>NZ_CABVLM010000097.1 GCF_902498845.1 Pseudoalteromonas rhizosphaerae | reverse complement strand
TCGAGTTTCGAGTTTCGAGTTTCGAGTTTCGAGTTTCGAGTTTCGAGTTTCGAGTTTCGAGTTTCGAGTTTCGAGTTTCGAGTTTCGAGTTTCGAGTTTCGAGTTTCGAGTTTCGAGTTTCGAGTTTC
>NZ_CABVLM010000096.1 GCF_902498845.1 Pseudoalteromonas rhizosphaerae | reverse complement strand
CTCGCGATTTAGCCCTTGCCATTCGCTAGTAGTTATCGTTTAATAACAGTATGTTATTTAAACGGTGATCTTCCTACAGAGGACTTTCACCTCATAAGTCAATGCCCATGTCGGGCGTACACAAGTCAAT
>NZ_CABVLM010000095.1 GCF_902498845.1 Pseudoalteromonas rhizosphaerae | reverse complement strand
TGCGAGTTTGCGAGTTTGCGAGTTTGCGAGTTTGCGAGTTTGCGAGTTTGCGAGTTTGCGAGTTTGCGAGTTTGCGAGTTTGCGAGTTTGCGAGTTTGCGAGTTTGCGAGTTTGCGAGTTTGCGAGTTTGCGAGT
>NZ_CABVLM010000094.1 GCF_902498845.1 Pseudoalteromonas rhizosphaerae | reverse complement strand
GTAGGCTAGCGACTTAGGTAAATCCGGGTTGCTGTTAGGCTGAGACACGAGACGAGTCACTAAGGTGATGAAGTTGCTGATGCCATACTTCCAGGAAAAGCCTCTAAGCTTCAGATTATACCGAATCGTACCCCAAA
>NZ_CABVLM010000093.1 GCF_902498845.1 Pseudoalteromonas rhizosphaerae | reverse complement strand
TACCACGGAGTGATTCATGACTGGGGTGAAGTCGTAACAAGGTAGCCCTAGGGGAACCTGGGGCTGGATCACCTCCTTATACGATTTAGAACTTATTTGTTCGTAGTGTCCACACAGATGATTGTTAATTAGTGCGT
>NZ_CABVLM010000092.1 GCF_902498845.1 Pseudoalteromonas rhizosphaerae | reverse complement strand
TATTCAACGAATAAAGAATGGTGGGTCATGATGGACTTGAACCATCGACCAATGGATTAAAAGTCCACTGCTCTACCAACTGAGCTAATGACCCGCTCTGATGTGCCTAAGCACGCTGCGTAAATCCGCCGATTATAACCA
>NZ_CABVLM010000091.1 GCF_902498845.1 Pseudoalteromonas rhizosphaerae | reverse complement strand
CGAGGCCGAAAGGCGTAGTCGATGGGAAACGGATTAATATTTCCGTACTTGGTATAATTGCGATGGGGGGACGGAGCAGGCTAAGCAAGCATGGCGTTGGTAGTCCATGTGAAAGTGAGTAGGCTAGCGACTTAGGTAAATCCGGGTTG
>NZ_CABVLM010000090.1 GCF_902498845.1 Pseudoalteromonas rhizosphaerae | reverse complement strand
CCCGAGTTCTCTCAAGCGCCTTAGTATTCTCTACCTGACCACCTGTGTCGGTTTGGGGTACGATTCGGTATAATCTGAAGCTTAGAGGCTTTTCCTGGAAGTATGGCATCAGCAACTTCATCACCTTGGTGACTCGTCTCGTGTCTCAGCCTAACA
>NZ_CABVLM010000089.1 GCF_902498845.1 Pseudoalteromonas rhizosphaerae | reverse complement strand
GCCAGAAGTTAATATTGAATACTAAAGTAGATACCAATCAACAAACGAAACGTTCATTAAATGGCACTGAATGATACTGCTATCATTCTTTTTTACTTTTGAAAACTCTGTACAAATACACTGTATTCATACGAATTTTATTATCAGCTTTTCCAAATTTTTAAAGAGC
>NZ_CABVLM010000088.1 GCF_902498845.1 Pseudoalteromonas rhizosphaerae | reverse complement strand
AGTCTCAAGTGCTTTTTACTAGCTTGACTAGGCTTATCGCAAGTTAATACGTCCTTCATCGCCTCCAACTGCCAAGGCATCCACCGTGTACGCTTAGTCACTTAACCATACAACCCAAACGGGTCTTTGTTTCGTGACAGTTTAACTTCGCCAGAAGTTAATATTGAATACTAAAGTAGATACCAATCAA
>NZ_CABVLM010000087.1 GCF_902498845.1 Pseudoalteromonas rhizosphaerae | reverse complement strand
TTAACTTCGCCAGAAGTTAATATTGAATACTAAAGTAGATACCAATCAATCAACTCAAAGAGTGATTAAATGGCACTGAATGATACTGCTATCATTCTTTTTTACTTTTGAAAACTCTGTACAAATACACTGTATTCATACGAATTTTATTATCAGCTTTTCCAAATTTTTAAAGAGCAAGAGATACAAAA
>NZ_CABVLM010000086.1 GCF_902498845.1 Pseudoalteromonas rhizosphaerae | reverse complement strand
TAAGCGGTAAGCGGTAAGCGGTAAGCGGTAAGCGGTAAGCGGTAAGCGGTAAGCGGTAAGCGGTAAGCGGTAAGCGGTAAGCGGTAAGCGGTAAGCGGTAAGCGGTAAGCGGTAAGCGGTAAGCGGTAAGCGGTAAGCGGTAAGCGGTAAGCGGTAAGCGGTAAGCGGTAAGCGGTAAGCGGTAAGCGGTAA
>NZ_CABVLM010000085.1 GCF_902498845.1 Pseudoalteromonas rhizosphaerae | reverse complement strand
TGTCAATATCGTCTAAATCAAATTCATCTTCTTCAGCCAGCTCCGGCTCTGCTGTTGCTTTATCGCCAGTCTCATCAATTAGGCTGTCAATATCGTCTAAATCAAATTCATCTTCTTCAGCCAGCTCCGGCTCTGCTGTTGCTTTATCGCCAGTCTCATCAATTAGGCTGTCAATATCGTCTAAATCAAATTCATCTT
>NZ_CABVLM010000084.1 GCF_902498845.1 Pseudoalteromonas rhizosphaerae | reverse complement strand
TCCAACTGCCAAGGCATCCACCGTGTACGCTTAGTCACTTAACCATACAACCCAAACGGGTCTTTGTTTCGTGACAGTTTAACTTCGCCAGAAGTTAATATTGAATACTAAAGTAGATACCAATCAATCAACTCAAAGAGTGATTAAATGGCACTGAATGATACTGCTATCATTCTTTTTTACTTTTGAAAACTCTGTACAAATA
>NZ_CABVLM010000083.1 GCF_902498845.1 Pseudoalteromonas rhizosphaerae | reverse complement strand
AATACAGTGTATTTGTACAGAGTTTTCAAAAGTAAAAAAGAATGATAGCAGTATCATTCAGTGCCATTTAATGAACGTTTCGTTTGTTGATTGGTATCTACTTTAGTATTCAATATTAACTTCTGGCGAAGTTAAACTGTCACAAAACAAAGACCCGTTTGGGTTGTATGGTTAAGTGACTAAGCGTACACGGTGGATGCCTTGGCAGTTGGA
>NZ_CABVLM010000082.1 GCF_902498845.1 Pseudoalteromonas rhizosphaerae | reverse complement strand
GATTCGGTATAATCTGAAGCTTAGAGGCTTTTCCTGGAAGTATGGCATCAGCAACTTCATCACCTTAGTGACTCGTCTCGTGTCTCAGCCTAACAGCAACCCGGATTTACCTAAGTCGCTAGCCTACTCACTTTCACATGGACTACCAACGCCATGCTTGCTTAGCCTGCTCCGTCCCCCCATCGCAATTATACCAAGTACGGAAATATTAATCCGTTTCCCA
>NZ_CABVLM010000081.1 GCF_902498845.1 Pseudoalteromonas rhizosphaerae | reverse complement strand
TCTACCTGACCACCTGTGTCGGTTTGGGGTACGATTCGGTATAATCTGAAGCTTAGAGGCTTTTCCTGGAAGTATGGCATCAGCAACTTCATCACCTTGGTGACTCGTCTCGTGTCTCAGCCTAACAGCAACCCGGATTTACCTAAGTCACTAGCCTACTCACTTTCACATGGACTACCAACGCCATGCTTGCTTAGCCTGCTCCGTCCCCCCATCGCAATTATAC
>NZ_CABVLM010000080.1 GCF_902498845.1 Pseudoalteromonas rhizosphaerae | reverse complement strand
CAACACAGAGGAAAACGAAAGTTGATTTTGCTCACTGTATGAAGGACTTAGTCGATGAACACTACCCACATGCGAATAAAATTCGTGTCGTGCTAGATAACTTATCGACTCATACGGAAGGTGCGTTGGTATGACTCCCACTGTCAAGTTAAACACACTGATCCTTGCCTAACTTTTTAAGCCATAATTACTTCAGCTCGAATTAGAGCGAGTTAATACATAGGATGAAGCAAGTAATGTCGTCGGTTAT
>NZ_CABVLM010000079.1 GCF_902498845.1 Pseudoalteromonas rhizosphaerae | reverse complement strand
CATTGCTTATTCATATTGCCAATTTCTATCTCGACCATATTCAACCAACTCGCATGTTTAGGTGTGTAATGGAACTCTATTTTATTTAAAATACGTCGTGCTTCTTGCGGTGAAAATGCTTTATATAGACATAATGACTCCCACACGGTGTTAGCCTCCGCTTTTCGTGGGTTAGCTTAATTCAAAGCCAGAGCCATAATTAGTTTGTCAAATAACTAAACAGCAGAGGCTAACATGAATAAACATAGCATA
>NZ_CABVLM010000078.1 GCF_902498845.1 Pseudoalteromonas rhizosphaerae | reverse complement strand
TCTACCTGACCACCTGTGTCGGTTTGGGGTACGATTCGGTATAATCTGAAGCTTAGAGGCTTTTCCTGGAAGTATGGCATCAGCAACTTCATCACCTTGGTGACTCGTCTCGTGTCTCAGCCTAACAACAACCCGGATTTACCTAAGTCGCTAGCCTACTCACTTTCACATGGACTACCAACGCCATGCTTGCTTAGCCTGCTCCGTCCCCCCATCGCAATTATACCAAGTACGGAAATATTAATCCGTTTCCCA
>NZ_CABVLM010000077.1 GCF_902498845.1 Pseudoalteromonas rhizosphaerae | reverse complement strand
GGATTCACGCACCGTGCTTAGGCACATCAGAGCGGGTCATTAGCTCAGTTGGTAGAGCAGTGGACTTTTAATCCATTGGTCGATGGTTCAAGTCCATCATGACCCACCATTCTTTATTCGTTGAATAGTAGAGTGGTTATAATCGGCGGATTTACGCAGCGTGCTTAGGCACATCAGAGCGGGTCATTAGCTCAGTTGGTAGAGCAGTGGACTTTTAATCCATTGGTCGATGGTTCAAGTCCATCATGACCCACCATTCT
>NZ_CABVLM010000076.1 GCF_902498845.1 Pseudoalteromonas rhizosphaerae | reverse complement strand
GATTCGGTATAATCTGAAGCTTAGAGGCTTTTCCTGGAAGTATGGCATCAGCAACTTCATCACCTTAGTGACTCGTCTCGTGTCTCAGCCTAACAGCAACCCGGATTTACCTAAGTCGCTAGCCTACACACTTTCACATGGACTACCATCGCCATGCTTGCTTAGCCTGCTCCGTCCCCCCATCGCAATTATACCAAGTACGGAAATATTAATCCGTTTCCCATCGACTACGCCTTTCGGCCTCGCCTTAGGGGTCGACTTACCCTACCCTGATTA
>NZ_CABVLM010000075.1 GCF_902498845.1 Pseudoalteromonas rhizosphaerae | reverse complement strand
AACGAAACGTTCATTAAATGGCACTGAATGATACTGCTATCATTCTTTTTTACTTTTGAAAACTCTGTACAAATACACTGTATTCATACGAATTTTATTATCAGCTTTTCCAAATTTTTAAAGAGCATATTAATTAGTTATCCCAAAGGGACACGCACTAATTAACAATCATCTGTGTGGACACTACGAACAAATAAGTTCTAAATCGTATAAGGAGGTGATCCAGCCCCAGGTTCCCCTAGGGCTACCTTGTTACGACTTCACCCCAGTCATGAATCA
>NZ_CABVLM010000074.1 GCF_902498845.1 Pseudoalteromonas rhizosphaerae | reverse complement strand
AAGGAGTTTTAGGCAAATAAAGGCAAAGCTAGGTCATCACTTTATTTAATATCGTGTTTTTTAAACAAACCAATCAAGATGCAACTGTTCATCCTGCGCCTTTGTACCATTTTACATCGTTGCTGGCCAGAATAAAAAAGGACACAGAATAAAAAAGAACAGACACATATTTTGTGTCAGAAGATTTAGCACCTCTTCCTTTGTGGGTAACCGTATCATTATTTTTTTGCACACTGTTAGTGTTAGTTACAGAACTTAGAATTCAGTGGCTTGGAAGGAGTTTTA
>NZ_CABVLM010000073.1 GCF_902498845.1 Pseudoalteromonas rhizosphaerae | reverse complement strand
GTAATTTAGCGAGCTTAAGGGCATCACGTTTATCGGTTTTAATCTTCTCGCCTGGTTTTTTAGGAATAAGAGACGGGGCAACCACATAACAGCAATGGCCAAGGCTTGTGATTAATCTGTAAATCCACAAATTTATAGGGAATAAATTTGAACCGCGTAGCGGGCTTTAGTGAGTATCAGGGACGATACGAATAATAACCACAAGGGCCTGCTTCATAAACAAAGTGTAACGTTGCGCCAGGGTATTTAGATTCAAACTGACGAACAAGCTTTTGAACGGCAACTTTGGAAGAGGAAAATCGACCAAGGTGAACAGGTTG
>NZ_CABVLM010000072.1 GCF_902498845.1 Pseudoalteromonas rhizosphaerae | reverse complement strand
GCCAGAAGTTAATATTGAATACTAAAGTAGATACCAATCAACAAACGAAACGTTCATTAAATGGCACTGAATGATACTGCTATCATTCTTTTTTACTTTTGAAAACTCTGTACAAATACACTGTATTTATACGAATTTTATTATCAGCTTTTCCAAATTTTTAAAGAGCATATTAATTAGTTATCCCAAAGGGATACGCACTAATTAACAATCATCTGTGTGGACACTACGAACAAATAAGTTCTAAATCGTATAAGGAGGTGATCCAGCCCCAGGTTCCCCTAGGGCTACCTTGTTACGACTTCACCCCAGTCATGAATCA
>NZ_CABVLM010000071.1 GCF_902498845.1 Pseudoalteromonas rhizosphaerae | reverse complement strand
AACCGACGACATTACTTGCTTCATCCTATGTATTAACTCGCTCTAATTCGAGCTGAAGTAATTATGGCTTAAAAAGTTAGGCAAGGATCAGTGTGTTTAACTTGACAGTGGGAGTCATACCAACGCCTCAATCAGAGGCAATAAAACAGTTGGTTAAAATTAGCGACGAAGGAGCAAAACCAACTGTTTTTTGTCCTTTTGAATTGACTTGTGTACGCCCGACATGGGCATTGACTTATGAGGTGAAAGTCCTCTGTAGGAAGATCACCGTTTAAATAACATACTGTTATTAAACGATAACTACTAGCGAATGGCAAGGGCTAAATCGC
>NZ_CABVLM010000070.1 GCF_902498845.1 Pseudoalteromonas rhizosphaerae | reverse complement strand
TAATCAGGGTAGGGTAAGTCGACCCCTAAGGCGAGGCCGAAAGGCGTAGTCGATGGGAAACGGATTAATATTTCCGTACTTGGTATAATTGCGATGGGGGGACGGAGCAGGCTAAGCAAGCATGGCGTTGGTAGTCCATGTGAAAGTGAGTAGGCTAGCGACTTAGGTAAATCCGGGTTGCTGTTAGGCTGAGACACGAGACGAGTCACCAAGGTGATGAAGTTGCTGATGCCATACTTCCAGGAAAAGCCTCTAAGCTTCAGATTATACCGAATCGTACCCCAAACCGACACAGGTGATCAGGTAGAGAATACTAAGGCGCTTGAGAGAACTCGGG
>NZ_CABVLM010000069.1 GCF_902498845.1 Pseudoalteromonas rhizosphaerae | reverse complement strand
ATCGATTCCACAATAATGTGGATGCATGTTATTGTAAAAGTTCATTGAGCTTTCTCCTGTAAGGTTGGTTGCCTTTTCAGCGTAGCGAATAATCGCGATGCTGGGGAGGAGGCTCAATGAGTATCAAGGCAATCAAGCAGGACTAAAAACAGTTGGCTCGCGCTCGTGCCTCGCTAATTTTAGCCAACAATTTTTAGCCTCTTATTGGGGCGTTGGTATGACTCCCACTGTCAAGTTAAACACACTGATCCTTGCCTAACTTTTTAAGCCATAATTACTTCAGCTCGAATTAGAGCGAGTTAATACATAGGATGAAGCAAGTAATGTCGTCGGTTAT
>NZ_CABVLM010000068.1 GCF_902498845.1 Pseudoalteromonas rhizosphaerae | reverse complement strand
TCTCTCGCGATTTAGCCCTTGCCATTCGCTAGTAGTTATCGTTTAATAACAGTATGTTATTTAAACGGTGATCTTCCTACAGAGGACTTTCACCTCATAAGTCAATGCCCATGTCGGGCGTACACAAACAGCTCAAACCGACCTCCACTGCATTGCTCGTTTTGTGATTTTCAGCTACGCTGGCACAAAAAAATCAACTCCGTTCTGGCGGTTTAGCTGGGCGTTGGTATGACTCCCACTGTCAAGTTAAACACACTGATCCTTGCCTAACTTTTTAAGCCATAATTACTTCAGCTCGAATTAGAGCGAGTTAATACATAGGATGAAGCAAGTAATGTCGTCGGT
>NZ_CABVLM010000067.1 GCF_902498845.1 Pseudoalteromonas rhizosphaerae | reverse complement strand
GGACGTTTACCACGGAGTGATTCATGACTGGGGTGAAGTCGTAACAAGGTAGCCCTAGGGGAACCTGGGGCTGGATCACCTCCTTATACGATTTAGAACTTATTTGTTCGTAGTGTCCACACAGATGGTTGTTAATTAGTGCGTATCCCTTTGGGATAACTAATTAATATGCTCTTTAAAAATTTGGAAAAGCTGATAATAAAATTCGTATGAATAACATTGTTATTTGTACAGAGTTTTCAAAAGTAAAAAAGAATGATAGCAGTATCATTCAGTGCCATTTAATCACTCTTTGAGTTGATTGATTGGTATCTACTTTAGTATTCAATATTAACTTCTGGCGAAGTTAA
>NZ_CABVLM010000066.1 GCF_902498845.1 Pseudoalteromonas rhizosphaerae | reverse complement strand
GGGCAGAGGCGATCAGCCTGCTGCGCAACAACCGCGTAGTGATCCTCTCCGCTGGTACCGGCAACCCGTTCTTTACCACCGATTCCGCAGCCTGCCTGCGCGGTATCGAAATTGAAGCCGATGTGGTGCTGAAAGCCACCAAGGTTGACGGCGTATTCACCGCTGACCCGGCAAAAGATCCTTCTGCCACCATGTACGATCAGCTGACCTACAGCGAAGTTCTGGAAAAAGAGCTGAAAGTCATGGATCTGGCGGCCTTCACCCTGGCGCGTGACCATAAATTACCGATTCGCGTCTTCAACATGAACAAACCTGGCGCCCTGCGTCGCGTGGTGATGGGCGAAAAAGAAGGCACATTGATCACGGAATAATTCCCGTC
>NZ_CABVLM010000065.1 GCF_902498845.1 Pseudoalteromonas rhizosphaerae | reverse complement strand
GCTATTACGTATTCTGAATCTTCAGGTGAACAGAGTGCTACCAAGATGTTGCCTAATAATAAACCAGCGACCACAACCACAACGGTTGTCGCGCCGGTGACGGCACCAACAACGGTGAGCACAACCCAGCCGACTGCAAGCAGTACGTCAACCAGTTCGCCGATCTCAGCATGGCGCTGGCCGACTGATGGCAAGGTTATCGAGAACTTTAGCGGCGCGGAAGGCGGCAATAAAGGTATCGATATTGCAGGCAGTAAGGGACAGGCTATTGTCGCGACCGCCGATGGGCGCGTCGTCTATGCCGGTAACGCACTGCGCGGCTACGGTAATCTTATTATCATCAAACACAACGATGATTACCTGAGTGCCTACGCTCATAACG
>NZ_CABVLM010000064.1 GCF_902498845.1 Pseudoalteromonas rhizosphaerae | reverse complement strand
CCATAAATGCGCTCAATCAGTTCAGCAGTGACAATCTCCTTCGGCGCTCCCTGAGCAACAATTTTCCCTTCCCGCAATGCAATCAAATGGCTGGCGTAACGACAGGCCTGATTAAGATCGTGCAGCACCGCCGCCAGGGTATAGCCTTTCTCGCGGCTCAGTTCGCTTAACAGTTCCAGTAGATCAATCTGATGACTGATATCCAGCCAGGTCGTGGGTTCGTCGAGCAGCATAATTGCCGTTTCCTGGGCCAGCACCATCGCGATCCACGCGCGCTGGCGTTGTCCGCCAGAAAGGGTATCCACGCTTTGATCTGCCAGATGAGTTATTCCCGTGGCCTGCATCGCTTTCGTTACCGCTTCTTCATCCTCTTTGCGCCAGCGGGTAAACAGC
>NZ_CABVLM010000063.1 GCF_902498845.1 Pseudoalteromonas rhizosphaerae | reverse complement strand
CCGGAACACGCCGAACTTGGTGTCGGGGATGGGCGCGTTCAGCGAGGCGCTCAGGCCCAGCGCAAGCACGCGGCGGGTGTCGGCGGGGTCGATCACGCCGTCGTCCCACAGCCGCGCCGAGGCGTAGTAGGGGTGGCCCTGGTCCTCGTACTGCTGGCGGATCGGCGCCTTGAAGGCGTCCTCCTCCTCGGCGCTCCAGCTGCCGCCCTTGGCCTCGATGGTGTCGCGACGCAGCGTGGACAGCACGCTGGCCGCCTGCTCGCCGCCCATCACCGAGATGCGCGCGTTCGGCCACATCCACAGGAAGCGCGGCGAGTAGGCGCGGCCGCACATGCCGTAGTTGCCGGCGCCAAAGCTGCCGCCAATGATCACGGTGAACTTGGGTACCTGGGCGCAGGCC
>NZ_CABVLM010000062.1 GCF_902498845.1 Pseudoalteromonas rhizosphaerae | reverse complement strand
GTGCTGGTGTTCGCCTTCGCCGTCATGGTGATGGGCAGCCCGTGGCGCCGCGAGCGGATCTTCGCCTACCTCGACCCGTTCAGCGAGGCGCACGCGCTCGGCAAGGGCTACCAGCTCTCGCACTCGCTCATCGCCATCGGGCGCGGCGAGATCTTCGGCGTCGGCCTGGGCGGCAGCGTGGAGAAGCTGCACTGGCTGCCCGAGGCGCACACCGACTTCCTGCTCGCGGTGATCGGCGAGGAATTCGGCCTCATGGGCGTGCTCATGGTGATCGTGCTCTTCTTCTGGATGACGCGCCGCATCATGCACATCGGCCGCCAGGCCATCGCGCTCGACCGCGTGTTCGCCGGCCTCGTCGCGCAGGGCGTGGCGATCTGGATGGGCTTCCAGGCCTTCATCAACA
>NZ_CABVLM010000061.1 GCF_902498845.1 Pseudoalteromonas rhizosphaerae | reverse complement strand
TTCCAGATCCAGGCCGGCCGCCGCATCACGTCCAGCGCGTTGCGGCTGGAGATTTGCATCGGCAGGGTGAAATGGTTCCTGACGTTGTATTCGCGGTTGGGCGACACCGGCGTGTCCAGGGTCACCATGAGGGCCCGGTAACCCGCGTTGCGGGCGCGGTCCATGAGCCGATAGGACGCCCCCAGGTCCGGCAGCATGTAAAGCTGGAACCACAGATCGCCGCCGGCCTGGGCCACCCGTTCCATGGAGACGATGGACGCCGTGGAAAGCACGAAGGGGATGCCGGCGCGCGCGGCGGCCTTGGCCATCAGGTATTCCCCCTCGTAGGCCAGCAGGCCGGCCGCGCCGGTGGGCGCGATGATCATGGGCATCGAACTCGCCTGGCCGAAGTAATGGGTCGAGCAG
>NZ_CABVLM010000060.1 GCF_902498845.1 Pseudoalteromonas rhizosphaerae | reverse complement strand
ACCTCAGACCATGCCCGATCCTTGAGCTCGTCATAGCCCTTGGCGATGCCTTCACGGATAGTCTGGATGAGGTCGCCTTGCGGATCGCCCTTATCCTCGCCATTGCGCTGCGCCAGCGTCTGGCCGACCAGGCGTGCTGCGTAGCTCGCGCGCGCCTGAGCTATGACGCATTCGCGCATGGAGGTGACAGCTGCCTTGAACGCGCGCTCCGTGCGCACGATCACGTCTCCAGGGATCGCCAACTGTCGATCGTCGCCGATGGCATGCGCATCGCCGGCGCCCCCCGTTTCGGCCAGGGAGTCTTCAGCCAGGCTATCCAGCACCGAGCCGATGATGTCGCGCTGCAAGTCTGCCTTCTTCGCAAGACGGACAATGGCCACTTCGACATCGGCCTCCCGCTCGACGCCCT
>NZ_CABVLM010000059.1 GCF_902498845.1 Pseudoalteromonas rhizosphaerae | reverse complement strand
AGATAATGCTACTTATGAAAAGCCTCATCAATACACAACAGGTTTTAAATATGTTATAGTGAACGGAGTAGTAACTATAGAAAACGGAAAGCATAACGGAATAAGAAACGGACAAACATTAAGAAAACCCATCAACTGATTTTAGTTATGAAAAAAACAATTGTACTTGCAATCTTCTGTATGCTATCTTCTTTCTTACATGCACAGAGCTATAAAAAGATTCACAACAAAGCCATATTAGTTGATACACATAATGATATTTTAGAACAATGTATTAATAAACATTTCACTTTCGATAAAGATTTGAAAGGCAAAGCACAAACCGATTTAGCGAGGTTTAAACAAGGCGGTGTAGATGTGCAATTATTTTCAGTTTGGTGCGATGGGCATGAAAAACAACCTTATGCTTTAGCT
>NZ_CABVLM010000058.1 GCF_902498845.1 Pseudoalteromonas rhizosphaerae | reverse complement strand
CGCCAGACGTGGCCCAGCGCGTCGGTGATCTCCACCGGCAGGTCGAGGTGGCCGTAGGCGAGGCGCGTGGTGGCGCCGGCCGCGTCGGTCACGGCCAGCAGGTTGCCGCGCGCATCGAAGCGCCAGCGCGTGGCCCGGCCGAGCGCGTCGCGGGCTTCCTCGGGGTTGCCGGCAGCGTCCAGGCGGGTTTCGGTGCGCACGGGGCGTCCGTCGGGGCCGGGCTCGGTGATGGCGACGACTTCGTGCGCCGCGTTGTATTCGTAGCTGCTGCGCCGGCCCAGCGCATCGGTGACGTGGGTGGTGCGCCGGCCCAGTTCGTAGTCGAAGCGCGTGTCCAGCAGGCCAGGCGTGTCCGTCCAGGTGCGCACGACGCGGCCGCCCGCATCGTGGCGGCTCCATTGCTGGTGATGGGTAAAGCC
>NZ_CABVLM010000057.1 GCF_902498845.1 Pseudoalteromonas rhizosphaerae | reverse complement strand
TGGTTATAATCGGCGGATTTACGCAGCGTGCTTAGGCACACCGGAGCGGGTCATTAGCTCAGTTGGTAGAGCAGTGGACTTTTAATCCATTGGTCGATGGTTCAAGTCCATCATGACCCACCATTCTTTATTCGTTGAATAGTAGAGTGGTTTATAATCGGCGGATTTACGCAGCGTGCTTAGGCACATCAGAGCGGGTCATTAGCTCAGTTGGTAGAGCAGTGGACTTTTAATCCATTGGTCGATGGTTCAAGTCCATCATGACCCACCATTCTTTATTCGTTGAATAGTAGAGTGGTTATAATCGGCGGATCTACGCAGCGTGCTTAGGCACATCAGAGCGGGTCATTAGCTCAGTTGGTAGAGCAGTGGACTTTTAATCCATTGGTCGATGGTTCAAGTCCATCATGACCCACCATTCT
>NZ_CABVLM010000056.1 GCF_902498845.1 Pseudoalteromonas rhizosphaerae | reverse complement strand
GGTGACTTCCTGCCCGAGGTGCAGCGTTCGGTGGTGCCGGTCTATCTCTATCACGCCGCGACCAAGCCGCTTAGCCAGAAACTGCGCAAGGAGATATTGCACAGCGGCCTTTGCTTCACGGACCTGCGCAAATCGGGCGGCTTCGGCCGCCTCGACGACGACGGGAGGCTGATCTCGGGTGGCGCTGTCTTTGCCTTCGGCAACAAGCGCGCCTACGGCATTGCCCACGCCCGAAAGAGAATGCGGCTGCTCTTTCCCCAACTCACGGCCGCCGATGTCGAATTCGACGACTATTGGGAAGGATATTGCGCGGTCACCGACAGCTACCTGCCGCGCATGCAGCGCCTCGGCCGCGAGGTGTTCTCCGTCGTCGGCTTCTCGACGCGAGGTGTAAACCTGGCGCAGAATCTGGGCCGGGTCGTGGGTGAATTCG
>NZ_CABVLM010000055.1 GCF_902498845.1 Pseudoalteromonas rhizosphaerae | reverse complement strand
CCCATAGCCGCGAATTCCTGGTGTTCTCGCTGGGCAGCGAAGAGTATGCCGTGGACATTCTCAAGGTTCAGGAGATTCGTGGTTACGAAAACGTCACCCGCATCGCCAACGCGCCGGACTTCATCAAGGGCGTGACCAACCTGCGTGGCGTGATCGTGCCGATCGTCGATCTGCGCATCAAGTTCCACCTCGACAACGTCGAATACGGCGGTCAGACCGTGGTCATCGTGGTCAATGTCGGCGAACGCGTCGTCGGCATCGTGGTCGATGGCGTCTCCGACGTCATGACCCTGACGCCCGAGCAGATCAAGCCGGCCCCCGAGTTCGGGGTGACCCTGTCCTCGGATTACCTGAGCGGGCTCGGCAGTCTCGAGGATCGCATGCTGGTGCTGGTCGATATCGACAAGCTGCTCACCAGTGAGGAGATGGCTCTGGTCGATAC
>NZ_CABVLM010000054.1 GCF_902498845.1 Pseudoalteromonas rhizosphaerae | reverse complement strand
CGTATGGGAGACCATATGGCAGGCATTGCCAAAGCTGTTTTGCAACTAAAAGAAAATCAACTAGCCCCTGGCGAAGAACAGTTACACCAAATGGGTAAATTATCCCTCAGCATGCTAGCCGATTTATTGGTTGCCTTTCCTTTGCACCAAGCCTCAAAAGCTATTAGTATTGCTCAAAAAGATGAACAGATTGACCAATATTATTATGCCTTATCAAAGGAAATCATTGGACTTATGAAAGACCAAGAAACCTCAATTCCCAATGGAACACAATACCTTTATATCATAGGGCATCTGGAACGCTTCGCTGATTACATTGCTAACATTTGTGAACGCCTAGTCTACCTAGAAACAGGCGAACTAGTGGATTTGAATTAATTCAACTAACCCTTAAAAGAGAAGAGTACGATTAAGTGCTCTTTTTTATGGTTGTAAAAAAGTTCATTTGACCAATTTAAGCAGTGTAGATCG
>NZ_CABVLM010000053.1 GCF_902498845.1 Pseudoalteromonas rhizosphaerae | reverse complement strand
GTATAAGAGACAGTCCCAGGAGATCGGTGAAATCACCGAGCTGATCTCCGACATTACCGAGCAGACGAACGTGCTGGCCCTGAACGCCGCCATCCAGGCCGCGTCGGCCGGTGAAGCGGGCCGGGGCTTCTCCGTCGTGGCGGAAGAAGTGCAGCGCCTCGCCGAACGCTCCGCCGACGCCACGCGCCAGATCTCGGCGCTCGTGAAGGCGATTCAGACCGACACGCAGGATGCGGTGGCCGCCATGGAGCGCTCCACGCAGGGCGTGGTCGAAGGGGCGCGGCTGTCCGACTCCGCCGGCACGGCCCTGTCCGAAATCGACCGCGTGTCGCGGCGCCTCGCCGAGCTGATCGAGCAGATCTCCTCGTCCGCGTCGCGCGAGGCCGAACTCGCCAACGGCGTGGCCGACAACATCCAGCACATCTTCGCGGTGACCGAGCAGACTGGCGAAGGCACGCGCACGACGGCCCAGCAG
>NZ_CABVLM010000052.1 GCF_902498845.1 Pseudoalteromonas rhizosphaerae | reverse complement strand
CGGTCCAGCCCCGAGCGATTGCGCCGGCCAAGGCGGTGGCGATCGTGGAGCTGCGCCGCAAGCGGCTGACCCAAGCGCGCATCGCCCAGGCGCTGGGCGTGTCAGCCAGCACCGTCGGCCGCGTCCTGGCCCGCGCCGGGCTGTCGCACCTGGCCGACCTGGAGCCGGCCGAGCCGGTGGTGCGCTACGAGCATCAGGCCCCCGGCGATCTGCTGCACATCGACATCAAGAAGCTGGGACGTATCCAGCGCCCTGGCCACCGGGTCACGGGCAACCGACGCGATACCGTTGAGGGGGCCGGCTGGGACTTCGTCTTCGTGGCCATCGATGACCACGCCCGCGTGGCCTTCACCGACATCCACCCCGACGAGGGCTTCCCCAGCGCCGTCCAGTTCCTCAAGGACGCAGTGGCCTACTACCAGCGCCTGGGCGTGACCATCCAGCGCTTGCTCACCGACAATGGCTCGGCCTTTCGCAGCCGCGCCTTCGCCGCGCTGTGCCATGAGCTGGGCATCAAGCACCGCTTTACCC
>NZ_CABVLM010000051.1 GCF_902498845.1 Pseudoalteromonas rhizosphaerae | reverse complement strand
TATGCTATGTTTATTCATGTTAGCCTCTGCTGTTTAATTAATTGATAAACTAATTATGGCTCTGGCTTTGAATTAAGCTAACCCACGAAAAGCGGAGGCTAACACCGTGTGGGAGTCATTATGTCTAGGTGAACTTTGAAAAAAGCGTTTGATTTAACTTGTAGGTTATTCGGCAAAAACTGTAATCAATCTTCTGTTGATCTAATTGCAATGCTTTGGACTTTAGCTATTACCATATTATTTCACGCGCTAGTTTTATATATAGTTTTTACGTTCAACTTAGATCACATAATTCAAAATTACGGGAAGTTACTTTTAATTATCAGTTTAGTTGTTTTTAGTGCATGTTATTTCTATTTAAGGCATTGTTTTAATAGGTATATTAAATAGCATGGTGGCTTGTTCACCTAATCGGGTAGCCGGAGGTCTCTAACCTCCAGCCCCCACACCACCCATCATGCGGGTCCGCAATGGGCGGTTCATCTCCCGTAATGAATATTGATCCAAATATCCCTCAATGACACTAAACCTT
>NZ_CABVLM010000050.1 GCF_902498845.1 Pseudoalteromonas rhizosphaerae | reverse complement strand
ACTGGCAAGGGTTGATAAGTGCCGTTAAGTAATTGTTGTTTAATACCCAGCCAATGTAACTTAGCGAAGTCATTAAATTCCTCAATACTCATATTATCAATACCCGCAGCCCCTTTATTGCGCTTAATATGTTGCCATGCTGCGCTAATATTGTGGTTGCTTAGTACCCTTGCCATCAGATCATGATCTGTTTGGCTATATTCATTCGAGGTATTATTCACAGTAGAACGCTGTTCATCACTATCACAACACGGTGATCTATGTGAATTCAAGTTCATTTGTAGGAGTAAAAAAGGACAGGCACATTTTTTGCAAAAATCATAGTATTAACCACTGTCATTACATACAGTGGTTGGTGTATTGTGACTCGCGCAAGAAAAAAGCTTATTGATTTAGCATCGACATCTTATTATCACTTAATCTCACGATGCGTGAGACGTGCATTCTTGTGTGGTGATGATAAATACACAGGTAAAAACTTTGATCATCGTAGGGAGTGGTTAGTAGAGCGAATTAAGTTATTAAGTAGTGTGTTCGCCATT
>NZ_CABVLM010000049.1 GCF_902498845.1 Pseudoalteromonas rhizosphaerae | reverse complement strand
ACATTACTTGCTTCATCCTATGTATTAACTCGCTCTAATTCGAGCTGAAGTAATTATGGCTTAAAAAGTTAGGCAAGGATCAGTGTGTTTAACTTGACAGTGGGAGTCATACCAACGCTTTGCCAAGAGGCAAATGCGAACGTTGTTGGGCTTTGCCCAGAGAGTATTTGTCCCAGCCGCGCTTTTTGCGGCGAACCTTGGCGGCTTGTTAGTTTTCGATACTTTCATACTTCCCAAGCCAGTCTGTGTGTTCTGGGTATTTAAGTTTATAAGCATTTATCTCAGCTTTAGAAGAGTATTTAAAATACAAACCGAAATAATCAGCTAAATAATCCTCACCGTTCCCCATTCGCCAAAATATATCAGTTGGATGACGATTAGGATATTTAATCCAGGGAGGTTTAGGTGGAGTATGCTTTAACTCATTATCATAACGATCCTTGAGCATTTTATCCCAAGTGGCTTTATGCTCAAGATACTTGCTCCATTGTTCATCAGTAGTACCATCAGATTTATCACTTGCCAATATTGCCACCGATACAAAAATTAAATTTAAAAATAATATGCGATATATAATCATAGAAAACTAATGCTTCAATCAGCCGACGCGTTAGCGGTCGGCTGCATTGACTTGTGTACGCCCGACATGGGCATTGACTTATGAGGTGAAAGTCCTCTGTAGGAAGATCACCGTTTAAATAACATACTGTTATTAAACGATAACTACTAGCGAATGGCAAGGGCTAAATCGC
>NZ_CABVLM010000048.1 GCF_902498845.1 Pseudoalteromonas rhizosphaerae | reverse complement strand
CTATGATTTCAATACCTTTTCAAGGTAATCTGTACTGCGCATAGCTTTTTTCTGTTTTGCGGGCATGCCTTTATTAAAGCTTGTTTCTGCTTTTAGCTGATTAAATGCGATGTGTCTCAGCCCCGCAAATACAGGTGCTGCACCTTCACGCCTAATTCGGCAATCATCTTCTTTAAATCCAACATCTAAACGCCAATGTAATCCATTCTCTATTTGCCAATGTTGCCGTGCGGATCTTGCGAGTTCTTCCGCCGATAAATATGCTGAACTGATGTAGTATCTATAGCATAACTCATTGCTTACTTTGTTTTTTTCTTTCCTATAAGAAACAATAACTCCCACTGTTTTGGCATCTTTCCAATTGCTCGTTTCTGATAAATCACTTACGTTATGACTAACAGCACAACACCTGAATTCTTCTCTGTTTTTATGATAATCGGCTTCATTAAACAAAATTCCTTCGGACGCTTGTCGTGTGACCTCAGGTAATAAAGCATTCTCTATTTGTGACAGCAGTCCTTTATGGTTCGCTTTTACTGCAAGTAGGTAATCGGCTTGTTTATCCACTATTGTCTCTGCAATTGATTTTTGACACCCCATCGCGTCAATCGTGACTAAGCAGCCTTTTATCTCCAGTAATTCAAGAAGCTCTGGTAACGCCGTTATTTCATTCGACTTTTTATCAACAGGGCATTGCGCCAAAACAACACCATTTTCGCAGGCAAATGCACTGACCATATAAAGTGCATCGCGCCTATCTGACTGATTAAATGAACCTTTCAATCGCTTACCATCAATCGCAAC
>NZ_CABVLM010000047.1 GCF_902498845.1 Pseudoalteromonas rhizosphaerae | reverse complement strand
AGTCTCAAGTGCTTTTTACTAGCTTGACTAGGCTTATCGCAAGTTAATACGTCCTTCATCGCCTCCAACTGCCAAGGCATCCACCGTGTACGCTTAGTCACTTAACCATACAACCCAAACGGGTCTTGCTTTCGCAATACTAAACAGTAAAGTTTAGTCATACGTTAGTGACAGTTTAACTTCGCCAGAAGTTAATATTGAATACTAAAGTAGATACCAATCAATCAACTCAAAGATGATTAAATGGCACTGAATGATACTGCTATCATTCTTTTTTACTTTTGAAAACTCTGTACAAATACACTGTATTCATACGAATTTTATTATCAGCTTTTCCAAATTTTTAAAGAGCAAGAGATACAAAAACCTCTCAAAATTAAACACACTCTATTCTCAGGCTATTATGCTGCCCGATAAAAGAATATTTATTTTTAAGAAGTAAGTGGTGGAGCTAAGCAGGATCGAACTGCTGACCTCCTGCGTGCAAGGCAGGCGCTCTCCCAGCTGAGCTATAGCCCCACATATGCTGGTACTTATTGTTTGATTACCGACTTCGTTGAGGAAGTGGTGGGTCTGAGTAGATTTGAACTACCGACCTCACCCTTATCAGGGGTGCGCTCTAACCAACTGAGCTACAGACCCAAACAATAAGTGTTTGTTCTCTTTACAATAACAATCATCTGTGTGGACACTACGAACAAATAAGTTCTAAATCGTATAAGGAGGTGATCCAGCCCCAGGTTCCCCTAGGGCTACCTTGTTACGACTTCACCCCAGTCATGAATCACTCCGTGGTAAACGTCC
>NZ_CABVLM010000046.1 GCF_902498845.1 Pseudoalteromonas rhizosphaerae | reverse complement strand
ACATTACTTGCTTCATCCTATGTATTAACTCGCTCTAATTCGAGCTGAAGTAATTATGGCTTAAAAAGTTAGGCAAGGATCAGTGTGTTTAACTTGACAGTGGGAGTCATACCAACGCCCCAATAAGCCGACGCAAAGAGCGCAGCGAGTTGAGGTCGGCTTAATTGGATTGTTAGGTTTCACTATTACGCCAAACTGGAAAGCGTGCTGCTAATGAAAACCCTAAAGAAATGACGAAACATGCTACAAAAACAGACCAAAAATTACTATTAGCGCACTCTAAAGTATTAGCTTTACACCAGTTGTTATATGGATTGTAAATGACATATATAGAATAAATAGCGCCAATAAGAACAGATAAAATCAAAGCACCTGCGTGAGATGCTAAACGTAATTTAGATAAAACAATTATTATCGGCAGACCTAAAATTATAACCCCTAGCATCATGAAAGGGCCTATAAAAGAAAACATATACAACCAGTAACCGAGAAACGATTTTAACAAAGTAGCATAGTCGATATGACCTTGTTCTACCTTACTAAGTCCAATCATTAATGCTGTGACAAAACAGTATAAGAGGATTGCAAACATTGCCCCACTTAGACCGAGGATCATTCTACGCCCACCAATAACGTCAAAGTTCTTTGGTGCAGCCGAAGCTTTATCAATTCTAAAATATAAAATTAACAGAGTAACCAAACAAAAAAGCATTGGTACCCAAAACATTAATACAACACCGTCACTAGCCATGTGGAAACCTAGACATAATGACTCCCACACGGTGTTAGCCTCCGCTTTTCGTGGGTTAGCTTAATTCAAAGCCAGAGCCATAATTAGTTTGTCAAATAACTAAACAGCAGAGGCTAACATGAATAAACATAGC
>NZ_CABVLM010000045.1 GCF_902498845.1 Pseudoalteromonas rhizosphaerae | reverse complement strand
CTTAATCTCACGATGCGTGAGACGTGCATTCTTGTGTGGTGATGATAAATACACAGGTAAAAACTTTGATCATCGTAGGGAGTGGTTAGTAGAGCGAATTAAGTTATTAAGTAGTGTGTTCGCCATTGAAGTTGCTGCCTACGCGATTATGAGCAATCACTACCACCTTGTTGTGAACGTCAATAGGCGTCAAGCACTTGATTGGTCCGATGATGAAGTAATTAAACGCTGGTATCAGCTTTATAACGGCCACTTTTTAGTCGACCGCCACTTACAAGGTGAGCAGTTAGATAAGCCAAGTTTGCTCTTTTTTAATGAGATCATCGCTAAATGGCGAGAAAGATTGTATGACATCAGCTGGTATATGAAAAACCTCAATGAGTACATTGCCCGCGAGGCCAATAAAGAAGATAACTGCACGGGTAAGTATTATTCGCTGCCATCCTTGGCGCTCACCCTTCGGGCTGCCTGACGGCATTCAAATTTATTCCTTATAAATTTGAGGGAAGGGCGCTATAAGTCGCAAGCATTATTAGATGAAACCGCAGTGCTCAGTTGCATGGCCTACGTTGATTTGAACCCTATCAGAGCAAACATAGCCGATACGCTTGAAGACAGTGATTTCACCTCAATTCAAGAACGTATAGCGCACTTTAAAGCCTTTACCACAGACACGGTTAAAGCGAATAAGCTTCTCAAACAAAAAGATAATATTCAGCATGAAAGCCAACCAGCACAGTTAAAACCATTTGGCGGCAATCACATTAAAGACACGATCCCCTTTGCCTTACTGGATTATATTGAATTAGTCGACTGGAGTGGCCGCCACATAGATCCAAAGAAAAAAGGGCATATCAACAAAACTATGCCAAAAGTGCTCCTGACTTTGAATATAGAAGAGGCACAATGGCTTGAATCAATTCAACGTTTTAGGCAGCAGTACTCAAATTTTGCAGGCAGCAAACAACGGTTAAAGCAGCAAGCCGCCAG
>NZ_CABVLM010000044.1 GCF_902498845.1 Pseudoalteromonas rhizosphaerae | reverse complement strand
AATGGCGAACACACTACTTAATAACTTAATTCGCTCTACTAACCACTCCCTACGATGATCAAAGTTTTTACCTGTGTATTTATCATCACCACACAAGAATGCACGTCTCACGCATCGTGAGATTAAGATGTCGATGCTAAATCAATAAGGTTTTTTCTTGCGCGAGTCATAATATATCAACTTCATCAGATACTGTATGCAATAACAGTAGTTGATGCTATGATTTTTGCAAAAAAATGTGCCTGTCCTTTTTTACTCATCAAGAACCTCATAGAGAGGCACTCCGAAATCAGTCATTTCGACCAATAATAACCGCTCATCCTCTGTTAATTTGAACAGCTCTAGATTCATGATACGCAACTAACGCTTAAACAGCGGAAAACGCGAGCGTATAGGCCGTTGTTTGGCCTGCGAGGGATTTTCCGATGGTTTAACTTGTCATATGTCCCATGCGACATCAGTAACGCCCTCAATGTTTTTTGCGATGTTTTCGATAACTTGTCTTGCTTTCACTTCAGGTGACTTATTGACTTTACCAAAAAACTTCTTAAAAAAGGAGATGCGTTGTTCTGGCCAAACCTGCCATAAAGGAGTTTCCGACTCCTCGTCATTTTTACCGAGGTACACATCAACCATCACTCCGTCGATGTTCATAGCAATACTAAACATATAATCACTGTCGATAGGAGATTCTGGATTAAAATTCAACTTTTTAAGTTCAGAAAACACATACTCAGCAAGAGACTTATTAGATTTAAACATCGCTGATTTGAAATACAGGTTATCACTCACCTCGGTTCCTCCTTGGACATATAACGCCCAGCTCACCGCGCGTAATATGTTGGCGACTTTACTGCGTGTTTTTGCAGGAAAGGTGCAAGTATTACGGAGTCCGGTGAAGCTGTTTGATACTCATTGAGCCTCCTCCCCAGCATCGCGATTATTCGCTACGCTGAAAAGGCAACCAACCTTACAGGAGAAAGCTCAATGAACTTTTACAATAACATGCATCCACATTATTGTGGAATCGAT
>NZ_CABVLM010000043.1 GCF_902498845.1 Pseudoalteromonas rhizosphaerae | reverse complement strand
GTAAACGTAGGTACAATCGGCCACGTTGACCACGGTAAAACTACCCTAACTGCAGCAATCACTAACGTACTTGCAAAAGTATACGGCGGTGTTGCTAAAGATTTCGCATCAATCGATAACGCTCCAGAAGAGCGCGAGCGCGGTATCACAATCTCAACTTCACACGTTGAGTACGATACTCCTACTCGTCACTACGCACACGTAGATTGTCCTGGACACGCCGATTATGTTAAAAACATGATCACTGGTGCTGCTCAAATGGACGGCGCTATCCTTGTTGTTGCTGCGACTGATGGCCCTATGCCACAAACGCGTGAGCACATCCTTCTTTCTCGTCAAGTTGGCGTTCCTTACATCATCGTATTCATGAACAAATGTGACATGGTTGATGACGAAGAGCTACTTGAACTAGTAGAAATGGAAGTTCGTGAACTTCTTTCTGAGTACGATTTCCCAGGTGATGACTTACCACTAATCGCTGGTTCTGCGCTTAAAGCGTTAGAAGGCGAGAAAGAGTGGGAAGACAAGATCATTGAGCTTGCAGACGCACTTGATTCTTACATCCCAGAGCCAGAGCGTGACATCGATAAGCCATTCATCATGCCTATCGAAGATGTTTTCTCAATCCAAGGTCGTGGTACTGTTGTAACTGGTCGTGTTGAAGCTGGTATCATCCGCATCAATGACGAAGTAGAAATTGTTGGTATCCATGATACAACTAAATCTACTTGTACTGGTGTTGAAATGTTCCGTAAACTACTTGACGAAGGTCGTGCTGGTGAGAACATTGGTGCACTTCTACGTGGTACTAAACGTGAAGACGTTGAACGTGGTCAAGTACTAGCTAAGCCTGGTTCAATCAACCCACATACAACATTCACTTCAGAAGTATACGTACTTTCTAAAGATGAAGGTGGTCGTCATACTCCATTCTTCAAAGGTTACCGTCCACAGTTCTACTTCCGTACAACTGACGTAACTGGTGACGTACAGTTACCAGATGGCGTAGAAATGGTAATGCCTGGCGATAACGTTAAGATGACTGTAAAGTTAATCTCTCCAATCGCAATGGATGAAGGTCTACGTTTCGCAATCCGCGAAGGTGGCCGTACTGTAGGTGCTGGTGTAGTAGCAACTATCGTAGAGTAATAATTAACTTTTAAGTTAATTGTTAGAAAAAGG
>NZ_CABVLM010000042.1 GCF_902498845.1 Pseudoalteromonas rhizosphaerae | reverse complement strand
CTAGTACTCGTTCACAGAAGTTCTGATCAGTTGCCTTACTTAAATTCAGGCAACTGATTTATTCCTATCAATAGCTTTATCGTTCGGCTTTTTCCAGCAGTTGAAGTGATGAACCCTTTCTTTTTAAGCGTTAAAATCATTGCATGAACACTTGATGATGCAGTTCCAAAATAACGCTCAAAATCATTTTCAGCAGGTGCAACACCATTCACTTTTGTGTAGTAATAAATAAATGCCAAATACTGCCCTTGTTTCACAGTGAACGACGGCAACTCTTCTTTATTCATAATGAACTTTTATCCTAATTGACGATCCTTTAACTCATATTTACTCATTTAATATTGTTATGAACCGAAAGTATATTGTTGAATTATCAGCAGAAGAAAAATGCGAATTAGTTAACTACTGCAAAAAAGGCATGGTCAATGTTCGAAAGTACAAACGAGCCGCCATTTTATTAAAAGCGGACCGTTGTCGATATACAACAGATCAAATATGTGAAGCGGTTCAAGTGAGCTCTTCAACTGTATTTCGAGTCAAACGTCAGTTTGTCGAAGACGGTTTAGAAGCCGCTTTAAATGAAGGTGCACGAAGTGGTGCTATGAGAAAAACCTCCGCGAAAGATGAAGTGACTTTAATAGCCACAGCCTGTTCTGAGCCGCCAACAGGACACTGCCGATGGACATTAGCGTTACTTGGCGAGCGATTAATAACATTAACGGATTTAGACAGTATTTCATATGAAACTGTTCGTAGACGCCTTAAAGAAAATGCGTTAAAGCCCTGGCAAAAAAAGATGTGGTGTGTGGCAACAATGGACGCTGAGTATATTGCAAGAATGGAGCATGTACTTGAATTATATGCTGAGCCAGCGGATGAGCTCAATCCTATTATTAATTTTGATGAGGCGATGAAGCAACTTGTTGATGATACACGGCCAGTACAACCGATGAAAAAGGGACAGGTAAAACGCCTAGATTATGAATATAAACGGGTTGGCGTGGCTAACTTATTTGTATTCTTTGACCGTCATCGGGGTTGGCGGCACGTTAAAGCAACACAGAGGAAAACGAAAGTTGATTTTGCTCACTGTATGAAGGACTTAGTCGATGAACACTACCCACATGCGAATAAAATTCGTGTCGTGCTAGATAACTTATCGACTCATACGGAAGGTGCGTT
>NZ_CABVLM010000041.1 GCF_902498845.1 Pseudoalteromonas rhizosphaerae | reverse complement strand
CGTTGGTATGACTCCCACTGTCAAGTTAAACACACTGATCCTTGCCTAACTTTTTAAGCCATAATTACTTCAGCTCGAATTAGAGCGAGTTAATACATAGGATGAAGCAAGTAATGTCGTCGGTTATCTTGCTGATATTCGTTGGTTATTACTATTTCTAGTAACAGAGCAAACCTTACTTAGTTCGTCGTGGCACCTGTCTTCAGTCTATGTTCGTGGTTCAATGCAGCGTTAGCTGCATTGCCATCCTAACGCCGTCGGTGGTTGTGCCACACCCGATGCTTGATCCTATGCATTAACTCTAATTCGTTTATCATGCGGGTACTCTTGCCAATCTAAGTTTTGTATTCACTGGCGTAAGTACCACTTCTTTAGCAATGGCCCATATGTACGCAATCATTTCTCGGGCAATTGCGGTGACAACCAGGTTGTAGTGTTTCCCTTTGGCTATCATTTTTTTATAGCGCTTGCAGAGCCTAAGTTGTGCTTTCCACGCAATATCAATAATGTCCTTTGGTAAACCTTCTTGTCGTTTTTGCATATCTGTCGATATATTTGCTGCATAGCGATAAGTGTGCGCGCCTTCAATTAGTAGGCGTCTTGCTCGGCCATTTCCGCATTTTGTGATAGCGCCAATATGGCGTTTGCCACCACTCGAGTGTTCACTGGGTACAAGACCGAGATAACTCATTAATTTACGGGGATGATCGAAGCGCGTTAAATCGCCAAGCTCAGCAACAACACCGGTGGCGACCAACAAACGAACACCTCGCATTGCTTGTATTGCTTTAACAACGGGATAATAACGCCATTGATGAACGTGATGTGTAAGTTCATTATCTAATCGTTCAAGTCGACTTATTCGCTCGGTAATTGTTTGTAAAAACTCTTGTAAGACGATGTGCTGTGCTGGGTGTGGAAGCACAAGCTCAGTGAGCCAACGTAAATGTTTTTGTGACCAATTTGCAGTGCCTTTGTAATTAATATTATTACGAAGCAGCAGTGCTTTTAATTGATATTTAACATCTTTTAAATCTTTCATGGCCACTTCGCGTGCACGAGATAAATCACGTACAGCTTCATCTTCAGGCTCGGGAACATAGATAGGTGTTAAATCTTCAGATTTAAGTAATTTAGCGAGCTTAAGGGCATCACGTTTATCGGTTTTAATCTTCTCGCCTGGTTTTTTAGGAATAAGAGACGGGGCAACCACATAACAGCAATGGCCAAGGCTTGTGATTAATCTGTAAATCCA
>NZ_CABVLM010000040.1 GCF_902498845.1 Pseudoalteromonas rhizosphaerae | reverse complement strand
ATCGGGTAGCCGGAGGTCTCTAACCTCCAGCCCCCACACCACCCATCATGCGGGTCCGCAATGGGCGGTTCATCTCCCGTAATGAATATTGATCCAAATATCCCTCAATGACACTAAACCTTGTGAAGCTAAGTAGTTATTGCCTAGCGCAATGTTAATACCTTTTGTTTTTGAGCTTCTACAAGGGCCTTTACTGGTGATACCACAGGCTATGGCGAGTCGTTCGCTAACACCCAATTTTATTAAACTGCGTACTTTGGTGCGAGGTTTACGCCATTGCCGCCAGTAGCACATTCTTATCCTACGTCGGATCCAATGATCTAAATCCACCGTTAGCTGATAAGCGTTGGCTATCAGGTAGTAGTGTCCCCAGCCGCGCAAATACTGCGTGAGTTTATGAATTTGTAGGGTCATTGAGATCCCCCAGTTGCGGTTAGTGAGTTCCCTGACATTTGCTTTGAATTTCTTTAGCGCCTGTTCGTGGATCTGCACTTGACCGTAACGGAATGTGAACCCGAGAAATTTTGAGCCTGATACTGGACCCACTCGACTTTTCGATTCGTTCACTTTGAGCTTTAATCGCTTAGTGATGAACGCAGTAATTTCCCGCTGGATTATTAATCCTTCGCTTTTCGTTTTTACTAAAATGATTATGTCATCAGCGTAACGTGCAAACTTAAGGTGTTTGTAGGTTAGCTTCTTATCTAATTCATCGAGTAAGATGTTGGAAAGCAAAGGGGATAATGGCCCACCTTGAGGGACTCCTTTGGTTGACTCAAACCACAGACCTGTTTCGCGCTCTGCGATCCCCGCTCGTAAGTATTTACCGAGTAGGCGCATGAGTGCTTTGTCTTTGATTTTACGGCCAACACGATTCATCAGCATGTCATGATCTACTTCATCAAAGAACTTAGACAAGTCGATATCAACCGCTGTTTTATAACCTTGTTTAACACAAGACTGAACATGGTTCACTGCTTGACTGGCTCTTTTATGAGGGCGATAACCATAACTATGTGGTGAAAATTGAGGCTCAAAGTAAGGGCTGATCACTTGAGCAATGGCTTGTTGGATCACTCTGTCGATAACAGCAGGGATCCCAAGCATTCGCTCACCGCCATCAGGTTTGGGTATCATCACGCGTTTGACTGGCAAGGGTTGATAAGTGCCGTTAAGTAATTGTTGTTTAATACCCAGCCAATGTAACTTAGCGAAGTCATTAAATTCCTCAATACTCATATTATCAATACCCGCAGCCCCTTTATTGCGCTTAA
>NZ_CABVLM010000039.1 GCF_902498845.1 Pseudoalteromonas rhizosphaerae | reverse complement strand
AAGGTGATGAAGTTGCTGATGCCATACTTCCAGGAAAAGCCTCTAAGCTTCAGATTATACCGAATCGTACCCCAAACCGACACAGGTGGTCAGGTAGAGAATACTAAGGCGCTTGAGAGAACTCGGGTGAAGGAACTAGGCAAAATCGTACCGTAACTTCGGGAGAAGGTACGCTCCGATTGGTGATGAGACTTGCTCTCTAAGCTGATTGGAGCCGCAGTGACCAGGTGGCTGGGACTGTTTATTAAAAACACAGCACTGTGCAAAATCGCAAGATGACGTATACGGTGTGACACCTGCCCGGTGCCGGAAGGTTAATTGATGGGGTTATCTTCGGAGAAGCTCTTGATCGAAGCCCCGGTAAACGGCGGCCGTAACTATAACGGTCCTAAGGTAGCGAAATTCCTTGTCGGGTAAGTTCCGACCTGCACGAATGGTGTAACCATGGCCACGCTGTCTCCACCCGAGACTCAGTGAAATTGAAATCGCAGTGAAGATGCTGTGTACCCGCGGCTAGACGGAAAGACCCCGTGAACCTTTACTACAGCTTGGCACTGAACATTGAACCTACATGTGTAGGATAGGTGGGAGACTTAGAAGATGAGACGCTAGTTTTGTTGGAGTCGTCCTTGAAATACCACCCTTGTAGTTTTGATGTTCTAACGTTGGCCCCTGAATCGGGGTTACGGACAGTGCCTGGTGGGTAGTTTGACTGGGGCGGTCTCCTCCCAAAGAGTAACGGAGGAGCACGAAGGTTGGCTAAGTACGGTCGGACATCGTACGGTTAGTGTAATGGTAGAAGCCAGCTTAACTGCGAGACAGACACGTCGAGCAGGTACGAAAGTAGGTCATAGTGATCCGGTGGTTCTGAATGGAAGGGCCATCGCTCAACGGATAAAAGGTACTCCGGGGATAACAGGCTGATACCGCCCAAGAGTTCATATCGACGGCGGTGTTTGGCACCTCGATGTCGGCTCATCACATCCTGGGGCTGAAGTCGGTCCCAAGGGTATGGCTGTTCGCCATTTAAAGTGGTACGCGAGCTGGGTTTAGAACGTCGTGAGACAGTTCGGTCCCTATCTGCCGTGGGCGTTTGAGAATTGAGAGGGGTTGCTCCTAGTACGAGAGGACCGGAGTGAACGAACCGCTGGTGTTCGGGTTGTCATGCCAATGGCATTGCCCGGTAGCTACGTTCGGAACTGATAAGCGCTGAAAGCATCTAAGCGCGAAGCAGGCCTCGAGATGAGTTCTCACTAGAGCTATAAGCTCTCTGAAGGGCCGTTGAAGACTACAACGTTGATAGGCAAGATGTGGAAGCATAGTGATATGTTAAGCTAACTTGTACTAATTACCCGTGAGGCTTAACCATACAACGCCAAACGCGTTTTATGTGATAGTTGATAGCGCAAGAAGTTAATAGACTAAAGTAGATTTAC
>NZ_CABVLM010000038.1 GCF_902498845.1 Pseudoalteromonas rhizosphaerae | reverse complement strand
CGCCATGCTTGCTTAGCCTGCTCCGTCCCCCCATCGCAATTATACCAAGTACGGAAATATTAATCCGTTTCCCATCGACTACGCCTTTCGGCCTCGCCTTAGGGGTCGACTTACCCTACCCTGATTAACATGGGATAGGAACCCTTGGTCTTCCGGCGTGCGGGTTTTTCACCCGCATTATCGTTACTCATGTCAGCATTCGCACTTCTGATACGTCCAGCATACCTCCCGGTACACCTTCAACCGCTTACAGAACGCTCCCCTACCACTCAGAATAAATTCTGAATCCGCAGCTTCGGTGCATAGTTTAGCCCCGTTACATCTTCCGCGCAGACCGACTCGACCAGTGAGCTATTACGCTTTCTTTAAAGGATGGCTGCTTCTAAGCCAACCTCCTGGCTGTCTGGGCCTTTCCACATCGTTTCCCACTTAACTATGACTTTGGGACCTTAGCTGGCGGTCTGGGTTGTTTCCCTCTTCACGACGGACGTTAGCACCCGCCGTGTGTCTCCCGGATATTACTTTACGGTATTCGGAGTTTGCAAAGGGTTGGTAAGTCGGGATGACCCCCTAGCCTTAACAGTGCTCTACCCCCGTAAGTATTCGTCCGAGGCTCTACCTAAATAGATTTCGGGGAGAACCAGCTATCTCCCGGTTTGATTAGCCTTTCACTCCTAGCCACAGGTCATCCCCTAACTTTTCAACGTTAGTGGGTTCGGTCCTCCAGTTGATGTTACTCAACCTTCAACCTGCCCATGGCTAGATCACCGGGTTTCGGGTCTATACCTTGCAACTATTCGCCCAGTTAAGACTCGGTTTCCCTACGGCTACCCTATTCGGTTAACCTCGCTACAAAATATAAGTCGCTGACCCATTATACAAAAGGTACGCAGTCACCCAACAAGTGGGCTCCTACTGCTTGTACGTACACGGTTTCAGGTTCTATTTCACTCCCCTCACAGGGGTTCTTTTCGCCTTTCCCTCACGGTACTGGTTCACTATCGGTCAGTTGGGAGTATTTAGCCTTAGATGATGGTCCACCTATATTCAGTCAAAGTTTCACGTGCTCCGACCTACTCGATTTCACTTAAAAGGGATTTTCATGTACGGGACTATCACCCTGTATCGTGGCACTTTCCAGAGCCTTCCATTAACACCAATTAAGCTTAAGGGCTGTTCCGATTTCGCTCGCCGCTACTTTCGGAATCTCGGTTGATTTCTTTTCCTACGGGTACTTAGATGTTTCAGTTCTCCGCGTTCGCCTCGTTAACCTATGTATTCAGTTAACGATACCTGCAAGCAGGTGGGTTTCCCCATTCGGAAATCCTAGTCTCAAGTGCTTTTTACTAGCTTGACTAGGCTTATCGCAAGTTAATACGTCCTTCATCGCCTCCAACTGCCAAGGCATCCACCGTGTACGCTTAGTCACTTAACCATACAACCCAAACGGGTCTT
>NZ_CABVLM010000037.1 GCF_902498845.1 Pseudoalteromonas rhizosphaerae | reverse complement strand
TGAAGTCAAGATTTGATAATCATATAGAAAGCTCCTCGAGTTTTTCGATACAGTTGTGTTGACCAAAACATAAACTGAATCCGAGGAGCTTGGTATGAAACTATATGGTGGAATTGACTTGCATTCAAATAATAGTGTTATTGCTATCATTAATGAACAAGGTGAAACGCTTACCGTTAAGCGTTTAAATAATGACATGTCTGTCATTTTATCTTTTCTAACCCCTTATAAAGACAACTTAACAGGGCTTGTTGTTGAGTCAACTTTTAATTGGTATTGGTTAGTTGATGGATTAATGGATGCAGAATTTAAACTCCACTTAGCGAACCCCGCTGCAATTCAACAATATTCAGGCTTAAAACATGCTGATGACCATAGTGATGCACGCTGGTTGGCTGAAATGCTACGTCTAAACATCCTGCCAGAAGGCTACATTTATCCTCGAGAGCTCAGGGCTGTTCGCGACTTAATGCGTAAACGAATGGACATTGTTCAACAGTCCACTAAAAACTTATTATCCGTGCAAAGTTGTTACATGCGTCATCTTGGTTATAAGCTCAGTAGCAACAAAATAAAGCAAATGGCTGCTATCAGAAAAGGCGTTGATGTTGAGCAAGTACACTCGGATTTCAGCTCAACAAATACAGCACTGTCGGTCATTTCTAACCTCACATTGATACGCTGTGCTCAACAGCAAATTAATGCAATAGAGAGCGCTATATTACAACAAACATCGCTCTCCCCTGAATTTATAAACCTAACCAGTATCGATGGGATTGGGAATACGCTAGCACTGACCATTATGTTAGAGACAGGCACAATTAAACGTTTTGATAGTCCAGGTAATTTTTCCTCGTATTGTCGCTGTGTTAAAGGTGCAAGATACAGCAATGGAAAGAAGAAAGGCGCTACAAACCAAAAAAATGGCAATCGATACTTAGCGTGGGCGTTTACTGAGGCCGCTAACTTTGCAATTCGTTATAACCCGACAGTTAAAAAATATTATCAACGAAAGCTGGCTAAAACAAACAAGGTAGTCGCTATTAAAACAGTTGCGCATAAGCTTGCAAGAGCGTGTTATCACGTGCTTAAAGACAATGTACCATTCGATGAACACAAGGCTTTTGCTTAGCGTCTATAAAACAAATTAGGTTAACGTGTTGAGCTAGTAATGGGGTTGGTAAAACCATTAGATTTGATTGAGCCTGCACGTTAACCGCTCATATTTTAAATACTGGATATGCCCAATGTTTGAGCCACAAAGGGTTGGTTATGTGTAAGCATAAACCACAGACTTGTTACAGCGCAGTGTGTAAACACAGCCAGAAACTGGACTGATATTGGTACTAAACGATGACTGAGGCGAAAGCCAAGGGCCTTAATTAATCATCAAAGATGCTTAATTAAACCGCCTAAATTCATATGGGTGACTGGTGCATATTCACACCAATCGACGTCATGACTAGGTGTATAGCCAAATTTAAAGTGAGTTTAAAAAGTAACAACACTTGGTTTTTTGAATAAAAAGATCAAGAAAACACAGCTGCCTGCTTGACCGGAACTTTCTAATGGGTG
>NZ_CABVLM010000035.1 GCF_902498845.1 Pseudoalteromonas rhizosphaerae | reverse complement strand
TTGATACTCATTGAGCCTCCTCCCCAGCATCGCGATTATTCGCTACGCTGAAAAGGCAACCAACCTTACAGGAGAAAGCTCAATGAACTTTTACAATAACATGCATCCACATTATTGTGGAATCGATTTACACGCGCGATTACTTTACGTCTGTATCATTGATAATACAGGACTTATCCTTGTTCACAAGAAAATTAAAGATGACCCTGACGCACTGCTAAAACTACTTAAACCGTATATCGGTGACATTGTGGTTGGCGTAGAGTGCATGCACTGCTGGTATTGGGTCGCTGATTTTTGCAAAGAGCACAATATCGACTTTATCCTTGGTCATGCGCTATACATGAAAGCGATTCATGGCGGAAAAGCTAAAAACGATAAAATAGATTCGCATAAAATTGCTAAACTCATCCGTGGCGGTAACTTTCCACTTGCTTATGTCTATGACAAAGATATGCGTGCTACGCGCGACTTATTACGTCGCAGAACTAAAATCGTCCGTCATGGCGCTGATTTAAAAGCCCATGTTGCCAATACTGCCAGTCAGTACAATTTACCTGCCCACAACGTTAATTTAAAGAACGTTTGCGACAGAGAAAAGATGCGCTATTACTTCCCTGATCCCGTTGTGCAACGATCTATTAATTTAAATATGGCCATACTTGATTGCTATCACAAGGAGCTTAAGCCTTTAGAGCTTTATATTGAACAAATGGCTAAGCAGCACAACCCTGTGCACCTTAATATCTTGCAAACAATTAATGGGATAGGTCGCATTCTCGCACTCACCATCATTTACGAAATTGGTGACATCAATCGCTTTTCAAGCGTACAAAAGTTCGCCTCATACAGTCGGTTAGTCAAATGCAAAGCGGAGTCTGCTGGCAAAACCTATGGCACCCAAGGTAACAAAATTGGTAATGCACATCTCAAATGGGCTTTCTCGGAAGCTGCCGTATTACTGCTGCGTCACAACCACAACGCCAACAAATACCTTGAAAAACTACAAAAACGAATGAGCAAAGCCAAAGCACTGTCAGCACTTGCACATAAGCTGGGTCGCTGTGTTTATTATATGCTTAAAAAAGAGACGGTATTCGATGAAGCAAAATTTTTAAAGAGTTAGTCACGGTACTGAGTGAGCTGAACATCTAACTGGATATAAGGCTGAGCATCAATCAATTGGGTGAGTTAATAACCAACAAGGTTTAACCTGATTATATGCCTACAGACCTAAGCCACTTGCCTTGATTAGACGCTCAGTACGCGTGCATTAATACAATAAACAAAGTCGCTTACACCTGACTTGAGCCTGAAACTAACTGGATCATAATGATGAAACCAGCCGCCTTGAATAGTGCCATGATTAGGTTAACCGATGAATGTCTAGTGCCCCAGCAACCCCAAAAGGATATGGAAAAAACCTGGCTGCGATGAGATCGCAATAAGAGAGCCTCTATATGTGTTTGCCGTAAGCAACTTGCTTAACAGCCGCATCGACAGACGAAGTAAACGAATTTGTTTATTGGTTTAGAATTGACCGTCAATTTATAAAAACGGTCAAAAAGAACTCTATTGCCTATTGACAGAGTTAAGGCTCATATGTGTTA
>NZ_CABVLM010000034.1 GCF_902498845.1 Pseudoalteromonas rhizosphaerae | reverse complement strand
TTCACAAGGTTTAGTGTCATTGAGGGATATTTGGATCAATATTCATTACGGGAGATGAACCGCCCATTGCGGACCCGCATGATGGGTGGTGTGGGGGCTGGAGGTTAGAGACCTCCGGCTACCCGATTAGTTGCCGTTAATCAAATTTTTTACTGTTATTCCTTTGGTGAACTTATTGAATAACATATAAATAGGATATCCAAGTGTAATATGTAAACCAAAAAGTAGTGAACAACCCAATGGTAATAGTAATACTAAAACTACGGGTGGTGTTTCACCGGGAAATAAACCAAGTAACATAGCTACACCCAAAAGAGTCATCCACACTACTCCTGTGCAAAAGCCAAATAAAAAACCTAGTTTTACTACAGAAGTAAAACTGAGCTTAAGTTTATAAGATTGCATGAAAACTTCCTTGGCAACTAACGATTCACAGCAGCCGCGCGCTGTTTCAGCGTCGGATGCCTGTGCTTGTTAAAAGGCATTATTGACGAGCCTTTACAATTAGTGCTGCAATGCCTTTGTTGCCAAATATGATCACTGCACCTATAACCAACTGAATAACCGAAGCTACTAATGCAGCATGATCTTGAGGCTCTAAAGAAGAGCCAAATTGTTGCGAAAGTTCATTTTTGAGAACAAAATAGTAAGCAACATCTGCAATAGAAAACGCCATTAGATAAATCCCAACACCAGTTAAAACAGCTACATCTAAGTTTTTGTAAAAATCCGAATGTTCACTAGTTAATTCTGTATCAGGAATTACTGACTTGATTAATGAGTTTGGAAAGAACCATAAAACTAAGGCAACTGCTATTTTGATTAAGTTTGGAAACAGTACAGTTGAAAAAAAGGCTGACCTCAAATACGGATCGTCTGTATTTAAGTGACTGCCATATTGAACAGGCAAAGTTTCTAAAACTTGAATAATGAGAAATATTGAAGCTAACTTTAAAATTATTATCAATATATTACGGTGGCTCATGACTTCTCCATGCCTTTTAACGCTCAAAGCAGGCGTGCGTTTACGCATCGCCCTGCCTTTGCTTGTTAGCACTAGTTCCACCAAACCATGAGTTAGGTTTTCGATAATACAAAATTAAACAAAGTATTATCAATATCACTGGATCTAGTACCGATTGATATACAGTACTGCCACGATAGACAAAAATAGCAATGTTGATTATGAAAGCTGCAAACATAGCTATTAACGCAAAGCGAGATTTAAACAATACACCTACAACAAGAAAAGAACTTAAAACTAAATAGCTGAATTGATGCACTGGTTCAAATACACCCATTAATGTTGGTTCGACTCTGGAGTAATCTGTACCCCAGAATAGTAACCACCAAACAGATATTTTACCCAAAATCAAAACTAATAGTAACGCATATGGTATTCGGTTTCTCATAGTCACTCTTTAGTGCTTACGCTTTAAACAGCGGAAAACGCGAGCGTAGCGAGTGGTTTTCCGATGCTTTAACTTGTGTACGCCCGACATGGGCATTGACTTATGAGGTGAAAGTCCTCTGTAGGAAGATCACCGTTTAAATAACATACTGTTATTAAACGATAACTACTAGCGAATGGCAAGGGCTAAATCGCGAGAG
>NZ_CABVLM010000033.1 GCF_902498845.1 Pseudoalteromonas rhizosphaerae | reverse complement strand
ATCGATTCCACAATAATGTGGATGCATGTTATTGTAAAAGTTCATTGAGCTTTCTCCTGTAAGGTTGGTTGCCTTTTCAGCGTAGCGAATAATCGCGATGCTGGGGAGGAGGCTCAATGAGTATCAAGGCCATGCACTGGACAGCTTTTCCGTTGCGCTTCGCTTCACTTCAAAGCTTCCAGTGATGGCGGCGTTAGCAGAATAGAAGGAATATTTGATGTTAGTGGAAGAAGTGGTTAGAGGTTTCATTGAACAAGTAAGGTCAGGGGAAAATCCAGACTTAGTTAACAAGTATCTAGCCCCAGTAGTTGTAGCGCATCAGATAGTTTCTGGAGTCTCAGAAGTAATTGAAAGAACTCCTGAAAACTATCGTGATCACGTTGAAGAATTTCTAGAAGCTTACGGCAATTTTGCACTCTCAATTGAAGAGTTTTTAGTACAAGGTCAAAAGGTCTATGTACGTTGGCGTCAAGACGGTCACCATAAGGGAGTGATTTTTGGTTATGAACCGACAGGTTTAGAACTTTCTACAGTAGGAAGCGCAGTGTATCGAGTCAGTGAAAATCTAATAGTGGAATATTGGATTCAACAAGAGAATCAAGGTTTACGAGAGCAGTTGGAAGTCAACCTTAAAAGATTCAGCTAACTATCTGTTTAAGAGTGATTCGCAACGCTTGGCATTTTTGCTATGCGTTGCGTTTAGTATTTAAGGTGGTATGCGGGAGCTTTGGTATTGCGTTGCTCACACCTTAACAGGGCGTTGAGGCTGTAGAATTACTCTTTCTAGGAACTGGTTCTACACAATTGAATTGATTGTTTTTTGACCTTGAACCCACAGGGTTACTGTGATCTGATAGATATTATTCACCCACGGTAAATTGTTATGGCTCTTTCATTAGGTAAGGAGTCAAGCCTGACTTATCTTGCCAAAATAAATTCATTCCGATCAATTTCGCTGAATAAATTGACCTTACGCGGTCAAACGAAAGTGAATGCCCAATGGCAACTGTATTGCTTAGTTCATAATATAGAAAAGCTGCAAAACACGATACATTAATAAGGGTAACCCTTTATCACCTCAAATAAGCCACTCAAACACCTGTCATACCTTTCAAAACGCCAATTAAAGCAACAGCAAATCCTCTTTTTATATTTTACGTAAAATCGAAGTAACCAATTGAATCAAAATAGGAACTCGGCTATGGTTAATACATCAATAAAAATAAATTAAAAACGAGTTATTCTACAGCCTCGTTATGCATAGGTAAGCCATGAAGCTCATATTCACTTTAATATTATTGACTTTCCCTTCGCTCCTGTTTGCGTCTACGCCCGTAATGGTTCATACGCACAAATATTTCACGGAAGGCGTTCTTCCCGAACCTTACCGAACTTTCACGCTTAGTATTGAACTGGATGAAGAAACTGACGATGTCCGCGTATTTGATTTATATCGTGGAAACGATCTAATTCAAATCCCACCTGAGATTTTAAATCAACTCAAAGACGTCGAGCTTAGCACAATTAAAATTTCGCACGAAATGCACCGAGAAGAAAATCGTCCCGCATATAGCCGTTTTGGTGATGAAGGAGACTGGCTACACATAGAATTTGATGTTGGCGATAGATATAGAGCCGAGAAAACAGAAAATGAAAAAGGTTACTTCAAGTGGGGGCGTGACAAGATCGTACTTACCATTGTTAAGGGGAAGGTCGTCACATTAACGAGTGTCAAGGTAGCAGAGACTCACGGTTATTAGACTGAGCGAACTTGGTAGAAATGCATAATCGGGTAGCCGGAGGTCTCTAACCTCCAGCCCCCACACCACCCATCATGCGGGTCCGCAATGGGCGGTTCATCTCCCGTAATGAATATTGATCCAAATATCCCTCAATGACACTAAACCTTGTGAA
>NZ_CABVLM010000032.1 GCF_902498845.1 Pseudoalteromonas rhizosphaerae | reverse complement strand
ATCGACCAAGGTGAACAGGTTGTGCACCTCTATGTTCTTCAACATAGGCGACTTCATTGAATTCTTTATGTGTATCAAGTCCGATAAAAAGTATGCTATGTTTATTCATGTTAGCCTCTGCTGTTTAATTAATTGATAAACTAATTATGGCTCTGGCTTTGAATTAAGCTAACCCACGAAAAGCGGAGGCTAACACCGTGTGGGAGTCATTATGTCTATATGCTCTCATGCATCCATAGGTAGAGTTGATGAATTTAGAAAATAGAGTATTGCCATACTTATCTTTAGGAACAGTTACTTTACTGTGTTTTATTTCAACTATTTTTATTCCAGAAGGTGATTTTAAAAACGTTTTATTGTCTGTAGGAGCTAATGGAGTATTCTTTTTTATCGCTTACTTCTTCTATGATATCGTTAGGCAATTTATCCTAAAAAAAGAACTTCGATACATCCATCAACATATTAGACAGCAAATATCGTCTAGCATATTTAGCTACTTGTACTTCGTGAAAAAGATAGTTTATGGGTACAACCTTGATACGAATACAATTGAAAATATTATGGGTATAGCGAAGTTAAAAAAAGGTGAAATTAAAAACCATATAGCTAATCAAAGTTATTTGGGTTTTCAGATATTTAAATCTTCATCGGAAGTCAGAAGCCTATTTAATGAAATAGGTAGAGATAGTATTTTCTTAAAATTTTCATCCCATTTAGATTCCATAGGATTATTAAAAATATCAAATAACTTAACGAAACTGGAATTGATATATAAAAACCAAGAAAATTTTAAGGCATGTGCAGAGAAAGGAATTGAATTTAAAGTTGTGGATGGAAAGACACTAAACCCTGCTAATGACGATAAGTTATTACTAATGAAATCTACGGTGCATGACACAAGGTTTGTTGTTTACGATAGTGGGTACTTTGAAAAGGACACTCGTGACTTACTGTTAAATCGCTATGTTTTAAAACCAGATGTTGCAGAATACGTATCAGTCATAATGCAAGAGACTCTCATACTCATGTCAAACTGGTTGCCTCAGGAAAATGATGTTGTTTCTCCAAGTGGTATGTTCAGAGTCATAAAAGGTTTTTTTAGTGAAAAAACAGATATGAATAATAATGAAAGCAACTTGTTTGTTGCTGATATAGTTGAATATAAAAAACGCATATAATCGGGTAGCCGGAGGTCTCTAACCTCCAGCCCCCACACCACCCATCATGCGGGTCCGCAATGGGCGGTTCATCTCCCGTAATGAATATTGATCCAAATATCTCTCAATGACACTAAACCTTGTGAAGCTAAGTAGTTATTGCCTAGCGCAATGTTAATTCCTTTTGTTTTTGAGCTTCTACAAGGGCCTTCGCTTCCAAGCGCCTACTTTTGGTACTGGTAATACCACAGGCTATGGCGAGTCGTTCGCTAACACTCAATCTTATTAAACTGCGTACTTTAGTGCGTGCTATTCCTTATAAATAGCGCCATTGCCGCCAGTAGCACATCCTTATCCTACGGCGGATCCAGAGATCTAAATCCACCGTTAGCTATAATAATCAAAGTCAAAATAGACTGCCCAATCGGGCGACGGCAGCTTTTTATTGACGGAATGGCAAACGACTTGGCTGTATAGAGCCTGCTTTCCTTTAAATAAACAGCGGAATATTACAGTTAACAAAGGTATGAATAAATTGACCTTACGTGGACAAACGAAAGTGAATGCGCAATGGCAGTTGTATTGCCTTGTTCATAACCTAGAAAAGCTGAGAAACACGATGCATTAATTAGCGTAAGCCCTTATCACCTCAAATAATCCACTCAAACACCTGTGATACCTTCCAAAACGCCTATTAAAGCAACAGCAAATCCTCTTTTTATATTTTACGTAAAATCGAAGTAACCGATTGAATCAAAATAGGAACTCGGCTATGGTTAATGCATCAATAAAAATAAATCAAAAACGAGTAATTCTACAGCCTCGTTATACGTAATCAACTATGAAACGAATATTCGATAGATACGAACCAGATGAATGGACAACAGACGGAGCTATGATTCTGTCGGGTGAAAGTGTTTTAAAAATAAAGGCAGTTCTTGCTAGAGGTCCGATTATTGTACAGCACTGGTTTTATCGCGGAGCAAGCTGTCCACGGGTATTCGGCTTTGATGACTTCGAAGATTTTGAGGTACACCTAAAGGAGAATGCAGTTCCAGGTGATGCATTTGATATTTGGAGTTTTAACGAGGTATGTACTCAAGATAAAGTTGTTACAGAAGGCAAGCTTCATGATAAAGATGGTTGTATTCCAAAGAAAGGAGCTTATTAGAGTGCCAGCGTATAAAAAATTGCTCAATTTGACGCAGCGGTCTACGCTCCTTTTTGTGCATTCGCTGCGCTCATTGTTGCACAAAAATCCGCTACAACTGCCGCGCAAATTAGCAAGGCGTTAGCATGCAAGGGGAATCGTGAAGCACATTTCATTTTTGGTTGCAGTACTTCTGGTGGGATGCTCCTCTTCTTGGAGTGATGGACCCTATGAAGTTTACTGGATAGACGGTGTTAAAAGTCTTGGCTTTAACGTTGGTGATGGAGCATATATTGGACGTATAGATGAGCCCATGAGTATCAATGCAAATGAAAAATTCATTTCAGTATATGCTTGCCCAGAACAGTCATGTGCTTACTACTACATAGATCGGGAAAAAGACCATAAATTTGCGGATGCTACCGAGTTTGTTTTTGGTCCATACACGAAAGAATCGTTCGTTAAGTTACAAAAGAAATTGATATTGCCAGAGCTAAATGAGTAGTAAAAATGCTAACAAGGCCAGGCACGGCGACGGCGTTTCCAAGAGGTAGCTAGCCAATGGAACTAAGAATAGATAGATTTGTATGGGTGCTAGCATGCAGTTTATGCACTGTTGCTACAGCCTTTCTATTTGTTCCAGATTTGGCCAATATCTATTTTTCATACGGACGTTACTTTGTTTATTTGGCTTTTTTTGTCGGCTTAGTGGCAATTTCTTTAACTTGGTATCGTTCATATAAGTTAAAAGGTTGGCGTAATCACGTAATGGCTTTAATCAAAACGGTTGTTCTTATAGGCATTTTTACTTCAACATTTATAATATTGATTGTTACACATAGTGGTATTTAAAATAAAAACATAACACATATGAGCCTTAACTCTGTCAATAGGCAATAGAGTTCTTTTTGACCGTTTTTATAAATTGACGGTCAATTCTAAACCAATAAACAAATTCGTTTACTTCGTCTGTCGATGCGGCTGTTAAG
>NZ_CABVLM010000031.1 GCF_902498845.1 Pseudoalteromonas rhizosphaerae | reverse complement strand
TACAGCACAATTGTTGACTGAGCGGTTTTCGCTCCAAACCGAACTTCGCCAAAGTGCCACTAGCTGTAATTCAGGGATTATATCCTATCTGCAAATTTCACTCATTGACGATTTATTCGCTGTCTACTTTCTTTTTATTGCTTACCAACATTAAGAAATTCCGCATAAACTTCTAAGTCAATTTGATCCCCAACAATCGGTATATAACTGTCCATTCCAAAGTCAGAACGTTTGATTTGACCTACCGCACTAAAACCAATGGTGTATTTTCCCGTCATCCAGTTATCTGTTCCACCGTGAAATGTGGCTTTAAACGTCACAGGTTTGGTAACGCCTCTAAGCGTTAAATCGCCTGAGAAATTAAAACTGGTATCGGATATAACCGTAACGCTGTGGCTAATAAATGATGCTTGCGTAAAGCACTCACTGTTAAACCAAGTGTCATTTTGTAAGGTTTCTGCTAAGTCAGCATTATTAATATCAATAGAGCTAATATCCACCACTGCGTTTAATGACGCGGCAGTCATATTATTAGGATCAAAGTTGAGTTGTGCGTCAAATTTATTAAAACGCCCTACATAGGTTGATAATCCTAAATGTTGGATTTTAAATATTAATACAGCATGTTGACTGTCTAGCTGATATTCGCCCGCTTGCAGCGCTATCAACTCAGATTTAACAGTTTGTGCAATTCAACTCACACAACTTGTCAGTAACAGCGCAGCGCACATAGCTGAGACCGAATGTATAAATGTTCGCATTGTATTCTTTGATGCTGAGTTCATAGTAATTAAGGCATTAGAGTATAGGTAAAATAAAACGTCATTTTTCATTAAATTAAAATATATGATGACTCATATTTTTCATTTTCACCTCTCTTTTATATCCCTGATGGAGTGAAAGCCGGCTATTCCAGTCTATTAATTGACCGTTTTTATATAATTTGAACTGCGGGGTCAGCCGTAGTCAGAGCGGATGAAATTTAGGGCAGCCAACAACACTGCAGTTCCTATATGATTTAGCGCGAATCTGACAATACACTAATTGCTACAACAGACATGGAATAATCCGCATCCGCTATCAGGAGATATTTGCATACGCGGAATATTCTGGTGCAATCGCTGTTTACACCTGCTCTTTATGAACGGCACCACAGGCAAAAACTAACGACTAATTCGCCCTGCAAACCTGGTTTCAGCAAGTCCCGCAGACACAACTGTTTCGGCTTTTATAAGCTTACCATCACTGCCTGTCGGTTTATCTAGGCCCACCCGAGCACTGGTACAATAAAGCGTTTCATAACTGGGTCCCGCTAATACTGGGCAAGTGGTTTGAACACTGGGAGACTCGATCACTCGGTCAACGTTTCCGGTATTAGTGTAACGTACCACTCGGCTACCGCCCCATTCGGCGTTCCATAGATAGCCTTGCGCATCAAGGCAGGAGCCATCTGGTGCACCACCGCCTTCGACTTTTACAAAAATGCGCTGATTATCGAGAGACGGATAGTCGCAGCAGAAAATCTGACCCTGCATAGAATCGCTGTAGTACATGGTGCTGCCGTCCGGGCTGAAACAGATACTGTTTGGAATGACGACGGCAGATAATGCCAGCGTTTCTGTTTCCAGAGTAGTGGCGTTCAGTCGATGAAATTGTCCGCATTTTTGAACATAGTCACCTTCAAGCATGGAGCTAAAAACAAAGTTGCCAGCGCGGTCGCACCGTCCATCCCCGATACGCGTCCCGTCATACCGGGTGATGATGCTACAGGGGTTAACACCTCCGTATTCAGGTCATAAAACGCGAGCTGTGAGGCTAGCCCTATCAGCAAAACATCCGCTTTCCCAGTTAGTGCAAACGACCCAGCACGTTCAGGCAAAGACCAGCGTTTGACGATACCGCTTTCTTCTTCAAAGGCAAGCAGCTCACTACACTCAATATCTGTCCAGAATACTCTGCGCGTTTTTTCACACCAGAGCGGACATTCTCCCAACGCATTATTGACATCAGTGACGATTAAAAACATTTTAATTCTCCAGAAGGCGACATATAGTGAACCGATGCTTGCAGACATCCACAAGCCGTTCACTTCTATCCGTGTAGAAAACGCTCGGATAATTTGTCGCCGAACAACATAATGGCGAGTCCGATTAACATTACCAGCATTCCACCAAGCTTCAGCCCCGAAACGGAGCGGCGGATAGAGCCCAGCAAACCAAAGTGATCTATGACCTGTGATGACAGCAGCTGCCCGACAATAGCCAACCCGAGCAAGGCTGAAAAACCAATTTTTGGGGCGAGTACGACATAACTAAATAATGCACATGCACCGATAACACCACCCACTAAAGTCCACAATGGTTGCGACGGAATAGCAGCAAGCGAGGAGAATAACCCACCTCGCAGCAGTGAATAAATACCAAGGCAGAACGCGCCAGCCGAGAAAGAAAACAGTGCCGCGGTGACAGAGTCTCCCCCCAACCCTTTTGCCAACTGACTGTTCAGGGTTGTTTGCAACGTGATACCCAGACCGGCAGCAAAAGCAATTAAGTAATAGATCATGCTCATCGGTATTCCCCTATTAGTTAGCCTGCTCTAACGGCAGAAAAACGTCAGCAAATACATCAGGCTGATAGCCAGACGCAGCAAACAGATGCTCTAGGGATTCATCAATGGCAGCACGAAGACGCTCACTGTCGACACCCAAAACTTGACCCTTCTGTTTGACGATACGACCAGCGATCATCACGGTATCAATGTTGCTACGTTCCGTTGCATGCACCACGGTGCCAAAAGCATTACCGGACGGGTAAAGGTTGATGTCATTGGCGTTAATCAAGATCAGGTCTGCTTGTTTCCCCGGCGTCAAACTGCCAATTTTGTCCTGCAAACCGGCACAAGCGGCACCATCAACGGTGGCGGATTTAAGAAGCTGAGCGGCTGGAAGCGTTGTCTGTATATGATCATGATCAGAACCACAGTGCTTCTGCTGATGCATGCCCATGACTCGTTGTAGATAAAATGCCACACGCATTTCCATAAACATGTCAGTACTGTAAGAGGTTTCATTATCGACACTTAGTCCTGGGCTAATGCCATGACGCTGCGCAGCTGGCATAGCGAACATACCGTCTTCGATGCCATAGTGTGAATCAGAGCGTGGGCAGACGTTTACTCGAACACCCGCTTCACGCAGGATTCTCCACCCTTCATCAGGCAATGACGTGCAGTGATTGAAAATATTATCTGGGCCAAGAAGGCCTTGCTGATGCAATGGTTCAAGCTCATCCGCCATCAAAGAGCCAAAGAACTCAGTCACAATGGGGAGCCCTAATCGACGAGCTTCGGCCCATAACTCTGGCTCCAACTGAGCCATGACGCCAAGAGAAACAAGGCTGTCAGGGTTATTCGTAAAGTATTTTTCCTGCAAGCGTTGCCAGTTACCTGGCCAGTGCGCTTTATCCCATTCACCAGCAACGGGCGCACCCGAGGCATGTATGGCGCGAATGCCCGAATCAAGTAGGGCCTCAACGGCGGCATCTGAATGTTCAGCGGTGCGGCTGTTATGGGAATTATCAATGACGGTGGTGATACCCGCGTCAATGCAGCCCAGAGCCGTCAGCAAGTTGCCGATATAATTATCCGCTGGACGATAGTATTTAGCGAAAGAAAAGTGCGTGGCGTTACTATAATCTTCCAAACAGGTGGCATTAGGGTTGATGCGGCGTAATTGGCCTTCCCATGAGTGACGATGAGAATCCACCATCCCCGGCATGGCAATCATGCCAGCCGCATCGATAATGACGGCGTCATTGGCATCAAGGTTCTCACCTATGGCCTTGATGGTGCTGCCTTCGATAAGAATATCAGCGTTAACCAAATTACCGACATCATTATCCATGCTTAGAACAGTAGCTCCTTGGATAAGCGTCCGAGTGGTCAGTGATTCAGTGTTTTGTACTATGTTACGAGTATAATCAGTCATTTTCATTTCATCTTGTTGAAATAGTGTGAAGCAAGGATACGTAAGGTGACACTTTCGAAAAAGATGGTTAAACTGTTTTCATTATTCAGCAATCACGAACAATCCCCTCCGGTGGCTTCTGTTGTGGCTCAAGGAAAAAGAATATGGATCGTATTCAGGCAATGCAGGTTTTTGTTCGTGTGGCGGAGGCTGGGAGTTTTATCTATGCAGCGGAAACGCTTTCCTTACCGGCCTCGACAGTCACCAGCACGATTAAAAGTCTTGAAAAATATTTGCAGGTGCGCCTGCTGAACAGAACAACACGGCGCGTCAGCTTGACCACAGAGGGCGCCCAGTATTTGGCTCAGTGTTTGGAAATACTTAAATTAATTGAGCATACAGAGTCTAGCCTGACCGATTCCGTTAAACGACCACAAGGACGCCTACGTGTTGATATGCCTGGCGGTATCGCCCACTTTGTCATCATGCCAAATCTGCAAGACTTTTACAGACGCTATCCGGATATCTATCTAATGATAGGGGTTAATGACCGGCAGGTAGATCTTGTTCAGGAAGGTGTAGATTGTGTTATTCGAACTGGTGAGCTTAATGACTCAACCCTCGTTGCACGACCGCTTGGCCGGTTTCGCTGGGTGACATGTGCTTCTCCGGCTTATCTTAAAGAGAAAGGGATTCCACAGACGCCAGAAGATTTATCTGACCACCGAGCCGTTCATTATTTTTCAGGGCATGCTAAGCGAGCGAATGAAATGAGCTTTGTTAGCGGCTCTGAAAAAATGTCAATCCCGGTTAGTGGGACCGTGGCCGCCAATGAGACGGGGCTCTACATAAAAATGTGTCTTGAAGGGTTAGGGTTGGTGCAGCTTGCTGAGAAGGTGGTATCTGAACACCTAGAAGAAGGCCGACTCGTTGAAGTTTTGGCGGACTGGCAACCTGCGTCCGTACCGGTTAATTTGCTCTATCCACATCAACGTTTTCTATCGCCAGCCGTACGGGCATTTGCCGATTGGGCAACCGAGCTTATCAGAAACGATAATTCGTCCATCTGATTGACGGCAGCAGACGTAATTTTTACTGCATCGGACTCCGATGCAGTATTGTTCTGTGCAGCCTTAACCAGAGTTTTCTAATGCGGTAAATGGCTCTCTCCCGTAGATCATAAATACGGGGTTAACGCATCGATTGAGCCGGTTCAAGATGGACGTTTCGCCCAGCCATCATGCCAGTACACGCACCAGCAACAGCGATAGCTGCCGTAATTAATAGCGGTGCAGTCCAGCCGCCAGTCCAGTCGTGCACTTGACCTAGCAATAAGGGGCCTGCTGCCGCCATGAGATACCCTACACACTGTGCCATTCCTGACAGAGCGGCCGCGTCGCCAGCATTCTGCGTACGCAGTACAACGAAAGTCAAACCTAGCATCATGCAGGCACCAGAGCCAAAGCCCAGAAGCGCAGCCCACAAGATGGCAAACTCTGGCGCATAAATAAGCCCGATAAACGATAAGGCAACCAACAGGCTGGTTGTTACGGCCGCCAGTTTCTGATCTTTTAGGCGGCGCAGCGTGGCTGCTAGTATTAACCCCGGAATGGCTGTGGCCAGTTGCAGCGTTCCATGTACGGAGCCTGCTTCAGTGGCGGATATACCATTATCCATCAGAATAGTCGGCAACCAGCCGACGGCGACATAAAAAGGCATCGCATTGAAACCCATAAACAGTGTGACCTGCCATGCTAGAGACGATTTCCAGACGGCTACTGTCGCTGATTTTTTCGAATTGGACAGGCTCACAGGTTCATGCTTTTTAAGCTGCGGCAACCATACAATAAGCGCAAACAGCGGGGCTGCAATTAATAAAGTCAGCGCAATATTCCAGCCCCAAACCTGTGTTAAAGGAATCATGATGGCAGAACCTATCGCACCCGCCCCCCCCATCGTAATGGAATACGCCCCTGTCATGGAGGCAACGTTGGCTGAGAGGTCGCGCTTAACTAGACCAGGAAGCAGTACGTTACCCAAGGCGATCCCTGTGCCTATTAGTATTGTACCGACATACAACGTCCACACACTTCCTGTAGAACGCAGCAAGATGCCTAAAGAAATGATTGTCAATGCACCAAAAAGTGTACGTTCTAGTCCGAACTTTCGGGCAACAGGTGCACTCAGTGGTGAGAATGCAGCAAATGCCAGCAATGGTAATGAAGTAAGCAGACCTACGGCCGAGGAGCTCAAGCCGAAGTCACTTTGGATAAGCGGTAGAACGGGCGCTATACTGGTAAAAGGAAGCCGCAGGTTGACCGCAATAAAAAGAATTCCTGCCACAAGTGCAACGGTATTCCACTTGTTTTTAGTGTCCAACATGTTCTCTAACCTTCTTTACTTTAGAAAAAAAAGCACTATAAAGTATCAGAAGAGCGTATAATATAGACAATATGACAGGTGATATCTAAATTATGCCAGATTTTAAAAAGACGGTTTCCTCACCGGAAGACTTCGATTCCGATGAGTTCATGCAGGCAGCCGTTGCCTTACAGATCGAACCTGACCTGAAGCATTCCGGTGTTAGACCGCATCACCACCGCAAGGGTCAGTTGATCTTGTCTTTGCATGGTGCGGTGAGCTGTGAAGTACAAGATGCACTGTGGCTTGTTCCTCCTCAGCACGCGGTCTGGATCCCAAGCGGCACCCCTCACAGCTGCCGAATTACCAAAAATGCTAGTACCTGCTTTTTGTTTGTTGAGCCTAGCGCGGCAGTGATGCCCGACGCATGCTGCACGGTTGCCATAACACCTCTTGTAAGGGAGTTGATTCTGCATCTTGCTGAACAGGACCCCGCTTACCCTTCAGAGGGTAAAACAGCTCGTCTTGTTGCAGTGCTTCTCGAACAGTTGTCTGATGCGCCGCTCAAAGAGCTGCATCTACCCATATCAGACCACCCTAAAATTAGACAAATTGCGGATGCACTTTTTGCAGATCCGAGCGACCGTACTACTGTGCGTCAGTGGGCGGCCAGACTTGCCACCAGTGAACGATCGCTAGCCAGACTTGTAGAAAACGCTACCGGACTGAGCTTCGGACGCTGGCGTCAGCAGCTGCATTTGATGATCGCACTGAGTCAGTTGGCAGAGGGGAAATCGGTACAAAGTGTCGCGGGTAATCTGGGGTATGATTCTGTAAATGCCTTCATCACTATGTTCAAAAAAGCACTTGGTAAATCGCCTACCCAATATTTTTCATCGTTGCGATAAAGCTCGGCAGGCCGATATTGAGCAGAGATAATTCGCATTGATTTTTCATAGACAAGAAAACACAGCTGCCTGCTTGACCGGAATTTTCTAATGGGTGCCCCCTTTAATTTCCATAATTATAAGCCAGCTAGCACAGGAAAACTGGCATGAAATGATAGGAGAATCGATACGAATACAGTTAAATAAATTGACTGATGATGATCAGTTAAGCTAATTTAAAAACGGCTCTATAAAATAGATAAATAAAGTGATCAAAGCTGATGAGAATCGGTGATCAAAGTCATGATAATACGCAATCTAGACCTTTGATGTC
>NZ_CABVLM010000030.1 GCF_902498845.1 Pseudoalteromonas rhizosphaerae | reverse complement strand
CTCTCGCGATTTAGCCCTTGCCATTCGCTAGTAGTTATCGTTTAATAACAGTATGTTATTTAAACGGTGATCTTCCTACAGAGGACTTTCACCTCATAAGTCAATGCCCATGTCGGGCGTACACAAGTCGCTCAAGAGGGAAAATTTACAGTTGGCTGTTTTCACTCCGTTCAACATTTTAGCCAACAATAAATTTCCCCTTAGCGGGGCGTTAGCTTTTTATGGGATATCGTGAACTTGTGGAATCTGTTTAGTAGGGACGAAGGCAATTGAAACCATTCAAATACATCTATGATCCAGCTATTTTGGCTATCGATATGGGCCTATCGGGTAAAGAAGCTGATTTATCGACAAAAATGTACGGTTCCGTTTTAGTGAAAAAACAACCGTTTTTGGGTATTCCACTACCTGATATTTCTTATTTAAAACCTCTTATTGAATCCGCTGATCTATCAGGTTTATACAAGAATGGTGATGACTTTAGTATTTGTGCATTTTATAAGCATGACGAATACTTTCCAATAGCTCGTTCCTATTATATCCAATTTAAGTCACAAGCCGATTGTGAGATTATTGCTCACCACATGAGGCCACAGGGTCCACGCTTAGAGTATATATGTGACCTAACAATTTTCTCCTTTACTGAGCATTCATCATATGAGCAAAGAGTTGATGAATTTTTTGAAAGAATTAAAGATAAATCTGCAGGGTTTAAGGGGTTGTTTGACGGTAGAAAAGAGAGCACAACAACTGAAAGCGCAATGTACCTTAGCAGTAATGGATGCATGGTTTGTGGAGAGGATAAAGAGCAATTATTTAGTACCACAGTGACTGGAGATAAAGGTGTTTTATTTGGGTTTGATCTCTGCAGTACTCACGCTGAAGAGTGCAAATTATCAAACTCAAATCTAGAATACTTAAGCTCAGTTTTTGGTGTGGCAGCTCCTTTCGTTAAGAAGGATCTTCCCCGCAAAGAAGTACTTAACATGGTTTCTGACATGTTAGTCAACGACTTTGAATGTCGCATTGATAAAATCGAAAACAATACAATCACCGCTTATCGAAATAAAACAGGATTTAAATTAGTGTTCAGGCTCACATCAGAGCTAAATTACGGTTATATGATTTACCAACCGGGCAGAAAGAAAGATGTAGCAAGGTTTGATTCTGCAAATCACCATGACGTAGATTATGGACCAGATCATCTTCATAGAAACCTTAAAAATAAGAAATTAAAGCCTGAATCATCTTTTACTACCGGTTTTCCTGTCATAGATAAAGTGACACTCAAAAAAGTATTAGATGAGCAAGAATCAGGGTATGCAAAAGCTAACAAGCCAAGTCAGTCGGATTCGTAACATTGGCGCTTTTTCTCACCCGCTACGCGGGCAAAAAGTCCGCCAATGCTACTCACAGCTGCTTGGGGCGTTAGCTTTTCAGAGGATTCTTCCTAGTCCAGTCTTCGTAGATGGATTCTATCCATCTACGTGTGAGTTAGTAGGCTACTTTGGCGATCATGTTTTATGGTACAAGGTTTGAGACCAGTTAAGACTATAAAAGCTTATTTTTAAATTTTCAGGGGGCTCATGTTAGAGCTTTTCCCTCCTTGTTGCATGTTTCTCATAATAACAAACTTTAGAATATTTATTCTTGAGGATAGAAGGTCAAATAATGAAAATACAATGTTTAGACCCACTAGGGATAAACGGCTATGAAAGAGAAGCGAACGAAAGGCTTGAGGCTACTTTACCTAACAATTGGAAAGGTTATTCATCCCTAGAGATGAGGGGAAGACAAAGTGGAGAGTTTGAAGGCGATTTAATTCTCGTAACCCATGACCGAATAATAAGCGTTGAATTTAAAAAGTGGTCAGGAAAAATCTTTTCTAAAAATGGCAAGTGGGTAGTACAGTTTCCTGATGGGCGAGAGGAGCATCGAAGTAATGGTGTGCGCCAAGCTAGGAGGTCGGCTCAAGTATTAGCGACTAAATTAAAAGAGCGCTTAAGTAACAGGTTTGTACCTTGGGTTGATCACTGTGTGGTCTTATGTGGAACCGCTGGTAAAGAGGACCTACATTCTGATGAACAAGACTATGTATTCACGTTAGAGGAGTTCTCTAAAATAGGCGAAGACAAAGTCTATAATAAGTATTTCAAAAATGATGTATCATGGATGATAAAGCGAAAAGAGGATGCTCCTAATAAAAACTTACAACAATGGGATAAAATCTTTTCTAGTAATAGTGCCGATTTCAAAGCAAAAAATTACTCTGCTAATAATTATGTCTTAAAAGGCCAGCCTCTATTCCAGCATAGAGATGGGTTATATTCTGAATACAACAGCCAACGTTCTGATAATCATAACTATAAAGCGCTGATGCGCAGATGGAATTTCACCTCTCCTTGTATCGTTGAGCATGCTAGAACTCCAGAACAAAGATCTTTAATAGCTCGCAGAGAAAGTGATGTGCTTGGCTATATAGCAAGCCAAGATGAAGAACTCAAGGATACATATCTTCGATTAGAGTATATACCTAGCGAGTTATCTTCTGATTTTGTTGAATTGTATGAATGGCCAAATAAAAAAGAACGCCTAGATACATTTGTGAGAAAGAACAGTGCAAAGCTTACTGAAGAAAATAGACTCAACCTAATTCAAGCTCTCGTAAGTCGTTTAGCTAGCCTTCATGATATTGACGTAGCACACCGCGACCTCGGCAATCACAGTATCTGGGTATCTTTACCAAGTAAGGTTGTATTGTCTAATTTCCTAACGGCAACCTATCCAGACCCGAAAAATAAAACAGTGTCTAACATTCGTAAAATTCTTCAGCACAACCAGATTTCTACACCTGAAGAGTTGTACGGTGATTCTGACGGTACACATTTTACTCGTGATGTATATTTAGCTACAGCTGCATGTCACTATATTGCGTTCGGCAAGTCGCCTGTAAAAGAAGATGGCATTTACCTCTGGGAACCAATTAAAGATAATTCAATATGCCAACTGCTCGGGAAATGGTTTGAAAGGGGTTTAGAGCTTGAAGCTTCTGCTCGTTTTAAAGACCTGCGAGAAGCTCTTACTGAGCTTAATAAACTATTGAATGTAGGTGAGTCTGATGGTGAAGATAAACTAGGCCTGTTAGCAAACTTTCACTCTTCAAAAAATATCTATGTTGATTTTGGAGGCACTAGCCCGGTAAGGATAGACGGGACATTCAATTTCTTAAAAGCTATCGACGATTCATTTGGCCTGAAAGCTTGGTTTGGGGTGAGCGACGTGTCAGCTGATGGCGGTGTTAATAGTCAGCTACTGTCATTTTTTAATAGGCTAGAGATTAGAAAAAATGCAGATATAAAGTGCCTTCCCAAAATCATTGACTATGGCTTAAACCCACAAATGACCTGTGCCTTTTTCCAGTTTGAGTGGATAAAAGGGAGAACCTGGAAGCAGTTTGTTGAGTCTCAAAAAATTGATGATCCTACTTTACAGATCAAACAGTTGCTATCGTCACTAATTGAATTGCATTCAGCAAACATTCGTCATGGTGATATACACCCCGAAAACATCATTGTCAGTGATAACGGTTTGGTGTTTATCGATATCATCGAACTAGATGAAAGTAGATATACGCCTACTTACTCTCCTGATAATCACGAAAATATTCCTACGGCAAGTATAGATCGTTACGCTGTTGTGAAGATAATTAGTGAATTGGCAGTATCTAAACAGTTAACTCATTTGAATAACTATGTAAATCAACTGTGCAAACTTCCTGAAATATCAAGCCAAGAAATTATAAAGCTGCATGATGAGTTAGAGGGCATTATTAGTCCCCCACCTCTCAAGCTAGTAAATAACTTTAAGATTTATCATAAAAACCTTCAGAATAGGCAGAGCGGGTTTTTGTCTGATGATGGTAAGTACTACCTAGATCTAGAAATAAATAAAGGCAATAACGGTGATTTAGTTTCTGTTCGAATCACAGGCGTGAAACATCGCTTGAGTATGCTTATTCATCCAGAAAAGAAATTTATTGTTTCAGCTAAATTTGATGAGATTAGACACAACGATTTCATCAGTAACAAGAAAAGATCAACCTTCGAGCTAAGTGGAGATATTAATTTTTGCGAGTCTGAGGGTGAAAGCTCTGAAGTTTTTTTTGATGAAATACTTGAAAGCCCGGTATACCAAGAACTTTGTAAAGATGTTGCAAGCTCGGAGGGAAGTAATTCTAATCAGGGGACAATAGCGTCAACTAACATAAAAGGCTCCAAAGTAACGGATGTAAGAGATGTTTGGAAAGCTCTTGTTGAAACCGAACATGAAAGTAACCCAAGAGTTGAAATATCTACAGACCCGAGAATTCAGGGAGATAAGTATACGTTTCAATATACTAGCGAAGGTGCTTCTTTAGACTTTAACTTAAATACAGAACGTGTTTTTGTGTATGCAGAGAGGCATGGAGAGCTGCGAAGAATAGGAACTCTCGTTGATATTGGTCCAAATTCGATGGCAATAAACATTCGGGGTAAAGCGAGAGTTGAGCAGGGTGATACTTTGGTTCTTGAAGGTGCATTGACGGCATCATCATTAAATAAAAGGAAGTTAGCGACGGAGAACTTGGTTAACAACAGAAGTGTTATCCGTAATATTGCAGATTACTTCTCCCCAGGAGTAGCCGTTGAACCAAATGAACTATCAGAGCCAACTGATGCTGAGTTAGATTCTTACACTGAGTTAGACTCTAGTGGGAAGGTAATCTTTAAGCTAAATGAACAGCAGCGAGAAGCTTTCAAAGGCTTGTATAAATATGGCCCGGTAAGCTTACTTCAAGGTCCTCCGGGCACCGGTAAAACGGCATTTATTGGTTCTTTCATCCATTACTGTATTTCTAATGGTGCTAGAAGGGTGCTATTGGTCAGTCAATCTCACGAAGCTGTCAATAATGCCACTGAGAAAGTTAGGTCATTATTCGGACGGAATAACACCGAAATAGATATCGTTCGTCTTGGTGATCAGCATGTACTTTCGGAACAGCTCGACGATGTAGGAGAGAAGGCGCTCCAAGAACACTATAGAGATAGATTTAAAGCTGAATACGAAGAACGTATTACTAGGGTCGCACGAGAGTTAGGCATTGATGAAGAGTTTACAAAAGTAGCCACTGAATTTGAGAGGTCATTTGGTAAGCAATTAGACCGTATACTTTCACGCATGAAGGACACGGATAGTGACATCGCAGGCGCTTTAGTGAATCAGATCGAAGGATTAAACAAAAAATTGCTGGAATTCTTTTCCCGGAAAGCAGGTATGGATCTGAACCTAGGCGATATCGAGCTTGCTTACTATAGAGAGTATATTTATTCGGCACTGGCGAGACACTATGAAATTTTCTCTGGTGATTTATTGTCAAAATTCAAAAATATTGTCTCTATTTCAAATGAGTGGCTGAGCGTTATGGCTTCTAGCCAATCGCAATTCCAAAACTTCTTATCAAAGACACGTACTTTAGTATGCGGAACTTGTGTTGGAATAGGACGTAACCACTATGGGATTCAAGAGAACATTTATGATTTGGTAGTTATTGATGAAGCCGCTAGATCGCCAGCAAGTGAACTTGCCATTGCAATGCAGGTAGGGCGCAAAGTCCTTTTAGTTGGGGACCATAAGCAACTCCCTCCATTATTTGATGATGAGCATATAAAGGCAGCAAAAAGGATCTTACCAACAGTTAGCACTGATGAGTTCAAGCGCAGTGATTTTGAAAGAGCATTTCTGTCTAGTTATGGAAAGACTGTAGGGCGTTTCCTTAAAATTCAATATCGAATGATACCGGCTGTAGGAAACCTAGTATCGGAATGTTTTTACTCAGAAGAAGGTGGTTTAGAAACTGGTAGGGGTGCAACGGAAAAAGCTTATCTAGAGCTATTTGAAGAGGTATGTACGCCAGTGACTTGGATTGACACTAGTAAAGCTACAAGTAAATCTTTTGAGTCTAAACCAACTGCTAAGAATGCAAACCAGAAAAGTTATGTCAATAGATATGAGTCTGAAATTATATTGGAGTTGCTGAGTAAGCTAGTCTCTCATGAGAATGCTGAATCGCTCCTCATCGAAGATGATGAGCCTAAGCTTGGCATCATTTGTATGTATGGTGAACAAGTTAGGCATCTAATTCGCGAGATCAATGGCGTTGCCTGGGCTCGAACATTACTAGAAAAAGGAATCATAAAGGTAGACACGATCGATAGTTATCAAGGTAAAGAAAACGATATTATTATTGTTTCTTTGGTCAGAAGTAACTCAAGCGGTAGGCAAGGTCATGTTTCTTCAGAGAATCGAGCAAACGTAGCACTTTCCCGAGCTAAGGAAGCTTTGTTCATAATTGGTAATTCGGATATGTGGAAGAGTCATAATGAAGGCTCTGCGCTTGGACGAGTATTTAAGTATATTTCAGGACATAACGGAAAAGAGTACTCGGTTGTAAATTCACAACTTCTGGAGGCCAAAAAATGAAAATTCAAATAAGTAAGGTTTGCTTTGGCTTACCAATGAAGTCTTTTTTTGTGGATTATACTGTTAGTAAGAAGCGCGAGTTACCAGTTGTTAAAGAGTTTGTAATTAGACTTATTTATTCATTGACTTCTACTAGCATGGAAACTATTCAGGATTACTTTGGTTTCACGAGCAAAGAAATGCTGGCTATTGTTGATGATTTACAAGAAGAGAATTTAATTGAGTGGGAATCTGGAAAGATAAAACTTACGTACTATGCGATGAGTAAGTTTACAGAAGAGGATGGGAATTTAAGACCTACCTTTTTTGAAGTAACTGACGAAGCATCTCCAGTCGAGTTTGAATTATATAGTTTCCGAATGCTGTCTACTGATGTGAGACGTTCTGGTTCTCAGGATTTTAGTGTATCACTCAACTTGCCAGACGAATGCTACCGAAATTTATTGGGTAAAGCTCAAAATTCTTTCGATACAAACTTCAATTTATTTAGAGAGGTTGTATTGAAAGAGGATGTTTTTTCAGAGGTAAAAGATCTGTACAAAATAAATCAAGTTTCAGATAGGTTTGACTCAACACTCCCGCTTGAGGTCGAGTATTTTGTAGATACCGAATCACCTAACATTTTGAAAATGAAATATGTTTCAAATACTGTTGATGACTGGGATGAGGACAAAGCAATGTTTTCACTCATGGACGCTACTATTCAAGCTGGTACGGAAAAAGATTTGTATGAAAGTTTCAACGAGTACCTTGAGGTATCGAATGATCCACTGCTAGTTCAGTATTGGGATGATGCTGCTAGAACACTCAATATTAAGGCTATAGTTAATCATTATGAAAATGGACTAACCAAACTAAATGACGACACATTTATGCTACTTGGTAATTTTTATACCGAGAGAAATCGAGACATCCTAACGAGTCGACTTAAGGTAGTATTTGAAGATAAACCAGATAACTCTGGTTTGATTTGGCTAACCAATACCGAATCTAAAACGTGGGGAAAAACTACTGATTTAAGTAAATTAGTAGATGAAGTTTATAGTTTCTTCGACAAAAGGAAGAAAACGTCAAAAGTAGTTTTAGGTATGGCTTGTGAGAGTTATCAGGAGTCGATGACCCTAAAGAATAATTTTTGGAAGCTATCTGATGCTGAACTAATGGATTTACCTGCTAGATTTGGCGGTGAAAATGCGGAATTTATGATTATTCCCGGCCTAATGGTTGCAAGTTTGTTCCATGCACAACTAGATGATAAACGTGATATTTCATTCCCTGTAGGTTATGTGAGCTTTGAACCAAATTTCATTACTGAAGTTTCCAACAAGCTTTTGGATTGGACAACGCTTCAACCTAATTACAATGACTACTTTGATAAGAAAGGTATAAAGGAAGAGCAAAAAGTTCGGAATAAAATCTTTATGCCAATACTTCAGCAAATTCAGTCGACCAGCTAACACATATGAGCCTTAACTCTGTCAATAGGCAATAGAGTTCTTTTTGACCGTTTTTATAAATTGACGGTCAATTCTAAACCAATAAACAAATTCGTTTACTTCGTCTGTCGATGCGGCTGTTAAG
>NZ_CABVLM010000029.1 GCF_902498845.1 Pseudoalteromonas rhizosphaerae | reverse complement strand
TTAAAAAGAAAGGGTTCATCACTTCAACTGCTGGAAAAAGCCGAACGATAAAGCTATTGATAGGAATAAATCAGTTGCCTGAATTTAAGTAAGGCAACTGATCAGAACTTCTGTGAACGAGTACTAGTTGATATTATAATGAACAAATTAGACGGGCGTTTAACGCTAAAAGTGATTGTATTTTGTGCAAACAGGCTGTTATTGAGCGGTTTTATGATACATATAATTAAAAACATGCTAAAACCTCACCCATCAAAATTTATGAAGTGATGACAATGACGTTAATCTTAAAATTAATTGCCGGTATATTGGCCGGTATTTTAGTGGGCTTATATGTTCCACTAACAGGTGTTGAACTCCTTTACACGGTAAAAGAAATAATTGGTCAGCTGATCACTTTTACTATTCCACTAATTATTTTATTTTTTATAGCATCAGGAATTGCAGGTTTACCAAAAGGTTCAGGCCATTTGTTAGGTAAAACCGTTGGTTTCGCTTACGGTTCGACCATTATTGCAGGCACATTAGCTGTGATGGTTGTTAGTGCAATTATTCCGTTATTTGATGGCGGTTTAACCTTTGAAGCTGAAATAGCAACCGAAGTGGCAAGTTTTATTGATTTAGAGATCCCACCATTGATGGGTGTTATGACCGCGCTTGCCACAGCATTTGTGTTTGGTATCGGTATGAGCCAATTAGAGCTAGAGACCTTGAAAAAAGTATCGGATCAGGGCCGCGATGTGATTGATGGTTTGCTAGCAAAAGTTATTATTCCAGCATTACCGTTTTATATTGCAGGTGTGTTTGCTGAGATGACAGTTGCAGGCACTGTTGTTGATACCTTACAAACGTTTGGTGTGGTGTTGATTGCTGCATTAATAATGCATTGGGTATGGTTAAGTATTCTTTATATCGGTACGGGTATTTTATTAAAACGCAACCCAATTGAATTAATTAAAAATATGCTCCCAGCTTACTTTACAGCCTTAGGCACTATGTCAAGCGCTGCGACTATTCCAGTGTCTTTACGCTCAAGCAAAGCAAATAATGTAAAAGAAGATGTTGCTAACTTTACTGTACCTTTGTGTGCGACTATTCATCTATCTGGCTCAACGATCACTATCGTAACTTGCGCGATGGCGGTGATGTTTTTATCACCAAATATGGATGTACCATCATTATTTGGGATGTTGCCGTTTATTATGATGCTAGGTGTGGTAATGATTGCCGCGCCGGGTGCTCCGGGCGGAGCAGTCATGTCTGCGCTGGGTTTATTAACCAGCATGCTCGGTTTCAATGAAGGTGCTGTGGCACTCATGATAGCGCTTTATCTGGCTCAGGATAGTTTTGGCACAGCCTGTAATGTTACCGGTGATGGGGTAATTGCCTTGTGGGTTGACCGCTTCAGTGAAAAAACGCCATCTTAAATTAGTTATCTGAAACGATAATTGGGTTATCGTTTCAGATTTTCTGTGTTAGTGTGACCAATTAAATTGTCATACTGACATGCTGTTAGGTTATATGAGGGTGTCCCATTGATTAATGTACTTTTAGTTGATGACCATGAACTCGTACGAACGGGTATCAAACGTATTTTAGATGATGTTCGTGGGTTTAAAGTAATTGGTGAAGCTAAAACAGGTGAAGAAGCGGTACAGTTTTGCCGTCAGCATTCTCCTGATATTGTGCTAATGGACATGAATATGCCAGGTATTGGCGGATTAGAAGCGACCAAGAAAATTTGTCGCTATTGCCCTGATGTGAAAATTATTGTGTTAACTGTACATTGTGAAGACCCATTCCCAAGTAAAGTGATGCAAATTGGCGCTCATGGTTACTTAACCAAAGGGGCGGGCTCTGATGAAATGGTCAATGCAATTCGCGCAGTAAATGCAGGACAACGCTATATTGCACCAGAAATAGCTCAACAAATTGCCCTTGCGCAAGTGACGGGTCGTACTGATGAAAGTCCATTTCAAAGTTTATCTGAACGTGAATTACAGATCATGTTAATGATCACTAAAGGTGAAAAAGTACAAGACATTGCCGAACGCCTTAATCTAAGTTCTAAAACAGTGAACAGTTATCGCTATAGAATGTTTGAAAAGCTGAATGTGGGTGGTGATGTTGAACTAACTCATTTGGCTATTCGTCATAAGATGATCGACATCGACAGCGCCCACTAGTGTTGCCCCATGGCAGAATTTGATCACGCCCATTTCTTAAAAACACTATCAAGCGAACCCGGCGTTTATCGGATGCTTGATAGTGATGATAAAGTTATTTATGTTGGTAAAGCTAAAAACCTTAAAAAACGTGTTAGTAGCTATTTTCGTAGCAATGTCACGGATGGCAAGACTCGCGCTTTAGTCAGTAACATTAGTGATATTGACATCACTTTAACCAATACTGAAACCGAAGCTTTACTGCTTGAAAATAACTTAATAAAAAAATATCAGCCACGTTACAATATTTTACTACGTGATGATAAATCCTATCCGTATATTTTACTAACTGCTCACAAACATCCAAGACTTGCATTTCATCGCGGTAGCCGCAAAGTGAAAGGCGAGTATTTTGGGCCATTTCCAAGCGCTGGGGCTGTCTCTGAAAGTTTGCGGTTAATGCAGAAAATATTTCCTGTTCGTCAATGTGAAGATGCGTATTATCGCGTTCGCAGCCGACCTTGTTTGCAATTTCAGCTAAAACGTTGTTCTGCACCTTGCGTGAATGAAGTGAGTGACGATGAATACAATCAGCAAGTTGATTTTGTACGTAAATTTTTGACTGGCAAATCTCATGAAGTCATCGCAGCGTTGATCTCTAAAATGGAAGCTGCGAGCCAGGCTTTGCAATTTGAATTGGCAGCTAAAGTACGCGATCAAATAATGCTACTGCGTAAAATGCAAGAGCAACAATCAATATCAGGTAATTATGCCGAAATGGATGTTGTGGGTTTTGCTCATTTAAATGGCCTTAATGGCATTCATTTGTTGATGATCCGCGATCATAAAGTACTCGGTAGCAAAACGTATTTTCCAAAAGTACCGAAAGATTCACAGCCACAAGAAATACTGGCTTCATTTCTTGGGCAATATTATTTAGCGCCAGGTGCAACAGGGCGAATTGCTAAAGAAGTTATTTTGCCATTTGCACTTGATGAAGTTGATGTACTCAGTGAAGCATTAAGCCAAGTGAGTGAACGCAAAGTAACTTTAAAAACAGTTACACGCGGTGAGCGTGCGCAATACTTACAGCTCGCTAATAAGAATGCGCTTAATAGTATTACCGTAAAGCAGAGCACTCAGGATTCGATTAATAAGCGTTACGCACAACTTAAAGCGACGTTAGGGCTTGATGATATTAATCGTATGGAATGTTTTGATATCAGCCATACAATGGGAGAAAACACAGTTGCCAGTTGTGTGGTGTTTGATTCGCAAGGGCCGAATAATAAAGAATATCGACGCTTTAATGTCACAGGGATCACCGGAGGTGATGATTATGCTGCAATGGAGTTTGCATTAAATAAGCGTTACAACAAATTGGTTGACGAAGATAAAATTCCAGATGTGATTTTTATCGACGGTGGTAAAGGACAACTTTCTCGTGCCGAGCAGTACTTTGCTAATTGGCCACATGCAAAAATGCCGCTGTTAGTCGGTGTGGCAAAAGGCACCAGTCGTAGGCCAGGCCTTGAAACACTATTAATTGATGGTGGCCGGAAAACAATCCCAATGGATTCAGATGCACCAGCGCTACATTTGATCCAACATATTCGCGATGAATCACATCGCTTTGCTATTGCAGGGCACCGTAATAAGCGGCAAAAACAACGCACTCAATCACTATTAGAAGAAATAGGTGGTATCGGCTCGGTACGACGCCAAACTTTATTAAAATTTTTAGGGGGCATGCAGGGAGTAAAAGCTGCTAATATAGATCAATTAAAGCAAGTACCCGGGATCAGCTCTGACATGGCTGAGAAGATATTTAACCATTTGCATGACAAGGGCTAGCCCTTCGTGCGAATATAGAAAAAAAGACATCCCCAAGTAGTTATGTGGAATATTCCAAACACACTCACAACATTTAGACTTTTTCTTATCCCCATTTTTTTGGTGGTATTTTATCTGCCTTATTCATGGGCTTTCTTTGCTGCAGCTTTTATTTTCTGGCTTGCATCGATCACTGATATTCTTGATGGCTATCTAGCGCGCAAGCTTGAGCAGTCTACACCATTTGGTGCATTCTTAGATCCTGTTGCTGACAAAGTGATGGTGTGTACAGCATTGGTTGCTTTAGCTAGTTATTATCAATCAATGTATATGACTATTCCTGCTTTAATCATAATAAGCAGAGAAATTGTTATCTCAGCACTTCGAGAATGGATGGCAGAGCAAGGCAAGCGTGGTAATGTAGCTGTATCAAATATGGGTAAGTTTAAAACTGCTGCGCAAATGTTAGCTATTATTGGACTCATTTGGCAATACGATAGTTGGATGATGTACTTAAGTTATGGCTTACTTTACATTGCGACCTTCTTAACGGTTACTTCTATGCTGCAATATTTGATAGCAGCGTGGTCTGAATTGACTAAAAATTGACTCTAAACGTATAATAACGCACCGTTTTAGATAAAAAATAATCAAACAGTTCAAAACTAGCATTTTTTGTATTGACGCGTTTAATAATCTCTGTAGAATGCGTCCGTGTTGAGAGGGCATAGCCCCCTAGATAAACTAAGTGACACTGGTTAAGTTGCTAGAATGTTTTACCGCGACAAGGTTGCGATGAAACATATTAATACTTACATGCGTTATGCGGCACTAGCTCAGTTGGTAGAGCGCGACCTTGCCAAGGTCGAGGTCACGAGTTCGAGCCTCGTGTGCCGCTCCAGTTTATCAAAGGTTACCCAGTATTGAGGCGGAATGGCAGAGTGGCCATGCACCGGATTGCAAATCCGTTTACCCCGGTTCGACTCCGGGTTCCGCCTCCAATCAACACTCCACACGCTTTAATTAGCAAACTCGATGCCCGAGTGGTGGAATTGGTAGACACAAGGGATTTAAAATCCCTCGACTAACAAGTCGTGCCGGTTCAAGTCCGGCCTCGGGCACCACTTTGTGGTTTAGTTGCATATACCAAATGTAACTTTTAAAAATGTAGTAATTAGAATTAATATGATGCGGCACTAGCTCAGTTGGTAGAGCGCGACCTTGCCAAGGTCGAGGTCACGAGTTCGAGCCTCGTGTGCCGCTCCATATTAGTTTTATCCACTTGCTTTAAATAGCAAACTCGATGCCCGAGTGGTGGAATTGGTAGACACAAGGGATTTAAAATCCCTCGACTAACAAGTCGTGCCGGTTCAAGTCCGGCCTCGGGCACCACTTTAAATTACTCAACCAAGGTAATTTAAGGGCGATATAAAATATTTCTTACAAAGAATTATATCTAATTATTCGGCACTAGCTCAGTTGCCAGAACGTTTTACCACGACATGGTTGTGCACCAACGTACAAATTACTGATAATGTTTTATGCGGCACTAGCTCAGTTGGTAGAGCGCGACCTTGCCAAGGTCGAGGTCACGAGTTCGAGCCTCGTGTGCCGCTCCAAATTATTTGTTACATTTAGGCGGAATGGCAGAGTGGCCATGCACCGGATTGCAAATCCGTTTACCCCGGTTCGACTCCGGGTTCCGCCTCCAAATAATTACTCCACACGCTTTAATTAGCAAACTCGATGCCCGAGTGGTGGAATTGGTAGACACAAGGGATTTAAAATCCCTCGACTAACAAGTCGTGCCGGTTCAAGTCCGGCCTCGGGCACCACTTTATCTTCACTATTACTTCATTTATACCTACAGCGTAAAAAAAACACACCCAAAATTGCTTATCTATCTATTAAATTAAACTTTCACCTTATAGCTTTTGTATGCGCTTAACTTTTATCCATAGCGCGTACGGACAATCTTAATACCAAAATATACGCAAATCACTTTGTTGATTGATGCCAGAGAAATTAGCTTAACTAATACCAATCGACTTAAGTATTTAACCATTCTAGCGAGCTAAATAAAGCGCTAACTGCGTTAGTAATCTTTCAATTTCAAGTACGGCTGCATGGATGCAGAGCAATGCAGGAGCAATTGCCGAGAACAACTATATATCAAATATCAAAATTTATACCTTGTTATTGCTGTCTTTATTTGTCGCTATAATAAATGGTTAGTAACTTAACACGATCGGGATAAGAACAGTAAAGCATCACTATGCCAATTGCAGCCGCATGCATACCCAATAGATTCAGAGCAACACTCCTGTGTGAAGTATGGTTGAAGCTGTAGCCAGATTTATAAAGCACACGGTAAGGGCCGCGCTTTAGTGATGAATATATAAGACGCTTGTGATAGCAAATCTGAATAACTACTAAGGCATTATTATTTTGATCAAAAAAGGGAGCACATAGGCTCCCTCTTTGATTGTAAATAAGCTTATTTACTTTTTATGCCAAATTCCTTTCGGGATGGTTTGATCAAGCTGAGTATTTTTGGTTGGGTCAAATGTTGGTAATTTGCCAGCTTTACGCTGTGTGGTGTAGTCGTTCGCAAGCCAGATCACCACGCCTGATAACATAAACAGTGCAATAACATTCACGATTGCCATGAGGCCCATCGAAATATCAGCTAAGGTCCAGATCAACCCCAGTTCACTCACAGAGCCAAACATCACCATACCTAATACTATAAGTCTAAAGATCAACATACCATGCTCATGATTATGCTCTAAGAATAATAGATTAGTTTCTGCGTATGAATAGTTAGCAACAATTGAGGTAAAAGCAAAGAATAATATAGCAATCGCAACAAAGATTGTGCCCCAGCTTCCAACATGTTCTTCAAGAGCAGCCTGAGTTAATGCAATACCAGTTACACCTGAGTCAGCTACTAATTGATCAGAGAGCAAAATCAGCGCGGCTGTTGCACTACATATAACAACCGTATCAATAAATACACCAAGCATTTGCACATAACCTTGTGAGGCAGGGTGGGGCGGATTTGGCGTCGCAGTCGCTGCCGCATTTGCTGCGCTACCCATACCTGCTTCATTTGAGAATAAGCCGCGCTTTATTCCTTGGATCATTGCTTGCATAACGCCATAACCAATCGCACCGGCACCCGCTTGCTCAATTCCAAAGGCACTATTAATAATACGCATAAATACAGTCGGTAATTGCTCTGCATTAATAGCGCACACATATAAAGCTACAAGTAAGTAAGCTAATGCCATAAATGGTACAACCAACTCTGCAAAGCGAGAAATAGTTTTCAGGCCACCAAATATAATAATGCCAGAGCCAACGACTAGTACTAAACCAACAACATAGTTTGGAATGTCAAAAGCGACTTTAAATGCAGCGGCTATAGAGTTAGATTGCACTGCATTGAATACTAGGCCAAATGCCAATATCAAACAGAGTGAGAAAACCACCCCCATCCAACGTTTACCCAAACCATATTCCATATAATAAGCAGGGCCTCCTCTGAAGTTACCATGTTCATCACGAATCTTATAAGCTTGAGCCAAAGTACTTTCTGCAAAACTCGTTGCCATACCTATTAAGGCAATTAGCCACATCCAGAAAATAGCCCCAGCACCACCTAAATACAGTGCAACAGCAACACCAGCCATATTTCCGGTACCAACACGTGCGGCTAAGGAAGTACAAAAAGCTTGAAAAGATGAAATACCGTTTTTATCACACTGACGAGAATTGAACATGACTTTAATCATGTGGGGGAATTGAACAAATTGAATAAACTTGAGTTTAATAGTAAAAAAGAGTCCTGCCGCTATTAATAGGTAGACGAGAATATGACCCCAAAGCAGCCCACTAATACTATTTATTATATCTATCATGTTATATGCCTAATGAACGAGTTTAAAAAACAGCGGGCAACTTACCATAAGCAAAGCAGATAGTTTAGTGAAACGATGAAAAAAACGAGGTTATCCACAGGCTTCTGTGGGTAAGGTGTCAGTTTCTTTTGGGTATCTTGAGGGTATAAAATAAATGCGAATTTAATGATAAAAACGCTTGCGTAAAATTCGCCGCGCCCTATAATGCGACCCCACTGAGACGGCAGACAGCAACGCTTAGCGAGGCAAGAGTTAATCAGTTAGTCGAGTAAAACTTGAGTTTAGATTTTTAATAAAGTTTAAAATTAAGTGTTGACAAAAAAATAGGAAAGCGTAATATGCGCAGCCCTAGCGAGATAAAGTTTAACTTTAACCGCAACGTTCTTTAACAATATAAAGCAATCATCTGTGTGGGCACTCGTACAGATTGAGTTCTAACAGCCAAGCTTAGTTCGCTAAGCAAGGCAAAAAATTTAGAGTCTCAATGTGATTTCTCGAAAGAGAAGCTGAGTGACCAACAGAAGTAACTTATTTATAAGTTGCTTCGGCACAGTCAATTCAATATCGAAAGATATTAAATAAATTCAGAATTCATTGAGCAGGTTCTTCATTCTTTATTGGATGAGAACAGAAAAAACTTTTAATTGAAGAGTTTGATCATGGCTCAGATTGAACGCTGGCGGCAGGCCTAACACATGCAAGTCGAGCGGTAACAGAGAGTAGCTTGCTACTTTGCTGACGAGCGGCGGACGGGTGAG
>NZ_CABVLM010000028.1 GCF_902498845.1 Pseudoalteromonas rhizosphaerae | reverse complement strand
CTCCCCGACTCGAACGGGGGACCTGCGGATTAACAGTCCGTCGCTCTAACCAACTGAGCTAAGGGGGAACTACAATACTTAAATTTTATATGATTTGGCTCCCCCTCCCCGACTCGAACGGGGGACCTGCGGATTAACAGTCCGTCGCTCTAACCAACTGAGCTAAGGGGGAACAATAATCATATTACATAAACTTGGCTCCCCCTCCCCGACTCGAACGGGGGACCTGCGGATTAACAGTCCGTCGCTCTAACCAACTGAGCTAAGGGGGAATCGTTTATGGCTGAAAAGACTGGCTCCCCCTCCCCGACTCGAACGGGGGACCTGCGGATTAACAGTCCGTCGCTCTAACCAACTGAGCTAAGGGGGAAGCGTATGTGCCTTTCAACGGGGCGAAATATTAATGACCGCGCTGCAAAGTGTCAACACATAAAACCGGATAAACAAAAAAAAGCAGTCTGTTCGATGTTTTTATGTTCGATCTGGCTGTTTTGTGGCTTTTTTTCTCTTCATTTAAGCCGTGTAAATCGAGACGCGTGATAAAATCTCGGTTTTCAACGACTAAAAAACAAACAAGTTAACCGCCAGACAAATTATAAAAGTGATCATTTATCTAGTTTTGTACGAATAAATTTATGAAATGTACTTTTTTAACGTTAGCTAATAAAAGCGCAAATTCGCAATAATTAAATTTACTTATGCATTTAATTAGTCGTTAACGAAAAATGCCGAGAAAAAAATGACATACAGATCTGAACCCTTAGTTTAGCGACTTAATACCCATGAGAGTAGCAAGGAAATATATATATATTGTTTTATTTCAATTTGTTAGATTTATTTTTTCATATTGAATGGGCGTTTAAATAAATGTGACAGGTCATTGGTACAGGGGTTAAGTATGTTTTATGAGCTATTTAACTCAAATTGTCTAAAGTTAGTATTTGCCAACATTGCCGTTAGCGTGTTTAAGCCGCCCCTTTGCACGCCTTTATTAACGTGGCTTTGCAAGAGTTATCCACGGTTTCTGTGGATAACTCTGTTTATGAAACTTTAAGAACGTTGGCAGAGCTATATTTTTAGGGCTCTGTGAGGATATCAAGCATTTAAAACAGTTTTTTTATCTCATTTTAAAACAATGACTTGAAAAAATAAGCTGAAAAGAGCTTCGTTGATGAGTAAATTTATTCGTAACGATTCGATTAGCGCAATTTTTGTGTAAAAATGCAGCACCAGTCGCGATGTTTTTGTGATAAAGGTTATAAAAATGTATTTTTATTGTTTTTAGTAGAGGTTCGAAGTGAAATCGTCGCTAAACACGTAAAAAGAACACTTTTCTATGCTTTTTTAGGCGTTTTTGTAATCAATTTATAATCACTTGATAAATGCGTGGCTTGAAAAGCCCTGATGCTTTAAAATACCACGCTTAATAAAAGAGGTTTATTTATTCCCATGCGCGCAACTTTGCAGAGCAACTCAGCTCCCGATTTATTAAACGATCCAATAGTACCGACCTTGAAGAAAATGACTGTGCCGATGATTTTCGGCATGATCACGTTAATGATGTTCAATATTGTCGATACATTTTTTATTAGCTTATTGGGAACTGAGCCATTAGCGGCTGTCAGTTTTACTTTTCCGGTAACCTTTACCGTGATCAGCCTAGCTATTGGTTTGGGTATCGGTACGTCAGCGGTTATTGCCAAGGCATTGGGTAGTAATAATATTGAAGAAGCACGCTTTGACGCCAGCATCGCATTATTAATTGCAGTGGTGATGGTGGTATGTTTATCGCTATTTGGTTATCTGTTTATTTCCCCGATATTTAAATTGCTGGGAGCAGGGGAGCAAGTGTTGCCGCTGATCCATGAGTATATGAGTGTGTGGTTTTTAGGCAGTGTATTTTTAATTACCCCTATGGTTGGTAACTCAGTGTTACGTGCCAGCGGTGACACCAAAACACCTAGCATAGTGATGGGTGGCGCGGGGCTTATCAATGCCGTGCTCGACCCAGTATTGATTTTTGGCTTTGGGCCAATTCCTGCATTTGGCATTAAAGGCGCTGCGATTGCCAGCGTCATCGCATGGTCGGTAGCCGTTGTCATTATTTTATATTTGCTAGCAGTAAAAAAAGGCTTGCTGAGCCTAAATGCAAATAACCAAACCCCATTAAGCTCTATTCGAAAAATTCTTAAAATTGGTTTGCCAGCGGCAGGTGCAAATATGTTAACACCAGTTGCAATGGCGGTGATGATTGCCATGGTTGCTCATCATGGACCTGAGGCTGTTGCTGCTTTTGGCGTAGGCAGTCGTATTGAATCAATTGCCAGTCTGGTGGTGTTAGCTTTATCGATGACGTTACCGCCGTTTATTAGTCAAAACTTTGGTGCTGGTAAACTTAACCGTGTTAAAGAGGCGTACACCACAACATTAAAATTTGTGATGATTTGGCAGTTTATTATTTATTTACTGCTCATTGCATTTTCAGGAGTGATCAGTGAGTTGTTTGGTAAAGAGCAGATGGTTATCGATGTGATCAAATTATTTATTTTTACCTTGCCGCTAAGTTACGGTTTGCAAGGGATAATTATTTTGTCTAATTCATCGTTCAATGCCTTACACAAACCAATGAATGCATTAATTCTAAGTGTGATCCGATTATTTATTTTTTATATTCCATTTGCTTATGTCGGTAATTTATATGCCGGTTTACCAGGCTTGCTGATCGGCGCAGCGCTGGGTAATTTATTTACTGCAATAATAGCTTATAAATGGTTTATCAAAGAGCTGAATATGATCAGTAACCAAGCTGTACAGGAGTGCCAAGCATGAGCGACCATTTTCAACTGGTATCTAAATTTAAACCTGCGGGGGATCAACCCACCGCGATTGCGCAGTTATGTGAAGGGTTAGAAGCCGGACTTGCTCATCAAACATTATTAGGGGCAACAGGTACTGGTAAAACATTTACCATGGCTAATATTATCAATGATTTGAATCGCCCAACGATCATCATGGCGCATAATAAAACCTTAGCAGCGCAGTTATACGGCGAAATGAAAGAGTTTTTTCCGCACAACGCGGTTGAATATTTTGTTTCGTATTATGATTACTATCAGCCAGAAGCGTATGTTGTTGCAAGCGATACCTTTATTGAAAAAGATGCCTCGATAAACGAACACATAGAGCAGATGCGCCTAAGTGCTACCAAAGCGCTATTAGAGCGTAGGGATACAATTATAGTGGCATCAGTATCAGCCATATATGGTTTGGGCGATCCAAAATCATACATGAAGATGATGCTGTTGTTAAAAGTGGGCGAAAAAGTTGATCAACGCGATATGCTGCGCCGACTAGCCGAAATTCAATATACGCGAAATGACATTGATTTTAGCCGCGGTACGTATCGGGTTCGCGGTGAAGTTGTGGATATATTCCCTGCTGAGTCAGACACTTTTGCAGTGCGTGTAGAAATGTTTGATGACGAAATAGAACGGCTAAGTATTTTTGACCCGCTTACCGGCGCGGTTGAAAAACACATAGTCCGCGCAACTATCTACCCTAAAACGCACTATGTGACACCCAGAGATAAAATTCTTGATGCGGTTGAGCATATTAAAGCTGAATTAAAAGACCGTCGTGCGCAGTTACTCAGTGCTAATAAACTGGTCGAAGAGCAACGCGTGGCACAACGTACACAATACGATATTGAAATGATGACCGAGCTTGGTTATTGCTCTGGCATCGAAAACTACAGCCGATATTTATCTGGTCGCACGCCGGGCGATCCACCGCCAACCTTGCTTGATTATCTTCCTGAAGATGCGTTAATGATTATTGACGAATCTCACGTTACGGTATCGCAAATCGGCGCTATGTATAAAGGCGATCGTAGCCGTAAAGAAAATCTCGTGGAATACGGTTTTCGTATGCCGTCGGCGATGGATAACCGGCCACTGCGCTTTGAAGAATTTGAAGCCATAGCACCGCAAACAATTTATGTATCAGCAACCCCGGGTGATTTTGAGCTTGAACGTTGTGGAGATGATATTGCCGAGCAGGTTATTCGCCCCACAGGATTACTAGATCCACAAATTGAAGTACGCCCAGTGGCAACTCAAGTTGATGACTTATTGTCAGAGATATATAAACGCGTAGCAATTGATGAACGTGTGCTAGTGACCACACTTACTAAGCGCATGGCTGAAGATTTAACGGATTACTTATCTGAACATGATGTAAAAGTGCGTTACTTGCATTCGGATATCGATACCGTTGAACGGGTCGAAATTATTCGGGATTTTCGCGCTGGGGTGTTTGATGTGTTAGTGGGCATTAACTTACTGCGTGAAGGTTTAGATATGCCAGAAGTATCGCTAGTTGCGATACTTGATGCTGATAAAGAGGGCTTTTTACGTTCGGCTCGCGCATTAATTCAAACCATTGGTCGTGCGGCTCGTCACTTAAATGGTCGGGCAATTTTATACGGTGATCGAGTCACTAAATCAATGGCCAAAGCTATTGATGAAACTCAGCGTCGCCGCGATATTCAACACGCTTACAATATTAAGCATGGCCTTGAACCACAAGCCTTATTGAAGAAAATTACTGACATTATGGATGTTGGTGAGCGAGCCGGCCCACAAGATAATTTACAGCTGATCCGAAAACAAAGTAAGCAAGTGCTCAGTGCAAAAGAGATCGCAGTGCAAATTAAGCAACTCGAAACCAAAATGCATGCATACGCAAGTGATTTAGAATTTGAAAAAGCCGCATCCGTTCGTGATGAAATCCATGAATTACAACAACAGTTAATTAAAAATGCATAATTTTACGCCCCTTATTACAGCACTTGAAAGTGCGCCCTTAGCAGACAATGAGCTTTGTCGTGTGTTTCATGGCCGCGGTCACACTACCGAGCATTTGAGTCATCTAAATATCGACTTTTACCCACCGTGTTTATTTTTAGTATCGTACGACGAAGTTGACGCACAAACGCTAACGCAATTAAGTGAGCAGCTTTGGCAATGGGCACAACAACACGCTAAAGAATTAATCACCTCGTTGGTATTTCAACAACGCGCCGGACAACAAACTGAAAATAAACTGTTATTTGGTCAACTACCGAGCCCGCATAGTGTTAAAGAAGGTGAGTGTGAGTTTTTAGTGGATTTAATGAGCCGTCAAAATACCGGTATATTCCCGGATATGCGCCGTGGTCGGGAGTTTGTTCAAGCTCATAGTAAACACGCTAAAGTATTGAATTTATTTTCATATACCTGTGGTTTTTCGGTTGCTGCTATGCGTGGCGGTGCCGATAGTGTGATCAACATGGATATGAATAAAGGGGTACTGCGCACCGGTAAGCAAAATCATCAACTTAATGGCTTTGACCGCGGTGTGAGCTTTTTACCGCACGATATATTAAAGTCGTTTGGTAAACTTAAAAAGGCTGGCCCTTTTGATTTAATTATTGTTGATCCGCCAAGCTTTCAAAAAGGCAGTTTCATTTTAACTAAAGATTATCAAAAAGTGCTGCGCCGCTTACCTGAACTGCTCAATGAGCATACTCAATTGCTGTTATGTGCTAACAGTCCAGAGCTAAGTGAAGCGTCATTTAAAGCGCTGATAGACGAACACACTCAAGGTGCGATTGAATTTGTAGAGCGCCTAGCGCCGACCCATGGTTTTGTTGATGTTGATAGCGACCGTAGCTTAAAAGCATTGATCTATAAAACGGCTCAAGTTTAGCTTTAAATGAAACTAAGTAGCCGCCTCAGTGCAATCGATTCGTTGATCTGCGCGCCGTATGATGTAATTTGGGACTGTTGTTGTGACCACGGTTTGCTTGGTATGGCGCTTTTAAAGCGGGCAGCCGCCAAGCAAATAAACTTTGTTGATATAGTGCCTACGTTAATGGACGAGCTTGAACACACGCTTACGCGTTTTAGTGATCAGCAAGCAGCTTGCCAATGGCAAGTATTATGTCAGGATGTAGCTACAATTGAGCTGCAGCCATCAGCCAAACAGCTGATCATTATCGCCGGAGTCGGTGGAGAATTACTGCTGAGGCTAGTACAAAAAATGGTTGCTAATTGTCCTGAAAAGCTTCGTGAACAACTCAGTTTTATTGTTTGTCCGGTGCATCATACCTATACCTTACGACAAGGTTTACAGGCGTTAGGTTTAGGACTTATCAAAGAGCAACTGGTGCAAGAAAACAACCGTTTTTACGAAGTGATACAGCTAAGTTTTACCAGTAACACTGCGTTGAGTGTTACTGGCAGTCAGATGTGGGACAATGCTGAGCAAATGCACGAATTGTATCTGCAACAATTAGTTGCGCACTATACTCGGATGTTGAACAAAGACCGTACATATTTTCAACATGTGCTCGATGATTATCAAAAAATATCGCTAAATTAAACGCAGCACTGTGATCTATCGACTAGCGTTACAGCGTAAATAACTCATCTTCAGCGCTTTGTGTTAGCGAGTTTACTTGGTTTAGTTATGTCAGATAAAAATAACCACTTTACATCAGTCAAATATACTCATAATGAGCTGCTATATAATTGTGAGCAGCCAATTGCTTATGCACCCATCGTGCAATTGAGTAACGCGAGCTGGGTAGTGCCGCAACATTTTTTACGTTATCAACATACCCTCGAAAGCGTGAACGAAACCCTTGATAAAATTGAGTTTTCAACTCACTTTCGGGTGCTCGCCGCAAAACAGAATGAGCAAATTTATTTACAAGTGGCCATTCTTAGTCCAGATAATTATCGCAGCACTAAGGCAAAAAAGTTATTATTTGGCCGGCGCTGGTTTGTGGAAGAAAACTTACCTACCTCGGAATTGATCCAAACCGCTTTTTTAGCGTTAAAAATAGCCCGTGAACACGAAGTAAGAGAACTATTTCAACTCAATAGTGAGCAGGGCAGCAGCACGCCGTTTAATAACCATCATGATTTACCTTTATTAGCACAAAACCCGCAATTAACCATGGTTGCTAATTATCAACCGCAAAGTGTCATAAAGTTACTTGCTAGATGTTCATTTGCCGGAGCTGCACTGACTTTAATTGCACAACAAAAAATTGCCGATGAGCACATACTTTACACTCTGCGGCTCAATTGTACTGACTGTCAGTTAAGCGAATTTAACGCAAAAACAGTGATTTTTTTAGCCGCAGATACATCTGCAAATGCTTTTTTGCATGGCTTGATGACCGCGTTGGTAGCGATCAGTAATGATTATGTGAATGAGCAATTTAAATATGCAGGTTTTGCGCGCTTTAGTAAAAACGTTAATGTAGAGCAAATCGGGGCATTGAGTATTGTGTTGCGTTCGCAGCATGCGTTGCAATTATGCGAACTTGGCAAACAACATGCCGATCAATTAAATTTTGAAATTGACAGCTCTCGTGCTCCACAAGGATGCGGGCAAGTGATCTGTGGGTTTTTAGCTGCTCATGGAATTGAGCAGCCAGAAAACGCGCATTTATATCCAGATTACTTGCAAGCGCTTTAAGCAAATTTACAGTTTATTGATTTCTTGTTTTACGCTGTAACTAGGATCAGTCACGATAGCTTCTAATGTTTGTACACGCTCTTTTAGCGCAAGCATTTCAGTAGTAACAGCAGCAATTTGATTATTCGACTCTTTGTGATCGGTGAGTGTACGGTGTTTAAACTCTAAATGTTTTTTATACATATCGTACATTACCCCAAACCCAACAGAGATAAATACGATCATGACTACCATAGTAGTTCCTGACATGGTGTATTCCTTATTATTTTATATAGTGTGTAAAGTATAACCAGAATGCGCAAATGATGAAGCTGACAATTGTAACTTTATTTGTATCAACATGACCCTCTGCGGTATATTCATCAGTGATACAGTGTGATGAGTGTTTAATTGCAGCATTAACTAATTTTAACGACAACAGTGAGTTACTATGCTAAATAATAAAATTCCTCCGATTATTATAGTGCTTTTTTTTGCTGTGCTAATGGCGGTAATTGCCCACTACAGTGTGATTGATTTCACCACATTTATTTTTTATGTTGCGGTTATTTTACTCACCATAGGCTGTATTTTTTGTATTGCTGGGGTGGTTAGTTTTCGCTTAGCAAAAACCACTGTAAACCCAAATAAACCAGATCAAGCGTCAGCACTGGTTACCACAGGTGTGTACAAAATTTCACGTAATCCAATGTATGTTGGTTTTGCTTTTATACTGGCAGGTTGGGGAGTGTGGTTAACATCACTGTGGGCGTTATTGTGTGTGCTGGGCTTTATTTGTTACTTAACTTGGTTTCAAATTATTCCAGAGGAGCGGGCTCTATTAAAAATATTTGGTCAAGGGTACAGCGATTACAAGTCTCGGGTAAAACGTTGGCTGTAAACTTATTTCAGTTAATAATAAAAAGGCTATCGCGATGATAGCCTTTTTTAATGTGGGTTATTCGTACTCGATTGGATCGGTAATGTTATTAAGGCTAAATGCCTCTAAGCGCTCTTGGCAGGCACCACATTTACCACAGGCTTTTTCACGGCCATTATAGCAAGTCCACGTTTGGCTGTAGTCCAAGCCCATTTTTAAACCATCAGTAAGAATGTCAATTTTGGTGTCATTTAAATACGGGCTGAAAATTTCCACGGCGTCGTAATTAGCAATACGACATAAATCATCCATCTTTTGCACAAATTCAGGACGGCAATCAGGGTAAATAGCATGATCCCCAGAGTGAGCACCGTAATACACTTGGCTTGCTTTGAGTGATACAGCGTAACCCACAGCCAGTGACAGCAAAATCATGTTGCGATTAGGCACTATGGTGCTTTTCATGTTTTCGGCTTCGTAGTGGCCTTCTGGGACATCAATATCATCAGTTAACGATGAGCCACCAATTAACTGATTGATCGCAGAAATATCAACTATCTTATGCGGTACGCCAAGCTTTTCACACACACTGGCTGCAACTTTAAGCTCTTTTACATGACGCTGACCATAGTCAAATGACAGGGCATATACCTCGCGGCCTTGCTGCAGGGCTTTATTTAATACGGTAAATGAATCCATACCGCCGGAGTAAATCACAACTACTTTTTGCGTCATAACTGTTTTGCTCTTAGTTTTAATAGAGGTTTATATCAGGGCGCGATATACTACACGGCTGGGGCATAAATAACAATTTCCGACCGTGTTTTTTGATTTTTTAAACTATGTTTATGCTCGTAATTAATGCCAAGTAGTGAGTGAGACTCTTTTGTACAAAATTAATGAAATATTTGAAACCATTCAAGGCGAAGCGAGCTTTACCGGCACGCCTTCAATATTTTTACGTTTACAAGGTTGCCCCGTAGGTTGCGCTTGGTGTGACACTAAGCAAACGTGGGAAGTTGATAATGTGTATAAAGTATCACTGGACGACACGGTTGAGAAAAAGGCTGATTCAGATCACTGGGCGGACGCATCAGCTGAGCAAATATTTAACTTGTTTGTCGATCGTGCTTATCGTGCCAAGCATGTAGTGATCACCGGCGGTGAGCCATGCATGTACGACTTAAACCCGGTGTGCGAATTACTTCATGCTAACGGCTACAGCACACAAATAGAAACCAGCGGCACTTTTGAGATTTTAGCCCCAGCACAAACTTGGGTGACGGTATCGCCGAAAATTAATATGCGTGGCGGCTACGACGTACTTACTTCAGCCATGCAACGCGCCGATGAAATAAAACACCCAATCGCGATGCAAAAACACGTTGTAGAGCTTGAAGAGTTATTTGCAAAAACAGGCGTTACCCCCAAGCTTGTTTACCTGCAACCAATTAGCCAAAAAGTCTCTGCAACTAAGTTGGCTATTGAAACCTGTATTGAAAAAAACTGGCGCTTATCAGTGCAAGTACATAAGTATTTAGGGATAAACTAAAGTAAAGCTCAGTGGTAAGCTTTAAGTAATTTGCCATTTAAATTGAACGTTGGGTTGAGTAAAACAAAACCCAACAAACCTCTTACTTTCATATCTGCTTCGTTAATGGTGATAATTAGTTTATTATGCGCGACTTAAAATACTCTACTCCAAACCACTAGGCTGATATGTCCGCGAACGCTCTATACACAGACCTTTCTGATTACTATGACTTAATGTGCGCAGATATAGATTATCAAGCCCAAAGCTATTTTATTCACAGGCTACAGCAAATCTTTGGTAATAAGGGAAATACGCATCTTGATTTAGCGTGCGGCACGGGCCCACATGTTCGTCATTTTATTGATTATGGTTATCAAAGTAGTGGGCTTGATATAAATCAACCCATGCTAGATAGAGCAACCATTCGTTGCCCAGAAGCGCAATTTTCATTGCAGAATATGAGTGAGTTTGTGATCCCTGAGCAAGTTGATTTAATTACCTGCTTTTTGTATTCAATCCATTACTGCGATGGCATTAATAAATTAACAGACTGTATTAAAAGCGTACACCATGCACTAAAAGCCGGTGGTATATTTTGCTTTAACGTTGTTGATAAAAATCACATCGATAACGATTCATTTGTAGAGCATAGCGCTGAAAACGCGGGCAGCCTATTCACATTCCGCTCTGGTTGGAATTACAGTGGCAGTGGCGAAAAACAATCATTAAAACTCAGTATAAATAAAGCTACAGCAGACGAAATATTTTTATGGCACGACGAGCACCCAATGGTCGCTGTTAGTTTTGCCCAGTTAAAAGAAGCCCTAAAACCTTATTTTGAAATACATGTGTTTGAACATGACTACGAAAAAATAACCCCATGGGGTGAAAGCTCTGGCAATGCCGTTTTTGTGTGCGTAAAAATTTAAATTAGAAAGTTAAGACAATTATTCACAAAAAGATTAAGGGTTAAGAGACGCCGCGTTTTAGAAAAATTCATATAAAGCAAGGAGCTTACAAATAAGCATTGTCCTGTTGAGTGACTCGCTCGTGAGACTGATCAGGCAGCTGATATATATCCCTAGCTAAACAATCAGGGAGTGCTCTGCGGTCTATTTTTTTGCCCTTTTAACAGCAGCAATTCCACATAAGATTATTATCGGGTTTTTTGTATTCCCCAAACGCGATATTCCAATAGATAATAAGAACCTAAAGTAGCTGCGACAACGGGCTTTTTACGCCACTGGCACCACTGTTAAGTACATGCGTATAAATTTGCGTGGTGCGAACATCGCTATGGCCGAGTTGTTCTTGCACGGTGCGTATATCTGCACCGGATTCAAGTAAGTGGGTAGCGAACGAGTGCCGTAGTGTATGGCAGGTAACATTTTTTTGAATTTTTGCCAGCTTTGCTGCCTGCTTAATTGCTTTACGAACCGTTGTTTCATCAATATGGTGGCGTCGCAGCTTTTTACTTTCTGGGTCCATGCTTAACTGGGCAGAAGGAAACAAGTATTGCCAGCTCATTTCATAAGGAGCCGCTGGGTATTTTCTAGCTAGTGCATTCGCAAGCCAGACACCGGCATAGTCTGTTGCTTGTTTGTCTCGTTGCCAGTAGTCATTTACCAAGTGACTTTGGCTGCGCAACAACGGCAGTAGTTCGAGTGCTAATGTTACTCTGCGGTTTTTATTGCCTTTGCCCTGCCAAATCATTAATGAGACATAGTCATAATCGACATCTTTTACCCGTAGCCTTACAGCTTCCATTAAACGTAGACCACTACCGTAAAGTAACTGAGCGATAAGTTTGTACTTTGGATCCATTGCCAATAATAAACGCTGCATTTCTTCACGGGTCAGTACTACAGGTAATTTAGGTGGCACGAGTGATTTATTAAAATTCATCTCAAGTGATAACGGCCGCTGAATAATATGACGGTATAAAAATACTAAAGCATTTAAAGCCGTTGCCTGAGTTTTCATTGCAACATTACGCTGATTACTTAAATAAGATAAGAATTGCTCAACCTCCGACTCTGCCAATTGCGCTGGATGTTTTTTAGCATGGTATAAAATATAAAATTTTATCCAATATTGGTAAGTGTCTATAGTGCGTTTGGCATAACGACGCGTTGTCATAAAGTCACGGATGGATTCTAAAAATACAGAAGCCATGATCTGCTCCAGTTCTAGCTGTGTATATAAACAGTAGTTGTATTTAGTTTTTTTCAACAACTCGCGGGATTATTTCTTGTATTTTACAACAACAAAAAAACAACAAATATAAATCCCTTGATTTACATTTAGATACAGAGTTAGACTGAAAGTATTAAAAAACTCAAAGGATTTTCTGTCTGCAACTTGTGGGTTTAGATCCTTTGAATAAGCTGTTATATGCAAAGGAAATTATGCGTCATATTTTACTAATATTATTCTTAGTTACTCATTATTCAGTTGCTGAAGAAACAGAAATGTGTAACAACATCAACGAACAATTCATACTCTCTAGCATTGAGCAAAGTGAGGTTTCTAAGCCTTATTCTCCGTTCGAGATTGCTAAAGAGTTTGAGGTTATATGTGAAGTTAAAAATCCAATAATGATGGATGGGTTAGCTTTCCAACTATATAAAAACACGGTTAATAGTTCTTTTTTCATTGGGCTTTACAATGGCTTAGACGGCAGTAACCAGTTACACGGTCCATTTGATAGGTAATTTGCATATAACAAGTTGCCTAAGTTCGCCGCAAACAACGCGGCTGGGACAAATACTCACTGGGCTTCGCCCAACAACGTTCGCATTTGCCCCTTGGCAAAGCGTTGGTATGACTCCCACTGTCAAGTTAAACACACTGATCCTTGCCTAACTTTTTAAGCCATAATTACTTCAGCTCGAATTAGAGCGAGTTAATACATAGGATGAAGCAAGTAATGTCGTCGGTTAT
>NZ_CABVLM010000027.1 GCF_902498845.1 Pseudoalteromonas rhizosphaerae | reverse complement strand
GGGAATGGCGCCGAAATAAAGAAGGCGTCAGTATAAATTGGATGTTTAATGTTGATTCAGCACGTGAAAAACTAGAGAGAGCTTACGGTGCTCTCAACTAGTCAAAATTTGTGTGACGAAGTACTAGGTTCTAGGTTCTAGGTTCTAGGTTAAAAAATAAAACCGCACAACAATAAGTTAGTGCGGTTTTTTATTTCAATAAACGCTATTTAAATAAGATTATTTACAAACATCTGCAACAGCATTTGCAAAGTAATCGATATTAGCTTGACTGATACCCGCTACGTTAACGCGGCTTGAACCAACAATGTAGATACCGTATTCTTTTTGTAGGCGCTCAATTTGCTCTTTATTAATACCTAAGAAAGAAAACATACCGTGTTGACGGTCAATAAATGAGAAGTCTTGAGCAATCTCTTTTGCCGCTAGACTGTCTTTGATCAAAGTACGTAGGCCATTGATACGGTTACGCATTTCATCAAGTTCACTGTGCCATTGTTGTGTCAGTTCTGTACTGCTTAAAATGGTATTTACAATGTCAGCACCGTGCGCAGGTGGCATTGAATAAATGCTACGTACCACACTTAACATAACAGAGTTTGAAATGTCTGCTGTTGCGCTGTCTTTCGCAATGATTGAACATGCACCAATACGCTCTCGGTATAAACCAAAGTTTTTCGAACATGAAGAACAAATGATTAACTCATCAACTGCATTGGCTAAAATACGTAAACCGTTTGCATCTTCTTCAAGGCTTGAACCAAAACCTTGATATGCAATATCAACCAGCGGTGTAAAGCCAACATCTTTTGCCAGTTCAGCAACCGTGTTCCACTGTGCTTCGTTTAAGTCCATACCACTTGGGTTATGACAACATGCGTGCAGTAAAACCACATCACCTTTAGGCACTTGGGTAAGGGTTTCGATCATTTCATCAAATAATAAATCTTTATTTTCATAATCGTAGTACGGGTATTCTTTAACTGTTAGGCCAGCGGCTTCAAACAAGCTAATATGGTTTGCCCAAGTAGGATTAGTAACCCATACTGTCGCACCTGGATTACAGCGAACGATAAATTCAGCTGCAACACGCAGTGCACCTGTACCGCCTGGAGCTTGTGCTGTACGAACACGATTAGCTAATAACGCTTGGTGCTCACCTAATAATAGGTTTTCCATTTTTTGGCAGTAATCTAAGTTACCCGCCAAACCAATGTATGATTTGCTAGTTTCGTTTTCAAGACGGAACGCTTCAGCTTTTTTAACTGCTTTTAATACCGGCGTATTACCGAATTCGTCTTTATAAACACCAACCCCTAAGTCAATCTTATTTGGGTTAGTATCTTGCTTATAGGCCGCCATAAGGCCAAGAATAGGATCAGTGGGTAATGGTTTTAATACTGAGAACATTGACTATCTCTTTCATTATTTAGGGGTTAGCTGTTGCACTTAGCTTAACATAAAAGCTCACTAGATTGACTAGTGTTATTTACACTAAAAAGTGAGGAATTTTAATACAGCACGCAATTAATAGCGCTAATGTTTGCTGGTTGAAAAAATCGTTATTAAAGGCTTCGCCATCAACAATACCAACGCAGCGATTTGCACTGTCAAAAAGCGGTAAACAGGCTTCTGATTTTACTTTAGGGTCGCAAGTATAATATTCACCACCCGCAGATAAATACTGCTCAACGTTGTTGATCACTCGCCCTTTACTACTCAGTGCCACCTGCACATTATTACTACCAGCAGCAAATGCTTCGGTAAGCGGAAAAAGCGGTCGACTTGGCGCGCCAAAGTAAGTCAGTTTAAGTAATTGCTGACCCTCAGGTGTTGCTGTACTTTGGTAAATGCCGTACCAATCAACCTTAGTTTGCGCTACAACGTAATCAACAATCAGTTGTAATTGAGCAAGCTTTTGCGTGGTGTGCTGATCTTGCGGTAAAAAATCAGTGAGTTTAAACGGCTCATCTTGTAAGTAACCAAATAAACTGCACGCCCCGCCTTCACCCAATTCTGGTATTTGATATTGCCAGCGTACCGCAGGAAGCGACTGATTTGATAAATAGCTTTCGAGCTTAGTAAGCTCAGCAGAGACTAACTGAGCAGGCACATCTAACTGCGCAAGAGATAAATAAGAAGAAACCATTTAGCCATCCAAACATCTAAAAAATGAATCATAGCATGGCTAAACAATCACGACTAGCTTTGTTGTTGCACCAATCGATAACACATTTCAATTTGATTACCCGATGAGTTATAAGTCACCTGCTCTGCTATTTCTTCTAATATCGATAACCCACGACCGTGCTCGCGATTATTACTGTTAGCATTACTGTCGGTGCTTGCAAAACCATTGCCAGAATCGCAAATTATAAAATACAGGCTCAATGTATCAGGGCAATAACGTATATCCACAATGATCAATGCATCAACGAGCTTAGCTAATGTTGCTTCTCGAAGTTGATAATACTCAATAAAACCATCCTCTTTATTTTTAATCGCTGAATCGAGTCCTAATACACCGTGATCAAGTGCATTGTTATATGCCTCAGAGAGCAGTAAAAAAATATCAGAGCGGTGCTCTTTTAGCCCGCCAACTTGAGTGAGCACTTCAACGATTTCAAGCACCGGGTCGGTTTGTTTTATTTGCTGTGAATTAAGCGTTAAAGAAAAATTAAAGGGTAACCGAGAGTAAGCGGCTTGCTCTTCAGCCGCAGCAGGAACCGCTAAACAATTAAAAAGTACTAAACTAAGGTCATCCTGTTGTTTGCTACCATGAGCAAACTTGGTCACTTGCTCGATCACATCTTGACTAGTCACTTTAGGCTTGCTTGCAAGTGCCTTTATAAAGCGTTGCTCTGCAAAAAATTCACCGTCTGCATTGGTGGTTTCTATAATACCGTCGGTGGCCAGCGCCAAACGCATACTGCTATCGACTTCAAAATGAATTAATTCACGTTCAAATTCGTCGCCTTCTAAAATCCCTAAAGCCATGTGCTGTGACTCTAAGGTTTTTAATACGCTTCCTTGTTGATCAATTAAATAAGCATCAGGCAAGCCACCAAGCCAAGCAGAAACACTTTTCCCGGAGCTACTTAACTCAATAATTGTCGCGGCACAAAACATATGCCCGGGCAATAATTGTACTAATACGGCATTAACTTCTGCGGCAATATCACTGACCGCCATGCCTTTATTAACCATAGTGTAAAACACTTTCGACGCCGGTAATGCCCCCACCGCAGCTGCTAAACCATGGCCGGTAAAATCCCCCAGCATACAATACAAACTACCAATTGGACTTTGCCCAACCAAACACATATCACCATTAAACATAGAAGCCGGTGAAAGATGAAAATCAATGTTGTTGGTAAACTTATGTTGGTTTTCTAAGGCATTATTAAAAATATGCTCAACTATTTCGTGCTCGCGCTCGGTTTGATTGTAATGATATTCTAATAACTTATTTTGTTCGTGGGTCTTTAAGCTCAGCTTACGGGTACGGCTGTGGGCTTTTATTTTCGCGGTTAAAATTACTTTATCAAACGGTTTATGAATAAAATCATCACCACCGGCTTCCAAGCAGTGCTCAAAACTACTATGATCTTCCAAAGAAGTTATAAAAATAATTGGTAGGTGAACATCGTTGTATAACTGCTTAATTTTTGTCGCTGTTTCATAGCCATCCATCACTGGCATTATTACATCGAGTAGCACAATATCAATGCTCTGCTGTGCTAATATTGCTAATGCTTCAACACCATTGGCAGCAGTTGATACCTCGTAATTTTGTTGCACCAGCATTACTTTCAAAAGCGTACAATTAAGTGGCTGATCATCAACAACGAGAATATGCATTAATCAATATCAAACTTTTTATCAAAACGTGATATTTGCAGGATTTTTTTCAGTTGCGGCTGACAATTACTGATTTGAATTGCATCAACTGAGGTACCCAAGGTCTTTTTCATATTCAGTAACATACCAAGGGCGGAGCTATCCATGTAATCTGTTTCTCGCAAGTCAATTACGACCTTAGCGGTTTTTTCATTGATATCGGAATACGACTGTCGAAATGACTGCACTAAATTAAAGTCGAACTTCCCTTTAATTTGAATAGTCAGTGTAGCACCATCTGCTGATGCACTCTTACTTAGACCCATTAGTTAACTCCTGCTCAGATTATCCATTCTTAATTAGTATTAAATATAACTTGTTAATGATAAATCACCAAAAATAAAACACCCTATGCACAAATTTGTTTTAGATTTGATATTATCTAGGCCATTGTTTATTTAACTTTTTAAATGCAGGTTAAGCATGAGTGATAGTAATCTCGTTTATTCAACCGAAACAGGCCGTATCAGCCAACCAAAACCAAGCACAGAAGTGGCTAGTAAAGTATTTAAAGACGGCGCCCTGCGCATCGAACGCCAAACCAAAGGCCGTAAAGGTAAAGGTGTTATGTTGGTAACTGGTATTGACAGCGAGCAACACGATTTAAAAAAACTCGCCAAAACCATTAAAAGTAAAATGGGCCAAGGCGGCGCGGTAAAAGACGGCATCATTGAAGTACAAGGCGACGACCGCGAAAAACTCAAAGCCATCCTCGAAGCACTCAAATTCAAAGTGAAAATTGCCGGAGGGTGAGCTCCGGTTTTATGGTGTTTAGTGGTATTAAATGAGTTGCTGTGACAATCTGAACGACGGATTTGAGTGAATACCGGACGGACAATCTAACACTCTTTTGGACAATTTCGTGTTAAGCACAAAACCAACTGAGGCCTTATTCAGATCAGAAAATATATTGAGAAAATGTACTTTCAAATAAATTAGATTGAATAATGACATGATCGCCAAATTATTGATTTGTTCCTTTTCGTAATATCTCAATATGTCGCTTAGGCGATATTCCAAAAAGCCGAGTATATTCACGACTAAAATGTGAAGGACTTTCATAGCCTACTTGAAATGCTGCACTTGATGCACCGGAATTATCGTTAAGCATCAGACGTTGGGCTTCGTTTAATCGTAACCATTTTTGATACTGCAAAGGACTCATCGATGTATGTTTACGAAAATGGTGATACAAGGTCGTCGTACTCATTTGTAAATGTGAAGCCAACTCTTCAATATTTAATGGTTCGGAATAATGCATTCGAAGCCACCCTATGGCTTTAGATATTCGATTAGCTTGATTTCCCGATGATGCAATCTGCCAAATCCGACTAGCAAGATCGCTAGTCAAAAGGCGGTAATGAATTTCTCTCACGATGAGTGGCGAAAGTGTTGTAATAGCTTCAGGCTCATCTAGTAGATCTAATAACCGAATAAACGGTGCCAATAAATCAGACGTAACGGCTCCTATGGCAGAGCTTCCATTGATAGGACTATCATGAGGAGAATTCATACCATTTTGAGCAATAATATCGGCCATGAGCTGCATATCAATTTTTAACATCAACCCTAAACAAGGATTATCCAAACTGGCTTCGATTACTTGCGAGCTAGCAGGCATATCTAATGAATTGAGTAAAAAATGTTGTGCATCATAGGTGAAGTTCTGCTCTCCAACTAACAACTGCTTAGTTCCTTGCACGACAAAAAGAACACTTGGTTCAATTGTACAAGCACAAGGTTTCGCGACCACTTCCCGACGAAACAGAGACAAGCTTTCAATTAACGTAGAACTATCTTCATTGCCTACCGTTTTTTGCTCGATAATCCTAGCTAACTTAGCCTGCATATCACTGATATTTATATCTAACTGTTTATTTTCAGCTCTCGGTTCGTGTTGAGCAATCATTCGACATTCCTCAAATTTGATTTACTTAATAATAGGTCGATCCATACCTAGAGTCACCTGAAATTTTATCCATTCGGTGTATTAGGCAAGCATTGAGTAGGATCTTGCTAACGTAAATCGGACAAAACTGTAAAACTAAATACTAGTAAAACAAACCATCGTCTTTATTTCATTATTTATGGCAAATATGAATGCCTATCACACGGGTAGTAAAGACTCATGACGTTCCAATATTTGAACGTTTTATGCAAGGTGTGCTCAGCAATACTCGCTCAATTTATCAGGAGAAAACCATGGATAAATCCATTAAAAATACCAGCATTACTTCTAAAAAAAATGAAGCCAATGAAGGACGTAGAAATATGATGAAAATGACTGGAGCAAGCGTTATTGCTTTAGGTCTGAGCACGATAGTATCAACTCATGCTTTTGCTCAATCATCATTAAAGTTAAGCGATGAATGGGACAAAAAATTTGCCAAAAGTAACAAGGTCGCTCATAAAAAAGTCACATTCAAAAATCGCTATGGTATTACTCTCGTTGCCGACCTTTACCAACCCAAGGGTGCCTCAGGTCAATTACCAGCGATAGTTGTTGGTGGACCTTTCGGTGCAGTGAAAGAACAATCGTCAGGTCTTTACGCTCAAACAATGGCTGAGCGTGGTTTTGTTACGCTTGCTTTTGATCCGTCTTACACAGGTGAAAGTGGCGGTGAGCCGCGTAACATTGCATCACCTGATATCAATACGGAAGACTTTAGCGCTGCGGTAGATTGTATTGGTATACAAGCAAATGTGGATCGTGAGCGTATCGGGATGATAGGTGTATGTGGTTGGGGTGGTATGGCACTAAATGCAGTCGCCGTCGATAAACGTGTCAAAGCCGTTGTCACCAGCACTATGTATGACATGACCCGCGTTATATCTAAGGGTTATAACGACAGTGTCACTCTAGAGCAACGCACACAAACACTCGAACAACTAAGCCAACAACGCTGGCAAGATGCAAACAATGGCACGCCAGCCTATCAAGCACCTTACAACGTATTGAAAGGTGGCGAACCGCAATTTATGGTTGATTACCATGAGTACTACATGACACCACGCGGCTATCACCCACGTGCCGTTAACTCGGGTAATGCTTGGTCGCAAACCACACCACTATCTTTTATGAACATGCCGATATTAACTTACATTAAAGAAATTTCACCACGTCCTATTCTGTTCATTCATGGTGAAAAAGCACATTCACGTTATTTTAGTGAAACGGCCTATGAGAATGCTGCTGAGCCAAAAGAGTTAATGATTATTCCCGGTGCTAGCCATATTGATTTATATGATCAAATGGATGTCATTCCGTTTGACAAGCTCACCAGCTTCTTCAAACAACATCTCGCTTAATCGATAGTTAGCTATTTGTCGTTACATGGTTGGTATGGGCATAAGAGCGATTTTTTGCCCTATTAACTAATTAATTGAATCCGGCTTTTGAAACCACGTGTGTTGTTTAATCACATGAGGTACTTCTATAAAATAAAGGCAAAATAAACGAACTTATGAAATCAACGACGACCTATGATGGCTCATCTTCTGAGCTGACTGAGAATACAGCTCATTGGAGTGGCGTATTTGCCATGTCTTTATGTGTATTCACACTTATCGCGTCCGAATTTATGCCTGTTAGTTTACTAACACTAATTGCAAACGACTTACAGATAACGGAAGGAATGGCAGGCCAAGGCATTGCAATCTCTGGCATCTTTGCTGTACTGACCAGCCTATTACTGCCTGCTTTTATCGGTACCATTGACCGTAAAAAATTACTATTAACACTCACTTTCTTGATGGGAATATCTGGGGCCATTGTCGCTTTAGCGCCAAATTACATAGCTTATATGTTGGGACGAGGGCTCATCGGCGTGGTCATTGGTGGATTCTGGTCAATGTCTGCGGCAATGGCCATTCGATTAGTGCCCCCTGAAAAAGTACCTAAAGCTCTCGCCATTTTTAATGGTGGTAATGCGATGGCAACGGTCATTGCTGCACCATTAGGCAGTTATTTAGGGTCTATTATTGGGTGGCGAGGTGCTTTTCTAGCGATAATCCCTATTGCGCTAATCACCTTAATATGGCAATGGTTGGCCTTACCTGCTATGAAAACGGAGACAAACACATCGGGTTCTCGAAATATTCTCAAGATACTAAAAAACCGTACCGTAGCCCTTGGTATGGCAGGCTGTGGCGCTTTTTTTATGGGACAGTTTGCTCTATTTACTTACTTGAGACCTTTCCTTGAAACAGTGACACATACCAGCGTCTCTACATTATCTCTGCTATTACTTGCTATTGGGTTTTCAGGGCTTATTGGCACATTCATCATCAGCTCATTTCTCAAAAAAACGTTATACGGTTTGCTGATCGGTATTCCCATTCTTATGGCTATGATTGCCATCGCCTTAATCCCATTAGGAAGTAATGTGTTCATCGTAGCAATACTACTTTCTTTATGGGGATTGTTCGCCACTGCCGCTCCCGTAGCATGGTGGACTTGGGTCGCAAAATCGATACCAGATAATGCTGAAGCCGGAGGTGGCTTGATGGTTGCAGTTGTCCAAATGTCCATCGCGTTAGGCTCTACCGTTGGAGGGCTACTATTTGATGCCGATGGCTACCAAAGTACTTTTATTGCCAGCGCGACTGTATTGTTAATTGGTGCTTTTCTCGCATTGCAAGCATCACGCCTACAAGCACAATAAAATCTACTCGTTTATCGAAATAATAAAATTAATGAGGCCACTATTATGAATAATTTTGCTGTTAGCACCGACAAAGTAAGTACCTTAGGCATAATAATGCCTAGGCTGCGCTTAACGTTGATCAAACTGGCTAGCCTATTATTGCTGTTATGCTTAGCACTGAGTAGCAGCTATGCTGCCCAGCTAGTAACAGATCCAATCGCAGCTAAACACACAGTAACTCAATCGGAGCGTTCGTATATGTGGATTACCATTGGAAATCATCGTTTCAAAGCCAACTTAATCAACACACCGGCAGCGAGTGAATTTTCAGCCATGTTACCATTTACTCTCAACATGGATGACCTTAATAATAATGAAAAGCACGCCCAACTGCCGAAATCAATATCAACTGATGAACATCGCCCAAAACGTATTCATAATGGCGATATCATGTTGTGGGGTAATCGAACTATAGTTGTCTTCTATAAGGATTTTGATACCTCATATTCATACACTCGTATTGGCCATATCGAGGATCCCAGCCAGTTACAACAGATACTTGGACAAAATAATGTAAGCGTAATATTTTCTAAAAACTAAAGAGCGTATAGCGAATTAAGCCATGAATAAGCCCATTCAATGCGACGACTCCAAATCGAATATCAATTAAATCAGCTTTTTTTACTTAACCACATGCTATGGCGAGTAGTTCGCTGCCCCCCCTCCAAGCGTTAGCGCAGATGCGTGTTTATCAGAACTCCCCCTTTTTTTACCTATAAAGAACAGGTGCATCGACTTTCTCTGCACAACTGCATCATTTACGGTGGCCGTTAGATCACATGACTTCGCTATCTTGTGCTAGCTCGTCTTCAGCCTACGCCTCATATGATGTTTTTGTTCATCAGCTCACATTTATTTATCATAAAGAATGCTAGCGGCTTCCTCCAGACTATCTCTCGCGATTTAGCCCTTGCCATTCGCGAGTGTCTATCGTTTAATAACAGTATGTTATTTAAACGGTGCTCTTCCTACAGAGGACTTTCACCTCATAAGTCAATGCCCATGTCGGGCGTACACAAAGCAATGGTTCGGAATTTTAAAATCTCCGGCTTCGCCTCCACTTTTAAAATCCGCACATTGCGGCGTTAGTTTTTTGGAGTTACTATGAGCAAAAATGATCAGTGGCTGGATAGTGTACTTCCAGCACAAAGAAGATTGACAGAGTCAGTCGTTACAATTTTACAAAATTTACTAAAGTCGAAAGGAATAGATTACCTTTCTGTCTCAGGTCGGACTAAAGATAAGCAAAGCGCTTTAGAAAAAATTGAAAGGAAATCATACAAAAAACCAAGTAAACAAATGACAGATCTATCTGGTATTCGGGTGATCGTTTTTTTTGAATCTGATATAGCTAAAGTCTCAGAATTGATTGAAAGCTCATTTAGTGTGGATAAAGAAAACTCACTAAATCAAGATGAACGCTTGTCGGTTGACCAAATCGGCTATCGCTCTGTACATTTTGTATGTGATTTGGGTAGGGTGAGAACAAAGTTACCTGAGTTTGAAGGCTTAGATGGTCTAAAATTTGAGCTCCAAGTCAGAACTGTTCTTCAGCATGCATGGGCTGAACTCGCACATGATAGAAACTATAAGTTCTCAGGAAAATTACCACCAAGCATTGAACGAAATTTATATTTGTATGCTGGAATGCTAGAAATTGCAGACAAAGGTTTCAGCCAGTTATCAAATCAAATCGATGAATATATTGAAAGTGTCCATGAAAAAAATGTCATTGGTGAACTTGATTATTCAATAGATGCGATTAGTCTCCAAGAGTTTGTGAGTTCGTGGGCAGAAAAAAATGCACTTATTCTTGAGCCTTTTTCCTTTAAGCATGGTGTGGATGACCTATTAAATGAACTAGAACAATATGGGGTTCATACAGCGAAAGAGTTGAGTGAGATTATTCCCTCAGCCTATGTCGCCACATGCAAAGAGTTAGGGTATTCAAGTAATATATTTGGATACGTCAGAGATTGGATGATTATTAACGATTGGAAGCACATGATTGATAATGTCAAAATAAGTTGGGTGTTAGACGAAGATGATTCTATATATAGAAAAATGATTCCTGCGGGCGAATATGATGCTTTCGCCGGAGCGTTTGATTGGGACGAACTTGAACATGAAGTAGGAGCAGAACAAAATTGACACCCATTATAAATAAATGCTGAAATCATCAAACTTAACCGTGCAAAAAACTGCCTGCCCGCAATTACTCTTCGAGGAAATGTTGTTTGTAATAAATAACGTGACTAATGTCCGCTGAATACTGAATGTTAGACATAGAAAGGCTGCAAATTCGCAGTTTTTGAATTGCTTTAGATGGTTTACTATATCGCTCTATTTTATGCTAATAGCTTTTCACAATTTCTCACGTTTGCTCGCCGCTTTCTATTTAAATGTTCACAGTATCCTTCCTGCGATGTTGGCCTCCCGACTGCGCCATGAAACACCCGTGTAAAGTGGCTCGTGAGTTTTAACCAATTATCTGCTGAGATATTTACCCGCTCCAATAACCGTGAATGAGTATTATCTATATAACCGCGCTTATCTTCTCGTATACAACGACCTGTTAACTCTACAAGTTCTAAATAAGATTTTAACTCAAATGGTAAGCCCTTTGGCATGTGCTGCCTTGGCATACCTGCAAAGCGTAGTAATTGTATTGGTTGTTTACCGTCGGTTGCACTTTCAATCCGTTTTTGTACGCTCGTGTAATCCGATGTTTCTGGTGTGTGAGCTATCTTCGCTCTGATTGGGTTTAAATCAACATACGCCATACATGCAGCCAATGCGGCTTCATCTAACAGTGCTTGTGATTTGAAACGGCCTTCCCAAAATCGCCCTGTACATCCATCTTCTTTATTCGCCCTGCGAGCTATATCTTCATTTAATAATCGCATAAACCAGCTAATACTTGATAAACGCTCACGGTACTCATCGACGGTCTCATTTAAAAAGAAGCATTCTGCTTTCGTTAGCTTGCCCCCTTGAACATATTTATTTGTCAGCATGGTGCCTTTACATAATTTATGCCAACGGATAATAATGGCTTTATCGTTCAGTCGTTTCGCTTTTTTATCATCAACATACAACACTAAATGCGTATGATTACTCATCACTGCATATGCGCAAACATCAATACAAAACACGTTAGAAAGAGCCAATAGCTTCTCTTCAACCCAACACCTGCGATGCTCATATGATTGGCCAGTAAAACGATCTTCGCCACATAGATAGGCTCGACGTACGCACCTAGAAATACAATGATAGTACTTTGTATCAGCCAAACTTATCTGACGCTTTCTAGCAATAGCCATGTGACAACCTGCTCATTTATTGTGCTAATAATAAAATTAGTACGTAACTGATACATTGCAAATCATAAGATGGGTGTCTTCTTAGCACCTTGAAGACGGAGTTTAGAGGTCTTCACCAAGTCCCTGGTACTAATTGGTTCATAAGAACTCATGGTATTGGTGTAGATGTATTTAAAACAGTTGAAGTTGGTGGTATTGACTTTGATTTTGGTAAACCAGACCCTGACGAATGGCGTTTAAAAATATTCTTCGAGAAGCAATATAATGATGGGCAATTACCTTATGCAGAGTATCAGTGCTTATCAGATGACGAAGATCGTTTAAAACTAGCTATTAAAAATGTTCTGAGTAATTGAGAACATAATCGGGTAGCCGGAGGTCTCTAACCTCCAGCCCCCACACCACCCATCATGCGGGTCCGCAATGGGCGGTTCATCTCCCGTAATGAATATTGATCCAAATATCTCTCAATGACACTAAACCTTGTGAAGCTAAGTAGTCATTGCCTAGCGCAATATTAATTACTTTTGTTTTTGAGCTTCGACAAGGGCCTTCGCTTCCAAGCGCCTACTTTTGGTACTGGTGATACCACAGGCTATGGCGAGTCGTTCGCTAACCCCCCTCCAAGCGTTAGCGCGGATGCATGTTTATCAGATCTCTCCCCTTTTTACCTATAAAGAACAGGTGCATCGACTTTCTCTGCACAACTGCATCATTTACGGTGGTCGTTAGATCACATGACTTCGCTATCTTGTGCTAGCTCGTCTCCAGCCTACGCCTCATATGATGTTTTTGTTCATCAGCTCACTTTTATTTATCATAAAGAATGCTAGCGGCTTCCTCCAGACTATCTCTTGCGATTTAGCCCTTGCCATTCGCTAGTGTCTATCGTTTAATAACAGTATGTTATTTAAACGGTGATCTTCCTCAGAGGACTTTCACCTCATAAGTCAATGCCCATGTCGGGCGTACATCGGGTAGCCGGAGGTCTCTAACCTCCAGCCCCCACACCACCCATCATGCGGGTCCGCAATGGGCGGTTCATCTCCCGTAATGAATATTGATCCAAATATCCCTCAATGACACTAAACCTTGTGAA
>NZ_CABVLM010000026.1 GCF_902498845.1 Pseudoalteromonas rhizosphaerae | reverse complement strand
AATCGACGTCATGACTAGGTGTATAGCCAAATTTAAAGTGAGTTTAAAAAGTAACAACACTTGGTTTTTTGAATAAAAAGATCAAGAAAACACAGCTGCCTGCTTGACCGGAACTTTCTAATGGGTGACCCATTTTTATTCTTAATTTAACTAATAAAATCAGAATTTTTAATTTAAAAATCGCCTTTAAAGTTTTTTGCTAGTGATTCAATTGTTATCTCTTTAAAGCGTGTCAGCATCAAATATTCTGCTTCACTCATCACTCCATCTAGAGAAGAGTTGACAGCCTTTTCTATTGGACAGTTCGTATGTTCATCCGTTAACCCTATAGTAAACAATGAACCTTCTCCAACCACTTTATAGATGTCGAAAAGCGTTATTTCAGATAATGGCTTTATTAAACTCCAGCCACCGTTATGACCTTTAACTGAAGTCACATACCCTGCTTCTTTCAGAAGCCCCATAGTCCGACGAACGACCACAGGGTTTGTTTGTAGCATTTTGCCTAACTTTTCAGAAGTGACTGCTTTTTCCAAACAATGAATATGAATGATCGCATGTAATATGCGAGATAAACGGCTGTCTTTTCTCATTTTATTAGCTCGATTTGTCAATTATCGCCATCCTATCATGAAACCTTTAAAGTTACATGTATTGCCAGCGCGCAATCTTTATGTAACTATTGATGTTACGTAAAGAGCTAAGGAAATATAATGGAAACTGAAGTTGTTATAATAGGTGGTAGTTTTGCCGGTCTCGCAGCAGCTATGCAATTAGTGCGTGGCCGCAGAAAAGTGGTAGTGATAGATGCAGGAAAACCGAGAAATCGCTTTGCCTCTCACTCTCATGGTATATTTTGTTTAGACGGTAAATCACCACAAGAAATAAAAACAACAGCATTATCCCAGTTACAGCAATATCCCACGTTTACTTTTTTGGAAGCACAAGTAATAAATGTTGAAGATAATGCTCAAAATGGTTTTTTAGTTCGCATGACTGAAAAGAGTATTGTTGCCAAGAAACTCATTCTCGCATCAGGCGTGCAGGATGAACTGCCTAATATTCCCGGACTTTTGAAGTATTGGGGTAAGTCTGTGATCCATTGCCCCTATTGCCACGGTTATGAATTATCAAACCGAGAACTTGGCGTACTTTCAAGCCATCCTTTATCTGCACATCAAGCAGCAATGATCCCCGATTGGGGGCCCACAACACTATTTACCCAAGGAAATTTTATGCCAGATGATAAGCAATTAGCCTTGCTGACTAAACGTGGGGTAAAAATAGAAAACATACCTATCACACACATAAATGGTGATGGCAAAAACATTACATCGGTCGCACTTTCCGATGGCTCTGAACGAGCAATGCAAGGCTTATATGTTGCACCTAAAATAAGCGCAAACAACCCCATTGTGAAGGCCTTAAACTGTGAATTAGAAGAGTCACCTCAAGGCGAAATAATAAAAGTGAATGAATTTAAGCAAACCTCTGTAAATAACGTATATGCAGCAGGAGACATGTCCAATCCTATGCAAAATGGCACGTTAGCCATTACATCTGGTGTCATGGCTGGCATAAGCGTGCATCAATCCTTGATGTTTGATTGAACATAACCTTATGCTGATCAAAGAGATGGCCAGTGTTTATTTTTTCGCTACATAATAGGCCTAAAATAAAATCACTGTTTAAGCCCCATTAACTATAGTCTACAACGATAAAGGATAAACAAAAGATGCTCCATCCTAGTTCAGAAATTACCTTTAAAAATGGTGTTACTATGCCAAATCGATTTATGTTAGCGCCATTAACTAACAGTCAAAGTTATGATGATGGCAAATTATCTGAAGATGAATACCGTTGGTTAACCATGCGTGCCGAAGGCGGTTTTGGCCTCACTATGACTTGTGCCTCACACGTACAGTTTGTTGGCAAGGGGTTTCCCGGGCAATTAGGCATTTATGATGACACCCATATTGAAGGCCACACACGACTGGCAGCAGCGATTAAAGCCAACAACAGTTTAGCTATTTTACAATTGCACCATGGCGGTATGCGTTCTCCAGAGGAGCAAATAAAACAGCACCCAGTTTCTGTATCGGATGTTAGCAAGCATAACGCACGCGGACTATCATTACATGAAGTGCAGCAGTTGCGTGATGATTTTATTGCAGCAGCCGTGCGGGGCCAAAAAAGTGGTTACGATGGCGTAGAAGTGCATGGCGCGCATGGATATATTTTAACCCAGTTTTTAAGCGCCGAAATTAATAAACGAAGCGACCAATACGGCGGTAGTTTATCCAATAGAGCTCGGCTACTATTTGAAATAGTAGATGGTATAAGAGAAGCTTGTGGCATTAATTTTTTATTGGGAGTGCGTTTATCTCCCGAACGTTTTGGTATGCAGTTGAACGAAGTGAAAGACGTTTGCGAGCAACTAATTAACCAACACAATATCGATTTTTTAGATATATCGCTGTGGGATGTTTTTAAACAGCCTGAAGATGCTGCATTTCGAAACAAAAGCCTACTGCAACATTTTACCGACATCGATTATAAAGACGTAAAACTCACCGTTGCAGGAAAAATTAATTCAGGTAGTGATGTACAAACCGTTTTAGATGCGGGTGCTGACTTTGTTACTATTGGACGTTCCGCAATTTTACACCACAACTTTCCTAAACTAGTTATCGCCAATCCTGATTTTAAACCCACTCCACTGCCTGTAAGTGAGGCGCATTTAAAGAAAGAAGGTTTAAGCAAAAAGTTTTTGACTTACATGAAAAACTGGGATGGTTTTGTAGCTTAAACACAAAGCAAGGAGGCATCATAATATAACTAGGGATAGAGTTTTAACTATCAATAAGTAATATATGTAAATCATTAGGATAGTTAAAAATTGTAGAGAATTCATGGCATTTCATGAGCTGATAAATCGCCAAACATCACAGATGAACGTGTGCCATGAATGCAAATACTATCTTGAACAATGCTCTGTGAATCTGCTTCGCTCATAGCTGTCTTCAGATGAAATATAAACCTATTTTTCAAAACTATGAGATCAGATATCAGCCACTGTAATTTATGCGTCTTCTTCTTTACTGATCAGATCAACCATGCGTTGACTAATCTCGTCATCGCTGAGATCTTCTTTATGAGTGCCTATTGTCCATACATGGCCAAATGGATCTTGTAATGTACCGGCCCTATCACCGTAAAATTGGTCATGTACTGGGCGTATTTCTTTACCACCTAAGGCAACCGCATTAGCAAATACGGCATCTACATCTGCAACGTAAAGCATTAAGCTCACAGGCGTTCCGCCAAGCTCATCAGGGCTTTTAAAATGCGCTTCAGGACACATATCTGAAAGCATAATATGCGAATCACCAATTTTAATTTCTGCGTGAGCAATCCCGCCATCTGGCAGCGGCATTTGCATAATGAGCTGGGCATTAAATACCTTCTCATAATACTCGATTGCTTTTGCTGCACCGTTAATTATCAAGTAAGGAGTAATTGCATGATACCCCTTTGGTATTGCTGAAACCGTCATTTTACGCTCCAAATGTGTGACCTTATTAAATAAAGGTTAGTCGATATCAGCTGAAAGTCAGCTTTACAAAAATGAAAACTAAATACTCTGGTTTAAGTAATAAAGTGGTTCTAGCCCTTTAAAAATAAATATCTCCCCCAAGGTCTATAAACACAGTGAGCAATTTAGCTATTTTTTGAAGGAGTTAATGATGAGCAAAACATTAATCATAGGCGCAAGTGGCCAGATTGGTAAAATAACGACACAGTTACTACTTAATGATCAGCATCAGGTTGTCGCTCTCGTACGTGATAAAAATAAGTTAAGCGATTTAAATAGTCCCTACCTCAGCGTGACCGAGCAAGATCTCGAGGGTGACTTTAGCCAAGCATTTGCCAGCTGCGAACAGGTAATTTTTGTTGCCGGCTCTGGCGGAAATACCGACGATGATAAAACATTATTAATTGATTTATGGGCTGCGGTTAAAGCCGTAAATTATGCAAAGCAATATGATATAAAAAACTTTATTATGGTCAGTTCAATTGGCGCAGATGATCCTGATGCAACAGAAAGCGATTTAAAACCTTACTTAGTTGCTAAACATATGGCTGACGAACATCTAATCAATAGCGGCCTAAATTATACTATTGTACGCCCAGGTTCACTCACCAACGACAGTGCTTCATTGCAAATCACCACACAACGGCCAAGTGAACGTAAAGATGCAAAAGTCAGCCGTGAAAACGTGGCAAATGCCTTGTTGCAAGTGGTAAAAACGGCTCCTGGTGACAACCGAATATTTGAGTTATTTGATGCCAATTAAAGCCAGTATCTGGCTGTAATTACAGAAATACCAGGAGCTATAGCAGAATAATTTTCTGTATGCTCCTGCTGTTACTTAGCCTAACAATATTTATTAGTTTGGTGATTCAATGTATTACGCTAAACGTTATAGCGTTGAACTTTATATTGAATTACTAACTAATATTTTGAACACTCTGACCTTAAACCCTGTTTAGTAATCAATATCACTCCTGACTTTAAACAGCACATCGCCAATTTTCAAATCATTATATTTGGGTTGTGCAACCTCAATGTTATCTGCATCAATCAGTGTTTTTAGTAATTTAATTTGCTCGGGATTATCGATAGTCATGTATTTTGATTGCCATTGAGTGCCATCATGCAACCACAGATTAGCTTCAGTAGAGTGATTCGATTCATCTATAAATACATAATCGAGTTGTTCATCTTGGTTTAAATCTATGGCGATAAAATAAAATGAATGACTTTTAAGCGGTGTCCAGCGGTTGAAATGTAAGCTCTCGAATACAGCCTGAATTAACTCATCCGAAAACACCTGCTGCCTAGGCCAAAACGTCGAGTGCGTAACAAACTCTGTTATTGATGTTTGCTCGGCTAAAGCCTCAAACTCTGGATTATCTGGGTTGACATACATTCGCTCAATGATCATTGCTTGCTCTGGATGAGTACTTTGAATTTGCGCTTGTAACTTTTGCATTGCAAGATAGCCTTGGCGTCCTAAATTACTTGAGAAGTAATAATAATCAAATTCTTCAATACTCACGTCACCTTCATTTAAGCGCGCGATTTGACTCTCGGTAGATAAACGCTGAAAATTCAAAATTGGCGAGTTCACTAGTAGCATAAATATTAAAATCACTACTCCCATCACAATATTAACTTTGCTTTGCACTTGTTGCCATGCATCGCGCTTTTTAACGATCCCGACTAAATACCCGAATGAAAAACACGCAAGTAAAAGACACACTAAAATAGCCCAGCAACGACCCACCGTGATCCCGTATTGTTCAACTCTAAGCCAAATGCCATAAGCGGCAATCACACTGTAAATTGGTAATAAAGCAATACCAAAAAATACTAACCTGTGTATTACAATTTTATAAGGTCGCTGATCAGCAGCGTATTGATAAACCGTATTCACAAAAAATAAAGTGAGTACCTGTAACCATAAAACTAACGAGCTACCACTGCCTGTTTGCCATAATTTATCTAGCCCCGTAAACGGTAGCGTCGCTAAAAAGCCTAAAGAAATAACCGTAAGTACTGGCAGTAAAAACTTAATCAAGGTTTGCAATAAAAATGAGATGTTATCTTCTATATGCATAACCCCTCTAAAGATCACCGTGGCAAAACCGAACGCTAAGGTTAAAGTTGGGATCCAAAACCAGTCTTTTTTGAGTAGCTCAGAGAAAAATGTAATCTCTAACGCATTAAATAGCGCCGCTCCTAACTGCAAAATTCCCCAGAAAATTAAAACGAATAACCAACACTCTGCAAATAAAATAAAGTTACGCCATGAGAGCTTGAATAATTGGCTATAACTAATTGCTTCATTACCAATCAGTTGTTGGATATACATAAGTGCTTTAAAGCTGGCAATTAAGGCTGTGAATATAAAAATGGCCGTCAAAGCATCGTTATTAACCAGCGCAATAGGGTATTGCTGAGCACCAATATAAGCACCAAGGAGTGATAACAACAGACTAAATGGTAACAAGTAACTAAGCAGTTTTTTAATATTAGCTTGCTCTACAGCAAGTAAAGTCAGTAGCACAAAACTAATGGTAAAAGTAACTAAAGAAAACAACCAAACTGGCTCTGTCGCAGGCCATAGCTGATTTTCAACACTACGATATAACAAAGTAAGAACAATGCCTTGCACTAAGGAAAGTACAAAAATAAAAGGTTTAGGTAGTTGATTATCCATATCTATCACCGAGGTTTTTCATCAGTGTGCGATAAATGTACCTTTTATTCAATGATGATTACATTTTCAAGTAAAAATCCTTACACAGAGCTATATACTCATCGCTATATTGAGCCCCTTGACCATGAATCGTTAAGCTGGTCAGCTCGCATTCTTGCATCTGATAAGCAAAGCACATTAAGCTCCTGCTCGGCGCTTTAGTGGCAGTAGTTTGTACTAAACAATGGCGCACTAAATACAAACCTTGTAATTGCGCTTGTGCAATAAACAACTGCGCTTCTGGGCAAGGTAGGATCACATTTAAAAAAGCATTTTGGTGACTAAGGTGTTTGAATGCAGTGATTAACTCACTAAAACTTAAGCTATCTGTATGACGTGCGGTATTACGGGCTAAGTCCTGCCCTTTTAAACTGGCATTAAAATACGGAGGGTTACTGATCACAACATCAAACTCAGTTGTGGTGGTTACTTGCTGAATAGCTTTTTGCATCAATTTAATATCGGACCATGGGCTATTTGTAAAATTTTGCTGCGCATCAGCACATGCATTGGCATCAATTTCAACAGCATTAACCTGCATAGTTGGTTTGCGTTGCTTGCACATTAATGCCAACAACCCAGTACCTGTGCCAATATCAAGTAACCGCTGTGAAGTAGTTAAGTCAGCCCATGCACCGAGTAAAATTCCATCCGTCGAGACCTTCATCGCACTGCGCGTTTGCGCTACTTTAAATTGTTTAAACACAAAGCCTGACATTTTTTCACCTTTTCATTCACCAACTGGCGGATAGCGCGTATAATTACCAGCAATTGTCCTCTATTTTTGACACTCTATGCAATTTTCTGATTTTGATATTGATAACAAGATACTACAAGCCGTTGCTAAAATGGGTTACGAAACCCCAACTAGCATTCAACAACAAGCGATCCCTGAAGCGCTGCAAGGCCGTGATATTTTAGCCTCTGCACCAACCGGTACTGGTAAAACAGCGGCATTTTTGATCCCGGCGATTCAATACTTACTTGATTTCCCGCGTCGCGAGCCTGGTTTTGCCCGTGTTTTGATCATGACTCCAACGCGCGAGTTAGCTTATCAAATTCATGAACAGTGTGAACTACTTGCTAAAGGCACTAACCTTAAAATTGGTGTTGTTACTGGCGGTATTAACTACGGTACGCATAAAGAAATTTTTGAAAAAAATAACGATATATTAATCGCCACACCAGGGCGATTAATGGAATATTTAGAAACCGAAAACTTTCATGCCGAAAACGTCGAGATGCTTATTTTAGACGAAGCAGACCGCATGTTAGACATGGGCTTTCGTAAAGAAATGATGCGTATTTGCGAAGAAGCAAAAAATCGTCGTCAGTGCTTTTTATTCTCAGCCACTCTTGAAGGCGATAGCGTTGAACGATTTGCAGAGCAAATTTTAAAAGATCCAGCCCTATTAGAAGCTGAATCTTCACGTAAAGAAAAAGCTAAAATCCACCAATGGGTACACATTGCTGATGATTACAACCATAAATTAGCAATGTTGGTTGAAATACTAAACAGTGAAGACTTAAGCAAAGCTATTGTGTTTGTTAAAACCCGTGATCGCCTAGAAACATTAGTCGGCGAGCTGACCAATGCTGGGGTTCGCGCAGCCTGGTTACGTGGCGAGATGCCACAAGACAAACGCATGAAGGCAATGGAAAATTTCCACAGTGGCCGTACAAGAATATTAGTTGCGACTGATGTTGCCGCCCGCGGTATTGATGTGGCTGATATTAGTCATGTGATCAACTTTGATATGCCACGCACAGCAGACGTGTATGTTCACCGTATTGGCCGCACTGCTCGCGCAGGTAAGAAAGGCATTGCAATTTCGTTAGTAGAAGCCCATGACATTGCAGTATTAGCAAAAATTGAACGCTACATTGAGCTGCGCCTTAAACGCCGTGTTGTTAAAGGATTTGAGCCGCGTCATAAAGAAGCTAAAGCGCCAATCAAAAAACATAAAGATCCGGTAAAAATCAAAGCCCGTAAAAAGGCCAAAGCAAAAGCCAAGAAAAAGAAATAATTCATCTGCTTTAACGCCACATAAAAAGCCGAGATTTATCATAGTCTCGGCTTTTTACATTCAGTTTTACCTACTCGCAGTAAGTTATTAAACCCTCTCATAGCAGTCATGCAAATTAATTATCTTGTGCTCCCCATTTAGCTTGCTCATTACAAGCTTGCAGCTACGACCATCACTTAACAAAAAATATATTGCATCGCTATAGCTGCACTAAACAGCAACTACAAATCTAAATTAGTTAGCTAATCGCCGTACTTTTTACTCAGTTGAATGTAAAAAATTCCAAAAACATTACCTAAACTTAAAACATCCCTTAAATTTCAATACGTTAAAGTTGGAATAAATATTGTAACAGTAAGCTTACTATTCACTAAACACATACAATAGATGTTATGAGGGAAATCATGGACCGCTTCAAATTAACTGTATCATTGGTATCACTTTGCTGTGTATTTTTACTCGCCTGCGCAACGCAAGTCAGTGCAGCCACTAGTACAATTATGATCAGCAGCGTTTCTCCTCAACCAACACTACAGCAGACTATAATTCATAAACTGCGTAGCAATCCAAACCTAAACCTCTCGCAACTGCGAGTACACGTTGATGGCAACAAAGTAGCCATTTACGGTCTAACCGAAACCGGCTTTGAACGCGCACTGGCACAAAAGTTTTTAGAAAACACCCAAGGTGTAGCAATCATAGAAAATAAAATGCAGGTGAGAGATTGAAGAGTTTAAAGGGGCTAGGTTAAAGGCTAAAGATTAAAAAGTTAAAGAGTTAAAACAACTGATTTTCTGACAGTTAAACTTAGGTTTACTTAAAACACAGAAAACGTAAATCTCCAGAACATGACTTACAAAGTAAAATCCCAGCTAAACGCATACTTATGGTTTAGCTGGGATTTATCTGTAATAAAATTAGAAATTGCGTATTTCTACCGTTGAATTATTAAACTCAAATTTATTAATTTTGCCGCATTGAGCAACATGATTAGTACTAGCATAAGGGGTGTTTACTTGCGCGATATTACCCTCCCAGCCCTGACCATTTTTAATAAACGCTTTTACCTCAAACCATCCATTAACCGCTTTGCTGCAATCCATATCAACATCAAGCAGCCAATAATGTTCACCCCAAATATTCAGTGGTGTAACACCAAAGCCATCATTAGCAACGGTTTTTTCTGCTCCCCAAGTTGCTGGCCAAATATTAGTTGTCCAATCGGTTGCGGTCCCTTGCGCCTCAATACTTTGGCCCGTTTCAATACCATACCAATCTAGGTAATTATCGTTTGCTTTCCAAGGACTGGTAGTGGCACTTTGCAAATTATTATGGCGAATTGGCATAGCACATTCAAAGTTGCTTGTTTGGCAGTTACGCCCAAGGTTTGTGTTTGCATAAACATGGTCAATCCCGCCGCGAATAAACATATCTTGGCCAGTTTGCGTTTGTGCGTTAATAAATATCACAGTTCGCTGCCAATCACTCTGAGGATCAGGGGTTGAGTTAGTGGTTAACTTGGCATTTTTATGAATAGCCATTGCATCCCACGCGGCTACATTTAAGTTTATAGTGCCATTTGCATTAACAGTAATAACTTCACCAGTACAACTTGTTGCATCATTAGTCAGCACTCCTTTTAGCACATTACAGTATTGCCCTGGAGCCATATCTGTTTGCACAGTGGTATTGAGTGTTGAGCCTTCTTTATTAATGGCAACATGACCTGAACTTCCTCTACCAAAAGCTATTTGATTATTAGTATTATCCCACCAATTGGTTGTTGCCCAGTTATCAGCCGTATTATTTCTAAAATCTACGCCACCTGCAATGTATGCCCAACGATGCTCACATTGCCAATTACTCGCAAAGCATTCTAAATTACCGTTGTTATGTACAGGTACGCTTGGGCCACCAGCATCTGTGTCACCATGATAATCGTAACTAGACATTACTTTTGGATAACCATACGGGTAAGCCAACATAAATACGTTTGCTAAGTCGTACAAGCGGCCATCTTCAAAGGTAATTACATTACCGGCACCACCATGACCGCGTTGATTATCATGATTATCTACAAATACTACAGCTGATGCACTTGGCATAAACCCCCACCCTTCACCAAAATTACTTAACCATGCGAGCGAGCCATTTCTAAAGGTATTGCCAAGTTCAGTGCTGTATTTAAACTCCGTAACTAAACCTGACGCTAAATACTCAGAGGCACCAACAGCCTCGCCACCTTGATCAATTACTTCTTGAAAGACCACTGGCGAGCCATTCACTTTCGCCATTAAACTTTGAATATCACTGGCTGCAACATGTTTAGAGGCATCAAACCGAAACCCCTTAACACCAATGGCTTGTAATTCATTAATGTAAGCCGCTAATGTGTTTTGGACATACGTTGCAGCGGTATCTAAATCTGCTAGTCCAACTAACTCACAGTTTTGTACTCGGTAACGATCGTTGCCGTAGTCAGAGCCATTAATGGTGCAACTGGTGTGAAAGTCTTGTGGGCTATAAATTGGGTATTGTTTATTACCATAGGTATTACCAGCGGTACCTGTACCACTGCCTGCAGCCATATGATTGATTAAAGTATCTACATAAATATCAACGCCAGCGGCATTACAGCGATTAACCATATCAATAAACTGCTCGCGGTTACCGCCTCGGCTTTGCAATAGGTAACTGACAGGTTGATAACGCGTCCACCATTGGCTGCCTTGTATATGTTCATTAGGCGGCGATACCTGTACCGCAGCATAGCCTTTAGGTCCTAGGTATTGTTCACATTCGAGGGCTACATCTTGCCAGTTCCATTCAAATAGATGGACGAATGTTGTTGGTGTTGCATTTGCAATCGACGTAGCACCACTTAGGGCAATGCTTAGCCCAATAGTGGTTACTATTTTTTTAATTTTCATTGTGTGTTCCGTTGTGTTGTCAAGTAATAGGTATTTTCATTTACAAAGAATTAACAATAGAGAGATTCTCACAAAATGAAAATTGAATACGTATGCAATCAAAAATTCAAAAACACCACCGATTATGGATGCTTAGCACAAATGCAGTGGCACGAGTGTATCGCTAACTTATTCTTTGTGTGTGTTGGAGTGTTTATTAACGGGCAGTACAGAGCGGTAAAACGAGTATACGGTTTTTATCTTTATTACGAATTAAATGGTACTAATCTTGAAGTTTGTGGTCAGCTTTTGCAGACTGCTCTACAAAGTGATTATTTATGTTGCGCGTTTTTGCGATTTTGGCATTCATTAAGAACCTGTAGCTTTTGTGCTGGGCTTGCACTGTGCCACGCGAGAATTTCATCAAGGGTTCTAAAGCAACCGATACAGGTATCGTTTTTATCCAAACAACAATGCCGAATACATGGGCTACTTGGTTCTTCATTGCTCACTTTAATGTTATTCATTAATTTTACCTTCGACTTTACTTATTAGACACTAGCCTTAGTTTTAGCTCGTGTCTAATAAGTGCAGTAGATAATCGGCTAGCGATAACTAAACTATGACCACTGCCTTTTACTTGTTTTGATGCTTCGCCATAAATGCTATCTATCAGTAGAAAACTTAATACTGGTAAATATGCGCAAATCAACAACTGTATTACCAGCTATAAATTTGTGTAAATTAGCACTATCAACAGGTAAATATTACCTGTTGATATAATAAGCCTAGAATCATTTATTGTTCTGAGTGCTGGCGCTTTTCAGTGATCATCGCATCGAGTTTTTCACCGCCTTTAATACCAAAATCAAGGGTGCGAATTGGGAATGGAATACTAATATCAGCGTCACTTAGCGCTTGTTTGACTGCCACAATTGCCTTATGGCGTACGGTCATAAAGTCTGCCTCGCCGGGATATTTGATCCAAAACCACACCAGTAAGTTGACACTACTGTCGCCAAACCCTTCGGCATAAACAGCGGTTTCGTCTTGTTTAATTACAAAATCAAATTCATTGATTTTTTTAACTATCACCTCGGCTGCCAGCTCGGGGTCATCACCATATGAAATGCCCACCGGCACTTCAATGCGGCGTACACCTAAGGTACTGTAATTACGTAATACATTACGAAAAAGTATTTTGTTAGGCACTAAAATCAATTGCCCATAAAAGTTTTCGATGAGCGTGTTGCGCAAATTTATTGAGCGCACATTGCCAAACACATCATCGGTTTTTATAACATCGCCTGTTTTAAAGGGTTTGCGAATACCCATAGCAATACCAGCGATTAGGTTCTCGGTCATATCTTGAAAGGCAAAACCAATTGCTAGACCAACAATCCCAGCACCAGCCAGTAATGACGTTACAGTGCCTTTTAGCCCTATAAAATCGAGGGCAACAAATAACCCAACACACAGTACTATCATCTTGAATATCGATGCCATTAAGTCTGCAATTTGTTGGGAGTCTAACGAGCGGCGTAAAACATTGCGCATCATCGAACCTAAAAAACGCGCGAGAATTGAGAAAACAATGGCGATGATCACCGCCACTATAAAATTAGGTATATGACTTATTACGACATCAAACCAGACACCGAGTTTTTCTTCAATAAGTTTTTCGGCATCGCTGATAGAAGGTATTTTTAGCATTGCTTAACCTTGATTATTTTATAAATAGTGTCAGGTTATTGCAAAATAAGCGCCAAAACTAAAAAGCCATGCATTGCATGGCTTTTAAACAGATTAATAACTAGTTTTGTTCATCTCTTAGAAATACTGGCTCCAGCTCTTTTTGGGTCGCTTCGCTACTGTAGTAGTAACCATCAACAGTAAACTTTTTTAAATCGCTTAACTGGGTAACTTTATTCTCAATAATGTAGCGAGCCATCAAGCCGCGAGCTTTTTTAGCATAAAAGCTGATAATTTTATATTGGCCGTTTTTACAGTCTTTAAAGTGTGGAGTAATGATTTGCGCGTTTAAGGCTTTTTTATCAACCGCTTTAAAATACTCGTTTGATGCTAAATTTACTAGATATTGGCTATCTTGCTCAGCGAGTACGCTATTTAGTTTATCAGCAATAATACTGCCCCAAAATTCATAGAGGTTTTTACCACGGCTGTTATCAAGCTTAGTGCCCATTTCTAAGCGATACGCTTGCATTAAATCAAGTGGTTTTAATAACCCGTAAAGGCCTGACAAAATACGTAGGTGACTTTGCGCGTAATCAAGTTGTCCGGCAGTTAAGCTGTTTGCATCTAAACCACCATATACATCGCCATTAAAAGCCATCACGGCTTGTTTAGCGTTGTCGGTAGTAAACGGTTGCGACCATTCACTAAAGCGCGCAGCATTAAGGCCTGCAAGCTTATCGCTAATTTTCATTAAACTGCCAATTTGTGCCGGCGTTAATTCGCGGCACACCGTCATCAACTCTTCGCTGTGCTCAAGTAACTCAGGTTGCGTGAATTTATCAGTGCTTGCTTGGCTCTCGAAATCTAAATTTTTTGCAGGTGAAATAACAGTGATCATAGTTAGCTATTGACTTGGAAATTATTTAATGTCAATTTCAACATTAAATGAAACGAAAAGCACGTTTTGTTTATATCAATTAGTTAGAATTGATTGGTATGATACCTACCTTATTCGCACAGCAAATTATGCTATGCACCTTAGTTCTTCACTGATACGGACATAAGACCTATTAAGCGCTGTCACAGTGCTGCAGTATAAGGTAGTTACAGTAGATTTTCTTTTAACTTGCTTGGAATGAGGAAAGCAAATGACTTCAGCTCTACAAAGGCTCAAACAACATTCATCTATCGTGGCCGACACTGGTGATATTGAAGCGATTAAAAAACACCAACCGGAAGATGCAACAACTAACCCTTCATTGCTATTAAAAGCCAGTGAAATTGAAGCCTATAAGCCGTATTTAGATAAAGCGTGGAGTTATGCTAAAGAAACCGAGCAAGACGCTGCTAAACAATTAGAACTAGCCTGTGACTACTTTGCTGTATTACTAGGTAAAGAGATCAGTGACATTGTGCCGGGTTATATTTCAACAGAAGTTGATGCGCGTTTATCATTTGATACTCAAGCAACAATTGCTAAAGCACACACATTACTAAGCCTTTATGAAAAAGAAGGTGTGAGCAAAGATAAAATCTTAATCAAAGTTGCCTCAACGTGGGAAGGTATTAAAGCCGCAGAGCAACTTGAAAAAGAAGGTACTAAGTGTAACTTAACGCTGCTATTTAGTGATGCTCAAGCCCGTGCTTGTGCAGATGCTAACGTATTTTTGATTTCACCATTTGTTGGCCGTATTTTAGATTGGCACGTTGCTAACGGCTTAGAAAAACCAACCGATCCATTACAAGATCCAGGCGTGCAATCAGTACGCAGTATTTTTGAATTTTATAAGCGCCATGATTATAAAACGGTTGTTATGGGCGCAAGTTTCCGTAACACCGGTGAAATCATCGCACTAACTGGTTGCGATAAACTAACCATCAGTCCTAACCTTTTAGAAGAGCTAGGCAACCTTGAAGGTGCACAGGAGTATTTACTTGAAAGTGATATTGCTAAAGAGCCTAAACCTGCACCACTAACTGAAGCTCAGTTCCGTTGGTTACATAATCAAGATGCCATGGCGACAGAAAAACTAGCTGAAGGTATTCGTTCTTTTGCTGATGCACAAGAGCAACTAGAAGCACGTTTTAAAGCAATGTAATCGCTTTTATCGGCTCGTTAATTAATGAAAGATTAAACGTCGCATTTGCGGCGTTTTTTTATGCCTGAAAATAATCTCTATTCATTAATTTATCACTTACCTGTAACATAAATGTCACTTTTTTATTCTATTTTAGTGTGGCCTGTGGTATAGGTATTTTCGAGGTTCAAAAAATTCAATAGGAGAAGTTCATGGATAGCCTAGACGATATTTTAGAGATATTAGAAGGTCCTGATACAACAAGAAAGACCTCTCAAAAAAATAAAAAGAGAAAATGGCGCGAAATCGAAGCTTTAAAAGACAAGCAACGTTTACGTAAAGAACTACAGGAACTAGACTTTTTTACAGACAATATTGCGATTGATGAATTAGATTTTTAATTTCGCAATAGCTACTAACCAACTAAAAGGCCCTTACCGATAAAGTAAGGGCCTTTGTTTTTATCAGTTAACGTATATTCTGCGCAGAATAATAACCCCCGCCTACATCCGTAGCTGCGATTTTACATCGCGACAAGCTTAACATTCTGCGCGGGATAAACTCGCACCTACAATTCCTAAACTTGCCAATCGATCGCTGTTTGCCCTTGCTGTGTTAATAACTGATTGGTAGCGGAAAAATGCTGGCAACCAAAGAAGCCACGATGCGCAGACAACGGCGATGGGTGCGGGCCATTTAAAATATGGTGACGCGTACTATCAATGCCTTTACCTTTCTTTTGTGCGTGAGCACCCCATAAAATAAATACCACACCTTCACAGTGTTGATTAATATGGGCAATAACCTTATCGGTAAACTGCTCCCAACCTAAGTGTTTATGGGAATGGGCTTGGCCTTGCTCAACAGTCAGTACGGTATTAAGTAAAAACACCCCTTGCTCTGCCCAGCGTTGTAAATAACCGTGCGTAGGCACGCGAAAACCATCGATATCTGTAGCCAGCTCTTTATAGATATTTTTTAATGAGGGAGGAAGTTTACCAACCTCTGGTAATACCGAAAAACACAAACCATGTGCTTGTCCTTCGCCGTGGTAAGGATCTTGTCCTAAAATAACCACTTTTATATTACTTAACGGTGTTGCATCAAATGCACTAAATACATACTGCTCTGGCGGATATACAGCAATACCTTCGCTGCGCTTTTGAGCGACTGTATCCAACGTCTGCTGCATATAAGTTTTTGCACATTCGGTTTTTAAAAAGTCTTGCCAATCACTCATTGTGGCTCCTTAATTGCAACGCGTGAATCATCTATTTTAGTACACATATCAGCAAGACCATCCAACATACGCGTGGTAAAGCGGTGTAGTAAATCAGCATTGACGCTAATAAACTGATGGTGCTTTACCGCGGGTACTTCGGGCCATTGTGTCCAATCAATCACAGTTTGCTGCGCTTGTGACTTTTCATTAGGCAATATAATGATCTCTGGTTTTGCCACGATCACATTTTCAATACTTATCAGAGGGTAATCAGTTCGGCTGCTAGCAAATACATTACGACCTTGGCAAATTTCGATTAACTGATTGATCCAGGTATTTTTACCCACCGTCATCATCGGTTCTGCCCATAGCTGGTAAAATACCGCGACCTTACTTTTACCTTGCTGCTTGGCTTTGATTACAGCAATTTTTTGCTCAAATTCAAGTGCGGCTTGCTCGGCTGATTGCTCACGTCCAGTAAGCTCACCTAAACGGCGCAGTTCATTGGGTACTTTATCTACTTCACTCGCGTCACTGTAAATTATATCAATACCAAAACTTTTAACACGTGCTAAATCCTCAGCTTTGCTACCCGTTTTCCATGCTAAAACTAAATCAGGTTTGAGGGCCAGTAGCTTTTCTATTTGAATACCTTGGTGACCACCGATACGTGGGATATCATTGGCCGCAGCAGGGAAATCAGCATATTCCACGGTTCCCACGATTTGCTCACCAGCTCCGATGGTATAGAGGTTTTCAACAATATGCGGGGCCAAGGCGATAATTCTTAATTGCTGCTTGTTAGGATCAGCCACGAGCTTAAAGCAGCACAGAGCCAGCGATAAAACGAGTACAAGCCTAAGCGTAGCCATTAATAATCAAATCCTATTTGCGCTTTAACACCAGCATCAAATGCATGCTTAACATTGCGCACTTCACTAACAGTATCAGCTAAGTCAGTTAACTTGCGGTGCGCACCACGGCCAGTAATAATTAAAGATTGCATTGGCGGACGATTAGCGATCACTTCGAGTGCTTCGTCTAAATCAATGTAGCCGTAGGTGATCATATAAGTAATTTCATCAAGTAATACTAAATTAATTGATTCGTCAGCCAACATACGTTTTGCTTCTTGCCAAGTCGCTTGCGCCGCTGCGGTATCTGATTCTTTATTTTGCGTCTCCCAGGTAAAACCTGTGTTCATAATGGCAAATTCAACCCCTGCGCCTTGCAATACATTACGCTCACCACACGGCCAAGTACCTTTAATAAACTGGCACACAGCAGCTTTCATGCCATGGCCTACACAACGTGTTACCGTGCCAAACCCTGAGGTTGACTTACCTTTACCGTTACCGGTGATCACCTGAAAAACACCTTTCTCAGTTTGTGCTGCGGCTATACGCTCATCAACTTTATCTTTTACTTTTTGTTGGCGTTGTTGGTGCTTGTCGTTATGTGTGTCGCTCATGATTAACTCCTTCCCAGTTTTGGTAAATTTGCGTTATTTTGTCTAAATCTAAATGTTCTTTACACATCGTGGCTAAGCGCGTTAATTGCTGCTCGCGATGTGTGTCTATATCTATTAATTGGGTAATACCACTATTTGGCAATACCCAATCCAGTATTAGTTGCGTAGCTGCACTGCTATCAAATAAGCCATGTAAGTAAGTACCTGCTATACAATCATCATCTGATATAAAACCATCTTGCACAACATGCTGTGGATGCTGAGTAAATTGTAAAAAAGGCTTTTTAAATGCTGGGCCTGCGCTACAACCAGCGTGTATTTCATAGCCTGCGACTTTTGCCTGTTGACCGCCAAGATGGATCACACCGGCAGCTTGAGTTAGTACTTTATGCTGCCCTAAATGAGTGGCAAAATCAGCGAGCCCTAAAGCTTTACAGTGTGTTTTACTTGATTCCACACCCTCAGGGTCATAAATATCTGTGCCGAGCATTTGCAAACCTCCGCAAATACCTAATAACTTACCGCCATAACGCAAGTGACGCTGAATCTGCTCGCCCCAGCCTTCATTGTTTAAAAAGGCTAAATCATTAATAACATTTTTACTGCCAGGAATGATGATCAGATCAACGTGTGGAATTACTTGAGTATGGCGAATGTAATTAATGTCAATTTGCGGGTTTAAACGCAGCGCATCAAAATCAGTGTGGTTACTAATATGAGGAAGTAGCAATACTGCGATTTTTATTTTTGCTTGGCTTACTTGATTATCTATCGCTACCGCGTCTTCAGCATCTAGGGCGAGATCATGTAAATACGGCAACACCCCTAACACTGGTTTACCGGTGTACTCTTCAAGCCAATCAAGGCCACCTTGCAATAAGCCTATATCGCCACGAAAACGGTTGATCACAAAGCCTTTTACTCGGGCTTGTTCTGACTCGCTTAATAGCGCAAGAGTACCGACCAAATGCGCAAACACACCGCCTTTATCTATATCTGCAATAATGATCACGGGGCAATCAACCGCTTCGGCGTAACCCATATTAGCAATATCACCCGCACGTAGATTAATTTCAGCCGGACTGCCCGCACCTTCAACTACCAGTAGCTCAAACTCTTCGCTTAAACGCTGTTGCGAAGCCAGTACCGCATCCATCGCGACTTTTTTATAATCATGATAAGCACCTGCTTCCATATTACTAATGGCTTTACCGTGAATTATCACTTGAGCGCCAGTATCACTATTGGGCTTGAGTAAAATGGGGTTAAAATCAACCCGTGGCGCCACTTTAGCTGCAATCGCCTGTAGTGCTTGCGCACGACCTATTTCGCCGCCATCTTCTGTTACAGCGCTGTTTAAGGCCATATTTTGCGGTTTGAATGGAGCAACTTTGATCCCGCGTTCAACAAATACCCGGCACAATGCTGCAACTAAAGTACTTTTCCCTGCATCAGAAGTAGTACCTTGTACCATTAATGTTTTCATCATGACTGCCCTTTCAGTGTTAAGGCAAGACCTGCCATTATAAATTCAACTCGCGCAGCTTTTGCGGCAATGGCTTGATGTAACCAGCCTGATTCATCTACAAACCGGCGGCTTAGCTCGCCCAAAGGCACAATACCGTGGCCAACTTCGTTACTGACAAAAATCACTTGCCCCGGTAAATTTTCAAGGGTATTTAGTAGTGCTGATTTCTGTTCATCCCAACAATCACTTGTGGCGTGACATAAACAGTTACTTAACCATAAGGTTAAGCAATCAACTAAAATACAGTTATCTTTGCTGCTGTGTGTTTGTAACGCTTCAGCCAATGCAATTGGCTCCTCAACTAACGGCCAATCGACAGGGCGCTGTTGTTGATGATGGACTATACGATCTTGCATTTCAGTATCGTGGGCTTGCGCCGTTGCGAGGTAAATAACGCTTTTATTGCTTTGCTGTGCAAGCTGTTCAGCAAAGCGGCTTTTTCCACTGCGTGCGCCGCCTAAAATAAATGTGTGGTTAGCGTTCATAATACACTCACAAAAGTTAAGTAAATGGCAATTTCACTTAGCTGCTGCGCGGCACCTAAACAATCGCCAGTGTAACCACCTAACTGCTGTTTAAACCAGCGGATCAAAATGACTCTTAGGATCAGTAATACTGCTACAAGAATGAATACGGTTTGCCATAACAATACACCAACAGCAATCAAGCTAACCAGTAAAGTAGCGGCGGTTACAAGTAACGTAACTAAACTAGTGACCGATAGGTGCATAGCAAGCGGCTTTACTTTTGAAGTCGCATCTTCACTTACATACTCCATCCCCATAATTAAACTGGTTGCCACTACTCGGCTTACACATTGCCCGATAACAATTGCACTCAATACAGTAATCAATGACTCACTAAGAAAGAGTAGGCTTTGAAATTTAACCAGCAGCATAATAAATAATGCCGCTGCACCATAAGTACCAAGACGACTGTCTTTCATAATGGCAAGCTTTTGCGACACCTGCCAACCACCGCCAAAACCATCCCATACATCGGCCCAGCCATCTTCATGAAATGCGCCTGTTAATAACAACCCGACCGCCATCATTAGTAATACACTTATTGATGCTGGTAACAGTAATTGAAAAACGCCGTAGCTGAGTGCTAATAATCCACCAAGCAGTAAACCCACTAAAGCAAAATAGCGACTTGCTTGATTTAAATGAGCACCGCTTACATTAAAGCGCAACTGCACCGGTAGCCGGGTTAAAAAACTAATTGCTAATAACAGTAACTGCCATTGCGTTACTTTATTTGCCTCTGGGTTAGGCATTAACTGACAACCTGCTTAACACCAGCATCAGCAAAACTAGCCATCTGATTATAAAAACCAAGTGCGGCTTGCAATAATGGTAAACTTAACGCAGCGCCAGTGCCTTCACCCAAGCGTAAATCAAGTTGCAGCAGTGGCTTAACATCGAGTGCGTTTAACATCAGTCGATGGCCTTGCTCATTTGAGCAATGTGCAAAAATTAAATAATCTTTCACTGCTGGGTTAATATTAATTGCGGCCATTGCAGCAGCACTACAAATAAAGCCATCAACTACTACAGCCATACCCTGCTCAGCCGCAGCCAACATAGCTCCCGTAATATGCACAATTTCAAAGCCACCTAACGCTGCAAGTAGTGAAATAGGATCTGCTAAATGTAACTGATGCAATACCAGCGCTTGCTCTACAACTGTTATTTTACGCGTAACAATATCATCACTAACCCCCGTGCCTTTGCCAACACACTGCTGTGCAGGTAAATTCAGCATAGCGGCCATAATCGCTGCTGCACTAGTGGTATTACCTATGCCCATTTCGCCAAAAGCAATTGTATTACAACCACTATGACTGAGCTGCTGCACCAGCTGTTTAGCATTATTAAAGCCTTGCTGTACCTGCGCGGTATTCATTGCCATGTCTGTATTAAGTGGCTTTGTTATACTTCCTAGACGGCAATTATGGACACTCGGCGCTGTGACTGGATGCAAAATACCACAATCAATCACTTCTAATTGCCAACCTAACTGTTGGCAAAAGACATTAATAGCGGCACCACCGCTGACAAAATTAGCTACCATTTGTGAGGTGACATCACTGGGTGCTATCGATACCCCTTGTGCAGCAACACCATGATCTCCTGCAAATACCAGCAAAGTAGGCTTATTGATTGCAGGTGCAAAGGTTTTAAAAGCATCTTCGCTTGCCACTTTTTGGCTAAACAAAGTAACCAGTTGTATTGCACATTGTTCTAACTGTCCAAGTGCACCAAGCGGTTTAGTTTTTTGGTTAATCTTATCAATGATGAGGTGACCAAATTGATTAGTTACTGTGGGTATATTAAACATCTGACTAACTCTCTCGCTTGCGAAAATAAAGTAACGATAAAAAGAAAATACTGCCTATTGCAGAAGTAATAACACCGATTGGCAATTCTTGATTTGCAAGTAAAACACGCGATAGCACATCAACCCACACCATAAATATACCGCCAACTAAAGCCGTCATGATCAAACCAGTAATAGTGCCTTGCGACACAAAAAACCGTACTATATGCGGGATCATCAAACCAACAAAACCAATACCACCACACATCGCCACTAACACTGCAGTGATCAATGAGCTCAATACCAACATTAATAACCGAAACCGCTGTACCGGTATTCCTAAAGTTGCAGCACTTTCATCACCTAGTAACATTGCATTTAGTTGCCGACGAAAACCCATCATCAGCCCGGTGCAACTAATAATAACTAAAGCGGGTAACCATAACGTTGACCATTGTGCGCGAGCAAAGCTGCCTAGCGTCCAAAATAAAATAGCCGTGATCGCCTGTGGATCACTAAAATACAAAAGTAAGCTGGTAAAGGCACTGAATAAAAAGGATAAAGCGACCCCAGCCAAGAGCATGCTTTCAACTTGTCCGCGACCTGCTCGTCCGGCAATAAAAACCAGTAATAACATAGTCAATAAACTACCAACAAATGCCGCGGCCGACATTGTTATTCCCGCGCTGACTCCTGTTAGTGTCATAAAACATACCACACCAAATGAGGCTCCCGATGAAATACCAAATAAGTAAGGATCGGCTAACGGGTTACGGGTTACGGTTTGTAAAATTAAACCAGCGATAGCTAGACCAGAGCCAGCTAAAAACGCCAACAATGTTCGTGGCATTCGCAGTTGCCATATGATCCGCGCTATAAAGGAGTCATCTCCCTGACCTATAATACTGTGGTATACATCAATAAATTTACTGGCCGCAGCACCAAAGCTAAGTGCTATAAAAATGCTCGACAAGGCAAAGAATAACGCCACGCTGACTGCAAAATAATTATTTTTTTGCATCAACGCCACCACCTTGATAACCGTAAAAATAGGTAATACGCGGAATGACCTTATTTAATTTTTTACTCTGTGGATGCGCCGAGACTTCGGCACAGACACCAAATACTTCGCTGAGCATTTCTTCCGTGATGACATATTCCGGGCTACCCGTTGCAACTAACTCACCTTGCTTTATCACCAGTAGTTCATCACACATACTTGCTGCAAGATTAAGATCATGGAACGACGCTAATACCGTTACATTTAGCGATTTAGCCAACTCCATTAATTGAATTTGATATTTAATATCTAAGTGGCTGGTAGGCTCGTCCATAATTAATAATTGAGGGCTTTGTACAATTGAACGTGCTATCAATGCGCGTTGCTTCTCGCCACCGGAAAGGGAATCAAACGATTGCTGTAAATGATGGCTCAAGCCAACTTGCTCAATCGCCTGAAAAATAATTTGTTGATCATTTTTAGTTGTCGAACTAAATAAGCTTTTATGCGGCGTAAGGCCAAGACTCACTACATCAAAAAGCGATAGGTTAAATTGCGAAGGTGTTTCTTGCAGCACCACAGCAACCTGCTTGGCATATTCATGCGCACTTAGCTGCCAAATATTTTTCCCTGCAAATATAACCTCACCGCACACTGGTTTAGTGTAACGGTATAAACAACGCAATAAACTTGATTTACCTGCGCCATTAGGCCCTAACAAACCAATAAATTGGCCTGGTTTTATTGCAAAATTAATATCGTGCAAAATGGCGGTATTTGCCACCGACCACGATAAATTAACTACTTCAAGTAAAGGGGGATCAATTACTGCTGGTATTTGCAATGTGTTATCTCTCTAGCAATAGCTAAACCCAATACACTACAAACCATTATGATCATGGTGATAATAGAAGAGTTAGCCCGCTCAATAGGTAATAAATTAACGTATTTTGTATCTGACTTATCGCGCTTGCGACTTACAGTTGCGGGAACAGTTGAGGAGTTACACCCCATTCCAAAATACATAAGGCTCTATTATGGGCGGGTGAGTAAATATTTCAATTAATATCTTTCTAGACGGCTAAAAATAGTATTTTAAAACACAATTCTTGGCCATGCTTTATCGCTATCATCTATGTAAATATCAATACAAATGAGCTTCCCATAACCGATTGAAAATATGTTTTGCTGATTCGACTCTTTTGGTAACCGACAAATAATACCTAATAGTTGCTTGATCACTCCGGCATGCGTTAAAACTAATTGTGCTTGAGTACGATTACTTGCAATATCAATTAGTAACGTTTGCCACCACGTTGCTATTCGCTGATAAAAATCCCTCATACTTTCGCCATGAGGGGGGGTTACTTGCCAAGGGCTTTGCCAGAAATCGCCAATACTAGGAGAGTCCGTCTGTTGCCACAAATCATCATATTTACAGCCATCCCAATCACCAAAATTAAACTCTCGGAGCTGATCGGTCAGAAAAAGTGGTATTTGCTGGGCATGGCTAAAAGATCTGGCAAATTCGCTACAACGTTTCAAAGTCGAACTTTGTACAAACTCAATATTAGTAAGCTCATTGCACGCTTGATGTAATTGCGCACAGCCAAGTTCACTGAGTAAAAAATCGGTCTGTCCGGCCAAGACTCCTTGATCAATCAATTCGCCATGGCGTAATAAGTAAACGCGACTAGAAAATGGCGGCATAAAACCCTCTTACATTAAAGAAAAGTACTTTTAACAATAGCATAATGGTCATCCTAAACGGATTAAGCGCACATCAAAATGTAGAACGGCATTAGCTCCTATTTTCCCACCATTCCCCTTGCGCCCCCACGCCAGCTCTGCAGGAATTACAAATTCATAGCGAGAACCAACCGACATCAATAAAATACCTTCTCGTAATCCTTCGATTGCCTCATCTAAGGTAAATACTTCAGGCATTCCAGCTTTATAACTATCAGCTATTACGCTGCCATCAGCAAGCATAATACGCTGATTGATGACCACGGTATCTGTGTCAGTTACTCGCTCACCAGAGATCTCATCTATTACTTTATACATCAAACCAGAAGCACACAGTTGAGTATCAGCATGATTACTAAATTTAACTATGAAGCTTTCACTGTTTTTACGATTGAGTCCTGATGAACCTTTTGATTTAGTTGTTTTTTTACGTGCCATGAAGCCCCACCATTTGTATGATAAATATAATAATCTTATCGCATAGGTAGAGGCCTAAACGCAAGTTTTATGGTGAGTTTGCGAGTTTTTCAAAACAATAAAATGATCTTATACCAATCGTGTTAAGTTACTGACCATTAAGTTGCTTGGATTTTTCTAAGTTCAATTTAGTAAAAGTAGATAAGTATCAGTGTGCTAATTAGATCACATAATTTGGCAGATTGGTATAATTTGGCAGATTGGTATCATTAGCTGATAGAGGAAATAAATTTGCGAGTTTCGAGTTTTACAAAAGTAAACTTTCCGCGCCCTATGTCAAACGTTCGCTAACTTTACTCTCGCTAACTTTACTCTCGCTAACTCACATTTTAAACGTAAAAAAGCCCGACTATTTCTAGTCGGGCTTTCTTTAATTAGATCCTGGCAATGTCCTACTTTCACATAGCAAATGCTACACTATCATCGGCGCTGTTTCGTTTCACTACTGAGTTCGGCATGGAGTCAGGTGGGTCCAAAACGCTATTGTTACCAAGAAAATTCTTTTCAATTTTCTTATTTTAATTATTAAGTTTTAAGTCCTTCGACTAAATTTGGAGCCTGGCAATGTCCTACTTTCACATAGCAAATGCTACACTATCATCGGCGCTGTTTCGTTTCACTACTGAGTTCGGCATGGGGTCAGGTGGGTCCAAAACGCTATTGTTACCAAGCAAA
>NZ_CABVLM010000025.1 GCF_902498845.1 Pseudoalteromonas rhizosphaerae | reverse complement strand
CTCACCCGTCCGCCGCTCGTCAGCAAAGTAGCAAGCTACTCTCTGTTACCGCTCGACTTGCATGTGTTAGGCCTGCCGCCAGCGTTCAATCTGAGCCATGATCAAACTCTTCAATTAAAAGTTTTTTCTGTCTTCTCCCATAAAGAGAGCCGACACGCTCAATGAATTCTGAATTATTTAATATCTTTCGATATTGAATTGACTGTGCTGCAATAAATAAATTTATTGCTGTTGGTCACTCAGTTTCAATTGAGACTCTAAATTTTTTGCCTTGCTTAGCGAACTAAGCTTGGCTGTTAGAACTCAATCTGTACGAGTGCCCACACAGATGATTGCTTTATATTGTTAAAGAACGTTGCGACATTGTCGCTAGGGATGCGTATAATACATCCTTTATTTTTCGAGTCAACACTTAGTTTTAAACTTTCTTGCGAATATTCAAAACCGAAGTTTTATTTAACTCTCTGAGTTGTTCGTGCCTCGCTATGCGTTGGCGTTTCCCGTCTCAGTGGGGTCGCATTATAGGGAGATCCAAAAACAGATCAACACTTTTTTTCAATCTTTTGACTGTTCGCTCAAAAAGCATGCAAAACGCTTTAAAAGAACACTCAATCGATGCTTTTTCGAGTCTTTTTTGATGTAAATTAAATTATTTCACATAAATATCATTGCTATGTTCATTTATCGCGTTAAGATAGCAAGTTCACAATGTTAAATTAATGTTTATTTCCTGTTTATTGGTAGATCAAAATGAAATTACCCGATCAAAAATCTCTTATCTCTTCAGTTATCCTTGCTGTTATTGGTTTCGTTATAGTTAATTTTGCGCCTTCGAGCCTACAATTAAGTCATGCACTGTTATTTGGTGCTGGTTTATTAATTGGTGGTGTAGTTATAGCTGCAATGTCATCTGGCGATGTAGAAGAAGCCGAAGTAAAAACAAAAACACTTTATGTGGGCAATCTTCCTTATCGTGCAAATGAAGGTGTAGTTCGCGCTTTATTTGAAGAACAAGGTAAAGTGTTTAATGTACGCCTATTAAAGGATAAAAATACTGGCAAACGTCGTGGCTTTGGCTTTGTTGAAATGGCAGAGCTAGATGCTGATAATGCTATTGCAAAATTAAACGATAGCGAGTTCCAACAACGTACATTGAAAGTTCGTGAAGCAAAACAAAAACAAGATGATGAATCTAACTCTTTTCGTTCTGAGTCGGATCAATCAGCGTAACTAGCTCCACCGGTTGCTTATCAACATAAATAGAAGCCGTTGCGTAATAACGTAGCGGCTTTTTCTTGCCTGTACAATTAGCATCAAGCTCATCACTGCAATCTATATTATGCTCTTTGAGTATTGCACACACCCGTTTGGCTATTGCTACGCCGGAATCAAGTAATAATACAGTGCTGTTAAAATACTCATTCAAACCTTTTGCTAAAATTGGGAAATGCGTACAACCTAACACGATTACATCCACTCTATTATCAATAGCGAGACTATCGAGCTCTGCAACTAGTTTGTCTTGGATAATCTTTTTACTTTGATATGTTTGTTCCGCCAACGTTACAAGTTCAACACTTGCATATAAATGTACTGTGACAGCTTGACCATGCTGGCTTATCAACTGTTGTGTATAACTACTTTGTACTGTTGCTGGTGTGGCCAATAAGGCAATATGCTGGGACTTAGATAATAAAGCGGCGGGCTTAATTGCAGGTACTACACCGACGATCGGTATCGTGGTTAATTCGCGAAGTGCGCTCAGTGCTGAAGTAGATGCGGTATTACAAGCAATAACTAACACATCAACGTGTAATTGTTGTGTTTCTATAAAAATTAATAATCCGCTGAGGCGCTGAATTATGGTTTGTTGACTCAGCTTTCCATAAGGTAGGTAGGCGTTATCCATAAAATAACTATAACGGCCATCAGGTATGTATTGCTGAATATGCTTCAGCACTGTGGTACCACCAATGCCCGAATCAAAAACCATGATATGAGGTGACAAACAACTCGCTCCTTATAATAACTAAGCTGAGCAGTTTGCCACGCGGTATACTGAAAATAAAGCTTATGCTTCACTCTCTAGTGCTGCTGAGCGCAATTTATTCATTTGCTCAAACATTGATTTTGTATAGTCGACTAATTTGCCTATTTCCTCTTGGTCTTGATTTAACCATTGTAAAATGCCTGACAGTTCATTTTGCAAACCAAGATCACCCGCTTTATTAAAGGCATTTTTTAGATCGTCATTAAATGGAGCTATTTTTTCAGCCACAGCTTTCTCTGGTGTTGGTTTATTCTCTTCATAGCCTTTTATTGCTGCATACGTTTTAGTTTGCTTTAAGTCCATTGAAAACGCGACTAGCTGTTCGTTGCCTAAGTTGAGCTCTTGTGCTTGTTCAAAGGCTTGTTCCAAATCACCACCAAAAAATGTTTTACTAACATTTTGCAAGTCTTCCATCATTGCATTAATAGCCTTTTGTTCATCTTCGTTTAAGTCACCATTTACTGACATGCTAAATGATAACTCCCGCGATTGTGATGATGCACTGGCATAGCCTTCATTTTGACCATTACGCTGATAACTACTGGCTGATTGCTGTTTAAATGCATCAGCAAAACTAATACTCACCTCGTCACCTTCTGCAGTGGTGAAGTTATACTGAGCATTATTACTTAAACTTAAATACTGTGCTTGAGTAACACTGACAGAATCCGGTTTAGGGTTAAATAAATCCTCTTCAAACTCATCCAGGCCATTAAAAATACCTTCTTTGGATTTTTCTATGCCCTGCTCAATTTCGTCGTTTAGAATACCGGTATCTTTTAATTCACCATAGGCATCATCAATACCTGTTTGCACACCTTTGCGTGCATCACTAAGCATACCTTTGAGTTTTTCATTATCGGCTCCATTGACTTGCGCTTTCTTAACGGCACCAGTTACAAAGTCCAAAACGTTTTTGACTATTTCTTCAAAATCAAATAGTGGCTTGTCTTTTTTCTCTTCCGCGACAGGTAAGCCTAAGGCCTCAGCCATTTTGTCACCTAACACTTTTGCTGCTAATTCTTTACCACGTTGCTGGTAACTATCTTGAGGCGACTGTATTGTAGGTTGCTGTAATGCAGCTTTGTTACTGTATTTATTGACGTTGTTGTTTGGAACAAAGCCAAAGTTGCCAATTTTCATGATCCGACTCCTATTTTTGCTTACTTAAGTATCGGCCCAAAAATAAATAACTAAAGTAAAATGTACAAAAAAACAGCATTTGCTATTACTCAAAATTAGGGCCTGTTGACCTTTAAGGATTAAAATTTGTTCAACCTCGGGGCGATTTAATCGCGGCGCGAGATTTGTAACCTAGTGGGCTAAGTAAAAATTGAGCAAAGCTTCCGCGTCCTGCTCACGCCCCTTACTTACATCCATGTAAGTAACAAAGAGTTAATCGCCCCTAGGCAGAACCCTTCGGGCAGCGCGCGTTTGGCATTTATGCTACGTTATCGCCTATTTATGGGGAATAACCACACTACATAGGCTCTGCCTTGCCTAAAAACCAAACGCACAGCTGCAAAATTAACCTAGAAAGATAAACAGACCCTAGACAAATAATCCCTGCCCCCTACAATAGCGCCGATAAACAGCATAATGAAATAAGGTAGTAGGTAATGGCGGTTATAAAGATCGATACAACAGGATACGACGCACAGTTAAATGAAAAAGAGCAACGTATCATTGCACAATTCCAACGCTTTGGTGTTGAACAATTAGAAGTCTTTGCCTCTGAGCCAATTCATTACCGTCAACGCGCTGAATTTAGAGTATGGCACGATGGCGATGAGTTATTTCACATTATGTTTGATCAAGCCACCAAAGACAAAATCAGAGTCGATGTGTTTGACCCTGCAGCGCCGCTAATTGGGGAAGTAATGCAGGCAATGATCGATAATCTTAAAGGCTGTGAAGTCTTGCGTCGTAAATTATTCCAAATAGATTATCTTTCTAGTTTAAGCGGTGAGATTTTAGTGAGTCTGCTTTATCACAAACCACTCGACGAAGAATGGCTAGCAGCTATCAAGTCACTAAAAGAATCATTGAGTGAGCGCTTTAAAATTGATTTTATTGGGCGTGCTCGCAAACAAAAAGAAGTACTCGGTGATGATTTTGTTACTGAGCGTTTAACAGTTAATGGCCAGCAACTTATTTACCAACAAGTTGAAAACAGCTTTACGCAGCCAAATGCTAAAGTAAACATTAAGATGCTGGAGTGGGCACAAGACTTATGTAAACCACTAAAAAATGATTTACTAGAGCTCTATTGTGGTAACGGTAACTTTTCAATTGCCTTAGCTGGTTCGTTTAATCGTGTATTAGCAACCGAAATTTCTAAATCGTCAGTACACTCAGCGCAGTATAATATTGCTAAAAATAACGTAACTAACTTAGATATCATTCGTATGTCGAGCGAAGAGTTTACTCAAGCTATGAAAGGCGAACGAACCTTCTCACGTTTAGAAGGGATTGACTTAAGCAGCTATGATTGTCAGACCATTTTAGTTGATCCGCCGCGCGCAGGCATGGATACACTAACATGTGATTTGGTGGCTAACTACGAGAGTATTATTTATATCTCATGTAACCCTGATACGCTTGAGCGTGATTTAGAGCACCTAACTCGCACTCATGAAGTTAAACGGTTTGCGATTTTTGACCAATTTCCATATACCCACCACATTGAATCAGGGGTATTTTTACAACGTAAATTGTAAAGTATCTATGCCAGTGCTTTTACTAGCGCTGGCATTTGCTGCTCACTAAAGACTTTAATACCATTCTTTTCTAATAGCGAAGCCGTTAATCCCATTCCAACCACCTTAATACCACTGTGCGAGCCATCGTAAATTGTATTACGACCACAAGAAGGACTTGATTCCTTTAATAGCGCAAAACGAATATTGTACTGTTGGCAAAGGCGTAATGCTTGTTTTGCACCTAGCTGAAATTCCGGTGTCACATCATCACCAGTATTGGTAATCACTTTACCGTTGACGATTTCAGCAGGATCTCTAGGAGTGGATAAACCACCAGCAATCTCAGGACAAAAAGCGACTATACGTTCCTGCTGCTGCCATGCGATTAGCTGCGGATGGAGTAACTGTTGTCCGCTACCATCGTAGCGCACGGGAGCACCAAGTAAGCAACTTGAAACCAGTATTTTATGCATTTCTTACCACCTGCAACAAAAAAGCTCCGCGTACGGAGCTTTTTTACAATAAACACTAAACCGCTCTATTTAGCAGCTAAGTAATTAATTAGATCAGCCATACTTTTAGCATCTTTAATACCTGAATCACCACCAACAATAACACGGTACTTACCGTTTACAATAAAGGTAGGCACACCTTTCAAAGCACCTTTTTGTTTAAAATATTCTTGATCACGCTTCATTTTGGATACCTTGGTTCTTACTGTAAAGCTGTTGTAAAACTTATCAAAATCATCAGCAGCTACACCTTGAGCAACAAAGATATCTTTCATATCAGCAAGCTCATTGATGTTTGCTCGCTTGCCATGGATATGGTTGAAAATAGCGCTAATTAGTGCATCTTGTTGTGGTAATACAGTTGCCGTAGCGTAAGCTTGTGCTAACATCGTTTGAATTTCTGGGTTACGCGGACCCGAAAAGTCAACATGGCTTTTCTTAAAAGTAATACCTTCATTTAGTAGCGGCTTTAATTCAGCAACAATTGATTCAAAAACATTACAGTGTGGGCAGTAAAATGAGAAGAATTCTTTAACTTCTGGCTTTTTAGTTGCGCGTGCATCAATCGTTTCATAATGCGTCCCTTCGTCATATTGAATCGCGGCGGCGTTTGTAGCAAACCCAAGCGTCAACGCTATTAGTCCTGCTTTAACTAATTTGATCATCGGTAAAAACTCCAAAAATTATTGTTTTAATAGCTTATTGTTGTAATAAAAAGGCAACTAACTCATCAAGCTGCTCTTGGCTCTTGATGGTATTGATATTGATTTTGTATTTATCATTAACGATAAACGTTGGTACACCGGTTAAGGCCCCCATTTGTGAAAACTTATTTTGCTTGTCTTGCATGGCTTTTTCCGCCGCAATCACTGGCATGCTGGCAATATCTTTATCAAAGGTATCGTTATCAATACCATTTACTGCAAGTAATGCTTTAACGTCTTTAATGTTATTGAGTGGAGCACGTTTTATATGAATGCTGTCAAACATTTGATCTGCAACTTGCTCACCTTTGTTATGCTGTTTAGCGATGATATACGCATAGCTCAAATTACTTTGCACTTCTGGCGCTAAACCACCTAAAAAGTTGACATGGTTTTTTACAAACTCAGTACCTGCAGGCAAGCTTTTTTCCATTGCTTTAGCTACAGCTTCAAACTTAAAACAGTGCGGACAATAAAATGAAAAGAACTCTGTTACTTGTGAGGTTTTACTTTTTTCAATCTTTAGTACGTCATAGTGCTCACCAGCTTTAAAATCTGCGGCCATCGCAGCAAAAGGTAAACATAGCAGTAGTAAACTCAATTTTAGTTTTTTAAGCATTGGACTCTCGTTTCAGATATTTTTAATAATTAGTTAGGCAGCAACTTCAGCGGCGGCTCTTGAAGTGCAGAATACTGCTCTTTCAGCGCTAAAATTTGTTGCTCCCAGTATTTGTCATCAGCAAACCATGAAAAGTTCCGCGGAAATGCCGGATCTTCCCAACGTTTAGCTAGCCACCCCATATAATGAATCATACGCATTGCGCGTAATGGTTCAATTAATTTGAGTTGAGTGTGATCAAAATCACAAAATTCTTCATAGGCAGCCACTAAGGTATCTAACTGTAACAGTTGATTGTTTCGATCGCCACTGAGCATCATCCATAAATCTTGAATCGCAGGCCCTTGACGACTATCGTCCAAATCAACAAACATCAACGCATCACCGGCCCACAGAATATTACCGGCATGGCAATCACCATGTAAACGTATAGTATCCACCTGCTGGTAAAGCGATTTCGTTTTAGCGATCACCATATCTAAAATAGTATAAAACGCGGTAGTTAAACTGCTAGGCACCAGATTACTGTTTTGTAACTGAATTTTAGCTGTATCTAAATACTCGTCACACCCTATGACCGGACGTTCGCTAAAAACATTCGCTTTAGCTGCTTGATGCATCCGACCAATCAAGCGTCCTAACACATCTAACTGATCAAGATTATCAACTTCAAAGATGCGCCCCCCGACACTTGGGAACAAAGTAAATAGATAACCATTATGCTCAAATAAGCTTTCGCCATTACGCTGTATCGGCGCAACTACAGGCACTTCAGCATCAGCCAATTCAAATGCAAAGCTATGCTCTTCGAGTATTTGTGCCTTACTCCAGCGCTCGGGACGATAAAATTTCACCACATAACGTAGGCCATCTTCAGCTTTGAATTGATAGACACGGTTTTCGTAACTATTCAGTGCTAATAAGCCAGACTCTGCGTAAATACCAATACTTTCGACCGCATCTAAAATCGAATCTGGGGTGAGGTCAACAAAACTAAATTTACTCATAATTCTCATCAATTATAAAAAAAGCGGGAAAATCCCGCTTTTTATTTGTTATCAGTGTACTTAACTATCGCGCTTTAAAGAAGTTACTCGGCTGCGAAATTTGTGAACTTGGATTGTCCACTGGCGATAATACAAAATTAAACTCGGTCATAGGCGCTTTCAAATCATACGGATCCATCACCAATGATAATGGCACGTTGTGCGATTCGCCCGCTTGCACGGTAAAAGTTTGCTTACCTATGTACTTAAAGTTCTCCAGTCCTGCCACCTTAATATTAAAGGTTTGCTCGTATTGTGCTTTGTTGATCACTTTAAGTGTGTAGGTATTTTCGACAAGCCCATTAAAATCGACTCGATAGAGTTGATTTCGATCGCGAATAATATCTAAGTCCATTGGCTTACGCATTACAATATTCGTTACCAGCGCTGCGCTGAGCACCACTAATATAACAATATAACCAATAATCTTAGCGCGCAGAGGATTGGTTTTATTCTCTGGCGTTTCTAGGTTACGCTCAGTGGTATATGAGATAAGCCCGCGCGGATAATTCATCTTATCCATTACTCCGTCGCAGGCATCGATACAGGCGCCACAGTTAATGCATTCAGCTTGCAGGCCATTGCGAATATCGATCCCTGTTGGGCATACTTGTACGCACAAATTACAGTCAATACAGTCACCTAAGCTAAGCTCTTGTCGATCTTGTTTACGACTACGTGGCCCACGATTTTCACCACGTTTTTCATCGTAGCTTACTGTGAAGGTATCTTTATCAAACATTGCAGATTGAAAGCGCGAATACGGGCAGATATGCAAGCACATAATTTCGCGCATCCAACCAGCATTACCATAAGTACATAAGGTAAATACGATAATGCTAACCAGCGCATAGCCACCTACATCAAAAGTAACAAAATCCGGTAACAGCTGACGAATAGGTGTGAAATAACCAACAAAGGTCAGTGCGGTGTATAAAGAAAAAGCTATCCAACCTGTATGCTTGGCTGTCTTACGCCAAAATTTATCAAAGTCCATTGGTCGCTGATCAAGCTTCTTGCGTTGATTCGCTGTCCCTTCGAACTTTTCTTCAAACCAAATAAAAATAAACGTCCAGACTGTTTGCGGGCACGTATAGCCACACCAAACCCGACCGTAAAAGGTGGTCACTAAGAATAACGCGAATGCAGCAAGCATCAGAATAAAAGCAAGAATAGTAAAATCTTGTGGCCATAGAGTTAGCCCAAAAATGTTATATTTTTGACCAATGAGGTCAAATAACACAGCTTGTTGGTCATTAAAGTTTATCCATGGCAGCGCCATGAACGCCAACATACCAAGAAAACCAATGCGCTGTCTTAATAGTTGATGTAACCCTTTAACCGCACGTACATAAATGCGATTGCGGGGATTAAATCTATCCTGTTGAGCATAGAGATCGGGCTTTTCGATCTTGACCTCACTAGGAATATTTTTTACTTTTATTTGCTTGTCCATCGAAGTTCCTCAACGCCGCTTGGAGAATGAAAGTCAAACAATCATATAACGCTATTTAGATAGCTAACAACTAAGCTTACATTTAAAAATAGTGCAAACTGAACTACTGTGCTGTAAAAGTTCAGAGATTTCTGAAAAATCTAATTGTTCTCTGTCATTATACCAACTCTCCTCAAAAAAGCTGATATTCATTGATAATAATTTATTCACCTAACTTGCTTGCTTTACAAAGGGGCATTTTATTACACTGGTGTCTAATTCGTACCCGTTCAGATCAAAGTTTACTCACATATGAAAAAATTCCTTGTACTAGTAGTAGTGATACTTGCGTTATTCACAATTGATCATCCAATGATAAAAGAATCTCGAGAAAAATTATTAGGAGAAGGTGTAGGACTATTAAGTAGTGCTAGCAACATTAACCGTGGACCCGCTGCGAGCATGGCAAAAAACCGCATCAAGTCAGAACTAACACTTTCAGAAAGCGAGTTAGAGTATTTAGAAGAAACCATGCAAACTGATGAACAGCTGCAGCTATTCCATACTCGTTACTGCCGCAGTAAAGATCTCAACTTATATTTTTATGAAGATCGTTTAAATACAGTGTGTGACATCGTCTCAACATCATTGGCTGAGCGCAGAGGTAAATAGTGGATTTTTCAGCTTTAACAAAAAAAAGCAGCGCATCGTTTAACCAACATAAAAACCTACTGAAGAAGCTGGCGAAAGGACAAACGGTTAAATGTGAAGTATGCCAAGGCATATTAACGTTAGATTTAAAGACTCAGCAACCAGGCCAAGGGGTTGCTAAATGCCCTAAGGGCTGTACTGAAATTGTGTTGGATTTAGCATAATGCTAACTCCAACCATCTTCTTCATCTGCGTACAAACCACTTTGCACCGCGATAATTTCTATTAACTCAGCAAATCCTAATGCAAAATCTCCCATTAGTTCATACTGTTGCTGGCATAGTTGTATTTCACTAAGCTGATTTTGCTGGGCAATTGTTGTGATAAGCTGGGGCTCTAAAGCAAAAAAGCCTAAACTGGCGTAAGCGGTTTGCAATGCATCAGTTAAGTCTGTTGTAAGTGCATCAGCTTGCATTAGCTTATCAATATACACCTGTGCTCCCTGAACAAAACCCTGACACCATTGCTGGCATTCATGCAAATCTAGGTAGCTGTCGTCTTGATCACTCACCTGTAAACTTACAGGGAGCTTAAAACCTGTTTCATAAACTTGCTCACTGATCTGATGATACAAAGCCATAAATGCAAATAATGTTTGTTCTTCTAGCTGGCCGTGTGCATCTGGCACTATCTGCTCAAGCCACTCGTGTACGTCTAATGGCTCAGGAGAGCAAATCACCGCAAATAAGTAACCTTGGCTCTGCACAAATGTCATGGCGCCATTGCGGCTCGCTAAATACGTACTTAACTGCTGGCCATGTTGCTGTGTAAATTCAGGAATTTGCATAAAACAATTCAGCCTTGTTTAAAAATTTAATGGATAACGGCCATCGCTATCTGCACGGCCTAAAAATTTGGCGGCATCGTGTACTTCTTTTGGTAGTGATGCTTCTGGCTTGATATATCCAGCCACTTTAAAGTCCATGTTTGCTTTTAAGGTTGCATCAGCCGCTAAGCCTAAGCGGTTTTCAGGATCAACTAACACGGCTATATCGCCCGACTTACAGCTTAACTTGCCACTTAATGGACCAACGCTAAACCAGCCAGACAATCCTTGCACATCGATGTTTGGACTGGCGATTTCACCTTTTAATACATCACAATAAGGCGCTCCTGAGAGATATCCATCTAACTCAACAATTACTCTGCCTTTAGCATTAATAGGTAATGGCAACTGCAAACGCTGCATCGCACGTTCAACACTCAAACGCAATGTAGCATCATTTAATGCAACTACTTGATCAAGTAAACCATAACTAAAGTCACCGCGTCCTGACAGTTCACTGGTCTGTCGCGGATCACCAAACTTTACACTGCCTGTAAGCTGTCCGGTGAATAATGCCCAACCAGAAATATCCCAGTTTAAATTATTAATCTGTTCATCTTGATAGCGCAGCTGCATGATTCTACCCTGCCAAATGCTACCCGATGCTTTACCTATTTGCAGATCTTTAGGTAGGTAAGGATTTGCTAAATTAAGCGCAACTGCAGCTGGCGTTTTTAATAGTGCAAAAAAGATAAAACCGAAGAAAAATATTACTATAAGAATCGCTATTTTTTTCATTCTTTACTTCTCTAATACCAGTCGGCTAACGCGCACGTAGCCTGGTTTATCATCGCGACTGAGATCTAAATTTCCAATCAATACGCCTTTAGTGTTTACCAATTCATCAAGCCATTCTATGAGCTTATTAAATTGTACCGAGTCGATAGTTAATCTTAATGAATTATCGCTAGGCTGCATTTTGCTTATGGTTATATCGTAGCGAGCGCGGCTAGCATTAACTATTTGACTCAAGTTTTGGTCACTTGTAACAGCACGCGCACTACCCGCTTTGAGTTTAACAATACTGTTATCAACCCACGCTAATAATTCTTGCTGTTTAACTTGGTTTTTTTCAGCTTCAGTTATCGCGTTGTTTAGTGGTCTAAAAATACCCATAACTAAGATAAAAATAACAAAAATAACACCAGCGACCATCACCAACTGTTGCTCTTGCTCTTTTAAGCCACGCCAATGTTTTAAAAGTTGTTGTTTCATGCAGCACCTCGTAGTTTTATTTCACCGACTACAAAGTCGCCATCATTATTTAATGAGCCTTGGTCTACAGTTAATCCGCGTTGTTCAAGAATTGCTTTAACTTTGCCAAAGGTTTGAAAATCTTTTCCGCGAGCACGAACTCTAAGTTCATTGCGACGTTGATCATAACGCAATGTCTCAGGAGTAAACTCTTGCACTTGGCTAAATACACCCACCAGCTCATTCGTTAAATCTAGGAATCCGGCACTGCTGCCACCCTCTAATTTAGCCAATTCACCCTGAATTTGGTTTTTAATCAAATGCGGACGAACTGTTTTCCCCGGAAAGGCCGTTTGATAGCGCTCAACCACTTGTGTTTTAGCGACTTCAAGCTCACTATTTAACTGATACAATTCAAGACTTTTTACTGCCACAGAGCCAACTAACGCGACACTCGCTGCAATGGCGGCACCTTGCCAATACGCCCACCATAATGCGCTTTTCTTCTTCAGTTGATATTGGCCTTGGCGAAGATTGAATCTTATCTCAGGTAATTGTTTAGCAAATAGCGCCAGCGGCAAATCATAAGCATCGGTATGCGCCGTAAGATTAACCGTTTCTGGAAATTGCGAGGCAGGGCTGTAATGTGCAACATCAGGGTGACCTAAAGCAGTTAAATACTCAGCCAACCAGCTTTGCTCTACAGCACTGATCCGCCATGAGCCTTGCTTACATAGCCATTGGTTATTAAGCTCAATAACGCTTAATCCCTCATGTTCCGCAGTAGGAAGCAATAATGCATCGGGTAACAGTTTGAACACTTCAATTCCATGTTCAGCAAATACAGCTAACCAAGTTTCAAACCATTCTCGGTCAGTCATGGCAACTTTAATGGCGTGCTTGTCACCGACCATAGTAGGCTCAGCAATCGCGATAAATAAGTCATCTACGTCACATGCAATCTCTTCTTCGAGCATATATGGGAGCGCTTGCTCAAGCTTACGATTCCATTTGGTCGGCAGGATTACGGTTTTTAGTTGCACCTGATCACATGGCAGTAATACCACAACTTCACGATTCTGTGCTTTTTCAACTAACTCACTCAGTTGCTCAGCGTTCGGCAATCCGCCACTGGCAATTATTTCTTGTTCTAATGGTGAGTAAATCAGCCAATTAATACTTTCTTGTTGAGTTTGACCCGTGCGGATCAACAGTATTTCTGTCACTGTACGCCTCCAAATTTTCGCGCCAGTATAGTTACTTCGCCATCTTTGGCATGCAGTAATGTGGTCATCGAAAAACGCAGATCGACAAATTTAGCCTGCGCTTGTAGTTTAAAATATTCGCTATTTATGGTGAACAGTTTTTCAACAGACTTAACATTTTGAGCCCCTTGTTGATTTACTTGTTCAAAAAATTCTTCAATATTATTAAAGCCTTCTTCTGGCCGGACTGATAGCACACTTTGCGCACCTGACTCACTCAAACCATCAATCAATGCACTCAATAATAATGCCTGTTCAGGAGCGATTGTATTGACATTAATTGCTAACAGTTCGCTACCTGGGATCACGCATACGTATGGCAATATTTTTTCCATCACTAATGGATTAAACCCTTTAACCAAACGCAGCTCTGAGCTTGATGCAAAAAAACTATTCGCTGTCATATATGGTGATTTACGCGATAAATACTCATCTTCTTCAGCGCCAGAACGATAAGTAATACTATCTTCATCGAGCCAGTCGTAAACACTGTCAGCCATGGCTTCTTCCGACTCTTCTGCTGGCAAGTCCTCAATATTTTCTAATAGCGCTAATAACGCGGTGTGCGCAGGATTGGTTTTATCAGTACTACCCGCTTGTGGCGCTTTAACACGTAATGCATTGAGATTTAAACAAGCCTGTAAGTCCGTGATCTTGCCTTGCAAGGTACCATTATCGACCGGATAAGGAATATCGCCTTGTTGCGCCCAAATTTGTTTTAAAGTGGTTTTGTCAGGGTCATCTTTTTTGCTTTGTAATAACGCTTTGATAGCCAGCTCTTCTGCTGCATAGGCATACCACTTGGCTTGCTGATGACCTTGTATGTTGGTACTTTTTTGAACTTGAACAAGCAAGTTAGCACTCATCTCTACGGCTAAAATTGATGCCAAGGCAACAATAAACAAGACAATTATAAGCGCGGCGCCATGTTGAGATTTATGGTTCACTTAAACCTCCCGCCTTCCCGTTACCTGGTACTAAAAAAACGCGTCTTATTGGTTCTTCATCAATTTGTTGCAATGTAACCGCCACAGCTTTTGGCAAGGCTTTGCCCTGCCACTGCTCTTGCCATTCATTTTTTTCATCTAAAAATTCAAATTTAAGATCTTCGATATCTTTAAGAATAACTTGCACTCGCGGCTCAAGGTTATCGAGTTGATCAACATAAACCCGATATATACGCTCAAGGTTGTCATCAATAACACGATAACCCACTGCTTGTAGCTCTGAGCGCGGTAACAAATTAATTGGGTTTACCCAGCCATCTCGCACAAAGGCAATACCATCATACTGGCTATTAATGGTGTAACGCCCAGCAAGTAGATATTGTTCTTGCACATCACCGGCTTCATTGCGCACGGCACGTTTAGTCATTTGGCTGAAATCTTGATCCATTAACCTAAAGGTCGTTTGCAAACCATTCAATTCTGCAATTTTTTCGTCTGATGCATCTTTCGCTTTCGTGGTCGAATCAAGAATTTGGTGAGTAGCTAACACGACGAATGCTAAAATCCCCAGCGCTACCATCACTTCTAATAGTGTAAAACCGCGCTGCTTCACTTATTTGCTACCTTTATTTAAATAGCTGATGAGCTCATAAACCGAGTGCTCTAACTTTTCATCGCTAAATACATTAATAGTCACTTTTACAAAACTTTTATCTGCTGTCGCTTCGGTATCTTGACGCCAATACCATTCTATACCAGCCATTGTTTCCGTGCCTTTTGCGCCATTTTTGCCTTGCCACTTATCGCCGAGAGTACGCTGTTCAATCATTACATTCTCAGCCACCCAAGAGGCATAGGTTTGCTCTTCAAGGCTTGATAAATGATTAATATGCTCAGCTGTCGCTTGCATGGCGGCAATCCCAGCCATGGCGCAAATACTCAGCGCCACCATAACCTCAAGTAAAGTAAAACCTTTAGACCTGCGATACATTATTCTGGCTCTCTGCGTAAGTTAACCGGTGCGGAAAATTCCCCTTCGATGAAATACACAGGTTCTTTTTCATCTTTTAATTCATAGATAAGTTGAAATGCGCTCACCTCACCAGAAGATAAAATTAGCACTTGCGGGATTTTCATTTTTTGCAATTCGAGTAAGCTATCATCATCACCGCCACTCATTAACTCGCGCCAATTGGATTGCTCGAGTAGATTATCTTGAGCCCATGCGAGATCTTCTAGATTAAGTGTCAACTTAAGACGTTCATCAACAGTCATCGGCGCAAACAGCTTTTCTCGGTCGAAGGTGATCCATTTTTCACCATCAAACACTAAAAACTCTAAGGTATCTTTATCAAGCTGAAAACCTAATTCAAGCTGATTTAAGATTGCAAATTCAGAAGCCATATTAATGGTGGTATGCAGTCTCAGTGCTTGTTTATCCAATTCATCTTCAACACCGCCATCAAGACTATATACCACCATTTTAGTGGCGAAGGCGATCACCACCAGCACAACCAAAATTTCAATTAAACTAAAGCCACGCATCGGTGACTTTAGCTTTGCAAGGCGCAACTTAGCCCGACTTAACATCATGCTAAGCTCGGTGCTGGGTGTAAAAACGCCTTTATACTAAGATGCATTATTATTTTTCTTCATCCCAGTTACCAATGTCGTCATCAGTACCCACTTCGCCATCGGGTCCCATTGAAAACAAATCAAATTTACCAACTTCACCTGGGCTGATTAACTGGTACGGATTTCCCCATGGATCTTCTGGTAATTTAGAAATAAAGCCACCTTCAGGAAAACGCTTTGGTACTGGCTCTACGCTAGTTTTAGTCACTAACCCTTCAAGGCCTTGCTCAGTGGTTAAGTACGCTTTGTTCTTTAATTTATAAAGACTCATAGCATCTTCAAGCTGCTGAATATCAAGATGCGCTTTATCAAGTGCCGCTTCTTCTTGCTGGCCCATAATATTGGGTGCCACGATTGACATGATCATGCCAATGATAACCAGTACCACCATAACTTCGAGTAATGAGAAACCTGCTTGTTTATTCACGTACATACCTCTGTTGTTCTTAATAATTAACTATCGTAACACGGTAAAAATGCATTACGAAATCCCTAAAATAGTTAAAGTCCAATCGCTTTATTCATTGCCATAATAGGTTGTAATATGGCCATTACGATAAACAATACAATAACCGCCATGGACGCTATCATCGCAGGCTCTAAGAGTTTTAGCGAGACATTTACCATGGTTTCAAATTCACGGTCTTGATTGTTTGCAGCACGCTCTAGCATTTGCTCGAGCTCACCTGATTTCTCCCCACTGGCGATCATATGCAGCATCATCGGTGGGAATAATTTTGTTTGTTGTAAGGACGCTCTTAAACTTGCCCCTTCACTAACGCGGGTTGCGGCATCCGCCACTGCTTTTTTAATTTTCTCGTTGATCAATACGCCACCAGAAATACGCATTCCCTCGAGTAACGGCACTGAACTTGATGACAAGATACTCAGTGTACGAGCAAATCTGGCGGTATTAATACTACGAGCAACTTTGCCAATGCCCGGCATCATCAAAATTTTCGAATCATACCAAAAGCGGATCTTAGGCTGTTTTAGCGCATGTTTAACACCAATCACTGTCGCGGTAAATAATACTAAAGTAATGAACCAATAATTTTGCACATAGTTACTAGCAGCCATTACCCATTCAGTCGTCCAAGGTAAAACCTGCTTTGACTTTTCAAATGTCTTCAATATTTTAGGCACTACAGTACCTAGTAATATTGAAACGATACCAATGGCAAATATTACTAATATCACCGGATACACCATCGCTTGTGTGATTTGACTACGCATGTGTTGGCGTTGTTCCGTGTAATCGGCTAAACGGTTCAATACAGCATCTAAGTGACCTGATTTTTCACCCGCAGCTACCATAGCGCGGTATAAATTATCAAATACATGTGGAAACTCAGACATGCCATCAGCCAAGGTATAACCTTCAACAACTTTTGAACGCACCGACATTAACATACGCTTCATACGCGGCTTTTCACACTGCTCAGCCACCGCCATTACCGCCCCTTCAACCGGTAACGCCGATTGAATGAGTGTAGCGAGTTGGCGAGTGATCAAAGCGAGATCTGAGGTAGATATTTTCGCTTTAAAAAAGCTGCCAAATGGCGAGCTTTTTTCACCTTTAACTTGTTTATCCCCCTCTGCGGCGGGCACAACTTCGAGCGGCGTAAGACCTTGTTCACGTAATGATTGGCGAATTTGTTTCGCGGTATCCGCTTCTTGAATACCTTTTTTCTCTTTGCCGCGAGCATCGAGCGCGCGATATTCAAATGCTGCCATTGTTAACCTTCCTCACGCGTTACACGTAATACTTCTTCAAGGGTGGTTTTACCGGCTAATACGCGACTACAGCCATCTTGGCGAATACTTGGGGTATGTTTGCGAATGTACTTTTCAACACTTTGCTCACCTTTACCACTGTGAACAAGTTCGCGAACAGTTTCATCAACTACCAGTAATTCATGAATACCGGTACGACCACGGTAACCATTAAAGTTACACTCTTCACAGCCAACGGCTCGGTAAATAGTCGGCGGATTTACAAATGGTACGCCGAGCAATTCACACTCGCGCTCATCTGCAACATGACCTTCTTTACAGCTCTTACATAAAGTTCGCACTAGACGCTGCGATAACACCCCTAACAAAGAAGATGACAACAAGAAGGGTTCAACCCCCATATCTTCCATACGAGAGATAGCACCTGCTGCGGTGTTGGTATGCAATGTCGACATCACTAAGTGACCCGTAAGTGAGGCTTGCACGCCAATTTGTGCGGTTTCAAGGTCACGTATTTCACCAACCATTACTACATCAGGATCTTGACGTAAGATTGCCCGTAAGCCTCGGGCAAAGGTCATATCAACTTTAGTATTTACCTGAGTTTGACCAATACCTGGGATTTCATACTCGATTGGATCTTCAACCGTTAAGATATTACGATCGCGAGAGTTAATTTGGCTCATGCCCGCATAAAGCGTGGTACTTTTACCAGAACCAGTTGGACCGGTCACCAAAATAATTCCGTGCGGTTTACTGATCAAATCAGAGAACAATTCACGATTGCGCAGCGTCATACCTAAATCTTCAAGATTTAAACGCGCGTTATTTTTATCAAGTAAACGCAGTACAACCCGCTCACCAAAACTTGATGGCATGGTTGATACCCGAACATCAACGGCACGTCCTGCGATACGCAAACTAATACGACCATCCTGCGGGATACGCTTTTCAGCAATATCGAGTTTCGCCATTACTTTAATACGCGAAACTAGCAATGAAGCGAGTTTACGATTCGGCTTTAACACTTCTTTAAGCACGCCATCAACCCGAAAGCGGATCACTAGCTCTTGCTCAAAGGTTTCGATGTGAATATCTGACGCGCCTTCTTTAATCGCTTCACTGAGCATCGCATTGATCAATTTAATGATTGGTGCATCATCATCTCCGGCAAGCAAATCTTCCGTTTGCGGCATATCTTCAGCCAGTGAAAATAAATCAACTTCGTTACCTATGTCTTCCATCATTTGCTGGGTTTCAGAACTATCGCGTTGATACGATGCCTCTAATAACAACTCAAACTTGTCATCAGCTAAGTGTTCAAGCGTAAAGCCATGCCCAGCAATACGGCGCACTTCTAACAATGCATCAATATTAAGCTCACCACGATAGAACACCACCCGGTCATCGTTATTTTTACTTAATAACATGCCTGCACGTCGTGCATATGAAAATGGTAGCCGCTTATTAGGCAGTTCAACTAAATCGTTACTGGTCATCAGCTCGCTATTATTTAGCGGCTGTGAGGGCTCTGCGGTGATCTCAGTGATTGCATCAGTCATTATTGCGCTCATCTGTATTTTGCTGTCTTAAGTATTCTTCATACGTTGGCGGTAATACTAATGCATCATTCCACTCAGGTAGGATTGGCACATCGGTTAGAGGCATTAAATCAATACCATCTTCTTTTTGTTTATACTGCTCACCACGGATAAAGTTATATTTGCTGTGGCTCAATTTATTCATTTTAATGCCATCACGGATAATGGTTGGGCGAATAAACACGATTAAATTACGTTTACGCTTGCTGGTGCTGGTTGAGCGGAATAAGTGACCAAGGATAGGAATATCACCTAATATTGGTACCTTTGAGACGCTTTCTTGCACGTCTTCATCAATTAGACCACCAAGCACAACCATGCCGCCATCATCAGCCATAACCGTGGTTTTAATGGCACGTTTATTAATAGATATATCCACCGAAGTAGTACCACTCACGCCAGATACTTCTTGCTCAATGGTTAACTGTACAGCTGAACCATCATTTATTTGTGGCGTTACTTTAAGTTTTACACCCACCTCTTGACGCTCTACTGTTTGAAATGGATTAGAATTATTAGAACCCGTTTGCGAGCCAGTAATGATCGGCACTTCTTGACCGACAATCATCGATGCCTCTTCGTTATCCATGGTGGTAACCGAAGGCGTAGCAAGAATATTTGAGTTAGTATCGGTAGAGACTGCTTGAATGATCGCGCCCCAGTCGTTTTTAACAATCCCCATGGCCAATCCATTGATACCCCCTAACAACTTACCTAACGGGCCAAGATCACCTTCTACAGTTTTCTTAATAGGAGTAACTACTGCATTGTCAGTGCCTACAACGCTATCAGTAATTGTTTTATCACGAGCTTGCTGAGCAGCTACAGCTAAAGAACCAACAGGAACGGTTGTGCCGTTATTAAACTGCATCATACCGCCTTGCTCTGAAATCCATTGCAGACCAAAGTTAATCCCATCAGCTTCCATTACTTCAACAATGATTGCTTCAACGAGTACTTGGGCACGACGAATATCAAGCCGTTCAATCACTGACTCCAATGAACGCATAGTGTCAGGTTGAGCAGTAATGACCAATGAGTTTGAATCTGGGTGAGCTTCGATACTGGTTTCGTTTTGGTTGCGGCTACGGGTTTTAGTTGCCCCACCTTGACCTTCTTCACCAAGCGTTTTGCTAACCCCTTGCAACACTTTCACTAAATCTTCAGCGCTAGCGTAATTAAGGTAAATTACTTTAGTGTTGCCTTGGCTTTGCAACTCACCGTCGAGGCGTTTAATTAACTCAATAGCACGCGTTCTTGCTTGGCCTTCGCCACTGACAATAACGCTATTAGTACGGCCATCTGCAACGACTTTAGGGATCAAAAATTCGGGGATACTGCCTTTACCGCTATCTTTGTAAATATTATCAACCACAGATACCACATCATCAGCGGTGGCAAAGTTTAGCTTTACAATATCAACCCGCTTATCACCGGCTTGGTCAACTGAGCGAATAATTTCAACAAGTCGGTTTACTGAGGCAGCATGACCGGTCAACATCATGACGTTTGCAGCGTTGAAGTTGGCAACATGACCGCCATCTTTTTGGTCGCTAAACTGACGCACTAATGGACCTAGTTCTTGTACGCTAACATTTTTTACACGTACGACACGAGTGATCATCATATCACCGCGCGCTTGGTCGTCTTCAGTGACTAACGGTACGTTTGATTTTTTAGCATCAGAGCTTTTTTCAATCTTTAATATGCCGTTATCCATTTCAACAGCTGAATAACCGTAAACTTCTAGCACATTTAAAAAGAATTGATAATAAAGTGCTTCATCCATCAATTCATAGCTGCGTACATTTACTTTACCACGTACGTTCGGGTCGATAATGACGGTCTTATTCAGATTTTTACCAACGATATTAATAAACTCGTTGATATCGGTCCCTTTAAAGTTTGCAGCATACTCAACGGCAGACACCGATAGAGATAAGCTAGCCACAAAAAAAAGTGTTGCGTACTTAGCTAACCCTTTTCTGATTTTTTTGAGGTGTAGCGCGTGAACCATTATATTAAAACTCCAAAGCTAAGTTATTGCAGGCTAAATTGCACATCAATCTGCTCGCCATCACGGTCAATTGTAATGTTCGCATCGGTACTATTACGCAGCTCATTAATGGCTGACATGGCCTGTTTTAAATCTGTTAATTGATAGCCGTTAATCGATACAGCCAAATCGTTATTTTGTAACCCCATCTGCGTAAATAATGCAGGGTCTTTACCTGGGCTTAAACGGTAGCCAATAAGCTCACCATCCTTCATAGCCTGAGATACGCGAATATAGTCAAATAGTTTACCGGGATCTTTTAACAATTCTTCTCGGGTCTCTATAATTGCTTCTTTTACTTCTTGATTTGCTGTTACATCAATCTGACGGTCACTGTCCATTTGCGGACCTTCATCGAGTTCAGGTTCATCACTTTCACGTTCGGCAAGTACTGGCATTGATACTGTTTTGGTAAAATCCACGCCATCAAGCATTAACGTTTCAAAACGGCCACTGACATCTAAAATTACTCGATCAGGTAATACTTGAGCAAGCTTAGCGCGAGTGCCTTGTACAACATCATCTACTAAATAGGTTGATTGTTGGCCTTGAGATTCAATAATTGCCAAGCCTGTTTGATCATTGCCGCTGACCGCAACAATACCGGTTAAATTAATGCTTAATCGAGTTTCTGGCGCATTGTTAATGACTTGAGTTTGTTTGCTTGCTGGTTTTTTAGGCGCTGCGTCGGCTTTACCAAACAAGTTTTGTGCTAAAATTGATTGCGTATTAACCCGTTCAGGTTTACCTGTAACGCTATTAATATAGCTTGGAGAAAGGCTCGAATTAACCTGGGCTGGCCATGTTAGCCAAAATAGTTTCGCTGCTAAAAAGGCAATGTAAACAACGGCTAAAAGCGTTATTGCCCAACTCAATTTAGCGTGGGGTAATTTACTTACTAAATGTTTTAGCTGCTGTAATCGCTGTTCCATAAATGACGTTTCTTATTTTAATTTGCTGTTTCATCGCTGGCCTATAGTACCTTTTCATTTTTCATTCAACAAGCGCACTAATATTAAACTTTGTAAACAAGGTAAATTAACGTTCAAGCTGAGTGTAAAAAACTTCGACTATTTCTTTGTTGGTAAGTTTCATGCTAAATTTTACCTTACAGAGCCGCGCTTTTAATTGAGTATAATTGTGTCAAAAAGTAACACCCGTAATACCACGTCAAAAGATGAAACTATTAGTATCCGTTTAGACAAATGGTTGTGGGCTGCACGCTTTTATAAAACCCGCGCCATCGCACGGGACATGGTGCAAGGTGGCAAAGTACATTATAATGGCCAGCGCACTAAACCTAGTAAAATAGTCGAACTAGATGCCGTGATCAAACTTGCTCAAGGAGTTGACGAAAAAGTTATCACTGTACTTAAATTGCTTGATAAACGCTTAAGTGCCCCCATTGCTCAAACCTTGTATCACGAATCTGATGCAAGTATCGAAAAACGCGAAGCCAATAGCATCGCGCGCAAGAATAATAGCTTTTTTGCTCCTCATCCGGACCGTAAACCAGATAAAAAGCAAAGACGCGAACTTTTAAAAATGAAATCAAGTTAGGTAAAGCCACTCATGCAACAAGATCTACTTCATCGTTATACATTTGATCAACTAGACGTCCGCGGCGAACTCGTACAAATAGAGCAAGCTTATAATGAAATGATTGCCGATCACAATTACCCCGTGCAAGTGCAAGCTTTATTGGGCGAGTTACTGGTCGCAACCTGCCTACTTACAGCTACATTAAAGTTTGAAGGTGATATAGCAGTACAACTGCAAGGTGATGGCCCGGTAAAATATGCGGTTATCAACGGTGATCATCAACAAAATATGCGCGGTATTGCCCGCCTGCAAGGTGAAGTAACAGGCTCAACCATTCAGGAACTAATCGGTAACGGTGTGATGGTACTGACAATCACCCCAACTAAAGGTGAACGTTATCAAGGTATAGTTCCGCTTGAGCATGACACGTTAGCAGCATGTCTTGAAGCCTACTTTGCACAATCAGAGCAACTACAAACACGTCTATGGTTTGCAACTGATACAACACAAGGTCATGCTAAAGCTGCTGGTTTACTACTACAGGTGTTACCTGTAAATAAAGAAAAGTCGATTACTGACTTTACTCACCTTGAAGCACTCAGCAATACGATTAAAGCTGAAGAGTTGTTAGAGCTTGATGCTGCCACTGTGCTTACTCGACTTTATCATGAAGACAATCCGCGTGTTTACGAGCCGCAAGCAATCCAGTTTAAATGTGGTTGTAGTAGAGAAAAAACCATCACTGCGCTCGTTAATATAGGTCAACAAGCTTTATTAGATGACGTTATTGAAAATGGTGAGGTAAAAATTAGCTGCCATTATTGCTTAAAAGATTACGTTTTTAATGAACAAGATGTGAAAAGTATTTTCAACTAATCTAATCGTTCAAAAAACCAACAAAATTCAAACCGCATTTATTGCGGTTTTTTTATGCCAAAAATTGATACCGGTGTCATGAATTGTATTACTTTTATGACACCGGTATCATTGAAATTATTCATGTTTTTTACTAAATATATGTGTTTTTAGGCCTTTGATAAGCTCGAATATCCCTAATCCATCTGTTACTATAATTACAGCTTAAAGGGAAACAAGAACCCCAGAGCTATCCCGTTCAATCTCACACAATTTAGGTATAAACATGACTTCAAGCGCTACTCGTTTTGTCGATCTAACTGCAGCTGAACTTGTCGAACACGCGATCCGTCGTGGCGAAGGGACTTTAGCCGCCAATGGAGCTTTTGTTGCTAACACTGGTCGTCGTACTGGTCGTTCACCACAAGATCGCTTTATTGTTCAAGAATCAAGTACTGAAAATGAAATCCAATGGGGTAATGTAAATCGCCCTTTCGATGCAGATAAATTTGACGCTTTATGGGCACGTGTAGAAGCACATGTGCAGAGCAACGACCACTTCATCTCTCACCTTGAAGTAGGCGCTGATCCTGAGCATTATTTACCTGTTGTTGTTACAACAGAAACTGCATGGCATCATATCTTTGCCAAAAATATGTTTATCGAACCTAAATCTTATAATGCATCTGATTTACCCCAATGGCAGGTAATGAATGTACCTTCATTTGTTTGTGACCCAGAACGTGATGGCACTAACAGTGATGGCACAGTAATTATCAACTTTGCACAACGTAAAGTATTGCTTGCAGGTATGCGTTATGCCGGTGAAATGAAAAAATCAATGTTCTCAGTGCAAAACTTCCTACTACCAGCAAAAGGCGTGCTACCAATGCACTGCTCAGCTAACGTAGGTGAAGCTGGCGATACAGCATTATTCTTTGGTCTATCTGGTACCGGTAAAACAACTTTATCCGCCGATCCAACTCGCTTTTTAATCGGTGATGACGAACACGGCTGGGCACCTGGCAGTGTATTCAACATCGAAGGTGGTTGTTATGCTAAGTGTATCGACCTTTCGCAAAAGAATGAGCCTGTTATCTGGGATGCAATCCGCTTTGGAACTATCCTAGAGAACGTTGTCCTTGATGACAAAGGCGTTCCTGATTTTCATGATACCAGCCTAACGCAAAATAGCCGCGCAGCTTACCCGCTTGAACACGTTGAAAAACGCAAAGTAGAGAACCGCGCAGGCGAGCCAAAAGCAGTGGTATTCTTAACCTGTGATGTAAGCGGAGTATTACCTCCAGTATCAATCCTTAGCGAAGAAGCGGCAGCGTTTCATTTCCTAAGCGGTTACACAGCAAAAGTTGGCTCTACTGAAATTGGCTCTACCAGCGATATCGAATCAACATTCTCAACCTGTTTTGGTGCACCATTCTTCCCACGTCCAGCGGGTGTATACGCGGAGCTTCTAATGAAGCGTGTACGTGAATTTGGCGCCAAGGTATACCTAGTTAACACTGGTTGGACTGGCGGTCCTTACGGCACAGGTAAGCGTTTTGATATTCCAACTACCCGCGCTGTTGTTGATGCAATCGTATCAGGTAAACTGGCTGGCGTTGAAACTCAACATATTGATGTTTTAAACCTAGACGTACCAGTTGCAGTACCAGGCGTTAACAGCGAGCTACTTAACCCAATCAATACTTGGGAAGATAAAGCTAAATACGCTGAATATGCGGCCAAACTTGCAGCAGACTTCACTGAAAACTTTGCTAAATACGACGTATCTGACGAAATTAAAAATGCCGGACCTAAAGCTTAATAAGCTACTTTAGCCCCATAATTAAAACGCCAACCTCGAGTTGGCGTTTTTGATCTACTAACGTTTATCAAGCCTCTTGCCAATTACCATAGAACGAACTTCCCATATCGCGACTTTTGCATTGAAAGAAAAAGACAAAAATTTACAAATTAATTGTGGAAAGTGTATACACTCTACTTAGTATAATAATTATGCAAAATTTAGATGGCACTGAAATATGAATGTGAGGCAACTAGCCAGCACCTGCCTACTTTGCACTCTCATACAAGCATGTAGCACACCTTCGAATAATGCTTCAGCGAAGTGCATGGAACAGGCTGATTTAGCTTATATTGATAAGTCAAATCATGATGATTTAGGCATAAGCCCTGATTGCTTTGATAATAAAACTGCTGGAAAGCCAAGTAACGTTCCTTCTAACAGTATTCTTGAGTCTGCAATTTTAAAGGCTGTTGTAAGTATCCTTGATAGCTCTACAAACTAGCTCCAAAAATTTAGATACAAAACTAAAAAGCGTTACTCTATGACTAATACCAATCAGCCAAATTATGTGATCTAATTAGCGCACCGATACTTATTTACTTTTACTAAATTGAACTTAGAAGAATCCAAGCAACTTCTAACTACCTTAACAATGGCGTTGCTGGCTTGAACAACAAACCGATTAAGGGCCGCTCGGCTATATTAACCTCACTACAACTGGACACACTGTCAGAGTATGTAAAACAGTCAGCAAGCTCTTCAGAAGGCGGCAGACTAATGAGGGAAGATATTGCTCAGTATATTTATGAGCAGTTCAATGTAAGGTATCACACCGATCATATTTACAAACTGCTTAAGAAGCGTGGGTTTAGCTGGATCACAAGCCGTTCTAAGCACCCAAAGCAGTCAAAAGAAAGCAAAGAGGCTTTTAAAAAAGTTCCAAGTGGAAACGATCCTTCACACCCCATGACATCTCCCTTTAGGTAGCATTGATGTTTGGTTTCAAGATGAAGCACGGTTTGGACAACAAAATCAAACAACACGCTTATGGGCTGAAACAGGCTCTAGGCCCCGCGCAACAAAACAACAGCAGTTTGAGTATGGATACTTATTTGGTGCAGTGTGCCCAAGTAATGATAAAACAGAAGCGCTGATCAGCCCTATCGTCAATAAAGACGTCATGACACAACACATGGAATTAAATCCACTAGAGCAAGTATGGAGTTGGATACGGCAACACTGTCTATCTAATCGTGTTTCTAGTGGTTATAAAGAAATAGTCGAACAGGTATTACAAGCGTGGAATAAATCCATCTCAGTCCCTAATACGGTAAAAGCATATGCTCTAGAGACTAGATCAAATTGACTTAATCTTTATGCAGATTACCTTTCACCTCGAACCTTCTTTTTACTTTATGCCAGACGTAAAAAAGCCGCTTCATTTCTGAAGCGGCTTTCTCAATTTGGAGCCTGGCAATGTCCTACTTTCACATAGCAAATGCTACACTATCATCGGCGCTGTTTCGTTTCACTACTGAGTTCGGCATGGGGTCAGGTGGGTCCAAAACGCTATTGTTACCAAGCAAAT
>NZ_CABVLM010000024.1 GCF_902498845.1 Pseudoalteromonas rhizosphaerae | reverse complement strand
TAGCGAGAGTAAAGTTAGCGAACGTTTGACATAGGGCGCGAAAAGTTTATTTTTGTAAAACTCGAAACTCGAAACTCGAAACTCGAAACTCGAAACTCGAAACTCGAAACTCGAAACTCGAAACTCGCAAATTTATTTCCTCTATCAGCTAAAGAATTTTGATTTTATGACTGTTTCAAATTCATGACAGTAAGTAACTCAGTAATTACAAAATAGGCTGTAATATTTAGTTAATTATGTCGCCAAAAACTGAAATAATGTGTTGATTTCTATATGCTCTTGCCAAATTATTATACTAATAGGTGAAGTGCATGAACTCTTCCACTGATGCTGCGCAGTTTGACGCAGTGACAACAAGTAAATCGAAATGGAACTTTCATGATACCCAATGGGTGTTGAGTCTTTTTGGTACTGCAGTCGGTGCCGGTATTTTATTTTTACCAATTAATATTGGTATTGGTGGCTTTTGGCCGCTGATCATTTTAGCGTGCTTAGCGTTGCCGATGACATTTTTAGCCCACCGCGGCTTAGCACGTTTTGTATTGTCATCAAAGAGCAAAGATGCAGATTTTACCGATGTGGTTGAAGAGCATTTTGGTGTGAATGCTGGTAGATTAATTTCATTATTGTATTTTTTATCAATATTTCCAATTTTACTGATCTATGGTGTTGGCCTAACCAATACTGTTGATAGTTTTATAGTAAACCAATTAGGTATGGAAGCACCTTCTAGAGTATTGCTTTCAGGAGTTTTAGTTGCCAGTATGATCAGCTTGATGCTCGGTGGTGAAAGGCTAATGTTGCGTGCTTTTGCTATTTTAGTGTATCCGTTAGTAGGGATTTTACTGTTTCTATCTTTGTATCTAATCCCTAGTTGGCAAGTACCAAATATGGCCTTTCCTGAGTTTGTAGGCTTTAGTAAAACACTATGGCTGTCAATTCCTATAATAGTGTTCTCATTTAGCCACGCAGCGGCGATTTCAAGCTTTGTAAACGTACAACGAGGTCATTATGGTAAGCAAGCAACAGCTAAGTCTGAAGCGATTTTAAAGCGTACTAGCTTACTGCTAATTGTATTTGTGTTGTTATTTGTATTCTCCTGTGTACTCTCTTTAACGCCAGAGCAAATGCTGCAAGCTAAAGCACAGAACGTATCCGTGTTATCTTACCTAGCGAATGTGACAGACAATTCATTTATTGCCACCTTTGGCCCGCTAGTCGCGTTTATTGCTATCACTTCATCTTTCTTAGGTCATTTTTTAGGAGCAAGAGAAAGCTTTAATGGGCTTGTTACTAAACAAACAAGTTTGTCGCTGAAAAACGCTGACAAAATTGGTGTTGCTATCATGTTCTTTGCTATTTGGTTTTGTGCTGTTAAAAACCCAAGTATCTTAGATATGATGGATCAACTATCAGGGCCGATTATTGCGATGATCTTATTCATCATGCCAATGATTGCTGTTTATAAAGTTCCAGCATTACAAAAATACCGTGGCCGTTTTAGCACCTTGTTTGTGTTAGCGGTAGGCTTATTAGCGGTAGCTGCATTGATTTATGGTTTTGTTGCTTAGCGAGTAGCTTTAGAGACTTTAGTTAGATTAAATAAAAGCCCTGTAGGTGACAAACTTACAGGGCTTTTTAGAGTATGGCTTCTTCGAGCTAAATAGCGTTAATTAATCTACCGCTGACAGTGCTTTTTGAGCTATTTTATTAACCATCTGCAGTGTTTTTTCAAATACCCACTTAATAAATTCAGCTGATAACTCTTTTATTTTAGTTCGAGCATATCCTGCAAATGCCAGCATACATGCAAGCAAACCATTTATTGGGCCTGTTAAGTCTACAGTATGGAAATTGTTGTTAGCTAGAATCATCGCGATTTTGTCGTATAAACTCAAACCGTTTGCAGTACCGGACTGCAGCGCATTCAGCGCCCCTAGCTTTGCTTGACGCAATACTGTCATTAAAGCTTCACTTAAACGATTCATCCAATAAATGGAAGGTTGTACTTGGTTTGCATGACGAATGTCTAGAGTTACACGCTTAAACGGATTAAATGTCACTCTTTTGTTGATGCTATCCCAAGATTGTTTTTGTGAATTCCGTGTATAGTATTTCATCAAGTGATGCCACGGGGCTATAATTTGGTTGTTGTCCATCCTATATTCAGGGGCATTGTACGGAGCCTGCATAAATGGCCAAAAAGGTACCATCGGTACTACATCGCCACCATTTACACAGCGGAATATATTTTTTGGTTTCAGGGCGTTTGTGGTACTTAATGCGAAATTAGTTAAGCCTACTTTTGGCGCACCGAAAGTATATAACTTAATGTTTGCATTAAAACGTCGTTTAGCCCAATCCGCGACTAGAGATGCAACCGCACCCCCAAGACTGTGACCAACACAATGCACAGTAGCACTCGGCTTAAGTTCGCTTAATAAAGGGGCTAATTCTGATTTTAAGGTTTCAAATAAAGTATTAAAGCCAGCATGAACACTATGGCCACCATCGCAAACACTTAGGTTCGCTCTGCAGTCAGTAGATGCGTCATATAACGAGGCTGTACCTCGAATAGCCAATACCAAATCATTTTTAAATGGATTCATGCGCCCTGTAGGAGAAGTACCTTTGCCAACGAGTACAAACCCTGTTTGATGACCTGTTGCATGAGTCATTGCTCCGCCAGACGTTCCCTTTATTGGTCCGTTTGATAGATCAAAAGAGAACAAGCTTCTTAATGTTGCTGATGTTTCAAGTAGATAACGTCCTCGTTTCGTTGGCTTATGGATATCATAGGAGATAGTGGCCAATTCTGCACAAATTACAGGAGATAAAGTGCTCATTTTAATTCCTTTTAAAAAGTAAAGTTTATATTACCAACGGCAAATACTAGATATATTATGCTCTTCCTGAAAAGGGGAGTCAGTGTTTATAAAATGATGGACTTGTTCGCTAGAAGTTAAATCCGCATTTAAATTGATCAAATGCTTTTTGAACTCTGATGTATTTTTTAACCCTCGCTGATTACCAAACCAGAGCAAGTACACTTCGTCATTCCTTTCTAGATCAATAATTACTCGCACCACGGGCTCATGAAAAATACTGCCTGGTTTGCGAGATTTTAGAGATTTGGCAGGAAATGAGAAACAACCGTTTTCATCAGTATAAACACTATCTAGTTCTTCTTCTTCGTAGGTTAAGCTTCGTTCAATGAGTTGATTGGCTAATGGGATTCCATTATCAAAAACCTGACCTTTTACTTCGGGGCATAGTTCTACTGTATAGCGAATTAATCCGAGCATATATCGTTCCTTGTTAATAATCCATGTTTCTATAATTATCCATAAACAGAATAAAACCTCAATATATTTCCTATACGATTTAATTTGTCCAACGACAAATGCTAGAAATATTGTGCTCACCGCTTGGTGCTTCTGAATCAATGATTTGATGTTTTATTTCTTCAGCGCTTAAATCTGCATTTAAATTATTTAGTCTTTTTTGTAATTCAATTGGGGTTTTAAGCCCATATTGAAATCCAAACCATAAAGTATGCTGATGACTTTCAAAGTGAGTCACTATTACGACTCTTATCATTGACTCATAAAATATACTGCCAGGCTTGCGTGATTTAATTGATTTAGCTGGAAATGAGTAAAAACCGCGCTCATCAGTATAGGCTTCATCTACTTCCTCATCCTCTAAGGTTAAGCCTCTTTGGATAAGTTGGTTTGCTAATGGTTTACCGTTTAGCGTAAGCTGACCTTTGACTTCTGGGCATAGCTCTACTGTGTAGCGTATTAATCCGAGCATTATCGTTCCTTGTTAATGATACATGTTTCTATAATTATCCATGAATTGAGTGAAGCATCAACATATTCAAAGAAAAGCCGTGTAGGTGACAAACTTACAAGGCTTTTTAGTTTACGCGATTGCAACTAGGGCACGACCTCTAATATCAGCGGCAAAGGCTAGGCCTTTTTTAAAGCTTGTTTCAGCAGCGCTAATCGCATCTGCATCGCCATTCGCTGCAAGTACAGCTTGGCTTAGTGCATTAGAGAGATTTTTAATTTGCGCTTGGTAGGCTGAATCAATCGCACTTTCAATCGTTGTCATTACTTCTTCCCGTAGAATCAATTAATTGAACCGAGAATGTTAAAACACAATAGCTGATATTGATGAGCTTTGTTGATGTTACAAGGTGTGAATTTAGGTTTATAAGCTAGCGCTCAAAGTTTATTGTCCCATAGTTAGGTCTGGCTTTAGCCTGACAATGTGATGGGATAAATCCCGATCTATAAAAATATACATATCAAACTTATGTGTAGCCTAGCGACTTGGTGTTCTCTGTGGTGAAATTGTTTTTTCAAATAGAATGCAGGCAGATTTTTCGTGGCTGAAGCCAACTCCTACGAGGTGGAATATGATACTTAAAACTTACCGCTTACGAAGCGCCTCGGTGTTCTCTGTGGTGAAATTGTTTTTTCAAATAGAATACAGAGCAGTTTTTTCGTGGCTGAAGCCAACTCCTACGAGTGAAGAGTCGGGCTTAAACTTACCGCTTAAAGTTCTACAGCTTATGATTCAACCTCTGTGTAGCGAAGCGACTCGGTGTTCTCTGTGGTGAAATTGTTTTTTCAAATAGAATGCAGAGCAGGATTTTTCGTGGCTGAAGCCAACTCCTACGAGTGAAGAGTCGGGCTTAAATTTACCGCTTGAAGCTATACAGCTTATGATTCAACCTCTGTGCAGCGAAGCGCCTTGGTGTTCTCTGTGGTGAAATTGTTTTTTCAAATAGAATGCAGAGCAGGATTTTTTTGGCTGAAGCCAACTCCTACGAGTGAAGAGTCGTGCTTAAACTTACCGCTTAAAGCTTTACCGCTTAAAGCTTATGATTCAACCTCTGTGTAGCGAAGCGACTCGGTGTTCTCTGTGGTGAAATTGTTTTTTCAAATAGAATGCAGAGCAGGATTTTTCGTGGCTGAAGCCAACTCCTACGAGTGAAGAGTCGGGCTTAAACTTACCGCTTAAAGCTCTACAGCTTATGATTCAACCTCTGTGTAGCGAAGCGCCTCGGTGTTCTCTGTGGTGAAATTGTTTTTTCAAATAGAATGCAGAGCAGGATTTTTCGTGGCTGAAGCCAACTCCTACGAGTGAAGAGTCGGTCTTAAACTTACCGCTTAAAGCTTATGGTTAAAGCCCTCTGTGTAGAGCGAAGCGACTCGGTGTTCTCTGTGGTGAAATTGTTTTTTTAAATAGAATGCAGAGCAGGATTTTTCGTGGCTGAAGCCAACTCCTACGAGTGAAGAGTCGGCCTTAAACTTACCACTTAAAACTTACGGCTTATAGCTTGGTTTCTTCTTCTATCACACTCACTACAAAATACGGATTCAAATATTCATCCTTAGTATTGTAAACAAGCGGGCTGCCATCAAGCTTAGTGACTTTTGCGCCGGCGATTTCGGCTATAGCGTGGCCTGCGCCGGTGTCCCATTCACAGGTTGGGCCTAGGCGTGGGTAAATATCGGCGCTGCCTTCGGCGACTAAGCACAGTTTTAGTGAACTGCCTTTTGAGACCATTTCCACCTCATCAAAGCGTTTTACAAACTCGGCTAAATCCGGTGATGGATGCGAGCGGCTGCCGACTACGCGAATAAGGCCTTTGTTTGCTTTGGTGGTGACTTTAAGCTCGATGCGCTCATCACCGCGGTCTTTAAATGCGCCGATTGCCTCTGCTGCCAGATAAGACACGCCTAGCGCAGGCGCATCTACTACCGCTAAGATAGGCTTGCCGTTTTCAATCAAGGCGATGTTAACGGTAAACTCACCGTTCTTTTTAATAAATTCTTTAGTGCCGTCGATTGGGTCAACCAGCCAATAGCGGGTCCACGTTTGGCGGATATCCCAGCTGATATCGGCACTTTCTTCACTTAATACTGGGATCTCTGGGGTTAAGTGGGCTAGGCCATTGGCAATCACTTTGTGAGCTGCAAGATCGGCGTCGGTTACAGGGCTTTCATCAGCTTTGTACTCAACGTTAAAATCCTTTTCATAAATCCCCATAATAGCGCTGCCAGCTTGGCGGGCAAGGATCAGTATTTCTTCGAGCAGTTCCGTTTGGTTCATGACTTAACCTTTAATAATTTGCTGTTGTTTTAGATACGCTATCAGCTCTTGCACCGATTGGTCTAGGGTGTTTTTACTGGTATCTAAGATTATTTCCGGTGAATGGGGTATTTGGTAGTCTGAATCAATACCTGTGAAGTGTTTTATTTCACCTGCGCGGGCTTTTTTGTATAAGCCTTTTGGATCGCGGCTCTCGCATACGTCCAGAGGTGTGTCTAAAAACACTTCGATAAATTCACCGTCATCGACTAAGTTTCTTACCATATCGCGTTCCGCGCGAAATGGGGAAATAAATGCGGTGAGTACCAATAATCCAGCATCGACCATTAGTTTAGCGGTTTCACCAACGCGGCGAATATTTTCGATACGGTCTTCGTCGCTAAAGCCTAAATCTTTACACAAGCCGTGGCGTACATTGTCGCCATCAAGCAGGTAGGTGTGAATACCTTGTTGATTGAGTGCGCTTTCAAGGGCGTTTGCTACGGTGCTTTTACCTGAGCCGGAAAAACCAGTGAACCATAAAATAGCCGGTTTATGGCTTTTGTGTTTGCTACGTTGTGCTTTAGTAATGGCATAGTTATGCCAAACAATGTTCTCATCCATTATAAAACTCTCTTATGAGTAAGCGCTGGCTTAAAATGGAAATACCAGCGGGATCAGGGTTAATACCGTTATTGAATAAATAATAGAAAGTGGTAAGCCCATTAATACATAGTCTTTTAAACGATAATTGCCGGCGCTATAAACCATCAGGTTAGTTTGATAACCAAATGGTGATATAAAGCTTGCAGATGCACCAAAGGCGACCGCCATAATAAACGGCAGCGGGTCAACATTAAAGCCCATTGCTAATGCATAAGCGACAGGGAATGATAGTGCCGCTGCGGCGTTATTGGTGATAAGTTCGGTGAACATTACTGTCATTACAAAAATCGCGATAAACGCGCCATAGGGGCCAAAATCACCGAGTACATAAAACAATGCTGCAGATATTTGTCCAGCTAGGCCGGTGCCTATCATCAGTTTAGCAAGGCCAATGGCGCTACCAACTACAGCGAGTAACTCAATAGGAAAACGGCGTTTTACTTCGCTCAGCTTTATCGTTCCCGTGAGCATTAAGCCAATCAGCAATACTAATAAGCCTTTTACCAGTGGTACATAGCCAATAATGCTCAGCCCAAGTACCGTTGCAAAGCTCGCTAATACTAAGTTAGATTGCTTGGGCGCTAAGTGAGTTTGTAAATCAAGCCCGGAAATATACACAAATTCGCGTTTTAAATTAGGCAGACTATAAAAGTCTTTACCTGGTGCGAGGATCAGTGAGTCTCCCGCTTGCAGCTGCACTTTACCAAGGCCACCTTGCAAGCGGTCATGGCCGCGACGAATAGCGATAACAGCGGCATGAAACTGTTCACGAAAACGCGCTTCTTTAACTGTTTTTCCTATAAATTTAGATGATTGGCTGACAACAACTTCAACGAGGTGCTCAACATCTTTTTGATGTTTATCGTGAACTATTTTTAGCCCGTCAAAGCGTGTTAGCAGTGGCACTGATTTGATGTCACCGACAAACAGCAATACATCGCCCGCTTTAATCACTTGTTGCGGGGTTACTGCACAAATGCGTTTATCGCCGCGAATAATTTCCGCTAGGAATAAGTCTTTAAGTTCGCGCAGGCCATTTTCTTCTACGCTTTTACCAATTAGTTTTGAGCCTTCTTCTATTTTACCTTCGAGATAAAAAGGCACCACTTCTTGATCGTTTTTGCCGTTGTCTGGCAAATATTTTAGCATCACTAAAATAGTGAACAGGCCCACACTTAATGCGCCTAACCCGACTATGGTAAAGTCGAAAAAGCCTAGCGGTGCCATGCCTGCATCAACGGCAAAACCATTGACGATTAAATTTGTTGAAGTACCAATTAAGGTAATTGTGCCACCTAAAATAGCAGTATACGACAGCGGTAATAGTAGCTTTGAAGGTGAATGGTTTGGATTGTCTTTTATGGCAGTAATGAGCGATGCGACAACCGCCGTATTATTGGTAAATGAGGATAAAAACGCTGTAGAAAGTCCTAGCTTAGTGACTGAGCTGGTTAAACTTCCTTTTGATAATGACTGGGCAAGCTTTTGTACGAGTGTGGTTTTTTCAACCGCAATCGAAACCAGTACTAATAACACTAAGGTGATCAGTGATGGATTGGCGTAGTTGATCAGCATATCTTCAAGGTCGATTAACCCGCCTAGATATGCGGTGCCAATGGCGCCAACAAAAAGCCATGCTGGCTTTAGCCGCGTGCCAAACAGGCACCCGACTAAAGTTAGCATAATGCCTGTTAATACTAGCTGTTGATACATGCTTTATATGTCCTTAACAGGCAAAGTTGGTTATTTAAGCTTTGATATATCAAGCGCTTGCCAATGTGGGAAGTGCTTGCGTACTAACGCATTAAATTCAACTTCAAACTCACTAAAGTTACCCGTTTGTTGTTGCTTAGCAAGCACGTTTTCAATCATACCCGCCGCAACAGTTAAGTTAGATAAACGATCGATTAAAATAAACGCACCGGTTTCGTGATTGTTGTGATAAGCATCGGCCAAAATGGTTTCGGTCAATTCTAGGGTAACAATCGCGATTTCATTAAGTTGCAGGCTGTCTGCGCTACCATGCTCAAGAGTGTTCACATCAATAGTGTGATCAATCTTTTTCACGATAGCTGAGGTGTTTTTACTGCCTAATTTAAAGTTGTAGCTTTTGCCTAGCACTAGCGGCGCTTCGTGCATCCATACAAGCTTAGCTTGAACTTGATTAGTAACAGTCGCGGTTGACTCAGCAGGAACGATCACGTCCCCTCGGCTAATATCAATTTCAGTGTTAAGCGTTAAAGTAATTGCTTGGCCAGCTTCGGCTGTGTCTAAGTTGCCGTCAAAGGTGACAATCTCTTTAATGCTCGAGGTTTTACCTGATGGCAATACTTTAATGGCATCACCAACGCGTAATTTCCCTGAGGTCAATGTACCTTGGAAACCACGGAAGTTTAGGTTAGGGCGTACTACATACTGCACAGGGAAGCGCGCTTCAAAGCCAGTGTCTGTTTCGGCTGCTGGTGAGTCTTCTAATAACTCAAGCAGTGGTTTATCAGTGTAATACGGTGTGCGCTCTGAGCGAGTGACTACGTTATCGCCTTTAAGCGCCGACATAGGCACAAACTTGATGTTAGATACGTTAAGTTGCTCAGCAAATTTTAAATAATCGGCTTTAATGCGCTCATAAACGGTTTCGTCAAAATCAACAATATCCATTTTATTCACGGCAACAACAAACTGTTTAATACCCAATGAATCACAAATAAAGCTATGGCGCTTAGTTTGTACTTGTACACCGTAGCGCGCATCAACAAGAATAATCGCAACATCACTGGTTGATGCGCCAGTTACCATGTTGCGGGTATATTGCTCATGCCCTGGCGTGTCAGCAATAATAAATTTACGTTTAGCCGTTGAAAAATAACGGTACGCTACGTCAATAGTAATACCTTGCTCACGCTCAGCTTGTAAGCCGTCTACGAGCAGGGCTAAGTCTAACTCCTCACCAGCATTACCGACTTTTTCGTTATCTTTATGTAGCGCAGCTAACTGATCTTCATAAATCTGGTGGCTGTCGTGCAGTAGGCGGCCAATCAGGGTTGATTTACCGTCATCCACGCTACCACAGGTCAGCATACGTAATAGGCTTTTGTCTTGTTGGCGAGCAAGGTAGGCGTCGATGCCAATAGCTCTTACTTCATTAATTGTATCGTTAGTATTGGTAGACATTAGAAATAGCCCTCACGTTTTTTCTTTTCCATTGAACCAGCTGAATCGTGGTCAATCACGCGACCTTCACGCTCCGATGAAGTAGATAGCAGCATTTCTTCGATAATTTCAGTCAGTGTACTGGCTGTAGATTCCACCGCACCGGTAAGTGGGTAACAGCCTAAAGTACGAAAACGCACTGACTTCATCATTGGCACTTCGCCATCAGCAAGCGGCATACGCTCATCGTCAACCATGATCAAGGTACCGTCACGTTCCACAACTGGGCGTTCTTTTGCTAAATAAAGTGGAACCATATCGATGTTTTCTTGGTAGATATACTGCCAAATATCAAGTTCAGTCCAGTTAGACAGTGGGAATACACGAATGCTTTCACCTGGGTTCACTTGGCTGTTGTAGGTATTCCAAAGCTCAGGACGTTGGTTTTTTGGATCCCATCTGTGGTGTTTATCACGGAACGAATAAACACGTTCTTTCGCGCGTGATTTTTCTTCATCGCGGCGAGCACCACCAAAGGCGGCATCAAATCCGTATTTATCAAGCGCTTGTTTTAAACCTTGGGTTTTCATGATGTCGGTGTGCTTACCAGAGCCATGGGTAAATGGGCTGATATCTATAGCCAAACCTTCCGGGTTTTTATGGACGATTAAGTCAAAGCCATATTCTTTGGCTAAGCGATCACGAAATTCGATCATTTCTTTAAACTTCCAGTTGGTGTCAACGTGAAGCAGTGGAAATGGAATTTTACCTGGGTAAAACGCTTTACGCGCTAAATGTAAAAGTACCGATGAATCTTTACCAATAGAGTAAAGCATAACTGGGTTCTCAAACTCAGCAGCAACTTCGCGCATGATTTTGATACTTTCAGCTTCTAATTGCTGAAGGTGAGTTAAAGCCATTGTTAGTCGTCCTACTAAAATGATTAAAAGTTAAAATCTAAATAGTTTAAAGCTATGCCACGTCTGTAAGCGGTTGTGCAAAGCTACTAGTTTGGGCTTTTGTGCCAAACCAATGAAGTTCTTCATGTAATGAAGCAACTTCACCAATAATTAATAATGCCGGTGAAATAATGCTGTGACGCTCGATTAAATCGGCCAGCTCACCTAATTTACCGGTTACAACGCGTTGATTTTTGCGAGTACCGTTTTCAATAATTGCCACGGGTGTATCTGCACCGCGACCATGTTTTAATAATTGTGCTTGAATATGGGGAGACTTAATTACACCCATATAAATTGCCAGAGTTTGGTTTGGTTTTGCCAGTGATTGCCAATCTAGTTCTTGACCGTCTTTTTTACAGTGACCAGTTACAAACTGTATGGCTTGTGCATGGTCACGGTGCGTTAGCGGAATACCTGCATAAGCGCTACAACCTGCGGCAGCAGTTATGCCAGGGACGATTTGGTAATTTACGTTATTAGCTGCAAGTACTTGAACTTCTTCACCACCACGGCCATAAATAAACGGGTCGCCACCTTTAATGCGGCACACTTTTTTACCTTGCTTGGCAAGGTCAACTAGCATTTGGTTAGTATCTTCTTGCACGACACTGTGATCGCCTAAGCGTTTACCCACACAAATTAAATCAGCATCGCGGCGTACTAGCTCCATAATTTCGTCAGAGACTAGAAAGTCATACACCACCACATCAGCTTGTTGCATTAGTTGCAGTGCTTTCAGTGTTAATAGCTCTGGATCTCCTGGACCTGCGCCAATTACGTATACTTCACCTTCAGGATCCAGTTTGCTATCGAGTAATTGTTCAAGCTGTACGCTTGCGGCAGCTGTATCGCCCGTTTGTACTTTGCTGACGACAGATGAATCAAATACGCCTTCCCAAAATTGGCGACGATCAGCAAAACTCGTGAAGCGCTGTTTTACTTTGTCGCGAAAGCTGCCAACTAAACTTGCAAGCGGGCCGATGTGTTGTGGAATAAGCGTTTCTAACTTCTCACGTAAGCGCCGTGCTAATACCGGCGCTGTGCCAGCACTTGAAATTGCAATAGTGATCGGGTCACGATCAACAATTGAAGGAAAAATAAAGGTGCATTTAGGTTGGTCATCCACCACGTTAACGAATACATTTCGTGCATTTGCGAGTTCAAATACGCTGTTATTTACATCATCATTGTCGGTTGCGGCAATGACCAGCATTTTGCCATCAAGGTGTGATTCATCAAAAAAAGCGTCAATTAGAGTGACATCATTATTTTGTGCATGCTCTTTTAATTCATCACAAAACCAAGGTGCTACTAAAGTGACATCAGCGCGAGCTTTCAAAAATGCACGGCACTTACGTAACGCAACCTCTCCACCGCCAACAACCAATACAGGTTTATTGTCGAGCTTGGTAAAGATAGGTAAATATTGCATGTGTAGACCCTTGGAAAAAATTACAGCAAAGATGCTTTTCAGAAACTCAGAATATAGTGGCGTAAGCTAAGTAAAAAATAATTAAAACCCAGTTAATATAACTAAAAGTTATATAGGGTTGTCCGATTTGGCTTAAGCCTTAGTTAACAGGGGATTGCGCCGAGTTACAAGTACTATAATGACTATATATTGAGCTTAGAGTGTTTGGTTATTAGCTATAGCGAGAATAGTTAAATTTGGTACTATTGCTAATACATGAACTTACTTGGTGGATTTATGACAACGCAACTAACTGATGCGGCATTGGCCGTGCAATTAATGGATTTAACCAGTTTAAATAGTAATGATAGCGCGGCAACAATACAGGCCTTGGTGGCTAGTATTAAGCCCAACCTAGGTATTCCGGCTGCAGTGTGTGTTTATAGTGAGTTTGTTGATGACGCCAAGCTTGCTTTAGCTGAGCGCGAGCTTAGTTATGTAAAAGTCGCCACAGTAACTAACTTTCCCTCAGGCAACAGTGAGCTAAGTGAAGTAATTAATGAAACATTAATCGCAATAGAGCGTGGCGCAGATGAAATTGATTTGGTGTTACCGTATCAGGCCTTAATCGCGGGGGACGAAGCCACAGCACTAGAATATGTGCGTGCCAGTAAAGAGTGTTGTCCTGAACACGTACAATTAAAAGTAATTATAGAATCCGGCGCACTAAAAACAGCGCAGTTGATAACACTGGCGACAGAAATAGCAATTGCCGGTGGTGCTGACTTTGTTAAAACCAGCACTGGCAAAGTAGCTATAAATGCCACTCTTGAAGCAACCGAAGTGATGTTAAGTACGATTAAAAAGTCGCCGCGTGTAGTCGGTTTTAAAGCTGCAGGTGGCGTGAAAACGGTTATGGATGCAAGTAATTACTTACAGCTAGCGACTGATATTATGGGAGAAAGTTATTTGAATCCGTCAACATTTAGATTTGGTGCATCAAGCCTGTTAGCTGATGTATATGCGGTACTTAATGACGCGTCATAGTGAGCAAGAAAAATTACAACTTGAGCATGATGCAGGCAAGTTGTTCTTGCGTTGCTATGAACATCGCTTTGGTATTCCAATGCGCCATATTTGGCATAATCAGCCGAGTAAACCAGATATCAGTTGCTATCGTAATGAACAGAAGCTTGATATTGAAATAGCACATTTATATGCCAGCGAAACCGAAGCCATGGCAGTACTCGGCAGGCCTTTATCTATAAGCATGCAACGAGATCTTGCTGATATGGCAATGCAACCAAGTGAGCAGCGGCTGCACTGTGCACTGCAGCGGTTATTAGAACAAAAAGGAAAAAAGCATTATCAATCAGAGCAAACATGGTTGCTAATTCGTAACGCCAGTACTATTTGGCATAAAGCGGATTTTGACGCTGAGTTACAGAATATAACGATACCGCTTACCCATCCTTTTCAACAAATTTGGTTGCTTTGTGATTTTTATCAGGGCGAGCTGTTACAGCTGTTCTAAGTATTTAGATGGTATAGCAGCCAAGAATAAACTGGCTGCTAAATAACTTGATCTTTGGTTAGTTAATTTTAAACATACTACCTAAGCTCTCAAGCCCTGACTTATTGGTTTTAGCAATACATTGACTTTCATCGAGTGACTTTTTGGTTGCTTCGTCTGCAAGTCCCGACACTTTTAATTGTTTCTCTTGTTGGTATTCACGCAGTGCGATAACTGTTTGACGATCGTACTTAACATCTTCAGTTTCAAATTCTTCATAATCGGGTTGGTTTTTTAAATAACCTAAACAAACTAGATTCATGCGAGACATGGCTAAATCCATCTTTTCATAATGCGGCATTCTATGTGTAGGAACATCGACTTTTGCTACTGGAGCAACGGCTTTTGACTTGGCAGCCGTGGTCGTAAGCGGTGGTGGTGCTGTGTATCCAGGTGCTAGGGTATTATTACTGTTATAGCGATAGTAAGTGGCAGGGACTTTAGTTTGTAAAAACTCTACAGCTTTGATTATCACTTCGCGGAGCGCTTTTTCTTTAGGGGTGTTTGACCAGCCACTTAAATTACCACCGACTAAAGCACCACCAAAATTAGTTGCCGCACTGGTAAAATCAAAATCTTTGCTGCCTCCTTCGACGCTGGTGGCTGCTAAAATACGTGAGGTGCGAGTATCGATAAGGCGTAAATCAATCGCCATATGCGAGCCTGAAAAACCTGCCGATACTGAGCTAAACACATCACCTATAAAACCGCCAGTACCAACACTGGCACCTGAGCTGTCGTCATCAAATTCAGTTACTGCTGCTACCACAACTATTTCGGCTCCTTCAATTTCACCGTAAGCTGCCCCTGATGCTGCGCTAACACGACCTGAAGCCGCTAGATCTTGCTCAGATAACACTGCATCTAACGCTTGGCGTTCAAGTACGATAAAGCGATTGGTGCCTACCAAAGCTGTGGTGAGTTGGTCGGCCATGCCTTCACCTATTTCTTTTCGCCACCAATGAGAGTCATTCGATTTATCGGTAAAGCGTGCCACGGCAATACGCGCTTTTGGACCATTATATTGTTGTTGGGCGACTTCATTAATGTTTGGTGAATCTTGGTTTGAAGTGACCTTGGTTGAAGTACTTTGGCAAGCGCTAAGACTGCTAGCAACGAGGGTTGCCAACAGTACTTTTTTAGTTGTTGTGAGCATATGATTTTCCTTAATTAATGTGCCAAATAGAAACAGTGAAGGTTTTTATTCTACAAATTGTTTTAAAGTTAATTTAAAGAAATCATAAGGTTAAAAATAGTACTGAGGCGAACACTTTGGTCACACAGACGAAGTTTTTGCATTCAGGTTGGTATTTTCCCTAAACTGCTTGGGCGAAACGTTATGCTTTGCCTTAAAGCAGCGAGCAAAGTAACTTTGTGAGCTAAAGCCGACTTTTTCAGCAATTAAACCTATGCTCAGGTCGCTGTCGCTAAGTAACTTTTCAGCATACTCTAAACGAGTATTACGAATATAATCACTGGGAGTTAAATTGTAGAGTGCTTTCATTTTCAGTTGTAAGGCACGTGGGCTTAAATATAATCCTGCAGCGAATTCTTCAATACTAAACGCTTCGTTGTGATAGTTATCACGGATGATGTTTTTCAGGCGCTCGGTAAATTGGTAATCTTTACTTTGTGTAAGTTGCGGATCGAGTACCAGCGGCGGAGCATGAGCCGCAAGCTGCTTTGCTAAGTGCCGATTAAGGACTGCACGAATACTCAGTAACCCTTGTACTCTACTGAGCAGTAATTGCGGCTCAAATGGTTTACTTAAAAAATCATCTGCTAGTAAATCAAGGCCTTTTAGTCTGCTTTGTGTATCGGCTTTTGCTGACAATAATAACACCGGTATATGGCTGGTAATGTTATTTGTGCGTAGCGCATTAAGTAATTGATAACCGTCCATGCAAGGCATCATCACATCGCTGATCACTAGATCTGGCATTTCTGTTTGGCAGATGGCTAAGCCTTGTTCGCCGTTAATAGCACTTAAGCAGTGGTACTCAGTAGCAAACAAAGTCAGCAGTAGTTCGCGCATTTCGTCGTTATCTTCAACAATCAGTAGCTTTTGCGAATTGCTGGGGCGGGTTGCTTCATTTACTGATGCTGCTAGCGAAGTTGCGCCATGCTCTGCTTCAGTCAAAGGCAGAGATACAGTAAAACAACTGCCTTTACCTACTTCACTTGTTAGTGAAATCTGCCCGCCGTATTGCTCTAGCAATTGTTTAACTAAAGCAAGGCCAATTCCACTGCCGTTTTGATTTTGTGCTGCAACACGCGTAAAGCGTTCAAAAATAATGCCTTGTTGGTGTTTTTCGATGCCAATACCGGTGTCAACAATCGCGATATGAGCCATGTTATTATGCATTGATAAGCTAATCTCAACTTGACCGCCTGAGTGGGTATATTTGAGGGCATTACTAACTAAGTTGGTAATAATTGACGTTGCATGTTCTGGCTCAAGGGCTATGCAGCAAGAGCCTTGGCTGAGATCTGTCATTGTTACGTGAATACCTTTTTGTTCAAACAGCACCGTGAAGTCAGCAACCAGCTGCTTTATAAATGGTGCTAAAGGATAGGGCGAAACGTAATGTATAGCGCAGCTGGGGCGTTGGCTTAGCTGTAATAGTTGATTTATTAAGGTCAGCAAACGTAGGCTATTGCGTTTGATCATCGATAATTGTTTTTGGCTAGCTTGATCTTTATGGTTTAGCTGCAAGCTTTCAAGTGGCGCGAGTATTAAACTCAGAGGCGTTTTTAATTCATGGCTAATATTATCTAAAAACTGACTTTTTAAGCGATTCAGTTCACGGGCTTGATTACTTGTTTGTTCGGCTAGCTTAGCGCGGTATAGCGAGGCCGCAATAAGCCAAATAATAACCCCTGTGAGAAGAACATAACCGGCATAGGCAAGGCGACTTTGCCACCACGGCGGCACCACCGTGAAATCGACCATAGCTTTAGCATTGCTCCATTGGCCATACTGATCTTTTACTTTTAGTTGCAGCTGATAGTCGCCTGCGGGCAGTTGCGGGTAGTTTATTTGTCGTTGTTGTGCGTTGGTATATAGAAATTGCTTATCAAAACCAGCGAGTTTGTATGCATATTGATATTGTTGAGGTGCCGACGGGCTATGTAATGCTGAGAACTTAAAGCCGATCACGCCGACACCTTTGTTAAAGGAGAGTGTTTGTATATAGCTAATTAATTTCGCAGCTTGAGTCTCGTGCTTAGTGTATGGGGCAGTGGCTATCGCTTGATTGTTAATTAGTAATTCGGTTAACACAGGCTCTGGAGTTGTAGCTGCCAGCTGTAGCTTAAGCGGATCAAATTGATTAAAGCCGTTGATCCCGCCAAAAAATAGTTCACCGTTCTGCGCTTGATAAGCCGCGCCGAGAATAAATGAATTATGTTGCACGCCATCACGGGGTAAAAAATGCTGCATATTTTCAGAGCTGGGCTGATAACGTGTTAAACCTTGGTTGCTTGCCAGCCACAGGTAACCTTTGGCATCCTGTTTAATGGCAAAAATATTATCGTTTAGCAGGCCATCATGCTCGGTGATTCGGGTTATCTCTGCCGTTGTTTTATTCAGTTTATTTAAGCCTCCAAAAGTACCCACCCACAGTGTATTGTCATCTTGCAGATGAAGGGCGGTAACCATGTTATGACTTAAGCTATTTGGATTTGTTTGATCGGCTTGATAATGGCTAAATTCATTGTTGTTGAGGGTGAGTTTATTTAAGCCAACTCGAGTACCAGCCCAAATTGCATTAGCAACGTTATCGTAAACGAGGCTAAATACGGTGTTGTTCGATATACTATTGTGTTGTTCCGAGTGCTTAAAATGCTCAATGGTCAAGTTATCTGGGTTAAACAGACTTAAACCTTGATTGCTTCCCAACCATAAGTTGCCGTTCCGATCGCTGGTGATCGCATAAATGTTATTGCTGCTGAGCTGGTGGCTTTGCACTGTGAATGATGTAAAGTCATCGCTTTCGCGGTTATAACGCAATAAACCGCCACCATAGGTGCCAATCCAAATACGCTGTTGGCTATCTTCATGAAGGCTGAATATATTGTTGTTGGTAAGGTTGCTGGTATCGACGTGATAGCGCACAAAGCCGTCTTTTGTTTGTCTATTTAACCCGTTGCGGGTACCGACCCATAATTGCCCTTGCGAATCTTTAAGTAAGGCCCGGATAAAATCATGGCTAATACTGTTAGGGTCATCGCTGTGTTGTTGATGATTAAATTGATTTTGGCGCATATCGTAGCGTTGTAACCCATAACCATCAGTGCCTATCCACAGAATACCTTGCAGGTCTTGATACAAAGACAGTAAGTAATCATTAACAAGCCCATGACGTTGCTGTGGAAGGTGTTTAAATTGGCTAAAGCTTGTCAGAGTTGTTTGATAGTTGGGATTATAATATAAGCCTTGGCCGTAGCTGCTAAGCCAAAGATGCTCGTTATTATCGATTAAAATATCGCTTATCCATATACCATCTAGTTGTTTTATATCATTAAACTGTTCACTTTCTAAATCAAAGACACTAAGCCCTGTTTTACTGGCAATCAGTAGCTGCCCTTGTGGCGTGAGTTTTAGGCGCCATAGTTGCTTTTTACTTGCTGAAAAGTGGCTAAATTTAGCTGTTTTTGTATCAAATTTTATTAATCCTTCATTACTGGCCAGCCATAAATTTTGCTTAGCATCAATCACCATATCCTGAAAAATAATACTACCTTGGGTGTTTGGCGAGTAGGTAAAGTAGGCAGTTTCATGCTCGGCTACATTTAGGCGAGTTAAGTTACCATCTTCATGGCCTAACCATAAATTATTGTGTTGATCAGTAAGCATTGACCAAATGCGGTTATCTTTAATCGCTAATGGACTGTTACGGTTAAAATGAGTGAATATACCGGTTTCTGTATTTAGGGCGTTTAGCCCTTGTGTAGCTGTAGAAAACCACAGCAGATTATTGTCAGTGGTAACACAGTCGGTGATCCAATTACTCGATAGACTTGGCTGGGTTGGATGAGACTTAAAGCGTTTAAATTCATAACCATCAAAACGGTTGAGCCCACCTTGGGTGGCGAACCAATGAAAACCACGGCGATCAGTTATGCTGCAAGTGACAGAGTTTTGCGTTAACCCCTGTTCATTAGAGAAGGAGTCTAAATGTAAAGACAGTGCCAGCGCGCTGTTATGAAATAGCCATAAAAAACCAATAATGGCCGGATAGATAGTTGTTTTTATTGTTAGCACGTGCTTCCTCGTGCGTAGTAATATCCCTTGAATTGAAACAATCATAAACTGCTTTTTAATCAATGTTAAGATGGATTTTTCAATCTAGTGATGAGATTTTGACTTATGGGCATCTTTTACACTTGTGTTAATGAATTGCGTAAGTATAATAGGCATCCACTTTGCAGGGGCGTAGTTCCAATTGGTAGAACAGCGGTCTCCAAAACCGATGGTTGGGAGTTCGAGTCTCTCCGCCCCTGCCATTTTATCCTGTTTGTGGGTAAAGTCTGAGGTTAAAAATCGGTTTAAATAAGTCTGTTTTTAAGTTTGGATTTTAATGGATTAACCCTGCCATAGTGTAGGGTTGTTGTGTCTGTAGTTAAGGTAATAATATTATGAGCACGAATGTAGAAACTCCATCAAGTGCGATGGATTCAGTAAAGTGGCTTGTGGCAATTGCGCTACTTGCAGGCGCAGTAGTTGGTAACTATATGTACGCAGATCAGTCTGTGTTATTACGTGCTATTGGTGTTGTTGTTGCTGTTGCCGCTGGTTTGGGGATTGCATCACAAACTGAAAAAGGGCGTACCTTCCTTGCTTTTGCAAAAGAAGCACGCATCGAAGTACGTAAAGTAGTGTGGCCTACGCGCCAAGAAACTACCCATACGACATTTATTGTAATGGTTGCAACTGCGATTATGGCACTTATCCTTTGGGGATTAGATGGCATTTTATTCCGCGCAGTAGGCTTTTTAACTGGATTGGAGATCTGATCCCATGTCGGATGAGAACAACGAAAAGAAACTACGTTGGTACGTAGTACAGGCTTTCTCAGGTTATGAGAAGCGTGTTGCACAAACTATTCTTGAGCATATCAAGATCGAAGGTTTGGAAGATAGCTTTGGTGAAGTATTAGTACCTACTGAAGAAGTGGTTGAGATGCGCGCTGGTCAAAAGCGTAAATCTGAGCGCAAGTTCTTCCCAGGTTATGTACTTATCCAAATGGATATGAACGATAAAAGCTGGCACTTAGTAAATAGCACCGCGCGTGTTATGGGCTTCATCGGTGGTACGTCTGATCGTCCAGCACCAATTAGCGCTAAAGAAGCTGATCGTATTCTTAACCGCTTACAAGAAAACGCTGAAGCGCCTAAGCCTGCAACGTTATTTGAACCAGGTGAAGTGGTACGTGTTGTTGACGGCCCATTTGCTGATTTCAGTGGTGTGGTTGAAGCTGTTGACTATGAAAAGAGCCGCGTAAAAGTATCGGTACTTATCTTTGGTCGTTCTACTCCTGTTGAACTTGAATTTGGTCAAGTTGAGCAAGATAGATAAACAAATTAACTGATTTATACCAAAAAATATATTGTTTGGTATAAAGCTTGAAAAAGGCCGCTGATTAACTTATAATCAGCGGCCTTTTTGTATTCAAAGTAAGCATTTCTTGGTTTGTATACAGAAAAGTGAGAAACCAATTTTTAAACTGGGAAGCCGCTAGAGTACGCGTCCTCGCGCGCACAAGGCTAAGACCCACCTAATGAGGTATTTATAATGGCTAAGAAAGTTGAAGCTCTAATCAAGCTACAAGTTGCTGCTGGTATGGCTAACCCTAGTCCTCCAGTAGGTCCAGCACTAGGTCAACACGGTGTAAACATCATGGAATTCTGTAAAGCGTTCAACGCACGTACAGAATCTATCGAAAAAGGCGCTCCAGTTCCTGTAGTGATCTCTGTTTACGGCGACCGTTCATTTACGTTCGACATGAAAACGCCACCGGCTGCTTACTTACTTAAGAAAGCTGCAGGTATCAAATCTGGTTCAGGCCGTCCTAACACTGAAAAAGTAGGCACAGTAACTCGTGCTCAACTTGAAGAAATCGTTGAGACAAAGAAACCTGACCTTACAGCTTCTGATTTAGAAGCTGCGGTTCGCACTATCGCAGGTTCTGCGCGTGCGATGGGCTTGAACGTAGAGGACTAAGATAATGGCTAAATTAACTAAACGTATGCGTACTATCCGCGAAAAAGTGGAAGCGACTAAAGATTACGAAATCACCGAAGCAGTTGCTCTTTTAAAAGAGTTAGCGACAGCTAAATTCGTAGAAAGTGTTGACGTTGCTGTTAACCTTGGTATCGATGCTCGTAAATCTGACCAAAACGTTCGTGGTGCAACTGTACTACCTAACGGTACTGGCCGTGACGTTCGCGTTGCAGTGTTCACACAAGGCGCTAACGCAGAAGCTGCGAAAGAAGCTGGTGCTGAACTAGTAGGTATGGAAGATCTTGCTGAGCTAGTTAAAAAAGGCGAGATGAACTTTGACGTTGTTGTTGCATCACCAGACGCTATGCGTGTTGTTGGTCAACTAGGTCAAATCTTAGGCCCACGTGGTCTAATGCCAAACCCTAAAACTGGTACTGTAACGCCTAACGTTGCAGAAGCAGTTAAAAATGCTAAAGCTGGTCAAGTGCGTTACCGCAATGACAAAAATGGTATCATCCATACTACTATTGGTAAGGTTGATTTCACAGTTGAGCAACTTCAACAAAACCTTGAGTCGCTAATTGTTGCGCTTAAGAAGGCTAAGCCTTCACAAGCAAAAGGTGTTTACGTTAAGAAAGTAACCATCTCTACAACAATGGGCGCAGGTGTTTCTGTTGACCAAAGCACTTTAACAACAACTGTTGTTTAATTGAGTGTTTACATGGCGTGAAATTTATACTATAATTTTGCGCCATTTTGTTGAGAAATTTTGTTTTCTCAACAAGTAAAGAATTCGGGTTGAAGTCCATAATTTCGGTGCGCCTTCGGGCAAAACGATAAATTGGGCTTCCGTCCAAGACCGTAGGTGGCTTCGGCCTTAATATTCACCTACGTAGACGGTGTGAATCCCCAGATAGATTTTTCCTAATCTTCTGGCTCTCGCCGTAAAAAGCATCTCTATCTTGTTTGGTAGGGAAGAGTAGAACAGGGAAGCCGATGTACGGTAACCCATTAAACCAGGAGTAACACCCATGGCTTTAAATCTTCAAGGCAAAAAAGCAATTGTTGCTGAAGTCAACGAAGCAGCCAATGGTGCTCTATCTGCAGTTGTTGCAGATTCTCGTGGTGTAACAGTTGGCGCAATCACTGCCCTTCGTAAAGAAGCTCGTGCAAATGGTGTTTGGATGAAAGTTGTCCGTAACACTTTAGCAAAACGTGCTCTTGAAGGAACACAGTTTGAGTGCCTTTCTGATTCATTTGTTGGTCCAAGCTTAATCGCTTTCTCATCAGAGCACCCAGGTGCTGCTGCGCGTATCTTTTCTGCTTTTGCAAAGAAGAACGAGAAATTTGAGCTTAAAACGGCCGCTTTTGAAGGAAATGTTGTTGATGCAGCAATGCTTGCTACATTACCTACATACGACGAAGCTGTTGCACGCTTAATGAGCGCTATGAAAGAAGCGTCTGCTGGCAAATTGTGTAAAACAATTGAAGCAGTACGTGTACAGAAAGAAGAGCAAGCTGCTTAATTTTAAGCTGTTTAATCAATCTTTCGGTGTAAAATTTTTTTGGACCTAGAGTCCGTTAATTATTAGGAAATTTGTAATGTCTGTAACTAAAGACCAAATCCTTGACGCAATTGCTGAAATGTCAGTAATGGACGTTGTTGCTCTTGTTGAAGCAATGGAAGAAAAATTCGGCGTAACTGCTGCAGCTGCTATGGTAGCAGGTCCTGCTGCTGAAGCTGCTGAAGAGAAAACAGAATTTGACGTAATCCTTACTGGCGCTGGCGCTAATAAAGTTGCGGCAATCAAAGCTGTTCGTAGCGCAACTGGCCTAGGCCTTAAAGAAGCGAAAGCTCTTGTTGAAGCTGCTCCTACACCTGTTAAAGAAGGTGTATCTAAAGAAGAAGCTGAAGCTCTTGCTAAAGACCTTACTGAAGCTGGTGCTGAAGTTGAGGTTAAGTAATTTAGCTTTTGCTAAGTTCGCTGTCTGAGAAATCAGGCAAGGGCTGGTGATTATTTAATCACCGGCCTTTTTGCGCTATAGAGCGATGTATTCCTATAGCTCAAATAAAATCTGATTTTCTCTTTACTTTCAACGCTTTATAGTTTGCTAGTGTTAAAGTGGGAGTTAATTGGAACAACAATTAAATGTTGTACAATCTTGGCTTAGATGCCAGTTAAGTCTGTTCTTACAAGAACAGGTCGGGTCAAAGATCAGCAAGCTGAGGAACCCCATGGCTTACTCTTATTCTGAAAAGAAACGTATCCGTAAGGATTTTGGTAAACGTCCACAAGTTTTGGATATACCTTTCTTACTGTCAACGCAGTTAGAATCGTTTAAAAAATTCTTAGTGCCGGACGCTGATGGCGATCATGGTTTGGAAGCTGCCTTCCGTTCTGTGTTCCCAATCAAAAGCTACTCGGGAAATTCTGAGCTTCAATACGTAAGTTATCGTATTGGTGAGCCAGTTTTCGATGTAAAAGAATGTCAAATTCGCGGTGTGACTTATTCTGCTCCACTTCGCGTAAAACTACGCCTTGTGGTGATGGATAAAGAAGCGCCAGGCACAGTTAAAGACATTAAAGAGCAAGAAGTTTACATGGGCGAAATTCCGCTCATGACCGATACCGGTACTTTTGTAATCAATGGTACAGAGCGTGTTATCGTTTCTCAGCTACACCGTAGCCCTGGTGTATTCTTTGATAACGACCGCGGTAAAACTCACTCATCAGGTAAAGTGCTTTATAACGCACGTGTTATCCCATACCGTGGTTCATGGTTAGATTTTGAGTTTGATGCAAAAGATAACTTATATGTACGTATTGACCGTCGCCGTAAATTACCGGCGTCAATCATGTTGCGTGCACTTGAGTACACGACAGAAGAGATCTTAAACATCTTCTTCGAAACCACTGCGTTTGAAGTAACTGACGGTAAAGTTCTTATGGAACTTGTGCCATCACGTTTACGTGGTGAAACCGCTGCCTTTGATATAAAAAGTGAAGACGGTGAAGTGTTCGTTGAGTCTGGCCGTCGTGTAACAGCGCGTCATATCAAGAGCATTGAGAAAAAAGGCATTAGCCATTTAGAAGTACCCCATGAGTATATCATTGGCCGTGTAATTGCTAGAAACTACGTTGATGAGTCAACGGGTGAAGTGATTGCAAACGCGAATGATGAATTAACTTTAGAGTTAATGGCTGAATTGGTTAAAGCAGGTCACACTAAAATTGATACTCTATATATCAATGAAGTGGACAGCGGTGCATATATTTCTGATACTTTACGTATTGATTCAAGCACTAACCGCTTAGAAGCACTAGTAGAAATTTATCGCATGATGCGCCCAGGCGAGCCACCGACGAAAGACGCGGCTGAAGCCTTATTTGAGAACTTGTTCTTCTCTGAAGAACGTTATGACTTATCTACTGTAGGTCGTATGAAGTTCAATAGCCGTGTTGGTTATGACACTGACACAGGCCCAGGCACATTAAGCAAAGAAGACATCGTGTCTGTTATGAAAGTATTAATTTCTATTCGTAACGGTCAAGGCGATGTTGATGATATCGACCACTTAGGCAACCGTCGTATTCGTAGTGTTGGCGAAATGGCTGAGAATCAGTTCCGTGTAGGTTTAGTACGTGTAGAGCGTGCGGTACGTGAGCGTTTAAGCTTAGGTGACCTAGATGCGATCATGCCACAAGATCTTATTAACGCTAAGCCTATTTCGGCAGCAGTTAAAGAGTTCTTTGGTTCGTCTCAGTTATCACAGTTCATGGACCAAAATAACCCGCTATCAGAAGTGACACACAAACGTCGTATTTCTGCATTAGGGCCGGGCGGTCTTACACGTGAACGCGCTGGCTTTGAAGTACGTGACGTTCACGTAACTCACTATGGTCGCGTATGTCCAATCGAGACTCCTGAGGGTCCAAACATCGGTCTAATTAACTCATTGTCTACGTACGCACGTACCAATGACTATGGTTTCTTAGAAACACCTTACCGCAAAGTGGTAGACGGTGTAGTAACTGATGAAGTTGATTACTTATCAGCCATTGAAGAAGGTCAGTTTGTTATCGCACAGGCGAACTCAAACTTAACTGAAACCAATGAGTTTGTTGATGAATTAATCCCATGTCGTCACAAAGGTGAATCTACCTTTATGGGTCGCATGGACCAGCAATATATGGATGTATCACCACAACAGGTGATCTCTGTAGCGGCAGCACTTATCCCGTTCCTAGAACACGATGATGCTAACCGTGCATTGATGGGTTCAAACATGCAACGTCAAGCAGTACCAACATTGAAAGCGGACAAACCGTTAGTAGGTACTGGTATTGAGTTAACACTAGCGAAAGATTCTGGTGTAACGATTGTTGCTAAACGTGGTGGTGAAGTAATGTATGCTGACGCAAGTCGCATCGTTGTTAATGTGCATGAAGAAGAGCGCATCCCTGGTGAAGCGGGCATCGACATCTACAACTTAACCAAATACACACGTTCTAACCAAAACACATGTATTAACCAAAAACCAACTTGTATGGTTGGCGAACCGGTTACTCGTGGTGACGTGTTAGCAGATGGTCCTTCGACTGACTTAGGTGACTTAGCCCTTGGTCAAAACTTGCGCGTGGCATTCATGCCATGGAACGGTTATAACTTCGAGGATTCAATCTTACTATCAGAGCGCGTAGTTGAAGAAGATCGTCTAACGACTATCCATATTCAAGAACTACAGTGTGTTGCCCGTGATACTAAGTTAGGTCCTGAAGAGATCACTGCAGATATCCCGAATGTGGGTGAATCTGCACTAGGCAAGCTTGATGAATCAGGTGTTGTTTATATCGGTGCTGAAGTTAAAGGCGGCGATATCCTAGTAGGTAAAGTGACTCCGAAAGGCGAAACGCAATTAACTCCTGAAGAGAAGCTACTACGAGCTATCTTTGGTGAGAAAGCGTCTGACGTTAAAGACAGCTCATTACGTGTACCAAACTCTGTAACAGGTACTGTAATTGACGTGCAAGTCTTCACCCGTGATGGTGTTGAAAAAGACAAGCGCGCGCTAGAAGTTGAAGAAATGCAACTTCGTGACGCGAAAAAAGACTTTAACGAAGAATTCCGTATTCTTGAAGCAGGCGTGTTAGATCGTGCTCGTAAGTTACTTATCGCAGCCGGTCAAGATGAAGATAGATTAGCGTCATTGAATGCTGAGAAGCTACTAACTCAAAGTCTTGCTGAAGAAGATAAGCAAGCTGAACTTGAGCAACTAGCAGCCCAGTACGATGAGCTAAAAGCTGAATACGATAAAAAGTTTGAAAACAAACGTCGTAAAATTACCCAAGGTGATGACTTAGCACCAGGCGTACTTAAGATTGTTAAAGTATACCTAGCTGTTAAACGTCGTATCCAACCAGGTGATAAAATGGCGGGTCGTCACGGTAACAAAGGTGTTATCTCGACTATCGTACCAGTAGAAGATATGCCATACGATGATAAAGGTCGTACTGTTGATATCGTACTTAACCCGCTGGGTGTACCATCACGTATGAACATCGGTCAGATCCTTGAAACACATATGGGTCTAGCTGCTCGTGGTATTGGTGAGCGTATTGAAGAAATGATGAAAGAACAACGTGAGCTTCATGAGCTACGTGACTTCATCAAGCAAGCATACGAAATTGGTGAATCTCGCCAGTTCGTAGACATTGCTAGCTTCACAGATGACGAAATTCGTCGTTTGGCTGAAAACTTAAAAGGTGGTTTACCAATAGCTACTCCTGCATTTGATGGCGCGAAAGAAAGCGAAATCAAAGACATGCTTGAGCTAGCTGGCTACCCTCGTAGTGGTCAGGTTACACTTTATGATGGCCGTACTGGCGATCAGTTTGAACGTCAAGTAACTGTTGGTTACATGTACATGCTGAAACTGAATCACTTAGTTGATGACAAAATGCATGCGCGTTCTACTGGTTCTTATAGCCTTGTTACTCAGCAGCCGCTGGGTGGTAAAGCACAGTTCGGTGGCCAGCGTTTCGGTGAGATGGAAGTATGGGCACTAGAAGCATACGGTGCCGCTTACACGTTACAAGAAATGTTAACAGTGAAATCGGATGACGTGAACGGTCGTACTAAGATGTATAAAAACATCGTTGATGGTAACCATAAAATGGAACCAGGTATGCCAGAATCGTTCAACGTATTGTTGAAAGAAATCCGCTCACTGGGTATCAACATCGAGTTGGAAGAAAATTAAGCCAATTAGATGCTGCAGCTAGCCTGCAGCATCTGTTACGGCCGAATAGAATGTAGGGACGAAATCATCCGTCCTCAAGATTAACTCCGACAGGAGAGCTAAGGTGAAAGACTTACTTAAGTTTCTGAAGCAACAAAATAAGACCGAAGAATTCGATGCAATTCGCATTGGTCTTGCTTCACCAGACATGGTTCGTTCATGGTCATACGGTGAAGTAAAGAAACCTGAGACTATTAACTACCGTACTTTCAAGCCTGAGCGCGATGGCTTATTCTGTGCCCGTATTTTCGGTCCAGTGAAAGATTATGAATGCTTATGTGGTAAATATAAGCGTCTTAAACACCGTGGTGTGATCTGTGAAAAGTGTGGCGTTGAAGTAACACTCACTAAAGTGCGTCGCGATCGTATGGGTCACATCGACCTTGCGAGCCCAGTTGCACATATATGGTTTTTAAAATCATTACCGTCACGTATCGGCTTAATGCTTGATATGACGCTTCGTGATATTGAACGTGTTCTTTACTTCGAATCATTCGTAGTAACTGAGCCTGGCATGACGACGCTTGAGCGTAGTCAGCTATTAGGTGAAGAAGAATACCTAGATGCACTAGAAGAGCACGGTGATGAGTTTGAAGCGAAGATGGGTGCTGAAGCAGTATTAGACTTGCTTCGTGAACTCGATCTTGCGCAATTAATTGCTGAAATGCGTGAAGAGTTACCAACAATTAACTCTGAAACTAAGCGTAAGAAGATCACTAAACGTCTTAAATTAATGGAATCGTTCCACCAGTCAGGTAATAACCCTGAGTGGATGATCATGACAGTACTGCCAGTATTGCCACCTGATCTACGTCCATTAGTACCACTTGATGGTGGCCGTTTTGCGACTTCTGATCTAAATGACCTTTACCGTCGTGTTATTAACCGTAATAACCGTCTTAAACGTCTACTAGATTTAGCTGCACCGGATATTATCGTACGCAACGAAAAACGTATGTTACAAGAAGCGGTTGATGCGTTACTTGATAACGGTCGTCGTGGTCGTGCAATTACAGGTTCTAACAAGCGTCCGCTTAAATCTCTTGCTGATATGATCAAGGGTAAGCAAGGTCGTTTCCGTCAGAACTTACTTGGTAAGCGTGTAGATTATTCAGGCCGTTCTGTAATCACAGTTGGTCCTACACTTAAGCTTCACCAATGTGGTCTTCCTAAGAAGATGGCACTTGAGCTATTCAAACCATTTATCTATGGCAAACTAGAGCGTCGCGGCATGGCTACGACAATCAAAGCTGCTAAGAAAATGGTAGAGCGTGAAGTTCCGGAAGTATGGGATGTATTAGACGAAGTAATTCGTGAACATCCAGTATTACTTAACCGTGCACCAACACTTCACCGTTTGGGTATCCAAGCGTTTGAACCTGTGCTTATCGAAGGTAAAGCAATCCATTTGCATCCATTAGTATGTGCGGCCTACAACGCCGACTTCGATGGTGACCAAATGGCGGTACACGTACCGCTAACGATTGAAGCGCAGCTTGAAGCTCGTGCATTGATGATGTCAACAAACAACATCCTATCTCCTGCGAATGGTGAGCCAATCATCGTTCCATCACAGGACGTTGTATTGGGTCTATATTATATGACCCGTGACCGCATCAACGCGAAAGGCGAAGGCGCGATCTTAAAAGATCCAAAAGAAGCAGAAAAAGCATACCGCAGCGGTAATGCAGACCTTCACGCTCGCGTGAAAGTACGTATTAGCGAATCAGTTAAAAACGAAAATGGTGTAGTAGAAGACACTGTAACTGTTATCGATACAACTGTTGGTCGTGCAATTTTGTCTCTTATTTTACCAAAAGGCATGCCGTTTTCGTCAATCAATCAGGCCCTAGGTAAGAAACAAATTTCTGGCTTATTAAACGAGTGTTACCGTCGTCTTGGTCTTAAAGATACAGTTATCTTTGCTGACCAAGTTATGTATACCGGTTTCCACTACGCAATGAAGTCAGGTGTTTCAATCGGTATCGATGACTTAGTTATCCCACCGATCAAAGCATCAATTATCGAAGCAGCTGAAGCTGAAGTAACTGAAATCAACCAACAATTCCAATCAGGTCTTGTAACGGCTGGTGAAAAGTACAATAAAGTTATCGATATCTGGTCACGTGTAAATGAAAACTTATCACGTGAAATGATGGCCAACTTGTCAAAAGACACGGTTATCAATGCCCAAGGTGAAGAAGAAGAGCAACCGTCATTTAACTCAGTGTTTATGATGGCCGACTCTGGTGCTCGTGGTAGTGCCGCTCAGATCCGTCAGCTAGCAGGTATGCGTGGTCTAATGGCACGTCCAGATGGTTCAATCATCGAGACGCCAATCACCGCTAACTTCCGTGAAGGTCTAAACGTACTTCAGTACTTCATCTCAACGCATGGTGCGCGTAAAGGTCTTGCCGATACAGCACTGAAAACAGCGAACTCGGGTTACCTAACGCGTCGTCTAGTAGACGTTGCACAAGATTTGGTAATCAACGAAGACGATTGTGGCACAGAAGATGGCTTAACAATGAAACCGCTTATTGAAGGTGGTGACGTTGTAGAAGCACTTCGCGAACGTGTACTTGGTCGTGTTGTTGCTGAAGATATTGTGATCCCTGGTACTAATACAGTACTAGTAGAGCGTAATATCATGCTTGACGAAAAACTGTGTGATCTTTTAGAAGAGCACTCAGTAGATGAAGTTCGCGTACGTTCAGTTATCACCTGTGATAACGACTTTGGTGTATGTGCTAAGTGTTACGGTCGTGACCTTGCACGTGGTCATATCATCAACGCGGGTGAATCAGTAGGTGTTATCGCGGCACAATCAATCGGTGAGCCGGGTACACAGCTTACGATGCGTACTTTCCACATCGGTGGTGCAGCATCAAGAGCGTCTGCTGAAAACAATGTACAAGTTAAAACTAACGGTACATTGAAGCTTCATAACGCAAAATATGTATTAAACACTGACGGTAAGATTGTTATTACCTCTCGTTCTACTGAAATCACTATCATCGATAGCCATGGTCGTGAGAAAGAGCGTTATAAAGTACCTTACGGTGCGGTATTAACAGTACAAGACAATACGGAAGTTCAAGGTAATGACATCGTTGCTACTTGGGACCCGCATAGTCACCCAATCGTTCTTGAGCATAAGTCAAAAGTATCGTTCAGCGATATCGATGACTCAAACACTGAAGCACAGACTGATGAACTAACTGGTTTAACCCGTGTAGTTGTTAAAGATCTTGCTAAGATAAATGCGAAAGAGCCGAAGCTTATCATCGAAAGTGAAGAGCGCGGTCTGCAAGAAACTCGTCTTCCTTCATACACTACGATTGAAGTAACAGACGGTGTAACGGCAAACCCAGGTGACGTGTTAGCACGTATTCCGCAGGAAGGTTCGAAAACTCGTGATATCACGGGTGGTCTACCACGCGTAGCCGACTTATTTGAAGCGCGTAAACCGAAAGAGCCAGCTATCTTAGCTGAGATCACCGGTACGATTAGCTTCGGTAAAGAGACTAAAGGTAAGAAGCGTTTAGTTATTACGCCAGCTGAAGGCGATCATTACGAAGAAATGATCCCTAAGTGGCGTCAACTTAACGTGTTTGAGGGTGAGCAAGTGTCTAAAGGTGAAGTTATCGCCGATGGTCCTGAATCACCACATGACATCTTACGCCTACGTGGTGTGACTCATGTTGCTAACTATATCGTTAACGAAGTGCAAGAGGTTTACCGTTTGCAAGGCGTTAAGATCAATGACAAGCACATTGAAACAATTATCCGTCAAATGATCCGTAAGTGTACGATCCTTGACGGCGGCCATAGTGAATTCTTAGCCGGTGAGCAAATTGAAGTGGCACGCGTTAATATCGCAAACCGCGACTTAGAAGCTCAAGGCAAGTTACCTGCTAAATATGAAATCCAATTAATGGGTATCACTAAAGCATCACTAGCCACAGAATCTTTCATCTCGGCAGCCTCGTTCCAGGAGACAACTCGTGTCCTAACTGAAGCCGCTGTAAATGGTAAGAGCGATGAACTTCGCGGTCTGAAAGAAAACGTAATTGTGGGTCGTTTGATCCCAGCCGGTACCGGTTTTGCGTATCATCAAGAACGTATGGCTCGTCGTAAGCAGAGCAAAGTTGTAGTTGAAGAGCAAACAGTAAGTGCAGAAGAGGCAACTCAAGCGCTAACTGATGCTTTAAACGCGGATTTATCTGGAAATCAATAAATCTAACTTAATCAATAGATTAGGTTTTTGCAAGGCAGTTATCTACTGCCTTGCTAACGGTTTAGGTTGACAGCTCAATCTTTGCTCATTAAAATTCCGCCACCCATTTACCTGCACGTTTGGTACGAGCTTGTAAATAAAGGGCGGATTTTTTTATTTTTTCAGTAGTAATTTTAATTTCAGGAGCTATTTAAATGGCAACTATTAACCAGCTAGTGCGTAAGCCACGTCGTAGCAAGGTTACGAAAAGTAACTCAGCTGCGCTTAAAGCGTGTCCGCAAAAGCGCGGTGTATGTACTCGCGTATATACAACTACACCTAAGAAACCAAACTCGGCGTTACGTAAAGTAGCTCGTGTACGTTTAACTAACGGTTTCGAAGTAACTTCATACATTGGTGGTGAAGGTCATAACCTTCAAGAGCATAGTGTAATCCTAATCCGTGGTGGTCGTGTTAAAGATTTACCAGGTGTGCGTTTTCACACTGTTCGTGGTGCACTTGACTGTGCAGGCGTTAGCGACCGTCGTCAAGCTCGTTCTAAATACGGTGCAAAACGCCCTAAAGGCTAATTGTATTCCGTTAGTAAGGCCAAGCACTAAATATTTTTAATTATTGTTTTGGGTGATTGACTCGAAAGAGCAAACCTGAATAAACCGGAGATACAAAATGCCTAGAAGACGCGTAATAGGTCAACGTAAAATTCTTCCAGATCCTAAGTTCGGATCGGAACTTCTTGCAAAATTCGTTAACATCGTAATGTTAGACGGCAAGAAATCTACTGCTGAAAAAATCGTTTACGGTGCGCTAGATGTGGCTGCTGAGAAATCAGGCAAATCGCACCTTGAAATCTTTGAAACTGCACTTGAAAACATCCGTCCACAGGTTGAGGTTAAATCTCGCCGTGTTGGTGGTTCAACGTATCAAGTACCAGTAGAAGTACGTCCAGTACGTCGCAACGCATTAGGTATGCGTTGGTTAGTAGACGCTGCACGTAAGCGTGGCGAGAAATCTATGGGCTTACGTTTAGCTCAAGAACTTGTTGACGCTTCTGACAACAAAGGCACTGCGGTTAAGAAACGTGAAGACGTTCACCGTATGGCTGAAGCGAATAAAGCATTCGCACATTACCGTTGGTAATCTGTCCTTAACCTTTAAGAGGATTTTATGGCACGTACAACTCCACTTGAGCGCTACCGCAATATCGGTATTGTTGCTCACGTAGATGCAGGCAAAACCACCACAACAGAACGTGTTCTGTTCTACACAGGTCTTTCTCATAAGATCGGTGAAGTACATGATGGCGCCGCAACTATGGACTGGATGGAGCAGGAACAAGAGCGTGGTATCACAATCACTTCTGCTGCAACAACGTGTTTCTGGAAAGGGATGGACGCGCAATTTGACGCTCATCGTATCAATATAATTGATACTCCAGGGCACGTGGATTTCACTATTGAAGTAGAACGTTCTTTACGTGTACTTGATGGTGCGGTAGTTGTGCTTTGTGCTTCATCTGGTGTACAGCCGCAAACTGAGACAGTTTGGCGTCAAGCGAACAAATACGAAGTTCCGAGAATGATCTTCGTAAATAAAATGGATCGCACGGGCGCTGACTTCTTAACGGTTGTTGGCCAGGTGAAATCTCGTCTTGGAGCAACGCCTGTTCCAATTCAGCTACCAGTAGGCGCTGAAGACGACTTTAAAGGTGTTATTGACCTCATAAAAATGAAAATGATTAACTGGAATGATGAAGACCAGGGAATGACTTTCACCTATGAGGCAATACCGGCAGAACTTCAAGATTTAGCTGAAGAATGGCGCTCAAACTTAGTTGAAAGCGCCGCTGAAGCATCTGAAGAACTAATGGATAAGTATTTGGAAGGTGAAGACCTGAGCGAAGCAGAAATTAAAAATGCTTTGCGTCAGCGTACATTGGCTAACGAAATCGTCCCAGTCACATGTGGTAGTGCATTTAAAAATAAAGGCGTTCAAGCTGTGCTTGATGGCGTTATTGAATATATGCCTGCACCAACACAAGTGAAACAAATTCAAGGTATCCTTGAAGATGGTACTGAGGAAGAACGTCCAGCTAATGACAACGCACCGTTTGCTGCACTTGCTTTTAAGATTGCAACAGACCCGTTCGTTGGTACTTTAACTTTCTTCCGTGTTTACTCTGGTACTGTTAAACAGGGTGACGCGGTATACAACCCAGTAAAATGTAAGCGTGAGCGTCTTGGCCGTATCGTTCAGATGCATTCAAACTCACGTGAAGAGATCAAAGAAGTCTACGCAGGTGATATTGCGGCGGCTATTGGTCTCAAAGACGTAACAACAGGTGAAACACTGTGTGATCCGAATTCTATTATTACGCTTGAGCGTATGGAATTCCCTGAACCAGTTATCTCTGTTGCGGTTGAGCCTCGCACAATCGCTGACCAAGATAAGATGGGTATCGCGCTAGGTAAACTAGCGGCAGAAGATCCGTCTTTTCGCGTACAAACTGACGAAGAATCAGGCCAGACTATTATTTCTGGTATGGGTGAACTTCACCTTGATATCATTGTCGACCGTATGAAACGTGAATTCAGTGTTGAATGTAACGTTGGTAAGCCGCAGGTTTCTTACCGTGAAGCTATTCGTTCAACTGTTAAAGTTGAGGGTAAATTCATACGTCAATCAGGTGGACGTGGTCAATATGGTCATGTCTGGCTTAAACTTGAACCGATGGATATTTCGGATGATGAAGCCCCAATTTACGAGTTCGTTAATGAAACCGTAGGTGGCTCCGTTCCAAAAGAATACATCCCTGCGGTAGACAAAGGCATCCAAGAGCAAATGTCTCAAGGTGTGCTGGCAGGCTACCCATTACTTGGTGTGAAAGCGACTTTATATGATGGTTCATTCCATGATGTAGATTCGAATGAAATGGCATTTAAAATAGCGGGTTCACTGGCAATGAAACAAGGTGCGCTACAAGCAGACCCTGTACTATTAGAGCCAATGATGAAGGTTGAAGTACTCACTCCTGAAGCAAACATGGGTGATGTAGTTGGTGACTTAAACCGTCGCCGCGGCATGATCGAAGGCATGGAAGATGCGCTAGGTGGACTTAAATTAATTAACGCCCAGGTTCCGCTTTCTGAAATGTTTGGTTATGCTACTGATCTACGATCTGCAACACAAGGCCGTGCCTCATACTCTATGGAGTTTTTGAAGTACGCTGAAGCCTCGAAACATGTTGCGGACACAATAATTACAGCTCGCGCTGTTAAGTAATTTTTAGCTCGGTTTGGTCCACAGTGGACTGAACCTTTAATTTCTTTATAGGAATTTTTTAAGATGGCAAAAGCAAAGTTTGAACGCGTAAAACCGCATGTAAACGTAGGTACAATCGGCCACGTTGACCACGGTAAAACTACCCTAACTGCAGCAATCACTAACGTACTTGCAAAAGTATACGGCGGTGTTGCTAAAGATTTCGCATCAATCGATAACGCTCCAG
>NZ_CABVLM010000023.1 GCF_902498845.1 Pseudoalteromonas rhizosphaerae | reverse complement strand
ATTTGCTTGGTAACAATAGCGTTTTGGACCCACCTGACCCCATGCCGAACTCAGTAGTGAAACGAAACAGCGCCGATGATAGTGTAGCATTTGCTATGTGAAAGTAGGACATTGCCAGGCTCCAAATTGAGAAAGCCCGACTAGAAATAGTCGGGCTTTTTTACGTTTAAAATGTGAGTTAGCGAGAGTAAAGTTAGCGAGAGTAAAGTTAGCGAGAGTAAAGTTAGCGAACGTTTGACATAGGGCGCGAAAAGTTTATTTTTGTAAAACTCGAAACTCGAAACTCGAAACTCGAAACTCGAAACTCGAAACTCGAAACTCGAAACTCGAAACTCGAAACTCGAAACTCGAAACTCGAAACTCGAAACTCGAAACTCGAAACTCGAAACTCGAAACTCGCAAATTTATTTCCTCTATCAGCTAATGATACCAATCTGCCAAATTATACCAATCTGCCAAATTATGTGATCTAATTAACGCACTGATACTTATCTACTTTTACTAAATTGAACTTAGAAAAATCCAAGCAACTTTTAGCTTTATCACGTAAAGAGCCTAATGCAAGAAAGCGCATACGCCTGCTTGCTGTTTCATTATTCTTTGAGGGTGAAAACAGAACGAATATTGCTAAGCGCCTAAATACAGCGCGCGGCAGTGTCAATAAATGGGTTTCAAACTACCTTAATAATGGCGTTACTGGCTTGAACAACAAACCGATTAAAGGTCGTCCAGCTAAATTAACCTCACAACAACTAAACACACTGTCAGATTATGTAAAACAGTCAGCAAGTTCTTCAGAAGGAGGCAGACTAATGGGGGAAGATATTGCTCAGTATATTTATGACCAGTTCAACATAAGATATCACACCGATCATATTTACAAACTGCTCAAGAAGCGTGGGTTTAGCTGGATCACAAGCCGTTCTAAGCACCCAAAGCAGTCAAAAGAAAGCCAAGAGGCTTTTAAAAAAGTTCCAAGTGGAAACGATCCTTCACACCCCAGGACATCTCCCTTTAGAGCGCATTGATGTTTGGTTTCAAGATGAAGCACGGTTTGGACAACAGAATCAAACAACACGCTTATGGGCTGAAACAGGCTCGAGGCCTCGCGCAACAAAACAACAGCAGTTTGAGTATGGATACTTATTTGGTGCAGTCTGCCCAAGTAATGGTAAAACAGAAGCGCTGATCAGCCCTATCGTCAATAAAGAGGTCATGACGCAACACATGGAATTAATATCAAAAGCCACGGAGGCGGGTTAAGTTTTAAAAACTCGCGCTCCCCAGAAGGAAATGTAAACTCGCACTCTTTATAAGCAACAGGCAAACTAGCGCTGTTTATAAATGATGATAAGTTCTTATACTTCGTAAGTAATAGACAAGTCGGCTTAATCATCATTTGTTGCAATTTCATTGTTGGTTTAATAAGTAAGCTGTGTAAAACTAGCTGGGTTAATTTAGTAAATCAGGTGACATGAATGTCGAATATAAAAGCTTGGAAACTTATCAGTTTATTTTGTTTGGTAAGCTTACTTATGGGCTGTCAATCGAAAGAAGAGCAGTTACAAGAAACAATTAAACAATCTATAGCTAAAGCTGAAGTTGAGTTAGCAGGACTTGGTAGTGCCTTAGATAACGGCTCAATTCGTAATGCCGCTTTATTAAGCGAATATGGCCGTATACTTAGCAATGAAAAGCCAGAGCTAGCTAAAATTGCTGGCGTGCTCGTGCAAGATGCAACTCGAAAAGGCCCGCTTTACTCAGGTTTGCAACAACGCTTAGCTGATATCAAAAGTACTTACCTTATTCCTCCTTACGATGAAACACTGCAAAATATTGATTTGTTGCGAGATGCTGCAAAGCCCGCTTTATTTTCGGATGCTTTGACCGATCCTATTAATATGCTTGCTGATATGTCGGGTGGCTCGCTTGCGCGTGTCGGTGCAATCAGTCAGCAGGCTGAAGGGGTTGGTGAAGGCAACCAGTTAGTCGGCAATCCTAATTATGGTAATTGGCAAACTAACAGTAGCGGTATCAGCTTTTGGCAGTGGTATGGCATGTACCGCATTTTAGGTGATGTATTTGATCGTGTTGAATATGGTAGTTGGAGCAAGCGCCGAAAGTATAGTTATTATAATGATTATGGTCGTGCGCGTTATTCTAGCCCTAAGCAAATTAAAGCACAAACCGCCGTTGAAACACGTACTAAGCAATCGTATCAACGCCAAGGTAAGCAATTCACAAGCCCTTATGCATCTAAAAAAACCGGGGCTTCTGGGTTAAGTCGTAGCAGTTATACACCACCAAAAAGTCGCAGTAGTTACTCCAAAACCAGTAGCTATAGTAAAGACTCGGGATCGGTCAGAAACAGCAATAATAGAACCTCTCGCGGTGTCAGTCGCGGTAAGTAAACGGCTATTTAAAGATTTAGTGTTGGAGTTTAAATAATATGTACGAATTTAATGGAATAACTATGTGGTCACTACAAGCAATCGCGATTGATTTTGCGATTATTATTGCACTGTTTGTGAGCCTTAAATATATCAAAGGTTGGGTATCTAACTTACATGCCAATGATGAGATCACTGAGCGTGATAATTTTGCGTTTGGTATTAGCTTTGCTGCTGGCTTAGTTGCTTTAGCAATTGTGCTGACGGGTGTAAGCAGTGGTGCATTTGCAGTGAGCTTACAGCAAGAAGCATTGCAAATGGCAGCTTATGGTTTGTTAGCTATTGTGCTAATAAAGCTTGGGCACTTTTTTCAAGATAAAGTGGCACTGCGCAAGGTCAGCTTACATGATGAAATAGTGAAGGGTAATGTAACTGCCGCGGTGATTGATTTTGGTCATGTTGTGAGTGTGGCAATCGTGATTCGCTCAGCGCTATTTTGGGTGGCTACAGAAGGCTGGCATGGTTTACCAATCGTTATAGCAGCGTTTATTATTGGTAGCATTGCGTTATTGCTCGTGAGCCAGTATCGCGTACAACTATTTAAGCGTACTAACCGAAGTGGAGATTGCCTACAACAAGCAATTGTTGACGGTAACTTGGCTGTTGGTATTCGCTATGCTGGCTTTTTAATCGGTAGCGCGCTTGCGCTTACTGCGGCTTCAGGTATCGCGCCTTATGCTGCAGATAGCATTAACACCAGCTTGATTTTCTGGGCGATTAGCGCTTTGGTTAGTTTAATTGCATTTATCGTACTGCATTTAATTACGATTAAAATTATCCTTTCAGGTTGCGATATATCAGACGAAGTGAACCGTCAAAAAAATGTGGGTGTAGCAACTATTTCAGCGGCAATCTCGTTTGCTGTGGGTATTACCATGGCAACTCTATTAGGCGCGTAAAACTTGTCACATTCTAAGCAAAGCCCAAGTAAGTACTCCTTACTTGGGCATGATTTTTTATTAATTACTGTTATGGCCATACTCGCTGGGTGTGGCCTTATTTATGAATATCTGCTATCTCATTATGCCGGACGAGTTTTAGGCTCTGTAGAGAGCGCTATTTATGCGATGATAGGCACTATGATCGTAGCTATGGGTATAGGGGCTTTTTTAGCGCGTTGGTTTAAGGATGCCTTTACCGCCTTTGCTTGGCTTGAAAGTCTTATTGCACTTGTTGGTATGGGTTGTATCTTAGCTATAGCCAGCGTTATTGCTGTTAGTTATTCTTTACCGCATATTTTTTCTGACATTTTTAATCTACCCGCGGATGTGGTGCTCAACGGCTATGTTTTTCAAAAACTCCAAGAGTGGTCACGATTCCTACCTTATGTATTTGGCTTATTGTTAGGTCTATTAATCGGTATGGAAATTCCACTTATCGCTCGCATACGTCAGCATGTTTATGGTCGTTTCTTAGAAAATAATGCAGGCACGATCTACGGTGCCGACTATATAGGTGCAGGTATTGGAGCGGCTATTTGGGTTAGCATTATGTTGGCTATGCCAATCATGCAGGCTGCGGCATGGACTGCGCTATTTAATATTATCGCAGGTTTGGCATTCTTATGGCGTTATCATAGCTATGTCCGTTACGCCAAACTATTACTGGTATGTCATATCGCTTTACTGGTGTTATTTGGTTTTATTTTAATGCTTGGTAGTAGCTGGATGAAAGATTTAAGTAATGTGCTTTATAAGGATAAAGTTATTTATTCTGAAGCGACGAAGTATCAGCATCTAGTGTTAACCGAGCGATTGAGCCGCAATCAACCCGATCCAATTACCGATCTTTACTTAAACGGCCGCTTACAGTTTTCTAGCATTGATGAACAAATTTATCATTCAATGTTAGTGTATCCGCCATTATTAGCCTCGAACCGTCACGATAATGTATTGATTATAGGCGGTGGTGATGGGTTAGCACTAAGAGACGTATTGAAGTGGCCTGTTAAAGAAGTCACCTTAATTGATTTAGATGCCCAGTTACTTAGTTTATTTGGTCATGATGACGATGAATTTAATCCTCCGGCAGCTATTCATGAGCGCTTAACTAAACTTAATAAGCACTCAATGGCTGATCCTCGATCGCATATTAAAGTGGGTGATGCTTTTCTTGAAGTAGAGCGGTTACTTGATGAAGGTAAGCGTTTTGATACCATCATTATTGACTTACCTGATCCGAATCATCCCGATTTAAATAAAATGTACAGTGACTATTTTTATAATCATATCCGTCAATTACTAGCCGCAGATGGTGCAATGGCTGTGCAGTCAACTTCGCCTTATCATGCTAAAAAAGCATTTTTAAGTATTGGTAAAACAGTCAAAGCGGCAGGTTTTAAGCATGTTGAGCAATACCAGCAAAATATTCCATCATTTGGACAATGGGGATGGACGATTGCAACCACCACAGGTCAATCTGCAAGTGCGAGAATTAGCGATATAACAAGCTTACCAGTTGCTTCTAGATGGATCAGTAAAAAATATTTATTGGCAGCATTCGTATTCCCCAATCATTATTTTGAACAAATAAATGATATTGAAGTCAATCAATTAGGCTCAGGTACTTTATATGATTATTATCGTAGTGCATGGCAGATAGAAAGCGAATTGTATAAAAATTAATAAATCATGGTTGACATAATATGTCGACCATGCGAATCTTAACTCAGACATAATATGTCAAATGACAAAAGGCAGAGACATGGAATTAAATGAACTTTCAATAAAACTAGCATCTTTTGAAACTGAAGGCGCTAACTTTGAGTCTTTCTTGATTGCCAATCCAGGCGAGCAAGATGTGTTGCAAGTCATAGTAGATGGCAATGATGAGCTTCCTATTTTTGTTACTCAGACACAAGAGCAGCTGTTATGTATTAGCTATTTGTTCGCTGATGAGGAAGTGAAGCCTGAACTACGTGATGAGTTGAATGAAACCTTATTACGTTTGAATGTACCAATCCCGCTGAGTGCATTTGCGAAGATTGATGATAAATATGCGATCTTTGGTGCTTTGTCGGTTAATTCATCGTTTGATGATATTACCCATGAGCTAGTTACTTTAGCTGATAATGCCATCGATGCATTAGAAGCGGTAACCATTTATTTAAACGATTAACAGCTAGCTATTTTAAGTGGAGTTAAGATTATGAGTATTTTAAAAAAGTTATTTACAGCAGTACGTGGCGGCGCGCGTGAAGCGGGCGAAGCAATTGTTGACGCGAATGGTATTCGTATCTTTGAACAAGAAATTGCTGATGCGCAAAACGCGCTGCAGCGTGCTAAAAAAAGCCTAACTGAAGTGATGGCTAAAGAAATGCAAACGAAGCGTAAGATTAGCGCATTAGATGCCTCAATTGCTGAGCACGAAGCGTATGCAGGTCAAGCACTTGAAAAAGGTAATGAACCGTTAGCGCTAGAAATTGCTGAGAAAATTGGCGACTTTGAAGCTGAAAAGGCAGAGCATGATCAAGTGTTAGCTGGTTTTAGCAATCACATTGTAACGTTGAAGCAGCAAGTAAAAGATGCTGAAAAATCGATCAAAGAAAACCAACGTCAGCTTACTATGGTTAAAACCACTGAAAGCGTGCAACAAGCAACAATGGCAGTAAATAGCACACTTAATACTAATAGCTCGTCGATGACGAATGCACGCCAATCACTTGAGCGTATTAAGCAACGTCAACAAGATCGTAGTGACCAGCTTGGTGCTGCTAAAGTACTTGAAGCTGACACTAATGGCGATGATCTTAAAGCTAAAATGGCTGAAGCTGGAATTGGTGATAGCAATCCAAAAAGTGCAGATATCTTAGCGCGTATTAAAGCGAAGCAAAACGGCTAACGCGCAATTACGATTATTAAAAGGTAACTTATTATAAGTTACCTTTTTTGCTTATGAGGCAGTCTATGTTTAACTTCTTTAAGTCTAAAAAAGCCCCTGAACGCCAATTAAATCACCCTAGTGAACTTAAAAAAGGTGATATGTTCACAGTGATTGATTCGTTTGCTTACCCAAGTTGGCTAAAAGGGCAAACATTACGCGTTACCGATGTGCAAACTTATCAATATCAGCACAGTGCAGATTATGAGCTCGTACTTGAAAGTGATGCTGGCAAGGTGGTTTTTTTGCAAATAGAGCGCAGCGATGGTGAAGAGTGGGCGAATTTTTCAATCAAAATCCAACGTGATGAAGTGGATGAAATCTTCACACTGGATGAGTTTGCGCGCATCTTTGACGAAGACGATTTAACCTACTTAGAAGTGAAAAATACACCAGAGCGTTATATGCAGTTTTTAGCTAAAAGCTATCAACAAAGTGAATCACCATTTGTGTGTTATTTTCATAATAAAGATTATCGTAGCCAGCCATTACCACGCTATGAGCAAGAAGGTGGCGAACCATGCGAAATGATTTGCCTTGAGTCGAGCGATGGGAGCCATGGTTTAAACATTGAGATTTGGGATGGTGGAGAAACTGAAGTATCACTCACTTTAACCCGACCAATCACAGACATTGTTGATCTGTTCCCTGGAGATGCGCAGTGAGTAATGCAAAAGATAAATGGTTACGTCAGGAGCAGGCTGTAAGAGCCACGCAAATGGCGTTTGATCTTAGCAGTGAAGTGCAAAAATCGATAAAAAAGCAAGCCATTGATCAAGAGCTAACGCCATCCGATATGATCCGCAAAATTTTATCACTTGAGGTTAAATCAAAAAAAACGCGTCAACGTTTATCATTTAACCTTAATGATGAAGAAATAGCATTACTTGCTGAACGCTTTGGCGTTGCCCCAGATGATAAGCGGGCAGTAAAACAGCAAGTTGCTGAGTTACTGATTGCTCGAACTAGTAAACGCTAGGTTTTGCCTTCTGATTATTAAGCCCTTACACTTAGGGCTTAAATTATCAAATAATGAGTTGTTGTGAATATTATTTTAATCGCCTATCTACTAATTTTTGCTTTGTTTGGCACGGCAGCGAGTTATTTCTTACGGTTTATTTATGCCTATTGGGTTAAAAAGCAGATGCCGATGCATTTTATTTTTAAAGCAGGGATTTGTATTGTGGCGGTCGTGGTAATTTCCGCGCTGATCCCATTATTGGTATAGCGCGGTTGCAGCAGAGCGACTATTTTAGCTCAAACGACTGGCATTGCTGATCAATACATAATGCTTGCACAGGTAAAACCGGTAAACAATCATTTAAACCATTGGTTTTATTATCGGCAGTTTCTTGCTGAGTAATTTGATCCGCTAACTGTTCTGCATTTTCTTGTTGTGTGTGCAAGGTTGAGTACACTACATAGCGGCTTGGACCACCACAGGCGCGTTGGCCTACTTCAAGCACCTTACATTGAAAACTCGCGGTACAGCTATTATCTTGCACCAACTCAGCCAATGCGCTATTTAATTTAGATACATTTGTATTGCCGTTTGCTGGTGTTGAGTCAGAAGTGCTGACACAACCACTGAGGATCAGCAAACTGGCTGTTGTTACTAAAAATTTAGAATATGATGAACGACTCATATTGGTTTCCCTTAATAAACACTTGTCGCAGAGCTTTCTAGTTTAACACATTTATTTTCAATACACTGAGCCGCAGGGGCCGTCAGGTGCTGACAAATACTGATCATCTTGTTCTGTGCATTAAATTGGCTTTCAAGGCTGGTGATCTGCTGAGTTAACTTTTCAACGGCTTGCTCATTGGCCGTTTTATTAGAGTAAACAATATAGCTACTAGGGCCGCCGCACGCACGGCTACCAACCGGTAATACTTTACATTGAGAGCTGTTATCGCAGTTTAGAGCTGCAATTTGTGTCTGTAATTGCTGGTGGACCTTTTTAATGTTATCTCTTGTTGCCGGAACTTCTGTTTGCGGATTTAACTTAGTCGCTTGATTATTTTTAACTAGCGCTGCAGGAGCCGGGCTAAGTTGATTGTTATTCGGGGTCGCAGCATCAGAACAAGCCGATAAACATAACGGCAGTAGAAGCGCGATAATAAATAAGCGCATGATAAACCTTCATAGTGGTGAACAAGTAACCACCATCATACACTTTGCAGATAACACAGCAATAAAAACTATGGCATTCAAAGGTTAAACCCGACGCTAAGGACGGGTTTAATATTTTTATAGCCCGCCTTGGGTTAATTTTGCGGGATTGAGTAAAGTTTCCAGCTCACTACGTGATAGGTCAGTTTCTTGCTCAGCAACATCAAGAATTGGACGGCCATCTTGATATGCTTGTTTGGCAATTTTAGCTGCTTTAGCATAACCAATGACTGGATTAAGCGCGGTCACTAATATGGGGTTTTTGGCGAGTGCTTTGTCGATATTGGTGTGTTTCACTTTAAAGGATCGAATCGCTTTATCAGCTAATGCTTGACTACTATTTGCCAGTAACTCAATACTTTGCAAAATATTGTAAGCTATTACAGGTAACATTACATTGAGTTCGAAGTTACCTGATTGACCTGCAACAGTAATAGTTGCGTCATTACCAATCACTTGTGCACTAACCATGGCTGCCGCTTCAGGGATCACAGGATTTACTTTACCGGGCATAATTGATGAACCGGGTTGCAGTGCTTCAAGTTCGATTTCACCAAGGCCAGCTAGTGGACCTGAATTCATCCAACGTAGGTCGTTTGCTATCTTCATTTGTGCAACAGCGAGCACTTTTAGCTGCCCTGATAAAGCGACAATGGTGTCTTGCGAACCTATGTTATAAAAAAAGTTTTTGCTTGGCACAAAGCGTACACCGACGTTGGCACTGAGATTTTTACAAAATTGCTCAGCAAACAGGGGATCGGCATTTATACCAGTACCAACGGCTGTGCCTCCTTGCGCTAAAGCAGATACCCCTTCAAGGCTATAGCGGATCCCTGCCATTGCACTATCAACTTGGTGTTGCCAAGACCCTAGAGTTTGCGCAAATGTCACTGGCATAGCATCCATCAAATGAGTTCGACCCGTTTTTACGATTTCACCTATTTCTGACTTTTTGCGCTCCAACGTTTGTGATAGCTGATCCAGCGCCGGAAATAGTTCATACACCACGTTAATTACACTGCTTACAGCAATAGTGGTAGGGATCACGTCGTTAGAGCTTTGCCCCATGTTTACGTCGTCGTTGGGATGGATAACCTCATCACCATAACGACTTGCTAAAGTTGCAATCACCTCATTAGCATTCATATTAGTGCTAGTACCTGACCCTGTTTGAAATATATCAATAGGGAAGTGTTCTAAATGTTCGCCATCAATGATCTCTTGGCATGCGCGCTCGATTAACTGTGCTTTATTTTTACTGAGATGACCTAGCTCGTAGTTGCTTTGCGCTGCGGCCTGTTTGATATAAGCAAGAGCGGTAATAAACTGTTTTGGCATTACTAAATCGCTAATGCGAAAGTTATTTACAGCACGTTGAGTTTGCGCTTGATAAAGTGCATCTGTAGGGACTTGTAATTCGCCCATACTATCTGATTCGGTTCTAAATTCGCTCATGAAAACTCCTAGAAAGGGTTAAATTCGTGACTGAGAATACGGGCTTCACGCTCTAGTATCAGGTATTTCTTGATACTATTATGACTTCTATAAAAGCGCTTTAATGCCAGTAACGGTTTATAAAGTTGCTCTAAACATTGTTTGCGAATTGCACAATGGACTAAAGAGTCGCACATTTTGTTGAGGATTTCATGGAAAGTGTGTCTTAGATAGAGTTCTTGCAGCAATAGACTGTGGTTTTTTTCGTAATGACGTGCAGCACTCAGGCCAGCTTCAATGTAATTTGCCACTAAAGCTGGCGCATGTAGCCCAGGTCGCGGGCAAATACATTTCATTTGCTGTTGATAATAAAGCATAGCGTGATGTTCATGCATAAGAAAAACCGATTAGATGTAATGGTAATTATTATCATTACAGTTAATCGGTTTCGGTGCAAGTCACAAATTGTAAATATTGGCGGAAGGTGAGTTTTTTAATTGTAGCCAAGAATAAATATTTGGTCTGTTTCATGTATTAACGCCTGATTTTGTTGATTTGTTTGCGATAGTAAATCAATTACAGTGGCACGTTCATCACAGCCTATTTTATCTGTTACTGGTTTTTCACTTGCCGCAATTGCAGCGTCTAGGGCGGTATAAGGTGATATATACATAATCTTCTCCGTTTGGTTGATTCAATTAGATAAATGCATAACTCATACCATGCTCAATATTTTTTTTATTACTTTGAATTATATAGTTTTTATATAAAATTAATTATTTAATAGCGACATCTGTTGCAAGATTTGCTTTACTAATGGGCATACTTTACCAATCTTGGTGCATCTGTATTGAGATGCTTGGAAATATATATGACGAAACCTTTCTCGCAAGCGTGTGAAAATAATAAAAATCCAATATTAAGCGTCATCACAGCATATTTAGCACAAGTCGAGAGTGTGTTAGAGGTGGGATCAGGTACGGGGCAACACAGCGTGCACTTCGCTGCTAATTTGCCTCACTTACAATGGCATACCAGTGATCGCTTGGTTAATCATAATGGTATTAAACAGTGGCTTGATGAAGCAAAGCTAGATAACTTGCACGCACCAGTAGAGTTAGATCTAAATCGCCCTTGGCCAATAAATACCGTTGATGCTATTTATACTGCTAATACGTTACACATCGTCAGCAAACCGTTAGTTGAGCAATTTTTTACTGGTGTTAATAAGCATTTAGCGTCAAAAGGTCTCGTGTGTATTTATGGCCCATTTAAATACAACGGCAACTTTACCAGTGAAAGTAATCAGCGTTTTGATGAATTTTTAAATCAGCAAGACTGCCAAAGTGGCATTCGTGATTTCGAATGGGTACAGCAATTAGCTGAGCAAGCAGGGTTAATGCTTGTTGATGATATTGCGATGCCTGCTAATAATCAGTTATTGATTTTTAAACGTCATTAGTTATCAATCTTAAAAGGTAATAATTCAGTGCATTGCTGATGATAGATGCGCATATGCTGACGCTCACGTTGTAAGTAATCTGCTATCGCAGGACTAAAAGTAGCATCCATTACGGCATGTACGGAGTGAGTAAATACCGGTGCAAAACCTCGTGCTATTTTATGCTCGCCCTGCGCACCTGAGTGAAAACACTGAAGCTGATATTTAATACAATATTCAATACCTTGGTAATAGCAAAGCTCAAAGTGCAGGCAATCAATTTCTGCTATAGCTCCCCAATAGCGCCCGTATAGTGTGTCATTATTTTTAAAGCTCAGTGTTGCAGCGACCACTTCGTGTTCATGGATGGCATGCATGATCACCAGTTTATCGGCCATTAAGGCGTGTAATAAAATAAAAAAGTCATGATTTAAATAACCCATGTGGCCAGAGCGTTTTAAATAAGTGCGTTGGTAAAATTCGCAAAACTGGCTCATCACAGCTTTAGTTATCTGTTCACCTTGCAGCCATTTAATTCTAATATTTTGCTGGGTTATTTTATTACGTTCTTTTTTCAATACTTTACGTTTTCGTGCGGTTAACTGCGCTAAAAAATCGTCAAAAGTAGCGTAGTTTTGATTTTGCCATTGAAACTGCACGCCAATACGATGCATACCTTGATGTGGTGTGAGTTGAGAGACTTGCTGTTGCGAGCAAAAGTTAATGTGCCAGCCAGACCAACCTTGTTGCTCACATTGAGCTGTTAAAGTCTTTGTTATGTACTGATACACTTGTTCTGGGTGTGAGTGTGCAATCGCAAGGCGTTGACCTTCAATAGGGCTAAACGGTGAGCCAGATAACCACTTAGGGTAATATTCTAAACCATGTTGCTGGTAAGCTTCAGCCCATGCCCAATCAAATACATATTCGCCATAAGAGTGACTTTTTAGATAGCCGGGTGCTAATGCCACCAAAGTATCATTTTGGTAAATGGCTAAATGTTGCGGTTGCCAACCAGACGCGGCTGATACGCATTGGCTTTGTTCTAATGCAAATAAAAATGCATGATCAGTAAATGGATTATCGGCAAAAAACTGCTGCCAAACAGCGGCATCTATTGCACTGATATTGGTTAACCAGCGGTGACTAAATATACTCATTATTTATTGCCCTGCGAGCCTTCAACCTGCTTTATAAACTGTTTTATATAGAGTGCTTGTTCAGTAAAGTAAGGGTTGTAAGTCAGACGTTGAAAGGTTGGAAATGCTGCAATATTTTCTGCAGTACGCTCGCCAATATTAGGTTTTTCGGTCGTTTTACATTGCTTATACAAAGTATCATCATCGAGGTAACTGCCGCAATTGCGATAAGCGCCAGCAATACCGTAGTAAGGGTTATCAGGTGAGTTAACTACGGCAATATGAGAAATACCATGAATGTTTTTACAGGTTGCATTTTTGCACTGTGGATTTAATACCCTGTAGTCTTTTGGAAAATCACTGGTAATGGTTGTTTTATCACCGTAATAAACCAAAGTATCTAAGCTATTTGCAGGGCGTATCTTTACATCATGTAAGGCGCTTAACAATAGCAGCGATGCACGGGTATCAATGGTGGTATCTATATCACTCATCACTGAAAAAATAGCTAAGTTTGGTAATTGACGCTCGATTAGTTCTGGTAACGCGATGGAGCGCATAGCATCATCGGCTGCGGTTGCTGCATTAAATGGAAACGACTCATATTTAGCAAAATCAATATCGGCGTCTTTATCTATCCAATTCACAAAGGGAATACGGTCAATCCACTTCGCCAGCCAACCATTTTTATTGTGTGGTTCAGTGGCGGGCGAAAATAGCATCAGTGCAGTTATTTTTGGGTCAACGGGCTCGACAGTTAAATAATTAAGTAATAGGGCTGCACCTGTAGAGTAGCCAACTAAAATCACCTGTTCAAAATCTTTTATAGTGCGTTTAATTGCATAGTCTGTAGCTTGCTGCAATTGTCTGGTATTAATACTACTTAGTGCATTAGCTGCGGTGCCATGGCCTGGTAACAACAAAGTACGTACGGTATAGCCTTGTTGAAAGTAAATTTTTGCCAAGTCATGATAGGTAAATGGAGAGTCGGTAAGCCCATGAATTAATAGAACCGCTTTGTGGTTGTTATTTTGGCGTAACTCAAATGGCGCTATAAGATCAACAATATTAGGGGGGCTAGTGCGTTGCTGTTGTTTAACTAAAAGCTGATAGGTATCAGTTAAAATAGGGCAAGGCATTGATGCGCGCGGGTTTGCCGCTAAAATATGTTGGTATGCAAAGCTTAAATAATCACTAAATGCTTGCTCACTATGATAGGAAAAATCCGTCTTAGCATTGCTTTTTTCAAACCGTAATAAGCCCTGTTTTTTGCTGTTCATAATATAGTTTAAATCAGTTAACTGAGTAACGCAGTTGGTTTGGCTGATAGCAAGGCTAGAGGTTGTTAATAAAGTGAGAGTTAGTAATATTCCATTAAGACTCATAAACATCTACATAATTGATTAGGCACTCGGTTAGCTTATCGAGTTCGAGGGGTTTTGCAAGATGCTGATTAAAACCAATTGCTAAGGCATTGGCTTTATCCTCAGGCATTACATCAGCGGTTAAGGCAATGATGGGTAATTGTTCAGTACTTTTAATTTGACGTATCAAGGCGGTGGCTTGGTAACCGTCCATAATAGGCATTTGGCAATCCATTAACACTAAATCGAAGTCATTTATTTTAACTTGCTCTACTGCTAATTCGCCATTTTCAACCAGTGTTGGGGTGATCCCCAAAGAGCTAAGCATTGCTTTTATTACTAATTGATTGACGCTGTTATCTTCTGCAACCAGTATCTTTAGTTTGCTTAAATCAACATGCTGTTGTGTGTGCTTTGCCGTTACTTGTTGCGCAGCACAGGTATTTAACTCGACAGACAGGGTAAATGTGGAGCCTTTACCTGGCTCGCTTTGTACGCTGATATCTCCAGACATTAGCAAACTAAGTTCTTTTGCGATTGTTAAACCAAGCCCGGTGCCACCAAACTTGCGTGATGTGGAATTATCAGCTTGGGTGAATGCATCAAATAATTTACTTTGCTCTGATGGCGCAATGCCGATACCAGAGTCCTTAATAGCCAAGGTAATTTGCCTACGTTTATCGGTAATCTCCTTACAGTATGCGCTGACACTTACTTCACCTTCGCAGGTAAACTTGATGGCGTTACTACACAGGTTTAATAAAATTTGCTCAATTCGCATAACATCACCTTCAAACCAAATATCAGTTGGTAATTGGTTATCAACTTTCCAGTGAATGCCTTTTTGTTCAGCGCTTTGTTCGAACATACTGCTAATCCGGGCAATAAGAGCATTTAAATCAAAAGGAGCGACTTCCAAGGTGAGCTTTTGTGATTCAATTTTAGAGATATCGAGTACATCATTGATTAAACTTAACAATGATTTAGAAGCTAAATTAATTTTATTTAGATAACCGATGAGAACTTCAGCGCTATCTTCACTTTTAGCTAAGGTTGAAAAACCGATCACTGCATTAAGCGGCGTACGAATTTCATGACTCATATTGGCTAAAAACCGGCTTTTAGCTTGATTCGCTAAATCAGATTGCTTTTTAGCTCTGACAAGCGAGCGAGTACGTTCCGCTACTAAGCGCGATAGAGCAATATGTTGATGATTAAATAACAGTAATACCAGTAAAATAAGTGAGCTTACAATGACCTGTAGAATAATTAAAAAGAGTGTCATGTGATTAGTTTGATGCGGTAGAAACTCATCTTTAATCGTTAAATCAACTAGCCATGTTTGCCCTGCAAAATTAATCGTGATGGTTGTAAGCTTATTGCTTTTGGTCGGCACATTTTCGGCGTTTGAATAAAACGGGTTGGTAGCATTGGCTTCATAAATAGCGATATTAAACATCTTATTTTGTGCTTGCGTAAGCGATTGAGCAAGTATGTTTTCCACTAAAAATACACCTGTTGCGTAGCCTTTAATTGAGGCAACTTCATTATTTTGTTGATACACCGGAGCAAATAATAAATAAGCGGGCTCAGGTTGTTGTGCTTGCACTAATTGAATTATTTTAGTGCCTACAGGGCGATTTTTGATGCGTGGGTCGAGTAAAGTCTCACGGCGATCTTTACGAGAATTGAGGTTAAAACCAATAGCGGATTGATTTTCTGAAAAAGGGGCGATATAGGTAATAATCACTAATGGATCGTCGTTTGATAATGGCGCTCCTTTAATACTCGGATCAAAGTTATATGAATTATAAATTTCATCGAGCTGCTTGTTAAAATCACTGACCTGAGCTGGGGGAATTTTGCGATTCCATGAAAATGCTTTAATAAATGAATGCTCAGCCAGTAATTGGGCACTGTAGCTATCAAACTCTTGCTGACTTAAAGTTGGTGTTGATTGAATTTGGCTCGCAAGGCTTTGTACGGTTATTTGGCTAAGATTTAAATTGCGCAGTAAACTGTTTTCAATGATAGATGTTTCACGCTTGGCAATTTGTATCGCATTTGAATATGTCTCTTGGTTGTATAGTTTAGTGGTTAAGGCGACAGAGACGAATAATACCGAGCAGACTGCGATGGTTGGCAATGGGGTGACGTAGTGTCGTTTAAATTTAGGCTGTAGTAAGGCCAATAAAAAGGGGGTTGCGATCAGCACACCGAGTGAGTCACCTAACCACCAATAAGTAACATTTTTCCAGTGATTTTCAATGCTGTAGGCGGGATTAAATTGACTTAAAGCATAGACTCCAATATTGGCCGATATGAGGCTGACGACAATACCGACGATAAAAATAAAATAAATAATCGATTGGCGTTGTTTTAAATACAGCGGATGGCCTAGCCAGTACTTTAAAAGAGCAGCGCCAATCATGCCTTGTAGCACGGCGCCTAAGCCGATTAGCAGTACTTGTTCTAGCGTATTGCCAATTAAAACCTGATCAGTGATCGGGTTATCACCGGTACTTAAATTAAAGGCGACAGAGGCAATAAATAATGCCGGTATAAAACGCCACCACCAGATAAAACAGCCAACTAAGGCAATACCAGCAGGGAGCCAAATAGGGATGACTTGTGATTGAAAGGCAAAATTAGTTAATAACTTACCAGTTGCAAAATAAGCAACAGCAAACGATATGTAAAAAACAAAAGAACTGGATGTTGAACGAAAAATCTTCACATGCATCCTTGTTAAATATTATTTTTATAATGATATTTCAGTATAGCGAATCGGCACTAAATAGTATTATTTTTTAAAGTGGTAGCTGCCTTTTGCTAAATGTTTGCTTTAAAACCACTGTAGACTCAATGTTAGCAATACAATCAATACTCCCAAGCTTATATTTAACAAAACTTTCGTAGCTTTCTAAATCGGTAGCAATAATCTTCAATAAGTAATCATAGCTTCCTGATATGACAGAGCACTCCAGTACATGATTCAGTTTTTCCACGTGTTCTTCAAACATATTTGCCGCACTGGCGGAATTCTGGCTCAACCGCACAAACGCATAGACCAGCACTTTTAACCCGAGTGCGCGTGGGTTTAAGGCTGCGTGATAGCCAGTGATCACCTTACTTGCTTCAAGTTTTTTTATACGCCTTAAGCAAGGGGTATCCGATAAGCTTACAGTTGTTGCAAGTTCTGATACAGAGGTACGCGCATTGCTTTGTAACAACGTTAGTAATTGTTGATCTTTTTTATCTAAACTCATAATTACGACAATAAATTGCATTTAATAGTGATTATAGAGTGAATATCACTAATTGTATGGATTTTTATTAGTGGTTTTGCTGATTTGTGCTCTATGTTATCTGTTAACATTAATGCAATAAACTTTGGTGTGGAGTAATATCTGTGAGTAATAATACCCAGGCATTTGATGAGTGGCTCAGAACCCGCTTTGTAGAAATTAATAGTCAACTAGAGGCTATCTATTGGCAACAAGAAGATAAAGCTAACGTAGAATTTGTCGGGGAGCAATTTAAGCATCAGTTAGAGGCTGAGGGTAATGCGCATATTCGTAAGTTACTAGCAGAAGGCAATACTGACGAAGGGTTTGATCGTGCGTTTGATTTACTTGGCAATGTAGGATTATTTATGGCGGCTTGTCGACGCCATGAGATCACTGAACCATCGCGCGAAACAACCTCGCCTTTAGTCGAGGCCTCGGCACTAGCTATGCATATTGGTGCATCAATAGGGGTTACTCCGCGCTTTGCGACGGCTCATTTAACCACCCATAATAAGGCTATTAATGGCCTTTATAAGCGCTTTACGGATCTGCCAGATGAAAAATTATTCATTGATTACAATACCAAAGGGATTTTAGCCTATAAGCGAGCAGCTGATGCATTATTAAAAATTCAGCCATTAGGTATTTCGCATCCGCTATGCGGTGATTTACTTAAAGTTGCCAAGCAGGCGTTGGTCGATGTGATTGAATCGAATACGGCTTTATATAATCAGTTAGACACCGAGCGATTCTTTTTCTGTGTACGTCCTTACTATAAGCCGTATCGGGTTGGCAAAGAGGTTTACCGTGGAGCCAATGCGGGAGATTTTGCCGGAATTAACGTTATAGATATGCTGTTAGGTTTATGCTTTGCCAACGAACCGAGTTATTCACAAATGCTGGTGGATAAATTTTTATATATGATGCCTGAAGATCAGCAAATTCTGCGAGAGTCTATGCGTATGCCAAGCATAATGGATGACTTTTTAGCGGCAGGAGATACCCGCCATAGCTCGTGGTTTAAAACCAATGCCAAGTTGTTTATACAAGTATGTAAGCTGCATGGCGATACTGCAATAGGTCATCATAATCAACTGGTTAGTAAGTTTATAGCTCAGCCAGCTCAACACATGCAACAGCAACATATGAATAAAGTAACTGCCAGCGGTCCGCCATTGCATGTGTTATTGGATTCTCTTGAACAATTAAGAGATCGTCGAGCAGCAGCAAAGCGTGATGATATAAGAACTCGTTATGATGATTTAGCACAATTAAAGCAATGGGTGAGTAATTAATATGTACAAAGATGACTTTAATCTTGCGGCAGGCTGTTACTTGCTAAATCACTCTGTTGGCCGTGCACTGAAAAGCAGCCAAGATGATTTTAACCAGCATTTTTTTGCTCCTTGGCAAGCGAGTAATAAAGAGCCATGGCAACAGTGGCTGCCAGCCATTGAGCGCTTTACTCAGGCGCTCAGTACATTGTTTAATTCACCGAGCAGGCAATTTTGCCCACAAGTAAATTTATCGAGCGCTTTAACAAAGTTAGTTATGTCGCATCCTCGCTTACAGCAAGCTAATTGTAAGGTGTTGATGGCGCAAAGTGACTTTCCTAGCATGGGGTTTGCAATGCAAAAAGCGCTGGCTAGTAGCGCTGAAATAAAGTTTATTCCTGAACACGTAGATTTAACTGATAGCGTGCAATGGCAACAATATATTCAAGCAGATATTGATTTAGTATTTATCAGTCACGCTTATTCAAATACTGGCCAGCAAGCGCCCGTAGCTGAAATTACGCAACTGTGTAAGCACGCAGGCTGTTTGAGTCTTGTTGATGTGGCGCAGTCAGCTGGTGTATTACCTCTAGATTTAAGCCAAGTTGATGCTGATTTTATGATTGGTTCCAGCGTTAAGTGGTTATGCTCAGGTCCAGGTGCGGCGTATTTATGGGTAAGCCAAGCGCAATTAAATGTGTGCGAACCACAAGATGTAGGGTGGTTTTCACATCAAAATCCATTTGAGTTTGATATTCATCACTTTGCTTATCATGATAGCGCATTGCGTTTTTGGGGCGGCACTCCATCGATTGCGCCATTTGTACTCGCCGGGCATAGCATTGGTTACTTTGCTAAATTAGGTGTTGCAACAGTGCGAGCGCACAACTTGGCGCTACTTGAACAATTAAGTGCAGAGTTTAGGCCATATTTGGTGTCACCAACAACGCCAGAAAAATGCAGCGGTACAGCTATTTTAAATTTTGGCGAGCAACAGCCGGCGGTATTAAGCGCACTGTCTCAGGCGAACATAAGTGTCGATGCGCGAGCATATGGGGTGCGAGTTTCACCGCATATTTATAACAACAGTAGTGATATAGCACAGCTAATAAAAGTGGTTAAACAAACCCTAAGCTAAATTTATTGGCTTAGTTGCGTTTTAAACGCCTTTAACGCATCAATTTGTTGCTGATACTGCTTTATTTTCGGCTCAATGCGTTGCTCAGCTTGTGCTGTTCGTTTTGCTATCGCATCAGCAATTGAGTTTGCTCCCATTTTATTTGCAGAGTCTTGCGTCATATAGTTTATTTTGGTTTTTTGTTCTGCAAGAGTATCTTGAAGTTGCTTTATTTCTCGTTGATAAACTGCAATTTCACGATCAATTTTTTGCATCGCAACATAACTATCTACAGACTCCATGATATCTTTGCTTTGTTGGGTATTAGCTGCTTGGGTCACATTAGTTGGTGGAATTTTGATTTCTTTAGCATCGTCACCACAAGGTAGTTGACTAAAGGTAGCCACGCCATCAACCGTGCATTGGTAAGCAGCCGTAGCCACAGCTGCTGGTGGTATCAGCATCGCTACGGCACACACCATTGTTAACTGAAGTTGTCGCAAGTACACTTATTAATCCCTAAATTCGCATTAAAATATCCAGTGCTGCTAGTTTAACAAGTTTGTTAATTTGAATCGCCAATTAATCGTTGCGATTTTATCAGTGAATTTATTTACCTTATAACGGCGCCTTTTGCAGTGAAAAATACCCGAGTAAGTGACGCATCGTGTTAGCTTGATCTGCCATTTGTTTCGCCGCAGCCATGGTTTCTTCAGTCATCGCTGAGTTTTCTTGGATCAAGGTTGTTAGACGTTGTACCACAATATCTACCTCTTTAATTGCCTGTTGTTGAGTAATCGAAGAGCTATTGATTGACACTATCATATGGTTAACGTCAGCCACAGCACTGACAATTTGCTTTAGTTTCTCACCTGATGAATTAGCAAGGGCGGTACCGTGACTAATTTTTTGGTTGCTGTTGCTTATTATCGTTTTAATTTGTTTCGCCGAGGTTGCGCTGCGTCCAGCTAATTCTCTAACCTCATTGGCAACGACCGCAAACCCGCGACCATGCTCGCCAGCTCTGGCTGCTTCTACCGCAGCGTTGAGAGCTAATAAATTGGTTTGAAATGCGATTTCGTCAATAACAGAGACAATTTCATTAATATCCTTACTGGAATTATTAACCTCAACAATGGCATGAACCGTTTGTGTAGACAGCTCGCCCCCTTCAGTTGCGCTTATTTGAGCATTTTCTGCAAGCTTAACCGCTTCGTTAGCTTGCTTAGCAATGGCGGCTATTTCATCCAGCATGTTACTGCTGCTGGCACTGGCTTCTTCTAAATTAGCTGCTTGCTCTTCAGTACGTTGACTTATTTCGGTGTTACTCTCTGCTATCTCTGCGGCGCTTTGTGATACTCTTGAGGCAGAGTCTTGGATGCTGCTAATAACACTGGTAAGTTTTTCAATCGTTTGATTTACATCTGCTTTTAATGTAGCAAATACACCTTGGTAATCCTGCTGTACTTGTTGATTTAAATTGCCTTGAGCAAGCCCGCTTAATACCTTAGTCACCTCTGCGATTGCATCTGCGGTGATGGTCAAAGAGCTGTTCACATCATTTTGCAGCTGCGCTAATTGGCCTTGCATGTTTGTTTCTAGTTGTTGATTAAAATCACCGCTACGCATAGCTGCCATAACGCGCGCGAGTTCAGCAATAACAATACTCAAATTGCTAATAGAGCTATTTACATCATCTTTAAGTACATTGAGTTGGCCATTCATATCGCTATCGATTGTCTGCTCGAAGTTACCTTTACTGATCGCCAGCATAACGTTTGATATTTCACTTACAGCAGTGTCTAAACCCATAATTGAGTTATTAATATTGTGTTTTAAAGTTGATAATTGGCCATTGGCACTGCAATTTACTTGTTGTTTAAAGTTGCCTGCATTTACGGCTGCCATAACATCGTTAATATTTTTAATGATTAACGCGAGATTGTCGACGCTGGCATTGATATCATTTTTAAGTGTGGCTAGCTGGCCTTGCAGAGGTTGCTCAAGGTGTTGTGAAAAATCCCCATCGTGAAGTGCGCTCATTACGCGGCTGATATCACTTACCGCTCCGGCTAAACTGTGTACTGAATTATTCACACTGTTTTTTAATTGCGCCAAAGAGCCTTGTGCGGCTACCGTAACTTGTTGTTTAAAATCACCATGTTCAATATGGCTCATCACCCCGACAATTTCAGTTATGGTGCTATTTAGCGATTGCAGTGAGCCATTTATATTTTGTTTTAAGGTGGCCAACTGTCCCTGCATTGGGGTTGTTATTTGGCTATTAAAATTTCCTTGGCTCATTTCATCTATAATATGATTTAGTTCACTCATTGCTTGCTCTAGCGAGTCTGCGCAATTATTTGTGGCCTGTTTTAAGGAATCTAATTCGCCTTTGCAGGGCGCACTAATTCGGTGGTTAAATTCACCTGCGGCCATCTTATTCATAACCGTATTGGTTTGGGAAATAGAGCTTTGCAGCGCATCAAGCAGGCAATTAAAAGCACTTGCCGATGAACCTATTTCATCATTCGAAAGCACTGGCGTTCGTACCGAAAAATCACCTTTTTGTTCAACGTGACGCATTGTGTCGACCAGTAATTGCACCGGGCGGGTGAGTGAACGAGCAAACCAAATCGCGACCAGAGTAATGGCAATAATCGATATGATTAAGGTGCTAACGAGAATCGTCGTTAAATGACTGACCGTGGCAAAAGCTTCGTTTTTATCTATTTCAGCCAGTAGCGACCACTGCATGCCTAATACGTTAATGGGTTGATAAGACGACAGTACTAAGGAGCCACTATAATCGGTGATTACTTGCTGACCTTTTTTTCCTTGCTGAGCAAGCTCAGTTGCCAGTGTTTTTACTTTACCTATGCTTGGGTAGCGAAAAGAATTTACGACCGAATGGTTTTCGGGGTCGAGAAAGGAATCAGAACGCATTAAAAAATCAGGTCCGACTAAATATGTTTCGCCACTTGAACCTAAGCCTGCCCGCTCAGTCATAATGACATTCAGGGCATCAATGGATAGTTGAAAAACCAAGGTGCTAGTATGTACGCCTTGGTTATAAATCGGGGTGGCGATAAAACTAGCTGGTGCATTATAAGATGGCAAATATTGCTGATAATCTACAAAGGTAATTTCATCTTCATTGATCATTTTTGCTTGTTTAAATGCCAATGCTAGGTTGCTATTAGCATAAGGTCCATCAAGTAAAGAGGTGGCAAAGTCAACTTCTTTGTAAACAGAGTAAATCACTTCAGCACTGCGATTGTCGATGATAAATACATCATAAAAATCAAATTTTTGCGCAAAGTTTAGTAAAAAACTATGGTATTTGCTGTGTAGTAGATTGTAGTTATTGTCAGCACTTGCCTGTGCTAACTTTGCTTTCTCGCCAAGTGGATATGGATTATCTGCTAGGTATTGTGATTGCCAATATTTAGCTGTGGGCGAAAGTGTAGAAAGCAGCTCAGAAGTTGGTAATTTATCTTCGTTTTTAAGCCGGTATTTAGTGTTAAAGTCATTGTGATAGTAATCTGCCAACTGTTGCTCTGCGGTGCTGTCGAGGGCGGTTGTATAGGGCTCTTTAAATGCACGGCTAAGTTCATCAGCTGCGGTGTGGAGTAAAGGGCTTTGTGCTAAAAATAATAATTGCGCATGTATATCGGCAAAATGCCTCTCAATGGCGCTTTTTTTAATTTCACTAACCGCTTCTAATTGAGCGTAAGTTTGTTTATTTAAAGCAGTCGCCGAGTTATACAGCGCAAGACTGATGGCAATCGTCAAGGGAATTAATGCAACGAGCAAAAAGGCAATAACAAGCTTTTTAGTCAAGCCGATATTACGTACAAAATCTCCGAATGAACGGGTTTGGTTAGCCATAACAACATCCTTATCAAAGCAAAGCTGTAAACCTAATACAGGTAATTAAGATTTAGTGTAGAACAGCTTGAATTAAAAGCGAGTCGATGACGAAAAATAGATTTTTTAGTTGCTGTAATGCACTCGCTATACTCTGTTAAACTACGGGCATTCAAATTTAAGTGTGTTTGCTATGAAAAACTCCATTATTCCAGTTGTATTGGCCGGTGGTATCGGTTCGCGGTTATGGCCATTATCGCGCCAAGCTATGCCAAAACAGTTTTTACCTCTACTGGGAGATGAGTCATTATTGCAAAGCACCTTAAAGAGAGTCTCTGACTCATGTTTTACCGATCCGATCTTGGTTTGTAATGAGCAGCATCGCTTTATTGTCAGCAGCCAATGCCAGCAAATCGATGCTGCAACCATGGCGTTACTGTTAGAGCCTGATGGCAAAAATACTGCTCCCGCCATCGCATTGGCAGCACAATATGCATTACAGCAAGGGCTTGATAAACCTTTATTAGTGATGCCAGCCGATCATCATATTAATAACTTTGAGTTGTTAATAGAGCAACTTCCTGATGCGATAAGCTTGGCGCAACAGGGCAAATTAATTACCTTTGCGATTGAGCCAGACTCGGCCCATTGCGGTTACGGTTATATTAAAAATGGCACTAAAATAGCGGCTTCAAACTGCTATAAAGTTGATCAATTTAAAGAAAAGCCCAGCTTACTATTAGCACAGCAATATCTTGCCAGTGGCGAGTATAGCTGGAACAGTGGGATGTTTTTATTCACTCCTAGCGTATACCTTGCTGAACTTGAGCGTTTTGCACCAAAGATCGCCAGTTGCATTGCAGCAGCCGCCAATTTTAGTGGCGACTTAGGTTTTATCCGTGCCAATAACGAAGTCTTAAAACACTGTCCAAGTGATTCAATCGACTATGCTATTTTAGAACGCAGCCCAAATGTGGCGGTGTTGCCTTTAGCGCTGAATTGGAATGATGTCGGCGGTTTTAATGCGCTATGGCAAAGTGCCGATAAAGACGAGCAAGGCAATAGCCTAAGCACAGATGACGTGGTTTTACATAGCCATAACAACTTACTCAGTGGTGAAGAAGGTCATAGCATCGCAGCTCTTGGGGTGAGTGATTTAGCGATTATTCACACCCATGATGCAACTTTAGTCGCGAGTAAAAGCCAGTTAGATCAGCTCCCGGAACTATTAAAGCAATTAGCCGTTAAGCACGACGATAAATTGATCCATCATCAAGCCGTGTATCGACCGTGGGGTAGTTACCGGGTGTTAATTGCAGGCACCGGCTTTAAAGTGAAAAAAATTATTGTCAGCCCTGCAGGCAAACTCTCAACACAGCGCCATCAGTACCGCGCTGAACATTGGGTTGTCGTATCAGGCGTGGCAGATATTTGTATTGCTGGTAATACGCAGACTTTAACAGCCGATCAGTCGTGTTATATAGCACCAAACCAAATCCATAGTTTGGCCAACAATCAAACTGAGCCGTTGATTGTTATTGAAGTACAAACTGGCCGTATTCTAGATGAAGCCGATATAGAGCGTTTTGATGATCTGTATGGGCGATAGCGGCAAGTTTCCCTCATTCCCTGCTCTTTGTGCAAAAAACTTAGTGGATTATTCACAAAGAGGTTAAGAGGCGCTGCGCTTAAGAGTAATACAGATCCTAGACCAAGGCCGTTGTAGAAACTCAAAAACAAAAGGCATTAACATTGCGCTTCCTGTTAATAAAAAGCGCATGATGGGTGGTGTGGGGCTGGAGGGGACCTCCGGCAACCAGGTTAAGCATTCAGCTCGCGGATTATCAAACTACCTAACTGCCGTGTGTTGTAATGGTTACCATTGCTATTTATCATTGATACACCCAACTCTTTAGCTACTCGCCTCAAATGTGGTTTAGCTGGTAATAGAGGAGTTTCATTTTCCATGATCTCTATTGAACCATTCTCACGTTCGACAACTGTTAGTTCTCGCCACACACCCTCTTTTACTTTAGGTATATCGCGATTGAGACTACTAGGTTTTGTTAGTTTACTCAAAGCAAGTGTATATTTTGAGCCTGAAGTGCACATAAGAACTTTTGCTTGTTCAACTGTTCCATCGAACAAGGTTTCAATTTGCATTTCTTCAATGTTAATCCGTAACACAATAACTCGATCGACACAGTTAAGTGTATTTGGATTAAAAGAAATATGACCGCTATTAGCCAAACGTCCGGTGGTTTTAACAGAGACTCGTTCACCTTCCCCGCTAACAACATCATATCCCGATTGATTCACTTCAGTTGCCATTTGCCCATTAGTAATCAAAGCGGAATAAAGCTCACCGATTCTTCCGGTCAAGTGCCTTAGCTCAGTAATAGGAACCCCCCAACTCAACTCTCGTTCAAGCCAAGACATGGACTCACCTAAAGATTGAATTACCTGAATTTGTGTTAAAGCCACCGACTTATCTCCTGATGCCTAACGACCAAGCTAAAAGGTGACAATATTACCGAGTCCGATTTGAGTGCCTTGAGTTAGGCATTGAGCAACCCCGCCAAATCAAGCTTTGTAATGTTGCCATACCAGTAATCGTACAACGTTTCCCCGATTGACGAATTTTCAATTCCGCTATTTTTTGCAACCAAATAGAAGCCTAGTGCTTCATAATTGTATAGTGTGGACAGTGCAACATATTGGCCTTTTACCCACTGACCAAGACTCATTAGAATCAGGTCATTGTAGATTTCCTTCAAACTGTCCTTATTAAGGTTAAATTCGAGCATAAGTTCAGATATGTCATCTGATTCAATGCAGATATACAAATATTCATCAAGTGCTTCCTGTTTTGGGCTTGAATCAGAAGACAGCTCAGTTCGTAGATCGGTCTTGCGAGTTATTATCTTTGCAAGCCGTTGCAGCTTCCTCTTAGCGATCAGTTTGCGTATAAACCTCATGACTTCTCCTGATTCCTAGCGCTTATTGAACACCATTTGGGTGGTTTATAACACACCTAAACGGCGTATATTACATACTCTGATAATTTCACCAATAATTACTTTTGTAAACAAGTAATTAAAATAGCTGGGAATTATGTTTGTTATTTTGCACTAAAACGCCGGTTAATGATGTTGTCGGACAAAACTAAGATCTTACTCATCAAAACAGGAATAACTTCACCTTTAACCTTGCTTCTTTTTCCTTGAAACTTCACTCTCGTCAACTCATCTGCTCCCTGACATACTTTAAATATTGCTCAAGGCTATTTTGCCACAGTACCAACGCTTCTGTGAGTGACTCTTTAAGCGGTTTGTTATCGAGTAAGCGTCGTTCTATTTTTTTTAACTCTATACCGTAGCGGTTAAAACCGAGCTGTAAAGCGGTACTTGCTTGGCGATGGAGCAGCTTGATACATTGTTCTTTATCTTCATCTAATAATTGCTGAGCACGGATCAGCTTGTTACGAGCAGACAGCACAAACTCGTTGTATATAGAAGATATTTCATCTTCGCTAAAAGAACTTTTTAATGTTTCGGCGGCGGTGTCATCATACAAAATGTCACTGAGTTCTACCGCAACACTAGGTGCCTGGCTGTTTTGTGAGTCACTCAATGCTTGGCGTAGCTTTTGTTGCTTTATAGGTTTACCAACAATGTCTTTGATCCCTAAAGTAAAATATTCTTTTATTTCGTCAGGACTTAAACTGGCTGTAAAGGCCAGTACAGGGGTACGTTGATTTTTATGTTCCATACCTTTGAGAGTTTTGAGTACCTCTTGACCAGTAAAGTCCGGTAAGTTCATATCTAGTAGCACAACATCAAAATGGTAGGTTTGCATTAGTTCGATAGCGCTTTTACCATCACGGGCTAGTTTGATTTTATGTTCGTCATCGGCCATAAACTCAATAGCTATCTTTTGGTTTAAATCTAAATCTTCGACCAATAATACGTCTAATCCAGTTAAGTAGTCCTTCGATTGATGACGTTGTTCAACTAAACTCAACTCGCCAAGTGCCAGAGTAATATCAAAACTAAACGAGCTACCTTGGTCTAGTTTGCTGATAATATCGAGCTTTGAATTAAGTTTATCAAGCAAGCGACTGGTAATAGCAAGACCAAGACCTGTGCCACCTTTTTCTTTGCCGGCACTGCTTTGTACGTAAGGCTCTGTAAGGTACTCAATTTCGTCATCTTCAATGCCTGGACCTGAATCAATTACGCTGATGCGAATGTGGTGCTCAAGTTGGCGTTCTTCGAGTAATTCCACCTGAATTTTAACTTCACCTTTATCGGTAAATTTAATTGCATTACCGACTAGGTTAATAATAATTTGCCTTAGTTTTTGTTGGTCGCAGTAGTAACAAGCTTGCTCAGGAAGATTGTATATTAACTCAAACTTTAAGCGCTTTTGCTCAGCTAGTGGGCTAAGTAATAAACATAAGTTATGCAACCAGGTTTTAAATTCTACGTCTTCCTCATAGAGCGCTTCGTTGTGTTGGTCTAGGCTGGCGTAATCAAGTACTTTATCAACCAATAAGTTGAGTGATTCTGCAGAGTTTATAATGGCTTCGCAGTAAGGTTTATCACGGGGATCGGTTGATTGATTCAAAATTAGTTGTGCGCTACCTAAAATACCATTGAGAGGGGTGCGAATTTCATGGCTAATAGTTGACAAGAATAGCCCGCGAATTTCTAAATCTTTTTGCGCTTTGCTCGTTAGTTGGTTGAGATTTTGCTCTCTACGCTCATTACACAGTAACGCCATTCCAGTGGTATAAAATATTGGCGCAATCACACCATTGATCAATAACGTAATGGTAAACCAGTTTTCTTTCAGTAGTGTTAGGTTGTTCACACCTTCCATTAAAAAAACTCGCCCAGTAAAAATACAGCTGATAATCGTAAGGATCAAAATATAGACGATGCTACCGTTAGGGTAAGGTTTGCGCGCAAAGCGAATAAATAAATAAAGTAAGAAAAATGCTTCGCTTATATGCTGTAAATCAGAGGCCAGCATGCGATTACGTAGGTTAGAGTCAACTACGGTAAAGTACATTAGCAACGCTCCGCAAAATAAAGTTGCTAATACAAAAAACCGAAACTCTTTGCCGCGATAACCTATAAATTGGCTGATTGCTAACGCATGGATGATGGATGCGCTAAACCATAAACTATTTGCAAGTACAATAGTGGCAGTGCTATCGAAATGACCATGTAAGGCAAAGCTCATCAAGGCAATAAATAGCACTAAAGGATAAAGTATATACAGCACTGTGCCTGGGGTGTGTTTATTAGCGCGCCAAGTTAAAAAATTGAGTAATGCCATGACGACCATCATGGCGGCACTGGCAGAGTAGAGCGTGAGGGAGTCGAGCATTCATATTCCAAGCAGATCGAGGTGACGAGTTTAGAATAATGGCAATTGCGTTTGTTAGCAAATATCGCGCTCTTGAATAAACAAAAAACAGGCACAAAGTACCTGTTTTTAATATTAAAATAAGAGTTGCTAGGCTAGCGAATTTCGTCAGGAATATTTTGTTGTGCCCACGATAATAATTCAATACGATTACGACATTTTGTCTTTCTAAATGCGCTGTATAAATGAGTTTTTACCGTGTGTGGACTAATACTTAACGCTTCAGCTATTTCTTTATTTTTAGAACCATTACTCATCAAAGAGATAATTGCTTTTTCACGCTTAGTTAATTTTACTGGTTCAATATCACCGTCAGTAAGTTTATGTAGTGCGTCTTTATTAAATTGCAGCATACGGTTTAACGCGTTGCACATGATATCACGACGATACCACAGCTGGTCTTCTAGTAATAAACGAATGCCTTTCATTAGCACATCAGCGTTGTCGGTAGTATAAAAAACACCACGAATACCGCTCAGCAATGCGCGATTAGCAAGTTCTGGATTTTCGTCTAAGTTGAATAATACGATATCGCATTTAACTCGTAGGTTGACCAGTTGCTCTTTCAATTTACCCCAAGCGTCTTGGCTTGATGTTTCGATAAACAATAAGCGCGTTCCCTCAGGAACTTCAGATATGTTTGTTCCGTTAGTAACATTGAGCCCTTGGGTTTTTAATAAAGGCTCTAATACATTAATACCAATTGTATTAATTGGCTCTAGATCTAGTAACAAAAAGGCTGTACTACTCATACTTATATACTCTTGAATAAAGTTGACCAATCAATCCTAACATGCAACCCGCTCCTTTTGTATTAGAAATTTATTACTTGGGGGTAAGATATGCATAGTTTTATAACGTTTTTCGTATTTTTCACAAAGGGAAAATTTAAAAATAACTGTAAACAATTGAAATTAATATAAAATAATATTTTTTCCAAAGTTAATGTTTTTTTACAAATATTTACAGTAAACCAGTTTAAATTAAACCTTTTGTCTTATCTTGATAAGGAGGCCATCCCATTATTTTACCAGCTAGCATATGTAAATGGATATGATAAACAGTTTGCCCGCCATGTTCATTGCAATTCATTACCACGCGGAAACCATCCTCTGCAAAGCCTTGTTGTTTGGCTATTTTCGCAGCTACCACATACAGGTGGCCAACAATTGGCGCATCTTGCTCAGTAATATCATTGATGGTCGCAATCGCTTTTTTCGGGATAATCAGCACGTGAAAAGGGGCTTGAGGGTTGATATCTCTAAACGCTAAACTAAGCTCATCTTCGTAGATGATATCAGCTGGGATCTCGCGGTTAATAATTTTAGTAAAAATAGTTTCTTGGCTCATTTAAAGGGCTCTTTGTCGGTTGTACTAAAGTCACTAATGACAAACTTTGCCTGCAGTGTCAAACTGAAATCAAACAACAAGGAGCTATTATGCGTAAACAGATATTATTAAGCGGTATTGTGTCATTATTTTTGAGTGCGACAAGTGTGGCTGAAACCGTTAATTTTCCTGAAGAAATAGTCCCATTACAAGTGGGCGATAAGAAAATTGAACATTCATTTTTCAATCGTGTTGATGAAATCGAACTAGTTCCTGGCGTATATCAGGTCAAACTTAAATACACCGATCTGTACGAACAAGGTTACGATGAGCATCAAGTTATCGACTCAGAACCATTTTGGGTGACGATGACCATTGCTGCCAATACAGATTATGATGTGGTGTTTAACCGTGCTGATAATGCGGTAGCAGCAGAAGTTTTTGCAGAAGCGCCGCAAGTGAGCTTACAAGCAAAAGGAGCGTCATTAGGCACGCCACTGGCTATTATAGCTGAGCCTGATTTGACAAGTAGTGCTAGCTCTCAAGTTGCGACAGTGCAAGTAGCGCCAACAGCAGCATCAACAACCAGAGCTGCACCTAATGCTGCTAATTTACAAGCTCCAGTTTCTCGCCCTGCACCTAATGCAGGTAATGCGCCTAGTGCTGCCGCCATGTTAGATTTTTGGTGGCAACAAGCCAGTGCTCAAGAGCAGCAAGCTTTCATTGATAAAGTCACTAAAAATAAATAGCGCTGATTAAAATAGATAGCAAAAAGGGCGAATAAATCGCCCTTTTTTTAATTTTGAGTTATTTAGCTATTACTTAGCAAACAAGTCGTCAATAGTACCTTGCGCAAGTGGGTGGTAACCCGGGCGCGCTTTTAGGTATACTTCATGTGCCCATTCACGTTTACCATTAGTAATTAGAGCTTTGTATAACGGCACGATTAACTTGCGACGGCCAATACCTGATAAGTGTTTATCAAGTGCTGGATAGATAGGTTGATAGCCATTGCCAACCGCAAGCATAAACCAAGCAAAAGCACGCTCTGCGTTAGTTGATTGTGTAAGATTGAACTCACTGTCTAGCATCGCCATTTTATCTAGGCTTAAATCACGTGGTAAGTTATTTAAAAAGTGTAACCACTCATGCACAGTCCAATTTGCCGTAGGAAGTTGTGCGGCTGTTGTTTCACTTTTTAACCATGCTGCTGTTGCACTATCTACTTTATCGAATGCATCTGAGGTTGGGTTTGGTGCATCGCTCGGTAAGCCAGGCTGAAAAATCCACTCGTTTACTTTATCCATGCTAACAACACCTGGATACTGTTCAATTAAGTTCGCTTTTAAGTAAGTAACAAACTCTGCGGTGGTCAAAGATTTGAATGAAAACTCTTTAAAATAGGCTTTTACAAATGGGTCGAACTTGTCGCGACCATACTTGTTTTCAAGGTAAATTAAGAATAGCTGGCCTTTAGTATATGGCACTGAGCTGAATGCATCGTCCGGATCGCGGCCATTAAGTTTTAAGTTAAGGCGAGTATCTGGCGCTGCAATAGTTTTAAGTTGAGCACGCAGGCCCGCAGCGTCAAGCGCTTGCTCCATAACCGCACGGTCACGACCATAAACTTCTTCCATAATACGGTTTTCAACGTACGAGGTAAAACCTTCATTCAGCCATAAGTCTTCCCATGTAGCATTGGTTACTAAGTTGCCAGACCAAGAGTGAGCAAGCTCATGAGCAATTAGATTTACTAAGCTTTTATCACCCGCAACAACGGTTGGTGTGATAAATGACAGACGTGGGTTTTCCATGCCACCGAATGGGAAGCTAGGAGGAAGCATTAATAAATCATAACGCCCCCAAGCATATTCACCATACATGGTACTTGTTTTATCGATCATCGCTTGCGTGTCTTCAAATTCAGCAACTGATGCATCTAAAATGGTTGGTTCAGCAAAAATGCCGGTTTGGCGTGACATAGCTTTAAATTCTAGATTACCAGCGCCAATCGCAATTAAGTAAGGAGAGATTGCTTGAGGCATATCAAAAATGTAATCGCCATCTTTATAAAGTGCATCTTTGTTGTCAGCACTCATCACCGCACGAACATCTTTAGGTGTATGAATACGTGCCGAGTAAGTTACACGCATCGCTGGTGTATCTTGTACTGGGATCCAACTACGAGCATGAATTGCTTGCGATTGGCTGTACATAAACGGATGAGTTTTACTGGCTGTTTGCTCAGGTGTTAACCATTGTAAGCCTGATGCTTCTGGGCGACTATTGTAGTAAATGCGTACTTTTGCTGCTTGGTTTTTAAAAGTAATAGTTAACTTTGAGCCTTTAACATCATCACGTGCAGCAAGGGTAAATTTTGCTTTATGCCAGCCACCAGTTTGATCTTGATACATTACTTTATCAATATCTAAGTCACGGGTATCAAGTACCAATGTTTTGCTGTCGGCATTTTGCCATTGTAACGTATGCTCAACAAAACCTTCTAACTGCTTGTCGGCAAAATCAACGTCTAAATCAAGATTTAAGTGTGTGGTAATAACATCATCAAGATTAGCATAGGAATTTTGATCAATGGCACTGGCCATTGCGTGTGAGCACATACCTGCCATTGCGAGGCTTAAAAAAAGTGGTTTAAGTTTCATATTGACCCTGGACGGAAATAAAAAGTGCAGGTTTTATATCATGATTGACCATCAGGGTTGAGCAATTTTTACAATCTGATGCGCGTTTTGCGACGATAGGTTACACTATTGCGATTAGTGACAATTAACCTTTGGGGCATTTTGTGGCTCTCTCTTTGCAAGCTTTTCATACATTTTCTTTACCGAGCCAGTGTTCACAACTGTGCGAAATCACTGACCTTACACAATTACAGCTACTGACGTTTGATAGCCCTTTTTGCATTTTAGGTGAAGGTAGTAACACGGTATTTTTAAGCGATTATCAAGGCACTGTAATTAAAATGGCGACTACCGGTATCGCCATCATTGAACGCGACAATGATTACTTACTTGAAGTTGCTGCAGGAGAAAACTGGCATCAGCTTGTTGCATATACGCTCAAACAAGGGATGCCTGGGCTTGAAAACCTTGCTTTGATCCCCGGCACAGTTGGCGCAGCACCGGTACAAAATATTGGTGCCTATGGTGTAGAGCTGGCAAAATTTATTGAATACGTAGAATATTTTGATATCGCCACTAAGCAGCTCATCCGCCTTAGTTGTCAACAATGCGAGTTTGGCTATCGAGAGTCTATTTTTAAGCATCAATTAAAAAATAAAGCAGTGATCACTCGCGTTGCATTGGCATTACCAAAACTTTGGCAGCCAGAGTTAAGTTACGGTCCTTTACAACAGCTTGAGTCGGTAACGGCGCAGACGGTTTTTGAGCAAGTGATTAAAACTCGTAACAGCAAATTACCGGATCCTTACATACTTGCCAATGCCGGAAGCTTTTTTAAAAACCCAATTATAGAAAACCAGTTACTTAGCGAATTGCTCGTCGCGCATCCGCAGTTGCCTCATTATTACTATGATGAACACCACCATAAAGTAGCTGCCGGTTGGTTAATAGAACAAGCAGGGTTAAAAGGATACCGTATCGCAGGAATTGAAGTGCATCAGCAACAAGCATTAGTTTTAGTTAATTATGGTGGCAGTGAAGGCAGTGACCTAATTAAAATGATTCAACATATCCAGCAGCAAATATGGCAACGTTATCAAATAAGCTTACAGCACGAAGTTCGCTTGATGAATAATGATACTGAATGCCATATCGGTTTAGGGGAGTTAGCATGAAGGCGCCGGATGGTAATAAATTAGCAATCTTAAATGCGCTCAATCAGGGTGGCTTTATCTCTGGGCAATTACTTGGTGAGCAACTTGGCATTAGTCGCGCCGCAGTGAGTAAACATATGCAAAGTTTACAAGCGATGGGGCTGGATATTTTTAAAGTTAGCGGTAAGGGTTATAGCCTTAATAACTCCGTGGGCTTGTTAGAGCAAAATAAGATCCAGCAATATTATCAAGGCTTGAACGCCAGTACGGCACATATCGAAGTGCATCCGATCATTGATTCGACCAACAGTGAGTTAATGCGCCGTATTGCGGCTAAACAAACGCTAGATTCAGGCACTGTCGTCGTCGCGGAAATGCAGCAAGCAGGGCGTGGGCGACGCGGACGCGTTTGGCAGTCTCCATTTGGTGCGAACTTGTATTATAGTTATTTCTGGCGCTTAGATGACGGGCTGCAAGCCGCAATGGGTATGTCTATCGCAGTAGGCTTAGCTGTTTACGATACGTTAAAAGCACTGTATCAGTTAGATATTGAACTCAAGTGGCCAAACGACATTTATCTTAATAAAGAAAAGCTCGCAGGTGTTTTGGTCGAATTAGATGGTCAGCCACAAGGGCCATGCCAGCTCGTGATAGGTATTGGTATTAATTTGCAAATGCCTACAAGCTACAGCCAGCAAATCGACCAAGCGTGGACTGATTTGAGCCAACATAGCCAACAGATTGATAAAAATCAGCTGGTGGCACATTTAACATACCACCTTGAGCAACGATTAGCGCAGTACAGTCAAACTGGCTTGCATGACATGTATCAGCAGTGGAACGAACTCAACGCCTTTGCAGGACAGTGTGTGGAGTTAAATACTGGGCATAGAAGCTGGCGTGGTATCTGTGAAGGCATAGATCCACAAGGTGGTATTCGTATTCGCCAAGATGGTGAGGTTAAAAGCTATTACGGTGGTGAAATTTCACTACGCAAGGCAGTTCAATGAGATTATTAATCGATGTAGGTAATACAGCACTTAAAGCAGCGCTATGCCAGCAAGGCGAAATCAAGCCGTGTGATGTTAGTGCGCTACCTTGGCGGCAAATTAACGAGCTGGTTTATGCAAGTGTTGGTAAAAATGAGCAACTCAATGGACTATTAGCACAAGCATCGGCATTTCAGGTGCCATGTTTTGAAGCGAAAGTGACTAAACAATTGAGTAACCTTAGCTGTGCGTATCAACAATTTAGTAATTTAGGTATTGATCGCTGGCTTGGTTTAATTGCTGCTTTTCAATTATGGCCGCAACAAGATTGCATCGTGATAGACACAGGCACAGCCACAACAATTGATGTACTTACAGCACAAGGACAACATTTGGGTGGCTGGATATTACCTGGCCTTGATCTCATGACACGCTCATTAACACAGAATACGCAGCGTGTTTTTGATGATGCCAACACGCCTTTTGCGAATGAGCTGGGTGTAAACACACCTAATGGTTTAAAAAATGGCGCGCTAGTGGCAACCTTGGGGGCTGTTGAACAAGCAAAATTACATTTAACCAATAAAAAACCTCAACTAATTTTTGCTGGTGGCTATGGTGCATTATTGAAAGCGCAATTTTTAGACGCGATTTATGATCCGCAATTAGTGATGAAGGGGCTCAATTACTGGTATGAATTGAGCAAAAATTAACAAAAACAGGCTGTTTTGCCTGATTTGTGAGCGTTTGGCACATAAAATCACATTTTTTTTAATTTTCTTGTTGCATCACCACCAACCTTCCTCTAATATCTCGCCCCGTACTAAAGCAGTGCCGACTTAGCTCAGCTGGTAGAGCAACTGACTTGTAATCAGTAGGTCAACCGTTCGACTCGGTTAGTCGGCACCACTTTCCTTTTACCGAAAGTGTTTAGTAAAGAATTATCGTGGAGGGGTTCCCGAGCGGCCAAAGGGATCAGACTGTAAATCTGACGGCTCAGCCTTCGCTGGTTCGAATCCAGCTCCCTCCACCACTTTATTCTTGACGGTTAGAGGTAGTTTAAGAACAGGTTGCTAACGCGGGCATCGTATAATGGCTATTACCTCAGCCTTCCAAGCTGATGATGCGGGTTCGATTCCCGCTGCCCGCTCCAGTTTCTGGTGTTGCTGATATAGCTCAGTTGGTAGAGCGCACCCTTGGTAAGGGTGAGGTCGGCAGTTCAACTCTGCCTATCAGCACCAGTCTTAGAATCTTCTTGATTACTTCCTTTATCTGTCAGAAAATACTATTTGAAATTTGAAAAATTTAACTTAATCTACCTCTGGTGGATTATTTTCATATGTAATCTAGATACACAAAACTGATAGGTTCCGTCATGGCAAAAGCAAAGTTTGAACGCGTAAAACCGCACGTAAACGTAGGTACAATCGGCCACGTTGACCACGGTAAAACTACCCTAACTGCAGCAATCACTAACGTACTTGCAAAAGTATACGGCGGTGTTGCTAAAGATTTCGCATCAATCGATAACGCTCCAG
>NZ_CABVLM010000022.1 GCF_902498845.1 Pseudoalteromonas rhizosphaerae | reverse complement strand
ACTTTATCGAGGTGGGTAAACGCGGTGCAAACGATTTAGCCCTTGCAGACATTACCGCGCGTACCACAGAGCTTGAGCAAGACATTAACGCCGCAACGGGCGTTATGGCACAGTATGCAACAACCGCGTGGGTTAATGCGCTGGGCTATCAAACGCAAAGCAACGTACAGACGCTGATTGACTCGTTTAATACTCAGTACAGCATTGCCGCTACGCTGCAAGAGTTTAACGACCAAGACATCATCGTAAAAGCCAATGCCGCGCAAACATGGATCGACGGTGCAAATGCCACCATTCGTGACCAAGTAACCAGTATTTTAAATAGCGAAGACGGTGTAAACCAACGCATTAGTGTTGCTGAGCAAAGTATTGATGCAATCGCTGGCGAAATTAGCCAAAGCATTACCCAAGTAAGCGGCTTAGAGCTTGACGTAAAAGAGCTTGGTTTAAACGAGGTTATTGCCGCGTATAATAAAATGCAGCAAGACAAAGAACTTGCAGAGCAAAGTTTTAGCCTAGCAACAGCGAATCAAAAACTTACGGCTGTTACAGACGATGTAAAATCACTGGCAACCCAAACGCTAGAGCTAGCGGGTTTATACGGCCAAAACGCGGCGTTTTTAACAAGCCTAAATAAAGCCTTTGCGAACGAACGTACAGCGCGCTCAAGCTCTGAACGTGAATTAAGAGCAGAAATAACCCGCGAAGGTACACGCGCTGTTGCTCAAGCCAACGAGCGCTTAGAGGCGGTTGTGGGTTACTGCGTAGATGCCGAGGGCAACCGCGTTGATGAACCAGACGCAATGGCCTGTATTGCCGCTGGCCATGAATGGGTTGATGGTCCACTTGTACAATTAATTAATGACTACACCACCGTTTTTGTTAATAGCAAAGGCTATCAAACGGCTGCGAACGTGCAGCAATATATTAGTACGTTTGATGGCCAGTACAGCATAACAGCGACTATTCAACAGATTAATGACGAGGGCATAATCACAGCGGCTAAAGAGGCTCAGCAATGGATAAACGCCGCTGAGGGCACTATTGAAAACATCGTTACTCAGTTTGTTAATAAGCCCAATGGCATAAACGATAACATTGCATTTGCGTACGATTTAATACAAGCGAATGCCGATGATATAAGCGTTACGGCCAACGCGCAGCAACAATTAAGTTTGCGCATGGGTGATGCTGAGGCTGATTTAAATCGCATTGATGATTTAGTGATCACAGAGCAACAAGCCCGTGCAAGCATGGGCGCACAGCTACGCATTGAATTTCAAACGCAAGATTTAGCCATGCTGGCAACAGCGAATGAATTTACCCGTGCGGTTACTGGTTTTTGTGTTGATGAAAACGGCGAACGTGTTGATCAAGACGATGCCGTGCAATGTGAGCTAGACGGCCATACTTGGGTAGATGGCCCAGCCGTGCAACGCGCAATCAACTTAAGCGCCGCCTACGTTGACAATAAAGGCTATCAAACACAGAGCAACGTACAACAAATACTTGATACATGGGATGCAAGTTTTGGCATAAAAGCCACAATCCAGCAGATTAATGCCGATGGCATAATCACTGCCGCAAAAGAGGCGCAGCAATGGATAAATGCCGCTGAGGGCACTATTGAAAACATCGTTACTCAGTTTGTTAATAAGCCCAACGGCATAAACGATAACATTGCATTTGCGTACGATTTAATACAAGCCAATGCAGACGATATTACCGTTACTGCCAACGCGCAGCAGCAACTAAGCGTGCGCATGGGCAGCGCCGAGGCTGATTTAAACCGCATTGATAATTTAGTGATCACCGAGCAACAAGCTCGTGCAAGCATGGGTTCACAGTTACGTATTGAATTTCAAACCCAAGACTTAGCGATGCTGGCAACAGCGAATGAATTTACCCGGGCAATAACCGGCTATTGTGTAGATGCCAACGGCGAGCGTGTTGATCAAGATGACGCAGTGCAATGTGAACTAGATGGCCATACATGGATTGACGGCCCCGCCGTGCAACGCGCCGTTGAAATTGGGGCCGCATGGGTAACGCTGCAGGGCTATCAAACACAAAGTAACGTAAGCCAACTACTTGATACATTTAATGCCACGTATCAAATAAGTGCAACACTGCAAGAGTTTGCTGACAACGGCACTTTGCAAAAAGCCAATAACGCGCAGCAGTTTATTAATGCGGCAGAGGGTTATATTGAAAACCAGATCACGTTATTTAACGATAAAGAAAACGGCGTAAACGCTACCTTTGCGAATGTAAAACAACGTTTAGATGCCGCAGAAGGCGCGGTAACGACTAGCATTTTACAAATTCAGGGCCTAGAGCTTGGGCAACAAGCGAAAGGCTTGAATGATGTAATTGCTGCGTATAACAAAATGATGCAAGACCAGGACTTAGCAACGCTCAATGTTAAAGCATCACTCGCTAATGAAAAACTCCAAGCGCAAAGTACGGACCTTGAAAGCTTGGCTCAGCAGCAGCTTGAGTTAGCAGCCATTTTTAATAGCAGCAACGCTATTATTACGTCACTAAACAAAGCCTTTGCTAATCAATATCAATCAAGTGTAGTGCGTGACCAACGTTATCAAGCCACGTTTGAAAACGTAACAGCACGTTTTAGTGATGTGACCACTGCCCTAGCCACAATCAATGAAGCAAGTACGCTGCGCGATGAAGAATTTGCATCGTTTGTTGATGACACTATTGCTGAGTTTGACGAAATAACCCAAACATTCGCAAGCCAAGACCAAGCGTTCAGCACGTTACAACAAACCCTAACCAGCAAAATTAATGATGATACCGAGGCCGCTAAAAACACCGCGATAGCCACAGCTCAGCAATACACCCGCACTGCAGTAGGTTATTGCGTAAATGCTGAGGGGCAAATAACCAGCGAGAATGACGCTGTGCAGTGTGTTGCCGATGGTGGCTCATGGGTTAACGGCCCACTCGCTGAATTTATCGCTAACATGCAAATTACAGATGGCGAAAGCACGGCAAGCATTAAACAGCTACGCCAACTTTTTACCACTGTAGATGGCAAACTCGTTGCCCGTGGTGGTTGGACACTCGATAACAATGGGCGTGTAACAGGTATCGCGGGCTATAACGATGGCGAAATTGCAAGCCTTGATTTAGTGGGTGACATCATTCGCCAGGGCGTGATGGTGGGTGACACGTTCGTGCCAACGTCTTACGTTGATAACTCTGATCCACTTAACCCTCAGCATGTAATACGTGGACGCTTAGTGCTTGGTGATGGCCACGAAGTTAAGAACCTTGATGACATTAAAGCGCAAGATGGTGCAGACGGAAAAACCCGTTATGTTGAGTACCAATATAGTGTAAATGGTACCAGCGCATGGCATGCGAGTTACACAACGGGTGACGTATACCGCCGTGAGCGCACAATTGAAGACGGCACCGCGATCACATCATGGTCAACCGCCGCGCGTTTAACGGGCTTAAAAGGTGAAAAAGGCTCCACACCTACAATAACAACGAACCCTGACGGCTCTTACACAATTACCAACGGCGCAGACACCATCACCATTAAAGATGGCGTGGACGGTGATGCAGCCCCCATACCAACAGTAACAGATAACGGTAACGGTACCCACACAGTTACCGACGGTGCGGGTAATAGCATTGTTATAGCCGACGGTAATAACGGCGTAGATGGCGCGAGTGCATTTACTCTTAACGCTGTAAACGCAAATGCAGTAAAAACGGGTAACAGTGTTACTAAGGTTGCCGGATCATTAGGCTGGGATGCTGGTGCTCAGAGTGTTATGAAATACAAAGCATGTGCTGTATCTGCGACGTTAAATGATAGCCGCCATACTATTTTTGGGCTAAGCAAAACGGCCAACACATTGGGGGGTTATGAGCACATTAACTTTGCAATGTACGGCGATCAAGGTTCAATTAGCATTTATGAATCAGGGGTATATATTGGCTTTTTTGGCAGTTATACCAGCTCAGATAATCTAACTGTTGAGTGCGATGGTGAGCACGTACATTACTACAAAAACGGCGTGGTTTTTTATTCATCACTTACGGCACCAACAGGTGAATACGGGTTTGATTGTAGTATTTATCAAGTAGGTACAGAGCTTACTAACATTGCATTTACTCAATTAGGTTTGGCGGGCTATACCCCGATTAAGGGCGTGGATTATTTTGATGGAAATGACGGCAGCTTTGTTAGTTTTATTTACATTGCGGCTCAGTCAGTGCCCGCAAAACCAAGCGGCGGCAGTTTTAATGGCGCTGTAGAGCAAATACCGCAGTATTGGAGCGACACACCCGTGTATGTGGCGGGTTATGTCACGTATGTATCAAAAGCGCGTTATGTATCAAACGGCACCGCATGGGTTAATCAAGGGTGGAGCAACCCTACCCCTTACATTATAAAAGGCACGGATGGTTCCAGCGGTAGCCGTGGCGCTGGTAAATACGAGGTTGCAACATCAACCGGTGCTTGGTCAGACGCAATAGCAAATGCGGCGGTACCAACGGGTATTCCGGTTATCGGTGATATCGTATATATATTTAAATCAAGTGACCCCACGGTTGAAACAGCTAAAAAATACAATGGTTCGACGTGGGTTGGTTATACGTTAATTGTTAATGGTAACAGCCTTTTCAAAGGCTCTGTGGATGGGGATTCTTTTAGGGCGGGAACTCAAATCACATCACCAATAATTATGGGCGGCGAGGTAGTAATCACGGAGCCGAGTTCTGATTATTTGGATATTGTTGGTCGTTCCACGCCGTTCGGACCAAGCGGCGACTTAATATCGTGGTACGGGCCAAAAATAAACGGCGTTACGTGGAACAGCACTACACAACTGCCAATTTACGCAGGCATGAGTAAAAGTAACGCGGTTAGCTATAAAACCAACAGCGGTAGCTTTTATTTTGGGGGTACTTTCCAAGCGGGTATTTTGTCTATATCGCGCCAAGCAACCAACACATCAGGGCTGCTTAATGTATCAACAGGCCCCTTTACAATACCAGGAGGCACAACAGCAATAACTATTGCAGCAAGTGTTTCGGCTCAAGGTAGCGGGATGGGCGCAGGCATCTGCCCTGCAAATCAATACAAACCTAATTCAATAATAGATATAGAGAGATTTGTCGGGGGGACGTGGCAATCAATCGCAGGCAATAACGCGATGGGCACAGCTAACTGCATACAAGAGGGGTCAGAAATGATTCTTTCAGTTTCCGCTGGAGTATCTGCAAATACAAATCTAGCAGTCAGTGCAGGCCAGTCATTACAGCTTAGGGCTGTGGCTAATACTGTTGCATTTCCGTACTCCGAAGACGGGGTGCCGATATCTGGATCGCGCTCAGTATCGATTGTTGTAACGGGCAGCAACTAAATTAATTTAATAAACGAGGACTAAACAATGGCAGCATTTACAGCCAGTCAAGCCAGTGTTACCAACGGCTCTAAAGTGGTAACAATCAACAGCGGCGAGAGTATTGCTAACATTCGCCAAGGCGATTTTCTATTCTTAGCGGGGTTTTTAGTTGAGATAAACCGTGGCTATGTGGGCGGCGCTAATCAACAGTACATTGAACTGGTTAAAAACTGGGCTAACAGCAATCAGTCAAACCAACCCGCCGTAGCTATCCCAACAACGGGTGATTTTAGAGCTGCGGTTGATGCTATCAATAACGCTAACAAAAACGTTAACGACAACTTTGTGGCCATGCAAGATTGGCAAACAAAAACGGGTACCGTCACGTTCACCAATCAAGACGGCACCACAACAACGGTTAAAACGTTAAAGCAGATTGAGGCTGATAACGAAGCGCAAATGGACGCGTATCACCCATTTCCGTGGGCTATGCGTAAAGTCGAGTTTGAAGCCCGCCGCGCTGTGAATAATCAAAAGTTTGCGGCCAGTGGTTTTGTGCATTTTGGTAAGCATTTAACCGGAGCGGGTGGTTCAATAAATCAAGGGCTTTGGGTTTTAAATTCACAAGGCCGAACTTTAGTCCTTGGGCGTTCAACTAGCGCTATAGGTAATTCTAAAAGTGATTATCCTCTTGTTAATGTCTCAGGAGTGCTAACAAAAATAGAATATCTAAATAGTGCAGCAAGAGATAACTATTTACAGTTCCCCCTTGCTGAAGATGGTACTCGCACTTATGACAGTGAAACGGGTGTTTCAGTTACACACGCAACACCCTCCATTGCATTTGCGAGTGAGACTGAAACTAACAAGGTTGTGACTAACCGCGTTGACATGTTTGGCTTTGAAGCGTTCTTGCGTGAAATTAATGATGCTGACCCGTTTGTTTATAAAAATGGTCTAATTCAAAGCCAAGCGCCTGATATTAATGGTATAACAACTACAATAAATAACGTGCGCCCAGTAAGTTATTTTGCATGGTACGAGGGTGATACAACCAGCGTAGGCAAGGGTGTTAATTGGCAAACAGCAACGGAGACGCAGCGTATAGTAATAGCAAATGACCCAGCTAATAATATCTATTTTGATGATGCAACAGGTAAGTTTTACCAGTGGTCTTTGCGTGCGCGTAGTTTTGCAGGGGTAGGTAATGGGGATTGGATGTGGATAAATTACAGCGAACCAGTTCTCAAATTTGGATCAGCATTCTCTGTCAGACCTCAGGGGGTGTTAGATCAACAATCCGAAGAATTAAACGTAAATGTTTACACGGGTAACTACCCGCAATATCAAAATAAAGACGATAACTTAAGCACTGGCTTACACACATTAAGAAAAGATATGTCAATAGATGTAGGTGTTGATCGTGAATGCTACTTTTTAGTTTGTGCTACCGTAAATCGATTAAATCAGGGCGCATACCACCCGCACTTTAATACTCAAGGCACATCAACCGTCGTAAATACAAATGGTAGCCGAGTAAAATGGTGGGCTGCAAACACTGAAAGAAAATTAACGAGTAGAAGTGATTGTTTTAGTTATCATGGTTCAGGTGGATATGTCGCTTCTGGGGCTATTGGCGGCAGCGTGACTAGCAATTTTTCTGGTAGACCTGATGGACGTTTCTATGATGCTATCTACGCATGGGGCCAAGGCGGTGTCTGCCGTGATATGCGCTATTCAGCGTGGGGTTTAAAGCAAGAAGATTTTGCAGAAGCCGACTTAGCTATTAAATCAGGCGAGTATCGTGGACAAGAAAGTTCCGTCATAACGAATGTGGGGCAAACTTCAGGATATCACACTACGACATATTTAAATTTAGGAATGACGAAGCCAAGTTGGTGGACAAGTAATTTAAATTTCTCACTAGATTTTTCATCGATTTGCATTTTTTACAATGGCAGTCCAATGTATTTCAAAATACAAGGATTTTCCTTGCTTGATTCATCGTCAGGTTCATTAGAGGGCTATAACATTCGTATTTTACCAATCGCCCCCGCAATTGGTCACGGCATACCTGCGGGTGAAAATCTTAATTACGTTCTGTCATTAGCTATTGAGCCTTCGTTGTCTTCAGAGTTTATACATACAGATGTGCAAGGCTCAATACCAGATATACTACTCTGCGATGACCTTAAATACGGCTGGGTAGGCAGCTATTTACCTGATTTACCTAATGGTACAAAAGATGAATTTGCACTCACGCGCCCATATGCTGGTTTAGGTTCTGACATTACCCGCACTCATACGACCGATAGCGGTGCAACGTGGACTCAGGCCACTACAGCAATTGGTAGCGCGGCAAAAAATACGGTTACAGTCACTAATATGCCTGCCAATCAAGTGACCATTTGGCAGTATAAAACCAAAGCTAAAATGACTAAAAACGCTGTCAATTCTGCCATCAGAAATCTAAACAACGTTTTAATCTCTGACTCAGCGTCACAAGCGCGCGATTTGGGTTTTTCACTCACTGGTAACGTTAATACATCAACAAGCAATCAAACAGTTGAACTAAGTTTAAACCAAATCGGCATTGATTTAGCAACGGGTAAACTCTCAGCAAGTAAAGAGACTAAACACGTTGCTATCCCGCTCGCCGCTCCAACAAATGATAGCCCCGCGTTCAAAGCCCTGAACTACAACGTAGTCGAAAACCAGCAAGGCTATGTTCAATACGCAGCGACAGAACTTAAACACAACGGAGTTGATTGGGGCGATGACGGCAAAATTCACATCGTAGACGGTCAATCGACAATGTTTGACGAAAACGGTAACACTGTTTTAGTCGTTACAGCTCGCTGTGTAGAACCACTTGGATGGATTAAAAATGACAAATAACATAACCCCACTTTTAGATTTTATCGTCCTAGATGACGAGCAATCCCCTGTTCTTAACGAGCAGGGTTTACCAACACTTAAACAAGGGCCTGTTGTAAATGACCTGGCGCAGTTGATCGCAAAAGGCAAAGTTGAGCATATTGAAAAATTTGCAGAAATTACAGCCCAAGGCGAGCAATGGCAATGGGCGCAAAACTACTACGATTATTTAGTTGAGCTAAACCAAGTCAACGAGTTTAACGCTAACTTGCCCGAGCCCGTGGCCAATGAAGATGGCACTATTACCACCGTAGAACCACGGCCAGAGCCACAAGCACCAGAGCGGCCAGCACTAAAAACAGTGCTTGAGGTGTTAGAACCCTATGCCATTACCATCTTTAAGTTACGCCGCCAGTCAGAAATCGACAACGCTACAGTTACCACGGCCAGCGGCAAATGCTTTGATGCTGATGAAACTAGTATTACGCGTTTAGCTAACGCGCTGGTAAAGCATTGGGCGTTAGAGCCAACTGACATGATCCCGTGGTCAACGGCGGACGTTGGTACCGGTGTAATGGTCAATTGCACAAAGGCTGAAATAATCGAAGCGCACCAACTAGCCACCGACAACTTTGCAACAACGTGGCAAATACCTAACTAACATCGGGGCTTTTAAGCCCCTTAATTTTAAGGGTTACATTATGATCACGACACTAAAAACACTAACCACACTACTCGGCTATCTACTTTGTGGTCTGTTGTTCATCGCCCCGTTTATCATCCTGTCGGTGTTTGCGCTATGCGGCAGTAACTGGGCGTTTAACAGCTTATACAGCATTGATATTGCGATATGCAGCATTTGCCACGGCACACGGCTTGAGTCAATATCGGCTCGTAGTTACAGACTGCGGCATGATCCACGTTATTACACTCAAATGTTGATCATCGACTGGCTAGCCAAACCGTTTGACGGTGACAATCACTGTAAACGCGCGCATAAGTGGGAAAGTAAAACGATTATGCAGATTAACGCACTGGTCAAATAAACAGCGATAGATTAGCAAAATAGATAATGATCTTGCATTGAACACTTTTTGTGATACATTGATCCTAATTAATCAGGTTTCATTGTTTTAAACGATGGAACAAAGGAAGGGTTAAACCTGCGGTAGCCCCCGCAGGTTTATGTTTGTATTAAACGAGCATTAAATACAAACGCGCTCCACCGAATGACGAACGGTGAAAACTAACGTCATTCTAAGCAGCATCCCCGCTAAATGCAAGGCAAAGAGCAATAATGACGACACATAACAATAACAACCCTCTGATATACTGCAACAAGGTTAAAAACCCTGATCCCGCGTATCAAGTACCCGCACGTCACACTAACCGCTTAGCGTTTGTGCGCGACTTAGTGAATAAATGCGACAAAATCAACATAGTAAAAAGTGACGCCGCTGTTTATATGCGCCCCGCCCTAAAACGCACTAAAGTATTTTATCCTGATCGTGAAAAAGCAATTCGCGCGTTGGCTAAAGTGTTTTGTGAGCACGTAAACATTGTTACCCATCAAGTTAAAATTAGCTTGCGCAATGCCGCCGATGACACGGGCTTAAGCACAATAAGCGAAGCGGAGCGCAAAAAGGCCGAGGACGATCCTAGTTATTCACCAAAACCCAGCATAAGCCGCGTAAGTCGTGCGTTTAAAGACATGATCGAACTTGGTTGGATCGTGGCACACAAAGAATGGCAAGTGTGGGATAAACACGCAGGCCAATGGCTAGACAAATACTTTGAAGTAACCGAACTATTCTTTAAAGCGCTTGGCATAACACCAGAACGTGTGGCAAAACAACGCACCGCGCGTTTAAAGTGGTTGCGTAAAAACGCGCTTGATAACGGTTTAACCGCCGATCAACTCGGTGAAATGTCTATCACTGAAATTAAAGAACGTGATCGCCTGGCGCATTACCGCCGCGTGTTTGAGCGCATTAAAGACAAGCGCGCGATCACGAAAGTAAAACGCAGCATGAACCCCAAAACCCCAGAACAACAACGCGATGTAGCACGCCAAGCCGTTATCAAAAAGCTAGGCGCTGCAGCCAGCATGATCACGTTAAGCGCATTTAAAGACCTAGTAAATCAAGAGCTCGCTAAACTGCGCAGTATAGCCGAGTACGCCCCACCCCCTCACTAGCCAACAAAAAAACGTAAGCCCCATGCTGTATAGCGTGGCTTTTTGCGTGCCTGTCAGTTAATTACAGCGCCGATCAGGGCGTGATCACAGCCAAGCCAACCTATATTTATAAACCCACCGATGTTTTTTATTATCAACCACTGTTTATTTATACACCTTTAGTTATCTTATACATATAAAGTGCAACCCAGATTTATAGCAAAGTGCTCTGCGCTTACTTTAAAGTGCAAAATTATCTTATATTTAAATAACAGCTATATAACTTATACGCACAGCGCGCTGTGTATAAGGCAATCCGCCTCGACGGGCTGCGCCCATGGCGGTATATTAAAAGATGAATGAAGCGCCCCATTTCGTAGCTACGCTACGGGGGCTTTGTTGCCCTGCCTGATCATCGTATTACACACATACAGCGTCACAGCGCTAACAACAGCGCCCTTTTTTGGTTTATCAAAGGGGCAATCAAAATCTGTGCCTTAAATGGCATTTTACGCCCACCACCATTGCACCCATCAATTACATGGTTTGGGTTTATCATGCGCAAGCGCATTGAGTGCAAACGTGTAAGTCCTCTGCTAAATAAAGCCCCAGTGCGCGTTAAGTCCGATACGGTTAAAAGTGCAATAAAGTGTGACAGTCACACACGCTATAAAGTTAGTGTAAAAGCCATAGCAGGGGCAACTATGGGAATCACCTTAAGTTAGCCAAAAAGCCATAGTGTGATTAAAAAGGTGGGTGCAAACGGGAATAATAAAAAAAATAGCGGTTTTATAGGTGTATTGGGTGGTTTAACAGTTTAAAAATAGCGTTATTCCCGTTAGCACTACACTCAACTATGGGAATCGCCTTAAGTTAGCCAAAAAGCCATAGCGACACTTCCCGTTTACACTACACCTTATCGTTTAGGCTTAAGCGCTGGCTCAATGCATCAAGTATTAAGTATGATTCGTTGTCTTTTTTAACGATATCGCCGCGCATAAAACCAATATCTCTGAGTTTATCAAGGGCTTTTTTTATCGTGCGGTTTTGCTCTTTAACGCTTGATGTGAGACACAGGCGTTCTCTAAGGCGTTTAAAGCTAATGGGGAATGGGTCTTTAGGTAGTGCGCTTAAATAGGCGTACAGACATTGTGCAGTCTCATTTCGGTTAAGCTTAGAAAGTACATTAAGCTTTAACAGAACATGGTGATCAATACTGTACAGTTCCCACAGCTTAGGATCAGCGACTAATTCAATGGTGTCGTTTTCTGCATCAAAGCTGCCCGTTGATAGTAAACCACCAATATATGACTTACTAACCTGCGGTTTTGTAAATTCGATCACTTGGCCGCGTATGCGTACAAGGGCATCATGTATGCGCGTTCGTAAGCGCTCGTCAAGTTGCTTAGATGTAAAGCCACAGGTTTTGGCAAACTCAGCAAAGCTAAATTTAATAACAGAGTTTTGATAACCATAGGTGTTAAATGCCCTGATCACACCACACCACACCTTAAAATCAGTTTCAAAATTAAGTGCAGGCCCCTGAATAGCAACGTTTTCAAAACCTTCTGTACGGGCAAATTCTAACTTTCTAAACTCATCGCTTATGTCAGTTCTAAAAACGGGCCTATCAAGACCGCCAGTCTTATTTTTAGGAGGGTTGCGACGAATTGGCACAAACACACCAATTCTTAGCATTGCCAACGCTTGAACTGTGGACGAGCTGTTAGTTTCTAACTTGTCACTAAGCTTGCTGCCCAGCTCAGGCCCTTGTATTTTAATGATTTCAGCCATTTTATTATTATTCAATAGTATTATGTTTCTTCCCGTTTACACTACACCACAATGCCCGTTTACACTACACCTTTTTCCCGCTTGCACTACACCGCATCCCGTTTACACTACACCTTTATCCCGTTTACACTACACCCACATTGCTTGCAGCCCTTGATAATAAAGGCGTTACGCGTACTAGGATCTCTTAGGATCTTTAATAGGATATATATAGGTTTATTTACTGGTAATAAATGCATCAATTTTGTGGATAAACCCTACAAAACATAGTTTGACTAGTTCGCTTTTATCAACCAGCTTTTAAACTGAAAGCAATCTACTGGTAAAATAATTAAATATAAAAAGAATATAAAAAGTATATAAAATAAATATAAAAATACACTTTACACCACCCTAAAAGGGCGGTATTATTATCTCGTAGGTCGGGAATGAGTCCATGACCAAAAACGGAGATAATCCATGTTTAAATCACTTTTCACAAAACAACAGCAAGCAATCATTTTTGAAGCGGCTGCAATCATCGAAGCAAAAGCTAAAACAACAGCTGCTATTACTTGCCCATATACAGCGGCAACACTATGCCAAACTAAATTAGTTGGTTATGAGCATGAAGTATTTGCAGTAGCATTACTTGATTCGCAAAACCGTTTAATCGAATGGGTTGAGCTTTTCACTGGCACTATTAATTCAGCCGGTGTTTACCCACGCGAAGTGGTTAAACTTGTATTAGCGCACAATGCAGCGGTAGTTATCTTTGCTCACAATCACCCAAGCGGCATTACTGAGCCAAGCGAAGCAGATAAGCGCATTACAGATAAACTAAGCGCTGCGCTTCGTTTAATTGATGTAAATGTGTTAGACCATATAGTGGTAGGTACTGAGGGTCACACAAGCTTTGCAAAGCGCGGCTTACTTTAACAACAGGAGCGGGGCCAAACGGCCCCGAACAAATATGAGCGAATTAAATAAAACGTATAATGCAGGAACGTCACCCACCACGCTTGATGGGTTTAAAAATCGCGCCTTTGCTAAATCAAATGAATCAGGCGAATACGAGCCGCCAACACCGCAAGATATAAAAGCCCTGCGTCAATTAATGGGTTGGTCTCAAACTGATGTAGCTAGAATTGTCGGTGTGTCATGGAATCACAAAGGCTCTACGGCTGTTCGTAAGTGGGAAACCGCACCCGATAAAAAAGAGCATAACAAAATCAGTTATAGCGCCTGGCGTGGTTTGTTATGTCGTGCTGGGATTGTTGAGTACTTTTAATATAATTAAAATATGTTTTTGATATTAATTTTATATCTTTAGCGTGTTTTTATGTATTTAGTTATCACTTTTTGTGGTATGTTTTGTTTGTTTATCAGTTTTAATGTATGGTGTCAGATGCTAAAGAAAGATGAAATATCAGTTGATTGTTATGCAGGCGGTGGCGGTGCCAGTGTTGGTATTGAATGGGGAACTGGCAGGCCAGTTGATCATGCAATTAATCATGATCCTGAAGCAATTGCTATGCATGAATTAAATCACCCCAATACTATCCATCACTGTGAATCTGTATGGAACGTTGACCCTGTAAAGCTGTGTGGCGGTCGCACTGTTGGTTTAGCATGGTTTAGCCCTGATTGTACACATTTCACTATAGCGTCAGGAGGCAAGCCGCTAAGTAAAAAGATACGTGCGCTAGCTTGGTTAACTGTGCATTGGTGTTTGTTGGTTAACGTGGTTAAGTTTCACTTAGAAAATGTAAAAGAGTTTCAAACGTGGGGCCCATTAATTGATACAGGTGATGGTAAATTACGCCCTGATCCAGAGCGTAAAGGTGAAACATTCGACGGGTTTATTTTGGCGCTTACAAGCGGCTTAAAGCCGAATCACCCAGCATGGAAAGAGGCTGTAATAGAGTTAAATATACAGCATGATATATCAGCTAAATTAAAGCTATTTAAAGGTTTGGGTTATGACCTTGAACATAGGATAATTACAGCCTCAAGTAACGGCGCAGCAACGACGCGCCCCCGCTTTTTTATCACCGCGAGAAAAGACGGCAACCCTATCAATTGGCCAACACCAATCCCAATTGAAAAACAAAAACCAATTTCAGATTGCATTGATTGGAGCGTTGAGGGGCGAAGTATATTCAATCGTAAAAAAGCACTGGCCCCTAAAACATTAAAACGTATTTGGATCGGGTTAGATAAATACGTGTTTAATTGTGACAAGCCATTTATTGCTCCTATACCATTTACAAAGGATGACAACAGCCAGTTAGCTGCTGCTTTTGTAATGAAAATGCGTAACGGTTGCGTGGGCCATTCAATGAATGAACCCATGCATACAGTAACCGGTGGCGGCAATCATTTTTGTGTTGTGTTTGCGTTTTTAGTTAAATATTTTGGTACATCAAACGCAAAACCAGTAACTGAACCCGCAGGAACATTTACTACAAAGGATCGTTATGCACTCGTTACAGTGCATTCTGATACGTATCAAATACGAGATATTAAGCTGCGCGTTTTTATGCCAAAAGAGCTTTTTTTAGCAATGGGGTTCCCCTCTGATTACAAACATACTCATGACGTTAACGGCAAAAAAATACCTTTATCCGAACAATTAAAGCGCGTTGGCAATGCTGTTAGCCCGCCAACCGCTGCCGCAATAATTAGAGCCAATATAAATACAGCAATTCAAAAAGAGGTGGCCGCGTGACTCTTTACAAAAAATTACCGCCCATCGATGGCGAGGTGAAATCATGGGAGAAATTATGAACGAGCATGTTTTAAAGTGGTATAGATGGCAACATTTTCTGGCTGTAAAACAAGGCCGTCAATTTGCTCAATCTGTATGGGCGCGTTCATACAATGATGAACGCGGTTTTAATTAAAACGGTAAAATTTCAGCGGGGTGCTGTTGTGGCCACACTAGTAAATGAGGCAATTTTTAACGCATACATTGCCGCTGTGCGTAAAACTCATAGGGTGTATGCAAATTTATCTATTCATCATGGCGAAAACGACACCGCGTATCAGATCACGCTTAGCAATGAGCTGGTAACGATAGGGCGCTTTGATCCGCCAAGTGATTATTTAGTGTTTGACTATTTAAATATTTATAAACAAAATGACAAAATAAACACTACAAAACGGCAAAATGTAAATGTCAGTTGAATTTAACCGGGTAAAAGAAGGTGAGTTTTTACGCTTACTTAAAACCCAATCCGTGGGTAAAGTCATTGCACAGCAATCAGCGGTTGATAACAAATACCATGTTATCGCAGTTATTGCAGGGCAGCAAATAGCCTATACCGTGCGCCATGGCCGCGTTGATGAATTACGCACTTGGCGCTTAGATAACTTAGCCGCTTTGCTGCAAAGCGTTGGCGTTAAAAAATTCGAAATACAAATGAGGTGAAATTGAGTAATAAATTAAGGGATTGCCCTTGGTGCAAGTCACCTGCAAAAGTTGAGCAGGACATGGATTTAACCTGGTATGTTTGCTGCTCGTTCAGCAAATGTGCCGTTGCACCAATAACAGCGGCTTATGAATATAGACGACAAGCGGTTATGGTTTGGAACTGTTGCGAACAACCCGATCTAATGCCTACACCAATTAAATAATCTTACCCTTTAACCGCTTTTTTATCTCAATTAAGCTCAAGCCATTTTCATAAAGCCCACGTTCGCGGGCTTGGCATATTAGTTCGTCACGCCGATCAAGCCATTTTATTAGTGCGGTGCTGCTTACATTTAAGCGCCGCGCTATCTCATTTTTAAATACGTCTTGGCTTAACCAAAACAATATTTGGTTTTCGCGTTCGTCAAGTTTGCTTTTTATTATGGCCCCAGTGGCTCGACCTGCGGGTAAATTTTGTGCTTGGCGGCGAGCTGCTGCCGCTTTAGCTTTTAAACTGCGCTGTTTGCTAAAATCTTGAGCGGCAAAAGCGCGCCCTATTTGTATAAAAAATTGCCCTACGTCATTTTTGTGTGATGGGGTAAGCGTGTCGCCGTTCATACAAAAGTGAATTTCAGCCCCTGCATTTATTATGCGGGTGAGCACTTCCATTATGTCGCTGATTGAGTCGCGGCCTAATCGCTCTATGTCATTCACCAACACCCGATCACCTGGCGCAAGGCGCTCTATTAAATCAATTAGCCCGCGCTGGGTTTTGTTGGTCTGCGAGCCGCTCAGGCTGTATTCATACCATTTATAGATAAATAGCCCGTGCGTGTCTGCGTAGCGGGTGATCCTGTCGCGCTGGCCTATTGTGTCTTGTTTATGGGCATCGCTTATGCGTACGTATGCGTAATTTTTTGCCAATCCAATCAATCAACTTTAGCGTTGTTTTTGTATCGCTAGAGTTTACATAGTGCGCTGATCACATGGCTAATTTAATTAACTCTAGGGTTTACCCTAAAGTGTGATGGTTTGCATGCACAAAATATGGCGCGGTTATTGCTATTTATGGATGAAACCAACTTTTAAGGAACAATTAAATGACACTAGCAGCACTTTTACTTTCATCTATCGCGTTTGACGCAGCCCCAGCCCAAAACACTGAACAAGCACGTTTACAGGGTTCAGGCGGTATTATTATTCTTAACCCACCAAAAAAACAAAAACTACAAGGTTCAGGTGGCATTATTATATTAAACCCGCCTAAAAAACCTAAATAATATCTAAGTGCATAAAAAGCCAGCTAATAAGCTGGTTTTTTTATGCCTAAAACTATATGCTAATCACTTCATCAACGGAGTGAAAATGACAACTTACCTTTCTGATTTATATAACAATTTATTAGTAGCAACTGCTGAGCATAAAGTTTTTTCATTGCAGGTAATGATTTCGCTGTGTTACTTACTTGCATTGGCTTTATCAATTTATAGAGCCAATAGGAATAAAGAGTTATTTAGTGACTTTTTATCAATAGCAGTTGTCGTAACAAAGTACATGCTGACTACATTATTAATGGAAAAAGTACTAATGTTCGTTGCCAATTCTGGCCGAAGCGATCTTGCGCAAAATGTGTATTTAGCTTTAAGTTCAGCAAGTGTTTTAAGTATGTTTGTTCTTTATTATCTGCATACGCGGTTTAGTTATAAATATGGTGCTTTGTTTTTTTGTGTAATGAAATTAAGCGCAGTATTGGCTATCGCGCATTTTGTTATTTGGGTTAAGTTTGTTGTGCTAAATATACAAGTAGAGCATGAATATTTACATTATATGTACAGTTTTATTGTATTATACGTAAGTATAGTGCTGGCTATTGCCATGCTTTTTCCTTATATTCTGCGTACTCGGTTTGGGTGTATTATTGGTCTATATTTGCCAAGGGGGCGTTATGATTGATGTTGTATACATTGCAATTGCAGTGTTATTAGTTTTGATGTGTATTAGCGTGTGGTTTACAACGCGAAATCGCTTTTTTGAAAAGCAAGTACGTGATAAGTCAGAGCTGGCCATGCGCTATTTGATTGATCATAAAAACGAAACGGATTGCCAAAAATCAATTGACCTGTTTTACAAAGCCGAAAAGCTGCAAGACGAAATTGCGCTGATCATCGGTAAACACCCAAAAATGAAACCGTACGGCATTGATTTGCCGCCGTTGGTTGTGAGCGAACAGCCGCAACAAGAGCTGTCACTGGGTGAGCTATTCAGGCAGTACGATAAAAAAAATAACCACTCGGTTATTTATGCAAAGTTTAGCAATAACAAAAAAGACAGCTAAGCGCTGTCTTTTTGTTGTTTGGCCCAATGCACGGTTAATTCACTTTCTACCGATTCGGCCTGTATTTTAGCAATGCTTTCAAGGTCGTGTGGCGTGTTGGCCTTGGCCATTAAATCACCCGCTTTAATCTTCAATAAGCTTTTAAGTATACCTTGCTTTATGATCAGCAAATCATTGCCGTCTACTTGCTTCATTGGCGCACCAAAAAGTATTTGCTCGTAACTGGTTTGTTTTTCAATCGCTGCATTGTATATGAGCTCAAATGGCAGCGATCCGCGTTTAATTCTGCCTGTGCAATAAGCGTTGCTTAGCCCCAATTCGCGCTCAAGGGCTGCATTGTTTTGTACGCCATAAACATAACATAAACGCTCAAACACTTGATTTACGTGTTTTTGTTCGTCGGTTAATTGCTTTTTTAACTTTTTAAACATGCATGTACCTTGTGATTGTTGCCGATATACTAACCGACTTTATTTATAATTTCATTCCTTTGACAATAAAAAACTAACAAAATGTTAGTTTTTTATTGCGAAAAACTCAAAATATGGTATTTTTCGAACGGTCATTAGTGTTGTACTCAGGATAAATTATGGATAATAAAAAAATAAAAACTGCTGTTGATGGCGTAAATACAGCCTATTCTTTAGCAATAATGCTGGCGCGTGGAACGGAGGACGATCCGCATGCTAATGTATTAGCCACACAGATCGTAAACCTGCTGCGCAGTAGTGCTAATGATTTGGGGGAGCAGCTAACGCCTGCTGCATCCAAAGCGGCTTAGTTCGCAACCACGCGTGTAATATATGGGCTGGTAAGGTCACTAAATCTATTAGACGCATTTTTTGTATTGCTGTATATTGTTGCTGTGACATTTTAAGTTTCCTCTTTTAGTGTTGCGTAGCCGGTGGGGGTCGAAGTTCACCGGCTTACTCTTTAACTCATTTATTTTCGTCGCTATCCAAATTGTTTAACGTGGCTTGCACTATGTAAGCGTTAAATGAACCACTGACTTTGCCTGCCTTTTTTAATGCGTTAAAGCGTTCCTCTGCTTTAACGGGTAAATTACTGACTAATTTCTTTTTTGTTATCAGTGCATCACTTTCGCTTTGTTCGCTCAGTGCGGCATTGTTACCAATGCTGTTAAGTTTGCTAAATTTATCGACCATGTGTTTACCTTACTTAATGTTTAATCGGGTTTTAATTTCGGTTGCTAATGCGGTCACTTCGCGCGCTGCATCGCTGTATTTGGTTTTTTTGTGGTTGGTTACGCCGTAACCATCCAATGCGGCCATTGCATGCCATTTGCGGGTTGGAATAACGGTTTGCAATCGTGCCAGGTTATCGCTGTTATTTATAAAGCTTTCAACGTCGGTAAACTTTTTACGGCTTGGGTGTACGCGGGTAAACATAACGTGCCCAGTGATTTTTTCGCCCATGTCGTTGCTTATTTGCTCAAGCGTTTTATTAAAGCGCTTGAGGCCGACTACTTCGTTGATGTCGTCATTCGCGGGTACTATGGTCATGTCACTGGCCGCAATCGCTATGCGGTTCAACTCAGAATCAAAGCCGCCGCAATCCACTAAAATTAATTGGCCCTGTGCGCTTTTAGACAGCGCGTTAATTAGTTCGCTTTTATTTAGATTGCTCAATACATTTAGCTGGTCTTTTTCATCGCGCAGCTGATTAAGAATGACCAAGTTATTGTGTGTATCTTGGTCTATTATGATGTCCGGTTTTAGTATTTCGGCTAAATTTAAAGCAGTGGTGGTTTTGCCAACCCCACCTTTGTCGTGTGCTAATACAATGATCATACGCTTTGCTCCTGTTGTGTGCGTTAAATGTATTACATATATATTTAATATGCAAATAATATTTAAAGGATATCCAAAGTATATTAAAAATATATCAAAAGCATATCAAAATAACTTTACCTAACATTATTTCACTGCTAAAGTAATTGCACTTAATTAAAAAACAAGGCGGATTTTTTATGGCAACAGGCGCACAAGAAGTGGCTGCAACCGCAGTCGATAATATAGACAATTTAATTGTTGAAATTTTAGAAAGTGATTACGCTGACAACGAGGTAAGCCTAGGGCGCATACTTGTCGGCAAGCAAGAAATGCAGGTGGTGCTAAGTGTGATCGCAGTACGTGAAAAATTTATTTTTGATGACTTTGAAGATTTAACCGATTTTTAATGTTTTTTAAATGCGCTTGTTATTTTGTTGCATAAATAATAAGCGTGCGCTATTGTTTAGTTTCACTGCCGCACAGGCAGCTTAGAAAGATGTTTATTTACTGTGAAATGCTGAATAAGCATATTTATTGTTAACTGCTGAACAAGCAGAAAAAAGCCCCTTCATTTATGGCGGGGCTTTTTTGCGTTTAAAAATAAATTAAATTATTTTCATTGAAATGCTTGCAATGTGGGCGCACCCATATTAATATTAGTTTCAGAGGTTAGGGCAAAGGGCGCTAACAAAGTAAAAAGATAGGTGACTTATGAGCAAAGCATTCGATACTAAAAAATTAAAATCAGAAAAAGCTTTTGTGATTGATGCTTATAGCTCAATTACCCCAAAAATTGAGTTAACGCTTGATTCTTTGGAGGATGCAAAAAAATATATAAGCGATAAAGATTGTCTGGAGGACGGAACTAATCTAAGGGCTTTCACAGAAGAGCAGGCAAAAGAGAAGTATCCGGTTCTTTTCCCCGCTGACATTGAGTATAAAGCCGGGATTTTGGCGAACGCGAAAGATGGTGAAATGTATCGCGTGGAATTAAAGGATTTCAACAAAGTTGTCACATTTTCAATTAATAAACGCGCAAACAGCGGAACTCAAGATCATATCATAAAAATTATTGATACAAGTCTAAGTGACAAGCCGCTGCCGCCAAGAATTTATAACGAAGTAATGCAAGTTTTAACGAGCAATAAAGCATGAGCAGAACAATCATAACAATCACAGAATACCCATCAATGAAGGGTCGCTATAAAGCAACTGTTAAGCGAACTGGCCAACGAGTCTACCAATGCGAATGCGGTAGAGGGGAGGGCGCGGCAGCGGCTAAAGCGGTAGAATTAGCCATGGGTGAAGATGCGATCATAATCGCAGATAAGAACGTGATGGCTATAGTGCCCTTAGAGTTCGGCGGAAAAGCATGACTGATAAACTAACTCCCCAGCAACGCGCTGAGCAAAAGCGCAGCGCTAAGCGTAAAGGCACACCTACTTTTAGCGCGGTTCGCTTTAGTGATAGCGAGCAATGCAGCGCTGCAGATAAAAAATCGGCCATTGATGCGGTTATAAGCCGTTTTGGCGGCACCCGCGAAGCCGCGTTGATTAAGGCATTTGAGCTGCTAGAGGTTAGGGTAAAGGGCGCTAACTCAATTCACGAAAAGATAGGTGACATATGAAAAACTTACAAACTCAAATTAAACAACTTGAAGCGTACCTTGGTTATGAAGATTTTAATCATGAAGCTGTTTTAGAAGTAATTGAATCTTTAAATTCATCACTAGAGCACGTTTCAAATAATGATTTTGACCGTGAAGAATTAACTGATTATTTATTGTCAGAAAATGACCCGTTAGATAATCTTGACGGCATATCTGACGCATTTTTTGAAGAAGTACGAGAAATACAACACGCAATAATTAACTACTACTCATAATTGTTATATAAAAACCCCGCAAATAGCGGGGTTTTTTATTGCTTGCTGGGTCCTTAATAAGTCAGCAATGGTCAATGCCGTGTATTTTAGCTAGAATCAATACGCCAAAATACAAGGAGAAACAGATGGCTGAAAAAAATAAAACATCATTGTTTACATGGTTAGTGCTTATTTTGATTGTGCTGGGGGTGTATGCCAGCACACTACCTGATAGGGGGGTGACTGCGTCAAACCAACCGCTGGAACCTAGCCAATTTGAAAAAATACGCTCGGCGCTTAATTTGACGTTTAAACAAAAAACGCTTGCCAGTGGCCTGCTTAATGTTGAATTTACTATTACAAACAATAGCGATAAGCAAATTAAAGATATTGCTTTTAGGTGCAGTGAACTGAGTAAAAGTAATACGGTGTTAGGTCGCAATGTACAAACAGTGTATGAGGTACTGCCTGCGGGAGCTACGGGGCATTATGTAATAAATATGGGCCCGTCACACCCCCAAGCGCATGCAACACAGTGTGTTGTAATGAATTTTGAATACTGATTAAATAGTTAAAACAAAACCCCGCAAATAGCGGGGTTTTTTATTGTGGTTTTACTGCACCGCGCTAAAGGCGCATTGTCAATTGTGGCTAGTGATCCTCGCCGATTAGCTCAACTTCGTACTGGTCGCTTATGTCGTTAAAATTCTCGTCATCATCGCTGTACATGCAGTTAAAGCTATTTTGGTTGCAGGCTACTTGATCAAAGCTTTCTATCAGTTCTTGCTGATCGAAGCTGTAGAGTTCGTCCAATATTGTGACTATTGCTTCGCGTAAGCGGTTTAAGTCATTTGTTTGGTTTTGGCGCATACCATCGCCGCTTACTTTAATTGTTCCCATACGCTGCAAGCCCTTTGTTTAATTCTTCTGCACACTCAGGAAATAATTTAAGGTTGCGCTTTATGTCGGTCTTTGTCATCCACAAATAGTATTCGCCGCTTTCGTCTTTAATAAGAAATTCCGCAGCGTCACCACCGCGCATTGCACGTCTTTTATTAAAGGCGTTAAAGGTTATGTTCATATTTACACCTTAGTCGTTTGTTTTAATGGTTTTGCGTTCAATAATGACTGTGCCAAGATCACAATTAAACGCTAAGTCGTTGCCTGCGGCGTGAGCCAGTGAAACTAACGCGCGGGCCAATACGCCAATAACGGGCTTTATGCCGTGTACTTGTATGGCCGCTGCGATAGAGTTAGGTAGCTGCATTGAGATATTCCTTTATGCAGGCTTTCAATACTGATTTTTGAAATGAAACTTCGGTAACTTTAAAGCGCCCGCGCCCTGGTTCTTCGCGTGGGTAAAATACCGAGCAAGGTTCGCCGCATTCGTCAGTTCCCACACCCCAAAAAGCATAGGTATGACGAATACTGGTGACTTTTAAATCTTCACACTCAAAATCAAGCACCTTTTGCGCCTCTGCTTGGGTTACGTGGCCACGTATGTATTCGTGGGTTTTGTCATCCCAATACAGCAAGATATATTCACCGTGTTTAGTTGGTTGTGGCATTGGTTATTCCCACCCTGTTAAGTAGCGCTCGCCCTGATCTTGGTCTTGCTCGATTAGGGTTTTTAGGGTGTAAAGAAAGTTGCCTTCTTCGTCTTGAAATTTCATATCAAGACGGTTTGATAGGTCTTCAACATCAAAAGGATCATCAATATCCCAGTCGCAATAGTCACATAAAACTTGCTTGGCGCTTTGCTCATTAAAGGCCAGTACAATGTCGTTTTCGCCTACTTGGTAGGGTTTTAATACCCCTGCGCGCTCACTTAAACACGCTTTTAGGGCGTCTAAAATTTTGCATAGGTATTTATAAAGCGATGAATCGACCTCTGGTATTGAGTGCCACCATTCATCCCCCGCGACTTCGATAAGTATGTTGTGATCGGCTCTATAGCGGCTGAAATATTCTTCCTGTGGCTCTATTTTGCTGAGCTTATTCCATAATTCACGAATGCCTGTTTTAGTGCCGCCCCAACGGCGGCGCTGCTCTATAAGCTGCTTTTTTATGTTGATGATAAAGCCGTCATAATCTGGCTCGCTTAGTTTAGCTCGGCTAACGAGGTTTTTAGATAAGTAGTGGTTATCGCTTTTTAGTACAAATTGCTCAAGCGTGTTGCTGCCCATTGCATTCCAGTGGGCTGAGTAGCTCTCACCACAAATGACGATGGTTAATTTGCCTTGGCCAAGCGCGTAGTTTTCAATATAGACGGTGATAGGATCAAGCCCATCAACGTCTTTTATGAGTAATTTTGTTACGGTTGATTCGGTCCATTTCATTGGTCAGCTCCTCATTTAGCCGGTTGCAGGTCTGGAAATACATCCACTAGATCATTAAACAAATCAGGGCTATCGAATTTGTTGCCCAATACTCTGCTTCTTGTTTCGCTTAACAGATCGTTATCGCCAAATATATCTTTAACGCGGTATGTGAAAGAGTTATCGCAAAAGTAAACCATGCCATAAGTTGATCCGCTCTCTTCTGGTACTACGTAATCAACTTGAATTAAGTCATGCTCAAACACGGGTTTGCCATAATGGTTGATATGAATAAATTGGCCTAATGTGGCTTTGTCTATTTCGATTTGTTCGCCATCACCAAAAATAATACAGGGGGCATCAAGGGTGTTTTCAATGTATGAACCAAACACCCAATCACCTGTTTTGATGTTGATGTGGCGGCAATTTACTTTTGATTTTGCTCTGAATGTTGTACGTGTATACATGGTAATTCCTCATTTAGCCGGTTGCAGGTCTGGGTTGTGGTTGACGGGGATCATGTCGGTGTCGTGGATAATGCCGTGTTGCTGTTCGTTGACTTTAAATAACCAGTTTTTGGCAAAGTCGATTGTGTCGTCTGATAAACGCAAGCCGCCTTTTGGGGCTGCGCATAGTTGTGCGCCTGTTTCTGGGTCGTAGGTTATTAGTCCGCCTCGCCCTGATTGGTGTAGGTATAACAGTGATCTACCTTCAAACAGTGAGCCGTCAGGGCGCTCAATTTTGGTTTTTTGCGGCCAAATGATTAGGTGGTCTTTGCCTTTGTGGTATAGGCCTGCGCCTGTGTTGTGCTCAATAATGCGTTTTTGCTCAATGAGTAAGTTGCTTGATTGGTTAACTGCGTTTTTAAGGGCGGCTATTTCTTTACGGTATTCTTTGGCTTCAAGCTCTAATTTGGCGTTGCGCGCTTGGGCTTTTTCGTTGGCCTCTTTTTGGCGTTTGTTTTGCTCTTTTAGTTTTTTTGGATTGAGCTGGTTTAACTCACGAATGCTTTGCTGCGCGGCTTTTAGTTGGCTTTGCAAGGTGGCGATAGTGGCTTGCTGGGCTGTGGTGTTGTTTGCTAATTTTTGCGCGTTAGCAATGGCCTCTGCGGCGCGTTTTAGGTCGTCGCTTTGCTCTAGCAATTGCTCGTTTTGGTTGGCTGTTAGGCGTTTTTCGGCCTCTAGCTGTGATTTTAATATGGCTATTTCGCCTTGGGTGTTGTGCTTAAACAGCGCATGGATTTGCTCGCGCTGTTCGTGCTGCGCTTGCTCGGCGTTGTATAAGTTAACAAAGTCGGTGAGCAGGTCACTTGAATGTAATTCGGGCTGTTCGTTGGTTTGGGCTACTGCTTTTAATGCTGTCATTGTGATCACTCGTTTAATTTGTTTGTTGGTTTAGGGCTTGTTGGCCAAGGGCCATGAGTACGTTTTTTGCGATGGTGGCGTACTGGCAGGGTTGGCCGATTTGGTGCGGATTAAATTCGATTATGCACATGGGTTTGTTTAGCTCTGCGGGGAGTTCTTTACCTGTTTTTGAGTCGATAAAGCGAATGCCACCACTGCGCCATTTTTGTTTTGGCTGGCCTTTTTTGGGGCCGCTTTTGTAGGTACCTAGCTGCTCGTAGTAGCCGACAATGTCTATTATTTTACTGGCGCTTGCTGCGGGCCACCATTCGGTGCGGTTGTCGCGCGGTACTAGCAATGTGGTTAATACGCCTTTGTGCTGTTGCTCTATGACTTTATCAACCCACGGTAGTATTTTGCTGTACGGTGGGTTTAACCAGGTGGCAGGGGTTGAATTTGGCGCGTCTAAAAATAGGCTGATATCGGCTGACCAGTCTTTTTTTAGGGCGTTGTTGCGGGGCGTGTAAAAGCGCTCGCACAGGGCTGATTTGTTGGTTGCTGCAGCGTCTAATACGTAATTGTATTTGCTGTTAAGCGCGGCAAATAACCATGGCGGTGTTTGGGTGGTGTCGCGGGTTGATTTGCGGCTTTTGCTTTGGTGATTGCTGGGTGATGCCATTATGCTGCCTCTTGCCTGCGTTGTGCGCGGACCTGTGTACGCACTAGGCGTACTGGGCGCATTGCTTTGGTGTCGGTTATGTGGCTTGCGCCTAATACAGCTAGGCATAGGCATAATGTACGCATACCTAATAGCCCCAACTCCCATGCGCGGTGCATTAGGTGGGCGAGTGTTTTAGCGCCTAGGCGGTTTTGCATGTCGCGCAGGGTGATATTTAATTCAACTTGGTTTAGGCCGTTGCTTGCGCCAATTTCGTAATGACTGCGCCCTTCTGCGAGCTGGTTTAGCACAGTTGTTTGTTGGTTATTAAGCATGGCTGATCCTTAGCTGGTGTATGTCGGCCACGATGTTTACTACGTCGTTTAGGCCGTTTTGTTGGTCTTGTGCGTCGTACTGAATGGCGCAGGCAATGAGGTATATTTTTTCTAATACTTGTGGGTCTGTTATATCGCCGTTGGTTAGCTCTATGATGGCTTGCGCATTGTTTTGTATTGAGCAGGTGCGCGCGGCTTGGCGGTTTAGTTTTTTTTCTGCACTGCGTTGGGCGACTTCAAAAGTTGACTTTGTCATGGTTATCCCTATTTGTGTTCAAATTTAAATAAATATCATTAATTATGATAGCGTTAGGCACAAAAAAGCCGTGTGGCTTAGTTGTAGCTTGAGCGCCAGTGGCCAATATATTTGCCGACTATGCTGAGCTTTTTTAGGGCGTTTTCGCTTAGCGGTAGGTCGTTGTAGTTTTGCTTGTCGTGTACAAATAGGGTGTATTCGCCACTGAGTTCTTTGCGTAGGCCACGCATTCTGATTACGTCACCTTCTGCGATGGCATAAATAGCCGGTGCATTTATTTGGCCTACTTTGTTGCTGACGATAACGGTGCTGCCCTGGTTAAATTCGCCGTGCATTGCATTGTCTGTTACAACCACTTCAACTAGGTCGTCCAACGTTAGCCGGTGCTTTTTTAGTAGCTCTGAGTTTAGGGCGATGACGCTGCCTTCGTTGATTGGGCGGTAGTTTAAGTCGCCCTCTGGTGAGCTTATAAAACCGTGCAAGTATTCGAGCGAGCATTTGTAAAGATTGGCGGCTATTTTTAATATGTCGTCGGGTACTTTATTTACTTCGTTTTCGTAATTAGATAGCCGCGTTTGACCTATTTTCATTAGTCTTGCGGCTTCTCGCTGACCTAGCCCTGCACGCATTCTGGCTTCTTTCATGCGCGCTGATCGCGATGTTAATGTGTTGCTGTTTGTTAGCTGTTCCATATAAAACCTGTGTTTTATCCTCACCTTTTAAAATGTTACCACAATTTGTGATAACTGCCACCGTAAAAAGTACAAAATATCAGCTTTTATGTTTTTAATTATCACTTTTTGTGTTATTTTTGTTGTATATCATAAAAGGTGTTCAGATGACGTTTAAACAATGGGTAGATCAGCACTTTGGTGCGAATGGTGGCCGAAAGGCTGCGCGCGCTATGGGGGTGGGATATAGCACGTTTAGAAGCTGGTATCAGTTTGAGCGTTTCCCCCGTGCGGCGCGGTGTCAGTCAATTATTTTACTCAGCAATGGGTTGATTGATTTGCACAAGTGGCAGCAAGAGCATGTAACTGAAAATCAAAAGAAAAACAAGAAGGTAAGCCCATGATTATTGTGTTGTTTGCGCGCACTAAAGAGGCGCTGAGAAGTATTTATGGCTACGCAATGGATGAGCATAAGGGGCTGCTTGATTACGTTAATTTAGCAACGATGGATAGTGCGTTAGCGCGTGAAAAATATTTACAGTCTGTTGGCGACCCTTACGGTGAGGGGCGTGTAACGTTTGTGTTTAATCCAACCAGCTGGCAAGAGCTAAAGCTGCTGCGTGAGCGTCAGGCGGTTATTTGCCATCAATACGGGGCGTTGATGCCTATCTATAGCGAAATAAGCATTGCTCGCGGGGATTTGATGTTTACTGACACGAGCAATACTCGTGGTATGCCTGGGCATGTTTTGACGCCTGACGAGGTGTTGAGCGAGTGCAAGATTAAGCACCGCAGAAATCGCACTAGCGTTAAAAAGGCGCGTTAATTATGGCGCTGGTACCCACAATTAAACGCGCGTATGCGCTTGACGCTCATTTTGAGAAGTGGGCGCGCTGGGTGCATACGGGGCAAATTACCCGGGCGTCGTCAATTATGCAAAAAATTATGGATGGCGGGAGTTTTTGCCGCAGCGGCGGGGGTAGTTCGCCCATTGTTGACTGTGTTGAATTAAGTATTGAATCGGCGCTGTTGCGCTTGCAAGTAACTAATGAGTTGGCAGTGGTTGTGTGCCGTGTTGAATATGGCGCTAAGCAGATTAAAAACCTGCCGCTGGATGCCAGTCAAGAAACCCGTGCTTTGCGTATGGGTATTAGTTTAAGAACGTATAACCGCAGGCTGAAAGAGGCCCGTGATCATGTTGAAAATTGGTTGGCTTTTAAGGGGGAGTTATGAGCGATTGCGAAATCCCAAGCGCATTTAGTGAAACAGTACGCAAAGCTAGAAAGCAGCACGCTTGCTGTGAGTGCTCGCAGAAGATAAGCGTAGGTGAAAACTACCAATATTGTAGCGGCGTTTGGGATGGCAAACCAGATAGTTATAAAACCTGCCTTTCCTGCTTGAAGATAAGAGAGAACTACGTAGCTGAAACAGGTGAATGCGTGGCGTTTGAAAGCCTGAGAGAGAGTATAAGCAATTCTTTTTATTTAAATTACGGAGTTAAAGAGTTTATTGCTGATTACCCAGATTATAACGAAGAGCTTAAAAAGCTGTTTAATGTAAAGGATGATTTATGAGCACGCCATTTTTAGAGCCAGTTACGAACGTTAAAACTGAGTATTCAGGCTGGCGCAGGCCAAGCAAGAAAGATAAACCAATTGATGCAAACCCTAAGCTGGTTAGGCGCCGCCGTGTGCAAGAGGATTTGCTCGCGCTGCGTGATATTGAGCAGCAATTTAAGCTTTAGTTATCCACAGAAAATGTGTGAAAGGTGTGTTTAAGTATGGCGACGTTAAAAGCAAATTTAACCGATAATTTAATAAAAAACTATGCGAGCGCTGACGTTATGCGCTTTCGTGATGGCCGTTATCCGTTAATTTTAAAAATGCATGCGTCACTCACTAAAGGCAGTTGGTATTTAGTCGATTTTAAACGGGATAAATGGCACAAGTTTGGTACGTGGCCTGTGTTTAGTTGTAAAAAAGCGCTTGGTTTAGTGCCTGATTTGATGGTGAAGCTTGAGCTTGATAAACCTATTATTACCGACCAGTTTGATACTCTTGGCCAGTTGCTAAATTGGTATTTAGACCGTGAAACCCGTAACGCTAAAATCAGTAAAAAACGCCGCGTTAATGTTGTTTCTTCACTTAGTAAACACTTGATCCCGCGCTTAGAAAGTCATGAATTATCAAGCTTTGATCAGGCTGTGTGTGAGCGTGATTTTGTGTGGCCAATGCAAGAAGAATATGCAACAGGTACGGTTAGAATGCACTTTCAGTTGTTAAAGCGCATTTTTGCACAGGCAGTTGATACCGGTGTTATTGAGCATAACCCACTTACGAACGTGACGTTTAAGACCTATATAAAAACTAAAATAGTCCCTAAGCCAAGTAAATTATCAGCTAAAGACGAGCCTAATTTAGCGTGTGCGTTGTTAAACCCACAAACCCATGAAACCATGCTGTGCTGGTTTATGTTGCTGCACGGTACGCGAATTGGTGAAACTCGCCAATTACGATGGGATTATATTGATGCAGCAAATAAGCTGATCACGTTACCTAAAGAAATTACCAAAACAAAACCCCTTGAAATTCCATTAAGTGACTGTGCTTTTGAGCAGATGATCACCTGGCATAAACAGCAAGCCAAATTAACGCGTAGTCAGTACGTTTTCCCTGCCAAAATCCGTGGCTGTATTAATGAAAATGAGGCTAATAAATACGTTCAATTGGTCAGTGGTGGCAAATACACAGCACATGATTTACGTAAGTTTTGCCGTGGCCGTTGGCTTGAGTTGGGGGTTGATTCGGTAATTGCTGAGCTGCTTTTAAACCACGCCTTAAGCGACTTACAACAGACCTACATACAAACCAATGCTAAGGCTAAAAAGCGCGAGGCTTTAACGCTGTGGGCAGCTCATTTACACGCGGTTAAAAGTGACTTTGAAACCGAGACCACGGCGAGACCATACGATTTTAACGCGCAACAACCCGCCTAGTTGTACAAAGGATTGCCGCGCTATTTTGATGTTTTACAAGAAGGAAGATGAAATATGAGATTAAAGCCGCTTACGGTAGCTATAAAACAAGTGCTTAAACGTCCTTTGTTTGACGAGGAAAAGGCCATTTATGAGCATAAACAATTGGACTTTCAAAAGCATGTTATTAGGTCGGCTAGGCAGTTTGGACGAACTGAACATATCTTAAAAGAGATTGAACGCCTGGAACAAAAACGCCGCATAATTTGCAGTACGTTGGCCGTGCCACGCTGGTTATTAGGGGAGTGGAACGCATGATTATTTTACAACTTACTACCCCCGAATTACTAGCTGTGCTATTCGCGCTTGCATTATTGGTTTTTGCGGGTGTAGTCGCGTCATACTGCTTGGGCGCAGGGTCGGTAAATATTGATTTAGAAGTGCTGCGCAGGACCAGCGGCGTGAACCTGTCAGTTGGGCGATATCACCCGCCATATAAATATCAACCGCATCAACGATGCTCGTCACCACCGCCACAGCCGCCACCAAGGAGACCTTGATCTATGAACACTAAAACCGCTGCAGAGAAAATGCTTGAAACAGGGTTGTTTTATACGCCCATTGAGCTTGGTCGTGAATTTGCTTGCTCAATAGTTCACGGTGAGCGCTGCATTAAAAATATGCTTGCTGACGCTGCTTATCAAATTGAGCAAACCGACGGGCCAGCACCCCGCTACAGAATGATTGCGATTAATGGCCGCAAAAAGCCAATTGCAACACTGCAAAATAATGCGCTGATGTTTAAGCGCCCTTCGTCATTGGTTGGGGGTTGATATGGCAACAGGATTAGTAAGTGCTGGTGATGTTTTTAATAACTGGACCGTGCTATGTAGTGCAGAACGTGACGCACAAAAGCGCGAGCAGTTTAAGTGCAAATGTGTATGTGGCACTACGCGCGTAGTTCGTAAATGTAATTTAGGCCATGTGCAAGGGTGTGGCTGTAACCGTAAAAGCTATGAAAGCACTGGTAAGTATTCTGGTACCAAAAAATCAATTAAGCGAAAACCAATGTCTATTAGAGCCAATGAAAAGCCCACGACATTGCCAAAACCACAAAAAGACCTGGCTAGTACAATTGATGTGCCAGCCCATCAACCACCACGCACTAACCGAGCTCGCTTGGAGTCGATTTTAGAAAAGCAAAGGTTAGCCCGTGAAATCGCAGACCCTTGGGGTTGATATGAGCAGTTCACCTAAGCGCCGCGCGCATACGTGGTATTTACTAAATAATAAAAACGAGGTCACTATGACAGATAATTTAAACGAAACCCTTAAATTACAAATGGCAAATGAGTCAAGATATTCAAATTCATGTGGCTCTCATGCTCTTTCGCAGCTTTGGAAGGATGCGCTAAATAGAATAGAAGAATTAGAGCACTTAGCTAAACCCCGAAGAATGCCGGTATTAATGAATGCTAATAATCCTGATGGTTGGGCGCTTGAAGCACTGTCACTACAATTAGCCAGTGAGGTGATCGCGAAGGATTTAAGAATACAGAATGACGCCCGCCCTCAAGTGATTGAAACGAGCTTAATCAATAAACAGATTGTTGATCACTTACATGCTGTACGTACTTTGCAAGAACGAACCCGCGCTTTATTTGCTGAGTTAGGAAAAGACCAAGGGCCATTGGGTAAACCGCGTGCGGGGGTGGGTTGTGAGTGATGAAATTAAAAACTTAAGTAATGCTAATGCATTCGGTTTAGTCATTATAGTTGTGGCATTTGCCGCTGCCATTGTGGGATTTGCTTACGGGCTTGAGTATGTTCTTTTTTTATCTGGGGTGATTGATGAATATTAAACTAGGCGAACGAGATTATTTAAGTATTGCTATTAATTATGCCAAAGAAAGAAAAAACCTTAGTCGTGCAATGCAAGCCCAAGCAAGTAGGTTTTTAGACGATTTAGAAAGTGTTGATAGTGTGGTTTTTGATTTCCGTTTAGATGAAGATCAAGCTATAAAGTGCTGTAAGTATATAGAGCAACATAAACACACAGTGGGGCGGTGGGCTGCAAATAAGGAATATATTGTACTAGAGCCTTGGCAGGTGTTCTTTTTTGTAAATGTGTTTGGTTGGGTCCATAAAGATGATCATACGTTAAGGTTTAAAAAAATAGCCCTTTCTGCAGGAAGGAAAAACGGGTTGACCATAATGTCGCATTTAATGGCTTCAACCGCCTTGCATTTTGGTTTGTATGAAAAAGTATTTAATACCAATAAAAACAAACGCGCCTTTGAATTTTCAAAAAAGAGCTTTGAACGAATTGCGCTTGATAGTTCAGTGAGAATACAGGCGTCGGTTAATTCTAAATTAAGGCCAGCTTCACTTGAGATTATAGACGAATCCAAAGGCGGCACTTTTGATAACACACCTAACCCGCAATGTATTTTTACTAATGACAGTGAGCAGGCTGAATTGTCAGTAGAAAAAGCAGACAGGATTGATAGGTTTCCAGATAATGAATTTGTTTGTCTTTATAATTGCGATGCTGCTGACAATCTTGATGATTCCAGTATTTGGGTGAGAGCAAACCCCAACATCAATGTAAGTGTTAATTTTGGATTCTTGGTTGAACAAAGCAAAAAAAAGGATAGATTTCGCAAGCATTTCATAATTAAACATTTAAATGTTAAAAACCACCCTGAAGTGAATGATATACAAAATCGCGCAGATGCTGCAGAACGCAAGCGTAAAAGTCGTGCTCGTTTAGCTAAGCTGGGAATTAAGCCGGTGCAGGTGAATCTTGCTGAGTCTGAAATTGAAACGCTCGATATGTTGTGCAGTGTAAGAGCTGGCGAGGGTAAACAACCATATTCTTATGATGAATATATATCGACGTTAATTCGCAGAGATAAAGAGCGTTTAGATAAACAGATTGAATCAGCACAATGCACTATGTGTAACCTGCCGTTACCCACTGGTTGTGGTGGCGTAAACAGCGGTACTAGCGTGTGTTATAAGTACAAATTAAACAATAGGCTTGCATTGTGACATGTCACACAGGTTCGATGTGGCATAGTAATGTAAGTTAAAACCCTTTTTTGTTGTGCGAAATATCACAATTAATGATATTTATTAAATTATTATCATTTTATGTGTTTACACGTTTGGCATAAAAGTGTATTGTTTTTGTCACGGTGGTAAAGCTGTATTTAAACCTCCTGCAAAAAAAACAGATTTCCCAAAAATTGTATGCACTTACTCAAGCCCAACCGTCACAGGTTGGGCTTTTTTCTTGCCTAAAATAAGCCCGCTATGATGAATTTAATTGATCAATTAAAACGCCACGCTGGTTTTTATGAGTGCATTTGGTACGCGCCGCGCGGTAGACAGCTGATTGGCTACGGCCATGATTTATCAACTAATCGATTGCCTGAACATTTACAGCGTGATTTTGATGTTGAACCAATCACAGAAGATGAAGCAGAGCATTTGCTTGCGGCTGATCTTATGACGTTGCGCGAGCAGCTAATACCACTCTTTGATTTAGATAAATTCAATTACGTGCGCCAGCAAGCTATTTTAAGTGTTGCTTATTGGATCACGTTCCCGTGCTTTTGTAGAGAGCACGCATTAATTAAAGCGCTGAGACAGCAAGAGTTTGAAGCTGCGGCGGTGATTGTTGGTACATACCCGCCAGAGTTTAGAGCTATAGAGCTGGCAGGCCAGTTATTAACAGGTGAATATCAATGACATTTATTACTACGTTTTTAAGCGGCGCTGGCTACAACTTGTTTTTAGCCATTATGGCGTATGTGCTATTGCGCGTTGCGCTAAAGTATTTTAATTCGCGAGCTGGCTATACGCTTGATCAGCTTGTTAAGGATTGTCGCCATGCTAAAGATTATCGGTCGTTATCTATTTTGTATGGCTTGCAGCTTATTGGTGCTTCCTTGTTATTCGGCCTCGTTATCTCTTAGTTGCAAATATGACGGGGATATAATTAGTGCCGTTAAACGATTTAGCCCTGGACGCGACCCCGATTTATTAAAGGCCCAGCTGTGGCAAGAGTCGCGGTTTAAAACTGATGCAGTTAGCCCCGTTGGTGCCAGCGGCATTGCGCAGTTTATGCCTGCGACATGGCAAGAACAAACGGGTAAGTTAGGTTTAGCCGGTTCGCCATTTGATGCTGAGTTATCTATTTTGGTTGCTGCACGTTACATGCAACAACAGTTTATGTTTTGGTCATCCCCTCGGCCAGAGTACGACCGCGAGAATTTAGCCCTTTGCAATTATAACGCTGGCGCGGGTAACTGCGTTAAGGCGCAAAAGCTTAGCGGCGGTGAGGTGCTTTATCCTCATATCATCCAGTATTTACCCCAAGTAACGGGCCATCACTCAAGAGAAACAATTGAGTATGTGCAGCATATTCGTAGGTATCAGTTACAAATTAAAGCGAGGCTCCCATGCTATTAAGTAAATCATCTATCACAGCAGCCATTGCAATAGCTGTAGCACTAGGCGGGTTTATTGCTGTTACTAAGTACGCTAAGGCTGTTGATGAAGCTGCGTTATTGACCGAAGCAAACGAGCGTTTGCAAGTTCAAGTGCTCGCGCTAGATAGCAAGTTGGCTGAGAGTGAATTAGATAAGCGCGCATTACTTGCTGACATTAAGCATCAAGAGCAAATGTTTAATGATTACCTAGCTAATATGGGCGATGCGAAAGAACAACAAGCCGTTGTGCTAACCAAGCTAAAAGAGGTCTTTATCAATGAACCAGTTAATGCGAATTGGGGTGATACTCAGCTGCCTGCTGATGTTAAACGGGTGCTACTTGACGCCACCCGAACCGAAGGTAATAACAATCACCAAGCCAGTGCCAATACTCCCACCGTTATACCTCCTTAATGACATCGCACTGAGTCACCCACCGATAAATACTAACCGCGAGCTGCTTAAATTCGCTGTTAAAGCCCACAACCAAAAAGTGCTTTGCAACTTAGACAAAGCAGCACTAAGAGCATGGCGAGCCAAGTATGAGTAATAGCGATAATAGCTCCAGCAACGCGGTTGCCTTTGAGAAAATAGCTTTAACTATTTTTACGGCCATTATTCTTACGGTGATGACTTGGGTTGGTTTAACAGTTAATCAAAACCAACTGCAGTACGCACGTATTGAGGAGCGGCTATCAAGTCAGTCTGTGATACTTAAGGATTTACAAAATAAATTTACTGACTCTACACAGTGGCGCTCAAGGATTGAAACCGAAATGGCGCTATTTAACCAAAGGTTAATGACAGTAGAGCAAAAAGAAAGCAAGTAATTAACATCCCCTTGGTGAGTCACTTTAGTTTATAACTGTGCGCCGCCGAGCGCACGATAGGCTTAGGCCATTCGCTATAAAGCACCAAGGGGATGACCACTATATATATAAATGATATTAAATTGATATTAATTATATATGTAAGGCTAACACATGGCACACGCTACACCCAAACGCTGCAGGCAAACAGGCTGTGGTAAGACTACAACAGAGCGGCACGGGTACTGCGATACACACGCAGACCAAGCGAGCTGGGGTAAGTTTCAACAGCAACAGCGCCGCAAAGGTCCGCGCGTTTACACTACAAAGAAGTGGCAAGAAACCCGTGAGCATGTGAGCGCTTTAGCTAAATGTTTATGCATTAACTGTTTAACTAAACCACAGCGAGTTGTTAAATCTGGTTCAGTGTGTGAGCACATAGTACCGGTTGCTAAAGGTGGCACGGAACAGTTAACAAACCTTTCATTCTTCTGTAATTCATGCGCAAAAACTAAAACTGGATGGGAAAGAAACCGAACCGTTGACGAAATACTCAAAAGGTACGGCCATACCGCAATAAATCTACATTTGTAGGGGTATGGGGGTCTTTTTTGTCTGTAGAAGCCCCATTCTATAGTACCGCCATCCAGTCAAATTTTTATGCGCAAATAATAAGAATTGAAATTTGATCAACTATTGATCCTTTCGTGATCATTTATTTTACTTTTGTTGCAGGTTCAAAATGGCGGGAAGTAGAGCACCTGGCGGTGGAAATATTAAGGGTGGTTTAACGGTTGGTGATACGTCAATAACTCGAAAACCAAATTGCCCAAAGCATTTACTTTCAGATGATCACGCTATTGATGCTTGGCACTCAAATTTAGAAATAATGATAGACAGAAAATCATTTGCTGCAGAAGATATCCCGCACTTAATTAATTACAGCAATTGCATTAGCACTATCATAAAGCTTCAAGGTCAGTTAACCGACATTAAAAATTTCACCGATGTATCAGCAACCGGAAGTTCAAAACTTCACCCGCATGTTACCGCATTAAATTTATGGATTAATCAATCCGTGAAACTAGCTAACCAGTTGGGTCTAACTCCAATGGCTCGTGCTCGCATGCTTAGCGGCGGGAAGGGTGATAAGGAGGACGACGAGGACGATTGGGACGAGTACAAATAAAATATGGCCACTTACCCCAACGTAAACGCGGCGAACAAATACGCCCGTGATGTTGTAGCGGGTAAAATTCCAAATTGCCGCCAAGTTATTTTAGCGTGTCAGCGTCATTTGGACGAACTGGCCAAAGAGAAAGACCCTAATTTTAAATTTAGGTTTGATAAAGCCAAAGCCGAAAGAGTTTGCTCGTTTATCCAAAGAATGCCGCACACCAAAGGCGAGTGGGCACGTAAAAAACAAAAAATAAAATTAGAGCCTTGGCAGTTATTCTTTTTTGCTGCGTCATTCGGTTGGTTAGTCAAAGCCACTAGTAAGCGGCGTTTTCGCGAGGTAATGCTTAAGGTCCCGCGCAAAAATGGTAAATCAATTATTGCCGCAGGCGTCGGTATTTTTGGCTTATGCGCGGATGAAGAATACGGCAGTGAAGTTTACTGTGGCGCGACCAATGAAAAGCAAGCGTGGGAAGTTTTTAAACCAGCCTTGCTCATGGCGCGAAAGCTGCCAAAGATGCGCAAAAAGTTTGGCTTGCAACTGCATGCTAAAAAATTAACGCGTAGTGACGGCTCAGTGTTTGAGCCGGTGATCGGCCAACCAGGCGATGGTAGTTCGCCGCACATTGCCATCGTTGACGAGTTCCACGAGCAACCAACTAACGAGCAATACGACACATTTGATACAGGCATGGGTTCGCGCGACCAACCCATGATCCTAACTATCACAACAGCGGGCACAAACCTAGATAGCCCCTGTTACGATTTAGAATTACGTTGCCGCGCCATGCTCGATGGCACAGAAGACGAACACTTGTTCGCTTTGCTGTACGGCATAGATGACGATGACGATTGGACGAAACCCGAAGCGCTGATCAAGGCCAACCCAAACTATGGCATAAGCGTAAAATCAGATTACTTACTTGCACAGCAACAAAAAGCAATAAACAGCCCGCGCTTTACCAACATATTTAAAACCAAGCATTTAAACCAATGGGCCAGTGCAAAAAGCGCATTCTTCAACATGGAAAAATGGAAAGAGTGCGAAGACAAAGACTTAACGATAGATTTTTTCAGAGGTGTTGATTGTATTCAAGCGCTGGATTTAGCGCGCAAGCTAGATATGAATGCCAAGGCTCGCGTATTTTGGAAAGAAATAGGCGGAAAAATCCACTGGTACTGTGTAGCCCCTAAGTTTTGGGTTCCGTATGAGCAGGTCTTTAATAACGAAAACAAGCAGCTTGGCGAACAATTTCAGCGCTACCTAACGCAAGGCTTACTTAGCGTTACGGATGGTGCCGAAATTGACTACCGAGACATCTTAGCTGACGTTGTTGAAAGTCACTTAGAAACGCCGAGCGTATCGATACCAATAGACCCCGCAGGCGCAACAAACTTAAGCCATAACTTGCTAGATGAAGGTTTAAACGTTGTGACTGTCACACAGAACCATCAAAACATGTCTGATCCAATGTTTGAATTGGAAGCCGCTATAAACTCAGGCCGCTTTCATCACGATGGCAACGCACTAATGACCTGGCAAATATCAAACGTCATTGGTAAATACTACCAAGGCAGTGACGACAGGGTTAGGCCAACAAAGCAAAAGAACATCAACAAAATAGATGGCGCGGTCGCACTTATCATGGCCATAGGCGAAGCCATGTTGCAAAAAAATCAAGGCCAAACCAAGGCGAAATCAATTTATGAAGGCGGTACTGTCGGATGCTAAATATAGATAGAAAAGTAAAAAGACGAATTAGTTTTATTGCAAAGCTAACCGCATTAATAGTGCATGTAATCATAAATTCATACAGTTTTGTTGTTGGGGTTTTTGGTATTGCATCGATCACTTATGGCGCTTTGTTAATTTACCAGCCAGCCGCTTATTTAGTTTGTGGTGGCTCTCTAATTTTTCACAGTTGGTACATGGCAAAATTTATAGCAACACAAAAAGGGGTTAAGTAATGTTTTTCCCTTCAATGTTTAGCTCAGGATCAATAAAAAGTGGTTTTGCAGATTCTTTCAACTGGGGAGGCCGAACAGCATCAAGCGGAACGGTCGTTGATGAAGAAACAGCCATGGGTAATAGTGCTTTAAATCGAGCCGTTACATTACTTGCAAGCAGCCTTGGCCAATTACCATGCGAATTATATAAACGAGACGGCGATAAAAGAGAAAAGGCAACAGAACACCCTCTTTACTCAGTACTAAAATACCAACCAAATAAAAAAGATACTGCATTCGAATACTTTGAATCTGGAATGGGCTTTTTAGGGCTTAAGGGTAATCACTACGCTCTAATTGATCGCGACGAGCAGATGAGAGTAAAAGAGCTTGTATGGGTACACCCCAGCCATGTAAATGTTTTAAAGGGTGGTGATGGTTTACCTTATTATCATTTAATACCTGAAAACAAAACGGTCGGCATGGACTTAATGCACCACGTTAAAGCTTTTAGCTTTAATGGCTACACAGGTGTATCGCCAGTACAGACAGCTACCGACGCGATTGGTTTAGCGCTTGCTACAGAGCAGCATGCGAGCGCGGTTTTTTCTCAGGGAACAACTTTAAGCGGAGTTATAGAAAGGCCCAAAGATTCACCATCAATAGAAACACAGAAAGATATAGACAATGTATTAGATTCATTCACTGCGCGGCATGTCGGCGGCGTACGTAAAGCATTTAAAGTCGCCATGCTGCAAGAAGGAATGACTTATAGACAGATGGCAATGACTAATAACGATGCTCAAATGATTGAAGCGCGTCGTATGGGAGTGCTTGATATTGCTCGCTTGTACGGAATACCTCCAAGCATGCTAGGAGAAAGTGCAGGAGAATCATATAAATCTGTTGAACAAACTACTCTAAATTTTTTAGTTTTTGGTTTAATGCCATGGTTAAAACGCTGGGAAAGCGCCATGCACCGTGACTTATTACTTCCCAAAGAACGATCAGAATACTTTATTGAGTTTAATTTTAGCTCTCTTGTTCGTGGTGATTTTAAAACGCGCTACGACTCATACGCAATTGGCCGCCAATGGGGCTGGCTATCTGTAAATGATATTCGGCGATTAGAAAATATGCCACCAGTAAAGGGAGGCGACGAATATTTAACCCCACTAAACATGATTGATTCGAAAGATCGTGAAAGCGCTAAACAAATGGTAACAGCCACCCCAGAACAACGTTTAGAAATAGAGAGCATATTATGTCGCAACTAAATTACCCACATATAGCCCAAATGGCATTCAACACACCATTATTAGCAAGTTCACAACTAGTTGAAATGGTCACTCAGTATTTGTACCCAAGAATAACGGGTAGAACAGGAGAACAATCAAATTTAACTGCTAAAGGTGTGGGTGAGGTCCAATTAGGAAATCCAGAGGTTGATGGATCAATGGCTATTATTTCAGTACACGGGATTTTAATACCAAGACGCGGAACCCTCACAAATGCATGTGAGGAAATAATGAGTTTTGAATTATTAAGAAATCAAATTGCTGCCTGCATGGCAAATGAACAAATAAAAGAGATTGTATTAGATATAAATAGCGGTGGCGGAACAGCACAAGCCGCATTTGAGTGTGCTGAATATATTTATCAAGCTCAAAAAACAAAGCCAATACGCGCTGTTATTAACTACAACGCTTATTCAGCGGCATATTTAATTGCCGCTGCTTGTACAGAAATTCAGTTAAGTTCTACTGCAGGCGTTGGTTCAATTGGCGTTTATCAAAAACGCTTAGATTTAACTGCTCATTATGAACAAGAAGGAATAAGTATTCATACATTCTTTAGAGGTTCTAAAAAAGTATTGTTTCATCCTGACATAAAAATGACAGAAGAAGAAATGCAACACACTGAAACTGAAATAGAAGAGACCTATCAGCAGTTTGTTAGCGCAGTTGCTAAGTATCGCGGTCTTACTAACGCGGAAGTAGAAGCGACAGAAGCGGATACATTTCAAGGTGCAAAAGCTATAAAACTAAAACTAGCTGACACACTCACTACTGATCCGCAGATGGCAATTAATAATATCGCCAAACGACTAATTCAAAAAACCCCAGAAAAAAAGATGAACTCAGTAGCGCTACAATCCGCCGCATTGAAACATCAATTTCAACACTAATCGCACTGCCTTTTTGGCAGAGTTTTAACCAAGGCCGCTAACGCGGTTTTTTTTATGCACTAAGAAAGGTAACACTATGATAATTCCAGAAATCAAGGCGGCGATGAATGCGCTTTTAGAGCAAATTAACGCAGTTGCAGATAAAGAAAAAGCGGGGGAAAAGCTAAGTGCTGATGATATCGCTAATTTTGAATCACTAACAACTGAACACTCTGAATTGCAAGCTAAATTGTCTCGTTTAGAAAAAGCGCAAAATTTAGCAGTACAAACTGCAACTAAGATCGATGACACAGGCTTAACAAATGCGCCTGCACTAAATTTAAGAAAGCCGCCTGAAGATTACCCTGGCTCTAAAATGGCGCGTATTGCTCTTGCATTAATGGCTGCAGATTGCAATGTAAGCGAAGCGTCTAAATTTGCTCAGAAAGAATTACTTGATAAAGATGTCGCTATGAGCTTATCAACTGCTTCTGATTCGGGTGGTTCATTAGTGCCAGAAGCGTATTCACGAGATTTTATAGAGTTATTACGCCCTCAGTTAGTTGTATCTCAAATGGGCGCCCGCGTTGTTATGCTGCCAAAAGGCAAGTTGACATTGTCGAGACAAAGCGGCGGCGCAACATCATCTTTCCGTGGTGAAGGTCAAAAGGTCAATGCAAGCAACGTTAAAACAGAGCCTGTAAAGTTAAATGCAAAATCTCAAATGACCATTGTTCCTATTACCAAGGAGTTTAAAGGTCGTGCAGATATAGACGCTGAAAAGTTCGTGCTAGATGACATGTTAGCCGCGCATGCTCAATGTCAAGACTTAGCGTTTTTACGCGGTGATGGCACTAACGATATGCCTAAGGGTCTACTAACAATTGCCACGGAAGCTGGCCGATTAGTGCCATATGTAGGTGACGTTGAATTGTCAATCATTGATGCATATTTAGATAGCTTAATTCTTGCTCATAAAAATAGTAATTCAAAAATGCTTAGCTGCGGTTGGATTGTATCACCCCGTACATGGATGAAGCTTTACGGCCTAAGAAATGCGCAAGGTATTAAAGTTTATCCAGAAATGGAAAGCGGAACCCTTAAACGTTATCCAATTCGAGATACAACAAATGTACCGTCAAACTTAGGTGTAGGCGGCGATTTATCTGAAATTTACTTCAACGCATTTAATGATGTGGTAATTGGTTACGACCCGATGTTCGACATTAACACAAGTGAAGATGCGACTTACTACGACTCTGATGGAAACATTCAAAGCGCATACGCAAACGGTGAAATCGTGATCCGATTAATGGGTGCCAGTGACATTATTACTCGTCACCCTGAAGGTGTTGTGCAAGGTACAGAAATTCCTTTCTAATATTCGTTCATAACAAGCAATTAATATATAGCTCCCTTATTGGGGGCTTGGAGTATAAACATGTCTAAGATAGATATTTTAGCCTTTTTGGCTGCAACTTTAACTGGCTCACTCAAAGAACACACCCTAACGATAGATATTACTGATGCTAAAGAAGAGATAGCTCCATTTGTAGTAGCTATTGATCATGGTAATTTTGGTGAAAAGCCGAATGTTGATGTATTAGAAATTGATGTTTTTGGTGCAGATGGTAAGCCATCAAAATTAAGGCCAACAGCCAGTCAGCGCGATCAAGCATGGGAGTTCTTTTTGCAAGCTAAAAAGAATAAAACCACCCCTAAAGATGCCGCAGCCCCCGAATATAAAGAAAATAAAAACGGCACTGTCCCTGTCGAATTTATTCATTCAATTAATGGATATAGTAAAGGTGAAAAAGCAGGTTTTTTACCTAAAGAAGTAACTCGCTTACTTAATCTAAAGCCTCCAGTTATAAAAGTACTTAATCAGTAACCCGAGTTCCTCAGCCCGTAAGCCGCTTTGTCCTGATCTGCAAAGCGGCTTTTTTATGCCTAAATTAGAGTAAATCACATGCTAACCACGCTAAATCAAGCCAAAGACCAACTAGGCATCGATATTGATGACGATTACCACGACGAACGATTGGGGCGCCTAATAATCCGCGCAGTTGGTTTAGTGTGCAGTGATATTGGCCGTGACATATACCAAACCGCCGCCGAAGTGCCAGAAGAAGCCGAAGCGCCGATCGTGCTTGATGGCCTGTCAGATATTAAAAAAGCACAGCTCGAAACCGCATGCCTGCTGCAAATTAGCAGCTTAGATAGCAACCGCGAAGTAGATACCGAAAAATCATTAACCACAAACCCCGCGTATACGAGCGCGATCAAGGGGTTTCGTCGCGTACTAATAGGCTAATTATGCAAAGACTAAGCTCCAGCCAAAAGCGCACTTGGGCCATGCTTTACACGGTGCAAATGGTTAAAACGCCCACGGGTAAAAAACCCCAAAAAGCACTAATTCGCCGTGTAAAAGGCAGCTATAAAAAGCAGCGCGGCGGCATTGTTAACCAACAAACGCTCGACGTAAGCACAGCACAAGTCAGTTTTGCCATTGACTACCGAAAAGCGTTTATGGCCGCATCGCAAATTGAAATAGCCGGTGCAAATTACGAAGTAAAAGACGCTACAAATGTAGAGCTTGAAAATCACACCATCATTTTTGATTTAGAGCTTGCACCGCTATGAAAATCACCGCCGAAGTACTTGGTTTAAAAGAGCTTGAAAAGCAGTTCGAAAAAGTAGCCGGTGCAACAAAAGGCAAAGTATTGCGCAGCGCATTACGTAAAGCCGCAAAGCCCGTGCATAACGATATGCAAAGCGGTTTTGATAGCTCGTTTAACTCACAAACGGGGCATCTTAGCGAGTCAATAAAAACAAAAACAGCACTCAATAAAAAAGGCAACCACAGCATTTATGATGCTGCCGCGTACGTAGGCGTATACCCCAATAAAAAAGCGCAAGCGGCCACAGGCAGCAATTTACCCGCCCCGCTGATTGCGTTCTGGCTAGAAACAGGCGTAAAGCCGCACTTACTCAACCCCAAAGGGCTTGGAAACTTAATGCATCCGGGCTTTGCAGGTGTGCCGTTTATACGCCCTGCGCTTATTAACAATGAGGCAAAAGTAATCAGCACCACCAAGGAAGAATTAGCCAAAGGCATTGAGCGCGCAATAAAAAGGCAGCAAAAATGATAGATACAGCGATCACAGAGATACTTTATCAGCTAACAGACAACGTTTACGAGCGCGAAGTACTCAGCACCGATGACTTACCCGCTTTATGCTATCGCGGCTTATCCGACATTCCAAACGACACCCTCGATATGACAGGCTACCGCGAAGCGCACTATCAAATTAGTGCGGTGTCGGGCAGCTCAGTTGAGGCAAGCGTTCTTGCAAAACAATTGCGTAACCACTTAAGGGTCTTAGCTGGCCCATTTGGCGGCGTCAATATAGCTCAAATAACAGAAAAGCAAACCATTCCCGATTTTAGCGGCGATCCTGACGTACACCGCAAAATAATCGATTTTATTTTTTACTACGGAGAATAATCATGACCGAACCAGTCAAATTTCCAGAAGGCTCGCAGCTGTCAATAGTCCCTGTTGGCGAAGGGGCAGAACCTATTGTTGTCAAAGGGTTTGACAGTGCAGGCGGCACAATCGGCACCGAAGGACAGTTAAACACCGACACAGTTCTATCTGATGAACAAGTGCAGTACGGCAAGTCTGAACTAAAAGACAGCGGCGAGCGCGAAGTTACAGGCCGTTGGTATGCAACCGATCCAGGTCAGATTGAAATGAAAGCAGCCTCCGACGATGGTATAGAGCGTGAGTTTAAGATACGCATCGGTAAAGCAGGGCAAGTGTGGACATTTAGAGCGGTTTTAGGCTCATTTGTAATGGCAGAGCTTGAAGCAGGTAAGGGTTTACGCTTTAAAGCTAAAATGGGTATTAACAGCGACGAGGGCATTGCGTAATGGCTACAAAAATAAACAAGGCAAATTTCTTTGCAAAAATGGGTGTTTTGCATCGCGAAAAAGTCAGCATAGAAGGTTTTGGCGATGTGTGGATCAAAGCACTCAACATCAAACAGCAAGAAGAATTTGAAAACCTCGCGTTTAAAGATAGCTCGTCGTTAAACGATGAAATTTCACTTAAATCACTCATGGTAATTAAAACAGCCGAAGATGAAGCAGGCAATAAGTTGTTTGATATGGACGATTTAGAGCAGTTAAGCACCATGGCCGCCGCTCCTATCAACAAAATGTTTTCGGTAGCATCACGTATCAACAATGTTACTCAGTCTGACATAGACGAACTAACAAAAAACTAAAAGATGACGGTTGGCGGTGCTTCCTAATTTCGTACGCAACGGAAATAGGCCGCACCCCGTCTGAATTAATGCGCCAAATCACCAATTATGAGCTTGCTGAAGTCTACGCATTTAAAAAGCTACAGCTAGACAAATCCAACCCCAAAAAACAACCCGTCGAACTCGAACCAGACGATCTAAACGAATGGTTAAAAGCATTTGGAGCTAAACCCGCATGAGTACATTAGCCAGTTTAAATATACAAATCAGCGGTAACAGTGCATCACTTCGCAAAGAGCTCACAAAAGCGGGCAATAGCGTAAAAGGCTTTGCAAAAAACGCCCGCAGTAACCTTAATAAATATGGCAAAGCGGCGGTAGTGGGTGGCGCGTTAGTGGTGGGCTCAATGCTCGCCATTTATAAACAGCAAGCCGCCGTGATCGACCAAACCGCAAAATATGCAGACAGTATAGGCATACAAACAGGAGCGCTCACAGAGCTAAGGCATGCGGCAGGGTTATCGGGCGTTGCCACTAAAGAGCTTGATAAAAGCCTAGAAAACATGACTAGGCGCAGTGCAGATGCGGCTTTTAAAGGCACAGGGCCGCTAAAAGATACGCTCGACAGCTTAAAAATCTCTGCCACTGAGTTTAACAAACTGCAACCTGATCAACAGCTAAATACAGTTGCTGATGCATTGATGGCCATCGAAAGCCAGTCAGAGCGAACCCGAATTGCTTACGAGCTGTTTGGTCGCTCAGGCATTGGCATGCTCAAGATGATGGAAGGCGGCAGCGCTGGCCTTGCATCGATGCGCGAAGAAGCACGAGCGCTGGGTATAAGCCTTGATCGCGTTGATGCAAACAAAGTCGAAATGGCGAACGATGCCGTTGCTAGAGCCGAAACAGTCTGGGGCAGCTTTAGCCAGAACCTAGCAACCGAGGCCGCACCGGTGATCGGCTCACTAGCCGAATTGTTTTTAGAAAACGCTAAACAAGCGGGCGGCATGGGGCAATATGCCGCCGAGGCCGTCGGCGTAATGGTCAAAGGTGCAGGTTTTGTTGGTGACGCCTGGCGCGGCATTGAAGTTGTAATTCAAGCACTAAAAATCAGTTTTAACGGCTTGCGTATACTCGTCATGGAAGGGTTGCAACTGTACGTTAATATGCTAACCGGCGTTGGCAACGTTATTATAAAAAACATCGTAGCACCCATGCAATCTGCGCTTGATGCCGCAGGTTTTTTTAGCGAAGACGCCGCAAAAATAGCAAACCAATTAAAAGAGCTTACAAGCTTTACAGCCCCCCAATTATTTGACGAAAAAGAAACCGCCGCCGCTTACGCTGCAGCAAAAGAATCAACCGCCGCGTTGCATGCATTAATGATGGAGCCTATCCCATCGCAAAACCTAGAACAATGGTATGCAGACGCTAAAGCCCGCTTTGAAGGGCTCGCGCAAACGTATGTAAGCACCCTAAATTACAACACGCCAACGCAAGATGAAGACGGCGCAGCAAACACCCTAGAAAAAAATCCTTACGCCAGCAAAATAGCCCAAGCGCAGGAGTATTTTGCAGTTAAAAAACTAATGCGCGACAACGACTGGATCGAAGAACGCGCACAATTAGAAGTGCAATTGCAAGAGTTTACCGCAGCGCTTGAAGCTAAAAAGCTCACCGAAGATGAGCACCGCTTACTGTCATTACAAGCAAACGAAGAATTTAACATAGCGCAGCTTGAGCAAAACAAAACCTTTATGGATCAGCTGCGTGAGCAAGCCGCGCAAACATCGCAAGACTTTGATGCAATGTGGGGCAATACATTTGATCGCTTCACTCAAGGTGTTGGCGAGTCAGTCGCAAATGCAGTAATGACCCAGCAAAGTTTTAGTGACTCAATGAAAAGCGTTATGCAAGGCGTTGTTAAATCAACCATCGCCGCACTGGCCGAAATGGGCGCAAAGCGCTTAGCGCTATGGGCCATTGAAAAGCTACTAAACAAAACTACTGCAACGGCCGCAGGAACCACTATGTCAGCTAATGCAAGCGCAATGGCATTAACAGCGGGCTTAAATGCGTTTGCATCAACGGCAGCAATTCCAATTGTTGGTCCTGCGTTAGCACCAGGCGCATTAACCGCCGCCATGGCTGTAACAACGCCTATGGCAACCGCTATCACTGGCATAGCGGGCGGCATGGCGGGCATGGCTCACAGCGGTATCGACACGGTACCAACCGAGGGCACTTGGCTACTTGATAAGGGTGAACGTGTTTACACCAACGAAAGTGTTGCAAAGTTAGACGCCATGTACGACATGATCGCCAATCAAAAAGGCCAGCAAGGCGCAACCATCGCCCCGCAATTTAATATATCAGCAATGGACACTCACGGATTTAATGACTGGTACGAATCCAATAAAAACCGCATTGCGCGTGACATGCAAGAGCTAATAGATCAACCAATTTAAGGCATAATAATGGCCACGTTCCCCCCTGAATTTGTGCTACCGCAAAAAGTGCGGTTACGCAGCCTAGACGAAACACAAATTGCCTCATCCCAAGGCGGTGTAACGCATAAAAACCGCATCGGTTTTATGCACCGCTGGGGCATTGACATGACTACCCCAAAATTAAACTACGCCAAAGTTATGCACCTTTACTCTTTTGTTTGTTCAATGGGCGGGCGCTTTGGTACCTGTTTGCTTCAAAACCCGCACCCAGCAATAGGCAAAGGCATTGCTAACGCATTGGTAAGAACGAGTGCAGAACAGGGGGCTAAATCAGTGCCCTTATACGCAATGAATAACTCAGTAGTTGGCGCATTAATGCCTGGCGATTGGGTGCAATTTGCTAATCATACTAAAGCGTACATGGTTACAGCTGTTTTAAACACCAATGGCCTTGGCCAAGGTACTGTTGAGTTTACCCCAAATTTACGCAAAGCACTGCCTGCAGGTACCAGCGTAAAAGCCGGTGCTGAGGTTAATTTTACGGTAGAGCTAAAAAGTGATGATCAAGACATATTGCTAAGAGCTGATCAGGGCAAAGAGGTTGCTGTACAAATTGATTTTGTGGAGTATTTAAATGATTAACTTAAACCCGCAATTAAAAGCACTACTACAGCAGCCCCACGAAACCGCCTTGTTACTCACTATCCATTTTACTACGCCGCTACACCTAACAAATTGCGGTGCTAGCCTAACCTATGGCGGCGCTGAATATGTAAGCGGTTTTTGGTCGGGCAACGGCGTAAGCATAGAGCAACAGGGAAGCCCCAAAATTGGCGAAGTGCCAATAACACTAACCGCAACAGATAGCGCCATAACGGCGCTTTTTTTTACCGAAAATTGGCTAAATATCCCCGTCACAATAAAAAAAGCATGGTTCAACAACCAAGGCAAAGTGGCAGGCGCAGCCACGCTATTTAAAGGCAATTTAGTTGATAAAGGCGGCGAAGAAAGCACCAACGCGGCAAAGCTAACGCTTAAAGCCGCGTCTGTTTGGGCTGATTTTGAAGCCGCCAGAGGACGTAAAACCAACCTAAAATCACAGCAAATTTATTACCCAACAGATATGGGGCTGGAATTTTCCGGCACTGTTATTACAGATATACCGTGGGGCAGAGAGGGCAGCACCCCTGCTATTACATCATCAGGTAGAAGTCGGTCCCAACTTGTTCAACAGGAATAACAATGTTTTTATTAAAACAACTCAAGCGCGTATTAAGCTGGTTAACACCAGAAGTTGATAGCACCAGCCAAGGCACACAGGCTACTAAGCCAAGTTCAGACGATCATATTAAAATCGTTTACGGCACGCGAAAAGTTAGCGGCACTGTTGTTTTTATGAACGTCAGCAACCCAGACGATGGCGACGACGTCGAAAACGACCTGCTACACCTGATCATCGTGTGGTGTGAGGGCGGCATTGATGGCGTTGAGGATATTTTATTAAACGATATATCAATCACAGATTCAAAATTTGCAGGCAAAAAATACCGCGCCGCTTACGCATACCATTTTAAAAATGGCATGGGTAACTACAGTGACCCAGAGCTTAAAGCGGCGGGGTGGGATGCCGCCAGCAAAGCTCACAGGCTTGACGGTTTGGCATGTTCTTACGTGCGCCTTGAATGGAGCATTGCAGAAGACGCTCCATTCACCGGTGTCCCTGACATTACTGCAATTATTCGTGGCAAAAAAGTAAAAAACTTGCATACAAACGCGGTTGAGTACTCAGAAAACCCAGCATATATACTGCACGATTACTTAACGCACCCAATTTATGGCAAGCCGCTTTCAGCTAGTGATTACAGCCTACAGCATTTCAAAGACGCCGCATTAATTGCTAATACATTAGTGCCAGCGTACCAAGGGGCCACCACTACTCAGCCATTATTTACCTGCAATGTTATCGTTGATACCGGTGACAGCATACTGACGAACGTTGAGCTATTAGCAAAATCAATGCGTGGTTTATTGCCGATCATCAATGGCGAATTATCACTGATCATTGAGCAAGACGACCCAGTCACGCCCGAAGTGCTAAACGAAACACACTTTAAATCATCGTTAAAATACACCGAGGGCGGCAAAAGTAAACGCTATAACCGCGTAATTGTTGAGTACATTGACAAAGCGCTTAATTACAGCGCACAGGACGCATATTGGCCAGAAAAAGGCAGTGATCTAGAGCAGCAATGGTTAGCACAAGACAACAACGTATTACTAGAATACCGTTTTAAAGTATCAAGCTGCACCAATTATTACGAAGCCCGCCAAATGGCGCGCGTAATTGCTATGCTAAGCCGCGAGGCACTTAATTTTAATGTTACCGCCGCCCCTATTGCCATGCAGTTTACTGTGGGCGATGTAGTGCCGATCAGCCATAAAAAACTAGGTTGGATCAATAAGCCATTTCGTTTATTAAAATCAGAAATGCAAGACAACGGCGACTACAAACTAAACTTTAGGGAGCACCAGCCGTATATTTATAACTGGTTAAGCGGCGTAGTTCGCCCGCCGATCCCAGATACCAGCTTGCCACCGCCGCGCAATGTATTGTTACCCACAGAGCTTGCAGCCATCGCAATTGATGACGGCCATATTAAAATTAGTTGGGTATCCCCTTACAATTATTTTGATATCCGCATTTATAAAAACGATATATTTTTAACCCGGGCAGTCACTGCCGCGCCTGAGTACATCGTAGATAAACTTGATGCTGGATCGTATGAAATAGACGTACGGGCGCGCTCGAATTTAGGGTACCACAGTGAATATGCCACCCTTGCGTTTGACATAAGCACCCCCGCAAGCCCTACAGTATTAATTGACTCGGCCACCTATAACACCATTGCAATGTCAGCAACCGTGCTTGGCGCATCGCTTGGTACCACATTTGAGTGGCAGTTTTTAGGCACTGAAAACCAGCCCGTTAATGAGCCAAACACTCACACAGGTTACAGCTACACATACACAGGGTTACAGCCAAATACTCAGTACACATTTAGAGTACGCACAAAAAACACCGCAGGATTGAGCCCTTGGGTAGACGTGCTTGCAACAACCACGCAGTCAGATTTACTCGAATTTATCGACAGCATACCGCTTACTAAACTAAGCGCTGAGGCCCAAAATTTAATTGCAGACATAAACGCGCAAGTAGACCGCTTGCGCCCTGAAACTGAGAATAACCTACCAAGTTTAATTGCTAAAAATATTGACGCGCTCACGGGACTTGCTGAAAAAGTCCAAGTGCTCGACGCAGAAAACCCAAACAGCATCCCATTTCAAATTGATCAGCTCGTTAATATTGTTGATGTGATCAACGCAGAGAACCCAAACAATCTGCAGCAGCAATTAGCCGAATCAAACAGTAAAATAAACGATTTAGCGCGCGTAACCGAGGTTTTAGACGAAACCAAGCAAAACAGCCTACCCGCGCTGATTAAAATCAATAATATCGCGATTGAGCAACAGCGTTTAGCTCAGCAAAATATGGGGTTAAGTTTGTTAAACGTAACCAGCGCGTATACAAACTGGCGTAACGAATACGAGCGCCGCGCGTTTAATAACGAACGCTTAATTGATGCCGCTGTGTATGTTGACCAAGCCACGGGCACGATTGTAAACCGCGCTTTTGCGTATGCTGATGAAAGCTTTAATAGCGCCACGCTAATGATTGAGGGCGTTAATAGTAAAATTACGCTGGCGTCACAGCAAATTGCGCAATCTCAAAACCGCATAAGCCAAGCCGAGGCGCAGCTTATTGTACAAGCCGCGCAAATCAATCAAAAAGCCACGTTTAGTGAAGTTGAAAGTCAGATAGCCGGTGCATTAGCTGCACTGCAACCCGCATACAGTTGGCAGTTTAATACAAGTAGCGAAGGGTTTGATCCAGATAGCCATAATGCCCTTG
>NZ_CABVLM010000021.1 GCF_902498845.1 Pseudoalteromonas rhizosphaerae | reverse complement strand
CCCCATGCCGAACTCAGTAGTGAAACGAAACAGCGCCGATGATAGTGTAGCATTTGCTATGTGAAAGTAGGACATTGCCAGGCTCCAAATTGAGAAAGCCGCTTCAGAAATGAAGCGGCTTTTTTACGTTTAAAATGTGAGTTAGCGAGAGTAAAGTTAGCGAACGTTTGACATAGGGCGCGAAAAGTTTATTTTTGTAAAACTCTAAACTCTAAACTCTAAACTCTAAACTCTAAACTCTAAACTCTAAACTCTAAACTCTAAACTCTAAACTCTAAACTCTAAACTCTAAACTCTAAACTCTAAACTCTAAACTCTAAACTCTAAACTCTAAACTCTAAACTCTAAACTCTAAACTCGCAAATTTATTTCCTCTATCAGCTAATGATACCAATCTGCCAAATTATGTGATCTAATTAGCACACTGATACTTATCTACTTTTACTAAATTTAACTTAGAAAAATCCAAGCAACTTTTAGCTTTATCACGTAAAGAGCCTAATGCAAGAAAGCGCATACGCCTGCTTGCTGTTTCATTATTCTTTGAGGGTGAAAACAGAACGAATATTGCTAAGCGCCTAAATACAGCGCGCGGCAGTGTCAATAAATGGGTTTCAAACAACCTTAACAATGGAGTTGGATACGGCAACACTGTTTATCTAATCGTGTGTTTAGTGGTTATGAAGAAATAGTCGAACAGGTTTCGCAAGCGTGGAATAAATTCATTCCTGATCCTGATACGGTTAAAAGCATATGCTCTAGAGACTGGATCAAATTGACTTAATCTTTATGCAGACTGGTATCACAGACAAACCCGCACTCTCTATAAAATCACCCAACTCGCTAACGACATAAGAAGAAACTATAAACTAGACAATAAAAAGCCCAACGTTGTGCTGGGCTTGGTGTAATACCAATCGACTTAAATATTTAACACTCTAGCGAGCTAAATAAAGCGCTAACAGCGTTATAATTTTTTCAAAAAGAACAACTACATGTCAAAATTTACGCCTTGTTATCACTGTATTTATCTGTCGCTATAAATGGTCAGTAACTTAACACGATTGGTATAAATCTGTTAACTATTAACCTTCTCGTTGGATCAGCCCTTCAAGAGCGCGAATGTTGGTGAGTAAGTCTTGCCTTTGTGGGTTAGCGTTAAGTGCTTTTTTAAGCTGGCTTAATGCTTCTTTGTAGTTTTTATTTTCAATTTCAATTTGCGCGAGACCTAACCATGCAGAGAGTTGGTACTCAGGTAAAGCTTGTGCTCGTACATACATTAACCTTGCTTGTGTCAGTTGGTTTTGTTGCTGATAGATATTTGCCAGGCTTAACAGTGCATCGCCAAGATTTGGGTCGATTGTTAATGCTTTATGTAAACTCTTTTGAGCTTGTTTAAAGTTACCTTGCTCAATTGCTAGCTGAGCGGTATAAACTGAAAACTCTGCGCGGGATTGTTTTGATAACTTATTTATGAAAGGGTTTAGTTGCGAAACGAGCTGCTTGGCTAGCTGCCATTTTTTTTGTGCGATAAGCCAATTTAGGGTTTGCATACTAATCTCGCTAGCTTCTGCTATTTGAGCTGGCTGAGTGCTTGCTAATGCATTACTTAACAATTCAACAGAGCGTGAGTAGCTACCTTGTGTAAGGTGAAGTTGTGCTGCAAGTAATTGATTACTTGCATTGCTAGGTGCCAGCTTTAAAGCTACTTCAATACTTGCCAAAGCTTGTTTATTGTTGTCTTGTTGTAAGGCAATTTGTGCACGTTGTAGCCAAAGCTCTGGATTGTTAGGGGATGCATTTAATAGCTCTTTTAGCAGAGCTTGGGCTTGACCTAGATCGCCTGCAGCAATTAGTGAAAATAGTAACCCTTGTTGATATTGTGCTTGCTGTGGCTCAAGCATTAATGCCTGACGATAAGCTGCAATTGCGCTCCAAGGCTGCTCAGCTTGTACATGAATATAGGCAAGTTGCGCATAGACTTGCGCATCAGCTTGGCCAAGTTCAATACAGCGGGTTAGATGTGGCTGTGCTTGTTGATAATTACCTTGCTGCATATAGAGCAGACTTAAACCTTGATGAGCTTTAACTAAATCTGGCATGCTTGATAAACTTGCCTTTAACGCCTGCTCAGCTCCTGCAAACTGTTTTAAGGTTAACAAAACTTGGCCACGTAAAAGTTGTAACGCAGGGCTATCGTTACCTAATTCACGTTGTTTAAATAGATCAGCAACAGCTTGGTAGTTACCTTGTTGTAATAGTGGTTTTAGTTGCTGGGCGAAGCTGCGTTCATTAGCTTCGATTTTTATATCTGTTGGGCTCAGTAAATTATTATTGATCAGCAACTGCCAGTGTGGATCGCTTGGTTGTAGCTTTACCTGCAATGAGGTTGCTTGGCTGGCAGCCATATAAAAGGTTAATGGCACGATAGCTAAAGACGTTAACCATTTTTTTGTTGTTAATTTTTTCATTGTATTTTCACTTAAATACTGGCTTTACTAAGGTTTAAATTCAATGGGCCAAATAAATCTGGCTCTCACTATTTCACCGTCTTTTTTTGGTGAACTAAACCGACTTTGCTTAATGATCTTGTCTATTTCAGGCTTTAGCTCAGGGTACGGGTTTTGTATAACATCAATTAAGCTTAATCGGCCATTTTCATCGATAAAAACATCGAGCTTCACGATGAAGGTACTCACACCTTGGCGAGTTAACTTTTTAGGTAATACTGCTTTTACGGGAGTGAGTAGCGTGGGTAAACCATCTAGTTGATTTAAGCTAAAGGCATCCCAATTAACTTCGATAGATTGAAATTCAGGAGTCGCAATTGGCATATTTGCAAGGGTTGGTTTACTAAGCGAAATTTTACTTTCAATTTTTATATTAATGGCTTGAATAGTTGCACCCGCACCTTCGACAACGAGGCTTTGCATCGGCTCTGTTACAGCTGATTGCGTCACGGTTGGTGGCGGAGGTGGAGGCAGTGGCACTAAAGCAACTTCGCGAACGATAACTTTGTCGTTGATAACGTGCTCAGCAATTTGGCCAAGCCAGAGTAAAACTAATGCGCATGCAAGTACCGTTAGGCTCAACATAAAAGCAAAAAACGGATGACGTTTATTAGCTATTGCAGGTTGTGATGCGAGTATATTATTTTGCATATTATTGCTGGGTCGCTAAGTTAACGGTTGCTGCACCAGCAAGTTTTGCTTCGTCTATTACTTTTACTAATAGCTCAGTTGGTACGGTTTTATCAGCTTGGATCACTACTGGTCTTTGCTGTTGTTTTAGCATTTGCTCTACGCTGCTGCGCACACCGGCCACGCCAATTTGGCTACCGTCAAAGTAAACCTGCTGACTATCAGTTATGGCAAGAAAAATAACTTGTTGCTCTAATCTGCTTGCTGAGACGGCTTGCGGTTTATCAACCTCGACCCCACTTTCGCGAACGAAAACGGTGGTTACAATAAAGAAAATCAATAGTATAAATACCACATCTAATAGTGGTGACATATCAATATGATGCGCAGATTGTTGTTCTAGGCGTTGTTTTAAACGTGCTTGCATTGGCTTAGCTCGCTTGCTGTTGGATAGTACTGTTACGTGTTACGTACAGCAAGTAAGCTTGCATCAGCCATGCAGGAATTGCGCAGACTAACCCCAGTTGTGTGGTGAGTAGAGCATTACTTATCGCTTCGCTCATTAATTCGTTTTCGCCTTGCGACATCACTTTAAATGTATCGAGTAAACCAATAATGGTGCCTAATAAACCAAGTAATGGCAGCGCAGCGGTCAAAATAGAGCTGACATCGTGCCAGTAACCTTGGCGTTGCAGTTTATATTGTTTTAAATGCAGGATATCGTGCCAAATGAGCTGATAAACAAATAGCGCTAATAGGATGATAAGCCAGCAGATAAAATTATCGAACAGTTGCTCAAACATTTTTCACCTCAAGTTGACTAAGTTGCAGTGCGAACGCTTCAAGTTGGGTGTAATAGGCTTTAGCTTTACGCGATAGTAGCGCATTGAGTACTAATGCTGGTATGGCAACAACGAGGCCAAGCTCGGTAGTGATCAAAGCTTGGGCAATACCACCAGATACCACTTCTGGATCGCCTGAGCCAAATAACGTCATCATTTTGAATGTTTCAATCATGCCACTGACTGTGCCCAATAAGCCCAGTAGCGGTGCTACCGATGCTGTGATCGCGATTGCGCCAATGTAGTTATCAAGCTTGTGTTTATTATGCATCAGCTGATTAAATAACTGGTCATCTCTTATTTGTCCTATGTTGCTATCAACAGAGAGTTGAAACAGCGTTGCTTGCATTCCGCTGAAGCTGTGTTGCTCAGGTTGATTAAACGCAGTTTGTAAAGTCAGCGTCGAGACAGCTTTGATCTTACTAAGGCTAAATAATTGATATGCCTTGAATAGCGCAATTAATAATGCAAAACATGCAAATAAAATAATAGGGATTGCCCATAAGCCACCTTTTTCAAGATGTTCAACTGCACCTTCTTGTTGCGCTTGACTGGCAACTAAGCGGGTTAAACTTGGATCAAATGTTAAAGAAGCTGCGACCTTAGCTGAGTTTGTATTTACTTGTGAGTAAGCAATATCAAATGGGTTATTCTCATCACTTGATTGAACTATAGCTACTTTTGGTACTGCAACGTTAGCTGCTGATGAAAGCAGGCCGGTTAGTTTTGGCTGTGCAACACTAAACCAAGCCACGGGACCTACTTGTAATGTTGTAGCTGCGGTCAGTTCGCCATTTTTCAATACTATATTTTGTTTTTTAAACTCTGGATATAATGCCGCGGTTTGCTGCTCTATCACCGCGACTACATCATTTAAAAGTGCTTGTTGATCGTTTTTACTTTGCGCTTGCTGAGCGTATTGACGAGTAAATCGGTTGAGTAAATTTAGCCGATATTGCTGTTGTTGTTGCCAGCTATCTAAGCGTGTTTGTAGCTGGGTTAAACTCAATGTGTCTTCATCAGCTAAACGGCGATTGAGTGTCGCTTGCTCACGCTCTTTTTTAAGTGCTTGCTGTTTTTCAAATATCTGTTGTGCCATAGTTGTTTGCTGTTTGGCAATCCGCTGTTGTGCTTTATTTAAAACGCTCTGCGCCGTTTTAATATCCGTTAGCAATTGTTGTTTGGCAGCATCCGCAGTCGCGGCTGTTACTACTTGGCTAAAACTCAGTAGTGTAACAAACCAAAAAGTACAGAATCGTTTCATGGCGTCAGCTCCTTAGCTGCATAGCTAAATACAGGCAAGGTAAGCCAGTGAGCTGCTTGTTTTTTTTCTTGTACAGCGATACCGTGGGCAATTTGCTCGCCATCAATTTCAGTATCAAATTGCCATTGCCAACCTAACTCAGAAGGGAAGCCAATGCCCGCATAACTTAAATCATTACTAACAAACCATGCTTGTGCGGCACCCAAATAAAGCTGTTTTACCCATATTTCTTTGCCTTCACTATTACTGATTGCCATTTCATGAATTGAAATTCGGTTTTGAAAATCAGCCAATTGGCCAAGCATTTTTAAAGCAATTTGTAGCTTTTCATTCGCATCTAGGCTTTCGTTATCTAGATCGCCAATACTTTGCCAGCTCGCCAGTAATGGGGGAGGTAATTGTACTTGCAGTGAGCGCAATTGCTGGCTGAGCTGGATTAATTGACTATTGAGCGCGTTTTCATCGGTCTCAAGCTGGCTTTGTTTTTTAATTAGCGCAGTGCGCTTTTCTGCCAGCTCAGAGGTGTTCTTTTGACGATTTTGGTTTAGCTGTTTGAGTTGTGTTTGCTCTGCATCAAGTAAGATTAATGTTTGTTGCATCGAGGTTTTTTTTTCTAGCCAATGTGTTTCTAACTCACTAGTTTGTTGTTCTATTTGTAACCACTGATTAACGAGGTTTTCAAGTTCGCTAACCGGATCAGCTAAGCTTGAGAATGAGCTTAGTAAAATAACTGCCCCAACAGATTTTATAAAACGTTGCATATGCTAAGTAATGCCCTAAAAGTAATAACCATTTACAGTACAAAGCCAAGCTCTGGCTTTAACTTTATAAAATTAAAAAACCTTGATTTTTAAGCGCTTAAACTTAATTTTTTACGCCACTCATGCATCCAAGTTTACTGTGCATTTACAGTCGCGTTACGTAAGTTTAAAAGTGTGAAAAATAGTACAATGATTGACAAAGTAATACAAGTGATAACATTTCGCATTTACATTGATATTACTCGGTGCTAGGATTCCGCCGAACTTAAATCAACGTGCTTAAATGACTTGCTACAAAAACAACGTGTTAGCAAGTTCCCTGCTAATGGAGCTGAAATGGATAAAATGACTAATAAACGCCGAACTTATATAAAACCGCTGGCTGCTTTTGTTACCGCAACTTTATCAACTTGGGCGTCTGCTCAAGGAGCTGAAAATATACAAGAGCTATCAGTAACCAAAGCAAAAACGCAATCGGAACAAAGCTATAAAGTTGAAAAATCATCATCAATAAAGAACACCCAGCCGTTGGTTGATACTGCAAAATCAATAACGGTTATTAACAAAGCTGTGATGAAAGATAGAAATGTAGATAGTTTGCAAGATGCGTTACGTAATGTTTCGGGTATTTCATTGGCGGCGGGTGAAGGCGGTGCGCCAGCTGGTGACAGTTTATCTATTCGTGGTTTTAGTGCTGCCAATGATATTTTTATCGATGGTATTCGTGATATTGCCGGGTACGACCGTGATACTTATAACGTTGAGCAAATCGAAGTTGCAAAAGGTCCAAGCTCAGCGACAACAGGCCGAGGTTCAACGGGTGGTAGTATTAACTTAACGACAAAAACGGCGACGTTGGATGAATTTAATGATGCTTCGCTGCGTTTAGGCACAGAGAGTGATTACCGCGCGCAAATCGATAGTAACTTTAAAGTGGCTGAAACATCAGCGCTACGTGTCAATTTACTGGTTGATAAAGGGGATGTTGCTGGGCGTGATCATGTTGAAAAAGAAAAACAAGCAGTAGCGGTTTCGTTTGCGACTGGTTTAGGCACCAATAGCCGTTTTAATCTTAATGCTGATTATCAGAATCAAGATAATATGTCTGATTACGGTATTCCGTGGGTTGGTTCTAGCCCTGTTGCTGAACTTGCTGGTAGCGAAAATGCAGCACCACCGGTGAATTTCACTAATTTTTACGGTAACGTATATCGTGATTTTGAAGATATCGAAGCGTATTCAACAACTGCAAAGTACGAGTATGACTTGTCGCAAACAACCACGCTACGTGCCCAAGGTCGCATTGGTCGTGTAGAGCGAAAAGATACAGTGACAGCGCCGCGTTTTATTGATGTAAAAACAACAACTGATATTAGAATGAGCGACGTTAAAAATCGCGATACGCGCAATGAATTGGCTACACTGCAACTTGATTTAGTTGGTGAGTACTATTTTGCTGGTGTAAAACATAATGTGGTTACTGGTGTTGAATTAACTAACGAGACATTTAGCCGTTGGAATGTGACTGCATTGGTAGCTGATAATTTAAAGAACGAACCAGCGCTGAATGACTTATACAACCCAGATGCTTATTTACCTTACACTGGTCAGTATGGTCGTGATGGCACTAGTACTGAAGCGGTTGCTAAAACCCGTGCAATTTATGCATTTGATACAATTACATTTAATGAATATTGGCAATTAACTGCGGGTTTACGTTCAGAGCAGTACGATAGCGATTATCAGTATGATTACAAGGATCCAGCATTAACGATCTCAACTAGCGATACCATGACTAGTTGGAACGCATCTGCCGTATATAAGCCAAGTCAAAATAGCAGCATTTACTTTGGTGCAGGTAACTCGTATAACCCATCGGCTGAAGGCATTGCAGTATCTACTCGTGGTAATTCAAGTGAGTTAGATCCGGAGAAGAGCCAAAGCTATGAGTTAGGCACTAAATGGAATTTACTTGATGATAAGTTGATGACCAGTGCCGCTATTTTTAGAACGGTTAAAACTAATGCGCGCGTGGATGATCCTAATAGTGATCAGCGTGGTGTTGAAGTGCTTGATGGTGAGCAACGAGTGCAAGGTTTAGAGTTGTCTGCAACAGGTATTATCACCGATGAATTAAGTATCATCGGTTCTTATAGCTATCAAGATAGCGAAGTTACTGAATCTACGGTTGATGGTGATGTTGGGCATAACTTGGCTCGAGCACCTAAAAATAGCTACAGTGTTTGGGCTCGATATGACTTTAGCGACGCGATAGCTGCAGGTTTTGGCGCACAATATATTGGTGAGCGTTATAATGGTAATTCAGCGACCAGTCGTAAAGCCGACAGTTATGTTTTGTTCGATATGATGCTTTCTTATCAAGCAACTGAGCAGTTAAGCATTCAGTTTAATGGTGAGAATTTAACGGATGAAGATTATGAAGATAAACTAGGTGGCGGACACTTTATTCCTGGTCAAGGTCGTTATTTTACACTAACGGCTAGTTATTCTTTCTAATTACAAACTAATGTTTGTTAAATAGGTTAAAGCTTATTAAACAGGTTAATGCTTATTAGCCTGTTTTTTTAAGATTTGGGAACTTCCATGCTATTAAAAATACCAGACTTGCTCAGTGCTGATGAAGTCGCTTATTGCCGTAATGTTTTATTAGCCGCGCAATGGACTGATGGCAGTGTTACCGCAGGTTATCAATCAACTAAGACCAAAAATAACTTACAATTACCTGAGCAAAGCGCTGCAGCCAAAGAGCTCGGTGATATAGTTATGGGCGCTCTGGCTCGCAGTGATCTATTTATGTCAGGGGCGTTGCCTGCAAAAATTTTTCCACCTTTATTTAACTGTTACCAAGGTGGCCAATCGTTTGGTATTCATGTTGATAATGCGATTCGACAAGTACCTGGCACACCAGTGAAAATTCGTACGGATTTATCAATGACGTTATTTTTGAGCGAACCAGAAGACTATGATGGTGGCGAACTCGTTATTGAAGATACTTATGGCTCTCACACAGTAAAACTCCCTGCAGGTAGCATGGTGTTGTATCCATCAACCAGTTTACATAAAGTTACTCCCGTAACTAGGGGGCGACGTTTAGCTTCATTTTTTTGGTTACAGAGCATGGTTAATAGCGATGAAAAGCGTGGTTTGTTATTTGAATTGGATATGTCGATTCAAAGCTTGCGCGAAAAAGTCAGCGATAGCCCTGAGATTGTTAGGTTAACTGGCGTGTATCATAATTTATTAAGGCAATGGGCACAGACGTAAACAGGTTGTAGTGATGTGTATTTAAACCAAAATATAAAAGTATATATTTATAAGGCGCTACCACGATTGGTTAAGTGATAGCGCTTTTTAGATCTTACAATACACATTATTAAATATGTTATTGAAATGGTAGTTAATTAAGACTCTTTTTTGCAAAGCTAACAATTACCAGTAAATTTGCGATAAACCATAAGTCTTTAATAACAAAAAGGCCTAATCTTGCAAGTAGTGTTGAGCTGTCAAAAGCTCCTTCAGCTGAGAATAAAAATGTCTGTGTCATTAAAAATACGGCACTGCAGCCAAGAGCCGCAACATAAATGGCTAATGGATGCTTTTTAATGATAGCCAGAGCGAGTGCTAAAGCAAAAAAGATGTCGTACGCACCAATTAGATTAGACGCTGTTTGCACTGAAAATAAGGTATATAACCAAGACATAAAAATAGAGGTTGATACCAGTGATATAATTCCATTTGCTTCAAACTCGTAAAATTTCATACCACCAATCCAAATAAGCACTAATGCAACAGGAAAGAAATTCAAAATTGCCATGCCTTGAGCTGACAAGCGCTGCGGTTTATAAAGGTAAATAGCGAGAGAAACAAGTGCAGTGTACTTAATTATACCTTGCCCAGAGCCTATAATTGGGAAGCCACCTAAGTCAGTCATCCAGCGGCTTTCACTTAATAAGGTAACAAGCGGTATAACGGCAAGAGTGATCAGGCTAACAAAAGCAGGGTTCTGAAAACGTGATTGTTTTAAACTTAAAATAATAAATAAAGCGGTTACTAAAAAAGCCACTCCAGCGAGTATTGATTGCCCAGTTTTAGGGATTACATTGGCTAATTGATAAAAATTGAAAATAGCATGCACATTATTTACCCCTGCTCCTAATAAGAGACTAAGACCCAATAGCGATAAGCTAATAATTAGCAGTGAATGAATACTGTAACGAGTATAGGTTGGTTGCATTTTTGATAGGTGATTAAATATAGATACTGTAAAAGAGTGGTAAACGAGACTTTTTATTTCAAAAAATATAAAAAAACCAGCTTATTGAAGCTGGTTTAAGTTTAGCTATTTATACCCATTTGGGTTGTTACTTTGCCAACGCCACGTATCTTGCATCATCACATCGATACCACGCTCTGCTTGCCAATCAAGTTCACTAAGGGCTTTTTCAGGCGCTGCATAACAAGCTGCAATATCACCTGGGCGACGAGGTGACACCTGATACGGAATATCTTTACCACAGGCTTTGCTAAATGCGTTGAGCATTTGTAGCACCGAATAACCATTACCGGTGCCAAGATTGTAAACATGGGCACCGGTATCTTGGTTTATTTTATTAAGTGCCTTTAAATGACCAAGCGCTAAGTCAACAACATGGATGTAATCACGCACACCAGTACCATCAACCGTATCATAGTCATCGCCGAAGATACCCAGCTGCTTTAATTTACCCACTGCCACTTGCGCTATGTAAGGTAATAAGTTGTTTGGAATACCATTGGGATCTTCACCAATTAGGCCTGACTCGTGCGCACCTACGGGATTAAAGTAACGCAAAATTGCGAATGCAAAGCGCTCATCTGATTTAGCGATGTCTTGTAACATCATTTCAACCATCAGTTTTGATGTGCCGTATGGATTAGTAGTGCCACCTACTGGGAAATCTTCTTGAATTGGCAGGCTTGCTGGATCACCATATACTGTTGCCGATGAGCTAAATACGAGTTTAAACACACCTGCATCGCGCATAGCATCAACGAGAGTCAGCGTACCTTGCACGTTATTTTGGTAATACTCAATGGGTTTCACCATTGATTCACCGACAGCCTTTAAACCGGCAAAATGAATAACACTCTCAATTGTATGTTTTGCAAACACGCTGGCCAAAAATGTTTTATCAAGGATGTCACCTTGATAAAAGTGCACAGTTTTACCAGTGATTTTTTTTACACGCTCAAGTGATTCCACACTCGAGTTGCTTAAATTATCAATGATAACAACATCATTATCTTGTTGTAATAATTCAACAACAGTGTGTGAGCCTATGTATCCCGCGCCACCTGTTACTAAAATTGTCATGAAATCTCCATATATAAGGTGAAGGTGTATAGTTGTAATTTCATCATAAATAGCACTTCAATACATGCTTTATCTGATCTTTTTGTTGTTCCATGATGTTACGGTATCAATTAATCATAGTTAACTGGTGTCTGGTTACATGTTTTACCTAAATGATAACAATGATGGTGAATAGTATTAAGCTATAGTTAAGTTGTTAATGCTATTATTTCAACTACATTAGCCCACGGGCATTTTGGAGATAGACAATGAATACATTTAAAAAAGTAGCGATGGCTATGTTAGTTATGCTGCCGGTATTTGCTCAAGCAGGAGAAGCTGTCGTTAAATGGCAAGACTTCAATGACTACCGTGATGTACGTCCTTCAAATGAACCTAAAGGCTCATACCATAAACATGTAGCGAGCAGTTTCGAAAAGCACTTTAATAAACTGGCAGAAAAGTTGCCCGAAGGATATAAGTTTAATGTTGAAGTGACTGAGCTGGATTTAGCCGGTGATGTTCGCTTTGGCGGTATGAATGATTTACGTATTGTAAAACCAATTTATTTTCCACGCATTGAGTTTCAATATTCGGTTACTGATAAAGACGGTAACGTGATTAGTCAAAGCGATAAAGTCGAATTAAAAGATATGGGCTTTATGGATAAAATTAAAATGGGCCGTGATGAACAGTTTTACTATGAAAAACGTTTGATCACTGATTGGTTTGATAAAGAATTACTGCCAGTTGTCACCCCAAGCTAAATTAAGAGTAAAAAGCGCTACAGTTTAATGTTAGCGCTTTTTTAGTTACTTGAACGTTGCGAGTAATTGCAGTAACTGTTGTAATTTAATAACAGTGGTTTTTAGCTTTTCTTCACTAAAACCTTCTGAACTTAAGCTTTCTACATCTGCAGCTACATCTAACACATAAGGTTTGAAGCGCTTTGCTTCAAAGGTAAAACCAGCATCGGCAGGAAATAACGCTGTAAATTTACCTAAGCCTTGTTGTTGCAACTCATCTAATTTTTTATCTGCGTCAAGTGACTGACGATAAACAATTTTTAAGTTGGCATTGAGTTGTTCAATAATTGAATCCATTTTTTTCCTAAAGCTTTAGACCGCAATGCCGATATAATACGGGTAATAAACTAAAAAGTCAGGTATGAGCTATGAATATATCAGGTGGAAATCTACCGGCCATGAGTGGCGCGGGTCAAAGTGGCGAAGTATACAGCGCAGCATTGGCAAAAAAACAGCAAAAAGCGGATGGTGCAGCAGCACTGGCACTTATTGAAGGTGCCGCTAGTTCGAGCGCTGCACAAACGCCAGCAAAATCAGTTACAGCTTCGCTTGGCAATAACGTTAACGTATACGTTTAAGCCTTGTATTTATAAAAGCTTGAGGTCAATCGGCGTTTTACTTTTTTGACCGCCGATTTCGCGCATCAGCTTTGGTACTAAAAATCCTGGCAATGCGATAAGCATTTCGGCCATGATTTTGCGTGCCTGTGATTCGTCGATATCAAAATGACTCGCTCCTTCAACTTTATCAAGTAAATATAAATAATAAGGCAGTACGTCGGCATCAAATAACGCTTCGCTTAATGCGACTTGCGCTTCACTAGTATCATTTACATCCTTTAATAGCACCGCTTGATTGAGTAACGTGACACCTACCTTTTTGAGTTTTTGCATTGCCACTTTAAAATCATCATCAATCTCGTTGCCATGGTTAATGTGATTAATAAACACAATTTTAAGTGGAGACTTTGCAAAACGTTCGCACAGTTGGTCAGTAACGCGAGATGGGATCACCACCGGTAGGCGGCTATGAATTCGCATTCGTTTAATTTGTGGTAATTGTTCAAGCTCATCCATAAACCAACTAATTGCGTCGTCTTTGGCCATTAACGGATCACCACCACTTAAAATCACCTCGTTAATATTAGCATCCGATTTTATGTAATCGAGCGCTGCAATTAAGCTGCGTTTATTTAGCTGATTTTCTTGGTATGGAAAATGGCGACGAAAGCAATACCGGCAATTAACGGCGCAACCAGTTTTAAACATCACTAAAACTCGGGATTTATATTTGTGTAATAATCCTGGTTGAGCGTTGTTTTGCTCTTTTAATGGATCTTTATCAAAACCTGTTTTAGCGATAAACTCTTGGTGGCGCGGCATGACTTGCAGCAATAATGGGTCATTAATATCGCCATAACGCATTTTTTTGATAAAAGGCACAGGCACACGTACCGGAAAAAGAGCTCGTGCTTTGAGGTCTTTTTCGTCGGCCATGCTTGATAAACCTAGCATTTCTAGCAAGGTGCTTGGGCAAGTAACAACATTAGCTAATTCTTTTTGCCAGTTTATATGCAAATTTGCTTCATTTCTTTGTATCATTGGTAGGTAGATTACTCGAAATTATTAGATAGAGGAAACGATGGCGAATTATAGCACCAACGAGTTCAAGGGCGGCCTAAAAATTATGATGGACGGCGAGCCTTGCAGTATTTTAGAAAATGAAATGGTAAAACCTGGTAAAGGCCAAGCGTTTAACCGTGTTCGTATTCGTAAACTTATCTCTGGCAAAGTACTTGAAAAAACTTTTAAATCAGGTGAGTCAGTAGAGGGTGCTGATGTAATGGATACCGATCTTGCGTATCTTTACACTGATGGTGAGTTTTGGCATTTCATGAATAACGAAACATTTGAACAAATCGCAGCTGATGAAAAAGCGCTTGGCGATGCTGGTAAATGGTTAGTTGAAAATGATGTATGTACTATTACTTTGTGGAACGGCAATCCAATAGCTGTTGCACCACCTAACTTTGTAGAGCTTGAGATCACTGAAACAGATCCTGGTCTTAAAGGCGACACAGCAGGTACTGGTGGTAAGCCAGCAACGCTAAGTACTGGTGCTGTTGTGCGTGTACCATTATTCGTACAAATCGGTGAAGTAATTAAAGTCGACACCCGTAACGGTGAATATGTAAGCCGTGTTAAGTAACTTTAATATAGCTTAATAAATCCCAGCTTAAGCTGGGATTTTTTTTGGAGAAAATATGTCAGCAGATCTTTGGCAACCAAGCGCACAAGTAAATACTTTGGCACAACGAGCCGCAATTTTACGCACTATTCGGGAATTCTTTTACCAACGCCACGTTATGGAAGTTGATACGCCTAGTTTAAGTGCCGCGAGTGTTACTGATGTTCATTTAGCGAGTTTTAAAACGCAGTTTATTGGCCCCGGTTTCGCGAAAGGCTTACCGCTTTACTTACAAACATCACCAGAATTTGCCATGAAGCGATTATTGGCAGCCGGCAGTGGTGCTATTTACCAAATTTGTAAGGCATTTCGTAACGAAGAGGCGGGCAGCCATCATAATCCTGAGTTTACTATGTTGGAATGGTATCGCCCTGGGTTTGATGAGTTTGCGCTGATGGATGAAATTGATGAATTAATGCAGCTTATCTTAAATGTTCCACCTGCAGAGCGTTTAACCTATCAAGATGCTTTTACCAAAGCATTAGGACTTGATCCGCTCAGTGCCACTATTGAACAGTTACAAACACTTGCCTGTGAACAGGGGTTTGCTGATATCGCTAAGCATGAAACTCACCGTGATACGTTACTACAATTATTATTTTGTATGAAAGTTGAGCCAACAATTGGCCAACAAAAACCTTGTTTTATTTATCATTTTCCTGCATCGCAAGCCGCACTGGCGAGTATTTGTGAGCATGATATTAGAGTTGCTGGGCGGTTTGAGCTTTATTATCAGAACATGGAGCTGGCGAATGGTTTTAATGAGCTCACCAATGCACAGGAGCAAGCTAAACGTTTTACTGAAGATAATACATACCGTAAAGCGAATAACTTAACACAGGTGCCTATGGACACCCGTTTAATTGCCGCTCTTGAGCATGGTTTACCACAATGCGCAGGAGTAGCATTAGGGGTTGATAGGTTAGTGATGTTAGCAACGCAAAAAGACACGATAAAAGAAGTTATCGCGTTTGATGTAGGCAGGGCTTAAAAGGCTCAAGATTCAAGGTTAAGAAAAGGTAAAAGTAATCTAGCTTTTACCTTTTAACTTATCCCTTGAAACTCGTTTTTATAACTCGTAGATAAATGTGACGCCGGCAACCATTGGTTCGCCAAGCTGAGTGTATGTGTGAGTTGCATACCCTTCGCGTGGGTCGTTACCAAATTCAAAACCACGTGTAGGTACTTCTTCATCAAACACGTTACGTGCCCAAGCGCGAATTGACCATTGCTCAGCCTCGTAACCAGCAGTTAAATTAACTAAATTAATGTTCGGTGCCTGCGAGTTGTGGCTATCTGAGAAGTAATAATTATCTTTACCTTCAATGCCGATTGTAGCAAATAACTCATCAGTAAAGTTATAGCGAGCCGTGAATGCATACTGGTATTTAGGCGCTTGTGATTGCTCGCGACCATCTTGATCTAGACCAGATTGAGCGACAAAGTCATTGATTTTAGTATGTAAATAACCAGCGCTACCGGTAAAAAATAAGTCATCAGTTAATTGGTAACTGCCTTCAATTTCAAGGCCGTAATTCTCTCCAGAGCTGGCGTTATCAATATAACCAGTAAACTTTTGGTCTTCCACTTTCCAGGCTTTTAACTGCATATCTTCGCGATACATATAAAAGGCCGCTAAGCGCAGAATAAATTTCTCATCTAAAGAGCTACCTTTAACGCCAAATTCACCACTCCATAGGTACTCTGGTGCGAAACTAGTGTGGTTTTTAAAGAAATCAGCATCAAGATTTAAACCGTCATCTTTTGCTTTGGCGAGTGCTTCTGAGTTAATCCCTCCTGCTTTATAACCACGAGTTAGGCTGGTATAAATCATGGTACGGTCAATGACTTGATACTCAAGGGCAAGTTTACCACCGACCATCACATCATCAGTACTTTCAATAAAACCATTATTATCGGTGTAATCACCTTGGTATTGCTCAACGCGTAAGCCTGTTATTAAGGTGGTTTTATTACCAATCGGCGTTGCTAGTTGGCCGTAAATTGCGGTATTACTAGTTTCATAAGTTGAAGCGAATGGAGCTGCAAGCCAAGTGTATTGGCGTTCTAAATCAACATTACGGGCTTGATAATAAAGTCCCGTAACCCAGTTACCACCTTTGCCATTAAATTGCAGTTCAGCAGCTTGGTCTTGACGATCTCGAAAGTAGCTATCGGTTGAGCTATAACCATCGGGGTGTAGTCCTGCACCGCATAACTGCGGCTTATTAATATCGTTACATACCCAGTCTTCATCAAAGCTATAAACTAAATCACTATCAATACCTGATAAGTTTAAACTGACATCAAACCAATCAAAGCCAGTGTAGATGTTGGCAAGACCTACCGCGATACTTTCTTGGTTATCTTGGCCTGGGTTATCGGCTACACTATTACGGCTATTATCAAGCGTAAATGCATCATAGCCGTTATTGATATCAATATAATGAACGCTTAATTCAGTGCGAAGATGATCTGTAAGCTGGCTGTGTAGTTTAAAACGACTAACCAGTTCATCTTGCTGTTGTGTTGACTCATTTAAATATAGGTTATCAACATAACCATCAGACTCACGTTGATAAATACTAGCGCGCACTGCGGTGCTGTCTGTAATACCAATACCTGCGGCAACACCGGCTTCAAAACTGTTGTAGTTACCTGCGCCTAGCTGCACTTTGACGCTTGGATCAAAAGTTGGATCGGCTGATTCCATTTGGATCATACCAGCCATACCATCAGCACCAAAGCGAGTACCTTGCGGACCGCGATAAATCTCAACTTGGTTTACATCAAACAGTAATGAACTACCACCTAAGCCGGAATAATTAATGCCATCAATCACTAAGCCAACAGAAGGGTTAATAGGGTCAACAAATTGTGAGCGTAAACCAACCCCACGAATTTGGATGTAACGGCCACGAGAAGCACCAGCGCTAAAATTTACGTTGGCAGCACTGGCAAGCATTTCGTCTAGAAAACTAGCGCCTCGGTCATTAATTTCGCGTTCGCTAAATAAACTGGCACTGGCACTAAGGGTTTGAATGCTTTCTTTTTGAAAGTCTCCGGTGACGAGTATTTTTTCAAGATCAGTATCTTCAGCAAAAGCTGGGGCGCTTATCAAAGGTAAAAGCGCGGCAGTAATTAAAGACAGGCGTAGTTTCATTCTATTACTTAACTCCATTTTAAGGACTTGCATGATAGCAACTATTCTCATTAAAGTCGTGATACCAGTTATATTTATGTGCTATAAACGCGCACAGTATACATAATAAGGAATACAAATATGACCTTTAAAGTTGACTTTAAAGTACGCGACTATGAATGCGATTTACAAGGCATTGTAAATAATAGTGTGTATTTTAATTACCTAGAGCATGCGCGCCATGAGTTTTTGCATGCGAATGGGGTTGATTTTTCTCAGCTTACTCGCGATAAAATTAATTTAGTCGTAATGCGTAGCGAGATGGATTATAAGCAATCACTAATGCCCGGAGATGAGTTTTATGTTGCTGTAGAGCCTGAGCGTATTAGTCGCTTAAAGTTTGGCTTTCGACAAACCGTGGTACGAAAGCATGATGAAAAAGTGATGTTAAAGGCACTGGTGATTGGCACCGCGGTGAATGAGCGAGGTCGGCCATTTTTGCCCGAGCAAGTTGATCTACTATTTAAGTCTGAGTAATTTTCCGGTGCCACCTTTTTTACTATCTTAGAACATTTTTTTACATTAAAAACATGCATTATTAACGGTATAAACTGTTATTTATTGTTATCATGTTGCAATTGAGTTTTAGGTTAGTAATTACATGAAATTAGCAGCAATCCCGATGCTTATAATCGGTTTATGTATTGGCTGCTCATCGACAGGGACAGTCACCAGTGAGCAATTAAAATACACTAAGTGGCAACTATCACGGGTTGATGGTTTAGCGATCCCTGCATCATATTCAGCATCATTAAGTTTTATTGAAGCTCTGCAAGTCAATGGTTTTGCTGGTTGTAATAAATTTTTTGGTGAAGGTCAACTTGATGATAATCATTTAACGGTGAATAAATTAGGTATGACCCGTAAATCATGCGGAGATAAATTGGACGAGTTTGAACAGCAGTTTTTAAATGCGTTAAAGCAAGGTGTGCCACTGCAAATTCAAGATCAACAATTGGTTTTAAATGGCGAGCAAACATTTGCGTTTATTCCCGCAAGTTGATCTCTTGCAGGCTCGCAATATCTAACGTACACTCGTTAACGAACAATATATAGAATTTTACTTGTCGGAGTGCCTTGAGTTTTTAACTTAAAGGCTGAGATCGCGAAAGCGGGATCCGTGAACCTGATCAGGCTAACACCTGCGTAGGGAACAAGCTGCCTAAAACGGGTGCTTGTGCGCCAGTTTTGGGCATAAGCACTGTGGCTGCCAAGGTTGGTAGTGCTTTTTTGTAACACCAATCTACGATCCATGTAGCATTTGCTACTCTCTATTGCGTTGCTTTTTATCGCACAGCAGTATCTGACAAGACAACCCTTTTAGCAATGAGGTAAGTCATGTCAAACACATCAAATAAACCGTCTCGCCGCGAAACTCGTGCGGCTGCATCAGATTATATTTATAACCTTACTGGGCAACCATTTCCAAGCTCACACAAAGTTTATGTACAAGGTACGCAAGATAATGTGCGTGTTGGTATGCGTGAAATTACTTTGAGTGATACCTTTATCGGTGGCACCGATGAAAACCCAGTGTACGAATCAAATACACCACTGCGTGTTTATGATACGTCAGGCCCATACACAGATCCTGATTTTACTCTAGATGTTCGTAAAGGGCTGGATAAGTACCGCGAACAGTGGATTGAAAGCCGTGGCGATACTGAAATTTTAGGCTCAGTCAGCTCGCAGTTTTCTCAGCAACGCATGGCCGATGAAGGCCTTGATCATATTCGTTTTGAGCATCTCCCAAAAATTCGCCGCGCTAAAGCCGGTAAAAATGTCACGCAAATGCATTATGCTCGCCAAGGTATTATCACACCGGAAATGGAATATGTCGCAATTCGTGAAAACATGGGCCGTGCGCAACTTCAAAAAGAGTTATTAGCACAGCAGCACCAAGGCGAGTCGTTTGGTGCGAGTATCCCTGAGTTTATCACTCCTGAATTTGTGCGTGATGAAATTGCCCGTGGTCGTGCGATTTTACCTAACAACATTAATCATCCAGAAACTGAGCCGATGATTGTAGGGCGCAATTTTTTAGTGAAAGTGAACGCTAATATTGGCAACTCATCAGTTAGCTCATCTATTGAAGAAGAAGTTGAAAAAATGGTCTGGTCAACCCGCTGGGGCGCTGACACAGTTATGGATTTATCAACGGGTCGTTATATTCATGAAACTCGTGAATGGGTAGTACGTAACTCACCAGTGCCAATTGGTACTGTGCCTATTTATCAAGCGCTTGAAAAAGTAAATGGGGTGGCTGAAGATCTAACGTGGGAAATTTTCCGCGATACTCTAATTGAACAAGCCGAGCAGGGCGTAGATTACTTTACTATTCACGCTGGGGTGTTATTACGCTACGTTCCAATGACGGCAAAACGTGTCACTGGGATTGTGTCGCGTGGCGGTTCAATTATGGCGAAATGGTGTTTAGCGCATCATAAAGAAAACTTCCTTTATACTCATTTTGAAGATATTTGTGAGATTTTGAAACAGTACGATGTGTGTTTCTCATTAGGAGATGGCCTGCGTCCTGGTTCAATTGCAGATGCCAACGATGACGCGCAATTTAGTGAACTGCGTACGTTAGGTGAGCTGACCAAAATCGCGTGGAAACACGATGTACAAGTGTTTATTGAAGGCCCAGGGCATGTGCCAATGCATATGATCAAAGCTAATATGGAAGAGCAGCTTAAGCATTGCGACGAAGCACCTTTTTACACCCTTGGCCCGCTGACAACTGACATCGCCCCAGGCTATGACCATATCACCTCTGGTATTGGGGCGGCGCAAATTGCATGGTATGGCTGTGCAATGCTGTGTTATGTCACACCAAAAGAGCATTTAGGTTTACCAAATAAAGAAGACGTTAAAGAAGGGCTGATCACCTATAAAATTGCCGCTCATGCCGCCGATTTAGCCAAAGGTCATCCCGGAGCGCAAGAGCGTGATAATGCGTTATCAAAAGCGCGTTTTGAGTTCCGCTGGCATGACCAATTTAATATTGGTTTAGACCCTGTTCGTGCTCGTGAATACCATGACGAAACACTGCCACAAGAATCTGGCAAAGTAGCGCATTTTTGCTCTATGTGTGGGCCAAAATTCTGCTCAATGAAAATCACCCAAGAAGTACGAGAATACGCTAAAGATCTAGAAGCCAGAGGCATAGATCCTAACAACGTAGGTGATGCTATTGAGATCAAAATGGTCGATGTTGAAGCCGAGATGCAAGCTAAATCAGCCGAATTTAAACAAAGCGGCTCAGAGATTTATCATAAAGCGGTTTAAAAACTAGTTAGCGAGTTAGAGAGTTGGCGAGTGAAAAGCTCGCTAACTTTACTCTTGTAGCTAGAAAACTGAATTAAGGATTCTCATGTCTTACAATATTGCGGTGGTGGGGTTTGGTTTAACGGGCCGTTTAACGGCGCTTGAGTTGAGTTTACAGCATCGGGTAACTGTTTATGAAGCGGGTGACGAACAAGCGCTTGATAGTGCAGGAAGAGTGGCAGCGGCGATGCTTGCGCCACTGGCTGAATCTGTATTCTGCGAGCAAGACTTGGCCTTGATGGGGCTGGATTCAATAAAGCGTTGGCCGAGAATTTTAGCGCAACTTGATGAAGCGGTGTTTTTCCAACAGCAAGGTACACTTGTGGTTGCACACCAGCAAGATAAAGGTGACTTACAAAGTTTTATACAGCGTTTAAAGCCTTTAGCTGAACATCAAGGACATCAGTTAACAGGGGCACATATTGCTGAATTAGAGCCAGAGCTTACAGGGCGTTTTAACCAAGGTGTGTATTTACCTTGCGAAGGGCAAATTGATAATCAGGCTTTTTATCAAGCCAGTTTTAACACTCTAAAGCAGCGTAATGTGAGCTTTAAGTTTGCACAACAGGTTGATGTAGCATCGTTAAATCTACAGCAATCGTTTGATTATATTATTGATTGCCGTGGCCTTGGCGCTAAAAGCGTAGCGTGTAAGCTACGCGGAGTACGTGGCGAAGTAGTGCGTTTGTACGCCCCTGAGGTTAATTTAACGCGGCCAGTGCGGTTAATGCACCCGCGTTATCCTATTTATATTGCTCCGAAGCCAAATCATCAATACGTAATTGGCGCGACAGAAATTGAATCACAAGATAAGGGGGCTGCCACTGTGCGTTCGACTCTTGAGCTGTTATCAGCAGCGTACACAGTACACAGTAGTTTTGCTGAGGCGCGAGTGTTGAATATTCAAACCGGCCTGCGTCCTGCATTTAGTGATAACCGCCCGCAGGTTTCCCAGCAGCAAAATGTGATCAGCATTAATGGCTTATATCGTCATGGTTATTTACTCGCACCGAGTTTAGTGGCCGATGCCATTACACGGATAAAATAAGGCTTATTATGAAAGTAAGTATGAAAATAACAATTAATGGTCAACATTTTGAGTTAGCAGATAGCACCAATGTAGCCCAAGGTTTGACGCAGTTTGCAGCAAAAGAGCCTTTTGCAGTGGCGCTTAATGGTCAATTTATACCGCGTAGTCAATGTGATACTACCTTACTTAACGAAGGCGATAGCATTGAATTACTGTCACCGATCCAAGGTGGCTAATATGAGTAGCGTAATATCAGATAGTTTCAGTATTTATGGTGAGCAGATCACTAGTCGGTTATTAATTGGCTCAGCACTTTATCCATCACCTGCGGTTATGGCCGATTCGATTGTTGCCTCTGGCGCTCAGATTGTTACTGTGTCATTACGACGTCAACAAAGTGCCGCCGCAGGAGATGACTTTTGGCAATTGATCAAAGATACGGGCTTAAAAATTCTACCCAATACTGCAGGCTGCCACAGTGTCAATGAAGCAATTACACTGGCACAAATGTGCCGCGAAGTGTTTGCTACCGATTGGATAAAACTTGAGTTGATTGGTGATGACTATAACCTGCAACCAGATCCATTTGCATTACTGGAAGCGACACAGATTTTATTAGCCGAAGGTTTTAAAGTATTACCTTATTGTACTGACGACTTAGTGTTATGTCAGCGTTTAGCTGATGCAGGGTGTGAAGTACTGATGCCGTGGGGAGCGCCTATTGGCACAGGTAAGGGCTTGTTAAATAAATATAATTTAAAAACTATTCGGGAGCGCCTACCCGATACCACATTGATTGTTGATGCTGGCCTTGGCTTACCATCACACGCCTGCCAAGCGCTTGAATTAGGTTATGATGCGGTGTTATTGAATTCGGCTATTGCAGGGGCGGGCTGCCCTGTTACCATGAGTCATGCATTTAAAGCAGCCGTTGATGCGGGTCGTTTTGCTTACCGAGCAAAGGCGATGCCAGAAAAAGACGTCGCTGCGCCATCTACGCCCACTATGGGTATGCCATTTTGGCATCAACAGTAATAAATGAAGTAAAAAATTAGGAAATACGTAACTATGAATCATGTTGTTTGGACAATTGCTGGCTCTGACTCTGGCGGTGGTGCAGGTATTCAGGCGGATATTAAAGCGATGCAAAGTTTTGGCGTCCATGGTTGTACAGCGATCACCGCATTGACTGCGCAAAACAGCCTAGGCGTTGAAGCACTTAACCCGATTTCAACCGATGTTATTGAGTCGCAATTACTCGCCCTTGAAAGCGACATGAAAGCCCGTGTTATTAAAATTGGTATGCTGGCCAATGTGCAGCAAATTCAATTGATCAGTGAGCATCTAAAACATTATAAAGCCACTTGGCCGGTTGCGCCTTTGGTTGTATATGATCCGGTGGCCATTGCTAGCAGTGGTGACTTACTGACAGAAGAAGATACCGTTAGCGCAATTAAAGAATGCTTATTGCCGCTGGTGGATGTGATCACTCCGAATACCCATGAAACGCAGTTGCTCACTGGGATATATTTAATTGGTCCCAGTGCTGTGATCGAGGCTGCGCAAAAGCTGCAAAGCTGGGGCGCAAAAGCGGTGCTGATCAAAGGTGGCCATTGGGATTATCCAAGCGGATATTGCATTGATTACTGCAGTGATGCCAGCTCTTATGGCAGTAATGAATATTGGCTTGGTAACGAAAAAATTCAAACGCCGCACAGCCATGGTACCGGTTGTAGTATGGCGTCAGTGATTGCAGCGTGTTTAGCGAAAGGTTACCCGCTTAAAGATGCCTTTATTTTAGCCAAAGCCTATATCAATCAAGGCTTAAAAGCTGCGGTTCGTTATGGTGAAGGAATTGGCCCTGTGGCACAAACGAGCTTTCCCGATAATCTTGATGATTACCCACAAGTCATTGAAGCGGGCAGTTGGCTGGGTGATGAGCTGGATTTTGAACAACCAAACGAATTTACTATGGCGGCAGGTTTTACTGAGTGTGAAAACAAACAGCTTGGTTTATATGCGGTGGTTGATAGTCTCGATTGGTTAGAAAAGTGCTTAGCGCAAGGCGTTAAAACTGTACAACTTAGAATGAAAAACGCCAGCGAAGAAGAGCTTGAACACGCTATTGCTGCGGCGGTCACACTTGGTAAAAAGTACGATGGCAATGTGTATATCAACGATCATTGGCAGCTGGCAATCAAACATGGCGCTTATGGTGTGCATTTAGGTCAAGAAGATTTACTTGAGGCTAATCTGGTGGCCATTAAAGAGTCGGGCATGCGTTTGGGGATTTCGACCCATGGTTTTTATGAAATGCTGCGTGCTCATAATTACCGCCCGAGTTATATGGCGTTTGGCGCTATTTACCCAACCACGACCAAAGATATGACAGGGCAAATTCAAGGGCTTGAAAAGTTAAAGCATTTTGTGCCGTTAATGAGTGATTACCCAACGGTAGCTATTGGTGGCATTGATTTAGCACGAGCGGGCGAGGTTGCTGTAACCGGTGTTGGCAGTGTAGCTGTTGTTAGGGCTATTAGTGAGGCCAGTGACTATCAACAGGCGATTGCCGATTTACAAATGGCTATTAATAGCAATGAGTGAGGCAATAAAAGGATCTTTATCTGACAAAGAGCAGTTACGTTACAGTCGTCATTTAATGCTTAAAGAAGTCGGCTTTGAAGGGCAGTTAAAGCTCAAAGCCGCTCACGTTGTGGTAATTGGAGCGGGGGGGTTAGGCAGCCCCGCATTACTGTATTTAGCTGCGGCTGGCATTGGCGAATTAAGCGTGCTAGATGATGATAAGGTTGAGCTTTCAAATTTACAGCGCCAAGTGCTCTATAAAGTAAATCATTTAGGGCAAGATAAGGTCAGCGCTGCGGGCAAAGTATTAAGCAGCTTAAATAATCAAATCAAGATCAACACAGTAAGTGCAAAACTAACCACTGAAAATGCTGAACAAGTTTTTACTGGCGCAACCTTAGTACTTGATTGCAGCGATAACTTCAGCACTCGCTATGTAGTAAACCAGCAATGCTTGGCACTGGGTATTCCACTGGTGTCGGGGGCGGCAATAGCGAGTGAAGGGCAGTTGATGTGTTTCGATTTTCGCCAGCCACAGAGCCCTTGTTACGGGTGTATATTTGGAGCACAACCGCAACAGCAAGCGCTTAATTGCAGTAACGCGGGCGTGCTTAGTCCGTTGTTAGGTGTTATTGGCTCGATGCAAGCACTGTTGGCAGTTAATATCTTGCTGGGCCATCATCAAGGCAGTCAGTTTATTCGTTTTGATGGGCTAAGTTTAGCGCAGCAGCAGTTTAAATTAACTAAAGCGCCCGAATGTACTGAGTGTGCTGGGGAAAGAGCTTAAATAAAAAACGCGGCATGACTGCATTAGTCAGTCCGCGTTTTTAATTAAAATGAGTTATAACTTAATTATTAATTAGGTATTAATCATCAATCATCAATCATCAATCATCAATTTTAGCAAACGGTGTGCCCATGCGAGTCACTGTGCCTGGTTTTTGATCATCAAAGATATCTGCTTTATTAGCACCCCAGGCTAAAATAACCGTGGAGCCTAATTTAAAGCGACCCATCTCTTCACCCTTTTTCAAGGTAATTGCATTTTCACCTGAGGTTTTGTAGTTCCAGCTAAATACATCTTTACCTGCTGGTGGTGTAACTGTACCGGCCCAAATAGTTTCGATACTGGCAACAATTGTTGCACCCACTAATACCATGGCAAGCGGGCCAATTTCAGTCTCAAAAATGGCTACTACGCGTTCGTTACGAGCGAATAGGTTAGGTACATTTTGCGCGGTAAGTGGGTTTACTGAAAATAAATCACCGGGGACGTAAATCATTTTACTCAAGGTGCCATCAATCGGCATATGAATACGATGATAGTCTTTTGGCGCTAAGTAAATCGTTGCAAAGTCGCCGCCTAAAAAAGGCGCTGTATCTTGCTCTGAGCCGCCAAGTAAAGCTTGTAAGCTATAGTCATGTCCTTTGGCTTGAATAAGCTGGCCTTCAACAATTGGGCCTAGTTGACTGATGGCACCATCTACAGGGTGAGTAATGATGTCATCTTCAGTGGTTAATGGCCGAACGCCTTCTTTTAAAGGACGAGTAAAAAACTCATTAAACGTTTTATAGTGAGCTGGGTCGCTATATTGCGCTTCATTCATATCAATTTTATATTGTTTAATAAACAATTTAATTAAAGTAGTTGTTAGTGCGCCTGCTTTAGCTGCAGCTAACTTGCCTACCATACGGGATACAAAATGTTTTGGCATTGCGTACTGCATTGCGATTTTGAATTTGTCTAAACTCACAAGTTTTTTCCTAAAAAATTATACGCGTGGAGCACGAGCACCCGCTCGGCCATCGGCCATTGTTTCTAAAATTCTATGGTAGCTATCAAAACGTAGCTGTGAAATATCACCATCATCGATTGCTTGGCGAATTATACAGCCTGGATCATTTAAATGTTTACAGTCTCTAAAGCGGCAACCGCCAATAAACTTGCGAAACTCTTTAAAGCACCAAGTAACACGCTCTACATCTAAGTGCCACAAGCCAAATTCACGAATACCAGGGGAATCAATTAAGTTACCGCCTGAAGGTAAGTGATGAAGTCGTGACACGGTTGTTGTGTGTTGGCCAAGGCCACTATTTTCAGAGACCTCTTTGGTCAGTATTTCGGCATCAGGTAAAACAGTGTTAACTAAAGTTGATTTCCCCACACCACTTTGACCAACAAAAATACTATTTTTATCAATTAAGGTTTCTTTGAGTGCATCAATACCGTAACCGGTTTTATTACTGACTAGTAATACTTGATAATCAAGTGACCTATAAATATCCAAAATTTTGTTGATGTTAGCAAGCCCAGGCTTATCAATTAAATCTATTTTATTGAGCACTAAAATAGGCTCAATGCCCATATCTTCGCAGGCAATTAAATAGCGGTCGATAATACTGGGGGTAAACTCTGGTAGTACCGCAGAGACCATCAAAATCTGGTCAATGTTGGCGGCTATGACTTTTACACCGTCGTAAAAATCAGGGCGAGTAAGTTGCGAGCGCCGTTCATGCATCGCTTCTATAACGCCAGCTAAATCACCTTCGCTGACTTTTGCGCGGCGAAATTGCACTTCGTCTCCGCAAACAATACCTTTAACGGTACGGCGAATATTGCAGCGCAAAACATCTCCGTTATCAGTTTCAATATCGGCATGTTGACCAAACCGACTGATCACCACGGCATTTTCAGGCGCACCTAAATTGTCAGTTTGCCATTGCTCAACCTTGTTAGTGGTTGGCGCAGAATCTGCATTAGACAAGCGTTTTTGGTGATTGGCCTTAATCCTACGGGATTGACCTTTACTTAATTTCTTCTGTTTTGCCACTTTTGGCCCATAACTTAGTTAAATGTCGTGCTTTTTGAAAAAAAAGCTTTAGGTCGACTGATGATACTAATATGATATATCTAAATGCGTTAGATCTAAAGGAAAGCACCGCAAGGTAATTATGTCTTTTCATAAATCAAATCTGATTTGGCTCGACCTCGAAATGACAGGTCTTGAACCAAGTACAGACAAAATACTCGAAATCGCCACGGTTGTCACCGACAGTGCGTTAAACATCTTGGCTGAAGGGCCAACTATTGCAATTCATCAAAGTGATGAATTGCTTGATGGTATGGATGAATGGTGTACTAAGCAACATGGTCAGTCAGGGTTAACTGCACGCTGTAAAGCGAGCACATTCACAGAGCAAGATGCTGTTGAACAAACTTTGGCATTTTTAAAGCAGTGGGTTCCTGCAGGCGCTTCGCCTATGTGTGGTAATTCAATAGGCCAAGATAGACGCTTTATGAATAAATATATGCGTGAACTGGAAGATTACTTCCACTATCGTAATTTAGACGTAAGCACTATCAAAGAACTAGCACGACGCTGGAAACCAGAAGTTTTAGCACAAGTGCACAAAAAAGGTTCACACCTTGCTCTTGATGATATCAAAGATTCCATCATGGAATTAAAAGTCTACCAAGAAAAATTCTTTAATTTGTAAAAAACACTTGCAAACACATCGGATTATTGTAGAATCCTGCCCCGCTTAAGACGATAACCCCCGCGGGGTTAGTGTGCTTGAGCAATTTGAATGCGGCACTAGTTCAGTTGCCGGAACGTTCACCGCGACCTGTCGCGGACCAACAGACAAATTACTGACTATTTTGAATGCGGCACTAGCTCAGTTGCCAGAACGTTTACCGCGACTTGTCGCGCACCAACGGACAAATTACTGACAATTTTGAAATGCGGCACTAGCTCAGTTGCCAGAACGTTTACCGCGACTTGTCGCGCACCAACGGACAAATTACTGACAATTTTGAAATGCGGCACTAGCTCAGTTGGTAGAGCGCGACCTTGCCAAGGTCGAGGTCACGAGTTCGAGCCTCGTGTGCCGCTCCAATTTCTCACCAAAGAAATTGGAGTAGAAATAAAGATTCAAGATGAAAGGCAAAAGGAACAAGGTTTAATTTTGATAGAACCTAGAACCTAGAACCTAGAACCTAGAACCTAGAACCTAGAACCTAGAACCTAGAACCTAGAACCTAGAACCTAGAACCTAGAACCTAGAATGCGGCACTAGCTCAGTTGGTAGAGCGCGACCTTGCCAAGGTCGAGGTCACGAGTTCGAGCCTCGTGTGCCGCTCCAATTTCTAACCAAAGAAATTGGTTAATAGTTTCAAAGTAAAAGATGAAAGGCACAAGCTTTTGCTAGAACCTAGAACCTAGAACCTAGAACCTAGAACCTAGAACCTAGAACCTAGAACCTAGAACCTAGAACCTAGAACCTAAAAGTTATAATGCGGTACTAGCTCAGTTGGTAGAGCGCGACCTTGCCAAGGTCGAGGTCACGAGTTCGAGCCTCGTGTACCGCTCCAATCTCTTTAAGCAATCTAAAATAAAATATGCCAAGGTCGCACTAAATCATAAGCAGTTCGAGCCTCGTGTACCGCTCCAATCTCTTAAAAATGAATACCCACCCAAATTTGATTGACAAGCAGTTATTGCTTAAAGCACATATCCAATTTATTTGGTACTTCAATTTAAATTAAATAGTTTTATTTAAACTTGCCCTTGCAGCGTTGCAATAATACGTCTTGCGCCGCCATGATCACGATGTTCGCCTAAGTAGATCCCTTGCCATGTACCAAGCTGTAAACGTCCTTGGCTAATTGGAATCGTTAGTTCGCAGCCTAAGGTACTCGTTTTTATATGCGCAGGCATATCATCATCACCTTCGTAATCATGACGATAATAAGGTTGGCGCTCGGGAACAAATTTATTGAAGTGACTTTCCATATCCATACGTACTGTCGGATCGGCATTTTCATTAATCGTTAAGCTGGCTGAAGTATGCTGTATAAAAAGGTGTAATAAGCCAATTTGGTAATCGGAAATCTCAGGGAGTTGGCTGAGTATTTCGCTATCAATAATATGAAAGCCTCGAGAGCGAGGCTTTAAAAGTAGTTGTTTTTGCAACCAGCTCATATTTTATCGAAACTAACTTCAATATTGGCATTACCGGCATCAGAGGTAAATGGGATTAATATTTTTGCCCCTTCACTTTTATGAGTTATGGTATGGCCTTTACCAGACACAACGATTGGTGTAGCCATATTAAAGTCATAGCCTTTTTCACCAAGTAGATTTTTTGCCCCACCAGTGACCATATTGGTAATTTCACCAACCATATCGGTTACTTCTTCATTGATCGAATCAGGGCGTTCACCTAGCATTCTTTCCATAATAGTCAAGGCAAGGCTCTCATCAAAAGTGATCGAAAATGAACCTTTAGTTTGTGGTCCTACCATGCCAATTAATCCCGAAACGTCGCCACAGGCAACTTCATCTTTTTTTATTTTCGGCTTACCCGGTTTTAGTTCGGTTTGCGCCATTGTGCTGAGCACATTTAATAAAGATGATAAAAAAGGATTGATGAACTCTACATTCATTGTTGTTTATCCCTCGAATTTAGCAGTTTAACTGCGGTTATACGTTAAAGTGTAGTGAGTTATTTTAGCTCTGCACTTAATTATTCTTTACAATTCCCACATCTACCATGGGCTTCAATAGTTTGCCCCGATACGACGAAACCACTCTCAGCAGCAAGACTATTAAGTTCATGCGAAATCACGCTAGAGTGCAGCTCTTTGACAAAACCACAACTGTCGCATATCAACAGTTGTACAGGGTGGATATGATCAAAATGATGACACAACATAAATGCGTTAGTACTTTCAATTTTGTGAATAAAACCTAATTCAGCTAAAAAGTCTAAGGCACGGTAAATTGTGGCTGGTTTTGCTCCTGATTCAGTGAGTTTTAGTTGCTCTAATAAATCATAAGCGCCCACTCCGCCTTGCGCACTTGCTAATAGGCGAAATACTTTTTCACGAATTGGAGTGAATCGCGCACCGCGATTGTCACACACTTGTTTGGCTTTACTAACGAGTGATTCTATTTTCATCTTCTCTTATCCTTACGCTACCGTGTTATACTAACATACTGTATTGTAGTTGCAGCGTTTTTATTAGACAGTTTTATTCTAGGAAGGCTAACAATGAATGAATTATTAGCGGTATTTATTTTCTTTTTTGCGGTGATCGATCCAATCGGTACTGTGCCTGTTTTTATAGCCTTAACACGCGGTGATAGTGACAAATTCAAACGTAAAGTCGCGTTGAAAGCTGTTCTGGTGTCTGCTGGGGTATTATTGTTTTTTGTTGTCGCTGGGGAGCTGCTTTTAAATGCTATAAATATCCCCTTGTCAGCGTTTCAAATCGCAGGTGGTATCGTGTTATTGCTGTTTGCTTTGTCGATGATTTTTGGTGAAAGCAAACCTGAAATGGAAATTAAAAGTGTACGTGATAGCACTGAAACGGCCATTTTCCCTTTAGCTATTCCATCAATTGCCAGTCCAGGCGCGATGCTTGGCGCTGTTTTGATGACTCGTAATACTGAATACACGTGGGTTGAGCAGTTAATTACTTCATCAATGATGTTAGCTGTTCTTACTGTGGTACTTGTGCTGTTACTGTTGGCAACCCATGTTCACAAATTAATTGGTGATAGCGGTGCGAGTATCGTTAGCCGGATCATGGGTTTGATCCTTTCATCAGTTGCCGTGACAAATATACTCGACGGGATAGCCCATTATTTTGGCTTACAAGTATTCATATAAAGGCTGTGTAGCGCTGCTAAATAACTATTGTCATATAAAATTTTGAATTATTGCTTAGAATTATCTAGATTAAATATAACGTAATAAAGTTTAAGGAATGAAAAATGTTATTAAAAAAGATTATTTTATGCGGTTTTCTCGCTTTAGGATTAACGGCCTGCGTTGAACCGCCTCCAAGCGAAATGAAGGTTATTCAAGTTACTGACTATGATTTTAGCCATAATGACAATCATGCTGTTACCGTATATTTCGGTCATACGGGAGGGGATCATTACACCGTTACTTTATTACGAGACGAAATTAAAGAGGGGGTGTTTATTGAATCTTCCGCTAAAAATGCGCCTAATTTAGTGTTTGATGCCAGTTGGGCTGGTGAATATTATGTGCAGTCAGCTAAGCATGATACTCATTCATCTTTAAAAATACTTGAGCTAAATAGCGAAGCTAAAGTTGCTAAATTTGAAGTCGCAGCACGTTTGGTTAACCCCAAGCAAAAAAATGATTATATAAGCTTAGAAAAAACCACCATTACAGTGCAAGGCCAGCAATTTGATAATCTAACAAAATCGTTTTAAGTATATTATCTAAAGCGCAGCATACATTTTTGTTGCTGCGTTAAACAACTCAATCTCTGCTACCGACAAACAACAACTTGCTTACGATTGAAGCTCGGCTTTGATTTGTGTAAAATATAGCGCCTTCCAATGAGGGAATAACCCTTATACTTATATATCATCTGAGGATTTTACTTTGAATAGACGTTTTTCTGTGGCACCTATGTTTGATTGGATAGATATTCAATAAAATAGTGAAGTTTATTGCTATGAGGGGGACTATAGGATGCCGCTGTTTAATTTGGAGGGGGACTTAATACTTTACTAAATGTTACTTAAATATTGATTTATTTTTTATAAGTTGTTTATCTTTTAGTGTAGCTGTGCTAAAAATGTTTTAAAGGAATAAAAGGTTGTTTATTTAAGTAAGAGGGGGTAGAATCCGCGCGCTCTTATTTTTAGTCTCATCTTGCTCGTTATCTAGGAAAGTAAATGAAAAACAATAATTTAGTGGAAGTTAACGTAGGAAATGAAATAATTAAATTAAACATTTCGAATAACCCTAAAGTTGAATGTTTTATTTCTGCTCGTGATAAAAAAAGAAAAAAAGAAGCAAAAGAAAGAGTGTATAAAGCTGCTAATAACTTGAGTTGGTAATAATTTTATAGTATTGATATCCTGTTAATATAATTAAACAGGATGTTACCATGGCTCAACCCGTCCAAAAAATCACAGAACTACCTCAATCTAATAACGCACATAAGAATCAAGAAACCCCGTTAGTCACCATTCAGAATCGAAGATCTGAGGAGCTCATTATAGGGCTTTGTGGAACTGTAGGTTCTGGTATTCGTGGGTTAAAGTCAACTTTAGAAAATAAATTAATAGAGTTTGGATATCATGTTGAGCATATACGTTTAAGTGAGCTTATTATATCGCAACAGAGTAATGCTGAAGAATTAAAAAAATTAAAAGGTTTTGAGCGTTATAAAGCATTGCAGGACTCAGGTGATGAGTTGAGAAATAAGCATCGTGCAAGCATTCTCGCCGAAATGGCTATTAGACAAATTACAATTTTAAGAGAGGCTAACTTTGGGGACGAAGGAACTGACGGTGTTATAAAAGTCACTAAAAAAGCAGCATATATAATTGACCAATTAAAACATCCAGATGAAATCTCTCTTTTAAAAGAAACTTATCGTAATAATTTCTACTTATTGGGAATGCTAAGAACTGAAAATGAAAGACGCGCAAACCTAAAAGAAGAGCAAATGACTGATACCGAAGCTGGTATTTTAATTGATCGTGATAGGAAAGCTGTTGAAAGTTATGGGCAGCATGTTGAAAAATCACTCCATAAATCTGATTATTTTATTAGAAATATCGATAGCTCTCAGGCTACGGGTGAATCAGTTGTTAGATTTATAAAGTTGATTCATGGGACAAATCATATTACCCCTACCAAAGATGAAGTCGGTATTTATAGTGCTTTTTCAGCATCTTTAAAATCTGCATGTCTCTCAAGACAGGTTGGAGCATCTATTTCTGATGATGATGGGAATATTCTTTCTACTGGATGTAATGACGTACCTAAATTTGGTGGAGGGCTATATAATGCAGAGAGCGATTATGATAAACGATGCTTTAATCACGGAAGTAAGTGTTACAATGATAAGCATAAATCATTATTAAAAAGTGAGATTGAAAGTATTTTAGAGTCAAAAAATATACCGGGAGCATCTCAAATTGCTCAACAGATACTAGAAGAATCAAAAGCTAAATCATTAATTGAATACTCAAGAGCAATACATGCAGAAATGGATGCAATTACAGCTCTTGCACGTAATGCCAATAGTAGTACGGTTGGGAAAACATTGTACTGTACTACTTATCCGTGCCATGTCTGTGCTAGGCATATAGTCGCTGCGGGAATAAAAAGAGTTGTTTATATTGAGCCATATGAAAAAAGTTTGGCTACTCAGCTCCATGGAGATGCGATTTATCACCCTGATAATCAAACAGCAGAGACTAAGGTACTAATTGAGAATTTTGAAGGTGTTTCGCCTTTAAGGTATTCTAAATTTTTTGGATATAATCAAAAAAGAAAAAATGGCTCAGGGGAAGTAATTGGTTACTTTGTTAACGGTTCTGGGCATGTTGATTTTCAACACTTAGATAGTTATGGCGAGTATGAGCTAAAGATAGTGCAACTATTGAATAACTCTTTACCAGATCAACCGTTTGAGTAGCTTCAATTGAACTCAATTTAAAACCCGTGACTAGCGGGTTTTTTATTTTGATGAAGTTCAAGATTATATTCTTTTAATTACATAACAAAATATCACATTCACTATTTAAAAGTTGGATAAATACATTTTTCAAACTTGTTTGTGTATAATCCCTCGCTTAATTATCAACTCGCATATTTATATAAGTTATTGATCTGTCCTACTCTGCTAGGGGGCCTATAGGGGGACCGTATAGGTAATTCAAGGCAATTCAGGGCAATTCAAAGCAATTCAAAGCAACTCGGAGCAGTAATTTTATGAATGAAGAAACCCTTGGAGGTGTTGTAATGACTGGGGAACCAGTAAAAACAAGCTTTCGTAGAATGTCCGTTGCCCCCATGCTCGATTGGACAGACCGCCATTGCCGTACTTTTCATCGTAAAATGACCAAGCATGCGGTGCTTTACACCGAAATGGTAACAACCGGTGCAATTTTATTTGGGCGTGGTGATTATCTACACTTTAATACACATGAAAACCCCGTTGCTTTGCAATTAGGTGGCTCTGATCCTGAAGCTTTGGCAAAGTGTGCAAAACTGGCTGCTGAACGTGGTTATGATGAAGTAAACCTAAATGTTGGTTGCCCTTCGGATCGAGTGCAAAATGGCCGCTTTGGTGCGTGTTTAATGGGCGAGCCGCAGCTTGTTGCTGATTGTATTGCAGCAATGAAGGCGGAGGTTACTATTCCTGTTACGGTGAAAACACGCATTGGTATTGATGAGCAGGATTCATATGAGTTTTTATGTGCGCTGATCGAAGCGAGTCATAAGGTTGGCTGTGATGACTTTATTATTCACGCCCGTAAAGCATGGCTAAAGGGATTAAGCCCGAAAGAAAACCGTGAAGTTCCACCACTTGATTATCCGCGTGTTTATCAACTGAAGAAAGATTACCCACAGCTTGATTTAAGCTTAAATGGTGGGGTTAATACCATCGCTGATAGTCTTGCTCATTTAGCGCATCTTGATGGCGTTATGATCGGTCGTGAAGCGTATAGTAATCCATTTATATTAAGTGAAGTGGACGAGAAAATTTACGGTGATACTGCGTGTACATTATCGCGTCATGACGTGGTGCGTTCAATGTATGGTTATATTGAAGATGAAATGCGCCAAGGCGCTAACTTTTGGCATATAGCTCGCCATATGTTGGGTATTTTCCAAGGCCAACCAGGGGCGCGAGGATTTAGACGTCATTTATCTGAAAACGGCCATGGTAAGCAAGCCGATTTATCCGTGATGGATAAAGCATTAAGTTTTGTGCCTGAGTAGCTGAAATTTTAATCTTGAAAGCCACTTTTTAGTGGCTTTTTTTGATCCTAAAATTTAGTCAAAATATTACTTTTTTAGTTAATTTAACGTATTTTAATTCAGCTAAACGTCACTTTTAAATTGATGTTATCTTTCTATCCTATTGTTATTTATTGTTTTAGTTGTTTTTTTAACGACATGGCATAAGTCTTGGAATCTCCTTGGTGTAATCCCCCATAATCAACAGGAGAAAATCATGGGCCTAATGAATCGTGTTAATGATCTAATTCAATCAAACTTGGTCGCTGTGCTTGATAAGGCAGAGGATCCAGCAAAACTACTTAATTTACTTATTATCGAGATGCAACAAGCTCTGAATGAGTGCCGTACTACTGCTGCAGCGATTTTGTGTGAAGAAAAAGCATTGAAACGCCAGCAAAGTGATAAGTTAACATCCATAGCACAATGGCAAGAAAAAGCCGAAATAGCCGTTAGTAAAGGCCGAGATGATTTAGCCACAGCCGCATTAAAAGAAAAGCAGCGTGTAGCCGCTGATATGGCAGCTGTTGAACCTGAGCTCGTTAAATTAACCGATTCATTGGCCAAGTTAGCTGACGATGCACAACGTTTACAAGACAAACTTAGTGCTGCCAAAGCAAAGCGGCAGAGCTTAACTCAGGTGCATAGTGTTTTAAATGCACGAGTACGAGTTAATCAGCAGTTACATAGCGATAAAGTGGCACATGCACTGTCGCGTTTTGATGTGATTGAGCGCCGAGTTGAGTCAATTGAATCACAAGTGGAAGCATACGAAATGGCTGCAGCTAATCAATCAGACACGGCAATGCAAATTGATGCGCTTGTTAAAGACGAAGCCTTGGATAAAGAGCTTGCAGCACTTAAAGCTAAAGTAAAACAGTCGGCTTAGGAGTTATAAAAATGAATACATTTAATAACAATACTCAATGGTGTAAAGATCCATTAAATAAAAAAATATCGGGAGTATGTAGTGGCTTAGCGCGTCGGTTTGACTTTCCGATTTGGGCAACTCGATTAGCAACTATTGTACTGTTTATTCAGTTCCCACTGTTTATTGGTGCGGGTTATTTAATTGCACATTGTTGTTTAGACAACAAGGTTTATTAGGAGAGCGCCATGAAAATTATTGCACTGTGTCTGCTAGCAGCATTGTTTATCGCTTCTAGTCCATTTGAGATAATGCAGTTTGACTCATGGCAGCTCCCTTTGTGGATTGCTGACTTGAGTTGGGTTGGCATTGAACTATTTGGTGCATTAGTCGCTATGGTGGTCGTTATTGCCATTATTGCGCTGGTTAGTGTTGGTTTGATTGGCGCAGGTCTAATAATAGGAGTCGGCGTGATGCTGGCTTTGTTGTTTGGTTCTGTGATGATCGCATGGCCGCTACTGCTGATTGTTTTTCTGTGTTGGTTAGTCGCGGATAATAAAAAGGTCGCATAGCTTGCCACACAGAGGTTACCTTAAATGCTAATTTAGCTGACTATTTTTTCGCAAATATGCTAAATTTAGCACTTAAAGTGATTATTATAACAAGGATCGAAATGACTCTTAAACCATTACTAACTATCTTCACAGCGGCTTTTTTAGCTGTAGGCCTATACTCTCCAGTGCTATTTGCCCATGCAGAGCATCAACATGATACAGCAAGTGATATTGTAGTTAGCAATGCCCAAGTAAGGATTTTTTTACCTGGCAGTCAATCCAGTGTTGGTTATTTAACGCTTGTTAATCATGGTGATGCAGCAGTGACATTAACTAAGGCTAGCCTTGAGGGCTTAGGACGAGTTGAAGTACATGAACATCAGCATGTTAATGGTATGATGAAAATGCAAAAAGTAGATGGGTTAGAGATCAAAGCACATCAACAGCTAGATTTTAAGCCAGGCAGTTATCATTTAATGGTTTTTGAACCAAAAGAGCCGTTAAAAATAGGGCAAGAACTCAAACTCACGCTATATTTTAGCAATGGAGATCGTGTATTTACTCAAGCTACCGTGGTTTCATTAGAAAGCCAAGTTGAGCAAGTATCACAATCTGAACAGCACCATACACATCACTAGGAGATTAAATGTCACAACATAAAGGGAAAATTATAGCAGGGCTAATATTAGTTTTTATTTTATTTTATGCCGTATCTGTGTATTGGAGTATTGAGCCAAACCGCGTAAATGTGATCACGCAAGCTAAACAGGATGCGCAGCAGCGTGGCGAAAAACTAGTAACAGGTTACACAACAACTACGGCTTTGATTAATGTTGCCAGCACATTATTGAATAAACCTGGTGGCTATTTATCAAATGATGTAATACCTCCGAGTATTCTTATGGATAATATGCCTGCTTGGGAATATGGCGCATTAGAAATGACGCGCGATTTGGCGCTATCAATGCGTAAAGACTTTAGCCGTTCTCAGTCGCAATCGACCGAACATGAAGCTCTAAAAAAAGCCCAGCCCCAATTTAATATTAGTTCAGAAGCATGGGCGTGGCCAAGTGCCGAGAGTGAATACCAAAAAGGCATTGATTTATTAATCGTGTATCGTACTCAAATAGCTGACCAAAACAGTCGTGACAGTCAGTTTTACGCGCGGGCAGACAACCTACGAGGCTGGTTAAAAGAAGCCGAAAAACGCCTTGGTAGTTTAAGTCAGCGGTTAAGTGCCAGCGTTGGTCAAGATCGGTTAAATACTGATTTAGCTGGTGACAAAGAAGCACACCAAGCGACTTATGCACCATTACAAAATCAGATAAAAACCTCTTGGTGGGAAATTGATGATGTGTTTTATGAATCACGCGGTGCAACTTGGGCTTTATTACATTTTTTGCAAGCGGTAGAATATGACTTTGCTGATGTATTAGAGAAAAAGAATGCACGTGTGAGCTTACAACAAATTATACGTGAGCTTGAAGCAACCCAAGAGACTGTTTGGAGTCCGGTGATTTTAAATGGTAATGGTTTTGGTTTTGTTGCTAATCACTCATTAGTAATGGCAAATTATATTTCACGAGCCAATGCGGCTCTTATTGAACTTAGCGAACTTTTAGCGCAAGGATAACACATGAAAAAGTACTGTTTAGCCGCTGCCCTTTCGATGGCATTTTTGGCTCCAGCGGCTCACGCTGACACTCTATTAGGTTTATATGTTGGTGTTGATGGCTGGCAATCTGATAATTCAGGTAGCTTTTCTGATAGCGGTAATATGCAAGACTTTAATTTTGAAGATGAAACCTTCATTAGCTACTACGCAGCGCTTGAGCATCCAATTCCATTAGTGCCAAATATTAAGTTAAAGTATACCGAGCTTGAGTTAAATGGCTCAACCTTGCTTAATGAGACGTTTGAGTTTGGTGGCACTTCATTTACAACCAATACCACTGCAACTACGGTCAGCGATTTATCACACATTGATTATATTTTATACTATGAGATATTTGATAATGACTTGTTGTCTATCGACTTAGGTGTAAATGCTAAGCAGTTTGATGGCGATATTGTTGTTACCGGTACTGCCAATGGCACAACAACAACAGAAACTGTGGATTTTTCTGGTTTTGTGCCATTAGTGTATGGTCGTGCTGAAGTAGGCTTACCGTTAACGGGTTTAAGCGTCTTCTTTGAAGGCAGCTTACTTGCTATCGATGATAGCAAAGTACAAGACTACCAAGCGGGTATTGCATGGGCTTTGCTTGATAACTTAGCGGTAGATTTAGATATCAAAGCTGGTTACCGTAAAATGACGCTAGAGCTTGATGATATTGATAATCTATATACTAATATTGATGCATCAGGTCCATTTGCCGGCATACAAATTCACTTCTAATTTGTTTGCTTTGGCGTGGTACCGTTATTTAATTGCGTGCCACGCTACTTCAAACTCTTCTTCAAGTGCACTGTTTAACAAGTGCTTATAGGCCTTATTAACTGGCGTGTTAATCAATTTTCTAAGTTCATCACCCGTTTGCGTAAATTTATAGTAACTGAGCACTAGATCGTTATTTTTTGGTTTGAGTGCAACCCGTTGGGTTAAAAATGTCAGATTCATTTCTTGGCCCGCCTTAAGTGCTGCGGATTCAATTTCTTTACGGTAGATTAGGCCGATATCCATCAAAGTTAATACATCAGGAAAGCTGATCCCAGCTTTACCTAAGTTAAACGACACTTTATTGCCTTTGCGTAGCAAATCAAATAGCGAAGGTTTTTTATAAAAGCCTAATAAAATTAAATGGCTATTATCTTTTTCATTATAGCCACAAATCGCGGTACATTTTTGTAGTGCATCCGCTTCGCGCTGGGTCATTTGCTTAAGTGTTTGTAAGCTTTTAATTGAAAATGTTCCCGGTGATACCGTTTCTCCCGCTAAAATTTTTGCCCACAGCTTTTGCATTGATTCGTTTGAAGTATCTTCACATAGTGCAATAAAGCGTTCTACCCAATCACTGTCAGGTTGCCCTTTACTAGTTACGTCAGGGCAAAAATCCATTGCCATGGCCATAATCGCTTCAATATTGTGTTGTTGTTTGATAAGGAGCAATTGTTGGCGATGTTGGGCTCTATTGAGTGTTGAGTTATCACTATTGACTTGATAAGGCAGTTTACTTTGCCCTTGTGGGCCATAACTATCATCACTGGTACTGGTAAGGCGAGTCGAACTGGTTTTACTCATCGAGTAACCTAGCTTAATTTCAATTATATGAGCAAGGTTAATTTTTGCTTGGGCTGTTTGAATCGTCATCGATCTTCTCGCTGTGTGGGGCTATTTGCAGCTGTGCAGTAGTTTTTAAATTATTAAGTCCAAGTTTCACCGTATTTGCCAAAATATACTGGCTAAATAGCGCCAAATAACCACCTAAAATTGAAGTAGTAACTTCGCCATCTAGTGAGCATGTCACTTGATTACCATTAGCTAGTGGTGAAAAAGAGACCACACCTGTAACAATATGCTCTTCATTAAAGAGAATATTAAAATTGATTTTAGTGCTGCTTATATTGGTAATCGTCATTTCACCAAATCCCCAGCTACTTTGCCAAAATTGATGAGCACCAACGCCAGAACTCGGCTCTCCAAGCGTGAAAACAATACTCGGATCTACTTTTTGCCAAGGTGACCAGCTAGACCACTTGGTAAAATCACTAAGTAACGGGGTGATATCTGTTTGCGGAGCATGAATTTCAATGCTCTTTTGTACTTGGTATTGCTGTGGCAATAGCAGCCCAATTACCAAAAGAATTAAAGTAATCAGAAAAATAAATTTAGTAATTCTGGGTAAAATATTAATGGCTGTTCCTTAAATTATAAATTCCACTGTCGCACAGCAAGCTGCTGAATATCGACTATAATCTGTAAATCAATATTCATTAATCATCGACATTAATACTGTATCATAAGTTAAATAGTGATAACTTATTAGTCAATAACTGAATTGTCTCAATATTAAATGATGGCGCGTAATATTTGAATTTAAAGGATTTGGAATGACGTCAGAACACAATGATTTTTTGTTTTTTAACCATGAAGATGAGCCTCATGAAGAGGTTGTGCCCAAAGATTACTGGGATGTTCTGATTGTTGATGACGATCCTGAAATTCACACTGTAACAGAACTAGCACTCTCAGGCGTCGAGTTTTGGGGAAGAACACTGCGTTTTCATCATGCTTATTCTGGCGCTGAAGCAGTTGAAGTGTTAGCTAATACTAATAATGTGTCGGTATTACTGTTAGATGTAGTCATGGAATCCGATGATGCGGGTTTAAAAGTAGTTAAAGAGGTACGTGATACGCTGAAAAATCATAACGTACGAATTATCTTACGAACGGGTCAGCCTGGATATGCGCCTGAAGAACAGGTGATCCGAGAATATGATATCAATGATTATAAAACTAAAACCGAACTTACCCGCAGTAAGCTAGTTACCTCGTTAGTTACAGCTATTCGCTCATACGAACAAGTTTGCCAACTTGAATATCAAAGCAAAGCGTTAAATAATATTCTGTTAGCCTCAAAGGCAATTTTAGGTTTTACCGACATTAAAGCATTTACTATGGCGGTGATTAAGCAGCTCTCGGTAATTTTAGATTGTGCGCCAAGGGGGGTTGTGTGTGGCAGTCTGGATGATAGTTATCAAGTTCAAGTGTTGGGTGGTTGCGCTGAGTTTAGTGCTTTTATTGGCCAAGGTATAGAACAACTTGATGATGGGCGGATTATTTTGCAAGTGCAAAATTGTTTTGAGTTTGGCGAACATCAGCACACTGAGCACGACACTACGTTTTTATTGAAAAGTAAAAATCGTCAGGCTGCTATTTACTTAGAGTACGTTAGCCAACCAAGCTTAACACAATTGCAATTTGCTGAAATTTTCTTAACAAACGTCAGTGTAGGCTTAGATAACGTCAGACTTTTTAATAAACTCAGAGATGCAGCCTACAAAGATGTGTTAACTGGTCTTGCCAATAGAACTGATTTTATTGAACAAATTGAAAAGTATCATCGATTAAATAGTAACGAGTATCTATTTATTCTAATTGATGTCGCACATTTTTCAGACATCAACAATGGTCTGGGTCAAGAAGTGGGTAATCACTTACTTACATCAATCGTTGAGCGACTCAAACAAGAATACCCAAACGCTAAATTACTGTCACGGATTGGTGCAGATGTATTTGGTTTTTTAATTGAGCGCGATGGATTTGATCTAAACGAATTAAGTGAAAATTTAAGCTTACCGTTTGCAGCAGCAGAGCATCTGTTACCGGTTAATTTTAAAATTGGTTTGTGCGAGCAACTGGACTTTCAAACCTCCGGTATTGAAACACTTAAGCTTGCGTATATTGCACTCAATCACGCTAAAAAAGGTAATCAGGGGAATGCTGTTTGTTACACTCCCGATATGGAAGAGCAAATGGCTTGGCGATTAGGGATTATTCGCCAGCTTCGCCAAGACTTTGAAAATAATAAATTGGAAGTATGGTATCAACCGCAATTGGCGTTTAGTGATTTGTCATTAAAAGGCTGTGAAGCATTACTACGTTGGCCATCGGGACAAGGTAACTATATTTCTCCTGCGATTTTTGTACCACTTGCTGAAGATGCTGGGCTAATTGTTGAGATTGGTCAATGGGTATTGGAGCAGGCTTGTCAGCAGCAAAAACGTCTTGAGGTTCAAGGTGTTGAAATTTGTATTGCGGTCAATGTGTCGGTACCGCAATTTAAGGTGAAAGGCTACGCACAACAAGTCAAAGATACTTTGCGAAAATATCAGGTAAACCCAAAAAATATTGAATTAGAAGTTACCGAAAGTGTGGTGATGGATGATCTCTCGATGGTGATTGAAACACTGCAAGATCTAAAAGAGTTTGGTATTGAAGTGGCGATAGATGATTTTGGTACTGGTTTTTCATCACTGAGTTATTTGCAAAAGTTACCGTTGGATAGGTTGAAAATAGATCGTGCATTTGTCAAAGACTTACCCGAAAAAGACAGCGGCGCAATTGCCAAGCTGGTTATAGCTCTTGGCGCGCAGCTCGGATTAAAAACGATTGCAGAAGGCGTTGAAACACAAGCACAAGCTGATTTTCTTAAGCAATTGGGCTGTGATGAAGTGCAAGGTTTTATGTACGCTAAACCGATGCCTGAAGTTGAGCTTATTCAATATATTGAAAGTAAAAAATAATATTATGTTTGATGCCAGTGTAAATAGCTAATATCGCTTGGTGATTAATTCGGGTATACTTTGCGACCTTTTTTAAAGCAATTGGTTACTTTATATGAGCGCACTTAAAGCCAAGCGAGCGTTATTCTCATACCCTAAATATTGGGCTGAGTGTTACGGCACAGCACCATTTTTACCAACTACACGCGAAGAGATGGATGCCCTTGGCTGGGATAGCTGCGATATCATCATTATCAGTGGTGATGCTTATGTAGATCACCCCAGCTTTGGTATGGCGGTAATTGGTCGTGTACTTGAAGCACAAGGTTTTAGGGTCGGTATTATCGCTCAGCCAGAATGGGATTCGAAAGATGCCTTTATGGCACTTGGTAAGCCTAACTTATTTTTTGGTGTGACTGCCGGTAACATGGACTCGATGATCAACCGCTATACGGCTGAAAAGCGTATGCGCCATGATGATGCCTACACGCCCGGTAATGTGGGTGGCAAGCGTCCTGATCGTGCGGTGATGATTTACTCACAACGATGCCGCGAAGCCTACAAAGGTGTGCCAATTGTAATAGGTGGTATCGAAGCCAGCTTACGTCGAATTGCCCATTATGATTACTGGCAAGAAAAAGTTCGCCGTAGTATTTTATTTGATGCCAAAGCCGATATTCTTATTTACGGTAATGCTGAGCGACCATTAATAGAAGTTGCTCATCGTATTGCCGCCGGCGAAACGATGGATACCATTCAAGATATCCGTGGTACGGCGGTTATTCGTAAAGAGCCATTACCGGGCTGGCGTGGTAGTGATTCCACCGCGATTGATAAAATTGGTAAAATTGACCCAATTCCAAACCCATATGGTGCCGATGATGTGGGTTGTAGCAAAAGCGAATTTAAAAAAGCGGGTATTGATTTACAAGCTGAAGCGGCAAAACCAATTACCATTCAGCCAGCGCGTCCTAAACCTTGGGAAAAAACCTACGTTAAGCTACCTGCGTTTGAGCAAGTGAGTGTTAATAAACCACTGTACGCTCATGCATCACGTATTTTACATCAAGAAACGAACCCAGGTTGTGCTCGAGCGTTATTCCAACGCCATGGCGATCGCTCTATTTGGGTTAACCCACCTGCGTATCCGCTTGAAACACATGAAATGGATGCAGTGTTTGGATTGCCTTATCAGCGAGTTCCGCATCCAAGTTATGGTACTGCAAAAATCCCCGCTTACGACATGATCAAAACCTCAGTTAATATTATGCGAGGTTGTTTTGGTGGCTGTAGTTTCTGTTCAATTACTGAGCATGAAGGACGGATAATTCAAAGTCGTTCACAAGAATCGATTATTGAAGAAATCGAACAAATTCGTGACAAAGTACCAGGGTTTACTGGGGTTATTTCGGACCTTGGTGGGCCAACTGCAAACATGTATAAACTGCGTTGTAAGAGCAAAAAAGCTGAGAGTACCTGTCGACGTTTATCGTGTGTATATCCTGATATTTGTAAGCATATGGATACCGATCATACACCGACTATCGAGTTATATAAAAAGGCTCGTGAAGTTAAGGGGATTAAAAAAATCCTAATAGCCTCTGGTGTTCGCTACGATTTAGCTGTGCAAGACCCTCGTTACGTCAAAGAACTCGTAACCCATCATGTTGGTGGTTATTTAAAGATAGCGCCTGAGCATACCGAAGACGGGCCATTATCTAAGATGATGAAACCAGGCATGGGCGCATATGATCAGTTTAAAGAGCTTTTTGATAAATACTCAAAAGAAGCAGGGAAAAAGCAGTACCTGATCCCTTATTTTATTTCTGCGCATCCTGGCACTAAAGACGAAGACATGGTGAACATGGCGTTGTGGTTAAAGTCGAACGATTTTAAACTAGATCAAGTGCAAAATTTTTATCCGTCACCAATGGCTAATGCCACCACGATTTATCACACTGGGATGAACTCGCTGCGTAATATTAAAAATAATACTGAGCAAGTGCCGGTGCCAAAAGGCGCGCGTCAACGTCGTTTACATAAAGCGATATTGCGTTATCACGACCCAGCAGGTTGGCCGATGATCCGTGAAGCACTGCGTAGTATGGGCAAAGCTAAGTTGATTGGTAAAGGTCCAAACTGCTTAGTGCCAGAAGAAACCCGTGACGAAAAATCGCTTAAAGCAGGTAAAGGCGGGCGTCCAGCGCTTAGTCGTCACACCGGCTTTAGCCAGTTTAAAAAAGCCAATACCAAACCTAAGGTTGGCGGTAATCGTCAGCGGGCTAGGTAATTTTCGGTAAATAAAAAACGCCCAGCATTTGCTGGGCGTTTTAGTTTATGGCTGCTTATTATTCTGCTTATTCTTCAATGAAAGCTTCGCCTTCGGTCATCCACTTAGCGGCAGGCTTGCCTTTTAAGTAGTGATCAAAGTACTGCATCATCCGAATTGAAAAATCCACTTGGTTAGGAAATTTCTTTAAGTGGTGTGGTTCACCTTCATACTGCAAAAACGTCGCATCTTTACCTGCACGGCGCAGCGCTAAATAATACTGTACGCCTTCGTGCCATGGTACAGCATCATCTTTATCACCAAACATAATTAAGATTGGTGTATTTACTTTATCAGCGAAGAATACCGGTGAGTTTTCGATGTAAAGCTCTGGCGCTTCAAACAAGGTTTTACCGATACGGCTTTGCCCAGTTTCATATTGGAACTGACGCGCTAATCCTGATTTTAAGCGAATACCGTTGTAAGCGCTGGTCATGTTTGACACGGGCGCACCCGATACTACCGCTTTGAACATATCAGTTTGGGTGATCATAAAGGCACTTTGATAGCCCGCCCATGAATGCCCTTGTAAGCCAATTTTATCAGGGTCAGCGATACCTAAATCAATCAGCTTTTGGGTGGCGTTGATCATGGTTTGCGTTGATGATTTACCTGGGTGACCAATTTCAAAGCGAATATCAGGTAAGAAAATCGCGTAACCGTTCGAAGTAAACATTGGGAAGTTAGGACGGTGGTTTAATTCCATTTTAGGGAAATCAAACATGCGTTGACTCATATAACGGTAAAAGTACACCACCACTGGCACTTTATCGCCCTTTTTATAGCCTGCAGGCTTTATCAATACGCCTTGCAAGTCTTCGCCATCGAAGCCTTTATAGCTAATTAGCTCCGGTTTTTGCCCCCACGCAAAGTCGTTAACTTGTGGGTTTAAATTAGTAACGCGTTGTGGCTTTTTAAAGCTAAAATCAGTTTGATAAAAATCAGGGAACTGCTGATAAGTTTGCTCAGTGAATAGGTATTTATCGGCATTTTTAGCTTTTTTTACCACGTCAAAACGTTTTTTACCGCTTAATACTTTGCTGATCGAGTTATCAGCAAGATTGAGTTTTGCTATTTCAGTTTGCTTTTGCTGTAAGTTTGTAGCACTTAGCAACAATGTATCGTCTTTTTTAAAGCCAACTTGGTCTTTATCTAGTTTGATGACTCGATATTGCGTGTTGTTTTCTTTGCCTTGTGTAAGGCGTGTGGCTTTGAGAGTTTTAACGTCAAATGCCCAGATATCGTATTTGCTATATACCAGCACTTGGCTGCTATCAGTTAACCAACCGGCAAAACCATAACCCGGTTGAGTGGAAGGGTAATCGTGCTGATCATCGGCGAACGTTGCTTTAATCGCTGTTGTTAAGGTACTGACTTTATTGTTACCTAAGTCTTTGAGTTGCACTTGGCTATTTTCAAAGTAAGCAGCAAATTGTCCACTGGGTGATAGGCTGGGCCTAAACGGGTAATCACTGATAATCGCTTTACGCTCACCATTTTGCACATTGACTGCATAGTAGTCAGCAAAAAAACCGCCATACATAATACGTTTAAGATAAGGTAAATTTGAAGAACCAAGTAACGCAGTGCGATTGTTGGTATTGAGTGCCACATCTGGCATGTCAGTGTTACTTAGTTGCGCAACTTGTTTGCCATTAAGATAGTAAACGGCTTGATAATGGCGGTTTTTATTGATTTCTTTCCATTGTTGCTCTTCGCGGGGTTTAATTTCGGCATCGTTGTTATGCCAAACGTGAAGGCCTTTTTGGTCGCGTATCGTATCGTAATCAAATAACGAGGCTTGATCGGTGTATTTCTTTTCTTTAATTTTTTCCGCTAACTTAGGGTGATTTTCAAAGTACAGGCGTTCACCGTCTTCAGACCAGCTCAATTTTGCTGTTTTACCAATAGTCCAATCTTTTTCAGGAGCAGCAATATTTGTAAGCTGTTCGTTTTGCCACAGTTTTAGCTGATGATCGCGACGGCGCATATCGTCATTTACATAATTACCCAGTGTAAATGCGGCAATATTCTTAGTTGGATGCCACACTATTTTGTTTGCAACAACGCCTGGTTCATCAATTAATACACTCGTATCAAATGTTTGGTTTAATGTAATTAATGCTACTTGGTTATCGTTACCGTCAGGATAGCTTTGGCTGACAAGAAGCTCGCTGCCAAATGTATTGATTGCGTAACTAAATACGCTATTTACTGTATGAGTTGTTTTGTCTTTTAAATTTACAACAATGAGCTCAAACGCTTTATCTTTTTTATCAGGTTTGATTTCACTGGTTTTAGCGGTGTTTTTTGTGTCATCAATATCTTTACTATCAGCGTCTTTATCTGCTTTTTCATCAAAGCGATAAGCTAACCAGTTACCATCATCAGAGAGCTGGTAATCTTTTACGTTCTCAAAAACTTGTTGTTCCCCCGTTATTGTATTAACGAGTACTAGATTGTTTTTTAAGGTGTCTTTCTTTTTTGTGGTTTCTTTTTCAAGCAAAGTAGGGACTTGGGTGAATGCTACCCAGTTAGCTGCTTTGTTGATCTGAGGTTTAGTGCCGCGCTCAATTTCTGCAAGTAATTTATTATTGTTTAAGGTATAGACTTGGCCTGTTGCATCGCCACGGTATGGGGTTGCACTAAAGCTCAGTACTTCACCATTTTCAGATAATTGCGTTGTTTTAGCTGCTTTGAAATCGAATACATCTTTAAATTGTAGCGGCTCTTTTGCGGATGCCGTGGCACTACCAAGGCTTGCAACCAGTGCTACGCTGAGTAGGGAAAGTTGTGCTTTCATTGTTACTTCTCGTTTTGTTTCATCTGCATCATCATAACGAGTTTGTTCAACAATTCGAGTAGAAACGATAAGCGGTCGAAAATAAAGGTTGAAAGTAACATTTATAAAAAAACCTTGTAGGAAAACCGACAAGGTTGATAATTTTAGGAGCTAGGAGCTAAAGCCATATTTTTTGTAATTCTAACCACTGTTTTTCAAATTGCGCGCTAGGTTTTGCTTTAAAGTCACTGCGGACAAATTGGTTCATCTTGCCTTCAATGTAGGCAAGTAAAAAGTTGGCAATGGTTAACTCATCACTTTGAAAGGTTTTACCTTCGCGAAGTTTACGCTCGCGTAGTACTTGTTTTAGTTGTGTTTCAAGCTTTTCAAACAAGCTTTGTACACGCTCACGCAAGCGTTCTTGCTCACCTTGCAAGGCGTCGCCGGTCAAAATACGAGTGATCCCCGGATTTTTCTCAGCAAATGCCAGTAGTAGCAATAAAATATTATAGATACGGCTTTGAGTTTCTTTTTCGTTTTCAAGAATGAGATTTATGCGCGACAACAAAGTGTCTTCAATAAACTCTATTAAGCCTTCAAACATCCGTGCTTTACTCGGGAAATGACGATAAAGCGCAGCTTCAGAAACACCTACCTCAGCAGCTAATTTTGCTGTGGTGATACGTTGACCTGGGCTGGTTTCTAACATTTGTGCGAGTGCTTGTAGTATTTGCTCTTTGCGATTACTTCTTTTTGTCGCAGGCATGAACATTCCTTTCTTTATAATTATTTACTTAGCTTTTGGGCGGCTACTTATCACTCACTTTTTGAGCAAGCGATAAGGGCTATGTTAATGTTTTATTCAGTTTCTTTCCAGCCTTTTTACAATCGTTTAGCAAGCTCACTCATTACACTCAGTGCTAATGCGCTTTTGGTATCGACGGGCAGTTCTTTTTGTTCATTATGCCAGAACAGTGTTAAAGCATTATGATCTGAATTAAAACCAAGGCCGGTTTGTGATACATCGTTAGCGCAGATCATATCGAGGTTTTTATTGCTGAGTTTGCCTTTCGCATAGCTTGCGACATCTTGAGTTTCTGCGGCAAAGCCAACTGTATATGGGCGACCCTCTGTAAGGCTAGCAACTGCGGCAATTACATCTGGATTTTTAACTAAAGTGAGTGTCAGTTCATCGCCTTGTTTTTTCATTTTTTGCTCGGCAATCGCTGCGGCGCGATAATCGGCAACCGCGGCGCAACCAATAAAAGCATCCGACTTTGGAGCAAAAATAAGCGATTGTTCAAGTAGTTGCTCAGCGGTCTCAATGTTAATTAGGTTAACACCTGGTGGTGGCGCAATTGTTACCGGACCTGAAATCAGGTTAACCGTTGCTCCTAAACTAACTGCCGCATGTGCAAGCCCAAAGCCCATTTTCCCAGAGCTGTGATTAGATATAAAACGCACCGGATCAAGTGGCTCACGAGTTGGCCCTGCGGTGATTGTAATTGTTTTACCAGCTAGTAGTTGCGGTTGCGAAGGTTGCGTGCATAGTGCCACTAACTGATGTGGTTCAAGCATTCGCCCTGCACCTACATCACCACATGCTTGTTCACCCTTACCTGGGCCCCAAATTGCAATGCCACGCTGTTTTAAAGTTGCTAAGTTAGCTTGAGTTGCTGGATGGGCATACATTTGTTGATTCATTGCAGGCGCCACTGCTACTTTTGCGGGTGTTGCCAGCAATAAAGTGGTGAGTAAATCATCTGCAATGCCGACTGCCATTTTTGCGATGATATTAGATGTGGCAGGAGCGACTAATATTAAATCAGCCCATTTAGCAAATTCAATATGGCCCATAGCGGCTTCAGCAGATGGATCGAGCAAAGAGTCTGAGACCATTTCACCACTTACGGCCTGCATGGTAAGCGGAGTAATAAAGTGCTTAGCTGACTCAGTCATCACCACTTTGACATCACAACCATGATCTTTTAAACGTCTAACAAGTTCGGCGCATTTGTAGGCGGCAATACCACCGCTGATACCAAGTACAATTTTTTTATTTACTAATTCTGTCGCTAAATTGGTCATTAACTTTGTCATACTCTGATAAAACTGTTTGTCGATATGCGCTAACGATAGCAAATCTTTGCCTTGGGGACGAAGTTTTAATATGGAATTTATTCGCAGTTTTACAGGCGAAATTTTATTTTTGCATTACAGTTAAATTATAAATCATTTTTCAGGGACGAAATAATGCAGCTCACCTCTTTACCAAGTAGCCAGCGACCACGCGAAAAGTTATTGGCGAAAGGGGCTAAGTCGTTAAGTGATGCCGAGTTATTAGCGATATTTTTGCGAACGGGTTTACCGGGCATGAATGTAGTTGAGTTAGCACAACATTTAATGACACAAAATCAAACACTGCATAACTTATTTAATGCATCAATCGATGATTTTTGTGCACAAAAAGGACTGGGCACAGCAAAATTTGTGCAACTTCAAGCAGTACTGGAATTGAGTCGTCGTTATATGATGGAGCAATGCCAGCGCGAAGCAGTATTTAATTCACCGCAATCAGTATATGACTATTTAACGATTGAGCTGCGAGGCTTGCAGCAAGAAGTGTTTATGGTGTTGTATTTAGATAGTCAGAATCGCTTAATTAAAGAAGAAACACTTTTTTATGGCACTATTAATGCGGCATCTGTTTACCCAAGAGAAGTCGTCAAAGCGGCTTTAAAAAATAACGCTGCGGCACTTATTTTGGCTCATAATCATCCATCAGGTATTGCTGAACCAAGCCAAGCTGATAAATTAATTACCGCTAAATTGCAGCAAGCTTTGCAATTAGTCGATATAAATATTTTAGATCACATCGTTGTTGGGGGAGATAATTGTGTTTCGTTTGCAGAACGAGGCTTGATTTAAGCGTATTCAAATCACTAAGCGTGTTAAAAATGAGCGGTTTAGTGCTTATTTGCAAATTAGTTTAATTTAAATGCAGTTTTTACTTTCCCTAAGGGCATTCGATCTTTATAATTAGCCGCTATCAAATTTACACATGAGCTGGTTGGATTAGATCAATCACTTGATCTTTGCCTGTATAAGCTGTATAAAGAGCGCCCTTCGATTTATCCCTGGGGCACAAAATACATAGCCTAGGGGACAAATTAAGCTCGAGCGAAGTTATTGGAGATATATAGACATGTCTAAAGTATGTCAAGTTACAGGTAAGCGTCCTGCGGTTGGTAATCACCGTTCACACGCGAGAAACGCGACTAGACGTCGTTTCCTACCTAACCTACAAACACACCGTTTTTGGGTTGAAAGTGAAAAACGTTTTGTAACATTACGCACTACTACTAAAGGTATGCGTATTATCGATAAAAAAGGCATCGACACGGTTCTTACTGAAATCCGTGCTCGCGGCGTAAAAGTTTAAGGACCTGAGTCATGCGTGATAAGATCCGTTTAGTTTCTACAGCTGGTACTGGTTTTTTCTACACTACCGACAAGAACAAGCGTAACATGCCGGAAAAAATGGAAATCAAAAAGTTTGATCCAAAAATCCGTAAACATGTTCTTTTCAAAGAAGCTAAAATCAAGTAATTTTAGTTTTCTATGAATATCAAAAACCCAGCTTAGGCTGGGTTTTTTGTTTTTCAAATGCGTAGTTTTTCCGTTCTCGAATCACAGATTATTCGTTTATATCATCGTCGACTAATTTTAAAAATGTGTCATAACAGGTAACATGTGCGTTGTTATCGTTGATGCAAACTAAATTTCGGCCGTGATGTTTAGCAAAGTAGAGTGCCTTATCAGCTCGCTCTAATACTTTTAAAACGCTATCATTACTCTTTTGTATAGCGGTTACCCCAAGGCTGATAGTGATAGGCATATTGGCAACTGTATTTGAGCTAATTAAACTCCTTAATTCATTCGCTTGCTTTGCTGCATCCAACAAAGCAGTGTTGAGTAATATTATTACAAACTCTTCACCACCCCAACGGGCGATTAACGCTTGCTCACCTATTTTTTGCTGCAACAGATGAGCAAACTCTTTTAGTACTTTATCGCCAACTAAATGCCCGTGGGTATCATTAATTTTTTTGAAATAGTCTATATCACACATAAGTAAACAATGAGATGTTTGAGAGTGCTCGCTTTTAGTTATTAATGCCGATAACTCTGCATCAAATTTTTGTCTGTTATATAACTCAGTCAACTTGTCTGTTTCTGCTAACTTTTTAATTTCGTCATTAAGGTTAGATAAGTTTTGATACGCTAACGAACGTGTTTTTTCGTAAAATCTAAAAATTAGAATATGAGCGATACTGACTTCGATAGTGTTAAATAATGATCCTAACCCTATGGTTATTGTTTGTTGTTGCTGTGTATAAATTAAGTATGCACAAATAGAGAATGCAATTGCGCTGATGATGCTGCCTCGTTTTCTGCCTATTAAAAAAAATGCAAAAGGGGGGATCAGCGTAGCCCATAATATTGAGAATGGATTTCCGCCTACCGAAATTATAAATAACATAGCTAAGCTGCTAGCCATTAATGTAACAGCCCATGCGGTTACATTAACGTTGCCAGATTTGTAAAACCAGAAATAAATAGTTAATGAGATAACAAGTCCTAAACAGTCAATTAAGGCAAGGTCTAATTGCTCGAAATAGAAAACATTGAGTACTGTTAAAATGAAAAAGTAAGCTGTTGAAAATAATAAAAAATGGGCGATTAAACGTGCTCGCCAAAAATCTTTGTGATCCTTTGCAAATTGCGGAGACTTACTGTACCAAAACCCTAACATAAATGAATATTACCTAATTATTTATGATGTTAAGTATTACTTATTTGCAGAGTCCTGTGTAGCACAAATATTAACTGATAAGTTTTAGGTATAAAAAAACCTTGCAGGAAAAACCCACAAGGTTAATATTTTTAGCACCTAGTACTTCGTCACACAAATTTTGACTAGTTGAGAGCACCGTAAGCTCTCTCTAGTTTTTCACGTGCTGAATCAACATTAAACATCCAATTTATACTGACGCCTTCTTTATTTCGGCGCCATTCCC
>NZ_CABVLM010000020.1 GCF_902498845.1 Pseudoalteromonas rhizosphaerae | reverse complement strand
ATAACCGACGACATTACTTGCTTCATCCTATGTATTAACTCGCTCTAATTCGAGCTGAAGTAATTATGGCTTAAAAAGTTAGGCAAGGATCAGTGTGTTTAACTTGACAGTGGGAGTCATACCAACGTTTTAATTAATGGCCTTTTTCAAACTCATCAACTTCACGCTCAGCTTCTTCTTTCGATTTACCGTATGCTTGTTGAATTTTACCAACCAGTTCTTTACGGCTACCTTCAATTTTATCTAAATCATCGTCAGTAAGATCGCCCCATTTACGTTGCGCTTTACCTTTAAGTTCTTTCCAATTACCTTCGATAAGATCACTGTTCATAATTAGCTCCTTATAATGTCGGTTTGTGAATTTACTTTCAGTTATAAAGAAGCAAGGCTTGCACCAAAATTAAATTATAACTTTATCATTAATAATCAATAGGTTAAATCTCCCTTGTTTAGAGATAAGTTTTTAATAGATTATAAGCTAAAAAATCTACGCAACGGTCTGTAATTATTGCAAACACTCAATAATCACCGATTTTATGAATCTGATTTACTACAGTTTTTTGTTACAATATCGGTAAAGCAATTTAGGATAAATAGCTGTGCTGCCGGTTAAAGACATATATCAACAACTCGTTACTACATTACAAAGTGATCCGATTACCTTGCTACAAGCGCCGCCGGGTGCGGGCAAGTCAACATGGTTACCATTGCAGTTGATGCGCGACGGGTACTTTAAGCACATTGTCATGCTTGAGCCGCGTCGCTTAGCTGCACGTAATATTGCCAACTATTTAGCACAGTGCCAAAACGAAACCGTAGGGCAAAGCGTTGGTTTACGTATCAGGCAGGAAACCAAAGTCAGTGTTAATACCCGCCTTGAAATTGTTACCGAGGGCATGCTCACGCGTATGCTACAAAACGACCCAGAGCTCAGTGGCGTTGACCTACTGATATTTGATGAATTTCATGAGCGCTCTATTGCGGCCGATACCGCATTAGCGTTTGCATTAGAATCTCAAGCTGCACTGCGTGATGATTTAACGATTTTATTGATGTCGGCAACCCTTGATAGCGAACGCTATCAGCAGTTTTTTGATTGTTCAATTATTAGTTCCCACGGGCGTAGCTTTCCCATCGATGAAATTTACATACCCATTAAAGATGAAAGCCGCTGGCTTGACGCTATGGCCAGTATTATCAAACAAGCTTTAGTTGAACAAACAGGCAGTGCGTTAGTTTTTTTGCCCGGTCAATATGAGATCAACCGCGTACAACAAGCGCTGTCAGATTTGCCTGCAAATTGCCATGTAGTTACTCTGTTTGGTGAACAAGATAAAGCATCTCAACAAGCTGCAATTGCCCCTGCGGCAAAAGGTACTCGTAAAGTGGTGCTGACCACCAATGTTGCCGAAACTAGCTTAACCATTGAAGGTATTCGTATTGTGGTTGATAGTGGCAAGCGCCGCGCTGCTAGTTTTAATTTAAAAACTGGCGTTACTGAACTCACCACACAAAGTATTTCTCGCTCATCGGCAATTCAACGAGCTGGGCGGGCTGGGCGTATTGAGCCCGGTGTAGTTTATAGGCTTGGTTCAAAACAAACCTTTGAGCGGCGTAATAGCCATGATGCGCCAGAAATTTTAAGTGCTGATATTAGCCAATTATTATTGGAGGCAAAATGCTGGGGCGCGGAGTTAACTGATCTAAGCTTGTTAGATAGTCCAACAGCACAACAAATACAGCAAGCAACAAAATTACTGCAAATGTTAGAGGCGCTCGATAATAACAATAAATTGACCCCCCTCGGTACACGTATGCTAAGTTTTGGCGCGGATATTCGCCTAGCGCACATGCTAATTAAAGCGCAGCAACTCGAACCTCAGATGCCAGGTATTTATACATTAGCGGCGTATTTAATTGCGTTATTAGAGAGTCGGATAAGCCATGCCGCAGATTTAAGCTTAGCATTACACAGTCAACATGCTCGGCCACATCCGGTATTTAAACAGCAACTGAAATTTTGGTTAAAGCGATTAAAGCTAACTGAAGTACGCGAACTACAAACCACTTATTTGGCTTTGCTGGTGGCGTTTGCTTTTCCTGATCGATTAGCTAAAAAGCGTGGCAATGGTTACTTGCTTGCCAATGGCGCAGGTGCTGAGCTAAACAACGAGCATTGGCATAACGAGGACTACCTTGCAATTGCTTCAATGGGAGGCCAAAAAGGCAGTCGTATTTTTGCAGCTGTTGCGTTTACTCCTACAGAGATTGAGGATGAACTGACACACTTATTTACTGCACAAACGCGCTGTGAATTTGACGAAAAAACAGGGCGCTTTATTCATCAAGATGAAGTCAAACTAGGGGCAATTACAGTTACTAGCCAACCGAGTAAACATCCGCTTGATAAAAGTGAGCGGGCGAAAGCGTGGTTAGCTTTATTTCAAAAACAAGGCTTTGAATTATTTAATGAACAAAGCGACAGTGAGCAGTTACTTATTCGTATGTGTTTAGCCAGTAATTTAGTGCCGGAGCAATTTCCTGTCGTCACTAAACAAAGCTTAATCGATGACGCACAGCTTTGGTTAGGTGCTTTTCTGGAAGATATAAAAACCCTCGAACAGTTGAAAAAGTTTAACTACTTTAATGCCTTGCAAAGTTGTTTTAATTGGCAACAACAAAATGCGTTAAATGATTTATTCCCGCTGAGAGTGTCAGTTCCAAGTGGCTCAAATATTCGTATTGAATATCAACTCGACGGCCCTGCAAAACTCAGTGTTCGTATGCAAGAAGTGTACGGCATGACCAGTACGCCAATATTAGCGCAAGGCAAGTTACCCTTATTAATGGAACTACTCTCACCAGCAAGACGACCTTTACAACTAACACAAGATCTTGCTGGCTTTTGGCAAACCAGCTATCGGGAGGTGCAAAAAGAAATGAAAGGTCGTTATCCAAAACACTTTTGGCCTGATAACCCCGCCACCAGTGCGGCTACGAGTAAAGTTAAAAGTAAGATGTGAAGGAGTTAGCAAGGACAAAGTTAGCAAGAGTAAAATTGACTATTAAGCAGTGTTTTATAGTTTAAAAAAAGGTAAGTTAAATACTTATTGACTGCATAAATAAGGAGTTATTTAATGCCACACTTTATTATAGATTGCTCGCAGAGTATCTTGACTCATCATGATGAAGATACCATTAATGAACAAATTCATCACACTGCAAACGCATCGGATTTGTTCGCTGAGCATGAAATTAAAGTCAGAGTAAACCCGTATAATCGTTATTTAGTGGGTAATAAACAGTACGAATTTATTCATGTTTTTGGATATATAATGGAGGGGCGAACGACTGAGCAAAAAGCTGAATTATCAAAAGCGATAGTGACTAAACTTACTCAGATGTTCCCACATATCGACAATATTGCAATGAATGTCAGTGACTTTGAAAAGGCAACATATTGTAATAAAAGCCAGCTTTAAGCAGAACATAGTGAGCGATGCTTCGACAGTGCAGATTGTTTTTTGAAAATCATTTATGGCAAAGTTGAACAGTGATTTTGTGCTTGAGGCAAAATAACTTGATAGAAAAAAGGACTCACCATGAAAAATATAATTGTTGTTTTATGTTTATTTATAAGCACATTAACGTGGGCTCAGACGCTAAGGGTTGTTGATGTATCAACAGAAATCGCCCCTGCGACTAGCTGGTTAGAAGTTGTTGATAGTGGTAAATACGCAAACAGTTGGCAGCAGGCTGGGGCGTTTTTTCAAAAAAATGTACCGCAAGCGCTTTGGGTATCTAAGTTAGAGCAAGTTCGTACGCCGCTAGGTGCTGTTACATCTCGCGAAGGTATCAGTCGTCAAGTGTTAACCTCAATACCGCAACTGCCCGACGGTGATTATGTGATTTTAGAGTTTCAAACTGATTTTGAAAATAAAGCACAGTCGATTGAAACCGTGACATTAAAAAAATCTGCTGAGCAATGGCAAGTGATTGGTTATTTTATCCAGTGAATTAACCTATTATTACTACAGCTGTATTTTTTAACGAAATAAAAAATATAAAATAATTATTAAAAATTGGAGTTTACAAAAATAAAATAATGATAATGACATTTATTGTTGCTGATGTTGCATTAATTTACTTTAGTTGTGGATTGTTGCGCTCTACTAGTGAGTAAGTTATCCAAATGAAATCATGGTATAAAATGGTAGCTATAGTGGGTTGGAAAGTAATATCTAATCATAAGTGGGATTGAAATATTTATAATTATAGTATTTGTTTTTTTTATTTTATTATACATTTTTACTGATTAATTTTTTATCTTTAATATGTTTCCATTTGGGGTTGATATTTTATTTTTTTGTTCATAATTAACGCGCTTAATCGCGTTGAAATGGAATTTAAAAGATAATTATTAAGGAATGACATGAAAAAGATATTATTAACAATTGCAATGGCGTTTGTTTTGGCCGCATGTAATAGCACCTCACAAGGCCGTGATTTTGATATGGAAGTTGTAAAAGGCTTCAAAAAAGGCGAAACAACTCAAGAGCAAGTCAAAGAAGCGATTGGCGACCCTATGGGCGTTAATGATATAGGTAATGACGAAGTTGTATGGACATACAGCTACAGCGAAGGTCAAGGCGGTGGTGTAGGCTTTATTCCATACGCAGGCCATGTCGGTGGTTCTCAAAATGAGACAAAGAATGTAACAATCCGTTTTAATGCTAAAGGCATTGTATCAGGTTTATCATTCAATGAATCAGCTGGTAGTTCTTCACACCTATAACTCGTTACTATCTATTTCAACGCATTTCTATTACGGCTGCTTAGCAGTCGTAATACCCCTATTATTTATCCTCTCCCTAAATCAATCACTTTTTTATATTAAATGGTCATTAAGTTTTATATTTATTTTAAAGTAAATTATAGGCTGGTTGTTAGTCTAATGACTTTTTATTTAAATAAGTTATTGAGTGTGTTGATTTTATTATGCATTGAAAGTGCCGGTGAACATTAAAATAATTTAATTAAAAAGGTATGGGTCTTAAGTTGTAGAAGATTCGCTACATGCTTACTGAGATTGTCCAGAACAAGCCAGCCTTTTAGATGATATTTTATAAGAGTATTTTATAAAACCATCCGGCGAAGCGTGATTTATTATAAAAAGACTATACATTTTAGTTTGTTGCTGTTTTGATAGAGTGATAATTAAACACAATGCAAGAGAGCATAATGAAATACGTTACTTTTTTATTGTTAGCTGTTATCGCAACTTTTAACTTACATGCAAAAGACGAAAATAACGAACTAGAAGGACTCGCCCAGCAATATTTTTCCACCATGACGGCAACTCAGGCGCCTAAAGCTAGCAGTAAAGAACTAGAAGCTTTTTTAGCGTTACTCACTGACGATGTTGCTAATCAACACCTACCTTATCAAAGCGATGATTCTCGTTCACCTGACGGTAAGGCCATGATGCGCAAAGGTATGACTTTTTATCTAGGTGCCCACACTGAATATGAAGCAAAGTTACTTGATACTTTCATATTTAATCATACCGCTATTGCGATTCGTTACACGCAACACGCGAAAGGTGTGCACCCGCAAAACAAGCAACTGATTGAATACACCCAAACGTTGATGGATGTTCTAGAAATTGAAAACGGTAAGATTGCGGTGATCCGTAAATACCATGAGTAATTTTTAAATAGCGGTGTGAAGGTTATTTTTAGTTTTTGCTTAAATCAATATCTTAGCGTATTTTTAGAGATTACCTCTGTTAGCTTTAATAGGAATTAAAATGAATAAAGTAATTGGTATTGTGCTGATCTGTATTGGAGCTGCACTGGCTTTTTGGGGTTATGACGTTTATGACTCTGCAAGTGCGCAAATTACGCGAACTTTTAGTGGTGATACACCCATCGAGGCATGGGCTGGAATGGTCGGTGGTGTTGTCTGTATTGTATTAGGTGCACTAAAAGTTAAAAATTAACTTTTAGTAAGCCGTAGGCTGATAAACTTTTATTGATTAGAAAACTGCGATTTTAACCATTTTTTTAATATCAATATAGTGGCTTGTTCACGCTTGCTATGGCTGGTAGCAAAATAAAACTGTTGATGTGGGTTTAATACCGGCTCACCTATTTGCACCAGCATACCCTGTTGAATATCATCTTTTACAAATTGTTTATGGGTGACCAAAACACCTAATTGGCGCATTGCCGCTTGCGTTGCTTGTACTGAAATATTAAAAGTGAGGTTTTTATGTTGTTTCGGTATTGCTAATTGATGGGCGTTACACCATACGTGCCAATCGTTATCGCGGCGTGGGTTTATGGCAAAAATAGCCGGGAAACGAGTAAGTAGCTCTTTGCCAGTTTGGCAATCTGTGGGCAAGGTTTTTATTAATTCAGGACTACATACTAAAATAAGCTCATCATCAGCCAGTTTTTCGCAGTGATATTGCGCCCAATCTTGTTGTTTACCATGCACCAAAGCGACATCCACGCCATGTTGCTCTAAGTTAAACTCTCCGACTAAATTAGATAAACGCACATCTAACTCTGGCGCGTAAGCTTGTAGTTCCGCTACTCGTGGGATCCACCAATGCAATGCCATCGAGTTCACCATATTTAAAGTTAAGTGCGCGCAGAGCTGACTCGCAGAGATCTCAAAACTTGCAGCTATAATCTCATTTAGAGCTGGCTGTACTCGCAGGTAATAGCGTTTACCCGTGCTATTTAGCTCAACTCGTCGGCCGATACGAGTAAATAATTGAGTGTTTAGTTGCGATTCAAGAGACTTAATTGCTTGGCTTATTGCAGAATGACTAATATTTAATTGCTCAGCAGCGAGGACCATACTTCCAGTTTCTGCGACTGCAATAAAACTATGAAGCGATTTTAAAGGAATAGAGTTAGCCATAGTTTCTCATTGTTAAGTTTTACTTACAGGTTTGTGCATAATTACTCGCTTTTTCATTCTACCTATTTACGCTAATTTAGCGCCTCAGATTAATGTTAAGCTTATCATTCTCAATGTGAAACGTATTTCTCGTTGAGAAAGGAGTTGTTATGGCTGCTTTATTACGACCCAGTATGTTTATGCTGTTATCCACATTTACTTTAGCGTTGAATAGTTTATTTTCAAAGCTTTTAACTGAGTATTTTAGTGATGCAATATTAGTGATGTTGCGTTTATTACTTCCTGCGTTAGTTATGTTGTTTATTGCTGCATGCAGCCGCTGGGTGATGCCAAATCAAGCAGCTTGGGGTGCATTTATCTTACGTGCCATTTTTATTGCCAGTTGCCAAGGTTGTTTTATGTTGGCCTTAAGTCGCTTAACGTTAATTGAGGCCGTGGTATTATTTAGTACTGGGCCGTTATTTATTCCGCTACTTGAGCGCTATTTTTATAAAACCAAAATCAGTCGAATGGTTTTACCTACCTTAATATTAATGGGCATTGGCGTGGTGATGCAAAACTTAACCGTACAAGGGATAACGTGGCGCTGGGAATTATTAATAGGTTTAGCGGCTGGTTTTTTTAATGGTTGCTCGCAAGTTGCTTTATTTAGAGCCAGTAAAATAAATTTACCTATCTTGGTAATAAACGGGTGCTGTTTTGCAATTGCAGCATTGTTTGTTTTACCTGTGATGGTTATTTTTACCAGCCAAGTTGAGTATCAACAAAGTATAATAATGATAGTCAATTTCGAGCAGGGGATCTTATTGTTATTATTGTTTTTAGGACTTTCAACTGCTGCAACTCAGTTTTTTCGTTCCAAAGCATATAGATTAGTTGATTCAAACTCACAGCTGGCGCCTTTAATTTATACTAACTTAATCTTTGCGGTGTTATTCCAGTTTTTATTTTTTAGTACCGTAATGAGTTTGATGCAAATTCTGGGTACGAGCTTAATTGCATTTGCGACGCTATTAAATACATTTGGCTCATATTATTATCAATGGTTTAAAGCACAACAGCAGATAGTATAAAGGAAGGTAAGAAAGGTGTTCCCCAAGTATGTGGCACTCGGTGTCAGTCCTGAAACCATAAGGTCTCAGGGCGGGAATCTGCGGTTTGCCGTAGGCTTCTCGGTACATGCCGAGCTTGCACAATAGCAGACGAACAGAAACCCTAACATAAAATTTATCGGCTCAGGGACTTAACCAAGCTCCAACACCCTAGGGAACAAATTCAGTATATAAGACATAAGCCAATCCTTACACCCCAAATTCAAAATAATTATACTGTTCGAGTGATTTTCCAGCACTGGTAACTGGCTATTTACTTTTCGGATTGCTTTTTGACCTCAATCATACTTTTCATTGGAGTTGCTATTTATCGAGTGGTAGCATTGACTTAATTAGCCAAGCGAAGATCTCAGCATGAACGAATTACCAGATTACCAACAAGCCCAATTACTATTGGAAAAAAACGAAATATTTGTCACTCCTTCAGAAGCACACGGCGTGATCAGTGGATTATTAGCCTGCGGCTTGAGTATTGAAGCCAAAGAATACTTAGGCTTATTAAGCGATGTGTTTAATGATGGCCAAGCATTTAGCCATGATCTGAAAGAATTTTTTGCCATTATTTATAAGCAAGTTGTAGAAAGCTTTAACAACGAAGAGTTTCAATTTGATTTATTTTTACCAAGTGATGACGAAACCTTAGTAGATCAAGCGAATGGTTTAGTGTCATGGGTCGCTGGGTTTATGCTTGGTTTTGGCTTAAAGCAAAAAGACTATGGCAAGTTATCAGCTGATGTAAAAGAAGTGATCAGTGATTTTAGTGAAATTACGCGTTTAGATACCATGTTTGATGAAACCGAAGAAGACAGCCAAGCATTGCACGAAGTAATTGAATATGTGCGAGTTTCTGCGCTGTTGTGTTTTGCTGAACTTGGTCAAGAGCAAGCGCCAAAAAGCACTAAAAAAACACTTCACTAAGTTAAAATTAACAGTATAAACAGGGTTTATAATGCCAACAGTTAAAATAGAAAAAGCAGAGTTTAAAGCACGCAGAGATCGTTTACTTGCCATGATGGAACCAAACAGTGTGGCTATCATTCCAGCGGCAAGTGAAGTAACCCGCAGCCGTGATACTGAATATGCGTTTCGCCAAGATAGCGACTTCTTCTACCTAACTGGCTTTAATGAACCCGATGCAGTGTTAGTGCTTTGCCCAAGCAGCGATACACCGAGTACGCTGTTTTGTTTGAACAAAGATAAGCTGGCGGAAATTTGGCATGGTCGTCGTATTGGTTTTGAAAAAGCTAAAAAAGATTATTTATTCGACCAAACATGTGCACTGAGTGAACTAACTGAACAATTATTGAATTTGGTGAACGGCCAGCAGATTTTATTTTATGCACAAGGTACTTATCCACAGTTTGACGATAAAGTGTGGGCGTTATTAAATACGCTGCGTGGCGCGCCTAAAAAAGGTTATAAAGCGCCACATACGATTAAAGATATTCGTGGTTTAGTGCACGAAATGCGTTTATTTAAATCACCTGCTGAGGTGAATATTATGCGCCAAGCGTGTGAAATAAGTGCCCAAGGACATATTCGTGCTATGCAGTTTGCAAAGCCAGGCGCTACCGAATATCAGCTAGAAGCCGAGCTTCATCATCATTACGCTATGCATGGTGCGCGTCATCCCGCCTATGGCACCATTGTCGGCGGTGGCGATAACGCCAATATATTGCATTACACTGCTAACAGTGATGTGCTGACCGACGGTGATTTAGTGCTGATTGATTCTGGCGCTGAACTGCAAGGTTACGCGGCAGATATTACGCGTACTTTCCCTATTAATGGGCAATTTAGTCAACCTCAAGCTGAGCTTTATAACATTGTTCTAGCGGCGCAAGCAGCAGCGTTTACTGAAGTAAAGCCCGGTGGTAGCTTATCAAAGGCTAATAAATTAGCGATGACAGTGCTCACCCAAGGCTTAGTTGATTTAGGTATTTTGCAAGGTGAGTTACAAGAGTTACTTGATAACCAAGCATGTAAAGCATTTTATATGCACGGCCTTGGTCATTGGCTTGGCCTTGATGTGCATGATGTAGGCGACTATAAAAAAGACGAAAAAGAACGCCCATTTGAAGCTGGTATGGTACTCACTATTGAACCTGGCTTGTATGTTAGCCTAGATGCGCAAGCACCTGAGCAATATAAGGGCATTGGTATTCGTATTGAAGATAACCTGTTAGTGACCGAGCAAGGCCACGAAAATCTTACCTTGAGTGTGCCAAAAAGTATCAGCGAGATTGAAGCGTTAATGCAAAAGCAAGCAATTAACCGCTAGGAGCATAACGTGGCAGAGCAGTTTGATGTTGTTATTATCGGTGGTGGCTTAGCGGGTGCCAGTTGTGCGCTGAGTCTTGCGAAACATGCGCCGCAATTAACGATTGCGGTGGTTGAAGCAAATCAACCAAGCACTGAACACCATCCTAGTTTTGACGACCGAAGTATCGCCTTAGCACAACAATCGGTGCAATTTTTACAGACCATTAATGCCTTTGATATTGATGCCTCATTTGCTGCGGCAATTAAAAAAGTGACCGTGTCGGATCGCGGTCACTTTGGTAAAACGCAGATCGATTGTGCGCAATTTTCGCAGTCAGCTCTAGGTTATGTTGTTGAGGTAAATCCGTTTGGTCGTGCTTTACATCAACAACTTGCAGCTACCCAAGTGGTCATGTATTGCCCTGACAGTGTTGCAGATATTACCTATCAGCATGATTTTGCAAGTATTACTTTGCAGTCTGGTGCTCAACTTAATGGCCAATTAGTGGTGATTGCCGACGGTGCGCAATCGGCTACTCGCCAGCTGGCAAAGATCAATTTTACTCCTGAGCCTTATTCACAAGGGGCGATCATTGCCAATATTGAAGTGGCAGGTGGTCATCATAACCATGCTTTTGAGCGCTTTACTGAGCATGGACCAATGGCATTACTCCCGATGAGTAATAACCGTTACTCGTTAGTATGGTGTATGGATAAAGCCGATATTGACGCGCATATGCAGCTTGACGACAGCGCTTTTGTAAGTGCTTTGCAAACTGCATTTGGTTATCGTGGCGGGCAATTTACTAAAGTCGGCATGCGTGCAAACTATCCACTGGTGTATGGCCGTGCTGAGTCATTAAGTGCTCACCGTACGGTACTAATTGGCAATGCAGGGCATGCGATTCATCCTATTGCAGGGCAGGGCTTTAATTTAGGCCTGCGCGATGTGCAACTTCTATGTGAATTAGTAAAGAGCGAATTGGCAATTGGCAGTTACCTATTTACCCGTGAATATGCCAAACAACGTAACCAAGATATAACCACTGTAATGACGTTAACAGATTCTTTAGTGCGGTTATTTTCAAACTCATCACGAATACTCGCATTTGGTCGCAGCTGTGGTCTATTCGCCATGGATTTGTGTTCTTCTTTAAAAACACCTTTAGCTAAGCAATTAATGGGTCAGGTTAAACAAGGTAAACGACTATGAAACAGACACAAGTATGTGTTGTGGGGGGCGGCTGTGTTGGCTTAACCCTCGCGCTGGGGCTTGTTAAAGCCAATATCAGTGTAGTAGTAATTGATGCTGCAGCAAAACAAGTATTGCCGGGCGATGAATACGCTTTACGCGTAAGTGCACTGAGCCTTGCCAGCCAACACTTGTTTGAATCTTTGCAAGTGTGGCCTGAGATCATTGCTCAAAGAGCATGCGCTTATACCCATATGGATGTGCGCGACCAAGATAGCTTTGGCAAAATTGCTTTTAACAGCGATGAACTGGACCTTCCTCATTTAGGTCATATTGTTGAAAACGACATCATTCGTTATGCACTGATCAATGAATTAGAACAACACAGCCAAGCAACACTTATGTTTGATACACGCTATCAACAAATACACCAAACTGACAATGACGTCTTTATAACCTTAGACTCTGGTGAGCCGGTTATAGCCAAGTTATTAGTGGCAGCCGATGGCGCAAATTCAGCGATTCGGAAACAGTTTAATTTGCCCATTACGTTTAAAGATTATGATCATAACGCCATCGTTGCGACGGTAAGAACCACTGAGCCACATAATAATACTGCGCGCCAAGTATTTTTACCTACTGGACCACTGGCGTTTTTACCGCTGCCAGATGCCAATACGCACTCAATTGTATGGTCAACCAGTCCTGCGCATTGCCAAACGTTACTAGCCATGGATGATAGCGATTTTAATAAAGCAGTTATGGCAGCCCTTGATGGCCAATGCGGTTTATGTGAGGTACAAAGTGCGCGCACAGCATTCCCGCTGAAAATGCGTTACGCGCAGCAATGGGTGACAGGTAAAGTGGTATTAATGGGCGATGCCGCACATACCATTCATCCGTTAGCTGGGCTTGGTATGAACTTAGGCCTTAAAGATGCCGCTTACCTTATTGAGCTGTTAACTGCTGACAATAAAGAGTTTGCCAGTAATCGACTATTACGAGATTACGAGCGTACCCGCAAGCTTGATGCACAAAAGCATATTGCCATGATGCAAGGCTTAAAAGAATTATTTGCAGGCGCTAACCCACTTAAAAAACTGGTACGTGGTGTGGGTTTAAGCTTGGTTGATAACTTAGGCCCAATTAAGCACCTGTTTGCCAAGCAAGCGATAGGGAAGTAGCAGAGATTCATTTTGTTTGATTAATACCTAAATTGCATTGCTTCGTATCAGTCGATGGCTAAATAGCATGCAATATTAATTAGGTGTTAATTAATGGAGAACAAAATGAAAAATAAAACGGCAGTAACGCTATTGTGTGCAAGTTTATGCTCAACTTACAGCTTTGCAGATGACGACAAGGTTATCTATTTAACGTTTGATGATGGCCCGATTAATGCCACCTCAGGGCTAATTGATGCTTTAGATGAGGCACAAATAAAAGCGACATTTTTTATCAATGCTTTTCACATGTATGGTGAAGGCGATGAAAATGAACAACACTCACAATTAGCATTAGCTAAGCTTTTAAATAGCGGTCACCTTTTAGCTAACCATAGTTATGACCATATGTTGCATAATTGCACGGATGGAGAGCGCTCTGGTGCTGTTTATTGTAACGAAGTTGGTTTATGGCCAGTTAAATCCTACCAAGATGTAAGTACCGATTATGATTACTTTGAGCTTAATACTCAAAAGGTCTTGGCGTTATTACCTAATGCAGAAAGCTTCCCAAACTTTAAAATGAGAACAATGGCACGCTTGCCATATACAAATGCGTGGCGTGTTACGAAAACTTTTAAAGGTGATGGTTTATGCGCAACATCTGATAATTTACCACCTTGGGATCCAGCTTTTTCTTGTGATCCACAGGTTTCTACCAATAGCTCACAAGTCGCAGTAAAAATATCTGATAAATTAGCAAGCGACGACTATAAGGTTTATGGTTGGGATTTTGATTGGGGCCCAGTGAACTGGGGCGTTGATTACCCTGCAGAAACAATGGCAGATGGTATTCAAATGGTCGAAAGCATTAATCAAATCGTCAATACTTGCCCTGGCAAAACAATGGATCCTGTCAATAGCCGCACGCAAAACTTAGATTGCAGCGATGGATTAGCAGCGAATAAAGTAGTGATACTCACCCATGACTTTTTGTTTGAAGATGGTCCGCGTGGGCAAGGTGCGACGATTAACTTGCCCAAAATTAAAAGCTTTGTTGAGCACGCAAGAGCAGAAGGTTATCGATTTGATACACTTGATAATTATGCGCCTCAATGGCAACAAAACAGGCAATACGAAGCTGCTAATTTTGTAAGTTATCAAGATAAAATTTATTCTGTGTTACAAGCACATTATTCCCAAAGTAATTGGCAGCCTTCCAACACGCCTGCATTGTGGTTACTTGAAAAATAACGGTATTTATAAAAGGTAGGTAGCCCTACCTTTTTACTCTTTCACACTAATGATTTTTGTTTTAAGCGCTTTCTAAATTGGCTTGGTGTTGTCCCTTTTAGTGTTAAAAAGCGGCGATTAAAGTTAGAGGTATTTTTAAACCCACATTGATCGCTGATAGCCGTAATAGCGCGGTTAGTATTGATCAATAGCTTACAAGCTTGACCAATTCTTAACTGGTTAATAAATTCTGTTAAAGTGCGTTCCATACGCTTTTTAAAAAAGCGGTGAAAGTGGTTAGTGCTCATATGCGCCATGTTAGCTAATTGTTCTGCGCTTAAGCCCTCGGTGTAATGGCGATAAATATAATCAATCACTTTATCAAATTTATCTTTTGCGGGATCAGTTTCATTAGTGTAGCAAAAACTCGCGCTAGAAAGCTGCTGAGGGACTGCTTCTTGGCTCATTAAATACAGTAATTTAAATAAACCTAAATATTGCTCAAAAGGGTTACTGACCTCGATTTTTTCAAAATATGATTTCGCTATCATCGCTGTTTTAGTCGAGAATTTAAGGCCTTGTCGCGCAGCGATTAATAACTCTTCAAGTATGGCAAATTCAGGGTGACTAGTAATTTGCTGACTAAGCCATTTTTTTGGAATTTGTGCAACGTGAACAACTTGTACACTGTTATCTATATTCGGTGACGATTGCCAAGTATGGGGCAAATCAGCACCAAGGATCACTAGATCAAGTTCGCCATAAGGAGCAATGTAATCGCCAATATGGCATACCCCTTGACTGTTTAAAGTAAGGCAAATCTCAAAGTCTGGATGGTAATGCCAATTAAATGGAATGTAATCAAGCGTATATTTACAATAGCGCCACGATGAATTGGTATTAGGAATGACTTTTTCACACATTGCCCGCATGACGACCTCCTTATTTATTTTAGTCCCTATATTGAACAATTTTTAGCAGTCCAAGTAATACTTTTCAATTCACTTTTAGTATTAATCTATTGCGCACGATTCTTTGCTTACAGGACATTGAACATTTTGCCATCAAAGTTAACATTTCTTTGATAGGAAAGTACCGGATAAGGTGTCAATTGTACTGCTTAACACGAATCCGGCGCGATACCCTAGTAACGCTTTCAATAACAATAAATAGGGGACTAGGAATGAAAAACATTAACAAAGCATCGCTTAAATTATCTACATTGGCGATATGTATCTCAGCACTATACGTCAGTCCAATGGCATTAGCTGCAGCTCAAACTCAAGCAGACAGTGATCTAGAAACCATTGAAGTGCGTGGCATTCGTCGCTCTTTAGAAGCGTCAATGAACACTAAGCGTTTTGCAGATGGAGTGGTAGATGCCATTACCGCAGAAGATATTGGTAAATTTCCGGATAAAAACATTGGTGATGCACTACAACGTATTTCAGGAGTGACGGTTGACCGCCAATATGGTGAGGTAAATGGCGTAACTATTCGTGGTACTGCACCAGAGCAATCAAGAATATTACTCAATGGCCAAACAGTAGCAAGCACCTCATGGTACGATTTAGGCCCAGCGACACGTACTTTTAATATGGAATTGTTATCAGCAGAGCAAGTGTCGGGTGTGCAAGTATATAAAACACCGGAAGCAGATATCGAAGAAGGAGCACTGGGAGGAACCGTTAACTTAACGACTCGTAAACCTCTGGAGTTAGATGCAAATACGCTACTACTCTCTGCAGAGTTGGCACAAAGTTCATTGTATGATGAGACTGATCCTGGTGCATCAATTCTTGCTAGTTGGAAAAATGAAGATGAAAAATTTGGTATTTTAGCTGCGTATTCTTATGAACAATTAACTTCAGGGCGCCATGTACTTGAGTCTATTGGCGGCTACTATGAGTACTTTGCAGAAAACCAAGCAACAGGACAAGAATCGACAGTCGGTGCATGGAGTTTAGGTTCGCAAGCATTTAAGTCTGAGCGTGAACGGACCAGCGCGCAATTAACCGCGCAGTTTGCACCAACCGATAATATGGAGTTTGTGCTTGATTATTTTCGTTTTGAATTTGATAACCCGCATGTAAACCATAACTTTCTGACGGTTGGCGCCCGTGGTGCGGGTTCTACTAATGTAACCAACAATGCATTAGGCGGTACCGAGCAAGCAACTATATTACCTGCATATGCTTCTATTATTTATAATCCAGTAGTGCGTAATGCCGTTAATATGAAAGCTGATGTACTAAACCTAACTGGTAAGTTTCAAGGTGATGGCTTTGAACTCAGTGGTGTAATTGGAAAATCAACATCAGATGGCGGCACGCAATTTGGCGCATCTTCATGGTGGATCCCAGCCTTAGATGAAGGAGGTAAAATAGGTGATCCTGCATTTCCTAATGGACAAAACAGCACTGATGGTGGTTTTACTTATGATGCTACGGGTCCTTATCAAGTTTGGCTAACTTCGCTAGATGCTACCGATGCAACGCAATTTAAACATGCGCAAGAAGCAAATTTTGATACCACAGTGCAAGAGCATGATGTGAGTTATGCTCAAGCTGATGTTAAATTTGAGTTAGATGGTAATTTCTTTACTGCAATCAAGACCGGCATTAAATTTAATAGTAGCGAATTTTCGCGCATTGCATTTAACCGTAATCCAGACGAAGTACTTGGTTTTGTTCCCGATGGTAATTTATCAAATTGGAGTGATGGCGTATTAACTGGGCTGCATTCACAAAGCTCTGGTCATACGCTTGATGCATATGCCTCACTTGATACAGATAAATGGTGGGATTTCATTAGCGGTAAATATGCAGCTGGCGAACTGACCGAAGTCGCTAACTTAGGTAATACTTTTTCAGTGGATGAAGATATGATCGCCATTTACGCGAAGGCTGATTTTAGTGGCGAAAACTACCGAGGTAATATTGGTTTACGTTACGTTGAGACTGAGCAAACATCGAGCGGCTACGCCGACGGCGCGGTTTTCAAAGAGACGGTCGATTATAATAACTTACTCCCTAGCGTAAACTTTGCTTATGATTTATCGGATGACATTATTATTCGCGCGGCAGCATCACAAGTTATGTCTCGCGCAAACTACAGTGATTTAAAACCCGGCTTAGCAATTAATGCCAATTTTGGTAGCGCCACAGGGGGAAATCCTGATCTAAAACCCTATGAAGCTAACCAGGGCGATATTGCTATAGAGTATTACTTTACAAGCGCTTCTATGGCATCAGCAGGATTTTTCAGCAAACAAATTGATAACGTTGTTTTTTCGACTGAAGCGGTTGAATTTGTAGATGGCTGTGGCGCCAGTCCAGATCTATATGAGCAATGCCGTGTTACTCGTCCTCGTAGTAACGGCGAAGGCTCTGTAAATGGTATTGAACTGCAACTACAGCATAGCTTTGCTAACGGTTTTGGGGGGGTGACTAACTATACGTACGTAGACAGTGAAACAACCACGCCAGATGGCTCAAAAGAAATGGTACCAGGTGTTTCTGAAAACAGTTTTAATGCATCAGTGTTCTTTGAGAACGATATTATCAGCACTCGTTTAGCATATAACTGGCGCAGTGAATGGATTGGTGTTGGTGCAGCCCAAGCAGTTAAAAACGATAACTATCAACAAATTGATGCGTCAATCATCTGGCATGCCATGGAAAACTTAGATGTTAGCCTTGAAGGCGTTAACTTAACCAACGAAGTGGTGCAATCGTACGATACTAACTTTGCTTTAACGCAAAATACTATCGAGTTTGGTTCACGTTATTACCTTGGTGTAAGTTATAAATTCTAATGGAGATAGGCCGCCACTTGGCGGCCTTTTTTAGTTATGGCTATCATAAATAAATTAGTAATTTTAGGCGGTGGTAGTGCGGGTTGGATGTGCGCTGCGTATTTATCAAAGCAGCATCCTGAATTAGCTATTAGTGTTATTGAATCGAGTAAAATTGGCAGTATTGGCGTTGGTGAAGGTTCAACACCACACTTAAAAAACTTCATGGATTCACTCGGTATTAGTGAACAACAATGGATGCCCAAGTGCGATGCAAGCTACAAAGCAGGCATTTACTTTAATAATTGGAATGGCGATGAACGTTGTTATTTCCATCCATTTTATAGCGACATGGATGAAAAAACTGCCGAAGTTTATTTTGTAAACGCTAATGCCCGAAGGCGCGGTAATGGCGATTGGCAAGCCCCAGATGAGTATTTTTTAACAGGCCATATCGCAAAACAAAATTTAAGTCCAAAAGTGCATACACCTATGCTCAAAGAGCAAACTTATGGTTATCATTTTGATGCCATAAAATTAGCGGGTGTGCTAAAAGCCTATGCACAAGAGAATGGGGTTGAACACATTGATGGTGAGTTTAGCCACGCGCATATAAACAACAATGGCAATGTAGCTGATATTACGCTGGTTGATGGACGACAAATTAATGGCGACATGTTTATCGATGCCAGTGGTTTTAATGCACTGTTAATTGAGCAAACACTGGGTACACCTTTTAATTCATTTGCTGATGAACTACTTAACGACCGTGCTGTAGCCGTGGCGACGCCAATTTCTAGCGATGCTGTGATGCCATGTGCCACTCAATCTACGGCGTTAAGTGCCGGTTGGTGTTGGCAAATTCCGCTCACTTGCCGTATCGGTAATGGCTATGTATATAGCTCAAAACATATCACTGATGAGCAAGCCCAGTATGAGCTTGCCCTGCAATTAAACATAAATCCACAAAATAGCGCGTTTCGGCATTTAAAAATGAAAGTCGGCTGTATGCAGTCTGCATGGCAAAGCAATGTCATGGCTATAGGGTTGGCGCAGAGCTTTATTGAGCCCATCGAAGCGACATCTTTGATGGTTACTCAACATAGTATTAAGTTATTTAGCCAAGCCTTAACAAAGCTAAAAAACAACGAGCAGTCATTAAAAGTAGCTGAACACGTCAATCAACAACTCCATCAATTAGTGTATGGCATTAAAGATTATGTGGTTGCGCATTATGCAACTAGCTTACGCACCGACAGTGAATACTGGCTTACAGCAAAGCAACTGAATCACAGCTCTAGTGCTTTAAAGTCTTTACTAAAAGCATGGCTTAATGGCGATGATTTTGATGCGTATTTGTCAAAGCTTACCCAACAGCAAGTTTATTTTAGACCTAGTTGGTATTGCTTACTTGGTGGCATGGACTACCAAAGATCGCGGTGCCAGCAGTCATTTGAACCCGCTTGCGCTGCAATTTGTAATGGCGCAAAAATGTATTTGCATGAACTGTGTAATAAGCATTGTAAACCACATGCAGAGCAACTACGTGCAATGAAGACTGCATAAAGTGAGTTGAAAAGTATCAACAAGCCGTAGAGTAGTGCCGCATAACTCATTTTATGATGGCAGACTTAGCTAATTAAGAGTGGTGATTAATTATTCCCTTGAATCATTTTGTTTGTATGCCCACGAACAGATGGCTATCACCACTCTATTTATTTTTAGAATGAGACTTTCAGGTAGAACAATTATGAAAAGAAATTATTTGATAGTGCTACTAGTACTAGTTACCTTTTTTGTTATTTCATTTATAACGAACTTATTAGCGCCGATATTTCCGGCTCTGATCCAAAGCTATAATATAGGCTTAACCCTTGCTGGTTTTTTCCCATTTGCATTTTTTATCGCGTATGGAGTTATGTCGATCCCTGCAGGGTTGTTGGTGCAAAGCTTAGGTGAAAAAAAGGTCATGCTTATAGCATTCTCACTGGCATTATTTGGCAGTGTGTTATTTGTTAGCTTGCCGATTTTTGCTGTTGCAATGTCAGCATTATTTTTTATCGGGACCGCCATGGCTCTATTGCAAGTGGCAATTAATCCGTTACTTAGAGCCAGTGGTGGCTCTAAACATTTTGCGGTTTTTTCGGTCGCAGCCCAGTTAATGTTTGGTGGTGCAGCGACCTTATCACCGCTGGTATATAGCGCGCTTGTTAAAGCAGATTCACAAGCACAGAGCCAAAACTGGTTATTGCAATTAGTACCCGCCGATATGACTTGGCTAAGTATGTACTTATTATTTGCACTGTTATGCACAGTGATGTTGGTGGTTATTAGCGTGTTACCGATAAAACACAACACCCAAGCAGAAAATCCGCAACAAGGCAGTATCAAACAAAGCTTACAATTATTTAAAGACCCCACCGTGATCAAGTTCTTTTTTGCCATCGTGGCTTATGTGGCGCTTGAGCAAGGAGTGGCTAATTCAATTTCAGTATTTTTACAAACCTATCACCAACTTGACCCAAATACAGGCGGAGCACAGATAGTGAGTCAGTTTTGGCTATCACTGACATTAGGCTGCTTATTGGGCATCGTGCTGTTAAAACTCTTTGATGCTAAACATGTGTTACTTACTTTTAGTGTTGGTGCGGTGGTTAGTCTATTTACCGCATTATTTGCACATACTGAGCTGGCATTATGGGCGTTTCCTGCGGTTGGGTTTTTCTTATCAATTATGTGGTCGGTGATATTTTCGTTGGCATTAAACTCAGTTGCAAAAGGGCATGGCACTGTATCTGGTATTTTATGCACAGGGATTGTCGGCGGTGCATTTGCCTCGCCTATTATTGGTGCGGTGAGTGAGCTTACAGGTAGCTTACAAATATCACTATTACTGCTGTTAATGCCGCTTGGTTATATTTTTAGTGTCGGTATTTGGGCTAACCCACTGGTTGCTAATCACACGCTTAAAAGTAATCCACAGACAGCAAAGCTTGCTGAAAGTAACTAATGACAAAAGAGGTTGTAATGTCACAAACTTTATTATGTGTTGACCTTGGTGGCACCAAAGCGCTGGTCGCAAAAGTAACCGCAACAGGTGTAATAGAAAAACGCTATTTTGATGTGGACGGCTCAGCAAGTAAGCAGCAAACAAACGACTTTTTATGTCGAATCATCAAGCAAGTGGTTGACAATACTTGCATTGGTATCGTCGTAGGTGTACCTAGCATGGTGCTGATGGAAACTGGCGAAGTGATCGAAACGGTTAATATCCCCAATTGGAAAAATGTGCAGTTAAAGCAGCTATTAAGCACACATTTTAAACTGCCCATACGGGTGCATAATGATGCAAATTGTTTTGCTATGGGAGAATTCACTCAAGGTAATTTTAAATCAGATACGAATTTAATTGGCATTTGCCTAGGCACTGGACTTGGCGCCGGGCTGGTGCTTAATGGTCGATTATATACGGGTAAGCACTCAGCCGCAGGAGAGTTTGGCAGTTTTAGTTATTTACAAGGGATTATTGAGCACTTTACCTCTGGGCAGTTTTTTATTAATCAAGGTACAACGGGCAAGCAAGCTTACCAAGAGGCATTGGCAAATGACGCACACGCACAACGTTTATTTGATGAGTTTGGCAAGCATCTCGCTCATGCAATAAACCATGTGATACTCGCGTTTGACCCTGACGTTATTGTACTAGGAGGCTCTGTTGCACAATCATCAGCGTGCTTTTTACCTAGTTTGCATATTCAGTTAGCTAAGTTAGTTAACCCAGTTATTTTGCAGTCGTTAGATATTCGTATTAGTGAGCTTGGCGACGATGCTCCATTATTTGGCAGCCATGCGTTATTTATAAACGACATGGCTTATGAGCAATCGTTGGGAGCTAGTTATGCGTAGAATTATATTATTGGTGCTTGCCATATGTTCGGCTGCAGTTTTTGCTAAAGCACCATCGCAGACTGAGTTAGATACCCTCGCGCAGCAGTTATTGGTAAAATATGAGTTACTTTCGGCAAAGCCCGATACTTGCCCTGCACCTCATCAAAAGCAGTGTTACTTATCGCGTTTGACGTTCAGCACACCTTTTGATGCAAACAGTCAACAGTGGTCAATTTATTTTAGTCAGCTAATGCCAATTTATAGCACTGACTCGTCGCAGTTTACCATTACGCATATCAATGGCGATTTACACCAAATAAAGCCCTCCTCGGCATTTGCCGGATTTAAAGAAAATACGCCGATAAGTATAGAGTTTTATAGTCAAGAATCGCAAATTACTCGCGCTGAGTTTATGCCTAATTACATATTGGCAAGTGCGGGTTTAACAAGCCGGGTTATTAACAGTACTAAAACCGCGATTGATCCTGACACTAAGCTAGAGTTACAACCATATTTAGCACCATTTTTAACCTATGAACAACTACAAACGAGTAACGACGATGCGACACCATCGATGGATGCGGAGTATTTATATGAAAGTGAGTCTCGGCCTATATTAAATACGCCACCGCTGAGTTTGATCCCAAAGCCGGTCGCTTTAACTTTATTATCAGGTGAGGCTGTAGATTTAAGCCAAGGCTTAAATCTACAGCTAGCGAATGATATTGATCAAGTACAACTTACAGCGGCAATAGCACGCTTAGCACGTTTTGGTATTAAGCAGCATAGCCAAGGGATTAAAACCACGCTCAAGTTAGATTTAGCAGCTGATAACCCAGAGGCTTACACGTTAAAAATTCAACATGAGCAAATAACGATTAGCGCAACGAGTTCTGCAGGGATATTTTATGCGTTGCAGAGCATCGCAGGGTTAGTCAGCCTTGATAATTTAACTATCCCAGCACTTAATATTACTGATGCGCCGCGTTATGAATTTAGAGGCATGCACATTGATGTAGCACGCAATTTTCGTTCAAAAACATTTATTTTAAATACCATAGAGCAAATGGCCGCCTATAAGCTTAATAAATTACACTTACATTTAGCGGATGATGAAGGCTGGCGATTGGCTATTAACGACTTACCAGAGCTTACGGAAGTCGGTGCCAAGCGTTGCTTAGATTTAACCGAACAGCGTTGTTTGTTACCACAGCTAGGCGCAGGACTTGATAGTCAATCAGCGGTAAATGGTTACTACAGCCAGAATGACTACATTGAAATATTAAAATATGCTCAAGCGCACTTTATTGAAGTGATCCCATCACTTGATATGCCAGGGCATTCGCGCGCGGCAATTGTTGCAATGGAGGCAAGGTTTAACCGTTTAATAGGCCAAGGCAAAAGCGAACAGGCGCTACAGTATCGTTTAGTCGAACCCGCTGATAAAACTCAGTACAGTTCAATCCAGCATTATCAAGATAACACCTTAAATGTTTGTTTAGAATCGACTTATCAATTTATCGATAAAGTGCTCGATGAAGTAAACGCATTACATGTGCAAGCCGGTGTGCCTCTTAAAACTTACCATATTGGCGCCGATGAGACGGCTGGTGCGTGGGTTGACTCTCCAAGCTGTCGGCGTTTGCAAAACCAACAACCGGCGCTGCATTCATTTAATGGCTATTTTATTGAAAAAGTCAGTGGCATGGTCGCTAAAAAAGGCTTTAAAGTGGCCGGATGGAGCGACGGTATGAACGACGTTACGCTAAAGAGCATGCCAGCAAATGTGCAGTCAAATGCGTGGGCAACGCTGAGCGATGGTGGGCATAAGGTTGCGCATCGTCATGCTAACCAAGGCTGGGATGTGGTGTTATCAAGCCCGGATGTAACTTATTTTGACTTCCCATATCAGTCGCATCCGCAAGAGCCGGGGAATCACTGGGCGAGTCGCGCGATTGACAGTAAAAAAGTGTTTGAGTTTATGCCGGATAATTTACCTGCGCATGCTGAAATTTGGCGCTCGGTAAACAATCATCATTACAGTGCTGATGATCGTAAAACGATGCGCACAAAACCTTTTATTGGTTTGCAAGGGCATTTATGGTCAGAGCTCATTCGCAGTGACAGGCAAGCTGAGTACATGTTATATCCACGGTTATTAGCGCTTGCAGAGCGAGCTTGGCATAAAGCGCCATGGGAATTAGATTATAACCGGCAAGGTACTAAGTATGATCAAAATACAGGCCATTTTAATACAACGCTTAAGCAACAAAAAGCAGCTGATTGGCAGCTGATTGGCAGCTGATTGGCAGCGTTTTGCGGCGTTAGTTGGCTTTAAAGAATTTGCAAAGCTAGAGCAAGCAGGGCGCTTTTATCGTTTACCTAGCGTAGCTGCACAACAACAAAGTGAAGGCTTAGATGCATTTACTTTGTATCCGGGGATTGTCATCGAATATCAAAATAGTCTTGGCAATTGGCTCATTTATGATGATGAAAATAAAGCCACTAATGTAAAGCAAGTTCGTACGCTTTCTCAAAGAGGTATCCGTAAAGGGCGATCATTGGCGGTGAAATAAAAGCCTTTTAAGCGTTGCTTATTATAAAGCCTTATAACAAACAGGGTCGATTTTTTGCTTTTTAAAAATGATAGCGCTGTCATTTTTGTTGGTGTATGATTAATTTAATGTAATAAAAATGATTTTAGGATTGCAGCGCCTTGGTTTATAGAGCTTTCACGGCGTAATGCTAAAATAATTAATTAAAATAAACTGTTGAGATAAATTTATGGAAGCAACTGTCGAGTGTGAAGCAAACACTAAACATAGTATTTGGCTGCCAATGACATTGGCAGGATCAATGTTTTTCATTCTAGGTTGTATAACCTGGCTAAATGGCGCTATTACACCGTTTTTACAGCAAATGTTGGTGTTATCGCCACTGCAAGCCTCGTTTATTATTTCCTCATTTTATATTGCCGTAACAGTCGCTGGCATCCCATCTGCAATGCTTATTAAGCGTGTAGGTTACAAAAATGGTATGGCAATTGGCTGTGCAGTAATGGCTGCGTCAGCCTTGATGTATATTCCTGCCGCTAAAATGCAGATGATTGAAATATTTTTATTCGCACAGCTAATGATAGGTGTTGGGCAAACAATCCTACAAACAGCGGTAAATCCGTATGTTGTTAAAATGGGATCTGAAAAATCAGCGGCAGTTCGTGTATGTATTATGGGCTTACTGAATAAATTTGCTGGGGTTATCGTGCCTGTTATTTTTGCTGCCGTTGTTGTCAGCGGTGTAGTCGCTGATGGTGAGCAATTATCACAACAGCAAAAAGATGCGATGGCGAATAGTCTTATTTTACCTTATATGGCAATTGCAGGTTTGATCTTTGCGTTTGCAGCATTTGCTAAATTTTCATCGCTACCTGATTTGGTTTTTGAAGAGTCTGAAGGTAATGGTAAAGGCGAAGTAAAAGAAGCACTAAAACATCCTCACCTAGTGCTGGGTGTAATTGGTATTGCCTTATATGTTGCTGTTGAAGTGATTGCCGCAGATACCATTGGCTCTTACGCATTACAGATTGGGATTGCCGATTACTCAGTGATGACCTCATACACCATGGCGTGCATGTTGGTTGGTTATGCCATTGGTATTGCACTTATTCCCCGTTTTATGTCGCAGCAAAATGCGCTCGTTATGTCTGGGCTTGCAGGTATTGTAACTGTACTTGCAGTAATAATGGGAAGTAACGACTCATTTATTCTTGCTAACATATTATTAGTACCATTTGGTGGCCCTGAGCTGCCAGATCCATTGTTATGTATTGCCCTACTTGGTTTTGCCAATGCCATGGTGTGGCCGGCAATATGGCCGTTAGCATTAACTGGCTTAGGTCGTTTAACTGGCACTGCATCCGGTTTACTTATTATGGGTATTGCAGGTGGTGCATTAGGCCCATTACTGATTGGTTTAGGTAACGTAGCAGGCTTAGGTGCGCAAGGTGCTTACGCCTTGATGATCCCAAGTTACTTATTCATCTTATTCTATGCGCTTAAAGGCCATAAAATGAGAAGTTGGAAGTAGAACAAAGTTGGCGAGTTAGCGAGAGTAAAGTTAGCGAGATTAAAGCTAGCTAGTTAAGAGAGTTTGTAAGTGACCAAGAGCGCGGTTAATACCGCGCTTTTTTATGGCCGTAGGTTCGGCTTTAGCCGAAAAATCACTGAGGTTTGAGCTTACTAATCTGTTTTATTTAAGCGCTATTTTCGTGATAAATCACGGCCTACAATTGGCTCGGTGTTTACCTGTAGGTTCGGCTTTAGCCGAAAAAGCACCGCAGTTTTGGGGTACAGGTGGCTTTAATATAAGCCCCATTTTCGTGATAAATCACGACCTACAATTAGCTCGGTGTTTATCTGTAGGTTCGGCTTTAGCCGAAAAATCACTGCGGTTTGAGCTTACTCATCTGTTTTATTAAAGCGCCATTTTTGTGATTAATCACCACCAATAATAAAGCCGTGCTTGATTTATCAAACACGGCTTTTATAATTTTTTAGCCTTTAGCCTTTAGCCTTTAGCCTTTAGCCTTTAGCCTTTAGCCTTTAGCCTTTAGCCTTTAGCCTTTAGCCTTTAGCCTTTAGCCTTTAGCCTTTAGCTTTTAGCCTAAAACGCGTAGCTGTAACCCATTTGGATTGTGCGTGGTTTACCTGGTTGAATACCACCGTTGGCGCGGTTAGCGATGTAAGTGTTATCAAACAAGTTATCAACCGTTAGATATACTTTTTGATTGTCATCAATTAAATATTTAGCGGCTAAATCCCACACAACACGGCTGTCGATTGCATTCAAGCCGTCAGCACTTAAATCAGTATGTGCGTCAGATACATAACGCACTTGCGTATCAAATGCAAAGCTTGAAAGCACGGCACCAAATGAAAGAGCGATTTGATTCTCTGGAACGTAAGGCATTGCATCGCCTTTATTTACTTGCCCCCAGATATCTGATGCAAAATCATTTTTAAACTGTGAATCCGTATAAGTGTAAGTTAAGCGTACAGGGAATGTTGCGCTATTAGTTTCGAAAATACGACCTGCAGAGAACTCAAAGCCCGATACTTCTACTTCGCCGTAGTTGTATTGGTCGCCAATGTTCTCATCACTACAGCCTACAGATGCAGTACAATTTCCATGCATATTGCTGTAATCAGAGAAGAATGCAATGATTTCACCATTAAAACCAGCAACGTTATAACGGCCACCAAACTCAATGTTTACGCTTTCCTCTTCTTCTTGGTCAGCATTACCTGGTGCAGCAGGAGCGTAACCTTGCTGAATACCTGCAAGTAGCGTTAGGCTGTCGCTTACGGTGTAAGTTGCACCCAGTGATGGCACTAAGATTTGTGTATCGTTTGAAACGTCTTTAGTTAAGCCATTTTCACGTTTAGGATCAGACTTTGACCACTCTACGCGGGTAATTGTGATGTCTTCATAACGAAGGCCTGCATTAAGCACTAATGCATCGATTGACCACTGGTCTTGAATGAATAACGTTGTTGCTTTTGCACTATCTACACGATTGCTGTCAGAACCCGGAACGCCCTGAGACGTTAAGGTCATACTTAAATCTTGATTAAGTGTGTATTTGTCTTCCCACTGAAAACGATCCATTTCGTCTTCGTGGTAGCGTACGCCAACAGTCACATAGTGATCGCCCGCAGGAATGTGCAACTCTGATTGCACACCTTTGGCTTGGTAGTCGCGGTTATTTGCTTTAATACCAATGCCTTCAATACCTTCAGCTGTTGGTGCCGCTTCAAATTCACTGTACTGTGCTAAATAGCTTTCACTTACTTTGCTCGCTTTGTACCAATTACGATGAAAATCATTGAGGTAAGCTGTCGCTAATAACTCATAACCATCACCAAAACGATAAGCATAATTTAATTGGTATGCATTATGTTGCGTGTTCATTTGGTCTTTTTGTGATGCGGCATAACGACGGTTTGGTGACGCTTTATAATCTTCTTCTGTTAAACCCATGTAAGTTTCATCAGATTGTTCATCAGAGTACTTAATTTTCATCTCTAGGTTATGCGCGTTGTTTTCACCAAACTTATAACCAAATTTAAGTAGAACGTCGTTCTTTTCAAAGCCTGTGTTGTCGCTACCTACAGGTAATTCTTTAAAGCCATCTGCACCATAGCTGAAAACTTCAATAAGGCCGGCTGCGTTGTTTTTTTCTTTACCGAAGTAAGCATGGCCCTTATAAAAACCATCGCTACCGAGTTCGGCGTTTACTAAACCCGTTGAACCTTCGGTCGGTAAGCTGCGCGAAAGTAAGTTTAAAACACCACCGGTAGTGCGTGGGCCATACTTAACAGAGGCTGCGCCTTTTAATACTTCAATCGACTCCATACGGCCCATAGTAGGGAAGTAGTAAGCCGATGGCGCTGAGTAAGGAGCGGGTGCTACGAGAACGCCATCTTCCATTACAGATATTTTATCGTTACGGCCAGTGCCTGTGCCGCGCATACCAATGTTAGGGCGCAGGCCATAACCATCTTCTTCTTGCACGTAAACACCTGGTACAGATGCTAAAACACGAGAAATATCGGTAAATTCGAATTTTTGTAATTGTTCGTCTGAGATAAATGTAGCAGAGCCCGGAATATCGTTAATAGCAGCTTGCGAGCCAATTACGGTAATTTGCTCAAAATTCTTTTTTTTATTTGTTGCATCATTTGCAACGGCATTAGCGCTTAATGATAAAGCAATAGCCATCGAAAGTGTTGAAACAATAAGCTTAGGAGGCATTATAGATCCTGTATGTGTCTAATTTTAACTAGCGCAATTTAAACATGTAAAATAATACGAATCAATCCTATTTGTAACAATTCCGATCGTTAAGTAAGTTTTTGAATATAAATATGAAAACATATTGTTGTTAATATTGTATTACTATATTCGTTGCGATAATCTAAATTATCAAAAGATAACTAAAGGCGGCTTTTTGTTAGCTATTAAGTCAAGCGTAATGCAATAAACTCGGCAAGTTTATCTACCGCATGCTCGGCTTGTTCTGCATGCTTTGTTAAGCTAATACCTATTTTACCTAGGCTCGGTAAAATAGCGGTGTTTAACTCATAATTAAGTTCATTAGGCACTGTGCTTCTAGCCAAAACGGTGATCCCTAATCCTTCTTTTAAAGCCGCAGTAAGGCCTGTTAAATCAGCGTTACTATAACTTATGCGGTACTTAATACCTGCAAGTTGCAGTGCCTCGATGGCGCGGCGTCGATAAATACAACCTTCCGGTGCGGTCACAAGCGTAACAACGTCATTTTGTGCTATTGATAAATCACCAACCCAGACCAGTTGGTCTTGCATAAAAACAGGGAACTTTTCAGAGTTTAAATCTTCATTTAACGCCAGTACTAAATCAAACTGGTCTTCTCGTGAAACCGACAATAAATGCTTACTTAAACGCGATTTAACCTCTAACGATACTTCAGGGTAAAGTGCCACAAAGTCACCGATAATAGCGGGTAAGATCCGAGCGGCAAATTCGCTGGGTATTCCCAACCGCACCTTACCGGTCACATTCTCTTTAGTAAATAATTGCAAAATGGTGTCGTTTTGCAGCAGCATTTGCTTTGCCATCGGCAGCAGCAGTTCACCGTATTGATTGAGTACTTGGCGCTGGCCTTGTTTTTTAAATAGTTTATGCCCGAGCATTTCTTCTAACCGCTTTATTTGTAAACTTACAGCGGGTTGCGATAAGCCAAGTAAATCACCTGCTTTAGCAAAACCTGCTACTTCAACCACAGTAACTAACGTGCGTAAGCTGTCTGTTGAGATATTTTTCATATTAAAAATTACAATTTATGGGGGTAGATTGATAAGTATTATTTATCAATTGATTAATAATTACAATTTGTTGTTGCTAGACTTGCACAATATACTTTTGCCATTAAAGATTGATAGGTGCCGATAATGACTTTTAGCCCGATAATGTTTGCTCGTCATAGCCAGATTGAAGTAGCTGATAGCAATATGCTGCAGGTCAATACAAACACCGTGGTGATCGATTTTAGCGGCACTGAAGCAATCCCGTTTTTAACCACTATATTAGGGTTAGATTTAAACAAACTAACCGCCAGTGGTTTAGGTGTGAAAGGCACCTTAGATGGCGACCTAAATAGCAATTATAGTTTTGCGTTATATTACTTTAGTGCAACAGCGTTTAGATTCGTGTTGCACACAGATGCAGCGGCTCAATTACAAGCACTGATCAGTGAACAGCAACTGCGCTACGATATTGAGTTTGTTACACGCACTGATTTAGCGACCTTAACTTTATCTGGTGAGCAGGCATTTGACGCGTTAGTCGAAGCATTTAAACTCACTCCTGGACTGCGCTTGTCAGACACCAACAGCTGTTATGGTACGCAAAGTGGTGAGGTATTTATTACCGCTATTGATAAACAATCAATACAGTATTTTCAGCTGGTGGCCAAAGCGCCAGAGCTGACTAAATGGCAAGCATATTTACAGCAACGCGGTTTTGATATGTCACTACCAGACGTTGCTTAAACATAAATTGATAAGCTGGCTAGCGTATTTTTAGTTGCCAGCTTTTGTAATTTATTTGTTAGAACAAATCGCAATTTGGGTGTTAGGTGCATTACAACTTATGTATAATCGCCGCCCATGTTATTCCCCCTCATTAAATTGAGGCCACGCCCAATCTTGGGTTAATTATAAAGTGAAGGAATATTATGACTTCTAAAACAGTTTTACATGCAAAGCACCTAGAATCAAAAGCAAAAATGGTTGATTTTCATGGCTGGGAAATGCCAATCAACTATGGTTCGCAAATCGAAGAGCACAACGCAGTGCGCACCGATGCAGGCATGTTTGACGTTTCACACATGACTATTGTTGATGTCAAAGGCGAGCAAGCACAAGCATTCCTTCGTAAACTAGTCGCTAACGATGTTGCTAAATTAACCGTTCCTGGTAAAGCGCTTTACACTGGCATGCTGAATGAGCAAGGTGGCGTAATTGACGACCTTATCATTTACTTCTTCTCAAATACTGATTATCGCTTAGTGGTTAATTCTGCAACTCGTGAAAAAGATTTAGCGCACATGGCTAAAGTTTCAGCTGATTTTGCCGTTGCAGTAACAGAGCGCCCAGAGTTTGCCATGATTGCAGTACAAGGCCCTAATGCTAAAGCAAAAACTGCCACTATCTTAACGGCTGATCAACAAGCAGCTGTTGCAGATATGAAGCCGTTTTTTGGTGTGCAAACTGGTGATTTATTTATTGCTACAACAGGCTATACTGGCGAAGACGGTTACGAAATTGTTGTACCGAACGAGCAAGCTGCGGATCTTTGGCAACAACTGCTAGATGCTGGTGTTGCGCCTGCGGGCCTTGGTGCACGTGACACACTGCGTTTAGAAGCGGGTATGAACCTTTACGGCCTAGATATGGACGAGAGCGTATCACCACTTGCTGCTAACATGGCGTGGACCATTGCGTGGGAACCTGAAGATCGTGACTTTATCGGTCGTGACGTACTAGTACAGCAACGCGCTGACAAAAGCACTGATAAACTTGTTGGCCTAGTGCTGGAAGAAAAAGGCGTATTGCGTAGTGGTTCTAAAGTAATTGTTGATGGTGGCGAAGGGGTCATTACCTCTGGTACTTTCTCACCTACACTTGGTTTTAGTGTTGCCCTTGCACGTGTACCACGTTCAACTGGCGAAACTGCTCAAGTAGAAATGCGTAAAAAATTAGTTAACGTAAAAGTAGTTAAACCAAGCTTTGTACGTAACGGTAAGTCTGTACTTTAAAGTATCAATTAAAAGATTTGGTGTTATCACCCAATATAAACCAAAGGAAGAATAAAATGAGCAATATCCCTAGCGAGTTAAAGTATGCCTCTTCACACGAGTGGGTTCGCAACGAAGGTGACGGTACTTTCACTGTAGGTATCTCTGAGCACGCACAAGAACTACTTGGCGACATGGTATTTGTTGAATTACCAGAAGTTGGTGACGAAGTACTTGCAGGCGAAGATTGTGCAGTAGCAGAATCAGTAAAAGCGGCATCAGATATATACGCACCAATCGGTGGCGAAATCGTTGCAATCAACGAAGATCTTGAAGATGCACCTGAAACAGTAAACAACGACGCTTACGGCGATGGTTGGTTATTCCGCATTAAAGCATCTGATGAGTCTGAGCTTGAAAACCTGCTTGACGCTGAAGGCTATGCACATTCGATCGACGAAGACTAATAATTAGTTTATCGCCGTACTAAAAGCCCCATTATACCTAACATAATTGGGGCTTTTATGATTTTACCGCTTACCTTTCCATACATTGTAAGTCATTAAATCAAAAGTTTTTAAGTTATTGCTGGTTACCCATTAGTAATAACCATTTATTTTTTGGATCATAGGAATCTGGACAAATGTCAAACGCCAAATCTCTTGAACAATTAGAGCAAACGCAAGATTTTATTCGCCGTCATATTGGGCCAAGCCCAGCACAAGTAAGCGATATGCTAAGTGCTCTTGGAGTATCGAGTGTTGAAGAGCTGATCGGTCAAACTGTACCTGCAAGCATCCGCTTAGAGCAAGGCCTAACAGTGGGTGAAAGCCGCACTGAAGTTGAAACACTAAGCTACTTAAAATCAGTAGCAAGCAAAAATAAAGTATTCAAATCTTACATCGGTCAAGGCTACCACCCAACTCACGTACCACACGTAATATTACGTAACGTACTTGAGAACCCAGGCTGGTACACAGCGTACACTCCATACCAACCAGAGATTGCTCAAGGGCGTTTAGAGTCATTACTTAATTTCCAAACTATGACCTTAGACCTTACCGGTCTTGATTTAGCAAGTGCATCATTACTTGATGAATCAACTGCGGCTGCCGAGGCCATGGGCCTTGCAAAGCGCGTATCTAAAGCTAAAAAAGCCAACATCTTCTTCATCGCTGATGACGTACATACCCAAACTATCGACGTAGTGACAACACGCGCCGAGCAGTTTGGTTTTGAAGTTGTGGTAGGTCCTGCTGCTGATGCTGTAAATCACGAAATTTTTGGTGCGTTATTCCAATACCCGTCAACATCAGGTGAAGTAGTCGATATCACAGATTTAATCGCTGGCGTACAAAGCAAAAAAGCGATTGCCTGTGTTGCTGCTGACATCATGAGCTTATTACTATTAAAAGCACCAGGTAAACTTGGCGCAGACGTAGTACTTGGTTCTGCCCAGCGTTTTGGTGTACCAATGGGTTACGGCGGTCCACACGCTGCATTTTTCGCAACACGTGATGCATACAAACGTTCATTACCAGGTCGTATCATTGGTGTGTCTAAAGACCGTTTAGGTAACGATGCACTACGTATGGCAATGCAAACCCGCGAGCAACACATTCGCCGCGACAAAGCCAACTCAAACATTTGTACAGCGCAAGTATTACTCGCTAACATGGCTGCGTTTTATGCGGTGTACCATGGCCCACAAGGCTTAAAAACTATTGCACAGCGCATTCATCGCTTTGCTGATATTTTAGCCGCAGGCCTTAAAGCTAAAGGTGTAAACCTTAAGCATAGCACCTGGTTTGATACCCTAACCGTTGTTAGCGATAACAAAGAAGACGTAATAGCACGTGCTGTAGCAAACGGCGTAAACTTTGCTACTAACCATGATGGCGAATACTCAATCTCAGTATCTGAGACCACAACGCGCGCAGACGTAGCACAGTTGTTCGATATCATTCTTGGCGAAGATCACGGCTTAAGTGTTGATGCAATCGCAGCAGACATCGAAGCAAACGGTAGTGATTCAATCCCTGCAAACCTTGAACGCGATGATGAAATTTTAACGCACCCTAACTTCAATTCGTATCACAGCGAAACTGAAATGCTGCGTTATATCAAACGTCTTGAAAACAAAGATTTAGCACTTAACCACTCAATGATCTCGTTAGGTTCATGTACTATGAAACTAAACGCGACCGCTGAGATGATCCCAATCACTTGGCCTGAGTTTGCTAATCTTCATCCATTCTGTCCGCTAGACCAAGCAGAAGGTTACCAAATCATGATGGGCGAACTGCATGATTGGTTAGTTAACATCACCGGTTACGACGCCGTTTCATTACAGCCAAACTCTGGCGCACAAGGTGAATACGCAGGCTTAATCGCGATTCGTAAATACCACGAGTCACGTGGCGATGCGCACCGTAATATTTGTTTGATCCCAAGTTCAGCGCACGGTACTAACCCAGCTTCTGCACAAATGGCAAGCATGAAAATTGTAGTTGTTGATTGTGACAAAAACGGTAATGTAGATATGGCAGACCTTAAAGCGAAAGCTGAAGAAGTCGCAGAAAACCTATCGTGTATCATGATCACATACCCGTCTACGCACGGTGTATACGAAGAAACAATTCGTGAAATTTGTGACATCATTCATCAACACGGCGGCCAAGTTTACATGGACGGCGCGAACATGAATGCACAAGTAGGTGTAACAAGCCCAGGCTTTATCGGTTCAGACGTATCGCACTTAAACTTGCATAAAACGTTCTGTATCCCACATGGCGGCGGTGGCCCAGGTGTTGGCCCAATCGGTGTTAAATCACACCTAGCGCCATTTATGCCTAACCACAGCGTAATTAACGTACCTGGTACGAGTATCGGCAACGGAGCAGTATCAGCAGCGCCATACGGCTCAGCAGCTATTTTACCTATCTCATGGGCTTACATCACCATGATGGGCTCAGAGGGCTTAAAACAAGCCACTGAAATGGCGATTGTGAATGCTAACTACTTAACTCACGAGTTAAGCCAGCACTTCCCAATTTTATACCGTGGTCGCAACAACCGTGTTGCTCACGAATGTATTGTTGACTTACGCCCACTTAAAGAGCTTTCGGGCATCACTGAAATGGATGTTGCTAAGCGCTTACAAGATTACGGTTTCCATTCACCAACTATGTCGTTCCCTGTAGCGGGCACCTTGATGATTGAGCCTACTGAGTCTGAGTCTAAAGTTGAGATCGACCGTTTCATCGAAGCTATGGTGTCAATCAAAGGCGAAATCGACAAAGTGATCTCTGGCGAATGGTCTATCGAGAACAACCCGCTTGTGTTTGCACCGCACACACAAGGCGACGTACTTGGTAACGAATGGGACCGCGCGTACGACCGCTTCTACGCTGCATTCCCAGTACCTGCAGTGGCCAAAAACAAATTCTGGCCTACAGTAACGCGCATCGATGACGTATACGGCGACCGTAACCTAGTGTGTTCATGCCCAGCGGTAGAGACATACAGAGATTAATTTTTGATTTGATCAGAGTTATTATAGTTTGGGAATGAAATTATAGATTGGGAATTTTATTATAGATTGGGAATATTTTTCCCAAACAATAACTCTTTAAAAGGTTAATAATGCGAATGCATTAAAAAAAGCGAATCAGAAATGGTTCGCTTTTTTATGGGGAAAAATTATTATTTCATGTTAGATGAATTATAAATAAATAATAATTAGAAATTGAATAGTGCAAAGAATTCTTGCTTGGCATTGACAATCTAGATATTTAAAACATGAAGCAAAATCTAAGCTCTGCAATTGCTTCACCAGCGACAAAATCTGAAAAACCATTCGATAAAACTGTTATAGCTCAATTGGCTGATAAATATCATAATCATGTATAGCTTGAATTGAAAGTAAGCGGTAAAGTTAATATGCAGACGACACAAGTACTGGTATTAAAAGCTTCACTAACGCTGACAAACTGGATGAAGCGCTCAAGAATTTAAAATTAAAAAGCACAATAGTTTTGTATTTGGCATGGTGCTGCCGCATAGGAAATAAGGAATAACTAGGAATGAAGCAATCAATGAATTTTGAGTTCTTAAGAAAAGACTGGCCTGAATTAGCTGACTTCGGTGCTTACGCTGAAGAATACGCTTTTAGCGATCCTCAAAGTGCGCTAATTAAGCTACGTTCATTCAGCGAATTTATGGTAAACTTTATTTACCTTAAATTGAACTTACCATGTTTGCCAAAAGCTTCATTCCACGAAAAATTAATTGGTGAAGACTTTATTCAGTTAGCTTCTGCACCTGTTTTAGATAAATTTCACGCCATTAAAACATTGGGTAATAAGGCTGCTCACGAGAACAAAGGTACAGATAAAGATGCTGTATTCGCAGTTAAGCAATCATACCAATTAGGCGCATGGTTTTATTGTAGTTACCACAATGTCAAAGCTGATACTGTTCCTGAATTTATTGAGTTTAATACCGATATTTCTGCGGCGAGCAAATTAAAGAAAAAATTAGAAAAAAGTGACGCACTTTATCAGCAAGCAATGGCTGAGTTAGAAGAACAGCGCCTAGTAAACGAAAGAATATTAGCTGAATCGAAACAAGCAACGGCTACACGTGATGAGCCTGTATTTGAAGCCTTTACAACAAACAGCCAGTCTATCTCTAAAACGCTCGATTTCAGCGAGGCGGAAACGCGCAAATACCTTATTGATATGGAATTGCGTGAAGTAGGCTGGGATGTTGCAGAAAATGAAGTATCAACTGACGAAGTTGGACAAGAAGTACCAGTTAAGTATCAACCCACAGAAACAGGCAATGGTTCTGTAGATTATGTTCTGTGGGATGACGATGGACTACCTTTGGCTGTTGTTGAGGCCAAGAAAACGTCAAAAGATGCACGTATAGGCAAGAAGCAAGCGAAAGATTATGCCGATGGTTTAGAAAAGGAACATGGACAGCGACCAGTAATTTTCTATACCAATGGACATGACATTTATATATGGGATGACGTTCAAGGTTATCCGCCAAGAAAGATCTATGGATACTACTCAAAAAGTTCATTGCAACATTTAGTTAAATTCCAGCGAGTAGAAAAGAAAAAGCTATCAGATGTCACTATTGATGCAGGCATTGCAGGTCGTCGCTATCAGTTAGAAACCATTTCTCGCGTACACGACACGTTTGAGAAAAAACGCAGAAAATCATTAATAGTACAAGCAACGGGTACAGGTAAAACTCGTGTCTCAATTGCACTAACTAAATCTCTACAAGATGCAAAATGGGCAAAGCGTATTCTGTTCTTATGCGATAGGAAAGAATTGCGTAAACAGGCTGACCAAGCTTTTGTAGAATTCTTGGGTGTTAAGCCATACGTTGTAGGTAAAAGTGCTAAAAAATACGAAAACACGGCTCGTATATTCATTGCTACTTATCCGGGGATGATGGGCATTTATGAAAAGTTTGATGTTGGCTATTTTGATTTAATTGTTGCCGATGAATCACACCGTTCTATCTATAACGTATTTGGCAATATCTTTAAATACTTTGATTGTTTACAAGTTGGTTTAACCGCTACGCCAGTAGAAATGGTTTCGCGGTCAACATGTCAATTGTTTGATTGTGGCTATAAAGACCCAACTGCTAACTACCCGTTAGAAAAAGCAATTGAGCAAGAGCATCTTGTGCCTTATGAAATTGTCACTATGACCACTAAGTTCATGCGAGATGGTATTAATCAGAAATCGTTAACTGATTTACAAGTAGCAGAGCTAGAAGATCAAGGCGAAGACCCTAACGAATTTGAGTTTGACTCAAAAGACATTGATAAGGCTATCTTAAACAAAGATACCAACCGTAAAGTACTCCGAAACTTAATGGAAAATGGTATCAAAGACAAAGACAATCAATTAATTGGTAAGTCTATTATCTTTGCCAGAAGAATCGATCACGCTCGTTTGCTTAAAGAACTGTTCGATGAAATGTATCCAGAACTAAGTAATGGCTTTTGTGAAGTTATTCACTCAGATGAACCGCGAGCAGAAGCATTGATCGAACAGTTTAAAGTGACTGAGGAAGAAAAGGCTAAAGATCCATCGTTACCAGACCCAATAACACTGGCGATATCAGTTGATATGTTAGATACCGGAATTGATGTACCAAGTGTGGTAAATTTAGTATTTGCTAAGCCTGTAAAGTCGAAAGTTAAGTTCTGGCAAATGATCGGCCGTGGGACACGACTGTGTGAAGACTTATTTGGTAATGGAAGGCATAAAACACGTTTCCTGATTTTTGATCACTGGAACAACTTTGATTATTTCGAGTTTGAATACGAAGAAGCCGAGCCAACCAATAGTAAATCATTGGGGCAGAAGCGCTTTGAGTTAAGAATGTTACTAGCGGCAACGGCGCTGAACAAACTAGAAGTATTAGCGTTTGAAACGGTAATCAAGTTAATTCAACAAGACATAGCTGCCTTAGATACCAAGAACATTAATGTACGTGACAAGTGGCAAATCGTTGAACAAATGTCAGATGTTAAGCTGTTAAAGCAATTCGCTAAGCAAACAGTTACATTGTTAGAAACTGAAATTGCACCATTGATGAATTGGTTAGATATTCGTGGTGAAAGTAAAGCACTTCGTTGGGATTGTTTAATCGCCCAAACACAAACAGAACTATTACTCAATCCTCAAGCAATTGGTGAGCTTAAATTTGAAATCAAAGATGTGTTAGAACGCTTACCTAAAAATACAGCTCAAGTGCAAACTAAAGCCTCTGAAATCAAGTTTTTGATGGATGACAATAATTGGCACTGCATCACATTTGATGAGCTAGAGCTACATCGTATTGCGTTAAGAGAAGTCATGTATTTACTAGAAGGTGAAATCCTGCCGCCGAATCCCGGACCTAAGTATACGGATGTAATCGAGGATGACGCTGAAACAGAATACAAAGCGAGAGCAACGAATATTCATACTGTTGATTACAAAATCTATCAACAAAAAGTGCAGGAAGCGTTAGAACCTATTTTTGAAAGTGATCCAGTTATTCAAAAAATCAGAAATGGGCAACCCGTTACTGAAGACGAAATTGTGCAACTCAATGGTGTTATCCATGCCAAATACGCTGACTTGGATATTGAAACGCTTAAAACGTTTTATCCAGACACTACTGAGACACTAGACAAGTTGCTTCGCAGTATTGTTGGCATGGATACTAAATATATTGAACAGAGTTTCACAAATTTACTGCAAAACCATCGCATGCCACCACAAGCTTTGCGTATCATCGATATGTTGATTGGGCACATTGCAAGGAGCGGCGGTATAAAAATGGCAGACTTAGACAAAGCGCCATACAACAGAATATATGAGGGTGTACTTGGTAGCGGCGAAGATGACGTTTTTTCCTTGTTAAAGTCATTAGAGTTACCAACACCGTTAAATAAATTAGATACGTCTTTTAAAGACTAATTAGAATTGAAAAGAGAACATTATGATCACTGGTAAATTAAAAAGCGATATTGATAAATTATGGGAAGAGTTCTGGACGGGCGGGATCGCTAATCCACTGACCGTAATCGAACAAATCACTTTTTTAATGTATGCCCGACTACTCGACTTACACGAGCAGCGCGATGAAAAACGCCAAAAGCTAAGAGGTGGAGAGTTCAAGCGCCGTTTTAGTGACGACCAACAACATATTCGTTGGCACCGTTTTATGCATCAAGATAAAGACAGCATGTTAAAAGTGGTGCGTGATGAGGTATTTCCTCATTTCAAAAGCACTTCGGGTGAAGGTTCATTGTTTGCTGAGTTTATGAAAGACGCACAATGCATGATCCAAAAGCCTACGCTAATGGAATCCGCAGTTGAGATGATCAACAAATTGCCATTGGAAGACAGCGATACCAAAGGTGATCTATATGAATACCTTCTAAGTAAGCTAACAACAGCAGGTATTAATGGTCAGTTTAGAACACCACGCCATATCATTCGTGCCATGATCGAAATGCTAGATCCAACTCATGAAGATCGCATTATCGATCCTAGCTGTGGCACCGCCGGATTCTTAACTGTGGCCTATGAGTATTTAATGGAGAAATACACGTCTTCTGAAGGTATCCATACTGAAACAGTAGTTAATGAAAAAGGTGAAGAGCAAAAGGTAAAAATCTTTAGTGGTGATTTGCTGGTTGAACATCGCGATCATGTCAATACCGATATGTTTCATGGCTTCGATTTTGATACCACCATGTTACGTATTGCCGCGATGAACCTAGTAATGCATGGCGTGACTGAGCCAGATATTCATTACCAAGACACATTAAGTGGCAGCTTTATTGAGCGTTTCCCAACGCAAAGTAAAGACTCTTATACTATTTGTGCAGCCAACCCGCCGTTCAAAGGGTCATTAGATGAAGAAGACGTAGACCCGGCAATATTGCGTATGGTGAAAACCAAGAAGACAGAGCTACTGTTTGTCGCGCAAATTCTTCGTTTACTTAAAAATGGTGGTAAAACGGCGATTATCGTGCCTGATGGTGTACTATTTGGTTCATCAAATGCACACCAACAATTACGTAAACACATAGTTGAAAATAATGAGCTTCAGGGTGTTGTTTCATTACCATCAGGCGTATTTAAACCATACGCTGGGGTATCTACGGCAGTTCTTTTTATTACCAAAGGTTCTCAAACCGAGCATGTTTGGTTTTACGACCTACAAGCAGATGGATTTTCTTTAGACGATAAGCGTACACCGATAAAAGATAACGATCTTCCTGACTTAGTCGCCAAGTTTAAAGCCCGTGATAAAGCTATTGCAGGCACCGATGCAAACGACAAAACGCAAAAAGCATTCTGGGTAAGTAAAGATGAGATAGTTTCTAATCAATATGACTTGTCGATTAATCGTTATAAAGAAGTTGTTTACCAACAGGAAGAGCATGGCGATCCAAAAGATATCCTAAGAAATTTAGTTAGCTTAGAGAATGAAATTCTAGCTGACCTAAAAGATCTGGAGAAAATGCTGTGAGTTGGCCTTTAGTTAGGTTAGGTGAGGTTGCTCCTTCAAAACCACTTAAAAATCCCCAAATTATTGATGAAAATTCTGTTTGGCAACTTAATTTAGATAAAGTCCAATCACAATCTGGAATAGTGATAGAAAAAGTTTATGACTCGGTTGAATCGGCAGGATCTTCTACACATTGGTTTGATGAACGAAATGTACTTTACTCAAAGTTACGCCCTTATTTAAACAAAGTTGTTCTACCAGACGAGCAAGGATTAGCTACTACAGAATTAGTTCCTTTGTGCCCTGATGAAAACAGGTTGGATAGAAAGTATTTAGCTTATTATTTAAGATCTAATCGATTTGTGAGCTGGATAAGTGATCAAGTTGCTGGTGCAAAGATGCCTCGCGTATCTATGAAAGTGTTTTGGGAGCATCAGATTCCACTACCACCACTCGAAGAGCAAAAACGAATCGCTGCGATTTTAGATAAAGCCGACTGCGTGCGCCGCAAACGCCAACAAGCCATCGACCTCGCCGACGACTTCCTGCGCAGCGTTTTCCTCGATATGTTCGGTGACCCTTTTATTAACCCAAAGGGGTGGGAGGTTAAAGCTCTTAATGACATATCACTTGGTAAAGGTGTATATGGAAGTGGAAAACCAGCAGTCAACTATTCAGAAGGTGATTATCGTTATATAAGGATTACAGATATAACTAGCACAGGTGACTTGAAGGAAAAGATGGTTTCTCTACAAGATTCTGAGCAGGAGTCTCAAAAGTACTTGTTAAAGGACGGTGATTTATTATTTGCTAGAAGTGGAGCTACTGTAGGAAAAACTTTCCTTTACTCCTCGAAATATGGTAGATGTATTTACGCGGGATACCTAATCAAATTCAGTATAAATAGAGATATAGCATTACCAGAGTTTATAAAAGCATTTACGGATACTTCGATATATTGGAATTGGATAAGAAGCAAGCAAAAGGTTGTTGCTCAACCCAATATAAATGCAAAACAATATGGTGAAGAGTTAGAAATACCTGTCCCACCAAAAGAGCTGCAAATGAAGTTTGTGGGTATTTGGAAGAAAGTCAATGAAAGCAAAGAGAAGTGGATAAATACTATAGACGGTGAGCTTGTTCAATCATTAAGTCAAAAAGCCTTTTCGGCTGAACTATAATAAACAAGGATGTGAGCTGTTGGCTCAATAAGAATAACAATATGAGAATAACAAAATTATCATTAACTAACTTTAAATCATTTAAACAGGAGCAAACCATAGAGTTTGCTCCTGTAACCTTATTATTTGGCCCTAATAGTGTTGGCAAAAGCTCTGTAATTTTGTCGCTGTTTTACCTTCAAGAGGTTCTTTCTAAGGGGCAGGCAAATCCATCAAGGATAAATGCACTAAAATCTAAACAACTTGGTGGCTTTTTATCTTTAGTGCATGGAAAAAATCTTTCCAACGATATTATTATTAAAGTGGAGTTGGATAAATTAGGCTTAATTGGAAAAAGTTATTTATCAGAGGCATCAGAACTAACTCAAGTAATCATTGATGATGACTCTCTATCCTTAGATGAGCCAGCATTCCTTATGCCTTCAGTGGTAGAGAATAGTGAAAGGGTTGAACTTGAGTTCACCATTGCTTGGTCCGCAACCCTTAATAGTGCCAAAGTTAAGTCTTACAGGGTATGGAGTGATGGAAACTTCTTGGGGGAATTATCTTCAGATTTGAATCAAAGTAGTTCTTCAATATCCAGATTGAATTTTAAACATTCATTACTACGCCCTGAAAACCATAAAGAATGGCTAAATGTTATAGAAAATACAGATTATCCAATTTCTCCCGAAGCACTCGAACACGACTCAAAGATTGATAATTTTGTTGTTGAAGATAATGGCTGTAATTCTTTCTTTCAATTTTACTTGGAAGAGAAATCTGACACGGTAATTCGTCCAAAAAGTTATGATGAGTTAGATGAAGATCAAAAGAAAGAATATCACTCACTTGATGCATACTCAGTCATGCCAATTTCCGTAAATTGTAGAAAAGTTGGGTTACCAGATTTAAATCAAGTAATGGATATAGCAGGACTATACAAACCTGACATAGGGCTCAATGCGGAATACCTAAATTATTTGCAAATGCAGTCAGTCTTTACTGAAATATTTGTTGCGCCATTAGATAACTTACTAGCAATACTTGAACAAAGTGCGAACATTGGCCCCCTGCGCACTGTACCTGATCCAAATTTTATTACTAAGTCAGAAACCGAACAAAAAGACTGGTATGACGGGCGAGCTGCATGGGATTTGCTGGCAGCAGACAGAAGCGAATTAAGTACTAATGTCTCCACATGGCTAAATCGTTTAGGTTCAGGTTGTAGAGTTACACATCCAAATGACATGCCATCTGCTGACATAGTAACTCAAGCTCCTTTTCTGTTTGATGAAAATTCTAGTTTACCAGTGTGGCCTTCTGAGTTGGGTGTTGGCATTTCTCAAGTAATACCTTTGGTTGTAGCAGCTAATACAGTAAGAAAAGGAATTGTAGCAATAGAGCAACCTGAGCTTCATATTCACCCTAGAATTCAAACTGAGCTTGGCGACTTGTTAACTCAAATAAAATCTAAAGCGAACTTTTTAATTGAAACGCATAGCGAGCATCTGGTTCTTCGTTTGAGAAAACGTGTAAGACAAACAACTGATGAAGAGTTACCAGAAGGCTTTAAGCCAGTTGATAAAGATTATATCTCCATTGTGTACTTTGAACCGTCTGACGAAGGTGCTATTGCCCGAAGAATTAAACTTGATGAAGACGGTGAATTCACTTCTAAGTGGCCTCAAGGCTTCTTCTCTGAACGCAGAGAGGAGTACTTATAATGTTGGTGGAACACTTAGTTGAGCCTGAGTTTTTGACTGAGGTCGTTTCTTCTAAACGAAATTATGAAGATTTTTTGCGAGAATTCTCTCGTCAATCTCCTAGGGTTGTTGGCAAGTTACAAAAGTTTAATAAGTTCAGACGAAAAACGCTTCTCGCCCAAGGTGAAGAAGCAAATGAAGATCAACAAGGCATGTTGATTGAACTACTTAACTTTATAGAAGAAACTTGTTTAGTTGACAGAAATTCGGGTATCGATGGGGGTATTAGCTTCTTCGAAAACTGTGTCCAAGCACATCAACAATTTCCCAGTCATGTATTTTGTTTGAATGCACGTGCAGAACAAGCTATTCAGGGAATTGATTTTATTTACTCTGCTGATTTGAACGATGGCATTCGATCACTTCCCAATCAAAGGTTAGTGCAAAAGAGCTTGAATGAAATGGTACAAGCAACTACTGATTTTTTAAGATTATCTTCTCGAATCACTTTTGTAGATCCATATTTTAGCGACCGGGCTACTATGTTAAACCCGATGGTTAAGTTTATAGAGCTTTGTGGCGCTAACTCACCTGTTGAAAGTACAGAAATTACTATATTGCTAAAAGACCGCGCTGGCGCACCTTTGATTCAGTTCTTGATGAATGCAATAACTACACATAACGACTTTAATTCAACAGGTATTGCTTCATTAACGGTAACGTCATTGATTGAGAAAGATAACGGTGAAGCTTTGCACAACAGGTATATCATTAGTGAGCTTGGTGCCCTTTTCTGGGGGATTGGGTTGGATGAGCGCCATTCTGAAGTGAATGATGATGTGGTTATGCTTAACGAAGAAATATTTAGTAAACGCTCTAAGCAATACTGTGAGCTTGAGGCTTTTAATATTCATGAGTCAAAGACACAAAAATTTTAAAATATGGATTTAATACATGGATTTTTTCATTAAAGAACATTTTGATTTACTGAATAAGTGGCAAGGTAAAAAAAGTAATCCTAAAAATGTAGAGCAAATACAAGATTACCCGCAATTAAAAGATGCATACGCGATAACCGAGCGGTGGGCTAGAGCATTACAGAAAAAAATGTTCCCATCTGGAACGGTAAAGATTAGAAAAAGCCCGATTAACCAAGGTGGTAACTTTTTCTCTTATAACTGGGCAAAGATATATCCAACCAAAAATTCCCCAGAATACTTGGCATATACTGTAGGTATTGGAACAGATGGTTTTAATGTCAAAATTGATACGGTTAACGCTAAAAAAGGTCTTAGAGAAAAATATCTAGCTATTCGTGGAAAAGACTACGCAGGTTCTGGGATCGTGAGTATTCTGCCTTCAAGCGAAGGTTTACAAAAATTTAGCTCGATATCTGAATTAGTGGATTGGAGTGAAGCTGAAATACATAAGTTTTCATTGGGCTATGATGAGGTGGCGCAAATGTTTGAACAGCCAAAACAGGTAAATGAGCCTGCGGCAGAATATTCAATGGATGATACTCCTATTTCCCTTAACACCATATTGTATGGTCCACCGGGTACGGGAAAAACATACCATACTATTGAGGCTGCTGTTAAGGCTGCGGAACCTAGTTTCAAAGCAAGTTCAAGAAAAAAGCTGAAGGCAAAGTATGACTCGTTGGTAGAAGAAAAGCGAGTTCGATTTGTTACGTTTCATCAAAGTTATGGTTACGAAGAATTTGTTGAGGGCTTGAAAGCAAATTCAAATAACGGGGAAATTTCTTATGATGTTGAAGCTGGTATATTTAAGCAAATTTGTGAAGATGCTCGTCAAGGGGTTGAGCCAGATAATGATCCCCTAGAGCAAGCAATAGAGCTGTTTAAAGCCGAATTAGAAGAAACCTCTACTATTACGTTAAAGACACTTCGTGGCAATGACTTTGATGTGCAATATCACGGTAACACTACGTTTAGAGTGTTCCCTGAAGCAACATCACACGAAGATTTAGGAAAGGGATACCCTGTTTCAATTGATAACTTACGAAAATTGTATCGGGGTTTAAGTGTTAAGAAAATTTATAATTCATCGTATGTTAAATCGATTCTTAACCATATTAAAAAAACATATAAGGTAAATGATTTTGAAGCGCCGAAACAAGGTGAAGCTAAAAACTTTGTACTTGTGATTGATGAAATAAATAGGGGTAACATTTCAAAAATATTTGGTGAATTGATTACCCTAATAGAAGAATCGAAAAGGTCTGGAGAGGAGCAAGGCGAAGCATTAGAAGTTGTTTTGTCAAATTCAGGTGAACCGTTTAGTGTTCCAGAAAATCTGTATCTAATTGGAACTATGAATACGGCGGATCGCTCATTAGCGATGATGGACACAGCGCTTCGTCGCCGCTTTGATTTTGTCGAAATGATGCCTAGACCTGAGTTGTTTCATGAGGTGTCAATTAAGGGTGTAGATTTGGAAGCGCTACTAAGCAAAATGAATCAGCGCATTGAAGCACTATACGACAGAGAGCATACACTTGGTCATGCTTTTTTCATCCCTGTTAAAGATTTAGTAGGCAAACAGGACCTAGCATTTGGAACACTAAAGTCAGTATTTAAAAACAAAATAATTCCATTGCTAGAAGAGTACTTTTTTGAGGACTGGAATAAAATACGATTAGTACTTGGTGATAACCAAAAAGTCGAAGAGCTGCAATTTGTAAGAGAAGAAAAACAATCGTTTGATAGCTTGTTTGGCAATAACCACGGTTTGAATAATTATCAACAAGAAGAAAAAAGCTATACGCTTTTGCCTTTTGATAATGATGTGTGGAACAAGCCGGAAGCATACATAGGCATTTATAAAGCAAAAAAAGAAGATTAAGTAGTGAAAAGGATTCAAGCTGCAATAACAGTATTTGAATTTGGCTATTTAGGTGTTGGCGAAAAAGTAGTGCATTCGAAACGCATAAGTAGAATCAGTCAATCATCATTCGCTTACTTGAAGCAACTTTGCCTATGTGACGAATCTGAAAGCCGATTTCTGAATTTAAAGAGTATAGATAATACCGAGGTACTCCAACTCCAGAACTATGCTGGGGTGCTGTTTACACCAGATGGCACTCAAATTGAAGTCTTGCCTAAAATCGGTCGAAAGCTAGATGGCGAAGACGGTCAAGCTAGAGCGCGCAATTCATTGCTCAGTATGTTGGCAACACTTGGCTCCTTCCGCCACATTCGCACTAAGAGCGCCAATTTGTCTAAGTCTAGAATGCCACTACTTGAAGTGTTTATTAGTCAATTTCTTGATTCAGTGAACGTACTGATTAAAAAAGGGCTACGAAGTGATTATATTGGACGTGAAAACAACCTCTCTTTTTTGAAGGGAAAATTGTTAGTTAGTAAGCAGTTGAAAAAGAACTCAATTAATAAACATAAATTTTATGTTGCGCATGATGAGTTTGTACTTGATAGACCTATTAATAGGTTAATTCACTTAGCATTAACTAAAGTCTCAAGTTATTCTTCTAGTGCTGCAAACCAAAAATTAGCTAAAGAACTTTTATTTGCTTTTACAGGTATCCCTTTAAGCACAAATGTTAAAAATGATTTGTCTGCCGTTAAGTTAGATCGGGGGATGAATTATTATAAAGAACCCTTTGACTGGGCTAAGTTAATTCTCGAAGGATTTTCTCCCTTGACGATGACGGGTAGCAGTTATGCATCATCATTATTATTTCCACTAGAAACTGTTTTTGAAAGCTATGTAGCTTCAATTTTAGCAACGCAGTTACCTCAAAACATGACTCTTGAGACTCAAGCAAAATCTGAGGCGCTAGTGTCATTCAATAAACGAAAAATTTTTCGTTTACAACCAGATCTCCTCATCACAGAAAATAGCAAGAGAATTGTTGTATTAGATACAAAATGGAAATTAATCGACAGTAGAAAAGACAATGGCACTGATAAATTTGAGCTATCGCAGAGCGATTTGTATCAAATGTTCGCTTACGGGCATAAATACTTATCTGGTTATGGGGAGCTTTTCTTAATTTATCCTAGTCATGATGACTTTATGGAACCAATTGCATATCCCTTTGAGTATGGTGGGGAATTAAAGCTCTGGGTTATACCTTTTGATGTTTCAAATAATGTTGAAGATAGTAGAAGAATCACTTTGCCTGCAAACAGTACTTTTCAAATTTAAGATTTACTTTTGTAAGTAATTCATTTTATTATAAAATTAATTTTTGGAACAAATGAATCAAGCATTAATACTTAAATTTCTATATGGATATTTGTCCAGTAAAAACAAATAAATTTGATGATATTAATGTTTAAGTAATAGCTGAATCCCTTTTCAGCTACAACTTTCTTAATCATTAATGTTATCGGGCTTATTATGATTAGGGTTATTATGTGCATACTCTACGCCATCACGTTTATAAACATGGGTATCGGGATGCTGACCTTGCTTTACTTCTTTTACGAGCTTGGCTCGTGAAACATCGCCACGCCCAATAACTGTGTAGCTATTATTACCACCATTTTTACCGCCGCCATTCCCATTAATACTACTGCCTTTAGCCATAATTAAATCCTCAAAATCGGTTTTTAAGTCTTCGTGGACGCAAAAAATAAACTTGCTTCTCTGTTTTTTAAGCCTAGATTACAACCAGTTGAATGTATAGGTATACAGTACTTCTTCCAATTGTGAGTAGTCTTTTTGGTGTGTATTTTTTTACATAATTTATTGCTAGTTTAATAAAAAAAACAGTTTTTATGTTTTTTAATACCTTGTTTTTAATGGTTTATCTTTAATGGTCTATCTTTTTAGTGTTTAAATTGATATTTATTACCCTAACCCCTACTTTACAATCAAACCCAAAAAAAGATATTTAAAAACATGTATTTATGTTTTTGTAATTAACTTTTTCAGCTTGTTTAACTTTCAATTCTGTTCTATTACTAAAAATAGACAAGATTAAAGAAGAGTTACTCAAGTGAAAAAATTATACGTTTCTGAAGCGACAAATAGAAAAGTTAGAGAGTTTAACGAAGCTAAAAAGCGCGGTATCCATATTCCATATGTGAAAAGCACTTTTATGTCGGCTGGCACACGCTCTATATTCTTTTGTCCAGTTCAAAAACGAGTGATTACTTTCATGGGGCAAGGTGAAAAGCACCTTTACATTTCAAAGTTATTTGATTCGAATGTTGTTGAAATTAAAGAGCAATATCCGCTTGACTATGTGCTTACGCAAGAGATTGCTGACACGCTCGGCGTCATCCACCCCCGCAAACATTTAACTGGCGAATTGACGGTTGTTACTACCGACTTACTAATTACATACCGTGATGAAAATGGCTCGGAGTATCGTGTTGCTTATGCATTTAAATATAGTATTGGTGGTCGAAATCAAACACGCACGAACCAAAAACTAGAGATTGCAGAAACGTATTGGAAACGATTTGGTGTGCGTAGTGAGCAAATCTTACGAGATGATGTGTCAAAGGATAAAGCGCATAACTTAATAAATTACATAGATAAATATGATAAGAACATATGTATAAATGAAATAAACGAGTTTGTAACCACTCTTCTAGATGATGTTATTAAACATCCGAGCCACACCCTGCGAGAGTCATTGAGTGCAACGTCTGCATCACTGCATATAGAGCCATCTTATAGTATGACACTTTTTGCGAACGCAATATTTAAAAATGCTTTGCCAATCGATTTGATGCAAGAAATTAAATTGCATAAGCCGATTAAGCTCGCTTTGATAAGTAAGTGGGGCTAGATATTTATGTTTGCTGTAAATGACATACTACAACTGACGCCCATGGGAGTTGAAAAGTTTAAAGCACAATTTGGTGCAGGTGATGAGTTTTTTGTCTCAAAAGTGATTAATGAGAGTACGGAGTACGCTCAATACTTTGTGATAACAAATTTAACGCAGATGAAAAGCAAAGTTGAGCCGCAAAAACCGCTTGCACTATCGACCAATCATGCGCACACGCTCTTTAAACAATTGCTTGACGATGATGGGTGTGGCTTATTCTACTTGCATGATGAGCGCTCACGTGTAAGTGATGAACAGTTAGAAGTAGAGAGCCCTAACTGGATAAAAAAGCGCGAAGCGAGTTGGTCTGTGATAGAGCAATTTCAATCAGATGAGCAAATCTTAAAATACTTGCAAGGCATGCTTGCGCGCCAAATCACACAGCATGCAGCTGATTTAAACGTTAATGAAAAAGCTATTCGAAGAGCCTTGAATCGATATATTTCAAATGGGTGTCGTAAGAATGCGCTTTTACCAATTGCGTACGCGAATGTGGGTAACAGTAAGCGAGTTTATAAAACAAAACCCGGACCAAAGGGCAGTCTTATTCCTACTTTGATGACTAGAATGATTGAACCAAGCGACATTGTTAAAGTTCAACGACTTGCACTTCGAAACTGTGTGGATAAAAAAGATGGGAAGTTTTGTTTAAAACGCTTACATATTTTGTTTTTGAAAGAGTATTGCTCCGATGAAATAGTCGTTGAAATAGCAGGAGAAACACACTTTGAACTTGCTGTTGATGAATCAAAAAAAATTAATTATCAGCAATTTAAACGTTTATTTAATAAAGCGTTTGATCCGCAACAGCAGCAAGTTTTAAAAATTGGTAAGTCTGCTTATGAAAATAATCGTAAAGATATGACAGGCTGCGCTTTTGAAGGCGCTACTCGTGCAGGCCAGCTTTGTGAGTCAGACTCAACTGAGTTGCCTCTGTATGTTGCTTACCCATTGAATAAAAACAAAATAGAAGCTGCGGGCAAGCCGACTTTGTGTATTGTAGTGTGTGTAAAAACTCAGAAGGTGATGGGTTACTCTCTTGGTTTTAGTTCACCAAAATGGATAAGTGTTGCAGAGGCATTAGTCAACTGTGTCCAAAATAAGAAAGAGTATGCAAAGCAATACAATGTTCATATCGATGATGATGATTGGTCATGTCAACATCTCCCCTTGTCAATTCGCCTTGATAATGGTGGTGAAAATACTCCCAAGCAGTTTAGTACAGTATTGGAAGAAGATTTAGGTCTTTCTATTGTAGATTATTGCCCTCCAGCAAATGGAGCCGGGAAAGGCACTGTCGAACATATACTGCATATTATTCAAGGCTTTCTTTCCAACATTACTGGGTCAGTAGAGAAAAAGCGTGACGCCGGTATTCAGCATGCGTCTCAACGAGCTGTTCTCTTAATTGAAGATGTTCATAGGCTCATCATAAGAGCTATTTGTATCCATAACACGATGAACTCTCGTGAGCGCTTATTGACAACTGAAATGGCGATGAGCGACGTCATACAAACGCCGTCAGCCATGTGGTCCCACTTAATCAATGATGAGCTTTTAGGGCGTCCCAGGATGTCGCAAAAGCGGCTCCCTGAGCTTGTCTATCTCCTAATGCCTAAACTTAAGGCCACAGTTCATCGAAACGAAATTAGTCTCAAAGGTTTAGGGTACTTCAGCGATTGGGCTGAGAAAAAAGGATGGTTTGCAAAAGCAACAGGCGCTCGTTTTAAAATTGATGTGATCAGCCTCGGCGGCACTGTAGACACTATTTACTTCAAAGATGAAGCAGGCGAACTTCAGCCTCTCTCACTCAAAAAAGAGTATCAGCGGTATGAAGGTATGACTGAGCTGCAAGCAAAATATCAACTTAATTTAATAAAAGAAAATCGCAAAGAATTAGAGCATAAAAAAGAAAATGCACTGGTCAATTTTGAACATGAAGTTGAACAAGCTGTAGAGCATCGTTTGAACAATGATTTTAAAGATGCTCCACCCAATACACAAAAAACTATTCAAAGTGGTATTGCAGAACGTAAAGCAATCATGATTGAAGATGAGCAGCGAATTAAAGCAGAGCAATTATTTAAAACAATGCAAGCCAACTCCGAATTTAAAGTGAGTAGCGAGCAACTTAATGATGATGAAGACTATGAGGATATATATTGATGAAAGTAACTAGAACTAAAGCAAATTATAAAGCGCAAGCGCTTAGTAAATATCAAGGGAATCCGCTTGTTGAAGCGCTCCCATCATCACTCACTGAAAGTGAGTTTACTGAACTAATGTATGTGTTTAAGCATTTTCCTGACTGCTTTAATGCATTATCAAGGATTGATGTGAATGATTGTCTCGATGACTTGAAATTAGTTCACATTCCTACGAAGGAGGCATACCAACTCTATGAAAATGTATATGCACAAATGCGCAAGTGTTATGTGAAGCGAAACCCTTTAGATGCTGATACCCGCCGGTTAGCGAATTCTATTAGTACTCGCTTAAAGGCTAATTGTAAATTTGATGTAGAACAACCGTGCGAACATGTGGCAACTGCACCAAGCATCTTGGTAAGTGGGAAGGCAGGGATTGGCAAAACAGTGTTAATTCGTCGTATTTTAAGTACATTTCCACAAGTCATAAAACACACTGAGTATCGTGGTCAGGTATTCGAAACACAGCAAGTGGTGTGGATGTCATTTGATATGCAAGCATCTCGTAGTCGTAAAGCGCTTGCCCATAACTTTTTTAATGAATTAGAACGTGTGGTAGGGTGTGAAATTAAAGGTGATTTTGTAAAGTCACGAGATTCTATCGATCAACTTTTTCATGCAATGCAAACAGCAGCTGTTGTATATAACATCGGATTGATACACATAGATGAAGCACAGTTTGTATTAAACCCTTCATCAAACTTCAAAGATGCTCCCACACTACCGGAAATTGAAACCCTCTTTAATAAAATTGGCGTACCCGTCATCATTTCTACAACAGATGATGCTTTAGCTACGTTTAAGAGTACTGAAAATGAAGCATTAACAAAGGCGACTAAGTTGCAAACTGTGCGTCGATTAAACTCTGTCGCACATATTAAAATTAAGCAATGGCATGCCGATACGTCTAAGTTTGATGAGTTTTTTTCTGCGTATTTCCAACCCTCGATATTTGAAAATAGTGAAGTAAATAGTAATGAATTCAAGCTGCAATTACTTGTATTATGTGCTGGAGTGACTGATGCAATATCAGTGCTTTCAATCGCATTTATACGTAACTATCATTCGCTTTCAGAGAAAGGAAAGAAGCTAGACTGTTTAAAGTTACTTAAACAAGTTTACCAAACACGTATGGAAATTTGGCATGCCCCTCTTTCTAAGCTTCGAAAAGACTACAACGTATTGAGCCCTAAAAAGAAAGCTAATCGTTCCACTGATTCAAATATGAATGTTGCACAGCTTTACAGTGAAGCCGAGGCATTCACTCCGAAACCTGCACGTAAGCGCACTAGTGAGCACCATTTAAAACCAGCCCAAAGTGTTGAGCGAATTAATGAGGGGGATGAAATGATAGATGCTGATTCAATTGTTGCAAGTTATGAGAACGAGTGAGAGTTTTATGCATCAAGTACCAACTCCACTACCTGATGAGCATGCAGTAAGTATCATTTATCGTTGGTTTCAAATGACTCGCTTTGAGACTCTTGAATCATTTATTCAAGTAAATGGGTGCAGTTCAAAATTGAACTCACCCCGACGGTTGTGGTGCCCACTATATTCTGAACTTGCTCATGCACTATTATCAAAATACTCATTAGCGGACTTTATTAGTAAGTTTACCAATATACATGATTATAGTTTGTTTTTAGATGAATCCGCGTTTCAAGGTTTAAGTATTGAAACCATTTTGAAAAAGTTATCTACGTTCAAATTTAGTAATGCATTAAATGTTCTACAAGATAAATATTGGCGCTATTGCCCTGAGTGTGCAAATGAAGATGAGCAAAAATATGGCACAACTTACCTTCATGTAGAACATCAATGTTTATATAAACGTGTGTGCAATAAGCATAGTGTATTGCTTGAAGAGCTTGCCTCTTGTCACGTTTCTTTACCGCCTAGCAATAATTTATCGATACTTGCTTCGCAAAGTGATATTGAAAAAGATGTTGCGTTATTGGGGTGGGTCTCTGAATTAACGGATACTCCCCCAGAAGAGCGTAAACTCCGGGTACTGAATTTGCTGCGTCAAAAGGCGTGTGTTTATTCTTATGATAGAAAAAATCCATATCAGGTGCAGCGAGTTCAGTATATGCAAAACATACTAGCAAAGCGTTTTAATAGCTCTGTTTATAAGCGTTATTTTGATTGGGGTAAGTTGACATCGGGACATTACCCGTTGAACTCATCAGGTGGTTTAATGCACTTTTTAGAACCAGAGAAACACTTTCATCCCATGTTCTATTTAATGCTCATTGATTTGTTTCTAACGAGGGACGAGTTCAATTTGTCTTTAGAATTCCTATTAAACACTTCAAATATAAGGCGTGAGATCCCTCCTGTTGTATTGCCATTAGACATTCGTGAATTAGTAAAAGCTAGTGCGGCGTAGCTAAATAGTCAGGCAAGGATAAGTTATGCGAATGTTACAAATAGTCCCTCGAATTTATAAAGGGGAAACAATATACAGCATAGCAGCACGTATAGTGCTAAATGATGTATCCACGTCTTTTTCGCAATCGATGATAAATAAGTTCGGTAATAAGGATATTCAGCTGAACTCTATTTTCCCCTCGTATTTACGTCAGCTATCATCATTAACATCGTGCGAGATTGATTGTTTTATAGATAACCACTCTCTTTTTCAATATTACTCTTCTTTTTCACCTGATAGAGTTAAAAAGCAAGCACGTGATTTTTTAATAGTTGGCGACAGTGGTGCTGCGTTCAAAGTGCTTGGATTATTATCCAACCGGATTATGAATGAAGGTACTCATAAATTTTGCCCTGTATGCGCTTCAGAGCAAGAGTTAGCGTTTGGTGAGGCGTACTGGTTGCTAGAGCATCAATTGCCACTTTCTATGGTTTGTTTAAAGCATGAATGCATGCTTGTTTCAAAACCTAAAGCGCGTAAGCAGCTTGTATTCCCTGAGATTGGCAGTTCAGTCACTGACTGTACAAACCCTCTACTACTTAAGATTGCGGAAATAAATCACTTTGTCCTTAATGACTATTCATTTGATCGAGCTAAGCTTGGGCAAACATATGCGGTGAGGCTTATTAATAAAGGCTTGGCAACAACGAAATCTGTTCGACATATACAATGGCGTAATGAAATGAAAGCGTACTTTGCTCCACTTATGCATGATGAGCGAGTAAGAAAGTTATTAAATCCCTCGGTTGAGCAGGGCTTTCCTGCAAATATTTTCTATAACGATGATTCTAGTCATCATCCTATCAAGCACGTATTAATTATTAGTTTTTTGTTCGAGCACTTCGGCGATTTTATTGTGGCTTACGGAAAAGGAGAAAGCATTAAGGTACGTGCAGTTAAACAACCCAAACCACAAGTGAATATTGACGAAGAGCGCCATAAGGAAACATTAACATTATTGAAATCAGGTATGCCCTTAAGGGATATTATTTGTAAAGCGAATGTCAGTGCTGCAACCGTTCGTAATCTTGCTAGAGTGCATGGTATAGCACTAAAAGAATATACCCGAAAAGTTAGCAGCATAATGCACAGGTCTATCTTGATACGGTTAATCGTAGGAAAGCCGACAGAAGTAATAGCGCGTGATTTTAATTTATCAGTAGGTGATATTGAGCAAGTGCTAGTTGGCCAAACGGCGATAAAAAAGCTGCGTCAACGCATCAGGTTTTATACCCGCAGAAAAACCGCACGGCAGGCTATTATCTCAGCGCTATACACGCTTGTTAGACCATCTATTTCTAAGCTTAGAAAAGCAGTAGATAAAGAGTATATGTGGCTTTATAAGCACGATAGAGAATGGTTAAACGGTTTTAAGAATACATACTTCAACAACAAATAAGAGAGTGAATATGGATGGATATACAAATAATGTACTGCAACAAAATCCGAGAAAAGCGGCTCGGATCGCGCTAAAGGTATTTTTAAATATTATGGATGCATGGGGTGTTAATTTAGAACAGCGTCAAGTGTTTTTAAGTAGCCCTGATAGAAATGAATTTGAGCAATGGCAACAAGGTAATGTTGAAAGCATGAACCTCGATGTAATTATACGTATCTCATACATTATTGGAATTTACAAAGGATTAGGCTTAATTTTCAATGATAGAAGCATGGCTGATGAATGGGTAAATAAACCAAACAAAGAGTTCAATGATCAGTCTGCTTTGGAGTTTATGCTTGGTGGAGATATAGAGCAATTGAAGCAAGTTAGAGAGTTTGTTGATGGGCCATTTAACTCTATTCATTGAATTGAAACTATTAGAGAATAGTGAGACAAATAATTTTAATCTTAAAAATTAGAATTGTTCCTTATTGAAGTTATTGACTTCGCTGAGAAATTTATTTATCTTAAAAACAGACTAAATTGCAGTCGGCTACAGAGCATGTTTGCTCTAACTTTATACTCCGCTCCCTATCTATTGCACGGGAGGTTTCAGCTGCAAACCGGTTATACCGGATACTTTTTGTGAAACCTAACTTCATTATTTTTGGAGAATACTATGTGCAGGATTGATGCGCCTTTTGGCAATATCACCTTCGATGAAAAAAACGACCCTAAAGAACGCTTTATACAAGCTCTAGATGAGTTTGATATACAAGGCAATTTCAGAACATTAATGATTAAACACTTTTCTGATACATGGATGAATGTATTTAGAGGTGCATTAGCTCTTGAAGAGGCCCTAGCTGAGACTAAACCCCATACATCAGAGTCTGCAAAGTGTATTTCTATCTTATTGACTCAACAGAAAACCATTGAAAATTGTATCTTTAGTTTTTATGAAGGCTACCGAGCACCTTTGAATAACGAACTAATAATTGCTTTTTTAAAGGACGTAGCTGACATTTATTACCCTAACGCACTGTTTGGGTTATTTAATGACGGTATGGATAAATGTGGTAGCTATATAATGTTTTCATCATGGTTGTACGGAAAGGATTACTGCCTCACTAAAGCATTTTTTGATGATACTTCATTATGTTTGTTGAGTGATAGCGATAGAGCTATTGTACTTTGGAGTTTCTTTGATGAAATATCTCATCGATTACAGTCACTAGATAGCAAGCGCTTATATAAAGCTATGACTTATATAGCTAATTCAAACGTCGTGCAAGGACCACAAATTGAAGAAATAACTAATACTTCAACTAATATAATTCGTGGTTTAGATTTTATAAGGGCATGGATAACTTACGACTCTCAAGCTGGTAGATTTAATTATAAGTGGTTCGATTTTTTATACTTTTACAATAAGTCCTTCTCTAATCTTGATGATTCAATATCTCTTGAACTTATAGATAGTGATGAAACTCAAACTTTAAATTATGAATGGCTTGAGAACACGAAGCTAGAGCTTCAAGAGTTACTATATATAAATACTAACTTAGATAATGTTCCATCCGAAGAGCATGTGCGGTGGGCTCAAGAGCTAGACGGATACTTTAGTTCATTTAAGTCTCGTAACTTTGAGAGGCACTATAACTACAGCAACTCAAACATTATTGATTTATATAGACGTAAAGATAATGCTCATCATGAGTTTTGCTTAAAATTGAAACCGCTACAGATATCGACTTGGATTGAGTTTTCTATAAAAGAAGATTTTCGAAGGTTACTTGAATCAAAGCCTAGTCAGTTTCGAGGTGAATTAAAGGATAGCGTTGATTTATGGGGTTATGATAAGCATTTTACCTCATGGAAAAAAGTATTTTTAGTCGCTTTAGAAGAGTTAGACTATCAAAGTAAACTACGAATTTTATCTTGTTCAATTCCTTTTAATAGCCGCCGAGCTGAAGATTTATATCCAGAATGCGCCGCTTGGTGGAATGAGCTTTTTACCGACTTGATTGACGCTAAGGATTTTCCTAAAGCTTTGATACCTGATTGGGCTGTTACTGGAATTGACAGGCTAGAACGAGAAGAGATGGTTCCCTATATAGATAAAAGCATTGGGATAATACGTGGTGAAATCGTAAAAGTAGAGAATAAAGATCATCTAGAAACATACCATCAAAAACTTGATAGATTACTTAGTTTTTTAGATCGTTCTGCACCAGATAAAGCTTTACGACATCGCCTTTTTCTAATGCGCTCGTCGACCGAACCTTTCTCTGATGAGGCTCTTGCAAAGTTTAACTGTTTGTTTGAGCGTAAAGGCTTTAGCAAATGGTACGATTCCTTAAAGCAACTTGCTGCTGAGCAGTGTGCAAAAAAAATAAATGAGAATAGAAGCCTTACAATAGCTAAACATGAGCAAGTTGAAAAAGATTTTTATGTGCAATTTTCCCAACAATTAGCTGAATTTTGCCTAAGCCGACTGCGTATTCGTAAAGGTGAAAAAGCGAAAGATGATAAATATGAAACGAGCCAAGTAACAGAACAATCTTCTGTTTGGAGGCAAGGTTACTTAAAAGCTCTTACTGAATTAGGTTTGGACTTAAATGGAAAAGTCCATAAAACAGTCAACTTCACCAAAAAATCAGATCCTAATGAGGATGTGCGAGCTATTGCCAGTGAGTGTTATAAGGCTGTTCGACGACACGCTAAGAAAGACGCTTCTGTTCAAGATATAAAAAGAAGCATTATCGCTGCTGAATGGTGGCTTCTTATGTGTCAGCGAACTGAGTTAGGTCATAAAAATCATTCTGAAAAAGCCCTAAGAACTAGGCGTAACCTAATGCGCAACACATAATTTATTAATTACCTCCAATCTAAATAACTAAACTTGGTGTACTAGAGCCTGATGCTCTTACTTTGACGCTATCCGTCCGCCATGTAAAAACTTTACGGTCTATATGGCCAGTCAAGGAGTATACGTATGCATAATTTTTCTGAAAATTTATTTAAAAATCAGATTAAACAAATAGAAGCTGATATTGAGTCTGACTACCAAATGTTGAAATTTGGATCAGATGACCATCATGCCCAAACACGAATAGCTCGGTCCGGCAGTACGACTTGTAAAAAGTGTGTATCTGGTGATGGTATTAAAAAGCGAATTTTCGGTAGTTTTATTGAGGCGGAAAGCTCTGCTGATGACTTTTATGAGAGCTCTAATCGAGAGCTCGAAGCTTATAGGTGTCCTGTAGGTAGTGGTTGGCATTTGAGGAAGCCTAAATATAGATAATGAGTAATTATGATTAACATTCCCAAACTATAATAATTACGCTTAGATTAGGGGTTATTAAATCCTACTAAAATTCCCAATCTATAACTAAAAACTCTATAACGAAAAATGCGGTCTAAAAAACTGCATTTTCCCAAACTTAAATAACTCTGATCATGATTGTAGGTTGCGAATAAAGAATGCAACTATCGGAATTAAGTTTGCAACTCGAATAAAGTCTGCAACCGATAGTTGAATTTTGAGGTCAGTAAAAACAAAAAAGCGAACCACTTCTGGTTCGCTTTTTTGTTTTCATACAGTTTTATTTAGGAGGAAGTACTTTCCGGTTATTTGCTAAGCGAAAGCCTTCAGGTACGGGCTTAAACTTATCGCCATTTTCTGGCCAACGTTTAGCTCTACTTTGAAAAGCTCGAAGTGTAGCAATGTCTATAGTAGCAGCTACCACGAAATCATTATCACCGCCTCTTAAACGAGCGATGTCACGCAGAAAGCCTTCTTTTGCTGGAGAGCGTACTCTACTGTCACCATATTTTCGATTGTTAACTAAAATAGTATAAGCATGAACATCTAAAGCCGCAGATTCGATTAGAGACGCGAAGGTATCAAGATCTCTATTCCAACTGAGCACCATTAATGCATCAACGGCTCCTTGAAAGCGAACGCGTGCTTTACTATTTTGTAACTCGGAACAAACCATAACACCAAAATTAAAACCGTTATGTATATATACAGGTTTTGGCGATTTTCCTAATGAGTCCCATTGCTTACCAAACTTACTAGTACTCGTTCACAGAAGTTCTGATCAGTTGCCTTACTTAAATTCAGGCAACTGATTTATTCCTATCAATAGCTTTATCGTTCGGCTTTTTCCAGCAGTTGAAGTGATGAACCCTTTCTTTTTAA
>NZ_CABVLM010000019.1 GCF_902498845.1 Pseudoalteromonas rhizosphaerae | reverse complement strand
CAATGAATTCTGAATTATTTGTTTTTGTTGCCAAAAACGAATTGACTGTGCTGCAATTCTTTTCTTAAGTAAAACCTAAGTAAGTTATTGCTGTTGGTCACTCAGTTTCAATTGAGACTCTAAATTTGTTTGCCTTGCTTAGCTATCTAAAAGAAAGTTAAGCTCGGCTGTTAGAACTCAATCTGTACGAGTGCCCACACAGATGATTGCTTTATATTGTTAAAGAACGCTGCGGTTAAAGTTAAACTTTATCTCGCTAGGGCTGCGCATATTACGCTTTCCTATTTTTTTGTCAACACTTAATTTTAAACTTTCTTAAAAATCTAAACTCAAGTTTTACTCGACTAACTGATTAACTCTTGCCTCGCTAAGCGTTGCTGTCTGCCGTCTCAGTGGGGTCGTATTATAGGGCGCGGCGAATTTTACGCAAGCGTTTTTTAAAGAAAACTTGAAATAAAGTGCTGTTCGTTCAATTTACGCGCTAAACAGCTCAAAAGTGCTAGTTTAGTATACAGCACAGATCCTAGCTGGCCATTTTATAGGCTCTACTGCTACACTATTTACCTCTTACTATTGAACTTATTCTTAATTTATTAGGTGTTTTATGGCAATCCGTTCTTATAAAGGAATTACTCCTCGTTTTAACCAGTCTGTTTATATAGATGAGTCGGCTGTTTTAGTTGGTGATATCACATTAGGTGAAGATAGTAGTGTATGGCCATTAGTAGCAGCACGAGGGGACGTTAACTATATACGCATTGGTGAACGTACTAACGTGCAAGACGGCAGCGTGTTACATCTAACGCGTGCCAGTAAAAGTAACCCAGATGGTTATCCATTAATTATTGGTGATGATGTTACCGTTGGTCACAAGGTTATGTTGCACGGCTGTTGTTTGGGGAATCGTATTTTAGTCGGCATGGGCGCGATTGTAATGGATAATGCCATTGTTGAAGATGATGTGATAATTGGTGGCGGTTCATTAGTCCCACCAAACAAGCGCTTGGAATCGGGCTTTCTCTATGTGGGTAGTCCAGTAAAGCAGGCGCGCCCTTTAACCGAGCAAGAGCTGAGTTTTTTAAAAATATCAGCAACTAATTATGTTGAGCTTAAAGATGAGTATCTAGCTGAGGATTAACTCAGCACTGAAACAATGATTTGTCCTGCCGAGTTATATTCTTCATTCTCGATTAGTTGCTCGGCTATATCTTCATAGTCAAAACGCGCCTGTTCAAAATGTAACTTTGCAGCTTGTTGGTCTGCCAATGCTAGCGTGTGTGTGTCAATGACACATTCAACCATTAAGCCACTTACTTGAGCAAAAAACGTTAACTGCTGGGATTGTACGTTAAATTCAAATCGGTCGATAAATTGGATTGCTTGGTTCATGCAAGCTCTCCGGTTTTTAATGCCCGAACAACAGGGAGTATTTCAGGCATATTATTGCGCCACACAAAATAGGCTTGTGCAGCTTGCCCTACTAGCATGCCACTTCCATCAAGTACGTTAATATTAGCCTTATAGCCCTGAGCCCATTGCATAAACAGCGTATTTTGCTGTGAATAAAACATATCATAAACATGTTCACAGCCATCAAGGTGTTTTTTATCAAGCGCAGGCAATTCACCAAGCATACTGCTAGACGTAGAGTTTACAATTAGCGAGTAATCACTTACTGGCAAATCATCAAAACCATAGCCAGTTACATTACCGTATTGGGCAAATAATTCAGCTAGTTCCTTAGCTTTTGCTGCCGTACGATTGACTATAATGATTTCACTCGGCTGTTGTGCCAATAACGGCAAAACCACGCCACGTGCAGCGCCTCCTGCACCTATAAGTAAGACCCGTTTATCTTTAATGGTAACCTGATTCGCAAGCAGATCGTTCACAAAACCAATGCCATCGGTGTTGTCACCTAGTAAGCGCCCATCATCTAATAACTTAATAGTATTTACTGCTCCGACAATGGTTGCCAATTCAGTTCGCTCATCAACTAGCGCAAATGCTTGCTCTTTAAATGGCACTGTAACATTAGCCCCTTTACCGCCTGTGGCAAAAAAATCGGCCACGGCTTTTTTAAAACCATCAATCGGTGCTAATATTGCGCTGTATTCGATTTGTTCGCCCAATGAGGTTGCAAATTGCTGATGTATCGCAGGGGATTTTGAGTGTTTAATAGGATTTCCAAAAACTGCATATTTGTCCATATTTGAGCAACCTCTTTGTGCAGTAACATTACCTCGTAACTTACTGCTAATTAATGATGATAAAACTATGATTAAACGATTCTTTTCAAAATCGAAACCTCCAGAACAACAGCAAGCACCAACACCAGAAAAAACACCTTATCAACTGATGGGTGGAGAAGCTGGTGCTTTAGCACTTGCGAATCGATTCTACGACATTATGGCCAGCGATGAATACGCTAAACCGTTATATGATATGCATCCTCAACCATTGGACCGTATTCGCCAAGTGTTTTTTGAGTTTTTATCTGGGTGGTTAGGCGGCCCAGACTTGTTTGTTGAAAAGCATGGTCACCCTATGCTGCGTAAACGCCATATGCCTTTTCCAATTGATCAAGATTTACGAGATCAATGGATGTATTGCATGAATAAAGCGTTAGACGCGGAAATTGATAATCCCTTATTACGAGAAGGGTTACGTAAATCTTTGGCACAACTTGCCAGTCATATGATTAATCAGCACTAGCACTTCTCTTTAACTGCACGTTATTTGCGCTAAGTCAAAACGGCCTTTTTTTAAATATAGATAATACGTGATCAAATATTTAGAAAAAGCGTCGTGCGTGTGAAATCAATCCAACATAAAATTTATGCCCTATTGGCCCTAACAGGCATTATTGTGTTAATTGCCAGTATTCTTAGTAGCTCAAGCCAACAACGAACGCTTGCGCAAGACACTGTTGCAGAAAATATTAAGCTTCTTGCTGATAACTACTTTGACTCTATCAATACTTTGATGATCACAGGCACCATGGCAAATAGAGAGCTATTAAGCCAAAAACTACGCAAGCACCCAAATATTGAAGATGCGCATATTATTCGCTCCCCAATTGTTAATAAACTTTATGGGCCGGGCAATAAAAATCAAGCGCCGAGCAACGATATCGAACGCGAGGCTTTAAAAGGCAAGGAAACATTGCTAATTGATCAGCAAAATAATAGCCGCAGTATGACTTTTCTGCGCCCTATGTTTGCCAGTAGCGATTATAAAGGCACTAATTGCCTTGGCTGTCATCAAGCACAAGAAGGTGATGTACTCGGCGTAGTTAAAATTAGTTACTCATTAGCTGATATTGATAATGCGGTGACTTACAACACCCTAGTAAATACCGCATTACTCTCTATTATTTTTATTATTGCCTTTGTATTACTGGGCATTATGTTTAGACAAATTTTTATTGTACGCCTTAAAAAGCTAGGTCATGCTATGCATTTAGCTACAACCAACAAAGATTTAAGCCTGCGAATTGACGATAGCGCTGAAGATGAACTGGGTTGGCTCGCCACCAGCTTTAATAAGATGATCGCTACCTTTAAAGATAATATTGCTCAAGTATCTCATTCATCAAAAGTATTGATCCACTCAGCAGAAAAAATTTATACCTCAGCGGATACTACTGAGCGCGCTATTTTAGAGCAAAAGAAAAATACAGACTCCGTGGCAGCTGCTATAAACGAACTAGAGAGCTCCTCTAATGAAGTAAAAAACACCACTCACTTTGCCTCTGAAAAATCAGAAAACAGTAATGAACTGGCACAACAAAGTATGCATGTTGCTGAACAAACAGAACTCAGTATTAATCAATTGGCAGACGATGTTCGCCAAGCTGCAGCGCAAGTAAGTCAACTACAAGTACAAACACTTGAGGTAGGAAAAGTACTCGAAGTGATTAGCAGTATTGCTGAACAGACCAATTTGTTAGCTCTTAATGCTGCGATTGAAGCCGCACGTGCAGGTGAAGCTGGGCGGGGCTTTGCTGTGGTGGCTGATGAAGTACGTACATTGGCAACTCGTACTCATGCATCCACCGATGAAATTCGTCGCACAATCGACAAACTGCAATCCGAAGCGGCGCAAACGGTTAAAACCATGGGTGAATCGTGTGAGGAGGCTGATGCTAGAGCGCAACAAGTAAAAAATGTTGCTCAAGCTTTAAAAGATATTTCTATGCAGATGAATGAAATAAATCAACTTAATATTCAAATAGCCGACGCGACAGAACAACAAAACTTAGCCGCAGAGGAAATAAATAGGAGTGTTATTGGTATTAGTGATAACGCTGAGCGGTCATTAGTGGATGCTAACGATAACCAAAAAGTAAGTGAGGAGCTGTTAAATCTAGCGCGTTCACTGGATGAGCAAGTAAGAAGCTTTAAATTGATGTAATACTTAAAGTTGCCAGTCAATAAACCAGATATTGACTGGCAGCCTGCTTACTATGCTAGCCCTAACCAGTCTCTTGGTTTTAAAAAGTCAGCGTATAGCTTATTTTCAGCACTGCCTTCTTCGGGTGTATAGTTATATTCCCAACGCGCTAGCGGCGGCATCGACATTAATATTGATTCTGTACGTCCGCCACTTTGCAAGCCAAATAAAGTGCCACGATCCCACACTAAGTTAAACTCAACATAACGGCCACGACGATAAAGTTGGAAGTCTCGTTGCTGCTCAGTAAATGGGGTTGCTTTTCTACGTTCAATAATAGGTAAATAAGCCCCTAAAAAGCCATTGCCTACTGCTTGCATAAAGGCAAAGCTTTGCTCAAACCCGGCTTCATTCAAATCATCAAAGAATAAACCGCCGACACCGCGCGTTTCATCGCGATGTTTTAGGTAAAAATACTCGTCACACCATTTTTTATATTTAGGGTAAACCTCATCTCCAAACGGCGCACATAAATCATGCGCGACTTGATGCCAATGTTGAACATCTTCAAGCTCAGGATAAAATGGCGTTAAGTCAAAACCACCACCAAACCACCAAATAGGCTCCTCACCTTGCTTTTCTGCAATGAAAAAGCGTACGTTAGCATGGCTCGTTGGAATATGTGGATTGTTTGGGTGGATCACTAGCGAGACACCACAGGCATGGAAGCTACGACCAGCAAGTTCTGGACGATGCGCAGTTGCCGATGCCGGCATTGAAGCACCAAACACATGCGAGTAGTTCACCCCACCTTGCTCGATCACATTGCCACCACGAATAACACGAGTTCGCCCACCACCGCCTTCTTCGCGCTGCCAACTGTCTTCTACAAACTTGGCTTGGCCATCAGCTTGCTCTAAACCTTGGCAAATTGTGTCTTGCAAGGCCATCAGGTAGGTTTTTACTTGTTCGAGTAAATTGCTGTGCATGGTTATCCTCTAAATACTTTGCCGGTCATTACATCTTTAATAGTGCTAGGCTGCGTGTTACCACCAAGTGGTTCATCTACATAAAATGCCACCAGCTCGCCAAACTCACTTTTAGCCATTGCAATACTAGTGACCGTATCATGTCCTGATAAGTTAGCACTAGTAGACACAAGAGGTTTGCCTAATTCTTGGCATAAGCGCTTTACTGTTGGGTGATTAGTTACACGCACAGCAATACTATCAAATTGTCCTGTTAACCATTTGGGCGTACCTTTAGCCGCTGGCATAACCCAAGTAATTGCGCCGGGCCAGCTGGAAAAAATATCAGCGCGTTTATCCATCGGAATTTTTGCATCATCAACATACTTTAATAATTGCCCATAATTATCGGCAATTAAAATTAAGCCTTTTTCAACTGGCCGCTGCTTTATTGCCAGTAAGCACTCCACAGCTTGCTGATTATCGGGGTCACAGCCTAAGCCATAAACAGCTTCGGTTGGGTAAACAATAACCCCGCCTTGCGACACAGCAGCAAGGGCAGTTAAAGGAACTGAGGTAGTATCAGTCACTGAAAATCTCCAAATACAATAAAATTAAAGCCGGTAATTATTCGCTCACCGTGAATTTATGCGAGCAACTTTTCTGAGGGCATTGTAGCACAACACTATTGGTCATTTGCTTTTGCATCATTACTGGCCATTGGCACGCGGGGCAGATATGGCTAACTGGTTTGTGATTGAGTGTGTATTTACAACTTGGATAGCTATTACATGAATAAAATGTTTTACCAAATTTATTACTACGCGCCACTAACTGGCCTTTTTTACACTTAGGGCAAGCAGGTAAAACTTCTTCATTTGGCTCAGGCTCATCATGAGCAATATAGTGACACTCAGGATAACCCGTACAGCCAATAAACATACCATAGCGGCCATTCTTCACTACTAGCGAATTACCACACTCTGGACAAGGGCTATCATCAAGTACTTTGATTTGTTGAGTATCATGTTGAGCAAGCGAGCGAATAAAATCACATTCGGGGTAACTCGCACAGCCAAGGAAAGGACCTGATTTACTGTTGCGGATCACAAGCTCTGAACCGCATTTAGGGCACACTTCGTATTCTTTTTCTAAGGCATGTTGATTTGCAGAAAAAAGCGATTGGTCGATTTTACTCATGTGTTCCCTAAGCAGCTGACTAATTTTCGCCTAATATACCCAAACTAATTAAAGATACAAGCGCAGCACTTGCTTAATGTAGTACCTCTGCCGGCTCATCAAAAATAAGTTCTTCCATTTGTGCATAAGCTTGCTCTGAGCCTGGCACATTAAACAACACCATAAGTACCACCCATTTTAAATCATCAAGTGATATATAAGCTTTATCTAATGCGAACAAACGATCCATAACCATTTCACGCGTTGCGCTGTTGATCACTCCGACTTGTTCTACAAACATTAAAAAGCCCCGACATTCTACGCTCAGCATGTGGCATTCACTATCGGTAAAAATACGTATCGCATGTTGTGGGAGGCGGTTTAAATAAGGGAATTCATCACTGTGCTGCAAGTCAGCAAGCTGCTCAAGCCAATCAAGTGCTTTGTATATTTCGGGCTTATTAAAGCCGGCACGTAATAATTCGTCAGTGAGTTCATTATGCTCAACAAAGACTTCGGCTTCGCTGTGAATGTAGTTTTCAAACAGATACATGAGGATATCGAACATGTTACTTTCCTCCACACTAAGCTTATCGAACTCTAATATAGCCATCTAATACACGCTCTACCCTATCTTCCAATTCAAGATCAAGTAAACGTGCTTGCACTTTATCTATTGGCCACTGGCTACGCTGAGCAATTAAATCAACAGCTGTTACTTCAAAACCAACACTGTTTAGTATTTCGCAGGCAGGTTCATCAACCGTTGCTTCTTCTATAGTATATAGACTGTTTTCGCAGAAAAAGCTCACTTCGTCGAGAATATCACTGACATTTTCCACCAGCTTTGCACCTTGTTTAATTAAAAAGTGACTGGCTTCAGAGAGTGGATTTTTAATTGAACCAGGCACTGCAAAAACTTCTTTGTTTTGCTCCAGCGCATAACGCACGGTGATAAGCGAACCGCTTTTTATTTCAGCCTCGACAATCAACACACCTAATGACAAACCAGATATTATACGATTACGTCTTGGGAAGTTATTAGCATTAGCGGCTGTACCGGGTAAAAACTCGCTCACCAACATCCCCCGTTCAGATACTTGATCGGTGAGTAACTTATGCCGTTTAGGATAATAAACATCCACTCCTGTACCAAGCACTGCAATGGTTTTACCATTGCCCGCCAGCGCTCCTTTGTGGGCAGCACCATCAATACCAAGCGCCATTCCGGAAGTTACCGTTAATCCAGCCACAGTGAGTTGATGAGCAAATTCAGCGGCGATCTCTAAACCGATTGGCGTGGCATTGCGGCTTCCAACAATAGCGATTTGCGGACTGGTCAATAACTCTAAATTGCCTCGGCAAAATAGCAATAAAGGCGCGCTAGCAATTTCTTTTAATAATGGTGGATAGTGAGGATCGAAGTAATCAATTGCGGTTATCTGTGAGTTAACAATTATCTGTTGATAATAATCAACTTGCTGCCAATCGGTTGCTAGTAAATTAGTGGCGACCTGCGGGCTTAAACCATGACCGGTAAGCTGCTCATGAGTCAGCTCAAACAAATCATCTAATGGCAGTTTTTGTGCCAATGCCAATAAGGTTTTAACACCTAAGCCTTTACATAAATAAAAGGCAAGCCAATGGGTTAGCTTGCCTGATGAATCTTTCATGCTCCCTCCTTAGAGCACTCAAACCTGAATTAATTTATAACTGCAAAATCACCGACTCGGATTGGGTGCTGGTTTTTTACGATTAAGGCATAACTAACGTTTTTATAAACTTTAAACACCATTAGCTGACCGACCTGTTCTTTTGGCATATGCCACACAGTCGTGTCGGCATCTGCCTCTACGCCAAAAAATTCGTTGGCGTTTGTTACTAACTTTTCAAGGCTATTTGAATCTTCTTTGTAGCGTGGGCCATTACGACCATCAAAAACAGTTGGTGATTGACGCTCAATATCTAAAATATGGCCTTCTTTAATTTGCTGCTCTGACCCTAAGTTTAGCACTACAATATCCATTGTGCTGAATTCTCGTAATCCACTCACTGATGCGATGATCTCACCTTGCACTGGCTGCTCAGGACGGTGAATATTAAAATACGCAGGTAATAGCTGACCTTCTATCGCAGGCATTAAAAAATCACCCGCTTTGATCTCTCTCTTTACCTGTTCAATTTTAACTGAAGCAGGTACACCATTGGCAATATCACCTTTTCTAAATACACGACCCACCGCCACTAATTGTGCTTTATTAGCCAACTCTTCGTTCGTTTGCGGATCAACATATGCTTCGCCTTTGCGGTAAATAGCGTATGACTCGTGTAATTTCAGCTCACCTTTAACATAAACTATATGGCCTTCGGTATTCATTTTAGTGTTGACATTGGCACCTAAAATATAAGGTTTATCGGCAATGTCTTCAGCATTTAGTGCTTGCTCATAGGTTAGGTAAGGACGCAGCAGCTCAAGAGGTAACGTAGGGATCGCATTTTTACCTTTTTGCACAATTCGACCATGTGGAGAAAGCTTTTTATAACCCTGATTAATCACCAAACGTGGATTACCGTGCTCATCGTAGATTAAAGACAGTGCATCCCCTGGGTAAATTAGGTGTGGATTATTAATTTGTGGATTCATTTGCCAAAGTTCCGGCCACTGCCAAGGCTCTTGCAAATAAACTCCTGAAATATCCCAAAGTGTATCGCCCTTTTTCACAACGTATTGTTTAGGCGCATCTTTTTTTATAGTTAATACATCTGCTAACGATGGGAAAGTAGCACTTAATGCCAACATTGCCGCGAGTAATGGGTATTTCATTGAGCTTCCTTGTGGTGTTTTTTCATTATTATCAACCAAAACCTGTTAAAGGTGAACGCGAATGGCTAAAATAAGAGCATACAATACCCTAAATTAAGCACAAGTGAAAAAGGTTACTATGGCTAGGTTAGAAGTTTTAAGATTTCCAGATGAGCGTTTACGTACAATAGCAAAAGAAGTGGTGCAAGTTGACGACCAAATTCGCCAAATTGTAAAAGACATGCTGGAAACTATGTATGATGAAAACGGCATTGGATTAGCTGCGACTCAAGTCGATATTCATCAACGTATTGTGGTCATTGACGTATCAGAAGAACGTGATGAACCGTTAGTATTGATCAACCCGACAATCACTAAACAAGATGGCACCACGGTAAGTGAAGAAGGCTGTTTATCTGTGCCACACTCTTATGCAAAAGTTGACCGCGCAGAAACAGTAACAGTGACCGCATTAAACGAAAATGGCGAAGAGTTTAGTTTAGATGCTGATGAGCTATTAGCAATTTGCATCCAGCATGAGCTTGACCATTTACAGGGTAAACTATTTATCGATTACTTATCACCGTTAAAGCGCCAACGTATTCGTAAAAAACTTGAAAAAGAAGCTAAGTTAGCAGCGCAATAATACCTTAGTAATAATTAGGAAGTTCAGTGACACAACCATTACGCATTATTTTTGCCGGTACGCCAGACTTTGCTGCGCGCCATTTACAAGCTCTTATCGACTCAGAGCATCAAATTGTTGGCGTGTATAGCCAACCCGACCGTCCAGCAGGGCGCGGTAAAAAACTCAAAGCCAGTGAAGTGAAAGAGCTAGCACTGGCCAATGAGTTAGCAGTGTTTCAACCTGCCTCATTAAAAAGTGACGACGCTCTGGCTGAACTAAGCAGCTTAAATGCTGACCTTATGATCGTGGTCGCTTATGGATTACTGTTACCAAAAGCAATTTTAGAGGCGCCACGGCTTGGTTGTTTAAATGTACACGGCTCAATTTTACCGCGCTGGCGTGGTGCCGCGCCGATTCAACGCGCTATCTGGGCGGGCGATGAAGAGACTGGCGTCACCATAATGCAAATGGATGAAGGCCTAGATACCGGCGACATGCTGCATATTAGCCGCTGCCCTATTACCGCCACTGAAACAAGTGCAAGTTTATACGCTAAGCTTGCCGATTTAGGCCCAAGCGCACTAATAGACACCATTACTAAGTTAGCTAATGGCGAAATTACCCCGCAAGTACAAAATGACGAGCTTGCCAATTACGCTAAAAAACTATCGAAAGACGAAGCAAATATTGATTGGTCGATGGACGCAGCGCAAATAGAGCGTAATATCCGCTCATTCAATCCATGGCCGGTCTGTTTTACCCAAATGGGTGAACACACTGTAAAAGTTTATCAAGCTAATGTCGTTGACCAGCAAGGCACGGCAGGCACGGTATTACAAAGCGATAAACACGGCATTGTGATTGCCTGTGGTACTAACGCACTTAATATCACTCAAGTACAACCACAAGGTAAAAAGCCAATGGCCATTACTGACTTTTTAAATGGTCGAGCAGACTGGGTAACTCCTGGCACACTAATAGGCGAACACAATGAGTAATGTCAGGGCGCTTGCCGCCGAAACTTTATATAACGTGGTTGATAAAGGCGCCTCATTAAATCAAGAGCTGCCTTTTGCCAGCCAAGGTTTACCACCTAAAGATAAAGCGTTATTACAGCAAATTTGTTACGGCGTACTGCGTTATTTACCAAGTTTAGAAAATTATTGTCAACATTTAGTTGAGCAGCCACTTAAAGGTAAGCGCCGTATATTCCAGTTCTTACTGTATGTGGGCATTTACCAACTACAACATATGCGGGTTCCACCGCATGCAGCCATTAGCGAAACGGTTAATGCATTAGAACAACTGCGCGCATTGGGTTTAAAAGGCTTGATCAACGCTATTTTACGCAGCTTTCAGCGCCAGCAAGTAGAGCTTGAAGAAAAAGCCAAGCAAATACCAGTGTGTTTATACAACCACCCAAACTGGTTTATCAAACAAGTAACTGAAGCTTACCCTGACTCTTGGCAAGCTCTACTAGAAGCGAACCAGCAGCAAGCACCAATGTGGTTGCGTGTTAACCAAGCGCAATATAGCACCGCTGAATATAGCGAAATGCTCACTGCTAATGACATTGAACATACACTCAATCCTGATTTCCCTGATGGTATTAAGCTGGATAAACCGCGCGATGTGTTTTCGTTGCCTGAATTCGACACCGGCGCATGTTCAGTACAAGATGCAGCAGCACAGCTTGCAGCACGCTTGTTAGATCCAAAAGCTGACGAGCATATTTTAGATGCCTGCGCAGCACCCGGTGGTAAAACCTGTCACATTCTAGAACTCGCAGATGCTGATGTACTGGCACTTGATAGCGATGCCACCCGCCTTGAACGTGTAAAGCAAAACCTTGAAAGAATTGGCTTAGGCGCTGATTTACAATGTGCCGATGCTTCGCAACCACACAAATGGTGGGATGAGCAACAGTTTGACCGTATTCTATTAGACGTTCCTTGCTCTGCAACGGGTGTTATTCGTCGTCACCCAGATATCAAATGGCTACGTCGTGCATCAGATATCAATGATCTGGCGACACTCCAAGGCGATATTCTCAATAGCATTTGGCCATTATTGAAACCAGGTGGCACGCTAATTTATGCAACCTGCTCAGTATTACCACAAGAGAACCAACAGCAAGTCGCTAAATTTTTAGCAAATAATAACGATGTTGAACATATCCCGCTACATGATAACGATACCCCAAGCAACCCTGGGCTGCAGTTACTGCCTGGTGAGAGTGACGGATTTTATTATGCCAAGCTTATAAAAACACACTCATAAGAAGCTTTTAGTAAACCATGAAAATAATCATACTCGGTGCAGGACAAGTAGGCGGTACACTCGCTGAAAACCTGGTAGGTGAACAAAACGAAATCACGGTTGTTGATATTGATGGCAACCGATTACGTGAGTTACAAGATAAATACGATCTACAGGGTGTTACAGGTCATAGTGCCCACCCTGATGTATTACGCCGCGCCGGTGCGGAAGACGCCGATATGATCATCGCAGTAACCAGTTCAGATGAAGTGAACATGGTCGCTTGCCAAGTCGCGTATAGTATTTTTAATACGCCGACTAAAATTGCTCGGATCCGTTCTGAGCAATACTTAAAGTACCGCGAAAAGCTCTTTCAAAACGATGATTTACCTGTTGACCACTATATTGCTCCAGAGCAACTAGTGACTAAGTATATTCGTCGCTTGATTGATTATCCTGGCGCGTTACAAGTTTTAGAGTTTGGCGATGGCATGCTCTCGCTGGTGGCTGTAAAAGCTTACTACGGCGGATTGTTAGTCGGTTATGCATTGTCAGCATTAAAAGAGCATATTCCTAATGTTGAAACTCGTGTTGCTGCGATTTACCGCCAAGGTAAAGCAATCAAACCACTGGGTACTACAGTAATTGAGGCGGATGATGAAGTGTTCTTCCTCGCTGCCACCAAACATATTCGTGCAGTAATGAATGAACTACAGAAATTAGAGCGTTCATACAAAAAAATTATGATTGCTGGTGGCGGTAATATTGGCGCTGGGCTTGCTCGCTCTCTGGAAAAGAATCATAGCGTAAAATTGCTTGAACGAAATAAAGAACGTGCTGAGCAGTTATCAGAAATGCTTGATAATACAGTGGTGTTTTGTGGTGATGCGTCAGATCAAGAGTTGTTATCAGAAGAACACATCGAACAAGTTGATGTATTCATCGCGGTAACCAATGATGATGAAGCTAATATTATGTCAGCCATGCTCGCTAAACGCATGGGTGCGCAAAAAACCATGGTGCTTATTCAGCGTGGTGCATACGTAGATTTAGTGCAAGGTGGCGAAATTGATATTGCCATATCACCACAACAAGCCACGATTTCCGCCCTGCTTACCCATGTTCGCCGCGGTGATATTGTTAATGTGTATTCATTACGTAAAGGCGCGGCAGAAGCCATTGAGGCGGTGGCCCATGGCGACGAACATACCTCTAAAGTTGTCGGCCGTGCAATCGCTGATATTAAGCTGCCTGCAGGTACCACGATTGGCGCGATTGTCCGTAATGATGATGTACTGATTGCCCACGACGACACGATAATTCACTCAGGCGATCACGTCATTATGTTCTTGATCGATAAAAAGCATATCAACGTAGTTGAAAAACTGTTCCAAGTTAGCGCTATCTTTCTCTAAATTACTCCTCACCTTTCGACACAAAGCAATTGTATCGAAAGGTGAATTTCACCTTCAACACATGCAAATGAAAATCAATCTCAAAAGCATTTACTTCTGTACCCAAATCCATTACTCTCACGCTGTTTGATAATCAAGCGTTTTCTCTTTCTGTGAGAAGTTAATTTCACATTTTTTAATATAAATGGATTTCTTCAAATGATACACCCAACTTTAAACACCCCTCTTTGTGTTACATATTGCAGTGTTATTGGTATTCTTGTGTGTGGACTGTCAACGAATGCAAATGCCGAAGCTAAAAACGACATTGAAAAACTAACCATCGTGGGCCAGCAAGATAGCGGCTACAAAGTAAGTGCAATGAACTCAGCAACAGGGCTTGATCTCAGCCACTTGCAAACTCCGCAATCAGCTATCGCTATCACCAGTGAATTTATGGCCGATCAACAATTAAATAGTGCTATTGAAGCCATCACCAGCGTAACCGGCATCAATGCAAGAGAGGCCGATAATGGTAAATATTCAATTTCAGCGCGCGGTATCAGTGTTACCAGTATTTTATATGATGGCATAGCAACAACCTACGATACCCGCTTTAATTACGGCGATAATTTAACAGACACAGCAATTTTTGAACGCATTGAAGTCGTCCGGGGTGCCACAGGGTTAATGCTCGGTGCAGGTAATCCATCAGCAGCAATTAACTTAATACGTAAGCGCCCTACTGTGCATAACCAAGTAAATATTTCTGCAACGGTTGGTTCTTGGCAAAACTATCGAGGTGTGGTTGATGCATCGGGTAGTTTAAATAGCAGTGAAACCGTGCGTGCGCGTGCCGTACTCGCCTATCAAGATCAGCAATCATATCAAGACAGGTTCAGCCAAGAAAAAACCACGTTATACGGTATTGTTGAAGCTGACCTAACTGATAGTACCCTGTTAACTTTTGCTGTTGATACGCAAACCACAGACCCAAAAGGCACGATGTCGGGTGGACTACCTATTTTTTATAGCGATGGCAGCCGTACTAACTATGACCGAGAAACTTCAACAGCGCCAAATTGGTCATCTTCAAAAACTAAAGCATTGAATAGCTTTATGAGTATTGAGCATTACTTCAATGCTAATTGGCAGCTAAGTGCGAGCTATATATATGGTAATAATGACCTACATTACGATGTTTTTTGGGCGACAGGTAACCCTGACTCACAAACGAATATAGGCATGATGCCCGGTTCAGTAAATTATATTGATGCGAAAAGAATACAACGAACCTATGAAATAGAGCTAGCAGGTAGGTTTAACTGGTTTGGGCAAAACCACCAATTGCTTTTTGGTTACAACAACCAAGATCAAGATTTTTCAACGCCTTATTTTGCAAACCAACAGCCACCGACTGTCATTGGCGACTTTACTGCAACAGATTATGACTACCCAAAACCTAACTGGCAAACCACACCTGCCTATGGCTCGTATGGCACGACAAAGCAAAGCGCACTTTATTTTGCTTCACAGTTTAACGTAACTAATGCGCTATCTATTATTTTGGGTAGTCGTTTAAATCAATGGCAAACCACACAAGACAGTTTTGGTAGCAAGCATGATTACGAGTTGAATAATGAACCGACCAATTATCTTGGTACCACTTATGCCTTAAACGACAGCTGGGCGCTGTATGCCAATTACACCGATATATTCACACCACAAAGCCGTGTGGACGAAAATGGTAATTACTTAGCACCAATTCAAGGTAAAAACTACGAAGTGGGTATTAAAGCCTCATTATTTAATGAGCGTTTAGATATGTCACTGTCTGGTTTTGAAATCCATCAAGATAACTGGGGAGAATATACCGGTGCAACAATTCCAGGAACTAACCAAGATATTTACCAAGCGATTGATGGCACCATTACTGAAGGCTTTGAACTAGAACTCAATGGCGCGATAAGCGATACTTGGGATGCTTACTTTGGCTATACTCGCAGTAAAGGTGAAAGGCCAGATGGCACAACTTTAAATACCATCAATCCAAAAGATCAGTTTAAGTTATTCACTAGTTATCAATTAAGCGATAGCTTACAGGGCGTAAAAATTGGCGGTGGTTATCGCTGGCAGAGTCGCAGCTACGATGATGTAAAAAACCCTGCATTTGGCACGGTTGAAGTTGCACAAAAAGCCTATGGTATAGCCAGTTTAATGGCCAGCTATCAAATTAATAAGCAGATGACTGTTAGCCTTAATATTGATAATTTATTTGATAAAATTTATTACAACCAAATCGGTTTTTATAATCAATACCGCTATGGTAACCCGCGAAAATTTTCACTGCAATTTGACTACAGTTTATAGCAAGCCACCTTCAAGTTAACCAAAAAAGCAGCTTAATGAAGCTGCTTTTTTGGTACTGTGCTGTACGTTTTATTGTACTCTGGCAAACTCTTCTTTCGATAGCTCACCATTTTGATCTGTATCTAAGTCAGCAAAAATTTCAACTAACTGTGCATTCACAGAGGCTTCTTTTTGGCTAATCACGCTGTCTCCATCAGTATCAAATGTGTCAAAACTAACTGCTGCAAACGCAGTTGATGAAGCCGCTAAGGCAAAAATAGCAAGTGCTGTATTAATATGTTTCATAGTGTTATTCCTAATAATTTAAAAGAAAGAAATCCTTTTCAGAGATCCCTGTTTGTGGAAACTGAAATTACGCTTTTGAAAATTCTTCTTTTGATAACTCACCGTTTTGGTCAGTATCAAGCTCAGCAAACTTAGCTGAAATAGTCGCATCAGCAGATGCTTCTTGTTGGCTGATTACACCATTGCCATCAACATCAAGAGTATCGAAGTCAGTTGCTGCAAAAGCAGCTGATGATGATGCCAACGCGATAAGTGCTAAGGTTTTATTTAGTGTGTTCATAATTATCTTCCTTCCAAAATTTAGTGTGCTTGCTTAATCAAATGCGCAGGTCCTTTGCAAAGATCCTTGTATGAAAATAAGCGATTACGCTTCAGAAAACTCAGCTTTTGAAAGCTCACCATTACCATCAGTATCTAACTCAGCAAACTGGCTCATTAATTTTGCATCAACTGCCGCTTCGCTTTGGCTGATCGTGCCGCTACCATCAACATCTAAGGTGTCAAAGTCAGTACCTGCAAATGCTGCTGATGAAGAAGCTAATGCGATAAGTGCTAATGTTTTATTTAATGTGTTCATAATAAATATTCCTTCAAAGTTTATGGTTGTGAACTTAAGTGATAATCACCGTTTCGTTCAAGACAACTAGAGTATTACAACTTCGGTGCCAACAATTTATTATCATTAAAAATCATGAAGTTACATTGTATTTTGATGTTTTCGTGGAATTTAGAAGGACTATTCTGTAGCAGTTTAGCAACAAAATTTATGCGCTAACCTATAAAACCATATAAATCAAATGGTTAATATTTATAAAAATGACACAACTCGATAAACTATGCTGATAATAGTGTTTTTTTCAAAGATGAGCACCCTAACCGCAACTGAACAGCAACTTTAACTGATAAAAATTAAATTTTTTTCATAAATTAACAATCTGAATTGTAAGGGGAAATTAAATTTATTTTGGTAAGTAAAAAATAAAAACGCAGTTAGTTTATGAAAATTCGTGTTTTGTTGCCATTGTGCGAAACAATAGCAACGATATTGCAGTTTTAACGCTCTGGGTATTCTTACAATTTAATTAAGCACCAACAATTTCAATCACAATATGTGTTTTCACCGAATTGGCGATAAAACATAACTCATGAGCCTGATGATGCATTTCTTCTAATTGCTCTGCACTAGGTTGCTCATTTTCGGCAAACTTCACACATGGTTTTAAAGTTACTTGAGTCATCGACATACGCCCATCACTAGCGCGCTGCATCAAACCAACGGCATCATCTTGATAGCTATCAACTATAAACTTATTTTTTGCCGCAATAGATAAGAAAAATAACATATGACAGCTCGACAATGACGCAATAAATGCCTCTTCGGGGTCGACACTTTCTGCCATAGAATATGGTAGTGGCACGATATGCGGTGAGGAAGATGCAGCAATAGTTGCCCCACCATCAAATTGCCACTGGTGAGCTCGGCTATATTTATTATCAATAAACAACTCTTCTGCTTGGCGAGACCAGACAACACTTGCTACATATTCAGACATTGAAACTCCCATTAAAAATTATTTTACGGTTAAAGCACCAACGAAAATGCACTCAACCACAACAACTGCACACCATAAGCTAATCGTTGATAAGTGCCTACACTGCCTTTTTGCTTAAATGCTTGCGTCAACAAAACTAAAAAGTAACAGGTAATACACACACACAAAATTGAAAAAAGCCGAAATGAAATACCGGTATATGAACTTACAGCAACAAAAATTGGCGCAATCAGCAAAGACAGCAGCATTACCAAGCCAGCCCAAGAATGTATTTGGCAACTCAAAGTAGGGTTTTTAGTATTAGGATCCGCATCCATGGGGAAGTAACCGGCAATCCAGGTACCCACACCATGAATCATGACAAGCCAACCGACCAACATAATTAATATAGCGGTATTTTCCAGCTGTACGACATACCAACCAAATAAACAAAATAGTAACCCAAGAGGATAGTTATTAATAAGCGGGGATAGTTTTTCCGTGGGACTGCCAGCAGCACCGAGCTCGCTGCAAAATTGCTTTGCATGACTATAGTTTGGATAACACCTACCAGCGATATACACCCCAGCAACAATCCATATACTCGCGCTTAGTGCTGAATATAAACTAATAATCTCTAACATTAGCAACTTCCATGTATAAATTAATACCACGATAATAAGCTGATGTATTTATGTTGTAAATAATATACTTAACCGCACAGGAAGCACACAGGCATAAAAAAAGCAGCCCGGGGGTATTGGCTGCTTTTGAACGTAATCAATGTAAAAGTCCTTTTAAAATTCCTTGTAGGCGGAAGCTATAATTAGGCCTTTGCGAACTCAGCTTTTGAGAGCTCACCGTTACCGTCTGTATCAAGCTCTGCAAATTTACTCATAAGCTCAGCATCAACCGATGCTTCACTTTGGCTGATTGCGCCGTTGCCATCAACATCTAGCGTATCAAAATCGGTAGCAGCAAACGCCGCTGATGAAGATGCCAGTGCGATAAGTGCTAATGTTTTATTTAATGTGTTCATAATTAATATTCCTTCAATGTACTATCAAAAAATTTGTCTCAATACTGGTTTTCAATGCGAGTAAAGTCTTCCTTGTTATCCTTTATCATGGGTTCCCTGCCCACTTAGGTTGTCTTTGGCAACTCAGGATAAACTCAGTATTAAATTATTAAGCTTTTGAAAACTCTTCTTTTGATAACTCACCGTTTTGGTCAGTATCAAGCTCTGCAAATGTTGTAGATGTAATACCACCCATTGATGCTTCTTGCTGGCTCAGAGCTCCATTCCCATCAACATCTAGCGTATCAAAATCGGTAGCAGCAAACGCCGCTGATGAAGATGCCAGTGCAATAAGTGCTAATGTTTTATTTAATGTGTTCATAATTAATATTCCTTCAATGTACTATCAAAAAATTTGTCTCAATACTGGTTTTCAATGCGAGTAAAGTCTTCCTTGTTATCCTTTATCATGGGTTCCTTGCCCACTTAGGTTGTCTTTGGCAACTCAGGATAAACTCAGTATTAAATTATTAAGCTTTTGAAAACTCTTCTTTTGATAACTCACCGTTTTGGTCAGTATCACGCTCTGCAAATCTATTTAAAAGCTCAGCATCTTCTGCGGCTTCAACTTGACTGATCACACCATTTTCATCAACATCAAGGGTATCAAAGTCTAACGCCTCAAAAGCAAATGCTGCTGATGAAGAGGTTAATGCAATAAGTACTATCGCTTTATTTAGTATGTTCATTGGTTATCTCCTTTCACCTGAGATGATGAATAGTGTGTTACGAAGTCCTTTTCATTTTTCCCTGTCAAAAAGCGACATTAAGCTTTTGAAAACTCTGCTTTTGAAAGTTCGCCGTTACCGTCAGTATCAAGCTCTGCAAATTGGCTCATAAGCTCAGCATCAACTGAAGCTTCACTTTGGCTAATTGCGCCATTACCATCAACATCTAATGTGTCAAAGTCTGTTGCAGCAAATGCGGCTGAAGAAGATGCTAGAGCAATAAGTGCCAACGTTTTATTTAATGTGTTCATAATAAATATTCCTTCAATGTTTATGGTTTCGAACGATGTGCTAATCACATTTTCGTTCTGTACAACTAGACTATTACAACTTCGGTGCCACATTTTAAAAAACGTTTAAAATCAAATTGTTAAAAATAAATTTTACTTTTGACTGGCTATTTACGGTGTTTTTTGTTGCTTTTTAGCAACACGTAAACCACCTATGAAATATAGTTTATAAAAATCAATCAATTAGGTTTAATAGAAAAGACACAGATCCGTACTTACAGTGTTCGTATTTATATTTTTATAGGCAAGAAAAGTGACAGGCGCTGAAATTAACCAGCTGAAAATTAGCAACTGAAATAAATAAAAAGCCTATGTTACTGATAATTAATAACAATAAAAATAAATTTAGAGTTCTTTAAGGTGGGTTACGGTATATCCGCTATTTTGTCGCAAAACAGCGAATATGCACAAATTTACACCAGTGGCTCAAGCACTGAAAGGTCAATAAAGTGGTCTTTCATGAAAGTTTTCATCTCGTCTTCACTTGCAGTTAGTTGAATACCAAACTGGGCGCTAGTGGCATGGCTTTTAACACTGCATATTTGTCCGCTAAACTCAGTAACACCTTTATTGTTTTTATCGAGCATAATATGACACTGAGTATTCTTTAATTCACTGAGATCAGCTTTACTTTTTACATCAAACATTACCCCAGTTACTGAGATATCTTTAATAACTCCTTGCATCTCGCGTTCGTCATTAAACTTTATTTTTGCAGCTAATAATGTGGGAATACGAGTTTGTGATCGCAAACTAAATAATTGCACTTCAGTTGGGAAATTTAAATAAATAAGCCGTGCCGGGTGCGACGACACTGACATAACCTGCTGACGAAATGCTATAACTTGCCCGCCACCGGTTTCAAGCACCGCTCTGACGATCACCACAACACCATCTTTTAAATATTCACCCGCGTTACTTAAGCGCTTGGCTGATGGATAATTTAAAATCACAAAACGCTCATGCAATAAACCAACAAATTCAGTTTTAATTCGCTTACTGGCTGTGGGTGTTAATATTTCGACATCAACAATGCTACCAGCACTAATGTAGGCAAGGTTTTCTAAGTTTAATTGTTGTCTTGTTTTTGCCATTTCCTTTCCAACTATAAATAACCTTGTACAAGTGCTCGCTTTTATACAAACTAACCACGCCAGAAGGTCGGTGTAAACAACACTAATAAGGTGAATATCTCTAATCGCCCGAACACCATCGCAATGGTTAATAGCCATTTAGCGCCATCACTAATAGCGCCATAATGCGACGCAACATCCCCCAAACCAGGGCCGAGGTTATTTAAGCAAGCTGCGGTGGCTGAGAACGCCGTTATGTTATCCATACCGGTCCCCATTAACGCTAACATAATAATGACAAATACCAACGCATAAGCAGAGAAAAATCCCCATACGGCTTCAACTACTTTATCTGGTAATGCCTTACGACCAAGTTTAATAGAGTAAATAGCACGAGGATGCACTAACCGATTAAGCTCACGTATTCCTTGCAGATAAAGTAAAAACACTCGGACTACTTTCATACCGCCGCCAGTGGAACCTGCACAACCACCAATAAAGCTCGAAAATATCAGTAAAATAGGCAAGAATAAGGGCCATGCTGAAAAATTATCGGTGGCAAAACCCGCAGTAGTACTAATTGATACCGCTTGAAATAATGCCTGATCGAGCGTTTCGTCACCGTTTGCATATATGTTATTGGACGACAGTACCGTAAAACACACTATCACCAGCGCTAGTTGAATAAACAAAAACACTTTAAACTCAGGGTCGCGGATATACACTCTGAGATTTCGACTCGAAACAGCTGCGTAATGCAAGGTGAAATTAACGGCAGCGATGATTAGAAATATCACGCAAATAAAGTTGATTAATGGACTGTCAAAATGTCCCATAGAAGCATCGTAAGTAGAGAATCCGCCTATTGCAACAGTAGAAAATGAATGACAAATAGCATCAAACCAATTCATTCCGGCAGCCCAGTACGCTAAAGTACACGCGATAGTTAACGACACATAAATATACCAAAGATGTTTTGCGGTATCGGCAATACGTGGCGTCATTTTGGAATCTTTTACAGGCCCTGGAGTTTCAGCTCGATACAACTGCATACCACCAACGCCAAGCATGGGTAGCACTGCAACCGCTAATACGATTATCCCCATACCGCCTAACCATTGCAGTTGTTGGCGATAAAACAATACCGATTTAGGGAGATATTCAATGCCTGTTAACACTGTAGCACCGGTTGTAGTTAGCCCTGAAAACGCTTCGAATACCGCATCCGCTAATGATAAATTAGGTTCTTGTAAAAAAATCAGCGGTAAAGATGCGAATGCCCCTAGAACTAACCAAAATAGCACCACAATTAAAAAACCTTCGCGAGCTTTTAAATCTCCCTGCTCGCGTCTATTTGGATAGTATGCAAGTAAACCAATAATGACACTGAATATAAATGCGAGAACAAATGGCACGCCACCACCATCTTTATAAATGAGCGATACAATTGCCGGCGGCACCATAGTGATACTGAACAGTACAACCAGTTGGCCGAGAATTTTTATGATGGTACGAAATTGCATTGAGCTATCGCTTTTTTATTAAGTAATGATTAGTGCGTGAATGCTATTGTCTTACTCTTTAATACTTAACTCAACCGCGCCATGGCTCAAATCATAAATATCTTTTATGGCTTGTGTGGCTTGGCGGCTATCTATAGTAATAACCCATTCTATATTAGCAGTAAATTGCTTTTCTATGTTAAGTACTTGAAATTGCGTTTTTAGTAACTGCTCTATCGCTCCTTGCGCGCTGTAATCACTACAGCCCACCAGCTCAACACTAGGAACTTTTAATGTAGTTGTTAAATGTGCCAAGGCATTATTTAGCGAGCCGCCATATGCTCTGACTAACCCGCCAGTACCCAGCTTTATACCGCCAAAATAACGAGTAACTACCGCGGTGACTTCTCCAAGCCCAGATCCCATTAATACATTAAGCATAGGTTTGCCTGCAGTACCATTTGGTTCACCATCATCAGAGAAACCATAAACATGACTACCACCAGGATTACCTGCAACATGCGCCCAACAGTTATGACGAGCATCGCTATATTTACTTTCAATCTCACGGATAAACGCTTTTGCCGAGGCTAAATCTGGCGTATGAGCAATATGCACAATAAAGGTGCTTTTTTTTATTTCTTCTTGATGAAAAACGGTTGCTGCTGGGTACTTATATTCTGACATTCTTTGATAAACCCAAATAATGAAGCAAAAAATGGGGCCATATGGCCCCAACTTTTAACACCGGATGATTAATCTAATGCTAAATCACGGGTCATATTTTCTAAGCTATCTTCGTGAACAATAATATTGTCCTCGATACGAATACCACCAAATGGTTTAAACGCTTCAACCTTTTCCCAGTTAATAAACTGTTTGTTGTCAGTTTGCGCTAAATCGCCAAGTAATGAATCGATAAAGTACAAACCAGGTTCAATCGTGAATACTTGGTTTTTCTCAATCAAGCGCGTGCAACGCAAGAATGGATGACCTTCAGGTGGGGCTTGATGTGTACCCTTTTCATCAGCCATAAAACCACCCATATCATGTACTTGTAAACCAAGATGATGACCAAGTCCATGCGGGAAGAAAGTCGACGTAATACCGCGCTCAACGATCTCAGCAGCTGGTAACTTAACAATATTAAAATCACTAAGCACCTGAGCAATACGTTGATGGCAATCTAAGTGCAGTTCACCGTATAACAAGCCTGGTTTCAATGCTTTACCCAATGCAATTTGATGTTGCGTCATTGCGGCAATTAATTCGGCAAACTCGCCCGACTTTTTAAAATCATAAGTACGAGTTATATCTGCAGCATAACCATGAAAGTTAGCGCCAGCATCAATTAAGAACGAATGATGTGCCTTTGGGGCTTGAGGCTCAAAATGAGTGTAGTGCAAAATAGCGCAATTTTCGTTAAGCGCAACAATATTGCCATACGGCATTTCGTTTTCGCTTTGGCGAGTGGCCATTAAATACGCTTGCTGAATATCAAATTCAGAGCCACCGTTAAAAAAGGTATCACGCGCAGCTTTGTGGCCATCAACCGCAATACGATTAGCTTGGCGTAAGCATTCAAGTTCGTATTGAGTTTTATAAGCACGGTGGTAATTAAAGAAATTGAGCACCGGCTCTGGGTTCATAATGCTAAAGCCTAGCGCTTGAGCTACTTCTAGGTATTCACCGATATAAGCGTACTTCGCCTTATCGTATGGTAATAGTTTTTCAACTTGATCAGGCTGTAATAATAGCTCGATATCAAAGTAATCAGCCCAAAAATCTCGTGGCTCATCTGGTACTTTGTGCCAAAAATCGACAGGGCGATAAAAAATCAGTTTTGGTTTATCACTGCCATTCACAACAATCCAACAGTGTGGATTATCGATGACCGGTAACCAAGCTTTAAAATGCGGGTTAACTTTAAACGGATAATACATATCGTCTAAAAACTGACGTTTAGCTTGTCCAGAATGGATCACTAAACCTTCTAATCCTTCACGTTCAATAATAGTACGAGTACGCTGCTGCAGTGTTGCAATATGTTCGGCATATAAAACGGCTAATTTATCCATAGAAAACCCATCTGTTAAATTTAACTTATTTCAAGTCTAACATAGACCCTGTTTAACCCCAATGCAGATGCGCTAAAGCACTTGTGCCTTAGCCACCCATCTTCATATCCAATATTGGTGCCAATATATTTCCTTCGCGCCCTAAACGCGTGTGATAAACCTGACGATATGCAAACACATTTTTTACGTACTCCCGAGTTTCACGATACGGGATAAGCTCAATCCATAATTCAGCAGGTATGGCTTCATCTGGTAGCCACTTTTTGATTCTATGGTAACCGGCGTTATACGAGGCAGTTGCTAGTATTTCGTTGCCATGGTTTTTCTTTTTTAAGTATTCTAAATACTCTGTACCTAAACGTATATTGGTCTTAGGTTGACTTAAACGGTTTCCTGAAACAGTGCTTTTATTGACATACTTTGCTGTACTTGGTAATAGCTGCATTAAGCCACGCGCATTAGCATGAGAACGCGCATCAGGTGCAAAAGAGCTTTCACGGCGCGAAATAGCAATGCTCCAAGTAACATCTATATGATTACGTTTACTATAACGTTCAAATAAATCTTGAAAAGCAAATGGGAAACGTAACTCTACATAATCCCATGCCTTAATTTGCGCTAAAGTATAAATAGTACTGTCGTACCAATCTAATTCTGCTGCGAGTTTTGAAGCCGCGAGCTTTTCTTCATCGCTAGAAGTGCTTGTTAAATAATTCCATTCGCGACGAGCCGAAGTAAACCGCTCAAGTTCATACATCGCTTTAGCACGTTTAAAACCAGGGGCATTAGCGACCTCATGCATTAATTTGTCGCTCACTAACAAAGGTTGATTATTGAGCTCAATAGGTAAACCCAACCGCGCAGCAGCCAAAAAGCCATAATAATCACGCTCTTTTGCGACTATTTGCCAAATAGCTTTAGCACGCTGTGTATCACCTCGTTGTTCTAAACTATACGCTAACCAATATTGCTGACCCAGACTAAGATTTTCTTTACCTGTAAAAAACGCCACAATGCCCGACCAATCTTGGGTTTTTAGCATATTGCCTAACTGCCATTGCATTAATTTACGATCTTGGCGATCTTTGGGCACTTTACTCAACCAAAAACGCGCCTCAGGGTGGCCACTTGATGCCAGCGATAAAGCAAAACTATAATAAACATCAGCCTTTTGCTCGTCAGAATAGTTAAACATTTTGTCTAGCTTTTCCCACGCCTTAAGTGCCAAGGTTTTATCTCGCCAAATTAAGCGTTTAATTCCATAGTGTGCAATTTCACTTTCTTTAACTGTTTTATGCTTATAACGGTACATTCCTGCTACTGCACTGGGATCGCTGCGAACTTTTCGGTAAAAGTCAGCCAAGTATTGCTCATTTTTCGGTAATAAGGTTTTTAAGTATGGCAGTAAGCTTTGCGAGCCACCTTGTGCCGATAACGTAATGCGTTGCCATATTTGCTCTTGGCTCATATAACCTTTTTTACGCCAAACATTAAATAGTGAATCGCATTCTTCTGGCTGTGATTTCCCGACTGTCCATAAATTTGTTACTTGACTCATTATCGCTTGTTCCGGCGCCCCTAAATCAAGCTGATACTGCAGGTAAGTGCAAGTCAGCTCACTATTTGTAGTCTCACGATAATTATTGATAAAAGCAGCTTTGCGGTTTTGCTTTTGCAAATTCTGCAGCCATGCTTTGCGCACTGGCCACTCTAAAGGCGTACTTTGATAAATAGTTAAATAACGCTCTATTTCAGATTGATGCTCAATATCAGGATGGCGCTGCCAATAGAGTTGCTCTACATAAGGCTTTAATGGATGGTCTAGCTGTGCAACGACTTCCTTAAACTCTTGATAACTAGCATATTTAACTTTTTTTTCAGCATCTAAAAATGCCTCATGCTCCGTATTAGCGTAGGCAGAAAATAAAGGAAATAATAATGCTGCTGCCGTTACACTTAAAAATTGTTTTTTCATGATGACCTTAAATATTCAAAGGTAAATAAAAGACAAACACTTCGCCTACACCTTAGCACCAAACAAGCTATATTTTAACCAGTAGTAAGACACCACAGTAAATTTTTCGTTGCATTTTTAATTTAAAGCAAGCACACTGATTGAAATGCAAACTCATCGTACCAGTCTTAGTTCACTAACTAGGGAGAATAATAATGTTATATAAAAGCGATTCCTTTGAAGTTGCTTTCATCAAGGATAATATCGCCGAGTTCAAATTTTGTGTTGCAGGTTCTGTAAACACTTTGTCTCAGCAAACCTTGAAAGATTGCGCCTCTGCATTAAAAGAATTAGCCGCAAACAGTGATATCAAAGGCATGATTTTTACCAGTGATAAAGAACACTTTATTATTGGCGCCGATATTTTCGAATTTTTACCTACCTTTACTAAACCAGAAGCTGAATTAGTAACGTGGATCAAAGATGCCACTGATGTTTTTGACGCGCTAGAAGATTTACCATTCCCAACTTTAAGCGCTATAAATGGCTTAGCACTTGGTGGTGGTTGTGAGTGGGTACTCGCTACCGATTATCGTGTTGCTAGCACTGATGCTAAAATTGGCCTACCAGAAGTAAAACTTGGCATCATGCCTGGATTTGGCGGCACAGTTCGCTTACCACGCATTGTTGGTGCTGATAATGCGATGCTTTGGATCACCTCTGGTGCCGAAAACCGCGCAGCTGATGCTTTAAAAGTAGGTGCTGTTGACGCAGTAGTTAGTACTGACAAACTTATAGAGTCAGGAATTTCAACGCTTGAATTAGCAATCTCTGGAAAACTAGATTGGCAAGCTAAGCGACAAGTAAAATTACAACCACTTAAATTGAACCGTGTTGAGCAAGGTATGAGCTTTGCAATGGCTGAAGGTATGGTTATGGGTAAAACCAAAGGCCACTATCCTGCTCCTATTATGGCAGTTCGTACTATTAAAGCAGCAGCAAACTGTACTCGTGATGAAGCAATGGCGATTGAAAATGCCAACTTTGCTAAATTAGCACGCACTCCAGAAGCCGCAGCCCAAACGGGTATTTTCTTAGCAGATCAATACATCAAGGGGAAAGCGCGCAAACAAGCTAAAACCAGTGATGTAGTAATTAAACAAGCTGCAGTACTTGGTGCTGGCATTATGGGTGGCGGTATCGCTTATCAGTCAGCTTATAAAGGAACACCTATTATAATGAAAGACATCCAACAGGATGCGCTTGATTTAGGTATGGGTGAAGCATCTAAGCTATTAGGTCAAAAAGTTCAACGCGGCCATATGGCGATGGACAAAATGGTAGCAACGTTAGGTAAAATCAAACCAACTCTTAATGATAGCGATTTACAAAGCGCTGATATCATTGTTGAAGCAGTTGTCGAAAACCCTAAAGTTAAACAAGCCGTTTTAGCAGGTCTTGAAAAAGACATGCCTGCAGGCACTATCCTAACGTCTAACACATCAACTATTCGTATTGATGAATTAGCCACGGCTCTTGAAAAACCTGAAAATTTCTGTGGTATGCACTTCTTTAACCCAGTACCAAAAATGCCACTGGTAGAAATTATTCGCGGTGAGAAAACCTCAGAGCAAACTATTAACGCCGTTGTTGATTACGCCTTAAAGTTAGGAAAATCACCTATCGTTGTTAACGATTGCCCAGGATTCTTTGTAAACCGTGTATTATTCCCATACTTTGCCGGCTTTAGTAAATTAGTTGTTGAAGGCGCTGATTTTGCCAAAGTAGATAAAGTAATGGAAAACGTATTTGGCTGGCCAATGGGTCCTGCATACTTACTTGATGTTGTTGGTATTGATACGGCTTACCACTGTACTGGCGTGATGGCAGATGGTTTCCCTGAGCGCATGTCACGTGCCGAAAAAGATCCGGTAACAATATTCGCTAACGAAAAGCGTTTTGGTCAAAAGAACAAGGCGGGTTTCTACCAGTATGCTCCGGATCGTCGCGGTCGCTTGAAAAAAGCTCAAGATCCACAAGCAGTTGAGCTACTTAGTGCAATCACTGATGCACCGAAAGAGTTTGATAAACAAGAAATTATCGACCGTTGTATGATACCAATGATCAACGAAGTGCTACTGTGTTTACAAGAAAACATTGTTGCTTCTCCACAAGAAGCTGATATGGCACTTATTTATGGTATTGGTTTCCCTCCATTTAGAGGCGGCGCGTTCCGTTACTTAGATCAAACTGGACTAGCTAACTTTGTTGCAACAGCTGACAAATACGCTCATCTAGGTGCGATTTACCAAGTATCTGAACAAACTCGCAAATGGGCTGAAGAAGGCCGTATTTTCTATAAGGTGGAAGGATAAGACCATGAATACTCCAGTAATTGTAGATTGTATCCGCACGCCAATGGGCCGTTCAAAAAACGGTGTATTTAAACATAAGCGTGCCGAAGATTTAAGCGCCCACTTAATGAAGGGCTTACTTGATCGCAACCCAGCCGTTGATCCAGCATCGATTGACGATATCTATTGGGGTTGTGTACAACAAACTTTAGAGCAAGGTTTTAACGTTGCTCGTAATGCCGCATTACTTGCCGGCATTCCTCACACAGTGCCAGCGGTAACAGTAAACCGCTTATGTGGATCATCAATGCAAGCATTACACGATGCTGCTCGCGCAATCATGACTGGCGCTGGTGATACCTACATCATTGGTGGTGTTGAGCACATGGGTCATGTGCCAATGACCCACGGTAACGACTTTCACCCAGGCTTAGCAACTTCAATTGCACAAGCATCTGGCTCAATGGGCTTAACCGCAGAGTACCTTGCAACTATTCACGGTATTACCCGTGAGCAGCAAGACCAATTTGCATACCGCTCACATCAACGAGCTCATGCAGCAACGGTTGAAGGACGTTTCCGCCGCGAAATCCTCGCAATGGAAGGTCATGACGCAGATGGTTCACTGATTTTAGTTGAAGATGACGAAGTAATTCGTCCAGAAACAACTGTAGAAGGCTTATCACAGCTTCGCCCAGTATTTAACCCTGCATCTGGCTCAGTCACTGCCGGTACGTCTTCAGCTCTTTCTGACGGCGCATCTGCTATGTTAGTAATGAGCGAAGAAAAAGCCAAAGCTCTAGGCTTACCAATTCGTGCACGTGTTAAAGCCATGGCGGTTGCAGGTTGCGATCCATCAATCATGGGTTACGGCCCAGTACCAGCAAGTAAAAAAGCATTAGCACAAGCCGGTATCACTATTGATGATATCGATGTTGCTGAGCTTAACGAAGCATTCGCAGCACAATCACTACCAGTATTAAAAGACCTAGGTCTTGCTGATGTAGTTGATGAAAAAGTGAATTTAAACGGCGGCGCTATCGCTCTGGGTCATCCTTTGGGTTGTTCTGGTTCACGTATTAGCACCTCGTTAATCCACTTGATGGAAGATAAAAATGCACGCTATGGTTTAGCCACTATGTGTATTGGTTTAGGCCAAGGCATCGCAACGGTATTTGAACGTGTGCAAGATTAATAAAATGTATTAAGTAATACCTTGGTGATAAAAAGCCGCGTTGATTAAATCAACGCGGCTTTTTTATAATTAATTTTTTGCAGCTAAGTTATGTCGCTTTATAAGCACAAGTGAAGTGACTTTATTTATCAGGCTGAGGTCGTTAAACTAGCAGCCTTAAACTAATCGTTAAGCGCTAAATAAACAGTAAAGGTTATGCAATGAGTTTTGAGAATCCCGATCACCAATTAGATGCCATTGGCCTACGCTGTCCGGAGCCTGTAATGATGATCAGAAGCGCGGTACGTAAAATGGAAAATGGCGAAACTTTATTAATTATTGCCGACGACCCATCCACCACCCGTGATATCCCCAGCTTTTGTATGTTTATGGATCATACACTGTTAGAAAAAGAAGTAGATGCAGTACCGTATCGATATTTAGTGAAAAAAGGGCTATAAATCAATAATTAACCATAATTAAAACATTCATTAATCCCAGTAAAAGTTTAATTTCAGCTGCCACTGAAACTCTGTTGCATGTTTATAACCAAATCGTATATCGAAATCTTGATTGATAGGCACTGATAGCTCGATGTTCGTTGCAATACCGCTTAACTGTTGGTGATAAAACTTCTCAATTGATGTTCTTAGTTTTAAATTAGAAGTTACAGTCGTTAAAAACCCTAGCTCTATTGAAGTATCCAGCCATTGTTGGGTGCTTTGTAATTCACCAGCATAACCATTAATCATACCGTAAACTAGCGACTGATTAGCATTTAATAACCATGACTTTCCAACTCCTGCCATGGCAAATGTACTTGAGCAACTAAAGCACTGACTGCGATTTCTTTCATAACCTACATTTATCTGCCATGCCCAACCGCCTTCATTTGGCCACTGGCTATAGGCTGGGTTAAATGATTCTAGATCTAAAAGATGTAATTTTTCTAGATATAACTGCGAATCAAATAAAGCAACTTCAACATCCAACATCTCTAAATTAGAGTAAGGAACTCTGGCAATATCAGAAGCTAATGAATCAAAATAACTTAATCTGAAACCTAAATTTAGACTTTGTTCATTTTTATACACAGTCGAAGAAATAGATATATTTGAGGGTTTCTGAGCTGAATGCGGTGCATGTTTATCATAATTAATAAAAGAGGTTTCTTTACCTGGAGGTAGGACTAAACGAGCTTTAATAAGAGCTTTTTTTAACTTTTCAATGTGTTCAACATCATATTTTTTTATTTGCTGCAACTGAACAAACTCAAAAAGAGTTTCAATAATTCGTTTTTTAGTTACCACATCTAGATTTGTAAATGTCGGCTCAAAAAGTATATTTTGCGAATGATAAATAGCTAAAGCCAGCTTGGAGTCTTTCGCTGAAAGATTGTTTTCATATTGATGAAAAACACTACTTCTTGAAGGAGTAAACTCAATCTGTTTTACTAGCTTTTCGTTATTATATTGAGCACTATTTAAGCGAGAAAAAATAGTCGCAGGAATAACCCAAGGCGAAAGCTCATTCGTTAACTGCTCCCCTATAATTAATTCAACAACCCTTGCGATATGAAATGCACAGTTTTCATCCGCAAAATAGTAAGAATACTTAGCCCCCATAATTTCCCATAAATGATTAGTTAAAAAGAGGACGTCTTCTTGGCTAAAGTTAAGCTTATATTCCCATATATCTCTCAGCTCTATTTCACCATAGTTATGTTGATGACGGTAAAATAGTTGATCAGAAAAACCGGCCTCGTAACCGCCAAATAACCCTTTCGTAATATAGACCAAACCGTTTTCATTATCAGGAACTAGTGCGCCATAATTTAAGCTGTAATCTAGTAACTTATTGTGCTCTGGCGTTGATCTATTTAGCTTTAAAAGCATATGACCATAAAGCGAAGCCGGATTACTCATATACCCTGAAGCAAAGACTAAACTTACAGAGTGAATCGGTTGTTTATCTCTCCACTCTATAAGTTCGGTGCATTCAACCTTTGGCTCTGAGAATTCAAGCCCTTGTGATTGTAACCACTGATATCTAGCAGGATATTTGCATTGCATTTGTGCGTCTTTATTAAATGCATCAATCGTTGCTTTTAACTCGGATGAAGGGTTATTTTTGCCATTTTTTGAGATAAAAAATGAATCACTCTCAATATAACTTTGAGGAGCTGATGCGTTTTTATAATGCCCTAATTTCAACCAGGTTGGATGCTCGGAAAGTGAGCTAGATGAATAAGATGAAAACGTAGCAAACAGTGCTAGTGCTGGTAAGTATTTGATTGTAGTCATAAGTATGAGTAGGTGCTGACACCTACTCTATTAACAGTTAAATAACTGGGCAAGTAGCTGCAAACTGTGTAGTCACTTTGCTTTCAACAATTGCATATAATGCTTGAGGGTCTTGAGCAGGTTTAGTCGCAAAATCGCTACGGATAGCATTTACAATTTGACCATGAGAACTAGCGTCACAACCACGCACATTTAACATTGCAGTAACATACTCACCTTCACCTTCAGCAATTTCTTGCTCAAGTACAGGGAATGTTTGTTGAATAAATAGAGCTGTTTTTGCACCTGCGCCTTCACAGCTACCAACAGATGATATATTTGAAGATACTGCTGTAGTACCTAAATCCCAAATAATATTTGAAATTGCTGCTGCGGTTCCATTCTCTGGGAATATCATTGCGCCGATACCACAATCCTGCCAAGGGTTAACGCCCTCTTTAGCCTGTAATGGAGCAGCTATAAAAGCCCCCGCTAAAACAACTGCTGTTACTGTAGTTTTTAACATCTGTAATCCTATTTTAATTTTTTTTATTCATATAAACGAGCAGAGTATAGTGATATCGAGCTCTTTATAGATTTTAAAGAAGTTTTGATATAATACTCAAAAATGATTGACTACGATTAACGCAAAAAATCCATAACAATATTAACAGGATGTAATTACTTTTGTAAATATAATCAGTGTACTCAAACCTCAATTTCTACTCTCACTTCTTGGTTATTGTTACTTTTGGCTGATCGTTATTATGATAATCGATACTAACGATGTAGCTGCCTTTAATTGCAGGAGTGAAGCTAAAGTAATTATAGGTAGTATTGCAATCTGCTTTGACGCTTTGCCCTAACGTCAGTGATTGACCGGTTGGATCTTGTTCACTGAATCCGCAATTATAACCTGCGCTCCAATCCATATCGGCAATTTTAAATTCATACACTTTACCCGGTGTTGAAAACTTTACTTGTGCTTGATAAAGCGCAGGCGCGACTTGAGTAAATTCATATTGCTTTTCTGCATCCCATAAATTGAAGTCGCCGCGGAGATACATTGTACGGTCAAGTTCTTGGCCTGGCAGTACATCGCTAAGATCTGGCATTTGTATTTGGCTCGAACAAGCACTCAATAAAGCAACTAGAGCCACTGTTAATATACGTTTCATAGGTATTCCCTCTAATACTAAAAAGCCAGCATAGCTGCTGGCTTTTTAAGCGAAGCTGAATTTATTTCTGTAATACAGAAATATCAGCAATATCTAAAAATAAACCACTCAGTTGACTTAGTAATGCTAAACGGTTTTGCTTAACGGCTTCATCGTCTGCCATTACCATCACGTTGTCGAAGAAGTTATCAACACTTTCACGAATACCCGCAAGCTGGGCAAGCGCTTCTTGATAGTCGCCAGCGGCGTATAACGGCGCTAATTCAGTGGCAAACTTAGCAACTTGTGCCGCTAATGCCTTTTCGGCATCATCGCTTAATAAGCTCTCGTCAACAGTGCCTTGCGTTGTAATATCATTTTTAGCCAGAATATTACTTACCCGTTTATTAGCTGCTGCAAGCGCTTCTGCGGCGTCTAATGTACGGAAGTGACTAACCGCTTTAACACGACGGTCAAAATCAACTGGCTTAGTTGGGCGACGCACTAGTACTGCTTGAATAACGTCTACTTCAATGCCTTCGTCTTGATACCAAGCGCGGAAGCGCCCTAGCATAAATTCAAATACATCGGCTGATACATTTAAGTTAGTTAGCTTATCGCCAAACAGGGTTTGTGATTTTGCGACTAGATCTAAAATATCAAGTGGTAGTTCTTTTTCTACCATGATACGCAGCGCACCAATGGCAGCACGACGAAGCGCAAATGGATCTTTATCACCCTTTGGTGCTTGGCCAATACCAAAAATACCTACTAGTGTATCGAACTTATCGGCAATCGCTACTGCGCAACTAATTAAGTTTGTAGGTAAATTATCACCGGCAAAACGCGGCATGTATTGCTCGTTTTGGGCAATGGCAACATCTTCGGCTTCACCGTCATGGCGTGCATAGTGCATCCCCATCACACCTTGTACGTCAGTAAACTCCATCACCATTTCGGTCATTAGATCGGTTTTACTTAATAAACCAGCACGCTTAGCAAGTGTTTTATCGGCACCTAATTGCTCAGCAATGTAACCAGCAAGTTCACTAATACGCTCTGACTTATCTTTAAGCGTACCTAATTGCTGTTGGAACAATACGCTATTAAGTGACTCTAACCGGCTTTCAAGAGTTTTCTTTTTATCTGTTTCAAAGAAGAACTGCGCGTCAGCTAAACGCGGGCGCACTACTTTCTCGTTACCAGCAATAACTACGCTTGGGTTTTTACTTTCGATGTTTGAAACAAACAAAAACTTATTAAGTAGCTTGCCGTCTTGATCAAGTAATGGGAAGTATTTTTGATCGTCTTTCATAGTGTAGATCAGCGCTTCGGCTGGTACATCTAAAAACGCTTCTTCAAATGTTGCAGTAAGAGTTACTGGCCATTCAACCAATGAAGTTACTTCTTCAAGTAAATCTTCATCCATAGCTACTACTGCATTAACGGCTGTTGCTGCAGCTTCGATTTGGCTACGAATTTGTGCTTTACGCTGCTGGTAATCAGCAACAACATGTGCAGACTTAAGCACCTCAAAAACATCATCAGCGTGTTTGATTGTGATTTTTTCTGGATGATGAAAACGATGGCCTTGCAGTTGGTTACCCACTGCTTTACCAAGGACTTCGCCTTCAATTAGCTGATCGCCAAACAAAATAGTTGCGGTATGAACAGGACGAATAAATTGTGTTTTATTCGCCCCCCAACGCATTGGTTTAGGAATCGGAAGTTTAGCTAACGCTTTATTTACCGCATCAGCCATCAAGGCTGTGGTTTCTTTGCCTGCTACTTTAGCAATGTGTAACAACCATGCACCTTTATCGGTCTCGAGTGTTTGCGCTTCACTTACTTCAATACCACAACCACGAGCCCAACCCATTGCAGCTTTGGTCGGCTTGCCATCGGCATCAAATGCAGCCTTCGTTGCAGGGCCACGTTTTTCTACTTCTTTGTCTTGTTGCTGAGATTCAAGTGCTGTTACTTGTAAACCTAAACGACGAGGAGATGCATACCAGCTTACGCCTTGGTGAGCTAGTTCTAAACTCTCAAGCTCGGCGGTTAAGTTTGCTGCAAATGCTTCAGCAAGTTTACGCAATGATTTTGGTGGCAACTCTTCGGTGCCAATTTCTACTAATAAATTTTGTGCTGACATGCTTACTTATCCTTACACAACGGGAAACCAAGCGCTTCGCGTTTGTCATAATAACTTTGTGCACACGCTTTAGATAATGCACGAACGCGCAAGATATAACGCTGGCGCTCTGTCACCGAAATAGCATGACGTGCATCCAATAAGTTAAATGCGTGTGATGCTTTCATTACTTGCTCATAAGCAGGTAATGGTAAGCTTGCTTCAATTAGCTTTTGGCTCTCAGCTTCGCATTTATCAAACTGGGCAAATAAATCGTCAACATTTGCATGCTCAAAGTTATAAGTTGATTGCTCAACTTCGTTCTGATGGAATACATCACCGTAAGTAACACGGCCCATTGGGCCATCAGCCCATACTAGATCGTAGATGCTATCTACGCCTTGAATGTACATAGCTAAACGCTCAAGACCATAAGTGATCTCACCAGTAACAGGAGAGCACTCTAAGCCCCCTACTTGTTGGAAGTAGGTAAACTGGGTTACTTCCATACCGTTTAACCAGATCTCCCAACCAAGACCCCATGCACCTAGCGTAGGTGATTCCCAGTTGTCTTCAACGAAGCGTACTTCGTCAGTAAGGGTATCAATGCCAACAGCCGCTAATGAGCCTAAATATAGCTCCTGGATGTTATCTGGTGATGGTTTTAATACGACTTGGAACTGGTAGTAATGTTGCAGGCGATTTGGATTCTCACCATAACGGCCATCGGTAGGACGACGACATGGTTGCACATACGCGCTCGACATTGGTTCAGGACCAATAGACTTTAAAAATGTTTGCGGATGAAATGTGCCTGCACCAACTTCCATATCAAGTGGCTGAATAATGACACAGCCTTGCTGTGCCCAGTAATCCTGTAAAGCCAGGATCAAACCTTGAAAGGTTTTAACGTCATATTTTTGCATATTTGGCTTTTAGTATCTGCTGTGATGTAGCGTGAAAATTACCTTCAGTATACCTTGTGCGTAGTCATGTTTTAAGCAGTTTGTGCAATTGAGAAAATAAAAAAGGAGCCTAAGGCTCCTTTTTTGTAATTACTATAATTTAATTATACGTCTAAGTTAACTACACGTAGTGCATTCGTTTCTATGAACTCACGACGCGGCTCAACTTGGTCACCCATCAAGGTTGCGAATAATTGGTCTGCACCAACAGCATCTTCAATGGTTACTTGTAACATGCGACGCGCCGAAGGATCCATGGTAGTTTCCCACAGCTGACTTGGATTCATCTCACCTAGTCCTTTATAGCGCTGGATATATAGCCCACGCTTAGATTCTGCGATCAACCATTCCAATGCATCCACAAAGTTATCAACAGCTAGTGTTTTCTCTCCACGTTGAATATAAGCACCTTCACTTAAGATATTGGCAATGTTAGTACCAGTTACTGCGATGCGTTTATAATCACGTGAAGAGATAAAATCATGGCTCAGTACGTGTGCCTTATCAACACCGTGTTGGCGAATATTGATAACTGGGTAATATAAGTTACGCTCAGTATCATGCTCTGTTGCAGCAGCGAAGATAGTTGCATCTTCATCACGTGCGACTAAGTCATCGACTAACGTTTTGGTCCACTCGATTACTTTAGCTTCATCGGCTAAATCAGTTTCGTTTAGCTCTGTTTGATAGATCAAACGTTCCATAACCGTATTCGGGTATTTACGTTTTAAGCGTTCAATAACTTTAACGGTGTTTTGATAATCATGAACGATAGCCTCTAAAGCTTCACCTTCAAGTGCAGATGCATCAGCACCGGTATAAAGTGCGGCACCATTTAATGCTAATGAAGTTAGGTATTCGACAAGCGCTGGATCATCTTTAATATAGCGCTCTTGTTTACCTTTTTTCACTTTATAAAGTGGTGGTTGAGCAATATAGATATAACCACGTTCAACGATTTCTGGCATTTGACGGTAGAAAAAGGTCAATAGTAACGTACGAATGTGCGAACCATCGACGTCAGCATCGGTCATGATAATGATGCGGTGATAGCGTAATTTTTCAGGGTTATACTCATCGCGACCAATACCACAACCAAGAGCTGTAATTAACGTGGCAACTTCTTGTGAAGATAACATCTTATCAAAACGCGCTTTCTCTACGTTTAGTATTTTACCTTTAAGCGGAAGAATCGCTTGATTCTTACGGTTACGACCCTGCTTAGCTGATCCGCCAGCAGAGTCCCCTTCCACTATATATAGTTCAGACAGGGCTGGATCTTTTTCTTGGCAATCCGCTAACTTACCAGGTAAACCTGCTAAGTCCATTGCGCCTTTACGACGAGTCATTTCACGGGCTTTACGCGCCGCTTCACGAGCACGAGAAGCATCAATGATTTTACCAACAACTATTTTTGCATCTACTGGATTTTCTAATAAGAATTCAGTGAATTTCTCAGCCATTGCTTGTTCTACAGCTGATTTAACTTCGCTTGAAACTAGCTTATCTTTGGTTTGTGATGAGAACTTAGGATCAGGAACTTTAACACTAACAACTGCAGTTAAGCCTTCACGGGCATCATCGCCTGTTGCATTACTGGTTGTTTTAGCTTTTTTGTTAAAGCCTTCTTTTTCCATATAGTTGTTAAGTGTACGAGTTAGCGCAGATCTAAAACCGGCTAAGTGAGTACCACCATCACGTTGTGGAATGTTGTTTGTAAAACAGTAAATGTTTTCTTGGTAAGCATCATTCCACTGCATTGATACTTCAACGCTAATACCATCTTCTTCACGTTCATGAGTAAAGTGGAATACACCTTTATGAATAGGTGTTTTATTACGGTTTAAATACTCAACGAAGGCACGAATACCCCCTTCATATTTAAAGTGGTCAGTTTTATTTTCTTCGCGTTCATCATTTAAAATAATACTCACACCTGAATTCAGGAATGATAACTCGCGTAAGCGCTTAGCTAAAATATCGTAATGGAAATCTAAGTTTGTGAAAGTCTCACCACTTGGCCAAAAACGAAGTTCAGTACCTGTGGTTTCTGATTCGCCAATTACAGCTAGTGGCGCATCAGGAACACCCATAGTGTAAAATTGCTCATGTAGCTTGCCTTCACGACGAACCGTTAGCTTTAATTTTTCTGAAAGCGCATTTACTACTGAAACACCAACACCGTGTAAGCCGCCTGATACTTTATATGAGTTATCATCAAACTTACCACCAGCATGTAGTACAGTCATAATTACTTCAGCAGCTGACACGCCTTCTTCTTCATGAATTGAAGTTGGAATACCACGGCCGTTATCTCGAACAGAGACAGAACCATCTAAATGAATTGTGACATAGATGTCATCACAGTGACCTGCTAAGGCTTCATCGATAGAGTTATCAACGACCTCAAACACCATATGGTGTAAGCCTGTGCCATCATCGGTGTCCCCTATATACATTCCAGGACGCTTTCTTACTGCGTCTAATCCTTTTAGTACTTTAATACTCGACGAATCGTAATTCTCAGACATGGTTAATCCCACTTATCTTGTTATTAGGTTGCCATGTTTCACGTGGAACATTTGTAGTTCTCGTTGCATGGGTTCCACCACAGCAGAAATACTTTCAGATTGAATTGTAGAGATAAATATTTGAGAGCTACAGTGCGACAATAACTGTCCTACTTTCTCTTTCGTATCTTCCCCTAACTCTGAAGGTAGATCATCTATTAGCAATATTGATTGCTTTTCTGTCTCTGACTCAATCAAACTATTTTGCGTTACTTTTAACGCATAAAGCAATAGCTTCAATTGACCGCGTGAAAAGGTGTTTTCCACACTATTGCCAGCGACACTAAAACTGAAATCAGCTTTATGCGGCCCTTTATTTGTAAAACCTTGGCGACTATCACGCTCAAAGCTTTGTTCGAGAGCGTCGGCTAGAGATTCATTTTCTTTCCAACCAGCATAAAAACTTATTTCTAAATCGCGTATAAGCGTTAATTCTGCACACATTTTATCAAAAAATTGCTGCTTAAACCTACTTATATACGCAATTCGTAAATTATTTATTTGGTCTGCCAGTCTAACAAATTCTTTATCCCAAAACTTGATTTGATCAAAATAATTCTTAGGCTTACTTTTCAATAATGCATTACGTTGCTTTAATACTTTATTGAAAGATTGCCACAAATAAAAAAAGTCTTGTTCCACGTGGAACAATCCTAAATCTAAAAATTTTCGGCGTTCTTTTGGACCTCCAAAAAACAACGAATAGCTTTCTGGGGTGATCACTTGTACTGGCATTAACTGGGCAAGTTCAGACACTCGACGACTAGACTTACCCTGTATTTTTAATTCTGTCTCACCACTTAAAGTCTTACTAATACCGATTGGAATTGATAAGTTATAAAGTGATTTACGACCATGAATGGTGAATTTTTCTTTATGGTGCGTAATGATACTTTTGTGTTTTGGGGTGCGGAAAGACTTGCCATGAGAAAGGTAATAAATAGCCTCAAGAAGGCTGGTTTTGCCACTGCCATTTTCACCATAAATTATGTTAATACCATTCACTGGCTCTACAGTGAGCGCCTCAATATTCCGAAAATTATTGAGGCTCAAATGACTTAAACTCATAGTGCCTTATAAGCGCATTGGCATAACAACGTACATGGCTTCTTCATCGCCAGCACCTTCTATCAATGCACTACTATTTGAATCAGCAAGCGTAAATAAAACGTCTTCTGTTTTTAATGTATTTAATACATCTAAAACATACGATACGTTAAAGCCAATTTCTAAGTCATCACCTTGATAGCTTACTTCAACCACTTCCTCAGCTTGCTCTTGCTCTGGGTTGTTGGCGGTAATTTTTAATAGTCCGTTCGATAAGTTTAACCGCACACCTCTAAACTTCTCGTTCGATAAAATAGATACCCGTTGAAACGCACTGCGTAACCATTCACGATTTGCGGTAATAACTTTATCACCACCACGTGGCAATACTCGGCGGTAATCAGGAAAACGCCCATCAACTAATTTACTCGTAAAAGTAAACTCTGTATCTAAAATACGAATATGATTTGCACCAAATTGAATTGTCACCAACTCATCATCAGCAACCATTAGACGCATAATTTCTTGTACGCCTTTACGCGGAATTATTAGCTGACGTTGAGTGTTTAACGATTGCGTTAATTGTTTTTGCGCAATTGCTAAACGGTGACCATCAGTAGCCACTGTTTTTATATCAGTATTATCTACTTCAAACGACATACCATTTAAGTAATAGCGTACGTCTTGATTGGCCATCGAAAAGTGGGTGCTTTCAAGTAACTTTCGCAGTTCTAAGCGCGTTAGTTGAAATTCAACTTCACCATCCCACTGCTCAAGATTAGGAAAGTCTTCCGCAGCGAGTGTAGTTAATGAAAAGCGGCTTTTTCCACTGGTCAGTAATAGTTGGTGATCTTGACTGCTCAACGTTAAATCTGAACCGTCTGGCAGACTTTTACAAATATCGAGTAATTTTTTAGCTGGCAAAGTCAATTTTGCATCAGCGGTATCATCGCCAACAAAAACCTTTGCGACAAGTTCAATTTCAAGGTCTGTGCCTGTCATTGAAAGTTCGCCATTTTCAACCTCTAACAAAACGTTAGATAAGATAGGCAAGGTATGCTTGCGCTCAATTGCGCCAGATACTTGCACCAAAGGTTTTAAAAATTGTTCTCTTGATATAGTTATTTGCATAATAAAGTCAGCCCTAAGATGACAATGTTCTTATTAGGTTTTGATAATCTTCTTTCACTTCGTGGCTTTCATCACGTAGTGATTTAATCTTTCTGCACGCATGCAATACTGTAGTGTGGTCGCGGCCACCAAAGGCATCACCAATCTCAGGTAAGCTGTGATTGGTAAGTTCTTTAGACAATGCCATAGCAACTTGACGAGGTCTTGCGATAGAGCGGCTGCGGCGCTTAGATAGCAGGTCTGAGACGCGAATACGATAATATTCAGCAACCGTACGTTGAATATTGTCTATCGTGACCAGTTTGTCCTGCAAAGCGAGTAAGTCACGTAATGCTTCTTTTACAAAGTCGATCGAAATTGGTCGACCAGTAAAGTTTGCATTAGCAATCACACGATTAAGCGCGCCCTCTAACTCACGCACATTTGAACGTAATTTTTTAGCGATAAAAAAGGCCACTTCGTGAGGTAAATTAATTTTACTCTGCTGGGCTTTTTTCATCAAAATAGCCACTCGCGTTTCAAGCTCTGGCGGCTCAATCGCGATGGTTAAACCCCAACCAAAACGTGATTTAAGGCGATCTTCAACCCCTTCAATCTCTTTTGGATAACGATCTGAGGTTAAAATAATTTGTTGGTTACCTTCAAGTAATGCATTGAAAGTATGAAAGAATTCTTCTTGTGAGCGTTCTTTGTTAGCAAAAAACTGAATATCATCGATCATTAAAGCATCAACACTGCGGTAATAACGCTTAAATTCTTCAATAGCATTATTTTGCAGGGCTTTAACCATATCTTGCACAAAGCGTTCTGAGTGCATATAAACAATTTTTGCATCTGGCTTATTTGCCATAATGCCATTGCCAACCGCATGTAATAAATGCGTTTTACCTAAACCCGTTCCACCATATATAAATACCGGGTTAAAGGCAGCACCAGGATTATCCGCAACTTGCGTCGCAGCAGCTTTTGCTAACTGGTTAGATTTACCTTCAACAAAACTATCAAAGGTGTAGTTTTCTTTAATGTTTGATTTGTAACCAGACTTAGGAGCAGGCTCAACCACAGCTTTAGCTGCTTTTGGTTGCTGCTTTGCTGCCGGCTGATTCATCGGGGTCGCAGAGCCAGTTGTTGCAGGCGCGATCACTTGCGCATTGTGGATTGGCTTGCTACCTACATCAAAGCGTAACTCTGGCGCTTCATCCTTACAAATCTCAACAAGTAATTCATTAATTCGGTTTAAGTACTTTTCTCTTACCCAATCAAGCACAAAGCGATTAGGTGCATAAATCGTCAGGGTATCTTCGGTACTTTCTGCTTGTAGTGGTCTTACCCACATACTGAACTGCTGCGAAGGCAGTTCATCTTGCAATACATATAAACAACTTTGCCAAACCGACAGATACACAGTTAAACTCCCAAAGACTTAGTATTTATTCCCGGTCATCTTTAGTGGCCGGAAATCATACATTTATTACTATTATTTAGGCAATTTATTAACCCAAGACCGAGTATTATGAATGCACTTTATCCACAAGTACAAGATTGATTTTTTTGAAAAATATGATCTGGCTAAAAAAAACAAGCAAGACGTTGATTTTTAATAGCAATTATTTTTAACTTCAAAGTATGATCATAGCAAAAAAGGGCTTGGATCGCGATCAAATTATGTGATCTATTTTACTTACCCCAAGCTTTTATGCACTTTTTATACAGAGCCTGTGGAAAACTTCTTTAATATAAGGATCCTAGCAGATCCTGCCAACAGATCTATTATCACCCCTCTATTATAAATGCGATTATGGTTGACTTTAAGGCACTTCATCGATAATATCTCGCGCTCGCAATGGCACCTGTGCCAGGATCGCGACCTGCATAGGATGTTTTAACCTTTAACCGATCGGATGGAATTGTTATGAAAAGAACTTTTCAACCTAGCGTTTTAAAACGCAAACGTGCACACGGTTTCCGTGCTCGCATGGCAACTGTAAATGGCCGTAAAGTATTAGCTCGTCGCCGCGCTAAAGGCCGCAAAGTTCTTTCTGCTTAATATATAAGTGGAAGACTTTAACTTTGGCAGGGAGTTACGTCTGTTAACTCCCTCGCATTACTCTCGCATCTTTAATGAACCCGCTCGGGCCGCAACTCCTTTCTTTACCTTATTAGCAAAACCCAATGACCAAGCAAAACCTCGCTTAGGACTCACTGTCGCTAAAAAACGGGTTAAAAAAGCTTGCCAACGAAACCGTATTAAACGTCTTGCTCGCGAAAGTTTTCGTTTAAACCAACACACTATTGATAATGTCGATATTGTGCTGATGGTTAAAAGTGGTATTGATGAACAGTCAAATGAAGAGCTAACTAAACAACTCACTAAATTATGGCGCAAGATTAACGAACGCTGTAAACCTGGTGCACCAAAACCACCGCCGTTTAAAAAACGCCCCAACAAATCGGCTAAATCCAATAAACAGAGCCAATAGCAATAGAATTACATGGTTAATTAAGGTATCTTTAGCTCACCTTTTAATCATGCATTTAAAATTCCATTTTGGGCGTTTAAATTCATGGTATCCATTCACTAAATATTACGCAGAGGCTTGAACATCATGAGGTTACTAAAACCACTTGTTGCTTTTCCTAAGCGCTGTTTAGTGTTATTAATTCGTGGTTATCAAAAGTGGATTAGTCCGCTGTTAGGTCCGCATTGTCGCTTTAATCCAACCTGCTCTAGTTATGCTATTCAAGCAATTAATTTGCATGGATCTGTAAAAGGGAGTTGGTTAGCGGTTAAACGCATATTAAAATGTCATCCTTTACATTCAGGTGGGGATGATCCCGTACCTGAAAAATTAACCCATATTAACCACCAACACGAGAAATAAGAGCTGTTATGGAATCGCAACGCACGTTTTTATTCATCGGCCTGATGCTTGTATCGTTTTTATTGTTCCAAGAGTGGAATAAAGACTACAACGCACCAAAAGTCGATCCTAGTGCCAACACACAAACACTACAAACTAATTCCCCTGACTCTGATGATTATGTTCCATCATCAACCGATGGTGAATTACCTACTGCAGCAACAACCGCGAAACGTTCAGTTATTGAAATTACGACTGACGTATTCAAAGTTAAAATTGACACCCGTGGTGGTGATATTGTTGAAGCTGACTTACTGCAATACGAAGAAACAAAAGGCAGCGAAACGCCTTATATGTTACTTGGTGAGTTTGATGGTAAACAATATTTCTCTCAAAGTGGTTTAATAGGCTTAAATGGCCCAGATGCATCTGCAGAAGGTCGCCCGGTTTATCACTCTGAGCAAAAAACATTTGCTTTAACAGGTGACGAACTTCGCGTACCACTTACATTTACTGATAGCAAAGGTGTTAGTTTTACTAAAACGTATGTATTCAAAAAAGGTCAATACGATGTTGCTTTAGAATACTCAGTAAATAACACCACCGCAGAGCCAATTCAAGTACAGCTGTATACGCAAGTAAAACGCACAGTACAAGATAAAGGCAGCTTAGTTGACCAAAACTACTTAGGTGCTGCCTATGGTTCTGCTGAGGAAAAGTACGAGAAATATAGCTTTTCTGATATGGCCGACAAAAACCTTAGCATTAATACCCAAGGTGGTTATATTGCTTTTATTCAGCACTACTTTGTAAGTGCGTGGGTTCCTTCGCAAGAACAGCAAAATACCCTTTACAGCTTAATTGCTAAAGGCAACGCAGCAATTATTGGTGCTAAAGGTGAGCCGATAAATGTACAAGCGAACCAACAAGCAACTCTTGGTGCAACTTACTATATGGGCCCTAAAGAGTCGGATATACTTGAAGCTATTCATCCGAACTTAGATTTAACTGTCGATTACGGTTGGTTATGGTTTATCTCACAGCCGTTATTTATACTATTAAAATGGCTACATAGCATACTAGGTAACTGGGGTGTGGCAATTATCGCCATTACTGTGATTGTTAAATCAGCAATGTACCCACTTACCAAAGCGCAATATACGTCAATGGCGAAGATGCGTGCCCTACAGCCTAAAATGGCTGCATTAAAAGAAAAGTTTGGTGATGACCGTCAAAAATTCGGCCAAGCAACCATGGAAATGTACCGCAAAGAGAAAGTAAACCCTATGGGTGGCTGTTTCCCTATTTTGCTGCAAATGCCAATTTTCTTAGCGCTATTTTATGTATTCTTAGAATCAACAGAACTGCGTCATGCTGAATTTATTTTTTGGTTAACTGACTTATCTGCGAAAGACCCATACTACGTACTACCAATCTTATTTGGTGCCAGTATGTTTATTACTCAGAAGCTACAACCAATGACGGTAACTGATCCGATGCAACAAAAGATGATGACCTTTATGCCGGTTATCTTCTCAGTGTTCTTCCTTTGGTTCCCATCTGGTCTAGTACTTTACTGGTTAGTATCAAACCTTATCTCTATCGCACAGATGCTGATCATCTATCGCGGTATGGAAAAGCAAGGAATAAAAGTCAGGGGCTAATTTGCTCAGTTACTTAAATTAAGGCGACCATTGGTCGCCTTTTTTATTGCCCGCTATTCGCCAGTCATAACTGCATAGGTTACAATACGCCCATACCATTACTCTTTAAGTTGGCAAACTATTAGCATGATCAATCAAGACACAATTGCAGCACAAGCAACCGCACCTGGTCGTGGTGGCGTTGGTATTATTCGCGTTTCTGGCAGTTTAGTAAAAACCGTCGCCGAACAGATTATTGGTCGTTGCCCTAAGGTGCGTTACGCCGATTACGTGCCATTTAACAGTCTTGCTGGCGAGCAACTTGATCAAGGTATTGCTATTTATTTTGCCGGGCCAAACTCTTTCACTGGCGAAGATGTACTTGAACTACAAGGCCATGGAGGTCCTGTAGTACTGGATATGCTACTTAAAGAAATTAGCCAAATTGAAGGTGTGCGATTAGCAAAGCCAGGCGAGTTTTCTGAGCGCGCCTTTATGAACGACAAAATGGACTTAACCCAAGCAGAAGCAATTGCTGACTTAATTAATGCCACTTCAGAACAAGCAGCCAAAAGCGCCTTACAATCACTCCAGGGCGAGTTCTCTAAGCACATTGATACCTTAGTTGAAAAAGTCATTCACTTGCGTATGTACGTAGAAGCGGCCATTGATTTTCCCGATGAGGAAATAGACTTTTTATCTGACGGTAAAGTCTCAGGTGATCTAAATGCCATTATCACCCAGCTAAGCAATGTGACCAATCAAGCAAAACAAGGCAGCATTATGCGTGAAGGTATGCGCGTGGTGATTGCTGGGCGCCCTAACGCAGGCAAATCTAGTTTACTAAATGCACTTGCAGGGCGTGAAGCCGCTATTGTTACTGAAATTGCCGGCACCACCCGTGACGTACTACGAGAACACATTCACATTGATGGCATGCCGCTACATATTATTGATACTGCAGGCCTGCGCGAAAGCCCAGACCGCGTTGAGCAAATAGGCATTGAACGCGCATGGGATGAAATAAAACAAGCCGATCGCGTGTTGTTTATGCTTGATGGCACTGATACCAAAGACACTGACCCACATGCTATTTGGCCAGAGTTTATGGCCAAACTACCTGCCGGTATGGGCGTAACCGTGATCAGAAATAAAGCCGACTTATCGGGTGACGAAGTAGGTATGAGCGAAAACCAGCAATATCCAGTGATCAGCTTAAGTGCTAAAAATGCTGATGGTATAGAGTTAGTTCGTACTCACTTAAAAGCATGTATAGGTTTTCAGGGAGCTACCGAAGGCGGTTTTATGGCCCGTCGTCGTCACTTGGATGCACTCGATAGCGCAGCTCATCATTTACAAACTGGCAAAGACCAATTAGAGATGCATATTGCCGGTGAGATCCTCGCTGAAGAACTACGTTTAACACAAAACTACTTAAACGAGATCACCGGTGAATTTACCTCTGACGATCTACTTGGCAAAATTTTCAGCTCATTTTGTATCGGTAAATAACAAGGTAAACTAAAGGAAACAAACATCCAATTAAATTTATAATACCTAATATATTCATACATTTAATAACTGCTTAATCTTTCAATAGTTTCCTTTAGTTACATAATATGGGTCTTGAATGGCCCACCACTCTCTTTGTTATGGGCCACTATTGGTCCACCAAAGATGAAGTTATTATAGATCGTAAACGAAAAGAGGCTATGACCACCCTACCAAGTCTATTTCAATAAAGGATATTAGATTGGTAAATATGGGAAACTGGGAAAATATAATAAAAACAGATAAATATAAATTCATTTACCTTCCCTCTTTCCCGTCTTTATTTGAAAAGCCAGTTGTATCCAGGAGGTATGAAAGCGCCGAGTGCTTAGCGCCGCATACCTCTTGGATAACCTTCACTACGCAGAGAAAAGCCAGTCAAACTAGAAATCGCCCGAAGGGTTGCGAAGCAAGGGATCCCGATTTATGGCTTTACAGGGTTTGAAAGGAGTGGTTAGCACTAAATTCACTACGGTATTAGTAATGTGATATAAACATTTTATATTCATGTTACAGGGAATAGCTATGTCTTTTAAATTAGAAAATTTATTGAAGGATCCCCGTCTTGCACGGTTATTCTCATCTCAACACAAGCATTGTGCATTTCAGTTTTGGGTTTTACAGCTACAAAATGATGATATTTCTGATAATCGACTGATTTACGGTAGGTTACTACCATATTCTTTTTCAAATAATTCTTGGTCGTTTAGCCATAACGATAATTTTCGCTCTTTTGGTACATTTAAAGCTACCGTAACTAAACTTAATTTATATATTGATAGCTCTTTATGCGGAGAATTTTTACAAATGGCTTGTGAGGGCCGAACTATAGAGAGTATAAATAAAGCTTTAAAATTAAAAACTCACCAAAAATTTAACCCACGTTTCGGAGAAACAATACTTGCTGATCAAAGTGCCGTTTATCGCCCAATATCCTATCTGCTAAATCGTGATGCTCACTTACAAGGCGCTCTAACAAGTCCACATGGTAGTGCTGGCGCTTTAAGTGCCTCAATAAGTAGATGCAATAAGCAATCTTTATTTCGTTGGGAGGATAACTACAATAAAGAACTCACTTCAATGATAGTTAACCTTTTAAATGAAGATACGGGAATGGACTTTGGAGGAAAGGATATTAGTCGTTTTTGCGATATTGAGCTCTTAGTATTTCCCACAATTGATGAAAATGAAATATCTCTCCTGGATGTTACTTGGAATAGAGGGTGTGATTTAAATGTTCGATTTAACTCTTCTCAACTACCAACTTTAGACTGCTTTCAGTTTCAATTAACAATCGAAAATAACAATCAAGTTGTGTGCTCTAAAGTTTTGTTATCCAAATCTGATAATGAATTATTTGAATGCTCTTTCAAGTTAGAAGATCCATTATGCGACATAGCCGACAGCGCTAGAATTGATATTTTTTCTTTTAAAGAAAATGAATACGGCGAAGGTGAATTATGCTGTAGCTGGAAATTGCATTATATTCGTGAGGCAAACATTCAGATGCATCTGGTTGGAAATCATTCAAGCCCAGTCAAATTTGATTGGCTTGAAAAAACTACAACACCTCAAACTGCAGACCGAGTATCCTCAGCTTTGTCTCTTTCTAAAAGTGATAACCTATCACCAAACAAAGTTGGAGGACGTAAAGTTGATAAATGGGTTCCCGAAAAGAAGGAATTAAACAATTTATTCTCAAAACTTTACCCTCCTAAATCCGACGGTAATTTTTTTCTGAGATGGGGGCAAAGTAATGGAGAAGGACGTATTCAATTTGTTGAATGGTTTAAAGCTTTACTACAAAAAAATGCAAAGCAACACATTGCTATTTTTGACCCATATTTTGAAGACGTAGGTGTTAGTCTACTGACACTTTCAGCTATTCATGGATCCGAATACTCGATTTTTCGCAGTTTGCCAAAAACCAAAGACAACTCCTCTCAAGGGAATATTGGTTCTAATGATTCTATTAATAGAGGTGTTGACAACCTCATTGCCAACTGTGAGCACAACAGAAAGCTATTAAAACGAAGTAAGGTTACAATATATGGAATTAAAGAGGGGCGTTTGCATGATCGGTATATATTGGTAATTGGAAAAAATGGGCTTCCAGTTGAAGGCTATCATTTATCTAATTCATTTCAGACAGCTGCAGAAAACTATCCGTTATTAATAACCCCGATCCCTACAGATGTTTTATACAAAACAAATCAATATACATTTGAACTTATTCGAGAAGCTAATAATCCCTTAGAGCAAGGAAATGAGCAAAAATTAATTTCTGTATTATTTAATTCAAGTTCAGAAGCTTTATCTGAAAAAACGAAGCTATATGACCCTTTAAGTATCTTGGACAGAGAGATAGCAGGAACAGTATTAAGTATTTGGTTCCAGCAACCATCACTAAAAGGGTTGTCTGGAGACGACTTAAGAAGTGAAATGACGGCACAAGGAATTCTTCAACGAGAGTCCCTAATTAGCTTAACTAATACGGGATTATTTAACTGTTTGGAAGAAATTGAAGGCGAACTTTCAGATTTTATGGCTTCATGGGAAGTTATAGCGGATATACTTGCCCACATTCCAACTGGCGATTCAAGCATTGATGAGCTCAAATCCGAAACAAAGTTTTTGGCGTTTTTATCTGAATTTCTATCTTATTCACTTCGAAAAAAACCGAGCTTTGATCACCAAGAGACATCAGTGATAGCCCCCAACTACTTTAAACAAACATTACATGAGTTTATCCATAGCTCGCTCCAAATACAGCACTTTGTTCAGTCAACAAAATATAAGCCGCTCACATGGGCTGAATATTATGCTGTAAAATATTTATGGAAATTTAGCCCTGGAGCCCTGATTGCGTTAGTTGAAAGAGAATCAAAACTTATAGCTACTGAATACCAATTAGAGGATGTTGTTAGATTATCAATATTGGGACAAGTCGTAAGTGAGATTTCACTAAGCTCAGAGTTCGATGCAATATCGGAAAAACAAAATGCAGCACTAATAAAGAGTAACATTGCGATGCTGAAATGGTTTGGGTGGAATTCGCTTGAACAACAGCTACAGTCATCTGTTGATTTATCAATAGATAAATTATCAGATTTAAGTAACTCAGAACAATTGTTGTTTTTAGGTTGGGCAATAAATAAAAATGCAAAAAACCCTAAAAACCAACTGTTTTATGAGAACCAAATTAACCTACTTTACGAATTGTTACCTGATCAAATTCCCTTTTGTGACCTAGAAAGTATTATTGATTCTTTAAGAGGGCATATGTATCAGCTTGGTTGGGCTGAACCTTGGTTATTTAAAGACGTAATAGAACCATTACTTCACGAAAAACGAGTTAGCTTTGAGGAAGTATGTAAAATTTGGCTTGAAGATTTAATTAAATTATTAAACGACCAAAACTCAAATCATTATTTTTCTTCTGAGCACGACGGGCAAACAACTAATGTTTGCGCTTACCTATGGGCAAATAGTGAAACAGTCTTTCAAAACGATTGTATTAAAACACTCAAAACTATTTTAGAAGCACAACGAAGAATTATTCAACAGCCGTTAGCCAGCACATCCAATTGGTATAAATGGGATGAAGCTCTCAAAATTTCATTATGGATTCTGGTATTTGCAAAATGGGGTAAATACTATCTGAATAATTTGAATATTTTTAATCATGAGCAACTGGATCTTTTATTAGAGAACGCACACTCTCTTGCTTTGAAACGGCCAACATCAGAATGGAGAGCTCAAAGTGAATTGTTCGAATATATGGAAAAAATTGATGAACTGATAAATGAGCTCTCAAAGTGAGTAAATATAGCGGATTGCCCATGAGTCATCCCTACTCGAAAAAGGTAAGAACGACTCGCAGAGTCACCTATCGAGCCCACGGCTCATAATGCCTCGAACCCAATCCGCCTTGAATAATTGCAGGGCCAGAAGAGGGATAGAGATTTGAGCTCACCAAAAGGTGTTGCAATCTCTGATCACTGTGATAATTTTAAATATGAACTAGCTTGAAATGAGCATCAATAAAAAGGGCGTATTAAATGCCCGTAACACGTTCCTGAGGAGCTGCATTCGCAGCATTATGGGTCACACGGCCACCCCCTATAAATAACAGTAGTTCGCGCTGTATTTCAACATAACTCACACTAAAATTTACGTTCAGTGCCGAATTTGGCCAGCGTAGTCACCGTAATCTTTTTATAGTCATAATGAAATTCACTTTTGAGATCATTATGAATAAATACCAAACCTTTCATCAATTACATAAACAAGAGCAATTATTTTTATTACCAAATGCGTGGGATCCATTAAGCGCTCGTATATTAGCTGATGCTGGTTTTGCTGCTATCGCCACAACAAGTTGGGGGATGGCCCAATCTCGAGGTCAAGAAGATGGCGAACAATGCTCATTTGAGGAGTTTATAAGTCAGCTAAAACCAATAATCGATGCTGTTAATATTGCTGTTTCCGTGGATATTGAATCAGGTTACAGTAATGACGTAAGCACTATTTGTCAGCATGTTTTGGCCGTAGCCAAATTAGGTGCTGTCGGTATTAATATTGAGGATTCAGATAAAAAAACAGCTCAGTTACGCTCCCTAGAACACCAAGTAGAGATCCTTAAAGCGATTAAAAATACACTTAAAAAGTATGGTTTTTCACAGCTATTTATCAATGCTAGAACTGATTGCTACAGCCAAAATATGGCTTCTCTTGAACATGTAATAACTCGATCTTTGGCTTATCAAGACGCTGGCGTTGATGGTATTTTTATCCCTGGATTATCCGATTTAACAGCAATAAAGCAAATAACAGCGACACTTAAGGTGCCACTTAACGTGATGGCACAGCCATTAAAAAGTGATTTCCTTTGCGATAATAGTAGTAATAGCAGCTCATTATTTGCACATGGCGTGCAAAGATATACGCTTGGTAATGCACTATTTGATGCCACAAAAGCCTATATTTTTACCGCTAGCAGTACTTTTAATAGCACAAAAAGTAGCGATCATTTATTCTAATCGGAGTTTTAAAAGCTATTTATACAAAATTAAAATCATAATTAGTGATAAAAATAGCAACTAATTTAGAAATTGATCAGCACAAGCTCAAATTGTTATCCACAATTTGGGCTTTTTTGATCATTTTTAACTGAGAGGCATATAAAAAGTACTCAATTTATTAGCTCAAACAGTATAAATCGAGCAATAAACCCACTAAATCAACTTTAATTGCCATTAATTACTTATTTAGCACCCTACTTGAAATATTTTTTGGCATTTCATAAATTAATTTATAGCCAAAACGATCGTTATCAACAGGCGATCTATCCACATTCTGATCACTCGTTTTAAAACTCTTAATGAAACGAAAATTCACCACTCATAAAACATAAAATCAATAGCTTAGTAAAATAAAAATAAGATCTTATGTTTTTACTACCCAGCTTTCCCACTTTTTATCAACAGCTTGATCAGAAGATTACATATTGGAATACTTTATTTTATTTATATATATCAAATGATTACGAATTAAAAATAAAAACCATCAAAAATTGTACCTTAAATACTTATACAAACTTCCATTCAAGGCTTTACTGCTGAGTAAACTCAGTTATCATAAGCCTATAACTAAGCAGTTGTGTGATCAAATAGAATTATGAACTCCGTTAATATCATTATAGGCAGCCAAATGGGATCTGCTGAGTATGTAGGTGAGCAACTAGCAGAGCAGTTAGTTACTCAAGGGATCACTACAGAAGTTCATGATCAACCTAACTTTTCACAGATAAACCAAGAAAATACTATCTGGTTATTGTGTACTTCTACTTATGGTGCTGGTGATTATCCTGAGAACCTTTTATCCTTTGTTGAAGATATTAATCAAGTTAATGATTTAAAAGGATTAAAGTTTAGTGTTATTGGTTTAGGTGACACCAGTTATGATACCTATAACCTCGCTGGCCGTAATCTAGAACAACTTTTAGTAAGTAAAGGCGCGCACTGTATAGCAGAGCGCTTAGAGTTGAATATTCTTGATGAAGAACTACCAGAAGACACCGCATTAGCTTGGTTACCAAGCTGGATCGAGCAAATAAACCGTATTTAATTAAGATCACAGTTTAGATCCAAATTTAAAGTTACCCACAATTTACTGAGTATTTAGATCAGATTGTGGATAAGCTATGATCTAACTGCGTTTTTAGACTATGTTATCCATTGGATAAGATCTGATCCAATACCCCCTGTGCATAAAGAGCCTTTTTGATCAGAGCTTATAATCAGTTAGATCCGATCATATTAACACCTTTAGATCCGATCTAACTTTATGTTTTAATAAGTAAACTAAACCTTATCAACAGAAATCATGCTCAGTAGTAGTAACAGTAATAAAAGATCTCTTTAAAAGATCCTTTATATTATTAGAGATCATTTACTTAGATCTTGGCCACAGTTTAATCATTTATCTTCTGTAAATTTATAGGTAGAATACGCTCCCCCTTGAAAGTTTGCTGGTTGATTAAGTAGGATCCCGAAATGATTTTTCACGAAAATTTTGATGTTATTGTTGTTGGTGGTGGACATGCAGGTACAGAAGCTGCGTTAGCTGCTGCACGTATGGGTATGAATACCCTACTGCTGACTCACAATATGGATACCCTTGGTCAGATGTCATGTAACCCAGCAATTGGCGGTATTGGCAAAGGTCATTTGGTTAAAGAAATTGATGCACTAGGTGGTGCAATGGCCCAAGCAATTGATAAAGGCGGTATTCAATTCCGTACTTTAAATTCTTCAAAGGGACCTGCAGTAAGAGCTACTCGTGCACAAGCAGATCGCGCTTTATATAAAGCTGCTATTCAAGATATTTTACAACACCAAGATAACCTGAAGATCTTTCAGCAATCATGTGATGATCTGATTGTTGAAAATAATAAAGTAACAGGTGTTGTTACTCAAATGGGACTGCGTTTTAGCGCACCTTCTGTGGTATTAACCGTAGGCACTTTCCTTGGTGGCCAAATTCACATTGGCTTAGAAAACTTCAAAGGTGGTCGCGCTGGTGATCCACCTTCAATTGCATTAGCAAATCGTTTACGTGAATTACCATTTCGTGTTGATCGCTTAAAAACTGGAACGCCACCACGTATTGATGCCCGTACAGTTGATTTTAGTAAAATGGAACAACAACCTGGTGATGCTATAACACCGGTGTTTTCATTTATGGGTAAGCAGTTAGATCATCCACAACAAATTTCTTGCTTCATCACATACACCAATGAAAAAACTCATGATGTGATCCGCAATAATTTACATCGCTCACCTATGTACTCAGGTGTTATTGAAGGGATTGGTCCACGTTACTGTCCTTCTATTGAAGATAAAATTGTTCGCTTTGCAGATAAAGACAAACATCAAATTTTTGTTGAGCCAGAAGGCCTAACATCTTATGAGCTTTATCCAAATGGTATTTCAACTAGTTTGCCATTTGATGTGCAATTAGAGATTGTGCAATCAATCACTGGCTTTGAAAATGCACATATTTGCCGTCCAGGCTATGCTATCGAGTACGACTTTTTTGATCCACGCGATTTAAAGAAATCATTAGAGACCAAATTTATTGATGGTTTGTTCTTTGCTGGACAGATCAATGGCACTACAGGCTATGAAGAAGCCGGTGCACAAGGCTTAATTGCCGGTATGAATGCAGCATTGCAAGTGCAAGGTAAAGAGCCTTGGACACCACGCCGTGATGAAGCTTATGTCGGTGTATTAATCGACGATTTAACTACACTAGGTACCAAAGAACCGTACCGTATGTTTACTAGTCGTGCTGAATACCGTTTGTTACTACGTGAAGACAATGCTGATATTCGTTTAACAGCAAAAGGTCGTGAACTTGGTTTAGTTAACGATGAACGCTGGCAAGCATTTAATGAAAAAATGGATATCATTGCAAAAGAATCTCAACGGATCAAAGAAACTTGGATCCATAAAGATCACGCTGTAATTGATCAAGTTAATGGCTTACTTAAAACACCATTAACCCGAGAGGCAAGTTTAGAAGAATTATTACGTCGCCCTGAGATCCGTTATAACGATCTAATGGCGATCGAAGGATTAGGATCTGAGTTTGATCATGCAACAGCGTTAGAGCAAGTTGAGATCCACACTAAGTACGCAGGTTATATTGCTCGTCAGCAAGAAGAGATCAATAAGCAACTTCGTCATGAGTTAACTATTTTGCCTAAAGATTATGATTACTCGATCGTATCGGGTCTATCAAATGAAGTGGTTGCTAAATTAACTGAGGCGCGTCCTGATACAATCGGTCAAGCATCACGTATTTCAGGTATCACGCCTGCTGCTATTTCGCTATTATTAGTTTATCTGAAGAAGCAAGGCTTACTACGTAAAATTGCGTAGTCATTAAGGAATACTGTGTTACAGCAACAATTAACTACTTTGTTAGCGCAAACTGATATTGCGCTAACTGAAAAACAACAGCAACAATTGGTTCAATATGTTGAGTTACTCAATAAATGGAACAAAGCTTATAATTTAACCTCAGTGCGTTTACCTGAGGATATGATGATTAAGCATATTATGGATAGCTTAGTTGTTGCACCTCACCTACCCGGTCATCATTATATTGATGTTGGTACGGGTCCTGGCCTTCCGGGTATCGTATTAGCTATTGCATTACCTGAGACACAATTTATTTTATTAGATAGTTTAGGTAAACGCGTGCGTTTTTTAATGCAGGTAAAACATGAGCTAGGTCTGAAAAATGTAACCCCGGTGCAGTCTAGAGTTGAAGATTATCAACCAAGTGTTAAATTAGATGGTGTATTGAGTCGTGCTTTTGCATCTTTACAAGATATGGTTGACTGGTGTTCGCACTTGATTGATCATTCAGGTAAGTTTATTGCCTTAAAAGGCGTATTTCCAAGTGAAGAGCTAGAATCTTTACCTGCAGGTGTTAAGTTCGAGCAAAAAATCACCTTGGAAGTACCAAAATTAGATGCGCAAAGACATTTAATTATTCTTTCTAAAGACTAGGGATCAGAGATACTGTGGCAAAAGTCATCGCAATAGCAAACCAAAAAGGTGGTGTGGGTAAAACCACCACAGCAGTTAATCTCGCGGCATCAATGGCTGCAACTAAACGTAAAGTGTTGCTTATTGATCTCGATCCGCAAGGCAATGCAACCATGGGTAGCGGCGTAGACAAATACGGCGATGTGGCAACAATTTATGATTTATTAATCGAAGATAAACCAATTGAAGAAGTTGTTACTAAAGAAACCTCTGGTGAATATCATTTAATTGCTGCCAATGGTGATGTTACCGCCGCCGAAGTTAAACTGATGGAGCTTTATGCTCGAGAAGTACGACTACGCAATGCCCTTGAAAAAATATCTGATCAATATGAATTTATTTTTATCGACTGCCCACCATCACTGAACATGCTTACGGTGAATGCAATGGCGGCCGCGGATTCAATTTTAGTGCCTATGCAATGTGAATATTATGCGCTTGAAGGCTTAACCGCATTAATGGACACAATTACGCAATTAGCCAAGTTAGTTAATCCAAAACTACAGATTGAAGGGATTTTACGTACTATGTACGATCCGCGTAATCGTTTGGCCAATGATGTATCTGAGCAGCTTAAACAACATTTTGGCGATAAAGTATACCGCACCGTGATCCCACGTAATGTACGTTTAGCTGAAGCGCCGAGTTTTGGTGCACCCGCAATGTATTATGACCGGGCATCAAGTGGCGCTAAAGCGTATTTAGCACTTGCCGGTGAAATGTTACGCAGAAAAGAAAAAATATCCCCAATCGTCGCCTAACTTGAGGTAAAAAGAACATGTCTGCTAAAAAACGCGGTTTAGGCCGAGGACTCGATGCTTTATTAAGCTCGTCAAAACCAGCACCGAGTGCCCGCACTGAACAACCCAACGTGAGTGAGCAGGATGTAATTGTTCAGCCAACCAGTAGTGAACTGCAAAAGCTACCGATTGAGTTTTTACACTCAGGTAAATATCAGCCACGTAAAGACATGTCCGAAGAAGCGCTTGAAGAGCTAGCAAGCTCAATTCGATCGCAAGGGATTATTCAGCCAATTGTAGTTCGTCCAGTAGCAGAAAACAGTTATGAGATAATTGCTGGTGAACGTCGCTGGCGTGCTGCACAAATAGCTAAGCTAGACGTAGTACCATGTATCATTAAAGATGTGCCTGATGAAGCTGCGGTGGCCATCGCATTGATTGAAAATATTCAACGCGAAGATCTAAATGCCATGGAAGAAGCGGTTGCATTGCACCGTTTGTTAACTGAGTTTGAATTAACTCACCAACAAGTGGCAGATGCCGTAGGCAAATCACGCACCACGGTAACTAATTTATTACGACTAAATAACCTTAATGATGATGTTAAAATATTGTTGGAACATGGCGATATTGAAATGGGGCATGCGCGTTGTTTATTAGCCCTTGAAGGTGAAGCACAATCTGATGCTGCTCGACTGGCTGTAGCAAAGGCTTTAACTGTACGCGAAACAGAAAAATTAGTTCGTTCAATTATTGAACCTGCCCCTAAAAAAGAAACTTTCGAAAAAGATCCAGATGTCAAACAGTTAGAACAACAATTAGCCGAAAACTTGGGTGCTAAAGTTGAAATTAACTACAACAAAAAAGGCAAAGGAAACTTAGTTATTTCGTATACTAACTTAGAAGAGTTAGATGGAATTTTAAGCCGTATAAATGCAGAGAATTCCGAGCATTAATAAATATCATGTCCAAAAAGAGACATTCGTCGCAAATTTGCACCACAATACACCGACTCAAGTTGCAAAACTGGTAGGAATCAGTATAATTTCGCCAGTTTTCATGCCCTGACAATTAGATTGCCACTAAGGTTAACTAAACGTGACAAATAAGTTAGCGAGGCCATATCGGCTTGCCGCATTAAAATTAATATGTCTTCAGGGTGTTGTAGCATTAGTTGCTGCTGTAATCATTTTTGTTGGTTGGGGAGTAGATGCCGGCCTTTCAGCTATCGCTGGAGGCACTGTAGCGGTGCTCCCTAATTTTGTATTTGTTATCTATGCATTCCGTTATATGGGTGCTAGTAAAGCAAAACAAGTGTTTGCCTCGTTTAAACGCGGCAACGGATTAAAATTTTTGCTAACAATCTTTTTGTTTGCGCTGATATTTAAACTGTATCCGGTAATCTTTTTGCCATTTTTTTGTAGTTTTATATTAGTGATGTTCGTTGGATTGTTCGCGCCAGTTTTTTTTAATCATTAACTTTTGGGATATAACATGGCTGCAGGTGAAGAGCTAACTCTAACGGGTTACATCAAGCACCACCTAACCAACGGTCAGGTGCGTCTATCCGACGACCCTAACAATTGGTGGATGGTACTTAATGTCGATACCCTAGCATGGTCTATCGGTTTAGGATTGATCTTTCTATGGATCTTCAAGCGCGCTGCGAATAAAGCAACGCTTGGTGTTCCTGGTAAATTTCAGTGCTTTATCGAGATGGTCGTAGAATTCGTTGACTCTAACGTGAAAGATACCTTTCACGGTAAAAGTAAACTAATTGCCCCTCTTGCTCTGACAATTTTTGTCTGGGTATTCTTGATGAACTTAATGGATTTAATACCTGTTGATTTCCTACCAACTGCTGCGGCATTGATTAGTGGTGAGTCTTGGGATGTTATTTCAAGCGGTCAATCGCATACTTATATGAAAGTGGTACCTACAACCGATCTTAACTTAACGTTAGCAATGGGTTTAGGTGTATTCGCACTTATCATCTTTTATTCGATTCGCGTTAAAGGCGTTATGGGTTTTGTTAAAGAACTTACATTACAACCGTTTAACGTTAAGAACCCAGTGGTTCAAGCACTATTTATTCCAGTAAACTTGTTACTAGAGCTAGTAACCTTGTTTGCTAAGCCAATCTCATTGGCACTACGTTTATTTGGTAACTTATACGCAGGTGAATTGATCTTCATTCTGATTGCAGCGATTGGCTTATTCCAATTACCACTGCACTTCGTATGGGCTGTGTTCCACATTCTCGTAATCGTATTGCAAGCATTCATCTTCATGATGCTAACAATTGTATACCTGAGCATGGCGTCAACTGATCATTAATCAGACGTCAGTTCAATAAAGATTTTTTTACTTAAACTTTAAACTTTGAAAATTAATCGGAGAAAACAATGGAAATCGTACTAGGTCTTAAATATATCGCTGTAGCGTTACTTATCGGTTTTGGTGCTTTAGGTACTGCTATCGGTTTTGGTAACTTAGGTGGTAAATTCCTTGAGTCTGCTGCTCGTCAACCTGAGCTTGCACCACAACTACAAGTTAAAATGTTCATCGTAGCGGGTCTTATCGATGCTATCGCGATGATCGGTGTAGGTATTGGTCTATACATGTTGTTCGCACTTTAATATTGAAAAAATACTTTATCCGCGATCAACTATTGACTAAGGAGGAGTGGTTGTGAGTTTAAACCTTACTCTACTCGGCGAATTAATAGCATTTATCGTTTTTGTTTGGTTCTGCATGAAGTTTGTGTGGCCACCACTTAACGGTGCTATTGAAGCTCGCCAGAAAAAAATTGAAGATGGTTTAGCGGCCTCTGATAAAGCTGAAAAAGATCTTGAACTTGCTCGTAAAAAAGCAACTGCAGAACTTAAAGAAGCTAAATCACAAGCTGCTGAAATCATCGAGCAAGCTAAGAAGCGTGCAACGCAAATCGTAGACGAAGAGACATCTCGTGGTCACGACGAGCGCGAAAACATCATTGCTCAAGGTCATTCTGAAATTGAAGCCGAGCGTAACCGTGTTAAAGAAGAACTGCGTAAGCAAGTTGCTACTTTAGCGGTTATCGGCGCACAGAAGATTCTAGAGCGCGAAATCAATGAAGCCGCGCACAGCGACATTGTTGAAAAACTTGTAGCTGAGCTTTAATAGGAGGGTCTGAGCATGTCTGAATTGACTACAATCGCTCGCCCATACGCTAAAGCGGCCTTTGAATTTGCCGTTGAAAAAGGCGTAGTTGAGAGTTGGAATGATATGTTGTTTTTTGCTTCAGAAGTGGCGAAAAATGAACAAGTCGCTCAATTCCTAACTGGAAGCGCCTCTGCTGATAAGCAATCAGAAATTGTTATTTCTGTTTGTGCAGAGCAACTCAACGAATACGGTCAGAACCTTGTAAAGGTGATGGCTGAAAATGGACGTTTGACCGCCCTACCAGCTGTTGCACAATTGTTCTCTGCTTTTAAAGCAGATTACGATAAAGAGATTGATGTTGACATCACCTCTGCAACAACCCTTGCTGCAACGCAGCAAGAAACACTGGTAGCGGCACTTGAAAAACGTTTCGCACGCAAAGTTAAGCTGAATTGTAGTGTTGACGAATCACTTGTTGGTGGCCTTATGATTAAGGCTGGAGACACAGTAATCGACGGCACTGTTCGCGGTAAATTAAACCGTTTAGCCACTACACTACAATCGTAATTGGGAAGAAGAGCATGCAACTTAATTCCACTGAAATTTCTGATCTGATCAAACAACGTATTGAGAAGTTCGAAGTTGTAAGTGAAGCTCGTAACGAAGGTACAATTGTATCTGTTACTGACGGTATCATTCGCATTCACGGTCTTGCTGACTGTATGCAAGGTGAAATGATTGAGCTTCCAGGCAACCGTTATGCTATCGCACTAAACCTTGAGCGTGACTCAATTGGTGCAGTAGTAATGGGTCCATACGCTGACCTTACAGAAGGCGTAAAAGTATACACAACTGGTCGTATCTTAGAAGTTCCTGTTGGTGCTGGTTTACTTGGTCGTGTTGTAAACACACTAGGTGCACCTATCGACGGTAAAGGCGCTTTAGATAACGACGGTTTTGAACCTGTAGAAAAAATTGCACCGGGTGTAATCGAACGTAAATCAGTAGATGAGCCAGTACAAACTGGTTATAAATCTATCGATGCGATGATCCCAGTGGGTCGTGGTCAACGTGAACTTGTGATCGGTGACCGCCAAACAGGTAAAACTGCACTAGCAATCGATGCAATCATCAATCAAAAAGACACAGGCGTTAAGTGTGTGTACGTAGCGATTGGTCAAAAAGCATCTACTATTGCTAACGTAGTACGTAAATTAGAAGAGCACGGTGCATTAGCAAATACTATCGTAGTTGTTGCATCTGCTTCTGAGTCTGCGGCACTTCAGTACTTAGCACCGTTCGCGGGCTGTACTATGGGTGAATACTTCCGTGACCGTGGTGAAAACGCATTAATCGTATATGATGATTTATCTAAGCAAGCAGTTGCTTACCGTCAAATCTCATTGCTACTTAAGCGTCCACCAGGTCGTGAAGCATACCCAGGTGACGTATTCTATCTTCACTCTCGTCTTCTTGAGCGTGCATCGCGTGTAAACGCTGAGTACGTTGAAAAGTTCACCAATGGTGAAGTGAAAGGTAAAACAGGTTCATTGACGGCATTGCCAATCATTGAAACTCAAGGCGGCGACGTTTCTGCGTTCGTACCGACTAACGTTATCTCTATCACCGATGGTCAGATCTTCTTAGAAACTGACTTATTCAACTCAGGTATCCGTCCGGCAGTAAATGCTGGTATCTCGGTATCGCGTGTTGGTGGTGCTGCACAAACTAAAATCGTTAAGAAACTAGGTGGCGGTATTCGTCTAGCCCTAGCTCAGTATCGTGAATTAGCTGCGTTCTCGCAGTTCGCGTCTGACCTTGATGATGCAACTCGTGCTCAGCTTGAGCATGGTGAGCGTGTAACAGAGCTAATGAAGCAGAAACAGTACGCGCCAATGTCTGTTGCTGAAATGTCTTTGTCGTTATTTGCAGCAGAGAAAGGTTACCTTCAAGATATCGAAATCGTTAAAATCATGGATTTCGAAGCTGGGTTACTTTCTTATGCAAACAGCACATACGCAGAGCTTATGGCTCAAATCAATGAAACTGGTAACTACAATGCCGAGATCGAAGCGCAGCTTAAAGAACTTCTAGAGAAGTTTAAATCTACGCAAACTTGGTAATTTAGTTATAAATGGTGCGCTTTAGTTCGCTAAAGCACACCTTGATTCGGAGAAAGAGTCATGGCCAGCGGAAAAGAGATTAAAAGCAAGATCGGTAGTATTAAAAATACTCAAAAGATCACTAGCGCTATGGAAATGGTTGCTGCGTCTAAAATGAAAAAGGCACAGGAACGAGTGGCTTCAAGCCGTCCGTACGCTGAAAATTTACGCAAAGTGATCGGTCATGTTGCTAATGCTAACCTTGAATATCGCCATCCATATATGGAAGAGCGTGAGGTCAAGCGCGTTGGTTATATCGTCATTTCTACCGACCGTGGTTTATGTGGTGGCTTAAACTCTAATGAGTTTAAGAAAGTATCTTTAGATATCAAAGCGTGGAAAGAAAAAGGTGTTTCTGCTGATTTCGCAGTTATGGGCTCAAAAGCCGGCACTTTCTTTAACCGTTTTGGTGGAACAGTACTTGCCAAAAAATCAGGGTTAGGCGATGCGCCTTCTATTACCGACGTAATTGGTCCGGTAAAAGTAATGCTAGAAGCATTCAATGAAGGCAAATTAGACCGCTTGTATGTGGTTTACAACAAGTTTGTAAATACCATGAAGCAAGAGCCAACAATCGATCAGTTGTTGCCTTTGCCAAAAGACGAAAGCAAAGAACTTGCACACCGTTGGGATTACATTTACGAACCAGATCCAAAAGCAATTTTGGATACATTAATGGTTCGTTTTGTGGAATCTCAAGTATACCAAGGTGTAGTTGAAAATGCTGCCTCTGAACAGGCCGCCCGTATGGTTGCAATGAAAGCTGCAACTGATAACGCAGGCGACCTTATGGATGAGTTACAGCTTGTTTATAACAAGGCTCGCCAAGCGGCAATCACACAAGAAATTAGTGAGATTTGTTCTGGTTCAGCAGCAGTTTAATGCTTCGGGCAAAGATTAACGAGAGGAATAGACATGAGTTTAGGTAAGGTCGTCCAAATTATCGGCGCCGTTGTGGATATTGAATTTTCACAAGACAGCGTGCCAGCCGTATATGACGCGTTAAAAATAACAGATGGTGATTTAGCTGGTTTGACTCTAGAAGTTCAACAACAGCTAGGTGGCGGTGTGGTACGTACTATCGCACTAGGTACTACTGACGGTTTACGCCGTGGTGCATTAGTATCAAACACAGGTGAAGCGATTCAAGTTCCAGTTGGTAAAGCAACGCTTGGTCGTATCATGAACGTACTTGGTGAGCCAATCGATGAAGCTGGTCCAATCGGCGAAGAAGACCGTATGTCTATTCATCGTGCAGCGCCTTCATACGAAGAGCAATCAAGTTCAGTAGAACTTTTAGAAACTGGTATCAAGGTAATCGACCTTGTATGTCCATTCGCTAAAGGTGGTAAAGTTGGTTTATTCGGTGGTGCCGGTGTTGGTAAAACCGTAAACATGATGGAACTTATTCGTAACATCGCAATCGAGCACAGCGGCTACTCAGTATTCGCCGGTGTTGGTGAGCGTACTCGTGAGGGTAACGATTTCTACCATGAAATGAACGATTCAAACGTACTTGATAAAGTATCGCTTGTATACGGTCAGATGAATGAGCCTCCAGGTAACCGTTTACGCGTAGCGTTAACAGGTCTTACTATGGCTGAAAAGTTCCGTGACGAAGGTCGCGACGTACTTTTCTTCGTAGATAACATCTACCGTTACACACTTGCTGGTACTGAAGTATCTGCACTTCTTGGTCGTATGCCATCAGCGGTAGGTTACCAGCCTACACTTGCTGAAGAAATGGGTGTACTGCAAGAGCGTATCGCATCTACTAAGACGGGTTCAATCACTTCAATCCAAGCGGTATACGTACCTGCGGATGATTTAACGGATCCATCTCCAGCAACAACGTTTGCTCACTTAGATGCAACAGTAGTACTTTCGCGTGATATCGCGTCACTTGGTATCTACCCAGCGGTAGACCCACTTGATTCATCTTCACGTCAACTTGATCCATTAGTAATTGGTCAAGAGCACTACGATACAGCACGTGGCGTTCAGACAGTTCTTCAGCGTTATAAAGAACTTAAAGACATCATTGCAATCCTAGGTATGGACGAGCTTTCTGACGAAGATAAGCAACTTGTATCTCGTGCACGTAAAATCCAACGTTTCCTATCTCAGCCATTCTTCGTGGCAGAGGTTTTCACAGGATCACCGGGTAAATACGTGTCACTTAAAGACACAATTGCTGGCTTCAAAGGCATCTTAAACGGTGAATTTGATGATATGCCAGAGCAAGCGTTCTACATGGTTGGCTCTATCGAAGAAGCTCAAGAAAAAGCCAAAAACATGTAATTAGGAGGGTAGTATGGCAGCTATGACTGTACATCTTGACGTAGTAAGCGCAGAGCGGAAGTTATTCTCTGGTCTGGTTGAATCGATTCAAGTAAGCGGTAGTGAAGGTGAACTAGGTGTAAACCCAGGACATGCGCCACTATTGACTGCCCTTAAACCTGGTATGGTACGTTTAGTAAAGCAATTTGGTCACGAAGAAGTAATGTATGTTGCTGGTGGTACTCTAGAAGTGCAACCGAACATAGTGACTATTTTGGCTGATGTAGCGGTTCGTGGTGAAGACCTTGACGAACAAGCAACAGAAGCAGCTAAACGTGAAGCTGAAGCGCAAATGGCGAATTCTTCAGCCGCTGAATTAGATTATCAACAAGCAGCAGTACAACTTGCAGAAGCAATTGCACAGCTACGCGTTATTCAGCAATTACGTAAAAAGTAAGCCTATCTGGTTTTCAAAAAGCCCACTTTATGTGGGCTTTTTTGTGCTTGAAATATACTGCATTGTTATCTTATTAGAACGCTATCATTTTTCTAAACTCTACTTTTACAGCTCTTTATCATTATTTTTACTTATATCCTTCATCGATCCCCGTTACAATATAACTAATACAAAGCAAGTTGTGATTTCAGCTTAGATTCAGTGGCTACTGCTAGATTGCCATTGAGTAAGTGCACATGATGTGACTTACGTAATCTTTTTGAATTTACACGCGCTTATTCATTTCAATAAAACAAAGAAAGAAGGAAATTGTTTTAATGTCACTTACTACTGTAATTCTTGCTGCGGGTAAAGGTACTCGTATGCGTTCTGCTCTACCTAAGGTGTTGCACAAAGTTGCCGGTAAACCTATGGTGCAACACGTTATCGATAATGCTAAAGCACTCGGTGCGACATCTACTAACTTAGTTTTTGGTCATGGCGGCGAATTATTACAACAACAACTTGCTGACAACGATGTAAACTGGGTACTTCAAGCTGAGCAGCTTGGTACTGGCCATGCGGTGGCACAAGCAAACCCACATATCAATGATGAAGACACTGTATTGGTTTTATACGGTGACGTACCACTGACAAAGCAATCAACCCTTGAGCGTTTATTGGCTGCTACACCTAAAAACGGCTTAGCCGTGCTTACTGTTAATTTAGCTAACCCTAATGGTTATGGCCGTATGTTACGTGTTGATGGCAAGCTAGTGGGTATTGTTGAGCAAAAAGATGCAAGCGCAGAGCAATTACTTATTAACGAAGTAAACACTGGCATTATGGCTGTAAACGGTAAACTGCTGAAAAGCTGGTTAGGCAACTTATCTAACGAAAACGCGCAAGGTGAATACTACCTCACAGATATAGTCGCAATGGCGCACAGTGAAGGTGTAGAGATAAGCTCAGCACAACCAGATCATCCAATGGAAGTTGAAGGTGCAAATAACCGCGTACAACTTGCAGGCCTTGAACGCGCATATCAGTCGTGGCAAGCCGAACAGTTAATGCTTAATGGTGCAACGCTTGCCGATCCTGCTCGCATTGATGTACGCGGCGAAGTGACAACGGGTGAAGATGTATTAATTGACGTAAACGTTATTTTTGAAGGTAAAGTTACTCTTGGTAATAACGTTGAAATTGGCCCTAACTGCGTACTTAAAAATTGTACGATTGGCGATAACGTAATTATTAAAGCTAATACCTTAATTGATGATGCAAGCGTAGCCGACAAGTGTACTTTGGGGCCTTATGCACGTCTGCGCCCAGGTGCGATTATGGAAGAAGACTCGCATATTGGTAACTTTGTTGAGATGAAAAAAACCCGTTTAGGCAAAGGCTCTAAAGCAAATCATCTTTCTTACTTAGGCGATGCTGAAATTGGCGAAAAAGTAAATATTGGTGCCGGTACTATTACCTGTAACTACGATGGCGTAAATAAAGCCAAAACCATTATTGGTGATAATGCCTTTATTGGCTCTAACTCATCGCTTGTTGCACCGGTAAACATTGGCGCAACAGCAACTGTTGGTGCAGGTTCTGTGATCACCAGCACGGTTGAAGATGAACAGCTAGCAATCGCACGTTCAAAACAGCGCAACTTAACTGGTTGGAAACGCCCAGTTAAAAAGTAAGCGCAGTAGTGTTTACCTTAGCTAGAAAAGCGAGTTTATACTCGCTTTTTGCTTTTTATTTAGCTGTAACATACTGCTATTAACTCCTGTTGCATCCGTTGAACTTTAATTTGCTGAGGTTGTTTTGGGCAATTAGCGCACTTTGCAACATTACCTATTTGGTAATGCAAACAACATGTTTTTCGCGTTAATGCTAATGAGTCTGAGCAAGCTGTAAGCATAATAAACTCCCCCGCCTCTGAGATATCGAGAGCATGCAACCAGTGCGCTGCCATTACATGAATATTAAACTGCGGCTTTCGCTTTGCATGAAGTATTAGTATTGCTAATAGCGTGTCAGCTAATAAGGACATCGCCAAACGCTCATTAAGCCTTGCAACGAGGTTTAAATCTGTGAGTAACTTAACAACATAGCGTTTCAAGTGGGCAGCCATATCCGTTACTGCCTGTTGCTGGTTTTGATGGTACTGCGCTTTTATAGTGGATAGTTGCAGCCCTGCAATAACACCTTGCTGATAGTGTTGCTTAAAGTTTTGCAAAGAAAAACTCATATTAAGTTCATGAACGCTGATAAGCGCTAAATAGACAGGTTGCCAATACAGCATTCCCCAGCTTTTGATTGCCCAATAACTGCGCCCAGCAGCGGGGTATTGCTGCTGCCAATACTGGTGTAACCTTGCAACCAGCAATGAACTGGATTGTATATCGAGCCAATCTGTTGATTGTTCTGGTACATTTAAAGCACTGTGGTAGCCCTTAGCAAGCTTTAACAGCTTACTAAGGGCGAGTTGTTCAGCGTTCATAACGAGTTTAAATACTTAAAATGAGGCGTTTAAACTAAGTTCAACACTGCGCTCAGCGCCCATCCAACAGCCATTTATATCAAAACAAGCACCCACATAACGTTTGTCTGTTAAGTTACTCACGGCTAAACCGATTTTATAGCTGTCGTTAAAACGATAGCTAGCGGCAGCATCAAGCAAGGTATAACCCGGTACTGTATCGGAATTTAAGGCATCTAACTGACTTTCACCGACATAACGTACACCGCCATTAAATTCCAGTGCATCGTTAAAGAAGTAATTTAACCACATTGAGGCTTGTTGCTCAGCTACCCAAATTGGTGTTTTACCTTCCAATGCCGGGTTTTGTGGATTATCTATTACCTCAACATCCATATCTGTTAGATTTACAGTAACATCAAGAGTGTCAGTGAGTTGCTGATAAACACTGATCTCAAAACCCTTAGATTGTACTTCACCATTTTGTGTGTATTTCATAAAGTCTGGAGTGTTAACCACCACATCTTGTTTGCGCAAATCAAAAAAGGCCGCGGTTACTTTAGTTGTTGCATCATTGTTGTGATATTTCATCCCGACTTCAATTTGCTCTGCGGTCGTTGGTTTAAATGCTTTGCCAGTTAAGGTATCTACCCCCGAAGTGGGCTCGAATGATTCTGAGTAACTGGCATAAGGAGCAATGTTATTATCAAAGGTATAAATTGCTGCCATACGAAAAGTGGTATCGCTTTGATCGATTTCTTGACTACTAGATATACCGCTTTTCGTATCATCTGTAACACTGTAGTAATTATCATAGCGAAGGCCAGCAATCACTGTCAGCGCATCGAGCTTTATCTCATCTTGAAGATAAAAACCGCGTTGAGATTGCTCTAAACGGCTAAATTGACGATAGTTATCTAAAGCGGCTGTAGTAGCTGCATTAAACTGGCTGTGATCTGGATTTGATAAATCAAGTGTTGGCGTATTTGCACCAAAAGTATCGGCATAGTCAAATGTAGAATCAAGGGTTTGATATTCAAAGCCAAATAATAGCTGATGATTAGTATTCGCTAAACCAAATTGCACAGCGAGTTGGTTATCAACCACGAAGCCTTCAGCGTCTTCAATGGTTTTATAGGCAGTACGAGTTAAAATTTTATCTGCATCCGCTAAGCCGAAGTCATAGCTATTTTGTTGCGTGGCATCGGCATTGGTATAACGAAAGTTTTGCAAAAACGAAATTGAATCTGAAAATTCATGATTTAATTTATACCCGATCATAGTGACTTCACGAGCAAACTCAGCCCAGTTTTCATCGCCAGCATACGCATCAGCATCTAACTTACCGTAACTGGCTTCGTAAAGTGTGCCTTTCGCGGGTAATGGCGTTGATGGCACCATTTTAGGATCGTCTTGATAATATAAGTTAAGGTTTAAGCTTGTTTGCTCACTTATCTCAAAAGTTACTGAGGGCGCAATGGTGATTCTTTCTTCTTCGGTTGTTTGCTGTTGGCCGTCGCGGCTACGGGCAATTGCAATAAAGCGATAATTAACGCCGTCGGTAATAGCGCCTGTGCTATCTAAAGCTAATTCAGCCAAGCTATTGCTACCAATTCGGGCTCTAATATTGTGCTCAGAGGATGCTTGTGGCGTTTTTGCTGTTTGGTTAACCATGCCACCTGGAGGTGCCGATCCGTATAAAACCGATGCTGGGCCTTTTAAAATTTCGACACTTTGTGTTGCATACGCATCTACTTGTGGAGCTAAGTTATAAGCTAGGTTGTATTGCAGCGGTAAACCATCGTAAAAATTACGGTAACTTTCAAAACCACGAATCGTATATTGGTCAAAAATTGTTACTGTACTGCGATTTTCAGGTGTGATCCCAGAAACATAGCGCAATGCTTCATTAACGGTATCTACTTGGCGTAACTCTAGTAATTTATTGTCGTAAACCTCAAAACTCATAGGCGATTCAATCGGCGTCAAACTCGATTTGGTCCCTGTTGAACGATAACTTTTTCCATATACTTCAATATTTTCTATGTCGTCTGCGGCTGGCTTTTCTGCAGCAAACCCATAGTTACTCATTAAACATAATGATATTGCAGATAGTCCAAACATTGATTTTTTTAACACAATCACTCCTTAAATTTTACTAGAATTAAACCATTGACACTCTATTGGAAACGCGATTAGTATACATTCTCATTTAGATTTATCAATTGTTTTCAATTAAAGGTGATCGTGCTCATGGTTCAGTTAAATGTGTTACTGGCGGATTCACAGCAGCAAGCTTCAACTAATGAAGCAAGTTCAATGCTTAATTCAATGTTTAATAAGGAAAATATAGATAATTTTAAAATAGGTCTTGAGCAGGTTATGCAATTGTTGGAGCAAACAATCGCAACACAACAAAAACCATTTAGCGGTATATTACCGCAGGAGCTAGCTAAAAAATTTATTGGTATTGACCTTAATCAACCGCTGTTTGATATACCGGACGCACTAGAAGAAGTTGCTCAGCTTTATCTTAAAGATGCTGTTTATTTTAATAATCCACGCTATCTCGCGCATTTAAATTGTCCGATTGTTTATCAAAGTATCCTTGCTGAATTGCTCGCTACTTCGATTAATACTGCTGTAGAGACCTGGGATCAAAGTGGTGGTGCCACTTTTATTGAACAAAGTATCGTAGATTGGACACTCTCAAAACTAGCGCTTGGTGAGCTGGCTGATGGCGTATTTACCAGTGGTGGTACGCAATCTAATTTGATGGCGATGTTGTTAGCTCGTGATTTTCAGTGCCAGTTATATGCAGGGCATACTAATAAACAGCAAGGTTTACCACACGACTTTAAACGACTAAAAATTTTCACCTCAAAAGTTAGCCATTTTAGTATTCAAAAAGCCGCCGCAATTTTAGGACTTGGTTACGATGCTGTTGTAAGTGTTCCGTGTGATGAATATTTTAGAATGGATATGACCGCTTTAAATCAGGCGATCGAACACTGTCAGCAACAAGGCGATATCGTTATGGCCATCGTTGCAACAGCTGGAACAACTGATTTTGGTAGTATCGATCCATTAACGCAGATAGCTGAAATAGCTAAGCGCTGTGGTGCGTGGCTTCATGTTGATGCTGCTTATGGCGGGGGCTTATTAATCACGCCCAATAATAAACACAAGTTAGCGGGTATTGAATGCGCAGATTCGGTCACTATTGATTACCATAAGTCATTTTTTCAGCCTGTTAGCTGCAGTGCTTTTTTTGTAAAAGATAAGCAACATCTATCAGTTGTTACTTATCATGCCGAATATTTAAACCCATTAAGTCAGCAACAAGCGGGAACGCCAGATCTATGCAATAAGAGCATTCAAACCACACGACGTTTTGATGCGTTAAAGTTGTGGTTTTCACTGCGTACGGTAGGAGCTCAAAACTTAGGTGTAGCATTTGAACAAGTGATGCATTTAGCACGACAAGGTTATTTGTTATTAGCCTCTGAAGCAGATATTGAAATTATTCATCAGCCGCAGTTAAGTACACTAGTATTTCGTTTTGTTGGCGATAGCGGTGCTACAGATAGTGAATTGGACGCCGTAAATAAATATATTCGTAAACAGTTATCTCGCCAAGGTGAGGCGTTGATCGCGGCAACTAAGGTAGCAGATAAACAATATTTAAAGTTCACCTTACTGAACTGTGCCACCACTATCAATGATATCCAGCAAGTTGTAAGGCTTATAAAGCAATATGGTTATCAATACTTAGCAAGTGATTTAGCGAACGAACATGCTCCTTTAAGTCTTGCACTGGAGGAAGTTAGCTATGGATAAGTCTATTTATGATGTTATTGGTATTGGTTTAGGGCCATTTAATTTAAGTCTGGCATGTTTAACTGCGCCACTTGAAGGAGTCAGCAGTCTCTTTTTAGATAAAAAAGCTGAGTTTAATTGGCATCCAGGCATGATGCTTCCTGAGGTAAGTTTACAAACCCCCTTTATGTCTGACTTGGTAACGCTTGCTGACCCAACTAGCCCTTATAGCTTTTTAAACTATATAAAGCAGCAAGGTCGACTGTATTCTTTTTATATTAGAGAAAACTTTTTCTTACTTCGCCAAGAATATAATCAGTATTGCCAGTGGGCAACAAAGCAGCTGCCTAATATACGTTTTAATTCAGAGGTTCAGCATGTTGAGTACAGCCAAGACGAAGATATTTATATAGTACAAACAGCAGAGCAAGTGTATCTAGCTAAACATTTAGTGTTAGGCACCGGGCCGGTGCCACGTCATCCTCAATGTGCTCAAGCATTTAAGTTGCAAGAGGGGGTTATTCATTCTAGCAACTACTTAGCCAATAAAAGTCAATTACAGCAAAAACAGTCGATCAGCATTATTGGTAGCGGGCAAAGTGCCGCTGAGATTTTTTATGATTTATTACAAGAGATTGATCAGCATAATTATCAACTAAATTGGCTTACTCGTTCTTCACGGTTTTACCCGCTCGAATACACTAAATTAACGTTAGAAATGACCTCACCAGAATACGTTGATTATTTTTATCAATTACCAGAACAAAAACGCCAGCAGTTAAATCGTCGTCAGCATAATCTCTATAAAGGTATTAATAGCGAATTGATCAACAATATTTTTGATTTGCTGTATAGCAAACGGCTAACAGCTAAATTGCCAGTAAGCTTGCACACAAACTCGGCATTGATTGATATGACCTACCTGAGCCACCAGCAGGGTTTTGAACTTAGCTTAGAGCAAACTGAACAGCAGCAAGGTTATTCACTAAACACCCAAGGCGTTATTTTTGCAACGGGTTATCAGTCTTACCAACCGAGCTTTTTAGCAGGGATCAGTCATTGCATTGATAGTGACGACGCGGGGCTTTATCAAGTTGCTCGTAATTACTCAATAGACAAGCAGCATCAACGTATTTTTGTACAAAATACAGAGCAACACACCCATGGTTTTGTGACTCCTGATTTAGGCATGGCATGTTATCGCAACTCTTGTATTATTCGTGCGATCACCGGACATGAACATTATCCAATAGAACGTAAAATAGCTTTTCAGGAGTTTACTGCGCCCAATTATGAGTTAAGCGACGAAGTAGAGCAGTTTCGCGCATGAGTAAGCAGTTTAAAGTTTTGTTGATCGCGATAACGGTATTTGCAGTGCTCAGTGATTCAATGTTATTGCCGTTTTATCCTACTTTCTTTAGTGCGGTATTTAATATAAGTGACCCTGCCTATGTTGGCACTTACATTGCTGGCAGCTGCTTTGTTGTCATGGTCTGTTTTCCTATTTGGGCCTTCATTAGTAAATACATTAATGTGCTACCTTTATTGGTTTATAGCCAAATTGCTGCGGGTGTATTTAGTGTCAGTAGCTTTTTTGCTAGCGACTTAAATTGGTTTTGGTTTTCCTCCATGGCTATGTTTGCTTTTAAAGCCAGCTATTTACTGGTTTATCCATACTTAATGAGCTTGGAAGCGAAAACAAATCACGTTGCGACGATTGCAATGCTTAGTGTTGTGGTGCACTTTGGCGCTATACTTGGCGCACTTGCTGGTGGCTTTGTGTTATCGGCTCTTCCTGGCAAAGCCGCATTTTTAATAATGGCTCTAAGCGATTTTACTCAGGTTTTTGTGTGCGCCTATCTCATAAGATTAGCGCCTAGTAAAAATCAGTCGCCTCCAGTAGCAAAAACATCAATCACTTCATCAAGTCGTTGGCCTGTATATCAACTTGGCATTGTTATGTTGTGCTTTTACTTTAGTGCTTTTTTGATCCGGCCTTTTTTTGCGGCATATTGGCAAAGTATTAGCGACACCTCCAGTATCGTCCTAGCGAGTGTTGTGTTTTCTATCCCTGCTTTTATGGCATTGCTTGCGCTGTGCTTTAATCAGTGGCGGCAGCAAACAAATCGCAACCCCATCAACTTATTAGTTGTCTTTATGTTGATCATTACAGGCGTTGCATTACAAGCCAGCCCTCTTTACTTAGTAGTGATCGCAGGACGCTGCCTGTTCGGTCTATCGCTATTCATTATTATTGTGCGTCTTGATCTGCTGCTTTACCAAGTGAGTACGCCAGACAAGTACGCTGAAGATTTTAGTAAAGTCAGTTTTTGCCAAAGCTTAGGTGTACTTTTAGCTTCTTACTGCGCGGGTTTGCTGGTTAAAAGCTCTGGTTTAGTAATACCTTTTTGGGTCGCCGCTGGTGGGCTCGCTATATCCGCTTGTTGTTTATGGCTACTGAGCAAGCAAAGTCGACGCCATACTCCTTGCGCCAATCTGGCATCCACCACGAGGGCTCAATAATGTCCATTACAGCAGCTGTTTTTTGTCAGCAGTTTACTAATATCGCAGAGCTTAGCTTAAGGCCATTTAGCCTAGCACAAGATCTCGCGTTAATTCACCAGTGGGTTACTCAGCCTCATGCACAGTTTTGGGGCATGCAGGAACTTACCATTGAGCAGTTACAGCAAGAATATCAAAGCTTGTTAGCACATAGTGATATTTATATCGGCTACGCAAACAATAGCGCGTGTTTTTTAGTTGAGTTATATGACCCTCTATTAGATGAAATAGGTAATCATTACCCCGTCAAAGCAGGTGATATTGGCATGCACATTCTGATTGCCCAAAGCAATAACAAAGTGCATGGCTTTACTTGGTCGGTGTTTCAACTGGTGATGAATTTCATTTTTGCTAATGACAAAAATCAGCGCGTTATTGTTGAACCTGATATTCGCAATAACAAAATTCATTGTTTGAATACTAAAGCCGGCTTTCGTTATCAATCTGCGGTTAGATTAACTCATAAAACCGCACATCTCGCATTTTGCACGCGTGATAACTTTTATCACGCATTAAATAAGGATAATACTATGAAGCACATTCCCCTGAGCCCAGAGCAAGCCGTCAGTCATTTAACTCCACAGCTATGGCGGCATGTAAATAGGTTACATGTTCGCAAAGCTTTGAGTGAGTTTGCTCATGAGCGGCTGATAAAACCGCAATTGACCAATGAAGATGCAGATTGGCAATATTTTGAGCTCAGTACAGACAAAGAAACCATTGTTTATCGCTTTAAAGCCAAGCTGGGGTATTTGAATCACTGGCATATAGCAGCAGACTCAATTGAAAAACAAATAGATAACCAAGTAGCCGAGCTCGATTCAATCGCCTTTATTTGTGAGTTACAACATAGTTTAGGTATCAGCCAAGCTATGCTGCCTACTTATTTAGAAGAGATAGCCAGTACTTTATATGGCAGTGCTTATAAGTATCAGCTGCCAGCATTGACTGCCGAGCAACTCACCACTGCGGATTTTCAACAGGTAGAAAGTGCGATGACGGAAGGTCATCCTTGCTTTATAGCAAACAATGGTCGAATAGGGTTTGATACCAATGATTATCGCCAATACGCACCAGAGACTGGCGCGCACTTACAGCTGGTTTGGCTAGGTGCGCATAAAGATAGAGTGGTGTTTTCGACCACCGATGATTTAGATTATCAAACACTCATAACGCAAGAGCTATCAACGAACACCATAGAGTCATTTAAGCAAAAGCTATTAGCGCGTCGAGTAAATAGTGACGATTACTTCTTTTTCCCCGTTCATCCTTGGCAGTGGTTTAATAAACTCGCGTCGTTATTCTCTAACGATATTGCTGATCAGCATTTGGTTTGCTTAGGATACAGCGAAGATGAATATCAGCCGCAGCAGTCTATTCGTACTTTTTTCAATAAAACACATCCGCATAAACGCTATGTAAAGACCGCACTGTCAATTTTGAATATGGGATTCATGCGTGGTTTATCGCCTTATTATATGAGTGCAACTCCCGCAATTAACGATTGGGTAGCACAAGTAGTATCACAGGATCCGTACTTAGCTGGATCCGGTTTTACAATTCTGCGTGAGGTTGCAGCAATTGGTTATTATAATCACGCTCTAGAAGCCGCAACCGATCAATACAGTCCATATCGAAAAATGCTTTCTGCACTTTGGCGTGAAAGCCCAATGCCAAAGATAAAGAGTAATCAGCGCTTAATGACCATGGCGTCGCTGCTGCATATAGATAATCAAGGACAAGCGTTATTACCTGCTTTGATAAAATCAGCCAAGATAGGTACTCATATATGGATTGCTAAATATCTAAAAGCATACTTAGATCCACTCCTTCATTGTTTCTACTCCCATGACTTAGTCTTTATGCCTCATGGTGAAAACTTGATCCTGTTACTTGAGAACAACATTCCAGCCAAAGCAATAATGAAAGATATTGCCGAGGAGATAGCTATTCTTAATAAAGATTTAGTACTGGCGGATAATATTCAACGCTTAACTGTGGATGTGCCCGATGAATTAAAAGTGTTGTCAATTTTTACAGATGTGTTTGATTGTTTCTTTAGGTTCGTGGCTGATATCCTTGATCAGCAAAACGACTATTCAGAACGAGACTTTTGGCAACAAGTTGCAGAGTGTGTAATTAGCTATCAACAATCACACCCAGAACTAAAAGATAAGTTTATCAAGTATGATCTATTTAGTGCTGATTTTACCTTGTCGTGTTTAAACCGATTACAGTTAAGTAATAATCAGCAAATGATAGATTTGGCAGATCCGGCAAAAAATCTTAAATTTGAAGGAAAATTAATCAATCCGATAGCCGCATTTAATCCAATTAAAAAAGATAACAGTGCAACAGTTTAATAATTGCTATTTAGCTATGAGATGGATCAGGTCTGTATGCGCAGCTTGGTTGCTCTCATAGCTGAAAATTTAAGCGAAAATAACGCTGCAACGCCTTGTTTGTATGCCTTTTGAGCAAATAGTTAATTAATTTAATAAAACTGAAATAAAGCGTTGACGGCCTCAAGAATATCCCTATAATGCGCATCCACTGACCCGGCAGGCAGCAATGAAAAGCGCTGAACAAACGGTAAGTAAGTCGAGTAAAACTTAGCTTTAAAATCTTTTAAAAGAAACTAAAAATTAAGTGTTGACAAAAAAATAGGAAAGCGTAAGATTCGCTTCCCTTGAGTTGCTAAGGCAACTCAAACGTTCTTTAACAATATAAAGCAATCATCTGTGTGGGCACTCGTACAGATTGAGTTCTAACAGTCGAACTACTACGGTAGTAAGACACAAAATTTAGAGTCTCAATTGAAACTGAGTGACCAACAGCAATAACTTACTTAGGTTTTACTTAAGAAAAGAATTGCAGCACAGTCAATTCAATATCGAAAGATATTAAATAAATTCAGAATTCATTGAGCAGGTTCTTCATTCTTTATTGGATGAGAACAGAAAAAACTTTTAATTGAAGAGTTTGATCATGGCTCAGATTGAACGCTGGCGGCAGGCCTAACACATGCAAGTCGAGCGGTAACAGAGAGTAGCTTGCTACTTTGCTGACGAGCGGCGGACGGGTGAG
>NZ_CABVLM010000018.1 GCF_902498845.1 Pseudoalteromonas rhizosphaerae | reverse complement strand
TTAAAAAGAAAGGGTTCATCACTTCAACTGCTGGAAAAAGCCGAACGATAAAGCTATTGATAGGAATAAATCAGTTGCCTGAATTTAAGTAAGGCAACTGATCAGAACTTCTGTGAACGAGTACTAGCACCTAGCACCTAGCACCTAGCACCTAGCACCTAGCACCTAGCACCTTAGAGCTTTGCGAATGCATCTTGCAGTGGTGGTACTACTTGCTTTTTACGGCTCAGTACGCCGTCTAGCCATACTTTTCCGTCTTTGGGCGTTACACCATAAGCAGTTTCAACTAGTGTTGCATCGTCAGATACGATCAGCATTTGTGAGCCTTCTTTCATGATGTCGGTAAGTAATAAGAATACCGAGTGGCGTCCACCTTCTTCTTTAAGCTTAGCAATATCAGCTTCAAGGTCTGCTTTAATATCATCAAATACCGCTAGATCGATAACTTCTAATTGACCAATACCAACTAGTTTACCGTTCATGTTGAAGTCTTTAAAATCACGCATTACTAAATCACGCGCTGGAGTATTCTCAACCGCTGACTTAACACGGAACATATCCATGCCTAATTCTTTAAAGTCCTCGATGCCGGCAATTTCAGCAAGCGCTTCAACACATTTAATATCAGCTGTGGTGCAGGTTGGTGATTTGAAAATAACCGTATCACTTAAAATTGCACACATCATGATGCCTGCAATGTCTTTTGGAATTTCAACATTGTAGAAGTCATACATCATTTTAATGATCGTGTTTGAGCAGCCAACAGGGCGGATCCAGCATTCAAGAGGTGTAGAGCTGGTTAAATCGCCTAGTTTATGGTGATCAACAACGCCAACAACGCGAGCTTGATCGATATCATCAGGTGCTTGCGTTTTTTCGGTATGGTCAACGATGTAAACATCTTCACCGGCATAACTTAATTTTAGCTCTGGTGCTTCAAAGCCGAATTTATCAAGAATAAACTGCGTTTCAGGTGATATTTCACCAAGACGAGTTGGAATTGCTGGTTCTTCGATTTGGTTTTTCAAATATGCGAGTGCGATTGCACCACAAATAGAATCTGAATCTGGGATTTTATGACCCACTACATACATTGACATGACGGAACTCCTTAAATTTTGCCGTATTTTAGCAAAGTAATTTAACTTTGACACATTCGCGTTGGTGATTTTTTGTAATATTCAGTCTTAACAGTAGTTAAAAAATTCAACTGCCATTTTTATATGTTTTTGGTTACACTTTAACTAATTGAATCTTTTAGGAAGAACTCAAATGCAGTTAGGTCGCAGGGGCTGGAATAATGTGGTTATTTTTTCCATGCTGTTGATGATTTTCTTTTTTAATGGATTACATACAAAACTCAACAGTGGTTCAGAACAATCTAGTGTGCAAAGTGTATTGCCAGCGCAAAACTTTATTTTAGCTCTAGAGTTTCCCGATCAAAAAATAGAGCGCATAGGCACTTCTTGGCGCGCCACTGCATTAATCAATAATGCACCTGCTAGTTTTTGGCAAGCAACAACAGCAAACCTTGTGGCATTAGTAAATGAATGGCAGAGCATGCAATTGTCGGTCGCTGATAATCAGCAAGCATTCCACAATACCTCAGCTTTGACTGTAGCAACCGTATGGTTGGCAGGCGAGCAACTTCCTTGGTTGTATCAATTATATAGCGCACCACAAGGCTATTATTTATTAGATAAAAGCAACCAGCGCGTGTTATCACTTGATAAAGTAACTGCGCAGCGTTTATTCCCTAGTTTTAATTTTTCACAAAGTGAGCCTAAATAGTATGCCTGAATTACCAGAGGTTGAAGTTAGCCGAATGGGGATCACCCCACATATTTTGCAGCAAACAGTTACAAAGGTGAATATTCATAATCCGAATATGCGTTGGCCTGTGCCGGATGATGTGTACAAAATCGCTAACTTAGCTGTTTTAGCTGTTGAGCGTAGGGCAAAGTATTTGCTACTTGAGTGTGAACTGGGCAGCATTATTTTGCATTTAGGTATGTCGGGTAATTTACGAGTTGTTGAACAAAATGAGCCATTAAAAAAGCATGATCATATCGAGTTTATATTTGCCAACGGTAAAGCACTGAGACTAAATGACCCACGCCGATTTGGTTGTTGTTTATGGCAAGCGCCCGGCGAATGTCATAGCTTACTGAGCAAACTGGGCCCTGAGCCACTCACTGATGAATTTACTGCTAAGCGCGTATATGAGCAGTCACGAAATAAGAAAGTGCCAATCAAACAATTTATTATGGATAACGCTGTGGTGGTTGGTGTGGGTAATATTTACGCTAACGAGTCTCTTTTTAAGGCAGGTATTCATCCAAAACGTGAAGCAGGAAAAGTATCACAAGCGCGCTATCAGCAATTAATCCCTATTATTAAAGATACTTTGGCTGCGGCTATCACCCAAGGTGGCACGACATTAAAAGACTTTGCCCAAAGTGATGGTAAACCAGGTTACTTTGCACAACAGTTATTAGTTTATGGCCGCAAAGGTGAGCCATGTATGGTATGTAAGAAAGCATTAACAGAAATTCGTTTAGGGCAACGTAGTACAGTGTACTGTAGTCAATGCCAAAAATAAGTTAAGGCATGTTGCACTTGAGAGCTGCTATTTGCAGCACTGGGAACAACACGCCTGAGGTATGTATCTGAGTTACAGCTCAAACGGTGCGACGCCGACGGCTGTCATTTTATAACCCACTTGTGCAATGTCGCCACTCCAGGTTTCAGTGCTGATGACGCCGGTAACGACTATGGCATCGTACAAACTTTCAATTGGCACGCCGCCTTTAATTGTCACATGAACAATTTGATTCGGTGGTGGTGGTGGCACGTGGATGCAAGCACCAAAGTAAGGCACTAATAAAAACTCAGTAATCATTTCGCTGTCACCTTCAAGAGGTACTACAAACCCAGGTAAGCTGACTGATTGGCCATTGAGTTCCTTAACAATTGGTGCATCTAGATCAGGTTGCACCCAATTTTGCTCTGTACCTTCATGGCTAGCTTGATCTTGAGTATCTATTTGTACATGTCCCTTAGGAATTAAATCTTCCCAAAAAATTTCTTTTGGTTCATTGGCATAACTACTAAAATTATAACCAAAGCTAAAAATAACTAAGCAAAGCAAAGTGAGCTTTTGAAAGTACTGCATGATATTCCTCTTAAATTTTAATGCTCATGCCATCAGACAATGAGTAAAAATAGGCGCGGGTGGCTGGTATCAAACCAACGATAAAGCCGGCCGCCATAATAGCGCCGATCAATACCAGTTCATAGCTCGATAGCATCGCAATGGTGATTGTGATGCCGACATTACTTTGCAAGTAACCTGTGGCAAGAGACATTAATAAATAAAATAACCCACAACCTACTAGGCAACCTAAAAAGGTTATCAGTAGTGATTCTATGCTGATCAATGTGAATAAATGCCAAGGACGCGCACCGACAGAGCGTAAAATGGCCAATTCGCGGCGGCGTTGGTTAAGGCTGGCCAATAGGGTCGTTAGCATGCCTAGCAGACTCACGAGTACCACTACGACAGAAAACAGCAACAAGATTTTTTCAACAATTGTCAGCATTTCCCATAGCTCACGCAAAGTTACACCAGGCATGATGGCAAGCAACGCTTCAGGTTTGTACTGATTGATATTGCGCCTTACTTGTAACGTATAAAGCGGAGAATCAAAACCCACTAAAAACGCGGTGATTTGCTTAGGTTCGCCTGTTAGAACATCATGCTGTTCATGTTCATGTTCATGTTCATGTTCATGGCTGGTGTGGTTACCGCTGTGGATCAGTTCAATAGCCGCTAATGGAATATGTAGGGTTTTATCAACTGGCGTGCCCGTCGCATCTAAAATGCCCACCACAGTGAAGGGATTATCATCATGATGATGGAAGCTGGTATTACCCATACCGTGTGAAATAACGATACTATCGCCCAGTGAATAGCCTAGCTTCGCTGCTACCTGCGCGCCCAGTACGACCTCATTTAAATGGGCGAAGGCGCGGCCTTGGCTAAAACTAAGCTGCTGCTTTTTAGCAAATTTATAATGTTGAAAATAATCAGCTGAAGTGCCCAGTACCGCTTGGCCTTTATGGCTGTCCCCTAGTGATAGCGGAATGGTCCAGTTGACGCCGCGTTGCTGTTTTATATATTGGTAGCTTTGCCAGCTAACGCCATTGTTAGCATGACCAATGCGAAAAACCGAAGACAATAACAGCTGTATATCTCCGGTACGAGCGCCAACAATTAGATCAGTACCAGAAATGGTATTACTAAAACTACTTTTGGCATCAACCCGCACTCGCTCAATACTCAGCAATAACATGACACTAACAGCAATAGTAAACAGAGTTAAGAATGCACTGGCGCGGCGATTATATAAGCTACTAATAGCAAGTTTTAAGAGGATCATTTACCTTGCTCCTGTAGCGACAGTAAATCAATGTTGCGATTAAAAAGCGGTTGTAAGCTGGTATCATGGCTGACAAAAAGTAAGGTGCTATTCGCTTCGTTTGCTTGTGTAAAAAGTAAGTTGATAAAGGACTGGCGATTGTTTGCATCAAGAGCAGACGTTGGCTCATCGGCAATTATCAATTCTGGGCTGCCAATAAAGGCGCGCGCCGCCGCGACTCGCTGTTGCTGGCCAATACTCAAACTAGCGACATTTTGTTGATGTAATTGCTCGTCTAAGCCCAGTGCATTTAATAGCCTTGAGGCCTCTTGATTAAGGGTTGGGCTATTGATTAATGCTTTTTTTTGCCGTGGTTTTGAAAATTGGCAACCTAATGTGACATTATCAATCGGTGATAGGTAAGGAAGTAAATTAAAATTTTGAAAGATATACCCAATATGCTCAGCGCGAAACTTATCGCATTTACTTTTACTTAATTGACCCAGTTCACAGCCTAAAATACTCAGTTGGCCTGATGTAGGGCGGTTGATGCCTGCAAGTAACGATAATAAAGTGGATTTACCACAGCCGCTAGGGCCATGTAAAAACACATGTTCGCCTTTAGCAATGCTAAGTGTTGCAATTGCTAAAGTGGGTTTGACTTGTTGTTTTTGCCATTTAAAACTTAGCTGCTGTATATTAATCATCACGTAAATTACTACTGGATTTTGATGTTATCTTATAACGTGTATAATAAAATACCAACTAAACTGCGTTAAATCACATAGTGCTTTAATTGTGATTTCCCCCGGTCTCGATTATTATTAGCGGCTTATAACCCCATACCCATACGATCGCCCTTACAGGGCGTGCCATATACTCGGAGATAGCATGACTAGCTATAAAGTTTTAGACGTAAACGATGACTTACCAATACGCACAAAGGGCCCAGTTCACAGTGGCAAAGTTCGTTCAGTTTATTGGTTAACAGACGAAGACAGCGCGCGTTTGATCAGCGAAAAAGGTTACCAAGTACCAAAGGGTACAGAACTGGCTATTATGGTTATTTCTGATCGTATCTCCGCGTTTGATTGTATATGGCAAGGCGAAAATGGTTTAAATGGCGTGCCAGGTAAAGGGGTCGCATTAAACACAGTTGCTGCTCATTGGTTTAAGTTATTTGATCAGGCAGGCCTTGCGGGAAATCATATTGTTGATATTCCACATCCGTATGTGTGGATTGTCCGTAAAGCCAGTACTGTGAAAGTAGAGGCAATTGCTCGTCAATATATTACAGGCAGCATGTGGCGTGATTACGGTAAAGGTATTCGCAACTTTTGTGGTTTAGAGCTGCCAGATGGCTTAACTGCGAACCAAAAATTAGACGAAGTACTTATTACGCCATCAACAAAAGGTATTATTACTGGCGTTGCAGATATTCCTGCGGTGGATGATGTCAATATTACCCGCGATAATATTTTAAATAACTTAGCCGTATTTAACTTTAAATCAGCGGAAGATGTTACTAAGTATGAGCAATTACTGGTTGAAGGATTTACTCTGATAAGTGAAGAGTTGGCTAAATTAGGTCAAATATTCGTTGATACTAAATTTGAGTTTGGTTATGTGGAAGACTTAAATGGTACTAATAAACTAATTTATATTGATGAGGTAGGCACGCCAGACTCATCACGTATTTGGGATGAATTAGCTTATCAAGATGGCAAAATTGTTGAGAACTCTAAAGAAGGGTTTCGTCAGTTATTAATTAATAATGTGCCTGATAGTGATGTATTGCTGAATAAAGATCGTATGCCTGAACGTGAGCAACTAGCAAAAGATTACATTTTACCTGAGTCGGTTATGTTATCAGTGTCAGAAACATATGTGGGTATTGCCAGTAAAATTGTTGGCTACAATGTTACGATTCCTGCCGATCCTCGTGCTGAAGTGATTGCTATTTTGGATCAGCAATATGGATTGATTTCCAAGCTTTAATCATTAGTAATCAACTTGCACCATTTTAAAAGCTTAGAGTTTTGCTATTATTTATAGTTACTGGGCTTTTATTCTTGCATTTAGAGTCAGTCTCTAATTAACTTAACCTAAGATTAATTAGAGATACTCATATGTTAGTGTTCGCACAGCAGGGGATGACCAAATGAGATTGCAAGTAATGGTAACAAAAAGCGTTATAACTCTTTTCGCAATGGCGCTTGCAAGTAAAGGTTATGCACAAGATGTTACGCTCAATATCGTTGATCAATATGGGCAGCCTCTCACCAATGCAGTTGTAGAAATTGCTAGCAAAAGCAATAAAAAATTATCGCAGCAGTTACCTGTACTGATAATGGATCAAGTAGATAAGCAGTTTTCACCAACACTTTTGATTGCTCATCAAGGGCAGCAAGTGAACTTTCCTAATAGCGATAATATTCGCCACCACGTGTATTCTTTCTCTGAAGCTAAACCATTTCAGTTAAAGTTATATTCAGGGCAACCAGAAAATCCGATTACATTTGAAAATCAAGGGGTTGTGGTACTTGGCTGTAATATACATGACTCTATGCTAGGGTATATTTATGTTGCAAAAAGCGCTGATGTTTATCAAAGTGATGAGCGTGGAAATGTGCAACTAAGTGGCCTAACTTTGCCAGTACAGCTAACTCTTTGGCATGCTTTACAAAAGAACACACTTGAAGAAAAGCAGCCGCTAACGTTAGCTGTAAATTCACCTCATAGTTTACAAGTGACACTGCAAACAACTGAGCCTAAGCCACGTAATACTTTTGGTAGTAAGTTTAAGGGTGGGAATGACTAATAGTTTAAAAAATCGCATAACTGTTTTATGTGTAGGCTTAGTATTATTAACTACTGTTGTGAGCTTATTTAGTTTTTGGTGGTCGACGAGTCAATTTAATGAAAAAAAGGTCACCCAAGATATTAATGTGGCTGAAAATGTCTATAAGCAGTACCTAGCGTCAAAAGAAAGTTTATTGCTCACAGCTGCAAAAGTACTGACTGCTGATTTTGGTTTTAAACAAGCGGTTGCTACCAAAGATGCAAATACCATTAGTAGCGCATTGTATAATCATAGTCAGCGAATCAATGCTGATTTAATGCTGCTTCTAGATCTGTCAGGAAAGTTAATTTCTACTAATAAGCAGCAAGACTTTAATAATAACTTACAAGAATTAATGAATGAGTTGCTCAATAATACCGAGCAATCTAGTTTTGTTGTGCTACACGAACAATTGTATCAAGTCATTTTACTACCAGTTAAAGCTCCGCGTACTATCGCCTATAGTTTAGTCGGTTTTAAAATTGATGATGAGGTTGCGGTTGAACTAAAAAACTTAACCGGTATGGACGTAAGCTTTATTGCTAAAAGCGATAATTTGGTTAAAAGCTCTTTGTTAGAGCGTCCAAGCCCATTTATTCCAAACGAGTATTTTCATAATTCCACCACAAAACGTATTTTTGGTGAACAATTGGTATATCGCAATCGCGATGTACATTTGCCTTCACTTGACGATCATCCCGTTAATGTATTGCTTAGTGCTGATCTAACGCAGAGTTACAGTGAATTTGAGCGATTGTTTTACACGTTAGTCATTCTTGCGTCTTTAACGATTTTTATCGGCGTTATTACCAGTAGTTTATTGGCCAAAAACTTAACCATGCCATTATCACAGTTGGCGAGTTTAGCGCGGCAGTTTGCGCGAGGAAACTACAGTGTTGATGCGATGAGTAAAAACCAAAGCAATGAAATAGCTACATTAATTGATGCTTTTAAAAACATGGGTAATGATATCCAAGAGCGTGAACAACAAATTAGCTTTGCCGCAAAGCATGATTCTTTAACTGGTTTTTATAATCGTTCTGCAATGCTGGAAGTATTGAGCGAAAATCTTCAACAAGACCAAGAATACACCTTAGTTGCAATCGATATTCGTGGTCTTAGGCATATTAACGATAAGCTAGGAGCTCGTATTGGTGATGATTGCTTAAAAGCTGTCGCGTTACGTATTGCTGAGTTTTCAGATGAGTTTGGTGGTTTACATGCACGTATTGGTGGGGATGAATTTTTAACCGCTTTTCCTAGTAGTGTGGGGCGTAATCTTAAAAGTGGAATAGTCGGATTAATGGCGCAGTTACAAGCGGGTTATACTATTCAAAAGCTTAAAATAAACTTACGCTTTAGTGCTGGTGTGGTGGAGTATCCTTCGCAAGGGTTGCAAGCAGATGATTTAATGCGTCGGGTATTGATTGCTGTGGATAGTGCAGCCAGTGCCCATGAAAATATTCATTACTACCTGCCCGGAGAAGATGAAGCGCATCTTGATAGGCTCATCATGATCGACGAGCTCAAGCAAGCGATTCATGATGACGATGGTCAACTGTTTATGACCTATCAGCCTAAACTACATATCGCTACACAACAAATCAATAAAGTGGAATCGCTTATTCGTTGGCAACGCAAGGATGGTAGTTGGGTATCGCCGGAGCTATTTATTGATCTAGCTGAACAATCGGGATTGATTGTTGACCTTACTGGTTGGGTGGTGAAAACAGTGATAGCACAGGTTGGACTTTGGCAGCAACAGGGTATTTATATGCAAGCTGCAATTAATGTTTCAGCCCAAGATATCGCTTACCCCGGCTTTCACTCCAATTTAATTAGTACTTTAAAACAGTTTTCAGTTGCACCGGCGCTTATCACGATTGAATTAACTGAGCGCGATATGATTGAAAATGAAGAAAAGGGCATTCACGCGCTGGAGAATCTTAAAGCGATCGGTGTCAAAATTTCTCTTGATGATTATGGGGTTGGGCAAACATCGCTTGGGCGCTTGAAAATGTTACCTATTGACGAGCTGAAGTTAGATAAATGTTTTATTCTTAAACTTGATGAATCTGAAAAGGATCAGTTTATTGTTGAATCCACAATTACCTTAGGTCATCAGCTTGGCTTCTCTGTCGTAGCCGAAGGGGTTGAAACATTAGGATCGCTAGAGCTGTTACAAAAAATGCAGTGTGACCATGTGCAAGGGTATTATCTAAGTCGTCCACTCAAAGCAGATGCGTTTGAGCAATGGTTGGAGCAGTATAATGAGAAAGCTTAAATTATTATTTTTAACTGTTATCGCATTATCTGCATTTAATAGCTTTGCCTCAAAAGGCAAGCTGCTAGCAACGCCAGGAGTATCGCAAGTAGAAGGTAGTGGTGGTGGTGGTATCGTGCCTTGGGCGCAGCTTGCGGGTTATGCCAGCGAAGATGAGTTTTCTATTAATGGCTTTTGTAGTCGGGCTGATGTTACCGATTACAGCTTAGATGTATGCGGTGCCCAAGTTAACTTATTTAATCGCGTTGAGCTTAGCTATGCACAGCAAAACTTTTCTGTGCCGGCGCTAAATACCGAGATAGAACAAGAAATCATCGGTGTTAAGATTAGGCTCTATGGTGATATTGTTTATAGTGACTGGCCTCAAGTTACCTTGGGAGTACAACATAAATCACTTGATGATGGTGCAGTCGCGACATTAGTAGGGGCTAAGGATACCTCCGGTACTGATATTTACCTTGCTGCAAGCAAGCTACATTTAGGGGCCATTGCAGGTTATAACTGGTTTTGGAATGTTACCACGCGTTATAGTGAAGCAAATCAGCTTGGCTTACTTGGATACGGTGGAGCGAATAGCAATGAAAAACTCTTATTTGAAGCTAGTACTGCCATTTTTCTTAATCGAGAAGTTGCTGTTGGAATAGAGTATCGTCAAAAATCAAATAATCTCGGATTGGGTGAGCAAGATTGGCAAGATGTGTTTGTTGCTTGGATGCCAAATAAATACGTAAGTGTGACTGCCGCATACCTTGATTTAGGTAGTATTGCTGGAGCAAAAGACCAAACCGGTTGGTACTTATCGGTAACAGGATATTGGTAATGGAAAAAATACTAACAACGATAGTGTTAATAGCCAGCTTAGCTGGTTGTTCATCGGCTTCAAATCTAACGTTGTATCAGCAACTTGATGGTAAAGCAGGGCTACAAAGACTGGTTGATAGTTTCATTAATCAAATCGGTAATGACGAACAAATTATTCATTACTTTGAGCATGCAAATATTAGCCATTTCCGCGAAGGCTTTATTAATCATTTGTGTGTATTAACTGATGGGCCCTGTGAGTACACGCGTGATAGTATGGTTGATATTCATACTGGCATGCACATCACGGAGGCTGACTTTAATCATGTGGTTGATTTGTTAATCAATGCCATGAATGAACAAAATATTAGTCATACAGTGCAAAATAAAATACTCGCGAAAATGGCACCACTGAGAGCTGAAATTATTAAGATTTAGTGATCCAGTAACTTTAAAGCAGCTTCACTGACGTGATGTGGCTTTATTTCGTTAATAATATCTTTTTCAAGTAGCTGATCGCCATTTGCAATTAACGTAATGGCATTAGTTACTTTGGGTGCCACAACACTCCATGGCGAAGTTCCTAAGCCCACAACAGCAACAAAAGGAATATTGAATGCAGCTGCAATATGCATGGGGCCAGAATCGATTGTCAGTAATAAATCAAGCTCACCGATAGCGTCTATCATAGTAATAATCGAGGTTTTCCCAGCAAGGACGACAGAGTCAATTTTTTGCTGGTTTAGCCGCTCCTGTAATTGTTGGGTATCTTCAAGCTCACCGTTATCACCAAAAATATAAAATGTGCAGTCAATATTTTTAGCTATATCAACCATTGCAACAAATGAAAGCTCATTAGGGTAATGACGAAAGCCTTTATTTTTTCCGCCAAAATAAACCCCGATAGATTTTTTGTTCTGTTTAGGGATTAACAGGCTCGGCTCTTTTACGATTGCTGTTTTTGGTATAGAGCTAAACGGATTACCATGGGGCTCATTCACAAGTCGGCAGTAGCGAAATATATAGTGGTGATTTTCGTCTAATTTCAGTTTGTGTGTTAACAGTGGTGAGCGACCATTTTTTGCATAACCTACTCGGTATTTGATACTTGCTAAAAAGCAAAGTATTGCTTCAGACAATGAGTTGCGCATAATTACTGCAAGCTCAATGTTAGCATTTTTGAGTGTTTTTGCCTGTGCCCACATAGAGATTGGTTTGTTATTATCAAAGCGTTCATCCACGATAACACAGTAGTCAGTCTCGCGTTTAAACATCTCAGCTAAGTGAGGTCTAACAAATAAGGTAATGCTTTTAGTTGGATAAAGGTCTTTAAGTAGTTGTAAAGCCGGTGTGCAATTGACTGCATCACCAATAAATTTTGGTAGTACTACTAAAATATTGCCTGTTATTTGGCTGCTTACTATTTGTTGATTATTTTTTTTCATCTAAGTTTAGCCTTTAGAACTGTCAATATTAAGATATTTTAAAATCATCTTTGTATCACATTGTTTGCAATATAATGCCTAGTATAAATGTATATAATTGTAGAAAAAATATTTTTTAGTTTATTCTTGATAATTTAAGTAATTTACAGTGTATATAGAAGCTGGCAAAATTATTGTGCAAAATGTACCGTAACTATTTTAATAATAGGCTCTGGTAGAGAAGGCTTAGTAATATGTAACAGAAGTAAAGGAACACAATGAAAAACATAGTAACTTGCCAATGGCTAAACGAGCACTTAAACGACCCAAAGCTGGTTATCTTTGATGCTGGCATGGTGCGCCCAGGTAAGCTGGGTGAGTATAAACCGCAGGCTAAGTTGCCAAATGCACAACGTTTTGACTTTAAAAAGCAATTAGCCGATCAAGACAATCCGCTACCGCATACCATGTGCAGTGCGGAGCAATTTACTCAGCAGATGCAGTTAATGGGGGTTGATAAAGATTCCTTAGTTATCATCTACGAAGACCAAGGCTTATTTAGTGCTGCAAGAGGTTGGTGGATGTTTAAAGCCATGGGCTTTGATAATGTCAAAGTACTCAGTGGTGGCCTTGCTAAGTGGCAGTCGTTGGGTTATTTAACGCAAATTGAATATAGCCGCCATTATCATAAAGGTAACTTTGTTGCCAAACCGCGAGTTGGTTACTTTATTGATGCGGCTGCAGTCTTTCAGGGCATAGATGATGAACATACCGTACTACTTGATGCACGAGGTTATCAGCGTTATTTAGGTGAAATGGCAGAGCCGAGAGCTGGAATGCGCAGCGGCCATATTCCTAATAGCCGCGCTTTACCTTTTGTTGAATTATTGGGTGATGGCGAAGCAAAACCATTCGCTGATATTAAAGCTGCTTTCGAGGCTGTACTTGGCGATCAAGCAGATCTGCAAACTACCTTGCAATTTAGTTGTGGCTCCGGCGTTACTGCATGTATCTTGGCGTTATTTGCCGATGAGTGTGGATATGAAAATCTGCATGTTTATGACGGCTCATGGAGTGAGTGGGGCGGCCGAGACGAACTACCTATCGAAACGGGTCCTTGTCCTTCGCGTTAAAAGGCAAATCCGTAGTGCTGCCAGTAATCAATGGCTTTTTTATTGAGAGGCTGGCGTACTTGTACTTTGCTTGCTGTTGCCGACGGGCTATGTTGTTTATGAAAATCCAGACACTTAACTTGCCAAGGTAAATCACAAAAATCATAGAGCAGTTGCGTGCTTGTGATTGGCTCTGATACTAATGTTTCGTATTGCATAATCATCACATTATCTGGGTGTTTTGCTGCAAAATGATTTATCAAAGAGCTGTAATCTTGATAAAAACTATTGATGTCTTGCAGGTTATAGCTATAGTGATGAAACGCACTGGCTGGGCTGTACAGTTGGCGGTAATTAGCTATACAGCTAGCTTTTCGGCCTCGTTGCATGCAAATGATTTTAGCCTTCGGGAAAGCCGCTAAAATTAAATCGATATAGTAAAAATTAAATGGCTGTTTGTCGCAGCTGCGTAGCTGTGGTGCTACTAGTTGACTAATACGCTGTTTATACTGACTCAACTGCGCCATTAACGCAGCACTTTTATATGCGTCATTGAGCACCACGCTATTTAATGGTTGAGCATTATTACCTTGGCAAAGCTGGGCAATATCATTGAGTTCACCAACACCTTGCACCAGATCTGATTGATTCATTATTTTTTCTAGCAAAGTAGTCCCTGAGCGCGGCATACCAACAATAAATATCGGGGTAAAATCGTTGTCGCTTAAGGACGGCGTATACCTGTGACTTAAGGTTATCAGTTGCTGGCAAAATGCTTTGTGAGCTTGCGCATCATATTTTACATGCTGACAGATCGCTTGCTTACTTGTAGTAAAGTGGGCAAAGGCTTGCTTATAATCAGCGCAGTGCTCGTAATTGAGTGCAATCGCATGGTGCAGAAATTGTTGCTGCATCGGCGTTTTAGCGTATTCGGTTAAAGTTAACAGCTGTTGTAAATGCTGCTTAGCCTGCTTGTTATTGTTAAGTTCAGCGAGCGAGTAGTGAGCTTGAAGATGCTGCGGATGTAACTCTGTAAGTGTACGCAGTAGCTGTATAGCATCATTCAATTGCCCCATGATTTTATAGGCCACAGCTAAGTTATAACTTATTTGCGGATTGTTAGGGGCTTGTTGATAGGCCCGTAATTGCCACTCGAGCGCCAGTGGATAATGGCCTAAACGAGTGAGTACATTAGCAATTAAATCGCATTCAATAACTTCATAATATGGATGTTTTATTGCTTCAGTTATATATTGCTGCGCATCTAACAGCTGCCCGCGCAGTACGGCAAATTTGGCTGAGTGAGCAAAATATAAAGGTAGGGGCTCAATACTAATCGCCTTGCTTAAGAGTTTATTTGCTTTGCTTATATCATTTGCTGCAACATTTACTTGCGCTAGCAAAAAATAGCTAAAGTGATCATCTGGTGTGTTTTTAATATTACTGATCAGTAATAAATGCGCGTCATTAAGCTTGCTATGATTAATAGCGTGCTCAATTTGTTGTTGTAGGTTTTTTTGTATCGATGTCAGCATGGCAATAAGCATAAAAGCCTTGGCGTAAAACACCAAGGCTTTTTTAATTTATAGATAACCGTTATTACAGTTCAAAGTTATACGTAAACTTCATGCCGATAGTACGCGGTGTTGTAGTGTAGTGACCATACACACGCTGTAGTTCAGGCAGCTCTTTATTTAGCTCTTCATATTTTGCCATACCTGCCCATGATTTATCACGTCGTACCGAAGTAAAGGCATACTTATCGAATAAATTATCAACATAAATAGTGGCAGACCACATATCACCCGTTAGCTTGGCTGATAGATTACTCAATGCATAGCCTGCAAGTGTTTCACCATCGGCTTTTAAGCCAACTTTAGTGATCACGTCACTTTGCGCTGTCATACCGTAGTTAATGCTCAGTAGTTTATCGTCTAGTACATCTTGTTCATAACGCAGGCCGAATGAAAGCTGATGCTCAGGCGCGCCTGGTAGGCGGTCGCCGTCAGTACCATCGTAGTATGCTTGATACTGTGTATATTTTTTATCTAATGTACCTAATAAACCTGGTGCATCCTCGGTTAGCTCAGCTTTTGCATAGGCGTAAGTTGCGTAGGCCGTCCAGTTATCAGCAATTATAGCGCGAGAAGAAATTTCCACGCCTTTTGAATTGGCAGCACCTGCATTAGAGGTGATCAGCTCTTGACCATTCACAGTTGCAGTACCAACTTGCGCATCTTTCCAATCAACATTAAATAATGCCGCGTTAAAGTGTAGACGATTTTTAAACCAGCTCGATTTAAAACCCAGTTCATAGTTTACTGTTGTATCTGGTTTATAATCTTCTTCATCTGGGTATGCACAAACAATTTGTTGATCTGGCAATACATCTGGGCAAGGTGCAATACCGTTACCACCGCCGATTCTAAAGCCTTCACTTACGGTAAAATAAGCAAGCACTCCTGAATCAAAGGTGTAGCTGGCATTAAATTTAAATAGATTACCGTTGTCGCTAGCGCTTACGTTCTCCATCGCTAAATCGTCAAGAGAGTCAAAGTTAAGCGAAAATAACGGTGTTGCAGAACCCGCCGTGGTTGATACATCATATTCGTAAAAACGCGCACCAAGGGTTACATTGAATTGATCGGTAAACGCATAACCTACTTCACCAAATAGCGCTTTTTCAGTGGTTTCAGAGTCACTGACTAAAATATACTCGAGATCTTGTTGTAGATTAGGAATATCATCGCCCCCAAACTCAGTTAAACCGGGTGTGTATTCGCGATCGTCTGAGTGAGTTTCAAGCTTGTTGTAGTAACCACCGACAATCCAGTTAAAAGCGCTATCAGAGTTAGACACTAAGCGAATTTCTTGAGTGAAACTATCACGTTTTGAAGTATCCAAAGTTTGCGCTATAAACGCTGGGAATTCTGCATAACCAGTCCAGATGTCGTAAAGCAAATCAGTTTGGTCGCGTTGCCCAGATTGCTCATAGCTTGACCAACCAGAGGCTGAGACAAGTTCAGCAAAGCCTAGATCCGCTTTAATTTCCAAGCTCAATAAGTCGTTTTCTTCTTCACCTGGCTCAAGTATGCGGGCGGCATTTTCGTATTGACCCACCATACCTTGTAAGGCACTGGTGTCACTTAATGAATTATATTGCGATGTAGAATTACCGCCATTTTCTTGTTTTTGATAAAAATAGTTTAGCGTTGCTTCTACTGCTTCGTTGGCTTGCCAACGCAAGGACACGCGTCCTGTGGTAATTTGCTCATCATTTACATCACTGACACTGCGCAAGTTAGCACTAACATCCTGTGGATTGGTAAAATCAGGGTTTGGGTTTGATACGCCTGGGTTTTGTACTACGAAGTTATAATCGATATAACCTGGGTTGGTGTAGTAATTGACGCTAGCGCGAATAGCCAATACATCGTCAATTAACGGCGTATTAAATACTAAACCAAACTCACCGCCAGTGCCGTCACTTTCGTTTAAGCTAAACACATCACCAGTGACTTGGCCTTCGGTAATATCGAGCTGAGGTTGTTTTAATAAGTAACGAATTGCACCACCTAATGTTCCCGCTCCGTATAATGTACCTTGTGGACCGATAAGCACTTCAACACGGTCTACGTCTGTTAAACGTAAATCAATATTAAGTGGGATCTCACCCACGTAAGTGGCAACTGTACCACCATCAGAAATACGATCTGAAGTATTGGTATTTAAGCCACGGACAATAATTGGTGAACCTTCACGGCCACCTTGATCAGAAATAGTTAAACCTGGCACCCAGCGTGCCACATCTTCAAGATCACCAATGTTTTGATCTTTGATCACATCACCATCAAGGGCGGTAATATTAAGTGGTGCTTCTTGCACTGAGCCCGCACGACGAGTCGCGGTAATTTGAATTGTTTCAATTGCTTTTTCTGTTGCAACTTGTTGCTCCGCTGCAACAGCATGACCGGCAGTAAAAAATTGGGCGGCTATTGCGCAAGCGACAATATTAGGCTTGAACTGTTTCATTGATTATCCTGTTTTTTGTTTATCTGGTTGTCATTTTCTAATAAGAAAGCATGTTATAAAAAGATAAACAAGATGGCTGAAAGGGTACGGAAATTAATATGCAATTATATAGATAAAATATTCATCAAAAAACGTTTTTTAGTGCTTTAAAGAGTTTTTATTGCATATTAATATTTGTATGAATTTTTTTCTCTTTATGATTTTTTTGCTATTTTGCATCACTTGTTAATTTTGTGTTTTTGAATGGGCAGTTTTTACAATTGTTTTTACAACATGTACCACGTTTTAAAAAGAACCAGCGTGAGAACACCATATAGTTGTTCTGCATTGTATAATCGAGATTTTCTATTAGGGGATTATGGCTAGAGAAAGAGGCTGCAAAACTAAGCTGATTTTTAAGTGGTTGCTGATAGAGGGCATTTAAAAATAGATTGATTTTAGTCAACGTACAATCTCTGCATAAACAGCTGGTGGTTGTACTATCAAGCGGTAAAATAGCAGGCAGCTCATTGCACCAACAGGCATTGATATCATCAACATTGCAGTTAAGAGTCGCTTGGCATTGCGAGCAGGCTAAAATAGTCATTAGATATATTTTAATCTTCAATGAAATAGTCAGTTACAGGATAACAGATAATTAAAAATGAACAGAGCACAAGCGTTAGCAGAATTCGTCACTTTTGGTAAACACAAAGACGAAGCCATAAGTATTATTGTTGCATCAACAATAGATAACCAGGGCCCAATTTACGTATTGACGCTTGCAACTGTTTTGGATGTGCTCACTCGCTGCCAAGCAGATGAGATTGATTTAGACGACCTGGAGTTGTGGGCGAATGTTATAGAATCTAGAACCGATATCGACTATAGCGCCGTCGAAGGGGTTATCTATGCCCTCAGCAACAGCGAACAAATGGGCGAGCTTGATAAGAGTAAAGTTACGAAGTTGGTTGAATTATTAGCAAGTTAGTAGGGGCTAGGTTCTAGGGATATTGCGGCTAACTTCGCCTTGATATGGCTGAAAATAAAAAACGCGGCATAAAGCCGCGCCTACGATGTGATTGTTATCTGAGGAAATCACTTTCCTAGAGCCTTTTACCTAGCTCCTCTATCCTAAAGTCTATTACTTATGATATCCCAAGCAGGTTTCTACTTCGTTTTTCGAACCTAAAATCACCGCTACGCGTTGGTGGATAGCGTCGGGTTGAATATCCATAATACGTTCTGTGCCAGTTGAGGCGATGCCGCCGGCTTGCTCGATCAGCATAGCCATTGGGTTTGCTTCGTAAAGTAGGCGTAGCTTATTTGGTTTGTTTGGATCTTTAGTGTCGGTTGGGTAGGTAAAAATACCACCGCGACATAACACGCGATGAACATCACCGACCATGGCGGCAATCCAGCGCATGTTAAAGTTACGCGCTCGTGGGCCTGTTTCGCCAGCCATTAAGTCATTTATGTAGTTTTGCATCGCAGGCTGCCAATGGCGTTGATTTGACGCATTGATGGCGTATTCGTTGGTCTCTTCTGGTACTTGGGCAAAATCTTGAGTTAATAAGAAGCTGCCGTGTGTTTTATCTAGCGTGAAGAAACGTGTACCTTTGCCAGTCGTTAATGCAAGCACTGTAGATGGGCCATATAATACATATCCCGCAGCGACTTGGCTTTTACCTGGCTGCATAAAGATACTTTGATCTGCAGGATCTGAGCCTTCAGGCGCTTTCATTACTGAGAAAATAGTACCAACCAGTGAATTGATATCGGTATTTGATGAGCCATCAAGTGGGTCAAACGCAACGATATATTCTGCATTCGGGTTGCCAGCTACTGTGTAGTCTTCTTCTTCAGAAGCTATCGCTTTTACGTAGCCTGACTCCAGTAAAATATCTTTAAGTAGTTGGTTGGTCAGAACATCGAGTTTCTTTTGTGTTTCGCCTTGAATGTTTTCATCAAGCGTTGAACCTAGTACACCGGACAGGGCACCTTGGCCGACGCGGAATGAAATTTCTTTACAGGCCGCTAAAATCGTTCTGATCAATGAGATTAACTCTCTAGGGCAACCGTCTTCAAGTAATACCGGAGGTAGTCTACGCATTCTATTTTCCTGATAACGTTATGGGCCATGATAATCATAGGGTGAGAGGGATCATCACAGCAAGCGCTGAATTTCGTCTTAAATAACTGTATTTTAGGTGCAACATCCTATACTGGACACACCTTAACCGTATTTAAAACGCGAATAACAAAGATAAGATTATGCAAAAAATACCATTGATACGTTACATACTCTTTACTGTGTTGCTAACTATGATAACCCAAGCGCACGCAGCAATTAAGTCTATTAATGATTTTACTGAACAAATGAATCATTTTCCGGGCTACTTCTCTTTTTATTACGACACTCAAAACGGTAAAATTTATTTAAAAGTTGATAAACTCAAGCAGCAATTTTTATTACAGCAAAGCTTGCCTTATGGTATCGGCTCTAACGATATTGGCCTTGATCGCGGCCAGTTAGGCAATACGCATCTTGTACAGTTTGAGCGCTTTGGCGATAAAGTGATGTTACGGGCTATTAATACCTACTACCGTGCAAATACCAGCAATAAAGCCGAACAAAAAAGTATTCAAGAAGCCTTTGCATCAAGTATTTTAGCGGGTTTTAAAGTGGTTGCACAAAGCCCGCAAGCTGTATTGATTGATTACACGCCCTATTTACTGAGCGATGTACATGGTGTGGGTCGAACGCTTGCTGCACGTAAACAAGGCAATTTTAGCCTTGATGAAAGTCGCAGTGCAGTAAATATGGATCGCTCAAAAGCGTTTATGAAAAATACTGAACTTGAAGCTGTGCTGACATTTAATGGCACTCAACCGGGTGAGTATATTCGTCAGGTCAGTGCTGACCCTTACGCATTAACCGTGCATATGCATCACTCTTTAATACAGTTACCTGATGATAATTACACGCCACGTGCGTTTCATCCGCAATCAGGTTATTGGAGTATTGAACATAAAGATTATGCCGCGCCATTAAGTGAATCAATGTTGGTACGTTATATCCCGCGTCATCGTCTAGCGAAAAAAGACCCAAGCTTACCTATTAGCGAACCCGTTGAGCCGATTATTTATTATTTAGATCCTGGTGTACCAGAGCCGGTAAAAACAGCGTTACTCGATGGCGCAAAATGGTGGGATGATGCGTTTTCTCAAGCGGGTTATAAAAATGCATTTATTGTTAAAGTGTTACCAGATAACGCCGATCCTATGGATGTGCGTTATAACGTGATCCAGTGGGTGCATCGTGCAACGCGCGGTTGGTCTTATGGCAGCTCGGTGATCGATCCGCGTACAGGTGAGATTTTAAAAGGTCACGTTACATTAGGCTCACTGCGTGTGCGCCAAGATATTTTAATTGCTGAAGCACTTGCAGCGCCTTATTTAAAAGGTAATGAAGTGGCAAAAACGTTACAAGCAATGGCACTTGATCGTATTCGCCAGCTCAGTGCTCACGAAATTGGTCACACACTTGGTATAGCGCATAATTTCTCTGCATCAGTGGCTGATCGTGCTTCGGTGATGGATTATCCGCACCCACTAGTGGGCTTTAATGACCAAGGTGAACTCGATGTGAGCCGAGGTTATGCACAAGGTATGGGGCAGTGGGATACGCAAGTTATAAAGTACGGTTACAGTGATTTTCGTAACCTTGATGAAGATACAGAACTAAGTGCAATTTTAGCGGATAACCAAGCTAAAGGGCTGGAGTTTATTTCTGATAGTGATGCACGAGCGCAAGGTGGCGCGCATCCAACAGCACATTTATGGGATAACGGCAGTTCGCCAAGTGAAGAGCTATTAAGAGTGCTTGATGTAAGACAACAAGCACTCGCTAAATTTGGTATTAACAATATCAAAGAAGGAACCTCACTATCTCAGCTAGAAGAGATGCTGGTGCCGCTGTATTTATTCCATCGTTATCAGGTCGAGTCTGCTGTAAAACTGATTGCAGGTGTTGATTATGATTACGAAGTACGTGGTCAAGGTATGGTAAAAGGTGCACAAGTTGTTGCAAAGGCAACTCAACAGCTCGCTTTAAAGGCCATCTTAACTACCCTAAATGCTGACAATTTAGTATTACCAGAATCAGTGTTAGCGCTAATTCCACCCAAGGCCTATGGCGAATCTAAAAGCCGAGAAAGCATTGTTGGCCGCACTGGCTTAACCTTAGATGCAATGGCGCTACCCGAAGTGGCTGCACAACATAGTTTAGCGTTATTGCTAAATAGCCAACGATTAAATCGTTTAGCACAGCAACAAGCGCGCAGTGATGCATTTTTTAGCTTAGATGAACTGCTTGCAAAGGTTTATCAGCAGGTGTTTTTGATTCAGAGTAAAAAAGGCATGGCAGGCAAAATCACTCAGCGGGTGCAGTTATTAACAGCAAAGCAGTTTGCTGATTTAGTCGCCAGTGATAAAGTTGCTCCAGAGGTGCAAGCTCAGTTGCGTTATTACTTAGTAAAACTGAGTAAGGCGTATCAGCAAGAGTCTTTACTTAGCAGTGCTGATGTTGGTGAAAGTGCGTTTAAGCAATACTTAGCCGATCAAATTAAACAGTTTCTGGCTACCGGCAATTGGCCTACAAATTTTACTGCATTACCAATTCCACCAGGATCACCAATTTAAATGTTAACTACAAGGCCCTAGAAGCTAGGGCCTAGTTTCTCTTGCATAAAACTGGTTTTTTGTTAACCTAGCCGCCTTCCATTTTTAGTCTTTTTGAGGTGTTTATGGCGTTTTTATCTCGTTCGATATTGGCGATGTCCATAGCACTATCAAGTCTTAATGTCAGCGCTAAAGCCGTGTGCGAAGTAGAGCTAAGGCATGGTTTGATCATCACTGATGATGTCATTCGTATTGTTGATAAGGGCCAAACCCGCGTACAAATAAATAATGATAATCAACTATTTATCCGTGGCTATTGGATTGATCTAACGTCAGATGAAACCCTAGTGTTAAAACAGTTTAGCGCGGGTATTCGCGATACGGTGCCTGAGTTGGTAGAGTTGGCAACTGACGGTGTTAATCTTGGCTTAAGTGCGATAGAGCAAGTTGTTGAAGGTATGTCGGACAAAGAGTCGGAAGTGCTAAAAACGCAACTGCAATATGTTGAGCGCGCTTTAATGGATAAATTTAAACGCGGTGATGATTTCTTTTTTATTGCCCCACAATCACTATCCAAAATTGATGATTTTTTTACCGAAGAGATCAGTCAAAAAATTCACTCTGCCGTTCATGGCTCTCTCGGCGCTATTTTAGTTTCTCTAGGTGATGCATTTAAGTCCCGCGAAGGTAATATTGAAGATCGTATTAATGACATGGGACAGCGCATGGATATTATTTCAAAAGAAATCGATAAGTCACTGCAGAAAAAAGCTCAACAGTTAGAGTTAAAAGCCTCAGAATACTGTGAATGTTTAAACTCGCTTGATGTCACCGAATCACGATTACAAATGATAGTACCAAGTATGGCTGATTTTGATTTAGTACAAATTAAATCTTAACTTAATCAATTTAATTAAAAAGCCCGCGTAATTAATGCGGGCTTTTTAGTTTTAGGTAACCAATTACTAGGATCTAAACTTGCCGGTTTCAGCTTCTAAATCGCTCGTCAGCCCTTTTATCAAGTCCGTTGCGGCATGGGCTTGATGCGATAGGTCTGCGGTCTGTGAGGCGGTGTCAGAGATGGTCACAATGCGTCTTGCTGTGTCTTCCCCTGCATCGAGCTGCTCTTTAGCTGCAATGGCTATTTGATGGCTCATTTGTGCGATGGCACTCAAAGATGCAGCAACACGCTGCAACTCTTCACTGGCATCTTTAGATTTCGCTACGGTTTGTTCACTGGTGGCAATACTTAAGTTAACTGAAGTTTTTGCATCTTTCGTGGCGGATTGTAATTTACCGATCATAGTACGAATTTCTTCTGTGCTAGTTTGCGTGCGCTGCGCTAGTTGACGTACTTCATCCGCAACGACCGCAAAGCCTCTTCCTTGTTCACCAGCACGGGCAGCTTCAATGGCTGCATTGAGTGCTAACAGGTTAGTTTGCTCGGCAATACTTTGAATAACAGTAAGCACATTTGCAATATTATTTACTTCATCATCAAGGATTTGGATGTTATTACCAGCGCTGTCAATTTGTTGCTCTAAAAGAGCTATTGTATTTGCTGCCTCAGCAGTTAAATGACTGGCATTTTGTCCTTGGCTTTCGGCTTCTTGTACTGAAAAGGCGGCTTGCTCGGCATGCTCAACCACTGTTTGCGCAGAGGCTGTTAGCTCAGTGATAGCCGATGCGACCATATGGGTTTCTTCGTTTAGGCTGCGGGTCAGTTTATCAAGCTCAGTTGAGCGGGATTCGTTATCTAAACTCTGATTTTTTAGACTATCAGTAACATCTTTAATACTGCCAACTACACCCCGTAGCCCTTGTTGCATATAGTGCATGGCAGCAATAATGCTTTCAGGTTGGGCGTCAGTACGAATATGCGAATTTAAGTTGCCACGAGAAACTTGCTTAACAATACCAATTACCTCAGTGACTTCACCGCCTAACGCGTTGCTTAAAGAAATACCAAAGCGAGCAATTGCAGCAGTTAAAGCAAGGGCAATAAGTAGTGACAAGCCTAGTAACCACTTAGCGGTATTCCAGTAACGCTCATCGACTTCTTTTTCGCTGATCCCGGTACCAACATACCAACCAAAGTAAGGGGTTTTTTGTACCACAGAGGTTAGGTCAACGGTTTCACCATCACGGACAGAATCCCAATGATAAGTAATAATTTTGTTGGTTTGATTTCCGACTAATTGTTCAACCATACGACCAATACTGTTACCGCTGGCATCTTTGAAATCATTAAAACTGGTGTTGTGTAGCTGCGGATCGTGCGGTGTGGCAATAAAGTCGAGTTTATCATTCACTACGTAGACATATTCACTGTCGTGGTATTTGTTTTCACGCAACATTTGCGTGGCAAAGTCACGCGCTTGTTGCTCGGTTAGTTGCCCATTTTTAGCAAGTAACTCAAATTGCTCGACAATATTTGTCGTGCTTTTCATGAGTTGATTGATACGGGCAATATTATCGTTTTCACTAGCGTGACGAAGAGATTGTAAGCCCAGTAATGCTATAGCATTGAGTGCTATAAACATTGCTCCAGCGAACAAGATTATTTTAGTTCTTAATGCTAAACCTGACAGCACATCGAGCCCCTTATTATTGTTATGACCATGATTTTCTACCATGTTTGTCGGCTAGATGTTAGCTTTAATTAACAATAATAACGGAATTAGACGTGACTTTTACTCAAGTTTCCACTGTAGGTAATTTAAAGTAAAATTTCTGCTGCGCTTAAGAGTCGATATTCTCCGCTGGCAAGGGTCTCATCAAGCTCGATATTTGCTACTTTTTCTCTATGTAATTCAACTACCTTATTACCGACTGCGGCGAGCATACGTTTAACCTGATGATATTTACCTTCGCAGATCGACAAACGCATACGGTATGTGGCAAGTTGCTCTGCAATTGCGGGTCTGGTTAGCTCTTTTTCGTTGTGTAATTGCACCCCTTGGCGCAGTTTTTCCAGCGCATCATCCGTTAGAGGTTCTTGCGTTTCAATCAGGTAAGTCTTGAATTTGTTATGTTTTGGGGAGGTGATTTTATGTGACCAATCGCCATCATTGGTAATGATCACAAGTCCAGTCGTATCGAGATCAAGCCGACCTGCAACATGAAAATCACTCATGTTAGGTTCATCGAGTAAATCAAATACCGTTGGGTGTAACTCGTCACTGTTGGCGCATACATAACCGACCGGTTTATTCAGCATATAATAACGTTTACCTAAAAAAACTAGCGGCTTACCTTGCCATAATACGTTATCAGTTGCTGTGATTGGATGATCATAAGCGCAGATCACCTCGCCATTTACGCTGGCATCTTTACGCTTTATTCCTGCCCTCGCTTTGGTGCGTGGCGTTTCTGCTAGATGGCTAATAAATTTATCTAGGCGGCAAGGGAATTTCATTGGGTTCACACTTCTAGTCGACTACAATGGCGGCGAGTATAACGGATCGTGATAACGCATGACAGTACACAGCGGACAAATATTAGCATATTATCAACAGCAAATAGCCACCGGTAAATTGCAATTTGATGATGCCCAATTAGCAGCGGTAAATGCACTAGACAATCTCGCAATTGCCATTGATAAACCGCATCATTGGTGGCAAAAATCGGTATCTTTGCAGGGCATTTATTTGTATGGACCTGTTGGACGGGGTAAATCGATGCTAATGGATGTGTTTTTTGAGACTGTAGCTATTAAACAAAAAACACGGTTACACTTCCATCATTTTATTGCTCAAGTACATACTCGCCTAGGACAGTTGCAAGGGGTTAAAAACCCGCTGGATAAAATAGCCAATGAGTGGTCAGAAACGCTGAGACTAATTTGTTTTGATGAGTTTTTTGTCTCTGATATTGGCGATGCTATGATCATGGCCGGCCTATTTAAAGCCTTGTTTGCCAAAGGCATCATTTTGGTTGCTACGTCAAATTGTCAACCTGAGCAGCTTTATTATAACGGCTTGCAGCGAGCGCGCTTTTTACCCACCATAGCGTTAATTAAAGCGCATTGTCATATTATTAATGTCACAGGCTCTGTTGACCACCGATTTCGTTTTGGTAAGCACGCAACTCATTATTTTAACAGCTCGGCTAACTCTGAACTGGATGCTGATTTTTTGGCTTTTGCAGATAACTTACAAACAGCAACTGATATTTCTATTTACGGGCGTAAACTGGCGTGTTTAAGGCTCAGCAATAATGCCATTATGTTTGATTTTATGGCGTTGTGCTCAGGCCCGCGTAGTACCGCTGATTATATTCATTTAGCAAAGTACTATCAGCGTGTGTATATCTGTAATGTGCCAGTAATGGGCGCTGCGGCAACAGGTAAGCAAATAGTGCATGGTATTGAAGATAGCTATCAGCGTGAAAAACAAGATTTACAAGAACATACACTAGACGATGAAGCGCGACGCTTTATTGCTTTAGTGGATGAATTTTACGACCGTGGCAAGTTATTGATACTGAGTAGCGAGGTTGGCATTGCTGATTTATATCAAGGTAAAAAGCTGGCATTTGAATACGCACGCACCGAGTCAAGATTAATAGAAATGCAAAACTGGTAGTCACGCTACTGATTATAAACGTTTACTATCTACTTATAAGTAAGAGTTGCATTCTCTTTATCTGTAGTAGCTCATATCTGATTTTGCAGTTTTGACGAATAGGTTTAGATTTAACCTGACAGGCAGCTATGAGCGATAAGCTGACAGTCAAAAATTATGATGTATGAAATCGAGATTTGACATTTAGTTCCATGAAGGAGAGCTGAGATTGTGTTATTTTGCTAGATGTCTATATAAAGGAAATGTTAAATGCTAAAGCACCTAAAAGTAAAAGTAGGTCGAATTTATATAAATTACTTCTTTTGGCCCGCTCTTTGGCTTTCAATACCAACTCTTTTGTACGGTTCATTTATAATTTTATCAGCAAAAGGAGAGTCGAGTAGTATTTTAGCAAACTTTGGAAGCTTCTCTGGTGGAATGACTACAGTTGTAGCAGCTCTTGTTGCTGTAAGAGAGTTTATATTATTTAGGCATAACCAAGGCGTTAAAGAGTTTAGAGAGTTTTTTAGTAAACAGGTGCAATCTTTGCCTAATTTTGTGCTAGAGATGACCGATGAGGCTTATTTGCTATTTGCCAAGTTAGATCGTAAGGCTAAAGATGATTTGAAAAGGCCTGAAGTAATCCATGAAATCCAAGAGCTTGAGAATAAATTAAAGCTGTTTGAAGAAGACGTTTCTTCACGATATCATCAGCTAAGAGCAGAGGCTGCTGATATTTTTTCTATGAGTACATACTTAGAAATATTAATAGGCACTAAAACTAAACGTTTGCTTAGTATTTTAGAAGAGTTAAAAGGCGCAATTCATAATTACGAGTTGAGAGCTGATTTTTATATCAATACAGCCTCAAAAATGAGGAGCTCAGAAATAAAGTGTGATTACGAAGTTAATAATAAAAACGAGTTTATATCGCATTACTCTGGCTTGGATTACAAACGAAAAGGATCACTATTTCATAGGATGCCAAAACTTCTAGGAGCTAAACGTGATTCAATTATAGGAGAAGTTTTTAAAATATATGAAGAGTTAGAAAAGTTAAAAATAACTTAAATTTACAATCCTAAAAGAAACTATTTCTGAATAAACCACATGATTGAGAAGAGTTAAGCTCGCATAAAATACATAGATGGCAATAGCTTACACTATTTGCTATTAATACAAGTTCATTAAATAAGGATGTTTTCGTGCTAGAATATGGAAAGTATCCTTTGATAAAGTTGTTATACGTTTTGAGGGAACAATGAGAGAATTTGAATTAGAGCAAGTTTTAACAGACACAATAAAGAGAACTCCTGTTGGAGAAGACGTAACAATTAATTTTAGCGGTGAAGCGAATATAATTGATGTTGAAATGAAATTCTCAGGTGGGTGGGTTATCACTCAAACAATAGTTCCTGGAAAACCCTTTGTTTTTACTAGAGGCAATGATGATTTTTTGCAAAGTATAAATATCACAATTAACCCGTTTGATGGCCTAAAAAACGTATAACAAGTCCGTCAAACAAAGGACACAAAACAGCAGGCTGTGCTCCTTTGTCGCAAATTTTAGCCTGCTATCTTATGCCGTTTACGGCAAGCGATAGGCATTCACGATGGTTCGCGAAAACACTTATATCAAAATTAAACCTAAAGAAGTTCCAGAACCAGAATCATTTGATGAAAAAGAAGTTTACGCGTTTTTTGGTTTGGCTTCATATGCGGCACAATGTTTAGAAAAAGCCTTGGTGAATTTAGCTTTTACATACACTCTCACTGATAAAAATATAGTGTCTCAAGAAGAATGGGATGCTCTTTTTGAAGGCATAAATAAAAATACATTTGGTCGCTTGTTGGGGATGGTAAAAAAAGAGCTTAGTACCTCTGATGAGGTGTTAGTGGAATTGAAACAAGCTTTAGATAAAAGGAATTGGTTAGCTCATGACTATTTTTTTGATTCAATTGGTCAATTTCATACTAAGTTAGGGCGTATGAAAATGATTAAAGAATTAACTGAATTGATAAAGCTATTCAATAAATGGGACCAGTTTATTGAAGGTGTCTACTTACACATCTGGCAACAGCATGGTTTAACAGAAGAGGCTGTTTCAAGGGAAATAGAAAAGCTCAAGGCGGAAAGTGCCTAAAAAAAGTTTCAACAGAGGACGCAAAAAGCTTGGTCCAAGTGCCTGTTAAGCGGGTGTTACGAACGTCTGCAATTGGCACATATGCGACTGTCAGATTTGATTGAGTCCTGTTAATCGAATCTGACAGATCAAGTTAAGATTTATTCACTTTTATCTGACGCGACCAAGGAAGGCATTTAAGACCACCTTCTTTCGAAGATGGTGCTGTTATTGCAGATTGATTAGAGATTGAAATTTACTTTAAATGTTTAACACTTTCGGTAAATTTCGTGTTCCATATCGTGAACGTTAACGCTTAAGCTGTCTGATTCTCGGCAGTATATTTTTAAACAGTCTAACAACTGCTCGCTGAGTTGTTGCTTTTGTTTAATCGTACGTCCTTGCATAATGTGTGCGCTAATATGGATAAAACCTTCCTTACCATCGCCCAATTGATAATGTGTATAGGCTATAGCGCGAGTTTTGATCGTTGCTAATTCAAACAAGCCACTGTTAAACGTTGCTTGATGAATTTTTTCAACCAATACCTGCGGTAATACCGGTAAATCTTCAGAATGTTCAATGATGATATGTGGCATGTTATCTATTTGCTCCCCTAAAAACGATATGTGAAACCTAAGCTGGTTTGAAACTGATTGAGTATATCACCATCAAAATGCCACAAGCATTGCTTGTTTTCGTCTGTTGGTAATGCACATGAAACGTTACTGGCATTATTGACGATCGTTACAAGCCAGTATAAAGACCCAGTGAATAACCAGCTAACGCACTCTGACTTACTAACAGTAAGCACAGTAAAACAAATACTTTTTTCATGGTGTCGTGCTCGTTGTTGTGATTAATTTAAGTTAGTATTGAAACATAGCTGAATATTAAATGTAAGCCACGAATCGTTTACCCCTACATGGAGCAAGTAATATATGAAACCTATAATGATAGGCGTATTGACAGGTTTATTGATCACCTTAGCGGGCTGCTCTGATGATGTTGCATCAGTTAGTTTGGGATTATTTACCACTAAAGATATTAAAGTTAACTCGCAACAAGACCCGTTAGTAAAAGGCATAACCTGTCATATTAGCCATATCGAAGCAAACTTAGATTTTGCTGATCCGTCAGATATGTCTATTGCGTGTCGCCAAACAGGACCAATTACTGCCGACCAATTACAAGCGATTGACCGTAGTAAGTCGGGTGAGGTGGTATTTAAATCATCAAAAAGTATTTTATTTAAATCGTTAAAAGTGCGTCGAATTTATGATGCGCAAACGCGAACTCTGTTATATCTGTCGTACTCAACTAAAGAGTCAACCGGCAGTCATCATCATGCGTTATCCACTGTGCCATTGTATAACACCCAAGCATGGGCATGGGCACAAGAGCAAGAATAAGCAAAAGAGCAAACTATGTTAGCGTTATTTAAAAGCAAACCTTTATTAGATGAACAAGAGCAGCAATGGCTGATTGATACTTTTGTGTGGGCGGTGGAAAATTTTGACAGCGATTATTTCATTAATAACTCGCAATTAGTTTTGCCAAACCACCAATGCTTTCCCGATGCGGTTTCAAGCATTGAAGAAATGGCCAGTAAAGTGTTTGAGCGAGTGGTTGACTATGCGGGGCTGCAAGCTTGGCCAATTTCGCTGGTGGCGCCACAGCAATTGCAGCCGCAAGTATTTCCTCATTTTGCTTTTAGCAATCAGTTACGTGGTGATAATAGCCAATTAATAGTGCCGCCAAGCCATACGGTTAATGTGTCATTTAATCCAAATCAAATTAATCAGCCACAAGATTTAGTGGCTAGCTTTGCCGGTACTTTAGCGACAATTATGATCCACCATGTGGGCGTGTTGCCACCAGGTGGTAAAGAGTTTTTACCACAAGCCGCCGATGCCGTGGCATGTTTTTTAGGTTTTGGGGTAATGATGAGCAATACGGTGTATCAGTTTAAAGGGGGCTGTGGCTCGTGTTACAACCCCTATGCGAACAGACAAGCTGCACTTAGTGAACCGCAAACCTTATTTATGCATGCCCTTATTTGCCATTTTAAAGGCTATAAAGATTCTAAAAAGTATTTAAAACCGCACTTACGCAGCCACTTTAAAAAGGCGCAAAAAGAAATAAAAGCCTTAGTTAATAGTACTGCTAATCCGTTTTTGTTAGCGCTTGATGATAAAAAAACGGGGTAATGGGTGGCTTATTTAGATGAGTTTTTATTGATTGCACTGGCGCACTTTTTTGCTGTAGCAAGCCCCGGCCCTGATTTTGCCATTGTGCTTAAACAAAGTATTCAGCAGGGGCGTCGTAATGCATTGTGGACCAGCTTTGGGGTAGGCCTGGCTATTTTATTACATGTTAGTTACTGCTTACTCGGCGTTGCAGTTTTATTAACGCAATCACCAAACGTATTTATGGCATTAAAATATTTAGCGGGTGCATACTTGGCCTACATTGGTGTACAAGCGCTTAGAAGTGCTAGACCGGCGCCAGCGCAGCAAGAAACTGTTTTTCAATCTCAAGGTGTTGAATCCAGTTGGATTGCATTTCGTCGCGGCTTTTTAACCAATGCGTTAAACCCAAAAGCCACGTTATTTTTTATGTCGTTGTTTACTTTAGTGATCAGCCAATCAACGCCATTAATTGTGCAAGCAGGCTATGGGCTGTATATGGCATTGGCAACGTGGGCGTGGTTTTCGTTTCTATCCTTGGTGCTATCAAAGCCTAGTGTTCGCGGTTTTTTTCAAAAAAGTGGCTATTGGTTTGACCGTGGTATTGGCGTGATTTTGATCGCTCTAGCAATAAGAATTGTAGTGTAAGTGTTGTTTTAACAGAAATCTGTAGTAGGTGAATATGGCTGTATATAATTTTTCGTTTGGTTCAAATATGTCGTCGAGTCGTTTGTTGGCGCGTTTACCAAACGCTACTCGTATTGGTACGGCAATACTAGCCGGTTACGAGTTAACCTTTGATATGGTAAGTACTGATGGCTCAGGAAAAGGCAATGTACGCCCATCAAATGATAAGAACGCGCAAGTATATGGCGTGGTATATCAACTCAATGACGCAGAAAAAACGATTTTAGACGCTATCGAAGGGTCTCGCTATGACTGCGTGGATATTCAAGTAACATTACTTGATGGGCAAAAAGTAGCGGCGCATTGTTATATTGCCAACACCACTGATGCGCAGATATTGCCTTACGATTGGTATATGCAGCACGTTCATCGCGGTGCGCTTGAAGCAGGTGTGCCAAATGCGTACAGTGATGCTATAAAGTCTCGGCCAACCTGCCAAGATAGCGACAGTGCGCGTGCAGCCATTGAGTTTGCTGTACATCAAAAATAAAAAACTAAAATGATAACTCCAAGGATTATTATGAAATTAACTAAACTAGCGATAGCGGCCACCTTATTAGCGGGCTGTGCATTTAATAGCTACGCTGATATTGATACCAAGCACATTAATCAAGTGATTGAAAATTCAATGGCGCGCTTTGATGTGCCGGGTATGGCTGTGGCGATTGTTGAAAACGATAAGGTTATTTTTGCTAAAGGCTTTGGTGTTAGTAACTTAGATACTGGTAGCAAGGTGAATAAAGACACCTTATTTGGTATTGCATCAAATACTAAAGCATTTACGGTTGCGGCATTGGCAAAATTAGTTGATGAAGAAAAGCTCAGTTGGGATGACAAGGTAATTGATCACCTTCCTGAATTTCGTTTATACGACCCTTATGTAACCCGCGAAATGACGATCCGTGATTTATTAAGTCACCGTAGTGGTTTAGGACTAGGCCAAGGTGATTTAATGATTTGGCCATCAACCGATAAATCGATTGAAGAGATTTTAGCCGGCTTAAAATATTTAAAACCAGCTAGTAGTTTTCGCAGCACTTACGCTTATAACAACTTGATGTTTGTGACCGCTGGCGAGGTGGTCGCACGGGTCTCAGGTATGAGCTGGAATGATTATATTGAAAAGAATATTCTCCAGCCTTTGCACATGGATAACTCACGCGCCGGTTTTTCGCGTATTCCAAAAAGTAATAAAAACTGGGCAACGGGTCATATTCCAATGGATGGTCAATTACATCCATTTTTCGTTAATTACCTAGAGGATTTTCGTGGTGCCGGCGCGATTGCATCAAGTGTGAATGATATGAGCCAATGGCTACGCACACAATTAGCCCATGGTAAAATGCCAAATGGAGAGCAGTTGTTCAGTGAAAAACAACAAGTGCAAATGTGGCATCCACATATTACCTCACTGGCATCAAAAAGCGCTTATGAGGCTTACCATCAGCAATTTAGAGGTTATGGTTTAGGCTGGAGCATTGAAGACTACCACGGTATTAAAAAGGTAGGCCATGGCGGCGGAATTCTAGGAATGGTATCGCAAGTTACACTGCTTCCTGAAAAAAACTTGGGTATCGTTATTCTTAGTAATCAACAAGCATTTAGTGCGCTTTCTGCTATTACCCATGAAGTGCTTGAAGATGCACTCGACTTGGAAGATAAAGATTGGGTTGAAGATTTAGCTAAAAAGCACTTTGAAGGTAAACAAGAAGCGTACGCAAATGCAAAGCCAGACGCCCCAGCTGATTACCAGCCCCAATTGCCGAATATCAACTACACCGGCACCTTACACGATGATTGGTATGGTGATGTTATTATTGAAGAGCTAGACGGTAAGCTACGTATTGATTTTACGCATACCAAACGTTTAAAAGGGCAGCTTGAGCATTACACTGGCAACACATTTATCGTCAAGTGGGATGAAAAGTTACTCGAAGCTGATGCGTATATTAGCTTTGATATGAGCACTAAAAATCGTGTTAATGAAGCGACAATGCGTGCAGTATCAACAGCAGTGACCGATTTCAGTTTTGATTTTAGAAACCTCCATTTACAAGCTAAATAGTAAACCAAAGTCGCAAAGCCACCTAAGGGTGGCTTTGTTATAGTTACAGTCGTTAACTCATTTGGAGCATTTATGCGTACTGCGATTATTTCTCATCCTTTTTGCCGTAAACACAAAATGATCGCGGATCATCCAGAGTGTCCTGAGCGCTTAGATGCAATTACCGATCGTCTCTTGGCCAGTGGCTTGGATATTGCTGTGCAGCAAAAGCAAGCGCCTAAAGCATTACGTGAACATTACTTATTAGCCCATGATGAGGCCCTTGTATCGCTGGTGGAAAACACCCTCCCTGAACAAGGTTTAGTATCACTTGATGGCGACACTTGGTTATGCCCAGAGTCATTTTTGGCAATTGAGCGGGCGGTAGGTGCGGGGTTATTAGCCGTTGATGAAATATTAGCGGATAACCTCGATGCCGCATTTTGCTCCGTACGGCCACCAGGTCATCATGCAAACCGTACAACCTCTGCCGGTTTTTGTGTGTTTAATAACTTAGCAATTTCGGTTAAGTACGCGCAAAGTAAAGGGATTAAGCGCATTGCGATTGTCGACTTTGATGTTCACCACGGTAATGGTACGCAAGACATTTTTATCGATGATGACAATGTGTTGCTTTGCTCATTATTTCAGCATCCTTTTTATCCTAATACTGTCGTTGAAAATAACGAGACATTAGTTAATTCTCCGCTACCAATAGCCAGCGATGGCGATGATTTAAAAGAGGTTTACTTACAGCAGTGGTTACCAAAGCTTAGCGAATTCAAACCTGAGTTATTGTTTATCAGTGCTGGGTTTGATGCACACCTTGAAGATGATATGGCAAGCCTAAAGTTCGTTGAAGCTGATTATGCTTGGTTGACACAACAGCTGTGTGACATGATAAAAAGTACTGGCTGTAAAGGGATTATCTCTTTTTTAGAAGGAGGATATAATTTATCTGCGCTAGGGCGCAGCGCCATAGAACATATTAGAGTGTTTGCACAAGAAAAAGAGTAGCTTTATATTCATTCTACAATTAAGTAAAAATATTGGTTGTTGTATGATACCAATACCACTAATTAAACAAGGAAGATAATGTCTGTAGTAATTAATATCTTAGTCACGTTGGCACTGTGCTTTTGGGGAAGCATGATGATGATGTCGCCGATGATGTTTGGTGCCCCTGGCGCGATGAATAATAAGCAAAAAGTGTTCTCTGCCATACTCATATTAAGTTTTCCAGTACCATTATTTTTGCTTATTGGTTTATTTGGCGGCAGTTATTTTGGTATTGATAGTTATAAAATGGCGCTGATAAGTGCTGTTGTTATTGGGTTTTTCTTTGTGATATTTGGCTATACGGGTATGATCAGTAATCTGCTTCGAGGTATTGCCAATGCGGGTTATTGCGTTGTTGACCAGCATGTTTACTTTAATGCTAAGTTAATAGAAAACGCTGACGCTGAAAGCTTTACTACTTACAGTTTAGCCAATTTGAATACCTATGACGCTGCATTATACGCCAAAGATAAACAGCACCTTTACTACTGTGGTAACGCCATTAGCGGTGTTAACTCTGATAATCTAAAGGCTAAGATTATTGGTACTGATCTTTATTGGATTAATGATTCGCAAGTGGTTAAAGGCGAGCGTATTGTTGCAGGAGCTGATCCTAAAAGTTATAAGGCCTATTCTTATAGCTTTTGGAATATCTCTGGAAGGAAAGGCCGACAAGTCATTTACCATAACGATGAGCCAGTGCCTGAAATAGATGCGCAGTCATTTAAACCTATCGATGATAGTTACGGTAAAGACCAGCAACATATCTTTTACGCAAATATAGCCATCTTAACTGACATTGATGTAGATACCGCCAGTTTTACACGATTAGACGAGAACTTTGCTAGCGATAATCAGCATATTTTTTACTTAAATGGTGAAGATAGTCATGTATTGATGGGGGCTGATCCCAGCAATTTTGAAATTTTTCAACGCGACTACTATCGCAGTGGTGAGACTGTTTATTACGTAACTCAATATAAGTCGGCAAAGCCGATGACACAAGTCGATGCTGACAGCTTTAAAGTCACTCAATATGATGAACAAACTCATTCGGATGCTTACGATAAATATCATTATTATTTTCGCGGTGAGATTGTTGCAACGCGCTAAGTTTAGAAAAATATAGGACCTGTTAGGGCGTTGCGATGAACGAGGTAATTTGCTGTTGAAAATGATTAAACAGAAGGAAGTTTATTCATACTCTTTGGTAACTTGCCTACGTTTGTTTGCGTTGCATCAACTTGGTTTATATCGATAAAATTAAGCTCCCCGTTAGCGATGATCTGCTCACCATTACTCAGTTTTAATCGTGTAGGGGCAAAACCCATGCGGATCTCCCGACTCCAATTACAAGCATGCGTACCGTTTTGGCAGCGCAAAAGGGCTTACTGTTATACTCAATAATACTCCCTAAAAAAATGCATAATATAGCTGAACTTTAATCAGCACTTAGTTTTTCAGCTCATTGAACTTTACAGGTTTAAGACTGCTTAACTGTAGTAGCTGCTCGGCGCAGTAAGCTGCTTTTAAACGATGTTCTGGCCCAGAGTTACTTAAAAAATGGCTCAACGTGCGCAGTCCTAATTTTTGCGCCATTTCACTGAGTGATTGCTGAGGCATAATATGGCTTTGTGCTAATTCATCGAGCACTTTTAGCAAAAATTGCTGCACTTTATCTCGTCTTGGCGATGACAGTTGCGGCTGTGGAGATTGTTTTGCAAGCCAGTTGCTAAATATATTAGTTGTTTTGTTGTCGGTTAAATCATCAAAATAGAGATTAATCCAACGATCCAGTTTTACAGTAATCGGACGTAACTGCCACTGCGTGCTATCGCGCTCAATACGAGCCACAATGAGCTGTGGCAATTGCTGCTTAAATAGCATCATATTATTGATCGCATGGTGTGCCAGCTCGCTATAAGGCAAGCTAAAAAAGATCGTATTGTGCTGTTTATCTTGATAGCTAAGCCGCATACATTGCGTGGCTTCATCAAATGTGTGTTGATGACTATAACTTGGCGCAAAACATACATAGTCGTTTTGCCAATCAATCAGTGTTATATCATCGATGAATTGTGGATTTAGTGGTTGTTCGCTTGGTTCAACATAGGTCTTTTTAAGTTGGCGAAGCCGCTGCCAGCCATTGAGCTGAGCGTTTGAAATACGTTGTGTTTGCCCAAACCAATTGCTGCCAGAAGGCGCACCTTCAAGTAATTGGTTTGCTTGCCAGATTTGGCTATAGTTAAGTGTTTGCTCGGTTGTTGTGCGACTTTCGGCAAGCGTAATAAAGCGGCCGTATTCGTCTTGTAAAACCAACGTCAATCCATGTGCGCCACTGCTACGACGCCACGGATAACCGCCTAAACATAACAACTGCTGTGGAGGACAAATATGTTCAGCATCTTGCGTTTGTGTTTGCTCTTGGCGTTCAAGCATCACCAAAACGTGTGCTAGTTCAAGCAAAACAGTGCGTTTGTCTCGCAGATGTTCACCACTAAGATAGCGTGCGAGTGTGCCGCATAAACGTTTTAGTGGTGCAATGTTAAAGCCTGCCTTTTCCATCGGGATCTGCAGTAATTCAATAGTGAGCAGTGATTCACTGCGCAGTTGCGCTAAGGGTACTCCTGCAAGCATAATGAGCTCAGCGTAGCATGCCTGCTTAAGCTGCGTTTGTGTTTGGTTTAATAGTGTTTTTTGGTGCTCTTGTTCTAGTTGCAACCAGTCGGGCCATTGCAGCATTTCACCTTGTTGCTCAAGCCACAAGTAAACGCCCAGTAGTGCGTATGCTTGGCTATCTTCATTGCAGATAATATCATTAATTGTGGTTACGTTAGTAAAATGGAGCGTGTGCTCCTTGATAGTAATGCAAACCTGCGCGCTTTGTTGCACGATGTCAGCTTGCCAACGACGCTGAACTTGACGATAAAGCTGGCGTATTTTTACTTTGCCAGCACTGGCTAATAACGTATTAGTATCGATTTGCGGCACTTCATTTTCTTCAATCGTTGCTGCAGATACTGGCGCTTGTTGCCAAGCAAATATGCTGGCTGCAATGATATGCTTACAAATACCATTTGCGGCGCAATCACATTGGCTATTATTAGGATTATGTAAATCCAGTACACCTTGCTGGCCTTCGAATGTAAACTGAATTGGCGAAGCGCCACTTATATGTGGGCTGGATTTATCGAGCGCTTTTTGTGCTCGGCGGACTAACCCCGCACTGGCGAGGGTTTCAAAAATACTGATATCCATTATTGTTTTATGCTCATGCTGCTCATTTTTGTAATCCCATCGTGGATGCTAGCCAATTTGCAAAGTGGTCAGGCGTTAATGAAGCAATCTGCATTTTCATACGGCTAAGTTTGGCTGTCGCGTTAGTATCATAAAAAGGTATTGATTCAGGGCTCAATGCGGTCATGCCTAACATTGTCACCCCACTATCAATAAGATGCTGAGCTTGTTGAAACATTGCTTGCTCAGGGCCACCTTCACAAAAATCAGACACGGTAGCAATAATGGTACGCGAAGGAGTCTCGATTAGCTGCTCACAGTATTGCCATGCTTTAGCAATTAAAGTGCCACCACCAAGTTGAGTCGAGAGCAATACTTTTACGGGATCGTCAGCTTGATCGGTCAGATCTACGACTTGTGTATCGAATACCACCAGCGAGAGTTTAATACACGGTAGTTGTTTTAAAATACCAGCGATCACCGCTGAATACACCATAGAACTGGACATAGAGCCTGATTGGTCGATACATAAAACAACGTGCCAAGGCAATTGTGGTTGCTGGCGAGCATGAAAGTAAATGCGCTCAAATAGCACGCGTTTGCCATCAAAGTGTTTAAGGTTCTTGCGAATACTTGTTTGCCAATCTAAGTTAGCAAGTCGTTTTTGTGGACTGTGCGCTTGGCGATTTAGCTTACCATTGAGCTTGTTATTAAACAGTGGTCGTAATTGCTTTAGCAAATCCTCTACTACAGTTGTAATGATTTGTTGCACTTGCTGCTGTAATTTAGGGTTGGTATGCGCTGAAATACTCATTAATTGCTTTAACAACCCCATAGAGGGTGAAATATTTTGTAGTACTCGTGGTTCTTCTAACAGCTGCTTAAGATTAAAGCGCTCTAATGCTTGATGTTGCAAGGTGTCATTAACACTTTTAGGAAACAGCTTTTCAGCGTTATCGAGCCATTGTACTACCGATGGCTGGCTTGCTTCTAAGCCCCCCGATATTTGAAAACCTCGCTCTTTTAAACCCTGTTGGTAGAGTTGCTCAAGGACTTGGTCTTGTTGATTTTGCTCACTTGATAAACTGGTATCAAGTGATTCAGCATAGCGCCCTAATACTAAACGCCAGCGCTGTTTTAGCGAGTAGTCCATGCACTTAATCCTTGTTCAAGCAGTTGCTGTTGTAATTGTTTATCTAATAACATTGCTTGGTTTACATCATGCTCGCTGATATCTTCATTGAGCCAATTTAATTGCTGTTGCCATTGATTAAGTGTACCGAGTTGCTGGCTAATACCATCAATTTCTCGTGCATCTTTATCGCAAAATAGCCCACGTAATTGTGGTAACTGCTCAACAAACTGCTCATCATCGAGTTGCTCAATACTGTGATTGAGCAGTGGCAATAACCCGTTTTGATAATTGAGCCAATGGGGCACAACCGTCAGCAGTGTGCGCAAAATAGTGAAACGGTCGCCGCTATAGCGTTGTAGTTCATTTAATAAAGAGGCAGGGTCTAACTCATCTAAGTCTACAGCCAACGCTTTAAGCGCAAACCAAAGGGTAGGGGTGTGTTCATTGTGTTCTATTAGCCAGTGTAAACGCTCACGCCAAGGTTGTTTAAGTACTTCCATTTGTTGGCGTGCAATAGCTTGTAATGACAACAGTACTTGTAGCGCTTCATCTTCAGGTAGTTGATTTAACGAGGGCAAGTGAAAGCTTAATTGACGCCACAACGGTGTAATTAATGCGTCGAGTTGCTGGTGGTAGTCATTAAAAAGCGGGTGCTTACTGGTGCGATATAACTTAATGAAGCTATCTGATAGTATTTTTATGGTACTGCAATCGTTTATTTCACGGGTTATTGCAACCGAGTTAAATTGATATTGCATGCCTAATTGAAGTGACAGTATTAATTTATCAAGCATTTGTGGCAAATCGCTTTCACTTTGTTGCGCCAAGCGATGCTGTACAACTGTTTTGAGAGTGCCGCCTAAAGTACTTAATTCAATTAATGCCACTTCTACTGAAGGGGTCCAATGGTAGCGCCAGCTCTCATGCTTTGCGGCTGTATGAATATTATAAAAGGCATGCATGCTTTGTTCGTATTGGCAAAAGCCGATGTCTAAAAATAGTAATTGGCTCAATAGTTGGCGGCGCTGGCGTTGCCGCTCGGTTAATTCATATAAAGAAAAATGGCTACGATTAATTGTACCAATTGTCAGCTGTACATGTTTGCAATGGGCTAATACATCATCGACTAATGGCAAATTACGTTGATTTGCTGGTAGTTGTCCCATGTTTTCGCCACGCAACAGCTGCTGCCAAGGTCGATAGTCGCGCGAGCTACTTTGTTGTTTAAATTGGCAACTTCCTAAAGAATCGAGTAGATCATAGCAACCAGCGCGCACAATTCCCCGCAACTGACAGAGCTGACTTAGATGCTCAAAAACATTTTGTTTAGCTATCAGCGTTAACTTAGGCATTTGTGCTAATAAATACAGTAGCCAATCACAGGCTGATAATGAACGTTGTTCAAACAGCCAACGGCAAAACGCAGGGTAGGGCATTCCCGCCTGGTAGCCTTGATGAGCATCAAGTAAAGAATCGCTGTAACGGATCACAAAACTATCCTCAGTACTTTTACGAATAGAAGTTGATTCTTGCTCGTAATCAAACAGTGCACTGGTATGGAAACCGCCGGTCATTACCGCGATGCGTTGATAATCATGACTAGCTGCGCGAATGCAGGCACGCATTTGTTTCTCGCGGTCTAGATCGCCTAGTTGCTGCAAACTTTTTTGATCATAATAAAGGCGGCTAGCAGCACAAAATAGTAATACTTGCTCAAAAAAATCATTCGCACTTTCAAAATTTTGTAGCTCAAATAAGCGCAGCCAAAGCTCATCGGCATCACGGCAACCCATGGTTTGTTGTAGCTGACGACTATAGCTTGAGCTTAAAATACGGGCATCGCTGTAGCGATCAAGTGGTTCTTCTTGCTGCTCGTCAGTGCTGTCTAAGTCAATAAATTGTACTGGCACGTGGTTGTCACCAGCCCAGCGCAGTGCTTGCCACTCAGGGCTATTTTCAGCGAAAGGAAAATAGCTTTGCTGTTGATAAACTGCAATCGGTGGCACCACATGCTTGTTTTGCAATAGGCCAAGGTGTTGCCCAAAACTGTGCGGTGCTTCAATCAATACAACATCTGGTTGCCAAGCGTTTAATTGAGCTAAAGCAAAATGCGCACAAGCAGGGCTGTGATGACGCACAGGTAACCAACGTACTTTTTCATCATGTAAATAACGTTGGCTGAGCTTTGCTAATGCTTGGCTAAAGCCGTTGTTATCTGGTGTTATTTCATCCACAACGCTTTACCTGCATCAAAAAAAGCACGCCACTCTTTGCGTTCACGTACAACAGCATCAAGATAGTGAGCCAATTTTTTAATGTCATCGGGTTTATCTTTAACCAAGGTGCCGTGCATCTGTTGTACTAACTGCTCAGCACTCATGGGTTGATGCCAATAGAGACTATGTAAGGCACAAGAATGCACAATATTGACCGCTTCGGCAGTTGATAAAGTAGCATCTAAAGATTGTGCACCAAAGTTGTTACGCAAGTCATGAAATACCTGTACTAATAACTGTACTAACTCTTCATTAATTTGTGGTTGCTGTGCTTCGTTAATAAAGCGGGCATTGACCTGAGATAAAATAAGCTCTTTCTCTAGTTTTACATCATTAAGTACTGGCACTGTTTCAAAATTAAAGCGACGTTTAAGGGCGCTCGACATCTCATTTACGCCGCGGTCGAGTAAGTTGGCGGTGGCAATTACATTAAATCCTGGTTTGGCTTGAATGGCGATCCCCAGCTCTGGGATGGTGAGTGTTTTTTCCGACATTAAGGAAATAAGCACATCTTGGATTTCCTGCGGGCAGCGAGTGATCTCTTCAATACGAACTAATTTACCTTGCTCCATAGCAGTATAAATAGGACTTTTTAGTAGCGCATCAAAGCTTGGGCCATTGGCTAGCAGCATGGCAAAATTCCAACTATATTTTACCTGCTCTTCTGTGGTGCCAGCAGTGCCTTGAATGAGTAACTCACTGGTACCGCTTATTGCTGCGGCAAGTAGTTCTGAGAGCATTGATTTTGCAGTGCCGGGTTCACCGACCATCATCAAGCCATTGTTGCCCATTAGGCTGACAATCGCACGTTCAACAAGCGCATCATCACCATAATATTTACGGCTGATATTGTGCTGTTTATCGCCACAAATAAAGCGTTTTACGGCACTTGCTGAAAGCTGCCAGCCGCTCGGGCGAGCACCACTATCAGTGGCAATGAGCTGTGCTAATTCAACTTGATAGCGTTGTTCGGCGCGAGCACGAATAATCTGTTTATTCATTAGGTACGTCCTTTACTACAGTTCTGACTGTATATAGCGTTCTTTGCCGGAGTCAGGGCAAACAACGAAGTATAAATAACTTTGTTACCACGGTAATTTTGATAGCCAATTAGGATCTGCATGGCATTTTTTTGCAACATGTTGATAATCCAGTGCGATAGCGTTGAGTAGATTTGCTGGCGCTTGCGCAAGTGGTATCGTTTTATAGCGATTACGCGTGCGAGAACCTTGAATTTGCTGAAATATTTTGCAGCCATAAATGGCAACGGGTTCATTTTCCTCTGGTAAATAGTTACCACTAAACTCAAATTGAATGCGAAGTCCTACCTGCTCAAATGATTTTTCGTAGTAATTAAAAAACGCCCCATCTTCTGTTTCACCGCGTTGGTAACCGAGTTTGGTTAGTAAACCGCGCAGAGTAAAAGCATCACTCATAAGGCCCAAATGATGCTCCAATGAAATTTGCTTAGGTGTAACACTAATATCAGCGGATTTGAGCTGCTCAAAAAGTGGCTTTATTTTGTAATCTTTTAAGTGTAGCTGCCATGCTTTAAGGGCGGCTTTATCAAGCTGATTAGCACTGAGCAAACGAGTATTTGCACCCGATATTAGCGTAACCTCGTCATCATTTACATCGACTAAACTACCATCTTCAGTCGGGCGAAAGGTATGCCAATCATTATCAAGTTGTACTTGCCATAAGGTGCGTTGTAGTAAGCGAAACATCACCGGATGTTGGTGTAAATATTCATGCCACTCATCAACAGGCCAGTGACGCTCGGTGATCATGGCAGCATATAGGCGGGCATGTTGTTGTTCAATCACTTGCTTTAGCTCTTTTTTACAACCACTAAACCATTTTTTAGTTTGGTTGATCTGCTCTTCGCTATCCTCTTTGCGTGGTTGTGGCAGCGATTTAATCACCTTGCCTTCTTCGTTTAGTAGTTGCAGCTTAAGTGAGTCGCTCAGTTGCAGTTGTAAAGTGCGATTGCCAAAGCTAAACGGTGTTGGATCTTGTATATGCTCTAAGCCAGTGGTTTGGATGGTGCGATCTGCCAATTCATCAGTCGTCCAGCTGTTACGCTTTGCAATTTGGCCAACTAGCTCGCGCGCCAACGCTTGTATTGATTGGGTACGATGTTGGCGGGCTATCGACAGCATAAATTGGATAATCACTGTATTGTTGATGTGAGCGATGGCGCTGATCATCGCTTCTATTTGTGTACGGCGCAGATAGTGTTTTTTCATATACGGCTGGATCAGTGCTAACAACGCTTGGGGATTACCACCATTAATTAATGCCAGTAAGCCTTTTTCTTTAATAGCCGAGCCATGCAATTGAGATTTATATAAGTTGTAACATGCATTGTAAGCATCGAGTAATGTGCGTGTAGCGTATTCTTGGCCCCAATCATATTGCGCTAAATCTTGGTACCTGTTGTACTCGCGTTGCTTATTTGCTTGCGCATAGTCATGCGCCTGTTGATCAGAAGGGGCAAGCGTATCTTGACTTATAAAAGCAGATAATAAAAAGTGGCCTAGGCGAGCCTGACTGTCATCATCGAGTAGTGATAAATATAACCTTAATAGGTTGCTCCCTTGGGGTTGTTTAAGCTTTACGGCTAACACACACCACCAATATATAATGCTTGGCTCCACAGGGTCGCCATGACGAAAGTGGCAATTGGGTAACATAGCTTTTTGTAGCCACGCCATATGTTTAGGGGCTGCTTTTTTGAGCCCTGTAGCTGCTTCTTCAGCTAAAATAGCGGGGGTGATAAAATAGCTAATATCACCGCCGCATTGTTGTAGCGCATCTAATAATTGGTTACGAGTAGTGGTATCTTTTTCTGTGGTGATCGCGTCTTGCAGTGCGGGCTTCGCATCAGGGTGTTGCAGGTGAGTTAACCACTGTGCAGTGAGGTTGCGGGTTTCTTTATTACTTGATGCTAAACCTGTCGTTATTTTTTCAATGAGTAATTCATGCTGCTGCACGGCGTATTGCGCTAACTTGCGCACTTGTTTGCGATTATCAAAGGCGAGTTGATATATGCGTTCGAGCCAATAGGGCGGTATCGTAGGAAAATCAGCTAATAGGGCCAATGCTTGTTCAGTAGTGCGCGTGCTATCGATACGATCATTTAGACGTGGCTCAATGATCCATGAGTCGGTACTTGAACTAAATGTTGCGCTGCTCAGTTGGCCATCAAGTGCTAGTACCATGGTTTGTGGATAGTGCGCAAATAGCGGCCATATTTCAAATGACTCTAAAGCTATCGGGAGGCTGCCACTAGGTTCATGTCTAATATCAAGGATGTAATTAGTTAAATCGCTAGGGCTAATACCAAAAGGGTGCAGTACTGGCTGTAACTGGCGTATATCTTTGATATCACGTTGGATCAATTTACTAGGGTGAGGCTCTTCGAGTACCGTTGAAAGCCCATAAAATAAACCAGTAGCTAATAGGAAAAAGTGCACTAGTTGAGCATCACTTTGGTTCATCAGTTTAGCTTCGCCAATAATTTGGGCTGCGTATTTATTATCAACTAGCCTATAAATAATATCGTAGCCGGGCTGTGTTTGTATTTGGCGTTGCTGTAGCTGGGCGAGCGCTTGGGCAAGTTGTTCTGGCGTAAGTGAGCGTAGCCCTTGTAAGTCGGCACGATCAGATGCCAAACGTTGCTGCCTTTGGTGACAATTTTGCGGATAATCCAAAAGCGCTTGCTGCGCCGTTGCAATTTCTTGTTCCGCTTTGGCTATTTCTGTGATTAACACTTGCTGGCAAACATCAAGCCAACGCTCTGGAAAATCATGGCTGATAGAAATGGGGGAGAGGCTTGGTAGTTGCCAATCAAAATACTGACTTTTTTGTATCAGCTGATATTCATGCTGTGTTTGTGTGATCTGTTGCTGCAACACGTTACTTTTTGTTTCACTTAGCCATTGAGTTAAAAGTGGTTGCGCTGCATCATAACGGCTAATAAGCGTAATCCAATGGGCTTGGGTGGTGGTGTTAGCACTTTGATAGTGTTTTTTAAGGTAGTTGACCCACATTGCTGTATCAAGGCGTGTGAAGGCAAGCGCCGCCGCCTGACGTACTTTGCTGGTGGAATCATCCGCTAATGTCATTACTAGCGGTAGTAAGGTGTTGGGTAGTTCACAGTACTGCGTCAGTTGACAACAGAAAATGTAACGACCTTCGCTATGAAGTTGTTGTAGCTGTTGATCGAAATTAGGCTCGTTGCTGACACTCAGCCAGTTGGTATGTGTGAGTAAGTATTGGGCATACTCTGCTGGAACATACTTGTTATTACGCTCTAATATAAAAGCATCAATGTACCAGCTAGGTAATTGATATACTTTTAATAATTTCAGTAGTGTGTGTCGATTGGGTAATTGCTCTACAGATGACGCTGTATGCGTTTTAAATTGCCTGTTCAGGAAGTTTAGAAGATAGGCAAACCAGTTATCAAAGCTCGAAAGTACATGGCTAAACGCATCAAAATAGGGCTCGTTAAAACAAGCAACGACTAAACCTAAGCGATGCAAAAAGTCCAGTTGCTGGCTTTGAGTAGACATGAGTACTTGCCACATCGCTTCTGCTGCTTCCCAGTCATAGCAACCAGGTGCCTGTTTACTTTTTGTATCGGGAAGCTGTGCTAAAGTAATTAAACAACGGGGATTTTCCCCATGTAATAAGTAATGTGTAACGTTATGAGCGAGACCTGATTCTGCTATTTCATAGCCTTTACAGGCAAGAGTTAATAGTTCAGCAATGTCTGTGTTCGGAGGCGTGTTTAACGTATTAAGCATAAAACGTCCTTGCTAGATAGATCATCTTGATTTCTAAACGCTGGCCATCGTTAATGTGGCCAGCATTTACTGTTATAGCGGCTAATTAAACGGTAGCTTTTGCTGCCACAGTGGATCTGCATGACACTTTTTCGCCACCTCTTCGTAATCCAAGGCGATAGCGTTAAGCAGATTAGCAGGGACTTGAGTAAGCGGTAATGCATCATAGCGGTTCCAGCCACGTGCTTTTGGATTAAATTGCCATATTGTGATGCTATAAATAGCTGCAGAAACATTCTCTTCGGGGACACAGTTACCACTGAAGTCAAATTGAACTCTAAGTCCTAATTGATCAAACAGTTTATAGTAATGATCAAAAAATCCTGCGTCTTCAGGGTCGCCTTGCTTGTAGTCTTTTTTGGTCAATAAGCTGCGTAGTGTGAAGGTATCAGTCATCAAGCCTTTATGATGATCCAATGCTAACTGTTCTGCAGTTATATTTACTTCAAGCGACTTGAGTTGCTCAAACAGCGGTTTAATTTTGTAATCTTTTAAGTGGGCCTGCCAAGCTTGGCTTGCTTCACTATTGAGTTGATTACCACTTAGCAAGCGGATAGTGGCCTGGGCTGGTAATTTAATTTCATCATCTTCTGTATCAATGAGTGCGCCATCTTCTGTGGGGCGAAAACTGTGCCAACCATCATCAAGCTGTACTTGCCAAAGCGTACGTTGCAGTAAACGAAACATGATAGGATGCTGATGTAAATATTCTTGCCAGTCGCTTGCAGGCCAATGACGCTCAGTAACCATAGACTCATATAGACGACTAGTTTGTTGCGTTATTACCTGTTTTAGCTCTTTTTTACAGCTGCTAAACCATTTTTTAGTTTCGCTGATGGCTGCATCGTCATCATCTTTACGCGCTTGCGGCAGTGACTTAAGCACCTTGCCTTCTTCGTTGAGTAGTTGAAATTTAAGATCATCGCTTAGCTGGAGTTGCAGCGTACGCTGACCTAAATTAAAAGGTGTTGGCCCTTGCGTGTTTTCAAAGCCTGCAGTTTGAATGGTACGATCGCCTAGTTCATCGGTCGTCCAGCCGTTTCGCTGGGCAATTTTATCAACTAACTGACGTGCTAACTCTTGGATTGATTTGGTGCGGTAACGTCGCGATAACGACAGCATAAATTGAATAATTATCGGATCATTAATATTGGCGATAGCACTCAATATTGCTTCAATCTGCGCTCGACGTACATAATACTGCTTCATATATGGTTGTAGTAGGGCTAAAAGCTCATTCGGTTTACCGCCAATAATTAAGGCGAGCAAACCTTTTTCTTTAATAGCACTACCTAATAGCTCTGACTTTTTCTGTTTGTAACACGCATTATATGCATCTTCCAAAGTATGCGTTTTGTACTGTTTCCCCCATTCACTTTGAGCCCAACGTTGATACATATCAAACTCTTGCTGCTTATGAGCTTGGGCGTATTCATGCGCTTGTTGCTCGGTGGGGCAAAGTGTATCTTGGGTGATAAATGCTGATAATAAACAGTGAGCGAGTTGTGCTTGGCTATTATCATCAAGCAGTGATAAATACAAATGTAGCAAGTTACTACCTTCGGGCTGTTTTAGTTTAACGGCGAGCACACACCACCAATAAATAATATCAGTGTCGACTGCTTCACCATTAACAAATTTACAGCTAGGTAGCCTATCTCGTTGCAGCCAAAGCATATTTTTAGGCACTGCTTTTTGAAGCCCTGCAGCTGCTTCTTCAGCCAATGCAGTTGGTGAGGTAAATTCACTAATATCACCGCCACATTGCTGCAAGGCATCTAACATTTGCGCACGAATTGCGGTATCTTTTTCTTTTCTAATTGCTTGTTGTAGTGCTGGTTGGGCATCACTGAGCGCCAGTGTTTGCAGCCATTTTGCTGCAATACTACGAGTATCATTGCCGCTTGATAGTAATTCTTTGCTGACTCGCTCAACAACGATGCCATGCTTTTGTGCGGTCGCTTGTGCCGTGAAGCGCACTGATTTTCGACTATCAAACGCTAATTGATAGATGCGTTGTAACCAATGGGGAGGAAGTTTAGGAAAATCAGCTAATAAAGCCAGCGTTTGGTTGATAACCATGTAGTTATCATAGTTATCCTTGGAGTCGAGGCGATCGATAATCGTTGGCTTTGTGTCATCTCCTTGCTGGATGAGCTTTGTGTATAGGCCATCAAGTGCGTAATCTATTGTTTCTGGGTACTCGGCGAATAAGGGCCACACATCAATTGATTCTAACGCCAATGGGCGAGTACCCAACTCTTCACCATGGGAACTTACAAGTATGTTCGTTAAGTCACAAACGCTAAAATTAAATTCTGCTAGTAATGGCAGTAATTGGCGAACATCGCTAAGATTCTCTTGCAGTAATTTGCTCGTATTGGCTGCATTTAACAGATTATTAATGTGCCATCTGCCAATTTTCTGCAGTTGAAAAAAATGTGCTATTGCAATGTTTGGCTGTTTGAGTAACTTAGCTTCATCGATAATGTCATAAAAGATGTCATTACCAAGCTTTTGACCTTGTTCTAGAGCGTTTAAAGCGTGAACAACATCATCTTTAGTGATCGTTTTATATATCGCAAGCTCTTCTTTTTCACGCTCTATCGCCTTTGCCCAGTAGCTGCCGGGTGCTTCGGGCTTGCTGTTTTTTATATATCGTTCAGAACGCGCAATTAGCTTTTCTAAGCTGTGCATACAGTCTTCAACCCAATGCGCTGGAAACTCACCGTGAAAGTTCACGTTTGTGTATGCAGGCAACTGCCAATCAAAGTTGTCGCTTTGCTGCTTTAACTGATATTGCTCAATGGCGAGTGTAAGTTTAGTGTGTACTGATGCTGTTTTTTCACTGGCTTGCCAGGTTTCGAGTAATATTAATGCATTACTACACTCAACCACACTGCTTATCCAGTGAGTTCGTGTGCTTGCATTCGCCTTTTCATAATGTTCAGAGAAAAACTCAAGGCATTGTGCATCATCGATTTTACGGATCACACTGTTAGCTGACAGACGCACCTGACTGGACTTATCTGCGCTAAGCTGTGCTAAAAACGGTAATAACGAAGTTGGAATTACCGGCTGCTTAAGTAGAAACTGGCAAAGCGTATTGCGACCGCTGGCGTCGATTTTTTGTAGTTGTTGGCATTTTTCAGGTGTTGAACAAATCGTTATCCAATCACTATTTGCTAGCAAATGATCTGGATAGATAAGGCCTCTTTGTGCATAGGAGCGCTCAAGAATATAGGCATCAATATACCATAGGGGTTGGTCATACGTTTCTAGCAGCGTAAGCAGTTCATCACGACTAGGGAATTGAGTTGCCTTGGTGTCATATTCAAAATCAGTGTGTTGGTTGAAATAAAACAGTAAGAAGGCAAACCAGCCTGTTAGTTTAGACTCCATATGATTTAAATAGTGATGCTTTGCAATCGCCTCTGTTACTAAACCTAAACGATGTAAAAAGTCGTTTTGATGGCCTGTAGCTGACTTTAAAACATGCTGCATGGCTACTAAAGAGCGTCTATCATACTCGCCATTATTATTTACCGAGTAGTGGCCTGGCAGTTGCGAATGGCGCGAATTAGGTAGTTGATTTAATATGTTAAGACAATCAGCTCCTTCTCCTGTTACTAAGTAATGAGCAACCTTAGCGGCTAAGCCTGTTTGCGTATGGTTATAGCCTTGGCAAGCAACTATTAATAAATCTTTGATGGTTATTTGTTTATCTTCACCGAAAAGCTTACTAGTAAATTTTTTGAACATAGTACTTCCTTGATTATTCAAAGTTGTGGTGATTATTGACTCTTTTTATCGGTTATCTATGAGCAATATTTGTAAAAACACAGCAAACATTACTTATCCCCACTCTATAAAACAAGACAAATTATGATTTACGAGACCAAGTTTTGTTTTTTAATTTTTTTGCGCATGTAACACGTTAAGATATTTACGTAGGTTTAAACTAAGCCAATATAGGGTTAGCGTGTTCTAAAATGTTACATGCCCAAAAAGTGACAACGGTTATTCTTTTAACCACTGTGCAACTTGTTTTGTATAATAACTCACTATTAAATCAGCGCCTGCACGTTTGAAGCCGGTCAGTGTTTCAAATACCACTTTTTTTTCATCAAGGGCACCTGCTAATGCTGCAAATTTAATAGCGGCATACTCACCACCAACTTGGTAGGCAGCTAAAGGTAAGTTTGTTTTCTCTCTCAAGCTGCTAAGGACATCAAGATAGGGCGTGCCTGGTTTCACCATTAGAATATCAGCGCCTTCTTGTTCATCAAGAAGGGCTTCTTGAAGCGCTTGACGAATATTTGCGTAATCCATTTGATAGCCTTTGCGATCACCACTTAATTCACAATCAACAGCAGCTCTAAATGGACCATAGAAAGATGAAGCAAATTTAATGGCGTGAGCTAAAATGGCAACATGTTCAAACCCTGCATTATCAAGGCCTGCTCGAATAGCTTTAACTTGACCATCCATCATCGCAGATGGGGCTAGCATATCGGCACCTGCTTTTGCTGCGCACACACTCTGCTTTACAAGATTAGCAACAGTTTCGTCGTTACAAACTTGATTATCTTCAACAACGCCACAGTGTCCATGATCTGTATATTCACAAAAACAAATGTCGGGTATTACCATCATCTCGGGGCATGTTTGTTTGATTGTTTTAATCATACGTGCCAGTAAACCATCATCGTGCCATGTATCACTGCCAACACTGTCTTTATGATGCGATATGCCAAAAGGCATAACATACTGAATTCCTAATCTATGCAGTTCAGTAATTTCTTGGGCTAATGCATGTTCAGGAATGCGCTGTATACCAGGCATAGTGGATATTTCTAGACTTTCAGTTAACGACTCTTCGATAAAAATAGGATGGATAAGATCGCCAATATTAAAATCAAATTCGCGTACTAACTGTCGCATTGCGTCACTGTGGCGAAGCCTGCGCATGCGTCTTGATAAATTAGGTGTACTCATTGCTATATGCCTTACTGAGCTGAGTATAACGAGATGTTTATAATATCATTTTTATCACTGTAAACGATATGCGTTAAATCAATATTAAAGGCGTGTTCATGATAGTAAGCTTTTTCTTTATTTGTAATAAATAAACTGTAATTGTTGTAATTGCTGGGTTAGAGTTGTGTTGTTTATTTAATAATTTAAAGTTGATGAAAATGAAGTGGCTATTAGTTAGTTTTTTTTCTTGCTCTGCATTTGCTAATACAGCTATTAACTCCCTTTCTTTTGAGGATGATGCGTTTAAAGATTGTATCAAAACAACAGCAAGTGATAATCAATGGCGTTATGTAGAAGAGTTTATTGCTATAAAATGTCATGGAATGGGTATTGATAATGCGCAAGAGCTTAACCAGTTTATAAATTTACAGTCGTTGTCTTTGTTTAATAATAATTTGCAGTCCCTAGATCTAAGGAAACTATCACAGCTAACATTATTAAATTTAGCGAATAATGATTTGCACTTACTACAAATTAACTCTTTGAATAAGTTGGAAAAACTTTATTTATTTAAAAACCAACTTGTTACGCTCGACATGTCTGGTTTAAGTTCGTTGCATACTGTAAGAATGATGCAAAACCAGCTTAAAACGCTCGATATATCAGCACTGAAAAACTTAAAGACGGGCTATTTTTTCGATAATAAACTTGTTGACTTGCAAATTAATGGCCTAGATAAACTTGAATTTTTAGATGTTCGCCAAAACCCGATGCCAGATGCCCTCTACGACTTTTACGATGAGCAAGAAGGTGTCGTAATTAGTCATGATGGCAATGCTGATGATTGGAAGTAACCACAGTGATTACTTGGATATAAGCACAATAAAATAGTGAGCTTATATCCAAAACTAAAAGTTATAAGAGGCCGACACTTCAACTGTAGATAAGTCAAAGTTTGCGATATTCGAGTATAAACCTGTGTCTTTTGCTTGGTAATAAGCGGCTAATAACTTAAATTCCCATTTACGAGAGTAACGCCACGCCAGCTCTAAATCGAGCTCATTGCCTAGCTTTTTATTATTAGCAAGAGATTCAAAGCTATGAGCTACTAACTTCCAACGTATTTTAGCTTTACGACCAGCGTATGATAAATAAGTATCGCTCAAGCCAGCTAATTCATCATAGCGGCTAAATACATCTGCCCACCCTAAAAATTTATGGTTAGTACCTAAGCTAGTTTGAAAGGCGGTGTTGTTATCATCGCCTAAATATTCATAGCCAACGTCTAATCGGTGACTGCGATATTGAACACCTAGCTCCGCTAATAAATACCATGCTTGATAATTATTAGGATTGTTGGTTGCATCTTTTTGCCATGCTATTTCCGCACTGTAGTTATATTTCAGTTGATCAGGTTTTGCTGCGCCTTCTAAGTGCAGCCCCAGTGTGTTTGATGAAAACTCGGCTGCAGTTTTATTATCCACTAAGTAAGCGAAGCTACTAATTGTTACATTAGGATTGAACTTATAGGAAAGATTAATTAAGTGACTATTATGCTGATGATTGCCAAGTTCGCTAGTTGGTCGTATTAGAGTCTCTGGATATCGAGAATCGGAGCTGGGTAACCGAGCGATACTGTGATCTCCAAAAATACGATGAACTTTGTTTACATAGCTATAGTTAAACTGCCAGTTAAAACCATTTCTATATTGCAGTGTTGCAGCATCAAATGTTTGATCGTTTTGCCAATATGCAGCGTTGCCAACATGGCGTTCATTATCAAAGCTAATTACTTGGTGGCCTACGACTGCTCGCCAATCGACCAAAAACTGCCACTGCAGATTAAGTTGATTAAGCTCACCTCCAGGTGGATCAGGAATAGGGGCGTGATCATTAAAGTAAGTGATGGAGTTATAGCTATCTTTATCCAATGCCCAAACATAATCATATTGACCAAACAAGGTTAGTTCATAGTCTGTTATGAAACTGCCCTCAACACGTGTCAGTAGGGTTGTTGCTTTGGCATTTTTAAGAGATTGATCGTTTACTTGCTGGTGGCGCAAACGAAAGCTCGCATCATATTCAAATGTGTTGGACATTGCAGAGCAGGAACAGCCAATCAAAGTGATAGTTAAAATTAGTTTGATCATGAATTTTCCTGCCAGCCAGCCATTCTGATACAAGGACCTTTAGATACTTGTACGCCCATTGGCTCACCAATGGACGAGCCACCCTTTTCTTCTAAAGTAAGTAGTAAGTTTTCAGAGTCTTTAATTAAGCGCCACTCAGGTTCGCTAAGAGGGCGATTAAATATATTACTGGTAGTAGGAATAACACCTAAACTTCGTACCTGTTTATCTGTTTTTGAGGTCACCCATAGTTCTAAACTCATTTCATTAGGGACTGTTGGTGTATCAATAAGCTCAATGGATAGGGTACGGCTATTTCCATAAGTCGCTGCAACCAATTGTGGTTGCTGATTTGTATCATTCATAACAGCCAAGTAGCTAAGAGGATCGGTTTTATCTTTTGGTTGCAATACGAACAGGGCTAGCGCTAAAAAAAATACAGACAAAGCGCTCGTTGCTTGATAAAAGCCAAGGCCAAACCAGTTATGAAAACTACTTTTGGTTTTTTGATTAAACTGTAATTGCTGTTCAATCGCTTTTAAAGTGGTTTTTTTTGGCGAAATCTCAGGTGTTTTATTATTTAGAGGGGCAAATTTTTGTTCCCAATAATCTATTCGTTGGTCTAATGCTGTGTATTGCATTCTTAAACGTGAGATCCGCTTACGAACTCGTATTGGTTGTGTACCGAGCACATATTGCTGTGCAAGGTGCTCTATTAACGCTTGGTTTTGATAACGTTTTATTGTGCTAGGCATTGTTGTAACCTCGTTAATCCTCGTTTTAACCAAGACTTCACTGTATTTAACGGCTTCTTTAATTTAATTGCGATCTCATCACGGCTAAATCCATGATAGTAAGCCATTAAAACACTGTCTCGTTGTAACTGCTCTAATTGATTTAGACAATCTTCTAGCTGTTGTCCTATATCGCACAATAACGTTGTAGCTTGGTCGTTAGTTGTTAAGTGCTCTTCGTCTTCATTTGTATCGGTTGTTAGTTTACTTTCAACACGTCTGTTTTCACTACGAATTCGATCGTAACATCGGTATCTAACGATGGCCGCCATCCATGTGAAAGGCTCTGCTTTGGCTGCTCTAAACTCATTAGCGTTATACCAAATCTGCACGAAGGCTTCTTGTAGAATTTCGTTGGCATTGTCTCGATTATTTAAAATTCGATATGCAATACTGAGCAATTTACCAGACGTTTGTTCGTACAGATTTCTAAATGCTTGCTGATCCCGCAAAGCGACTTTAGCAATCAAGTCAGGTAGGTTTTCTTTATTCATATTAATTTTACCTTGGCTCCATTTAAAACGGAGTATACAGCGCTTTAAATGGAGCCTGTTAGAGCTAAAAATAGAAGTGTGTTTGTAAAAATAACTTATCGTTATTTCGTTGTTTAAACTGTGGAATACTATCTGCGATCCGCACCCCTGCTCTTAACTGTATATGGGATATTGGCGTATATTCACCAATTAAAGAGAAGCGGGTTTCTTGGTCTTCATCAATATCAGTATTAGGATCAAAATACTCTGAAGTTAGCTTTATATTGACCCCTTGCTGCCATTGATAGTTGATTTCAAATAGGCCAACAAGTTGGCTATTATCAACGCCATTTTGTTGTGTCTTGATCCAATCTAATTCACTTAAAAGCGTAAAATCAGCAATAGTATAGGCACCGTATACGTTTAGTATTTTTTGTTGTGATGTATCACTGTCATTTAACACCAAGGTGCTGCCAATCCGCATATTGTCAAATAGATGCTCACCGCGAATACCATATAAAAATTTATTGTCGTCATTACTGACCGAGCTGGTGCCATTTGATACGAATATATTAACCGTTGTTTTTGTGTAATCTAGCCCAACTTCTATACCGTTATCGCTGCTATCAAAGTTAAACCCAGTGGCTTGTCTAACATAAGCAGAATCATCTTCGAGACGAATACCAAAGGGGATATACATTTTGCCCACTTTTATAAAGTGGTTATTTTTAAATTTATACATGGCAAAAGCTTCGCGGTTTACAGCCGCACCCGGTGCGATTTGCTGGTCAAGATAAAAAGTCATTCCCAGCTCTTTTGCGCTTAATGCTAAATAAAGTTGCGCGGAGTCAATTCTAAACGAGGCATTTTCACTTTTTACGTCGTTTTCATCTTTACTGTATTCTAGGTTACTACGGAAATTTCCGCCTAGTTGTAAATAGTCGCTAATTTTTCCTATATCTGCAGAGCTTAATTTTAGCTGGTCAACGGGCAGCATTGCATGACCATATAAATTGCCAAAGCTGGTTCGTAAACCACCACCGTTAGGGTTCACATGACAGGTGCCACACTTTAGATTATTTTTATAGGCTATATAAGGTTCCGCTAGCACTGGTAAACTAAAACCAAAAGTGGCGATGACTAAAAAGAGTTTAAAAACGTGTTTCATAATTGAATGCTCCGCCTGGTTGACCATCAGAATTACCGTCTAATTGTTGCCCAAAAGTACTCATAACAGAGCTCAATGAGTTGTCATTTATTATCAATTTTAATGCTGTCGGGGTTGTTGGTTTTTGAATTTTTATATTTACTAATCGATTGCTTTTCCATATCAGCTCATAGGGTTCAGATAACGGCTCTTTATCTTGGTATATCAAAATTTGATCAGCAGTTAGTGTTGATTTGTCTACATCAACACTAAAATTAATATTTATTTCTACAGTGTTTTGAATGTTTTTTTGATTGATACTGGTAATAAATAAAGATGCATTATTGACCTCAATATTTGCACCGTTATCAATCCATTGACCAATAGCTGCGATGCTTTCATTTGACAAAGCAGGCTGATTAAGCGGCATTCTGTTCCCAGCTCGCGGATCACCCATCACTTTTAAATAAATGAAGCTGTTTTCTTTATTTCCAGGGGTAACTCTTAAAAATTCAGAGTTACCAATTGCTTGCACATTTATTAGATTTTTAGCCGTGTTGTCTAAAGTATCAAACTGCAATCCATAAGGAGCGTTTGCACCCGAATGGCAGACAGAGCAAATAGGTGTAAAAATAGTTTCCTGTAACAAGCTAAGTGTTGCGGCGTTGTTATCATTTTCAGGTGGGATAGGTTTGTTTACATCATCATCAGGATCAGCAGAGGGTTTATCACCGGTTGCTTCAGGTGGTAACTGACCATTGGCATTTAAGGAGCTACCATCGCCAGCACCACACCCAGTAAGTGTTTGTAACAGAAGCAAACAAACAATAAAGAATTGAACTTTCATTATTAAAAACCTTATATAAGCCGGATAGAATCCGGCTTTTTATTGTTTATTATTGACGAGCTAGAGGCCATTGCGCGTAGTCACCAAAGGTGTCGCCCTGCTTGCTATCTGCAGTAAAGAAATAAAGCGGTTTACCTTTATAAGCCCATTGACGTTTTTTACTACCGTCATCTTCATTGCGCTCTATAATGCTAAATAAGCCAGTTGCTTGATCATTGTCATTGGCATAAAGAGGCGGCCATGTAGTTGCACAGCTGCCCATACATGTAGATTGCCCTGAGTCTTTCACATCAACATCAAAGGTATATAAGGTTAAGTTGTTTTGTGCCTCTGCATTTTTACCTAGGCTATTTTCTGTCGGGGAGTTGGCAACAAAGAACGTGCCTTTACTAGCGTGGTTAAGTAAGCGAACAGGAGCTGGACGTGCAACGTACCAAACATCGCCTACGCCTTCACCAGCCGTTGTTTGCGCGTCAGTATCAGGCGTAAAGAAGTAAAGCGGTTTGCCATTTATAGCCCACTGTTTGAAGCCATCAGCTCTATCGATAATGCTGTATGGCCCGTTCGCTTGGTCTTCGCTATTTGCAAGCAGTGGTGGCCATGTATCAATACATTGGTCAGAATTGCAATTTGAGGCGTTGATGTCATCAACGTTAAATATATATAAAGCAAAGTCTGATTTATCTTTTATTGTAGGCGTGAGTTTACCGTTATCATCTCTTAACAGGACGAGCACATTGCCAGATACTGTAACGCTTTGCCCTAGGTTTGTTTGCTCTTGTTTAAATTGCGTACTCGCAACTGACGGAGCTTTATCAGCCGCAGGGGTAATAACATGCCAAACACCGCCTAAACCATCGCCATTAGTTTGCCCTTTAGCAGTGTCGTTTTTAAAAAAGTACACAGGTTTAGTTTTGTATGCCCACTGCTTGAATCCATCTGCACGGGTAAACATTGTAAAATCACCAGTGGCTTTACTTTGCTCATCCGCTAAAAAGGGTGGCCAAGTAACGGCGCAATCATCATTGCAGTTTGATGTGTTATCAGCGTCGTTATCAAAAGTATATAACGTGAATTGATCGAGATTAGCTTTGCTTGCTTTATCAGCTTCGGGTATTAATACTTCTCCATTAGCACTAAGCAGGGTTCCTGCATCATTAGTTCTGAACGTTGCAGGTTCAGTGGTTGCTAAGTGCCAAACGTTGCCAAGGTTATCGCCAAGTTTGTCATCTTTAGTTTTATCATTAGCAAATAAATATAATGGCTTTCCATTATAAGCCCACTGTTTTAGCTCACCACGTTCAACTAACGACAGCTTACCGTCGATATGAGCGCCAGCATCAGCCATAACTGGGGGCCATGTATTAACACAGTTATCACTGGTGCAATTGGCTTTATTCAGTTCGTCTAAATCAAAAGTGTATAAGCTAAATTGATCTTTATTGACTCGCGCGAGCTCTAATACCTCAGAGGCAGACGTTGCACTCACTACAACGCCATTAGCCATTAGCTGGGTAGAATTCATTGCAATTGGGTTAGGGCGAGATAAATGCCATATATTATTTAAACCATCTCCATTTGTATCGCCTTCGCTACTATCACCGGTGTACTGGTATAGCGGATGACCATTCCATGCCCATTGAAAAGTACCATCGTTACGCTCAATAGTCGAAAACTGCGCATTTTCAGGGCGTTGTTGGTCTGCAAGCAAAGGAGGCCATATTGCTGCACAGCTACTTTTATCATTGCTTTTACCTGCTTCGGCACCTTGCTCTGCATTACAGGTCGATTTATTTTGTGAATCATTATCAAAAAGATAAAGAGATAAGCCAAGCTCACTGATAAAGATAGTTCCCTTTTCATCCAGTGTTACCATTTTTGGTATTACGGATTGTTCAGGAAATTCAATACTACTTGGTTTGGCCGGCGGGGTTACCGGCGTTGAAGTCGCTGGTGGGGTTTGCTGTTCTTTATTGTTATCGCTGCCACCACACGCGACTAAACTCATGGATAAAACGGCTGATGCAACTAAACGTGCTATTTTACTAATTTTCATTAATTACTCTCTTAATTATTATGTATCGAAGAGCAATTACGCGTTTTAGCTAAAAAAGTTGCAGTAAAAAATTATTTTTATTTTATTCCTAATAGATCAAATGCTTGGGGAGCTGTTAGGCTGGTTATTTTAGTTAAGCAGCAGTGTCCTTCTTGTGCTAAGTGCTGCGTTACTCTGCGAGCTAACTCTATATTAGTCAGCGGTGTTGCAAGGTTAAATGCTAAATCAAAATATTCGCCTTGTTTATTCAATATCACACAGTGCTGCTGTTGTTCAGCGGTTAAACTGTGTAGATAGTCATTTAAATCCCGTTGTTCATTAATAATTTCTAGCTCGTTGTCACTACTTATCAAGTAAGGGAAGTAAGTATGCATGTATTTATTGTCCTGTATCAAATAGCGCGAGCAATATAATAATATAATTATAGTTCGTATTATACTAAGGACGAATATTATGAAACAAACTCGCCACCCTCAACAGGTATCAGATATCTTTTCAAGGAAATTAGTATGTTGTTCCACCGATACCTCTTTAGTTGATGCTGTACGGTTGATGCAGGTTCATAATATAAGTGCAATTTTTATAAAAAAACGGCAAGAAATCGTTGGTATTTGGACTGAAGCAGATTGCATTAAACTAGATTTTACTGACAGCAACCTTAAACATATTGAAATTCAAAGTGTAATGAGTAGCCCTGTATTGAAAATCTCCTGTCAGCAATTATTGTGTGATGCCGCGCTTATTTTTTATCAACACAGTGTTCGTCATTTATTAGTTGTGGATGATGATGAGCTACCATGCGGCGTTATTAGTATTAGTGATATTGTACGTAATCAAGGGCTTGATCACTATTTACAATTTAGACCAATCAAAGAGCAATATCATAAAGATGTGTTAGTGGTACCTAGTTATTTGACGCTCAGTGAAGGCGTTGAAATGATGCGCGAGCGAACCGCCCAAGTTATTTTAGTGTATAACCAGCAGCAAGACGAACATGGCATTATCACCCAGCGAGATTTACTGCATTTGATCGTCGAACCCGATAGTAATGCGTCATGTTGGAGTTTTGCAAGTCGGCCCTTGTATCGGGTAAGCTCAAAAAGCAGTTTATTCGATGCATATCGGTTAATGTCTACTAACAATGTACGCCATTTAGTGGTCAGTGACGATTTGGAGATTAAAGGAGTGCTCGCCATTGAGCATCTTGTTAATGAAATAGAAAGCGCCTATTGCAGTGATCTTGAAAAAGTACTTGAACAACGTGATATGGATCTTCAGCATTCACAGCGTAATTTGTATCTCGCGAATAAAATAATTGATGCGTCACTTGATGGCATTATGATCACCCAACAAGATGGTGTGATCATGCAAGTTAATCCTGCTTTTGCCGCCCTTACTGGCTATCAAGAATATGAAGTGGTCGGCAAACACCCTAGAATTCTAAGCTCCGGAAAGCACGGTAAAAATTTCTACGTAAAAATGTGGCAATCCATTACCCAAACTGGTGTATGGCAAGGGGAAATATGCAATCGTAAAAAAAATGGTGATTTGTATGTTGAATGGCTAACTATTATTGCTATCCGCGAGCCAAATGATGATGAGCTAGTGTATGCGGCGATTTTTAGCGATATCACTGAACGTAAAACTGCAGAAGACAAAATCGTTCAGTTAGCTTATTTTGATGAGCTAACAGGCTTGCCTAATAGACGTTTATTTAATGACAGATTAACCATGGCATTAGCTGCTGCACATCGTAATAACGACATGTTAGCGGTGATGTTTATTGACCTAGATCGGTTTAAGGAAATCAATGATAGCTTAGGGCATAGCGCTGGGGATGAGTTATTAAAAATGGTGGCAATACGGCTGCAAAACGTATTATGTGAAGGTGATACTTTAGCACGTTTAGGTGGCGACGAATTTGTGGTGCTGTGCGAGATTGAAGACATTAGCGCTGTGATTAGTTTAGCCGATCAAATTTTAAATAACTTAAACACTCCTTTTCAGCTCGAAGGGCTTGAGGTAGGCGCGACAGCATCAATCGGTGCAGCGGTCTATCCTGATGATGGTCTCGATAGTGAAACTTTACTAAAACATGCTGATATTGCCATGTATCGCTCTAAAGAAGTGGGTAGAAACTCATTTCAGTTATTTAAAGCATCGATGAATGCACGCTCTTTAGAGCGCTTGGCGATGATGAGCCGGTTTCAATATGCGCTCGAAAATGATGAATTTGAACTATATTTTCAGCCTAAACAGTGTTTAAGAAGTAAAGCTATCAAAGGTGTTGAAGCACTCTTACGTTGGCAAGATCCCGCGCTTGGCATAATATCGCCTGCACAGTTTATTCCATTGGCGGAAGAACTCGGTCTAATTGTAAAGCTGGATCTCTGGGTGCTCAATAATGCAGGCATGCAATTGGCATTATGGCAACAACAAGGAATAACGGCTGGTCGGTTGGCAATTAATATCTCAGCTTGCCATCTTAGTCAGGGAAGTTTATCAAGTAACGTTGAAAAAATGCTCCAGCGCTATAATTTATCGGGAAATTGTCTTGAAATAGAGTTAACTGAAAGTAGTTTTATTAGCTCGTTTAGTCAGGCGAAAAGAGAGTTGTGGCAACTTAAAAAAATGGGCATACAGATTGCGCTAGATGACTTTGGTACCGGCTATTCGGCACTGAGTTACCTTACAAAATTACCCATAGATACATTAAAGATAGATGCCAGCTTTATTGCTAAAGTACCCGATGAATACGGTAATAGTGAGATTGTTGCCGCGATAGTGGCAATGGCGAATAGTCTTAATTTACAAGTTATCGCTGAAGGGGTTGAAAAGCTTGCCCAGTATAGTTACTTATTGGATTTAGGCTGCGATGTGATCCAAGGCTATTACTATTGCCGCCCGTTAACGCAGCGGCAATGGTTTGAATTTTATCAGCTGCAAAATCAACCTACGGTGATATCGTAAGAAGTAAATTTACGAATGTTGATAACGCCAGTATCAAAGATCAAGTACTGGCCTTTAATACCGTTTAAAATACCACTGACGACCGGTTCTTTATCAAAATTAAATGAACTGATTTTGGTTGGGTAGGTAGTAACTGGAAACTCTAATTCAACCACTTCTTCATCAAGTTGTTCTATCGCTGTAGCACCAAAGAGCTCTGCAAGTTCATTTAGTTTATCGGCAATTTGTGGAATAAGTTCTGCCGCAGCAGCTTTTAAATCAAGGACATCGCTTTGTCCTTTGAGCATATTACGCCAATTGGTTTTATCGGCAATAAATTGTGCTAAGGCAACTTCAACTAATCCTGATTGTAAGCGCGTTTGTACTTTGAATATTGGCAGTGCTTGCGTTGCACCTTGATCAATCCAGCGGGTTGGAATTTGTGTATGACGGGTGATCCCCACTTTCAGCCCTGACGTGTTCGCAAGATAGACATAATGTGGGATCATACAGTTTTCTTCGCCCCACTGTGGCTCACGACAAGTACCTTGGTCAAAGTGACATGTTTCAGGTTTCATAATGCACATATCGCAGCTAGCAAGCTTACGCATACATACAAAACAATGACCTTGCGAGTAACTTTTTTTGGTTTTTTTACCGCAGCTAGAACATACAATAGCGCCATTAAAAGTCAGTGTAAGTTGCTTGCCAATATAGGCATTAAGATCGACCAACTCATCACCCACAGGCAAATGATACTGAATCGGTTGTGTTAGCGATGATTTTAATTTTTTGATAGTGCCTTGCATCTTTACGCCCCTAAAGATGTGAAAAAGAGGATTCTATCAGTAATCCTTAAACATGTGGCAATTTTACTTAATTAGCTTGTTTATTTTCAGCTAACCACAGCAAATAGTCATCCACAGCGATGGCTTTGGAGTAATAGTAGCCTTGCCCGTAGTCTGCCCCCATGGCCTTTAAAAGTTGTTGTGTTGTGACATCTTCAACTCCCTCGACGGTAACTTTTAAACCCAAACTATGCGCCATTTCTATCGCAGCCTTAACAATTACTCGATTAGCACTGTGAGTTGGGAGACCTATAATAAATGATTTATCTACTTTTAAGGTTGAAAAGTTGTAGCTAACAAAACAATTTAGTGACGAATAGCCAGTGCCAAAATCATCTAAAATCACTTCAATACCAAGGCGGGTTAATTGTTCAACTAAGCTAATCATTTGCTGTTGGTTTGCAATTAAAGCTGACTCAGTAAGTTCAAATTTAAGTTGTTTAGCAGGAACGTTATGTTTGAGTAAAGTGTTTTCAATTTTCTCAATTAAATTATGGATCATTAAGTTTTTAGCACTTAAATTAACGCTTACTTTATGCTTAAAAAAACCTGCGTGATTAAACTTAGCGATATCTTGGCAAGCCTGATCGAGCACCCATAATGTAAGTTCATTGATAAGACCAGTACGTTCAGCTAATAGAATTAAAGCTTCAATATTGATTTGTTCATAAGCAGCATTAGGCCAGCGCAATAAGGCTTCACTGCCAATCGTTTGGCCGCTGCGTAAATCTATTTGTGGCTGATGATAAATAGTTAACTGGTTAGTTTTTAAGGCATTTTGGAATGCAGCCGCTAAGCTAATGTTCATAGTGACAGGCATTACTTTTGAGTGATTATTTGGATAGCTTGTTTGTGGCGCTTCGGTTAATGAAAAATAGCCATTTTGCAACCATGTATCAAAGCCACTTTCACCATCTAGGATACAATAACCCATTGCGTAGTTTAACTGTAAATCAAACCCTTGCACTGGATGATGCTTCGGTAAGCTTTTGCGGATTTTGGTTAATTTATCATGCAGTGATTGCGCACTTTGAGTTTTAATTGAAATGAATGCTAGCACACCGTTGCTCAAATCGGCAATCCGCGGATAGGTATCTAAATTGTTATCTAAATTGATAAACTCGCGCTCTTTACTCAGTTGCAGCTCAAGAGATTTAGCTATAGCAACAACGAGCTGACAGCTTTGAGTTTGATTTAAAATATGACTGAGAGAATTAAAATCAGTAATTCTAATTAAGCATAAGCTTGCTGTGCGCTGATTGAGCTGTAAAGTCATATAGGCTTGTTTTAGCATAGCACTGTTTAATAACTTGGTTTGTTCTGTATGAGTGGCGTGGTACAACGCCTTTTCTCGTTGATAGCGCACTCTATCGGCAAGCGCCATAGCCATTAAGATGACTTCACAAAGAATCGCAACCAAAAAAGCATGGCGGGTGGTGAAGCTATATTCTAATACGCCTGTTAGTTCTAAAGGTTGGATTGCAGCGCCAATGATCAGTGGGATCCACGAGATCATATAAAACTTAGCCCAACGAAAGCCGCTAAGTAGTTTGTTGTAAATTAAAATAATACAAACAATATAGAGTAATACCAACACAGCAAAAAATATTTGCGAAGAAATATATTCAACAATGAAAAAGCTGGCGAACCCTAAAACGAACATTAAGCCCAATAGTATTAGGCTTAGTTTATAGCGCCAGCATTTATCTTTATGATAACGTAAAAACATAGTACAAAATGACAGCGTAAAAAATGCGATGGCGTAATTACTTACCACTATATGGAGGTTAAAAAGCTGTTGTAAGGATACTGGCCATAAGTAAAAACCAAAGCCTAATACCGAGCCCATTAGGATCAACGCTGACAGTATGTAGCCAATATAAATAAGATAAACCCGATCACGAATACCAAAATACAGTACTAAATTATATAAAGCCGCCATGATTAGTACGCCAACAAAAATGCCCCAGATAGCGGTTTGTGCACGGAGTAAATCTTTAAATTCAGCCTCGCCATATAAGTTAATTGGGGTTTTACTGATCCCTGTAGTGTCTATTTTTATGACCAAAAAACTCTGGTTTTGTGCGGCAACAGTAAATTCTATATGCGGTACACTGTATTCAAATAAGCTTAATCCTGTTTGCCGATCGCCTAAATTAAAGGTGTTAATTAACTGGCCTTGGTTATCGAGTTGATAAACAGTCAAATAATCAATCATCGGATTATCAAAGTGGGCGTAAAGCTCTTTTGATACTGCTGTCCTATTGTCTAACTTCATCAGCAGCCAATAGTTTTGAGATTTTAGCCCCCATGGAATGGTGTCAAAGGGCTCTGAAATACGTGAATTAGATTCGTCTAAAAATGCTGTAAGTGTTAATGATTTTGATGGATCTATGCGATAGCTTTGCGCTAAATAAACCGCAGCTGTTTTATTGATTGTATAGCGAGTAGGGGTGGCTAAATGATTCGCAAACGTATATACGATGAACAATAGTATGCTCAAAATAAACAATGCAATAATATGGTATTTAAATGGCTGTTGTTCCAAGGTGCTACTTATATGTAATACATCACGGTTTTAGTGTAGCACTAAAAAAGCGCAGATAAACTGCGCTTATTATTAATAGCTGCTGGTTAGACCTATTTTTCGCGAGCAATAGCGCGATAAGCAATATCTGTACGGTATTCCATACCTTGCCAGCTAATTTCATCAACTAGTTGGTAGGCACGTTGCTGCGCTTCGGTCACTGTGTTACCTAGCGCCGTTGCACATAATACTCGGCCACCGGCCGTCACTACGTTATCGCCGTCTTGCTTAGTACCCGCATGGAAGACTTTTTCGCCTTCGGGGTAGGTTACTTTCAAGCCACTGATTGCATCACCTTTGGGGTAGTTATCAGGGTAGCCTTTAGCTGCAAGTACCACACCCACAGCTGCGCGTGAGTCAAACTCAATCGTCGTTTTATCAAGTTCAACACGATTAGCTGCTTCAATCAGTTCAACTAAGTCAGACTGTAAACGAAGCATCATAGGTTGTGTTTCAGGATCACCAAAACGGCAATTGTATTCGATTACTTTAGGGGTCCCAGAGTCATCGATCATCAAACCAGCATAGAGGAAGCCAGTGTAAGGATGGCCTTCGCTTGCCATACCTTCTACTGTTGGGTAGATCACTTCGTTCATAATACGCTGATGAATTTCATCAGTTACCACCGGCGCTGGTGAGTATGCCCCCATACCGCCAGTGTTCGGACCTTGATCGCCATTATAAGCGCGTTTGTGGTCTTGGCTGGTAGCAAAAGGTAATACGTTTTTACCATCAACCATCACGATAAATGAGGCTTCTTCACCTTCTAAGAACTCTTCGATTACCACGCGGCTGCCAGCTTCACCAAAAGCGTTACCGGCTAGCATATCGCGAATAGCATCTTCAGCCTCAACTTCAGTCATGGCAACAATGACGCCTTTACCTGCGGCAAGACCATCAGCTTTGATTACAATCGGCGCGCCTTTTTCTTTTAAATAAGCAAGTGCAGGGTCGATTTGTTCAAACGTTTGATAATCCGCAGTTGGGATAGCATGACGAGCTAAAAAGTCTTTAGTGAATGACTTAGAGCCTTCTAGTTGCGCAGCGCCTGCTGTTGGGCCAAAGATAGCTAAACCGTGCTCACGGAATTTATCTACCACGCCAAGTACTAATGGTACTTCAGGTCCAACAATGGTTAGCTCAACATTATTGTTTTGTGCAAAGCTAAGTAGGCCATCGAGATCTTCAACGTTAATGGCAACATTCTCAAGCTTGGGTTCAAGCGCTGTACCGGCATTACCTGGTGCAACATAAACAGTATTTACTTTTGTATTTTGAGCGGCTTTGAACGCAAGTGCGTGTTCGCGGCCGCCGCTGCCAATGACTAATACATTCATGGCGAATATCCTATTTAAAGCGGTTTTTTAAATTTCAGCGTCATGCGGTCGCTTTCACCAATAGCTTTATATTTAGCGGCATCTTGCTCGCCAAGTCTAAGGCTTGGTGGAAGGGTCCATACCCCTTTAGGGTGATCGGCTGTATCAAGAGGGTTTGCATTTATGTCACTGCTTGCTACAAGTTCAAAACCTGCTTGTTTAGCAAGTTCGATGACCACGCTTTGCTTCATATAACCTGATGACTTTTGCATTTCATCAGCTTGCGCTTCAGGTAAGCGATGTTCAACCACACCTAGCGTGCCACCTGGTTTAAGTGCTTTATAAAAAGATTTAAAAGCATTCGCTGCGGCATCTTTATCTTTGCTCATATACCAGTTATGTACATTACGGAACGTTAATACCATGTCTGCGCTGTCCGCAGGTGCAATGTCTAAATGTGTTGAAGGGGCAAATTCAGTGATTTTTACTTTACTGAATCGCTCATCTTCGGCGACTTTCTTTTTAAAGCCTGCGAGTGAACGTTGATAATAGCCAACCGATGAATCAGCAGGAAAGTGGGCAGCGTAATAGGTGCCTTGTTCTTTCAAAACTGGCGCTAAAATTTCACTGTACCAGCCGCCGCCAGGTGCAATCTCAACCACTGTCATTGTTGGCTTTAGGCCAAAAAACTCGAGTGTTTCTACAGGGTGGCGATATTGGTCACGTTCAGTGTTTCTATCGCTTGCTTTAACGGCTTGAGCAACCGCTGAGTTGTGGCCATGATCATGGGCAATTACTAGCGTTGAGCTCATAGCAAGGGTAGCAACCAGTAGAGATTTTAGTGCAAATTTCATCGTCTGTTCCTTCACATTATAATTGTATAGAGGTTATAGAATAAGCAGAATACGTGAATTTGTAGCAAACAAAAAGAGCTAACTGATGGTGTTAGCTCTTTGCGTGATTAGTGGCGGAAGTGACGCATGCCAGTAAACACCATTGCCATACCAGCTTCGTCAGCAGCAGCGATAACTTCTTCATCGCGCATTGAACCACCTGGTTGGATCACAGCAGTAATACCAGCCTCTGCAGCTGCATCAATCCCATCACGGAATGGGAAGAACGCATCAGATGCCATTACTGAACCTTTAACTTCAAGGTTTTCATCAGCAGCTTTAATGCCAGCAATTTTAGCTGAGTAAACACGGCTCATTTGGCCTGCGCCTACACCAATTGTCATACCGTCACGGGCATAAACAATAGCGTTTGATTTAACAAACTTAGCCACTTTCCAGCAGAATAATAAGTCTTTAAGCTCTTGCTCAGTAGGCTGGCGCTTAGACACAACTTTTAAGTCGCCTTGAGTAACCATACCTAAATCGCGATCTTGAATTAATACACCGCCATTAACACGTTTAATGTCATGGCCTGTGCCTTTAGCAGAGAACTCACCACATTCTAATAAACGCACATTTTGCTTTGCAGATACGATTTGTGCTGCGGCTTCAGATACTTTAGGCGCAATAATCACTTCAACGAATTGACGCGATACGATCGCTTCAGCAGTGTCTGCATCAAGCTCTTGGTTAAAGGCAATAATACCACCAAATGCTGATGTAGGATCTGTTTTGAATGCACGGTCATAGGCTTCAAGAATGTTTTCACCGATTGACACACCACAAGGGTTTGCATGTTTTACAATAACACAGGCCGGTACATCGAATTCTTTAACGCACTCTAAGGCTGCATCAGTGTCAGCAATGTTGTTAAACGACAATGCTTTACCTTGAAGCTGTACGGCGGTTGCAACAGACGCTTCTTGCACGTCGTTTTCAACATAAAACGCTGCATCTTGGTGTGAGTTTTCACCGTAGCGCATGTCTTGTTTTTTAGTGAACTGCATATTGATTGTGCGTGGGAATTTAGTTTCCTCTGCCGCTTCATCAGTGTAATCAGCAACCATTTTACCGAAGTAGTTAGCAATCATGCCATCGTACTGTGCGGTGTGCTCGTAAGCGGCAATGGCTAGATCAAAACGTGTTTTATACGTAGTTGAACCATTGTTGCTTTGCATTTCGCTGATCACGCGGTCGTAATCTTTGGCGTTTACTACAATAGTCACGTCTTTGTGGTTTTTAGCCGCGGCACGCACCATAGTTGGGCCACCGATATCAATGTTCTCAATGGCATCTTCAAGGCTGCAGTTTTCTTGAGCGACTGTATTCGCAAAGGGGTATAAGTTAACTACAACGATATCGATTGCTGAGATGTTATTCTCAGTCATTACGTCTTCATCTTGACCACGACGCGCTAAAATGCCGCCATGAATTTTTGGATGAAGAGTTTTTACGCGACCATCCATGATCTCAGGGTGACCTGTGTGGTCAGATACTTCAGTGACTTTAATGCCATTATCAGCAAGTAATTTACAAGTACCGCCAGTTGATAAGATGTCTACGCCTTGTGATTCAAGAGCGCGAGCAAATTCAACAATACCGGTTTTATCTGACACACTTAGTAGTGCGCGACGAATTGGACGATGTGTATCCATTGTAGTTTGATTACCTCAGTGTTTGAGCTAGCTTAGAAAGGCGCTATTTTAACTGAATATCGCTTAAAAAACGATGTTTAAAGGGTGAGGATTTTGCAATTAGCCGCTTTTTTGAGGATTTTTAAAGATATAAAAAAAGCACCCTAAGGTGCTTTTTTAACAATTGCTGTGATAATTCACAACATCGTATTAGTTCATGCCGTATTTCTTTAGTTTCTTACGTAAAGTACCGCGGTTGATACCTAGTAAGATTGCCGCACGTGTTTGGTTACCACGTGTGTAAGTCATTACTTCTTCAAGTAATGGTGCTTCTAGCTCTGAAAGAACAAGGTCGTAAACGTCTTGCACATCTTGACCGTTAAGCTGTTTTAAATAGTGATGAACAGCTTTCTTCACTGCATCGCGTAATGGCTGCGGTTTCTCGTGTGACTGAACATGAGGGTTAGTGATAAATGGAGAAGTCACGTTTTGTTCGAACATTGTTTATATCTCTTTCTTTCTTAGTTAGCTGCTAGTGTTTTAAAGTATTGCTCTAATGTCTCGATTTGTGCCTGTGGATTATCGAGAGCATTAAATACTCGCCTAAACTGACCGTCACTGTCATGGGTTTGCAAATACCAAGATACATGTTTGCGAGCGATGCGCGCTCCCATTGGTTCGCCGTAAAACGCATGAAGGTTCACTAAGTGTTCCATCAAAATACCACGTACTTCCTCAATTGGAGGCACAGGTAAATGTTCACCGGTTCGCAAATAGTGGTCTATCTCCCTAAAAATCCAAGGGCGACCTTGGGCGGCTCGACCAATCATAATGGCATCTGCACCCGTATAGTCCAAAACCTGTTTTGCTTTTTCAGGAGACGTTATATCTCCATTTGCAACGACAGGTATCGACACTGAACGTTTAATATCCCTAATAGTGGCGTATTCAGCTTCACCTTTGTACATACATGCGCGTGTACGCCCATGTACGGCCAATGAAGCTATGCCATAACGTTCAGCTATTCTCGCAATCTCGACACCGTTACGGTTGTCCTGATCCCATCCTGTACGGATTTTTAGTGTTACAGGTACATCAACAGCGCTAACCACTGCATCAATAATCTCTTCCACTAAATCAGGAAACTGTAATAGGGCTGAGCCTGCGAGTTTCTTGTTCACTTTCTTTGCTGGGCACCCCATATTTATATCTATGATCTGTGCACCATTAGTTACATTGAATTGTGCAGCCTGAGCCATAAGCTCGGGATCAGCACCTGCGATTTGCACCGCGCGTATTCCCGATTCACCACTATGATCCATACGGTTCATTGATTTCTCGGTTTTCCATACCAAAGGATTCGACGAGAGCATTTCAGACACGGCAAGCCCCGCACCTAAGCGGCGACAAAGTTGTCTAAATGGTCTATCAGTAATTCCCGCCATTGGCGCCACAATTACATTGTTCTCTAATTGATATGTTCCGATACGCACTGTATTCAATAGGCCTCTTTTCAAGGGGCGCTAAGTTTACGGTTTTTTTGTCAAAAATCAAAGGCTATAAATTGAACAAAAGTGACTTTTTTTTGACTTTTGCATATTGACATTTGATAACAGTTTGACGAACGGCTTTATTTGTGTGAATTTTATACAGAACTAATTTGTGATAAGAAATCATTCTGTTTTTTTGCGTGTAAATAATAGGTAAAGCCTGTTAATTACAGGCTTTACCTGAAGGTTTTACGTTAATACTCTAAATTGTCGATCCCAGTAAGTTAAGCTTTTTTTATGCCACTTACCCGTGTCCATTCACCTTCAACAGCGATATCATCAAGCGCTAAAAAAGGGGCATAAACATCTGCTACCGACTGCGCTTGTTCTTCTAAAATTCCCGACATAGCAATTTTACCACCTGGTTTTAACAAGCCTAAAATCACGCTGTGTAATTCACGCAGTGGCGCAGCTAAAATATTGGCCACCACGATATCGGCGCTAAACTCAGGCTGATTTTCTGGCAAGTATACTTCGAGTTTATCGGCAACGCCGTTACGCTGTGCGTTATCTAAGCTTGCTTCAAGGGCTTGAGGATCGATATCGATGCCGATCATGCGCTCAGCGCCAAGTTTGATAGCTGCAATGCCTAAAATGCCTGAGCCACAACCAAAGTCGACCACAGTTTTACCGGTCAAATCTTGGCTTTCTAGCCATTTTAAGCACAAAGCGGTGGTGGCATGGGTGCCAGTGCCAAAAGCAAGGCCAGGGTCAAGCAGTACATTGACGGCATCAGGATCGGGAATATCACGCCAGCTTGGGCAGATCCATAGTTTTTCACCAAACTGAATTGGGTGGAAGTTATCCATCCATTCACGTTCCCAGTCTTTGTCTTCAAGTTGCTCTATTTTGTACACTAAGGTGTCTTTTAACTCGTCGTGGCGCTGTAATAGAGCTATCACCGCATTCATATCGTGGTTAGCTTCGAATAAACCAATCACAGTCGTGTCAGCCCAAAACACCACAGTGCCGATTTTTGGTTCGTAAATAGGGGTGTCTTTAGCATCAATAAAGGTAACAGACGCACTACCTGCCTCCATTAATAGATCACTTACTGCATCTGCGGTTGCAGCATTAGCATTGATACGGATTTGGATCCAAGCCATAATTATTTCCTGTAAATAGAAAAAAGGCCGCTACAGCGGCCTTTTAAATTTAAATCTGTATTTGCTAATTACTTAGCATCTAAGAAGCTTTTCAATAAGTCAGAGCGTGAAGGGTGGCGTAATTTACGTAGTGCCTTCGCTTCGATTTGACGAATACGCTCACGCGTTACGTCAAACTGTTTACCTACTTCTTCTAAGGTATGGTCGGTATTCATATCGATACCAAAACGCATACGCAATACTTTTGCTTCTCGGGCTGTTAGGCCTGCAAGCACATCGTTGGTAGCACCGCGAAGAGATTCCATTGTTGCCGAGTCGATTGGCGAATCAATAGTAGTGTCTTCGATAAAGTCGCCTAAGTGCGAATCTTCATCATCACCGATTGGCGTTTCCATAGAAATTGGCTCTTTAGCAATCTTAAGTACCTTACGGATTTTATCCTCAGGCATCATCATGCGTTCTGCTAATTCTTCTGGATTTGGCTCACGACCCATTTCTTGCAGCATTTGACGAGAAATACGATTAAGTTTATTAATCGTTTCAATCATATGCACCGGAATACGGATTGTACGCGCTTGGTCGGCGATAGAGCGGGTGATTGCTTGACGGATCCACCACGTAGCATAAGTTGAAAACTTATAACCACGGCGATATTCAAACTTATCAACAGCTTTCATCAAACCAATGTTACCTTCTTGGATTAAATCCAAGAATTGTAAACCACGGTTGGTATATTTTTTAGCAATTGAGATTACAAGACGTAAGTTCGCTTCAACCATCTCTTTCTTCGCACGGCGCGCTTTTGCTTCACCAATGCTCATACGACGGTTGATGTCTTTAATACGCTCAATGCTTAAACCTGTGCTTTCTTCGATTACACATAGTTTATTAATACAGCGGATGATTTCTGGTTTGATTTCTTCTAATTTTGCAGAATGTTTTTCATTCGCAGCAATCTCAAGATCAATCCATGCAGCATCAGTTTCATTATTAGCAAAGTGCTTAACAAAAGTTTTCTTCGGTAGCTTAGCGATTTGTACAGCTTGTTTCATGACGATACGTTCTTGAACACGAACTCTGTCCATCATTTCACGCATGTTGTTAACCATACGATCAAACTGTTTCGGCACTAGTTTAAAGGTTTTAAACAGCTCACCAATCTCAAAAATCGCAGCTTGCGATTCTGGATGTGAACGGCCTTTACTATCAAACGTGTCGCGTGCTTTATTGTAAAGATCGCGAAGGTTTTCAAAGTGTACACGAGCCTCTTCAGGATCTGGGCCAGTATCTACTTCTTCTTCGTCTTCATCATCGCTATCAGTATCATCGTCATCTTCATCATCAAGTTCTTTTTCGCTTAATTCAGAACCGATATGGGTAGCAGAGATTGGCGCAGCATCTTCATTAGGATCGAAGAAACCAGAGATAATGTCGCTTAAGCGCATTTCTTCTGCTTCAAACTTATCCCATTGCTCAAGTAGGTATGTAATTGCTTCAGGGTATTCTGCAACCGAGATTTGTACTTGGTTGATCCCTTCTTCAATACGCTTAGCGATAACAATTTCGCCTTCACGGGTAAGCAATTCAACAGTACCCATTTCACGCATGTACATACGAACCGGATCCGTTGTACGGCCGATTTCTTTATCTACAGTAGCAAGCGCAGCGGCTGCAGCTTCCGCTGCGTCTTCATCTGTTGTTGTTTCTTGCATCATCAATTCATCGGCATCAGGCGCGTTTTCGCTAACCTTGATACCCATATCATTGATCATACTAATGATATCTTCTACTTGATCTGAATCGATAATATCTTGTGGAAGGTGATCATTAACTTCTGCAAAAGTTAAGTAACCTTGCTCTTTACCTTTTTGAATCAGAAGTTTTAATTGTGACTGAGGAGTTGGATCCATAGAGATTGTTTCTTCCACTCTGATAAGTTGATACAACAGGCGCCAGCTTGCTTATTTATTAAGCCAAGCTAAGTATTATTTGACGCAGTGAATAGCACAGTATAACAGCATAATTCATTTTTGACTAGCTGTTAGTGTCTTTTCGACCCTTTTAACGCTTGAGTAAGGGCTAAACATTCTAGTCTTTCTTCACTCGTAAGTCCTTGGGTCTTGTCTTTTATTAATAAGGTCTCGAGTCGATAATTTAAACACTGATCTTCAATAAATCTGAAAGTATTTTTAAATTCGTCCTCTAAACGGTCGTCATTGATCTCATGACGCCAAGTAGCGAGCTTAATGAGCGCCTCGTACTCGGGTGTTTCTCTAAATGATTCAATTAATTGCGCTGTAGTAATGTCACTTTTTTGTAAAGCGCAATGTTGCAACCTAATAAGCAAGGCGATACCGGCAATATTCATTTGTGCTAAATCAGCTAAATAAGGCACTGTATTGGCTAATTTAGGGTGCTGAATTAGTAACCCAATTGCGCGACGCATTGGCGTAATTTTAAATTTTCGCTCAATCGCATGCTGCTGTTTAGGTGTTTTTAAGCGATTGTTTAACTGCTCTTTAGTGCGGCCTATTAATCGACCTAAGTGCTCTAATAAGTTTTCTTGATAAAACTGACTAGGGATTTTCTCAACCAACGGAAGCACAGCACTAAGAAGCTTAGCTTTACCTGCATCGGTAGTTAAATCAATCTCTTGGCTGAGTTTATTAAATAGCACTTTAGTAAAATCATCGGCTTGAGATAAACGTAGTTCAAACGCTTCTTTGCCTTCTTTTTGTACTAATGAATCGGGATCTTCGCCGTCTGGTAAAAATACAAACAGTAGCGCTTTGCCATCATTTAAATAGGGCAGGGCATTTTCGAGTGCACGCCAAGCGGCATCTCGGCCAGCGCGGTCACCATCATAACAACAAATTACCCGGTCAGTGGTTCTAAACAATGTATGCATGTGTTCAGTGGTGGTGGCAGTACCAAGCGCAGCTACCGCATATTCAATACCTTGCTCGCTCAGTGCCACAACATCCATATAGCCTTCCACTATGAGTACATGGTCGAGCTTTTTATGCGCTTGTTTTGCTTCATATAATCCATATAGTTCAAAGCCTTTATGGAAGATGCGGGTTTCTGGCGAGTTTAAATATTTAGGACCTTGATCCGCTTGCATCACACGGCCACCAAAAGCAATAACACGACCACGTTTATCGCGAATAGGGAACATTAAGCGATCACGAAAGAAGTCAAATTGGCGGCCTGGGGTTTTCTCTGAGGCCAGCTTTAGCTCAACTAATTGCTCTTTTTGTTCTTTATTGCGGCCAAGTTGTTGGCAAAGGCCTTCCCATTCACTGGGGGCATAACCAATCATAAACTTTTTAACGGTTTCGCCACTTAGGCCTCGGCCTTTTACATAGTCTATTACGGTTGCTGAATTAGCATGATGTTTTAACTGGTGTTGATAAAAACGCGCACTATGGAGCATTAAATCGTAATCTGAGCGTTTTTGTTCTGCGGTACGCTCTGGGCCATTACTGGTGCCTTGCTCTCGAGGTACATCAAGATTTAGGATGCTTGCAAGTTCTTCAATGGCATCAACAAATTCAAGCTTGTCGTATTCCATAACAAATGAAATAGCGTTGCCGTTCGCACCACAACCAAAGCAATGATAAAACTGTTTGTCTTGAGATACAGTAAATGATGGGGATTTTTCGTTATGAAAAGGGCAACAGGCTTGGTAATCTTTGCCCGCTTTTTTTAAGCCAACTTTGGAGTCAATTAGCTCAACAATATCGGTTCTGGCAAGTAAATCATCTATAAAATTACGTGGGATCTTTCCAGCCATTAGTAAAGTGTAGTCCTGAGATAAATAGAAAATAAGGTGAACGAAATATCAGATAATTTAGTTCTACAATTTAGATTTGAACACAAATGCTATTTTTATTAAAGCGAAAAACGAAGAAACCGAGCACATGGCTCGGTTTGCTTAAATCATACATCTGTATGTGGGAGTATTAGGCAGTTAATCGTTGCTTAATTAAACCAGAGATCTTACCTAAATCGGCGCGACCTTCAGCTTTGCTTTTGATTATACCCATTACTTTACCCATATCTTGCATACCTGCTGCGTTAGTATCAGCAATAGCCGCATCAATAAGAGCTATGATTTCTTCTTCACTCAATTGTTGAGGTAAGAATTCTTCAAGAGCTGTAATCTCATTGGCTTCAATTTCGGCTAAATCTTCACGGCCAGCATCAGTATACTGAGTGTAAGAATCACGGCGTTGTTTAACAAGCTTCACTAATACTGCGGTAATACCATCATCATCAAGTGTTATTTGCTCGTCAATTTCACGCTGCTTGATTGCAGCAAGCACCATACGAATTGGGTTAAGACGAGATTTGTCTTTCGCTCGCATCGCATCTTTTTGCGCATCTTTTAGCTTTATTAAAAGGCTCATTTATACAAAACCAATACTGATCAATATAATTTAACGCGACGTGCGTTATCGCGAGAAAGCTTCTTCATGTGACGCTTAACCGCTGCAGCTTTTTTACGCTTACGCTCAGCTGTTGGCTTTTCATAGTGCTCGCGACGACGAACTTCTGAAAGGATACCTGCTTTTTCACATGAACGCTTGAAGCGACGAAGTGCTACGTCAAACGGTTCGTTCTCTCTTACTTTAATTACTGGCATTAAAAATTCACCTACCTAAATAATGAGCGTTGCTCAAGTTGATCAAACAATGATCAAGTGGTTCAAAAATGGTGCAGTATTGTAATCCGAAGCCGCACCACATGTAAAGGATAAATATTGTCTGCTCCAAGTGGAAACAAAAAATATTTCTATGTTACTAATTTTACTGTAGTTCATAGAGGCGGCACAATACTTGTCCCGCCGCTTTTTCTTTTAATAACAGCCAATTGCTAGGTGTTTGCAACGCACTCATCTCACTTTCTACTTCAACATAAATGAGGGCATTTTTACTTAGCCAGTCATTTTCAGTGAGTAAATCACAGCATTTTTGGGCTAAACCTTGGCGAAAAGGTGGATCAATAAACACTAAGTTAAACTGTTGTTGCTGAGTATTGTTACTTAAATAAAGCAAACTGTCGGTGCAAATTACTTCAGCGTTAGTGAGCTTTAACGTGTCAATATTAGTTTGTAATTGGTTCGCGGCGAGTTTATCCATCTCTAAAAAGCGTGCACTGAGAGCAAAACGAGAGAGTGCTTCAAAACCTAATCCACCGGAACCTGCAAAACAATCGAGTACTTTAGTATCGCGAGTATCTTGCATTAACCAGTTAAATACCGTTTCTTTGATACGATCTGTGGTTGGACGAAGACCTTGCACATCTTTTACTGGTAATTTACGGCCACGAAATTGCCCGCTGATGATCCTAATAACGCCATCGCTGGCTTTATTACTCACTTGTTTTTGTGGTGATTTATTTCTCATTTAGCTCACTAAAAAATGGTATCTAGAATCCAGCTCAGATAATATTGCAATCATATAGTAGCGTGTCATTTTTCAACTGCGCTAAAAGTGTTACTATGAGCATCTTAGACAATATGTTGTGGTTATTAGCGGCTGTGCTTTTAAAGCAATGCAGCGAATACACAAAGTATTACCGTTAGTTTATCAGATTTTTATAAGTGGTTATTAGCAAGTATGGCAAAAAAAAATAAATTCCTGTCTTGGTTTGGTTTTGGTAAGTCAGATAAAAACCAACAAGTAGAGCAGACCGCCCAAGAGGCCGATAACCAACAAGCGGAAGTTGAGCGCGCAGAGCAAGCTGAAGCTGAGCGCTTAGAACAACAGCGCATTGTTGCAGAGCAAGCTGAAGCAGAGCGCTTAGAACAACTGCGCATTGTTGCAGAGCAAGCTGAGGCAGAGCGCTTAGAACAACAGCGCATTGTTGCAGAGCAAGCTGAAGCTGAGCGCTTAGAACAACAGCGCATTGTTGCAGAGCAAGCTGAAGCTGAGCGCTTAGAACAACAGCGCATTGTTGCAGAGCAAGCTGAGGCAGAGCGCTTAGAACAACAGCGTATTGCTGTAGAGCAAGCTGAGGCACGTGATGCTGAACGCCAAGCCATCACAGATGCTGAATTAGCAGCAACAGAACAAGCAGAACAACAACGCCGCGATGAAGCCGCTCGTTTAGTGCAGCAAGAAGAAGCAATGCTTTTAGAGCAAGAACGTATCGCAGCAGAGCAAGCCGAAGCTGAGCGTTTAGAGCAAGAGCGTATTGTTACTGAGCAAGCGGAAGCTGAACGTGTAGAGCAAGAGCGTATCGCAACAGAGCAAGCCGAAGCTGAGCGTTTAGAGCAAGAGCTTATTGCCGCAGAGCAAGCCGAAGTTGAACGTGTAGAGCAAGAGCGTATTGCTGCCGAGCAAGCTGAAGCTGAACGTGTAGAACAAGTGCGTATCGCAGCAGAGCAAGCTGAAGCTGAGCGTATAGAGCAGCAACGTATTGTTGCAGAGCAGGCCGAAGCTGAGCGTGTAGAGCAAGAGCGCATTGTTACTGAGCAGGCTGAAGCTGAACGTGTAGAACAAGTGCGTATCGCAGCAGAGCAAGCCGAAGCTGAGCGTTTAGAGCAAGAGCGTATTGTTACTGAGCAGGCTGAAGCTGAACGTGTAGAACAAGTGCGTATCGCAGCAGAGCAAGCCGAAGCTGAGCGTTTAGAGCAAGAGCGTATTGCTACTGAGCAGGCCGAAGCTGAACGTGTAGAGCAACAACGTATTGCTGCCGAGCAAGCCGAAGCTGAGCGTGTAGAGCAACAACGTATTGCTGCCGAAGAGGCGGAAGCTGAGCGTTTAGAGCAAGAGCGATTAACGGCCGAGCTTGCCATCGAGGAAGCAAAAACAGCTGAAAAACCTAAGAAAGAAGGATTCTTTGCTCGTCTTAAAAAAGGCTTATTAAAAACCAAAGTAAACTTAGGTTCTGGCTTTGCATCGATTTTCACTGGTAAGAAAATTGATGATGAATTATTTGAAGATCTTGAAACTCAGCTATTAACAGCCGACTTAGGTGTTGATACCACCATGAAGCTGATCGATCGTTTGACTGATGCGGCTAACCGCAAACAGTTAAAGGATGGTGATGCATTATATGAGCTAATGAAGCAAGAAATGGCGGCGATGCTTAAAACGGCAGAACAGCCATTAGAAATTCCTGCTGATAAAAAACCATTTGTTATTTTAATGGTGGGTGTTAATGGAGTTGGTAAAACAACGACCATTGGTAAACTTGCTAAGCAATTTCAGGATCAAGGTAAATCAGTCATGTTAGCTGCAGGTGATACTTTCCGTGCAGCTGCGGTTGAGCAATTACAAGTATGGGGCGAGCGTAATAAAATCCCAGTAATTGCACAGCACACCGGTGCTGATAGTGCCTCAGTGATATTTGATGCATTTCAAGCTGCCAAAGCGCGTAACGTTGATGTGTTAATTGCAGATACAGCTGGTCGCTTGCAAAATAAAGACAACTTGATGCAAGAGCTTGAAAAAATAGCCCGAGTGATGAAGAAAATTGATCCCGATGCACCGCATGAAGTGATGCTAACCATCGATGCTGGCACAGGGCAAAATGCAATTAGCCAAGTGAACTTATTTAATCAGTGTGTTGGCCTTACCGGTATTACATTGTCTAAGTTAGATGGTACAGCTAAAGGTGGGGTTATTTTTGCCGTCGCCGATAAATTTAATATTCCGATCCGCTATATTGGTGTTGGTGAAGGCATTGATGATTTACGTGCATTTAATAGTAATGACTTCATTGATGCGCTATTTAGCCAAGATGAGGACGAAGTTTAAATTTAAAAGGGGAGCAAGCTCCCTTTTCAGCTGTGGATGATTGATAACTAAAATGATAAATTTTCAGCAAGTCAGCAAAACATATCCCGGTGGTCACCGAGCACTGGAAAAAGTTAATTTCCATGTTAAACCGGGTGAATTGGCTTTTTTAACAGGTCACAGTGGTGCTGGTAAAAGTACCTTACTTAAACTCATTAGTTTAATGGAACGCCCGTCGGCGGGTCATGTTTTTATTAATGGCGTTGATTTAAATGCAGTAAAATCGCGGCAAATTCCTTATGTCCGCCGTGATATTGGTATCATATTTCAAAACCACCGTTTATTAGAGCGCCACACTATTTTTGATAATGTTGCCTTGCCGCTAATTATCGAAGGTACGCATCATAAGCAAATTGAAAAGCGTGTGCATGGCGCACTTGATAAAGTTGGCTTGCTAGATAAAGTAAAATGCCACCCTTCAACACTCTCTGGTGGTGAACAACAGCGAGTTGGAATTGCCCGGGCAATTGTAAACTCTCCACCATTATTACTTGCAGATGAACCAACAGGTAACCTAGATCCTGAGCTTTCCATGGATATCTTGCGTTTGTTTGAAGAATTTAATAATCATGGCACTACAGTCTTAATTGCCACTCATGATTTAGGGCTGATCTCGCGAATGAAATACCGTAGCTTAACCTTAAAAGATGGTCGCATGAGTCAAGATCCATTGGCAGAGGCAACACTATGAGTTTGTTATTCAAAGGCCGAAAAAGCCAAAATGAACGAGTAAAAAAATCAGTTTTTGCAGCCGGATATTTCTTTGTGCTGAATATATTTCGCCAAGGTGTATATAGCCTAGGCGAAATGTGGCGCACACCGATGGCGTCAATGATGACCATTGCGGTGTTGGGTTTAAGTTTAACCTTACCAGCGACCTTGTATTTAGTGGTTAAAAATGTGCAGCAGGTCAGCAGTGGCTTTGAAGAAGCTGCAGAGATTTCATTATTTGTAAAAGAATCCATGAGTGAACAAGAAACACAAACGCTTGTTAAACGCTTAGCACTCTACCCTGAAATTGATAATGTCACTTTTATTTCTAAACAAAATGCGCTCACTGAATTTAAAGAAGTATCAGGGTTTGGCCAAGCACTTGAATATTTAGATAGCAATCCTCTGCCAGATGTTGTTATCGTCACGCCGACTTCTCGCCATCGTCAACCAAACGCCGCGCAAGCATTATTAAAAAAGCTTGAAGCAGAGCGTGAAGTCGATTTTGGTAAATTAGATATTGCCTGGCTTGAGCGCTTAAATGCATTATTAAGCCTGTTAAAAGAAAGCGTGATCACCATCGCGTTGTTATTACTGACTTCGGTAACTTTGATCATAGGCAACACTATTCGCTTATCAATTATGGATAAGAAAGAAGAGATCCAAGTGATGAAGCTAGTCGGTGCAACCAATACCTTTATTCATGCGCCATTTTTATGGACCGGCATTTGGTATGGCATTGTTGGTGGTTTGTTTGCTTTTATATGTGTGGCCCTCATGATGTGGTGGCTTGGATCTGCAGTCACCCAAGTCGCTGGAGTGTATCAAACTAACTTTAATTTAATCGGCTTAAGCTTAGGCGAATTTGGCGCGTTAGTGCTACTTGCAACCAGCTTAGGGTTTGTTGGCTCTTACTTATCTGTTAATCGATATATAAAAGAAATCGAACCCGATAAAGTGTAACAATTATTGTTTATAATCATTGATTAAGTTGGTTGTGGTGAATTGCTTTATCATAACCAACTGACCGCAAAGCTAGAATTCATCGCTTATTCAGGCGTTTAAAGTAGAATAAAAAACACTAAAAAACCACTTGCTTCAATCGAAAAAAAGTTTTACATTGAAGTTAGCACTCTAAGTGAAAGAGTGCTAAGATGGTTTCAAATGTTTATCACTGAGGTGAAAAATGAGTAAAGATTTATACGCAATGGCACTCACAGTTGGACAGCAAAGCGCAAGTATGGACGGCTACCTTCAAGCGGTAAGCACTATACCTATGCTAGGTGCTGAGCAAGAAAAAGAGTTAGCGACTCGCTTACAGGAAGATGGCGATCTTAACGCTGCAAAGCAACTCATCATGTCTCACCTTCGTTTTGTTGCACATATAGCTAAAGGTTACTCAGGTTACGGTCTACCGCAAGCTGATTTGATTCAAGAAGGCAATATCGGCCTGATGAAAGCAGTAAAACGTTTTGACCCATCAGTGGGCGTACGTTTGGTTTCATTTGCAGTGCATTGGATCAAAGCCGAAATACACGAATTTGTACTTAAAAACTGGCGCATTGTTAAAGTTGCGACCACTAAAGCGCAACGCAAATTGTTTTTTAATCTTCGTAAAAACAAAAAACGTTTAGGTTGGTTTAACCAAGCTGAAGTTGCTACCGTAGCGAGTGAGCTAGGTGTGAGTGAAAAAGAAGTTCGTGAAATGGAATCGCGCATGAGCGGCCAAGACATGGGCTTTGATTTAACCGGTGACGACAGCGATGACGCACCAACTAGTACCTATTCGCCTGTGCAATACTTAACTGATGGCAGTAATGATTTAGCTGAAGAAGTTGAACAGCAACAATATCAAGAGCAATCTCATACACGTTTATTTAGTGCGTTAAAAACCCTAGATGAACGTTCACAAGACATTGTTAGTGCTCGTTGGTTATCAGACGATAAAGCAACACTGCAAGAACTGGCTGAAAAATACAGCGTATCTGCAGAGCGTGTTCGTCAACTTGAAAAAACAGCGATGAAAAAGTTACAAGCTGCAATGAGTTAATCACAGTTTTACAAAATTATTAAAAGCCCTGCATGAAAATGCGGGGCTTTTTGCTTTTAAGCCTACACAAAGAGAAAGCTAAAATATTGCAGTAACTTTTGCTTAACGGACTTTTTCTGCGTATCAATATGTTCCTGTAGTTGAAAAAGCAAGCTGGTTTATATATTCTGCGTGTCGACCACGATTAAAAGGAAGTTAATGTGCGACTCTACTATTTGTCACTTATAATTCTTGCGGTAATAATTGTATTTATCCAGCTAGATCCTGCTTATTACATGATTAACTATGTCACCACTCCTGCATTTGTACTGTGCTTATTTGGCTGTATTTACCAATACACTAAAAAGAATATTTTTGGCTATGTTGCAATGGCTGGATTTGTCGTTTTTTTACCCATTGGCGCTTTAGGCATTATGTCTATTAGAGAGGCAATGGATAAACAAATTAAACTTAAATTTATAAGGAAATTAAATAATGACCGATAGTGTAATTGAAAAACCAACCAGCATTATTAAAGTGGCGAGTGATAAATTATTTCCACAATTAATTGTTGGCTTGCTTATAGTCATTGCTGGGATTGCGATGATCCCAAACATCATTGGCTTAGGTGTGATGTTGATCATATTTTACTTTGTTAATAGTAGTATTGAAGTGATTAGGATCCACCCTAAATATTCAGAAGTAAAGTTAGCTATTATTCGTCCGCGTTGGCTTATTTTAGATCGTAGTGTTGAAAGTGCAGATGTTGATGGAAAAAATCTACTATTAAAAGTTAATGAAGAAGATAAGCAGGTCATCAGGAAAATTCCATTAAATCCTTTCACAGAAGATGATCAAAAAAGCATTATCAAATACTATCAATCACATGCAAAAAACAATGCTAAAAAATAACCCCAGCTAAATGGTTTTTTGGATCTGCTGTGTTTAATTACAAACAGCAGATTTATTATAAAGATAAAACTTATCATTATCACTCTTTGAAGCTAGCTGTTGAAAGAGATATGAAATATCAGAAAATTAGTTGAAATATACATCTTAGATTTGTATAGATCACATTCAATTATATTAATTAGCATTTTATTAATATTTGACAATTTAGCTAGTGATAATGCTGCTTATTTTTTCTAATACCTTGATTTTAATTTATTATTTAAATCTTGTATGCGAAAATAGAACAAGATTGAGAATTGTCTCTCAATTCATACACTAAATTAAGCTAACCCCAAGCTGTATTTATATCCGTATTTCAATTTAATTAAAGTCAGTATTAGCACTCAATATGAATTCATATTCACTAAAGAAAAAAATATTATTATCGGTTGTTCTCGCCCTCGTAATTGTTGTTGTATTATTGTCATGGTATAGCTACTCCACGCAAAAAGCGTTGTTACTGCAAAACAGTGTTGATAGTGTGAGGCAAGCAGGTAAACAGCAAGCCGCGCGTATCGAAGCATGGCTAACCGATCGTCAGCGAGTGATCGCTTCTGTCGCCACTAAAGTCGAAGGTGATACGCTTAATGCATTGCAGCAAGCACAGGTATCTGGCGATTTTCAATTAACCTATTTTGGTAACCGCGACGGGCTGATGGTGGACTCTGATCCCAGCATTGACCGCTCAGGTTATGATCCTAGAACACGTCCTTGGTATCAGCAGTCACAGCAAGCTCGTAGCAGCATAATTACCAAGCCTTATTTGGATGTTGCCTTTAATCTATTGGTCGTTACCATAGCTCATCCAGCGCGTAATGGTGTGGTTGGCGGTGATGTGTCAATTGCGAGTATTGTCGATAGCGTTAGCAATATGTCTCTACCGGCAAACGGTTATGCCATCATGATGCATGAAGACGGTACTGTGATCGCCTATAAAGACTCAAGTAAATTGATGGGTAAAATCACCAATATTGAGACTAAATTAAGCAGCCGACTAATCGAATCAAGTAGCCAAACAGGTCAACTTACGCCTGTTTATTTTGAAACTGAAGCTCGGGATAAGCTACTTTGGAGTGAAAAAATCCCCAATACAGATTGGCAGCTAGTTTTTGTACTCGACAAACAAACGTTAGAGGCACCATTAGTTAGCTTGATGGTCACCCAGTTAGGACTGGCAACGTTAGCACTGATCATTAGTGTATTATCTATTTCTTGGTTGTTAAGTTTGTTACTAGGGCCACTAAGTCGCGTGTCGCAAGCGTTATCTCGTATTGCTGCAGGCAATGGTGATTTAACTCAGCGTATTACAGTCGACAGCCAAGACGAAGTCGGCATGTTAGCTGATAGCTTTAATAGTTTTGTAAGTAGTCAACATCAGCTGATCAGTCATATTCGTCAACTAGCGACTGATCTAGACTCAGATGCAGAGAAAAGTCTGTTAACCAATCAATCAAGCGTTAATGAACTACAGCGCCAACAGCAAGAAGTTACAATGGTTGCTACCGCAGTTACAGAGATGTCCAGTGCTACTCATGAAATTGCAGCTAACGCTGAAAATACCGCTGCCGCATCCCAGCAGTCGGCGCAAAGCAGTATTCAGGGGAAAAGCTTAGTTGATAAAACCAGAACCACGATTAACTCATTGGCATCAGAAATTGATGAAACCACAGTTGTGATCAGTGAGCTGAGCCTGCATGCACAAGCAATCTCAAGTATTTTAACGACGATTCAGGAGATTGCAGAGCAAACTAATTTACTGGCATTAAATGCTGCGATTGAAGCGGCGCGTGCCGGCGAGCAAGGCCGTGGTTTTGCTGTTGTCGCAGACGAAGTTCGCGTGTTATCACATCGTACTCAAAACTCTACTGCAGAGATTTATACCACGATTGAAACGTTGCAAAATACCACTAAAAAAGCGGTTAGCTTGATGGATAGCAGTAAAAGTTTAGCTAATAACAGTGTTCACGATGTCAACGCCGCAGCACAAGCTTTAGAAGAAATTACTCAAGCAGTGAATGAGATCTCCGACATGGCGGGGCAAATTGCAGTCGCAGCAGAAGAGCAAACTCAAGTAACAAATGAGATAACCCGAAATACGGTCGCAATTAAAGATGTCACTGATGAAATCACGGCATCAGCAACAACGCATTTAAGCCAAGCAAAGGTACTGAAAGACCGCGCCACTGACTTAAATGAAAAAGTCGCCACCTTTATCCTGTAGTTTGACGTTATAGCTAGTAGGGCAGATATAGCCCTGCTAGCTTCTTTTTAGTTTTTAGTTTTTAGTTTTTAGTGGTAAGTTTTAAGCCATAAGTGACAAACGCAGCCACCACTATCTTCTTGTCCTCTTGCGAAACATTATAGAAAAAGAACTTTAAGTTAATTATTCACAAATAGGTTAGAGGCGCCGCGCTTTAGAGTTATCAACATAGGTTGGTTTGAGCGCAGCGAAATCCAACTAAAAATATCCAAACCTATAAACTACAAAGTTTTGACTTATCGACTGTCTTGAATGTGCCATGAGCGGTCGCTCAAGCATAAAGAGGCTAAAAGCAACCCCATTTGCATATGAATTGCAGACTCGCATTATAGGTGTTTTAGGGGCTGGAGGTTAGATACCTCCGGCTACCTTATTACACTGTAAATCCGTATTTCATTTCTCTTTCTTTAAATGCAGAAACTCCACCCTCTAAAATCTCGCATACATGCTGTCGGATTCCTTTGTTTTTCAGTGTGCCCAATTCATTGTTATCTTCAAAGGAGCACTCTAAACTTCCACTGCAATATTCAAACTTAAACTTTTCGTTATCAATATTTGCTTGCTGTCCTGATTGATTAGCTACGATTACGCATTCGGAATCAGCTGCAACAACTAAGTTGGCATTATGAGTTACCATAATTATTTGCCTCTTCACCTTTTTAAGGCGAATAAACTCATTTAGTTGATCGTAAATCGTACGGTTATCTAAGTTATCTTCAGGCTGATCGATTAATATTGGGTGGGAAGAATTACTTAGATGTAATATTAAATTAAGTAATACTAGGCCGCGCTTACCAGGAGACATACGGACTATGTCATCATTTTTATATTGAACAATAAAGTTGATGTAAAAACAGTCAGAGTATAGTTTCTTAATAACGTCGATATCAGCTATCCCTTTCCTAACGGATGGAATTTCTTTTTTTGAATTGAAATTCTCATAAACTACAGAAACTTTTTCCGAGTGCAGTTCAATATTATAATTAAAATCACCGTTTGAACTTACAAGCTCCCCAAGAAGAGATTGTAAATTCCCCCGCCTATCAAATGCCCCTACAAATTCATTAAATTTGTCGGAATCAAATGCGACCTCTGCAGAAATATTAATGTCTTCTTCAAATAGATAATCTGGCTTGGCAATTTCTATTACATAATCTTTATAATGATTTATCAAGTTATCATATTGATTTTTCAATTCACCCTTACATTCAACGCCCTGCTTCTTGACAGCCACTTTCTTTTGATCAATTTCTTCGATACTCCTAAGCTTTCCTTCTTCAAATTTAAGGTTTTTATCTGCTAAATCTAGCGATTCTTTATCAGTAATTTTCTTTAACAAAGGCTTTAGCTTCTCATTTATTTCATCTATCTCCGCATTGATCGTAAAAATTTTGGATGGTAATAATCCTCCCTTACTTAAAACATAATCGCTAAAGTTTGTTACTACTTTTTGAAGATCACCGTGTAAGGAATCGAGTAGGGATTTTAAATATGTCGAATCATTTGGCATATCGACATCAGAAACAATACTATCAATATAAGTATTAAGCAGGGTTTTGGAATGTAAAGTAGATGATGAAATGACCTGTTCGTTACACTCAACTAGTTTTCTAAATAAATTTATGCGGTTTTCTAGTGACGATTTTCTAGCAGCTAATTTTTTATATTCAGTTTCTTCACTTTCTGTAAAGCCAGATTTTTCTCTTAGTTCTGCAATATATTTTTTTAGCTTATCAATTTCACCCTCTACTGCAGGTTTAGTTCCAAAAGCTTCCGAATTCTCACATAGTACTTTGTATTTATTACGTAATTCATAAAGAGCGTCAATTTTACTAACAAGCTCTTTGTTAGCAAATAATATTTTTCTTTCTTGCGCTTCGCTAAACTCTTTGAAACTATCATTTTGATTGAGAATATCTTTCACAAGAGTGTTTAATTGGTTTTTCCCATCCTCTTCGGCTAAATGGTTTATGTATAACTGGGGGATATATGTAATTGGTTTAGTGTCGATAGTATCAGACATTGTACTAATTTCACCATTCGACCATTCGACCTCAAAATCCACTCCGTTTAAATCGCTATATGACGATGATTTTGACAGACGTACTTTTTTATCTACTTCCGCAGAGTTTATAGACTTAGCAATGTGATATAAAAGAAGCGATTTACCTGATGATTTACCACCAATAATTGTATTCAAATCTGGGTTTAATACCTGCCATTGGTCACTAAATAGCTGGGTCTGGTTTTGATCAACAAACCTAACTCTACTAATAGTTTGATAGCTACGTTTTTGCTGGGGGTTTAACTCTTGTATTACGACTCTTGTACTAGGATCATAAATTACACTTTTTAATCCTTCGAAAGTAACATCAGCTTTAATCCATGTATTTCTGTTTTTTGCTGGTTTAAACAATTCGTCTTTGGTATGAGCGTCAGAGCCCCAAAGGCAAGGTTTAATTGATCCAAACTCAGTTTTAAACAATTCCTTATCCTTTCCACCAAGAAGAAATTGTTTAGTTTTAGAATTTGATGAGAAAATAAAGTGGGCTTGTTTAATTAGATTTTTACGTATGTTGTGCCCTTGTGAGTTCCAACTAACATCACTCAAGTCTTCATCACACGGTAATCCCAGTAGATATTTATCTTTAAAGTTTGAATTGCCATTTAAAATAGAGACTAAGTTATCTTCATCTACAGAAGCATTAAGCATTCCAACAAATAATTCACTTCCACTACTAGAAAATGGTGGGTGTTCTCTAATCAACCTTTTTCCTAGCTCCTCTAGGTTTGACTTAGTTAGAGGCCTTTTTTCAACGGTTGTTCCTGTTGATGCATTAAAGCAAACTTGGATTTGAGAAATAAAGTCGCTTTCAATTTTTTCAATGTCAATATCATCAGAAAAAATCACATGGTAATTAACTTTTCTATTCCAAGACAAGTCTTTTTCTTTACCTAAAACCAGTTTTGTAATTCTAAATTCGATATTAGGAAAAACTTTGATTTTCTTGATTTCTTCTATTTCTTCAGCATTAAAAATGCTGCTTAATTTTTTAGGATTATCAAGGTATTCCTTTTTTAAAATCTTGTAACCTTCAGGTAAATAATAATCCGTTATACCTATTGCTCTAATATCATTTTCGATTGCTTTCTTAAAAAGAGTGACAACATATTCATCCCAATCTTCACCAAATTCATTCCTTAGCACTGAGGCAGGCGTATGAACATGTAAGTCCCACTTTCTCCACTCAGAACCTCTTGGGTAAATGTGCATTTTTAACTTCCTTTTAAATGAGAAATTTCAGTCTGAAAATTTAAGCAATCGCAAAGTTACGCAAGCACCTTAACAGCTTACTGAACATCGTTTTGGTGATTTATAACTCACCAAAACGGCATGTACTACATACACTGATAATTTCACCAATAATTACCTTTGTAAATAAGTAATTAAAACAGCAGGGAATGACGCTTATTATTTTTCATCAAAACGCCGGTTGATAATGTTATCTGAAAAATTAGGAGGCAAATCGTCAAAACAGTAATGAGTTTAATTTTTTCAATGACTGGTTATCGCTCGAAGCCGTCACTCAATTTTATTCTTACATTGTTGGGTTTCGTTGCTCCCAACCACAACCTACGGTAGTTAATTTAACGACGGACTATTCTGTTTTCCTAGAACCTAGAACCTAGAACCTAGTACTCGTTCACAGAAGTTCTGATCAGTTGCCTTACTTAAATTCAGGCAACTGATTTATTCCTATCAATAGCTTTATCGTTCGGCTTTTTCCAGCAGTTGAAGTGATGAACCCTTTCTTTTTAA
>NZ_CABVLM010000017.1 GCF_902498845.1 Pseudoalteromonas rhizosphaerae | reverse complement strand
CCGCTCGACTTGCATGTGTTAGGCCTGCCGCCAGCGTTCAATCTGAGCCATGATCAAACTCTTCAATTAAAAGTTTTTTCTGTCTTCTCCCATAAAGAGAGCCGACACGCTCAATGAATTCTGAATTTATTTAATATCTTTCGATATTGAATTGACTGTGCTGCAATTCTTTTCTTAAGTAAAACCTAAGTAAGTTATTGCTGTTGGTCACTCAGTTTCTCTTTCGAGAAATCACATTGAGACTCTAAATTTTTTGCGTCATCTAGCGAACTAGAATCTGCTGTTAGAACTCAATCTGTACGAGTGCCCACACAGATGATTGCTTTATATTGTTAAAGAACGTTGCGGTTAAAGTTAAACTTTATCTCGCTAGGGCTGCGCATATTACGCTTTCCTATTTTTTTGTCAATACTTAATTTTAAACTTTATTAAAAATCTAAACTCAAGTTTTACTCGACTAACTGATTAACTCTTGCCTCGCTAAGCGTTGCTGTCTGCCGTCTCAGTGGGGTCGCATTATAGGGAGATCCAAAAACAGATCAACCTTTTTTTGAAGAAAACTTAAAATAAAACACTGTTCGCTGAGTATTTAAGCTAAACGCTCAAAAACAACACTAAACCAGCCTGTTTTTAACTATATAAGTGTAAGTTAAATGAAGAAACCCAGATTCAATCTTTAATCGAAAAAACGATCCACTACTGAAATGATCAATATTTTGATCAAATGACCTAAGTTTATAATCTTTACCTATGTATATTGTTAATAACTTATGAGGGTCAAACACTGACAGTCGCAGTTATCACGCATTTAAATCATAGGTAAAAGTAGACTCTATAGATTTATACAGCTACATATTCAGTAGCAGGGTAACTTCCAAAGCTATAAATGTTATTACCGACCATGAAATTTAAATTAACAAGCTAGTTGAATAACAAATGGTTATTAAGGGAAGTAGGTTCTAGTGACGCTTAGTGGGCTTACAAAGATGTTGGTTTGATAATGGTATAGTTGAGATGTTGCGCTATATACAGGGATACTGATAGCGATATTATTTTTTGCCAAATTTTAGATATTAAAAAGCCGAGCTTATGCTCGGCTTTTTGGTGTCTTTAAGACTTACTCAGCAGACTGCGCGTCTTCTTGAACTTCTTCGTTCGCAGATGTGCGACCTACTAGTTCAATATAAGCCATTGGTGCATTGTCACCAGCACGGAAGCCACACTTAATAATACGAGTGTAACCACCTGGACGGTCTGTATTGCGAGGACCGATTTCACTGAACAACTTACCAACTACTTCTTTATCACGCGTGCGAGCAAACGCTAAACGGCGATTTGCTACACTGTCAGTCTTAGCCAGTGTGATTAAAGGTTCAATTACACGACGTAACTCTTTCGCTTTTGGCAAAGTAGTTTTGATGATTTCATGTTTCACCAAAGAACCTGCCATATTGCTGAACATCGCTTTACGATGGCTGCTGTTACGGTTTAATTGACGACCACTCTTACGATGGCGCATGACCCTATCCTTCTAACTAAACTAATATAGTGATTTAGATTATTCAGCTAGGCTTGCAGGTGGCCAATTTTCTAGGCGCATACCTAGAGATAGACCACGTGAAGCTAGCACGTCTTTAATTTCAGTCAGAGACTTCTTGCCTAAGTTAGGCGTTTTAAGAAGCTCGACTTCTGTGCGCTGAACTAAATCACCGATATATTGAATTTGCTCGGCTTTCAAACAGTTTGCTGAACGCACTGTTAGTTCAAGATCATCAACTGGACGAAGTAGAATAGGATCGAATTCTGGCTTCTCTTCTTTCTCTTCTGGCTCAGTAACATCACGTAAGTCTACGAATGCTTCTAGCTGCTCAGCTAAGATAGTCGACGCACGGCGGATCGCTTCTTCTGGATCTATAGTGCCGTTTGTTTCCATATCAATGATTAACTTGTCTAAGTCTGTACGTTGTTCAACACGTGCTGATTCAACCGAGTACGCAATACGTTCAACTGGGCTAAATGATGCATCAAGCAACAATCTACCAATTGGACGCTCATCGTCATCAGAGGATAAACGGCTAGATGCCGGCACATACCCACGACCACGTTCAACACGAATTCGCATGCTGATCGCACTATTATCTGCCGTTAAATGACAAATAATATGATCTGGGTTGGCAATGGTTACATCGCCGTCGTGCTGAATATCAGCCGCAGTCACAGGGCCTACACCAGACTTAGTCAGGGTAAGAAAAACTTCATCTTTACCTTCCAAAGTAACTGCTAGACCTTTAAGATTTAACAGAATTTCAATGATGTCTTCTTGTACGCCTTCTTTCGCGCTGTATTCGTGCAACACACCGTCGATTTCAACTTCGGTTACTGCACATCCTGGCATTGACGAAAGAAGTATACGGCGTAAGGCATTCCCAAGAGTATGACCGAAGCCACGCTCTAATGGCTCTAAAACTACTTTAGAACGAGTTGGGTTAATAGCGTCGATATCGACTAACCTTGGTTTTAGAAATTCTGTAACAGAACCCTGCATTTTATCCTCTCTTAACTCTTAACTTTACTTAGAGTAAAGTTCGACGATTAGTTGTTCATTGATGTCCGCAGACAGGTCTGAACGCTCTGGTAGGCGTTTGAAATTACCTTCCATTTTCTTACCGTCAACTTCAACCCAAGTCGGTTTTTCACGTTGCTCGGCTAGTTCTAGAGCAGCGATGATACGAGCTTGTGTCTTAGACTTTTCACGGATAACTACTACATCTTCTGGAGTAATTACGAATGAAGGAATGTTCACTACACGACCATTAACTAAAACCGCTTTGTGGCTTACTAACTGACGTGCTTCAGCACGTGTGCTTGCAAAACCCATGCGGTATACAACATTGTCTAAACGTTGCTCTAAAAGCTGTAACAAGTTTTCACCTGTGTTGCCCTTAAGGCGAGCAGCTTCTTTGTAGTAGTTACGGAATTGCTTTTCTAATACACCGTAGATACGACGTACTTTTTGCTTTTCACGTAATTGTAAACCGTAATCAGATAAGCGACCTTTACGAGCGCCGTGCTGACCAGGTGCAGTCTCAAGTTTACACTTAGAGTCGATAGCTCTTACGCCGCTCTTAAGGAACAGGTCAGTACCTTCACGACGACTCAGCTTGAGCTTAGGGCCCAAATATCTTGCCATGTTATTTCTCCTAACCTATTGTTAAACGCGACGTTTCTTCGGTGGACGACAACCATTGTGTGGTATTGGCGTCACGTCAGTAATGTTGGTGATACGGTAACCAGCAGCATTCAAAGCACGTACAGCAGATTCACGACCTGGACCTGGACCTTTGATGAAAACTTCTAGATTTTTTAAACCGTATTCTTGAGCAGCAGTACCTGCACGCTCTGCAGCAACCTGAGCAGCGAATGGTGTAGATTTACGTGAACCACGGAAACCTGAACCACCGGCAGTAGCCCATGATAGTGCATTACCTTGACGGTCGGTAATTGTAACAATAGTGTTGTTGAAAGAAGCATGAACATGAGCCATACCATCAGCAACTTGCTTTTTAACCTTTTTACGACGAATTGGTGTCTTAGCCATAATACTATCCCCTTATCGCTTAATAGGCTTACGAGGACCCTTACGGGTACGCGCGTTAGTCTTTGTTCTTTGACCACGTAGTGGTAAAGAGCGACGGTGACGTAGGCCACGGTAACAACCAAGGTCCATAAGGCGCTTGATATTCAAAGTAACTTCACGACGAAGATCACCTTCTACAGTGTACTTGCCAACTGCTTCACGCAATACGTCAAGTGTTTCGTCTGAAAGTTCACCGATTTTTGTGGTTTCGGCGATACCAGTCGCTACTAAGATAGCCTTAGAGCGAGTCTTACCTATGCCATAAATAGCTGTTAAACCAATAACTGCATGTTTATGATCAGGGACGTTAATGCCAGCGATACGGGCCACTAACACATCTCCTATATTTGAATTCGGTTATCATCTGTTTGAAGAGCCCGTAAGGATACTCAAACGAAGACCAAATCACAACTGAAAACACAGGCCGAGAAACCTCAGCCTGCACGACTTATAAATTAACCTTGCCTTTGCTTATGCTTAGGCTCACTGCAAATTACACGTACAACACCGGCACGTTTAATAACTTTACAGTTACGGCATATTTTCTTAACGGAAGCACGTACTTTCATTGCTCAACTCCGTAAACTGACCTTATCGACCGTAGCCTTTAAGGTTCGCTTTTTTCAGCACAGAATCATATTGATGAGACATCATATGAGTCTGTACTTGTGCCATAAAGTCCATGATCACAACAACGATAATCAAAATTGATGTACCGCCGAAGTAGAATGGCGTTTGCCATGCCATGGTCATGAATTCGGGCACCAGACAGATAAAGGTTATATACAAAGCACCTGCCAATGTCAGGCGTGTCATCACTTTATCAATGTATTTCGATGTCTGCTCGCCTGGACGAATACCTGGGATAAATGCGCCAGATTTTTTCAGGTTATCTGCTGTTTCACGTGGGTTAAAAACCAACGCTGTGTAGAAAAAGCAGAAGAAGATAATAGCCGCAGCTAAAACTATTGCATACAAAGGCTGACCTGGAGTCAACGTTGTAGCAATCGCTTGTAGCACATCAGCGACAGGACCTTCACCCTGGCCGAACCAGCTGGCAATAGTACCAGGGAACAGAATTATACTGCTAGCAAAGATTGGTGGAATAACACCCGCCATGTTTACTTTTAGTGGTAAATGCGTGCTTTGGGCAGCAAATACTTGACGACCTTGTTGGCGCTTTGCGTAGTTAACGACGATACGACGTTGTCCACGTTCAAAGAACACTACAAGATAAGTAACAGCGAATACGATTACCGCAATCAATAACAGTGCTAAAACATGTAAATCACCTTGGCGCGCCATTTCGGCTGTCGAACCAATAGCAGACGGCAGGTTAGCTACAATACCAACAAATATTAGAACTGAGATACCGTTACCGATACCACGTTCAGTTATTTGCTCGCCCAACCACATCAGGAACATAGTACCAGTTACTAAACTCACCACTGCGGTGAAGTAGAAACCGAGACCTGGGTTAACAACTAACCCGTCCATCATACCCGGTAAGCTTGTGGCAATACCGATCGATTGGATAGTAGCAAGCAAGAGCGTGCCGTAGCGTGTGTACTGGCTAATTTTCTTACGACCTTGTTCACCTTCTTTCTTAAGCTCTATAAACGGAGGATACATATGCGTTAATAGTTGCGTAATAATTGAAGCTGTGATGTAAGGCATTATACCCAGTGCTAACACCGAAGCGCGCTCAAGCGCACCACCGCTGAACATGTTGAACATTTCAACAATGGTGCCCTTTTGTTGCTCGAAGAAATCGGCAAGTACAGCGGCGTCAATCCCAGGGATTGGCACAAATGAACCTAGACGGTAAATAATGATAGCGCCCAATACGAATAGTAATCGACGTTTCAATTCCGAAAGCCCACTTTGTGCACTTTGTGTATCTTGACCTGGTTTAGCCATTAGTACTTCCTTAGTCTTCTACCTTGCCTCCGGCGGCTTCGATAGCTTCGCGAGCACCTTTAGAGGCTTTAAGGCCTTTAACGGTAACAGCGCGTGAAACTTCGCCAGATTTAACAACTTTAACGAACAGAACGTTCTTTTTAACTAGACCAGCTGCCTGTAGCGTACCTAGGTCTACCACATCGCCTTCAACTTTAGCGATCTCGTATAGGTTTATTTCTGCAGATACTAAAGATTTGCGAGAAGTGAAACCAAACTTAGGTAGACGACGTTGCATAGGCATTTGACCGCCTTCAAAACCAACGCGTACTTTACCGCCAGAACGTGACTTTTGACCTTTGTGACCACGGCCACCAGTCTTACCTAGACCAGAACCGATACCACGACCAACACGTTTACCAGCAGATTTAGAACCTGCAGCAGGAGAAAGTGTATTCAAATGCATTCGAATTACCCCTCAACCTTAACCATGTATGAAACTTGGTTGATCATACCACGTACACATGCTGTGTCTTCTAACTCAACAGTGTGATTGATACGACGTAAACCAAGACCGCGTAATGTAGCTTTATGTTTCGGTAAACGACCGATAGAGCTCTTTACTTGTGTTACTTTTACAGTTTTATTAGCCATGGTTTACCCCAGAATCTCGTCTACTCGAAGACCACGTTTTGCAGCGATCGACTGAGGAGAATTCATATTCTCAAGAGCTGAGATCGTTGCACGTACAACGTTGATCGGGTTAGTAGAACCGTAACATTTAGAAAGTACGTTCTGCACACCAGTAACTTCTAGTACTGCACGCATAGCACCACCTGCGATGATACCAGTACCTTCAGATGCTGGTTTCATAAACACAAGAGAGCCAGCATGACGTCCTTTAACAGGATGCTGTAATGTGTTGCCATTTAGGTCTACGTTGATCATGTTACGACGTGCTTTTTCCATTGCTTTTTGAATAGCAGCTGGAACTTCACGTGCTTTACCATAACCGAAACCTACTTTACCTGCGCCGTCACCAACTACAGTTAGTGCAGTGAAGCTAAAGATACGACCACCTTTAACTACTTTAGACACACGGTTCACCGCGATTAGCTTTTCAGCTAGATCAGGCTGTTGTTGCTTTGCTTCTACGTTAGCCATTGTCTACTCCTAGAATTGCAAACCGGCTTCACGCGCAGCATCTGCTAGCGCCTTCACACGGCCGTGATATTTAAAGCCACTGCGATCAAAAGCAATCTTTTCGATGCCTTTGTCAGCCGCACGTTCAGCAACCGCTTTACCAACTGCTTGCGCAGCTGCAACGTTGCCTGTGCCTTTAACTGTTTCGCTAATAGCTTTCTCAACAGTAGAAGCAGCAGCCAGTACATTACCCTCAGCGTTTACAACTTGAGCGTAAATGTGACGTGGCGTGCGGTGGATAACAAGACGCGTTGTGCCTTGTTCAATATAATTTCTACGAGTGCGTTTAGCACGACGTAGACGAGCTGTTTTTTTATCCATCGTCTTACCTTACTTCTTCTTAGCCTCTTTACGGCGTACATTCTCATCTGAATAACGAACACCCTTACCTTTATAAGGCTCAGGTTTACGGTATGCACGAATGTTAGCAGCTGTTTGACCAACTAACTGCTTATCTACGCCCTTAACTAGAACTTCTGTTTGGCTTGGAGTTTCAATCGTAATTCCTTCAGGAACTGCGAAATTAACTGGGTGTGAGAAACCAAGAGTTAAATCTAATGTTTTACCCTTAGCTGCAGCACGGTAACCAACGCCTACTAACTGAAGTTTCTTCTCGTAACCTTCATGCGTACCAACAATCATATTGTTGATTAGAGCGCGAGCAGTACCTGCTTGTGCCCATGCATTGGCTACGCCTTCACGAGGTAAAGTTGTAATAACGTTGTCGTTAAGTTGTACTTCAACTGCAGAGTTGATAGTACGCGTTAATTCGCCGTTTTTGCCTTTAACTGTGATGTCCTGGCCTTTTAATGTAACTTCTACACCGGCAGGAACATTAATTGGTGCCTTTGCTATGCGAGACATAGTTCCCCTCCGATTAAGCTACAAAACCAATGATTTCACCACCAACACCAGCACTACGTGCGGCGCGGTCTGTCATTAGGCCTTTAGAAGTTGATACGATAGCGATACCTAGACCACCCATTACCTTTGGTAATTCGTCACGTCTCTTATAGATACGCAAACCAGGGCGGCTAACACGCTGGATATTTTCAATAACAGCTTTGCCTTCGAAGTATTTCAACTCGATAGAAAGCTCAGGTTTAACATCACCGCTGATTGTGAAATCAACGATATAACCTTCATCTTTTAATACTTTAGCTAATGCTACTTTCAGCTTTGAATTAGGCATCGTTACAGATACTTTTTTCGCTGACTGACCGTTACGAATTCGTGTAAACAAATCCGCGATAGGATCTTGCAAGCTCATAGTCTTACTCCCGTGATTCTATTACCAGCTAGCCTTTTTAAGGCCAGGAATTTCACCGCGCATAGCTGCTTCGCGAACTTTGATACGGCTCATGCCGAATTTGCGAAGGTAACCATGTGGGCGGCCCGTAATGTTACAACGATTACGTTGACGTGCAGGGCTAGAATCACGTGGTAAAGCTTGTAGCTTAAGTACCGCGTCCCAACGATCATCGTCAGATGTTTTCACATCACTGATGATAGCTTTTAGTGCTGCGCGCTTTTCAGCGAACTGAGCAACTAATTTCGTGCGCTTTGCTTCGCGCGCTTTCATAGAATTCTTTGCCATAACCCTACCCTTATTTCTTGAATGGGAAGTTAAACGCTTCTAACAACGCACGGCCTTCCTCATCTGTTTTCGCAGATGTAGTGATTGTGATATCCATACCGCGTACGCGGTCTACTTTATCATAATCAATTTCTGGGAAGATGATTTGTTCACGTACGCCCATGCTGTAGTTACCACGTCCATCAAAAGACTTAGCACTTACACCACGGAAGTCACGGATACGTGGGATAGCGATTGAAACCAAACGCTCAAAAAAGTCCCACATACGCTCGCCGCGTAGGGTTACTTTACAACCAATTGGGTAGCCTTCACGTACTTTAAAGCCAGCAACAGATTTGCGTGCTTTAGTAATGAGTGGCTTCTGACCAGCGATTGCTTCTAGATCCGCAACAGCGTTGTCTAGAATTTTCTTGTCAGCTAGGGCTTCGCCCACGCCCATATTCAATGTGATCTTTTCGATCTGAGGGACTTGCATGACAGAGCTGAAACCAAACTTCTCTTGAAGTTCAGCAACTACTTTGTCTTTATATACTTCATGCAGTTTCGCCATCATTCTACTCCAACTATTAGATAGTTTTACCAGTAGATTTAAAGATACGTAATTTCTTACCATCTTCAATCTTGAAACCTACACGATCTGCTTTACTCGTTTCCGAGTTGAAGATCGCAACGTTTGATACGTCAATAGACGCTTCTTTCTCAACAATACCACCTGGCTGGTTCAATTGTGGAACCGGCTTTTGGTGCTTCTTGATTAAGTTAATGCCTTCGACAAATACTCGACCAGACTCGGTAACAACTGAAAGCACTTTGCCGCGCTTACCTTTGTCTTTACCTGCTAGAACGATTACTTCGTCATCACGACGGATTTTTGCTGCCATGATTGACTCCTTACAGTACTTCTGGGGCTAGTGAAACGATTTTCATGAACTTATCATTACGAAGTTCGCGAGTCACAGGGCCGAAAATACGTGTACCAATTGGCTGCAAGTTATCATTTAAGATAACAGCCGCATTGCTGTCAAAACGGATCAAAGAACCATCTGGACGACGAACGCCTTTCTTAGTACGCACAACTACCGCGTTTTTAACATCACCTTTCTTCACTTTACCGCGAGGAATCGCTTCTTTAACAGAAACTTTAATGATGTCACCAATCGCTGCATAACGACGGTGCGAACCGCCTAAGACTTTAATACACTGCACTTTGCGAGCGCCGCTGTTATCAGCAACTTCCAGCTGAGTTTGCATTTGGATCATGTTAATGACCTCCGGTGTAGTTATTACAACTGTCTTAAATTTGTTTAAAATCAAGACATTTAGGTTAAAAACCACTCAAAAAACAATCTAGTTGTCTCCCAAGGGCGGGCAATTGTATCAGCATTGCGGGGGTAGTGGTAGGTTATTTTTTAATTAATTTAGAATAACGAGGATGGTTGTTTTGTCGATGAAACATATTTTGCTATTTTAGCATTGATTATAAAACAATCAGGGCAATTTTATGCCCTGATTGTTTTATCACCGAATAAAATCGGCATTATTTGCCAAACAAACCTTTTAACTTATCTTTAATTTTATCTTTCGCTTTTTCTTTTACTTCATCTTCTGCCGCTTTGCTTACATCTAAGCTGATGCCAACATCATGAAATGGTCCTTTGATTCGCACTGGAATTTTAAAGCCGGTACTGTCATCTTGGGTACCCTGTCCTTCGAGAGAATCGACTATGCCTGTCACTAAGCGGTAGTTAACTGTCGTTGCTGGTAGATTAACATCCCCTTCACCACTAATACGTACTAATGGACTTAACAAACTTAGATCCGTGTTTTTGCCCACGCCATTGGTAAAGTTAAAGCTACCCGTTAGCGCAGAGAAGTCGGTTTGCTGGGAATTATCAAAGCCAGTATCTAGCCCTTGTGATATTGCACCAAAGTTACCCTTAATTAGCTCTTTGCCTTTGCGAACCATTTCAGCAATGTTGGCGCCTTTTACTGCACCATCGGCAAATTCAAATGCTAGTTTACCCTGTAGGGCACTCATAAAGTCTTTTTGGCTCTGACCTGATGTTGCTAAGTCCCAATTGAGTGAGCCTTTGCCCATTAGCTTATCGAAGCCAGCGGCATCTGTTAGCAATGGTTGTGCATCTATTTTATCTAACGAGAAGTTGGTGCTGATTTTGTAAGGAGCTTGTTTCGCATTAACCGTTACTGTGCCTTTACCATTACCTTCGTAGGCGGCAAACTTATCTAGGCTGATTTTTGCTACGCCTTTGTTAAGGTTTACAGTGAATTGATTAGCACCAAGTTTGATTTCATTTGCTTTTAAGCCACTTGAACGGATCACCACATTCGCATCTAAGGCATTTAAGCCACTTAAATCCATTTTTGTGTCATCCCATACAATTGGTTTGGCTGGCTCGTCACTTTTAGGTTCTGGTTTATCTGCTGGCGCTACCACCTCAGGTAAGTAAGGATTTAAGTCCAGCATACCTAAATCGATGTCAGCATTAACGGCTAAACGCTTACCTAAATTAAGCTCGCTTTTTCCTTTGATCTCTAATGCATCAAGAGTGGCGACTAATTCAGCTAGGTTGAACTTATCACCTTGCATACGCATTTTGCCACTAACACTAAATGCATTAAAGGCGCTTTCTTTAGCGTTCAGCTCGACTCCCTGCCATTTAGCAATGTCTTTTACTGAATCACCACTGAGCGCTAATTGACCTTGAATATCTTTACCTTGACCGGCTATTAAGCCTTTAAACTCAACATCAACTAACTTTGAAGTGACATCAGTTGTCACATTAAATGTATCACCTTCTATTGCTTTAGCTGGGTTATCAACTGTTACATCAAGCTCAAAGCGCTCTTGCATATAAGTGATCCCACCTTTGACTTCGAGTGATTTATGCAGTGAAGGCAGTAAGATAGCCAATTCTAAATCGCTAATTTGCTGTTTAGCTCCCGTTTGACCATCTAAATAAGTAAACGACCCACCATATATAGCCACTTCACCTAATTGAATATCAAAGTTTTCAGGTAGTTTGACTGCCTCACCTGCTTGAGTTTGCTGCTCAGGTTTCGCAGCTACTGCATCAAATAACTGCCAGTTAGCTTTACCATTTTTATCTGTTTCAAGCAGAATATTGGGTTCATTGATCACAAACTTTTCTAGTTTAAGTTCACCACCAAATAGCGAAAACCAAGGAATATGAACTGCAAGTTGCTGCATGCTTGCCATATCTGCACGTGAGCCAGTTTTCATATTGGCAAAATGCACATCTTCAAGTTCAAGCTTCAAAGAAGGAAAAACGGATAATGTTTTATCGCCTTTAATAGTTAAAGTACGCCCAGTGGTTTGCTCAACCTGCTCAGAGACTTTATTAAAAATGGCATCGGTTGGAATTAAAAACGGTGCAGCAATAATTAAAGCAACAAGCAATAATAATATGACACCAATAACTTTAAATAAGGTCTTCATGATGGTCCTTTCAAATGTGCAAATAATGTTCTTATCATAGCGGGAGTTAGCATTAAAATCATTGTGCAACGAAGAAAAATGCAATTTCCTGCATTCTACAGTGAATATATGAATTGTTACTGAAACATTTTGATACCTTTAGCTGCAAAACCATATAGCTGAATTTCGCAAAGCCGCCGGGCTTTCACAGCAAGAGCTAGCCGATGCTAGCGCCGTTTCATGCAAAACAATCAGCACGGTCGAAACATCACGCTTTACACCTTCAGTGATCATTGCATTGAAGATAGCTCGGCAGTTTGAAACTACTGTGGAGCAGTTATTTTCACTTGAATAAGCAGATTAAACCCTTTAAATGCAATCTTGTGCAGATTTAACTTATCAAGATTGCATCCCCTGTATTCTTCGGTATGATGCACAGCCCTGTTGTTTTAAGACGTTTTGCGCTAAAATTAAACAACTGAAAAATGTATTTAACCGGAGTACCATCAGGCATGAAAAAATTGCTCATTTCACCTTCACAAATGGCATTAGGCGAACAAGAAGGCCATATTTATCAAAATATTCTAAAGCAGGCTTCTGAAATCAGCTTAAACCTGATGGCGGTGAAAATAGAAAATCATCCTGAAGACTTCTTAGGTTGGTGCTATGAACTACTTAATGCTAGCCGTAACCGTATTAATCATGATTTACTCGAAACCAATCAATTACCAATTTTAAAAAAGCTTAATGACTTATTAGTTTCAGCAATTAGCTTCTTACAATTGAAAACATTACGCGTAGCACCTTGGCCTGTAGTTAGTGTATTTATAGAGCAACATAAAGATGTGTTAGCCCTTGATGAACAGTTACGCCTTGCCAACTATATAGCTGGTATTCGCGAGCAATCACTGAAAGAGATGATCCCTGAAGATTTATTAGCATTTAGTGGTAAACATACTTCTGCACTGGATCCAAGTAGTTATAATTTTGATGTCGAATGGTTTAGCTCTACTAAAAGCGCCAAAGCTTTTCATCAAATGCTTGCCGACCTGCCGGCATTATTTGATGAAGCATTAGCACATATACCTTTAGAAGGTGAAGTAACTGAAGCTGATTACCAAGAATTTGTGGTCAAATATTTAAAAGCCTTTACTGATAGCAATGAAAAGCCAACGCTTGCACCGGCAACTCGTCTATTAGCAATGCGCCGCCCAGATGTTTTTACACCAATTAATAACACCCGTTTAGATGCACTTTGCTCAGCATTGGCTATTACTAAATTAAATAATCGTGACTTTGCGCGTTATTGGCAGGATATTGTCCAAGCAGTTCATGGTATGTCTTGGTTTAAAATGGCAAGTGGTGACAGCGAGCTGGATCAACAACTTGTTGCAATCAAAGCGTTAATTCCGTGCTTTTTCTATCACGCGGACAAAAACACGCCTGAAAACTCTAACTACATCAAGTTATTGAGCAAGCCAAAGCGTACAACAACCACTGGCACTAGAAAAGTGCGTCGTGGTAAAGAGTCTGCTGAAATACTTGTTGATCGCGCACTTGCTGCTGACGATATGCCTGAGCATATTCGCGCAAAGCGTGATTCAATTATCAGCGAAGTACAAAAAGGCCGTGGCGTGAACGAAACAATCAGCCTAATGCGTACTATTTTTGGTTAAACCATAGTAAAAAATACAAAAACCCGCTGCAACTGAGTTGTGCATGCGGGTTTTTTTACGCACCAATAAAGTGCGCAAGCTTCGTAAAAAACAATCTCCTCCTTTCACTATAAATATTTATACCGTTGTTTATAAAGTAATTTAAATATAAATTATTGCTTTTCATTTAACTTGGCACAAGCAGTGCAATTATCCTGGTAGACAACTAAAAATAGGATCCGCAATTATAGACTGTAATCTAATTAATAATTGCGAGCCAAAAAATCAGCATAACAACAGGATACCAAACATGTTAAAACTAAAATCAGCAATTGCGATCAGCACACTTGTACTCATGGGTGCAACATCTACAGCAGCATATGCAGAAGTAACAGCCAATGCCGCAGCAACTTCAAACTACTTATGGCGTGGTCAAGAACAAACCGGTGGTGATGCTGCAATTTCAGGTGGTATTGATTATGCCAACGAATCAGGTTTTTATGCTGGTACTTGGGCTTCAAATGCAAGCTGGGCCGATGAAATGACCTACGAGCTTGATCTCTATGCTGGTTTTGGTGGCGATATTAATGAAAATATGAGCTACGACGTTGGCTACATCTATTACGCTTACCCTGATGCAGCTTCTGGCGCAGACGCTGATTTTTCTGAAATTTACGGTAGCATCAGTATGGGTGGCTTTAGCTTTGGCGCATCAGTTCTTGCAACTTCAGCCGCAAGCGGTGATGGCACAGACTTTGGTGATTCGTTATACCTGACTGCAGATTACGGTTTCGCAGTTGGTACTAATGGCACTGAAATGGCCTTACACTTAGGCCATTACTCAGGCGACTTTATTGGTGATGACGACATCATCGACTACGGCGTATCTATCTCTAAAGATGGCTTCACTTTTGGTCTATCTGATACCGATATGGATGACAGTGATATTAAGGCTTACGTTGCTTTTTCAATGGACTTTAGCCTATAAAAAGAATGTGTTACTTGCTGCAACACTAAGGGCCGTAAGGCCCTTTCTCGATCTTGGTAAGCGGTAAAAAGCGACTAAGTTCAGATTTTATGTCAAGACTTACCCTAAACTCAGACTGCTTATAGCTTATAGCTTAAAACTCCTATGGCACACTGTGCCCTGTTGAACCTTGCCAAATACGATACCATTGTTCACGACTGAGTTTTAACTGCTTAGCGGCAACAGCCGATTTAACACGCTCAATGTTGCCAGTGCCCAGTACCACTGATGGGGAACTTGGGTGCATTAATAACCACGCGTAAACTACTTGATCAATAGAACTTGCACCAATTTCACTGCCTACTTGTTCGAGTACATGACGCAGGCGAATCGCTTTTTCATCATTTTCTGCAAAAATGCGACCGCCAGCCAAAGGTGACCAACACATAGGTTTAATATCAAGTAACTGACATTGGTCTAAACTACCATCATCAAGTGCTTGCATTTCATACGGTGAAAATTCAATTTGATTGGTCACCAATTCAAAATCAAGACGCGACTGCAATAAACTTAGTTGTGATGGCGTAAAGTTTGATACACCAAATTCGAGTACATCACCATTTTGCTTAAGAGTAGTGAATGCCTCAGCTACTTCGTCTGCATTCATCAAATAATCAGGGCGATGAATAAGTAATGCATCTAATCTATCGGTATTAAAATGCTTTAACGATTGCTGTGCTGAGCTAATAATATGTGCGGCACTCGAATCGTAATGATTAGCTAGGCCTGCTAATCCTAAGCTTGCAAAAGCAGGTTTAATACCGCACTTGGTAATAATTTTGATCTCATCACGAATACTTGGCTTTAAAGCTAAAGCTTTACCAAACTCCGCCTCACAACCATATCCACCGTAAATGTCAGCGTGATCGGTGTGCCTTACGCCGGCTTCAATTGCTTGCTCAAGAAAAGTTAAACACTGTTGTGGAGTAATTTGCCAATCTAATAATCGCCAAAACCCAAGTACTAGTTCGTCAATAGCGCGATCTGAGCTGTTCATAATTCCACCTTTATTTTTGTAATAAATATTGTCCCGGCAAGTTCAATGCAAGTACCAAAACAGTATCCCAATAAGCCATGATAATTTAATTGACCTTATTGATGTATTATTCTACATAATAAATAAGGTATTAATAGCTGAAAGTTATACCAGCACATGCATTAGCACATCAGTTTTATTCAGAGCTTTACCTTTTTTTGATGGCACAGGTCACAGGTAACGTAATAAACTTTTTGGATTAAATGAGGCTACAGATGAAAGACTTAACCCACACTATATACAGGCTGATGGCTTGCCTTTTACTCACGGTTAGTCAGTTGAGCTTTGCAGCAACCACTGAACAAGAAGTCACTCATTTGCTCAGCTTTATCGCGCAAAGCAACGCGACTTTCATTCGTAACGGTGATCAACACACCAGCACCGAAGCCGCTGATCATCTTGCTATGAAATACCACAAAGGTAAACGCTACGCTAAAACTACTGATGAGTTTATTGAAAATCTTGCCAGTAAAAGCTCATGGAGTGGCAAACCTTATACCGTTATTCTCAAAGATGGTACAAAAATAATCAGTAAAAAATGGCTTACAAACGAGTTAGCTCATTTTAGAACCACAGAAAAGCCGCAATAAGTGCGGCTTGGTTTCACTCTTAGGAGAGGTGATTTAAATTCTGAAATACAAACGATTCTTGAGCTGATATTTGTGAGTTCAAGAAATTGCTTAACTTTCATATTATTCATTTAATGAAGTATCATATGCAAACATAGCTGAACATTTTGTGAACACAACCTTAAAATAATAATCAAATAAAAATAAAATAAAAATAAAATAGCAAAGTTGTAAACTAGATAGTACTTGCACCTGATTTTGCCACGAATGCTAAAACGAAACACAAAAAATAATCACCGATTTTAACTAAAAGTGAAAGCCACACAACAGCACAGTAATCAAATAGTAGCTCTGTAAGTGATACTAGCATTATCACTATAATTTCGTCATGCTGGATAGTAATAACATTTTGGCTTGTCTAATTTCAGCGCGCAAACAGCTGCATAGTTGTTTGATGTTAAAGCGAATAATAAACCCAATTAATACACTCAGCTATGCATATCTGCAGCGCCTTTTCATTAGCACTGAATTATAAGCCTGTAGAGCTATGACACTTTAATTTCGTTCTTTAATTGATAACCAGAAAGGCAAGCGATAGTGGATTTCTATAGGCAATATTTCACTCAAGTGCCGTAGAGTTTTATCTGTATCCTTTGTTGAAAAAGTCCCTGTAACTTTATACTTCGCAAGCTGCGGTTCAACACTGATAACACCCCGTCGGTAACGAGCAAGTTCGGCAATAAAATCGGTTAATTTGCTGCCATTTGCTTGTATTTTATGCTCAAGCCATAACGGCTTAGTTGTGAGTAAATGTTGTATTAGCATAATACTGTTTATATCAAAAACAGCTTGCTGCGTGGCTTTCAATCTAAGTAACTCTACGCCCTGCTTGGGTCGAAGCTCCACAACCCCTTCATAGACTTCAACTAAAGTGCGATACTCTTGTTGCTTGACAGTAAAACGTGTACCAATTGGCACAGCTTTTCCATCTCGCGTGGTCACATATAAAGGGGCTGTATGGCGTGCGCTGGTGACAGATATTTCTCCTTGTAATAAGTGTAATCTTCGTGCTGACTGATCGAAGTCAATATAAACGAGAGTATCTGTATTCAAAGCCATGATCGTACCGTCATTTAGGGTAACGGTTTTAATTTCTCCAACGGCAGTAACATATTCACGCCCACGAGGTTGGCTTGCTCGCCCCGCAAAAATCAAACTCAGATTCGCTAGGCTAAAGAGACCTAATACAAGTAGCTGTCGCCGTGATAATCCCTTTTTCTTACGTGCTAATACTGCACGACTAAGTTCAGATTGCGGAGCTTGATGAAATGTCTCCTGCAGTTGCTCTAACCGCTGCCATACTAAGGCATGTTCGGGCTCAGCCTCATACCAAGTTTTAAAAGCACTTTTATCATCTTGGCTAACATCTTCAGCCCATAATCTAGCCATCCAAACCGCGGCTTGTTGTATTGTCTCAGGCGAGATTTGCGTCATGATTAAAACAACATTTCTAGGTTAACCATTAAACAACTTTGTAATGCTCTGGCTATGTATTTTTCTACCGACGACACAGAAACATTTAATTGCTTTGCTATTTGTTTATAACTCATATTTTCAAGCTGACGCATCAATAATGCTTGGCGGACTTTTTCGGGTAACCGCTGCAAAAGATTATCTATTTCCGTCAGCGCTTCAATCATTAGCAGCTGAGACTCTGCAGATGCCGACAGAGCAATAGGATCATTTGCAATTAACTCTAAATACGCAGCTTCTACATTGCGCTTGCGATACAAATCTATCACCAACCCTTTAGCAATATGCGTTAAATAACGCCGAGAGTCTCGCATGCTTGGTAGTGTTGTTTTTGCTAACATGCGCAAATAAGTATCTTGTACTAAATCTGCTGTGGTTTCAGGACAACCTAAGCGGCGTTGAATATAAATAGACAGCCAGTTACTGTGCTTTTTATACATATCATCAATACACGCTATATTGACAGGATTGCTTATCATTCTGTATCACCCCAAAAAATGAATGCGAATGATAATACTTATTAATTGCAGTTAATTCAAGGCAAACCTCCTTTTGCCTTTACATTAACTTGTGAATAAAGAGAGTTTTTAAAACTTTTTCTCAAACTTTAAACTGACACTGTTTTTATCATAACTATATAGCCAATCTACATTACTGTTAACAGCAGTATGATTTAAGGTAAAAATTGGTGTCATACTAAATACAGCTAGATTTGGCATGCTTACAATCAGTGTGTAATTTTGCTCAAGGTCTTTACGCTTTTGCGCCAATAAAGCACTATACTGTTCATATTTACGCGATCTGAGCGATGCAAAGAAAGTTGTCTCTACCCCATTACTCCAGCGCTTATTGACACCAAATCTACTCGAAAATAATTGGTAAGCATGTACCTGTTCACTGTTATTCTTTTTACTGTAATCTAGACCACCAAACAGTAACCATTGTTCATTAAGCTGATACCAAAGGGTATTGTAATTTGCCAATTGTGTACCGGATTGATAACTATAGTGCTGAGGTTGATAAGACTGCTGTTCAATTTCAAGCTCAAGTTTTACATTTAGTTTTTTCGACAGGTTTGTTAGCCAATCAAGCTTAACACCCGCAGCACTGTAAAGCGTACTATTGCCTAATGCATTGTATTTAAATTGCCCAGACGCTGAAAATTGCTCATAAGCCGTTTGATAGCTATAACCTAAATTAGCAATCACAGTGTGCTCATTATATTCACTGTTACTTAGATAATTACTGCCATACGCAAGACCTCGGAAACTCAATCCGTGGTGACCAGAATAAGCGAATCGTTTACTAATATTTGCATCAAAGTCAACACCGTCTCCCGATACAGCCTGAGGGGTTTCACGCTCAATTAAACACTCTTCGCTCGGCAGCGAAAGCAAACACGTATAACTTTGTGATGACTGATTCAAGTTATCGCTAAAACTTGGCCCTAACGCAAAAGACCCCCGCCAAGCTTGACGATAGTTAAGCGCATCAATAAAACTATTTACAGTGTGGCGCACACCGTCAACCTTAGGGTTGTCATTTGGTAACTGCTCAGCAATATGTTCAAACAATATAAGCGCATCAGTATTTTTATTATTATCAAACAACACCCGCGCCAACTCTAATTGACTAGGTAAAAAGTCTTGTCGCTGAGCTAATACAGCCAAATGTTGCTGTTCAGCTTCGTTTAAACGTCCAGCAGATCGAGCAATCGCACCTTGCGCATAATGAGCTAGCATTACATCGTAATTTTTTAGTGCCACATAGCGAGATAAAAAATCTTGTGCTGCTGGCCATTGTTTATGCTGAACTAACAAATAGACTGCTTGGCCTAATTCATGAACATTGTTATTAACTTGGATTTGCTGACCATTAATTGTAAAAGAGGAAGACTTAGCTGAATCATGCGCCGCATCGGCAACCATTGAATGCTCATTTTGTTTTATATTTTGCTCTATACGTTGCTGTAAATGTAATCGCGTTTCAGTCGATGCAGATAAGAGAGGGGAGTTTAACACTAACATTACTACCCATAATTGCACTGTATTACGGTAATAATGACTTTTATTTTGATGGTTCATAATAATACTCAAAAGCGTCAATTAAAGGGGCCAAATATTAGCCCCAACTAAATAATTGCGATTACTTTTTAGTTCCACCAAACGCAGTATCTAATTGACGATCAGCAAAGGTAGCAATACCTGCAAGTGACGCAGCATCAGCACCAAAGAAATGGCCTGTAGCTACACCCCGAGAAGTACCATTTGCTAACGAGGTACCATTAAATGCAGCTGTGGATGATGTTATGTTTGCATTCACTGTTAATGAAAGAGATGAATTAGCTAGGCTACCTGTTAACTTCTGAGCACCAAAATCAGCCGTAAAATCGCCTGTAAGTTGATTATTACCACTGAACTTATTTACTCCTTTAACTGCATAACTAGCTATACCACTTACTGGTACTGTCGTGTTGGTATTATTACCAACATAATATACTGCGCGGTCGTTGCCATTACCGTTAAAATCTTGTGACCATTCACCAAACCAGACATCGCTAGTACCCACTTTTGCAAAATTAAATGTGCCAGTACCACCATGACCCATGCTTAAAGAGTGAATACCGTTAGTTGGTTGGGCATAAGCTGATAACGCCTGAAAATCAACTTTCTGTTGAGTAGAGCCCATTGCCGCAATGCCAATACCAGCTCGACCTGCTACATGAGGACCACCATTAACCGTAGACTCTCCTACTTCAATATTGGTATTGTCATTTTGAGTACCTACGTAATTTGCATGGGCAGCAAAGCTAAAAGTGGTTGTAAGTACGGCGAGTGTTGCGAATAATTTGTTCATTTTTCAGTTCCTTTTAAATAAAAAATCAATGAAATAAAAAGCACAACTAAGGTGCTTTCATTAACTACACCGAACGAAAAATAAAAACCCACAAAAAATAATAACTATTTAGTTTGTGGGTTTATTTTTTAAGCTAATTCAATAAATTAAAAGTTCATTTGTAGTTTTAACTTCACAGTTCTACCAGGAGCTGGAACGCTCGAACGAACCAGTGGGTCAATATAATAAAGATCAGTCAAGTTAGTGGCTACTAACTCAACGTTAAGGCGCTCACTCCAAATATACTTTGCGTATGCGTCAAAAGTCAGCGCTTTATCTCGCTCAAGATCTTCTTCAGTTTTACTGGCTGATAAATACACACTTCGTAATCCGGTTTCTAAGGAATTTTCGAAATAACGACCACCAAGGCTCAAGTTAACCGAGTCATTAGGAATAGCTTGATCACTTAAGTAACCACCTGCAAAACCAGCATGTACACAATTAGGAACAGAGCCCTCGACAGGGTCCTGAGTAATTGCAAGGCTTTCATCACAGACTTCATTCTTAGTCATGTGAGATAAACTTAAATCAGCAAAAAACGAACCATTGTCATAGCGGCCTTGAAACTCAAATCCTTGCAGCGTTTGCTTATCAATATTATAAAAACGAAGTAAATTACCTGAGCGTTCTATGACATCTTTTGTTTTATGATGAAAGTAGGTTAATTTAATGTCCCCTTGTTCAAAGTTATGTACAAACGCAGTTTCATAATTATAGGTATGCTCTGGTTTAATATCTGTGTAAGGGTTGTTATTAGCCGAGAAGCCTAAAGTACTTTCGAACATACTCGGGAAGCGGATGCCCTCGGTATAACGTATGTACACTCGACTATGTTCATTAAGTAAATAAGTTGCAGCAAATCCTGGAGCCCAGTGGCTGCCCTTTTTTTTACCGCCCTCAATTGGCTTCTCGTACTCATTAACAGGCCCACCCGCTTGGCGACAACTGCCTTCTATATAATTAGCTACGTTATTCAATTCACCGTTAACACATATATTATTTGCTCTGCGGTATTTACCCTCACCATTATGTAACCAAGGCTCTAAATTGACTTTATTTTTCATTTCTCGGACATCTTCAAGGTAGCTTAAAAAGTCTTCAAGGCCTGCAGCATCGCCTAAGAAAAGATCGCTATACTGCTCTCTCTCTTGCTCCCTTATTTCTTGATGTTCCGCTTCTGTGTAAGCTGTTTTATACTCTAAATATACCCCTTCAGCGGCAGAGTGCTCTTTCGTAAAGCGCTCATCCTCAGCCGCAATTCGGCTTGATAAAAAGTCATCAATCGCCCAATAACTTTTATAACTCGCACCAGCTGAAAGTATCAGCGACTCACTAGGCATCCATTTAAAATTAAACTGCCCTTCAAGCTCTTCTCGTCTGCCCTCACGAGGCCAGTGCTTCCAACCATCGACTGTACCGCGATATTCATCTTCTGAGCGAATTTTATGATATTGATAACGCGCTGACATAGTTAGCTCCAACTCATCCGATAACATCATTTGGTTACTTACATCAAAACCAAAACGATTCTCACGGTTATTGGCAACTGCTGTATTACGTATTATTGGGCTTGCATCAGGATCCGCTAACTCCCAAATAGCATTAGCGTAATTTGGGAACCCCCCAGCAGAGTTAGTATTGCTAATGGTATGGGTGCTCCAGAGGTTTGAAGTGACGTTAATAAACTTACTTTTCGGGTTCCACTGATATTTAATGTTATAGGCTTGTGCTTCAACTTTGCTAAGAGGCCATTGCGCCATTTCACCATTTTCACCTATGTCACCAGCTCGACTTGCCATAATTTCACCGTACTGCGCATTAGTGATACGTGCACCGAGGTTTAATTGCTGGTTTTCACTAATATTAAATTCACCTTTGAGTAAGAAAGATTCCAACTCGCTGGAGGTATTTGGCACTTCATAACCTGGTCGTTGACGGTGCGCTAAAGAACGCGGATTCATTTTAGTAATATTAAACTCTTGGTCATTAGGCTGATTGTAAAACTCTGATTTTTTTGTGCCACTAAAGTAGTTGCCCTTATTACGATATGCATAAGCTGCAAGTAATTCATAGTTATCTTGGCGCGTAGCTAGCGCTAAACGATAAGCATAGTCTTCACCAGACAAGGGGTTATTTTCTTTATCACCACTCATCTCTTTCCATAAAGAAGGGTCGCCGTAAGCAAAATTAGGTGTCATTTGCGGGAAACCTTCCACCTCCCTGTAATCCTGCCCAGTCAATAAAGTCGGCAGCTTAGGAGCAACGGCATTATTACTACTTTCCATTACAAGACCCCCACCGCTGGTTTCCCCTTCAAGCAGTACGTCGCTAGCACTAATAGTGCTAACTTGTACCCCCCCACCAACTGAAGTATGTGCATTTGGAGTTAGTGAAGGGCCTTTTATTGCTTTAATACTGCCAATTAAATTTGAATCAACATAATTACGATTTGAAACGCCGCGATAGCCGCGCCACACTGTAATTGCTTGCTCAGTACCGTCTATTGATAATGGCACTCGCCCTGGTCCTTGTACCCCGCGAATACTCGGGTCAACACCCCCACCATTTCGTGCATCACCGCTGTAAATATTGAGCATACCTTTAAACAAATCAGCAGCATCTTTACCCTTATATCGCTCTATTTCATCTATTGATGTATATACCGTTGATATATCGTCATCATAAATTGCATGCTTACCAGCTTCATCACGAGTGACACCATAATTATCTCCAGTAGCCACATTGATGGTATCTAATATCATTCTATTTTCGCTAGCTTTAGCTAAAATTCGATACGAGCCATCTGTTTGAACCACACTATAAAGCCCACTATTAGAGAGTAGAATATTCATAGCCTGCTCAGGACTATAACGACCTTGTAATGAAGGGCTTTGGGTTTTTTGCGACAAACTAGCATCTAAATGAAACTCTATACCTGCGGTAATCGCCAGCTGATTTAAACTATCATCAAGCTTGCCTGCGGGAATATTAAAAGTATGAATATGAGGCTTAGCCGCATATGACAGCCCTGGCGCTGCCAAACTAATAATCCCAAGGTGGGCACTGAGCAATAAGGTGAGTAATTTAGGTTTAGGTAAATATTTCATGTCGACTTCCTTTCTTTTCGTTACGTATCAACTAAGCAATACACCGAATGAAAGTGACGATTCCTCAAAAAATAATTTAATTTTTACTCTTCCACTGTCTTTTTTACCCACAAATTAGCCATGGTAATGAAAACCGACAAAGTAATATTGTTATCTGAAAACAGAAAAACGTAAGCAAAATATTACTTGCACCTGATCTCGCTACTAGGTATAAAAATAGTTATCAACATTTAATAAGAAGCGAAAAGCCATGCAGCAACATGACCACCAACCACTTACAGACTTTATTGAATATCCACATGAACAGATGCTAGAACGCGCTAATGAGTTTTTAACGACCAGTCAGCGTCGTCATACAATTCGTAGTTTTAGCGACCGACCGGTGCCAAAAGATATTATTCAAACCTGCATTAAAGCCGCAGCTACAGCACCAAGTGGTGCAAACCACCAACCGTGGCATTTTGTAGCAATTAATAGTAGTGATGTGAAAAAGCAAATTCGTGAAGCAGCCGAGAAATTAGAACGCTCATTTTATGAAGGCCGCGCTGGTGAAGAGTGGTTAGATGCTCTAAAGCCATTAGGCACTGATGCCAGCAAACCTTATTTAGAGCATGCACCTTGGCTAATTGCCGTATTCAGCCAAAAGAAAGGCGGCTTAAATACTAATGATAAAAACACCAACTACTATGTGCATGAGTCAGTCGGTATTGCCACCGGCTTTTTAATTCAAGCATTACATCGCGCAGGGCTTGCAACACTAACTCACACACCTAAACCAATGAGCTTTTTAACCGACATTTGTGGCCGCGACAAAGACAACGAACGCCCCTATATGCTGCTCATTGTCGGTTACCCAAGTGATGATGCTACTGTGCCTAATCATGCCTTGGTGAAAAAATCACTCGATGAAGTTGCGACCTTCATTTAGGTTTAAAATCCACCGCTAATGTGTCGCCGGCGTTAAGCCCGGCGATAATATGCTGTTTAGCATTAATCACCTCCCCTAAACGAACAAAGCGGCGCTCAATCTTTTGCTCGTTAATAACATATACCATGGCTAATTGACCGTACTCATGCACCCAACTTGGCTCAATTAAAATTCCTTGCTCGGTATCCAGTGGCAAGTGAAGCTGTGCATATAAACCAGGCATCAAGTTTGATTGTGTTGGCAACTCTAAACGAATTAACATGCTACGTGCAGCACTATCGGCAATCGGAACAATTTCACTCACCACCGCAACAGCGGTTATATTAAGTGAAGGCAAACTGATCGTTAAGCTTTGACCCAGTGTGAGGCTAATTGCCTGACGTTCTCGCACATTAAATTCAAGCTGTAATTGTTGTGGATTATAAAGTGCCAATAAAGGTGAACCAGGCACTGCGGTATCACCTGGTTCAACTAACCGCTCTACAACAACTCCAGAAATGGGCGCTTTTATACGGGTAAATTCAAGTGCGACTTGTGCTTGGGTTTGCTGTTGCTTGGCAACAGCTAAGCTTGCGGTTAAGTTATCAAATTTCGCTTTTGCCTCATCATTATCACTAACCGATACCAACCCTTGTGAATATAAGTCAGTTACGCGCTTAAGCTGTTTATCAGCTTGTGTAAGTGACGCTTGAATGGCTTTTATTTGCGCATCACTTTGTGCCAATTGCGCTTTAAAATCGTCTTGCTGCAAAGTAATGAGAACATCGCCTTGCACAACACTATCACCAGCACGTACATTTAAACGTTCCACTTGTGCCATCACTCGTGACGAAATTTGCGTGTTTTGTTTTGCAATCACAGTACCGGGAACATATTCACTGCGCTTGATCGCCGTCAGTTCAACGGTAGCGACTTTTCCCTCATATGTCGTTGCTAATACGGGTTTATTTCCTGCGGCTTGTTTATTTGAAAAGCTACCTGCCATATAAAGCACGGCAACAATAATCACTAACAACGCAATGATTGAGCCGAACAGTTTTGATTTACCTTGCATGAGCTTCATCCTCGGTTGTTTGTGTGTTCGCAAACACTAAATAATAAACTAACGGCACCACAAACAACGAAAACAATGTTGATGCCACAATGCCAAAAATAATAGCAATAGCAAGACCACTAAATACGGGGTCTAACGTAATCACTAAGTTGCCTAATAAAGTTGTGCCCGCAGTCAGTAGTACTGGTCGCATCCGCGTTGTGCCTGCGGCAATCAATGCCGCTTTTATTGCCATCCCTTGCCCGCGAGCTTGATTAATAAACTCAACTAAAATAAGCGAGTTACGCACCACAATACCAGCAAGTGCTATCATGCCGATCATCGCTGTTGCGGTGAATAGCACAGGCTCTGGAGCACCGGCTATGGAGCGCTCACCAAACTGATTTATTAACCAAAAACCCGGCATAATACCAATCACAGTAAGTGGAATAGCCGACATAATAATCAGCGATAAACTGGCAGATTGCGTTTGTATTCGTAAAATAATAAAAATGGCGGTTAACGCAAAAGCAAACGCAATTCCCATATCTCTAAACACATCAATTGTGATCCGCCATTCACCTTCACCACTAAACGTTACATGCGTGCCTTGTGGTAATTGCCAAGCCTGAGTTCCACCGTTATTAAAAAAGCTGCGGGCTAACCAATTTGTTTGCTCAAAATCATCGCTACTTACATTTAAATCAGCGTTTACGTCCGCAATGATTTCTGCGGGAGTACGGCCATTAAGCTCTGCCATCACGTATACAACCTCGCGTTGGTCTTTACGCATAATCGGTTTTGCGACATTTAGGTTATGAAATTCACCCAGCTCAGATAAAGCCACCAACGGTCGTGGCGCACTAGTTAAACCAAACTCATTAGTTGATTTTGCCAGCTCTCTATCACCTCTGATTTGTATAGCAAGCAGTTGCGCTAATTGGTTTCGCTGCTGATATGGTAATTGCATTTTGATCTCAACGGGCTGCGTTTCACCACTGACATACATTACGCCCACATTTTTACCCGCAGATGCAATCGTTAATGTATTGGCAATATCTTGTGTTGATACCGCCGACAAAGCCGCCTTGGCTTTATCGGTAATAAAGCGCTGCATCGGTGCCGTGGCTGCAATACTTGTATCAACTTCAACCACATGGGGCTCTTGCTTCAGTCGTTGTGCAACTTGTTGAGCCGCTTGATGGTGGGTTTGCGTATCAACAAACGGATCACGATACACTTCAGCCACTAAGGTGCTAAATACTGGCGGCCCGGGTGGAACTTCAACCACTTTTATCACAATGCCATTAACGGCCAATGGCTCAAGCTGTTTACGTAAACGCATCACGACACCATGAGACTGCTGCTCGCGCTGCGCTTTGTCTAATAGTAATACTCTAAGCTCAGCTAAATTAGCGGCCTCACGGCGATAATAACCGCGCACCATACCATTAAAATCCATGCTTGATGGTTGCCCTACATACGCAGCTATTTCACTTACTTCACTAAGCTGCCATGTTATAGCTTGTACTTTACGAGCGGTCAGTGTTGTTTGCTCCAGATTCGTCCCCTCGGGCATATCTATCAGTACTTGTAGTTCATTTTTATTATCAAACGGCAATAACTTCAGCGGCACCATTCGCATCACGGGCAGCAATGCACTGATAATAAATAATCCTAAGGTTGCCCATAAAATCAGTTTTGCGCGCCCTTTACTGGCCAGTAAAGGCGTTAATAAGCGTTCATAAATAGCTACTTTAGGGGAAGTTAAATCATTGTGCTCAACAACCGGTTGTTTTAATAACTTCATGGCAAGCCAAGGAGTTACAAAGAATGCCACAATGGTTGAGACCATCACGCTTACAGGCACATTAAATGCCATTGGTGCCATATATGGGCCCATCATGCCAGTGATATAAGCCAAAGGAATAAAAGCCACCATGATGGTCAGTGTCGACATTAATAATGCACCACGTATTTCGCTCATTGCAGCGACAATCTGTTGTTTTTTATTGTCTTTGTTTTGTAAAAAACGGCTAATATTATCAATGCCCGTTATCGGATCATCCACCAGCAAGCCCAGTGATAATATCAATGCAAATAACGTTACTCGGTTAATGGTGTAACCAAACGCAAAATCGAGGCTTAAGGTTATGCCATAACAAATTGGCACAGCTAAACCAACAACGATAGCGGCTCGCCAGCCTAAAAATACACCAACAAAAATCACTACGGTAAATACCGCAAACACTAAGCTTGAGGTTAAATTATTCACTTTTTCGTTAGCGGTTTGCCCGTAATCTCTAAGTATTGTGTAATCTATTTGCGAAGGTAAAAAATTAGTTTTTAAATCAGCCATCATTGCGTGTACATCATTTGCGACCGCGACTGCATTTGTGCCCGCTTTTTTAGCAACACTTAAGGTGACTAAAGGATGCTCTTGTGTGGTATCAGATTGCGCTAGCCACTGATAATTTTCAGGCTCACTTGGTCCATCGAGTACTTTTGCAATATCTTTTAAATAAACACTTTTGCCGTTAATAACATTTACAACAAGCTGCTCAATCGCGGCTTTTGTTCGTAACACATCACCAGCTTGTAGCATGATTTGTTGCTCTGCATTAACAACACTGCCAACCTGAGATAATTGATTAGATACACTCAGTGCATAATAAACATCGCTGAGCGTAGTTTGATGAGCTGCTAGGGCCGTCGCATCTAAATTGACCGTTAAAGTGCGTTTGCGCCCAGCAATCACTTTAACTTCACTGGTGTTTTCTATGCGCTGTAAACTATTCGCAATTTCGTTAGCAAAACGGGTTAACTCATAGTCGTTATATAATTTAGGATCTTTACTAAATAAGCCTAGCATCACAATCGGCACGTCATTTACTTCGACCGGGCGCACCTGCCATGAGCTAATAAATGACGCCATGGTATGTTGATAACTATATAGTTTGGCGTAAGTATCGAGGATTGCTTGTTCACGATCATGACCCACAGTAAAGCGCAATGTCACCACAGTGCCATTACTTTGTGTGGTTGAATAAATATGCTCAACACCGCGTAATTGCGCCAATAACTTTTCGAGTGGTTGCGTGACCAGCCTTGCCACTTCGGGAGCTTCAATGTTAGGAGCTGAGACATAAATATCCAGCATCGGCACCACTATTTGCGGTTCTTCTTCACGGGGAGTTTGCTGTAAAGCCATAATGCCAAGCAACACAGCCATTACAAAAATAATGATAGGAATACGCCCGTTAAGACTATTTTTTACTGCACTGTCGAGCTTATCCATTTGGTTATTCCTTACAAAATAAACCATAGAGCGTGGCTAACATAGCCTGTGCGTTGTCGTTAATCACCCGATAATAGATGGTCTGGCTTTCGCGACGAGTACTAACAATATTTGCTTTTCGTAGTGCAGCCAAATGCTGCGATAAAGCAGACTGTGCCAATGGTACAGCCGCATTTAATTCAGAAACACTCATTTCACGCCCCTGCAAAGAGCACAAAATCATTAAACGGTTTTTATTTGCTAAAATTTTTAATAGCTGCTCAGCATGCTCTACGTTATTAGCCATAGCTGCAAAGTCGATAGTCATAGTTCCACTCTTATATTCAAAGTACAGCAGATTATAGTTAGCTATATTAGAAAAGTCTAATATTATAATTTACTAATGTAGCTTTATCTAATATATTAAATAGTAACAGTCACTATTACTAAGGTTAACCGTGAAACTAAACGATGCTCTTCGCTTGATAGCAGGTGTAATGATTTGCATATCATTGTTACTACAGCAATTTCATGATCCATTGTGGATTTGGTTTACAGTGTTTATTGCTCTAAACTTAATTCAATCAGCATTTAGTAAATGGTGCCCGATGATCACTCTTTTAAAAAAACTAGGTTTCGAGGAATAACATGCTTACTTCAATCCCAGATCTAATGAAAATAATTACGCCAAATCAACGCCGCATTGAGGCTACACAGGCCAAGCAAGAAATTGCTGGCAACAAAGGGCTATTAATTGACGTACGTGAACCCGCCGAACATGCGGCAAAAGCAGCTATCGGCGCAATTAATATTCCCCGAGGTTTACTAGAAATGAAGTTAATGGAAATCGAAAAAGACCCAGCTCGGCCAATTTACTTACACTGCGCCAGTGGCGCACGCGCAACATTAAGCGCTGAAGCACTTACCCGCGTTGGTTATGAAAACGTCACCGTTATTACCTGTAATGCAGAACAGGTTTGCCAAGTATTTTAATGCAATTGGCATAACAGCTTCACATAAAAGTCATACTGGTCGGATAAGCTCTTACTTTTAAATTTAGCGGTACAGAGCAATGACGTTTACACGAAGAAATTTTTTAAAAGCCTCGGCGGCAGGATTTGGTGTCGCCGTTTTATCATTAGGATTAACAGCTTGTCGGTTTGATGATGAAGATGACGACATTCTTGACGTAAGCTTTGCTCATGGTGTTGCCAGTGGTGATCCATTAGCTGACAGCCTAATTCTGTGGACTCGTGTAACCCCTCTAGATCCAACAACCACCAGCATTAAAGTACAATGGCAAGCAGCAACCGACCCTAACTTTGCTAATATCAGCCACAATGGTGAAACACATATAAGTGCAGCTACAGACTTCACCTTAAAAGTCGACTTACAAGGCTTAAACGCCAACACCACTTACTATTATCGCTTTAAATCGAATGGCAAAACCTCACCTATTGGTGCAGGTAAAACACTACCAACAGGCAGTATTGATAAAGTGAAATTTGCTGTTATATCGTGTGCCAACTACCCCGCAGGCTTTTTCCATGTGTATGGTGAAATAGCCAAGCAAACAGACATAGACGCTGTATTGCATTTAGGTGATTACATCTATGAATACGGCAATGATGGCTACGCTACTGAAGATGCTGGTATTTTAGGCCGTTTACTGCCAGAAGATAACAGTGACGAAATAATTAGCTTAGCTGATTACCGTAACCGCTATGCCCACTATCGTACTGATCCAAACTTACAAGCTGCGCATAGTAACTGTGCATTTATTACTGTGTGGGATGACCACGAAATTACCAATGACACATGGCGAAATGGCGCAGAAAACCATAATGAAGGCGAAGGTGAATTTAGCGAACGTAAGCTACATGCCCTACAGGCCTATTTTGAATGGATGCCAATTCGTAATGTAGCTGATAAAGAACGAATTTACCGTCGCTTTGAGTTTGGTAATTTAGTCTCTTTATACATGCTAGACACGCGTGTACTCGCCCGTGATGAACAGCTAAGCTATGCTGATTTTGACCTAACCAGTGCACAAGGACAAAGTGATTTTGCAAATGCACTAAGCTCACCATCGCGCGCATTACTTGGCAATGAGCAGCTAACATGGCTCACTGATGGCATGACAACATCAAACTCAAAATGGCAGGTACTTGGCCAACAAGTACTGATGACCAAAATGCATTTGCCGTTTGAAGTACTGCAACTACTAGTGAGCTTACAAATAAGTCAAGCAAATGGCGGCGACACAAATGCATTATTAGCACAAGCATCGGCATTATTTGCTGAACTTGCACAAATCAAAGGCCGCGTGCTTGCAGGCGATCCAAGTGTTACTGATGCCGAACGCGCTCGAGTTGATACTACTGCACCATACAATTTAGATGCATGGGATGGTTACGCCTACGAACGTGAAGTGCTGCTTGGTACTGCCATTGCCGCACAAAAGAACTTAGTGGTTTTAGCGGGTGATACTCATAACGGTTGGGCTGGGCAATTAGTTACTGATGCTGCAAACCCAATTGCAGCGTCACAAAATGCCGGTGTAGAATTTGCTACCTCTTCGGTGTCTTCGCCTGGTCTTGAAGAATACCTAGCGCTGAATACACAAGGACCTGAAGTTACGGCACAAATGGAGCAAGTTATTGCACTATTAGTCAATGATCTTATCTATAACAACTTAGTCGATAGAGGTTACTTAACCGTGACCTTTACCCCAGAGCAAGCCACCGCTAAGTGGAATTACGTGAGCAGCATTAAAACCGCTTCATACGAAATGCAAACCGAGCGCAGTAAAGAACTACGTATGCTAGCAGGTCAGCCAGTAATACAAGGGTAAAGATTCTAGGTGCTAGGAAAAATGTTTAGATGAAAGATTAAAACAGCCCGGCGATCACTCGATCGCCGGAATTTTTGCGTTACGACTTTAATCATTGGTAATTCCTTTCATATTCTTAGTGTCGCTATTCCTCTCAAAGTGCATGAATAAAACATGAGCGATACTTGATAGCACGATCAATACAATGCCTGTGATACCCAATAAAGTTTGAGTTTGTTGAAGAAAAATGTAGCCCAAAATACTAGAAAATAGAATTTGCGCATATTCAAGCGGCATTAGCTTAGATAAGTCACTTTTATTAAAAGCGAAAAAACGTGCTGCAAGTTTAGTAATAAGGAGCCCACCATATAGCATAATTAGTAGAGCACTATTTGTATCTAAAGGTTTCCAGACAAAAATAGCGACGGGTAATAAGATAATCGCCGAATAGAGGGGAGCAAAAACCATTTGAGGCACAACTTTCTCTGCATTGCCTATTCTCTTTAAATTAATATTATAAATGACTAAAATAGCTACCGCTGACAGTGCAAAGATCAATCCTAGATAGAGGTTTTGCTGCGTTACTTGGCTCGCCATTAGTTTTGGAGAAAGCAGCATCATCACTCCAGCTAAATTCAAAATAATAGCCATATAGACATAGGCTTTTGGTTTTTCTCTAAAGATAAACACCGACAAAATGGACGTTATAAGTGGCACAAAAAAGTTAATCGCGGTTACTTCCGCTAAACTTAGATATTGCAGAGCATAAAACAAACATATTGTTGAACTAACACCAAGCAGTCCTCTGAAAATATGTAGCTTCATTTTTTGGGGTTTGATATTTTCCCATTTACCTTTCGAGAATAATATAATGGCCGCACAAGCTGCAATTACATTAACCAAAAAGACAACTTGGAATGGGCTGATAGCTTTACCTAAAAAACCACCGATTAGTAACATCACACTTAAGATAAATGAATCTGACAACATCCAAATTACTGCGGTTGACTCTTTACTAGCCATTTAACTTCTCTCCATGTGTTTGTGTAGCACAAATATATGCTACAAAATTAGAGTCCTATTAGAAATCAACTACTTTGACCCCTAATAAAGCTGCATCCTTTTCAGATAAAACCGCTTTAAATTACACCCATAAAAGGTACAAAGCAAGAGGTTTAGAGATAATCTGAGCTAATAGCATAAGACACTTTGGGAGGGTTAAAACAAAAGAAGACCCTTGCTGTTAATGAAAAAGTTCAGATATTGGCCTTACGTTATCACACCCAAAAAATAATGACTTATTTGCTTAATAGTCACGGTTTTTGTACAAAAAATCTTTACGTGATTTATTCACAAAGAGGTTAAGAGGCACTGTAATGTGGGGGGAGAACAACCTAAACAACACAGTATAATATAAAGCTGTTCTCACTTTTTATCATCCAGCATTGTCACTAACATTTGTTCAATATTTTTCACACTGTAAGTAAGTGCGCGTATTAGCTCAACTTGGCTTTGTGGTTCATGATCAGCCGATTTTGTAGTTGGCTGCTGTGCGGTTAGATTATCTTTTTGAGTTAAGATTGCCTCGCGAAACTCACTGGCATCAACTACCCCAAGTAACGATACTAATGCGCCATGACCAGACTGACCTGCGGTTTCAAAGCTTAGTCGATACAAACCAAATAAACGCATCAACGGGCCTTGGCTTAACCCGACGTCAGTTATTTTTTCAAGTGGGATGGACTTTTCTTCTTTGAAAAATACACCGCGCTTAACAACTAGCTTTCGCTCCAATAAGTTAGCTGACATAGCAGCCAATATTCGCCCTGCCACCAGCCAGATAATGAAAGCGACGAATGGGATAAATGGAATTCCCACCAAACACAATACACAAGTGATAACTCCAAGCACTACCCAGTATGATTTTACTTTAGAGTCGAATTTAGCACTTTTTAAAATAGGGGTACTCATAGCTTACTCTTAATTTGATTAAACATTTAAATTACGTGATCACTGAGTTGAATGCAATTTAGCTAAATTGTTAACCTATTACGAAGTATTGCCAATAAACCTAAAAGATTAACACAAAGGGTTGTTTAAACAGGTCGTGTGTTCTATATTCTCGCAATCGGATTTATAGACGTCTAAACATCCACATCAAGATTATCTCATACAGAGGAAGCGCAATGACAACTCACACCTTAACTTTACTTGATGGCGGCATGAGCCGAGAGCTCGCTCGCATTGGCGCTCCCTTTCAACAGCCTGAGTGGTCTGCGCTTGCCATAATAGAGGCGCCTGAAAAAGTAACCCAAGCACACAGTAACTTTATTCAAAGTGGTGCCAATATTATTACCACAAATAGCTATGCGTTAGTACCTTTTCACATTGGCGAAGAGCGCTTTGCACAATCAGCCAAATCACTTGCTGCAACAGCTGGCCAAGCCGCAAAAGACGCTGTAATACAAAATAATATAGGAACTAAAATCGCAGCCAGTTTACCACCTATGTTTGGCTCTTATCGTCCAGATTTATACCAAGCTGATCAACTTAGTCGTATCGCAACGCCTTTAATCGAAGGTTTAGTGCCTTATGCTGATTTATGGCTAATAGAAACGCAAAGCCTTATTCAAGAAGCGCTAGATATAAACACGTTAATTAACCAGATCTGCAACAACCAAAAACCGGTATGGGTTGCTTTTACCCTTGAAGATGAACAACCAAGTAATCAAGCAACTCTGCGCTCAGGAGAATCTGTAAAAGATGCAGTAACTGCCATGCTAAATGCAAAGGTAACGGGCATTTTATTTAACTGCTGCCAACCAGAGGTTATTGAGCATGCTTTAACCGTAACCTTAGATGTTTTAAAAGACCTGCAGGCAGAGCACGTACAAATAGGTGCGTATGCGAATGCATTTGCACCACAAACTAAAGAAGCTACGGCTAACGAAGGTTTAGATGAAGTACGAGAAGATCTAACCCCTCTTTCATATCTAGAGTGGGCTAAAAAGTGGCATCAACAAGGCGCCACCCTAATTGGAGGTTGCTGTGGTATTGGACCTGAGCATATAGCCCAATTAAACCATCACTTTGCGCCTTTAAAAGGTTAGTAATTAACACAGTATAAGCAGTCAAATGAAAGAAAATAAAATTGGATTAGTAGCGCTAACCGCGCTGGTATTTAGCGCCATGGTGGGTGCGGGTATATTTAGTTTGCCACAAAATATGGCTGAAGTTGCGGGCGTAAATGCAGTGTTAGTTGGCTGGCTTATTACTGGTGTTGGTATTTTGCTACTTGCTGGATGTTTTTTGCAACTCTCTCGCGCTAAACCTGAACTTGATGGCGGTATTTATATTTATGCCCGAGAAGGTTTTGGCGAGCTTGCTGGATTTTTATCTGCATGGGGCTATTGGCTGTGTGCCACCATTGGTGTTGTTGGTTATTTAGTTGTGGCGTTTGCTGCTTTAGGTGCATTTATTGATACCCCAGAACGCACTCTATTTGGCGATGGTAATACTTTTGCAGCCTTTATCGGTGAATCTATTATTTTATGGGCTGTGCATTTCATTATTGTTAGAGGCATTAAGCAAGCCTCTTTTGTAAACCTACTTGGCACCATAGCTAAAGTGATACCCTTATTATTATTTATAGGCTTTGCTTACGCGTACTTTGACCCCGCAATATTTAAAGCAAATCAAAGTAATGTCAGCGTGAAAACTGATTTTATTGAACAAGTAAAAAACACTATGCTAATTACTTTATGGGTGTTTACTGGCATTGAAGGTGCGGCAGTCCTTTCCGCTCGAGCTAAAAACCGTAAAGACATAGGCCTTGCCACATTTATAGGCGTGATTGCTGCGCTAATTTTATATATAGCCATCACTATGTTGGCATTTGGGTTAATGAGTCAGGCCAATATTACAGAGCTTAGTAACCCTTCAATGGCAGGCATTATGGCAATGATAACAGGGACCAGTGGTAAAGTTATTATTAGCGCGGGACTTATTGTATCTGTATTAGCCTCTTATTTAAGTTGGATTATTTATGCTGCAGAAGTACCTAACAGCGCAGCCAAATATGGCGCATTTCCTAACATATTTAAGCAACAAAATAGCAATGGGACATCTATTGCATCACTGACCTTAACCAGCCTAACTGTTCAACTTTGCTTAGTGCTTATTTTATTTACTGGTAAAAGCTATAACACCTTAGTTCTTGTTTCTACGTCCATGATATTAGTGCCTTACTTTTTAGTGGCCGCTTACATGGTAAAAGTAGCCTTTGCAAAAAAGCTTTCTGTTGCTATTAAGCTGATGGGCTTTGGTGCCAGTATTTATGGACTATGGTTAGTATATGCTGCGGGGCTAAACACGCTGCTGCTATCTGTTATTTTATACATTCCTGGCATCATGCTATTTATGTATAGCCGTAAACAATTTAAGTTAAATAAAAACATTTAAAATCAGTGCATTAAAAATCTTTACCAGAGTTCAGGTTAAGCCTTTTAATGCAATTTTAAATAAGTAGGCACTAAAAAAGCCGAGCATACAGGGTTATGCTCAGCTTAAGCTTAGGAAAATATGATCACTACTGTTTAGTAATAAGTAGGTTCATATTGTCCTTATCTGGGCCAATCACTTTAAACGTGTAATTACCTGATTCGGTAATACTCAGAGCTATATTGCCACCTATCACTTCAAGCAACATTATCTCGTTAATATTAACTATTGGTGCATCGCCTACCCCGCCGTAGTCCACAGTGTTCCAATCTTCAGAGGCTATTTTGAACTCATAATCACCGGCATCTAAATCAAGTGATGTACTATAAATAGCATTCCCTTGATAGATTAGGGGGTTTTCGGTACCCCAGCCATTTAAGCTGCCACGTAAGTAAACTTGAGTGTCTGCAAACATTTGCGCATTAAATACACTCAGCGTGGGTGCATTCAAATCACTGGCATCAAAAATGAACTGATATTCGCCCTCGGTTGCAACATCCATCGTCATATTAGCGCCTTTAACAGCTAATAACTTATCTTCGGCAACGGTTACGATTGCATCCGCTTCACCGGAACCATAATCAACGGTATCCCAATCTTCAGAAGCAATTTTAAATTCATAACTACCTACACTGAGAATTTTAGTAAAGGTATAAACGCCTTTACCTTGATAGATTAACTCATCACTGGTGCCCCATTCATTTAAGCTGCCACGAACAAATACAGGCGTGCCAACGAATCGTTCTTCGTTATAAATTCTCAGCGTTGGATTGTCTTTATCGCTGGCATCAAACGAGAATACATAAGTTGCATCAATTGCGGCATTAAAGGTCATATTCGCGCCACTGCGCATTAAAGGCTCGGTTTGATTTTCCAACACTGCTTTATCAGCATCAGACAGCGCGCCAAAATCCACACTCGACCAATCTTCAGAGGCAATTTTAAATTCATAATCTCCCGCAGTTAAAGTAATAGCGATACGGTATTCACCATTGCCCATATACTCAAAGCTGTCAGCTGTGCCCCAATCATTTAAACTACCTCGCACATATACTGTAGTGCTGCCAAAAGGCACTACGTCTGGCGCGCCCACTGTTGCATTCGCACTTAAGCCTACACCTTGGTTCTCGCCTTGTGGTTTTACAAATACCGCGATTGTATAAGCTGGGACTGTAAATGTACCGTCGGTTTCACTGGCAGTAAAACTCACTCCAGACATACTGCTATCGGTGCTGTTTTTAAGTATTGGATGTAATTCAAACCCAGCAGCGGTTGGTACTGTATGTGAAAGCGCTTGCTCAGTTGCATTAATTACTACTACGAGCGCGTCAACTTGGTTATCTAAATCTGCAAAACCTTGACCGTCATCAATGCTCATTACAATCAAACCATGTTGCTGGTTTTTACCAACATTGTGAAAACCTACACGGTCAATAACATCTTGCTCTGTGGTTAATCTAAATAATGGGCTGCTACTACGAATAGCTAAAAACTCTTGGAACACATCCCCTGCGTAAGCTATATCTTGCGGCTGTGCAGCAGCTTGTGGATTACCTGAGACCTTAATGATTTCAGGCCATTCCTGTTGGTTTTTCTCAGCATTAGGTAAACCAATATTCCAATTATTATTTTCTTTCGTTAAATCTACCGCATTAAACCAATCCCCTGCATTGTAGCTGTCACGATCCATTGATTTTGAGCGTAGTAAATCAGCCCCAAGTTGCATAAACGGGATACCTTGGCTTACTAATGGAATTGCTAATGCCATATTATGCGCACGCACTCGTTGCTCAATACTCATACTTGTTGCATGTTTATATTGCAGTTGATCCCATAAGGTTTCGTTATCGTGCTTTGATACGTAGTTAATGCTGTCAGCAGGGTCTAAAGCATAAGCCGTCGGCTGAGTATTCCAGCTAAAGCTATTACCTTTTGCCGAATTACCTTTAAAGTCTTTCAGGATATAGTTTTGTAAATTACCCGCCAGTGATAAACGCAGAGTATCTTGGTCTGCTAAATTACCATCGGTCGGGTTATTGCTAAACATAGCCCCACCGCGCACAGCCTCACGGATGCGGTCATTGAATGTGCCAACTTCAGAGCCTGCCATATCAGCTTGCTTAGCTTGAGTGAACAATCGGTTATTAGCGACTTCACCAAAATCCCAGCCTTCGCCATAAAAGTAGTTGTCAGGGTCAACAGCTTGCACCGCTTCACGCGCTGCTAAAATTGATGATTTAGGCATGTGCCCCATAACATCAAAGCGAAAGCTGTCGTAACCAAAATCACGAGCAAGTATGACTAGTGAATCGCTAACAAACTTGTCCATCATCACATGTTCAGTCGCGGTGTTTTCACAACAGGTTGAACGCTCGATATCCCCCGTTATTTCACTGTATCTGTGGTAATAACCCGGCACGAGTTTATCAAACACTGATTTTTCCCAAATGCCTGATGACGTTGTATGGTTGTATACCACATCAAGAACCACGCGAAGGCCGATCTCTTGAAGTGACTGTACCATGGCGCGTGTCTCTTTAACTCGGGCAACCCCTTCACTGCTTGATGCATACGAACCTTCTGGGGCAATAAAGTGATGCGGGTCGTAACCCCAGTTAAAACCGTCTAAATCACGCATCGCGCTGGCAAGTGCTTGAGCATCATCAGAACCCGGAAAGTAGCTTTGCATTAAATGAGCAATGATGCTGTTTTTATTTTCGATTTTACAAGCATCGGCGGCATCGTCTATTCGCTCACATAACTTACCTAGGGTGTCAGTGATTTCAACGCGCTTATCCGCATCTTCTTCAATGGTGCCAATGTCTGTTACAGGGAGTAAGTGAAAATGCGTTAAACCTTTGTCAGCTAGTTGCTTAAGGTGCTGCATAGGGATGCTTTCAAGCTCAGTAAATGCTAAATATTTACCTTGGTTTGCTGCGCTTACTGACGTATCGCGAATACTAAAATCACGTACATGACCTTCATAGATAATGGCATCTTCCGGGTTGGTAATTGTTGGTACACTGTGCTCATCCCAGCCTTGTGGTTTGGTATCGTCATCATTTAAGTTGATCAACTGCGAATACAGGCCATTGCTTGATACATTCAGTGAGTAAGGATCGGTACTCCATAAACTTTCAATCGCTTGAGTAGTAGGGTGGTAAACATCAAACGCATAGCGGTAATAATGACGGTCGTATTTGCTGTCTAAACTCACTGACCAAATACCTGTATTGCTGTCTAACGTCATGGCAGTGCTATGTACTTGTGCTTTATCGGCGTCAAATACATTAAGCATCATATTGCTAGCGGTTGGTGCCCATACTGAAACATCAATTGCATTGTTATTATAATGCACGCCTAGCATGGCTTCATTTGCGTCGTTTTCACCTTGGGTGTAAAGTGCATCAAGGGCTTTGGCGGTTTGCACAAAACTTGCTTCAAGTAGCTTGCCTTCTGCATCGTAGCCCGCTACAACGAGCTGTTGTTTTATAAGTTGTTTTGCAGTAGCGGCATCCCAATTACCTTGATAGGCAGTCCAATCTGTTAAGTGCGGTACTTTCGCTGCTTGTGCATCGGTTAAACTCGTTGCCATTAATTCAACGGTTTCACCATTTAAGCCAGTATCAACATCAACAACCAAATCGGCAGCAGCTGATGAATGCAGCTTAATAATCTGCGTAAGCTCATTGCTTGGCTTATACAGCACAGTATTTAAATCAATCCAGTGTGCTGATGCACCGTCAATTGCAACCGGGCGTTCGCCAAGCGCTTCTACTGGGTATTCAAATACTGTTGGCTCACCATCAAAGGTAAAGTTCATACGTACAAAACGCTCGTCGTCCTGCATCAGTGGCATGGTTAAATCCACATCACCATGGGCTTTACCTGAACCTTCTGTGCCAATATGAATAATAAAATTAGCGCACTCGGTATAACCGTCTTTTAGCGTGACAATCCAATAAGCTCCATAGTTTGGATCGACACCATTATATTCATGGCCATTAGCCCAATCGGTGGCATCAAACGGCGGCGCGTAAGCATCACAGCCGTCGGTATTCCAAGAGTGTAAACGATAGCCTTCGTACCCTTCATTCTTATCACGTTTATAAAATAATACGGCTTCATTTTCCCCGGCGAATACCACTGGGTCTGGTAAGTCGGGGTTATAGCCACTGGTACAGCTTTCATTATTTGCATCTGGAAACAGCGGTGCGTCACAAGAGATAGGCTCAGGAGCAACACATTGAGTGCCTGCTGCATTAGGGACTTGCGGTACATCACAAGTCAATAAGGCTTGGCCTGCTTTTACATCGCTACTGCCTGAGCCTCCACAGCCAAACAGTAGTGTTAAGCTCACTGCTAATAGCAAATGAGTCAATTTAGTTATTTTATTCATTATTTATGCTCCAATTTGCTATTAGTGGCTATAGGTAAAACCTAAATAAACCTGACGACCAAAGTACTGGGTAGTACCGGTGATGTTTTCATTGCCAAAGTAACTTTGGGTTGGTTCATCAGTAAGATTATTAACCTGTAGCAACATGCCAAATGAGTCTGTAAATTGATAAGAGGTTTGAAAATCGACCACGGTCTCGGCATCAAAATTAACCACTTGCTCATTGATCGCCACTTGCTCTGAAACAAAGTCTGAGCGGTAACGCACATTAAGGCGGGTTTCAAAATTATCTAAGCTGTAAAATAAAGTGCCGTTTAACACGTTTTTAGACAAACCAGGTAAACCTTGTGTAACCGTTTCACCACCTAAGCTGGTGATAGATTCAACTTCGCTCTCGGTGTATGAATAGCTACCGTTAAACCCAAGGCCATCAAACGGCGCGGGTAAAAACGAAAATACTTGCGTGTAGGCAAGTTCAATACCGCGAATATAACCGCCATTGGCGTTATTTACCGCCGTTGTGTAAGTGCCGTTAGTTGTGGCAACTTGCTCACCACTGACTGGATTTTCTATATAGTCAGGGACGTTAAAACCATTACCTTTAAAGTCAAACCCTTCAATGGCGATGGTATCGATAAACGAATCGATGTTTTTATAAAAACCTGCGATCACTAGCGCACCATCTGACTCATCAAAATAATGCTCGTAAGAGATATCGTATTGGTCGGCATAAAATGGTTTTAAGAATGGATTATTGGTACTTGAGCCGTTAATTTTGCCGCTGGTTTTATCAGCCTGCGCACTGGCGTCCCCAGCTAGGCGATTGATCGGTGGACGCGACATTACTTTAGCCGCCGCAAAGCGTAATTGCGTGTTATCCGTTAGCTGAAAGTTTAAATTAAGGGATGGCAGATAATTGGTATAAGTTGTGCCAAGTACATTAGGTAAATAATTTTGATTTATGATGCCGATACTGTCGGTAATGTTTTGTGCACCGAGTGATAAATCACCATTAACATTTTCTAAAATAGTGGCCGATTGGTCGGTATCAACACGGCGAATACCAATATTACCCAGTACTGGCATAGTACCAATTTCAGTATTAATATTAAGCATGGCGTAGGCTGAAAGTACTTCTTCGTATACTGAGCCACTTTGTAGCATGGTCCACGAATAGTTAGTGGTGTAACCTTGCGAGTCAACTACCCCATCTGCATTACCCCAAGTTTTAACTGGCTCTGGTGCGCCTTCAGGAAACCAAGCATTAAGCGCTTTGTCTAAATCAATCGCCAAATATGATGGGAAATAACTAAAGTCACCTTCCCAGTCAACAACATTTACCATGTCATTGGTTAAACGCAGTGGCGGCTCACTCACTGAAAAATCACCATCATTACCGTATTCAAACACTGAGCGGTTATTGCTGTATTCGCGATCTGAATAACGCGCGCCAAATTCAACAGAGCTAAACCAGCTGTTATTCAGCTCGTATTTAAAATCAAGGCGATAAGCGCTTACTTCATCTTCATTTTGATAAGGGTAAATACCGTATTTACTAACCATTACTCGGTCGATATCGCTAAATGCAGCCGCTTGATTAAAGCCTACATCAGGTAAATTTAAACCATTAAGTTGGTAGTTTATTGATACGTTTTTATCTAACACAGGTTCTTCGGCTGAGGCGTCTTCGGCAACCAACGCCCACAATAAGCCATTGCGAAAGTTACTTTTAGCCCGTGACAGCGACACATCAACATTAACGTTTAAACGTTCTGTCACTTGCCAATCGGCGTTAACACCGTAGCTATCTACTTCATCAAAGTCTTGGTTATCATCATTGACAATTTCAACGCGAGTGTAGCCTTTTGAAGTACGATTAACAGAGGCACCAACTACTGAATTTCCCTCTAGCTGAGCGTTTGTATAAGTGGCCGTTGGGCCACCTAATTTCACTCGTAACCCACGAGCAAATGACTCAGTGTCAAAGCGTGATAAAAACACGTCCCCTTTTAATTTAAAATTATCCACCGGTGCCCATTCAATCGCCGCCATATAACCGTTACGGGTTTCTTCTCCACCTAAATGCTGAAGCTCAAAACCTTCGCTGATATACTCATTTTCAGGTTTAAGTTCGGGGCCATTGGTATCATTTGCAACACCATCAACGTCTTTATTATCGTTATAGGCAAGGCCAATAAACTGTGTTGCTACGCTGGGTTGAAATAACCGTGCATAACCAAGTGCGACACCTAAAGTATCGTCAAGATATTTACCTTGATAGGAAAAACTAATGCGGTCGCCAAACTCAGTGGCATCGTTCACCTCTGACGCTCGGTCGTTGTACATACCTCTAGCGTTAACCACAAACTTATGTTGCTGATCATTATCAAGCGGGCTAGCTGTTTGCAGTTCTACCGTACCTGCAACACCACCTTCGATAAGCGATGCTTTTGGTGATTTATACACGGCTGCTGAGCTGATCAATTCAGACGGATATTGGTCAAACTCAATACTACGGCTGCCACTAGTTGATACCTGTTCACGGCCATTTAAAGTTGAAAATACAAATCCACCGGACATACCGCGAATGTTGATTTCTGCCGCTTGCCCGCCGGTTCGTACCGCTGAGATCCCCGGTAACCGAGTGAGCGCATCAGCCATAGATACATCAGGCAAAGCACCTAAGTCATCCGCCGATAACTGCTCAGATACCGTATCAGTAAAGCGTTTTTGATTAAGTGATTGGATTAAACTACGACTAAAGCCACGCACTTCAATGACTTCAAGATCTTCTTCTAGTTGTGGTTTTTTTACGGTACTTTGCGCGTCACTTTCAACTGCAGCTAGTACACTGCTGGTTGCAAACATTGCGAGCATTAACGCACTTAGTTTGAATTTCCCCATGAGCTTTCTACCCTATTGATTTTATAATTGTGTGCTGTTTGTTTTGAAATTGTGGATAAAATAAAACCAACAAAGTGTAACTAAAAAGTAAAATAAGTGTGATGAATACGTATGCAGCAGTAAGGGCAATAGCTAGCAAGGTGAGGAATTTAGTTTAGAAGTGCTGCGATCATGTAGATAACGTGAAATAAATCGACTGACTAACGGAATAACTCAGTCATAAGCCACTATTACACAGGTGAATTAGAAATTGCTAAAAACAGCTTTAAAGGGAAGTAGTAAGGATTAGTTAAGTTTAATAAACTACACCATTAGCACCACCCTTATTGCTAGACCAATAAAAATCACCGCTAATATTTTATCAAACCATGGGGATGATTTAGTAAAAGCAAAGCGCTTCTTTGAAAGCTCTGTCAATGCTGCAACAATCAGATACCAGCCAGTATCAATAGTAAAAACCGTTAAGCACATAATCAAACCGACCTTAAAACTGAGATTGGCAGGATCTATAAACTGTGAAAACAGGGCTAAAAAGAATACCGCTAATTTAGGATTTAGAAACGCAATAGCAAAGCCGTCTTGCAAGGCTTGTTTTGCACTGCCACTTTGCTGAGCCACTTTTAACTCACTATTACTTGGTTTGGCTAATAAGATTTTAACCCCTAAATATGCCAAGTACGCTGCACCTAAGTAAACTAACACTTGATACACAGTAGGAAATTGCAACATTAGTGCACCGAGGCCAAGTAACGATGCTGCAGCATAAAAACCGACGCCAACACCATGGCTCAGCGCTGCCAACATGCCGTTCTTCATACTGCCATGAATGCTGTGTTTTAACACCACAGCCAAACTTGGCCCAGGAGACATTGCACCCATCATACAAATGGCGACTAAGCTTAGCCACAGTGATAACGTCATTTATATTCCTTATAGTTCTTCATTTTCAATAAGTAAGATGTATGAATAAACTTGGCCGTATAATCCTGCAGAGGCGCTAACATTTATTACTTTCCAGCCATCTTGGTTTAATTGATAAATTCGCTCATTAAGTGCGTCAATATCAATACCGCCTCTAAAAAAGCCACGCTGCTTTTTAAACTCAATTATTTTCTGCATGGCTGTATCGCTTATAATTGATACTCAAAATCATAAATGTGTATACCTGCTTCGATGCGAATTGCCATTTTTCCGCTAAGGCCTGCAAGTTCATTACTGCCAGAATCTGGCACCACGTTTAAAATTAATGAATCTTGGCCTTTATCCATAGTGCCGAAATGTTGCAGCACAAAGCTGCCTTTAAGACCTGCAAGTGTGCCAACTACTTGTTCAATTGCCACATAACCGGCACTGCCTTGAGTTGCGGTCATGGCACTGAGCATTTCGCCAGTGCTGGTTGCATCAAGCCCACCTGTAAACGTTTTATCAATTGACATACGACCCAGGTTTACGCCATCAATGCCCTTTGCATAACCTTCAATAGGATTGAGTTTAACGTTAAATTCGCCCGTTACTTTTTCAGTTGTCATGGTTAGTCCCTTAGTTAGTTATTGAAATTATGATTTAAGTAACCATATCTATACCCTATTCATCTAAAAGAATCCACTATGAGCAATAGTAAAACCGAGCAAAAAGACAAAGCTGCTTTTAGTAGTTTAATTCCTATTTTTCAGTTTATTAAGCCGTATAAATGGGTGGTTTTTGCAGCTCTTGCAGCATTACTTGTTACTGCCGGGGTTAATTTATCATTGGGCCAAGGAGTTAAATTTGTTATTGATCACGGCTTTATTGCTGGCTCTCAAGAACAATTAAAACAAGCCATAATCGTGCTAATTGGCTTGATCAGCTTATTAGCCATAGGAACATTCAGCCGTTTTTATTTAATGTCATGGATTGGTGAGCGCGTCAGTAATGATATTCGTAAAGCGGTATTTGATCGCATAGTCACCCTGCACCCGAGTTACTTTGAAGAAAACCGCAGTGGCGAATTAATGTCGCGCTTAACAACCGACACCACTTTGTTGCAATCAATCATTGGCTCGTCATTTTCAATGGCACTGCGCAGCGCTCTGATGCTAGTCGGTGGTTTAGCCATGTTGTTATTTACTAACTTAAAACTCACTTTAGTTGTAGTTGCCTGTGTGCCGCTGGTGTTAGTACCCATGATGATTTTTGGTAAAAAAGTACGCAAACTTGCCAGCTCCAGCCAAGATGCGATTGCCGATATCAGCACTTATGCGGGAGAAATAATTCAAAATATTAAAGTAGTGCAAAGCTATAGCCACGAACAACGCGAACAACACGCTTTTGCACTAGAGACCGAAAAAGCCTTTAACGTTGCGAAAAGCCGTATTAAACAGCGCTCATTTTTAATTGCTGCAGTAATATTTTTGACCTTTAGCGCAATTAGCGTGATGCTCTGGGTAGGTGGCAGTGATGTACTGGCAGGCACAATGACTGGCGGTGAGTTAGGTGCATTTGTGTTTTACGCCATTATGGTCGCGATGTCGGTAGCAACCGTTGCGGAGGTGTATGGCGAGCTACAACGTGCAGCGGGCGCTGCGGCGCGGTTACTTGAACTGCTCGCGGTTAAAAGTGAGATCACGAACCCTACAGCACCACAAGATCAGTTATTAAATAACAACTCTAACGCTCCAGCCATTAGTCTTGATAAAGTAACTTTTAATTATCCATCTCGTCCTGATGTGAGCGCCTTAAAAACTATTTCATTAACGATTGAACAAGGCCAAACAGTAGCAATCGTTGGTCCGTCAGGTGCTGGTAAAACCACGTTATTTGAATTACTACAACGCTTTTATGACCCTGCTGGTGGCGACATTAAGTTTCATGATATTAATATCAAAGATCTATCCCTTAATACACTCAGAAACAGCATGGGCATGGTGGCACAAAACCCGATTTTATTTAGCTCTGATGTGATGCATAACATTCGTTATGGCAACCCAGATGCAAGCGACGAACAAGTATATGCTGCCGCTAAGCATGCTCACGCGGATGAATTTATTGCACAATTACCTAACGGCTACGAGAGCTTTTTAGGCGAGCAAGGGGTGCGCTTATCGGGCGGCCAAAAACAACGAATTGTATTAGCAAGAGCGATATTAAAAGACCCAGAAATACTGTTACTTGATGAAGCAACCAGCGCTTTAGATGCGCAAAGTGAGCATCATGTACAAGCTGCGCTTGAACATTTAATGCAAAACCGTACTACGCTTATCATTGCCCACCGCCTCGCCACAGTAAAACATGCTGATATGATAGTGGTAATGGAGCACGGAGAGATAATCGCAACAGGTACTCATCAACAATTGCTAGCGAGTAATCCACTTTATCAGAAATTATGTGAGCTGCAGTTTAATAGGGATTGAAGCGGTAAGCGGTAAGCGGTAAGCGGTAAGCGGTAAGCGGTAAGCGGTAAGCGGTAAGCGGTAAGCGGTAAGCGGTAAGCGGTAAGCGGTAAGCGGTAAGCGGTAAGCGGTAAGCGGTAAGCGGTAAATAATCTCAATCATTTGCTTAGGTAGCAAATGATTGAGATAAAACATTAACCTTTAGTATTTGGTACAATTTGAACTTCCACGCGGCGGTTTTGTGCGCGGCCGTTGGCGCTGTCATTACTGGCAATTGGGCGAGTTTCGCCGTAACCACGTGTACTAATACGCCCAGCTAGAATTTGCTGATTCACTAAGTAACCTTTCACACTCTGCGCACGCTGTTGCGATAACGTCATGTTGTAGCTATCTTTACCTGTGCTATCGGTATGGCCTTCAATACTTAAATAAGTTTTTTCGTACTTATTCATCACTTTAGCAATAGCATCAAGGGTGTTATGAAAGCCTGAAGAAATATACGATTGATCGGTGGCAAAAGTTATATTAGCTGGCATCACTAAACGTAAGTTATCGCCTTCACGCACAACTTCAACACCGGAGCCGGCTAACTCATCACGAAAAGCCGCTTCTTGTTTATCCATATAGTCACCAACCGCAGCGCCGGCTAGCGCGCCAATAGCGGCACCAATGAAGATACGTTTATCATCATGATCTCCGGTTGCCTTACCAAGTACTGCGCCTGTAGCTGCACCAATACCAGCTCCCATTCCTGTATTGGTGGTCTCACAACCCGTTAATAATAATCCAACAATAGTCGCTGTTAGTAATGGTTTGGTTAAAGTCATGGTATTTCCTTGGTTATTAATTCTTTCATTAACAGCTAGTATGCAAACATTGTAATGAACGAAATATGAAGAAGATGTTAAAAGCTCAGCGCTTGCTCGTTAAGAGGAGGAAGTTCATAGGGAGCAATTAATGTATTTAGCTGACCAGTGGCAGCCATTGTTTTCATTAGCGCATCAACCTGCTGCGCTAATGGGGTTACTGAAAACTGTTTACTTAAAGCGAGATAACCATAGATTATGTCATTAAAACGATACTGCATTTTAACTAGTTTATTGGCTGGCTGATTCAGCACACTCATAGCATGATCCGCGGTATCTTCAACGGCAATAACTAAATCTGCACGCCCTTTCAATAATAGGTTAATAGCTGTGCTTTCTGTTAAAACAGCTATTTTAGTCAGTTCATCGTCTTCATCAAAACGTTTAAAATGTACGGCACCTCGCATAATCGCAATTTTTTTACCATATAAATCGTCATAGTTGTTGATTTGTAATTGGCTATCTTCGCGTGCATAAAATACAAATGACGAGGTTAAAACCATATAAGGTGGGGTTACAAATTGCATTACTTGCTGACGCATAGGTGTGAGGATCAAACCTCCCATCGCATTAACTTCGCCTTGCTCTAACATTCTTACACAGCGTGAAAATGGGCAACCAACCAGCTCTAACTTAAAAGGAAGTTGCTTTTTCATCTCTCGAAAAATATCAACAATCGCGCCTGATACTTCACCATTTTGATTAATTTGGCTATACGGTGGTGCATGATCCACGGCTAACGATATTTTTTGCACAGCCGCATTAGGTTCATTTGCAGCATAGGCATAGTTTATAAAGGCAAAAATTATAAAAATATAAACAATAAATCGCATAACTACTTAACTTTAACAAAGCCTTTTTTACATTGTAGACAGGTACAAAGATTAAAAACCATAAAATTGTCACGAAATTTTGTCATACTAAGCTGTTACGGCAATAAGAAACGAGAGAATTCATGTTACTAGCTATTTTTAAGCAGTTTTTTTTACTTGGTTGCATGAGCTTTGGCGGGCCAGCTGCACATTTAGGTTATTTTAAACGTCATTTTGTTGATAACTTGCAATGGCTCAATGCTCAACGTTATGCACAACTAATCAGTCTTAGTCAGGCTCTGCCTGGACCTGGGTCTAGCCAAGTGGGTTTTGCTATTGGTGTGGAGCGAGCAGGCGTATTAGGCGGTATTGCTGCTTTTGTTGGCTTTACCTTACCTTCCTTTTTGATCATGGCTTTATTAGCGATTAGCGCCCACCAATTTGATGCTATTTACTTTGCAATAGTTGCCGGTTTAAAACTATTTGCCGTAGTAATTGTGGCCGATGCTACGCTGAGTATGGCAAAAAGCTTTTGTACTAGCTGGGTACTCAAAGCGCTTGCTATGTTAAGTACCTTAGTGCTGATCTTATTACCGAGCCTGAGCAGTCAAATATTGGTTCTATTAGCAGCCGCTGCTATTGGCGCAATATGGCCATTGCTTAATCTAGCTCAAAGTAATCAAACAGCAACTAAGCAGCGCACAGTTAACTGGCCTGCACTCATTCTATTTGCACTATTATTGCTAGTGAGCTTTGTCCCACTAGGTTCTCAATTTGCAGATTTTGCACCCTTTTATCAAGCTGGGGCTATGGTTTTTGGCGGCGGTCATGTGGTATTGCCGATACTTCAAGCTGGCTTACCAAGTTTAAACACTGAGCAATTTTTATCAGCTTACGCCAGCGCACAAGCGGTGCCTGGGCCAATGTTCACCATTGCTAGTTATTTAGGCGCAGAGCTTAATAGCGAGCAGCCGCTTGTTGGTGCGGTGATTGCAACCTTACTGATTTTTACTCCTGGTTTTTTATTAATGTTAGCATTTCAAAAAAGCTGGCTGCAATTATCTGAACGCCCCCGCTTTGCCAGCTGTATTGCCGCGCTTAATGCGGCTGTAGTGGGTTTTTTAGCGGCTGCATTGTATTCACCAATTTGGACATCCGCAGTTCACAACATTTGGCATATTGTGATTGTTGTTGCAGCTTTTGCATGGCTAAGGTTAGCAAAGCCACCTATTTGGTGGCTATTAATCGTATTTGTTAGCCTTGGCCTACTTCAGTATTATTTGCCACTTTAATGGTAGGTTTAATAGCGGTTGGGGTGATTGCTGCAGGACTAAATTGCCCCGAGACACTTTGATAAGCGCGTAGGTCAAAAATAGGTAATACCGCAAGTAGATGATCCATGATCTCTGCTTGCAGATGCTCGTACGATATCCAGCGCTTATCTTCACTGAAACAATAAAACTCTATCGGTAAGCCATGATTTAACGGTTGTAACTCCCGCACCATTAATGTCAGTGACGTGTTTATTTTACTGTGCTGCTTTAAATATCCTTCAGCATAACGACGAAATAACCCTAAATTTGATACCGGATCAGGTAAGGTATTCATCTTAATATATTCTTTTAACGCGATAGTTTGAGAAATCGTTTTAGTCAGCTCGTCATCAGCTAAACGAATGCTATTCATATCTATATTGAGTGAGCGCTTGATCCGACGACCTCCAGATTCTTGCATACCACGCCAGTTTTTAAATGAGCCGGCCACCAGCATATAAGTGGGGATAGTGGTGATAGTGTTATCCCAGTTTCGTACTTTTACGGTATTTAACCCAAGGTCAATTACTTCGCCGTCAGCACCATAGTTATCTACTTGGATCCAATCACCATAGGTTACTAAACGATTTGCTGCAATTTGAATGCTGGCTACAAAACCTAATATAGTGTCTTTGAATACTAACAAGGTCACCGCAGCAATTGCCCCGAAGCCTGAAAGAATATAGGTTGGTGATTTTTCCAGTACGATACTGACAATCAAAATCACACAAATCATAAAGGTAATAAGTTTTACTACTTGGATCAGCCCTTGAATCGGCACTTCGCGAGCAAACTCTAGTTGGTTATAAATGCCACCTGCAATACTTACTATGCTGCTGATGATAAAGCCAACATGAATAATTAATAAAGTTTGGCCAATCGTCTTCAGCACTTCAGCAGCAAATTCAGTAACTGGATAAACACTATCAAATGTTGCTAAGAATAATACACAGCACAACATCCCGGCAAAACGACGATTAAGTTTTGTCAGCATAGGCGCCAATAGCCCAATTCGCTCAGGAGAAAGTTTAGTCACCACCTTTTGAATACCTGGTAGCATTAAACGGCGGGTAAATAAATACACCACTAACAGCGAGAACACTCCAATTGCAGTGGCTGTAAGAGAACTGAATAATACTGTGTCAGGCATACCCTGAAACCAAGGCTGCACAAATTGCTGTAAATGAGTTGGAGTCGTCATGATAATTCTAATTCCTTGCTGCGGGAGGCTCAATAACAGTCATTTTAGCTATATTGATTGTTGCTTAACACTGTAACAAACCCAAAACCAATACAAGCTTAACAGTACTGATTTGGGCCGTTACCTATTAGCATTTGCGACTATGACTTAAGTTTTTGCTCAAACTCGCTAAGCTGTTGTTCTTTCTCTTGCCATAAGCGATTTAATTCTGATTGAAAACGTACTCTAAATTCAGAATCTCCCGTGTAATCACCTATCAACTCTTGGCTTACCGGCATCACTTCTACATGAATATTAATTTGTTTTACTCGTCCACTGGCAAAATCCATAAACGTAGGAATGCCCTCAGGATACTGAATAGTGACATTTACCACTTTAGAGATTTGCTCACCCATAGCTTGCATCACAAACGCCACCCCACCCGCTTTAGGTTTGAGTAAATGAGGAAACGGGCTATTTTGACGCGAATGTTTTTGCGCGGTAAAGCGAGTACCTTCAACGAAGTTAACCACACTCACCGGCATTTCTTTGAACTTTTCACAGGCTTTACGGGTTGTTTCTAAATCTTTACCACGTAATTTAGGATTCTTTTTTAATTGGCTTTTGCTGGTACGAGTCATAAAAGGGAAGTCGAGCGCCCACCAACACAGCCCCAGAACAGGAACGTATATCAATTCTTTTTTCAAAAAGAAGTTTAAAAATGGAATTTTACGATTAAACACACGCTGTAAAACTAAAATGTCCACCCAGCTCTGATGATTGGCAATCACTAAGTACCAGTCTTTTAGTTTGAGCTCTTCAAGGCCAGTTACACTTAGCTTGGTTGGTGTTAATAACTTTTGATTTAACGTATTAAACGTAACCCAAATAGAGGCGCATTGCTTAGCTGTCCAACTCATTAACTTTTTTAACGGTTTGATAGGGATAAGTTTAATTAGGCCACAAATAAAAATGGGAACAAACCAAATTAGTGTATTTATGGTGTAAAAGAAAATACTAAAAACACAACGGATCCAAGACATTACTACTTAATTCCTTTCATTAAAACTGTTCGGCAATTTAGAATGCAATACAAGAGTATCGCAATTAATCTTCAAAATATGTATACCCTTCAAGGCCCGCATTTAGCTCAGCTAAATACTGCTGCTTAATAGAGTCACTAATGTCGAGTTGCTGTACTGTGGTAGCAAAGTTATCCGAGAAAATATCGCTATCATAATCAACAAACTTTAATACATCCTTAACGCTATCACCCTTGATCGCATTGGTTAGTTGATAACCTTGTTCGGTGAGCTCTACATGGACTGAATCAGTATCACCAAATAAGTTATGTAGATCACCTAAAATCTCCTGGTAAGCTCCCACCATAAACATCGCAATGTGGTATTGTTGCCCAGGTACATATTGTGGAATAGGTAAGCTTGTTTCGATCCCTGCTCCCTCAACATATTCACGAATTTGCCCATCTGAGTCACAGGTAATATCTTGAATGATAGCGTGTTGCGTTAACGGCTTATCAAGGTTTTCAATCGGCATTACCGGGAATAATTGCTGGATCCCCCAGACATCTGGCAATGACTGAAACAATGAAAAATTCACAAATAATTTGTCGGCTAATTTTTCGTTTAAATCATCCAGTACTTCACGGTGAGCACGCGCATTGCTTAATGACGCTCGCACGCGATGCAAAATAGTAAAATACAGCTGCTCTATTTTCGCCCACTCCAACATACTTACTAAACCATGTACGTATTGGTCGTGCGCTTCACTAAATAAGTGCATTGCATCATGGTAAATTTCTAATGCCATACGCGGGTTTAAACGCTGTAAACATTGCCACATTTCATCTAACACTAACGCACTATTTGGCTCAGGTGCACTAGGGTTGCTGTGATTTGGTGCTTGCTCAACATCAATCACATCGGTGATCAACACTGCGTGATGAGCAGTTAACGCACGGCCTGATTCAGTAATAATAGCCGGATGCGCTAAGTCATGCTGTTCGCACACTTCAGCAAACGCATTCACCACATTACGAGCATATTCTTCGACTGTGTAGTTCATGGAACAGGCACTGCGCGAGCCAGAACCTTCGTAATCAACGCCTAAACCACCACCTACATCAACGGTATTTAATGGCACACCTAGCTGGCTTAATTCTGCAAAGTGGCGTGAACATTCACGTAAAGCACGATGAATATCGCGAATATTGGCAATTTGTGAGCCTATATGAAAATGTACCATTTGCATTAAATGCAACTTATTGTGTTTTTTGAGTACTTCGACGGCCGTTAATACTTGCCCAGCTGTTAAGCCAAATTTACCTTTTTCGCCACCGGTATTTTGCCACTTCCCTTTACCCACTGAGTTTAAACGGATGCGAATACCAATGGCAGGCTCGATGCCTAGATCTTCAATCTCGGCTAATAACGTTGTTAACTCAGATAGCTTTTCAACGACGATTTTAACTTTATGGCCCATCGCTTGGCCAATACATGCTAAACGTAAAAACTCACTGTCTTTGTATCCATTACAAACAATAGTGATCGGTTGTTTTGCCACACCTAAAATCGCCATTAACTCAGGTTTTGAACCGGCTTCTAAACCGACTAAGCCGCTCGGGTGCGCCAATAACTTACTTACTACTGAACGCTGCTGATTTACTTTGATCGGATATACGCAAGTATATTGACCTTGGTAGGCACGGGCATTGCGCGCGCTACTAAATGCGCTGGTCATAGTATCTACACGATTTTGCAAGATATCGGTAAAGCGTACTAATACTGGTAACGTTAAACCCTGCTTTTTAAATTGTTCCGTTAACTCGGTTAATGAAATAGCGGCTTTCGTTTGATCGCCATCAGGGAAAGCAACCAGCTCACCTTGGCTATTAATATCAAAGTAACCATCGCTCCAATGAGCAACGTTATATGTAGAGCGTGCTGTATCTAAACCCCAAGTCATGGCAAATTCTTCTATAGTTAACAAGTTTCGCGGAATCACGCATTTTAGTACGTCATAACTCTCTACGCTAACAAAAAATGACCTTTAAGCCAAAGCTAAGATAAAATATATTCGCTATACTGATAAAATTTCATTGAGCAAAACGCCAAGCACTGGCAGAATTGCCCCTTTTTCATACTCAACTCAAAAGTGTAACTAGCGACATGGCAAATTTAGATCAAAGTAAATGGTTTACAGAAATCAGTGAACGTGACGGCAGTGCGTTTTCTATGCGCATCAACAAAAAGCTAGAAGAACAGCAATCGCCTTTTCAAAAAGTCGAAATGTACGAGACAACAGACTTCGGTAATCTAATGATTATTGACGGTTGTACTATGGTAACTAGCCGTGAAAACTTTTTTTACCATGAAATGATCAGCCACCCTGCACTACTTGCACACCCAAACCCAAAAAATGTAGTTATTATTGGTGGTGGTGACTGCGGCACTTTACGTGAGGTACTCAAGCACCCAGGCGTTGAGTCTGTTACACAAATCGATATCGATGAAGTAGTGACGCAAATGTCACTTAAATACTTCCCTGAGTTATGTGAAGCAAACCAAGATCCTCGCGCTACAGTAATGTTTGACGACGGTATTAAATACATGCGTGAAGCTGCAGCAGAATCAATCGATATCGTGATTGTTGATGGCACTGATCCAGTCGGTCCAGGTGAAGGTTTGTTTAACCATGCCTTTTACACGAGCTGTTTAAATGCACTACGCCCTGGCGGCATTATGGTACAACAAAGTGAATCACCGCTTATGCATATGCCATTACTGGTTGAAATGCGCGATGCGATGACTGATGTAGGCTTTAACGACTTACAAACACTGCCATTCCCACAACCTATTTACCCAAGTGGCTTATGGTCAGTAACACTTGCTCGTAAAGATGAAGCATTCGCTGGTTTTAGAGAAGACGCAGCAGCAGAGCTTACGCAAACTACAGAGTATTACAATAATGGTATTCACCATGGCGCATTAGCAACACCAAACTTTATGAAGCGCGCTTTCGAAAAAAAGTAAACGTTATACCAATCGTTTTAAGTTACTGACCATTTATAGCGACAGAAAAATACAGTGGTAACAAGGCAGAGATTTTGACATGTAGTTGTTCTCGGCAATTGCTCCTGCATTGCTCTACCTCTTGCATCCATGCAGTCGTACATGAAAAATTACTAACGCAGTTAGCGCTTTATTTAGCGCGCTAGAATGGTTAAATATTTAAGTCGATTGGTATTAGATACTAACAACGCAAAAAAGGGTTCTCTCGAACCCTTTTTTATTGCCTACAGCAAACAATTAAACTTTAAAGCGCTGCACTAGGCGGCTTAATTCATCGGTTAATTGGTTCATTCTTACCGCAACTTCTTCAGTTGAACGTGCCAACTCGCCACCTTGCATGGTTTGCTCGTTCAATGACGATAAATTATGACTTATTTCTTCCGCTACTGCGGTTTGCTCATCGGTAGCTTGGGCTGTTTGCATAGCCATATCATTCACTTTTACTGATGACTCTTGCATCGCATTAAGCACATCATTGGTTTGCGTAAACGAGGCTACGGCTTCATCTGCAAAGCGTTTGCCACCATTAATTGCCGTTAAAGACTGCTCGACACTATTGGCAAACTGCTCAACCATTTTTTGAATATCGTTGGTACTTTCTTGAGTGCGCGTTGCCAAGGTGCGTACTTCATCGGCGACCACCGCAAACCCCCGCCCTTGTTCGCCAGCACGCGCCGCTTCGATAGCAGCATTTAGCGCAAGTAGATTAGTTTGCTCTGCAATCGCGCGGATCACTTCCAGCACTTTAGCTATATTATCAGAGCTTTGTTGCAGTTCGGTTGATTTGTTACTGGCATGTTCCATATTTTCAGATAGCGCGACTATTTTATCACTCGAATTAGCCACAGCCGTTAAACCTTGCTTAGCCAGTTGCTGTGAGTTATCAGCTTCTTTTGAAGACTGCTGCGCCACATTAGCCACTTCGCGACTAGCGACACTCATTTGATGAACCGCACTGACAATTGATTCTGATGCTTGGCTGAGTTTTTGAGTGATCTGATTATTTTGATTTGCGAACTGACTTAAATCAGTACCTAAATGGTTAAGCTCATTAGCTTGGCCTAAAATATCACGGATCAGTTGCTGCAAATTATCTAAAAAACGATTAAATGCCGTTGCCAGCTCGGCAAATTCATCTTGGCTTTTTACCACAATACGCTCTGTTAAATTACCATCACCAGAGGCAATATCATTAATTCTCGCAGTCACGTAATGCATTTGCTTCGTTAACTGACGTGGGATCATATAACTGAACCAAGCTGAAATGGCTAACAGCACCACCACCATAGTCAGTAAAAACAGTTTCGTTGTGGTTATCTTCTCTAGCAGCTTTTGTTTTTCTTGTTTAGACGTCAATTCAGCTTGTTCACCTGCTTTATCTAAAATATCGCGCAGCGCTGCAAACTCAGTATTAGCCTGCTGATTTTTTTGCTTGTTTTGTGGGTCATTGATATACGCGTTTGATGCTGATAACCATTTTTCAAAGGCACTATCAAAGCCAGTAAACTGCGCCGTTACTTGCGGGTAGGCTGATAAAAAATGTAAATATTGATTAAAACGATCGGTCACTTGCTGTGCGTTTTCTTGATGATCTTGCAGTTCTTCGGCATTACCTATCTTATTGGTTACTAGGTGTAGTTCAGCTACTTTGGCTTGGTAAAGATCACGGTCACCATTAACCACTACTGAAATAGCATTTAAAAATCGCTCAGATTGTGCTTCTAACGCATCTTTTTGTAAGTTAATTAAGTGAGTATAGCCTGCTATCAGTACTATTATCGCAATCCCAAGTAACACAATTGGCAGCGAGCTCTTGATTCGAATACTCTGTAAGTTCATTTTTCACCTTTGCATAAAATACAACATCAGCCACAACTTAATATAGTTCAAACTATCTGAATTACCATTAAAAGCGCCACTGAACATTTAAGCTAATTTGTTGCTGTGATAGGTTTTTGGGATTATTCATCGCCATGCGATTATCTGCTTGGCTATGTAATGCTGAGCCCTCAATCCCTAGTTGCCACTGCGGCGTTAATTGATAGCGCCAGGTCGCGGTTATACCTTCACCTTCACTGGCATTAGGATCAAATTGCCAGTCGTCATGATCGGTTACCTCAAAATAATCATAACGCATTGAAATACGATGCTTGGCCATTTTATGACTTACTAATATAAAGTGACTATAGAAGCTATTATTTACACCGCGTTTAGCACCCATAGCGGTAGTGCCCGACATCATTTGCGCAATTAAGCGCGTATTCGCAGTAAATTTATATAGCCACGCGACGCTGCTAAAACGAGTATCCCATGCATATTGCCCAGTACTTCTATTTAGTGCTGCAGGATCGCCATTATTATCGTAATAATAAAAACGAAATTGTGATTTTTTTAAATAATCCCAGTGAATTCCTGCATAATAACCAAAGCGCCCATCAACCTCCTCAAAGGGCAAGACCTGATTTGCCTGATACTGAAGTTCGGTGCTATTAAATGAAGCGATTGGCGCAAACGCAATACTTTCATTAAAGGTCGTTTGGCGGTCATGCATTGCAAAGCCACGCCAAGCTAATAATGTGCCTGCAGGATCATTACCTTTAAATGTAGCGCCAACCAATGCAAAGCTATGGGTACTGTTAAAGCTGCGCCCTGGCCGCTTGATAGTGGCCTCAACCCCAACGGTACGTACCTCTTCACCTATCCATGAGTTTATTGCTGAGTTAGTGTAATTATATGGTGAAAGCCAGCCCATATCTGGATTTTCTAATGATAATAACGGGTAAAAACCACCTACCCGCAGATGCCATTTATAGTTACTCGCTGTTAGCGGCTTATATTGCAAATATGCTTGGCTAAAACCTAAAGTCGGCTGCGGATCTTGATAAGCATTAATAACCCCATGTGCTGACCAAGCGGTGGTTAAATCAGTCCTAAAATCAACGACTCCCTGAGAAAGCACAATGCCATCATTGTCACTATCGTATCGGTATAGCCCTACGCTACCTTGTTGCCAACTTACGTATTGATCACCCTGAACTGCACTTAGTTGCACTAAGCCCTTTACTTGTGCAAAAGCATTGCACGTTAATGTTAGCCCCACTACACCTAGGTAAAAGCAAGCTTTATTCATAGTCGTCAAATTCATCAACACCCACCGCAACACGAGAAATAATCGCCTGTTTTATTTGATAAACAACCGGCGCACTAGTTAGTGCAATGGCTTTGCTTTCAGTTTTGCTGATGTCACTAAATTCGGAGTGCCAAATATTGAGTGTAAAATCTCCGGCCTCAAGCGTCAGCTCAATTTGTCCTTTATCATTGGTCATTGCGTAATACGGACTATCAACCACCACAATATACCCCAACATCCAATCATGAATATTACAGCCTAATTCAACTACGCCCGTTTGCTCAAAACTGATCGGATCCTGTGGTTGCTCTCGGTATAGCTTTAGCTCAAACGATTTAGCTTTGGAAAACGAATACACGTGGTGCATGATTGAATCTGCATTTGGAAACTCAACTTGAGCATTTTGCGGTACCACCAACACATGGGGAATAAACTGCCGGTCTTTTTGAGTCATTATAAAGGGTGTAGTTGGCGCGGGGAATTCAACACTTTTATCCGCAGGCGTTAACCAGACGACGGCATTAGCGAGCGGTTTTTGCTGTTGATCATTAATGGTGATAATACCAGCGTAACTATTAAAAACCATTAAACACAATGAAAGAATGAAGGTCTGCTTTAACATTTTAATATCTTCTTATTTAACTTCATTCATTATAAACCAATTAGATTAATCTTTTGTTAATTATATTCTGTTAAAAATATCTCGTTAATTATTTTTCAATATTTAACCTAAGCTAACTAATGAGCTGAATACGTATGCAGTCATCTCGTAATCTAGGCCCTTGCGCTTTATGCTAAATGCTTCAATTAGGTTACACCTCAAGGAACAGCTATGCGATTACCTTTGCTACTTCTGCTTGGACTTTCAAGTGCTTGTTTTGCTAAAGACGCGACGATTCAATCCCCGAACGGAAATATAACAATAACCATTTCGGATCAGCAAGCTACACCAAGTTATAAAATCAGCTTTAACGGCAAAGATGTTATTGAAAATTCAGCTCTTGGCTTCGAATTTAAACAACAAGCCGCCTTTGCTGAAGGTTTTACAATCACCGACGTTAACAACTCCCAACATAACAGCCAATGGCAGCAACCTTGGGGTGAACGCCAAACTATTATAGATAAACATAATGAGCTCGCGGTTACGTTTAAAAAGCCAGCGCCACAAGGCGGCACTTACACGGTTCGTTTTCGAGCTTTTAATGATGGCGTCGGTTTTCGTTACGAAGTACCTAAACAAGCTGGATTTGAAAATATTGAAATCACTAAGGAGCTAACCGAATTTGCAATTAGTGGTGCGGATAAAGCCACCGCATGGTGGATCCCAGCTCGTGGTTGGAACCGTTATGAATATGTTTATAACACCACTCCACTGCAACAAGCTGCTCTTGCACATACTCCATTTACCTTTAAAAACGCTGATGGCGTCCATGTGAGCATTCACGAAGCTGCATTAGTTGATTATGCAGGGATGGTGCTCAATCAACGTCGCCCAGGGACTTTACAAGCCGACTTAACGCCTTGGTCTGATGGTGTTGCGGTTAAAAAACACGGCGCATTTAATACTCCGTGGCGCACCATTCAAATTGGTGACAAAGCCGTTGATTTGATCAACTCAGATATTATTTTAAACCTCAACGAACCAAATAAACTCGGTGATGTATCGTGGGTTAAACCAGGTAAATATGTCGGTATTTGGTGGGGCATGCATATCAATGAGAACACTTGGGGCAGCGGTGAAAAGCACGGTGCGACCACCAAAGAAACCAAGCGTTACATGGATTTTGCAGCTAAATACGGTTTTGATGGGGTACTCGTCGAAGGCTGGAATATTGGCTGGGATGGCGACTGGTTCTTCAATGGTGATGTTTTTAGTTTTACTAAACCTTACGCTGACTTTGATATTGCAGAGCTAACTCGCTATGGCAAAGAAAAAGGCGTACAGCTGATTGGCCACCACGAAACGTCTGGCAACGTAACCAACTACCGCAACCAGATGGAAGACGCCTACGCACTGTACGAAAAATCTAACGTCAGCCAAGTAAAAACAGGTTACGTAGCAGATGGCGGCAACATCAAACGCATTGATGAAAACGGCATTGCTCGCCATGAGTGGCACGATGGCCAATTTATGGTTAATGAATACCTACACAGCGTGCAACTGGCTGCAAAACATAAAATCAGTATTAACACCCATGAACCGATAAAAGACACAGGTCTGCGCCGTACTTATCCGAACTGGATAGCCCGCGAAGGTGCTCGCGGCCAAGAGTTTAATGCATGGGGCACACCGCCAAATCCACCAGAGCATATTCCAATGCTCGCCTTTACCCGTATGTTAGCTGGGCCAATGGACTTTACACCGGGCATTTTTGATATGAGTTTTAATGGATTAGGTGGTGATACAAATCGTCCACAAACCACACTTGCGAAACAACTCGCGTTATATGTCGTAATGTATAGTCCAATCCAAATGGCCGCTGATCTTCCGCGTAACTATTTAGCCAAACCGGACGCATTTAAATTTATTCAAGACGTACCAACAGATTGGCAACAAAGTATCGCACTAGCGGGTGAGGTTGGCGATTACGTGGTGTTTGCTCGCAAAGAGCGTAAGCGTGATAACTACTCTGGTAACGACTGGTTTTTAGGAGCAGTAACCGATGAGCAAGCTCGCAGCATAGAGATAAAACTCGACTTCTTAGAGCAAGGTAAAAAGTTTGAGGCACAAATTTATCGTGATGGTAATAATGCGCAGTGGAAAAACAACCCATACGATTTAAAAATCGAAAAGCGCATAGTCACAGCTGCTGATAAGTTAACACTTAAACTTGCCACCAGCGGCGGCACAGCAATTAGATTTAAAGCTTTATAATAGCGCGAAGTCGATAGTGAAAATAGGAGGCGTGAGTTTCTCTCGCGTCTTCTTTTTAATAAACAACCGGCAAATAAAGAGCTTCCAATTTATACTGTTAACGTATGAGTTAACCCTTAAAATAATTGTTCAATGCTACAGTTCATGACTTCGTTAAACTGTTGGCATCATCATTACTGCAACCAAAAGCAACTATGCTTATATTGATGGCTCTGTTGTATCACCCCCTGAAAATACCTAACACATCCTATAAATAGCACGTGAAATACCGTGTAATAGTTTTATTTCCATTATTGCTCTACTTTTACAGATTAAAAAGTTAGTTAATTAGTAACAGTAGGAATACCAAGCATGGCTGTGAGCCATATATTTAATAATTTTGAAAAATTACGCAGCACTAATAAACAACTAAATGGCAGTCAGCTCAATAATAGTGAACTTGCTTAAAAGGACTTTTAGAGCTAATACCTCTAGAGCCGCTTCAATACTATAAGGAATATAATAATGGCTAAAAAACCCAAAAAGCACAGTACTAAAACGCCAGCAACTGCTAACGATGTGCCGTGTTGGTCAAATGACAAAGATGTTGAATTAGCCTGCCAGCGGTTAACTGAAATGTTTGTTGGCCTTGGTCAAGTGCCGCGTATAGACAAAGGTCAACAGCCAGCACACCGAGCTGTATTTAGAAAGCAACATGGCATCGCTTACGGCCACTTTATTATCAATCCAGATATAGACCCACAATTTAAAATTGGCATTTTTGCAGACAAAGAATACGAATGTGCAGTGCGCTTTTCAAGTGATACGTTACCATCATCACCAGATTTACACAGCACATTAGGATTGGCAGTGAAGCTCTTTGGAGTAGATGGGCCAAAGCTGATTGGCGAAGGTGATACTGCAGATTTTATTTTTCAAAACATGGATCGATTTTTCACCAAAAATGCGCAACAGATGTGCCAATTCACCACCGCTGGCGTGATCGATAAAAACTATGATGCCTATTTAAATAATCCAAAACACATACAAACAGCCAATATTTTACAGGCTATGCAAAAAGTTGAAGCAAGCTGTTTAAGCGCTAATTATTGGGCAATATTACCGTTCAAATTAGGCGAACGACAGATTGTAAAATATCGCTTAGTGCCTGAAGGCAGTGAACTTGGCGCACCCAGTGTCGATAATAATTACCTCGCTTTAGATTTGCAGCGACGTTTACGTCAAGGCAGTGCAACATTTCGCTTTGAAGTACAATTAAGAACAAACCCAAAAACAATGCCACTTGATGATGCACAAGCCGTGTGGAGCTGTGAAGAAAGCCCATACGTATGTATTGCGCGGCTGCATTTAGCACAACAAAATATTACCGCGATTGGTCAAGCTGAGCTTGGTAATAACTTAGCGTTTAATATTTGGCGTACTTTAGCCGCCCATGAGCCTCTAGGTAGCATTGCATTGGCTCGAAAGTCAGCCTATGCGGCCAGTGCTCATGCCCGACATACAGCCAACGGTCAGCAGCTACAAGAGCCTAAACAGTTAAGTGAATTTAAGCCACAGCAAGATCAAGATACTGACTCGGAGTGTATTGTTTATGCCGGTATTTATCCGCCTATTGGTGTAATGCGCGTGGGTAATAGTAAAAAAGGCTACTTTATTGGCCCGCAACAACCGCAGCCCATAGCTCATACTGATGAATACAGTTACCGAGATAAAACAGGTGCATTAAAGCGCCAAGCAGCTGAGTTTAGAATTTACGGTTTTAATGCCGCTGGTAAAGCGATAAAAGAACTAACCCTCGATAATGCAGACATTACTTGGCATGCTGAATTAGCAAATCAAAAAGCCTGCTGGTACGAATTTCAAATTGCTTTAGATATTCCAGAAGCCGCAGATGCGCCGCCATCGTTACTGCGTAATAACAATGTAGCCGATCGTAGCAAGCTGTTAATCAAAGGGGGTAAACACAGTATAAGCGGCAAAAACGTAAAATCTAAGCATGAGTTTATTGGCCAATTTATGGATCAGGATGTGTACTTAGGCGAAATGCGCAGTGATCAATACGGTCGCTTACTCATGCTCGGTGGTCATGGCGTGTCACGCAACGTAAACGGCGATATAGCCATTACCTTTGCAAATAATGAAGGCTGGTATGATGACACCTCAGATGGCCCAATTACAGCAGAGGTTGTATATCAGGGGATATCGCTAAGAGTAGAGCCCGCTTGGGTTATTTGCGCGCCACCGGATTATGCACCGATGCAAAAATCAGTACGCACCATGTGGGATTTAATGCGCGACGTTGCTGTAGATGCTGGTATGCTGGCAAGACCACAGCGACCTTCCTTTAGTAACGACATTCAACCCATATTTGCCCGAATGACGGATTTACAATGGGTTAATGACGGATTTGCTGGCGCATTTGGCTGGGGGGGTCAGTTTAATTACACCACCAATGAATGGCTAGAAAAGCTTAGCGATCCCTCTCCTGCCTATCAGGAATTACGCCGTACACTGTCTAATAACTTTCGTCGTTTTGATGTTCCCGGTGCGCAAGCTCCACAACTATGGCCTTGGCTGTATGGCGACGCGATTAGCATTCCTCCCACGGGCTCAGTGCGCCAGCATGCAACGCTATCAAATTTGCAGTTGAGCTTTTTAGACCAATGGGTGAAAGGTGATTTTATTAATGATTACACCCCTCAATCAGCTTGTCCGGCACATGCAAATGTAACCGCGTTAGATGATTATCCAATTGCTGAGCAGCCAGAACTACTTACTCGCGGCGCGATGGAGTTTTGCCTTGCTGATGCATTTCACCCGGGCTGTGAAATGACTTGGCCAATGCGAACTGCAGGCATGTATATGTCGGCATTTCGACTCAAACACGCCCAAGCGGACTTACAAAGTGACCGTTATGGTCCTGTGATGAATAGCGACGTTTATACTCTCGCGCAAGGACCTTTATTTGGTGGTCAAGTAGCAGGCGGGATAACACGCTGGATGGCTATTCCTTGGCAAACTGATACCGCGAGCTGTAGAGATGGCTACAGCTCTGAGTACGATCCATTTTTACCGACATTTTGGCCTGCTCGAGTGCCAAATCAAATAATGAATCAGTTCCGCTATCAACAAGTGCTTGATACCTCATTACCTGACAGTACTCGTCAACAGGCTTTTGCTTATCGTACTGATTGGCTTGATGATTTACCTCTGCACGGTAATCCTGCCACATATACAAACCAAATCAATAGTATGATAGACAACTTTGCTGAACTTGCGATTGTACAACCGCATATCGGCGTAATAGGCGATGCACAATTTCCTAGCGCAATGCAGGTTGGTATATTGCCCAACAATCCACAAGATGAGGCACAAGTTAACTTAGCGAGTAAAGCGATACAGCATACAAAAGCGACTCTCTCGGCTGAGCATGCTTCACATCGTAGTCAAACCAACTTAGGTGTTACCGAAAAAGCGAGCCGTTTTCATCGCAACAAAGGACGCTAAAGCAATGCTGCAAGAGACCGAATTACAAACGGATGTTGTGATCATTGGTGCAGGTGTGGCTGGTTGTATCGCCGCACTTGCTTTATGTGATTCATATCAAGTTACTTTGATTGATAAGTCTGAGATGCCCGAAGAGCGAATTGGTGAATGCTTAGCCCCTGCCGCACGGCGTATTTTACAACAGTTAGATTTGTTAACTGAATTTGAAAACCAACTGATGGCCAACGTACTTACCCCACAGCATTTACACAATGCAGGATTGCAAATAAGTTGGGGCCAATCAACACCCTATGTTACTGATAATCTCAGTAACACGGATGGTTTGGGTTGGCGCTTGGATCGTCAAGTATTTGAGAGCTTTTTACGCGAAAAAGCGCTGCAACGGGGTGTCCGCTGTATTTGGCCGGCCAAATTAGCACACAGCGAATACCAAGGGCAACGCTGGCAAATAACACTAACACAGTTACAACAAGAGCAAACAATCAACATTGCGAGTCAATTCGTAATTGATGCCACTGGCCGAGAGGCTCATTTTGCAAAAAAATACACCGCTCGCAAACAACATGACCGTCTCATATCTTGCTGGGCAACCGTGGCTAATACTATTGAAAATCAACTAGGCAGCATTTGTGCCACGCAAAACGGCTGGTGGTACAGTGCACCATTACCAAACCAACGTCGTGTTTTAGCATTTCAAACGGATCCGGATTTACTCACCAAAGGCTTACAACGTGATACAAAGTTATTTACTCAACATGCGCAATGTTATGCCAATCAAGCGAAGATTCTCGATGTATGCCAACAGCCAATAACACTGCACGGTATCGTCAGCGCGAACTCCACTCGCTTAGAGTGTTTTGCAGGCCAACAATGGGCCGCTTTAGGTGATGCAGCACTGAGCTTTGATCCAATCTCATCGCAAGGAATTTTTAATGCGATGGCAAGTGCCATGCAACTTGCCGATCTGATGAAAAAACTCGAGATAGTCAATAAAATAGAACACGATAGCCAGCTACAATTTAAAAAACTATACCAGCAACAAATAGAACAGATTTGGCATCTTTATTTAGATCACAAACGCTATTTTTACGCTCAAGAGCAACGTTGGTCAAACAGTCCTTTTTGGCAGCGCAGACAGCAGCCGAGTAGTATAAAAGTATATACGGCTAACTCACTTTGACTGGTAAATAAACCTCAGCATTTAAACCGCCTTCAGGGCGATTAACCAGTTTTACTTTACCACCATGCATATCAACTATGCGCTTAATGATCGCAAGCCCTAACCCACTACCTTCACTGCCTCGCGCAGCATCGCCTTGTTTAAAAGGTTCAAATACCGTTTCAAGTTCACTTTCAGGAATACCTGGGCCATGATCTTTTACAATCACCATAGCGTATTTTTTATCACGACTTAGCGCAGTTTCAACATCAATATCACCATCCGAATAACGGATCGCATTTTCAATCATGTTGGTAATAACTCGCTTGATTGCCACCATACTTAAAGGAATATTACTAATACTAGGATTTTCGCTAAAAGTGATAGTGCGTTGATGTTTTTGTTCTGAATGCACCACTTCTGACACTATCGCGTTGAGATCTTCAAGCGCTAACTCCTCACGTTTGTGATGACGCAAATACTCAATAAACTGATCAATAATGGCATTCATGTCTTCAATATCGTAGATGATCCCTTCACGCAGATAATCTTCTTCATCCGACATCATTTCGGTAGCAAGGCGAATGCGCGTCAGCGGCGTACGTAAATCATGAGACACCCCAGCCATAAGTAGACGGCGATCGTTCTCAAGCGCTGCTATACCACGTGACATTTGATTAAATGCGCGGGTTACTTCGATGACTTCAGTTGAGCCGTGTTCCTCTAATTTTGTAGAAAAATCTCCAACCCCTACTTTTACCGCCGCTTGTTGCAGCGCTTTTAAAGGTCGATTCAAATGACGTGCGAACAGCCAACCACCGAGTACACTTAAAAAGCCGATACTAGATAAATAAAAGGTTAGAAATTCGAGATTATTTTCTTTAAAACCAGTTAGCGGTACTTTAACCCAGTAACCCGGTGCTTGCGGCGCTTCTACCCAATAAACAAGCGGATCTGTTTGGCTAATACGCACTCGGGCTGAACCATTTAGTTGCTCTGACATACTACGCGACAACATTGAATATTCACGAGTTTGCGCCAAACCTTCGCTCATCGCTTGGCGCTGGGTCATGACTTCGATACCGGTTATTTCAAAAAACTTTTCAGACACCTCATCACTTATTTCAACGCCATCTTCCCAGTCTATAAACACAGTTTTGATTTGTTTTGCGAGAATAAGGTTAACTTGCTCAATAGTAGGCTTAACTACGTAAAGGCTAACTGTGATGTAAGACACTACTTGGTTAATCAACAATAGTGCCGCCACTAAAAACACCGTTTGTCCAAATGCACTTTTGGGAAACATACTCATTATGGCTATTTTTCACCATCTGGAACAAATACGTAACCTAAGCCCCATACAGTTTGAATATAACGTGGATTAGCGGCATCGACTTCGATCATGCGACGCAAACGTGAGACTTGTACATCAATACTTCGCTCTAATGCACTGTAATCTCGACCACGCGCTAAGTTCATTAACTTATCACGACTAAGCGGCTCTCGTGGATGTGTAACAAGCGCTTTCAATACCGCAAACTCACCACTGGTCAACGACATAGTTTTGTCGCCTTGGCTCATTTCACGGGTGGCTAAATTAAGCGAAAACTCACCAAACGAAATATGATTTTCTTCTGCTGACGGTGCACCTGGCACTTCTTTTGAACGACGACGCAAAATAGCTTTAATACGCGCTAATAATTCACGCGGGTTAAATGGTTTCGGGATGTAATCATCAGCACCGAGCTCTAAACCGATAATACGATCAACCTCATCACCTTTAGCCGTTAACATGACAATTGGAATTTCATTTTCTTTTTGACGTAACCGCTGACAGATAGATAAGCCATCTTCACCGGGCAACATTAAATCAAGTACCATCAAGTGAAAGTTTTCACGCTCTAACAGCCGATCCATTTGTTCTGAATTAGCAGCTGTACGCACAATAAATCCTTGTTCTACCAAGTAGCGCTCTAACAAGCTGCGTAAACGCATATCATCATCAACGACTAATACTTTTGTGGTTTCATGTCCCATTACTTTCATTCTTATTTTTCTGTACTGTTATGATTAATATAAATGAAAAACATGATAATAAAAAACTAATTAGGTCACTAGATTGTTACTGAACATTTCAAGCCCACAAAAATGCTGGCGAGAACAAAAATCAGCTCGACAAGCCAACAAGATTTTTATACCTTGCCTAGGTGTTTCTCAAGGTAATAATTTAAACGTGAAAACTAATTTAATCACCCGCGAAGGGTATTTACAGCTGCAACAAGAACACGATCACTTATGGAATGTTAAACGCCCTGAAGTCACAAAAATAGTGAGCTGGGCTGCTAGCCTTGGTGACCGTTCAGAAAATGCTGATTACCAGTACAATAAACGTTTGTTAAGACAAATAGATCGTCGCGTGCGGTATTTACGCAAACGCATGCCAGATCTAAAAATAATTGATTACTCGCCGCAGCAAGCTGGTAAAGTGTTTTTTGGTGCATGGGTCGAAATAGAAAATGAACAAGGTGAAGTGCTGAAGTTTCGCATTGTTGGCCCTGATGAGATTTATGACCGCAAAGATTATATCTCGATTGATTCGCCGATGGCGCGCGCATTATTGAAAAAACAAGTGGATGATGAGTTTTATGTTACAACTCCGCAGGGCAAAAAAGAGTGGTACGTTAACAGTATCAGTTATCCAGGAGCTTCATAAATCCTCAGTAAAACGATAGATCCTCGCTTATCATTATTCAGATAAGGTTAATTATTGATTGTCTAAAGTGAATTTGTAGACTATAAATAAAAGTACTCAAGTAAAGCATTTCGCGCTTGAGTTGAATATTAGAAGGTAGTAGTTATGTCAAACGTAATACATCGCATAGTAAGTAATGCCGTGTTATTTACACTCTTAATGAGTGTGAGTTTGACTGTAATTGCTCAAGGTTTTGACGACCACGACCATTTATCCCCAACCGCAAACTATGTTGCTTGTGACATTCCTGACCAAGCTAATCTTGACGTTGACTTAGACACACACGTTGACGGGATCTCTATCAGGGTGCTTCAACCACTCCCTGAAAACATTTTATCACTTTATGTGAGTACCACTTTCGTACAACCTTTTAGCTATGCGTATCAGCGTGGACCACCGGCTTATTTTATTTAATTTATCGCTTAAAAACTTGATTAAATTTAATAACATAATTGGTGATTACTATGGCTAACTTTAAAGAACTTCGTACTCAAGACATTTCTAAAGGCGTTTTATCTCACACTTACCGTGACACTCAGCCGTTAATTGATTTAACGTCTCCGGCTTTGAAAATGGTCAATAATTTCACTCAAAAAGACCCGCTACGCGCTCATTTTGAAACCAGCATTGTTGATGCATTAAAACAGATCACTAGCCAACATACAGACTTTATTTTAGTAGTAGATGACAAAGAAAAGTTACTTGGTATAGCATCTAGTGCTGATCTACAAAGCTCAAAAATTATGATTTTAGCACAGCGCTTAAATGTACCTCGCGACGAAGTTAACCTACTTCATGTAATGACACCACTTAGCCACTTAACTGGCGTAAGTATGCAAAGCTTAAGCTATGCTTGTATTGGTGATGCACTACAAACAATGGAACAAAACGGTATTATGTTTTTACTGGTTACTACCGCGCATAATGAAATTTGTGGTTTAATTTCAGCTCGAGAAATTGCTAAAACATTACAAATTCCGTTACATATCACCCCTATCGCGCACAGTTTTAGTGAAGTAATGCAACATATTGAACACCCTCATTAAGTACTGATACATGTTTAATTGAACCACCTCTTTAAAAGGCCTTAAAGTATATAAATAGCATACTTTAAGGCCTTTTTATTAAGCCCTGCTGTGATATTATTCAAGCAATTAATTACGCCAAAACTATCGTTCTGGTCTTCAAATTGTTTAATAAGGTTTTTGCATGAGCAATATCTCTGCACGTTTAGCCACTGAGCTGAATGCTCAAGAGCAACAAGTTATAGCTGCTACAAAATTACTCGATGAAGGTTCAACAGTGCCTTTTATTGCCCGCTATCGTAAAGAAGTAACGGGTGGTTTAGACGATACCCAATTACGATTGTTAGAGCAGCGTTTATCGTATTTAAGAGAGCTGGAAGAACGTAGAGCCTTCATTCTTTCGACGATTAAAGCGCAAGATAAACTCACCACCAGCTTAGCTGCCGATATTAATAATGCGGACAGCAAGACTGAACTTGAAGATTTATATTTACCTTACAAAGCTAAGCGCCGCACTAAGGGACAAATTGCTATTGAAGCTGGTCTTGAGCCGTTAGCGAATGCTTTATTTAATGATGCTTCTTTAGATCCTGAGCAACAAGCCGCTGGCTACCTAAATGCAGAAGCCGGCTTTGCTGATGAAAAAGCAGTTCTGGATGGCGCTAAATTTATTTTAATGGAACGCTTTGCTGAAGATGCCAAGCTGCTCGCCAAATTTCGTAGTCACATCAGTCAGCACGGTCAAATCGAAGCAAGCTTAATCAAAGGCCAAGAACAAGCTGGCGCTAAATACCGCGATTATTTTGAGCATCAAGAAGCGCTTAAAAAAGTGCCTTCGCACCGCGCTTTAGCTATGTTGCGCGCGCGCAACGAGGGTATTCTACAGTTAACAATCAACCCTGAGCCAAGTTCAGAAAACCCGGCCCATATGTGTGCCGTGATGATTGCCGATCATTACCGCCTTGATATTAACAACCAAGTAGCCAGCCCTTGGTTACTCACTGTCGTGCAGTGGGCCTGGAAAATTAAGCTAGGCTTACATTTAGAAAACGAATTTTTAGCAGCCATGCGTGAAAAAGCCGAAACAGGCGCTATCGATGTGTTCGCTAAAAACTTAAAAGACTTACTTATGGCTGCCCCTGCTGGGCCTCGCATAACATTGGGCCTAGATCCTGGTCTGCGCACTGGCTGTAAAATTGCCGTTGTTGATAGCACTGGTAAGTTATTAGCCACACAAACTATCTTCCCACATGCACCACAAAATCATTGGGATAAATCAGTACGAACGCTAGAGCAGTTATGCCGCCAACATAAAGTCGAACTAATCGCTATTGGTAACGGCACCGCTTCACGCGAATCAGACAAACTGGTTGCTGAATTAATCAAAGCAAATAGCGAGCTAAAACTCAATAAAATTATGGTCAGTGAAGCTGGCGCATCGGTGTATTCAGCATCAGAATTTGCTGCTAATGAGTTTCCTGATTTAGATGTGTCGTTACGTGGTGCGGTTTCAATTGCGCGTCGCTTACAAGATCCACTGGCTGAACTTGTGAAAGTGGAGCCTAAGTCAATTGGTGTAGGTCAATATCAGCACGATGTATCACAAAGCCAACTAGGGCAAACTCTGACTTCTGTTGTTGAAGATTGTGTGAACTCGGTAGGTGTAGATTTAAATATGGCCTCAGTGCCATTGCTTGCGCGTGTTTCAGGGTTAAATAAAACCTTAGCGCAAAATATTGTTAATTATCGCGATGCTAACGGTTCATTCACTAAACGCTCAGAGCTAAAGAAAGTAGAGCGTTTAGGGCCAAAAGCATTTGAACAAGCCGCCGGTTTCTTAAAAATTAGTAATGGCAGCGACCCACTTGATAAATCATCAGTTCACCCGGAAGCTTACCCTATCGTTAAACGCATTTGTGAACAAAATAGTCTCGATGTAAATAACCTAATTGGTAACTCAGAGCTGCTGAATAAGTTAGTTGCCAATGACTACATTGATGATAAATTTGGCTTACCAACGGTTACCGACATCATCAGTGAACTTGATAAACCTGGACGCGACCCTCGTCCTGATTTTAAAACAGCAGAGTTTAAAGCAGGTGTTGAAAAAATCAGTGACTTAAAGCCAGGGATGATTTTAGAAGGCGTGGTTTCAAACGTAGCTAACTTTGGTGCTTTTGTTGATGTGGGTGTGCACCAAGATGGTTTAGTACATATTTCAGCGATCACTAATAAGTTTATCTCTGATCCGCGTGAAGTAGTTAAAGCAGGTGATATTGTAAAAGTAAAAGTAGTGGAAGTTGACGCTGCCCGTAAACGTATTAGTTTTACCATGCGTTTAGACGATGACATTGATACCAGCAATAAACCTGCTCCATCAGTCAGTCAAAAGCCGCAAGCCAATAATCGTAACAATGCTCAGCAACCTCGCGCTGCAAAACCAACACGCGATACCGGTAATGCAATGATGGGTAATGCATTTGCAGACGCCTTCGCAAATGCAAAAGTGAAAAAATAACGCTTAAGCAAAAACGCCACAAACTCAGTTTGTGGCGTTTGCAATTCTGCTATTTAAATCTGATTTAAAAGTAATAACGTAAGGTCGCTGCAATATCAGCATACTCATCAACGTAACGGTATGAAGCACCTAAAATTGCTTTTTCAGTCAAGGTGTAATTAAAACCCGCTTTTAAAACAACGTTATTGTCACTTTCTTCATCATGTAAACGCTCGTAACCTAAGCCTGCATTTACTTCGAATTTATCCGTGACTAAATGCCTAACTTGCACATTAGCAGAGAGGATATCAGCACTATCTGAGTCCGAGTAAGCTGATTCTGACGATGAGAATACTTGGCCATTAAACCTTTCTTCGACTAGGTTTATGAAGTCAGTGCTGTACTTCAGTCTACCTAGATTGATACTGTAATCTAAATTGGTAACTGCAGATAAACGTTGAATATAACCCGCACTGAGCTCTAATCTAGTAAATTCAGCGTCTAGCTTTCCTTCAGTGTATAACTGTGACGTTCCGACATACTCACCGTTTTGAAAGATATCACGATAATCCTCAGAGACACTATTTGACAGATCATCTGATGTGCTTGCATATAAACCGGTTAGATACCAATTACTACTTACTTGCTTGCTAAGCTTAACTGCATAACCATCAAAGCTAAGTTCATCCAAGTCATCTACGTCCATTTTTGCATAGCCAACTTCGACATAGTCATAACTTAAGCCAGCCGTTTCATTCGCCACCGCTGTTATTGAAAAAAGTGATAAAGCACCTGCGATTACTGCATATTTCATTTAATTGTCTTCCATAATAAAAATCGTAGGGAAAATAGCAGTTACAGTAATATTTCACAATTAATTGCATACATCTTTAGGTAAATAAATGTGAATAACCACACTTAAAAAATGATTTATTTGGATTTAAATTGAGGAAACACATATTACGAGGGAGCAACTATATGGTTGCAGAAAAGCCAGACTGTCCATAAGGCGAGGTGGCGGCTTGATAAAACTGCGCAATGCGACCTGCACGCTGCTCAACTTCAATATCGCGCTTAGCCGTTGCGGTTTCTGATTCAGCAGTAGTTGCAACTTTCTCATCCTTTGTTAATTCGTTATCTACTTTGAACGATGCTGATTGCGTACTGCTTTCATCATCACTGTCTATATTACTAAGCTCTGCTTGCGCTGCAGCGAGCTTTTGAGTGGCATCAGCAGCAATCGAACGATCAGCACCAGAAGGCTCTGCCGGCGCTAAAGCTGCAGCACGTACCGTTTGCATTTTCTCTATTGTAGCTCGCGGGTCACCTGCTATTTCAGCAACGTCAATTTGTACTTCGCCGCCAACAGCGTAATTGGTACCATCAGGTCCACGTTGGTACTCATAACTTGGCGAACCTGCGTGTTGACCACCAACTGATGAATGAGCTTGCTCATGAATACGTACTTCAGTATCACGCGCTTTTAACTCTTTAATTTGCTCAGCGTCTTGTTGCTCTTGCTGAGCTACTTGCTCTTTTTGCTTTGCCTCTTTCTCTTTATCTTGTTGTTGCTGTTCATTTTGCTCTGGATTTTGCTCTGCATCTCCCTGCTGACGCTCTTGAATTACTTTTTCGTCGGCAAGTTTACCCTTGGCATCATAAGTGCCGGTATCAGTTGTACCGGGTTGTTTAGTTTTTTCATTATCACCGAGCGCTTTGTTTTCAGCATTAGTCGGTTTTGTAGCTGCAGGTGGCGGGATAACTTCCCGAAGTTGGTTGTCACGCCGAGCGGTTTCCGTATAAACATTTGCGGTGTTTATATTAATATTTGGAAATGGCGTGACAATGTTCATGGCAAATTAAACACGAATATCAATCAAAGTCCCCAGTACTTCGTCCGCGGTTTGAATTGATTGCGTATTGGCTTTGGCATTAAACTCTTCGACCTTTAAATTGACCAAGGCTTCATCAATACGTGGTGGTTGTGACACAGGAGCGGTTACCGCTTCTTCCGGACGAGCAGCTTGCAGCTGGCGCTGTTGGGCAAGCTGAGCGTCGTCTTGTTGCTCAATGCTGGCGCGATTTATTTCTGCGCTGGCTTTCTCTATACCCTGACTGGCACGATTAAAACCTTCAACACCGTTATTAAACACAGATCCGATTGGCATACAACACCTCCACCAATGATATATTGGTTAATTATCGCTCATAAAACAGTCAAAATAAAGCTTTACTGCAGAGTTTTTCAAACCACCGTAAAGTTACTTTTCAAAGCATTGATTTGACGGCAGATAAAAACTCTTTTTTATGGGATATAAAAGGTGCGTGTGACGCCTTATCGATCACTTCATACTCAAAATCGTGTTTTAAAACTTTCATTTTGGTTACTGCGCGATACGGTACCAATGCATCTAAACGGCCAAATACAGCACGGATTGGCACTGGACAACAGGCAAAAGCATCGCGTAAATCATCTTGCTGTAAAATATCCAAACCAGCAGTTAATGCGCACTCTTGTGGAGCCGGAAATTCATTGAGTAACTGTTTAAGTTGTTTAATATCATCTCGGGCATTTTCACTGCCCATCGCCTGTATTGCCAAAAAGCGATCGATGGTTTTCTCGCGATGAGTGACTAACTGCTCTTTAAATGCAGCTAATACATTTGCTTTTATTCCTGGCCAATCATCGCCTTCAGCAAATAATGGAGTTGCAGCAACTAATATCACTTTCGCGACTTTTTCAGGCCAGTGCTTTGCAATATAAAGAGCAAATAAACCACCTAAAGACCAGCCCATTAAGGTAGTGTTTGGCTGTAATTGATTGCTTAATTGTAATGCAGCGGCATGCAAAGTATACGGCTTTGGCGATGTTTGATTATTACCGTAACCGGGTAAATCAACACTGCGTACTGTATCGTTATGCATAAATTGAAGCTCCGGCAAGATCAACTGCCATACGCCTTGATTCATCCCCCAACCATGTAATAACACCAGCTCATTTTGCATTTTTTATAACCTTGCTCCAAACTTAGCGCTCATAATAGCGTTTGAGGGAATGAATGCAATGACTGCTTTTCATCAATGTTTTCAACAGCTGGGCGATTGGTTTTTTCCTTCTTTTTGTGTGCAATGCCAAAGTATTATCCGTACCAAACATAGTTTATGCGAACATTGTTTAGCTGATTTGCCGCTATTAGATATAACCACACATGCTAATTTACTGTATCGCCCAGATGTGGTTGAGTTATTTCCTGATTGCCAATTCGATTACCTGTTCGCTTGCGCGTGGTATCGTCCCCCTTTTGATGGTTGGCTCACGCAACTTAAATTTAGTAACCAGATTCATTATAAAAACGCATTGTCGTTAATTATTAGCCAACAACTGACTGTTAGTAAAAAAAATAGCGAAATATGGCCAGATTTATTTATTATTTTACCTCTACATCAGCAGCGTTTTTTAAAGCGAGGCTTTAACCAAGTATCACAATGCTGGTTGCCATGTTTAGTAAATGAAAATATTGATTCTCAGAGTTTACAGCGTACAAAGAAAACCAAAGCACAGTCATCACTTAGCAAAGCTAAACGAGTAAAAAACTTACATGGCGCATTTATATGTAATACCGATATGAGCGGAAAAACAGTTGCTATAATTGATGATGTGATGACAACAGGAGCAACTCTTAATGCAGCTACCGTCGCCCTTAAAAAGGCTGGTGCTAAGCAAGTTTGGGCATTTGTAACCTGCTTAACACCATTAGGACATTAATACTTAAGCTAATTAATCGGCATTCGCTCTAAATGTGTGACCAAAAAACAATGCATTGCTCAATAAACGACTGGTGCCGTACCAATAGCCCCTAAATACCGGATCATCTGTCATACCAATCACACTGCCACGACCATACGAATGTGCCACTAAACCAGCCGCTCCCGCTACTTGCTCAACATTAACATCATCGGTAAAGCCCGCTAGTAATGGCTTTTGAGTATACTGCAACACATTTACAAATGGTGCAGCCGACATTTCAAGTAACCAAGTACTATTTTTAAATACTGGTAAGGTGTCACGCTGTAATGAAAAAGTAAGTGGGTGCGTTAAATCGGCTTTAGTATTAAATATCGCTCCAGCAATACGTTGACGCCCAGCTAGATGATCTTTATCACCATAGTTTAAGCCATCCGTTTTGAAGGCGCTGGCAACATCTCGGCGTGATAAATAACTGGTTTTTAATAGTTGTTGATCGACTAAAAACTTAGCCCCACCTTTGTGGCCCCAAATAACTCCACCTTTACGTACCCAAGTTTTAATTGCTATTTTGTCAGCATCTGAAAGCTTATTGTAATTTCCATGAGCCAAAACAATGTGGCTGTAATCACTAAGTTCAAGATCACCAAAACGTTCCATTTCCACAATGGTAGGTGCCACACCAACAAAGCGATCTAAGTAATACCACACTTCACCTACTTCATATTGACTAGTCCCTTGGCCACCAACGAGTAATACTTTCGGCGCTTTAACTACCGCTAACGTCCGCGAGCCTAAATCGACACCCTTTGCCGTTAAGCCAGAAGTAATAGGCGTAATCGCAATACCAAACTCATTTTGTGCACTATTTAATAACGACACCCATTGCGGATTTTTTTGAATCCCAGCAGGAATAATAATACTACCCGCAGCAAATTCCTGTGTACTTGCAAGCGATTTAGCTGATAACGGGCTGAGCGCCACACGAGCTTGCACACCTTGCTGTAATAATTTATTAAGCATTTTCGGAGCTAAATAATTATCCCATTTAAAGCCAAACGCATACTGTGCATCTAACTCAGCAAATTGTGGTTTTTCAGGCTGTTGCCATGCATTTTTACTAACGTCTAAGCCCCAGCCACTTTTGATTGCTGCAAACTCCAAGTTAAAAGCGTGGGCTAACGTCCAACCGGATACATCATAAAAAGTGTTATCAACAAAACGCTTTTGCTCACTAAAAATGGCTTTAACTAAGCGATATTGTGGCTGGGCTAATGGCACAAAATAACTTTTAGCAGAAAAATTCTTACCATCCGCTTTTACTGCTTTATTAAGTGGATAAGCTTTGATCTGATGCTGTTTCAATAAATCTAAAAAAAGTGCGCTACGTGTTGTATCTGCACCGCCTTGCACTACATAACCTTTATAATCTTCATCATTAGCAAGCTCTATAGCATTATTGTAAAAACTAGCTTGGTAATCGAGTAATGCTTGGCGATTATCTATCGCAGCCTGAAATGTAGATAGGCTCGTAAGCAGCTGGTTTTTAATCGTAAATGCAAAACTCAGCGGTCCATTTATGGTTTCTTGCAGATGACCACGAGAACTTGCTTGCTCAAATAAAATACCCACACCACCATTCACATCTGGATAAGTTGAACCTTTGCCATAGTAAAAATCATCAAAGCTTTCTTCGGTAAAATATAACGCGTTGTGTTCATCCAATGTTTTGGCATGATAGTTACCTATTGCCTTCGTGAGACTGACATTTTCATCAGGGGTGATCGGATGCTTACGTGATGGAATACCTGGCTGAAAGAAAAACGTGCTATTGGGACCCATTTCATGGAAATCAGTAAGAATATTGGGTTTCCAGTAATGAAACTTAGCAATACGAGCACGTGATTCAGGGTGTTGTAGCAGCAACCAATCACGATTTAAATCAAACCAGTAATGGTTAGTACGGCTACTTGGCCAGCTTTCAATATGCTCCCGAGTTTGTGGATCAGACGATAAGTTCATACCGCGATTACTATTCGCCCAATTCGCAAAGCGTGCTAAACCATCTGGGTTTAATGAAGGATCGAGTAAAATAACCGTGTTATTTAATAGCGTATCAATTTCTTTACCTTGCGCCGCAGCTAAATAATAAGCCACTAGCAAGGCTGAATTACTACCAGAAGATTCATTGCCATGAACGCTATAACCCATCCAAACGACCGCTGGCTGATCGGTTTCTTTGGCTTTTTCTGGATCGGCTAAACGCGCCAAGTGCGCCTTACGTGTTTGCTCCACATTCGCCAACTTATCAGCTGCGGTGATAGTTAGCATAACGAGCGGGCGCTGCTCATGGGTACGACCAATGACTTCAAAATTAATACGGTCACTTTTTTGTGCCAATATTTCCATATAACGAACGAGTTGATCATGACGTACGTGCCACTGCCCGACTTCATAGCCTAAAACCTGCTCTGGAGTGGGAATAGTTGGATCAAATTTCACATCATCATTGAAATAATATGAAAGCGGTTGTGCTAAACAAGAAAAGCTTAGCAATAGTGTAAAGATTGTTATTATCAAACGCATAGAAAACACTCAGTAAATGATCAATGTTTGCACGCTACCATTGCTTAAAATAGATGCCAAATTTTTACGCTCAACACTGGCGACAACGCGATGAGCGGAGTATGATAACCAGTATCCGAGTAATTTAGTCAAGTATAGTTGTTTTATGATTTCTATTTCCGAAACCGCACAATCGCATTTTGCAAAATTATTAGCTGACCAAGCTGAAAAAACAAATATTCGCGTATTTGTTGTTAACCCTGGCACATCACAAGCGGAATGTGGTGTATCTTACTGCCCTGAAGATGCAGTAGAAGCCACCGATATTCGTCTTCCTTTTAACGGCTTTGATGCTGTAGTTGACACAGAAAGCGCGCCATTTTTAGAAGAAGCTGAAATCGATTTCGTTACCGATAAAATGGGCACCCAGTTAACACTTAAAGCCCCCAATGCTAAAGCCCGTAAAATCGGTGATGATGCAGGACTTAACGAACGTATTCAACACATGTTAGAAACAGAGGTTAACCCTCAGCTTGCTAACCATGGCGGCCAAGTAAGCCTTGTAGAAGTAACTGCTGAAGGTATTGCTGTTCTTCAATTTGGCGGTGGCTGTAATGGTTGTTCTATGATCGATGTCACACTAAAAGAAGGCATTGAAAAAGAAATGATTGCTAAGTTCGATGAAATCACCGGTGTTGCTGATATTACTGATCACAAAGCTGGCGATCATTCTTACTATTAATAGTAAGCAGTCATGCTAAAGCCGCTGATATATCGCTTAGGTTCAGAGCCTAAGCTCAGCTTAAAGCGCTTTTTACGCGGCCTAGCACTGTTTGTGCTAGCCGTGATATTAATCACCCTCGGCTATTATAGCCACTACAGCTTACAAATCATCGGCTTAGTAATTTTAGCCATAGCACTATTCTTCGCCGCTTGGGGCTACTTAGGTATCTTTGCTAATCGCTTTTCGCAGCTATTAGACAGAAAAGATTCCCGTCCAGAAGAAGATCCTGATCTTTGGAAATAGCCAAAGCTCTAGGTTCTATCAAAATACTGCCATGAAAAAGCACTCATCAACAATACCTATTTAATTTGTCTTACTTTATTTCAGTTGTTGCGGGAGCCTGAGTTTATGGAGAGCGAACCGACGACCTTCGGGTTATGAGTAACCCAACTTATGCGTGTTACTAAATTTCAGACATAAAAAAACACTCATTAAGAGTGTCGATTCATTATTACTTGATTTCAGTGGTTGTTTAAATAGATGGCCTTTGCTGGCTAATGTAGAGCTGAGACCGACGAGCTATTTATTTCACTGAGTTTCAGGCATAAAAAAACACGCTTTAGGCGTGTCTGTTTAATATTCTAAATTGTAATTTCAGTTGGTTGCGGGAGCCGGATTTGAACCGACGACCTTCGGGTTATGAGCCCGACGAGCTACCAGGCTGCTCCATCCCGCGCCTGAAATATTAAGTGTTATTTTACTTCTTACTTAATTAATTAAAGAAGTCAGCCAACTCACTAAAGAATTGGTTGCGGGAGCCGGATTTGAACCGACGACCTTCGGGTTATGAGCCCGACGAGCTACCAGGCTGCTCCATCCCGCGCCTGTATATTTTAAGTCTATCGACTAGTGATTTTTAACTCTCACCAAGAGTTTACAGTAACCGCTTCTTTAAAAGAATTGGTTGCGGGAGCTGTGAAAGGTGAAGAGTGAACCGACGACCTTTTAAAACTTCCAATGCACCAAATCATTTAAGAAAATTGGTTGCGGGAGCCGGATTTGAACCGACGACCTTCGGGTTATGAGCCCGACGAGCTACCAGGCTGCTCCATCCCGCGCCTGTAATTTCTTTTTCAACGGTTTCGCGTTATTTGCGAGCCTGTTTCGAAGAGAGCGCTATAGTATAGGAATCATATTATAATGCAACAGTTAAACTGCTTAAAGCTGTTCAACCGAACAAAAAGCAAACAAATAGAGTAATTAAAGCGCTCTTTGGTGTGGACTGATCATTTTTTGCCACTCCCAATCAGGGTGACCCATCACTATAAAGTCAGGGTTCTCTGTACTCTCACGCTGATTGTAGGTTAATGGATTAAATTCAGCATCAGTAATACAGCCACCTGCTTCTTCAACAATTATTTGCGATGCTCCCGTATCCCACTCACCTGTTGGCCCTATCCGTAAAAAACAGTCAGCTTTACCCTCAGCAACAATACATGCTTTTAAAGAGCATGAACCTACAGCAACTGTTGTAAACTGCGCGTTCAAGTATTGACTAACAGCTTCAATTTTTTGACGACGACTAACAGCCAAAGTTAAGTTATCTGGAGTGGCAACATTGATCTGCTGCTCTACGCCATCAACACGCTTAAATGCACCATTTTGATAACTGGCAAAATAAGTTGTCTCTTTCGCTGGCCAATAAATCACCCCAAGCACTGGGCGATTGTTTTCAATCAAAGCGATATTTACCGCAAAGTCGCCGCTTTCTAAAATAAACTCACCGGTACCGTCCATTGGATCGAGTAACCAATAGCGCTGCCAATCTTGCCTATCTGCTAAAGCAGGGATTGGTGTTTCTTCTGACATAATAGGAATATCTGGCGCTAGTGCTTTTAATCCAGCAACTAACACATCGTTAGCGGCTAAATCGGCTTTAGTGACAGGTGTGTGATCTGACTTTTCTTGCTGGCCAATATCATCTTTCTTGTAAATAGCCATAATCGCAGCACCAGCGCTTTGCGCAAGCTCAATACATGGCTCAAGTAATTCAATCATTCGCAGCTCCTGATTCTAAATGCTTAGTTAATAATAGCAAAGCTGCAACGCTTCGTGCTTCGGTGAAGTCTGATTGTTGTAATAATGACTGCCAATCGGTTAATGGCCACTTAACAACCACTAATGGTTCTGGCTCGTCCCCAACTAAAGTTTGCGGATAAAGTTGTTGCGCAAACAATATGTGCATAGTCGCATTAAAGTAACTGGGTGCCATTGAAACCACTTTAAGTGGCTGAAGTTGCTCAGCACCAAAGCCAACTTCTTCTTTTAATTCTCGGTTTGCTGCTTGTTCTGGTGTTTCACCAGGATCAATTAAGCCTTTTGGGAAGCCTAGTTGATAATCATTAGTGCCAGCACAATATTCTCGTACTAACAGTAATTCATTATCAGCTGTTAATGGCACTATCATTACAGCCCCTCGGCCACCGCCGCGGATCCGTTCGTATTGACGCTGTTCGTCATTTGAAAATTTTAATTCAAGTGATTCCACCGTAAATAATCGGCTTTTAGCAACAACTTCGGTGCGAAGAATTTGTGGTGGTGTTGGGTGCTTTTTCTGTGTCATTGGCATTAATTTGCTATCATGGCAGTTAGTTCAATAATAAACCCTATAAGATGAAATTCCTATGTTAAATTGGTCAAAAATCGATACTGTGCTGCTAGATATGGATGGCACTTTGCTCGATCTCCATTTTGATAATCACTTTTGGATGACAGTGATCCCTGAGCAACTCGCTATCGCAAAGAATATTAGTTTGGCACAAGCCCAAGCGGATATATTAAAACGCTATCAAGCCGTTAGCGGTCAAATCCAATGGTATTGCTTAGATTACTGGGAACAACAACTTAATTTACCTATTATGGAGCTAAAATATCAGCATCAGCACCTCATTAAAATGCGTGAGGATGTACCAGCATTTTTAACGTCGTTGCGAAAAGCGGGTAAAGAGTTGATTTTACTTACCAACGCACACCCGGAAAGTGTCATGCTCAAGTTTGAAAAAACCAATATTGATAACTATTTAGATGGTGTGGTGTCGACTCATCAATATGGTGTGAGTAAAGAGCAGCAAAGCTTATGGCAGCAAGTACAACTCGATTTAGGTTTTGATAAGCAGCGTACGCTGTTCGTTGACGACAGTTTAGCGGTACTAAACGCCGCAAAAGAATATGGTATTGGCCATTTATTGGCGGTTGCAAACCCAGATAGTAAACAACCGCACAATGAAATCAGTGACTATTTGAGCGTCACTGATTTTCGTGACATGCTGCCTTAATTTTTAGGGTAGCGAGCCTCTAAGCCTTGATATACAAGCTTTGCAAAATCAGCATGTTCCGTATTCAGGCTTTTAACGACCTCAACTAAATGCTCGTTATCTTCTTTGCCATGCCATTCTTTAATGTAGCTACCATCTTTATAACCATGATCTTGGCGGAAAAAATTAAGCGTATTTTTACCTACATAGCCTCGATATAAATCATCAATATCCATACCTATTTGCGCCATACATCCAGCGAAGGCTGCGGCGTTAAAGGTTTTCTCAGCGACGGCTGACGCGGCGAGAATTTCTAACGTTTGTTTGAAATCATCAGCTTGTTGCGGTGCACTTAACTGTTGTTCCAACTGCTTAGCAAGCTCTAAATAACTGGTCTCACCATCAATGCGTAACGATAAACCGAAGTGAAAAATATCAACCAATTCTAAAATAACTTGCTCGGTATCTGGAGTTTGCTTTTTCCACCATTTCCAACCGTAATGATCAAGCATTTCAGCGCATTCAACCCAAATAGCGCGATACCATTCAAAGCCTTGGCTAAACCATTGATCATGAACTTTGGTGTTCATGGCATTTTGCATTTCTAGCATCACCACTAGTTTGTTTAAATTGGCAGACATATCTCTTCCAGTTACTATTTTAATTGCCGTAATAATACAGATAAATACTCTTCGATGAAATCGATTCTACGTACTGATTGTGGTTAATACGCAGAGGTCGCTAACACAAATATTGCCAATATAGCTAAGGGCATTTCATTACGCGGCACCCGAGGATATTTTGCTAACTGAAAACTGACGGCTACCTGCCTGTAGTAAATTCTTGCCATGAATTAATCAGATCAACAAAATCTTCAAAACCACAGCCACTACTTAAACCATTTTCCTCGAGCATAAGCTCATCATCTTGATAAGCAAATAAATCTTCAGAGTCTTGGTGCAAGGCATGGGCTTCAAAAATGGCTTCATCTTTATTTAAGATCAAATCAATTTCTTGGCCCTGTAGCGTTAACGGCTCAAAACTACTTGATACTGAGGCTATTAAAGCTTGTACCATAGCAATTTTGTCTTTGCCGATCTCTTCATTTAACCAACGGCCAATAACCGCATGTTCACTGCTAATTTTAATCCGCAGGCCACTTATTGGATCGCGTATAAATTGGTATTCCATAACTTTACCTAAATACAACTAATGCTCGGGATTATACCCTAGTCAGTGCTGAATAAATAAAGCCAGTGACAAAAATAGCGCTAAAAAGCGCTATTCTTTGAAGTGATACAGCTACCGATAAGATCTAAACCGCGCGGCATCAATGATTGCCCAAATATAGACGATCGGCAGTAATATAAAACCAATCGCAACATAAATAAGCGCACCACTAATAACCCACGCTAGGAAGAAACCAATTGCCGCCATGATCCGGCCTTGAACTAACTGCCCTAAACCTGGGAAAAATATATTACAAATCGCTGCGATAACATTACCGCCTGAACCTTGCTCTGCCATGTTAACCTCAATTATTAATTTAATTTTATTCTTATCTACCTACATTCTTCATGCCAACTATTTAGTTATTAAAAATCAATACGTTAAAATCAACAGTAATACAAAGAACTAGCTAAAATCGTGATTTTTACTAAATATAAGTCAAATTGGCGATATCACTTCACACCATTGACCTAGCTTAGCTAAAAAATGACTATAAATGAATCATTAAGTTTTTAAAGCCTTTAGACTATGTATTAAATTAACTGGTTATAAAAACAGTATTTTATTTAGCCTAACAAAAACACCTGTTATACTGCTTTTAATATTGATTGAAAAGGCGTGATGATGGACGTTTCAGAATTACTCGACGGTTTAAATGATAAACAACGGGATGCAGTTGCAGCCCCACTCCAAAATATGCTGGTGCTTGCTGGCGCAGGCTCTGGGAAAACTCGAGTACTCGTTCATCGTATCGCATGGTTAATGCAGGTTGAGCAAGCCTCCGCTTATAGTATTTTTGCAGTAACCTTTACCAATAAAGCAGCTAAAGAAATGCGCACGCGCGTTGAACAGGCCCTTCAGGCACCAGTAGGTGGTATGTGGATTGGTACTTTCCATGGCTTATCACACCGTATATTGCGCGCCCACCATCGCGAAGCAAACTTACCAGAAGCGTTTCAAATTTTAGACTCTGATGATCAACTTAGAATGATCAAACGCTTATTAAAAGCCATGAATATTGATGACAAAAAATGGCCTGCAAAACAGTTTGGCTGGTATATCAGCGCCAAGAAAGATGAAGGTCTGCGCCCCAAAGATATCCAAGCTTACGACATCAACGAACAAATGATGCTCAAAGTTTACACCGCTTATCAAGAAGCATGTGATCGAGCCGGATTGGTTGATTTTGCCGAAATCTTATTACGTAGTTTTGAAGTACTAAAAAACAATCCAACCTTACTACGTCACTACCAGCAACGTTTTGCCCATATGCTAGTAGACGAGTTTCAAGATACCAACACCATTCAATATGCATGGCTTAAATTATTAGCTGGCGATACCAACAGCATCATGATCGTAGGTGATGATGACCAAAGTATTTACGGTTGGCGTGGTGCTAAAATTGAAAACATTAAGCGCTTTTTGACCGATTTTAAAGCCGAAACTATTCGCCTTGAACAAAACTATCGCTCTACTGCCACTATTCTAAAAGCGTCTAATGCACTTATTCAAAATAACTCAGACCGAATGGGTAAAAGCCTCTGGACTGATGGCAATGATGGTGAACCTATTTCTGTTTATGCCGCTTTTAACGAATTAGACGAAGCGCGCTTTGTAAGCAGCAAATTACGCAGCTGGTTAAACGCTGGTAATGCCCTACAAGATGCGGCGATTTTATATCGTAGTAACGCGCAATCGCGGGTACTTGAAGAAGCGATGTTACAAGAAGGCTTGAAGTACCGAATTTACGGCGGTATGCGCTTCTTTGAACGTCAGGAAATTAAAGATGCACTGGCATATTTACGGCTCGTAGGTAATCGTCAGGATGATGCTGCATTTGAGCGAGTGATTAACACTCCTGCTCGTGGCATTGGCGATAAGACCTTAAGCCATATTCGCGATTGTGCGCGTAGCGAATCATTACCATTATGGTACGCCGCCAAAGCCATCGTAGAACAACAACATTTATCAGGACGTGCGGCGACGGTTGTTACTAAGTTTGTTGAACTGGTAGAACATATTGAAGATAAAATTGGTGATCTCACTTTAGAAGAGCAAGCGAAATACGCTATTCAAACATCTGGTTTAATGGCGATGTATCAAGCAGAAAAAGGCGAAAAGGGCCGCGCTCGGGTAGAAAACTTAGAAGAGCTGATCAGCGCCTGTGGCCAATACGAACTCCCGGAAGATGAAGAGTTTAGCTCACCACTGCAAGGATTCTTGGCTTATACCTCACTGGAATCAGGTGATGGCCAAGCTGAAGAACATGAAGATGCAGTGCAAATGATGACGTTGCACTCAGCGAAAGGCTTAGAGTTTCCACTCGTATTTATGGTTGGTGTTGAAGAAGGCATGTTCCCATCTCAACAAAGTAATGAAGAATCAGGTCGGTTAGAAGAAGAGCGTCGTCTTTGTTATGTCGGGATGACTCGTGCGATGGAAAAACTCTATATTAGCCATGCCGAGAGCCGCCGTCTTTATGGTCAAGAAAAGTACCACAGTCCATCACGCTTTTTACGTGAAATGCCTGAAGATTGTATTGAAGAAATTCGTATTAAAACTCAAGTATCGCGACCACCCGCAGCAGGACGATTTAGCTCATCAGTTAGTCATGCCGTATTTGAAGAAAGTGGCTTTAGCTTAGGACAACACGTATTACATGCAAAATTTGGTATGGGAACGGTTATTAATTACGAAGGCAGTGGCGCTCAATCTCGCGTACAAGTGAATTTTGATGACTTTGGTAGTAAGTGGTTAGTAACTGTTTATGCACGACTACAAGCCATTTAACTCGTTAATAAGTAATATCCTACCGCAAATTGCCTATGCTAAACATAGGCAATTGCTACTCATTACTGGCGAACAAAACTGGTGTTATCAACAGGCTAATGAGTTACTCAAGCAACTTTGCCATCCGCTTGTTAAGGTATTATCAACTAGTGGCGAACTCACTGACAGTAGCTGGCCTGAACATACTCATCAAATTCTTGGCCAAGAATTTCAGCATGTTATTTATGACGGTTTTAGTGGCTTAGTGCCAGACAAATTTGCCGCTCTTAGTGGCACTGTTCAGGCTGGCGGTTTATTTATTGTATTGTTACCAGAACTTGATGATTTACACTATTGGTGTGACCCAGCACTGACCGCCTTTCAATCATTTGCTCAACAACAACAGCAGAGTTATTTTAACCAACGCTTGGCACGCTTACTCCAGAGTAATTTGTATCTGCACCTGAGCCAACAATCAGGCTGGCAAACGTTACCAGAAACAAGCCAGCTAGCAGGTAAAATAAACCTAACTGAACAGCAATTTTGCATCGAGCAAATCATTAGAACTGCCAACGGTAGAGCCAATCGGCCTTTATTGATCAGCGCCGATCGTGGCCGTGGAAAATCGGCGGCTTTAGGGCTTGCTGCTGCAACACTTAACGATAAAAAAATACTCATTTGTGCACAGCAGTTTAACGCCCTACACAGCTGTTTTAAACACTTTGCCGCAGCACGAGGATTAAGCTATCAAACTCGGGATAAACAACTCGCCAACTTGCATTATATCGCTCCGGATCAATTACTAAATGAACTACCTGACTGTGATGTATTATTGGTTGATGAAGCTGCTGCGATCCCAGTACCATTATTAATTAAAATGCTCACGCATTATCCCCGCATTATATTTGCCAGCACTATGGTAGGTTATGAAGGGAATGGCCGCGGGTATACTCTAAAATTCAAACGTTACCTAGAGCAACATTATAAAAATATGCATAGTGTTACTCTAGAGCAACCAATTCGCTTCGCAGCGAATGATCCGCTAGAACAGCATATTTGTAATTTGTTAGCACTTGACGCCGATTATCAAGATATTACGCTAGACACCAGCGCTCTGCTCTATTCTGAACTGACTCCCCAACACCTTGCTGAAAATGAAGCACTACTGCGTCAAGTCATTGGGCTATTAGCATTAGCGCATTATCAAACTAGCGTGAATGACTTGCGTCACTTACTTGACGCGACAGAGCAACGCATCTTTGTATGTCAGCAACAAGGCGTTATTATTGCAGTATGCCTAATTGCGATTGAAGGCGGTTTAACCGCAGACTTGAGTCAACAGGTTGTTAGTGGTCAACGTCGCCCACAGGGGCATTTGATGGCGCAAACATTAGCACAGTTAAGTGCTAATGCTGACGTACTAACAAGGTTGTGTGCTCGTGTTGTGCGCATTGCTGTAGCTCCATCACAGCATAGTAAATGTATTGGTTCACAACTTATTGCTCATTGTGAACAGCAACTAGCATCAAGCTGTGACTGGTTTGGAGCCAGCTTTGGCGCTAATGCGAGCCTACTCAAGTTTTGGCAAATGGCGGGATTTAGTTTAGTTAAACTAGGCTTTGTGCAAGATAAAGCGACTGCAGAACATGCAGCTCTTGTGGCTAAAAGTTTAACTGATCGCAGCTCGCTAATTAAAAATCTGAAAACTGATTTTCAATCAGACTTTGCATTGCAACTACTTGATCATTTCAATCAGTTAGATCAACAATTAGTCGAACAAGTACTGCGTGACTGTGCTCAACATAACGCTGATAACATCCAAGATACACGTCTAGCTGCATTACTAACAACAGATTACCAAATTTTTACCATCAAACCTTTATTGTGGCGGACACTTTGGTGCACACCAAGCAGCTTATCTAATTGCGATGAAAATACCAAATGTCTTTTTATTAGACTAATATTACAAAACTGGTCATCACAAAAGGCACAAATAGTTTTACAGATCCGTGGTAAAAAATCACTCGATAAACTATTCAAACAGGCTGTTACTAATTGGTATGAACAATACTTACTTAAAAAATTACCTTAGCGTTCTTTTCTTCTTTTTATTTTCACATAGCAATTTCGCCTATGCCGAGAACAAGCCAGCGATAAAATTAGGCATGTCTACCGCGTTAACAGGACCTGCTAAACAAATTGGTGAACAACTTTACCTAGGTAGTAATATCTATTTTAACAAGCTAAATAAAAACGGAGGTATCAACGGAGCACACGTAGAATTAATAGTCGCCGACGATGGCTATGAACCAAAACGCGCAGTAAGTAATACTCGTCGCTTTATTTATCAAGACAAAGTAGATGCGCTATTCGGTGCAATGGGAACTCCAACAAGCTTTGCTGTTTTACCAATCCTTGAACAACTGCAAATTCCATATTTAATGCCTTATAGCGGCGCTAAATTTTTGCATTATCAGCCAACAATTAATGTATTCAACATACGAGCTAGCTACGATGATGAAGCTAACGAGCAAATAAAATACCTAGTCGAAGAACACAATCACACACGTATTGGATTTTTAATTCAAGCAGATGAATTTGGTCTTGTAGTAGAATCTGGATTGCGAGAATCGCTCGCCAAACACAATCTAAAGCCAGTTAAAGTCGCGCGCTATCAACGAAATAGTAATGATATTAAGGATGCTCTCAAAGCACTAAAAGCCAGTGGTGCTACTGCCATTTGCTTAGTAGGCACTTATAAACCACTGGCTGAATTTATAAATAGTGCCCATGAACAACAGTTTATACCTGACTACACCAGCATATCTTTTGCCTCAAGCAATGACTTATTTGCTCGCCTAAAATACCCCAGTAAACTTATGGCGACCGAAGTAGTCCCTAACCCTAATAAATGTGACGCCTATTGGTGCACTGAATTCTTAAAAGATATGGCTGCAGCGCAAATTAACACACCTAATCGTCTGCACTTTGAAGGCTATCTCAATGCAATGGTGTTTAGCGCCGCAGCACAACGCTGCCCGCAACCACTGCAACATGATTGCTTAATGCAGCGCCTAAATATTATTTTCAGTGAAGATAAACAAGTTAACGCGTTATTCGTCAATAAAACTGATAAAAATAAGCATATTATCTATCGCTCTGTGTTTTAACAAAATAGCTGCGCTTTCTAAATAATGTTCTATTATTAAGTTATATATTTAGGAGGTGAGGACACTATGGACTTAATTAATTTTAGAGTAGGCCAGAAAACAATTTCATTAAAAATTCTCGACATACTTTTAACTGAACGCTTTGAAGATAATTTAACCTCATTACCTAACGATAATAAAAGTTTTATTGGTGTTAAAGACTATATGGAAACCCCCACTCCAATATTTGATCTAGGTATTATTCTCAACAAACAATCAACACAAGATACCAACTTATCATTAGTGAATTTATTTAGTGAGTGGGAACAAAAACAACACGAATGGTTTTTCGCACTTGAAAATAGTATTAGCCAAAATCAGTCCTTTAATCACAACACTGACATTCAGCAATCTAACTTTGCAAAATGGTACAGCAGCTTTAAAACCGAAAATGAAGATCTTAAAGCAATTATAGAACGATTTAAGATCCCTCATGCACGCCTGTATAGTCGCGCTAATAAGCTAATTGAACTAGTAAAAAAAGGTAATCCAAAGCAAGCTCTTATTGACCTAAATATTGAGCGAAACAGCAATTTTATGCAATTAATTAGACTGTTCGAATCAGCCAAAGAACAAATTGTTTTAGATTATAAACCAATCATCATTTTCACAACTAAAGATGGTAGAAACCCACATATAGGACTACTTGTTGATAAAGTCGAGGATAATATCAGTTATAAAAAAGAAGATATCAAGCCTTTAGATAAGCTAACAGATGTAGGTTTTGACATTGACCCGCAGACCAAAAATATGATGCGAGGATTAATAAAACTTGAGCATAAACATAGCGTACTCATAGACCCAAGTGCAATCTTTAGACCTGATCACTTAATGCATCAACATGCTGAAGAAACAGCAGAATATGGGTTGTTTTAGAAGTGCATTTTCTAGATAGCAGTTCCTTTTAAAGGGCGCTAGTTTCTCAAGATTAAAAATGGCGCACGCATGTCAAAGGTTAACACTGACAGCTCAAAGCCATTAGCTTTCCTACAGACGTAAAAAAGCCCGACTATTGCTAGTCGGGCTTTCTCAATTTGGAGCCATGGTGCGCTACGCCTTAGGATGTCGTGGTGCCCACAGCGGTAGAGAGCCACATAGCAAATATATAGAGTCGGCTTTAGGCTCTTATTCTTTTCCTTTTACCTGATGCCTTTTACCTTTCACCTGCATTTTCACTTTCCTACAGAGGTAAAAAAGCCGCTTCATTTCTGAAGCGGCTTTCTCAATTTGGAGCCTGGCAATGTCCTACTTTCACATAGCAAATGCTACACTATCATCGGCGCTGTTTCGTTTCACTACTGAGTTCGGCATGGGGTCAGGTGGGTCCAAAACGCTATTGTTACCAAGCAAATACGGTGCAAAGGAGTAATGACAAAGCACGTAGTGCTTACATTTCCTTTGCGCAAGGTGCCTCAACTTTAACGCTACGCGCTAAGAGTCACCTTATAAATTTGGAATTCTGATAATAAAAGTTTTCAGTAAATCTACTTTAGTCTATTAACTTCTTGCGCTATCAACTATCACATAAAACGCGTTTGGCGTTGTATGGTTAAGCCTCACGGGTAATTAGTACAAGTTAGCTTAACATATCACTATGCTTCCACA
>NZ_CABVLM010000016.1 GCF_902498845.1 Pseudoalteromonas rhizosphaerae | reverse complement strand
TTAAAAAGAAAGGGTTCATCACTTCAACTGCTGGAAAAAGCCGAACGATAAAGCTATTGATAGGAATAAATCAGTTGCCTGAATTTAAGTAAGGCAACTGATCAGAACTTCTGTGAACGAGTACTAGAACCTAGAACCTAGAACTACGCGTCAATTAAATCTTCAACACCAACAATCAGCCAAGGCGCATCATCGCTGGTGGCACGCTCTAAGTGCCAAATTTCTAAAATAGGCTGTTCTTTATTATCGCCTAAGTCACGGTACTTCCCTTTAAAACGTACACTTACTTGCCATTTTTGTGCATCGGTATCGGCACGTACAAGTTCTGCATCAATAAACATCACGTCAGTTGCAACGCTGTCAATCGCCTCACGTTCCGCTTTAAATTCAGCGACTAGTTCAGGGCTTAAGTATTCAGCCATCGTTGCATAGTCAGCATTATTCCATGCTGTTTGCAAAGTATGATAATGGCTACGCGCACCTTGTAAAAAGCCGTTAGTATCAAAGTTAGCGGGTAAATTAAACGGTACGTCATTGGTTTGACTAAATCCACTTGTAGTGGTGTGCTCAGGCGCAGTTTGTCTCATTTGCGGTGCAGTAAATGCTCCTTGGCCGTGCGCCATTACAGGGGTGTTTTTACGACGTATTATACCGATGACAAGTTTAAAGATAATAAAGGCAATACCTGCCATTAAAATTATCTCAAGTAGTTGCATCCCTTCAAAGTCATCGCCCATCATTGCGGCGATTAATCCACCGGCTAATAAGCCGCCAAAAATACCTGCCATCATGCCTTTTTTGCTTGATTTTGGTTTTGCAGCAGGGGCGAGGGTATTGGTATCTGTTTGTTGTTTTTGTGCGGTTTGTTGTGTTTCTGGTGTTTGGCCACGTTTTTTACTACCAAACTTTTTACGTGCTTGTGCATCAAAACTTGCAGTACATAGTAGAGCAAGCAATGAAAATATAACAATCAGGTTTTTCATGAAGTTCCTTAAAACAAATTAGAACGGCGATTCTAAAGTAGTTCAGGAATTAGATAAATAGCGACAAACTGAATTAGTTCTAAAATGCTCAGTAGCTTGGTCAATAGACTAATTTAAAAGCAATTATTGGTTCAAGCAGGAAGAATATAACGATTGTTTCGCGAAGGTATAAATTGCATTGCCGTTATAATAACGGCAATGCAAAAGGAAGGTTAATTTAACCAGCGGATCGCACCATTAATACGATCATTGTAATTTTCTAATGGCGCACCAAGACTTGCTACTAAAATAGTATCTGCGTCAGCACCACGGTTAATATGGCCTTCAAAACGATCGTCTTGAAAATCATCGTCGCCGATGCCAAACGATTGCTGTTTTGATGGCACTATAAATACCGTCATCGGGCCATAGTCTGATTCAAAAACCAGGTGTAATCCCTTTTGGCCTTTAAAGTCACAAAACATTAGGTAAGTCACTTTACCTGGCAATTCATCTAAATGGCCGCCTAACACAGCAAATTTTTCATTTACCGTTGCTAAGCTGATTGCTTCGGTCTTTTGCAGCGAATTAATTTCATAGTAAACATGAGCAAGCGCATGTTCGCCAGCTGCGTACGCAACATTTTGTTCGCTGCTAAATAAAAATGCTCCCACAGCCACTAATACTGAGGCTGCCATGGCAAGTGGTAAACGAGCACGTTTAAAACGTGTACTTGCCTCAACTACATTATCTGTTCGTTGCGGCGGTGTTTGCACGCTGGTATCAGCTGGTGCTTGGTTGAGTTGCTCAGTTGTGACCGACTCGTTTTGTGCATGCGCTGCGGTGTTTGCCAAAATACGCTCGGCAAGACCTGCTGGCACCGGTACGTCAAGTGCATTGGCAAGCTCTAAATCAAAGGCCTGCATATCATTAATAAATTCTTGTCGCTCAGAGTGTTGCTCTGCAAACTCCACAAGCTCCCTATCTGTGCTGTTTGGCTGTGCGCTAATTCGGCGACGAAACTCGAGATCATCCATTAATTTGATGCCCCTTTAAGTTGTTCATCATCACGGCTCAATGCCTCTTTTAACTGGTTTCTGGCGCGGTATAAACGCGTCATAACCGTGTTTTTATTTAAATCTAATATTTCTGCTATCTCTTCACCGGAGCAGCCCATAACGACTTGTAATAATAATGGCTCGCGGTATTCATCAGGTAACTTAGCGATTTGACGTTGGATCACTGTTTGTTCCATTTCGTCATCCAAGGTGACGCTTTTTTCGTCAACTAAGGTGTCGTTTTCAACATCGCTATAATCAAATTGTTTGCGTTCAAAACGACGGGCATTTTCCCGGCGTAAAATCGTCAATAGCCATGGCTTAGCTGCTTTTTGATCTAATAATGAATCCAGAGATCGCCAAGCACGTAAAAATGTTTCTTGGACAAGATCTTCGGCAATATTAGGGTCGCGGCAGAGCCAATAAGCAAAGCGATATAATTCGCTATGATAAACATGAACAAGTTTTTCATAGCGTGTTTTTTTCTCTGCCATATCAACTAAGACCTGACTTTTAGAGTTTTCATTTCCAAGCATAAGCACTTTTTTTATTTATTTTAAGTTATTTACTATTTGAGCGCGGGGATTGCTCCCCGTCACTTAAACTCTATTTATAAAGTCCTTTTAATACAGCTTGTTGTGATTTTTTTTGTACTTTACGTTGCTCTTCTAACATGCCGACAATCGCAATTAAATCAACATCTGTATCATTAGGACTATAGAGTGCAGCCCGTAGTTTAGCAATATGTTGACTAAGCTGTGCATTATCAGCTAGTTGTTCAAGCTTGTCTATTGCACCGCTCGATTGTTTTGTTAAGTGCATTGCGTAACGATTTAGCGCCTGATAAAAGGCACTTACATCATTGCTTTTAGCGTGTTTCTTTAATTCATCTAATGAAATTGATGAATCACTATGGGTTACTGTCGGCTTTGCTTGCATCAAGCTGCGCTGAGATTGACTGCGCCACCATAAAATCAAGGTAATAAACCATAATAAATAACCAATCACACTGATAATAATTAACCATAGCGGATACTGATTTATCGGCGTTGCTTGATAACTTATTGCTGCAGTATCTGTTGTTGCGCTTTGTAATGGCGTAAGTGGCTGCGCAGCAACGGCTGCTGGAGAGCTTGTGCTACTAGGTGTTACTGTAATAGTACGAGCTGGTAATGTTGCATAACTGATCCGGTTAATCTTAGTGTTATACCAAGGCACGCTTACCTCTGGCAGTGTATAAGTGCCTGGCATCTGCGGTAACAAAGCGTACGAGGCTGTTTGTTGTGATATTACCCGACCATCGCGAACCAAATGATTATTTTCTTTTTCATCTGGGTAACTGCGAATACCTTTGATTTCAGGTAGTTCAATATCAGGTAGTTGCTCTTTGGTGATACCAAGTGCAGTTAAGGTCAGCGTTCGCGTAATAGGTGTACCCACTTCTACTGTGTCGTCAGCGGGTTGCCATTGCTCATCTAAATTAACTAATTCACTAGGCAGCCATGCACCTTGGTAGTCACTTGGTATCGGTTTAATTTCAATATCGACATTATCACCCAGTGCAGATACATCTAATTGGCGATAGTCTTGGCGAATTCGACCTTGAAAAGTTGGTGCTTGAATCGTGTAACTACCACTTTTTTGGGGCTGTACTAAATACTCGCGAGTGATCACTAAGTAACGCTTACCATCAACAAGTTCATAGTTTTCAGTCTGCTTGCCGATTTGACTTAGCTGCGCATCGGGCATCGCGGGGGCACTTAAATTACCATCAAGTAACTCTTTGGCAAGATATAGCTTAACCGTGTAAAGCCCTGCCTCTTGAACAAATAGGCTGTCACTTGAAAGCGATGCTTTAATAAAAATATCGTTGTTTTGCTGCGCATCTTTACTGCGTTCAGCCACTTTTAATGCAATGGGCGCAGAGCTGACACCTGCTACACTAAATGCTGGGATTGTATAATCACCGGCAGTGCGGGTCATAAGTTTAATAGACCAAGTGGTTTCTTTTGAAATACTACCATTAATGATGTTTGTGCGGGTGCTGACACTGGTGCGGCCAACCACGAAGTCTTTTAACAGGACTGAGGTATCAGGTTGATCATTTTTTATGGTGTCATCTGCACTGATATTGAGCATAAAAAATTCACCCGCTAGTACCGGGTTTTTATCAACACTGGCTTGTAATTGCGTAACGGCCCACGAGGGCATAGCGCTGATAAGCAATAAACAACAGATTAATCGCATTACCATGATTTTTCGACTCCTTGTGGACGGCGTTGATTGTTTCGTTTTTGGGCTTCTAATTGCATTTTGTTACGTAACAGGATTGCGGGATCATCGGGTACTTTTCGCAATAACTGACTAAGCTGCTGCGCTTTCTCTTTTTCTTCGTTGGTAAGCTCTGCGGTTTGTGCTTGCACAGCTTGCTGCTTTGCCGCTTCTTCAGCTTGTTGCTGTTGCTCAGGAGTCATTTGTGGCTGCGCCTGCTTATCATCGTTTGCAGAGTCATCTTTGGGCTCGGTTTGCGCATCTTGTTGCTGTTGCTCATCAGTTTTATCACCTTGCTGAGGTTCAGCCTCCATTTGTGGATCGTTTTGCTTATCAGTTTGTTGATCAGATGGATTGCCATCTTGCTGTTTATCATCAGTCTGCTGTTCATCACTTTGCTCAGATTCATCGCTTTGTTGAGATTGCTGATCCTGATTTGGCTGCTCACCTTGCTGTGACTTATCTTTATTTTGCTGATCTTGACCTTGTTCACCATCTTGGCTTTTTTGGTCTTGATCTTGATCTTGTTCGCCGTCTTGGCCTTGTTGATTTTGCTGCTGTTGATTTTTCAATTGCTCAACAAGTGCCTGATTTTCTTTTGCTTGGGTAAAGTCGTCTTGCAAAGTTTGTGCTTGCTGATAGGCGGCAATTGCTTCGTCTAGCTTGCCTGCCTTTGCTAGAGCATTACCGTAATTATATAAACCAGTGGCGCTTTTATCTTGGCTAAATTGTGCCAAAGCAGCATCAAAATTACCTTGCTGGTAAAGCGCAGCGCCTTTTAATTGACTAGAATTTGCTGTGGCAGCTTGCTCATATTCACCCTGTTGATAAGCGTCCAGCGCACGTTGATCTTGATTTTTAAATACCGAAGGCAGCTCTACTGCATAAGCATTGTGTTGCGGTAAAAAGCTCACCACTAAAAATGCAGCTGCAAAAGCTCCTCGGCGAAAAATCCACAGCATCATTGGCAGTAAAATAAACAAGCCATAAATCCCCGCATCAATACGCCAGAGCGCTTGACTTTGTTTTTCATTTTTCAGTATTTCACTATTTGCACTGGGAGCAAAAATTTGAATATCGCGGGCACTCGGTTGATAAGTCGCAAATTTACCGCCACTGTTTCTTGCTAGACCATTAAGCATGCTGATGTTGATGGTGGGCACCACAATTTGCCCGTAACTATCTTTTAAAAACCCACCTTCAGGAAGTTTAATTGGCGCGCCTTGCTCAGTTCCGATACCGTAAATGTTTAATCGATAAGGGTTAGCGTCTGTAAATTGGCTGATATCTTGTTGCTCACTTTGTTCAATACCATCTGTTACTAAGATAATGTCGCCTTCGAGGTATCCGGCTTGTGTTAATAACTCTTTTGCAGCATCAAGCCCAGCAAGTACGTTGGAGCCTTTATCAGGCATGATATCTGGGCTTAAACTTGGGATCAGGTTTTCGAGCGTGGCGGCATCATTGGTTAGCGGCGAAATGGTATAAGCAGTGCCTGCATAGGCCACTAACGCAGTGTCACCTTCTTTAAATAGTTTGATCATATCCAGCGCTTTGAAGCGCGCTTGCACTAAACGACTGGGCGCAATATCCGTGCTGTACATCGATAGCGACATATCCATCACAATTACACGGGCATTTTTGCTTTGAAATACCGGCACTTGTTTTTCTTCAAAACTGGGCCCTGCGCTAAAAATGACGGCTAACACTGCAAAGAGGGCAATTAGCCACATGGGTTGCGTGTTTTTTTTGTTGTTGGTGTTGATCACAAATTTTGCTAAGTGAGCTGCTATTAATTCACCTTGGCTGGTTTTCTTGTGCTTTATCATTGCAATAGTAAACACTAAACACACAGGAACTAATAACCACAATACGGTCGGGCGGATAAATTCAAAGTCCATTAGGCCTCCTGTCTTAATGCTTTTGCACTGATAAACATAACGCGCAGACCAATCAAGGTCAGTGCAATTAATAAAGGGAAGTAAAATAACGCACTTTGTGGGCGAAAGGTTTGCTCATCAGCGCTGATCGGCTCGAGTTTATCAAGTTCTTGATAAATTTGTTGTAAGCCGGCAACGTCTTTTGCGCGAAAATAAAGGCCGCCAGTTTGTTCGGCAATACGTTTTAGCAGGGTTTCATCTAAACTACCTCCGCTCATGCCACCCATATTAAATAAGCTAAAGCCACGCGGATTATCAGAGCCTACGCCGATGGTATACACTTTAATGCCTTCTTCGCGGGCAAGCAGTAGGGCTTCTTCTGGATCTAAGTTACCGGCGGTGTTTTGACCATCTGTTAATAACACCACAATGCGATTGCTTTCATCTTTACTGGCAAAACGTTTTACTGATAAGCCCAGCGCATCGCCAATGGCGGTGGCACGGCCAACCAAGCCTATTTGCGCTTCTGATAGCATTTGGCTTACGGTTTTAACGTCTCGCGTTAGTGGTGTTTGTAAAAATGCCGTATCACCAAATAAAATCAGCCCTAAACGATCGCCTTGACGTTGCTCAATAAAGTCACTTAATACCGCTTTTACCATAGTTAAACGGTCAACATATTGGCCCTGATAAGCCATATCTTGCTCGGTCATTGATCCTGACAAATCCACAGCTAGCATGATATCGCGGCCTTCGTTAGGTAAGGTAATTGGCTCATCAAGCCAGGTTGGGTTAGCTAAAGCGGTGACTAAAAGCAACCAAACCAACCATTCAAATATACTAATACCACGCGCCTGTTGCTGGACAACTTGCGCGCCTAAATTGTGTTTGGCGAAGCTTGGAATACGTAAGCGGGTATTACCTTCACTGTGTACTGGCTTAAATAAGCGCAACAACCAAGGCAGCGGTAATAATACAAATAACCAAGGCCAGCTAAATTCAAACATTCAGCGGCTCCTTTAATTTAAATTGCACAATGGCGAGTTTTAATTTCTGTGCCAGCGCAGTTTGATTGCTTTGTGATTGATAAAGGCTCATCAGTTCGTGTTCAGTAAATTGTTGTCCGGTCAGCTTATTTAGAGTAATACACCATTGTTTTGTGCCTTGTGATGCAGCACTTTGCTGATAATAATGTAAAACCAGGCGTTTAATTAAAATATGTAGTTGCTGGGCATCTTCTGCGTGTTGTTCACTGAGGGAAATAGCTTGGCGTTTGGCTTTTTTAAACTGCCGCGCCCGGTACAACTGGTAACTTATAAAGCTTACAGTTACGAGTAACACGACAATGATGAGCCACCAAATAGGTGCTAAAGGCCACCAAGAAACATGGCTTGGCACAATCACATCATGGAGGCCAGCTAATGGAGAGGTTTGCATATTACTTTCTCACTAATTGCAGCTCAAGAGGTGTGGCTGCATTGAATGATATTAAATTAAGACCCGATTTAGTTAAGCGTTGCATTCGTGTGGTAAATGCTTGCTCAGCAGTTTTAGCAAATTTATCACGAAAACTTTTATCCATCAGCGGTAACGCAAAGTCACTGCCGTTGGCGCTCACCGTGACTGTTTGTTTAAACGCCGGTAGCTGATGCTCAAATGGGTCGCTAATATGGCAGCCGATCAGTTCACAATGTCGACTCAGTATTTCTAGTTGTTTAAAACTGGCATCATCAAGGGCGCTAAAATCTGACACCAAATAGACTAAGCTGCCCGGCTTGGCTAAATGATTCAAACGTTTTAGATTATCACTGAGTTTATTGTCTGCGGGCTCATCAATCTGCGCGAGTGCTTGCTGGTGGTTATTACACAAATTGTGGCATAGTTTTAACACGGCTTTTTCGCGGGCGCTGGGCTTGAGCTCTAAATGACCGTGTTGATTAAACACTATGCCACCGATGCGATCGCCGCGTTGGCACGCTGACCACGCAACCAAGGCACTTATATGCGCCGCTTGCACAGATTTAAGTAATAGCTTTGAGCCAAACAGCATTGAATTAGAAAAGTCTGTAAACACAAACACTGGCCGTTCTTTTTCCTCTTGAAACAACTTAGTGTGTGTTTCGCCAGTACGTGCTGTAACGCGCCAATCAATTGAGCGAATATCATCGCCTTGTTGATAATGACGTACTTCAGCAAACTCCATACCACGGCCTTTATGAGGCGCGAGATATTGGCCGGTCAGGCTATTTCTAATTTTAACTTTTGGCGCAAGCTCTAATAAGCGAGCTTTCGCTTTATAATACATCAGCTCTTTCAAGCCTAAGTCGACCCCATGGCTATGACTTAGGCTGAGCCACTGTTGGTTATCTAATTGGCTTTGCATGGTTTATGGCACGGCAACAAGTTCTAAAATACGGCTAATGACTTGATCTTTAGTAACGCCATCGGCTTGTGCTTCATAACTTAAAATAATGCGATGGCGCAGAACATTATGTAACACAGCTTGAATATCATCTGGAGCAACAAAGTCACGACCTTGTAACCATGCATGAGCACGGGCACATTTATCTAAGGCTATGGTGGCACGTGGACTTGCGCCATATTCAATCCAGCTGCCTAATTGGGCGTCTAGTTTTGCGCCTTCACGCGTTGCAATAATAAGTTGCACTAAATATTGCTCAAGTGGCTCAGCTAAATACAGCCCTAAAATTGCTTTGCGAGAGGCAAATAAATCGCTTTGACTAATTTGTTGTGCTGGTGCTTGATGCTCGCTCAACGCTTCGCCACGGGTCAGGCGTAAAATATCAAGCTCATGCTCGGCGCCTGGATAATCAATACTTAGGTGGAGTAAGAAACGGTCTAATTGCGCCTCTGGTAGCGGGTAAGTGCCTTCTTGCTCCAGTGGATTTTGGGTTGCCATCACCATAAATAAATCCGACAGCGGATAAGTGTTTTTACCAACCGTGACTTGGCGCTCAGCCATGGCTTCTAATAAGGCTGATTGTACTTTAGCTGGGGCACGGTTAATTTCGTCGGCTAAAATTAGGTTATGAAATAGTGGGCCTTTCTCAAAAACGAACTCGCTGGTCTGTTGGCGGTAAATATCAGTACCGGTTACGTCAGCAGGTAATAGATCTGGGGTAAACTGTACGCGTTGGAATGAGCCTTCAACGCCTTTGGCTAATGCATTTACTGCGCGAGTTTTAGCAAGCCCTGGAGGGCCTTCTACTAATAAGTGACCATCGGCTAAAATAGCAATAAGTAGTGCTTGCGTTAATTCTGGCTGGCCAATAATTTGGCTATCTAAATAAGTTTTTAATTGTGAAAATACGTTAGTGGCCATAGTAAAAAAACTGTCCTGATTTGCAAGGTTTATAAAAGCTTAACTAGTAATATGGGTAAATAGTTTATAACACAAGTGTTAGACTCAAGTTTTCAAAATAGTTCGTTATTTTTTAACGATTTTTACCCTAGCATAGAAAGCGCAGTATTTTTTGTAAATATGCTAAAAAAAGCCTATGGTTGGTAACTAATTATACTATTTTCAATTTCGCTATTGGCTTTAGCACACGGGTTGTTTAGAATCGAGGAAAACAAACAGGTCAGACCTGTCAGCGGGAGAGCATTAATGTCTGAGCAAAATATACTAAAAACAGCAAAGGGCGATCGTATTGCCATCGTCAGTGGTTTACGTACGCCATTTGCTAAACAAGCAACTGCATTTCATCATGTACCAGCCCTTGATATGGGGAAGTTAGTCGTTAACGAAATGCTTGAACGCCTTAACTTTGATAAATCTGAAATTGATCAATTAGTGTTTGGTCAAGTAGTACAAATGCCAGAAGCGCCAAACATTGCCCGCGAAATCGTATTGGGTACTGGCATGCCAGTATCTGTTGATGCGTACTCCGTATCACGTGCTTGTGCTACTAGTTTTCAGGCGATTGCTAATGTGGCTGAATCAATCATGGCAGGTTCGGTGCAAGTGGGTATTGCTGGTGGTGCAGACTCGTCATCGGTATTGCCAATCGGCGTAAGTAAAAAATTAGCAGGTAGCCTTGTTGATCTTAATAAAGCACGTACCTTAGGTCAGCGCTTAAAAATATTCTCTAAGCTGCGTTTAAAAGATTTATTACCAGTACCGCCTGCGGTTGCAGAATATTCAACTGGTTTATCTATGGGCCAAACTGCCGAGCAGATGGCAAAAACTCACAGTATTAGCCGTGAAGATCAAGATGCCTTAGCTCATCGTTCACATACTCTTGCTAGCCAAGCATGGGCAGATGGTAAACTTGCTGATGAAGTGATGACTGCACATTTACCGCCGTATAAAAGTTTTATCGAACAAGATAATAATATTCGCCATAATTCAACGGTTGAAGGGTACGCTAAATTAAAACCAGCGTTTGACCGTCAGCATGGCTCAGTCACTGCTGCAAACTCAACACCGCTAACTGATGGTGCAGCAGCGGTATTAATGATGAGCGAAAGTAAAGCCAAAGCATTAGGCTATAACATTTTAGGTTATGTACGTAGCTTTGCATTCTCTGCCATTGGTGTGAATGAAGACATGCTAATGGGGCCGGCTCATTCAACGCCTGTTGCCTTAGCGAGAGCTGGCATAACGCTTGCCGATCTTGATTTAATTGAAATGCACGAAGCCTTTGCAGCACAAACGTTAGCGAACATGAAAATGTTTGCCTCAGATAAGTTTGCGCAAGAAAAACTCGGTCGCAGCAAAGCGATTGGTGAAATTAACATGGATAAGTTTAACGTTTTAGGCGGTTCGCTTGCATATGGTCATCCATTTGCAGCCACCGGCGCACGACTTATCACCCAAAGTTTACATGAACTCAACCGCCGTGGCGGTGGCTTAGCACTAACAACTGCGTGTGCCGCAGGTGGCTTAGGTGCAGCCTTTGTATTGGAGAGTGCGTAATGACACAGTCAGTATTTAATTTAGACGTTGATGATAGCGGTATTGCCGTTGTCACCATTGATGTGCCGGGCGAAAAAATGAATACCCTGCGCGACACTTTTGCAGATGATTTAACAGCCTTACTTGATGACGCAAAACAGCAGTCAGTGAAGGGCATGGTATTCATTAGTGGTAAAAGCGATAACTTTATTGCTGGTGCTGATGTAAAAATGCTTGATAACGTGCAAAGTCGTGATGATGCACTGGCGATCAGCGAATTATGCCACCGTGCATTTTTTGATATGAAAAAACTGCTATTTCCAACTGTTAGTGCCATTCATGGTGCGGCATTGGGTGGTGGTTTAGAATTTGCCTTGGCGTGCGATTATCGCGTATGTACAGACAGTGATATCACTAAACTAGGCTTACCTGAAGTACAACTTGGTTTATTACCCGGTGGTGGTGGAACGCAACGCTTGCCTAAACTGGTTGGTTTGCAAAAAGCCCTTGAGTGGACGTTAACAGGTAAACAAATTCGCGCTAAACAAGCTAAAAAATCGGGTTTGGTAGATGATTGTGTACCACAGACCGTATTGCTAAAAGTAGCAAAAGAATTTGCTTCAAAAGGTAAAGCGAAAGCGGGCAAGCCTAAGCTTGATCGTATTAGCCAATTATTAGAATCGAATCCGTTTGGCCGAAACTTCATCTTTAAAAAAGCACAAGAAAATGTACTGAAAAAAACCGGTGGTCATTATCCTGCGCCGTTGGCTATTATCAAAGCAATACGCGCAAGTGTTGAGCTGGATGAACTAAAAGCTTATAAAACAGAAGCGGAAGGTTTTGCTACTTTAGTAATGAGCAGCGAATCAAAGTCATTACGTGGGATATTTTTTGCCACCACTGAAATGAAAAAAGAGTGGCGCAACGACGACGCTCCAGCAATCACTAAAACAGCCGTACTAGGCGGCGGTTTAATGGGCGCAGGTATTGCCCATGTTAGTGCTGTAAAAGCCGGTGTACCAGTTCGTATCAAAGATGTTGCAGAGCAGGGCATAAGTAATGCCATGAATTACAGCTATAAAATTTTAGATAAAAAGCAAAAGCGCCGTATTTTATCTAAGGCTGAACTGCAACAAACTATGAACCGAATTACTGGTACAACTAACTACAGTGGTTTTAAACACATTGATTTAGTGATTGAAGCGGTATTTGAAGACCTAAGCCTTAAGCAAGGTATGGTGGCAGATGTAGAACGTGAATGCCAAGCAAACACAATTTTTGCTAGTAACACGTCATCATTGCCTATCTCACAAATTGCGGCAGAAGCTGCCCGTCCAGAGAATGTAATTGGCTTACATTATTTCTCACCAGTTGAGAAAATGCCATTGGTTGAAATCATTCCACACGAAGGCACCTCAGAAGAGACTATCGCCCGGATTGTAAATTTTGCCCGTAAGCAAGGTAAAACACCAATCGTTGTTAAAGATAGCGCAGGCTTTTACGTTAACCGTATTTTAGCGCCTTATGTGAATGAAGCGGCTAACTTATTACTGGCAGGTGAGCCAATTGAAAAGATTGATGCGGCACTCGTTGAGTTTGGTTTCCCTGTTGGACCATTAGCACTATTAGACGAAGTCGGCATTGATATCGGCTCTAAGATTGCGCCAATTCTTGAAAAAGAACTCGGTGATCGTTTTAAAGCACCCGATGCGTTTTCACGTTTAATTGATGCCAAACGCTTAGGCCGGAAGACTGGCCGTGGTTTTTATCTTTACGATAAGAAAGCTAAAAAAGTAGACGAATCAGTTTACGAATTACTCGGCGTGAGCCCATCACCACGTTTAAATAAAAGCGAAATTGCTAAACGTTGTGTGGCACAAATGCTTAACGAAGCTGCCCGCTGTTTAGACGAAGGCATTATTGCCAGTCCTCGTGATGGTGATATTGGCGCAATCTTTGGTATTGGCTTCCCGCCATTTTTAGGTGGTCCATTTAGCTATATGGATAAACTTGGCGCAAACAAAGTAAGCTCAGAAATGGCTACTTTTGCTAACTTTAACCCGGTATTTGCGCCGTGTGCAGCTTTAGTTTCGATGGCTGATGCTGGTGCAAGCTTTTATCAGCCTGAGTCTGCACAGCCAAGTAAAGCAGTTGTGGTAGAACAAACCGTGGCGGCTACGCAAGACGTTACCGATGTAGAACCTGTCGAAGCGGTTGAGGCTCAAGAAGTTATTGTTCCGCCAGCGCCAGCTACTGAAGCTGAATCGGTAACCGACACGCCCCCAGCCGATGCAAGCGATGATAAAGTGAAATAGTATTTAATTGCTAGTTATAAAAACGCACGGATAGTTTGAAGTGCGTTTTTTTATGCCTAGAATTTAAAAAATTTAGTTGCTGAAATCATTTTGCTTTGTTGTTATAACAGGGGCATCCCTAACTGATACCGCGTAAAGACGAATAATGAACATCAGCACTGCAAGATTACAATTGAGGCTCCTTGAACAAGACGATTGGGCGTTTTTTTTAGCTTTGCATGATGAGCCATGCGTTATTGAAAAATGTTTTGACAGGCCTTCTGATACGCAAATACGTAATAAGTTTATGCAGCGGTTGGCGCCGTGGCACCCTACAGCCAATCAGTCTTTGTGTTTGATGATCATTGAAATAAAAACAGGCAAAAAAGTGGGCGTTACAGGGCTTACAACATCCTCATCAAACACTCCCGAAGTTGGTTATCTGTTAATGCCTGAGTTTTATGGTCAAGGTTATGCAACTGAAGCACTACAAGCATTTTTAACATGGGCGACGACAGCGTTTAACATTCAACAATTTACTGCTGTGGTTACGAAAGGGAATGTAGGCTCAGAAAAAGTGTTGACTAAATGTGGCTTTAAGTTAGTTAGCGTTGAACCGTCAGCTTACGAAATTGGTGGGGTATTATTTGATGATCATCATTTTTTACTAACGTGTACGCAGTAAGGCTAAGTTGTACTGAACAAGTAGCTTGCGCAGTACAACATTAAAATTTTGACTTACATATGAATTTCAATCGCTTTGCGATCTTTTTCCGGCATATTGGCAACCACTAAGTTAAATGAATTATCAATCATACGTTCAATTTCACCTTGCGGGATTGAGCCATCTAAAATAACAGTATTCCATAACCGTTTATTCATATGATAGCCTGGGATCACTGAAGGAAAAATATCACGAAGTGATTGCGCTTCATCCGGGTCGCATTTTAAATTCATCCACCAAATAGGGTTGCCGTCTTCGTCAGTTTCCCCTTCGTTGCCCACCGATAAAGTGGCAAACATTTTATGGTTTACTTTATATACATCAACTTCTTGGCCGAAAGGTTTGGTAACCATAACCAGAGGTTTTGTTGCTAAATACTCATGTGCAGTGTGCTGATCCATGATCCAGTCCTTGAGGTCATTTTTGGTAGTTTAACCATAGCAGCTTTTTCGTAGTTTAGTCATGAAAAATCGATTAATAGGTAAAATTTATGAGTAAATACAGGCCCTACGAGAAAAATAGCGGTATGTGATATTTTCTTATTGAAGAAAATCCAGTTCGTGGTATGTTTCTGGGGATTTATAAATTATAGGAAATACACTGATGCCAAAGGCAAGTGAAGTTAAAAAAGGTACTGCGATTGAGTTTAATGGCCGCGTTTTAGTGGTTAAAGATATTGTTCGTTCTGTACCACAAGGCCGTGCTGGTGGAAGTTTGTACCGTATGCGCTTGTACGATGTAGTAACTGGTAGCAAAGTAGATGAAACATTCAAAGATAGCGACATGTTAAAACTAGCTGATTTAACTCGTCGTGAAGCAATGTTCTCGTATTTAGATGGCGAAGAATACGTATTTATGGATAACGAAGATTACACGCCATATAACCTTAATAAAGAAGCGATCAGCGAAGAAATTTTATTCGTCAACGAAGAAACCCAAGGCGTGCATGTCATTGTAATTGATGGCGCACCAGTAGGCTTAGATTTACCATCAAGTGTTGAACTTGTGGTTGAAGAAACAGACCCTTCAATTAAAGGTGCTTCAGCGAGCGCTCGCTCTAAACCTGCACGATTATCAACTGGTTTGATCATTCAAGTGCCGGAGCATATTTCTACAGGTGACCGTATCCGTATTAATACCGCAGAGCATAAATTTATGGGCCGTGCTGAAAAATAATAATCTTTACGTCTTTTGCAGTATTAATCCATCAAACACCCAAGCTATTTAATTAATTTAAGTAGCTTGGGTGTTTGATGGACTTCGTAGGTATATTCTTTATTTAAAGCAGGGTGAGAAAAAACTCTTGAACTAAATTGAATAATCAATCCCCTCCACACTTAAATCCCCTCTATGTTTTGTTATTTTTACCGAGTTTATAAATACCTCAAAAGTAAACTAGAAATGGCTGAAGCGGTTAAGTCCAGCTACTTAATGTTTTTCATGATTAAACATTTTATACTAAAGGAATATTGAAAAATAACACAAAAACGCGCATTATAACGCATCATTTCCTTGGTTGAATGTTACTTCTTTCGATACGTTCAACTTTATGTAATCATCAAATTTGTAGTAAATGTAATGCTAAACCATGGATTGGAAAATAGGGCGTTTGTTAAATTACCTGAAGGTGTGGATATAGCTATCACATCCGCTGGATTGGTTTCGCGTAGTTACGCCTACATCATCGATTTTATTCTTCGCACAATTTTGATAGCCATTATCGCTACTGTGCTTATGTTATTCGGCGATTTTGGGGAAGGTATTTTACTTGTCATGTATTTTTTAATTTCATGGGGGTATAACATCTTTTATGAAGTTAAAAATGGCCAGACCCCAGGTAAAAAACGTCTAAAAATTCGTGTTGTTCAAGATAATGGCTTACCTCCAACCTTTTCACAAATTGTTGTAAGAAACTTAATTCGCCCCGCAGATATGCTGCCTGTTGGTTATTTTCTTGGTTTAATTGTTATGTGTTTTAATCCCCGTTTCAAACGCATCGGTGATTGGGCTGCAGGAACTATCGTAGTTTACGAAGAAGACGCTATGAGTCGGGAGTTATTACCAGACGGGCCAGCTGAAGTACCTAGCATTGCGTTTAGTACCGAAGAGCAATTAGCTGTTTTAGACTTTACTGAGCGTGCCCATGAACTTTCTCCTGCAAGACGTCAAGAAATAGCAAATATTTTATCCAAGCCATTAAATATCGAAGAAAATGATAGTGTTGAAACATTATTTAATTACGCAAGGCATTTTGCTGGGCAGAATAATATCAACAGTGGTCGCTCCAATAGTGAGAGTAAGCAATGAAGCAAACTCAATTTGTAAATTTAAACAGCCAAATATGGCAACAATTTCAAGCATATTGCGAACTAAATAGTACTTTTCCTGAAGACTTTCCTAAATTATATCGAAAAATTTGCAACGATTTAGCCATCGCAAGAAGTAGGCAGTACAGTCCTTTACTAATTCAGCAGCTAAATCAGCTGGTACAACAGGGTCAAAAAACACTGTATTTATCCCGCAAAAACCAATTTTCAGAAATTTGGCAAATAGCCCGCACCGCTTTTCCTCGTGCTTTGTACGAAAATCGTTTCATGTTAGGCGCTAATTTGTTGGCATTTTGGGGGTTGGCGGTTATTGCTTTTATTTGGGTCACCCTTTATCCAGATGCCGTTTATACTTTTTTAGGTCAAAGTACGGTGCTTGAAATTGAAAAAATGTATAACCCAACTGGAGCTGTTCAAACAGAGACCCGTGCTCCTGACAAAGATATATTGATGTTTGGTGTCTATATATATAACAACATCGGTATTGCCTTTCAAATGTTTGCAGGGGGAGTTTTACTTTGTTTCGGTGCTGTATTCTTTTTGCTATTTAATAGTTTTTATTTCGGCGCCATTGGTGCGCATATTGTCAATGTTGGTTTTGAAAAAACATTTTTCTCGTTTGTTATTACTCACGGTTCGTTTGAATTAACAGCGATTATTATTGCCTCTGCCGCAGGATGTCAGATTGGCTACGCGTTATTAAACCCAAGCCAATTTACACGCAGTTATGCTATGAAAAAAGCGGCTCAAACAGCACTGCCATTAATTGTTGGTGCTTTTGTTATGTTAGTTTTAGCTGCCTTTATTGAAGCATTTTGGTCGCCCCGTGCCATTGCTCATGAAATTAAATTCGTCGTAGGTACTGTGTGTTGGACATATGTAATTTATCGATTGTATAGAGGTATGCGCTATGGAACTTAATCGTCTTAGCTTTAATCCTCGAAAACGCGGCGCCTATGAAACGTTTGATTTGACGGTATTACTTACTAAACAACATTTTTTACCGTTATTTAGTTTGTATATTTGTTTAGCTGTGCCAGTGTTCATCCTTGCCGGTGTATTGTTTGGTTGGTCATGGAGCGCCTTTATTGTATGGTTTTTAAAACCGTTATTTGAACGGCCAATTTTAGACTACATGTCAAAAGTAGTGTTTAATCAACAGGCAACCATTTCGAGTAGTTTAAAATCAATCCTGAAGCTGCAAGCGGGTGACATATTCATCAATATGACGCTTTATCGACTGAGCCCTAACAGAGCTTTTTTAGCACCTGTAACACAGTTAGAAAGGCTAGATGGCCGTCGTAAAGAAATGCGAAAACAGGTGCTGTTTGCAACATCAAAGCCCAAACAAACGCTTTGGATGATGTTTTGCGTACATTTTGAATTTATCTTAATGATCGGTATTTCTGCGATTATTTTTACCCTTATTCCAACGTCGTTGTCACTTGAAGAGCCATTGTATCAAATATTAGAAAGCCCTTTGTGGATGGAAATTGCAATTAATAGTGTGTATGTGATCAGTGTCGCTTTAGTCGCACCATTATTTGTCACCGGAGGTTTTATGGCCTACTTGCACCGCCGTATAGATTTAGAAGGCTGGGACATTGAGCTAACCTTCAAAAATATGCGGGCCAGATTAAATACTTTATTATCAATTGCTTGCTTGTTTTTTGCTTGCTGTTTGTTTGCTGTGCCGGGTAAGTCAATGGCAGAGCCAATAGATAAGTTAATTATAAAAGAGCAAGTTTCTACACTTTATGCGCAGGATGATGTTATCGAAAAGAAAACCACTTGGGTACCAAATTTTGATTTAGAAAAGGACTCTTCAGCGGATGGTGATTATCGTTGGCTTGCTAATTTTTTCAAGAGCTTAGGCAATTTTCTTAGTTATTTTATTTGGTTGCTAATTGTTTTATTTGTGTTGTGGTTGGTGTATTTATTAGTTAAAAAGCGTGGCTTCTTCTTAGCACTAGAATTACCGAAAAGACAAAAAAATCAGCATCGAGAACATATAATCCCAACCATGTTTGCTGATATTAAACCGCAAGACTTACCTGAGGATTTAATTGCAGCAGCAAGGTCAGCATATCAGGAGAATAATCAGCGTCTAGCGCTTGCTTATTTACTGCATTTTTCGCTTCGCTGGGCGCAGAGCACTCATCAAGTAAAATTACACCGTTCGATGACCGAAACAGAGTGTAAATCAGCAATTGATGCAAAAGTCACTGAGCAAAGCAAAGATGTTTTTACTCAACTTTTTTCAGCTTGGGTAAAAGTGGCTTGGGGCCATCAATCACTTAATTTTGATTTTAACGTATTAATAGCACAAATAGAGGCTATGGCATCAGCAAACAAGGAGCAAATAAATGAAGCTTAAGTTTGTGGTGGTTTTTTTGTGCTGTGTGTTAGTTTTTTTTATTGGCTCAGCGTTGTTGTCAGCTGACTGGCAAAAAGAAGAGATTGAAATAGGTTTTCACTCCGAAGTTAGCAAAGATAATTTCACAATGGCGCAGAGATTATTAGCTGAACATGGGGTGCTATGGAAAAAAGAAAAGCAATTAGATAACAATAATCAACAACCACTTATTATTGATCACCGCAGCATGTTAATTGTCGATGAAGCGGCGCTTAGTAATTCGCACACACTTGATCAGCAATTGTCCCAATGGGTGAGTGAAGGTGGGCGTCTTGTTTATATATTAAATAAGCAAAGGGATGAACTTGGTTTAGACAATACTTTTACCTTTCAAGATCTTGGGATTAGTGTAAACACGAGTGAAGGGATTTTTGAAAATCATTTTGTGATGGTAAAAGAGGGGCAGAAAAATAGCGTGTTAACGCTCAATGAAAATACCCAACTGGATTTAGAATTGAGTCAGGCATTTGAAATTGAAAACTGCCCAGGTATAGCCACCAAAAATAGTGATGATCAAGTTATCATGTGTGATTTTAAATTTGGTGATGGCCGTATTATTGTGATGCCGTCTCTAGCTCCCTTTACAAACTATCAGTTGCGCCATTTAGATCATGGCAGTTTACTGGTTTGGTTGAGTCAGGGGGTTGATGTAATAACTTATGTTCCTTATTTAAGTTACCCTAATTGGTTTGCTAAGTTATGGCAATGGAGCTGGCAGTGGGTGATCTGTGTGATGCTATTGATGTTATTATTTATTTGGCATATTAGTAGTCGTATTGGTCGCGCTTATGCGCCTGATTTAATTTTAACCGTAGGCTTTAAACACCACATTCGAGCGATTGCTAATTTTTATATAAAGCACGGTTTTGAGCAACGCTTGTTTACTGCATTAAAAAAAGATTTTAACGCCAAAGTAGAAACTAGGATCCCTCACTTCAAATCACTAACCGAAGTTCGCCAAGCAGAGATAATCGCCAACTTAGTGCATTTTGATAAGCAACAGGTAGCTGAGCTTCTAAGTGTTGAATTGCCAGAATCTCAGCAACAACGAACAGAGTATATTAAACTATTTAAACAATTAAGGAATGCCCTATGAGCACCGAATTTGCAACAGGACAAATAAGCTTAACGGATGCGGCGCAAGCAGTTAAGCAAGTTAAGGATAATATCTCCCGTGTGTTAGTTGGACAAGATGCCATTATTGAAGATGTGTTAACTGTGTTATTTGCAGGAGGTCATGTATTACTTGAGGGAGTACCGGGCCTTGGCAAAACTTTACTTGTAAGAGCATTAGCGAAGAGCTTAAGTGTGTCGTTTTCACGAGTGCAATTTACACCCGATTTAATGCCGTCTGATGTCGTAGGACACAGTATGTATGATATGAAGTCAGGCGATTTCAATATAAAAAAAGGCCCAGCATTTACCAATATTTTGCTTGCTGATGAAATCAACCGAGCACCTGCTAAAACTCAGTCAGCTTTATTGGAAGTAATGCAAGAACAACAAATTACCATTGATGGCGAAACCTTATCTATTGACTCACCGTTTATGGTACTTGCAACGCAAAATCCGCTTGATCAAGAGGGGACTTATCCACTGCCTGAAGCTGAGTTAGACCGCTTTATGATGAAAATTGAATTGGGTTTTCCATCATTAGAGGCCGAGGTTGAATTGTTAAAGCTCAACACCAAAGTTGTTTCGAATGAGTCAGAAGTTAGCCAATTGCCGGCAGTATTAAGCGTCAGTAATATTGCTCAGATTAAGCAATTATGTGCTGACATTTTAGTAGATGAAAAGATTTATAATTATGCGGTGGAGTTAGTTCGTAGTTCGCGAACATGGCAAGGAGTATTACATGGTGCTGGACTGCGAGCATCAATCAACATTATTAAAGCAGCAAAAGTAATGGCATTGATGAATGGCCGAGATTTTGTTATCCCTGATGACGTTAAGCTAGTGGTACCTAACATTTTACGCCACCGCTTGATACTTTCAGCCGATCTAGAGTTAGAAGGGGTGTCTTTTAATGAAGTGATTTCAGCAATACTAGCCAGTGTTGAAGCGCCTAGATCATGATCCGCACTAAGTTACGACCAGCAAAGCGTTTGTTGCAGCTGGTTTGCGCATTAGTTTTGCTGTTACCCATATTAATCTTTACTGAGACAGCGAGTTTATTAACTACAGTACTCATTGCTGGACTGCTTGTACTAGCGTTATTAGATTATTTGCCTACTCGCTTCAAACATAAATTAAGTATTGAGATAAACACCAATCAAAACATGTCATTGGGGCGTTGGCAACCAGTAAAACTAAGTATTAAAAATACTTCAGAGCAATTATTAATTACTGATATAAGTTTGCACCTAAGCAATGCGATTGAGCTATCTGAATTATATACCAGCGTAACTCTGGCAGAAAATGAGCAAGCTCGTTTACAATGGAGTATGTGCGCACATCAACGCGGAGATGCGCAATTGGCTGCCGTTGAGCTTAGAATTAGTTCACGGTTAAAGCTGTGGCAGGCAAATTGGATAATACCGCAAGATTTAGCGTTAAAAGTTTACCCAGATTTTAGTCGAGTTGCTCAAAATCAAGCGCTTAATGGGGTGACAAACACACCAATAAGTGGTTTAAAACTGACAAAAAAACGAGGTGATGGTATTGAATTCCATCAACTTAGGGAATACCGACAAGGTGACAGTATTAAACAGATAGACTGGCAGGCTACAAGTAAACGTCGCAAACTAATTTCTAAAGAGTACCAAGAAGAACAAAATCAGCACGTTGTTGTAATGCTTGATGCATCGAAGAAGATGAATATAGATACCATTGCGGGTACTCACTTTGATCACGCATTAAATGCTTTGCTCTTACTTGCTCATACAGTACTCAAACAAGGGGATTGGTTTAGCATGCAAAGTTTTAATCATGATATTCGCTGGTTACCTAATGTTAAAGGTGCACAGAATGTATCGCGTGTGATGAATCATTTTTATGATCTGTACCCTGACCAAAGTAGCAGCGATTACCTTGTTGCAGCTAATCAATTAATCGCAAAAAGAAGTAAGCGTTCTTTAGTATTACTTGTTACGACATTTGATGATCAAAGCTTAGAGGAGGTGCTTCCAGCTATAAAGTTATTGCAAAAGCATCACCTTGTTGCAGTTATTAACCTCTCAAATCATGCATTGACAGAAGTACTTGCAGAGCCAATAGAGAATTATGATTATGCTATGACCTATTGTGCTGCATTAGATTTATTAAATACGCACAAAGCTAATATGGCAAGACTTAAAAAAGAAGGCGTTATCGCAATTGATACACAACCACAAAAGTTGCTTCCTAATGTGCTAAATACATATTTGAATGTAAAGCACTCAGGAGTGCTTTAGAAACAGGTTGAGATGAAAAAGGCATTAAAATAATGCCTTTTTACTTTTTATTTCTGTTGATCAATTGCTTCGTTAATTTTGTACTGGAAGTAAATTATATTAAAGAAGAAGGTTAAAACGCCATTGAGCTTAACGGGTTCACTACTACCTTTATTGATTAGTTCTGAAATAGAAGAACGTAACGAAAAAATAAAGATTAATCCGACCACGATAGAAGCTAGCGAAATAATAATTGACAACACTGGCAGTGCTCCCGTAAAAGAGAGAATTAAATTCACTACGTATAAAGCTAAATAACCATATATCAATCCTTGGCTAATTTGTTTAGTTGCTAATGCATTGGCTTTATTGGTTCTGCTTATTAGCCAATATACACCATAAATTCCAAAAGTAATGACTGCTAAAAAGAACACTCCCCAAGCCGAAAAACGATCAAAATTTAAAACAGGTTTATCTCCGCTTTCATTATTTTTGGTTAGGTTTGCTGCTGGTGCTTCGTATACATTTGAAGTATTTTCTGACATGATATCTCCTAGAAATATTTAATTATCCTTTAAATGTGTATTGCACACGCAAATACACGGATAGATAATAGCAACAGTAATAGTTTTTGTATATCATTCTTGTTACTGAAAGAATTAAATATTCTGATTTTATTAGTGAAAATAAAGAACTAATTATTGTACATTGCAGGTTAATTTTAAGCGGTATGGGTGTGGTGAATTTGCAATATTTATTGATCAGTGTTGTATCTATTGTCGTTATGTATGCACAGGCAATTAAAAAAGGTATGCCAGTTAAACGCTGGTTGCTGCTAGCAGGGTTGTTAGGCCCCGTTGCATGGTGCTTGTTTAACTTACATTATCGTCGTGCATTAGTGCGCTGCGTGGGTATACAAGCGTGCACATGGCGACCTTAGGCTGTCATTTACGCCTGTTGTACTAAACTAAGTGCCGCTTGGTTTTGTTGTTTCTTCAAAAATTCTGTAAATTCAGCTCGCGATAAAGGTTTTGAATAATAGTAGCCTTGCATCGTTTCGCAATTAAGCTCTTTTAAGATTGCAATTTGCTCTGCTTGCTCAACCCCTTCAGCCACCACATGTAAATCTAAGTTATGTGCAATAGTAACTATTGAGTCAACCATATTACGGCCTCGCTCTGTTTGCATATCATCAATAAACGCTTTATCAACTTTTAGGGTATTAAGTGGAAACTGCTTTAAATATGCAAGTGATGAGTAGCCAGTGCCAAAGTCATCCATGGCTAAATGAATACCACGGGCACTGAGAGAGCGCATGATCGAAATAGCATCTTGTGGGTCGTCCATTACCGTACCTTCAGTAATTTCAAGTTCTAAAAAGTACGATGGCAAGGCGTGATTTTGTAAAATCACATCAATACGAGTAGTTAGATCCGGTAGGCTAAATTGTTTAGCAGACAAGTTTACCGCAACTCGGCCATTAAATAAGCCAGCATCCAGCCAGGCTTTAACATCACGGCATGCTTTATGAAGTACCACTTCACCAATTTCGATGATTTGCCCGGTTTCTTCTGCGATGGGGATAAACACACCAGGGCTAATAATGCCTTTTTTCGGAGTAATAAAACGCACTAAGGCTTCCATTCCAGTGAATTTACCGGTGCGGATATTCATTTTTGGTTGGTAGTAAACTTCAAAATGATCTTCTTTTAAACCAAATCGCATTAAGTTTTCAATTTGCAGGCGTTTTACTGCTTGGCGGTTCATGGTGTCGTTAAAGAATAAGTAGCTATTACCTTTCTTTTTCGCATGGTACATCGCAGTATCGGCATTTTTAAGCAGTAGTTCTGGGGTATTGCCATCTTCTGGGAATAACACAATACCGACACTTGAAGTGATCACTAATTCGTGACCTGCCATTTTAAATGGCGTGGCAATGGCGGCTAAAAACTGTTTTGCCATTCTGGTAATGGTATGAATATCGTTAGTGCCAGACATAACTAAGGCAAATTCATCGCCACCTAAGCGGTAAAACACATCTTTTTCACGGGTGAGTTTACTCAACCGCATTGCTAGTTTTGCCAGTAAACTGTCGCCTAGTTGATGCCCTAATGAGTCATTAATTTTTTTAAAGTTATCTAAATCAAATACTAGTAATGCATGGTGGCTGTCTTGTTTTGCCAGCTTTTTAAGATCGGTAAAAAATAGATTTCGGTTAGGTAAGCCAGTTGTACGATCGCGATTTGATAAGTTATGTAGTTGTGATTCGGCTTTTTTACGCTCGGTTAAATCTGAATATACAATGACATAGTTACAAATTTGATTATGTTCATTCTTAATTTCATCGATTGAGATTTCAATCGGTAGTAGTTTTCGCTCACTGTTGCGCAGTTTAACTTCTTGTTGCCAATGGTCGGTAAGACGAACAGTATTTTTAATATCATCAATATAACTTTGCTCGTAACCTGGTAAGGTAAATGGCTTGTTTAAATAGTTATCTCGGTTCCCACCAAACTGCGATAAAAAGCTGGGATTAAGATCAACCAGGTTAAAGTTTTTATCGTAAATGGCTAATGCATCAGTGAGTGATTCAACACATTTAGCGAATAAGTTAAGGCGTGCCTCGGTTGATTTTAATTGCGTGATATCGCGTACCGTGCCAGTCATTCTTAGCGGGTTTAAATTGGTATCTTTTTCAATGATCTTGCCTCTGTCGAGTACCCAATGCCAGCGATCAAAGCTGTCTTTAATGCGATAGCTGGCTTCAAAGAAAGCGGTTTGCTCCGCAAAGTGTTGCTTTAACAGTAATTCAACTTGCGCTATATCATTAGGGTGAATAAGGGCTTTATTAGGTGGAATATCAATGATGGTATTTCTATCCATCATGTATTTATCGTTAATGCGCAGTACTTCACCAGTTTTGATATTCCAATCCCAAAGTGTGTCACCACTGCCTTCAACCGTGCTTTTTAAACGCCGTTCAGAAATACATAATTGGCGTCGTGAGCGGCGTAATTTGTAGATTGTGAATAATAAGTAAGGCAGCACTAACGTAACAAATGCACTCGGTAAATAAAGCATTAAAGTTTGCTGATCGACTAATTGCTCGCTATAGCCCAATGGGCTAAAGCAGAGTAATAATGAGGCGAATATGAATGTGTTGAATATTATTTTTATTATTATCATAGGGCACTTCTGTATTTTGCACTTGATAATCTAATTGAAGCACGGTGTTGTGTCAAAGAGAATGAGAAGAAATCAGCTTTTTTGTCGTTTTGTTTGTTTTAGGTACGCTTAGTAGCTCATATCTTGGTCTATGTTCTGCAAATGTCTCGCGAATATAAGTAACTATCTGCACAAGACTAAGGTTTTCCAATGCTTCTAACAATTTTTGTTGCATATGAAAGTGATGATCTTGATTACCAATGGCAAGCCACAAGCGTTGTGAACGCAGCCGGAGGTTTTTATCTTTTTCGGCGATGTGGGTGGTTAAGCCATGTTTTTGTTGCTGCCATTGCTCTTCATTTAATTGCTCTAATGAAGCAAGGAATTGCTCAATAAACGCATTATGACGCTCAAAAATCGCGCTTGCACTGTAGTTAGGTGACTGCACGTAGAAGGCGATGCCCGCACGAGTATTAAAGGGCGCATAACCTGCGCCCACAAGGTAGCCTAACTGTTGTTTGGTACGAAGTTCATTAAAGTAATCTTGATTAATAAGATGGTTTAGCGCCATCATTTTTACTTTTTCAACAACGTCATCGGTTTGTGCTTGGTAATAAATAACCATCGCATGATCGCTACAATTTAGGGTCAGTTGCGAGCGGGTTATTTTGTCTATTTCAAATAACGGACGGGTTAGATCTTCAATCGTTGCTGATTTAGCTAAGTGGTGAGCAATCTTTTTTTGAAACTCAATTGCATCACTTTCTCGCCAATTACCGTGCAAAAATGACTCTACATGCAAGGCATTAAAAAACTCGCGGCGAAAACAATTAAACTGATGAAAGCTGGTATCTTTAAGTGCCACAGCAAGCTGCTCTGGTTCTGGATTCCACGGCATTATTTTTGCACCCAGCACGCTAAATAATTCACCAACGGGTTTATTTTGATTGCTGTTACGCCAATGGCGGACTAACTGTTTTTTATACTCGGCAAAACGTTTAGCGCAAATATCGACGTTAAATAACGCTTGGAGTAATTCATCAACTAATTCTAATTGGCTCGATGAGAGTCCCGCAGTGTGCAGGGTTAAGCCACCTTGATGTGAGGTTAAGTGATAACTTAAACCAGCTAACTCTGCTGGGTAAAATTGTTCTGCAACACTATCCATAAATAAGTCTGCAAATAGACGAGTAAGTGCCATGTGTTTGATATCTTTAACAGCAAAGTCAGAATCCATCGCCAAATAAAAGTGCCCCTTGGCAACTCGAAAAGTGTTGTCTTGTTTAAACCAAAAATCAAAGCCAGGTTCTTTTACTAATAATTGTGGGTGATTTTGTGGCTGCTCAACGTCATACAATGACACTTCTTTGGTTAGATAAGGGTTTGCTGTAGGTAATAGCATTTCTGGTAGTGGAGTATTAATTTCGCACAGCGCTTCCAGCCAACAGCTAGAAATACTTTCGATCCGATAGGGCGTGTGATACCACTGAGTGGTATGCTCAGGTTCAACATCAGGATGGATCAACACCAAGCGCATATTATGCGGCGTTAACCATTGCATTGCAGTTTCATGAGCCGTTTGATTAAAACCATCCATGAGATAGTCACCTTGCACATAATTGGCTTCATCGTAGTGTTGCATGTTGATGCTTAAATTACTGACCCAATCGATTAAGCGGGCTTTTTCTTGGTTATCAAAGGCGATTTGCAATAGATTTTTTTTATCTTGATATAAGCGCGGTAATTTATCGATGTTTTGATTAATTAAACAAATATATTCAAACACCATTTCAACGATGTCTTCATAGTATTCAATTCCTTCATCGGTCAGTGCCATGCTGATATTAAAATCTTTAAAGTTGCTACCGTTAATGCCACCTCCAGCAGAGAGGGCATTGATCCAACCTTGCGCTTTTAAAATAGAGTAAAGCGACCCTTGCCCTTCATACCCTAATAAATGCGCAATAAAACTAACGGTTTTATGGCGATAAAAATCATCAATATTAGGCATCGCAAAACTTACTATGAGTTTTTGCATATGCTTATGCGGTTCTATATGCAGTACTTTGCAAAGATCTTGCGCGCGATAAAGTGATGCCTCAATGACTGGTTTTGGTTGCTGCTGACCTTTAATATCATTAAATAATGTAGTTACCCATTGCACCATAGTGTCAATTTCTGCATCAGCGCAGACCACTAAGCTCATCCACTGGGCTTGATAATGGGTGTTAAAAAAATCTCGCAATTCTTTGCTTACACAGCCATTACGATCCGCTAAGGTTTGCTGATTACCCACTGAAAATTTAGCAAATGGATGAGCAGGATTAACGGTTTCTTTGTGTGCTTGATAGATGCGTCGGCCATCGTCTTTTATTTTTAATTTAAATTCTGCATCAATGGCATTACGTTCTTTTTCAGTTTCGCCAGGGTTGAGAGAAGGTGCAATAAAAAACCGGCTAAATTGGCTCAGTGCTTGTGCAAACTCTTGATTGTTAATATCGAAGAAATAACACGTGTGCTCGGTGCCGGTCCATGCGTTGGTGTTGCCACCGGATTGGGAAACAAAATTACCAAACCCGCCGGATTCCGGAAATTGGTCTGTGCCTAAAAAAAGCATATGCTCTAAAAAGTGTGCGAGCCCTTGTCTATCAACAGGATCGTCAAAGTGACCAGCATTCACGGCCATCGATGCAGCGGCTTTAGTTGAATCTTTATCTTGCACTAACAGGACTTTTAGACCATTGTCCAGTGTGAGGGCACGGTATGTTCTGTTATCATTGCGGCTGATATTCAAATGATGCTCCTGAAACGTTAAGTTTACTCGTTAACAACAATGATAACTTCAGGGCTGCGATTAAATTGCTTGGCGATTTTTACCTGAATATCATAAGCGAAATGTGTGACGTTGTTTTAATATAGCGGACAAACAGGCAAACTGGCTACTGTTTTATATTCTTTAATCGGTTGATTTTTTATGAAAACAATCTTAATAATGCGCCACGGCGAAGCAACACCGATGCAAGCTGACGATGCAAGTAGAAATTTGACCTCGGTTGGCCAACAACAGGCCGAAAAAATGGGTTTATGGTTGCAAGCAACGCATACCCCAACGGCATTGTTAGTAAGCCCTTACATTCGTGCTCAGCAAACAGCGGAAGGAGTAAAAAAGCATAACGCTTTTTTATTCGAAGAAACTTGCAGCGATATAATCCCTGAAGGCAATCCACAAATTGCCGCCGATTATCTAGAAACTCTCATCGCGATGCATCCACAATGCGATACCTGGTTGGTCGTAGCTCACATGCCAATAGTTAGTTATTTAGTTGACCAATTGAGTGCTGGGAATATGCCGATATTTAACACTGGAGCGGTTGCCGTATTGAGTTACGATGAAAGTCGCCATAAAAGCCAATACCTCAGTATTCATGCACCTAATAACGTAGCAGTTTAGCCTCATACCCAAACCTTGCGTTCCTTTTTAAATTTGCTAAATTAGCTACACACTAATTTAGCAAAGACAATTTTATGACAATTGAACGTATTCAAACCGCAACTCGCATGAGTCGTATCGTTAAGCACAATGGTACGGTGTACTTATGTGGCCAAGTATGTGCTGACGCAGAGCAGGGCATCACCGAACAAACGCAAACTATGCTTGATAAAGTTGAGTTACTTTTAAATGAGGCGGGAAGTTCAAAAGAGCATATGCTCAGCGCCACTATTTATGTAAAAAGCATGGATTACTTTGCCGATATGAATGCGGTTTGGGATGCGTGGGTACCAGCAGGTCATGCGCCCGCACGTGCCTGCGTGGAAGCTAAAATGGCCCGCGATGCTTTGTTAGTTGAGATTTCAGTTGTTGCTGCAATCAAGTAACCCCCAAGCAATTGAACGACTTATAAATGAATTTAATCACGCCTACAGTCGTTCAATCACAAAGCTCCCGGTTTGGTACTTTTGTGATAATCAAATTGATGCCGATGAATGTGCAGCACTGGTTTTAAAGGGCATAAAGCAAGCAACCACAACATCACTTTATTGGTTTGAGCATAGTAAAGAAGCGCTCCCCAAAGTTGGTGATTTAGCCATTTTCACTAACTGGCATGGTGAGCCTTTAGGGGTTATTGAAACAACGAGTGTCGCAATCGTGCCTTACAACGAAATAACCGCTGAATATGCGGCGTTAGAAGGTGAAGGAGATAAAAGTCTTCACTATTGGCGAAAAGTGCACTGGACGTATTATCAGCGGGAACTTGCCGAAACTAAATTTGAACGTAGTAATATGATGCCCTTAGTTTGTGAACAATTTAAATTGGTTTATGTGGCGTAATATTATTTTGTATAGATAAGGACAGACAATGAAATCTAACCCAGTAGTACTTATAACCGGAGCAAGCCGAGGAATTGGTGCTGCAACCGCAATTTATTTTGCTAGTCACGGTTATGATGTTTGTATTAATTATAAAACGGATCAACACAGCGCAGAAAAAATAGCAGAGCAAGCACGCGGCTTTGCTGTAAAAGCCGAAATAGTGCAAGCAGATGTGTCTGATGAAACGCAAGTGCTGACCCTGTTTACAAAAGTAGATGAGTTATTTGGCAAATTAGATGTGCTTATAAATAATGCGGGTATTTTGAAACCGCAAATGCCATTACTTGAGATGGGAGCCTCGCGTATAAATGAAGTGCTAACCACCAATGTAACAAGCGCTTTTTTATGTGCCCGAGAAGCGATTAAGCGAATGCCCAGTGGCGGCAGTATCGTTAATGTATCATCGGCAGCGGCTAAAACCGGTTCACCAAATGAATATATTGATTATGCCGCATCTAAAGGAGCAATGGACACGTTAACCATTGGTTTAGCCAAAGAAGTAGCCAAGTTAGGTATTCGTGTTAACTCAGTGCGCCCAGGGTTAATCTACACCGATATGCACCGCGACGGTGGTGAAGTAAATCGGGTGGAGCGTCTTAAAGACAAGCTGCCATTGGGCCGAGGTGGACAACCTGAGGAAGTTGCCGCTGCAATTTACTTTTTAGCCTCTGAGCAGGCATCGTTTACCACAGGTAGCTTTGTTGATGTAGCTGGCGGTTTGTAAAGGTTAAAGCAATACCGATAACCAAAAACTAAAGCTAATCACACTTAAAACCGTTGACAGTACAACTGCACTGGCTAATGTCACCTGATGTTGACCTATTTGACTGGCAATAAGGTAAGCATTTACACCAACAGGAGAGGCGCTTAATAGCACTAACACGTTCAAAATCTCTCTATCTAATTCAAATGCGTATGCACCGATTAAAAATACCCCAGCAGGAAGTAAAAAAATCTTCATTAACGAGGCGATTAATGCGGGTTGCCAGTTAGCTGCAATTTTGTAAAACGCTAAGTTGGCGCCTAATACAAATAACGCGCAGGCAATGGCGGGGGTCGCTAAAAGCTCTAAACTCTTTGCTAGGTTATCAAACAAAACAATGCCGCTGACATTTAATATTAGTCCGCAGCCGATGCTCAATACAATCGGATTCAGTACCATGCTCTTAGCAAAACTTGACCATGAAAATGCATGTTCGCTGCCCTTTGCGCCGATTAAATAGGTGAGTGCAAACAGCAATGTGCTATGAAAGGTAATGATCATAAAAGCGATGGCGATCATTTCTTTGCCAAGGGATGCGATGATGATAGGAATGCCCACCAACACCATGTTTGAGTAACTCGACGCTAAGCCAAATACACTGTGTTGTTGATAATTTTTTTGCTTAGCTAAATAACAGCGGTCAACCAAAATACCTAAGGCAAATACGCTCAGTACAGGAATATAAAAACTCAGAAAGGCCGATAAACTAATACTTTGCTGTAAATCGATTTGCGACATATTTAAAAATAAAAATGCCGGCAGGCTAATGTAAAAAGTAAACTTACTTAGCCCTGCAATGTGTTGCTGTTCAAAAAACTTTAATTTACAACAACTAAAACCAAGCGCAACAATGAAAATCAGCGGAAAGATGATAGAGAAAATATGCACTGCACTGTTGCCTTGAAATAGGGATAACGTTAACGCTTAGCGTCTAAATTCATCACTTTGTGGTAAGTTTATTAAAATAAGTACTGCACCTTTACCACCGTATTCAAGTGGCGCTTGGTGTATTGCTATGACATCTGGATGCTGTACTAAATATTGCGGCACTTTGTGTCTGAGTATATGTCCACCAATACCATGTACTACACACGCACAGTAGTAGTGCTTCTTTTTGCACTCATGGATCAGTCCTGCGAGTTCATCTTTTGCCAACTCCTTATTTAAACCATGTAAATCAAGGGTTAAATCAGGTACAAAGTCACCTCGGCGTAACTGCTTTGCTAAAAAACGATCTTGACCGTCTTGCACATAATTAACCGTTCCGTTGGTATCAATATCTGGCACATATTCATCAGAAAAGAAAAATTCTGCCTGATGTTGCTTTTTTTGCTGGGCAAACAGCTTAGCTTGTGAGATTTTAGGTTTGTTAGCAAAGCGATGCGTGTCTTGTTTAAATACACGGGCACCATTAATACTTTGACGAAACATATCGATGTCGTCAGGGCTAATATCTGCGTTTGAGAGAGGATCTTTTTTCATAGCGGCAGTCTAAACAAAAAAACGCTAGAAATCGAGTGAAAACAGAGTAAAAACTGTGTAAAAAAGCGTTACAATAGGGCAATCATGGGGCCTTAATTGCGCCTCGATTGAATTGATATTTTCTAAAGCAGCAGGTAGATAACGAATATGAGCGAATTATTAATAGAAGAAGCAACCTTAGATGAAGCTGTAGCAGAACTGTCAACGTTACACGATTGGCTACGGTGGACCACGAGTCAATTTGCCAGCAGTGGTATTTTCTTTGGTCATGGAACTGATAACGCATGGGATGAAGCAGTCAACTTGTTACTGCCCGCGTTAAGCTTACCCATTGATGCACCAAAAGAATTAATGCATGCACGGTTAACTAGCACCGAAAAAAACCGCCTTGCGGGATTAATTGCAGAACGTATAAATGATTTCACGCCAGTACCTTATCTGACTAATATTGCATGGTTTGCTAATATGCCATTTTATGTCGATGAGCGCGTATTGATCCCACGTTCACCTTTTGCAGAGTTAATACATAATCGCTTTTCACCTTGGCTAGCTGAGCCTGAATCGGTAAATCGTATTTTAGATTTATGTACCGGTTCTGGTTGTATCGCGATTGCATTAGCACAAACTTTTGCAGAAGCGCAGGTTGATGCCGTTGATATTTCTTATGAAGCACTCGAAGTTGCTGATATCAATATCACTGATTATCAGTTAAGTGACCGTGTATTACCTATTCAATCCGACGTATTCAGCGGTGTACCAGGGCAGAAATATGACCTGATCGTGGCAAACCCTCCGTATGTAGACGCCGAAGATATGGCTGATTTACCGCGTGAGTTCCACCATGAGCCAGAGCTTGGCTTGGCATCAGGTCATGATGGTCTTGATGTAACCCGTACTATTTTGAGTGAAGCGGCCGATCATCTAACTGATAACGGTTTGTTATTTGTCGAAGTTGGTAATTCTATGGTACACATGGATGCCCTTTATCCAAATGCGCCTTTTGAATGGGTTGAGTTTGAGCAAGGTGGATTTGGCGTATTTGTGATCAGCAAAAAACAACTCGTTGCATATTTCGCAGACTGATCACCACAAAAATCAAAGCCGAGCCTCAGGCTCGGTACTTAGTAGTCATTAGGAATGAGGAAAGTTAATGGCAGGTAATAGCATAGGGCAGTTATTTAAAGTGTCCACCTTTGGCGAAAGCCACGGCGTCGCCTTAGGCGGTGTTGTGGATGGCACGCCCGCAGGTCTTGAAATCACTGAGGCAGATTTACAAATCGATTTAGATCGTCGTAAGCCAGGGCAAAGCCGTTACACTACGCAGCGCCGTGAGAGCGATCAAATTAAAATTTTAGCGGGTGTTTTTGAAGGTAAAACCACCGGCACCAGTATTGGTTTATTAATTGAAAATACCGACCAACGCTCACAAGATTATGGCAAAATTAAAGACGTATTTCGCCCAGGTCATGGTGACTACACGTACTGGCATAAATACGGCCTACGCGATTATCGCGGTGGTGGCCGTTCATCTGCTCGCGAAACCGCTATTCGTGTTGCCGCAGGTGCGATTGCTAAAAAGTATTTAAAGCAATTTCATGGTATTGAAGTACGTGCGTGTCTGAGTCAATTAGGGCCAATTAAAGCTGAAAATTACGATTGGGATGAAGTTGAAAATAATCTTTTCTTTTTCCCAGATGCAAGCAAGTTAGACGCGCTTGACGACTATATGCGCGACCTTAAAAAACAAGGTGACTCAGTCGGCGCGAAAGTAAAAGTAGTGGCTAAGAATGTACCTGTTGGTTTAGGTGAGCCGGTATTTGACCGCCTTGATGCAGAACTTGCACATTCACTAATGAGTATTAACGCAGTAAAAGGCGTTGAAATTGGCGACGGCTTTGATGTGGTTGAGCAAAAAGGGTCAGAGCATCGTGATGAGTTAACGCCAGCAGGCTTTACCTCAAATCATGCCGGTGGGGTGCTTGCAGGTATCTCTACAGGGCAAGATATAATCGCGTCAATTGCACTCAAACCGACATCGAGTATTACCATCCCTGGCAACAGTATTAACACGAGTAATGAATCGGTTGAGATGATCACCAAAGGCCGTCACGATCCATGTGTTGGCATTCGTGCAATCCCGATTGCCGAGGCGATGATGGCCATTACTTTAATGGATCATTTACTACGTCAACGCGGTCAAAACCCGCATGTTCATCATGAGCATGGGCCAATAAATGGCTCTGTTTAGGGTTTAGTTAAAAGTATTTATAATTATTTAAAAGCGCGATGTTAATCGCGCTTTTTTGTTGTGGTTATTTTAAGATAGACATCAAAGTTTCAGGAGCGGGATCAGGCTGTGCTTTTGATCTGTCCATTGCGCCAAATGTACTGTTGAATAAGGTGTTATCGGTGATAAGTCTGTCATGGCTATCGAATTTAAAAATGCTTGGTTATTCGTCATTACGACCCATTGTGAGCCTAACTGCGTACCGCTATAGTTAAATTTGATCAGAGATTTATCGAAGCGCTTACTGTGAGCTTGGAGCACTGGCATCAAATCAATATGATTATTGGATATATGGATAATTAATAAGCCGCCTTTTGTTAGTCGCTGCCAATATAACTGAAAAGCTTCTTCAGTCAGTAAATGGGTAGGAATAACATCACTTGAAAAAGCATCAATAATTAACGCATTCATTAACGGTGCATTATTTTTTTGCTCTTCAGTTAAGGTGATTCTGCCATCGCCAATAGCCACATCAATGCGTGCAGGACTATCTGTTAAATATGAAAAATAATTCATGGCCATGTTATAAACCGCAGGGTTAAGTTCATAAAAGCGGATTTTATCGAACTTATCGCCAAACTTTGCTAAAACTCCAGCACCTAAACCAATAATACCTATATTTAAATCTTGTTGCTTTTTTAATGCTGACAATGATTTAGCGATACCAGTATGGTGATGGTAATAGCTGTTTGTGAGTTCAGTTTGTTTATTAAGTGGCTGTGAGCCATGAATCGTTGTGCCATCGATTAGGCGTCGTTCAGCAAGATCAGACGTTGTAATGTCTTTGACAGTGACATAACCGTAAAAATTTCTCTCAGACGCTAAGTTGTATTGATTAAAATTAACAAAAAGATAGCTATATCCTGTGCCCCAAATAACCAGCGTAGCCAGTAAAGCTATTTTATAGCAAGAGGACGTTTTCGTCGTCTGGGTGAGTAGCGTGTATATAAATAATGAAAGCGCTACAGCTAACGCCACAATGAATTCTGTTATTTGTTCAAACAGTAGCGGTGCGACTAAGGCACTGAGTAAACTGCCGATCACTCCTCCTAAAGCGATATATAAATAAAATACAGTAAGCAGTGAGCCATCTGGCGCGAGTTTTCGAAGTTCACCATGACAGATCATACAAACAATGAATAAAATAAAGCTGTAGATCACCAGTTGAGCTAAAGCATTAAATTGGCTGCCAAGGAAAAACATCATCAGCCCTGCGAATGCGCTAAATATTAATAAGTACGTCCAATGGGCGCGATTATAGCTTTTTGCGGATGCAAACGCATAACTGAAGGTCAGCAAATATATTACCAATGGTAAAGCCCATATCAGAGGCATAGGCGGGATGTTGATGCTGATCATCTGAGTTGTCGCGATCAACATCATTGAACTGGTTGCTGAGAACGCAATCCACAGCCAATTAGGTTTGACGAGCAAAGTCGTTTTTGACTTAGTAATAGCTTTATCAGCGATACTGCCATTACTAAATAATACATAAATTAGGCACAATAACAGTATGCAGTATGCAAATAACCCCACTGTCCAATAGCTCTTTTGCTCATCGATTGAAAATAAAACTTCAAAAATAAATGGGTAACTCAGCAAAGCAAGTAGTGAACCCAGATTCGAAAGCGAATACCATTGATAAGGTACAGTCATAGCGGTCGATTCAATATACCAGCGCTGCAATAGTACGCTGGTGGCACTTAGTAACATAAAGACTAAGCCAACCTGTAAAAACAATTTAGCAATCACTGACCACGCTGGTGTTAGTGATAAAAATAGACTGACTTCAATTGTGTTAAAAGTAATGATGCTCGATACAGCCACTAACAATGTGTGTATAAATAATTGTCGTTTGAGCTGATAACGGCTTAACAAATGAGCATATAAATAGCCGAGTAACAGCATGCTTTGATAAAAAAATAGGCTGGTTGACCAAACCGAAGCGCCACCGCCAAACTCGGGTAGTAGCTCTTTAGATAAGATAGGTTGAATTTGAAAGAGTAGAAACGCGCTCACAAAAATAATGAATGTCGATAATATCCGTTGCATCTTTTTTATTACTTAGTAAATGGTGCCTAACCATTAACTGAACTAATTAATGCGGCAATGTAATAACCCTTGAGTTTATCTTAAGAAAATCTTAATCTATGATTTGTATGAATTTATTGGAGTTGTAAGTGGGTAGGTTTCGAATCGGGAATTTTGACGTCGATGTTAGCCGTGGTAAAATTTCCTCAGCTGAAGGCGTACAAATTGTCGAACCTAAGGTTATGGATGTGCTCCAATTTTTGTACTCTCATAGGGGCAATGTGGTTAGCCAGGAAGAAATTTTTGCAGCTGTGTGGCCTAATTCAGTGTTTAGCCCAAGTAATGTGCAACGCAATATTGCACTGCTTAGGAAAGCATTAAATGAAGATTCTAAAAATCCACAATTCATCATTACCCACCCGAAACGGGGTTATTGCCTTGAGCTTAACGAACAAACACGTTCTCACTGTGTAAAGTGGCCGTTGTTGGCTTTTATCGCCGTGACAATTGTATGTTTGGTTGGTGGTTGGTTCGCATTTGCAACGCAGGTTGTTAAAACTGATTTCTCTGCGTTGGTGCCTGTAACATCAAATGAAGCCAATGAATCCTCTCAATCGCAATCTAATAACGGCAATTATTTAGCATTTGTTCGCGGTGACAATGATAATCAGCATATCTGGCTAAAAGAATTAACGACAGGTAAAGAGGTACAATTATCCCAGCACCCATCGACCTACTATAGTCTAGGGTGGAGTGCGGATAATCGCGCATTGGCTTTTATAGAAAAACAAAATGATGTTAGCCAATTAGCGTATTTTAATTTAGATATGGTAACTCTAACGAGTTTAAATTACGCCATGGTACTGGAGTTTAAAGAATATTTAGTTACCAGCCAGCAATTGCAGTGGACTAATAACAATCAGATTTATTTTATTGAGCAACGAAAACATAAAAATGATACGCAGCTTTCGACCGTCAATATAGAAACTAAACAAAAACAGGTAATCAAAGCCTCAATGGGTCAAGACTGGTTAAAGTTACATGCGTTGTCGCCAGATCAAACGCAACTAGCGCTTGGTTATGAAGCAGGACAAAATAACTACCGTATTGAAATACTGAATTTAACGGATAATAGCAGTAAAACAATTGCCGTTATTGAAGATGGTATTCAGGGGCTTAGTTGGCACCCAAGTGGTGAATACTTGCTGATAAGCAGCACAAATAATCTATTACTTATTGATCGTCAGGGTAACTCAACTGATATCGCCTTTAATAATTATCAAGTTATTCGAGATGCTGCATTCACGCCATCTGGTGAGGAGATATTGATGGAGCTTGTAAATATTGATGTTGATATTTTACGGGCAACAAATACCGCTCCTCAGCAGTATGAAAAGCTTGTCGATACCTCGTCGGTTGATTTTTTACCGGTGTTCTCACCTGATTCAACTAAGTTTGTCTTTGAATCCCATCGTTTTGGTTTAAAACAGCTATTTTTATATGAGCAAGGTAAACAAACGCTGATTTTTGCAAACCCTAATAATGAAGAACTGTTTGGGGTTGTTTGGTCAAAAAATGGCGAAGAAGTGATCACCGCAAGCAAAGATAAACTGTTTCGAATTGATTTAAAAAGTGGCGATTATCAAGAAATAGCCCACCATCATCATTCGTTTTATCTCAGAGAGAAGTTTTATAATGAAGATGCGATCTTGGTTTCATATCGCGCTGACGATGGCGTTACATTTCACCCAGCAAAATTAGACATGCAAACATTAAGTTTATCGCCATTCACTGGCCAAGGAGAGCGGCTGGCTTGTTATGCAATGGCTTTAGACAAACACGATCAGATTTATTTTTCAAATAACAAACAGGTATTTCGACTCGATCAAGATGGCAATTTTGCTCAAGTATGGCACGCAGATGATAGTGATATTATTGGTCTGGCGGTCGATGAGCAAACGTTGAGTATTACCTTAGAGCAAGAAGATGGTTATGAGCTTAATATGCTTGATTTACAAAGCGCTCACTCAGAAATACGCCATATTGCGAACGAGAAAGGCAATATGTTAATTAATGCTTCACACGATAATACGCAACTTTTATATCTTACTGAGCCAAAGCGAAAACGCACCTTAGTAAGGCTGCGATAGTCTTTAAAACCCAAGATTCACAAGGTAAGTGCATAGTCTGCTGCTATTAGCTTTACTAACTCTCGTTTTATCGGGTTATGAGCGTGGTTAGCGTGTAATAGCACGATATCAATAACGGGCAAGGGCGGCAGAGTTGAGTCAGTAACCGTCACCAGCTCCTGAGTGTTACTTACCTCAGCCATCACACCAACGGCTAGATTGGCTTTTACTAATGCTGTGAGCGCACTGAGCGAGCCGCAGCAAGCAACAATGTTAAATGGGCGTTCAGCCTTTAGTAACCCTTCAATAGCCGCTTGATGAAATTTACAATCTCGTTGAAATATTGCAACCGGCAGGGTCATAGCGGATTGATAGTTAAATTCGGCACTTTTAACCCACACACCTTTGCTTGATTGTAAAAAATAACCTTCTTCAGAGCTGGGCGAGCGCGTCGCAATCACCATGTCTAGCAAGCCTTGATCTAGCTGTGTTTTGAGCTGGTTGGTCGGCGCGCAACTGATTTGTAAATCAAGTTGCGGTATATGTTTATGTAATAAAGCCACAACTTTAGGTAATACTGTGCCTGCATAATCGTCAGGACATGCTAAGCGCACGCGAGTTTGCCCACCACCGGTTTTAAGTTGTTTATAGGCTTCATCATGCAGTGCTAATAATTGTTTTGCGTAGCTGGCTAAGTGAACGCCACTTGACGATAGTACAAGCTGCCTGCCTTGTTTGATAAATAATGGATTACCCAGCTCTTGTTCGAGCTTTTTCATTTGCATGCTCACTGCCGATTGGGTGCGGTATACTTGTTGAGCAGCGCGAGTAAAGCTGCCCGTTTCAACAAAAGCGCAAAAAGTACGTAGGGCGTCTAAATCCATATTTAACTCATCTATCAATTTTATTTATGTATTGTATAAAAACTATTGGTAAGTAATTAATTTACTACTGCTCTATATTAGGGATATTAAACACTACTAAGGAACGCAAATGCAATTATTTATCGGTAATAAAAACTATTCGACATGGTCGCTTAGAGCATGGTATTTAATGAGTAAATTCAATGTTATTTTTACTGAGAAACAACTCGTATTAGACACCCCTGAGTTTTATGAAACGCTTAAAAACAGTTTTGCAGTACAGAAAGTACCCGCCTTAGTCGATGGCGACTTGCAGGTATGGGATTCATTGGCAATTTGTGAATACATCAATGATGCTTATTTATCAAATACAGCTTGGCCTATTGATATTGCGCAGCGAGCGACAGCCCGCAGTTTAAGCGCTGAAATGCATACCGGCTTTATGGCGCTGCGTAATGAAATGCCAATGAATATTCGTGCAACTCGCCTAATTGAGTTATCTGCGGCGGCTAAAAAAGACATTAGCCGCATTGATGAAATATTCAGCCAGCAACAACGTAGTTACCCAAATGCGTGGTTGTTTGGTGAGTTTAGTATCGCAGATGCTATGTATGCGCCTGTAGTACTTAGGTTAAAAACCTACCAAATTTCACTTTCAGCTTTGGCGGAGCATTATTGTCAGCATGTTTTAAGTTGCCCTACATTACAACAGTGGATCACCGAAGCGCTAAAAGAAACTGATATTGTTGCTTGCGATGAAGCAGGGGTTGATGTTACTTAAAGTAACTTGCCATGCGATAAGGTTATGAGGACGTATGGAACAGATTAAGCTATCACACCAAGATACATTAAAGCGGCTAGAAAGGTTTAGTCGCTTTACCGACAGCAGTATTGGCATTCCTTTTACTCGGTTTAAGTTTGGCGTAGAGGCACTGATCGGTATTCTGCCTGGTATTGGAGATCTAGCTGGGCTAATTTTATCTAGCTATATTCTATTTGAAGCCCAGCGTCTAGGAGTTAGTAAGCGTATAAAATTACGTATCGTAATAAATATGTTGATTGATTTTTTTGGTGGCCTAATTCCGCTTGTCGGTGATATTTTTGACGCTTACTTTAAAGCAAATACCCGCAATACCCGTCTACTGAAACGCTACTTAGTAAAACAATAACGATAAAAATAAGTTAGTTTTTATCGTTATTAAAAAAGTATTCTGCGATCACTTGTTTCTGTTGGCCAAACGGGTCTGAAATGCCAATCCCAATGCCGATTATTTTACCCTGCGCTTCAGGCGGGTGGGCTTGCATTTGTTTATTTAAAATAACGAGCTTAGGGCTTTTCTCGTTAGCTAATAATGTTAAATGCGGCTGAAAGTTCTGAAATACATTGGGGCTACCATAGCGCTCAAAGGCCGTTAATTTGTTGGGGTAGTTTTTAACCCAGCTAGGTATGACTGCGTTTGTATCACGTAATGGCTCAAGAGCCAGTGTTACTTCGTCCGATAGCCTTTGCAGCTTAGGCGAATACTGTAAGTTAATAAATGCCCAATTACTTTGCGTGACAGTAAAGCCTTGCGCTGTTATAGCAAATTCTTGATGTTGCTCGGTGATACTTTTTACAGCACGTTTAATGTCTTCTTCTGAGCCTTCAACAAAGTCAGTTAAATACAAAGTAGCGTGCACTGGCTTGCCTTTTTCATAAAAACTCATGATCCCTTCTTTTTTTAATGCATCACTAGTTTGCTCAACTAAGTTAATGATTGATTTGGAAGGGATTGCAAACACATTGATGCTGACACTTTTTGCAAATGAGGGCAGGGGGATACTTATCAGCGTAATTAAAGTAACAACTAAAAGCTTCGGTCGTTTTATAAAAAGTAATTTGAACATGGGTTTATAATTTTATTCTTAAATTCGGATAGTAAGTGTAAAGAGGATAAGGGTTATTACTTGAACAGTAAATAAAAGGAGCTAGATTGCAGCGAATACATAATTTTGGCTTAGCTAAATTTGCAAAGTAAAGGCAAGACAATAACGCATGGCTGCTTAGTCGTTATCAACTTTTACATTCTTGCTAAAAGCCCGTACAATTCGCCTCGATTTTAATGTGCATTTGTTGCATTTTACCGAGGCGAATTAATCAGACTTTTATGCATCAAATAGCCGATTTAACATCTATTTTTGAACGCACTTTTTACCACAGCCATAATACACGCTTGGTCAAAGGTGAGCATGAGCCTATTTATATTCCCGCTGATGTTAAAACGCCGTATCATCAAATTGTGTTTGCCCATGGTTTTTATGCCAGTGCACTGCACGAAATAGCTCATTGGCTAGTGGCGGGTGATAAACGTCGTTTACTCGAAGATTACGGTTATTGGTATTGCCCAGATGGCCGTGATAAAGCTCAGCAAGCAGAATTTGAAGCCGTTGAAGTAAAACCGCAAGCAATCGAGTGGGCGTTGAGTGTTGCTACAGGTTTTGAGTTTAATGTTTCGGTTGATAATTTAAATGGTGAGCAAACCTGTCGTTTTGATTTTCAGGCGCGAGTACACAAGCAACTTTTACAGTTACTAAAAATAGGCTTTAATCCTCGTACTACTGCACTTTTAAAAGCATTAAGCGAATTTTACAATACGCCATGGCCATTGAATGCTGGGCAGTTTGTATGGCAACATCCTCAGGAGTTAAGTAATGCAGTTTAAGTTAGGACTAATTGTAAACCCAGTTGCTGGTTTAGGTGGCAGTGTGGCGCTCAAAGGTAGTGATGGTGTTGCGGCTAAAGCTCTGGCCCTTGGCGCTGAGCCAAAAGCTAATTTACGCACTAAAGCAGCGCTTGAGGTGTTATTGCCTTATCAAGATAAAATAACAATTTATACTGTTAATCACTCAATGGGTGAAAGCACCGCGACAGATCTTGGTTTTAATACCGAAGTTGTGTATCAAAGCGAGCACCCCAGTAGTGCAGATGATACTGAGCGTGCAGCCAAGGTATTGCAACAGCTAGGTGTTGATTTAATTTTATTTGCTGGTGGCGATGGCACTGCGCGCAATATTTGTCATGCGGTTGAAGATAGCGTACCGGCACTTGGCATTCCTGCTGGCTGTAAAATTCATTCAGGGGTTTATGCAATCACGCCAAAGGCCGCAGGGCGGGTAGTCGAAATGCTGGTCAAAGGTGAACTAGTTACCTTAGGCGATGCCGATGTGATGGATATTGACGAAGATGCGTTTCGTCAAGGCACAGTTAAAGCAAAACGTTATGGTGAAATGCAAGTACCCAGTGAAGTACGTTATGTACAAGCGGTAAAAAATGGCGGTAAAGAAACCGACGAGCTGGTACTTGCTGATATTGCCGCCTATGTCGTCAGTGAAATGGATGAAGATACGTTATATGTAATGGGCAGTGGCTCAACAGTTGCAGCTATTATGCAAGAAATGGGACTTGAAAATACCTTATTAGGTGTTGATTTAGTTGCAGATCAAAGCTTAATTGCGCAAGATCTTACAGCTGAACAATTATTAGCGATGACCCATCAGCGCGACACTAAATTAGTGATCACGCTAATTGGTGGCCAAGGCCATATTTTTGGCCGTGGCAATCAACAGTTAAGCCCAGCACTTATTCGCGCGATAGGGCTGGATAATATTATTGTGGTGGCTACCAAAACTAAATTACAGGCTTTAAACGGCCGCCCGCTCATTTGCGATACAGGCGATAGTGAGCTGGATGATGAATTAAGCGGTTATATTCGTGTAACCTGCGGATTTAACGACCATATTATGTATGCAGTAGGCCATCAAGATTGATTGGTAGAAGACCCTGCAAAATCAGGAGAAGTAGAAGTGAGTTTAGTAAATTATATTGACGCAGCCCAACAGTATTTTGATGACTTAGTGATCAAAGCCACTGATGATGAGTTATTTGCCGGTGGTTATTTACGAGGCCATTTTGATTTAGCAGTAGGCTATGCGCAAGTTGAAGAGCTTAATCTTGAAATAGATGAGCTCAATGAAACCGTTGAAAAAAGTTTAGTGAAAGCGTATCGCAATGGTGAGCTTAACGAAGAAGATAAAGCCCTAGTAGTAAGATTATGGGAAGAAGTAAAAGCACTCGCTTAAAAGACTAAATAAAAAGTTATTTAAAAAAACGGCAATAGTGCCGTTTTTTTGTGCATTGAGCCTATTTAGTTCCTATAAAATGTATTTTCTGTTCACTTAAAATTTACCTCATTCCCTAGATACGCTAAAGTACCACTGACTAAACTCTAGGGAACAAGTGAAATGAATAATAATAAAGATGCGGCAATGCCCTCGGGCATAGTTGCGCGATTTTTAAATTTTGTTGAGCGGGTAGGAAATAAACTGCCTGATCCGGCAATCATCTTTTTGTTTGCCATGTTACTAATTTGGCTACTGTCGTGGTGGTTCTCAGGTGTTACTTTTGACGCTATCGACCCTCGTACCGGTGAAGCCATTATTATTAATAATATGTTGGCGAGTGATTCGTTAGCGACCTTTTTATCATCAATGGTAAAAACTTTTACCGGTTTTGCACCGTTAGGTGTGGTGTTAGTGGCCATGCTGGGTGTAGGGGTTGCTGAACATTCTGGCTTTATTAATACTGGCCTTAAGTTAATGTTAAAGGTGACACCTAAAAAACTTTTAACGCCGTCAATTATTTTAGTCGCCATCGTCAGCCATACAGCAACCGATGCAGGTTATGTGTTAGTCATTCCGTTAGCTGGTGTTATATTTTATGCCGCAGGGCGCCATCCACTAGCTGGTATTGCGGCGGCATTTGCGGGAGTCAGTGGTGGCTTTGGTGCAAACTTTATTCCGTCGGGGATTGATCCACTACTGCAAAGCTTTACCCAAAGTGCGGCGCAAATTATTAACCCCGCGATGTCGATTAACCCATTAAATAACTGGGCGTTTACCTCGGCTTCAAGTTTATTCATTATTTTATTAGGCTGGTACATCACCGATAAAATTATTGAACCACGGTTAAAAAATACCGAATTAGATGGTAATAAAGAAGACTTACCAGCATTTGAAGATGCTCGTAGCGACGAAAAACGCGCGTTTTTTATTGCAAGTACAGTGATGATTGCAGGTCTTGCGTTATTAGCCTATGTGTCAGCCCCTGCGGATTCTGCAATGCGAAGCGAAGATGGCTCTTTAACTAATTTTCGCTCGCCTTTAATGCAATCTATCGTACCGCTAATTTTCTTACTGTTTTGGATACCTGGTGCAGTGTATGGTTTTACCGTTGGCACCTTTAAAAGCTCTAAAGATATGATAGATGCCATGAGTAAAGCAATGGGCGGCATGGCGTATTATATTGTAATGGCGTTCTTTTGTGCCTTGTTTATTGCTGCATTTAGTAAATCAAACTTGGGAGCTCTGCTGGCAATTGAAGGCGCACAGCTGTTAAAAGCCATGGAGTTACCAAGTGCGGTGACTGTTGTCGGTATCATCTTTTTAACTGGTTTTGTAAACTTGTTTGTTGGCTCAAGTTCAGCAAAGTGGGCGCTACTGGGCCCGGTGTTTGTGCCTATGTTAATGCAGTTAGGTATCTCGCCAGATTTAACTCAAGCGGCTTATCGCGTGGGCGATTCTAGTTCAAACATCATCACTCCTTTAATGCCGTATTTCCCATTAGTTGTGGTGTACTGCCAAAAATACGTCAAAGGCACGGGCATTGGCACGCTTATCGCGATGATGCTGCCATATTCAATCGCTTTTATGATTGGCTGGAGCTTATTTTTACTCGGTTACTGGGCACTGGGTATCCCGCTTGGATTAGACGCAAGTTACGTGTACCCAGCAGTCGCGCCTTAATAAATCACGGCTAAATATTTATGTGTAAAAACCTCGTCATTATAATGGCGAGGTTTTTTTGTGGTTAGTTTTATCCAGCCAGTTGTCAATTCGATCGTATACCCAGCTTGATACGTATAAACTGGTAAATATATTCGTTAACTAGGTTTTAGTATGGCCAATGAACGCGCTGTTCCTACATCTCGATTTTCACGCTTTGCAAAGTTAGGCTCATTAGCAACCAGTGTCGCGAGTAATATGTTATTTGAGGGAGCCAAAAGTACTCTTTCAGGAAAGGGTTGGGATAATAAGAGCTTATTACTGCAGCCTAAAAACATAAAAAACCTAGCGACAGAACTATCACACTTACGCGGTGCGGCAATGAAATTAGGGCAGCTACTGTCAATGGATGCTGGGGATCTACTCAGTCCAGAGCTTGCTCAATTACTTGCATTACTTCGATCAGACGCTAACCCCATGCCACACAAACAACTCATTACTGTATTAAAAGAGCAGTGGGGAGATGACTGGTTATCGCGTTTTTCACATATTGAGCTTAGGCCATTTGCTGCCGCTTCTATTGGTCAAGTGCATTTGGCCTACCATGAAAACGGCGAGCAATTAGCTGTAAAAATTCAATACCCGGGGATCGCAAAAAGTGTGGTCAGTGATGTTGATAATGTTATATCGCTGCTTACACTGTCTCGTTTATTACCTAAAGATCTTGATATCAAGCCACTCGTCGCAGAGGCTAAAATACAATTATTAGCGGAAGCTGATTATCATCGTGAAGCGCAGTATTTATTACGTTATAAAAATGCATTGGCAAATAACCGACACTTTATTGTTCCTAACGTCTATAAAGAGCACAGTACTAAACAAATATTAACGATGCAGTATATTGAGGCTCAGCCTATAGAGGGAATTACCGATCTACCCAAAGCAGAGCAAAGCTTTGTGGCACAGCAACTTATTGCGTTATTTTTTAAAGAAATGTTTGAATTTAGACTGATACAAACAGATCCAAACTTTGCTAATTTTCATTATCAACCAGCCACACAAAAAATCGTTTTATTTGATTTTGGGGCAACCCGTGAGATTTCGCCTCAGTTGAGCCAAGCTTATCTAGCTTTATTTAAAGCAGGCAGTGAGAATAATCGTGATGGGGTATTAAATGCGGCCACTCAGATTGGTTATTTTAAAGATACATTGCGTGACAGTTATAAAGATAATGTCATAGAGCTATTTTTAATGGCGTGTGAGCCACTGCGTCACGATGGTGATTTTGATTTTAAAAATAGCCAACTGGCAGCAAATATTAAAGATGCTGGGTTGCAACTTAGTGCACAAGCACAGCAATGGCATACACCACCAGTGGATGCATTATTTATTCACCGTAAACTTGCTGGTTTATATTTGATTGCGGCTCGCTTAGAAGCAAAAATAGATGTTAGAGCGTTATTTATGCCAATTTTATTAAAAACATGATTATTTTAGCGAATTCAAATACTCATTCATTCAATGCAATTGCTATCAACGACTATTGTGACTTCACAAAATCTTCCCCTCACGAATATTTACTTTATTCCAAACACAAAAAAACCTTGTCACTTTCGTGGCAAGGTTTTTTTATTAAAGAGTCGTTGCTTATTTAGCTGTGAAGCTTACTGGGCGACGTTCTTTACGAGGACCGCTACGCTTATCACCGCGTGCACTGTCATCTTTGTTAAAGCTGCGTTTTTTGTCACCTGATGGACGCTCAGAGCGTTCAGCACGTGGTTCAGCAGGACCTTGATCTTGTGTTAATGTTAAGCCCATTGGACGTTTACAAATAAACACTTTTTGGAAATGATCAAGTACATCTTTAGGCATGTTTTGCGGTAATTGAACCGTACTGTGATTGTCGTGTAAACGAATATCACCAATAAACTTGCTTGAGATGTCAGCTTCGTTAGCGATAGCGCCAACAATGTTCTTAACTTGAACACCATGTTCACGACCTACTTCGATACGGTAAGTATCCATAGGGCCTGCATCACGGCTATTACGTTCACGTGGTTTAGCATCACGGTCACGTGCAGGGCGTTCGCTGCGTTCATTACGACGACCACGGTCACCACGATCATTACGCTCACGTGGGTTACGGTCATTACGTTCGCTACGCTCACGTTGTTGGATCTTAACTTCTTCAACCTTAATTGGTGATTGTTGCTGTGCTAAACACAGTAACGCACCTGCTAGGTCTTCAGGAGCAAGTTCAAGCTTTTGCGCCATATTAGCTGCTACTTCATTAAAGAAAGTAATATCTTTATTTTCAAGCGCAATAGCTAATTTAGCTTGTAACGCTTCGATACGTTTTTCTTCAACAACTTTTGCAGTTGGTAGTTCAACTTGTACAATATCTGAATTCGTATGACGAATGATATTTTTAAGTAAATAACGTTCGTTATGTTTTACGAAAAGAATCGCTTTACCGGTACGACCAGCACGACCTGTACGGCCAATACGGTGAACATAAGCTTCAGAATCTTGTGGGATATCGTAGTTGATAACAAGGCTTAAACGGTCAACATCTAGACCACGTGCTGCAACGTCTGTTGCGATAACAACGTTTAGCATGCCACTTTTTAAGCGTTCTACTGTGCGTTCACGTGCTTGCTGGTTCATGTCACCGTTAAGTGGAGCTGCAGAGAAACCTTCGCGCTCTAATAACTCAGCAAGTTGTACTGTATCGTTACGTGTACGTACGAAAACAATCGCGCCTTCATATTGTTCAGCTTCTAAAAAGCGAACAATCGCTTTATTCTTGTGTACGCTGGCATTCCAAAACACTTGCTCAACAGATGATACCGTTGAGTTACGCGCAGATATATGAACCTGTTCAGGGTTATTCATATATTTGCTGCTGATGTTTTGAATTTGCTTAGGCATGGTCGCAGAGAAAAGACATGTTTGCTTTTCGCGCGGCGTTTTTTCCATGATGTTTTCAACATCATCGATAAAGCCCATACGTAACATTTCATCGGCTTCATCAAGTACAAGAGCTTGTAAGCTGTCAAACTTGATAGTGCCACGGTTAATATGATCGATTAAGCGACCTGGAGTAGCGACAATAACTTGCGCGCCACGACGAAGTGCACTTAATTGGATACTGTAGCTCTGGCCACCATAAAGTGCCAATACTTCAATACCACGAACATGTTTAGCATATTGTTCGAATGCCTCAGCTACTTGGATCGCAAGCTCACGGGTTGGTGTGAGTACAAGGATCTGCGGCTGCTTCACAGACGGGTCAATATTATTAAGTAATGGCAGTGCAAATGCTGCGGTTTTACCTGTACCCGTTTGAGCTAGTCCCAGTACGTCCTTTCTTTCTAGCAATAACGGTATACATTGAGCTTGGATTTCAGATGGTGTCTTGTAACCCAACTCTTCAACTGCCTTCAAAATTGCAGGAGAAAGATTTAGAGATTCAAACGTGACTGGTTCTGACATTAATACGCCTCAACGAATTTAAAGAGGCGCGCATTGTATAGGATTTACGAGGCAAATGCTTGTATAAATTGAAACTAATTTGTATGTAGTTGATGTTGGTCATAATTTAATCAATTTGATTATGGGTAAATCAAATTGATTAACAAATTTTATACAGAACTTATTGATAAAGTCCAAGATTCTCTTTAGCGTAAGCTTCAAACTCAGTGAAACCACCGATGTGTGCTTGGTCAATAAAGATTTGTGGCACGGTTGGGCAAGGCTTACCTGCTGATTGTTCTAAATCGGCTTTACTAACGCCTTCTTTAATAATATCAACATAACGGTATTTAAAATCATCACGTTCATTTGCTAGTTTTTCAGCAACATCTTTAGCACGTACACAATAAGGGCAGCCTTCACGGCCAAAAATTACAGTTAACATATCGCTCTCCTCGATTTTATTTACATTCATCTTAACTAATTGAGAAAAAATAAACAGCGTAAAAAAACGATTGATGAATTCTATTTTAATGATTGCATACACCTTTAATCAGTATTAAAGGTGTATGTGGGGTGGCTAATTAAAACTTAACACTAAAGCCAATTGAAGGGCGCATTTCAAAATCATCCTCGTTTTCTTTGATAATTAAATCATTAGTCGAGGTTACTTTCTGATAATCTAAATCAATGCTACTGGTGTTTGCTTGGCCGTAGGCGTTCATTAATTCTAAAATTAACACACCGTCTAAGCCCCAAAAGTCGGTTTGACGTTCAAAACGAAGATCAAGCCGATGATAAACATCGAAACGCTCAGAAAATGGATCACCATATTGTGGTAAAAAACGTCCTTCGAATTCGGAATTTTCTGTGACGCCAACAATCGGGGTGTAAGCTTGACCGCTGCGGGCAGTAAAGTTAAAGCCCCCTTGCCATTTTTCACTGATTTGGTAATTAAACACCATGTTGACAACTAAAGGGGTATCAGCGTAATAATCCCGAGTGATATTTTGGCGTTGGTCAGTACGTTCACTTTTGGCATAACTAACTGCAAGCCAGCCATACCATTTATCAGTTTTATTTTTGTTTATTAATAGATCAACACCGTAAGCTCGCCCAGTTACATCATTACTGTAACGAATTGCTGCATCGGAATAATTGTTTAATGCCAACGGTAAATCGTCCATGGTTTTGTAATACCCTTCAATAGACCATGTCCATTCATCGGCAAGTTCTTGTGCAAAACCCAAACTGCTGTGTTTTGAGGTTTGCGAACGTAAATTCGGGTTGCCGTGTTCAGGCAATAGAGTGTCAATATCTTGCATGCGATTATAATGCCCGTATTTAGCATTGATGCTATTGTGATTATTAATAAAGTAGCTAAGCGCAAGGCGCGGCATCACAAAATCTTCATCAGTGTAATCATTGCTTTGATATTGCACGCCGACTTCGCTTTGCCATTGTTCGTTAATAACCCAAACATGGCTAACACCAACAAAGTACTTATCAAGGGCTAGCTTGTCTTTGCCAGTTATTCGCTCACCTTTGTTTAGATCGCAATCAGGATCGAGCTCGGTACAAAGATATTGAAAACTATCGTAACTGTAAGTACTGTCGTTATCAAAATAGGCGGCATCAAAAACCAGTTGCTGGGCTTTAGTAACACGCCAATTTAATCGTCCTTTATAAGTGATTTGCTTTTGTTGTTCTTCATCAAAATAGCCATCACTTAGCGTGGCACGTTTAGCGTATTCCAATCGGCCAGAATGTTCGAGCGAACCAACGCCTAAGCGTAAATGAAAGTCTTTATTAAAGTGATCCCATAAAATACTTTGGCTGGTAAATTCACGAATAAAATCAGCATCGCCTTGATACTCAGGATTTTTTAGTGAAAGTTCAGCGCGTTGATTAAAGCCTGCTGCAACCGAGTCTTTTGCGCCTGTAAATGACACTGTTAGGGCGTTTTGATTGTTTATATCCCAGATCCATTTGCCTTGGTAATCATGATCATCTGGGGGATCATTGATGGTGATACCACTGAGTTCACCATCGTCGTTTTCAAGCTCTTCATCTTTAGAGAAGAACAGTGGTAATGTACTTTTACGTGCTGATAAATAAAACGCGGTGTTCTGCGTGAGTTGCCCTTCAACAAAGACACCGGCATTAAACATTGTAAGATCAAGCGTGGTAGTAATCGGTTGATATTTAGGGTTACGCAGTGTTACGTCAAATACAGCACCGGTGGCGTTGCTGTAACTGGTGCCATAGCCTGCTGAGTAAAGTTGAAAATCTTGAATAATGTACTTGTTGAAAATAGAACTGCCGAAATCATGAAAAATATAGCCTGCAGGCATAAAATCCACTTCAAACAAATTATCATCGGGCGATGAGCCACGTACCGCCGGTTCACTCATTGAGCCGCCAGCGGCGACAACGCCTGGTAATGCAAATACTGCCCGCAGTGGATCGCCCATAGCACCGGGCATAGTGATCAGTTTTTCAGTATTTTCGGTTATTTCACTGGTAATGCTACTGCGTTTATAAACGGTTTCAAGACGCTCTATTATTTCTTCATTAGCATCAACGTTGGCGTGCGTTAAAAATGGCAAACACAACGCCAGTGGCGTTAAACGGTAAAGTGATGGCAAGCAGGTGGCTAACATGATTCTTCCATGGTTATGAGTAAGTGTGACTGCGACCTATAGTAATGAGAAAATATATAAAAATACGTAGTAAACTGTACGAAAATGTAGGCAAATGTAGGGAGGTGTTACAAGCTGTTACATTTAGTTTTGAGCTCTGATAGTAATACCTAATTGGCTTGAATAGCCCATTGAGCGTGCGGTTATTCGCAGTTGTTGATCAATTACATAGTAAGTAGGAAAGGCGCTGATTTTATAATTACTCTGGGTATTTTTATCGCCTAGTAAAATGGGCATTGTGAGTTTAAGTTCACTAACAAACTGCGCAACTGCTTGTTCATTTTTATAATCAAGTGCAATGCCAATGGCGTTGATATTAGAATCAACCAATGCCGCTTCTAGGTTTGGCATACTGTAACGACAGATTGTGCACCATGGCGCAAAAAAATAAACCACGGTGGTGTTACCTTTGAGCATCGCAATATCAATACGTTGTTCGCTGTCATTGAGCACAGGTAAATTAAAATATGGAGCAGGGCTGCTATCTGAGCTGAGTAAATTGCGTTGCTGATATGTAGTCACTACAAAAAACACCACAACTAACATAATTATATTGAGCAGCAAACTCGTTACTTTTTTCATATCGACCTCTAAAGCTAATTCCCCTTATTACTATTTAAAGACTTGAAAAGCAAACTTTGAGTCCTCACTTTATTGAGTAGGCAAAAAGAGATTTTGAAAAAAATAAAACTTTTTTCAAAAATAATCTTGAAAACAATTTTGCCGTCCATATATAGTTTAGTGAGGACGCCTGATGGGTCCCAACTAAACAGAAGTAATTGAAATTTATATTATTAATTAAACTTTGCTTGCGCTTGTTCAACCGAAAAGCACATGCAAAATATCGCTTAAATATGAGGATATTATTATGCGTACAGTAGATTTATCACCACTTTATCGTTCATTCATTGGCTTCGATCATTTAGCATCTTTAATGGATGCGGCCGCTCGCACTGACAAGCAGCCAAGTTTTCCTCCGTATAACATCGAAGCACTCGATAAAGACAAATATCGCATTACTATGGCTGTTGCCGGTTTTAGTGATAATGAGCTGACGATAGAGTCAGAAAATAACACCTTAAAAGTTGCTGGCATTAAAGCCAATAAAGATGACAGCGCAGAGCGCAAATTTATTCATCAAGGCATTGCTGAGCGCAACTTTGAACGCAAATTCCAGCTAGGTGACCACGTTAAAGTACTCGGCGCTGATTTAGCCAATGGGCTACTTAGTATCGACTTGCAACGCGAGATCCCTGAAGCACTTAAACCACGTAAAATTGAAATTGGCAGTGGTAACTTGCTAGAAGGTAAATAACCATCCCTTTGACAGTGTTTTTCCCCTAATTTACTTGTTACTTTTAGTAGCCGCCTCAGTTGAGGCGGCTTTTTTAGCTTTGCTTAAACATCGGATCCGCTTAGCGCACCATTAATCGCAGATGATTAATGATGCTGTGTTCAGTTTGTATCTTTACTTTTTAATTTGGCTTGCATGTCTTTTAAGGCGGCAATTTTATCAATAGCAACTTGCAGCTGCCGTTGAGGGAGGCCTTTTTGACGGCCTTTTTCGAGCAAGCTTTCAAGGTTAGTTATTTTTTGTTGAGCAGCTATTACAAAGCGTTGCTCGAGCTGAGTTTGCTGCTGTTTATGAAAATCGAGGTAAGCTTGATGATCGGTTAAGTCGCCTTGAAACTGACTCGCACTGATTGGATTTTTTGCGATGACAGGCAAGTAACTCGGTGTAGTAATGGGCGGCAGTTGTTGACTGGCATTAGTATTTTTTAATGAGGTGTGACTATCAATCGCCGCTTCAGCAGTCATATCTGGATTAATAGCTGTCGGTGCCAACGCATTATTTATTTGTGGTGCGGGCGTTACTGGCGTTAAATCATCAGCAGCGCGGATGGGAGCTATTTCACGTTTTCGCTCTGTTGTTAAATTTATTACTAAAAAACCTAAACAAGCGACGCCTGTAATTATGTAGATAGCTTTTTTATTCATAGTTTTACTGCATTTTGTTGTTGCCAAGCCAGCCAATTTTGCTGATAGCGTTGCTGCGCTTTTTGTATTGCGATGGCTTTTTTAGCTTGATAGCGAACCGTTTCGTCAGTAGCGCTAAAGTAGTTATACTGATGGTTATTACTAATGATGACGACCCATAGACCTTCAGGTGAGCGCATCACCGCAGATAATTCTTCTGCTTTTAGCGTATAAGCCAGTTGCACAGCCCAATTACTTTTATTTTTGCGAGTTAGTTTATTGTGATACTTAGCATAAATGTCGGTTTGCTGTGATATATATAATGCATCTGTAAAAGAGCTTGCTTGTACTGTATTTCTAAAGCGAACCGCTTGCTCTCGCTCAGTAAACGCAGCGCCGTAAGCTGTCACTTCACTAAGGTATTTAAAGCGCGCTTTATTTGCCTGATAATAATTTTTTATTTCTTTATCGGATATTTGTTGTTCAAGACTGTCGAGTATTGGGCTTTGAACGTGCATCATGTCTTTAATACCTAGCCAACTTTGAATCGAAGGCCTTAAAATATCGCCTTTTGCTAGTTCTTCTAGGTGCGCGATACTGACCCCTTGCTTTAAAAGTAATGGCGTTGCTTTTAAAAGCAACGCCTCAAATTGTTGCTTTTTTATTACTTCAGTTTTGAATAAGTCACTTTCACCTTGGTGCAGTCGAAAGCGTACTTGCATAGATAAAGGGGCTATAAACTCATAAAGATTGACGGCGGTTGTAAAGAGCCCTCTGAGCTCGGTGCGCTGCATTTTATTGATTTGTTCAGCGTTGTATTGGCCATCAGCAGGGTAGCTAGGCAATACTTTGAGCAGCCACTGGGCATTATATTGTGTGAGATTACCTCCTTTAACATAGGATGTTGATAAACTTAGTTGCGTGTCAAATATGTTCATCAAATAACGCTCAACATGGTACTGCGTGCTAAAGCCTACCGCAGATTGACGTTCAAGCAGCTCAGGCATATGTTGTTCTGCTTGATATAATAAAAATTGATTTTCAAACATATGTTTACGAACGTCTTTGCGACTAATGTTGGCATTGTGTTGTTGATAAACTTGCTGCATTAAACGCACTTCAGCATCGTTATATTGGTTAAATGATGCCATTGTTAGGCTGCTATAAAGCAGTCCTAATAATAACAAAATACAACTGCTCAGCGCTTTCATTGGCGCACGACCATGGCATGATTAAGTAGGTGCACAACCATGGCAATCGCATGTGGGATCACTTGTTTTGCCGTATTTAAGCGGTCGTAATGGTCTTGTGAATTAAGCACAATACCGCCTTGAGCATAAGAAAAAGCGCCACCTTGTGTCAGTAAAGGGCGTACGTCTTGACTGTTTATATCCAGTGCTGAAAATGTTTGCATGGCTTGTGTAATAAGGGCAGAGTCATTGAGTTGTTCCTGATCATAGTAGTCTTTTACCCAGCTTTCCCAGCTTGAATGATTGAGATCAGATGTGGTCCAAGTATGGTGTGGTTGTAGTAAGTCAGTGGTATGGAAAACAAAACCTAACACTTGTGGGTTGCCACTTTGCAAATAGCTTTGATACCAGTATTGACCTAAATTATCAATTGGCTGAAAAGGCATTTCTTCAAAGTCATCGTACATGTTGTAATTTGATTGGCTGTCAATTCGGTAATTAGCTTCAGTAATACCATAGCAGTTGTACTTTGATGAATCGGCATTAAACCAGCCTGTTTCACCGCCTTGACCGTCATCAAGGTAGTCACCTTTTAACCAGCTTGAAGCCAAGTTATCAACGGTGCCCCATACCGTGAGTTTTTGGTAATTGTAGCCACCAAAGTCGTTACCGTGTTGATCAGCCCCTTGGGTATGGTTTTGGAAATGCCAATAGCTGGTATATTTAACAATACTCTCTGCTGCTCCCCATATTGGTGCTTGAACACATGACCCCGTTACAGCACCACAAAAGAAGGTGTCTTCAAAGTCATCCACATCATAGGCTGCTTGGCCTAGTACTTCGGCTAACTGGGTTACCGTCATATTATTTTGTTGAGCGTATTTGCTTAATGCCGAAAACTGTGTGCTGCTTGGGTGCTGCTGCATATAGTTCACTGCATCGATGACGATACGTTTATGTGTTTCTTGGCTAAATGCCTGTGCTTGGCTTGTACTGATCAGTAATAATGCCGTTAAAAACTGTTTTTTCATCGTGTTCTCATAGTGTTGTGGAGTAATTTCTAATATTAGAAAGTAGGGTGATTACACTATAATTACAAATTAATTAAACATTTAATTAACAACATTACCTGATATGATACTTTTGTTAGAGTTTTTCTATATTATTTAGGCACCATTGCGCTCGCTCTAAAATAGCGTGCTGTTGTGATGTATCTTGTTTTTGCCAATTTTTATAGACCATGCCAATACGTGGGTTACGAGCTAAGCGGGCTTCATGGGTGTGCATAAATTGCCAATATAAACTATTAAAAGGGCAAGCCGTGTCGTCACTTTTTTGTTTTACGTTATAGTGGCAGCTGGTGCAGTAATCACTCATTTTGTTTATGTAGTTACCGCTTGCGGCATACGGTTTTGTGGCGATTAGGCCGCCATCTGCAAATTGACTCATACCACGGGTGTTAGGCATTTCTACCCATTCAATGGCATCGATGTAAATGCCCAAATACCAGCTATCAACTTCATTTGGATCAATACCGGTTAATAAGCAAAAGTTTCCGGTGATCATTAAGCGTTGAATATGATGCGCGTAGGCGGTCTCTAAGCTCTGCGTGACTGCCTGTTTCATACAGTTCATTTTTGTTTTGCCACTCCAAAAATAATCTGGTAACAGACGAGCAGCCTCAAGTTCATTTTTACTCGCGTAATCAGGCATATTTTGCCAATAAATACCTCTTACATATTCTCGCCAACCTAAAATTTGCCTAATAAACCCCTCAATTTGGGCAAGCGTGATCTGTTCTTGGCGTGCCGCAAACTCAGCCAGTACTTGCTTAATAACTTGCATTGGGTGCAGCATTTTTGTGTTAAGTGCAAACGCGATACGACTATGATACAAGCTCCATTTGTATGAGCTCTGACAGGTCATCGCGTCTTGAAATTTTCCGAAACATGGGAGTAGATGAGTGCAAAAGTAATCGAGTAATTGTTTTGCTTGAGCACGACTGGTTGGCCATAATAAAGTTGCTGAACAATGGCCAAGGGTATTTACCTGGTGTTTTTTTATGCGCTGTAAAATAGCTTCAATATTATTGGTAAATATTTTTGGTTCAGGGATAGCAGCTAAATCAGTTTTTTTTAATTTGTTACGATTGTCTTGGTCAAAGTTCCATTGCCCGCCTAGTGGAGCATTATCTTGCATCAATATGTTAAAGCGCTTGCGCATCATGCGATAAAAAAATTCCATTTTCACATGCTTATCTTTTTTAAAATGGTCGCTGATATCAGCAAAAGGTAATAAAAAATGTTCGCTGTCTGTGGCACTAACATTAAAGTCACTGCTGTTTGCAAACTCTTGCAGTTGAGTTTTTAATCTATACTCATCAGGATACTGATATTGGATTTGTTGACACTGATATTGCTTCGCCAAGCGTGTTAGCAATGAGGTAATGCATGCGTCATCGTGGGTATCATCGAGTGTTAAATGAAGCACATTTAATTGTGCTTGTTTGAGCGCAGTCGCAAAGTTCTCCATTGCCGCAAAAAACGCCGCTACCTTTTGTATATGGTGTTTTACATAATCTGTTTCTTGTTTTAATTCAGCAATGACATAAAGGTATTGTGTTTGATCCTCTTCTTTATACCAACTGTGATTGGCATTAAGTTGGTCGCCAAAAATAAATCTCAGAGTTTTATAGATCATTAATTTTGCTCAAAATTGTTTTATACGAATTAAATTGTCGATTAGATCGCATTTATTAATACTGATAGTCGTGGTATAGGTATTAATACGTAAACAAAGGAGTGTCGCCTTATGAATCAATATCAGTATGCTATTTGCAAATTTAAAATTGTTTTACCTTGTCTCATTGCACTTTGCCATGTTAGTTCTTTGCATGCCACAGTCTATCAGTGTGAAAAAAAAGGCGTCGTGGAATTTAGTCAATTTCCATGTGGTGATGATGCGAAACTAATCTCTGTAAAAGAGCAAAACCCAAGCTTATCTAGTCAGATTGTTGCTAATGAAAATATTGATACCTCGGGCGTTGATAGTTATATTCGGACTCGGCAAATTGATGCTGATATTCAACAGCATCAAGATAAAATTGATAGCTTAAGCGAGAAAATGAATCAGCAAATTGCCGCCTTAGGTGAGCAATCAGATGCGCAGTTAAATAATTTATCTGGTGCAAAAAAAGAAACTGCAATAGCTAATCAAATGACCAGTATTTCAGAGCGCTATAACGTTTTAATTGCACGTGAACAGCGGGATATTGATCGACTCTTAAAAGAAAAACACGCTTTGCCTGCGTCGAAAAACACGTCTGAAATTGACCAACAATCAACCCAGAGCAAAGGTATTGATTCGTTCATTCGGGCACAAGAAATCAAACGAGATGTTGAACAGCGACAATCAAAAATAGATACTTACCAAGCTCAAATGGATCGCCAAATAGCAGCCCTCGAAGCTCAGGCTAAAGAGCAACCGAATAACTTAACTGATGCGACTTTTGATAACTCCTTATCTAGAAAAATGAGTGCGTTAACATCAAAATATGCAACTTTAATCGATGTTGAACAGCACCAAATAGATCGTCTTCTACAAGAGTTAGCCAGTATAGAATAATGCATATAGGTTATTTGTTATGAATTCACTTGCTGCTGCACGGACTTGTTAATTGCAACAATATTACTGGTATTAAATAAATAGCTTTTCACTATGCTGTTAAACATCCTGAGTGCATAACGCCACGCTTGTTCTAGGTTTAGCGTAAATTCTCGGCCCAAATGAATTTTTAGCGCAGCTATAAAAGCATCACATAATAAATCAACATCCTGACAAGTGAGGCCAGATTTACTTAGGTTGTTGGCATGATAATGAATAAAAGGTAATACAGACAATAAGCGATCTAAGTGGGTAATAGTGCGTTCCAATGAGCAATACAACAAATAACTTTTTTCACTTATTTCATCACTGCTAGGCCATTGCATTGTCAATGCATGACGTTTTAATTGCACATGAAAGGTAACAGTAAAACAGTGAAAGTTGGGTTTTATTATTGCGATACTTCGTAATAACATTTTTTGATGATGAGCAGAAATACTCATAATAAGCCCTCTCTAAATAGCCTTAAATATGCAGATTGCCATTAAAAACTTAGTATAGACGCTGTGTAGGAAAGAGTGAGTAAATCGATGGAAATTGCGCGATAGCGTGCTTTATTAATGCCAATAAGGCTAGGGCCTTTATGTTGGTTTTTAAAAATCGCACTTGGTGTTCAGTTATAGCGAATTGTTCTGACCTATAATTTTGTACTTTATAATCTAGTCATTCTTTACCAGTTTTTGGTTGCTAATTCCGCCAAGCCTCTTTATAATAGCCGCCATTGTCTAGCTCACTTAATTAGCTGCTAGGCAAGTATCAGATATTTGATACCAGTTGGCGCGGGATGGAGCAGCCTGGTAGCTCGTCGGGCTCATAACCCGAAGGTCGTCGGTTCAAATCCGGCTCCCGCAACCAAGCTTTTGAGATAAGTCATTAATTTTATTGGTGTTTCTCAATTCTTGAAGCCATGCTTTTGAGTAGCGATTTTAGTTACTGATTTGAAGTCGCGCATTCTATGTAATGCGCGTTTTGCGTTTAAGCCTTTGGGTTTAATTTAGATGGTGTTAGCTATCCGCAACCAAGCTTGGCCCATGGCCACACAGTTTTATGCTTTAGGTGTGACGCCCCGCTTGGTTCGGGGCGTTGTTGTATCTGCACCTCTTGATTTTAAATCAAGGTAAAAGCTAAGTATTTTAGGGCTATAAGCCCTTTTTTTGTTTGTATGGAGAATTTTCGTGACAAAACTTGAGCAAGATTTATTAACCATGCTTTCACCGTCAGTTGAAATGTTAGGCTTTGAATTACATGGTCTAGAGTTTGTGCAAGCGGGTCGCCATTCTACGCTTAGGGTCTATATCGATCACGAAGCGGGGATCTCGGTTGATAATTGTGCTGATGCAAGTCGTCAAATAAGCGCAATTTTAGATGTCGAAGACCCGATTACAAATGAATATGATTTGGAAGTATCGTCTCCTGGTGTTGATCGTCTATTATTCAAACAAGATCACTACGAGAAGGCACAAGGAGAGGAAGTACGTGTGCGTACTAAGCTTCCACAAGATGGTCGTCGTAATTTTAAAGGCGATCTAATAGCAGTTAGCAGTGATATGATCACACTTTCATATGACGGTACTGAGCAGTTAATTATGCTCAGCAACATTGAACGTGCGAACATCATCGCAAAGTTTTAATCCGAGTGCGAAGGAATAGGGCAAGCGAGGCATAACCCATGGCAAAAGAGATATTATTGGTTGCTGAAGCCGTTTCCAATGAGAAAGCGGTTCCAAAAGAAAAGATTTTCGAAGCGTTAGAGTTCGCATTAGCGACTGCGACTAAGAAAAAACACACTGGTGAAATTGAAGTACGCGTTGCAATTGACCGTAAAACAGGTGACTACGACACTTACCGTCGTTGGCAGATTGCTGCAGTACTTGAAGATGGCTCACTGGAAAACCCTTACAGCGAAATCACGTTAGAAGCGGCTCAGGTTGATGACCCAGATCTTAAGATTGGTGATTTCATCGAAGAGCAAATCGAGTCAATTAAATTTGACCGTATTACTACACAAATGGCGAAACAAGTAATCGTACAAAAAGTACGTGAAGCTGAGCGCGCACTTGTTGTAGAAGCTTATAAAGATCAACAAGGCGAGTTAGTAACAGGTGTTGTGAAAAAAGCAACGCGTGACGCAATCGTATTAGATTTAGGTAACAATGCTGAAGCGGTTATTTACCGTGATGACATGTTACCACGTGAAAATTTCCGTCCTGGCGATCGCATCCGTGGTTTACTTTATGAAGTAAAACCTGATGCGCGTGGTGCACAGTTATTTGTAACACGCTCTAAGCCAGAAATGCTGATGGAATTATTCCGCATTGAGGTGCCAGAAATTGGCGAAGAGATGATTGAACTACGTGCAGCGGCACGTGATCCAGGTTCACGTGCTAAAATCGCCGTGAAATCTAACGACAAACGTATCGACCCAATTGGTGCGTGTGTTGGTATGCGTGGTGCACGTGTACAAGCTGTTTCTACCGAATTAGGTGGTGAACGTGTTGATATCGTACTTTACGATGACAACCCAGCCCAGTTCGTTATTAATGCAATGTCACCTGCTGAAGTTGCTTCAATTGTAATGGATGAAGACACCCATTCAATGGATATCGCTGTTGAAGCTGATAACCTAGCACAAGCAATTGGTCGTAACGGTCAAAACGTACGTCTTGCTAGCCAGTTAACTGGTTGGGAACTAAACGTAATGACAGTTGAAGAGATGCGCGCTAAGAACGAAGCTGAATCTGATAAGTTAATTAACTTATTCACTGAAAACTTAGACATCGATGAAGACTTTGCAACATTACTTATCAACGAAGGTTTCTCAACCCTTGAAGAAGTTGCCTATGTGCCTGCGTCTGAGTTTTTAGAAATTGATGGCTTAGATGAAGATACTGTTGATTTGTTACGCTCACGTGCAAAAGATGCATTAACGACTAAAGCACTTAAAACAGAAGAAAGCCTTGATGGTGCAGAGCCTGCTGAAGACTTATTAGCACTTGAAGGGTTAGAGCGTCACCTTGCGTTTGTTATGGCAAGCAAAGGGGTTGTTACGCTAGAAGATTTAGCAGAGCAAGGTATTGATGAATTAGTCGATATCACAGAGCTTTCTCCAGAGAAAGCGGGTGAGCTAATTATGGCTGCGCGCAACATTTGTTGGTTCGCAGACGAGTAATTTATTAACGGAGGTATTAGAGACTATGGCAGAAGTAAATGTTGAAAAACTAGCCGGGGATATTGGTACAACTGTTGATAAATTGCTTCAACAATTATCGCAAGCCGGTATCACTAAGCAAGCGGGTGATAATGTAACTGAAGCAGAAAAAGCAACGTTACTTGATCACTTAAGCAAGCAACACGGCGGCACAGGCTCAGATGGCCCAGCGCGTATGACATTGCAACGTAAGAGCAAAAGCACATTAAGTGTTACGGGTTCTACAGGTCAAGCAAAGTCAGTACAAGTTGAAGTACGTAAAACACGTACTTACGTGAAGAAAAGCGCGGTTGAGCAAGAGCAAGAGCAAGCACGTATAGCAGCAGAAGAAGCCGCTCGTCGTGAACTTGAGCAACAAGCTGCAAAAGAAGCAGCTGAGCTTAAAGCAAAACAAGACGCAGAGCGTAAAGCCAAAGAAGAGGCTGACCGTAAAGTGAAAGAAGAAGCTAAGCGTAAAGCAGATGCTGAACGTGTAGCAAAACAGAAGCAGATGACCCCAGAACAAACCGCGAAGTCTGAAAAAGATCGCGTTGAAGCTGAGCGTCTGCAAAAAGAAGCAGAAGAGGCCGCATTGAAGAAAGCTGAAGAAGAAGCGAAACGTCAAGCAGAAGAGGCAAGAAAGCTAGCAGAAGAAAATTCAGCTCGCTGGAAGAAAGAAGAAGAAGAACGTAAGAAGCGCGAAGAAACCGCTGATCACCACCTTACGACTTCTACTTACGCACGTGAAGCAGAAGATGTTGCTGATGCGCGTGATGAGCAAGGCACACGCCGTGCGAAGAAAAAGAAAAAAGCCCCAGCGAAGGAGAAATTTGTTCCTTCGAGAGGCAAGAAAAGCAAGCTAAAAGCACCAGCTTCATTACAACATGGCTTCCAAAAGCCAACGGTTGACGTGAAAAACGAAGTGCGTATTAGCGAAACAATTACAGTTGCTGAGCTTGCATCACGCATGGCCGTTAAGGGCGCTGAAGTTGTAAAAACAATGATGAAAATGGGTGACATGGTTACCATTAACCAAGTGATCGACCAAGAAGCTGCACAGTTAGTTGCAGAAGAAATGGGCCACAAAGTTATCATTGTTAAAGAAAACGAATTAGAGCAAACAGTACTAAATGACCGTCATGAAGATGGTAAATCTGAGCCACGTGCACCAGTAGTAACTGTAATGGGTCACGTTGACCATGGTAAAACGTCAACGCTTGATTATATTCGTTCAGCAAAAGTGGCCTCTGGCGAAGCCGGTGGTATCACACAGCATATCGGTGCTTATCATGTTGACGTAAATGGTAACATGATCACTTTCTTGGATACTCCAGGTCACGCGGCGTTTACGTCAATGCGTGCTCGTGGTGCTAAAGCGACAGATATCGTAATCTTAGTGGTTGCAGCAGATGATGGTGTAATGCCACAAACTAAAGAAGCGGTTCAGCATGCGCGTGCAGCTGGCGTTCCTTTGATTATCGCTGTTAACAAAATGGATAAAGAAGGCGTAGACCCAGATCGCGTTAAGAATGAGCTTGCTCAACTAGACGTTATTCCTGAAGAGTGGGGCGGTGATACACAGTATGTGCATATTTCTGCTAAAACTGGTTTAGGTATTGATGACCTTCTTGAAGCGGTATTAAACCAATCTGAGTTGTTAGAACTTACTGCTCCAACTGTGGGTATGGCTGCTGGTGTTGTTATTGAATCTCGTCTTGATAAAGGCCGTGGTCCAGTTGCTTCTATCCTTGTACAATCTGGTACGCTTAACCAAGGTGACATTGTATTATGTGGTCTTGAGTATGGTCGTGTTCGTGCAATGCGCGATGAAAACGGTAAAGACATCAAGTCTGCAGGTCCTTCAATCCCAGTTGAGATTTTAGGTCTATCTGGTATTCCAGCAGCGGGCGACGAAGCAACAGTAGTTAAAGACGAGCGTAAAGCCCGTGAAGTTGCACTTTACCGTCAAGGTAAATTCCGTGATGTTAAACTAGCACGTCAGCAAAAAGCGAAGCTTGAAAACATGTTTACTAACATGACTGAAGGCAATGTATCTGAAGTTAATGTGGTACTTAAAGCAGACGTTCAAGGTTCAATCGAAGCAATCTCTGATTCATTGACTAAACTGTCAACAGATGAAGTTAAAGTGAAGATTGTAGGCTCAGGCGTAGGTGGTATCACTGAAACTGACGCAACCCTTGCTGCAGCATCTAATGCAATCGTGGTTGGCTTTAACGTTCGTGCTGATGCATCGGCACGTAAAGTAATTGAGTCTGAGAACTTAGACTTACGTTACTACAGCGTTATCTATAGCTTGATTGACGAAGTGAAGCAAGCTATGTCTGGTATGTTAGCACCAGAGTTCAAGCAAGAGATCATTGGTCTAGCTGAAGTTCGTGACGTGTTCAAGTCACCTAAAATTGGCGCTATCGCTGGTTGTATGGTTACTGAAGGTGTTATTAAACGTAGCGCACCAATTCGTGTACTTCGTGATAATGTGGTTATCTACGAGGGTGAGCTTGAGTCACTTCGTCGCTTTAAAGACGACGTTGCTGATGTTCGTAACGGCATGGAATGTGGTATCGGCGTTAAGAACTATAACGACGTTCGCGTTGGTGACCAAATCGAAGTATTCGAAACAGTTGAAGTACAACGTACACTTTAATTGTTCGTAAGCTAAGATAATAAATGGGGGCTCAGCCCCCATTTGTGTATCCATTATTTAAATAACTTATTTATATTTCTCAATGAGTTATAATTTTTAGAGTAGAGTCTAATGAGAGAGTTTTCTCGTACTGATCGTGTTGCTCAGCAAATTCAAAAAGAAATTGCTGTTATTTTGCAACGTGAAATTAAAGATCCACGTTTAGGTATGGTTACAGTATCTGCTGTAGAAGTATCACGTGATTTATCTTATGCAAAAATCTTTATTACTGTGTTTAACACCCAAGATGAAGATGCTGCAAAGCAAAGTGCTAAAGTATTAAATGAAGCGACCGGTTATATTCGCTCACTACTTGGCAAACGCATTCGTGCCCGTATTATGCCAGAGCTTAAGTTTGTGGTTGATAATTCACTGATGGAAGGCATGCGTATTTCAAACCTTGTTGATTCTATTATTCGTGAAGATAAAGCAAAGCATGTAGATGACGAAGTTGATAGCGTAGATGATGCAGAGCATATCGACGAAACAGACAGCGAAGAAGGCACTAATACAGATGGCAAAGCGCAGTAAAGGCCGTCCAGTTGACGGTATTTTGTTGTTAAACAAACCAATAGGCATTTCATCAAATAAAGCGCTACAGCAAGCTAAAAGTGTGTATTTTGCACAAAAAGCGGGGCACACCGGTGCCCTTGATCCTCTTGCAACGGGTATGCTGCCTATCTGTTTTGGTGAAGCGACTAAATTTACTCAGTTTTTACTCGATACTGACAAAACCTATGTAGTTCGCGCTAAATTAGGTGAACGTACGACAACATCAGATTCTGATGGTGAAATTGTCAGTACTAAAGATGTCAATGTGACGGCTGAGCAACTTAGCGAAGAAATTGCTAAGTTTTTAGGTGAATCAGATCAATACCCGTCAATGTATTCAGCGTTAAAATATGAAGGCCGACCTTTATATAAATATGCGCGTGAAGGCATTGAAGTACCTCGCAAGTGCAGAAAAATCAACGTATTTAGTTTAACACTAGATGAGTTCGATGAAGCTAGTAACGAAGTGCAAATGACCGCCCACGTTTCAAAAGGTACTTATATTCGTACTATCGTCGATGACTTAGGCGAAAATCTGGGTTGTGGCGCGCATGTGATCATGTTGCATCGCAGTGCGGTAGGGCATTACCCTGCTGACAAAATGGTGTCACTTGAGCAGTTAGAAGCGTTATTGGTAAAAGCGAAACAAGAAGAGCTTACGCCTTCTACTTATCTTGATGAACTATTACTGCCAATGGACACCGCATTAGTTGGTCTACCTGTGGTTAAGCTCAGTAAAGAGCAAGGTAGTTCTTTTAGCCATGGTCAGGCGGTTGTACTTGATATTGAACTGCCAGAAGGGGCAATTAAAGTGCTCGCTGATGGTGTGTTTATTGGCACTGGTGAACGTAATCCTGATGGCCATTTAAAGTCAAAACGTGGCTTATCAAATCAGCAAGAAACAACAGCGTAAAGTTTAGCTTGTAGTTATTGCCGTAGCTGGTAGAATACGCCCGCTAATCGTTTTGGCTGAATTAGTGATCGGCTAAGACACCTTTTAAATTTTATTTTTGGAGTTACTATGTCACTAAGCAATCAAGAAAAGATCGATATCATCGCAAAATTCGCACGTGCAGAAGGCGACACTGGTTCACCTGAAGTACAAGTTGCACTTCTTACTTTTGATATCAACAAGCTTCAAGGTCACTTTGCTGATCACAAGCATGACTTCCACTCACGTCGTGGTCTGCTTCGTAAAGTAAGCACTCGCCGTAAACTGCTTGATTACCTTAAAGGTAAAGACATTGCACGTTATACTGCGTTAATCCAAGAACTTGGCCTACGTCGCTAAGAACTAGATTACATAGAAAGGAGCTTTATAGCTCCTTTTTTTGTGCCTGAAATTTCTCACTCTCTCTGTCCACAACAATTAATTCTCTTGAAATATCAAATAAAAGCCACATAGTTAGTGACAGCAAAGCACACTTTTTAGCGCGCCTATTATCACCACTTTTATCTAGGGACTAAGCTCGCAATTTTGCATTACTTTGTTATATACTATGCGCGTGGATAAAAAGGTTTATCTACGCTTATTCACATCATTGCCAATTGTAGTACTTAATTGATTTCCAACTGAATACAATTATGTACTGTAATTGGTACTTTGATGGCAACTTATTAGAACACATTTAAGGAACATTTTAAGTGCAAGCAATTATTAAAGAATTTCAACTAGGTCAACATACAGTTACCCTAGAAACCGGTGCAATCGCTCGTCAAGCAGACGGCGCAGTACTAGCAAGTATTGGCGACACATCAGTATTAGTTACTGTTGTTGGTAAGCGTGAAGCACAACCTGGCCAAGATTTTTTCCCACTAACAGTTAACTACCAAGAGCGTATGTACGCTGCAGGTCGTATCCCTGGTGGTTTCTTAAAGCGTGAAGGTCGTCCTAACGACGGTGAAACACTTATTGCACGTCTTATTGACCGTCCAATTCGTCCACTTTTCCCAAATGGTTTTGTAAACGAAGTACAAGTTATTGCTACTGTTGTTTCTGTTAACCCTGAAATTCAACCTGATATGGTTGCGATGATCGGTACTTCAGCAGCACTTGCTATCTCTGGTATCCCATTCAGTGGTCCAATAGGTGCAGCGCGCGTTGGTTACATTAACGGCGAATACGTACTTAACCCAACGCTAAAAGAGCTTGAAGAAAGCCAACTTGATTTAGTTGTTGCTGGTACTGATAACGCAGTACTTATGGTTGAATCAGAAGCTGACGTACTTGCAGAAGACGTTATGCTAGGTGCGGTTGTATATGGTCATGAGCAATCTCAAGCTATCATCAACGCAATCAACGAATTCAAAGCAGAAGCTGGCAAGCCTACATGGGATTGGGCAGCACCTGAAAAGAACGTTGCTTTAGAAGATAAAGTAGCAGCAATCGCAGCTGATAAAGTAGGCGAAGCTTACCGCATCACTGATAAAGTGGCTCGTAAAGAAGCACTTGGCGTAGCTAAAGACGAAGTTGTTGCTGTATTAACAGCTGAGCTTGCTGAAGGCGAGTCACTAGACAAGCAAGAAGTTGGCAAAGTATTTGGTTCTCTTGAGAAGAAAATCGTACGTGGGCGCATCACTGCTGGCGAAAAACGTATCGATGGTCGTGAACCAGATATGATCCGTGCACTTGACGTAATGACTGGCGTATTGCCACGTACTCACGGTTCTGCAATCTTTACGCGTGGTGAAACACAAGCACTTGTAACAGCTACACTTGGTACAGAACGTGATTCACAGTTAATCGATGATTTAACTGGCACACACAAAAACCACTTTATGCTTAACTATAACTTCCCTCCGTTCTGCGTAGGTGAAACAGGTTTTGTAGGTTCTCCTAAGCGTCGTGAAATCGGCCACGGTAACCTAGCTAAGCGCGGTATCCAAGCTGTAATGCCTACATTGACTGAGTTCCCTTACTCAATCCGTGTTGTATCTGAGATCACTGAATCAAATGGTTCATCTTCAATGGCATCAGTATGTGGTACTTCACTTGCACTTATGAATGCGGGTGTGCCAATTAAAGCGTCTGTTGCGGGTATCGCGATGGGTCTAGTTAAAGAAGACGAAAAATTCGTAGTTCTTTCTGACATCTTAGGTGATGAAGATCACTTAGGTGACATGGACTTTAAAGTAGCTGGTACTGCTGCAGGTATCACTGCACTACAGATGGATATCAAGATTGAAGGTATCACTCAAGAAATCATGCAAATTGCGCTTAAACAAGCAAAAGCTGCACGTTTACACATCTTAGGTGTGATGGACGAAGCGATTTCTGCACCATCTGAAGAGCTTTCAATGTTTGCTCCACGTATCTACACTATGAAGATACCACAGAAGAAAATCGCAGAAGTTATCGGTAAAGGCGGCGCAACTATTCGTCAACTTACTGAAGAAACAGGTACTACGATTGAAATCGGTGATGACGGTACAATCAAAATTGCAGCAACAGACGGTGAAAGCGCAGCAAATGCAATTAGCCGCATTGAGCAATTAACAGCTGAACTAGAAGTAGGTACTATCTACGAAGGTAAAGTTGTACGTATCGTTGATTTCGGTGCGTTTGTAAACATTCTTCCTGGTAAAGATGGCCTAGTGCATATCTCTCAGATCAGTACTGAGCGCGTAAATAACGTGACAGATCACCTATCTGAAGGTCAAGAAGTTAAAGTTAAAGTACTAGAAGTAGACCGTCAAGGTCGTGTACGTTTAAGTATCAAAGAAGCAATGGAATCAGCAGCTGCCGCAGCTGATGCACCAACTGACGCTTAATTGTTGATATTTAATCCAGATATTCTCTGGATAATATAAAAAGGGGCTGTATAGCCTCTTTTTTTATGCTTTAATGAAACCTCTTTGGATAGCACTTGTCCTATCAGTTTGCTACTTATCTTGGTATAAAGGATTTTAATGATACTTAAACACATAGCCTTGGCATCGTTTGCTATTCTGTCTTTAAGCGCCTGTCAATCTACTTCGCAAGCACAACCGACTGCGATTGTGAATGTGCCTTTCACTGCGCCTTTAGCGTCTGATTTTCGTAGTGAAATAGCGATAGCTCGTTATTCTGAATTATTAAATCGTGCTGATCTAGCGCCAGATCAACAAGCAAAATTATTTTATGACCGTGGCGTATTATTTGATAGTTTAGGTATGTCTACCTTGGCGCGGATTGATTTTAATCGTGCTGTGCAATTGAAGCCCGATTTAGCCGAAGTGTATAACTTTTTAGGTATTCACCATACCTTGATGCAACAATTTGAAAAAGCCTATGAATTTTTTGATTCAGCGTTAGAACTCAATGAGCAACACGAATATGCCTACTTAAATCGTGGTATTGCTCTTTACTATGGCGATAGAGCAAATCTTGCAGCAGCTGATCTTAAAGAGTTTTTATCTCGTTCGCCAAGTGATCCTTACCGGGTGTTATGGCTTTATCTAGCGCAAGCAAGCGCTGATCCTGTGCAAGCTTTAGCAAACTTAAAAAGCAATGCACAAGGGCTGGATGATAGCCAATGGGCGTATAGTTTAATATCACTTTATTTGGGCGATATGAGCGAGCAGAGCTTTTTAACAAGTCTTGCCGATGGTGTTAAAACTGAACAAGAATATGCGCAGCGGCTATGCGAAGCTTACTTTTATTTAGCTAAAATATATCAAGCTAAAGGGCTTAATTATCAAGCCGCAGATTTCTTTCGTTTAGCACTTGCCACCAATGTGCATGAGTTTGTGGAATATAAATATGCCCGTTTAGAGCTTGAGTTAATGGCTGGTGAAAACGACAGTTAAATTATTTATTAGCGTTGTTGTTATGCTGAGTTTGGGATATTTACCAGGCTCAGTTAATCAGCATCGCGATATTGCCTTTTGGCATGTAAAACATACCCCAGATTCTATTCTTATTAGTTATTATCGTTTTATTGACGATTTTAATGCTCAGCTTAATTCATTGACTGATGCTACCTTATACTTATTAGCTATAAATGCTGTTACGGATGCACAATTTGCTTGGGCACTGCGGTTACTAACAAATGATCAGGCACAATCGGCTTTACCTTTTTGGCGTGTCAGCGTGGCTCAGCAAAGTGTTGATAAGCGCCGCAGACTCAGTGCATTGTTACTGCAATCAGAACGTTGGGATGATTTAACATCACTGGCAGAGCAACACCTGTTGCCTGCAAGTCATGCGGCAGAACAATTAAAATTACACCATGGCGCCACACCGGCGAGTATTGACCAAAGCTTTGCCAGTCATGAGGGATTTTTATTATCCTTTTCACAGCTGCAAGCGCAACCGCAGTGTCAGTTTAATGTGTTGATGATGACAGATCATCGCCAAGGTTTAGCAAAACTTAATGCATTTAAAATTCGTTATCAACAACACCCCCAACCGAGCTCAGGCAGCTTTTGTTTTAGTAAGCCTATTTATTTAGGGGACTCCATAAACTGCCAACAACAGCCGCAACATGCCGCTAAATGTGATTGGCAGCCTTTAGCTCACAATAAAGCTTGGCCAACGGGCTTTGATTTTATAGTGATGATGACCGCAACTGGCTCAGGCAATGTGCAAGGTGGCATAATGCACTTAAACTCGGCGAGTTATTACGGTTTATTTTTACATGAGCTGATGCACTTTAACGGCTTTGAAGATGAGTATCCATTACCCGCAGCGAAGCAGGCGTGGTTATGTAATCAAAAAGGCTTGGTGGCGCCGAACCTTTTTATTGCCAATGATCTTACACCACCGGCTGGCTGGCAGCTAAGTGATAGCTGTCAAACACCAATTAAAGCATATAAACCAAGTCATAACTGGTCAATAATGCAATATCAACAAATCCCTTTGTCAGTGCATTATCAACAATTATGGTTGCAACAAATTACTGATCCGAGCTATCAACCACTACGATTTAGCGACTATTTTCAGCAATTTAAAGCACCTATGAACTTTATAAACAAAATGACAAAAAAAAATATTGAGGGATAAAGTTGTAAATAATATGCTGTCAGCACTAAAATAGTACAAAATAACAGCAGGTAGAAGGGCTTACTATAGACAAAATCGTCGCTGATCAGTATAACTATATACCTATAAAGCGTTTATTGAAGCTAAAATTAAAACCATCCGAAATGACCAGTACTAAACTAAAACTAACTAGCAGTGTATTGATACTCTTATGACTTCAAAAGGTTTCTCTCTATGACTTTGCTCTGGATACCCCTGTTATCCTTAATTGGCAGTGTTATTTCTTCCTGCACCGGCAAATTGACTCGTAATCAATCTACGAGCTTAACTATGCTAGCGCCTTTATGCGCCTTAGCAATTGCGATTTATCACACGCCAGCGGTTTTAGCGGGTGAGACAATTCGCTTTACCACTCAATGGATACCAGCGCTGGGTATGGAGCTGGCTTTTCGCCTAGATGGCTTAAGCTTATTGTTTATCTTTATGATCTTAGGGATCGGGTTGCTGGTTATTTTTTATACTCGTTATTACCTAAGTAATAATGACTCGATGCCAAAATTATACTGTTACTTAATGCTGTTTATGACTGCAATGCTCGGTATTGTGATGTCGAATAACGTGATTCAACTATGGCTGTTTTGGGAATTAACCAGTATTAGCTCATTTTTGTTAATCAGTTTTTGGTGGCATAAATCAGAGGCCCGCAAAGGGGCACGTATGGCATTAGCAGTCACTGGAGCCGGTGGATTAGCTCTACTAGGCGGCTTACTACTGCTTGGTGATATTGTTGGTAGCTATGATCTAGACGTTATTTTAGCTAGCAAAACATTGATCCAGTCACATGACTTATACGAAGTTGCATTAGTGTTGGTATTGCTAGGTGCATTTACTAAATCAGCTCAATTCCCATTTCATTTTTGGTTACCGCACGCAATGGCAGCCCCAACGCCAGTGAGTGCCTATTTGCATTCAGCGACTATGGTAAAAGCCGGTATCTTCCTGCTTGCACGTTTTTATCCAGCGTTAGCTGGAACAGATATCTGGTTTATTTTGGTTGCCATGACCGGCTTAACAACGTTATTGGTCGGCGCCTACATCGCTTTATTTAAGCATGATTTAAAAGGGCTGCTGGCGTATTCAACCATTAGCCATTTAGGTTTGATCACTTTATTACTTGGGTTAGATACTGAACTTGCCACAGTAGCGGCAATATTTCATATTATTAACCATGCAACGTTTAAAGCATCATTATTTATGGCCACCGGTATTATTGACCATGAAACTGGTACGCGAGATATGCGTAAGCTCAATGGTATGTGGCGATTTATGCCTTATACAGCGACACTGGCAATGGTTGCTGCAGCGGCAATGGCTGGGGTGCCGCTATTAAATGGTTTCTTGTCAAAAGAAATGTTTTTTGCAGAAACCTTACATCAACAAATACTAGGTTCTATGTCGTGGCTTATTCCTGTATTAGCAACTCTAGCGGCTGCTTTTTCTGTGGCATATTCGGCACGCTTTATTCACGATGTATTCTTTAATGGCGACCCAATCAATTTACCAAAAACACCGCATGAGCCTCCTCGCTATATGCGTGTGCCAATCGAAATACTCGTTGTGTTGTGTTTACTAGTCGGTATGTTTCCAAACTTTGTGGTTGATGGTATTTTGTCAGCGGCGTCGCTAGCAGTTCTTGGGGAAGCGACACCACAGTTTAAACTGTCAATTTGGCATGGTTTTAATTTACCATTGCTTATGAGTGCGATGGCTGTCGTGGGCGGTGTATTTATATATATTCAGCGTAAGCACTTATTTAAGTTTCAAGCATCACTACCTCCATTAAATGCTAAAAAAACCTTTGAGCGGTTTGTCTATGCGATCATTAAGTGGAGTCAAGAAAAAATCAGCAGCACCGAAAATGGTTCTCTGCAACGTTACATTGTTGTGATGTTGGGGGTCGTATTGTTGTGTGCTGGTTGGCCATTGTTTGAAATGAACGCTTTGGCGGGTACTGCGCCACGTACGCCGATCGATTTTCATAATGCCATTGGTGCAGGTTTAATGATCATTGGTGCCATTAGCACTGTGATTTGGCATCGCTCACGGATGGTATCGTTATTGATGATATCAATCGTAGGGTTAATGGTTTCAGTGGCATTTACTCGCTTCTCAGCGCCCGATTTAGCGCTTACACAGTTAACCGTAGAGGTAGTGACAGTCATTTTATTAATGCTGGCATTATTCTTCTTACCGCAACGCACCCCTAAAGAGTCGAGTTCATTACGTATTTTACGTGATTTAGGGATTGCCTCAGCAGTGGGGGTGGTTATTGCCAGTATTTGTTATGCATTATTAACGCGTCCGCTTGAGTCAATTTCAGATTTCTTTATCGCCAATGCAAAAACTGGCGGAGGCGGTACCAATGTCGTAAACGTTATTTTGGTTGATTTCAGGGGCTTTGATACCCTAGGGGAAATCACGGTACTGGGGATTGCAGCGTTAGGTATTTATAAAGTATTAACTAATTTACCATTGTTTATGCCAGCCAGCGACAGTGAAGGTCGCCCTTGGGCGCGAGAACGTCATCCACTGTTATTAGCCAGTATTTCACAAAGTTTATTGCCATTGGCGTTATTAGTCTCTGCGTATATCTTTTTGCGCGGTCATAACTTACCTGGTGGGGGCTTTATTGCCGGGTTAGTTACTGCAATTGCCTTTATTTTGCAGTATATGGCTCATGGTTCAATTTGGATCTCTGAGCGCTTTGATGTGAACTATCGAAAGATCATTGCCTCGGGTATCGCCATTGCAATGTTAACAGGGCTAGGAAGTTGGGCATTTGGACGACCGTTTCTAACCACTTGGTTTGAATATTTTGATGTGCCATTTATCGGCAAAGTAGAACTGGCCAGTGCCATCGTATTTGATTTAGGTGTTTACATGACCGTAGTCGGCGCGACCTTAATGATACTCGCAAGCCTAGGTAAGTTAACCGCAGATACACCTAAGAAAGAGGTAAATATTTAATGGAACTGTTATACGCATCATGCGTTGGTGTACTGGTGACTTGTGGGGTGTACTTGATCCTAAGAGCACGGACTTTTCCGGTAGTATTAGGGTTAACGATGCTGTCATACGCAGTGAACTTATTTTTATTCTCTGCGGGGCGCTTAACTATTAATAAAGCCGTCGTGCTTGGTACAGGCACTGACTATGCCGATCCGCTGCCGCAAGCGTTGGTACTGACAGCTATTGTAATTGGTTTTGCAATGACCGCCTTTGTCGTGATTTTGGCAATTCGTGGTCGTGCTGATTTAGGCAATGATCATGTAGATGGTCACTTAGGTAAAATTGAACACAAGGAGCACAAATGATCCAGCATCTAGCTTCTTGGCCAATTTTATTACCTATGCTTGCCGGCATTATTTTACTGTTACCTCCCTGTGGGAAAAGTATTCCTATTCGTCGTGTTGCCTCTGTAGTCATGGCATTATTAAACACTTTCGTCAGTGCGCTATTATTATGGCAAGTTTTCCAGTCAGGCATTATTGTGTATGCCATCGGCGGCTGGCAAGCCCCATTTGGGATCGTGCTGGTTGCTGATTTAGTGTCAGTCCTACTGGTGTTACTAACGTCATTTCTAGGTTTGGCTGTTACTGTGTACAGCTGTATGGGAGATGATGAAAAAGGGGGCTTTTTTCATCCTTTAGTACACTTTTTGGTACTGGGTGTTAACGGTGCGTTTTTAACAGGGGATTTATTCAACCTGTTTGTATTTTTTGAAGTGCTGTTAATTGCTTCCTACTCATTACTAATGCATGACGGTGATAAACACAAAACGCGATCAGCCATTCAATACGTGAGTTTAAACCTGATTGGATCGAGTGTGTTTTTGATTGCACTGGGTATTTTATATGGTGTATTAGGCACCTTGAATATTGCCGATATGGCACAAAAAGTGTCGCAGTTACAGGGCGATGACGTCTACCTTGCAAAAATTGGTGGGTTATTACTGCTGGTTGTTTTTGCGCTAAAAGGCGCATTGTTACCACTGCACTTATGGTTACCCAATACTTACGCTAGTGCAATGCCTGTGGTGGCAGCGTTATTCGCAATTATGACTAAAGTGGGTGTATACGCAATGCTGCGTGTCTATACCGTTATCTTTGGTGATGAAGCAGGGCAACTTGCACACATGGCACAACCATGGTTGTGGGGCTTGGCCGTTGCAACTATTATAGTTGGCTCCATTGGTGTTGTTGCCGCGCAAGATTTACGTAAGCTCACTGCTAATTTAGTGATTGTATCGGTGGGGACGTTAGTCGCCTTAGTCGCATTACAAAACATTAATGCCACAGCGGCGCTGTTGTATTACTTAGTGCATTCAACCTTAGTGTGCGCGGCCTTATTTTTAGTGGCCGACCTGATTGCTCATCAGCGTGGTAAAGTTGCGGATCGTTTTGCGCCAGGACGCGGCGTAGCGCAACCATACTTATTAGGCACGTGCTTTATTATTGCTGCTTTAGCGGTAGTCGGCATGCCACCACTGTCAGGGTTTGTTGGTAAAATATGGATTTTAAAAACCACCTTAGATAGCGAAAAAGCATTGCTATTTTGGCCTGTTTACTTGCTTGCCAGCTTTGCATTATTGGTCGCATTATCTCGAGCGGGTACTACCTTATTTTGGGAACGAAAACACCAAGACAGTGAACCGACTGAAGGAGTAAAAGCGCATCCATTGCAGGTCACGGCAATAATTGCTTTATTAGTTTGTTCGCCCTTGTTAGTGATCTTTGGCGGCGCAGTAAGTGAATATATGATTGCTGCTGCTACGCAATTGCATGATATTACCGGTGGTATCAATACGGTACTTGGAGGGGGCTTATAATGCGTTTAGAATCACGTTTTCGTTGGTTACCAACACCTTTTCGCAGTGCATTATTGTTTGTCGTATGGCTGCTACTTAATAACAGCGTATCGGCAGGTCATATAGTGTTGGCTGTGATATTCGCTATTTTAATTCCTTTAGTCAGTTTTCCATTTCGCGAACCGCAACCGCTTATTATTAAGCCCGGTTTAGCACTAAAGCAGTTAATTATCGTGATGTACGACATTATTACCGCCAATATGCAAGTCGCATTGCTTATTCTTGGGCCAGTTAAAAAACTGCGTCCCGCGTTTGTAAAAGTACCAATAGAGCTCAGTCATGCTATGCCTATAACTATTTTGGCAAGCACAGTATCGCTCACACCGGGTACCGTAAGTGCAGAGGTATATCCGATACCTGAATCTCTCGCTGAGGGTGAGCAACCAACGCAGCGTTATTTGCTTATTCATGTATTAGATTTAGATGACGAACAAGCATTGATCGACACCATTAAACAACGTTACGAAGCACCTCTTAAGGAGATATTTCAATGTTAGAAACGGTCTTTTTAATTGTTTTTGCAATGATTGGTTTATCGTTACTGCTTAACTTATGGCGTTTGGTGGTAGGCCCTTCGGTACCTGACCGCATTTTAGCGCTAGATACTATGTATATTAATACCATAGCGTTAATTATTTTATACGGTATGAGTATGGGCACAGGGTTGTATTTTGAAGCTGCACTGTTAATCGCGATGCTTGGCTTTGTAAGTACAGTAGCGGTATGTAAGTACTTGTTACGTGGCGACATCATCGAATAAAGGGTAATAACATGATCAGTGAATGGATAGTTTCTATATTATTATTAATCGGTGGTGCATTTATATTAATAGGCTCGATAGGCCTTATCAAAATGCCGGACTTTTTTATGCGTCTGCATGGTCCTACAAAAGCTACAACCCTTGGCATGGCTGGAATGCTAATCGCCGCGATGGTATTTTTTAGCAACACGCAAGATGGTGTTAGTGTCAAAGAATTATTGATCTCAATTTTCTTATTGATCACCGCACCGATCAGCGGTTACATGTTAATAAAATCAGCAATACACCATAAACTAAAAGCCAAAGACGGCACCAAAGGTTTGGATAACATCGAAGACGATTAATTTTTTGAAGATTGAAGATTAATATCAGCCCGTTAAGTTACTTTAACGGGCTTTTTATTAACGGTTTTTATTTGTACACTCAAACCTATCATCAACTGCCATCACTTATAAATGCTAAAACATAAAAAACTTATTATCGCGTGCTTGCTGATATTATTGCCGTTGCTAGATAGTTTATTTATACCAACGGCTTTTGGGCTGCAATGGCATAATGCAAAAAGCATGTATTTATTCAGTGCTTATATGATGCCGATTAAATTAATATTGGTGACTATCGGTGGCTTTTTGTTAGCAAGCCACGGTCATCCCCATCATGACGAGCCCCGAGTTTGGTATGCTAAATTATTTGATATCAGCTTTTTTATATTGGCAGGGATCCAATTTATTGTCCTAGCAATCATTAGTGCATTGTATCTAGTGGTTGGCACTCAAGCCGACGACTACCGGCAACAGGGGAATATTAGTGTGTATACCTCGGATGTTGGCGCGTTTGGCAAAGCAACGCATTATTTTTCTTATCAATGCACTGATAAAAATGGCTTTTATAGTTTAACACCGATAGCCACCCTCGATTGGTTAGGGTCGTTCACATTTAGTGAAAAAGCGAATACCTTAATCATCAAGCATGACGATCACAGTGGTAAAGGCGAACAAATTAAACCAATAGATATCAGTGGATTTGGCTGTAAATACTGAGTTGTACCCAGCAACTTTGGGAAAAGTTGCTGGATGAGACGGCCTACTAGTTAGAGTTCTGATTATTTTATCTGTATCTCGACATCTTGCCCTGTTTGTAAACGTTCAGCACCACGCACAGCCACGTTATCTCCTGCATTTAAACCGTTATCTGCAATTGGCGAGACTTCGACAAGTGGCCCTTTTCCACTGCCAACGGTTACAGGTATTTTTATCGCTTGACTTTTCGCATCAATTTTAACCACATGTATGCCTTGCTTACGGATGATTAACGCATCTCGATTTACCAATAATACCGGATTTTTGCTGGTCAATGGCACGGTTACATCAACAAGTTGGCCAATTGCCCAAGCGTGTTGTGCATCTGCTTGTAAATTGGCGCGTATTTCAACTGTCTGAGAGCGTGGATCTGTAGATGGAATTACCGCAGTTATTATTGCTGCAGCTGTTTCTGGTTGCGATAAGTCACCCGCTTTAATGGGAAGTTCGATGCCTGTTCGTAAATATTTTAAGTATCTAACGGGTACATATATACGTACTTCTAAATGATGAATATCAAGTAGCGTAAGTAACTCATCAGCACGGTTTATTTCACGACCTGCGCGCTTAAAGCGCTCGCTTACAACGCCAGCAAATGGCGCACGAATAGTTGCTCTTGTTAGTTTGTCATCGATTACTTTAAGTTCGATCTTCGCAAGTGCTATGTCAGAGCGAGCCAGATCGTGCTTATTTTGCACTTCTTCTACTTGGCTTAGTGCGGCGCTGCTAGATTTTTCTAACTCTTTTAAGCGTTTTAGGTCTTGTTGATATAAACGTAAATTAATATTAGCGCGATTGAGCATTTCTTCTTGGCGTGCTTTATCTAATTCTAAAGGTAAGGTATCCATACGAACTAAAATATCATTTTTCTTAATCACGCTGCCAGGCTCGGCAACATAGATAAGACGGCCACTAATGCCTGCTGTTAAAGTAACATCGTCTTTGCCAAACAGTGTACCATTAACTTCTATTTCACTGGTTAACGGCGCTTTAGTGACCTGTGCAACAGTCACAGGAATAACGGCAAAAACAGGTGCTATAAATAAACAGTTACATAGGATGAAAGACTGCATGGCTAGTTTAATTCTATTCATGATTAGGTTCTCTATACTCATTGGCTTGTAGCTAAACTTTTTGCTGTATTGTTTACTGATTGATTATTTGACGCAGGCGGTGTGCTTCGGCCTAGCTGTAACAAACTAGGCATTAAAATGAGTGTGAACAACGCACTGATCGCCATACCACCGACTATAACGGTTGCAAGCCCTCTGTAAATTTCAGAGCCTACACCGGGCATTAGCATCAATGGCAGCATGCCAAATAAGCTCGTAAGTGTACTTAAGTAAACAGGCCTTGCCCTTAGTAATATCGCTTGTTTGACCGCCGCCTCACGACTTAAACCTGATGTCATCGCTACCTTAGTTTGATCCACTAATAATATGGCATTGTTAACTACTAACCCTAACAAAATGATAAACCCTATCATGGTGAGCAAATCAAGCGATTGAAAAGTAAATAGGTTTAAAATAAACAGCGCTAATACGCCACCAGCAATGGCTAGAGGCATAACCAGTAAAACCAACGCACTGTCTTTTGCGGATTTAAACAGTGCTGTCATTAATAAAAATAAAATAAACAACGCCAACACAAAATTCAGCGCCATTTCGGTCATCGCCGAATTCATTTTTTGTGCGTTGCCAGCCAATATTGCTCCCGCATTACTTGGCAGGCTAGCTCTGACTTTAGGCATTACCTGTTCGCTTAAAATTGCTTGCGCTTGTTGTAAGCTCATATCAGCAGGTGGAGTTACTACTATGCTCACTGTACGGCGACCATTTACCCGACGTAACTGGGTGGGTCCCACTGTACGTTCAATGTTGGCAAGCTCGCCAAGGGTTTGTATACCTGCTTGTGGGGTAACAATCGGCAGTGCTTTTAGTTCTTCTGGGGTTTGCCAAGGAATGCCGCGTAAAATGACATTCATGCGTTCATTACCATCAAAATATTCATTCACAAATAAACCACCAGTATATGCTTGTACTGCTTGCGATACATCTCGACGAGTCAGGCCTGCTTGGGTAATACGGCGATCATTAGGTGTTAGTCTAAGTTCAGGTTCAGCCATATCAAGACGAGGCTGTGGCTGGGCGGTAGCATCTGGTAGAACTTCATTGACGGCGTTTAGTGCAATTTGTGCTGCATTAACTAAGTCATCCATGTTCGGCCCGGTTAGGTCAATATTGATATCGCGGCCATCACCACCGTTTGCAACTTGGATCATTGAACCACGAAAGAAAAATACTTGCGTGTCGGGTAAATCAATAAAAATCTCTTCTTTGGCTACTTTCATTAACTCTTCGACTCGTTGTGGATCGGCTGAGTAAATAAAGCCACCTGCATTTGAGCCAAAAGCATAAAAATTAAAATCTTTAATGCCAGGTTCTTTTTCGCCATTGAAGTAGGGCATGAGTCGTTTTTTAACTCTGAGTAAGAGCTCTTCTTCCATAAATTGCACATTCCCACCTGGTGGCGTGACCAAATTGAAAAAGAAGCCATCAGTAGGCGCGCGTGGCATAAAATCGGTTTTCGGTAGCATAGTTAATGTTGCTATCACTGAGCCGCCAAGTAATACGATAATCCACATAATTTGCTTAACGCGAGTGTTCGTTAACTTCATAATAAAATTACTGAGCTTTTGCCAATAGTAATGATATGGGTCCGCTTTGATTTGCGCATCGGGCCATAGATGATTCGCTAATGGGATAAGTGTAATTGCGCATATCATTGATGTGATAACCGCTACAGAGAGTGTCAGTGCTAAATCAGAAAACAATTGCCCTTCAATACCAGCCATAAATAAAATAGGTAAAAATATTGCAACACTCGTTGTTGTTGATGCAAATAACGCCCCAGTAACTTGGGCCGCTCCTTTAAGCGCCGCTTTTTTATTATCTAGGCCTTCAGCGCGAAGTCTGGCGATATTTTCTTGTACTATAATAGCCGCATCTAACACTAAGCCAACAGCAAATGCCAGACCCGCGAGTGATATAACATTTAGACTACGGTCAAAAACATTAAGCGCTAAAAATGCCACCATCAATGAGATTGGAATAGTCGCTGCAATCACTAAAGTAGCTTTCAGGCCTCTAAAAAATAACCATAAAATTAAGCAAGACAAAATAACGCCAAGGCCTAAGTTACTTTTAACTAACGACAGTGCATTGCGTATATGCACCGAGGCATCAAAACTAAGCTCAATAGAGAGTCCATTCGCTGCCAGCGGCCCTTCATTTAGCTCTTTTATTGCTAGATTAATATCGTCAAGTAACGCAACCGTATTGGCTTTATTAGCGCGAGAAATACGGATGTAGTAGGCTGGTTTTCCATTACGTCCACTCATACCTAAGCGGTCAGAGTAAGTCCGTTCAACACTGGCTATATCGCCTAAATAAATAGGCCTATCATCTGAGTAACCAACGCGCATTTGTGCCATGCTAGATAAGTCATATTGTCCCGTAAAACGCACTGTATATTGGCGCCTACCTACATTAGCTAAGCCACCTGAAGTATCTCGTGAACTGGCAAGTACGTTACTAATTTTATCTAGGCTTATTCCTAAGGCTGCTGCTTTATGCGGATCAAACGTAATACGCAATTCTTTCGGGCGTTCACTGGCCAGATCCACCCGCGCAACACCTGGAATTTGCGCTAATCGTGGTTCGATAAACTCATCAATTTGTTTTTGAAACTGCGACATATCAAAATCTAAACTATCCGATTGATAATCTTTAGGTGTGATCAGTAAGGTTGCTGCCGCCTCACCATTATTTCCGCCAGCGAATACAACAGGGTCGAATGCGTCTAAAGGTAAAGGGGGAGCTTGATTAAGGCTGGTTAATACATCAAGCATGGCTTGTTGCATATTTTGGCCAACAGCAAAGGTTAGCGTAATAGCGCCATTGCCTCGGTTGATATTGGTATTTACTTCTAATGCGCCAGGTGTATTTTTAACTGCATTTTCAATGGGCTCAATGATAACCGATTCAATCTCTTCGGGTGCAGCTTGTCGCCAACCAGAGAAAATTGTAATTTGCGGTTGTTCAATATCAGGGGTTAATTGAATCGGCAACTTAAAAATGCTTAATATGCCAAACAACATAATTAGCACCAAGATAACAATGACACTCGCAGGGTTTTTTAGCGAACTACGTGTCAGGTTCATTGTGTGTCTTCCAATATTTGTTTTTGTGCATTGTAGTGATATGTAAAAAAAGCGCCACTATCATAAATAGAATGTATGTCAAAAAGTAACCAAGAAACCACTAAATCAGCCAAAAGAGGCAATTTTGTAATAACTTGTAACACTTTAAGTATAAATTCGGTGGCACTTTTTTAAGCGATCATTTTTAAGTTGTTTTGAGTTAGACTTACCAACAATATTTTTAATCGATAAAATGTTGTTTAAAAAGCAAGGAGCTTATTATGAAAAAGCATGAGCTGATTGACCAAGATGGACAAGCCGACTTTGGTATTTTTCCAGATGGAGTAGATGACATCAATTACTTGGATTTTGACCTGCGTAGTACTATGGGTAAATCCAGAAGTACGCTTTTTAAAAAGTTAAGCTTTAATCAATTTCAATTTATTAGTTTGAGTTGCGAGCAGTTAATTATTGGTTTAGCGATCGTTGATTTAAAAATTGCGAGTCAATGTTTTGTATATGTATACGACCCACAAACGACAGAATTCGATGAAGTCAGTTTTATCAGCTTACTGGCTTTAAATACGTGTATTGATAGCACACCAAACACCGGGCAAGCGACTTTTCGAAAAGGGCGTAACAGCGTAACTATTAATACAACCGCTAAGCCGCAAATACGCTCGGTAGAGGTAAATTTAAAGTCCGGGCTGAAAATTAGTGCCTGTATTGATGAATCGATAAATTATAACCCGCTTGCGGTGTGTGTTCGTGCCGGTTTTACAGGCTTTCATTTTACCCAAAAAACTGCCGCATTACCCTGTACTGGAACACTTCAGTGGCGTGGTAAAAAATATGTATTTGAAGAGCTTAAAATACTGGCAAGTGTTGATTGGAGCGCGGGTTTCATGCGTCGCGAAACCTTTTGGAACTGGGGGAGTTTAGCCTGCACATTAGCTGATGGCCGCCGCTTAGGTTTAAATTTAAGTGCGGGGGTTATTGAAACAGGTTTTACCGAAAACGCCTTGTGGCTCGATGGCACGCTTTATAAAATTGATATGGTCGATTTTCAATTTGAGCGCTATGGTAATGCTAAAGCAACGAGTAAATGGCGGCTGCGTTCAAACGACGGTATCATCAATTTATACTTCGAACCAGCAGGTAAACGCCAAGATAAAACCAACTTAATTATTATCGCGACTAACTTCACTCAACACTTCGGCCGTTACTATGGTGAAATAACTCTTGCAGACGAAGTTATCACACTTAACGGCGAATGGGGATTTACCGAAGACCACTATGCGAAGTGGTAAAGAGTACTTAATACCAATCGACTTAAATATTTAACCATTCTAGCGAGCTAAATAAAGCGCTAACTGCGTTATAATTTTTTCAAGTAGAACAACTGCATGTCAAAATTTATGCCTTGTTATCACTCCATTTATCTGTGGCTATAAATGGTCAGTAACTTAACACGATTGGTATAACCTGACTATCGTTTAAAAATGAACTTAACATCTATCCCAAGATCAGCTCGTTGCCGCTTCACTAAATTCAATCGATTTGTTTAACGACTATAGTGCTTAATACACTGCGTGATAAACCAAATCGAATCTTGTATTAGGTAAACACCGACAGCACCCAACGTGAGTAAAGTCGCGGCAGCTTGCAACAGCAAATGCTGCGACACATGCTTCGCCAGCAAGCCGTTGTTAAGGTAACTCCCCAGCAGTGAGCCAAGTCCCAAAAAAATCTCACTATAACCAAATTGCTCAGGCGTGAACCCCAGCGCTGCGAATTAAATCTGCCCAGTTGGTAATAAGAAAAAAGGGAGATGTTGTAAAGTGCCACCAACAATTACCACTGACATTTTTTAACTAACTCAAACCAAGAACGAGTAAACTTTTTAGGGGGGATTTTCTTTGGTGGTGCGATAGGGACTTCGAGCTTTTTAGCAAAGTAACGGTGTACAAAGGTTTTCATTTGATCGCTTTCTAATTGCTCGTAAGCTATTTGCAATTTTGCTTTGTCCTTTCGGCTAACATAATTTCCTTTAAGTTTTTTAAAACGCATTTCCAGCCAGAGTAATAAAGCTTGTTTAGCCTCATTGGGAAAGGCATGGGTTAAAGTGGATGTGGGTCCGTATAACCTTTCAAAGTTTATTGTTTGATCTTGGATCAAAAATACCATTAACAGATTTAATCCTGCAGAAATTTGTCCCGCTCGCTTGTCAATAATTTGATAACGGCTTAAGGCACTACGAAAATAATGTTCAGCTTCTGGGATTTTATTCTCATCAAGTGCCAAATAGCCCAAGTTACTTTCTATCATGGCGACAACGTTAGGGAGGTTCAAACGCACCGTAAAATTATAGCTTTCGGCATATAGGTTTCGCGCTTCGTCATTGTTATTTTGTGCCATAGCGACCAGTGCCATACTGTTGGTAAGCGTCAAGCGTTGACGATCATTTTCAGCGTATTTATAACCACATTGAAAACTTAGTTGGGCATCGTCTAAATACTCTGCATAGCGTAGCCAAATACCTAACGCACTCATAATGGACGTTATTTTCTTTTTGAAATAAGGGGCTTGCTGCTGACTAAATATTGCATCTACAGACTGATGAAGGCGGTCAAATTGGCTGGTCGGAACGGCTGCTCGGGCGTTAATAAGATGCCAACGAATAAATAACTCAGGTGAAACTTTATCGATATCGTCAAGATTTTCAAGAATAATAATAGATTGCGCTGGGTTGACCACAAGGTAGTCTTCAGCTTCGTTTAACTTATTTTCAAAAGTGCTTAGTTCAGTAGCAAAAGCTTGCTGAAAACCAAGTAACAGGAACCAACATATAACGAAAAGCCGTAACAACTTGATCTCAGTTACTTAATGATGTGATTAATAATTATAGTTGCCGCAGTCATACAAATCAAAGCTAATAAACCAGAATAAGTTCTTAGCTATCAAGTATGTTGTATTTAAAGGTGATATTTATCATAAAAGAGAAAATAACACAGATAGAAAAAGCCCTAGATCTATATAGATTTAGGGCTTTCATTTATTTACTGTTAATGTCAATCAGCTTATCGTTTAGAACTTTTCAGCTCTCTATTATTCGTCTATCGATCTCAATAATGCATTAATCCCTACTTTTTCGCGGGTTTGCTGATCTACTTTTTTCACGATAATTGCAGCGTACAAGCTGTGAGTACCGTCTTTTGATGGCAGTGCGCCTGGAACAACCACAGCACCTGCTGGTACGCGGCCGTAGTGGATCTCGCCAGTTTCGCGGTCGTAAATGCGAGTACTTTGGCTGATGTAAACACCCATTGAAATAACAGCGCCTTCTTCAACGATCACGCCTTCTACAATTTCAGAGCGTGCACCAATAAAACAGTTATCTTCAATGATAGTAGGATTGGCTTGTAATGGCTCTAAAACGCCACCTATGCCAACACCTCCTGACAAGTGTACGTTCTTACCAATTTGTGCACACGAGCCTACAGTGGCCCATGTATCAACCATAGTGCCATCATCAACGTAAGCACCAATGTTTACATATGATGGCATCAATACTACATTTTTACCGACAAAGCTGCCTTTACGGGCAACAGCGTTTGGTACAACGCGCATGCCACCTTGCTGAAATTGCTCCGGTGTATAGTCGCTAAATTTAAGTGGTACTTTGTCATAAAACTGGTTTACGCCGTCGTTCATTGGTTGATTGTCACGAATACGAAACGACAGTAACACGGCTTTTTTTAGCCATTGATGGACAACCCACTCACCACTGATTTTTTCAGCAACGCGTGCGGCACCACTATCAAGTAGCTCAAGTACATCGATTATGGCTTGTTTTACATCACTAGGTACTGTGCTCGGGCGGATGCTATCACGGTTATCCCAGGCGTTTTCAATGGTGGTTTTTAAATCTGACATAAGATCCTCTTATTCGGTTTCTGCGTTGAGTTTTTTACGCAATGCTTGATGAATTTTTGCTTGTTCTTCGTCGGTAAGAGCTTGGTATTCGTTATTCGATACCACGAAGAAATCTTCTGCACGTTCACCTACGGTGGTGATCCGCGCGGCGTGTATATGTAATAAATGGGCTTGAAACACTTCGGCAATTTTGGTTAATAAGCCAGGAATATCTACCGCTTGAATTTCGATTAAGCTGCGGTCTTTACGCGGGTGAGGGCGCAGGATAATTTTTGGTTTAATATTAAAATCTTTAAAGCGTTGTGAGCGGTTCTTTTTAAAGCGAATTTTCTTTTTCGGATCAGCAAGCGCTTGATCAAGGCCGCGTTTGATTGACTGCGCTTGAGCGCTGGCAATCGGGTCGCCACTGACTTCAAGTACGACAAAGCTAAACAGCACATAGCCGTCGCGAGTGGTGAGCACTTGAGCATGTTGAATTTGCGCTTTTTTAGAGCCGATCACACTTACTAAACGGGCAAATAAACCGCCGGAGTAGGGGCTATAAACAAAAATCTGTGTACCGCCGTGCATGGCTGTATTTGATACCGCAACACTGGGTTGGCTTAAATCAACGCAGTTTAGTAAATGTTCGGTGTGCCATGATAGTTGTTGTTCACTAAAGGCCGTAAAGTAATTTGCTTTAAAACGGCTCCAAATTAAATCAATCTGATTTTCATCATAGCCATTGTTGATTAACCTTTGTTTGGCTTGATGCTTTTTATCGCGAATTTGGTCGCGCTGATCCATAGGATTTTCAAGGCCTAACCGTAACGCCCTTTGAGTATGCAGGTAAAGCTCACGCAACAAGGTGTTTTTCCAATCATTCCACAAGTTGTCGTTAGTGGCGCGAATATCTGCGACGGTTAAGCAGTATAGATAATCAAGTTGTCGTTCGGTTTTAACTCGAGTAGCAAAGTCTTTGATCACATCTGGGTCATTAATATCTTTACGCTGTGCAGTTACAGACATAAGTAAATGGTTACTAACTAGCCAAGCAATCAATTTGCCATCGGAAGTTGAAAAACGGTGTAATTTGGCAAAAGCAATGGCATCAACAGCACCGAGTTCTGAGTGATCGCCGCCACGGCCTTTGGCAATGTCATGGAAGATGCCCGCTAAATACAGTAGCTCGGGCTTGTCCATGCGGGTGACTATTTCACAACAAATAGGAAACTCACTGACGTTTGCTTTATCAAAATATTGATAAATGTTATTGATCAACTTATGAGTATGTTCATCCACAGTATAAGCGTGAAATAAGTCAAATTGCATCTGTCCAAAAATGTTTCGCCACTGGGGTAAATAAGCGGCAAGCATGCCGTGCTTGTGCATTAAAGTAAATGCACGGCCCATGCCGTTAGGGTGTTTAATTAGCCGTAAAAAGGCTTCACGACAGGCGGCATAATCTTGCAAATCTCCTAACAGACGACGGCGCACTTGGCGGATGGTACGGATAGTACTTGGGTAAATATGGGTAATTTCAGGGTTATCGGCAATATGTTCGAACAATACAAATAGTTGATCACGGCGAAAGAACACGGACGGATTTTTTACCCTAATTTGATGGCCAACACGTTCGAAATTACGATCGAGTTCAACTACTGCTTGTTCGTTACTTTCCGGTAAAATGCTTTGTTCAAAATATGATAACAACATTTGATTTAGCTCACGGACCCGGCTCATGATCCTAAATAATCGCTTCATCATCCGCTCAACTGAGGCTTTACCATCGCTACCAAAGCCAAGTAAATCAGCAGCCAGTGGTTGATGGTCAAATAACAACCGGTTCTCAGAGCGTCCAGCGGCTAAATGCAGCGCAAAACGGATATTCCAGAGATTTTCTAAACACTCTAGGAGCTCTTGGTATTCTTCATGAGTGAGATAGCCGTGGCTAATAAGCTCTTGTAAGGTTTCGGCTCTAAAATGTTTTTTAGCAACCCAAATGATGGTTTGCAGATCTCGCAGGCCACCGGGATTTTCTTTGATATTTGGTTCGAGGTTGTATGCTGTACCGTGACATTTTTTATGACGCAGTTGTTGCTCATGTACTTTTGCTAAAAAGAATTCGTCAGAGTGCCATACAGGCGTATCAAGAATATGCTCTTTGAGTTTTTCATATTCAATGTGATTACCGAACAGTAGTCGACTTTCAAGCAAGCTAGTGGCAAAAGTTACGTCGGCACGTTTTTGCTCAATCGCTTGCTCAATGGTACGCACACTGTGGCCAATTTCTAAATTAAGATCCCAGAGCATGGTCACAAATTGGCCGATTTTTTCACACACGGCATCACTAGGTTGCTCAGTAACTAGCAGTAAAAAATCGATATCTGAATAGGGATGCAGCTCACCGCGACCGTAACCGCCAACGGCGATCAAGGCTAAATCTGGCTCATGGGCTAAATCATAAACATGAAACAGTTTAATCAGTAAGCGGTCGATAAACTCAGCCCGGGCATTAATCAAATTACCGACTGGCTGTTTTGAAAACTCGTTTTGTAACCATTTATAAAAATAATTAGAACAATCGCGATAATCGGTTAATTGGTCAGCATCGCTGAGCAATTTTTTAACTTTATTGGGTAATGCCACGTGGGCTGGCTCCTTAGCATACTAATTTCACCCTAAGTCGGGTGAGTCAGTATTTAATGTTCAATGATCCGGTCAATCGTATCATCTGATCGAAGCGTTAAAATTTCAACACCATTTTCAGTTACTAACAAGGTGTGTTCCCACTGCGCAGACAAGCTACGGTCTTTAGTAACCACAGTCCAGTCATCTTTTAATAGTTTACACTGGCGTTTACCCGCGTTAACCATTGGCTCAATAGTTAAACACATACCTGCTTTTAGGGCTTCGCCAGTACCAGCGCGGCCATAATGCATTATTTGTGGTTCTTCATGAAACTCTGCACCAATACCATGGCCGCAATATTCACGAACAATTGAGTAGTTAAAGCTCTCTGCATATTTTTGAATCGCTTCGCCGATATCACCTAAACGCACGCCTGGTTTAACCATTTTTATTGCTAAATACAGGCTTTCTTGCGTTACTTCAGCAAGACGCTTGCCTTGGATGTTTGGCGTGCCAACATGAAACATTTTTGATGTGTCGCCGTGGTAGCCATCTTTGATAACCGTGATATCGATATTGACACTGTCGCCATCTTTTAATGCTTTGTCGTTAGGAATACCATGGCAAATTACATGGTTTACTGAGGTGCAAATTGATTTAGGAAAACCATGGTAATTTAGTGGGGCAGGAATTGCCTTTTGCACATCGACAATATAATTATGACAAATTGTATTTAGTTCATCAGTGGTTACACCGGGAACTACATGTGACTCTATCATTTCCAGGACATCTGCCGCTAAGCGCCCGGCTACACGCATTTTCTCTATTTCTTCAGGGGTCTTGATCACAGCACTCATGGAGGCTCCATTGTCGAGTTTTACACATTTATCGTCGCACAATTTTTGCACGCGACGTTGAATATTTGTTTTTAATATGGTATAAAGCGCGCCGTCTTTTTACAAATAAATTCTTAAATGATTTTTTGTATTTAAGGCAAACACAATTTTATTTTAACACACACACGTATCGTCACATACACTTGGGTGCATTTCAGTTTCATTTAACTGCGGTGTTGGTGCTATGGGGTATGTGGAGGCCTAACCCTAAACTAAACAGAGGAAATACAAAATGGCAAACGTTTCAATGCGCGACATGCTTCAAGCTGGTGTTCACTTCGGTCACCAAGCACGTTACTGGAATCCTAAGATGAAGCCTTTCATCTTCGGCGCACGTAACCGTGTTCATATCATCAACCTTGAGCAAACTGTTCCAATGTTCAACAACGCACTTAAGTTTTTAACTGGTGCTGCGTCAAACAAAGGTAAAGTTCTTTTCGTTGGTACTAAGCGCGCAGCAAGCGAGTCGGTTAAAGAAGCCGCTATCGCTAGTGATCAGTATTACGTAAATCACCGTTGGTTAGGTGGTATGTTGACTAACTGGAAAACAGTTCGTCAATCAATCAAGCGTCTTAAAGACCTTGAGATCCAAAGCCAAGACGGTACTTTCGAGAAGTTAACTAAGAAAGAAACGTTAATGCTTAACCGCGAAATGGAAAAGCTTGAAAAGAGCCTTGGCGGTATCAAAAACATGGGTGGTCTTCCTGACGCACTTTTCGTTATCGATGCAGACCACGAGCACATCGCTATCCGTGAAGCTAACAACCTAGGTATTCCAGTTGTTGCGATCGTTGATACTAACTCTAACCCAGACGGTGTTGATTTCATCGTACCTGGTAATGATGATGCTATCCGTGCAATCAACCTTTACACAGGCGCAGTTGCAGCAGCAATCACTGAAGGTCGTGAGAGCAATATCGTTGCTCAAGCTGAGAAAGACGACTTCGTAGAAGCTGAGTAATTAGCTGTCATCAAGTCTTCATCTAATTTTAGATGAAGACTTGCTATTCTTGTAGAGCGGGTAACCCGCTTATCTAAACCTGAATTCAGATTTGAGGATTTACTAATGGCTGTAACTACTGCCCTAGTTAAAGAATTACGCGAGCGTACCGGCGCTGGCATGATGGATTGTAAAAAAGCGTTAACTGAAACAGATGGTGACATCGAGTTAGCGATTGAAAATATGCGTAAAAGTGGCGCTGCAAAAGCTGCTAAAAAAGCAGGTAACATTGCTGCTGAAGGTACTATCATCATCAAGCAAAATGCAGGTGTTGCAGTACTAGTTGAAGTTAACTGTCAAACTGACTTCGTAGCAAAAGACGTAAGTTTCTTAGCATTTGCTAACAAAGTTGCTGATGCTGCTATTGCAGAAACGATTTCTATCGAAGACTTACAAGCTAAGTTCGAAGAAGATCGTGTTGAACTAGTTACTAAAATTGGCGAAAACATCAACGTACGTCGTCTACAGTACATTGCTGGTGAGCAACTAGTTGAGTACCGTCACGGTGAGCGTATTGGTGTTGTTGTTGCGGGTGTTGCTGATGAAGAAACACTTAAGCACGTTGCAATGCACGTTGCTGCTTCAAACCCAGAGTACCTAGCACCTGAAGATGTACCTGCTGACGTTGTTGAAAAAGAAAAGCAAGTACAAATCGAAATCGCGATGAACGAAGGCAAGCCTGCTGAAATCGCTGAGAAGATGGTTGTTGGTCGCATGAAAAAATTCACTGGTGAGGTTTCTCTTACTGGTCAAGCTTTCATCATGGAACCTAAAAAATCTGTTGGCGAAATTCTTAAAGAGAAAAACGCAACAGTTACTGGCTTCGTACGTGTAGAAGTTGGTGAAGGTATCGAGAAGAAAACTGAAGATTTTGCTGCTGAAGTTGCTGCACAGATTGCTGCTGCTAAAGGTCAATAAAATCGATTTCCTTTGACGAAAAAGTGAGTTAGATGAAATTATTCTGTTATTTGCTTTTGCGTCATCGCTGAAAATTCTTTAAAATAACCGCGCTCTTTATGTGAAAATCATAAGCGCGGTTATTTTTTATCCTTTTTTTATAAAGTTGGCCCAAATACTATGACAATCAATCGTAAACCTATTTTTAGACGCGTTCTTCTCAAATTAAGCGGTGAAGCACTGATGGGAGACGAAGGCTTCGGCATCGACCCAAAAGTATTAGATCGTATGGCGCAAGAAATCAAAGAGCTTGTAGAACTCGACGTAGAAGTGGGTTTAGTTATCGGTGGCGGTAACTTTTTACGTGGCGGCTCACTTGCTGAAGCAGGCATGAATCGCGTAGTTGGCGATCATATGGGGATGCTAGCAACTGTCATGAATGGCCTTGCAATGCGTGATGCGTTGCACCGTGCATTTGTAAATTGTCGTTTAATGTCAGCTATCCCACTTAACGGTGTGTGTGATGCATACAACTGGGCTGAGGCAATTAGCTTATTAAAAACGGGCCGTGTAGTTATTTTTGCAGCAGGTACTGGTAACCCATTCTTTACAACGGATTCGGCCGCGTGTTTACGTGGTATTGAAATTGAAGCCGATACCGTGATTAAAGCCACCAAGGTTGATGGTGTTTACAGTGATGATCCGGTAAAAAATCCAGAGGCGACACTTTACCGTCACTTGAGCTACAATGAAATCATTGAAAAAGAATTAAAAGTAATGGATCTTGCGGCATTCACCCTTGCGCGTGATCACAAGATGCCGTTGAGCGTATTTAATATGAATAAATCAGGCGCATTAAAGCGTGTAATTATGGGCGAAGAAGAAGGCACTCTTATCTCTTCACAAGCCTCAGATGAAGTTATTAACTAGATTAGGATTGAACCGTGATAAACGATATTCAAAAAGATGCTGCAGAACGTATGCAGAAAAGTGTAACGGCACTTAGCAGTCAACTATCTAAAATCCGTACTGGCCGTGCTCATCCGGCAATATTAGATGGCATTATGGTGCCATACTACGGCGCACCAACGCCATTGAACCAAGTTGCCAATGTAACGATTGAAGATTCACGTACACTTGCGTTAAGTGTATTTGATAAATCGCTTGCACAAGCGGTAGAGAAAGCAATCATGGCATCTGACTTAGGTTTAAACCCAATGTCAGCGGGTTCTGTGATCCGTGTACCACTTCCTCCGCTAACTGAGGAGCGTCGTAAAAATTTAATTAAAATCGTTCGTGGTGAAGTTGAAAGTGGCCGTGTTGCAATCCGTAATATTCGTCGTGATGCTAACGGTGACGTTAAAAACTTATTGAAAGATAAAGATATTTCTGAAGATGAAGCGCGTCAATCTGATGATGCAATTCAAAAGCTTACGGACAAATTCATTAAAGAGATGGACACTCAATTAGCGGCGAAAGAAGCCGAGTTGATGGAAATCTAAGCTAGTAAATTTATTAGTTTTGAAACGCCGTCTGGGGTATACTAGGCGGCGTTTTTTTATGGAATACTCGATATTTATGGTTCTTAACGCTGATAAAATTTCCCAGCAATGTTTACCCAAGCATGTCGCTATAATCATGGATGGCAATGGTCGTTGGGCACAAGCCAAGAATAGGCCACGTGTGTACGGTCATAAAAAAGGCGTGGATGCGGTTCGTCAGTCTGTGCAGTTTTGTACTAAATTAGGAATAGAGTCATTGACTCTATTCGCTTTTAGTAGTGAAAACTGGCATCGCCCCGAAGATGAAGTCAGTACCTTGATGGAGCTGTTTTTGTTTGTGCTGAGTAAGGAAGTTAAAAAGCTACACAAAAATAATGTTAAGTTAACCATTATTGGTGACTTATCTCGTTTTTCAGATACTTTGCGCAGCAAGGTTGATGCAGCACATGAATTAACGGCTAATAATACTGGTTTGCAACTGAATGTAGCGGCAAATTATGGTGGTCGATGGGATATAACAAATGCTGCAAAGCAATTAGGTAAGCTGATTGCTGCAGGGACGTTAAACCCTGATGATATTACAGAGCACGATTTAGCCGCCCATATGAGTATGCAAGATCAGGCTGAACCTGACTTGTTGATCCGTACTGGTGGCGATTTACGCATAAGCAACTTTTTATTGTGGCAAGCTGCTTATGCTGAACTTTACTTTACCGATACGCTTTGGCCTGACTTCAATGAAGCAGCTTTTGCTGATGCTATCGCTTGTTACGTTGCCAGAGAGCGACGGTTTGGTTGTACTGGCGAACAAATAAAACAATTACTCGCTGAAACCTAATTAAAAAGGGTAACACTTTGCTAAAACAACGAATTTTAACCTCTTTAGTGCTAGCGCCTTTGGCACTGGTGTTGGTTTTTTATACACCTCTTACATTGTTTAGTTACATTGCTGGCGCGATTGTTTTATTAGGCGCGTGGGAATGGTCGGCATTTATGGGGTTATGCGATAAAGTTAAACGTTTTTCGTTTGTGACGTTTATTGGCTTGTTACTGGTACTGCTTAATTGGCATTGGCCAATTGATGAACTGTGGGTCGACGGCCAGCTCGTAGGAGACGCAAATTATATATTCACACTGTCATTTTCGTGGTGGATTGTAGCCACCTACCTAGTGTGGCGCTACCCAGCAATGGCTAAAGCATGGAACGAAGGAGTGGTTATGCGCGCTATTGCTGGTATTCTCACCTTAGTACCGCTGTGGCTTGCGCTTAATACACTGCGCAGTGCTAACTATGAGCAATCAACGCACTTTGGTTCGATGCTTATTTTAGTGGTACTGGGGATCGTATGGAGTGCTGACATTGGTGCATACTTTACGGGTAAAAACTTTGGCAAGCATAAGTTAATGCCAAAAGTGAGCCCTAATAAAACCATTGAAGGTTTAGCTGGTGGCTTAGTTGCTGCGGTGATTTTTGTTTTAGCGTTTTGTCATTTTACCAATGTAGATATGTCTGTTTGGCCAATTTACGCGATTATGACTGTATTCATCGCGTTATTCTCAGCTATTGGCGACTTACTCGAAAGTATGTTTAAACGCGAAGCTGGTCTTAAAGATAGTGGCTCATGTTTGCCTGGCCATGGGGGGATTTTAGATCGCCTTGACAGCCTAACTGCTGCAGCCCCCATTTTTGTGTTGTGCTATGCATGGACACTTAGTTTATGAGTTGTAGACAACAACTCGTCATTCTCGGCGCGACAGGTTCCATTGGTTTAAGTACCTTAGATGTTGTTGCGCGTAATCAAGAACAGTTTGCTGTATTTGCACTTGCGGCAGGTAATAATAGTGAATTGATGGCGCAATTGTGTATAGCTCATCAACCACGCTTTGCAGTGATGGCAGATAACAGCGCTGCAGCTAAGTTAAGCCAACACTTATCGGGCAGTGGCTGCAAAACAGTGATCCGCAGTGGCATTGCCGCCATGAGTGAACTGGCCGCTCACCCAGACGTTGACGCGGTAATGTCGGCGATTGTTGGTGCAGCAGGGCTCATACCTACACTCAGTGCGGTAGAAGCAGGTAAAAAAGTATTACTGGCGAATAAAGAATCTTTAGTCATGTCAGGTCAGTTGTTTATTGATAAAGTAAAACAACATAAAGCCACTTTACTACCGATTGACAGTGAACATAATGCCATATTCCAGTGCCTGCCAAGTGCACTGCAAGGCTCTAAAACTAATGCACAGTTACATGAGCATGGGGTAAGTAAAATTTTACTTACCGGTTCTGGTGGGCCTTTTTTAACGTGTGATATTACCTCTTTAAAAGACGTTACTGTGGCACAAGCCGTGGCGCATCCAAATTGGTCGATGGGACAAAAGATATCTGTTGATTCAGCCACTATGATGAATAAAGGCCTTGAGTTTATTGAGGCTAAATGGCTATTTAACTGCCAGGCAAACGATATTGAAGTGGTCATTCACCCGCAAAGTATTATTCATTCAATGGTGCAATACCAAGATGGCTCGGTGCTAGCGCAAATGGGGAATCCAGATATGCGTACACCGATTGCTCATGCTTTAGCATACCCACAGCGTATTGATGCTGGAGTAACACCACTGGATTTTTCACAGCTTGCTGATTTTACTTTTACGAAACCAGATTTTGCCCGCTATCCCAATTTACAATTAGCTATTGCTGCGTGTAATGCTGGACAAGGTGCTACAACGACAGTTAATGCTGCCAATGAAATTGCTGTACAGGCATTTTTACAAGGGCAGATAGGCTTTACTGATATATACCGCATTAATGCACAAACATTAGACACAACGGTTGATGTAAACGTACACACGCTCGATGAAATTCTTGAATGTGACCGTTTAGCTCGACTTCAAGCGACGCAACTCATTGCAAAGGTAGTACGCTAATATGTTCGATTTTCTGTGGAATTTAGGTTCTTTTATCCTAGCGCTGGGAATTTTAGTAACAGTGCATGAATATGGCCATTTTTGGGTTGCCCGCAAAGCGGGTGTGAAGGTATTAAGGTTTTCTATTGGCTTTGGTAAACCGCTAATAAAATGGCACGATAAACACGACACTGAATATGTTATTGCAGCAATTCCTTTAGGCGGCTACGTGAAAATGCTTGATGAACGTGTTGATGAGGTGCCTGCTGACCAACGCCACTTATCATTCAATGCCAAGTCAGTACAAGCGCGTATCGCGATTGTAGCGGCAGGGCCGCTGGCTAACTTTATATTTGCTATCTTTGCTTTAGCTGCGATGTACATGGTTGGGGTTCAATCGGTGAAGCCAGTGGTAGGCTCAGTAAATGAGGGTAGCCGCGCTGAGCAGGCCGGTATTATGCCTAGTCAACAAATTGTAAAAATTGGCGATGATAATATTGCGACTTGGCAAGATGCTACGTTTGCATTAATGGCCAGCCTAGGTGATAAAAGTGTTGCTGTTACCGTGCGTGACGAGCAATTTCAAGAACAGGTTAAAATGCTTGATATTGATGGTTGGAAACTTGATCAACAAGATGTGCCACCATTAGCTTCATTAGGTATTGTTCCGTTTCGTCCGCAGGCTACTTTAACCGTTGCTACAATTTCGCCAAACTCTGCTGCTGCAGACGCTAATTTACAAGCAGGCGATGAAATTATCGCCGTAAATGGTGAAACAATAACCAGTTGGACGCAGTTAGTTAATGTTATTCAGCAATCCGCTAACAAATCATTACAATTTAGTGTAAAAAGACAAGATAGTATAGAACTGCTAAATGTTACCCCGAAAGGACAACGTAATAGTGATGGCTTGCTACAAGGCTTTTTAGGTGTAGCACCGGTGGTTGAAAAATGGCCAGATGGTTACATTGAAACTAGACATTATGGCCCACTCGATAGTATGGTGCTGGGCGTAAGTGAAACATGGCGCTTGATCAGCCTAAGTTTTGATATGATTGGTAACTTAATTACTGGTCAAGTATCCGTGAAGAATTTAAGTGGTCCAGTTGGTATTGCTGTAGGGGCGGGAACTAGCGTAAGCTATGGCTTAGTGGCGTTTTTAGGCTTCTTAGCATTGATAAGTGTAAACTTGGGCGTATTTAATTTATTGCCCTTACCAGTGCTTGATGGTGGGCACTTAATGTATTACATAATTGAACTTTTTCGTAAAAAGCCGGTCTCTGAAAAGACACAAGAATTTGGTTTTAAAGTGGGTGCCTTGCTACTCATTTTTCTTACATGTTTCGCTTTGTTCAATGATGTATCGCGATTGTAAGCAATTGCGACAGTCTCGAATTAAAACACGATTGTAAAACACCGCTAAAGTATAATTTTAAGGTGTTGAGCGGTAATACCGTTGTAAAGGATAAAGATAATAAAATGGCTATAAAAAAACATTTGGCAGTAACAAGTTTATTAGGTGCTAGCTTTGCAGCCCTAGGCCAAAACTCCTTTATTGTTGACGATTTAAAAGTTGAAGGTTTGCAGCGCGTAGCGTTGGGAGCAGCATTAACACATATTCCTATTAACGTGGGTGATAGTGTTGATGACTATACAATTTCAAAAACGATTAAGTCTTTGTATAACTCAGGTCACTTCGACAATATCAAGGCACTACGTGATGGCAATAATGTTATTTTTAGAGTAACAGAGCGCCCAACAATTAGTGTTATTGAGTTTGAAGGTAATAAAGACATTAAAGACGAGCAGCTTAATCAGTCGCTTGATCAGCAAGATATTCGCCAAGGTGAACCACTGGATAAAACTGTGGTTGATAACATCGAGAAAGGCTTAATAGAGTTTTTCCACAGTATTGGTAAATACAACGCAAAAATTGATGTCAGTATCACTAAGTTACCGCGTAACCGCGTTAAGCTAAAACTTAAGTTTGATGAAGGTGATGCCGCATCTATTCGTCAGATCAACTTAGTTGGTAACGAATTGTTTAGTGATGAAGACTTGTTAGCGCTTGCGGAGTCACAGCAAGATTTACCTTGGTGGCAGTTTATGGGTAGCGATCGCTACCAGAAACAAACCATTGAAGGCGATCTCGAGAAAATTCGTAGTTATTATTTAGACCGTGGTTACTTACGTTTTAATATTGACTCAACACAAGTATCAGTAAGTCCTGAGCGTGAATCTGTGTATGTAACAGCTAACATCACCGAAGGCGTTAAATACAAAGTGAAAGGCTTTGACTTCATTGGTGATTTACTTGGCCGTGAAGAACTGATCAAAAGTGTTATTCCACTGCGTGCCGGTGAACTTTATAATGGCTCAGTGGTTACCTCATCTGAAGAATTTATCAAAAGTTATTTAGCGCGTTTCGGTTATGCGAATGCGGAAGTTCGCACCATTCCTGAAATTGATGACGAAACCAAAGAAGTTCAGTTAACACTCTCAGTTAATCCTGGTCAGCGTGTTTATGTGCGTCGTATTATTGTTGGTGGTAACCAAAATACCGCAGATGAAGTATTACGTCGTGAAATGACCCAGCTGGAAGGCGCCTGGTTATCGAATCAGAATCTTGAGCGTTCAAAGCTTCAAATTCAACGTCTTCCTTACATGGAAAGTGTTGATTTTAATGTTGTGCCAGTCCCTGGTATAGATGACCAAGTTGATGTCGATTTTACCGTTAAAGAGCAATCAGCTGGTAGCTTTAACGCAGGTCTTGCTTATGGTTCTTACTTAGGTCTGCAATTTAATATCGGTGTGACTGAGTCTAACTTCTTAGGTACGGGTAACCAGATTGGCTTTAACATCAATACTTCGCGTGGTTCAGAACGTGTTAGTTTATCGTATACCGACCCTTACTTCACCCCAGATGGTGTGTCGCAAGGCAGTAGTATTTTCTACAGTAATTACGATGCAAGTAAGTTTAGCCTCATCGATTACAAATCAAAAAGCTACGGCATTGGTACAAATATAGGCTTCCCAATTGATGCGGTAAACCGTATCAACTTTGGTGTACGTTGGATCCAAGAAGAATTATCTGAGATTGCTGAATATGAGCAAACTCGTGTTATGCGTGAGACCTTCCTAGACGTGAATAACCCGGATGAAGGATTTGATTTTACTAAATACGAACTCAGCGTTGGTTGGTCTCGTGTGACTGTAAACCGTGGTTTATTCCCAACGGCAGGTTCGCGTCAAACATTAAACTTAACCGGTACTACGCCAAACTCTGATTTAACTTACTTTAAGGTAAATTACGACTCGCGTTTTTATTGGCCACTTACTAATAACCACCGTTGGGTATTCTCAACCCGTGCGGCATTTGGCTATGGTAACGGTTATGGCACAACCAATGGTTACGATCAAACATTACCATTCCAAGAGTATTTCCGTATAACCGAAATGGAATTACGTGGTTTTGACCGTAATACTATTTTGCCGCGTGCAATATCGCGTACACCACAAGTAATTCCAGGCAATTCATTGCCAGATGGTAGTCTAACAGGCAATATAGGCGGCTCGCCAGAGTTTGATGTGTTAACACAGCGAGGACGTATCGGTGGTAATGCCAAAGCGGTTGCAGGCATGGAGTTAATTGTGCCAACCCCATTTTTGGATGAAGATAATACCAGTTCTGTACGTACTAGTTTCTTTGTTGATGCTGCAAACGTATGGGACACTGAATTTAACGTTGACCGTTATAAAAATTTAGGTCCGGATGAACGCGCTAAGCTTGAGGATTATTCAGATCCGCTGCGCTTTAGGGTATCAACCGGTTTATCATTACAGTGGATCTCCCCTATGGGTCCAATGTTGATTAGTTTTGCGTATCCATTGCAACAAGAAGAAGATGACGATACGAAGACCATCAGCTTTAACATTAGTAATACATTCTAAAGGAGTTTTTTGTGAAAAAATCATTTAAATCATCGGCAATTGCCATTTTAGCAACACTTATGATGGGTACTTCTGCAAGTGCTTTTGCACATAAAGTAGGTATTGTAGATATGCAAGAAATCTATAAGCAAATCCCACAAATGGCAAAAGTTGAGCAAACACTGCAAGCTGAATTTGCTGAGCGTCGTCAAGAACTTGAAAAGCTACAGGGCGATATCCGCTTTGAAGCAGAAAAATTCAAGCGTGAAAGCACTACAATGAGCCAAGCGCAAAAAGATGCGTTGCGTGAAAAAGTGGAAGGCATGCAAAAAAATCTTGCTGAAAAAGGTCGTCCTTTAGAGCAAGAAATTAAAACTCGTCAAAACCAAGAACTAGCTAAAGTTCAAGGTATTATTATCAAAGCAATCGAAGATATTGCTAAAGATGGTAAGTACGATGAAGTTAAAGTTAAAGATACGACTATCTACTTTAACCCTAAAACGGTCGTTGATTTATCAAGTAAAGTTGTTGATAAAGTAAGTAAGCAATAGAACTGATATATGCATAATTATACGCTTTCGCAGATTGCGGAACTTCTAGGCGCCACGCTTGACGGTGATGGCGCTTGGGAAATCTCAAAAATTGCTACACTTGCAAATGCCCAGTCTGGGCATATTGCATTTTTAGCGAATAAGAAATATCGCTCACAACTTAGTGATACTAAGGCGGGGGCAGTGATCCTATCTGCCGCAGACGCAGAGTATTATCAAGGTAATAAGCTCATTGTTGCTAACCCCTATGTTTGCTATGCGAAATTAGCCCAGTTACTCGATACAACGCCACGCTCAGCGTCACCAGGTATTCACCCAAGTGCGGTGGTCCATCCTGATGCTACAGTTGCAAGCACAGCTGCTATTGCAGCTAATGCGGTGATTGAAGCTGGAGCGGTAATTGGTGATAACGCGCAAATAGGCGCTAATTGCTTTATTGGTGAAAACACAAAAATAGGCAATGGCACAAAACTGTGGGCAAATGTCAGTGTTTATCACGATGTAGAAATTGGCAGTGATTGCTTATTTCAATCAAGTAGCGTAATCGGCAGTGATGGCTTTGGTTATGCAAACGATAAAGGCCAATGGATAAAAATTCCTCAGCTTGGTCGCGTTATTATAGGTGACAAGGTTGAAATTGGCGCTGGTGCTACGGTTGACCGTGGTGCAATTGATGACACGATTATTCACAGCAATGTGATTATCGATAACCAATGTCAAATTGCCCATAATGTTGAAATTGGTTCAGGCACAGCAATTGCTGGCTGTACCGTGATAGCAGGTAGTACAACTATTGGTAAAAATTGCCAGATTGCCGGGCTTGTAGGCATAAATGGTCACATAGATATCTGTGATGGTGTTATACTTACGGGTATGAGCATGGTGACTAAAGCGATTACGAAACCTGGTATTTATTCCTCAGGACTTCCACACTCTTCAAATAAAGAGTGGCGCCGAAACATTGCCCATTTCCGTAATTTGCCAGAGATGAAAGTTCGCCTTAAAGCGCTAGAGACTCTGACTAAGTCATTAAACGTTGATAATTAATAAGGATGCTATTTTGGCAAACGAATTAAATAGCCTTGATATACAAGAAATTTTAAGCTTACTTCCGCATCGTTACCCGATGCTACTAGTTGACCGTGTGCTTGATTACACCCCAGGTGAATCATTACATGCAATTAAGAACGTAACTTTTAATGAACCGATTTTTACCGGCCATTTCCCTAACCAGCCAATTTTTCCTGGTGTATTAATTTTAGAAGCCATGGCACAGGCAACCGGTTTATTGGGTTTTAAAACTGTCGAAAATCGCAGTGAAAATGAACTATATTTATTTGCAGCGATAGATAATGCGCGCTTTAAACAACCAGTAACGCCTGGTGACACCATGCATTTACACGTTCAATTTTTAAAAGAGCGTCGTAATATTTGGAAGTTTGCAGCAGAAGCAAAAGTTGATGGCAAAATAGTATGTAGTGCCGAAATCATGTGTGCGAGAAGAGAGCTTTAATTGTGATCCATCCTACAGCGATAATCGAACCAGGTGCAAAGTTAGGTAATAATGTATCGGTTGGCCCGTATAGCTACATTGGCAACGATGTGGTTATTGGTGACAATTGCATTATCGAATCTCATGTTGTGGTCAAAGGCCCGTCAACAATAGGTTCAGGCAATCATATATTTCAATTTGCGTCTGTAGGTGAAGCCTGCCAAGACAAAAAATATAATAATGAGCCAACCACACTTATCATTGGCGATAACAATGTTATTCGTGAATGCGCTACCATCCACCGAGGTACAATTCAAGACCAAGGTGTGACTAAGATTGGCAGCAATAACTTATTTATGGCTTACACTCACGTAGCCCATGATGCGGTGATTGGCGATAACGTTATTTTTGCTAATAATGCATCTGTTGCAGGCCATGTACATATTGGTGACTGGGTTATCTTAGCGGGTAATTCAGGTATTCATCAGTTTTGTAAAGTGGGGGCACATGCCTTTGTTGGTATGTACTCTGGCGTCAACAAAGATGTGCCGCCGTTTGTAACAACTATAGGTACGCCAGCAGGTCCTGTTGCAATTAATACTGAAGGCATGAAGCGCCGTGGCTTTGAAAGCGATGAAGTTATGGCAACACGTCGTGCTTATAAAACACTATACCGCAAGAGTTTAGGTGTTGAAGAGGCAATTGCAGCGCTTGCTGATGATGCCGCTAAGTACCCAGCAGTACAGTTAATGGTTGATTTTGTGAAAAATTCTGAACGCGGTATTATTCGTTAATTCGTTTATGCAGTGTATAAAAGCCACCAGTTATTAAGTTAACTTGGTGGCTTTTTTGTATTCACTGTTTTGTATTTACTTTAATTCAGTTGCAGCTCAGTTGATACCTGCTACCTTTATGCATTCTAAGGGAGCGTTGAATTTTGATTAAAGCACTTTTAATTAGCTTATCACTGGCTATTTTAGCTGGCTGTAGTAGCTCGCCGACAAACTATTCTGCAACAAGCACAGGTATTCGTGAGCAGGGAAATGCTAGCTTTTATGCCGATAAATACCATGGTCGGCTGACCGCTAGTGGTGAAAAGTTTGACCAACAAGCCATGACTGCGGCGCACAAACAGCTCCCTTTTAACAGCAAAGTTAAAGTCACAAACACAGCAAATAACCGTTCAGTGGTCGTTAGAGTGAATGATCGCGGTCCTTTTATTCGCGGGCGTATCATCGATTTAACAAAGCATGCGTTTGAGCAACTCGCAGAGCCAAGCTCGGGCGTTATTAACGTAACCGTTGAAGTAATTGATTAAAAGCGTGTGATCAAGTTCACGTACTCAGGTTGCTCTGCTAATAGTTGCTGATGCGTTGCAATCGCTTTTATTTGCCCTTGCTCTAACCAAATTACGTTATCCATATTGGCAAGTAAGGCAGGGTCGTGAGTTATGCTGATCACAGTACAGTGCCCCATGCTGGTTAATATCGCATCCATAACTTGATGCTTAGATTGATTGTCGAGGCCTTCGGTTGGCTCATCAAGCACTAAAATAGCCGGTGCTCTGAGTAAGGCTTGCGCTAACGCTAAACGCCGCGATTGTCCGCGCGACAAACTTCTGCCACCTGTGCCTAAGCGGGTGTCTAATCTTAGTTTTAACTCGCTAAGCCAATCACCTAACTGTGTTTGTTGACAGGCTGTACGCATTTGTTGTTTAGTTGCTGAGGGCGCCGCATAGCGTAAGTTTTCAGCAATGGTGCCATCAAAAATATGATGTTGTTGTGCGACGATGTTAATCAGTTCGCAGCGATTTTGTTGACTGATCGCGTTAATTGCTATGGTTTTGTCTGCTGAAGTTAGATTTATTTCACCATTTTGCTGTGGCCATAAACCACTGAGTAAATTAACCAGTGTACTTTTCCCGCTGCCGCTTTGGCCTACAATCGCGACTTTTTGCAGTGGCTCAATAGCAAAACTTAAGTTGTTAAGCGCAAAAGTATCACTGTGGTAACAATAACTAAGACCTTTAAATTCAAGCCCTAAAGGTTGCACTGATAACGACTCCTGAACGCTTGTAGTTTCAGGGTGCAGTTTATCTTCTAAATCAAAAATACGCTTTGCAGCGCTTAGCGCTACGGGCAATTGAATAAACGCATTTGGCAGCGTTAGCACCGTTTCAAAACTAGCAAGCACAAATAAACTAAGCATTGCCAGTTCAACATTGGCCATAGCTCCGCTGTAAACTAGCGGTGCAATTATCATAATGGCACCGAGCATACTCAGTTGTACTATTAATAGTGATACGCCATTACTATGTGCTTCGGCGCTATGGCGAACAAATAGTTGCTGATTATAGCGTTCACTGGCTGCCCGACATTGCTGAATTTGTTGCTCGGTGGCTTGATAGATAGCCAGCTCTCGTAAGCCACTTAGGGTATCTGATAATTCAGCACGTAAAGTCGCCGAATAGTGAGTTTCGAGGTTGGCAGTTTGCTGAAGTTGTTTACTTAGTATGAGCGGCAGGGCAACGCCTACTATTAAGAGTGCAGTAAAGCATATTAGCGCAACATTACTGTTGTAGGCTGCCATAATTGCAACCACAATTGGCACGCTGATTAGCGCAACAATCATCGGTAATAATACGTTTAAGTAAAATTTATCGAGCGCTTCAACATCATTTTGCATGCGGTTAAATAGATCCGCGCTGCGGCTCATGGCTAAATCAACGTTACTTAACTGACTCAAAGTGTTAAAGACACTGACGCGAATTTCACTTAACAATAAAAAGGTGGCGTTGTGAGTGACTAAGCGTTCGCCATAGCGTGAGGCCGTGCGTACTATCGCTAAAAACCGAATGACGCCAGCGGGGGTAAAGTAATTCATTTGCGTGCCAGCCAAGCCAGCCGCAGCCATAGCGGCTAAAAACCAGCCAGATATAGCCAATAAGCCAACGTTTGCCAGCACTGTTAAGGTTGCTAAAAATGCCCCTAACAGCATTGCACCTAGGTGCGGTCTACACAGTTTTAATAAACGTAAAAAATTAGTCATGCTGTTTACTCCTTGCATGCACTAAATCATACAGCGCGCCTTGGTTATCGATGAGGGTTTTAAAGCTACCTTGTTCAATAACAGCACCATCTTTCATTACAATAACTTGTTTAGCTTGTGCAATGGTATTTAAGCGATGTGCTATCACCACAACGAGATGTTGCTGTGCATAATGATTGATAGCCGCTTGCACCTGTTGCTCAGTTTGGCTATCGAGGTGTGCGGTTGGCTCATCAAGGATCAAAATTGGCGCTTGTTTTAAAAATGCCCGAGCTAAAGCGATCCGTTGTTTTTGCCCGCCTGAGAGTCCTTCGCCTTGTTCACCAATTTGAGTGTCAAAGCCCTCTGGTAATTGATTGATAAACTCAAGTGCACCAGCTTGCTCTGCTGCAGTTTCTAGCTGCGTGAGTGTGGCATCCGGTTTGGCCAATAGTAAGTTAGCTTTGACACTGTTAAATAATAAAGTAGGTTGTTGTGGGATCCAGGCAATATGTTGCTGCCATTGCTTAATATGTGATGCGGCTAGTTGTTGCTGATTTACCGTAATTGCACTGATCACCTGAGGATGAAACCCTAATAAACAATCGAGTAAGGTGCTTTTACCAGCACCACTTTGACCAACGATGGCATGCAGGCCTGTGCCTGCAAATGTTAGGTTTATATTGTTAACGCCTTCATTACTTTGTGGGTAATGAAAATTTAAATTATCAATATTGAGTTGTTCGATACTTGGTAAGTTTAAGCTATTTTGAGTATTTGGTTGTATGTTCTCAAGATCCTTAGCAGGGAGTGGCTCATTTAATATTTTTAGCATATCAGCGGCGGCACTAATCCCTTCTAATCGGGCATGGTAATGGCTGCCGAGTTGGCGCAGCGGTAAATAAAACTCCGGAGCAAGTAACAGTACAACAAAGCCGGTCGAAAAATCTAAGGTACCAAAAAACAACCGAAAACCGATTATCACCGCTACTAACGCGACACTAATGGTCGCTAAAAACTCGAGTGCGAAAGATGATAAAAATGCGATTTTTAATACGTTTAAAGTCGCATGGCGAAAGTCATCGGAAATTTTGGCAATTTGTTTTAGTTCGCGCGTAGTCGCATTAAATAACTTTAGTTGGGTTAAGCCTTGTAAGCGGTCAAAAAAGTAATTACCCAACACAGCTAGTTGTTGCCAACGTTGTTGATTCAGTTGTTCTGCTTTGTGGCCAACCAAAATCATAAAAAACGGAATTAGGGGGGCGGTGAATAAAAAAATCAACCCAGCTTTCCAATCGGTAGGAAAAATCACCATCAGGATAGCCAAAGGAATAAGCGCACTGTAAGCCACACTCGGTAAATAATTAGCATAATAATCGTGCAGTGCTTCAACACCATTGTGTAGGGTGTTTAAAGTCGCGCCATGACCTTGTTGTTCAATATAACTTGGCCCAAGTAAGGTGAGTTTCTCGAGTAAAGCATGGCGCATTGTAGTTTTAATTTTAAGTGCGGCTTGGGCACTTATGCGCTGCGAAAATCCAAGTAATATTCCGCGCCCTAAAATCAATGCTGCTAATGGCCAAAGTAAAGGGGTAATAGTGGCTAAATTGGCGTGTTCAAACATCACTAAATGAATTGATCGTGCCACTAAATAAGCACTGGCAATCATCAATAATGCGTTAAATGTTCCTAGCGCAATACTGACTTTTAAAAGACTGCCTGCGTGATTGGAATGCGTTTTTAAAAACGCGCGCAGCGTAGTTTGCTGCGCGCGATTTGGTCGGGGGTTAGTCGTCATTTTGGCGATTAAGCCTATCGTGTAATTCTTGTTCGTCGTCAGCGATACTGTCTTTGTTCTGGCCAAATTCGTACCACATAACGTTGATCACACCTAACGTACAGGCTAATAAAACACCGAGTATCCAAGCAAAATACCACATAGATCAAATCTCCTTAGTAACTGCCATGGCTGTTATTTTCAATTTCTTCTACGGTTACTTTACGCCACATTTTCACATAACACCATGTGGTGTAAAGTAAAATAAGTGGCACAAAAATACTTACTGCAATAAACATTACATTCAATGTTCTATGGCTAGAAACCGCATCCCATATTGTTAAACTAATATCAGGGTGATTACTTGATGGCATAATAAATGGGAATAAGGACATTCCAGCCGTCATGATCACACCGCCAAGCATAAAGCTTGTTGCTATTAATGCCAGCCCCGGTCTATTAATTTTTGAACATATCCACGCTAATACAGCCATTAAAAAAGCGACTGCAGGGAACAGCATAGTTAAAGGCATTTGTTGATAATTGTTTAACCAAGCACCTGCAGAGGTGGTTACTGTTTTATCTAGTGGGTTTGCAAAGCCTTGCGTATCACCCATCGAGATTATTTGGTAACCATCAAGATTAGCAATCCAAATACCTGCAACAGCAAATAACACGATGAATGCTAACAGTGCATAACGACCATATTGCGCTGAGCGACGAGCAACATCACTGTCTGTACGCAGCTGTAACCACATACCGCCATGGGCAAGTAACATAGTTACGCTGATCAAGCCGGCTAATAAGGCAAATGGATTTAATAATGCAAAGAAAGATCCTTGGTAGCTGGTTCTAAGGTATTCATCAATACTAAATGGCACACCTAAAAACAGATTGCCAAAGGCCACGCCAAATACCAGAGCAGGAATAGCACTACCAGCAAATAAGCCCCAATCCCAATTGTTACGCCAGCGTGGAGAGTCAATTTTGCTGCGATAGTCAAAACCCAAAGGTCTAAAAAATAAGGCAAACAATACCAACATCATAGCAAAGTAAAAGCCCGAAAATGCAGCCGCATAAACCATCGGCCACGCTGCAAATAAGGCACCCCCTGCGGTGATAAACCATACTTGGTTACCATCCCAGTGTGGACCTACCGTATTGATCACCACACGGCGTTCACTGTCGGTTTTACCAACTAACTTGATAAGCATAGCCACGCCCATGTCCATACCATCGGTGATTGCAAAACCAATTAACAATACGCCGATGATAACCCACCAAAGTAACTTTAACGTTTCATAATCGAAAATCATGATTTTGCTCCTTGCTCGTCAGTTATTTGGTCGCCATTAGTATGCTCATCTAAATGTTCAAAGTGATATTTACCAGTGTGCAATGAACTTGGTCCTATTTTTACAAATCGCAGCATCAGCCAGCCTTCGACAATAGCAAGGCCGGTGTAGAATACGATAAAGCCGGTTAAGCTTATTAAAATATCATTGACAGTCAGTGACGAGGTCGCTAAAAAGGTCGGCAGTATTTCTGAAATTGCCCACGGCTGACGGCCATACTCGGCAACTATCCAGCCAAATTCAATTGCTATCCAAGGTAGAGGGATACTCCACACCGCAGCCCACAATAACCAACGTTTTTGTTCAATCACACGATGTGCATTGTAATAAAAAGACAATACAAATACGCCCAGCATAATCACACCACAGCCAACCATGATCCTAAATGACCAAAACATCGGGCCTACTTGAGGGAACGAATCTTTAACGGCTTGCTGAATTTGTGCTTCAGTTGCATCCACTACATTTGGTGTATAACGCTTTAACAATAAGCCGTAGCCTAAATCAGCTTTGAGGGTGTCAAACTTTGCAATATTCTCAGCTGAGTCATCACCACTGCGCAGTTTTTCAAGGTATTTATAAGCGATCATACCGTTACGAATACGCACTTCGTGTTGTTTTTCTAAATCATTAATGCCGATGACTTGCTCATCTAGCGAGCGGGTCGCTATTAAGCCTAGTGCATACGGGATTTTAACGGCAGCATGGGTCACTTGTTTATCGGAATCAGGGATCCCAACTAACGTAAACGCAGCGGGTGCTTCCTCGGTGTGCCATTCAGCTTCAATGGTTGCCAGTTTTACTTTTTGTACTTCACCGACTTCATAGCCTGATTCATCGCCAAGTAAAATAACACACAATACTGAGGCTAAACCAAAGCCGCTGGCGACTGAAAAAGAGCGTTTTGCAAAAGCGAGATCACGGCCCTTAAGGATATACCAACTACTGATCCCCAATACGAACATGGATGCGGCAACATAGCCCGCAGACACAGTATGAATAAACTTAACTTGTGCGACAGGGTTAAACACAAGCTCGGCAAAACTAGTCATTTCCATGCGCATAGTTTGATAGTTAAATTCAGCACCGACAGGATTTTGCATCCAACCATTAGCGACTAATATCCACAGCGCAGACATATTAGTACCAATAGCCATTAAAAAGGTTGCACCTAAATGCTGGCGTTTACTGAGCCGCTCCCAGCCTAAAAAGAACATACCCACAAAGGTCGATTCTAAAAAGAATGCCATTAACCCTTCTATCGCAAGGGGAGCGCCAAATACATCGCCCACATAATGAGAGTAATAAGACCAGTTAGTACCAAATTCAAACTCCATGGTAAGGCCTGTGGCTACACCAATGGCGAAGTTAATGCCAAATAGTTTACCCCAAAACTTGGTCATATCACGGTAGATTTCTCGGCCGGTCATTACATAAACCGACTCCATGATCACTAAAATCCAGGTCATACCTAGAGTCAGTGGTACAAATAAAAAGTGAAACAGGGCGGTGACAGCAAACTGTAATCGCGATAGATCCACAAAGGTTTCATCTATCATTTTTTATAGCTCCTTGTATGTGCGGGCGAGTCACAAAACAAATAAAGTAAGCAAAAGTTAGTTAATGAAGTTTCAGTAATTATTGAAACTTTATGCATTATTCTCTTTTGGTTAATTATTGTCAATCACAACATGGATAAATATTACCCCATTATGATTAATGCGACGCTTTTTAATCAGCTTTAGTTAGTGAAACACAGAGCTTAACTATTTACCAATATATGTTTGAAAAACAGGCAAATAGTTCTAATTGTATCAGTAAAGGTACGTTGCTGAAGGTTTCTCTAATTTATTCAGGGTGTGTCATTTAATCGCGCAGTAAAACAAGCTAGACTACTGCCTATGACCGTCTTGTTGACTTGTGAATAAAAAACAGCCATGAATAAAGATAAACAGCCACTACGTATAGCGATTGTAGTTGGAGAGCTCTCTGGTGATATTTTAGGTGAAGGCCTAATTAAAGCATTGAAACAGCGCTACCCTGATGCCATTTTTGAAGGTATTGCAGGGCCGAAAATGCAGGCGCAAGGCTGTAGTAGCTTATTTGATATGGAAGAGTTAGCTGTAATGGGCTTAGTGGAAGTGCTAGGCCGATTACCGCGGTTATTAAAAATTCGCAAGCAACTAGTCCAACACTTTATTGATAACCCGCCAGACGTTTATATAGGTATTGATGCACCTGACTTTAATTTACGGGTTGAAAAGCCGTTAAAAGATGCTGGGATTAAAACGATTCAATATGTAAGTCCATCAGTGTGGGCATGGCGAGAAAAACGTATCCACAAAATCAGCGCTGCAACCAATATGGTGCTGGCTTTATTACCGTTTGAAAAAGCATTTTACGATAAACATAATGTGCCATGTACTTTTGTTGGCCATACACTGGCTGATGATATTGCCCTTAAGCATGACGACAGCGCAGCGCGTCAACAATTGGGTTTAAGCCTTGATGATAAAGTACTGGCATTATTGCCAGGTAGTCGAGGCTCAGAAGTAGGGTTGCTTAGTGAAACTTACCTTAAAACAGCGGCCGGGCTACAAGCTAAAAATCCTGATTTAAAAATAGTGGTGCCATTAGTAAATGAGCAACGCAAAGCACAATTTAGTGCTATTTTGGCAGCTACAGCGCCACAACTAAATATTCAGTTGTTGGATGGGCAATCGAACCTTGCAATGCAAGCGGCAGATGTGATTTTAATTGCATCAGGTACCGCGACCCTGGAAGGCATGCTTTATAAAAAACCTATGGTGGTTGGCTATAAAATAAAATCCCTAAGTTATTGGATTTTTAAAAGTTTATTCACTTTTAATATTAAATACTTTTCGTTACCAAACTTATTAGCTGACGAAGAGCTAGTGCCTGAATTTATGCAGCATGATTGCAGCGTTGAAAACCTAACGAACGCCCTTGAACCAATGCTAAATAGTGATAATCGCGAGTTAAAAGCGCGTTTTTTAGCCATTCACCAGCAAATACGCTTAAATGCTAGTGAGCAAGCAGCCACTGCTGTTGCGGAGATTATAGATGCAAATTGAACGACCTAACCTCAGCTTTATCGCTGGCGTTGACGAAGTCGGCCGTGGGCCATTAGTTGGCGATGTAGTGACCGCTGCGGTGATCCTCGATCCAGCTAAACCGATAGCTGGTCTTGCGGATTCAAAAAAGTTAACCGATAAAAAACGCCAAGCACTAGCAATTGAGATCAAAGAAAAAGCGCTGTGTTGGTCCATTGGCCGATGTAGCCCCACAGAAATCGACGAGTTAAATATTCTCCATGCCACTATGCTGGCAATGACTCGTGCGGTTGAAGGCTTAAGTACCACCCCTGAGTTTGTATTTGTCGATGGCAATCGCCTGCCTGCGCTCAGTATGCCGGCACAAGCCGTAATAAAAGGCGACAGTCTGGTGGCAGAGATCTCAGCAGCATCCATTATTGCTAAAGTTGCCCGTGATGATGAAATGATTGAGCTTGATAAACGCTATCCAGAATATGGTTTTGCAGGTCATAAAGGCTACCCAACCAAGGCACATTTTGCTGCTCTTGAGCAGTACGGCGCCATTAGTGAACATCGTAAAAGCTTTAAACCAGTACAACGTGTACTGGTGATGCAGGAGAAGTAATGGCAGCTCCAGATTTTGTGCATTTACGGGTTCATTCAGACTTTTCAATGGTCGATGGTTTAGCGAAAACTAAACCGATTGTCGCCAAAGCGCAGGAATTACAATTACCGGCATTGGCCATTACCGACCAAATGAACTTATGTGGTTTAGTGCGCTTTTATGACACCGCTCATAATGCGGGTATTAAACCAATTGTTGGTGCTGATTTTTGGTTACACAGCCCAGAGTTTCCAGAAGGGCCTTGTCGGTTAGTTATTTTAGCTAAAGATAATGTCGGTTATAAAAATCTTACCCTTTTAATCTCTAAAGCGTATCAACGTGGGCATTTATTTCATCGCCCTGTTATTGAACGAGATTGGTTAGTTGAGCACAAAGAAGGGCTTATTTTACTCTCTGGTGCCAAAGATGGCGATTTAGGTAAAGCGCTATTAAAAGGCAACCCAGCGACAGTTGAGTCGGTGGTTAGTTTTTATAAACAGCATTTTAGTGATAACTACTATATTGAGTTGATACGTACTAAGCGTACACAAGAAGAAGACTATTTACACTTAGCGGTTGAGCTTGCAACCGTTGAGCAATTGCCAGTGGTGGCTACCAACGAAGTGGTATTTTTGAAGCCTGAAAACTTCGAGGCCCACGAAATACGTGTAGCAATATTTGACGGCTATACGCTTGATGATAAACGCCGACCAAAGCGCTTCTCTGAAGAGCAGTACTTAAAAACCCCAGCACAAATGGCTGAGCTGTTTAGTGATATCCCAGAAGCGCTGCAAAACAGTGTGGAAATCGCCAAACGCTGTAATGTGACGGTGCAGCTTGGTACGTATTTCTTACCAGATTATCCAACTGGCTCATTAAAAATTGAAGACTTCTTGGTGAAAGTATCCCGAGACGGTCTTGAAGAGCGCCTACAGTTTTTATTCCCTGATGAAGCGGACCGAGCAGAAAAACGTGTTGAATACGACGAGCGTTTGCAAATCGAGCTCGATGTAATTAACCAAATGGGTTTCCCTGGTTACTTCTTGATCGTAATGGAGTTCATCCAGTGGAGTAAAGATAACAATATTCCAGTTGGTCCAGGACGTGGTTCAGGTGCGGGTTCGTTAGTGGCTTACGCGCTGAAAATTACCGATCTTGATCCGCTTGAATTTGATTTACTTTTCGAGCGCTTCTTGAACCCTGAACGTGTATCAATGCCGGATTTCGACGTCGATTTCTGTATGGATAGACGCGATGAAGTAATCGATCACGTATCGGCTCTGTATGGACGAGATGCGGTATCACAGATCATTACTTTTGGTACTATGGCAGCAAAAGCGGTAATACGTGATGTTGGCCGAGTACTTGGCCACCCGTACGGATTTGTTGACCGTATATCAAAACTGATCCCAGGCGATCCCGGCATGACGTTGGCAAAAGCGTTTGATGTTGAGCCACGCCTGCAAGAAGCTTACGATGGCGATACAGAAGTAAAAGACTTAATCGATATGTGTCGCATCCTTGAAGGCTGTACACGTAACGCTGGTAAACATGCCGGTGGTGTGGTTATTTCACCGACTACAATTACTGATTTTGCCGCCCTGTATTGTGACGATGAAGGTAAGTTTCCGGTTACTCAGTTTGACAAAAATGACGTAGAGACCGCCGGATTAGTAAAGTTTGACTTCTTAGGTCTACGAACCCTGACCATTTTGCAATGGGCAGTTGATATGACTAATGAGCGCTTAACCCGAGAGGGCAAAGAGTCAATAGATATCAACACCATTCCACTGAATGATAAAAAGAGTATAGAGCTGCTATTAAGAGCAGAAACTACCGCGGTATTCCAACTTGAATCCCGGGGTATGAAAGACTTAGTAAGGCGCTTAAAGCCCGATTGCTTTGAAGATATGATCGCCTTGGTAGCCTTGTTTCGTCCCGGGCCATTACAGTCAGGTATGGTAGATAACTTCATCGACCGAAAACTTGGTCGCGAAGAAATTTCTTATCCAGATGCACAATATCAACACGAAAGCTTAAAGCCTATTTTGGAGCCGACTTACGGCATTATCTTGTATCAAGAACAAGTAATGCAAATTGCTCAGGTACTGGCAGGTTACACCCTAGGTGGCGCCGATATGTTACGTCGTGCAATGGGTAAGAAAAAGCCAGAAGAGATGGCAAAACAGCGTTCAACATTTGAAGATGGTGCGCGAAATAACGGCATTGACGGCGAACTGGCGATTAAGATCTTCGACTTGGTAGAGAAGTTCGCAGGCTACGGTTTCAATAAATCACACTCCGCAGCCTATGCGTTAGTATCGTACCAAACGCTGTGGATGAAAACCCATTATCCTGCTGAATTTATGGCGGCGGTGATGTCGGCTGATATGGATAACACTGAAAAAATCGTCACCTTGGTTGATGAATGTGAGAACATGAAGCTCACTTTATTACCGCCTGATGTAAATGCTGGTGCCTATAAGTTTACAGTAAACCTCAAGGGTGAAATTGTTTATGGTATTGGTGCTATCAAAGGCGTGGGTGAAGCGCCTGTAGATGCAATTTTAGAAGCGCGAAGTAACGGTGGGCCATTTAAAGACCTATTCGATTTTTGTGCGCGGGTAGATTTAAAACGTATCAATAAACGCGTAACCGAAAAACTTATTTACGCCGGTGCGCTTGATCAACTCGGTCCCGAGAAAACGCAACCAGCGCGTGCTACTTTATTGGCAAGCTTAAAAGACGCGATGAAAGCGGCTGATCAGCATCATAAAGCAGAGTCGTTAGGGCAAACTGATTTATTTGGTTTATTAGCGACAGAGCCGGATGAAGTCGAGCAAGCATTTATAAAAGCCACGCCACTGACTGATAACCAATGGCTTGATGGGGAAAAAGAAACCTTAGGCTTATATTTAACCGGGCACCCAATAAATCAGTATCGTAAAGAGCTGAAATATTACACCAGTGGTAAATTAGTGGATTTACAGCCAACTAATCGTGATGTGCAATCAACCGCTGCAGGCCTTGTTATAGCTGCACGTACACTAGTAAATAAAAAGGGAAATCGTTGGGGGCTTGTAACTTTAGATGACAAGAGTGCCCGTATTGATGTACGCTTATTCCCAGAACAGTTTGAAATGTACCAAGATATGCTGCAAATCAACAATATCTTGGTAATATCTGGACAGGTCAGCTTTGATAACTTCTCCGGTGGTATTACAATGACCGCTAGAGACATATGCACCATCGCGCAAGCGCGCGAAAAACGTATTAAAGCGATTAAAATGACGCTAAATATGGTGCAAATCGAAGCCAACTTCTTCGATAAATTACAAAAAGTACTCGAACCTTATAAGTTTGGTACTTGTCCGATTAAGGTTTACTATCAGCGTCCAGATGCGTTGGCACAGTTAACCCTCGGGACAGAATGGTGTGTTACGCCTAGTGATGACTTAATTCATAAGTTATCGTTAATGGCGGCGCAAGATGTAGAACTAGAATTTAACTAATTAGGTAGTTTAGAGCATGAGCCTCAATTATCTTGATTTTGAGCTTCCAATCGCAGAGTTAGAAGCAAAAATTGAAGAGTTACAAAATATAAGCCGCGCTGGCGATTTAGACCTTGAGTTAGAAGAGGAAGTCAGTCGATTAAAAGAGAAAAGCGCTAAAATGAAAGAGGAAATATTCTCTAAATTAGGTGCTTGGCAGGTTTCTCAGTTAGCCCGTCATCCGTTGCGTCCTTATACTCGAGATTATATCGAGCGTATTTTCACGGAATTTGACGAGTTTGCTGGCGATCGTACTTTTGCGAATGATCCGGCAATTTTAGGCGGTGTTGCACGCTTTGAAGGTCAACCAGTGATGGTTATTGGCCAACAAAAAGGCCGTGACACAGCTGAAAAAATTAAACGCAACTTTGGTATGCCAAAGCCTGAAGGTTACCGTAAAGCATTACGCTTAATGGAAATGGCAGAGCGTTTTAAAATGCCAATTATGACCTTTATCGACACCCCAGGTGCATACCCTGGTGTTGGCGCTGAAGAGCGAGGCCAATCTGAAGCAATCGCACGTAACCTTAAAGTGATGGCAGCATTAAAAGTGCCAACAATTTGTACGGTTATTGGTGAAGGTGGCTCAGGTGGTGCTCTAGCCATTGGTGTAGGTGATCGCGTTAACATGTTGCAGTACAGTACTTACTCGGTGATTTCACCAGAAGGTTGTGCATCAATTTTGTGGAAGAGCGCTGATAAAGCACCTCTTGCTGCAGAAGCGATGGGTGTAACCGCTGAGCGTGTTAAAGAGCTTGATTTGATCAACAGCTTAGTTGAAGAGCCATTAGGTGGCGCACACCGTAACTACGAAGGTATGGCGCGTAACCTGAAAAATCAACTTAAGCGCGATTTAGCTGATTTACAAGCTCTGTCACTGGATGAGATGCTTGATCAACGCTATAAACGTTTAATGTCGTTTGGTTATTGTTAAGATAAACAAAACAACCAAATTGATGAAAAAAAGCCGCTATTGCGGCTTTTTTGTTTTAGAATGCTTTGGAGCTAGGAGCTAGGAGCTAGGAGCTAGGAGCTAGGAGCTAGGAGCTAGGAGCTAGGAGCTAGGAGCTAGGAGCACTACTAAATTTAAGTTGATGGTTACTCATGCAAACTACATCGTTATACCAACAAGTAAAAAATGCCATTACGCCTTATACCGATGAGCACAAAACCGCATTTACGGTAGCGCTCTCTGGTGGTGTGGATTCGGTGGTATTACTGCATATAATGAATGCGCTAAAAGCTGAAATACCGCAACTGCAATTAAGCGCTGTTTATGTTAATCATGGTTTAAGTCAGTATGGCGACGATTGGCAGCATTTTTGCGAAAAACTATGTGCAATAGTAAAAGTTCCTTTTTACTCGGCTCAGGTAAAAATCACCAATAAATCACGCACGAGTCTAGAAGAGCTCGCCCGCGATGCTCGGTATCAGGCACTTGATCAGCATAGCCCAAGCGGCAGTATTATTTTGCTAGGGCAGCACTTAAATGATCAACTAGAAACGTTTTTACTGCGGCTAAAACGCGGCTCAGGATTACAAGGCTTAGCATCTATGCGGCAAACTCGCACCTTGAGTTCTGGGCGAGAATGTTTACGGCCACTGCTGAACAGCACTCGACACAGTATTGAACAATTTGCTACCGAGTTTAAGCTTGAGCATATTACCGATGATTCAAATACGGATGAGCGCTTTGATCGCAACTTTATTCGTCAGCAAATAGTGCCTCTATTAAGTGAACGATTTACCGGCTTTGAGAAAAGCGCAGCACGCAGTGTTAACCTTCTTCAACAGCAGCAAGATGTACTTGATGAATACACTCAGTTAGATTTAAGTCAATGCCAAAACACCCAGCAAGGATTAAGTTGTTTACAGCTAGCAAATTTTAGCGCTGCGCGCCAAGCAAATGTTTTGCGTTGTTGGCTTGGACAGTTTACGACGCTTATGCCATCACAACAACAAACTCAGCAAATACTTACACAAGGTTTAACAGCAAAAGCTGATGCGCAGCTACTTATTCAGTTAACCGAAGGGCAAGTACGCCGGCATCAAAACTTTTTATATTTTGTACGTGAAACAAGCGTTCCTGACAGCCAATCACTAACAGCTCAAAAACAGTTACTTTCAGATGGTCGCACCCTCATACAATTATCAGGTATAGGAGTTAGAAAGCCATTGCCTGATGAACACGTTTCTGTTCAGTTTAATTGCCCTCAGGCGCGTATTAAACCGCTTAAAAAACCGGGTCACAACAGCATTAAACATTGGTTTAAAGATGCCAAAGTAGCGCCATGGTTACGTGCTAATGTGCCACTTATTTTTTATAATGAGCAATTAGTTTATGTCGTAGGGCATTTTATAAGTGCAGAACACGCCGATGAAAAAGGTATATTTTGGGAGATAAAAATATGACAACGTCACAGCCACACGTTGGTTTATCACTAGTCAATAAAGCACCGTTAGGGCTTATAGTTACAGCCGTTATAGCGGGCATTGCCACGGTAATGTTTGAGCTGGCGCTATTAACGTTAGCGTATTCGGTTGCAGGTGGTTTGGTGTGTGCGATTATTTTAATTGCGTACTGGTTAGGTAAAGGCGGACTATTTTTTATTGTTGGGGTGAGTATTCCATTATTAATGGTCATTGTTGTACCACTGACCAGCATGGCTGCTTTGTTATACCTAATTAGTGGTTTCTTTTTTGGTTTTTGCTTAGCACTATTAGGCTATAAGTTATTGGTCAAGTCAAAAAGTTAGTATAAGTATCAAAGTAAGGCCTAGGGGGGGAACTAGGCTTACCTTTAATTAATACGCTTTAGCGCAGTTACGCCCTGATGCTTTGGCCTTGTATAAACCTTTATCGGCGCGGGCAAAAATCTCATTCTCACAATCTTTGCTGTTTGCCAAGGTAAATCCAATGCTGGTGGTGACTTCATATTGTTTCATTAAACTTGACTGCGCCACTAACTGCATCACTCGCTGAGCAATCACTTTATTTGTGGTAAATTCAGGATCATCAATTAATACTGCAAACTCATCACCACCAAAACGAAATACAGAATCTGTGCCGCGAATACTACTGCATAAAACGTTGGCAAACTCTTGTAATACGTCATCGCCAATTTTATGACCGTAGCTATCATTAACTTGTTTAAAGTTATCTAAATCTAACAACATTAAACTAAATGGGCGATGATGGCGGCGAAAGCGCTCTAATTTTTGCGTCAAAATAGCATCAAACTGACTACGATTATTAAGCCCTGTTAAGGTGTCTTTAGTCGCTAGTTTTAGTACGCGGCTATACATTAATGCATTGCGTAATGGGTAAACCAATGCGCAGTGTAAGCCAACTAACTTTTGTTCAATATTGCCCGAAAGCGGATATTGGCAAAAATAGATAAGCTGTCCTAAATGTTCATTATTTATGTCTAAATTAAATGAATATGGCGGTTTGCTGTTATCACTATTAGCAATTTGTGCCACCCCAAGAGATGACTGAAACTGCAAGCCTGAAAAATTAATAAGCTGCTTTGCGTGTTCAGCATAAATCGTTAGTAGCTCTTCTATGTTCAACGTTGTTTGCAGTTTCTCGAGCAAACTATGGATAGCTGCGGGCTCATTATTACGGTAATGCTCTGCCGAAAACGGCAGGAACTCGCCACGTGCTGAGATGCGCTGCGTCAAAATATGGACATTTTCCATGGTTTTCTCCCCCTAGGAGTTTGTTATTACTTTCCTAAGCGATTTTTGTGCCACTATTCCAAACTGGCTGAAAAACAGATAGTTGCTATAGTTAACTCTTAAGCAGCTAAAATTTTGACGGTATGGCAATAATATAAATAGGAGGTTTATTTGCAAAGTGTATTGGCTCAAATATTTGGCTTATTACTGGCTGCTGTGGTGCTGGTATGGTTATTTAAGCGCATTGGCTTACCGCCGATCCTCGCCTACCTTGCTACTGGCTTATTAGCGGGTAGTCATGGTATTGGCTGGATGGCGCAAAGTCATGAAATACATTTTGTAGCTGAGCTTGGTATTGTATTTTTATTATTTAGTTTAGGGCTGGAGTTTTCTGTTGGCCGCTTAATGGCAATGCGCAATATTGTATTTGGCTTGGGCACGTTGCAAGTAATAGTTACAAGTATTGTATTTATGCTGATTTTATTGCTGATGGATTTGTCTGTGCTGAGTAGTTTTACTATCGCGACATTAATGGCGCTGTCATCAACAGCGGTGGTGGTTAAATTACTTAAAGAAACCGGCGAACTTAAACAGCGGCGAGGGCAGCTCGCTATCGGAATGTTATTATTTCAAGATATTGCGGTGGTGCCGTTACTGATTACTTTACCTTTACTGGCCCAAAGCAGTGGTACTGAAGGCATTGCCTGGGCGCTGACTTTCGCTTTAACTAAAGGCGCGTTTGTATGTTTGTTGTTATGGATGATAGGCAAGTGGGTATTGCCAAAAGTCTTTAGCGAAGTTGCATTAATGCGCACCGATGAATTGTTTGTTTTGACTACTTTAGTGGTTGCCTTATTTGCCGCAGGCTTAACGTATTTATTTGGCTTATCGATGGCGCTGGGCGCATTTTTAGCAGGAATGATGCTCGGCGAAAGCCAGTACCGACATCAATTAGAAGCTGATATTCGACCATTTCGCGATATTTTAATGGGCCTATTTTTTGTCACTGTCGGCATGCAGCTCGATATTCTATATGTGTTTGGTGTATGGTATTGGATAGTGGCTGCATTAGCGCTAATGCTAGTATTAAAAATTGGTGTTATTACTTTCTTAGCGCAACTGATGGGCGAGCGAAAACAAGATGCAATTGCAGCAGGCATCATGCTGTGGCAAATGGGCGAGTTTGGTTTTGTATTAATTGCGCTTGCTACTAAACACCAATTATTAGCTTTAGATCACGCCTCATTTTTAATTGCTATTGCAGTCATGTCGATGGGCTTAACACCTTATTTAATAGAATCGACGCCTTGGTTATTAAAACAACTTGGGGTATTAAAAACCCCCAGCGGTGAGTGGCAGCAACAGCCTAACAGTAGCACCTTGTATCAAAACCATGTAGTGATCTGTGGGTTCTCTCGGGTTGGGCAAACTATTGCGCGGTTTTTAAAGCCAGAAGCAATAGAGTATGTTGCTGTTGAAAGTAACCCAATACTAGTTCAAGAGGCCAAAGCAGCTGGAGAGCCCGTTATTTTTGGTCATGTAAAACAAAAAGATATTTTAAAATCAGCAGGAGTCGAACGAGCTCGACTAGTGATCATTACTTTCACCGATTTTGAACATGCGCAAATCGTGATCGATGCGATAAAGCAAATAGCTCCTGACGTGAAAATACTGGTACGTATGCGCGATGATAGTCATCTCGAAGCACTCAAAGAGCTTGGCGTGACTGAGGTGGTGCCAGAAACGCTGGAAGCGAGCTTAATGTTAGTGTCGCACGTGTTGTCTATGTCGGGCGTACCAATGTCGCGTATTGTTAGGCGGGTTAGTAAAGAGCGGCGGAATCGCTATCAATTTTTACATGGTTTTTTTGCCGGAGATAAATTTGATAGTGAAGAAAACAATGCCGAGCGGCTTGAGTATTTACACGTAATAGCACTGCCTGAACATGCTTTTGCGGTTGCTAAAAATATTAATGAATTAAATCTCGAAAAACGTAAAGTATCAGTGCGAGCATTACGGCGCAAAGATCGTGAAATTGAGAGTCCATCGCTGCACACTATTTTACTCGCCGGAGATATTCTTGTACTACAAGGTAAACCTCGACGAGTAGAGCGGGTAGAGTGCTATTTACTCGATGGTACGGATTAGTGAATCGTTAACTGTTAATCGAGCTCTAAAAATTCGCGTATCTGTGGCAGTTTCTCTAAACCATCTTTATAACCAATTTCAATCAAATGCTGGGTATAGCGTTTTTCAAACAATAAGTAACTGGTTAAACTCGATTGAGAACGTTTTTTAACCCCGATCATGCGCAGTAATATTTTAATGGCTAAAGGCATATCACCGTAATAGTTTGCAGCAATGGCGTTAAAGTTTTCTGATGGATTGATCACAAAACTTTGTATTTGCTTTAATTCTTGGTGTTTATCACGCCCAGGTAACAAACCTAAAGTTCGGTTAATTCGTTCAAGGCGCTCAAGATCTGACTGTAAGGTGTCGGTAAACACACTGTCGAGCAAATGGCCCGCAATTGAGGATAACCCTGGGAAGTGAGGGAGATAACCCGGCGGATGAGCTTCTTTGGGCTGATCAACACCAATAATAAATATTTTTTCAGCGCCTAAATGGACACATGGACTCAGTGGCGACAATTGGTGAATAGAGCCATCACCAAAGTAGTGGTTGTATACATTTACGCTCGGAAACACCATAGGAATTGCACTGGACGCCATTAAATGTTCAACGTTAATACGGGTCGCTTGGCCTTCGCGTTTAGCGCGCCGCCAAGGTGATTGTGTATTAGATTGAAAAAACGCCACAGAATCACCCGTGGTATAGCTTGATGCGGTGATTGACAGCGCATCTAAATAATTACGGTGTAAATTACGCTCAATGCGAGTTAAATCTAAAATTTCATTAAGTAAATTACGTAAAGGCTGATTATTCAACAAGCTCGCTGGTGGATGATTAATATGTTCAGATTGAAAACTGGTCAGCATGTTACGCATTAAATGGCCAAACACGCTGATAAAATCACTTTTATATACCATTGACGTAGAAAAGTTTTTCCAAACAGATTCCAGTTTACGTACCGCCAAATGGGTGCATGAAGCATAGCTTGCTAGCGCGGCTGAATTGATCGCTCCGGCAGATGTACCATTAATAATAGTAAATGGTAGCGGGGCGGTACGCGGCATACTTTGCGCGAGCGCTTTAAGAACCCCAACTTGGTAAGCGGCACGTGCACCACCACCGGTCAGTAACAGAGCAACTTTAGGTTTGTTTTTATCGATTTGCTTGATTTTCATAGTTGAGTTTCGTCGTTGCAATTAAGCGGTTAAGCGTCTTTACTTTATTTATTAACTGTAAGTCTTTAAGCTAGAAGAATCAAAGGATACCTTAGCTACGTTAATAATTATTAGTGTAGGCTATGAATTAAATCCATTTAGGGTACTCTTACTGTTATCGCATTTTAATATTTATGGAGTTCGTATGTCAGATCAACCATCAGCGTCAGATGTTCAAAAACGTCCACCGAATAATAACCTTTTATTTGCAGGCATCATTTTAATTATTATCATTATTGCTGCAGCGTTTGTGTTATTAAACTCAAGTGATGAGTCACAAACAGCAACCGAAGTTGAGCAACCCGTAGCAGAGCGCCCCATGATGGAGCTAAAACCAGAGAACGATCCGGTTGTTAATGCCCCATCTGTTAATCCTGAAAAGCCTGCTGATTTAGCCGTGCCAACACCACGCCCAGTAGAGCCTGAGCCGCAAGTAGAACCACTACCTACTCTTGATGAAAGCGATCCTGTCGTTGTTGCTAAGTTAGACGAATACTTAGGTGATGCAGCTATGAGTTTGGTTATAAACGACGATGTTATTCGTCGCGGTGTGGTATTTATAGATAATCTTGCCAAAGGTAAAATTGCCCAAAAACACACTCCCGTTATTAAGTTAGAAGAAGGCTTTAGTGTAGTAGAGGGTGATATTCTTACCATTGATCCAAACAGCTATGAGCGTTATACCCCTTATGTAAAAATCTTTACTAGCATGAGTGCAGCACAAATCGTACGTTTATACGATGAGTACAAACCACTTATCAATGATGCATATACAGAAATAGGCTATCAAGGTGATGCGTTTAATCAAACACTTACTGACGCCATAGAATTGCTGCTAGATACCCCAGAGCCAAAAGGGGATATGCCACTGTTACGTGATTCAGTCACTTATCAATATGCTTACTCAGAATGGGAACGCCTACCGGCGGCACAAAAACAACTGCTACGCATGGGCCCTGAAAACATGAAAAAAATAAAAGCTGTACTACGCAACGTAAAAAAAGAGTTAGATAATCAATAATCTTACTTAAATCGTTTAAAAAACAGTGCGATTGTATGTTTAACATGCAATCGCACTTTCTTTTTGTGTTTCCCCTTGAATAACACAGCAAAAGTAGAGATAATCCCTCCCGCGCCAACCAAGGCCCTCAATGGTAGTCTTATTGGTCCTCTCGCAACACTAGCAGGCGAACCTGGTCAGGCCCGGAAGGGAGCAGCCACAGTTTGTGACGTGTGTGCCGAGATGTGGCTGGTAAGACTGCCACCCAAATTCCTCATTTGGGTGTTGTAAATTTCCCTTTTAAATTATCTAAAAATCACCAATACTACGTTCTCACAATGCGCTTTTTGGTGAATTCTCATCAAAATTGTAATGGCATCATTTTTTAATCAAATAGACGTGCTTTTTCATCATACTTTTGGCGTGAAGCGAACATTGATAAAGTTTAAAATATTTTACTTAAGGGGCTCACTACGCAATTTGCTCCTTGCTGTAAAACATGAGTATATATTTGTGTTGTTTTGACATCAGAATGGCCAAGCTGAGCTTGAACTGTTCTGATATCGGCGCCACTTTGCAATAGATGCGTTGCAAATGAATGACGCAAGGTATGCGGTGTTATTATTTTTGTTAATCCCGATTTTTGAACTGCTTTCTTTACTTCTTTTCTTATGCACGAGTGATGAAAATGATGTCGTCTTATTTCACCACTTTGAGGATCTGTACTTAATATATGAGAGGGAAATAAATACTGCCACGCAATTGATTTTGCGGCGCAAGGATATTTTTTTGTTAAAGCATATGGCATCCATACGCCAGCATAATCGGTATTCTTTAAATCAAGTTTTAAATAGTCATCAACGTTTAAAATTTGAGTTCTCAGCATAGGAATTAGCTCTGTGGCCAACGTAACAATACGGTGTTTATTGCCTTTGCCATTCCATACTTGAATACATTTATAATCAAAATCAATATCTTTCACTCTTAATTGCACAGCTTCCATTACTCTTAAACCACTTCCATACATAAGGGCAGCAATTAAATAATAGCGTTTATTTAAATGAGCCATTAATATTTTGACTTCTTCTGGGGTCATCACGACAGGCAGTTTTGCTTGTTTTTTACTGCGAGCAAAATTTAAGTTTAACGACAGCTCATTTTTTATTATGTGCTTATATAAAAATGACAATGAATTGAGAGCCGTTGCTTGCGTACGCGGTGCAACGTTTTGCTTTAACACTAAGTGTTCTAGATAGCGTTCGACTTCATTGTCTCCCATTGAGGCCGGGTGGCGCTTATCATGAAAATGGATATAAGATGCAATCCATCTCAGGTAGGTGTCCACGGTACGTAATGAATACTGACGTACCAACATATAATCAGCGATATAATTTAAAAATGGGGAGCGCGTTTTCATGTCATCACCAATAGTCATGCTGTATATGTGTACAGTGTAGTTGTTTGGCTCCCATATTCAAGAAAATGAGCGACGAGCGCATTTTCTTTTTTCTGAATATCTTTAGGAACAATAAAAAATTATAGCTGGCAATACATTATGTTATTTGTTAAAAATATACTTATTGTATACATGAGCGTGACATCGGCAGAAATATGCGCGACGCGCGCACTACAAAATTGTTATGTTTAAAAAACTATGAATGAGCTATTAAAGCACTTAGAAGTGTGGAAGTTATCAAAGCAGAAAATATTCACTTGTGAGGGCTATGAAGCATCCATCACAGGCGAACTTGGTGATTCCAAGAAAGCACGATACATAGATTTAGATACCGATAAGCTTGTCGCCAGAGCAACCCTTTGGGAAACCGGAGAATTAGAACTTGAAGCGCTTGATATTCACTCTGAAGAAAGAGTGATTCAAAAGTCTTGTGTTGCTCCTGAAATCTGGCAGTTAGACGACGAATTAAACTGGTGGTTAAGTGAAGTTGCCACCTACTAAAAACATAATCGGGTAGCCGGAGGTCTCTAACCTCCAGCCCCCACACCACCCATCATGCGGGTCCGCAATGGGCGGTTCATCTCCCGTAATGAATATTGATCCAAATATCCCTCAATGACACTAAACCTTGTGAA
>NZ_CABVLM010000015.1 GCF_902498845.1 Pseudoalteromonas rhizosphaerae | reverse complement strand
GGGAATGGCGCCGAAATAAAGAAGGCGTCAGTATAAATTGGATGTTTAATGTTGATTCAGCACGTGAAAAACTAGAGAGAGCTTACGGTGCTCTCAACTAGTCAAAATTTGTGTGACGAAGTACTAGGCAATTCATTATGATCTAGCGCATATAAATTTTGGTCAGTATTTGTATCCCTAATAATCCTATGTCAGCATAACTGATAGTATTTTGGTCTTAATAACTATACTTACAAGCAGTCGCTGTTTTTATTTCATTCAGTTATAAGCCGAATAGATATATCTTATAGCCAAACTTTACTTTAGTTTTTTTAATTCAGCAGTAAAGTGTCACTATTACAGATCGATTACATAAAAATCGGTCACGATTGAATAAATTGCACCTAAGGGAACATTATGTCTACTTTTTTTGAAGATAACTCACTAAGCATCGGTAACACACCGTTGGTAAAACTTAATCGTGTTACAGGTGGGAATGTATACGCTAAAGTTGAGTCGCGTAACCCAAGCTTTAGTATTAAATGCCGTATTGGTGCATCGATGATTTGGGAGGCTGAGAAATCAGGTCAACTTACCAAAGACAAAGAGCTCATCGAGCCTACTTCAGGTAACACAGGTATTGCACTGGCATTTGTTGCAGCCTCTCGTGGTTACAAGTTAACGCTTACGATGCCAAACACTATGAGCTTAGAACGTCGTAAACTATTAAAAGCACTCGGTGCAAACCTTGTACTTACAGATGGCGCTAAAGGTATGAACGGTGCGATCGCTAAGGCAAAGGAAATTCAAGCATCAGCCCCTGAAAAGTTTATTTTATTACAACAATTCGAAAACCCTGCAAACCCTAAAATTCACTTTGAAACAACAGGCCCAGAAATCTTTAATGCATTAGATGGTAAAGTTGATTTTTTTGTTGCTGGAGTGGGTACTGGAGGTACAATTACAGGTGTCAGCCGCTATTTGAAACTTGAAAAAGGCCTTAATGTAAAATCAATCGCTGTTGAACCAACTAATTCGCCAGTGATCAGCCAAACACTCGCGGGTGAAGAAATTAAACCTGGGCCACATAAAATTCAAGGTATTGGCGCAGGCTTTATTCCTGGTAATTTAGATCTATCAATGATCGATGGTGTAGAGCAAGTGTCTAATGAAGAATGTATAGCAATGGCTCATGAGCTGATGAAAAAAGAAGGTATATTAGTTGGTATTTCATCTGGCGCTGCGGTTGTTGCGGCAAAACGCATTGCTGAGTTACCTGAAAATGCAGGTAAAAATGTCGTAGTAATTTTACCTAGTGCAACTGAACGTTATTTATCAAGCCCACTTTTTGCTGAAGAGTTTTCAGAGCAAGAGCTGGTTCAATAAGTTTAAATAGCTTTTTAAAAAGGATGCAAACTGCATCCTTTTTTATTATTTATTGCATTCACATCACTAATTCTTACCGTAAACTTTACATCTGTCGTATTTCGTCACACACTAAATCATCACTAATAAATCTATTTATCTAATGAAATCATTTATAACTCTTTGCACTGCTACATTTTTACTGCTGTTAAGCGGCTGTGGAAGTGAAGATTCACCAAAAGGTGAAAAAAATACCCCAGGAAATAGTGCAGCACTATTTTTTGATACACTTTATAACGAACAGGATCTGAGCAAAGCCACTACCATGGCCACACCTAAAATGGCGCGGATCATGAACTCTTATGGCACCTCAAAACAATTTGCCCGCAATTTAGTCAACATGCAATACGATGATGTAGTAATTGAAGTTGATATGACTAATATGAGTTTAAGAGAACAGTATGGCGATACAGCCAATATCAACCTTATTTTCACAGGCCACTTCAATGGTAATAAAGTTGATGATATGCGCAGCGTAAAAATGGTGCGTAAAAAAGGCAATTGGTACGTTGATAAAATCAATGCCGATCCATTTGCACGCTAACGCTTTGTATTAAATATTAAAATAGCTTAACAAGCCTTGCTCGCAGCAAGGCTTGTTAGTTTTCGCTATTACAGTTCACCTGGCTGATAATTATCTACCGCAATTGCCTGTTTGCGTAGGTTATTTGCAGCATGTAGCTTTTCGCCTTGCTCATCAGTTATTAACTGTTTTTCAAGCGCACTGTCGATTGCAGTTGCTATATCAGCATTACGGTTAAGTGTGCCGTCACGTTGCCATTTCTTCAATCGTTTGAAGGCTGCGCTGGTATTATGCATCGCCATAAACGCATTCTCCATCACACCAGTACCCGCTTTATCATCCACATAACATAAATGAGTTAAGCGGTTTCTAAATACCCCAGGTTGGGTCATATGCTCACAAATTGTTTGTGCAAGTTCATCACTTGGGCGCTGATAATGATTACCAAGCGGAAATACAATACGTTTTAGGATGAAGTTAATAATCGGGTTTGAAAAGTTTTTGAAAAAACCGTCAAATGCTTGGCCAATTTCAAACAGTGACAATTCAACCGCATATTTTACGAACGGAAGATCAGCTTGTTGACGCCCCTCGTCTTCAAAACGTTTTAATACACAAGATGCTAAGTATAAGTGGCTTAAGACATCCCCTAAACGCGCTGAAATCATCTCTTTACGTTTAAGCTCACCACCAAGTACTAACATTGCCACATCAGTGCTAAAGGCAAGTCCTCGGCTCATACGTCCTAACTGCTTATAATATGAAGCAGTCTCACCGCAAACGGGCGATTTTGCAAAATAGCTTCGCGTTAATCCATGTATAAAAGCCATACTCGCATTAGTAGCGGCAAATAAAATATGCTGCAGTAATAATGAATCAAATTCTTTTAACGCAAGATCGTCATCTTCCATTGCTGCGGCTTCCATTTCTTTGAGTACAAATGGGTGGCAACGAGTTGCACCTTGACCGAAGATCATCAGATTACGGGTTAATATATTCGCCCCTTCAACGGTAATTGATACTGGAATGCCCATATAACCGTGCGCTAAATAGTTATTTGGCCCCACTTGGATCCCCTTACCTGAATGAATGTCCATAGCATCATTCATTACCGTACGGCCCATCTCGGTCATATGGTATTTGGCAATCGCAGTCACCACTGATGGGCTTAATTTTAAATCAATGGCTCCGGCAGTCATTAAGCGGCATGATTCAAGACTATAGGTTAGTCCACCAATGCGAGCCAGCGCCTCTTGCACGCCTTCAAACTGCCCGATAGAAACACCAAATTGTTGACGTACCATTGCATAGGCCGATGTCATACGGGCACATAAATGCCCTGTTGCACTGCTCAATGCTGGCAATGAAATACCGCGCCCGGCACTTAAGCACTCAACCAACATCCGCCAACCTCGTCCTGCCCCTTTTTGACCGCCAATGATCCAATCAAGAGGAATAAATACATCTTTACCGTAGGTTGTGCCATTCATAAACGCCATATTCAATGGATAATGGCGCTCACCCGTTTCCACACCAGGGTGATCTGTTGGGATCAGCGCACAGGTTATACCTAGCTCTTTATGTTTACCAAGTAATCCATCGGGATCATACATTTTAAAAGCAAGTCCAAGAACCGTTGCTACGGGTGCAAGCGTAATGTAGCGTTTTGACCAATTTAATCGTAAGCCTAAAACTTCTTGGCCTTCAAACTCACCCTTACACACTACGCCAGAGTCAGGAATACTGCCAGCATCAGAGCCAGCTTCAGGGCCTGTTAGAGCAAAACACGGCACATCATCCCCTTTCGCAAGTGAAGGTAACCAGCGCTCTTGCTGCTCTTTTGTACCATAATGTAATAGTAATTCACCAGGGCCTAAACTGTTGGGCACCATCACGGTGACTGCAGCTGTTAAGCTTTTAGTGGCGATTTTAGCTACGATGGTTGAGTTTGCAATTGCTGAAAACTGGCGTCCGCCAAATTTCTCGGGAATGATCAGCGCAAAGAAACCTTGGGTCTTTAGGTAATCCCATACTTCTTTTGGCAAGTCTTTATCTTTTTGCACAATGTTATAGTCATCAAGCATCGCCAACAGTGTGTCCACTTCATTGTCTAAAAATATTCGCTCTTTTTCGCTCAACTCTGGCTTTGGGTAGCTGTGAAGTAATTGCCAATCAGGATTGCCACTAAATAGTTCTCCATCCCACCACACGTCGCCCGCTTCCATCGCTTCACGCTCAGTTTGCGAAAGCGGCGGTAATACCTTTTTAAACATTTTAAATGTCGGGCGGCTGACGAGATTTAAGCGGATATCTTTAACCGCAAAAATAACTATCACCAACACCAGTAACAAAATAAACACTGACATGGAAACTATCCTTATTAATTAATAAAACAGATTGACTTAATTATGACCGATCCTTTAATAAATACAATGCCACTGTAAACTCGTATTGCCTGAGCTAAAGAGTCGGTTATTGATAAACTTTGCCTAACACATAGACGCTGCTATCATCCTACCCGATAAATAACAAATATAAGGGTTAACATGACGACTCCACATTTTAAGCTCAGTTTGAGCGCAATAATGGTTGCCAGCACATTAGCATTAAGCGGCTGTAACCAAGAAGCCACTAACACAGTAACTCAAGCTGCAAGCCCTGCGCCGGTAACTGCAAAAGACGCGCAAGCCTTTTTAGATACGACAGAGCAAGAGCTCAGTGCTTTATATCTAGAATCAAGTCGCGCGGAATGGATATACGCTAACTTTATTACGCATGATACATCAGCCCTATCAGCTGAAGTAAATCGTAAAATGACCGAAGCGGTGGTTCGCCTTGCTAACGAAGCTGCACAGTTTGACTCTCTCGAACTTGATTATGACGCACGTCGTAAACTCGACAAATTAAAATTGGCACTGACTTTACCTGCCCCACAAGATGCAGAAAAAACAGCAAAACTATCACAGCTTGTGGCTGAACTTGGCGGGATATATGGTAAAGGTAAATATTGTAAAGACGATGGCAGCTGTTTAAGCCTAGGTGATATGACTGCAACAATGGCCACCAGCCGTGATTACAACGAACTGCTTGATTTATGGCAAGGTTGGCGCCAGGTATCAAAACCAATGCGTCCACTGTATGAACAACAAGTTGTATTAACCAATGAAGGCGCTAAAGAGCTTGGTTATGCAGACACTGGTGCAATGTGGCGTAGTAAGTATGATATGCCAGCAGATGATTTTGCCAAAGAACTTGATCGTATTTGGGGGCAAGTAAAACCATTATATGATTCGCTGCATTGTCATGTTCGTGCCAAGTTAGGTGAAAAATACGGTGAAGACAAAGTACCCCAAGACCAACCTATCCCAGCGCATTTATTAGGTAACATGTGGGCGCAATCGTGGGGCAACATTTACGATGTAGTCGCACCTGAAAATGCCGATCCTGGTTATGATGTAACCGCATTATTAGCCGAGCATAACTACGATGAACTTAAAATGGTACGCGGCGCTGAAAAATTTTTCACCTCAATGGGATTTGCACCTTTACCTGACACCTTTTACCAACGTTCGTTATTCACTAAACCTGCCGATCGTGATGTACAGTGCCATGCTTCAGCGTGGAATATAGATAGTAAAGACGACTTACGCATTAAAATGTGTATTCAGCGTACTGGTGAAGAATTCTCAGTTATTCACCATGAGTTAGGTCACAACTTTTATCAACGCGCTTACAATACCCAACCGCTTTATTATCAAGAAAGTGCTAACGACGGTTTCCACGAAGCCATTGGCGATACCATTGCGCTTTCGGTAACACCTGGTTACTTAAAAGAAATTGGTTTATTAGAGCAAGTGCCTGATGAATCGAAAGACATTGGCTTATTAATGAAGATGGCGCTGGATAAAGTTGCCTTTATTCCATTTGGTTTACTTGTGGACCAATGGCGTTGGCAAGTATTTTCAGGTGCAGTAACCCCTGAAAACTACAATAAGGCATGGTGGGAATTACGTGAAAAGTACCAAGGTGTAAAAGCACCTATCGCACGAAGCGAAGCTGACTTTGATCCAGGTGCAAAATATCATGTGCCAGGTAATACACCTTATACACGTTACTTCTTAGCGCATATTTTACAGTTTGATTTCCACCGTAGTTTATGTGAAATAGCAGGTAACAAAGAAGCCATTCATCGCTGCTCAGTATACAACTCTAAAGAAGCAGGTGAAAAACTCAATGCTATGCTAGAAATGGGTTCAAGCCGCCCTTGGCAAGAAGCATTAGCCACCGTAACAGGTAAACCTGAAATGGATGCAACAGCCCTACTTGATTACTTTGCGCCACTGCAAAAATATCTTGATGAGCAAAATAAAGGCCGTCAATGTGGTTGGTAAGTTAACTAGTTAAATAGCAAAATGCAAAAGCCCGCTCAATTGAGCGGGCTTTTTTAGTATTGCAGTACTAAATTTACAGTTTGATTAGAACTGTAAGCTTACATTTGCAAAGTAAGCGTCATAACCAGAATCATCCCAGTTATTACCGTAACCCGCTTTTAAGCCAACATTTTTGTTGAAGAAATGTTGAGCACCAAAAGTGTAATCATCGTTTTTATTAAATGTAACAAACGCTGATGTCGCTTTAGTGAAGTAGTAATTAGAACCTAATTCCCATGAACTACCGCTGTCGTCAGTATCTGAAATAGTACCTTCAACTGTTAGGTAGTTACCTTGCTTAAGGTCCATGAAATATTTTGCATTCACTGCACGGTAATCAAACTCATCGTCTGATGTTAAAGTGAAGCCGATGTAATCTGTGCTGTTTAATTGGTGGTTATATGCTAAATCGAACATAAACACATTATCAGCATCTTCAACATCAATAAACGTTGCTTTTAATAATAAATTTGGATTAAAAAAGTAACCTGCTGATACATTAATTTCGTCTGTGCTTGAACCGAAATCGCTGTCATGGTTGCTGTATTTAGCACCCACAACGAAATTCTCAACGAAATACTCACCACCAATAGTTGCTACATCACTAGAGTCATTATCAATGTATGAACCATATACGTTGGTTTGCTTATTGATGTACTCAAATTGATCGTAAGGACCTAAAGTCGCTTTTGGAGAGAAGTAATACGTTGAATCAACGCTCACTGTGTCGTTGCCATCGGTGTCCTTATATCCTAAATGGCTAATTGACTGATAGTTATCCGCAGCAGTCGCGGCACTAGAAAGAAGAATACTCGAAATAATAACTGCTAATTTTTTCATAAAAAGATTTCCCTATTTTACATTGTTTTGTTGCTACAAGGTTTAACGTTTAACCGGTTGGTTAAGACGGGGCACATCCTAACGCGAGTAAACTGAATCGAAACTTAACTAAGTGCTTGTATTTGATTATAAAAATGTTAGTGAATGTAAGGAAATGTAAAAAAAAGGTAGCGAACAGGAATGTTAATCGCTACCATTTTAAGAGCTCAATTATGATTAAAGCGCGTACTGGCTGATTATCCGGTACACATCATTGATATTATCACCCGATTTAAAGTCTTTACTGATCGGTGTTGGATCAGAGCCAACCCAAATTTTTAATTCAGCATCTAAATCAAAATGACCGGCACTTTCTTTACTAAACTTGGTAATTTTTGAATAAGCGATACTGATCATCTCTATTTTTGAGCCAGTGACCCCCTGCTTATCTAACAAAATTAAACGTTTGTCAGTAAAAATAAACATATCACGTACCACTTTATAGGCTTTTTCGACTTGTTCACCTTCAATCAGGGTATTTGCCAATACTTTTTCTAAATCATCGTCATCAACTTCACTGGCATTACCCATTAAACCACTTAATAAACCCATTATATTTGCTCCTGTTTAAATATTTGATTTTCTAATGTATGGCCGTTTACCAATTGACGATAACGCCAACCTTGCTGATAACAATGTTGCAGTATGGTGATATCAAATGGTGTTGCCGTTTTTTGGTACTCAATAACATATTCTTTAGCTTGACTCATATATACTTTAGACACATCTGCTAAAGCTTGTATTTTTGCTTCAACATCTGGGTAATGCTCGCTCAGTAACAATGTAATAAATCCAGACTCAAGTTCATTATTATCACTGTGTGTTGGATGCTCTGTGAGCTTGCCTTTATCAAGGTGCAGTACATGTGAACATAAGCGTTCTAGTTCAGTTAAATCATGCGAGCTTAAAATAAAGGTAGCCTCACTGCTAAGATTCGCAACCACTTCGCGTACTTCGCGAGCATGAATAGGATCAAGTCCAGCGGTTGCTTCATCCAACATGACTATTTGTGGTTTCCCGATCAACGCTTGACCTATGGTGACACGTTTACGCATTCCATGTGATAAATCATCAGAACGCTGTTTAGCAACGTCAGCTAGTCCGACTAACTCAAGTACGCGGATCGCTTCTGCGTGGCTTTGCTTATTTGACAGCCCTTGCAGCTGGCCATAAAACGCCAGTTGGTGAGCGATACTAAAGCGCGGATCAAGTTGAGCATCTTGTGGTAACGCACTGAGCTTGCCAAACAATTCACTACTGCCGGGGTTATGCCCAATAATATTGAGCGTGCCTTTTGTTGGTAAAATATAACCGCATAACAAACTAAACAAGGTGGTTTTACCAGCACCATTTGGCCCAACCAATGCTACTGGCGCGCCTTGCTGGATCTCAAAACTTACCTGATCAAGGGCTAATTTATTACCATACTGCTTAGTTAAACCCGTCGCGTGTATTAGTGTGCTCATAGAGAACTCCTTGCAAAAATACGCTGAGCAATCGCTAGCATCACGGTAGTTTGTATTAACGCAATGCCAATGCTATTAAATATTCCTGCGTTTTGTCCTGCCATTTGATCAAGTTGTACGCCTGGGAAAACATAATCAAGCATTGCCAAAACGGGTATTTGCCAGCTTAAAATACTGACCACAATATTCCCGCCAGCAAAAAATAATACGGCAAGCACCACTGTTAAACGCGCTGAGCGTGCAAAAGTATTTAACAACGTCATTAGTGCTATAAAGGGCAAAACAGCAATTAATAAATAACAGAACAAAATAAAGCTGCGACTTATGCCACTGACTAATAATGCTGGATCTCTAAATACCATAACTGCAACTGAAGCTACCAAGGTAACAAGTATTAATGCTGCTAAAATAAATACCTGTCCTAAAAAGCGGCCAAATAACATTTCATTTCGGGTAGCTCTAAGAGATAAAAAGCGTAGTGTTCCTCGTTGTTTATCACCAACAAGTTGGTCGCTACATAAAAACAAGCAGAAACTAGGAAAGCTATACAATGCAATTAACCAATACATTGCTAATTCAGCTTCAGGCCAATCGAGTAATTTACTCAGTCCAATAGCACCAAATACTTGTTGTGCTAAATCGGCTATTTGGGGCGAACTAATTAAGCTGACCGCTTGACCTATCGGATAGCGTAAAATCAATAACCAACAAATCGAAAATGCGGCAACAGCAAGTAAGCCGCGCTTGGTTAAAAATAATCTCACTAGTTCAAACTGGGCAATCTTTAATAATCGCTGAGGGTGGAGTTGCGTCACAGATATTCCTTATTAATCTATATACAGCTTACACTAAGGGCAAACGTGTTGAATTACTAGCAAAAAAAAGCCCGTATTAATACGAGCTTTGTAACAAATAATGTAGTCTTATTGATCCGCAAGCTACAAATTCTGCTGGTATATGTCGAGTGCTTGGCTTAAATCAGCAATCAAATCGTCCACATCTTCAAGGCCTATATGTAAGCGGATCACTGGTCCTTGCGTCCAACCAGTTGCTGAGCGTAAACCTTTCATAGTTAAGTTGGCAGTCACTAAACTCTCGAAGCCGCCCCACGAGAAGCCCATTTTAAAATGCTCTAAACTATCTAAAAAAGCATCAATCGCGCTTTGGTTACCTTGTTTCATAACAAAAGAAAACAAGCCATTACTACCATCAAAATCACGCTTAAAAAACTCATGACCCGGACACGTTGCAAATGCCGGGTGACGAATATGGTCAACCAACGGATGCTGCTCTAACCAAGTAGCGACTTCGATCGCGGCTTTTTCATGCTGATTTAAACGTACCGCCATAGTGCGCAGGCCTCTTAACGCTAAATAGGCGTCATCAGCCGACGTACATTGACCAAGTAAATATGAATTTTCTCGTAGTGTCGGCCAGTATTTTTTATTGGCCACTGCCACCCCCATCATCACGTCCGAATGACCTACAATGTATTTAGTTGCCGCTTGAATACTAATATCCACCCCGTGTTCAAGTGGGCGATAATGCAAGCCATTACCATAGGTGTTATCAAGCATGGTCATCACCCCATGCTCATTGGCAACTGCAACCATGGCTGGTACATCTTGAATTTCCATGGTGATAGAACCTGGCGACTCTAAAAACAGCACTTTGGTGTTGTCTTTGATCAGCGCTTTAATATCTGCTCCAATTGTTGGAGGATAATAAGTCGTCTCAACGCCAAAGCCAGCTAAAATTTTATCGCAAAAATCACGCGTTGGTTCATAAGCATTATCTACCATTAAGATATGATCGCCCGCTTTCAAAAAAGCCAATAGTGTGCTGCTAATGGCCGCTGCACCACATGGATAAAGCGCACATCCCTCACCACCTTCAAGCTCAGTGATCGCCTCTTGTAATGCAAAATGTGTAGTAGTACCACGACGACCATAAAAAAGTGTTTTATCGCCACGTTTTTTTGCCGCTTCTTTAAGCTCTGCCACTGAATCAAAAACAACTGTCGATGCACGTTGCACTACGGGGTTAACCACCCCATGAGTATATGCTTTTTTACGTCCGGTACTTACTAACAGCGTATTTTTATTGCTTTTTGTCGTCATCATTAATCCTTAAAATATTTCGTTAGAACATACTCTGCACTATGCTTAATCTTGCAAATTACACCAATAGTCGATTAAATAGCGCGAGATAGAATCAGCTCTTGGTAGCTTTAAATGCTCCCCCTCTTCGTGCCAATTGCCAAATTGAGCAAGCTCTTCACGGCTAAACCACCGCGCATCGTCTAGTTCGTCTTTATCAACCTGGATATCTTCCGTAACAGCTTCAGCGATAAAGCCCAGCATAATCGATGATGGAAATGGCCACGGCTGCGAGGCAATATACTGAACATTTTCAACCACAATGCCCGCTTCTTCCATCACTTCACGCGCCACCGCTTGCTCTAAGCTTTCGCCCGGATCAACAAAACCAGCTAAAGACGAATACATACCTGCTGCCCACACAGCTTGGCGACCAAGTAAACAGCGTTCAACACCATCAGCAAATGTACGCGTTACCACCATGATCACGGCCGGATCAGTTCGCGGAAACGTTTGGTGTTTACACCCATCATTACTACATAAACGTGAATGACCCGCTTCAACAAGCTCATTTTCGCTGCCACAACGTCCACAAAAACGATGAGTTGCATGCCAGTAACACAAACCTCGTGCCAGTGCAGCCATTGAGCCTTGCGCGATTTCCACTTGCACCCCAAAGCGGCGAATATCGACAAACTCAGCGTCACCTATCAGCTGGCTTAAGACGGCTTCGTCTAGCTTGCTTACATCGAGTGCGAAATGACTGGTTTGCTGCTCATCTAAACCTAAAAATATCGCTTCGTTTAGTGCTAAGTGACTTACATCACTAAAGCTTAAAAAAGTCACAGCAATATTATTTATATCAAATAAAGTGTGATTGTTATTCACCAATAACCAACGGCTTTGCTCATTTATTTGTGCTGCCACCCATTGTTGCTCTTTACGTAGGTTTGATGCGCGGTTTAAAGGCATCTGGCTGTAATTTAGCATGCTTATCCTTGTTACTATTTAGATGGCTAAAACTACCATAAGCTTACACGAAACCCAATTTATTACTGACGTTGAAACAGCCAAAAAAAAAGCCCTGAAGGGCTTTTTAAACACACAATAAATTCTGTCGTAATTACAATGTAGCTAAATGAGCCTGTAATTTTTGATTTTCAGCTTCGATATGCTGATAAAACTCTAAATCTTCAAGTTTGCTTGCTGCTGCTTTATCAATAACAATCACAGCATCTTTATGTAACTGAAGCGCAGAGGCTGGGCATTTAGCCATTAACGGGCCTTCAATCATGGCATGCACTGCATCAGCCTTATTTTCACCCGTTGCAAGTAAAACAACTTTTTTCGCCTCCAAAATCGTACCAATTCCCATCGTAATTGATAACTGTGGCTGATATTCATCAGCAGCAAAAAAACGGGCATTATCATCAACGGTTGCTTTAGTCAGGGTTTTTACACGAGTACGTGAACGCAGACCTGATGAAGGCTCATTAAAGCCGATGTGACCATTACGTCCGATGCCTAATAACTGTACATCAACACCGCCTGCTGCAACTATTTTGTCTTCGTATTCTTTGCATGCTGTAATTGGGTTTAGGGCATCCCCTGGCGGTACAAAGGTATTATCTTTGTTTATATCAATATGGCTAAACAATTGCTCATTCATAAAGTGGCGGTAACTTTGTGGATGATCGCCCGTTAAACCTAAGTATTCATCTAAATTAAACGTTGTTGCTTGTGAAAATGAAATCTCACCCGCTTTATTTTTAGCGATTAATTCTTGATATAACGCAACTGGCGTAGAGCCCGTTGCTAAACCGAGCACTGACGTTGGTTTTTTTTGTAATTGTGTTGCGAAAATATTTGCGCCATATGCTGCTACGGCTGCTGCATCATTTAAAATTACTATTTGCATATTAATTTGCTCAGTTATTAAATTAGTTGATGAAAAATGGGATCTAAGTCCCAACCCCATGTGCAATCGGATTGGGCCTTAGATCAAACCAAACAGGGATACACTATTTGGCCAATACCATTATGACAACGCTGTCATTATTACCATTCAATTTTAGTTTGTAAAGTAAAAGTGAATAAAAATTTACCTTTTTTACTGTGCTGTACATTAGCCAGCTAAACACTGACAAATATTTTGCGCTTATACATCCAATGTAATAAAAGCATTTGCACCAGCAAAAGCGCAACCACGCCAATCAGTGGCTGCCAATCGGTAGCTGCTGCTGCAATAAAGCCACCAAACACGCTATGGCTTATAAACTCCCAATTCACTAAGCTTGATGCCAAATAAATAATGATTGAGTTAGCACCAATAATCACAAACGGATAAGCTAATTTTTGGCCATTGAGAATATCAACCACTGCATAAAACACAGCCAGTAATATTGCGCTCCACCCGACTGTGACTAAAACAAATGAACTGGTCCATAATTCTTTATTAACTGGAAACTGTAAATCCCAAAGCCAACCTAAGCAAACACTCACAACACCTGCAACAAATAATATGCCTGCTGTTTGCCACTCGCCAACCTTACTTGCTCTGGCGATTAGTTGTCCTGCAAATACCCCAAACATGGCATTCACAATAGCTGGTAGACTCGATAACACGCCCTCGGGGTCGACGGCTCTATTTTGATAACTAATACCGGGTAAAAAATGCGAATCAAACCATGCATTCCAACTCCCCTGTGCACTTAAATCACCAGCGTTACCACCTGGTACAGGAATAAAACACATCAAGATCCAATACCCTAGCAGCAGAGCGATTGCTGTAAAGAGCTGTGTGCGAATACTGGTATGCCACACTAGCATTGCACAGAAAAACCATGCAATCGCTATTCGACCAAGTACACTCGCATAGCGTATTTCATCGAAGGCAAGCGGAATACCTGTGCCCCAACCATGGTTATACATCACCCCTAACCCGCACAATAGCAATAACCGCTTTAACGCTTTAGCATAAAAAACTTTTCGCTCTTGCCATGGCAGATGATCGATGCGTTTTGGTGCTAAGCCCATCGCCACACCTGATAAAAAGATAAATAACGGAAAAATCAAATCGTAAAATGTAAATCCATGCCATGCACTGTGTAGCGTATGCGCTTCAAATACCTGCCAACCAGTCCAACCGGTTAAAACAAATAAAGCGGCAAAAATAGATTGCCCACCTAAAATCCAAAACATATCCATGCCACGTAAAGCATCAAGAGATGCTAAGCGCTTTTTACTCGGCTTTGTGTCTGTATGTGCTGTTGTCATTATTTTTACTCTTAAATAAAAAGCCCCGCGATACAACTGCGGGGTTTTTACAGGGAAACATTACACTGCATTACCTGCAATATAAGTGGCTTTTACAAACTGGTGTTCATCGAGCACCACAAAGTCTGCATCAAAGCCATCAAGTAAACGTCCCTTTTTCTTGAGGTTTAAATATTCTGCTGGATACAGTGCAGCCATGCGTAAACTTTCACTGAGGCTTACATCCAATGTATTAATGGTATTACGCACTGCACTGGCCATGTCTAATACACTGCCTGCTAATTCGCCCGTACTTGAGTTTAATCTATCCCCAGTACGAATTACTTTGCGCCCGTCAAAAAAATCAAATTCCATATCATCGGTACCCACTGGTGGCATTGCGTCAGTGACTAACATAATTTTGCCGCGCTGTTTGGTGCGAATAGCTAATTGTGCAGACAATGGATGTACATGATGCCCATCAACAATTAAGCCACACCAGCTGTTATCATGCCAAAGCGCAGCGCCAACCACGCCTGGTTCACGCGATGTAAACGGCGACATCGCGTTATATAAATGTGTAAACCCATCGGCGCCAGCATTGAGTGCCGCCATTGTCGTTGTATAGTCAGCATTAGTGTGACCTAGTGATACTTTTACACCACACGCCACTAAGCGCTCAATATCAGCAATGCTGACATTTTCTGGCGCTAAGGTAACCATTTTGATACCTAAATCTTGACGCGCATAAATGGCAAATTCTTGTTCGCTAATTGGGCGAATAAACTGCTCACTGTGTGTGCCTTTTTTTGGAAAAGACAAATGCGGACCTTCAAAGTGAATACCTAATACACCCGCGACCCCTTCGCATATTGCTTTTGCTGTTGCATCAGCAGCTGCTTGCATGGTTTCAACTTTATCGGTGATAAGTGTTGGCATCAGTGCCGTTGTACCAAATTGACCATGCGCTTTTGCGATACGATCTAAGCATTGTGTGCTTTGCTCAGCATTAAAAAATGCCCCGCCACCGCCATTAACTTGTACATCGATAAAGCCTGGCGCAACTAAACCATCTAGCTCAATAACACTGCCTGTGGTGGAAGTTTCAAGATGAAAAACGCCATTTTCAACGCTGAATAATGCATTATCTAGAAATTTTTCAGCCGTGAATAAACGTGTCGCGCGATAGAAGGTTTTCATTACAGTGCTACCTTTTGGTCTTGCTCTAATACTGATTGCTGTGCAAAATAAATTGCGCCCATTTCAGGCGGTTGCTTTGGTACTTCAACGAGTTTTGCAATTGCTGGGTCAAGCCATTGATTTAAAGGCTCTGCAAGACCACCGATCATAGATAAACGCGGAGGATTGTTCTCTAATAAACGATGCGCTAACTGACTCACGTATTGCGCTCCGTCTTTTACAATGGCTAAAGCGATTTGATCGCCTTGGTGTGCTGCATCAAATACATAGCGAGCAAGTTTTGCATAGCTACTTGACGGTTGTCCGGCCATTTGCTCTGCAATGCCCATTGCTGTGGTGACATTAAAATGCTCTTTAACCACTGGCGTCATTATCGTGTGAGGACCTAAACCATCTAGCTCCATTAACACCGCTTTAATTGCCTCTAAGCCCATCCATGCGCCACTGCCTTTATCGCCAAGTGCAAAACCATGACCGCCGTAATTCACCGACTGCCCTTTTACATATGAAAAACCACATGAACCAGTACCCGTGATTATCACAGCACCATCACCGCCTTCATGAGCCCCGATACACGCCGTATGTAAGTCAGTAGTTAAAAACATTTGTTTAAATGGGTGCTCCCACTCTGTTATTTTTTCATATAAGTTCGGTAAATTAACACCCGCCAATCCTAAACCGGCATACACTTGATGAATCGACTCTAATGGCAAACCTGCATCGCGCATCGCCAATTGTGTAGATACCATTATTGACTCTAATGTGCGCTCCAACCCATGTAATGGATTCGCAGGGCCACCTAAACCTGTTCCTAATACCCCGTTTTGCACAGAGTATATAGTTGCACGGCACTTAGTTCCGCCACCGTCGATACCAATATACAATTGGTCCTCATTCGCACTCTTAGCCATCATTTAACGACCTCTAACCTTCGTTTTATATTTGTATTAATCGCATGTTTTTTTATTATCTTAATGCGATTCACCCTCAACCCATGTTGAATTAATGTTACACAACAAATGACAGCGTTGTCATTAAGTTTTTTATAAAAAATCTCACATATCCCACATTTATCTCTAATTAACTGAATTAAATAAATAATTAATATCAATTAAATTAGTGTCGACTATCTTTTAACGTAATAATAAGGTTTAAAAATGACATTATTACCTAAAAAAACAACAAAAATGGTGATTTATAACACTATTTTCATAACTTAAATGGCCAAAAAACATAAATAAAAATGCAGAATATGCATCCAGTTTACCAAAAATAATAATTTAGTAAAGATTCACTGTCGATATTGGAATATTTTTTCTAGTGGTAGATTAAAAACAATCGCGATCTTAAAAGCGACCTCCAGCGACGGTGAATACCTTGCCGCTTCAATTGCGGCAATTGTTTGACGCGTCACCCCAACGACTTCAGCTAATTGCTGCTGCGTCATTTCATTATGCTGAAACCGTAATGCACGGATCGTGTTAGTAATCGCTAACTTTGCCATTCTAACCTCTATATAATAGCCATGCTTCGGCCCCAGCGCCGATTATCTCGCTCACCAACGCTGCGATTACTAACTGGTGAACCGGACTAATTGCAAACCCAAAATGTGGGTCAATCAGCATTGCAAACACCGCGTTCACAACGCCTAATTGTAAAATAAGTAGTGCAACACTTTTTGCTTTTAAGGCAATAGCCTGTTCGCGTTCATCTTTCGCTTGATCCGCATATTTAGTATTAAATATCGCTAAGATAATGTGCATCACAATAAGCATTACAACGGTTTGTATCGTAAGTGATATCAACAAGCCACTTGCTAATAACGGATCCATCTGAGCTTCTGGCGTCATTGATAATACTGACTGCAAGTAATTAAACAACACAACCATCGTTATGCACATCTCAAGTAACCGCGATTTTTGTGTATAACTCATATCACCCCCTTATAATAATAAATTTGATGTTAAGTATACTTAACATTAATGACTATAAGAGTGGGCTCACATCATGTCAAATATTTTTAACATGATGTTATGTTTTTAATACATTAGTTTCAAAGTAACAGGGAATCATCAATGCAAAAAAACTGTGCCGCACTTTGTTTTAATGCATCAGCCGTCAGTCTATCAGCGCCATAGACGTCACACGGTACATTATAATGATGCTGTAAATGACCCAGTAATAAGGCAAAATCCCCGTCGCCGGAGAGTAAAATAACTTTGTCGAGGTTTTTACCTTGTTCTAGCATGTCGATGGTGATGCCGACGTCCCAATCGCCTTTTGCGCTGCCATCTTTACGCTGAATAAATGGTTTTAGCTTTACCTCAAAACCAATCGCACGAAGAATATTTTGAAATTGAGATTGCTTTTCGTCCCCGCGATAAATTGCATATGCAATCGCGCAGTCTATATCATAGTCATCACTGATTTTTGCCCAAAAGGCATTGTAATCAAAGTTTTTTCGGTAGCTCTCTCGACAGGTGTAATAAATATTTTGGACATCGACAAAAATCCCCACTCTCGGCTTTTTCGCCGTTGTACTATGTATTTCTTGACTCATGCGTTATCCCTTTTAAATTAATCACACTACTGTAGCATACCCTGATTAATTTCAAGCCCTTGCATTTAGCTTACAAGTAACCTAAATTAGTTACATTGAAGCATGTAACCAAAATTGGTTACTTTTCTTTATGTAACTTAAATCAAGGACATTTATGATTGCGGTGATCAGCGGTGATGTGATCAAATCACAACATATTCCAAAGCACGACTACGATGCGATGCTCTACCAGCTCGACCAAAGTTTGCGAGCAATTACTCAACGCCATCTAGGACAAAGTATTATTTATCGAGGCGATGCTTTTCAGGTGCAAATAAATCAACCACCCCAAGTATGCCGTGTCGCAGTGCTGCTTTACTTACATCTTAAAGCCACCGGCTATGAAATTCGCCAAAGCCTTGCCATTGGTGAAATAGATAATGCTAGAGCCGATATTAAAACAGCAACAGGCTCTGCATTTACATTATCGGGGCGCGGTCTTGACGAAATCCATAACCAACGCTTTACTCTTAGCAGTATTGATGAACTCAAAAATGATGGCTTAACCCTTAATCTAGCTTTTATTGACGTGCTCCTGAGCAAAATGACACACAAACAAGCGAATGCCTTATATGTCTATTTAACCGCAGAAAACAATCAACATAGTGAACTTGCTAAACAATTAAAAACCAGCCGTGAGAATGTGACCAAGTTACTTAATCTTGCACATTATCAGTTGATCGAGCGTTTTTTAGACTATGCAGAGCAGGCCATTGCTAATGCCGTGATAGGAGTAAAAAAATGAGTTTTATGTTGTTATTAGTTGCATTATTTATCGGTCATATTTTAGCTGATTTTTATTGGCAGCCAATGAGTTGGGTTAATAACCGTAATACACGTCACTTTCGTGCTAAAAAACTGTACTTGCATGTGCTAGTGCACGGTCTAACTACGGCAGCAATTGTCAGCTGGTGGGAGTTTAGTTTTGGCTGGCAAGAGCTCTCGCGTATCGGTATTGCCACAGCTATTGTTATCGTGACCCACTACTTAATTGATTTAGCAAAATCATATTCAAACAAAGGAGTTGTGCCATTTATCATTGATCAACTTGCTCATCTTGTCGTGATACTACTACTGACTGTGTGGTTGAGCGACAACAGTGAATTTATTACCAGCATTTGGCAATGGCTGATAACCCCCACTACATTATGGGTGCTATGTGGCTATTTACTGGTATTGAGTCCCAGTGCTGTGTTCATTCGTATGATGTTAGAGCGTCTCACTACCGGGTTTAGCTCCACAGGAAGTTTACCAGCAGCGGGGCAAAGTATTGGCATGCTTGAGCGAGTATTAATGCTTACATTTATTTTGCTAGATCAGTTGGCTGGCGTTGGCTTTTTATTAGCAGCAAAATCGGTATTTCGCTTTGGCGACTTACGTGCCAGTAAAGATAAAAAACTCACCGAATATGTTATGCTCGGTACACTTTTAAGTGTCACCGTCACCTTATTTATTGGCTTAGCAGTTAATTATCTTAAAGCATTATAGAAATAAAAAGCATAAAAAAACGCGCCAGCTTAGGCGCGTTTTTTATCAAAATATTATTACGTGTTACTCACGCCATCATTACCAGAGCGACGACGTTGACCACTGCCACCAACAGATTGACGCTTAGCCCATGGGTTTTGTGTTTGCTCACCAGCGGCTTTAGCAGTAGGTTTTTTACCTGAGCCACCACGGCGTGGGCCGGTGCCATTACCGCCGTTATTATTTGGCTTTTTGCTATCAGACTTAGGTTTAGAAAAAGGCTGACCCGCTTTTTTAGGCTTTTTAGGTTTGATAGGTCGTGCATCAAGCTCTCTTTCAGGCACTCCTTTTGTTGGCTCAAAACCAGCTTCTTTTGCACGTGGGATCAATTCACCGATAAAACGTTCAATACCGTATAAGTCATCAGCATCTTCCGGTGTTACAAATGAAATTGCGTCGCCAGATGCACCCGCACGGCCGGTACGACCAATACGATGCACATAATCTTCATACACATTAGGCAAATCATAGTTAACTACATGTGGCAGTTCAACAATGTCTAAACCACGGGCAACAATATCCGTTGCCACAAGTACGCGTACTTCGCCACTTTTAAAGCCTTCAAGCGCTTTAACACGCGCGCCTTGAGATTTATTACCATGAATTGCAGCGCCAACAATATCATCGCGCTCTAACTGCTTTACTAAACGGTTTGCACCATGTTTAGTGCGGCTAAATACCAACACTTGTTGCCAATCATTAGTACGAATTAAATGACTTAACAAGGCGGTTTTACGTGCTTTATCTACCGCATAAACGCATTGGGTAACACTTTTTGCCGTGGTATTTTTTGCAGCGACTGAAATTTCAACCGGATCATTAATAAGCCCTTTCGCAAGCGCTCTAATATCGTCTGAGAACGTCGCTGAGAACATCAAGTTTTGACGTTTAGCCGGTAACTTGCTGATGATACGTTTAATGTCATGAATAAAGCCCATATCAAGCATACGGTCAGCTTCATCAAGCACCAACACTTCGAGGTTATCGAACTTCAAGGCATTTTGGTTATGCAAATCCATTAAACGACCCGGAGTGGCAACTAAAATATCTACGCCTTTGCGTAAACGCATCATTTGCGGATTAATTTTAACACCACCGTACACAACAAAAGAACTGATATTAGAATGCTTAGCATACTCTTCAACGTTCTCGCTTACTTGTAATGCCAGCTCACGGGTTGGAGTTAAAATTAAAGCACGAACTTGGTTAACCTTGGCTTTTTGGCCTGTTGATAAGCGCTCAATTAACGGTAAAGTGAAACCCGCTGTTTTACCTGTACCAGTTTGCGCTGCAGCCATAACATCACGACCTTCAATGATCGCTGGAATGGCTTGAGCCTGAATTGGTGTTGGCGTTTCATAGCCCTTTTCTAAAACCGCATTAACTAAAGACTGTGATAAACCTAACCCATCAAAACTCATATTTTCTCTCAATAATTTTAAGGCCCAATCGGCCAATGGCGCATTATACCGATCGTACGCAATAATGCATGGTATATTCACGTTTGAAATAGCGTCAGCCAAATTTAACTAGCCACATCACACTATAACTCACTAAAAAAACACAACCTTAAAAAACAAAAAAGCGGCACTGTGGCCGCTGTTGAAAAGCTATCATCACTTGAGTGATGCTATTTAACACCTAACTCACGCAGACGCTCTTGTAAGTAACTGTCAGCAGTATAACGCGCTGATAACACCACATCTGGACGCGGGTGCAAAAATAACGGCAAAGAAATACGTGACTTAGATGACGCTTTGCCAGTAGGGTTAATAACACGGTGAATAGTCGACGGAAAATAACCACCTGACGCTTCTTGCAACATGTCGCCAATGTTAATAATTAAACTGCCAAAATCGCATGGCACATCTAACCAACCGCCATCTGTTTTTTGTACTTGCAAGCCTGGCTCATTTGAAGCAGGTAATACCGTTAATAAATTAATATCACCATGTGCAGCAGCACGAATAGCGCCAGGTTCTTCATCACCTGTCATCGGCGGGTAATGTAATATACGTAATAATGTTTGCTCTGAATCAGCAATCATATCTTTTAAATCGATTGAAAACTTAGCACGCACATCCGCTGGTGCTTCAGCTTGCACCCAGCTTAACAATGTCGCAGCAAATTCATTGGCTAAACGATAATATTCGCGAATATCTGCTTCTAACTGCGCTGGTACACGGCCTTTTGGATAAACATGAAAGTATTCTTTAATGTCTTTAACTGTAAAGCCTTTTGCAACTTCTGATACCGAAGGCGGAAAGTAGCCATCTTGAGTGTCTTTAGAGAATAAGAATTCATGTTTTTGTTCAGAATTAAAAAAATCCTGCCAATTTTTATAAATTGATTCAACAAGAGACTGTGGAATTGGGTGGTTTTTTAATACACCAAAGCCCGTATTTCTAAGAGACTCAACAAATTGAGCGGCCGCATCGCTCGCTTTATAATCAACGGTAGGTAATTGCATGTTCGTATCCAATGAATTAAGTTGTTAAAAGCCTTTGCTAATCATAGCAGTTGCTCCATTGTAGCGCTTCGCGAGCATAATAAAACGGGCAAAAAAACATAAGGACTTATGTCCTCTTTAGCTGGGTAAGCGTTTATTACTTGATGCAAATCAAAATGTTGTTATTGTGGATAAAACGCCAAAACAACTGTAATTATAAACGCACTTTAATGGTCTATTCTTCACTAACCTCTTTCATTAAGCAAAGGTAACCTATGCGCCAAAAAATTTCGTTCAAAAGTGGTGATTTAACACTCGCCGGTCAGCTTGAAACACCCGCCAGTGATATTAAATTTTATGCCTTGTTTGCCCATTGTTTTACCTGTGGTAAAGATATAGCCGCAGCAAGTCGAATTAGCCGAGCACTCACTCAACAAGGTATTGCGGTATTACGCTTTGATTTTACTGGCCTTGGTAATAGCGACGGTGATTTTGCCAACAGTAATTTCTCATCAAATATCCAAGATTTAATTGCCGCGGCAGATCACTTACGTGAACACTTTAAAGCGCCACAATTATTAATCGGTCATAGTTTAGGGGGCGCAGCGGTACTAGCAGCTGCCGAACACATTGCTGAAGTACAAGCCATTACCACCATAGGCGCACCATCAGATGCGCAACATGTAGCGCATAACTTTGCCGCTCATCTTGATGAAATTAATAGCAAGGGCGAAGCCAAGGTAAATTTAGCAGGGCGAGAATTTACCATTAAAAAACAGTTTGTGGACGACATTGCCAATTACGACCGCAGCCATATCAGTAAATTAAAACGTGCTTTATTAGTTATGCACTCCCCTATTGATGCCGCGGTAAGTATTAACGAAGCTGAAAAGATTTACGCCGCTGCTAAACATCCAAAAAGCTTTATTAGCCTAGATAACGCCGACCACTTACTCACTAACAAAGACGATGCAGATTACGCAGCAGACGTTATAGCATCATGGGCAAAACGTTATGTGGATTTTGATAAAAACCAGTACAGTGCCAAACTTAGCAGCGGCAATGTATTAGTTGAAGAGAAAGATCATGTCTTTACTCAGCATGTAAGTACCAAGGATCATACTTGGCTTGCCGATGAACCACTAAGTGTTGGCGGTAATAATTTAGGCCCAGACCCTTATCACCACTTACTTGCTGGACTTGGTGCATGCACCGCGATGACTTTACGTATGTATGCAAGTCGTAAAAACTTGCCACTTGAACACATAAAGGTAGAACTGGACCACAGCCGTGATTATCACGCCGATTGCGATAACTGCGAGCAAACCGACAAACTCGAAGCCATCACTCGTAAAATCACCCTGGTGGGCGATTTAAGTGACGCTCAGCGCCAGCGCCTATTAGAAATTGCCGACAAATGTCCTGTGCATAAAACCCTGCATAACAACCCACTGATTGTAAGTGAGCTGGTAAAATAACTATCAAGCGCGTAAGAGTGGCAACTTAATATGTTTACGCGCTAAGTTTTATTATTTTAGTTTGCAACAAACGCTTTGATTTCTTTACTCATCCGCTCTACTAACCATTTAGGTCCGCCATCATACATATCATTATGGCGTGAGTTCTCTATCGAAATCTGCGTAACCGGATACTGTGCTAATTCATCTTCATTGAGTAATACCTGATTATCCGCAGGGTAATCACTGCCACGTAACGTTAAAACCCGAATGTTCTTATTGCGAGATAACAACATACGCCGATGATCAAGCGTAATAATTTGACTCACTTGCTTGGGATAAATCGCCGCGTAAAGCGCAGCTATATCACCGCCATTAGAATGACCAAATAACGTGAACCGCGTAAAATCATACTCTGGGTAGCGAGGGCCCAACTCGGTCACTAAAAATTTAAGAGTGACCACACCACGATGCCAGTTTTCCATACGAGTGGCCATATAAGGTGGCGTGCGGTTGAGCGCAGGATCGCTGTCTAATTCATGGGCTACAGCAATGGTTAAATAGCCCTTAGCTGTAAATATATCAGCCGCAAACTGATAGTCAGTATGCGCAATACCATATCCGGCATTAATAAATACCACAGGGCATTTTGTTTGTTGGCTACAGTGAGCGCTAGGTGCTGGGAGTTCAATAATGATTGGGATGATACGACCGCGAGCTTCATCAAGAATAACATCACTGCTTACATAGCTATTTACGCCACAGATAAGAAATATGAAGGCAATAAGGCATTATGTAACTGCTAACATAATTTCTCAAAAAAGAATTGATAAAGCAAAAAAACAGCTATGCTAAAGTTAGTATAATTTCCCTATATCAATGTTTTTAGAGTGCGATCCCTGTCATAAAAAACGCTAGTGATGAAACCCAAAATCACTAACACAAACAAATATTCTGTAAAATTATGGTTCTGTATTTCTCTTTCAACACAATTGAATATTAGGTACAAAGTGAGTAAGATACACAGAATAATATATAGCCAAGGATAGGTATGAACAAAAACACTCATTACACACGCAATAACTTTTCAATTTATGAAGTAACAAATAAAACCGGTATTGAGTTAACTCTATCTGAGCTAAAAAAAATTGAAATAGCTATGTTAATTACTCCCAAAGCATTAACTACTTTTATCAATATATTACATAACCCATCTAACGCAGATAAAAGACAAAAAGACAAATTCGAATCGATTATGAAGCAATATGGCTTTGTAAATCCTACAAACTTTGAAGCAACACGAACTTTTTTAATTCGCCAAGCACGGAAAACAATTAACCTTATCGGTTCTATGCATTTGACCCCGCAAAAACTTTATAAATGCGCAGGGTTTGGCGATGCTACCTATTATGATAGATATGGTATTATAGGGTTTGGTAAAAGTTTTTTTGACGTGGGTACTGACAGAAAAGTTGATACTATCGTTCATGAGTTTAGTCACGCAGTCTGGACCTCTGAAGATACAACGTATAATGCCAGAACAGCTATGCAAGAGCTTAGTTTTATTGCTCAGAACGCACGGAAAAACCAAACTGACAAAGACAGAGATACCTTGCTATATTCATCATATCTTTTTGAAAATGCAGTTCGAGTGGCCCAATGAAAATTTTTATAAATATTATATTTTGTTTAATTAGTTACTCTGCATTCACTCATTCTGAAGAGATTATTGAAAGCCCTATCGCCACCTCTTCTTATACTTTTTGTCATATAGATACTAGATGTATAACTAACATAAGACTAGCTAACACAACCCCGTATCGAGTGACGCTAAGCTCGCTAGCTTTCAACGAGCAGGGTATCGACTTAAACTCAATGTATATATATGAAGCGGATGAATATTATTCAATAAAAACAAAAAATTCTGGTGCAAGTGTCCCTGAGCAGCCAATGCTAGAGCGACGACGTGCCCATAAGCAATTATCATCATTAGAATTCGAGCCACTAGAAGTCAAGTTTATTGAACTAAAAGGTATGGAAGAAAAGTTTGCTTTGGACCCAAAAAAAAGATATTTAGTTGGGACAATTACACCGTTTGTAAATCTTTTTATTAATGACAAATTTGTAGATATTATCACTATAAGAACGAATTACTCTCTGTTAACGATTCCTACTACCGATATGGAGATAAAAGAGCGGCCAATACAACAGTTTGCTACACCTGAAGGCTAACTGGTATAAATATCAAAAAATATGAAATCACTTTGGTGGTCTCTATGCTCAACCACCATTTTGTCCAAAGCATATCTTTTTATTAAACTAAAAATATTTAATTGCTTGTGCTATATTCAAAAGTATCAACACGCCCCCTAAGCTTTGCCGCTAAAAACTGACTGAGTTCTTTACCCATTCTATCCACCAGCCACATAGGTCCACCATCATACATATCATTATGGCGTGAATTTTTTATCGAAATCTGTGTAACCGGATACTGTGCTAATTCATCTTCATTGAGTAATACCTGATTATCCGCAGGGTAATCACTGCCACGAAGCGTTAAAACCCGAATGTTTTTATTGCGAGGTAACAACATACGCCGATGATCAAGCGTAATAATTTGACTCACTTGCTTGGGATAAATCGCCGCGTAAAGCGCGGCTATATCACCGCCATTAGAATGGCCAAATAACGTTAACCGCGTAAAATCATACTCTGGGTAGCGAGAGCTCAACTCGGTCACTAAAAATTTTAGAGTGACCACACCACGATGCCAGTTTTCCATACGAGTGGCCATATAAGGTGGCGTGCGGTTGAGCGCAGGATCGCTGTCTAATTCATGGGCTACAGCAATGGTTAAATAGCCCTTAGCTGTAAATATATCAGCCGCAAACTGATAGTCAGTATGCGCAATACCATATCCGGCATTAATAAATACCACAGGGCATTTTGTTTGTTGGCTACAATGCTCGTTATATGCTGGTAATGAAATACTGATCGGAATCGCGCGGTCACGCGCTTTATCAACAATCATTTCGCTGTTTGTTGCGGAACTGGCGGCTACACTGACTATGAGAAAAAAGAAGCTCACAAGGTACTTAAAAGGTGGTGGCATTAATTTGCTCGACTTATTTTATTTAAATTATAAAGTACTTTAAGCTTTTGAATATTAATTGCAATAAAACGAGGTACCTAAAACAGCAGAAGAGTTTTAAAGAAAAAAATAATTATTATAAATTTATGCGATAATAGTCGTATTGTCCTAACGTCTATTTAGAAAAGAACCTATCCATGAAATCATACAACAGCATCGAACAGCGTATCGATATTTTACAAAGCAGAATTGAAGCGTATCAAGATGAAATCGAAACGCTAGAAACAGAGCCAAAAAATAATAACGAGCGTATTATTTTCAAATTTATCGAAACAGGCAGCACCGGCAAGACTAAAGATTTTGTGCGTGAATTAGGCATTAAATCACCACGCGATAGTTTGTATTCATCAGGTGATGTATCAAAACTCATCAAAGATGGCGCCAGTGATATTTCCCCTGCATTACTTGAAATTGCCCGCGCACTTGCCAGCGCACGAAATAAAAATGGCCCTGCCTGCTAATTAAGCATTAGATTAGCCGTGTCATAACGGCTAATCCACCAGCTCGATATCTAGTCCGCTGAGTAAGTTTAACGCTGCAAAGCGCTCAAACTTAGCCCGACTGACATTATTATTTTTAATATCAATATTAAAATGCATCGCACCGACAAAGTTTACTTTACTCAAGTTTGTTTGCTGAAACAGGCTATCTCTAAAATCAGTGTTACTAAAATCACTGGTAGCTAAATTAGCCTGTCTAAAATCAACATCTTTGGCAAAACAGTCCGTCATGATCAAGCCTTTTAACTGTAACTCATAAAACGAGCTATGACTAAGTTGGCAATTTTTAAAACTCACCGATGAAGTAAGTGACAATTGTGGCCAATTGACCTGCGCCCATTGAATACTGTTGAGCTTACAATCAACAAAGCTGACTTCTTCTAACGAACTATAACCCCAATTTAAATCGCTTAAATTACAGTTAATAAATTCACACTCAATAAAACGACAATTACTAAATTGACTATGACTAAAATCACATTCAATAAACTGGCACTGTTCAAACTCAATGTCACTAAAGCGCTGCGCGCTGGCAACACATTTTGAAAATTGCTGATCGAAATAATCGAACTCTTTAAACACTCGAATGCTTAACCTCTAAATCGTTTTTCAAAGCAAGAACTGCGATATAGATCAACCCAAAAATAGGAATAATCGCTAATAGCCCACCAATTACAGCAACAATAACCGGTGTTGTTGTTTTTCTTTTACCAAGACGATAACTTATCCACGTAAAAAATGGGATGCATACTATAAATATCAAAGCCAAGAACTCACCAAGCAAAGTTGCACTAATACTCATTTACTATCCTTAATATATTTTTATTAAACCATTTTGATTACACCATAAAAAAACCCTTAAGCCTACACTTAAGGGTTTTAAATCAATAGTAAGATTAAGTGCTAATTAATCACTTATTCTGCTGATTTTTCAGCTTTTTCAACAACGCTAATAGCAAGCTCTGTAAGCGAATCTGCATTTGCTTTACTTGGTGCGTTAGTTAACAAACACGACGCTTGGGTTGTTTTAGGGAAAGCAATCACGTCACGAATATTATCAGTACCACACAGTAGCATTGCTAAACGGTCTAAACCGAACGCTAAACCAGCATGTGGTGGCGTACCGTATTTTAACGCTTCAAGTAAGAAACCAAACTTGTCTTGCTGCTCTTGTGCATCAATACCTAGGATTCTAAACGCTGCTTCTTGCATATCTGTATTATGAATACGTACCGAACCACCACCTACTTCGTAGCCATTTAGTACCATATCGTATGCATCTGAAATAGCCGCTGCTGGGTTTGCTTCAAGTTCGCTTGCATTTACATCTTTTGGTGCTGTAAATGGGTGATGAACAGCATGCAATGTACCTTCGTCGTCTTCTTCAAACATTGGGAAGTCAACAACCCAAAGTGGAGCCCAGCTATTTAGATTAGTGATCTCTAAATCAAGGCCAATCTTAATACGTAGCGCGCCCATAGCTTCGTTTACTGTGTTGCGTTTATCAGCACCGAATAAAATGATGTCGCCAGTTTGTGCGTTAGTGCGTGCAAGAAGTTCGTTGATCACCTCTTCATTTAAGAACTTAGCGATTGGCGATTGCACGCCTTCAGCGCCTGCACCGCGGTCGTTTACTTTCATCCACGCAAGCCCTTTCGCGCCATAAATACCGATGAATTTAGTGTAGTCATCTAGTTGCTTACGCGAAAGTGATGCACCGCCTGGTACTGTTAATACAGCAACACGGCCTTTTTCATCATTGGCAGGACCAGAAAAAACTTTAAACTCGACGTCTTTCACTAAATCGGCAACGTCAATTAATGTCATTGGGTTACGTAAATCAGGCTTGTCAGAACCATACAAGCTCATTGCCTCAGCGTAAGGCATGATTGGGAACTCGCCTAAATCCACGTCTAGCAATTGCTGCCACATTTCGCGGATCATTTTTTCTGTGATACCACGTACCTGAGCAGAGCTCATGAACGAGGTCTCTATATCGATTTGAGTAAACTCAGGCTGACGGTCAGCACGTAAATCTTCATCACGGAAACATTTAACAATTTGGTAGTAACGGTCAAAACCCGACATCATCAACAATTGCTTGAACAACTGCGGAGACTGCGGTAATGCGTAAAAACTGCCTTTGTGAACACGGCTCGGTACTAAATAATCGCGCGCTCCTTCTGGAGTAGCTTTTGTAAGTACTGGCGTTTCGATATCTAAGAAATTATTTTCATCTAAGAAACGACGCACAAAGCTGCTAGCTTTAGCGCGTAGTTTAATACGGTCACTCATTTCTAAACGGCGAAGGTCTAAGTAACGGTATTTTAAGCGACGCTCTTCAGAGTTTACCTGATTAAAATCAAGTGGTAATGGCTCTGAACGGTTGATGATAGTAAGGCCTGTGCCTAAAATTTCAACTTCACCAGTTGCCATATCTTTGTTGATTTGGCTGTCAGGACGTGCGCGAACTACACCTTTTAATTGTACGCAAAATTCTTGACGTAATGTATTCGCGGTATCCATTAAGCCTTCAACTTCAGGATCGAATACAACTTGTACTAAACCTTCTCTATCGCGTAAATCGACAAAGATAAGTCCACCAAGGTCACGTCGTTTGTTGATCCAACCACATAGTTCAACTTCTTGATCTACGTGAGTTTTATTTAGCTGTCCGCAGTATATAGAGCGCATAGTTTTCCTGTCAGTGTAAAGACGAATAGCCGCTTCCCCTAAGAATTGCTGTTTTTGAGGGAGAATAAGCCACTATTTATAAATCATTTTAGGGGGAGCATTATACCCAAGTTACTTGAAAATGCGAGCTCGGCAGCAGCTACTATGCTTTCAATTTATAGATTTGGTATACTAGCCAAAACACACAATCAGTTAACCGTTTTATGTTGTATTTAGGGTGTCCGCAGTGGTCAAGTACCGCGTGGAAAGGCAATTTATTATCAAGTCACTGCAAAAATGCCGATATGTTGCACGAATACGCACAGGTGTTTAATTCAGTCGAAGGCAATACCAGCTTTTATGCCGATCCTAGTGTTGAATCATTAAATCGCTGGCGTGATGCTGTCGGCAATGACTTTAAATTTACTTTTAAATTCCATCGACGCTTTAGTCATGAATTACAGCTTACTCATATCGATGACGAACTCACTGCATGGTTTAATTTATTCGAGCCAATATTGTCTCATGTTGGGCAAATCATGTTGCAGCTACCAAGTAGTTTTAGCCCCAAACAACTGCCGTTATTAGCACAGTTTATTGCCAAGCTCCCGACAGGTTTAAACTACGGCGTTGAAGTTCGCCACCCCGAATTTTTTAAGAAAGGCGCAGCCGAAATTGCCTTTAATCAGCTATTAATAGCAAACAATGTCAACCGTATCTCAATGGACACCCGCGCATTATTTGCAGTTAAGCCGAACACTGAAGCACTCATCGATGCCCAACAAAAAAAGCCCCATTTACCCGTGCATGCCATTGCAACAGGCAATCAACCTATGGCCCGCTTTGTGATTGCCGATTTAGATCATGACTATAAAAGCTATTACCAACCGTGGCTTAAAAAAGTAAAACAATGGCTTGATGAGGGTAAGCACCCGTATGTATTTTTTCATACTGCAGATAACCGCCAAGCACCATTATTAGCACGCGAGTTTTGCCAAGATTTAGGTTACCAGCACCCCGTGCTAAACCCTTTCACTGGTGAAAAAGAAGCCAGTCAAGCCAGCCTTTTTTGACTCGCGTTGAAAATTAATTAACTACAAAGAAGTATTGAATGAGTGATTTTAAACGCTATTTTAGCGGCTATCCAGAGCAAATTGTAACGCAAGTAATGCAGCTTATTGAAAATGATAAACACGGCGCGTATTTAACTAAAAAATACCCCAGCTCCCATAATATTACCAGTGACAAGTCGTTATACGCATACGCCACTGAGCTTAAAAAGCGCTATTTAAAAAATGCGCCACCGTTTGGCCGCGCCGCGTTTAAAAAACAAGGCGATATGGTCACTAACGCGCTAGGTACTCATACGTATCGTATGCAAGGTAAAACCCGCAAGCACGATTTAGCCATCAACAGTGATTTACTGCGTGCACCAGAGGAGTTACTCAAAGCTTTAGTAGTACACGAGCTCGCCCACTTTAAGGAAAAAGACCACAACAAAAGCTTTTACGCCCTGTGCTGCCACATGGAGCCAAGCTACCATCAACTCGAATTAGATTTACGGATTTTTTGTGTATTAGTAGCTGAAGGTAAAAACCCTTACACATAAAAATAACTGAATCACAAAGTACATAACCGAACAGTGAACATATAAATACTATGCAAGATGAGTACGGGAGATCTCTTCATTGACCCAATGTAGCAATTGCTTTATCGCTTTTGAAAGTACCTGATTTTGCCTCACTATATAACCTAAACTGGTAGTTGGAAATTGCGGTAATGCGGTCACTGTGGTAGTTAGATTTGCTTTACTGCGCAGGGAAAACTCTGGCACGATGGCAACGCCAAACCCCGCTTCAGCCCAATCAATTTGCGCATCCACACTGCCCACTTCCATCACCCGGTAATTTGGTAAGTTTAAAGATGGCAAGGCACTATCGAGCAAGTCTCGAGTTCGCGTATCATGGCCGAGTAAGATTAATGTTGGCGGCTCAGTCAGTGTAACATTGTTATCGTTTTTGGCTTGCTGCCATAACTTTAAATGATTACCTAATGCACACCATTTTATCTGCTGTAATTGCGTAAAATGCAGCGGCTCACTTTCTTTTTGGGCAATCACAAACCCTAAATCAGCTTCAGCACTTTTAACCAATGCTGACGCTTGAGAAGACGTTGTATTGAGCAAAGTAAAGTCAATGCCAGGAAACTGGCGCTTAAAAAGCTGAAAAGGCTCAATCAACAATAAACGAGAAATTATATCACTGGCGGCAATTGTCAGTGTGCCTTGGCTGAGATCATTAATCGCATTTAAGTCAGATTGGCAAACCTGTAATTCCCATAAGGTTTTTTGTCCAGACTCTAATAGCCGTAAACCTGCTTGGGTCAAACTAAAGGGATTACGTTCTATCAGTTTAACCCGTGTCGTTTTTTCTAACTGCTTAATATGCAAGCTAACATTTGGCTGTGTCATATGCAGCGCATTGGCTGTTTTACCAAAGTGCTTTAACTCAGCCAATGTGACAAAGGTTTTTAACCAGTGAATATCTAGCATCTTTATGACCTTAATGGTGTGAAATCGATATGAAATTCTTATCAAGATAATAATTATAATTAATTTCTCTTATTTTAATAGAGCGCATACCATATTCGTTCAATCAATTTGGAGATTAAATTATGCCGTCAATTGTTGTTGTAGGTGCAAACTGGGGTGATGAAGGCAAAGGCCGTATCGTCGATTTTCTAGCTGAGAACGCATCTGCGAGCATTCGCTTTCAAGGTGGTAATAACGCCGGACATACCGTTGTGAATGACTTTGGTACGTTTAAACTACACCAATTACCAAGCGGTATTTTTAATCCTGATTGTATTGCAGTACTAGGCCCAGGCATGGTGATAAGCCCTGCGGCATTAAGCGAAGAAATAGCCGAAGTTAACGCCGCCGGTGTTGATGTAAAATTATGTATTTCTGATCGTGCAACGTTATGCTTACCATTACACGCCCTTGAAGATACCCTCGAAGAAGTGCGCTTAGGCGATGCTGCTTACGGCTCTACTCGTCAAGGAATTGCACCTGCATACGGCGACCGAGTAATGAAAAAAGGCATTTTAGTTGGCTGGTTAAATCAGCCAGACGTTTTATTAGAGCGTATTCAATTTATGCTGGATTGGAAAATGCCACAGCTAAAAGCCCTTTACCCAAGCTGTGATTTTTCACAAACAGCTGAACAAATGACTGAGTGGTTATTAGCTGTCAGCGCTCCTTGGCGTGAATTTATTTGTAATGTAACAGAGCCTTTAAAAGCACTGCAAAAGCAAGATGCCAACTTATTGTTTGAAGCGCAACTAGGCGCAGGCCGCGATTTAGTTTACGGCGAATACCCGTATACTACATCATCAAACGTGACAGCTGCCTATGCAGGAATTGGCAGCGGGCTGCCAGCTTTGCGCCCTGAGCGTGTTATCGCTGTGGCTAAATCATTTAGCTCATCTGTTGGTACAGGTACACTCGTTACCGCCATGGCAGAGCAAGACAATTTTCGTGAAAGCGCGAACGAATATGGCGCAGTGACTGGCCGCCCACGTGATATGGGTTATTTTGATGCAGTTGCCACCCGTAACGGTGTTGAATTACAAGCAGCCACTGAAATCGCTTTAACCAAAATTGATTGCCTATCTGGCATGAAAGATTTAAAAATCTGCGTTGGTTATGCAGGCGATCACAGCGAGAACCCTATTTGGCCACAAACAGCGGCTTTAACGCCAATCTATGAAAGCATGCCAGCGTGGGATGAAGATATTACCGGTTGTCGTACATTCGACAGTCTGCCTGCTGCAGCGCAGCATTATGTAGAACGCATCGAAGCACTGATGGGAGTACCTGTAAGTATGGTGTCTGTGGGCCCTGAGCGTGAGCAAATGATTATCCGCTAAACACTCAATTGCTATAACCCAAGTGGTTTTATAAACCACTTGGGTTATACGCTAGGCAATTGCAGATTATCATCCACTATCTGAACAAAAATATTTTGAGTCAGTTATTCAAAAATATAAATCATTCCATCATAAAATAATTGATTGTCACCACAAGTGTATTTAAAGCACATTTAAACTCGATTTAACGCGTTCTAGTACAACGGTGGTTCTAAATGATTTGATATTATCGTTCTCATGAAAAAACTTATCACAAATCTCTTGAAAGCGCTGCATATTAGGCACAACTAATATCAGTACAAAATCGGCTGCACCCGTAACATAATAGCATTGCTGCACTTCAGGACCTGAAAAACGTTGCTTTAGTAGCTCAAGCTCAGAAATATGTGTCCTGTTAACCTCCACTTCTACTAAAATAGTGATAACTTGATTTAGCTTATCGGGGTCTAAAATCGCCACATTTGATACAATATAACCATTTTCCCTGAGTTTATGGATACGGCGCTGCACCGAGGCGGTTGATAGATGTACCGCTTCAGCCAGTTTTCGAAGTGGAGTTTGGCAATCTTTCTGGACTAATTCTAAAAGTGCATAGTCATAGCGATCTAGTTTCATAATATCTCAAGGTGATAAATTTTCTCGCAAACAGTACTTTTTTAGAGCCCATTTATCAATGGTATTGAAATAAAATATACACACCTAATCTCTTCTATATACCGACTATGCAAAACTCTACTAAAACTTCATTGGGAGTTACTTTAAATATAATTTCATCAGCACTTTTTGCACTAATGTTTGCTTACACTTCACTGTTAAATGAACTTCAAGGTCAAGAAACATATGGTTGGCGGGTTTTATTTACGGTGCCATTTTTAACTGTTTTTATTCTACTAAAAGGTTACTGGCCACTAGTACTGGGCATATATACGAGGGTGCGATATGAAAAGTATTTTTGGCTAACACGGCTCCTTTCATCTTTTTTAGTTGGTGTACAATTATGGCTATTCATGTGGGCACCCGTAAATGGATATGGTTTAGCGGTTTCATTAGGCTACTTTATCATGCCAATTACTATGGTATTTATCGGACGGCTTGCTTTTCAAGAGCGTTTAACCCCGCATCAAAAAGTAGCATGTTTATTTGCTCTCATAGCTATTTTAAATCTATTAATTGTTTCTCAATCATTTTTGTGGCCGGTTTGGGTTGTATGCATAGGTTACCCTATTTATTTTTGGCTACGAAAAAAAACCAACACTAATAACATTGGTTGCACATGGGTTGATATGCTCTTGAGCCTTCCTATAGCCTGTTATTTTATCTTTGCCAATGGACAAGTTGTCACGGAGTTAACCGTAAATTTAACATTGCTTTATTTAGTAGTAGGACTTGGGGGGATTAGTGCTCTAGCGCTTTCGTTTCAATCCCTATCTGCCCCCTATTTAAATTTAAGCCTTTTTGGTTTACTCGTTTATGTTGAGCCTGTGCTGCTATTAATAGTGGCGATTCTTTTAGGCGAGACTATCAACCAAAAGGATTGGCTTACGTACATAGCTATTTTGCTTGCGGTCATCACATTAATTCTTGAAGGTATAAGAAAGTTACATTTAACTCATTATCGCTAACATTGCTTACTTCTTATATTGCAACGAGGTTTATCAGTAATCCCTTAAAGCAACCAACTCCCCACAAACCAAAAAGCGCAAGGTAAACTCGCGCTTTTATTGTGTTATTTAAAGCTTAAAGTTTTAAAGCTTGGTAGCTTTATAAACCAAGTTTTGCCATAAAGTCGTCATCTAAATCACTTGCTTTAGCAGCATCATCAGCAGCTTTTTGTTTTTCTGCTTTATGCTTTGCTTCGTTTTCAATGATGTCATCTGGGTCAATAGCTTCAGCAATATCAAAATCGTGCAATTTGATAAACTCAGTTTTATCCATTGCTAATTCTAAATAAAAGATATTTTGTTTACTGGTGGTAAATGTCACGCGCCGTGCTTGCGGTCTATCCATCGTAGTATCGACCGAAATCTGTACTTGCTTATTGATGGCCATCATCTTCGGTTGATTTTGGGTAATTGAAGTATGTAACTGCTCGCGTACCTTTGAAGTAAAATCACCAACGATTTGGTTCATCAATTCACCGAGTACATTTGATACGTCGTCCGATAAGTGGCTATGAGCTAGTTCTTCTTCAGGCATCCCCATATTACGCATGTAATCATGATAAATCTCCATCGCCGCTTGCGAGGTGAAATTAGTAATTACCAGTCCTGTAAATCCGCCATCAAATAACACAAAACAACCGATATCAGGACGCATACAGGTGCGGGTTATTTTTTGTACCATTGCTGAGTAGCTAATACTATTACCACTTGCCGATGACAATACACTCGTTACAGAATGGCAAAGGGTTGCCAATATATCATCTGTGCTGATCACTTTACTTTTGCTCATAAACTTCTCTTTTTCTACTTGTTATTCATTATTCTAGCCAAGCTACTGAAATTATCACTGACTATCCAGCATAAAATGCTAAAATAGCCCTATTATTTTTCAAGAGACTGTTTGTGTGAACATAAAAGACAGCATTTATGCCACTGAGCAAGCGGTTAAAGACTTTAGCTTTGACCAACATGTAGTAGAAGTTTTCCCAGATATGATCCAGCGCTCAGTGCCGGGTTATGCAACCATTGTTAGTACGATGGGTAAATTGGCCGGTGAATATGCGCAAAGCAATTCAAACCTTTATGATTTGGGCTGTTCCCTTGGCGCAGTAACATTAAGCATGCGCCGTAATATCCGCACTGATAATTGCCATATTATTGCCGTTGATAATTCTCAAGCCATGGTTGAGCGCTGTAAATTACATTTGCACGGCTTTCGCTCAGAAGTGCCTGTTACAGTCACGCTTGGTGATATTAATGAGCTAAATATTGAAAACGCGTCAGTGGTCGCCATGAACTTTACTTTACAGTTTATTCCACCCGCACAGCGCCAAGCCGTGCTTGAAAAAATATACGCGAATTTAAAACCCGGTGGTGTATTACTGTTAAGCGAAAAAATCAAAGGCGAGAACGAGCAATGCGATAACTTGCTGATTGACTTGCACCACGATTTTAAACGCCACAATGGTTATTCTGAATTAGAAATTAGCCAAAAACGTACCGCCATTGAGAATGTAATGCGCCCAGATACTTTAAATGCTCACCTTTCTCGACTTACCGATATTGGCTTTAGCCAAACCCAAGTGTGGTATCAATGTTTTAATTTTTGCTCACTGGTAGCAATCAAGTAACAAATATAAAGAGTAATTCAATGTCTCAATGGTTTAACCAATTTTACGCCGCAATCGCACAAAGCCCGCTAAGTCACTGGCTGGAAACGCTACCTAGCCAATTAAAACACTGGCAATTAGAGGCAAGTCACGGTGATTTACCAAAATGGCAGAAAGTGTTAAAAAACTTGCCTGAAGTGGCGACCAAACACGTCAATATTATCGACAAAGTTGAAATTGGTGCCCCAGGCGAAATGACCGACGGCGAACAAAAACAAGTTACACACTTATTAAAACGAATGATGCCATGGCGTAAAGGCCCTTTCAGCCTACACGGTATTGAAATTGATACTGAATGGCGCAGCGATTGGAAGTGGGACCGTTTATTACCGCACATTGAGCCGCTAAAAGGCCGCACGGTTTTAGACATCGGCTGTGGCTCTGGCTATCACTTATGGCGGATGCGCGGTGAAGGCGCTGTGTTTGTGGTTGGCATTGATCCGTCTGATTTATTTTTATGCCAGTTTCAAGCCATCAAACACTTTAACCCAGATGAAAACGTGCATTTATTACCGCTAGGTGTTGAAGCCCTGCCTGAGTTAAAAGCCTTTGATACGGTGTTTTCGATGGGTGTGCTTTATCATCGTCGTTCCCCTATCGACTTTTTAGCACAATTAAAAGCGCAGCTTCGCCCAGGTGGTGAATTAGTGCTTGAAACCTTAGTCATTGAAGGCGATGAAAACACAGTACTCGTGCCCACTGACCGCTATGCGAAGATGCGTAACGTGTGGTTTATTCCGAGCACGGCAGCGCTAAAACTCTGGATGGAACGTGTTGGTTTTAAAGATGTGCAAGTGAAAGACTGCGCTATTACAACGCTTGAAGAACAACGTAAATCAGATTGGATGGAAAACGAGTCCCTGATCGACTTTTTAGATCCAAACGATACTAGTAAAACCATTGAAGGTTACCCAGCGCCGTTGCGTGCAATTTTGACTGCAAAGGCTTAATACTAAAGGAACTAGGTTTTAGGTGCTAGGAACTACCTAGCACCTGCGACCTAAATCTATTGTGTCATTATACGGACAAGTGTCCTTGTCAATAATAGTAAACTCATATTTGAACTAGCCGCGCCCTTGCAATTGTTGTAAAATACGCGCGTTTCTAAGCATACACATGCAAAACCATGCAACTTTTTTGAGGAAATCCTGTGAGCGAACAAAAACAGTCTCTAAGTTATAAAGACGCGGGCGTAGATATCGATGCCGGTAACGCACTTGTTGAGCGTATTAAAGGCGTAGTTAAAAAAACCCGTCGTCCTGAAGTTATGGGCGGAATTGGTGGCTTTGGCGCACTTTGCGAAATCCCAGCTGGTTATAAGCAACCAGTACTTGTTGCAGGCACTGATGGTGTTGGTACTAAGTTACGCTTAGCTATCGACCTTAAAAAACACGATACTGTAGGTATCGATTTAGTTGCTATGTGTGTAAATGACCTTATCGTTCAAGGTGCTGAGCCATTATTTTTCCTAGATTATTATGCAACAGGCAAACTTGATGTTGATACTGCCGCAGACGTAGTAACAGGCATTGGTAAAGGCTGTGAGATCTCTGGCTGTGCATTAATTGGTGGCGAAACTGCTGAAATGCCAGGTATGTACGAAGGCGAAGATTACGACATGGCTGGTTTTTGTACTGGCGTAGTTGAAAAAGCAAATATCATCGATGGCACAAAAGTAGCTGCTGGTGATCAACTAATCGCGCTTGCATCAAGCGGCCCGCATTCAAATGGCTTCTCATTAATTCGTAAAGTACTTGAAGTATCAAATGCTGATACAAGTGCTGAATTTGAAGGTAAAACATTAGGCGAAACTCTGCTTGAACCAACACGTATTTACGTTAAACCATTACTTGAGCTGTTCAAGCAAGTAGATGTTCATGCTCTTTCGCATATTACTGGCGGCGGCTTTTGGGAAAATATCCCACGCGTATTACCTGAGTCTGCAAAAGCAGTAGTTAAAGGTGATAGCTGGCAGTGGCCTGGTATTTTCAATTGGTTACAAGAAAACGGTAACATCACCACCCACGAAATGTACCGCACATTTAACTGTGGTGTAGGTATGGTATTGGTTGTGCCTGCTGACAAACTTGAGCAAAGCTTAAGCATCTTAAAAGAGCTTGGCGAAAATGCTTGGCACCTTGGTGAGATCCATGATGCTAAAGCTGGCGAAGAGCAAGTAGAAATCCTAGGCGGCCGTGATTAATGGCCCCTGCTCGTCTAGTAGTCTTAATTTCAGGTAGTGGCTCTAATTTACAAGCCATCATTGACGCCTGTAATAACGGCGAGATAAATGCAAACATAGCGGCTGTTATTAGTAATAAAGCAGACGCTTATGGCCTTGAGCGAGCAAAGCAAGCGGGCATTGCAACAGCAGTGCTCAGCCATAAAGATTTTGACTCGCGCGAAGCCTACGATGCGCAATTAATGAACGTTATTGATTCTTTTGCACCAAATCTAGTTGTATTAGCTGGGTTTATGCGTATTCTTACTCCTAACTTAGTGCAAAAATTTAAAGGAAAAATGTTGAACATTCATCCTTCTTTGTTGCCTAAGTACCAGGGGCTGAATACCCACCAAAGAGCAATTGATGCAAAAGATGACATTCATGGCGTAAGTGTGCACTTTGTTACTGAAGAGTTAGACGGTGGTCCTGTCATTCTTCAAGCCAAAGTACCCGTGCTGGCAGATGATACTGCTGACACATTAGCAAAACGCGTGCATGCACAAGAGCATATAATTTACCCTTTGGTGGTCAAGTGGTTCAGTGAACAACGACTTACTATGGAAGCAGATTATGCAGTTCTTGACAAAAAACAACTTCCTGCACACGGCGCGCACTACCCAGAATAAAAAACTAAGTGCCTTGCTATTGTGTGCGGGCACTTTATTACTTCCTACTAGTTTAATTGCTGGTGAACTTACTCAATTTGAAGCTAACTATGATATTTTGCGCAAAGGCGAAAACCATGGTCAAGGCGTCCGCACATTAAAAAAACTAGCAGATAACAGTTACCAAGTTAGCTACCACAGTGATATTGAGTGGATGATATTCTCAGATTCACGTAAAGAGACATCAAATTTTACTTTCAGCGACAAAAAAGTCACGCCTGTAAGTTATAGCATGATCCGCACAGGCACAGGCCCGGATAAAGAATATACACTGCAATTTGACCACACTAAAAAAATCGTAAACAGCAGTGAAAGTAAATACCCCATTGAATGTGAGTGGTCTGAGCAATTTCAAGACTCAATTTCATATCAAGTACAAGTGCGCGAAGAATTAAAAATGGGTAAAACCAGCTTTTCGTACCAGCTAGTTGATAAAAAAGGCAACTGTCGTGAGTATAACTTTGAAGTCGTTGGTAAAGAGACTATTTCCCTACCAATCGGTAATATCGAAGCGATCAAAGTAAAACGCTTATATGATAATGATAAACGCCAAGCGCTTGCATGGTTCGCCCCTGAAATGGATTACATGCTAGTTAGGATGTGGAAAGGCGAAAAAGGCGTAGAACAATTTGAAGTACAACTTAAGTCGTTCACGGTAACCAGCCCAGTTGCATTACCTGAAGAAGTTAAAAACGAAATAACACCGGAATAAATTGCTTGCAAGACGAAAGGCTCAAGTGTGACGATCATAACTTGGGCTTTTCAGCTTATAACCACATTAATTAAGTTCAAACGTTAAAACTGACGGCTAAATTAACTCACCCATTTTAAACAACGCAAATTCACCTGGTTCCATTTTTTGCCAACGCTCATCGTTGGTCAGTGGCCGAGTAGCGATCACCGTTACGACATCATTTGGCGTAGTTTCTTGTTGAAAATCTACCACCATATCTGCATCAATTAACGTAGCCTTACCGAACGGCGCACGGCGGGTGATCCAATGCAAATTATTAGTACAATACGCTAACACATACACACCATCAGTCAGCAACATATTAAACACACCTTTTTCACGTAAAGTGTGTGCAAGCTTTGCCGCATAACGAAACACTGACGCCATATTAGCTGGACGTTTAGGGTATTTTTCACGAATTTGATCGAGTAACCAACAAAACGCCAATTCACTGTCGGTATTACCCACTGGCCGATAATATTCAGGTTTTAAATCATGATAATTCGAAAGCTGACCATTATGCGCGTAGGTCAGCTCCCTGCCCCACAACTCACGGGTAAAAGGATGCGTATTTTCAAGACAGACACGGCCACGATTACCTTGGCGAATATGGCTAATCACCGAGACACTTTTAATGGGATAGGCCTTTACTAACTTGGCAATTTCAGACTGACAGCTAGGCTCAGGATCTTTAAAAGTACGACACCCCTTCCCTTCATAAAAAGTAATGCCCCAGCCATCTTTATGCGGACCTGTGTTACCACCGCGCTCTAACAGCCCTGAAAAACTAAAACAAATATCTGTAGGCACATTCGCCGACATGCCAAGCAACTCACACATAAAATAAATTAACCTTTCAAAAATTTTTATACTTTTAAAATACTGCTTTTTAAAAAGCGTAAACCCGTAACTTAGGCCTTAGCGGCATTGTTAAACATAAGCAAGGGCAAGGCAAGCAAGAAAACAGCTTAATTTTTTCTCAAATAAATCATACTGACGAATCACACATTTATCCGTATGCTGATGTGCACAGATTACAAAATAACAGTCACTGATATTTTCACTAAGCTACTTGATAATTATTCACTCTAGCGCTACTCTAACTAAAGGTGGTCTGACCTCTATTAAGGATTGAATACATGACACTCATATTTACACTTGGTTTAATCGTGCTGCTCAGCATCGCGAGTTACCACAGAGCGAGCTGGAATACTGCCCTTGGCGTTTCCATCGCAACACTTGTCATTGGTACCTTTGCAGGTGCATTTGGCGCAATTAGCTGGTTGATCTTCTTGATCATTGCAGTGCCATTGTCTGTTACTGGCATTCGTCAGCAATATATTATTAAACCTATTTTTGCCATGTTTAAAAAAGTTACTCCAACTATGTCTGAAACTGAAAAATCAGCCATTGATGCGGGTACAACATGGTGGGAAGCCGATCTTTTTTGCGGCCGTCCTGATTGGAACAAATTACACCAATACCCAATGCCTAAATTGACAATCGAAGAGCAAGCCTTTATCGATGGTCCAGTTGAGGTGGTATGTAGTATGTTGGACGACTGGGAAGCAACTCATGAGTTAACCGATTTACCACAAGATGTTTGGCAATACCTAAAAGATAATAAATTCTTTGCCATGATCATTAAAAAAGAATATGGCGGCCTGCAATTTTCTGCCTTTGCACAATCGTGTGTACTGCAAAAGTTAACCAGTAAATCTACCCTGCTTTCATCAATTGTAGGCGTTCCTAATTCATTAGGTCCGGGCGAATTGTTACAGCACTATGGTACTAAAGAACAAAAAGATCATTACTTACCTCGCCTTGCTAGTGGTCAAGAGATCCCATGCTTTGCCTTAACTTCACCAGAAGCAGGCTCTGATGCCAGCGCCATTCCAGATTATGGTGTGGTATGTAAAGGTATGTGGGAAGGCGAAGAAGTCATTGGTCTTAGCCTAACATGGAACAAACGTTATATTACGCTAGCGCCTGTTGCGACAGTATTAGGTCTGGCGTTTAAACTACAAGACCCAGATGGTCTACTAAGCGATGTTAAAGAGCCAGGTATTACTTGTGCACTTATTCCTACAGACATGCCAGGTGTTGAAATTGGTCGTCGTCATTTCCCGCTAAATGTACCATTTCAGAATGGTCCTACTCGTGGTAAAGACATTTTCGTACCGCTTGATTACATTATTGGTGGACCAGAAATGGCCGGCCAAGGCTGGCGCATGCTGGTTGAATGTTTATCGGTTGGTCGTGCTATTACATTGCCGTCAAACTCAACGGGTGGTATTAAAACAATTGCACTTGCAAGTGGTGCATACAGCCGTATTCGTCGTCAATTCCGTTTACCTATTGGCCAAATGGAAGGTGTTGAAGAGTCGCTAGCAAAACTAGCAGGTTATGCGTACAGCTCAGATGCGGCTGTTAGCATGTCAACTGGTGCGGTTGATTTAGGCGAAAAGCCATCGGTTGTTTCGGCAATCATTAAATACCATTTAACCGAGCAAATGCGTGATTCAACCAACCATGCAATGGATGTTCACGGCGGTAAAGGTATTATGCTTGGGCCAAATAACTATTTAGGTCGTGGCTATCAAGGTGCACCAATTGCCATCACTGTTGAAGGTGCAAATATCTTGACCCGTAATATGATTATTTACGGTCAAGGTGCCATTCGCTGCCATCCATTTGTACTGACTGAATTGGGTGCCTGCGCAATCGAAGATCGTGAAGAAGCGCTAGCGGTATTTGATAAAGCATTAATGGGCCACATCGGCTTTACTATGTCTAACCTTGTACGTACTAAGTGGATGAGCTTTACCGGAGCCCGTTTTGCAACTACACCATTTAAAGACGAAACAGCTGAGTTTTACCGTACTGCGTCGCGCTTTAGTGCGTCACTTGCATTGATGTCTGACATTAGCATGGCTGTATTTGGTGGCTCACTAAAACGTAAAGAGCGTATTTCCGCTCGTTTAGGTGATTTGCTTAGTTACCTTTATTTAGTGTCTGCAACGCTGAAACGTTATAACGATGAAGGCCGTAAAAAAGAAGATTTACCGCTTGTACAATGGAGCTGTCAAGATCACCTTTACCACTGCCAACGTGCACTTGCTGATTTAATTAACAATATGCCATCAGCTCCGCTTCGTGCAGCACTTAAGTTGATGTTGTTCCCGTTCGGTCGTCCAGTTCGTAAACCGACTGATAAACTTGAGCATAAATTAGCACAAATTTTACAAGTACCTAGCGAAACACGTAACCGTTTAGCAAGCTACGTATACTTAACAAATGAACCACTTAACTTAGTTGGTCGTCAAGAGCAAACGCTTAAAGACGTGCTAGCTGTTGAACCTTTATTTGATAAGGTATGTCGTGAAAAAGGCGTTAAACTGCCTTTCTTCCAGCTTGATAAAGTTGCTCAGATGGGACTTGAAGCGGGTATTTTAACGCAAGCAGAGGCTGATCAGCTGGCAAGCGTTGAAAAAGCACGTTTAGATGTTATTAACGTTGACGACTTTGACCCTGCAGATTTATTAGCAGGCAAAGCCGCACGTAATAACACGGCAAAAAAGGCGAATGCTGCTTAACATATTAAGTTAACACAGCCAACAGCACGCCTGTTGTGATCATCCAAACCAGCGCATAATGCGCTGGTTTTTTTTGTGCTATATATAATTGTAATGTACTCCAGCCAACACTCAGGCTTAGCAATAGCCACTCTATTTGAGCGACAAACAACAGATAGCTGCTAAGTATTATCAAAAAGAACAAGCAACTTGGCATAAATTGGCTGATAAAAAACAGCCGCGATTGGTTATTTGCTTGAAAAAATAGCTGGTACTTATCATGTAGCTTGCCACAATCAAATTGCAGTGAGCTGGTAAACAACACCATAAAAGCGGCGGCTATCACGTTAAATATAGCCTCTAAATCAGCACGCTCATTGAGCAAAGTAGTGATTGCCATAAATACACACAACAATAAAGCCACTCGCCATACTAGTACCCTGCTATGTTGCATAAAAAAGCTCAGCCAAAAAGTAAACAATGCATTGACCGATAATCGGTCGCTCAGCGAAAATGCTGGCAACAACATGCTCAGCGCAAATAATATAATAAAGCCACAGTGATAGGCTAACGGCGCTATATTAATCGGTAGCAAGACTAAAATAGCAGTGAATACTAAGCCATATATTAATGCTCTTGGCTTGTACAAACACAGTACACCGAGGCTAAACTGCAGTAACATAAACAGCACAAAGTGGGGTGCTCGTAGCCACTGTGAATAGTTTAAATCCAGCGCAATTACAGCACTTGCTAGCAACCAGCCATTGCTTAAAAGTAATAGTTTTATATCCATTAACTTAAGCCAGTTTGACCTTACAATAGTGCGTTGAAAGAGCCGCTGCTGACTATTTTGAATGGCTGATTTCATTGCACTGAGCATCACGCTTTGCAGTAATAGATACAGCCACGCCATTTGAGCGCCATATTGCGGCGCATCTATGCTGTCGATGATTTTGCCCAGACCTAAAAATAACAGCAAAATCATTCCAAGCATGGCTGAGCCAAGTACCACTAAAAATAATAAGCCGAAGTTTTTAAGTTGCTGTAGTAGTTGTGCCAGCTCAATTTTATAGGCCTGATAACGATACTGCATAAATGAGCGATATTGTGCAATCTCAAGCTTAATACCTAGCTTGCTCATAAGGGGACACACTCAAAGCCATGCTCGATAAACGGCGCCGGCTCATGGCAAGTGATAATGATTTGCCCATGCGCTTTATCTGCTAAATAATTATCTAGTAAACCAAGTAAATATATAATGCTGGCTTGATCAAGTGCCGCACTGGGCTCATCTAGTAACAAATACGGCGCACCGCGCATTAACGCTAAAATTAATTGGCACTTTTTTTGATTACCCGATGACAACGCATCAAAACGAGTCGCTAAAAAATCTGAAAAATTAAAGCCGCTGATAAGCGCTGTCGGCCAATCGCAGCCTAAACTGCTAACCGTTAAATTGATAATTTGTTTCGCGGTTAAAAACTCAGGCAGCGCGATGCGATCACTGGCAATTGCTACCTGTTTATAAGGCTCAGACAACACCTTGCCTGCAAATAATATCTGTCCACTTTGTGGTTGCTCAAGTCCAGCAAGCATCATTAGCAGCGTGGTTTTACCTTGACCGTTCGGCGCTTCAATACATACTCTCGGTGCTGTAAAGCTGATGCGATAATCTTTATATAGGATGTTTTGGGAAAATTGCTTGTGTAAACCACTAACTTCAATCATCACTTTCCTTTTATATGAGAGAGCCTTTTATATGAGTGAGTATTATAACGTAGGCTGTATTTTTAACGATACAGGCTTTGTAACACTTTGTTGCAGTTAAAATCAGCTAAAAACTTGCGTTAAAATAGGGTTAGGGCAACACTAAAACCGGTAAAAATATGATTAGATAACAATAAACCAAGGAATGTACTATGAACAAAAAATTGCAATTTGCCGCACTCGCCTGTGCAATCAATATTGCCTTGAGCGGTTGTAGCCAATCAACCTCAACAACAGCCGTCACCACAGTACAGTCGCAGCAAACTCAGCAAGTTAGCACCTATAATGCTAAAACCTTCTTTGATACGACCGCAATTATGGGCAGTAGCTTTTCACCCAATGGCGATAAAGTACTGGTAAGCTCTGATGAAAGTGGTATTTACAGCTTGTATGAAGTAGATGCAAAAACAGGCAACAAAACCCGCTTAACCAATTTTCAGGATAGCACCTACCCTGTCCGTTACTTCCCAAATGATGAAAGGGTCCTCTTTACCAAAGATTCTGGCGGCAATGAGCGCTTTCACGTCTACGTCCGTGAACTTGACGGGTCAATAACAGATTTAACCCCCGGCGATGAAACCCGCGCAAGCTTTGCAGGATTTACAGAAAATAGCAGCGAGTTTTTTATTACTAGTAACCAGCGCGATGCTAAATTTATGGACTTATACCGCGTTGATAGTAAAACCTATAAAATCACCCCGGTTTATCAAAATACGCTTGGTTTAGATGTCGGAGCAATCAGCCCCGATGGCCGCTATATCGCACTCTCTAAAAACAACACCAATAAAGACAGCGACACATTTATTCTCGATACCTATAAAAAGACCCTCAAACCACAGCTAATTTCAAAACACAATACACCAGCTCAATACACGCCTGAAACCTTCTCTGTTGATAGTAAATACTTATACTACTCAACGGATGCTAAAGGCGAGTTTTCACAAGTGTGGCGTTATGAGCTGGCCTCAGAGGAGCATAGCCCTGTATTAAAAGATAATTGGGATGTCAGCTTCATTTATTTTTCTAAATCAGGGCGTTATCAAGTCAGCGGTGTCAATGCCGATGCCAGCACTAAAGTCACGGTGATTGATACCCAGTCAGACAAAGAGATTGCGATGCCTCAGTTACCCGCAGGTAACTTACGTGGTGTTAACTTTTCTGCAGATGAAAAAAGCATGGCGTTTTACTTAAATTCAGATACCTCGCCAAGTAACCTGTTTGTCTGGCAAGTGGGTAGTGATAAGGCACAGCAATTAAGTAATACTTTAAGCAAAGAGATAGATCAAAATGATTTAGTTGAAAGTACCATAGTGCGCTTTAAAAGCTTTGACGGTTTAGAGATACCCGGCGTACTTTATAAACCCAAGCAAGCCAGTAGCAATAATAAAGTGCCAGCGCTAATTTGGGTGCACGGTGGCCCAGGTGGCCAAAGCCGCACTGGTTACAGTGCAATGCAACAACATTTAGTCAATCATGGCTATGCTATTTTTGCGGTTAATAACCGTGGCAGTTCAGGCTATGGTAAAACCTTTTTTCATTTAGATGATAAAAAACACGGCACCGACGACTTACAAGACATTGTTTACGGTAAAAAACACTTACAAAGTTTAGATTGGGTCGATGCAGAAAAAATCGGTATCATAGGTGGCAGCTACGGTGGCTTCATGACCGCAGCAGCGCTTGCTTTTGAGCCTGAAGAATTCAAAGTGGGCATTAATATTTTTGGTGTCACCAACTGGGTAAGAACGCTCAACTCAATTCCACCGTGGTGGGAAAGCTTTAAAAAAGCGTTGTACGATGAAATGGGCGACCCTGCAACGGACGGCGAGCGTCATCGTGCAATCTCACCGCTATTCCATGCTAAGAATATCACCAAACCGTTAATGGTTATCCAAGGCGCCAACGATCCGCGCGTATTACAGATAGAAAGTGATGAGTTAGTTGCCGCAGTGAAAGCCAATGGCGTACCGGTCGAATATGTATTATTTGACGATGAAGGTCATGGTTTTAGCAAAAAAGAAAACCGTATCAGTGCCTCCAACGCGTATCTAAACTTTTTAGATACCTACTTAAAAGAAAGCTTTGGCCCACAAGGCTAATATTAAAGCTGACTAGAAGTTTAATTATAAGCCTGTAATTCTGATCAAGATTGCAGGTTTTTTTATGTACTTTGTCAAGTTCAGATAAGGTAGCTGATAGAAAAAGGTGTTTTATGCAAAGATTTATATAAGGATTTTATAAGCTTGTTATTGAGGAAATAACAAGTGGCGGAGTGGACGGGACTCGAACCCGCGACCCCCGGCGTGACAGGCCGGTATTCTAACCAACTGAACTACCACTCCGCAGTGGTATGTGCATGGGGTAATGCACTTACTAATTTTATTACTGATATCAAGTGGCGGAGTGGACGGGACTCGAACCCGCGACCCCCGGCGTGACAGGCCGGTATTCTAACCAACTGAACTACCACTCCGCAGAGATATCATTATACTTGTTATTACTTAATTTGTTGGCGGAGTGGACGGGACTCGAACCCGCGACCCCCGGCGTGACAGGCCGGTATTCTAACCAACTGAACTACCACTCCAGCATACAAATTTTGTAATATAACATTGTTTAAATAGTTGGCGGAGTGGACGGGACTCGAACCCGCGACCCCCGGCGTGACAGGCCGGTATTCTAACCAACTGAACTACCACTCCAGCGCATATTTAAACTGTTATTTTTTCTTATTGGCGGAGTGGACGGGACTCGAACCCGCGACCCCCGGCGTGACAGGCCGGTATTCTAACCAACTGAACTACCACTCCATAATAAGAATATGTTTTACAACCATATGTTGTGTAAGTGTTGGCGGAGTGGACGGGACTCGAACCCGCGACCCCCGGCGTGACAGGCCGGTATTCTAACCAACTGAACTACCACTCCAGCATCTACTTACAAATTGTCGAAAATTGGCGGAGTGGACGGGACTCGAACCCGCGACCCCCGGCGTGACAGGCCGGTATTCTAACCAACTGAACTACCACTCCACATTTTCGTTGCTGTCTGAGTCTCCCCTGACAGCGGCGTGAATAATACGAACCAACCCCTACTTCGTCAAGGGCTTTTTTGTTTTTTTACAGGTTTTTTAGTCATCTGACATCGAAAGGTTTAAAATTTCACCGGATCTATCACTTTTTGAACCATTTTTGTCGAGTTCTTTTTTTTCATTACTTTGCGGCTCATTTTCAACTGCTGTTTTTTTCTTCAAAAATGGTAAGTTGATTTTCGGCATGATTGATTTTTTCTGCACAAATACACGAATTGCTAACCAACCCAACAGCAAAACCAGTAAATTCCCGCCAACAATTAAACTAATAAATGTAATTGTTGCCATTGATTCGGCTTCCTTAGCAACTCTTTCTATTTCTTGTTGCTGTGCTGGGGTAATAATTGGTTCTGGTAATTCAGGCACCACTTCTATTGGTCGTTCTATTTCAAATTTATAGGTCGGTAAAGTCGCCATAAATTCGCGCCCATTAACATTAGTACCAAAAACAGACAGTTCAATACTGTATCGCCCCCAATCATAATTTTTAATCGTCAGCTGACGGGTCAAACTGTTTTTAGCATCAAGCGTAAACATTTGCTCTTCATTATTGGGGTAATAAATTTTACCTTGGATCAATACCGTATCTGGTTGCACTATTTGGTTATCGAGGGTAATGGTTAATTGATGTTCTTGCAGGTCATCTTCGGCTAAGGCGATTTCATAACTAAAGGGGGGTTCTTTAACTTCGATAAGATCTTGCACCACGGTGCGCTTTAATAATGGGGTTTCAATATATAGCTCTGGTCGCCATTGTCCGGCTGGGAAAACTAATTTAAATTCACCGGTAAAAATACCATCTTTAGGGCGCTCATCGAAACCACGGCCATCGTCTTTAAATTCAGCAACATTCTGAGTGCCAGCGCCAAAGTTTGCAAAGTCACTGTTATTGGTGCTAATAAAGTCAACATTTAAACTGACCACATCCCGAAACAAGCCCACTTGAATCGGCTCACCATCATTTAGTATTTGCCCTGTAATTTTAACTGTTTCGCCACGAAACAGTAATGGGGGTAATGGTTCGGCTTGTAATTCTACTTCTCCTAACACCACAATCCGGCTTTTCGGCAAAATACTACCAACGACCTGCCAAGGCCCAGGCATTGGCTGCTTAATAGTAATCAGATCATAACTTAGCTCATCAAACCATTGTAGGTTGTCATCTTTTCTCGCCGAGGTTGCATAATATTTACTGCCATCGGGTTTTACCAATACCACTGCTGGTGCACCGGGCTTGCGAAAAAATAATAAGGTGATTTCGTCAACTTTATAATCAATACGAAAACGATTTTCCAGTAAAGGAATTTCATTTTGCCGCCCATCGCGCTGCAGTAAGGTTATTTTATCTTCATTTGTTGCACTGCTGGTGTTTGGTAACATCATAACCAAACACACAACTAACATTATGCTTCTCATGTTTTGCCTTATTCGGCGCGCCATATACATTGACCACCGGCTTCGTTGACTATATTTAATCGCTCTTCGTGAGCGAGTTGCTCATCATTATTGGCTTGTAAGACCACCAGCGGTGGACGGTTTGAATCTAAACGACGCAGTTCTTTTTGTTGTTGCTCACTGCCTTGATTTTTATTTTGATTAAGATTGAGCTTTACCTGCCCCCCCGTCATCGCTAAATAAACGTCAGCTAAGATCTCAGAATCCAGTAGTGCGCCGTGTAAGGTACGCTTAGCGTTATCTACATCATAACGCCGGCATAACGCATCTAAGTTATTCTTCTGTCCTGGATGCAAGTCACGCGCCATTTTGAGGGTGTCGAGAACTTGGCAGTAATCATGGGTTTTTTGGTAACCTTGATTGAGCAACGCAAATTCATTATCCATATGACCGACATCGAACGGCGCATTATGAATTACCAGCTCCGCCCCTTTAATATAGTCGAGAAACTCTTGAGCTATTTGATGGAATAACGGTTTATCACGTAAAAACTCATTAGTGATACCATGAACATCAATGGCTTCTTCGTCACTTTTGCGCTGTGGGTTGATATAAACGTGAAAGTTATTGCCGGTTAAACGACGATTCACTAATTCCACACAGCCAATTTCAATAATACGATGCCCTTGTTTAGGGTCGATGCCGGTGGTTTCTGTATCTAAAACTATTTGTCTACGTGCCATATCGAATTTAGCCTGACTCTGGTATCTTTCTATAATCACTTTATTGTACATAAGATCAAGGGAAAACAGTGCAAAAAACCGTAGAGATTTACACCGATGGCTCATGTTTAGGTAATCCGGGCCCCGGCGGTTATGGTATTTTTATGTTTTATAATGACCACGAAAAAAAATTAAGCCAAGGCTATACCCTCACCACCAATAATCGAATGGAAATGCTCGCAGCAATTGTTGCTCTTGAGAGTTTAAACCGCCCGTGTGAGATAAATCTCACCACCGACAGCCAATACGTGAAACAAGGTATTGAATCATGGCTTGCTAACTGGAAGAAGCGAGGCTGGAAAACGGCTGCTAAAAAACCAGTTAAAAATGTCGATTTATGGCAGCGTCTTGATGCAGCCTGCGCCCGTCATAATGTGACTTGGAAGTGGGTAAAAGGTCATAGCGGCAATAAATACAATGAAATTGTTGATGATTTGGCGCGTGATGCCGCTGGCAGTAAAGATTTATTAGTCGATGAAGGTTACAACCCTGAATAATATTAGTAGGTAATTCATCATAAACCATTTAACAACTTAGTTATATGATATAAGATTTGGATATATTAAATAATGGAGTTGTTAAATGGCAATCTCGATCGAGTCTTTTTTTCATCAGCAAAGTGCTACCTTTACTTATTTAGTGTCTTGCCAAACCACTAAATCTGCCATGTTGATCGATGTCCCTGCTGACTTTGATGCTGCTAGCGGTACGTTAAGTTTTCAAACCGCCGACGAGATCATTGCCCATATAAACGATAACCAACTTATTCTTGAGTGGGTTTTAGAAAGCCACGCCCATGCAGATCACATTACTGCCGCCAGTTATATAAAGCAGCAACTTGCGACATATCATCCTTGCAAGTTAGCAACCGGTAAAAAAATAATACAAGTGCAGGAGCATTTTAGCCGCCTGTATAATATTGATATGCCATGTGATGGCAGCCCATTTGAACAGCTATTTACTGATAACGAGCATTTTGCACTGGGCGCACACAAGGTTACTGTATTAGCGACACCAGGTCATACTCCAGACAGTGTGTGTTATTTAATTGAAGGCAACTTGTTTGTTGGTGACACATTTTTTATGCCCGATAGCGGTACTGCACGCTGTGATTTCCCAGGTGGCAGTGCCAAAACGCTTTATCAGTCACTGCAACGTATTTTAGCCCTGCCCGATGAAACTATTTTATGGATGTGCCACGACTATCAGCCGGGTGATCGCCCGCTTGCCAACAAAACATCGGTACTCGAGCAGCGCACCAGTAATATTCATCTACAAGCCTCTGAGCAAGATTACATAACAACCCGTAGCGCCCGTGATGCAACACTCAGTGCACCTAAATTATTGCACCCAGCAATACAAATGAATATTCGCGCAGGCCAATTACCAAAAGCACAGCAAAACAGTCAGCGTTATTTAACGCTTCCGCTCACAGTGTTGCTTTGAGGTTTGCCGTAAACCAGCTCCTTTTACTGGAGCAAACTGTGGACGAGCGTGCCATTTAGGCTTTATGGGTGTCAAAGGCGCAACTCGTTTACGAGCGACCAACATATACACACTTCCCATGGGTTTTAGATATTGCTTGGTAAAACGTCGCCATGGCGCAAACCGCGATAAACGGTTGCCTCGTGCTAATGACGAATAAATAAAACGTTCATCACTGACTATTTCAAAACCTAATAGGTTAAGCCAATCTTTTACTCGTGCGGGAGTGAAAAAGCGTCCCGTCCATGGCAACTTTTGACCGCTAAAGGGCAACAATTGCGCCAGTCCACATAAACTAAATGGGTTAAACCCGGTGATCACCATATAGCCACCTGGTATTAAGGTGCGGTGTGCTTCACGTAATATATGATGCGGATCGGTGTGATACTCTAAGCAATGGCTTAATATACAGGCATCAACACTGTGCTCGTAAAAAGGGAGTTCATCTATATCGGCAACAACACCTGTAAATGGTCCTGACTCTGCTACGCAGACTTGGTGTTTAATGGTACTTTTACTGGTATTAAGTTCGCCACTGAGATTACCGAGTTTTAACATGTGATAGCCAAACATTCGCGGTAACCACTTGGCCATTTTACGTTCTATATCACTACGTAAATAGTCACCATGAGGAAACTCTTGCCACGACAGTGGTTTGGGTCCTTCTTGAAAACTAAGGGCTGGTTTCATACGCTGAGCTCGTTATACTGTTTGATATCGTCACTTTATAGAGCAATGTCACATGGTGCAAGTCAAAGCAATTAAAGCCTTTTCTGATAATTACATTTGGTGCCTTAGCGACCCTACAAGTTCGCAAGCATGGGTAGTTGACCCAGGTCAAGCTGAACCAGTGTTAACTTATTTAAACCAAGCAGGTTTGACCTTAGCGGGTATTTTAGTTACCCATCATCATTATGATCATACTGATGGCGTAGCCGCTTTATGTGAAAAATTTGCGGGTATTGATGTATACGGCCCACACAATAGTCCATTTAAAGGGATCACAAAACCATTAATGGACGCGGATAAGATAACCGTACTTGGTACGGAATTTACCATCATAACAACACCTGGACATACCTTAGATCATATTTGTTACACTAATCCTGTGCTTGCTTTTACAGGTGATACTTTATTTAGCGGTGGCTGTGGGCGTTTATTTGAAGGAACCGCTGAGCAAATGCAGCACTCTTTTGATAAATTAAAAAAATTACCGCCTGAATGTGAAATTTATTGTACCCATGAATACACGCAGTCAAATTTAGCTTTTGCGTTGGCGGTGGAACCTAGCAACCGCGATTTAATTGAGTACGCACAGTGGGTAGATATTCAGCGTCAAAATAATCAAATTACCTTACCAAGTACACTCGCATTAGAGCTAAAAATAAACCCATTTATGCGAACTGATATTACTGGAATACTAAAGCGCTTACCTGAAACATATAATCCGAGTACAAAAAACACCTTACAAAATAATGAACCTTGGCAAAACTTTGCAGGTCTTAGAATCTGGAAAGACCATTTTTAAAAAAACAATCTTATAATAATCAAGCAATTAAATTTTTAGATAGTTGATTATTACGATTTTAGATAGTCAAAAAGTGGCAATGTTATCTCATTACAGGTAGTATTCGCCGAGTTTTTTACCTGATGCATTGGTATTTATGAATAAATCCCCCCTTGTTTTAGCCTTAGCACTAGTGCTAAGTGGATGTCAAACATTAACATCAACACAACCTGATGACCTAGTTGCTAATCACCCAGAACAATCGCAACTTGAAGGCGCAAGCCCAAATGATATTAGCGAAGCGTTGATGATCAATGCGCAATATCACCAAGTAAATGATGTAGATGAAGCACCTATTTTTGATGATGTATGGGAGCGTATTCGTTATCAACTATCGATTGAAGTCCCGCAAAATCGCCCTGTCGTCACTGAGCGTAATTACTACGCAAGACACCAAGCTTATTTAGACCGTATTTCAAAACGTGCTGAGCCTTATCTACATTTTATTGTAGAAGAAATTGAAAAACGCGATATGCCAATCGAAATTGCATTGCTGCCGATTGTTGAAAGTGCCTTTGATCCATTTGGCTACTCATACCGCAGTGCATCAGGTATTTGGCAATTTATGCCACAAACTGGTGAGCGTTTTGATTTAAAGCAAAACTGGTGGTACGACGGTCGTCGTGACATTGTACAATCAACCCGTGCGGCGCTTGATTATCTATCTTATTTACATAAAACCTTAGAGGGTGATTGGCTCAACGCCATCGCGGCCTATAACTCAGGTGAAGGGCGTTTATTACGCGCCATAAAAAAGAACCGTAAAAAGCACTTGCCTACTGATTTTTGGTCTCTTGATTTACCCAGTGAAACCACCACCTACGTACCAAAACTATTAGCATTATCAGACTTATTAAAACGCCAAGATGACTTTGGGATAAAGTGGAACCCGATTATCAATGCACAAGTTGTTGAAGCGGTTGATGTAGGTTCACAAATTGATTTAGCACTGGCCGCGGATATGGCTGATATTAGCCTGACTGAATTATATCGTTTAAATCCAGGTTTTAATCGCTGGGCAACGGATCCAAATGGTCCTCACTTTTTATTATTACCAACAGATAAAGTTGAGCAGTTTCAACAATTATTAGCTAAAACAGCGATGAAAGATCGTCTGCGTTGGCAACAATATATTGTCGCAAGCGGTGACAGTTTATCGGTGATTGCGAAAAAGTTTGCCACCAGCACCAGTGCTATCAAATCACTCAATAAACTAAAGTCAAATACCATTCGTATTGGTCAGCAATTATTAGTGCCGTTAAGCGATGGCGCAATCAATAGCAAACACTTACCAAAGCAAATGCGTATGGCGGTGAATAACAATAGTCAAAAGAAGCTCTCGCATACGGTTAAAAATGGCGATACTTTATGGGATATAAGCCGAGAGTACGATGTAACCATTAATGAACTCGCTAGCTGGAATAAACTTAAAAAGAATAGTGTGTTACGTTTAGGACAAAAGTTAACGGTTTATCAGAGCCCTAAGACCCCTCAGGCGGCGTTAGCCAGTACCAATCGAACAATCACCTATAAAGTTCGCCGTGGTGACTCTCTGGCTCGCATCGCAGCGAAGTTTAATTTAACAGTCAACGATATTATCAAATGGAATGACTTATCAGGACAAAAATACTTACAACCAGGACAAAAGTTAAAGCTTAAAGTGGATGTGAAAAGCACCTAAACGAAGTAATACAGATAATAAAAAAGAGCGTTTTCGCTCTTTTTTATTATCTACTGAGGTAACTTAGCTAACCACTCTTGGAGCCATGGCTGAGTTACTGGCCAAGGTTCAAAATCTTCACAGGCATCGATTTCTAAACGATGACCGATGGGTTGTGCTTGTAAGTCACGAAATAACTCATCAAAACTTCGCCCTGCGCCACAAAACGTATCACCATAACTTCGGTCGCCCATGGCGATAATACCGTATGGCTTAGCAGTTAACATAGGAAAAGTGCTATTCAACTCGTTAAAAAAACCAGCAAGGTTGTCAGGAATATCACCTTGTCCGGTGGTCGAGGTGATCACTAAAATATGTGTGGCTTGCTGAATATCTGCAATGGTTGGTTGATCAACTAAATTTACGCTGTGCCCTGCTTGTTCTATTGCGTCAATAACGTCGTCACTTAAACGCTCGGCACCACCATAAACACTGCCTACAAATATGCTAATAGTTGCCATTAATAATCCTTCTCTTGATGTGGCCAGCCAAGCTGTTGACAAATAGTGAGCATTGCTTCACCTAGCGGCGCTTTAATATTGATTTGTTGTTGAGTATAAGGGTGCACAAAATTAAGCTCAGTTGCAAATAACATTAATCGACGTAATGCAAAATGCTCTCTAAAAAATTGGTTATGCTGATTATCACCATGATTAACATCACCAATAATAGGCAGTGATAAATGTTTTAAGTGACGGCGGATTTGATGCTTACGACCAGTTTTAGGAAAGCACTCCACCAGCGAATAGCGCACTGTTGGGTATTTATCAATTGGTATCGGTAACGTTGCTTGCTGCAAGCAGTTAAACTGAGTTTGTGCCTCTTGTGGGGCTTTATTTTGATCAGCAAACTTATCCGCAATTTTATCCAGCTGTTCTTTCAGTGGTTTATCTAAAAACACCGACTCAGGCGCAAAACCACGCACTAACGCGAGATAACGTTTCGAGATTTGATTATCAATAAATAACTGATTAATGTCCCGTGCAGCTTCAGAGCTCAATGCAAACAGTAACACACCTGATGTTGGCCTATCTAAACGATGCACAGGGAACACATGCTGGCCAATTTGATCGCGCAACATCTGCATCGCAAATTGTGTTTCGTGTTTATCTAAAAATGATCGGTGTACTAATAAACCCGAAGGCTTATTAATTGCGATATAGTTTTCATCACGGTACAAAATTTCAAGCTCGCCAAACTCAACGGGGGCTGGACGTTCATTCACTATTACTTCTCTTCCTAATAACTTATCAAGCTGAGCTAATAATTGCATCACAGCTGCACCACCACTTTTTTGCGCTAACATGAGTTCAGCCATTGGCGCGATGGCAAAATTACTCGGTAACGGCTGCTGTTGAGCGACTAACATTTGCATTTTTTCAATAAATACAAATTGTAACCACTGCTCAAACGCCATAGTATCGTGACAAAATGGCACTGTTGAGTTTAACGCTTGCGGATCAATTGGAGTATTTTGCCAAAGTTGATGCTGTTTTAATAAGTCTTCGAGTTGCGTTAAGTAAGTTTGGGTCTGTTGGTACATAACCACCCTTGTTGATTATCATTGCTTGATTATACCCTGTTCCAACATGGCCTGCTATGGCGTATAATTTAACGAATTTTGCAGTAAAAAATCAGTGGATAATTATGACCGAGCAGATCGCAACCTTAGGGCAATTACTTGATGGCGCAGGCACAAATTGGCGCGTTTTTGATATTGGCAGACATATTACCAAGCTAGATAAAAAGCAATTTTTAGCCATTGAGCAAGCACAGATCCCCTATCCTTTTCCGCTCGCAGGCCATGCATGGTTAGCTATTCAGTTTTGGGATCGCAAAGCCAGTAGCGAGCCCTACGTGTGGTTTTTAAAGTTTCCAGTTGATGAGCAAAGCAAACTGGTATGCGCCAGTCGCGATCACTTTGCCAATATGGTGATAGAAGCACTTGGCAATGATTTGACCGGCGAGCAAGCTGACGGGAAACTTGATAATAACCCGTATGTGTTTACACCTAACGCAAATAAACTAGCTGCATTTAATGCACAGTTAAAAGTGTTATTAAAACAACCTGCCTCACAATATTATGAGTACACCCAACTGTATTTTAGTGGCAAACTAGGGTTTGATAATTGGCAAAGTGTTGCAGTACAGGGGATTGCTGATTTTGCATTACGCTTAGATAGCGATAAAAATCTAGCGTCATTACAACAAGCGTGGGAGCAAGTGCCAGCTGAAGTATTACAACCGCTCAGCGCAATGCTTGAACATGTTGAAATACCGCCGGTATTTAGTCAACAATTGTTAAGCTACGCCCAGCAAGCCATTGCGCAAAAAGATACCTTAGCACTGTGTTGTGCCCTACGTGCAATGTCAAAAGCACAAGCGCAAACACTTACGGCACAATTAGTGGATACTATTTTAGATTCAGAAATTGCCACAGAATCGGATGTTTTACTGACCATAGCTGGACGTTGTTTTAACTTGCTCACTGATCCTGAGCGGTTACATATTTTTATGGACAATTGCGCCCATCATCAGCAAATTGAAGAGCTTTTCCCAAGTATTTTTGCTGACTTAGTTGCAATACCGAGTATTCGACCACACTTATTAGGTTTACTTCGTAAAGAAAATCGCAGCGAAACTCTCGCGCGAGCAATTGGAAGGTTATTCTCGTAAATGGCAAGTTTATGGACATTCATTATCATTGGTGGTGTAATTTATCTTTTTTGGCTTAATCGTAAAGTTGCTGAAGCTGCCAACGCACACGCAAAACGTCAAAGCGACCAGCTACAAGTGCAATTAATGAGTGTCGCCTGCACTAAACGCCGCTTTGGCCTTTTAAAAAGCGGCAAACCTGGTATCAAAAGCGAGTTTATTTTTGAATTTTCCAGTGATGGTGAAAGCGTTTATCAAGGGGTGTTATTTATGGAAAATGAAATGCTGAAAAGCGTTTTAGTGCCGCCGCATAAGATTTAGTAGTGAGTTAGTGAGTTAGTGAGTTAGTGAGTTAGCAAGTTTGCGAGTTAGCGAGTTAGCGAGTTTGCAGCGCACACTGATATTTAATCATTTCACGTTAACTATAAAAAACTAAGGCGTAACATATAGTTACGCCCCAATCTGACTTCGTCCATAATAAGGCATCCATACCTACGCCGAAGCTACCATTTTTATCTATCCCCTGAACGGGTATATATCCAAATACACCCTCACATTGCATCTATGCAATATCCTACACATCCTAGTGTTATCCTCTTTGCCTACCTGGCCGTCCTGCGTTTCCAAACGCTCCTATTACTTCCTGTAATATAATCCTTTGGGCTATCCTTATCATTAGCTCCGCTAATGTACTGCATCCTCGCAGTGTCCTAACTCATCCTTGCATCCGTGTTAACTTGTCCATTTGCTTCCTGCTAAGCATCTTGCTTAATTGCCATAATCCGTTTCCTTGGCAGCAGCTCATTCATTGAGTCTGTGTCGTCTTGACAAAGTAAAGTTTAAAGCAAAGTGGACTCAGCGGTAGTTATAAATAATAATAATTTTCATGTAACAAATTTGCAAAAACAATTTTTTTACTATAAAACAGTTTGTTACGATGAAATCAATCATGATCACAGCGATATAAAAGGCTTAAGCGCACGATAATGTAAGATATCTCTCACAGTGACATTTCCATTATGGCGCTTTATCTTAAATCAATGCTATTGAGCTGATTTAAATAGCAGTTCACCTTGTACATTGTTAAAAGTCAGTTGTTGTAAGTGCACAAAACCTTCACTGGCAAAAAACGCGGTATGTTTCTCTTGGGTTACAAATACAGCCATACCCGATGCAGCTGGATTACCGCTAACTAAATCATTCAAGCCACGTAGTAGATGACGGCCGAGGCCTTCACCATGAAAATGAGGATCAACTGCAATAAAGGCTAAAAAATAGTAGTTTCCTTGTGCTGCGAGCGCATTACGGATCGTTTGCTCTTTTTCAATTAATTGATTTGTTTGTAAATAGCCAGCACTAAGCATTAACTTTAAACGCCAGTGCCAATAGCGCTGTGCTTGCAGCTGACTTGATGATTCGAATACACACGCAACCGCTTTTAAACGATCATTTTTATATAAACCAATCAGCGGCTGTTTTTCTTGCCAAAAAGTACTGAGCTCTTCACGGATCAGAGCACGTAATTTTTTTTCATAAGCGGCTTTATTCGCCTCACTATAATTGAGCATTGGTTGCAATAGCGGATCATCATGATAAGCTTGATAGATTAAGCTCGCAGCAATACTGATGTCTTCTGCAGCGATATATTGAACTCGAAATGTCTCATTTTCAGTCTCAACTGTCATAGCTAGTCCTTTTTATTATTTTGATTTTTTGTACATCAACAACTATAGGTATATTCCTATCTGCGTTAAAAGGCAAATTCAGCGGGTGTTAAACTCTAACAACCCATCATAAAGTCCTATAACTGTTACCATCAAGGAGCATGACATGGATACCACTAAACACGATATCAATACATTATTCAAACAACTCGGCTTACCAAGCTCAGAGACTGAAATTGACACTTTCATTGCTGCTCATTCATTACCTGCCACAACATTATTACAAGACGCCCCTTTTTGGGATCAAGCACAACAACATTTTATTGCTGAATCATTAGCAGAAGATGGTGATTGGAGTGAAGTGATTGACGAACTGGATGTACGTTTACGTCAGCAGTAAAAGTATTTGGCTACGGCCAACCACCTGTTATTATACCCGGCGCAGCACATGTTAGTGCTATGCCTTACTTTAAAGAGTTTAAAAATCGAATGAATGCTGTTGTTTTTGATGCAATTAAAGCCCTTCTTGATGAAGGCAAAATTCCTACTGTAGCTTTAACTAAAAGTAAACTGACACAACCTATTCCATTGCCTGTTATTATTGCTGCTGTTAGCCAATATAAAAATAACCCTGATTCTATCCATAATTTAGCAAAACAACCTCAGCAAAAAAGTGAGACTGTAGACAACTCTAGTCAACTTGATCGCATCGAAGCAAAACTAGACCGCTTACTGGCACTACTTGAAAAATAATAAATTAGAGATCCATCATGTTTGTTGTTGATTTAACGTTTGATTGTTACCAAGATACGACCCTTGAAAATGCCGAACAAGCGATAAACCGCTTAGTTAATGCACTGCGCTTTAATGGGCAAATAATGGGAGAAGAATTCCCAACAGTATTAAAAGATGGCTACTTTGTAACGCGTGTTATGTGTCCCACTGATGATGCAATGCACCCGCTCAACAACAGTCCATTTGTAAAACACAGCATTGATAAATTACATAGTGCTGGATTGCTGGCACCAAAAGTAAAAGTGATCGGGCAAGATATTCACTCTAATGGTGCAGATGAGTGTCATGAGCCGTCCAGCTATATTTTATATACAACCTATGTGCATACATGTAGTCCGCTGTATTGCGGTGATGATTTTTTACCCGTTCCGTTGTTTAAAATACCCGCGATTGCCAATGGTGATTATAAAACTTTAATAAAATGGCAAGAAGACTGGCAAGCTTGCGACCAAATTCAAATTAATGGTGCAACGCGTTGTGAATTTCCTGCATTAGATGAAATATCAAACATTGATAGCGATCTTTCTCGTCGCGGTAAAGATATTGCCAAACGTGTTAGCTTTTTAACTAAAAAGCCAGTTTATTATTATTTGTATCGGGTTGGTGGCAAAGACAAAGCATCTGAGCTTGAACGTAAATGCCCAGGCTGTAATAACGAGTGGAAGTTACCTGAATCATGGTTTGGCTTATTTGATTTTAGATGTGAACCATGTGGTTTAGTGTCTAATATATCGTGGGATTTTCAGTAATAAAACAAAAGGGAACTGCAGTTCCCTTTTTTAGCATTGTTATATTTCAAGTGCTGCAATAAACTCTCCAAGATTAGCCGCTAAGGTATGATGCGGTTTCTTTCCGACATACTCCAAACATACTTCACCTGAAGAAATTAATACTGATACTAATAAATCGTCTTGATCCGTTAAGCCTATAAATACCGTTGGCTCTTGCTTAAGCTTACGCTTCATCAATACATGCCCGGTTATATTTTGCTGCAGTAAATCAAAGTCATCTTCATTCCAAGCTTGCAGTAACTCCACGCTATGTTGGTTTATTTTGGCAGTAATTGCTCCTGCGAAAAACGCGCCATAATACTCATTCAGTGCTTCTGGAAATTCAACCTCAAGGGCTGCTGCTAAATCAGTTAAAGAGCCTGTAGGACTGCGACGCGTCGCCTGCCATTGGATCATACCATTTGCATCCGCACTGCCAACCTCACAAGGGCTTGACCAATCACTGTCGTGCTCAATACATGGTAATGAATCTGTCTGCTCTAACTGGCGCTGGGCAAATCGTTGATGAAGTTGTTCTAATTCTGTAGCAATACTCATACTGTGAAACTCATAAGCTTTAGGTATAATGGCGCTATTGTAACTATAAAAGACGTAACATGACAGATTACAGCAATTCACCTGAACTAAAAGGCAGCGTACTTGGCCAATCAACCGAGTATGTAGATACCTACACACCGAGCTTATTGTTTCCGATCGCACGTAAACTTAACCGCGATGATTTAAACATTGATGAAAGTGCCTTGCCCTTTAAGGGTCAAGATCTTTGGACTGGCTATGAGCTGTCGTGGTTAAACGCAAAAGGTAAACCTGTGGTTGCCGTGGCCACCTTTGAATTTCCTTGTCAAAGTAGCCATATCATTGAATCAAAGTCTTTTAAGTTATATTTAAATAGCTTTAATCAAAGCCGTTTTGATTCAATTGATGACGTACAGGCTATTCTAACTGCGGATCTATCGACAGCAATATCAAAGCCCGTCAATGTTACTTTGTACAGCCCGAGTGATTATAACTGTTTACCCTGTACGCCGTTGCCTGGTGAGTGCATTGACGACTTAGACATTGAAATTGATAACTACCATTTACATGCTAACTCTTTACAAGCGGTCGCGACAAATACAGTGACTGAAACACTGCACAGTCACTTATTAAAATCTAATTGCTTGATCACCTCACAACCTGACTGGGCGAGTATTATTATTCGCTATACCGGTGAGCAAGTATGTAAAGAGTCTTTATTGCGGTATTTGATTTCTTTTCGTACTCATAATGAGTTTCATGAGCAATGTGTTGAGCGTATTTATTGTGACTTAATCACGCAATTGAAGATTACCAAGCTTGAAGTTTATGCCCGTTACACCCGCCGTGGTGGCCTTGATATCAACCCATATAGATCCACAGATCACGATACAATACCATTTAACGTGAAAATAAACCGCCAATAATAACCATTTTATTGTATAGAACCCCGAGCCCGCTCGGGGTTAATTTTCAACTCGCTAACTTTCTAGCTCACTAACTCTTTTAGTTGGTATTGACATACCGCAGACATCAACATAATTAGGCGTTTCTACAAACCATGTTTCACTGCGATTTTGACGCGCTTTAATCAACATTTTAAAACTATTAGAATCTGTTTTTAGCACCTTAAATTGACTGCGGTCCTCTTTGCTTATATCAGCTAAAACTTGCAGATCCGTTATTGGATTAAATTTCTCTCCAGCTGTTTCTATGCGTGAGAGCAGATTAAAATGAGCCATGCCTTCTAGCACTCGGCCAAATACGGTAATATTTCTATCTAAGTAACGAGGTCCATGACCTAATGTGACATAAAACTCAGTGCCACCGCTGTTAATATCATTATCCCTTGCCATCGCAAATATACCGTTACAATGTACTTGCCAAGTTTGGGTTTGCGCTTCATTTTGTGCCACTGCAAAGCCATTTAAAAACCCCGTGATTGCAGCGTAACCATCTTCTCTATCCAGTTCGGTAATTTTAAGTGCCGTTTTAGTCGCTAAATAAAACTCAGCAGGTACTGCTTTACTTGCAGTGTTAATTACTTTTTTACCACTGGCATCACCGCCTTGGGCTACAAAACCTTCCACAAAACGGTAAACACTCAAACCTCTATAAAAGCCTTCACGAGCAAGTTTTTTTATATTCTGTGTGTGTTTTGGTGCAAGTAATGGATTAAGTTCAATATACGCCGCGCCCGAAGGTAGAGTAATTTTAATGATATTATCAGCATCTACCATTCGCCATTCTGATGCGCTTACATTACTCATTACATCACTGACTGTTAGTTGTTCAACCGTGTTTGCCACGCTTGTTTGACTCAAGATTAACGCAACCGCAGCTAAGCATGATTTTTTCAACATATCCCACAACTTTTTTTATTATTAGTGGTGCTACATTATTGGGTTAAGGCTTTTTTATCAAGCCAAAATTGTTGTTGCTGAATCGGAGCACTGCGCGGCAATAAGGGATTGCGAAGCTGAACAATTAGACGATTTTTTAAATTAGCTTGCGCAATAGTGATAGCAGACTTACTTAATACCAGTGCGAGTAACTCAGCAGGATAAGGATGACCTTCGGCTTAGCTAACACTTAATTGCGTGTTAGCTAAGCCACTAAAAAAACAAAATAAATAAGCTAAAATATAGGCTCTCAATGCATCATGACCATTAATCTAAATCGAATTTATAAAGAATATCAACATTTTGATATAGGCCACTGGTGATTTCAATGTATAACTGCGACAGTAACTGATAGCGTACAGCCACTTCACTAAGGGAGTCAAAAATCCCCACACTGTATTTCACTTGAATGCCTGGCGCAACGTAACCCGAAATTTCAACTTTGGTTTCCTCGCCGCTCCCCTTAGAGCTCAAACTCACATCAGATAAACCAAACGTTTCACCAACTTTAGAAACCATTCCTTCGCTGCGGCTCACCCCTTGCGATAGCAACAACTGAGTTAACATCGCATCGGTTGAGCTATCACCTTCACCTAATGGTTGACCATTTAACAAGTAAGCGAGTGATTGTGCTTGATCCATTGCTGGCTCTGAAAACACTTTGAATACAGGCTGGTCGATATTGCCTGTTAAAGTGATCCCGGCAATAACATCATTAGCTGTATTGGCTGGATTACGGATCGCTTTAATATTTAAGTACGGCTTATCAATTGGGCCACTAAAACCAATTTGCCCGGTGCGAATTATCAAATCTTGACCAAATGAACGATATGTCCCTTGTCGTAAATTCAATTCACCGGTGGTGATCATTGGCGTTTGTTGATCCATTTTAATCGCTAAATCACCTTCAATTTTTGACTCCAAACCAAAAGATTTTATACGCACATCGTTTTCAACAATTAGCTTTAAGTTTATATCGTAATCAAAAGGCACAGCTTGCGTTTGCTTAGTCTGCTTATCAATAATAATCTCATCATCACTGACTCGCACAGCGCCTTCTGGTAACTCTTCGATTTCTATTCGACCATACGGGACAACCACTTGCCCTGCTAGTTTAAAAGCATGATCAACTAAACTTATTTTTAAGTCTGGGGAGATCTTAAAAATCACTCCTTGCTGCGCACGCACATAAAACTGCTCACCAAGTACCGCTAAGTTAACTGCAGGCTGAGTCCCTTGCCAATCAATATCACCGGTCAGTGCTAAGTCACCGCCTTCAGCATCTTTTAACTGACCCTCTAAGGTCGCTTTGGTTTTATCAAATGCGATACTAATATTTGAATCCACAATCGCGACTGGAAGTTGCTCGCCTTGTAAATTCACGTCGGCAATCTCAAGTTCACCATTTAACAATGGCGCACTGAGCGTGCCAGCTAACGCAATTTGCCCGCTGATACTGCCTTTTAATTGCTCTAGAGTACCCATAAAAGGCTGTAAATCGGTTAATAAAATCTTATCAATCATAAGTTGACCACGAAGCAATTGCTGACCAGTTAAATCTTCAGCATTGAGGTCAGCACTGATATCACCAATCACACTAGAGCTTAGACGAGCCTGCAATTGTGCATTTTGTTGACCCGCGGTGGCGTTAAGCGAAAACGTTTCTATTGGTAAACGATAGCGTTTATCTTCATTTATAAGCGTAGCCGCCAAATCATGTGAGCTAATTGCTGCTGTTAAAGTTTGTAATTGAGCGTTTTGCCAATTCGCATTTAGTTGGCCGTTCAAGCCCCCTTCGGTAATAATATTCTCAGGTAATAAATGTTTTATTTCGGCTAGATCAAAATTATCCAGTTGCGCTTTAAACTGACCTTGTTGGTTAGTTTGGCTAAGCTGCTCAACGCAAAGTTTGCTATTGTCACTTTTCCAGCAATGTTGCTGCACCGAAAAATCGCCATTGTCGATATTAAATTCAATTGCAACCGCCGGTTGTGTGCTAACACGAATAACATTATCAGTAAGTAATACATCACTGACACGGCCTTGCCATACTTGATTAATAAATTTACCAGCAACTTCAAATTCAGCTTCTCCGTCAGCGGCATCTAAATTAAGTTGCAGTTGATGATCAGCTTTATCACCTGCAGCTGCTATAGTAAAACTGTTGATATGACGCCCAGATACGCTCGCATCGGTGAGTTTTAAACTCACATTGGTTTGCCAATCAGCGGCATAATTAAAGTCTGTTTTGAGCGCTAGATGTTCAATCGCAATATCAGCAAAGCTTAAATGACTGATGCCAACATCTAGATTGACTATCGGCTCCAACCGTTGCCCAGTTATAGCAAGCTTACCTTCACCAACACCGGTAAATTCGAGTTCATTTTGCTGCGCTTTATTTAAATGTAACAGCCCTTTAATATTCCACTGCTTAGTAATATCACCAGATAATGTGAGTTTATTCTCACCACTGGCAAGCTCAAACTTGTCAATGCTTGCATACAGTGAGTTATTTAAATCAAAGTCTGAGGCAAAGCTAAATGGTATATCGTTCAGCGTACCAGCTAGCTGAGTATTGGTCATTTTCAGCTGCCATTGCTGCTGCTTAGCACTGAAAACACCGTTAAATTGCCCTGAAAGATCACTTGTTAGCGCATCTGTTAGGTACTGGGCTTTCAAATGAGTTAATTGCCCTGAAAACTCACTATGAATACCTTTATCCCAACGCGCAGAAGCTGTAATAGTGGCTTTACTCTCGTTCGCTAACAATGACAAGTCATCGACGTGGATCTGGGTTAGGCCACCTTTAAGAGAGGATTTTAACTGTACCTTAGGGTATGCCGCCAACTGACTTTGTGCTATTAGCTGTAACTTATAATCATCAGCATTACCTTTGCCGGCTAACTGCACATCACTAATCTCTAAAGCGTTGTTATCTACTTCAAGCTGCCACTGAGTAATATTTGCATTGACTGAAAAAGGAAAGTTTATCGTTTTTAAATCTGCGTTTATTTTTGCACTTAGCGGATATTGCCCTTGGGTGACTACATCTAGTTGCAAATCGTGTAAATCACCATCCACAGCCAAACTGAGCTGATGCTCTGGATTGTTAATAGTTATTTTTGCCGTAACCGGCGTATCATCAACTAAGGAGGCTTTTAATTGGCTACTCAAATGCCATTGCAAATAGTCAGCACTGAATGAAGGTAATATCAGTTGGTTTTTTGCAATTGAGAAAGCACCTTTAATATCTGTAATTTCATGACTTTGCTCACCCTGTACAATCGTTACTTTCGATACCAATAATTGCTCAAGTGTTGCTGCAAGCGGCGAGCTAAAATGGATGTCAGGTAACGCCGCAAGTGCAGTTAGTGGTTCGCTAGGAGGTGATTGAGTCTCTTTGAGCAGCACATCAACTTGAGCAATTGAGAGTGATTTTAACGTCACCAGGGATTGCTCTGCCGAGGCTGACAGCGCAAATTTTGTCACTGTGACATCAGCGCTGGGATGAGCAAGCTTAAACGATGCAATTGCGATACGTTTAATCGAAATTGCTATCGGTAAACTGATTTCATCAGTACTACTGGCAACTGGCTGCTCTGGAACAGTCGCTTCATCATCAGCTAAATTTTGTGAAGTATCGGGCAATACCAGTGCCATGCTCTGCGCACTTATATTTTCGATGCAAATACCTTCACATCCCCACCAATATAGATCGAGTTTTAAGTTTTTAGCATTAAAATCTAAGCCACCTTGTTGAAACCGCACATCAAATGAATCGTTATATAAAAAACGGCCATTGTTAATATCTATGTGTAAGCCATCGACTAGTTTGTTTGCGGTATAGGCAATCAACTGATTACCCGGTGCTGTAAATAATAAACAAAATACCAGCACGAATACCGAGGCAAGAAACACTGTGAGTGCGGTGATGATTTTTTTCATTCTTGACATTAAATTTCAGGCCCTATGGTAATACTTAATCGTGTACTGTTACTTTCTTTAGTGAGTCCCCACGCGTGATCAATTCTCACAGGGCCTACTGGTGTTAAATAACGAATACCAAACCCAGCCCCCACTTCTACACGGTCAGTAAAGTCATTGGTCGCTGTACCGCTGTCTACAAATAAGGCTGCTCGCCAACTTTCTGCAAACTGGTAATTATATTCAACAGTACCTGTAATTAGATATTTACCACCAATCAAACGACCGGCTTCATCTTCAGGTGATATTGATTGATATGCAAAACCACGTACGCTTTGATCACCACCAGCATAAAAACGCAGTGAAAATGGTACGTTATCAATACCATCAACCAACATTGCACCAATATTTGCTTTTAAAAAAATCAGATGTCGGTCAAGGTATGTTTGCAACCAAGCATTTTGTATCTGCATTCTGACGATATTAGTGGTTGAAAACATGTCCTTTAAGCCAAACTCTGCCGACACCAGCCATTGATATCCTGATGATGGTGTTGTGCCTCCCTCGGTAACTTTTTTAGCGTAACTGAGCCCGGGCATTAACATTTTTGAGCTTTGCTCTGTATCGCCAATTCGGTATGTTTCACGATCGCGGCGTAAAAAAGCGGTACGAACCCAGTTATCATTGGTCAACCATTGCCGTTGTAGTTGCCCTGTGAGAATTTTACTGTATACGTCGTTAGTTAACTCATCTTCTAACTTGTAACCAACAGAAAAACGCCATAAGTCATCATTTGGATCATCAACAGGGACAGTGTAACCAAGTGAAATATCTTGCTGACGCTGTGACACATTTAAGTTACTTTCAAGGTAGTGGCCATTTTCAGTGATCCAAGGCTTAGACCATTTAAAACGCACTTTGGGCCCCAGATCTGTACTGTAGCCGCCGCCTATTTCATAACTATTGGCAGGTTTGTGTAGCACGTCAACCCTAATAGGCACTTGCTTATTTGCACGATTAGAAATATCAGCGTAAACACGTACGCTGGCAAAATAAGGAGTGGTTGAAAGCGCTAAGTTATACTCAGATACCAAGGTTGCTTTATAAGCTTCACCTTGCTGAAATTTTGCAATAGAACGGATGTATTTTTCAGCTCGAGTTTCTTCACCTAAAACTAACTCACCAAATTGATAACGAACACCGGTGTCGATCGTTAGGATCACTTCAGCACTGTTATTCTTTAATGAAATTGCGAGTTGGTGTGCTAGCCATTTAACATCAAAATATCCTAACTCAAGCAATTGCCCTTCAATTTTTTTACGCGCCGCATCATAGTTACTGTGATTTAAAATATCCCCTTGATTTAAATTAATAGTGCTGATGCTATGCTTGAGTAGAGGGTCATCTTTACCATCACCTTGGACAGTAATACGTACGTCTGCAATTCGTGTTACAGGTCCGCGCTCAATAGTGGCCACTAAGGTTTGTGTTTCATTATTATAATTTAACTTAATGGTCGGTTTATAATAACCAAGTGCTTTTAAACTACTCGCCACTTGTTTTTTTGCATGACTTAACAAAGTACTGGTTGCAATGTCACCTTCTAATTGTTTTAAGTACAGCGCAACGTTTTTTTCAAGATCGCCCTTAATACCATTAATTTCATAACTAGTTACCACTTGCGCAGCTGCAAATACATGAAACGAAAACAATAAAAATAAAACAACCGCAAAGCGAGTTAATATCCAACTAGGCAAGTAATTTCCTTACTTAAAAACAATTTACCGATAATTATTGAAATAGTACCATATTGAAGTCACTTCACGCAGTAACTCAAATGTGAAAATTAGTACGCTTATGTGCTTTATTTTGGTTACAATAGTCGATACTAATTTGAAATAATTTTATTGAGTTTTTAAATGCACTTTCCTGATGATGACAATGGCCAACTTTTAGCTGAAATCGCCGCTGCGGGTATAGATTTGACCCAGATGCACAAAATTGATTTCTATATTTTATTTGAGCAAAAAGTAGATGCCGAAAAGTTTGCCACCGCGATAGCCGAAGATGAACTCTCCCCTGCCACCGAATTAGTGCAATGCACAGACACGGGTATTTGGGAAGTGGTAACTCAGGTCGAGATGGTGCCAGATCACACTTTACTTGGCCAAACAGAGCAATATTTAGAAAGTATTGCAAATGGCTATAACGGTTATGGTGATGGCTGGGGATTAATGGATGGCGACGACGCCTAAATCTAAAATCAGTTAAGCTTATTAATAGCTTAGCTGATTTGCCTTTCTGAAGTTACCTTGATAATCAAATAGTTTATCGGCAACCTTCCAGCCATATTTTTTACTCTTTCTAGCAATAACAAAATCCGGTGCAACAAGCTGCATCTGTCCAGCAATAACTTGTCCAGCTGACTTATATTCTGTGGGTGTTTGACCATTAGCAGTACGCTGAGCAAATTGTTTATTAAACGCATAACGGGCGCCGGACTTTGAGAAATCATAAATTTCATCGCAACTAGCACCATCTTCATCATAATAAGTAACTTTAATAATATGTTCGTTATTTGCAAGGCTAACAACACTTAAACCACTGCAACGTAATACCAATGCATCTTTTAAATTTAATGCAGCACGTAGTTTATCATCAGGATCAGCCATTACCTCATGGCAAGATTGGCACTGACGTGCGGCAATATCATTTTGCGCACCACACGCTTCACATTCTTTAAAGCGAAAACGGTAATCACATTGCTCTTTTGAGCCATCATCATCTTCAAGTAAACCTTGGCAGCGACGGCCAAAATGCTCAATCACTTTACCTTGTGTATCGGTTTTTCCCCAAAATATATTGGCAAAACCACAACCCGGGCAAAGTACTTGTACAGGCTCGTTATCACTATCGCCTTTTTTACTTCCTACTTCGGGGTAAAATAAGTCAAAGCCATTACCTGCATAATCAATTACCAAACACTCGGTTTTCCCTTCGCTTAAACGCAGGCCTCGACCAACAATTTGTTGGTATAAACTAACCGACTCTGTCGGGCGTAAAATAGCAATAAAATCAACATGAGGCGCATCAAACCCGGTGGTGAGCACCGATACATTGACTAAATACTTTAGTCGGCGCTGCTTAAATTCCATAATAATACGGTCACGTTCAGCGTTAGGAGTATCCCCGGTGATCAAAGCCGTTTGTTGTTCAGGCAAATAACCATAGACTTCTTTTGCATGCAGTACGGTCGCAGCAAAAATCATGATCCCTTGGCGTTGCTCGCTGTACTGAATAACTTGCTGCATAATAGCTTTGGTTGCTCTGCTATGCTTTTCTAGCAACTGGTTCATATCATCGGCTGTATAGCGTCCGAAGGAATCACTTTGTAAAGAAGAAAAATCATAATGACTGATCGCCGCATCCACTTCCTTTGGCGCAGTCAAATAATGATGCTTGATCATATAACGCAGGGGTAGTTCAAAAATACATTCTCGAAATGGACTCGCTTTATCGCCTCGAACAAAACCATGATAATGACGATAATAAACCCAGCCCATTCCCATACGATAAGGCGTAGCGGTAAGTCCAAGTACTTTTAACTGCGGATTATATGCTTTTAGCGCAACGATCACTTTTTGGTACTGGCTATCTTGCTCACCACTGACACGGTGACATTCATCTATGATCACTAACGAATAATGTTCGTTAAGTTGCTCAAGATTGCGTGACAGCGATTGGATACTGGCAAACGTTACTTGGTGTAGCAATGACTTTTGTTTTAAACCCGCAGAAAAAATACTCGCCTGAAGGCCAAAGCTTTTATATTTTTCAGCATTTTGCTCAACAAGCTCTTTGACATGGGCAAGTACTAAAATTTTCTTTCTGGCAATTCGCGCTAACTCAGCGATCACCAAGCTTTTACCTGCACCCGTAGGTAATACAATTAAAGCAGGATCTGAGGTTTTACGAAAATGAGCGACAGTGCGATCAACCGCTTCTTGTTGATAGGGTCGTAGTACATACGTCATAGTGGCAACTTCGAAGGGGTCAACAAATAATGGGGTAATAACTATTTTATAAATAAAGAGGGGGTATACACCCCCTACAGTATTAAGCTAAGTGGTCGGTAAGTTCAACACCTTGGAATGCTTTAGGGCGTTTACCACGGCCAGTCCATTCAACAATTTCACCCTCAAACTCAATACGGTATTTAGGCATTACTTTTGTGCGTTTATCATTGGCACCGTCTTGAAGATCATCAAGAGTAAGACCTTTTGCTTTTAACAGATCAAGTACTTCTTGTTTCGCTTGCTGCTGCTGCGTATATTTTGCAATCGCATCGCCAAGTAATGCCTGTGCTTTTTCTAAGTCTGATAGACTCGCTGATTTAATAAAAGCTTTAACTTCTTTCATTTTTTACTCACTAAGTTGTAAAGTTATAAATTAGATATGATTCAACTAAATTATAAGCCTATTCTTTAAAATAGGCCAAGCTGATTAAGCAGTTTTTAAGGATTTTATTTAAACTAAGATTAATCAATAAGATTAGTATAGTCATTTATTAAAGTTAAGTGGTTTATTATTCACTTTATCAGCGCTGAAAAATATACTTAACATGCTTAATTAACATAAATAGTATGTAATCGCTTTATTTTAAAACGAACGTTCATCTCAATATTTTCGCAATTACATAAAATCATTTGATCACTTTATAATACAACTACATCGACGTTATTAGCGTTTTAAACCGCCCCGCTAAACCAATATCATTAATGTTTTTTTCAAGACCAATAAAATAGGATTGCTTTTCGTCAGCCCAAGATAAACTCGTGTACACATTATCGCTATTGTCTTTAAGTACATAAAGGACCCCAGGATTGCTATTTACATAATAATTCACCGCGTCCGCATCAATATATACGCCACTGCTTTGACTAAAACTAAACATTTTTATAATCACAGTACCAAACGTATCATTCTTGACAATCTGAGTTAACTGATCCCAACCGCTACCGGCAATAAAATTTCCGCCAACGGTTTTACTCATAACAGTAAATTCTTGTTGCAACAATATATTATCTAAAGCAACTGTGTCTCCTGCAAATTGCTGCGACAAATTAGTTTGGTCTGCGGTTGATTGCGCCGCCATGATTTCAGGTTTTAAGGTGCGCAGAAATAGTTCATGGCCATTTTTGTGCTCTGCAATCACTTTTTCAATATCTTTGATCTGAGATGTGTCCACTAACGCAAAACCATTGGTTTTAGTCTCTAAAGCAAGCCGTAAATAGCCTGTATCTTGGGCTGTATTAATTTTATCATGTTCGTGCAGTTCAATTGGCGTTTCTGTAAAAGAAAACACCTGAGCGCCCTGCGGTTGCGCTGAATGTTCTGCAAGAAAAGGATTAGAATTTAAATCGGGCTCATTAGCAAAAGCTACAACCGAGAATACAGCTATCATCGTTGCACTGAATATCACGTTACATTTTTTCATAATAGGCTCTTTATCCATAAAGAAGGCAATTAAGGGTGTTTAACTAACAATCAGTATAGTCGATTAAACACACAACTTGTACCTATATAGTAAAATTATTCTTTTAATTTATATCTCGATGACGGTTATAAACAGGAGCCCTTACAGCGTGTGCCTCCTCTTGTAAATTAAGCCGCAGTAATAGTGCTAATATTTAATAATAACCTTATAGATACAAAAAAGCCCTGTACGTGCAGGGCTTTAACCATCTGAATAATATTAGTTTAAATGCTAGGTACTAATTTAATTGCGCCCTGCTCTACTTTCATATCTAAAGGTAATTTACTTAATAGCGCAACCTTAGGATCATTCATATTTAATCTATAGACTGGGTTTACAGCTAAAAATCCGTTAATAACTTTCATTGCTTCATCATCAAGCACCGCTAGGTTTCCCTTAAAACCGCCCGCGTCGATAGTTGAATCAAGCAATTTTACATTCCGTAGAAATACCGCTTTTTTCTCACTATCATAAAATGGCGCACCTTCTATTTGCAGCTTCAGACGCACTGGGTATTTAAGTGCGAAAGCATTTATAACAGCACTCGAATCTGCACCTAATACGATTACATCACGATTATCAGGGCCGACATTTACGCTTAAATCATTCACATTAAACTGTACAGGTAACCCCATCAAGCTGACTTTTTCACTAAGTTTTGGTAATTGCTGGTTAAGTGCTGTTTCAATTTCGCTGCTAGTAAATGAATAAACAGATACGCCGTTCGTGGTGTTACAAGCAGAGAGTAATAAACAGCTAATTAATAAAATATACTTCATTGTTTTTCCTTTACTATAATATTATCGTCAAAAACCAAATAAAAACAAAAGCCGCACAACGGCGGCTTTATTTAATCTGCAGCGCCCTAGATTATTTAAATGCTAAATACCGCTTTTAAACGTCCTAGTGTGTCAGCATCAACTGAACCTTGAGCCAGAGCCAATAACTGTTTTAAGTAATAATGTAGATCAGCTTGTTCACCGCGATGCTTATCGTCAAGCATTGCAACCTGCTCAGCCATACGAGGTGATCCCTCAGGACTGGCAACATTAGCTAGAATTTCCATTCTTAACATCAGTTGCGTAATGGTTAAATGCGTATCAGCATTACCGTGCCATTGTGCAGGGATTGCTTGCTGGTTTTCAAGCGCATTAAATAAAGCGCTAAAATCAGCCTGTGCTGCTTGCTCTGTCAGCACGGCTAATTTACCATCAATGTTAGCTAATAGCTTTTGCATGCGGTTATTTAGTTCTTTGCTCCCTTCAAGCGCAATTAACTTAGTGCGTAAATCAAGTAATTGTGCTTTTTGATTGACCGCTGGTAATGCGTCTTCAAGTTCACTCAACTGTGCTGCGATAACTGCGTTGTCGGCGGCTTGTTGCTGTTTATGCTGAGCAAACTCTTCACTGCGTTTAGCAAATGTCACATCGTTGCATTGACGGAATTTTTGCCATAATGCATTTTCAGCTTTTACACCTGCAAAGCCTATTCCCTGCCACTGCTGTTGCAGCTCTTTGAGCTGCTGACAAGCATCAGCTAAGTCTTCACTTACTGATAATTGCTGTGCTTGTTCAACGAGTGCATTTTTTGCTGCCGCGTTGCTTTTATGAAACGCATTCAACGCATTGAATACTTGCTGTTGCTGCGCTTTATATTGTGTTTGCAAAGCACGGTATACTTTTGGCTCTACATTACCAGCATTACGCCATACTTTATTGATACGATTGTATTGGCTTTCAAACTCTTTCCAATCAAACTCATCGCTCGTCGTATCAGTATCAGCCAATGATTTCATCTGAGTGATAATCGCTTCGCGTTCAAGTTTCGTCGTTTCGCGCTGTTGTTCAAGTTGCGCAAAATGTTCACGACATGGTGCAAATAATAGCTCTATCTTGTCATCAAACTCTTTACCTTGCGCCTGCTCTTGCTCGGTATCTAAACGTCCAAGCTCATTCCAACGACGGCGTAATGTTTTCACTTCGTTTGCACGCGCCTTGGCATCTGTGCAAGGTTGATTGAGCAAACTGGTAATTTCAGTTAGTAGCTCTTCACGCTTAGGGGCAGACGCATACTTTTGCCAATCACGAGCATTTTCTAACTGCTGCTCAAGATCTGCTTTGACTTTTTCAAGACTTTGCTGACTAACTGGAGTTAACGTTTCATACAGCTCAATAAAGCCTTTAAACACACCAAATGCAACATTAAAACGGCCTTGTTCAATAAGGCGCTGAACATCGCGTCCTTTGCGAGTAGCTTGTTGCTGATTTTTTGTTAATGTATCACTAATAGGTGCAACAGCTTTATTCCAGCGTTGTTGTTGCTCATTTAATTGTGCTTTAAAAGGCCCTTGTAACGGCTTAGGTAACTGAGCTAAAGATGCATTCGCCGCTTTATACGTCTGCTTAAATTGGCGATTAGCCTCATCATAATTTGCTTGGTCAATATCGTCAGTGTTGATACTGCTCAAGTCTTTTAATAAAGTTTTAAAAACCCTGATCGCTTCACTAAGCTCTGGCAATTTAGCTACTTGCTTAAACAAACTTGTTAATCTGCCAGTCACTTGGTTTTTTTGCCCGCCGTCTTGCAGTTCGCTTTGTGTCAGTGTTTCCTGTGCTTGCGCAACTTTAGCTTCCAACCAATCTTGTTGTATTTGCTCTGGTGTTTCTAAACCAACTTGTAGCGCATTTTCAATTTCATCACTTAACGCTTCTAAATTTGCCAACGCCAATAATTGTCGTTGCTGCTGAGCTAACCGTTGTTGTTGTTGCTCATGCACAGCTTGTAATTGACTAACTAACTCATTTAATTTTTCGGTTAGTACGGTGTATTTATTTGCAACCGTCTCGCGTTGTTCTGGATTTAACCAAGTTAGATCAAGTGCCTGCCATTGCTGGGTTAACTCACCATATTGTTGAGTAACAAGCGCATAGTCTTGTTTTTCACGTAATGCATTAAGTTTTGCCAAAATAACACGAGTATCATTTTGTACTTTTAATGGCATTTCAATTGCTAAACGCTCATTTTCTATATGCGTCTCAAGGGCTAATTTTGCCTCATCATGTGCATGCTTAACTAAGCTTTTCACTAATTGATGGGTGATCACTTGCTCAACAAGGTGCACTTGTAGTTCGCTTGAACCTTCTTTGAACGCCTTTTCAACTAACTTAGGATTAGCCAAACGTTTTAATAGCTTCGCTCGTACTTGCAGTTCTTTTTCTGCAAATGCAAGTTTTTCAAGCGTTTTTACCGGAGCAAAACGCTCTATGTATTCGTTTTTAATTTGGCTAGATAAGTTACTTTCATCACTTAGTACGGCATTTGATATATGCTGCTCTGCTAATTCTTTTAAACTTTGATCTTGTTTATACGCCTGCCACCACAGCACTAAATCATTGACTTTATTAAGCGCTTTTTTACGGATCTCTGCTGAACTATCTTCCAGAGCTAATGCATTTAAAATCGTCGCATCACGCTCTACATCTAGCTTTTCAATTGCCTCTAAACGTACTTGTTGCTTTGGGTGCTTCCACTTCGGGGTAAAAAGGTGTTTAAAGATCATGTTCACTAAACCTTGCTATTTCGTTGTCTGCGGTAAATTCTTTTTGCAATTGTGCTTTGGTTTTTTGCACCATTTCACCATTAGAACCGATGGTGAATTGCTCATTTGTTTGCGCTACTTTTGCTTGGTAAAGCATGACTAATTGCACTGTCTGCTGCTTTTGCTCGTCACTGAGTACCGTGCCATCAGGCCACTTACCTGTTGCGGCACCATACTGGAGGCGTTCGAATAATTCTGGGGTAATTGTTTTTACGAGATTATCGATGTTCATGTCATTTTTTCTTTTTTAAAGTCACTAAAATAACGCGGTTTATTAAATACCAAATACAACCGATTGCAATGGCTGCGGAGCATGCGTACCACGATGGAGTTTCAGGTTCTGGATGTAAAAAGTATAAACTAAAGAATCCACCTAAAAATATCAGTAGAGCAAAAAAAGAGTGATTCATAAACATTTGCTGTTTTTGAATGCGTTTTTCGCGCGCTAGCTGTTGACGTTGTTCGTCATCAAGCTGCGCTACATTATTCTCACAGTGAGGGCACTGTTGGTGTTTATCGGATATTGACTTATTACAACTAGGACAACGAACAATTGCCATATCTTTCTCCATACTTCGCATAAAAATCTACGCATAAAAAAGGCGCCTTGCGGCGCCCTTTATTGTACGTGTTTTATTTGTCGTTGTCTTTTTTCAATTGCAGCCAAGAGCTGAGATCCGAAAAACAACGAGTATCTAATTTTTACAATAACCAAAACACCTCTGATTACGCCACTCAATCCTATAACTGAGAATCTTTTGATTGTTTTGCGAGACGCTTTTCCCAAAAAATAGCGTTTTTGATCCCTAACTTAACAGGGTCAAATGTGATATCTCCCCCTTTTTTCTTCTGATCTTCGTAATCGCGCAAACATAATAGCGCAGGTCTAGCCACAAAGAATATTGATAAAATGCCCAATATATTTATCCAAGCCATTAAACCCACACCAATGTCACCAATACTCCAGATATAACCAGAGCTGTTTACCATACCATATGACACCATAAACATAATCACAAATTTCACCATCACAAGCGGAATAGTGCCTTTAAAATAACGATTTAAATATGCAATATTGGTTTCAGCAATATAGTAATAAGCAAGTATTGTAGTAAAAGCGAAGAAGAACAATGCAATACCAACAAATGCTTCACCAAAACCACCAAACACACTGAATAAAGCCATTTGCGTGAAAGCAGCTGAACCAACTTCAGTTGCAGCATCAACGTTTTGTACAATAAATTGCCCTGCTGGTAATTCACCCACTACATTGTATTGCTGGGTAATTAAAATCATTAATGCTGTCGCAGTACAAACAAAAATAGTATCAACATAAACAGAAAAAGCTTGCACTAAACCTTGTTGGGCTGGGTGATCAACTTCGGCCGCTGCAGCTGCATGCGGTCCGGTACCTTGACCAGCTTCGTTAGAATAAATACCACGTTTTACACCCCAACCAATAGCGGCACCAAAACCGGCCTGTGCGGTAAACGCATCTGTTATGATTAAAGAGAAGATATCAGGTACTTTATCGATATTTAAAAATACCACGATTAAAGCTAATACTATGTAGCCTAACGCCATAAATGGCACCACAATTTGAGTAAAGTTAGCAATACGCTTAATACCACCGAAGATAATAAACGCTAAAACAATAAGAATAATTGCCAAAGCAACCAATTTAAAGCTACCGACTTCACCAAAACTCGTTGTGACCATAGTGCCATCACCAAACACTTGGGTAAACGCGTTGCCAACAGCATTGGCTTGCACGCCCGGCAGAAAAACACCACATGCAATAATTGCCGACACGGCAAATAAAATCGCCAGCCATTTTTGTTCTAAACAGCGATCAAAATAATATGCTGGGCCGCCGCGATATTGGCCATCTTCTTCTGTTTTATAAATTTGCCCTAATGTAGATTCGGCGTACGCGGTACTTGCCCCTAGAAAAGCCACTATCCACATCCAAAAAATAGCACCAGGGCCACCAAAGCCAATTGCTGCCGCTACACCGGCTATATTACCAACCCCTACTCGTCCAGATAACGACACAGCCAATGCTTGAAAAGATGAGATCCCTTTATCTGAGGTGTTAGGGCTAAATAGTAATTTGCACATTTCTTTAAAATGTCTAACTTGAGCAAATCGGGTTAATACAGAATAGAACAAGCCTGCGCCTAGGCATAAATAGATGAGTGCATTACTCCAAACAACATCATTAACAGCGCTTACAAAAGCTTCCATGGATATCCTCTATAGTTATATTTATTATTTTCTAGTTACGATACTCTGCTGTAGCTAATCAGAATGCGCGACATATGGCTATGGGAAATAAGGTAACAACATTACTACCTCCCCTGCAACTTTTTGAATATTAACTTAAACGATCTAAGTTTGTTAACACTTAATTTTCAAAACAACTACTTGTAAAACTTAATTAACCCTACGTGGTTTTATGCAGGTAACTTAAATATACGGCTCGAACAGAGCTTGGAAAAGATTTAAGTAACACATTAAACAAATATCATCGCTTTATTAGCGTCGCTAATGCCATTCATCGCGATTAAAAAAACTAAGGGCATCGATATGAATGATGCCCTTAGTACAAACGCGTTATCTTAATTTATCTACTACGTTAACAATCGCAGCCAAGGTGTCTTGGCCAAATTGATATGAACGGCGATCTGACCAGCCATAATCAGGATCTGGTAAACCATCGTTATCCTTAAATGGCATTTCAACCGTATAAGCAAGCGCTTTAAATTCTTCTGCAACAGCTGATGACCCCACCGTTAGATTGGCTTGACCTGGCTCATCTTTCGGGTAACCGTGGACATCTTGAAACTCAGGAGTCACTATGTGCAATGCCGCTTTAAAACTGTCTTCTAAGTCTTTTAAGCGTGCATCATAGCTTGGGATACCTTCACTACCGGCTACAAAGTTATATGGAATCGCTTCATCTCCGTGAATATCAAGGTGCATATCAACACCGGTCTCACGCATTTTATTTAGCACTAAATATACTTCTGGGCTATTTTCCATGCTTGGAGTTTGCCATTCACGATTTAAGTTAACTCCTTTTGCGTTAGTACGTAAATGCCCGCGAGCGCTGCCATCAGGGTTCATGTTCGGTACGATGTAAAATACCGCTTTTGATAACAATGCTGCTGCATGTGGATCTTCATCATCTAATAACTTATGTAATACACCTTCAACAAACCATTCGGCCATCGTTTCGCCAGGATGTTGACGGGCTGTTATCCAAATAGTTTTCTTATTTTCATCACTTTCGCCACCAATGCGCAGTACGCTCATATCACGGCCATCAAGTGTTTCACCTAAGGTTTCAAGCTGGCAGGCTTCTTGGCTTTGTGCCCATGTGATTAGGTCTAAGTGACGCTCGTAGCTATATGGTGCAAAGTAAGCAAAATAAACACAGCCACATTCTGGCTCAATCTCAAATGATAACGTGCCATCAGCATAGTTTGAAGGAACACGAAACCAGGTTTGGCGATCATATGATGCAACTGCCTGATAACCTTCCCAGCCGTCAGGGTAAGCTGAATTTTCAAGATTATTGATATGTAATTTATGGCTTTGAAAAGGTGTTGTTTCTAAACGGAAATGGAACCACTGAAAAAAATCAGATAAATGATCTTTATTGATCTCAAGCTGAATATTAAGTGGATCGGTCGCGGCAATGACCTTGATATTGCCACTGTCAAAATTACTGGTGATTTTCATTTTATTAAACCTATATATGAAAAATTAATCGCTAACTTATCGCTTGTTAGTTAGAAATTAAATAACGCCTCACTATAATGGACGCATTGTTATTAAAATGTAGCAAACTGGAGACAGCCTACCACATGGCTTGGGTTTTGAAAAAACATTCATGACTAAAAAAGCCAGCGAATGCTGGCTTTTTGTAAAGATTTTTAAGCTATTACCGATTAACGTGGCAAGCTTGGGAATGAAACCTCGGCCATATCGCGCATACAACGCACAACTTGGCAGCTGTAACCAAACTCATTATCGTACCAAACATAAAGTACAATACGGTTGTCATCAACGATAGTGGCGGTTGAATCAACTACACCCGCATAACGACTGCCGACTAAATCGGTAGACACAATCTCAGTAGAGGCCGTGTAATCAATTTGGTCGCGTAACTCTGAATGCAGAGCAGCATGGCGTAAGAACGAGTTTAACTCCTCAACCGTGGTGCTGGTCGCAAGGTTTAAGTTCAAAATAGCCAGAGACACATTCGGTGTAGGTACACGGATTGCGTTACCCGTTAATTTGCCTTCAAGTTCTGGTAATGCTTTTGAAACAGCTTTAGCTGCGCCAGTCTCAGTGATCACCATATTAAGTGCTGCGGCACGGCCACGACGATCTGCTTTGTGGTAGTTATCAATCAAATTTTGGTCATTAGTGTACGAGTGAACTGTTTCAACGTGACCATTGTTAATACCAAACTTATCATTAAGTGCTTTTAATGTTGGTGTGATTGCGTTGGTAGTACAGCTTGCTGCACAAACAATTTTATCTTCCGGTTTGATATCGTGGTTATTAACACCATATACGATGTTTTTGATATTGCCTTTCGCCGGTGCTGTTAATAGTACTTTTGCAGCGCCTTTTGATTTTAAATGTAAGCCAAGGCCAGCTTCGTCTTTCCAGATCCCCGTATTATCGACGATCAATGCGTTTTCAATACCATATGCTGTGTAGTCAATTTCATCTGGAGAGTTAGCATAGATCACCTGAATGTAGCTACCATTGGCTTTTATTGCATTACGTTCTTTATCAATGGTGATTGAACCATTGAAAGGACCATGAATTGAATCACGACGTAATAGGCTAGCACGCTTTTCAAGGTCGCCGTCTTTACCACCACGAACAACGATTGCACGTAAGCGTAAATCCGCATAAGGACCTGATTTTTCAATTAACAAACGCGCTAGTAAACGACCGATACGACCAAAACCATATAACACTACATCGCGTGGCTCTTTGGCTTGTGAGTTTACAATTTCAGCTAACTCGTCGTTTAAATATTCTTCGATAGAACGACCATTTGCAACATCGTTAAATAAATAACCATAAGCCAGTTTACCAATATCGATACGGGCAGAGTTTAAATCCATTTTGCTAATAGCTTCTAAAAACGGAAAGCTTTCGCGTAAACGTAGTTTAGTGCCTTCAAACTGCGCCACTGTTTTGTGAGATTTGATGATATCAATTGTACTGGCATTGACGAGAGGACGGCCATATACCGCGATTTCAATACCACGATTACGATAAAGCTTACCAATGATAGGTTGCATGCTTTCTGCGTAATCTTGGCGTTCTTGCCAACTATTTGTGTATTCTAACTCGTGAGATGAGGTCATTTTATTTACCTAATTAAACAATTTTTGAACGGATAGCCATAAGACGTATTGAATTTTGAGAGCAACACGCCTCAGTGGGCTTCGCTATTCTAATTTAAACTAACTTTATTCTCCACTGTTAGAGATCAATTCATTACGCTAGAATAACAAGGTAATTATTAAGGTGAGGTTAAGGGATGTTACTAAGAGCAAGTGTTTTACTGAGTTTGTTGGCATTAACTGGGTGTGAAGAACCGTTGACACTTGCAAAGGTGTGTAAAGAAACTCCAGGTTTATGTAATGATTTAAATACCGATAGTCACTGTAAAGCACAGCGTGCTGATGTGATCATGGCGCGTTACCATGAATACAAACAACCGACTGACGATAACAAATATTTATTATTAAAGGGTTTTGAAAAATACGATAGATGCGTATCGCTGGCGGCAAAAATTGAGCATATCAAGTTAAAAGAAAAAACCACCTCCCGCGTTGAAGCGCATTTAACCAGTATCAAGGAAATGACACGATTATTTCAAGATACCAAAAATACTAACCACCCTGGGTTGTTGTATTATCACTGGTCACGCAATAATGACCAATCAGCCCTGACTAAATTACTTGCGCTTGAAAACGATCCTAGTGTCACTGAGGACGCTGAAATCCAGTTTTTCTTAGCCAGCTACTATATTAAGTTTGATGAAGATAAGACCATAGACTTACTGTATAAAACGTTAGAGCTAAACAAAGCTGAGCAAACTCCAAACCCCGAAATATTCACCACATTGACCAGTTTGTTTTATAAGCAGGAAAAATATAAGCATGCCTATACTTTTGCAAAAATTGCGCAGCTTTCTGGGATAACCAATGTTGAAATATTCCCAATTGAACAGCAGCTAACAGCAACAGGAAAAAGTCTCAGCGGATTAGATACCCTCGCACAGCAAACCTACGACAGTATTCAAGCTGGGCAGTTTGTTTCACCACGGGATTTTTAATCGCGTTCAAACTTAGTTTATAGAAAAGAAAAAGGCAGCTGACGCTGCCTTTTTTAATTTATTTGCTCGTACCAACTTCAACACGAGTTTTGAGCTTTTGACCAGGTCGAAAGGTGACGACACGTCGTGCCGAAATAGGGATATCTTCCCCAGTTTTCGGGTTACGGCCAGGCCTTTCTTTCTTGTCACGAAGATCAAAGTTACCAAATCCAGAGAGCTTAACCTGCTCGCCTTTTTCAAGCGCTGAGCGGATTTCTTCAAAAAACGCTTCAACTAAATCTTTGGCATCCTTTTTATTGATCCCCAATTTTTCAAATAGGTGTTCAGCTATGTCGGCTTTAGTAAGCGCCATATCTAGTCCCTCAACGATGCATTAAACTGTTCGGCCAGTGCGGCCACCACGTTATCAACTACTAGATTGATATCTTTCTCTTCGAGTGTTCTATCAACCGCTTGCAGTGTTAGAGCAATCGCCAAACTCTTATAATTTGGCTCAATACCTTTGCCCTTATACACATCGAATAAGTTTAGGTCAACCAATTGATTTCCGCCAACTTTTTCTATCACTGATAAAATGTCGCCAGATTTCACCTGATCTTCCACTAAAATAGCGATGTCGCGGCGGTTTGAAGGGAACTTCGAAACCCCTACAGCCTCTGGTAAATTTCTTTTTTCAATGGCTGACATTTCAATTTCAAACACGTAAGTCGCATTATTGATATCTAACGATTTTTGTACTTGAGGATGAATAGCACCAAAGAAACCAACCTTTTTACCTTCAACATAAATCACCGCAGATTGGCCCGGATGTAAGCCATCTGATTGCTCTGCTTTGATTTCAAAACGCGTTATATCATTGGTTAATGAAAGTAATGCTTCAACGTCACCTTTTAAGTCATAAAAATCAACGGTGCGCTTTTCTTCAACCCAATGTTCACCATGTGCCAGACCAGTAATAGCACCACCGATAACTGCAACTTGATTTACGCCATTCTCTGCGTTTTCATCACGTAGAAATTTAAGGCCATGCTCAAATAAACGAATACGTGGCTGCTGGCGGTTTTGGTTATACATTACTGATGCCAGTAAACCTGGCATAAGGCTCACACGCATTGCCGACATTTCAATCGAAATTGGATGTGGCAAAATAAGCGCGTCACTGTCTGGGTGTAAAATAGCCTGTGCTTTAGGATCAACAAAGCTGTAAGTGATCGCTTCTTGATAACCACGAGTCACTAACGTATTGCGAAATTTGCTCACTGCAATATTGGCTTCGTTATGAGTGGTCATTTTTAATTTAGCAGTCGGTGCTACGTTTGGAATACTGTTGTAACCATATACGCGAGCAACTTCTTCAATTAGATCTTCTTCGATACGGATATCAAAACGGTAGCTTGGTACATCTGCACTCCACACACCATCGACAATTTTCACATCAAACCCTAAACGGGTTAAAATGTCGGTTACTTTCGCATCTTCAATATGATGACCAATAACACGGTCTAAACGCGCACGACGAAGACGTACTTCAGTGACCTTAGGAAGCTTATCTTTTGCAACAGCTTCAACTACAGGGCCTGCTTGACCGCCTACAATCTCAAGTAACAACGCAGTTGCACGTTCTATTGCATCATGTTGCAGCGCAAAATCCACACCGCGTTCATAACGATGCGATGCATCTGTGTGTAAACCATAGCTACGGGCTTGCCCTGCGATAGCAACTGGATTAAAAAACGCACTTTCTAATAGAATATCCGTTGTTTGCTCGGTAACGCCTGATTGCTCACCGCCAAAGATACCGGCAATCGCCAGCGCTTTGTTATGGTCGGCTATTACTAAGGTAGATTCATTTAACTTAGCAGTATTACCATCTAGTAATACCAGCTCTTCACCAGCATGGGCGCTACGTACTTTGATACCGCCTTCAATCGCATTTAAATCAAAAGCATGCATTGGATGGCCAAGTTCAAGTAACACATAGTTAGTTACATCAACCACAGGGTCAATTGCGCGCACGCCACTACGACGAAGCTTCTCAACCATCCAAAGTGGTGTTGTGGCGTCAAGGTTGATACCTTTGATCACACGCCCTAAATAACGTGGGCAGGCTTCATCGTTTACTAGTTCAATTGATACTTTATCATCAATAGTTGCTGCAACCGCTGGTATCTCTAGGGCTTTAACATCAATACTGTTAAGTACGCCCACTTCACGAGCGATGCCTTTAATACCTAAACAGTCACCACGATTCGGGGTTAAATCAACATCAATAATGTTGTCATCAAGGCTTAAGTATTCACGTAAGTCTGTGCCCACTGGTGCATCAAGTGGCAACTCCATGATACCGTCGCCTTCTTCGCTAATACCCAGCTCCACGAATGCACACAGCATGCCGTGAGACGGTTGACCACGTAGTTTGGCTTTTTTAATTTTAAAATCGCCCGGTAATACAGCGCCAACCATAGCTACTGCAACTTTGATACCTAAACGGCAATTTGGCGCACCACATACAATATCTAATAGCTCATCGCCACCGACATTGATTTTAGTTACACGAAGTTTATCTGCATCAGGATGCTGACCACATTCAACTACTTCACCGACAACAACGCCAGAGAATTCTGCCGCAGCGGGCTCTACGCCATCTACCTCAAGGCCGGCCATCGATAACTGTTCCGAAAGAGCCTGCGTGTCAATTGCAGGATTAACCCACTCTCTTAACCACTTTTCACTAAATTTCATGTTATTTCTTCACTCTTAACGGAACTGATTAAGGAATTTCAAATCGTTTTCGAAAAACGCACGTAAGTCATTTACACCATAACGCAGCATGGTTAAACGCTCTACACCCATACCAAAGGCAAAACCAGTGTATTTCTCTGGATCAATTCCCACTGATTTAAGCACGTTAGGGTGCACCATTCCGCAACCTAATACTTCTAACCATTTTCCGTCTTTACCCATCACATCAACTTCCGCTGAAGGCTCTGTAAATGGGAAAAATGAAGGACGAAAACGAATTTCCATATCTTCTTCAAAAAAGTTACGCAAGAAATCGTGCAAAATACCTTTAAGCTCAGTAAAGCTTACATCAGTATCAACCATCAACCCTTCAACCTGATGGAACATCGGCGTATGTGTTTGGTCGTAATCGTTACGATATACACGCCCTGGAGAAATAATACGCAGCGGCGGTTGCTCAGCTTCCATGGTGCGAATTTGCACACCACTGGTTTGCGTACGCAACACCAGTTTTGGGTTAAAGTAAAAGGTATCGTGATCAGCACGCGCTGGGTGATGCTCAGGAATATTTAGCGCGTCGAAGTTATGAAAATCATCTTCTACTTCTGGGCCAGATTTAACCGCAAAACCTAATTCGCCAAAAAAGCTCTCAATCCGCTCAATGGTACGCGTCACAGGGTGTAAACCACCTGTTGGCATAACACGACCGGGTAATGTTACATCGATTGTTTCAGCGGCTAATTTCTCTTCAAGGGCTTTGCTTGCTAATAATTCGCGCTTGTCGTTAATCGCAACTTGTACATCTTGCTTAGCTTGGTTAATTACTTGGCCTGCTTCTTTGCGTTCTTCAGGGGCAATTTTACCAAGGGTTTTTAATAGATTCGTGATTTCGCCTTTTTTACCAAGGTAGTTAACCCTGATATCTTCAAGCTGCGCGATTTCACTGGCACTGGCGACCGCCTCAAGTGCTTGCGCTAATATATTTTCTAAGTTCATTCGATACCTGATCTGTCACAGAAGGTGATTTAAGTAATAGCTAATGATAACTGAAAGCAATGGCTAGATTCCAGACCTTATACCAATCTTATTGAATTCTTTCCCATTCTGGTTAAGTAAAATGGGAAGTTAAACGATTTTGTAGAGAAAACTAGAGTTTTAGAGTGGATTTTATGAAAGGAATTGTCAATTTACGTTGTGCAGCCATCGAGGCATGGTCAAGTTTATCAAGCACATCAAGTAACGCTCGCATATCACGACTCAAACGCGTTAATAAAAAGCGCGCACATTCATCACTAAGCTCTAAACCGCGCATATTGGCGCGCTTTACTAAGGCTTCGGCTTTATCATCATCACTCATAGAACGGATTTGAAATGTCGTACCCCATTTTAATCGTGACTCAAGATCCGGCAGGCTAATATTTAGCATGTCTGGTAACAGATCCGCTGTCACTACCAAGCACTTACCCGGTTCGTTAAAACGGTTAAAAAAATTAAACAACGCTTTTTCCCACGCATCGTTACCTGCCACTAAGTGCACGTCATCAATACACAGCACATCAAGGGCATCTAAACCATCGAGCACCATAGGACCAAAATCAATCACTTCGCGCATTGATAGCAGCATAGTTGATAAACCATGCTCTTGAGCATGAATACAGGTTGCATACAGTAAATGCGATTTACCTGAATCCCCTAAGCCACACAAATAAGTATATTGAAAAGTGGTTGCTAAACTTTTAAAGGCATTTTTTAAATGACTCACTTCCAGTGAATTTTCACCACCAAAATAAGAGGCAAACGTTTCATCATCCGGTAACGTCACCGGCAATGCCATTTGCACCGGCTCCATTGCCGGCATTACAAACCAACCCATTGATATTCTAAATCGTCTTGCGCTGTCACAGGATAAAACGCACGAGGGTCAACAAAGGGTTGAAAAGCGCGGTCGAGCTCTAAGGCTTTTTGTAAATCATGCATACTGCCAGTATGATTTATCGCAAAACTAACCATATCAGCGGTACGAGCACGAATTGTCACTTGGGTAACCACGCTTAAGCTCTGTAGCTGACGTTTAGCAAGCTCTATATCGACAAAGTTAGTGGTGCCTTTTAATTTAAACACCGCTTGGGCAAGTTGCGTTGTAGAATTTGGATCAACCGCATATTCATTGGCCAAGCCTGCTGCTAAACTGTCAATCATTAAGGCTATGGCTTGTTGTTTATCACCGGTTACTCTGTTTGCTTCAAACAGCTCATCGTTAGTAAAACGCCAATCCAACAGCCAAACCTCACTGTCAGGTTGTTTGTATAAACGCGCAGTAATACTGCGCTCTGCACTATAGCGGCTTGATGCCTGCTCGACTGGCGTAGAGAAATTTCCCCACACTTCAGGTATTCCCACTAATGCACGGTCTTGTAAATCAAGTAATGGCACCACGACAGGCAAACCACGTCGCGCTGCGGTGCTATAAATTAGTTGCTCTAACTGCGGATAGCTTTCTTGGGTAACAAGTTCGCGACGCCAGTTATCTTCAATGGCAAGCCAAATAGCCACCAGCGGACGACGCGTCCCCCACAATGGTAAATTAAGTTCTTTGACGAGTGCGTTGATTTTGTTTGCTTCAAATTTAACCACGAGGTTAAGCTGACCATTGGCTTTTTCGTCGTATTCAAATTTGAGCATGTAATCTGATATATCTTTACTACGTCGCTGAGCCGTTGGGTTTTTGTCCGCATTTGGATCGCCACTGACCTTAACCAGTACATTTAGCAACGCTTCGCGGCTGGCGCTGAGTCGAGCATCGCGAGATTTGTCAGATACTTTTAATACGTCCTGATATAGATCAGTAACTTCAACCGCAGTTGCAGTGAAACTTAGGAAAATGGTGGTAATAGCAATAAATAATCTAGACACAGGGCATTAGTTCTTGGTTTTAAACTGATTTGATCCTAATTCAAAGCACCCAACAAAGCAAAAATATATTTGTTAAAACCCACTTACAAATAAGTGTTTGTAATCAATACACAGAAGATCACAGCGGCATCCTCTATAGGGATCGCAATTAGCTTACGAATAAGTGATAAACCGGAGCTTTATCCCGGGTGCTAACAATCTCATAATTGCGCTTAACTATCCCAAATTAGTTTCTAACGCTTTCGAAAACCATTACTATTGCGCATTCTATTGCAGCAACTAACGGATGCTTACATGCTCGACTTCGCAGTGCTGGGGGTATTTATACCCACCTTCTTTTTTGTCTCTATTACACCTGGGATGTGTATGACTTTAGCCATGACCTTAGGAATGAGTATTGGCGTGCGCAGAACTATGTGGATGATGATTGGCGAATTACTTGGCGTTGCTATTGTGGCTGTTGCAGCAGTCGCAGGGGTGGCAAGTATCATGCTCAACTACCCGACACTATTTAACGTATTAAAATGGCTCGGTGCAAGTTATTTAGTCTACATTGGCATTTCAATGTGGCGAGCAAAAGCAACCATCAAATTAGGCGCAGACAGTAAATTAAAAGTATCTCGCCAAGCGCTATTCTCACAAGGCTTTATCACCGCGATTGCTAACCCTAAAGGCTGGGCGTTTATGATTTCCCTGCTACCGCCGTTTATAAATATTGACTACGCGATTGCGCCACAATTGAGTATGTTAGTCGCCATCATTATGCTCAGCGAATTCACTTGCATGATGCTCTATGCCACTGGCGGTAAAAGTTTACGGCTGTTTTTAAACCAAGGTGACAATATCAAGTGGATGAACCGCATCGCTGGTAGTTTGATGGTCGCGGTTGGTATTTGGTTAGCAGTTAGTTAGCGGCCAACTAAGCACACGACTCACGCGCAATATTCACGACTGAATATTGCGCGCTAAATTTATATCTCTTTTACATCAGCGTTTAATCGCTATTAAACAGCACCTTTTTCATACTGCTCTTTTAAGGCAACCACTCGCTCACGCAATTCATCTGCAGTGACTGCATTGGCAGCAATAGGCTCGCCAACAGTCACAGCGACCAGCGACCATTTCAGTCGTGGAAGTCGCCATTTTGCTTTACGACTAAACATGCTGCCCCATAACCCGCCTAGATGGACAGGTATAACGGCCACCGGTGAACGCTGTATAATACGTTCAATACCACGGCGGAAAATATCAATCGAACCATCGCCAGTTAGCCTCCCTTCAGGGAAAATACCCACTAACTCACCGTTATCTAATGCTTTAGCAACCTCATCAAATGCTTCTTGAAACGCCTGCGGATTAGATTTTTCACTGTCAATTGGGATAGCTTTGGCCATTTTAAATAACCAATGCAACGCGGGAGAATAATAAATGGGGGCAAATACCATAAATCGAATAGGCCTTGGTGATGCCGCTAAAATAAACATCCAATCAACAAAGCTGACGTGATTACTCACCAATACTGCTGCGCCTTCACTAGGAATATTATGATCCCCTTTGGTACGCACTCGATACATACAAATGGTCAATAAATAAACAACAAAGCGTAAGAAGAACTCTGGCACCTTGGTATAAATATACACCGAGATCAGTAAATTCAATCCTGCCAGTAACAAGAATAACTGTGGGATCGTCCATGCAAATATAGATAGCATTACAATACTTAACACCGCACTGGCGACCATAAACAACGCATTTAACACATTATTAGCGGCGATAATGCGTGAACGGCTTGATTCAACGGTGCGTTGTTGGATCAAAGCGTACAATGGCACAGTATAAAAACCAGAGGCAATGCCAATGCCTGCCATCCAAATAAAATGCCAATACATGTCACCAGTATGCAGTATTTGTGAAAGTGTAAATAATTCTTCGCTTGGTAGCTGGTAAAAGCTCATTGCAGGCTCTTGGCTCAGTAAGTACAAAAATAATGTGATCAACAACGCGCCAAATGGCACAATACCTAATTCTATCCGCGAGCGAGACAACTTTTCACACAACAGCGAGCCTATTGCGATGCTCAATGAAAACACCACCAAAGCGCTGGTGACGACCAGCTCATCGCCAACCATGACATATTTCACATAATTTGGTAGCGCCGTTAAAATAATCGCCCCTATAAACCAAAACCAGCTGATACCAAGTACCGACTTTCCGACCGACTCAGTTTGTGAATTAAGTACCCTAAATAGGCTTTTGGTGGAGGAGAAAATATTAAAAGTAAACACTAAATTAGGATCATTCGCGGCGCTGATTGGAATAGAGCGACTACTCAAATAACCAATAATCGCCAGGCTTATAATTGCCACACAGATGACCGTTGGCCCCACCGTTTGGGTAATGTAATACGTGCCAAACGTTGTGCCAATCAATATAGCCACAAATGTCGCAGATTCAACAAGGCCATTGGCTTTGGTTAATTCATCTGCTGCCACGTGCTGCGGTAAAATGGAATATTTTAGCGGGCCAAAAAAGGTACTTTGTAACCCTGTTAAGAATACCGTGGTTAACATCAACCAAACAGATTGCGTTGAAATGGCCACAGCGCCTACTAGCATAATCGGAATTTCGGCAAGTTTTACGGTGCGGATTAATTTTGACTTTTCCTTTTTTTCAGCAATTTGTCCCGCCATCCCTGAAAATAAAAAGAACGGTAGAATAAATAAGCCTGCCGCTAAGTTAGCATAAAAAGCGCCATCGGCAACATTTGCCGTTTGAAAAATCAATAACAGTAGCACCGCTTGTTTATAAATATTATCATTTAACGCAGAGAAAAACTGGGTGACAAAAAGCGGTAGAAAGCGCTTACTCTTTAGTAAAGCACGCTGATGTTTTTTATTATCTTGCATTGTGATCCTTACAAATTAACCAAACTGGTGAAAAAAAGACTCCAGCTACTAAAAATAGATTACCCAGTTATTGGATAAATTACGATCAAACTTTTACCGCCAAGGTATAAAAACAAAAAACCTGCATAACAGACGTTAATGCAGGTTTTAAATTAATGCGCTTCTAAGAGCTAATTTTGACTAACCACTCGTCGGCCACTAAATGCATGCATTAATGTCATGCCATCGAGCAAATCAAGTTCGCCACCGACCGGAATACCATGGGCTATCCGCGATGCATCAACTTTATAACGGTGACAAAGCTGGGCAATATAATGCGCTGTAGTTTCCCCTTCAACTGTAGGGTTGGTCGCTAATATAACCTCGTTTATCCCACCTTGTTGCAACTTACTTTCAAGAATATCAAGGCCAATTTCATTTGGACCAATACCATCGATAGGTGATAAATGTCCCATCAATACAAAGTACAAACCTTTATACTGGCCAGTTTGTTCAATCGCCAACACATCGGTAGGTGATTCAACCACACATAAAATTCCGCTATCTTGGCGTTTGGGGCTTAAACAGATTTCACACTGCGGCTGCTCTGCAAAAGTACGACACGATTGACAGTGTCCTATTGCAGTCATCGCCTTGATAAGTGCATTACCAAGTTGAGTGCCCCCTTTACGGTCGCGCTCAAGCAGATGAAACGCGATGCGCTGCGCTGACTTTGGGCCTATGCCGGGCTGACAGCGTAGTGCTTCGATCAGCTGGTTTAAACTCTCTGAAAGTTGCATGTTTTATCTTAAAACGGCATTTTCATACCTGGTGGTAATTGCATACCGCCAGTTACTTTACCCATACGCTCTTGTGTTTCTTCTGCTACACGGCGTACTGCGTCATTACACGCAGCGGCAAGTAAGTCTTCAATAAGGTCTTTTTCGTCTTCCATCAAACTTTCGTCAAGTTCAACACGGCGAACATTGTGGTTACCAAGCATGGTTACTTTAACTAAACCGGCACCGGCTTCACCAACCACTTCTAAGTGAGCAATTTCGTCTTGGGCTTTTTGCATGCGCTCTTGCATTTGCTGCGCTTGCTTCATCATGTTACCCATTCCACCTTTAAACATAACTTTCTCTCTTTCTATTTCTAATTGCCATGAAGATAAGGGCTATTGCAATGAATTACAATGCCTGAATACTGTTTTCATCGATAATTGCAGAAAATAGCTGCTGTAACTGTACGATATTTTCATCACCGTTGATCACATCGATTGCTTGCTGATGGCGCCCTGCATCGATCTTTTGCTGAATTAAATAAGGCGAATCTATCACCCCAGGGGCAAAATTGATTGTCAGCTCAACATTATGCCCGTAAATACTGGCCAGCGCTGCACTAAGCTTTTGCCTTAACATCGGGGTATCGAGATGTTTTTGCGATTCATCCACTTCTAAGTGCAGCTGTTGTTGTTGCTTTGAATAAATTGAATGCAAAGCAAATTGACGCATCCGCCCGCCAAGTCCCATCCGCTTAATTAAGTATGCCCACTCATCTTGTTGATGTGCAAAACGAATATCGCTGATCGGGCTTTGAAAATCATCCGGTATTTGAATATTTATTTCAGGCTCAGGTGCAGCAACTACTTTTTGTGGATTAATTTGCTCTAGCAATTCCGGTGCTAAATTCTCAGTAATAGTCTGATGTTTTTCTTTAAAGTCAGGTTTCACACGCTTATTTGGGGCGATATTCGGCGTGTAACCATCAGTCTCAGGCTGACTACTTGCCCCCGTTATCTGGGGCTGTGACTTTTTTACCGCAGTACCGCGCTCAACCGCAGCTGGTTTATTCGTTGATGGCGCCACAGGTGTTTTACCACCAGAGAGCGTACCTGCACCAGAAATATTTCTATCTCGTAAAATACGTGCAATTGCGGACTGCGCTTGTGCTTCTTTTTGGCTAATATCTGTGGTATCTGAATAGTCAGAGAATGAGCTGTTATTTTGTGCTGGAGCGGTTTGCTCTGCGCTATATTGATGCTCAGGCAAAGATTGTTCTGGCGCATGCTCAAAGCCACTATGAAAGCCCTGCTCCACTGCGTTATTCATTACCTCATCATATTGGGATACTAGTTGTTGCTCAAGCTCAGCATCTGAATCATGCTCATTACCATGCGCGGCTTCGTGCATAATTCCCGAATTTGTATGTGGTGCAGTAGTAACAGTTGGCTGCGTATCGACAGGTGCTGTTTGCTCACCGGTTACAGAGTGTTCAGTTGTTGCAACGACTTGTTCAGGCGCACTCACGGCCGTTTTTAGCGGTGCAGCTTGAGGCAATGATACTTGGTTATCAACAGGCTGTGGTGTTGCAGGCTTATTTTTATTGAGAATATCTCTCAATGCTGCTGAGCGAGACCGGTTGTTATCGGCCGCTGGTGCCTGCGCCGCAGTACTTGCAAGCATTTGGCTATCAACTGGTTGAAATGCCAGTAAGCGCAGCATAACCATTTCAAAACCTAAACGAGGCTCTGGCGCCCATTGTAAGTCTTTTTTGCCATTAAGCAGTAATTGATAATAAATTTGGATTTGTTGTGAATCGCAGCTCTTTGCTACTTCACTTATAAACTCGCGATTATATTCATCTAACTTGGCGGCATCGGGCACTAATTGGGTTAATTGTGCTAAATGTGTAAGGCCAATTAGATCATCTAACAAAGCAATATAATTTGGGTTTTGGGTGGCAACTTGCTCTATTTGCGCCATCAATGCATGGCCGTCTTGGGCTAATAATGCAACCAGCAAGTGCTGGCTATAATGGTTGTCCATCAACCCTAGCATTGCTTGCACCGCTTGATGCTTAATATCACCATTCGTTTGAGCAATCGCTTGATCAGTTAAACTCAATGCATCACGCATACTGCCATCAGCAGCTTTGGCGATAATTTGCAGGGCTTGAGTTTCAAAACTTAATTTTTCTTCACCTAACACATATTCAAGTTGTTGGAGTATTTCAGGTTGCGATAACGCATTAAGATTAAACTGCAAACAACGCGATAAAATGGTGACAGGCAGTTTCTGTGGATCCGTCGTCGCTAATAAAAACTTAACGTGCTCAGGCGGCTCTTCCAAAGTTTTTAATAATGCATTAAAACTATGCTTTGAAAGCATGTGTACTTCATCGATCAGGTACACTTTGTAGCGACCGCGAGTTGGCGCGTACTGCACGTTATCCAATATCTCACGGGTATCTTCAACTTTAGTGCGCGATGCGGCATCTATCTCAAGTAAGTCAATATAACGACCAGTTTCGATATCTATACAGCTGCTACACTTGCCACACGGTTGCGCCGAAATGCCTTCATCACAATTTAAGCTTTTTGCGAAAATACGTGCGATGGTGGTTTTACCCACCCCGCGAGTCCCAGTGAACAAATAAGCGTGATGCAGTCTGTTTTGTGTTAAAGCATTAATAAGCGCTTGTTTCACATGGGACTGACCGACCAATTCATGAAAGGTCTGTGGACGCCACTTTCTCGCTAGGACTTGATAACTCATTAATTATTCGCCTTCGAATTCAACCAATTTTAGGATTTTAATCCCCATTTTTGCAATGCGTTGCTCGCCACCTAGTTCTGGTAAAGAGACTACAAATGCTGCATCTGTCGCATGACCACCCAACTTATTGACTAATTTAGCGGTCGCTTCAATGGTACCGCCGGTTGCCAATAAGTCATCGACTAAAAGCACTTTGTCACCTGGGACAATAGCATCTGTATGCAGCTCTAATACATCTTCACCATATTCTAGCTGGTAATCTTGAGAGATCACTGCACGTGGTAGTTTACCCGGTTTACGCACTGGAATAAAAGGAATACCTAATGCATATGAAAGCGGCGCACCGAAGATAAAACCACGTGATTCAGTACCTATAATCTTGGTAAAACCTTGATCTTTATAAGCTGAAATAAATGCATTAATTGTTGCTTGAAATGCAGCGGGATTAGCCATTAGCGTAGTTACATCACGGAACATAATGCCTGCTTTAGGGTAATCTGCAATAGTAGTTATGCTATCTTTAATGATAGATGGAGTTACTTGAGTCATAATTTAAACTGTTTTATCTGTAATATTACAAAGCAGACAATTATAACATCACAAAAATGAGTTGTCGGTAAGAAGTTAAATAATTAAGTAATAAGACTGCACTATATACAGCCTTATTATAATTTAGCAGTGCCAAATTAAGAGACTGTGGTGATCCAGCCTAGGATTGCATTTAAACAGCCAATTCCTGCAAACACAGCTAAGAATGCAAGAAAATACATTGCATTAAACGGATCTTTAAAATCTTTATCTTCTGACATAGGTACTACCTTTTATTAAGCGCGACGAATTAAGGCGCACATAATAGACGATGTAAAATAATCAATAAAGACTTTAAGGGTGATTTTTTGTCACGATAACGCCACGCTCTGCCATTGCATGTAATGTTGCTGTAGCACCTTGCACAAGCTGTTCTGTAGTAAATTGCGGCGCTTGTAAAGCAACTTGCTCCACCAACGAAGCTAATTTGATACTCGGTGTTGTATCTATAATCGCCAGTAATAATGCGGTCATTGCATTGGTAGCAAGAAATTGTACTTCGTCGTCGGTATCGCGATACACCACAAAATAATGAGGCTGTTCACTAGGCTGCTGTGGTTGAAAATCAACACTAATATGCTGTACAGCAAACTGATAACTTAAATTTCGCGCGCAACTACCCATATAAAGAGGCACATTACTCAGCGGTGCATTAATGATGCAATCAGTTGGATCCGCATGCGCAACCGAGACATCAAGCTCAATCCATTCATAATGAGCAAGCTCAAGCATAAAGGGGGGATCAATTTCTTGCAATTGGTAATCACTACTTAAATACGCAATAAACTCACCAGCAATATCCAAAAAATAAGGTGATTGACAATCGTGTTCAGCAAAAAATTGGCGAACTAATCTTAACCAATTGTTATCGCTGTAGAGTGTTTTCAGAACCGGAAATGCTGAGGAAATAAAGCCATTGATATTATTGAAAAATAAATCACGGTAGATCGCCATACGACGTTCTTCAATGTCATCGGGCTTTGGTTGTGTATCTGGCGCTCGAATATGCGCCATAAACGCTTGTTGGGTTTCAATAAAATTCATATCAGGCACTTTCTTTTCGCTGTATTATTGCGTGCTTGGCTTGTAGTTGATGAATTATATCCAGCTCTTTGGTAAGCTCAGCGATAGCTGGAATATTAAAATCACGTTCCAATAAAGTCGCAAACACTCCATGATGTTGATAAGCACGGTCAAGTAATTGCCAAACAGGGTCAATCACGTCAGCGCCGTGAGTATCAATAAGTAAATCATCCGCCTCGTTGAAATGCCCTGCGACATGACCATACGCTATACGTTGCGATGGCAAGCTAGCTAAAAAATGTTCTGCATCATAACCATGATTTATCGAATTCACATAAATATTATTTACATCGAGTAATAACTTACAATCAGCTTGCTGTAATATTTCAGTGGTAAATTCTAACTCGCTCATTTGCTGACCAGGTGCGGCATAATAAGACACATTTTCGATAGCTATTTGCTGCTCGAGAATATCTTGCACCTGTTTTATCCGCCCAACAACATGGGCAATCGCAGCTTCAGTAAATGGGATCGGCATTAGATCATACATGTGGCCGTTGCCGGAACAATAACTAAGGTGCTCACTAAAAAGCTTAACGTTATGTGCTTTGAAAAAGACTTTTAAGGATTTAACAAATTCAATATCTAACGGTTCAGGTGAGCCGATCGACAATGACAAGCCATGACAAACAAAATTATTTGTATCGGTCAGTGACTTAAACTGCTTAGCAAAGCGACCACCGAGTTTTAACCAGTTCTCAGGCGCCACTTCCATAAAATCAATTTGCTTTGGTATCTGCGTCAATAATTCATCGAGCATTTCTCTGCGCAGCCCAAGCCCTACCATGCCAAATTCACTGTTACTAGATACAGTCATATCCACTCCTTCATTTAAAAGGGCCACAATGCGGCCCTTTTATAAACAAACTACTTAACTAAAGTGCAGGTTACATAACTTATCTAATTAATGGCTACCGCATTTGCCTTCTTTGTTAGCTTTAGCATCACCGCCGCATTTGCCTTCTTTGTTAGCTTTGTCGTTTTTAGCGTCGCCACCACACTTGCCTTCGCCGCACTTGCCTTCTTTTTTAGCTTTATCGTGTTTAGCATCGCCGCCACATTTGCCCTCGCCGCACTTACCTTCTTTTTTAGCTTTGTCATGTTTAGCATCGCCGCCACATTTGCCTTCGCCGCACTTACCTTCTTTTTTAGCTTTGTCATTTTTAGCATCGGCGCCACATTTAGCTTCGCCGCACTTACCTTCTTTTTTAGCTTTGTCGTCTTTAGTTTTAGCATCTCCACCGCATTTACCTTCGCCACATTTACCTTCTGTAGCATCGACTTGGTAGCCCGTTACCATTTGTTGAAATTCAAATGGATTCGCTTGAACATCTGTAGAAATAAAACTTGTGCTGCCTACAACTACCGCGCCTAATGTTAACGCAATTGAATTTTTTTTAAGTGTATTCATTTTATGACTCTCTCTAAACATGTAAGGGGTGTACTAAGTAGACCTTGCTACAAAAATAATATTTCACTTAATCGCAACTTTTTATTTGTTATTTACAATAACGCTACAAAAGAGTGAACAATTGAAGTTAACTATGGGAGTAAAATTGGCATTTATCAATGTTATATTTACAGGTAAACTACGTCTCCTTTTATCAAGTCAAAGTGCCCCTATCATGAAATTAGTTTTAGCGCCTATGGAAGGGGTTGTCGATTTTAAAATGCGCCAACTACTCACCGAAATTGGTGGTTTTGATTTATGCGTCACTGAATTTGTACGTGTTATCGATGCCTGCTTGCCTGATAAAGTATTTCATCGCTATTGCCCAGAGCTAAATAATAACGGTTTAACGCGTTCTGGCACTCCTGTGCGTATCCAATTACTTGGCCAAGTCGCACACGCATTAGCTGAAAACGCTGTCAGGGTAATTGAGCTTGGCTCTCACGGCGTTGATCTTAATTTTGGTTGCCCTGCGAAAACAGTCAATCGCAGTAAAGGTGGCGCTGTGCTGTTAAAAGACCCTGAACACATGTATGAAATCATTAAAGCAGTCCGTGATGCCGTGCCAAGCGAGCATCAAGTAAGCGCTAAAATTCGTTTAGGTTTTGATGATGACAGTAACAGTCAAGAAATTGTTGATGCCGTTGTTAGTGCCGGTGCCAATAGTATTGCTATACATGCCCGTACAAAGCGAGACGGTTATAACCCGCCCGCTTATTGGGAGAAAATTCCACCACTGATCAAAGATAAAAACATCGCCGTAGTCGCAAATGGTGAAATTTGGCAAGTAGAAGATGCACTACTTTGCCAGCAACGTAGTAGTTGTAAAGACTTAATGCTTGGTCGCGGTGCACTGTCGCATCCTGATTTAGCACGCAAAATAAAAGCACACTTTAATGATGAGCACTATGTTGGCTTAAAGTGGGAGCATATTCTCTATCATCTGATCCATTCAGCCATACATCATGACCCCGCGAAAGATGAAAAATATTTTGCTTCTCGTACTAAGCAGTGGCTGGGCTATTTAAAACGCCAATATAGCCAAGCCGATATTTTGTTCGATGAGATCAGACGCCTTAAAACAAAAGAAGATGTTGCCGATGTTTTGAAAAAATACGCTATCGCACCTTAATTTGACACACATCATAGTCGGCTTTTTTAAATTAATGAATACTGCAGCATTGCTCAACGAGGACAATGACAATGATCAATGCTCAATATCACCTTCAACAACTTAATACAGAGTTAGAGCAAGTAAGGCTGTGCTTGCTTACGACACTATCAAGTTCATGTAACCTACTGCATCACTCGCTAGCTGAAACCTTGCGCAAAAATAACCCTGAACAATGGTTAGAGCTTACGCAGAAGCAACTTGGCACTGAATATAAAGATATCATAGTACGTTTAGAACAACTTGAAGCGGCAGTCTGTCAAATCGATATCGGCCAATATGGTTATTGCTGTGACTGTGAAGAAAAAATTGACTCGCAACGGCTAAATGCCGATCCAACAGCGCAGCGCTGCGGCAACTGCGAGCCAAGGTCATAAAAATCAGCAAGCGAGCTTACGAAGTTGTTAAAAGTGTTGCGAACGCAAAACTTTGCGCCGGATAAAAAATGATATCAGCCACTAAATAATCGACTTGTTGTGGCGTCATTTTTAATCGTTTCAGTAAATTAACTTTCGCTTGTTGCACAGTCCAAGCATGGTAATGGATGCCAAGATCGGTTTCCATCATAGCTAACCAGAAAGTACGCTCTTGATTACTTATCTGTGTTGCAGCATGCCCTGCATAACCCCTTAAGCTCAAGTAATTTTGCGCCCAATCAAAGCCAACTTGCTTATCTTTAGACAATGCAAAACGCTGCTCAAGGACTGAGTGCTGATGATCAACTGCAAAACGCATAGAGTATGCACCTTGCTGCATTTCCTTCAACTGAGATTGCACTGCAACTAGCCAATTTATTGGTGCTTTAGTAGTGCCTGAGAAGTAATTTAACTTACTTTGATACCAAGACCCACCATTTGATAAGCCATGTAAACCAACACTTCCACGGGGTGTATAGAGCGCTAAATACTCATTAAACTCGTTGAGAGTGTGTTTAAGGTTTGCTGGAAGATCAACGCGAGTAAGATTCTTAGTTACCTGCGTTTGTAACGCATTAAGCTCAATTGAGTTGAGTCTAAGTTTACTCTCTTTAGCAAGCACCAACTGCTGCTGAGTAAAACTGAGCCAATTGTTTATGTTTGCAGTAATGTCGTGTTGTTGGTTATAGGCAAGCATATTATCAAGCACAGGAATATACACCGGCCATGTAAAATAGCGCTCCGGAAAACGCTCTGCAATAATAAGATAATCCAATGAACTCTGCGCGACAGGAGTGAAGTCTAAGGTTTGCATGGCTTGATATATGCTGTGACGCTCTTTCAAATATGCATCACTAAATGGAAACTGTTGCTCGTTAACTTGTTTAATTTCACCTGTTGGTCTTAAAAATTGATTTAGTGTTTGCAATGCTTGCTGAGCTTGCTCTTTACTTTGATACTGATTATTCGTATCACCACATGCGCTCAAGAAAAGTGCTGAGAAGCATATCCATATTAGGTGTTTTATCATGAGTTAATCCAATAAAAAAAGCCCCATAGGGGCTTTTTATAAATTGCTATAGCGAATTAAAGTTAAATCTTAACACCGTTGCGAGCGGCTTTATCTTTAATAAATACAGACCAACCTTTTGCAAACTTACGCGTGCGAGGGTCATCCATTGCTTTAGTAATTGCAGCATAAGCTTGCTTATACTTTTCTTGATAGTAATAAGCTTCCGCTAAATCTGAATAAATAGTTCCTGTCTTATCAGAACCTAATTCAAGCGCCTTGTTCAAACGAACAACGGCAGCACTATAATTTTGCGATTGTAAAAGTAATGAACCTGCTTTGCGATAAAGCTCAGCATCGTCATCAAATTTAGCCGCTTCTTCATAGTACTTAGCTGCTTTTTCAATATCTTTTGAGCGATGATAGTTACTGGCTACTGCGCTGATATTTTGTTTATTACGCTTAACAATTTTATCATTGATAGACTTCTCTAAAACCTTAGCGGCTTTATAAGGAATTTCATTCAATGAATAAAAGTTAGACAAAACTTTATAATCAACTTCAGTTTCAAAATAACCATTTTTGTAAGCTACTTCCATCGTTGCAAGACCAGTTTTATAGTCTTCCGTCTGAAGGTAGTATTTACCTAAGCTTACCCATGCTTTTTTATCATCTGGCCAGATACGAACAATTTCTTCACCAACTTTGACCATATTTTTATAGTCTTTAAGCTCAAAGTAAGAACCTAATTTTAATTGGTAAGGGCCTTTGTTAGGCTCTTTTTGAAGTTTAATTGCTTTATCAGCTGGTGTAAAAACATCACGGAATTTACCTAACTGATAGTTAGCTTGGGCTATACGAGTATAAACCGTTGCATCTTCTTCACCAGTAAAGTCCATCCATGCAACATAAGCATCTTTGGCTTTTTCATACTGCTCAGTACCAGCATACATATCGCCTAATGTTTTTAAACTTTGTTCTTGATCGGCAAAGTTCAAAACATCAGGGGCAACAGCTAATTGTAAGTAACCAATCGCAGTTTTGTACTGCTCTTTCTGGCCATACATGCTACCTAAATAGCGGTTAACGGTTGCTTTGTCGAAATCATCAGAAGCATCGATTTCTTTCAACATGGCGATAGCTTCATCAAGCTTTTCTTCGTTATACAAGTCAAACGCTTTTATAACTTTTTTACCAGTGCGCTCACCCATGATTCTAGTTTTTGCTTTCTTCCGCGCTTCAATTTTCGCGGGATCTGGCGCTGCTAGAACCGGTGCAGTAAATACTGCACCCGAGAAAGACATAAGTACCGCAAGTGCTGTTACTTTAGATAAATTTCTCATTACTTGCCTCCTTAATTGCCTTGGTTAATTTTAAAGTCTAGCTGAACTTGTAAACCAACTTGCTTTTGTGGCTTACCGTCAATAATTTTAGGACGGTATTTCCACTTGCTCAAGGCGCGTTTAGCTTCTCTATCGAAAATACGTTTAGGGTCTGCGTCAATTACTTCAACATCAGTAACCCCACCCAATTCATCGATTGAGAATGAAAGTTGTACCCAACCTTCTTTGCCATCACGTGCTGCTTGTGTTGGATATTTTGGTTCAATACGAACGATTGGTGTCGCATCACCGTCTCGTCCGAATGCCCCTGGACCACTTAGACCACCTGCCGAACTTCCCACATCAATGCTTGGCATGTTAAATGACATAGCACCAGGATTTGGGTTGTTATTTTCCGGCTGTGGCGGCTGCGGTTTAGGCGGCTGCTTTGGCGGTGGAGGCGGCGGAGGCGGTACTCGCTTCCGTTCCTGCACCTTAGATTCAGGCGGATTCGTCATAATTTCGACTATGATCTGCTCTTTTTGTTCCGTATTACGGTCAGCCCCACCAGAGATGAGGAAGGCCATGAAGTAGAACAAGCCGAAAGTAACTGCCCCACCTGCAATCAGTGAAAACAGAAAACGAATCATTACTGATCTCCAGCTATTGAAATTCTCAGGTTGTCGCCCGTCGCTTTGATCTGGTCCATAACTTTAACCACTACGCCGTGTTTTGCATCTTTATCAGCTTGCAAAATTACAACTTCAGTAGGTTGTTCTGCTAATAAACTTTCGATTTTTGCTGAAACACGTTCAACATCAACTTGCTGTTTATCAATCCAGATTTCGCCGTTGTCACGAATTGCAATAAAAATGTTAGCATTTTTTTGCTTCGTAGCTTGGGCCGCTTTTGGTTTATTGACCTCGATACCAGCCTCTTTAACGAACGATGTAGTTACGATAAAGAAAATAAGCATGATAAATACGATGTCAAGCATCGGTGTCATATCTACCGTTGCATCTTCTTCTTCACGAAAACGTTGTTTACGTGCCATATTTAATTCTCTCTCTAGTGATGAGGCATACTATCAACAAGCTTGGCTTTCACCATTCTCGCTCTTGCCTCAAGGCGTGAGCTAAAGAATACTCCAGATAATGCCGCAACCATTCCAGCCATTGTTGGGATTGTTGCCATTGAAATACCTGATGCCATTAAACGTGCATTACCTGTACCTTGGCTTGCCATGGTTTCAAAAACCGCGATCATGCCTGTTACTGTACCAAGTAAGCCAATTAAAGGACAAACAGCTACTAATGTTTTAATCAACAACATACGCTGATCTAATTTTTCAGACGCTTCAGAAATCCATGCTTCACGGATTCTGTGTGCGTACCAAGACGTAGTGTCTTGGCGGGCATCCCACTTTGCTACAATTTCCGACGATAAACGAGGAAATTCTGCAAGTAGGAACCAATAGCGCTCAATCATTAAAACCCACATAAGAAAGAGTGCTATCGCGACCACGTATAAAACCTGGCCGCCTGTGCCAACAAAATCCCTGATAGATTCCCAGATCTCCATCAGGACTAGCATTAGGCTTTCTCCTTCTCCGCGTGAGTAGCAATAATACCTGCGCTTTGCTCATCGAGGATGTGTAATACCGACTTACTACGACCCGCAACAACAGCGTGAAGAAGAATAAGTGGTAATGCAGCTATTAGACCTAGCGCAGTAGTTACAAGTGCTAGAGAGATGTTACCTGCCATGATCTTCGGATCACCTGTACCGAACAATGTGATTGTTTGGAACGTTAAGATCATACCGATTACCGTACCTAGTAGACCAAGTAACGGCGCGATTGCAGCAAGGATTTTAATGATATTGATACCAGCTTCAATGCGTGGCGTTTCACGGAGAATCGCTTCATCAAGTTTAAGCTCAAGGTTTTCAACATCTTGTGTTTTATTGTCATGGTACACTTTAAGAATACGACCCAATGGGTTATTTGTATTCGGTGTAGACACGTTTTTAAGCTGACTATTAATCTTACTACGAGTAAGAGTAAGGTCAATAAAGCGTACTAGTGTGATTAAGATACCTAAACCTAATAACGCAGTGATGATGTAACCAACTACGCCACCTTGGTGGAAGTATTCATCAAGTGTCGCTTTTTGTGTATTGATACGTAAGATAGCACCACGAGTCGGATCCACATATACACCAGCATAGTTATCAGAAGACGTATTTTCTAAGTCTTTAATACCAGCAAGGATATAACCATCAGGTTGTTTACCTAAAGGCTGAATCGATTTAGTTTCAGGCGAATAGATTAAGTAGCCATCGTCTGTTACTAAGTTGAAGTTACCGATACGGGTTACTTTCTTAACTGTTGCGTTACCGTCAAGACCTGCAACTTCAGTTTCAAAAGTAGAAACTTTAGCTGACTCAGTCATTTCAGTTTGTAGCGCTATCCAAAGCTCTTCAAGTTCACGAACTGTTGGTAACTCTTTAGCAGCAGCTAATGAACGTAAGATTTCAGCACGGCCTGGCTTTTCAGCAGAAACAAGAGATGCTTCGATTGAACCGATTGCATCTTGCGCAGCACGACGTACAACACCAAACATTTCACCTAACGTACCTTGTGCACTTTGAAGAGCAGCCTCTTTCTCAGCTAAGGTAGTTTCGTTTTGCGCATATTGCTTTGTTAAGCTATCACCACGTGACTTTTCAGCCGCTAATTGGCTTTTTGCTTTATTAAGTAACGCTTGCTTATCAGCACGATCTGATAAGAACTCTTGTTCACGTTGCTTATTGATTTTGCCTTCAGAGATACGCTCTTGCTTTACTTGCTCAAGAATTTTATCTAAAGCAGAAGTATTTGCATGTGCATTAAGCGCGGTACCTGCAGAAACAGATAGTACTGCTGCAACAGCAAAACCTTTAAATAGTTTCTTCATTATTGATTACTCCGCGCCAAAGATTGGTAGTTTAACAAGTTCTAATGTCGCTTGCTTACGCGCCATACGAATAACTTCTTTAACAGGTTTTAGGTATTCATCACCTAATTCTTTCCACTGTTTAGTGTTGTTATCCCATACCCATGCGTGTTTTAAGTCAAACGATTGAGCAACGTATGTGATACGACCAAGTTGGCCGAAATCAACGTTAATGCTCTTGCCATCAACTTCTAAAGTACCTTGTGAAGCAGCAACTAAAGAGCTGTATGCAGCTTCAATTGTGTATGCTTCTAATACTTGACGGAACTTCTCTGAAGTCGTTACAGAAGAAGAAACCATTGTTTCACGTAATCTTTCAACACGCGCCAAACGATTGTCACTGTTAAACGGAACGTCCGCTTTGATGAATTGCTCGAGCGTATCGATCATGCGATACATCAAAGGCACAACGTTTTGTTTTGTGTTGTCGATCGTAGCAATTTGACGGTCAAACGATTCAATTTGTGCATTTTGGTCAGCGACCAAACGTGCAACGTGATCGTTGTATACTTTCAATAGCTCAGATTCATCAACAACGCTACGGTACTCAGCTAATAGCTCTTGAGTTTGACCATATACATTGTCAATTTTAGTTTGAGACTTAACCGCAGCCGTTTGAATTTGTAGACCTGCTTTTTGCACGTCATTCAAAGGATCTGCAATCACATTGCTGCTTGCGAATGCAAAAGCGCCAACCAACGCAGTTGCTACAAGACTCTTTCTGATTTTAACAGACATAGTTCCCAACCAATTAAGTAATGTTACTTTTATAATTTAATTACCTCCCGAAGGAGACAACCCTGATATCTTTTAATAGATATCAACCCTCCAATAATGCTAAATGCAATGCATGCTGTCAACTTGATGTTTGGAATTAGATCGAAATAAATTAATTCAATCATTGCAAACTAAAACACAAAAAACAAAGGATTAACATAAATGCAACACCATTGAGTTTTCAGCTGGGATGAAAGCCGCTACCTAACAACAGTTCTACCGTCAGCCATGAAATACAAAACATAAATGTAACATTTTATGTGTAATCTAAGAGGGTTAAAAAAAGTTCATAATTATTTCGAATAAGCGTAATCATTCAGTAAAAAAGCCTTTTTATGCAGCCAAACCTAGGATATATCGCATATAAAAATTAGCAACTGGACCTTTTAAAGGAAAGCGTGGCGCATGATTAAGCCCTAAAGTAATACCTGTTTTCTCTGTAAGACTCAAAGAGTCACTGCCAGTGTTATCAAGATATTAGAAATAATCACATTAAACATGTTGAGGCGATATCCCCTGTTCCTATTTATACCGATTATTAACGTGCCAAACTTATGTATGAGCAATCAGAGGCAAAATAACACTATCTAATTAAATACTAATTTAATTAAAAACATCATCGTTATTGGTGTTGAGTAGCTGACTAACTGTATACAGTTGGTATAAAAAGTTTATAGAGGGACGCAAAGATGTACACCGCTTGTATTGAGCAGCATTTGGTCTAGTGAAATAGCATTCAGAATTTAGTGTATATTTATTGAATTTAAAAAAGTAGCGGTAGAAGATTTATTTTAAAAAAGAATTTGATGAGAGGAATTATGGTGAAACAGAGTCCTGTTTCACCAAGTTGAACCTAGGTTCACATAATAAAAATTATGCTAGTTCTACGTTCTCAGCTTCAGGGCCTTTTTGGCCTTGCTTGATGCCGAAAGACACTTGTTGGCCTTCGCTTAGAGTGCGAAAACCTGAGCCTGTAATAGCGCTGAAATGTACGAATACGTCAGGACCATTTTCTTGTTCAATAAAACCGAAGCCTTTAGCTTCGTTGAAGAACTTAACTTTACCAGTAACCGTGTTTGACATACCAAATTTTCCTGTAAGTCAATAATTAAAATTCAGCCAGATTGGCTATATCCTCCCTGAGTGAATGCCCAATAAATCGCTGGGATAAAGTACAGGAAGAAGTAATAACCATTAACCGGAAACCTTACACGCCGCACATTAACCAAAAAATTCAATACGCAAAAACTCAAAGCAAGTTAAGGTTAACACAATATAATTGTTTTAGCTCTATTAATTGAGAATTATTTTAATGCTTTTAACATCAACTCAATAAAACCGTTCAAGTGATTAATTTTAATACAAAAAGCACACCTTTCTTAGCTGTGCTTTACTGACTTTATGGTTATTTAATCAGCCAATCAATTGTGCTTTCGGCTTTAATTGGCACTACGTGATCATTTCCTAATGGGTAACTTGCTGGCACTGTCCATGGTTGCTTTAGAAGTGTAACTGTATCTGTATTACGTGCTAAACCATAAAAGTCTGGACCAAAATGACTTGCAAAGCCTTCTAGCTTATCAAGCGCACCGGCTTCTTCAAATGCTTCCGCGTATAACTCAAGTGCAGCATGAGCGGTGTATGCTCCGGCACACCCACATGCGGCTTCTTTTTTATCTTTATAATGCGGCGCGGAATCAGTACCTAAAAAGAACTTAGCACTGCCACTGGTCGCAGCACTAATAAGTGCTTGTTGGTGTGTATTACGCTTTAATATTGGTAAACAGTAATAATGTGGGCGGATCCCCCCCGCTAGCATATGATTGCGGTTATACAATAAATGATGTGCCGTAATGGTTGCAGCCACATTATCAGAGGCATTATTTACAAAATCAACGGCATCTTTCGTGGTGATATGTTCAAGCACAATTTTTAAATCTGGGAAGTCTTGTACCACATCAATTAAAATTGTCTCTAGAAATACTTTTTCACGATCGAATATATCAATCGATGAATCTGTCACTTCACCATGGATCAGCAATAACATACCAACTTCTTGCATGGCTTTTAATGCTGGGTAAATCTTTTTAATTGATGTTACACCAGAATCAGAATTTGTTGTCGCACCTGCTGGATACACTTTACCGGCAACGATTTTACCAGTGGCATGCGCTTTTTTGATTTCATCCGCGCTCGTGTTATCAGTTAGATAAAGCACCATCAGAGGCTCAAAATTTCCTTGTGGTCCAGCCGCCATAATACGGTCGCGATACGCTAAAGCCGTTTCAGTACAGGTTGCCGGAGGAACTAAGTTTGGCATAATAATAGCGCGTCCCATATAACGGCTAATATCACGCACTGTATCTTTTAATTGATCCCCATCACGTAAATGAACATGCCAGTCATCTGGGCGAGTGATAGTTAACGTTGACTGAGTGTCGAAGGCTTGCTTTGTCATTACTTGTTTCCTCGGCTGAATTTAGTTGATCATATGCATATGCCCTATCTGAGTAAAGATTTTATTGCGGTTTTTACTGATGCTTTTTATCAACGGATAGAATGAAAGCACTGAATCATCAATAGTTTGGCGTGCGTTTTCCTTTACGTACATATCTTGCTAATTTTATTTATTCTTTGTCTAAACGTTAACATTCCGTTAATCTATAGATTCATTAATGACACAAAACGGTATATTCACGCGTGGCATATGCAGAATAAAGTAGACTTATCTTCAGCGCTTGATGCTAAAACCGAGCAACTGAGTATTATTAATCAGTTTTCATCAAGCTTATTACAGTTAGATAAACTCGATGAACTATTCAACTATGTCACCACTGAAGTAGTTAAACGGCTAGGTTTTGTTGATTGTGTTATTTATATTGCCGATGAAAGTGCTACAACCTTGCATGAAGTCGCATCAATGGGAGTGTCTCCTGCTAATAGTAACTATGCCATAGAACGAAAAACCATCGCATTTAATCAAGGCATTACTGGTTATGTTGCTTCAACAGGCAGTGCAGTCATTATTGGTGATGTCAGTACTGATAGCCGTTATATCGCAGATGTACGCCCTGCAATGTCTGAACTATGCGTACCATTAGTTTATAAGCAGCAGGTTTTAGGAGTTATAGACTGCGAGCATCCGGTACGTAACTATTTTAGTGATGCCCATCTTGAAATTTTAACCACCGTAGCGCATTTGCTCAGTGCTAAAATAAATCAGGTCAACACCGTTGAAAACTTGCAACAAACGGTAAGCAAATTAAATGCAGCACAAAAGCTAGAAGGAACGCTTTTACAAATAGCAAATTTAACCTATCAAGCCAATGATTTGGATACTTTTTTAGAAGCATTGCATGGCATTATGACCAACTTGCTGCGCGCTGATAACTTTTTGGTAGGGCTATACAACAAAAATATCGATATTCTCGATATTGTTTACATTGTCGAGGAAGGAGTACGTTCAAATGCCCATAAAAAGATATCAAAAGAGCAACTAAAACATACTGCATCTTATTATCTTTTAAATTCCGAACAGCCATTACTATTAAATAAAAAAGAATATCAACAACATATAAATGATGGCCACTTTAAAATGGTGGGTCGCCAGTCAGAATCTTGGCTTGGTGTACCATTTAAAGTAAGCGATCATATAAGCGGTGTGATCGTGGTACAAAGTTACGATAAAACTCACCATTATAATGATCATGACCGCACCCTACTGACGTATGTCAGCCGCCAAATTAGTATGGCCATCGACAGACAACTATCTCGCCAAGCACTGGAACATCGTGCTTTGCATGATGAATTAACTGGGCTTGCTAATCGCTCTTTACTAATTGACCGCATTAAGCACGGCATTTTACGGCTTACTCGAACACCCAAAGGGCGATATCATGCGTTGCTGTATCTAGATTTCGACCGTTTCAAAAGCATCAATGATTCATTAGGACATGAAGTGGGCGATCACTTTTTAATCGCCATTTGTAAGTTAATTAAAGGCACAATTCGAAATACCGATACATTCGCACGACTCGGTGGTGATGAGTTTGCTATTTTTATGGAAAATATCACTCACAAAAACCAAGTTAACGACGCACTAAAACGGATTAAAAAAGTCCTCGCTGAGCCACTTAATATTGATGGCCATTTACTGCAAGCTTCGACCAGTATTGGCGTTGCATTTTGTGAAAACGAAAACGACAAAGCCTATCAGTTATTACAGCATGCCGATGCTGCAATGTACGAAGCTAAATCAACAGGCCGTGGCCAAGTAAGATTTTTTAATAACACCATGCGTAAAAAGCTCAAAAGCCACGCTGATATAGAAAATGATTTACAGCATGGCATTGAGCATAATGAGTTTGAGTTATATTATCAGCCGATCTTTGCTATACAACAATGTAACGTGGTCGGTTTTGAAGCACTCGTGCGTTGGCATCACCCACGCAAAGGCTTTGTCTCACCTAATGATTTTATTTCAATAGCAGAACACACTGGGCAAATAATTAATCTCGACCTGCATTTATTAGATCTGGCAGGAAAACAAATAGCTGCGTGGCAACAACAAGGTAAACGTTTCTTACGTGTGACAGTGAATGTTTCCTCACGACATTTTGCAAGCATAGACTTTATCTCACAAATTCATGCTATTTATAATAAATATGAGCTAGCATTAGGCTCCTTATGTTTAGAGATCACCGAATCAGGTTTGATCGAAAACTTAGAATTAGCAACTAAGATAATTGAAGGGTTAGCGCCATTAAAAGTAAAGTTATGTTTAGATGATTTTGGCACGGGGTACTCTTCTTTGGGTTACTTACACCAACTGCCAATTCATGTGCTAAAAATTGATAAGAGCTTTATTGACCGCCTTAAAGACACCGCCACGCCATTGGTTGACGCCATTTTGTCATTGGCATCATCACTTAAGTTAGATGTTGTAGCCGAAGGAATTGAAACTCAAGAGCAACTCGCCATATTACAAAAAACTCAATGTGATTTTGGCCAAGGCTTCTTAAAAGCTAAACCCCTGCCCGCCGATCAAGCAATTTTATTGATTGATAAACCACTTTAACAACCATAAAAAAAAGCCTTGATTAATCAAGGCTTTTTATAAATTAACAACTGGCAGGATCAGCCAACCAACCAATGTGCCATCAGGGCAATAACGGGTAACGTGATCAAGGTTCTGAGAATAAATATTACAAATAATTCAAATATATTGACTGGGATTTTACTACCCAATAAAAGCGCGCCCACTTCTGACATGTAAATCAACTGGGTTACACTCATTGCCGCAATAATAAAACGAGTAACATCACTTTCGATCGTGCCAGCAGCTAATATTGACGGAATAAACATATCCGCAAAGCCAACCATGATCGTTTGCGCAGCAGTTTCTGCTTCTGGGATTTGTAATAACTCTAAAAATGGGATGAACGGTTTGCCTAAATAAGCAAATATCGGCGTATATTCAGCAATAACTAATGCGAACGTGCCCACAGCCATAACCACAGGTAATACTGCAAACACCATATCTAATGCGTTGTGAATACCTTCTTTTATGGTACCAGCAAAGCCCGGTGAGTTTTTAGCTTTGTGCAGCGCTACATGTAGCGCATGTTTGAACACATTTTTGCCATGTGGCACGCGTTCTTTATGCTTATCAGGCTGACTTCCATCAATATATATATCTTTTTTAAAGCTCAATGGCGGTATACGTGGCACGATCAGCGCAGCAACAACCCCAGCTAAACAAACGGTTAAATAAAACGGGGCAAATAATTTTTCCAGCCCTACTTGGCCTAATACCACCAAACAAAACGTAATTGATACCGCGGAGAACGTAGTACCGATAATCGCCGCTTCACGCTGAGTATAATGCTTTTCTTCATATTGGCGCGCAGTCATTAAAATACCCACACTGCCATCACCTAGCCACGAGGTTGCACAATCAACAGCACTTCGCCCTGGAACGCCAAATAACGGGCGCATTACTCTAGTTAATAACGTGCCTACTAACTCAAGCAAGCCAAAATTCAACAATAAAGGCAGTAATAAACCCGCTAAAATAAATACCGAAAATAACACCGGCAATAAATCTTTTAGCACTAAGCCACCGGTATTTCCTGATGTAATACCATCGAAAAGTGGAATTAAAAACTCTGGTAACGTCGATTTAAAATCCGGATTATTAATACTTAAAACCGTTAAGATAATAAACGCCATACCAAATAAGCGGATCACTAGCCAAAGCCAATGCACATCAAAAAGATGCTTTAAAATAGTAGATTTCATTAATACCGCAGGCTTAAAAGCCTTGAAAATCAATGATAAAACACCTGTAGTACAAATAATTAGAGTGATCAACGTATCGGCATACGATGTAATATGTGCTTGCACCGCTTTTGCCATAACAGCGATAGGAATAGTCATTGCCCCGTCCATTGGCACTGGAGTCATGAATAAGAGGACGCCAATCAATGAAGGAACTAAAAAATTAAACCATACCTTAAAGTCAAACTGCGGGTGAGAGGAAGCTAGATTAGACATTATTTTCAACCTGTAGAAACCACAAAAAGAGCAAAAGCTCTTTTTGTGGTGTTATTATTATTTATTATTAAATTTTAATACCGCGTTGGCGCAGAGCACTTTCTAACGCTTGTTGTAAGTCATTCATCGTACCAGGCTCTAACGTTGTGCCTTCATCGTCCATCCACGTTAAGCTAGTACCACCTTCTTTGGTGCGACTGACTAAGATTTGATATTGGCCGTTTTCAATCGGCAATTCAGCAAGTTCTTCACCCCAAATTGAATCCCAAACACTTGATTCAGGTTTGTTGTAATCAGCCGTGATCAAACCACGTTCTTGATCAATTTCAACTATCGTAAACGATAGGCGCTCAAGAAATCCTGAGAAACGATCAAATATTACAAAGTAATCCTGTTCAGTTACCAGTGCCGCATTGCCTTTATTATCAAAACCCATTTCCAGCGAAATAATGCCTTGTTGTTTACGTATTTCAACTTCAAGTTGACGATAGCGATAATCAAACTCAGCCACTACTTGGTTCAGTGCACGCACTTCTAGCTGCTGTTGTAAAACTGGTGTCAATGGCACATCTTTACTTTTATACTCAGCTAACTTAGCGCTTAATGAAGCTGTGCGTTGATGTGACTTTTCTTCAATAGTAAAAATAAAACGTTGCTCAGATACCGCAGTATCGCTATCCCATAACCAACCTTCTTCAGGTTTAATTATGGCATACCAGTCAGTTTCTATTGAACCTAATAACTTATCTTGTTTGATTGCCTTTGTTTGGTGTTCCGCTAACACAGCGTGCACAGAATCCCAAATAAACTCATCTAAATCGGCAATACCATCGTTTTTATCAAAATAAACGCGTGCTTGTTTATCACCTTCTTCAACCCAACTGCCTTTTGCCACAGTTAATACTTGTGCTGGGGGACGATAGTTTGTTGAATCCGGATTATTGTCATATTCCGCCACATCCATTTTATAAATGGGGTCTAAAGCTGGCTGAGCCAATTGTCCTGGCACTTGTACCGGCTCACTGGCACGGTAATTACGTTTTTGATGCGCTTCGTCAGTGAACACACCACATCCTGACAAGCTAACCAATACGCTTACAGCAAGCGCTTTTGGGATCCAATACTGCACAGATAATTCTCCTTAGCATACCCTTAATTGTTTTAACAAATATATGAGTGGGTTATGCCGATTTGGTTCAGTGTAAAGTCAATATTAACTTTACGTATCTTGTTTTTATGCAAAACCCGTTACTTTGGGGTACGGCTAAACGTAAGTGTCAGCCTGTCAATATGCAAAATTTTAACTATGGTACTTTCCCATGCCACTAAAAACAAGAAACACTGTGCTTTAATAACAGCTTAATTATCTCGGCCTGTAGTTTAGCGATTGTTTTGTGTTAAACTTCGCCGCCGTGTGGTGGTAATTGCCGGCTTAGCTTACTCTGATTGTTATTAATAATATAACCTAGGTACTTGAATTCATGACTGCTTTTTCAAATCATCAGATCGTTTTAACTGCCATTGGCGATGATCGCCCTGGTATTGTCAGTGAATTAACCCAATTAGTCAGTGACTGTCACTGTAATATTATTGATAGTCGCATTGCCATCTTAGGCAATGAATTTACATTTATTATGCTGTTATCAGGTGATATGTCGGCAATCAGCCGCATTGAACACACCCTGCCCCTCAAAGGCATGGAGCTGGGCTTACTCACTATGATGAAGCGGACAGCCAGTCATACTCAAAGTGAATTTTGTGCTGGCTACACCCTCGAATATACAGGTATCGATACACCTGGCACGTTAAGTAAAGTTACCCGCTTTTTTGCCGACAACCACATTAGTATTTGTTCTTTAAAGTCAGATACCTATGACGAAGAAAAAGATACAAAAATGCGCTGTGAACTGGAGTTTAACATTCCTGTTGAGGTTGACATTGATACGTTTAAAGTCCAATTTGAAGATCTGTCGCGTACTCTAAACGTAGATTACATATTTCGACGCATTCGCTAAGGAGCAAAGCATGAACACAATTAATCCATTACAAGCCGGCGACAAAGCCCCCGCTTTTAGCTTACAAAACCAAGATGATGAAACAATCGTCCTTGCAGAGCTATTAAAAGAGCAGCAAGTATTAGTGTACTTTTATCCAAAAGCATCAACACCTGGTTGCACCGTGCAAGCTGAAAACTTACGTGATGAAAAAGCCGTGTTAGCACAGCTAAATACCCGCGTGGTTGGTATCAGCCCTGATCCGGTAAAAAAATTAAAGAACTTTGAAACCAAAAAAGAATTAAACTTTGACCTACTTTCAGACGAAGATCACGCGATTGCAGAAGCATTCGGCGTATGGGGCTACAAAAAGTTTATGGGTAAAGAGTACGACGGCCAACACCGTTTAAGCTTCTTGATCGGCCAAGACGGAACAATAAAGCACTTTTTCGATAAATTTAAAACCAAAGACCACCATCAAGTGGTGCTGGATTATTTGACTAAATAATCGGTGCTAGGTGCTACAGAGTTGAACTTAAGCGTTGCCGATTGGCAACGCTTTTTTTATGCACGAGAGTACGAAATAAAAGCGCACCTACAACATACTTGTAGTTGTTATTAAAAAACTACTTTTTTACATGACATCGCTAACGGTTTTACTATCAACAAATTGTTCAAAACTGATGATCTTACCCTCTTTGAGTATCCATAAATGGGCGACTCTGGCCTTAAAAAATTTGCCTGTGGCTTTATTGGTTCCGCTATAGCTACCATAAGCAAACACCTTGTCGCCAGCAGCAACATAGTCTTCTACCGCAAAATTATAACCATTCCATTCACTGCCTAACCGTACAAATACATTTTTTTCAATTTCATCAAAGCCTTGGTAGGTTCCGGCATATGGAAAACCAGCGGCTTCCGTCCATTGTGTTTCGTTTGTTATATAACGCTTGAGGTTTTTACCGTTTTCTTCTGAGGTCTTACCTTCATAAGTACTTTTTACAATATCAAGATTGGTCATCGATTTAGTCTCCAGATTAAAACTATTGTAATGTTCTAATGACGATATTTTGGCAGTGGTACTGCATGCTTGAAGCATAGCCAAAGCCATTACTATCGTGATTACTCGCTGAATTCCCCCCATGAAATGAAGCCTGTACAAAGAGTTGAACAGACCTTTCAAACTGCAAGCAGCTTGAAAAGCCATAAATAAATTTAAGCTGTAGTAATTAGCCCCAAGGCATCTCGCCCATAATAACTTTGGCACTTAACGCCAATACGCTATCGCCGCCAATATTTGGATAGCTTGCTTTCATTTTACTCATCAATTCACTTGAATTAGCTGAAGACTTGGCTGCAGCTTCAAAGTCTTGAATGTATTTGCGAGTAAAGTGCACCGCTTCAATAGTCAATGGCTTATCACCTAACATATGACCAGAGATCACAGTTTTAGGATGCAGCTGCTCAATAACATCAAGGGTTTTATACCAACTTTGACGTGATTCAGGTGTTTGCGTATCTGCTAAAAAAACATGCATGTTGTTAAATACCACAACACCACCCAACATAGTTTTAGTCGAAGGGATCCATAAAAAAGTATGTTTTGGATCATGACCGTCAAGACCAACAATATTCACTTTTTCACCATCAACCAATAAGGTGTCGCCTTGCAATACTTCTGGCAAAACTAGTTTTTGCGGTGCGTTTTCTTTAAGAATTGGCCCCCAATAAGCCTTTTTAGGCACCATTGACGCTTTAATATAATCTCGGGTTTTAGCAGTTGATAATACCTTAGCATCAGGATAGGCCTCGGTGATCACGTCTAAGCCAAAATAATAGTCAGGATCACCATGACTAATGTAAATAGTGGTTAATTTTTTACCTGATTTTTTAATCAACTCAACCACTGATTGTGCATCATTACGCTGAAATTGCGCATCAACTAAAATCGCTTCGGTTGGACCGCTGATCAACACCGAACTAACTGGGAACGTGCTTTTTTGTTGTGGATTAAACACACTGGTTGCAAGTGTTGCACTAACTGCATTGGCAGATACTGCCATCATTGTAGCAAGCGTGCTTGCCTGAATTAATTTAGATAAAAATGTCATAGTAGCCTCTAAAATGTCGCTCATTTAGCGAGTAAATTGGGTGTTTTTAAACGTGTAAAATTATTGGTTAATCAATCGTATTAATTAATTGTTTTACATAAGCTAACCACTGCTGTGGCTGACCGTAATAACGCGAGTGATCTAATTTAGTAAATGCGCCATCGCCGTGCTCAAACGCAAGTGTTGGAAACCCACTACCGCCAACTAAATTCAACATCTGCCGCGCTTTAATTATTTGCTGCTGCGTTTTTTCGCCACTAAAAAGGCCAAACGCATTTAAAAAAGCCCTAGAGCTAGCACCAAGTTGAGTGGCTATGTTAGCTAAATTAGCTATATCAGACTGAGAACGGCCAAGTACAAATTGATCAACTTGCATTCTATGCAGCATGGCAACAGTATTAAGACCTAAAGATCCACCAGCTAATAGCGCCGTGATCGGCGTATCTGAATCTAAAATTCGCTGCTTATCATCTAATAGCGTTTCATAATAAGTTGGACTAAATACTTGCCCCGTTAAACTCGTGATCCTGTTATCCATGGCGATTATTTGCTGATGAAAATCAGCTGATAACTGACGTTTATTAGCCCCTGAAAATAAGCCGCCGCCATACAGCTTAATATCTATTGTTGTTAATTGAGTGAGTTCATCAATCAGCGGTGCGACGGCATAACACCAACCACACTGCGGATCCATAATGAAATGCAAGGTCTTCATTTTATTTTCCTATCAGCAGTATTAAATTTATGAAACAAGTATAAATTGCAAATATGTTGCAATAAACATCACAACAGGCAATAGTTAATTGCATATATCGAACATATAGGAAATAAAATGGACAGGATCACCGCAGCTCAAGTCTTTGTTAGAATTGTCGAGCAAGGTAGTATGGTCAGCGCAGCGCATTCGTTAGATATGTCGCGCTCGATGGTAACTAGGTACTTAAGCGAAATGGAAAGTTGGGCGAATAGTCAGTTATTACATCGCTCTACGCGTAAACTCACGCTCACCGCCGCAGGTGAAAAAGCTTTTGTCAATTGTCTGTCGTTATTAGATTTAGCCAAACAAGTGTCTATCCCTTTAGAGCAAGATCATGTCGCACAACCTGAAGGGTCGATCCGTATTTCTTGCTCTCAATTTGTCGCCGCTAATTTATTGCCAGCAGTAATTGATCAGTTTTTAGATGAGTATCCCAAAGTACATATAGATATTCATATCAGTAACCAAGTAACTAATTTAGTTGAAGATAGAATCGATCTAGCAATACGTATTACCAACGACTTAGACCCCAATATCATTGCACGCCCGCTGGGTCGTTGCCGCTCAGTGTTATGCGCCACCGAAGATTACCTAAATCGTTTTGGTTACCCTGTTTATCCTGATGATTTGGCCAAACATAATTGCTTAATTTATTCTAATTTTGGAAAAAGTTTGTGGCATTTCAGCAAAGAAGAACTCGCAGTTGTTACTTCAGTCGCTGGCAACTTCAGTGCGAATGAATCAATGCTCTTACTTCAATCAGCACTCAAAGGACGCGGTATATCTTTACAACCTAAACATGCCGTACAACAGTTGATCAATGATAAAAAGCTGGTTCATGTGCTCCCCAACTATGAGCCAGCGTCCTTAGGTATTTACGCCATATACCGTTCTCGCAAACATCAATCTATCGCGATTAGAAAGTTACTCGAGCGCCTAATTGCGTATTTTGAAAAAACAGACACTTAAAAATACAAATAACTTAAAATTAATAAGCGCATAAACCAGCTAATGCTACTTAAACGCCCGTGGTATTGCTCAACCGTTTGATTCAAAAAGGTGAGCTCTGTTTTACTCAATTTTACCCATTGCAAATACTTTTTCGTCAATAACGTAGCTTTACACAGCTTATGCCAGCGTAGAATTATAGCTTTGTCATTAAGTCTATTTGCTTTTTATCATCAACTTAAGTGCTAAGTGCGTGTGATTACTCATCACTGCATACGCACACAGGGAAATACAATGACCAAATTTTAGGCTGGGTGTCTTGTTTATTGTCTAGAAAAAATTAGGCCGCGATGAGACCGCAATAATCGATTACTGCGTAACGCAAGCTACTGACGTATCGACAGACGAATTAAACGAGTTTGTTTATTAATTTAGAATTGACCAACATTATATAAAAACGGTCAAAAAGACTAATAGCGCTTATTGGCAGAGTTAAGGCTCATATGTGTCATACGCTTGCTTCCAATTGACCAAGTAGTTCATTAAGAACTTCTAGCTCCGCGTCGTTATTTGATTGGCCTTCGATTTCATCTACTCGGTGACGAACTAGGTGCCACTCATTTTCGTTTTTGATTTTACCTTTAGCCACGATACGCTCTAGCTGCGCCTTGCTTTTTTGAAAGAAGCGAGGCAAATGCAAGCCGACAACTTTATAAAAGACCTCGATTGCTGACGACCTATATTGTGCATTTAGCTCACCAAGCATCAGATGCGTGTCACGTAGCCCTTGTTCAAAACCTGATGCGATTTCAGAAGGCTTAACTGCGTTATCAGGGTTATTAATTATTTCGTTAACCTGACCCCAAAGACAAAGGCCAGCTATTTAATAACGGCTCTAACTCTGGGCTATTTAGTTTGCCAAGTGCATCGGCTAATTCCATGTATACATAAATTAGAGTATCTAGCTTCTTAGATCTCATGGAAAACCCTCAATTCCATAGTGCTATGAGCCTGTAGAATAACTCATTTTTAATTTATTTTTATTGATGGTTTAACCATAGTCCCATTAAACAGAGTTTACTTACATAGGTTTTAACAAACTAAGAAAACGCCCTCTCCCCATTTTGAAAACGTTATTTTACATTTCTTTTAAACCTTTGTGTGATTATTAACATCTTTAGATTGATTTTTAGCCGCTTACAAGATAGCCTCCATTTTAGGTACTAACTCATCGAATTAGTTAGTTTGAATAGTTTTTTACAAGGAAGTTATAGTGAAAGTTAATGTATTTTTTTTATTATTTTTTATCGTTTTTTTGTCAGGTTGTGGTGGCTCGTCAGATACACCCGCCAAACAAACCACTGTTGTTAATCAGGCACCAGTCGCAGTAATTACCGTAGCTCAAGAGTCAATATTTGTTGTTGGGCAAGAATTTGTTTTTAGTGCCGCCAAAAGTCATGATGCCAATAAAGATAAGCTCACATATCAGTGGTCATTAGTTAACAGTGATAAGCAAGCTATCAGCTTAGCTAATACCACCGCACAAAATATTACCTTGGCCTTTGCTACTAAAGGTGAATACCTGCTAACACTTGTGGTTAATGATGGTACCGTCAATAGCGTCGTTGCTTCATATGATATTAATGTTGAGCAAGCGACGGCGGCAGTGGTAGCACATGCAGGACCAGATCAAAGCGTTAAACTCGGAACGTTAATTAAGCTCAGTGGAAGATCAAGCTATGTCTTGCAGGGCAATATTCACTATCAATGGAGCTTGATTGATAAACCGGCGAGCAGTATTGTAGTGTTAGACAAAATTAACTCGATAGAAAGTGAGTTTATAGCCGATGTTATGGGGCAATATCGCCTTAGGTTGATCGTTAGTGATGATACAGGGCAACAATCAACAGACGAAGTCGATATTGAGGTAAAGCCACATACTGAAAATAGTAGCCCTAATGCAGCGATTTCTTTTATTGCTCCGCAAGTATTAATGTCACAAACACTTAATTTAAGTGCTCGTGATAGTTATGATGTTGATGGCGATCTATTAACCTATTTATGGGAAGTTATTAGTCAGCCAAGTAATTCCAGTGTGGAGCTCAATAATTATCGCACGGTCGATGCTGAGTTCTCTGCCGATACGCCAGGAGACTATGAAATAGAGTTAACTGTTGCTGATCCTACTTTAGCTTCAACAAGCACCAGTGCGATAGTCAAGGTAGTTTCGGGTAATCAAGTACCTGTTGCTAATGCAGGACCCGATAAAATCGTTAACACAGGTCAAAGTATTCCGCTGTCAGCTATTGCTAGCTATGATCCTGAGCAATCTCCTTTAGCATATCAATGGTCTTTAATTAAAAAACCTGATGATAGTGATCTGCAATTAATAACATCAAATCAACAAATAATAATGGTTGAATTAGATGTTGACGGTGAGTATGTTTTTTCTTTGGTTGTTAATGACGGTCAAGCTGACTCAACACCGAGTCAAGTTCGTATCACCGCGAAAAGTAATCAAAAACCTATCGCTAAAATAAAGGCTGCAACCTCTGCATATTTGTACCAAGAAGTAACATTAGATGGCAGTGGTAGTCAGGATCCTGAAGGAGCAGACCTGAGCTATCAATGGGTATGGCTCAGTCAGGCTGGCGATAGTGAGTTAAATGATGCTCAATCTCAAAACCCGAGTTTTACTCCGCTAGTAGGGGGTGAATATGTTGTGCAGTTGATCGTTAATGATGGTAGCCAAAGCTCAGATCCAGTGCAGCTGGCTATTACCGCCCAAGAAAATTTACCGCCTGTTATTCACCTTGCGGGAGACAGTGAACGAGCTACTTCTTATGGTAGCGAAGTAATACTTGACGCCTCATTAAGTAAAGATCCTGAGGGAGGCGCACTAACGTATTCTTGGACTTTAAGTAAACCTGAATATAGTAGGTCAATTTTAGCAAATACCACTGAAGCGATAACCTCATTTACGCCACTAACCCTTGGTACTTATACTGCTTCGGTTAGTGTAACGGACGATGCGGGTAATACGGTTGTAAAACACATTTTAATTGCTGTTTCTCTGCATGATGTTAGCTGGCTTGGTAGTGTTAGCGGTCGTCTGGTTGATGCTTTAGGGCGCGGCCTTGCTAATGTCGATCTGTTTTCAAGTGAAGCAATAATAGACAGTTTATATTTCTCTACGGATGATAATGGCTATTATCAAGCAGTAATAGGCGTAGGAGTAGAGAAGAAATTTAGCATTATGGGTTTTAGCTCTCCATTTACATCTGCTACCGTTGTGAGAGAGCAGCAGGTAACTACCAACCACTTTATTATTGACTTAGGAACAAAAACAGCACTTATTAAGCAAAATGTCCGTATTGGTTTGACAGCTTGTGAAGGGTATAGCGGCCCTACTGAGCTTAAGCTTAAATTTAACTCATTAGATTTCACGTTAGAAGGGGGAGAATTAGATCAGTCCGTTTCTGACAATCAAACAATCACTATTGGCAAAACCAAAGATTTTTCAATACTTGCACCTTTTTTATATCGTGTAGAACCAGATGATTATCCTGTTACTTGGATAAAAAACACCGAAAAAGGAGATTATGATCATAAGGAAGAATGGCAATTAGATTTACGTGCTAACTCAAATGATGTTGTTGAGCACACATTTGAAATCTGTGACCAACTCACCCCATAATGATTAAATCTTGCTTGATAAACCTTTATCGAATTTTCAGCTTAGGTCGATTCAATTTATCTTAATCAGAAAAGCTTTTGTACTAGTATAGAAGCTTTTTTGAGTAGATATCACTGATTTTTAGTGAGACGTTCAGCTCTATATCACCTAGATACACCAAGATTTTAGTATTGAATATCGCGAAGATAGCCCACCATTACCCGCTAATGAAACCTTTAAAATTAACAAAGGATCTTGTAGTGAATTGTCTTAGATGCAAATTAATCTGCTGCGCCATTTTGGCATTGCCGTGCGTTTTGTCAGCGGCTATTTCTATTTTGATATGGAAACCCCTTCGATGAACTGCACGCTTGGCAGAGGTTTTTTACCTGGTACAGGTTGGTTAGGTTTTAACCCCAACCATGGTATTTTGACTGATAATACCCACTTTGCTGTCGCGTCCAGCGCCCCCCGAAAACACCATGCCTACTATGGTGGTATACGGGGCAGCGCAACATCGCAATTAATCACCAACTTAAGTAAAGAAAAACGTCGATAACCTAAAGTCAGGCTAATGCTAAGGCGACAGAAAGGGTGCTGTTTGGCTGGCCTTTGACTTAGCGACATTGGCCGGTGGTCCTTGAGCAACAATACTCCCACCTTCATCGCCCGCACCAGGACCAATATCAATGACCCAGTCACTACGGCTCGCGACCTGCATATCGTGTTCAACCATGATTACGGTGTTACCTGCGTCTACCAGACCATTTAATTGCAACATCAACATAGCGACATCTGCGGGATGAAGGCCATTAGTGGGTTCATCGAGAATATATAAAGTGTCACCGCGTTGCGCTCGTTGCAACTCAGTAGCTAATTTTATCCGTTGCGCTTCACCGCCCGATAATTCGGTAGCAGGCTGACCAAGCCTTAAGTAGCCGAGCCCCACTTGCAACAAGGCATCCAAAGCGCGCGCTATTAAAGGCTCATCCATAAAAAATTCACGGGCAGTTTCAACGGTTAAATTAAGCACTTCAGCGATATTTTTATCTCGATAAGTAATATCGAGCGTTTCGTCATTGTAACGCTGCCCTTGGCATACCTGACAAGGCGAATAAACACTAGGCAAAAACAACAATTCGACACTCACAAATCCTACGCCTTCACAATTCGAACAACGCCCCTTTGCTACATTAAACGAAAAGCGCCCTGCGTTGTAGTGCCTCGCTTTTGCTTTGGGTGTGGCGGCGAATAGCTTACGTACGTGGTCAAACAAACCGGTGTAAGTGGCAAGGTTTGAGCGTGGTGTTCGGCCAATAGCTTTCTGATCCACGGTCACTAAACGTCGGATGTGCTGTATGCCATCAACAATTTTACCGCTGGTGGCGATTTCTAATTCTTCCTCAAGTAAATCAGTCTCATCATTGGGTGCCTCGACGGTATTTTGCTGACCAAGGGCATCAGACACAAGCTCCACCAGCGCCTGACTGACTAAACTCGATTTTCCCGAACCCGAGACACCGGTAACGCTAGTCATAAGCCCTAGCGGAAACTCAATGTCGATATTCTTCAAGTTGTTTCGCTTAACCTGAACTAATTTGAGCCAAGCATTCGGCTGTCTTGGCCTATGTGCTGCACTGTTATCTTTATTAAACACAAATCGACCAGTGTAAGACTCGGTTACCTCGCGCAAGCCCTCAAGCGGACCACTGTAAATAATTTCTCCGCCATGGATTCCAGCATCGGGACCTACATCAACAATCCAATCTGCATGGCGAATAACGCTAACATCATGCTCTACCACAAATACTGAATTACCCGCTGCGATTAATTCATCTAAGGCACCTAGCAATGCTTGAGTATCAGCGGGATGCAGACCGGCTGAGGGTTCGTCTAATACGTAAACGACACCAAATAATTGAGAGCGGATCTGCGTTGCAAGGCGCAGGCGCTGTAGTTCGCCCGGAGATAACGTGGGCGTACCACGTTCAAGCGACAAATAACCCAAACCAAGTCGAGTAAGCGCTTCAACACGAGTAAGAATATCGCTGGCAATACGCTGTGCGACGATGGCTTTTTCTCGATTAGCGGTGTTATCGTCGGGCTTGCTATTAGCAGTATCCTTTAACCGCAACGCCAACTCAGTCAGCGTCAATTGCGACAATTCACCAATATCAAGTCCAGCAAATTTAACCGACAGTGACGCTTGTTTGAGTTTTTTTCCCTGACATTCGGGGCATTGAGAAATTTGCATAAACTGCGACACCCGCTTTTTGGTGCGCGGGCTTTGCGTAGTAGCAAATGACTGCAAAATAAAACGCTTAGCGCTTGTATAGGTCCCCATGTAATTGGGCTTTTCCCCTTTATCAATTGCTTCTCGTATTTGGCTAATATTGTAGTCTCGATAAACCGGCACTTCAGGGGTTTCATCGGTAAACAAGATCCAATCCCGCGTTTTTTGCGGCAATTTTTTCCAGGGAGTATCAACTTCATGGCCCAATGCAATCAAAATACGCAATAAATTTTGCCCTTGCCATGCTGGTGGCCATGCCGCGATAGCGCGTTCCCTAATGGTCTTGCTGTCATCTGGTACCAACGACTTCTCTGTCACTTCAAATACACGACCTATACCATGGCATCGCTCACAAGCGCCCTCTGGAGTATTAGGCGAGAAGGCGTCAGCGTAAAGTATATTTTGACCTGTTAGATATTGCCCTGCACGGGAATAAAGCATGCGCAAGCCATTAGAAATCGTGGTAACACTACCAACAGATGAACGCACCGATGGAGTTCCTCGCTGCTGTTGCAGTGCTACTGCTGGCGGTAACCCTTCGATTGAATCAACATCTGGCTCCTCTACTTGATCAATCAAGCGACGGGCATAAGGCGAAACAGAATCTAGGTAACGACGCTGAGATTCCGCAAACAAAGTGCCAAAGGCCAATGACGACTTTCCTGAGCCAGAAATACCAGTAAAAACCACCAAGGCATTACGGGGCAAATCAACATCGATGTTTTTTAAGTTGTGAACCCGCGCACCTCTGACTTGGATACATTCATCAGGCTCAGTATGACTAGGTTTGTTTTTTTGTCGAAAGATTGTTATCTCCTTTTTTGTAGCGTGTTGGCATAAAAAAACCACCTTACGGTTTTATAGATATGGAGGTTGATGATAAATTAGCAAGGCTAAAATTATTCAGCATAATTGATTGGAATGAATTTATTTTGGCAGGATAAGTCAGGCTTAACTCCTTACCCAACGAAAGAGCCATAACAATTTACCGTGGGTGAATAATATCTATCAGATCACAGTAACCAACTCAATTAAAGGTTAAAAAAAAATCAAGTTAATTGTGTAGAACCAGTTCCTAAATGAGTAATTCTACAGCCTGAACGCACGCCTAAACGGCGAGCAACTTATTGCGAGTCCAGCGGCCGCAGGCCGCGATGTTTAAGGAGCTTGTTATGTACCTATTCACTCATGAGCTTATAGGCAATTGGGTACTCATTTTTGTAAGAATCAGAATTCAAATGTTCAGCTAATGAGGCACAAGTATTTTCTTTTTCGGACTGACTCATTTTGTTAAATAGAATGATCTTATTTCTTGAAACTTGCTTTGCCATTTCAAATAGCTGTTCACGCATATCTATTGGAGTTCTATCTAGCCCGTCAGTTAAATTAGCAACCACAGAACTATTTCGAGTCTTCCATTTATCAATAGCTTCTGAAAGTAGCGCTCCTTTTTCAGGTGCTTTCCGTTCGCACATGAACTTTATAACATCTACTTTTTTAAAGTAGCCATATATTATTCCAACTGCCTCTCCCTCATTTTCGGCATCTAACTCAGAGTTTGAGTGAGCAAAACTGGATATCATCGCAGCAAAAACAACTATAAATACTCTCATACTCAACCTAGGCACATAACGTTTAACATATGGGGATTTTAGGAGCGCTTTTTCAGCGAGTAAAATTCCCACCATGATATTTTTGTTAGCACTTAATTGCATATTTCCAATTATCTCTATTGGCATAAAAAACCCAAGTTAAATTTTGAGGGACAAGATACAACTCTAGTATTTCTGTAGATTTCTGAAATTCAAAAAATGACTCAATAGTGAATTGGAAAGAATCACTCAAACGCTTGGGTTCTCCTAACTTATGATAAATCCGCTCGAAAATCTCGAAAGCCCAAACTGATTCAGCATTTTTAAATTCAGGAGTGTCAGTAAATACTTTTGTAAATGCAGCTAAATCTAACCATTGTTCAGTTTCTGAATTTAAGCCTTTAACAATTTTCCAGGAACCATCTCGTAGATACAAATCATCGTTGAGTGAGGTATCAATAATGGAATCCAAGCTTAAAAAATTCACAGTTCTATCCTTGAGTGCTAACGCCAAGCTCACCTGCAGTTTTAGCGTTGAGCAATTGTGTAAAATTGAGCTACGCGACATACACAATTGAGCGTAGCAAAAAATGTCAGGTGCAGCCTTTTGATAAGTGCTTTCACCACCATTTGGGATACTCTTTAAATGTATTAGCCAGCCCCTTCTTGACCCGTGGAGCCAACAACAATATGGAGTTGATATTTGCTGCGCTTGACGACATGCGCTCATCTCTAGGATTTATTTCTAATTCTGTGGATGCATCCGACCCACGTACTGCAAATAAGACATAATCACTCATATCTCTAAGTGTTGCTTCTTGAATCTGACTTAATTCTTTCTCAAACCGATCAAGTTCATCCGTTTCAATCCAGACATGAGGATAGTTAAATTTCATGCTTTGGGAAAGAGGGTTGTCATCCGGTTTGGTTTTAAGTTCTATTTCAATAGAAAATGCAATAGAACTAGTTCGCCCCTCAATCTCTAGTGGCTCAAGAGACAGCCTGAATCCATCATTTGTATATTCGATAGCACTCATATTTTTTAGCACTAAACGCCTGAATAATGTGTGAGCTAGTTTGGCAGTTTTATTGCGCTGTTTGCAACTAAAAATGACAAACTAAAGAGAATCACTATTTATTCTCTTGTATGGCATACTTTTCTCTGTTTTGCGTATATATAGATTAAGTACAAGAAGCAACAATAAAGAAAATAAAACGTGTATACCTGAATTTGAGCGAGCAATACCAAATTCTTCCACTGAGACATCTGCGCTGTTTAATTCTAGCCATGATGCATAGTATAAATGCTGATCTCCAGTCCACAACGAAATAACATATGAATTTTCATCTGGAAATCCAAGCTCATCTACTACATGAGATGGGTAATCACCCAGAAAGAACTCTATGTGAAAATTTTTCACATAGTTCTCAATTTGTTGGTTTGCTTCTACCCAACCAATTAGCTCTGATTCGCTAGGAAATAAAGCTTTATCAGCTTTAAATTCGTTTACGTAATTTACCATTAAGTTTAAATCATCACGAATACTATGATAATAGCGAATACTCTGCTCGATACTTTCCTTATTAGAATCAGAATAGGTTCCTCCTCCGGTGGAAAATATGAAAAGCCACACAAGAAAGTAAAGTGAAATGGTAACGTTGAGTGCAATCTTTATCATGTATCCCTAACGAGGCTGTAGAATAACTCGTTTTTAATTTATTTTTATTGATGTATTAACCATAGCCGAGTTCCTATTTTGATTCAATCGGTTACTTCGATTTTACGTGAAATATAAAAAGAGGATTTACTGTTGCTTTAATGGGCGTTTTGGAATGTATGACAGGTGTTTAAGTGGCTTATTTGGAGAGGTAGCAGCTTACCTTTATTAATGCATCGTGTTTTGCAGCTTTTCTCAATAAAAAGGACATACACATATTTTGTCAGGACAATTTAGCACCCCTCTCGTGGGTATGTATAGTATAATTATTTTTTGCACACTGTTAGTGTTAGTTACAGAGCTTAGAATTGGGGTGCTTGGAAAGAATTTGAGGCGAAGCTAGGCCGTCACTTTGTTCAATAGTGTATTTTTAAAACAACCTAATAATGATGCAACTATTCAGCCTGTGCCTTTGTACCATTTTACATCATTACTGGCGGCTTGCTGCCTGCAATAAAAAGGACAAACACATATTTTGTGTCAGAGAATTTAGCACCTCTCCCGTCATAGGTAACCGTATCATTATTTTTTGCACACTATTAGTGTTAGTTACAGAGCTTAGAATTGAGGTGCTTGGAAAGAATTTTAGGCGAAGCTAGGCCGTCACTTTGTTCAATAGTGTATTTTTAAAACAACCTAATAATGATGCAACTGTTCAGCCTGTGCCTTTGTACCATTTTACATCATTACTGGCGGCTTGCTGCTTTAACCGTTGTTTGCTGCCTGCAAAATTTGAGTACTGCTGCCTAAAACGTTGAATTGATTCAAGCCATTGTGCCTCTTCTATATTCAAAGTCAGGAGCACTTTTGGCATAG
>NZ_CABVLM010000014.1 GCF_902498845.1 Pseudoalteromonas rhizosphaerae | reverse complement strand
CTATGCCAAAAGTGCTCCTGACTTTGAATATAGAAGAGGCACAATGGCTTGAATCAATTCAACGTTTTAGGCAGCAGTACTCAAATTTTGCAGGCAGCAAACAACGGTTAAAGCAGCAAGCCGCCAGCAACGATGTAAAATGGTACAAAGGCGCAGGCTGAACAGTTGCATCTTTATTAGGTTGTTTTAAAAATACACTATTGAACAAAGTGACGGCCTAGCTTTGCCTTTTTTTGCCTAAAATCCTTTCCAAGCACCTCAATTCTAAGCTCTGTAACTAACACTAACAGTATGTGAAAAAATAATTATGCGATTATCCACAACGGGAGAGGTGCTAAATTTTCTGACACAAAATATGTGTCTGTCCTTTTTATTTCCGTTTCTATTTCCTGCAGTCATCTTCATGCGTGTAATTTAGGTTTAATAGGGCTAATGACTTATTTAATAGGTGAAATAAAAATAACCCCGCAATAAAAGATAAATTCTGAACCTGAAAAGTAAATTTAGTGACACAGTTTTATTTGTTCAATTAGAGTGGCTCTCTTATTTAGTTGCTGCTGAAAGGTAAAGGGTTAGGAAAGATAGTCGACGCTGTACCAATAGTGAAAGGTCATCAAATGTTGAAGACAGAGCTGTTCCAGATCACTGGGAGGTGGACTTGAACCAAGGCTCAGAAAACAGCTTTATCGCGACCTTAGTTGAACGACATTCTAGGTATGTAATGCTAGCGAAAGTACCTAGTAATAAAACAAATCCAGTAATCGAAGCATTGATTAGACAAGCTAATAAGTTGCCAGCACTGCCAAGCTAGTATGTTGCGATTAATTTAGATGTAGCGACAAATTAAATAGTTCGAACGAGTTAGCGGCCTAGCTTGCTGCATCAAATCAGCTAATTAACCTGCTTAACTGCTCAGGTCAGTAACGACTGTGCATACGAAAAATATAATTGCTTAAGGGTTAAACATTAGGTTTAATGGATAGATAATAAACACTGAGTAACGCAGGGACAGCATAGATACGACAGGCACACTAATTAAATTTGCTTGCTATAGCTTAGGTCATAAAAAGCCTTTCTATATATGTAAAGTCCATAGCATAAACAACACCAACTCTACACATCGAGCAGGTAGCGCCTCAGTCCGACAAGCGATTATGCAACACAAACTGCGTGTCGCATAAATACTAAAATGTTATAGCGCAATTGAAATTCAGCAAGATTCGGGTCGGCATTAATCGTTCGGCCTCCTAATATAGCATCTGTTCGGGCATATGCCCTTTAATTGTCAGCAGAGCTAGGAGAAATAATCGATGAACATATTGGCCAACAAAGTTGCTATTGTTACTGGTGCCAGCACCGGCATTGGCTACGCAGCCGCGAAGCTTTTTGCGAGAGAAGGTGCTGCCGTAGTGGTGGCAGCAAGGCGACAGAAGGAGCTTGATGAACTGGTGGAATTAATCAAGACTGAAGGTGGGCAGGCACTGGCACTAGCCGGTGATGTTGGCGAAGAAGCTTTTGCCAAAGCTTTGGTAGATAAGGCTGTAAGCCACTTTGGTGGCCTGGATATCGCTTTTAACAATGCTGCCATTCTGGGTGCTATGTGCCCTGTGCCGCAGATGTCGCTCACGGACTGGAATCAAGTTATTGCGACCAACTTAACCAGTGCATTTTTGGGCGCAAAGTACCAGCTGCCCGCCATGGCTGCCCGAAAAGGAGGTTCGTTAATTTTCACCTCTACCTTCGTTGGTTACACCGCAGGTATGCCAGGCATGGCTGCCTACGCAGCCAGTAAGGCTGGTCTTATTGGTTTGACTCAAGTGCTGGCGTCAGAGCATGGGCCTCAGAATATCCGGGTCAATGCCCTTTTGCCTGGTGGTACTGATACGCCAGCGGGACGTGAGTTTGCTAATACGCCAGAAGCATTGGCGTTTGTGCGTAACCTGCATGCGCTCAAGCGTATGGCGACACCAGATGAAATTGCTCAATCCGCATTGTACTTAGCATCCGATGCATCCAGTTTCACAACTGGTTCTGCGATGTTGGTAGATGGCGGTGTATCCATAAATCGTGTCTGAGAGGCAGAGTGTGTCAGACTATGACCGTATCGCACGTGCTATGGCATACTTGGTAGATCGTGCAACTACCCAGCCCGCTCTAGAGGAGATAGCCGCCCATGTGCATCTGAGTCCGTATCATTTTCAGAGGTTGTTTTGTCGTTGGGCGGGTACCACGCCAAAGCGGTTTTTGCAGGTCCTGACATTGGAGCGTAGCAAGGAGTTGTTGGATAAATCCCGCTCTCTGCTCGACGTTTCACATGAGATTGGCTTAAGCGGTAGTTCAAGGTTGCATGATCACTTTGTGCAGCTGGAGGCAGTGACACCGGGGGAGTATAAAAATAAGGGTAAGGAGCTACGTATCGAATACGGTGTGCACCCTACACCACTGGGGCCTATGTTTGTAGCTGTAACACAGCGTGGTGTTTGTAGGGTTGAGTTCATGGATTTCAATGACATTGAAGAGCTGCTGGATGACTTGCGTAACGCTTGGCCATTGAGTTCGATTGTTGAAAGCATCACATCTACGCACTATGTTATTGATGCGTTTTTTAGTAGTGATACAGCTGCCAAACATGGTCCGCTGTCGCTTCATGTGAAAGGTACGAATTTTCAGGTAGCTGTGTGGCGGGCGCTGCTGAAAATACCACCGGGCGCAGTGGCTAGCTATTCTCAGGTAGCCACAGCACTCAATGCGCCCCAATCTGCAAGAGCGGTTGGTAACGCCATTGGAGCAAATCCTGTTGCTTTACTGATCCCCTGCCATCGGGTAATACAGCACAGTGGTGCACTTGGTGGTTACCGTTGGGGGCCAGCCAAGAAGCTTATGGTACAAACATGGGAAAAAATGCGTGATGAACCTGTTTTGCTATAACAATGTTATGCAGCTGACGTTCTTATCTTACCCCGCGCGGCAGATGGCGGGCGTTGAGGCTGTAGAATTACTCTTTACAGGAACGAATGCACCTACTTTTAGTTGTTCAACTTTTAACCTTGAATCTACTATCAAGCTATGATCTAGTAAATATTATTCACCCACGGTAAATCGTTATGGCTCTTTCGTTGGGTGAGGAGTCAAGCGAGACTTATCCTACCAAAATAAATTCATTCCAATCAATTTCGCTGAATAAATTGACCTTGCGCGGACAAATAGAAGTGAATGCTTTCACTTCACACTGCGGCAACTGTATTGCTTAGTTCATAATAGAGAAAAGCTGCAAAACACGATGCACTAATTAGGGTAGCCCTTATCACCTCAAATAAGCCACTCAAACACCTTGCAAAATGCCAATTAAAATAAAACCAAGTCCTCTTTTTATATTTTACGTAAAATCGAAGTAACTAATTGAATCAAAATAGGAACTCGGCTATGGTTAATGCATCAAAAAAAATAAGTAAAAACGAGTTATCAGCGATCCGTTAGTACTCGAGGTAAACTTTTACTCCAAATATCATTTAGGGGTAAAAGTTTGCTGTATAAAATTCATAAATTAAACTCTCAAGCATGTTATTTGCTTTATTTATAAGTTGCAGATAGGCATTTAGTTAATTTTATTAACTTAAATAAACAACGTTGTCTTTTTGTTGCTTAGATGAAATAATATCTCACGACATTTATTTAACAAATATATCTGCATTTTAATTTTTAAGTTAAAAATGTTTAAGTTATTGAAATTTAATATCTTACTTTCTATGAAGTGAAAGGTAAGTTGAACTTTGTCTAATCCGTTATCTGACCATACGAAGCGTATAAGGAAGCTCTTGAATGAGTATAATTGTGAATCAAAACGTGGCTAATAAAATTAGTCTAGTTTGTTTTGGGGAGGTCCTTTGGGACTGTTTTGGCGCAACTAAGCGTTTGGGAGGCGCACCTTTAAATATGTGCTTTAGGGTTAAATCACTTGGAATTGATGCACAAATGATAAGTGCAGTAGGGGAGGATGAGTTAGGTGATGCTCTGCTTGACGAATTAAAAGAAAAGCAATTGAGTACAGAGTACATTGCTGTAAACCCAAACAAAAATACCAGTACGGTGCAGGTAACACTTGATAGCCATGGTTCTGCTAAGTACGAAATTATGCCTGATACTGCCTGGGATAATATTGTTTTAACTGATGAAATTATTGGCAAAGTTGAATCGACGGATATTTTTGTGTTTGGTAGTTTAATTGGCCGTACCGACACTTCATTAATAACTTTAAAGCAACTACTAGAACATGCGAAGTTTAAAGTGTTTGATGTAAATTTACGAGCTCCTCACTATCAACTTGAGAGCTTAATAGAATTAATGAATAGCGCTGACTTTATCAAACTAAATGATGAAGAACTATATGAAATAGCAAAAGGAATGGGGTGTAAATACCATTCATTAGAGCAAAACTTAGCATTTATAGCAAAGCAAACCAACACAGAGTTTTTGTGCGTGACGAAAGGAAACCATGGTGCTTTATTATCGATTAAAGGTAAAAACTACTATAACTCAGGCTACCTGATCGATGTTGTGGATACTGTTGGTGCAGGGGATTCGTTTTTGGGGGCTTTAATTTATCAATTGTGCATTCAAAACGATCCGCAACAGGCAATTAATTTTGCTTGTGCTGCCGGAGCTATGGTTGCTCAGCAGCTAGGGGCAACACCAGATATAACGCATCAGCAAATCTTAGAATTTATTGAACCATGTTAGCGTGCAGCATTGTATTTCAAGTTATACATATAAAAAACAAAATATTTTGTTATTTATATTGAATAGATGTTTTTTTAATGTTAAAAAGACAACGTTGTTTATTTGTGTTGGACCGACCAAGCCAAACAACAAAATGTAAAAAGATATTTTTTTACGCCATAAAGACAACGTTGTTAATTTAAATAATGAAATCAACATTAAAAAATAAAATTAAAATGAGGACACACACAATGCTCAGATTTAGGAAAAACCAGCTTGCTGCGAGTGTTAGTACAGTATTGATAGGTTGTTGGCTGCCATCCAACAGCTTTGCCGCTGAACAACTGCAAGAAGAAGCGTCGGCCAAGGTTGGTATTGAAGTTATTGAAGTTTCATATGGTTATGGAAGTGTTAAAAAACAAGATTTAACCGGCGCAGTTAGCACAGTTGAGCTTGAAGATGTCGTTGATCAGCCTTCAGGTAATATCATGCAAAATTTGCAGGGGCGTGTGCCTGGCTTGCAAATTACAACTAATGGTTCACCTAACTCTGCAGCAACAGTGCGTATTCGTGGTCAAGGTTTAGGACCTTTAGGTAATAACGATCCTCTTTATGTTATTGATGGTGTACCAACTAAATCAGGCATGCATGAACTTAATAGCCATGATATTGCTGATATACAGGTGCTAAGAGATGCGGCAGCTGCAAGTATTTTTGGTGCTCGCTCTGGTAATGGGGTCATTATTATTACCACCAAAAAAGGGAATGAAGGGCTCGACTTTAATTTCTCTTTTAATCAGTCATATGATGATTTTAATTATGAATTAAATCCATTAAATACACAGCAAAGGGGACAAGCAGTTTGGCAAGCTGCAGTAAACGACGGCTCAGATCCAAATGCAGCAAGTTCTCTTTATAGCTATGATTGGAATAATGATTTTAATAACCCTCAATTAAACAACGTTGTTTTTCCTGAGTTTACGGATGCTGCACAGGTGCAACGCCCAGCAGATACTAATTGGTTTGATGAAGTTACGCGCTCTGCAAAAGTAACCGATCTTAACTTTTCAGTTTCAGGTGGTTCAGACAAAGCTTCGATATATAGTTCACTTGGCTATTTCGGCTCAGAAGGTGTTGTTGATGGCTCAGAGTTTGAACGAATAAGCTTTCGCGTTAATTCTGATTATCAGCTAACAAATAAGCTTAAGATTGGTGAAAACTTTATAGTGACAAATCAAGAATCAAACTTGGTTAATGATCTGGCCGGTAATATTCTAACTTTGGCTATAGAACAACAATCTATCGTTCCTGTGTACAACGATAAAGGTGGCTGGGGAGGACCCGTCCCTGGTGTAACTGACCGTGATAATCCGGTTAGACTAATTGAAATGAATCGAGACAATGTTAGTAGATTCAATAAATTAATGGGAAATATTTTTGTTGAATATGAGGCAATAGAGGACTTAACACTAAAAAGCTCTATCGGTTTAGATTACGGGCAATACTACTTCAGAAACTATACCCGTGCTTTTCAAGCTGGCTCGCTAAACTATGGTGATCAGCTGTCAGTGACAGAAAACTGGAATAGCAGTTTTAGTTGGACTAATACCGCAGAATATAAGCTTGATTTAGATGCAAATCATTTTACGTTTTTGGTCGGTACAGAACAAATAGATTATGAGTATGAAGGATCTGTTGGTTTTGGTTCAGGTTTTGCGTCTGATGATCGTGATTATGCTCATTTATCACAAGCAACGGGTGATGTTCGTGTGGAAGGGGATGGCGATAAATGGTCTCTTAATTCTTATTTCGCCCGTATGGACTATAACTTTGATGACCGCTATTTAGCAGGTTTAACAATACGTCGCGATGGCTCATCTCGTTTTGGTAGTAATAATAGCTACGGTAATTTCCCCGCTATTTCTGCAGGTTGGGTGATCAGCAACGAATCATTCTATGATATTGAATTTTTATCTACCTTAAAGCTTCGAGCTAGTTGGGGCAAAACGGGTAATCAAGAAATCCCTACCGATGCAACATATACAACGTATTTAAGCCGTTATGCAACTCGGTCTTTATTCACTGATCAGCAAGATGAAGGGACCGCTTATGATATAGGCGGTGCAAATGGCGGCACGCTTCCTTCTGGATTTGTAAAAGCACAAACAGGGAATGATGACCTAAAGTGGGAAACATCAACGCAAACAAACATTGGTCTTGATTTTGGCATGCGTTACGAAACCATATACGGCAGTATCGATTGGTTTGAAAAAACCACAGAGGATATTTTAACGTTAACCAATCCACTTGCAACATTAGGTGAAGGCGCTCAGCAATGGGTCAATGGTGGCACGATTGAAAACTCTGGTTTTGAGTTTCTCATTGGCTACGCCGATTACCTTACTTTTGATAGCTTAGATGGTGATATCGATGTCGATATTAGCTTTAACATTTCTTCTGCTAAAAATAAGGTTGTCTCACTACCAGAGGATGTTGTGAATTCATTTGGTGGTAATGGTGATGATAAAACGATTGTTGGTCATTCAGTCAATTCTATTTATGGTTATGTCGCCGATGGGTTATTCCAAAATCAAGGTGAGATAGATGCTCACGCAGCGCAATCTGGGGCTGGTTTAGGCCGAGTTCGCTGGAAAGATTTAGACGGCAATGGCGTGATTGATGAAAACGATCAAAGCTTTTTCACCGATACTGATCCTGACTTTATGTATGGATTGAACATGAATTTCAAATACAAAAATTGGGATTTCAATATGTTCTGGCAAGGTGTTCAAGGAGGTGAGATACGTAATAGCTGGCGTGGATTTACTGACTTCACATCATTAAATATAGGCTCTAACTACGGTGATCGCGTTCTTGATGCATGGTCAGTTAACAATACTGACAGCAATGTACCGGCATTAACTTTAATCGATAACAATGGTGAAGGCCGTCAATCAAGTTTGTTTTGGGAAGATGGCAGCTACATAAAGCTTCGTAACTTATCTATCGGTTATACACCTGATGAACAGTGGTTAAGTCAATACGGTATAAGTTCTGCACGAATTTATTTGCAGGGAAGTAACTTATTGACCATTACTCCGTCAGGGACGCTAAGCCAGGATCCAGAAACTCCAAACGGCAACTTCCCAATTCCAAAACGTATTACGTTAGGCGTGAACCTTTCTTTTTGATTTATTAAAACGACAACGATACGAGCACATATTATGAATAAAATTAAAACACTATTTACAGCAGCTACACTCGCGCTTTCTTTAGCATCGTGTGGTGGTTCTGATCTTGATGTTGCACCTTCTGGGGTATTAACCGAAGAGCAAGTTTCTAACAGTGAAAATGTAGATGCGTTGATTATTGCTGCCTACTCATATCTAGGAAACGATCATTATACCGCACCTAACTTTTTATGGCCGACAGGAAACTTACGCGCTGGAGACGCCCATAAAGGCGGTAATGGACCTGGTGATATCTTTGCTTATCATGCTTTGTCTTTATATCAACCAATAGTGCCTGATATGGAGTCTTTCCCGCCAGATTTAATTGATTTGAACAACAAAAAATGGGTACGTAATTACACCGGTATTTCAAGAGCAAACTCAGCATTAGCGGTAATCGCAAATGCGCCAGATGCCATTGAAAACAGTGCTGCAAAACAATCCGAACTGCGGTTCATTCGCAGTATTTTCTACTTTGATTTAAAAATACATCATAAGCATATCCCGTGGATTGATGAAACATTGACTCAAGATCAAATTCTTAGCGCTACTAATCGTGAGCTAAGCGATCAAGAGTTATGGGATAAAATTGCTGCAGATTTTGAGTTTGCTGCAAACAATCTACCACAAACCCAAAAAGATGTTGGACGCGCTTCAGCGTTATCAGCTAAGGCATATCTAGCTAAAACACTACTCTACCAAGCGTATGAGCAGAATGAGCTACATCAAGTTATTAATATTAATAAAGATAAACTTGTAAAAGTGGTGGCTCTGGTTGATGAAATTGAAGAAGCCGGCGTCTATGACTTATTTGATGATTACGCGAATAACTTTTTGTTTGAAAGTGAAAATGGTAAAGAATCAGTTTTTGCTATTCAGCGCTCTCTAAATGACGGCTCTCCAGATGGACGTGGTAGCTGGCCTAGTGCATTAAATGCGCCAATGGCTGGTGGTTTTGGCTGTTGTGGTTTTCATGTACCAACAGAAAATTTTGTTAATGCGTTTAAAACAGACCAACAAGGTTTGCCGTTATTCGACTCTTTTAACGACTTTAATTATGACATGACGACTGACTCAGTTGACCCTCGCCTAGATCACACAGTGGCAATGGAAGGTAAACCATTTAAGTATGACGAAAACTTAATTCATGGCGGTGATAGCTGGGCACGTGCCCCTGGTATATATGGCAACTTTACGGCAATGAAAGATCTTGAGCACCCTGACTGTAGTTGTCGTGGTGAGAATGGACCGTTTCCTATCTTTTCATTAAATACACCGCTCATTCGTTACGCTGATGTATTGCTTTGGAAAGCTGAAGCATTAATTGAGTTAGACAGGTATGACGAAGCATTGCCAATCATTAACCGTATCCGTGAGCGTGCTAAAAATAGTACCGGTAAATTACACAACGCGAGTATTTATAACATGGGCTTATATACAAGTTTTGATTCTAAAGAACAGGCCAGAGCGGCACTACGCTTTGAGCGACGTTTAGAATTAGGGCTTGAAGGACATCGCTTTTTTGATTTAGTTCGATGGGGAATAGCGAAAGAAACGATTGATAGTTACTTAGCAATTGAAGCTGTACGCAAACCTTACTTGGTCGATGCTATTTTCACTAAAGGTAAACATGAGTATTTACCTATTCCGAACCAGCAGATGATTTTAAGTGGTGGATCGTACACACAAAACCCAGGTTATTAATAGTGGTGGGTTTCGGCCCACCTTTTAATCGTTAAGTTTTAAGAGTGATTATGAAAAAAATTATTTATTGGTCAGTCACCGTTGCCGTTGCTGGTTTTTTATTCGGCTTTGATACAGCCGTTATATCCGGTGCGGATAAACCTATTCAAGCGTTATGGAATACGAGCTCGTTATTTCATGGCTTATTTATTATGTCTTCAGCTTTATGGGGAACACTACTGGGTGCCTTAACCGGTAATTACCCATGCGATAAGTGGGGTAGAAAACCCACATTAGTTTTAGTTGGGGTGTTGTTTTTAGTTTCGGCGCTTGGCTCCGCCATGGCACCTGACGCATATAGCTTCGCCTTATTACGGTTTATTGGTGGCGTGGGAGTGGGCATTTCTTCAATTGTTGTACCTGCTTATATTTCTGAGATTGCACCTGCTAAGTACCGTGGGCGTTTGGTTGCGCTTTATCAGTTTCAAATTGTATTTGGGATCTTAGTTGCGTTTGTTTCTAATTTTTTAATTGCAGGAACATCTGCAATTGACTGGCGTTTAATGTTAGGTGTGGAGGCAATGCCTGCTCTGGCTTATTTATTAATGATCATTAAGGCACCTGAAAGCCCACGTTGGTTAGTGCAAAAGAAAAATGAGAAAACTAAAGCGCGTTCAATCTTAGTGACTTTAGGTGAACAAAACCCAGACCAAGTATTAAATGACATTGAACGCGACAAGTTACAAAACAGTCAATCAAAGCTATTTGGTGGTAGTTACAATAAGGCGGCTTTATTTGCATTTTTATTTGCCGCATTTAATCAATTATCTGGCATTAACTTTATCATTTATTATGCACCGCGCGTATTTGAACTTGCAGGGTTGGATGTAAATCAATCATTACTTTCTGGCGCTGGGATTGGCGTGGTTAACCTATGTTTTACCATGCTGGGTTTATCGTTGATTGATAAGTTTGGCCGCCGTTCGCTGATGTACATTGGCTCAATTGGCTACGTTATTTCGCTCTCTGTCGTGGCGTGGGCGTTTAGTACTGACTCTGGTGGTTTAACGGTTGTAGCGTTTGTATTTGTGTTTATTGCCGCTCATGCCATTGGCCAAGGTACCGTTATTTGGGTCTTCATTGCAGAAATATTCCCTAACAAAGTTCGTTCAAAAGGGCAGTCTTTGGGCTCCGGTACGCATTGGTTTTTTGCCGCAGCAATCACTTTACTTATGCCATTTTTCTTAGAACGTTTTAGTGCCACTGAAGTATTCACTTTCTTTACTTTAATGATGTTAGGGCAATTGATTTTTGTTGCGTGGTTTATGCCAGAAACAAAAGGACGTTCTTTAGAAGCAATTTCATTAGATACCAATAATAAGCATGGAGCATTAGATGCGAACCGTTAATTTAGTTTTAATTTCATCATTTTTGGCAGCATGTAGCATGACAAACCAAACTGAACAAACTGCCCCTACGGGTGTAGATAAACCTAGCAAAGAGGCGTTTCGTCCTGCTTTTCATTTTACCCCTAAAAAGCATTGGATGAATGATCCTAACGGTATGGTTTATTACCAAGGTGAATATCATCTGTTTTACCAGCATAATCCTGATTCATCGGTATGGGGACCAATGCATTGGGGACATGCAATTAGTAAAGATATGGTTAATTGGCAGCATCAAGAAATTAAGTTGTTTCCTGATGAGCACGGTACTATCTTCTCTGGTAGTGCGGTAGTTGATTGGCAAAATAGCAGCGGCTTTGGCAGTAAAGAAAACCCACCATTAGTGGCTATATTTACCTATCATGATGATAAAAAGGCGGCACAGGGAGCGATTGATTTTCAAACCCAAGGCATAGCATATAGCACCGATAAAGGCCGCACTTGGGAAAAATACGCTAATAATCCGGTATTAAAAAACCCTGGGATCCGCGACTTCCGCGACCCTAAAGTAAGCTGGCATGAAGATACCGAGCAATGGGTTATGGTATTGGCTCAAGATGATCATATTGGCTTTTACAGCTCAAAAGATTTAAAAACATGGCAATTTGAAAGTAACTTTGGCGCTGATTGGGGCAGTCACGCAGGCGTATGGGAGTGTCCAGATCTTATTCGCGTGCGTATTGAAGGCACCGACGAATATAAATATGTTCTATTAGTGAGTATCAATCCTGGCGCGCCAAATGGCGGCTCTGGTACACAATATTTTGTTGGCGATTTTGACGGTGAAAAATTTGTACTGGATAGCGATTATCAAAAAATGCTTACATCAACACCCGCCGTTTTCCCTCAAGGACTTGATTTCTCTAATTTTAAGAGTGGTTTAAAGAATTGGCAAGTATCGGGTGAAGCATTCCATATAGTTAATGATCAACCAGCAAATACCATTGCCAGTTCTTTTAAAGGTTCGGATAAGGCAATTGGCACCTTAACTTCAAAATCATTTGAAATCGATCATGATTTCATTAACTTCAAGATTGCAGGCGGAAAGCCTCACAATAGTACCGCAATACAGTTGTTAGTTAATGGCGAGATAGTTAAAACCGCAAGTGGAAATAATACAGGTACACTGACTGAGCGTTCTTGGAACGTGAGTCAATTAAAAGGTCAGCAAGCTTATATTAAAGTGGTAGACAATGAACGAGGTGATTGGGGGCATATTAAAATCGCTGATATTGTATTTTCTGATAAAGCAGCAAAAGAAAAGTATGAACCTTCAATATGGCTAGACTATGGTACAGATAATTATGCTGGTGTAACTTTCTCTGATGTTCAAGACGGTAGACACTTATTTATGGGGTGGATGAGTAACTGGCAATACGCAAATCAAGTACCCACTGAGGTATGGCGCAGCGCAATGACGATTCCCAGAGAATTAAAGTTATTGCAAACGCCAACAGGCGTGCGTTTGGCATCTCAACCGGTTAAAGAGTTAGATAGTTTATTGAGTAACTCACAACAAAAGGCAACCTTAACTGGCGCAAATAGCTATCAGTTAGATGAGCTTTTTACAATTGAGCCTGGGCAATTTAAGGTGAGCTTTAGTATAGCGAACTCTGAACAAGTTACTGATATCGTGCTTAGCTCTGATACGGGCGAATACACTAAGCTGCAGCTAAACCCAGCTCAAGGGCAACTAATACTTGACCGCAGGCAGTCGGGTTTAAAAGACTTTGAAGATGGTTTTGCATCTTTACAAACTGCGCCATTACAAAAAGGACTTGAATATTACGATGTTGATATATGGGTAGATAAAGCGTCGGTAGAAGTGTTTGTAAATAAGGGGGTTAGCTCTATGACCTCGATTGTTTTTCCAACCTCTCCTTATAATAAAATACAAGTGAGTGCTGAGCAGCCTTTGTCGCTTAGTGACGTAAAGTTAAACAATATAGCAATAGAAAAATAACATTTGAAGCGACTCTATAGTAATATAGAGTCGCTTACTTTTTATAAGGCTATGCGATATATGAGTAGTAATTATCGGCTATTGAGCGCCATTTTCTTTATTTATTTTATGGCATGGTCTTTTTCATTTTCATTTTTTCCTATTTGGCTTAGTCAAGAAGTAGGCCTCAACAGTGCTAAAGTAGGGGTCATCTTTAGTATCAATTCCATCATGGCTTTACTCGTGATGCCTTGCTATGGCATTTTGCAAGATAAACTCGGTTTACAAAAAACACTGCTTTACTTCATTGCATTTTTTATCATATTGATTGGTCCATTTGTCAGTTATGTATACGCACCCTTACTACAAACACAGTTTTATCTGGCTGCTATTTTAGGCGGTGCTGTTTTTTCATGTGCATTTTTGGCTGGAGTCGGGACACTTGAAAGTTATATTGATAAACAAAGTCGCTCGACGAATTTTGAATTTGGTAAAGCTCGAATGTGGGGGTCACTAGGTTGGGCCATGGCAAGCTACTTTGCCGGTTTATCGTTTAATTTATCCCCTAGTTTAAATTATTGGTTATCAAGCATTGCGGCGGTTTGCTTAATGGGGTTATTAGCCTTTGTTAAGGTCGCAAAAAATCAGCCCGAAATAGCGCCTTCTCGAACTTTTTCTCCCGTGCAACAGCTCAAAGCATTTTTTAAAATCGCAGGATTGTGGCGTTTAAGTGTATTTGTGATCGGTGTAAGTTGTATTTATGCGGTATTTGATCAGCAATTTGCTATTTATTACACCTCTTTTTTTGACACCCCAGAGCAAGGTCGAGAGTTTTTTGGCTATTTAACTTCAGCGCAAGTAATTCTTGAAGCGGCTATTTTGTATTTAGCTGTTAAATGGGTGAATTATTTGGGCGTTAAAAACTCGTTGCTGTTAAGTGGTGTATTGATGGCGATACGAATATATTGCTCGGGGATTGTTAATGACTCTATCAGCATTAGTGTATTAAAATTGTTACATGCAATTGAGTTACCGCTGATGTTAATTGCATTGTTTAAATATATAAACATGCACTTTGAAGCTCGTTATTCAGCCATGATCTATATCATTGGCTTTCAATTTACTACGCAATTGATGGCGTCAATGTTAGCCGTCGCTGTAGGTGTAGTATATGATAATGTAGGCTTTGCGTTAGCCTACCAATATTTGGGTTTGGTTGTGTGTGTGTTTATTGTATTATCGCTTTTTGCATTAAAGGCAGATGCAATTAAAACGAATCACGAGCAATTAGTTTAAATGGTAAGTGGTGGTGAACAATATCAGTGCGCTGCTCTATGAGGTATTCCATTGCCCAACGTCCCATAGCATGGTGTGGTAATGCCATGGTAGTTAAATTCGGTTGTAATAATTGTGGAATACTGCCCCAATCATCAAAACTAGCTATACCAATATCTTTACCAACGATCATTCCTTTATCATGCACAACAAAGTAAATTTCTAGCGCCATGGGGTCTTGACCACAAATAATTGCATCAGGTTTAAACTCGTCAATTACTCGCGCTGCAGACTCTCTCGAAGTAGAAATCTCACTACCATCGGCTTGACCAATAATCACCGATTCAATGAGTAAATCATCGAGTGGTAAGCCGTGCTTTTTAAATGAATTTATAACGCCTTGTTTACGGCCTTTGGCAGCAACTATATGCTCATTTAAGTTTAAGAAAGCAATTCGTCGATAGCCTTTACGGATTAACGCGTCAGTAATATCTTCACCGGCTTGCTGTTCATCAGGTACTACACAAGGGAAATTATTCAAAGCAGGAAAACAGTTAGCTAAAATTGTTGGTATTTTTTTTAGTTCATCAGCTACCACAACTTGGCGATGATACATTGCTGAATATATAACGCCCTCTACGCGATACTCTAAAAGGCTTTCTATAGCTCTGTCTATACTCGCTTGGGTTTCGTTAACATTGAGGATCAACAGTTCTTTATTTTTCTGCCACGCAATTTCTTGGGCACCACGAATAATATCAAAAGTATAAGGAACACTAAGCAGTTCATCAGCAATAATTGCGTAAATGTTTGAGTTTTTACGTCGCGTTAAACTTGCCGCACGATTAGGACGATAACCTAATTCTTTTATCGCTTTAAGAACTTTCTCGCGGTTAATATCTTTGACTGTTGGATCATTATTGACCACTCGCGATACAGTTTTAAATGAAACACCTGCGTGGACAGCGACTTGCTTAATTGTAACCATACTAGAATAAGACCCTCTGTGATTAAAAACAGTATAACAGCAGATTGCACTTTATTTATATGTTTTTGTTAAGGTTTGAGTTGTCGTTGTTATCTAAAGATAAACTTATTCAGAGGCTTACTTTTAAGTTATTGAGGCGAATTATACTCATGATGTAATTACATTGGCTAAACCTAGTAAGCCGAAAAGGTAATACCAAGCGTTGATATAATAGCTTAAAACATTAGCTCATCAGATTATAGAGTGAGCAGTCACAGTGAATCGAGTTTGATATATTACTATCTCTAATTGGCTCGCCATGGATCGCTTCGACTTTCAATGAGTGGAAGAAACTCGCTGACTTACCAGCTCACCGAATTTGAACCGCTTTATTTTTGATTCTTCGCGAAGTAGGTGGCAGCCTTTTTAATATGGCTAAGTCCTATGTTTTGGATACCTCAATAATTTCAGCTTTTCATACGCAAACAAGCTGCCAGCTGTTAAATAACATTTAATAGTAGGGGCTTGCTGCTAGCGTACGTTACAATTTAATGGTATTAAATGATAATTAATGTGCTAACTGCAAGGGAAAATCTATGTCATTGAGAGCTTTTAAAGAAAAACCAAGTGCAATAATTTTCTTTTTACCGCTTTTGCTACTGCTTTTAATTTGTATATCCCATTTTGGCGCAAACTATGTACAAATGCTTTATCAGAAAAAGTTTACGCAATCTCTTATTAGTAAAGCCGAAGAAATCTCCAGTGATATAAGCCAATCCATTTATCAGACAGAAGCCATTAACCCTCGACGCTGTGATGAAGAAACTGTAAATAAATTACGTATCCTTTTAACTAACTACCACTACACGCATGATGTTGGTTTAGTTAAACAAAATAGAATTATATGTTCGGCAAATTGGGGCATTTTAAAAGAGCCCGTTGAACTTAATGTTGATTTTTTTAAGGGCACTAAAGGTTTTTATTTTGCGCAAAAAGTTGAGGGGATTTTTCCTATTGATGCCAAATATGATATTGCAAAACGTAATGGTGTTATTGCATTTACAATTCAAGATCCTTTCAAATATTTTGATCAAGCAAATAAGGATTTTTCGTTTAATATAACCTCTAGTGATGGCTTGTACGTTTTCCATCAATTTGACTCCGAATTTCAGTTTGATAATGAATTTAACTTACTATCACAAGAAGTTAAAAGCTGTAGTACAAAGTTTGGCTATTGCGCTAGCGTGCTTAATAATCGCCCTGGGTTACTATTTTTTTCCACTTTGACTCTGACTGCAGTACTTTTACTGCTTTGCGTTATTAGTTTTTTAATTATTTATTCTTTTATCTCATACATAGAAAGAACAAATTCGATTGAATTTCGATTACGTAATGCAATCGCAGATGAAAGTATTTATTTAGAATATCAGCCAATTTTAGAGGTCCAGAGTAAGCAGATTATTGGTGTAGAATGTTTAATTAGATGGAAAGATGCGGTACATGGGCAAGTCTCACCTGAGTTATTTTTAAGTATTGCTGAGCAGTTAAATTTATATCCGTCGATGGCATTTTCATCTGTACAGCGAGCATTTAAAGAGTTGTCGCCTTTTGTTATAGAAAAAGATGACTTTAGTATTGCGATTAATGTTAACTCCTTTGAAATTCAAAGTTCGGAGTATTTACCGTTTTTAAATGAGCAATGCGAATTATATAAAATAAGCCAAAAACAAATAAAAATTGAGATCACTGAGCGTATTGGACTGCCACTAAATGAGTTGTCACACTTTGCTTTGCAGGCTAAACGTTATGGGTTTACTGTTGCCTTGGACGATTTTGGCACAGGTGTTTCAAATTTAGTTTGGTTAACTGAAATTAACTTCGATATCATAAAAATAGACCGCATTTTTACCCAATCGATTACTGATCCTTTGAAAAAAGATATGCTCCTGGCAATAATGGCACTATTCACTAACCTTAATCGTATTGTTATTTTTGAAGGCGTTGAAACGCAAGAGCAGTGTGAATTTATTGAAAAGTATAATAAATGCTACCAGGTTCAAGGTTGGTATTTTTATAAAGCGCTGCCTTTAGATGCGTTGAAAGAATTAATAGTTTAAATAAAGCGGTTTTGCGGAACCGATCATTCACCAGGCCTTACTTGAGTTAGAACACTTATATGTCTGACTCAAATAATATGCTTTTTAAATAGTGCTGGTTTTTAGCTAAAGCTGGTGCTTCAAATTTAAACCGTAACCATAATCAAACCAAATATAGTATTTAAGTGTTGTAGCGCACAGAGCTGGGGAGCTTTATAAACTAGGCTTTAAATCTCGGCCTTTTACATTAACGTGAGGGGCGAGAACTCTGAGGCAACTATGCAAAATCCAACTTATGATAAAAAAGTAGATGATAAAAAGTCTGCTGAAACACTAAAAAAAGAAGCGGCAAGCAAGCGCGCAGCTTTAGAACCTGACACGAAAAAATCATACAGAAAACCCCAGCAAAAATAATAGAGTCGTTAATTATCTAACCAGTTTTCGCAAAGCATTATTTGAGCTTAATTAAGGATTGAGTGGCATTATCGACAGGTATATTCGATAAATATGCAAGGAGCTAGATAATAGATGTTCTCTACTATTTGTGGTTCTTCACTCGTTGGTGAGGGATCATATTCTTGTTGTTTAAGGCTACTGAGAGCGCTACGTCATTAGGGGCTGTTGATCTTTGTGGTACATATATTGATCAGCCCGCATTGGTAGCCACATCATCGTAAATGCTAAAGCGAGCATTGAATGATAATTTCGTGCAAGCTTTTCATACCGTGTGGCTATCTTTCTATATTGCTTAATACGGCCAAATGCATTCTCAACCAAGTGCCGATATTTGTACATGCATCAGTCAATATCTTCATTACCTATTAAACTGTTATCCTTGCGTAGAATAACGGGTGTCGTGTTGTTATCACGAACCAACTTTCTCAGTTTTTTACAATCGTAGCCTTTGTTAGCAACAACGACTTTATTTGTTGAACAATTTGCTACGAGTGACTCTGTGTGAACTATACCATGTGTATTTCCGCACGATAATTCATAGAGAATAGGCAATCCTCTGCTATAACCTAAGTATTAGTTTGTTAATTTATGCTGCATACAACATTGGCTGTATTAATTTCACATTTATATAAATCATTCAGCAAAACATACCCATATTCTTCGTCTTTAATTATTTGAGCTTTGGGAGTAGTAAGCTCAAATCAAGACGATTTGTGCATTTCATTTTCTATGAACATAGAATTTAATACCAACACCGTATTTTAATTCAGTAAAAATTAATAGTCGTACTCACAAAATAGCGGCGGCTTTGCTGACTTTTGCATTTAGAACGAGTAGATCTTGAATATGCTCATCTCTACCATTTTCAAAACGAGGTTAAGCTAAATATCAATATACTCCATTTACAATATTTGAATGAACTCAGGCGCCAGAATTCAATCCGAGAGTTGAGTTTTTATTGCAATATGGTTGCACTGGCGTGGCTATTTTATTCATTAACGAGAGATACAATGAAAATAATTTTAAACAAGCTTGTTATTACTACTTTAGCTGCAACTATAGTGATGTCTAATGATGCTCGGGCTGAAAATAATAATCAAATGTTGAGAAAAGCAGTCGATAAGCAAGCCGAGCGCTTAATGCAGCAGTACCAAATTCCTGGTTTAGCGGTGGGTATAATTGTTGATGGTAAGTCACAGTTTTATAATTATGGTGTTGCGAATAAAGAAAAGAACCAAGCAGTAACACAGAATACACTGTTTGAATTAGGATCGGTCAGTAAAACCTTTGCTGCAACCTTTGCGAGTTATGCTCAAGGCAATGGTACTTTATCATTTGATGACACTGTTGATAAATATCTACCTGAGTTGAAAAATAGCGTTATTGGCAGCACAAAATTTACACAGTTAGCTACCTATACAGCAGGTGGTCTGCCTTTACAGTTCCCTGATAATGTTAAGACTGACGATGATATGGTGCAATATTATAAATCTTGGCAGCCAACCTTTGCTGAAAATTCACAACGACTCTATTCAAATCCAAGTATAGGTTTATTTGGCTATGTTTCTGCATTAAGTATGAAAGTTGATTATGCACAGTTTCTGGAAATTAAAATATTTCCGTCGTTAGGCATGTCAAATACGTTTGTTAATGTCCCAGCAAATAAAATGGATGATTATGCATTTGGATATAATGCTTCAGGCGATGCTGTGAGAGTAAATCCCGGTATGCTGGATGCACAAGCATATGGCATTAAGTCTACTAGTGCAGATATGGTGCAATTTATTAAAGCGAATTTAGGGTTAGTCTCTCTCGATGATAAAATCAATACGGCCTTGAAAAGTACTAGGAAGGGCTATTATCAAGCGAGCACTTTCACGTAAGGACTAGCGTGGGAAATGTATCCTTTACCAACTAACTTGGCTGCTCTGTTAGCTGGAAATTCAGTTGAAACCATTACACAACCTCAACCAATCGATATTAATAATTCTCCTCAAGTAGCTTTGCATAATGGCTGGATCAATAAAACAGGTTCAACAAATGGGTTTGGCGCATATATTGTATTTATTCCGGCAAAAAATGCTGGAATTGTTATGTTAGCAAACAAATATTACCCCAACGTAGAACGGGTCAAAGCCGCCTATGCGATTTTAGATTCAGTTATCAGCAGATAACGAAGAATAAAAAGCCACTCATTAGTTTAGTGAGTGGTGTTTTTTTATTTATTGAATATGACTTTTTGCCAAATTTTTTTCGCTAGGCATTACTTGAAAGCCGATCATTTCAGCAATCCTTTTTCGCTTTTGCTAGTTTGTCCCAGTAACCCGCTAGTTCGTAATGTTGATATATAGCTGTTTCAAACTCGGGAGTTATTTGCAGGTTATAATCATACTCTGGCGCATCTTTTATTACTTGGCGGTTGAGATCAACACTGATGGTTTTGTCGAGCCAGCATACTTCGCTGATCCACTCTGGTGGCACGAGCACTTTATGTCCACCCCACCAATTACTGGTATCGATGATCAGATAACGCACCGCCCACGTTGTTTCTTCTACTAATAATCCAGATACATGACCAATATCACCATCATTTGCATTAATATGATAGCCAATAACCTCTTTGCAACTTCGTAAATTTGGATCGGCTTTTTTATTATCTTCACTTTTAACATTATGGTGAGTTAGTTGTGCGCTGCGTGCACCTGCTTCTGTATGTGGGAGGTGTTGGTGGTCACGGTACAATAAATAAGGGTAAATACCGCCTCCCCAAAATCCTTCGCCTACCCAATAATAAGGGTAGCCATAATAATCGAGTAAGCTGGCCTCATTTTGCCGTGACACGGGTTTATCGTTATCGATAGTTGGGCTGTTTTTAACTTGTTCTTTACTGATCAACACTGGCAGAATTTTTTCTATCCAGTTTGGTTTTTGAACCGCAATTGGTGAGATCAAAACCTGACGGCTGGATAGCCAAGAACCTGTTTCAACAACAAAATAGCGGATCACCCATGCTAAATCATCGAATAGAAAATCTTTTTCTTTACCGATCACACCATCGGTAGCAGCGATAGCGCAATTTTCAAGATCTTTCATGCTACGTAACATAGTAGTTATCCTTTTTAATGGGGTCGACAGTATAAAGTGTTGGCGTGTTTTAGAGCTGATATTGAGGTTGCCAACTAGGCGATGATTTGAATGAACCGCTTTAGTTTTAGCTTATTTGCCGCGGTTGTCTGTGCGCTGCAGTACACAGCCAAATTAGCGAGTTAATTACATGAATGCAGTAATGACCAGTATGAATCGCTGCTTTTTATTATTGACACACAGTTGTTTTGAGTTCGATAACGAACAGAACGTTAGCCTCTTACATAATAAAGTGATGGTAGGTAGTGAAGAATACACTTTACCGCCGATGGTGATCGCTCCACTTAATACTGAGGATATCCTAATGGATAAATACTTTTCAAAAATACTATGTGTTGTTGCAATACTGATGGTTTCACAATTAACTGGTTGCTATAAATCCCCAGAAATTGCTGCGGAAAAGCCGCCAAAAAGTACGGTGGCTAACAATGTTTTAGATATCGATGTAACTACAAACGTTAAAATGGCTTTAATGAATGATCCTATTCTCAGAGCATTTAATATCGAAGTCATTACGAATAAAGGTGATGTGCGTTTAATTGGTATTGTTGATAGCCAAAGCCAAATTGACTCAGCAATGTTAATCGCCAAAGGTGCTGAAGGTACGCATGCTATTCATGATGAACTGACTGTGAAAAGGAGTTCGTTATGAAAGGATATCTAATCGTGGGGTTTATAACCGCTGTTTTTGCTGTTACAGCAGTTGCCCAAGAAGATGAACGCGAAGGCGAACACCATATGATGATGGGCAAGATGATGCATGATAAAGAAACATCGCATATGGAACCAAAAATGCGGCAAATGTTTTCGCTAATGCAACAGATCGAAAACGAAAATAATCCACAAAAGCGTGAGCAGCTAATGGAACAACATATGAACTCAATGCGTGCAAATATGCGCATGATAAACGACCTAAATGAAAGTGGTGATGATTCAGAGTCAGAAACTGAGGGCGATGAACGTATCAATAAAATGGAAGGTCAGCTGAGAATGATGCAAGTGATGATGGATCAAATGATGGAACACAGCAGCTACAGTGAAATGAAAATGTTACAAAAACATAGAGATAAGTAACTAAAGCGCAGTAGAATAAATCGACTTTGAGCCACTACTTTCAGCGCTAACAGTGTTGAAAATAGCGGCCTTGAGAGATGCACTTTCAATTTTTTATAAAGCAGCCATTTATAAATATAATTATTAGGTTCTAGGGCCGGTTAACCTCTCTGGTTGAAGATTGTTTAATTTACAAGCTATTTAATCACCATGCTAGGTTTGTAATCTGATGGGTTAAGTAAAAAATTAAGTAAAACTTCCGCACTTTATTCTGGCTCTCTAGCTACATTAATACTGCCTTATCTAAAAACCAAACATACGGATGTAAAAGTAACTGTGAAAGATAAACAGGCTCTAGCCCTTGAAACTAAGGTTAATGGCCTCATACCTTTTACGAGGTCAAAAATTTTAAATGAACAAAGTAACAGGTGTATTTCGAAAAACTTAGGTTAGAAATCTAATAAGTTTGTATTTAAACCGATTATTTTTATAAGGATAAAGTTATGACACAACGTGTAATTGAAATGCCAGACTTAGGCATGGGGACATTCCGCTTAGAAGGAAAAACAGCCTATGAATCTGTAAAAATGGCATTAGAAGTTGGCTTTCGCCATATTGATACCGCACAGATTTATGGCAATGAAGAGCAAGTTGGCCAAGCGATAAAAGACAGCAATATCCCTAGAGACGAGCTATTTATTACCACCAAAGTGTGGAATAACAAACTGAATAAAAGCGATTTTATCGCCAGTGTAAAAGAGTCTCTTAACAAGCTGCAACTCGATTCTGTCGATTTATTGTTGATCCATTGGCCTGCGCCATCAAACGATGAACCAATGAGCGAGTATTTAACTGAGTTATTAACGGCAAAGCAGCTTGGATTAACTAAGCATATTGGTGTATCGAACTTCACTATTGCGAATTTAAAAGAAGCCATGCAAACACTGGACTCACGTGAAATATTCACCAACCAAATAGAAGTACACCCTTATTTAACCAATACCAAGTTACGTGCTTTTTGTCAGCAGCATGACATTCATGTCACCGCCTATATGCCATTTGTGGTAGGTAAAGTGTTAAACGATCATACCATTATTGATATTGCTAAGAAGCATGATGCAAGCCCTGCACAAGTGGTTATTGCATGGGTAAACGCCAAGGGTATGACGACCATTCCGTCATCAACTAAGCGTAAAAATCTTGAAGATAACTTTAATGATAAAGCCGTAAAACTTGATGAAGAAGACATTGCGCGTATTGATGCTCTCGATTGCGGCGACCGTCAAGCAACCCCAAGTTTTGCACCGCAGTGGGATCAAGACACGTTTTAAGCGTGTTCAATATAAAGTGCAGTGAGTCTGCACTTTTTAATGCAAAGGAATAACTATGTTAACCGTTATAGCAATGCTGTCATGTAAAAACGCTGATGCAGCTACGTTACTTAGTGCACTTGATAACTTACAAAAGTTATCGCGCAAAGAAGTAGGGTGTTTACGCTACGAGCTGGCTGTGAAAAATAATGACACGCAAACCGATTACATTGTAACTGAACAATGGGCTACAAATGAGCACTTTGAAGAGCATAAGTTAGCGCCACATTTTAAAACGTTTGGTGAACAGGCTGGTGCTCTACTTACTCACAGTAATATTGATGTGTATAAAACGATTGGTTAATAATATACCCAAACCACCTCAAGATGCAGAATTCAGCGTTTCACAGGTGCTTAATATCAAGGCGTTACTTTGCAAGAATGGCCGTCTCTTTTAAGAAGTAACAACGCTGAGAGTAAGTGCCTGTGAAACGCCCAAAGGGTTGGTTTAAAAGCGATTTATACTGCGTTATTGATTTTAACAATAGAACCACTATTATTTGCAATCAATGCCTTGCCTAAATCGCTTTTAATTCCAACTGAAACTCGCATCTTGAGGTGGTTTGGGTATATAGGGGCAGTGTTTAAAGCCACGTATTTTATATCGAGCTTAGCATGTTAAGCACGGCTTTAATCACGCCTTAGCAGGTGACAATGAGTGAGCCTTGATAACTTACCTAATGTATTGACCTGCGTTTTTGGGTATATAAAGTTATGCCATGGTATTTTTCATCGCACACTGATTATATCCGCTTTCTTTGTGTTTATGGCATCGGTGGTCAGTTTTACTTTCATGCAATAAATTTTTAAGTTTTTTGACTGTTGATACTAAATCAAGGAGTCAGTTTATTTATTGTCCAAGATTTAATTTCGGCTTGTATTATATCTAACTCGCCTTAGCGTATTTGACTAGTAATCAAAAAAGACCCTATGGATACTGTGAGACTGTTAAATAAAAGTAACAAACCTTAACGTTTTACACACACATCAAAAGGTCGAATATGCACACAATAAATAAAAAAGCATTATCAATTGCCGTAGCATTGGCTTGCTCATTCCCGTTACATGCCCAACAAGCTGCTACGAATAATCCAACGAATACGAATGAAAGCAACACTGCGCAAAAACAAAGTACCTCCTTAGAGGTTATCTCAGTAACAGCAACCAAACGTAAAACAAAGTTAATGGAAACCCCTGTTGCTATTACAGCATTAACGGAGGCTGAGCTCAGGCAAAATGGCGTAAATAGTGTTAAAGATATTGCTAATCTAGTGCCAGGGTTAGATATCTCCACAGCGACGGATCAATCAGCACCTGTTATCTCGATGCGTGGCGTACGCTCTACCAATATTACTGAGCTTGGCGACCCTGCTGTTGGCGTTCACCTTGACGGTATTTATTCGCCAAGAATGCAAGGAGCGCTAGCTCTGATGTATGACATTGAACGAGTTGAGGCATTAAGGGGGCCACAAGGCACATTATTTGGTCGAAACTCTACAGTTGGTAGCATTAATGTTATTTCAGCAAAGCCTGAATTCACTCATTTATATGGCAATGTGAACGTTGAAGCAGGAAAATACAACAGCAAAAATATTGATGGCGTAATTAATATTCCAATTAATGACGAATTTGCAGTACGGTTTTCTGGCAAAGGATTAAAACGAGATTCTTACCTTGAGGGTTACTACGATCCTAACCAATACGACTCAAGACGATTAAGCGACGATATACTCAATGCTCCTGTTATCTCAGAGGATTCTTATCAAGGTATTGGTCAAACAGTCACGCAGCGAGAAAACTGGTGGATAGATGGCGCAGGCACAAATCCAGAGGCGCAAAAAGTTCGCCAATTAACCCCCGCAGAAAAAGACGACTTTTATAACAACGCTGATGAATACTCTTTTAGAATTAGTACGCTTTGGGAGCCGTTAGATGGTGGCTTTTCAAATCATACCGTTTTTCAAAAGTACGTTAATAACAGCAATAACAATCTCGATTTAGTTAACTGCGATAAAATTCGTGGTAGAAGTGAAGAGCTGGGCGGCGATTGCACAAACTTTTTACCCAGTGATAATACATATCAAGCTGTTGTGAATGTACCAGGTAAGCTTAATTTAGATATCACCTATCTTAGAAATACCCTTAATTACGACATAAATGATGAATATTCGCTTGTGTGGCTACTTGGCTATGAGGATATGGAACGCTCTTCAGCACAAGATAGCGAAGTCGGCCTCGATCCTTGGGATGGGGCAACGTACTTTTTAGATGGCACTGGTGCTGAATCTTTTTCTACAGAAGTGCAATTACAATCTGACGAATACGGCGATTTTATTTGGATTGTTGGTGCTAACTATTTCCACGAAAAAACCACGACCTTAGGTTATTACGATAACCCAATGGACGATAAAGCCTTTTGGGATCAACCTGATCGCTCTACAGACGCATTCGCTTTGTTTGGCCAAGGTACATACAATTTAACTGAAAAATTACATCTAACACTTGGTTATCGTTTTAGTGATGAAACGAAAGAAGATAAAGGGGGTAAAACATATCGCTGCTCTAATGCCGATGGCTGCGCCGTAGGTTGGTTAAATAGAACGGATCTAAATAACTTACCAGTTGATTACTACGAAGATCCTTCAATTTATGCGTCATACTTTGCAAACGATAATAAAGGAAGTTGGCAGCATCATGACTTTCGTGTTGGTTTAGACTACGACATTTCACCTGAAACGATGGTTTATACCTACCTTGCCAGTGGTTTTAAAGCTGGTGGAATTGGTGATGTATATGAAGTCGTAAATGATAGAACCGGTGACGTAACACGCTTTGAAACTAAGTTCGACCCAGAAGAAGTACTTACATGGGAGCTTGGCGCTAAATCGAGCTTTTTTGATAATTCATTAAACTTGAAAGCCGCATTTTTCTACACAGATTACACCGACATGCAATACGCATCAGTGGGCTCAATCGGTAACGTAGAACGCTTATCTGTGGTAGAAGATGAAGATGGCTCTCCCGTTTTAGATAGTAATGGCGAGCCTGTACTTGATTTTCAAAACAAGCCTGTGATTGCTTATTACACACAAAATGTTCCTAGTTCAACAATCAAAGGTATTGAGTTTGATTGGAAGCCTTACCCAAGCGGGCGTATCACCGGTTATGTAACCTGGACTGATGCTAAAGTGACGGACGATTGGAATACTAAATGGGATTACGATGCTGAGTATCTTTTTGATATTTCTTATGAGGAATCAAAAAATCCTGAAAATACACTGCTATCAACCAACCTTAAAGGTAATAACCTAGCGATGACGCCTAAGTTCACGGCAAACATCAGCTACACACATACATTTGATTTAGGTGAATATGGTTTTATTCATAGTTGGCTTAATGCGAGCTGGAAAGATGAATCGTACTCAACAGTATGGAATGTTGATAAACACTTAGATGATATGGACTTTAGCGTGTCGGACGAGGCGACAAAATACATTGATGATAGCCGAGATGCATTTGCAGTCTATAACGCGTCAATCAAATATGAGCCGCAAGGACAAAGCTGGTACGCAGAAGTATTCGTTAATAATGCCTCTGATGAAACTATTCAATATTGGAATAATACTAGCAAAGGAATTCCAAAAGGCAGCTTTGGCATGCCAAGGTATTACGGTGTACGAGCTGGTTTTTCATTCTAGATAACCTCACCACAATTAAACTTCCCACAGTTAATATAACACTGTGGGAGGTGTACAATTTAAATAAGGATCAATAATGAAAACTAAGCTTATTAGCTCGTTAGTTGCAGGTTGTGTGTTTATCTCACCTTTTACATATGCCAATTATTTTAAAGATAATTTTTCATGGGGTTACGATAATGCCATTTGGAATGCGCGAAGTGGCGACAATGGCTCGCCTTTTGGCTGTGAATTTTCCCCTGCAATGATCAACCCAAGTGAACATGGCGTTACACTTTCTTTGGCACAAGGCGCATGTGCTGAGCTGCAAAGTAATAATTTCTATGGCTTTGGCAAGGTCCAAGGCAGTGTTAAGTCAGGGAATACGCAAGGCACTGTGTCTTCCATTTTTACTTACACATCGTGGTGGGATTCACCCGGCAGAGCATGGCAAGAGATAGATATTGAGCTTTTACCCTCCCTTGGGAACGTTGTTCATACCAATGTGATTTATCAGCCGCAAGGTGGCACTTATCAAAGCTGGGAAAAGGACATCGACTTAAGTCAGTTTGGGCTTGATTACAGAGAAAACTTATTAACTATTGGCTTTGATTGGTCTAGCAACTCGATTCGTTGGTACCTATACGACGCTCAAGGAAATGAGCAAACATTAAGAGTGCTCTACAAAGACAATGGCGATGGTCATTTAGCTGAAAATGAAATTCCCGCGTATGCATGGCCGATGGATAATACAAAAATAATGATTAACCAATGGAATGGTGATAACTCAACCGAAGGCTATTACTTCCCTGGTCAATACTATGGCAGCCCTTCGTGGGCGTACTATGATTTTATTGAGTACATTCCCCAATAAAATTAAGAAGTGTGTATCTATAAATAGAATTTAATCTCGAAGGTTTTTAATGTCTCAAATCAAATATTCTAAATTATTATTTTGCTTATTGCCCGTAGTTGGGGCGCTTACTTGTCAATATTCATTCAGTGCAGAGCGTGAGCAAGTTAACTGGCCTTATGTAAACACTAAACTTAAACGCGATCCCGCTGTAGAAGCGCAAATTGAACAGCTGCTCACAAAGATGACCATAGAGCAAAAAGTGGCGCAAATGATTCAGCCCGAAATTGGTTATCTAAGTGTTGAACAAATGCGTAAATATGGGTTTGGTTCATACCTAAATGGCGGCAATACAGCCCCCTATGGCGACAAACGCGCTGATCAGGCCACATGGTTAAAATATGCGGATGAAATGTACCTAGCATCAATAGACTCAACGAAAGACGGTATTGCAATACCGACTATTTGGGGTACTGATGCCATGCATGGACATAGCAATGTGTATGGCGCTACGTTATTTCCGCACAATATTGGCTTAGGAGCTGCGCATGATGTCGACTTAATTAAGCGCATAGGCCAAGCAACAGCGAAAGAAGTCTCAGCCACTGGGATTGAATGGAGTTTTGCTCCTACTGTCGCTGTAGTCAGAGATGATCGCTGGGGCAGAACCTATGAAAGTTACTCAGAAGATCCTGAATTAGTTAGGCTGTATGCAGGTAGTATGGTGACAGGTATTCAAGGTGATATAGGCGCTGACTTTTTAAAAGGCAGTAACCGTATTGCAACCGCAAAACATTTTGTGGGCGATGGTGGTACAGAGCAAGGCGTTGATCGCGGAAATACGCTTATCGATGAAAAAGGATTAAGAGATATTCACAGCGCAGGTTATTTTTCGGCTATTAATGAAGGTGTGCAATCAGTGATGGCATCATTTAATAGTTGGAATGGCAAACGTGTACATGGCGATAAACATTTATTAACGGATGTACTTAAAAACCAACTTGGTTTTGATGGGTTTGTAGTCAGTGATTGGAATGCTCACAAGTTTGTAGAAGGCTGCGATTTAGAGCAATGTGCACAAGCAATTAACGCCGGCGTTGATGTGATCATGGTACCAGAGCATTTTGAAGCGTTTTATCATAATACTGTTAAGCAAGTGAAAGACGGTGTAATCGCAGAAGCAAGAATTAACGATGCCGTTAGGCGCTTTTTAAGGGCTAAAATCCGCTGGGGTGTGTTTTCGAAGAGCAAACCATCAGCGCGACCTGAATCACAACACCCGCAGTGGTTAGGTGCTAATGAGCATCGCACTTTGGCAAGAGAAGCGGTTCGTAAGTCACTCGTTCTATTAAAAAACAACGAAAACGTGCTGCCAATCAAAGCGAGTAGCCGCATTTTAGTTGCCGGCAAAGGCGCGAATGCAATTAATATGCAAGCGGGTGGTTGGAGCGTTTCTTGGCAGGGCACAGACAATACCAATAGTGACTTTCCAAATGCGACCTCTATTTATGCGGGTTTACAGTCGCAAGTAACAAAAGCGGGTGGTGAGATCACTTTGAGCGAGTCTGGTGAGTATAAAACCAAGCCAGATGTAGCCATTGTTGTTATTGGTGAAGAACCTTATGCAGAATGGTTTGGTGATATAGAAATGCTTGAGTTTCAGCATGAAACCAAACACGCACTTGCACTGTTGAAAAAGCTTAAGGCAGACAATATTCCGGTAGTAACGGTATTCTTAAGCGGCCGCCCGTTGTGGGTTAATAAAGAGCTCAATGCATCGGATGCCTTTGTTGCTGCTTGGCTACCAGGCTCTGAAGGTGAGGGCGTTGCAGATGTACTATTAACTAATAGCGAAGGTAAAGCCCAGTTTGATTTCAGCGGTAAGTTGAGTTTTTCATGGCCTAAATATGATGACCAATTTACGTTAAACTTAAACGATGCTGACTATGACCCATTATTTGCTTATGGCTATGGCTTAACTTATCAGGACAACATAAATGTGCCTGTTTTGAGTGAGAAAACCAGCCCTAAAAAAATTATTAATAGTGACTCACATCCGCTGTTTGTAAGAAACTTAGCCAAAAATATGACTTGGCAACTGGCAGATACAAGCACAGAAAAGGTGTTAGCCAGCGGTGCATCTGCAACCAGTGGCGATAAACAGAGTTTACTTATGCAATCAGTCAATTTATCTTATCAAGAAGATGGCCGTGGCTTTAATTGGCGCGCACAAGCCGCTGTTAGCTTGAGTTTTTTAAAGCCTGAACAGCTAGATAGTAAATTTAGTGCAGGTTACCTTGAATTAAAAATGCGCATAGATAAAGCTCCAGAACAAGGAGCAAACTTGCAAGTCATGTGTAGCGAAAATCATTGCTTAAGGAATATTGATTTTTCATCGTTTTCACAATTAATGACAAACAAAAGTTGGCATACTCTAGCAATCCCTTTGCACTGTGGTGATAGCGGACTTGCTGAGCAAAAAATAACAGACGCGCTGCGCATTACCAGTCAAAATTTAAGTTTAGCAATTGCTGATGTGGTGTTGACTATAAAACCGAGTAATTACTCATTATCATTAACGTGTGCAAAGTAATACCCTATGGCTGTTGATTAACGTTTATTAATCAACAGCCTATAACATTGGATTTAATAATGTGAATAGTAATAACCCTAGAAGTCAGTTGTTCTGGTTATTCCAAAGTTGTGGTTGGATTGTCTATGCAATGCTGACCGAATTAATGATAAAAATACCAAGCGAAGAGCCATGGACAATACATATACCGCATTTAATTATTGATGTAGCGTGTGGCTTTTTGATCACTTTAACGTTAAGACGATTTTACAACTGTTTTAGTCAGCAAGAGCTCAAAGTTAAAGTCGCGTTACGTATTATGCTGCTTCTAATTGCAACATTACTCTGGACGCAAATTAAATGGATTTCCTTGCAGTGGTTATATGGTAACTGGTGGCTTTCAATGTCATGGTTTGACTTTGGTACATGGACGTCAGCCTCGTTAACCATGCTTTCAACATGGACTGCCTTTTATTACGGGATCAAAATTTATTTAGATAATCTTGAGCAAACTCAAAAAGCCGCAGAAGCAACCCATTTAGCCAAAGAGTCACAGCTAAAAATGCTTCGATATCAGCTTAACCCGCATTTTATGTTCAATAGTATTAACGCTATTTGCACGTTAATATTGAAAAAAGAAAGCTTGCAGGCAGTAAACATGCTTGAAAAACTATGTGACTTATTGCGCCATAGTTTATATACCGACCCACTTGAAAAAGTAGCTATCAAAGAAGAAATTGCAATGTTAAGAACCTACTTAGATATTGAACAATGCCGATTTGCTGACAAGCTAGAGGTTAATATTAGCGTTGATGAACCATGCAACGATTTATTAATACCTTCTTTATTAATTCAACCATTGGTAGAAAACGCGTTAAAACATGGTATGCGAGCAGATCAAAAAATGGTGATCACCATTAATGTTGAAAAAACAAAATCCGCATTGCTCATTAAAGTTGCTGATACTGGTAAAGGCTTTGATGATAATAAAAAAACCAAAAGAGGCATCGGCTTGGCTAATTGTGAGCAACGCTTAAAATTAATATATGGTAATAGTCACCGAATTGAAAAAGGCAATGCGACTACCGGTGGTGCGTGGTTTTGTATCTCTCTTCCAATTAATGGTTTGCAATCATGATTCAATTAAAAACGTTGCTCGTTGATGACGAATACAGTGCTATTGAAGGTTTGCGTATTCGCTTAGAAGCCTTTGCTGAAATTGAAGTGATTGGCAGTGCACAAAGTGTTGATGAAGCAATTAAAGTACTTAACGAATATGATGTAGATTTAGTGTTTCTAGATATAGAAATGCCAACAAAGTCAGGTTTTGAATTAATTAAACATTTTCAACCAGAGAGCTGCCCTGCGGTTATCTTTGTTACGGCATTTCATCAACATGCTGTTAAAGCTTTTGAGGTGAGGGCTCTGGATTATTTACTTAAGCCCGTTAAGTTAGCTCGCCTTGCAGAAGCTATTGAAAGAGTTATTAAAACCCAAAAGCTAAACGGAAAAACCAAACTTATTGAAGTTCACCAATCACTAGTTAACAGTGACGCTCAAGAAGTAGAGGTTACGGGTAACTCTGACTATAAGTTTGAAGCTGAGAATTTAGTTATTCAAGATGCTAAAAACCCGATTCAAATTATCCCGTTTAAAGATATTTTATGGATTGATGCGGCGGGGGATTATATGTGTGTACACACACCTGCTGAAACACACGTAATGCGTGCGCGTTTAAAAGAGCTTGAAAAAAACACCTTGCCTGAAGATTTCCTGCGAATACATAAATCAACGATTGTAAATTTAAGCCATATAAAGCAACTTAACCCACTTAGAAACTCTGAATACACGGCTGTATTACAAAGTGGTAAAACACTTAAAGTCAGTCGTACTTATAGTAAAAATTTAAAGAGTTTGTTCAAATAATAAATATTGAGAGTATTAAACTATAACTGCAACAGTTTGTATAATAGGCATTTGTTACGCTATCTCAGGTCATAAATTATAAGGACTTTCAATTTCTATGGCAAAACCTCAGCTTTTTTGGATTATTTTAATATTATTGATTACCTGTTTTATGCCTTGTGGTTTTTTCATCTGGTATGAAAGTGTGGATCCCGCATTTATCCCTAATGCTAATTACAATTTTATTTTAAAATGGGTTTTACCCTCGCTGACAGTGCTGACGATTGGTTACCTTTTGAGTCAGTATAAGAATTTTGCTCAAGTGAAGGAAAGCTTAGATGAGCATTTTATTGCTGAGGGGCGTTTAGTTAAGTATTTTACGCTGCTTTTTAGTCCAGTGTTTATTTACTTTTACTTTTGGACATTCATTAATATCCCAATACAGTTATGGGCAAATTATCAATTGGCTGAGTATTGGTCGCAAGAATATTTATTAGTTGAGGCAACAACATGTAGTAGTGACTATGAGCCGCACTGCGTAGAATTAAAGTTTTCCGATTTAACAAGTGAAGAAACACATTCAATAAGATGGTATTTAGATAAAGCTGAATTATTAACGCTCAAGAATAAAAGAGTAAATCTGGTCGGTGAAAAAAGTTATTTTGGTTATATTATCAATGAAATACAGTGGTGATCAAAGCTTTAAAAGGCATTATTGTGATTTGTGGTGGTTATAAAAAGGCCTAAACTACCCCTGCCATTTTGCAGGGGTAGTATAAATTGGTTAACCGCGATTATGCTCGCGAGCGTAATCAATATTGGGCCCTTTAGGGACGATTTGCGTTGGGTTGATCATGGTATGACTAAAATAATAATGTCGTTTGATATGATAAAAATCAACGGTTTCTTTAACGCCAGCAACTTGATAAAGCTCACGTAAGTATTCACTCAGTGCCGGGTAATTTTCGATAGTACGCAGATTACATTTAAAATGCCCAACATACACACTGTCAAAGCGTATTAGCGTGGTAAATAATCGCCAATCTGCTTCTGTTAGGGTGTTGCCCACCAAATAGCGCTGCTTGAGTAAAATACTTTCGACTTTGTCTAATGCAGTGAATAAGTCATTAAATGCCTCTTCATAGGCTTTTTGAGTGGTCGCAAACCCAGTACGATACACGCCATTATTAATGTTGTTGTACACCAGCTCATTAATTGCATCGATTTCAGCGTGCAAGTTATTTGGGTAAAAGTCTAGTTTATTGCCAGTTAAATCATTAAAGGCGCTGTTAAACATGCGAATGATTTCAGCAGATTCATTACTGACTATTTTATTTTGCTGTTTATCCCAAAGCACAGGCACAGTTACTCTTCCGGAATAATCTGCTTTATTTTCGGTGTATATTTGATGCATAAATTGCTTATCAAAAAGTGCATCTCCAGTGCTGTGGTTGTTTTTATCAAACGTCCAACCGTTATCTAACATATCTGGGCTAACCACAGAGACATCAATATAGTCTTCAAGGCCTTTTAATTTTCTAAAAATCAAGGTGCGGTGCGCCCATGGGCAGGCTAATGAAACATATAAATGATAACGGCCTTTCTGTGCCTTAAAGCCCGCCTCACCAGTTGGGCCTGCGCTGCCATCTTTGGTTATCCAGTTACGTAATTGTGCAGACTCGCGTTTAAACTCACCATCGCTTTTATCGGTGTCGTACCATTTATCTTGCCATTTACCGTTGACTAGTAATCCCATAATTGACTCCTATATCGTGTTTTAAAAGCTACCAAATTTACCGCTTTGGTAATCACTAATTGCTTCTCGTAATTGAGCTTGCGTATTCATCACAAACGGGCCCATGTGAGCAATAGGTTCATTAAGCGGATCACCGGCTAAAATAAGTACCCCAGCGCCGCTTTGCGAGCTAAATTTAATATCACTACCGGACTCTAAAATAAGTAGGCTGCCAGCCATTACTGGACCACCTTGTTCGGTGTTGATAGAGCCGGTATGAATATAAATCATCACCTTGCTTTGTATCAGAGGTGGGTGGTCAAACTCAGTGCCTACAGGTAATGTTACATCTGCTAGCATGCCATTGGCTGCTAGTTCTTGTAGGCTTGAAACCTGAGTTTGCTGGTCAAATTGCCAACTGCCAGCCAGTGCTTTTAGTTCAACACCTTGACTATTTTTATGTTCAGGTGCAGGGTGCTCAGTAGTATCTTGATATTTCGGTGCTCTGAGCTTTTCAGTGCTTGGCATATTGAGCCAAATTTGAAAGCCATGCATCCCCTCAATCGCATCGGCAAGTGGCATTTCGCTATGGATAACGCCAAAGCCGGTACTCATCCATTGCACGTCACCTGCGCGAATAGCTTTTTTATTGCCCATTTGATCTTGGTGTTCAAAACCGCCTTTAATAATGTAGGTAAAGGTTTCGATACCACGATGCGGGTGGGCAGGAAACCCACCCATAAAGTCACTGTGATCGTCGGATTTTAATTCGTCGATCATTAAAAAAGGATCTAAATGCTTACCATCAAAGCCTGGTATCCGGCTAATATTTACGCCATCACCATCTTGGGTTGCATGGCTATTGAGTTGCTTTATTACTTTCATTGCTTTGCTCCGAATCTTGTATGGTATTATTTAAACACAATAAAATTAAACAACCATGGGTAAAAATAGCACTATTCATTCGTTTTAACAGAACGTTCTGATTTTTGTTTTTTCGTTAGGTTATCCGCTACAAAAGCCCCGCGATTGCCAGACTGATGTGCAGGTCCTACGGTGCTATCAACCATGGTTTGTTGTTCTGTGCTGGCATTAATCGCAGCGCCAAAAATAATAATATAGGCGCTGATATACAACCACATCAACATGATCACGACCCCTCCTAACGAACCATAGGTCTCATTGTATGAAGCAAACTGTGACACATAATATGAAAACCCTAATGATGCGATGATCCAAAGTCCTGTCGCCATAACTGAACCAGTTGTAACCCAACGCCACTTTGCCGCTTTTCTATGGGGTGCATAACGATATACAAAAGCTAAAGCAAAATGAAAAGTCGCTGCTAGTAACAGCCAAGTGAGTAATTTGATCACCGTATCGATACTGTTTTCTAGACCAACAATATTGAGTGCGATAGGCAATATACCAATGATTAATAATGCGATTACTGCGACCAATATAGCGCCAATAGAGAATAGAAAGCGCACTAAAAGCGCTTTGAAAAACTGCCTTTTGGTTTGCTCATGGTAGGTAATATTGCAGGCTGTGATCAGTGCTTGGCAGCCCTTACTGCTACTCCATGTGGTTAATAACAACGTGCTTATTGCACTAACACTTAACACTTTTTGTGATTGTTGGGTAACTTCAGATACCTGTTGTAGAACGATTTCTCGGCTGCTCGGTGGCAATAAAGTAATAAACTTACTAATCTGTTCACTAACATCCGCCGTAGAGGCGAAATAAGCATACAGCGAAACACAGGCTGCCAGTGCTGGAAAAATAGCGAGTAATGCGTAAAAGGCGACACCAGCGGCAACAAAGGATAAGTTATCTTGCGACATACTTTGGTATACCCGCTTGCTGATATCCCACCAGCCCAGCAAGGGGATCTCGGTTGGTTTATCTGCTGTGTAGCCACGTGGTTTATGTGCCATATTTTATTCCTTGCTGATGGTTATTAGTCACTATTTATTAGAAGTTAAGGTGCAAGGTGCTTGCCAGCTTAAGTTGGCGTTTAATTTGCTTCTACAGAATTAATGGTTTCATCAATAAAGAGCGCATGAGTTACATATGGAAATAATGAATAGTATTAATAATCAAATTATTAGCGCATTAAAAATACAAACAACGAGTACCAACGCGGATCCTTTAGCGCCAGTATCTTGGCAAGGTATAAACTCACAAATTGCGCATTTTTTACAAAGTGCTTGGCAAATGTTACCCGCTCTCACTTTAGGTATAGCAGCAATAATCGTGTGCTATTTTTTAGCAAAGCCTGTGTCTTATTTATTAGTGAAACCTATTGGCTATGTAAGTGAAAGGCGGTTATTGCATGTTGTTGCTCGTCGCTTTATTAGTACTGTGATCATTTTGTTTGGAGTTTATTTATTTTTACGCTTAGCAGGCTTAAGTGAATTTGCCGTGGCGATAATGAGCGGAACTGGATTAGTCGGGCTAATCTTAGGTTTTGCATTTCGTGATATTGCAGAGAACTTTATATCGAGCATGCTATTAAGTGTGCAACGTCCTTTTCGTATTGATGATGTTATTGAAGTCGATGGCTGCTTAGGGGTAGTAAAAAAGGTCACTGCGCGGGCGACCACATTAGTTGATTTTGATGGTAATCATATTCAAATACCTAATGCGACTGTTTATAAAAATGTGATTAAAAACCTTACTGCTAATCCGAAAATGCGCGGTCACTATAAAATAGGCATAGGTTACGATAACGATATACGTAACACTCAGCAGTTAGCGCTGAGTTTAATGGATAAACAAGCTGCTGTGCTAAAAGATCCGGCCCCACAGGTGTTACTTGATGAATTAGGCTCAGCCACTATCAATCTCAGTATTTACTTTTGGGTTAATAGTGAGCAAAACAGCCCGGTTAAGGTAGCGTCGCAATTGATGCGTGAAATGGTTAATAGCTTTAACGCGCATGGTATTAGTATGCCTGATGATGCTCGTGAACGGATTATTTTAAATGCACCGGCAAGTGAGCAAGCACAAAAGACTCCGGAACAACCCACTACGCAAGATCAAAAAGTCAAACCGATTGCGCATCTGGATGCTGATATTGATGATGTGAGCAGTGATGCTGATGAAATTCGTGAACAAGCTGAGCGCTCTCGCGATCCTGAGCAAGGCAACAATATTATTTAACTTGCTCTTTAAATAATATACTTAGTTTAATGGCCGTGGGTTCGGCAATTTTATTTAGCAAAGACTGAGGTATCGCTCGAGGAGAAAGTTTTACTGAAGACAGTTCATGTATGGATTGGTTATGTTTTTACCATCAATCTACTGTTGCTTTGTTATTACTGTCGCTTATCTTCCTCTAGACGATTAATTACCACAAAGTGGTTCACTGTTTTTGTGGGCTGCTCGCCGATAGCGTATACTGTTGTGCTTGTAATTTTGACTTATCTATTTTGTGCTAACGGATCAGTTTAAATTTCGCCGTCTTCTTACTCCTTTCTAAAATGATATTAAATAAATGAATGATATAACAGTAGCAACTCATAACGGTAATTTTCATGCGGATGATGTGTTTAGTATCGCCGCACTTAGGCATATTCTTCCTACTTTTAAACTTATACGTACCCGTGATTTAGAATTAATCGCGCAAGCTGACATAGTGATTGATGTTGGCGGCGAATATGACCCAGCTGCTGGACGTTTTGATCATCACCAACGTGGCGGTGCCGGCGAGCGTGAAAATGGCATCCCATACTCATCATTTGGTTTAATTTGGCAAAAATATGGTTTAGAGCTGTGTCAGGGTGACCAAGATGTTGCGCATGCAGTTGATGCCGGTTTGGTATCGACCATTGATGCGATTGATTGCGGTCATGTTGAAGGTGTATCGAAAGGGATCAGTCTTAGCCAAACAATTTCAATGTTTAACCCAACATGGCAAGAGGAAAGTGACTTTGATCGTTGTTTTGATGAGGCGGTTGAATTTGCATCGCGTGTTTTAACACGTTTTATTGCAGCAGCCAGTGGCGGCATTAATGCTAAAGCAATCGTCGCTAAAGCGATTGATAACGCAGATGATGCAAGAGTGATTGTATTAGAGCAATATACGCCGTGGAAAAAAACCGTGCATGCTTTATCGCAAGAAGCGTTATACATGGTTTATCCATCGCATTCAGGCAAATGGATTTTGCAAACGGTGCCTGTTGAACCGGGTTCATTTGAAGACAGAAAGTCACTACCAAAAGCATGGGCTGGTTTATCAGATGCTGCATTTCAAGCGCAAACGGGCATTGATGACGCAATGTTTTGCCACAATGGCTTGTTTATCGCTGGCGCAGAATCATTTGCAAGTACCATGAAACTTGCTGCTATGGCGTTGCAAGACGAATAAAACGAAGTCACGGTTATTAAAAAGGGGGGGTAAGCGCTGTACTGGCTTCCCCCCTTTTTGTATTAGTGCCTAAAGTTTTCTAGCAACGCTGGAATACCTGGCAGCATGCCCACCATGGCCATAACACTGGTCAATAATACAAACATAAACAGCGGAATGATCCAGCGACTCATATGGGTCAGCTCAGAGCTGCGCTCTTTACAGCCAATTAAGCCTAAGTTATCGAGCAGCATGGTCAGTGACCAGCCAAACGCTGGGTTTACTAACGTTGAAGCAAATACCACAATAGCTGCTGATTGCGTGGTTTTACCTTCGCGAGTCATTTCCATACCTGCCTCAAGCAGTGGGATAAATACACCCACTATTAACGCCACACACAGTACCGGTTGCCAAATGGCGAGATCCATTGGATAACCCCATATACCTGCAATTACACAAAAAAGTGCGGTTAAAATTGCACCAGCTGGAATAGGGCGCTTAGCAATCGCGGCAGGCACAATATACGTGCCCCATGATGAGGTGAAGTTAGACCCACCTAAAATAGAGCCAAAGGTTTGCCTAACTGATGCACTGAGCATAGTATCGTCAATGTTCATTTGCACTTTTTCAGTGCGTTTTGGGTAGCTGATCTTTTGGAATACTTGATGGCCTAAAAAGTCTGGCGACCACATGGCCACTGCCAGTATGGCAAAGGGCAATACGACTACAAAGCTTTCAAGAGTCGGCAAACCTAACATCCAACCGGTGTTTTCACCCCACCAATACATAGGGTTCATATTTGGTAACCCAGGGGCGGTTTTAAATTCAAACGGCGCACCTAAGGCAAAGGCCGTTAAACCACCAATAAGGCAGCTGAGCGGCACAGCTAACCAACGTTTTTTAAAATGTTCGAGTAGCGCGTACAGTAAAATAGTGGCCAAAATAACGATGAAGGCAATGTGGGTCATTTGAATTTGTTCAGCCCATGCAAACAGTTTCTTTACTTGCGATATAGTGCCTATGAATCCTAAGTAAAGTAATAATCCGCCGCACACCCCTTTACTGGTTAGTCGTGCCAACAAACTGCCGCCTTTACTGATGGCAAGCAGTAACCCTAAGGCGCCAATGAGTAGCCCGAATGCCATTGGGTGTCCGCCTGCTGCAACAACAATGGGAATTAATGGAATGAGTGGTCCGTGGGTTCCCGCTAAGTTAGCAGTGGGTAAAATAAAACCTGAAAACAAGATGATAAAAATAGCCACTATGAGTAACTCATAGCGTACGTTTTCTAACACAAAGGCGTCACTTAAACCAAGCGGTGCGGCAAAGGTGGCGGCAATAGCGCCTACCATAACAACTTTACCAATTGTCCCTGCCATAGCGGGAATCGTGTCTTCAAATTCGAAGCGGTAATCCCGAAAAGGCAAGTTAGGACGCCAGCGCTTTGGCTGCATAATTTGCAGTTCATGCTCGAGATAATCGTCTCGACTGGCAAACTCAGAGCTTGGTTTATGAAGATTTTTATAGCTATCGGAAACGGTTTGAGTATCGCTTACCTGCTCAGCTTGGGAGGACGTGTCATCTTTTGGCGTGGTTGTCATGAATTCTCCTGCAACATTGTTGCTAACTCAAAATAAAAAAACAGCTTGTATAAAGCAATGAATATTGAATCGATAGAATAAAGTAGAGGTTTATCAATTACGATTAGGCAAAGGTCGAGCATGACGGATTAAAGTAGCTTGGCGCAGGTATAGCCAGCAGAGAAGAAAATATTCAAAAGTTAATTTCTATTGTTAATAATCAATACCTTATTTTCATATTTGTTGTTTATTGCTTTGAAAAAGCCAGTTATACGGCATGCATTAATGAATTACTGGGTTCTAAGTCTTTAGTCTAATGGCTAGGAGCTCACTCAAAGCTAAGCTCTGTTTTATTCTGTATAGCCGCCAGGGCGACTGTCTTGCATTAATAGATCAAGTTTTCTTTGTGCTTTTTTATAGTTATCTAAATCGATTACTTCAATCATTTCGCATTCGTCTCTTACCATTTCGGTGATAAGGCTAGGATAGTGGCGGCAATCTTCAGGGCGGTCTAAATAAATACTGCAGGTATATTTATTTGCGGCGAGGGGATTTATTTTTGGTGCTATTTCAAGAAAAGGGCATTGGCTTAGTTTTACTCCCGATTGTGGGTCGTACCATATTTGGTTATTTTTAACGAACTCAAAGATTTCGGGGTTAAATATCTCCCATAGATCAATTTCTTCTTGCGTGGCGCTCAGATCGCCACCACCGTATTTAATACAGCATTTACCACATTGATTACATTCTTTCATGGTTCGCTAATTTGTAAGATGGACTAATTCTAGTGTATCACCGATTGTTTTTAGTGCAGCTGTGTTTTTGCAGGGGTAATTTGTCAGATGCTATTTTATTTACAACAAGGTCAATTTTGTTCAATACATGGCTTATTGCAACAACAGATAATAAACGCCACTTTAAATAACCTAAGTATACGTTATGACTTTATCAGTGATCATCTCAATGGCACTATTTGCCTTGGCGGCGTCTATATCACCCGGGCCAGTTAACCTTGTTTCGTTAAGTAGTAGTGCGCGATATGGGGCAAAAAGAGGCTTAATATTTGTGACTGGTGCTACCTTTGGTTTCATTGCATTATTTTTGTTTATTGGTTTTAGTTTGCATTATCTCATTGCGCAATTAGCCTGGATCACTGGTATATTACAGTGGCTCGGTATCGCTTTTTTACTTTATCTCAGTTATCAATTATTTATCGATGATGGCGGCCTCACAGCTGACGCTAAGCAAAATGCCCCTACCTTTATGACAGGTGTGATCATGCAATGGCTTAACCCTAAAGCGTGGTTGGCTTCTTTATCAGGCATTGCAGCATATAGTCCAGGGGCGCAAGGATTTGAACTGGTTACTTTTGCAAGTTTATATTTACCTATTTGTTGGTTATCACTTGGCTGTTGGGTTTGGCTAGGTATACGGCTCGGGCAGCATTTTCAAAGCCCAGCTAAAATGCGAGTGATGAATAAAATTCTTGCACTATTACTGGCTGGCAGCTGCTTTTTATTATTGATTTAGTGGTTTTAATTTACAGTGATAAAGTACGGCGATATTGCTCGGGAGTTGCCGCTACGCGTTGTTTAAAGACCCGCTGAAAATGCGCTTGATCACTAAAACCTGCACTGTGAGCGATACTTGCTATTGGCTGGCCTTGTTTTAGTGCTTGCTGACCTAATTGAATACGACGATTTAACCGATAAGCGTGCGGAGTCATATTAAAATGACGTTTAAAAGCGCGCACTAAATAACTGCTGCTAAAGCCAAAAAGTTTACTGATTGTGTTAATTGATTGGTCTTCAAAACAGTGCTCATTCAGGTAGTTCGCTACTTGATATAGCTTATTTTCAGGTAATAACGTTTGCTCGTGTAATGGCTCAACGCAATCAAGGTACGTAAATAATTGTACGAAGTAACTACTTAGCAACGTGCGCTTTTGTGCTGCGGTAAACGTATTTGTCATTAGGTTTTGGCACAAGATAACAAAGTCCTGATAAAGCTGTGGTAGTAGCACTGTATCCAAGCGACTTCCTTGCCAGTTTTGTTGCTTTGTGACGCCAGACTCGAACAATAACGCTGCTAACCAATTTTTATCTATATGCATCATGTAATAAGCCCACGCTGAGTTTTGCTTTGGATTACAGGCGTGGACTTCATCAGGGTTCATTAATACTAGATTACCATGTGTTACTTGATGTAGACGATCTTCACAAATGAATTCACTTTGCCCCGCTAAAATTGCGCCAATTGACCATTGCTGGTGGGAGTGGGGAGCATAAGTGACTTTGCGGCCATCTAATACTTGGCGCAGCTCGACAAATGGTAACTCGGGGTCGCGCCAAAAAATAGGGTGTGTTGTTGGGAGCATACTATTTTCCACAATTGAAAACCTATTTCCAGTATACCCCTAGTTGTAGTGTATAAATCTACTCTCAGAGTAAATTATTCACCAAAAAATCAGTGAGTAACTGCGTCACTTAGCTGCATGCAATTGTGTGCTGAGCGTGTGTGTTTTTTTAGGTATCACTATTGGTCTGTTTGCACCCGTTAGAGCATAACGTAGATACTTAATTTTGGTATTTCCAGTACGGCGGGTTGCCATAAACTTCACTAAAGTAATCAATACATACTCGAACATTTAACGGTGGTTGTCGTGTATTAGGGTAAATTGCAGTAATATTTTGTGGTCCTGTTTTTATTGTTGGCGCAAATTCACTTAAGAGTGAAACAAGAGCGCCTGTTTTTAAGCTTTCACCAATTAACCAATCAGGGAATAATACAATTCCCATGTCGTTCAAAGCCCCGATAAACAGCGTTTCAGCATTGTTAGATACTAAAGTCGGTATTACACTTTGCTGCTGCCATGACGAATTAATTTTGAATAACCAACGATTTTGCCCCGATGAACCGCTATAAATTAAGCCCTGATGCTGACTAAGATCAGCCGGCACTTTTGGTGTGCCATATTTTTTCAGATAAGCAGGGGATGCGGCTAAATGATAAGTTTGCAGTCCTAATGTTTTAGCATGTAACGATGAATCTGCAAGAGATCCGATACGAAAAATCACGTCAGCGGCATCAATATGCGGATCGATAAAATCATCGGTTTGAGTCAACTCTACTTGAATTTTCGGATAGCGATTTAAAAACTCACCAAGCCAAGGCGCTATGTGTTTTTGTCCGAAAAAAACCGGCGCATTAATTCTTATTAACCCTTTGGGTTGAGTTGCTCTATCTTGCAGCTCGTTACGTACTTCGTTGAGTTGCTCGGTCATTGAGCGCGCATAATCATGAAAAATTCGGCCCGCTTCGGTTGGCATTATTGCTCTTGTGTTACGGTAAAAAAGTTGCTGACCAAGGGCATCTTCAAGTTGCAAAATTACTCTAGAGACCATAGAAGGCGATACATTTTCATGTCGAGCAACAACAGAAAAGCTTTTACATTTATACACGGCGATAAAAAATTTTAACGCTCTGATATTGATCGAACTGAAATCATTCATTTGTGCAAATCCTGCAAAAGTCTTTCTTATATAATCCCATTTTTCGCGTTAAAGCTCTAGGTTATTATGTATTCCTTATTAATAGGAGATTTGCATGCAGTTTATTTTGATTTTAATTGTCGTTATGGGAGGAATGGGGCTGTCTGTAGAAGCAGGCTTATTGGGCCCTTTAGGTGGTGAGGTTGGAGAATTATGGGCCACATTTAGTGTGTTTGGTGTTGGTGCTGCTCTTACCTTTATGTTGATGCTATTTTTTAGTCCTCGGAATAGCCCATCTTTTTTCAAACAACCATCATGGACATTGTTAGGTGGCGTGTTGGGGCCTGTTTATGTCGTTATATTGACGTTCACAGCACCTGTGATAGGTATTGCTATGACGATGATCAGTATCTTGATGGGACAAATAGCGAAAAGTTTGCTGATAGATCATTATGGTTTATTTGGTAGTCAACATCGCCAGATTGACCGCAAACGGCTTATGGCATTATTTTTTATTGTCATTGCATTAATTTTAATGGCACAAGGTTAGGGGACGCTGATGACTATAATTATGATAATTTTGGCGGTGATTGGTGGTGCAACCTTGAGTATTCAGGCTGCCATTAATGGCCAACTAGGAAGTAAAGTAGGTGTTTTTCGCTGCGCATTTTTAACCTTTTCGGTAGGGGCGTTGATCACTGGGTTACTTATCTTTTATTTTGAACCTAGGCATGCGCTAACCCTGTTGGATGTGCCAAAGTGGCAATTATTAGGGGCAATGTGTGGAGTACCCTATATCGTGATAATGGTGTTTGCTGTGCAGCGAATTGGCACTGCAGTCGCAACGGTTGCGGTAATATTCGGTCAATTATTTATGAGTATGTTAATTGATAATTTTGGTTGGCTTGGTAACGATGTGATTGCTTTTTCGCCAAGTCGTATTGGCGCTGTAATATGTTTGGGTATTGCGCTGTATTTTATTCATGCAAGTGGTAAAGATACAGCAAAAACTGAGAGTTAGCCTTGAAACAATAAAAATTTGGCTGAGGTGATAACTTGTAACAGGGGGTTATCACCTGATTTGAGCTGAGATTTTTCCCCCGCCTTAGGCTTGATACGCTTTAGAATGAATCATTTTAGTCTCGAGTGTATTAGAATAGTACGCTCTCGGCCTTGTATTTTCTTTCGTTTCGCTTTGAGTTGTTGTTCTTAGCCATGCAAGATAGTTAATTTGGCTGTAATTTCTAACAAAAGGTAATGAAAGAATAATGAATACAAAACTGTATAAATCAGTATTGAACTTAGCCGGTGAGCTAATGAATGCTGCACAGCAGCAAGATCAAGTTACGTTCGATTCACTCTATGGGCAGCTAAAAGCACTGTGTATTGAGCATGAAAATACTGAGAAAGATCATCCTGTACAGTGGGAAACGCTCGCTGATTTTACCGATGAGTTTGCCGATGCGTTGTTGATCTATGAAAAAGCATTAGCTAAAGCCAGCGCCATCAATGCGAAAGATTATATGTCGTCAATTGGTTATGCGATGGCAACTATGCATGTTGAACTAGGGCAAACCGAAGCTGCTATCGCAAGTTTACAAGCTGCGCAGGTTAGCGCAAATAAAATTCCTGATAAAGCGCTGAAAGCTGAAATAGCTCAGCTGCTACAACAATTACAGTAAAATTAGCTCGTTGATTATGTTTAAGAGGTCACAATAAATGGATGTTACGCTAGGCACTAGCCCTGAACTGATTGCGCAAGCGCATGCTATTCGCCACCAGGTATTTGTGATCGAACAAAGTATTCCTAAGCAGTTAGATTTAGACGGTTTCGACGAACGAGCTGTGCATGTGGTGGTAACAGATGGCGGTGCTTTAGTCGCTACTGCGCGGTTAGTGAAACGTAACCCACGGTGTGGCGTTATGGCAAGGATTGCAGTGTTAAAGCCATACCGAGGATCCGGCATTGCTAAATTGGTTATTAATGCCTTGTTATCACATGCTGGTAAAATTGGCCTTGAGATCATTGAAATTCATGCACATGCCTATTTGCAAGGCTATTACGAAAGTTATGGTTTTAAATATATTAAAGATGTTGAAATAGTTGGCGAACACCAACTTATTGAAATGCAATGCAGTTTAAAAAGTGAAGTGAGGTAACGCCGTAATGCGCGACGAATTAAGGACTAAGATCATTCAAGTTTGCGACAAAAAAATAGCGGCGAAGGGAGATAATGTTGGGCTGTCGTTTTATGCTTTTTTTGCCAACAAAAATGATGATCCAGAATTACTTATGGAAGCTGCGACATGGTGGATACAAACCCACCAATTAGATCACTTTGTTAAAGCGCGGATCATTAAAACCATGATTGAAAATAATCTGTAATAGCGTGTAGATATTTGATTGTATATTAACCACAATAGCGGTTGAGATATTTATTTTAGTGAGGTGTAGGGCTGGTGGTTGATAGTTGGATTGCCCAAGGGTTTGGTTTACTCAGCTTTGTTTTAGCATTAGTGTGCTTTTTTCAAAAGGATGATCGTCGTTTAAAAATAATGATGGTGGTGATGAATCTAAATCATGCACTGCACTTTTATTTACTCAATGCTATCACTTCATCATTGTGCTGTTTATTTTCAGCGGGGCGTACAGCCGTATCAATGCGGGTGAAATCGGTGTGGATAGCAGCCATTTTTATTATTTTAACCGTGGTTATCGGTTATCTAACAGCCCAGCAATGGACGGATTACCTTGCGATTGTTGCCGCCTGTTTGGGTTGTTTTGCACTATTTTGCTTAACGGGCATCAAAATGCGTGTTTTGCTGTTTGCAGGATCGTGCTTATGGTTGGCAAATAATATAATTGTTGGCTCTATTGGCGGCGTGTTATTGGAAGCGACTGTTATTGTTATTAATTTATCGACTATTTATAGACTACATAAACAACGCTTTACTCGTGAGGCGCTGACTGAACACGGTTGATAATAAAGGGCTTAGCAAAGCCCTTCACAGTAAATGTTAGTTATTGTCTGGTTAACTCAAACATTTGATTTTCTGCTCCTGCGGTACATGTCCATTGCAGAATATTAGCATCATCGGCAGTTTTGCTGTCTGCGACGTCTAAGCACAACTCACTATTTCGGTTGATGATACGCCACTTACCAGAGCCGGCACTTTGCAAACGAAACTGCTGGTTATAGCTCCCTGTGTATGTCCAGATATTGATATTTTCACCCGCTGTGGTTGAATGCGTATAGACCTCTAACCCTTTAGAAGGAGCATTGACTGGTGAAATACGATGCCACACCCCATCGACTGTTGAAATATTAAATTTTTGGCAATCATTATTAAGCCAAGACCACTGCCTAACATTTGCCCCATCTTCACTTTGACAGTTAGCAATATCTAATGATGCACCACTGTGTTTTGGGGTAATGCGGTAAGTACCATTGACTTGTGTATTGGTTGGGTTGTCATTATTGCTGTCGGTATAACCATTGTAGACTTCAAACTCTGCAATTTGCGCTACGCCATTGGCGGAATGAATCACAAAACTTACTTTGGATAAGTTAGTGTTAGAAAAAGTGATTACATTTGGCACAGCACCACCGTTCGTAAGTGTTACACCTGTATCGTAGTTCACTAAAGACCAAGCTGTAATGCTTCCTTTACTGGCTGGGGTTTCAATTATTTTAACTGCATTAATGGTGGTGTTAAGGTTTTTAATATTGATCGTGCCTGTGGTAGCTGACGGTGACCAGTAAGTTGACATATCGCCGTCATTCACATTGCCATAACTCGAGCCACTGGCTTTAGAACTGCCATCAACACCGGCACTAATAGCTAGATTTTCCCCTGCTGGTGTTGGCTCAGGTGTTGGATCTGGATCCGGTGTTGGATCGGTGGGTGTGGTTGTTCCACATTGACCATTTGATGTTTGTAAGCCTTTGTTCGCGCCAGCCGTTGCTGCAATGATGTTGGGTATACACTGTGCATTATCAAGTTGATAGTTATAAGGGATGTTGATTGTTGTGGTTGAGGTTGGATTAGGGCCTGCTGGGTGAAGCTTGTTTTCTTGTTCAGACCAATCGATATTATCCCAAATGTTGCCGCTGACTTGCCAGTAACCCATGTCATTTGTATAAAAAGTGCCGAGTGGATCTTTGGAATTTTTAAAGTAGTTGTTTTCGGCGCGCATTTTACCGCCAATTCGTGGATTCATGCCCGATGACACGAGTCCATAGTAGTAGTTGTTGTAAGCATGCGCTGTCGCGTGTCTTAGTAAAGGCGTGCGAGAATTAATATTTTCATAGTAATTGTGATGAAAAGTAACAGGGCCGTTAGTATCGTCACTATCACTTGAGCCAACGAGACCACCGCGTCCAGAGTTGCGCAAAATACTGTAAGATAATGTCACGTATTTGGTATTACTCTTCATATCGAACAAAGCATCATATCCTGAACTTTCGCCACCACTGGCCTCAAGTGTAACGTGATCGACCCAAATATTTCTGACGTTTGACTCCATGCCAATTGCATCACCGCCGTTGGAGGTGGGGGAGCCAGATTTTTTGACGTTTCTAACGTGAACATTTTGAATAATGATATTTGAAGATGAACGAATATGGATGCCTAATTGGTCAAAAAGAGCACCGCTACCAACACCGATAATAGAAACATTACTAATTTCTTTTAGTTCAATTAGATCTGGCCCAGTATTGCAACTATCTCCAGATACTTTACTGGTGTTGCCATGATTTATGGTGCCTTCAACGTGGATGATAATTGGTGTGTCACTTGATGCTCGGTTACATAAAGCCTGATGAATTTGGGTTCCAGTTGTTGCATAAACAACATCGCCACCAGCACCACCTGTTGTACCACCATTCGTTGCGGCAAAGCCTGACGCATTAGCAAGTGCACTGTTTCCATATATAGCAGTTGTTATGGCCAAAGCATGCAAAGAATATTTAAATAACGTACGTTTATTCATTGGTTGTTCCTAATTACTGTATGTTCAGATCAAAACAATCAAATAAATTAATTGTTAAAAATGTTAACACAATCAAGTCCTGTTTATGCTTGCACTGCAGTGCTACCGGTGGCATTATTGCGCTAAAAATGACTTTCTGCAATGCTAATTACTGATTGATTAGTTTTAATTTCATCATTTAGTTTTGTTTTTATGCGTTTTAAATAAATATATTTAATTAAAATTAATGGGTTAGGTTTTGTTTTAATTATTTTAAAAAATATAAAAATAATAACGATTTATTTTCTAGTTTTTATTATAGTGTTTTTTTGACACTTGAAATTTAGTTAACATTTGTTCCTTTATTGTTTTTTGATATGACTAGATATTAGCATGCTACGGGGCTGGTTCTAACGCAGTATAGATATGTTTTATGGATGAGTTAGTTGTTTATAGGTGTTGTTGTGAAGTACTAGAGTATGTTGACCTTTCAGAATTAAAATTTGTTTAATCTAGGAGTGATTTAATCGTGACAAGAGGTTTTTAACCTAGTGGGCTCGCTACTGCTACCGCGTTATTCTACTGGCGGAAGTAATCTGAGCTTCGGATAATAAATCTATCTCCAGCGGCTATTTTTCAATGTTAACTGCGTTGAATTTATTTGTAATAGGCATGCTATTGACGCGTAAATTCGCCTTATTTTCCCTGAAAATTTTGGCTGGAGAGTAAAAGTAATATTAGTGCTTTAAATCAATGCGTTAGAAAACACATGAACCAAAATTTAGGTTAAGCAACAAAGAGTTAATCGCACTTAGACAGACCACGTTGGCTTGCGAGTTTTTTGAATTTATGATTATTTATAAATACTTACGGTAAAAACTATACTCTAAGAAAGTGTTACACGCTGTGGCATTTTTTATATTTTTTACCACTACCACACGGGCATTCATCATTGCGGCTAATTTTTATATCTGCAACAGGGAAGATCTCACCATCGAGATAACGCCACTGGCCATCTTCTTTTATGAAGCTTGATTTTTCATGCAGTTGGCAAAACAAGTTTTGATAAAAATAGCTAACACAAAATTCAACACAACCAGTGTACTCTTGCTGATCTGCACTGATCACGGCTAATTTTATAAAGCGGCAACTATTAGCAAAATCGGCAATTTCTCTGAGTGGGTTTGCTGCTTGTTTTTCTTGTGCATAAGTTTGGTAAATATACTTAGCATTTTTTAAGGCATAAGCAACAAAGCGAGAGCGCATTAGTTGCTCTGGGCTTGTTGCTTGTATATTGCCTAAATGCAATTTTTCACAGCAATCGCTATAGCTTTGTTCGCTGCCACATAAGCAAAGACTGTCAGTGAGTGAGGTCATAATTAAAATACGCTTTATTAAAAAACGGCATTTTAACAGCTTATTGTGCTAATGCTATCTCTGTAGCTTGTTGGGTTTTAGTAAAACAGTATAGTTTTGCACTGGCTTGATCTAACTTTAATGACAGGTTAGCTATTTGATTGTCTCTCACAATGTCTGTCCAGGTGATCACCGCTGCAAAGTTACCGTTATGTAGTGCAGAATTTAGTACATACTCTAAATTAACCAGATGCTTTTGCCTGATCACTAATAGTTTACTGGTATCAATAGAACATGAATCGAGTAAAGCTTTACTTGGTACGTGATCCGGTGCAATCAGTAACGTCCATGCGTTTTTATTATTGTAATGGTGTAACACCTTTAGAAGTTCAAAAGTTGCAGAGATCTCATCTTCTATCTGAATCAAATTTACTGATGCGCTTAAATTATCTTGTTGATAGCTTTTAACTGTTCTGACGGTAATTGGCTGTAACATAAGTTTCACTCACTGGTTGTTTATACAGTACTCATATACAGTAGTTTATACAGTGTTTGTGTGCAAGTGTTTTTTGCTATCTTTTTGAACGATTTTTATATTTATTTGATACCATCAGCTTTGGAAATGTGCATAAACTAAAATAATATTTTATAAAACAATATATTACTTAGTTACATTGAGGTGGCAATTGATTTTAATGAAAAGGGTAGATTAGTCCCTTTTCAAGGTGAGTTGGGGATCAGGTGAGCAAACTGCTGTTGGTGTATTTGCTCATACAGTGTTGCTGCATAACACTGGGCATCTTTAAAGCGGCGGGTGGTTAGATGTTTACGTAAATCAGTTAAGGCAGTTGCTGCAGGCTCATAGCCTTGGCTACTGGCTAAACTTAGCCATACCGCGCCATGAAAAACACTAGTAGGTACGCCTTGGCCTTTGATAAAAAATAATCCGAGATAAAATTGGGCTCGCTGATTACCTGACATTGCAGCTAAGCGCATCCATTTAGCTGCGAGAGGAGGTTGATCATTTTTTAAATAATACAGGGCTTTATTAACAGTGTTATCAGGAGTATCAGCTTTAACCGCACTGTGTGGGGCTTTGCTCGGTTGGGTGATAAACGATAATACGTTTTCTAACTGTTGTTCTAAATCTAAGCCAATTGGCGAGGTATCTGTCATAGTGCCACACATATTATTGTTGTCATTTACCTGCTCAGTTTAGTCTAATATCAGGTTAATTGTCCTGTTATTCTTGAAATATATGATAAAATCACGCAATTATTGTCATCTAAAATGAAACTCACTTATGCTCGACGCGTTATTTAAAATTAGCGACCACAACTCGACTGTGCGCCGCGAATGTATTGCTGGTCTCACTACCTTTATTACTATGGTTTATATTGTGTTTGTCAACCCTGCTATGTTGGCTGAAGCTGGTATGGATCAAGGTGCTGCGTTTGTGGCAACTTGTATTGCTGCGGCTATTGGCTGTTTTATCATGGGCTTTTGGGCAAATTATCCGTTAGCTTTGGCTCCTGGTATGGGGCTTAATGCCTTCTTTACTTATGGTGTTGTGTTAGGCATGGGCTATACCTGGCAAGCAGCATTAGGGGCTGTGTTTATGTCGGGCTGTATTTTCTTGTTCCTGAGTTTGTTCAAAGTCAGGGAGTGGATAATTAATGCTATTCCATTGGTGTTAAAGCAAGCCATTGCAACAGGAATTGGAGCGTTCTTAGCGTTAATTGCGCTTAAAAATGCCGGGATCATTGTGGCTAGCCCTGCAACATTAGTGCAACTAGGTGATATTACGGCTGCCGGTCCATTGTTGGCCATTCTTAGCTTTTTTGTTATTGCAGCGCTACTTTATCGTGATTTTAAAAGTGGTGTTTTGATCAGCATTTTATTAGTAACTGTGATCGCGCTAAGTCTGGGTTTGGTAGAGTATCAAGGCGTGATATCTATGCCTCCTTCAATTGCGCCTACTTTTATGCAACTTGATTTTTCAGCGGCGTTTGAGTTGTCAATGCTTAGCGTCATTTTTGCATTGTTGTTCGTTGATTTATTTGATACATCAGGCACTTTAGTTGCGGTAACTCAAAAAGCAGGCTTAGCGGACGAAAAAGGTAATATGCCACGTTTAGGACGAGCATTAAGTGCTGATAGTGCCGCAACCATTGCTGGTTCAGTATTGGGCACTTCGACCACAACCTCATATATAGAGTCAGTTGCAGGGGTGTCTGTGGGTGGCAGAACAGGACTTACAGCTGTGGTTGTAGGAATGTGCTTTTTATTGATGATGTTTTTTGCACCTTTGGCGAAAATGGTGCCAGCTTATGCAACTGCGGGAGCTATTTTATACGTGTCGGTGCTAATGCTACAAAACCTCAAGTTTGTAAATTGGGATGATATGACAGATGCCATTCCAGTGAGTGTGGTATTACTGATGACGCCGCTAACATTCTCCATTGCTCATGGCATTGCACTGGGCTTTATTTCTTATACAGCTGTTAAAGTATTGTGTGGTAAACGAGAACAAGTAAGCATCAGTGTGTGGATATTGACAGCGATGTTTGTGATAAAATTTGCGTTTTTATCCTAAGTTAATACAAAGAAAAAGTGGATTACCACTTTTTCTTTGGTGCAAAAAGCACGTCTAAATCATCTTGTTCTTGCTCTGCTTTTTTCTTCAGTGCAGTTGCATTGGAGGCTTTAAGGTCGGTGCTTATTGCTTCTAAATAACCTTCGAGTTCTTGGCGTTTTGTAGTTATATAATCGTCGCTATAAGCTACTGCTGATACAGTTGCGTACGCTTTTTCAAAGTATTGGCGTGCAGAACCGACCATATTCGCAGAGCGCGCTGAGATACCTCGTTTAATCTGGCTTTCAATATTAATTCGTAATTGGAGCTTTTCTAAGCGCTTGTCTTCAGCAATAAAAATTTGGCTGTCTACTTTTCCTTTACCATGCTCTGAGCGAAGCACTGCACGTACTTTCTTGATACCTTGAATAAGTGCTATTAATTGCTTGTCGTTATCGGGTAACACTAAGTTTTCTGAGTTAGCGGTGTCGATTGAGTTCCCTAAACGTTCATTTGCTTCTTTTAAGCGATTCTTTAACTCTTTTGAATTAGGAGATAGCTGCACCATTGCTGCTAACGCATCATGAATACGCCGTTGCAGAATACGTAAAATATGTTCTGACATAGGTATGTTGGCGCTATTTACTAGAACATCTTCTGATTCTTCAATGATTTTTTTTTGTTTGGTTAAGTCTTTACGGCGTTCTGTTTCTTGTTTCTCTTTATGCTGTTGTACCGCACTGACCCAGAGGGCAATGACAATCAGTGCAACAATCAACATAATAATAATAGAAACGATCATGGTTTAGGTCTCAAATTTCACAAGCTAATAATTTTAATCTTACATTAAATATATGCTAACGGGATAGTTTTGCGCGGCTTATGTAAAAAAGAATTCACTTTCTCATCATTTATTACTATCTGCGTATGATATTTTTTCATTTTGCGCGTCAGCTCAAAAGATGGCTACCTCAAGACGAGGGATTATGCTAGCCTAAGCAGATAACCTTATAAATACGATTCCAGACAGCCTTTTTCTATTGTTAATCAGAAAAAACTTGGCTTGACGCGATGTAGCATTTATAAATAAGCAGTATAACTACACTAAAAAATGCAGCCATGAAATTACAACAACTCAGATACATCGTCGAAGTCCAAAATCATAAACTTAATGTTTCAGCAACCGCTGAAAGTTTGTTTACCTCACAGCCAGGTATTTCTAAGCAAGTACGTATGTTGGAAGATGAGTTGGGCGTGCAGATTTTTGGGCGAAGTGGAAAACACTTAACCCACGTTACCAGCGCGGGCACTGAAATAATTAATATTTCCCGTGAGATCCTTTCTAAAGTAGAGGGTATTAAGGCGGTTGCAAATGAGCATACATTACCTGATCAAGGTAAGTTGAATATTGCCACCACACATACCCAAGCACGGTATGCACTGCCAAGTGTGATCCAAGGATTTATGAAAAAGTACCCTGCGGTGTCATTGCACATGCACCAAGGTACGCCGCAGCAAATTTCTGATGCTGCTGCTCGAGGCGATGCTGATTTTGCAATTGCCACTGAAGCACTACATTTATACTCTGATTTAGTGATGTTACCTTGCTATCACTGGAATCGCAGTATTGTGGTGGCAAAAGACCATCCACTAGCTAAAAAAGCAGAGTCGCTGACCGTTGCCGATATTGCCCAGTATCCACTTATTACTTATGTATTTGGTTTTACTGGCCGTTCAGAACTTGATAAAGCATTTAATGCGCAGGGACTTGAACCACACATTGTATTTACTGCAACTGACGCCGATGTGATTAAAACCTATGTACGCTTAGGTCTAGGTGTGGGTGTTGTAGCATCAATGGCGATTGATCAAATTGCAGATACCGATTTAGTGTGTATTGATGCCAGCCATTTATTTGAAGCCAGCACCACTAAAATTGGCTTTAGAAAAGGCAGCTTTTTACGTACGTATATGTATGACTTTATAGAGCGTTTTGCACCACATTTGACCAAAGAGCGGGTTGAGCGAGCGAGTTTACTACGTAATCAAGATGACGTAGATAAGCTGTTTGAAGATATAGAATTACCGGTTAAGTGACTTTAACCTGTTGAAAAAAGCCGCATATTGCGGCTTTTTTAATGACTATAAAACTTAACACTCAATTATATTTACAGCTAAGCCACCGCGAGCGGTTTCTTTATATTTAGTTTTCATATCGTTACCAGTATCAAGCATGGTTTTAATAACTTTATCCAATGATACTTTTTGCTCGCCACTGCCACGAATAGCCAAACGCGATGCATTAATTGCTTTGATAGCTCCCATCGCATTACGTTCAATACACGGCACTTGTACTAATCCACCGACAGGGTCGCAGGTTAACCCTAAGTTATGCTCCATGCCAATTTCAGCGGCATTTTCTACTTGTAATACACTGCCACCGACAATTTCAGTCAATGCACCAGCAGCCATTGAACATGCGACGCCAACTTCGCCTTGGCAACCAACTTCAGCACCTGAAATTGAGGCATTCTTTTTATACAGGATGCCAATTGCAGCGGCAGTTAATAAATAACGAGTTGCAATATCGCGGTCTATTTCTTTAATGAATGTGTGGTAGTACATTAATACCGCAGGTAAAATACCTGCTGCGCCATTAGTTGGTGCTGTAACTACACGGCCACCTGCAGCGTTTTCTTCATTAACAGCAAGGGCAAACAAATCCACCCAGTCCATTGCGCGAAGGGGGTCATTGCTGACTTCAATATTGAGCTTTAAGTACAGGCTAGGGGCACGGCGTTTTACTTTCAAGCCGCCGGGTAAAATACCTTCGGTGCGCATACCGCGTTCAATACAGGCTTTCATTACTTGCCAAATATTGAATAGCTCATCTTTTATTTCATCTTCAGTACGCAGCGTTTTTTCATTTTTCATCATCAAGCTTGATACGCTATAGCCTGACTCCTTACACATTTCTAATAATTCTTTGGCACTGCCAAATGGAAAGGGGGCTGGATTTTCTTCACGGACAGTGAGCGCAGCTTGTTTTTCGTTTTCAAATTCTTCATCGGTAACAATAAAACCGCCACCAATTGAATAGTAAACTTTACTATGGAGTTTTTCGTCGCCTTTAAAAGCAATGATCTCCATTGCATTTGAGTGTTTTGGCAAAGTTTTACGACGGTGGAATACAATCGCTCCTTGTTTTGGAAACTTTGCTTGATGCACTTGATTTAAGTGGATCACTTGTTCATTTTCAATTTTAGCGAGAATATCGTCTACTAAATCGGCATCAATGGTTTCTGGATCGTAACCCGCAAGCCCTAAAATAACTGCTTTGCCTGAGCCATGGCCGATACCTGTTTGTCCCAATGAACCATATAGCTCAACTTTAATGCTGGTGACATCGGTTAATAAGTTTTGTTGTTGTAGTTCGTTAACAAATAAACGCGATGCGCGCATTGGGCCGACGGTGTGTGAAGACGACGGGCCAATGCCAATACTAAACATATCGAATGCACTGATCATAATAACTTTACTCTACTTTTACTCAGCACGATTGCTGGCTTTGAACGGTCGCACATAATAACGCGTAATTGTACCCTTGTAACCCTTTGCAATAGAGATTTAAACTGGTATGGCAAGCTGTTTTGTAAAGTTTTTTATAATGCTAGCAGTGGCTCCCCAAAGTAGTCCGTAAGGAGTTGAAAAACCTTGTAAAGTAATAGTTTTACCAAAGCGATGAAAAGGTAAGGGTTGCCAATTGTTTACATCAGCGAGTGCGCTGACGGGCAGCAAAAAACTGGCGGCCACTTCATTTTGGTCTGCATGCCAATGTGTATCTGGGGCTAATACACCAACAAACGGTGTAATCGTAAAGCCGGTAAGAGTAGAGTAATCGCCTAATTGACCGATGACAGTGACATTTGATGGGGCGATATTTAGCTCTTCACTAAGTTCACGCAGTGCAGTATGGCGTAAGTTTGCATCGCTCAACTCATGCTTACCACCTGGTAAGCAAATTTCCCCAGGGTGGTGATTTAAGAACATCGGGCGTTTGCATAGTAATATGTGCGCGCTGTTATCTATATCAATCAGTGGTAACATAACGGCACTGGCTCGTTGGGGACGTTGTTTAAAATGTCTCTTATCAGCTGGCTGTATATACTCATTGGCAGGCGCAGTTAGCTGAAAACGAGCCATAAGCTGTTTGCTATTCACACAGGTTACTTCAATAAAGGTAAGATTTTATTTACTTTATCGTAAGTTTCTTGGTATTCCAAATCCACTTGTGAATCAGCAACAATGCCGCCGCCAGCCCAACAATAAATATGTTGTTTGTGACACACTAAAGTTCGGATGGTAATACTGGTATCCATATTGCCACAAGCGCTTAAATAACCGATTGAACCACAGTAAATACTGCGCCGATGCGGTTCTAATTCTTCAATGATTTCCATCGCACGAATTTTGGGTGCACCGGTTATTGACCCTCCCGGAAAAGCAGCATACAACTGATCAACCGCAGTTTTATCGTCAGCTAACTGCGCTGTCACGGTACTGACTAAGTGGTGTACTGCAGGAAAACTTTCAATCGCAAAGAGTGACGGGACTTGCACGGTACCAGGTTTGGCAACTTTACCTAAGTCGTTGCGCAGTAAATCAACAATCATCACATTCTCAGCGCGATCTTTCGCTGAATTTTGTAATCGAGTTGCTTGTAACGCATCTTCTTTTTTATCAAGACACCGTGGCAGCGTTCCTTTGATTGGCTTGGTTTCAACCTGATTATCATTAATGGCAATAAAGCGCTCAGGAGAAATAGATAAAATAGCGCCATCAGGATGATTAATAAAACTTGAAAATGGTGCTTTGTTAGCTTCGCGCAAAGTACAATAAGCATGCCACGGTGAGCCTTGATACTGTGCTGTAAAACGCTGTGCTAAGTTAATTTGATAACAATCGCCACTTTTTAAATACCCCTGAATTCTTGCAAACTTAGCGCTGTATTGTGCGCGGCTCATATTTGATGACCAGCCTCGGGTGATTTCAAATGGCGAGGTAATTGGAGAGGCGTGAGCTAACTCCTGTAGATACATTGCTGATCTATCAACATCAGGCTGTGCGACATAAAACCAACTGTGCAGCTTTTTATCATAGATAAGTGCATCCAGATAGAGACCAATAGCTAGTTGTGGCATATCGATATCATCGATAGCTTGGCTGGGAAGTTTTTCAATGACTCGGCCAAGGTCGTAACCAAAATACCCGAGCCAGCCGCCACTAAAAGGTAGGTTAGGCTGAGTTTTACTGCTATCTAGAGTATTTAGCTGTGCTTTAATGATGCTAAAACAATCTTGTTCAGTTGCCTTGTTATCAATAAAGGTGTGGTTATTTTTAACTTCGAGGCGCATTTTTGGCGCAATAGCAATCAGATCGTAACGACTATTTATATGGTCGCTGTTGGCTGAATCCAGCAGAACGGCATAAGGTAAATGGGCAAAATAGGCGAAAACCTCTAGGCAGTTGAGCGAAATGTCTAATTGAATACAGGTTTTTTGTTGCTTTATCATCTATTTTTTTACCCTGAAGAACTGGCTCGAAACGGGCTAGGAGGGTATCATAAGTTATAATTTTTTGGCAGCGTTTAGTGACGTTGCCTAAGCGCTGTACAAACCACCGTCACTGGTTTGGCCTAGTTTACGTGTTCTCACGTAAAGGTAATTTAAGGAACCCCTATGAGTACAATTCGTCAGCAAGACTTTATTGATAGCATTGAAGATGCATTGCAGTATATTTCGTTTTATCATCCACTTGATTTTGTTCAAGCGCTCGAAAAAGCCTATAACAAAGAACAAAGTAAAGCGGCAAAAGATGCCATTGCGCAGATTTTAATTAACTCGCGGATGTCGGCAGAAGGCAAACGTCCTTTGTGCCAAGACACAGGTATTATTACTTGTTTTGTGAAAGTAGGTATGGATGTTAAGTGGGACAAAACAGATTTAACCGTACAGCAAATGGTTGACGAAGGGACGCGTCGTGCTTATTTGAATCCAGATAATCCATTACGTGCATCTATTGTTGCAGATCCTGCAGGTAGCCGTAAAAACACCAAAGATAATACGCCTTCGGTCGTGCACATTGATTTAGTGGCAGGCGGCAATGTTGAAGTAATGGTGGCAGCAAAAGGCGGCGGCTCTGAAAATAAAAGTAAAATGGTGATGCTTAATCCATCTGATGATGTGGCTGAATGGGTCGAAAAGACCTTGCCGACCATGGGCGCTGGTTGGTGTCCACCAGGCATGCTAGGTATAGGTATTGGCGGAACGGCAGAAAAAGCCGCAGTAATGGCAAAAGAATCACTTATGGATCCAGTTGATATCCATGAGCTTATGGAACGTGGCGCAGAAACCACCGAAGAGAAGCTTCGTTTAGAAATATTTGAGCGTGCAAATAAGCTCGGTATTGGCGCACAAGGCCTTGGCGGTTTAACAACAGTGGTTGATGTGAAAATAAAAACCGCACCGACTCATGCGGCCTCAAAACCTGTGGTTATGATCCCAAATTGTGCGGCGACTCGCCATGTACATTTCACATTAGATGGTTCAGGTCCTGCAAACTTAAAAGCGCCAAAACTTGAAGATTGGCCAGAAGTCACATTTGAAGTGGGTGAGGGTACGCGTCGTGTTGACTTAAATACGCTAACTAAAGAAGATACGCATGAATGGAAAATGGGCGAAACAGTATTACTGTCAGGGACTATATTAACTGGTCGTGATGCAGCGCATAAACGTCTGCAAGATATGATCAATTCTGGTGAAGGGTTACCTGCAGGTGTTGATTTTGATAATAAGTTTATTTACTACGTTGGCCCAGTTGACGCGGTACGTGATGAAGCAGTGGGCCCAGCGGGTCCTACAACAGCAACTCGGATGGATAAATTCACTGACATGATGCTAGAAAAAACCGGCATTATTGGCATGATTGGTAAAGCGGAACGTGGCCCTGCAACGGTTGAGTCTATCAAAAACAATAAATCTGTGTATTTGATGGCCGTAGGTGGAGCAGCTTACTTAGTATCTAAAGCAATCAAAAAAGCCCGTGTAGTGGCATTTGAAGATTTAGGTATGGAAGCTATCTATGAATTTGAAGTAGAAGATATGCCAGTCACTGTCGCAGTGGATAGTGAAGGCGCAAATGCGCATACCCAAGGCCCAGCAATTTGGAAAGCTAAAATTGCAGAGTTAGACGCTAAGTTAAAATAAGTATTCGCTTTATTATGCGGTATTTGAGTCTTCTCAGATACCGCTTATCAGCTCTGACCAGTTGGATGTAAACCACCTAATCTCCCGCAAACACCCATCATTACTCTCTTGTTGCTGTTTATTGCCTTGTAATTTAAACTTTACAATAATATTCAAATTGACGTTCACGTAAACGTTATCATGCTATATTTTTAGTTAAGTTAATTAACTATTCTAAAAAGTAACTTTTTTTGAATTTAAAATGTTTAAAATTGCGATAAATTAGCTTATTTATTACAGCGCCTGATATTGATAGGTTTTATCATCTCATATAGTGGCAAGCTGTAATATGAAGTGGTAGAGTCTCGGCAATTTCAGCGTGCATACCCTCTCACGGGTTACAAATTTCGGAGTAAGATAAAGTGGCTGTGTTCAATCGAGTTGATTTTGATAACCACGAACAAGTGGTTTTTTGTTCAGATAAAGAATCAGGCCTTCGTGCAATTATTGCCGTTCATAATACTAATTTAGGTCCTGCTGTTGGTGGTTGCAGAATGTGGGATTACGCAAGTGATGACGACGCTGTTGTCGATGCGCTTCGTTTATCAAAGGGTATGACCTACAAAAATGCGGTAGCACGTTTACCATTTGGTGGTGGTAAATCTGTGATCATTGGTAATGCCAAAGAAATTAAGTCTGAACAGTTATTCCGTGCATTTGGTCGCCAATTAGAGCGCTTAAATGGTAGTTACTATTCTGCTGAAGATGTAAACATCACCTGTGATGATGTGGCTATTATGAATAAAGAAACTAACTATGTATTAGGCCTTGAAGGTAAAAGTGGTAACCCGTCACCATTTACAGCGTATGGCACATTTTTAGGAATTAAAGCGGCGTTACAACATCAACGTGGTCACCAAGACTTGAGTGGCATTAAAGTGGCAGTACAAGGCTTAGGCGCTGTTGCTTATGGCTTATGTAAACATTTGCATGACGCGGGTGCGATCTTGTTTGTAACTGATATCAACCAAGTGGCAATTGATCGAGTCGTGAATGATTTTGCAGCGACTGCTGTAGGCATTGATGAAATATACGACCTTGATGTCGATGTATATGCACCGTGTGCACTTGGTGCAACAGTAAATGATGCGACTATTCCACGCATTAAAGCGACAATTATTGCTGGTTGTGCAAATAACCAATTAGCCGAGTCTCGTCACGGTGAGATCATTCGTGAAAAAGGTATTTTATACGCACCAGATTATGTGATTAACGCAGGTGGTATTATTAATGTTTATTATGAAACAGCGCCAGAAGGTTACAGTGCTGAGGCATCAAATAAACATGTTGAGGGGATTTTCAAAACCTTAACTGAAATTTTTTCGCGAAGTGAGAAAGAGCAAAAATCAACGCATTTGATCGCAGACGAACTCGCACAAGAGATCATCAAAAACGGTTTATAATAAACGCGTTTAGGCGTGCAATTGCACGCCTTTACATTATTCAGTAAATCCCTCACGATACGGTCATCCTGACCTGTATAGTTTTCTAAAGATATGACGCCCATCGATTTAGCCACATGGCCACGCCAACAACATTTCTCACTGTTTAAAGAGTTTACGCAACCTTATTTTAATGTATGTGTAGAATTAGATATGGGGGCGCTGTATCAGTATTGTAAATCACAACAATGCTCTTTTTTTCATGCCTATATCTATGCAACATTGCAGGCAAGCAATGCTTATCAACCAATGTTACTGAGGATCATTGACGGTGTACCTTGGCAACTAGCTGCTCAACGTGCCAGTGTGGTAGAGCTTGCTGATGATGATACCTTTAGGTTTAGCTATTTTTCACAACAAGCTACGTTGAACGACTTTCAAGTGCATGCAAATAAAGTTAGCTTAGCTGCAAAGCAACAGCCATTATTCTCAACTGCTTTTGCGCAAACCGAAGGTCAGACTGATTTGATCCATATTTCGGTTTTACCGTGGTTGAACTTTACAAGCTTCTCTCACGCACATACACAAGGTAATCATTTCGGCATTCCTAAATTAGTGTTTGGACAGTTTGATGCGCAAAAGGGGACATTGCCTATCTCAATAGATGTGCACCATGCATTGATGGATGGTTTACATGTAGCGAAGTTTATTGACCAGCTGCAGCAAAGCATAGACGCTCTGTGTGCTTAGCGTAGTCGTAAACGAATTGTGTTATTTAGTTAATGAAAATAAAACTCAGACTATGTTAGTATAATTCCTATACAAGAAAATATAATGATAATTAACTACTAGTAAATCATTATCTATTTAATTTGCGTTAATGCTAAGTTGTTAGCTCGCCATAATTACGAAGGCGTTTAGTATAATGATTCGTTTAGGTCTTTGCTTTTTCTTTTTTGTTGTTTTTAGCAGCTTTGCTGCTGAGCAAACCCGTTTACCTCTTAATGACTACTTTGCCGAAACTTGGAATACCCGTTCTGGTTTGCCTCACAATAGTATCAATAGTGTGGTGCAAACAAATGATGGCTATATATGGATTGCCACATGGGAAGGATTAGCCCGATTTAATGGCCGTGAGTTTAAACTATTTACACGCACGGAAATAACTGGTTTACCAGATTCTGGTTTACGTAGTTTAGCCCCACAAGCTGATGGCGGTTTATATATCGTGGGTGCCCGAGGTGGGATCAGTCATTTATATCAAGGGCAATGGCACGCTAAGCCTAATGCCACTGTGATGGTAAATCATGTATTAAAAACACCTTCAGATGAAACTTGGTTAGCTCTTGAGGGCCAAGGTGTTGTATATCGAGAGTTTGATAGTGCGCCGGACACGGCGATTTTAGAAAACCTCAGTGCTTATCGCCTAATAGCAGACAAAGCAGGTATGATTTGGGCTGCAACCAGCAAAGGCTTGTATCAAATTAATAATAAAACAGCGCGATTAATTACTCCCGATTCAGGTTTACCACAAAGTCCAATATACACCTTGTATTTGACCCGCCAAGGTGAACTCATTGTAGGCAGTGAACAAGGCGCATGGAAGCAGGTGAACAACCGTTTTGTCAGTATTCATGCTCAGCTTAAAGATGAGGCTATCTCAAGTATTTTACAAGATGATCATGATGATCTTTGGTTTGGTACGATCAATAAAGGGGTGTTTCGATTAAGCCCGTTAGGACTTGAACAACTTGATGCTGACGCTGGTTTACCAGCCAATCGGATTTTATCGCTATTACAAGATCGTGAAAATAGTATTTGGGTTGGCACAAATGGCGGTTTGTACCGATTGCGTGAAGCTGCTTTTTCAACTTGGACCACAAAACGCGGTTTAACAGGGGACTATGTTCGCACCGTGCTGTCCCATTCAGATGGTAGCTTATGGGTAGGCGGCAGCCTAGGTTTAAACCGTATTGAAGATAATAAAGTAAACACATTTCCTGCTGCTTATGGGAATGATCCGTTATCGGTTTTAAGTTTAGCTGAGGATGCGCAAGGACATATTTGGCTAGGGACTTATACCTCAGGTTTGATGCGGATCATCAATGGTAAAGCTTATCCTGTTCTAGATCGTAAAAATGGCTTAGCCAGCAATGAAGTCAGGGCGTTATTATTTGATAGTGCAGGGCGCTTATGGGTAGGAACCGCAGCAGGATTGACACGAATAGATGTGGATGGATCACTGAAGCAGTTTTCAAGTGTAGATGGTTTACCTGGTGATTTTATTATAGCCCTTAGCGAAGACAATTATGGCAATGTATGGATTGGAACCGGCGTTGGGGTCGCATTTTTTAGCCCAAGTTTAGAAAAGTTTACGGCTAAAGTATTTCCAGCCCATTTTGATGCTGCATATGCTTTTGGTTTTTATGCTGAATCTGAATATATCTGGATGGCGACAGACCGTGGTCTTGTCCGGTGTCATATCCCAACCGGAGAGATGAGTATTCTTGGGCGTGAACAAGGCTTGCCAGTTGATAAGTTGTTTCAAGTTGTGGCACAGGGAGATTCGTTTTGGTTATCTAGTAATCGCGGTGTGATCCAAGTTAATCAACAGCAAGTCAAACAGCGACTCGCCCAGTTAGCACAAAATAATGCGTTGCCAATCCAGTATCAGCTATATGATGAAGGAGACGGCATGCTTAGCGCCCAGGCTAATGGCGGGTCTAATCCTGCTGCGGTGTTGCATAAAGATGGCAGTATTTGGATTGCTACAGCGCAAGGGGCAAGTACTATCGTCCCTGAACGATTAAAGCAAGCTACTAAGAAGACATTACCGACAATTATTGAGGCCATGTATGTAGATGGCAAAATGACCCCCTTAGTGCAGCAAGATGAAGAAATCATTTTACCGCTGGGTGTTTCGCGGCTCTCTTTTCATTATGCGGGCTTAAGTTTTATTATGCCCCATCGATTGAATTATCAGACCCAATTGGCTGGCTATAACAATGTGTGGGTTAACCGTAATCAACTCAGTATTACAGAATATACTAACTTACCACCGGGCAAGTACACGTTCAAAGTACGTTCTGGCTACCCTAATGGGCAATGGCAAGATAATGATAAAACCTTAACGTTTGTGATCCAGTCTTATTTCTGGCAAAAAAATACTTTTAAAATCATGGTTTTTATCGGTTTATTAGCATTGGTCTACGGGCTTTATAGATACCGACTTTATCATTATAAAAAAATAGAAATCGAGCTGATCAAGCGGGTTGAGCAACAAACTAATGATCTGCAACAACAAACAGATGCCTTTGCTCATCAAGCAACCCATGATCAACTAACTGATTTGCCAAATCGTCGTGCCTTTGATTGTTGGCTCGCGGATAATTTTGCTGACTTTAAGCAACATGATTCACCTCTCGCTATTGCGATCATGGATATTGATCATTTTAAGCGAATTAATGACGGGTGGTCACATATTGTTGGCGACCGAGTAATTTGCGTAGTTGCTCATATACTAGGAGAGCTCAATGAGAGTGATGATAGTCAAGTTGCTCGCTGGGGAGGTGAAGAATTTACATTACTATTCCCTCATAAAACCGCGCAACAAGCCGCTCAATTATGTGAAGAATTAGGTGTGCAAATTGCAAACTACGATTTTTCAAACATAGCTAGCGGGTTATCGGTAACGGTTAGTTTTGGAGTCGCAGATTCATTGGCAGTTAATGACTATGACAGGTTACTGGCGCAAGCTGACCAAGCGCTTTATCAAGCAAAAAGTAATGGCCGAAATCGAGTCGAAATAAATAAAATATAAAGATTAAAATGTGAAGTGAAAAGGTTATTAAAAAATTCTTTGACTGTTATCCTTCGTAGTTAAATTACTTACTATGAATACTTTAACTTTACTTATTGCTAATGTTATTTTCTATATTAAATGGACAGTCGATTTTGTACATTAATTGCTATAAAAACAAACAATCCAGTTGGTTGTGGGGGATAAATAGACAATTCATCTTATGTTCAGATACTTAAGCCCCTGATTTGGGATTGTATTGTTGCGTTATAAGCAAGTACTTCGGTATACTTCACATGAGCCTAATCTGGGTAAAAATAATAAATACATGGAGTTTAAATGTTAAGAAAATCTGCTATTGCACTTGCTATTTCATCTAGTTTTTTCCTTTCTGGTTGCCTAGAAGTTGAAGATAATAATGACGATATCGTAGCTGCTATTGAAAATAATACTGATGCTCAAGCTGAGCTAAAAAGTGTAACTTTAACTGGATCAGTTAAACACTTATTAACAGGTGAGTCTGTTAATAATGCCCAAGTATCAATTAAAATTGGTAATGACTGGAGCGAGCCTGTCGCTGTTTCAAACGGTTTATTTGAATTAAATGAGCTCCCAAAAAACTCTGACTTTGTTCTGCTTGTCTCCAGTGCTGATGGTTCTTTTCAGGAGCGTGCTTTTTACGGTAAAACGAATTACGGTATAGCTCAATTGGGAAGTTTAGAAGTTTCAAGTGCTGAAACTGTGCAGTTTGAAGTACTGCTTAATGGTGAAAATACACCTGTAGCAGGGCTTGAATTTAGTTACAGTATTTCCACTGCATTTAATATGTACAATGAATTTTCGAATCGTAATGAACATTTTATTCGTTCTACCTATAATGCAGATACTGGTATGTACTCTATTGCTAAAGTAGCCGGTTTTACTGATCTGCTATCAATGGACCTTGATGTTGACAATGATGCTGTTGATGATTTTAGTTATAACAATCAGTCAGACAGTATTAGCCAAATTAATATAAGCGAGTTAACCAACGGAAATACTTTGTATGTTTCTAAAACAGCTGAAAACGCAAAGTTTGAAGTCCGTGTTTCAGTAATTAATGAACTTGGTAATACATTTGATAATTTGAACTTTGTTTCATTAAAAAATCTTACTAAAGGAACGCCAGCAACTTTCGATGCTGATAGTAAAGAGTATATTTTTGAATATAATGGTAGTTCAAAGATGAAGCTACTTTTACCTAGTTTCGTAGATAGTTCAGGTAATCGCTATGATACAGGTGAAGTAAATCTTTATGCTACAAATGGTGGGGTGTCAGTTACTAACTCAAGCTTTAATAATTTAAATCGTTTTTATGAACTAGACGATGGTGTTTTATCACTAGTAATAAAGCCAAGAGTATCGTCGTTTTCCTCTAGGCCGCGAGTTGTTAGTGCCATAGCAGATGAAACATCTCAAAACTTCTATATGTTTATGGAAGCGCCTATTGAGTTAGTTGATAGTGCTGCGTCATTAATTAAGAAACGTCAAATAACGGTTGTTAAAGGTACTGATGATGAAAACGATTTTATTGCACAAGGCGTAACGCAAATTTCGTTTAATGACGTTTCTGTTCCTTTTACCTCATCGCTTAAATATAACGATACATTTGTTACTCTGTCACCAGCCGCTCCTCTTGTCGGCGGTCATTATGAGTATAACATTGAAAAAGTCAGTGTGAAGTCTACAGGTGAAGTCGTGAATATCTCAGCCGCAAGCTCATTTCGTATTGCAGATCAATCTCCTTTTGATATCAATCAATTGCGTTGGGATAATAATAACGGATTAACTGACGGCAAAACTATAGTACTTAAGAATACAGCTAATGAAGATGTTGGTTTTAAGCGTAAATCAAACAATGGTAGTCTTTACTTACCAGCATCAATAGCAACCTTAAGTCATTTTAAAGTTAATTTGCTAGGCTATACAGCCAATGGAAAAGTAAACCCTGCACTAATTGAGAGCACAATTGTATCTGATGGCAACATAAATATTAGCGAGATTAATACAGTTTCAGTTGCTGTTAATGAAACTATTTTAATTGATGACTACTCTGTTGATTTCTACACAAGCCTTCCTGATCGTCAGTGGTATAAGTTATCAAATAATACTTATCAAATAGAAAATCTTGATGACAATCAATTAAGCAGTAAAAATAATGTTACTTTTGGTTATGAGTATGCTGTAAAAGGCAGTTCTGAAATTGTTACAGGCAAAATTACCTTACCTGTGCTTTAAAGGTTAGCTGTTTCTACGGGGGGGAGTTTTGTACTCTCTCCCTTTTTTTATCTTCTGTAAATACTCAATCGTTACTTTTTAACTTTCTAATTGACTAATTTAAAAGGGGGATCTGACTGAGTTAATAATGTTTTCGACAGATATATTTCCTGTTATTAGATATTGACTATTCTGGGGTCAGATAAACTCGTAAGTGTCATTAACAAAGAGTGCTATACGATGGACTTGTGTATTGATAATTAAGATGATCCCAAATTCAATTTTGAGGTTATATATTTAAATCGCCTAGAAGCTTGGTTTGTTGACAATATGAGTGTATGTTTTTTTGGTAGCTAAACACGCTACAGGCTATTACTTTTCGGGTACATAATAAATATCAATACATACATTAAAACATTTTATTAACATTTGATTGGATTTGATGCTATACCTTTTGTTCCCGCTTTGGGATCTTTTTGATGTGAACAGAAGGAACAAAAGATGAAAAGTAAGATGATATATGTAGCTTTAGCAGGTGTTTTAGGTGTGTCGCCAGCGGTGTTTGCACAAGGCCATAAGCATAATGATTTTAACTTTACTGCACAGTCCATTGAGTCACTTAAGTTAACCTCCTTGGTGGCTGTGGACGATACTCAGTTTGTGTTCAATAATGACTTGTTGCGTGAAGATTGGGATAATTTCTTTGCTCTGCATGCGCCTGTACTGGAAGATAAAAAAGAGCGTGTTTTGCACTGGGCAGGTTATACAAGTATCAACCCTAAAGTTATCTTAGCGTTGATTGAGCTGCAAAGTGGCTTACTTTCTGATCCTGACGCAGATATTAATAATGCTTTTGCAGGTTTATCTGACGAACACGGTTTTGATGCCCAGCTAGAAGATGTGGTAATGATGTTAAGTCAACGTTTTTATGCATATAAACAGTGGCAAGATAGCCAAGCCACCCCGGAAACATCAAAGTATGCGGGCGAGGAAATCACCAATAGAGTCAATACCAACAGCAGTACTGCAGCGACAGTAGCATTGGTCAGTGTTCTTAAAAAACAAGTATTAAGCAAAGATAATGTTAATTACGCTAAGAGCGATCTAACCGGCTTTTTAGCGACGTTTGAGCGTCTATTCCCTGATAGTCGCGCTCAGTTACAAAGATCCTCTAAAAGTGAACTACAAAGTAGCAATCAGCAGTTTGCTGCGGCTAGTTTTTCAATGAACTTACCATGGTCATCAGGTTATTATTGGTACAGCGGTGGGGCTCACTCTAATACTGGCTCTGGTTATCCATATTCATCGCTTGATTTTAATGATGGCTCTGGTGGTTGGGGCGCAAATACACCATATGTTCAAGCGGCGCATGGCGGTACTATCACACGTTTTTCGTCATGTAATATCCGCGTAACGCATTCGAGTGGATATTCAACCAACTATTATCATATGTCTAATCTGCAGTATAGTAGCGGTGATTTTGTGCAGCCAGGTGCATGGCTCGGTCGTTATGCGAACAATTATAACCAAGCACTATGTGAAGGGGGACAATCATCAGGTCCTCACGTGCATTTTACTTTGTTGTATAACGGCCAGCAGGTGTCATTACATAATCAATATATTAGTGGTCATCGTATTGATGTCGGCAATAGCAACTACGATGATAATTGTAATCGTTTCTACTTTGAGCGTAATGGTTACCGTACTTGTGCATGGGACCGTTTATATCGTTAATATAATTGATTTTACGTAATAATATAGTTGACCGCCTTTAACATAGTTATGGGCGGTTTTTTAGCTGTTGCTAGGCTAGATGATTGAATTTTATCCTCACAGGACATATTAATAAGCTACACCTGTTGATAGGACCTCGTAATGGTAAATGGATTATTAATATTTGCGCTGATTGCGTTTGTAGTTGTTTATTGGCGTTGGCCGGTTATTCAAAACCGCTTGTGGCAAAAAAAGTATCAAGATTATCGTTTAGATGAAAAGCAAAAAACATTATTGTTACGGTATATGCCTATCTATCAAAAAATGACGGATGCTGATCGGGAAAAATTAGAGCGTCATATTGTCTGGTTTCTAAATGAAAAACGCTTTATTGGTTGTGATGGTTTAATTCTAAACGAGAGTATGAAGTTAATAATTGCTGCGGATGCATGTGTGTTGGTGCTTAATAAACCATGGCCACTTTATCAAAATGTGAAAGAAATTTTGCTGTACCCAAGTGCCTATTACGCGCCGCAGACATCTCGTGATAGTGCCGGATTAGTAAGCTATCATAATACTGTTCGTCAAGGCGAGTCATGGCCTGGAGGGACTTTAGTTCTAAGCTGGCACGATGTGCTTGAAGGGAATCGCTTACCCAGTGACGGACATAATTTAGTGTTTCATGAATTTGCTCACCAACTTGATCAAGAAACAGGTAAAACCACAGGCACGCCTATATTAGCTAAAGAGGCAGATTATAAACAGTGGGGCCGTGTTTTTAGCCGCGCTTATAATCAGTTAAAAACTCATGTTGCGTATAATATGCCGCATGTTATTCATAGTTATGGTGCAACTAATGAAGCCGAATTTTTTGCCGTGATCACCGAAACTTTTCTCGAAAAGCCCAGTGAGCTGCGCCATTATGATCCTGAAATATACAGTTTATTGGTCGGCTATTATCAGTTTGATCCAATAAAATGGCATTAACCGCCAAATAACGACGCTTTATCAGATATCGCTGGTAACTTGCTGCCGTTTTTGTTGCAATCATGTTTATAAGATGAAAACCGCAATAAAAATAAGCGAGAAGGCGATGAAACAAATGCTTCATACAGCAATGGCTGTAGCTGTGTCACTGGCGCTATATGGTCAGGCTCAGGCACAAGATAATGATGACAAAAAATGGCAAGTGGATGCGCCACAAGGGCAATTTGTTGATGCTAATATTAGTGTCTCTCAAGGCACTTGGATGAATATCGATGTCAGTCCTGATGGCAAAACCATTGTGTTTGATTTGCTGGGCGATATTTACACTATGCCGATGGCTGGTGGCACTGCCACCCAACTGACCTCTGATATCGCATGGCAAATGCAACCGCGTTTTAGTCCTGATGGTAAACATATTGCGTTTACCTCTGATCAAGGTGGCGGCGATAATATCTGGTTGATGGATTTAAACGGTGAGAATCAAACCGCGGTAACCGATGAAACGTTTCGCTTATTGAACAGCCCCGCATGGAGTCCCGACGGCGACTATATTGTTGCTCGTAAGCATTTTACAGCGAGCCGTTCATTAGGCGCAGGTGAAGTATGGCTTTATCATAAAGCGGGTGGCAAAGGTGTACAACTCACTAAACGTGAGAATGATCAAAAAGATTTAGGTGAGCCGATGTTTTCACCTGATGGCCGATATGTTTATTTTTCACATGATGCAACGCCAGGTAAAACCTTTCATTATTCAAAAGATTCGGTTGCTGGCATTTATAAAATCAAGCGTTACGATCGCGAAACGGGTGAGATAGAAACGATTATTGATGGTATGGGCGGCGCGATTAGACCAACCCCGTCGCCAGACGGTAAGAAGCTTGCGTATATTAAACGAGATGATTTTCAAACTAGCCTCTACCTATATGACTTAACCAGCGGTAAGCATACTAAGCTATATGACAAGCTTGAACGTGATATGCAAGAGACTTGGGCTATTCATGGCGTGTATCCAACGATTGCCTGGACACCAGATAATAACCAACTGGTATTTTGGGCTGGTGGTACTATTCATAAACTTGATGTGCAAGATGGCGATGTAGAAACCGTACCATTTATAGTTAAAACCAGTAAAAAAATTCAACAAGCAGTGCGTTTTACACAAAACATTGATAGCGATGAGTTTGCTGTAAAAATGTTGCGTAATGTACAGATTTCACCGGATGGTGAAACAGCAATTTTTGAAGCGCTAGGACATATTTATAAACGCGATTTAGAGTCAGGAAAAATAAAGCGTTTAACAAAACAAGATGATCACTTTGAGTTGTTCCCACAGTTTTCCCGTGATGGTAAGAAAATAGTTTATGTAACCTGGGATGATAACGAGCAGGGCGCTGTACGAGTTGTCTCTCCGCGCAGTGGTCGCGGTGACGATATTACCACAGAGCCAGGTAAATATGTTGAGCCAACATTTAGTCCTGATGGCAAAACGGTAGTGTACCGTAAAGCCTCAGGAGGCAGCATTTTAAACCCTGATTGGTCACTGCATCCGGGTATTTATGCAGTGAGTAGCAAAGGCGGGAAAGCTGAGTTAATTTCTAAAAGTGGTTATCAGCCGCAGTTTGCATCAGCTAATGATCGAGTTTTTGTGATGAGCCCATGGCCTAAGCCAACGCTAAGTGTGGTTGAACTTGATTCGAAAAAAATCACTAAGCTTTATGAGTCAGAGCATGCGACTGAGTTTAGAGTATCGCCTGATGGCAAGTACCTCGCTTTTGCTGAACGTTTTAAAGTGTTTGTTACGCCATTAGTGCAAAGTGGTAAAACCATTAATATTGGTCCTAAAGACAGCCAATTTCCAATTGAGCAGTTATCTGTTCGTGCCGGTGAGAATATCAGCTGGAGCGCCAGCAGCGATAAACTGTATTGGACGCTAGGCCCAGAGCTTTATCATGCAAGTTTGGCAGGTTTATTTGATATCAATAAAGCGGGTGACGCTGACTTTAAAGTAAAAAGTGGCGATAACATTGGCTTTAGTAGCAAAATGGCTGAACCAAAAGGCATGATAGCTTTAACGGGCGCACGTATTATTACCATGAAAGGTGAGCAAGTCATTGAAAATGGTATACTATTAACCGATGGTAAACATATTAAAGCCGTTGGCACAGCTGCTGATATTAACATTCCAAAAGGCGCACAGGTAATTGATGTATCTGGCAAAACAATTATGCCAGGAATTGTTGATGCGCATGCGCATGGTTCACAAGGCAGCGATGAGATCATTCCTGAGCAAAATTGGAAAAACTTAGCGGGCCTATCGTTAGGCGTCACGACAATTCACGATCCATCAAACGATACAACAGAGATTTTTACAGCCAGCGAAATGCAAAAAGCGGGGACTATTGTAGGCCCACGTATTTTCTCAACCGGTACTATTTTATATGGTGCCAATATGCCAGGTTATACATCACACATTGATTCGTTAGATGATGCTAAATTTCACTTAGAGCGATTAAAGAAAGTTGGCGCGTTTAGTGTTAAATCATACAACCAACCACGACGTGAACAACGCCAACAAGTAATTGAAGCTGGTCGAGAGCTTGAAATGATGGTGGTGCCAGAAGGTGGTTCATTATTACAGCATAATTTAACGATGGTGGTTGATGGTCACACGGGTATTGAGCACTCAATTCCCGTGGCGAATATTTATGATGATATCAAGCAGCTTTGGTCACAAAGTGATGTAGGCTACACGCCAACACTTGGTGTGGCATATGGCGGCATCTGGGGAGAAAACTATTGGTATGATAAGACTGATGTGTGGAATCACCCGCGCTTAAGTAAATTTGTGCCGAAAAACCAATTATTACCACGTTCAATGCGCCGTGTTAAAGCCCCCGATCACCACTATAATCACTTTAACAATGCACGGGTAGCAAAAGAGCTACAAGATTTAGGTGTTTTAGTGAATCTAGGTGCACATGGTCAGCGCGAAGGCCTTGCAGCGCACTGGGAGATTTGGATGTTTGCTCAAGGTGGTATGAGTCCACTGGAAGCTATTCGTGCGGCAACGCTTGATCCGGCCAAGTACATCGGCCTTGATCAGAATATTGGTTCATTGGAAGTCGGTAAACTGGCTGACTTAATGGTGATCGATGGTAATCCACTGACTAATATTCGTGATACAGATAAAGTTGATTATACGATGATCAACGGTCGGTTATTTGATGCCGCGACTATGAATGAAGTTGGCAAAAAAGCACGCGACAAATTGTACTTTGAAGATAAGTAATTATTAGTGTTATACCCAATCAAAAGCGGCTGAACAGCCGCTTTTTTTATATGCTACTTGCTATAAGTTGGCGTAATAATACTGGGTCTTGCAATAGTGTATTACTGGAGTGCGTCACTCTAGCCTGACAGATCATACCTTCTTTTAAGGTCATTAATAATTGTGCTAACTGTATGGTTTTTTCTAACTGACCTTTAAGTTGTTCTGTGTGTGAGAGTTTATCGAACAATAATTGTAAAACTGATTCTTTGTGTGCTTTGCAAAGCATCGCGATAGGGTGCTCGCTGTGTGGAAACTCCGCTGCGGTATTAATAAAAAAACAGCCATTAAAAGGTCCAAGCTCAGAGACTTTATTATCTATCCAAGCGGAGAGTGCGCTAAAAAGTGCATAAGCCACTTCGAAGGGGGTATTGCAGTTTTCTAATTGTTCATACAACCACTGATTAAAGCGCTGATCTCTGAGCTCTAAACACGCACAGATCAACTCATCTTTACTGACGAAATGATTATAAAGCGTTTTTTTTGCAACACCTGCTTCTTTAAGTATTTCATTAATGCCTACCGCATGGATCCCTCTTAGATAGAACGCACTGAGTGCGGTATTAATTATCTGGGTACGTTTATCCATGGTTGCTCCTAGTCAAAAAGTAAGCTTGACATAAGTAGACCGACTTGTCTATCATCTAAATGTAGACAAGTCGGTCTACCCCTGAAGGAAGTAATATTAATGAATGTTGTATTTTACAAAGCCGTTATCGCGGGTATCTTTTCTGCACTGACACTTTCGGTATTAGCATATTTAGAAAGTTTAGGGAATTATGGTGTATGGCTTATGGCACCATTTGGCGCAACTGCGGTGCTGGTGTTTGGTGTACCAAACAGCCCTTTAGCAAAAGCAAAAAATGTTATTGTAGGGCATTTCATCACTGCCGTGATAGGTTTGGCTTTTATTAGTTTTATAGGCGTGGATCCGATCAGTATTGCTATTGCGACTGGATTAGCTGTGACCGTAATGATGTTGACTAACACCATACATCCTGCAGCAGGGGCCAACCCTATTTTGATTATGGTCAGTGGTCAAAGTTGGGACTTTTTGATTATGCCAGTTCTTGTTGGTACCGTGTTTATTGTTATCTGTGGGTATATATCAGGGTGGTTGAATACAAAACTCAACGTTGTTGGCCATAAAAAAACCGCTTAAAAGCGGTTTTTTTATGCTACGAGTCTAAAGTTATTACACAACACCGCGAGGTAAGCGGCAATCGTGATCTTTTTTAGCTAGGTACACAATCCAAAACTCTTCGGCAGTGTAACCTTCTCCATTAGCTGTTGTTATAGTAAATGGTGCTTTTTTAACAGCTGCTTTAGCTGGCACTGCTGATTTAGTTTTAGTTTTCTTAGCAGGTGCTGTTGCTGCAGGTTGTGCAGACGTATCGCCTGAAGTTAGCTGCTCTGTTAATTCAGCAACTTCTGCAAGGCGCAAGTTTTTGCCGCCGTCGATGCTGTACCAACCAGGTTTGCTGGTAATTTCAGGTTTCTTACCATTGGCTGCTTGGTATGCTGCTTCAAAGGCATTTAATACTTCTGTTTTGTCTAGTTTGCTCATCAGAGGCCCTATACGTTGTAAACACAGATTGAGAATATTTATTTATACCTATTTTTGACTTACTTTTCAATTTTTTGCGATTTTCCTTCCATTTTAGCCCTATAAACGCCAAAATTTGCACAAAATTTAACGCTAATCTGGAATAAAATAATGCAGCGCAGAGAATTTAACCAATTACTAAATACCATTTTAAGACCTGATTCTATTCAAGACTTTTGCCCAAATGGACTACAAGTCGAAGGACGTGAACAGATTAAAAAAATTGTTACAGGTGTCACTGCCAGTCAAGCATTAATCGATGCTGCAATTGCGCATGGCGCAGACACAATATTAGTTCATCATGGTTATTTCTGGAAAGGTGAAGCGCAACCCATTACCGGTATGAAAAAGCGTCGCATAGCTGCGTTACTTAATCATGATATCAATTTATTTGCCTATCATTTACCTCTTGATGTGCATCCAGCAATCGGTAATAACGCGCAATTAGCACAGCTGCTTGATTTAGAAATACTCGATGGTTTGGAGCCTGTAGCAAATAGTGTCGCAGTCAAAGGGCGTTTAAAAATCCCAATGAGTGGTGAGCAATTTGCACAAAAAATATCAACAGTGCTCGCTCGTGAACCTTTAGTTAGCCTAGTACGTGATGAGCTAATTGAGACCATCGCTTGGTGTACTGGAGGTGGTCAAGGTTATATTGATTTGGCTGCTAGCCAGGGGATTGATGCCTATTTAACAGGCGAGGCTTCAGAGCAGACCATTCACAGTTCTCGTGAGCAAAAGATCGATTTTTTTGCCGCAGGCCATCACGCCACCGAACGCTATGGCATAAAAGCGCTCGGTGAGTTATTGGCTGAGCAACATGGCTTTGATGTAACCTTTATTGATATAGACAACCCAGTTTGAGTTGCCAGCTACTTCACTTTAAGTGAGTGAGATGTTAAAGCGCTTCTGGATCAATCCAGCGGCGCACACTTATCCACGTACTACCGATTACTTCATGCCAATAACTTGTGACTGCCTTTAATACTTCAACACTCGGAATATATTGTTTGTGATGAGGCCACGCTGAGAAATCGTAAAAATCAGTGGCGGCGGGAATAACATCAACGCCTTGGCTATTAAATAGATCTTTTGCTCGTGCCATGTGACTTGCCGAAGTTACCAGTGCAACTTTAAAATCAACTAGAGCAGGTGCTAAAAGCCGTGCTTCATCGGCGGTATCCATAGCCGTAGGATTTTGTTTAATACGCTGCGCATCAATACCTAAACTTATCGCGGTTTGTTGCATCAAACTACTGTTGGTCACTTTATTGTAACCGCCACCTGAAACAATAAGTTGAGCTTGTGGGTACACATATGCTAAGCGCATACCTTCGATTAGGCGGCTTTTAGCACAATTACCAAGTTGGCTATTGGCGTTAAGTTTTGGGTTAGGATTTATATCACAACCAAGTACCACTATTTTATCGAGTATCGGCTGTTTACTTGTATCAAAAATATACTTTAACTGTGAATTTGGAGCAATTATTTTTTGACCAATAAAAGGGGTACTGATCAGCAATAAACTGGTGATTGCGATTAAACCAATAAATACGCTTACTTTCTTGGTACGCAGTGCGATTAATAAGCAAACAAAGCACAGTAGAGCAAACAGAGGCAATGGCATCAGCATTGCACCGAGGATTTTTTTCAGTTCAAACATCACAGTAGCACACATAAAGGGGTTTTCTGTATGCTACTGGGTTAAACCTATTTTATCGACCGTTATTTAACTTACAGGTATTTAAAAAGTGGCGATACACTGGGTTATCTTTCATATTCTTTTTCATGGCTAAATACATTGGACGGGTTAATCCCAGCGCGCCTAATGGAATCGACTTAATGAGTCCTTGGCTTTCATATGGTGTTACTAACCAATCCGGTAATGCTGCAACCCCCATTCCGGCACTGACAAGCTGAAAAATGAGCAAGCCCTGATCTACGGTTTTCAAGGTGCCATCAAAACGTGCATTTTGAATAAAATGTTTGAAGATATCCTGACGCTCTCGTGGAATAGGGTACGAAATAATCGTCTCGTTTTTCAAATCAAGTGCCGTTACATAGGCTTTTTTCGCTAGTTCATGATCAGGAGCAACAATTAATTTAAGTTTAAAATCAAATAAATGTGCGTATTCAAGTTTATCTGGTTCACGAATGTCTGAAGTGAGTACTAAATCTAATTCATCACTGAGCAGATCAGGAATAGCGTCATAACTAAAGCCGCGCTCATAATCAACTTTGATATCAGGCCAAAAGTTATTGAATTCTTTAATTGTTGGTAATAACCAATGAAAACAAGCATGGCATTCAACACTAAGTCGTAATTGTGAAATTGGTTGATTAAGACTTTCTTTTAAACGGCATTTGGTTGCTTCAACACGCGGGAGTACTTCGCTGGCAAGTTCAAGTAATAGCATACCTTGTGGGGTAAAGCGCACCGGTTGAGTTTTACGTTCAAATAGTTGGCAATCAAGTTTGTTTTCTAAATCTTTGATTTGATGAGACAAAGCGGATTGAGTCAAAAATAATTCGCGCGCAGTATTTACCAAGGAACCGGTTTCTTTCAAGGTTGCGATGGTCTTTAAGTGTTTTACATCAATCATCTTTAATAATTCTCATGGTAAAGGTGAGTTTAACTCAGATTACAGCCATAATACGCCTTAAATTAAGATGCATCAACGTCTAGATGGCTATAAGTCCCATTTTTTTACGTGAAATTTACAAATATACTATAGCATCATATTTGACAGCGTTGTCATTGTATTTTTTGAGTTTGCAAAAAAATATTTCCATGAATTTACCTCAAGTTGAAACTGAGGAAGCATCAATTGTTTGATGTCAGGTATAGGTTTATGGTTTTAGCTATCTAAACAGCTGGAAGGGAATTTCAACATGGCACAATTACATAACTTAGGTTTTCCTCGCATAGGTAGAAAGCGTGAACTAAAATTTGCAGTAGAATCATACTGGGCTGGTAAAATCAGCCAAGCGCAGTTGCTTGAACAAGGTAAGACGATCCGCGCAGAAAATTGGGCTCTTCAAGCAGATGCTGGGATTGATTTATTACCGGTAGGTGACTTTGCTTGGTATGACCATGTGTTATCTACCTCTTTATTGATTGGCGCAGTGCCCAAGCGTCATCAAAAAGCGGATGGTAGCATTGATCTTGATACATTATTTCGTATTGGGCGTGGTCGCGCACCAAGCGGTTGTTCATGTGCAGCAAGCGAAATGACAAAGTGGTTTAATACTAATTATCATTACATAGTTCCAGAGCTAACTCATGATCAGCAGTTTCAACTAACCTGGACTGAGTTATTCGAGCAAGTTACTCAAGCACAAGCATTGGGGCACAATGCAAAAGTAGTATTGGTCGGCCCAGTCACTTATCTTTACTTAGCAAAATGTGCAGGTGAGGAGTTTGATAAACTTAGCTTACTTGAAAAACTATTAGCTGTTTATCAACACGTGTTCGCTAAATTAGCGCAGCAAGGGATTGAATGGGTACAGGTTGATGAGCCTATATTAGGTTTAGAGCTGACAGAAGATTATCAAGAGGCATTAAAAACAAGCTTTCGTGCACTTGCAGGTCAAGGCGTGAAGTTGTTACTTGCTAGTTATTTTGACTCAGTCACTGCCTACTTTGATGATATTGCAGGTTACCCCGTTGATGGCGTACATTTTGATTGTGTTGCAACAAATGTTGATGTTGCAAAACTAGATATATTATTAAGTACAGATCAAGTTTTATCATTAGGCGTAGTAAATGGCCGTAATATTTGGCGTACTGATTTAGAGGTTGTATTTAATAGCATAAAAGACATTGCGCTAAAGCGCGGTGATAATCTATGGCTTGCTCCATCTTGTTCTTTACTGCATACACCGGTTGATTTAGAGCAAGAAGAAAAGCTCGATGATGAGCTTTGTTCATGGCTTGCATTTGCAAAACAAAAAGGCCAAGAGTTGTCATTATTAAAAGCCGCGCTTGAAAGCAATGATAGCAGTGAGCTCGTTGCTTATTCAGCACCTATTAAAGCACGCTTAACCTCTACTCGTGTAAATAATACAGCTGTACAACAGCGTGTAACTGCACTCACCGCAAAAGACGGTAAGCGTAATCATGCATTTGCTCAACGTATTGAAAAACAACATGCAGCACTTAATTTACCGCTACTGCCGACCACCACGATAGGATCATTTCCACAAACTCAAGTAATTCGTCAAGCACGCCGTGATTATAAAGCCGGTGAATTATCTGCGGATGATTATCAAAGGCAAATGAAAGCAGAAATTCGCTACGCTGTTGAAGAGCAAGAGGCGCTTGATTTAGATGTGTTAGTGCACGGCGAAGCGGAGCGTAATGACATGGTTGAATACTTTGCTGAACTATTAGAAGGCTTTGCTTTTACCCAGTTTGGTTGGGTGCAAAGCTACGGCTCGCGATGCGTGAAACCACCTGTAATTTGGGGGGATATATCACGTGAAAAAGCGATGACGGTTCAGTGGACAAAATACGCACAGTCGCTGACGAGTAAGAAAATGAAAGGCATGCTAACAGGTCCTGTAACTATTCTGTTTTGGTCATTCATTCGTGATGATTTAGACAAACCCACCATCGCTAATCAAATTGCACTTGCGTTACGTGATGAAGTGGTCGATTTACAAAATGCCGGTATTGATATTATTCAAATTGATGAACCTGCATTTCGTGAAGGTATGCCGCTTAAATGTAGCCAATGGCAAGCATATTTAGAATGGGCAGCGTATGCATTTAGGGTCTCAGCAAGCGGTGTGAAAGATGAAACACAAATTCATACTCACATGTGTTACGCCGAATTTAACGGTATTATTGCCGCGATTGCAGATATGGATGCCGATGTGATCACCATTGAAACCTCACGTTCTAACATGGAACTACTAGAAGCATTTGAGAATTTTGATTATCCAAATGATATTGGTCCAGGTGTATATGATATTCACACTCCGAATGTACCGGATATTGCATGGATGAAAACGTTGATCCATAAAGCCGCACGAAAAATACCGGTTGCGCGTTTATGGGTAAACCCGGACTGTGGTTTGAAAACCCGTGGTTGGCAAGAAACGCGACAAGCTCTTGATAATATGGTTAAAGCAACCAAAGAGCTGCGTGAGGAGCTGCAGTAAGAACATCCCCTACGATGTAAAGCCCTAACAAAACTTAGTTAGGGCTTTTTTTGTTGCTCTGATTTGAGTTCATCTTCATCGGTTGGTTTTTTAAAATCCATTTTTGCTGAGTGTTTGATCAGCAAAATATTACCGATAATGATTGCCAACACTAAGATGATGATGAGTATATGCCAAATTTGCATGGTGATCTCTAATGAGTCATTTATAAGTACTTAGTGTAGCAAAGATTTCTAGGGTTAAAAACGTCTAGAAAACGACAGCGAAATAAAATCAAGACCTGGGTTTGGTCTTTTAAACCCTGCATTTGAATAGTGTAAATAACGCACCGCAGCTTTGGTTTTTCCAAAATCAGCAACAAAGCCTAGTCGGTCTTCAAACTGGTAGTGGGTACTCACATTTTTGCCGGCGAAGTGAGTGTCATTGACTAATGAAACCCCTATGCCGGCTTCGAAATACAAAGGAATACCGCGCACTGAGCTGACCAGATGTTGAAATACCGGGGATATTGCAAGGACAACATTTGTCTGATGGCTATTATCTGCGCCGTATTCCCAAATATTAATACTTGATTCTAAGTAAATATGGGTATTTTCAATTAATGATTGTAGTGCCGGAGCATGGTATTGGTATGCCAGTTTTAAACCTTTAACATCACCTTCCCCCTGAATGTAATCAATGGCATAGCCATGAGGGGAAAGTGTATAGGGCGCGCCATAAGATAGTCTGCTGAACATGGAAATAGATAATAAAATCAATACAGTTAATGTTTTAAATAACATGGAGAAGCTCTTTAGATGAAAACGTTATTTACAAAATAAGGGCGTGGGGGAGGCTAATTCAAGTGGCATAAATTCACAGACTCTGTGTGTTATTGCATGAGCTTAGCTAACAATATGAAATAAAAAGATTAAATCAATTGATGCTGTACTGGCACTAATAAGGTGCTATTTTGAGGCTTTTTAATCTCTTATGAACAGCGTAAATTACGCTACAAGATTTACTTAGGACTTATCAACAATGATTTCACTTGGTCGTTATTTATTATTAATCGCGCTAGTTTTTAGTGCTTCCTTGTTTGCGCAAACACAACAGTCACCTAATCAGTTATTAACTCAGGTAGGCGATCAGCTGTTTAGTGAAATTGGCAAAATAAACAGCCAAGGCACAGCGAGCAAAAGTGACATGGCACACATTGTTGATCAGTATTTAATGCCTAATATAGATGTTAAATTTGTTTCCTATAAATTATTAGGTAAGCATATTAAAGGTATCGATCGCCAACAAGCGACTGCATTTATAAGTGCAGTGGAGCATTACTTAACCACTACCTATGCTAGTGCATTAATGAAATATACCGGGCAAGAAATAAAATTCGAAGAAAGTAACGATGCTGCAGAGAGCGAGTTTGCCACGGTTAAGACGCAAATTATTGCAGATAATGCGCCAACGATTGACTTACACTTTAAGCTTCGCCAAGGTAAAGATGGTAGCTGGAAAGTATATGATATTGTCGCTGAAGGTATTTCGTTACTCAGTGCAAAGCAAAAAGAAGTTATTCAACGAATTTCAGAAGTTGGCCTTGACCAAGTGACAGCTGAGCTTAACAGTAAGTAATCATTTCCAAGTAAGTCTCCAACCTAAAGCACCATGCAGTGTTAACTGCATGGTGCTTTGTTATTTTCTTTTAAAATCACACGGTTTGGCTATAGCGTGTGGTTTTGGGTATGCTAGAATAAGCGCTTACATACCCACTGGTATCACTAATTTACTGGGGTACTTAAAATTATATTAAGCGCAGTGTCAGTTTGTAGTTGTTAAACTCCTTTACTGACCTTTGTACCGAGCAAGATAGACACTGGAGTTGTGTTTTTTTAATGGAAAATGTACTTATTTGGCCTAAAGAATACCCGTTATTAGTCAAAGGACTTATTGAGCAAAACGGTGCATTTATTTTAGACGCTTTAGAAGCATGGCCGGCTTGTCGCTCGACTGAAGAAGACAATGGCGTGTGTACCACTGTGCTACCGCCTATCTATTATTTAACATGGTTAACTCCCCTTGAGCCATTTGAAGAGTGTTTTTTCCAACATATCTGTGAATATGATGAAGCCGCTCAACAGTATATTTCGGCAGCTAAAGATTACTATTTTGATAACGAGTATAGCCCAGAGAGTTTAGTGCTATTACTTTGCCAACGCCTTGAAAAATATGCAGCTGTTGCGTCACAAACGATGATAGAAACACCCGTCACGTTATTATCTCAGTTATTCTCAAAACGCTATTTTACCATCATCGAGTATGCGCTCAATGCGGGCAGTAAAATGAGTGCTGAAGATGCTTTGGCACTGTGGAAAGAAGTTGATTTTCGTGAACGCTTTAGCACCTTTATACCTGACTCAATCGATGACGTTAATGCGTTAAGTGAATTAGCGGCGAAAAAAGTTGCTGGCGGAAAGGATTATTTCACCTTATTAACCCAAGTATCACCAGATGTTGACTCAGTGGTGCTATTAGAACAAGCACTGTTGGCGCATTTGCGTTTTGATACAGCTAAACAAACGATGGCGATGCGTTTTATAGAGCAAGGTGCAACAGGCACGTTGGCGGATGAAAATGGTAAAACGGCCTTTATGTGGGCAGTTGAAAAAGGGTTTGTTAATTTAGTACAAACCTTATTAGATAAACAAGATAAAAAACAACGTGATGCCCTTGGTAACAGTGCTTTACATTATGCGGTACTAGCAAAAAATGAACCTTTGATGGTGCTATTATTGAAGTCTGGCTATGACTTTCGTGTTCGTAACTGTGATGGCTTAAGTTGTTATCGTTTAGCAGTGAGTGTTAAAGCCAGTCAGTTAGTGAAATGCTTAGAGCGTGATTTTGGTATTAAAGAATTATCGCCGGATGGACAATTTTCGCGGATCAAAAAAGTCCACGCCTTACATGCCATTGTGACTTTATTGTTGCCGCTACAGTTGTTTTTCTTTTTTGATGATTCGATTGCAATTAAAAGTGAACTGACGCTTTGCTTAACCATGTTGGCAATTGTCTGCTTCTTTTTTGCAATGAGTTTGAAGCGCTGCGCTCTATACCCGCATATTAAACACCCATGGGGGTTATTTGTACTGCGTTGTTGCTCATTGATCAGTTTAGTTGGGCAGCTAGGCTTAGCAAGTATTGTGGCATTGGCGACGTTAAGTGAAGTTGTTTAAGCTTCTTGCATGTACCGTAGACAAAAAACGCGCTAATTAAGCGCGTTTTTTAGTTGTTATACCAATCGTGTTAAGTTACTGACCATTTAGCTCGCTAGAATAGTTAAATATTTAAGTCGATTGATATTAACTTTAGTCTTTTTTATTAAATTCATGAGCCGCTTTTTCTGTTGCTAACTCATCTTTTAGTTTTTGAATTTTTAGCCCCAGCTCTTGACCGCGGTGACGTGCATAATAAGTACAGCCAATAAACATCATACTGGCGAACAGCAGCTCTAAAACGACCCATATTAGTTGTTCTTGTGCGACCCACAGTAGGGTAAAACCGTGAATAAAATAAAACATAACAATAAAGTTTGCCCATGCATACGTATAAGGTTTATCTTGAATGATGCCTTTTAGCGGCAGTAAAAGCGGTAAAATATACACAACAAAAATAAATCCATTGCTATGACCTTCTCTAGGCTCTAATAAAAACAACCAAAGTGGCATCAGCAGTAACAAGCCAATATAGCCAATTATTGCAATACGTTGAAAACGGATAGTAATAGCCTTTTTCGGTGTGAGTTGTGGGTTTAAATCGCTGTGCGATGTCATTGTAATTTTCTCGTGATTTTAACTAAGCGTTGGCCAACGCTTTGGCAAATTTTAATTTCGTCTTTACTTAATTGCGCGCTATTTTGTGCACCAGCAACATGGCTTGCACCATAGGGAGTGCCACCGGTTTGTGTGGCAAGTAACTCAGGTACTTCATACGGCACACCCATTAACAGCATACCGTGGTGTAATAACGGCAGTGACAAATTAAGCAACGTTGCTTCATTGCCACCATGCATGCTACTTGATGATGAGAATACACAGGCTGGTTTATCTATTAATTGCCCTTTTAACCATAAGTCGCTGGTGGTTTCCCAAAAAGCTTTGGCTTGTGAGGCCATCATACCAAAGCGAGTAGGGGTGCCAAATGCTAACCCATCACACTGGATTAAGTCATCTTTGCTGATCACAATATCGTGAGGTTCTCTAGCTACAAAGGTTCTTAGCAGTGCAGTACCGCCTTGGCATTCAATCGACTCTGCAATTTCATGTGCCATGGCTGCAACAGAGCCGTGACTTGAATGATACAACACAACAATAGTGACGCTCATTAAAGTACGCTTAGTACGTTTTCTGGTGGGCGACCCAGTGCGGCTTTATTGTTATTTACCACAATAGGGCGCTCAATTAATTTTGGATTGCTAACCATGGCTGTAATGAGTACGTTTTCATCATGCTCATTTTTAAGGTCTAACTCTTTGTAAATATCTTCTTTAGTACGCATTAGTTCACGTACTGAAGAAAACCCTAGCTGTTTAACTAAGATGCTGATTTGCTGATGATTCAGTGGGGTTTTTAAGTATTCGATTATCTCTGGCTGAATCGATTTTTGCTCAAGTAGAGCTAATGTTTCACGCGATTTTGAACAACGTGGATTATGAAAAATAGTAACAGACATAGTAACAATCCAATTAGATAAAGTAAGGCTATTTTAGGGCAAGCAGCACCAGACTTAAAGCCTTGCGAGCTCTTTTTGCATTTGTCTGTATTGCGTTAACAATGCTTTGAGACGTTGTTGTTTAATTAGCTCTTGTGGTTCTACAAAGTTGAGTGCTTTTTGTACTTCGTCAGCGGCTTTTAAGTAGGCGCCGTATTGTGCAAGAACGTCGGCATTTGCTTCATGATAAGCGGCTAAGTTATCTTGCTTTTTATAGGCATCTGCAAGAAGTTGCATGCCTAAATTATGTTCAGGCTTTTCGAGTAAAAATGATTTTAATATTTGCACTGCAACATCGTATTGCTCAGCTTCAAGTGCAGCATTGGCATAGTTTAAGGTAATAACTTGATTGTTAGGACGGTTTTCATGCAACGCGGCTAAAAACTTTACTGCCTCGGCGGCTTTTTTTTGTGCTATCAGTAGATCAGTATGCGTATCAATATAGAATAAATTTTTAGGATCAGACTTTAAAAGTTCGTCTAAAATTGGCGCCGCTTCGTCGAGCTTTTTTTGATCCAATAAACTAATACCCAAACCATAATTAAGCGCTGTTTTATTATAAAAGCTGTTTTCACGTATGAGCTTTCTAAAGAAATTTTCAGCCGCTTCAGGTTTTTGGTGATAGCGAGCAATTACGCGGCTTTTGGCAAGGTTAAATTCTAAGCTATCCGGAAGTTGACGTTTTTCAAATTGCTGTGCACGTAAGCGCACATCAGACACGCGGCTCTCAGGTAATGGGTGAGTCAGCAAAAAGGCTGGTGGTTTGTATTTATAACGAATTTGCGCAGCAAGTTTAGTTAAGAATTCACTGGATGCGTAAGGATCAAATCCTGCATTATTGAGTGTTTGCATACCAATGCGGTCGGCTTCTTGCTCAGCTGAGCGGCTATGAGTGAGTTGACTAAATGCGCTTTGTGTTTGACTCGCTGAGATAATCGCGATACCGGCATCAGGAGACACGACGGTTGCTAAAATACCGGCAATCATACCGGCGATAGTGAGTGCGCTGTTATCTTGTTGTTGTTGCATGCGACGTGCAAGGTGGCGCTGAGTAACGTGGGCAATTTCGTGACCAAGTACTGAGGCAAACTGACTTTCGTTATCGGATTGTGCAATTAAACCGGTGTGAACTCCTACATGGCCACCATAAAAAGCAAATGCGTTGATTTCCGGATTATTGATCCAAAAAAATGAAAACGGAAAGCGTACATCATTGGCATTGGCAACTAGCTTGCGGCCAATTGTCGTTAAATATTCATCAAGCACAGGATCATTAACAACCGGTGATGAGCCACGAATTTGCATCATCATCACCTTCCCGATAGCTTGTTCTTTTTCAAGCGGCAAAGCTTGTAATGCTGAAGTACCAAGATCGGGCAATGTAAAATTGGTTTGTGCCTTTAATGGCTCACTTACCAGCACACTAAATGTTAAAAGTGTACTGAATAATGTAATAAAGGCTGATTTAAGCTGCATTTTATTCCTTGTTATGGTTTTCACCTAGCATGAGTTTAGCAATGTCGATTTCGTCACTGCATGCTCTGCTATCTCGTTCGCACAATTGATACAATTCTTTGATTGTGACCCCATCTAGCTTTACAACGTTCAATTCTCGCTGTAAAAAACTAATGATTTTATGTACTACCTTGTGTGCATGGAGAATAAGCGCCTTATCTGCTTTGTCACCACGTTCAAAGTAAAAACCAATAAACTTATGTAATTGGTTAATCCGGATCAAACTTTTCATTGACACTGGATCCCACTCGTTAAACTCCATAAAGCGGTTATCTTTAACGTATTTATCTATTGTAACGTCTTTTGCGTAGGGTTGTGCCCATAATTCAAAGCCTCGGTCGGTGAACACTTGATGCAACGCAATTCTTGGCTTATTTTCACAGTGGATCTCCCCAAGAGTGTCTTCATGACCTCCTAGTAAATCGAGATTCCAATTGCGCCTATCAATTATTTTTTTCACGGCATTATCAAAACCGTGTTCTAATATCCCCTCCGACTCGCTCACTGAAGAGGCGACAAGGTGATAGAAGGGTGGGAGTTCACCCCAATTTATTTGTTTTTTATACCAGTTAATTTCTTTAAGAGTTGGATTACTGGGTAGTTGCGCTTTATTATGCGTGCCAGACATTAACTTATCCTTACTACAAACTATGCTACAAGGATAAACTATTGCGATGCGTGTTTTAAGAAAAAGTTACATTTGTTATTAATAGTACTGATAAAGACCGTATTATTCATTTTTATAGGGTAGATAATTGGTTATGCTAGAGCAAGACTTGCGCGGATTTAAATGCCCGCAGCAATTTATCCAGTTTAAGTTGGCTTTGCGCCAAGCTTTAGCTGCGGCGCAATCGATAAGATTTACACTTTTGGCAGACCAATCTACCAAAGATATGGAGCGCTTTTTGCAAAAAAATCATTATCAGTACAAATTAGAGCAACAACGTGGATTGTTAATCGTGGAGCTAAATCGTGTTTGAATATGTAAAAATGTGGTACGAAAGGAAGTTTTCAGATCCGCATTCAGTGACCTTATTGTTTTTATTACTCGCTTTAATGGCGATGTTTTATTTCTTTGGTGCACTTATTGTACCTGTGCTGATTGCTTTAGTGATTGCTTATCTGCTTGATTGGCCGGTTGCGCATTTAGAGCGTTTTGGCTTACATCGCTTTACTGCCACTATTATAGTGATGTTGATTTTTTCAGGGTTGATGCTGACCTTAGTGATCGGCATGGGCCCAATACTGTGGCAGCAAGCTAGTAATTTAGTGCAAGAAAGCCCGCACATGATAGAGCAGGGAAAATCTTTTTTACTACACTTGCCTGAGCAATACCCCAGTTTAATTAATGCAGAGCAAGTACAATCAGTGGTCAGCAGCGTTGAAGCCAAAGCAATTGAGTTTGGCCAAGTATTATTATCGGTCTCGTTGACATCATTAAAAGATGTAGTGGCGTGGTTGATCTATCTTATTTTAGTACCATTACTGGTATTCTTTATGCTCAAAGATAAGCTGGAGTTGATCAGAAGTGCAGAAAAACTCGTTCCAAAACAAAGACGCTTAATCTTGCAGGTATGGCACGAAATGAACCAACAGATCATGAATTATATTCGTGGTAAGGTGTTTGAAATTTTGATTGTAGGCTCAGTATCGTTTATCGCGTTCACTATTTTTGATTTACGTTATGCAGCGCTATTGGGCGTATTAGTGGGTTTATCAGTATTGATCCCTTTTGTGGGTGCGGCACTTGTTACCATACCGGTTGCGGCCGTGGCATTATTTCAATTTGGTTTAGAAACCCAGTTTTGGACCATACTGATCATCTACGGCATTATTCAAGCATTAGATGGTAATGTGCTGGTGCCGTTACTATTTTCTGAAGCGGTTGATCTGAACCCGGTATTTATTATTGTTGCGGTACTGTTTTTTGGTGGCTTATGGGGTTTTTGGGGCGTGTTTTTTGCAATTCCACTAGCGTCATTGGTAAAAGCCTTACTCAATGCTTGGTCAACGAAACAAGAAGAACAACTGATTGAGCATAGCTAACACGAACTTTGTTTAATTAGCTTTATACCTAAATCACCTGAAGATTTAGGTATTTTGGGTATAGTATCAAATGGTATAGAAAACGCACTTGAGAGACTAATTGATTCTTACGCGACCCATTAATTTTATGTAGAATGGGTTATAAGATATATCTTTTAGTAATATGGTGCGTTTTTTAATGTCTGATTTAATATTACCTACTGACTCATCGTCACAAATTTACCTTGATGCAAACGCAACAACACCGGTGCTACCTTGTATTGCAGAGGTTGTTTCGCATACTATGCAAATCTGCTTTGGTAACCCTTCTTCTTCACACATTACCGGTATTCAAGCTAAACACTTATTAGAGCAAACACGTCAAAAAGCCCGTGATGTGATAGGTGCACAGCAGGGGGATATTTTATTCACTTCTGGGGCTACCGAAGGAATTCAAACAGCTGTCGTGTCTACGCTCATAGCAGCTAAAGAGCATGCTAAACCAAAGCCAGTATTACTGTATGGCGCGACTGAACATAAAGCAGTACCTAATACATTAATACATTGGAATGCCGTATTGGGTATAAACGCAACCGTGCTTGCGATCCCGGTATCGAGTGATGGCCTTTTAGATTTAGATTTTATTGCTCAACACGCTGGTGATGCACTGATGATTTGTACCATGGCAGTTAACAATGAAACCGGTGTTTATCAAGATTTAAAAGCGATTGAAAAGGTAATACGAGCACATAACACGGAAGTTGCGTGGATGGTGGATTGCGTACAAGCGCTAGGGAAAACCGCATTAGCCCTTAGTGATACAACGATTGACTACGCGCCATTTTCAGGCCATAAACTTTACGCACCGAAAGGTATAGGCGTGTTGTATATTCGTCAAGGCAGTGCCTATACGCCATTTATTGCCGGTGGTGGTCAAGAAAGTGGCATGCGCTCCGGTACTGAAAACCTGCCAGGCATCGCAGGTCTTAACAAACTGTTTTGTTTATTGCTGGATAAAACAAACGATACGTTTAAATCAATCGATGTGTTAAACGGCTATCGTGAACAATTACATCAGGCTTTAGTGGATACCTTTGGTAATATAACCTTTAATCATACTTTTGCATTGTCAGTACCAACAACGTTAAATTTTGCTGTTGATGAACTCAGTAGTAAAGAAGTGATGGATTTGTTCGATGCGGCAGGTATTCGTATCAGTGGTGGCTCAGCCTGTAGCTCTGGCGCAAATCGTAGTTTTGTGTTAGATGCCATGGGCGTGAGTGATTGGCGTAGTGAAAATGCAATACGTTTATCATTTGGACCGGCGACAACACAGGCTGAAATAACCACTGCCTGTGCGCGTATTCGTTCACTTAAACCAATATTACAAGCTAATTGTTTGGTGGTTTCAGATTCGTCATCACCACAGCAAGAAGCGTGTGCATTAGGGTTAACACAATTTAGACATCAAGGTGCGTGTTGTTGGTTGTATGTCAGTCAAGATAAACAAGCAGTGATCATTGACCCAATTATTGAGCTTATCCCGCGGCTTGAAAAAATAGTACACACACAAAATTTAGCGGTAGCAGCCATTTTAGACACACATGCCCATCAAGAGCGATGCTGTGCGACTACATTGTTGGCTCAGGCCTTAAAATTCAGTTTGCATGACGAGCATGAATTAGGGTGGCCAGTGCAGCAAACGAGTATTGCATTACCTGAATGCACCATTGAGCGTTTAGCAACACCCGGGCACAGCCAAGATAGTGTTAGTTATTTATTGCGGTGTAACAACTCTCAACAAGTGCTATTTTGCTTTTGCGGTGATTTGCTGCTGCCTGCTGGGCTTGGTAATACTGCAATTGACGGTGGGGATGCGTTAGCTATGGCACACTCATTACGTCAACTATCAACATGCTTAGCAGAGTCGACAGTTATTTGTTCTGGTCATGACTACCAGCAATGTTTTGCTATTAATTGGCAAGTTCAACAGCAGCAAACGCCGTTATTGCATGCATTATTGAACAATGAACTAAGTGATACTGAATTTGCTAACAACAAGCAGCGCAGCGATGAAGACAATTTATGTAAATTTGCAACTTTGTGTGGTTATGCTGACAGTTTAAAATACAGTAGAGCTTACGAACTGAACGCCGTGCAAGCAAAAGATATGTTAACTGCAAGCGATGTCTATTTAATTGATACCCGTGAACCATATGAACATGGGGCAAACAATATTCCTCAGTTGTTTGCAGTTAGCCCTGCGCGAGTGATGAATATTCCGCTAAGTAGAATGGCAAATGCATTAGTGGACAGGCAATTGAACCCACAGGGTAAATATATTTTACTTTGTCGCAGTGGTAATCGTTCAAAACAAGCGGCAACTAACTTATCTCAGCTTGGCTTTACTGACGTGTATAATCTCAGCGGTGGAATGGCACTGTTATAATAACAGGGCAGAAGACTGGCAATTGACTGATAATAAATAAGGCGCTTTTAGCGCCTTATTTATTATCAGTCAAGGCTGTAGCTACTGTTTAGGCCCTGAACTTTCACGGATCACAATTGATGGTGTAAATGATGTGATGATGTCTTTATCTTGGTTACGAGCACCGCGAGTTTTGGTAAATAATAACCGTGCTGCATGTTGAGAGATAACATCGTTTGCTTGATGAGCGGTAGTTAACTTTGGCCATGTCTGACGAGAGAAAGGAGAATCCTCAAAGCCAGTAATAGATAACTGTTCAGGAATAGCAATACCCATTAAGCGTGATGCAAATAGGGCGCCAGCGGCCATTTCATCGTTGCCACCTAATATAGCGGTTATAGCCAAGGTGTTATTCTCGGCTAACAAGTGCTTTGCACCTTCAACACCCGACTCAAACGAATATTTACCATCGTAAACAAAGCGTTTATCAAATTCTTTATGATGATCTGCCAGCGCTGCTTTATAACCTTCAAGGCGTTCAGACGTCGATTTATGTTCTTTATCGCCACAGATAAAGCCAATATTTTCATGTCCATGAGTTAAAAGGTGAGTGGTGATCTCATACGCGGCTTTATAATCGTTAACATAAATACAGGTGTCTTGATCATCATCTGATGGTCGCCCAGATAACACCCTAACGTAATGAATATTTAACTCATCGAGTAAATTGGTGATGCTACTTTGCTCTGATAATGGCGGTGTAAGCACAAGCCCAGCTAAGCGAGAGCGCTTTATCATGGTGATAAATTCATCTTTCATGTTTGCATCTGTATAAGTGCATGGATGGATCACCAATTCATAGCCTTCGTCTTTACAGCGAGAAAGCACACCATTTTGCATATCAATCACATAATACGCATTAGGATTGTCATAAACTAAGCCTACCGTAAATGATGACGTGCCAGCAAGGTTTCGTGCTGCAAGATTTGGCTGATAGTTCAGCTCTTTTACAGCATCCATGACTGTATCGTAAGTTTTTTTACGAACAGATGGTTCTTTATTTATTACCCGTGAAACCGTTTTCATCGAAACCCCGGCGAGCCTCGCTACATCATTTATAGTTACTTTCATAGAGTTACTTTTAGGTTATTGTTTTAGTGTTGATATGTTCCTGATAAGAATACACCTAAGTAGACTTAACAAACGTGTTATTCATTATTTCTTCATCAAGACCAGTTAGTGTATCTAATGTTCAGTAAAATTAGCAGTAAAATAATTGAGATAATTTTTATGATACCGGTGTCAAATGAGTAAAAGTACGTTATTATCTCGATTGTAAAATATAAAATTAGCTTGTTGATAGCGTTGTCATTCTAACTTATCGTTAAATTTATTTGTAAGTTAATACGCTATTAGTACACTTTTTTAATCTAAAGATAGTTATAAATCAGTTTGTTGCAAGTTTAAGGGGATGTTAAAAATGAGTTGTCGTTCACAGTTAGCTAGTTGGCAAACATTACAAGTAAGTGCAAATAAGATGAAGGAAGTTCATCTTAAAGATTTATTTGCCAATAACAGCACGCGATTCGAGCAATTTTCGACTCAGATCCCAGGTGTTTTATTTGATTATTCAAAACAATTGATTGATAACAGTGTGATGACACAGTTACTGTCTTTAGCACAAGAGTGCGATATCGCTAACTGGCGAGATAAAATGTTCAGCGGTGAAAAAATTAATATCACCGAAGATAGAGCCGTGCTTCATACTGCACTTCGTAACCGTAGTGCATCATCATTAGTTGTAGATGGCGAGAATGTAAGTTCGGTGGTTAACGCTGAGTTACAAAAAATTAAGTTGTTCGTTGAAAAAGTACGTAGCGGGCAATGGTTAGGTTATACCGGTAAAGCCGTGAAAGATGTTGTGAGCATTGGTGTCGGTGGTTCAAACTTAGGCCCACAAATGGCCACGGAAGCACTAAAAAGCTATGCAGATGACTCATTAAAAGTACATTACGTTTCAAATGTTGATGGCGTACAAATTGCGTCAGTATTGAAAGACATCGATCCTGAAACAACTTTGTTTGTGATTTCGTCAAAAACCTTTACTACATCTGAAACCATGACCAATGCAAAAACCGCCGTTGCATGGTTTTTAGAGTCAGCCGATGACAAGCAAGCCATTGCTAAGCACTTTGTTGCAGTGAGCACTAATTTAGAAAAAACGGCAGCGTTTGGTATTGCTGATGAAAACGTATTCACAATGTGGGATTGGGTAGGTGGTCGCTTTTCATTATGGAGTGCGATAGGCTTACCAATTGCATTATATTTAGGTTTTGATGCATTTGAAGCGATTCTTGAAGGCGCTTTTGAAGTTGATGAACACTTTAAAACGGCCGAATTTGCAGAAAATGTACCATTGTTAATGGCTTTGTTGAGCGTATGGAATACCAGCTTTTTAGGTTTCGACTCACAGGTTATTTTACCTTACGATCAAGCATTACACATGTTGCCAGCTTATTTGCAGCAAGGTGAAATGGAAAGTAATGGTAAGCACGTTAATTTTGCGGGTAATACCGTACCGTATACTACAGTGCCGATTATTTGGGGTATGACCGGCATTAATGGTCAACATGCTTTTTATCAGTGTTTGCACCAAGGCAATGTGATTGTACCAGCTGATTTTATTGCCTCTATTAAACCTCAGGTTAATATTGGTCAGCATCACGGCATTTTATTATCGAACTTTTTTGCACAAACAGAAGCGATGATGATGGGGGTTGATGCCGAGCAAGTTCGCGCTGATTTAACCGCAAAAGGCAAATCAGAGGCTGAAATAGCTGCGCTAATTAATCATAAAATCCACCGTGGTAACCGTCCTACAACATCAATGCTGTTAGATACGGTTGATGCAAAAACGGTGGGGCGATTAATTGCCTTATATGAGCATAAAATTTTCTGCCAAGGCATCATTTTAGAGATCTGTTCTTTCGATCAATGGGGTGTTGAACTTGGTAAAGGCTTAGCCTCAAAAATTGAAGCTGAGTTACTGGATGATAATATAAACCATCCACATGATAGTTCGACAAATGGCTTAATGAGCTATTATAAACAACGTCGAGCGCAGTAAAAAATTCGCACAGCACAATCAATTGTGCTGTGTAACCAAATACCTTTGAACGGGTAGCGCTGGAGTTCTTAGGGCCTGTATATTTGTGAGAGGATATACAGAGCCCCTAAGACTCATTTAATTACCAGTTTGAAATGAATACAGCTGGATCAATATTCAGCGATAAAAACAAGCGAATTCAACAGGCTTTTTCTCGAGTACGATGCCAAAAAGCTGACATCAACTAAACAACAAGAATGTATGCCCGCACTATCAATAGTGGATAGTTGACAACTGGGCATAGCAAACGTAGAGAGTAAATTATGTTAAATCCTTTTGATATTGTAATTTTTGGGGGCGGTGGTGATCTTGCATTACGCAAATTATTACCTGCAATGTATCGCGCATATCAAGAAGGCAACCTTCCACAAGGTTCGCGTATTTTACCGACGGTTCGTGAAGAAAGTAAACGTGCGGAATACATAGAAACAGCTCATCAAGCGCTAAAAGAATTTTTAGGTAAAGGTGAGTTTAATGCCAAAGATTGGAAAGCTTTTTCAGCGTGTTTGGTGCCAGTAGTCACGAATGTAACCGAAGCAGACGATGATTGGGATAAACTAAAAACAATACTAGATGAGCACGATGCAGACAAATCTCGGGTGTTCTATTTATCACTTCCACCTGCGGTATATGGTAGCTGCTGTGAAATACTGTCTAGCAAAGGTCTGATCACTGCTACATCACGTGTCGTTGTTGAAAAACCAATTGGTTATTGCGGTAATTCAGCAGAAGAGATCAATGCAAAAATTGCTGAATACTTTAGCGAAGAGCAAATCTTCCGTATTGATCATTACTTAGGTAAAGAAACGGTACAAAACTTAATGGCACTGCGTTTTTCAAATTCATTATTTGAAAATATGTGGGATGCTAAATCAATCGATAATATTCAAATCAGCTTATCTGAAACTGTTGGCCTTGAAAGCCGTGCTGGTTTTTATGATAAAGCCGGCGCTTTACGTGACATGGTGCAAAACCATTTATTACAATTGTTATGTTTAGTCGCGATGGAATCACCAAATAAACTTAATGCAAACAGCATTCGCACCGAAAAGCTGAAAGTATTAGAATCATTGCGCCCACTTGTTGCAACGGATGTAGATGACAACATCATTCGTGGTCAATATGTACCCGGTGATTTGGATGGCAAAATTGTCCCAGGTTACTTAGAAGAGTTAAATGAAGGTTCAAGTAAAACAGAAACATTTGTTGCTATTCGTGCTCATATTGATAACTGGCGTTGGGCGGGCGTGCCATTTTACCTTCGTACAGGTAAACGTATGGCAAAACGTTGTGCCGAAATTGTCGTTGAATACAAAAAAGTATCACACAATGTTTATGGTGATAATGTTGGCAATATTGAACCAAACCGTTTGGTTATCCGCCTTCAGCCTGAAGAGACAATTCAATTAACCTTGATGTCAAAGCGTCTTGATAATTTAGAGATGCAATTAGAGCCGGTAACCATGAACATTGAGCTATCGCAAGCTTATAGCAATGGTTTCCATTCAGATGCGTACAAGCGCTTGATGTTAGATGCAGCTGCAAATAATCCATCCCTGTTTATTCATCGTGATGAAGTACGTCAAGCTTGGAAATGGATTGACCCAATTATCGAGCGCTGGCAAGAAAAAGGTAAGCCTGCTTTATACCGTGCTGGTAGCTGGGGGCCTGATGATGCTGATGAACTATTAGCTGAAAATAACCATGTTTGGTTTAACACTGGCGATAAGGCATAACAATGGCAACCATCGTAGAGAAATTTTTTGATTCAAAAGATGCATTAACCGCTGAGTTATCTACAACACTTGAACAAAGTTTAGTCAACGGTATTGAAGCTGATGGCCGTGCCGTACTGATGGTATCAGGTGGTTCATCACCTGCACCCGCTTATAAGCACTTATCTAATCTAGCATTAGATTGGGCAAAGATAGATGTTGCTATGGTTGATGAACGTTGGGTTGATGCAGCACATGAAAAAAGTAATGAAGCGTTTATTAAGAGCACGTTATTACAAAATCATGGGGCGGCAGCTAACTTCATTACTATGAAAAACAATGCCGAGACTGCCCAACAGGGTAGTGCAGAATGTGAAGCTGCGTACCAACAACTGAAACGTCCATTTGATGTAACTATATTAGGCATGGGACCGGATGGTCATACCGCTTCATTATTTCCACATGCGGGCGGTTTACAGCAAGGGCTTGAAACATCACAATTGGTATGTGCAATTAATGCTATAGAAAGTGAAGTAACAGGGAATATTACCGAACGTATGACGTTAACTTTAGCAGCGATTGCGCAGTCTAAAGTGGTTAAGTTACTGATCAGTGGAGAAGAAAAGCTTGCTGTATATAAAGCAGCAAAAGCCGGTGGAGATGAAAACGACATGCCACTACGTGCAGTTTTAAATCACCCAACAATAAATATTGAAGTTTATTGGGCTCCGTAACGACCCCAATCGACCCAAACTTTAAAATGCAGGCTATAAAGCCTGCATTTTTGTTTCTCTTCTAAATTTATCTGTATCGCACTTGCAAGATCTTTATTATTTTCGCTTATTTATTTTTATCGAAAACAACAGTTATACAATCGTGTTAAGTTACTGACCATTTATAGCTTCGCTAGAATGGTTAAATATTTAAGTTGATTGGTATTATATAACGCCCGGCAATTATTAAGTTTGGAGCGTAATGTGATCTATCTGCCAGTGACTTATCTTCACTAAATAACAAGCCTCACAAATAGTGTGAGTTAACTAGTTGTTTGTTGAAATGTGGCTACTTATGTCTACTTTATTAAAAACATGAGTATCTTAGTGGTTTAAAAAACTTCACTAACTACATTAAAAATTATCCATATAGAACAATTATATGAGTAATTTTCACGGTTCCTATAGCTCTCTAAAATTTTCAATGAAAAGGGTAGGCTATGGGGGGAAATAAAGGTAGACATTAATAGCGTAACTCTTTAGAATACAAAATGACAGCGCTGTCATTGGTGTTGATAACTATTAATGAATTCCCCTTGATAAATTATTTGCCCTAATTTATCTGCAATATTAATGTGAAAAGATGTGTTTTTGTTCATCCAGCTAAAGTTATATCCTTATCAGCAAAAAAGCGAAATGTAATTTCTGTATAGTTAAAGTGGAACGTTTTTTTTACACTAAGACTTATCTAAAATCATAAAATTACCTAAAACAGTCCATTTGGTTTTCTCTTTTTGAACTTAACCATGCTATATTCCCGCCGTAAAACTGTAACAATTTATAAACTCTATTTTTTTAATGTATTAATATTCAATTGGTTATTATTTTTATAGCTATTTTTTTGCACAAAACGGCTAAAAAGATGTAGCACAAATGTAATTTAGAGTGTATGGTTTGTTACTAGATGACAACGCTGTCATCATCACTGGGCAGAAGTGATAAATAAAACCAACAAAATGATTCAAGGGGAATCCTGTGTTAGCTAAAAATTTTAAAAAAAGCTTATTAGCAGTAAATATCGGTCTTGTAATGAGTGCCGGATTCACTGGTGCTGTTTATGCAGCTGACGAAGTAAAAGTTCAAGAAGACGTAGAAGTCATTGAAGTACGTGGTATTCGCGCTTCAGCTAAAGCTGATATTAACAATAAGCGTTTTGCAAATGCTGTTGTCGACTCCATTACTGCAGAAGATATTGGTAAATTCCCAGATAAAAACGTTGCTGAATCACTTTCACGTATTACAGGTGTTGGTGTTAGCCGTGAGTTTGGTGAAGGTGAAAAAATTACTGTTCGTGGTTCTGATCCGACTAAAAACCGTACTTTATTGAATGGTCAAAACGTAGGTACAGCTGATTGGTTTATACTTGATAATCCATCACGTAGTTTTAACTTCACTATGCTACCTTCTTCACTAGTAAGTAGCCTTGAAGTATACAAATCACCAGAAGCTCGTTTAGATGAAGGTTCAATTGGTGGTACTGTTATTTTAAGAACGCGTAAACCACTCGATTTAGATTCTGGCACGACTCATATCACGTTACAGAGTCAGTATTCAGAATCATCAGAAGAACATGATCCATTAGTTGAAGGTTTTTATTCTTGGAAAAACGAAGACGAAAAGTTTGGTATTTTGATCTCAGGTTCAAAATCTGACCGTACAGTTCGTCGTGAAGGTTTTGAAGTACTAGGTTGGGATGCAAATTCAGCTGACGGTACTTACGCGCCGCGTACTATGGGCGTTCCTGTTTTCCGTCAAGATCGTGAAAGAACAACTTTCTTCAGTTCAATTCAGTTCGCACCTTCTGATGATTTTAGTGCAACATTAAACATCTTAGATTCGAAAATGGATGTTAATAACACTAACTCTAATTTCTTACTTATGAATCCTGGCGCAGGAGCTGATTTAACATACGTAGGCAGTAATGCAGTTAAAGGCACTGGTGGTACCGATGTTCGTTGGAATCACATCAACCGTATTTCAAAAACAGATACAAACTCAATTCACTTAGATGTTGATTTTGCAACTGATTCTTTCTCTATGAATGTTGAGTTAGGTACTACTGCAGCTGAAGGGGGTACTTTAAATGAAACATCGTGGGAATATGGTGGACAAGGTGACTATAACTTCGATTTAACAGGCTCTACACCTACAGTAAATGCTGGGGTTGATGGTACTGATCCTTCTAAATTTAATGGTGGTTGGATTTGGGGTGGTAATAAACCAACAACTGATGATGAGTCATATGGGCAAGTTGACTTTGATGTACCTGTAGAATTAGGTGCATTCACAGCTGTTAAATTTGGTGTGAAATATCGCGATCAAAAACGTACACAAGACAGAAATGCATATAGCTGGCATTGGGGTGTTGCAACGGATGGTACAAGCCCTAATTACATGGCCCAGATCTTGTCTTCGCAATGTAATACCTTAGCGAAGTGTGATCTTGCTGTCGGTAGTGATAGCGTAGGTGCGGATGTTGTTAATGGTGATATTACGCAACAATTAACGCATAACAGCGCTCAAATGATAGAACTTGGTTTAGGTCCAAATGCCTCTTATGCTGTACATAAAAACTTAGGTGAGATCTTTGAAGTAGTTGAAAAGAAAACATCTTATTATGTACAAGGTGATTTTTCTGGCGATGATTACCGCGGTAATATTGGTATTCGTGTAGCGAGAACAGATCAAGACTCTTCAGGTTACTTATTCTCTTCTGATTCAGCTGGTCTATTAACAGTTAAAAATCCAGGTGAAAATGCAAATTTAACACCAACAACACTTGAATGGGTTACTGAATCTCGCAGCTATACAGAGATTTTACCTAATTTTAACTTGTCATATGACTTAGCAGAAGACCAAATTGTTCGCCTTTCTGCAGCTAGAACAATGGCTCGTCCTAACTTCTTTGATATATCGCCAATTACAGCGCCTGGTGATTTAGGAGAAACGAACCCTACAGCACAAGCCGGTAACCCTAACCTAGCACCACAAATAGCAAACCAGTTTGATGCCGCTTGGGAATACTATTTTGATGATGCGTCATTATTCGCTGTGACGTTATTCTATAAAGATATTGAAAGTTATCAAACTACAGCTACATCTTCGCAAGATTTTTATGATCAGCAAACTTCTAGCTGGGTTACAGCAACAGTTTCTCGTCCTGCAAATGGTGAAGGTGGTACTACAACAGGTTTAGAAGCATCACTTCAGTATGATTTAGGTAATGGTTTTGGTGTGTCTGCTAACTATACATACACAGATGCAAATAATGATGGCGAACGTGATGTAGCAAACCCTGGTTCAGGTTTAGTTATGGGCGCATCAGAAAATATGTTAAACGCTTCTGCATTTTATGAAAATGATATGTTTTCTGTTCGTGCAATGTATAACTATCGTACTAAATGGTACAAAGGACTTCATTCATCAGGTACAGAATTGTGGAATGATGACTACGGTCAGTTAGATTTTAGTACTACTTATAATGTAACTGAAAATATTTCGGTTGTATTAGAAGCTATAAACTTAACTGATGAAAAAGTTGTTGAGTTCAACACTAGTGAAGATCGTGTACTATCTATCTACCAAAATGGTCGTAGATTCGTACTAGGTGCAAACTTCCGATTCTAATTGAACAGAGTGTAAAAAAATGCCGCTGTATAGCGGCATTTTTATTTTTACTATTTCATTCTTTCTTTTAATGCACTTGCAACTGACTTTAGACTTTCATGAGAGTTTGAAAGAATACCGTGATATTCATTACTTTTATTTTTAAATTCATCTGTTTTCTCAAATACATAATGAGAAAAAATAGCTTGCCAAGCAAGTCTCTGTGATTCAGGCAAATTACGAAGTGTTAATATACTATGTAATAAACTATCAGTTGCCTCTAATCCTAAATCCGATTTTGTAGATGTCGGATCCCACCAATAATTTACTAGTATATTAACAGGATCAATGGCTTTTACATTATGCCACCAAAGTGGAGGTATATAGAGAGCTTCACCGATCTCTAAACTTGCAGTTAACACTTTCTTCTTTGTGGCTTTAAACTTTGGATACTTTTCAAAATCAGGGTTTTCAAAATCCACTAAGCTGATTGCAGGGCCAGCCACAGTTCTATCAATGGGTGCTACGTAAAGATTTTTTATTTCATTTGCGGGTAACAAATAAAAAGTTCTTTTACCACAGAGGTTTAGGGCTATATTATGTTCAGTGTCATAATGTCCAGGAACCGTAGCAGCATTGCCTAGCCAGATACGAGGAGGAACGTTAGCTAAAAATTTAGGTGCAGAGTTCTTAATACAAAAATCAGGTAAACATTCATTTATTAGTGCACTTTGCACTGCAATAGTATCTGAACCTTGATTATTAAAATTAATTATTAATTTTTTAAGTACAGAAATAAGTGGTGCATTGTGTTTTTCGAAAGTGTAATTTTTAAATTTATTATCAGTATAACCAATTAGGCCTTTATACTTCTTGTCAATAATTAAAGTATCCACTAATTCAGTAGATGCTTGAGTAACAAGGCTTCTAAGAAGTGCTAAAGGTGATTGTTTTGCAAGTGTAACACTTGGCCAATTAGAAAATAAATCTGTTATTATAATTGGCTCATTTAAATTGCACAAAAATTCTTGTATATTTTTTATGTTATTAATGCTTAATCTATCTATTTGCATACTTTAAATTACCTCTTATACGTGCTATTTTTAAGTAAATAATAATATATTAATAGGTGTTTAATGTCAGATAAATTTGAAGTTTTTAACGTGGAAAAACACAAAGGACAGTATGTAAAAGTTGATGCTAATTTTTCACATATAAAGGATCAGCATGTTGTTCCTATCACCCCTATTGAAATTGCAAAAGTAGCACTCAATTTTCCTGTATGCTTTATGAAATCAAGCGATGAGAACCCATTTAAAATGGTTGCTATTTTAGGGCTTGAATCGGGTCGAAATGTTTTTTACAACGATGGTCATTTCAAGGCAATGTACGTGCCTCAACATGTTAAAAAACACCCATTCACGCTAGCTAAAACCCCAGAAGGTCAAGTTTTTCTTGCTGTTGAAACCGCTGCATTAAATACAGAAAAGAATGGTGAAGCACTATTTGACAATGTAGGAGAACCTTCTGACTATTTGATTTATAAGCAAGTTGAACTAAAAGAACTTGCTCGACAAGAGGAGTTATCAACACAGTTCACTAGTCGACTGGTAGAACTTGGGCTACTCACTGAATGTTCTTTTAAATTTGATTTAGGTGATGGTCAAAAAAAGCAAATTTCAGGCCTTTATTCTGTTGATAGGGATTTATTAAAATCTCTAGATGATGAGTCTTTATTATCTTTGCAAAAACAAGGGATGCTAGAGGCGATATATTCACACCTTGTTTCACTTGGTCAATTTCAACGTGTTATAGATTTATCTGCAAATACTTAATATAACGAAAAATTAAAATTAACAGTAATTTTATTTTTTATGAATAAAATATAATTGATTTAAGAAAAAGCTATACAGAGAGCAGTATTAAGGAATTTAGCTAATAGTACTCAACGTCAACTAATTAATTCATAGTTTTTTTAAAAATGGTTATTAGCAGCCATATACTTTTTAGGAAGCTATAAAATAACGATAAACTTTTTATCTGTATGCAACTGTTTGAGAGGCTTATTTTACTTGGTAACATGCAAATTGACACAAAATTTTCACTTCCATTTTTGTAGCAAAACCTTTAGCCTTAGGGTACTAACAGCAAAAATATAAACTTATTAATAACGGAGCAGTAACATGGCGGAGCAACAAGTACAGCCTTTACACAATGAAAAGCATGCCAACACTAAAATTCAAAACGGCATCAATGTAGAATTTTTAAAAACTCAACACTTAGTGCCTGTCGTTGCACATGAGTTCGCGCGTGTAGCAAATGAGTTTCCAATGTCTTTCGTAAAAAATAACGAGACTGGTCAATTTCAAGCTGTAGCTATGTTTGGTTTAGAGCCTGGCGAAAACCTTTTTGTAAAAGACGGTAAGTGGACTGCAGCGTTTGCTCCTATGGCAACAACACGCTACCCACTGGGTCTAGTTAAACACCCACAAGAAGATCAATACGGTATTGTGATTGACGAAGCAAGCCCATTAGTGGGTGAAACTGAAGGAAATGCATTATTTGAAAACGGTGAAGAGACAGATTACTTAAAACGTCGTAAAGAAGCACTTGTATCATTTATTGAGTTTTCTCATGTAACTGAAGCATTCACAAAATATCTTGCTGATAAAGAGCTTTTAGTAGCGCAAACACTAACAGTTGATATTAAAGGCGAGAAAAAAGACATCAATGGTATTTACCTTATTGATGAGAAAAAACTTAACGAGTTAAGCGACGAAGACTTTTTAGAGCTTCGTAAGCGTGGTTATTTAGCGCCTATTTTCTCTTTCTTAACGTCTACGCATCAAGTAGCACGTTTAGCTCGTTTGAAAGCGCAACAAGCGTAATTTAAACGAAATATTAAAAAGCGCCTTTGGGCGCTTTTTTTATGTCTTTTATCTGGTTAGGGTTGTAATTTAGCGCCAATTTATTCACATTGGTTATACTTATTTCCAACACAAGCTACCTGCATGAACAAGTCACTTTTTAGCGCTTTAGTTAGTGCGTGCTGTATAACGTTTAGCCCATTAGCCATAAGCGCTAGTACACCTTTGGCTATAGCTATTCACGGTGGGGCGGGCACGATTGAAAAAAGCCGTTTTACTCCAGAGCAAGAAAAAGCTTATCGCTCTAAACTCAAAGAGGCGGTAGAAACTGGCTATAAAGTACTTGAGCAAGGTGGCGAAAGCCTAGATGCAGTAACCGCTGCAATCAATGTATTAGAAAACTCGCCATACTTTAATGCCGGTCGAGGTGCGGTATATACCTATGACGGCGGCCATGAATTAGATGCGTCAATTATGGATGGTCGTGATCGTCAAGCGGGCGCTGTTGCGGGTGTTAAACATATTGAAAACCCGATTAATTTAGCGCGCTTGGTGATGGAAGAATCGGTTCATGTGATGCTCAGTGGTCAAGGTGCTGAAGAGTTTGCCAAAGAGCAGGGCATTCCATTGGTCGAAAATAACTTATTTGATACGGATAACCGTTATAAAGCGTTATTAAAAGCAAAAGAAAAACTAGATAAAGCCAAAGCTACCAGTAAAGATTATCAAGCTGCGCATCAGGCGTTACCCGTCAATTATAAAATGGGCACTGTGGGTGCTGTTGCACTTGATAAAAATGGTAACTTGGCGGCAGGTACTTCAACGGGTGGGATGACTGCAAAGCGTTTTGGTCGCATTGGTGATGCCCCTGTAATTGGTGCAGGTACATTTGCTGAAAATGCGTCATGTGCGGTATCTGCCACTGGCCACGGCGAGTATTTCATTCGTTATAACGTCGCGGCTGATATTTGCGCACGAGTTAAATATCAAAGTAAGACTATTACACAAGCGGGTGATGAAGTAATTAATAGTGTGCTAAAGCCGATTGGTGGTACTGGAGGAGTGATCATCGTTGATAGCAAAGGTAATATCAGTTTACCGTTTAATACCAGTGGTATGTATCGGGCCAGTAAATCGAATACGCAAGCGACCTACGTGGCAATTTTTAAAGACGAATAATACGATTATGCAAATGTACTACAGCCAGTAAACTATGCTGGCTGTATGTTAGTATTGAGGCGTTTTTTTTCATAATCGCTTTTGATTATTTCGAGTGCTTTGAGCACATCATCAGCGGCAACTTCATGTTGCTCAAGCAGCATTATTAAATCTACGGCTAATTTTACGTGTGTAGGTGCTTGGGTTAACTCTTTACTCATGTCCGCCCTTTTTTTTCGCTATTTGGCTAATTGCTACATCAATGGCGATATTTACTCGCTCTTCCATATGAAAGCGTTCGACCTGTGGTAAGTAAAACTCCATATCCACATCATAACGAATGTATCGGGCAGGTAGTTGGTTTAATACAGTACAGCAAAAATCAGCCATTACATCTTCATTATAGTGCTTTTCAAGTTGTCGTTTAATGATTTCTTCAATCATAATTTTTTCATAGTAATTGTGTATGTCGTCATGTAATCGCACTGTGTTATCTACCTTGGTAGTATTAAGCTGTTTTTAGTTTATACCAAGTGCGGGTATAAATCGACAATCGCTTGAAAAAGCAGCTTATGAACCTCAACTAACTTTTGTGTATCTCGCTGATAACCGCCACCGAGCGCGCACATTAAAGGAATTGAGTGCTGTTTGCAGGTTGCTAAAACCAGCGAATCGCGTTGATATACCCCCTCTAAACTAACATCAAAATAGCCTAATTCGTCTTGGCTACAAATATCAGCTCCGGCGTTATATAAAATAATATCAGGCTGATGAAGACGGATACAAAAAGCCAAGGCATTAGCGACTGTTTTTAAATATTCATTATCGCTGCAGCCAGTGTTGAGTGAGAAATCATAATCAGAATGCTGCTTTAAACGTGGAAAGTTTTGCTGACAATGAATCGAACAGCTAATCACTCCATCAAGAGAGCCACAAATTTCGGCTGTGCCATCACCTTGGTGTACATCACAATCAAAAATCAGCACCGTTGATGCTTGCTCAGTGTTAATGAGATGAGCGGCGGCAACCGCGAGGTCGTTGAAAATACAAAAACCACTGCCGTAAGCATTATAAGCATGATGATATCCGCCGCTGAGGTTTACTGCCAGCTGCGTTGTTAAAGCGTATTCAGCGGCTTGAATACTTGCACCAACAGAAAATAAAGTGCGCTCTACCAGTTGATTTGACCATGGGAAACCCATTTTCTTTATTTCTTTGTCAGTTAACTGCCCGCTAATAAAGCGTTCAACATACTCATGGCTGTGGCAAAGCTGGAGCTGTTCATTAGTCGCTTTATTTGGGCTAATAAAGTCAGTAAAACCAAGCTCTGCAATTTCTTGTTTTAGCAATTTATATTTAGCGATTGGAAAACGATGGCGTACAGGCAGTTCAAGCGCAGAGTATAGTGGATGATAAAAAACAGTCATAGCTAGCGTAATTGTTGTTTTTCAACTATTTGAATTTTTTCTTCGGTGGCAGATATTGCCTTACGGCAGCGACCAAGGCGGCCATGAAGAGCAAGGATCTCTAAATTAATGGCTTTTGCTTTTACAGGACCCACGTTTTGCATTCTTAACTTACATTCTTCAACCATCAGCACTAAGCGACGCTCAAACTCGTGATTTTGTTTGAGTTCGTCATATAGCTCATGGGCGGGTTGCATAATTTGTTTTACAGCTTGTTGGTAAGGTGCCGATTTATTGAATGTTTTACTGCGGGCTTTGTAAGTGCTTTTATTTTCTTTTTCCCAAATCGCCGTAGATTTTATAACATTAAATACGGCTTGTACCTGATTACCGATCCGCTCTAAAGCATAATTATGAGCATGGCGACGTTCCAGTGGTGGAAGGCTATTAACTTCATCTTCAATTTCTAACACATAATCAACTAATTTCATGCTTTTAGTAGTAAACACACCTCGGTCAAATAAACTGGGTTGTGCCTGCATATAGCGGTTTTTAGCAAATAACTTGGCTTTATCAAATTGCTCAGCATGCTGCTTTAAGGTTGCAACTTGTTGGCAAAGCTTATCAAAAGAAGCTGTTCGCATTTTATAAATAAGCCTCGTAAATTAGTTTTAACGCTAAAATTATCACCACAGTATTAAAAACAGGACGAATAAACTTACTGCCAAACCGAATTGCTGAATGAGCTCCAAGCCAGGCTCCAAACATCAAAAAGAAGCCCATTGTGATGCCGAGTAAAAAGTTAACATGACCAAGCGCTACAAAAGTAATCAGTGATACAAAATTTGACACAAAATTCATTGAACGGGCTAAACCACAGTTTAGCAGTAAACTCATTTTGTAGAGTAAACTATTTGATGCAGTCCAAAAAGTCCCGGTCCCAGGGCCTGCCAAGCCATCAAAAAAGCCTAAGCTTAAGCCTTGCAACCATTGTTTTATTTTTGTTGCTCTATTCAATGGTGGAAGATCATCGTGCTCTACCGTGCTTAAATTGCCAAACAAGCTATAACAAGCGACTAAAATAATGACGATGGGTAAGAGTTTGTTTAAAAATTCAATACTAAGGTAGTCAACAATTAATGTGCCTAATAATGAGCCGATGGCGGTTGCAATAATTGACGCTGCCCAAAAGCGAGGATTAAATAGTTGCTTACGAAAGTAAGTCACACTTGCAGTGAGTGAGCCAAAGCTCGCGGCGAGTTTATTAGTGCCGAGTGTTAAATGGGGGGGCAGTCCAGCGGTTAAAAGCGCGGGTACAGTTAACATACCGCCGCCACCGGCTACTGCGTCTATAAAGCCTGCGGCAAGTGCCACGGCGCAAAGAAGTGCCCAGGTTGTTGGGTCTAGTGCAAGTTCAAACATTAATAATCTATTTGTCTTTTAAAGGGTGGTAATGTGTCAAGCATGGCCTTGCCATATCGCTTGGTCACTAAACGGCGATCGAGGATGGTGATCCGCCCTTGATCGTTCTCTTTACGCAGCAGTCTACCACAGCTTTGCACTAATTTCTTAGCCGCATCGGGCACTGTGATAGATAAAAATGGATTGCCGCCTTTGCTTTGTACAAACTCTGCTTGTGCCTCTTCAATAGGGGAGGTGGGCACCGCGAATGGAATTTTAGTGATCACCAAGTTCTCAAGGTATTTACCCGGTAAGTCGAGTCCTTCGGATAAGCTTTGTGTGCCAAATAAAATACTGCCTTTACCCGCATCTATATTCTTTGTATGTTGCTTTAATAGTGCTTCACGGGACATTTCACCTTGTACTAAAATATCGAGGTTTTTAGCGCGCAAGGCTTTTACTACATGATCCATTTGCCAGTAAGATGCAAACAACACTAAATTAGCATGTTGCGTATTTAAGTGATCCGGCAATACTTTGGCCAGATGATCACTAAATTCTTTATCGGTCGGCTCGATGTGTGATGTTGGTATGTGCAAAGTGGCTTGATTAGGATAATCAAACGGAGAAGGTACTTTTAAGTATTTTACACCTTCTTCTTTAGTAAGACCGCTTTCGTAAGCAAAATGATCGAATGAGCCAAGTGCAGTCAGGGTCGCTGAGCATAAAACCGCACCGGCACATTGTCGCCACAGTTTATCTTTTAAATAGTAGCCAACTTCAATAGGGCAATCGCTGAGTAGATGGTCGTGATGGTTTTTGTATTCTAAACGCTTTATCCAACGTGCATGTGGTGTGCCTTCACCCTTGGTGGCGTAGCTATACCAAAGTTTGTTTAGTTGCTCTAAACGATTAATGTAATGACCGCTTTCGCCTAAAATAGGATCGGCAACATAGGGTTTGATATCACCATCACTGACATCTTGTACTAAGGTATCGTGCATTTTATTTAAGCAGCGCAGAGCATCGAGGGTCGCCTCGCTGATATCTTTGGCTTTAGCGTGTAACGATTCAGGTATTTCACCATGTTCAAATCGGTATGTATCATCTTTTGAATAGTTAAAATCGGCATTATCCAAAATATCGCGAACAACTTTTAAGTCTTTATTGGCATCATTAATACTGTCACAGAGCTTAAAATTTTGCCCAATGGCTTTTTGACCTACTAATACTTTGGCCATTTTGCCACTAAATTTAGTGAGTTTATCAAGCCAATCAATGGTGCCTTTAATCGTCGCTGCGGCAGATGAAAAGTCACGCGTAATATGAGCAAGATGATGAGCTTCATCAATAACGTAAATACTATTATCTGGCTCGGGCAAAATTTTCCCGCCACCTAAATCAAGATCAGCTAATAATAATGAATGGTTAATCACTAATACATCCATTTGCATCAAGCGTTGACGAGCAAGTTGAAAAGGGCAGGTTTGATGTGCTTTCATTTGTCGTTGACAAGCATGTTTATCGCAAGCAATTAATCCCCAAACGCGATCAGGGATAGTATCTGCCCAGCTATCTCGATCGCCTTGCCACTTTTTATTGGTGTAAGCATCATAGAGTTGCTGCAAACATTTAGTTTCCATCGCACTCAGTGGCGAAGTCAGGGTGGGCATAAAGTCCATTTGCGTTTGATTATCACCGTTGACAGCATTATGTAGTTTGTGAGCACATAGGTAGCGCTGGCGGCCTTTGACTAAATCAAACTTGAAATCAAGGCCTGAATGTTTTTTAAAAAAGGGCAGTTCTTTACTTATTAATTGCTCTTGAAGGGCTACCGTTGCAGTAGAAATAATTAACTTCTTTTTTTGTGCAAGCGCCAGCGGTAATGCGCCTAAACAATAAGCCAGCGATTTACCCGTACCAGTACCAGCTTCAATAACGCAGATCCGCTGTTTTTTGTGGTACTCGCCCGCCAGTGTTTTTGCAATTTCGGCTACTAAGTAATTTTGGCTACTGCGAGGGCGATAATCACTGAGGTTATCGGCCACATGCTTGTGAATTTTTCTTATCGTCGTTTTTAATGCATCAGAAAGCATGGGTTAATAACCTAAAGTATGTATATAATCACAGTATAACGAATTTTAGAGGTATCCTTGAACAACCACAAGCAGCTTGTTCGTTATTTCAAACTTTTAATAAGAGGTGCTAGGTACTCTGCATAGTTTCGCCAATCAGTAAGTGCTTCTTTGTAAATTGGCTTTCGGACTTGTTCTGAGCTTGGTGTTAGTACTGGTCGTTGGTTATTGTAAAACTCATAACATTGTTTATTGGATTCTAATCCACAATAGGTAAGTAATTCATTGATTGTAGATTCAAAGTTATTAATTATATTTTCATAATTAAGGATGTGCATACTGCCGGGATATAGCAAATGCCAATGTGCCATTAACTCTTTATGTTCATTAATATGTGATGCGAGATCTTGTAGATCATAACTATAGTTATGTCCTTCAGAAAATGAATGTTTATATAGGCTCCAAGCAATAGCTTCTTTTTCACGACGCACATCAATTATCTTTGCGTTTGGGAACAGTGTTTTTATTAATCCGATATGATTGAAGTTTATTGGCTGCTTATCAATAAAATATTGGTTACTGCCACGCAGCGGCTTAATAAAATCTAAGTAGCGCTGTGCATATTTAGCTACTTGCGCTTGATTTAAATTATTAAGATTATATGGGACGGTGCTATTTATGTTGTTAGCTTCTAATTCTTGTGCGATAGCATTGATTTCTGTTAGTTCATAGCTTGCATCCACATTGGGATGGCTTGCAATAATTTGTTCAACGAGTGTTGAACCACTTCTAGGCAGACTAACAATAAAGATTAAATGAGAGTAATCAGTTGTAGGTTTTGGAAGTTCCTTTAATAAACTCGGTGTTATAAATTTAATGCAGCGCTGTTGAAATTGATTTTTTTTATAAGGTGTGAGTTGCTTGTGAATATTATTTCCAGACTGCAATTGCTTAAACGCTTCATGATATGATTTATTTTGGTCGTAAGCTTTTGCTAATGAAAAATGAAGTTGTGCTGTATTAAGATTGTTAACAGCTTGTTTTAGCTGCTCAACTAAGTTTGTTATTTCAGTTTTTGAAAAAACATAGGTCTTTAAATTTGCAAGACTCCAGTATGCTTCTCCAAGATTAGGAGTTATTGTTAAAGCTTGATGATAATAGCTAATGGCCTTTTCACTGTTGCCGAGTATTTTTTCTATATTACCTAATCTTAAATAGCATAAAGATGGATGATAGTTTTCTCTTAAAAGAGTGGTATAAAGATCACTTGCTTCTTTAAATGCCATTTGTTTCACGTAAGCCGCTGCCACTAAACTTTTTGCATGCTGAGAAAAACTCCCTAGATGTTGCGTATCTTTATAAAAATGAACTAGCGGTGAAAATTGTTTTGTATAATAAAGAGCTTCAGCGTAAGCGTTATGGACAGCTGGTTTAGTTTTATTTAGTTGGATATTATGTAACGCTATCGCAGAATAGGTTTGTAAATCGCCAACGCGAAAAGCTATTTTCCCAAGTAAGATAAGTGCTCTAAACTCATTTTTAACGAGCTTAAGTAGCTCTTGTGTTATATTTTCTGCGCGTTGTAAGTCATTTTTTTGAAAATAACTATTAGCTAAGTCTAATTGTTGATTAAACCAAGCGATCATTTCAAATTGTTTTTGAGCCTCTTTGCTTTGAGTATCTTCATTTAATGACTGATGAATGTTGGCTAATAAAGACCATGCACTGTGATGCTCAGGAGCAGATTGGATTAGTGTGAGTAATAGGACTTTAGCCTGCTGAAGCTCTCCTTGTTTTTGTAATTGGTGCGCGCGATTTATTATATCTAGTGGCTTCATAGTCAATTCTTCAGATTTTCTATTTAGAGTATCTTAGATACGCAATAAAGTATAATTGGTTTTACAGTTCGGTTGTTTCATATTCTATTTTATTAAGGTAGTAAAGTTAATGTATTTGGATTCAGGTTTCATACTTTCAAAAGAAACTTATGACACAGCAACAGGCATTAACTTTATTATTTGGCTACTGACCCCTACAGGCCCGTTAAAAGTAGTAACTCAGTCTGAAACGTTATTGTTCTTTATAAAAGCAGTCGATCAAAACCGTGCACAAGCATTATTAAATCACCAACAAGTTGATGGACGCTTAGAGCAAGTGGAGTTAAAAAACTTCCAGCAGCAACAAATGATTGGTTGCTACTTCACTGCTTTAAAGTGTTATTACCGTGCCGCTAAATTACTCAAAGATAATGGGGTGACTGTTTATGAAGACGATATACGACCGATAGACAGGTTTTTGATGGAGCGGTTCATCAAAGGAGTTGCGTGGGTACGAGGAGAGTTGTCTTATAGTAATAACCAGCGCACATTAATAAATGCGCAACTTAAAGCACATCCTCTTACGACAGTAAACTTTAAATCAGTATCTTTAGATATAGAGTGTGATGGTGAGGGAGTCCTGTTTTCAATAGGTTTAGTTGGTAATGGATTAGACCATGTATTAATGATTGGTGAGCCTCAAGCTAATAAGGGGTCATTTTTCTCAATAACTTGGTGTGTAGATGAAATTGATTTATTAATACAGTTACAGTATTTGATTCAAAACAATGATCCTGATGTAATTATTGGTTGGAACGTAATAGAGTTTGATTTTACGGTTTTATATAACCGTGCTGAAGCGCTCGGTATCGTACTTAGACTTGGCCGCCAGAATGGAAAAATGCAGTTAAGGAAAGGGCATTTTACCCGATTAACCATACCTGGCCGAGTTGTAATCGATGGCATTGATACATTAAAAAATGCTACTTATCGTTATGATAGTTTTAGCTTAATGAATGTAGCAGCAAAAGAGCTTGGGGAGCAAAAAACTATAACCTCTGATAATCGCTTATCTGAGATTATTAGGCAATTTAACGAAGATAAGTTGTCGCTAGCTAACTATAATCGACAGGATTGTCTGTTAGTTCTCCGATTATTTGAAAAATTAAATTTATTAGATTTTACTGTAGTAAGAAGCCAGTTAACGGGACTTGAACTCGAGCGAATGGGTGGCTCCGTGGCAGCTTTTACTAATTTATATTTACCGTTATTACATCGTAGCGGCTATGTCGCACCGAATACAGGCGATCATGGCTTATCGTTTGAAAGCCCAGGCGGTTTTGTGATGGAGTCAATTCCAGGGCTGTATAAAAATGTTATCGTGTTAGATTTTAAAAGCTTGTATCCATCAATTATGCAAACGTTTTGTATTGATCCGCTTGGGTTAATTCGCGGCTTAGAGGAGCCTGATAACGCGATTGCAGGTTTTAAAGACGCTTTTTTTTCTCGCACTGAACATCACCTTCCTAATTTAATAAAAAAGTTAGCCTCATCACGGCAACACGCAAAAAATACTGCTCAGCCCATGCTGTCGCAAGCTATAAAAATCATCATGAACAGTTTATACGGCGTGTTAGGCTCAAAGGGGTGTCGTTTTTACGATCCACGCTTATCAAGCTCTATTACTTTGCGTGGTCATGAAATAATGCAAACCAGCAGATTGTGGATCGAAGAGCTTGGTTATACTGTTATTTATGGTGATACCGATTCAACATTTGTGAGCCTACCAGATGAACTTGATTCAGATAACTGCAAAGAAATTGGCAAGCAATTAGCTAATACTATTAATGAAAAATGGCAGCAAACAATAAAACAGCGCTTTGCGACACAAAGTTATTTAGAAATAGAATTCGAAACACTTTATAGCCCATTTTTTATGCCGACTATCCGTGGAAAAACCACCGGTTCAAAAAAACGTTATGTTGGCCAGGTACAAGGAGATGATAAAAAAGAATTAATTTTCAAAGGTATGGAAACCGTGCGAAGTGACTGGACAGAATTAGCGCATGAATTTCAAACCGAACTATTTGAAACTTTATTCAGCGACAGTTTTACTGTTGAAATGTTAACACCCATTATTGAAAGTTACATTACCCGTTTGTATGCTGGGGAATTTGACGACAAACTCGTATACAGAAAAAAACTCGGCCAACACTTGGCTGATTATCAAAAAAATATCCCTCCTCAAGTCCAAGCTGTCAAAAAATATCAAGCAACTCACCCTGAATTTGTCATTAAGAAAGGCCAAATTGTTGAATATGTGTATACCCATGTTGGTGCAGAGCTCTATGCAAACGTGCAGCAAAGCCAGACAAGCCAAAAATATGATTATGCAATTTATGTCGAAAAACAACTCAAACCAATCGCACAAATGATCCTTCTTCCCTTGAATAAAGATTTCAACTCGTCCAATAAGGCACAATTACAACTTCTTTAGATAATTCCAAATACCAGTATTTTAAATAATTTGTTTCTAAAAAGTGTCGCTAATATTATTGTTGCTAATCAAGCTTCATTCGTGCTGCTTTTCAGTATATTCAGAATTTAACTGTTATTTAAATTAAATTAATGTGAACAACTGTTGGCAACTTTGGTTTTTTTGTTTAATATGAATGTGCGGTTGCAACATAAATGTTGCGATAGTTTACAAAAATCCAAATAAAAACAATCCACAACATAGTGGTCCAGGGAGAATCAAATGTTAAATAATAAAGTTTCAAAGGCCGTTCGCTTGGCGATCGCTTTTGGTGCAGTATCGTCAGCTGCATTTTCAGCAAATACATTTGCTGCAGATGAAGATACCGGTGCTGAAAAAGTTGAACGTATTGAAGTAACAGGTTCACGTATCAGACGTACAGATATGGAAACAGCTACACCAGTGCAAGTAACAACAGCAGAAGAAATTGCTGTTTCAGGTTTTACACGTATCGAAGACATGATGAACAGTCTTCCTCAGTTAGAAGCTTCTAATACTGCATTTCAATCTAATGGTGCTACCGGTACAGCAACACTTGACTTACGTGGTATGGGCTCACAGCGTACACTAGTTCTTATTAATGGACGTCGTATGCAAGCGGGAGGTATTTACACACAATCTGCAGATATCAACCAAATTCCAGCAGCACTAATTAAACGTGTTGATGTTATGACTGGTGGTGGTTCATCTACTTACGGTGCCGATGCGGTAGCAGGTGTTGTAAACTTTGTAATGAATGACCAGTTTGAAGGCTTTGAAGTCAATGTAGGTACATCTGCATATCAACATGATAACGATAATGACTACATCCAAGGTTTAATGGATGATAAAGGCTTTGAATACGAAAGTGGTAACACAGGCTTTGACGGTTCATCTTTCGATTTTGCCGCGACCTTAGGTGGTTCATTTGATGGTGGTAAAGGCCATGCAGTTGGCTACTTTACTTATAATCGTCAAAATGAGTTACGCCAAGGTGCACGTGATTACTCATCTTGTGCACTAAGTGCAACAGGTACGTCATGTGGTGGTTCAGGCAATGCTGTTAACCCTAACTTCTATATTTCGGCACCAGATGCAACAGGAGTGGTTGACTTCGGTGATTATGAATATTGGACACTAGGCCAAGATAGCAGTTTTGTTTCTGGTGATGGTAACTTATATAACTATGCGCCAATCAATCACTTTATGCGCCCAAGTGAGCGTTACACATTAGGTACTTTTGCTAATTATGAAATTAATGATCACTTCCAACCATTTATGGAAGCAATGTTCATGCGTAATAGCACAACAGCTGCAATTGCTGAGTCAGGTACTTTCTTTAACGATAATTACTTAATTGACTTTGATAGCCCTTTACTTAATGACACTCAACGTCAACAGCTTACAGATCGTTTTGGTTTAGCTTCTGGTGACCAATTTGCAACTTATATTGGTAAGCGTAACGTTGAAGGTGGCGCACGTGCTGATACGCTAGAGCATAGCTCTTTCCGTATAGTGCTAGGTAGTAAAGGTGAAATTACCGATTTATGGTCATATGAAGCGTTTGCTCAGTATGGTTCTACTTCATCATCATCAGCATATGAAAACGATTTCTTCGGCCCACGTATTTCTACGGCACTTTCTGCAAATGGTGAAGATTGTGCAACAACTGATGGCTGTATTCCTTATGAGGTATTCCAATACCAAGGTGTGACAGCTGAATCAGCAAAAGCACTAACAGGTACTGCAATACTTAACGGTGTAACTGAACAGTTTATCTTAAGTGGTTTCGTTACTGGTGAGTTTGATTTTGGCCTACCTTCTTCAGATTACCCTATAGCTGCTGTATTTGGCGCTGAGTACCGTGAAGAAAAATTTGGCCGTACTGCTGATGAAGTTTATGCGCAAGGTTTATTGCTTGGTCAAGGTGGTACTACTAAGAGCTTAAACGGTGAATATGATGTTACTGAGTTCTTTGGTGAGTTAAGTCTTCCAATTGTTGAAGGTGTTACAGGTGTTGAGAGCTTATTAGTTGAGCTTGGGTACCGTTGGTCAGATTATAGTACTTCAGGTTCAGAGCCTACTTACAAAGCTGCTGTAAACTGGGATGTAACGAGCGATTGGAAAATCCGTTCGAGCTATAACCGTGCAGTACGTGCGGCAAATAATGGTGAGTTATTCGCACAGCAAAGCACAGGTTTATGGCCAGGTGAAGATCCATGTGCAACAGCTACGCCTAGCTTAAGCGCTACAGAGTGTGCTAATACAGGTGTAAGCGCAGCTCAATACGGTAACATTAATAAGAGTCCTGCAGATCAATATAATGGTTTCTTCGGTGGTAATCCAGATCTAGCGCCTGAGATTGCTGATACGATTACACTAGGTGTTGTTGGTAACCCGTTTGAAGATTTCAATTTTTCAATTGATTACTGGGATATTGAACTTGAAAATGCAATAGGTAGTATTGACCCAGAGATTATCGTAGAGCAATGTGGTAAGTCTGGTGACGCGGCATTCTGTGATAACATACAACGTACACCAGGTAGTGGTAGCCTTTGGATTGGTTCAGGTCAAGTTGTCGCAACGAATACTAACCTAGGTAATTTACATTACGAAGGTGTGGATTTAAGTGCAAACTACAGTATGGATGTAGCTGGCGGTACGTTATCTACAAATATTATCGGTACGTACATGCTAACTAAAGAGTTTGATAATATTCCAGGTGTTAGTGAAGTGTATGATTGTGTGGATACATTAGATAATGGCTGTTTCCCACAACCAGTATGGCGTCATGTATTAACTGCAAGTTATGACACAGGTAGCTTCTGGAGAGCAACAGCTAAATGGCGTTATTTTGGCGCTGTTAGCGATTACTCAGGTACTGATACTTTAGTACAGGATGGTATCGGTTCACAAAGCTATTTAGATCTTAAAGGTTCATTTACTATCAATGACTACACTTCATTATTAGTCGGTGTGAATAACGTACTAGATAAAGAGCCGCCAATGGTTGGTGGTACGCTATCTACCAATGGTAACGCAGTTGCTGGTTTCTACGACACATTAGGTCGTTATTTCCACGCAAGCGTTTCTTTGAAGTTCTAATTTCAATAGAATATTGTAAAATAAAGCGAGCTTAGGCTCGCTTTTTTTATGAGGTGAAAATGGTATCAGGAAAAGAAAAATTAGCCGTTGCAGTACAGTTTTTAAATGCAGGCAATATTGAAAGTGGTAAGTCTTTATTGATTGAATTAACACTTGACGCTAAGGTCGCTGAGCAAGCACTAACCTTGTTATTTAAAATTGCAATGAAGCAAAATAATATTAATCAAGCTAAATACTATTGCTTACAGCTTATTAATAGTTGCTCATCTAAATTTGATTACGTGTATACACTTGTACAGCTTTATTTATCAGATAATGAGTATAATCTCGCGATAAGTGCATTAGAAAGCTACTTAGCACTTTTCCCCAATCATGATAGAGCCCGTTTAGAACTTGGAGTTTTAGCAAAAAAGGCAAATCATAAAGAGCTGGCAAAAAAACACTTACTCGCCGTAACTAATTCTAGTTTAGAAAATAAATATACCGCTCTAACCGAGCTTGCAACTGTATATTCAGAGCTTTATCAAGATCATAAAAGTGCAGTTAACTGCCTTAAAGAGGTTATAGAGGCAGAACCAAGTAATATTCAGGCACATTTTAATTTAGCGAATATTTTTGAACAGCAAGGCGCAAAACAAAAAGCAAAATTTGCATTCTATTCAGTATTGTCTATTGATCCTAAACATAGTTTAGCACTTGCCCGATTAGCTGATTTAGATACATTTGATGAAGTTTCGGCCTTAGCATACGAACAGCGAAGTTTAGAGCTTTTAAAAAAAGAAACAAATGATGTGCTATGCGCTGATTTACATTATGCGTTAGGGAAAGTCTTTAATGATATTAAAAATTACTCAAAAGCATGGGGTTACTACACTAAAGCAAATAGTTTTAACCAAAAATATCTGCCTAAATATGATCGTAATGCGATTGATCAAGTTACCGAACATACTTTAAACCGTTCTCACTGTATGCATCAAGCACCTGCTTCTGAGCAATTAACGCCTATTATTATTTGTGGCATGTTTCGTTCAGGCTCTACATTAATTGAGCAAATACTAAATAGTTGTTGTGATGTTAGCGCTGGTGGAGAAATTACTTATTTACATAGCCAATTATTTAATTTAGTTGGTAGTAAAAATGATTTTTTACATAAAGTGAAGTCATGTGAATTTAGTAAAGGCTATCACAGTGAATTAGCCTTACGTGCTAAAAATACAAGTTTAGTTACAGATAAGCGGCCTGAAAATTACCTTTATATTGATGTTATTAAAAGTTTATATCCGAATGCAAAAATCATTTGGACAGAACGAGATATAAGAGATAACAGCTTATCTGCATATTTTCAGCATTTAGGACCTAATTTGAATTATGCGACAGACCTAAATGATACTATTCATCATTACGAGCATCAGCAAATTATAAAAAAGCATTGGCAAAGATATTTTGATAAAGATATCTTTACGCTCGAGTATGACCAATTAGTTGTTTCTCCAACAGCAACACTGCAAACTTTATTTAACTTTTTAGGTTTAGCTTATCAGGGGGAAGCAGATACTTTTCACCAACAAAAAAATTACGTCAGTACAGCGAGTGTATGGCAAGTACGCAAGCCATTATATAATACCTCATCAGGACGTTACTTAAATTATTTGCCATTTATTGTGGAATGTATAGAAAATGGAGAATATAAAGATTTACTCAAAAGCTAAAGCTGGTTTTTATGCTTAACTGTTGATTTAATTACACGTGTTTATAGTAGTACATACGCGCTTAATTAAACTATTAATATTGGTTATGCCTCTTTATCTTAGAGGCATAATATCGCAAGGTATAGTTAAGCGGGGTTGGTTACTTATAAGCTTGTGAGTGCCATGCCATATATAGCTAGGAAAAATGATGATCTGACCGGGTTCAGGGCAAACTTCCATGGCTATTGCTTCTCTCTGACCTAATTCTAAACTTGTTTCTCCAAGTTTTAACCAACCACTTTTAGTAATATCACTGTTATTCATTTCATCAGGTATCGAAATATAACTTGGTGCGGATAACCAACCATGAGGATGAATATGATTCGCATGGTAACCACCATGATCAAGCTTTACAGACCAGCTTCCTTTAGTTGTAAAGCGGTGTTGATTTCGAACAAGTAATGGATGAGTAGGATCTTTTGGTAACGCCATTAAGTAATTGTTGATACATGACGTCATAGATTTTTTGAATAAATTTAACAACTCATTAGAGCGGTAGAGCAGATGCCCAGTAGTTTGACTACCACTGCGAACACTTTGATCTAAAGGCTGTTTATCGTTTGTATGCAGATTGAGCAATAAAGACTTTAAATCGTCATTAAAGTTTTCAATTGACTTGTAACCTTTCGGGGGCGGTAGTTCCATTACTCTTACAAATTGCTGATAATTGGTGAGCCAAAAATACTTTTCATCATTTAATAAGCGCCATGCCGTGCTTAAGTAAGCCCACAACTCTTGATTATAAGGATTAAACTTTATCGCTTCTTCTAGGTGTTTTACAGCAAGTTTATATTCATGATTTTGAATGTAAAAATTGCTAAGGTCTACTGCATATCGTGCATTTTCTGGAGCCTGCTGGACAAGCGTATATAATATATTGAAAGCCTGCTCATGTTCACCGAACTTATCCAGTACAATGCTATAAGCATGCTTTAAATCTAAATTGTCTTTAAATAGATTGACTGCCTGAATTGATATTTTCATGGCACTTTCAAGATCATTAATTTGCAATAATTGCCCAATTTGGGAGTGAATTAATACTGGATTTGCAGGGAATTTTTTGAGAGTTGTTTGATAAGAACTCATTAGTGACGATTTAGCTGATTTTTCCCAATAGAGTTTATTTAGACTCTCATGAGCTGGTATATAGTTTGGAGCTTGTGCTAAGCATTGTTTTAAGTGTATTTCCGCATAGTCTAATTTTTTTAGATCATAGTAAGTACAGCCAATTACATAGTTAAGCTCGGCGCTTGAGTGGATTTTATCGAGAGATAAAAATAAGGCTAAGGCCTCTTGAAATTGGCCTAAATTACGAAAATTGCATGCGCGCTTATATTTAAAGTGAAACTGTTCAAATATAGCTTCGGGTAACTGTTGAAATTGAAGTTCAATTTTTTCTAGATCACCAAGCGCTTCATACAATGCTATTTGTAACCAGTGAAAGCGAGTAAGTAGCTCATCGTTGTAGCTAATCTTATTTAGATGGTGTTTTGCTTGTATTAAATGTTCTGTTTGGATCAAGCTCTCAATGTAATTAAAATATGCCTTTTGTGTTTTTAATGCTTCTGTTGAATTTTCACACCAGTTCATACACTCTAGGTACTTACCAAGCTTACATAGTAAATTTGTATAGTTATCAATAAGAGCATGATTAAGAGGGTGTAATGTTAAAGCTTTGTTATAGCAAAGCTCAGCTTCATTATAGTTATTGAGTGCGGCTAGGGTAAGGGTATATAACATATACCAGTCCGCTGAGTTTGTTTTATTAGAATTAAGAATTTCTATTACTTGTAAATACTGCTTATTATTGAAAGCACTGAAGGCTTGTTGAAGGTAGTTAATCACATCGACACCCTGTTTTTAGTTTATGGTAACAGGGTGTACGAAAATGTGAAGTTCTATTGCTTTTTATCTTCTAAATCTTTAATTTTGACTGAGCCACTATTATCCTTTTTCTTCAAATTAAGGCTTTTAATCTTCTGAAGTACCTCTGGTGAAAAGCGACCATAGTCAGTTGTATGAGCTGTTATGGAGTCTGATAAAAAACCTAAATTTGTTGCGCCTATACCAGAGTCAGCTCCCTCGCCTCTTTGTACCGGTGACGCTGAATTATCTACAACCGCATTAAGCATAGCTGCGGGATTTGTAGCAGTACCTGCACCAAATACACGTTCTGAACCATATAAGTCCGTAATGTTCCAATTTTCTATATCAACATTAAAACGTTTTGCATATTTAATGTCTGAATTTATCGGCGACTCTGCATAATCAATTAGATGTGCGCGTAAATCTTTTTCAAAATCATCAAACAATCCTTTCGTTTGATCAAAATATTTCGAAACATAGACACGATCTTTATTTTTTATCATTACACCACGGTTAGAATTCACAAACTCTTCACCATTTTCTGCTAACTGATGATAAACTTTGCTCCCTTTATATGCTTCTGAGCGAATATTAGGGCTACCGATATTACCTTGATAAAAACCATACATTACGATAACTTTCTTTTTACCGAATTTCTTAAAAACAATATTCTGTTGTATATCATTTAATGATAATTGATGCCCTGCGACAGTAATAAACTCTTCCTCTAAAATAGATTTATCACCGAACAAAAGATCTTCGGTGTTTCTAACAGGGTAGTGAGAAATGAGTTTCTCAAGCATCGCAGTATTGTATAGGTTTAGCCAATAGGCTAATTGCTCATCCAAACTTAGTTCATTGAGAGAAATTTCATCAGGTAAGCTTTCTAAGCTAACACGAATTTTATGAAATCCATCTTTTAATGAAGACTTCGTAACCTCTTCAAAGTAAAAGCGATTAGCCTCTAAGGCTGTATCGTTATTCTTGTGTGCTTTCATCCTTGTGCCTATCGAAGATTGTGAATTTCGTTTTGATCTATCAGACTTGCCAAGGTCAATGACAGTTAATTCAAGAAGGGCATCTAAATCGTCATATGAGACTGTTATGTCTCTATTTAAGCTAAAATCAGAAAATTCATCTGGAAGTTGATAAAAGTCTTGAGCAGCTGATACTGCTGATATTGAGTTATAAATGCCAGCTATGAGTACTATATATTTGAGCATAAGTTTTCCTTTTTTTACTTTATGATTTCATTCACAAAAAATTCATGGTTAATATTGTTGCTTTTTAATTTTTAGTTTACAAGTTGTTATTTTTATTTTAAAACAAAGTAAATAAATAGCAAGTTATTCTATATTTAGACTAAATTAGATGGGAGTGTTGAAATATTGTAAAAAATCATTATTTTTTGACTCATTTTTTTGTGTTTTATACTCAGCTTTTATTTATGTTAATTATATTTAAAGTGAGGTTGATAGGTTGGGTTTTGAGGTATCTTGATGTAATTTTTTCTTCCTAAGTTGACATCTATTTCCAGTGTTTGAATTGTAAAAATCAAAATAGAAGTAGATAAAAGATAGATTAGGGGCGCGGGAGTATTTTAAAGAAAATATTTTTCATTGCATTGAATTTTTTAATTTAAGAATGTAATTAAAGACAGTTGAATCAAAGTGTTAGCGATGCTCATTTTAGTCAACATTGTATATAACATATATCCTCAAATTTGGGGAACAAACAGAGTGTTCTAATCACTTTTTCCAGTCATATTATCTGAGCCTAAATTGCTTTCTTAGAGTTATTAGGTTTATTTAGTTAATTTATTATCACAAACAAGCATCAGTCTTGCGAAATTTTAAAGTACATTCTCAATATAAACAAATGGTTGAAATTGTTTTCTTTGTTCCAAAACTGTAAATTCGCTGATTTTAAAGTTAAATAAGTGTTGACCTTTAGCTGTCTGTGATATTAATATCACAATCGCTAGATTGGGTACTAGTGTCTTTTAAAGGTACTTTCGTACTCTTTTGTGAGTAATTAAAACTAATAAAATCATATATAAATATGACCAGGGAGAATCAAATGTTAAATAATAAAGTTTCAAAGGCTGTTCGCTTAGCGATCGCTTTTGGTGCAACATCAACAGCTGCGTTTTCTGCAAGCTCTATTGCAGCTGATGAAGGTGTCGAGAAAGTTGAAAGGATTGAAGTAACAGGGTCGCGCATTAAACGTACGGATATGGAGACTTCACAACCAATTCTTACAATTACGTCTGCTGATATTGACCGTTCAGGCTTAAGTGGGTTAAATGATGTATTAAAAGAAATTTCTACTAATGGAGCTTCATTAGGGCTACAAACAAACAATGGTAATACTTCAGGAACTTCAACAGTTAATTTACGTAACTGCGGTTCATCACGTACTTTAGTCTTAGTTAATGGTCGTCGCTGGGTTAGTGAGTTAGGTGGCGGTGTAGACGTATCTACTATTCCACTTGCTGCTGTTAAAACTATCGATATATTAAAAGATGGTGCCTCATCAGTATATGGTACAGATGCGATTTGTGGTGTTGTAAACGTTATTACTCGTAACGATTATGATGGCGCTGAAGTAAAAGCTTATATAGGTGAAACATCTGAGGGTGATGGCCGACGCGAAAGTTATTCTGCAACCTTTGGTAGTACAACTAATAAAGGCAGTGCTTTACTAAACGTAAGTTATACTAAACAAGAAGCTATTATGGGTGGTGATCGTGAGATTTCCTCAGTTCCTATTTATGGATTACCAGCGAATATTTCAGGCTCTGGTGGTCGTGCTAGTCCAACAACTCCATTTGGCGGATTTCCTGTTGATTTAGATGGTGATGGTGTTGCAGAACGGTACACTCTTAATAAAGACGCTCAAGGTTGTGCACCAAATAAAACGTGTACAGGTCAGTTAGCAGATTTCAAGTTATACGATCGAAATACTGATGGATATAACTTTGCACCGGTGAATTATATTCAACAGCCTCAAGAAACCATTTCGCTTTATGGGCAGGCGTCATACGAGGTACTTGATGATGTACTTTGGACACTTTCAGCTATGTATAATGAGCGTAGTTCAACTGCGCAACTAGCAGCTCAACCATTAGGCGGCATGTCAGTCTCAAAAGACAGTGTTTACAATCCATTTGGCCAAGATATTAATGGTGCGGCTTTTAGGCCTATCGTTTCACCTCGCTCATATTCTACAACAGCTACTACTTGGCGTTTTAACACTGCTTTACAAGGTGAATTTAGTGCACTGGATCGCTTTTTTACTTGGGATGCTTCAGCGACGTATGCTGATAATAATGTGATTCAACTTAAAAATGGCTTCTTCCACTCTGGGCGAGTAGACGAGTCGTTAGGAAAGTCATTTATTAACTCTGATGGTGAAGCTCGTTGTGGTACGGCTGATAATATAATCACAGGTTGTGTGCCGTTCAATATATTTGGTGGTCCAGACGGTGTAACTCCTGAAATGCTTGATTATCTAACAGTTTCACCAAGAGATATAACATATACTAAAATGTGGGACTACACTGCTAATATTGGTACTGAACTTTTTGAATTACCAGCAGGTCCAGTTGGCTTCGTTGTTGGTACTGAGATCCGTCGTGAATCAGGCTATGATTCACCAGAACCTCTAACGGTATTAGGTCAAGTATTAGGTGATAATGCGGCAACGCCAACTAAAGGTGGTTTCAATCTAAAAGAGTACTATTCAGAAGTCAATATTCCTATCTTAGCTGATATGCCATTTGTTGAATCTTTAGAGCTTGGTCTTGCCACTCGTTATTCTGATTACTCTACTTTCGGATCAACGACAAACTCGAGTGCTAAATTAACATATCGTCCAACATCTGAATTACTTATTCGTTCAAGTGTGAGTGAAGGGTTTAGAGCACCATCATTAAGTGATTTATATCAAGGCCAAAGTGATAGTCGTCCACCTGGAACTGATCCTTGTAGTACTGACTCTAATGAATACAAAACAATAGCATCAGTTCGTGAACGTTGCGCAGCAGAAGGTGTTTCTCCAACGTTCATTCAAGCAGCACCACAATTTGAAGCGGTTGTTGGTGGTAATCCAGATGTAGAGCCTGAGACGTCTAAATCATATACATTGGGTTTTGTATATAGCCCAGAGTTTATTGACGGTTTAGGTGTGAGTGTTGACTGGTATCGTATTGAGATTGAAAACTTTATTGGGTCACGAAGTGCAGGCTCTATCGCAAGCCGTTGTTATGAACAAGGCTTGGATTGTGAGCTGATTACTCGAGACTTTACAGGCACATTAAATGGTAATATAGGTGAAATTAGCCGTCTTGTTAGCACGACTATGAATTTCTTAGGCGGGAATGAGCGTGAAGGGTTAGATTTTAATATTGATTATCGTTTTTCAAATGACATGGGTAACTGGCGAATTAACTCAGATACCGCATATGTTATTTATGATGGTGATATTGGTAAATTAAATGAAGGTGACCTAACTCCTGATATCGCTATTTCATCAGGTAATACTGCTGGACGTTTAACTAAGGGAGCATCTGGTGGTGGTTCAAATCACAGAATCAAATCAAACCTAACATTATCTTGGAATAATGATGACTTTGCTGCTTCTTTAACTGCGCAATACTTTTCAAAATTAGTTGAGGATTGTACAGGGATAATAACGGCCGCAGATGGTTTGGGACAACCGGAACTGAAAAACCTATGCTCAGACCCTGATAATAAAGGCAATACTTACCGTTTAATTCCTGGTACTACCAATGTTGAAGTGACTGAGAATCAACCTTTACCTGAAAATAAGCTAAGCCCAACTGTGTATTTAGATGCACAAGGTAGCTGGTATACACCTTACAATAGTACGATTTCTGTAGGTATTCGTAATTTGTTAGATAAAGAGCCACCAAAAGCATACTCTGCTTTTGCTAATACATACGATCCAGCATACAGAACACCTGGCCGCTTTTTCTATGTAAGTTTTACGCAAAAGTTTTAATGTAATTAGCATTTTAAACTCAATGTAATAACAAAACCAGTCAGTTAATACTGACTGGTTTTTTGATATTAAATCCCCTACCTTTGATGGAAAATAAGCGACGTAATGCTTGTCATCCTATTTCTTCGTAAGTGGGAGTGTTCTATAACCACTTGGGCTAATTATTATTTTGATGAGTGGTAATTTAGCTTTATTAATCTGGCACATACTCTAAAATCACCATATTACTCGAGGGGAAATAGGTTAGTTATTCGGCAAGTTGTAGAGGTCCAATTTGTAAATCCTTCACTAGTCATTCATAAAAAAACTAAGCATTTGAAAGTAAAAAAATGGTTAAGATAAATTGATTTCGAGCGGCTCATTTTGTATGAATTGTATTATTGTTAAGCGAATCTTGTTTATAGTCGTATAAAGAACCAAAAAAAATCGGCCACAATATAGATTATGACCGATTACTCTTTTTTGAAAAGGAAATTACAATCTTGCAAATCCCTTTTATATTACTAAAAAATATTAACTAATGGCTGCGTAAAAGCAACCAAAACCAGGTAGGGTAAGGGTTTGTTTATCTAAGCTGCCATTGTGATGATTCAGTTCTGTATGTGGCACAATATCAGTGTGTTCAATGTTGAGGCTTGCAGGCTCTTGCGCTAGGTTAAATACGCACAACATAGTCTGGCCTGCAAAACGACGGTAAAAAGCTAACAATGGCTCAGGGGTATTAATAAATTCAATATCGCCTTCGAGTAAGATAGCTTGTTGCTTACGCCATGTTATAAAATGGCGGAACGCATTTAGAATAGAATCACTATCGCTATCTTGTTTGCTTACAGTCTGGCGTTTGTGGTTTTCGTCAACAGGTAACCAAGGTTTCGTTGCAGAAAATCCGGCCTGTTCACCGTCATCATTGTGCCATGGCATAGGCGTACGACAGCCATCTCGGCCTTTAAAGTTTGGCCAAAAAGTTATCCCATATGGGTCTTGTAAGTCTTCAAACGCCACACTTGCTTCGCCAAGACCTAGCTCTTCACCTTGGTACATACATACACTACCGCGCAATGAAGCGAGTAGGGCGGTAAGCATTTTACACTGCTCTGAGTTTACTTCACCATTGTTACTCCAACGACTAGCAACACGTTCTACATCATGGTTACTAAAGGCCCAGCATGGCCAGCCTTCTGTCATTCGTTCTTCCAATGTTTTAACTGTTGTACGAATATAATCACTGCTATAATCATTGGTTAGTAGCTCAAAACTGTAACCCATATGCAATTTATCGCCACCAGCGGTGTATTCAGCCATAGTAGCAAGTGAATCCTCGGATGATATTTCACCCAAAGACACGGTACCAGGATATTTGTCTAACAGGGTACGAATATCTTGCATAAAGCTGATATTTTCAGGTTGGGTATTATTATAATGATGATACTGAAATGCATATGGATTATCTTCGCTAAAACCACGGCCTTGGCGTTTTTCTGGTGGTTTGGCTGGGTTATCACGTAGCTGTGCATCGTGATAACAAAAGTTAATTGCATCTAGGCGAAAACCATCTACCCCTTTTTTAAGCCAAAACTCAACATTGTCTAATACTGCTTGACGGACATCTGGATTATGAAAATTAAGATCCGGTTGTTCAGTAAAAAAGTTGTGTAAATAATACTGGCCACGACGCGGCTCCCATTGCCAAGCAGGGCCACCAAAAATAGAAAGCCAGTTGTTTGGCTGGGTGCCATCTGGTTTTGCATCAGCCCATACATACCAATCTGATCTGGCGTTAGTTTTGTCTTCTCGGCTATCTAAAAACCATTGATGTTGGTCTGATGTGTGGCTCAATACTTGATCAATAATAATTTTAATATCACGTTGATGAGCTTGTGCAATGAGCTCGTCAAAGTCATTAAGATCGCCAAAAAGAGGGTCTACGTCACGATAATCGCTGATATCATAGCCAAAGTCTTTCATTGGTGATTTAAAAAATGGTGAGATCCAAATAGCATCAACACCCAGACTTTTAATATAGTCTATCCGGCTGATGATCCCTTTTAAATCACCAATGCCGTCACCGTTGGTATCTTGAAAACTGCGCGGATAAACCTGATAAATCACGGCACCCTTATACCACTGCTGTTGAGCCATTTTTTTCTCCATCGTGACAACACTCCCCATTTTACCCTAGCAATTATTACTGTTTAGAAATGGTGTGTTCGTAATCTTGTTAGCAGTTCAATTAAAGCAAACTACGTTATTTTTTAAAAAGCATACGTGAAGGGCTTGATACTGTAAAAAGGATGCATACGTATGCATGCTAAATAGATCGCTTTGATAAGGAAAACAGCTTCTGAAAAACCTATTAACAAAGGTATGTGAGCGGCAAATAGATGTTTACCAATTCTCGTTTTCGTATCATTAACAAAGTAGCAAATCCAACTTGGTGCATATTATATGGGTTCTGTAGCGTTATGGTGCAGCGCCATTAATGGTCTTACCAATTGGCATTTTGTGAGGGGGGCGATCGGGACTCGAATGCAAAGTGTGAATGCACTAATAATTAAGGTATTAAACTGTAAATCGCCGCGCTGAAGGAGCTCGAAGCAGTACATATTTCTTTTATAAAATAGAATGATCAATTATCCCCTCTTTATACCTATAAAAACAAGGTGTTGCCATTATTTGTGTGAATTTTTTGTTAACTTTGTTGGTTTTGTACTAGCCTGAATACGTATGCATAAAGTTGTTAAAAAAATAAGGCGGGCGTTAATATTCATCCTGACAACAAAATAGCTAACAAATGGTTTGCTTCTATCACAAGCAACTCGCTAAAAGTTAGTAATATAAAATTGGGTAACGGGAAACACATCATGTCTATGTTCAAACCAAGTATATTAACAATTGCACTTGCAACCGCAGGCTTAACTAGCATGTCAGGTTTTGCAGCTGAGCAACAAACAACTGCGAATGAAGATTTAGAAGTCATTGAAGTGAAAGGTTTTCGTCGTAGTTTAATTCAAGCTATCGACACTAAACGTTTCAGCAGCTCAGTAGTAGAGGCAATCTCAGCAGAAGATATTGGTAAGTTACCAGATTCGTCTATTGCAGAATCAATTGCGCGTCTACCTGGTCTTGCCGCGCAACGATTAGATGGCCGTGCAAGTTCAATTACTATTCGTGGTATGGGCGAAGACTTTAGTACCACAACATTTAATGGTCGTGAGCAAGTATCGATTGGTGATAACCGTGGTGTTGAATACGACTTATACCCGTCAGAAGTGATCAGCGAAGTTGTTGTATACAAAACGCCAGACGCATCTTTAACGACCCAAGGGATTGGCGGTACCGTTGATTTACGCTCTACGCGTCCTCTATCAGCCGGTGAACAATCAATTACTGCAAATGTGCGTTTTGAACAAAACGAAATGGATGCAGTTAATCCAGAAATGGATAATAAAGGTTATCGTGGTTCGTTTGGTTATGTAGATCAATTTGCTGACGATACCATTGGTGTTGCATTTGCTTATGCCCACATGGAATCACCAAATCAAGAACAACGCTGGAATGCATGGGGTTATGATCCAAGTGGTGCTGATGGCGATTTACGTTTGACGGGCGCTAAGCCTTATGCACGTTCATCAGAGCTAACAAGAGATAGCTTTTTAGGTGTGCTTGAGTTTGCACCATCAGATAAACTGCATATTACCGCCGATGCGATGTATGTTGATTTTGAAGATAAGCAAATATTACGAGGCATAGAGCTGCCATTAAATTCAGGTCGTGCAGATACAAATTATGAATCGTTAGCTACCAATGGTGGCGTTGTTACTCAAGGCCAAGTTAATAATATTAAAACCTTAGTTCGTAATGACGTAAACTTTAGGACTGCTGATTTACTCGCGCTTGGTTTTAACGTTGAATACGATATAAATGACAGCTGGCAAGTGGCTGCTGATGTGAGTTATTCAAAGGTTGAACGTGATGTCTGGGGTCTTGAAAGCTATGCAGCGACAGGACGTGGTGACAACGAAGGCCTTGGTGATAACCTACAATACAGCCTTGACAGTGGTATGGCTGGCGCCATTTTTACCCCTACACTTGATTATTCAGACCGTGATTTATTTCAACTGGGCGCAGCACGTACTTGGGGAAATAGTGTTGTTGGTGGCGATGGTCAAGATGGCTTTTTAAATAGACCACATGTTGAAGATGAATTAGCATCATTAAAGTTAAGTGCAAAAACTTACATTGAAAACAGCCCGATAAGCCAAGTTGAATTTGGTGTTAACTACAGCAGCCGTGAAAAAGATAAACAAGATACCGGTGAGTACCTGCGCCTCAAGCAGTATCCTGAAATGGTGCGTATCCCAGATGAATACTACCTAGGCTCAGTATCACTTGATTTTATTGGTATGGGTGACATGATTGCGTATGATTCGTTAGCCCTATACAACAGCGGCGCGTACGATTCATTTAATCAAGCTGATACTGATACAGGCCGTTGGGCAAATATTTGGACTGTACAAGAGGATATTTTAACTGCCTATGTTAAAGCTGATTTAGATACTGAATTGTTTGGTTTACCTGCACGCGGCAACGTGGGCTTGCAAATTGTAAATACAGATCAAAGCTCTGACGGTTATGCGGTTGATTCAGATCCGGATACAGGGCTTGTCCGTGTACAATCAAATAGAGCAGGCGACAAGTATACCGAATTTTTACCAAGCTTGAACTTGAACTTATCGTTGACTGAAGATCAAATGCTACGCTTTGGTTTAGCTCGTACAATGTCGCGTTCACGTATGGATCGTATGAATGCAAGTAACAGCTACAGCTTTGATGCGGCAAAAAACAACGTTACAACACCACCGACTAATCTAGAAAATTCACCGTGGAGTGCAAGTGGCGGTAACCCAAGTTTGCGTCCTGTTATTGCTAATCAAATCGACTTATCGTATGAGTATTACTTTAGTGCGGAAGGTTATTTTGCAGCTGCTTTATTTCATAAAGACATAGAAGATTGGCAGTTCAACACGCAAATAGTGGGTGATTTTGCTGATGTTGATACACCTAATGGTGAAGTGCCGATCACTAACCAAGGTCTAGTGAGCGCATGGGATAACGTAGGCGATGCAAAAGTATCAGGCCTTGAGTTAACAGCGACATTACCAGGTAATATACTCAGCGATAGCCTTGAAGGCTTTGGTACAGTTATTAGCGCTACCTTTTTAGATTCTTCGCTTGATAACCTCAATGGTGAGAAAGAAGAAATTCCAGGTCTATCAGATAAAGTTTATAACTGGACACTTTATTATGAAAACTACGGTTTTCAAGCACGTGTGAGTATGCGTTACCGCTCTGACTTCTTAGGTGAAGTAAATGGTCTATCATTAGCAAGAACAACGGTCGTTGTTGCAGAAGAGACTATCTGGGATGCCCAAATTGGTTACGATTTCTCTGAGTCTAGCATTGAAGCATTACAAGGTCTTACTGTATCGCTACAAGCACAAAACTTAACTGATGAGCCGTTTGTAACTTATCATGACGGCAATAAAGCAACGGTACGTGATTATCAAAGCTATGGGGCTAATTATTTATTAGGCTTTGCTTATAAATTTTAATTAAATATACCCAAGTCAGTATGATTCAGTTGTATTAAACGCGATTGAGACAAGATACTAGGGATCTCAATAGAGATCCCTTTTTTATTTGTGAGGAGTGATAAATGAAAGCGATAGAAAAAATTGTTATCTTAGGCGGCGGCAGTGCAGGTTGGATGACCGCTGCGATGTTAGCAAAAGTGTTTTCTAAGCAGCTATCAATCACTTTAATAGAATCACCCGATATTCCAACTGTTGGTGTAGGGGAGGCAACTATCCCTGCGATACAGACTTTCAACAATGTCTTGGGGCTTGATGAACACGTTTTTTTAAAGCGCACTCAAGGCACTTATAAACTTGGTATTCAATTTGAAAATTGGGGCCAACAAGGCGATAGTTACCAGCATGCATTTGGTGATATTGGCAGAGGGCTTGGGATCACCCCATTTCATCACTTTTGGCTCAAAAGCAACCAAAGCAAAACAACGCAAACCTTATGGGACTTCAGTGTTAATGCCATTGCGGCAAACCATAATAAATTCCACCCAAATCCACAGATTGGTAAAACGCCTTTAGCTGGGCTTACTTATGCTTATCACTTTGATGCGGGCAAATACGCAAAGTTATTACAAGAGTTTGCAATTGCGCAAGGTGTAGAATATCTCAGTGGTACGATGGAGTCTGTAAAATTAGACGATAATGGCTTGATTAAAACACTTGAACTCAGTGATGAACAAACCATAAAAGGTGATTTTTTTATTGATTGCAGCGGCTCCAGTGCACACTTGATTGAACAGGCGTTGGGGGTTAAATACCAAAGTTATCAGCATTGGCTTTTCTGTGATCGTGCAATTGCAGTGCAAACTAAACCGCTGAAAAATACGCCGCCATTTACTCGTTCGATTGCAAAAGATGCCGGGTGGCAATGGCAAATTCCGCTGCAAAATAGAGTGGGGAATGGGCTGGTATATAGCAGCCAATTTATGAGTGCTGAACAAGCTGAACAACAGTTATTAAATAGTTTAGAAACTGAGACCATAACGGCCCCAAAACATATTAAGTTCACGCCAGGAAGACGCGAACAGCAGTGGTTTAAAAACTGTTTAAGTATTGGTTTATCTAGTGGCTTTTTAGAACCTTTGGAATCTACCAGCTTACATTTAATACAAACCAGTATAGCTCGGTTTATTAAGTTATTTCCGGCGCACCCTGATTGTGAGTTATCGGCGCATGCTTATAATTTACAAGCCAAAAATGAATTTGAAAAAATTCGTGATTTTATTATTTTGCATTACGCTGTTAATCAAAAGCAGTCTCCATTTTGGCAACGGTGTGGCGCTATGACATTACCTGACTCATTACAGCAACGTATTGCACTATTTAAACGAACAGGCACGCTTTCAATACAAGCAGATGAACTTTTTTCAGAGGTTGCTTGGCTACAAGTTTTAATTGGACAAGGGATCCGACCACAAAGTTATCACCCGCTCGCACGTGCAATTTCAGATTCTGAGCTTGATGAGTTCTTATCCAATATAGCGACTATCCAACAGCAATACGTTACTCACTTACCAACACATGAGCAATATTTACACCGATTTTGTCGTTGTTCAGAGTTAGCAAAAGGCCAGATCTAGTATGAATATTATTATTGTTGGTGGTGGTACAGCAGGGTGGATGGCTGCTAATTTATTAAATCATTCTCTCACTAATACCCATGTCACTTTAATTGAATCACCAACAATTGCGCCTATTGGTGTTGGTGAAGGCTCGACTGCGCAGTTAAAACAATTCTTCGATACATTAAATATTAGCGAAAGTGAGTGGATGCCTCAATGCAATGCAACCTACAAACTGGGGATTGAATTTAAAAATTGGTCTACCCATCCAGGTCATGAGCAGTATTTTCACTCATTTTATGGGCAGACGGATTTACATACACAGCAGCAATTTATAAAAAGTTGTTTGTTAAAACGTCAAGGTATAGCGATTGATGCACATCCCGACAGCTATTTTTTAGCAGCCTACTTAGCTAAGCAACAGCGTGGGCCACATACTCAAGCGGACTTTCCATTTCAGCAAAGTTATGGTTATCATTTTGACTCGGGACTGCTTGGGCTATTTTTAGCTAATAGAGCAACAAGCAAAGGCGTTAAGCACCTAAAAAGCACCATCGCGCAGGTTGAGCTTGATTCCGCAGGCAATATCAAGCAGCTTGTTCTCGATGAAAACAGTGATGGACCGCAGTGTATTGCAGCTGATTTTTTTATCGATTGTAGTGGTTTTAAAGGATTGCTTATTCAGCAAGCATTAGCCGTACCTTGGCTTAGTTTTAAAGAAAATCTATTTAACGACAGTGCTATTGTACTGCCGACAATGAGTAATCAATTACAAGCCCCACAAACTACTTCAACCGCATTAAAATATGGATGGCAATGGGCTATTCCGCTTACCAATCGTATTGGCAATGGTTATGTTTACAGCCAAGACTTTTGCAGTGCTGATGAAGCAGAAACAGAACTTAGAACCACACTCGGCTTACTCAATTGCGATGTATCTGCACGTAAGCTAACAATAAAAGTAGGACGAGTTAAGCAACATTGGTATAAAAACTGTTTAGCTGTAGGTTTATCGCAAGGCTTTATTGAACCTCTTGAAGCAACTGCTTTACATTTAGTGCAGCAAACAATCGAATCGTTTATCGCATGTTTTGAGCATAACCAACCGAGTGAAGCAAAGCGTGATTCGTTCAATACGCAAATTAATAACCGTATAGAAGGTATTCGCGATTATATTGTATGTCACTATCGCGCATCCAATCGGCGAGATACAGAGTATTGGCAAGCAAATGGTCAAAATGAAATGCTATCAGCCTCGCTAAAAAATATTTTTCAGTGCTGGTTATCGCGTAATGATTTAACCAGCGAAATTGCCCATCAAGGGATTGAAAACTACTATTCAAGTCTGTCGTGGCATACCTTATTGAGCGGTTATGGCGTTTTCCCTCCTAGCGTTGCTAAGCCAAGTTATACGCAACAACAGCAAATTAAAGAGCTTTATAATTTTAACCATCAGTGTGCAAGCCATTTTAGAGCGCTTACACCCATCATCCCGCAGCAAAAATAATCAGGATATTAATATGAGACTATCAAAAAGCGCATTACTGTTAGTAACAGTAATGCTGAGTTTTCAGCTGCACGCAAAAATGCGCGTTGAGCCACAAAACTGGTGGGTTGGTATGCAAAATAATACCTTGCAAATTATGCTGCATGATCAAGGTATTGCTAAGCAACAATGGCAATTAGCATCTTACTCAGGGGTGAGTTTAAAAAGTGTAACTAAAACCGATAACCCAAATTACGCTTTTTTAAATATTGAAATAAATCCAATCGCAAAGCCAGGTGTTTTAGTGTTTAGCAGCAAATCAGGGGAGCGTTTTGAGTATCAATTGCATGCACGTAAAGCTAATAGCAGTAAACGTAACGGTTTTGATAGCAGTGATACCATTTACTTAATTAATCCGGATCGCTTTGCTAATGGCGATAGCAGCAACGACACAGTAAAAGGAATGCTTGAGGCTGCAAATCCAATTGAGCGAGGTGGGCGTCACGGTGGCGACATTCAAGGTGTAATTAACGCACTGCCGTATTTGCAAAAACTGGGCATAACCCAGCTTTGGTTAACACCACCGCTTGAAAATGATATGCCCAGCTACTCTTATCACGGTTATGCAATTACCGATTTTTACACTATCGACCCACGCATGGGCTCAAATGAGTTATATCGAGAGTTATCAGCCAAAGCGAAACAACACGGTATTGGTATAGTGATGGACCTAGTGCTTAATCACTTTGGCTCTGAGCATGAATGGATGACAGATAAACCCACATCAGATTGGATCAATTTTAATGGCGAGTTTGCAAACGGTAAACATGCTACCAGCCATGCTCGTCAAACCATTCAAGACCCACATGCAAGTGAGTTTGATAAACGCCAGTTTAGCGATGGCTGGTTTGTAGCCACAATGCCGGATCTAAACCAGCGGCAACCGTTATTAGCAAACTACCTTATCCAAAATGCTATTTGGTGGATTGAATACGCCGACTTAAGCGGTATTCGCGTTGATACCTATTCATATTCAGACAAAGCCTTTTTAGCTGACTGGACTAAAGCCATAATGACTGAGTATCCCGCTTTTAATATTGTTGGCGAAGAGTGGACCACCAATCCTGCGATTGCTTCATATTGGCAAGCAGGAAAGGTAAATAACGACGGCTATACCTCAAGCTTACCAAGCGTGATGGATTTTTCATTACAAGAGTCACTTATTCAAGCACTTAATGAAGAGGAGAGTTGGAACACTGGCTGGGTAAAAGTGTATCAATCAATCGCCAATGACTTTTTATACCCAAATCCAGACAACTTGCTCGTGTTTGCCGATAACCACGATATGAGCCGAGTTTACACTCAGCTTAAGCAAGATCTTGCTAAAACGAAAATGGCGATGACTATGTTGCTTACCACTCGTGGTATTGCACAAATGTATTATGGCACCGAAGTATTGCTTGATAATACGGGCAGTAATGATCACGGTGATATCCGTATTGATTTCCCCGGTGGTTTTAAAGGTCAGCCAAGTAATGCTTTTACAGGACAAGGGTTATCAGATGAGCAGCGTGATATGCAGCAAACCATCACCACCTTACTTAATTTTAGAAAGCAAAGCCCAGCAATAGCGCAAGGTAAACTGGTTCATTTTATTCCTAAATCAGGTATATACAGTTACGCGCGGATAAGTGAGCAGCAAACTTTGTTGGTGTTTTTAAATAAAAATACCGCAGCAAAAAACTGGTCATTAGCGTATCTGCAAGAGGTTATTGGGCAACACAAACAGGCTGTGAGTCTTTTTACTGAACAGCAAATAAATATAACAGATACAGTGACCTTAGCGCCTATGAGTGCAACGGTATTAATAATTGAATAAAGCCTGTGTGAATACGTATGCAGCCGCTGTCAGTCAGTGGCAGTTCACTTTAGTATTAAATTTATAATAAAAATGACGTTTAAATGACAACCCATTAAAACGTCAGATCTAAGTAAGAACATTATGACAACAAATAAAACCACAATTAGTACATTCAAATATGGCTCATGGGTATTAGCTAGTAGCTTGTTATTGTCGAGCTGCTCAGATGAGCCAACAACCCCCAGTACTGACAAAAAGGTAGCTGAACAAGTTAACGAGCATTCAAAGCCGGTTGTGTATCAGGTATTCACGCGCTTATTTGGTAATACGCAAACAGCCAATATTCCGTGGGGAACCAAAGAGCAAAATGGCGTAGGCACATTTAGTGACTTTAATGATGCTGCTTTAAGTGGCATTAAAGAACTTGGTACCACCCATATTTGGTATACCGGCGTGTTACACCATGCTTTGGTCGGCGATTACAGCCAATATGGAATTAGCCAAGATGACCCGGATGTAGTGAAAGGCCGTGCCGGCTCGCCGTATGCAATTAAAGATTATTACGATGTAAACCCAGATTTAGCCATTAATCCAGAGCGCCGCCTCGAAGAGTTTGCTGCATTAATTGAGCGCACCCATCGACACGGTATGAAAGTGGTCATTGATATTGTGCCAAATCATGTGGCGCGTCATTATCAATCAACCGCTAAACCCGCTGGAGTTAAAGATTTTGGTGAGCAAGATGACACCAGCGTAGAGTATGCCCGCGATAATAACTTTTATTACGTTACTGGGCAGTCATTTCAAGTACCAACCAGTGAAAACTACCAAGTGCTAGGCGGTAATGCCCACCCACTTGCTGATAACTTATTTGCTGAAACGCCTGCAAAATGGACTGGTAATGGTGCCCGTGCTGCTAAGCCTGATATAAACGACTGGTACGAAACAGTTAAAGTAAATTATGGCGTAAAACCTGACGGTAGTTATGACTTTCCAACTCTGCCCGATGAGTATGCTACTAAAGATTTACGCGCGCACTTTGAGTTTTGGCAGGATAAAGAGTTGCCAAACAGCTGGTATAAGTTTCGTGATATCGCGCTATATTGGCTCGATAAAGGCGTAGATGGCTTTCGCTATGATATGGCCGAAATGGTACCAGTAGAGTTTTGGAGCTTTCTAAACTCATCAATCAAGATGCACAACCCAGAGGCATTTTTACTAGCCGAAGTATACAATCCCGCACTATATCGCCCGTATATCCAGCAAGGAAAAATGGATTACTTGTACGATAAAGTCGGCTTTTACGACACCTTAAAAGCTGTTATGCAAGGCACGCAACCGGCAGAAACTATTTTTAATGCTCAGCAAAAAGTGGCTGACATAGAGCAGCATATGCTGCACTTTTTAGAAAACCATGACGAACAACGTATCGCCAGCCCTGACTTTTCAGGTAGTAGTGAAAAGGGCAAACCCGCATTAGTAGTATCAAACCTTATTAGCCGTGCGCCAACACTATTATATTTTGCTCAAGATGTGGGTGAAGATGGCTCTGAAGATGCAGGCTTTGGCAAACCAACTCGCACCAGTATTTTTGACTACATTGGCGTGCCAGCGCATCAAGCGTGGATGAGCAACGGCAAGTTTGATGGTGCTTTATTAACACCGGCACAAGGTCAATTACGTGAATATTACAAAGCCGTTATGGCGTTGAGTAAACATCCAGCAGTTGTCGCTGGTGACATGCAACCACTGATGGTTACTGGCAGCGAAAAAGTTGCTGCGTTTAGCCGCAGTATCGGTAATCAACAAATTTGGGTGGTGAGTAATTTTGCTGAGCAAGTCAGTCAGATCAGTATTGATATTCCACTTAACACACTGACGCAAAATACCAACGAAAAAATACAATTGCTTGATTTGCTAGAGGCGAATCAAAACGCCGAGCTAACTATTACAGCTGAGCAGGCACACATTAGTTTAACTTTAAATGCGCTTAGCAGTGCAGTATTAACCACTGGAGCTCATAATGAAAAATAACAAACCAGATTTAAGTTTTTGGCAAATATGGAACATGTGCTTTGGCTTTTTAGGCATTCAATTTGGCTTTGCACTGCAAAACGGTAATGTAAGCCGAATATTTCAAACCCTTGGGGCTAATGTAGATGACATTCCTATTTTGTGGGTAGCAGCACCACTCACAGGGTTAATTGTACAGCCAATTATTGGTTACTGGAGCGATAAAACCTGGGGCAAATTAGGCCGCCGTCGTCCGTTTTTTTTATACGGCGCTATTTTAACCACATTATCGTTATTTATTATGCCAAACTCACCAACACTTTGGATTGCAGCGGGCATGTTATGGATAATGGATGCATCGATTAACGTCACTATGGAACCATTTCGCGCTCTTGTAGGCGATAACCTACCAAACAAACAGCGTGCTACTGGCTATGCAATGCAAAGCTTTTTTATAGGCGTAGGCGCCGTGGTTGCTTCTGCACTCCCTTGGATGATGACGAACTGGTTTGATATTGCTAACACCGCCGCTGCAGGGCAAATTCCTGATTCAGTAAAGTACTCATTTTACTTTGGTGCAGTTGTATTGCTGGTCGCAGTGGGCTGGACAATTATAACCACCAAAGAATATTCACCTGAAGAATTGGCCGCATTTAATCAACAAGAGCAAACTGCGGCTGAACAGGCTGTATCTGCACAAATTAACTTTAGTAAAGGCGGCAGTGTATTTACTGTGTTAGGCCTTGCTGTGCTTGGTTTAGTCATGGGATTAAACCTAGAAAAAGAGCTGTACCTATTGGCAGCTGGCTTAGTGAGTTTTGGCGTTATTCAATTTATTGCAGCCGCACTACAGGCAAAAAACCACACCAGCGGTGGCTTTTACCAAGTCGTTAACGATGTATTCACCATGCCAGAGGCGATGAAACAACTTGCTTGGGTACAGTTTTTTAGCTGGTTTGCATTATTTGCCATGTGGATTTACACCACCTCAGCGGTAACCAGTTTTCATTATGGTAGCAGCGACACAAGTTCAGCGGCGTATAACAACGGTGCAGACTGGGTGGGTATTTTATTTGCGGCTTACAACGGTTTTGCTGCATTGGCGGCTTTATGTATCCCGATCATCGTTAAGCGTGTTGGTTTAAAACTAGCACATGCACTTAACCTTATTTTAGGTGCGTTAGGTTTGGCGAGCTTTATGTTTATACAAGATCCGAGCTTACTTATTTGGCCAATGATAGGTATTGGTTTTGCGTGGGCGTCTATTTTGTCATTGCCTTACGCCATGTTAAGTACCTCAGTACCGAGTCATAAAATGGGTGTGTATATGGGAATATTTAACTTTTTTATTGTGATCCCACAATTATTAGCCGCCAGTGTACTTGGCCTGATACTTCGTCACTTTTTCCAAAATCAACCTATTTACGCATTGATGCTAGGTGCTGTGTCTTTTGTACTTGCAGCGGTTGCCGTACTGCGTGTTAAACAGTCTTAATTTAAGGGTCTAAAATGAAAAAATATAACCTAATTACCGCGACAATATTGGCCGCAGGCCTTGTAGGTTGTGGCGTGCAAAATACGCAAACCAGTGCAGTAGCGCAAACATCAGTGAGTGCGCCAGGCGCACCAGGCGAAGCCCCATTTTGGGCATACGCAGGCAAAACCGGGATAGGCACGTCTTTTGAGCAATACCAAAATGGCCATTACAGTAACGAAGCACCTACAGGTAAAGTGTCAAAAGTATGGTTTTCGATTGCTAAAGGGATGATCACCGAAACCATGTTCGGGCTTATTCATCAAGCGCAAATTAAAGACATGCAATTTGTTGTAGTAGGAAAAGATTTTACAGTCACCGAAGCTGATGATTTAGACGTTACTATTGACTACTTATACAAAGACGATAAAGGCCGCCCGTTATCATTAGCATACAAAGTAGTAAGCAAAGACAAACAAGGTCGCTTTAGCCTAGAAAAACATATATTTACCGATCCAGACGGGCAAAGCTTATTTGTACGCAGTATTTTTAATACCCAGCTCGACGGTGTAAAAGCTTATGTAACGGTTAACCCGTATATAAACAACAACGGCTTAGATGACTTTGCAAAAACCACCGAGCAAGGGTTGGTAGCGTGGCAGGGCGAGAATTACTTGTCATTGCAAGGTGCACAGCCATTTAAACAAACAAGTGTTGGTTTTACAGGTGTGAGTGATGGTTTAAGCCAGCTTAAAACAACTCAGCAGCTTACCCGCGTTTATAAAAATACCGGTGAACAATCGGGTAATGTTAGCCTACTTGCAGAGCTGGGTGAAATTGGTGAAAACAGCCAGTTCGATTTAACCCTAAGCTTTGGTAACAACCAGCAATCAAGCTTTAAACAAGGGCAAGCTACGCTAGCCAAAGGTTACCAAGCTGTGCTTGATAATTACAACGGTAAAGGCGAAGCGCTTGGTTGGCAAGACTACCTGCAAAGCCTTGCACCACTTAATACCATGAGCGAACAAACCGCTGATAACGGCAAATTACTTTATACCAGTGCTATGGTGTTAAAAGCGCAAGAAGACAAAACTCATGCTGGGGCACTTATTGCCTCTTTATCTAACCCATGGGGTGAAACCGTATCGGCGAAAACCGGCTCTACCGGTTACAAAGCGGTATGGGTGCGCGACTTTTATCAAGTTGCCATGGCATTTATGGCCATGGGCGATACTGCAACAGCTAAAACCGCATTTGAATACCTTGAAAAAGTACAAGTAAACAGCAAAACCCCGGGCAACAACGGCGACACAGGGTGGTTTTTACAAAAAACGCACGTAGATGGCGAACTTGAATGGGTAGGCGTACAGCTAGACCAAACCGCTATGCCTATTATGCTAGCGTGGAAGCTTCATCAGGCAGATGTGTTAAGTGATGCTGAGCTAACTGATTGGTATACCCGCATGTTAAAACCGGCCGCTGACTTTTTGGTAGACGGTGGGCGCGCTAAAATCCTATGGAACGACATGCAAATAACCCCACCTGCGACTCAACAAGAGCGTTGGGAAGAGCAAGCAGGGTATTCACCATCAACCACCGCTGCTGTTATTGCCGGTTTAATTACCGCCGCTGATATTGCAAAAATGGCAGGTGATGAGGTGAATGCTAAACGCTACCTTGCAACAGCAAAAAGTTACAACGCCGATATAGAAAGTATGATGTTTACCACCGCAGGTAATTTAGAATCAAGCGCATCAGACGGCGAATATTTTATACGTATTGGCCAAGACAAAGACGCTAACTCAAATACCAAAATTAACGCTAATAATGGCCGTGACGGGTTTAATAAAAAGCAAATACTTGATGGTGGGTTTTTAGAGCTCGTTCGCTATGGTGTACGTGATGCGCTAGCGCCTAGCATAGTAAAAACACTCCCAGAATATGATGACGAAACCCTAACAGATAACCTACAAGTTAAATACAGCTTTGAGTTTACTGATGGCAGCGGCACATTTGCAGGATACCGCCGCTATGGTAACGACGGGTACGGTGAAGACGAAGTAACTGGCGCTAACTATGCGCAAGGTGGAAAAAATAGCCCAGGGCAACGTGGGCGAGTTTGGCCATTTTTTACCGGTGAACGGGGCCATTATGAAATTGCCGCCGCAAATGCTAATAATACCTTAGATGCAACAAAACAGCAGGCTATTAAAAATAGCTATGTAAAAGGGCTAGAGCAATTTGCTAACGAAGGCATGATGCTACCAGAACAAGTATGGGATGGCGTAGGCGTAAATAAAGCAGGATACACGTTAGGCGAGGGTACAAACTCGGCCACACCACTGGCGTGGACGCATGCTGAATACGTGAAGCTAGTGCGCTCATTAAGTGACAAGCAAGTATGGGATCATTACCCAGTGGTAACTAAAGCACTAAAATAACCGCAAACTATCCGCAGTTCAGGTTAATTAACATAGCCGTAGTAAAATACGGCTATGTTATTTATTACAATAATAACGAGGCTGAAATGAAAACATTTACCTTGAGCGCATTAGCATTAGCAATCATGCTAACAGGCTGCCAAAGCGCACCATCATTAAATACCAACACTAACAATATCGCCAGATCGCAATTAAACACTGAGCAACACGCAACGCCTTGGTGGCAAAATGCGATATTTTATCAAATTTGGCCACGCAGTTTTTACGATAGCGATGCTGATGGTCATGGCGACTTTAACGGTATGACCCAAAAGCTCCCGTATTTACAAGAGCTCGGCGTAAATGCACTGTGGTTAACCCCCATGTTTGAAGCACCGTCGTATCATGGCTATGATTTTACTGAATTTTACCAAGTAGAAAACGACTACGGCAGCATGGCCGAGTTTGAAGCCTTTATAAAAGCCGCTGATGATAAAGGCATGAAAGTCATACTTGATTTAGTTATAAACCATATATCAAGTAACCATGAATGGTTTCAGCGTTCAGCAAAACAACAAGCCCCTTATGCTGATTACTTTATTTGGCGCGACGATATGCCAAAAGCCGGTAGCGGTTGGGGCCACGCATGGAGTAATAACGACCAACCCGACGCAGTATGGCATTGGAATGAAACACGTCAGCAGTATTACTATGGTGCGTTTGGAGCAAGCCAACCTGATTTAAATTTACGCCACCCTGATGTTATTGCCGAAATGGAAAAAATGGCCAAGTTTTGGCTTGATAAAGGCGTTGCAGGGTTTAGGTTAGACGCTGTACGCTTTGCCATGGAAAGCGGCGGCAATACACAGGCCGACACAGACGAAACCATAGCTTACTGGCAGCACTTTAATCAGTATGTAAAAAGTGTAAACCCTGAGGCATATTTGGTGGGTGAAGCCTGGGCAGATATTCCTGTGGCGGCAAAATACTACGGCGAAGGTAAAGGGCTTGATCAGGGCTTTGATTTTGAAGTGGGCTATAAAATACTGGGCTTATTAAAACCCAATGCCAGTGGTGAAGCGCAATTTGGCACTATGCAATCTAATCAACAAGTGAATACAGTTGATGCCAATGTGCTCAAACAAAATTTACAACAGCGTATTGATTCAAATGCACCGCTTGATTTTTTTGCACCGTTTTTAACTAATCACGACCAAGAACGTATCGCTTATCAACTTGCAGAGCACGACGATAAAGCAAAACTTGCCGCCGCCATGTTATTTAGCTCTCCTGGCACGCCGTATATTTATTACGGTGAAGAGATAGGCTTAACACAAGGTGGCACAGGTCACGATGTGTATAAACGTGCGCCTATGCAATGGGACAACAGCAGTCAAGCCGGTTTTACCAAAGCTAAAACGAGCTGGGTTGAACAAAGTGAATTATTTGGTAAAGACTTTACCAGCTGGTGGCCTGAATTTTTAGCCGAGCAGCTTAGCGCAGGCGATCGCAATGTAAAAACGCAACAAGCAGACTCTGATTCACTTTGGCGTTTATATCAGCACTTAATTTCGCAGAAAAAACAGCGCCCAGAGCTCGGCATTAAAGGCAGTTATGCGTTAACTCAACACAACAACGGCCTGGTTGAAATAACCCGCGAGTTAAACGGCAGTAAATCGATGTTTATACTTAATTTAACCGCTAACCCGCAAAGCATCAGCGGTATAAAACGTCAGGGGTTAACGCCTAGCTGGCAACACGACCTCAATGACGAGCAACTCGCAGCTTATGGTTTGTTGTTACTGAATAACACACTGTAAATAAAATTCATCCGTTGGGGCTAACATATGTTAGCCCCAATTCGTGAAAATGGGCTAATTACGCCATTGGCGCCTTGCTGCAAAACATGCGTGTAAATTTGGGTTGTTCTCACATCAGTGTGACCTAATTGTACCTGAACCGTTCGAATATCAGCGCCACTTTGGAGTAAGTGCGTAGCGAAAGAATGGCGTAAAGTATGTGGGGTAACGTGTTTATTAATGTTGGCATCCTTAGCTGCTTTTTTAACCGCGCGCTGTACTTGCTTTTCATCTATATGATGCCTTCTCAACTGTTTACTTTCAGGATCAACACTGAGCTTATAAGATGGAAATAAATATTGCCATCCCAGCTGCTTGTTATGATTGGGGTATTTTTTACGTAATAAGTGGGGCATGTAAACGCCACTGTATAGAGGATTTTTAAGATCAAGCTGTAAATAACTATTTACTAATTGTACTTGTGCGCGCAATTGAGGAATTAGCTCTATCGCGAGTGTTACAATACGGTTTTTGCCTCCTTTTCCATCCCAAATTCGAACACAGCTATAATCAAAGTCAATATCTTGTACCCGTAAACGTAGTGCTTCCATTAGCCGCATACCGCTGCCATAAAGTAGCGCACAAGCTAAATAGTGCTTTGTAATACAGTGTTTAAATAGTGCGGTTACTTCAGTTTGCGTAAGCACAACGGGTAATTTTCTCGGACGCTCACTTTTTACAAAATTTAATGATAACGACAGAGGGTCCTTAATTATTTCTTTATATAGAAAGCTAAGCGCATTCAACGCCTGAGCTTGTGTGCCTTGAGCAACATTTTGGGTGTTTACTAAATGGTTTAAATATAATTCGACTTCCGTATCCCCCATACAACTTGGATGTTGCATATTATTAAAGCGAATATAGGCAGCTATCCAAAAAAGATAAGCCTCAATGGTGCTCTTAGCATAACGCTTGCTATACATATGCTCTTGAATCATGTTTAGAAAAAGAGATTTCATAAATAATATTCAATTTCCAATAAAAAGGTACTGTATGTATAGACAGTTATTAGTGTTTTGTCCAATAACATTATTAAAAGTCGTTTTGGTGTAATTGCACAAGAGTTATTTTATATAGCACGTAATTACATGTTTACAATTGAGTTATTTAGTGGAATTATTGAGCTATGTAATATACGCCGTTTTGGGGTGTTATAATCCCCCAAAGTGGTGTTCAATAAGCTGTTAAATGGCTCTGCCGTCAGAGTTAATGTTTAAATTTAAAGTGGGTGCATAAAATCATGCATCCAGGCAGCAAGGAAAGCGCTCGTCGTTTATTTCTCTATTTCGTTCCTGTTGCCATTAGTTAAATTAGTGCCCTCGGCGCGTCCGCATTTTCGTCGTGGTGTGCCTTTAGAAAGTTAGTCGTATTGGCCTTTGGCGTTTATTTCTCAATGTGCCAATAAGGTATTTAAGTATGGCGGTAAGTTGTATATTCTTACGGTCTAAATGATCAAGTGGCACTACGCTAACGCTTCGTAAAGTGCATGTAGCTAGGTACGTAGTCGCCACTTAACCAGTGTAGTCAGTTGACCTACGTAAGCTGTCTTGGTTTTTGCAAAAACACGCAAAAACGCAAGCCAACTTACTCCGGCAACTGCTACAAGCGTTAGAATACTAAGGATGGTTCCGTGGGCAATGTTCCAAAAAAACAACATTACGTCCCCCAATTTTTATTAAAAAATTGGTCACAAGGTAATAAGAAAAGGATCTTTGTCTTTGATAAAAAATCAAATAAGTCCTTTCCTTCTAGTGTTAAAAACATCGCCCATGAAAATAATTTCTATGAAGATGAAATTCTAGGTTACGAGAATAATACTGAAATAAAACTATCTGGTCTTGAAGGCGATGCAGCACCAATAATTAGCAAAATCCTTTCAGAAGGAACAATTAAAAATCTAACAGAGTCTGAACATAAGTTACTCTGTTTATTTTCTTCTGTTCAATTACTTAGAACCAATAATACTAGAGAGTTTCTTGAAGAGTTTAATGAAATTCTTTCGGAAAAAATTCAAGATTGGGGAGGGGATCCCAATACTCAAGTTGAAAACCTCTTTAATATGTCGAAAGAAGAAGTTAAAAGTTCCTCCATAGGTATGTTAAATACGTTACCAACAGAGCTTGTGGGTAACTTTATTGATAAGGAGTTATCTTTATTAAAAGCACCGCCTAATAGTAGCTTTTATATATCAGATCACCCGATTATTAAACATAATCATTTTCCTAGGGAACATCGAGGAAATTTAGGGATTGGGTTATACGGTATAGAAATTTATTTTCCAATATCGCCTCAATATTGTCTTAGCTTTCTTTGTTCCGATGTAGCAACAGAACTTAAACAATCGGTAATGAACCATCAGGCAGCTAAAATGTTAGGTATTGCTAAGCAGCAGGATATATCTGAAGCGGAGACTATGGTTCAGTGTTTTAAAAATAAAACACCTTTCAATGTTTCCCCTAGTCACATGGATTTTAGTAACTCAAGTCAGGTGATAAATTCCACTCGCTTTGTATACTCTGCGAATAGTGATTTTTCTTTAGCCTTTGATATGTTAAAAACGAATCCAGAAATAGCTACTCAACCCAAGGTCGTTGATGGTAGTAAAGTATTCTAACACATATGAGCCTTAACTCTGTCAATAGGCAATAGAGTTCTTTTTGACCGTTTTTATAAATTGACGGTCAATTCTAAACCAATAAACAAATTCGTTTACTTCGTCTGTCGATGCGGCTGTTAAG
>NZ_CABVLM010000013.1 GCF_902498845.1 Pseudoalteromonas rhizosphaerae | reverse complement strand
ATTTGCTTGGTAACAATAGCGTTTTGGACCCACCTGACCCCATGCCGAACTCAGTAGTGAAACGAAACAGCGCCGATGATAGTGTAGCATTTGCTATGTGAAAGTAGGACATTGCCAGGCTCCAAATTGAGAAAGCCGCTTCAGAAATGAAGCGGCTTTTTTACGTCTGTAGGAAAGTGAAATAGTAGCGAGTTAGCGAGAGTAAAGCTAGCGAGCCGCACTGTGTCAACCTATACACCGTAGCGTGGGTTGAGTATCTGACACCCACGGATAAAAGAACGCCACGATTAAGCCAGAGCTTTTTCTTTCACATATTTAAATAAGCTTTAAAATAGTGCAATAAGAACTTTTCGTACTCATCGCTAAATTCTAGCGCTAATTATTTTGGTTTATGTACTAAATCACAGTAAGGAATTAAATGTCTGATTGTAGTTTGAAACCTAAGATTATTGTTGATGACTTTATTGCATCGATTTGCTATGAGTATGTGGAAATTTTATATAAAGACGATGATATTTTATTGATCAATAAACCCAGTGGTTTACTGAGTTTATCTGGTAAAAATCCGGCCAATTGGGATTCTGTGCATTATCGTTTAGTGAATGGGCAGCCAGGTCTGACTGCCGCATTTCCGACAGCTAAATTGCCGCATCGGTTAGATTATGGTACTTCAGGTATTATGATTGTAGGCCTTAACCCTGAATCAACTAAGCAGCTTAATAAGCAATTTCAAGCTGGGACAATTAAAAAGCACTATATAGCTATCTTGGATGGCTGGTTATTAAATGACGTAGGTCAAATAAACGCTGCAATAGTCAAAGATAAATTACTCTTTCCATTAGTTAAAATTTGTAATGTGACGGGTAAGTCTGCCGTCAGTGACTATTTAGTATTACAGCGCTTAACATCACCGCCGCGTACTTTAGTGCAATTTACCCCTGTGACGGGGCGTACACATCAATTACGTATTCACAGTCAGAGCATTGGGCACCCAATTATTGGCTGTGATCTGTATAAAAACCAACATAGCCAACAACTGGCTGAGCGCTTACAATTACATGCCAGCGATCTGTTTTTTGTACACCCTCGAAGCTCCAAGCAAACGCACCTACATTGCCCACAGCCATTTTGATTGTAAGAAAAAATAACTTAACTTCCGTGTTTATCTTGCTATAGCTTACTTTTTTGCTCTTTTGACTTGAAGTTAACAAACCGCGCCCCATATTAAGTGCATAACGCAGACACTTTGCAAATTGGAGATATATAAATGACTGCAGCACAAAAAGAAACATTAGGCTTTCAAACAGAAGTTAAACAACTATTAAACTTAATGATTCACTCACTTTATTCTAATAAAGAAATTTTCTTACGTGAGCTTGTGTCAAATGCCTCAGACGCGGCTGATAAATTACGCTTTTTAGCACTTTCAAATGGTGAACTATACCAAGGTGACGCAGACTTACGTGTACGTATCAGTGCCGATAAAGAAAAAAATACTGTCACTATTTCAGATAACGGTATTGGTATGACCCGTGATGAAGTGATCAGCTCGTTAGGTACGATTGCTAAATCGGGCACCGCTGAGTTCTTCAAAAACTTAACTGGCGACCAAAGTAAAGATTCACAACTAATTGGTCAATTCGGTGTTGGTTTTTACTCTGCATTTATCGTTGCAGACTTAGTAACTGTTCGTACTCGCAAAGCTGGTGAAGAAAAAGGCGTTGAGTGGCAATCACAAGGTGAGGGCGAATACACCCTAGAAGAAATTGAAAAAGCAGGCCGTGGTACTGAAATTACTTTACATCTTCGTGAAGATGAAAAAGAGTTTGCTGATGAATGGCGCCTACGTAGTATTGTAACTAAGTACTCGGATCATATTTCAACACCAGTACAAATGTACAAAGCCGAAGTGCCTGAGTCAGAAGGTGAAGATGGCGAGAAAATTCCAGCCGTACCTGGTGAGTGGGAAAGTATTAACCGCGCCACAGCAATGTGGACGCGTGATAAATCAGAGCTATCTGATGAAGAATATAAAGAATTTTATAAGCATGTAAGCCATGATTGGGAAGATCCACTGAGCTGGGCTCACAACAAAGTTGAAGGTAAAACTGAATACACAAGCTTACTGTATATTCCTAAAAAAGCACCATTTGATTTATGGAATCGTGACCGTCAAAGTGGCTTAAAGCTGTATGTACAACGTGTATTTGTAATGGATGATGCTGAGCAATTTATGCCTAGCTACTTACGTTTTGTGAAAGGTTTACTTGATTCAAACGATTTACCACTAAACGTATCTCGTGAAATCTTACAAGATAACAAAGTTACGCAAGCAATCCGTAAGGGCTGTACGTCACGTACTTTAAAATTGCTTGAGCGTATGGCGAAAAATAAAGCCGACGATTACCAAGTATTTTGGAATGAATTTGGTCAAGTGATCAAAGAAGGTCCAGCTGAAGATGCAGCGAATAAAGAAGCGATTGCTAAGTTACTGCGTTTCTCATCAACACACACTGATGAAGAAGCACAAAACGTTTCATTAGAGCAATACGTTGAGCGTATGAATGAAGGCCAAGACGCGATTTACTACGTTGTTGCAGATTCATTCACTGCGGCGAAAAGCTCTCCACACCTAGAGATCTTCCGTAAGAAAGGTATCGAAGTACTGTTGATGAGTGACCGTGTTGATGAGTGGATGATGAGCCACTTAACCGAGTTTGCTGAAAAACCATTTAAGTCAATTACCCGTGGTGATCTAGACTTAGGTAACCTTGATGACGAAGAGACCAAAAAAGCGCAAGAAGAGTCTGAAAAAGAAGTTGCAGGCTTAGTTGAGCGCATCAAAACGGCCCTTGGCGATAATGTTAAAGATGTACGCTTTACACATCGTTTGACTGATTCACCAGCCTGTGTGGTCGCTGATGACAACGACATGAGCTCACAAATGCAAAAGCTAATGGAGTCAGTTGGTCAAGCTGCCCCTGAAGCAAAACCAATTTTTGAGCTTAACCCTGAGCACCAACTTGTGAAGCATTTAAATGTTGAACAAGACGAAGATAAATTTGCTCAGTGGTCACATGTACTGCTTGATCAAGCCTTGCTTGCAGAGCGCGGTACATTAAAAGATCCTGCAGGTTTTGTGACTCGCTTAAATAAATTAATGTTAGATTTGAGCAAGTAATTACTCAAAAACTAACATTTTAATAAAAAGGGAACTTCGGTTCCCTTTTTTTATGATCTCAACGTAGTCAATTGGTATAAGTTGCTTGAGTATCGGCGGCGCTTATGGAAGAATTCAGGCTTTATAATAAATCATACTGATATGCTTTTTGTAAGATCAGTATCAAACGAGGACAATGATATGCGCATTATTCTTTTGGGCGCGCCGGGTGCAGGTAAAGGCACTCAAGCTCAGTTTTTGATGGATAAGTACGGTATTCCACAAATTTCTACTGGTGATATGTTACGTGCTGCAATTAAAGAAGGCACACCACTGGGTCTTGAAGCGAAAAAAGTAATGGATGCAGGTCAGTTAATTTCTGATGACATCATCATAGGTCTTGTTAAAGAGCGTATTACTAAAGCTGATTGTGAAAAAGGTTTTTTACTAGACGGTTTCCCACGTACCATCCCACAAGCTGATGCAATGAAAGAAAATGGCGTAGTTGTTGATCACGTTATTGAGTTTGATGTGGCTGATGAAATTATTGTTGACCGCATGGGAGGACGTCGCGTTCATCCTGGTTCCGGCCGTGTTTATCACGTAGTTTACAATCCGCCAAAAGTGGAAGGTAAAGACGACGTAACAGGTGAAGATCTGATCATACGTGCTGATGACACAGAAGAAACAGTACGTAAACGTTTAGGTATTTACCATGAGCAAACAATGCCATTGGTTGATTATTACCAAGCGGAAGCTAAAGCGGGTAATACGCAGTATCATCGTTTAGACGGTACCCAAGCTGTTGAAGCTGTTAATCAGCAACTTGCTGAATTATTGGGTTGATAATTCAATCAATAAAAAAACCGCCGATTGGCGGTTTTTTTATGACTGTTATTTGCAAGATTACAACGCGGTTAAAGCACTTATAACAGGGTCATATTTTGGTTCAGTTGATAAATCGGCTACCAACTGTTTATAAACAATTTTATGACTTGCATCTAATACGAACACAGCACGGGTAAGTAATCCCATATCTTTAATGATCAAACCATAGTTTTGACCAAAGTCACGCCATACTGAATCAGATAAGGCAGTAATTTTATCTATGTTCTCGGCTTTGCAAAAACGTTTTTGTGCAAACGGTAAATCAGCACTAATGGTGAGCATGGCTATATTTGGAAATTGCGATGCAACCTTTTCGTTAAAATGCTTGGTTTGAATGCTACAAACACCAGTATCTAGACTTGGAACAACGCTGATTAAAACGGCTTTACCTTGGTAATCGGCTAAAGTAATTGGCGTGAATGAGCCATCAACCACTTTAAAGTCTGGTGCTTTATCGCCTAGTTTTACACCTTGTCCTAATAAAGTGATTGGCTTAGATTGTGCTGATACTTTTCCCGCATCAAGCGTATTTTCGGTCATATCGGCGGCAAAAGCCATTGAACAAAAGGCACTTAAAGCAAAAGTGAGTGAACGGAGCATAAGGTATTTCCTTTAGAGTTAACGCAATTAGGCTGAGTGTATTATAATCATTCATGGACACCAAGAGTTTAATGCAATTTAAAATTGTAATGCATGGTTACATTGATTAACATAAAGCAGTGGTAAATGTTTACATTTTTAATAATAAAAATAAAAGCAATCAGAGAGAGACTATGTCAACATCGGTACTAATTTGTGATGATTCTAAGCTTGCGCGCCGTCAGTTAGCTCGTTCGTTGCCCGATGATTGGGATATTAAAGTTGAGTTTGCTGAAGATGGCGTGCATTGTATTGAGCAAATTAAAGCGTTAAGCCCGGAAATCTTATTCCTCGATTTAAATATGCCGCAAATGGATGGCTACGAAGTACTGCAAGCAATTCAAGAGCAAAACTTGGATATACTAACCGTTGTTGTCTCTGGCGATATTCAGCCGAATGCGCATCAACGGGTGCTCGAACTTGGCGCGATAGACTTTATTCAAAAACCATGTGATGCCCAAAAGCTTGCCGACATTATCGAACACCATGGAATTAAAGATAAAGCAATGCGCGAGCGGCTCTCACACCGCTTAGGTGAGCAAGTTGACCCAGATGTTAGGGATATATACCAAGAGCTGACTAACGTGGCAATGGGTCAGGCTGGAGACTTATTAGCACGGCTATTAAATGTATTTGTTGAACTGCCTATTCCTAATGTCAATATTCTCGAAGTTAATGAACTTGATATGGCGCTGCGCTCAATTGATGCTAATGCAACAACCTCAGGCGTATGCCAAGGTTTTATTGGTGGTGGTGTATCCGGTGAGGCATTGTTGCTTCTAAATGATTCTAGCTTTAAAGAAATTGCGTCCTTGATGAACTATCAAGGGGAGCTCAATAAGAAAATTGAGCTGGAGTTATTAATGGATATTAGTAATATCCTGATTGGTGCAATCTTAACTGGATTATCTCGCCAATTAGACATGACCTTTAGCCAAGGACACCCGGTGGTGTTAGGGCAACATTGTGATGTGTCTGATTTAGTTAAAGCAAACAAATCACGCTGGCAACGTACTCTGGCAATAGAAATTAGCTATGGTATTGAGAACCACAATATTAACTGTGACTTGATGCTGTTATTTACCGAAGACTCACTAAAAACTTTGAAATACAAAGTTGCTTACCTATTAGAAGACTAACATTATGCCTGCTGCTGATTTTAATATGAATGAAATCCATTGGTTAATGGATATGTTTAATACCGTAGATGTTGGTTTAGTGGTGTTAGATAGAGACTATAAAGTGTGTATTTGGAATGGTTTTATGGAAAACCATTCGGGTATGTTACCCAGCGCAGTAAAAGATAAAGATTTATTTGATTTATTTCCATCAATTGATGAAAAGTGGTTTCGCAGTAAGTCAGAGTCTGTGTTTATTTTGAAAAATCGCTCATTTACTATTTGGGAACAGCAGCCATACATTTTCCGCTTTAAAAATTACCGTCCAATCACGGGTAAAGCAGACCATATGTTTCAAAATGCTACATTTATTCCTCTGTCAAATACGATGGGAGAAGTTGGCCATATTTGTATCATTCTTTATGATGTAACTGATATGGCGGTGAATAAAAAAGAGCTCGAAGAAGTAAATCGTAAACTTGAACAAATGAGTCAAACAGACGCACTAACAAAATTGACTAATCGAGGTCATTGGGAAGATACCCTACGCAAAGAATTTCTTAGGATCAAACGCAGTGGTGGCATAAGTACTTTATTGATGTTTGATATCGATCACTTTAAAAAAGTAAATGATGAACATGGCCATCGTTGTGGCGATGAAGCACTGCGTAACATTGCTGATTTACTGCGTAAAACATTGCGTGAAACAGACATTGCAGGTCGTTATGGCGGCGAAGAATTTGCGGTAACGCTGTTGGACACGGATCGCAAAGGTGCTGATATATTTGCTGAGCGTTTGCGTAGTTTAATTGAAAATTCATCTTTTTACTTTGGCGAACAACAAATTAAAATGACGGTAAGTGTTGGTTTTGCCTGTTTTCAAGATGAATTTGAGCGCTATGAAAAATGGATTGAAGCGGCGGATAAAGCTCTTTACTTTTCAAAAGAAAATGGCAGAAACTGTATCACGGCGTATAAAGATTTGAGTTAATCTTGATGAGTATAAAAAGCCTTTAAGGCACAATAGTAAAAGGTTTAACTAGCCAAACTAGGTTGCTTTTAATAGGCATAAAAAATGACGCAAAATGCGTCATTTTTTATATTATCACTAGCAATTATCTAACATTCAGGAGGTAAAATAAGCAAGTCTGTTTTTAGTAACCGCATAACTTTTTCAGCGGTATTGCCAATTAACTTACCTTTTATACCTATGTTGCCTACTGAGCCCATGATCACAAGACCTGCATTAAGCTTAGCTGCGATACTTGGGATCACTTGCTCGGCTAAGCCCGCTTTTATGTGAAGGTTATTTTTAAGATCGTGCTCAAGAATTAAATTACGTTGAATGACAGGTAGTTTCTCAAAAGCATTCAGTACTTGTTCGTCTGAAAATACGATGCCTAAGTCTCTTAAAATTGGGGAAACATGAACGGTATAACAAGTATAAAACTGACAGTCATAATGCTTGGAATACGCTAAACCAGTTTCAATCATATCTTTGTTTAGTTTGTATTTAGTGGCTTTTTCGCTACCTAAATCAAGTGCAGCTAACACATTGGTGTTATTGCGCCAAGTATTATCCGCAGCTAAATAAAGTGGTAGCGGGGTAAAGCGGATCAACTGCCAGTCAAGTTCACTAAATTGACAATGTTCGTCAATATGGCGCGTTTTTATCACCATCTCATAATTTTCAAAGTCACTCTCATTGGCTAACCATTGCTCAGGTGCCTCATGCCAAATAATATTTAATGAATAATCTGATTCTGACAATTCGCTTTCAAGTAGTGGTACTAATTCTTTTTTGAGAGTAGCCAACCTTGTTTCTTGAATTACTTGCAATTGTTCAGCTGGCGGCGAGAACAAAATATTACCTGCACTTTCATAGGCAAAGGCGACAATATCAATATGTTTTTGCTTACCAATTGCTTTGTGTTTCGCGTGCAAAATAGCAGTACGTGCAAATTCTACTGAATCAATTAGTACGAGAAGCTTTTTATCCATTCTATTCACTCTGTTGTATGGCGTGAATCATCTGATGGACATTGCCCGAGTATATTCAATTCGCCAGAGGTTGACTCTTGTTCCAGTTTTACCTTAAAGCCCCATAGTCTGTAAAGGTGTTTTAATACCTCATGGTGAGACTTTGCCAGTGGAATATCTTGATGTGGCACGTAGCGCAAGGTTAAAGAGCGATCACCTCTAATATCAACATCATAGATCTGAATGTTGGGTTCGTGATTACTGAGATTATATTGTGCTGAGAGCGCAGTCCGTACCGCGTGATAGCCGCTTTCATCGTGGATCGCACCAACTTGTAGATTCGGATCTTTTTCATGATCGATAATAGTGAATAATTTAAAGTCACGAATAAGTTTGGGTGATAAAAATTGACTAATAAAACTTTCGTCTTTAAAGTTTTCCATTGCAAAGTGCAGCGTATCTAACCAGTTGCTCCCGGCATATTCTGGAAACCACTGTTTATCTTCTTCGGTAGGGTTTTCACAAATACGGCGGATATCCACCATCATATTAAAACCCAGCGCATAAGGGTTAATACCCGAATAATAATTACTATTGTAAGGGGGCTGAAACACAACATTAGTATGACTTTGTAAAAACTCTAACATGAATGAGTCAGTGAGTTTCCCTTCATCATATAAGTGATTCAAAATAGTATAATGCCAAAACGTTGCCCAGCCTTCATTCATTACTTGGGTTTGCTTTTGAGGATAAAAATATTGTGAGATTTTACGCACAATACGAATTATTTCTCGTTGCCAAGATTCCAGTAATGGCGCGTTTTTTTCTATAAAATACAAAATATTTTCTTGTGGCTCTGAAGGAAAATGACGCTCGTGTTTTTTAGTTTCCTGTTGATGTGAAGGTATTGTGCGCCAAAGTTCGTTCACTTGTGATTGTAAGTAATCTTCGCGCTCTTGTTGGCGTTTTTGTTCTTCAAATAAAGATATTTGCTGTGGGCGTTTATAACGATCGACACCGTAATTCATAAGTGCATGGCATGAATCAAGTAGGTTTTCGACTTCATCAATGCCATGTTTTTCTTCGCAACGAGCAATATAATTTTTTGCAAATAATAGGTAGTCAATAATAGAGCTGGCATCAGTCCATGTTTTAAATAAATAATTACCTTTAAAAAACGAGTTGTGCCCGTAGCAAGCGTGCGCCATCACTAAAGCCTGCATTGGAAGGGTATTTTCTTCCATTAAATAAGCAATACAAGGATTCGAGTTTATGACAATTTCATAAGCCAATCCCATTTGTCCGCGTTTGTAGTTTTGCTCAGTTTGAATAAATTTTTTACCATAAGACCAGTGACTATAGCCAATAGGCATACCAACACTGGAATAGGCATCCATCATTTGTTCTGCGGTGATCACTTCAATCTGATTAGGATAAGTATCGAGGCGATAATGTTCAGCAACCCGCGCAATTTCGTCTTGGTATTGTTGTAGTAATTCAAATGTCCAATCTGGCCCATCACTCATTCGTTTATTGGTCATATAAATACCTCGCTGTACAGCCTAGGCTGCCCCTTGGTGTTGACGACTCTTCTTGAATAACTCACGGAAAATAGGGTAAATATCTTCAACATTGCGTATATGTTGAATAGCAAAGTTATTATGAGTTTGACAAATATTTTGATACTCACGCCATAGGCTCTGATGGGCGCGGGTAGTGATCTCAATATAAGCGTAATAGCGAATGGTACTGAGCAACTTGTTGCGTAAGATCTCTGAGCATTGGGGAGAGTCATCTGCCCAATTGTCGCCATCAGAGGCTTGTGCTGCATACACATTCCACTCGCCAGCGTTATAACGCTCGGTAATTATCTCATTCATTAACTTCAGTGCGCTGGAGACAATTGTGCCGCCAGTTTCTTGGGAATAGAAAAACTCCTGTTCGTCGACCTCTTTGGCTTGGGTATGATGGCGAATATACACCACTTCAATGTCTTTATAACTGCGGGTCAAAAATTGATAAAGCAAAATATAAAAACGTTTTGCCATATCTTTGGTTGCTTGATCCATCGAGCCCGACACATCCATAATACAAAACATCACCGCTTTACTAGTTGGATGAGGCTGTTTTTCATAGTTACGAAAGCGCAAATCGTAATTATCAATAAAGGGCACTGCACTGATGCGTTTTTGTAATGCGGCGATTTCTTGCTCCATTAATGCAATAGCAGCTATATCAGGTTCAGGCTCAGCCATTAATAGGCAAAGCTGTGCTTCAAGCTCTGCTAATTGACGCTTTTTACCCGCGCTCATCGCAACACGCCTTGCAAGTGAGCCCTGAAGTGAACGCACAATATCAATATTACTCGGCATACCATCACTACAAAAACCAGCACGATGAGTTTTCATTTGCACGAGTTTGTCTAACTGGTTTTGCTGTAAATTTGGCAGTTCTAAGTCTTCAAACAGTAAGTCTAGATACTCATCTTTAGAAATCGAGAAGACAAAGTCATCTTCTCCTTCACCAGAGTCACTCGCTTCACCTTCGCCGGCTCCACCACCTTGGCCACCTTGCGGGCGTTTAATTTTATCACCGGTTGAGAACTGATCGTTACCAGGATGAATTTGTTCTCTATCGCCCCCTTTACCTTGATGGAAAGTAGGTTCACTTATATCCCGTTGCGGGATCGAAATACTCTCACCGCTACTGGAGTCAGTGACACTGCGTTTATTTATTGCATCTGACACCGCTTCTTTGATCTGTTTTTTATAGCGCCTGATAAAGCGTTGACGATTTAACGTGCTCTTATTCTTACCGTTCAGGCGACGGTCTATAAAATGCGCCATAAAGACCCCCTAAAAATACACAGCTGCGTGTTATTGCGATTTACGCACGCGTAAATACCACTCTGATAACAAACGAACTTGCTTTTGGGTATATCCTTTTTCCACCATACGATTGACAAAATCTTCATGTTTTTTCTGATCTTCTGCGGATGTTTTCGCATTGAAGGAAATAACGGGTAATAGTTCTTCAGTATTGGAGAACATTTTTTTCTCAATCACAGTGCGCAGTTTTTCATAGCTGGTCCACAATGGATTTTTACCATTGTTGTGCGCCCGTGCACGCAATACAAAATTAACGATTTCGTTACGGAAATCTTTTGGATTTGAAATGCCTGCTGGTTTTTCAATTTTTTCAAGTTCGGCATTTAATGCTTCGCGGTTGAATAGCTGGCCGGTATCAGGGTCGCGATACTCTTGGTCTTGGATCCAAAAATCAGCATAAGTGACATAGCGGTCAAAAATGTTTTGCCCGTACTCAGAGTAAGACTCTAAATAAGCTGTTTGCAGTTCTTTACCAATAAACTCAACATACTGCGGGATTAAATAGCCTTTCAAGTGGCTTAAGTAGCGTTCTTCAACGTCGGCAGAGAATTGCTCTCGTTCAATTTGTTGCTCTAATACATAAAATAAATGCACTGGGTTTGCCGCTACCTCAAGTGTGTCAAAGTTAAACACGCGCGATAAAATTTTAAATGCAAACCGAGTTGATAGTCCGGTCATGCCTTCATCTACACCGGCATAATCTCGATACTCTTGATACGATTTAGCTTTAGGATCGGTGTCTTTCAAGCTTTCGCCGTCATATACCCGCATTTTTGAGTAGATACTAGAGTTTTCTGGATCTTTTAGCCGTGATAGCGTGGTAAATTTTGCCAATGTTTCCAGTGTGCCTGGCGCGCAAGGAGCATTATATAATTCACTATGTTCCAATAGCTTGTCGTAGATTTTTACCTCTTCAGATGCACGTAAACAATACGGCACTTTGACGATGTAAACACGGTCTAAAAAGGCTTCATTGTTCTTGTTGTTTTTAAAGGTCTGCCATTCTGATTCGTTTGAATGAGCCAAAATCATGCCATTAAAGGGCAGTGCACTAATACCTTCGGTGCCATTATAATTTCCCTCTTGCGTGGCTGTTAAAAGCGGATGCAATACTTTGATTGGCGCTTTAAACATCTCAACAAATTCCATTAAACCTTGATTTGCAAGACATAATGAACCGGAATAAGCATAAGCATCAGCATCGTTTTGAGCAAAATGTTCTAGTTTGCGAATATCAACTTTACCGACTAAAGCGGAAATATCTTGGTTGTTTTCATCCCCAGGTTCAGTTTTTGCAATAGCAATTTGATTTAAAATAGAGGGGTAGCGTTTTACCACTTTAAACTGGCTAATATCACCATTAAATTCAGATAAGCGCTTAGTGGCCCATGGTGACATAATAGTTTTTAAGTAACGGGGCTTTATTCCGTATTCTTTTGCCATCAGCTCAGCATCTTCATTAGGATCAAAAAGCGCCAACGGGTGGTCATTGACCGGTGAGCCTTTAATTGAGTAAATAGGCACTTGTTGCATTAAATATTTTAGCTTTTCGGCAATCGATGATTTACCACCGCCAACAGGTCCAAGTAGATAAAGCACTTGTTTACATTCTTCAAGGCCTTGCGCGGCATGTTTTAGGTAAGAAACGATTTGTTCAATCGCATCCTCCATACCGTAAAAATCATTAAAGGCAGGGTAACGTGCTACTACTCTGTTTGAAAATAATCGACTTAACCGTGCATCCTTTGAAGTATCGATCATTTTTGGCTCACCAATGGCCGCTAATAATCGCTCTGGTGCGCTGGCATAAGCCGATTTATCAGTTTTACAAATCTCTAAGAACTCAGCGATACTATACTCTTCTTCTTGTGCCGCTTCGTATCGTGCTTGGTAATGCTCAAAAATACTCATGGAAACCTCCGAAAAACCTGCTTAAACTAGGTGCTTACAAATTAAAAAAGAAGCAAAGGTTATTTAAAGCTTAGTCACGAATTTGATTTTTTGTGCAATAAAATTAAAAATTTATGTTAGAAAACAAAAAAGACGCCGGAGCGTCTTTTAAATTGGGCTTGCTCAGAACGAGCAATCAATTATGCGAAGTTAGCGTTCGCGAATTCCCAGTTAACAAGCGACCAGAATGCTTTTAAGTAGTCTGGACGAACGTTACGGAAATCAATGTAGTAAGCATGTTCCCACAGGTCCACAGTCAGGATCGGTGTTACACCGTCTTGAGTTAGTGGCGTTGCTGCGTTAGAAGTATTAACGATGTCTAAAGAACCATCAGCTAATTTAACTAACCATGTCCAGCTTGAACCAAAGTTGTTTACTGCTTTATCATCAAAAGCTGCTTGGAATGCTTCAAAAGAACCCCATTTAGCATTGATAGCATCTGCAACAGCGCCTGTTGCTTCGCCACCGCCATTTGGAGATAGGCTGTTCCAGTAAAAAGTATGGTTCCAGATCTGTGCTGCATTGTTAAATACGCCACCTTCAGAAGAACATACGATTTCTTCAAGTGATTTACCTTCAAATTCAGTACCTGGGATTAAACCGTTAAGTTTAGTCACATAAGTGTTGTGGTGCTTGCCGTGGTGAAACTCTAATGTTTCTTGTGAAATATGTGGCTCAAGTGCATTAATTGCATATGGTAGTGACGGTAGTTCAAATGCCATTTTTTATCTCCATCTTCTTTTGGTTGATAGTTCAAATAGTAATAGTTAATGCCTGTTCAAACAGGGTAGTTACCTATACCAAATGAGATTATAGTGTTACTATAATTGTTGAGTATTTTACTCAAGTTTTAGCAAACAGCAATGCCAAACAGCAGTGCAAATGCAAGACTATTTCGATTGCGGCTTTATTTGCCCACTTTAAGATACATATATGAGGCTTAATGAAAATTTTTCAAGCCTTAATATGTTCAGCTATCGTCACTTTTGAGGTTGTAGATGGAAACCATTGATAAAATTAAACAGCAGATTTCTGAAAATCCAATTATCCTTTATATGAAAGGATCGCCTAAATTACCAAATTGTGGTTTTTCTTCACAAGCATCTCAAGCATTAATGTCATGCGGTGAACCGTTTGCCTATGTTGATATTTTACTAAATCCTGATATCCGAGCTGAATTACCAGCATATGCCAATTGGCCAACATTTCCACAACTGTGGGTTGATGGCGAATTAATTGGTGGTTGTGACATTATCATTGAAATGTTTCAACGTGGTGAATTACAACCACTGATCACCGAAACAGCAGCTAAATATAAAGAAGCTGACGCTGAGTAACGTTTATCAGCAAATCAACAAAAAGCCGCTTAATTGCGGCTTTTTTGTGATTGTTTGTTAGGACCGTGGGGCAGAATGACATGAACACTAAGCCCACCGTGCTTACGATTGTGTAAGCTAATTTGACCATGATGCGCTTCGACTATTTCACGGCACAATGCTAACCCCAAACCACTACCAGCGACTTTAGTTGAATAAAATGGGATTAATGCATTGGCCATCACTTGCTCACTCATACCTTTACCTTGGTCGTTTACACTGATATGTGTGCCTTTAATATTCTGTGTAACAGTGACACTTATATGTTCGCTTGCAGAGCCTGATTCGTGAGCATTTTTTATTAAGTTGATCAGTAGCTGCTCGACTTGAGTCGGATCAGCCAGTGTATGCACGTCATTACTTATATCGAGCATAAAACACCATTGATTTTGCAGTTGTGTGAGCAACACTTGCCAATTAATTGCGCTTGGCTGAGGAGTGGGCAGTTTGGCAAATTTGCCATAGCCTTGTACAAAGTCGTTTAAATGTTTGATGCGTTCAGAAATGGTAGCAAACACGCGGCTAAGTCTGGGTTCGTCTACTTTTTCACTGAGTAACTGGCCGCTGTGCAGCATTGACGACATGGGCCCCAGAGAGTTATTAAGTTCGTGACTGATGATCCGAATGACCTTTTTCCACACTTCGACTTCTTGACGGCTAAGTTCGCGGGTGAGTTGTTTAAAGACATATAAGTAATGGTATTGATTGTTAAGTAATAACTTACCGGTTGATAAATGCCACGCTTGAGATTCTTGGTCTTCAGTATCTAGCGTAAATAAACCATCGCTACCGCGCGTTAAAGCATTGTTTAACTGTGGATGAGCATTTTCAAGCAGGTGTGCAAACTGACTTCCTTCAAGCGCTGTTTTGGCATTAAAAAGGTCTCGGGCACTGTAGTTACTATAAACAATAAAGCCTTTATCATTTTTTAAAATAACGGCTTGGGGAGAGCTTTGTAGCACTTTATCAAGCATCAGCTCGCGCTGATAGATCCATTGTTTCTCTTGGCGTAATTGCTTTGCAGTTTGATTATACAATTGACACAAGCGGCCTAATTCATCGTTGCCGTTATAAGCTAGTAAGGTGGCTAATTCACCGTCTTTAAAATTAAGCAAACCAGTTTCAAGTGAGTGTATGCCTTGCACCAGAGTGCGGCTGAGCCGAAAAGATAAATAACTTGCCAGCAGCGATGTGAGCAGCGTTGTTATTAATAGTGAAGGCCAGCTTAAATGGGTTAACCAGCAGATGAGCCAAACAGGAATAAGTGCAGAGATGTTACATATCAGCACTATTTTACGAGTGAGAGACAGTGCCGGTTTATTTTTTTCCATTAGTAATCAATCTCAAATTTCTGCAAACGGCGGTACAGTGCTTGACGACTTAAACCAAACTGTCTGGCAACTTTTGCGATCACTCCTTGGTGCTGACGCATAGCTTGTTCTAGTTCTACTCTACTGGGTTCTTGTTTAGCAAAGTTAGTGTGCAGCGGTTGCGATTGTAGAGCAAAATCATCGAGGGTAATGTCGCCATTAGGTTTGAGTACGGCTGCGCGTTTACAGGCATTTTCTAGCTCACGAACGTTGCCGGGCCAATTGTGCGCGAGTAATCCTTGCTCTGTTGTAAGCGATAATTCGCGCTCGCCTAAGAAGTGTTTAGCAAGCGCTAAAATATCATCTGGTCTTTGCGCTAAACTGGGTAAATTTAGCTCAATCACGTTGAGGCGATAATATAAGTCTTCTCTAAATCGACCTGCATGAATGGCCGCTTTTAAATCTTCATTGGTAGCTGAAATAACCCGAACATTTACTTTTTGTGTTTTTGTTGAACCGAGTCGTTCAAACTCACCAGTTTGTAACACGCGCAGTAGTTTCATTTGCCCTGATAATGGCAGGTTACCAATTTCATCTAAAAACAGCGTACCACCATCAGCGGCCTCAAAGCGACCAATTCGCTGTTTGGTGATGCCAGTATAAGCACCCGCTTCAGCGCCAAATAATTCGGCTTCAATTAAATCATGGGGCAGGGCTCCGGCATTGATGGTCAAAAACGGGGCATGGTTTAAGTGAGAATTGGCTTGAATAATTTGTGCAATGCGTTCTTTACCACTGCCATTTGCACCTGTTATTAGCACAGAGACATCTGACTTAGCGACTTGTATTGCCATATTGAGAATTTTTTCCATGGCGGTACTTTGATACACTAAACCAACTAGGTTGGCATCGGCTAAACTTGATGTTCGCTCTTGCTGGTGGCGCGCATACATTACATTTTGTTGTTTTGCTTGGCCAAGTTCGATTAAGTTATTAACACAGGTGAGGAGCTTGCTATCGTCCCATGGTTTAGGTAAGTAATCAGCGGCGCCGGCTTTGACTAGCTCTATGGCGCTGGCCAGTTCAGTCCACGCGGTGATCAAAATAATCGGTAAGTGCGGGTTGAGAGCTCTTAGTTGATAAAACAACGCTTTACCTTCTTCGCCAGAGGTGGTGTCATTACTAAAATTCATATCTTGAATAACCAGCGCGATACGTTGGTATTGCACTATTTGTAAGGCTTCAAGCTGCGTTTTTGCAGTCACAACCTGATAGTCATGAATTTCTAACAGTAATGACAAGGCTTCTAATATGGCAGGGTTGTCATCGACAATAAGTATTTTTTCCATGTGAATTTAATCGCTGTTTTTGTTATCTTTATTTCAAAATGCTACACGGTATTAAACCAGTGTAGCATAGGTTGGGAGCTGCTTTATATTGTTCGCGTGGCGATACTCGGTGATATGTTGGCGGCACGTTTTGCAGGGCCAAACACGGCAAGTAAGCTCATAACAAACACCATAATGGCAGTGCCTGCGATATAGCTCGGTGGCAGTGCGGCAATTGAAAAGTGCTGCATTAATAATTGACCAAGTAACAGCGCCGCAATAATGCCAAGGAGCAACCCCACGCAGCAGATCATCGCATTTTCAACTAAAAAGTAGTTAATAATGGCTGATTTTCTGGCTCCTAATGCACGGCGAGTGCCTATTTGCTTGGTGCGTTTGCTGATATTAAATAAGGTTAAGCCAAAAATCCCCAATGCAGTTACCAGTACTAATATCGTGATGAGCACAATCAGCATACGCATCATCAATTTGTCTGCTGCAACATATTCGTCTTTAAGTTGATCTAAGCCATTGATATTGTTGATCACCCGTTTATTGTAATTATTCAGCATCGCGGTTTCGATTTGCTTCATCACAGCTGCACGTTGACCATGCTTGGTTCTGACTGCAAATTGTGCGTAAGTTTTGCCTTGAATATAAGGGATCAGCGCAACATTATTTGGGTGACTATCTTTAAGCCAAGGGCTCTTCATATGATCTGCCACACCGATAATCGTCAAAGGCAAATCGCCAAAATAAATTGTTTTGCCGAGGCCATCACCTTCAGGAAAAAGTTCATCGAGTAAAGCTTGCGTGACAACAGTAACATTGGTAGTTCTCTCAGTAGGTGAATTAGTGATTGTTACTTCATCCTCTGTAAAGTTGCGCCCTGCAATTAGTTTTACACCATAAGTGTCTAAACCATGCTCATCAATGAAAATATAAGAACTACGGATACTTTTACTTTCTTGAGGAGCCGGTTTCAAATTAAAGCTTGATGCACTGCCACTACCGGATAGGGGAATACTGCTGCTTTGTGCTGCATTTACAACCCCAGGTAGTGCTCTTAACATTGCTTCGTCTAATTCAAACTGTTGACTTAAATCGATATCTTTACCAAACGTCATCACATTAAACATAAACAAGTCTTGCTCTGGATAACCGGTTTCTTGATTTAAAAAAGCGACTCTATCTTGGATAATAAATGCCGCATTACTAACGATTGCGGTGGTTATGGCAATTTGAATTAAGAGTAATATTGCCCCGACTTTTGAGCGGCAAAGAGCATGAAATATAGGTTTGATCTCTAACATTAGTGTGCTCCTTATTGGCTTTTAAGATAAATAGCAGGGTTAGTACGGCAAACTAGCCATGCAGGATAAAGCCCGGCTACTATGCAGGTTGTAATAGCGATAACAGGTGCACTGAGTAACATAGTGATATCCATTGTGGCGATTGATGAATAGTAATCATAACTTTGACGAACAGCCCACAAACCTAATTGCGCAAGTACGATACCGACTAGGCCGCCAAAACATCCAAGCATAGCCACTTCAACAAGGTGTTGTAAAAACACTTGTCGTTTACTGGCGCCTAGTGCTCGGCGCACACCTACCTCCGGTGCCCGACGCAAAAACTTAGCTAACAATAAACCAAGAATATTGGCTAAACACACTGCTAAAAACATAAAACTTAAGCCGACCAATATTTTATTGTCTTCACTAACGACATTGTTGTATTGCATCCATTGGTTAACATCACGTAGCTTATATTCGGGTTTTTCTCGGGCAAAGCGGCCACGCTTTTTTTGCTCTTGAATGTAAGAATTAAGATAATTTTCGTAGTTTGCTTTTTGCTCCGCGTTATCTAGTTGCGCCCAAAATTGGATCCAAACTATTTCCGATTGCATTCTATCGGCGTAGCTATTGATATTCTCATGTTTCCAACCGTTGCTGTTGCCCCAACTAGTTAGCTCTTTGGTTTTGACTAAGCTAAATGGTAAAAATAATTCTTCAGGTTCATTAAATGCACCATTATTTAAATCATAATACTTAAGGTTAAGTGACCAGTCAGCGATCACACCAACAACTTCGTAGCTGTAATCATCTAAGTAGATCAATTGGCCAATTGAGTTGTTTCCTGCAAACAGTTTATCGTTGAGTTCTTTTGAAATCACCACCACAGGGGCGGCAGATTGCTCTTGTTGTTCACTCCATTCACCGCCGTAAATAAACGATACATTAAACATATTAAAAAAATTAGGCGTAGTCATCCGTGCATTACTGGTAAACGGCTTTACTTTGTCTGAATCTAGATACACTGAGAATCCAGTACGCATCATCGCGACCTTTTTTTCAGGAACCGGCGCATTCTGTAAATTGACTGCATCTTGATAAGTCAGTTGCATAGGAAGGTTATCCTCGGTCCACCACGTATGGCCTTCATCCATGGTTTGTAATTGCACAGCATAAAGTTGACTACTTTTTTCGGGAATAGGATCCGCCGACATCATATGATAAACGCTTAAACTGGTCATGGTTACACCAATCCCAATAGCAATGGCTAGCACCATTAACATGCTTACCAGTGGTGTGCGCTTAAAACTACGCCAACTTAAATCGAGGTAATGTAATAGCATAAGTTACGCTCCAGCCACATTTTTTAGGTTTTGCGCGCCTTGATACAAGGTAAAGTCGGCAAGTTGACCATCAACCACTTGAATATTACGAGGTGCTCTGCGGGCAAGTTCTGGGTCATGAGTCACCATAATGATGGTCGCGCCGTCACGGTTAATTTGCTCCAGCAATTCCATCACTTGACGTGCCATTAAGCTGTCTAGGTTACCTGTTGGTTCATCGGCTAATAAAAAGCGCGGCTCACCGGCGAGGGCGCGGGCAATCGCTACCCGTTGCTGTTGACCACCTGATAACTGCTGCGGCAAATGTTTAGCGCGAGAAGCTAGACCTACTTGTTCTAAGCACTGTTCAATACGACGTTTACGCTCGCTTGCTTTAATACCTCGGTAGCGCAGTGGCACTTCAATGTTTTCATACAAATTTAAATCAGGGATCAGGTTGAAGCCTTGGAAAATAAAACCAATTTTTTGATTGCGACAATCCGCCCGTTGATTGTCGTTCAGTTTGCCAACATCAATACCATCGAGCAGATATTCACCACTGCTAAAAGGTTCTAACATGCCTGCGATATTTAAAAAGGTGGTTTTCCCGGAGCCACTAGGGCCAGTTACTGCAATAAACTCACCTTCATCTACGTGCAAATTAAAGTCGCGTAGTGCATGGGTTTGCACCATTTCTGTTTGATACAGTTTACTAATATTGTTCATTTTAAGCATGAGTTGATCCTTGTAATATGGTTGTTTTTATCTCAGTAATAATGTTGGCGCTTGTTTAAAGTTATCGTAACTGGAGATGATCAGCTGATCGCCTGAGCTAACACCTTGTAGCAATTCTATTGCGTTGATGCTGCTTGCCCCGGTTGTGATATTTACCAGTTGTGCGGTGTCGCCGATAACTTTGTAAACCTGCGTACCACCTTGCTGCATAAACGCACCGCGTTTGATTTGTAAAACGTCATCACGATTTTCTAATAAAATGCGTGCTGTTAATCGCTGGTTTTGGCGAATGCCTTTTGGCTCTTCGTCAAAGCGTACTCGAGTAGTTACTTCACGATTGTTAACTTCCGGCGAAATTGCCGACAACACACCAGTCACTTTTTTTGCCCCGAGTGTGAGCTCAACTTCCATTCCTAAACCGAGTTCGTTGGCGTAACTTTCAGGTACTTGCAGTTGTGCTTCAAAATTACTTAAATCAACCAGCGTCATTAACGGCTGACTTTGGGTAACGGCTTCTTTTTGTTGTACAAGCAGGTTACCAACAATGCCGGTGACGCTGGCTTGAATAGTTAAGTTTCTGACTTGGCGATTTAAATCATCAACGATCAGTTGTTGGCGAGCAAGATCGCGCTCTGCAGCTTTGAGTTCAAATGCGAGTGTATCTTTAGCAAGTTCAACTTCTTGTTGAGCGTGTTTGTAAGAAAGCTTGGCACGGGCAAGATCATCAACTGCTTTTTCTAAATCAATTTGGCTGATCAAGTTTTTTTCGATAGAAAGCTTAGCACGGCGATTTTCCCTGTCTGCTGCATTGAGCTCTACTTGGGCGAGATCAAGCGTTTTGGTTAAGCTTAACTTTTGTCGACGTGCTTCTAAGTGCTTACGTTGTAATTCACCATCAAGGCGGGCTAACACCGATTGTTGCTGTTTTAGTTCATTATTGAGTTCTGGGCTATCGACTAAAGCAATAATGTCATCTTTATTTACTTTATCACCGGCTTTAACTTGTAAATCCACATAGCCACGTTCTGGGCTATAAACCTTGGGAGCATTTGCTGCAACAATTTTACCGCTGGCGGCTACATCACGTACTAAACGACTAATATTAACGGTAGCAATCTGTAAAGAAGCCCGGTCAACAGAAATACTACCTTGATTGTTACCCATAAATGCTTGTGCACATAAAGCAAGTACAGCAAGTGATAGCACCAGTACTATTAATGGTTTTTTGTAACTACGTCTTTGCGTAACACTTACATCTTGTCCGCTGGTATCTTTTATCATGAGTGATCCTTAGCTATGTCTATTCTCGCAGTAAGTGATCATCAAGCTCACTACTAAGACAGTGATTGGTGAAACTAAAAATAAACTGAGAATAAACATAAGTTGTGTCCTGTAATTATCTTTTAATGTTTATTCGAATATCATGCCAAAATTTAATGTTATGATTTTAATGAGATAATTATTTATTTTTAAATTATTTGGTGTCCGCGGACATAAATTGTGTCCGCTGCGGACACTTTGCTATGGCGGCTAAGAAGCTGTCGCAGGCGTCAACAGGGGGAGTAAGCTAAAAACTTACTAACTAGCGTAAATTATGCAAAATATGACTGTTGTGATGATAATTATGCATTAATTAGTGGCTTTAAATTTACCCATAAAAAGACATTGAAAAGAGTATTTACTCTAATGTGCGCTGTGGTATCGACCTTGAACGACAGCAAAGAGATTGAATAAAAAAGAAAGCATTTATTTTCGCTACATAACTAAGTGAATATTTATTCATTTCCACACTGGTTTACGTTAACGTAAACTGCAGGTTTATAGTGCGGTTATTTTACAACTTGTTAAATATGACACCAGTGTCATAAAAAAATAACGGGTAAAATATCGCTAAATGTTAAAAATAGGCATGAAATAAAAAGATTGTGTTGTGGTGAGAAATATTCAAGAATGTGAATATGTATTCAAGGCGCTATTGACTCAATGTACAATTGGCGATAGTTTTGACTGTCTGCTAGCAAACCGTCGAGAAGGTCATTCATAGCTAGCTGTTGTAGCAAGGGGAGGGGTCTATGTTATACGACTCAAAATTAGAAAAAGATAATTGTGGCTTTGGCTTAATAGCCCAAGTTAATGGTCAGGCAAGTCATCGTTTAATTCGTACAGCGATCACTGGCTTAGACCGTATGGAACACCGTGGTGGTATTTCTGCCGATGGTAAAACAGGCGATGGCTGTGGCTTATTATTACAAAAGCCAGATAGCTTTTTTCGTGCTATTGCCGCTGAAAAAAATTGGCACTTAGGTAAAAATTATGCCGTTGGCATGATTTTCCTAAACTCAGATCCAGTACTTGCGCAAGCTGCAAAAGATATATTGAGTGAAGAACTCGAAAAAGAAACCCTCAATATTCAAGGTTGGCGAATTGTGCCAACAGATGAATCATGTTTAGGGCCAATTGCAATAAAGCAGTTACCTAAATTTGAACAGATTTTTGTTAATGCACCAGAAGGCTGGCGCCCAAAAGATTTAGAGCGTCGTTTATACGTTGCGCGCCGTCGTGCTGAAAAGCGTTTAAGCGAAGATGAAGGCTTTTACATTGCCAGCTTGTCAGGGTTAGTAACTATCTACAAAGGCTTAATGATGCCGGTGGATTTGCCTAACTTCTATTTAGATTTAGCCGATATCCGCATGACCAGCGCAATTTGTGTATTTCACCAACGTTTTTCAACTAATACACAACCGCGTTGGCCCTTGGCTCAGCCGTTCCGCTATTTAGCGCACAATGGTGAAATCAACACCATACAAGGTAACCGCCAGTGGGCTCGTGCTCGTTCATATAAGTTTGCATCGCCGCTTATTCCAGATTTGCAATCAGCAGCACCCTTTGTCAATGAAACCGGCTCAGATTCATCAAGCCTAGATAATATGCTTGAGTTGTTTTTAGCTGGTGGCATGGATTTATTTCGTGCTATGCGAATGCTAGTACCACCTGCATGGCAGAAAAACCGTGCGATGGATGATGACTTACGTGCATTTTACGACTTTAACTCTATGCACATGGAACCATGGGATGGCCCAGCTGGTATTGTGATGTCTGATGGGCGTTTTGCTGCGTGTAACTTGGACCGTAATGGTCTGCGTCCTGCACGTTATGTGATCACTCAGGATGGCTTTATTACCCTAGCTTCTGAAGTGGGTATTTGGGATTACACTGCGGATGAAGTGGTTGAGAAAGGCCGCGTTGGCCCTGGTGAGCTGTTAGTTATTGATACTCAGTTAGGTAAAATTTGGCACTCAGACGAAATTGATCGCGACCTTAAATCTCGCCACCCATATAAAGCATGGCTTGAGGCCAATGTTAAGCGCTTAACGCCGTTTGAGCAGCTATCAGAGCAAGATGCGGGCAACCGTTCATTTGATGATGAAACGTTACTGAAATACCAAAAAATGTTTGGTTACACCAATGAAGAACTTGATAGCGTTATTCGCGTAATGGGTGAAATTGGCCAAGAAGCAACCGGCTCAATGGGTGATGACACACCATTTGCAGTGCTTTCTGAAGGTAACCGTTCATTGTTTGATTACTTCCGTCAAAAGTTTGCGCAAGTAACTAACCCGCCAATCGATCCACTGCGTGAAAACCATGTAATGTCGCTGGCGACCTGTATCGGTAGTGAGCAAAACGTGTTTAACGAGACCACCGGCCACGCTAAGCGTCTACAGTTTGATACGCCAATCCTAATGTATGCAGACATGCAACAATTATTGAGCGCTGATCAGGCTCATTACAGCTATTGCAAAATCGATATCACCTACAGCAAAGAAGAAGGCCTTGGTGATGCAGTAATCCGTATTTGTGACGAAGCGCAAGAAAAAGCAGCTGGTGGCTGTGTCATGTTGTTTTTGAGTGACCGTAATTTTGATGAGAATAAATTACCAATTCCTGCCGCTATGGCTGTTGGAGCGGTACAAAAGCGTTTAGTTGATAACAATTTACGTTGTGAATCAAATATCATCATTGAAACAGGTAGTGTCCGTGACGCGCATCAATTTGCGGTATTAATTGGTTTTGGTGCAACGGCAATTTACCCGTACTTAGCATATGAATCACTGGTTGCGATGAGCGACTCTAAAGTGATCAACAAGAGCTATTGCCAAGTTACGCTTGCTTATCGTAATGCAATCAACAAAGGCTTGTACAAGATCATGTCAAAAATGGGCATTAGTACCGTGGCATCGTATCGTTGTTCAATGTTGTTTGAAGCAGTTGGTTTGTCGGATGCAATTGTTGATACCTGTTTTAATGGTGTGGCAAGTCGCATTAAAGGCGCGTGTTTTACTGATTTTGATGATGATCAACGCAAGTTACATACTTTGGCATTAAGTAAACGTAAATTACTCAGCCATGGCGGCTTATTAAAGTATGTGCATGACGGGGAGTATCACGCGTACAACCCAGATGTTATTCAAACGCTACAAAAAGCGGTGCGCTCAGGTGAATATTCTGATTACAGCGTATACGCAGATCTTGTTAATAAGCGCCCAATTGCCACATTGCGTGACATGCTTGCACTGAAACTGCCAGCAGAAGGGATCAGTATTGATGAAGTAGAGCCTGCAACTGAGCTATATAAGCGTTTTGACTCGGCTGCAATGAGTATCGGTGCATTATCGCCAGAGGCGCATGAAGCGCTTGCAATTGCGATGAACCGCTTAGGTGGCTGTTCAAATTCAGGTGAAGGCGGCGAAGACAAACTACGCTATGGCACTGAGAAAAATTCACGTATCAAGCAAGTTGCATCAGGTCGTTTTGGGGTAACACCACATTACTTACGCAGTGCTGACGTTATTCAAATTAAAGTAGCGCAAGGTGCAAAACCAGGTGAAGGCGGGCAATTGCCGGGCGAAAAAGTAACCCCGTATATTGCTAAGCTTCGTTACTCGGTACCGGGTGTGACCTTAATTTCGCCACCACCGCATCACGATATTTATTCGATTGAAGATTTAGCTCAGCTTATTTTCGATTTAAAACAAGTAAACCCTAAAGCGTTGATCTCAGTAAAACTAGTATCAGAGCCAGGTGTGGGCACAATCGCCACTGGTGTTGCTAAAGCATATGCTGATTTAATTACTATTTCAGGCTATGACGGCGGTACTGGCGCAAGCCCGCTAACGTCGGTTAAATATGCGGGTAGCCCGTGGGAGCTTGGTCTTGCTGAAACACAACAAGCGCTGGTTGAAAACGGTTTACGTCATCGTATTCGTTTGCAAACTGATGGTGGTTTAAAAACCGGCCTTGATATCATCAAAGCAGCTATTTTAGGTGCAGAGAGCTTTGGTTTTGGTACGGGTCCTATGGTTGCGCTTGGTTGTAAATATCTGCGTATTTGCCACCTAAATAACTGTGCAACCGGTGTAGCAACGCAAGACGAAACATTGCGTCAAAAACATTTCCATGGCCTCCCAGAAATGGCGATGAACTACTTTAAGTTTATTGCTCAAGAAGCCCGTGAAATTATGGCAAGCCTAGGGGTTGCCAAACTAACAGACTTAATCGGTCGTCTTGATTTACTCGAAGCGATTGAAGGTAAAACGGCAAAGCAGCAAAAAATTGACTTATCGTCAGTGATTGCACAGCCGAATAACCCAACTGGTGAAACCTTATACTGCAGCGCACCTAATACGTCACATTATTTAGGTAAGTTGAATGAAACCTTACTTGCTAAAGCTCAACAAGCAATTGATGAGAGCAGCGGTATTTCACTGGTCAGCCGTATTTGTAACACTGACCGTTCGGTGGGCGCGATGTTATCGGGTTATATAGCTGATAAGCATGGCAATCAAGGCATGGCGGCTGATCCTGTCTCGATTGAGTTACACGGAACCGCTGGTCAATCATTTGGTGTATGGAATGCTGGTGGCCTAGAAATGACCCTAGTCGGCGATGCTAACGATTACGTAGGCAAAGGCATGGCGGGCGGTAAGCTGGTTATTCGCCCACCACTGGGTTCGTCATTTGAAAGTCACAAAGCGACCATCGCAGGTAATACCTGTTTATATGGTGCAACGGGTGGCAAGCTGTTTGCTGCAGGTTGTGCTGGAGAGCGTTTTGCGGTTCGTAACTCAGGCGTGCAAGCGGTTGTTGAAGGCGTAGGTGATAATGGCTGTGAGTACATGACCGGTGGCGTAGTTTGCGTGCTGGGCAATGTAGGCGTGAACTTTGGTGCAGGTATGACCGGTGGCTTTGCCTATATTTTGGATGAGCGTAATGACTTTGAAAAACGCATCAATCCGGAGCTAGTCGAAGTGGTGCTGTTAGATGAGCTAGCGTCACACCAAGAGCATTTGCGTGGTCTAATTGCTGAGCATTTAGAACTAACAGGCTCAAGCCGTGCAGAAACTATTTTAGCCAGTTTTGAAATGTATTTACCAAAATTCAAACTAGTTAAGCCAAAATCAAGTGATGTGAAAAGTTTACTCGGGCATCGCGCTCGTAGTAGTGCTGAACTTCGTGTTCAAGCACAGTAAGGGGGTAGTATGAGCGAGAATGTATATCAATTTATAGACGTGCAGCGGGTTGATCCCCGCAAAAAGCCAATTTCGTCACGTAAAAAATCATTTGTTGAAATTTACGAACCCTTTTCAGAGAAGCAAGTAAACTCACAAGCGGACCGCTGCCTAGATTGTGGTAACCCCTATTGTGAATGGAAATGCCCAGTGCATAACTATATCCCACAGTGGTTAAAGTTAATTCGTACTGGCCGTATTCTTGAAGCTGCGGAGCTATCACATCGCACAAATAGTTTACCAGAAGTGTGTGGCCGGGTGTGCCCGCAAGATCGTTTGTGTGAAGGTTCATGTACATTAGACGAAGAGTTTGGTGCAGTAACAATCGGTAATATTGAAAAATATATTACTGATACTGCATTTAAAATGGGCTGGAAGCCTGATATGTCGTACGTGGTATGGACCGATAAAAAAGTAGCTATCATCGGTGCCGGCCCTGCAGGCCTAGGTTGCGCTGATATTCTAGTGCGTAATGGTGTAAAACCAGTGGTATTTGACCGTCATCCAGAAATTGGTGGCTTGCTTACTTTTGGTATTCCATCGTTCAAACTTGAAAAACAAGTCATGCAAAAACGTCGTGAAATTTTCACCGAAATGGGGGTTGAGTTTAAACTTAATACTGAAGTCGGTGTTGATATCACTATGGATGAAATATTGGCCGAATACGACGCAGTATTTTTGGGAGTGGGGACTTATCAAAGCATGCGTGCTGGCCTTGAAAACGAAGATGCACCAGGTGTACATGATGCATTACCGTTCTTAATCGGTAATACCAACCGCGTAATGGGCTATGATGAGTCTAACCAAGCTTATCTTGATATGGCTAACCAAAAGGTTGTGGTACTTGGTGGTGGTGATACCGCGATGGACTGTGTACGTACTTCAATTCGTCAAGGTGCGGAAAAAGTAATCTGTGCTTATCGTCGTGATGAAGAAAACATGCCAGGTTCAAGACGTGAAGTGAAAAACGCCAAAGAAGAGGGCGTTGAATTTACCTTTAACGTGCAACCAACCGGTATCGTACTAAACGACAACGGCCATGTTGCAGGCGTACAAATGGTGAAAACCCAAATGGGTGAACCAGATGAAAAAGGCCGCAGCCGCGCAGAAGTAGTACCAGGTTCTGAGCATGTGATTGAAGCCGACCAAGTAATAATGGCATTTGGTTTCAAACCACACAAAATGGACTGGTTAGAAAAGTACGATGTAGAGATAAATCACTGGGGCGGCATTAACGCACCAGAGCAAGGTGAATTTACCCATCAAACAACTAACCCTAAAATCTTTGCTGGCGGCGATATAGTGCGCGGCTCAGATTTAGTAGTCACCGCAATCTTCGAAGGGCGTAACGCCGCCGAAGGGATCATGGACTACTTGAAAGTGTAAGACTTTTACGGGTCAAAGAGTAAAGAGCAAGCCGATTGGCTTGCTTTTTTTATGGCTTGGATAGTAGAGTTTTAAGCGCTAAGTCGTAAAATTTAAGCCATAAGCTTTAAGTTTGCGCGGTGTTAAATTAAGCAACGTAGAGGGGATAACTAAACCCAACGAAAAAATAGCCTATCAGTCTGCCTCAAGGCTTTGCATTATCGGTTTTGTTAAATGTGCTATGAGCAGCCGTTGATAACCTTAGCCTATTTTTCATAATTCTAATTTAACAAGTGCTTCTTGCTCACCTTCATATTGAGAATAAAGTGTACCTTTTCGAACGAAATGTGTTGAGCTTGTTTTTGATTATATAAGTTGTGAATTACCCCCCAAAATTTGATAATTTAAAGAATAAGATAAGTCGATCAAGGCAGTTAAGGTAAATAAATGAATCAACAATTAGTTTTTAAAAATGGTCAAGTTAGTGATAACTACGCCAGTATTTTATTAGGCCATCAAGATGAGTCATACGTTACACCAATAATGGAATATAAGGAGTATGAACTGATTGTAGAATCGGTTGTTATCATTTTACTTGATGACGACACTGAGCTAATGGGAACAGAGGTGTTAACGTTGGTTGATAGTGGGCACTGTACGTTAGCGCAGTTAATTAACTTTTTAGCCGGTGAAGAGGTGGAGGAAATGCAAGAGTTTGAGTTTATTTCATCTGCTTGGTTTGCATGGCAAAGTAAACACGGCGATTGGTCAAGTGAGCCATTTGATACTGTTTATGAATCGCAAGATAAAAACATAACAACGCTTAATGAGTTATTAAACGAGTAAGTTTGCGTTTTTAACAAGCGCTTTGGCATTTTAGGTGTGCCAACCGAGGCAGTTGGTTTACCTTGCCTTTGATTGATAATACTGTAAAAATCAGCGCGTTTTAAATTAAACAGTTGTATGGAATTTGGCGTTGAGTAAAGAACAGCAAAAAGACTATTGGCGCAATGAAACTGTGGCTTTTCTCGCGTTGACTTCATTAAGCGGCGTTGGGTATTGGGTATTACACAAAATAGCAGAGTCAGGCTTAGGCTTTAAAAATTTACTTAAAGCGAGTAATGCTGATGAAATTTCTAAACACCTGAATGTGTCATTACCTGATGATATTGAATGGCAGGCATATCAACAACAACTTTGGTCAATTGGCTTAGCGCGCGCACGTTCTCTTCATGCTGATAATGTAAGACTTTTGTTCAAAGAGCAGGAGCTTTTTCCTCAAGAGTTGAAGAAAATTGATGATGCACCTCATTGGATTTTTGTTCAGGGTCCAATTGAAAACTTACATAAAAAATCCGTATCAGTGATAGGTACTCGTAAGCCATCAACAGATGGTGTAATTTTAGCCAAAACAGTCATCGCAGCATTGGCAAATAAAGGGCTTGTTACAGTCAGTGGCTTAGCTTTGGGTATCGATCAAATAGCACATACAGAATCGATAAAATATAACATTCCCACCGTTGCGGTTCTTGGTAATGGTATATACGTTGAGTTTCCTAAAGGCTCTAACACACTTAAAGCGCAAATATTAAATCGTGGTGGCACAGTAGTAACAGAATACCTACCTGAACAATTATACAGTGCCGAAAACTTTGTTAGACGAAATCGAATACAGGCTGCGCTTTGTAATACGCTGCTACCTATCGAGTGGGAAATTAAAAGTGGCAGTGCTCACACTGTCGCATTTGCACATAAGTACAATAAAAAAATTGCTAATGTGTTCTTACCTGGAACAGCCAATTTAAGGCCTGAATTAAAGTTCTCTGAAATGGAGCGTGGTGCCAGCGCGTGGGAAATGCCAATCTGCGTGAATGGACTGTTAAAGTATATTCAAGACGACATGCAAGCAAACGGTAAAGTCGTTCAACAAAGCTTAAGCTTTCAAGACGATTTTATTTCAACGTAAAAGGTTTTAGTTTATAAAAAAGCCCATCATTACAACTAAACGATGGGCCAAGATACGTCGTTAAAAGTTGCTGTTAATCTTCGTTATGCATAAAACCAGCAATGAGTTCTGCTAAGCTATGCGCTTGTAGATAGCCGCTTTCTTGGTCTGCGCCAAAACTAATTACCTGCCCAGGTTTTCCTTTACTGTTTGGTGCAAGATCTATGGCATAAAAATTACCACAACCTTGGTCGAAAAAGGGGATCCAATAGGGGGTGCAATATAAAGGCAGTACTGTGCCATCGTTACTGCTGTAAGTATCGAGCAAGTCCTCTTGCGTCCATTTTTGATATGGTATTTGCCAGTCACTCCATTCTTTTAGTATGCTCTGTGCATTCATAAAGCCTGTTTTTTCAATGCCGTTATGCAGTGTTAAAAAGTCTTTTAAAATAGTGGGAAACTCAAAACCAGCTTGCATTTTAAATTGTTGATAAATCGCTTCGTTATCAATGGGCTCTATTATTTTTAATCCCTCAGACTCAACTAATAGAGTTAAATTTTGTTTTACTAAAGAAAAGTTCTCGTAGGCATCGAGGTTAATAAATGGGGTGATGTAATCTATTTTTTGTTGCGCTAATTCTTCTGCTTTAAATGCATTAGGAATATTTTCATCAATAAACTCACCGGTATGTGTGAATATTTGCTCAGCAAACGCTCTTGATATTGGGCGACTAGATAGACTATTACTGGCAAGATCATACAGCTTAGATTTAGGTTCTACGCCTTTTCTTCTTTCTCTATCAATTGTTGTTAACCATTGTGAAAATAGCGGGGTGTTGAGCACTTCGGCGGTAAAAATAGTCTCATCTTGTAAGTAGGCAAGCATATAAAAGTGATCGCTCGATTGAGTATCAGGTGTTATTAAGAAAAGCTTGAGAACATTTTGGCCTGTTCGATCTTTTACTGCTTGATGAAGTAAGTCACTAAAGATGTAGCTTTCATCTTGTGAAAAAGACGGCAAATTGGTGATTTCTATTGCTGGAAAATGAAAGTCATGCCATTTTTTGGTTTTTAAAGTATCGTTATACGCACAGATATTTTGCATGAGAATCTTATTAATAAAGTAAAAAATAAACTTAGTATATCACGGCAAGATTAACTCAGTATTAATTTTAACAAGCTTAAAATTTACAATTAATTAACATTGAAATTTTAATATATTTAAGCTCGTTTTAATTAGTTAATGGATCTCTTGTTATCTTTAATTTCTTAGATTAATCATTTTATATGTTATAGTTTTGTTTTTATCTCCTTGTTTAATAGGGGTTAAATTTTATAGTGAACATCTTTTTGGCCTGAATTACACGCAGTGAAAAAATAGGCTTTTTTATTGCACTTTCTTATTTTGATGGATTTTACATATAACAATCAATGTTAGTATAATAAGTGATTTTTTAAATAGTGGTTTTAATATATATAAAACGATTTAAGAATGTTCCGATGAACGGGGGAGTAATATGAAGATAGGGATTGATCTGGGAACGACACACAGTGTTGTTGCTGTATGGCAAGATAGTGGTGTTAAACTTATCGCTGACTCTGAGGGCAATGTTCTAGTGCCTTCTATTGTGAGTTTTTCAGATGACTATGTATTGGTAGGTCAAGCTGCTCGGGATCGTTTAGCGACTCACCCTGAGTTGACGGTGTCTGAATTTAAACGTTTTATGGGCACAGATAAAGTCTATCAATTAGAAGAACAATCTTATACCCCAATAGAGCTGTCGGCTATTTTACTTAAGCACCTTAAAGAGCAAACCCAAGCATATTTACAACAACCCATTACTGAAGCTGTTATCTCAGTACCTGCCTACTTTAATAATAAACAACGGCAAGCTACACAGCAGGCGGCTTCACTTGCTGGTTTAACGGTTGAGCGCTTAATTAACGAGCCAACCGCCGCAGCCCTTGCATATGGATTAGATAATAAAGATTCAGATAACACTTATTTAGTGCTTGATCTCGGTGGTGGAACATTTGATGTGTCAGTTATTGAAGTGTTTAATGACATTTTTGAGATTCATGCCTCTGGAGGCGATAATTACCTCGGTGGTAATGACTTTACCCAAGCTATTGTCGACGATGTATTTGGCAAAAATGATATCCAACCGTACCATCTAACCAAAAGTGAGCGAAGAAATATATGGTCTTTATGTGATCAATTAAAATGTCAGCTAACCATCGACGATTCTGCCAGTTTTGATTTTGAATACAAAGGCGATGTTTTAACTTATACCCTGAGTGAAGACGATTTCGGCCATATTTGTCATGATTTAATTGAGCGCATTAAGTTTCCTATTCATAGAGCGATGTCTGATGCAAAATTATCGACGGATGATATTGCGGGCCTTATCTTTGTCGGCGGTGCGACTCGCATGCCTATTTTTCGCCAACAAATTAATCATGTATTTTCGCGTATTACACAAATCCAATACAACCCAGATCATGCTATTGCTATTGGGGCTGCCATTCAAGCAAGTATGAACGAGCGTAATATTCAGCTCAAAGATGTAATAATGACTGATGTTTGCCCATTTACACTGGGCGTTGAGATATCTAACGAGCATAACCAACCTGAGTTTTTACCAATTATAGAGCGTAACTCTACGATCCCAGTCAGTGAAACGCGCTCTTTATTTTCCAGACATCCAAGTCAAGAAAGTGTTTTGATTAACATTTATCAAGGTGAAAATTACCTACCTAAAGATAATGTATTAATGGGTGCATTAGACATTACACTTGAACCTTTGAACAAAATTCAGTCTTTTTATATAACTTACACTTATGACCTCAATGGTGTTATTGAAGTGGAAGTTAAAAACAAGGATTCTGAAAAAACCTATCGTACTTATGTTGGTGAGAACGTGAAAGAGCTTGACCAAAATCAATTGCAAGAGCAATTTTCAAGACTTCAAGCTTTAAAAATATTGCCAAAAAACAAACTTGCCAATACCGCTTTTAAAGCAAAGCTCGATCGCATGTTTCAAGAGAGCCTAGGTGATAAACGCAGGAAGGTTGGTGAAACAATTGGGCTTTTTGAGCGTGCGTTAGAAACCCATGACAATCATAAAATTGACGCTGCCAAAGAGCGTATAAAAATGTTTTTGAATATTTCTTATTAACATGCACTCTATTATTTGTGCCCACAACATAAGAGTAAACTAAATGTACCATTGGATACTATTAGGTATTGAACCAACTAAAGATAAGCGGGCTATAAAATTAGCTTATACGCAGTTACTAAAACAAACTCCGCCAGCCGAATTTCCTGAAGAGTTTAAAGCGTTACGTAAAGCGTATGATCAGGCACTGGAAGAAATCTCAAAAAGTGATGATGATGCAAATGATAATTCAGCTAGTTGGCACGATGCACCACTTAAAGAGTTTCAGCCGCAACTAGATACTAATATTGAAGATAGGCAGGATGAAGTTTTTTCTGAGCCAGCACCTAGCTCAAATCACTATACTGATGATGACGAACCCGTTGAATTTTCAACTATTAAAACAATATCCCAACTCAACCTTGCCTTAACACAGCTTTATAGTGATATTTTAGTTAGGTACAGTTTAGAACAATGGAAAATGTTGTTCGCGGCCCCGATATTTTGGGATGTTAATCAAAGTAATGCGTTGACTGCGAACTTACTCGACTTTTTTTCTAATCACCACTTTTTACCTGAAAATATATGGACATTTTTAGATGACAGTCTAAGTATTTCTGGTGGCTTATCTATCAGTGGCGATGATACTACGCGTCAAATTGCGATTGCTCTATCGCGTTACATAAAAACATTACCAAAAAGAATAAATGACGGCTTAGTGGTAGGTATTTCAGAACATGTTGATTTTAAAAATCTTCAACGCCATCTTGAAATACGTAACTATATTGAAGATAGATGTTTATACGGTACATTGACTTCAGAAGATTTAGAAAATATTGCCGAACAAATTGAACCTGAGTTTAAAACTGACTTTCCCCTTTATGATTATATAGTTAAGTATTTATGGACGCTTAATGCCTATAGCGCCATTAAACGTATTCTCACACCTTTAGCAATTCCAGATACCGAAAAGGACCTTTTAGATTACCAAGCACATGCGGAGTATAAATTAAAAAATTATGAGCTTGCACTTAAGCTGTATATACAGCAGGAGCATAATTGTCGTGATTTCTGCACCAAGGTGATGTTTAAAAGCATTGGTTTATGTTACTTAAAGCTCAATAACTTTGAAAAAGCCTATCTTTATTTAGACGCAGAAACATACGCTGTTGCCGATATGGGACGTGAGGTTGCATTAATTACAGCAAGACGCGGATATATTCGAGAGTTGAGAGCTGATGAAGCTAAAAACGCTATAAAAATTGCGACCTTATTATATGAAAATGGTCGTTATCATGATGCACTCTCCATCACTGAGCAATATAAGAATATTTTTATAGTGCATGCCAACTACTTGCAAGCTCTTTGCTTATGTAAATTAAGCCGTTTTGAAGAAGCCTACTCTGAGTTCTTGTTATTTATTGATTTATATGATGAACGTCAGCTGTGGTTGTGGCCCTTAATTGTTGATTTATCAAGGTATTGCTACGATTTAATTACGTTTGAATTATTCGCCTATACATTACAAAAGAATATCGCTATTCCTAGCGATTTTTATAAAATTGATTTCTTCCCTGGTTCAACAAAACCGCGTTGTTATACAGAGCAAGAAATGGCAATACTTGAGCTTACCAGTGAGCAAGATTCAGTTAGACGCTCATTAGAATCTGTATGGCATACTGAATCACTGCAAATTTTTGCACTGGCGATACTAAATGTTCGTGATCCCGAATTGATCGCTTATACGGATACAAGTGTTGTTGATGATTTTCAGTTGTGTGCACTACATTATGTAAAAGTAAATAAACAATTTATGCTTTACAACCCACGTGATTGTTTAAGGTTTTTAGAGGCCGCATTTGGCCAACAAGACTTTGACACCTGCATTATGTTAGCTGATATAGCGATTAAAGGTTTACGTGCAGCGCCACAAGCATATTATTTTAAAGGATGTGCACTTTTAGAGTTAAATCAATACGATACTGCTTTAGCTGCATTTCAACAAGCAGCACACGAATATAACACTCACCCATACGCCGTTCATTCTTTAAATTCAGCTATTAAGTGCTGTGAAGAGCTTATCGAACAAGGGCTACCTTATGCACCGCAGCGCACGACCTTATGCCAGCAATTGCAAGAGACAAAGGAGAAAGTTGATGCATAATAAACAAGAAGACTTAATGCTGCAAAGCCAATCGTTAACTGATGAGCAAAAGCAATGGTTAATCAGTTTATCTGGCTACTTATCGATGCAAAATGGCTATGCTCTAGATTGTTTATTACATAAAAGCGAGACATACCCATTACAAGCCATTATCAACGGTAATGTAAAGGTATTAAAAAATAGTTATGATATACATAGCAAAGCTGACTTAGTTGAAACGTTGAATGTTTTTACGGATACAGCCCGAAGTGATCAGTTTATGAACAGTTTAATTCAAAGTGTTCGTCATGATTTATATATTGAACACTTTTTTTTAAATCGAAACAACGATAAAAACAGTAATGAATATATGGTTAGTGAATGGGCTGAAAAACATAATGTTTCATTATCTGACTGTGGGATTAAAGGTTTTGATGTGGGTCGTTCTGCCTTTCTATGCCGGTGTGCATATACTACGGGTTTAATTACAGAACAAGAAACTTGGTATTATTTGCTAGTGCTGGGTAAAATTGCACAACAATTATTTACTGATTGGCAAGAGTTTGCCATGAGTCACATATTAGGGCGCTTAACTTGGGTGGGCGTTAAATTAACTAAAGAGGAGGATTTCTCCGATCGTTATCCTAGATCCTTTGAAGTAAAACTAGAGATCAAACGTGATATTGAAGAGTTAATGTCAATTTTAGCTGATGATGAACACCCATGGTGCCAACTAGACTGGACAATAGACTTGTAGCGCTAGCATAGTAATAAAAGCCACTTAACGTGTGGCTTTTATTACAACATGTCAACCCGTACTAGTAACAGAACCAAAGTGATAAAATCTTGACTTTATACGTTAAAGCCCTAGATCTTATAGTCAATTACTTATTGAGTTAATTAATGCTGAGCAATGTAGAGAGCGCTAAAGTAGCGCGAATTGCATTAAATTTGCTTGTTCTAGATTAACTCAAAAGGTAAATTCCATAATATAAACTGTACCAAACCACACACCGCGAGCTGATAGTGTCTCAGCCTAAAAAGCTTGAGCAGTTAAGAATATATTTAAAAAATGATCATGCTGTATTTAAAAAGCTAGTTATATAAAAAGTGTTACAGAGTCTTCTAAAGCAATGACACATTTCATGAGGTTAATCTTCATCATATTGTAGTTTACTAATAAACAGCTCAAAATTTGTAGCAAGTATGGTTATTTTAAAGTCATTTTCTTGATCAACATGTACCACTGTGGGCTCACCCATAGGGCCGCACTCTGTGTAATCTAAGGCAACCAGCTGGTGTCCTGCAGAAGGGCAGTTACAAATATATAGCCCGATATAAGGATAACCCCATTCGTTTCTCATATATTCACTTTCTCCAGCTATAGAGCCTAGCTTGATAAACTCGCTGATACTATAGTTTGTTCGTTTTTCTTGATCGAGTTGAATCAGAGTGTTTTGTGGATAGCCGCCATTTTGTATTTTTATTAACTGTATATAGAGTGTGGGTAGCGTATATCCCAAATTATTCAAAGTATTTTGAATTTCGTCATTGGTTAATGGCTTATCTATATCCGCGTGGTTTTCTTCGCTTTGTTTTTGCCAAAAGTTAGAGTATTTATTAGCATTAGGGGCCTTAACTTCAACGGTGGATTCTTCAGCTGAAGGACGCGGGGTAAGTTTTTCTTGGGTTTGTCGTGCTTTTCGACGCTGTTTATACATCGTTTGCAGTTCACTTTTCTCAATGCCTTTGACATTTGGATCTGCAAGAGAATTGTTGTCTGGTAACGGCTCTTTAGGATGAGACAGTAAAGACAGCTCCTTCAGCTTTAGCGTTAGTAATTGTTCTTCATCACAGGTAGAGCGAGCAGTGTCTAACATATCAAAAGTAAGTAGGTCACGCGCGGAAATACTTGGATCAGCTCTTTGCATTAGTTCAATAAATGTTGATAGGGTTGTTTCCTCATTAAGCTCATCGTCGCTAACCAAATCATAGTCAATATCGAACTGCAGCATAACTTCAAATATAAGAGCTGTAGGCCAAATTTCAATTCCATGTTTACGGCTGGATCTACGAAGATCACGAGGTGTCTGGCGTAAAACTTTTTTGCAAGCTGTACACGCTGCTTTTTCAGCCTTAAGCGGGGTTAACGGATAATAAGCTAAGTGTTGACAAAACTCGCATTTGACTGGAAAAGGGTCTATAAACTGCATCTATATTTTCCTCCTTGTAAAGATGCTTGGTAGTCTATCTAAAAAAATGATTCGTATATAGCTTTGTCTCAAGTCTAAAGATGCATCAAATAAGTTAGGTCGCTTAGAATCAATTATTGTGTGCAGCTTTTTTAAATCAAAACGTAAACAAAGAAAGAAAAACAACCTTCGAGGAATGTTATTCTCAGCAGCGTAAGCTTGAAATATACTAAAGGTGCTTCGCAGTCATGGCTATTATTTACCTCATTGTCGTTGCTATGAAAAAGGCCACCTGAATGTCACGTTATTGATTGCGTTAAAGAATAGAAACGTGCTGTCTAGCTTTAGTCTGGGGGCGCAATAATTCGAAAAATTTGGCTATAATATAAAACTGAGAATCTTTTCAAAAGCACTTCAGCAATTAAATAAGGTTTGCCGTGAGTGCTTGTCGCTTAGATCAAAACTGTATGGCTCTCTCAGGATCTGATCCTTACTATAATAGAATTTAAGGAACAATTAGTTCCCTATATCTAACGGGTATTTACACAGTTTTTACATCCACACCTTTGCTATTCGTTTTAGGTAACAATGCCTCTAGCTAGCTGGTCAACGTATTTTAATAAGGTTGGGTGGCGATTTTTACCATGCATGTGCAGTATGTGTTCTTTTGCTTGTTCAAGATCAATTCCCACACTGCTTATATAAAGAGGATTTTCACTTTTTCCTCGCAAAATTCCAGCTTCTTTTGGTGTATCGACAAATGATCTTTTGGCTACGCCAATAATGGGAATCTGTTGTTCAAGTGCCTCATAAAGGTGCATGCCCAGACCTGGCTTTTGTGCACTACTTAAAGTGACATAGCCATCAACTATGATTATATCTGGTTGAGTATCTAGAGATTTTAGTACGGACAAAATACAAGGTAATTCTCGTTTATAAAACTGCCCCGGTTCATAAGGCGCAATGTCATTAATAGTATTGACTTGTTTTGCTGTTATCTGTTCGTCGGACCAATTTTTAAATAAGATACCGGCAGCAATAGCTGTGTCGTCGTAATATTGGCAGTCAATGGCAAAAATCAAAGTGTACTCCTGTTAGATGTTGCGTAGTGGGTCTATATCAATATCATGGTTTGACTAATGTGAGATACTTAACAGCAATTAGATATACTTTCATTTGAACACCTCTTGTGGCTATATTGAATTGTTAAATCAATATTGGCGTATTATGGTGCCGTTTACACTTGAGGTGTTTATCTCATCATCTAAGTAAGTAACAAAGAGTTAGTCGCCAAGGCATTTTGATAACGCGTGTCTGAAATTTATTCGAAAAACTCGATCCTCATTCTTTCAGAACAAAGTAACTTATATATTTTATCGTTTCCATTTACTTGAGCAAACTCCTCTGGGGTCAATCCTTGGTTATCTTTTGATTCTAATAGTTGCCCACGTTTACAAAAAATACCGGTTCCGGGTAGAAGTGATAATAAAAACCAAATGATATCTTCATCTCCTCGCATAGCAGCATAATATATAGCAGAACGCCCGTTACTGTCTTTTTTAAACATTTCATCATCTATAGCAAGACTTTTATATTCGGAGTATATGAACTGCTTAATTTTGTCTAGGTCCAAATTCTCAATACTTAACATTAATTCTGTTTTGCCTGAAATATTCATATAATTTATTTTATTCCATAATTTGGCTGAAGTTAGTATTTTCGTTTTTCTTTAAATTATATTTTAATAACTTTGTAATATTTATTGCAAGTAGGGTAGCGTTTTTTGCCTTGTTTGTATGGAATTCTAAATGATAACTATTATTGCCTACATCTTCAACTGATTGCCTAGTAGGTTACATTTAAAATTTTTTTGAGTGCAAACTTAATTGATTAAGCTGTGCTATATCTAAGAGATAGAATGAATACAATTAAACGAATCCAAATATCAGCGCTTTCAATTGCGATAAGTGCAATTTTATCACCTTCAGTATACGCAACTACGGCGTCATCAAGCATTGAGAAAATAGCTGTTTCGGGCGTTAGGCAAGCTTTTCGCGGCGATGTGCCTTTAAGTGAACAACCACAAAGTATTGAATTTATATCTGCAGAAAACCTTGATGATGCCGGGGTGACCACACTCACCGATATATTCGACTTAACACCGAGTATCTCTGAACAAAATGATTTTGGTGGATTGTGGGAAAGCTTTGCAATACGTGGTTTAGTAGGTGATGAGAATATTCCTTCAGGCTTTTTAATTAATGGCTTTTCATCGGGTCGAAGTTTTAGCGGCACCCGTGATACCAGTAATATTGATTATGTAGAAGTGATGAAAGGCCCAGGCTCTGCACTTTATGGCCGCTCTGAGCCTGGTGGTACTATTAACATTATTACTAAAAAGCCACAATTTGAAGAACAAGGCTCTGTAAAAGTCAGCGCAGGTAGTTGGCAAAGTTATCGCGGTGAAGGCGACTACACTAATGCAATTACCGAACAACTCGCCTTTAGAGTAAACGGCGCGATTGAAGAAAGTGAAAGCTTTAGAGACTACCACGAAAATAAAAAAACGGTGATAACGCCTTCAATATTATGGTTAATTTCCGACACAACAAAGTTAAATTATGAACTTGAGTATGTCGACCAAAGTGTGACGTTTGACCGTGGTATTGTTGCCGTAGACGGAAAGGTAGATGCATTACCCATTGATACTTTTTTAGGTGAACCAAGTGATAAACCAACAGAGGTTGATGCGATTTCTCATCAACTGACCTTCGAGCACCAAATAGGGCAATGGTCGCTTTTAAATGGGTTTAGCTATAGCGATTCTAAATTTATAAGCGAATCGAGCGATGCAGAACTGGCACCAGGGCGGCAGGTTTACTTTACTGATGGCGAAACTTTAAGTAGACAACATAACGAGCGCGATTTTCAAACTAAAAATATTTCTGCGCGTACCGAGCTTAGTGGCAGCGTAACAGCAGCTGGGTTTACCCACCATTTATTAATAGGTGCCGACGCCAGCAAGTTTGATTTTGACAAACTCTGGTACAGATATCGCCCTACGCTTGAAGATACGCGCTATGCAATCAATATGTATAACCCTGTGTATGGGCAAACAGCACCCGAAGGCTCACTTTTATATAACAGCACTGAAGTACAGCACAGTTACGGGGTTTATATTCAAGATCAAATCGACATCACTGAGCAATGGAAAGTGCAAGTGGGTGGCCGTTATGATTGGTTTGATCAGCAAATAGATAATCATATCAATCAAAGTCAGTCTAAGAGTGACCAAAGTACATTTAGTCCACGGGTTGGTTTAGTGTACGCCTACTCAGACGATATACAATATTACACCAGCTACTCTGAAGGTTTTAGGCCAAACAGCGGTTACGACATAAATGGTGATGCATTTAAGCCGGAATCAACAACCTCTATTGAGGCGGGTATTAAATTTAGCACCGATACCCTAAATGGTAGCTTTACCGTATTTAGCGCCGAAAAAAGCAATATGCTAACTACAGATCTGCAAGCGGGTGTGTCGACTGCGTTAGGTGAAGTAACTAGCGAAGGGGTTGAGTTTGATTTACATGGTAATATTACTGACACTACTTCGTTTGATTTTGCATATACCTATACTGATGCCAAAACGGCAAACGACACCGTTAATACAGATTGGTGGGTAAAGCTGCCAAAAGGTAGCCCATTACTAGGCATTCCTAAGCACAGTGCAAATGCGCGCCTTAAGCGAGATTTAAATGACTTATTCAATTTAAATGCGAGCATTGGTATAGCTGTTCAATATGAAGGTGAGCGTTTAGGTGAAACCATTGATCCTACGTATTACTTACCTTCGTATACGCTGGTGAATCTGTTTGCAACTTACAACGTTAATGATGATGTGAGTGTACAGTTAAATGTAAATAACGTTCTGGATAAAGAATATTACTCAAACTCTTACTCTGCAATTTGGACTCAACCCGGTGAGCCGGTAAATTATAAGCTGAGCTTAAAATATAGCTTTTAATTTATCTTAAAAAGCTTATTTAGCCGTAGGTCGGGCTTTAGCCTGAAAAGTTGTATAGGTATGGTTAATCGTATTTTATTAAACTCGTTAACTCTGTATTTAACTTTTGTCGGGATAAATCCGCGACCTACATTAAAAACCTTATTCAAGGTTTAGCTTGCTGGCGGCAACCAAGGGACGGCTGCCGCCGACCCCTCTCCGGACTCTCTGTAGGGGATGGCTTCAGCCACGAATGATTTAACACTAATGATAGAGTTAACCACCGTAGGCGTTAAGCTTGCTGGCGCGAGTGTAATCTTTGGTTATTGCTCGCTAACTTGAAGTTTTCTAACTCGCTAGCTGTTTTAAAAAACCTTATTCAGGTTTTGTCGCGCTGGCGACCTCAGCCAAAGAGGGGCCATCCATGGCTTAGTTTCACCTTATCGCGCCTCCATGCGCGATATTACTCATCAATTGCTTATTTTTAGGGCGTGATGACGGGGGATTAAATGTTAGGTCTGAATATAGTAATGAAAAATTATAAGGTCAAGTCCTCTTTATTTCTAAATATTGAATTAGATAAAATGGCAATTTAAACTAGTCTGAAATTTAGTTGATCTTCAATTCCTTTGCAATCTGAGTTGAATTGTTCAAATGTGTAGTCTCTTGCAAAATAAGAAAATGATTTTAAATAAAAGTAATCTTCAGATGTTGTATATCTTTGACCAATATATTTTGAAATATCAATAGATGATTTATAGTCAATGGTCGAGCTTAAATCTAAATGAGTAATTCCAGTTATTGGTTGGTGACTAACAGAAGCTCCCAAAACACTTAACGCATTAAGATATGCTTTTATCTTAGTTTGCCAACCGAATACTATTACAGGGCCTACAGAGACACCAGTAATTGCATCTTTATGCTTATCAAGCCAATCTATAGTTGAAGTAATCGATTCTTTGTTTTCACCTGCAAACAATAAGATATTAACTTTTACTTTAATATTATTTCTATATGCTTCTTCAATTACCCTTGATGCTTGCGAGAGGTATTTCTCAGGTCTTTTTGTCTTGTTCATATTTATAAGCTGGTTGAAATTCGCACTTTCTAAACCTAAATCTATGACCTCTAAACCTGCTGACTTTAGTTTTTTGAGATGAGATACTTTGATGCTATCAACACGAGCCTCTGTTCTCCACTTAAAGCTTTGCTTGGTTTGCTGGCGGTGTTTTATTAATTCGTCAATCCACTCTTCTTTCGAAGCAAATAGAGATGCTTCAAAATACAGGTTCATAGGAGTTAGGTTATCAAACAAAATGGTTCTATGCGATTCAGCTACTATTAGTTTAGGGGATTTTAGGTTTGTTAGTCTTTCGTCTTTTTCTTGACAAAAATTGCAACCCATACCACATCCTCTTGAAACCTCTAAATTTGGCTGATACAAATGACGTTCGTGTAGTAGGGAGTAATCTAATTGATTAATAACATTTTCTTTCAACGACTTTAATGGGTTATTTGTAATAAGCTTTAAAATATGTTCTTCAGCTGTACCAGGAAAAATAATATCAGCAAGTGGTATAAGCTCTTTCATTAAAGTGACTTCATCATCTATTACCCATCGACCACCAATAATTATTTTTTTTGAGGTAAAGCCTTTTTTACTAAATTAATAAAACTATTCACCCAACTAACAGCATAAAAGCTAGGTATTGAGATTAAAATAGGGTACTCAGAAGCTAATAACCCCACTGATACTGAAGTGTTAAAAGTATCATTTGGATCATCAAATCCACCTTGTATTTGTATTGACTCAAATCCATTGTTTTTTAAAACAGTAGCTAAAGATAGCAATCCATAGTTTAAATATCTATTTTTTCTATGAATAATATGGTCCGTTTTTTTCGTTATAAGCTGACCAGCACTTATGCAAAATATTTTACTCAACTGTAACCTCCTTATTAGTTCAGATATTAGTAATTACAATTTTAGTAATTCATTCTTACAATTTTCAATTTTTTCCAAAACATTATCAGTTAGACATGCTGAAAATTCAGGAGCAATAAAAACACGAATAAAATACTTTATTGATTGATATCTGTTTAACTTATCGCCACATTCATCGAATCTTTTTAAATTATAATCACCAGAAAAAGTCTTAGCTAATAACTTTATTTCAGTTTTATCGATATCTTTAAATGCATTGTCTGTCATTACATCTACAGTGAAATACTCATTACTAACAACATTACAAATTATTTCTGAGATTTTATTCTCTATATTTTCGCGAAACTCCTTATCTATGTTATCTGTGATTGATTTGTTTGGAGGGAAAACTTTAGCTTCGTATTTTTTTACCCATGGTTTTCTACTATTTAAATCATTTAAAATTTGGAGGCCGATCTCAGGCTTCTCACTTTTAGCTAGGAGTGTTTTTAATTGTTCATTTAAAAAGTAGCTATCAGAGTTTTTCAAATAAAATTTTTGAATAAGAGAAATTTTATCTTCTTCATCAGCATTAGCTGATTCATTGAAACAAAAAATATTTTGTTCATTGCCACTAGATGCGATATTGCAGATAGCTCCCATCATTGATGAGAAAGCCCTATTTGTTTTGTGATAATAAACCTGACTGAATAGATTTGCCCTAGCATTAATGAATTCAGCAATTGAATCTATACAACTCTCTGTATATGCTAAATATAATTTATTATTATCTTCAACTGGTACAATGGACATAAATAATCTATTGTAGTCGTAAACACCACACTTAACGCCAGAAAAATACCCATCTCTTTGTAAATAATCCATTCTATCAGCATCGATAGGACATGAAGAAATAATTGATGTTAACATCGGTAAGATATCTATGACTTTATTATCAATCTTTGTGAATATAGACTTATTTGAATAATTGCTTTCAATGATTTTCATTACATTATTGATATCAATTTTTTCTTTATCTTCAGTGTTGAGACTATCATAAATAGCCCTTACAAAAATTAGTGAAATATGTTCATGCTCAATCTTTTCTCCTTTGATCATGTTAAATAAGTCAGGGAACTTTGAACCTATATGCTTTTTTAGGTATGTTTTTGAAGGTAGAAATGAATCAAATTGATGTGACATTGGTCCATGACCAATATCATGGAATAATGCAGCTAGTCTTAATTCCTGAATGTTAATATTGGACAGCTTTCCCATAGATGTGAATAAACATTGATTTTTGTTCTTTTTAGCAAAGCGGTAAGAGTTTAGCTGTAAATGTTTAAGTATCTCATAAGATAAACTCATAACACCTAGAGAGTGTTCAAACCGTGTATGCATAGCCGAAGGGAATACTTTATATAAAAACGTATTTTGTTTAATAGTCCGCAATCGTTGAAATAAAGGATGGTCTATACACTTAACCTCCAAATCAGTTAATCTTATTATTCCATGGATGGGGTCAAGAATTTTACTTACGAGTTGTGTATCAAAATCCATATCTATGCCTTTTTAATTATTACAAATAGAGCCAACTTTTTTATCTTGGCTTATCTATTAATTTAAATACTACTAACTGTTCAAGCTATTGTATTACTTATTTCTTTGTATAATCCAATATCACACATGCGCTCTACAAACTCAATTACATTTATGAATAAAAAATGAACGTGCTGTAATTTTCTTTCTGCCTCTTTGTTGTGATCTTCTCCTAAAAGGTAGCCAGCTTATATCTTCATTATTGTTTTATCTTTCTGTGTGTGGCTTTGTTGAGAAGGTCACCATCGCGACTCTTTCATTTTAATTTGACCACAAAACCAATAGTTTGTAGTGAAAAAGTAAACAAAAGTTAATTTTATGTATGTGTTTTCTTGCGTTCGTTCCTTTTTGGTCTATTTTCTGATCGGAGGTCACACCTCTAATCTGATAGATATAAACACAAAGAACAGGAACACGCATGAAAATAAAAACACGCTTATTGATGCCGGCTTTAGCGCTGGCGGCGGGCTTGAGTCAAGGCGCTTTTGCTGCGCAAGGAGTCGCATTTGTACATGGCACTGGCCAGCAAAGTGATGCATATAATGATTATTGGACGGGCAGCTTTGTTGATACGGTGCGCCAAGGTCTACCTAACACCAATAACTACACGGTTATTAATTGTGATTTTGAGCAATACATGTGGGCTGACGGCGCTGTTGGTTGCTTAGCCGAGCAACTCACCACATTTATTAGCAATAAAAATATTACTGAGTTAACACTCATTACTCATTCTAACGGCGGCAATGTTGTGCGTTGGATTTTGTCTAACCCGACATGGGATAGCCGTTTTCCTAATATCATTAATAAAGTGACGCGCACAATTGCACTGGCACCTTCGAGTGGCGGTACGCCGCTTGCTGATGCGGTCGTTGCTGGTAACTCTTTTGAGCAAAGTTTGGGCTGGCTGCTCGGTTATGGCAACGATGCAGTGAAACAACAGCAAGTATCTTGGATGGCGTCGTATAACGCACAGTGGCTTAACGGCACACCTAATCGGCCAAGTTTACCCTCTCGCTTTGAAACCGTTGTAGGTAGTGACGTTGAATCAGCCGTTTGGGACAGCGATAGCTATTGCGGCGGATATCAAAACCAAGTGGCACTTGAAGTTACGCAAAATTGGTTAGACAGCTGTTCAGATGGCTTCTTAAATTGCAGCTCTCAGTCGTTAGCGGGGGTAGTGTGGTTTACAGATAAATCACGCACCCAAGGCAGTGAACCTTTAAGTCACCAGCAAAGTCGCCGCAATTGCTTTGGCTTATCAGACATGCTTAAAAATCGAATTTAGGAGCCAGACAATGATCAAAAAGTTAACCAAACTATGTGTTGCTATGATGCTTGTAAGCACAGCGGCGAATGCGAATGAGCAAACGGTATACCAATTTCCACAAGTGCAGTCTGCGCCTGTTTCGCAACTACAAACACTTGAAAAAGACAGCGTTGAGTATTGGCAGCATGTTTCAGGAAAAGAGTTAAAACGCGGCGTGCCAGTATTTGTTAATCAAGCTGATAACTTTATTCGTATCGCGCCGAAAGCGCGCTTTGATAGCGGTGAAGTGTTTAAGCCTCATGATTTACAATTAGATGAGTTATCGGTGCGCGATGCGAATTCGCGGCAGTTGCCAATCCAAGCGATAGTGGCACGTGAGCAAATGCAAAATGCTGGATTTAGTGATGGTAGCATTGGGCTTAAGTTAGGCCAAGTCAACGGCAAGGCTATGTTAAAAACAAGCCAGGCCCTCAATGACAATGACACCTATTTAGTGCACGTTATTGAAAAAGGCTCGCGCAATGCGCTACATGCCAAAAGCCAGTTTAAATTAAAACAGCACCAACAACGTTTGGCCATGCAGCTTAGTATGGGGCAAAAGCGCTTTAAAGATAACGATGTGCAACTAACGTTATTTGCTCCTGATGGCGAGCAACTTGCTGTAGGTTATGAAAACGGCGAGGCGGTATTTGCTTATCCGCTTGAAACCATTGGTGCAGCGAAAGGGTATTATGAACTCGAGGCAAATGTTAAAACGAAAATAAATGGGCAAATTGTAAAGCGCTCTATAAAAATGCCTTTTGTACACAGTGCGCAAACCATTACTATGGATACTGCCAAAATTGCATATTTAGGGAACAGCCAGTATCAAGCACAGGTTCCGGTGCAAGTGACCGACGCTGGACGCTTCGCTATTCGCGCGACACTGACCGGAAAGGGGAGTAAAGGAGAACGGGTAAAATTGGCTACGGTAGAAGTTGCTAAGCAGATAGATAACTATAGTAACTTCATGATGCCGTTTTCTGTCGCTAAAACAGCTAAAGCCCCATTTGAGCTCATTAATATTGAATTAACAGATCAAACAAGAATGTTAAAGTTTGCCTCAACCCAATAAGATTTTATAGTGATAATTCATAGGGTCAGCTTTAGCCTGACCCTATGAATTTCTTACTCCTTAAAGATGTTACAGTCTCTATCAGCACTGCGATGAAAACCGTCATCCCAAGCAATATAGTCACTAATTTTATTTTGGCTTTTTCGGTTTGCGTAAGCTTTTTCTATTGTATAAAATTTAAGGTTCTCTAAAATTAGGTGTGAATTTTGTAAATATCGAACACAGTAACTGATGTTAATCATATCTAAAATAATTTGCTTACCGGTCTCAATATCTAAGCTTGGTATACGCCCTTGTTCAATATCAATAACGAGTTGTAATGTTGAAGCTGCGCCTAAACTAAAGGTGATGAGCTGAGGTGAATCAAATTTTTCATATACATAGCGCTCATAATCATCACGAATACAGTTATCATTACCGTCTAGGGTTTTGTAGTCATCAGGATGTTCCGGTGGTAAATCTGGGGTTAGGTAAAATAAATCTATAATTAAAAGGCTTAGAATGACTTCTAAGCCTTTTGTATTTGATGTCTAAAAATATAATTATCGATTTACTGTGATCAATAGCATTATTAATAGTTAAACATCCTGTTCAGTTAATTGGATCTGGCGTTCTTTAAAACTGCTAATTAATTTTTTTGATGGATTACTGTGCTCTAAACCGATGACTTGTTGTAAGTTAGGCAGCAGTGGCAAGTCTTTTGCTGCTTTATTGCTTACCTTTAACACCTCATCTCCACAGCCTGGATCCCAAAATGGCCATATCTGAGCATAAACATCTGCGCCGCCATCGACACCGCAATCTTGTGTCAACGAAGTGACTTTCGCTAACAATTCCTCAGAGATATCAAGCCCTTTAAAATAAGCCAGTGCCTCTGGTATAACTTCATACCCTTCTTGCTCTTTATCAATTTCTCGCAGGTGGTATTGGGCTATAAACTGGGTAAGGTCAAACTTAGGGGTTAATAAATTTTTGTTATACATCAGCTCTTCGATAACAAGTAACTTAAAATGCAGGTCGCTGAATTTGATCTTAGGCGTTTTATTAATAGGAAATACTTTGGGGGGGGGTTTAAGGGCTAAAGTCTGTGCGATAAGTTGATCAAGATGTACTTTTGTTTTACTGTCTGGAGTAAGTTTTGAAAGATTCTCTAAAAATGTAATGGTATTATTTTTTACCATTAAAATTTTAGCAGCCTTGTTATAGCCCGCATTTATAAAGGCAATAGGGTCATTTTCAATATTTGCTATTTCTTGGTTATATTCTTTAACTCGTTTTTTGATAACCTGAGCATTGTAGTTACCTTCATTTAATTTTTTTATATAACCCTTTATTTCGGCAATCTTAGTTTTTGGAGTTGGATAAATACCATAGCCATTTAATATGCCTTGAGTTATAAAGTAATCAAGCTGCTCCTCACTCCAATGTGGAATATGAGTTGAAAGTATCTTTAAGACCTCTTTTGATTTTTTGTATAACAAGTCGCTTTTTTCGGTATAAAAACCAATCATTTCGCTAACTAAAATATAGAGTAGTAAATCACGATTTTCATCGTTTTGTTCGCTACATACAATGTCATTAATTAATTGTGTATATTGCTCTAATGGGTCTGAAGCTGATGGTAATAAACTGATTAGAAGGTTACTGGTATCTTGGTAAGGATAAGTGCGTAAAAACTTAAATGCTAAGTTGCCACCAATACGCTTTAAGTCGTCATATCCTTCACTGTGATAAGAAGGATGACAAAAATATAAAGAAATTAAATCACTCACCATCTTCCTTAAATCACCGTCCTCTGCAGGTGTTGGGTTTTGGATCAGTTGAGTGTTGGTCTCAAGTAACAGCTGCTCTATTTCACTCTCTAATAACTCTGTGTGCGTAAGTAAAGCATGATGAGATTTTTTGTCAAAAATAACTTTATAATCTGATGAACTAAATAGCTGTAAAAAATAATATAATTTCGCAGGTTGGCTTTGACCTTCACGAAATAATCTTAATTCTTTAATTAGTGATGAATAAAGTTGTAAAAGCGTTGTTTGATCAAAGACGTCTTTCCATTGACGGTTTATCTTATCTTTTAATGACTTGTTTAATTTTTGTGTATTTAAATCCAGTTCATCCAAGTCAGGAATAAACGTTTTAAAAAATGACATATAGATACTCATTAATAAAAATAAAAAGGCTGTTTTTAATTTCACAGAAAAATAGTTTAGATATTAAATAATCATAACTTATCTCGGGAGTAAAAGTAATTGTTAGTTATTTTGGTAATAGGTGGCAATATAGAAATTAAAATATGTATTTTTCTGTATTGATATAGAAACTTTATTCAGCCTGCACCTCCGTACCTATTAGGTCGTCAATATAAGCGAGTTCTTCGCTAAAAATACCATTAATAAATGCACTTTGTTCACTCATTACAGCGTCATTAGGTTGGGCTTGGAAGTCTTGTTGGCATCTGACAAGTTCGTTGACTAACCATGGGCATTTGTCGGTTGCCGTGGTTATTGCTGTTTTTAAAAAAGAGGGCCATTTTATTTTTTGTAAATTAAAGCGGTAAAGCGTGACGGCGATATGACTATACGCTTGTTGCTCAAGAGATGGTGGGTTATCACTATTTGCAGTATCACTATTTAGCAGCTTACTACTGATAAGTGCTTGTTGCAGAGCGACTTGTTGTGATTTACTTAAAAAAATCGTTGTCATAATGCGTCGGAGGCCTTGGTTGCAATTAAAGATGGCATTTAATAGGAAGGTTAAGCAAGGCGTTTCATGACTCATGCAGCACCTAAAATGCAGCAACAGTGATAGCAAAATTGGGCTGACTCTTTACTGAATTAAGCAAATACAATTGTAATCGGGTGGATGATTTTAAACCGTAATGCCATAAATAGACACCATACATACAGGCCGTGTTATGTTTTTGATTAACTTTATAAAAGCAATAACTTACTAAACCCATATACAACTATATGGATGCATAAATTAGAACTGTGCATGGGGGAGCTAGCAAGCACACTTGCAGATTATAATAAGCTATTGTTTAACTAATATCAGCTCAGCAATAGCTTATTAATTTAATGTAATGGGTGTTATTTTTGCTGTTGCGTTATCCAGTCATTTATTACTTCTTCAAGTACTGCAATTGGCAGCGATCCTTGGCCTATAACTGTGTCGTGAAAGCTGCGAATGTCAAAATCAGCGCCAAGTTCTTTTTCAGCTTTTGCACGTAGTTCACGTATTTTTAGCTCGCCCATTTTGTAAGAAAGCGCTTGTGCGGGCCAAGAGATATAACGATCTATTTGATCTTCTACGGCACTTTGTGGCAATGCAGTATGTTCGCTCAGGTAGTTAATTGCGCGCTCTCGACTCCAGCCGAATGCATGAATGCCGGTATCAACAACCAACCTAACTGCACGCCACATTTCATATCCTAATCTGCCAAAATCACTGTATGGATCTTGATAAAAGCCGGCTTCTTTACCTAAACGCTCTGCGTAAAGACCCCAACCTTCACCAAATGCTGAATGGCTTAAGGTACGCCGAAATGGTGGCACATCCAGTTCCATTGCAATTGCATTTTGTAAGTGATGCCCTGGAATAGCTTCGTGTAGGCTCAAGGCTTCTAAATTATATAAAGGTTGCAACGAAGGGGTTGAAGCTAAAAAGTAAGTGCCAGCAGAGCGGTTATCTGCTGGTGGCATATAAAAAGCGCCGCGACTGGCAGAGTCTTTAATAGCAAACGTATTACGTGGTAAATGACCAAAATAGGTCGGCAACTTGCCATACATTTTTTGTGTAATGAAAGCGGCTTTTTCTAATAAATCTTGTTTGTCTTTTGCATAAAACTGTGGAGCAGTTGCTAGAAACTGCAGAAAATCAGCATACGAACCCTTAAAGTTTAGTGAATCAATAATAGCCTGCATTTCAGCTTTAATACGCGCCACTTCTTGTAGACCAAGCTCATGAATTTCTTTTGGTGTAGCTTGTGTGGTGGTGTAGTAATTTACTGCATACTGGTAGTATTCAAGCCCGTCTTTAACGCTTGAAATACCGGGATTTGTTCTGCAATTTGGCATGTAATCATTAACAAAAAAATCATAAAAATGCTGATAAGCAGGAACCACTTTATTGCTAATTAGGGCTTTCGCTTTTTCTTGATAGGCTGCTTTTTGTTGTTGGCTAAAGGTGTTGGGCATACGTGTAAACGGTTCATACAAGGCAATGTTTTGTGGCTCTTTTTCGATATGTTTACTGATGCTTTTATGATAATTTTTAAAGCTCTCGCAATAGTGTGTGTAGCCTTGTTGTATGCCTTCTTTCATGAGGTTGATGTTTTCTTGGTTAAAGCGTGGGTAGTCGCTCAAACTAACCAAAAAATTGTCGTAATCGGTGGTAGTTAAAAACGCCATATTAGCAGGGGCCTCGGCAAAATATGTATGCCAGCCGCTTAAAAAGTTAATAGGAAAGTACTTATCAAGTGACTGGTAACTTTGTTGCTCTGTTTCGCGCTCGTATTTAAAAAGCCGATAATTCATCAGTTGTTCTTTACTGAGTGATTTTGGGTTAATGGCAGCTAATTTGTGCAGCACTTGGTCGTTATAAGTTTGGCGCTTACTTATGGCTTGCTCACTCCAGCGAGCCAGCTTTCCATTGGGTTTCCATCCATCGGGGTCGGTGCGAAAAAATACTTTTTCGCTTTTTGCATGTTGCCAGTGTTGGTCAATAATATTTTTTAAATCGGTATTGTCATCAGCCAGACTTGGCAATGACACCATAGTTAAAGAAAGAGCCAAGAGATTTGTTTTATACATGTTGTTTCTCATAATTAGCGAGTTAGTTTTTTATAAAGGGTAGGCAGTGATTTTTTGAGTGCGTACCAAGCTATATAAAATTTATTGTTTTATAGGTTAAGCGTATCAAATTAACGATATGAATGCGCTGACCTTGAACAGCAATACAGAGAAAATTGGCAAGTATGTTGTAAACAGAGCAACTCATTGATATTTAAAACATTAATGGAGCGCTTTCGGTTAAGGTATTTAGCGACAACTAAAGTGTATATCGTTCACGCTTTTTATTGAATGTATCCCCCCTGCAGATGACAGCCTATGAGTGGTCATTTTTAGTTACTTTTACGCTAGTATTATTTTATAAAATAAATCATTCTTTATTATTGTATTATAATTTCAGTGTACTACCTTTGTGTTGTTAGTTTTTTGCTAATGACATTATTGATATATCAGTTTACATCTGATGGGTAACCTAATTTAAGGACGATTTTATGACGATTGGAAGTACACCTAAAAAAACACTATATAAAGCCAAGCGCCTTTCACTGGCATTATTGCTCGCTTGTTCCACTACAAGTTATGCAGCGGTTGAAAAGTTAACCGTCAGTGGTAATCAAATATTAGCTGGTGATGAGGCAAAGAGCTTTGCTGGTTCAAGCTTATTTTGGAGTAATACAGGTTGGGGCGGCGAAAAGTTTTATACCGCGCAAACGGTTGCCAATGCGAAACAGGAATTTGGCGCTAATATCATTCGTGCTGCGATCGGTCACGGACAAAATACCTCAGGCAGTTTGAATGACGATTGGGACGGTAATATTACTCGTCTTGATACAGTTGTTGATGCAGCAATCGCAGAAGATATGTATGTCATTATTGATTTTCATAGTCACGAAGCGCATACCGACACTGATATGGCGATCCGGTTTTTTGAACGAGCAGCCACTAAATATGGCGACTACGACAACGTTATTTATGAAATTTATAACGAGCCACTACAGATATCGTGGGCTAACGATATAAAACCTTACGCCAACACCGTTATTGATAAGATCAGAGCTATAGATCCTGATAATTTAATTATTGTTGGTACGCCTACTTGGTCACAAGATGTTGATATTGCCTCACAAGACCCGATAGATCGCTACAATATTGCTTATACCTTACATTTTTATGCAGGTACGCATGGTGAGTCACTTAGAAATAAGGCGCAGACGGCTTTAAATAATGGGATTGCTTTATTTGCAACTGAATGGGGCGCAGTCAATGCTGATGGTAATGGTGGTGTAAATAGCAACGAAACTGACGCGTGGATGGCTTTTCTTAAATCAAATACTATTAGCCACGCTAATTGGGCCTTAAATGACAAAGATGAAGGTGCATCAACCTTTCTTCCTGGTGGTAGCTGGGATTCACTAAGTGCATCGGAGCAGAAGATAAAAGATATTCTACTAAATTGGGATATGAATAATGCACCGCTTGACTCAGATGAAGATGGTGTAATTGATTCACAAGATCAATGCCCTAACACACTGCCGAATACACCCGTAGATTCTATTGGGTGTGCGGCTACAGACTCAGATGGCGATGGCGCAATTGACGTACAAGATCAATGCCCCAATACACCAGAAGGTACTGATGTCGATTCCTCGGGTTGTGCTGTTACAACAGGAACAAGTTGTACTGAGGTAAAAACGTATCCAAATTGGGTTAGAAAGCATTATCCTGCAGGCCCTTACACACATAACGAAGCTGGCGACCAAATTCAGTATCAGGGCAATGTTTATAAGGCGAACTGGTATACAAATAGCCTGCCTGGTAGTGATAGTTCATGGACATTTGTTAAAAGTTGCAGCTAAGTCATACTTGTTTTTAAATAAATAGGTATAGCGCAGTCGCTTTACCTATTTTATTGATTTTTATAGAAATAGGATTATAGACAATCTTCGAATTCATGACGTCAGGCTTGACTCTTTACTAAAATACAATCGTAATTGGATTGGCGGTTTTAAAAATCTAGCTGATAAGCTGGGGTGGATTTTTCTTTTGCGGATCCACATAACTTATAGCTTCTCCAGAAAACTAATCACTCATTGAGATCGACACAAGACCTACAACAGTACAATATAAGTCTATGCTTTAATTGATTTTGAAAAGAGGCTTTCATTGGATTCACTCACACAGGTTGTGCTTGGTAGTGCAGTTGCTTATACAGTATTAGGTAATAAGCTGGGCCGTAAGTCGTTATTAGTTGGGGCGGCGTTTGGCACGTTACCTGATTTAGATGTGCTCATTAATTTTGGTGGTAATGTCGAAAACTTTGTCTATCACCGCAGTTTTAGTCATTCTTTGCTTATACAGCTGTTAGTAAGCCCCTTGTTTGCATGGCTTTTACTTAAAATGAACTGGGCCAAAGGTGTAACGCTGAGGCGCTGGTCTGTCGCTCTATTTTTAATTTTAAGTACTCACTCATTGCTTGATAGTTTTACCGTTTATGGAACACAATTGCTGTGGCCACTGACGACTTACCCCTTTGGTATATCGAGCATATTTATTATTGATCCTGCGTATACTTTGCCATTGTTACTCTCTTGTATAGCGCTTTGCTTGGCGCGGATGCGGCCTTACGCACAGCGTATAAATACTGCTGCGTTAATCGTCAGTTCGCTTTATTTAGCTTGGGGGTTGGCGGCTAAATGGCATATCGAAGATAAAATTCATCAGGCACTAAATACCCAAAATATCATATTTAAGCACTTTGAAAGTACACCAACGCCATTTAATACCTTGTTGTGGCGGGCTGTGGCCGTTACCGAGTTTGGGCATTATGAGATTTATGCCTCTGTGTTTGATGACGCAGACAACGTTGATGTGCAATTTTACCCTAGCGAAAATACGCTACTAGCAAAGCTTGATGATGCAAGGCAGATCAAGCTACTGCAAGCATTTACTAAAGGCCTTTATGGGGTGTATCAACAAGATGAGCAAGTCATTATGAGTGATTTAAGAATGGGCCTTGAAGGTTATTATGTATTCTCATTTGTGGTTGCACAGCAAAAAGATCAGCAGTTGATCCCAGGTTCTTATCAACAACTCAGCAACCGATTTCCACTTGATAAGCTCGGGCTTATTTTTGCGCGTATTACTGACCCAAATATCGATTTAGCAACTACCGTAAAAGAGCCCACATCTCCCTGAAATAGATTGCTGGGTTAGGCCTTCTATTTTGTTAATAATTATGTGGCTATTAGCCAACTATCGCTGGGTACCAATTTGCTAACACTACACCAAATAAGCCCACTAAAAATACAATGGATATCAACATCATTAAAGCTGCGGTGGCGATTGTTATCATTTTATTAGATGTTTTCCCCGCATACCTAACCAGTTCAGCAATGAGCAATGGCATCACATAAGAACATACGCTAACAGCTAACACGGTTGGGCCTGTGAACGTTGTAGTATCAATCCCGAGTGAGCCAAACGTTAAAAACCAGGCAAAAATCATTAACCTAAAAAATAGCACGCCGTTTGCTGCAAGGTATAAACGAATTGCCCATATTTGATGTGAATTTATATTACGCCCTCTAGCAGCCAGCACTGCAAATATGCTCGATAAAATAACCATACCACCACCAAACATTGTCAGGCTATGCATTAGCAGGTTGCCTACTGTGCCTCTAACAATCATAAGGTACATTCCTGCGATTGAAATGGTACAAGCTAACAGTAAGAATACGCGCCCGTTATAGCGATGAAACTTAGTATATTTTGCTCTTATTGCGGGGATTAATTGCAAACTCCCGCCGATTATCATTACTACGGCAAGTAGCACATGCGTGGCATAGATTAAATTACCGATGGGGTCGCTCGCAACATAGGCGGTATTGTTAAGGCGGACCCAGCCAGATAAACCTGTAGTAACGCTAGTCAGGGCATACCCCAAAATAAGGTAAATTACAAAGCAACCTTGTGCCATTAGTAAGCAAATAAACCATATTTTTTTACTGTTTTCGAGCAGCCTATTTGGGGTTGTTTTCATTTTTTGCATTAACATGTACTTTTCCATTAAATCGTTTCAATAGCCAAATATAAAGACTTTCAGGGCGAATACTTCTCAAATTCGAAACTTGAGCAACGATATATGGATAATTTTTACGGTTAGTTACTGACACATTCACTAACAAAGTCTTTTTGCCATAGCTAGAGTTACTTTGTATTATACAAGTTAAAGCAACGTTGTTTATACAACGTCATTTTAAGAGCGACCTGTTATGCAAAATAATTCTCCTTATTACCTTCTCGTCTTTGTGTGCATGGGGTTGATGTTATTTAATGCACTGAAAAAAGATAAGCAACTGGTTCACTATTTGTTTGCACTATTTTGTGGCTCGCTCTGTATGGTTGGGGCGCAAAAACTCAGTGCGTCAAGTGTCGGAGGGTATCAATACCTAATAGGGCTATTTACTTGCGCTACATGTAATGTTTCATGGTTGATTGCTAGAGCGTTATTTCGTGAAAACAAGCCAATTTCTCGCAGGCATATCGTTTTTGCTGCAACTATTGCAGGCTTGATAATGTTTAACCAAACATGGCATTACTTAGTGAGTTTTGATCCTCAGCCATTACCTACAAGTGATATAATGTGGCGCTTAAAGCAAGGGGTGAATGAAGTAACCATATTGCTTTCATCAAGCATACTTGTGCTCTCTTTTTGGGAGGCAATAAGAGGCTACAGTGAAAAAACAGTGTCACAAAAAATGCAATCAGTGCTCTTTGCCAGCGCTTGGTTTTTAGCTGTGTTTAATGCAAGTGTATTACCTAAGCTAATGTTTAGTAAGACTGAAATTGAGCTATATAATCCCATTATTATTACCTCATCTGCACTACTAATTGTGCTTGCGATGCAAACATTAATGTTTCTTCAAGCGAGAGATAAAAATAGCCAAGGTATTAAAAATGAGGGCGATACAGTTAGTATTTTTAATGACATTGAGATAACTGAAAACACCAATCAACATGAACAAATCGATGTTGCCCCTGAATTAATCGATGGCATTGATCAACTTATCAATAAGCAACAGCTATTCTTGCAAACAAATCTTAAAATTTCAGATTTTGCTCAAGTATTACAAGTATCTGAATATAAAATCAGCCGAGCTATTCGCTATCACTACAAAGTAGCCAACTTTAATCTGTTTATTAATCAATATCGTGTTAAATATGCGCAAGTTTTATTGGCAAGTGAGGATGCTAAAGGTTGGAGCATTTTAAGCATCGCGCTTGAAAGCGGCTTTTCTTCTTTAGCGACTTTTAACCGGGTGTTTAAAAGTATTGTGGGTGAAATTCCTAATGAATACCGAAAACAAAGCAGCAATCATCCTAATATAAGGGGTAGGGAACTTGTTGATTAGTGAGTTGTAGGTTTGTTTTTATAGTTAATCAAGAATATTAGATGTGAATCAACCACACTAAATTGAAAGTATAAGGTGCTATAAACATAAAAGCCGCTCATAGAGCGGCTGAATACTGAGGAGCTACTTTGAAAATTCTGGACAAGTTTTATCTTGTATTTGCTTTAAATCGTACTGCATAAAGCCTGCCTCGCCAAATACATCGGTGCCGTTCAAGTAATACTTACCTTGCTCTTCATTCGGGTTTTTAATGTCATAACCCAATACTTTAGCCACTTGCAGACTAATTAAATAATGGTTAGGCATACAGCCTAATTCTTTTTTAATTCGAGTTATTTCATTTTTTGGAATATCAACACCGTAAAACATAAATGGTACCCGGGCGATATCCATATCGACAGCGTTATGTCCAAAACGACCATCTTGCCCTGTCAGTTCACCATGATCTGGCGTGAAGAATATATATGTTGGTTTACCTGAATCTTTAAAGAATTCATAAATGTTAGCTATCACCTTTTGTGTGTAAAGTACTGAGTTATCGTAGCTATTCAGCATGTACTTTTCATAGGGTTGCTCATCAACAGGATACACTTCTTGAGTTTTAGGGTAATTAGCTACATAAGGTGCATGAGCGCTGCGCATATGTAACGTAATAAATTGGGGCTTATTGTAATCCAGATTCATGGAATTAAGTTCGAGCAATAAACGATCATCATAATCTCCATCGAACTGATCTAGATGCTTATCTTCTTTCCAGGTATCAATATCCCCAAGTGAAAATGCATAGGTTAAACCTCCTGCATTTTTTTGTGTAGTAATGTAATGGGTTTCAAACCCTTGACGCTTAGCTAACCGAAACAAAGCAGTGTCCATTTTACTTATATGGACTGCATTATTAGGCTCATATACGGTGTTAAAAAATAAGCTAAGAGATACTCGTGTTGAAACAGCGCTTGAGATCGCAGGCAAATAAAAGAAATTAGGGTCTTGTTTATACGGCATTAAATCTGGCGTTGTATCTCTTTGATAACCATATAAACCCATATTGTAATAACTCAGGCTTTCACCCATTAAAATTACAATATTTGCATCCGCAGGTTCGCCTTTGCTCAATTGATAAGGTTGATAGCTAGGCATTTCTTTACGTAATCCCAGAATCATTTTTAACTGGCGAGCGCTAAAGAATGACACACTGTATAAGCCATTTTTCATAGCTGAGTGCGCAATATTAGGCTGGTATTTTTGAGAGCTCTTAGAACCTAAAGACTGTAAAAAGGGTAACGTGAGCAATAATACAAACAACACCGAGATATAAGGTACGGTAAAACTGGTTTTATGGTATTTGTTATAGGTGAAATACGCTAAGCCATAAAATGCCATGGATAAAAAGAACGCTGGTAGCATAAATTTCAAACCATCAGCAAAGCCAATTAGTGCATCATGCATTTCACCCATCATTAGCACCATATCAAAAGCACTGTAAAAGCCGCCAAAGTATTGGAAGTACATCAGTTCAGAGGCCTGCATTAGAGCCATTATCAGTAAAACAATATTGTTAAGTTTAGGGGTGCGGCTTAACAGCATGAAGACCATTAACAGTAAGGTAATGATAATGCTTTTGAAGTTATAACCGGCCAAGTAGTTATGATTAAACAAGCCATAAATGACATCCGGCATCAGTGCGAATGCCCATAGGGCCAAAAGCGTTAAGAGGGTATGTTTAAATTGTTGCACATGCAGTTCCACTATTCAGGTTTGCAGGCATTGTAATAAAAATCACATGCAAAGGCATGAGTATTTGAAATAATGTATGAATTTTAACTATTAGGTTTATACCTCTTTGGTCTGATGCCTTTTATTGCTTCTTTATGATGTGCTCACTCTCAGTAAATAAAGATATTTATGAAAAAGATCTTTATTTTTTTACACCTGCAAGATCAGTACACTAGCATTCGGCTGTCGTGCATTTGTGCGTTCAGTGTTGATTGTATTTTCCTTAAAAATGCTTGTTAATATGTGGTATATATTAGTTACCTGTAAGGTAATAGCAACTAGTATACTTTTAGTAACCTAGTTGCATTTTTAGGAGAGCTAATAGGCGGCAAGTGGAAAGGCTCGAGTATTTACCATCTAAAAGGTGGGCTTGTTCGCTTTAATGATTTAACTCGCCTGTTAGGAGACGTGAGTGAAAGCTCTTAATATAATGAAATATAAAGAGATATTACTTTGAACTACTTAGCTCATCTTTATTTAGCACAGCCTACAGCAGACTCGCACTTTGGCAACTTGCTTGGTGATTTTGGCGGCAATAGGCATGTAAAGCAATTGCCAATCACGGTAAAAAATGCACTAGATAACCACTATCTAGTCGACAAGTTTACAGATGCTCACCCTTTAGTGAAAGAAGCTAAACAGTATTTTTCGCCTCAGCGTAAACGCTTTGCGGGTGTCGCTATTGATGTGGTGTTCGATCATTTTTTAATTCAGCATTGGCAACGGTTTAACGATCAACCGCTAAGTGACTTTAAGCAAATCAGTTATAGGCTTTTGGGTAAGCGTACACCCGTTATGCCGCCAAGAATGCAAAGTGTTGTAAAACATATGACGCAGAATGATTGGTTTAAAGAATACGAAACCGTCGAAGGGGTCGGGGTTGCACTTGATAATATTGCCAAGCGCATTCGCTTTACTAATACGTTTTCTGGCGCTGCTGCTGATATAGCCCGACACTACACTGAATTAGATGCTATGTTTTTAGCGTTTTTCCCTGAATTGATTAAACATGTTAAGCAACGAGGTCTTGAAGGAGCTCACGATGCTAGTGTGTAAACTTTTTAAATGTAAGTCAGGTTCTAGCCTAAAATGATGCAATATTGATAATTAGCTTTTGATGGAATAAATTCTGACCAACAAAAAGCTCGCATCATACTAAAAACGGCTTGATTGATGGCTACTATCTGACTTAATCATCAGGCCCCTTTAGGGTGAAAACTAAATGCTTGCGCATGTCTTTTAAAATAACGCCTTTTTTAAGCATTGCACCACTTAAACGTTTTTGCCACTTTAATAAGTCAGGCTCTGCCGCTGTTAACGCCTGCTGATTCTCAAACTGAAAACACATTAGTAAAGAGCCTGGAAATAAGTGATATTCCACGTCAAACCAGCATTGCAGCATGCCAGTGAGTTCATTACGGCCTTGCTCTTCAATTGCATCAGCAACTTTAAGTACCAGTGCTTGTTGTTTTATTTGCACCGCAGAGAGTTTTTTCATCGTTTTAATCCAGTTAGAGGCCAAAGATATAGCCAGATGAGCGGATTATAACCGAGCTTGTCGACTGGCAACAACTTTGATAGTAGTTTTAGCCGAAACCACCTTATTATTTGATGTTAAAGCGGCTTATCGTAGGCATAAAGCGTGTTATTTTTTTACCAAGAGGGTGCTGAATAGTTTTTTGATCGCAACTTCCCTTGCTTTAGTGAGGGGGTGAATATAACTCAATCGTAAAAAGTTTTTATATTGCCCTGATGCTGAGAAAAGTGAGCCCGGGGTCATGACGATACCTTGTTGTAGTATTTCATTGTAACTTTTTTGGGTATCTATTGACTCATCTAACTCGACCCACATAGATATGCCGCCATTAGCTTGTGTAAAGCGTATATCCTCAGGCCAATGGGTTTGTAAAAAATTAATCAGCTCTGCTTGTTGTTGTTTAATTGCATATACGTGCTTATTTAGGTAGCGACGATAGTGACCATCTTCTATAAAAGTGGCTAATCCTTGTTGAATCGACCCACATGAAGAAAGTTGGGTAACGAGTTTAAGTTGAGTGATTTTATCATGCCACTTTCCTCCAAAAACCCATCCGATACGTAAATCTCTTGATAAGCTTTTTGAGAATGAACTACACAAAATTACTTGTCCTTGGGTGTCGAGACTTTTTAAAGACTCACTAACAAAAGGAGGAAAAGCCAGATCGCCGTAAATGTCGTCTTCGATAATACAAAAATCACTTTTCACTGCCAATTTAAGTAGCTCTTCTCTTGCTCTATGAGGCATACATGCACCTGTTGGCGTTGAGTAATTAGGTGAGACGACACATGCTTTTATGGGCCACTTGGCTATTTTTTTTGTCAGATCGTCAATGCTTACGCCGTGCTCGGGATCGCATGCTACTTCTATTATTTTTAGGTTAAGTTGTTCTAATATTTGCAATACCCCGTAAAAAGTTGGCGATTCAACAGCGACAGTGTCGCCTGGCGAACACGTGGCCATAAGAGAAATAAATAAACTGTGCTGACACCCATTGGTAATGCAAAGCTCATCAGGTTTTTGGTTTAAACCACCATAGTGGTTAATTATTGCGTGCTTCAAACGCAAATCACCATCAGAACTATTATAGTAAAATGCTTTTTGACTTTGAGAAGAACGAAATGCTTTGTTTAAATGTCGATTAAGAACGGTTAAGTGAGTAGCATCTTCCTGCGCGCCAGCACTTGGTAAAATATCAAAGGCAGCACTGCGCGTCATAATGTCTTTTAAAATCGCAGGTACTGACACATTGCGTGGAGTAGATGATGTTTTGATTTGTTTTGGTAGCACTCGTTTAGGCGGCTTTATTTGCGTTACAAAGTAACCTGATTTAGGTTTTGCATAAATAAGTCCTTGTGATTCCAAGCGATGTAACGAATGTAATACGGTTGCTTTTGAAAGGCCTTGTAGTTTGCAAAGCTCTCTCACTGAGGGCAACTTGCCTGTTGGAGTAAAGCTGTTAGCGTCAATTTTCTTTTTTAAGATAGCCTCAAGCTCTGTATATTTGAACTGTTTCATGCTCTCGCTCGTAGTGACAATCTGTACTCATTGTAAATTATTTTTCTGTGCCTGTACTGTAAAAAAAAGATATATACCATAGGTGATAAGTTTAATGTTTGCTCTGTAATTAACTAGGAGTAGGTTGGCGTTATGATAGATTTTACTGCTATTGATTTAGCTCGTATACAGTTTGCATTTACAGTCTCTTTTCATATTATTTTTCCTGCAATAACAATTGGCTTGGCAAGTTACCTTGCGGTACTTGAAGGGCTTTGGTTATACACGCGAAAACCGATATACATGACGCTTTGTCGTTTTTGGATGAAAGTGTTTGCGGTAAATTTTGCTATGGGAGTGGTATCCGGCATCGTAATGGCTTATCAGTTTGGTACTAACTGGAGTCAGTTTTCTAATTTTGCTGGAGCTATTACGGGGCCATTACTCAGTTATGAGGTGATGACTGCGTTTTTCTTAGAAGCTGGCTTTCTTGGCGTTATGCTTTTTGGTTGGAATAAAGTTGGCGAAAAGCTTCACTTTACATCCACCTGTTTAGTGGCAATCGGTACGTTGATTTCAATGACTTGGATTTTGGCTTCTAACAGCTGGATGCAAACACCTCAAGGCTATGAAATTATTGATGGCCGAGCGGTTCCGGTTGACTGGTTTGAGATAATATTTAATCCTTCATTTCCTTATCGTTTAGTCCATATGGGCTTAGCCGCTTTTTTAGCGACAGCCTTGTTGGTAGGCGGATCTGGTGCATGGCATTTATTAAAAGGCTCGCACACTCAAGCGGCAAAAAAAATGTTGTCGATGGCAATGTGGATGTTGTTAATTATCGCGCCATTGCAAGCTTTTGTAGGAGACGAACATGGCTTAAATACACTTGAGTATCAACCAATGAAAGTGGCAGCAATGGAAGGACATTGGCATGAATCAGAACCCGGCGAAGGTGTCCCATTAGTTTTATTCGGTTGGCCAAATATGGAAGAAGAGCGCAATGATTACGCTATAGAAATACCTCATCTTGCTAGCTTAATTTTAACGCATAGTCTTGATGGCACCATTGCACCATTAACATCTGTACCTCCTGAAGATCGCCCTTATGTGCCAATTGTTTTTTTTAGTTTTAGAATTATGGTCGCTTTAGGGTTATTGATGATTTTATTAGGCATAACAGGGTTAGTGTTACGTAAAAAAGGCCGATTATACGAGAAAAAATGGTTCTTAAGGTTTTGTGTTGCAATGGGCCCCGCCGGATTGATTGCGATGCTAACTGGCTGGTTTGTTACAGAGGTGGGACGACAACCTTGGGTTGTATATGGGTTACAAAGAACGGTTGATGCAAGCTCTGCTCATTCGATGACGGCAATGAGTTATTCATTACTTACTTTTGTTGTTTTATATGTCTGTGTGTTTGGGGTCGGTGTGCGTTATATGTTAGCACTTATCAAAAAGGGCCCTGAACAAGTGTATGACAACGATAATAAAGATGACTTAAACAAACGTCCGGCTCGTCCGTTATCAGCGGCCGATGGTGTTGAGCTTTAGGAGATTACATGATGAATTTTGACTTACCGAGTATCTGGGCACTCATTATTGGCTTTGGTTTAATGATGTATGTGTTTTTAGATGGTTTTGACTTAGGGATTGGCCTACTTTTTCCGCTGGTTAAAAATAAACATGAAAGAGATATCATGGTTAACTCCGTTGCCCCAGTTTGGGATGGTAATGAAACGTGGTTAGTGCTTGGCGGGGCAGGCTTGTTAGCTGCGTTTCCTATGGCTTACTCAGTCATATTATCAGCCTTATATGGGCCTATTTTAGTGATGTTATTTGGCTTAATATTACGAGGTGTTGCGTTTGAATTTCGCTTTAAAGCGACTGAGTCTCACCGTCCATTATGGGATAAGTTATTTTTTGTAGGCTCGTTTATGGCAACCTTTGCTCAAGGTGTAGCAATGGGCGCTGTTATTATTGGTTTTCCTGTTGAAAATGGTGAGTTTGCTGGTGGATCTTTAGACTGGTTAACACCATTTAGCTTATTTACAGGGTGTAGTTTACTGTTTGCTTATGGCTTATTAGGTGCCACTTGGTTAGTGGTTAAAACAGAGCATAATTTGTATAAACAAATGCGTAAACTTATTAAGCCATTAACTATTTTATTAGCCTTGTGCATGTTAGGTATCAGCATTTATACACCACTGATCAACGCTGATGTAAAAGCAATGTGGTTTAATTGGTCAAATATTGTATATCTTGCTCCTTTGCCAATTATTACTGGTATTTTTGTTTTATTATTACTGGGCTCAGTAAACTCAAGTAAACACTATCGGCCATTTATTTATGCGCTGTGTATGTTGTTTATGGGATATTTAGGCTTATGTATTAGCCTTTGGCCAAACATTATTCCACCAAGTGTATCTATTTATGAAGCAGCAGCGCCTGAATCAAGTTTAAAATTCACCTTGGTTGGTGTTGTTATCATCGTGCCGTTTATATTGGCTTATACGTTTTGGTCTTATTATGTATTTCGTGGCAAAGTTGTTGATACCGAGGGGTATCATTAGTTATTCAATGCTATTGCACTATTTAGCGAAGGCTTTGTGGAGGGTATATGAAAAAGCATCTTCATCAATTTAAATGGTTAATTATCATTTGGGTCTTGAGTGTTGCTTCATTATTTTTAGTGTCTCTTTTGATCCGCTTTTTGATGACTCTTGCAGGAATGAAGTAATAACGTTAGTTAAATTACGGGGGACTATTTTATCAAATAATAGTCCCCTTTTTTATATTCTCATTACTTTTATTAAGACTTGAGTTGCTTGGATAAAAAAAGAGTTGTTACATCCGCTATCTTTATCAGTGCTTCTTTGTCTGCATAGTCCCATGACACTTTTGAGTCAACACTTTCACAACAAATTACGCCTAACGGTTTGTCATCTATAAAATAGATATAATCAAGTAAGGAATACACATTGAATGGTTCAAAATAGGATTTATTTAAGTCCTTTGTTACTTCGTTGTTCCTTGCATCCGATGCATCAAGTACTTGGTTACCTAAAATATAATTAAAGTATGCAGGAAAATCCTGAGCTTTTAAAACCATGTCATTTGTTACTACCTCATTTTCATCAAGGCATATTAAACAATTTATCGCAGTATATTCGTGGTTTAGTAACCAAAGGCTAACTCTATTTGCATTTGGAATTAGCTTTTTTAACTCTTGGCATGTCTGATTTAGTTTATATTTGCTTGAAATATTAGGATCACTAATTTTAACCGCTAGCTTTTTTAGATTGAGGTTATTAGGGTTGTAAATATTAAGTAAGCTATTTAATTTATCTTTATCAAATGGTTTAGCTAAATAACCATCCATACCAATGTCTAAATAATGTTCAATGTTTTGTTTCAAGGTGTTAGCTGTCAAGGCTATAATTGGGGTTGTTTTATCTCCTTGTTGTGCCCGAATTGCTTTTGTGGCTTGTACTCCATCCATTACTGGCATTTGGATATCCATAAAAATCAAATCTACAGGGTTTGTATTAAAGTAATCAACACACTCTTTACCGTTTTCTGTGATTACTACATTGGCGTTATGCGCTTGTAGCATTTTACTTACGATGAGTTGATTTATTTTATTATCTTCGGCGATTAGAATGGTGCACCCTTGTAAATTAGTTATTTCTTTCTTTTGTTTTAATGAATCATACAATAGATGTGTTTCAAAGCTCTGTTGATACGTAAATATAGAGCCTTCGCCTTCTTTACTTGTAAAGCCGATTTTACCTTTCATTAGTTGACTTAACTTGGCACAGATTGATAAGCCAAGCCCTGTGCCCCCATAACATCTTGATATAGATGCATCTGCTTGATGAAAATCTTGAAATAAGTTTTGTTGTGCTGCTTCGCTGATACCAATACCTGTATCAATAATTTCAAATAAAATATCCTGTTCAATTAATGAACTACTTTGAACGCTGACTTTGAGATTTACTTGCCCTTGGTTTGTAAATTTAATCGCGTTTGAACACAAGTTATTTAAAATTTGTGAGATCCTTACAGGATCACCTTTTAAAGTTGCTGCCACCTTCTCATCAATATATAAAGTAAGTTTAATGCCTTTATCTGATGCTTGTTTAATGAGAGGCTTGAAGAGATCGTTAACAACCTCTCTAAGATTAAAATTGATATTTTCGATATCTAGTTTGCCAGCTTCAATTTTTGAAAAATCTAGAATGTCATTCACAATACTTGAGAGTATATTGGCTGAGTTTAAAATACTTTTCAAAGCGTTATCTTTTTCTAAACTCGTTTCTTCAGCTAGGCCAAATTCAGCTAAATTTAAAATACCGTGTAGTGGTGTTCTAAGTTCATGGGTCATATTTGCTAGAAATTGGCCCTTTAAGGTGTTGGCACTATCAGCTTCTTTTTTTAGTACTTCAAGTTCTTCATTATGTATTTTTTGTTGTTCTAGAGCTGATGTTAATCTTCTGTTGTTTAATCTAAGTTCAAGTTGAGTAATAACTTCTCGACCTAGTATCGTCAGAGCGTTAATTTGGTTTTGATTTAGCTTTTTGGGCTTATCGCTAATAACACAGAGTGTGCCTATAGTACTTCCTTTTGGAGTTACTAACGGGGCGCCTGCATAAAATCGTATGTTTGGATTATTAACAACTAGCGGGTTATCATGAAAGCGCTCATCGAGTAATGCGTTCGGTATTTCAAAAACGTGGTCTTGCAGTATTGCATGGGAGCAAAATGCAATCTCTCTCTCGGTTTCATCAACATCAATACCGTACTTTGACTTAAACCACTGTCTTTGCGGATCTACTAAGCTAATGAGTGAAATAGGCGTTTCACAAATTTCAGAAGCAAGTTGAGTTAAATCATCAAATACTTGTTCGGCTTTGGTATCTAATATTTCATATTCATACAAGGCTTTTAGTCTAGACTCTTCGTCTGCTGGGATTTGCGCTGTTTTCATTGCATTGCTCAATATTTATGTCCACTAAATATAGGATTAATTTCAGGGTAATAGCAACTTTCAGATTAAAATCGCATGAAAAAGGTAATATCTATGCATTTCTCCAATAGAGCCTTATAGGCCTAGCTCTTTTAGCTGTAGAATTAATCTATTCAGTGGCTCGAAATAAAACGTATTGAGTGCAATTAAAGCCTTGTTGTTTTACTAGAATAAATAACTCGAATATAAAAAAATTCAATGGAAGTTGTTTATTTTATATTGCGTGATATTATCCATCTTATTAGGGACAAAAATATAAGGATATGAATATGTTAAAAATTAAGAATATTGCTTTAGCGACTGCTTTAGCGTCTATATCGTCACTTACACAAGCTGCTGTATTTGATGGTGCCTCTCATTGCTCTGAAGATACAGTTTATAAGTCACAAGCCGTTAATAATCTAGCTGCTTCAATAGGTGATCTAGCTGCACTAAAAGAAGTAACTCTAGAAAAAACTGGTACTACAGAAAATGGCTACTTTACTTTTGATCCTCAATTTTCACGCTCTGAGCGTTATTTCAACTGTAGCATTCCTTTAAATGACACGATTGGTAATTTTGAGCTTAAAGTTCATGGCATTACTGAAGGTTTAAATAGCTCAAACGGCGGCTGCTTAATTTCACGTGTTCGTAAAGTAAGTGATGGCGGGCAAGAGAAGTGGTTTAAGTATGCTACAGGAAAGGGCTTTGACTGGATTGATATTGCTGACACTGCAAATAGCTCAAAGCAGTTTGTATCGTATGTAACAGCTCTTGATAATAATTTTGAAAGTGATGCTGTTCTTAGTTTGAAATGCCGCACTACATGGCAGCACGGCTCTGTTGCTATTGGGCAAATAGAAATCAATAATCAATAATATAATTAAAACTTAGTCCCTAATAATAAGGCTTAGAATCACTTCTAAGCCTTTTTTGTATTTGTTGCTGTTCGGTTAAACTTAGCAACTTAATTAATACCAATCGACTTAAATATTTAACCATTCTAGCGAGCTAAATAAAGCGCTAACTGCGTTATAATTTTTTCAAGTAGAACAACTACATGTCAAAATTTACGCCTTGTTATCACTGTATTTATCTGTCGCTATAAATGGTCATTAACTTAACACGATTGGTATAAGAGCTGTTTTATTTAACAAACACTTATAGCAAGCGCAGTTTAAAAACGCGCTCTTACACCTATACTAAATGAGCGACCTGGAAGTGGTGCTTCGTCTTTTAAGTAAGATGAATGCACGCGCGCTTCTTGATCGGTTAGATTGTCGGCTTTTAAATACAATGTCATGTCAACGTTACCTAAATCAAGGTAATAGTTAGCAGCGGCTGATAGCATGGTATAGCCGTCGGTGGTGGTTTCGTTTGCGGCAATTTTATCTTGCTTACTGTTGCGAGTGACTTCTACTTCAGTGTGCCAATTACCGTATTCATAATGTATTGAAGAACCAACACGTAATGGTGGGATCCTTGGTACGTTACCGCCTTTATCTAGTTTAGCGCGGGTATAATCCGAAAACACATCCAGACGCCATTGTTCGTTTAAGTGCCAGTCAACTTGTGCTTCAAAACCATACAGCTGTGCATCTTGCTGGGCAAAGAGTACAACAGGTAAACCATCGGTTTCTTCCTCTGATCCTGCGCCGCTACTTTGTAGTTGTTGGTAATCTTGCGCCGTAATAAACTCACCATCACTGAGAACAAGGTTACTAACGTCTTCGTATATGTAGTCATTCACTTGGTTTTGGAACAGGCTTAAGCTTGCATTCCAGTTGTCAGTATTATAACGATAGGTTGCATCTATATTATTAGACACTTCTTTATTCATGCTTTGGCCGTTTTGCACCACCGAATAATTACCGTTATTGTTAGTAAGGTTAAAACCACCACCTACTTCGTAAGTGCCAGAGCCAATGTGTGGGCCGTAGGCAAAAATTTCAGATGAAGAGGGGGCGCGTTCTGAATATGCATAATTAAATGCTAATGAGTGCTTGTCGTTAATGCTCCAAACTACTCCTGCAGAGCCTGAAACCGCCGTGTAATCTTCATCTGCAAATGAGATACTATTATCGGTTGATAGCTCATCAAAAAATTGGTTATTCACTTTATGGGTTAGTTGCTCCACGCGTGTACCAAGCTGCCACAATAAAGCACCTGTTTGTTTTTCTTCCATTAAAAATGCGGCTAAACTGTCGGTTTTTGTTGGTGGTGTGAAGGCTTCTTCGCCAATCGCTTCAAAATCACTTTTGTTATAATGTAAGCCCATTATACCGTGCCAACCATAAACCGCGCTGTGCTCTGCCCATAGTCTAGACTCGATACTTTCATTTTTAAAAGTAGTGCCTATTTCAGTCCCTTCAATTTCTGAGTGTTGGTAATCAGTATATGCATTTTGCCAATGCACCGATTTTATAAAACCGTCAAGATTATTCCAATCAACAACACCTTGATAGCGGTCTTGTTTTAACTTAATAAATACGCCATCTTCACCCGGTAAACCGTATTCTGAGTCCATTGAGCCATAGGCAAAAGCAACCCGAGTATCGTCAGTGATCCAGCCAGCTCCTAAGTTATAACCGTGTGCATCGATTGCTGAGTTTGAGAGTTTAGTACTGCCACCATGTTCATTAATATCAGCGGGAACAGGTATTTTATAGTCACCGGTATTACGGTTGTAAGCATCAATATGAACAGCAAAGTCGCCCGTTCCGGCATTTAAATCAGTAGATGTTGTTTTTGAATCTGCTACGTTATCGTACTGAGCAAATACTTCTCCAGTAATACCTTGTTGTCTTTCAATGGGGAGGCGGTTATCAACCACATTAACAACGCCGCCAATTGCACCACTACCATAAAGCAAAGTAGCAGGGCCGCGTAATACTTCAATTTGTGTGGCCGTAGAGGTTTCGGTTGATACTTGGTGATCGGGGCCAACGCGTGATGCATCAGATGCGCCTAATCCGTTTTGTACAACCTTGATTCGAGGTCCATCTAATCCTCGGATAATTGGGCTACTGGCAACGGGTCCAAAATAAGAGCTGTGTACACCTGGCACATTTTTTAAGGTTTCGCCAAGGGTTGCTGCTTGGTGCTGATCAAGCTCTTCGCCACTAAGAATTGATACTGGGGTGCTTGATTCAAGTACGGTACGTTTAAGCGGTGAAGCTGTAATAACAATTTTTTCTAAATCGCTTTCATCTTTTTGTATTTGTTTCTCTGCTGCCATTGCGTGTGTACTGATAGCAGTTAATACCGCCAAAACTAATGGTGAATACTTAATTTTCATTGTTTAATCTCTAAAATTTGCACTAAAACTGGCTGCTTACCCAATGGCAAACAGTCTTTATAAAACGGTTTTTTAACAGTGAACTTTAAAGAGTATTCGGTGGGTCACGATTACCTGAAAACGCAACGATTGCGCTAAATTGCGGGGAGTGTAAGGCTAAAACAGCGACGTAGTGGTTACTTTCAGGTTCAAATATGCTGGTGGTAGGGGATATTAAATCGTCAAAATCAAACGAACTTATGCAGAGTTGGCACTCTGTGCTGCTTTGGACTGCGTGAACAGTTGAGTGCCACTGTGAAAAAACACTGAACAGCAGTAAAAACACCATTAAATATTTTAATAGCGTTTTATTGTGTCTGAGTGAGTGTAAATTCATGTGTTTCATCAGGTGATAGTATAACGTTGTTTTTTTTGCAATGTCGAGAGCTGAATAAGTAAAATAATCTGTTTAATTATACAGTTTCATTTGATTCATTTAAAATCAATAGCTTGTGTTTTTTGATAAATGACACCTCTAAATCAGACATCAATCAGGGAATAGGCTGTGCTTTGTTAGTTTGCCATTTTTTTATCAGTTCAACGCTTTTTACCCAAAAACGATAATTTATAGGCTGTCGTTATGAGTGACAACGTCACTAGCGACATAGACTGAGCAGCCATTTTTGATGATTTGATTGCTTGTTAAAGTAGCTTGATTTTTAGGTAATTGTAAAGCGCGAGGTTTGATAGTGTGAAAGGGTTAAATATGAGATTTTGGCATCTTATAGGGCTTTATTAAATGGTATTAAAAAGCCCTAAATTCAAATAATTAATAATTTCAGAATAACTTTTAGCGACCATCTTCAAATGATGCAGTTGCAGAAGCTTTGCTCCAACTTCCATTGGTATAAAGTATCGTTGCTTCCGCTTTGTAAGCTCTAAAAGATCTGATTTCAAATGAACAAGAAGTACCCGAAGTACCACAAGATTTGGCTGCATTGGACCAAATAACGCTATCTATTTCAGATCCATTGCCGATGACACGAAATACCGCTGTCGCTTTATTTTGACCATAGATCACCGCCATACAGTGATTTGGTGTGTATTGATCATATGCTTGAGTGTCTACATAGCATTCCATTGAACTTGCATTTGCTTGAACAGAAAATACGCTAGCTGCTAGTAAAGTTGCTATTGTTAATACCTTTTTCATTTTTTGTCCTTATTTATGTTTGTTTTCCAGAAACAACAATACATCATTTTTTAAACAAATAAAGCATTTAATTAACACTTTTGATTTGTTAATGATTATCGCCACATCTTATATGTGCTATGCGGCTTTAATTACTGCGTATTTAGAGATGATATAATAAATTTACTCCAGGCTTTCTATTTAGAGGGTGAAGCCTGAAGTCATATTTTTAGCAATAGGATAGTTATCCTATAAATTGATTTATAAAATAACTAGGCTTTGCTCTAACATTGCTTGAATTTGTTTGACTATTTTAGCTTCTGTTTCTGGTTCAAACTGCGCTATACGCGGCGTATGGATATGCCCAGTAGGAATATCTGAATTGAGTTGATCGCGCAGGCGAATACTGCGGTACGAAATTTCGTTAGACAGGTAACCACCGCCGCCGCCTTTTACTGCAATCGCATCTTTTAGTTCAGCTAAAGTTTTAGGTTCAAAGGCTTTTTCGAGTGTAACAACTTTATGATTGTCATTTATCGGAAATGGCCCTTTGGCTTGCTGCATTTGCGTGGCGGGCAAACTGAATTGCACAAACTCACTCCCTGGGAGTGTACGGTCGTTTAAACCTGGAATCAGTGGCGCTTTTGCTGTGCCGCCATAGACAATATTTGCATTGTCGGGGGCGGTTACGCTGCGCCGCTTACCTGGAAAGCGTTCAAGGTCAAAGTCTTTACTACCCATGCTAACGGTAACTATCATATCTACGTTATTCAGAGCGTAATAGGGGGCGAGTAATTCTTCAATAATACCTTGATCAAAGTCTTCATAGCGAACAGGCACCATTACAGTATTTATTTCAGCGCTGATACCTTGATAAGTAATTACTTGGCCATCGAGTAATAATGCGGCCAAGCCGGATGGATTACTTTGATTGATGTTTCTATCCAACAAAAATGGGTCAAAGCCTGTTAGTAAAATCTTTTTGGTGGTGTTTTTAGAGTAGGCTAGGTCGGTGCGACCGCGACTGCCATTTTCTAACATTGTTAACAATGTGCTTTGCTCGGCAGTTGTTAATGCAAATTCAGGTTTTGTTGTACGGATTATTTTACTTGAAAGTAGGCGAGCCCAGTAAAGTGCTCTGTCATCGTAGCTTTTAGTGACGGTAATGTGTTGTTTGGCGTTGAGCCAGAGTTGGGTTGAGTAATCATGTAGTAAGTCAGTTGCCTGTTTAAAGTTTTTTAGGCTTTTCCAGCTTTGTTCAAATTGCGCGATATCCTCAGAAAATATATCTAAAACTTGTGGCATAGCGGTTGTGGCTTGCTTAATACGCAGCTCTTCAACCGTTGGGTTAGCGCTAAAAACAGAACCCGAAGAGAAGATTAAGCTTGCGGCTAAAAGTCGTTTGATCATGGTTTTCCTTTATAAGCAGTTTTAATAGTTTCAATGCAAAGGCTACTATCTGATGTAGAGCGAGTAAGCGCAAATAAATACGTTGAGTATTGGGTCGTAACTCCCACCTTTAACGTTTAATCAGCTCCTAGAGCCTATTTTCATAAACTGTTATCCTTCACTCATTAAGTTATAACTGAGTAAACAGCATGATTAATGATAACGACGTAATTGACACCCTCGCAGAGCTAGAAGCTTTTTTATTACTGATTGATAATGGTGGATTGGGCTTAAAAAATATAGCCGGTGTGGCACTGGCGACCAATAATACCAATGGTCGCCCGTTTGTAGCTGTACTTGATGATAACCATAAGTTGTTGTTAGGCCGCTGGGTTACACAAGATGTGTTTGAAAACGGTAAAGAGCTTGTTCGTAGTGGGCCTAAAAAGCTACATTAATTTTGGAAAAGCGATTGAAGGCAGCTATTAACTTACTTAGCTTGGGGGCGGTAGCCGAAGTGAGCTTAATTTATACAACATTCATTTTTATAAAAATGCGGAGCATAAAGGCGGGGAGTTTAAAACGTATGCGGGCAATGACAAAGGTCATCTTATAGGCTACCTTTCTGAGCGTGAATTATCAGCTGTTCAATTAAAGCAGGTAAATTGAAGCTGTTACCTGCTTTTGTAATATCGAAAATGAATCGCTATTTTTTTAGTTCTGCGGTTTCGTCTTGCGTTTGAAAGTCTTTAAACAGGTCACCCTGTGGATCATCGGTATCAAAGACTGCATTGTTTTCTTCATATTCATCATCAATTTCATCGACCACCAACATTTGCTCGTGGGCAGTCGTTTCTTCTATTCGTGGATCCATGGTTGCCGCTAGTGGCGAGTTGGTAACGTCTGATGTGCCTACAACGTAATCACTCGACTCCGGTTGTTCTACTTTTTGTTTCGAATTAATGTAAGTGAGTAATAAATACATTATCACCGTTAATAATGCGATGGAGGCATACAGGGCTTGATGACCAAAATAGGTCATAACTTGTGCATTGGCAGTTGAACCAAGTGCTGCACCGGCTCCAAAAACAACTAATAACGCAGATGACACGCCAACGCGCTCTTCATCTTCAACGCGTGAATTAGCTAAGGCTGAGGATAATGGATATAAAGTAAAGGCGAACAAGCCAAACATAAAAGTGAGTGCAAAGGCGAGTGTTTGCGTAATAGGTAGCAAAAATAAAGCCAAGCTAACTACACCAATCGCAACCGCATTGGTGCGGATCAACACGCTACGACGTACTTTATCCGACAATATCCCCATTGGCCATTGCGCGATCAGACCTGCAAAAATAGTGGCAGACATAAAAATGGCAATTTCTGACGAATTAAACCCAGATGACTTGGCAAATGTTGGTGCAAGGCCGTAAAAGCTGCCATTTATAATACCCGCAAAGTGAACAGCTGTAAGTGATTGCGGTACTTTTTTAAAGTAGTCAAACAGACTGACTTGAATTGGTTTTAATGGCTTGGGGTGAATCCTACGAGTGATTGAAATAGGAATAATGCCAATTGCCAGTGCCATGCACACTAAAAATAGTGGTGCATAGCCAAGCTCTGGGAATTCGGCTAATGCAAATTGACCTAAAATCATACCCAGATAAGAGGTGATCATATAAAACGAAAACACTCGCCCGCGAGACTCTGGTGCAGCTTGTTCGTTGAGCCAGCTTTCGAGCACCATGTAGTTACACATCATACCAAGGCCTACAAATAGTCGCAGGGCTAACCATAAATAAATATTATCGCTAACGCCGTGTGCTGCAACGCAGGCTAAAACAGCGGCGGTACTGGCTGCAAAGGTCCTAATATGGCCGACCGATTTAATAAGGTGATAACCAAGCTTTGAGCCAAGCAACAAACCCATGTAATAACATGAGGTCATTAACCCGATCCAAAAGGTCGAGATGCCATTTTTCCCTAAATAGAGGGCTAAATAGGTGGTGAGTAAACCGGTGCCAATAATTAAAAATAGATTAGCAAAATACAGCGAAGGAAATGATTTCATTTAAATGCAAATAGTTAGCCTAGACAAGTTGATACTAGAGTAACTAAATGTATTTTCCAAGTAGTAAATGGGTAGTTGAGCCTTTCTACTATTAACTATATTCGGGTAAGTATTGAGTACTATGTCATTTGAAGTGTAAGTTGACTGATTTGTACTAATAGATGGCACATATTGGAAGTATAAAGTGTTACATACTAATATTTAATCAGGTGGTTGAATTTTAGACTCACATGTACAAAAAGCAAAATTGCTGATGAAGACTTTCGTGCACGTTTTAACAAATCCGCGTATACCCAACACTCAATAATTGAAAACTTCCGGTAGGTCTGCCTGTAACAAAAACCTCAGTAAACGCTGTAGTGTTTTGTTTTAAAACAGAATAATATTTTTAATTTCATTCCTCGTTATGTGCTCATTTTTTTAAGGTTATGTTTGGGCTTCCCATCGTTTACTTTTTATTTTTTGGAGTAATATGCCTTCTGTTGTCTGTTTTGCCATTAGATCCTACGTTAGGCTTCTGGCCTAGTTTAATATTCTTTTTATCTGTCTTAATTATTATCGGTTCAAATAGTCGTTTAAAATTGTACTCAGAGAATGTGTTGATTTATTAAATTTGGTACATTATTCGTATTTTATTTGAGCGAAAAAGAACCATTATTGTTAATTGGATGAAAATACAAAGTAGATGGAATTGCTTTTTATTTCACTGCTTTGCAAATGATTAGGTGAAAATATGCCAAAAATACAAGGATGTTCAGTTGCGCTTTTACTTGTTGCACTCGGAACTATATCTATAAATGAAGCGTTAGCTTCAACGGTTAGTTTTGCATATGATGCAAGAGGTCGCTTAAAGGTTGTAAAAGAAAGCGATACTCAGCTCGTTACTTATAGTTATGACGATGCGGGTAACCGTACTTCATCTGCAAATGCGAATACGCCGCCGCCACCAGAGCCACCGCCACCACCAGAGCCGATGATTACTTCATCATCAATTCCTGGCACGGTTCGTTCAGGAGCACTTTTCAGCGTAACATGGTCCTCACAGAACACGTCTTACTGCAAGGTAACTGTTTCTGGAGACACGGGTTACTTTCCAAACCAACCAACTTCCGGATCTGTTAGTTTAATAATTCACGAAAATACACCCATAAATATTAAGTGCTATAGCGCGAGTGATTATGCAAGTGTGACTAAAATTGTCAGGGTTATATCGGCGGGCGGTCCTGGCGGCTTAAATTAGTTCAAGGATGAGAAAAATGAAAATTAAAACTATTTTGGCTCTTGCAATATTAAGTTTGAGTCACCCAAACGTGGTAAGTGCGGAAGAAACCATTCCAACAATTATGCCGCCTGTATCGATTACAGATATAAACTCGATAAACTTAAACACGGGATTATACCAAGTAAAACTGCCTGTGTTGAGCATTCCTGCTGCGCCTAATTTGACATTTGAAAGCATGCCAAAGCTTGAATCTAAGATAAATGTCATTCATTGGGTCTCTGAATTACCACATGGAGGGCGAGTTTCAGCCTCTCTGTCTTATGGCGGTAGCCAATCTGATAACTTCACATGCCAATCTGAGTGTGTACCCGTTGTTAATAATGGCTCAGCATTAATTGGAGGAATCTACAGTACGCAGAAGTCTAGTACGTTTACATATATACAAGGTAAAAGTGGTGTAAAAGTTCAATACACATCCAATTTGTCTTATGTTAATAGCCCTTCATCGTCAACTAAATCGGTTGACGGTACTTGGTATGCAACAAAAGTTTTTTATCCCGATGGTGAGGTGCATACTTATAATTATGAAAAGTTTACAGATCCAAATATAAACCCTTATATAACTTTCCATCGATTATTGAGTATTGATTCAAATTTAGGTTACCAGCTTAAGTTTACTTATAAATCCAACTCACGAGATTATTTCGGCCAAGTAAATAACCCTTGGTATCAACTCACGTCTGCAAAAATTGTTAAGACAAGTTCGCCTTCTGTCGCAATTGCTCAGCATACATACACAGAATCTACTGTCACAGATGCGAATGGCCGAACCTGGAATTACGGTAGCTACAGTAATGTTTTTGGTGGTCCTGAAGAAGTGAGAGATTTCGCCTTGAAATTACCAACAGACTCGCATAATTCAGTCACTGTTTCGACAACGACTCAGCCTTATGGCAGCGGCACACAAAATTACTTTGTTTCTAAAGTCATTAAAGATGGCCAAACCTATCACTATGCTTATACACCTCCTACCGAAGGCGGCGTAATGCCTCATAAAGAGTTTTCTAAAGTGGTTATAACGGGCCCAGAAAGCTATTCAAGAACAATTAACTTATCTAAATCAGGTAAACCGACTGATAGAAGAATGATGATTACCAGTGAGGTTAACGCACTGAATCAAACAACGCAGTATGGGTATGATGACAATTATCGATTGAGTCGTGTTACTTACCCTGAAGGGAATAGCGAACGCTACACTTATGATGTGATAGGTAATATCACTGAAAAAAGAATGGAAGCAAAATCAAGTTCATCTGAATCAGATATTGTAACGACTGCCACATATGATGCTGGTGATTGTGATATTACAGAGTACACAGATTTACGATGTTTTAGACCTACCTCAATTACGGATCCGAATGGCAATACCACTGATTATACATTCGCAAGTCATGGTGGAATGCTCACTCAACTTGAGCCAGCAGATAAAAACAATAACCGCCGTTTGACTACTAATAGTTGGCAAGAAATTAATGGCTTTACACGATTAAAGAGTACCCGTGTTTGTACTCAAAGTAATTGTTCTTTAGCAGATAAACAAGTTACAAGCTATACATACTGGGGGAATACAAATCTACCTAAAACGGTGACGAAAACCAATGGTGTAGGTGTAGTAAAGCAAGTCACAACGTATACCTATGATAATGCTGGTAGAGTAACGATTGAAGATGGACCATTGGCAGGTAGTGATGATGCAATATATTATCGCTATGACAATGCAGGTAGAAAAGCATGGGAAATTGGTGCAAAAAACCAGGGAGGGTATCGTGTCGCGCAGCGTTTCACGTACCGTAGTGAAGATGACCAAGTTCGCATCATTGAAACTGGTACGCTGACATCACCTACAAGCACGTCGTTGAGTGTTTACAATACTGAAACAACTGCTTATAACACGAGAAATTTAGCGACTAAAAAAGAAATTAGCTCGCCATCAAAAAAAGAAGCCGTTACACAATTTACTTACGACACACGAAATAGGTTAATGTGTACTGCTATTCGCATGAACGCCTCTACATTCAATAGCCTACCAAGCTCTGCTTGTTCACTTGCATCAGAAGGTGTCGATGGCCCAGACCGTATTACACGTAACTATTACGACAGACTCTCTCGTTCAACAAAAGTCATCTCAGGGTATAACACACCAGATGCTGGTATCGATATTGAGATTGCGTATACAGCAAATGGTGAAATCTACACACGTAAAGATGGTGAAGGAAATGTCACTTATTATACGTATGATGGTTTTGACCGGTTAGAGCGCACTACATTTGAAGATAATACCTATGAGCAAAATAGCTATGATGCAAATAGTAATTTAAAAACGTGGCGTAAACGCGACGGTAAAACACTTACACACTATTACGATGCGATTAATAAAAAAACGAAAACAACTGTGCCTGGTGAGTCTACGTTGTATTTTAATCATGATGGTTTAGGGCGTGATAAAAGCGTAACTCGAGGCTCTAGTGTTGTCAGTTATGCTTATGACGAATTAAGCCGCCTGAAAAGTACAACCACGAATAACCGCACTTTAAGTTACCTTTATGACTTAGGAGATAGACGAACTCGGTTAACTCACCCCGGTGGTTTTTATGTCACTTATGCATTTGATGCAACAGGGGCGCTGACTTCAATAAAAGAAAACGGCAGTAACCTGCTTGCAAATTACACTTATAACCCAAAAGGGCAGTTGACGAGTATTTCAAGAGGAAATGGTAAGTCTAGCTCTGTTGGTTACGACACAAAAGGGCGCGTAAACCAATTTAATCATACGGGTATCAATAACGCTAATTTCGCTTATAACTACGCAAATCAGCTGAAATCGAAAACCGTTAGTAATAATAATTATCAGATTCAAATTCCAACTATTGGTGAGCAAGATTACTACACCAATGATTTAAACCAATACACCAGTGTTGGTGGTAAAAATTTAACCTATGATAATAACGGTAACCTAAAAAGTTATGATGGGTGGAGCTATAATTATAATGCGCATAATCGTTTAAGGTCTGCTTCTAAGTCAGGTACCAGCTTAGCACTTGGCTATGATGCAACGGGGCGATTAAATTACTCAACACTCAATGGCACTAAAACAACCTTCTTGTACGATGCAAACGAACTGGTTGCGGAATACAACAGCAGCGGTAGTCTATTACGTCGTTATGTTCATGGTATCGGTGAAGATGATCCTCTAGTATGGTACGAAGGCAGTGGTACAGGTAGTAAACGCTATTTACATGCAGATGAACGTGGCTCAATTATTAGTGAAACGAATGGCTCTGGTTCAATAATAGCAACGCATAAGTATGGCCCATTTGGAGAGCCGATTAATACCAGCTCATCGCGTTTCCGTTACACTGGGCAAATCTTAATCCCAGGTACTAAGCTTTATCACTACAAAGCACGGATTTATCAGCCAAAGTTAGGGCGTTTTATGCAGACTGACCCCATTGGTTATAAAGATGGGATGAATATGTATGCGTATGTGGGGAATGATCCAATTAGTCTAATAGACCCTTCGGGAGAAAGCTCATATAACCCTCAGGGAATGGTTAATATGTTAGGAGGTCAAAAGGGAATTCGTCAGTTAAATAGAACATTAGGGCAAGTTCGAGAAGCAACTACGGTAAAAGTTGGCTTTGGCATAGGGATGCAGGTTAAAGCTCAAAATATTCCGGGTGCTGGTTCATTTGACGCTGGAGGGTCAGTGGCGGTTTCAAGCGTAATGACAAGTGATTCAAATGCTCAAGGTATAGAGTTGAATGCCGATGCAGGAATAAATATGAGTAATGCATCAGGAACAATGACCGGAAAATTTCAATTAGGAAAAGCTGAGGCTTTAATTCAACCACAAAATGGAACAATAAGTGGAAAAACAGAAGGTGCGAAAGTAACAGGAAGTCTTAGTTCAGGTGCTACATCTGCCGAGAACACAGGTAAGATTAAAGTTGGAGGACACTTTCGCCTATTAAAAGTAGAACTAGAAATAGATACAAATAAAATAGATACTAAGAAACTAGACTAAAAGGTTGGTTAATTTGAAAATTTGGCAAAACTTAATAATTGCGTGGTGTTTAACTCTGTTAGGTATTTTGATTTATTCTGCTATGTTTACTGGTGGAATAAACTCAAATGATAGTTCAAAGTACCTCGGGATTCTCTTTTGGGTTCTTACGTTGGCGGTAAGTATTGTTCCTGTAGCTTTTATTCTTTTTAATAGAGCAAAGTTCACATTTCTAGAATCAGTGAAATATTGCGCGATATCTATACTATGCCCATTTGTCGGCAGTTTGTATGTTTATTTTAGTATTAAGAAACACTTAAAATGAGTTTTTATGAATCTGATGTAGCAGTTGTACTACTAATATTATTTGGGGTTAATTCGTTTTTTAAAGGGAAAATTGAATTACAGTTTGAGGTTGGAAAACAAGGGATCAATACAATTATTGGCGGCGAACCATCTACTAAAAAAGGTGTGCTTCTCATGGGGGGAAAAGCGCGAAGTATTGGACTGTTTGCGACCTTGTTTGGAATTGCTGTTCATATATTCTTTAAAGGTGGCGATATTTTATTCACTATCAGATTCAGTAATTAGGGGTCTCGTTAACTGTTGTTGTTTACAAAATTATCGTCATAACGTTTACCAAATTATTTATCATAAGATTTGGCAGGATTATGACGATTTTTCCACGCTTTTATCGAACGATTTTTTAGCACAACCGAAATTAATGATGACACCCATCTTAAACTTGGAATTTACCGTTCGTTGTAAATGTAAAGCATGACGAAAGTGATTCAGTTTTAATAAACAAATTACAATGGGTGTCATCGTTATTTGTTCAATCATACTGACCCTACTGGTAAGTTTTTAAACTTCTTAGTTGGTGCTGCTATCGGTGGTGGTATTGATTTGGCTACACAGGTCTATAATTCTATGAGTGATGGCGCGAGTTTCGGTGATGCTCTTGCTGGCGCTGATTATGGGAGTGTTGCTATCTCCGCTGCTTTAGGTTCTGTTGGAGCGATGGGGACTCAGTTAGTTAAAGGTGGGGTAACTGGGGCAATTAAAGTAGGTAAAGAAACAGTTAACTTAACTACGAAGACAGAAAGAGTTATTGCAGGAGTTGATGGTGCTACTAAAGTGGCTGCTGTAGGAGCAATTCAAGCTGGAAGAAAAGGCGAAAGTCTAACGGAAGGCGCGGCTGTAAAGGTTGTTGATAGTATCACTAGCCCTGTACCCGCTGGAACTATTGCTCAAAAAGGTATGGAATATATGAGTCAGCAGTCCGAGAGTACGCAGAGTTCCAATACATGTACAAACAAAGATGGAAGTTGTTAATGAGCAACGATAGTTATTTTTCAAAAAATTTGCTGAACAAGCAGGTGCTTGTTTCAGCAATATTAACTGCCTATAAAAACTTACTTTGGCCGTTGGTTGGAATAGGTTTACCAATTGTACTTTTTGGCTTAAATGGCTCACACTTTGAAAAAGCTGTATTTTTCATAGTTATCACAATAGGTTTGTTTATTCCTTATTTAATTCTTTGCTTTGTGATTCACAAAAGTTCGCTGAAAACAAAGGAGGATAAGGATAAATTTTACTCCCTCTCTCCTGTAGACAGAGGCAAGGTAATTGGCGATGAACTCTCTGGTTGGTGGTAATAAAACTTGAATCCAAAGCCTCGCTAGTCGCTGTCTCTTGATCATATTTCTAGATCAAGAGACTTGGCTAGCTCATAACCTTCAAGTGTAATGGTCTAATGAAACTGAACAGGTAACAAGCGCTATTTACATGCAGATGAATATGGCTCAATTATTAGTGAAACGAATGGCTCAGGTTCAATTGTCGCTACGCATAAATACGGCCCATTTGGAGAGCCGATTAATACCAGCTCATCGCGTTTTAGATATACAGGGCAAATCTTAATCCCAGGTACTAAGCTTTATTACTACAAAGCACGGGTTTACCACCCTGAATTAGGGCGTTTTATGCAGACTGACCCCATTGGCTATAAAGATGGGATGAATATGTATGCTTATGTGGGGAACGATCCTGTTAACAAAATTGATCCTACAGGAGAAACTTCGTACTTAGTAAGCCTACCATTAACAAAACAACAGGCTGTAAAAAAACATCCGGGAAGGTTATGGCCAAACCACAATTTTATTGTAGCGAACGCAGAGTCATTGGGAGAGAAAAATGCAACAATAATCTCTTTTGGCCAGAATGATTCTGGAAAAGTGGGAAGAGTGTTTGGTGAAGTTCAAGATGCTGATAGAAATCATTGGCTTTCTTTAGGAAAAAAGGATTCAGGATCAAGCTACAGACAAATTGATGCCTCTGATTCAGCCGTTGAAGCATTAGCAGATTCATTGGTTGAAAATAATGAATATAATTATGTTCCAGAATGGCAAGGTGGTGCTAATAGTAATAGTGGTGCAGGAGCTGTTGCCCAAGGTTCGGATGGTGGGATACCATTTGTTAATAACGGTAAGCCGCAACCCGGTAGTACAGTAACTAACAGAGTATCATTTAAGGATAAGGTAACCTGTACTGGCTCTAGAATCAAAAGAACTAGTTGTTAAGGAGTAAGGAGAAGTCTATGAATATAAGTCTATTAGGAGCCAGTAAGGTGTTGGGACTATTGATAATATCGGTTATCTTAATTGGTGTATTAATGCTGTACTTTACTAGCATTAATGAAACTGTCGAGTCTGGAAGTTCTTATGAATTAACAATTGGTTCATCTAAAAAGGATGTTTTCAATCAATTGCCAAAGGTGTTGAAAGCTATTGGTGCAATTAATGTTGAGAATGAAGTTAATATAGAGTTATATATTTCGGGTAAGAAGGTGCCAGAAAAAATTAGTAAAAATTTAACTGATTTAAAAATGTTATCATTTGAAAAATCGAATAAATGGCGATTTTATATAGACTCAAAATATTTTTTCAATAACCTGACTATTGAATTTTGTGGTGAAAAATTATGTAAGGTCAAAAGATACAGACGATATTTAGAACTTCCATAGTAATGACTTTTTATTCATTAGAAGCTTAGTTCTTTAGAAGTAACAAAGTTTGTGCGATCACGGTGCTTTGTCCGTTTATTGGCAGTTTGTATGTTTTTTTTAAAATAGAGAAATGTTTAAAATGAGTTTTTATGAATCCGATATTCTAGTATTGATCTTAATTCTCTTTGGAGTTAACGCTTTAATAAAAGGAAAAATACAATTGCAGCTTGAAGCTCGCAAACAGGGGATTACCAGGTGAGTAGAGGGTTTGCTTGGTCAGCAATATCCACATCAGTCGGGCCAATCTGTGTGCGGTGGCAACCACCACACAATTAAGATATTTTTTCTCGCGCAACGGGTTTATCCACTGGCTTAGCGCATCTTTTTTATGATGGCTTCTGGCGATAATCGCGCGAGCGCCATGAATAAGTTGTTTTCTTAGGTAACTGTTACCGCGCTTAGTAATACCAGACATTTTACTGTTATCACCTGACGCGTATTGTTTAGGTGTTAATCCTAACCACACCCCGAAGAGAAGTAGATTAAATGAATGAAAATGATGCATTAAATACGATAGGTAATGCTATCAAGAGTCACGGCCATTTTGTGTATACCATAAGTGGGGGAAGTTCACCGCGCTTTTTATATACCATAGGGCTGCATGAAAAACTTGGTGTGGAGCTACTTTTTGGCGGGGGAGCTTATTTCTCGGCTCAATTAGCCAAAAATATAGTAGATTGTGCAGCGAAATACTTGATGAACAACCCTAGTGCATCCTCATTTAATGTGGAAAACATAAGTGGAAGCTTTGAACTGAAAAAAGCAGGTGAATCTTGGTCTAACAATTTGCCATTAGGTGCTATCGACTATTATAAAGCAGATAAAATTTGTTTGATGCAGATAATACCACCAAAGCAATTAATGACAATCGATGTTCCGAATTGTGATTTACCTATGAACGACACAAATAATAGAGTGTGGTCTTGGTTTGATCGTAGTTACCCAAGTGGGTTACCTAAAAATTGTTCAGCAGTGACAAATTTAGAGGCCCTAAAGGGAGCCGCTGTAACTGAGGCAATGAGGTGGGAAGTTGATCAATGGGAGCTATTTTCAGGGGCAGGTCCGGATGTGAAAAAAGAGGATACAAGAGTCGTTCCGCTGAGTACACTTGTATTGTATGACCCCACATTAGATCTGGTAATGAAGCTTAAAGAAGGAAAAGGGCTTTGGCGCAACGAGGATATGATGTGGAACAACTGGAACTAATTTAAATAGTAATTAATTAAATCTTTTGAATCCAAAGCCTCACTAGCCGAGGCTTTTTTAATGCATCTATCTATACGCAATGTAATAGCCGGTTTGTATATAAAAGGAATTAACATGATGATGGAGAAACTGCATTAAACTATGCCGAAACAGGATCATTAAGTTTAGGTAGCGTGGTGACTGATGCTGCTGTAGGAATTGTAAACCCGGCTAAAACATTACAAAAAGCGAAGCGTTTAGCTAAAGTTATTAAGGCAAACTCAAAAGGTTATTCGAAAGCTGCTATTAAACCTGGAGGTTGTAGCTTCACACCAGATACTTTGATTTCAACTATTGATGGATACAAGACAATTATTGAGGTCAAAAAAGGTGATATTGTCCTGTCCAAAAATGATGAAACAGGTGAAATTTCATGGAGAGAAGTCACTGATACTTTTAAGGACTGGCATGAAGAAACTATTACATTTACAGTTGTAGATGAGAATGGCGTAGAAGAGTCTATTACCACAACAGCAGAACATCCATTTTATGTAGATAACCTAGGGTGGTTAGCGGCTGGTAATATTGAAGTTGGCACTATTGTTTCTGGACCAAAGTTTGAAAACGATATTACTATCGCGGATATACAAGTTAATGAAGAACCACAATATGCTTATAATTTTACTGTAGACATTGATCACACATATTTTGTTGGTAAAACGAATATATGGGTTCACAATACCTGTAGTATTGATGCTAAACCTGTTAACGGTAATTCTGCTGCTAGCACTAAAGAACAACATTTTTATATGATCCAAGACGCGGATGGTAACATTAAGAAGGTTGGTGTGAGTGGTCAACCGTTAAATGAAAATGCTAGTTCTCCGAGAGCCAACTCTTAATTAAAGCAGGGAGATACAGCTACAGTGTTAGAGTCGGGTATTCAAGGGAGAGCAAATGTACTCCAAAAAGAAGGTCAATTAGTCGAGGGGTTACGTAAAGCTGGTCATGAACTACCGGACAATAAAAGACCTAAGATCTATTAAAGGTACTATATGAAATTAAAAGAGTTTTCTCTATGGGGATTCAAATTACCACTTGAGGAGTCACGTGAATTTACGTTATTCAATCGTAGTATTTGCGCACATTTCGAAAGGCATTTTGAAGCGTTCGACACAAAAGGGGTTTATCGGGTAATTATCAAATTAAGTGAGCCAGATGAAAGAGTGAATACAATTGAGGAAAGTAGTTCGGTTCTAAAATTTTATAAAGCTTTTGATTTTGATGAGTTATCTAGTCTTGATAGGCAAGCTAAAAAGGAACGGCTCTTAAACGTTTTATACCACTCACTATTAGAGTTGTGTGAAAAATTAAGTTGGCCTTCGAAGCCATTTAAGCAAGCTTACGATGCTGTTTATCAAGATAAATTTGTAAACATATACGAGTTTAAGAAGAAAAATAGTAGGAATAGAAAGCTAATAGCTAAACTAGAATGCCATCATGGTACTGAAAGTTTTGACTGCTACGTAAAGGTTGAAGATAAATCGGGTAGTGAAATACTAAAAAAACTGGTTTTTTCTTCTGAGCCTGATGAATTTATCTTTAATTCTTTATTAGGAGACTTGAAGTGGGTTGATGATGAAACTCTCTCAATACTTAGAAAGAACCGTTCAGAGATAGAAAGGGTTAGGCTGGACTTAAAATAAATATCAAAGTTTAATTATTCAAAGCAAAGCCTCGCTAGTCTCGAGGCTTTTAATTTTTAAATCTGATTAAGTTTAGATTTGGACTTTCAAGACTTTGCTAGACAGTTCCTAACTCAGAAAAAATACGCTTCCTCTAATTGAGCAGGAGAAACACCGCCTGTATAAATTTAAACTAGACATCCACTCAAATTTTTTTCACTTTTACGCTCAAAGTACTACGCTTTATTTAGTGTAAAAAACAAGCAGGATGTCTTATGGCTATCGCAAAAAAACGTCAAGTAAGTTTGGCAGATACAAAGTACTACCACTGTATTTCACGTTGCGTGCGCCGTGTATTTTTATGTGGAGAAGACCATTTTACTGGTCAATCCTACGAGCACCCAGGGGCTGGGTTGAAGATAAACTGTTAGAGTTAGCCAAGGTATTTTGTATTGACGTGTGCGCTTATGCAGTCATGAGTAACCACACTCATTTAGTGCTGTATGTAGATGATAAAAAAGCGGAACGGCTAAATGATAAAGCGATTGTTATTCGCTGGCACAAGCTGTGAAAAGTCGGCAGGGTCACCCATTAGAAAGTTCCGGTCAAGCAGACAGCTATGTTTTCTTGATCTTTTTATTCAAAAAAACCAAGTGTTGTTATTTTTTAAACTCACTTTAAATATGACTATACATCCAGTAATGACGCCGATTGGTGTGAATATTCACTGTGTCTTGAATAAAGAACGCCATATAATTTAGGTAGTAAGCATCATTGAGGATTAGTTAGGCCTTTGGCTTTCCCCTCAGTCATCGTTCAGTGCCAATGAAACTAATGGGGTATTGACTGTTGCCCTTGGTAAGCTTTAACCGGCAACTTAAAAAGTTATGATGGTTGGCGCTATAACTACAATGCACATAACCGTTTAACGTCTGCGTCTAAGTCAGGTACCAGCTTAGCGCTTGGCTATGATGCGACGGGACGATTAAATTACTCAACACTCAATGGCACTAAAACAACCTTCTTGTACGATGCAAACGAACTAGTTGCGGAATACAACAGCAGCGGTAGTCTATTACGCCGTTATGTTCATGGTATTGGTGAAGATGATCCGCTGGTGTGGTACGAAGGCAGTGGCACTGGTAATAAGCGTTATTTGCATGCAGATGAGCGCGGCTCAATTATTAGTGAAACGAATGGCTCAGGTTCAATTGTCGCTACGCATAAATACGGCCCGTTTGGAGAGCCAATTAATACCAGCTCATCGCGTTTTAGATATACAGGGCAAATCTTAATCCCAGGTACTAAGCTTTATCACTACAAAGCACGGGTTTACCACCCTGAATTAGGGCGTTTTATGCAGACTGATCCCATTGGCTATAAAGATGGGATGAATATGTATGCGTATGTAGGTAATGATCCATTAAATAAAAATGACCCAACGGGTAAATTCATGAATTTCCTTATTGGTGGAGTTGTAGGTGCAGTAGCAGAAATCGCTGTTCAAGTTGCCTTTGAGGGTAAGTCATTGTCTAGTATAGATGGTGGCGCTGTAATGCAATCAGCTATGATTGGGGCTTTGTCTGGTGGAGTTGGTGGTGCTACTGGTAAGTTAGCTGGGAAAGTAATTTCCGCAGCAACGAAACCAGCGAATGCGTTTGCAAACGGAGCTTCAAAAGTTGCTACAGGTGCTGCCTCTGGTATGGTAGGTGGAGCAACAGGCGGAGCAGTAAATAATGCAGCTAATCAGTTGGTTAACACTGGTACAATTGATGCTGGACAAGTAGGTGATGCGGCATTAGTTGGTGCTGTTACTGGTGTAGCAGGTGGTACAGCTTCAGGTTCTGTTCGAGCAAATGCGGCTCATAGAACTTTAGGTAACTCTAGAGCAAATCCAGCCTTCACTTCAACCCAACCGGGAGAGAGAGCTGCTGCTGCGACAAGTGCTGCTACTTCGGCTATGTCATCTACCGCAGTAAAAGCCAGTTCTTGTCAAAGAGACGGAAGTTGCTAGTACAAATGAGTTATAGGGGTTTATATTTATGAATAAATGTTTATTGTTTAGATACCTTATTGTCTATCCGTTTTATTACGTGTTAGCAATGCTCTTTGCAGTAACTGTATTGACGTTTTTAATGGATTGGTCTTTTATTTTTGCTAAGAAAATATTTTTCATTTTTGCTGGAATAATGTGGTTTGTTTGCTACTTCGCTCATTTTGATATTTTTAGATATGCAATTAGCGGTGATTCTCAACCAAGGCGCAAGTGAATACTATTAAATCCAAAGCCTCGCTAGTTGGGGCTAGGATTCAACCTAGCAAAATGGCTTTGCTCTCAAATAAAAGCCAGCGGAAGCTGGTTTTGTTTTTTTGGGGTCAATAAAAATAGTCGTTTGGTGCCAAATTCAATTGGTTGATCTGCTCAGGCGAAAATCCGTGGCGCAAAAGTTGAAAGTCTCTCATCTGGACTTGGGCTTTGTAGCCTTCGCAATAACTTGATAAAGGCTAACGCTAGCGGTTTTGATTAACTGATTGTTAGGTGATATTTCCACTATTTTTGATGTGCTAAAAAAGAAATTAATGATGACACCCATCTTAAACTTGGAATTTACCGTTCGTGGTAAATGTAAAGCATGACGAAAGTGATTCAGTTTTAATAAACAAATTACAATGGGTGTCATCGTTATTTGTTCACCAATGATTTAAACCAATACACCAGTGTTGGTGGTAAAAGTTTAACCTATGATAATAACGGTAACCTAAAAAGTTATGATGGGTGGAGCTATAATTATAATGCGCATAACCGTTTAACGTCTGCGTCTAAGTCCGGCACCAGTTTAGCGCTTGGCTATGATGCGACGGGACGATTAAATTACTCAACACTCAATGGCACTAAAACAACCTTCTTGTACGATGCAAACGAACTAGTTGCGGAATACAACAGCAGCGGTAGTCTATTACGTCGTTATGTTCATGGTATAGGCGAAGATGACCCGCTGGTGTGGTATGAAGGCAGTGGCACAGGCAACAAGCGCTATTTACACGCAGATGAGCGCGGCTCAATTATTAGTGAAACGAATGGCTCAGGTTCAATTGTCGCTACGCATAAATACGGCCCATTTGGAGAGCCGATTAATACCAGCTCATCGCGTTTCCGTTACACAGGGCAAATCTTAATCCCAGGTACTAAGCTTTATCACGACAAAGCACGGGTTTACCACCCTGAATTAGGGCGTTTTATGCAGACTGATCCTATCGGCTACGAAGACGGCATGAATTGGTATGCTTATGTGGGGAATGATCCGATTAATGCGACGGATCCGACGGGAGAGTTCGCATTTTTGATTCCAGCAGTTGGTGCCCTTATAGGTGGATACACTGCTTATCACCAAGCTCGGGATATGGGCTTAAGTAAAACTGAAGCGGCTATCGCTGGAGGATTTGGTGCGTTGATTGGAGCTGTTTCTGGAGGAACAACTGGAACCGCAGCCAGTATAGGCGTCAAAGTTGCAGCTCAACAAGCGACTAAGCAAAGTAGTGCTAAAGTAGTTGCGAAAATGTTGGGTTCTACCGTTTCTGGCGGTGTTTCTGGGGCAACCACTCAGGTAGTGGCAGACGCGAGTAGGGATATATCCCAAGGTAACTCTGTCAACATTGATACCACTAAAGTGATTCAAAAGGGTATTGAAGGAGCAGGTACAGGTCTTGCTGCACGCATTCCTGCCGCCGTAGCTGGCCCCTCACTCGCAACCGATATAGCCGGAGCAGCAATAGCTACAGTATTAGAAGAACAAAAGAAAAAGTGATGGTGCATAGCATGTTAAATAGCTTTTATAAAATCTGCGGATCACTCTTGATTGTGATAAGTCTAAGTGTTCTGTTTTGGGGGGAGCTTCAATCCAAAGTTCCTTCTCAAAATGAACTAATCTCGGTTCATGGAAAAATGGTTAGTTTCCATAACAACGGTTTAAACTTAGACGTAGTGCTGGAAGGCGATTCCAATAAATACTTGTATCCTCGCTGGAATGGCAAAATGATCGAGTTGAGTAATGAGTTGTCTAATCATCTAGGTTCGTACATTGAACTATCTGTGGAGTTGGAAAATAAAGAAGCAATTGTTTTTGCTATTCGTATTGGAAGTGACTTTGAACTATCACTGCAAGATATTGAGGAAAATAAAAGCGAATGGATTAAATCGTTGAGATATTTAGTTTTGTTCGTGTTTTCTTTAGGGCTGTTTGGTTGTTTTTTGGGCGATAAACTAGCAAGACTAGATGATAAACTTTCATAGAAGTAATTCATTTAAATTAAATGGAGCAAAACGTATTGATGTCACTAGAGTCAGTTTTCTTTTAGCCTTATAAAAACCAAATACAGCTCCCCCAAAGCCCTGCACGCGTGCGGGGCTTTGTGTAGTGGCCTATTTCCTTAGTGGCCGTTTAGTCCTTCAGTTGTCCAAGAAACGGAAAATGGACCTTTAAAACTTGTTGATGAAAAAGTTAATGGGGTCGCGTCTTGATTTTTGCCCTTGGTAAGTCTTAAGTGGCAACTTATCATGTAATAACGAATGGCTCAGGTTCAATTGTCGGTACGCATAAATACGGCCCATTTGGTGAGCCAATTAATACCAGCTCATCGCGTTTTAGATATACAGGGCAAATCTTAATCCCAGGTACTAAGCTTTATCACTACAAGGCACGAGTTTACAATCCGAATCTGGGGCGTTTTATGCAGACTGATCCCATTGGTTACGAAGACTGCATTGTAATGGTCTGATGAAGATAAAGGAAAACAAATAGCCGATACGCTCATTGGTTGGTAGGAATATGTAATACATTTACAAATTCAATTTTTGAACCCAAAGCCTCGCTAGTCGGGGCTAGGATTCCACAAAGCAATTTATTTGCTCTCAACTCAAAGCCAGCGGAAGCTGGTTTTGTTGTTTTGGGGAAGATCAGGTTCAATGAAAGTATTCAATTGGTGCCAAATTCAATTGAGTGATCTGCTCAGAAAAGTCGAAGGGGTCATCCATTAGAAAGTTCCGGTCAAGCAGGCAGCTGTGTTTTCTTGATCTTTTTATTCAAAATACCAAGTTGTTATTTTTTAAACTCACTTTAAATATGACTATTCATCCAGTCATGACGTCGATTGGTGTGAATATGCACAGTGTCTTGAATAAAGAACGCCATATAATTTAGGTGGTTAAGCATAATTGAGGATTAATTAGGCCTTTGGCTTTCGCCTCAGTCATCGTTTAGTGCCAATGTCTGTCCAGTTTTTTGCATGCTGCAAAATCATGGATTACAGCAAAGCATGAGCAGAAAAGGAAATTGTTGGGACATCGCCTGCGCATAAAGCTTCTTCCACTCATTGAAAGTCGAAGCTATTCATGGGGAGCCAATTATGAATAGGAAAAAATGCGCCAAGTAGTATTTGAATACATTGAAGTTGATTACAATAAAGTTAGAAGGCATAGTGCTATTGGCTATCTTAGTCCTGAAGCATTTGAACTAAATAACATTGCTTATTACTGTGTCCAGTTTTAGTGCTGGGGATCAAATGAGTTTTATACAATTAAAAAAGTATTCTTTACAAGAGCGACTGATAAAAATATATGAAAGGTTGATGACTGGACCCGAAAAGGTTACATTCAAGGTTCAGGGATATTATAAACAACTACTTAGGAATATTTTAATATGAATAAACTTTTCATTGCTTCATTGTTAGCAGTTGGCTTTTTTTCCGCAAACAGCAGTGCAGCCATAAAAGAAGTAGAAGAACCTATATATAAAGAATGTAGTTCATGTAAATCGGTTGAACAATTTCAAATCTCTGCTAAATCAGAGGCAAAGCTTGACCAAGCCATTAAAGTTTATGTTATGAATTTGGATAAAACTATTATTCATAAATTTAAGGTTACTAAAAAGCTGGTTGGATACCACTACGTTTCGTTTGATGGTGAACCAGACGGGCGTGGGGGGCGGATGCCTGATAGACGCGTTAATGATTACAGCACAACAGCGGAAATTTATGGTGTTGAACAAAAAACTCTCAATAAATTTTATAGTTTCTCCAATGCAACCATTGAATTAAAAGAAAGTATTACAGATTTAGAAGCTAAAGTTGTTCCTGAAAGTATAGCTAAAAGCGCTTGGGATTTAGTCAGTTATGGTGCACTACAAAATGATGTAGCAAAACATTACGCAGATAATTCAACGGTAGTCGATAAATTTACCGCTTATGCTTCAATGGCTGGAAAACTTTCAAACAAGATGAATTTAGACAGAATATTAATTGAAGTATCTTTTAATGATGACAGTACTGCAATTTTTGTATTAGCATATGCTACTGATAAAGCAATACAGTGGGACTTTGTGCGCGGAGTTGATGTAGATGGCAATATTATTAAGCCGGTTTTAGATACAAAAAACACTCAAACTTATCGCTTTCATAAAAATACAGAAACTAGCTTCAGGAGTTTTTTTGATTCTGCAAGGCGTTCCGGTGTGAGATTTGTAGGCTCTGGGTTAGGGTCTACAGGTGGAAGAGTTACTTGTACTCCAACTTCTGGTAGTACATATACTTGCACCTATATGAACTAAGTAAAGTACTGGACCTAAAAGTGATTGTCTGCATTATTAGACTCTCACTTTTATACTTTTAATAGAGTGTAGATGTAAGCAGCATTAAAATTTTTATATTAATAATTATTTACAATAAGAAATTATTATATACGCCATTCTTCCTAAACTTAAAATAAACACTTACCCGAATTGCAAAGTTAGTAGTTAAGTAACGATGTCTAGAAATTGAGTTTTGAAATAGATGCTAATCAAAAGAAATGGGGTCGTCTGCATTTTGCAAGATCGTTGTTGGCACAGATCTGTCCTTCGGCTCTAACTCAGAAATGTCCAAAAGAGTGTTAGAGCTACTGTCTATTTCGCTCTAAGCCGTCATTCAGTTTTAATCATTCATCGTTGGGTTTCGTTGCTCTCAACCACAATCTAAGGTGATAAATTTAACGCCGAACTGTTTTGGCTTTTCCTAGCGCCTAGAACCTCCAGCCTAGTACCTTTCCTTTAATACTTAATGACTCGCTTGCAGGCAATTAAGCCATTCATCGGGTTCAGCTAAAATAAACTCTAGATGATAATTTTCTTTGGTGGTTATTTTGATTCCAGCGGTGGTGATAGGGATTAAACCGCCGGCTTTAGCTGCGCATTTTTCGACATGGGAAATATTATTAAGTTTGATGGCATAACAACCTAAGTTAAGTTGTTTATTGAGGGCTTCAAAATGCAGCAGGTTATCAGTAAGAGTAAGGCGGCCATCAGCTTTAGCAACACCCAGTTGTAATGTTGCATAACAACGTTTTAGCTGGGTGATTTTAGATTGTGTAGCGCTCATTATTCATTCCATCGATTTTTTATTTTATTGAGTGTATGTTGTCAAATTAAATGTGTCAATTGTGTAAAGTAAATGTTTTTAATTGTTATTTTAAACAGTGCTTTACAGAAAGTTTTTAGCGCGGTGGTGCATTTTTTGTTGTTTATTAACAAGTACAAAAGCAGCCACGACTAATACCATTTGAGTGGCTAGCGCGCACAGCGTTAACATCAAATCCATACGGTTATCAGCGCGTTGCACTAAGCTTAATTCGATAAACCATGCTATGGCGAGCATTAAAACAAGTGAGCCATGTAAATAACGTTGCAGAGTTATTTTAAACTGAAGGTGCTTCCATTGACTAAATATAAGCAGCGCTAAGCTAATTAATGGGATCAAAAATAGGCTAATAAATGCAATGACTAAAAGTGGTTGCCATGTGCTATTTGTCAGTTGCGTGGTATTTATAAAGTAATCATTACAACCCGTTAAAAGTGTAAAACAAAAAAGAAGGCTAATTAATTTTATTGGCAATGTTGTTATCGTCATGATTTATATGTGTTCTATTGTTAGTTATTAAGCCTTGCTTTATATAAGTAAGGCTTAATAGATGGTTGTATTTAAAAATAGTCTAAACGTAGGTTTTGTTTTAGCTTAATTAAGCATGCGCCATAATTAACTCTTTTGCGTTAGCTTTGGCTGTTTTACTGATGTTATCACCACCAAGTAAACGGGCAATTTCATCAATACGGCCATGTTTACTGAGTGGCAACATTTGTGTAAAGGTTTCGCCATTGGCAATTTCTTTGGCCACAAAAAACTGCTGATGCCCCGAGCTGGCAACTTGCGGTAAATGGGTTACGCAGATAACTTGAGTTGATTTACCTAATTGACGTAAAAGCTTGCCTACAGCTGCTGCAGTTGGTCCAGAAATACCTACATCCACTTCATCAAAAATAAGCGTTGGCGTAGTGACTTTTTGCGCAATAATAACTTGTATCGCTAAACTTATACGCGACAGCTCACCGCCAGAGGCGACTTTAGACAGTGGTTGTAATGGCTGCCCGGGGTTGGTTGATACTAAAAACGCTACATTATCAAAACCTAGGCTGTTTGGTGCTTTTTCAGGTTGTGGTGTAAGGGCGATTTCAAACACACCATTTTCCATTGATAAATGCGCCATGCTTGCACTGATCAATGTATTTAATGTCTGCGCGGCCTCATGACGGCTTTCGCTTAGGGTTTGCGCAGCTTGCTGATAAGCTGCTAATGCTTGGTTAATTTCACCTTCAAGTTGCGTTAAACGGGTAGAGTTATTACTAATCGACTCAAGCTCTTGTGTGATACTTTGGTGAAACTCAACTAAGTCCTCTGGTTTAATATGGTGTTTACGTGATAAATCCATCGCACCACTTAATCGTGTTTCAACGTCGATTAGTCGGCTCGGATCAAGTTCAGCTTGCTCTGCATAATTACGAATTTCACGACTCGCTTCCTCAACTTGCACAGCCGCTTCTTCGAGTAAAGCAGCCACACTAGTTAGGCTTTCATCAAACCCCGCAAGCTCAGCAAACTGCTGCGCGCTATGTTGTAATAGGGAACAGGCATTTTGCTCGTCATTTTCGTATAAGCTTTGTAGCTCACGTTGGCATGCTTCAATAATAGTTTGGCTGTGGCTGAGCTTATAATGCTCGGCTTCAATTTGCGAAAATTCATCTGGTTGTAAAGCAAACTCATCAAGCTCAGCTACTTGGTACTCTAATAATTGCTTTTGCGCTGCTTGTTGCAACTGGGCTTGTTCGAGCGCGGTAAATTCTTTTTGTAAGTTTTGGCAATTACGATAATGCTGGCGCACTGCTTCAACCAGAGGTTGATGACCTGCATAAGCGTCTAATAGCTGGAGTTGATGTTCGCTTTTAAGCAAATATTGGTGAGCATGTTGACCATGAATAGAGATCAAGTACTGACCGATTTCTTTTAGTTGGGCTGCAGTGACTAGGGTGCCATTAATATAACTTTTGCTGCGGCCATTTTTACACACCACACGACGAAGTAAGCACTCTTGCTCATCATTCGATAGCAAATGCTGTTCTAAAAACTGCTTAGCCAAGGGGAGGTTGGTTAAATCGAAGGTGGCGCATATTTCAGCGCGCTCAGTGCCTGGGCGAACAGCTGAGGCTTCGGCACGTTCACCCAAACATAAAGATAAGGCATCAATAGCAATAGATTTACCGGCACCTGTTTCACCCGTAATGGCTGTCATACCGCTTTGCCACTCGGTGCTTAAATTGCTTACAATTGCAAAATTTTTAATCTCTAACCCAGTTAACATACTGTTCATCCATCCAGTCAATTAACTGTTAATTTATACAGTGTTTTGGGTTTTTGCAAATTAATTTTTAATGTCGCTATCTAGTTTATTACTTACTCACTGGTTGATTTCTCAAAATTAGTTTCAGGATCAACAGGTTTGGCATAATCTTCTGGATTCGCAGATAAATCATCAGTGCGTAAAACTTTAATCATGGATGGTAAAAGTTCATGGTAAAACGTTTTATTGTAAGCAACACCGGCTATGGGTAATTCAGCCACAAAAAAATCTAAGCGTTCAGCTAGTGCATCTCGCTCACCTGTTACATAAGTTTTTGCCAACTCACTACTAATCGTGCTGATCAATGACTCGTTTATGCGTTCAAGATACAATAAGTTTTCGTCAGTATGAGGTTGTACGACAAAGAAATTACTGGCAATAACTTGTATTCTTGGGATGTATTTAGGACGAATTATTTTTGCGTCGCAGTACTCATTTAATTTAATTTTTAACTGTTGAGTTACTTCTTTAACGCGATTATTGAATAGCTTTTTTTGCGCTTCAAGCGCTTTTCGGCGATTATTTTCAATCATTAGATAACTGCCAAGCAGTGTTATCAATAATAATAAAGCAAAGAAAACAACATACGTCATTGCGGTTTGATTTCCCTTGAAAAGGTAATAAATGAATTCAGCTCATTTTGCTCTAAAGTCTGAATGAGCGCAATAAAATTAATATAAACGACTACCCCAGTTGAGCTTAGTGCGAAGTACATGATAGTAAGAGTAGTCTTTGGGGTGGATCAGGCGCAGTTTTTTATCTGCTTTTTTAATTATCACTTCATCGCCAGGCAATACAGCAAGCACCACATGACTATCGCAGCTGACTTGTAAGCTGTCGGTATTCTCTAAGCTGAGCTTTAAGCGTACTTCGTTATCGGCATCAACTACTAATGGTCGACTTGATAATGTATGCGGAAACATCGGCACTAATGATATTGCATTTAGTTCAGGGGTCAAAATGGGCCCGCCACCCGACAGCGAATAGGCTGTTGAGCCAGTAGGGGTTGAGACAATTAAACCATCAGAGCGCTGAGAAAAAACAAAATCGTTATTAATGAAGGCTTCAAATTCAATCATGTGAGCGACTTTATCGGCATGTAAAACGGCTTCATTCACTGCTGAGTTAGCACTTTTTAATTCGCCATGGCGATAAACTGCTACTTCTAATAAAAAGCGTTTTTCTTCAAGATATTGACCACTTAATACTTGTTCTAAACTAGCTTCAAAGCCTTCTGGGTTTAAATCTGTTAGAAAACCTAAATTGCCTCTGTTTACGCCTATAACAGCAACATCAAATCGGGCTAGTACCCTTGCTGCGCCAAGCATATTACCATCACCTCCGACCACAATAGCGAGATCGGCACGTTCGCCAAGCTCAACCAGTTTGACTAACTTTTCCTTGGGGACATTGGTTAATTGATGACCGGTTCTCTGCTCTAATAACACGTCAAATCCTAACGCATTTAAAAAAGTGTATAAGCGCTGTAAAGTTGCAGCTGCACCACTGTGATTTGGTTTGCCAATTAAACCTATGGTTTTAAACGGTGATTCCATGATAAACGCATCAATAGTATTAATATCAGTAGAGTAACTCAAAAGTGACAAGTTTGAAAATAACCTTGAAATAAACTCACTACGCCCCGATATCCCCAGTATGCAGCAAGATGTAGATACTATGAATTTAAACCCTCGAGATCAGCAAATATTTTCCGCCGTGATGAGCCTGTACTGTAATGGTGAAGGTCAACCTGTCGCGTCAAGCCGTATTGCCAAACAAAAAGGTATGGCTGTGTGTTCTGCAACAGTTAGAAATGCGATGTCGCGCCTAGAAAAAATAGGCCTGCTGTATTCACCGCATACTTCTGCTGGACGGGTACCTACTAATGCCGGGTTTGATTATTGGCTAAGTGAATTTTTCCCTCTGTCGCAAATTGCGCAGTATTGGCAGCCTGCACAAGCGCAATTAGTCGAGATGGCGCATGGTATAAGCCAGCGTTATCAAGTATGTTGCTGCGTTGGTCTGCCGCAAGTAAGTTCTCAACACGTTTTTAGAGTTGAAGTATTAGATTTTGACAGCAATGATTGGCTTATTTTATTGTTAGATAGAGCAGGGCAAAGCCATAACATTTGTATTCATAAGCCGGATGATGCGTCTGACATCGTACGTTATCAATTCGCTACTTGGCTTAATACTGTATTCAGTCAACAAACTTTAATGGAAGGCTTGTACCGTATGCAAGCAATGGCAAATACAGCACCACGAAATTGTCATGATTCGTTAAATCAATGGACCCGTGAGCTGAGCCATAAATTAGGCTCAGATAACAGTATCGTGGTCGGCGAAAATTATTTATATCGGCAAATTGATTGTGAACAAAGCTTAAATATTGGTGTCTCATTTTTGAACTTTGTAGAAGATAAGTTAGCTTTTAAAAATGGTGTGTCGGTTTTAAATACGTCACAATTGCCATTTACTGATTGTGACGAACTGATGGTGATCAGCGTGCCGTATTTTCAAAATCAAGAATATCAAAGTCGTTTTTGTGTAATTTGTCCTAAATCGGCGCAAATTGAAGCAATCATTCAAGAATTTAAATTAATCGAGTCATCTGGCTCTTGAATCTTTTGATTCAATCCCCATAATTACCGCAATTGAAAAGTATTGGAGCACTTAAATTATGTCTGAGCAGACAAAATCACCAGAGCAAGAAGTTGAATTAAACGAAGAATTAGAGCAAATGCAAGCAGACGTTGAAGCGGCTGTAGAAGCTGCTGACGCGCACGAAGGCGAAGAAGTTAGCCCTGAAGCTGAAATTGCTATGCTTTATGCTGAGCTTGAAGATGCGAAACAAACTATCGCAAACCAAAAAGATAGCGTAGTACGTGCCGCTGCAGACGTTGATAATATTCGTCGCCGTGCTGCACAAGATGTAGAAAAAGCGCATAAATTTGCACTTGAAAAGTTCGCTAACGAATTATTACCTGTTATTGATAATCTAGAACGTGCTATTGAGTTCTCAGACAAAGAAAACGAAACCTTAAAGCCATTGCTTGAAGGGATTGATATGACAGTTAAAAGCTTCAACGATGCGGTTGCAAAATTTGGTGTTGAAATTGTTAACCCACAAGGTGAGCAGTTTAATCCTGAATTCCACCAAGCAATGTCGATTCAACCAAGCAATGATGTAACACCTAACACTGTATTAGCAGTGATGCAAAAAGGGTATACATTAAATGGTCGTTTATTACGCCCTGCAATGGTGATGGTATCTAAAGCAGCTGAATAAATAAGTCGCTTAGTAAAAAAATGCCCGTTAACTACGGGCATTTTTTTTGTTTCTAGCTCGGTGCCAAAGCTGGGCTATTAGTGTTAATACTAATGCGCTGAACATTAAGCTTGAAAATGGTACCGCACTTTGTGCATGCATTAAGGCTAAAATTGGACCGACTAATGCACCGCTGCCAAAGCGCAATGTACCAATAACCGCCGTAGCGGTGCCAGAACGCTCTTCAAACTGCATTAAGATCAATGCATCAGCATTACTAGCGGTAACCCCTAAACTCATCATCAGAGGAGCAATAGCTGCAACAATAAAATACAGCGATAGGTGTAATATGCTAAATGTGAGTAGGGCACTGCCAGCTACAAAGCCGACCGCTAATCCATAATACAGCATTTTTCGTGAACCAATACGTGGTACTAGGCGGGTATTTAAAAAGTTACCAAACATTAGCGCCATGACATTGAAAGCAAATAAAACACCAAATAATTGTTCTGATACTTTAAAGTAATCAAGGTATACAAAGGGCACTGCAGTTAAAAAGCAAAAAAAGCCGAATGAGACAAACATTGAGCTGGCTATATCTGCTCGGGTATCTTTATTTTTAAATACGGTTTTATAGCTATCGAAAAATAGTGCAAAACCTTTCATCGGGCTTTTGAAAATAGGGATATCGATTAAGTATATTTGTACCAAGGCTAAAATAACAAAGCTGTAACTAGCCAGTACTAAAAAGATTGTTTGCCAGTGAGATAAGCCCATGATCATTGATCCAACCGTTGGTGCGACTAAGGGCGCTACCATCATGATCATCGATACATACGACATTCCTTTAGCAGTATCTTGTTTATAAATATGACGAATTATCCCTGGCACCACAACGGTTGCTGCAGCACCTGTGAATGCTTGTACGCCCCGCAAAGCCCAAAATAGGTGAATGTCATTACAAAAGGCCAATGCGACAGAGCTTAAGCCAAACAATGCTAAGCCGACCTTCGTTAACACGCGACGACCAATTTGATCTGCGATTGGGCCAAAAAATAGCATTCCCAGCGCATAGCCAGCTAAATATATGCTTAACGATATTTGTACATTAGGCATTGTGGTATTAAGGTCGTTAGCAATGACTAACATTGCCGGAAGATACATATCGATTGCCAGTGGCGTAATTGCAACAATACTGGCGAGTAAAGGTAATAGAATGCGTTTATTTAAAGAAACCGAGTCCTGCATGACTAACCCATTAAACAAAAAGAGGCTGCTATTGTAACAGCGACAATTAGTCTTGGGTACTTAGTTTGCATGCTAACTATCGCCTTTAACAGAAATATAACGCAACAGATGTTTTTACTGGCAGTCGATATATTCAATTGCAGGCTGGTTTGCTATTCTAAGAACAATTAAATTGTTAGTTAAGAGAATACAATGAAAAAATTAGTTTTGGCTGTGCTTGCCACCGCTGTATTAGCGGGTTGTAAAACATCACCAACAGGGCGCACGCAAATTGCGCTTTATTCTGATCAACAAATGAGTCAGATGGGTCAGCAAAGCTTTGCTGATATGAAAAAGAATCAAAAAATTAATAATAATCCTCAAGTAAATGCGTATGTAAAGTGTATTGCTGACGATGTGATTGCAGTATTACCGCAACAGTACGCAACTCAGGCGTGGGAAGTGGTGGTATTTGAAGACGATTCAGCTAACGCGTTTGCATTACCCGGTGGCTATATTGGTGTGCATACAGGGTTGTTAAAAGTGGCTGAAAATCAAGATCAGCTAGCAACCGTTATCGGGCACGAAGTAGGGCATGTAATTGCTGAGCACTCTAATGAACGCGTATCACAAAGTTCCTTGCTACAAACAGGTATGCAAGCGGGCAGTGCCGCACTTGAAATGGGCAATGTACAATATCGTAACGAAATTATGCAAGGTCTTGGTTTAGGTGCGCAGTACGGCGTTATTTTACCATTTAGTCGCTCTCATGAATCTGAGGCCGACCAAGTGGGTTTAGATTTAATGGCAAAAGCCGGATTTAATCCAAAAGAATCCGTAACACTTTGGCAGAATATGAGTAAAGCAGGCAGTGGTAATACACCTGAATTTATGTCTACTCACCCAGCACCTGCTAACCGCATTAAAGAGCTACAAGCAAAATTACCACAAGCATTAAATGAGCAAAAAGCAGCAAAAGCGGCGGGTAAAAACCCACAATGTAAGCTGTAATAAACTTTTTTGGTGATATAAAAAAAGCCTGTGAACTGATGTTCACAGGCTTTTATTATTCTAAACGCTAGTTATGCGTTTTCAACAGCAGTACGTGGATCTACGTATGGCATGTTGAAGGCTTCAGCAACTTCTTTGTAAGTTACTTGGCCTTTGATCACGTTAAGACCTTTAAGGAAGTTAGCGTCATCTAGTAATGCTTTCTTATAACCTTTGTTTGCAAGGTTAATGATGAAAGGCAATGTTGCATTGTTAAGTGCGAAAGTAGATGTACGTGGTACAGCACCTGGCATGTTAGCAACACAGTAGTGAACAACGTCATCAACGATGAAGGTCGGATCAGCGTGAGTTGTTGCTTTAGACGTTGCGATACAACCACCTTGGTCAATTGCAACATCAACAATTGCAGAGCCAGGCTTCATTGCTTTAATGTGTTCAGCAGTAACTAGTTTAGGTGCAGCAGCACCTGGGATAAGTACGCCACCAATTACTAGGTCAGCTTCAAGTACATGCTTTTCAAGTGCATCAGCTGTTGAGTAAATCGCTTTAACTTTATTACCAAACTGAGCGTCAAGTGCGCGTAGTACGTCAATGTTACGATCAAGTACGACAACTTCAGCACCAAGGCCAACAGCCATTTGTGCTGCGCTACGACCAACCATGCCGCCGCCAATAACAACAACTTTAGCTGGCTCAACACCCGGTACGCCGCCAAGTAGCATGCCACGACCATGGTTTGATTTTTCAAGTGCTTGTGCACCAGCTTGAATAGACATACGGCCAGCAACTTCACTCATAGGTGCAAGTAGTGGCAAACCACCGCGTGAATCAGTTACTGTTTCGTATGCGATACAAATTGCTTTGCTTTTGATTAGGTCTTCAGTTTGTGGAAGATCTGGTGCAAGGTGTAAGTAAGTGAAAAGAATTTGGTCTTCACGTAGCATTGCACGTTCAACGGCTTGTGGCTCTTTTACTTTTATAATCATCTCTGCTGTTGCGAAAACCTCAGCAGCAGTTGCTAGAATTTCTGCACCTGCCAGTGTGTAATCTTCGTTAGTGAAGCCAATGCCCATACCTGCATCAGATTCAACAAAAACTTGGTGGCCGTGGTTTACTAACTCACGAACACTAGCAGGGACCATACCTACACGGTATTCATGGTTTTTTATTTCTTTAGGTACACCGATAATCATAATATTGCCTTAATAGAACGGGATAAAATTTTTCACTATTATATTCATGTACTGGCAGTGTGTCTCACCTTTTTTAATCGGTATTCTAGTGATATAATCTGAAAACACCGTTTAAACAGTACAAAAAACTAGTCGTTATTATGCATGAGTTATTAGACCGTATTGACCGTAAGATTTTAATAGAGCTACAGCACGATGGCCGAGTGTCTAATGTTGAATTAGCTCGACGTGTGGGGCTCAGTGCAACGCCTTGTTTAGAGCGTGTAAAAAAGCTCGAACGCGAAGGTTACATCGTCGGTTATAAAGCCGTGGTTGACCCTGCTAAACTTGGGCAAGGTTTGTCGGTGTACGTCGAAGTGACAATCACTAAAACATCACCTGATGTGTTTGATGAATTTAGTGCTGCAGTTAAAAAGCATGATGAAATTATCGAATGCCATTTAGTCTCGGGTAACTTTGACTTTTTACTAAAAACCCGCGTAAATGATATGTCTGAATATCGTGGTGTATTAGGGGATATTCTGCTCAAGCTACCGAACGTTAGTGAAAGCCGTACCTATGTTGTTATGGAAGAAGTAAAAGGCGAGCAAGGGGTGATTATTCGCCCATATATCGGCTGAACTATGCGCTATTTTTTAGTAACTACTTAAGTTGTATTATTGATACATGCGCGATTAATAAAAACCTGTTCATAATCAGGCCATCATGGTTAAGATAAAGTGCAACAAAAAGTATTTCCTGCTAAGGTATTCCATTGCTAAGAATGAGTACAAAGAAGTACAAAGAAAAATGAGGAATAGCGAGTTATGCGCCTAAATGGTGTACAAAGACTATTAGAAACCGGTTTAATAATTAGCACCTTTGCCGCAATATTTATATTGTGTGCGCTGGTAAGCTTTGATCCTGCTGATCCGAGTTGGTCGCAAACAGGTTATGACAATGTAAGAAACATAACTGGAGCTGCAGGTGCGTGGATCGCCGATATTTTATTGCTGACATTTGGCTGGTTAGCTTATTTTGTGCCAGCTGCACTACAAATATTTGGCTACTTATTATTTAAGCAACCTCATAGAATATTTCAACTCGACTATACAACGTTATCGCTTAGAGTGATTGGTTTTGCATTATTTATCACTTCAGCAACGGCTATCAGTAGTATTAATTTTGATGATATTTATAATTTTTCATCCGGTGGGGTAGTCGGTGATGTGATAGCTTCAGCGATGATGCCTGCATTTAACTTTACCGGTACCTCGATTTTATTATTATGTTTCTTTTTTGCTGGATTAACATTATTAACAGGCGTGTCGTGGGTGCAATGTGTCGATTTTATTGGCGATTTGATCATGCGAGGTTATCGTTTTATTGCCCATCACTTAAAAGCATGGTTACAACGCGAACGCACTGCAAATACTGAAGTTGCAATTGAACAAGACCCTGTTAATGAGCAACAGACACGTAAAGAGACACCCGCCATTCGCTTTTCAGAACCAAAAGTGGATAGTGATAGTGCGGTGTCAAATCAAGACTCTCATCCTGCATTTGATGATTTGGATGACATTCTGGATCAAGAAATTAATTTTAGCGCCATTGATGATGAACCAATGGACACTGCGGCTGCCTTAAATGCGCTTGATCAAAGCCATGTTACTGAGCCTGAAAAACCAGTTACTACTGTGGTTTCGCCAGCAAGACCAATGCCAAAACCAAAGAGTACCTATCAGCCTCCACCTACCGCAAAAGAAAAGTTTGAGCAGCTACTCGAAGAAAAGCCGCCAAGTACGCCATTGCCTACGCTTGATTTGTTAGATAGACCTGATAAAGCCAAAAACCCAATTTCACCAGAAGAGCTTGAAGCTGTATCGAGGTTAGTTGAAACTAAACTCCTTGATTTTAACGTTCAAGCTACGGTTGTTGCCGTATACCCTGGACCTGTTGTAACCCGTTTTGAGCTTGATTTAGCGCCGGGTATTAAAGTTTCTAAAATTACTGGTCTTGCTAAAGATTTAGCCCGCTCGCTATCAGCGGTTAGTGTCCGAGTGGTTGAAGTTATTCCGGGTAAAACCTATGTAGGGATTGAATTACCTAATAAACACCGCGAAATAGTGCGGTTATCAGAAGTAATCGACGCGCCAAAATTTGAGCAAAATCCATCGCCACTGACTATGGTCTTAGGTAAAGATATTGCCGGTGAACCAATCTGTGCTGATTTGGGTAAAATGCCGCATTTACTGGTGGCAGGTACCACAGGTTCAGGTAAGTCAGTGGGCGTTAATGTAATGATATTAAGCTTACTGTACAAATCAGGCCCTGATGATGTGCGTATGATCATGATTGACCCGAAAATGTTGGAACTTTCTGTTTACGAAGGTATCCCACATTTACTGTGTGAAGTGGTCACCGATATGAAAGAAGCTGCCAATGCGCTGCGTTGGTGTGTAGGTGAGATGGAACGTCGTTATAAGTTAATGTCGGCGTTAGGTGTTCGTAACTTAAAAGGTTACAACCAAAAGGTATTGGATGCGAAAGAGGCGGGTTACCCGATTCTCGATCCATTATTTAAAGATACTGATGGTATGAAAGAAGGACCAGACGAGTTAGGTAAGTTACCGAGTATCGTGGTGGTGATTGACGAATTTGCTGACATGATGATGATTGTTGGTAAAAAAGTTGAAGAGCTAATTGCCCGTATTGCGCAAAAAGCCCGAGCGGCAGGTATTCATTTAATACTAGCAACACAGCGCCCATCGGTTGATGTAATTACTGGTTTAATTAAAGCGAATATCCCAACGCGAATGGCGTTTCAGGTATCAAGTAAAATTGACTCGCGTACCATCTTAGATCAACAAGGCGCAGAAAACCTGCTAGGTATGGGTGATATGCTCTATTTACCGCCGGGCACCAGCGTACCGATACGTGTACATGGCGCGTTTGTTGATGACCATGAAGTACATGCGGTGGTGAATGACTGGAAAGCACGTGCAAAACCAAATTATATAGACGAAATTTTAAATGGTGACGCCACTGAGGATATTTTATTGCCAGGCGAAGCCAGTGAAAACGCGGATGAAGAATCAGATCCGCTTTATGATGAAGCCGTGTCATTTGTTGTTGAAACAGGCAAAGTGTCAGTTTCAAGTGTGCAGCGAAAATTACGTGTTGGTTACAACCGTGCCGCACGTTTAGTTGAACAAATGGAAACATCGGGTATTGTAAGCGCACCAGGTCATAACGGTGCCCGTGATGTATTAGTGCCCAATGGTGGAGCAAATTAAATGAAACAAATTAAATATTTAGCCTTAGCAATTAGCTGTTTTTTATCAGCATCAGTATTTGCAAGTGACAGTGCAACGGATGACAGCCAAGCATTACAAGATAAACTGGCCGGTTTAAAGAGTTTTCAAGCGCAATTTGCGCAGCAAGTTAATGACGACCAAGGTCAATCAATTATGCAAGGTGAAGGTACTATCGCCTTACAACAGCCAATGATGATCCGTTGGCAACAAGCGAGCCCTGATGACACGTTATTTGTATCAAATGGCGATAAAACCTATTACTTCGACAGCTTTGCTGAGCAAGTAACGATTATGAATACTCACAGTTTGATTGATTCAACACCGTTTGTATTACTCACCTCCAAAGATCCGGCGCAATGGCAAAAGTACCAAGTACACGCCACGGATACTGGGTTCAGTGTTACACCTAATAAAGGCGTTGAAAGCCAAGTTGAACAGCTGGATATTGTGTTTGCAGCAGATAAAGTAGGCTTAGCGTCATTATTGGTTAAAGACAGCTCCGGGCAATCATCTACATTTACTTTTAGCGACACTAAAGTAAATCAAAGCCTTGCTACTTCAACCTTTGAGTTTAGTATTCCTGAAGGCGTTGAAATAGACGATCAAAGTCAAGGTGAGTAATTTAGGCTTTAATTTTGGCCCGGATGTGCGCCCACTTGCTGCGCGCATGCGACCAACCAGTTTAGATCAGTATATTGGCCAGCAACATCTATTAAGCCAAGATAAGCCTCTCTATCAAGCTATTTTAGCAGGGCGTTGCCACAGTCTTATTTTGTGGGGGCCGCCGGGCGTTGGTAAAACTACCTTAGCGCAAATTATTGCCAACCATGCCGATGCGGCGCTGATTCAAATGTCGGCGGTAACGGCAGGCATTAAAGATATTCGTGATGCGGTGAGTGAAGCGCGTACTAACCTTGAAGGTCGTGGCCAACGTACCTTACTGTTTGTTGACGAAGTACATCGTTTTAATAAATCTCAGCAAGATGCGTTTTTACCACATATAGAGGATGGTACCTTTATTTTTGTTGGTGCCACCACCGAGAATCCCTCGTTTGCACTAAACAATGCGATTTTATCGCGAGCACGAGTATATGTCCTTAAATCGCTGCAAGACACTGATTTGCATCTTGTTATTGAGCGAGCGCTTGCAAGCGATGATGAACTGAAAAATAAAACGGTGGTACTTGCACAAAATGCTAAACAAGCGTTGTGCCAAGCCAGTGATGGCGATGCTCGTAAAGTGCTTAATTTACTTGAGCAGGCGATTGATTTAACCGTAGAGCAAAACGGCCAATACCTAGTTGATGAGCACGTACTCAGTCAAGTATTGCCAACGCATTTAGCCAAGTATGACAAAGGGGGGGATGAATTTTACGATTTGATCTCAGCCTTTCATAAGTCAGTTCGAGGTAGCTCCCCAGATGGTGCTTTGTATTGGTATTGTCGTATTTTAGCCGGTGGCGGCGATCCGCTGTATGTTGCAAGGCGGTTACTCGCCATCGCCACTGAAGATATTGGTAATGCTGATCCGCGTGCCATGGAAGTGGCCCTCAATGCATGGGATATATTTCAGCGAGTTGGACCAAGTGAAGGCGAGCGTGCAATTGCACAAGCTACGATTTACCTAGCTAGCGCACCGAAGAGTAATGCGGTGTACGCGGCGTTTAATCAAGCCAAAGCGGATGCGCAGAGCGAGCCAAGTTACCCGGTGCCAGAGCATTTACGTAATGCACCAACGAACTTAATGAAAGACTTAGGCTATGGTGCTGAATATCGCTATGCGCACAATGAAGAAGGCGCCTATGCTGCAGGAGAAAAGTACTTTCCAGAGCAGATAGCCGATAAGCAATATTACTTTCCAACGGATCGTGGCTTAGAACAAAAAATAAAGCAAAAGCTCGACTATTTAAAAGAGCGCGATCATCACAGTGACATAAAACGCTATGACAAGCCTTAAGATATATCTCATGATTGCCGCAGGAGGAGCCTCAGGCGCCTGTTTACGGTTTTTTATTAGTGAAACCATGCTAAAACTACTTGGTAGGGGATTCCCTTTTGGCACGTTGACGGTTAATATTCTTGGTTCATTGTTGATGGGCGTATTATACGGTTTGATAGAGCGCGAAATTATCACCGTTAGCCCCGCTAAAACCTTTATAGGGATTGGCTTTCTAGGTGCTTTGACCACCTTCTCGACATTTTCAATGGATTCGTTGTTGTTATTACAACAAGGTCACTTTTTTAAAATGGCCCTCAATATCACCTTAAATGTGGTGGTGTGTATTTTTATGGCTTGGCTGGGCCTTCAGCTGGTAATGCAAAAAGGTTAAAAACTAACATGTTAGATTCTAAATTATTACGTCAAGATCTCGAGCAAACAGCTGCGCGTCTAGCAGCACGTGGTTACGAGCTAGATACTGCGACTGTCAGCGCACTTGAAGAAAAACGCAAAACATTACAAGTAAAAACACAAGAATTACAAAGTGAGCGTAACAGTAGCTCCAAAGCGATTGGCCAAGCTAAAGCTAAAGGCGAAGATGCACAACCATTGTTAGATGCAGTAAGCAACTTAGGCGCGCAACTTGATAGTGTTAAAGCTGAGCAAGACGCTATTTTAGAAGAGCTTAAGCAAATTTCTTTAGCTATCCCAAATTTACCTGATGAATCAGTACCAGCGGGCGCTGATGAATCTGACAACGTTGAGATTTCAACCTGGGGCGAGCCTAAAAAGTATGATTTTGCAGTAAAAGATCATGTAGACTTAGGACAAGATTTAAACGGCCTTGATTTTGAAATGGGCGTTAAAATTACCGGTTCACGCTTTACTGTAATGCGCGGCGCAATGGCCCGCATGCACCGTGCACTAGTGCAATTTATGCTAGACACGCATACAGATAAAAACGGTTATACAGAAATGTACGTACCGTATTTAGTAAACCGCGACAGTTTATACGGTACAGGTCAATTACCTAAGTTTGCAGAAGACTTATTCCACACTAAAGGTCTTGTAAATGATGACGGTGAAGAGCAAGAAGGTTTTAGCTTAATTCCTACTGCAGAAGTACCACTGACAAACAGCGCGCGTGACGAAATTTACGACGAAAAAGATTTACCAATTCGTTTAACTGCCCACACTCCGTGTTTTAGAAGTGAAGCTGGCAGTTATGGCCGTGATACTCGTGGCCTTATTCGTCAGCACCAGTTCGATAAAGTTGAGCTAGTACAGCTGGTAAAACCAGAAGATTCAATGCAAGCATTGGAAGAGCTAACAGGTCACGCAGAGCAAATATTACAAGCACTAGAGCTACCATACCGTAAAGTAATTTTATGTATGGGTGACATGGGCTTTGGCTCAGCAAAAACCTACGATTTAGAAGTATGGTTACCAGCGCAAGATACCTACCGTGAAATCTCATCATGTTCAAACATGGTGGATTTCCAAGCGCGCCGTATGCAAGCACGTTTTCGTCGCAATGGTGAGAAAAAGCCAGAGTTATTGCATACACTAAACGGTTCGGGTTTAGCGGTTGGCCGTACTCTAGTAGCAATACTTGAAAACTACCAACAAGCGGATGGTTCAGTAGTCGTGCCTGAAGTACTTCGTTCATATATGAACGGCCTTGAAGTAATTAAATAAGCTTTAGAGCTGTAAGTTTTAAGCCGTAAGCTTTAAGAAGAGAAGCCGCTGTTTGTAATGAACAGCGGCTTTTTTGTTAATCAGGGTTCAGTTAGCAAGTTAGCGAGAGTAAAGTTAGCGAGCTGTGAGATTAACTCGGTGTGAAACTCACCGCGTAGGAATCGGCTTTAGCGCGTTAATTTATATAAGAAACTTAGCACATTCAATGCCTGTGCTCGCGTGCCTTGCCCTACATTTTGCGAGTTTATTAAATGGTTTAAGTATGATTCCATTTTAAAAGTCGTTTTGGTGTATTTTAACCATGGTAATTTTATAACATGCGTAATTGTATGTTTACATTGGAGTTGTTTAGTGGAATTATGAAGCTATGTAATATACGCCGTTTTGGGGTGTTATAACCCCCAAAAGTGGTGTTCAATAAGCCGTTATTTTTCAAAAGTTGAGCTATGTGGAATCAAACTGATAATGGAGATACCATCGGAACGATAGGTTCTGAAATAGGTGAAATAATTAAGGATGAGGAGCATTCTAAAGGTGCCCGTCTAACTTTGGAAAAAGGTGGTGATATTGCGCCATATTCTATAACTAGTGGGGTGTATGGTTGCTTCTTTCATACAACTTACTTATCAACCCTCGAAGAGGGTGTAAGCGAGTTAGATGCTATGAAAGCTGAAATATCAGAGTTCTTTGATACTGAAACGACAGGTAATGAAGAGCATGATTGGATTGTGGCATTTGTTGGTAAGCATTGAAAACTAACAAACCCTTAAACCACAAAGGGCGCAAAACAGCAGGCTTGCGCTCCTTCGTCGCTAATTTTAGCCTGTATTTTGCGCTGGTTAAGCGAGGCGTTGCTCTTAAAGGATTGAGTTTTTCGATACGATTATGCGAAAAATAGAATTTCAGAGGCAATCAAGGAGCTTTGTATCGCCCTGGGGATGTTAAAATTAGATTGCTACTTGTTAACAATTTAACGGGTAGTCTTAATCCTAGCCACTTCCCTGATAAGCTATTGCCTTTATGGTTGGATATTAAAAAAAACATGTCTAAACATGGCCCAATGACAAACTATGCAGGTAAAGCTGTTGGCGGTGCTGTTGCAAATATAATGAGGAAAAGTCGTAATTCTACAGGTGTAAAAATAGCTGAAAAGCTCTACGAATTACATGAGAAATTCCAGCAAGAGTACTGAGCAGTTAAAACATATCAGCCTTAACTCTATCAATAGGCGCTACTGTTCTTTTTGACCGTTTTTATAAATTGACGATCAATCCTAAATCAATAAACAAGTTCGTTTTCTTCGTCTGTCGATGCGGCTGTTAAGCAAGCAGCTTACGGCAAACACATATAAGAAGCGCGACAGAATAGCCCTTACGTTATTAGTACAGCATTTGCTTATTTGTCCTCCTGTGAGTAAATCACTTAAAACCATTTTGCACAAAGAGAAGTGAATGAGGGTGAATGAGAGTAAATGAGAAAACAAAAAGAATATTTTAATTTTCGGGCTAAGACCTAGTCACTTCCCTAGACCCTAGCACCTTTAACTTCAACCTCTTAAGCGCAGCGCCTCTAAACCTCTTTGTGAATAATTCACAAAATTTTTTGCACAAAGAGAATGAGAAGTAAATGAGGATGAACGTGAAGGCTTAATATTGATATGTAAAACACGATGCATTAATAAAAGTAAGCCCTTATCACCTAAAATAAGCCACTTAAAGACCTGTGATACCTGCCAAAACGCCAATTAAAGCAACAGCAAATCCTCTTTTTATATTTTACGAAAAATTGAAGTAACTAATTGAATCAAAATAGGAACTCGGCTATGGTAAAGCATCAATAAAAATAAATTAAAAACGAGTTATTCTACAGGCTCGTTATGTGCCACTAGATAAATGAAATACCTGTTAATATTTTTAGTCAATTTTATAGCCTTAAGCGCATCGGTGATGGGACTGTTGTCAACTTGTATGTGGGGTTGTCCTAGTACAGGTGTGCAGTTGACGTTTAAAATATCCAGTGGCTTACTATTCACAAGCCAGATTCTTATTGCTGTATTGTGGTTTACTAGCAAAAGTAGAGTTGGAAGAAATATAGATGGTGAATAACCATTGCCCGGCACATAACAAGCCAATGTTGTACAGCCAGCCAGCAAGCTGGCTTGGGAAAATTAATCGCTGGCACTTAGTGCCAAAACACTCACAATTTCCCCAAATTGTAGAGTTATAACTACTCGCAAGTTCGGCTGTATTATCGATATCACGGAGAGATAAAATTAATAAACTCATCACAAAAGAACACAAACTATTATTGGTTCTGATTATATCAATGCTTTTTGCTGTTTTTATTGTTAAATGGGTAAAGGAAGATAGCCCCATTTATAGGCCGTTAATTCAAGATATGCGGTTGGTTGACTCTGTTAAAATTGCGGACGTACTAGAGCAAGAACGTATTTATTACTATGCCGATGTAAAAAATCATATGCTTTACGTCAACCAGGAACAATCCGAGTTAGCTCGAGTTTCACTTGCTAAAATTGGTATTGTTATTGAATACCCTAAAATTACTAAGCACACAGATCTGAATAAGGCTTACGACGAATTCATCAAACAAAAAAAGATGGATGAGGAAACGGGAGAAATATGGCAAAGACCATGGTTTTTTAGACTAATTAAGTTAGTTATGGGGGCGTTGGTAATTATTATTTTAATTCTTGCAGTAGTTCGTCCAGTACTAGCTTCAATAATTTATGACGAAGATGAAAAGTAGTAACTATAAGTTGCTTAAACGGAATAAAAACAGATGGCCATTGCTTCGCGATTATACCCAACAATTTTTATCTGCTTAGCAAGGTATATATGAGTAGAGTATGAGATTAACCTTTGGCACACTTTTACTGTTTTTTAGTATGAAGCTTTTGGCAGATGAGTCTCCAAGTTCAATTTTGGATTCATTATTGGATAACTGTACCACTACACAGTTAGTAAAATAATGCTGCTATCATCATAAAATTATTTTTGTTTCCATCATTCATTCTATAAAACTTTAACTAGTGCGCAGAGTTAAATAAGGGTGTTATAGTTTACTTTTGATTAATCGAGTTTTTAACAAGGATTGTTTTATAATGTATAAGCACCTATTTATATTCACTTTTATTTTTTTAGTTTCAGCGTGCCAATCGGTTCAAAGGGGAGGTGCTGTTCCTTTAGGTTCAAATGAAAAAATTAAACTAGATGTATTAAATATCGATTGGAATGATTGGAGTTTAGCTATAGGGGATCGAAGAATTGAAGGTTCAGGTTTTGTTATTACTAATTGGGTTAATACGTCGGATGATGTAGGGCTGCGTTATGGGGTTCTTGGCGTTATAGCATCTGATTTGTCTAATGAAAAGCACATGAAAGGCAGTTTAGAGCTCGACTTAAAAGAGAACTTTGATTTAGCGAGCACTTTGTTGAATTCGCTAAATAGCATTCAAATTTTAAAAGAATCAGTAAAGTCTATTCACTTAAATGAAAATCTTCATAAACAAGTTATAACACTTGAGCCATGGTGCGTCATTTTTACCGACGAAAAAAGCACAAGGTTTTTACCTCAGCTCAAAGCCGTCCTTAAGTCTAAAACAGGTAATGTAATTTGGGAAGGCAACTATGGGCCAATGAATCCCAGTAAGCCTTTTATTTTAGGCAACTCGATGACTCACGACGATATTAAAACATTACAGACTCAATTAGATGTTGCCTATGAGGAGATTGCAAACCAGTTACTTGCAAATATTCAAGGCAAAGGAAGTTATGTCAGTAAAGAAGAAAGTGAAAAGTTCACTAACGATTTATTAAATAGCATAACCATTGAAATAGACGAAAGCCAATTTAACTAACTCACCTTGATTGTATTTAATCAGAAATATGCATCGCAAAAACCAATAAAGTCAGGTCTTTCTTTTTGACTTTCGCTCAAACAGCAAAAAATAAGACCTGATAATCATATAAAAAGCTCGTCGAGTATTTAGATACAGTTGTGTTGAACGATCTAGTCAAGCTAATCACTTTGGCGTTATCAGCAGCAATTTTGCATCTTTTCCATCGGTTAACACCGCGATATTACCCTCGGTTGTAACAAATACATCCCGCAAACGCCCAGTTACCTCTGGTAAAACATGAGTCTGGGTAAGTTCACCATTCGCTAAATTAACGCTGTAGAGCTTTTTATCGACCAGCGTAGTGATTAGCACATGCTGTTGTAGTGAGGGAAAAGCTAAATGATTTGAGCCATAATAAGCCATGCCAGAAGGGGCGATTGAGGGCGTCCAATCAACCGTTGGTTTAGCCATTCCAGGGTATTCTCTAAACGGTGAAATACGTGCTTGTGAGTAATCATCTCCGTTGGTGATCACCGGCCAGCCGTAATTGGTGCTTGGGGTTAAATAGTTTAGTTCGTCGCCGCCTGCGGGGCCGTGTTCGTGGCTAACAATTTGCTGTGTATCGTAATCATAAACCAAGCCTTGCAAGTTACGGTGCCCGAGTGAGTACACAGCATGAGCTGCAGGATTTTTGTGATTAATAAATGGGTTATCGTTTGGTATCGTGCCGTTTAAGTTTATGCGTAATGTTTTGCCAAGTTGACTGGTCATAACCTGTGCTTGCTCACGGTAGTCAAAGCCATCGCCACTTGAAAATAATAAGGTATTATCGGGTAGGACAAGGGCGCGGCCTGAGTAATGTTGTGGTGTGTCTTTATCAGTGGCAACTCTATAAATAATTTTTGGCGTTGAAAATTGCGCACCATCAAACGTAGCTTTGGCAATAACGAGCCTGTTTGCATCAAGCTCACCTTGAGCGTAAGTGAATATAATTTCTTTTGATTCACTGTAATTTGGCGAAAGCACTATATCGAGTAGGCCGCCTTGACCTGCAACGTATAAGCCCTCGAAATCTAGTTTAACTCGGGTTTGTTGGTTGTTTTTAATGATAACAATATGACCATCACGTTCTGTGACTAACCAGGTATTGTTTGGGAGTTTAACCATGCTCCACGGTGAATTGAGTCCCGTTGCTAAGGTATCAGCAGTGTATTGCTGTTTTGGTAACTCGGCACTGGCGTTACAAGAAAACGCTAAAAGCGAGAGTAGAGTAATACAACGTAGAGATTGTTTACCCTGCAAGCCTTTGCTACTGTAAGAAAAAAGTTTCATTTTAAATTGAGATAACCATGTCGTTTTTAACACGTATACTCCCTTCATTTTTAGTTTCTTGGTTACTTACATTTACACTCGCTAGCTTGTTTCATAGTCAATACGTTGTCAATCAATTAGTTAATGTGGGTGTTGTGGTGGGCTTTAATGACCGTGTTAACTTAACCCTTGAAGATTGGCTCGGCTTGCTACCGACCTATGGCGCTATTATTGCTATTGCACTATTGCTATTGCACTTGCTATCGCGTTTTTGGTTACCTGGCTTATTGCTAAAAAAGTTAAAAAACAAGGTGCGCAATTATTTGTAATTGCGGGTATTGTGGCGTTTGCTACGGCTTTAATTGCTATTGAGTCAATTATGAATATTACTATTATAGCGGGCGCAAGAGGCTGGGGTTTTTATATGCAGCTGCTTGCAGGGGCTGTAGGGGGTTATGTTTTTGCTAAGTTGAGCAATGGTTGTCATAGTAAAATGAACTCATCTAGTTTTACACAGAGATAATCATTAAGGTTTTTAATTATTCCTTAAGATTTAATGCGCAGCGGATGCAAAGCTATAGAAATAACCAGAGGCCTCACCTTTGTAGCTTGTCAATTAATTGAGGCTTGAACTTGTTGGTTGGTATTGTCCTTGTTGCATAAAGTCTTCTAAAAACCATGCAGCAAACTCATGTCGGCCTTCTACATCGGCTTTGCTGTAAATATCGGACGCTTGTTGACGAACGGTTTTTTCTTTTGTGCTTCTTAGTGCGCTTATTTCTTTAAAGCTTAAGCCTTTAAGTAACAACATCGCGACTTCTTGCTCACTGCGGGTCAATGTCCACTGTGAAAATTGAGTTTGAATAACGCCGCTGTATTCATGGCGTGCATCCATCATTGCTTGTGATATGTTTTTAAGTTCTTTTTTTGAATGCACTAATTCTTGTTTCAGCGCATTAATATTAGCTGTACGCGCACGAATGTCTCTAATTAAGTAAATAGCACAGGCTGCAGAGATAACGACGATCAAGCCTTCGGAAAAAATATGCCACTGCGGCACCCCTAAACGTATATCTGTTAGCACATCAAAAAAATTCAACACCATTATTACTAACAATGTAGCCGCTATTAGCTTATCTCTCATTAAAACCTCTACTATCAATGCATTATAATTACAATGGACAAATGTACCATGCTGTAAATTAAGCTGTTTTTAGGAACGTTACGGCGTATGCCTGATGATTTAACAGCATAAAAAAGTCATGGTTGATTCTATAAAATTAATCAAATGTGAACAAACGAAATGCTGTTAAATTTTACAAAAAAAATGCGTCATTTTTTGCGTATTCAATATACGTTATTTTTCTTCTCTACGGTGGCTTTATTAACATTTAATCCTGTGTTTGCTTCGCAAAATTTAGCACCTGTAGGGCTTTCGTCACTCAGTGGTTTTGATGTTGAATTTGCGCCGATTCAAAAAACAGAGTTTATTAACGGGCAAAGTTTAATTGGTGAAGTCAATTTCAAACCCGGGGTCAATTATACGGTGCTGTTTGCGTTTGATGTACAGCAGGTTCGTTACTTATACCCTAACGGCAGCATGGTAGAAAAAGGCGCCACTATCGCAAGCGTTGAGGGCAGTGATGTTCACCATTTTTTAGATGCCTATCAATCAGCAAAAGACATGCTCGCTATTGCTAAAAGCCATTACGACATAAACCAACAGCACTTAAAAAACAAAATAATAAGAAGCTCTGAATGGGTTGAAATCACAAAAAGCTATTTTGAAGCCAAGCTAAACTTTGAACATATGCAACATCAAATGGCATTTTTAAACATTGATGATAATGAAAACGTGACCTTAGTGAGTCCAAAAACGGGAATTTTAAAACTCACCAATGAGTCGGAAAATCGTATGATGGGTGACACCGCGTTTGATATTATCGATGCAAGTAGTATTCGCGTTAAGATTAAAGTCCCTCTTAGTTTTACCAACACGTTAGCGCATTTTAAGCTGTCACAAAGTTGCAGCTTAAATATTGAGAGCTATGACAGTATTGCAGATAAATACCATCAAATTGTGTGGGCGACACCAAGCTCAAATGAGTGCCAGCTGACACTGGGGCAAACCATCAAAGTCACACCGGTAAATAAATTAACGGGCTTTAAAATAGCAAAGTCAGCGGTGTTTGAATTTGAAGATGTTAATTACATTGCTTTGAAGTCTGGCGATAACCTTGAGTTACTACCGATTGAGCTCAAAGGTTCACAAGGCAAAGACTATGTATTTACTGCCAATAAAAACCTAGATGATCAGCAGGTACTAATAAGCTCGGTAAGTGCGCTACAAGGTATGTTGCTTCACTTAGGGAGAGAGTAAATGTTAAACCAGCTTATTAAGTTTTCACTTACTCAGCGTTTGTTTGTTAGTATTTTTGTTATTGTTGCTATGGCCATTGGTGCTAAATCTTGGTTAAGTATTCCAGTAGATGCTTTTCCAGAAATATCGCCCACCCAAGTTAAAATAGTGTACAAATTACCCGGCATGAACGCCCTTGAAATAGAATCGCAAGTAACACGAGTGATTGAAACCGAATTACTGGGTATTCCGTCACAGCAAATGCTGCGCTCTACCACTAAGTATTCTATTACCGATATTACCATTGACTTTGAAGAGGGCACCGACATTTATTGGGCGCGTCAGCAAGTGAATGAGCGTTTATTAAATATTTTACCCACCTTGCCCAGTAATATTAGTGGCGGCATGGCGCCAATGAGCACGCCTTTGAGCGAGGTGTTCATGTTTACCATAGAAAGTACTCACTTATCGCTGATTGAAAAAAGAGAGCTTTTAGATTGGCAAATTCGTCCATTATTGCGCACTGTAACCGGCGTTGCTGATGTAAATAGCCTTGGCGGCTTTTCAAAAACCTATGAAATACTTCCCAATACTTTATTGATGCAACAGCATCAAGTCAGCTTTGATGAAATGAAGTTGGCAATCACGCAAACGAATCAAAACGGTGGCATAGGGCGCTTAGAAAAAGGCAACGACACCTTAATTTTGCGCACTGAGGGCAAATACACCGATATAACCGCCATTGAAAATACCGTGATTAAGTCCACTCAAAATAAGGTTATTAGGTTAAGTGATATTGCCACGGTACACGTTGGCAGTTTAACCCGTTATGGCGCAGTTACTAAAAACAGTGAAGAGGCGGTACAAGGGCTTATAATTGCGCTTAAAAATAGTAATACAGCGCAAGTTGTTGCAGATGTAAAAGATAAACTTCGCACCATTGAAGCTTCATTACCGCAAGGCACAAAAATTAATGTGTTTTACGACCGCTCTAACTTAATAAATACCGCAATTAGCACCATTACCAGCGCATTAGGCCAAGCGATTATTTTAGTGATAGTGCTACTTGCCTTGTTTTTAGGCGATATTCGCTCTTCATTGGTGGTGTCTTTGTCTTTACCTATGTCGGCATTGCTGACATTTATAATGATGAAGCAGTTTGATTTATCGGCTAATTTAATGAGTTTAGGCGGCTTAGTGATTGCTATTGGTATGCTGGTGGACTCATCGGTAGTTATTGTTGAAAACATAGTGAATCGGTTGGCTAACAATCAGCACCTCCCTCGGCTGCATGTTATTTATCGCGCATGTAAAGAGGTCGCGACGCCAGTGTTCTCAGGCACAATTATTATAATTATCGTGTTTTCACCGCTATTAATGCTTACAGGGTTAGAAGGTAAGTTATTTACCCCAGTGGCGTTAACTATCGTGTTTGCCATGCTAAGTGCGCTGTTGTTGTCGTTAACGGTTATTCCAATTTTAGCCTCGTTGTTATTAAAAAATGAACCCGTAACCCAGCCTAAAATGGTCACGCTATTACAAGGTTTTTATACTAAAACACTTGCCCAAGCAATTAAAAAGCCGGTGGCAATAAGTGTTATATCGGTCGCTGTTTTAGTGCTCAGTGGGGTGTTATTTCAGGGGCTTGGCAAAAGCTTTATGCCCGTTTTAGATGAAGGCGACATTATTGTACAACTGGAAAAATCGCCGAGTATTTCCTTGCAAGCCTCGCTGGATATCGATAAACAAATTGAAGCCACACTGTTAAAAAACACCCCAGAAATCGTACAAATTGTTGCCCGTACCGGCTCCGATGAACTCGGGCTTGATCCTATGGGGTTAAACGAAACCGATGTGTTTATGGAATTAGCGCCAAAAGATACATGGCGTTTTGACTCCAAAGCGCTGCTAATCGAGGATGTTCGACAAACTCTTGCGCAATTTCCAGGGGTAAATATTGGCTTTACTCAGCCAATACAAATGCGGGTATCAGAAATGCTCACCGGTGGCACCGGTGATATTTCGATTAAAGTATTTGGTAATGACATTGCGACACTTGCCTCATTAGCTGAAAAAGTCACTGCACTTGCCACTAATATTGACGGCGCAAGTGATGTGCAAATGGCGCTTATTGAAGGGGGTAAATACGTAAATATTAAACTTATTCCTGAGGTTGCCAGTCAGTTTGGTTTAACCACCGAAGGATTAAGCGATTATTTAAAGTCGCAATTAGAAGGCCTACAGGTATCGGCACTGCAAGAAGGAAACCGCGTGATCCCAATTGTGTTTAATGCACAAAAAGGCGAAAGCGCAGCACACTTTGAGTTATCGTCAATGAGCGCATTAAAGCAAAAGCTAATTTTAATGCCCGACAACAGCCTACTACCACTTGAAGAGGTGGCTAATATTAGCTTTAAAACGGGGCCATTGTTAATAGAGCGAGAAAAAGCAAAGCGCTTTGCTTCTGTAAGCGTAAATGTGGATAACCGGGATGTGGTTAGTTATGTAAATGAACTGGAAGCTAAAATTAATAGCAGCATAAAATTACCCAGTGGTTATACCTTGTCGTTTGGTGGCGAATTTGAAAGCCAGCAACGTGCAACACAAAACTTGCTGGTGCTTATTCCGGTGGCATTAATACTGATTTTCATTATTTTATTTACCACGTTTAAATCGTTATCTAAATCAACGCTGATAATTGCTAATATTCCGTTTGCGTTAATGGGGGGAGTGATTGCCCTATTTATTAGTAATGAATACCTCTCGGTGCCTGCATCGGTTGGTTTTGTTGCTTTACTTGGCGTAGCGGTACTCAATGGTATTGTGATGATCAGCTACTTTGAGCAAATGAAAATGTTTTCTGCCAATGTAACTCAGCGCATTTTAGATGGCGCAAGCAGACGCCTTCGCCCAGTGTTAATGACAGCCACAACCGCAATGTTTGGTTTACTGCCACTGGTATTTGCCACCGGCCCTGGCGCTGAGATTCAAAAGCCATTGGCGATTGTGGTTATTGGCGGGTTAATTACCTCAACAATTACAACACTTTATTTATTACCTATCTTTTATGGTTGGTTGGAGAAAAAACATGGCTGAACAGTTACTTTTTACCTTAAATGTACCCACAAACATAAAAGATGAAGTGGTTGATATATTAATTGGCATAGACTGCATTACCGGCTTTAACTTAAAAAACATTGAAGGCTACAGTAAAGAGCACAGTGAATTTGATATTGCCGAGCAAGTAGAAGGGCATCGCAGTTTTTATCAGTTTGAGGTGCATATATTATTAGCGCAGCTGCAAACAATTAAAACGGCATTAAGCCCTGTGTGCCAATATACCCCATTAAAATATTGGGTTACGCCTATTGTTGAAAGCGGGCACCTTCGGTAGTGTAGTTAGAATTATAGGCTGTTGCTTCGAGCAGCCTCTTTTTATAACTAAATACAAAATAGTTAAAAAGAGGTCACAATATTGCTATAATTTAATATTGTTCGAAAAAGTTATTAGTGTAGATCTAGCAACTTTACTATGCCATTGCTAAAGTGCTATTTAGCAATGCTAGCTTTTTCATTCGTGCTTAGGTTCGGTTCGCAATATGCGTTATCTACAGGCTCTAGAGTTACTTTACTTCCAGCATTTACTACTACACATTGCGTATTTTTTTCTAGTTTGTGCTTTTGAATAACAGTAAAGTCACCTTCGTTAGCTGCGTATAAGTTGTACTGGTATGCGGTATTTCCGCCTTCAAACAGGGCAGTAAATAAGCCCCCGACGAGGCCGCCAATAATTGCGCCGCCTACCATTTCTTCAGTATTACCATCTAGGTTGTCAACGAAGCCGAAGCCTGCGCCTGCTGCGATGCCTGTACCTACCTCAGATGATAGCGTTACTTGCTGCATTGACCCTACAGTAGCGTAATAGCGTTTAATCATTTGATTTTGATCATTACGGTCAATGCCTTGTGATGCACAGCCGGAAAGTAATAAAAAGATGAGTAAGCTTTTTTTCATGAGATGATTCCATTTATGTTCATGTCGATAAGTTATTATCATAGCGGTCAAAATTGAAAAAATATGTGTGGGCTTCGTGTGTTGTTGTTTTAAGTTGTAAGAAAGTGTGGGTAACCTTGTTTGCGACATAGATAAGTTAATGCGTTGTTTAGGCGAGAATTCAATAATACTTTTGTTGGTATGGTTTTATTTTTATTTATGAAGAGCAGGGTAGTTTTAGCAGATTAATTGAGTAGGTATGTACTTTATTACAACACACAATAGCAAACTCATGCTTGATATTGTGTGTTGTAATAAAATAATAAATTCGTAAATTCTTACATTTGATTAGTTAAATAGTAAATCGTAATACAAGGTTATTGAGTTGCTCTGCTAATTTTGCAAGCTCAGTACTAGAAGCATTCGTTTGCTCCGAACCATCAGAGCTTTGAATTGATAAGTCGCGAATATAAACTAAATTTTTATCTACTTCCCTTGCAACGGTTGTTTGCTCTTCAGCAGCGCTAGCAACAGTTATATTTTGATTACTAATTTGACTTATCAAACCGGTTATTTCGCTAAATGCCGCTCCTGCATCATTTGCTATCAGCAGCGTACCTTCAGCTAGTTGATTACTGTTATTCATATTCACAACAGCTTGGCTTGTCTCTGACTGAACAGTCTGAATCATTTGCTCAATTTCTTTAGTAGATTCTTGTGTTCGATGAGCAAGAGCTCTTACTTCATCAGCTACGACAGCAAAACCGCGACCACTCTCTCCAGCGCGTGCAGCTTCGATAGCGGCATTTAATGCTAACAGATTCGTTTGATCTGCTATCGCTCTAATCACATCAAGTACTGACTCTATATTTTTTATATTTGCGGCTAAGGTGGTAATACCAGCTGCTGAGTTTTGGATCTCTGAAACCAATGAACCTATTGTTTTGATGGTTTCGTTTATTTTAGCCTGACCTAACTGTGCTTTTTCATCCGCAACCTCAGCATTATCACTCGTAGAGTTTGCACTACGCGCAACCTCTTCAATGGCTGCTGTTAGTTCATTAACCGCCGTAGCTGCCTGCTCTAGCTGATCTCTTTGTTGGGTTGCAATTTGTGTAGACTGGTTAGTTACAACCGTTAACTGTTCAGAGGTTGTAGCCAGTTGCTGAGACGAACCACCAATTTGTGAAAGTGTTTCGCGTAATTGATTTTGCATGTCAGCTAATGCTTGAAGCATTTCACCCGCTTCATCGCTGTGAGAATCATTAATTCTTTCAGTTAAATCGCCTTTAGCCACGCGTCTTGCAACTGCAACAGCATAACGTAACGGGAGTGTTAAGCTGCGGCTGTAAAAGAAAGCAATAACACTGAGCAACACTAAAGTAATCACAATGCCACTAATAAGTGCTGCTTTTGAATTAAGGTATGTTTGCGTTGCTTCATCATTTATCTGATTAGCTCGAAGAATTTGATATTGAGATAATTTCTCTAATTCAGATATTAACAGCTCAGCAGCGGGCATAACTTTTTTACGTCGAAAAGTTAACGCTTCCTCTTCATTTTGTTGCTCATAAAGTCGAAACAACTTAGTAAATGTTGCAGTAAATTCATCATGCAAATTTATAACGTTATCGAGTTGTCTACGCGCCTCATCTGAACGAACTAAAGCTGCCATGCGTTTTTCTGCACTTTTATAGTCACGTTCTTCTTTGTCTAATTGTCGTTGTATATCATTTCGTTCTTGTTGAGTTTTAGCGTCAGAAATTTCAGTAATCAATAGCTGTGTATGCAGTGAATATCGTTCTAACTCAACCGCTGTTGTGAGTGCAGGAATTCGATGCAGGCTAATGACATCTGATATAGAGTTCAATTGTGATAATTGCATAATGGAAAATACCCCCAGAATCAGAGTAATCAAACCCAAAACCCCAAATGCCAAGGCTGAGCGCATGCCTATTTTTATATTTCTGATCATTGTTTACCTATATAAATGTTTTTTATTTGTTGCAGTATTTAATAGCATGCTGCAATAACTGGATGGATTTGTTTACTGATAACGATCATTTCTAGATATCATTCAATGATACTTTTAAATGAGTGTGATCTAGTAATGTGGTTGTCATTGCTCTATTTAAAACTCTTTAATTAGCCTAAAAAGTAACATTGTACAAAAATACTTTTTTAATGCTTTGTAATTAGATTTTACGGGTTTTAGGCTCCATATAAAAATAATTAATATGAGTTGTAACAGCCATGTTTAAGACATCTAAATTTGATTTTATCAAAATTAATTTTAATTATACTATTATATACTATGGTTTGACGTTGTTTCTATACCTGAATTAAATATAATAATTAACTGAATAAGTTGCTTTTTTAAACACATTAATGCTTACAATTTGATTGCAATTCATTGTCTTTGTTAAATTAATAGTTTCTTTATTGGTTTTTATTTGATTTCTTTAACAAAATTACTGCTAAAGTCAGTTGGCTATCTATACTATTGTTATTGCAAGAAAATTTTAGGGAAGTTCCCTGAATATAAAACGGTGCATAGTATTGTGTCTGATGTGCATGTGCATTAGTGAAAAGTGAACCTATAAGCTTGATTTATATGGGCAAGGTTTGCGGGGAGTTATGGAGGCAAGCCTGTAAAAGCGGTTTTCTTAGATAAAAATTTTTTACCATTATTTACTAACTAACAGGTTGCGTGGAGCGCATACTTTGTTTAGTAAAAGTATTTATAAGATAGTTACCCAACAATCTATAAATATCAATTTTTATGGTTTCTATATGACAATTAAAAACGAGGATGTTACAAGATGAAATTAGTTACGACTATATGTTTTACTTTGACGATGTTATCAGGCTGTATCGTTGTACCAACTAAGGACATGTCAGCAGTCAATAAATGTGAAATATCTTCTGACCGTAAGACATTAAAAATAATTAATGGCTTTGAGGATACCAATACCTACTATTCAATTAGTGGGATATTATTAGTCCCTATTACAGGCGTTGTATCTGGCGCCTATGTAGCAATAAATAATATATATCATCTTGGCGAAGAAAAAATTGTTTGTGGAGCTGCCAAAGAGAGCACATAGCAGAGGCTATAATGCAAAAAGCTTGTTTAAGTGAGCCTGTAACAGGCTCTTCTTAACCGGTAATGTAAAACTTAAACCACTTGAATAATTTGATCTTGACTCAAACGTGATTTTGGAAGCTTAGCATTATAGTCGGTTTGTGTTTCGTGATAACCAATGACAAGTGCGACTTCACAAATATAACCATCTAACTCATCCGCAAAAAGTTCACTAATTAGCGCGCTATCTACGCCTTCCATTGGTGTTGAATCAATACCTAAGCGCGCAACAGCATGCATAGTATTTCCAAGTGCAAGGTAAGTTTGTGTTTTGGTCCATGCGGCATTATTGCCAGCTGCGTCAGTATTTAAGTCAACAAATGCGTATGCACCAAAGGCTTGCTCGCGATTTTCTGCTGGCGTACGGCCATTGGCGATATCAGTGTCAATCACTTTTGCATAATCTTCTCTGGTGTATTTCGGGTTGTAAGCAAACAAAATAATGTGTGATGCAGTTTTAATATGCGGCTGATTAAATTGAAACTTGTTAGCGAAAGTATCATGCATACGTTGTTTTGCTTGCTCAGACTCAATAACAATGAATTTCCATGGCTGCGAATTAATTGATGACGGAGATAAACGCATAGCTTGATAGATCACAGCTAAATCTTCTGCCGATACACGTTTAGTTGCATCATATTTTTTTGCTGTGTAACGCGCTTCTAAGTCGGTAATAATCGGGTGTGTCATAATTGGTTCCTGTAGCGAATAGCTTTATTTAATAAAAGCCCTTGAATGAGGCAGATGATAGCGCTTGCATTACTTTTGATAAACAGCATAATTATTGAATCATTATCAAATATATTTAGATAATATGCAGATTGACGATTTAAAACTTATTTTGAAAGTTGCTGAATTTAAAAGTATTACCCTTGCAGCGGCAAAACTTGATATGCGTACAGCAACCGCCAGTGCTGCTATCAAACGGGTAGAATCAACATTAGGTGTAGACCTATTTGTGCGCACAACACGTCATCTAAGGCTTTCTGCCGCAGGGGAGCGCTATATCCCACAGTGTGAGCAAGCAATAGCGATACTTGAGCAAGCTCGGCAGAACCTAAAAGGCGAACATGATGAGATTGAAGGTGAGTTAAGGGTTGCATTATCTTCTGATCTTGGCCGTAATTTAGTTATCCCTTGGATTGATGAAATTATGGATAGTTACCCGAAGGTGAGCTTGCGCGCACATATTAGTGATAGTAACGTGGATTTCTACCGAGATTCGGTGGATATAGCACTGCGTTATGGCTCGCCAACTGATGCCAATGTTTACGGATTTAAAATTTGTAATATTCCACGTTTGTTATGCGCCTCACCTGACTATATAAAACGCTATGGTGCGCCTATGCACCCAGATGATTTAGCACAGCATCAAGGGTTATTTTATCAACTGCAAGATATTATCAATAACGCGTGGGAATTCACCGACGGGCAAAAAAAATACAAAGTAAAAATGCAAGGCAAGCGCGCCTCTAATGATGGTGATTTAGTCAGGCGCTGGTGTGTTGCTGGCAAAGGGCTTGCCGTAAAATCGGCATTAGATATTGCTGATGATCTACTTAACGATAGGGTAGTTACAGTGATGAATAATTACCAGCATACCTGTGGTGAGCTGTGGTTAATTTGTCCAAGCCGCCAATCAATAACGCCTGCAGTGCGTTTATTGCGTGATGTATGCAGAGAAAAAGCACGTACGATGATAAGCCAACTAATTGATAAAGGTATACTTGAACCTAGTGTTCTGGAAAATTAATTACCTAACACACTCTGCAATAAAATCAGTCAATTCAACATCAAAAGGGATTGACAGTTTTTTACAGAGTCATTTTTATTTATATTTTCTACGATTTCGTTTAAAGATAATTCCTTCAACGTTTTTTGATTCAAATAAAAAAGCCCGAACTGTATACAGCTCGGGCTAGTTGGTTGGGATATCAAATTTTATAAAGGTGAGCGGTTTATTATAGTATTCACTTTGCTATGAATTGATTCACCATCTACCAGCGCTTCTTTTCCACGCCATTTACGAATTAATCGTTTAGCATCTTCTAGTGCGACATATTGACATGGGATCAGGATCAGCGTGATCACCGTGGCAAATAACACACCAAAGGCCAGTGATACTGCCATTGGGATGACAATTTTAGCTTGTAAGCTGGTTTCCATAATGATTGGTAACACGCCAATAAAGGTAGTGATTGAGGTGAGCATAATCGCTCTAAAACGACGTGCACCAGCTTGCATTACTGCGTCTTTTATTGCTACGCCATCAGCACGTGCTTTATTAACAAAGTCCACCATTACTAATGAATCGTTTACAACAACACCGGCTACAGCAATGATCCCGAAAATTGATAAGCCACTCATAGTCATGCCTAAAATCATATGGCCAAACATGGCACCAATAACCCCAAATGGGATCACTGACATAATAATCAATGGTTGTGAGTATGAGCGTAGTGGGATTGCCAATAACGCGAAGATAATCATCATTGAAAGAGCAAAATCACGCACTTGCTCAGCAACGCTATCCATTTCTTCTTGAATACGTCCAGCAACACTACTTTGTACACCAGGGTAGTTTTTCAGTAGTGCCGGTAAGTACTCATCACGTATTTCTTCAGCAATGGCAAAAGGTTCAACTTGGTCGGTATCAACTGCTGCCCATACGTTAACAGTACGCTTTGAGTTTTCGCGGCGAATACGGTTTACACCATCAACCAGTTTTACATCGGCAATTTCAGCCAAAGGTACTTCTGCGCCACTAGGTGTAATGATACGAGCACTGGCGATATCGCTGATCGAGTTACGTGCTTCTTCAGGGTAGCGGATCATTACTTTCACTTCTTCGCCGTCACGTAGAATACGCTGTGCTTCAAGGCCGTAGTAACTAAAGCTGACTTGTGAGGCAACATCGGCAAGGGTTAAACCCATGCTGTACGCCAGTGGTTTTAAGTCAAGCTGTACTTCATCTGTAGCGCTTTGCATTGAGTCATTTACATCACCCACACCTTCCATGGTGTTGAGTTTTTCTTTAAGTTTTGCTGCTACTTCTTTTAATTGTTTGGCATCCTTTCCTTCTAGGCGGAAGCTCACATCACCGTCGTCTCGACCACCATTCATAATACTGTCTTGAATGGTTAGTGTTTTCACGCCCGGTAAAGGAGGCATTTGTTCACGCCATAGTGCGCTCAATGCAAAGGTATCGATAGGGCGTAACTCAGGATCAATTAATACCGCCATAATACTGGCATCGGTACGTCCACGTAAGCTAACGGAAAGATCGCGTACCATAGCTGTGCCATATTGCTCTTTAAGTTGTTTATCAACATTGATAATAACTTGCTCTATTTTTTGCGCGGTTTCTAGGGTTGCTTGTTCAGACGATGCTAAGTTCATTTCGACTGAGATACGTGGAAAGTCATGAGGAATTTTAGGGTTCGCTACAAACTTCACTAAACCACCGGCAAACATCCCAGCACTGACAATTAATACACAAATAAAACCAATAATTACGGTATAACGATAATGAATACAATGGCCAATAAATGGCGTGTAATAGTTATCAACAAACCGTTTTAAACCGCCATCCATCACTTTACGGAGGCGATGTAATGGGTTTTTCGGATTTGGTTCTCGGTGTTTCATTGCTGCTATGTGGGCTGGTAAAATAAGTTTTGATTCAATCAGAGAGAAAATCAAACACAGAATAATAACCCCGCCAATGGCTTTTGAAAACGCAGCACCAGGGCCACTTGCTAAAGTTTGCGGTAAAAAAGCGGCGATGGTAGTTAATACACCGAAGGTGGCAGGCATTGCGACGCGTTTAACACCACGTACTACGTTATCAAGAGAGTGGCCATGTTTTTCAATTTCAGCACTGGCTGATTCACCTACGACGATGGCGTCATCAACCACAATACCTAGCACTAATATAAAGGCAAATAGTGATGCTAAGTTGATGGTGACATCTAAAAAGCCCATCGGCATCATTAGAAATGCGCCAAGGAATGACACAGGTAAACCCATCATCACCCAAAATGCTAAGCGTAGGGGTAAAAATAGCGCAAGTACCACCATAACCAATAGACCACCCCACACCATGTTGTCGATCATCATGTCTAATCGACCCTCTAGGTAGTAGGTTAAATCGACAATCGGCGTGAGTTTAACACCCGCTGGAAGTTGACCTGCTTTATCATTAAGGTACTGCTTAAGAACTTTTGCAACTTTGGTAATATCTTGATCTTTTGAGGCATTTACTTCAAACGACAAGGAATTTTTACCATTGTATTTAGAGTATTGTAAGCCTTCTGCAAAGCCATCGTTAATGGTTGCTACATCGCCTAAATACACTTGTGCACCATCAGGTAGTAATATCAATGGCAGTTTGGCAAATTCATCACCTCGGTAAGCTTGTTTTTCAACCCGCATCGAAATATAGCCGTTTTCAGAGCGAATCTGACCTGCAGACATATTGGCTGAAAAAGCACGCACTGCATTCGCAATGTCTCTAAAAGTTAAACCATACTCACGAAGTTTATCAGGGCTAACTTCAATACCAATTTCATAATCAAGGCCACCATTAAATTCAACTAAGTTAATTTGTGGCAGTGCTTGCAGTTCGTCTTTGATATTGTTGCCAAGTTCTTTGAGCTGATAATTGCTCATGTCACCGTATAAGGCGAGGATCATTACTTCTTGCTCAAACTTATCATGGCGCACAATAGGACGCTCCATGTCTGCAGGGAAGGTGTTGATTGCATCAACCTGCATTTTTACTTCATCGAGCACTTCTTTAGTATCATATTTTTCTTCAATTTCGATCCACGCTTGAGAATAACCGCGGTTTGAATAAGTAATTTTCCGTTTAATACCCTCTAGGCCTTCGAGAGCTTCTTCTACCTTGATGGTGATGCCTTCTTCTACTTCTTGTGGGGCAGCACCTGGGTAGACAGCTTGGACGCTGATCCAGTTATTTTCAAATTGTGGGAACATTTGTTTGCGAATAGAAAACGCGGTTAAAATACCACCCACTAAAATAAAAATCATTAATAGGTTTGCTGCAACAGGATTGCGAGCAAACCAGGCAATTAAGCCTTTTTCGCTATGGATGGTCATGCTCTATTCCTCTTTCAGTGCAAGTTGAGTTGCAGCTGCAGGTTTATCAGAGTCATTTAGCTTTACTTGCATGCCTTCAGTTGGGAAATCTAAAGCCGAGGTGATCAATTGCTCACCATCATTTAAGCCTTGTGAAGCGATGACCATGCCATTTTGCTCTCTAATAATATTAAGAGGTTTGAACGAAAGGGTTAAATCATCATTCATTACCACTATTTTACCGTTTTTCACTAAGTGATGAGGAACGATAATCGCATTATCAAGCTCGCGGCCAGAAATGGTCGCATTGATATAAGAGCCAAAGCGCAGCGGTTGCTCACTGTCATAAGGTGTATTTACTTGCGCCACTAAATAGCTCATACGACTTTTTTGATCAATAACACCTTCGCTGCGGACAATTTTTGCCTGCCAAGTAGTTGGCTTACCAGCATAGTCTGCACTGAGTGTTACATTCGCGCCGATACCGCTATCGATTAGGTATTGTAATTCTTTATCTGCCACAGGAAGGCGAATTTCAGCCACTAAGGTTGAACTGAGAGCGCCAAATTGGCTTCCAGGATTAACTACGCTGCCTAAACTAATTGCACGTTCAGAAATAATCGCATCATAAGGCGCTTTTATGTATGTGCGCTCTAAATTACGTTTTGCGCGTTTTTCAGATGCCTGTGCTGCACGGTAACGCGCTAGTTTTTCGGCTAATTGTGGTTTGCGTAAATATAATTGAGATGGGATCATTTGATTTGAATCGTCTTTTATTCGATCCCACTCTGCCTGTGCTACATGAGCTTGCGCTCGCTCAATTTCTAGATCAGAGCTGGCTTGCGCCATGCCTGCTTGGGCTTCAATTAACGCAGCTTCATAATCATTTGGATCTATACGTGCTAGAATATCGCCTTGTTTGACAAATCCACCTTGCACAAATTGCTCAGAGACAAATACCACTTGACCGCTTACTTGCGCAACCAGTGGGGTGTGATCTTTTGCTTTTACTACACCATACGATTTTACGTCTAGCGTAATTGCATCAAGGTGAACTGCGTTAACTGATACCAGAGGGCGTGTATCTTGTGCTGGCTTTTCTTCTGGCGGTTGTTTCATTGCTGAAAACGCAACCGCAAGACCTACACCGGCGACTAATACGGCAATAGGTAGAATTATTTGTTTTTTAGTAGCCACAGGGCTTTCCTCATAATTAGGTGACACAGCAATTATAATGAATAAAGTGTTTACAAGGCGTATTAAGATGTAACAAGTCATTACACAATTAACAAATTAGCGAAATAGATTACAAAAGGGGCAAAGATGAATACATCACCAATGACGTGTCGACTCGGGTGTGGGGCTTGTTGTATCGCACCAAGTATTAGCTCACCAATTCCGGGGATGCCTAATGGCAAAAAAGCAGGAGAGCGCTGTATTCAGTTAGATAACAACAATTTATGTAAGTTATTTGGTGATGAAAGGCGGCCAAAAGTATGCAGTGATTTTAGTGCGACGATTGATGTGTGTGGAACAACGAATGCGCAAGCGCTGCAATTAATTACCGAGCTTGAACAAATGACATAAAAAAACCGCATCTTAAAAATGCGGTTTTTATACATATTTTTTATTTACCAGCTATAAGTTGCAGTTAGTGTGTATTGCTCACCGCGGCCAGGTGTGCCTGGAATTTCCTCAAACGATTCATCCCAAAGGTTATCTGCTGCTAAAGTAATAAAGAAGTTTTGCAGTATCGGTGGCGTTACTTTTAACGTCAGCTGAGTAAACAAGGCTTCATCATCAGAGCGTCGCAGCGCATTTTTATGCTGTTTACGCCATTCATTATCAATCCGAAACTCTAATATATCCGTCGGGCTCCATACAGCACCAAGAGTTAAACGGTGATCAGGGAAGTTTAAGGCATAAAAGCTTGCATCGACATCTGGCGAGCCATAGGTTTCTGATTTATGGAGGTAGGTGTAACTGGCTATAATTTCAGTATTTTCAAATTGCTTAGTGGCTAAAAATTCAAGGCCAGCGGTATCAATATCAACCGGTTCTGCAAAACGCGCTGAGGTTGAATCAAAGCTAAATGTCCAGTCAGTTAAGTTATTATCTTGGCGGTAAAAAATAGCCGAATTAAGCTGCCAACTTTGTTGTTCTAGTAATAAACCCAGTTCTAAGTTTTTGGTGGTTTCACGCTCAAGGCTATAATTACTTCTAAACAATCCACCAGAGTCATTGCCACCAATAGCAGTATAACCTGCAACTTGACTGGCCTCAGCGTAGGATAAATAAAATGTCCGCTCAGTGGCGTTACTATTAATTGTATTGAATGTGATATCACCTATCAGCGACAATTGTGAGTCATCGCGGTTGGTATCATCGAAGGCTGCGCCTAAACGCACTGTTAGCTGCTGATTGTTCTCAAGAGCCATAGTGTATTCTGGCAATACACTGATTTTATAATAGTTACGCGAAGTAAAGTTATTCTCAAGCGTGGTTGATTCAATGGAATCTTCAATAAATTGTGCTGAGTAGTTTAGTGAGAACACATCGTTTTGAGCATGTCGCCCAGAGATGGCGAATGATTTAACTTCTGTTTCGTGAAAAGCTTCAAACGCGCTTGGGTTTTCACGAGAGTAAATATAATGGTCGTTATTTTTTCGATAATAAGCTGATACTTCAAACTCACTGTTTGTTGCATAACTTTGTTTATGGTTAAGCATTAACAGTTGCGTTTCTAAGTCTTCTGTTTCATTCACGCCAAATGGGGTATAGAGGTTCGGCCAGCCAAAAAATTTCTCTTGTGAGCCAAAAAATAAATCAGTTTGTGAATCTGCACTCGTTAATTGCACACGAGCTGTAGCGCGATTAAAATCATGATCGCCAAAATCAATTGAGCCATCGCTTTGTGAATGAGAATATTCCCCTTCAAAACCTAGGCGCCAATCGGCGATTGTATCTAAAGGGATACTTTTACCAGCATGAATACTCTGTAAATTAAAGTCGTTAGTGCCGACACCTACAGATACACTGCCACCAGTGGTAATTGGCTTCCAACCAAACGACACAGTACCTACTGAGCTATTTACACCGTAAAGTGCATTATCAGCACCGGTCAATACACTTGCGCCAGTGAGCATTTGTGGTGCAATAGGAATTTCTGCAAAATAATGGCCTGATTGCGGATCGAGTAAAGTAGCACTGCCGACTCTAAAACCGGTGTTTTCAAAGATACCGCCACGAATAGTAACATCAGCTTGTGCTTCTGCCATGTTACGTGATTGCAAATCAACACGAGGGTCATACTCTAAATTTGATATAGGTGAGTCAAAGGTACCCACAGGTAACGTATTTGCTGTAGGTGATACCTCGATTGTTATTTGCTCAATGGTTGTCGATTCTTCAGAGTCATCTGCCGCATAAGCAACATTTGATATGCTGGCAAGTACTAAGGGTATGATAAGGTGCGAGGTACGGTTCATGTTGTTTTTCTCATATTCTTTATGTGCGATTGCGCTATAAATTAAAGTCGTAACACTTTTTATAGCGTGATAAAATAGCAAAATTAAACAGTCACGATTTTTGGCGCTATTGTACATTAATTCGAAAAAACTGCATTTGATAATCATTCTTAAAATGAAAGCATTACACTGTCTTTGCTTGTTAAATATATTAGGTCCCTCTATGAATGAAAAACAACCAGCTGACTTTTATGCTCGCCAGCAAACTATTTATTTTGCGGGAGGGTGTTTGTGGGGCGTGCAAGAGTTTATGAAGCACTTACCCGGAGTAGTTATTACAGAAGCAGGGCGGGCTAATGGTACAAGTGATAATACACAAAGTGAGTACGATGGTTATGCAGAGTGTGTCAAAGTCATTTTTGATACTGATGCTGTCACGCCTAATAAACTAATTGATTATTTCTTTGAAATTATTGACCCATACAGTATCAATAAGCAAGGTGATGATGTGGGTGAAAAATACCGCACGGCTATTTATAGTGAAGAGCAAAGTCACTTAACGTTAGCAAGCGATTATATCAGCCAACGAGATGATGCCGAGAGAATAGCTGTACAGGTTAAACCGCTAACAAATTATATCCCCAGCGATGCAGAGCACCAAGACCGATTAACTAACCACCCAGATGACTATTGTCATTTACCCTTTGAGTTATTATATAAGTACAAAGCGAGTTAATTAAAACTATTGTTTATTTTTTCTTTGAACTTTTTTTGTTTAGCTTTTTCTCTTTTTTACGAGGGAACATATCTCTAATTAAGTAAGGTACCGCTAAAAAAAAGATCCCACATCCTAAGTAAAAAAGAAGGTTAAAAAGATAAGCAAATGGAGAGGTCGAGAAAAAATAAACCTCAGATTCAACTCGATAATCTGTTGGTGTATGAACATAACCGTCGTATATAGATTTTACTGCGATTATTATAAGTAATAACCCTAAAGAAAAAGAAAACAAAGTGAATGCTACTTGGTTCAACAGCATTCTAGTATTACTAATATTAGCGTGTTTTATTTTTTGCTTCTTTTTTGTTTTTTTATTATTTGACCGTTTCATGCTTACCAAAAAAAGTAATAATTATAGCTATAATAATTCCAACAAAGCCTACGGTTGAGAAAACTAAACTATATTCACTTTTAATACTGAAAATATTTAGCAAGCTAGTTATTAATAAAAGTGATACTCCAAGTTTTTTTAAAACTTCTAGTGTTTTATTCAAACGTATCCATGTTTGACAATATGGGCACTCTACTTCAAAAAACATCCCTTTTTTTATAGTGTTTTTTATATCTGTACTATTAATTTTATTCTGACAACTAGGGCATGTAGGTTTCATTTTAATCCTTTATTTAACCTTTTTAATTTCTCTTAATACCCTAAAACCAATAGAATTAGCTCTCGAATTTATAGTAAAACCCATTCTAAGTGAGTGATGTACATGTGGCTGTGGCATGGTCCAACTAGCCCCTTTAACCGTTTTATTTTTACAGTTAATTATTTTAATAGGAGCAATCGTCTTTGTTGCATTGTTATGATTATCTACATAACAGTCCTGTACCCACTCGTAAACATTAGAAGTAACGTCATATAAGCCAAAAGGGTTTGGCTTTAAAATACCTACATGCCAAGGGTGCCCTAAATCAGAACCTTTAGGGCAACCACCTAAGTCTCTGTCGCAGTGATCAATGCCTTGTTCATAATCATTACCCCACCAAAACTTACTAGTTGTTTTAGCTCTAGCCGCGTATTCCCATTCAACTTCGCTAGGCAGGCGATAAATATTGTCAGTTTCTTCGCTTAGCCACTTTGTATAAGCAACAGCATCAAACCAAGATATATTTACAACAGGTTGCTTACCACGGCCCCAGCCTTCGTCTTCAGGGCAAGACCTAATTCCGGTTTTACAAAACTGATCATATTGTGCAAAGGTAATCTCGGTTTCACTTAGTGCATAGCTTTCTTTTATTTTCACTTTAAAAATAGGTGCTTCATCTTGAAAAGAGCGAAAATTTTCACCGCCGATGGTACCTGTACCTGCTGGAATTATTACCATTTTTGGTGATAATTCACCGTTCTTTAGCTTATCTTGTATATAAGCAACGTCATGGTTAGTTGATTTTAAGCCAGACCAATTTAAATTTAAAAAGCCAATGGAGAATCCAATTAAAATTATAAAGATAGCTAGGTATTTAATTTTTAGTTTAGATAGCATATGAAACTTATAGATAATGTTTAAGAGGCGGTAGTTATACCAACAATATAACTTGCTGACTTTTTAACTTTATCGTGTAAACCATTGACACTACCATGTATTGTTGCTGCTGTCCCAACGCCAGTTGCCATTGATGATCGAGTTAAAAAAGCTTTATAAAATGAGCTTCTAATTAATCGTTGGACTTGTGCTTGGGTATAGACCTTTGTTGCTTTAGTTCCATCATCTAAAAGGGTTTGCCCTCTTAAAACTTGCTTCAATAATTTTTGGTTCTTAGCCAATTGTGGGTTATCTATTTTTAACATTTCTACCGCAAGCTTTTTACGATTTTCACGCGTCATGCCTTTGTACATCTTTAACAACTTACTATGCCCAAGCGCTTTATTTTGTTTAAATTTAACGAGCAAAGAGCTTGCTTCTAAACCTGCTTTGGTTAAATCTGCAATCTGAATTATATCTAGTACAACCATCAATGTTGAAAATGTAGGTGAAGTGTCAAGCCATTGATTATATTCTTCGTTACCGCTTAGATGGTTAAATACGCGAGCAACACCTACACCACATTGAAATGTTGCTGCAGCCGTTGCTGTCAATGTTAAAGGAATTGCAGTCCAAGTAGCTCCAACTGTAGCGGCACCTCCACCGGCTTCAGCCAGTACTAATACCCATCCAGAAGCCGCTCCAGCACATGAAACACCAGTACTCCAAGACTCATCCCATAATGAAGAATTAATACTATCTATTCTTTTTTCAACCTTCATTTGTTTCGGGTAAAAGAATTCACGGATATAAATATTTTTTCTGTCTGCTCTACAGCTAACCCTCAGCACTTTACTATCATAATGGCTTGCGGCATTAGTAAGTAATGTAACAGGGTTTACCGAAAGCTTATCGAAATGATCTTTCTCTGCTTCAAAAATAATACCTGCATGCCTAAACTCAGGATCATTGTCTAAAGAAGCATAAATGTCTTGGAGTACGTGATTAGGGAATAGTTTTTTAACTTTTAGTTCGAATGAAGAGTTTAATAACATATTATTTATTCCTTTAAATATTTCCGATAATCTAACATGTTTTATTTGTTATTTAAATTTCTTTTCTTTTAAAATTGAGGTTTTGAAATTGTTAAATGTTATTTGCAAAAAAATTATACTGATTTGTTAACAAAAAAGCTCACTAAATAGTGAGCTTTTTTGAATGCTAATTTAAAGTGCTATTTTAGTTTTTCTGGTGGAAAACCACTTAAAATTGTTGCAACGGCTTCTTGTACTGCTTTGTTACGCTCTTCAGGTGTTTGTTTCTTCTGAAGGCGACCTTCACGAGCACCACGCCAAACAAGCTGGTTAGAGGCACGGTCAACAACATCAATCACTAAAGTGCCCACATCATATTCATGGGTTGTTGTTTGCGTGTTATAACCCATGCCCCAGTAGTTCCAACGTGCACCGTAACCTACATTAAATGTATCAACGTCAACTTTAGTATCAACAGAGGCATGATAGTTAATTAATACATCTGCTGATGCTTCATCCGCAGGTGTCATACCGTTTGCTTGTAATTGTGCATTTACCGCTTCACGCACACGCTTTTCCATCAATGGACTGATTTGATAGTTACCAGCGTCAGCCAAGGTCGCTTGTGGAAACCAAGCAAATGTTTTGTAGTTACCAAAGTCCACAGATTTGTCGTAGTCAATATCAGGCGTTTTTGCACACGCTGCTAGTAGTAATACAGCAGCTGCAATTAGTATATTTTTCATGGAGTTTGCTCCTTGGCAAATTTAATTACTATTCGTTTGATAACATAACATAGAATTAATTCAAGGAAATGTTATTTTTTACCTGTAATTTGTATACATGATAAGTACTAATTAGTTTAGTCGTCCTTGACTGAATGATGCATTAATTTACACAAACGTGGCTATTGTCTTATTCATGCTCTACTTCTATCCAATCCTTTTCATCTACCCAGTTCTGGGCGCCGTCTTTAACGGAGCGAATTGGCACAATATAATCACAGCTAATTTGTGGTTTCACCGAGGCAAATATTGGCACAAAGCCAAAGCTGAGTGCGGTTTCTATAATTGCTTTTTGATTTTGCGGATCGATATCGGCCGCTTCATCAATATAAATCGGGATGCGGTATAAGTTTTGCTCTTGGTCGCTTAATAAGTAGCGGATAAACAACATACCGCATAATAATTTTATGGTGATACGCGTACCGTTTGAGCCAGCCGAATCAATTTTTTCAAAATGCTCGGTTTCGCCTGCACGGTTTACTACTTCAAAGCGAATATCAAATAAGTCAGTAAGGGTTAAACCGGCTTTATCAGAGGCAAGTTTAATTAAGTGATCTTTTGCTTCGTTGACAGCACTTTCACTGTAGGGTTCTTGGCTGAGTAAATCCAGCGTATCACCTTGTTCAAACTGATTTGAGGTACTGATTATGGTATCAATACTATCAACCAACATTTTGCGTGGTATCACGTTAATTTTAAATGCTTGTAAGTTTGAAATACGATGCTGACTAATACCTTTATTGAAGCTGTTCATTTCACGGCGCAGTCTGTCTAAATCTTCACGCAGTCCCTTAATCGTCGCGGCTACTTCTGTGAGTGCAACCCGGGCTTGGCGTTCAACCGCATCACGTTCGTTATCAATATTATGGAACGCGCCAATCAATTTCTGGTATTTACTAAACTCGTCGTTTTCGTTATCAAATTTGGTAATACCAGCATTGTAAATATGCAAATAAGTATTACGCACGTTGATGTCAAAATTACGCAGCTCTTGGCAGTCTTTATTAAAGTGATGTACTAAATCGCTAAGGTTATCAAAATCGATTTGAATATCTATCATATACGGGGTGACTTTACCGCTATATAAATCCAGCGTGTGGTCAATTCGTTCAGATTTCACTTGGCGTAGGCGCTCGGCTTGGCGTGAAATTAAATCTTTTTTCGATTTAATAATCGAGCGTCGATCACTAATTGAACCGCTGTTATTTTGAATATCTTGTAAGTAGCTATCAACTTGCTCGCGTTCAGCCAATAATTGCTCTTTTAAGAGTGTTTGTGCATCAATAGATTGCAGCATAACCTGGAATTGTTCAAAGCGTTTAAGTGCGCTTTCTGCTGCCATGAGTTCATCGTATAAGGCATCTTTTTCTTTTTGTTTGTCGGCCACATTGGCGGCCACATCACGCTGTTGCTTAAATTCATTGAGTGACTGTTCTAGGGCGCTGAGTTGCGCAGTAAGTTGCTCTTTATTTTCACCGCTTTGCATCTGCACCGGTGAGAGTTTTTTCAGCTTGATGGTCGCGCCTGGCAGGGTAAGCACGCCGCCTTTCACGTTATCTGATAATTGCTCTAAAAATGCACCAAAGGCATCTTCATCAGTGATATCTATATCACCATTACTGGTGGTGGCAAATGACAGAATGTCAGGGTTTAGAATACGCGAGATCTCTTCAACTTCTTTAAGTGATAAATCCTCGCGCATACGGGTAAATAAATTAAACTCAAGATTTTTAAGCTGTAGCTTTAAGCTTTTGATCTGCTTTTGTGTTTCACTAATACGGTAATCAAGAGTATGCAGGCTTTGCCCTTGTGCACTGTTGATAGAATGCGATAGTGACTCGTAATCTTGCTTTAATTGACCAAGGCTTACTTTTAAGGTTGCCATGTTAACCAATTCAAATTCAGATTTTAGAGCACCAAAGTCTAAAAACCATTGCTCTATTTGTGTTTGCCTGCGTTCAATATCGCGCGATTGTTGTACATAAAGTTGTTGTTTTTGTTCAAACTCGTGCTTTTCGTGTTCAATGTCTTCAAGGGCAACATTAAGCTCGCTTAATTGCGCCTCTTGGTAGCTATCAAAATCGATTAATGCTTGGTCAATTTTGGGGGCGTATGCGGCTAATTTACCTTTGAGTACGGTTTGGTTTTCAAGCATAGATTCAAGGGCGCTGATAGGCTCTTGCATCGACTCGAGTGCTTTTAGCTCACGTTTTGCGCGGTTTACTTTATCAAAGGAGCGACGCCATACTTCATAAAAATCGACCTTTGAGTTTGACATGTGGCGTTCAAATACGCGTAACATAAAGCGCTTTACGTCGGCAGCGCCTAATTTATGCAGGTTCAAAATACGGCGGAAAATTTCTTTATAAATTGCTGAATCTTGCACGTTGTTAAGCGGGATCATCTTTAAGTTAATGTCGCCATCAAATGGCGTGGCACCACCCGTTAATAGTGCGTTGAGCTCTTGCGCTTTAAGCTCGATAGGGTTAAAGCCTTGCTCTTTTAAATGATTAAACAGCTTAGTGAACTTAATAATGGTTTTACCTTGAGTGTATTGCTCAAGATCAAGCTTGCCTTGGTAACAAAAAAACTGATGTGCGTAACCGGCAATTTTACCAAGCCCAGCTACACCAATCACCACCGGGCCATGGGGTAGGTCGGCTTCGAGTAAAATATAGGATTGATCTGACGAAAAATAAAATTTACGAGTTTCGTCTAAATCATGACCGTCCCATTCTGTTAGGCGTAAATCATTAATAAGCGGAAATTGCAGAGCATTGATCACCGAGCTTTTACCGGTGTTATTTGGTGCACAAATTGAGCTGCTTTTATCAAGCGGGATCACACATTTGGCATAACCGGCGGTGTTTAATAATGCCAGCTTACTGAGGCCGTATAGGTTTTTCATTATTCGTCCTCTCCAATATAGGTTTCTTCGTTTACTTCCATTAAGGCATCAATATAACGGTAGATAGGTGCTTGCAGCATAAAGCCGCCTTCTACTTCACGGGCAAGGCCAAGTCGAATCATGCGTAAGTACACGTCTTTACGTAGGTCTGATCCTGAAAAAATTTCGAGCTGATCAAATAAGTGCTTGTTCATTTGCACTAAAGTTTGCATCAGTTCTAAATCATTCACTTCATCAAATAAGGCACGCATTGGGTCTTTACCTGAGTTTGCATAGTGCTCAATTAAGATATAAATGGTTAAGGCAATCGCGCGGGAAATTTTCCCCATATTGGGTGTACTTTCATCACTGGCAAAGTAATAAAAACCACGGCTGTCATGTTGTAAATCGTGGCCAAGGGCGCTGAATAATGCGCGGTAATGATCAATTTGTTGATCAAGCTCTTGCCACATTACGGTGTCTTGTTCGCTAATGTGATAGCCGGTGACTAATTTTTTATTAATTGCTTGTAGATGACTAAGTTCATCTAAATTTATCTGTGTCATAACGGTTACTCATCCACTGTTGGTGTTTGCTGAGGGTCAACAGGCTTAGAATTAAAAGGGAAAAGAGAAAAATGTTGCCCGGCAATTTTCACGCGCATTTTTTCATCACTTTGATTGATTTCAATATCGCTGTCACTTACCAGCTTTTGATATAAAAACAGCATTTCGTCGGCTTCAAGGTCTGGGTAGCTTTGCTCTAAAAAGGTCAATAATGGTTGTGGCTTTTTACGTTTAGCATTGAAGCGTTTTTTAAAGTTTGCTTTAACATTATTGTAATCTGGAATATTTGGCGTAACAAAAGCAGGCACATCTTGTTGATCAGGAAGTTCGTATTCACTGTGTTCAAACTCAACAAGTGCAGCCATATAAGCGACCATATGGCGCTGTTGCCCCAATGAGAACCGCTGCGTGTCAGAGACAAAATGTGGTTGTACGGCGCTGAGCATATTATCAACGCCATTTTTACGTACTAAACCAAGTACTTTAGCTGCTTGACGAGTGATCATATTATTACGGCGCAACTCTTCACGCAGTGGCATTAGCATATCGGCACTTTTACGCAGGCTTTCGCGACCAACTAAATGCATTTCTAAAATTCGGGTACGTAATCGTTCAAGCATGCGTTTATCTTGATAAGCTTTACCGCTGCGTTCAATATATTCGATTTGCGTACTGATTTGTGTTTCGATGGTATTAAAACAAGCATGAAAATCGCCACGAATATCAACCATTTCAAGCATTGGTTCAATGTATTCATCAAACGCTTCAATCACCGCTTGATAACGCTTTTGTAATGATTGCACCGCATTATTAGCTTTTGCTTGTTCTACAATATTTAAAATGGCATTTTCGTTGTGGGCAAATAGTTTCATTATTTTACGCACCCGATCATCCATAATGCGGCTAAAACGGCGCATCTCGTCGTAGTCTTCAATACTACCGGCATTGTCTAAACGGTTACCCAAACGGGCTAAATCTTCAACCAGCACGCTAATTTCTTGCGCCAAGCCTAAATGTTCTTCCTGCAATAAAAAAGTGGCAAAATCTGCAATTGCACGGTTAATTTCAAGTTGTGACGATTTAGCCAAGGGAATAATAATATCTTGGTTTAAAAGGCGGTTGGTTTCTTTGTAAATGCGCTCATTTGACCACGTAGGTTGTTTTTGTTTGATCGCATTTTGCACGTCTTTTAGGCTGAAATCAGCCATTTTAAAACGTTTAAATAGCAGCTCTAACATTCCCCAGTGCTCTGTTAGGGTATTTAGCAACTTTTTAGCTGGGATCATAAAACTCCAAAAATCCTAATTTATCTTGTAAAGCCGGCTTGTTAGGCCTCAGCGATTAGTCGTAGAAAAGCAAATTGACAATAGTTTTACACATTCTTTGGTGCTAGACTGCGCGCCGTGTCGTCCTGCGGCTCATAACATACAATTTTTACATTTTTATAAAGGTTGTTCAAACACCATGGTAACTGCAATTATCCTAACCCTGATAACGCTAGCATTCGTGCTCATCGTTATAGAGGATATTATCCATGTAAACAAGGCCAAAACCACGCTTTTCTTTGGTACTTTATGCTGGATTATCTTATTTATCTCGCCGCTTCACGGGCAAAGCCCCGAAAACGTACAACATCAACTTGACCACAATATTTTAGAGATTGCCACACTCTGGTTGTTTTTAATGGCTGCAATGACCTTTGTAGCCTATTTGAACTCCAAAGGTTTTATCCAAAATATTGTGCATAAGATAATGCCCAGTGCTATTAGCGAACGCAAACTGATGTTTTTGATTGGCGGGTTCTCCTTCTTATTTTCGTCGATTTCAGACAATATCACAGCCACATTAATTTCCCTTGCGGTGGTGATGTCGTTAAAACTCGATCCGAAAAAGCTAATTAAATACGCTACGCTTATCATCTTTAGTGTGAACTCGGGCGGAGTGTCGTTAATTACCGGTGATGTTACTACCTTGATGATTTTCCTTGATGACAAAGTTACCATTGGTCACTTGCTATTGTTGGTTGTGCCTGCGTTATTTAGCGTGGCGCTATTGGCCATTATGCTGTCATTTGGACTCAACGGCCAAGTTGAGTTTACCAAACAAGAGGACCGTCGCATTGAGAAAACAGATATCACTATTGCAGTGATTTTCTTATCAACGATTGTCGGGACATTAACGTTAAGCGTGCTTTATCATGTGCCGCCTTTGTTAACTTTCTTATTTGGTTTGTCGTTGATGTTTTTAGTAGCGCAATTTTTAATGCGCAAAAAAGATGTGAATAAAAAAATCATCGATTATATTCGCGAAATAGAATACGACACCTTACTGTTCTTCGTTGGCGTATTATTACTTGTAGGCGCTCTGAAAGAAGTCGGTATGCTCAGTAAGTTCACTCATCTTTACGAGTTAATGCCAGCACAATACGCTAATTATTTAATGGGTATATTATCAGCTGCGGTTGACAACGTACCACTAACGGCTGCGTTACTTAAAGCTGAAATAGTGATGAGTCCACAACAATGGTTGTCGTTTACGTATGCAACTGGAGTGGGTGGGTCCATGCTTATTATTGGCTCGGCTGCCGGTATTATCGCTATGAGTAAAGTAAAAGCGCTTACCTTCATGAGTTATTTACGTATGTCGGTGTATTTATTAATCGCTTATACAATTGGTTATATGGGATCGTATTTAGCAGGTAGTTTTATTTAATTGCTTTTATTATTTAAAACAACTTGACAGCTAGACGTCTAAACGATAACTTTCAAAGCCCGCTTAATAGCGGGTTTTGTTATTTAATTGCTAATAATTTACGTAATTAATCTAACATTCAGAAGAGGTGCGGTACTTAGGTACTTAATGTTAGGCGACGTATGCCTGTAATCATTAAGGAGGGAAGTACTCGCCGAGGAAAGCAACTGGACGTCACAGTGGTTTTTCGGTTTATGGGGCTGAATCCTCAAAACTGTCACCAATTAGGTGGAGAGCTTCTGGCAGTGGACTTTTCTTATCGAGCACCCCCTTGCCAAGTTCTTCTTGTTTTATCGTGGTATGAATGCCACAAAAGGAGACGACATGAATACCCAATTAGCTGCAACTAACTTGCAACAGTCAGCACAAAATCAAAAATCAGACTACGTAGTCGCAAAGTTCGGTGGCACCAGTGTGGCTAACTTTGAAGCGATGAGCCGTTGCAGTGAAATTATTGTAGCCGATAACAACGTACGAGTAGTGGCCGTAAGTGCCAGCGCAGGAGTGACTAATCACCTTGTGACCTTATGTAAAAAAGATTTATCAGCAGATGAGCGCAATGAGAACATTGCTGGCGTTATTGCTATTCAAGAAGCTATTTTAAATGAGCTGTCATTGGATGCTGATTTAGCTCATGGCTTTGATGAAACCATTAAAGCTTTTAAGTCACTTGCCAGTGAGCCACTAAAATCAAAGCAACAACATGATGAGTTATTGAGCTTTGGTGAGCGTTTATCATCCTATTTATTTACTCAGGTACTGCGTTTAAATGGCTTAAACGCGGTGCGTTTTGATGTGCGACAGGTATTAAAAACCGACAGCCAGTTTTCTAAAGCAACCCCAGATGTAGCTGCAACAGCAATGGCCGCAAAAGAGCATTTAATTCCGTTATTAGCTGAACAGGTTATTGTAACTCAAGGCTTTATAGGCAGTGACGCGCATGGTCAAACTACCACACTTGGTCGTGGTGGTTCAGATTACAGTGCGGCATTACTGGCCGAAGCTATAAACGCTAAAAGCGTGCACATTTGGACTGATGTCGTGGGCATTTTTAGCACCGATCCGCGCTTATGTGCTAAGGCTACGCCGATTGCGCGTTTAAGTTTTGATGAAGCGGCCGAAATGGCTACCTTTGGGGCGAAAGTATTACATCCGGCAACTATCTTACCTGCGAGCCGCAGCCATATTAGTGTGTTTGTTGGTTCTAGCCGTGAGCCTGAACGTGGTGGTACCTGGATCGAACGTGAGAAATCACAAATCCCTGGAATTCGTGCTGTCACGCAGCGTAAAAATCAAATATTGTTAACCTTAAAAAGCCCCGAAATGCTTTTGGCTAGTGGCTTTTTAGCTCACGTGTTTACAATTTTAAGTGAGTTTAATATCTCGGTTGATTTGGTAACTACCTCAGAGATAAGTGTTGCTATTACTTTAGATAATGCGCCAAATGCTTCGCGTCCTGAGCTTGATCAAGAATGCCTTGATAAGTTAGCGGAGTTTTGCCACGTGTCGGTTGAGAACAACTTAACCTTAGTGGCATTAATTGGTTCACAAATTCAATTACGTCAGCAAGAAATTAACTTAATGAATGTATTAAGCGATTTTAATATTCGCTTAATTTGTCATGGCGCAAGTAAACATAACCTGTGCTTTTTAGTGGAGCAGAGCGAGTCAGACTTTGTTGTGCAAGCGATCCACAGCCGTTTATTAGAAGTTCAAAACGCCGCGTAATTGGGCGGTAGAATTTACCACAGAGCACTGCCAGTCAGTGCTCTTGTCACTTACCACACTGATATCAAACTCATGATATTGACAACTCAGCGCTGTTAAATTTGCTCGCTCAAGTTCAGTAAATACATTGGGGCTGAGTAATTTTGCAATTGGTTGGCTGGTGGCTTTGGCAAGTGCTTCTTTTAAAGTCCATATTCTAAAAAATCGTTCTGCGCTTTGCTGATCTTGCGTTATTAAATTTACCTCATCAAGATGATAAAAATGCTTAGCGAGCTTTGCAAATGGGCGCTTCAGGTTTATTTTTTCAATATCAAAACCAAATTCAATTCGTTCTACATTTAATGCAGCACCCACAAAACCATTAGAGTGGGATAAACAACTACGCAATACTGTGTCACAGTCAGTTATATGAAGCAGTAATTTACTGCTTTGCTGGTCAAATTCAGAGCTAATATGGTTATTTGCTAGATCACGAAATTGTGGCATCGTTTGTTTTACCAAATACTTAAGCAGTAGCCGAGTGGCTAAATATTCTTGCTTGGCTTTGTAACTTTTTCTACGGGTGATCACCGTCAGTTCAAATGGGCTTAATAGTGCGTTTAAATCGAATTCATCAACATTTAACTGCTGGGCATCAAATAATAAAATAGTATTCGCATTGAACGGCTGCACGCTGTATTTGGTGATAACGAGTTGCTGTTGAAAAAATAATGCAGGCATAAAATCCACAATTAAAGTGATAAAAGAACAAACATGTTTATATTTTGTGCGGTTGTGCGCTGGTTAATTAAGCCAAGGCAAATTTATTACTCTGTGAGAGTTAAATATGGTTTAATTCACAATAATGAAAAATAATAACAGATTTGTAGATGTATGGCACAATTGCGTGATGGTTTTCAAAGCCGCCTTGGCTTTGTTTTAGCAGCTTCTGGCGCTGCAGTTGGATTAGGTAATATTTGGGGATTTCCCACGCAAGCGGCAAATCATGGCGGCGGCGCGTTTTTACTAGTCTATTTTATAGTTATCTTTTTTTTAGCCTTGCCAGCTTTATACACTGAGTTGTACTTAGGTCATAAAGCGCAAGCTAATCCGGTTAAAGCACTTAGACAAGCATGGCAAGAGCAAGCACCGCAAGTAGGCGCTGCTGCTGGTTATTTAGGTTTAGCCGGTGCGATTGTGATGCTGAGCTTTTACTCAATTGTTGCAGGTTGGATGCTTGCTTATGCCCTTGAACCCATTGCTAGCTTTTTTGGATTTACCACCGTCAGTGCGTTTTTACACACGGATTCGATGGCGCGTAATTTTGTATTTACACCACTGATGCTGATCCTCACTGCGAGTATTATTCTCAAAGGTGTTAAATCTGGCATAGAAACATGGTCGCGACGGTTAATGCCGATGCTATTAGTGTTACTCGTTGTGCTAATTGCTTATATAGCCACGCTTGATGGCGCAAGTGAAGGCTTTGCTGCGTATTTAGTGCCAGACTTTAGCCAAATACTCGACCCAGGTTTAATTATTGCGGCAATGGGGCAGGCGTTCTTTTCGCTGTCACTGGGTGTCGGTTGTATGATGATTTATGGCTCGTACTTGCAGCCTGATGCTAATTTGCCGCGGTTAACCGCGTCGGTAGCGTTACTTGATACAGGGGTTGCCTTTTTAGCTGGTTTATTAATTATTCCTGCAATTTACGTGGCGCAGCACAATGGCGTGCAAGTATTTAGTGATGGAAAATTAGTGGGAGAAGGGCAACTAATTTTCGCAATTCTACCGCAGTTATTTAATACTATGGGCGAAATTGGCTTATTGGTTGGTTTACTGTTTTTTGTACTTATGTCGATTGCATCACTCACATCGACTATTTCATCAACTGAAATTCCAGTGGCTTTTTTAGTTGAAAACCATCAAGTAGAGCGTAAAAAAGCGACGTTTTTAGTGAGCTTAACAGTTTTAGCCGCGTCATCGTTGATTATTTTCAATTTTGATTGGCTATTTGGTTTAGTGATCATGGTACTGACTCAGTATCAATTACCGCTTATGGGCTTATTTTACTTTATCACTGTAGGGTGGTTGTGGCGCCGTGGTAATCAATTAAATGAGGCTGCAAGTGGCATGCGTTATTGGTTTGCTCAGTACATACGTTATGTGTGTCCGATACTGATGACCGCCGTGTTTGCTAATGTCGCGTTTGGTTGATAATTTAGCTGTCAGTTTTTTAGTTTTAATTGTTAATACATAGTGTTATACCAATCGTTTTAAGTTACTGACCATTTAGCTCGCTAGAATGGTTAAATATTTAAGTCGATTGGTATTATATCCAAGGAGGAATTATGAACATAGATGTTAAAGTCCCTACGCTTCCAGACTCAATACACACAGCAGATATCACTAAACTTTATGTTAGTGAAGGCCAACTCGTTTATGCCGGTGATGTGTTATTTGATGTTGAAACTGAAAAGGTTGTTTTAGAAATAATGGCCGACTGCAGTGGCATTATTGAGAATATAACGATTGCAAATGGCGACCATGTTAATCCTGAACAGGTTGTAATGACTTTGCAGCAGCTTGCAGACAGCGAACTGCCAGCACGACCAACAGTAGACCAAACCCATGACAGTAAACTGTCAGTAAGCGGCTCAGCAGAAGAAGACGCTATTGCTTCTGCATTATTTAGTAAACTAAATACTATCTGCTGGGTAATTGGTTTTATTATCGGTGTGGCTGCAGGTGTTTTAGGAACCCTCATTGTGCTGGGTAAATAGCTAAAATGACCAATTATGTAAACCACCCAAGATATGGCAGCGAGCCAATCCTCTCTGGTAATAGTTATACAAAGCAAGAAATCGAGAATGCCTTTTGGTGGTATAAAAGTGTTCGCTACTTTCCTGAGACGGCAATCCCCGCAGTTATCGAAAAACAATGTGACAGTTTATATCCAAGGCAACTCTATGTTGATATAGAAGAGCAATGTGTCGATTGTCATAGAGCGTTTATATTTTTTGCTAAAGAGCAGCAATATTGGTTTGAAGAATTAAAGTTTTGGATTGATGCACATGCGATCAAGTGCTCTGAATGCAGAAAGAAAACCCGTGCAATAAACCAGTTGCAAATTATCTATGCAAACTTAATCATTAAAGAGCATATAACGCTTGAGGAAACTCAATTGCTCAAGTCCAGCGCGCAGCAACTTTTTGAGTCAGGAGTGATCAAAAAGATTAATAAAATAAATGCTATCCGTAAAATGTAAGTAGACGTATTTAAGGGACCTATGTGATTACGTCTTAACTTGATTTGTCAGAACCGATAAATAGGACTCAATCAAGTCTGGCTGTCACAGATGTGCCAAAATCAGACCTTCAGGCGTAACTCGTTTCTGCCCCAAAACGAGTTAGTTTAATTATTTTAAAGCTCTGCTTTGAGCGAGAAGCGGACACTGAAAAGTTAAATTTATTACTTTTTTGGTGAGTCGAATCCTAATTTTTCCGATAACATTATTAACCGCCGTTCTGGTGCAAAATAGCAAACTTTGAATTCGTGCAATTTTAATTATTTGTTTACAAAAGTAATTATTGGTGAAATTATCTGAGCATGTAATACACGCCGTTTTGGAGTGTTATAAACCACCAAAATGGTGTTCAATAAGCTGTTAGCACTAAAAAAGGAGTACAGATGTCAATACGTATTTTTAGTATGTACAACAATAAAGGAGGTGTTGGTAAAACAACATTAGGCTTTAATATTTCAACCCAGCTTGCAGATATCAAACCAAAAACACAAGTGTTGGTTATAGATATGTGTCCGCAAGCTAATATATCGCAATACCTATTGGGTGGAGGTGAAAAAGGTTACAAAAAAAATCAAACTTTGCAAAGTCAAGGTTCAAGAAGAAATGTTGTTGGTTTTTTGGATTGGGTAATGGATGGGAATTCTGATTTTACTAGCATTAAACGCTCATTTAAAGTGAAGATAAAAGATCATAATGAACACATATCTGATAATTTATATTTAATTGCGGGTGATTCCTTTTTAGAATCATTATCTTTAGCTTTGAATTATGCAGTATTAAATCCAGCGAATAGATTTGCTTGGCCTCAATTTATGACCGCAATAAGACGACTCTGTGAGTTGGAGTTTGATAATGATAAATATGATGACATGGTCGTATTTATTGACTGTAATCCAAGTTTTTCAATCTACACTCAAATGGCTCTACTTTCATCGGATAATTTGATTATTCCAATGATGGCTGATTATAGTTCATTGGAGGGGTTAAAAGGTATTATGACTTTGTTATATGGTGAATATCCAACTGCCGCAAGCCGGAAGTACGCCGACAAATTTTTAACATTCATAAGCCAAGTGGAAAGTCATAAATTTGAATTACCTAAATTATGGGAATTTGTATTTAATAATTTCACCTCAAATAAAGGTGTTGCAACAGCATATGATTCACTGAAAAATGAACTTTGTGATTTTAGCTATAAACAATACAAGTCATCCCCTCATTTATTCGCAGCTGTCCAAGGTAAAATTAACAGTCGAAGCCAATGGGAAGATTATTACTTATCTTCAATAAAAGATTTTCACACATCGGGCAAAGTATCAGCAAGCCTCGGTATTCCTTTGCACAAGTTACCAGACAAGGCAAAATACACAATGCCAAATGGGGAGGAAGTTGTTGTAGCTAAGCATCGTTATCAAGAAGCCCGTGAACATGTAAAAGAATTGGTCTCAAAATTTTAGCGCTAATCGGGTAGCCTGAGGTCTCTAACCTCTAGCCCCCACACCACCCATCGTGCACTTTCATTAACATGAAGTGCAATGGGCAGTTTATCTCCCGTAATGAATATTGATCCAAATATCTCTCAATGACACTAAACCTTGTGACGCTAAATAGTCATTGCCTAGCGCAATGTTAATTCCTTTTGTTTTTCGAGCTGGTGATGCCACATGCTATGGCGAGTCGTTCACTTACACCCAGTTTCATTAAACTGTGTACTTTAGTGCGTGCTGTACCTTATAAATAGCGTCATTGCCACGTAAATACTTCGTGGGTCTACCATCTGTATTACTCTTAAGCGCAGCGCCTCTTAACCTCTTTGTGAATGATTCACTAAATTTTTTGAAAGAGAAGGTAATGAGGGAAACTTAGCGCTTAGTATTGGGATGGTTAAACCACCAATAAAATAAATTAAAATCGAGTTATTCTACAGGCTCGTTGCTTTCTGTCTGCAATTGGCACTTTGCCGAAATTCAGCTTTGAGCGAGAACCGGTCATAGAAAAGTTAAATTTAATTCTGATTATTTGAGTAGAAGCCTAATTTTGTCCAATAACATTATTAAACGCCGTTTTGGGGCAAAATATCATACTTGACTTCTAGCTGTTTTAATTACTTGTTTACAAAGGTAATTATTGGTGAAATTATCAAGGTATGTAATACACGCCGTTTTGGTGTGTTATAAACCACCAAAATGGTGTTCAATAAGCTGTTAGCACGACAGGGGAAACATGGATAAATCGAGAAGTATTCCAAAAATTCACGTTAGATATAAACGATTCCAAAAAGAACAAAGAGATATTTGGGAGTCATTCTGTTTAATCGATTTTTATTCACCCAAAATTAAAGAGGCGGTTAAAGAAGATGTATTTCCCCAATTGACCTTTGATCGAATATGGAATGATTCAAATAAAGTAGTAAAGAAAGACGATATTTATGGTGCACTTCATTCATTATCAATAAAAGGAAATTACAGAAGAACTCTCTTAGAAGCAGTCTTAACATTTGAAGACTATATAACAGACCTAATTCAATCAGTATATCTAGATATACCAGGGAAGCTCTCATCTGTTAACGATGATGGCAGCAACACATCTGGTTATCAAAAGCTATTAAAACTCGTTCTTAATTCAACTGATAAGCAAGAAATTATCGATAAATTAGTCGAAGAAAAAATACGAAGCATCTTCTACGGTAACCCTCTCGATGTTTTTGAGAAAGATAAAGCAAAATTAGAATTTGGAAATTACTTTAAAGATAATCACGCTAACGAATTAAAGATATACAAGAAAGTTGTGGCGATGAGAAACATAGTTGCTCACAACAATGGTCGCATAGATCGCAAGTATATTAGAGAAGCTGATTCTGATGCCGAATTAGGTCGAAAGGTTACTATTGAGAGAGAGTTTTTGAAAGAAGCTATTTATGTCCTTTCTAAATTTGCCGCTCATGCAACTCGTTTAGTCGTAGAGAATGTATATAAAGAAAGTATTAGTGGTAAATTAGGGCAAGCTATCAAGGCGTTTGATAAGTCGTGCTAATCGGGTAGCCGGAGGTCTCTAACCTCCAGCCCCCACACCACCCATCATGCGGGTCCGCAATGGGCGGTTCATCTCCCGTAATGAATATTGATCCAAATATCTCTCAATGACACTAACCCTTGTGAAGCTAAGTAATCATTGCCTAATGCAATGTTAATTCCTTTTGTTTTTGAGCTTCTACAAGGGCCTTTACTGGTGATACCACAGGCTATGGCGAGCCGTTCGCTGACACCCAGTTTCATTAAACTGCGTACTTTGGTGCGAGGTTTTCGCCATTGTCGCCAGTAGCACATTCTTATCCTACGGCGGATCCAATGATCTAAATCCACCGTTAGCTGATAAGCGTTGGCTATCAGGTAATAGTGTCCCCAGCCACGTAAATACTGCGTGAGTTTATGTATCTGTAGGGTCATTGAGATCCCCCAGTTGCGGTTAGTGAGCTCCCTGACGTTTGCTTTAAATTTCTTTAGCGCCTGTTCGTGGATCTTCACTTGAGCGTAACGGAAGGTAAACCCGAGAAATTTCGAGCCTGATACTGGACCGACCCGACTTTTCGATTCATTCACTTTGAGTTTTAATCGCTTAGTGATGAACGCAGTAATTTCCCGTTGGATTATGAGTCCTTCGCTTTTCGTTTTTACTAAAATGATTATGTCATCAGCGTAACGGGCAAACTTAAGTTGTTTGTAGGTTAACTTCCTATCTAATTCATCGAGTAAAATATTGGACAGTAAAGGGGATAATGGCCCACCTTGAGGGACTCCTTTGGTTGACTCAAACCACAGACCTATTTCGCGCTCTGCTACCCCTGCTCGTAGGTATTTACCGAGTAGGCGCATGAGTGCTTTGTCTTTGATTTTACGACCAATACGATTCATCAGCATGTCATGGTTTACCTCATCAAAGAACTTAGACAAGTCAATATCAACCGCTGTTTTATAACCTTGTTTAACACAAGCTTGAACATGTTTTACTGCTTGACTGGCTCTTTTATGAGGGCGATAACCATAACTATGTGGTGAAAATTGAGGCTCAAAGTAAGGGTTAATCACTTGAGCAATGGCTTGTTGGATCACTCTGTCGATAACAGCAGGGATCCCAAGCATTCGCTCACCGCCATCGGGTTTGGGTATCATCACGCGTTTGACTGGCAAGGGTTGATAAGTGCCGTTAAGTAATTGTTGTTTAATACCCAGCCAATGTATCTTAGCGAAGTCATTAAATTCCTCAATACTCATATTATCAATACCCGCAGCCCCTTTATTGCGCTTAACATGTTGCCATGCTGCACCAATATTGTGGTTGCTTAGCACCCTTGCCATCAGATCATGATCTGTTTGGCTATATTCATTCGAGGTATTATTCACAGTAGAACGCTGTTCATCACTATCACAACACGGTGATCTATGTGAATTCAAGTTCATTTGTAGTATCTCCTCTGGTTAAGATGTTCAGGCCTTCACCGTGTCCCCTCCATTACGATGGGCGTTTGGCTACTATGCCGTCAGCTGACTTCTGATAAATCACTTTAACGATTACTCGATAAAGCGCGTCTAAACTAACGCTTGTTTACTGCTATTTCGCTCGCTGTAGGTCGCAGCAACCAAAGCGCCAAGGGTTGAACAACCAGTCCCTAACTGGTAATCTCCAAGCGTTAGCGCGGATGCGTGTTTATCAGATCT
>NZ_CABVLM010000012.1 GCF_902498845.1 Pseudoalteromonas rhizosphaerae | reverse complement strand
CTCACCCGTCCGCCGCTCGTCAGCAAAGTAGCAAGCTACTCTCTGTTACCGCTCGACTTGCATGTGTTAGGCCTGCCGCCAGCGTTCAATCTGAGCCATGATCAAACTCTTCAATTAAAAGTTTTTTGTCTTTCGACAGCTCAATGAATTCTGAATTATTTGTTTTTGTTGCCAAAAACGAATTGACTGTGCTGCAATTCTTTTCTTAAGTAAAACCTAAGTAAGTTATTGCTGTTGGTCACTCAGTTTCAATTGAGACTCTAAATTTTTTGCCTTGCTTAGCTATCTAAAAGAAAGTTAAGCTCGGCTGTTAGAACTCAATCTGTACGAGTGCCCACACAGATGATTGCTTTATATTGTTAAAGAACGTTGCGGTTAAAGTTAAACTTTATCTCGCTAGGGCTGCGCATATTACGCTTTCCTATTTTTTTGTCAACACTTAATTTTAAACTTTATTAAAAACCTAAACTCAAGTTTTACTCGACTAACTGATTAACTCTTGCAGCTTAAGCGTTGCCTGCTGCCGTCTCAGTGGGGTCGCATTATAGGGCGCGGCGAATTTTACGCAAGCGTTTTTTAAAGAAAACTATAAAAAACATGCCTTACGCTTGCTTTTTAGCCAAGATGCTTAAAAACACATCTAAAAAATAGATAATCGCTATTGTTCAATCCTTCTAAAATAGGGTTTCACATTCATATACGCTGATATTAATAACACTAGTATTGTATATATGAAATTTCATATATACACTTAATAGATATTGTCAGTCAGAATATTTAATTTACATGTCCCAAAGTAATAGCTCAAAGCAGAGTGTGCTCTTTCTGTGCACTGAGAATTCAGCCCGTTCACAAATGGCAGAAGTATTACTGAGAAATAAAGCGGGAGAGATTTTTGATGTTTATAGTGCTGGGATCGCTCCTAATAATATTGATTCTAGAACAATTAATTGTTTGCAAAAGTTTAACTTGCCGATAACTGAGCTCAGCGCAAAACATATAGCTGAGTTTACAGATAAGACTTTTGATTATGTTATTACGCTATGTGAAAGAGCAAACAATGAATGCAGAGCTTATAAAGGCGCACTGTTGCAACTTGGGTGGGATATTGCAGATCCAAAAGTAATGGTAGGTTTAGAGCCCTTTGTCGCAACCCTCTATGAACTTGATAAACGACTGGATATGTTTATTGACGTACACGGTAATATTAATAACCTGCAATCACATCAGTATGTGCCACTATGTAGTAGTACCATCTCAGATCAAGATAACGAGTTATCGATAGATCCAAGCATATTTTATAAATGCTTAACTGATCAGATCCGATTAAAAACTTTAATGTTAACCAACTACTATGGCGAGTTATGTGTTTGCGAATTAATGGTAGCACTACAAGAGCAAAGCCAACCAAAGGTATCGCGTAACTTAGCCGTATTAAAGAAAGCCGGCATCATTACAGATAGAAAGCACGGACAATGGGTGTTTTACCAAATTAATCCAAGATTGCCACAATGGAGCAAGACGATTATTAGTACAACCACTGAAAGTAATCTCCATCTGATCATCAACAGCCTTAAGCGATTAGCGACTATGCATAAACGACCTAATAAAGTGAGCTTTTGCAGTTAACGATAACTTTAATAAACACAGCACAATTTAACATTGGCTAACGTAATGAAGCGCTAGCTTTACCGCACTTACAACCCAACAATTAATCAGGATGTAATTATGACAGTAAAAGTAGGTATAAATGGTTTTGGCCGTATGGGCCGATTATCAATGCGCGCAGCATTTGATTGGCATGATATAGAAGTTGTCCATATTAACGATCCAGGCGGTAATGCTGAAACATTCGCTCATTTAATGACGTTTGATTCAGTACACGGTAAATGGCATCACGAAGCAAGTCATACTGAAGATACTATTATAATTAATGGTAAAACAATTGCTTTTACGCAAAACACTAAAACAGAACAGACTGATTGGTCAAACTGTGATGTCGTTATTGAAGCGTCGGGTAAAATTAAAACCAAGGCACTACTGCAAGCTTACCTTGATCAAGGTGTAAAACGCGTAGTTGTTACAGCACCAGTAAAAGAAGAGGGTATTTTAAATATAGTAATAGGTGTAAACGACCACCTTTATAATAAAGAGATTTACCCAATCGTTACCGCTGCATCATGTACAACTAACTGCTTAGCACCAGTAGTAAAAGTTATTCATGAAAAGATTGGTATCAAGCATGGCTCAATCACCACCATTCATGACATAACCAACACCCAAACAATTATTGATGCGCCGCATAAAGACTTACGCCGTGCACGTTCATGCGGCACAAGTTTGATCCCCACTACAACTGGTTCAGCTACTGCTATAACGCATATATTTCCAGAGTTAAAAGGTAAACTAAATGGCCATGCTATTCGCGTACCGCTAACTAACGCATCAATTACTGACTGTGTATTTGAACTTGAGCGCGGTACTACCGTTGCTGAAGTAAATAAATTACTTAAGGATGCTGCTGAAAATGAACTAAAAGGTATTATGGGCTACGAAGAACGCCCACTGGTATCTATTGACTACAAAACCGATCCTCGTTCCAGCATCATTGATGCGCTATCAACCATGGTGATCAACGACACTCAAGTAAAACTTTATGTGTGGTACGACAATGAATGGGGCTACGCGAACCGAACTGCGGAACTGGTACGTAAAGTTGGTCTAGCTGACAAGGAATAATTAACCGTGGATCGATTCACAGCACTCTCCCCACAAATAAAACAATATTTGATCATTACCAGTAATTACTGGGCATTTACTTTAACTGATGGCGCACTGCGGATGCTCGTGGTGCTGTATTTTTATCAATTAGGTTACAGCCCACTTAGTATTGCTATGTCGTTTTTGTTTTATGAAATTTTTGGTGTGATCACCAATTTAGTGGGCGGATGGCTGGGAGCTCGATTCGGCCTGAATAAAACCATGAACATTGGCTTAGCATTACAAATTGTGTCTTTGGCAATGCTTATGGCACCTGTAGATACACTCACCGTAATTTATGTGATGGCTGCGCAGGCGCTTTCAGGGATCGCAAAAGATCTGAATAAAATGAGCGCCAAAAGCGCTATTAAGTTACTAGTACCAAAAGAAGCGCAAGGCCAGCTTTTCAAATGGGTGGCTATTTTAACGGGTTCTAAAAATGCGTTAAAAGGTGTTGGCTTCTTTTTAGGTGGCGTACTGCTGACTTTGCTAGAGTTTCATGGCGCAATGCTAATCATGATCTGCATGCTCACTATGGTTTGGCTATTTAGTTTATTCGCATTAAAAGAAGATTTAGGCAAAGCTAAAAATAAAGCCAAATTTAGTGAGCTATTCTCTAAGAGCAAAGCAATTAATGTACTTTCTGCGGCACGACTATTTTTATTTGCCGCCAGAGATGTTTGGTTTGTTGTGGCGCTACCGGTATTTTTAGCGGCTACATTTGCCTGGGATCACTGGTGGGTTGGCGGCTTTATGGCATGCTGGATTATTGGTTATGGCATAGTGCAGTCTTTTGCGCCTTATATTACAAACATAATGAGTACAGGAAAAAAATCAGTTCAGGTGCCCTGTGGCCGTAGCGCTTTTTTATGGGCCAGTTACTTAACAGCTATACCGGCCATTATTGCCTTAGCTCTGCATTTTGACTTTTATATACAAGCATCCGTTATTATCGGTTTACTGATATTTGGTGCGGTGTTTGCTATCAACTCATCATTGCATAGCTATTTAATTGTAAGGCTTGCTGATAGTGATGGCGTGTCACTTGATGTAGGCTTTTATTATATGGCCAATGCTATGGGGAGATTACTAGGCACTGTTTTATCGGGCTGGGTGTATCAACAATATGGACTTGAAGCCTGCTTATGGATCTCAAGCTGCTTTATTGCCCTAGCAGCACTGTTATCGCTGGCACTACCAAAGAGTAATCAATAGTCAATAAAATCAACTACTGGCAAGCTCTCAAAGCCTGGTTTAGCAAATAAATACCCTTGCATTAACTCAATACCTGCGGCTTTTAACCATGTATATTCTGCAAGGGTCTCAATCCCCTCTGCTAATGGGGTGATATTTAATTCACGAAGCATATTTAAGCTATGAGTCACTATTGATTGGCGTACTTTATCTGAATCTATATTGCGAATAAGCTCCATATCGAGCTTAATAATATCCGTTTGAAAATCGGCTAATAAATTAAGGCCCGAGTAACCAGATCCAAAATCATCCAGAGCTGTTGTAAAGCCTAGAGATTGATAATATTCAACCACTCGCTTAATGTGAGCACTGTCTTCTATTTTCTCAACTTCAGTAAACTCAAACATAATTCGTTGCGTCGGAAAGTTATATTTTTTAGCTGCTTCTAAGGTGGTACGAATACAGCGTTCTGGCTTATAAATAGCATTGGGTAAAAAGTTAATGCTAAGCATAGAATCAACCCCTAACTTAGCGGCTAAAGCAATCGCTTTTATTCGACAGAACTGATCAAAAGTATAACGATTTTCTTCATTTACTTTTGCGATAACAGAATATGCAGACTCATTATTAATGCCTCGCACTAGAGCTTCATAGCCAAAGATAGAGCGCGTCTTACAATTTACAATTGGTTGAAATGCCATAGTAAAATCAAAGCCTAGGCCTTCTAAATCGGCACAGTCATTACACGATACCTTTTCACATTCAGTTAGTTTGTCATTCATTCAGCACAACCCATTTTTGTCTATTTTTTCATAGTAGTAGAGTTAAAAGCGAAAGCCAACCTTACTTTAACTATTGCATATAAAATCAAGTTCACTATGCAGATATTCCTTAACGCTGCACTTTGAAGAATAGAAAGTATATTTCAAGCCCCCAAATATGGAACGCTTAATGCATTTATTTTTTAAACCAAATAACTTGTCAACTTTTTGCCGCACGGGACACGCAATGAATCTAACGAATATACCTTCATCACTGCTTACAGATCCAAACTATTTAAAGCAAACACAAGCAGGCACACAGCAAACAAGTGACAAAGAACAGCTAACCTCTACCACAGAGGTGGAGAGTAGCGAAGAAGACACTGCTGAAAATAAAACTGACAACAATGAGACGGTAGAAAGTACACAGCAACAAATGATTAAAAACATTAAAGAACTACAAGAAAAAATACGCGCACTTGACGATGACAGCAGCCTTACCAAAGCAGATCAACAATCACAAAAAGCTGAATTGCAAAAAGAGTTAGACAAAGAACTGGTTTCAATCCAACTTAGCGTGAAAAAGAACGTATCAACCTTGATGGGAAGTTTATTTTCGTCAGCAGGCAACAGCAGCTCAGGTTTATTGTTTAACCATAGTGCTTAGAATTACTTTCTAACTAACACTCTCAAAACTAAAAAAGTCCCATTGCGGGACTTTTTACTAATTATTTTTGGATAGCAGACGCTTTATTTACAAGCTGCACTTGAGAGGTAATAGCGCGATCAATAACTTGGCTATAAACTCGCTTCTTCTCGCTTGAGCTAGAATCTAGCACAAAATCTGAAAGCTTAGAATTTTGAGCTTGCTTTGGCTTTAATAAATTTGAAAACATAGGTACTCCTAAAGCTCGTTTTTTGAGCTGGACGGTGATTCTATCAGGCTCTGTAGATCTTCTCTAGTGAATTTTTCATCTAAATGATGCTCTATTGCCTGAACATTATCGTGATAAAAACGTGTTTTGCCCTTATTATTTTTAACTAATAAATCCACTTGAATTTGACTACCGAACTTGAGCTTAAGTTCCCTTATAACCTCCTGAGAAGCAAAGAACTGATCAATAAAGGTATCAGCTAGAATTCTACGTCCCTCTAGCTTTTCTCTTGCCTCAACGAACTCCCAAGCCAGCTCTGGTTTTTGATATACAAACAGAATTAGTACTTGCCTTTCCTTACGGATAGAGCGTTCAATATTCTTTTTTGCAACATCATAACTTGCCAAAGTTCCATCTAACAAAAAAGATTGCTTGTTTTTAAACGCATGGTCAAGTGTTCGCTCAACAATAAAAGAAACTGCGCGATGAAATAAATACGAGTTATCACCTGTATAACCAGGTATAAGCTCTCTTAGTTCATCAGGATAAAGCCTTAATACATTATCAGCTCCAATTTCTTCCAAAAAGGCTTTTGAAGCTTCAGTTTTTCCAGCACCAGGCGAACCTGCCATAAAAACAGAAACCGGCCTAGTATCAGGAGGAAACTGATCTTTATCTGTTAACTCGCGAGCTATACGAGTCCTATTATTTTTAGCATAGGCAATTGCCTGTCGCTCTAGTTCTTCTGGTGTCATATGAAGCCTTATGATTCTCTATTCATTATGTCACTTAAGTGCCTATTAGCAAGTGATTCAAATTCTGAATATACCCTAGGGCTCTTGTCGTTTTTTTAATGGCAAAAAAATTACATGAACTTTTAACAATTGCCAAAGTATCAGAGCGTAAAGCTGATATCCGTCCAGCGCTAGACAGTAAATGGCTTGTTCGAGAAGGTTGTATTTATACAGTGAAAGGCAAAGGCGGCCTAATCCGTGATGTATTAATACCTAGCGCATTAGCTACACAGCTAGAACAAAGGCGCTTAACACAGCCCATGACGGTTCGTGATAGAGAAATTAACTATTTGCAACGTTATGATATTGGTGGAGGTCATAAATGGTCATGCTCATTTTCAAAAGCATCTAATCGTGCTTTATTTTTTTCTAATGGCGCTCATGGACTCAGGCATAGCTACGCACAAGAGAGAATGGATGAACTAAAGAACTTAGGCTTAAGTAGGACAACTGCTCTCGAAACTGTATCGCAAGAGCTAGGCCACTTCAGAGCTGAAATTACTGAAGTTTATTTAAGGTAAATAGTTGCAGCTATTTCGAAGTTGTAAAGTTTATAACTTTTACGGGCACCATGCTTAAACTCACATTGCTATATTTTAAGACCCTTCTTAACCTTTCATAGGTCATTTTCAATTCATATTTAGCCATTAGTGGCAGGCTATTTTTGTCAGGTTTTATTTTTGTTTTATCGTACAGTAACCACAGACCAACAGAATAATCAGTTCCAAATATTTCTTCAGGAATCTCTTTGATATGGTCTAAAAATAAATTTTTCTGTAGATGGCCTGATTTCTCAATATAGTTTCTTATTTGATCAATAAACTTAGGATCAACTAAAAAAGATTCACAATAAAATCGGGCTTGAGAGAATAAATAATTGATTGAGCTACACCCTCCATACTTTTTAACATGGATTATATTACCTTTCCCTTGACTATCAATTTCAAAAATATCACAAAACTCTTTATCCTTTCTACCTCCTCCAATTTGTAATTTAGCCTGATCAAATTTTATTGAATCAGGGTTCAGGTCACAGTATTTTTGATTAAAATTTTCTTCTCTATTTTGTTTGAGTTTTCCACATGAGATATCTATATTTTTATAGCTGTTTGATATATCAACTTCTTTCAATTCTTTATTGATGAAGTTATTAATTGCTTCATAAAAATCATCATCAACTTTTCTCCACTCACCATTAGAAAGAACATAACAGGATTCATCTGCTATTTCGGCGACAAGACATTCATACAGAGACCAATTTTTATAACTTAATATCTTGTTTTGATCATGTGAGTATGCATAAATATTTTTGCGACTCAGCCTACTTAACGATATTTTCCTGATATCTTTAAAAACAACTTTTGCTAAATCATCAACACTAATATGGGAAAAAATTTTATTTTCTCGCTTATCAGAATTCGAGTAGGAAAAGCTATACTCGTCATCAGGTATGAACTCAGGAATAGCTAAATGTATTTTAGAAAAGTCTTCGACTTGAATTAACTTCAAAAGTTTTTCATCAAGCTCATTTTTAACTTCTTCGGAAACTGGAGATAAATTGGGATAATTCGGGAATAAATCTTTGTAAGCTTCTGAATTGTAAGCTTCTAGGTACTCATTCAAATTAGAAATCAAACGTTCCCAGTTAATCTTATCATCACCAACAACTTTAACAGTTAGATTATTCTTACCTTGCAACGTAACTTTTTTATCATCTGAGTGGTGTGCTGATAAATAGCTCAGTAACTCAGTTTCTGACATACCAAAATCAAATGCATCAGAAGGCTTGCTTAATTGACGGTCAATCATTTTTGTTGTACTAGAGTGCACTGAACTTTTTGCCTGCCTAACTTCTTGATTACCGCATAAATTCATAGCTACTTTGATACCAAAGTCTGGCTCAAATAAGTTTTTCTTTAACCAGCTTCGACCACGAGTCCCAAATGCGGCAGCAAAAACACGATCATTTTTCATTACCAATAATAATCCACTTGGACGTAAGGATGAGATTGTGAAATTAATTTCGGAACCGCCCTCTAGCTGTGAATTAATAAAGTCCAACCATGGCGGAGGTGATAAGTTTGATTTTATTTGATGACAATAAAACTCGCAGAGACAACCACCCACCTCAAAGCTTCTAACTTTAAAAGAGTCACTTTCTACCTGCGGCATTTTTTCAACATCAATCAAATCACTAAAAATTTTACCTTTCTTAGATAAATAAAGTGATATCTGTCCTAACTCGTTATCCATAGCGTTCCCTACTGTTTAAATAACACTTTACTATGAAGTATTAATTTATAAAAACAAATATGCAAACATTATTGGAACGCAAGTGAGGTTACACGATTATATTACTTTGCTATATTGAAAAGTAGCACAGAGGTAGCACAGAGGTAGCACAGGGTAATTTCGGTTAGTAGGTATTTACTTGGAAAGCTTTTAAAAGTGGTGGCCCCTCCCAGACTTGAACTGGGGACCTAACGATTATGAGTCGTGTGCTCTAACCAACTGAGCTAAGGGGCCATTTTGTATTAGCTTGTGTTTTTAAACAAAGCTAAATTTTTGAAGCGTTTAATCACCTAAGCGACTAAAGCGGGTTGCAGTATAAAAAGTTTTTACTGGCTTGTCACTAGCAAAAACCTTTATTTTAACAATCAATAAGCTAACTGCTTAAATAGTAGCCGCAAAAGGTATAATTAAAGAGTTAAGCTATTACAACTCTCTGGATGTTTAACGTTGTTGATATCCGTTAACACAGTACATACCCATAGTTTTTAACTATGTTTTGAGTTAGAGGAGATATCACTCCACTTCAAACCAAATTTATTCAAATATTTTTGCAAGCGACTAGAGTCGTTAGCTTGAGACTTAAGCGTGCGACTTACGTTAAATAACTCCCTGCCAGCTGATGCCATACTATTGTGACGCTGGCAGGTAGTAAGTACGTGGCTAAGCTGATTAATATCAAAGTTATCTAACTCTTCTATCTGAGTATTTTCAAGATAATCACAAAGGACAGTCGACGCTAACTGTTGATTTTGCGGATACCAAGCTTGCTTTAAGCGATCTATTTCATCTTTCACATCTTCTACTATGATACGTGAAGAATCAGCCAATGTGCATAATCTTGTAATTGCAGAGCTCAAATCACGAAAGTTGCCAGTCCATAATGCCTCGTTTGAAGTGGCAAAACCAATGAAGGCATTTTTAGCTTCTTTATTAAATTGCACGCGATCCCCCATTTTTTTAGTATAGAGATCAACTTCGTAATCAATATTTGCTGGAATATCTTCTTTTCGATCTTTCAGTGCTGGTAATTCGTATGCCCACAGGTTAATACGAGCAAACAAGTCACTTCTAAAATGACCTTGAGCTATCTCTTTTTTTAAATCTCTATTGGTACCTGCAATTAACTGAAAATTGCTTTGAACAGGTGTATCGCTACCAACTGGGTGAAAAACTTTATTTTCAAGTGCATGCAGCAGCATTGCTTGCTCTTCTAAACCCAGCTCGCCTATTTCATCTAAAAATAACACGCCATCATGAGCGCTCAATAAAAAACCATCTCTTGCTTGCTGGGCCCCCGTAAAAGCCCCTTTTGTGTGACCAAATAACGCAGCCATGGCATTCTCGCCTTTTAAAGTGGCACAATTTACAGAAACCAATGTGCCTTTTAGCATTGAACGCTTTTTCTTTAATTGAAATATACGGGTTGCAAGCTGGCTCTTACCCGCCCCAGTAGGCCCAGTTAAAAGCACGGGATCGTGTGAGCGAATTGCTACTTTTTCTATTTGTGTGATCAGTTGATTAAAAAAAATATTTTTAGTTTCTATACCGCCTTTTAAAAACTCCTTACCTTGCTGATGCTCAATATCAAACCGCGTAGCTAATTGATCATACTTAGATAAATCCAAATCGATGATCTGTATACGCCCTATCGATTTATTATTGTTATTATGATCTGGTGATGTTTGAATCAAACGCCCTGGAAAGTGCCGGCTTTCTGTAAGCAAGTAACTGCATATTTGCACAACATGCGTACCCGTTGTGATATGAAATAAGTAATCGTTTTTATCAGTATCAAAAGTGTAGTGTGAACACCAATCAAAGAGCTTGGCATACACTTCTTCAAAGTCCCACGGATCGCTAAAATTAAGCTGGTGCAACTGCACATTAGTTTCAGGAGAGACAGACTCAATATCCACTGCAACATTATTAGCAAGGCGGCTACTGTGATTGTCATGCAGCATATGTAGCTGATTAACTATTAGATTATCTTGACTACATAAACTTATATTAGGCCGCCACTTAGCCCACCGATCGACTCTCTTACCGACATAATCTAACTGCGTACCAATTAAACTAACAACTACTGTATCTTTCACAACTATATCCATATGGATAAAAATATTATCCAAAACAATACAAAATAACGAAAAACCTATCAAGCGCAATAACTAGAAATACACAAATAAAATCATTTTAAACATTAAAAACAAAAACTTAAAAACAAATAAAAACATTTAAACAAAACTGGCACATGACTTGTAATTACCTAGGAGTCTGATTAATTGGGTGTGATTCAAAAAGTCACTCTGGTGCGCTCAACACTGTTGCCGCGTATTCCTAATCAAACAACATTGAAAAGTTAAATTGGTGGAGCAGCGGTTCGCCGTATGCCTTGGGTTCGAATCCCATCTTAAACATACAATAAAGACGTTAGTAAGTAGTTATTACCAATGCTTAATAAACGCCTCAGGCGAATGAACGGTGGCAAGCTGGATGCTCCCCATCGCTATGCAGTTTTAGGCCTTTATTAAACAAGTATTTAACTCTTACTAACCCCTTAATTTAAGGGAAGTAAAAACAATAAGGAATTTAAAATGTTAAGCAAAAAATTATTAAAAAAAATAGTCGAGATCACTGAAAACCAAAGAGTGCTAGTGTACAAAAATCAACAACTAATAGATGTACTCACACCTGGAAAACATAAACGTTGGGATTTTAAAAATGAATTATCGTTTGTTTATTTTGATATAAACACGCTGTACTTTTCAGAACAAAATGCTGAAAGGCTGTATCGAAATAATCCACAGCTAAGTGAACATATTTTTCACTGTAAGCTAAGTAACACGGAAGTGGGCCTGTTATACGTTAATGACCTACTTGAAGGGATCGTCGCACCTAGCGAACAATTATATCTGTGGCAAGACGCGGGTGATATTCGACTAGAGAAAGTATCTATCGACAAAGAAATAGCCCTAGATGATAAAACGCTTTTTTTAATTAACCGTGCTGGCGCAAATACAGCGTCACGTTTAATTAAAAGTGAGCGTACTGTTGCGGTTAAACCTATTGCGGATTTAAACATAGCAAAAGAGCACATTGGTTTACTGTATGTAAATGGGCAGCTATTAAAACAACTAACACCTGGTCATTACGGTTTTTGGCAATTTAATCATGAGATTGAATTAAAAACGTTTGATTGCAGAACGCAGTTACTCGAGATCTCAGGGCAAGAGATCCTCAGTAAAGACCGCGTAAGCTTACGCATTAATTTGAGTGCCAATATTAAGGTACATGACGCTCAGCTTGCAGCGCGAAGCGTTGATAACGTGAATGACTTTGTCTACAAAGCTTTGCAGTTAGCATTACGTGAAGCCGTTGGTACAAAATCGCTCGATGATATCCTTTTGGATAAGTTGTACGTAAATGAAACTGTGAAAGAGCTGGTTGCACAATCTTTAACAGACATTGGTATCACCCTTGCGAACGTAGGTGTAAAAGACATTATTTTGCCAGGTGAAATGAAAATAATATTAAACCAAGTAGTTGAAGCGCAAAAAGCAGCAGAAGCCAATGTAATTAAAAGACGCGAAGAAACGTCAGCAACCAGAAGCTTACATAACACTGCAAAAATGATTGAAAACAACCCAACACTAATGCGTTTAAAAGAGCTGGAAGCATTAGAAAAAGTCGCCGAACGAATAAACAATCTGACCGTGTACGGTGGATTAGAAGGATTAATGAACGGCGCAATAAAAATAGCCTAACCAGAAAGCATTACGCAAAAAGTAATAATGAAAAGAATTGAGGAAAAAACGAATGTGTAAAAATTATAACGTAATCGAAAACCAAGGTAGTGTACCAATTAAAGCGTGGACCAAAGGCGTTCCTTTTGAAGAGCAAGCTCAACAACAACTAAACAATATTGCACGTATGCCCTTAGTGCATTCACATATTGCGGTGATGCCAGACGTGCATTTAGGTAAAGGTGCAACCATTGGCAGTGTTATACCATCAGTTAATGCGGTTATTCCCGCCGCAGTGGGTGTTGATATTGGCTGTGGAATGGTCGCCACTAAAACAACTTTAACAGCAAGCCAACTACCTGATAACTTGTTGGCGATTAGACATGCTTTTGAGTCAGCAGTCCCGCATGGCAGAACTAGCAATAGAGGCAAAGCCGACAGAGGTGCATGGCATAACATACCCGATATAGTTGCGGGTGAATGGCTTAAGTTACAGACGCGGTTTGAAGTTATTTGTGAAAAACACCCAGCAATAAAAAAGAGCAACAACGTTAACCATTTAGGTACTATGGGAACAGGCAATCATTTTTTAGAACTGTGTTTAGATGAGCACGATACTGTATGGATCATGCTGCACTCTGGCAGCCGTGGCGTGGGTAATCGCATTGGGACGTACTTTATTGAGTTAGCTAAAAAAGAAATGCAGCGCCATCAAGTCAATCTACCCGATATGGATTTAGCCTATCTTGAAGAAGGCAGTGACTTTTTTGATGATTACGTTGAAGCGGTTGAATGGGCACAAGATTTTGCCGCCAAAAACCGCGAAATTATGATGTTTAATGCCATAGCAGCATTACGTAAGCAAATACCTGTAGCGTTCTCAACCCATGAACTTGCAGTAAATTGCCACCATAATTACATTTCGCGTGAGCATCACTTTGGTAAAGACTGCTTTGTAACACGTAAAGGGGCAGTAAGAGCTGAAAAAGGGGAAATGGGCATTATTCCAGGCAATATGGGCGCGCGCTCTTTTATTGTTCGTGGTTTAGGAAACCCTGAAAGCTTTAACAGCTGTAGCCATGGTGCAGGCCGTGTTATGTCTAGAACAAAAGCCAAAAAGGTGTACAGCGTTGAAGATCAAATTGCTGCTACACAAGGCGTAGAATGCAGAAAAGATGCAGCAGTGATTGATGAAATCCCTCACGCATACAAAGATATTGAAAAAGTAATGACAGCACAAAAAGACTTAGTTGAGGTGGTATATACCTTAAAACAAATTGTTTGTGTAAAAGGATAAAGATAATTATATGACCACAGAATTTATAAAAATTGATGGCTCACAAGGTGAAGGCGGCGGCCAAGTATTAAGAACCGCCCTCACCCTGTCTATTTTAACCCAACAAAAAATTGAGCTTTACAATATTAGAGCTGGCAGAAACAAAACAGGGCTATTACGTCAACACCTTACATGTGTTTTGGCGGCACAAGAGATTTGTGATGCCAGTATTGAAGGCGTTGAACTTGGCTCAACGCATATTCGCTTTTCGCCGGGCAAAATAAAAGCCGGTAACTTTAATTTTGCCATTGGTAGCGCAGGCAGCACCGTATTGGTATGCCAAACAATTTTACCTGTATTGGCACTGGCACCAAACTGCTCAACCGTCACGTTTGAAGGCGGCACACATAATGGAATGTCACCTTCTTTGTGCTTTTTAGAACAGTCATTTTTGCCCATACTGAAACGCATGGGTGTTGATTGCCAGATTAAAACGACAGCACTCGGATTTTATCCTGCAGGCGGTGGAAAGTGGCAAATAAGCGTTCAACCAACAACAAAGCTTAAGCCAATTACGTTAACTACTGCTGGTGCTCAATTTGCTGAACAAACGAGTAATTGCTCTCTAACGGCACTAGTAAGTTCCCTTCCCTCTAGCATAGGGCAGCGCGAAATTAACACAGCTAAAAAAGTACTCAATTGGCATGATGCACCAAGTCTTGTGCAAAACGTGATCACCCCAGGCCCGGGTAACAGTTTTCAATTAGGTATTGATAGTGAAACGCATCGTTCTGTTTTTGAAGTCAGGGGAGAAAAAGGGTTATCAGCGCAAAATGTAGCAAAACGCGCGGCAGGCAGAGTCAATGTATTTATTCAATCTCTGGCGGCGGTTGAAGAGTATTTAGCCGACCAACTATTACTGCCCATTGCACTGGCAGGAAGCGGCAGCTTTACAACAACTAAACCTAGCTTGCATACAATAACGAATATACATGTTATTAAACACATATTAGGAAAAGAGATACAGTTAAAGCAATTAACACAGTGCCTGTGGCAAGTTTCACTAGCACAAGACACTTAAGCAGGATTAAAAATACAGCGGTAAAGTAATGAATAATAAAATAAAAAAGGTCTACTTAGTCGGCGGAGCAGTGAGAGACTCATTACTAGGCCATCAGTCAAAAGACAAAGACTATGTTGTAGTAGGCGAGACACCTGCCACCTTAATCGCATTAGGTTATCAGCCTGTTGGCAGTGATTTCCCGGTTTTTTTGCACCCAAAAACCAAAGACGAATACGCATTAGCCCGTACTGAACGAAAAAATGGCAAAGGCTATACTGGCTTTACAGTGGATGCCAGCACTTCGGTGACTTTAGAAGAAGATTTAGCTCGGCGGGATTTAACCATTAATTCAATGGCGATGGATGATCAAGGCAATATTATCGATCCTTTTAATGGCCAAGCTGATTTAAAAAACAAAATACTCAGGCACACTACCGCCGCTTTTGCAGAGGATCCCGTACGCGTGTTACGGATTGCACGTTTTCTTGCCCGTTTTGGTGAGCAATGGTCAATACACCCAGACACTCAAGCGCTTATGAACAAACTAAAAGAAAGCGGCGAACTTGCGAACTTAGTACCCGAACGTGTATGGAATGAGACCGAAAAAGCATTAAGCGAGAAACACCCGCAGTTATTTTTTCAAGCGCTTAATGGTTTAGGGCTATTTCCTGAAATTGAAGCGATGCAAGGTATCCCACAACCTAAAAACCACCACCCTGAGGGGGATGTTTACATTCACACCATGCTAGTACTAAAGCGAGCTGCTGATTTAGGGTTTGATGTTGAAACACGTTTCGCCGCCCTTACTCATGACTTTGGTAAAGCTTACTGCTATCAAAAATATGGAAATTTACATGGTCATGAGCAAGTAGGCATTAAGGTGATAAATGAATTTTGTGAGCGCTTAAAAGTACCGAATAAATTAAAAGCGCTGGCAGCTTTAACAAGTGACAACCACACTCGATGCCATAAATTATTTGAGCTAACACCTAAAAAAGTACACAGGTTTATCGTTGAAAAAATGAACGCGCTTGAACATCCATACCGTTTTTTACAGTTTCTTCAAGCGTGTTTATGTGATGCGCAAGGTAGGGGTGAAGACTTTGTAAATAAAGACTATCCACAACTCCAATTAGCGCAGTCACTATTAAATGCATTAAAGCAACTCGACAGAAAAGCCATAGTACAACAAGCAATTTCAAGAGGTAAAAGCGGCCCGCTAATTGGTGCAGCAATGCGAGAAGCGGAAATAAATTGTTTACGCAATTGCCTAACCGAATTAAAAAATAAAGAGTTACACCATGAAAATAAATAACCAAGAAAATACAGTAGATCAGCGTATCAACAAAGATATTCATACTGAAATTCTACGCAGAATAAAAGCCGCAGAAGCTGAGCACAATGTTAAGGTACTTTACGCGATAGAGTCAGGTAGCAGAGCGTGGGGGTTTGAATCTCTTAACAGCGATTACGACGTGCGATTTATTTACGCGCACCCAACAGACTGGTATTTAGCAGTAAACCTTGAAGATAAACGCGACGTGATTGAATACCCAATAGTCGATGAAATAGATATAAACGGCTGGGATATTCGCAAAGCCCTAAAATTATTTTATAAATCTAACCCCGCGTTTATCGAGTGGCTACAATCACCCATTGTGTATGTAGATGACCACCACTTTGCAACAAAAGCGCGCGAATTGCTGCCACTTATCGCGTCATCAACACGAGGAATTTATCACTACTTGCATATGGCTAAAGGCAATTTCCGTGAATATCTTAAAAAAGAGCAAGTCCCCCTGAAAAAGTATTTCTATGTTTTAAGGCCTTTATTAGCAATTATGTGGCTTGAAAAATATAACGAGCCGGCACCTATCGAATTCGATACTTTACGTAAGTTAGTAGCCGAGAATACCCCACTTAATGAGGCAATATCGGCACTGCTGGCATCAAAACGCGTCAGTTTAGAGAAAGAGTATATTAAAAGCGTGCCAGTGATTAATGAGTTTATTGAGTCAGAACTAGCGAGACACGAAAACTACAGCGCTAAATTTGAAACCAGAGACGTCGATTTTGAAGTGTTAAATCAACTTTTTGTTGAAGTGCTTGAGTCCAACTAAGTATTACTCAAAGTAAATAAACATTAGACTCATTTAGGAGAACTGAGATATGAATGATTCAAAGAGTACTATTCGCCAAAGAGCAGATGAAATTAAAGCATACCAATGTAAAAATTTAATCGCGGTTCTAGAAAATCCTATGGATATTAAAAATATAGGCGCAGTCATTCGTAATGCAAATGCGCTTGGTGTTGAAAAGATTTATGTTGTTGATTCTCGACATTCTTTGTCTGATGACTGGGAAGAATTAAGAGGGCGAAAATCACTATCCAGAATCTCTGTCTCAGCTTCAAAGTGGACTTTTGTTAAACGCTTTAATAGTACAGAAGAATGCTTTGCGCATCTGCAAAAAAATAGGTTTGTATCAGTAATAACCTCTCCACACATTAAGGGTAAACTAAATCAAATCCTTCATGAGGCGGATTATACTCAACCGAAGTTAGCTGTATGGTTTGGTAACGAATCACGAGGTGTAAGTGATACAGTTGTAGATAACAGTGAGTTTTGTATTTCAATTCCCATGTTCGGTATGATTGAGAGCCTAAATTTAGCAACGACTACCGGCATAGTTCTTTATGAAATCACAAAGCAGCGCCGCGAATATCAAGCTAAATATAAACGGGCCCATAGAAAACCCTAGCAATGTCTAAATCGTAATTTCTATTGATAATAAAAAGTTAAATGGTAAATTGGTTTATCTTAAAAAACTTTCTTTAGCACCTAGCTAAATTAAAATGAAAATTTATCCTTTATTCGGTATTGGCAATATTACTTTCGGTATGAGTCAAATAGACGTTCAATCAATTATTGGTAAACCAAAACAAACAAAAAAACAGACTGCTAAAGAAGATGATTCCATGCATGAAGTTTGGTGTTATGACACACTAGGTTTACAGCTTGAATTCGATTCATTCTATGAATTTAGGCTAAATCGTATAAAAATCACATCTAGCGACTTTTGTATTTATGGTGAGCCGCTTATTGGGTTACCAGAGGAAAAGCTTGTTGGGCTATTGCCAAAAGTAATATTAGATAGTGAATACAATGGTTATAAACAATACACCGTTTCGGATCTTAAATTAGAGGTTATTTTAGAGGATAAAGTTGTTCGTGAAACTACTTTAGAGCCGGATCCCAACGTAGAGTTTTTGAAGTATTGTTCAAAAAGTTTACAGCGTAGATTTACTTGCCAACGCATATTAAAAAACGATGTAAGACGTCACGAAAGAATAATAGCCGCTGGGCTTTACGTTATTGAAAAAGGCTTAACTGATTCTACTAGCCTTGGATTTTTACCATCGGATATAGAATCGTTTTTAGGAAGTTATCTTTCAATTAACCCTAAAACTAGGGATCTTTGGTGTGATGGAGTTGAACTGAATAAACTAGACTTCGTCACTAAAAATACAGCATCGATATATGCTACTGCTGATATTTTATCTTCAATTGATAATAGTGCTTATGACACATGTGAACTTCAAGGTTACATCACTATCTCCTCTAATGGTAAAAAGCTAAAAAACTATAACTTAAAATTAAAAAGACGAGAAAATGTCATCACTATAAATAAGTAGGCTAGTATTTCCAGCCTACTTTATTCAATAAATTAATTTAATAAAAAAAGGAGCCGTATTCAGACAAAATTACTCCTTTTTCGCCAATAATAAGCATTCGGTGGCCTTCAGTAACTGAAGGCCACTCAAACTTATTTAACTGGCTAGTAATAACGTCATCACCCACATTATGCTTTCTACTTTTGTTTTGACTACGTAGTGTGCTTTCTTTAACTTGCAGAGCAACAATCGTAATTAAAGCGCCGTAATTTAGCCCAAGATCACAAATAATTTGCCTAAAGTCTTTACGAAAATTGGTCGCATCCCAGACAATATTTTGCTTATTTGCTAATGCCGTTTTTAATCGCGATTTAGCTAACTGTAACATCTGCCCTCGATTTTTTTGGCAATGCCTTTTCCCATTAAGCTCTTCACGAATATCATCTAATGAAATAACTTCAAAGCCTATTAGGTTTTGTGCAATCCAAGTAGATTTACCACTGCCGCTAATGCCACACATCACATAAAGATGGCTGTACTCTAAAGCACCTTGATAATTTTTCGCTAGGGCTTCTTCAACCATACTAATTTGACCATTTGCCAGCTGACGAATAGCATAGCCATTTAAATACGTTTGTTCTGCACGTGAAGATTTGACCTGAATAGGTTTTAAAATTGAGTGAGTTGCCTTGCTCTCGTCCCACAATTCATACTCTTGAGCAAACATTTTAAACTGTTCCAACAAATCGATTTGTTGGGCTAGGTCTGTGCATGTTCGCCCTTTCATATCAGCTAATTCAAGCCAATAAAGTAACTCTAAATTGGCATTTAAAGAAAGGTGCAGGTAATCACTGTAACTTTGATTTTTGATCACCAAACGTTTTGGCATTTGATGAAAACCCACTAATCCAATAATGCTATTAATTGCTTTATACCCAAGGGGTAACTCAAGTAACTTAGTCGCTAAATAATTTGCACCTGCCTCCTCATGTTTTGGCGCAACTACACGTTCAACTCCCTCTATCAGCTTGCGTTTTGTAGTGATTGGCTTAGCAATATCATGCAATAAAGCAGATAAGATCAATACCTGCCTTTGAGCGCCTTTTATATGTTCAGCATCATTGACTAGTATTTCATACAATTGACTCAACACCATATCAGTATGAATGGCAACATCACCTTCAGCATGCCAGATACTGTCTTGCTCAGTGTCAGCAAACTGATACAGTAAAGGGAACACATCTGCCAAATACTCTACACACTCAGCAAAATCTGGTGAATGATTTAAAGCTAAACTGTCTAACCAAGTGGCTAATTTTTTCATCTTAACCTCCCTTTTTTGTATTTTTAGTGCTTAACCCATTAGGGATAATGTCAGCATGCATCCAATGCTTATCGGTGATCACATGGTTGCTTCTCACCCACTTCGCGACACTTTCTTTGAACTGTGAATAATGAAAACCATCAGCAAGCCTAACCACATAGCCTTCTTGGTATTGAGTATCCAATACTATGTCTTTTATTGTTTTTTCACACCATAAGCCAACATACAACTCGTTTGGAGTGGTCAGCCCTAATTGTGCAAAAAACTGTTTGCTGTCTTGCCAGCTTAAGCATTCGTTGTTTTCGTTCCATAGCGAAAATACCATAAAATAACTAGCTAATGATTCATAGCTAATCGAATGCCTTGCATATAGGTTTTCGCCACAGATACGCCACCCTTGCGGAATTTTGTAGCCAAGTTCAGCTTGCAACGCTTTTACCCATGTTCTTGATGGGTGAAAACGACTATCAATCGAACGAGCATGTACAAAGTCACTGTAAATAGTCGTATTTTCGCCATCCATTTTTTCAGTAACAACGACTTGCTGATTTGCAAAGCAGCTTAAATTACCTTGGTGTATATCATCTTCTGTTGCACCCGGTGACCAAGGTAAATGCGGGGTGCGAGGGTATTTAACTCTCATCATGTAACTCCAACTGTAAACGTTTAGATTGAACATTGTGTTCACTCTTCTAATAGTTTTAAGCACCGCATAACAATCTCTCCAAGACTGAAATGGCAAAATTAAATATGCGGTGTTGAGATGGAATTACATTGTTCTACCCTCTTTCTTCAATTTAAATTAGCGCTAAATAGCTGCCAACGCTTTGTTTTATAATACTTACTAACTCGTTATCCATATATTGGTATTCATCAGCAATATCTAATACTTGAATATCTTTATAAGTTAATAAATGTCCAAATTGCGCTTTAAGTCTATTTTTGTGTTTTTGCTCCATAACAAATATGACATAAGCCCATTGCATCATTTTGGCATTCACCGTTCTCTTTGCATTAGGGCTGGTGCCTGCTGAGCTAACAGCGAGCTCTGGGGGATTTTTCCATACTTGTTCAGCCGTTGGGCTTCGCCACTGATTACGACTACAAATAAAAAGTACATTTGTCACTTTATGTTCCTTCATTAACTATGCACTCCTTTATTAACTGAGCTGTCATGTTTTAAAGTAAACTTTTCACCAGTGAATGTTTTTACAGGATTACCACGTTCAACTTCCCAGTGCTGTTGCCAACGTGCTGTTTCCTGCTGAGTCATTTTATCTAATGCTACTTGCTCTAGTTTTTGAAACAACAACACACTTGCTAAACGCTTATTGGCATGCTGACTGCGCTCACTTTCAACACGTACCGAAATACCCGTTGCTGTGTGGGTTGCTCTTACCGCTGAATCAGTAGTATTAACATGTTGACCGCCAGCGCCAGATGCACGACATGTTTGAAAAGTTACGCCTTTATCAAACTTACTTTCATCAATGTCGAACAGTTGCCCACTAAAAAACCAGTTTTTACGTTTATGCTTAGGCCGATACTGACTTTGACATACCCACAACATAGTACCTTGCCATGACTGAGACAATTGCTTAGCCGCGCTATCGGCTGTTGAATCAAGTTGCAATAAAACCGACTTTAAACAGCCTCGTTCGGTTGCGCTAATAGCCTCAACAATCTCGAGTTCTATGCCTTGTGCGAGGCATTGCTTTTTAATCATTTTTAACGCTAAACTTACAGCTTTACAGCACTCAATAGGTCCTTGCCCTGCTGATAATTGCAGTAATATCATGATCAACAACCTCCATTTGTTTTGAAGGTTAAAACTGGCCGTAACTTAGCGACCACTTCTATTAACCCTGCATCAACCATGTCACTTATAACCGTTTCGCACTTTTTGTATGCTTGTGGGGCTTCGTCGTATAGCAATTCTTTATTACCACAAATAACTCTGCTGCCTAACGCTGTACGATATAAATCTTCGCGCTTATATTTATGACCTAATCGGCCATGGCATTCACCGCGCTGCCATTTTCGCCCCGCGCCGTGTGCAAGTGAAAATAAACTAGTATTGATACTTTCCTGCACTGTTAGATCATTACCACTTAACTCTGTAAATACAGGTTTTACAAGATAACTGTAATCGCCACGAGAGCCTGGGATCACTACATAGCCTTTATCACTCGGTGTTGCACCTTTTCTGTGTAACCAGCCATCGCAACCATTAATATTTTTAGCCGATACTAAATTATGGTTAATATCTAAGGTACACTCACCATTGGCTCGTATAGCCTCTAAAAACCGCTTAGCGATCAACTCACGATTAAGCTCTGCAAAGCGCACCGCTTCATCATGCTTGCTCATGTAATCTTTAAAATCAGCATCACCTTCACATAAGCCATCGTGATTATGACCCGCTATATGTTCAACCAATATTGATTGCCCTAACCCACGCGAGCCTGAATGAACCAATAATTGAAGATGCTTTTTACTTAGCCCTAACTCATCTAAGGCACTTTGATTGTATATCTCATCAATAGCTTGAAACTCAGCAAAATGATTACCGCCACCAATGGTACCCAAGGCACTATCATAACCCTTGGTAGTAATATTTTTTGCCGCTTTGCTACTTTCTATGATTGAGAACCAACTTTCATCAAGTGGCAGCTCAATATGTGTAAATTTTTTGGCAAGTTTATCTAGATTTACTTTTGCTACTTTTGCTGTGGTTTGCCACAGCGCCATACCACAGCCAATATCGTTACCCACTAATGCAGGGTAAATTTTGTTGGTCGTGAAAAATGCAGCCCCAATAGGATACCCTCTACCTGGGTGTAAATCAGGCATGCCCGCAACGCGTTGCATACCATTTAGCTCTGATGTTTTGATCAGTTGCTGTATCGCCAGCCCCTCAATCCACGTATCAGCAGACGCAATAAGGCTAACTTTATCAGTTATTTTTTGGACGGATTTGCCCATAATACCAATTCCTTTTTCTTTGTTAGAAAAATAGGATTAAAACGAAATACGAATTGGCAGGTCTGGATCTATTTTGAAATCAAACGAAAGGAACGCGTTTAAACGCAATGCTTACCTAAATGTACTTAATATATAACAGCGTGTTTAAGTAACAAGTTTCTTATCGGATAAGACCTGCAAAGGATGTTGATGTAATTGTCATAGTATTTTCTCCTTCACAGTTAGTTGATGAATCCAACACTTAGGGTAAGTGCTGAACAATTGAACGAGCGCATGATAATTAGTTTTTGGATATAAAGCAAACAAAAATTATGGCGTGTTTTATGTGCTTCTATATTTATATATATGTTGTTACACGAGTATTTGCCCGAAGTAGGTATTTTAACTTACATACATGTTCTGTAAAACGAAGTGATTGAACAAGAAAACAAGGATAAAAGTAACCATTAACTAGTTAGTAGGAAATTTTGCGATTAACTCAGGTACTATGTTGAGGTAAGGGTATAAGTTCTTCTTTGAGCTGAATTGGTTAACTCCATGTTTGTCAAAATAGCTGTCTTGACAAAATTTGTGCCTGTCCTTTTTTATTTCTAATGACTTCCGCACAGTAGTCACTTTTTATCTAACCATTTGTTCATTGCTTGATCGTAGGCGTCGGTTACTTTTGTTTTAGCACAAGTGGTGCCTACTAAGTAACTATCTGGTAGGTCACTTTTTGGCATTACACCAGCTCCTATCGATACCTTTTTAAAGCAGTTATCTCCGAGGCGATAGATAGTTAATTGCATGCTTTGCTTTTCAACTTTTAATGGGTCTATGCTGGTTTGCTGGTGCTCCTTTGGCACAGTAATACGCAGTGGTTGTGCTAAAGCTTGTGACGTTGGAGGTGTTGATGGGAATGTATTTTGCTGTTGCTTTAGTATGCTCTTTAAACCTAATTTAAGGTCTATTTTTTTATAGCTGTTAGAGTCTGTTTGTGCCTTGGGCGTTACAGGCTTTATTGTTTTTTTAATTTTTACAATCGTGTTTGCAGCAGGAATAATTGGTTTTTCAAGCTTTTTCAACAGCGTGGCTTCGCCGTGCTGGTTGCTCTTCTTTTCTATTGTAGGCAATGACTTAGGCAACGCCATACTAACCATGTATGCTTTAATTGGGGGAGTATCTATCGCTACAAATTTTGGGGTTTTAACACTCATTAATATTGAAAAAATTATCCCGTGGAGCAGTAATGAAATAATAAAAGGCCAGCGCCACGTTGTCACAATATTTGTTCCCTAAACAATAAGTGTTCCCTATAACACTAATTTAATATGACCACATAGGCGCTACAAAGTTCCTAATATTAACACTATGTTATTATTTTTCTTAGCATTGACCAAATATTCAAATTCTTGTTTGAAAATGGATGTAATAAGAATTATGCAACTGCTCATTATCAATAACCTTAAATCAGCTAGAGAAAATGAGCATGTTGTAGCATATCTCACTACGGGCAAACTTTATTGTCTCTGCACAAGCTAACAATACTGCCCTGCTGCGAAGCCGCAGCTCCACGCGTATTGAAAATTATAGCCGCCTAGCCAACCGGTTACGTCGGTTACTTCACCAATAAAGTACAGCCCTTGGGCTTTTTTCGCTTCAAAGGTTTTTGAGCTAAGTTCGTCGGTGTCTATACCGCCTAGAGTTACTTCCGCTGTGCGGTAACCTTCGGTGCCGTTGGGTTTAATTTGCCAGTTATGAATGTAATTAGCTAGCTCGTCAATTTGGCTATGGGTGAGCTGATTTACATTGCAATCTGGAATAGCTTTACTCTCATGCAGTATTTCAATAAAGCGTTTTGGCAAAATAGTCGCTAGGCTATTTTTTAATGATTTTTGTGCTTGGGTTTCTCGCCATGTTGCTAATTGCTCTGTTAAATCAAGCTCTGGTAACAGGTTTATAGTCACTGCTTGCCCTGCTCGCCAAAATGAGCTGATTTGTAATATAGCGGGGCCTGATAAACCACGGTGAGTAAATAGGATGTTTTCTTTAAAACTTGTGCCGTCTTCACTGCTGACGATACATGGCACGCTAATACCCGATAACCCTTCAAAGCGGTCCTTATCATGTTGGTGCAAGGTAAATGGTACAAGTGCTGCCATGGTCGGTAATACTTTTAAGCCAAATTGCTCAGCAATTTTATACCCTATTGGTGTTGCGCCTAGTTTTGGCATGGTTAAGCCACCAGCGGCAACAACGAGTGACTCACAGCTGTATGACTGTTGTTCTGTGATCACGAGATAGCCAGTAGCGGTTTTTTCAACGCTAAGCACTTCGTTACGCAGCGCAACATTAACACCCGCCCACTCGCACTCAGTTAGCAAAATATCAACGATATCTTGTGCGCTATTGTCGCAAAATAACTGCCCAAGGGTTTTATGGTGATACGCCAAACCGTGTCGGTCCGCCAGCTCAATAAAATCATGTTGGGTATAACGGCTCAAACACGATTTTACAAAGTGCGGGTTACCACATAAATAGTTTTCAGGGCTGGCGTTTTCATTGGTGAAATTACAACGTCCGCCGCCGCTGATGAGAATTTTACGACCAGACTTTTTGCCCATATCAAGCACTGTAACACTGCGGCCACGGTATCCTGCTTGTGCTGCACACATTAAACCTGCGGCTCCGGCACCGATCACTATTACATCTACTTGGGTCATTTGTTCATCTCATGAGGAAATTTTTGCAATTGTAGCAAATTTAAAAGTACAAACTGAGCGGTATTTCACTATTTTATTATTAACAACAAAGTGTGAAAAAATAAATGTTCACCTCACCAGCCTACAAATTAATTAATACTTTATAACCACTATAGCAGCATAATAAAAGTCATAAAATCGTATTTAGCCATATAAACATCCCGATATAACTAAAATAGAGACATTAATAATAAAACGTTATTTTAACTATTTTAACAGATCATTTACTTTTGTTCCCCTTCACAACAATTCATCGTGAAGCTTAATAACAATCTAGGGATAATTATGACAACAAGAAAAACATTTAAAAAATGCGCTGTAGCGCTTACTGTGAGCGCGATATTTGCAGCGACATCAAGCATGGCAAATCCTAGCGAAGCAATAACACCATCTATTGCTGACATAACAACAAAACTACAAAGCCAAGCTCCTCTCGGTACACGCTTTATCATCAAGTATAAAAATAACGCTGATGAAATGAGTACAATGTCGGCTGCTGAAACTAGCCCACAAATGATGAATAAAAAGGCCCAAGGCTTTGTTAAAAACTTTACCAGTAAAAAAGGAAAAGTTAAGGCGCAATATATCCGTGCAATGGCATTGGACAACCATCATGTTATGCGTGCAAATAAAAAACTAAACGCTGACGAAGCCCAACAATATATGCAAGAAGTAATGGCTTCAGGCAATGTTGAATACATTGAAATCGACCAAATGTTAAAACCATTTGCAACTCCTAATGATCCTCGTTATGACGACCAATGGCATTACTATGAGCAAGCTGGCGGGTTAAACCTTCCAACTGCATGGGATACCGCAACAGGTAGCGGTGTAACAGTGGCAGTATTAGATACTGGTTATCGTCCACACATTGATCTTAATGCCAATATTTTACCTGGCTACGATATGATTTCGGATACATTTGTCGCAAATGACGGCGGCGCACGCGATAGTGATGCACGCGATCCAGGTGATGCAGTATCTGCCGGTGAGTGTGGTAATAATAACAGTGCACAAGGTTCAAGCTGGCACGGAACCCATGTTGCAGGTACTGTTGCAGCCGTTACGAATAATGGCGAAGGTGTTGCTGGTGTTGCTTATGATGCTAAAGTTGTTCCGGTACGCGTACTTGGTAAATGTGGTGGTTTAACATCTGATATTGCCGACGGCATTATTTGGGCTTCAGGCGGATCAGTTTCTGGCGTACCAGCTAATGCTAATCCTGCTGATGTCATCAACATGAGTTTGGGTGGCAGCGGCTCTTGTAGCTCAACAACACAAAACGCGATTAACCAAGCACGTAATAACGGCACTGTAATTGTCATTGCCGCAGGTAATGATAACGACAATGCTAACAACTATAACCCTGGTAACTGTAATGGCGTAGTAAATGTTGCATCGGTTGGTCGTAATGGTGGTCGAGCTTACTACTCAAACTATGGTACATCTATCGATGTTGCAGCACCTGGTGGTGCGCAAAGCTTTGCTAATGATTCAGAAGGTGTTTTATCTACACATAACTCAGGTTCATCAAGCCCTTCTAGTGACAGCTATCATTACTCACAAGGTACATCGATGGCAGCACCTCATGTTGCTGGTGTTGCTGCTCTTATTAAACAAGCAAAGCCAACTGCAACGCCTGATGAAATTGAAAGCATATTAAAATCAAGCACTCGCTCATTCCCTGCCACATGCAATAACTGTGGTACTGGTATTGTTGACGCTGCAGCCGCAGTTGCTGCTGCAAGCGGTGGTACTACACCACCGGTTGGCGGCAATGAGTTACTTGATGGCCAAGCTCAAACGGGCCTAAGTGGCGCTGCGAGTAGTGATACTTTTTATACAATGACTGTACCAAGTGGCGCAAGTAATGTGACTTTCACTATGAGTGGCGGAACGGGAGATGCTGACTTATATGTACGCTCAGGTAGTAAACCCACTACATCAACTTATGATTGTCGCCCTTATAAAGGAGGTAACAGCGAAGAGTGCTCTATAGATAACCCAACTGCTGGCACATACCATGTAATGGTACGTGGTTACTCGACTTACTCAGGCGTTAGTTTAGTGGGTAATTTAACAACCTCTGGTAGTAGCGGTAATCCACAAGCTGGCGGTGGCACAATCGCAGATATTACGGCGAACGCTGGGCAATGGAAACATTATACCCTTGATGTTCCAGCAGGAATGGCAAGCTTTACCGTAACAACGTCTGGTGGCTCAGGTGATGCAGATTTATTTGTTAAGTTTGGCAGCCAACCAACAAGCTCTAGCTATGATTGCCGCCCATATAAAAACGGTAACGCAGAGACATGTACGTTTAGCAATCCTCAAGCAGGAACTTGGCACATGAGTGTGAATGCTTATAAAACCTTTGCCGGTTTAACGCTTGACGCACAATACCAGCCTTAGTTAGCAATAAGGCATAGGGTTTGTATTAAACCCTATGCCTATAAGTGCTATTTGCCAGTTCCCTTGGTAACTTTGGCCGAACGAAAGTTCGGCTTTTTTAGCTCTTTTTAAAGCTTTTCAAGTACCGCTTCTGCGCGACTTACTGCAAACTCTTTATCTTGTTCGACAAATAAACCTGTGACTTGCTGATCTTCAACAATCATCGCATAACGCGTTGAGCGTACACCACCAAATGCAGCAGTGTCTTTATCTAAACCAAGTGCTTTGGTAAAGCTAGCATCGCCATCGGCAAGCATCTCGATTGCTTGAGCATTATGTTGCTCACCCCATGCTTTCATTACAAATGCATCATTCACTGATACACAGTAAATAGCATCAACACCTTTAGCCTTTATTTTATCTGCAAGGGTAATAAACTCAGGTAAATGTGCATTAGAACAGGTTGGCGTAAACGCACCTGGAACGGCAAATAACACCACTTTTTTACCTGCGAACAAGTCGTCATTGGTCAGTGTTTGCATGCCGTCATCGGCTAATTGCGTAAGACTAATTGCTGGTAATACTTGGCCTTGAGAAATCATAATAATTCTTCGAAAGTGAATATGAGTTAGCAGTATAATAGAGTAAGGTTAAAGTTAAAGGAGAAACAATAAAAATATCACTATCAGGACACGGCTATGAAAAAAAGTAATTACTACACAAACCTACTTCACTATGCGTTTAAAGTGACTTTGCATAAAGAAGAAGCTGAGGACTTACTCCAAACAGCGCTTCTTGCAGCAATTGAAGCTAAGCGTTCGGATTTAAGCTGTGTTAATAACCGTCGATGGATAATTGGTGTACTTCGAAATCAATCAACTTTTAATGCTCGCTCTGCCGCAAGACGAAAAACACGTGAAGCTTCTGTCGCCTATTTACGTAATATGCAAACACAAAGTGAAGTATCGCCCCACCATTTTGTTGATACATTACCACCAAGCCTTAAAACAACTGCACTTTTAGCCTTAACTGGACATACCAAAAAAGAAATATCTTGGCTACTACGAGCATCAGACATGGCGCTACGACAACGCATTGTGCAAATCAAGCGCCGCTGGCGACTATATGATGGAGGAGATATCTTTGAACTTAAAGGTTTAATAGGTGAGCTGCCGTTTGGACAGATACGTAAAGCATTACTAAAAGCTCCTTGTCGTGATGATGACACTGTAGCCAGCCACGACCCAGATGGACATCTTTTTATGGTGACCTCACAAAACCCACTGTCACGGCAACATAAGTTGAAATCAATCAAAAAAGAGGAAAATGTTCATGTTAAGCAAAAGTAAGGTTGGCGCAATTTGTTATTACATCAACGATCTTGATAAAACAGAGGCTTTTTACCGTGATACGCTCGGAATAGATATTCAGAAGATGGAAGATGAAGGTGAAGGTTGGCTACTAGCAAAAACGGTAAATGAAGTGGAGTTGCTCTTTTTTAAGCAAGAGTCACGTCCTGGGAACTCACCGATTATTGTTTTCGAACTCGCTGATGGGGGGATCGATGATGTAATCGAGGCTCTTGCTGAGAAAGGTACAACCATTGTTACACCAGTCAGTCATGCGCCAGGTGGCTGGTCAGCCGAGATCGCTGATCCTGACAATCATCAAATTTCAATGTATCAATCCGATGAAGTTCCACGCAGCAGGAAGTGACTGCAGCAACACTAACTCTGTATAAACCAAGTTAAATGTAAGCTAAAACACATTCACCAGTAACGTGTTTTAGCTTTATCCACTACAATCCTAAGCTACTACGAATAGTATGCATTTGCTGCTGTAAGCGCTGATGAATATCAGCTACTAATAAACTGGATTCACTCACCTGCCCTTTCATACTTTGCATTGACTGGCTGAAGTTCTCTAACAATGAGTTTTGCTGCTTTGCCAACTCCATTGCATCAAAAGCGACTTTATTAGCATCCTGTGCATTATGAGCAACCCCTTCGGAGTTTCGTTTCAGCTCTTGGGCATTATCGGTTTGCAATTGAGCATCATCAGCTAATGCTGATATTTGCGTTGACACCATAGTTGAGTTTTCACTCAATAGATTGAGCTGGTTATTTATATCACTCAGCGAACCTTGTGTTTGCCGAGCTAACTTGCGCACTTCATCTGCAACCACAGCAAAACCACGGCCATGTTCACCTGCGCGCGCTGATTCGATCGCAGCATTGAGTGCCAGCAAATTAGTTTGATCTGCAATATTGCGGATCACTTCAATAACTTTCCCTACATCTTGTACACCACTGAGCAACTCTTGCAAGCTATGTAAACCTTGCTCCACCCGCTGTTGTGTATTTGAGCTAGCACTGAGCATGTTTTGGGCAAACCCTAAACTTTGCTCCATTGCTGAAAACGTATGCTTGGCGTTATCTGCTACTTTGCCGTTTATATCGTTTACTTGCTCACCAATATGTTGAATATCAGCCAATAATTCTTGATTTTGTTCAACTTGATGATGACTGGCATCTGTTTGCTGACTTATCGTATGTAGATGCTCGCTCATTTCTTGCATAAAATCGTTAATCACCTTGAGCATTTGTGCACGCTCTTCAGCCTCTAACCGTTGACGCTCAATTAACTGGTTAAAGTAACTAGCTATTTCACCAACTTCTGTTTTTGAGTTACTACTTTCAATATTTTTTAATTCGTTACTTTCGATTAAAAATGCAAAGCCATCACGTAATTGACGAAGCGGGGTTAATACTTGATTTCGCTGTACAAAGTAAACACCAACAGCCAATACAACCAGCATGCCAATGGCAATACAAAACACTATGAATACTCGCTGCTTTAACGTACCTTGCTGAATTTTAAGTTGCTGCTCAGCATTTATCACCGTGCCAGAAAGTGTACTGATCTGTTTGCGAAGGGCCTGTATGCCTGTTTGACGCTGTTGAGCTTGTGCAATGGTGTTCTCTAAATCACGAGGGTAGCGGTTCGGCCAGCTTCTTAGCTCAGCCTTAATTTCACCTGCTAAATCTTCGGCTTCTTCATCTATAAACAAACTATCTTCATCAACTTCACTCATAACGCCCAAGTTTTCAAGCTCGTCAATCTGCTTTGCTAAACGGTTTAAGTTAGCAATACTTTGTTGTAAGTTGGTTTGTGTGTCTTGATCAAAACTAAGCATTAGCTGATAAGTAAACAACGACAAATTTGTCACTTCGCGGTAGTAATCACTGGCAAGCTGATAATAAGCCTGCGCGTTAGTATTTTGTTGCCCTGCTTTGTTAGCATAACCAATCAAGGAAGATGCTGAGCCCGCCATTTGCCTAAGTGCATTATCAAGCAATGCTGTTTCATTACCTGACAGTTTACCTAAAGCACGATACTTACCTTTTATATCAGTATCGAGTTGGCTTAATTGCAGATCTAACTGTTGTTTTAAATCAATAGGTAAAATGGCAAGTTGGGTGTCTTTTACTTGGCTAATTAAATCCGACGCTTTCCCTAAATACTGACTATCGCCCTGTGCTAAGTAATCTTCTAGTAAGCCTTTTAAATCGACTAATATTTTATTTTTTAATTGATTATAAGATTGGTCTTGTTGTTCGAGTTTAACTAAAGTTTGACTTGCCCAGTACAAGGTTCCGCCTAACAGCAGGCTAGCCAATGCCAGCAAAATAGCCAGCAACCGAGTGAATGATGACACGCGCATGAAATTAAATTCCTTTGGGTAACTGCGCGTACACTATTAACTATTTATGACAATTTAATGAAAGCCGATATGAAACACTTATAACTTTATAGGAACAAAAATAAAAAATACGAATAAAGCTTCACACCATGGCGGCTTTTACATAAACATCAAAGCGATTCTTTTTGGTTTTTATTTGCATGCTTGGCGTTTGGTTGTTTAAAAACGGTGCGTAGTCGGGGCGTTTAACTACCACTCGCTTGCTGGCAAGTGGGTAGGCAAATGCGAGTAAGTCATCAGCATCATTATCTGCGCCAACCAAGTCTTGAAACACCCGCATTTCTTTTTTAACCAGTGCTGACTTTTCACGGTGTGGAAACATTGGATCCAAATAAACCACATCTGGCATACTTTCGCATTGCGCGAGTAAGGTATGACTTGAGCCAAACACTAAGCTCATGTTTTGTTTCATCCACGGGCCAATTTCATTATCGCTATAAGCACGTTGTAAACCATCATAAAGTAATGCAGCAACAACTGGGTGGCGTTCATGTAAAATCACTTTACAACCTAGCGATGCTAACACAAAACCATCACGGCCAAGCCCTGCGGTCGCATCGAGCACAACCGGCGTTGCCCCTTTATTCAAACCCACCGCTTTAGCAATTGATTGCCCTTTACCGCCACCGAATTTACGCCGATGAGCAACAGCCCCAGTTACAAAGTCAACGCTAATAGCGCCAAGTTTTGGTTCATCGGTTTTTCGTAAGCTTAAGCCTTGATCATCATAATGAAGTGAAAAGCCTTCGCTTTGTGCCGCCCACTCAGCGAGCCCAAAACGCAGCTCAATTTCATTAAGATAAGGACGTACTTCTTTAAAAGGACACTGTATAACCAAAATAAACTCCGACCGTGAATAGCTCGCGAAGTATATCAACTGCTTAACGCTATAGCACTAAAATAGCTCAATATCCGTTTGCGAAGTAACGTCTTGAGTGTGCTCCGGCGTAGCAATTTTACTCAAGCTATCGATCAATTCGCTGCGCGATTCAATAATGTGATTGAGCTGATGCTTAATAAAAGCCAAGTCATCATTCAAGACTGTTAACTGTAATTGTGTTTGCTCTAATTGCTCAACCTGCAATGCCAATGCTTGGTTCGCAGCAAAAGTGGGATCTTGCTGCATAAGTGCACGTAATTCAGATAACTGAGTTGTCAATTTAGCTACGGCTTCTTCGCGCGCCTCGCTACTGACAAATAATTGCGAAGAAAGCTCATTAAAAGCATTACCAACCGCATGCGCTTGAGCCAGTGCTTTTTCGTTTACTTCCATATCTTGGATTTTGGCATTGGTTACTTCCAAAATATGCGGGAATAAATCTTTATAGCGGCCATACAACACAACATCATCTAAAGGCATATTTTTAATTAAAATAGACACTTTCGGGTAATTAACAATAGTATGACTACTAAAATCAACAAAGCGATTAGAATAACGGTGCTTTTCTAATAACTCTTGCTCTAACGGACAAACACCACCGTCATCAGTGCACACAACCCCTACATCTTGATACCAAAAAGCCACAACTACATCGAGATTTAACGGTCGGAAGAATTCAAAAAAATGGGCCGATAATGATTGCACATCATGGGCGTGATAGGTTTGCCCTACATAACGCATTATGCGACCCATATCGCCGGAGTCAGTCATGGCTATTTCAGCGGTGATCTGCGCGCGCTCTACATCATTTTTTAACTTAATAGAATGCTGACGATATTGATACAACACCCGAATACGCGCCATTAATTCCTCGGTATTAAAGGGCTTTACAATGTAATCGGCAGCACCGGCATTATAACCTTTAACACGTTCTGGTAATTCGCTTTTACCCGACAAAAACATTACTGGGGTATCTTTGGTTTGCTCATTATTTTTCAGCTCACGACACACTTCGTAGCCCGTTTTACCGGGCATTTCAACATCCAATAAAATAATGTCAGGGCTATATTTATAAGCTTGCCTTAAACCTTCTTCGCCATTTTTAGCATGAATTAACTGACAAAACCCCGCTAATGATTCCTCTATTACACGATGAACATATTTATCATCATCAATCGCCAGTACCAGTTTTGTCATGCCCAATTCCTTTTTATTAATTACTTAAAAAAGCATAGTACGGAGCCCTGATTTTGCGACAATTTATTACTCTAAATAGTAAAAAAGCGCCAAACGGCGCTTTTTAAAGATTAAATATACCTAGTGCTTAAGCTGCAATACCACTGTGGCGCAATAATGCATCTACACTTGGCTCACGACCACGGAAGTTTTTAAACAACTCCATTGGCTCTTCACTGCCGCCTTTTTCTAAAATATGCTGCATAAAGGCTTGCCCAGTTTCTGGGTTAAAAATACCTTCTTCTTCAAATTTGGAAAACGCATCAGCTGAGAGCACTTCGGCCCATTTATACGAATAATAACCTGCGCTATAACCACCAGCAAAGATATGGCTAAAACCATGTTGAAAACGGTTAAACTCTGGTGCTTTAACAACTGATGTATGGCTACGTACTTCATCTAAACGCGCTTGAATTTGGCATTCTTCACCCGCTTGATAATCGTTATGAATTCTAAAATCAAATAACGAAAACTCGATTTGACGCAGCATTTGCATGCCTGAGTTATAGTTTTTAGCTGCTAGTAGTTTATCCAATAACTCTTTAGGCAATGACTCGCCCGTTTCATAGTGGCCTGAAATAAAGTTAAGTGCTTCTTCTTCATAACACCAGTTTTCTAAAAACTGACTTGGCAGCTCAACGGCATCCCATGCAACACCATTAATACCCGCAACTGGCGCGGCATCAACTTGGGTTAGCATATGGTGAATACCATGGCCAAACTCATGGAATAAAGTGGTGACTTCATTATGAGTAAACAGTGCAGGTTTATCGCCTACCGCTTTATTAAAGTTACACACTAAATACGCTACAGGCGTTTGTAACTCGCCATTGGCGCGTACTTTGCGACCCATGCAGTCATCCATCCACGCGCCACCGCGTTTGTGATCACGCGCGTATAAATCAAGATAAAAACGGCCACGCAGGGTATTGCTACTGTCGTAAATTTCAAAAAAGCGAACATCTTTATGGTAGGTATCAATGTCTTTTAACTCTTTAACACTAATACCAAATAAACGATTTACTGTTTCAAACAAGCCGCTTAGTACTTTATCAGCAGGGAAATACGGGCGCAGTACTTCGTCTGATATTGCGTATTTCTCTTGCTTAAGCTTTTCACCGTAATAACCATAATCCCACGCAGCGAGTTGCTCAATGCCATGTTTTTCTTTAGCGTAAGCTTGTAGCTCAGCGAGTTCTTGCTCAGCTTGTGGTTTAGATTTAGCGGCTAAGTCTTCTAAAAATGAGAATACTTGCTCTGGCGTTTCAGCCATTTTAGTGGCTAATGATTTTTCAGCATAACTGGCAAAACCTAATAGTTGCGCAATTTCATGACGCAGCGCGAGTTCTTCACTCATGATCTCAGAGTTATCAAACTGACCAGCGTGTGGGCCTTGATCAGATGCGCGTGTTGCAAATGCCGTATACGTCTCTTCGCGTAATTCACGGTTATCAGCATAAGTCATGATCGGTAAGTAAGACGGGAAATCAAGGGTAAATACCCAGCCGTCCAATTCTTTGCTTGCTGCTGTATCTGCCGCTAACGCTAACGCCGACTCAGGTAAACCTGCGAGTTCGCTTTCATCAGTAATGTGCTTTTGCCAAGCCAATGTGGCATCCATCACGTTATTGCCAAATTTAGCCGCAAGTTCTGATAAACGTGCGCTGATCTCGCCGTAGCGCTTTTGCTGCTCGGGCGCCAAGGCGATGCCCGATAATTCAAAGCTACGCAATGCATTAGTAATCGTTTTTTGTTCTGCCGTACTTAACGTTTTAAACTCATCACTGTTGTGTAGTGCATTGTAGGCTTCATACAACCCTTGGTGTTGACCAACAAAGGTTGAATACTCTGAGATAAGCGGTAAACATTGTTCGTACGCTTCACGTAATTCATCGCTATTAACTACGGAGTTCATATGCGATACCGGAGAAAACATTCGCGATAATTTATCGTCAACTTCTTCAAGAGGTAACACTAAGTCCTGCCAAGTGAATGATTTATTAGCCAGCACTTCGTCTATTTTAGCGCGACATTCATCAATACCCGCTTTTAGCGCCGGCACAACATGCTCAGGCTTAATTTTTGAAAACGGTGGTAAGCCTTCAAGGCCTATTAGTGGGTTATTTTGTAAATCGCTCATGTTAGCTCTCAAATCGTTTCGAATATGATTTTTAAGTTGGGGCGTACGTCTCGAAATACAAGGGGCTTTTAACGGGTCTACCATGTGTTATTATCGGATAAATACGTTTTATATAAACTTGAGGACTAAAGATGGCTCAGCATTTTGATTACATTGCGATTGGCGGGGGCAGCGGCGGGATAGCGTCAGCTAACCGTGCAGCAATGCGTGGCGCGAAAGTGGCACTAATTGAAGCAAAACATATGGGTGGAACCTGTGTAAATGTAGGTTGTGTACCAAAAAAAGTAATGTGGCATGGCGCTCAAGTTGCTGAAGCAATTAACTTATACGCCCCTGATTACGGCTTTAATGTTGAAGTAAAAGAATTCAACTGGAGTAAACTAGTAGAAAGCCGTGAAGCCTATATTGGCCGCATTCATAAAGGTTACGATAATGGCCTTGCTAAAAACGGCGTAACAGTTATTAAAGGCTTCGCTAAATTTGTTGACAGTAAAACAATCGAAGTAGACGGCGAGCACTACACCGCCGATCATATTTTAGTGGCCGTAGGCGGTCGCCCTAGCATTCCAAATATCCCAGGTGCTGAACACGGCATCGATTCAAATGGCTTTTTTGAGCTGAATGAACAACCAAAACGCGTTGCAGTTGTTGGTGCCGGTTATATCGCGGTAGAGATTGCCGGTGTACTACATAGCCTAGGTACAGAAACCCATTTATTTGTTCGTAAAAATAAACCACTGCGCACCTTTGACCCATACATCATCGACACCCTTGTTGATATTATGGCCAAAGAAGGCCCGACGCTGCATACCGAATGCTCACCAAAAGAAGTAGTTAAAGAAAGCGATGGCAGCTTAACTATCCACTTTGAAAATGGCTACAGTCAAAATGTTGATCAAGTCATTTGGGCCATTGGCCGTACACCGACGACTGATAAGATTAACCTAGTCGCAGCGGGTGTTGAAGTAAACGAAGGCGGTTACGTTAAGGTAGACGAGTACCAAAATACCACGGCTAAAAATGTTTATGCTGTGGGTGATATCATCGAAGGAGGTATAGAGCTTACCCCTGTTGCAGTAAAAGCAGGCCGTACTTTATCAGAGCGTTTGTTCAATAAAGACCTGCCAGATGATTTAAAAATGGATTACAGCTTAGTTCCTACAGTGGTATTTAGCCACCCGCCAATTGGTACCATTGGTTTAACTGAACAAGAAGCAATTTCGCAGTACGGCAACGAGAACGTAAAAGTGTATAAATCAAGCTTTGCTGCTATGTACACTGCGGTTACTCAGCACCGCCAAGCATGTAACATGATGCTAGTTTGCGCAGGCCCTGACGAGAAAGTTGTAGGCTTACACGGCTTAGGTTTTGCGGTTGATGAAATGATCCAAGGCTTTGCAGTAGCTATGAAAATGGGCGCAACCAAAGCAGATTTTGATGCCGTTGTTGCGCTGCACCCAACTGGCTCAGAAGAGTTTGTTACTATGCGCTAGTTAAAGCGCTCAAGGCTCAAGGCTCAAGGCTCAAAAAGATAAACCTTGCAGTTAACGCTGCAAGGTTTTTTCGTTTTGGCTGGTGACTTTACTTACTATCAATACCTACAAAGCTAATTCATCAATTTTGCTTTTTAATCTTGGTGATGCGAAATCTAAAAAGCTTTTCATTTTTTGTGGCATATATTTTCGAGATTTATGCAGTAAATGCACAGGAACTTTCGCAGGTTCAAATTCAGCTAATATGACCTCAAGCGCGCCTTGCTCTAGTGCACCTTTAACTTGGTAATGTAGCTGCTGGGTTACCCCTACTGAATTTATAGCAGCAGTAACAGCTGATTTACTATCCGTAATCGTTAATCGCGATGATATATTTACATTAAAAGCAATTGTAGAATCCGGAACAAGGTAACTCCAAGGTGGGGTTGTCATCGCCGTATTTAGTGATATACACGGGTAGTGAGTTAAATCAGCCGGTGTTTTTAACGTTTTATGGGCAGCTAAAATCGATGGGCTTGCACAGGTTACCACCCGAATTTCTCCTACTTGAGTGGCTATCATTGAGCTATTTGGTAGCGCACCAATTCTAACAGCCATATCAACATCATTATCAAACAGATTAATATTTCCATCCGACAAAATTAACTGCACATTTATGCTGGAATATAAGGACAAAAACTCAGTAACAATTGGCAATACATATAATCTTCCAAACATCACTGGTGCGGTGATGACCAACTCTCCTTTAGGCTCTGAATATTCACCTTTTACCCCTTGTTCGGCCTCTTCAACTTGCTCGATAATTGCTTTACAAGCACGAATATAATTTGCCCCAAAGTCCGTTAACGATAACTTTCTCGTTGTTCTATGTAATAGACGCACACCGAGCTGGTTCTCAAGTTCCGATATTTTTCGGCTCAGGGTTGGCAAAGGAACATTTAGCTCTTTACTTGCCGCAGAAAAACTACCAACTTCCACAACCTTAATTAACATAGACATTGCTTGTAACTTGTCCATTGATTATCTCATTTATTGAAAATATCCTTATCAAATTTACCGTATTATCTTTTAAATAACAAAATGTCATAGTGTCGCTATCAAATAAAGATAGGAAACATACTCTATGAACACTTTATCTCCTGTAAACCCTCAAGCAGCTCTTGCCTATGATCATGTTGGTATTCGAGTCAGCAATAGACAAAAATCAGTCCACTTTTATGAACGCCTTGGATTCAAAGAAACCTATCGCATTGCAGAAGGCGAAGCGAATGAGATGATTACAGCGGGCGGTGTTCGCATTAATCTTATTTTTAATGGTGCAAAAATAACAGGGCAAAAGAACACACTCCTTGATGAGCCGATAAAAAAACCAGGGATCACGCATCCTGCATTCATTATTAATAACATTAATGAATTTCAAGTTTGGTTATCTAAAGAAGGGCTCACAATCACTGAGGGACCAAAAAAACTCGGCCCGAGAAGAATCGCTTTATTTATCCGTGATCCTGATGGGAACGTTCTTGAGTTCAATCAATTATTATCAGAGGAGACAAAAAATGAAATTATATGATTTAGAGTTATCAGGCAACTGTTACAAAGTAAGGTTATTTGCCTCACTGATCCATACACCATTAAATATTATTCCTGTTAACTTTATGCAAGGCGAGCATAAGCAAAGTAAATTAATGAAATTAAACCCTTGGGGAGAAATCCCAATACTTGAAGATGGCAATATAGTGTTAAGAGATGGGCAAGCGATATTAGTTTATCTTGCCAATAAATATGGCGGTGAAGCATGGTGGCCTAGTGAAGCGCATTTACAAGCAGACGTTATGCAATGGTTGTCTGTCGCGGCTAATGAAATACAACATGGACCGAATAAAGCTCGGTTAATTAAAAAGTTTGCGGCCGAGTATGATCATACTCAATGTGTGCTGCAATCAAATAAAATACTTACATTAATCGATTCTCACCTTATGAATAACCATTGGTTAGCAGCGAATCGCCCGACTATCGCCGAGTGTGCAATTTATCCTTATATATCCATCGCCCATGAAGGAGATGTTGAGGTAGATAAATACCCGCATATTAAAGCGTGGATGAAGAGAATTGAGCAGCTACCTGGTTATATCCCTATGCCTGGTAACTAACATTGCCGCGTTTTATACAGGCCTAAACAGTCGCTACATTAAGGTCGCCACGAAACCTTGCAGCTCTGTTGCAAGGTTTTTACACCCATGATTATTTAGCATGGCATGATCCAGTTATGGATGTTGTTTTAAGCATGACCAAGTAATTATTATTAGCTGGCACAAACCTTGTATTCACTTAATAACACTGAATAACAAGCACATTTTGTTTATGTTTACTGCGTAATTCGGTAATGATTACGTAGTCGGCTTTACATTTTTACAAGGAGGCACTGTGTCTAAGTCAGCAATTTTATATCGCATGGTAACCGATGAGCATATTTGCCCGTTCGGGCTAAAATCAAAAGATTTGTTAGCGCGTAATGGCTACGATGTTGATGATCGCCACCTTACTAGCCGCAAACAAACCGATGACTTCAAACAACAGCATGATGTAAAAACCACCCCACAAACCTTTATTGATGATAAACGTATAGGTGGGTACGATGATTTGCGCGATTTTTTCAATCTGACCAAAGCGGGTCAACAAGGCACAACTTACACGCCAGTGTTAGCTATTTTTGCAGTCACACTATTACTCAGCTGCGGGTTTAGCTATGCCAATGGCGACGCTTTATTGTCTATGCAAAACTTAATGCTGTTTATTGCACTATCAATGGCAGTTTTAGCCATTCAAAAGCTGCAAGACTTATACAGCTTCTCAAACTCATTTATTACCTATGACTTACTTGCCATGCGCGTTGTGCCTTATGCTTATGTTTATCCTTTTATCGAAGCCTATGTTGCCATCGCTATGGTAGCCAAACTTCCGGCCTTAGCGGTGGCGCCGTTCTCGTTATTTATTGGTTGTATTGGTGCGGTATCAGTATTTAAAGCTGTGTATATCGATAAGCGTGAGCTGAAATGTGCATGCGTTGGCGGTGACAGTAATGTGCCGCTGGGCTTTATTTCCCTTAGTGAGAATTTATTTATGATAGCTGCGGGTATTTGGATGCTAATTAGTTGATAAACATATAACGGTTTTGCCACTTTATTAGTGTTCCAGCGTGGTTAAATCTGCAAAATTTCGCTAGTATGGCGGGGTGTTATTTTTTATTAACGCTCCATCAATTAGGAATTTATGAACAAAGATTTACTGCTCCATCCGGTACTTATTTCACTAGCAATGATCACTATTGCGTTTACTCTTAAGGCGCTGGTTGACAGATTTGCGCGCCATAAAGCAGAAAAAAAAGAAAAAGATATTCGCTATATTTCGCACAATATTAAGCACTCTATTAACCTAGCAACGGTGCTATTACTGCTATTTGTATGGTCTACTGAAATCCAGAACTTTGCGCTGTCGATCGCGGCATTTGCAGTGGCTATTGTATTTGCGACCAGAGAGTTTATTCAATGTATAATTGGCTTTTTCTATTTAGTTACCACGCGCCCGTTTCGGGTTGGTGACTGGGTACAGGTTGGTGAATACTATGGTGAAATTGCTGAAACCGATTGGATCAAAACCACCATGCATGAAATTGACATGCACACTTATCAATTTTCTCGCAAAACCATTTATATTCCGAATAATAAGCTGATCACTAACCCGATTAAAAACTTAAACTTTGTAAAACGTTTTACCACTCATCACTTTAGTATTGTGCGTAAAGAAAGTTTTAATCCGTATCCAATTTACGAAACTCTAACCACGAAAGCGAAGCAATATTGTGAAGAGTTTCAAGATGTGGCTGGTCGTTATAATTCGATTATCGAAAGAAAATTAGATGCAAAAATTTCTGGCCCTGAGCCTGAAATACACTTTAGTACCACAGAGTTGGGCGAGTTTAAAGCCAGCTTTACGCTATTTTGCCCAACTGACAAGGCGCTAGAAATAGAGCATAAGCTAACCGCTTTTTTTATGGAGCTTTGGTATAACGAAGCTGCAAAAAGTGAGTTAAAAAACTAAGTTTAAGCACTTAGTTATCAATCAATAAAGAAAAAGCTTAGCTCCATCAGAGGCTAAGCTTTTTTCTTTACAGCTCAATAGCAGTTACAATAATTAAGCGGTGCCACCCACTGTTAAGTTATCTATTTTCAAACTTGGCTGGCCAACGCCTACTGGTACACTTTGGCCGTCTTTACCACATACTCCTACGCCTTTATCAAGCGCTAAATCATTACCTACCATAGAGATTTGTTGCATAACTTCAGGGCCGTTACCAATTAATGTGGCGCCTTTGATTGGCCGAGTAATTTTGCCGTTTTCAATTAAGTAGGCTTCTGAGGCACTAAATACAAACTTGCCTGAAGTGATATCTACTTGGCCGCCACCAAAGTTTGGGGCGAAGATACCTTTTTTAACTGTGCTAATAATATCGGCTTGGCTGTGCTCGCCGCCTAACATATAAGTATTGGTCATACGTGGCATAGGTAAATGCGCGTATGACTCTCGGCGCGCATTACCAGTTGGGTTAACGCCCATCAAACGCGCATTCATTTTATCTTGCATGTAGCCTTTTAAAATACCGTTTTCGATAAGTACGTTGTACGCTGCAGGCGTACCTTCGTCATCCACATTAAGTGAACCACGGCGATCGGCAATGGTGCCGTCATCAACTACAGTACACAGCTCTGATGCGACTTTTTGGCCCACTTTACCGCTAAATGCCGAGGCTCCTTTACGGTTAAAGTCGCCTTCTAGGCCATGACCTACGGCTTCATGCAGTAATACTCCTGGCCAACCGGCGCCAAGTACCACTTCCATCGTGCCCGCTGGAGCGTCAATAGCTTCAAGGTTTACTTTTGCTTGGCGTACGGCTTCTTCTGCGTATTCCATCCAACGGGGTTTACCATCCACCAGCTCTTTAAAGTAACCATAGTCTAAACGTGCGCCACCACCTGCGCCACCGCGTTCACGGCGGCCGTCTTTTTCAAGTAATACCGAGCAATTTAAACGGATCAATGGGCGGATATCGGTGGCAAATGTACCATCGCTGGCCGCAATCAATACTTCTTCATACACCGCAGACATAGAGCTAATAACTTGCTCTGCGTCAGGAGCAAGCTCACGAATATAATTTTCAAGCTCACGTAACAAATTTACTTTGTCGGTATCACTCATGCTTTGAATCGGCTGCAGTGGTGCAAACTGCTGTTTTGCTGCTACATCACTAAATACCTGAATGGCTTTACTTTCACCTGCTTCGGCAATACTGCGCGCAGCGGTTGCGGCTTTGTTAAGTGCTTCTAAATTAATTGCATCAGAGTACGAAAAACCGGTTTTTTCGCCACTAACTGCGCGTACGCCGACGCCGCGTTCAACGTTGTACGAGCCTTCTTTTACTAAGCCATCTTCAAGCACCCATGATTCATGGTGGCTAGATTGAAAGTAAAGATCCGCGTAATCAACTTTATGCTGATGAATAAAACCAAGCGTTTTTTCGAGTTCTTCTCGATTTAGCTGGCTGTCGTGTAATAAATGCTGTTCAACCGTGTTCATAATAAATGCTCTCTAAATCGTTGGTGAGATTGCACTGGCATATCTCGACGAATGGCGTGTAAGCGGTTTAGATCTGGCTGACAACCAATAAACCCAATGCCATTTGCAAGCTCGCTGAGGACGTCGCCCCAAGGAGAAATAATAATACTGTGGCCGTATGTCGCGCGACCATTTTCGTGTTGCCCTACTTGCGCAGCAGCAATCACATAACTTTGCGTCTCTATCGCTCTGGCCGTTAATAACGGTTGCCAATGAGCTGCACCTGTTATGGTAGTAAATGCGCTAGGCACTAAAATAACCTCTGCCCCGGCTCGTTGCAAAGCACTAAATAAGCCACTAAAGCGTAGATCATAACATACTGTAAGACCTATTTTACCAAACGGTGAATCGACCACCACAATGTCACTGCCCGCTTCGGTGAAGTTAGACTCGCGATACGCACCAGTCCCATCAGCAACATCAACGTCAAATAAATGCATTTTATTGTACTGGGCCAGCACTTCACCTTGCTCATTAAACAGCAAAGACGCTGCAAAATATTTGTCATGCTCTGTGGCAATAGGCACAGTACCTGCAGCTAGCCAAATATCATGTTGGCGACATAACTCACTTAATTGTTGTTGATAAACATCACTTTGCTTTGCTACAACAAGTGTTTCATGGCCGCTATTAGCAAACACCAAGAAGCTTTCAGGTAAACACACCAGTAACGGGCGTATTGCAGGAAGCGTGGTTAACTGTTGTCTAAGTTGATTCATGTTGCCATCAGCACACAGCCCGGAGCACATTTGTAGAGCGACTATCATAGCTTGCATCGTTTAAGGCCTTATTGGGTGACTGTAACAGCGGCATCTTTGAGTATTAACTCACTGGAGGCGGCGGCTTGAGGTTGGTTTTGTGCAGCTTGCGGAAGAGTCACTTCACGACTTTTACGATCTACTTCTTTCACTACAGGATCAGTCATGCTGCCAGTCACTTTAAAGTTAATCTCAGAAATAACGCGCGCAGAGTGGAGTACTTTATCTATCGCCAATGCTGCAAGCCCAGTTACCGGATTGACCATCCACGCGACAATCACCGGAATACTTGAGGTCACTTGTGGTGCAACCGCTAAATCGTAATCAATTTCCATGGTATTGAGGTTAGTATGGCCTTTAACCGTCAGATCAGCAGGCACTCCATCCATTTTCGTATCTTGCGTGTAAGCGATGCCTTTATCTACCTGCATGGTGCCTTGCAGACTGTTATAAAAAAAACCTTTCGAAAATACATCTCTAAAATCGAGTTTTAACTTACGCACTAATGAATCCAGGCTCAGCAACGAAAATACCCGTGCGCCGCCATCGCTTACCTCAGCTAAATGCCCTTCGCCTAAACGCCAATCTAAATTACCGTTGAGGCTGGCAATATCAAATAAATAAGGCGCATCTTGCCACGCAAGCGTAAATTTAATATCTGCGGGTGAATCTTTAACTGTGGTGGTTATATCAAATTCATCAAATAGTTCACCGATGTCATCACTTTGCATATTACCGCTAAATTGACTTATGCCATCTTGCCAATGCCCTTTAGCACGTAACACATGCTCGCCTTTATCAACCACCAGCTCAGATATGGTGAGCTTATGACCATCGCCATAAAGCGATGCGCTGACTTTATCTAATTGATAGCTTGCCACTTTACAATCAGCACACTCAAATTCAATGGCCGGTATGTCACTCAACCAAGTGTAATCTTGAGGTGTTTCAGATGGCTGTAATTCGTCTGTTGTAGGGGTAAAGTTAACACGTAAATAATCACTGGCAATATGAATCGGCCGACTTGATTTATCTAGCGGAATAAGTACTTGCGAGCGTAATTCTTTGGCGTTTAGCCGTAAGCGCATGTCACTTGGGGTCGGCGCTAAACGCATTTCAAAATCATTAAATGCAATATCACCAATGGTTAATTGCTGAATGTTACCCACCACTTCTTTTAATGGTGGTAGTACGCCCTGCTCAGCTGATTCTGTTTGACTGATGGTGATGATCTGCTGGATCAAGCCAAGCCAAGGTAATAGATCGGTTTGCTCTAAATCAATTGCAACACTTAAGTCTTGCTGGTTTAAACCCAGATCATGCTCGCCTAAAATAAACTGTGCATTGGTTAGTTTGCCAACGTTATTCGCTAAGATGCCATTAAAATATAAGTTGTTATTAATATTAGCGGTGATCAAATTAGAAATATTATCACCTTGAATAACAGCCGTTAGCGGCCATACTTGATCGGCACTTTTAGTGTACGGTGCGGGCAGCTCACTACTAAGCCCTTCGAGTTGTGAGCTGACATTAGCGCGATAATCAAAGCCGTCCGTTAAAAAGTTTAGGGCAAGATTAATAGCCACTTCACTTTCACCATGCAAGTAACCTTTTAGTAAGTCTTGACCATGAGAAATTAACGTATCAGCATTTAACTGTGCTTTTATATCAACGTCAGCACGATAGTTTGGGCCAATATTTTTACCATTAAAGTTAACTTTCAGCGGCATTCCTAACCAACTTGCGTTAGCATTTTCTAAAGTGATCTGATCATCATTAAAATAGAGCTGACCTGTCACACCTTCAAGCTGAAGCCCAGGTTGTACTAAATACACTGGCAGATCTTTTAAATTAACCATGCCTTTAGCTGTTACATCTAACTCATTTAAATCAACAAGTAGCTCAATATCAGCGCTGGCAGCGCCGTTACCTTGGATCACCTCAAATACATTTGCTAGTGGCTCAGCAATTGGCGTTGCTTTAAAAAACGGCAGTAATGTTTCCATCTCAGCACGTTTATTAATTTTTACGCTCAGTAAATCTGCGTTCATTAGATCTGCAATACTGACATGCACGGCATCATCGATCGCTAAGTTAACAAGCCGCCCATGCTCAGAGTAAATATCCATACGCTGATTTTCAAAATGTAATTTTGCACTCGCTTGAGTTACTGCAGGCCAATCAGGGGCAAATTGATAATTGGCGTTATCTACCTGCGCTAATACTTCAAACTGTCCTGAATTATCGGCAAATGGAAAGCCCGTTAATGGCCCAGAAAACAGCACTTGTGTTTGAGTAAGTTCGCCACCTTTAATAGCCCCAGTTAAGTAATCAACTAAATTTTTAGTCATCACAGGGCGTGGGAAATAATGGCTGGCAACACTGGCATCTGGTGCAAATACTTCTGCATATAAATCAAGCCGAGGCTGTTCGTCTAAGCTAAGCTTCATTTCGGCTGCAACAGTGACCTCATCATTATCAAGCCACATATTATCACTGCTGATCTGCCAACCTTGCTCACTATTGGCTAAATCAATTTGCATATTCAGTTGGTTATATTTGATTGGCTGGCTAAAAGTATCAGCGGTAAGTAACTCGCTATTTTCGCCAAACAGATTAATACGACCACGATCTTGATTTAACAAACCATCGACAAGTAAGCCCTGCACACCGGGCACACCTTGCTCTGCAAGCCAGCCCAATTGCTGGGCTTCAAACCATAATTGCCATTGCTGTGTTGATGTAAATTGCACATAAGCGCGCTTAACTTGACCACTGGGTTGACGACTTAACAGCGGCTCTAATTCAGCAAAATCACTTAACTGGGCTAACCTTGTAACCAAGTCAAAATCGAGTTCTTGCAACCAAATTTGTTGTTGTTTGTTATCCAGCTGTGCTTCAAATTGAAAGTCGGGCCAATGCTGTTGATCGTTTGAGAGCCGCACCCCTGAACTTTTTAACCGCCAACCTTGCTGCCAAGGGTAAAGGCGAAAACCCCCTTCACTTAAACTAAATTGATGACTTTTTGTATCTTGCTGCCAATTAATAAAGCTTGGCAACCATTTAACTGTGACATCTTTGATCAGGCCTTTTTCAATACTCAACCATGATTCTAAGTTAATGTCAGAATTGAGCTGCTCTTTACTAGCATTAATATACTGAGCCAGCCATTTCGACACATCAACATTATTTGCTTGCACATAAATATCACCCAGCATGGTTTCTAGCGTCGATCCGGTTAATGCCAAGCGAGCATCAAATGTACCCACTGAAATCCCGGGCAATGCTAAAGTACCACTAGCTAAGTGTTGTTCGTACTGATTTTGCCAAACGATGTCTTCAAGCATCACCCGACGCTCTTTACCATCTGCCAAGATAAAATTAAGACTACTATTTTCAACCGCAAAATGACCGGTTTTACCTAAGAATAAGCCTTCAATCAGCTCTTTTTGTTCAAACGATACCTCACTGCTGTTCGACTGCAACATAGTCGGCATATCAACATCAGCATGGAAACCGTTGATCACAAAGTAGTTAGATTTTAACTGTCGTGTTTTGATGGTTTCCCAGACGTTTAATTCAAGGCTAGCTTTAGCGATAGTCAGTGCGATGGGTGAGCTTTTATTATCTTCAAAGGTGATATCTTCCAAGACAATAGAAGGACCTTGGCCATGCCAGCTGGCAGAAATAGCCCCAATTGATAAATTAACCGCAAACTTATCATATAGGTAACTTTCAAGGTCACCTTTATAGTCATTGGCATACGGCAGGGTATATTTTAAAACCGAAACAACAACGGCAAGCAGTACCAGAGTTATGGCGAACACTTGCCATAACTTACGGATACAAAAAAAACAGACCGTCTTTGCTTTCATTACATCATAACCACATCAAACTGCTCTTGACTGTAGAGGCTTTCGGTTTGAATGCTCACTTGCTTACCAATAAATAACTCTAGTTCTGCAAGATTATGATACTCATCGTTAAGTAATGCCTCACTTACCGCGGGAGCTGCATAAACCATAAATTTATCAGCCGCGTAAGCACGGTTTACTCGGACAATTTCACGCAGTATTTCATAGCATACGGTTTCAACGGTTTTTTGTGAACCGCGCCCAGAGCAGGCCGGACATACATCACATAAAATATGTTCAAGACTTTCTCGAGTACGTTTGCGGGTCATTTCCACTAAGCCTAATGCCGATAAACCATTAATATTTGATTTAACGCGATCTTTACCCAGTGCAGACTCAAGTGAATGCAATACCCTGCGCTTATGCTCTTCGCTAACCATGTCAATAAAGTCGATAATGATAATACCGCCCAAGTTACGCAACCTAAGCTGACGGGCAATCGCAGAAGTTGCTTCTACGTTGGTGTTAAAAATAGTTTCTTCGAGATTTCGGTGGCCAACAAAGGCACCGGTATTAACATCGACCGTGGTCATCGCTTCGGTTTGGTCGATAATTAAATAGCCACCTGACTTTAACGTCACTTTACGATGTAAGGCTTTTTGTATTTCACTTTCAACATCAAACAAATCAAAAATTGGTCGCTCGCCTGGATAATACTCTAAAGCATCGGAAAGAATTGGTACAAACTCTGCGGTAAAGCTTTTTAGCTCTTCATAGGTTAGCTTTGAGTCAACCCGAATACGCTCCATGTCTTCCCCTACGTAATCTCGTAGAGTTCGAAATGCTAAGGTTAAATCTTCATGCAAAATACTTTCTTTGCTGGTTTTTTTACGTTTAGTGACGATTTTTTTCCATAGTTTTTTTAAAAACTCGGCATCGTGACGCAACTCAGCTTCGCTGGCACCTTCAGCTGCAGTACGAACTATAAAGCTGCCGTCTTCATCGCCATACTCACCTACAATGCTTTTCAATCGCGCGCGTTCTTCTTCGGTTTCTATACGCTGACTCACACCAACATGAGTGGCATCTGGCATAAACACTAAATAACGAGAAGGGATGGTGATGTCAGTTGTTAAACGTGCGCCTTTAGTACCCAGTGGATCTTTTACCACTTGCACCATAATGTATTGACCTTGGCGCACTAACTCGCGAATATCTTGTACTTTTTTAATTGGTTGCTCGTCAACACCTTCAACAATAGAGGCGCTATTTACAATATCAGACGCGTGTAAAAAAGCCGCTTTATCTAAACCAATATCAACAAACGCAGCTTGCATACCCGGTAATACTCGGCTTATTTTACCTAAATAAATATTGCCGACGATACCTAAATTGCCAATACGCTCTAGTTGAATTTCTTGTAATACACCGTTTTCAATCAGGGCAACACGGCTTTCACTCGGGGTGACGTTGATCAGTAATTCTATACTCATGTTACCTACTTAGGAATTCGCTTAATAATTTTTCGCATTCATATAAAGGTAAGCCTACTACCGCAAAATAGCTACCGGAAATATTAGTAACAAAGCGCCCACCGAGTCCTTGTATGCCATAGCCACCGGCTTTGTCTTGTGGTTCACCAGTTTGCCAATATGCTGCTAATTCTTGTTCTGAGAGTGTTTTAAAACTCACTTGCGTGGTTACTACACAACTCATGACCTTGTGTTCAGTGGCAAATGCAATTGCCGTTAACACTTGATGACTGCGCCCAGATAAACGTTTTAGGGTTGCCATAAAGTCAGCTTTATCGCGGGGTTTACCAAGTGACTGATTATCTATGACCACCACGGTATCACTGCCGAGTACGGGGCGATCTGTGTACCCCATAGCAACACCGGTTTGAGCTTTTAGACGCGCTAAACGCTCAACAAGTTCAAGGGGAGTTTCGTCTGCTAGCTGGCTTTCATCAGCATCGACACTAAATTGTGAAAATTCGATACCAAGTTGAGTGAGCAATTCTTTGCGCCGGGGAGAAGCTGACGCTAGATAAATGGCGGTTTGCATTATCTGATCCTGAAATGACGGCGATATTTACGTAGCAATAAGAAAATCCAAGGCCAACTTAACATGCCAGTCACGACCGGCCATAAATACTGCGGGTTGAAATAAACGTCCATTAAAAAGTGATTAAGCCAAAATTGCATTAAGTGATATAGGGTTAAAAATAAGCCCACGAGTATCGCTTGCTGCCAAATTGAAAAATTACGAATTTTTTGAAAGTTACTTGCGGTTACAAAAATACAAATTGAGTAAGTGAGTGAATTAATTCCCAGCGGTGACCCTGTGGCTAAATCAATCAGCAAGCCAACTACCCAAGCCGTACCAATATTTAATCGATGTGGAACAGCTAACGACCAGTACATTAATACTAATAGCACCCAGTCAGGGCGAAAAGGCTCAAACGAAAAAGGCAATGGCATCAAAGCCATGATCAACGCAAGGAAGATGCTCACGGCGATCAATAAAAAGTAACGACTATTCATTGCTGATAGTTTCCTGCTGATTACGCCATAAGATCACTAATAAGCGAATACGATCTAACTGAGCTATCGGCTCGGCGTATACTTGAGCAAACGGGCGGCCCTCATCGCGATTAATTTCAGTTACCACCGCAACCGGGTAGCCCTCAGGAAAAGTGCCTCCAAGTCCTGATGTCACTAACACATCGCCAATCCGTACATCTAAACTATGGGGTACATGGGAAAGTTTAACTAAATTAATTTTACCAATCCCTTCAACCACGGTACGCACATCATTACGTAAAATACGTACCGGTGTGGCATGGGTTGTATCGGTCATCAGTAACACCCGTGACGTCGTTGAGCCTACTTTAGTAAGTTGTCCGACGACCCCCATTTCATCAATCACCGCTTGGCCTTCACTAATGCCATCTATCGTGCCACGATTGATCACCACTTGATGACTATAAGGATTTGAATGAACAGAGAGAACTTGAGCAATAATTTTACGATTTGACTGCTTAGCAGAAGAACCAAGTAACGCGCGTAGCTTTTGATTTTCTTTGCTTAAGAATTGATATTGCTGAAGCTGTTCGCTTTGCAGTAATTGTTTTTTCTTGAGGGCTTCGTTTTCTGTTAATAATTGATCGCGCGTGTGTAAGCTTTTAGCCCCGAGGCTAAATACTTCATAAGGTAAATTGGCTAAATACAATAACGGACTAACTAAGGTGTTTAAACTAGTGCGTATTGTGGTGCCACCTTGCGTATAACGATCGCCTACGATCAACACGATACTCAAAAGCACTGCGACAAAAAGTCGCAGCTGCAAAGAAATGGCACGCCCGAACATTAACTTCATTAGTCGTAACTAAATACATCACCACCATGCATATCAATCATCTCAAGTGCCTTACCGCCGCCACGCGCAACGCACGTTAATGGATCATCAGCAACCACAACAGGAATGCCGGTCTCTTCCATTAATAAACGGTCTAAATCTTTAAGCAATGCACCACCACCTGTTAATACCATTCCTTTGGCTGATATATCTGACGCCAGCTCTGGTGGCGATTGCTCAAGGGCAACCATTACCGCACTAACAATCCCCATTAATGGCTCTTGTAAGGCTTCTAATATTTCATGTGAATTAAGCGTAAATGAACGCGGAACACCTTCAGCAAGGTTACGGCCACGTACTTCAATCTCAATTGGCTCATCTGTTTTAAACGCTGAACCAATTTGATGTTTAATGTTTTCAGCCGTTGCTTCACCAATTAAACTACCAAAATTACGACGTACATAGTTGATAATTGCTTCATCAAACTTATCCCCACCAATACGTACAGATGATGAGTACACCACGCCGTTTAGTGAAATAATTGCAACTTCAGTGGTACCACCACCGATATCAACAACCATTGAACCTGTTGCTTCTGATACCGGTAAACCTGCACCGATTGCCGCAGCCATTGGCTCTTCAATTAAATAAACTTCACGCGCACCTGCGCCCATAGCCGATTCACGAATTGCGCGTTTTTCTACTTGCGTAGCACCGCACGGTACGCAAATAAGCACACGCGGACTTGGACGTAAAAAGTTATTGTTATGCACTTGCTTGATAAAGTGTTGCAACATCTTTTCAGTTACATAAAAATCAGCAATTACACCGTCTTTCATTGGTCGAATGGCTTTGATATTACCAGGCGTTCGACCAAGCATTTGCTTTGCTTCAGTCCCTACTGAGGCAACACTTTTAGGACCACCAGCGCGTTCTTGGCGGATCGCAACTACAGATGGTTCATTAAGGACAATGCCTTCGTCTTTAACATAAATGAGGGTGTTGGCTGTACCCAAGTCGATCGATAGATCGTTTGAAAAAATACCACGGAGCTTTTTAAACATGAGGCTGGATGACCTTTGAAAAACGTTCTTATATTAGCTTATGCAACTTTACCATGCTGAATCAGTTCGGCAATAAAAAGTGCAGCTACCTTTGTTAATTGGGTAAAAAAGGAAGCAACGCTTCCTTTTTAAATTAATTTTATCGTTCGCGTACTAGACGAAAACCGATATAGTTTGCACGAAAGTCTGGCGCTAAAATCAAACGAGTTGAAGCACGAGCTAAACTAGGTGCAAAATTCCACGCACCACCTCGGACAGTAACATCCGCTTGTTCAGCTGACTTATGAGTCCATTCCCATACATTTCCTACCGTGTCGTAGAGACCAAACGCATTAGGTGCAAAGGAGCCAGTTGGCGATGCACTTTTATTTGACGACTCACTACCACACCATCCACAATTGGCTAAATTTTTACCTATTTCATTACCCCACGGGTATTCAGTTTTAGTACCAGCGCGTGCTGCATACTCCCACTCAACCTCATTAGGTAACCGGTATTGTTGACCTGTTTGACCAGACAACCAATCAGCGTATGCTTTCGCATCGTTGTAGGTTAAGCACACGGCAGGAAAATCACTGCCTTGCTCAAAACCTGGATTACGCCAGTTTAAATTTGCTTCCCAGACTGGTTCGCCATTTAAATAATAGGCGCAGCCACGATTACGCTCAGCTTCAGTTTTATAATTAGTGTTGCTGACAAACTTTTGATAAGCACCGACTGTCACTTCTTTATTTTGCATCGCAAATGAGTTTGCAATGGTTTTTTCAACAACTGGACGCTCATTTGCAAGTCCATTACCATTGATATCACCCATTTCAAACTTACCTGCGGGAATGACTACCACGTCAGCAGCTGCGGCATTGCCTATAGCTGTACTGGTTACTGATGTCGTATTACGTTGCTCACTGGTGTATGTCGGTGCAGCAATCGACTCAGGCTTTTTTACCAACTTAGCATGAATCGTCTGCGGCTTTCGTAAATCAACACGCACGCGATAAGGTTTATAACCCTGCTTGCGAACTTCAACATCATGAATACCACTTGGTAAAGTCGTTGCTAAACGTGTTGAACCAAAACTTACGCCATCAATAAACACTTCGTCATCGTATACGTTTGAACGCAGTGTGAATTCAATCATTTTATTACTATCAACGACCTGTGTATCAACCGTTGACATTGGTTTGACTGAATAATCGCGTATCGGTTGCTCGCTCAAGCGTGACACCGAAACGTTGGCATTATCCTGACCATCACTGAATGTTAACTGACTATCAGTAAAAGTAGTGTCATACCGAGTTTGATAAGTTGCCGTTAGCGGCGTGCCGTACTCTGAACAATAGCGATTATCAACACTCAATAAATTACATAAGCGACTGCTATTCACATCACCGCGCATAGTGACGCTTAAGTTAACGTTATAATTGCCTTGGCCGCTAAAAGCACTATTGACCACATGGCTACTTAAAACCTGTACTTGCGCACCAGCCATATTACGCTTTGGTTCAACTAGGCGCTCTTCAGTTAAGTTAGCAAATATTTGATCTACAAAACGCTTGGTTGCTTTTTGTAAGCCCATTTGCTGGCCTCGTTGCTCACAGGCTGCCAATGTTTCTGTACGTTTACAGTTGATAGTGTGATTAACTTCTAGCGTCCCTTCACGGGTAAACTCATTACGTAAGCGCTCAACTCGGGCTGTTGTTAATTGTTCTTTTAAGCTTTCGAGTGTATTTAACTGGGTATGTTTTGCTACGCGAATTTGTTCAATGTCTTTGCGGTGGGATGCAATTGCCGCCAACTGCATCGCGATATCGTCTTTATTTTGCTTATGATCAACCACAGCTTGCTGATATCGCGCCTGTGCAGCACTTATATCAATAGTGGGATCATCAATTAAACGACGATACATTTCATTCATGGCATCAAGTGCTTGATTTTTTTCTTTGTCCAGCTCAGTCGAACGAGTGCGTAATAAATCAAGTTGACTTTGTAACTGACTTTCTTCTTTTAAATGTTTTTCAAGTATCTGTGTAGCGTTATCGTATTCAGCTTGTTTAATACTGATCTCAGATTCAATTCCAGTAACTGTGGCTGTATCTTGTGCAAATGCACTTGATGCAAACAAGCTAGCTGAAATTAACAGAGATAAAGGAGCAATTCGCATATATTCCATTCCCAAAAAGCGGCAATTATTTGGTCATTATTTATTTTTTATAATTAAACTCTTATGCTATGTACTTGCAAGGCAAAACACAAGCTTTGTTCAAAAATTATCTGAGTTTACAACTATTACCGTACTTCATGCCAGTAAATTACCATCACATAGTATGAAAATAGCCCCTTTTCTTGTTCATAGCTAATTTGTTAAACTTATGGCCCATTTATTTTAAGTTGCAACTGTGAATTTAATCCCTGAGTCTCCACTGCAAAAAATCACTTGTTCGATGCTGAGTGAACAAAAAATATCTTTATCGATAAAACGTGACGATCTTCTGCATCCGTTAATAAGCGGCAATAAATGGCGGAAATTAAAATATAACTTAACTGCAATGAAAACACAGGGGAAAACAGAATTAGTTACTTTTGGCGGTGCTTTTTCAAATCATATTCATGCCTGTGCTGCCGCAGGAAAGCAATTCAACTTGAAAACCCATGGCATTATTCGCGGCCCTGAACTTGATCAACACAACCCCACCTTACAGTTTGCTAAGCAATGCGGTATGCAGCTTCACCCTATAACACGTATAGAATACCGAGAGCGTAACACTCCAGATTACCTAGCTCAGTTACAAGCACGTTTCCCCAATGCATATATATTACCGGAAGGTGGCACTAATAAAGCCGCCTTGCTAGGTTGTAGAGAACTCGCCCAGTCATTACCTCTCGCTAATTATGTTTTATGCCCAACCGGTAGTGGCGGCACCCTAGCAGGACTGATTGAAGGCTGCGATAAGACTACTCAGGTTTTAGGGGTTGCGGTATTAAAGCAAGCTGATTATCTAGTGGATGAAATCAAATCTCTTAGTGCAATTGCAACGCAGCAACAAAACTGGCAATTACTCACCGCGTTTCATGATGGTGGCTATGGTAAATTTAGCCCTAAACTTTGGCAGTTTTGCCAAATGATGCAAACCCAACATCAATTACCACTTGAGCCGATTTATTCAGGAAAAATGATGTACGCATTATGGCAATTAATCGCACAAGGCTACTTTCCAGCAGGTAGCAGGATCGTTGCGATTCATACCGGCGGTCTGCAAGGCTTAGATGGACTGCGTTACCGCCGGTTAATAGATTAATTAACCATTACATTAGTAAACTCTTGCAAAGGCTCCGTAAAATAAAATCCTTGCGCGCCAATGACGCCCTGTTTTTTAAGCATATTGAGCTCTTGCTGCGTCTCAACACCAACACCGTATACGGGTAAGTTCACTCGCTCTGCACTGGCTACAATTTGGCGCACCACTTTTTGCTGCGTTACATTTTTATCAATGTCGTGGATTAAATCATAGCTAAGCTTGAGTCCTTTGATCCCTTTGTAAGGCGCTAATAAAGCGATTTTATCGTGCGATGAAACATTATCAATTGATACTGAGCTTCCCACTGATTTAATTGTACTAAAAGCAAAATTCAATCGCTGTTGATGTTGATAAAAATCCACCTCCGATATCTCAAACTGTAGTTTATCAGCGCCTTTTACATTTTTCATTCTCTGTCCAAACCAGCGCCAATAATCATCAGAAAACCAATTAAATGCGTGTAAGTTAATACTCACGGTTAACGCACTTGTTTCACTTTCTAATAACTTAACAACTTGATCCAATACTGTTTTATCCAATAAAACAATCGCTGAATCATTTTTTAGTTGAGGAATAAATTGCTTAGCAGAAAGCATCCCTAAAGACTTATGACGAACCCGGATCAAAGCTTCATGCTGTAAAATATCACCACTGGCGAACTCAAATAACGGCTGAAAAAACAACATAAATTTCTTTTTGCCAATGTAATCAGCTAAGTTCTCATCGCTATTTGCCAGCACCGTTGAACGCGTGTGGTTAAACGGTACCCGATGAGTATGCTGCCATGGGCTTTGTTTTGCTAATGCGAGTGCTGATTTAGTTAGCTGATAAACCACAGTTTGATCGGCACCATCGCGGTAATTACATACGCCTATTTTAATTTCTTTGCGAGATAAATCACCGCGATAAAGCAAAGAAGCCTGATAAATAATTTGATGCAAGCGCTTAGTGTAAGCATCGATATCAGGTTGAGGTATATTCTCCAAGGTAATTGCCAGCCCACCTGAAGATAACAACTTAACTGATACCCGAGATAACTCTTTAAAGCCTTTGCTCACAATAAGTTTAAAGTGGCTTTCTAAATCAACGTTATCTGGAAATGGCTGTGTCCAATAAAGTAAAGCAAAAAGGTGGTTATGATTATTTTGGATACCGTACATTGCGGTAATTGCAACATCGTCTGCGGAACTTAATTTTCGCTTGGCTGTCAGTACTTTTGTACTATTAATAGCAATATCATTTAGTGCTAATTTAACCACATCTTTAGGCGCTTGTTGGCTGCTTGATACTTTACCACCAGTTAATAATGCGATTGAATCTACGCCATCGCGCTGTTTAAACAACAGACGCCACCAGCGATAACTCCAAATAGCAGCGCCAATCATCACTAGATTTAATAAAATAAATAGCGGACTTTCTACAACCCAAAAAGGCAAATGATAAAGCTTTAAACTAACTGTTTTATATTTAAAGATATCACTATCTTGGGTCATAAAAGCAGAAAAGTGAATCGACTCATGGGCTGATTCAAGCATAAAACCATGACTTTGAGCAAGTGCGGCAATGATCTCTTTATCTGCAATTGGCTTTAGTTTGAGGCTATAGACTTGCTTAGCTAATTGACTCCCAGTGATGTGTACTTTTTGATGCAATATTTCCCCTAGAAAAAGATTAAATACCGTTAGTAAAAGCATAAAAGCAATTACATAAATACTTAGCATCCGTACTTGTGCATTTTTAAATTGAGTCACCATGGCTGTTACGCTGTTTGTACTAATAGCTAAAGTGTTGTTCAAGATCCTTATAAACACAAGGCTGAGAGCGATGTTTAAATGTTAACGAACATTATAATGAATAAAACCATCGCATTTTTAGCTACCTAAGTCGGAATAAATATTTATAATTTTTAGCGCATCACAATTGCTTCCTAAAAATAACAAAACACTTATGATGTTTCACTTGTTTGTAATTTTTATCTATTTAGTCAACAGTTATCTAAGACAGCAAATATGGTAATGACTTCGAAAGGTTTATTATAATCACTCAGAAGCCATCAATTTTATTGATATTCGTTTAACTCCCCTATATTAAACGTATAAGCTACGGGCTCATCATCAACCGGAAACTCTTAAAACGAGATTTACTAAATAAATACAAGTGATTATCTAACATAAAAGCCACTATACAGACAGACCTCAAATAAAGACGAGTGCCATATTATGTTTAGTCTTCAGTTAGCAGCGTAATTATTTTCTCTATCGTAAGGTCCTTTTTCTCGCCTCTTGCGAATTTATCATAAGGGTCAACCTCAATATCAACAGGCACACCGAGCACTTCAGCATTTAGCCCCTCACCATTTTTATAGTATTCATTACTAAGTTCATAGGCCCAACCATTAGGTAACATACGAGGGAAGGTATCTGATGTGGCCCCTGCAGTGGGTTCTCCAACCAAAGTAACCTTAGGAAGCGTTGACATAGCAAGTGCAAAACTCTCGCCTGCACTGAAAGTACCATTTGATGTCAGTAAATAGATATCATTTTGATAGTATGGTCTGCTATCAGGTTCTGCATAAACAGTAATTAGTTCATGAAGGCTACCAGCATAAAAAGTACTAATATCCCAAACTAAGGTATTACCAGATATAAACCTTTTGATTAACTCCAAGGCTTGAATATCATAGCCGCCTTCATTATCACGAATATCAATTATCAATTTTTGCGTACCATCCAATGCAATAAAAACCTCATCGAGCAAGTTATTAAATGCTTCGTTCGCATAGCTGATATCTTGGCGCTCTAGGTTATCGGTTTCAATAAAATTTACAAAGTGAGGCAGTGACAGATATCCAACTTGAATACCTTCAACATCAATGATCCCCCAGTTTGGGCTAAATGAGTTCAGTGTATTACGTGCAATAAACGCTGGCTGAGTTGCTTTATTTAGGTACTGCGTAATATTTTCTCTAACAAGTACAGTTTGCTCGATAATATAATTCTCAGCAGCTTCGCCTTTCAACTCTAAATCATGCGCTTCTTGTTCCAGTCGTTTTGCAAGTGTTAACTTAGCTTCAAAGCTTATTGGCTCTTCGTCTAAGTTATAATACAAGCGAGTATGACCATCACTCAAAATTTCTAATATTTCACTAATTATATTAATGAGTTGCTCTTCATCATTTTCATTTAATTTCGGAGCGTACACTTCATAGATATGCTCCCAATCAATGTTACGCTCCTTAAAAAAGGCGTAGTGATTTTGCATATCTAGCCAAAACAACTGAAAAATAACTTCGGCATCAAATTCATAGCTGTTACCGGCGATTGTATCTAGTATGCCGTCAGTGCAAACATCTTCAATGTTTTGTATAGATCTATATGAAGCAGGACCACTATCATACGGTCGTTCATAAATAAGTTGGTCTTTATACTTTTGGCTAAAAGAATCAAAAAGTGGCAAGGGGTCTAAAGTAATTATTGGATAACAGAAAGCTCCTGTTACCTGCCAAGTAACAACGGAATCACCGCTGATCTGTTTTATTTCACCATAAATATCCGAATACCAAAGCTCATTTCGCTGCTCTTTGATAATGTCACTTTGATCACTATCAGAGTTACATCCAAGTAAGCTGATACAAAATATGGTGACGACTAATTTAGCAATACATTTGATCATTACAACTTCCTATAAATTGAAATAAGAAGTTATTCTAATATTCAAAGCACTCTCGGTTTGTCACTTTAATGTCAGAGTTTCGTAATGCCTATTCGACAAAACAACTAGACAAATCAATAGTCAAACAAGCGCCACCAAACTGGCTTTTACTTATTTTTACATTCGCATCATGGCTAGACAAAATTTCTTTTACGATTGCAAGCCCTAGACCCACACCATGGCGCTTACCTGTCCTACTTTCATCAACGGTATAAAAGGGTTGAAAAACTAACTCTCGTTTGCCCTTGGCAATTCCTATTCCATCATCCTCAACTGTCAACAGCAAACGTCTACCTTGCCTAAGTAGTGACACATGAATCTGCTCTACAGCGTACTTATCCGCGTTAACAACTAAATTATGTATAACTCTTTTGATACCAGCGTTATCTACTCGCGCAAATATAGATTGTTGGACATCCAAAATAATAGGATGGTTACAGTACTTTTCTATAGACTTCGCATAGTTTTGAAGTGAATTGCTCAAATTAATTTCAGTAAAATTCAAAGATGAAGAAAACTGCTCTACTTTACTATATTCTAATATTTCATGGACTAAAGTATCCAGTTCGTCACATTCCTCAAATAACTCGTAAATAAGCTTTTCATTATTTGAGGACTTATCTAACAGCTCAAGCTTCAGTTGCAATCGAAAAATAGGGGTTTTTAGTTCGTGAGAAATTGCTCTTATCATATGCCTTTGCTGAGCAAACAAGCGCTCCAACTTCTCTGCCATGTGGTTGAAAGTTTCATTTACACGTCCAATAGCGAAAAGTCCAGTATCAGCACGCCCCGATAATTGGCCCTTTGCAATTAGTTTGCTTGCAAGCTCTAATCTAAAAAGTCTGTATTGCAGCCAAAGTGTATGCAATAAAAAAAGAAATAATATTAAACCCAAAGGCAGCCCATATTGAATAAAAAACAGAATGGTCTCGACATTATCTTTCACTCTAAATGCTGAAAATTGAATTAACTCATTCCCCTGTATTTTTGCTGTAACAGCTTGCAAATTCCCATCATGAACATTTTCTACAAGTATAGTTTGCGTCTGTTCTGAAGCTGGGGTACTAATAGTTTTAACAGTTAGGTTGCTTTGCTCCGAGATTCGCTTTAGCAAAGCAAGCCATTGTTCATTGCTCAGTGCTGGGCGAGCTGCATCTAAAGCATAAATGTAGGCTCTATAGTCTAATTCCACATCTTGCTTCAATTCAGTAGAAAAATAATCCGTAGCAAGTGAAGTTAAAAGGGGATTAATCGTTAAAAATATCAAAATGAAAATTAAGCTTTTTACCGCAAAGCGTATTAACAACATTCGGTTTCCTTGCTATTGACAATAATGTACCCCTTCCCCCTAACTGTAATGAGGTGGCGATAAGGTATATTATCCCCAATGACTTTGCGTATTTTCATTATTTTATTGTCAATTGTGCGATCTAATCCATCAAATTCCCTGCCATATAATTGCCGAGAAATATCATCGCGACTAATTATAGAATCTACATGTGAAGCTAAAAAATAGAAGAGATCAAATTCACTATCCGACATCTCAAGTTTGATATCGGATTGGCTTACAACTCTGGTGAGCAAATTAAATTTAAACGGGCCAACATTGAGTATATGATCCAATTTGCTTTTACTCGCAACTCCTTGAGCTAATCTGAGCAACTTGCGAAATCTAGCCAATATAATTCGAGGATTAACCGGCTTTTGAATAAAGTCATCAGCCCCCATTTCCAGTAAGGTGATCTCATCGATGTCGTCATTGCTAGCCGTTAAGATAATCACTTTACCAAAATACTTATTCTGTAAAGCACGACACACCTCAAAGCCATCCACTTCGGGAAGCATCAAATCTAATAGGACAAAATCAGGTTGATGTAACAGCACATACTCTAAGCCACTAGAACCGCTATATATCGTGTTAACCAAAAAGCCATGCTTTTCAAAAAAACTCTTAAGCAATGCTGCAAGTTCTAGATTGTCTTCAATAATAGTCAATGACTTAGAAATAAATGTATTCCTTTACTTAATGCCTACGATGGTATTCATCTTTTGTTTTAGACACAATTTTACGCTTTCTTTAATATTGCCTTGAGATTCATCATGAGGCAAATTTTGATTTAATATTCTAAAAGCACAATTTAGTCTGCAAACTATTATTAAACTATCAGTTATATTATTAAATTAAATGATTTTCAGGTTAAGCTGGAGATTTAAAAAATGTTTAATCCCCCTGCTTATTCTTGTTTGCGTAATAACAAAAAAAACCTTTAAACTTAATATTTAAAGAGGCTTTCATTAATAATTACCACATTATTTCATAAGTACTAATAAATTATAAATACTTATGAAATTGAAAAAGCCACTAAACAGTGGCTTCAAAGGATTTTTTAAACATTTTCATTTTTGTCTTTGGTTAGAACGGGATATCGTCATCAAAATCGATAGGTGGTTCCATTGGATTTGATGCGCCGCCTTGCGGAGCACTTTGTGGCTTAGGTGCAAAACCACCTTGCGCTTGTCCACCACCTTGTGGAGCATAGCCGCCGCCACCTTGGTATTGATTACTTTGCTGTGGTGCTGCAGCTGGTTGCTGACGAGCTGCTGGCGCTTGTTGTGGCGCTGGTGCATACCCGCCGCTTTGCTGTGCTGCACTTTGCTGCTGAGCATACCCACCACCTTGTTGTGGTGCGCTTTGCTGCGGTGCGCTCTGTTGTTGGCCGTAACCACCTTGAGATTGACCACCGTGGCTTTGCTGTTGGCCACCTTGGTAACCGCCACTTTGTTGGTCGCCACCACGGGCACCTAACATTTGCATTTGACCAGTGAAACCATCCACTACGATTTCAGTGGTGAATTTCTCTTGGCCTTGTTGGTCAGTCCATTTACGGGTTTGAAGTTTGCCTTCAACGTAAATTTGTGAACCTTTACGGCAATATTCACCAACAATTTCAGCTAACTTGCCAAAAAACACAACACGGTGCCATTCTGTTTTATCAACCATTTGACCGGTGTTTTTGTCTTTATAGCTATCTGACGTAGCTAGAGTAATATTCGCTACACCATTGCCGTTAGGCATATAACGTACTTCTGGATCTTGACCTAAATTACCAACCAAGATTACTTTGTTCACACCGCGTGCCATGGACCTTTCTCCTATAAACGTTATATTAAACCAGCCACTTTGCGGGCTTGGTCTAGGTCAAATTCTTTATCATCAATCTTTAAATAACTGCGATTTTCATCACAGACTACTGTTGCTTCAATTACGCCTGGTAAAGCAACTAAACGAGAAGCAAGGGTTTGCGCTTGCTGCTCGTTACTTAATTCTGTCATTAAGCTTATCATTTTACTGCGTGGCGGGACTTGCATATTCCACGCAAGGATAAGCCATATTACCCCAACAACTGCGGCTGCGGCAAACACTGCTTGCGGTGTTGTTGATTGCGCAACGTAACCGCCTAAAATACCACCTAAAAATGCACCAAAAAATTGTCCTGACGAAAACACTCCCATCGCCGAGCCTTTTTGGCTAGCAGGTGCTAAGCGCGATACTAATGCCGGCATCGTCGCTTCTAAAAAGTTAAAGGCAACAAAATACGCCAGCATACACATCGCCATGCCGATGATTGAGTCAACACCAATTGCCATTGCCAACATACTTAGAGCGAGCACTGCGATAGAGCCAACAAATGCCTGTTTCTCTTTTTCTTTGCGGATCGCAATGATCATCACTGGCGCCATTAATAAAAATGCCAGTAATAAAACGGGAATATATACTTGCCAATGCGCTTGTGCTGCTAAACCTTTGGCAATTAACTGCCCTGGTAAGGCGACAAAAATCGTCGTCAAGGTCAAATGTAATAGCATCACCCCTAAATCTAAACGTGCTAATTGCGGGTGCTTAATGAGTTTTTTAATATCGCTAACGCTTGCTAAGGTATCGCCTTTGGGGGCTTTGCTAACCGCTTTGGGGACCAAAAACAACACAATAAAAATACCCGCAACAGCCAAAATAGCAGTTAACCAGAACACTCCAGCAAGACCCCACGCTGCGGCAACCATTGGACCAAGTAACATAGCAATAGCAAAGCTCATGCCTATGCTCATACCAATCACGGCCATCACTTTTGGTCGTTGCTCATCGCGGCTCAAATCAGAAGCAAAAGCTAATAACGAGCTGGCAATTGCGCCCATCCCTTGTAATGCTCGCCCTAACGTGACCATTTGCATTGAATCAGCCGTGGCAGCAATCACCGAACCGATGGCAAAAACAGTTAAACCGCCAACAATGACTTTTTTACGGCCAATTTTATCCGATAACCAACCCATGGGAATTTGTAACACAGCTTGTGTTAAACCATAGGCGCCAATCGCAAAACCAATCCATATAGGTGAAAATCCTGATAATTCTTGCCCATAAATAGCCAATACTGGCATCAACATAAATAGGCCAAGCATACGAAATGCAAACACACTCGCTAAGGAAACTGCGGCGCGTTTTTCTCGTGAATTGAGTGAAGAAGCTGTCATGATTCGCGTGTTCTTGCTGTCTATTAAAATTTGAGCAGGGATTCTACCACAAGCTTACAGAGAAATAATCGTCCCAATGCGATGATTTTTCATTGATCAAGGATTAATCTTCGCACGTATTATGAGATACTCAGTAAATCAATTTGGTAATGAAACGAGATAGCATGGAAAACATTGAAGTCCGAGGCGCCCGCACGCACAATTTAAAAGACATCAGCCTAACCATTCCCCGTGATAAATTAATTGTTATCACCGGTCTATCTGGTTCGGGTAAATCGTCTTTAGCATTTGATACCTTATATGCAGAAGGGCAGCGTCGGTATGTAGAATCTTTATCGGCCTATGCCAGACAATTTTTATCTTTAATGGAAAAACCGGATGTTGATCATATTGAAGGGTTGTCGCCGGCAATTTCAATTGAACAAAAATCAACGTCACATAATCCCCGCTCCACCGTTGGCACCATTACCGAAATATATGATTACCTGCGCTTAATGTTTGCCCGTGTCGGTGAACCGCGTTGCCCTACTCACGATTTGCCACTCGCTGCACAAACTGTTAGCCAAATGGTCGACACTGTGCTGGCGTTCCCAGAGGGCAGCAAGCTGATGTTGCTAGCCCCTGTTGTGAAAGAGCGCAAAGGTGAGCACGTTAAGTTGTTAGAGCAACTAGCCAGCCAAGGTTATATTCGCGCCCGTATCGACGGGGAAGTATGCGACCTTTCTGATCCACCGACTTTAGAACTACATAAAAAACACACAATTGAAGTCGTGGTCGATCGTTTTAAAGTGAAAGATGGCTTACAACAGCGTTTAGCCGAATCGTTTGAAACCGCGTTAGAGCTGTCAGCCGGTGTAGCAACTATTGCATCAATGGATGACGCAAACGCCGAAGAGCTGCTGCTCTCCGCCAACTTCGCTTGCCCAACATGTGGCTACGCCATGACCGAACTTGAACCTCGGTTATTCTCATTTAATAATCCGGCAGGCGCATGCCAAAGTTGTGATGGTTTAGGGGTTCGTCAGTATTTCGACCCAAATCGAGTGATTCAAAACCCAGAGCTTAGTTTATCTGGCGGTGCCATAAAAGGCTGGGATAAACGCAGTTTTTACTATTTCCAGATGCTACAAGCCGTTGCTGAGCACTATAAATTTGATTTAGAAATGCCATTTCAGGAACTATCTAAAGATGCTAAAAAAATCATTTTAGAAGGTTCTGGCGATACAAAAATTGCTTTTAACTACCGCAACGACCGTGGCGACCTGATCACTCGTAACCATGAGTTTGAAGGCGTGTTAAATAACATGAACCGCCGCTATCGTGAAACAGAATCAAATTCCGTGCGCGAAGAGCTGGCTAAATATCAAACCAGCCAAGCTTGCCCAAGTTGTAAAGGGTCGCGCCTACGCCAAGAAGCGCGCAGTGTATTTATCGGTCAGACTAACTTACCCGCTATCACCAGTATGAGTATTGGTGAAGCGATGAGCTTTTTTGAGCAACTAAGCTTAACGGGCCAAAAAGGCCAAATAGCCGAGAAAATCTTAAAAGAAATTCGCGACCGTTTATCGTTTTTGATCAACGTTGGCCTAAATTATCTCTCTTTAGAGCGCAGTGCCGATACTTTATCTGGCGGTGAAGCTCAACGTATTCGCTTAGCCAGCCAAATTGGCGCAGGCTTAGTAGGCGTAATGTATGTACTTGATGAACCATCGATTGGTTTGCATCAACGCGATAATGACCGTTTACTGCAAACGCTAATCCATCTTCGCGACTTAGGTAATACCGTGATTGTGGTAGAGCACGACGAAGATGCCATACGTGCCGCCGATCATATTATTGATATTGGTCCTGGAGCTGGCGTGCATGGCGGTTATATCATTGCCCAAGGTACTCGCGATGACATTTTAGCTAGCGAAGAGTCAGTAACAGGGCAATTTTTATCTGGCCGACGCAAAATTGAAGTTCCCAAAGAGCGTCATAAAATCAACGACAAGTGGTTAGAGCTGTTTGGCGCTAGCGGTAATAACTTAAAAAATGTCGATTTAAAAATACCTTTTGGTTTAATGACCTGTATTACTGGCGTATCAGGTTCTGGTAAGTCAACGCTTATCAACGATACCTTATTCAAACTTGCTCATACCGAACTAAACGGAGCAACCACCGCCGAAGCCGCACCGTACAAATCAATTAGCGGCCTTGAGCATTTTGATAAAGTTATCGATATTGACCAAAGCCCGATTGGCCGTACCCCACGCTCAAACCCAGCCACATATACCGGTATTTTTACTGGCATTCGTGAACTGTTTGTAGGCACGCAAGAATCTCGCTCTCGTGGTTACAAAGTCGGTCGCTTTAGCTTTAATGTAAAAGGTGGCCGCTGTGAAGCTTGCCAAGGCGATGGCGTGATCAAAGTCGAAATGCACTTTTTACCTGATGTATATGTGCCATGTGATGTCTGTAAAGGGCAACGTTATAACCGTGAAACGTTAGAAGTGCAGTATAAAGGCAAAAACATCCATCAAGTATTAGAAATGACGGTGGAAGACGCACACGACTATTTTGATAAAATACCCGCCATTGCGCGTAAACTAAAAACCTTAATGGATGTGGGCTTGTCTTATATTCGCTTAGGCCAAGCCGCGACAACGCTCTCTGGTGGTGAAGCGCAACGGGTTAAACTCGCCCGCGAGTTATCTAAACGTGACACAGGTAAAACCTTATACATTTTAGATGAACCAACCACAGGCTTGCACTTTGCTGATATTGAACAATTATTAGTAGTACTGCATCGCCTGCGTGACCACGGTAATACGATTGTGGTTATTGAGCATAATCTTGATGTAATAAAAACAGCCGATTGGATCATTGATCTAGGTCCCGAAGGTGGTGCTGGCGGCGGTGAGATCCTCATTGCAGGCACGCCGGATGAAGTAGCCGAATGTGAGCGTTCACATACTGGCCACTATTTGAAACCCCTATTATCAAAATAGGGTTTTCGCTTTATGTACTAAGGTTGGCCGGTGTTAAGATATATAAAAATTGCCAAATCGCAGCTGAGGCAACAACAGCAAAATTTGCAACCTCATAAACTGCGCTTTTATGAGCAAGGTAAAGCTATTTGGTTTAATCTTAACACCGCGCAAAAGCTCTACTTATTGGCGTTAATCTGCCTAATTATCTTTCAAAGTGGTTGGCTATGCGCCAGTATCACTATCGTAGCGCTTACTATTGAGTTTTGGCCAAAGTTCAATAAGCTCTGGCATTCACTTGCTGGCAAAGCACTTATACTTATTTTCTATGCCAGTATCGCCAACTTTGTACTGGCCAATGCCAGTGGCATTGTAAATAATGTAACTCATGTTTCAGCAACACATTTTAATTACACCCATAATTTTGCCACGCTACTTTATTTACCACCCTGGGCGTTGGGCATCTCTCTATCAACATTACTATTATTACAATTGATATTGCCGTTCTACATTTTTACGCTCTTAATCATCAAACCGTTTGGTTCACAGCGGGTAAAGTTTATTAGCCAAAGCTATTCACCTTTGCTTACCGCTTCTATACGGTTTTTTTTATCAACGATTGTAATAATCAATCTAATGTCTTTTGTTGATGACAAAGATACCGGTGCCGTTATTGATGACATAGTAAGCAACTTCGTCAGCAGCAAGCAGCTCTCAAGTCGAGCACTAACAGAGCAACAAGAAGTTGAAGTTGTAGAAGAGCTCAGCCAAAAAATACATGGGCAACTGCCAAGTGAAAACATTACGCAGACACCTCCCACACCGCCTGTAACTAAGACGGAAGAAGATGAAACCACTCAATCCGTACGATTATTCTTTAACACCAAAGGTTACTTTGAACGCAGCAAACGGTTAATTGCTATGTTTGCTTACACCTACGAAGCAGACCAGTACTCCCGTTGCAAAAAATCTGACGACAGTAAATCGATTGAGATTAACGACTACGAAATTGTTGAAATTGCACCAGATAACAGCAAACCTTACGGTTACAGCTTTACGGTAAAAGCCTGCCAATCGCCTGGCATTAAAGCGCCATAGCGGCTGCGGGTTGCGTGCGAGCTGCGGCAAATACTAAAGCCAGTGAATTAAAGTAAAACGGTAATCCCCATCGCGGGAGGTAAACCGCCCATTGCACTCCCCGCTAATAAAAAAGCGCTTGATGGGCGTCTTTTTTATACTCATCTTCTTTGTATTCATTTATTAATACTTTTTCGCTGTCTTTAAACTAAAAACCAGTAACCAAAATAAATAAAAATTCAACACATTTAATAAGATGAAGGTACCTTTTTGATTATAGAGGTCATCCGTTTTGTGGCCTTTAAAGTCCCAAGTAAAAACCCAGCCAAATACCCAAAAAAGCAACACACTCAATAGAACAACAAAAGCTAGGATTATCTTGAGGCGAACAACCCAATTGCTAGGGCCAAAATAAACAAAGCCAAACCCTTTCGTTAAAAAAAATAACTGACACACGTATATTGGCATATCAACCAGCACACAAAAGGCAAGCCAATTATAAAAGTCGGGCTTTGCAGAGGCATTATTGATATTTATAAAGATCGGCAATCTATTTAATAGCTGAATTAAATCGACTGACAAATAGCTCCACTCAAATAACAAAAAACAAAAAGTGCTTACTAATAAAACCAGAGCAAAATGACAGAGAATAGCTCCCTTAAACTTATAAGATAAATACACTTCATCGACGGTTACATTAATTCTGCTCATAAATCACATCATCCACTAAATTTGATTTCCTTCAACACCATCTTAATTAAAGTCTAGTCCCTTGCACTAGAACTGAACGCAGCACTAAGCGATGTTCTTTAGTTAAAATACTTCTGAGCTGAGATAGCCCAGAAATACTATGCCTTCTTGATTTGTTGTAATCAACTTCAATGTATTAAGATACCGCTTGACGTATTATTTTACACTTCATAATTGTCTCGCCATGTGTGATGGTTTAATGAAACTGGGTGCCAGCGAGCAACTAGCCATATCATGTGGGAGCACTAGTATCAAAGTACCAAAAGTAAGCGTTGGAAGTGAGGTCCTTGTAGAAGCTCAAAACAAAAGGAATTAACGCTGTACTAGGTAATGACTATTTAGCTTCACGAGGTTTAACGTTACTGAAAGATATTTGGATAAATATTTATTACGGAAGATGAACCGCCTATACCACTTCTTTATAATAAAAGTGCTTGATGGATGATGTAGACTCTGGAGTTTAGTGACCTCCGGCTATCTGATTAGGCTTTTTTGTAAACGAAAAAACGAAATATTAAAGCTTGAAATAATGCTGCGAGACCAAACAACAACGAACCTTTATAAAACAAGCACGGTATAACAAATACACTTGGCAAAGCAGCGTAGTATAAATAAGAACCATTAGTATATTTGCTGATTACAAAATGGAGAGGGAATCCAATTACTAACCATCCAACAATAGAAATAAGCAAATACACACCGATGTATAGCAATAACGTAACAACAAAGCCTAAAGTATCGTTCTCTGATAATGATGTAAAACTATTAAATAAAGCGTAAATAGCAATACCTAGTCCCACATATAAGAGGCTTTTTAGTATTGCATCATCCCACCCGCCAAGACCCAATTTTTTTATCCTTAAATATAACATTTTAGTTTTTATGCAACACGCAGTTTATATTTTAGTGTCGCTCGTAGACTGAGGCGCTACATGCTCGATCTGTCAGAGTTGCTGTCGTTTATGCTAAGGGTTTTAAATTTATGGAAAGTCTTTTTAGTATAAACTAAATCAAACAAATGTAATTGTGTGCTTGTTGTATCTAAGCAGCCCCTGCACTGCTCAATATCTATTACTTTTCTATTGAACAGAATTTAGAGCATTAAAACAACAAAAAATTGATTGCCTACGCTCTTCATTGAGCTGTAATCGGTATATAGCAGTTACAAAAAAACCAGATATTCCGTTGTAGTTGGAACCATCTGGCTTTATATGATTAGTTATTAGCAAGCGTTACGGACGTGGAATAAATCCTAACGCGTTGTAAACAGACTTTAAGGTTATCTCTGCACGTGCGCTGGCTTTTTCAGCACCGGTTTTCATGATGTTGTTGAGCAATGCTTGATCTTCACGGATCTCTTTAAAGCGCGCTTGGATTGGCTCGATCATGCTTACTACTGCGTCAGCGGTGTCTTTTTTCAGATGGCCATACATTTTATCTTCGTATTCAGGCACTAACTCTTCAATTGAGCGCTTGGTTGCAACAGACATAAGTGTTAGTAAGTTTGATACACCTGGTTTTTCAGTGCGATCAAAATAAATACGCGCTTGCTCGTCTGAATCGGTTACTGCTTTTTTAAGCTTTTTCTCGATCTTTTTTGGTTCGTCTAACATCATGATAAAACCATTTGGGTTTTCATCTGATTTAGACATTTTTTTCAGTGGATCTTGCAGGCTCATTACTCGCGCACCAAACTCTGGAATGTAAGGTTCTGGGATCGTGAAAACTTCACCATATAAGTTATTAAAGCGCGTTGCGATATCGCGTGTTAGTTCAAGGTGCTGCTTTTGATCATCACCTACTGGTACTTGCGCCGCTTGATAAAGTAAAATATCAGCTGCTTGTAATACCGGATAAGCAAACAAACCAACGTTTACGTTGCTGGTGTTCTTTGCTGACTTATCTTTAAACTGGGTCATGCGGTTAAGCTCACCCATTTGCGCATAACAGTTTAGTACCCAACCTAGCTGTGCATGTTCAGGCACTTGCGACTGCACAAATAAAGCAGCTTTATCTGGATCAATACCACATGCAACATACAAAGCTATACCATCTAATACACGGGTTTTTAAAAGCTCTGGATCTTGGCGTAACGTAATCGCGTGCAAATCAGCTAACATAAAGTGACTATCATACTCTTCCTGTAGCTTTACCCACTGGTTAATAGCGCCAACATAGTTGCCTATTGTCATTCCACCGGTTGGCTGCATGCCACTTAACACTACTGGTTTACTCATGATGTTCCTTTATATTACAAAAATAAAAAATGCTAAAATTAAAAAATCGCTTAACGCTGGGTAAGAACAGGTATTATATCTAAGAAATTCTCACAGAGGTACTGTGGATTCAAATCAGCAAGATTTTCACCTTGGTTATAACCATAATTAACGGCAATTACGTCTATATGTGCCGCTTGCGCCGCTAAGATATCACTTTTTGAGTCACCAATCATAATTGCTTGACTCACTGGTACATTTAATTGCTGACAAGCAAATAAAAGAGGCTCTGGTGAAGGCTTTTTGGCCATGTCATCACCACACACTATCACCTCAAAATGACTTCTTAAAGCGAGCTTATCAAGTAGCTTTTCAGTAAAGCAGCGGGCTTTGTTAGTGATCAACGCTTTTGGTATACCACGTAACGCCGCAAGGCCTGTTTCTACGTGTTGATAAAGCACACTGTATTCACCTACTTGTTGCTCATAATGACCATAAAAAAGCGCAATTGCTTTATCTGCTAATGCTGGATCTAGGTGTTCACTGACTTTCATGTCGCCACTGAGGCCTCGCTTAACCAGCATTTCAATGCCGTTACCAACCCAGCTTTGTACCAACCCCTGACTTACAATTGGAAAAGCTAAATCAGATAAAGTCAGATTCATCGCTATATATAAATCATAAACACTATCAACTAAAGTACCATCAAGATCAAATAAAGCGGCTTCATACTTCATTATTTTACACCCTCTAACTGAGCACGCATTTGTTCAATTACTTGTTGGTAATCTGGCTGATTAAAAATAGCAGAGCCGGCAACAAACATGTCAGCTCCGGCTTGAGCCGCCGCCGCAATATTATCGACTTTAATACCACCATCTACTTCTAAACGAATAGCACGACCTGAATCATCAATTATTTTCCGTGCTTGGCGTAGTTTTTTCAAAGTATGAGGAATAAAACTTTGACCGCCAAAACCTGGATTAACCGACATGAGTAAAATTACATCAAGCTTATCAATCACATGTTCTAAATAGCTTAAACTCGTCGCAGGGTTAAAGACTAAACCAGCTTGGCAACCATGATCTTTGATCAGCTGTAAAGTGCGATCAATATGTTCACTCGCTTCGGGATGAAAAGTAATGATTGAAGCGCCAGCATCAGCAAATTGCGGTATTAAACTATCGACCGGTTTAACCATTAAATGCACATCAATAGGCGCAGTAATACCATAATCACGCAGCGCTTTGCACACCATAGGCCCAATTGTTAAGTTTGGCACATAGTGATTATCCATCACATCAAAATGAACTACATCTGCACCAGAAGCTAAAACACGCTCAACATCTTCGCCCAAACGGGCAAAATCAGCAGATAAAATAGACGGGGCGATAAGGTACTTTTGTAGTGTTTCTAACATAAACAATCCTTAGTGATATTAAAAATGCGCAAAATAGCAGGGCCGTTAATTGCCATAATGTAACCTAAATCAAGCTATTCCCCAAGAATCCCAGTTAATTAAAGCTTTAACTCTATTTGAAGTTTTGCAACGGTTATATTTTAAACAGTTAAATATAAACATTATTTTTACCTTAACCTTTTAATTTTATTAATTTTTTATATTTGTTAAGGATAAATTAAGTTTGTTATTTGAGCATTTTTTATGTATGCTCTAGTGAGTAACACTATTATGGACTTAGTAAAATGCGTGCTTTTAAAATCGGGATCTTAACTGCGGCTGCTATAACTATCGGTACACTAAGCTATTTTTCAAAAAGTGATAATACACTTATCGCAGCTAACGATTGCGAATGTAGCTCAGGCCATTTAAAAATTAATAATGCAGTGCAATGTATGAAGGTCGAACAAGAATCAAGTTGGATGTCATGGATCACTGGTGATAGTCGCAGTGCACAATTTCATTATTTAGATTTACTTGAATTATTAACCAGCTCAGACGAACCACAAAAAGCGCGTTCACTTAGCCCTAGGTTTTAATAAAATGCGGCAACTGATCAGCGCTATACAAAGTGTTGTTGCGGCATTTTTTGGCGTGCAATCTGAACACAAGCGTCACGCTGACTTTAAACAACACTCGCCTACCAGCATTATTATCATCGCAATTATTTTATTTATATTTTTTGTAACCGCTATCTATGGCGTGGTGACTTGGGTGCTAAGTACATAGCCATCAACTCATTAACTTTATTGCGCGAACCACCTTTTGGGCTAATCGTCCGCTTAACTTGAATTTCAGCTAACGTTGCTTGGCTATATATTTTACGTGTCCATACAGTGTCATGATTGGAGATCAATACCGGTGTTTTGTTTTCAAATGCCGCTTGCTCAGCTAAATTAGCTAGATTCGCCTGATCATCTAAATTAAAGCCACCCTTAGCATAAGAGGTAAACGACGCCGTTTTACTCAAAGGCACATAAGGTGGATCGCAATAGATCACTGCGTTATCGGGTACTAATTTAAATACATCGTCATAACCTAAACAAGTAAACGTGGCTTGTTGCGCTTTTTCGGCAAAAAAGTACATTTCTTTTTCAGGAAAATACGGACGTTTATACTTACCGAACGGAACATTAAAAATTCCTTTCAGGTTATAGCGGCATAAACCGTTGTAGCCGTGGCGATTCATATATAAAAATAAGATCGCTCGCTCGTAGATGTCATTACTTTGATTAAACTGTACGCGATAATCATAATATGCGTCAGGCTGGTTGTTTAAATCAACAAACAGCTTTTTAGCATCGCTGATGAATTCATCTGGAGAATTTTTTAATTCGTTATACAAGTTAATGAGATCAGCATTAATATCATTAAGAATATAATCTTTAAAATCTGTGTTTAAAAATACCGAGCCAGCACCTACAAACGGTTCAACTAAGGTATCAGCGTGTTTGCTCGCTTCATTTAAGCGCGCGCTAATATCTTCAACTAAGCTGTATTTTCCGCCAGCCCATTTAAGGAAGGCTCTGGTCTTTTTCTGCATCGGCTCTTTACTTCAAACTGGTGTGCCGCGATTTTACACTAAACAGTGTAAATTTACTGATCTAGTAACGCGATTTCTTGTTTTATTTTACTGATTTTTTTATAAAACGGCTGATTTTTACGCACCGCTTCAGGTAGGCTTGCTAGCACTTCGCGAGCCGCATTTAAGTTATCAAAGCTGCCATAGGTTACCACCCACCACATTTTATCGTTGCGTCGTGTTTGATAGACTTTACCAAGTACTTGCAGCGACTGTTTAGCAACAAACTGCTCGGCGATTGTTTGCTGAGTTACCGCTAGTAACTGGATCACGACCTTACTATCCGGCTGTTGTAGATACCAAGCATTATCTGCTGGCATAATTTGCTGCGTTTGAGGAACAGGCTCTACCACAGTGGGTTCTTCAGCTAAGCTAGTCGTGATATCAACAGGCTCTGCAACTGGCGCTAAACTATCTAGTATTGCCGCAACATTATTTTCCTGAGTAGGATTATCAATAAGCGGCTTGTCTTGCTCTGGTTGGGCTTGTTGAGCAGCTGATTGAGCATCTGCAGCTTCTACTTGTGAGGAATCTATTGTCACCGCAGGTTCTGTTACAGCTTGCTTTAAAGTATCGACTGCGATTGCCGTCGCCACTGGAGTTTCTGGTTGTGGCTGATAAAAATCCTGCCACCAACGGGTCATATCAGATTTATATAAAAAACCAATGATGAGTAACATAATAATCACTAGCAGCGTTATTAAATGTACTCGCCAAGATACTTTATCAGTGACTACAACCTTAGCTGTGTGCTGTGTTGGTTGCCACGCTAACAATAAACTCGGATTACCGTGTGCTTCGCGCAAAAAGGTTTGAAATACCGGGTCTTCATCATAAGGTAAATCATTAAAATAGCACTTCATCAACTGTTTACTTTCTGCTATTGAAAGTGCTTCGAGATGAATTTCAACAGCGCTTTTAAATTGCCCCACTGATTGCGATGCCAGTAAGACATATAAAGTAGTAGGACTATGCTTGGCAAGCGTTGTTAACTCTTCGACCATTTCTTCAGATAAATGCCGTCCACCATCTAACACCCATAAACATGGACCACAGTTTTGCTGTTTAGCTAGTTGGTAAAAATTTTCTGACAGGCTTAGGTTTTGATCAATTAACGGCGAGCGGAAGCTTTGTTCCAGTAACTCACTCATCAATTGCATATCACTCATACGCGCACTAAGCTGCACAAATGACTTATTAAAATCACTGTATTTATCAGTAATGAAGGTTTCGAGAAGATAACTTTTACCAAGTCCAGAAGGACCCAGTAAGACAATTAAATTTTGCCCATATTCAAACTGTAGGGCAATCCGATCAACCAAAGCCGCACGGCTAGGTAAGATTTGCGATTGCATTAGCGCCCTATTAAATTTCGGACCTGTTGATCTGATACATCATCAACCAACGCGCATTGACCAAACGCAGTAGGAAGAATAAAACGGATCGTGCCTTTTTTATTCTTTTTATCTTTACGCATATGATGAAGGAAATGTTCAGCAGTCATCACATCAGGGATCTCACTAGGCAAATTATATTGTGCTATTAAGGTAACGATCCTTGCAACTTCTTGTGCACTTAAATCACCACGAGTATGAGCTAGCTGTGCAGCTAATACCATGCCAGTGGCAACAGCTTCACCATGTAGCCATTGGCCGTATCCCATTTGCGCTTCGATAGCATGCGCAAAGGTATGGCCTAAATTAAGTAACGCTCGTAGTCCTGCTTCTTTTTCATCCTGAGCGACAATCAGTGCTTTAATTTCACAACAACGAAAAATCACATGCTGAATGGTTTCTTCATCCAAAGCCTGTAATTGCGCGGTGTTGTTTTCTAGAAAAGTAAATAATTCTGTATCGTAAATTAAGCCATATTTAATAACTTCAGCCATACCGGCTGCAAATTCACGAGCAGGAAGTGTATGCAATGATTGAGTATCAATAAACACGGCTTGCGGCTGATAAAAAGCCCCAATCATGTTTTTACCCAAAGGATGGTTAACCGCCGTTTTACCGCCAACTGATGAATCAACTTGCGATAATAAGGTAGTGGGTACTTGAATAAACGGTACCCCGCGTTGATAGCAGGCCGCAACAAAACCAGTCAGATCACCGACCACACCACCACCAAGGGCGATTAAGCAAGTATCTCTGCCGCAATTGTTTTCAAGCAAAAATGCCGAGATTTTCTCAAACCATTCCAGTGATTTATATTGCTCACCATCAGGAATAATAAAACTTAGCGGATTTAAATCAGCTAATAACGCCATTGCATCGCTTAAGTACAAAGGTGCAATGGTGTCATTAGTGATAATGATAGGTCGACAATCACCAATATGATGATGCAGCCTGTCAGTCTGTTGAAGAGCAGATTGACCAATATAAATAGGATAACTTCGCTCGTCTAAATTAACTGTTAATTCAAGCATCGCTAGTATCCTTTCTTATTGGTATTTAAAAATCTAATTTCTCGATGATTTGATTAGCGACAACTTTAGCGCTTTGCTCATCAGTGCGTACAACAAAATCAGCTACTTCTTTATACAACGGTTCGCGTTCTTCAGCTAAGCGCTCTAATACATCACGAGGTGCTTCTTCTGTTTGCAGTAATGGGCGACGCTTGTCGCGCTGCGTGCGTGCAACTTGCTTTTCGATAGGTGTCTCTAGGTATACAACAATACCACGAGCCGAAAGCTTGTTTCGTACTTCTTTACTCATCACAGAACCACCACCAGTTGCAAGTACAATACCTTGCATTTCTGTTAGATCGCCAATGACAGATTCTTCACGAAGTCGAAAGCCTTCTTCACCTTCAAGATCGAACACCCAGGCAATATCTGCACCGGTACGGCGTTCGATTTCTTGATCAGAATCGACAAATTCAAGGTGCAATTGATCTGCAATGTGACGACCAATTGTGCTTTTGCCAGCCCCCATAGGGCCAACTAGAAATATATTACGTTTTTCAGCCATATCTTTTAGTACAAACGAACTCTAAAATTTGAAATAAAACCCCGCCTAACGACCTGGCCCCAAAATTAAGGAGGGGATTATCTCAGTAATTGATTGGGTATTTCAAGTCAATTAGAACAAAAAGCCAATTAACGAGCAATTAAAGTCAATAATTGCCCATTGTGTAAGAATAAATCAGTGTAAATTACTCTATTTGGATTTTCGGAGTAACGAAAATCAGCAATTCTTTCTTTTCATTAAACTCACTAGTGCTTCTAAACAGCACTCCTAGGTAAGGAATATCACCTAATAATGGTACTTTTTTAACTGAGTTAATGATTTGCTGCTGGAATATACCACCAAGTACCACGGTTTGACCATTCTCAACCAGTACTTGGGTTTGAATTTCTTGGGTATCAATTGCAACTGCAGGACCAGTTCCAGTTTGTACCGTATCACCTCGGGTATCTTGGGTAATGATTAAATCCAAGATAACTTTATTATCTGGGGTGATGTGTGGTGTTACCTCAAGACTCAATACTGCCTTTTTAAAGCTAACAGTTGTAGCACCACTTGAAGCAGATTCAACATACGGTATTTCGGTACCTTGTTCAATACGTGCTTTTTTCTGGTTGGCAGTCGTAATGCGCGGACTTGCGATAATTTCACCACGGTTTTCTTCTTCAAGCGCGGTTAGCTCTAAATCAAGTAACGTGCCATTTGCTAATTTAGCAACGTGCATACCAATACTGCCAGCGGCACCTGTGATAGGCAAGTTTACATTAAGGCGATCAGAAATACTTGGAATGGTGCCGTTAGAAATCGTATTAGCACCTTCTAAGGTACCTGAAATACCATCAGTGCCTTGTTGATCACTAAACCCCCAGCGTACTCCTAAGTCTTCTTTTACGTTATCACGTACAGTAACCATACGTGCCTCAATAATAACTTGTCTAACCGCTATATCCAAAGTTTCGACCATACGGCGAACACTTGCAATGCTTTTAACGGTGTCTTTAATTAACAAGGTATTGGTACGTTTATCAACGGATACACTGCCGCGAGCACTAATAATGCTGTTAGTGTCGGTTTTCAGTAAATCAGCAAACTCTTCCGCTTTAGCATAATTCAAACGAATATATTCACTATAAAGCGGCTCTAAGTCTTCAACTTGTTGTTTGGCTTTTAGATCTTTCGCTTCGCGGGCGGCAAGCTCTTCAGATGGTGCCACCATTAATATAGAGCCATCCATACGCTTATCTAAACCTTTAACGCGTAATACCACGTCAAGAGCTTGATCCCAAGGCACACCATCTAAACGCAGAGTTATGTTGCCACTGACTGAGTCACTGGTTACTAGGTTGAAATCATTATAGCCGGCAATAATTTGCAATACGGCACGCACAGAGATGTCTTGAAAGTTTAGGGTCATTGGGCGACCTTGGTATTCTTTACCACCTTCTAAATATGAACGTTGCGATTCATCTTTTTCAACTGTAAGTGTAAGAATATTTTCAATTTGTTGATAAGTGAATTTAAACGCGGCATTAGGGGTTATCACTACCCTACTCATATTATTTTCTTTAAATGTCTCAATTGAGCTCACTACAGTGCCAAAATCTAGCACATCTAGCTCATATAATAAGTCATCTAAAATATCGGTATGATGAAACTCAGCAATAATTTTACCGCCACTTTCATGCACATCAATCGCAGCTTGAGTATCTTGTAAAAAGACTAAGACTCGCGCTTCACCTTTTTCACCGCGACGAAAATCAATAGACTGGATTGAGTTGATGTAATTGCCAGTCACTTCTTTAGCGGTATTAGCATCTTGTTGTGACGTGATCGGATTATCTGAGACGTGTAATGAAACAAGGTTATTGTTCACCGTTGTTTGGTAAATTTTTAAACGCTCTAAATGAACAGTGACAATCAAGTTACCATCAACAGCTACACTATTAACTTTTTCAATACCTGCTTGGTTGATTTGTACTTCACTTAAACCTTGTTCAACACTAGCTGCATTAAAGCGCATTTCAATACGGGCCGGGTTATTAAATACCTGAACTTTTGGCTCTTCAGTCAGCTCTTCATCAAATACCAGCTGTAACTGTGTTTCTCCAGCTATTAGCGGGCTATAACGAACATCATACAATAGCGGCGTAGCCATTGCTGATTGCGTGATAAAAAGGGCAATAACAACAAACAAAGCCTGCTGAATGCGATTACTCCAAGATACTCCCTTATGCATTTTAATTTTACCTTTTTTATTTTTAACTAGTGCCATTGGATCCCGCCTCTAACATTTCCAGCTTCGTCAGGCGCTCTTTCCAACAACCAGACCCGTCGGGTATTAATTCTAACAATTCTATATAATCACTTTTAACATCTTGTACAACACCATGATACAAACCAATATGATTACCGATAGTAACTCGGTGTAAAGTATCATCTGCAGCTTTAATTAATGCCCATGTTTGGCCACCAGAACCCAGCGTGCCTTTCATTGCTAGGTTATCCAACGGATATTTCTCTAATACTTCACGCGTACGATCAGGATCAGGGTGTAAGCAGTTTTTAACTTGGATCATGTTATTTTGAATAATTTCTGGTTGCGGCGCAACAAAAGGACTACGTAGTTGCTGTGCATTGTATTCAAAGTGCTCAAATTGGGTCAGTTTTGGAATAGCCTCTACCTTAGGTGTAGTGCTGGCTTTTACCTGATCAATAAATTCTTTTTGCTCAGAAGTATCATCGTTACATGCGCTCACCAAAATACCGCTGAGTAAAACCAAGGCTAGTTTTTTCATTTTTTAGCCCCTACTTTCTTCACGCCGCCTTCATAGCGGTAAGTTTTGGCAACCACGCTAAATGTCAGTTTGCCTGAGTCTGAACTATTAATTGAAAAGTCATGCAAACTTACGATACGAGGAAGTTGCGCCACTTTACCAACAAAATCACCAAACTCATGGTAGCTACCTATTACTTCAATTTTAATCGGTAACTCAGTATAAAATTCTTTTTCCACTTCTGGTAACCAGCCAATTTTAAGAAAGGTTAAGCCACTGGTCGTGCCCACATAAGATAAATCATCAAGTAAGCCTGGTGTTTCGTTTGAAGTCGGTAAGCGCTTTAGTAGTAAAGAAAACTTTTCTTCCATTTCAACCATTTGTTGACGGTAAATTTCTAGATTACTGGCCACAGCATATTTCACTCGATAGGTACTGCGTAACTCAACTTCTTTACTAACTGCATTGTGGTAGCTATCTATTTCATCTGAAACCAATAAGCTGTAACTAAAAAACAGCACCAAGGCAGCTACAAAAGTACAGCAAATAACCTTGACAACTATTGGCCAATCGCCGATATTTTCAAGCTCAATTTCGTTCCATTCAATCTCTGTTAACGCTTTGATATCAAGGTTCATTATTTAACCTCTCCAATCTTATCAAAGGGTTTTACATAAAATTCCATATTAAAATCACTCAATAAACGAGACGATTTCTCCCCTGCAATAATGCCTTGCATTGTCGGCTTTTCGAGCAGATAGGAGTTTTGTACTTGGCGCAACATGTTTGACAAATAATTATTTGATTCGCTACGCCCAACCACATGAATTGCACTACCACGGCGCTCTAACTTAGTTAGATAAACACCCGTTGGTACAATTTTGGCAACTTCATCCATAATTTGTGTGCCTAAATTACGACTACTTTGCAGCTCTTCAATTAAGCGCATACGTTGCTGTAAGTTTTCTTTCTTTTTATCTAACTCACGAATTTCACTAATACGCCGATCTAATTGCCCTATTTCAGTTGAAAGGTAATTATTTTTAATATTTTGACCGTCTCGTAAACCACCGTAATAGCTACTCAATAAATACATACTGATAAAACTGCCAAGCACCACGAAAAATAAAATAGTGACAAATTTATTCTGCGATTGTTTTCGCTGCTGTTCGCGCCACGGCAGTAGATTTATATGTGGCATGATGAAAAACTCCTTAATGCCAAACCTGTCGCTATTGCAAATTGAGTACGATGACGCTGTAACACATTGCGATCGACATGGTGGGAAATATCCATATTTTCAAAAGGCTCAGCCACTATGGTATGAATACCTAGTTCTTCAATTAGCAATCGATCAAGGCCATCAATCATCGCTGTGCCACCAGTAAGCACAATGTAATCGATTTGATCTTTGCCACTGGTAGTTAAAAACATCTGCACTGCGCGGCGCACTTGCTGTAATAATGAGGTTTGAAACGGTGCCAATACTTCAAACGTATAGTTAGGCGGAAGATCGCCAGTAGTTTTGCCTATTTCAGCTTCATCAAAACTTTTATTGTAATAAGCCACTATGCTGTTGGTGTATTGATCGCCACCAAATACTTGGTCTCGGGTGTAAATCGTATCACCGCCAAGTACCACACTTACCAACATGAGTACCGCGCCAATATCGACCACTGCTACACACTTATTAAATGCATCGCTTGGTAATTGCTGATAATACACATCCATTGCGCGACTCAGCGCATAGCTTTCTACATCAACTACTTTTGCTATTAAACCAGCTGATTCTAAGGCACCAACACGGGCTTCAACACTTTCGGTACGCGCAGCTGAAAGCAACACATTCATTTTGGAAGGATCGGCTTCGTTGGTACTGAGCTTTTCAAAATCTAGGCTAACTTCATCTAAAGGATAGGGAATAAGGCTGTCGGCCTCGATTTCTATTTGCGACTCAAGCTCTGCATCGCTAAGCGTAACATCCATAAAAATTACTTTAGTAATGACGGTTTGTCCCGATACAGCCACTGCTGCCGAACGAATTGACTTAGGTAACTTACGCTTTAGCTTAGTAATGATATTACCAATTGCCTCAATATCTTGAATATTGCGCTCAGCCATTGTACCTTTTGGCATTGGCTCAATTGCTAACGCTTCGAGCCTGTAGCCACTGTCCGTTTCATTCAGCAACACCGCTTTTATAGCATGTGAACCGATATCTATCCCTACCATCATCGATGAAGACTTACTCAATAGTTGACTTAGCATGTTCGCAACTTGGCCTTTGTTTTAAGAATAAACAAGTTATAATTTTTATATGAAAAAATACTATTCATTTTTTAATCAATATATACTAGCAGTCTCCGATTCTAATTGGGAGTCCATTTAGGGAAAATATAAGTGATTTTATTGAAACGAACTTTACAATTTTTTATCATCTGCGCGTTTTTAGGGCTCATTACCTTAGTAAGCCTTTATTATTACGTTAAATCTGATATCCCCAGTGTGCAAGTTTTAAAAGACGTGCAATTACAAACTCCTATGCAAGTCTTTTCGAAAGATGGTTTGTTAATCAACCAGTTCGGTGAAAAACGTCGCATTCCAGTGACTATAGAAGAGATCCCACAACCACTCATAAATGCTATTTTAGCTACTGAAGATAACCGTTTTTATGACCATATAGGTATAGATCCTATAGGTATTTTACGTTCAGCGCTCGTATTAATTTCAACTGGTGAGAAAAAACAAGGCGCAAGTACTATAACAATGCAGTTAGCTCGTAACTTCTTCTTAACACGTGAAAAGGCCTATATCCGTAAAGTAAAAGAGATCTTCATTGCGTTACACATTGAGAACTTACTTACCAAGGATGAAATACTCGCTTTATACCTAAATAAAATAGAGTTAGGTAATCGTGCTTTTGGTATCGGAGCCGCTGCACAAGTCTATTATGGTAAGCAACTAAACGAGTTAACTTTAGCGCAAATGGCAATGATTGCAGGCTTACCAAAAGCGCCGTCAGCTTTAAATCCGATCAGAAACCCAGTTCGCGCCAAGGCACGCCGTAATGTGGTACTCAGACGTATGCTCGATGAAGGTTATATCTCTCAAGCAGACTACAACCAGAGCTCTCAAGAACCAATTACGGCAAAATTTCATGGTGCCGAAATAGACTTATATGCGCCTTATATATCTGAAATGGTGCGTGCAGAAATGGTCGCTCGTTATGGCTACGAAAAAGCCTATAATACCGGCTTTAAAGTTTACACCAGTGTTGAATCTGACGTACAAGCCGCAGCGCAAAAAGCACTCGTTAATAATCTCCATGCATACGACATGCGCCATGGCTATCGTGGCCCAGAGCAGCAACTGTGGGATTTTGAAACGCAACCTGCCCTAAGTTCTAGTGAAATTTTAGCAAAGCTAAAACCGGTAAAAGAAATTGCCCCGTTATTAACAGCAGCAGTTTTGTCTGTAGCAGATCAAACGGCAACAGTGTTATTAAAAAGTGGTGAGCAAGCCACTCTAGACTGGGATAATCTCAAATGGGCACGCAAATACATTACGCGTTACCGTCAAGGTTTTCCTCCAAAAACCGCTACCGACATACTCAATCCAGGGGAGCAAATTTGGCTACGTAAAAATGACGATGGTAGTTATCTACTCAGCCAATTACCTGAAGCATCAAGTGCATTAGTATCGCTGGATCCGAATGATGGTCGCATTAAAGCTATTGTTGGCGGCTATAGCTTTGAACAAAGCCAATATAACCGAGCCGTGCAAGCAAAACGTCAGGTAGGTTCTAACATTAAGCCCTTTATTTATTCGGCGGCGCTGAATAATGGTTATACCTTAGCGTCTATTTTAAATGATGCGCCAATCAATCAATGGGACAAGAGCCTAGGGGTTGCATGGCGACCAAAAAACAGCCCTGCGGTATATAACGGCCCAATCCGTATTCGTCGTGCTTTAGCACAATCGAAAAACGTTATTTCGGTGCGCTTACTGCGCGGTGTAGGCTTGCAGCGCACAGCTGATCACCTATTAAAATTTGGCTTTCAAAATAATGATATCAATCGCAGTGAATCGCTAGCTTTAGGTAGTGCGTCAATCACTCCTTTAGAGCTTGCCCGTGGCATGAGCACATTTGCCAATGGCGGTCATTTGATCACCCCTTATTTTATTAATGAGATTCAAGACTCTGCAGGTAATGTGTTATTTAAAACAAAACCATTATTAGCGTGTGATCCTGTTACGCCTCAGCTAACAATGACTCAATTTGAGTCCACTACAGGGTTAAATACCAGCCAAACAGCAAATCATTGTGCGCCGCGCATCATATCTAAACAAAACGCGTTTTTGATAGCTGATGCGATGAATAGCGCAATTTGGGGGGGCGGTAGTTGGGCCCATAAAACGGGTTGGAGTGGAACCGGTTGGCGTGCTCAGGTATTAGATCGTCGCGATCTTTCCGGTAAAACGGGTACTACTAATGACTCTGTCGATACTTGGTTTAGCGGCTTTAACCGTAATGTTATGACCTCGGTCTGGGTTGGATTTGATAATCCAGGTAACCCGCTTGGTCGCTCGACGTATAACAACAACATGGATAATACCCAGATCTCTGGTGCAGAATCTGGTGCTAAAACAGCTCAACCGGCATGGATTGACTTTATGCGAGTAGCACTCAAAGATAAGCCAGAAGCACCAATCGAGCCACCTGAAGGATTAGTGTCGGTACGAATCGATTTAGCAACGGGACTCTTGAGTCAAAAGAACGATTACACTAGTCGCTTTGAATACTTTGAAAAAGGCACCTCGCCCACTAAGTATGTGATGCAGCATGTAGAAAACGTTTTTGAAGAAGAAACTAAAACAGAAGAAGAGCTGTTTTAATATTACTCTATCGCGATATAAAATCGCTGCTACATAAAAAAAGCGCCAATCGGCGCTTTTTTTATTTTACAAACTCAGAGCTCATTTTAAGTTTTGTATTAACCAATATAAATCAGAATGCACGCCTGCTGCGGTAACTTCTTTGCCTGCACCAGGACCTTGGATCACCAACGCATTATCGCTATACCACTGACTGTTGATAACAAAGATATTATCACCTGGAGTTAAGTTAGCTAAGGCATCACCCTGTGTTGCATAAGCCAAACCGACTTTAGCGGTTACTTTGCCATCAGCAATTGTTAACGCACCGGTATAACGCAGTACTTTGTTTTCTTTGCCTGCTAACTGCGCTTTTTCAGCAATAAAGTCATCAAGCAACTGCTTATTAGCTAAAAAAGACTGCCAATCACCTTGCGCTAGTTGCTCTGGCATCAACGGTGTTAAGCCAATCTCATCAAGCTCTAAGGTGAGCCCTAATTCACGAGCTAAAATTAATAGCTTACGCTGCATATCACGCCCTGATAAATCTTCCCGTGGATCAGGCTCGGTGTAACCCATTTGCTGCGCTTGCAACACTAGATCGGAAAACGCCACACTGCCATCATAACTGCTACACAACCACGATAAAGTGCCTGAGAACACGCCTTCAATATGGGTAATACTGTCGCCACTGTTTTGTAAATCAGCTAACGCAAAATTAATTGGTAAACCCGCACCAACACTGGTGTTATAACGCCATAATAAGTTACGTTCAGCTAAATTACGGCGTAAATTTTGATACCAGTCATTATTTGCAGTGCCCGCATATTTATTAGCACTGATCAGGTGACAATCTAAATTTACAAACGCCGGGTAAAGCTTACTAAACGCTTCACTAGCAGTAATATCAATCAGCACTTTGTGTTCGTAATCGAGTTCGCTGATACGTGTCAGTAAATCAGCTTCTTGGTAATCTATTGCTTCGTTTTGCCACTGCGACTGCCATTGCTCAAGCACGATACCACTTGGGCTGAACAACATAGAGCGCGAGCGTAATAAACCAACCAGCTTTACGCTAAAATGCTGTTGCAAACGATTAAGTTGCTGACTAAGTTGCTCAATAAATACTTCACCAACATTACCAAGGCCAGCAACAATAATGGCAAGCTCTTGGCCTTTGTTAATCAGCTTATCATGCAATAAGGTCAACACATCACTATCAATAGATTGATCCGTTAGTAGTAATATGTAGTCTGCATCTTGATGGCTAAAGCGCGGCACTAAACTTTGCTCACTAAGCACTTGCGTTGCTTGTTCAAATAATTGCGCTACATCATTTCGTGGCGCCACAACAGCGCAACCATGTAAGTTCGACTCAATAATATTAGCGCGCCCTTGCAAATGACTCACCACCTGATGAGTCGCTGCTGCCGGCACTAGTAAGTAGGTATCGCCGTTTTTAATAAAATGATGCAAGCTGTGTTGAATAAGCTGACTTAATTCGCCAATTTCACCGCCACGCAGCTGATCAATGCGCAGTAAATCAATATTTTCTAAGGTAGTGATAAAACGCTTAGCTTTGCTGTAACCTTCTTTGACAATTTCTGTCGCGCTAGCTTCGCTGTCGTAACTACTGCGAACGACTAATTTGATATCAGTATTTTTTAATGGCGAGAGAGTTTTAGCATGTAACACTGGGTTGCCCAAACGCGCCAGTAAGTTTGCTTGGCCACGACATACTTTAGAATACTTAATCGCTTTTTTTACTTTACGAGGGTCGGTACTAAACACCCCTTGGGTATCAGTCCAAATTGATACCTGACTAGCATGACAATAACTGCTTAACAAAGTCGCGCTGTAATCACTGCCATTGCGCCCCAAAGTAACGGTATTTGCTTGGCAATCAGCGGCTATAAAACCAGTAACAACATTAATGCAATTGGCTGAAATTAACTCGGCACAGGCTTGTTGATTTTTTTGATGTAATAATTGCCCATCATTAAGGGTAAACAATTGACGAGCATCAACATCTTGAGCTGCAACATTTAACTGTTTTAAATAGCTAGCTAATAATCGTGCCGACCAAACTTCACCGTGAGCAAGCAATGCGGCTTCCTGTAAGCTTTGCTGTTGAGTTTGCTGTGCAATTAAGGCTAGCTCCTGTTCTAATACGTTTAATGCCGTATGTCGCGCTGCTGGACTCAATAACTGCTCGATCAAAGTACGTTGATGATTATCAAGCTGCAATAAAATATCACTCACTGCCTGTTGATCACCTTGCTGGTAACTCTGCCATAGCGTAACTAACGTATTGGTAGTTTTACCAGCTGCGGATACCACCACACAATCACCGGCTTCCGTATGGGCTAGAATAATATTTGCTACGGCCTGATAACGCTCTGCAGAACTAAGGCTAGAACCACCAAATTTATGAACTATATTTACCATTTTTTATTACCACAAAGCCGTATGTGCAGGAGTCAGTTTAAATGAGCTTGATTGCTCATCATCTTGTTGTTGAACAGAGGAAGCAATTACTTTTGCGCCGTGCTGACCTTGACCTGGTTTCACTTTATTGAATACACGATCTAAGTCAGCGATTAAATCTTTTACATCTTCAATGCCCACCGAAATACGGATCAGGGTATCACCTACTCCCGCAGCAAGACGAGCAGTTGCCTCCATACCTGCATGAGTCATAGTTGCAGGGTGACAAATCAAACTCTCAACCCCACCTAATGACTCAGCTAAGCTAAATTCTTCTAAGCTGGTCAAAAATTCTGCAGCATCATTAATATCACCTTTGATATCAAAGCTTACCATGCCACCAAAACCACGTTGCTGCTGTTTAGCGAGTTCATGCTGTGGATGAGATACTAATCCAGGGTAATATACTTGGCTTACATAAGGTGAGTTTTCTAGATATTGGGCAATAATAAAGGCATTTTCTTGATGCTGACGTAAACGTACATTCAAAGTACGCAGGCCACGTAACGTTAAGTAGCTATCAAACGGGGCTCCGGTAATGCCGATGTTATTAGCCCACCAAGCAAGCTCATCACCCAACTCTTGGGTAACGGCGATCACCGCACCACCAACAACATCTGAGTGACCGTTAATATATTTAGTGGTCGAATGCACCACAATATCAACACCAAACTCAATTGGGTTTTGCAAAGCAGGTGATAAAAATGTGTTATCGGCACCAACCAACGCACCGCACTGCTTGGCAATCGTGGTGATCGCTTTAATATCGGTTAACCGTAATATAGGATTACTCGGTGTTTCAATCCAAATTAGCTTTGGTTTTATCTCTAGAATTTTTTGATGATTTTCAGATTTAGTTAAATCTAAAACCACTAACTTTAATAAGCCACGCTTTTCAAGTGAGGTGAATAAGCGGTAACTACCGCCATAGCAATCATGTGGGATCACTAAAGTATCGTCACTGTTTAGCAGCTGAGTAGCTAAATGCACCGCAGCCATGCCCGTTGCAGTGATAATTCCCTTAGCGCCACCTTCAAGCTTAGCGAGCGTTTCAGCGAGTAAGTCACGGTTTGGGTTGCCGCTACGGCCATAATCATATTGGCGCTTTTTATCAAAATCAGCAAATGAGTAGGTGGTCGATAAATGAATGGGAGGCACAACCGCGCCGTGATGTTTATCTGCATCAATACCATTGCGTACTGCAATGGTTGCTTTATTCTTTTGACTCATACCGTCACCTACAATTAAATGGATGTTTAGACGTCTAAAAGGTTAGAGGATCAAATTTAATAAGTCAAAGCATTTATGCGGTTTTAGCCGCAAGATTAGAAGTAAAAACATTTAAGCCTCTAGATGGCTAAAAAACAAGTATTTGACTATCTTTTTTAACACGATAGAATTTCGCCATCTTTGCGCTGCAAAAGGTCGCGCAAACAATTAACAACCTGAGGCAACGATACATCCTATGGCTAAATGGAATGGTGAATATATTCACCCATACGCAGAACACGGGAAAAAATCAGAACAAGTTAAAAAGATCACCGTTTCGATCCCGCTAAATGTATTAAAAGTTTTGACTGATGAGCGCACTCGTCGTCAAATTAATAATCTTCGCCATGCAACAAATAGCGAATTACTTTGTGAAGCATTTTTACACGCATTTACTGGCCAACCACTGCCAAACGATGAAGATTTACGTAAAGATAATCCAGAGAAAGTGCCTGAAGAAGTGAAAAAAATCATGCTTGAGATGGGTCTCGAAGTACCTGTACTCAACGAAGATTAAGTTATCATTTGTATATATTCCTGCTTCAGGAATTGGCTACAAAAAAACCTCAGTAACGTAAGTTGCTGAGGTTTTTATTATTGTGCCATTACCAATTGCAGCGAAGCAGCTACTCCATGTAGTTTTCCGGCATATCAATTTGTGCAACACCAGAATCAATTGCCGCTTGCGCTACTGCTTTGGCAATGCGCGGTAATAGACGCGGATCCATCGGTTTTGGAATAATATACTGCGCACCAAATTCAAGTGTCTCAACACCCGCCGCTTTTAATACTTCCGCTGGTACTGGTTCTTTAGCAATGCTACGAATAGCGTCAACCGCAGCAATTTTCATTTCATCATTAATTTTGCTTGCACGCACATCTAGCGCACCACGGAAAATAAATGGGAAACACAGCACGTTGTTAACTTGGTTTGGATAATCTGAACGACCCGTTGCCATGATTAAATCATCGCGAGCACCATGAGCAAGCACTGGAGAGATTTCTGGATCTGGGTTTGAACAGGCAAACACTACAGGTCGATCAGCCATTAGCTTAAGATCGTCAGGAGAAAGTAAATTCGGGCCAGATACACCAACAAATACATCGGCATCAGCAATAACATCTTGCAGTGTGCGCTTATCTGTATTGTTAGCGAATAACTGTTTGTACTCGTTTAAATCATCACGACGAGTATGAATAACGCCTTTACGATCTAACATGTAAATATGTTCACGCAATGCGCCACACTTGATCAGTAGCTCCATACACGCAACCGCTGCGGCACCGGCTCCTAAACAAACGATAATCGCATCTTCGATTTCTTTGCCTTGTACTTCAAGTGCGTTGATCATACCAGCAGCCGTTACAATCGCGGTACCGTGTTGATCGTCGTGGAACACTGGAATGCTACAACGCTCGATCAATGCTTTTTCTATTTCAAAACACTCTGGCGCTTTAATGTCTTCTAAGTTAATACCGCCAAACGTATCAGCGATGTTAGCAACCGTATTGATGAAATCTTCGGTGGTATTGTGTTTCACCTCAATATCTATCGAATCTAGACCCGCAAAGCGTTTAAATAATAACGCTTTACCTTCCATAACCGGTTTTGAAGCCAATGGACCTAAGTTACCTAAACCTAAAATAGCGGTGCCGTTAGTAATAACCGCAACCATATTGCCTTTACCAGTGTATTTGTAGGCATTAGCGGGATCAGCAGCTATTTCACGTACCGGTTCTGCAACACCGGGGCTGTATGCGAGTGCAAGATCCTGTACGGTTTCAGCTGGCTTTGTAAGCTCAACGCTAATTTTTCCTGGAACGGGGTGCGAATGGTAATGTAAAGCTTGTTCACGAAAGTCTGACATAACGCGATTTTATCCTGCAAGTAAGTTAAGTTGAAAGTGAGAGTAAGCAGTTCTTATATCTTATAGGGAACGATACCTATATTATAATTAAATTCAAGCAATATCAGGTCTATCCTGTTATATGCTATATCCGTTAATTTTATGCGTTTTGTCAGCATTTTTTGCAAAAAATCTTCAATTTTCGGCTATAAAAACGCCACAAAGCATCAAAAAACCCATCTTAAAATGCTCATTATGCAACGCTTTAAAGCAAAAATAATGGCCTATGACTAAAAACCATCAAAGTAAGACGTTAACAACATTTAACCGCAAAAGACCTAACTTTACCGACAAAAACGTTTAATTTATCGCTTTAACGAGAATGACAATATAGTCAACAAATCACTATTTGTCTGTTATTTACTCGCTATACTGGATATAAAAGTGGGAAATAGTCACAACATAATGAATGCGTAAAGCTGGAGCACTAGAGCAAGAAATAAAGACTAAAAGGCGGTGTTTTTAATAAATAGCAGGCATAAAAAAAAGCACCCTAAGGTGCTTTTTCCGACAAAACAACAAGAATTACTTGCTGCTAAGTGAACCGAAACGCTTGTTAAAGCGATCAACACGGCCACCTGTGTCTAAAACTTTTTGCTTACCAGTGTAAAACGGGTGACACGCAGAACATACGTCTAAGTGAATGTCTTTACACAGAGTAGAACGAGTTTCGAATTTATTTCCACATGAACATGATGCTGAAATTACTTCGTACTTAGGGTGAATACCTTCTTTCATAGAAACCTCTAGTTAAGGCCGCATCGCTCTCCAAACCCGGAGTCTGGCACCATACGTCGTTAAAACAAATTATTTAGGACGCGTATTCTAAGCAACAACCCCACTTGCTACAAGCTTTAAATGTCGTTTTTGCTAATAAAATGAACAAAAGTTTTAAAGAAGATATTTGCAGGTAGGTTTTCAGCCATAATTTTAGTACATTAACTCCCTTATTCGTTCTTGTTTGGGTTGTTATGAGTTTTGTTGAAGTTGCTATAAAAGTACCGTTGCATCGCACCTTTGATTATCGCATTCCAGAGCAACTCGATGGTTTATCGGTGATGCCTAAAGTCGGTGCGCGGGTATGGGTGCCATTTGGTAATCAGCGCAAAGTTGCGGTCGTACTGGCGCTAAAAACCAACACCGATGTGCCGGTTAATAAACTTAAAGCAGTGCTTGAAGTGATTGATGATGAAGCCGTTTTATCAGAGCGACATATCGAATTATTGCGTTTTACTGCGCGCTATTATTGCTACCCACTAGGTGAAACAATTCATATCGCCCTGCCTGGCGCGCTGCGTCAAGGACTGTGCCCAGATAAAAGCAGTATTAGTATGGTGGCACTAACTGAAAAAGGCGCTAAATTACCGTCTTTAAAAGCAAAGAGCCAACTAAGCTTACTCAAACAACTGGCAGATTCGGGTAAATCATCACTTACAGAATTAAAAGCGCTGGGGTTTAGTAAAAAAACTATCGACAGCTTACTTAACAAAGAGCTGATCAGCCAAACGATTGAACACGACAACCAATGGCAACAACAACTTCCCACCGTAGGCACTAAGCCGACTCTAAATAAAGAGCAAGCAGTAGCCTGTACCACCATTAATCAAGCGGTCGGTTTCAATAGCTTTTTACTAGAAGGTGTTACTGGCAGTGGTAAAACCGAGGTTTACTTACAATGCCTTGAAGAGGTTTTAAAACGCGGTGAACAAGCACTCGTACTAGTGCCTGAAATTGGCCTTACGCCACAAACGGTTAATCGATTTCGTCGTCGCTTTCCTGATACGCCGATTATGCTGTGGCATTCAGCACTGACCGATAACGAACGCTTACAAACTTGGCGCTTTTGTGAAAAAGCCAGTTGCGCAATTGTGATTGGTACACGTTCGAGTATCTTTTTACCATTTTTAAAGCTTGGTATGATCATTGTTGATGAAGAACATGACGGTTCATTTAAACAACAAGATACCTTACGTTACCATGCCCGTGATTTAGCCGCATACCGCGCTTTTCAACATAAAATACCGCTGATCTTAGGCTCAGCAACCCCGGCGCTCGAAACCTTGCATAAGGCAATTCATAATAAATACCAACTGCTGAGCCTAACGCAACGTGCGCAAACCAGTACCGACAATAAATTTCAGCTGATTGATATGAAAGGCCAGCCGGATCAAGCTGGTATAGCCCATGCCAGTCTTGCCACTATGCGTCAGCATTTAAAACGAGGCAAACAAGTGATGGTATTTCTAAACCGTCGCGGTTTTTCACCTACCCTGATTTGCCATGAATGTGGTTGGTTAAGTGAGTGCACACGTTGCAGCACCAGTGCGACTTTTCACAAAGCCATCGGCCAAATGATTTGCCATCACTGCGGTGAGCAAGAACGCGTGCCGCATCAGTGTCCAGACTGTGGTAGTACACAAATATTTCCTAACGGCAAAGGCACCGAACAAATAGAAGAGTTTTTAACAACCGAGTTTCCTGATACCCCGATTAGCCGGATTGATCGCGACTCAACGCGTCGTAAAGGCAGTTTAGAAAAAGCCCTAGACGATATAAACCAAGGCGGTGCAAGGATTTTAGTTGGCACCCAAATGCTTGCCAAAGGTCATCACTTTGCTGATGTGAGCTTAGTATTGATCCTTGATGTCGACGGCGGCTTGTACTCGTGCGACTTTCGCGCCACAGAGCATTTAGCACAATTGGTTACTCAGGTGGCTGGCCGTGCTGGGCGCAGTGGCGAACCAGGTCATGTATTATTGCAAACTCACTTTCCCGAACATCCTTTATTACAAGATTTAGTCAATAATGGTTATCAAGATTTCGCCCGTTTTGCACTGCAAGAGCGCGATGATGCACAGCTACCACCAATAACTAATATGGCGATTGTCCGCGCTGAAGGTCACAACATAAAGCAAGTGGTCGATTTTTTAACAGATTTAGTTCCAGTCCAAGGTCTAACTGGTATACAATTGCTAGGTCCGATCCCTGCACCGCTCGAGCGAATTGCGGGGAAATATCGCTTTCAATTGCATATTCAAGCGCTCGAACGCCCTCTATTACACCAATATCTCGCGCAAATGGTAGACTACTTAAGTACCAGTAAATTAGCGCAAAAGGTGCGATGGAGCTTAGATGTAGATCCAATAGATATGATTTAAGGTTAGAAGCCCAATACCACCATGGCACAACACGATTTTATTAATAAAAAACCGGGCAACCGTAATAGCAAAAAAACAGCGCCACCGAAAAAACCATTCCCCGTATTATTAGTACTGGTTACCGTACTACTTGTTGGCGGTTTTAGTTTTGGTTTATGGTATGTCAAAACCAATGCAGATCCAAAGCTGGTTGAACAACAAGCAAACCCAACACCTGCAAAAGTGCAACAAGAGTTGCCTAAACCACGCCCTCCTGAATTCATAAAAGAAATCAAAGAGCATGAAATTCAAGTTGAAGTAAGAGAGCTTGAACAAAAAGGCCCTTATGTAATGCAATGCGGCTCGTTCAGAACCCATGGCCAAGCAGAAACCTTAAAAGCTAAAATCGCATTTGCCGGATTAATCGCCGAAATTCGTGAAACAACCGGCACTAACGGTGTCTGGTATAAAGTGCGTTTAGGTCCTTATAAAACCAAACGTTTAGCCGAAAGTGATAAAAACAAACTAAAGCGTAGCAAAATAACTGGTTGCGGAATTTGGAATTGGACTTGATTTTAGCCCATTAACCCATATTAACTCATCATCAATCGCTTTTAACGAGTCGCCCCTGCGACTCGATGATGAGGAATAACATGACCACTATTGTAAGTGTACGTCGCGGCGATAAAGTCGTCATTGGTGGCGATGGCCAAGTTTCACTTGGTAACACCGTAATGAAGGGCAACGCCCGCAAAGTTCGACGCCTTTATAATGGCAAAGTGATCGCCGGTTTTGCTGGCGGCACTGCTGATGCCTTCACCCTGTTCGAACGTTTTGAAAGCAAGCTTGAAATGCACCAAGGCAACCTAACCAAAGCCGCTGTTGAAATGGCTAAAGATTGGCGTAGCGATCGCGCCTTGCGCAAACTCGAAGCATTGCTTGCTGTTGCCGACTCCACAGCCTCACTGATAATTACTGGTAACGGTGATGTTGTGCAGCCTGAAAATGATTTAATTGCCATTGGTAGTGGTGGTAACTTTGCCCAATCAGCTGCAACTGCCCTACTTGAAAACACCGATTTAAGCGCCCGCGAAATTGTTGAAAAAAGCCTGACAATTGCCGGCAACATTTGTGTATTCACAAATAACTTTCAAACCATCGAAGAATTGTAATAGGAACTGCTATGTCTGATATGACTCCCAGAGAAATCGTTCATGAACTTGACCTGCATATAATTGGTCAAGCAAAAGCAAAAAAAGCAGTGGCTATTGCCCTTCGTAATCGCTGGCGCCGCATGCAATTAGATGAAGATCTTCGCGCTGAAGTAACGCCGAAGAATATCCTGATGATCGGTCCAACCGGTGTTGGTAAAACTGAAATTGCCCGTCGTTTAGCAAAACTTGCCAACGCGCCTTTCATTAAAGTCGAAGCGACTAAGTTCACTGAAGTGGGCTATGTTGGTAAAGAAGTTGAAACCATCATTCGCGACTTGGTTGATGTATCAATCAAAATGACCCGTGAGCAACAAACTAAAAAATTCAAACATCGCGCAGAAGAAGCTGCCGAAGAACGTATTTTAGATGCACTACTGACTCCAGCTAAAGATTCGTCTGGTGAAAGCCAACGCGATGAAGGATCTTCAACGCGTCAGATCTTCCGTAAAAAATTACGCGAAGGTCAATTAGACGATAAAGAAATTGATATTGATTTAGCTCAAGCACAACCAAATGTTGAGATCATGGCACCTCCTGGTATGGAAGAAATGACCAACCAGCTGCAAGGCATGTTCCAAAATATGGCGGGTGACAAGCGCACTAAACGCAAACTTAAAATTAAAGAAGCGTTTAAATTATTGGTTGAAGAAGAAGCCTCTAAATTAGTAAACCCTGAAGAGCTAAAAGAGCAAGCAATCTTCGCAGCCGAACAAAACGGTATTGTGTTTATCGACGAGATAGACAAAATCTGTAAACGCGGTGAATCATCAGGTCCAGATGTAAGCCGTGAAGGCGTACAGCGTGACTTACTGCCACTGATTGAGGGCTCAACCGTGAGCACTAAGCATGGCATGGTGAAAACTGACCATATGTTGTTTATTGCCTCTGGCGCATTCCAAATGGCAAAACCATCTGACATGATCCCAGAACTACAAGGTCGCTTACCTATTCGTGTAGAGCTTGAAGCATTAACCGCTGACGACTTTAAACGTATTTTAACCGAACCACATGCCTCACTGACCGAGCAACAACATGCACTACTTAAAACAGAGCAAGTAAGTGTAGAGTTTAGCGATGACGCCATCGAGCGCATTGCCAAAGCGGCATGGCAAGTTAATGAAAAAACCGAAAACATCGGTGCTCGTCGTCTACACACTGTGATGGAAAAACTAATGGAAGAAATTTCCTATGATGCATCCGAGCAGGCAGGCAGCAGCATCGTGATTGACGCCGCTTATGTAGAGCAGCACTTAGGTGCGTTAGTTGAAGATGAAGACCTAAGCCGCTTTATTCTTTAATTTTAAAACTAGGATCTAGGGCCTAGGTTCTAGGTTCTAGGTTAATCACAAAGGTATAACAATGAAGCAAGTGATCAAGGTACATCATCACACCGTTAGTAAAACCCTTGATGTTTATTTTGACGATAACAGCCATTGCACCTTTAGCTGTGAGTTTCTACGTGTTCACTCCCCCTCTGCCGAAGTACAAGGCCACGGCAACGAACCGATGAAACTCGTACTTAATAAGCAATCAGTGAATATTAAACAGATAGAACCCGTCGGCCACTACGCACTGCGTTTAGACTTTGATGATGGCCACAACAGCGGCTTATTCAGCTGGGCATACTTCACCCACCTACAAGCCCAACATGACGATTTATGGCAAACCTACCAACAACGCCTCGCAGAACATCAAGCCAATAAAGACAGCGTACCGATCAAGTTTGTACCTTAGCGAGTTTGCGAGTTTGCGAGTTTGCGAGTTTGCGAGTTTGCGAGTTTGCGAGTTTGCGAGTTTGCGAGTTTGCGAGTTTGCGAGTTTGCGAGTTTGCGAGTTTGCGAGTTTGCGAGTTTGCGAGAGTATAGTTAGCGAGTTAAAAGGTTCAAGGTGAAAGTTAGCGCAGCTCGGCGTTAAAGTTAACTATGTGGTTGTGGTTGTGGTTGAGTGTAGCGAAGCGTAACGAGAAGGTGCTAGGTAACTAGGTTTTAGGTTTTAATAAGCCCTAAATAGTCTGATTGCCGTAAGCTACTTACAGCTGCATCGACAGACGATGTAAACAAATTTGTTTATTGATTTTAAGTTGGCCGTTACCGAATTTAAACCGTTAAAGGTAATACTATTGCCTATTGACTGAGTTAAGACTCATATATGTTAGGGTTGCTTTCTGACTTTAAACTTATGATAAATAAAACCAATAACAAATGATATTACTAAGCATGCCGCAATTAGTTTTACACCTAACATTTCAAGAGGAGACTGACCTTTTGGAAAATAATCAAAATATGAAACACCACTGTTAAAGCATTCACCAAAATTTGGCTCAATAATATCAACAAAACCTGAACAAAATAATGCAGAACCACCATAAGATAATATAAATAATATCAGTAAAATCCAGCTTAAAAGTTTCATTGATACTCTCATAATCCTAACGAGCCTGTAGAATAACTCGTTTTTAATTTATTGTTATTGATGGTTTAACCATAGCGGAGTTGCTATTTTGATTCAATCGCTTAGTAATATTCATGTTAGATTATCAGTTATTTAAGCATGCCAATACTAAGCGCTAAGTTTCCTTCATTTACTGCTCATTCCCTTCTCTGTGTGCAAAAAAATTTAGTGAATTATTCACAAAGAGGTCAAGAGACGCTGCGTTTTAGAGGTAGGGCCTAAAGGCTGAGGTTGGCGTAGGTCGTGCTTTAGCAGTCAATTCCAATAGTTAATTGATTTTCGCCATAAATGACGACCTACAATGGAGCTAGGCGTATACCCGCAGCTCGTTGCTCAAAACCAGAAGCTTTTCACTCCCTTCTCTTTGTGCAAAAGATCTTTAATTGAAATATTTACAAAGAGGCTCAGAGGCGCGGCGCTTATTTAATTATCCAAACAAAAAAGCCATAACTTTCAAACAACTCAGGGCTGCTTAAAACTTATGGCTTAGCGCTTAAAGCTCAGCTAACTCCTAGCGCCTAAACCCTAGAACCTAGCTGCTGTTTTTAAACCTTAAACTTATCTATCGCGGCGTAAAGCACTCTTGCTTGCTCTGATACCTCTTCGCTAGTTTGTGCATTTTTTGATGAATGAGCTGAGGCATCTTCGGCGATATCACGAATACGCACGACGTTTTTATTCACCTCAGAAGCAACTTGGCTTTGCTCGTCAATTGCGGTGGCAATATGCGTGCTCATTTCCATAATAGTTTGCACATCTTCGGTAATAGAGTTCAGAAGTTCACCCGCTTTTGTTGCTTGTGCTGCGCTTTCGCCGCCTTGTGTTCGGCATCGTTGCATTATGCTTACGACTTCTTGAGTACGCCCTTGTAAAATCGAGATAATGCTCTCAATCTCTTTGGTTGACTCTTGAGTACGCTGTGCAAGTGAACGCACTTCATCAGCAACAACAGCAAAGCCACGGCCTTGCTCTCCGGCGCGCGCAGCTTCGATTGCGGCATTGAGTGCTAGTAAATTAGTTTGTTCAGCAATACCACGAATAACATCCAATACTGAGCCAATGGTTTCACCGTCTTTTTCAAGCTGTGATACTACGGTAGAGGCATTACCCAGTGAATCGGATAATTGATTGATCTGCTTAACCGTTGCTTCAACTTCTTTGCGCCCCTGTTGAGCACTTTGATTAGTTGATTCTGCTTTTTTGGCTGCGGCCTCGGTATTATGAGAAATGTCTTGAATGGTGGCTTGCATTTCCGTAGCGGCGGTTGCAACCATATCAGCTTCATGCAACTGCTCTTGCATACCCGAGCTCGTTGCTGCGGTGCTCTCCGATAAGTGATCGGTAGCTATATTTAAAGTTGTTAAAGCTGTATTCACTTCATAGATCAGTTCTTTAAAATCATTTATGAGACTATTAAAATCGATCGTCATGGTCGTGACTTCGTCTTTACCACTATGATCTATTGTAAGTCGTAAATCATTGTTGCGGCGAATTTCATTGATGGTGTGATATACCCGTTCTATTGGGACGATAATCGAGCGACTTGTAAAGTACACCAAAATCATCACTAGTAAGCTGGCAACAATAAAAATTGCGATAGCGATCATTTGCGCTTGTGCAGCAGTAGACTCAACTTGTTGTTTCGTTGCAGTCGTAATTAAAGTGACTAAATCATCACTTTGTTTAACGCTGTCTCTCATTTTACCAAGCGCACCTGAACCTAAATCCAGACCGAGTGCAACTTGCGCATCAACTAACGATTTAAACTTACTTTTATAAATTGCAAGTAAACGTAACAGCTCAGACTGGTCACTTGAAGCCAAGTTTTCGTTGCGAATTTGACGTTCTAGCTGCGATACACCATCTTCAAAACGAGTTAAATATTTTAGGTCAAAACGCAGCATAAAATCTTTTTCAGAGCGTCTAAGCTGTAACATCAAAGTGAGTAAATGATAGTTATCTTGCTTATTTAACAGCGTTTCCATTTGATGCACAGCATCTCGTAGTTCGCCATAAAGCGCATCTTTAGGGTGTAAACCAATTTTCTTTTGTAATTTTACAACTTTTTGAAAGTCGTCATTATAATGCTTAGCAAGTGCTACAAATTGCTCGACTTGCGCAGTGGCAATATCCAGCTCGGCTGATAACTGAGCTAACATTTTTATTTTAACCTGTAGCTGCTCATATTCTTGATCGAATAACTCTAAGCTGCTTTCTTGCTTATAAAACAAAAAGTCTTTTTCGTACTTACGCATTGACAGTTCGTGTATATCGAGCTCTTCAGCATACTGAATCGTTTCATTTAGTTTCAGCATAATGCGTGCCTCATAGATGATGACGCATAACATAACGACCATAGCGAGACCAACAACTAATGCATTGACTTGTAAACGACGTTTAATAGTCAAATTTTGGAGTAAACTCATTAACAACAGCCTATAAAATAAATCACAGTACGAAGTATAGTTAAATAACTAACAATTGGCTTACATTATTATTGTTTTTTACTACAGTGCTTTAAAAAATCCGTTGATTTTGAATTTAACCTACCGAAGCCCACAAATTTTGATGTAACTCCTGTGTGTTATGCCACTGTTTAGCTGCTAACCACTCAACTAATGGCTGTGGATCACTTGGAAAATTAATCTGTTTTTGTGATGTACTATTGAGCCAGTCATCCAACGCATTAGGGTTTAAGTAATTCATTACGTGCGCGGCTTTCATTGCTAATAATGTTTGTGCATTGGCGTCTTGTTCAAACTGCCCTGACAATGGTTTTAATAACAGTTTTTTACCTAATTTTAGTGCTTCGCTAGAGAGCTCAAAACCCGCATTTGCGATCACACCACTGGCATTGGCTAAATCATTTAAAAAGCCACCACGTGAAGGGGCTCGTAGATGAATATTAGCGGATGAACTATCCTGAGCTTGCGGGTGGTAACAATAAAATTCTTTTTCAGGAAAATCTTGTAAGTAATCAATCACACTTCGCAGTTCTTCAAAAGGTAAATATACCAATACTTTATTGTCAACATTGACCGGATTATCATGTCGATGATGAGCAATAAAAGGAGGGATGATATTTTGTGCGAATGGCTGCCAATGCACGCCTAAATAGGTATCAGCAGGAGCATAATATTTTATTAATGAGCGGCGCAGTAAACTATGGCCAAACATTGGTACTTTGGGTGATAAAAATGCAGCTTGATGACTCATGCCTATTACTGGCACTGCTTGACGTTTTGCTGCCCATGCAGTGATCGGTTCAAAGTCATTAAACACAAAATCATAACCCGATACATCTAACTGCTTTATGTCTTTTAGTAATCTACATATACGGCTATTTTTCACTGTTTGGTAACTATTGACTTGACCATTTTGAGTAGTAAAAGATAACCCCCGAAAACTGCGATAATTAGTAAACTCGTCCATATCAAAGTAATTCTGCTGGGCTCGCCCTGAAAACACATAATCTACAGCAATCCCCATTTGCTTAAACGCATTCGCCATCACCCGTGCTCGGGTTATATGACCATTACCAGTTCCTTGAATGCCATAAAGTATTTTCATAAGGTAGCCACTATCAAGATTGCCAATAAACCACAGCTTCCCCCCATCAATGCACCAAGCACTACATCAACAGGAAAATGTACCCCAAGTAACACCCGCGATGCTGCGACCCCCGTTGCCCACAAAAAACATAACTCTGCGAATTGCGGGAAATACTGCGCTAAGATAACAGCCACTAAAAATGCGCCAGCACTGTGACCTGACGGTAAACTAAATTTATCACTGGGCGTAATGTAAGCGCCTTTTACTAAACAATCACATGGCCGAATTCTGGCAAAACTATTTTTAGCCACGTAATAAATGGGTCGCTCAATTAAAAAGCCCAGCAATAGAGTCATCGCCATAAGCCGTAATTCAGCTTCACTGCTAAGCCAGCCAAAACCAACAGCGATTAATACATAAAGCCCTCCATTGCCTGTTTTTGAGAAACCTAAAGCTGAATTTTTTAACCATTTTGGGGCATTGCCATTAAATAGCATCAAAAACAAACTTTGGTCCAGTTGGACAACTTTTTTTAGCATGTTGTTCTCACTCATTACTTGATCCTTTAATTGTGCAAACTCTGTACACAATTTCAGCTTAGGCGGTGAAAATAACAATTGAGTGACGCTTTTAAGACACTAATATTGCTTTTCCTGTTTTAGCGCAATAATTGTTTAAAAAGAGCGCAATTTACTGTTATTAAGTCGTTGTTATTGCATTTAAGAAAGGTATACTGAACATCAGCTCACGTATCTTTAGAAAGGATAGAAAAATGGATTACAGCACTTCAGATTTATGCGATCACTTTGCCGATGTGGTCGATGTGCTCGAACCTATGTTTATTAACTTTGGTGGTCGTCACAATTTTAGTGGCCGTATTAAAACCGTCAAATGTTTTGAAAATAATGAACTGATCCGCGACATACTCTCTCAAGACGGCGAAGAATGTGTATTATTAATTGATGGGGGTGGTTCAACTCGTCGCGCATTAATCGATATCGAGCTTGCTGAACTAGCTGTAGAAAATAACTGGCAAGGCATTGTGGTATACGGTGCAGTACGTCATGTTGATGAACTTGAAGAGCTTGATTTAGGTATTCAAGCAATTGCTTCAATCCCTGTTGCAGCAGACAGCACCGGTGCTGGTGAAGACGGCATTGGCGTTAACTTCGCTGGTGTATCATTCTTTGATGACGACTTTATCTATGCAGATAGCACCGGTATTGTATTATCTGGTGAAGAACTTGAACTGGAAATCGTAGAAGAATAACGAGTGTCAAACCACCTACATATCTATGATGAAGCGACTGTAAAACCTTGGTGTAGCAGTCGCGCTAATGAAAGAAAAGCATGGCAGTCAATAGCCCTACTTGACACTGGTGTTGATCCTTTACAAGCCATGCGCGATGCCGCGCAATTTGGTATTAAGTATGTATTACTAGGTATTTGCGAAGATATCGGGCCACGCGCCAACTTAGGCAATGGTGGTGCCGAAGATGGCTGGCAAGCATTTCTTAAGCGCTTTTTAAATCAACCTGACAACCAATTCTTAGCGAACGAAAAAGTTTTGTTATTAGGCGAAGTCGCGATCAGCGATTTGACTCTTGCGGCGCGCGATTTATCAAACCAAAATCCTCAGCAACTAACACAATTACGCCAGTTATGCGCCCAGCTTGATCAACGTGTTGAGCAAGTGCTGAGCTTAATTTTTGCTGCGGGGTTAGAGCCAATCGTTATTGGCGGTGGCCATAATAACTGCCTTGGTATTATTCGCGCATTAAGCAAGCATAAACAGCGCCCAATAAACGCGATCAACTTTGACCCTCATGCCGATTTCCGTGACTGTGAAGGCCGCCATAGTGGTAATGGTTTTCGCTATGCATATAACGAGCAACACTTAAATAATTATCATGTTATTGGCATGCACGAGCTGAAAAACAATCAAGCAATTATTGATGCTTTAGCTGCTGCCCAATTTAGTTATGATAGCTACCAAGCGCTGCAAGTGAGGCGCGAAAAAACCTTAACTGAAGCATGCCAGCAGGCACTATATAATCTAATTGATGCACCACTTGGGGTTGAAGTGGATCTTGATAGCATTTCATTAATGCCCGTCAGTGCGTATACCAATTGTGGTTTTAGTGTTAGCGATGCCGAGCACTTTGTGCATTTAGCTGCCAGTCAAGTAAACAGCCAATACTTGCATTTATGTGAAGCAGCCCCCAACCAACATCCTAGTGGTATACAGGCCGGAATGAGCGATGCAGGGCAAATAATCACAGCTCTCGTGAATGCTTATTTACAAGCCAAAGCAAACTAAAAAACGATTACGGATGCTCTATTTGCCATTGTTTTAACCAAGAGATCATGCCAACACTGCTCAGTGGATGACTGTAGTAATAACCCTGCGCAGCATAGGCGTTTAAACTTTTTACAAAATTAAGCTGCTCCAGTGTTTCTACCCCTTCGCAAATTACCTTCGCATTTTGTTGGTTATGCATATCAACCATACCACTTATCAAACTACGAACATGGCTTTGATGACTGAAATCAGCTGTTAATGAAGGCGCTATTTTCACATATGCAACGGCTAAATTTGGTAACTTAGCAAGCCAAATAGGGCTATCACCAAGGCCATCCACACAGACTTTAATACCAATGCTATTGATGCGTGCGACCATTGCTTTACCTTGCTCATCTAAACTCATAAACAGATTAAGTGGACACTCGACAATTAAATCGCCTGTTTGTAGTTGATGTTCGATAAAAATGTGATCAAGGAATTCGATAAATTCTTCATTTAGCATTTCAGAGCCAAATAAATTTATACTCAAAGGCATCGTTATGCCTTCCATACGCAGTGCCATTGCAAGCTCTGCGGCGCGTTCAATAACAAATGTGGCTAATGGATAAGCAAGCCCTGCAACACGTATATCATCAATAAATCGATTAGCCGATAAAATCCCTTGTCTGGGATGTTGCCAACGCAGTAACAACTCTAAAAATTCAATTTTTTCATCGTGATTGCAAATGATGGGTTGGAAGTACAGTTCAAGTTCGCTAGAAAAATCGATATTTGCTAATTCTTGCAAACGCGCTTGCTGTTCTAGTTGCTCTATTCTCATTTGTTGATGGTACACCACCACTTGTTGTTTTGGGTGGCTATCTAAAGCGAGGTAAGCAAACGAAATTAAATTATCAAAGCTATTTTCTTGTTCATCGCAATCAACGAAACTGGCCCGTGCATTGACTTTAATAGTGCAATTAGCCACATTAAACGGCTTCAAGGTGGCCCCTAGTATTTGATTGATTAATTGCTCATGTAAATGTTTTTGCTGCGCTAAATTACATATAAATGCAAAATTAAGGCCACCAAGGTGAGCTAATTTTTGTTCCCCAGCTAAATTAATCACTTCTTCAATAAGCAGTAGTTGCTTAATACGGTTTGCAGACTGCGCTAATAGTAAATCCCCAAAGTCTCGGCCAATATGCTGATTAACCTGAGCAAACCCCTCCAACCGGATAACCACCAACGCAGCTCGTTGTTGATTGTTTTTACGCCAGTCGTAATAACCTTGTCGTAACTGCTTAATATCGGGAAGATTTAATAACGGCGCAGGCTCCATAAAGTGATTTATATGCGCTGCGTCATCAGCCTCAGCAACAAGCTCTTCATCATCAAAATAGCCAGACATAGCCAGTACAATGCTCGCCAGTACAATTAAATAAAGAGGTAACTCAAGTAGTAAATGAGCCGCTAAGCACACCGTAAATACAAGTGCTGAGCAACAGCTCAAAGTGAGCATAGTCCATTTATTTTGCGAAAATGCCAGCCATAAATGCAAACCAATACTCAGTGCAAATAGTAACTCCAAAAAGTTAAAGCCGCCGCTTAATACTGCCAACCCAAGTACCCCATTGCTGAGATAGCTAAAGCGCAGTAATGGCTTTTTAACCACGCACAAGGCACAGATCATCGCCATAAAAATAGCGCCGGCTAAAAAAGTAGGCGTCAATATATTGTTTAAAAAAGCGCTCCCTGCAGAATATTCAAGTCCCGTATTTGTTAATAGCGCAATTAAAATCATTTTTTGAGTACAACATTACAACAGACTAATTTAGTCTACCCAAAATCCACAGATTTAACAGTTTATTCACGCCAAATTGATAACTTAATTGTGCTGGGTGGGATATTTGCCAATGAGCTATATCGGCACGCATGCCGACTTTTAACACTCCGCGATCAGTTAAACCCAATGCTTTTGCGGCATTACGCGTAACTCCGGCGAGAGTTTCTTCAGGAGTTAAGCGAAATAAAGTACACCCCATATTCATCATTAATTGCAAAGAACACAAGGGTGATGTACCTGGATTAAAGTCTGTCGAAATCGCTATTGGTACTTGATACTGCTTTAATAGCTCAATTGGCGGCTGTTTGGTTTCGCGTAAAAAATAAAATGCCCCGGGTAATAATACCGCCACAGTGCCTGCTGCAGCCATGGCCTTTACTCCAGCTTCATCTAAATGTTCAATATGATCAGCAGATAACCCATTAAATTCAGCGACTAATTGTGCTCCTTGCTGATTTGAAAGCTGTTCAGCATGACATTTCACTGGCAAATTATGTTTTTTTGCGGCATTAAAAACTCGGCGAGTTTGCTCATTACTAAAACCAACATTTTCGCAAAACACATCGACAGCATCGGCTAAATTTGCAGTGACCACTTGCTCAAGCATCTCATTACAAACTAGATCGATATACTCATCACTGCGACCTTTAAATTCCAAAGGTAGGGCATGCGCTCCCAAGAATGTCGTTTTTACATCAATTGGGTGATTTTCACCTAACAAACGTGCCACTTCGAGGATTTTAACTTCATTTTCGCAATCAAGTCCGTAACCAGATTTGATCTCAACGGTACTCACGCCCTCAGCATAGAGGGCATTGAGACGATCCTTCGCGAGCACAAATAAAGCCTCATGATCCGCAGCTCGTGTTGCTGCTACCGTACTAGCGATCCCCCCACCTTGCGCCGCTATTTGCTCGTAACTAACACCTTGTAAACGCTGTTCAAACTCTTCAGCTCTTGAGCCGGCAAACACTAAGTGGGTATGACAATCAATTAAACCAGGTGTTAGCCACTGCCCTTTTGCTGAAAGCATCGGCGTTGCTAATACGTCGAATTTAGGTAAATCGGCCTGTTTACCCAACCACACAATGACACCTTTACGGATTGCCAGCGCTGCATTTTCGATGGCGCCATAAGGTGCTGCAATACTGCAATCCATAGTTGCGATATTGGCATCTGTGATCAATAAATCCCAGTCATTAGCCGGATCATTTGCAGTGATTGTTGTCATATTAACTCCGAAAATTATTTTTCCTCAGTCTAACAAGTCATCTTGTATATACAAGGTAAATATGCCATCTTATAGTTAATAGCAAATTTAAAAGACCATAATAATTTAATGACGACACCTAAGTTCGCACAAATAAAGCAATTTATTGTTGATAATATCCGCAGCGGCGCATGGCTTGAAAACCAACGTGTGGCTTCTGAAAATGAATTGGCCGAACAATTTAGTGTTAGTCGAATGACTGCGCGCCGAGCGTTAAGCGAATTAACCGAAGCAGGTATTCTTACTCGTAGCCAAGGTTTAGGCACGTTTGTTGCCAGTTTTAAATCACAATCATCATTGCTTGAAATTAAAAATATAGCAGATGAAGTCAAAGCCCGTAACGGCAATTACAGCTGTACAGTATTAGTGCTTGAATCTATCAGCGCCATTGCGCCAATTGCGATTGCACTGGGTGTTGAAGTAGATAGCGTGGTGTATCGCAGTGTATTAGTGCATAACGAAAACGAACAGCCACTGCAAGTTGAGGAGCGCTTTGTTAACCCGGCCCTAGCAACAAGCTACCTTCAACAAGATTTTACTGCGTTAACTCCGCACGAATATTTATCGAGCGTCGCACCATTAACTGAAGCGCGCCATACGGTAGAAGCAATAATGCCTAACAGCGAAATGTGCCAATGGCTTAATTTATACCATGAAGAGCCATGCTTACAGGTGATTAGGCGTACTTGGTCATCATCTGGGATTGTTAGTTTTGCCCGCTTAGTATCACCGGGTAGTAAGTATCGCTTAGGCGGACATTTAACTTTTAAAAAGTAATATGTAAAAAATAACATTAGAAAGAATATAAAAATCAAAATGATGCGCTTAACAGCGTATTTTTTGAAACCAATAAGCTTGTATATACAACAGGAGTAATCTATGAACAACAGACTTGATGAATCTCGCGTTATCCGCGCCCCACACGGCGATAAAATCAGCGCTAAGAGCTGGCTCACCGAAGCAGCTAAGCGCATGTTAATGAATAATTTAGATCCTGAAGTAGCCGAACATCCACATGCTTTAGTTGTGTACGGTGGGATTGGTCGTGCAGCGCGTGATTGGCCTTGCTTTGATAAAATCATCGAAACTCTCGACAGACTCGAAGACGACGAAACGCTACTCGTACAATCAGGCAAACCTGTTGGGGTATTTAAAACTCACAGTAATGCACCGCGAGTATTAATTGCCAACTCAAACTTAGTACCTCACTGGGCTAATTGGGAGCATTTTAACGAGCTCGATAAACTTGGTTTGATGATGTATGGGCAAATGACTGCGGGATCATGGATCTACATTGGATCACAAGGCATAGTACAAGGTACCTACGAAACCTTTGTAGCGATGGCAAAACAACATTTTAATGGTGACGCTGCTGGAAAGTGGGTGCTAACCGGTGGCTTAGGCGGTATGGGCGGCGCGCAGCCACTTGCGGCAACCATGGCGGGATTTAGCGCACTCGTAGTTGAATGCGATGAAACGCGTATCGATTTTCGGATCAAAACCCGCTATGTGGATGTTAAAGCAACCGATTTAGATCATGCACTGGAGCTTATCAACGAGGCGTGTGGCAAAGGCGAAGCGCTGTCAGTCGGCTTACTTGGTAATGCCGCTGATGTATTTAGTGAGCTTGTTAACCGAGCTATTACTCCCGATGTAGTGACCGATCAAACCTCTGCTCACGACCCGTTGAATGGCTATTTACCGCAAGGTTGGAGCATGCAACACGCGGCTAAAATGCGTGAACAAGATCCACAAGCGGTTGTCAAAGCAGCTAAGCAATCGATGGCTGTGCAAGTCAACGCAATGTTAGCACTACAACAAGCTGGTGCTGCAACAACTGACTACGGCAATAACATTCGTCAAATGGCATTTGACGAAGGCGTAACAAATGCCTTTGATTTCCCAGGTTTTGTGCCAGCTTATATTCGTCCATTATTTTGCGAAGGAATTGGTCCATTCCGTTGGGTGGCATTATCAGGCGATCCTGAAGATATTTATAAAACCGACGCAAAAGTGAAAGAGCTTATTCCTGACGACAAACACTTACATAACTGGCTTGATATGGCTCGTGAACGTATTCAATTCCAGGGCTTACCTGCTCGTATTTGCTGGGTTGGCTTAAAAGACCGCGCTCGTTTAGCGCTGGCGTTTAATGAGATGGTCAAAAATGGTGAGCTTAAAGCACCGATTGTGATCGGCCGTGACCATTTAGACTCAGGCTCAGTTGCGAGTCCAAACCGTGAAACCGAAGCAATGAAAGACGGCTCAGATGCAGTATCAGATTGGCCATTACTTAATGCATTACTGAATACCGCAGGAGGTGCAACATGGGTGTCACTTCATCATGGTGGTGGTGTAGGTATGGGCTTTAGCCAACATTCTGGCGTAGTCATTGTTGCTGATGGCACCGACGAAGCAGCTGCGCGGGTTGGCCGCGTATTATGGAATGATCCTGCAACGGGCGTTATGCGCCACGCGGATGCAGGTTACGATATTGCAATTAATTGTGCGACCGAGCAAGGCCTCGACCTGCCAATGTTAAATAAGGAATAATCATGTTTAAACTCACCCTAACACCTGGAAAGCTCGATTTAGCAACACTGCGTCAAATTAATTTATCACCAGTGACGTTAACGCTCGCCAAAGATAGCGAGATAAAAATAGCAGCCAGTGCACAAACCGTGCAAGACGTGATTGATCAACACAGAACGGTATATGGCATTAATACCGGTTTTGGCTTACTCGCCAATACTAAAATTGCTGAACATGAATTAGAGTTACTCCAGCGATCCATTGTACTTTCCCATGCTGCGGGCATCGGTGCTTATATGGATGACAGCACAGTACGATTGATGATGGTATTGAAAATTAATTCATTATCACGTGGCTTTTCTGGCATTCGCCTAAAAGTGATCGAATTCTTTATGCAGTTACTTGCTGCACAAGTCTATCCATGCGTGCCAAAAAAAGGCTCGGTAGGTGCATCTGGCGATTTAGCGCCACTTTCACATATGTGTTTACCACTGCTCGGCGAAGGCGAAATGCGCTATCAAGGTAAACTCATTAGCGCTGCTGACGGTCTTAAAATAGCCGGTCTTGAGCCATTAACACTGGCCGCTAAAGAAGGCTTGGCTTTGTTAAATGGCACTCAAGCCTCTACCGCATTTGCGCTTCAAGGGCTATTTCGGGCCGAGGATTTATATGCACAAAGCTGCGCGATTGGCTCAATTAGTATTGAAGCTGCAATGGGAAGTCGTTCGCCATTTGATGCACGTATTCATGAAATTCGTGGCCAACTTGGTCAAATCGATACCGCGGCAATGTTTCGCGATATGCTCGGTGAACATTCACAGATCAGCGAAGCTCATGTGGATTGTGAAAAAGTACAAGACCCGTATTGCCTACGCTGTCAGCCACAAGTACTTGGTGCATGCTTAACACAAATTCGCCAAGCCGCCGAAGTGTTGTTGTGTGAATCTAATGGTGTAACCGACAACCCATTAGTATTTGCTGATGTAGGCGATATTATTTCGGGAGGTAACTTCCACGCCGAGCCTGTGGCTATGGCAGCCGACAATTTAGCATTAGCGATTGCCGAAATTGGTGCACTAGCTGAGCGTCGTATTGCGTTACTGATTGATTCAAACTTATCAAAGTTGCCACCTTTCTTAGTTGAAAACGGCGGCGTTAATTCAGGCTTTATGATTGCACAAGTAACCGCAGCAGCATTAGCGTCTGAAAATAAATCATTGGCGCACCCTGCTTCTGTGGATAGCTTACCAACTTCAGCGAACCAAGAAGACCATGTTTCTATGGCAACTTTTGCAGCACGTCGTCTGCAAGAAATGGCTGATAACACGCAAGGCGTACTGGCAATTGAATGGTTGGCATCTGCGCAAGGGTTAGAATTTAGAAAGCCATTGCAGGCATCAGCCAAAGTTGAACAAGCTAAAGCAACACTGCGCACAAAAGTGAGCTACTACGATAAAGACCGTTATTTTGGCCCAGATATCGAAGCAGCTAATTTATTATTACAGCAAGGTGAGTTGTGTAATTTATTACCTAAAGGCGTATTACCGTCGTTTTAAATAGCAAACTGATAGTTAAAACCAAGTGACTCAATAGCCGAACCATCAATGATGCGTTCGGCGCTTTCGTCACTCGTAAATGTAGGAGGGGTTGTTCCGTATTGCTGGCATTTTTGCTGATAGTAATCTGCTTTGGTTGGATGAGCTGGATTGACTACATTGTAAATTGGCGCTGCAACTTGCCAATTCTCCAACACAGTAACAATCGCATTAATAACATCTTGTTGCTGCACCATATTAACGGTTTGGTTGCTCGAACTTTGTAGTTCTTTGCCTGCCACAAAACGCCCAGGCTCTCGCTCTGGCCCAATTAAACCACCGAGTCTAAGTACTTTTCCACCCGCATTTAATACCAGTTGCTCAGCATCAATTAATGGCTGTTGGCGTGCAGTGCTTACTTTAATCTCACTTTGCTCTGTATAGGTTAGATTATCTTGAGCATACACAGCCGTTGATGAACACAACAAAAAGCCTTTTGCATTCATGGTGCCTGCCAGTTCAATGGCTAATTTTAACGTGGCTAAATAATGGCTATCAGCGTGGCGACTACGTGGTGGTATAGCACACACCCACCACGCATTATGTAAATCTAGTTGATGAGCTAATTGCTGATCTGCAAATACTAACTGGCGCTGAAAAGCATGTTGATGCTCTGCGCTGCGATGGGTGCCTTGAACATCCCAACCTTTTGCGAGCTGTTGTAAGCACAATGGCTGACCCAACCAACCTGCGCCCAATACTATTAATTGGTCTTTATTTGTACCCGCCACGTAACATCACCCTTACAATTAAATAGAAATTTGTTCACTTCTCTCATCGCACACAATAGCGATTAAGATAAAGATATGATTAGATAAGAGTGCTTACTCTACTAAATAATAAGAATGTGTGCACTTATGTTACGAAATCTATCATTACGAAAAAAAATCCTGTTATTAATTGGTGGCACTATCAGTGTGCTGTTACTTATTGCCTCGGCTTACTTTGTGAACCATATCGCCGCCTTGTCTCGTCAAAGTATTGAACGTGAAGCATACAGCTACTTACAAAGCGAACAGCTGTCAATGCAGAGCTATTTTGCTCAATATGGCAAAGTTGTAGAGACTTTTGTGAATAATCCTCATCTCGTTAACTGGTTTGACGCATGGGATAAACGCGACCAAACACTCCAAGGCGCGCCAGGCTACGAAGAAGTAAATCAAGACTTTATACGCATTAGTGGCAATGATGAAAATATTCTCTCGGCATTTTTTGCCTCCGCCAAAACCGGTGAATATTTTAAAGAGCATGAACGTACTACCCACTATAATGGCCAGCCGTATTACGCTTATAAACGTGGTTGGTGGCAAGATGCATTAAAAATTAACCGTTTATATGTCGGGCCCATTTCAGTTGATTTAACCACAGGTAATGCCTCTGCGGTTGTGCAACAGCCTGTTTATAATAAGCAACGCGAACTAATTGGTTTTGGTGGCGTAGATTTACAACTGAATAAAATCAATAAAATGGTCGAAGATATTCGTTTTAACGGTCAAGGTTTTGGCTTTTTACTCGATGGCGACCAAAAAGTGGTGCATTTCTCAAAACGTACCAACCATAAACTTTCAATCACCGATGAAGGCCCTAACGGTAAAGAAGGCTTAGAAGTACTAGAAAAACAATTTAGCGACACGCAAGGCTTCAGTTCGCTCAACCAGCAAATGAAAAATAACGTCGCTGGTGATGCCAAGGTAACCTTACAAGGACAAGAGTACTTTGTGGTTTATAACCGCTTACAATTAGAGCATCCTTATCTAAACTGGTACGTGGGTATTTTAGTGCCACGCACTATGATTGATGAGCCAGTAAATGACGCGGTCATGACCACCACCAGCTCGGTCATTATTATTTTATTAATCATCATGGCAATGATTTTATGGGCTACAAAAATGATCTCACAGCCGATCATCACCTTGACCCATATCATGCGCGATATTGCTTCTGGGGATGGCGATTTAACCCAAAAAATTACTATTGATAGCAAAGATGAAGTTGGCCAGTTAGCTCATCATATGAATACCTTTATCGATAAATTACGCGTTATGATGCTTAATACCGCAGCACAGGCTGAACAACTTACCGATGCGGCGGCACAATTAAAATCGGTTTCGCAACAAACTAATGACGAAATTCAACAAGAAAAACAGCAGGTTGATAGTGTTAGCGCTGCAGTAACCGAAATGGCGACCACGGTTATGGAGATCTCGCGTAATGCACAACACACCAACAATGCAGCTGAGGAAGTCCAACAGATCACCGCAGATGGCGCCACTCGCTCGCAAAATGCACAAAGCGTGATGACCGCCTTAGCTGACCATATTGGCGAAGCTGCTAAAGTGGTCGCAGGCCTAGAGCAAGAAAGTGGTAACATCGGCGCCGTAGTTGATGTGATCAATTCCATTGCAGAGCAAACCAATTTGCTGGCGCTGAACGCTGCAATTGAAGCCGCCCGTGCTGGTGAGCAAGGCCGTGGCTTTGCGGTCGTAGCCGATGAAGTTCGCTCGTTGGCCAGTCGCACACAAGAGTCAACTGATGATATTCGCAACATGATCTCACGCTTACAGCAAATTGCACAGCAAGCTTCAACTATGATGCAACAAGGACAAGAGCGCGCGCAAAGCTCGGTTACGCAAACTCAAGAAGTACTAGATGCATTGCAAAACATTGCTGACTCAGTGACTAAAGTACAAGATCAAAGTCATCACATTGCCACCTCAACCGAGCAACAAACGGTGGTTGCCGAAGATATAAATAATAGTTTAGCGGCAATTAATCACTTAGTGAACAGCACTGCAGATCATGCCCTTGAGCTTGCTGATGAAGCCAGGGACCTTAACGAGCTTGCCAGCTTACTAAATAAAACCGTTAATCAGTTTAAGCTTAAGTAAGCCAATATTGATAAGCAAAAGAGTGCTCTGGCACTCTTTTTTGTTGTAGATCAATATTCCCTCGACGCATCCTTTTTATACTAACGAAAATGATATAAAAGGTGCGCGTGATGATTAATTTACCCAAATGGGATCAAAGCTTAATAAATAAGTACAATGTGTCTGGACCAAGATACACCTCCTACCCCACTGCATTGTCGTTTAATGATGGCTATCAACAACAAGACTTGATCAGTGCAATTAACTCATCAAACAGTCGCAGCTTATCTTTATATATCCACATTCCGTTTTGCAGTCAGCTTTGCTATTACTGTGGCTGTAATAAAGTAATAACCCGCCATCAATCAAAAGCTGACTTATACCTAGATTATCTTGAAAAAGAAATCATCGCTCAAGCGCTGCTATTTGATAGCTATCAAGTACAGCAACTGCATTTAGGAGGTGGCACGCCCAATTTTTTAACAACCAGCCAAATGAGCCGTTTAATCGCGCTACTTGAGCTGCACTTTAAGTTTGCTCCCGATGCGGAGCGTGGCATTGAAATAGACCCTCGCTCACTGGCAACTGACATGCTCAGCCACTTGTGTAGCCTTGGCTTTAACCGTGTATCATTTGGCATTCAAGACTTTAATGATGATGTACAGCTTGCCGTTAACCGTCCACAAAGTGCTGATGCAGTAAAAAGTTTGATTGGTGAAGCGCGTGAACTCGGCTTCAAATCAATTAATGCAGATATGATTTATGGCTTACCACTGCAAACCCCTGAGAGCTTTAAAGAGACTATTGAGCAATTAATTGCCCTTAGTCCTGATCGTGTTTCGGTATTTAATTACGCGCACTTACCGGATCGCTTTGCCGCTCAGCGAAAAATTAAGGATGCAGATTTACCTAGCGCTCACGATAAGCTCACCATGTTTAAGAATACCTTAGAACAAATGAGTAACGCAGGTTATCAGTTTATTGGTATGGATCACTTTGCAAAAACCAGTAATGAGTTAGCTATTGCACAAAATAGTCAGCAATTACATCGTAATTTTCAAGGCTACACCACTCATGGTGACTGTGATTTACTGGGTTTAGGGGTGTCATCAATTTCACAAATTGGCACTGCTATTTTGCAAAATCAAAAAGAGTTAAAGCATTACTATCACGCGATTGATAATCAGCTTGGCAGTGCAATCAGCAAAGGTATGAAACTTGATAATGATGACGTTATTCGCGCTGATGTGATCAAACAGCTTATTTGCCACTTTGAACTGAATATGCAAAGTATTGCTAATACCTATCAACTCGACTTTAAAGATTACTTTGCCAGCTCACTGCAAGCTCTTGAGCCGCTAATAGCAGATGGCATGGTGACTATCGATGCAGACTTAATAACCGTCACAGCACGCGGCAATTTGTTTATTCGTATCATTTGTATGTGTTTTGATGCTCATTTACAAAAACAGATTAACGCGACTCGGTTCTCTCGGGTAATTTAATCTGAGCGCACAAGCATAAAAAAAGCAGACCGAGGTCTGCTTTTTTATTGATACTGTAAAATTAGTTAAACACCACGTTTTCGCTACCAGGGGCTGCTTTAAACTCTTCAATGATTTTCTCACAGTCAGCTTTAATTTGCTCTGCATGAGTTTCTTCAGCACGCCAGCGAGCGCTGTCTTGTTTAAATATTTCTTTTTTCGAATATTTTTTACGAGCGTCATGAGTTGGCATTTCTTTTACCACTTCATACATCGCAAATATGCCTGGATAACGCCCAGGAAGGTCTTCGTCATCCTCAAAGCTGTATTGCGACATTAGCACCCAAATACGCAAACTCCCTTCTGAGAACTCACATTGCTCTTGGTGCATAGCACGGGCGATTAAATGAATGCTGTCTGCGAGCTTGGCATTACGCTCTAAGCGTGACTTAGCTAACTTAGCTTGCTGCTTTACCTGCTCTTTCGCGATCAGTTTTTTTTGCGCACTGAGTTTATACAGTAATTGGCCAGCATAAAATGCCAGCCCCGCAATGATCACAGCGCCAACACACAGAGCCAAGATCATTATGTTCATTATTTATCGTCCTCGTCATCTAACCATTCATTGGCTAAATCATTCGACAAGTAATGATCAAAGTCACTATTAGCTTCTTCGCTAAACTCTTCATCATCAAAATCGTCAGCTTCGTCTTCAATACCAAGCAATTCACATAACACTTGATGACGTGCAATACGGCTGTTGAAGTATTTAGCATCTTTACCTGTTAATAACTGGCCACTTTCATGTAACTCAACCAGCTTCAATAAGCGCTCGTCATTTTCTAGCGCTTCTAATTCTTGCTCTGGTGAAAGCTCAGGCTGAACTACTTTTTTCAGTTCAACTTGTGGCTTCAAGTTACGTTTAAGCTCAATAACTGGTTCAGCTGCAACGGCAATTAAAGGGATTGGTTTTTTACTACCAACACGTTTGTCTTTATGTTGCTGATTACTATTACTCTCAGGCTGTAAAGCGTCTATCGAATTACGTGAACCTGGCTTTGCACCTTTGGTCTTTTTAACGCGTTGTTCTTTCAATGCACGCATTTCTTTAAGCTTATCTTTGCTTAAACGAACAGGACCGTTAGACGGGATTTTACGTGACTTTTTAGTTCTACTCATATCTTGATCATCTCACTTAAGAGGTTTTGAGCAACGCGCATTTTGGCGTTGCGATGCTGGCCTTGCCAGAAGAATTCGGTTTGTGCGGATTGAGGTTGGGTAACTCGACTACTTGCGCACTTTCTATACATTTAAGTATAAACGATGGCTATTGTAACAGGACAAATAAAAAGGCGGTAGAGAAAACATCTCTACCGCCTGCTAATCTGAGCGCCATTTAACTGGACACTTCTCCCTTCGACTTTTTAGTCTTTATTATTGTTATTATTTTTGTTGTTCCATGTTGTTATTATTTTTACCTTCCGTGTAGCATTCCATTTTGTTTTTATTTTAAACTTCCGTGAGATTTTATTATTCTCGGTCTTCATTGACTCTTTTTTAATATTCCTTCGGTGACATCAACCGATGTCTTATCCCCGATAATCACGTCACACTACTTTCCGTGTAGTTTAGTCCATTTTGTTCTTATTGTTTCAGCGACAGGGGTTAATTTACGCATTAATAATTTTGTTACAACTAATTTATATAATTTTTCTTACGCAATACAAATTGCAACATAACCAAAACATTAAATTACAATAAGTTATGATAAAAACAAAAATAAAAATAGGATTTAGCTTACAGCAAGGTATGGTCAATGTCTTACAAGGAAAGAGGTAATATCGACAAAACACAAATACAAAAAAAGCAGCTTACGCTGCTTTTTGTAACCACTATAGATTTTAGGATTAATAATAAAACTAATCTATACTACTTTAGTGTAGTCCACCTAAGTACTTAGAAAGCACTTCGATATCTTTGTCTGTTAGCTTGGTGGCAATATCTTGCATCATGCCATTTAAATCATTATGACGCACACCATCACGGAATTTCTCAAGTTGTGACTTGATGTATTCTGGATGTTGAAAAGAAATTTTTGGAAACTTAGCTAATGATGAGCCATTACCACGTGGGCCATGACATGCTGCGCATGCTGGAATACCACGTTCTGCGTCACCTGCTTTATAAAGCATGGCGCCAACGTCAACGATATCTTTAGGTGTTGCACCTTCTGACATGTTAAGTGACGAAAAATAAGCAGCCAAATCTTTCATGTCTTGATCGTTCAATGGCATTGCCATCGCGCTCATGACTGGATCCATACGACCCTCTTTACCACCTGAAGTCATACCTAACTTCAATTCAGTAAGTTGCTTATAAATATAATCCGCGTGTTGGCCTGCAAGTTTTGGGTAGATATTAACCGGCGCGTTACCGTCTGGGCCGTGACAAGCCGCACACGTTGCTGATTTTTCTTTACCTGCGTTTACATCGCCATCAAATGCTGTTGCGTTGCTTGCTGACAACGCACCAAGCAATATAGTTAAAGATAGTGCTATTTTTTTCATGGTGAATTCTCTGTTTCCGACCCTGTATCATCTACAATATGGATGTTGTGATTTACATATTCTACACGATAATAAATTCTCTGGCACGTTTTCTACTCATATTAAACTTATAAATTATAGGGTTTTGACCTAGATTAAGCTTTAGCCGTATCATTTTTGTTGATTTTAGGCTGCTATCTTAGTCTAAATCCGCTTTTTAATAGTGTAGTAATAGTATAAAATGCGCCCCTTAAGTGAACTTTAATTAAGTAAAGTTTACTCGCTGTAATACTTAATTAAGTTTCTAGGAGAGCCTGTGCTCAAATCTCGTATCAAATATAACACTGCGTCGTTCGTTACCAGCGCTCCAGATATCACTAAATTGCCTGCTGATACGGGAATTGAAGTTGCCTTTGCTGGCCGCTCCAACGCCGGTAAGTCTAGTGCTCTTAATGCATTAACAGACCAAAAGCTGGCACGTACGAGTAAAACCCCTGGCCGTACGCAACTGATCAACACATTTGAATTAGCCGATGTTGATGATATGCGTCTAATCGATTTACCTGGCTATGGTTTTGCTAAGGTACCGATCGAAATGAAAAAGAAATGGCAAAAGTCATTAGGTGAATACCTGCAAAAACGTCAAAGTTTAAAAGGTATCGTGATCTTAATGGATATTCGTCATCCTCTTAAAGATTTAGACCGCGATTTAATTAATTGGGCAATTGGTAGTGAAATCCCAGTATTGGCACTGTTAACTAAAGCCGACAAACTAAAGCAAGGTGCACGTAAAGCACAGGTGCTGCAAGTTCGTCGTGAGTTAAGCAACTTAGAAGGTGATATTACCGTTCATGCGTTTTCATCTTTAAAAGGCACAGGATTACCTGAAGTCGCTAAGAAATTAGATGAATGGTTCCTAGGGCCAATTGTTGCAATACCACCTACTGATGTTGAACAAACGCCTGAATCAGATGCTTAATCACACGTTTAAGTAAAAACGCTGACCCGCAGATTGAATGAAATAGCCTTGCTTATCAGCTTGTGCTATTTCTGCCCACTGATAAAACACACTTCTTGATACCCGAGCACTACAGCCATACGGTAACTGTAAATACGGCACATCATTGCCCTGATAATTTTGTACCACTAAAGGTTGTTCGCAGGTTACTAGCCAAGTTCGCTGTAAATTATCCACACAACATAACACTTGCCCTTGCTCTGTCATTTCAAAGCGCCAATTAACGATTATAAAGGGAGCATCATGGACAGTAATAGCTATTTTTTCGATTGGTGTTTTTAAGTAAAAAGTATCCTGCTCTTTGCAAAGAACTGAGGCAAACAGCTTAACCATAGCGATACGAGTAATTTTACTGCCACCGTATAACCACTCACCTTGCTGATTGATGATAATTGGCAGCTCGCCACAATGCTGCGGCTGCCATTGAGAAAATGGCTTGCTTGGCTGCTCAAGTGCAGTGGCAAGCTCATTCAAAGAGTGCATTATTTAAGCTTGTTCATCGTTAATGAAAAACTAACCGGTACTGCCGTTGCTATCGATGGTAAACCTGCTAACTTTTGCAATTGCATAATGCCATCAATGACAGCAAAGTCTGCGCCATTAATGATAATTGGGCTCATTGATGAAACGCTGATATCCCCTTGCGATGACAAGTTGGCGATAACATCCACTGTAATCTCTTTCTTAGCACCATGAAAATCAAGTTCAGCACTAATACCTTTAAATACATGTTGGCCAGGCTTAAGCGCTTTTAATTGCTTGCTTAAATTAGCTGTTATGGTTGCGGTTGGAAACTTCGCTGTTTCAAATAACAACTTGGTCATGCGTTCATTACGAATAGGGATCATCGTTTCAACTGAGCTCAGATCAATATTGACTGATAAAGAGCCATTTTCAGCTAAACTACCTGACACATTTTTGAAGTGATGCACTTCAGCAATACTATTTGACTTAATAGACACAAAACTTACTTTGCTTTGATCATTGTTAACCTGCCAGTCAGCACAGGCAACACCAGAGACTAATAGGCTTGATAACGAAAGACCTAATATCGCAATTGATTTAACCATCACGCATTCCTTTCAAAATGAAAATGAGATTCAATGGTATCACTTGTTCTATGAAGTGCAATCAATAGCATAATAAATAACAGAGACAAAAAAACGACCCAACAAATTAATGCTGGGCCGGTATAGCAAACTGGGGAGAAGCTATCAATACGAGCACCCTTTCGAGTGCATCATCAACAGGATGTCCTACAGGATGAGGACGACGCGGACTTTACCAAACTAACCATGATAAATAAACTAAATACAGGTACTAACTAGTCGAATTGATAAACATATAACTAATACTACAAATTGCATTTTAATTTAACTTAATATTAACATTGAATTTCAGCTCAAAATTTGCTCTATTAACTAATTAGAATAAAAACTCCACACACTTTGTCTGTAAACAGCAGTTCAAAGCGTGATCAAACACACACAATAAAAGAGCACTGATCATGAAAAAAATAACCACTCTATACTTATGCTGCCTGCTATTTATCTTCAGTAATAGCGCTAATGCAGGCTATACCCAAACTAAATACCCAATTGTATTAGCACATGGCTTGATGGGTTTTGACGATGTATTAGGTGTCGATTATTTTTATCGGGTACCAGCAAGCCTCAGTCGTGATGGCGCACAGGTTTTCGTCACGGCCGTATCCTCGCTGAATAGTTCTGAACAACGAGGCGAGCAGTTACTACAGCAAGTTGAACAGATTATTGCACTAACTGGTACAACAAAAGTAAATCTCATTGGTCATAGTCAAGGTGCGCAAAGTATTCGCTATGTTGCCTCACTACGCCCCGACTTAGTTGCCTCAGCGACCAGTGTTGGCGGTGTTAATTTTGGTAGCCCTGTTGCTGATGTGGTGCGCCAAGGACTGACTCCTGGATCTAAGCTAGAAGGTATAGCTAAAACAGCCTTTGATGCATTTGGCGGGTTAATCGCATTACTCTCTGACAATAGTCAGTTACCACAAGATGCGCTTGGTGCACTGGAGAGCTTAACCACTGAGGGCGCGCTGGCCTTTAATCAAAAATATCCAGAAGGCCTACCTGCTGAGCAATGCCAGCAAGGACCTATGTATGCCAGTAATGGCGTATATTACTTTTCTTGGAGTGGTACTCGAACTTTAACAAATATATTTGACCCATCAGATGCAGCACTGGCGATCACTGCAATACTGATCCCAGGCGATGACGATGGCTTAGTCTCTCGTTGTAGTAGCCATTTAGGTTATGTATTAAAAGATAATTACCGCATGAATCACCTTGATGAAGTGAATCAACTGATTGGCTTTCATCATTTATTTGCAACCGATCCACTGACAGTCTACCGTCAACATGCTAATCGCTTAAAAAAATTAGGCTTATAAACAATGAAGCGGTTGCTCATTTTAGTGCTAGTGATATCTATCACTAGCACCGCTATGATTTTTTTACTCAGCGACGATAAGCTTACAAGTGCAACGCCACCAAATGTCGATCAACCGATGGCAATCGATAGCATTTTTGAACACGTTATTTTAGCTAGCCAAGAGTCCGGTGAGTTTAGTGCTTCGCAGGCTTTAGAACAGTGCGAAAAGTTAGCTGCATGCGAAATCAATAGTGAGCTCTTTAATCGCTACCTCAGCTTTAAAATAGCGCTGGCAGAGCTGCAGCAACAACTCGCTCATTTGCCGCTAAGCGAACAATTAATTGCAATGATCGCTTTTCAACAACGCTACTTCAATGCAGCTGAAATCACTCTTTTATTTAACGATGATAATGAGTGGCAGCACTATACAATTGCCAAACTTGAAATTAATCAGAACAACCATATTAGTGATGAATTAAAGCAACAATTGTTATCTAATTTAGAGGGCGAGCAACCTGAGCGTATTACCCAGGCACTTAAACCCAGTAACGATCTAAAAGCTTTAAACACTGAGCTAAAAGATGCCCTGCAACAACAAGACTATAATCAACTGGCAGCGGAATTTGGCGATGCTGCGGCAACAAGGTTAATCGCTCTAGAGCAGCAGCGCCGGCAATGGCAAACATTGAGTGAGCAACTCAAACAACAAATTAAACAGTTAAAACAACACTATGAGCCACAACAAGCAGAGCAAAAAATTACCCAGCTACTTGATGAGCATTTAACCACAAATCAAAAAAGGCGGTTTTTAGTGTTATACCCATTGCATTAAATGAGTGACCTACTATGGCGTTAAGAAAGTAGCCGAATGGCCACCTTTTAAAAAACTGACTACCCTATTCACAGACATAAAAAAGCGCGGCTTCACTCAATGCAGCCGCGCCTATATGATTTAAAAAGCTCAGTGATTAATGGGCTTGTTGCCAATTATCTCCGCTATCAGCTTCAACCACTAATGGCACATCTAATTTCGCAGCATCAGACATTAACTGGCAAATTTCTGCGGTGTATTGCTCAACACACTCAGTTTTGATTTCAAATACCAATTCATCGTGTACTTGCATCAGTAATTTAACCGTATTCGGTGCTTGTTCATACACCCATTTGTTGACTGTTAGCATGGCTTTTTTGATGATATCAGCAGCGGTGCCTTGCATTGGTGCATTAATCGCAGCACGTTCGGCTCCTTTACGGCGCGCGCCATTACGGGCGTTGATCTCTGGTAAATGTAAGCGACGACCAAAAATAGTTTCAACATAGCCATTTTCGGCAGCTTTCTCACGGGTTGATTCCATGTACTCAAGCACACCAGGGAAACGTTCAAAATACTTATCAATGTAATGTTGCGCTTCATGGCGCGGTACATCAAGTTGACGTGCTAAACCAAATGCTGACATCCCATAAATTAAACCAAAGTTAACCGCTTTAGCTTTACGGCGCATATCCGTGGTTACATCTTCTAACTCAACACCAAACACTTCCGCAGCAGTTGCACTGTGTACATCAAGACCATTGGCAAACGCATTTAACAAGCCTTTATCCTGCGATAAGTGCGCCATGATACGTAGTTCGATTTGGCTGTAATCGGCAGCCACTATTTTATAGCCATCTGCAGCAATAAAAGCCTCACGAATACGGCGTCCTTCTTCTGAACGAATAGGAATATTTTGCAGATTAGGATCGCTTGAACTTAATCGGCCAGTTGCCGTTACCGCTTGATGATAAGAAGTATGCACACGCTTCGTTTGCTCATTAACTATCAGTGGTAATTTATCAGTGTAGGTTGATTTAAGCTTAGATAAACCCCGGTGCTCAATAATAACTTTAGGCAGCGGGTAATCGTGAGCCAACTCTTGTAGTACTTCTTCAGCTGTAGAAGGTGCGCCTTTTGGCGTTTTTTTAATAACTGGCAGTTCAAGCTTTTCAAACAACAATACTTGCAATTGCTTTGGTGAGCTTAAGTTAAATGGTTCACCAGCAATCTCATGCGCTTCTTTTTCCAGCTCAATTAAACGCTCACCCAAACGCTGGCTGTGCGCGGCAAGCATTTTACTATCAATCGCAACACCGGTGCGCTCAATATCTGAAATAACGCTGACAAGCGGCATCTCTATGTCTTCAAATACCGATTTAAGCTTTTCATCGGCTGCAATTTTCGGCCATAATACTTGATGTAAACGAAGCGTAATATCCGCATCTTCTGCGGCATAAGGTGCCGCTTTATCAAGTTCGATTTGATTAAATGTCAGCTGCTTTTTACCTTTACCAGCAATGTCTTCAAAACTGATATTTTTATGGCCTAAATATTTTAGCGCCAACGAGTCCATATCATGGCGAGTACCAACACTATTAAATACGTAAGATTCAAGCATAGTATCGAATTTAATACCCTTTAGCTCAAAACCGGCATTAGCCAATACACTCTTATCATATTTTAAATTTTGACCAACTTTTGCTTTGTTTTCATCAGCTAAAATTGGCCCGATCTTCGCCATCACCGTCTCTAAACTTAACTGTTCGGGCGCGCCAGGATAATCATGGGCAACCGGTAAATACACGGCTTCGCCAGCTTTAACAGCAAAACTCATCCCGACAAGTTTAGCTTGCATGTAATCAAGGCTGGTTGTTTCAGTATCAAAGGCAAATAGTTCAGCGGCATTTAATTGCTCGACTAAAGTATCTAATTGCTCTGTTGTCAGGATTGTTTCATAGTGAGCATCAGCCACTTGCGGTAATTCATTCGCTTCACTGGGGACAGCCAAGTGAGTGTCTGCATCTTTTGGATTATCTAATAACTCAGCTAACCAGCGACGGAACTCACACTCGCCATACAAGGCAATCAGTTCATCGCGATTTGGCTCTTGCAATTTAAAGGTATCTAAGTCTGATTCAACTTCAACATCGCATTTAATGGTAGCCAGTTCATAACTTAGCGGTAAATGATCGACTGCGGCGGCAAGCTTTTCGCCGATCTTACCTTTGATCTCATCAGCATGATCAAGCACACCTTGTAATGATCCGTATTTTTGTAACCACTTAACCGCCGTTTTAGGGCCGCATCCATCGACACCTGGGATGTTATCTACTTTATCGCCCATCAAAGCTAAGTAATCGATGATCAGTTCAGGACCAACGCCAAATTTTTCAACCACAGTGTCTGGATCAGAAATACTGTCGGTCATGGTATTGATCAAAGTGACATGCTCATTCACTAACTGAGCCATGTCTTTATCACCGGTTGAGATCAATACATGGCGCTGCTGCTCTGAAGCAATACGGGCGAATGTACCAATCACGTCATCCGCTTCAACACCCTCAATACTAATAAGCGGAAAACCCATCGCCCTAATAATATCGTGCAGTGGCGCTATTTGCGTGCGCAAATCATCGGGCATTGGCGGGCGGTTGGCTTTGTACTCACTGTACATATCATTACGGAAAGTTTTACCTTTAGCATCAAAAACCACCACCATATGGCTTGGATCATACTGTTTGATCAGGCTTTTCATCATGTTAACAACGCCATAAATAGCGCCTGTTGCTTCACCTTTTGAGTTAGTTAAATGCGGTGGTGAATGATATGCACGGAATAAGTAGGAAGAGCCATCGACTAAAATAAGTGGATTTTCAGGGATCTGAGCCATGATGTAATTGGATCCTAAATGAGAGAAAACGAAATATCTGTAAGCATGCCATAAGGACACGCATAAAACGACTGTGAATTAAGCTTTGTTTAAACCGTTAAATAAGAGTAAGTTGTGGATAACTATGTAGATAACACCCACAAGCTATTCCTCCAAAGTAATTTAAAACTACTTAGAAACAAGTTAAGTGTATGTTTTGTTTTAAAAAGATAATACGAGGTTCTTTTTTTATTATTTTTATCACAATGTGGAAAAACATTTTATTGCTTTGCTTGATTGTGGCTTTTTACAACTAAAAAACGGTTAATTCATTCCTTATAAATAACCGGACGAGCATTCTATCACAATGGATCAAAGATCATAGCGATCCTTTATAATTTTTTCCTATTAGCCAACTTAAAAAAAAGCATATAGCGCGTTTTTGCTCTGCCTCGAGTGGATTGATCAAATAAAAATAATCTTTAACTCATCATTATTGATGATCACAAAATGATCTTAATAAGGCCATAACAGTCAGCAAAAGTCATGCTAAACTGACTTTATGAATAATAAATAAGGGCATAGTATATGAAAAAAATAGCTGTAATTTTAGCAGGTTGTGGAGTTTATGACGGTGCAGAAATCAACGAAGCCGTATTAACGTTATTACATATTGCCAAAGCCGGAGCAAGCTACCAGTGTTTTGCCCCTGATATTGAGCAATTGCACACGATCAATCACCTGAATGGGGAACAAATGACCCCTAACCGGAACGTATTAGTCGAAGCGGCACGCATTGCCCGTGGCGATATCAAAGCGTTAACACTGTTAGATGCTAATGACTTTGATGCTTTGATTGTGCCTGGTGGATTTGGCGCGGCTAAAAACCTGTGTGATTTTGCGATCAATGGTGCGCAAGCACAATTAAACCCTGAAATGCTTCGTGCTGCTAAAGCATTTGCGAATGCCAAAAAACCAGCAGGCTATATGTGCATTGCTCCAGCAATGATCCCATTGATCTACAGTGCTGGCGTAAAAACCACTATTGGTAATGATGTTGATACTGCCAACGCACTACAAAGTTTAGGCGCTCAACACATTAATTGTGCAGTAGATGATATTGTAATTGATGAGCAACATAAACTCGTAAGCACTCCAGCTTACATGTTAGCGCAATCAATTTTAGATGCTGATGCAGGTATTGAAAAACTAGTCGCTGCGCTTTTGAAAATGAGCTAATTAGGTGCTAAAAAAACCGCAAATCAGTCATTCTAAAGTAGCTGCTTTGTTGCGCTGGCGCAAAAAAATAGTGTTTTTTCATAAGAAAAATACATCGTAGCGTTTTATAAATTGCGGCTTAGCGTTATAATCGTTCTAAATTCCGTCATCTATCGTGATTGATCACGTTCAAATCGAAGTGAGCAAGGCAAAATGAAAAAACTATCAGCAGCATTATTATTGCTAGCAACCACCGCATACGCACAGCCATATGATAACTCTATGACTGAAGATGCGATCAAAAAACGTATCGCGCCTATAGGTGCCGTTTACTTTGAAGGCGATAAAGCAGCAGTTGCTGAAGTGCCAACAGGTCCTCGTACCGGTGAACAAGTTTACCAAGGTGCGTGCTTTGCATGTCATGGTACTGGCGCACTTGGTGCACCAAAATCAGCAGATGACTGGGCTCCACGCTTAGCGAAAGGCGCTGACACTCTATTAAGTCATGCAATTAATGGTTTTAATGCAATGCCACCACGCGGTACATGCATGGATTGCTCAGATGATGAAATAAGCGCAGCTATTGATTTCATGAGCAAAAAATAATACTTAATTCTGTACTTTTTTTTATAAAGGGCTGATTTTTTCAGCCTTTTTTATTATACAAATAAATATTAACCTACCTTTATCACTATTTATTATTATCATTTTCTAATACTATTGGCCGCTTGACGATTCAGCAAAAAAGTGAAAATATAAGTCCAATAAATATACAATAATAAAAATCGGTTTAATGTCACTGGAAGATATAACAGCTTTACTACATAAGCTGGAGCATAAAAATAATCGTTTAAAAGCTCTAGTCCAAAAGTATAAGCAATCCCACCACTTACAAAATGCCCTGATCCAATTATCAGAGCAAGCTAGTTCTGTTGCCGAATTAACGCTACTTTACCCTGCTATTCATGATATTTTGCAAGATTATATGCCAAGTAAAAGTTTTTACGTGGTGCTGTTAAATCAATTTAGTAACACCCTTGAACTCTCTTACTTTGCTGATGAAAAAGATGGTATCTCTGTGCCACTTAATCAAGATAATAATTTTATCCAAGGTGTCACTGGGTATGTTTTTAAACAAGGTAAAACCACCTACTTCCAAGGTGATGAAATGCAGGCTGCTGCCAACAAGGGGTTATTTAAATTACTTGGCACACCAGCAGAACATTGGGTAGGCGTGCCGGTATACCGAGAACAAAGCATTATTGGGGTGCTTGTCGCACAAAGTTACGATAAACAACAAAACTACTCTGAGCAACAAATCGAGCTATTAGAAGTAATGTCGCTCTACTTATCAACGGCTATCGAGCGGGTAAAAAAACGCGAACTATTAGAGTCTGAAGTAAAAATAAGAACTCGCGCATTAACGCAAAGTAATGAAGCACTTAACCTCGAAGTAGAACAACATAAAAAAACCCTCGCACGGCAACATATTCTGTTTAAAATTTCAGAGCTAGCGACGCAAACAAAGCATATTGATGAAGTATATCAACAAGTACATGAAATAATAAAATCAATAACTTACGCTGAGAATTTATACATTGCATTGTATGATCGCGAAACGGGTTGGTTAAACTTTCCGTACTGTGTGGATGAATATAGAGATAACACTCAACCGCGCCCTTTCGCCAAAGGTTATAGCGAATTAGTGTTACGTACCGAACAAACTCAACTCATTGATTGTACCCGAGCACAAAAACTGCTCAAATCCGGTGAAGTAGAAAGACCAGGGCAAGTCAACACTTCAAACTCAGCAACTAGCTGGTTAGGTGCGCCATTAAAAACAGCGCAAGGTGTGATTGGCTTAATAACTTGCCAAGCCTACAATCATAAGCATATTTTTAATCAAGACGACTTTGAATTAATTACCTTTGTATCGCATCAAATAGCGACTGTATTACAAGCACATTTAGCTGCTCAAGCCTTAAAACAAAGCCATCAACAATTAGAGTTTCGAGTTGCTGAAAAAACCAAAGAGATCCTCCAAACCAATATGCATTTACAAATGCAAATTGAAGAGCGCAAAAAAATAGAGCAACAGCTTTATCATGATGCCCACCACGATCCACTTACTGGCTTGCCTAATCGCAGTCTGTTTTTAACCCAATTAGAAAAAACTCTACAGCATTATCAACGTTACCCTGAACAACAGTTTGCTGTGCTGTTTATTGATTTAGACAAGTTTAAGGATATTAACGATCAACTTGGTCATCAAGCCGGTGATCAGTTTTTAATTAGCGTCAGTGAGTCTTTTTCACAATGTATTCGGGAGCACGATTTACTTGCGCGCTTAGGTGGCGATGAGTTTGTAATTTTATTAACGCACTTAACCGATCGCCAACAAGCCGAAGATGTTGCTAAGCGATTAATTGAACTGATGAAAAAACCATTTTGTATGAAAGGTATTTGTGTACAAAGTGGTGCCAGTGTCGGTATTACCTACTCAAAAACAAACTACAAGCATACGGATGAAATTATTCGTGATGCTGATGCTGCCATGTATTATGCAAAAAATGCTGGTCGCAGCCGGTTTGAGTTTTACCATCCACTGCTTAGTGCCGGCACCAGCCCATATGAGTTGGAAACCAGTCATCACTTAGACTCTTTACCAATGCATTTTCGCTGCTCTGAAATTATTACACTTGATGAACAGCATCAATCAGAATCATTGCTTGAGGCATTTGGCGAACACCCAGTACTTGGCAGCACCAGTTTTGAAATATTAAAGAAGTTTGCCGCTGATAAAGCACAACAGCTGGAAGTAGAATTACAGTTATTAACCAAGGCGTGCCAGCAGATCCAAACGGCACAACTGCAAATGGTGTTATTCCCTTGCTCGGGTTTATTACTGGAGAAAAATGAATTTCAGGCGTTATGCTTAACAATGCAAAAGCACAGCATAACAAAACAAATTTGTTTATTATTTAACGAACAAGAGATCCGTTACGCTTCTGCGGTGCAAATTAGTAATTTAAAAATGCTAAGTGAACAAGGCTATTCGATTGGCTTAAATGATTTTGCCAAAGATCGCTGCGAACTTAATTTACTTTGCGATCTTAATTTCGATTATTTATTACTTAGCTCTACCTTTAGTAAGCGAGTGTTACAACAACAAAGCTTTGATTTACAACTACAAGGTGTACTAGCAATAACTAAGATAAAACAAATAAAAGTAATCGCGAAAGGCCCTTCAATATTAAATTATAGAGCCTTACTCGACACTCATGGTTTATCGCTATTTATTGGTAGGCAGCATGCAATTAGTTCCACAGCAACACTCCCAGCTGACTCTTCGAACGAGCAAATTTTAAATTAACGATATGCGTCGCGGATAACCAGTTTATTATCCGCAGTTTAGATGAACTACTCAGGCTTTTTCAGCATGGCACGTAAATTAGCGACTCTGGCTTGGCCCTTTTCCATTCGTTCGGCTTGCGTATTTGGCGCTTTTTTATTTTCAAATGCTAAATCATCTTGCGGTAGCTCTTGTATAAAGCGGCTCAACTCGGTTTGTGATGTTTCGCCAAATTGACGACGAATTTTTGCATAGGTCATGGTCAGCTCTTGCTGAGCACGAGTGATCCCCACATAGGCTAAGCGACGCTCTTCATCAACGTTTTCTTCATCAATACTTACTTGATGCGGTAATAAGCCCTCTTCCATGCCGACCATAAATACGTAAGGATACTCCAAGCCTTTAGAGGCATGTAACGTGAGTAATTGCACCGCATCGGCTTCATCTTCTTCTTCGTTACGTTCTAACATGTCACGCAACGTTAACTTACTCACCACTTCAGCAAGCGTCAATGGCGGGTTATCCGCATCACCGGTGAGCATATCGGTGATCCAACGGTACAACTCAGAAACATTCTTCATGCGCATTTCTGCGGCTTTCGCACTCGGCGATGACTCGTATAAATAGGCTTCGTAATTTATTTGTCTAACTAAATCTTTTACCGCTTCTAGGGTATCACCACGTACCGCATTATCTGACAGCTCAACCACCCAACGTGCAAATCCGGCCAACGAGTTTAAGCCACGACCTTTTAAGCGATAACCTAAGTCGTTATCAAAACAGGTGGCAAATAAACTGGCATGTTTTTCATTGGCTAAGGTACCCAACTTTTCCAGCGTAACTGTGCCTATTTCACGGCGCGGAGTATTCACAATACGTAGAAACGCATTGTCGTCATCTTGATTCACCAATAAGCGCAAGTACGCCATTATATCTTTGATCTCAGAGCGTGAGAAAAACGACATTCCGCCACTGATCTTGTAAGGTATTCGGTTACTCATTAACGACTTTTCAAAGCCACGCGCTTGGTGATTACCACGGTACAAAATAGCGTAATCTTTATAACTGGTGCGCTTCATAAATTTATGCGAGATGATCTCGGCGACGACCCGCTCTGATTCATGCTCTTCATCACGACAGCCAATCACTTTGATCGGCTCGCCATTTTCTAACTCACTAAACAGTTTTTTATCAAATTCATGAGGGTTATTGGCAATCAAGATATTAGCAGCCTTTAAAATACGCTTCACACTGCGATAGTTTTGCTCAAGCTTAATGAGTCGTAAACCTGGAAAGTCTTTGCTTAATAACACTAAGTTTTGTGGTCGTGCACCGCGCCATGAATAGATTGATTGATCGTCATCGCCTACCACGGTAAAACGCGCACGCTCACCCACAAGCAACTTAACTAATTGATATTGACTGGTATTGGTATCTTGATATTCATCCACCAACAGGTAACGGAAACGTTGTTGCCAGCGCTCACGCGAGGTTGCATTATTGATCAGTAATAAGGTGGGGATCATGATCAAATCATCAAAATCCAAAGCATTATAAGCGCGTAACTGGGTTTGATAACGCGCATACAATTGCGCAAATAGCGCTTTTTGTGGCTCTCGCGCTTCGCGAATCGCTTGCTCTGGTAAAATAAGCTCGTTCTTCCAGCTGCCTATTTGCATTTTTAATAGATTGAGTAAATCTTTGTCTTTTTTTAGCTCTTCTTCAGTTAAGTCAGCAATTAATTGCCCGGTATCTTGATCATCAAATAATGAAAAGCCGGGTTTAAAACCCAGCGTTGTTAGTTCTTTTTTAATGATCTCAAGGCCTAAGGTATGAAAGGTAGATACCCACAAGCCTTTTGACTCTTTTTTACCTAACGTTTGAAAAACTCGCTCGCGCATCTCTTTCGCCGCTTTATTAGTAAAGGTCACCGCGGCAATATTACGTGCTTGATACTCACATTTTTGTACTAAGTAAGCGATTTTATTAGTAATTACACGAGTTTTTCCTGATCCCGCCCCCGCCAGCACTAGGCATGGACCACTAATATATTTTACCGCTTCATCTTGTTTAGGATTGAGTTTCATATCGACCAAAGAGATTGCATTAAAGACCGGCAATTTTAACGTAATCACTACAATACGCCTAGCCAATAAGGTAACATTAGCCATTATCATTTACGCGACAGTAAGGGACAGACATGATCAACCCAGCAAAACTTGAAGAAATTGCCAAACAGATTTCCAGTAACATGCCGCAAGGCGTTAAAAACCTTGCCGATACGTTTGAAGCGAAAACCAAACAAGCTATTCAAAATAAGCTTGCTGAGATGGACTTTGTCAGCCGTGAAGAATTTGATGTACAAAGCCAAGTACTAATTCGCACCCGCGAAAAGCTCGTTGCATTAGAAGCAAAAGTTGCACTACTTGAGCAACAACTCAGTAGTAATAAGCAAAGCGAGCAACCAGAATAATACTGTTTTAGTTATTACTTCAGGCAGCTTCGGCTGCCTGATTTGTTTTACGCCTTGCATACAGCTCAACATCTATATACGATACGTATACGTTTTATATATAGGCACTGTTATGGGTATCGTAAAAATCAGCGACCAACTGCACGAAGAGATCCGCAAAGCCAGTACCACTATGGTACGATCTATAAACTCTCAATCTGAATACTGGATAAAGATAGGCATGCTAGCTGAGCTTAATCCAACCATGACCTACGCCGAAATAATCAAACAGCAACTTGCACAAGCCGATGTAACAGCAGGAGAATCTTTGCATGAGTGAAATAATTATTAAAACTCCCGCACAAATAGAGCTAATGCGTGAGTCTGGTCGCCTACTGGCAAAGGTATTTGCCTATTTAGATCAACAGGTCAAAATCGGCATCACCACCATGGAGATCAATGATTTAGTTGAGCGCTATATTGTTGATGAGCTTGCTGCGCGTCCTGCCAGCAAAGGCCAATACGATTATCCTTATGTGTTAAACAGCTCAGTAAATGAAGTAGTCTGCCACGGTTTTCCAGACTCTAAACGCGCATTAAAATCTGGCGATATTGTCAATCTAGATATTACCCTTGAGAAGAATGGCTTTATTGCCGATTCAAGTAAAATGTATATGCTTGGTGAAGTGTCTCCGTTGGCCAAGCGCTTAGTCGAAAAAACTTATCAAGCAATGTGGCAAGGCATCAAGCTCGTAAAACCGGGAGTGAGGTTAGGCGATATAGGCAACGCTATCGCTAATTTTGCCCATACTAATGGCTATAGCGTTGTACGTGAATACTGCGGACATGGTATTGGTGAGCAAATGCACGAAGAGCCGCAAGTTTTACATTATGGTAAACGCAATACCGGCGTTGAACTTAAAGAAGGTATGACCTTTACCATTGAGCCAATGATCAACCAAGGGGCAGCAAAAGTAAAAACTAAACCGGATGGCTGGACTGTGGTTACTCGCGATAAAAAGCTTTCTGCGCAGTGGGAGCACACCATAGTCGTCACCGCTGACGGCTATGAAGTACTGACTTTACGCGAAGAAGAAATCGCTATTGCGACGGTATAAGTCAGGTTAACACCATGGCCATTTTATTAGTAAATGATCCATTGCCCCATTTGAGCTTTCAAAAATTCGCACCCGATCAACGCTTAACTGATTGGGTGCAGTGTTATTGGAAAATAGGTTCAACAACCACACAAGCAGCACAGTTATTTAAAGAAAAGCTCTACCCTGATGCAGGCGCAAGCCTAACAATTAATTTTAGCAATGCGACACCCCTTATTACCTTCGCATTTAATCGTCAAACGCAGGCAACAACTTTCAGCAATCAGGATTATTTAGTCAGTATTCGTTTTGCGCCTACTGGTGCTTATCACTTATTAGGTATAACGCTACACGAGTTAGCTGAAGAAAATTATCTACTCGGTGAAGATTTTACCCCAAGCTGGTATCACAGTTTAATAGCATGTGTTGAACAAATGCAAAGCAGTCCACTAACCAGCCAACTGTATTTACTCGAGCAGTGGTTACTCAGCCAAGCAATTAGCAATCAACTCGTAACAAGCAATACAATTAAAGTGATCAAGCAGCTCATTCAACTCAATAATTCCACCAGCTGTGTTGGCAAGCAACTTGGCCTGACACGTCGTACTCTTGAGCGTCGCTTAAAAAAAGAAGCCGGGGTTAGTCCAGCTCAATTACAGCAATTTTACCGACTAAAAGCCGCACGCACACTTCTAGCTGACAGCCAAACACCGATAACAGATATAGCCTTGCAATGTGGCTATTATGATCATGCTCACTTTTGTCATGCCTTTCATAATTTTACTTTTGAAACACCACTGCAATATCGCAAGCGAAAAACACCGAAAGTATAGAGGGTGTTTTCACCACACAAAAAACACATCGACTTAGCCTTTAAAACTAAGATTACAATTACTGAAGGTAGCCCGCGCCCAGATAGGACGCAGTGCTTAGGTTACGTACTTATTCTACTACGTAACGTTCAAACACTTTAAGCCCAGCACTTTTATAGTTAACATCAACTTCATCGGCACAAGTAACGACTGACTCTAAGTCGTGTAAGTGACCGTTTGCCAGACCATAAACCCATCCATGAATAGTCAACTCTTGGCCACGCTGCCATGCTTCTTGGACGATATTAGTACGGCATACATTGCGTACTTGCTCAATTACATTCAATTCAATCAAGCTATTGAGACGATCTTTTTCTGCGAGTGCATTGATCTTTGAGGTGTATTTTTCTTTTACATCACCGACGTGACGAAGCCAGTTATCAATTAAACCAAACTTAGCATCTTTGAGTACTGCCTGAACACCACCACAGCCATAGTGACCAACAACCATAATATGTTTAACTTTTAACACTTCAACGGCGTACTGCATCACTGATAAGCAGTTATGATCGGTATGCACCACCACATTCGCCACATTACGATGAACAAATAGCTCACCCGGCATTAGATCAACGATTTCATTAGCCGGTACGCGAGAGTCCGAACAACCAATCCACAAGTATTCTGGGTTTTGCTGCATGGATAGAATTTTAAAAAATTCTGGATCATCTTTACACGTTCGTTCAGCCCAGCGTTTATTATTTTCAAATAAGTTTTTTAATTTTCTCATTACATCTCTTTTCTGTCTTTGACGGTAGCTTGGATCAAGATATTACGTGGCGTTAATTGTTTTTCGCAAAACGTCTGCACACTGACTTGATAACCTTGTTGTTGCAAATATAAAGCACGATCGAGCACAAGCCAAACCTCAATTGCTCTTCTAAACACATGACGGACCAGTTCGATACGTTCAGTGACTTTTTTGCGCATTTCGCCTTTTTTTAAAAAGGATTCATAATCAATACCTTGCGGTATATCTAGCGCCTTTTTCTCCGCTGCCCATGCACAAAAAGCTTTAAATGAATCTGAAAAAATAGCTTTGTTAACTGAGGGCACACTGACATAATTTTGTTCGCTGGTGAGACTTTTGCGCAAGGCATCAAAACCCAACCGCCATTGCACTTCAGTTTTACGAACTTTATCTACCCGAGAAGGCGCTGTCACCGTCTCTTGTAGTGCTAATTTTAAATCACGATGCGTTAACTGCAGTTGACTACGCTTTCCGGCATCGCTCATAGCTTGATAATCATTAGCGGTGAATAAGTGATAGCAACACGGGGATAAACTGATTTTTTGCGTTTGCGCGCTAGCTGCGGTGCTCATGAAGGTCTGATGTAACGCTCCGCAAGCATGCAGCGCTACGGCATGTTGTGCTTGTTGAAAATACTCAGTTACATCATCTTTAAGTACATCTGCTTGGCTAAAGTGCATGGCTAGCCCTTGTTGCTGAGCACTTTGCTGACCTTGTTCACATAAATGTTGTTGCAGTTCGATGCTGTGCACACTCGGCGCACGGTTAAATGCCAGCATACGTCCTAAATGGCCTTTCCCTGCACACCATTCTAATACAGGTAGTTGTGATTCTTGGCCAAGCGCACAGACAAAATCTTGCAGCTGCGCAAACTTGCGCCCTTTAATACCATTGCTGATCCAAAACGGATATTCGCTACGCGTAGTGGAGGCTTGAGGTAAGTCACACAATGTAGCTAAGTTATTGACTACGGGAATATACGGGCTAAAAAATTGATACAAGGCATCTTGATTGCTATCGAGTTCGGCAACTTGTTGATCGCTCAACAGCGTTAATGGTTGTTCTAATTCAGGCCATGGCAGCAGATCAAAATCGAATGCAGTGCATTGCCAATAGTGGCGAGTACTATGTAATAAGTTATCTAGGGCTGTAAACTGCTCAGCAAGGCTCATGTGATTTTAGCGATGGTCATTTCATCTATGCATTATACGCTTTTTCTGAACATCAAGCGTAAATAAAGTGGTATCGATAACAAACTAATTATAATTGCTGTAATAAGCATCCACGACATTTTAATTTTTTCAGGTTCAACATACTGGTAAATAAAGCCATCTTGCGCCTGATTAAAGGCATCTTGCTCAATCCCGTATAGATCAGCAATCAACCGCCATTTCGCTATCGACATAGAGCCTAAATTAGTGCCTGGTGGTAAAATATAATCACTCAATACTTCAGCTTCATAGGCAAGCTGAGAAAAGCTTTTATTGGGTGCGTATTGGTGTTGAGTTAATGCAATTGTTTCATCCATATGCATCATTGCATAGCGCCAGCCCTTTAAGCTGGCCTGATAAAATGCTTCAACTGTTTGCGGGTGTTGTTCGAGCATATTTTCTGTGGTGTAAAGAATATCGCTATACACATTAATTCCATACTTCTGCGGGCAAATAAGTCTATAGTCGATGCCTTGCTCACGCATAATATACGGCTCATTAGTCACGTACACTTGCATCGCATCAATACTCCCAGCTAACCAATCCGTAGTGCTGTTACCACTTTCATAAGAAGGTAAATTATTCGTTTGGATACCACTGCGTTCGAGCATTACCAATAATTCGGCATTTTCTTTGCGGCTGATACTGCTAAGACGCTTATTGACAAAATCCCGAGGATGAAAAATATCGGAGCTTTTTTTTACCATCCAACAATAAGGAGAAAATTGTAAAATAGCAGCCATTGCCACCAAGGGTTTACCTGCGATCCGTTGCTGTAAAATACCTGAGTGCCCGACCCCGAAGTGAGCTTGGCCAGCCAACACTTTACTAAAGGTATCTGGGTTCTCAGGATCTGCTGGTAAAATAGTGACGTTTAGCCCTGCCGCTTTGTAAAAGCCTTGTTGCTGAGCCATATAGTAACCAGAAAATTGAAATTGATGCGTCCACTTTAGTTGTAAAGTCACATCCGCTGCCGCAACACTTTGCCCGCTAAGTATCAGCAGAGCAGCATAAAGCTGAAATTTCAGTCCTTTTAATGACAAATCGTAATCTAATTAGTTGGCTAATATTGCTATAACTATAAACCCAAGACATTGAGTTTGCAAAGAGACAAAAAAGCACCTCAATTGAGGTGCTTGCTTATACTAAAACCACTTCAAGCTACAGAATTCGTATCTTCTGGTGGTTTGGGTATATATTTAATTATTAACCGCTTGCACCCTATCGATGGGACGTTGAGTAGTTAAAAATTGGGTAAAACACGGATTCAGTGTTTCATCTTGCACACTGTAACCTAAGCGATTTAAATGCTCGTTAAATACCTCATACTGACTAGGCTCAATCGCAAACCCTGCTAATACATTGCCCATCGAACCACCATGATTACGATAATGAAACAAAGTAATATTCCAATTGCTACCTAAGGTATCTAAAAAGCGCGCTAGTGCGCCTGGATATTCAGGAAACTCAAAGCGTAATAACCGCTCATGCATCTGCTCAGGTGCTTTACCACCAACCATATAACGAACATGTAATTTAGCCAGTTCGTTATCTGATAAATCACAAAATTGATAGCCATTGGTGGTTAAATCAGCTGTCAGTTCATCTAACTCTTGCTGACCTTGGCGCAGTGCAACACCAACAAATATTTGCGCTTCACCAGGGCCTGCGTAACGGTAGTTAAATTCAGTAATTGCGCGACCACCTAATGAGGCGCAAAACTGTTTAAAGCTGCCTTTTTCTTCATTGATGGTTACTGCTAACAACGCTTCGTTTTTCTCTCCCAGCGCAGTACGCTCAGCCACATAACGTAAGCGGTCAAAGTTTAAGTTTGCGCCAGATAACACAGCTGCTAAATGCAGCCCTTTTTGGCCTGTTTGCTGACACCATTTTTTCAGCCCAGCCGTTGCCAGCGCACCTGATGGCTCAGCAATCGCACGGGTTGAAACAAAAATATCTTGCATCGCCGCACATATTTCATCACCGGTTACAGTGACTACTTCATCACAAAACTTTTGCGCCAAACGAAAGGTTTCGGTACCAATAATTTTTACCGCAACACCATCGGCAAAACTGCCAACCCGTTCAAGCTCGACGGGTTTGCCTGCTGCAAGTGCCGCTTGTAAACAGGCACTTTCATCAGCTTCTACACCGATTACTTTTATATCTGGGCGCAATGACTTTATATACACGGCCATACCAGCAAGTAAGCCACCACCACCAACTGGAATAAATACCGCATCAAGTTGATTAAGCTGCTGCATTAATTCACGTGCAACCGTGCCTTGCCCTACAATTACATCAGGATCATCAAATGGAGGAACAAATATGCCGTCGCGCTGCTCAGTAAGTTCTAGTGCATAAGCTTTGGCAGCATCAAAATGATGGCCATGTAAAACCACTTCGCCACCAAGCGCACGTACCGCATTGACTTTGATTTCAGGGGTCGTCACTGGCATTACAATCGTTGCTTGATGCCCTAAGTGTGACGCACTGAGCGCCACCCCTTGAGCATGATTTCCAGCTGAGGCAGTGATCACCACTGAACCGGCTGGCAGTTTAGCCAGTTTGTTGTATGCACCACGCAGTTTAAACGAATAAACTGGCTGCTGATCTTCGCGCTTTAGCCATACTTGATTACCAAGACGAGCACTGAGTTCAGCCATTTCGCTAACCTCAGTAACTTTTGCCAGTGGTTCCATATTGGCTTGGATAATAGCGCGAAAATAATCGAGCTCTTGAGAAACCATAATTAACTAAGCTCCTCCAGTTTGGCTAAATCACGCACCGCGCCTTTATCAGCACTGGTTGCAAGTAGCGCATACGCTTTTAGCGCAGATGATACATAACGTTCACGATCGAGTGGTTTGTACGCTTGTTTACCACGAGCGAGTTGCTTTTGCTTACGCGCTTCAAGTTCTTCATCTGTTAACGCTAACGTGATTTCGCGGGTAGCGATATCGATAATAATTTTATCGCCGTTTTCAACGTAAGCAATGGCACCGCCACTGGCCGCTTCTGGTGAAACGTGGCCAATTGATAAACCTGACGTACCGCCCGAGAAGCGACCATCGGTTATAAGTGCGCACTGCTCAGCCAAACCTTTTGATTTTAAGTAACTGGTTGGATAAAGCATTTCCTGCATGCCAGGTCCGCCTTTCGGTCCTTCGTAGCGAATAACGACTACGTCACCGGCTTTTACTTCGTCATTTAAAATGCCTTCAACTGAATCGTCTTGTGATTCATACACCACGGCGGTGCCTTCAAAGTGTAGCATTTCATCAACCACACCCGCGCTTTTCACAATACAACCATCAACAGCTAAATTACCCGATAGTACGGCTAAGCCACCATCTTGGCGAAACGCATGTTCAACGCTACGGATACAACCATGTTCACGGTCATTATCGCCTTCATCCCAACGACATTCTTGGCTCATTGCTTTGGTGGTGCGAATACCTGCAGGTCCCGCTCGATAAAACTTTTGTGCGGCTTCGTTGTTTGGATCAGTGGCATCCCATTTTTTAACTAGCTCTGCCATAGTCATACCAGCAACATGGTTTACCGACAGATCCACTAAGCCCGCTTTGCCAAGCTCGCGAATTATTGCCATCATGCCACCTGCACGATGCACATCTTCAATATGGTATTGCGCGGTTGCAGGCGCTACTTTACATAAGAAAGGTGTTTTACGAGATAACGCATCAATGTGCGACATATCAAAATCAACACCGGCTTCTTGCGCAGCGGCAAGTAAATGCAATACGGTATTTGACGAGCCACCCATAGCAATATCAACCACCATGGCATTCATAAACGCGGTTTTATTAGCGATAGCACGCGGCAAAACTTCTTTATTATCTTTTTGGTAATACTCACGGCATAAATCAACAATTCGTGCACCGGCTTCAACATACAGTTGTTTACGATCTTTATGAGTCGCAAGTGTAGTGCCGTTACCAGGTAGTGCGAGGCCAATTGCTTCTAATAAACAGTTCATTGAGTTGGCGGTAAACATGCCCGAACACGAGCCACAGGTAGGACATGCTGAGCGCTCTACTTGCTCTGAGTCAGCATCACTTACTGATTCATCAGCACCTTTTACCATGGCATCAACTAAATCTAGTTTGATATCAATATTGGCAAGCTTAGTTTTACCGGCTTCCATTGGGCCACCAGACACAAAGATTACTGGAATATCTAAACGAAGTGCCGCCAGCATCATTCCTGGGGTGATTTTGTCGCAGTTAGAAATACAGATCATTGCATCGGCGCAGTGACCATTTACCATGTATTCAACTGAGTCAGCAATTAAGTCGCGCGATGGTAATGAATACAACATACCGCCGTGGCCCATGGCAATACCATCATCAATGGCAATAGTATTAAATTCTTTTGGCACACCACCCGCTTGCGTGATGGTTTCTGCCATAAGCTCACTGAGTTGGTTAAGGTGCACATGACCAGGTACAAATTGCGTGAATGAGTTTACAACCGCAATAATCGGTTTGCCAAAATCGCTATCTGTCATTCCTGTTGCACGCCATAATGCACGAGCACCTGCGCGCTTTCGACCTTCAGTTGTTGTTGCACTTCTTAATTTAGCCATAGTTACCTCAGTGTTTGCAGTTACTTTTAATATGTAACTGACATCCTCATTCTTAAATTTTTATTGCTAAGGGGAAAAGACCCAATAGCCCTGTTGATTTAGTTTTTACAGCAAACTACATTGCTTGCTGTTGTAAATTTTCTAGCGTTACTTGCTTAACGTCCACCAGCTTATTGAGCTGCGTGGTTAATAAGTGAATTGGCTTATCACTGTCGACCGTCATAGCCACATGGTAATGACCATCATCCATATTCAATTGAAAATGGGTTAAATCAAAACCACGATGACGAACTACACGCAAAAAGCGCTCAACGGCGATACTTTGATTTTTTAAAGCGACTGTTAAACTGTGTTTCATTTTCCACTCTCCGTCATCATTTCGTCATTCGCGGCACCCGGCGGTACTAGCGGCCAAACATTTTCTTTATCGTCGATACAGGCATGTACTATATAAGGACCTTTACTATTTACTAATGCTGTAATTGCATCATCAACTTGGTTAGCGTGGGTGATCGTTTGCCCAGCGATACCAAATACGGCAGCCAATTGCACAAAATCAGGGTTATCTGATAAATCAGTTTCAGAATAACGCCCTTCAAAAAATAACTCTTGCCATTGACGAACCATACCTAAACGTTGGTTATCCAAAATTAATATTTTTACCGGTAAATTGTTACGACGAATAGTGGCTAACTCTTGAATGTTCATCATGATTGAACCATCACCAGAAACAGTGATCACAAAATCATTTGGTCGAGCGACTTGCGCACCAATGGCCGCAGGTAAACCAAAGCCCATAGTGCCGGCGCCACCACTACTTAAATGGTTGCTTGGATGACTAAACTTCATATGTTGTGCCACCCACATTTGGTGCTGACCAACATCACAACACACAACGCCTGTACTTGGCATCCGCTGGCTTAGTAGGCTTAATAAATACGGGGCATATACTTTTTCGCCCGGATAGTCATAACGCCATGCATGTTCAATCATCATCTCTTTGGCATGATCACGCCATGCTTGTTCAGTTACAAAGCACTCTAATTGCGGCAATGAGGTTTTTAAATCAGCAACTAATGATGCTTTAACTGGTTTACGCTTACCAATTTCAGCAGCATCTATATCTAAATGGATCACTTTTGCTTTAGCCGCAAACTTGCCTAAATTGCCTGTTACACGGTCATCAAAGCGCGCACCGATGCATACTAGAACATCACACTCTTGTACCGCTAAATTTGCAGCTTGGCCGCCATGCATGCCCAACATACCTAAGTTATATTCGTAATCAGGTAATACACTGCCCAATGCTTTTAGCGTTGAAACCGCAGGCATTTGGGTTTTTTCTAAAAATTGCATTAGTTGTACTTGCGCATCAGCCGCCTGTACACCGCCGCCTACATAGGCAACAGGCCGTTTGGCTTCGCTTAATAGTTGGTTAGCAATAGCCACTTGCTTTAAATCTAACACCGGTAAGTAATCATCAGCCGCAAGCCAAGGATGAAAAGGCACTTGCGCCATTTGAATATCTTTTGGTATATCTACTAACACAGGGCCTGGACGACCTGATTGCGCTAAATGCATGGCTTCTTGCAGTATTTCGGCTAAATCTTCAGGACGTTCAACCATATAACTGTGCTTAGTGCAGGATAATGACATACCTAATACATCAATCTCTTGAAACGCATCAGAGCCAATGGCAGCAGTTGGTACTTGGCCTGTGATCGCAAGTAATGGCACTGAATCCATCATCGCATCAGCAAGCGCGGTGATTAAGTTAGTAGCCCCAGGGCCTGAAGTCGCAAAACACACCCCAAGTTTACCCGTGCTACGAGCAAAACCAACAGCAGCAAAACCTGCACCTTGCTCATGACGAGTGAGATAATGTTTAACCGGCGCACCATACAGCGCATCGTAAATTGGCATGATTGCCCCACCAGGGTAACCAAATACTTCTTTTACGCCGTGTTTGGCTAATAAATCAATTGTTAACTCTGCGCCTGTCATTAAATAATCCTCATTCCTCAGTGACATATCTATACTTAACTATTGCTAAACCCTGAAACTAAAAAGCCCCCCGACTGGTTAAGTGCGGGGGGCTTTTATAATGCTTTACGTATTTTTAAAGCACTAAGTAGCCCCCGCGGTAATAATAATCACCACGACGTTAATAAGGACTAGGTTTAGTGCGTTTGTAAGCATGTAATAAATACCAAAATTTGTTAATTTACGAAGGAATTGCAACTCCCCCGCTGTCTTTTTATATTAGTACCGCGATGGGAGTGCTAAGTCAACCTTAAAATCAATCTAAAAAAACACTCACCAATCAATTTTAAAGGCATAAAAATCCAATATGTAAGCCTAAATAGATTAATTTCCCTAATATATGAAGCTATTGATATTTCATACCTCGTTATAACCAATTACTGGTTTGATTAATTTTTGACGAAATCACAATAAATCATTCTTTTTAAATCACCTCATTCAGGAAATGACTAGTTAGCCTTAAGTGTTTCTTAAGTCTTGGACTCTACCATGCAGGTATTAGATTATTATTATTGAGTTCTCAATTTATGTTGGTAAGCCAATTTCTCAGCACAGGTTTTAAAAAGCGCTTCTACATTACCTGTAGCGCCAATACTTTTATCATCGCATTAGCATGTTATTACTGCTTAATCATCAATATCCCTTTTATGCATGGTGCATTTAACGCAATCACCACATTGCCCTCTTTTTCGTGGTTATTTTTACTCTCAGTGCCGTTACTGTTGCTGTGCTTATTAATTATTTTCTTTTCATTCTTATCTAGTCGCTGGCTACTCAAACCAATTAATTACATATTATTGTTAAGCTCGTGCGCCGCTCTTTATGGCACTTTAAATTATGGAGTGGTATTTGACTATTCTATGATTCAAAACACCTTTGAAACTGACGGTCATGAAGCGGCAAGCTATCTTAACTTGCAATTTATTATATTCTTTTGTTTGTTCGCCTTACTGCCGCTATTGGTTTTAATCAAAACCAAGGTTCGCTTTAGTCTGGTTAGCAAAGAGCTGGTGAGTCGTTGTAAACTGCTACTGGGCTGCTTTGCCTTAATCGCCGTAATTGTATTGAGTTTTTATGCCGACTATGCCGCTACCGGACGTAACAATCAATTATTAAAGAAAGAGTTAATTCCATTCCAATATTTAAGCAGTGGCTATAAATATATTCGCGATCAATGGCTGGTCTCTGACGAACCATTTCAAATTTTAGACCCAGCGCCAGCACTAAGTGCATCACAACACACGCAAGTAACCGTTATCGTGGTAGGTGAAACAGCACGTGCTGAAAACTTTGCTTACCAAGGCTATACACGCGATACCAACCGTTTCACTCGACCTTTCAAAGTAACGTACCTGAACAATGTAGCGTCCTGTGGAACCGCAACAGCGGTATCGGTCCCTTGTATGTTCTCACAACAAAACCAAGCTGAGTTCTCACGTAACGAAGCTGATAACCAGCAAAACATTCTCGACATTGCCCAAAGCGCTGGCGCTGATGTGTTGTGGATTGATAATAACAGTGGCTGTAAAAATGTCTGTAATCGCGTCACCAACATTACCATCAAGGTAGATAACTCTGCACTTTGTGAACAACAGCATTGCTATGACGAAGCGTTACTAGCACCACTTAAACGTAAACTAGCTAATTTAAGCCAAGCCAATACGGTCATTGTATTGCATATGATGGGCTCTCACGGACCCACTTACTTCCAACGCTACCCAGATCAATTTAAGCAATTCACACCAACCTGCGACCGCAGTGATATACAAAACTGTAGCACTGAGCAGTTAGTTAATACTTACGACAACACCATAGCGTATAGCGACTACGTAAATTCATTAATGTTAACCGAACTGAATAACTTACCTGACAATATTGATAAAACCTTTGTATATATTTCAGATCACGGTGAGTCGCTCGGCGAAAATGGCGCCTACTTACATGGCTTTCCGTATAGCTTTGCTCCTAGTGGCCAAACCCATGTCCCTATGTATATGTGGGCTGCCAAAGGCAACCAACGTATTACAGAAAGTTGCTTAAAGAGTGTTGATCAACAACAAGCTGCTTCTCACGACAATATATTCCATACATTAATCACTCTAATAGGCATCAAAAGTAAAGCCTATGAACAGTCTTTAGATTTAGTAAGTAACTGTAAAGCAATTAATAAAAAAGTGAAAAACAATAATGAATAATTCGAAAACGGTACTCAAACGCCAAGGACTACTACGCCTTTTATTTACCTTACGCCATACTTTCAATGGCTTAAAATGGATGACGCGATTTGAAGCTGCATTTCAGCAAGAACTCACGCTATTTTTATTACTTGGAGTGTTTGCGTGGCTGGCGAATATTCCCACCAGCGATAAACTTATTTTAATTGCCAGCTTGCTGTTTGTACTATTCGCCGAGTTAGTCAATACCGCGATTGAAGTGGTGGTTGATCGTATTGGTACAGAACATCATGAACTCTCTGGGCTGGCTAAAGATATTGCCTCTGCCAGTGTATTTATAGCAATGATGATTAGCACACTGGTTTGGTGGGCTATTTTATGGGCATAACTGATAAATTTACTCTTGCGCAACTACAAAATAAACTCGGTCCATATTCGGTATTGCTAACATTTTTTAGTTTATCGCTAACTATGTTAACCCTGGCTCGTTTTAGCTTAAGTGTATGGCAAGGTGAGCGAGTATTTAGCTCTCATGCTTGGCTAAATATTTTTGTTGGCGGCTTGCGCGTTGATACGGCTACCTTAAGTTATATTTTAATGCCGGCATTGTTGTTGATAATTATCAGCACATTAGTCTCTAAACAGCAGCTTATTCGTGGCATCATTAAATACTATTTATTGCTAATGACCGCATTGCTGATCTTCTTTGAAGTGATCACTGCGACCTTTATTAGTGAATATGACTTGCGTCCAAACCGCTTATTTATTGAATACTTAATATACCCAAAAGAAGTCTCTCGCATGATTTTTGCGGGGTATAAAATAGAGGTATTCACCACTTTATTATTCTTGATCGTTGGGGTCAAACTGGCTACAAAAGTTTTTACCAATCAATGGCGTAGCCACTGTCAGTTGCCAATCATAAAACACTCCTTATTGATGATTAGCCTACTGTGCTTAACCGTTCTAGGTGCACGTAACTCACTCGGTCATCGGCCGTTAAACCCTGCAATGGTGGCATTCTCAACTGATCATTTACTTAATGATCTTAGTCTTAACTCGTTGTATAGCGTAGCCTTTGCAATTAAACAACTCAGTAATGAAAAATCAAGCCAAGACTTTTATGGCACCATGGCCGAAGAGGAATTATTAGCCTTAGTACGCGCGAGTATGCAAAATGAGCAAGCTGTTTTTAACGATGCCAGCACACCAACCAAAACCTTTCATCAAGCGGCGTATCAAGGGAAGCCCAAAAACTTAGTTATCATTTTGCAAGAAAGTTTAGGAGCACGTTATGTGGGTACTTTAGGCGGCTTACCTTTAACCCCTAATATAGATAAACTTTATCAGCGAGGTTGGGGGTTTGATAATCTATACGCCACGGGCACACGCTCAGTTCGCGGTATAGAAGCGGTTATTACTGGATTTACCCCCACCCCTTCTCGCGCAGTAGTAAAGCTTGATAAATCGCAACGTGATTTTTTTACCATTGCTGACTTTTTAAGCAAAAAAGATTACCAAACCCAGTTTATTTACGGTGGTGAAAGCCACTTTGATAATATGCAAAGCTTCTTTTTGGGTAATGGTTTTCAACACATTGTAGATAGTAATGACTTTGCCAATATTGATTTTAATGGCTCATGGGGGGCATCGGATGAAGACTTATACAACCAAGCAGATATAGAGCTCACCAAGTTACAGCAGCAAGGGCAACCATTTTTTAGCTTAGTATTTTCCAGCTCTAACCATAGCCCGTATGAGTTCCCTGATAATAAAATTGCACTTTACGATAATGAAAAACAAACTCGCAATAATGCAGCAAAATATGCCGATTATGCGCTAGGCACCTTTATCGAAAAAGCAAAGCAATCAAGTTACTGGGACGATACCGTCTTTATAGTGATTGCTGATCATGACTCGCGCGTATCGGGAGCAAGTTTAGTACCGATTGATCACTTTCGTATTCCTGCGGTTATTTTTGGTAAAGGTATCAATGCCAAGCGTGATCATCAGTTGGCTAGCCAACTTGATATTCCGACGACATTATTATCATTGATTGGAGCCAGTGGTGAACATCCAATGATAGGTCGCGATCTTACGCAGCCAATCGCAGATAATAAACAACGCGCAATGATGCAATACGATAAAAACTTTGCCTACATAACCGGTAATAGTGGTCAAGGTAATAAGGTTGTAATTTTACAACCACAAAAACCAGCAACCACCTACATATACACACAAGACAAGTTAGTGCCCACCAGCAACGACCCACAATTGGTGAAAAAAGCACTGGCACATGCCAATTTAGGTAATTTAGCCTATCAAAAGAGTTGGTATCATTAATCTATAAGCCTTGCTAAAGTAGCAAGGCGAACATGTTATTTAATTAAGTTAAGATCATGAAGATACTCGTAATCGAAGATTCTGAACCGCTTAGACGCAGCCTAGATGTAGGCCTTAATAATCTCGGTTTTACCGTGGACGGTACCGGTGATGGTTCACACGGTTTAAGCATGGCACTGTGTGGCGACTATGATTTAATCATTCTCGACTTAATGCTACCAAGTGTTGATGGCATGAGTATTCTCAAGGCACTGCGTAGCAGCTCGAGTCAAACTCGGGTATTAATTTTATCTGCTCGCTCTGAAGCACAAGACAAAATAAACGGCTTAATGAAAGGTGCTGATGATTATCTAACGAAACCGTTTTCGTTTGAAGAACTACATGCCAGAGTACTGGCGCTGTCTCGGCGAGGCCAATTACAAAACCAGCAAAATACACTCTGTGTAGGTGAATGCATGTTAGATTTGAGCTTAAAAACACTGCATTATCAGCAGCAGCCTATAAACCTTACTCGCAACGAATATAAAATCATTGAGTGCTTATTTAGTGCCAAAGAACGGGTATTAGGCCTTGAGATGATCAGCGAAGCCGTGGTCGGCCAATTTGACATGCTGTCAAAAAATGCGCTAGAAGCGCATATTTCAGCGATCCGCAAAAAAGTACGGCTGCTCGGCGGCGAACTACCAATTAAAAATAAACGTGGATTTGGTTATGTCGCCTCTCAAAACTGAGCTGCCAAAAACTAAACGTCACTCTATCAAGCGTAAACTCGTCAATAATATTAGTGCCGTACTATCGATTATTCTAGTTACTATTTTTTTAACCGTCGATTTGAGTGTTGATTCTTGGGTTGAAAATCAATTTAATCAATCTTTAACTAATAAATCTAATTATTTAAAAACCTTAGTGAAAGATCATAATGGCAAACTAGAATTTGATTTTGCTGGCGAGTTTATGTCTGAATATGAGCAGGCCAATGCCAGCGAATTTTATCAGCTATGGCACGAACAACAGACGTTTGAAAAATCAGATTCATTGCAACTATATCAAAATATTGATTTACCCAATTTAGCTATCCCCATTAACGAATTTAAAATTATTGATTACACTCTGCCTAACGGTGAAGAGGGTCGCGCCATGATCAGCCACTTCATTGCCCAGCAAGAAAATGAAGCAGCGCGCGGCAGCGGTCATTTTAAGACCATGGTTTTAACTATCGCCGCTCCTATTTCATCATTAAATAAAGTATTGCTGATCATTGATGTGGTTTTTATTCTGACCTGTATTATCGCAGTTTTTGGAGTGCGTTATTTAGTCACTCGAATCGTTAATCGTGGCCTCTTTCCACTGAACAACTTAAATGAACAAATAAAATTACTCGATATCACTGGCGCCTCACAAACTATCAAAAGCGACTTTCAGGTCGAGGAAATTGAGCCAATTCGTAATGAGCTGAATAAATTTATTACCACCAATCAACAGCTCTATCAAAATGAAAAGCGCCTAACCAGCGACATCGCACATGAATTAAAAACACCAATTTCTGAGCTGATCAGCTTGTCGGAAGTGGCACTGCGTTACCCTGATGATGAGCGTATTAGCGCCACATATACCAGCGACATTTTGGCTATATCACAGCGTATGAAAACCATCGTCAATAACTTACTGCTATTACAACGCGCAGGTAGTAGCGCTGTAGAGCTCAATTTAGAAAGCGTTAATTTAAGTGACTTTATTACGCAATTAAGCAATGAACTGCAGTTTAAACATGCCGATATTGAGCAGCGCTTACAGCTAGATGTTGCAACTGAGCTGATGATCACCGCTGACCGATTTTGCCTGCATACCATTTTATCTAACTTGCTCGATAACGCATTGTTTTATGGGCTTAGCACCCAACCTATCAACTTACAGGTCAAACAAACTAAATATCACACCACAATCACGCTATGCAACGCTTTAGCTAAGCCTTTAAGTGAACAACAACTTGAGGCTATTTTTGATCCCCTTTACCAGCTTGATAGCTCACGAACGAATAACCAACGCCACGGCTTGGGGCTAGCGATAGTTAACAGTTTATGTAATCTCAACAACTTTACCATCAGCGCAAAAAACAAGCCAAACTCTCGCTTAGCATTAATTTTAACGTTACCCAATTAAGCGTATTGGTTTAATATGGATATATACCCAACCAATAAGGACAATTATGAACCTCACTCAGCGTATTAGCAGTTACTTTATTTTATCCCTTTTACTGTGTCTTAGTTTTGCTAGCCACAGTGAACCTGGGTTGTGGCAAATAGAAAAAAATGGCGTTAAATCATATTTGTTTGGCACTGTGCATGTCGGTGATGCCACTATGAAAGGGCTACCTAAAAAAGTAACCGACGCGCTTGATGCCAGCGATCAAGTAATTGTTGAAGTCGATGTTAGTGCAATCAGCCCGATGGAAATGCAGCGCCGCTCTATGCCATTTATGATGCTAAAAAACGGTAATACTCTACAAAGCGAATTATCTGAGCAAAACTATAAAAAGCTTCAGCAATACTTCAGCAACAAATCAATTGATATAGCGATGTTTAATAACCTAGCCCCATGGGCCGTAATGGTTACTATGCTGCAAATGGAATTTCAAAATATTGGTTTTTCTGATCAATATGGCATTGATAAACAAGTGCTTGCCTATACAAAAGCGAACAATATACCGGTTGGCGAATTAGAAACTCTCGAATATCAAATGGAGATGTTTAATAATCTATCGTTGTTAAGTAACGAAATGATTGAAGAAACGTTTGAACAGCTTGCCGATGTTGAAACCTACTTTATAACCTTAGTTAATGCATGGAAAAATGGCGATATGGCCACCTTAACTAAGTACTACAATGAAAGCTTTGACGACAGCAACTACGGTGAGATCAGCGAACAAGTTATGCTGATTGAACGTAACAATAACTGGATAAAAGAGCTCACACCTCGCATTGGTAAAGAAAAACTATTTATCGCCGTAGGCGCCCTGCATTTGCCAGAACAACACGGTTTATTAAAGCAGTTTAAAGATCAAGGTTTTACAGTAACTCGCCTGTAATTACTCACGAAAAGACAACTCACATGCTTGGCTAGTAATAGCCAAGCGGTTATAGGTATCAATGCAAAAGCGGCTATAATTTTTGACAAGCTTTTGCAAAAAACTCTTACTTAAAACGCTGTTATGGCATTTATTTAGCAAGAAACTCACCACTTTCTGCAAGTATTTTTTCAAATAATTCTATTGCACTATGGTTCTCTTCATCCGATCCCCATTGAGATGCCTCACCCCAAATAACTCCCCACTCATCAGACTCAATACTTATATCTGACAACCGTGACGATTTATCTGAATGTGTTACACATAAATAATTTCCATCAAATTCGATAGTGAAGCTATGCTTAGAAAAAGCAGATTCACATGCAGCTCTAAAATCAGCAGACTCTGGCGGTGAAAAAAACTCGATATGCTTCTTTGAGCTTCCCTGTTTATGAGACACTTTATATTCTTGCATATTATTGATGCCTCAAGCAGCTATGGTACATATTTCTGCCATAGCTGCTCAAATTCTTGTTTTGAGATACTTATTCCCTGAAATTCAACATCAGAGTTTATCTCCTCTAGTTGCGGCACTTCAACAATACCGAGCATCGTATTTTCGGTGTGGGTTTCACCCGAAGCAAATCCAAGCTTTCCATTACGACAAAACTCAAGCTTGCGGAGTTCAAAATCATCATCACCAATTTCGGATACGAGACGAAACGGCTCATCTTCAAGGTCATGTATCCACTCGACATCAATGTATCTCATATTTATCTCCAACAGCGCCATCACCCGCCAATTAGCTGACCTCGGGTGATCGCCCTGCTATATTTTTTATGTGTCTTGAGGAACATCATCCCAATCTAATTGTTTATCAAGACACCAGCTTAGCGCTCGACGGCGCTCCATGATTATGCTCATATTAAAATTATCATGGGGGTCATTATTAAGTTGGTAATGTCTACAACTCCACATAGCTCGATAATATACATCTCTCATTTTATATATTTCTTCAAACGAGCGGATTTTAATATCTTTCGTAAACTTTTCTGGGCCTTCATCTTGCTGTAGATCCGGGCAGTAATCGATCATATCGTCCGGTATTGGGTATGGAAAACTGAGGTCATCGAATTTATTCATAACCCAAATCAACGCCCAGAGTGACTCAAGATACCAATGTAAATTGATTTTATCTTGCTCACTTATGTTTTCTTGGGATTGTGTAAGAATAGTTTTCTCAACTTCTGACAAGTGTTCAGCTAGTTGGTTTTCATCGATATAGTTTTTTATGAAGTCAATTGGGGCGTTGAATGCAATATTGATCATTGCATTCATAATCAGTGCTCTATTTATGATCTCACTATCTGATCTCATCTGTGAGATATCATAGACAGGAAGCCAATCACAAATTTCCCCATCAAAACTTGAAACAATAGTTTCGCTTTCTTTTTTAATTGCTTGAGTATCCATAACCTCTCCCTAATTTTCCCTAAATATAACAAGCCTGTAAAATTGCTCGTTTTAAATTTATTGCCATTGATATATCAACCATAGCTGAGCTCATATGTATTAGTGGCTAACTCAATATTCACCAGAAATAATTAATTCACTTTGCGATTTTACGACTATGAAAGCAACCGAGTTTTGCTTACTTGTGAAACCAACAGAACAAATAGCCATACTACCTAAGCCACATGTCACTTCAGGATATTGTTCGCTGATGGAAGTTTCACCTTCTTGGTTTGGCACTAGCTGCCAACTACTGTTTAAAAACTCACGTTTAACTACTTCATAGCTTTTTCCTTTATACTGAGAAAAATCTAATTCATCAGCATGCAAAACCGCATTACTGCTGAATATTAAAGCAAACAGGCATGCAAACTTAAATTTCAAATATACAGCCTAAACTTTTAAGGGCTGACTTCGTAGCCATGTTCGGTTATCAGTAGTGATAGTAAGCCCTCTAATTGCACATCAGTTTTTGGGATAAACGTTACATCGCCTGCATCCGAATCGTGATCAAGCGTTAGTTCTTGGCCCAAAAAATTGTAAACTCGACTAAATACACCAAAAGGTAGAAATACAGATTCATCTTTTAACTCACAGAATGAGTCTAATATGAGTTGTGCATTTTTATATGCAGCATACCCATTAGGATCGATGTCGTAGTCTGGTAATACCGATGCCCGCAAAAATCCTGACATTTTATATTTTCGTAATTTATTGCTCATAGGCTCTTAACGCGAAGCTTTTAATAAACAGTTCGAAATTTTTCATTGTAATTATCTTCATGCCCACGTCACGCAGTCAGTGTCAAATAATCACTTATTAGCTACCTAATCGAGATAAATAGTTTCTTGCACATTCACCGACGAAACGCCGGCCAGGATTAGTGCCAGCAATCCAGTCCTCAATGGGAAAAAGATCAAATAGGCCGACTTTCACAAGCGTTGGAACAGCAAGTTCTAGCTCTTTCTCTACTAGCTCTCGCTCGCCAGCATTATAAAGATTAATGTTATATAACATTGTTGCCACGGTTCCTGTCTGAACCCGACTCCCATCTTTTAAATGAACTGAAGGTAAAACCTCCCCGTCCTTAACTACTTTCTGATTTACAGTAGCCAGCTGTTCTGTATTTTCGACATTAGTTTTCATTCAGGATAACCCTATTTCAAGTAGTTAACGAACTTGTAGAATAACGCAATTTTATTTTTATTTATTTCTCAACCATAGCCGAGTTGCTATTTTGATTCAATCGTTTGCTGATTTTCTACTTTCATCGCTATTACCATAATTGATTTCAAAATGTGAATGACCGAAAATTCGTATTTTTCGAATTACTGACATTTGCCTGTCGTTTGCCATTTAAATGTTCACAATCCCCCTCATGTGATACTGGCTGTGCTACAGCACCATGCCCCTGTGTAGATTATCAGTTGCGACTAAACTCTTTGCTAACAAGCCTATGCGATACTCAAGCGATTGACTTTACTCATTAAATAAAAACATTCTGATATTGAAATGGGGTCTTAAATTCTTCTCATATACCGCTTTTAAATAACTGCCATTTGGACATTAACTTACTCTTTTTTGAGTTTATTTGCCTAACGTACTGGCTACTCCTGTACATAAGAATAGTTAAAAACCATAACGTTAAAGATGTATGGGGTAACGTCAGAATAAAGCGTTTCCCCCATATTCAACCGACGACATGTTCGGTTTAGTTAAGATCCGATATGATCCGTTTGAGAGCATCGAGTTCAACTTTATCATTTCGTTGTTCCCAAGCACTCATAATATCTGCAACAGCCAACCCATGTTCATCAGCCAATGCAGAGCGTAACGCCCAAGCCACTAGATGATTGGGGTTTTTCCAACCGTCATATAAATCATAAATATGATGATCTGATAAAAACACTTGTGATCCGCTACTGTTGGTCATCACAAACCAATCACCAACTGGGTCAGAGCCTAATGAAAATAACTCATCGTCACGTTCAAAGTCGTCCAACTCTTCTCTGAAGTTAAAACCAATCATATCCTGTCTAAAAGGCCATAAAAACGGAAACTTGCCGCTCGAAACAAGCTGGAAATAGGCTTCAATCCAAGAATGCCATTGCGGTGAGATAATCGTTTTACATCGAGAGATGACTTCCTCTTTTAGTACAACCGGTGAAATATAGTCCAACTCTTTAAACGCTTTGCATTCTTCAAGAAACTGGACTGGAAAATAGTTATCGGGGATCGGATTAGTAATAATTTCGAGTAATTGTTCTTCGTTCACTTAATTTTCCTATTTAAATAATACAGATGGAGTCTCATCAATAACTGATGACACTAGTAATTAAAATACCTTGCATAGAGCATTTAAAACGGCATTTGAGCACATAAAAAGCACATAGCAGATGGCCTCAGTAATAAATACTTTAACGTTTATAGCTGGGGGTTTCTAATTTAATTGGATGAGTGTTTTTTGAAATCCACTTAACAGCATATTGTTGCAGCTGAGTGGTCTCATCCATTAACATCTCAATATCGGAAACTAGATTACTTAATGCAGCAATTTCTTTTTCTTCCAATGAATTGTGTGAAGCAATATGCTTAAGGTAAGCATTGCACATTTGCCGGTATGCGCGATCCCAATTAACACCACCATTACCATACAGCTCATCAGTCACTCGCCCTGCGATACGAATAACTTCACCTTGTACAGTTAATGCTGCGCCTTTAGCCGGGACTAAATAATCCCAAAGGTTATCGTATGTTTGCTCCCAAGTATCACCAACTAACTCAATAGCTGACTGTCCGTCGTGAAGCAAACGCGTTGCCACAGGCGTTACACCATATAAGCGATACAAATTATTTAAGGCGTGACTGTACTCATCTACACTATCTTTATTAAAGTCTTCTCGCATAAACTCGAACTTATCGCCAATAGCGGTCACCAATTCTTGCATTTTAGGCGTAATTTCTACGCCATAACGAACGAATAGCTCTGTCATATCAACCATACTGGGAATATCCAAATTGCCGCAGCGCTGTAAGCTGTATTCTAATGGTGTTAAGTCATACTCATTTTTAACGTTAATATCCGCACCTGCCGCAAGCAATACTTCCGCATTGTGGACATAATGAAAGGTTACTGCGCTATGCAGTGGCGTATTGCCCGCTTTACTTTGAAAGTTTACGTCCGCTCCCATTTGAATAAGAACGTCCAAGTTCGAGTGTATAGCGCCTGCTCTAAGGTGTAGCGGCGTATTGCCATAAGTATTTAAATAATGCAAATCCGCGCCATTATCAACAAGCCACTTTGACAACTCATCGGGACAATGACTAAACCCTAGTGCCGATACCTTACCGTAGCCGCTGTAAGCATCCAGCTCGCATTTGTCAAAAATAGTGATAAGGGTCGAGAGATTTTCTTTTTTGATCAGCTCATCAAAATTCTTGGGAAGTGTTTTTCTTTTTCGTGCCATGGTTACGTACTCTATCCTTTGTATATAACATATTCACTGTGCGCTAAGTGAACTGGGGGGCTATATTTTATATAATATCCCGAAGACTGATATGGCTTATTTTAGAGGCGCTATTATACAAAAATAATTTCCCTATAGATCGGTGTTTTTAACAGACAAACTAGACAGCCACTTTAATTTTTAGAGGTATATATAGGTAACTACTGCGCTAATAATGTAAGGACACTCAAATTATATGATAGTTGCAAATTTTTCTGTTTTCCTTCTATAACTAACGTTTTACCTGCTCCTTGGCCTCCAGTAAAAATGGGGGGATTACCCAGCCATGTCATGGATCATATCTGAAAATAGCCATGACATTTCTTCGAATCGTTTACTCATATATCACCTAGTTAGAACATCGTGCTCTGCTGAAATTTGGGAGCGCTAGCAGTAAATTCTCCGTAACAGCGCCTTGTTACACATTTTCAATACTTACGCCAAACTTTTTTACTCTTCTCTTATTTATCTCGCTTTCGGAAGCTATTTTCTGAAGAGCTTGAGTTGCTCGTTCAGCGATTGCCTTTTGCTGTTCATTCGGGTTAGAAAATTGACCAAACTTCAGACACGTTGTAACAAAAGAGGATAAATGCCTCCCTTCTTCGTTTTTAAATAATTCATAGAATTCATCAACAGTTGTATTTGCCAATACAGTTTCATCACTAGAGTTCCAACCATTACTACTAGCTATACGATCTAAAACTTGCTTTGCGGATTCTTGTGGGACTGACTGATTATAAATGGCATTAAATTTTTGAACTACGTCTGGATCTTGAATATCACCGAAGGTATTAATTTCATCCATATCAAACAGCTCTACTTCATCCTTTCGGTTTTCAATATAAATATCTATTATTTCCAACGCCTTCTGTTGTTCGCCAAGTTCTTTAAAAAGAGTTACGGTACCATTTAAATTTGTTGGTGTAATATATTTACAATTTACCTTAAAGCTTTTATATATTTCATCAATAACAATATCGCCATTATTATTAAATGTATCGTGATACAGCCTCCACGCATTAGAAAATGAACTTTTTGACTTTGAAGCAATGATTTGTTGATTTTTAAAGTTAGCTTTTTCATTCATTTCGCTTTCAACAAAAAAACCTGTTTTTACAGCTTCAGCTAAAACTAAATCTAAATCATCAGTGAGCTGGTAGTTGTATGCTTGTAAAGTAGTTTGCCAACCTTTTTCTTTATCTGTAATTTCATCATCACCTATACCAAGCAATGAATAACCCTTACTTGTAATAAAATCGAGAGGGGGTATTCCATCATCAGTATTTGAAGTGAAATAGCTCCAAGAATAAAGTACAAGTGTGTGTATAACTTGATCTAATATTTCTGGTTCAAAGTCTTTTACTAAAGGTAGAGATAAATCAATTAACCTCTCTATTTTCTTTAAAATACGTATATTTCTTATATTAAGGCTGGTTGTTAACTCTTTAAGTCGATTGTGATAGCTAGCATTACCTGAGTAAGCAATAGCTGCGCTTTCTTTTGGTTCAGGTGAAAAAGCTAACTCTATATCAATAACTTTTTCGCGATATTTTTCATAATCTTGAAGCCCTTCTTCACCATCATTTAAAAGGAGTACTACCTTGCACTCTTTTTGTTCTTTTAATAAAGAGACTAAGCCTAGGACATCTTTAATTTCAAGCCCTTTGCCTTTTCTCTCTAAATCATCAATACAAATAAGTGTTTTATTCAATGATAAAAATGAAATTGCTTCTATTGCTGGGCTAAATGATTTTACAATAGGAGCGCCCTTGAAGAAATTTATAGACTGCCTTCCAACAGACTCTATGAGACTAGTTGTATTATCCCTAAATGTATCAATGCTTGCAGTAGTGCCAATTAGTTCACGTTTTACAACATTTTCAAAAATAGTATATTTGAATGAATCTAATGAACTTATGCCGAATAACGATACATATGAATAACGTTCAAGTTTCACCTTTTTATCCATACAGGCTTCAATCAGAAACTTTTTCCAACTAAAAGTTTTTCCTACACCCCATTCACCTTTTATTGCCATTACTTCCGGCTGCTCTGATGATAAGAATTTAAAAATTTGAGCTTTGATAATTTCGACTGACAAGATGGTGACTCCAAGGTGCCTAACTGATTATTCTGCTCCACTTTGGTGGTTTATAACACCCCAAAACGGCGTATATTACATGCATTCATAATTCCACCAATAATTACCTTTGTAAACAAGTGATTAATATAGCCAAAAATCACTGCTTGGTATTTTGCAGCAAAGCGGCGGTTAATAATGTTATCGGACAAAGTCAAAAACACTCCCCATATGTAGCGCTAAACTTTGGCTTTTTAGTGTTTATTGGTAACTTACTGCTTTAACTTTTTATCGTTGGTTTCGTTGCACTCAACCCAACCTACGGCGATAAATTTAACGCCGAGCTGCTCTGGTTTTTCCTAGTACCTAAAACCTAGAACCTTTTCCTTACCTAAAATCAGCCATATCTAAATAGTGCTCTATCCCGGTAATTTTATCTTTCGCATGATGATTGACATAAATCACTGTGCTACTGCCGGCAGCGCATATTTTTTCGATTAATAGTAAAACACGCTGCCGATTGGCTTCATCAAGCCCCAAACATGGCTCGTCTAAAATCAGTAATGTGGGGTGTTTTACCATAGCGCGGGCAATCAATAGCATGCGTTGGTCACCAAAAGACAGTTGCGTAAATGGGGTGTTTTTTAACTCACTCAAACCTAATAATGCTAACCATTGTATGGCGATATCAAGCTGAATTTGAGTTGGCTTTTGATACAAGCCAATGCTGTCGTAAAAGCCTGATACTATGGTATTAAGCGCCGAAATACTAACCCGATATTCCATATGCAAAGCATTCGAAATATAGCCAATATGCTGCTTAATTTGCCAAATACTTTCACCACTGCCGCGTTGATAGCCAAACACTTTAATATCATTGTTATAACACTGCGGATTATCGCCAGTGATTAAGTTAAGCAGGCAGGTTTTGCCGGAGCCGTTTTGACCACTGAGCTGCCAATGCTGTCGTGCTTTGATTGTCCAATTTAAGTGGTTAAAAATAACCTTACCGCTATAACTGACGCTGGCATTTTGCAATCGTACTAACTCAGGCTCATTAAACTCTGGGGCACTGTGTGCCACATCTTTGCTAGGAATCGTTAAATCAGTTTGTTGTAGGTGTAATAATTTAAATAAATCATCGCGCTGCTTAAGGTCAGGAGTTGCTAGTTGCTGTTGTAATTCGCCATTTTTCACATAACCATAATGCGTAATAAATACGGGGATTTCATCTAACCGATTAACCACAAAGACCATGGTCATGCTGGCACTTAGTTCGATTAATACGCTACGTAATAGCTCAACGCTTTGTACATCCAAACCGTCAAACGGTTCATCAAGCACAATCAGTTCGGGCCGATTACTCAGTGCTTTAATTAACATTAGTTTACGTGTTTCCCCGGTTGAGAGTGCGCGCAAACGTTGCTTAAGCAATGTCTCAAAAGCAAACCCTGTAATTAACTGCTGGCATAGCTGTTGATCAAAACATGGGCTTGATTGCTGATAAATCAGCTCTGACACCAATTTAGGGCTAGTTTTACCATCGGTGATGTCGTCTTGATCAGCTAATAACTCAGCGGTAATCAATTGCTTTTGCAGATCTGAAGAGACTATTTCTGTACGCTTAAAATCACAACTTCGTGTACCACTGACAATATTAGCTTGATCGAGTAATACTGCTGTTATGGCTGATTTTCCTGCTCCGTTACCGCCAAGCAGCACCCAATGCTGAGCGCTCTCAACCTGCCAAGTTAGCTTACTTACGAGAAAACTTTCGCGTTCATTGGTACCAAGGTTAGCCGTCACATTATTGAGTTTAATTGACTGCACAGCGATCCTTTTTAGCTTTTAAATTAATTAGTTTGAAAATACATGACTTTTATTAGCATGGCTATAGAATAAAATTCACGCGGTTTAAACCTTTTTAAATCTGCTAACGTCTAATCTATAAAGCCATTAACAACGAGTAAAAATAATGAATACACTTAGTATCTCTAGTTTAGCCGTAATCTTATTAACCAGTAGTTTAGCTGCTCATGCTGAGCAAAAAATTGAACAGACCTTTGATGTCACTGCCAAGCAGGCATTGGCGATCAACGTGCCCGTTGGCAGCCTTGAACTTAGCACCCATCAAGGTAACCAAGTAACCGTGTCGATTGAGCTAAAAGCGAAAAATGATAATTGGTTTAGTGATGATGTTGCACTTGAAGATATCACTTTAAAAAATCAACAAAGTAGCGATAAGCTGAGCCTCTCGATTGATAATGACGATGTGCAACAAAGCTGGCTGGTAAGTATACCAACAACCATGGCGATAGATTTAGAGCTAGGTGTGGGCGATATTGAAGTAAATAATTTTGCTAATACTGCCAGCATCGATGTCGGTGTGGGCGCGGTGCGGATCAGCAGCGCGTTAGCTGACTATCAAACGATCACTCTAGATAGTGGTGTTGGCGACACCAAAATAGCAGGCATGAAAAATGATGCTAAACATAGCCGTAAGCTGGTCACCTCAACTAGTAAATATAACGGTGACGGCCAATACCGCATTAACGTTGAAGTCGGTGTAGGTGATATTAAAATCAGCCACTAAAATTATCAGCCCTCGTTAAATACATTCATGAGGGCTTTTTTAATATCCGCAACCGAAAATGGTTTATAAACATGTACATTAGAGCCAAGTTCATAAGTTCGCTCTAAATCACTTGGCGCAGTGTTGGCGGTGATCACAATGATCGGAACCGTTGAATTTAGTTCTTGGCGGATGATATCTATCGCTTGAAAGCCATCCATCACCGGCATGTTCAAATCCATAAAAATCACATTAAACTCACTTTCAGTAATTTTTTGTGTTGCTATTAAACCGTTTTCAGCCACTTCAACCGTGTAATTAAGCTCGGTTAAAATTCGCGATAAAATTGTCGCGTTTAATAAATTATCTTCCACAATTAAGCAATGCAGTTGTGCGGGTAAGTTGCCTTGATTCGTTAGTAGTGCAGCTTTAGATAATGGCAAACGGATCTTAATCTGTGCACCATGCGGTATGACATCTTTAAACTCAATGCCGCCTTGCATAGCACTAACAATATGTTGCACACGCGCTAAACCGGTTTGTAAGCCCTGAAAATCATTGCCCTGTTCGATGCTATGATGATTTAAATATGGATAGCATTGAGCAAAACCAACGCCGCTATCAGCGACCACAATTTTAATATGACCATCTTGGTAACTAACGGATATTGAAACCTGCCCAGTGCTAGTAAATTTAATGGCATTACTAAGTAGCTCGGTAATGATTTGCTGCAATCGTAAATGATCAAACTCTGTATAGCGATCTAACTCAGAACTGAGTTTTACTTCAAACTTTAACTGTTTGTTATCACAGGCAAACTGAAAAGGTGTAATAGCCGACTCAAGCGTGGTTATTAAATTACGCTTGATAAATTTTAACTGCCATTGCCCAGTATTAAACTGCTGTAGTTCATGTAACTCATCCAGCATACTTACAATTCTGCTGGCACAATATTTTGCTTGTTTTTGCAATGCTTGCTGAGATTCTGATAGCTGAAGTTGCTCAATCGAGTCTACTAGCCCTTGTAGCGGTGTTCTAAATTCATGACTTGCCCGTGCGATAAAGCGCTCTTTATAAGTGCTTATCTGCTCTGCTCGCAACTTTTGTTGTTGATATTTATTAATCGCAGCGGTAATTTGCAGCTCCATAGGCTGAAATATAAATTTCAGCTCAATGAATAGCAACACTAAAGTTAATAGCCAAAAAGCCAGCTCTAGGTTGGACAGCACTCGGGTTTTGAACTTTGCTTGTTGTTCAAATAGTGTAACTGCACCATCAAGATCCTTGAGCAAGCGTTCAACCTCAGCAATTGTAAATCGCTTTTCTGCTTTGCTTGCACTAGGAGCATTTAACAGTAGCTGCACTTTAGCCAAATACGCTAGCGACGTTTGCGCAAGGTTAATTGGTGATGAAAAATAATAAGCAACTAACTGGTCGTCTAAATATAAATAATCGCCATTAGAATGCTGTTGCACTAAAAATTCATGCCCAGCTCTAAACTCTGCGCTCGCTTTAGCTAATACATCACGGTGTAATCTAATATTGCTACCAATATCAGTAACCATGGCATTACTATGCCAAGCGATTTTTTGTGACAACATCCGCTGCTTACCTGCAACATTGATAATATGAGCATCGTCTTTTTGCACAAAAAACATAAACTGAATAAGCAAAGCACTCGCGCTCGAGAGAATCGCTATCGCTAATAACGCCCAACGATAACGCGACCGAATATTAGCAATAATTTGAATCATAATAGGCCCTATTTTTTTTAATAAGTGTAGACCAAAGGGAATAAAGCGACACTTTACGCAATGATATTATTAAAAAAATAAACCCCGCTTCAATGCGGGGTTTATCAATTTTGCTTTTATAATTACCGATTTTCTAAACGATTATAATCAAATAAACCGTATTCAACACCACGGTACTGCTTGGCAACTTTGTGCAAAATATCACTGTACTGCCAAAATTGCGGATGTGTTCGGCGAATTGCAAATTTACTTTTCAGTGCTCTGTAATCGGCTTCTATTTGCATCAATGGTAGTTGCTCGGCAAATGATGCAAGTTGTTGTGGATTATTCAGATACCAAATTGTTTCAGGGTAATCACCAATGAAACCAGGCACAATGGTGACGGTATCTTCTGCATAAGCGCGCTGCCCTTCCTCGTTCAATAAACTAGAAATATTATAATGGGCATTGTGATGGATCATGGTATACGCTTGATGCTCTGCAGCACCGTCTTTCACTAATATAAACGAGATTTGCGGCAGTAAATTAATTGCTTTTGCAGGTATATTATTTAATTGCTGTAACGGCTCTGGTACTTGTGTGTAATCAAAGCGCGGACTTAACACCGGTTTTAGCGTTTGTTTAATTAAGCCATATAACTCGTGTTGTGGATCCTGTGTTTTGTAGTCAATTCCTGTTGGCTGACTAAACTTATCACCACTTTCAAAGAAATTAGTTAAACTCGGTGGTGCTTTACGATACCAGTTTGCTTTTAACTCTTTACGCTGTGGCTTAGGTAACAATGCTAAAAAGTTTTGCTCGCCTTCTAGACGCAAAAAATCCATGTATAAACGAGTGATCAACTGATGGCCAACATTACCGTAGACATCAAACCCGGCAACTAATAAATAATGTATCCGCTCAAACAGTGCGTAATCTAATACCCACATGGTTTTTGGCTCTTGGCCAATAAAACCTTTAACCACAGTCGCACTATCAAAATGGCGGAAAATAGTCAGAGCAGCATTATCATTTACCTCGTCACCACGCCATAATAGGTCGGTGGTTAGGTTTTCACCATTTTTGAACATACTATTTGCCAACGTAACCTTGCCTTTAAGGTAAGTATTCTGACGTTTGGCGTATTTGACCCAGCTAGATATAGCTAAAGTATTGCTTTCTTCAGCCGCAGGCAATGCCAAGGCATCTTCATGTTGTAGCAGCATTTCACCCACTTCTGGCGTTGCAACTTTAGCAGGATCAGCAAATGCCACCCAAAAATGATCATTAATAACATTTAACGCTATTTGACCACGACAAACAGGCCCTTTAATAAAGCCCATAATAATTAATTCAGCCTCATCTAGCATGAATTGATATTTAGATTTAACCGGCATGGCGGCAAACACTTTAAATGGGTTGGATGCTATTTCTGGCAAGTAACTTGGCATGCTGTCAACGTGATAATCTGGCGCAATAAACTGGCTGTACAAGCGCGCTAATTTACTGTCATTCAGTGCCAGTGGTAAATGCGTTTTTGCCAAAATAGTCGAACGGTCATGCATTAAGCGATAATACACCCGCTCCACTTTAGGATCATCGTAAGGGCGGCGGGTATTTATTAACTCAATGTCCTGCCCTGGTGGTGTACTCGAACGCACCAATTTAAAAAAGCTTTTTTCATCATCTTGAGCAAAATAAATATGCGCTAAATACCAATGTTCAAACACATAACGTGCTGTTAATTGATACTTTAAACCGTCTTGATTTAAAAAGCTCTCCCAGCGTTGTGCTTGAGCTAAAGCAGCTGTGCTTGGCGGTTTAATATGCGCCATTTTACCGCCCTCTTTAAGCCACTTTTCAAGGTGCTTAAATTCAGTACGCGAAATGCCAGGTAATCCATATGGCATCCCGGAATGAGGTTGGCTGTTGGCAAGGCTGTCAAATTCTCCTATAGTGGCGCAGCTTTGCGAGCGATCTAAAGAAAAATCAAACTCATCACCTAAGATCTCATCATTTGGTAGCGGTGAGCTCATTTTTAACACTAAACTGTTGTACAACACGCTACCGGCAAGATTTGCTTGCTCTGTTTGCGCTCGTTCATTCAATACTGGGGTAAAGTCTTTATCACGCCACTGGCTAGTATTCGTTGCATCAAAAAGTAAGCGGCTGGGAGTCGATGCTAATAAACGAGTACCATTGTAAACACGTTCCTTACTTAGGCCGCGGTCAATTCCTTCTGGAGATGAAAGTTTCAGTTGGCATGGTGCATCATAGCAGCCATGACAAACCACACAACGACTCTCGAGCACAGGTTGTACATGCTGTAAAAACTCAGCACCGCTACCTGAGTTATGTTCAACCATACGCTGCTGTGTTTGCTCTGGCCCGAATAGCTCATTGTAATGAGCGGCACCTAAATAAGCGCAGCCACTGAGCACAACAATTAGTGCACTCAGCAAAAAAGACTTTCTCATCGAATTATTCGTCCTCATCGCCCAAGTCAAACGTCGGCATCATATCCATTTGTGGGGACACAAATGTTTGCTCTGATTGGGTATCGAGTACTGCGCTCAATAATGGTCCACGCGTTAAAGTTAGCTGTGCTTGATGTGCATTGCTTGCTAAGTCTGCAAACGCCGGGTTATGGGCTTCTACAATATAATCTGAAATAGTAATAGCAATGCTGCTATCCGCTGCTGGATTTTGACAAAGCTGGGTCAGTAAGTCGTCATCTAAAAGTACGCTTATTGAGAGATCAGGGGTCGATAAATCTCGCTCATTTAAGGTCTCATCAAAAAGAAATAACGGAAGTGTTAAACTACTATCTTGCTCTAATTCCATGTGCTGCTCTCAAATACTAAAATCGTTAATATGACAGCATTATAGCAAAAATTAATTAAATTTAGCTAAACTGACTGCTGATTTACAGCCTGTTTAGCTATTAAAGATAACCTACATTAAATATTATTTACCAAGGTAGGGTTTCACCATTTGAATGCCAAAAACCACCACTATTGCTTAGGTTTAGTTCATCAATACGTTGTGCTAAAAGCTCTGCAGATAATTCAGGCGAAATGTCTCCGGCATAATTAACCATTTGTGTTTGCACAAAGCCCGGATGAAATAAACCAACCGCAATTTTTTTGCTTTTTAGCTCATGAGCTAAACTGACTGATGCCACGTTAAGTGCAGCCTTTGACATACGATAACCAATATAACCACCTGAGTCATTATCAGCAATCGACCCTAAGCGACTGCTGATCATGGCAACTTTAGCGTCAATACCTAAGCAGTGTATTAACGCATGGGTAACTCGAATTGGTGCTACAGCATTGATGGCTATCTGTTGATTAATGGTATCAAAATCCATCTCTGCCATACTTTCATTATGGAAAATACCGGCATTGTTAATAAGCAGATCTATCTTATGCCCATGTAACTGGTTTTCAAGTGTTTCGATATCTGCTGCATTGGCAACATCGATATTGCTGATCACTGTCACATCTAATTCTTTAAGTTCATCGCTTGGAGTACGCACCACGGCCGTAACCTGGTAACCCTTTGCTAAATATTGCTGACATAAATTAAGGCCGATGCCACGATTAGCGCCTGTAATTACCACATGCTTTGTCATACTTTTACTCCCATTCTATATACACTCTATAACTGAGAGCTTGGGGCAAACAAAAATAAAAAAAGCACCTAAGTGCTTTTTTAGTTAATTAAATTAAGCATAACTAGTTACATTTCACATCATTCATAGCGGAGGTCATAATTGAAAACACTGCGCCTTGTGGATCGGTGATCACACTAAAGCGGCCCACCTCGGGAATATCGGTTGGTGCCACACACACTTCACCGCCAAGTTGCTGAGCCGTTGCGACATAGTTATCACAATCATCGACAGCAAAATAAATCATCCAGTGAGCAGGAATTTCTGCAGGCCATTCATCGGTCATTTCAATCATCCCTGCAACGGGTTGGTCAGCAACAGTGAATAATGTGTAGCTCATTCCTTGCATAGGTTTTTCAACGCTCTGCCAACCCAATAACTGGCAATAAAACTCACGGCTTGCAGCACTGTTGCGGGTTGCCAGTTCATGCCAATAGGGAGTATTAAGTTCACCTAAACGTTTGCAACCTTTATGTTGATTACCTTGCCATAAGGCAAATAATGCACCACCAGGCTCATTTAGCAACACCATGCGACCCGCGTCCATTACATCATGAGGACCGGCGATAATATCAGCACCTAATTGTTTGGCTTTTTCAGCTACTTCATCAATATTATCTACTGCAATATAGGCTAACCAATGACTTGATGTCGCTGCGTTTTTTTGTTCGTTCGGCATTTGATACATGGCAGCAATATCATCACCTTGCTTTTGTAACATAGTGTAATAAAGACCATCACCAATGGGTTGATCATCAGCCCCCCAAGCAAATAACTCAGTGTAAAAAGCTTTGCCGCTTTTCCAGTTAGATGTACATAACTCTGACCAACAGAAAACCCCGTGGGGGTGATTACTTTGTGTGTCACTCACGATTCAATCTCCTTAAATAGTACATCTACTAAAGTTAAAAGAGGAAAGCCATTTTAGCCAATTTTATTTGTATCGTAAGGTGATCTTTATAGCAAAACAAACAACGAATGATTTGAACCCGACCTAAATACAGCTGCGATAGTGTAATATCACTTATTACGGTTAAACGAATCGATACTTTTGCGGGCACTGGCCACATGCTAATTTATAAAGCTGAAATTTGGCCTTTTAACACCCAAATCGAGACTTTAAAAGAGCATTCACCGGCCCTTTTTAGTGGCTGTGCCCACCTCCAAGCGCTTTACCATTAGCATCATAAAAGCCAGACGCACCATGCTCGATAAATCCTAAGTTAATCATTTTGGCTAAAAATGGGTCGCCTTCGTTATCACCAATATCCGCATAGTCAGTCGTTTGATAAGCATCCCACAGGGCAAATTGCTGCTGTATCTGAGCTTTTTTAAAGTCCACAGTGCCCAACGTTAATGTTTGAGTAAGTTGCGGTTTACCAATACTCATTGCGCTTACCAGCTTTTGATTTACCAACCATGCAAGCTCAATCGTAGTATCACCTTGCACTAATTGATAATGCTGTATTTTCTCGCAGCCATCACCTTGCTCATCGGTTAAAGTCATCTTGGCAATAAAATCATCACTCACTAATTGGTATTTAGTACTCCAATCTTGCTGACCTTGCACCTCTGAAGGTTGATATTCAATACCACGCTGCGGTGTTTGAAAGTAACGAATTGGCCGAATTTGCTGATTACTCAACTGTTGCCACACTTCAACTAATTCAAGGCCTTGCTCTGCAACCTGATGGGGTGTTCGCCATAATGTAAACTGTTGAGATTCAGCCACAGCTTTGCCCGCAACTTGCTTACCAACCTGATAGCTTGCTTGCACATATTGACTGTCCAACGCGCACTGCGTGGCACTGGCCAATGGACTTATTAACGCTAAAGATAGGATAATTTTTTTCACTGGATTCTCTTTTCGATTTAATACCGTGAGTCACTGTAATGTGTTTATTTTGCAGATTAATGACAAAGAGCAACTCAGTTTTGAGTTGCTCTTTAGTTAAGCGTATTACATGACAATTACTTAATTTGTAACTTTAGCATCCGCTTGTTTTACTAAGTCAGCTGCATAATCCATCACGTGAAAAATAAAGCTCTGCTCGTTAGTACCTGTTACTAAATGCGCACCAGGGCCAATTGCATAAACACCAACATCTTCACCAGCATGAGTTTCAGATGACAGCGGCACAAGTGCTTCTTGGTGGAAACCTGGACTTTGCGTATCCACATCGGTTAAATCAACACGGCCGGTTACTGGGGCAAAGTCGTAACCTACTTCAGCATCCGTTTCCTGACCTAAATCTCTAAAGCCGCCACCATTAGCATAACCTACGGTGGTGTATGGCATATTATCGGCAGCAAGTGTTGGCTCGGTTTCACCCACGGCAACCACTTTACCTAAAATTGGATTACCGCGTTTTGGGTAGCCTGCGATAGTAAATACATGGCTGTGATCGGCAGTAACAATAATCAGCGTATCTTCAATGCTGGTTTTATCAAGCGCCACTTGCACCGCTTTTGATAACTCAATGGTATCACTTAAAGCGTTATAGGCATTGCCCGCATGGTGAGCATGGTCAATTCGTCCAGCTTCAACCGTCAAGAAAAAGCCTTTCTCGTTGTTATCCAATACATCCAGTGCTTTTGCTGTCATCTCTGATAACGATGGTTCACCCGCAATATCATTGCCACGGTCAGCTTCGTATTGCATGTGAGATTCATTAAACAAGCCAAAAATTTGTTTAGTGTTAGTCACATCAATCGCATTAAAACCTGCTTGATCCATTACGTATTGACCATTTGGATACTGAGCTTGCCATTCAGCAGTTAAATCACGGCCATCAGTACGATCGCCTTCTACCGAGCTTACTGCATCAGCTGAATTATATGCTGCGTCTTTTGGTAAGAAATGACGACGACCGCCACCCATTACCACTTCAAGACCATCAACATCGATCCCAGCAAAACGCGCTTCTAAGTTCTTTTCAAAGTTAACCAGTTGCGATGCAATATCTTCACAATTAGCCGCTTCCGACTCAGGCATATCTGAAACATCTTCCCAATTGCGGTTTGCCGCTTTTGCATACGTTGCAGCTGGTGTGGCATGGGTAATACGTGCCGTTGAAATAAGTCCCGTTGATTTACCTGCAATTTCCGCAAGCTCTAATGACGTTACTAATTCATGGCCTTTACCTGACAAACAATTACCATTAACCACTGCTTCATCAATACCAATAACACCGACATCAGTTTTTACGCCTGATGCCATTGCTGTCATCGTACCTGCAGAATCAGGTGTTTGTGCATCAACATTATAAGTTTTAGCAAACCCTGAAAACGGTAGTGTTTCAAAGCTTAACTGATGTTCTTCACCCATTTTGCCCTGTAACTGACCCGCTAAAATACGCGCAGCTGTTACTGTTGAAATCCCCATACCGTCGCCAACAAACAAAATGACGTTTTTCGCTTTGCCAGACTCTTTAACAATATTAGCAATATTATCTTGGCTACTAGCTAATTTAGTGTGTGCTTCTTTATACCAAGTATTGGTAGTAAGCGGCGCTAACTGTTGTGGATTCAATGAAGTTTCAGCATCGTTACACACTACAGTGGTTGTAGTTACTTCATCTGCATCAAGCTCACCATTTTGATTGCTGTCGTCACCTGTTAGGGTTTCAATGCCACCATTGATACATTGCTCAGAGCCAACTGCAAGCGTATTTTTAACCGTCAGTGACTCAATTTTATCGTCATCATCAGAGCAACCCGCTAACGCAACAACCACAGCAAGAGATATTAAGTTAAGTTTTTTCATTGTAATCACCATTATTCTTCTATTAGTTCGAGCGCTTGACTGATAATGTGGAAAATAACATTTTGCTCCACAACGCCTTGTGCCAACTGTGCCCCAGGGCCCTTAGCATGCAATGAAATATCTTCACCTGCATGAGTTTCCGAGCTAAGTGGGACTGCTGCTTCTTGATGAAAGCCCGGTGTTAAGGTATCAACACCACTTAATTCAACACGCCCAGCAACTGCTGCGGCTAAATATGAAGCGTCTGCATCTGTTTCATCACCTAAATCTCTAAAGCCCAAGCCATTTGCGTAACCGACTGTGGTATAAGGCATACCGTCAGCTGCAAGGGTTGGAGTATCGCGACCTACTGCTACAACTTGACCCAAAATTGGGTTACCGCGTTTTGGATAGCCAGCAATGGTAAATACATGGCTGTGATCCGCAGTGACTAAAATAAGTGTTTCATTTGGATCGGTATTTTCTACTGCTGCTTTTACCGCATTGGCAAATTCAATCGTGTCATTTAATGCGTTGTAAGCATTACCGGCATGGTGGGCGTGATCGATACGACCCGATTCAACCGTTAGGAAAAACCCTTTTTCATTATTCTTTAAGATATCAATCGCTTTAGTCGTCATTTGCGTTAATGAAGGCTCACCGGCAATATCATTACTGCGATCCGCTTCATATTGCATATGCGATTCATTAAATAATCCAAATACGCGTTTGGTATCGCCATTTATTGCGTCAAAGCCGGCCTGATCAGTAATGTATTTACCATCGCTATACATTTGCTGCCATTGCGCTGTTAAATCACGTTCATCAGTACGATCACCTTCGACTGCACTCATAGCATCATTAGAGTTAAATGCAGCATCTTTTGGTAAGAAATGACGACGGCCGCCACCCATCACCACTTCTAGACCATCAACATCAACACCCGCAAAGCGCGCTTCAAGATTTTTTTCGAAATTAACTAATTGCGACGCAATATCTTCACAACCTGCAGTGACTGCATCTGCAGGCATGTCGGAAATGTCTTCCCAATTACGATCAGCTGATTTTGCATACGTTGCAGCTGGCGTTGCGTGGGTGATCCGTGCAGTAGAAATAATACCTGTGGCTAGGCCTTTAATTTCTGCAAGCTCTGTAGCTGTAATTAATTCATTACCTGCTACAGTTGCACATTTGCCACGTTCAATGTCTTCGTTAACACCAATAACACCAACATCCGTTTTAACACCTGAGATAATAGCCGTCATGGTGCCTGCTGAATCCGGTGTTTGCGCATCGACGTTATAGGTTTTTATTTGTGCCGAATACGGAAATTCTTCAAAGCTCAAAAAGCCCTCTTCTCCTAAAGCGCCTTGTTTTTGGCCTGCAAGGATACGTGCTGCGGTGAGAGTTGATATACCCATGCCATCACCAACAAATAGAATTACGTTCTTTGCTTTAGTGGCTGGTGTTGCATTAGCCATCGTTTCTTTAGAGGTTAATTTAGCCTGTGCAGCGCTATACCAATCACTTTTCATTTGGTTATCAGGTAACACACCTGCATTAGCACCCGCTGACAATGCCAGTGTTAAACCAATTGCAGTCGCAATTTTATTAATTTTCATTTTTAAGTTCCATTGATACGATTTGGTCAAGAATGTCTGTAGTAATGAGAGCATCATATTAGGTAGGTTTTGTTACTTAAAAAGTATCTTTATGTTACATAAAAATTAAAAGTTACATTTTTTATTTGTTATATCATAACGTTATGATAGGTAAGCGGTAAGCGGTAAGCGGTAAGCGGTAAGCGGTAAGCGGTAAGCGGTAAGCGGTAAGCGGTAAGCGGTAAGCGGTAAGCGGTAAGCGGTAAGCGGTAAAAATCTAGATCTCCTCAACTTAAATAGCAAGAACATTTAATATATTTACTTTCTGTTATAAACGCGGTGGCAAGCCACTCGCCTACAAGTACATATTAACACCGAGCAGCTTAAAACTTTCCGCTTAGAGCTTACAGCTCAAATCGCAGACATTAAAAAAGGCCACCTAAGTGACCTTTTTCTAACAATTAACTTAAAAATTAATTATTACTCATTGAACGTTGCAACAAAGCACCTACGCCTATGGGTAACAGCGCCACCTTCACATGACGTAAATCGTAGGCATTAAAAAAGGCCACCGAAGTGACCTTTTTCTAACAATTAACTTAAAAGTTAATTATTACTCATTGAACGTTGCTACAAAGCACCTACGCCTAAGGTAATAGCGCCACCTTCACATGACGTAAATCGCAGACATTAAAAAAGGCCACCGAAGTGGCCTTTTTCTAACAATTAACTTAAAAGTTAATTATTACTCTACGATAGTTGCTACTACACCAGCACCTACAGTACGGCCACCTTCGCGGATTGCGAAACGTAGACCTTCATCCATTGCGATTGGAGAG
>NZ_CABVLM010000011.1 GCF_902498845.1 Pseudoalteromonas rhizosphaerae | reverse complement strand
TGGTTATAATCGGCGGATTTACGCAGCGTGCTTAGGCACATCAGAGCGGGTCATTAGCTCAGTTGGTAGAGCAGTGGACTTTTAATCCATTGGTCGATGGTTCAAGTCCATCATGACCCACCATTCTGGTTTATTCAATTTCAGTTTACCTGACTCCCAGTTAGTAAATTCATATCGCTTCATATAAAAAGCAAAAAACACTTACATAATCATCGTCAAGCTAAATATAATTGCGTTAATCAAATTGCTTTGCTCACCATTACTGTTATTTAGTTTTATATTCTCGTATAATCCGCCCCATAATTGCACTGTAGATTAAGTGGTCGAGAAATGAATTTAGCTCAAACTATTATGCCTGAAGGTTATATCTTTCCTCCTAAACCAGCTCCATTGAATAATGATGAGCAGGCGCAATACAAAGCACGTATCAAACAATTATTGATTGATAAAAATGCCGTATTGGTTGCCCATTATTATACTGATCCTGAAATTCAAGCGCTTGCAGAAGAAACCGGTGGTTGTGTTGCTGATTCGCTAGAAATGGCTCGCTTTGGTGCTAAGCACGATGCCGACATGATTATCGTTGCTGGTGTACGTTTTATGGGTGAAACAGCAAAAATACTGACACCGAATAAAACCGTGGTTATGCCAACACTAGAAGCAACCTGTTCGCTTGATATTGGTTGCCCAATTGATGAGTTCTCTGCGTTTTGTGATCAGCACCCTGATCGTAAAGTAGTTGTATACGCAAATACATCAACTGCCGTTAAAGCTCGCGCTGATTGGATTGTTACCTCATCGTGTGCCCTTGAGATTGTTGAGCACCTAGATGAAATGGGTGAAAAAATCATTTGGGGCCCAGATAAACATTTAGGTGCATATATTCAAAAGAATACTGGCGCTGATATGATCATGTGGAATGGCGCATGTATCGTGCATGACGAATTTAAAACCAAAGCGTTAAAAGACATGAAAGCGCTGTACCCTGATGCTGGCGTTTTGGTTCATCCAGAATCACCAGCAGAGATTGTAGCGTTAGCTGATGCAGTAGGTTCAACCAGTCAATTGATCAAAGCGGCACAAACGATGAACAATCAAAAGTTTATTGTAGCTACAGATCGCGGTATTTTTTATAAAATGCAGCAGTTATGCCCAGATAAAGAATTTGTTGCCGCACCAACTGCTGGTGAAGGCGCAACATGCAAGAGTTGTGCGCACTGCCCGTGGATGGCAATGAACGGCCTCAAAGCGATTGAGGAAGCGTTATTAGATGCAACTGGCAAAGAAGTGTTTGTAGATATGGACCTTCGTGAAGGCGCACTCAAGTCGCTTAATCGTATGCTCGATTTCTCAGCGTCACTCCAACGCTAAACTAGGCTATAAAGATAAGGCCGCTGGTATTGCTATCAGCGGCCTTTTTTGTTTGTTTACTAGGCAGTTAACAGGCAAAAGGGAAAAACACCTTGCACCGCCGCGCGCTATTTCATACTATTACGCCGCGTTACCAAATGGTAACCTGCGGAGGGATGGCTGAGTGGCTGAAGGCGCACGCCTGGAAAGTGTGTTTAGGTTAATCCCTAACGAGGGTTCGAATCCCTCTTCCTCCGCCATTATTCAATATTAGGACGCCTCATGGCGTCCTTTTTTGTTTGTGGTATTCAGGCAATAAGTGGTCTTATACTTTATTAGTTTTTACTTTCCTTAATCCCTTTCAATACTACTTATTAATCTTATACGCATTTCTGGCATAGACTGGTGAATATTGGATAGATTGTTGAAGTGGCTAATTGCAACCGAAATTGTTATGTTACATGTAACATTAAAAATAAATTATCTGTAATGAAAAAAAGTAAACGTTCCTCTTTGCAGGATATAGCCGATGCTGTAGGTATGACTAAAATGACGGTAAGTCGTTATTTAAAAAGTCCTACGAAAGTATCTGAGGCTACGCGCAGTAAAATCAGTGCAGCGATTGATTTACTTGGTTATATACCTAATAAAGCCCCCGATTTATTGTCAAATGCGAAAAGCTTTTCTATTGGTGTGCTGGTTCCATCATTGACTAACCAAGTGTTTGCGCAAGTGATCCGAGGAATTGAAGAAATAACTGAACCGGCAGGTTATCAAACCATGCTCGCGCATTATGGTTATAGCCCAGAGATTGAAGAGAAAAGGGTGGAGTATTTATTGTCTTATCATGTCGATGGATTGATATTATCTGAGACAATTCACACCGAACGAACACGGCAAATGATAAAAATGGCAGGTATTCCAGTTGTTGAAATAATGGATATTAACCATCCACCCATTCAGTATTCAATTGGCTTTGATAATATTAAAGCGGCCTTTGATATGACCTGCGCTCTTATAGATAAAGGCTATAAACATATTGTTTATTTAGGTGCCAGGCTCGATATGAGAACCAAACTGAAACTGCAAGGTTATACCGCTGCGATGACTAAAAGGGGATTGACGCCACAAAGTATCATGACAGATAAACCATCGTCGTATAGTTTAGGTGCCAAGCTTATAGTGAAAACACTCAAGGATTACCCTGATACAGACTGTGTTTTTTGTACCAATGATGACTTGGCGATTGGTGCGATTTTCGAGTGTCAAAAAAGTAATATAGCAGTACCAGAGCAAATGGCTATTGTTGGCTTTCATGGTCACGATGTCGGTCAATCTATGGTGCCGCAACTTGCCAGTGTAATAACGCCACGTCAACGGATTGGTAATCTTGCTGGTGAAACGTTACTAAGTGCGATTGATAACAAGCTTGATATTATAGCTAAAGACCGGGTTTTTGATGTGGGTTATAAAATTAATTTAGGCGAAAGTGCTTAGTATTAAAAAATGCTCAAGCGAATATAGCTTGAGCATTTAGTCGCTATAGAAACAGCGAGATCAATATTGCGACTATCGCGCCACATGTACCAATAATTGTTTCCATCACGGTCCACGTTTTAAGAGTTTGCATTTCAGTTAGACCAAGATAGCGACTTGCCAGCCAAAACCCCGAGTCATTAACATGAGAAAGCACGATAGAGCCACCACCTATCGCAATCGTAATTGCAGCAAGTTGCGCGCCACTGAGCCCAAGAGGCGCTAACATTGGGGTAATTAAGCCACATGCTGTTAGCATAGCAACGGTTGCAGAACCTTGAATTACTCTAACTGCCGCGGATAAAATAAACGCTAAAATAACAATGGGTAAACCTGAACCTGCAAGATAATTACCCAATGCATCACCGACACCAGAATCAATTAATACTTGTTTGAACACACCACCAGCACCGGTTACAAGAATAATGACTCCCGCGGGTTGCAGCGCACTACCGCAGATCTCCATTATTCGGCTATTAGGCACACCTCGTCTGGCACCCAGAAGATAAAAAGCCATTAAGCAAGCGGTTAAAATGGCAGTAAAAGGATGACCAATAAATGCAAGCCAATGTGCGATGTTCGAGTCGTTTTGCACAAACCGACCACCTAGTGTGTTTAAGCTGATCATAAACAAAGGTAGGGCAATTAAACCAAGGGCAAGAGCGAAGCTAGGAGTGCCTTTACCTTCTCTTATTTCGTTCTCTGTTTGAGCATGAGCGGGCAGTTCAACATGAATAGATTTTGAGATAAACGCTCCCCAGATAGGGCCGCCAAGTAGCATCGCGGGAATACCTGCAAGTAAGCCAAACAAAATCATATAGCCATAGTCAGCCCCTAATTCAGAAGCCACTAAAATAGGGCCCGGCGCGGGAATTAAAAATGCTTGGCAAGATGCTATTCCTGCTAGTAAACCAATGCCAATTTTAATTACACTGCCGCCGCCTTTTCTGACCACCGCAAAAACAATCCCAATTAAAAGCACCACAGCAACATCAAAAAATAATGGTAAAGCACAAATGAAACCAGTAAAAGTCAGTGCCCAATTGGCATTTTTATCACCAAACCTGTGTAAAAGAGTATGTGCAATGCGATCCAGTGCACCCGTTTCTTCCATAACCTTGCCAAACATAGCACCTAAGGCAACCACTACAGCTACAAAGCCGAGTGTGCCAGCCATGCCTTTTTCAATTGTTTTTGTGATCATTTCAGGGCTCATACCTGAGCACAATCCTGCGATCATCGAGACTAATATCAAAGATACAACGGCATGAAGCCTTACTTTCATTACGAGAAAAAGTAATAAAAAGATAGAGCCTACTGCAGTTAAAATTAAAGATAAATCTGACATATACTTCCTACTAATACGATCTTAATCATTTTTCGGTTAATTTTGTTTAACTTCACATAATCAATTGTTACGGGTAACATACTACCTGTAACTTAAAATAATAAATACATTGAACAGCAATGAATTTAAAATTAAATAGAGGTTAATTAAGTGAGCCAAAAAAAAACTGGGCGTATATTTATTATTATGGGCGTATCAAGCACTGGCAAATCAAGTGTTGGCTCAGCATTAGCAAAAAAAATGAACGTTAAGTTTATTGATGGTGATGACCTGCATCCAAAAGCAAATATATTAAAAATGTCTGCTGGGGAGCCACTTAATGATAATGATAGAACGCCGTGGTTAGAAAGAATTCGTGATGCTGCTTTTAGTATTGAAAAGAAAAATGAAGTCGCAGTGATAGTATGCTCTTCCTTGAAGCAAAAATACCGTCAGCAAATATGTGATGGCAATGTGGGAATTACGTTTTTACACCTTCATGGTGAGTTTGAACTAGTGAAAAAAAGAATGCAGGATAGAACCGGCCACTTTATGCCAGTTGAATTGTTAAAAAGCCAATTTGATACGCTTGAAATGCCGGATGAAAACAATGTTATTACTATCGATATAGACCAACCATTTGCAGACGTAGTTGAAAGTTGTTTTAAAGCGACCTTGAAATAAACTATAAAGTGCTTCTTTCAGAGGATGTGTGAGTAATAAAAGTCGCAGGAAACCAAGTAACCTGCGACTGATACATATTCAATTAGTAACGCTTTTTAGGTGCTTTTAGTTGTGAATCAAATTCATCAGGAAATAAAATTGTGCCGTCGTCTTCTTCAGTTGGAAAAACGGCGATAAGTAAGTCATCTTGTTCAAGACCGGGTGTCCATCGGGTTGTCCAATCTTTCAATGGAATTGCTTTAGCTGTGCAATTTCCCCACTCACCGGTCGCCCATGCCTCGGCATAAATACGTTCAGGCCATACCGGTACACAATCATCATCTTCGTTGGCGAGCATAACACAGCCATCGTCGTCATTTAATATCCACACTTGTTTGAACTCTTGGACGGTCTCAAACATAAAAGCCAATCTTTTTTTGGCTCCTAAATTTAAGATTGTCTCGAATTTTTCAGATGCGGTTGCAGTTGCATTACTCATTAATAGACTCTCTCTAGAATGGCTTAGGTATAGTATATTGACTAATATGACAAAATGTCGATTAGTTAAAAATTAATTACACATTGCGTGGTATAAATCGTCGGCGAGTTGGCTTAGATCTTGTTCGCAGCGGTTAGTCAGTGCATAGGTTCTCAAGCCGTAAAGGCCCATTGCTAAAAAACGAGCTAGATGCTCAGCTGTGCGTGTGTTTGGGATTTCACCTGCTTTTATCGCGCGCTCAAATTGTTCGGCGAGGGCGTTTTCGTAGGCATTTAAATTTGTCATCAGTACGTGGCTGATCTGTGGATCTTGCCCTTCAACTTCACTAATACTTTTAGTCAGTAAACATACTTTCATCGCATCACCACTGATGCACTCGTTGACTATTGAGTCTAAGTATTGGCGTAGGCTTGGTAAAACGGGTTTATGTTGACAAAAAAGTGCCGTAAATTGCTGATTTCGATCAGCCTGGTATTGCTCAATAGCGGCTAAAAAAATACCTTTTTTATTACCAAATGCTGCATATAAAGATCCCGGATGAAGCGCTGTAACTTGCGTTAATTTTTGCATACTCGTTTTAGCATAACCGTGTTGCATAAAAGCCAGCATTGCTTGGCGAAGTACAAATTCACGGTCAAATTCGGCTATTCTCATAGGGCGCTCTGTTGCATTCTATTTGACTTATAAGGTGTATGTGGGGTTAGTTTACTTAATCTTGAACAAATATTCAAAAATAGACTTGAATGTTTTATTGTTCGCCCTTATCTTGAATGTACACTCAAGATAAGGATTGATAAGAATGACCACTGATCTACTGCAACCGTTTAAGCTTAATGACACGATTGAATTACAAAACCGTATACTTATGGCACCGCTAACGCGTTGTATGGCTGACGATAACTTAGTGCCAACCCAAGCGATGGTTGATTACTACGCACGCCGTGCTGAAGCCGGTTTAATAATTAGTGAAGCCACGATTATTCGCCCTGATGCGCAAGGTTACCCGAATACGCCAGGTTTATTTACCAGCGCACAAATTCAAGGCTGGAAAAAAGTAACCGATGCTGTGCATGAGCAGGGCGGTAAAATGTTTGCACAACTTTGGCATGTTGGTCGGGTTGCACATCCACACTTTTTTGATGGCGACGTTTTAGCCCCATCTGCGATTGGTGTTGAAGGCTCTGTACCACGTATGCGTGAGCTTACTTATATTACCCCAAAAGCAGCAACCACTGCCGATATTAAGTCATTAATTGCAGATTATGCAAAGGCTGCAGAGAATGCACTTGAAGCTGGGTTTGATGGCGTTGAGATCCATGGTGCGAATGGTTACTTAATCGATCAGTTTTTACATTATGCAGCCAATGAGCGTGATGATGAATACGGGCAAACTCCAGAGAATATGTCGCGTTTTGCACTTGAAGTTGTTGATGCGGTAATTAACGTCATCGGCGCAGATAAAACTGGGCTACGTTTATCTCCTGGTGCTTACTTTAATATGAGCGAAGATAGCCGCGATAAAGCGGTATTTGATTACCTCTTAAACGAGTTGAATAGCCGAGCACTCGCTTACTTACATGGCGGTATTTTTGACGATAGCATGCGCTTTGCAAGCCTTGCAGATAAAACGACGTCAGAATATTTACGTGCGGCTTATTCAGGTACTTTAGTGGGTGTTGGTAGCTATGATTTTGACACGGCTAAAGCTGCGATTAACGCCAATAAGTTTGATTTAATTGCTATTGGTCGCCCGTTTATTGCAAACCCAGATTACATCAGTAAAATCAAAAATGCTGAAGAAGTGGTTCCGTATAGTGATGAAATGCTGGCTGAACTAATTTAAACGTAATTTATTTTAGTCACTAAACCACCTACGCCCGTAGGTGGTTGCATTAACGCCATGCATGTTGATTGCAAACTCGTTTTAGGTATTTATTTGCGATTAGCAATATTGCTTTTTAATCGTTACTAATACTGTGAAAAATACTCTTTCGTATTGATTTAACTCCCTCTCTATTTCCTACAAATATTACCGCGATAGACTGTTATTTAAATTATAATATCTTTATATGTTAATTGGTTAAGCTGCATTGTTGCCATAAATAATCAATATTTTTGTCACTGTTACGTCAATTTTTTCGAGCTTTTTTGTCATATATTCCCTCCATACTTTGCCCGTATACAAAACAATAATTGCAAATGGGACAACAATGCGTACTTTTACTAAAAGATCGACTTTAAGCTTAGCAATCGCTTTAGCGTTTTCAACTAATAGCTTTGCAAATACCAATGAAATAGAAGAAGTCACGGTAGTGGCAAAACCAACGAGCTTTGCAAATAGTGTGATTGAGCAATCAATGATTGAACAGCAGAGTTCGGTATCAAGTGTATTATCGGTGATGGATAACCTACCGGGAATTAGTATTAACGAAGGTGATGCATTTGGTGGTGATGATTGGTCTACCACTATTACGATGCGCGGCTTTAGTATCGATGGTAATCAACAGCAGTTAGGTATGACGGTTGATGGTATTCCAAACGGCGGCTCTAATTATGGCGGTGGTGCAAAAGCTAATCGCTACCTAGACAGCGAAAACTTAGCCACAGTTGAAGTGGGCCAAGGTACCTCAGATATCGCCTCGGCATCACTTGAAGCGCTCGGTGGTACGTTTAATTTTGTAAGTAAAGATCCTAGCCTTGAGCGAGGAACTACATTTGCTTACACCAATGGTGACCATGATGCGACTCGTTATTATTTTAAGCATGAAACTGGCACTCTCTTTGATAACACGCAAGCTTATGTGAGTTATTCACAAACCAATACTAGCCGCTGGATAGGTGATGGCAGTAATGGCGGTAAAGATAATCAACATGCTGAGGCTAAATTTGTATCTAACTTTAATGCGCTGACTGTAACAGGGCGTTTATCGTATGATGATGTAAGTGAGACTAACTATAACAGTGTGAGCTTGCAGCAATTTGCGCAAACACCAAATTGGGATCAACTAACTTGGAATTGGACTGGCGTGCCACACTTTGACCAAATGTTTGCAGAAGGTTGGGGTACATTGCGTGAAAATGCGTTAGGTTACGTAAAGTTTGAATATGCAATCTCACCTTCATCATTATTAACAATCAGCCCTTATTACCATAAAAACTCAGGGCGTGGTGATTGGATCCCACCTTATTTAACATCACCTGTCGACAAAGACGGTAATCCAACAACCGAAGGCGGCACAAATGCTGGCTCATATGGTTTTGCAGATAGCCAAGGTAAGCCATTAACGCCTAACGCAAATTGTACGGATACACTCAGTTGGCCATGGGATTCAGGCACAGGGTTGAATCCGGCGTGTTACCCAGATTCGGCAATACCGGTAATGTCATATCGCCATACACACTATGACAAGGACCGTTTAGGTTTAACCGCCGATTATAAATTAACCTTAGGGATGCACGATATTGAAGCAGGTATTTGGCTTGAGCAAACTGATCGTGACGAATCTCGTGATTGGCATAAAGTTATTGACGCTCGCGTGTATCATCACTTTGATAGCACCCCATACTGGACGCAATATAAAAATACTTTTGAAACAGATACCTTTAAGTGGTACGTACAAGATTCTATCAGCCTAGGCGATTTTACAGTTAATCTTGGCGCTAAACAGTATTTAGTTGAATTACAAAAATACGATCATTTTGCAGATCTACGCTCTGATAAAATAAACAGTGATTCAGATGTGTTATTTAGTGCAGGTGCTTTGTACCAGCTAACTAGCAGTACTGAGTTATTTGCCAGTTTTAGTGAAAATTTCTCAGCAATTAAAGATGGTGTGCTGGAGCGTGATAGTTCTACACTCACAGAAATTGAACCAGAAACAGCTGAAAATATCGACTTTGGTGTACGTTATAAAGCAGACCGCTTGAGCCTAACTGCGACCGCTTATTCTATTGCCTTTGATAACCGTATCACCTTTATCGCACCTGGCAGTGATACCGGCGGGATTGATTATACGATAGGTACAAATGGCTCTTACATCAATGTAGGTGGTATTGACTCGCAAGGTATTGAACTATCAGCAAGTTATATGCTTACAAATGAATGGAATATTTATACTTCATATACTAATAACAGCTCTGAATACGCATCGCACGATCCAAGTGCCTACGATGCCGATGGTGTTATCCTCAAAGATGAAGACGGAAAAGCGCTACCGCCAAGCTTTAAAAAAGGCGATGACGTAATCGATTCACCAAGCGATATGTTTGTGCTTTCGACCGATTATTACAGTGGCGACTTCCGCTTTGGTATATCCGCTAAATATACCGGTGAACGCTTAGGTGCATTTTTAGATGAGCAAACTCGTACACGTAATAAAGTTGATGGTTATACCGTGCTTGATATCAATGCCGGTTATGCTGCAGACGTCAATGCCGGCCCATTTAAATCAATCGATATTGCCTTTGCTGTCACTAACGTAACAGATAAACAGTATTTAGCGGGTGGGACAGGTAATGGCAGCACTTATTTTATTGGTGCACCACGAACTGCAGCACTTACATTTACTGCTAATTTTTAAGCCCTAATTATAAAAATAATAACCAAAACCCATCCTTGTTGATGGGTTTTTATTGATAGGAATACTATGAAAGCAATAGCTAAACTGGCCGTAATAGGCTGTACATTAATGGTAAGTCATATTGTCAAAGCCAGTGATAATGTCGTGCTTGTGACGCTTGATGGTGTGCGCTGGCAAGAGGTATTTAACGGCGCCGATCAAAAATTGTTAGCAAATCCCGATTTTGTTAAACAGCCAGAGCAATTGAAACAACAGTTTTGGCGCGATGACAAACACGCCCGACAAGCTCAGTTAATGCCATTTATTAGCAATACGATTGCTCAACACGGTGTGTTAATTGGCGATAGAGAGAATGGTTCAACAATGTCGGTGAGTAACCCGTGGTATTTTTCATACCCAGGCTACAGTGAGATCTTAACTGGCAGTGTTGATGAGGCAATTAACAGTAATGATAAAACGCCAAATCCAAATAAAACTATTTTAGAGCGATTAGAGCAACGCGCTGACTATAAAAATAAAACCGCCTTATTTGGTAGTTGGGATGTATTTCCGTTTATTGTTAATACCAAACGCAGCGACGTATATGTAAATGCGGGTTTTATGCCAATTGAGGCAGACTTATTTGCCGATGCGCCACTATTAAATGCTTTACAACAGGAGATCCCAAGTCCTTGGCATAATGTGCGTTTAGACAGTTTTACATATCGTTTTGCCAAAGCTTATATGCTGGCAAAAAAGCCTAAGTTATTAGTGATCAGCTTAGGTGAAACCGATGATTTTGCCCATGATGGTCATTACGATCACTATTTGCAGTCGGCTAAACAAAGTGACGCTTTTATCAAAGATTTATGGCAAACCATTCAGACTACACCTGGCTATAAAAATAACACAACGCTTATTATCACCACGGATCATGGCCGTGGCAGTAACGCTAATGATTGGCAGCATCATAGTTCAAAACAAGCAATGGCAAAATCGGAGCAAGGTCGTAAAGCTTTTCCTGAGGGAATTATTGGCTCTGAGCATATTTGGTTAGCTGCAATTGGCCCAGATATTAAACCGCAAGGTTTATTAAAAACAACAACAGAGCTCAAACAAGCACAAGTTGCGGCAACGATTTTAACCGTACTTGGCGAAAACCCTAAGCAGCTTAATCCCGCTATGGCGGATGCAATTGATGAGATTTTAAAATGAAGCATTTAATTAAAGCGGCCGCATTGGTAAGCATTGTTGCGAGTTTTTCAGTATTAAGTACACCGCAAAAACTAACGCCGCAAAAAATACTGTTTGGCTCATGTGGGCATCAAGATAAAGATATTCCGATTTTTGACGCGATCAATAAAGAGCAGGCAGATTTGTTTATCTTTTTGGGTGATAACATCTACGGCGACACCAACGATATGCGCGTACTTGCCGATAAATATCAGCGCTTAGGCGCTAAGCCTGGCTTTAAAACGTTAAAAGCACAGACTCCCCTTATTGCCATGTGGGATGATCATGATTTTGGCCAAAATGATGCAGGTAAAGAGTACCCACATAAAGAACAGTCTCGGGAAATTATGCTCGACTTTTGGCAAGAGCCAACGGGTTCAGTGCGTCGCACACGTGCTGATGGGATTTATACCTCGTATATGTATGGCGAAGGTGAGCACACGATACAAGTGATCATGCCTGATCTGCGTTGGAACCGCGATGCACTTAACCACGTTAGTGAAACACAATACAAGACTGAGCGTAAAGCGAATAATCAAGGGCCTTATAGCCCAAGTAAAGTAAAAGGCGCATCGATGTTAGGTGAAGCGCAGTGGCAATGGCTTGCACAAGAGCTTAAAAAGCCTGCTGCAATTAAACTGATTGCTTCGAGCTTACAGTTACTGCCTGACTTTACCGGCTGGGAGTCGTGGGCTAATTTTCCGGAGGATAGAAACCGTTTATTTGCGTTAATTAAAAAACACAAAGTAAACGGCGTGGTAATTATCAGTGGTGACACACATTGGGGTGAGATATCAAGGTATGAACAAAACCTTGATTATCCACTGATTGAAATGACCAGCTCAGGCCTTACTGAAAAATGGAAAAACGTCAGTCCTAATAAACACCGCGTGGGGAAGTTCACACATGACGTTAATTACGGTGATTTAAGCATTGATTGGCAACAAACAGATCCAGCTATTTCACTCCAGCTAAAAGGCATTGATGGCGATGTGATCATGCAAAGCCAATTTAGCTTATCAAGTATTAGCCCATATAAATAATGACTCCCTCAGAAAATAAAACGCACAGTAGCTATACTGTGCGTATAAAAAGTGAGTTAATTATTGTGCTAACTCGCTGATTTATTAATGCCAATTAGCGACAATGGCTACCCCTATAATTGAAAATATCTTACACTGTTTTTATCTCAAGCAAGAACAGTGTCGCAATGCTCAATATTATTCAATCTAACCGTATGGAAGCCCTGCAAGCGCAGTTTCATCAGCTTTTAAAAGTAAACCCATTAAGCAGCCTGTTTGATAAAGAAGTGGTGTTGGTGCAATCTCCGGGTATGTCGCAGTGGCTAAAAATTGGTTTAAGTGAAAGTTTGGGGGTGGCAGCACAGGTAGATTTTCCATTGCCATCGAGCTTCATTTGGCAGTTATACCAGCAGCTATTACCGAATGTACCCAAAGAGTCGGCGTTTAATAAACCTAATCTTGCTTGGAAGTTATTTGCTATTTTACCAAACTGCATTGATGAACCGTTATATTTACCCCTTAAAACCTACTTAGCAGGTGACACTGACGGTCAAAAAACCTTTGCTTTATGTGAAAAAATAGCCGATGTATATGACCAATATTTAATGTACCGTCCGCACTGGATAGCCACATGGGACAGCGGCACTGATAAATTAGATGATGTAGATATTAGTATCGCGCCGTGGCAGCCTGATCTGTGGAGAAAAATAGTAGCGCATAGTCAAGTGCTTGGGCAAAGTCAGTTTCATCGCGCCAATATGCAAGGGCAGTTATTAGCCGCGCTTGATAAAATGGACAGTAGCTTATTACCAAAGCGGATCAGTTTATTTGGTATTTCAGCCATTGCCAGTTCGCAACTTGATGTGTTTGATGCATTAAGTAAAAAAACTGAGGTGTTTTTATTCTTTTTTAATCCCAGCGAACATTATTGGGGGGATTTAATTGATGAAAAAACGGCAGCTAAAATAACGGCTAAATACGCCAAAATGCCATTGCTGGAAGCGCAGCAAAAAAAGCAAAGTGAGCCAGAGCAAGACTACTATTTTATTGGTAATCCGTTGTTATCATCGTGGGGTAAATTAGGCCGTGATTACTTTGAACAACTGGTACAGCGTGACGCAAGCTGGATTGATGGCTTTATTGATGTGTTTGACGACAGTTTACTTGGTCAAATTCAAAGCGAAATTTACCAGTTAGCGTTTAAAGGTGAATCCCTTACTGACAATAAAGAATGGTTTATAAACGATGAAGGTAAGCTTGCAATAAGCGCTACCGATACCAGCATTGCTCTAAGTGATTGCCATACTCCACTTAGAGAAGTTGAGCGTTTGCACGATTACTTACTTAATTTATTTAATCAAAACCCCGCACTCACCCCAAAAGATATTATAGTAATGATGCCGGATGTTGGCACTTATAGCCCTTACATCGAAGCGGTATTTGGTGGTGCGCAGGGTAACCGTTTTATTCCCTATGCGTTAGCCGATCTAGCCATTGAGCAAGAAAAACCGGTACTGAGTTCGTTTGCAAGCTTAGCTGATCTGCCGTTTTCGCGCTTTGGTGTGTCAGATATCCTTGATTTACTGCAAGTGACGCAAATAGCTGAAAAGTTTAGTGTTGAAGCGCACGAATATGAGCAAATTCAATATTGGCTTGAGCGTGTTGGCGTCAAGTGGGGAATAAACGCCGAGCATAAGCATAGCTTTGATTTACCCGCGATAGAATTAAATACCTGGCAACATGGCTTAAACCGCTTATTGTTAGGTATTGCCCAACGTGATGAACAATGCCCGTTTAATGGCATATATAGCGCTGATGAAGTGGAAGGGATGGCACTTGATACACTCAATAAATTAGTGCATTTTATTGATGTATTGCAACACTTTAAACACAGGCTCACTCCAGACGACACGCTAACTAATAAAACCCTTATCCTGAGTGAACTATTAACGGCTATTTACGAGAGCGAAAGCGACGATAGCTGGGATTTACTGGTACTGCAAAAGGTGCTGGAAGAGCTGCAAAAGCACCATGATAATGGCGATTACACGCAAGTAGTGTCACAGCGTATTGTGAGTTATTTAATTAAACAAGGCATTCAAGAAAAAGGTGTAGGGCAACGCTTTTTAGTCGGCCAAGTGAACTTTTGTACGCTAATGCCAATGCGTGCTGTGCCATTTAAAGTGGTGTGTATGTTAGGGCTTAACGATGCCGATTACCCACGAACGGTGCAGCCGATTGGTTTTGATTTAGTGCCTTATTCGAAAAAGCAAAAAGGTGACCGATCGCGCAAATTAGATGACCGTTACTTATTTTTAGAAGCGCTGCTCAGTGCCCGTGATAACTTATACATGAGTTATATTGGCCGTTCATGTTTTGATAATCAACCGCGTATGCCATCAACCTTAGTGAGTGAATTACTAGAATACATTGGCCGCAGTTTCAAATTTGCTGAGCCAAGTGAGCAAACCTTGCCTGAGTGTTTGATCAATAAACAGCATTTACAGCCTTTTAATAGCCTAAATTATCAGGCAGATACCACTAATACGCTGCAATCCAATCACAGTTATAATCCAATTTGGTTACCCGCTCAGGCGATAATCCCAGAGCCACTGACGGCGCTTGAGGTCAGCGCACCTGAACATCTTGAGCTGGATATGTTTATCCGCAGCGTATGCAATGCACAAGAGAGTTTTTATCAGCAAAGTTTAGGGTTGCGTTTAGCACAATTTAACGAAGTAGCTAAAGATGAAGAGCCATTTAGTTTAGACGCACTGCAGCGTTATTTTTATCTCGACGAAATACTCGAAGCGGCTATTTTTGAGCAGCCCCTTAGTCGTGAGCAAATACTGCAACGAGGCGAGTTACCGCAGGCGCATGTTGGAGATTTGATCTTTGAGAAAATGCAGCACCGGGTTGATGCACTGGCAGGGCAAGTTAAAGAGCACATCAAGGGCGGCAAAAATGAACCGATTGAAGTTGCGCTAACACTTCACAGTGATAACAACAGTACTGAGCTTGAAGGCTGGTTAAATCATCTTTATCAGCACAAACAAGTGTTTTATCGCAGTGCCAGTATCAAGGCAAAAGATCTCATCAAGGGCTTTATATATCACCTTGTTGCGCAGTGCGTGGATCAACATGTAGAAACTGTATTACTTGGGCTTGATAAACAAATCACTTTTGCAGCTTTGGATAAAGCAGATGCCCAAGCACTGTTGCAAGATTGGTTTACTTTATATAACGCACTACTTAAAGAACCAGTGGCGTTTTTTCCTGTGAGTGGCTATGAGTACGTAAAAAGTGGTGGCGATATTGGCAAAGCAATGAGCAAATTTAGCCCACAATATATTGGCCGAGGCGAGGGCGAGAACCCCTATATTCGCTTAACAACGCAATCGTTGAATGAGTGCCAAGAGGAATTTATACGCTGGAGCGATATGCTACTTGCGCCGTTATTTGCACATGCAAAGGAGAGTGACCATGCAAGCGCTTAATCCACTTACCATGCCGCTTATTGGGCAAAGTCTCATTGAAGCCAGTGCAGGCACCGGTAAAACTTATACTATTACAGGTTTATATTTACGTTATTTACTCGGCATGCAAATCGCGCAACAACACTCATCGCCCGTAAATACTCCGCTTAGTGTTGAACAAATATTAGTCGTTACGTTTACCGATGCCGCCACCCAAGAAATTAAAAACCGTGTGCGCACTCGTATTATAGCCGCACGTGATGCACTGCTTGGCCAAGCAACAGAGGATGAGCTGATCAATGCTGTGATCGCCACAATCGATGATAAACACCGTGCATTTGATTTACTCGATGCCGCCGCTAAATCCATGGATGAAGCAGCAATATTCACCATTCATGGTTTTTGCCAACGAATGTTAAAACAGCATGCGTTTGAGTCTGGTGTGGCGTTTAATTTGGAGTTTATTTTAGATCAACGGGAGATCTTGCTTGAAACCATTAAAGATTTTTGGCGAGTGTTTGTATATCCACTCAATAAAGAAAAAACCGATGCAATTTTAGAGGTATTTGCTGCCCCTGAAGCGTTATTTAGTAAAGTGGCGAACATACTTAATAAAGGCAATGCGCTGGTTAACCCGCAAATAAAACTAGATGATGTGTGGCAAGCACGCGAGCTATATCTTGGTAAAGTCGCGAGCTTTAAAAAAGCCTGCCTTGATAGCGAATTTATTGCAGCTGTAAAAAGCTCTGGCTTAAGTGGTGCCAAAACACCTGCACGTAAAGGTAGCCTTGCAGCGCTTGAGGCATTTTGTAAAGGTGATGAGCTGTTTTTTGAGTTTGGTACAAACAAGTACTCTTATGAAATATGGAGTACTGAAAACCTCAGTGACGAAGCTAATTATAAAAAAAATCAGCCTTTGTTTAGTCATGTAATGCTTAGCCAGTTTGATGAAATGGCGAAGCTTGTTAACACCGTTAATCAAGGCTTGGCAATTGCTATTGTGCAACATGCGGCAAGTTGGGTTAAACAAGCCATTGTAAAACGCAAGCAAGAGCAAAGCGTTATAACTCCTGATGATTTATTAACTAATTTGCACAGTGCACTCAATACAGAGCAAGGCGCAGCACTGGCAGAAAAAATAGCGCAGTTGTTCCCGGTAGCGATGATTGATGAGTTTCAAGATACTGATCCCATTCAGTACGGTATTTTTAGTAAAATTTATAGCCAAGAAAACACCACGCTTGCCATGATAGGCGACCCTAAACAAGCTATTTACGGTTTTAGGGGCGCGGATATTTTTACGTACATTGGTGCTAAACACGAAGTGGCAAAGGAGCAGCAATTTACCCTTGGTACTAACTTTCGTTCCAGTAGCGATGTGGTTGCAAGCGTCAATGCACTGTTTAGTAAACACGATAACAGCTTTATTTATAACGATGCGATCCCGTTTAATCGCGTGGCGGCACAAGGTAAAAAAGCCGATAAATCGTTTTTAATTGATGGCCAACCTGCCACCGCCTTTGAGTTTTGTGTGTTTGCAGATAGCGCCGCAGATGAAAAAAATAAACCAACTAATAAAGGCATTGGCCAGCAACATTTAGCTAGCTATTTTGCCAATAAAATAGTGACCTTACTTGAGCAAGCACAGCAAGGGCGTGCGTGTATTGCGAATAAGCCAGTCACGGCGGCAGATATTTGTATTTTGGTGCGTGATCGGGTTGAAGCGCAAATTATGAAAAAAGCCCTCAGTGATGCCAAAATTGCGAGCGTGTACTTATCCCGTGAGAGTGTATTTAGCCAAGAGCTGAGCCATCATTTACTTAATTTTTTATCGGCTTTACATGGCCAATACAACGAATCACTGTTGCGCGGCGTGTTAGCTGGGCCACTATTTTGCTTAAGTTATAATGACATTTATGCCTTGGCTGATGATGAAGCACAGTGGCAAGAGCATCTTAACTTTTTTGTTTACCTGAGCTCTATTTGGTACAAACAAGGTGCTATGGCAATGCTTGAGCACTTACTCAGTCACAATCAATTAAGCGCGAAATGGCAAGGGTTGGGTTACAACGTTGAACGTTGGCTGACCGATTTTCGTCATTTAGGCGAGATCCTACAGCAAAAACAAATCGAGCTAGAGGGTACTTTACGGTTATTACGTTGGTTTGCGCAGCAAGTAAGTCAACAAGATGGTGAAACCGTGCAAGTACGCCTTGAGAGTGATGCCAATTTGGTAAAAATAGTCACTATGCATGCTTCAAAAGGGCTTGAATATCCGCTGGTATTTATGCCATTTGCCAGCGGGTATCGTGAAACGAAAGATGCGTTGTATCATCAAGATGGCCAGCTGATTTACGATCTCAGTAAAAATGACGATGCGTTACAAAAAGCGGAGCAAGAACGCCTAGCTGAAGATTTACGGTTATTGTATGTTGCACTCACTCGCGCCGTTCATTACTGCGCAATTGGTATGTATAACCTAGGCCAAGGACAAAGTAGTCGGTTGGCAATTCAAAGTAGCTCCTTAGGGCATGTATTATTTGCAGGACTTGATATCACCAGTAGTTTAGTGTGGCGCACGCATTTACAAGAGTTTTGTGCTGACAAACCAGCCATGAGCTATCAACAGTTTACTAGCGAAGAGTTATCTCAGCAGGGTGCATTATCACTGCAATCAAGCCAAACACAAAGTCACAGTGTGAGTGTTAATAAGGTTAAAGTTAAAATTGAACGTGATTGGCGCACCACCAGTTTTAGTGCGCTGAGTTTTAAAAGTCATAGCGAGCATTTAGAACCTGGGCGCAGCGACGAAGATCATCAAAAAGATGAGTTTGCCACGCAACAAGACGATATTCGCTCACCTTATAGCTTTCCCAAGGGGGCAAAACCGGGTAGTTGTTTACACGAGATTTTTGAGCAACTGGATTTCACCAGCCCAGAGCAGCACCCCACAAACCATGAGCAAAACCTAAGCGTGGTAGTTGAGCGTAGCTTGAACAAATACCACATTAGTGACCAATGGCAAGAAACAACTGAGCAATGGGTGCTTGCCGCGTTAAACTGCGCATTGAATGAAAACGGTTTAAGTTTAAGTAAATTAACGCCACGGGATTGTTTGGTTGAAATGGAGTTTAATCTGCCAATTACCAGTTTAACGGCAAAAGGCTTGAATGAAACATTGATTAAGCACTTTGGTTTTAATCAAAGTAGGCTCGATTTTTATGATGTAAAAGGCTTATTAAAAGGGTTTGTCGATTTAATATTTTGTCATAACGAGCAGTATTTTATTTTGGATTATAAGTCTAACTTTTTAGGCAACCAGCCAACTGATTATGAGCAAGAGCATTTAGAGCAAGCTATGAGTAGCCACCAGTACCATTTACAGTATCTAATTTACACCGTGGCATTGCATCGGTTATTAAAACAACGGATCAACAATTATAGCATTGAGCAGCATTTAGGTGGCGTATATTACACCTTTTTACGTGGTATGGCAGATGGAAAAGGTGTGTACTTTAAAAAGTTGACCGCCGAGCAAGTTATTATTTTAGATGGGCTTTTTAGTCAAGGCAGTGTTGCCCAAAGCATAGATGAGGCAACCGAAAATAGCCAAGGAGCAATGCTATGAGCGTGTTAGATACCAATACAGCCATTGCAACAGCAGCGACGAACGACGTACAAATAGTGCCATTATTTGATTACCTACTTAGCGAAAACCGGCTACGAATGGTTGATATAAAACTGGCAGAATTACTGTGTAGCAGTGAGCAAACTCAACAACCAAACGACGTTTATTCACTGGTTTTATTACTCTGTTTATCGCAGCAAAGTCAGCACAGCTGTTTAGATTTAGCGCAGATAGATTGGCGTAATCCGTTTAATTTACGCCAAAGTGATTTTACCAAACTAGCGGGCATAATTCCTGACACACTCAGCCCTTTTAGCGACACATTTACCACCGCAGAGGCAATTAATTGCTTGCAAAACCATCCTAGTGTCGGGGAGACTAAACCGTTACAGTTACTTGAACAACGACTTTATTTTGCACGTCTAAGCGGTTATGAGCAAACACTGGCATCAAGATTGTTGTTAATGAGTGAGCGTAAGCTCGATATTGATAGCGATAAGTTAACTCAGTTACTTTGTGACTATTTCCCCGAACAAGATGCACCAGAGCAAGGGCTCGATTGGCAAAAGGTCGCCTGTGCGATGGCAGCAACCAAAGGCTTTAGCGTTATTACCGGTGGACCAGGTACAGGTAAAACCACGACCGTGACTAAGCTACTAGCAATTTTACAATCGCTTTATCAAAATGCCCCACTGAGTATTAAGTTGGTGGCACCGACAGGCAAAGCCGCTGCGCGATTAAGTGAATCAATCCTTGGGGCAAAACAACAGTTAAAAGATAAAATAAGCGCTGCTATTACGCCGCTGATCCCAGAAAGCGCGCAAACGATTCACCGGTTACTGGGGGTAAAACCGTTTACTAATAAGTTTAGGCATAACCGCAGTAATCCATTGCATTTAGATGTATTGATCATTGATGAAGCGTCGATGGTTGATTTATCGCTGATGGCTAAACTAATTGAGGCCTTACCAGAGCATGCGCGACTTATATTACTCGGTGACAAAGACCAGCTTGCCTCGGTTGATACCGGCAGTGTAATGAGCGATTTATGCCAAGGTTTAGTGCTTGGTCAAACGCCAAGTTATTCAGAGGCGCGTTGCGCTGAACTAAACAGCTTATGCTTTAATAACCAGCGCAAATTAGTCGCAGGTAATAGTCAATTCAAACTGGCCGACTGTATCGCGTTTTTACAGCACAGTTACCGTTTCACAGCCGACAGCGGCATAGGTCAATTAGCATTAGCGGTTAATACCAATAACAGCGGCAAGCTCAATTATGTAGAGCAAGAGCTGAGCAGCGGCCAATTTAAAGACGTTATTTTAGACTATGACATTGTAAGTAAACCGATTGATAAACTAGTACAAAGCGCCGCCAGTAAATACGCTCAGTATCTTAATTTAATTAAACAACACGCGAGCGTACAAGACATACATAAAGCTTTTGCCAGTTACCAGTTGTTAGCTGCAGTACGCGAAGGCGATTACGGCGTTCATAGTTTAAATAAACGCATTGAAACGCAATTAAGCCAGCAAGGATTGATTAATGTAAACTCAAATCAGCGGCATTATTTGGGCATGCCGATTATGATTGCGCAAAACGATTATCAGCTAAAACTATTTAATGGAGATATTGGGATTTTAATGCACGACGACAGTGCCCAGCTCAAAGCCATATTTATTGACGAGCAGGGCAATCAACGGGCATTTTCACCAGCCAGACTACCAGCCCATGACACTGTTTATGTAATGACTATTCATAAATCACAAGGCTCCGAGTTTGCCTATACGGCTATGGTACTGCCACCACAAAACCAAGCAACTGCCGGCATCAACCGCCAGTTAGTCTACACCGGCATTACCCGCGCTAAAAACACTTTCGAGCTGGTGGCTGATAAAAAAGTGTTGTTAATGGCAATGAATAAATCAGTCAGCAGGGCATCAGGATTGTATGAGAGGTTGGTGGAGCTTTGAAAGGGAAAGCTTTAAGTTTTAAGCTGCTTGATCTGACCCCGTTAAATTTATCATGTAGGTCAAGCTTTAGCTTTTTTGTTGTCACAGATGCTTTTATATAAAATGCTGGTTAATCAGAATCATGGGGTTAAATAGATGAATTCTTTATTGGTTATTTTGCTTTTAATACCATTTGTGGCATTTTCACATAGCCCAAAATTTCAACAAGTGGAGCAAGAAGCTAGGTTAATAGAAGTGACGCTTTCGGGCCGGATAGGGGTAACGGTTCTTGATACTAAAAATGGAGAATACTGGGATTACAAAGGTGATGAACGCTTCCCTTTGACAAGTACTTTTAAAACAATTGCTTGTGCAAAGTTATTGTATGACTCTGAGCAAGGGGATATTAATCTTAATAGTACAGTCAAAATTAAAAAGACAGATCTTGTGACGTATTCTCCGGTTATAGAAAAGTATGTAGGACAAGCAATAACCCTCGATGATGTGTGCTCTGCAACCATGAAAACAAGTGATAATACCGCGGCAAACATCATCATAAATGCAGTAGGGGGCACAGAAAGCATAACTGATTTTGTAAGGCACACAGGGGATGAAAAAACTCGCTTAGACCGTTTTGAGCCCGAGTTAAATGAAGGAATACCAGGAGACTTAAGGGATACAACGACTCCTAAATCAATAGCAAACATTTTAAATGAGCTATTATTCGGCTCAACACTTTCTCCAATGAGCCAAGAAAAGTTAAAAGCATGGATGGTCAATAACCAAGTAACGGGTAACTTGTTGCGCTCAGTGTTGCCTGAAGGTTGGAACATAGCCGATCGTTCCGGGGCTGGTGGCTTTGGTGCTCGAAGCATTACAGCTGTAGTATGGAGTGAACATCAATCACCGATCATAATTAGCATCTACATAGCGCAAACTGAGGTCTCAATGAAAGAACGCAATGAGGTGATCGCTAAACTAGGGAACTCCATTTTTAAAGTTTATACATCGCAGTCTCGTTGATAAAGCTAACGTTGAGGTCTTTCATGGATAAAGAGTAAGGTCTGATGCTCCTGCCAGAACAGCTAAACCATTGAATCAAAATAGCAACTCGGCTATGGTTGATGGACTAAAAGATAAATAAAACGAGTCACTTTTAAGGCTCGTTATAGAGGGAGTAGGTACAGGTGGATATTGAAGTTGTTTTGGTAAGCGCGTTTACAGTAAATGGCAAAGGTGGCAACCCTGCTGGTGTTGTGTTTAATGCTGACAATCTCTCAGATGCTGAAAAATTAAAAATTGCTCAAGTTGTCGGGTATTCAGAAACGGCTTTTGTTGCTAGTGATAATGAAGCTGATTTTGAGGTGTCTTTTTTTACTACAACAGCAGAAGTTGATTTTTGTGGCCATGCTACGTTAGCTACTTTTTCTACTATGTTCCAAGAAGGTATGCTTACTGCGGGCACTTATGTTCAGCGCACCAAGGCTGGCATGTTATCAGTGAGTATTGAACCAAATGGTAAGGTTGTCATGGTGCAGCAATTACCTGAAAAAATAGCTGGTTTTTCATATCAAGAAATTGCCCATGTGATAGGTATTGAAAGTAATATACTTGAAAGCACAAACTTACCTATTGAAGCTATTTCAACAGGACTAGCCGATGTCATTATTGCTGTTCCTCATGGCTATTTAGATGCAATAGAGCCAAACGATGAACGTATCGCTGATTTTTGCAAACAGCATAACCTTGTTGGCTTTCATGTTTTTGAGCTTTGTGAAGTGCAAAGTAAACATACAGCCAGCTGCCGTAACTTTGCTCCTTTGTTTGGTATTTCTGAAGAGTCAGCAACAGGAAGCTCTTGTGGGGCTTTAGCATGTTACCTTACCGAGCACCTTACTGAGTTAGGAAGTGAATATGTTTTTGAACAAGGTAGGGCTATGAATTGCCATTCAATAATTACAGCATCAGTTGAGTCTAACAATTCAATAATAAACAGCGTAAAGGTGGGTGGTTTTGCCAATAGTATAGGCTCAGTAATAGTTGCCGTATAACAGCTACTCTCTTAAGCCTAGTAATTGACAATAGCGTACAATTGACTGTTTTTATTCTATGTTGAAGAAGCTTGTTTTAGCGAAGGTTAGATTACTTTAAAGGACTCAGTGTGAAATGAATACTATATTTTTGCCCATGTTCGCACACGTGATTTTGTGTGTTGTGCTATATGGTTTGCTCACTATTGCCAGAGCCCCAAGTGTATGGGGGCTTGGTAAAAGAGCGGATGGCTCTAATCCATTTCAATCTATACAGCCAAAACTCAGCGCTAATTTGAGCAACCAATTCGAGTGGCCGGTATTTTTTCATCTGGTTTGTGTGCTTTTAATTTCTACTGATTCAACAATTAGTTCAGCTTATTATTTGCTGGCTTGGGTCTTTATCGCTGGGCGAGTGTTGCACAGTGGCGTTCAAATATTCACTTCAAACATCAGGCTGCGAGGAAGTGTTTTTACAATTAACTTCATCGCAGTACTCGCAATGTGGGTGATGTATTTCATTGAAAAAATGAGCAGTTAACAAGGTGGAAAGACTCGCAAACGTATCAAAAAATCAAACTAAACAGCTTGTAACCACTTAGGCCAAAAATAAGCACTAACACCGGTAAAGTAACTAAGTTTACCAGCAGTGAGTTGGTGTATTTGCCCATTACTGTTTTTTGGTTAACCAGCCACACTAGGTAGGTGGTTACAATAGGCAGTAATAAGCCATTAGCGGCTTGGGCAAAAATTATCACGGCAACAGGGTCTAAACCCAGAGACGCCACGGCTGCACCAAATAATAAAATAACAATGGCGACACTTTTAAAGCGGGTGTTATCCATTTTATTTGACCAACCTAACATGCCACATACTGCATACGCACCGGCAAGGGGGGCTGTAATTGCGCTGGTTAAACCTGCTGCAAATAAGCCAATAGCAAAAAAGTAATGGGCAGCATCGCCAAGTAATGGCTCAAGTTGTACCGCCATGTTGGCAGCGCTAATTTGCCCTGCATCTGTGCCATAAAATGCCACTGACGCGGTTGATAAAATAGCCAGCGTGATCACGCCACCTAAGGTGATAGACACACCCGTATCTACATTAGTTTGCTTAATGACTTTTTGCTTATCACTTTTACTGTCGTGCCTTGCAGCTAAAACACCTGAGTGTAAAAATAAGTTATACGGCACTATGGTGGTGCCCACTAATGCCAGTACCGTGGTAATTGAACCCTCTGGCATACTAGGAATAAACCCTGCTAACACATCACTCAGCGAGGGAGCAGCCATAACTAACGTAGAGATAAACACTAGGCTCATTAAAATCACTAATAAAATAAGCGCATTTTCAACGACTTTGTGTTTACCGCTGTAAAGTAACACCGCACTTAAAAATGCAATGAGTGGCGTCCAAAGCTGGGCATTAACATGAGGAAATATTTCAATTAATCCCATACTGGCACCGCTAAGGTTGCCAGCTTCATAGGCGGCACTGCCTACTCCAATGGCGCTGATCACTAAAAATATAGCGAGCGATTTAAATAGGGGCGTTTCAATGTGGGCTCTTAGCGCTTGCGCTAAATCTTGCCCGGTGGCTACGCCAAGGCGCGCCGCCATAGATTGTAATAATATGGTGGCAATTACTGAAAGCAGTAATGTCCATATTAGTGCAAAACCAAAGTTTGCACCTGCCACGCTGGCAGTCGTAATAGTCCCTGGTCCAATGAAGGCAGCGGTGACGAGTAGTCCTGGTCCTAATCGCATAATTGACCTTAATAGTACTTTTGTATATTGCTATTTAAAGTTACATCTAACGTTTTATAACGCGATGCCTGTATTATTGCTGCCACTTATATTAAGTGCCTTGCAGCGATAGCCGCCCCTTGGCAAACCCTTTTTTGATGATAATCATATGTTAAAAAAGGTCGCGTAGCATACCAACTTATATATAAATTTAAAGGGGGTGTGGCGCGTTTGCACAAAATTAATACAATCAACAAATAAAAGTAATAACCGCTTACCTCAGTTTAGGGCTTATTTAACGGCTTAGAGGATGACTGAATAACCTTAAATTGTTCACAGGTTTATGCCAATAACTATAGGCACTATAAACGCTTTGCACGCACTGTATTCACGCAAAGGGTTTGAATGCCCTAAATATCAATTCATGCCATCACGGCTTTAATGGCCTCTAAGCCTTTTCGCAAAGTGCTGGCATCGGTTGCATAATTAATGCGAATACACTGGTGTTTGTGTGCCCAAGCATCATCAATACCAATAAAAAAATTATGCCCGGGAATAATATAAACATCCTGCTCTTTAAGCTTTTGGTAAAGTTGTTCGCTGGTTATTTTTGCCTCTTTAAACCACAGCCACATAAAAAATGCGCCTTCTACTTTGTGTAAGTAAACGGGGAGGTGGGCAAATATTTCATCAAACAAGTTCATTGCTGTTTGTGCTTTTTCTCGATAAAAAGGCAGCACTGAATTTTTACACAGCGGGAGGAGTTCATCTTCATTAATTAGGCGTGTTACTAAACTTGGGCCAAAACTGTTTGGCGATAAAACCATACTGCCATTTACACGGCCAATGGCTTTAATTATGTCATTGTTAGCCACTACAATACCGGTTCGCAAACCCGGTAGGCCAAGCTTTGAAAGTGACATGCATAAAATAATGTTTGAGTTCCAGGTTAAGTTTGCATCGGTATAAATACACCCAGGGAATGGGTCGCCGTAGGCGTTATCAATGATCAGTGGGATATTATATTGCTTAGCCAATAAATCGAGATGATGTACTTCTTCATCAGTAATGACATTGCCTGTAGGGTTAGTAGGGCGAGACACACACAGTGCGCTAATGCTGCTGTCGCTTGCTAATACTTGCTCAACAGCTTTAAAGTCAATGATATATTTAAATTGGTTTGAGCCACTTTCAGTATTTAAAATTTCGATATCGGGCTTTATTGCTACAAACATATCGTCAGTTAAGCCCTGATCTGCATAGCCGACATATTCAGGTGCCAGCGGAAATAAAACCTTTTTATGGCTACCATCAGGCATACTGCCAGCTAACAGATTAAATAACACAAAAAAATTGGCTTGGCTGCCATTACCAAGCGCTATATTATTTGCGGTTAAATCCCATGAGTATTCACTTTTTAGTTGCTTGGCCAGAGCTGCACGAAATGCATCATTACCCGCAGGGCCATCGTAAAGTCCAAATACGTTGGAAAGTGTATTATTAGCAACAAGCTTTTGTAACTCATTGATAAAAAAATCATTAACCACAGGCACTAAGGCCGGATTACCACCACCGAGCATAACAATATTTGGATTGTTACTGTTTTTAGCATCACCTAAATCTTCCATTAACTGAGTAATACCATTAGGTTGAGTAAATTTAGTGCCGAAGTTTGAGTAATCCATAATGACCGTGTGCCTTAAAAAATGATAAGTTAGTGTAAATTAACACTATGAATTTGATATTGAAAAATTTTCACCGCTTAGATTAATATAGCCATAACCCGCTATAATCGTTTTTCATATTTTAAGTAGGGCAGCCTTATCAGCAACCTTGAATCACACACTAAAACACTTTTAAACACCACAGCAGACGATTCGGTTATTACTGATACGATTCTTAAAATTGCCACTTTTAATTTGTTTAATTACCTTGAGCCGCCTAATGCCTATTATGAATTTGAACGCATATACACCGCAGAGCAGTGGGCTAAAAAGCAGCGTTGGCTTGTAAATTACTTAACCGAGCATCAGCCTGATATGATTGGCTTTCAAGAAGTATTTAGTATTGAGTCGCTTAAAGAATTAGTTAAAGAGCAAGGCTATGAGTACTTTGCCGTGGTAGATGAGCCTCAGGTAATCGACGACTTTATTTACAAACGACCTGTAGTAGCACTTGCTGCTAAATACCCAATCGTTGAAGTGGCAAGTGTTGAGCATGACCATGAGCTTGCTAAAACCCTTGGTTTAACTGATGATTTTACATTTAGCCGAAAGGTGCTTAGAGCTACAATAACTTTACCGCATATCGGCAACACGGATTGTTATGTGGTGCATTTTAAGTCTAAGCGCTCAATGATAGAGCTCGATGAGCAAAACAAAGACCTCACACCCGAAAAAAACATTATTGAGTTATTAAAAGCCGATATAGCAGGGAGTTGGGGCTCAACTATTCAGCGCGGCAGTGAAGCCACATTACTGATGATAGACATCATTGCGCGCCGCGAATCTACACACAACCCAATGGTTTTAATGGGCGATTTTAATAACGACCTAGCCGATGGCGTTTTAAGCCATTTACTAACAAATACACTGCGCTTTGCCCCCACGTTGGACAGTAAAACTTACCTTGCAAAATATTGCCTTAACGACGCATGGCAGTTATTTGCAAAGTCGCAATTAAATTTGGCTAATCAAAATAATCAAAATACAGTGGATTTAAAGCGAAAGCCTACCCATTATTTTGGCGCGAGCAGCTCAGTGCTTGACTATATTTTGTTATCTTGCGAGTTTGACTCAAGTTACGACGACAGCTTTTTTGAGGTGAGCCAGTACCATACTTACGACCGTCATTTAATTAACCCTGAATTTGAGCGTGATGATTTAAGCACCGATCATGGCGTGGTATTGATTAGCTTAGCATTAAGGTCGTAGCGGGTTTTGTTACTATAAATTGTAAGCTAATCTGCCGCTGACATAATTAATATTAAGGCGCTCAGTAGGTGCCTTGATGTTTTCCCTTTCTTTTATCCTGCTGTTTTAAAAAATCACTAATAATTAGTGCATTAACTCTAATTTATATTGATCCACATCATCTTTATTAACGGTGAGGGTGGTAGATTAGTGAAGCTGGATTTTTAAGTTCGTTTAAATCGCTTATTACAACTACCCTTGTTGTACTTACAAAGCAGGGTTGCTTTCATATAACAAATAGCGTGCTGTATCCTAAAAATTTTTACCTTGACTACCCCCACTTACATTACTTTTTTAATACATGGAGTTTTAGCATATGACAATTAAATCAACGTTCAAATCTTTGAGTAAGCTCGCTGTATTGGTCATTGTGGGGGGGGCTGGCTGGTATGCTTGGCAAACCTTGCAACCTACATCATTTGCTGAACAACTCCCTGACAGTGTTGCCTATGGAAATGGGCGAATTGAAGCGACCGAGTACGATATTGCTACAAAATTACCGGGCCGCTTAGTTGATGTTATGGTGCAAGAAGGCGATATGGTCAAAGCGGGTCAAACGTTAGCGGTTATTGATACTGATGATTTAAATGCACAGTTACGTGAAGCTGAGGCGGGGCTTCGTGTTGCTAATGAGTCTCGTAAATACGCATTAGCGATTGTAGAGCAGCATAAAAGTGAGCTTAATTTTGCACAAACTGAATTGCGCCGCTCTGCAAAATTATTAGAAAAAGGCCATATTTCAAAAGAAGTGGTTGATCAACAACGAACCACCTCTGCTATTGCGCAAGCTGCTTTAACCGCGGCAAACGTAAAAGTTGTGCAGTCGGATGCTGAAATAGAAGCAGCGCAGGCACGTATTGAGCGATTACAAAGCAACATAGCCGACAGCACGCTCACAGCACCAATCAATGGACGCATATTGTATCGATTAGCTGAGCCTGGCGAAGTGCTTGGCAGTGGTGGTAAGGTTTTATCGTTATTGGATTTAACCGATGTTTATATGAGTATATATTTACCAACCGCGCAAGCGGGCAAGGTAACAATAGGCTCTCAAGCGCGCATTGTTATTGATGCTGTTGCCGAGTATACATTGCCGGCTAAAGTGACGTTTGTGTCTGCACAGGCGCAATTTACCCCTAAATCGGTAGAAACCCGAAACGAGCGCGATAAACTGATGTTTAGAGTTAAGGTAAAGCTCGACTCGCAGTTATTAAAAGATCATATCAAACAAGTAAAAACAGGGGTGCCAGGGCTTGCTTATGTGTTGTTAGCACCTGAAAAAAATTGGCCTACGTCGTTACAGGTACGAGTACCTGAATAATGGATAACGCTAATAATAACACTGATAAAAACGCGCAACAGCCACCTCTTGAAAGTGTAGTTACGCTTACTAAGGTGAGTCATCGCTATGCTAATAATCGCGTGCTGGACAACATTAGCATTTCATTACCTGCCGGGAAAATGATTGGGTTTATAGGCCCTGATGGCGTAGGAAAATCAAGCTTATTGGCACTTATAGCGGGGGCAAGGGCGATTCAAGAGGGGGAGGTTGAGGTATTAAACGGCAATATGCGTAGTAGTAGTTTTCGTAATTCGGTGTCGCCACGCATTGCTTACATGCCTCAAGGGCTTGGCAAAAATGTGTACCCAACACTTTCTGTGTTTGAAAATATAGATTTTTTTGGTCGCCTTTTTTCTCAAAATAAAGCAGAGCGCAAACAACGAATTAATAACCTTTTAAAAAGTACAGGCTTAGAGGCATTTGCCGATCGCCCCGCAGAAAAGCTATCTGGCGGGATGAAACAAAAACTCGGTTTGTGCTGCGCATTGATCCATGACCCTCAATTATTGATTTTAGATGAGCCAACAACCGGAGTTGATCCGCTATCGCGTCGTCAATTTTGGCAATTAATAAACAGTATTCGCGCTGAAAATACACCGATGAGCGTACTGGTTGCGACCGCCTACATGGAAGAAGCCGATGATTTTGATTGGCTAGTCGCTATGGACGATGGGAAAATAATCGGTACGGGCAGCCCACAAAACCTAAAAATGCAAACTAATAAAGAATCGCTTGATGAAGCGTTTATAGCATTACTTCCTGAAGAAAAACGTCATGATCATCAGCGGTTAGTTGTGCCACCTCGTAAACAAGACTTAAACACAACCCAGTTCGCTATAGAAGCAAATGGATTATGTAAAACATTTGGTGATTTTACCGCTGTTAACAACGTGAGTTTAAGTATTGAACAAGGTGAAATTTTTGGCTTTTTAGGCTCAAATGGCTGTGGAAAAACTACCACAATGAAAATGCTTACCGGGTTACAACCCACAACCAGTGGCGAAGCAAAATTGTTTGGTGAAAAGGTCGATGCCAATAACATCGAAAGCCGCAAACGCGTTGGTTTTATGTCACAAGCATTTTCGCTTTATAACGAGCTTACAGTGAAGCAAAACTTGGTATTGCATGCTCGTTTATTTCACTTACCCGCAGAGAAAATAGAGCCGCGCGTTAAAGATTTAATTACTCGGTTTAACCTTAAAAAATACAGTGACGATTTTCCTACCGATTTGCCCCTAGGTATTCGCCAGCGTTTATCGCTTGCTGTTGCGGTAGTTCATAGCCCTGAAATGCTCATACTTGATGAGCCCACATCGGGTGTAGACCCCGTTGCAAGGGATGACTTTTGGCAGTTACTCATTGAGCTTTCGCGCGAACAAGGCGTGACTATTTTTATTTCGACTCACTTTATGGATGAAGCAGCACGTTGCGATAGAATTTCGTTAATGCATGCAGGTAAAATACTTGCCAGCGATACGCCAGCTGCACTGTGCCAAGCGCGTAATACCGACACACTAGAAGCTACCTTTATTGCATATTTAGAAGAAGCAGTAAATGCAGCCGGAGCAAGCTCGGCGATACAAGCATCGATAACTGATAAACCCAAAGCTTTGGCTACAGCGCCCGCTACTCGTAAGAATAACACTAACCCCGCATTTAGTTTGTTGCGGTTATTTGGTTATGCGCATCGCGAAACGCTAGAGTTATGGCGCGATCCTATTCGCCTAACGTTTGCTTTGCTGGGCTCGATAATTTTGCTGTTTATTTTAGGTTACGGCATTACATTTGATGTTGAAGATTTAAGCTTTGCGGTACTAGATCAAGACCAATCGCCCGAGAGCCGCAACTACATTCAAAATATGGCAGGTTCACGTTACTTTATTCAAAAAGCAGATATTAAAAGCCCGCAAGAACTTAATAAACGAATGCGCAGTGGTGAGTTAAGCGTGGCCGTTGAAATTCCACCTAACTTTGCTCAGCAATTTAAACGCGGCCGTAAACCTGAAATTGTAGTGTGGATTGATGGTTCTATGCCGTTTAGGGCAGAAACGATTAATGGTTATATGAGCGGCGTGTATTACAGCTATTTAACCAACTTATCTTTGCGCACTTATGCACAAGTACCAAACTTAGTGCCAGCTAATATTGAATCTCGCTATCGTTATAACCAAGATTTTAAAAGCATTGAGGCCATGGTGCCGGCGGTTATTCCACTGCTACTGGTATTTATTCCTGCAATATTGATGGCGCTTGGCGTAGTGCGGGAAAAAGAGTTGGGTTCAATCATAAACTTATATGTAACACCGGTTAACCGGCTGGAATTTATTATTGGCAAACAGCTGCCTTACATTTTAGTGAGTATGATCAGCTTTTTTGGCTTAGTCGCACTTGCTATTACCGTGTTTGGTGTGGCGCTAAAAGGCAGCTTTTGGGCGCTTAGTTTGGCTGCATTATTATACGTTACAGCGACTACGGGGGTGGGGCTGTTAATTTCGGCTTTTACAAAAACACAAATTTCAGCATTGGCAGCCACTACGGTGGTTGTGTTGATGATTGCCGTTAACTTTTGTGGGCTAATTGACCCTGTTTCTTCCTTGGAAGGGTTTGGTGCGATTATTGGCAAATTGTTTCCAACCACCTACTTTTTAGAGGCGTGTCGAGGGGTCTTTAATAAAGCGCTTAATTTTTCTGATTTATCAGCCCAGCTACTGCCTTTATTCGTTTTTATACCTGTGCTGACTCTGGCCAGTGTATTTTTACTTCCAAAGCAGGACAAATAGCCATGCAACGTCGCGGAAACATTGTTAATTTAGGTATTAAAGAGTTGCGTAGTTTATGGCGTGATAAGGTTTTACTGCTATTTGTTTTTTTTGCTTTTACTGGGCTGATTTATGTGGTGGCTTCAGCCACGTCGATAGAGTTAAATAATGCGCCGATTGCAGTTGTTGATCACGACCAATCGCAATTATCCAAGCGTATTATTAATGCCTTTTATGAGCCTTACTTTAAAACACCAGACAGTATTTCATTAAGCGATATTGACTCAGCTATGGATAATGGCCGTTATACTTTTGTGCTTAATATACCGCCTTATTTTGAGCGTGATGTACTTGCAGCTAAGCAACCTACGATTCAAGTAAATATAGATGCTACGCGTATGTCGCAAGCATTTATTGGTGATAACTATATTCAAACCATTATTAACGGCGAGGTAAATGAGTTTGTGCAAGGTTATCGAACCGTTTATTCACTGCCAATAAAGCAATCGGCGCACATTATGTTTAATCCAAACATGACAAGCGTATGGTTTGGTAGCGTGATGGAATTAATGAACGTGATCACGATGATTTCGATTATTTTAACTGGCGCCGCGGTGATCCGTGAACGTGAACACGGCACATTAGAGCATTTATTAGTGATGCCATTAAGCCCCTTTGAAATAGTGATGGCGAAAATTTGGGCCAATGGGTTAGTGATTTTATTACTGACTACGTTTTCATTATTTATTGTGATCGAAGGTTTGTTACAAGTGCCTATTCATGGCTCGCCAGGCTTATTTTTATTTGGCGTTGCTATTCATTTATTTGCGACCACATCGCTGGGTATATTGTTAGGAACGCAGGCGCGCACCATGCCGCAACTCGGGTTACTGATGATCTTAATTTTATTACCATTACAAATGCTCTCTGGTGGTGTTACGCCGCATGAAAGTATGCCTGAGGTGGTGCAAAATATAATGTTATTGGCGCCAACAACGCATTTTGTAAAATTTGCTCAAGCAATTTTATACCGAGGAGCAGGGTGGGATGTAGTTTGGCCTTACTTTTTAGCGTTAGTTGTTATTGGCAGTGTGTTTTTTACTGTTGCATTAATGCGCTTTCGTAAATCAGTAGCGCAAGGTTAGGGTATTAAAATATAACGCGTGTTTTCAAAAAAGTGGCTGTTTAAGATAAAGCCACCCGTTAACGTTAAAGCGCTAATGGGTGGCTAGTGAAGAAGATACCATCCGCAATAATAATTAAGCGAATGGGGATGACTTAGTTTAGTCTTGGGTTAATTTCTAAAGGAGACAGCGTAATGGTCGCACTACTGCTTGCTCCTTTATATTCTTGATAGTCTTTGTTTTCAAACAGCGTGTAAAAAACATCAACATAATCGTCATTATTAGTAAACCATTCATCCGGCATTGCTTTTAGTAGTTCATTGGTCAGCTTAGGGATAATGGCATAACCTTGCGCTTGTAAATCAGGAATGCTCGCCATTACTTGCTCTGATATTTCTAATAATTTTATTGCTAGAGTTCTATAGTTGGTGTTGTCATCTTGTTCCATTAAGAGTAAATCGACCGCTTGCCAACGATAACGCTGCCAATGAATTAAAACCTGATTAGGGCTGTAATCGGTTTTGTCATGATCTAAATAAGGTAAATCAACGATATCTAATATTGGTTCATCTCGGGTGGGGTCGATACCCGTTACAATGGCATAAATTTCAGCACCACCTGAGATCCAAGGTTCTTTGTCATCTTCTAAGCGTATTTTTTTCAATACACTGGTTTGCAGGGGTTGTTCATTGCTTAACTGGTTTTGTGGACTAACCGTGGTTTTACTGAATTTGTTAGCAGATAAAATTCCTCTCATTACTGCAATACCCGCATCTTGTACTTTTTGTTGATCTAATTCGACAATAAATACAGGTTGGGTCGGCATTTGATCAACACTAAGATAGTGAATGTCACCAAACTGATCGAACGCTTCAATCTCGCTCCATTGCGAATCGTCACCAGCAGGTGCAAATGCAAATAAAGGGCGTTCGCCTTGCTGCCAAGCGCTAAGCATTTCATCGCTAGCCAAACGCACTTGTAACAAACTACCGGTGTTTTGTGGTAAACCTTTAAGCTGTTGTAATGCGCTGTTTGCTAAACGAGTATTTTGTTGTGTGTGCATGCCTAAAGACGGTAGCTGATCCGCATTCAAAACCAGTTTATATTGGCTTAGCGTTTGTTTAAGATCAGCGTTTAATACACTGTAATTAAGCGCTATTTGTTTTGCGAAATTGCGTTTAATGGTGGTTACGTCTTTGTATTGCGCCAACTTAGACAAGTTTTCACCTTTTTCGATTTCATATTGAGCTGAAAAAGCGGGCGCTGATACACAGTTCAACAGAGCTAAGGTTGCCAAGCATTTGGTTATTTTATTCATCATATTTATTTTACCGTTCCGTTATCAGTAACGCTATAAAACAATACTTAGAATAAATAATCAAACAAAATTTATAAAGTAAGTAATTAGTATTGTTTTTGTGGTTGCGCTTAGGCTGCAAAAAATACCAAGCCGCTGTTATAGAGTAAGTTTTATATAAAGAATGAATCTATTACAAAAAATCATTTTACTAAAAAGTAATTTCTATATATATCAGTGGCTTATATGTGGCTTGATAGTTGCTATAACTACTACTCTAATAACAACACAAAGGATTAAGCAATGACCGATATAGGGCATTCAGCGTTTATAGCATTTTATTTATATTTAATTATGGTGTTAGTACAGTGGGCAGTGGCGACGTTTAGTAAAGCCAAACAGCCTGGGGCTGTGCCAGGAAAAATTGATAAAGACCTATCTCATGAGAGTTTTATATTTAGAGCGCATCGCACCTTTCATAACACATTAGAAAACAGCGCGTTATTTATAGGAACGGTTTTATTTGCCTTTGTGATTAATTACCACAGTTCGGTTTTTGCAATCTGTATTTGGGTTTACGTCATTGCACGTTTAATTCATATGGTACTGTATTACGCAATTGCCACAGAGAAAAACCCCAGCCCGCGTAGCTACTTCTTTTTGATTGGCGTAATTGCGAATCTAGTTATGCTGGTGATGCTAGGGCTAAGATTAGCCAACTAATAAAACCTGATAAAGCGAAAAGCGTTATTTGCTTTTCGCTTTTACATTTAGTTATCTACTACAGGTTTTTTTGTGCGGGTAACCCAAAAGCAAATTAACGACCCAATAGTCACGAGTACAACACCTTGTAAAAAATAGTCAGCTAAAGCAACGGATAAGTTAATAGAGGCAAACACAGTGGAGAAAATAGGGGTAAAATAAGACAAGGTGCCTAAAAGTATCATATTTCCACCTATAAATGGCTGACTTCACAAAGCAAATCCTGACCCAATAACAAGAGTATCGAGACTGGAAATACGATGATCTACTTATGGAGCTTGAATTTAAGGCAAACGATATACTCTTGCTTATTTCAGCTTAAATAACTATGAATTTTATGCTGTAACCTGGTACGAAAAATGGACATTGGGATGTAAGATTCAGTTTAATACGTCATCATCGATGAAAAAGGTACGTACAAAAGTTCGGCGTTTTAATCGGAACTTCACATAGCAAACTATTGTTTTCTAACCGACCTTTTTCTAAATATATTTGGTTGCCATCCCCAGTGTAGGGAACCGAGCCGTAAAAATACGGTAATAAAGAGTGCGCCTAAAATACACCAAACATAAGGTACTTCTAATAGAAACAGTGTGGCATAAGTTAAGCCACCAGATAGACACGCGGTGGAGTAGAGCTCTTCGCGCATGACAAGGGGGACTTCACGGCATATTACATCGCGCATTAGACCACCAAAGATGCCCGTGGTCATGCCCATAGTAATAGCCACAATCATCGTAGTGCCTTCGATTAAGGACTTTTCAATGCCAACAATATTAAAAATTGCCATGCCCAAAGCATCGACCAGCAACATGTAATAGTTTGATACGTGAGGTAAATGACGAATAAATATTACGGCGATAAATATGGCGCTGTATGTTGCGTATAAATAATCCGGTTCGGCTATCCAAAATACTGGGTGGTTTAATAATACGTCGCGCAGTGTGCCGCCGCCGAGCGCTGTCACTGACGCGACAACCACAACACCAAAACCTCCTATGTTTTTTTCATGGCCCATTAGAGTACCTGAGATGGCAAAAAACGCTACCCCGATCAAATTTAACAAATGAAAATAGTCAGATGCCATTGTGGTCTCCATACCATTACCAAAAAAGTAGCCTATTAGAATAGCGTACTGATGATTTATTTAGCCTGAACATAGGTATGGTGCATGATTAAGTTTTAAAACAGTGCTTGCAGCGCTCTTATATTCTCAGTACAAGAATGCAAATAAGCGCTGATACAGCTAAATTCGGCACTATAAATTGACTTAAAGCGCAAGTAAATTGAACGCATTAAATGGTTGTTCGTCCATAAATAATTGCTATTAGCTGTTGTTATAGTTATAACTGATGTTGGTTGTTTCAGAAGTTTCTGAAAGTAAAAGGGAGGTTATCGAGTGTTTTGCACTCAAATTACTAGGACAATACCCATCTAATGCGCGTGCTTTGCGCCTCTCTAATTGGAGAAGTAAGTGAATAAACATGTTTTTGCTGCTGCCCTCAGCTCTGTTATGGGCTTTACGCTTCCAGCGTTTGCTGATGTTCCAAACCCGATTGATACCCCATATTCCGGCACTATAAAAATAGCGGTTGATGCCACAGATCTAGCTCATCGTATTTTTAAAATAAACGAAACTATCCCTGTTAGTGCTGGTGAAATGACTTTGCTTTATCCACAATGGATACCTGGACATCACTCACCAGTTGGACCAATAAGTCAGTTGGCTGGATTGAAAATGTCAGCAAAAGGTAAAGTGATCGAATGGCAACGAGATCCTGGCAATGTATATGCTTTTAATCTTAAGGTTCCTAAAGGTGTACGTGAGTTGCATGTTGAATATCAATTCTTGTCACCACAAAGTTCAGAGCAAGGGCGCGTTATGATGACGCCAGAAATGCTCAATTTACAATGGGATACAGTAGCGCTTTACCCTGCTGGGCACTATAGCCGTAAAATTAAATTTCAACCGAGTGTAACGTTACCAAAAGGGTGGCAGTTTGCTACTGCACTTGAAAAATCTTCGCAAAAAGGCAATACAGTTACCTTTGAGGGAATTGATTTTGAAAACCTTGTAGACTCGCCAATGTTTGCCGGTAGCCACTATAAGTGTGTTGATTTAAACCCAAATGCAGATACTCCGGTGTTCTTAAATGTCTTTGCCGATAAAGAAAAAGATCTTGAGATCAGTGCTGAAGGGTTAACAGCACACCGTGAGCTTATTCAACAAATGTATGCGCTTTATGGTGCACATCACTTTGATCATTATGACTTTTTACTTGCCCTGACAGATAAGTTAGGCGGTATCGGCATGGAACATCATCGCTCAAGTGAAAATAGCGCGAAAGAAAATTATTTTACTGACTGGGATAAGTCATGGGTCGGTCGCGATTTATTAGCACACGAATTTAATCATTCATGGAATGGTAAATATCGTCGCCCTGACGCATTATGGACACCGACCTATAACCAAGTTAAAGAAGCTAATGGTTTATGGGTATATGAAGGGCAAACACAGTTTTGGGGGCAAGTCATTGCGGCTCGTTCTGGACTTTGGAGCCAAGAAAATGCGATGGATATGCTAGCTCGTTTAGGTGCAACCTACGACCAAGGCCGACCTGGCATGGCATGGCGTAATATTTTAGATACAACCAACGATCCAACTATCGCTCAGCGTTCATCTTTGCCTTATCGTAGTTATCAAATGAGCGAAGACTATTACTCTGGTGGAGAATTAATTTGGTTTGCGGTTGATGCAAAATTACGTGAATTGAGTAACAACAGTCATTCATTAGATGATTTTGCCCAGAACTTTTTTGGCGTAAACCCGGGTGATTGGAATGTGTTGACCTATAAATTTGATGATGTGATTAACACGCTTAATGGTATTGAAAAGTATCAATGGGATGACTTTATTAATTCGCGTTTAAAAGGCCATGTTAACTTATCTAAATCACTGGAAGACCAAGGTTGGAAATTGACCTATAACGATAAAGCCTCTGATGGCATTAAAGCAATTGAAAGCCGCTATAAATCAACTGATTTACTTTATTCTCTGGGCTTCTCGGTAAATAAAGAAGGCAAAATGCGTGACGTATTATGGGATAGCCCTGCATTTAATGCGGGTCTTGCGCCAAGTATGCAAATTGTTGCCGTTAATAATACTCAATTTAGTGCTGATGCACTCAAAGATGCAGTGACGGATGCTAAAGGCTCAAAAGCGCCAATTAAGCTCTTGGTGAAAAACTTTGATCAGTACAGTGAAATCCAGATCGATTATCATGATGGCCTTAAATATCCTCACCTTGAACGTATTGAAGGTAAGCCTGACTATTTATCACAGCTACTAACCGCACGATAAAATAAATCCGCGTAGGTTTATCAATACTTTTAAATATACCCACAGAGTGTGGGTATATTTATTTTATGCTAACCGATTATGATTTAGCATGTACGTTGGAGTTCTGGTTATTTTTTCATCGCAAAGTAATCCACAACTAACTGCGTCATCGCATTCACGCCTAATTGCAGTGCTTGCTCGTCAGCGAAAAACTGTGGTGAATGATTACTTGCTGCCGTTTTTGCATCTTGACCTTGTGGGGTAACACCTAAAAAGAAAAACAATCCAGGAGTTTCTAAAGCGTAATAGCTGAAATCTTCAGCGCCGGTGATCAAATCAGTGGTAATGATATTCTCAGCCCCAGCAACTTTAGTTAGTGTTGGCGTCATTTTTTGCGTGAGTTTTACATCGTTTACGGTGACAGGGTAGCCGTGGTCGATATGTACATCAGCTTTAGCACCACCGGATTCAGCGACCATTTCAGCTGTTTTCACTAAACGCTTTTTGATATCAGCGCGCATTGCTTGGTCAAAGGTGCGAATCGTGCCAATTAACTCGACACTATCCGGAATGATATTGGAACGTACGCCGCCATTAATAGCACCAAACGAAATAACTGACGGCGCTTTAGTAACATCAACTTGGCGAGATGAAATTGTTTGTGCGGCCATAATTATTTGTGATGATGCCACAATCGGATCAACACCATTCCATGGTCGTGAACCATGAGTTTGGCGGCCTTGTACATTGATTGTAAATGAATCTTCACTGGCCATAAGCGGGCCTTCACGGAAACCAATTTGGCCGGTGTTTAATGAACTGGTTACATGTAGACCAAACACGGCGTCAGGTTTTTCTTTAAATAAGCCTTCTTTTAGCATGAGTTCAGCACCGCCTTCTTCACCTTCTGGGGCACCTTCTTCAGCTGGTTGAAAGACAAATAATACATCACCCGCTAAGTCATCTTGAATTTTAGCCAAAGATTCAGCTACAGCCATTAGAATAGCGACATGGTTATCATGGCCGCAGGCGTGCATAACACCGACTTCATTACCACGGTAGGTTGAGGTCTGAGTTGAAGCAAACGGTAAATCAACTTGCTCAGTGACAGGCAAGGCGTCCATATCGGCACGCAGTGCCACCAAAGGGCCTTTTTTACCACCTTTGAGTTTAGCAACTACACCAGTATGGGCTATCCCAGTTTGTACTTCGAGCCCCAGTGCTTTTAAATGTTTAGTAATGTATTTAGCCGTTTCAAATTCGCGGTTACTAAGCTCTGGGTATTGGTGAAGATGGCGTCGCCAAGTGATCACTTTTTCACTTACACTGTGGTTAGCTTTTTTTAGATTCTTGTTGAGCTGTTGATCAGGAGCTGCTGCAAAACTTGGTGCAGATAACGTACTTAGCAATAAGCCGCTGTAAATAACTTTGTGTAACATAGTGATCCCTTTTATTATTTGATTATTAAAACTAATGTAGAGTAAAACGATATGAATGAACAGGACCGTGCGATAATTAACCAAGGAAATTGGTTTAGTAGCCGCTCGGAAGAATTTCAACACCAGCTATTGTTACATGCAAAAGTAATTAAACTCGATGCGGGTGAAGCATTATTTTTAAGAGGAGATGAAAATGCGGGTTTATACGCTGTTGTTAATGGAGTTATGCGAGTCAGTGGAGTAAATGGAGAAGGTAAAGAAGCGGTACTGAGTTTTATAGATCCCGCTATTTGGTTTGGTGAAGTTGCTTTATTTGATGGTGGTTTGCGTACCCACGATGTTTATGCACAAACACCCGCTCGATTGCTACATGTACCGCATCGGGCACTGATACAATTATTAACAATCACGCCTGTTTATTGGCATGATTTTGGTGTTTTACTTTCACAAAAAATGCGGCTGCTGTTCACTTCATTAGAAGATCATGCTTTATTAACTGCACAGCAGAAAGTCTGTAAACGGCTGGTTATGATGGCAACCATGTCGCTGCCCAGTAATACCGCTACTATTATGTTATCGCAGCAACAACTCGCAGATATGACCTATTTAACTCGTCAAACTATTAATCAAATCTTGCAGTTATTAAGTGAAAAAAATCTTATTTCCCTGCATTACCAGCGTATAGAAATTCTTGATAAACAACAGCTGGCTTTACTTGTACATTAGCTGCGTTATTATTTTTACCTGATATAAGTACATTGACCTTAAATTTGCTTTATAAAATAAAACTATCAATGGATTTGAAGCAATGAGCTCACTAATATTTAATAATCAGTACCGTACAGAACCTTATAACCCTCCTGTGCAAGCGAAAAGCATAAGCCATCCTAAAGCGGCAACCGAATTGCCAGAAACGGCAATAAATAGCCAAGCTAATACTGTTAGCAGCCCTAAAAACCCTTCATATGGAAAAGACTTTTTAGAAAAAGCAAATGAAGCGCTTATTTATCAACGATTAGGTGTTGATAAAGATAAAATAGCTGAACTTAAGGCCGCGATTGAAAAGCTGACAGAAAAAATACAAGAGCAGGGAGGGGGGAATGACGAATTAGCAAAACAAATGGAATCGTTACAAAAAATGCTTGGACAAGAATATCAAAAAGGCCGTGAGTTACAATCTAAAACCCCGGATCACGATAAAGGTAAAATCATAAGCGCATTTGTATAAGTGGATTTTACAAATGTCGGGTAGAAGACATTGTTACGTTGTGTTAACTGCTAAAGTAAATAATAAGATAATTATATAAAGTAAAGAAAATGAAAACGCTGCAACAACAACTGGGCAATTATGGCTTATATCACCGTTCAAAACGCAATGTACTCACACACTTTTTTGGTATTCCACTCATTGTATACGCTGTATTGTGTTTATTAGCGCGTATTTATTTACCAGTTGCTGATCATGTTATCAATGGCGCTCATGTTTTTGTGTTAGTTACTGTGATTTATTATTTACTGCTTAATGTCTCACTAGGTTTGATAATGGCTATTATTTTAGTAGTAATGAGTATAGCGGCTGCGCCAATTGCTTCACTTAGTTTTACTAGCTGGTTAGCTGTTAGTATAGGTGTTTTTATTTTTGGCTGGGTTTTACAGTTTATTGGGCATTATTTTGAAGGTAAAAAACCAGCTTTTGTTGATGACTTAATCGGGCTTATCATTGGGCCATTATTTGTGCTTGTTGAGGCGCTTTTTTTACTCGGACTATATAAACAACTTGAGCAACAGATCACAGACATTGCGGGTCCTACAAAGCCTTAATAATAATCATAGGTAGAGCATGAACTTTAATAATAAAACGGTGTGGATCACCGGGGCATCATCAGGTATTGGTAAAGAGTTAGCGATACAGTTAGCACACTTAGGCGCTAATATTATTTTATCAGCCAGAAGTGCAGATAAACTAAATCAACTTTGTAGCGAGTTACCGGCTGGACAACACAAAGTAATACCTCTTGATTTATCACAACCTGAACGGGTACTTGAGTATGTTACAAATAGTATGGCTACGATTGGTAACGTTGATATTTTAATTAATAATGGTGGCGTGTCGCAGCGTAGTTTGTTTTTAGAAAATGACTTTATTGTGTATCGTCAACTTATGGAAGTTAACTATTTTGGTTTGATTGCGCTAACTAAAGCGGTATTACCGAGTATGGTTAAAAATGGCGGCGGCTGTGTAGTATCAATCAGTAGTGTCGCAGGTAAAGTTGGCTCTAAATTCAGAACCGGTTACTCAGGCTCTAAATATGCAGTTGTTGGTTTTATGGATTGTTTGCGAGCTGAAGTGGCCGATAAAAACATTCATTGTTTGACTATCTGCCCAGGCTCTATAAAAACGGCTATTGCTCATAATTCACTTAATGAACATGGTATTGCGCAAAATAAGGCTGAATACTCCATTGAAAATGGTATGGATGTAACGGCTGCTGTGAAGCAAATGGTCAGTGCAATAGCTAAACGTAAAGATGAAGTGGTGGTTGGCGAGGGGATCAGTGGCTGGGCTCCGACTATAAAACGTTTCTTTCCTAGTTTTTTTAATCGTATGACAGCGAAAAAGAATTATCGTTAAACAAACGATGAATAATACCGTGCTGGTATGCATTAACAACGGCTTTATAGTTTATAAATTAGCTATAAATTGATTTTATTGCTGTATTAGTAAACAGTTGTGCGTAGAACGATGGGTTAGAGTGTAGAAAAAACAGGCGATCGTTTATGATCTCGCTGGAATTTGTCTTTTATACTTGCACCGATAATTATATGCCCTTAAAGTAACTAAAATTATGTAAACGAGTGATGAATACTGTGGAACAAAAACAACTTAAAGAATTAACACCAGAAGAACAAGAACAAGCAAAGCAGCAAAGTATTGCATGGCAACGTGAGTGTTTTCAAAATGCACAAAAGCATTTAGCAGAAAAGGGCGTAATGCCAAAAACTTTGCTAGAAAAAGAAAGCCGCTTTATCGCTCCATTATGTGCCCTATGGAAGTTTAAAGGCCAAGACGGTAAAAGTTATTGGGTTATCACCGGTCGCTTACCAACTGATCATGCGTTAGCATCAGTTGCCGAAAATGCGCGTGATGCGCTGCGATATTTTTCTCTGCATTGGCAGTTAAAAGCAGACCAAATTATGCAAACCGGTGGACACGATAAAACTCAAGTTGATTTTGCTAACCTACTAATTAATCGTGCGCATGGTATTTATGAAATATATGAAAAGGAACAGCTGTGGGCAAACGAAGTTAATTAACCTGAAAGCTTATTCATAATTTTAACTTAAAGATTTTAATATAAAGATTTTAATATAAAGAACAGCTTTAAAATTTAAAAAAGCGAACGTGTTATGAGGAGTTACACATTAGTACGTTCGCTTTTTTTATGCCGATTGCATTAAATTGGTGGTTTTTAACTCGCTAGCATGGCCATTTTTAATAAATTTTTATCAATGCACCAGTGTAAATGGTTTCGTATTGAATTTATTAATGGGGCATTGCATACGAAGCCGTGGAATACCTGCTTCCATAAACACACAACCTTGTTGTTCAAAGCCATTACGTTTAAATCGTTCTACCTCATTTAAAATACAATTAATGCTGACGCAATCACAACCCTGCTGTTGTGCAAGCTCAACGATATAATTCAGCAATGAACGATAGACGGAGCGATTACGGTGCTCTGGCAACACCGCAATACGGCCAATAAGGCCATCGCTACATAATCGGCCTGTTGCAACTGGGCCTTGGCTGTCATCTGTTACCAGTATATGATGAGCATATCTATCTAGATTATCAAACTCGATATGTTTGGGAATATGTAGTTCACATACAAATACCCGCTCTCTGATCTGTTGTAGTAACTCCTTACCTATATCCCATTCTACCTTGTTGATATGATAGCCCATACAAACACACTCCTAGCAAAACCAAATCCCCTCATTAATTAGTGTAGTAAAGGTTTGTATGAAAACTAAACTATTTTTTGAACTATTTAGTTGCTCTGCTGTCACCATAGTATGGTCAGTGAGTAATTTAACCGCAGTTAAGTCACTAACAGGGAGCGGGTAGTTTTCACCATTTATGCTGAGAAGTATTTCATTTTCAAAAACTTGATACAATGCACGGGTGCCACCGAGGCGCTCAAAAATCACATCATCATCATTCAATAGCTCAGCTATTTGTTCACTATCAAATAAATCTTCTGGTGGCATTAAATCCATTTCATGCTTAGGTTGACTAAGTGTATTACCTAACCAAGATTTAAGTAATGCATCGTCATTTAGGGCCGCTTGCATTAATAGTTTAATGTTTTCGACTTCGCAAGCTTGGATCTCACCTTTAGAATCGCGCAGTGTTATTGCAGGGTCTTGATAACGGCTATTTCCCGCTTCTTTATCAATAATGTGATCAGCAAAGTTTGATAATAGATCGCGTTGATTTGGTGCACGAAATCCGATCGAGTAGTTTAATGCGTTTTCTACAGCATAACCTTCATGTGGACAGCCCGGCGGGATGTATAAAATATCGCCTGGTTCTAGGATGCAATCAATCACGGCTGGAAATTGTTCAACTTGTAATAAACTTTTATTTTGTGCAAATTGTTTTAGTTTATTATCTGGCATACCGACACGCCAATGACGCTTGCCTTCACCTTGAATAATAAATACGTCGTATTGATCTAAATGCGGACCGACTCCACCCCCAGGCGTTGAAAAGCTGATCATTAGGTCATCAATACGCCAATTAGGAATAAACCGAAATGGTTCCAGCAGCTGCGCAGCATTAGGATGCCAATGATCGACTGCTTGTACGAGTAGGGTAGAATGTTGCTCGGTTAGTAATTCAAAATCTTCAAATGGGCCATGATGCGCTTGCCAGTCATTATCATGATTAGTGATAATACGCGATTCAATGCTCTCTTCCATGGCAAGACCGGCAAGCTCATTAGCATCAAGCGGGTCGGCAAAGTCTGTAAACCCTTGCTTGATCAAGAGCGGTTTTTTTTGCCAATACTGTGTTAGAAAGTCTTGCTCGGATAAGTCGTTAATCGTTAATTGATACATGCTGCCCCCATTAAAATGAAAAAAGCGAAAGGCAAGAGCCTTTCGCTTTATAGTGTATATAAAATAAGTTGTCGCAGAAAGCTTAAACTAGGTTGTCGATAAACTCGACAGCACGACCAATATAGTTAGCCGGTGTTAGTTTTTTCATTTCTACTTTTGCTTCTTCCGGTAACTCTAAACCATCGATGAAGTCAGCCATGATCTCTTGATTTACACGTTTACCACGGGTTAAATCTTTTAGCTTTTCGTATGGTTTTTCGATACCGTATTTACGCATTACCGTCTGAATTGGCTCTGCTAGCAGTTCCCAGTTCTGATCTAACTCGTCAAGTAAACGTTGCTCGTTTACTTCTAACTTGCTTACACCTTTTAGGGTTGATTGGTATGCAATTAGCGCATAACCCATACCAACACCTAAGTTACGCAGTACTGTTGAGTCAGTAAGGTCACGTTGCCAGCGAGATACCGGCAGCTTTTGCGCTAGATGAGCGAAAATAGCATTTGCTAGGCCTAAGTTACCTTCTGAGTTTTCAAAATCAATCGGGTTAACTTTATGTGGCATAGTTGATGAACCAATTTCACCCGCAATGGTTTTTTGTTTAAAGTGATTTAGCGCTATATAGCCCCATGCATCACGGTCAAAATCTAATAAGATAGTGTTAAAGCGAGCAATCGCATCAAATAACTCGGCAATGTAGTCGTGCGGTTCAATTTGCGTTGTAAATGGGTTGAATGTTAACCCTAGGCTAGTTACAAATTGCTCAGCATGATTGTGCCAATCGTAATCAGGGTAGGCACTGAGGTGAGCATTGTAGTTACCTACTGCACCGTTGATTTTACCTAGCATTTCAACTTGTGCAATTTGGTCACGTTGACGCTTTAAACGCATATATACGTTGGCAAATTCTTTGCCCATAGTGGAAGGTGTTGCAGGTTGACCGTGTGTACGTGTCATCATTGGTACTGCTTTGTACTCAATGGCTTTTTCTTTAATTGCATTAAGTAGTTGATCACAGTAAGGAAGTAATACTTCGTTACGTGCTTCAGTGAGCATTAAACCGTGAGACAGGTTATTGATGTCTTCTGATGTACATGCAAAGTGAATAAATTCATTAATTGCATGTAACTCGGCGTTGTCAGCTACTTTTTCTTTTAATAAGTATTCAACGGCTTTAACATCGTGGTTTGTAGTACGCTCGATATCTTTTACACGTTGCGCATCGGCTTCGCTGAAGTTATCAACAATCGCGTTAAGTAAAGCATTGGCTTCGTCGCTAAATGCCGGTACTTCTTTGATCGCATCAGCTGCTGCAAGGGCTTGTAACCAACGAACTTCGACTGTTACACGGTATTTTATCAAGCCAAATTCGCTGAAAATACTGCGTAGTTCAGTGGTTTTGCTGCCGTAGCGACCATCCACCGGAGAGATAGCTGTTAACGCTGAAAGCTCCATAATAACTCCTAAATTTTAGTTTTGAACGATAATTAAATATGGTTTTTAGCAATGGCGATAATTCTTCTTTTCGCAAAGAAAAAGTGACGGCGTTTACCGCCCATTTGTCGCCATAATACTGCACTGCGAATACCTGCTAATAATAATGCACGTATTTTGTGTTGTACTAATTGCTGTTTTAGTAAGTCAGGCTTGCCATAAACCTGAATTCGGTGCCCTAGGGGGCTAAGCACCTTTGAATAAATATCGGCAAGAGCCGTAATAACAGTGTCATCAGTAATAGCAAAGTGATCAAGACGTCGCTTGATATCATCAATGCTTTTACCAAGCTCTGCTAAGCTACTTGCTTTTGCGCTCAGTGCACGCTCAAGTTGCATTAAACCGCCAACGTATTTGACGATTTCAACATCTTTCTTTTCACCTGCACTGAGTTGATCAAGTAAGATTTTATAACCATCTCTTAGATTCTCAGTGCCTTGATACACATCACTGGGTGAATCAGGGGAGGTTTGTACAATACTGGTTAATAGTTTTTCTAATTCGTAATCGTTGCTACTGCCGTACTGCGCTATTTTTTGAACTTGTTTAGCAACTTGGCACATGGCTGCTAATGCCATGACTTGGTGTTCATTCATTATTTGATCACCGAATCAATAATACCGCCACCTAAACATATTTCGTTGGCATAAAATACCGCAGATTGTCCTGGGGTTACTGCTTTTTGTGGTTCATCAAATAATACTCGGGCAAAACCATCATCGCCAACGAGCAGCGTACAGTTTAGGTCTTCTTGACGATAGCGAGTTTTTACCGTGCAGCGGGTGGTACCTTTTGGCCCAACACGATCAACCCAGTGTAATTGGTTGGCATTTAGTCCATTGCTGTAAAGACGCGGATGGTTTTTACCTTGACCAACAATCAATACGTTGCGTTCTAAGTCTTTATCTACTACATACCATGGTTCGCCAGAGCCTTCTTTCATGCCACCAATTAGCAAACCTTTACGTTGACCGAGAGTGTGATACATCAAGCCTTCGTGCTCACCAACGTTGTTACCGTCTGTGTCTTCAATAACACCCGGTTGTGCAGGTAAGAATTTTTGTAGGAAGTCTTTAAACTTACGCTCACCGATAAAGCAAATACCGGTACTGTCTTTTTTATCGTGGGTAATTAAGTCTTGTTCTTCAGCAATGCGGCGCACTTCAGGTTTGGCAATATCACCAACTGGGAACAGCGTTTGTGCAATATGTTCATGACTTAATGTGTATAAAAAGTAGCTTTGATCTTTGTTATCATCAAGACCACGACACATAACGTATTTATCATCGCGTAATTCACGGCGTACATAATGGCCCGTGGCTATAAAGTCAGCGCCAAGCGCCGTTGCTGCAAATTCTAAAAAAGCTTTGAATTTGATTTCTTTATTACACATGATGTCAGGATTTGGCGTACGGCCTGCTTTATATTCAGCAAGAAAGTACTCAAATACGTTATCCCAATATTCTGCGGCAAAATTAACTGTGTGTAGTTCAATCCCCAGCTTGTCACAGACTGCTTGCGCGTCTTTTAAATCGTCGGCAGCAGCGCAATATTCATCATTATCATCTTCTTCCCAGTTTTTCATAAACAGGCCTTCAACTTGATAGCCTTGTTGTTTTAATAAATAAGCTGATACAGAAGAATCAACACCGCCGGACATGCCAACGATGACTTTAATGTGACTATTTTCGCTCATGGATAATTTCGCTTATACAGGTTGCTGTCATTTACACTACTAGAGCTTATGCGAACAAAACAGGGTGATAAAAGCAACCTTGATTGACTACATAGGCTATGAAAGGCCGCGATTATAGCATGTAAATCGACGGCCAAGCCACCCAAAATATGAGTTTTGTCGTGGGGTTAAGTGTGTATAAAAATCTTTGCGTAATTGAGCATTAAGGATATACGGGGGGTTAAGGCTATAAGTTTAGCTTCTAAGCTTGATATGGCTGAGTTTAAGTTGCAAAGGCTCTTTCAGCGATAGTGAAACTTAAACTCATGTATATGTAAGTTGTTATTCTACACCAATAAACCCGCCGGTTTGGTGTGTCCACAACGCGGCATAAATACCATTTTGTGCCAGCAGTTCTTCATGGCTACCTAGCTCTACAATGCCGCCCTCATCAAGTACGATGAGCCGATCCATTTGTGCAATAGTGGATAGTCGATGCGCGATGGCAATGACGGTTTTACCGGTCATTAAATCATCAAGACTAGCTTGAATAGCCGCTTCAACTTCAGAATCGAGCGCGCTGGTGGCTTCATCTAAAATTAATATCGGGGCGTTTTTCAGCAGCACCCGAGCAATGGCGATACGTTGGCGTTGACCTCCAGAGAGTTTTACGCCGCGCTCACCCACTTGGGCTGCAAAACCTTTGTTGCCTTTGCTATCTTCAAGGTCATCAATAAACTCTAGCGCTTTGGCTTGTTTAGCCGCTTTCATCATTTCTTCATCGCTGGCATCTGGGCGGCCATAAAGGATATTTTCTTTGACTGTCCGATGCAGTAAAGAAGTATCTTGGGTAACCATCGCAATGTACTTACGCAGGCTTTCTTGACTCACTTTTGAGATATCTTGGCCGTCGATGTTGATACTACCGCTATCAATATCGTAAAAACGTAGCAACAAATTAACGAGTGTTGACTTACCAGCGCCAGAGCGACCAACAAGACCTATTTTCTCTCCGGCCTTGATGTTGAGATTTAAGCCATTGATAACAGCGCCTCGATTCGTTTCGTTTGCGGCTTTACCGTAGTTAAAATGCACATTATTAAAGTCAATTGCACCTGTGGTTACACTTAATGTGCTGGCATCAGGCAGATCATCGACTTCAATTGGGTTTGATAACGTTTTCATACCATCAGCGACAGTGCCGATGTTTTCAAACAAGCCACTAATTTCCCACATGATCCACTGTGCCATGCCATTTAAACGCAGTGCTAAGCTTACCGCAATTGCAATTGCGCCGGCACTAATGGCGCTCAGAGTCCATAAATACAAAGATAATGCCGCAACACTAAATACTAAAAAGTAGTTAAGCGTTTGAATGGCAAAATTTAAACTGGTAACTAAGCGCATTTGCTTATACACAGGTTGTAAAAATACATCCATGCTGTCTTTTGCGTACTGCTCTTCACGTTGGGTATATGAGAACAATTTAATAGTCGAAATATTAGTGTAACTGTCAACTATTCGGCCGGTCATCTCAGAGCGAGCGTCTGCTTGCGAGCTAGCCACTTTTTTGAGCTTAGGTACATAGTACATTTGGATCAAAATATACAGAGCTAACCATACAAGCAAAGGAAGCATTAAGCGCCAATCGGCTTCGGCTACTAAAAACACCATAGCGCCAAAATAAACCACGATATACATTAATACATCAAGTAGTTTCATCACGGTTTCACGCACCGCGAGGGATGTTTGCATTACTTTGGTGGCGATGCGCCCTGCAAATTCATTTTGGTAAAAGCTCACACTTTGGCGAAGCAAATAGCGATGTGCTAACCAACGAATTGACATCGGGTAATTACCTAACAAGGCTTGGTGCAATATCGCAGAATGAAAAAACACCACGATAGGTAGGACAACAAGTAGCACTATCGCCATTTTTATGAGTTCAGATTTTTGCTCAACAAATAATGTTTCAGGGGTGTAGATACTTAGCCAATCAACAAGCTGGCCCATATAGCTAAACAGTGATACTTCTAAAATCGCGAGCAATGCTGCGCTTAGCGACATAAAAAATAGCGAGACTTCCATACCTTTAGTGTAGTGACGACAAAATGCAAATAGCGTCGCAGGAGGCTGGGTAGGCTTTTGTTCGGGAAACGGCTTGATCATCCGCTCAAATAATCGATACATTTTAATATCTTGAATAGCAAAAATGGCGTTAACTATATCACTGAAAAGCGACAAAAACAGGTTTGCATAATGATCTTTTTGCTTGTTTGTCGGTTATTACAAAACAACAGTGACTACCATTTTATTTTGCCAATCAGCATATCTTTAAACATCACCCAGTCTGCCCATAAGCTATAAAATGGGTATTTGAAGGTAGCAGGGCGGTTTTTCTCAAAGAAGAAATGACCAACCCAGGCAAAACCATAACCAATAATGGGTAGCAACCACAACAGCATAAATTGTTGGCTATACAGCACATACAAAACGATTATAAGCACCAAGGAGCTACCAAAAAAATGTAACCGTTTGCAGGTAATATTTTTATGTTCTTGTAAGTAGTATGGGTAAAACTTTTTAAAGCTAGTAAATTCTGGTGTACTTTTCATATCACATATCTTGTTAATGCTAGCTATTACTTGAAAAAAGGCGTTGGTGTGTTTTAAACGCATACTCGTCAGTCATGCCACTTAAATAATCACAAATTACTCTGTGTGTATTACCATTTTGTTGTTGTGCTAGGCGAAACACATTTGCTGTGGTTTCAGGTAAAAGTCGTAATGGTTCGCAGGCAAATGCTTCAAATAATTCAATAATTAATTTTTGTCCTTTAAACTCAATTTGCTGCATATGTGAAGCACGAATGAGTCGTTGATAAATAAATGACTTTAAAGTCTCAAGTAAATGCTGATAACAGTGTGGTAGTTCAACGGTGTAATTTAAAATTGGATTTTCAAACTCAAGTTCTGTGTGCACAATGGATGATTGAGTAATAAATAAGTTTACTAATTCCCCAATCACATCTTTACGTTGTGCTTCGCTACCTAAAAATAGCCGCTCGGTTAAGTTACTGTCGCCAAGCCACTCACATTGCACAAGCTCAAGTGCGGGTAAGGCATGATTTTGCCACTCTTTTAGGGTGATTTGCTCTGTTGCAATTGCGTCTTCAAGGTCATGTACTGCATAAGCAATATCGTCGGCAAGTTCCATAATTGCTGCATCAAGGGATTTAAAACTGGTTTTAGATCTAAACTCATCGACGGCCTTAAAATCGCCTAAGCGTTGTTTATCAGCGTCAGATAAAGGCGCTACAATCCAGTCAAAGGTCGCTTTATCATCCTTGTATAAACCCTTTGCTGGGCGCCAGTCGTCAGCTTTTATAAATGCACGTTGCGGATCATGATGTGGGATGGTGTGCCATAAGTCATCAATAAAAGCCGGGTATTTTATAAAGCCAAGCAAAGTACGGCGGGTTAAGTTCATACCATGACCATCACTGTATGGTTCGAGTCTTGAAACAATGCGCAGTGTTTGTGCATTGCCTTCAAAACCACCATGTTCACGCATCATGTAGTTAAGGGCAATTTCACCGCCATGGCCATAAGGAGGATGGCCTATATCATGCGCCAAACAAAGCGTCTCAAGCAAACTAGGGTCGGGAAAATGTGTGAAGTCAGGGTGTTGTTTCTCTAAATGACGAAGTAAACCACTGCCAATTTGCGATACCTCTAAAGAATGAGTTAATCGTGTACGATGAAAATCATTTAGGCCAATTCCCATTATCTGAGTTTTAGCTTGCAAACGTCTAAATGCAGCTGCATGGATTATCCGGGAGCGGTCTACTTGCCACGCTGAGCGATTGTCATTAGGGCGAAACTTGTTTTGATTTATTATGCGGCTTTGCCAGTCTAATTCCATTAATGAGTATCCGGTAACTTTTTTAGCGTTTCTATGCGCTTAATTGTAGCTGATTTTTTTAGATTATAAATCCTTCCAATGGGTATATTCGCCTTTATTGAAGGGCTTAGGTATAATGAATGGTCAGATGCGTGTGGATATACCATGCATAAATGTTAGTTTCTTTGAGAGAATACATGCTTAAGTATCTTTTTCGTTTAATCGTTAGCCTATTTTTTATTTGGGCATTGAGTTACCCATTTATAGAAAAATCGGATCCAGTTATTGAGGACGAAACAACCTCAATCAAGCCACCAGTCAAAAAGAAAGAAAAGCCATTACATAATGTTAAACTTCCTGACTTTGATGGTTTTAGTGATGTAAAAGAAAAAAAACATGCTTTTTTTAACTTTATTCGGCCGCATGTTGAGGCTGAAAATAAAAAAATTCTGCAGCAGCGGGCAACGTTGGAGATTGCATTGATGATGATGCAATACGATGAGCCATTAAGTCGCACGCAAACCAAGCAAGTTAAAACGATTTTAAATAGCTATAAATTACCAGAAACGATTGATAGTTTGTCTTTGCGTAAGGCATTAAGCCGAGTTGATATTATTCCTAAAGAGTTAGCGCTGATGCAAGCGGCCAACGAATCAGCATGGGGGACGTCTCGATTTGCTCGAATAGGTTTAAACTTTTTTGGTCAGTGGTGTTATAGCAAGGGCTGCGGTATGGTGCCTAATCGTCGTAATACCGGTGCAGATCATGAGGTGGCGGCATTTAAATCTGTGCGCGCAGCCGTGACTTCTTATTTTAAGAATATTAATACTCATGCTGCCTATAAACATTTACGTAGTATCCGCGCCGATTTACGTTTACAAGAAAAGCCAATTTCAGCGACTAAACTAAGCTACGGATTAACCTCATACTCTGAGCGTGGTGAGGCGTATATCGAAGAATTAAATCAAATGATCAACCAAAATAGAGCCTACTTTGATGAATAACCCAGTACGTAGTATCAGTCATATTATGGCAGCTGCCGCTGTACTAATAGCAACATTTACTGTGCAAGCAAAAGAGTTTGTGGTCTCCTATGATGGCTTTTATGATCGTTTAAAAGTCGTCAATAAAGGTGATTTTCAATTTGCTCAGGTCAATTTTTATATCACCGACATTGCTAGTAATGATGAATGTTTAATTAAAACCGGGCGCATTATTACTGAGCGAGAGGAGTTTCCACTTAATTATACTGAGCAGGCTCAGCTTTTACTTCCTTTTGATAAACAACTTGATACAAATAAAGCTGTGGTGGTTATCGAGCCTCAGAACGAAAATCACGATTGCCAGTTAAAACTGCAAATTGAAGCGCGTGAGTTTAATAATAGTAATTTGAATAAACACCAGTTGTATCAGCTTAATAATGAGTTTGATGAATTATTATCGGATCTGTCGGGTTTTTTTGTTAGCAAACTGATGAGCTTTTTATTGCCTGAACAACAAGGTGTAGTGCTGACTTTTGCAGATCCAGTCACTATTGCCGATCCTGCTTTTGATTGCCAAGGGGCAATTTGTCATGTCAGAGTTACTGAGCAGTGGGAAGACGATAAAACAGCATTTGCTGTGTCAGTGCCATTACTAAAAGTAACGCCATGGATTGCTAAGTAGTAAAAAACAGTTCAGCAAGCGTTGTTAACAGCAGCGCTTGATTTATGTTATTACTAATCAATGCCTATGAATAACCTTGTTTTTAGGCAATTAAGTTACACGCAGCCCAAAGCACGTTAAAATACAGTCATTATAGATTTAAAATAATTCCTTAGATATGAATAAAACCCATGTGATTGAATGCCTGCGTTTTGCTTTAGAAGCGCAACTTACTACCGCGCAGGCTGCTGCAAAGACAGCCCATGACACCGCCACTCATGAAGAAAACATTGCTGAAAATAAATACGATACATTAGGCCTAGAAGCTGCCTATTTGGCACAAGGGCAAGCACAGCGTGTGAATGACTGCCATTTGAGTATTATCGAGTTTGAAAAGGCATTTAAAATCGCTGTATCAAGTAAAGTTACCATTGGTTCGCTGGTCTGTATCTGCGATGAAGACGAAAATCTAAAATGGTATTTTTTAGGACCACTTTCTGGTGGTTTAAGCATTAAAATAAAAGACACCACAGTGTATGTTCTCACACCACTGTCGCCATTAGGTCAATTACTGATGGATAAGCAACAAGGTGATGAGTTTAGTTTTACAATAGCAAATAAATCCACGTTATTAGAAATTGTTTCAATAAGTTAGTGGTGCTGAAAGGCGCTTTAACCAGCTTTATTAGACCTTACTGTGGTTGATTAAATTTACTTATCTTAACGCTAAAAATTACTCGTTGGTAAGGTAGCGAAAAACCCTTTATAAATCACCTGTAGATTAAGCAGTAGCTGAATCTAAAGCACCCATCCTGTTAAGTACACCAGTAGCACAACAATGACTTAGCAGTATGGGTGTTTCTATTTACATTCACTCTTATATTTGTATTTTGACTTATTTTAGGAAAAGTCGTGTTTAAAACCTTGATTGTGGTTGATAACAACGAGCAGGCACTTGCTCATTCATTCGAAAACGTAATTACCTTCAACACTTACTTACGAGATTACCCAAAGCATAATGAGCCAAAAACGCGCATTATTAATCTATGCGACTCAAGCCAATACTTGAGTAAAGGCTATTATTGCTCATTACTTGCTGAGGCACGTAAACATCAGGTATTACCAAGTGTAAAAACGATTAATGCGCTACGTAGTGGCCAAACTTTAATGCTTAATGTTGGTCATCTTGATGATGCCTTATATTTTGGGCACGCAGTAAATGAATTACAAAACAAAGCGGCAAAAATGGTATTTAAACAATATCCAGCGCCTATTTTATTTGTAGATGAAGCTGGGCTGTTACAGCAAGGTTCATTGGCGTCGCTTAATGCTCAGCAGCATCAAGACTTTGTTGCTAAATTAACTGAGTTTACGCAAACACAGTGGCGTATAAGCAGTACGCAAAAACGTTACCGCTGGGATATGGCTATTTTAGTTGATCACAATGAAAAAGTACCACCAAGCGATAAAGATGCTATAGCCCGTTTTATTAAAGCGGCAGCTAAACATGGTATCTATGCTCAAGCGCTAAGCTTTGACGAAATAGATAATATCGCTCAGTTTGATGCGCTATTTATTCGCCAAACAACTGCAATTGACCACCCAACTTATCGTCTGGCAAGTAAGGCGCAGAGCCTAGGATTAGTGGTGATTGATGATGCTGAGTCTATTTTACGCTGTTGTAATAAAGTGTATTTGCATGATGCGTTTAATTATCAAAAAGTACCGAGCTTAAAAACCGTAGTAGTAGCTGATCAAAGTGATGAAACCATCAGTCAGCTTGAAGAGGCATTTACTTATCCATTAGTGCTTAAAATGCCGGAAGGGTCGTTTTCAAAAGGTGTCTACAAAGTAACTGATCGCAATGAGCTGGCAGCAAAATTGGCTGAGCTATTTGAATTTAGCGCTTTAGTTCTAGCCCAAGAATATATGTACACAGAATACGATTGGCGAGTAGGGGTACTAAATGGTCGTGCTATCTATGCATGTCGTTATTTAATGGCTCGCAATCATTGGCAAATTTATAATCATGATGCAAAACGGTTTTTCTCTGGTGGTTTTGAAACACTGCCTACTTTTGAGTTGCCAAAAGCAGTTTTAGATGCGGCATTAAAAGCATGTAAAACTGTCGGTAAAGGACTCTATGGTGTGGATGTTAAAGAACACCAAGGCCGTGCATATGTGCTTGAAGTAAACGATAACCCAAGTATTGACCATAAAGTAGAAGATGGTTACTTAGGTGATGAACTTTATATGATCATTATGGAAGAATTTAAACAACGCCTCGAAGCACGAGGCCGGAGTTAATGACCGAGCATAGTGTGGCAGTTCGCGCTGCCACAGACAGCGATTTAAAAGCGTTACTTGAGATAGAGCAGCAAAGTTTTAATCAAGATAGATTGAGTGCGCGTAGCTTGAAGCGCTGGATTGCAGCCAAACATGGTATTTTAATGGTTGCAGAGTTAGATCAACAGATACTCGGCTATGGCTTAGTGTGGTGTCATAAAGGCACTCGTTTAGCACGTTTATATTCGCTAGCAGTTGCACCAAATGCACAAGGCAAAGGCATTGCTCAGCAGCTTTTGAAAGCACTAGAAAGAGCAACGGCTGAACGCGGGCGGTTATTTATGCGTCTTGAAGTGGCGGTAAATAATAAAGCTGCAATCGCACTTTATGAAAAGCTTGGCTATCGGGTATTTGGGCAATACAGTGACTATTATGATGATCATAGCGATGCCTTGCGGATGCAAAAAAACATTCGTAAAACTAATGAGCTTGAGTTTTCGCGTGTAACGCCTTGGTATCAGCAAACAACCGAATTTACTTGCGGGCCAGCGGCATTATTAATGGCAATGTCATCAATAAAAAAAGCGATTATTTCACAAGTGAATGAGCTTGATATTTGGCGTGAAGCAACCACTATTTTTATGACCTCTGGTCATGGTGGTTGTCATCCATTAGGACTTGCTTTAGCTGCCAATAAACGCGGTTTTACAGCCGATGTGATTATTAATACACGTGATACATTGTTTGTTGATGGCGTAAGAAGTGATAAGAAGAAAGCAATTTTACACACGGTTCATAATCAATTTGTGGTTGAGGCAATTAATCACAAACTAGATGTGAAGTATCAAGACTTAACCCTTGAGCACATAGAGCGCTGGTTAGCAGCCAAAATGGCCGTGGTGCTATTGATCAGTACGTATCGCTTTGATGGTAAAAAGTCACCGCATTGGGTGTGTGTAACGCATTTAGATGAGCATTGTCTATATGTTCATGACCCTTTTTGTGAAAGCGATAAACAGCTGGCGATTGATTGTCAACACGTACCAATCGCTAAGAGTGACTTTTTAAAAATGGCCAGTTTCGGTAGTTCTCGTTTGAGTACGGCACTGGCTATACACATGCAGTAATTTTAGGATTTTGAGTGACTTTTTTTGAATTAGTAGATATCGCCCCCTATTCGTGGTCGGCAATAGGCAGTGCTGCATTTTGTGGCGCTTTGATTGGTATGGAACGCCAGTTACGAGGCAAACCAGTAGGAATAAGAACCTCAGTACTGATTATATTAGGTACTTATTTGTTCTTAGCCACGGCGTTTATGCTCCATGGTGATGTGATTGACCACTCGCGCGTGGTTGGTCAAATTATTACTGGCATCGGCTTTTTAGGTGCTGGAGTGATGCTCGCTAAAGATGGTGCTGTGGTTGGGGTAACATCGGCGGCAACTATCTGGGTTTTGGCATCTATTGGTGTAGTGATTGCAACCGATAATTTATTGGCAGCTATTAAACTATCCATTTTAGTGGTGGGTATTTTATATGGTGTAGATGTCCTTGAAGCTAAGTTTAAAAGCTTAAGTAAAGGTGTACACGCTAAAGTTAAAAGTTATCACAAACGATACTATCGAAAAGAAATTAACGAGTCAGAACGCCACTAAGAGTGGCATTTTTATGTTGATAAAGTCATGCTTTGATAGCTCAATGCATCTTCAATAGGAGCAGGGCGGCCAATAAAGTAACCTTGCACATTATCAACATTTAATTTTCTTAATGCGTTAAGCTCTGCTTGCGTTTCAATGCCTTCGGCAACAATCGTACAGTCTATTGCTTTAGCAAAGCCACACAGTGCCTTGGCCAGTAAAAACTTCCGATTGTCTTTATTTATATTTTGCGTAAGGCTGATATCTAATTTAATAATGTCGGCTTCTAGTTCTAAAATATGTTGAAACGACGAAAAGCCAGCACCTACATCATCAATAGCCAAACGTAGCCCTTTTTTTCGCAGTGGCGCTAATGCAGCTCGCATTACTGTATAGTCTGATATTGGTGAATGTTCAGTTATTTCTAATACCAACCTTGAACAATCGGCTCCTTGCAGAGTATATTCAAGTGCACCCGAGAGTATATGGGATGGTGAACAATTAATGGCGATATAAGTGGTATCATTAAATTGCGCAATATAGGCGAGGCTGTTTTTTATTGCCAGCATTTCCAGAGATTCACCTAGGCCCACATCTGTTGCCTCTTTAAACCAGAGATCAGGTGTTTTATAAGGTTTGGTAAAAAAGCGTGACAGTGATTCAAAGCCCGCAATTTTATTACTAAATAGATTAAAAATAGGCTGAAAATAAATACTTATATTGTTGCTTGCAATAACCTCCTCAATTGCTAATTTGGTTTGCCTATGCAATGCAGTGTTATGCAGGTTTTTTTCAATTAATCCAGTTGCAATTTCAGAGATCATCTTTAAAAAAGACAAGTCCCGCTCGTTTAAGCTTTCATCATGATGCGATTTGTAACAACAAAATGTACCATATAATTTACCATTTGAAAGATTGATAGGCACACCAATATAAGCGCCTATGTTTAACTTGTCGGTTACTGGCATTATTTGAGTAATTGGATTTGTTTTTGAATTGGTAATAATAGGGCTAAGCTGTTTCTCACTGATTTTATGGCAATATGTTTCATTAATAGGATTGGAATTGCCCACTTTAACCGTTTTATTTGCTGATGGATTATCGACAACTTTGAAAACGCGCTCATCGTTAATAAACTCTGAAATAAAAGCAACATCCATATTTAAATGTTTGCGCACCAATCCCAGCAAATTTGTCAATTTAGCATCGATTGTTGAATTATCTTTTTGATCCAAAAGCACATCGCTAAAATTTGCCGTCATGGCGCCTCCATGTAATTTTTAGCACTTTTAATGCTATTACTATAATTTATATAGATATAAACGTCTAATTAGCGTTTGATTTTATTTGCTGCTTAGTTCGGTTTTCTCTATCTATGATCGAGGGACTAGCTCGTTTAAAGATTTACAGTCCAGCGCGATTAAATCGGTTGTTAGTGGCCTAGCAAGTCCGGCATCTAGATGGTCCTTGTCGTACGCTTATCGTAATAATAAGAGTAAGCCTATGCTTTTGTTATTTTAGCGTTTGAGTAGGTATACTAATTGGGGAAGTTAAGATTTGTAAAAAATATTAATCTGACTACGCTAATAACCAGTGATTATTTATTTAGGTGTTGTTTAATGGAATCGAGTTGGCAAATAATACAGTGGAATGGGCCGAAAAGAATTGCATTACTGCTGTTTGCTTTCTTTTTTACAATACCGGTAGTGGCCAAACCAAGCTATCGTGTTGTGATATTAGTCGATGATAGTTATCCCCCATATTCTTACCTTAAAGACGGTGAGTTAGTGGGCTTATATGTTGATGTAGTTCGTCAAGCTGCCGATTTGGTCAGTGAAAAATATATTATAGAGTTGCAACCAGTACCTTGGAAGCGTGGTGTTGACGCACTTAGACGAGGAGAGGACTTTGCCTTACTACCTCCTTATAAAAATGTGCAAGGGCGCAGTTTTATTTGGCCTTACTCAGAGCCGCTGCATGAAGAAGTAATACAAGCTTTTTGTAATCCAAACTCAAGCTTACTCAAGATTGAAAACACAGAATATCCATTAAAGCCGATTAATGTTGGTATCAATGCAGGGTATCTCTTATTCGATCAAGCATTGAACACTGCCCTGGAGCAAAACAAAATAAAAATATGGGAAAACAAAGATACATTATCAAATATTTTGAAGCTGGCTAAAAATAGAATCGACTGTTATATCAATGACAAGTGGGCCATCTTATCAGGTATTAAAGCACTTAAGCAAAGCCATCCATTTGTTGATTTGAGTCAACTTCAGCAAGACAGAATTATTTTCAAGCGAACTGCTCACATTGGTTATTTGAAAGCGCCATCAGAAAAATTTCCATTTAAGGATGACTTTATTAAAGAAATGGACGCAGCATTAAAGTTAGTATTTGAAAGGCGTACTCAAATCGACAGCGATGGTAAATGATGCGCGTTAAACGTCGATATTCATGTTTAACCCGCACTGTATATTTTGCTATCTAAAAGGTTTAACTGTTTAAAAATAACACCCCGCAACTTATTAACCAAATAACTTTCTTCTAACCACTTTTCGATACTCGCTAGGCGTTTGCGAGAGCACTTTCTTAAACACGCGGGTTAAATGACCTTGATCATTGTAACCCACCTCTAAAGCAACCTCCTGAATTGATAAGTTAGATGATGCAAGTAGCTCTTTGGCTGTTTGTACGCGTAATTGCTGCCAATATTCAATGGGGCTTTGGTTGGTCGCAATGCGAAAACGGCGGGTAAAAGAGCGGTAACTCAAACTAAATAGTTGAGCGACCTCTGTTAAACTTTGTTCTGTGGTTAAGTTGTTTTTTAACCAAAATTGAATTTGCGCGATGAGTTCATCTGGATGCCGATCAACGGCGCCTTCAAGGTAGCGCTGGTCTTCGTAAGGTTTCCTAATTTCGTGAGAAAAGTTGCGCTCAACATGCTGAGCGGCGGCCTGTCCGTAGTATTGGCTAATAATATGCACGATCACATCTGCTAAGGCATTTAGACTTGCCACACTGTATAAGCGCTCAGATTGAGTGATAAAAAAATCAGGCTTGAGCAGCACTTGTGGGTAGTCGCGTTTAAATTGTTCTGCATAATGCCAATGAGTGGTAGCGGGGTGACCATTTAATAACTTAGCTTCAGCGACTAAGCAATTGCCAGTACCCACGCCAATGATTGAGCTACCCGTTTGCCAGCTGCTGGCAAGCCACTGAACTAACCCAGAGTTTGCTCTGACAACAGGGCGAGGATTGCGCCAAATACCGGGCACAATAATCAAGTCACTGTAAGGTGCTGTGCCGTAAGTGTGATCCGGTAATATTGCTAAGCCGCTGCGATTTTTGATAGGTTCGCTGTCCTCAGCGATTAAATTAATCGTTAATGGCCGAAAAGTTCCGCTGTTTATATGCCCTTTGGCGTACGCCTCACCGGCTCTGAGCATTTCAATTGGCAAGGTGACACTGGTGATCAATAAGTGCTGGTATACCAAAATACTTATTTGCAAAGGGCTAAGTACCAAGTTGTTGTCCATTTAATTGCTCCGACCAGTTTGATTTGGCCTCATAGGCTCATTATTTGGCTATTTAAGCACAATGTTGATAATTAAATCCATCTAAACTGCAAGCTTCTCCTATAACACGTTTTCTCAAGGTAAATTATGACAGCATTACCCGTTATTATCGGCATGGGTGGAATTAACGCCGCAGGCCGTACTTCTTTTCATCAAGGTTATCGTCGTATCGTGTTAAATAACTTAGATACTCAAGCCCGCCAAGAAACATTTTTAGGCCTCGCCACGTTAATGAATTTAGTGAGTCTTGTGAATGGGCAACTGCAAGATTTACAAGGCAATACTGTTGAGCAAAGCGACATAGAAGCACGCTTTGGTGAGCAAATTATTGCCGGTACGTTAATTCGTAAAATTGAAAAAGAGCATTTTGATGTCGATGCAACACCGTGGCAGCAAAAAATGACGTTAACCGCGTCAGATGAAAGCGCTATTGTGTTTGAAACACGTCGTAAAGATTTACCTTCGCCGGTCCCTACAAGTTGGCAAGTAGAAGAGCTTGAAAATAAAAAAGTAAAAGTAACCATTGCGGCTCAGTTTGATATTAAACATGATTCTACTCGCGATAATCCGATTAAATCGGCTGGGCAACTACCAACAGGGTTTGATCCGTCTATTATGTACAACAGTCGCTACCAGCCACGTGGTTTACAAGCCACTATATTTGCTGCTACTGACGCGATTAAATCAACCGGACTCGATTGGCAACACATTATGAATAGTGTTGAGCCTGATAAAATTGGCACTTATTCAGCGTCGGTTATTGGTCAAATGGATGACAAGGGCTTAGGTGGTTTAGTAAAAGCGCGCCAGCAAGGTGATCGCGTCAGCACCAAGCAGTTAGCGCTTGGCTTAAATACAATGTCGACCGATTTTATTAATGCCTATGTGACGGGCAATGTAGGCACTACGTTTTCAACTTCAGGCGCGTGTGCAACATTTTTATATAACTTGCGCGCTGCAGTAAACGATATACAAGCAGGGCGTACACGTGTTGCTATTGTGGCAAGTGTGGAATGCGCAATTACCCCTGAAGTTGTTGAAGGCTTTGGTAATATGAGTGCGCTGGCGAATATTGAAGGTTTACGCCGCTTGGATAACTTAAGCAATGATGATGAGCCTGATTATCGTAAAAGTAGCCGCCCATTTGGCGAAAATTGTGGCTTTACTTTAGGTGAAGGCGCACAAGTAGCGATTCTAATGGATGATGCGTTAGCACTGGAGTTGGGGGCAGACATTCTAGGCTGCGTGCCTGATGTATTTGTAAATGCTGATGGCGTTAAAAAATCAATTACATCACCGGGACCGGGTAATTATATAACCATGGCGAAGTCGGCGGCATTAGCCACGAGCTTATTAGGTAAAGAAGCATTACAACAACGTAGCTTTATTTTAGCGCATGGTTCAAGCACACCGCAAAACCGCGTAACAGAGTCATTAATTTATCATAAGGTGGCACAAACGTTTGCCATTGATAATTGGAAAGTAGCAGCACCAAAAGCGTATGTAGGGCACACAATTGCGCCAGCTAGTGGCGACCAATTAGCGATGGCGCTGGGTGTATTTGCACATAATATTATGCCGGGTATTACCACCATAGATAAAGTGGCCAAGGATGTGCATAACCAGTATTTAGATATTCGTACTGAGCATTATCAATGCGAAGACATGGATATTGCTTTTATTAATTCAAAAGGCTTTGGCGGAAATAATGCCACAGCCACTGTTTTGTCACCCATGGTGACCATGAAAATGTTAGCAAAACGCCATGGTAGTGCGGTGATGGATGCATATGCATTGAGCAATCAAACCGTTACAGCTGCTCAGACTAATTATCAGCAACAAGCTGACTTAGGACAATATGAGCTAATCTATCGCTTTGGTGATGGCATGATTGATGAAGATGAAATTGTCATTTCTGATACCGACATGCATATTCCCGGTTTTGATAAAGCCATTGCATTTAGTAAAACGAATCCTTATCAAGATATGTTTTAAGCACATTATTCTTGAGTGGCAAGGCGCTTTTATAGCGCCTTTTTTAATGCGTGAATATTAGCCCTATAAAGTTTTTAAATTGTCATTGGCTGCATTTTTTTGTTGAATCACCGCAGTTTACGCGATCTGTCATTTATCCTTGTTATAATTTCAAGCTATTAAAGAGGCCAACGTTTGAGAGTCCTATGATCGCCAGTTTATTATTGTTAAGTGCCAGTGTTACATTAGATAGCCATTTACCTCCATTGTTGCCATGGCAAGGTCAAAGTTTGGCACTGATACAACAAAAAGGCCCATTAACCACTGATTTCGAACTAAGCGAAGGGCTAAAGTCACCAAATTATCAGCAAACTATGGCCTTTGTAGATCGTCTTGTTGCAGCAAACCCTACCCAATTCCAAGTGCAAACTATTGCACATAGTGCCAGTGGCCGTGCGATCAACATGATGGTAGCAAGCGAAGATGGCGCATTTACACCTTCGCAGTTAATGCAAAACGCCAAGCCGACTATTTTTATTCAAGCGGGAATTCATGCCGGCGAAATTGACGGTAAAGATGCGATGTTTATGTTGCTACGCGATATTGCAACCGGTAAACGTCGAGATATTTTAAGCCAAGTGAACATCTTATTTATTCCTATTTTAAATGTTGATGGCCATGAGCGTAGTAGTCAGTTTAATCGCATAAACCAGCGTGGGCCAGTTGAAATGGGCTTTAGAACCAATGCTAATAATTTAAATTTAAATCGTGATTTCACCAAACTAGATACGCCGGAAGTACGTGGTGTATTAAAGGTGATCAAGCAGTTTAACCCAGATTTATATATCGATGTGCATGTGACTGACGGTGCAGATTATCAATACGATGTAACTTACGGGTACAACCCCGTATTTGCCAGTGAATCGCCAAGTGTGTCAGATGCGCTCAATAATTATTTTAAACCTATCATCGAGACAAAACTACAAGAGCAAGGCCATATACCTGGGCCGCTGGTATTTGTAATGGATAAGCGCGAGTTTAAAAAAGGCTTAGCGGGCTGGGTTGCCACGCCTCGTTATTCGAATGGTTGGGGGGATTTAAGATCGTTACCCACAATTCTTGTCGAAAATCATTCATTAAAACCGTATAAACAACGTGTACTTGGCACCTATGTATTTTTAGATGGGGCTATTTCAGCATTGGCGCAACATCATCAACAATTAACCGAAGCGGTTGAAAAAGAACGTGCTTTTGTGCCAAGCCAGCTTATTGTTGAACGCGGTTATGCAAAAGAGCCAAACACTATCGCATTTGCAGGGATCAAATATTCGCGCAGTAAAAGCGCCTTGAGTGGCCAGATGGAAGTAAAGTATTTAGGCGAAAAACAGCACTATGATGCGTTGCCCATTTACTGGCAGAAGGACGCAAAAACCGTGATCACCGTGCCAAGTACATTTTATATTCCACCAGCTTATCCACACATTGTCGAAAAACTCAAATTACATGGTATTACAGTAGAAAACGTGAGCAGTGATGAGCTGGTAACTAATTTAAAAGTCGCGGTAGTAACAAAGCATGAATTTGATAAAGCGCCGTTTGAAGGACGCTTTCGAGTAAACGCAGATTTTGATTTTGTCGATGTACCAGAAAAGTCTTTGACCGGTTGGTCTAAAGTTGAAACTGCTCAACCTTTCGGTGAGTTAGTTGCCCATCTTTTACACCCCAAAGCACCGGATTCATTTTTTGCATGGGGTGAGTTTAATACGATTTTTCAACGTACTGAGTACATGGAAAACTATGCATTAGCGCCGTATGCTCGCCATATGCTCAAAGATAAACCGGCACTTGCACTTGAGTTTGATAAAAAAATTCGTGAGGATGCCGCTTTTGCTAAAGATGCACAAGCCCGATTAAACTGGCTCTATGAGCATACGCCATTTTATGATCAAGCTTATTTAAAGTATCCTGTGCTGATGACATTTGACACTAAACCGCAAATAAAGAATTAACATATGGAAATAATTACCGTACCGGTGACCGCTTTTGCACAAAATTGCCGAGTGGTTATTTGTAAACAAACACGCCACGCAGCGGTTATCGACCCAGGTGGCGACGCTGATAAAATCATTACTGAGCTTGCCAAGCATCAGTTAAGCTTGCAGTGTATTTTACTCACCCATGGTCATCTTGATCATGTCGGTGCGGCAAAAGTACTTGCTGAGCATTTTTCTGTTGATATTGTCGGGCCACAAAAAGACGAATTGTTTTGGTTTGATGCATTACCTATGCAAGCGCAAATGTTTGGCTTTGCACCAATTGCGCCTTTTCATCCTCAGCATTGGTTAAGTCATGGTGATACGTTTACATTGGGTCAATTGCGATTTGACATTCGTCATTGTCCGGGCCACACGCCTGGGCATATTGTATTTTATGAAGCAACACATCAGTTAGTGATAGTGGGTGATGTTATTTTTAAAGGCTCAGTAGGGCGTACAGATTTCCCTAAAGGGGATGCCCAGCAGTTACTTGACTCGATTAAAAATCAAATTTTGACACTGCCTGATGAAACGCGAATTCTATCTGGGCATGGACCTGACACTAAAGTGCTGACTGAGCGCATATCGAATCCATTTATAAGTGGTAAATTTGGTTAGTTGCGCATAATAAATGCATAAAAGTACAAGACTCAACCTACAAACCAATGTATAATTTAACCAATTTAGTAAAATAAATAAGAAATAAAATGTCTCTAAATCATGTTGACCGCCAAATTTTGGCACTGTTACAGCAAGATGCAAGTCTTTCGACCGCTGATATTGCTGATAAAGTCGGTTTATCTCAATCACCTTGTTGGCGTCGTATTGCTAAGCTTGAGCAAGATGGTTACATCAAAGGCAAAGTTGCCTTATTGGATGAGAAAAAGCTCGGCTTTGATATGCTAGTGTACGCTCATGTTCGTTTATCAAATCATGGCCGTACAAATTTAGCTGAGTTTGAACGACTTATCCTAAGTTATGATGAAGTAACAGAATGTTACAGTATGGCTGGCACTATGGACTTTATGTTGCGGATCATTTCTAAAGGCATTGAAGGCTATGAACAGTTTGTTCGTGATAATTTATTGAATCTTGAATTTGTTCAAGAAGTTCACTCAAACGTCACTATGACTTGTGTCAAACGCAGTACATCGCTGCCACTTTAATCGTATCTAATCATGCTAGCGCTATAAAGGCGTTAGCTTGTTCCTTTTACTGCAATTGTTAACCTTAGCTTAATTTGTTAGAATTCAGCGCTTTTTTGATCCCACACCCCGAAGAGGAATTCAATGTTTAACTTATTAAGCAAGGCGCCGAGCTCTGCTAAAAACGATATCTTATCAGGTATAACGGTTGCCCTAGCGCTCGTTCCTGAAGCTGTTGCATTTGCGTTTGTTGCAAATGTAGAGCCTTTAGTTGGTTTATATGCAGCATTTATTGTTGGCTTGATCACCGCTATTTTTGGCGGCCGCCCAGGTATGATCTCCGGTGCAACCGGTGCACTTGCCGTTGTTATGGTAAGTTTAGTGCTAGATCATGGGGTTGAGTATCTCTTTGCGACTGTATTACTGATGGGGATACTGCAAATACTAGCAGGGGTGTTTAAGCTCGGTAAGTTTATTCGTATGGTTCCGCATCCGGTGATGCTCGGGTTTGTAAATGGTTTAGCGATTGTTATCTTCTTAGCGCAACTAGGGCAATTTAAGGTGTCCGATGGTCAAGGTGGCATGCAGTGGATGACCGGCACGCCGATGATGATCATGCTAGGATTAGTCGCCTTAACGATGGCTATTATTCACTTTTTGCCAAAGTTGACTACAGCTGTGCCATCAACATTAGTCGCTATTGTTACTGTAACCGCCATTGTTATCGGATTTGATTTAGAAGCGCGTACAGTACTTGATTTCTTAAAAGATATGACCGGTGACAGTGCGGCAACTATTGCTGGTGGTTTACCACAATTTCACATTCCAATGGTGCCATTTACCTTTGAAACACTGAAAATTATTTTACCTTATGCACTTATTTTAGCGGCAATTGGTTTGATTGAATCATTATTAACCCTTAGCCTAATTGATGAAATCACAGAAACCCGTGGTCACAGCAATAAAGAATGCATTGGTCAAGGCGCTGCAAACGTTACCTGTGGTTTCTTTGGTGCGATGGGGGGCTGCGCGATGATTGGTCAATCAATGATCAACATTAACTCAGGTGGTCGTTCGCGTTTATCTGGTATTACAGCAGCATTAATGCTCCTAGCATTCATTATTTTTGCCGCCAGTTTGATTGAAATGGTGCCGCTGGCAGCATTGGTTGGCGTGATGTTTATGGTGGTATTAGGCACCTTTGAATGGGCGAGTTTCAAAATGATGAAACGCGTCCCAAAATCAGATGCTTTTGTCATTGTATTAGTATCGGGTGTAACGGTGATAACTGACTTAGCAATTGCAGTATGTGTGGGTGTGATTGTGTCAGCCTTAGTATTTGCATGGCAACATGCTAAACATATTTTTACTACAAACTTCATTGATGAAGAAGGTTCTAAAGTCTACGAACTACACGGCCCATTATTTTTTGGCTCAGTGAAAAAGTTCGCGGAGTTGTTTGATGTTAAAAATGACCCTAAAGACGTTATCATCGAATTTAAATACAGCCGAGTGGCAGATCACAGTGCCATTGAGGCAATTGATACTTTAGCTGATAAGTACACCAAGGCAGGTAAGCAGTTGCATTTACGCCACTTGAGCCCAGACTGTACACAGTTATTACATAAAGCGCGCGACTTAGTCGAAGTTAATGTAATAGAAGATCCAACTTATAAAGTTGCTTCAGACAAGCTTGCTTAAACGAGACGTTTGATAAAAAAGCGAAGGCAGTGCCTTCGCTTTTTTGTTGCTATCGAACAAATCATTGGCTGAAACCGCAGATGACGTTAAAATTTATTTAAGTCACATAAAAACCAGTGCTCGGTGAGTCAATTATTGAGACTAAGCTCGACTAGTGCAGCTAGTGCCTGTATAATTCGCGGCCTCTTTATACCGTCTTATTGCCTGTATTAACTTTTCCTTATTCAGCGAACAGTGTACTTGTCAGTATTTGCTTAGGAAATTCATTTTGATCTCTACCGCTAATATCACCATGCAGTTTGGTGCCGAACCCTTGTTCGAAAATATCTCCGCTAAATTTAGTAACGGTAATCGTTATGGCTTAATTGGCGCCAATGGATGCGGTAAGTCAACCTTCATGAAAATCCTCAATGGCTCATTAGTGCCAACATCAGGTAACGTATCAATTGGCCCAGGACTGAAAGTCGGTAACTTAAGCCAAGATCAGTTTGCATTTGAGCAATACTCAGTGGTTGATACTGTGATCATGGGTGACGTTGCATTATGGAAAATAAAGCAAGAACGTGAACGTATTTATTCACTGCCAGAAATGAGTGAAGAAGATGGTATGAAAGTCGCTGAGCTTGAAAGCGTTTTTGCTGAAATGGATGGTTACAGTGCAGAAAGCCGCGCGGGTGATATTTTATTAAAAGCGGGTATTGAAGAAGAATTTCATTTTGGTCTAATGTCACAAGTAGCCCCTGGCTGGAAGCTGCGCGTCTTACTTGCGCAAGCCTTGTTTGCTAACCCTGATATTTTATTACTGGATGAGCCAACCAATAACTTGGATATTCATACCATTAGCTGGTTAGAGCACGAACTTAACCAGCGTAAATGTACCATGATCATTATTTCTCATGACCGCTATTTTCTTAATGCGGTATGTACTCATATGGCTGATATTGACTACGGTGAGCTGCGTATTTACCCAGGTAACTACGAAAAATACATTGAAGCATCAACACTTATTCGTGATCAATTACTTGCTGGTAATGCTAAAAAGCAATCTGAAATTGAAGAGTTACAAGATTTCGTTAACCGCTTTGGTGCTAATGCGTCAAAAGCAAAACAAGCGAGTTCACGTGCTAAACGCATGGATAAAATCAGCTTAGATGAAGTGAAGTCGTCAAGCCGAATGGCGCCGTCATTGTATTTTGATGAAGGTAAAAAGATGCACCGCCAAGCATTGATCTTAGAAGACTTTGGCCATGGTTTTGACGGTGAAGTATTGTTTGAAGGCGGCGAGCTGATTTTAGAAGCGGGTTCAAAACTTGCGATTATTGGTGAAAACGGTGTTGGTAAATCAACCTTTATTCGCTGTTTAGTGGGTGAACTTGAAGCTAATCACGGTGTTGTAAAATGGTCAGAAAATGCATCGATTGGCTATTGTCCGCAAGATAGTAGTAAAGACTTTGATAACGATTTAACCTTGTTTGATTGGATGTCACAGTGGCGTACAGCCAAGCATAACGATTTAATGGTGCGTGGCATGTTAGGTCGGTTATTGTTTACTGCGGATGATGCGAATAAAAAAGCTAAAAACTGCTCAGGTGGTGAGAAAAATCGCCTATTGTTTGGCAAATTAATGATGCAAGACGTAAATGTTTTGGTGATGGACGAACCGACAAACCACATGGATATGGAAGCCATTGAAGCGCTTAATAATGCATTAAAAGGCTTTGAAGGTACGCTGATTTTTGTCAGCCATGACCGTGAGTTTGTTTCATCATTGGCAACTCGTATTATTGATATTCGTGACAAAGAAGTGGTTAATTTCCACGGCACCTTTAACGAATTTATGGCAAGCCAACAAGAGCAAGCGAAGCTTTTGGCTGCAAAGTAAAGTTTATTGATCTCAGTTTTATTAAATGCATGATCATGCAAGCGAGTTCAAGAGCTCTGTAAATCAATATAATTGGTATTAAGTATCAGAAAACCGGCTGCGGCCGGTTTTTTTATGTCTAAATTATGTAAAATTAAAAAGTTGCTTTGGTGTAGCTTTAAAGCGTCGTAACGTTAGCGCTGATAAAACCGATTTAATTAGTATAATTTTTAAGGTATCTATGTGGTAATTAAAGCTCGTATTACTAAATTAGTGTCGAATCTTGAAAAACTAGCGCTCACCTTGTGTGTGCTATTTGTTAGCGGGGCTCTATTATTTCCTGATATGCTCACCGCGCATATTCAACCACTGATCATTAATGCATTATCAGTGTTGGGTGGACCATTTTTTCTGTTAGTTAATTTTTTATTGATAAGCGTTATTGTGCTGGCTATTAGCCCACTCGGACAACGTAAAATAGGTGGAGAGCATACATCTGTCGAGTTTTCAACTTTTGGTTGGTTGTCAATGTTATTTGCTGCAGGAATGGGATCGGGTTTAATTTTTTGGGGCGTAGCAGAGCCTGCCATGCACGTATTGCAACCGCCATTAAAGCAAAGTCTTTACCCTGATAGACAAGGTGCTGCATTGGCTATTACGTTAGTAAACTGGGGCGCTCATGCATGGGCACTCTACGCAGTATTTGGCTTAGTCTTAGGTGGTTTGAGCCATAACAGTGGCAAAGCGGGAGATATAAGTGCTCCGGTGTTGAGTGTAACAACTTCATTTTTAAGTCGCGCAGGGCAGCTAAAGTGTAAATACGTGATCCAGTTAGTGGCCATTTTAGCTATTTTTTTTGGTGTAGTTGGCACGATTGCAAATTCAACATTATTACTACGAAAAGGGATTGAGCTTGAGCTTGGCATTAACTCGCCTTGGTTAGTTGGTTTGATTATTATTATGTTATTAGCGCTGTTGTTTAGCTTATCTGCGCGCTTAGGATTAAAAAAGGGTATTCAAACACTCAGTCAATTTAATGTTTTTTTAGCATTTGGAGTACTTATTTGGCTCATCATGATGGTACCACTACAACCGATTATAGATGTGGCGATCAGTGGCGTTAAATTTTATAGCCACTTATTAGTGACGGGGACATGGCAATTATCAAGTCAACTAAATGATCCTGCTTGGGCTAATAGTTGGACGTATAATTATTATTTTTGGTGGCTAGCGTGGGGACCTTTTGTTGGGGTTTTTTTAGCTAAAATAAGTCAAGGTCGGCCAGTTTGGCAATACATTGTTGGCGTAGTAATTGTGCCAACTTTCGTCACTTTAATTTGGTTTAGTGTTTTTTCGGGATCTGCTATTGCTTGGGATAGCGGCCATAGTAGTGGCATTATGGCCGCTATTAAAACTGATTATACACAAGGCTTATTTGTATTTTTTAAGCAGTTAGGTTGGCAAGGAGGTGTGCTTATTTGGTCGAGCTTATTATTATTACTGATCTTTGTTGCTACTTCGGCAGATTCTGCAATTTTAGTGATCCGTAATTTAGCGGGGACAAAAAGCAGTCATCGATTTAGTTTGTATGTGTGGTCTTTTACTTTAGCTCTAAGTAGCTGGGTATTGTTATTACAAAATAATGAATTACTTAACCGAAGTATTGCAATTATTGGTGCAGTGCCATTTTTGTTTATTTTTATTTTGCAGCTGATAGGATTTGTAAAAGAGTTTATGAAGGAGTTACAAGTGTAGTTAAACCTATTACTGTTGCTATGCTCGAGCTAGTTTATAGTTTATAGTTTAAACGTTTAATTACTTTATTGTCATTCACTTACAGTTTTTTACAGTGTTTTATACTCGTTCGTTTATAGTGAGTATTACAGATACAACCACTAAGCAATATTAATGCTATTAAAAACTGGCTCATTCGAGGTAGTTAAATAATAACTTACGCATTTAAGCAATGGGATATAAAGGATTAAATTTATGTTCAAGAACTTTATTACTGTTTTACTTGTCAGCCAATTACTAAGCGCATGCACTGTAGCGGGTGTATTAGTTGATGGAGTTATTTATTCAAAAGCGGATACAAATTATGATGCTGATTTAGCGCAGGCCCCCGCACATGTATCGCCTCAAGATAATACTTACTTTAGTCATGAACAGACTTTGTCATTTGCGGACTTAGGCATCGAAGTAGATCGTTTTTTAGTGGGGTTAGTGCAAGATAGCTCAGAGCCTACTCTGGTCTGCAAAAGAATAACTAAATCAATACAACAATGTGAGGAAGTAACGACTGACAACCTCACAGTAGAGAATACAATTAACGCTGAAGATACACTTGATGAAATGATAAGTGTTCGTCGATAAAGCTGCTGATAAAAAAGTAGCTATGATCGTAGCCTGCGTGCATATTCAACGTTAGCGGGTAATTAACTTGCTTTGCCACTGCAGTTAGGTTGTCTGGTTTTAGTTGCTCGACTAAAAAATTATCGGCATCACCTTGGTCAATACGCATTGGTAAAAATTCGTTACTGTGTGCCTTTTTCATTAGTTCACAGCTATCGTAATTGGCCCATTGTGATTGATCATCTCCTAAGTACTGACTAAACGCTTTTTGCCCCCAAGGACAGTCAATAGGGTTGGTGATTGGGCTAAAAGCAGAAACACTGGTGTAACTTTTTGGATTGCGCAATGCAATCATCAACGCACCGTGCCCCCCCATAGAATGCCCGCTAATCGCTTTTTTATCAGTCACGGGAAAGTGCTGTTCAATTAGCGAAGGCAATTCATTTACCACATAGTCATACATATTATAGTGCGTGTTATAGGGGGCTTGGGTGGCGTTTAAATAAAACCCCGCGCCTTGGCCAAAATCATAACTGTCTTGGTCTGGCACAGTGTTGCCACGAGGACTGGTATCAGGTGCAACGATAGCAATACCAAGCGCTGCCGCTTTTTTAAATGCACCTGCTTTTTGCATAAAATTTTCATCCGTACAGGTTAAGCCTGATAACCAATACAGCACCGGTACTTTATTAGTTTGGCTGGCACCGGGTGGCAAGAAAATAGCAAACCGCATTGGGCAATGGGTGCTTGTAGATGTATGGCTGTATTGCTTGTGCCAGCCACCGCTAACTTTTGTGGCGCTTAAATTATCTAACATGGATTCCTCGCTAAAATACCACATAGCTTACACCCTATGTGGTATCTGTATTTTTAATATTAGTAGTGGATCACAGTACGAATACTTTTGCCTTCATGCATTAAATCAAACGCGTCGTTTATGTCTTCAAGACCCATGGTATGAGTGATAAAGTCATTTAATGCAAATTCGCCAGCCATGTAACGTTCAACAATCTCAGGTAGTTGTGAACGACCTTTAACCCCACCAAATGCGCTACCACGCCAGACGCGGCCAGTGACTAGCTGGAATGGGCGAGTTGAAATTTCTTGTCCTGCACCAGCAACACCAATGATCACCGATTCCCCCCAACCTTTATGACAACATTCAAGGGCTGAGCGCATGACATCAACATTACCTATACACTCAAATGAGAAATCAACGCCACCATCGGTCATCTCGACAATAACTTCTTGAATAGGCTTATCGAAATCTTTTGGATTGATCAAGTCTGTGGCACCTAATTTAGTGGCTAAATCAAACTTAGATGTGTTGATATCAATACCGATAATACGCGAGGCACCAGCCATTTTAGCGCCGATAATTGCTGATAAACCAATACCACCTAAACCAAAGATAGCAACGGTATCGCCTGCTTGAACTTTTGCAGTGTTTGTGACCGCGCCCATACCAGTTGTAACACCACAGCCCAGTAAGCAAATTTCTTCAAGTGATGCTGCTTTGTTTACTTTAGCCAGTGAGATCTCTGGCAGTACCGTATATTCAGAAAAGGTTGATGTGCCCATGTAGTGATAAATTGGTTGGCCATCTTTGAAAAAGCGAGTCGTGCCGTCTGGCATTAAGCCTTTACCTTGCGTTTCACGTACAGCGGAACACAAGTTTGTTTTGCCTGAAGTACACATTTTACATACACCGCATTCTGCAGTATATAAAGGAATAACATGATCGCCCACAGCAACACTGGTTACGCCTTCGCCGATAGCATAAACAACACCAGCGCCTTCATGCCCTAAAATGGCTGGGAAAATCCCTTCAGGATCGGCACCTGATAATGTAAATGCATCGGTGTGACATACGCCAGTAGCAGTAATTTTTACCATTACTTCGCCTTTTTTAGGCATCATTACATCCACTTCTTCTACAGATAGTGGTTGATTTGGACCCCAAGCAATTGCGGCTTTTGATTTTATAAATTCAGACATAGTAACTCTCTTGCTGGTTAAATACGAACATGACTTGAAAACAATAACGCTATTTTATTTGTTTCTCAAACAATGTTAATCTTCATTTTAATAAAACACTTTTACAGTATGGTAATAATGAGTCGTTGGTTAGGCATAGACGAATTTATCGCAGTCGGTGAAGAAGGCAGCTTTACCCGCGCTGCAACCACATTAGGGGTATCCGTTGCACACATAAGCCGCCATGTAACGCAATTAGAGCAGCGCTTAAATACCCAATTATTAACGCGTACTACCCGTAAAGTTGTACTGACTAAAGAAGGCGAAGTCTTTTTACATCAAACAAAACATTTACAGCATGCAATGGACGACGCCACCGCGTTATTAGCACAACAGCAAAATGCTCCTAAAGGTAAAATTAAACTCACAGCTCCGGTTATGTATGGCGAAAGCTTCGTGATGCCAGCAGTGCATACTTTTATGCAACTGCACCCTGATGTAGAAGTGGTGATGGCGCTGAGCAATGAACAAGAAAATTTACTTGAGGGCGGCTTTGACTTAGCTATTCGCCTTGGTCATTTAAAAGACTCTAGCTTAAAAGCACGACGCTTAAGTGCACGTCATTTTGTAATTTGCTGCTCAAAAGCCTATTTAGCACGTTTTGGCGAACCTCACACATTAGCTGAATTACAGCACCATCAATGCTTAGTCGGCAACAGCAGTTATTGGCGGGTGTGCGAGCAAGGGCGTGATAAACATATCAAAATTGCGGGGCGGTTACAGTGTAATAGTGGCTGGGCGTTAGCTGATGCAGCTAAAAAGGGTCTTGGTATCATACAAGTGCCAAACTATTACATTGAGAGTGATTTAGCCACGGGTGATTTAGTGCCTATTTTAACCAATAATCAGCCAAAACCAGAAGGTGTATGGGGAGTGTATCCTCCGCGACAATTTGTTGCGACCAATGTCAGAGCATTACTCGATCACCTTATTAAATCTCTAAACTAAAAGTTTAAATAAAGCGGCTTAATTTTGATACAGCAGTTGATTTGTCGTGAATTTTTACACTTTTGCGCATACCCAATGGCGCTTTATTTATGCTAGTATGAGCGCTGAATTGGCATTAAATGTGACCATAAATAATTATGTTTCAACCTGTTAGCCTGTTTATCGGGCTGAGATACAGTCGCTCCTCGAAAGGGAACGCATTTATCTCTTTTATTTCGTTTTTCTCCATTGCCGGTATCGCCATTGGTTTAATGGCATTATTTACTGTCAGCTCAGTGATGAATGGTTTTGAAAATAACCTTAAAACCAATATGTTGGGCCTCATTCCTCATGTTGAAATTGCGTCTGATGGACAAACTCAAGCACAAATGATCCAGCTGCAAGATACCATTGTTGCGTCCAAATTTGTGAAAAGAGCGAGTTTGTATCGCCATGGTGAAGCCATTTTACAAACCAATCGCGATTTACATGGTGTGCTATTGCAAGGTTTGTACGACGATAACGCATCGCTTTATAAAATCAGCGATAAAGTTATTCAAGGCAACTGGCAAACAGTCATGACATCGCGCTATCACATTGCGGTTAGTCGTTATTTAACACGTAAACTGGGAATTGGTTTAGGTGATAAAGTGCGCGTGATCATGCCTAATGCGTCAACCTATACACCTTTAGGTCGCGTACCAAGCCAACGTTTGTTCACCGTTGCTGCCATTTATGAAACAGGTTCTGAAATTGATATGGGACTTGCTTTTACTAGCGGCGAATCGCTACAACGGGTATTAAAGTTGCCACAAACTAGTGCTCCTAATTTGAGTATTTCACTGAACGATCCTTTTCAACTAGATGCCTTTAGCGCTTCAGCTAGTGCAATTTTAAGTCAACATACAGTCACCGATTGGCGCCAGTCACAAGGTACTTTGTTTGCAGCAGTTGCAATGGAAAAACGCATTATGTCGATGCTGCTGGCGCTGATTGTATTAGTTGCGGTATTTAATATTGTCTCTGCGTTGACCATGATGGTGAGCGAAAAACAAAGTGAAGTGGCTATTTTACAAACGCTTGGCTTAACGCCGGCTCAAGTGCAGCAAGTATTTATGATCCAAGGTTTGTACAATGGTTTGATTGGCACCAGTATCGGTGCAGCCCTTGGCTTATTACTCAGTGCTTATATCAACGAAGTGCTGGCAGGCATAGGTTTAAACTTGTTAACAGGGATTGCCTTACCAGTAAAATTTGACGTAATGAGCTTATCGCTGATTGCCGTAGGCAGTATTACCATGAGCTTTTTAGCCACTTTATATCCGGCGCGTAAAGCTGCCAATGTTAGCCCAGCAGAGGTATTGCGCTATGAATGATTTAGTTATCCAATGTGAACAGTTAAGTAAAGTGTATCAAGATGGTGAAAATCACGTTGAGGTTTTAAAAGGGGTTGATTTAACCTTACAACAAGGTGAGATGCTGGCTATCGTTGGCAGCTCTGGTTCTGGTAAAAGTACTTTACTGCACATTTTGGGGACTTTGGATTCACAAAGTGCCGGTGTGGCAAAAATTAAAGGTCAACAAGTTGCTAAGCTATCACGTGCTGAGCAAGCAAAATTTCGTAATGAGCATTTAGGGTTTATTTATCAGTTCCATCATTTATTAATGGAGTTTAACGCGTTAGAAAATGTTGCGATGCCACTGTTGATCAAAGGTCTCAGCGCTAAAAAAGCCAATGCTAAAGCCCTCGTAATGCTCGATAAAGTAGGGCTATCGCACCGTAGTAGCCATAAACCATCAATGCTCTCTGGTGGAGAGCGTCAACGTGTGGCAATTGCGCGGGCATTGGTGAGCGAACCTGATTTAGTATTGGCCGATGAGCCAACAGGTAACTTAGACAAACAAAATGCGATTAAAATTTACGATTTGATCAAAGAGCTTAATAGCAGTTTGAATACCAGTTTTGTAGTGGTGACGCACGACTTAGAATTAGCCTATAAGCTGGGTAAAATTGCTTACCTTGATGATGGGAAATTGGCAATTAAAGAGGCCAGCCATGTTGCTTAGTGCCTATTTAAGTAAACGTTTTAGAGCAAGCTCCGGCAGCAGCGATGAAAAAAATGGCTTTGTTAGTTTTATTGCCAAAGCGTCAACCATTGGTATTTTACTCGGCGTTGCAGTGTTAATTGTTGCTTTGTCGGTGATCAATGGCTTTGAACAACAACTAGTACATCGCTTATTAAGCGTTGTGCCACAAGTTGAATATGTTGCGCCTAATCGTCCAATTGATAACTGGCCGGATAAAGTTCAAAAGCTCTCAGAGCAACGTGGCGTAACTGGTGCAGCACCTTTTATTAGTGTCAATGGCATGGCGCAATACAAAAGTGAACTAAAAGCGGTTGAAGTGCGAGGGGTTGATCCTGCTCTAGAAAGTGACGTATCGGCGGTTAATCAGTTTACTCATGGCAAGTTGGTCAGCCAAATAAGCGAAGACGAAATTATTTTAGGCCAACAAATTGTTAAACAGTTAGGTGTTAAGCAAGGAGAGTTAATTACCTTATTGATCCCGCAAGTTAACGAGGTAAGTACTGAGATTTTAGCACCCAAAAGGGTCACTTTAACCCTTGCGGGTATTATTGAAATGGGTGGCCCTATTGATAGTTCTGCTGCCTTCATCAATCTCAGTAAGGCGCAATCAGTACTTGGTTATGAACCACAGCAAGTAACAGGGCTTCGCTTAGCAGTAACCGATGTTTTTCAAGCGCACCAAATTGCGCTACGGGTTGGCCAAACAATTGATGATTATGTTTATATCTCTAGCTGGTTTAGAACCCAAGGTAGCTTATACCAAGATATACAAATGGTCAGAACCATTGTTTATATTGTGGTGTTTTTAATCATTGCGGTGGCAAGTTTTAATATTGTTTCGTCATTAGTGATGGAAGTACGTGAAAAACAGGCCAACATAGCGATATTAAAAACCATGGGCGCTAAAGACAGTACGATATTAGCGACCTTTATTTTACAAGGACTTAGCCAAGCATTTATTGGCGTGGTACTGGGCTCATTTATAGGTGTGATACTGGCGCTGAACATCAGTGAGCTTTTTACCCTACTGAGTCAGTTGTTAGGCTCAAACCCGCTGGAAGGGGTGTATTTTATTGAGTTTTTACCCAGTAAGCTGGTATGGCAAGATATTGTGATCACTGTTATTGTAACTTTTGTGTTGGCAGTATTAGCCACTATTTACCCTGCATGGCAGGCAACAACAGTGGATCCAGCCAAGGTGTTAGGCAACTAAGGGAAATTTATGTTTAGTTATCAAGTAGTAATTGATTATTGGTTTGATGAACTTGGTCCATCTGGTTGGTATAAAAAATCTGATGCTACAGATATTAAGATACGAGATACATTTAGTGATCTGTTGATAGCTATTACAAAAGGCGAGTATGCGTCTTGGCGAGTGACTGCCTTAGGTGCATTAGCTGAAGTGATTGTGCTTGATCAGTTTTCTCGTAATATTTACCGGGATACCCCTCACGCGTTTAGTCAAGATCCGCAAGCGTTAACATTGGCACAGTTGGCAATCGAAAAAGGCTTTGATCAATTATTACCTGTTGAGCAGCGGGTGTTTTTTTATATGCCGTTTATGCACAGCGAATCGAGCTTTATACACCAACAGGCGATGGTATTATTTAAAGGTTTGAGTAATGAAGATTATGAACTTGCCCATAAAAATATTATCGATCAGTTTGGTCGCTACCCACACCGAAATGCTATTTTAGGGCGTCAGTCCAGCGCCGAGGAAGTTGCGTTTTTAGCTCAACCAGGCTCGCAATTTTAATCAAGCTTAGGTATATAAAATAATTGTTTAATTTCAGCAGCTAAATCAGGCGAGCTAAAATCGTTGTGCAGTTTTATCTGTTCAATATTAATAGCATCAAGGCGTTGCTCACTGGCGATCAGCACAATATTTTTATATTGGTTAAATTCAATCACCACAATATGACTGAATAGACTTCGAAGTGTCGTTAGTAGAGCGATTAATTGTTGTTTATTTTTTGCAGTAAAGTTGATGCAGATCTTACCGTATGTGCTAAGTCGAGCATGACAGTCGCACAAAAATGCCTGTTTTTGTAAAAATGCTGGCTGCGATTTACCACTAAAAACATCAATTAAAATCACATCAAATTTGCGGCTACTTTGAGCAATAAATTGTTCAGCGCATTGCGCTACAATATGATTGTTGTCATTGAGGAAAAAATACTGCTTAGCTGCTTTAATTACATTCGGATTAATTTCGACAGTCGTTAATTCAAATCCGGCTTTATTAGTCACTGCTCGTTCAAAACAACCGCTGCCTAAACCTAAATTTAATATCTGTGAGGAGGGCTCGCTACAAAGCAAAAATAGCAGCATAGCTTGATTTACCGGATTACTTACTTGCTGCGGTTGTGACTTTTCCATTACACCTTGTAAAGTTAGCTCATCCCCGAGTGTAAGCCAACGATAATCAGCATTTTCAAAAATCTTTAGCGTGTCTTGCTTACTTTGGATCGTTGCTACTAGGTATGCATCGGTAGTAAATGGCGTTAAATCAATCATGCCGTTCCTTCATAATGGGGATGTTGAGCAAAACAAAAAATCAATAGGGTGACCTTGTTAACTCTGCTAAACTGTATGGCTACTCATAAGCCAGCAATACCTGCTTGGTTGTCTTATCTTACTCTGGAATTTACTTTGACTAATAATGATATTTTACGCCGCCTTCGCTATACCTTTAATTTAGCTGATACTACCATGATTGAAATTTTTGCTGCAGCAGATCATGACGTGACTCAACAACAAGTGATTGGTTGGCTAACCAGAGAAGGGGAAGAGGGTTACGTAGATCCAAGTGATACTGAGTTTGCCATTTTTTTAAATGGTTTTATTAATACAAAGCGCGGTAAGCGTGACGGTGAGCAACCAGCGCCAGAAAGTAAATTAAATAATAATATTATTTTAATGAAATTACGTATCGCATTAAATATGAAAACGGAAGACGTAATCGATGTCCTTGCCTTAACTGATTTTAGTTTGAGTAAGCATGAGTTAAGTGCATTTTCTCGAAAAGCCGATAACAAGCATTATCGTGTATGTAATGACCAAATATTACGTAACTTTTTAACTGGTTTACAGCTACAACTTCGTCCAGAGGCAAGCGGCGAATAATTTACGTGTTCATATCCGTATTTATATCGTACGGGTATGATTTTTAACCCCACTTTAAGCATCGGTGTTTTAAGCTGCTCTCTGCGTTAGTATTTAAATCTTTATTTATTCACATTTCATAAATTTATATTCTTTTTTAATGAGCGTTAATTGTTGCTCTTGCGTATCAACTCAAAAATAATTCACGTTATCGAACGTTAAATATATAGGTTTATCATGTTACAGTGTTAAAAATATTACAATTTTTAAGGCTCTTAACTAGATGACCCATAAACTTGATCACGTCTATTTTAACATCTGAGACAAGCATAACTTTTAACACGGAAGAATAATTATGAATTATATCCATGATACCATTGCACATTTAAAACAAACTAGCCCAGCACAATGCGAATTTTATCAAGCCGTTGAAGAAGTGCTTGAATCACTTGAACCTATTCTTGAAAACTCAGCCGACTATCAAAAAAATGCGATTATTCAACGTCTAGTCGAACCTGAACGTCAAATTATGTTTAGAGTCCCCTGGGTTGATGATGACGGTAACATTCATGTCAATAAAGGCTATCGAATTGAATTTAACTCAAGCTTAGGTCCATACAAAGGTGGTTTACGTTTCCATCCAAGTGTAAATGCCAGCATCATAAAATTTTTAGGGTTTGAGCAAATTTTTAAAAATGCGTTAACTGGCTTACCGATTGGTGGTGGTAAAGGCGGCGCAAACTTTGATCCTAAGGGCCGCTCTGACAGCGAAATAATGCGTTTTTGCCAATCATTTATCAACGAGCTGTATCGTCATATCGGCCCAACCACCGATGTACCTGCGGGTGATATTGGCGTTGGGGCACGCGAAATAGGCTATATGTTTGGTCAATATAAACGGTTGACCGGACGTTACGACGGTGCGTTTACCGGCAAAAGTTTATTGTGGGGTGGATCATTGGCTCGAAAAGAAGCGACAGGATATGGCGCTGTTTATTTTGCCAATTACATGTTGCAAGACAATGATGACTCACTTAAAGGTAAGCGCTGTTTAGTTTCTGGTGCCGGGAACGTGGCAATTTACGCGATGGAAAAACTTTATCAATTAGAGGCAAAACCTATCACTTGCAGTGATTCAAGCGGTACGCTGTATCATGAATCAGGTATTGATGTTGCACTTGTTAAAAAGCTTAAAGAAGGTGCGCGTGAAAGTTTAGCTGTCTATTTAGAAACCCACAGCGATGCGAAGTATATTGCTTGTGCAGATTACCCAAGTGATGGACATGCGGTATGGCGTTTTGTTGCTGATGCTGCTTTTCCCTGTGCGACGCAAAATGAGTTAACTGAAGCTGATGCGCGAACGTTAATAAGCAATGGCTGTATATTAGTTTGTGAAGGCGCAAATATGCCAAGTACTAAAGAAGCGGTCGATGTGTTGCTTGCTGCTAAAATAGCCTATGGCCCTGGCAAAGCAGCTAATGCGGGTGGTGTTGCGACGAGCCAATTAGAGATGGCGCAAAATGCCAGTATGCAAATGTGGACATTCGAAGAGGTCGATACTAAGCTGCAACAAATAATGAAAAATATCTTTGATACTGCAAGTAATACAGCCGCTGAATTTGATCAACCTGGTAATTTAGTGTTAGGTGCTAATATTGCTGCTTTTCGTCGTGTAGCAGATGCTATGATTGAGCAAGGTGTTGTTTAACAAACGATAGTCTTAATGTACATGAGCCCACTATATTGGTGGTGGGTTTTTTATTGACGTATATTTGTTCATATCGCGATTATTATCCCGTTTATCTAACCAATCAGTGATTGAACGAGTTAAACAGGTGTTGGTCTCAAAATTATTTGCAGCAGGTAACTGCTCACGTATTGTATATTTATCAAATAATAAAGAGCATCAACACTATGTCTGATCATAAAACCTATCAGCTATCGACCCTCAAGCCCGCAATTTTAATAACTACATTGTTTATTTCAACAAGCACCTTGGCCGCTGAGCTAAATTATCAAGATCAAACCAAGCTTCATGATATTGCCGCTGATGTTTCAGCAACACGTATTGGCAGTGATATCCAAACACTTGTTGATTTTGGCACTCGTCATACGTTATCAGATACGAAATCAAACACCCGAGGAATTGGTGCAGCTCGGCGTTGGATCAAGGCTGAGTTTGAGAAAATTTCTCAGCAATGCGGTGGCTGTTTAGAAGTAATAGAAGTTAAAGATACCATTTCTGGCGAAAAGCGTATTCCAAATCCTGTTGAAGTGGTGAATATTATTGCTATTCAGCGCGGTACTGATCAGCCAAACCGGATGGTGATGATGTCGGGCGATATTGATTCACGGGTCAGCGATGTAATGGATTTTACCAGCGACGCACCAGGGGCGAATGATAATGCATCGGGTGTTGCTGGGGTGATTGAATCAGCTCGCGTGTTATCTAAATATAAATTTAATGGCTCAATTGTTTATGCCGCGCTTTCAGGCGAAGAGCAAGGACTGTTTGGTGGTAAAATTTTAGCCGACTATGCACAAAAGCAAGGCTGGCAAGTACACGGTGTACTCAATAATGACATGATTGGTAATATTACTGGTATTAATGGCGTTACTGATAACACGACTGCACGTATTTTCTCTGAAGGTACGCGGGTTATCGAAACCAAAGAGCAAGCGCATAAACGCCGTTTTACCGGTGGCGAGGTCGATTCAGCTAGTCGTAATTTAGCCCGTTATATCGATACCATTGCCGATCGCTATATTCCCAATCTTGACACATTGCTAGTTTATCGACTCGATCGCTTTGGTCGAGGAGGGCATCATCGCCCGTTTAACGACATGGGTTATGCTGCTGTAAGAGTAATGGAAACGAACGAAAATTATAACCATCAACATCAAGACTTACGCACTGAGGATGGTATTGTTTATGGTGATACCATTGATGGCGTTGATTTTGATTATACCGCAAAATTAACAGCGCTTAATGCGGTAAGTTTAGCGTCAATGGCATGGGCACCTGCACCACCTAATAACGTTGAAATATCAGGTGCTGTGCAACCTAGTACGACCTTAAAATGGCAAAAAAATAATGATAAAACGACCACGGGGTACAGACTCTATTGGCGTTATACCAGTGAACCACAATGGCAATTTAGCCGCTATGTGGGTGATGTAAGTGAAGCGACTCTTAAAAATGTAGTCATTGATAATTATTATTTTGGGGTTGCTGCGGTTAATAAAGACGGTATTGAATCACCGGTGGTTTTCCCTGGCGATGTAGGTGCGTTTGAGCAAACACTAAAGTAATGTGTAGCGTCTGATATTCAAGCGTAATATAGTTGCGCTTGAATATCAGGCAAGACAATTTAGTAGCGGACTTCGCAATTGAACAGCAATAGTTGTATTTTATGTTGACCTTAGTTTATGAAAGTACACTTTTCATACAATAATTTCAGTGAATACTTGAAGTTAATGGCTTTTTCGTATTATGGTGGAGTTAAATGTGAATTAGTTGACAGTGTATGAACCTATTTTTGCTGATTGCAGGCAGCTTGAGTGCTTTAGCCGCACTCGCTCACCTTGGTTGTATTGTTTTTGGTGCGCCGTGGTATCGCTTTTTCGGTGCTGGTGAGCACATGGCAATGCTCGCAGAGCAGGGCAAGTTGACGCCTTCGCTGATCACTTTCTTCATCGCTTTTGTATTAAGCGTTTGGTCGTTATATGCTTTTTCTGCCGCGGGTTTGTTCAAACAGCTACCTTTCATACGCTTTGTGTTAGTTGTGGTAACTGCGATTTATTTGTTTCGCGGTATTGCAGGATTATATTTAATGACTAATCCGCTAGGACGCAGTGAGATGTTTTGGCTTTGCAGCTCGATCATTTGTTTACTGATTGGCGGCTTTCATTTTATAGGATTAAAACAACAATGGCTGGTTTTATCAGTTAAATATTAGCAAGGAAGGAAGCAATGTCTTTATTTGTATCGACGGATTTTAACCCCCCAGAAGCGCTGCAAACAACTGCGTTTTATTTTACCCCATTAAATGAGCAGGTAGTCGAGCTTGATTTTACTGCTGTAATGTCAAGTGTGCCGCAGCTAAAAGGTATATTCGCCACCAAGCCTGATTGGCCAAAAGCCGATATGACCCTTGAAGAGAATCGTCAAAGCTTAGCTCAACATGCCGCAGAGTTTAACGAAAAAAAAGCATTTGCTTATGCGATATTAAACTCGAAAAAAACACGCTGCCTAGGCTCAGTGTATATTGATCCTGGGGTGAACAATGAATTCGATAGTGAGATTACTTTTTGGCTACGTAATGATAGTCAGGAATTAAATAATACCTTACGGTTATGCATCTTACATTGGCTCGCTGAGCATTGGCCATTTGAACGAGTACGATTAATTTCAACTAGGTATCAGGCAAGCTTTAGTTTGTAATACCAAAAGTTTATAACGCAATACAGGTCATACTCATTAGCGGATGTGTTGTGTTAGCTGGCTGATAACGTACTGCGGTTTGTTATCTGTGTCAGTGCTGTTAATCCGGATAGAGCATTTGCCGAAATTACATTATCAAAGCTGTTGTTATGTGTTCTCAGCTGTTGTATTTAAATCAGGCATAAGGTTAAGTCTGTTATGGATCGCGTGATGAACAAACGAAAGCTTAGTGCGTACCGCCTGTGTTAAAACAAATGGATAAGCATCAGCTAAGCCCATGCTGCGATTTAACGAATTTAAAATAATCGAAAATTCCATCCAGCTATCCAACATTACTGAGATTGATGTTTGGCTATTAAAGTAATACGAGTTTTGCGGTAGCCTTAACTCATCAGTGTCCTCAACTTCAAATTCATTACCGAGTGTAGAACCGGTAATAGAGAAATTTTTTGCTGTCTCTAAAGTATCAATAATATGCATGTAGTGCGCCCAAGTTTCTGCCCAGTCTTCAAAAGGGTGCATGGTGGCGTATTCACTAATATAGTTTTCATGCCAATTAGCAGGAGCGCCATTTTTATAATGGGCATCAATCGCTTGTTGGTAATCTAAAGAATCATCGCCAAAATATTGTTTACATAAAGCATGTTTTTGCGGTGAATTTGCAATTAACTGGTCAAAATAATAATGCCCTAACTCATGACGAAAATGACCAAGCAAAGTGCGATAGCGCTCACCCATAGCATGCTTTGTTTGTGAGCGAGCGACATCATCAGCTTCAGCCAAATTAATTGTAATATGGCCGCAGTTATGGCCAGTAAAAACATTTTCTTGACCTGCTAATTTAGTCACGAAATGGTCATTAACACTGCGGTCGGTTATAAAATCAAAACTAAGGCCACCTTCGGCATCTTGGCTGAGGTTATTTAATGGTAAAGAAAGCGCTTTAAGTGTATACAATGCTCGGCGTTTTGCTGTTTCCATTTTGGTCCAAAGTGGAATGTGTTGATTAATACTTAGATCTGGGATTGTTTCATTAAACCGACATGCGAAACACAGCACTTCTTCTGTGTCTGGCGCTGGTACAAAACTGTCGATATCAACCATGCCATTGCATGCCTTATAGTGTGCATTGTTATCACATTTTTGATAGGGCACATCAGGGGCTGACGCTTTGTAATATAAGCCCGTTGTGTCATTAAATTCGTAGGGTTCTACAAGGTTAAAATTGTCATCAATACCAACAGTTTTGCCACAGGCAAGGCAGTGACTACTTTCAAAAAACAATATTTGATTATCTTTGCAGTTACATTTAAACGTTTTCATATTTTTTACCGTATCCGTTGATAAATACAATGACAAATTATTCAGTGAACAGACTTACATTAGCTATATTGCTAACAAATTATAAAGTTAGCAAATTATAAAATTAATAAGCCTGAGATTACTTGCCGTTAAATTCGTTGCAATAAATCTGATTTTTTCTCATTAAACTCAGCATCAGTGAGTGCGCCTAAATCACGTAATTGTGCTAATTTTTCAATAATGTCGAGGGTTTCATTCACTGAGTATTGCGAAGCATTAATAGCTGTCGACTCGCTACTCATCATTTTATCATTTGAGCCTGTCTCAGGGGGGGATTGCTGTTGTTTTGCAAAGTCTGTTGATTGGGCAAAGTTGGTATTGTGACTTGAATGTGTCTGAGTGAAGCTATCATCAGCAATCACTGGCAAACTATTTACGCTAATGTTTCCCCACTGGCTACTAAAGGTAAGCGATATATCGTTGCCTTGTTGCTGGCTTACTCCCCCGATCTGGTGATCGAGCGTATCATAGAGTGTGACCTGACCATTTTTTTCAATGGCTAAGCGATTAGGAAAAACAGCATAACGGGTGTTGTTTTGTGAACCGGTACTCGATGGATTACCTAAATTAACTGGCCACCACTGGTTGCTACCTAAAGTACCGGCAGGAATGACGGGGAAAACTTGGTTGTTTGCTAAAATAGTGGCAAGTTCGTTACATAAGTTATCAACGGTGTTTTTCAAGCCATTATTGAACATGTCTCCTACCATTGTCATTCCACCGCGCATCCATTGACCTGAGCCGCCAAGCTCTGGGCAATTAAACTGCGCCATTGAACCGCCGCCATTATTTACTGCAACTAACATATGTACTACTGCCTCATAACTTAAACCATAGCGGGCAGATATTCCTTTAACCAAGTTGTCACCAATGTTTGTTAATGTTTGCATAAATAGCGTCCTTAATATGAAGATAGGCGGGATGTGTATTACGTCATGATCTAACTGTGAACAATCTACCTTAAGCATTGATGCTAATAATAAATTAGCAAAATAAAATGCCAACATTGCTTGTTTAAAGACACTAAGCTTGCTAGTTTGGCTTTCAGGGCGATTAAAAATCAAACTACTATAACACTGTTAAGAAGCTTAATCGTGGTTTTATTGTGAACTATTTTTTAAGTTCGTTTTAGCGAAGCATTTAGCTGGTGTTGTGATTAATTGGGACTTTTTTCTATTTAATCGCTAGAAAAAACAGGCATGCTTTATTGGTGAATTACATAAAATAATAAGCGCTGTGTGATTTTTAATACTTAGCTTTGTGCTAATTTGGTGCGAATGTCGCACCAAATAATTCTTCACAGCGCTCGCTCTTTGATTCTAAACAGTCAATAGTGACCAATATATAGGCTAACAGCCTAATTTTATTATGTAATCTATATGGAATGTATATTGCTTAAATAGCAGGCAGGTAGTAGTAAGTTATACTTAAATGGCTATACAAAAAATTAAAGAGGGATTAATCGATGACAATTACTGTTGGTATAGCGCACCATACTCAATACAAGTACGACCGCCCAGTAAATATGGGGCCGCATATTTTCCGCTTACGTCCAGCACCGCATAGCCGAACTAAAATTAAAAGCTATTCATTAAAAATAGTGCCGGAAGATCATTACATCAATTGGCAGCAAGACCCTTTTGGTAATTATCAGGCAAGAGTGGTATTTAATAGCCCCACAACTGAGTTTAGTTTTACTGTTGATTTAGTGGCTGAAATGACGGTAATTAATCCGTTTGATTTCTTTTTAGAAGAATATGCTGAAGAGTTTCCATTTGAATACGATAAAGTCGCAAAGGCTGAGCTTAATCCCTATTTAAAAAAACGTAAGGCGAGTCCTAAGTTTTTAGAATTGATTGATTCGTTACGTCCGGAAAAACCAATCAGAAGTGTTGATTTTTTAGTTGCGGTCAATCAGTCAATTTATAATCTTGTTGGCTACGGCATTCGTTTAGAGCCTGGAGTTCAAACGGCGAACGAAACCATCACAAAAAAAACCGGTTCATGTCGAGATTCTGCGTGGTTGTTAGTACAACTGTTTCGTCATTTAGGTTTGGCTGCTCGTTTTGTATCTGGTTATTTAATTCAACTTACATCAGATCAAAAATCACTTGATGGCCCAAGTGGTCCTGATGAAGATTTTACTGATTTACACGCATGGACTGAAGTATATATTCCAGGCGCAGGTTGGATCGGGCTTGATCCTACCTCCGGCTTATTTGCTGGCGAAGGCCATATTCCGCTTGCGTGCACACCTGAACCTAGCTCAGCAGCACCTGTCTCTGGTGGCATAGATAAGTGCGAATCAGAATTTAGTTTTTATAACAAAGTAACGCGCGTACATGAAGACCCTCGCGTTACAAAGCCATATTCAGAAACACAATGGGCTGCAATAAACCGCTTGGGTCAGCAAGTTGATGATGTATATGTTAAGGAAGGTGTTCATTTAACAATGGGCGGTGAGCCGACGTTTATTTCTATTGATGATATGGAACATCCCCAATGGAACACAGAAGCCGACGGTAAAGAAAAACGAGTGTTAGCACAAAGCTTATTTATTGCGATGAACAAAGCATATACCAAAGGTGGCTTTACACATTATGGGCAAGGTAAATGGTATCCGGGAGAGTCACTGCCTCGCTGGCAATATGCATGTTATTGGCGAAAAGACGGTGAAGCTTTGTGGCAAGATGCCAGTTTATTAGCTGATCCCAATAAAGATTATAAATTAGACCACACAGATACCAAGCGTTTTACAGAACAGCTATGTGCAGAAATAGGCCTTGAAACCAAGGCTATCACTACAGCCTATGAAGATATTTTATATCATTTATGGCAAGAGGCATCGTTACCCAAAGAGGTGGGGCCTAAACAGCCTGAACTTCTTAGTGCAATGAGCCGTAAAGGCTTTTTAGCTAAAATGGAACAAGGTATTGAAAAGCCTGTTGGTTATGCATTGCCGCTGCAGTTTAATCAAGCGAAACATTGCTGGCAGTCATGCAAATGGGAATTTAAACGCGAATACTGTTTTTTATTACCAGGTGAATCACCCCTTGGTTATAGATTACCGCTTGATAGCCTTGAGTGGACAAGCAACATTATTGAGCGAGATCCGTTTGATATTCCAGATAACTTTACAAAAGCTAAAAAACTGCAAAAAGGCTTTATTGGTCAACAAATGATCAAAACCGCAATGGCATTGGAAGTAAGAGAAGGGCGGTTGTACATCTTTATGCCCCCAACGAGCCATTTTGAACATTATATGTCGCTATTAAATGCGATTGAAAGCACCGCAAAAGCCCTGCAAATCCCAGTTGTTATTGAAGGCTATAGCCCGCCTAAAGATAGTCGTGTAGAAAAATACGCCGTGACACCTGATCCAGGTGTCATTGAAGTGAACATCCACCCATCTTCGTCATGGCAGCAATTGGTAGATAGAACAACGACACTTTACGATCTAGCCAAACAAGCACGTTTAGGAACAGATAAGTTTATGGCGGACGGTCGTCATACCGGCACCGGGGGGGGTAATCATGTCACTTTAGGTGGTGAAACGCCGCAGCAAAGCCCGTTCTTACGACGCCCAGATATTTTAAGAAGTTTTATTACTTATTGGCAGCACCATCCTGGATTATCTTATTTATTTTCAGGTTTATTTATTGGCCCTACAAGCCAAGCACCTCGTGTGGATGAAGCACGTGATGAGTTGCTCTATGAGCTTGAAATCGCATTTTCACATATGCCTGAAGGGGAAGTACCTGAGCCATGGCTCGTTGATCGTTTGTTACGCAACTTACTTGTTGATTTAACAGGTAATACACACAGGGCGGAGTTTTGTATTGATAAGCTATATTCACCCGATTCAGCAACAGGACGACTAGGTATTGTCGAGTTTAGGGGGTTTGAAATGCCACCTCACTCACAAATGAGCTTAGTGCAAATGTTGTTATTACGGACTTTATTAGCTTGGTTTTGGAAAAAGCCTTATCACAAACCGTTGATCCGTTGGGGCACCGAATTACATGATAAATTTTTATTACCTCAGTATGTTGAAAATGATTTAGCTGAGGTTGTTAGAGATCTGCAGCAAGCTGGTTTTGCATTCCAAGTAAGTTGGCTAAACCCATTTTTTGAGTTTAGGTTCCCTGTTTGCGGCACCCGAGAACTCGATGATGTGACGTTAGAGCTTAGAACCGCGATTGAACCTTGGCATGTACTGGGTGAAGAAGCCAGTGCATCTGGTACTGCTCGGTATGTTGATTCGTCATTAGAACGCGTGCAAATCAAAGTAATTGGCACAATGAGTGACCGCTATATCGTTACATGTAATGGCCGACGCGTGCCGCTTAAAATTGTTAAAGGCAAAGCGAAAGATGAAATGGTTGCCGGAATCCGTTACCGTGCATGGCAGCCACCAACAGCGCTGCATCCTACAATTGGTGTACATGCACCGTTAGTATTTGATCTGATCGATACCTGGGAAGGCCGCTCAATGGGTGGTTTTGTCTACCATGTTAGTCATGCTGGTGGGCGAAATCCAGAAACATTACCCGTTAATGCATTTGAAGCTGAAGGGCGAAGGGTTGCACGATTTTGGGAGCATGGTCACACACCATCATTATTAGCATCTGATCAGCCTAGTTGGAGCCCATCGGCTGCGACACGAAGCTTTGAATCAGCACAATCGGTGAGTGAATTTGTTGTTCCCGATGAAGAAAATACTAATTCAGATTACCCTAATACGCTCGATCTAAGAAGGCAGCCTAAGTTCAAATAAATGATATTTTTGGGTTGTTAATTGTATGACTCCACTTTGACATTACGCAAAGTAGAGTCATTATTTAACAGACGCTTTTGTTAATACAATTACCAACAAATTGAACTAGAATGATAGTTTACTTTTTATAGCGGAGCGCTTTTAGCTTGTACATTAATAATAATACGATGCCAGAGCTACCTAATTGGTTGTCTTTATACCTTGATAAACGCCACGGTCATGATGAATTGGCGGATCACAGTGGCTTAAACCCTGAGCATTGGGATACTTTATTTAATCGTTTAGCAAGTTTAACCGCTGAAGATGTAAGTAGTCGTGCCATTGAAATTACGCAACTTTTGCAAAATGGCAATATTAAAAGTGAGAGTAATCAACAGTGGCACTTCGATCCACTGCCTTTTATGTTTTCTCGAGCAGATTGGAATACGTTAGAGCAAGGCATAAAACAGCGAACTTTATTACTTAATAAGATCCAACAAGATGTTTATTCTGAGCAAAAGCTACTTTTGAGTGGGCAAATATCACCGCAGCAGCTGTACCAAGATAGTCATTACTTACGTGAAGGATTTAGCTTACCAAGTGATGAGCTAAAACTTTTTTTTACAGCGGTTGATGTGTATCGCGCACCATCGGGTGAATTTAAAGTCTTAGCTGATCATTGCCAATGTCCGTTAGGTCTAGGGCTATTGCTTAAAAACCGCATTATAGCTAGGCGCGTCATGGCTGAAGAGTTTGCTGAATGCAACGTGCAACAAATTAAAGAGTTTTTAAATTTGTTTCAAGAAGGCATTAACGAGTTTATTCATTATATGGATGATCCTCGTATTGTTATTTTAACTCAAGGGATCGATGATCCAAATTATAACGAGCATGCGTTTCTATCTACTTACTTTGGCTATACTTTAGTGCAAAGCGCTGATTTAACAGTGCGTAATGGCGAAGTGTGTTTAAAGTCATTACAAGGGTTGGGGAAAATCAATGTGATTTTACGTTGGATCCCAGATCAAAGTATCGATTCACTTGAACAAACACAATACTCGTTACATGGTATTCCAGGCTTATTACAAGCTGTACGTGAGGGCTCTGTAAAAGTATTAAATCCTTTTGGAAGCGGGGTACTCTCATCACCGGCAATACAATGTAATTTAGCCCAGCTATCAGAGCAACTTTTACAACAACCATTATTACTAGATTGCCCTAAGTACCACAGCACTGAAGATGTTAAATCATCGGATTGGTCACAGTTAGTGTTTGGTAGTTATAAAGATCCTAAACTAACACTTGATGGCCATTTAGACGCGGATAAAATTAAACAACTTATAACTAAGCAACCTAGCGATTATTATTTTCAAGATAAACCCGCATTTAGTAGCGCACCATTTTGGGATGACGGTAAGTTAATTGCAAAACCTGTGGTATTTAGGTGTTATGTATTAACCACAGAAAATGGCATCGAAGTGCTGCCATCGGCACTGTGTTTCTCTTATCAAAATAGTGCTAACGCTAAGGGCGCTGGTTGGCTCAAAGATACTTGGATAAATACCAGTAAAGATATTGATTTAACTGAGCAAAGTGTACCAACACCAATTAAAAAAAGAATGGATGTAAGCTTACTTGAAGGGGTTATATCAAGTCGTACTGCAGAACATTTATTTTGGCTCGGTCGTTATTTAGAGCGCTGTGAAAATACCATAAGAATATTACGTATCTTTATTGATCGTTACACTGAGTTGGCTATTTATCCAGATTTAATACGCCGCAGTACTGTTGCTCGTTTGTTGGCTGCTATCAGCGCTCAGCATATTGTCTACCCTTATGTAGAGCAAGCCATCAAGCTTGAAGAATTTGACAGCGCAGTGTCTAAGCAAACAGCGTTTGCTTTACTCGCTGATGAGCTACGCGCGGGTAGCATAATAAATACGTTAAATTATTTAGCGAATGCATCAGTACAGATCCAAGAATTATTGTCTCATGATAGTCGTCGTATTATTGATGAAATTAATGAGCAAGTTAAAGTGCTAAAGCATATCAATATCAACATTTCATCACGTGCGATGCAAAGTATTTTAGATAAAGTGATTGGTTTGATCATGGCCTTTAATGGCTCGTTAGTGGATTGTATGCCAAACAGCAATGGCTGGTTTTTACTTGAGATGGGTCGCAGAATTGAGCGCAGCTTACAAATCACCTCATTAACAGGGGCTTTATTAACGCAAGAACTCGAGCAAGCTGAAGAGCTTGGTTTACTCGAAGCGGTTTTGAGTAGTCAAGTTAGCTTAGTGACCCATAAACGTCGCTATAGAATGTATCAAAGTATAGGTACTGGGCTTGAGCTGTTATTACTTGATGCAGAATACCCTCGCTCATTACTTTTTCAGTTAGAGCAAATAAACCAGTTATGCAAGCATTTACCGACTAAACGCAGACAGGGAGTGATAGCAGCACATGAAAAAGCAATTTTACTTTCTAAAACGAGTTGCTATGTCACAGAAAAAGACTACCTGCAAAGGACGGACGCTGGAGTTCGTAAACAGTTAATCGAGTTTAACCATAATATTCGCCTGAACTTAAATACCTTTTGTGATGTATTATTATTGCAGTATTTTTCTCATACACAAACGGCGAATAAATTGAATTGGACTAATATTGAGCAAGCTCAATCGTGAAATATAAAATAAAGCATTCCACAACTTACAGTTATGCCGATTTTGTTAGCTTGTGTCAAAACCAAGCACGGTTAACACCAAAAACAAATCGTGCTCAGATATGCCACAGTAGCCGCATAGATATTGAGCCGCCGGCAAATTATATACAAGAATTTACGGATTATTTTGATAATAAAGTGACCGCGTTTGAAATAGCCACACAGCATAAAAAACTGAAAGTGACTATGACCAGTGAAGTGGAACTTTTATTAAGTGCAAATATTAACCTCGTCGACACTGATATGCCTTGGCAAGAGGCTCGCGATATCGTCGCAAAGCCAAATACATATCAGCTGTTAAAAACATCGGAGTTTATTTTGCCATCTCAATATACTCCTTTTGTACAGGGTATAAAGGAATACGCTTTAACGTCGTTTTTAGCTGATATTAGCTTGATTTGTGGCTGTAAAGATCTCATGGCACGGATTTTTCATGAGTTTCAGTATGATCCCGGTTTTACTACGATTAGTACGCCTTTGAGTGTTGTTTTTGCACAAAAAAGGGGCGTTTGCCAAGATTTTGCACATTTTGCGATAGCGTGCTTACGCAGTATTGGTTTAGCAGCACGCTATGTTAGCGGGTATATAGAAACAATGCCTCCCGAGGGTGAAGAAAAGTTAGCAGGTGCAGATGCGACCCATGCATGGTTTTCTGTGTTTGTGCCAAGGTTTGGTTGGGTAGACTTTGATCCAACAAACAATGTTATGCCTAATGAGCAGCATATAACACTTGCTGTTGGCCGTGATTTTTCTGATGTCACTCCTTTGAAAGGCGTGGTTTTTGGTGGCGGTACACAATTGCTTGATGTAGCGGTTGATATGATTCGATTGGAGTGATTAAAACAACTCAATATTAATAATGGATAAGGCGGAAGGATGTATGAAAATTGACTGGAAAGCATATCAAACAAATGGCTTTTTTGATGAATTAATAGATGCACAAGGAAATATTCGAACGCACGGTAAACAGTTAGCACAGTTTTTTTCTAGCTTATCAAAAGAAGAATTAGTTAAAGCCAGAGCTGTTGCAGATCTTGCCATAAAAGAAATGGGCATTACGTTTACAGTTTATAATGAAGGCAATATGATCGATAGAGCGTGGCCGTTTGACATTATTCCGCGCACTATTGGTAAAAAAGAATGGCAAACTATTGAGGTAGGTTTAAAACAGCGTGTAGAAGCGTTGAATCTGTTTATAAATGATTTATACCATGATCAAAAAATAATAAAAGACGGTATTTTTCCAAAAGGCTTACTCGAAAAATCAGTTAACTTTCGCTCTCAATGTGTTGGAATTACTCCGCCAAATAATATATGGGCGCATATCTGCGGCTCCGATTTAGTGCGCGATGGAAATGGCACTATGTTTGTACTCGAAGATAACTTACGCGTGCCGTCTGGGGTGTCTTATATGCTTGAGAACCGCTCTGTGATGAAACGTGTTTTCCCTGAGTTATTCGAACAAGTGTCGATTTTACCAGTTGATGATTATCCTTCACAACTGTTTGATATGTTGGCAGCAATGTCACCTCGTCCAGACGATAAGCCTGAAGTAGTGGTATTAACACCCGGTGTATTTAACTCCGCCTATTTTGAACATTGTTACCTTGCTCAAGAGATGGGCTGTGAATTAGTAGAGGGGCGTGATTTAGTAGTCGAAAAAGACGACTGTGTCTATATGCGCACAATTACAGGCTTGCAACGCGTTGATGTAATTTATCGACGCATCGACGATTTATTCTTAGATCCCGAAGCTTTTTTACCTGAATCACAATTAGGTGTACCCGGTTTAATGCGAGCATGGTCGAAAGGTAATGTGGCGTTAGTCAATGCACCCGGTGCAGGGGTTGCGGATGATAAGGTGGTTTATGCCTATGTACCTGACATCATAAAATATTACTTGGATGAAGAACCCAAGATAGAAAATGTGCCAACCTATAAGTGTTTAGATCCTAAAGAATGTGATTATGTTATTAAAAATATCGATAAACTAGTTGTCAAACCTGCAAACGAGTCGGGTGGCTATGGTTTATTGATTGGTCCTAAATCGACTAAAAAAGAGCAACAAGCAACCATTGCACAAATAAAAGCCGATCCACGGAATTGGGTAGCGCAACCAACTCTTGATTTGTCTACGGTTCCCACCCTTGACGGGACAGAGCCTGATGGACGTCACGTTGACTTGAGACCGTTTATATTATCGTCAGGTAAAGACACACAGATCACTACTGGTGGCCTTACTCGTGTTGCGATGGTGAAAGGTTCATTAGTGGTAAATTCATCTCAAGGCGGTGGTAGTAAAGATACCTGGATTGTTGACGAAGAGGCTAAATAATATGTTATCAAGAGTAGGTGAAACTTTATATTGGGTAGCTCGTTACATTGAACGTGCAGAAAATGTTGCACGGTTAATTAATGTCAACAACATGCTGATGTTGGATTTACCTAAAGGCGTATGTACAGGCTGGGAGCCATTAATAGATATTATTGGCGCGCGTCAGGCGTATGAAGATAAACACGCTGATTACACAGAGCAAAAAGCGCTGCGTTATTTACTTGTCGGTAGTGATAATGGCTCGTCTATTTTAAATTCTATTATCTATGCAAGAGAGAGCGCTCGGACAATCCGAGACGTAATGCCTCGCGATGTATGGGAAGAAATTAACTCCCTTTATTACTATGTAAAAGATAATCAAAAAGAAGGGCTTGCTAAGCGTGGCCGATTTGCTTATCTAAAGAAAATCATCGAATCAGCCCATCAAATATTTGGTGCTTTAGATGCGACTATTAACCATGATCATGGTTTTACGTTTATCCGCTTTGGGTCGTTAATAGAACGTGCTGATATGACGTCACGAATATTAGACATTCGTTCAGAGACGTTGATTACCAGCGATGAAGCAAAACCTTATGAAAATATTCAATGGATCAGCTTATTGCGCTCGCTTAGTGCTTATCAAATGTATCGACAAGAGATGAGCGTACGTGTGCAACGTGCTGATGTATTAGAATTCGTGATGCACAGTGAAGTATTTCCACGGTCAATTTTGTTTTGCTTAATAGAGCTGAAAACGCTGATTTCACCTTTACCAAATTCTACAGAGATTATAAATTTAATAGATGCAGTGGTAAAACAATTGAAAGCTGAAGATGTAAGAGCGCTTAAAAATGGCCACTTACACAATTATATGGACCAAATTCAAATTGAATTAGCGGGCATTCATAATGCATTAGCGCAAACGTATTTTTTAAAACCGCCAGAATAGGCCTGTTAAGCTATTAATCTTATAATACGCCCAAGGTTTTAAATTACATTGGGCGTTATTAACTAACGTGAGCTTTGGCTAATTATGAAAACGCGTTGTCTTTTAATTGTGCTTGCATTTGTTCGCGCATTTTAAACTTTTGTAGTTTTCCGGTAACCGTCATAGGGTAACTTTCAACAAATTGAATGTGTTTTGGTATTTTAAAATAAGCTAATTTATCTTTTAAGAAGCTGCGAATTTCTTGCTCTGTTAACACGGCATCATCTTTAGGCTGCACCCAAGCACATACTTCTTCGCCGTACTTGTCGTCACTGATGCCAAAAATAGCAGCATCTTGCACGCCAGGGTAAGTGTAAAGTACTTCTTCAATTTCGCGCGGGTAGATATTTTCGCCACCACGAATGATCATATCTTTAATTCTGCCCACTATTGCAACAAAACCTTCCGCATCCATTACACCTAAATCACCGGAGTGTAGCCAACCTTCTTTATCGATAGTTGCGGCGGTTTTTTCTTCATCATTCCAATAGCAACGCATAATACCCGCACCACGGCTGCATACTTCGCCAGCAAGCCCTATTTTTTGTAAATTACCCACTTCGTCAATAATTTTTACTTCTGTATGCGCCAGCGCGCGACCGACGGTAGTAACTTGTTTTTCAATGGATGAGTCAATCTCCGTGGCATTATTGATGGGACTACATTCCGTTTGACCGTAACCGATAACAACTTCATTCATATGCATCAGCGATTGTACTTTACGCATTACTTGCTCAGGACACGTCGAGCCTGCCATGATACCCGTACGTAAACTGGATAAGTCAAAACGAGCAAAATCTTTTAGTTCCAGTTCAGCAATAAACATAGTCGGTACGCCATGCAGTGCAGTACAGCGTTCTTTTTCAACCACCTCAAGCGTGATTGTTGGATCAAAAGAATCTCCCGGAAATACTGCCGTAGCTCCTTTACTTATACATACTAAATTACCTAATACCATTCCAAAACAGTGATATAACGGCACTGGAATACACAGCTTATCATCTGCAGTTAAGCGCATTGCATTAGCCATAAGAAAACCATTATTTAAAATGTTTTTATGGGAGAGCGTAGCGCCTTTGGGATTGCCTGTTGTGCCGGAGGTAAATTGAATGTTGATGTCTTGATCTGGTTGCAAAGTTGCACCAATGGCGTTGAGTTCAACGCGGTGGGAGGCAGTTGGCATTGTCATAACTTGACTAAAACTAAACATGCCAGCGGCAGGCTCATCACCAATGCGAATAATATTTTTTAAATAGGGGAGGTTTTTTGCCTGCAGTTGCCCTGCTTTTGCAGCGGCAAGTTCGGGCAGTAATTCATTAAGCATGCCTAGGTAATTACTGGCTTTGAAACTTGAAGCGGTTATAAGAGTTGAACACTCGACTGAATTTAGTGCAAATTGTAGTTCGTTTGGACGATACGCTGGGTTAATACAGACCATGATTGCGCCAATTTTGGCGGTCGCAAATTGGGTTAAGCACCACTCAAGGTTGTTTGGTGACCAGATACCAACACGATCACCTGGTTTTACACCTAAAGCCAGTAACCCCATTGCCAGCTGGTTGATCTGCTGCTGATATTCTTTATAGCTTAAACGAATGTTTTGATGATGCAGTACTATTGCAGGGTGGTCTGGGTTATTGTCGACAATGGAGTCGAAGTAATCACCTATGGTTTTATTGATCAATGCTGGGCTTTGTGCTCCTTTATAGTAGCTATGCTCTAAGCCTGCTGCATCTTTGACTGTTTTATTCGCATCGGTTGCAGTTGTATTATTGTTACTTATTTGCATGTACGGTCTCCGTGTCAATGTTGTGAGAGTCTACTTAGTTAGAAAAACACAGATTGTCGACAAATGAAAGCGCTATACGACCAATGTAGTAATAAAAATGATAAATATTAGGCAATAAAAAACGCTAGCTGTAGCTACAACAAAAACATTGCAGTACACACTAGCGCAGTATCTGATTATAAATTGAACTTTAATTGAAAATTAAAGTTCTTCGCTGCGGTAGGTTTTTTTCATTAAATGTACATATGCATTTACAAACGCATTTTCTTGGTACTTTTTAAGCCCCGTTTCAGCGAAATCAATAGGAATAGGATTACGTTTTAATTGCTCTTTGATCTCGGTTGTGCTGAATAAATAAACACTCAGCTCAGGGATCAATTGAATTGCAGTTTCCATTTTGAAACCGTTCGCACTACCGGCAAATTTACCTTTAGGCGCACGTTGACGAATAGCAACTGAGTCAATTTGATAGTCCTGCATAAGTTTCGCAAAATCAAATTGGAATTTACGCATTACTTCAGTGTCATTACCATTACCTAAGGTAAAGCGAGTTTGGCGAATATCTCGTATATCAAATACATCGTTATCTTTTGTTAAAATACACAGTAGTACGTCACTACCGGTAATTTCTACACCGCATGTTCTCATTGTCATTCTCTAAATAACTAATTTGGGCAGCATTATATCAATTAAACGCCTTAAAAACAGTGCATTTTAAAAACCGATTTCAATCCCAATGCCGCTGTGGTCGCTTACGCAGATATCTTCATCAATTTGGTTTGGATTTAAGTGTTTATCAAAGCTTAGATAGTGCAACGATTTTATCCGCGATAATGCACAATCAGTATTAAAGTGTCCTGAGGTCAAAATATAATCAAGCACATTGCCACGACCTTGATAGTAATGTGTTGCTGGTTTTACTTTACCATTTGCTGATTCACTGCTTAATGCAAACGAATCAGTTAATCCTACAATGGGTTGTTCAAGCTCTAAACAGGGCTCGCAACGAGTAGGGTGAAATCCTTGGGTCATGAATGACAGCGCAGGGCTGTCAATATTGTCGTTAAAATCCCCCATTACTAATGTTGCACAGTTTTTTTCACGCTGGGTTTTTAGCGCATCATAATAAACAATCGAAGCTTCCAGTGAGCGTGATATTTGCGATTGCATCATGCCAACGGTTTGTTGTAATAGATTTAATAAGGGATCGTCTTGATTATGAATGTTTAAAATATGCGCCATTGAATGCACCCGTTGTGATTTAAAGTGCACCACATAGCAGGTTAAATCACCAAATTCAGGTACATCAAAACTGCATTTAATAGGTGTGCGATTAAATTTAAATTCATTTTGATTATTTAAGTACTCAAGTAGTTCTGGGCAAGGGGTGAGTTCGTGACACGCTTGAAAAGGGATTTTCGCGGCAATCGCCACCACAGGGTTAAATAACACCTGTGGATAGAGATGATCACTGCGTGGACTGGCAACAGTAGCAAAATAGTCATAGCCTTGCTCTTTACACAAAATGGCCAATTGTTTGGGGCTAAACACCTCTTGGAAAGCAACAACCGTTGCCTGGCTTTGCTGTAGAAAGTCAGTGATAAATTGCTGTTTTTGCCGCCATTGCGTTGCGTTATAACGTTCATGTAATTGATAAAAAGAATAAGGTGGCGCCGCAAAATTAAGTAAATTTAAAGTGGCAAAACGGATACGATTAGACGTCGTCATTAGGTTATCCAACAGCTGAAATTAAATTAAGTATGAAATGCGAGGGTTATTTGTCAATTTGTCTGGCTAAATACTTGTATTTAGTGGCTCCAAACGCGACAATAACTGCTTGTGTTTGCTAAGACTCAACAAATACATTAACCAAATACGGTTAAAATTAACAATGCTTATTCGTAAAAGCGTTGTCGAGTTATTCATTTTAATTTAATAAATACATGTGATGCATTGTAGGCGTCACCACTGTAGTAAGGACTTATAATGCCAGTTATTACTCTTCCTGACGGCAGTCAGCGTAGTTTTGAAAACCCTGTAAGTACACTTGATGTAGCCAATGATATCGGCCCAGGCTTAGCAAAAGCCACTATCGCTGGTCGTGTTAATGGCACTCGTGTTGATGCCTGTGATTTAATTTCTGACGATTCTCGCCTTGAAATCATCACCGCAAAAGATGATGACGGCTTAGAAATAATTCGTCACTCATGTGCTCACTTGATTGGTCATGCAGTTAAGCAACTGTTTCCTGATGCAAAAATGGCAATTGGTCCAACGATTGATAATGGTTTTTACTATGATATCGATATGGAACATTCATTAAGTCAAGATGACTTAGAAGCTATTGAAAAGCGCATGTTGCAACTTGCTAAAACAAACTACGACGTGGTTAAGAAAACCGTAAGCTGGCAAGAAGCCCGTGATGCATTTGCAGCGCGCGGTGAAATGTACAAAATTCAAATCCTTGACGAAAACATTGCTAAAGATGACCGTCCAGGATTATATCACCACGAAGAATACATCGATATGTGTCGTGGTCCACACGTACCGAACATGCGTTTTTGCCAACATTTCAAAATAATGAAAGTAGCCGGTGCCTACTGGCGTGGCGATTCAGATAATAAAATGTTGCAGCGTATTTATGGCACTGCATGGGGCGATAAAAAGCAACTTAAAGCCTACTTGCAACGTTTAGAAGAAGCCGAAAAACGTGATCACCGTCGTATTGGTAAAGCACTTGATTTATGGCATTGGCAAGAAGAAGCGCCAGGCATGGTGTTTTGGCACAACGATGGGTGGAGCATTTACCGTGAACTTGAAGAGTTTGTGCGTGAAAAGTTACGCGAGTACCAGTACGAAGAAGTAAAAGGTCCAATGATGATGGATCGTTCTTTGTGGGAAAAATCAGGTCACTGGGAAAAGTATTCAGAAGCAATGTTTACCACTGAATCTGAAAAGCGTGAATACGCAATCAAACCAATGAACTGCCCAGGTCACGTACAGATCTTTAATCAAGGTTTAAAATCGTACCGTGATCTTCCACTGCGTATGGCTGAATTTGGTTGTTGTCATCGTAACGAGCCGTCAGGCGCACTTCATGGTCTAATGCGCGTACGTGGCTTTACTCAGGATGATGCCCATATCTTCTGTACTGAAGAACAAATCATGGACGAAGTATCAGCGTGTATCCAAATGGTTTACGATACGTATGAAACATTCGGCTTTGAAAAAATTGTGGTTAAGCTGTCAACACGCCCTGAACAGCGTATTGGCGAAGATCATATGTGGGACAAAGCAGAGCTTGCATTAGCTGATGCCCTGAAAGCAAATAACATCGAATTTGATTATTTACCGGGTGAAGGTGCTTTCTACGGTCCAAAAATTGAATTTACTTTGTACGATTGCTTAGACAGAGCGTGGCAGTGTGGTACAGTGCAACTAGATTTTGCATTACCAGGGCGTTTAGGGGCAACTTATGTTGCTGAAAACAACGAACGTCGTACACCTGTAATGATCCACCGTGCAATATTGGGCTCTATCGAGCGCTTTATCGGTATTCTTACAGAAGAGTACGCGGGCTTATTCCCGACTTGGCTTGCACCAAAGCAAGTAGTGATTATGAATATCACTGATAAACAAGCAGCTTATGTGCAGGAAATTGTACAAAAATTAAATAAACTTGGAATTAGAGCCGCTGCTGACTTGAGAAATGAGAAGATTGGCTTTAAAATCCGTGAACATACATTAAAACGTATCCCCTATTTACTTGTTGTTGGTGATAAAGAAGTTGAACAACAAGAAGTAGCAGTACGTACCCGCACAGGTGAAGACTTGGGCAAATTTAATGTTGATGAATTTGTCGCTAAAATTAGCGAAGAAATTAAAAATCGACTATAAAAACTCTGCGTGTAGGGCATACATTTAATTGCTAACTACACGCTTATTATTTGATATTCTTGGAGGAACGTACTATTAGAGGCGGCAAGAAAGGGCAACAAACAGCCCAAAAAAATCGTATTAACGAAGAAATTACAGCTCAAGAAGTTCGCTTAATTGACATTGAAGGCGAGCAAGCTGGAATTCAGTCATTAAAAGACGCGCAAACTATGGCTGATGCCGCTGGTGTTGATCTAGTAGAGATTAGCCCAAATGCTGAGCCGCCTGTTTGTAGAATCATGGACTACGGTAAGTTCATCTTTGAAAAAAGCAAAGAACTAAAAGAGCAGAAGAAGAAGCAAAAGCAAATCCAGATAAAAGAAATCAAATTCCGTCCTGGTACGGATGAAGGTGATTATCAGGTTAAGCTTCGCAACTTACGTAAGTTCTTAGAAGGTGGCGATAAAGCTAAGATTACCATCCGCTTCCGTGGTCGTGAAATGGCCCACCAAGAAATTGGTATAGAATTACTAAACCGTATCAAAGGCGATTTGGAAGAGCTTGCAGTTGTTGAGTCTTTCCCTAATCGTGTTGAAGGTCGCCAAATGGTTATGATGATGGCGCCTGTTGCTAAAAAGCAATAAACAAGCTAAGATACTCAGCGAATTTAGCTCAGGTCACCAAGTAATATGCAAATATTCACCTGTGCTAACCGGTAATAAAGTAAAACTGCAGCATTTATGTTGGGTTTTCACCGGAATATGGCAGTAAGTTAGGCCTAAAAGTGGAGCTATAGCAATATATCTCACGCCTGCTTACTAATTTTAAAGCAATACATTTGGAGTTATTGCAATGGCTTATAAGCTAAAAAGTCACAGAGGCGCGGCTAAGCGTTTCAAAAAGACTGCTTCTGGCGGTTTCAAGCGTAAACAAGCGCATCTTCGTCACATTCTGACTAAGAAAACTTCTAAGCGTAAGTTACACCTACGTCCTAAGATGATGGTTCATAAGAACGACCATGGTCTAGTTTCACGTATGTTACCATTCGCTTAATAGGGGTTTTTAGAAATGGCAAGAGTTAAACGCGGCGTTGTCGCACGTGCACGTCACAAAAAAGTTTTAAAACAAGCAAAAGGTTACTACGGAGCACGTTCACGTGTTTACCGCGTAGCTTTCCAGGCTGTTACTAAAGCGGGTCAATACGCTTACCGTGACCGTCGTGCGAAGAAACGTACTTTCCGTCAATTATGGATTGCACGTATCAATGCTGCTTCACGTCAAAATGGTCTGTCTTACAGCCGTTTTATCAATGGTCTTAAAAAGACATCTGTAGAAATCGATCGTAAGATCCTTGCAGATATCGCTGTTTATGACCAAGTTGCATTCGCAGCGCTTGTTGCAAAAGCTAAAGAAGGCCTAGCGGCAGCTTAAGCTTTTAAAAATAAGTATTAAAAAGGAGCCTATGGCTCCTTTTTTTGTGGCTAAAATAAAGTTTTCACCAACAGTTATTTGCGGTAAGGCTCGTGAAAAGCGAGATAGTCGGTAGTGATCCCAACCGCGCTAACGCTATATAATAATTACAAATAAATGAGGTAATTAACTATTTTGAATTGGCAATCCTTAGTTGATAACCGTCAACGCTTTTTCTGGGTATTACAGATTGCGGGTTGGGTCGGTTATGCACTTGTTAACTACATTGGCTCTAAAGTCTTTGAGATGCGCGATATTTATGTATTTGTGATCGTACTCAATGCTTACGCCGGCTGTTTAATGACTGTACCATTGCGTTATATGTATCGCAAAGCCTGGAATGCATCTCCTTGGGTTTTAATGTTAGTAGTGTTCGGCGCTTCGTACATTACAGGGACTTTATGGGCAGTAATACAAAAGTTCAATTTATGGGAGATTTATCGCCATGGCTATCGTCCTACAGAGTGGTTTTACTACCTACAACAAGGCTTAGATTCGGTTTATATTATTCTTTGTTGGAGTGGTTTGTACTTTGGCATTAAATATTATCAACTACTGCAAAGTGAGCGCCAAAAAGCCCTTAAAGCAACAACGATGGCGCATGAAGCACAACTGAAGATGCTACGTTATCAATTAAATCCTCATTTTTTGTTTAATACTCTTAATGCTATATCTACATTGATTTTGGTAAAAGAGAATAAAGATGCTAATTTAATGGTGTCAAAATTGAGCGACTTTTTACGTTATACACTCAATACCGATCCGATAAAGAAAGTCCCACTTGAACAAGAGTTGCATGCACTGATGCTTTATCTTGAAATAGAGCGAGTACGCTTTGATGAACGGTTGCAAGTGAATGTGCAAATCAGTGATGAAGCAAAAAATGCATTAGTGCCGAGTTTAATATTGCAACCGATCATTGAAAATGCGATTAAATATGCGATAGCTCATCTGATCGAAGGTGGGGTGATTGATATTAAAGCACAAGTTTTTGCTAATGAACTATTACTGGAAGTAGGCGATAATGGCCCTGGTACTGAATTACTTAATGGCCAATTAGTTAATTCACAAGGGGTAGGGGTGGCAAATACGAAAGACCGCCTGAAAACTTTGTATGAAAATAACTATTCGTTTGTGTTATCACATAATACGCCAAGTGGATTGAAAGTGAATCTGCGCGTTCCGTTTGAGAAGGCTGTGAAGAAATGAGCAAGATTAAGACCCTGATTGTCGATGATGAACCATTAGCCCGTAGAGGCTTAGCTGTAAGACTAGAGGAGTTTGATGATATCGAAGTCATTAAATTATGTAGCTCTGGCCAAGAGGCAATCGATGCATGCCAAGCAGGGAAAATAGATTTAGTTTTTTTAGATATTCAAATGCCTGGAATGAATGGATTTGAGGTTGCCAGAGCACTCAGTGAAAGTGTCAGAGCGTTACCTGCTATTGTATTCGTTACCGCATTTGATCAGTTCGCAGTCAAAGCATTTGAGATCCATGCTTTAGATTATATCCTTAAACCAGTCGACGACAACAGACTAAAACAGGCGGTAGAAAAAGTGCATACCTACTTGAAGACGCAACAAGACAACGCCCATAAAAAGAAATTGGCGAGTTTTGTAGCTGGAATTACTGGTAATAATTGTGAAGAGATTTTGAAAAAACTGGCAACTGGCGATACATTAACAGATCGCCGTTACCCAGAATCTTTAGCGGTGAAAGAGCAGGGTGAAATAATCCGTGTACCTGTAGCGACAATTCAATGGGTTGATGCCGCTGGTGACTATATGTGTTTACATTGCCAAGATGGTCAAACGCATATTTTACGAAAAACAATGAAAGAGCTTGAACAGGAACTTGATCCTCAGCTATTTGTACGTGTACACCGCAGTGCAATAGTAAATACTAAACAAATTAGCAAGCTTGTAACTCAGGTAAGTGGTGAGTATTTATTAGTATTAGATAATGGGCAAGAGCTAAAAGTAAGTCGTAGTTATCGCGATAAAGTAAAAGCTGCGTTAGCAAGTTAACTTAGAAACGGGCTCAATAGCTGTTATATAACGAAGTAAATTAAACCATGTGTTTTAAATAAAAAACGCGAGCCTTGGCTCGCGTTTTTTTATAACTGCGTTAATTAAGCAACAGTAACAATTTTCATAGTGTTGGTTGCACCAATCGTTTCCATAGCATCACCATGAGTAATGATCACAGTATCGCCAGATTGTAATGAACCCGCATTCACAAGTGTGTTAAGGGCATCTTTTACCATGTTATCTTTTTCACATTGTGTTGAGTCAAAGAATACCGGGTAAACACCACGATATAATGCTGTTTGACCAAGCGTACTGGCATGACGAGACAATGAATAAATAGGTAAGCCAGAGCTGATACGTGACATCAATTTTGCTGTGCTACCTGATTCAGTTAAAGTAATAATCGCTTTTACTGAATCTAAATGGTTTGCCGCATACATAGCTGACAATGCAATTGATTCTGCATTAGAAGAGAAACGGCTGTCTAAGCGATGTTTAGAAACGTGAGTTTCTTTTTGTGATTCTGCCCCTAAACAAACGCGCGCCATGGTTGCCACGGTTTCTTCTGGGTAATCGCCTGCCGCTGTTTCAGCTGAAAGCATTACCGCATCAGTGCCATCAAGGACTGCGTTGGCAACATCCATAACTTCTGCACGGGTTGGCATTGGGTTATCGATCATTGATTCCATCATTTGTGTTGCTGTGATCACGGTACGGTTAAGTGAGCGAGCACGACGGATAATGAGTTTTTGTTTACCCATTAAGGCAGCATCACCAATTTCAACACCTAAGTCACCACGAGCAACCATCACCGCATCTGAGGCAAGAATAATATCATCAACTGCTTCTACCGTTTCAACGGCTTCAGCACGCTCAATTTTAGCTAAAAGCTGTGCTTTAGAGCCTGCAGCTTCAGCTAGTGAACGCACATAACGCATATCGTCGCCACTGCGTGGGAACGATACTGCGATATAATCAACATCAATTTCTGCTGCAGTTAATAAATCTTCTTTATCTTTATCAGTGAAGGCTGGAGCAGTTAAACCACCACCTAAGCGGTTGATGCCTTTATTGTTAGATAACACGCCACCAACAGTTACTGTGGTATGCACTAAATGACCTTCAACATTTACTACTGTTAATTGAATTAAACCATCGTTTAAAAGTAGTAAGTCACCAGGGGCAACATCTTGTGGTAATTCTTTATAATCAATACCTACGGCGTTGATATCGCCTAGGCCTTTTTCCATTTTTGCATCAAGAATAAATTTTGCACCAACAGATAGCGTTACTTTGCCATCTTTAAATGTCGATACACGAATTTTTGGGCCTTGTAGATCGGCTAAAATAGCAATGTGCTTGCCTAGTTTTTTGGCAATGTCACGCACAGCTTGGGCACGGTCTTTGTGATCTTGTGCAATGCCGTGTGAGAAATTCAAACGCACTACGTTTGCACCAGCACGGATTATTTTTTCTAAGTTGTTATCTCGATCGGTTGCAGGTCCAAGGGTCGCGACTATTTTTGTGCGTCTAAGCATCAAATTCTCCTGTAGGCTTACGATGTTGTAAGCAGGTTGACGGTTTTTCGTTATTTATAGGTGTTAGTTTAACTGACACGCATAATACAGTTTTTACTGACAGCAAATAGCGCGTTGACATCAAGGTAACGTGTAAAGCTGTCATTATTTTATACAAAAAAATTATGACCACATTATGACACCGGTGTCAGGTCTCGTCAATGCTCGACTCAGAAATCCATATCAGGAAAATTTATCGCCCCGAGGCAACGGTTGTTTGATATAATCACTGTATCTTGCGTGTTTGTCTTGCGCAAAGCGTTGTATCTGTTGTCTAGGCTCGCATTTTTAAGTGGCTTGGGTATATAATGCGCGCGGTATTATTTCATTTACTAACCAATAGTTGTTACCGAGGAGGACACTAAATGCAAGTTGCATTAGTAGGGTTAGGCGTTATGGGTAAAAATCTTGCTCTCAACTTGATTGAACAAGGGATGACGCTAGTAGCTTATGATAAAAACCCAGACGCGGGCGAAGAGCTATTAAGCTGTGCTAAATTACAAGGCATGGCAGATCGTCTGCACATTGTGTCTGATTTAGGTGATATGGTAAAACGGTTAACGCCGCCTCGCTCAATTTTGTTATTAGTGCCAGCGGGTGAGTTAGTCGATACAGTTTGCAGCGATTTAGTTGATGCAGGCGTTGATTGTGACGATATTATCGTCGATTGTGGCAATAGTAATTATAAAGACGGTATTACTCGTAAACTTAAATATCAAAATAAATTTGAATTTGCCACGATGGGTATTTCTGGCGGTGCCGAAGGCGCGCGTCATGGTCCTGCGATGATGGCAAGTGGTTCAGAAGGCGGCTGGGAACGCGTTGAGCCATGGTTTGAAAAAGTAGCAGCAAGCTACAAAGGTGAATCGTGTTTTGCCCGTGTTGGTCAATCAGCCAGTGGTCACTTTGTAAAAATGGTGCACAACGGAATTGAATATGCATTAATGCAACTAATCGCAGAAATGTATCAATTATTACGCTTAGGCACTAACCGCACTCCACATGAAGTTGCAGAGATTTTTAATCAATGGTCTGAAGGCACACTCAATAGCTATTTATTATCTATCTCAAGTCATATTTTATCGTTAGAAACCGATGCGGGTGAAGCGTTAGTTGATTTGATTGATAATAAAGTTGGCGCGAAAGGCACTGGTTTGTGGACGGCACAAAATGCATTAGAACTGGGTATCGCCGTTCCTTCATTGGTTGCAGCTGTGCAAGCGCGTCACTTAACCAATACTGGTGACACACATGCAGCGAAAGAAATGACGTATGCAGCTAAATCAACTTCACAGGTTGAATTAGATTTAGATGAACTTAAAGATGCCTTCTTGTTTGCAAGTTTACTGGCTTATCGTCAAGGCCTTGCGCTGATCAAAGGTGCATCACGTGCACATCAATGGAAAGTCGATTTATCTAAAACACTGCAAACGTGGCGTGCTGGTTGTATTATCCGTGCTGATTACTTAGATAACATCGCTGAAGGTGTTGAGTTTATCGACACTTTAGAAAAAGAGTCATTAGCGCTGCGTAAAATAACAGGTCAAGCAATGATGACTGGATTAGCATTTCCGGTACTTAGCTCAACGCAAACGTATTTTGCGACGTTGACGACACCAAGCAATGGTCATCTAGTACAAGCACAGCGAGATTATTTTGGTGAGCATGGCATTAAAACTCATAGTGGTGAGGTATGTCATTTAACTGATTTAGTAGAGATTGACGCGAAAGTACGTTAATTAGACCAATAGGTTTAAATGAAAGGCACGCTAATTAGCGTGCCTTTTTAATTTAAAAAATAGTTTTATTATAAAGCGCTCAGCTTATCTACTTAACTCACCACGTAAGTTGTCTTGCATTAAATGGCGAATAGTTTCAATTTCAAGCTTTTGGCTAAATAAGTAATGTAATTTAGTTAAGCATGCCTCTAAGGTCATATCGTAACCGCTGATCACACCAATGTTAAGTAATGCGTTACCAGTTGCATAGCCGCCCATATTTACATGCCCTTTTAAGCACTGGGTTAAATTGACGATAACCATTCCGCGCTTACTTGCGCTGGAGAGGATCTCTAAAAAGTCTGGATCTTGTGGCGCATTGCCTACACCGAAGCTCAATAATACGAGGGCTTTGATATTGTCGTTTACCAGACTTTTAACTACAGCATGACTGATCCCAGGATACAAGTATAAAACACCAATAGGTTGCGGCGTGATGTTGGTGACTTGTAGCTCATTTTCAACATACGGGCTTAACTGGCCTTTTAATAATTGAATATTAATACCTGATAGTGCTAATGGATCTAGGTTAGGGGATGCAAAGGCATCAAAGCCATCGGCATGTGCTTTAGTCGCACGATTACCGCGAAATAATTGATTATTGAAAAATAGACTAACCTCAGCAATCGGATAATTAGCCGCTAAATACATCGCATTAAGTAAATTTACTTGGCCATCAGAGCGCAATTGCGACAGTGGAATTTGCGAGCCTGTCACTATCACTGGCTTTGTTAAGTTTTCAAACATAAAGGACAAAGCAGATGCGGTATACGCCATGGTATCTGTACCATGAAGCACGACAAAGCCATCATAATCTTGGTATTTACTTTTAATATCATCAGCGATTAGTTGCCAATGAGCAGGGGACATGTCTGATGAGTCAATCAGCGGGCAATACTCGTGAATATCGAATAAGGGCATTTCATCACGATTAAATTCGGCATTGTTTTCTACGGTTTGTGTTAAAAAACCTTCAGCGGGAATATAGCCTCGACTCGATTTTTTCATCCCAATCGTACCGCCAGTATATGCGATATAAATACGTTTACGTTTCATAAAAAAAGCCCAGTAAAAAAACTGGGCTTAGTATAACGGTTAGTTGCTGCGATTACAGCCTATACACTATTTATTGCGAAATATTACACACTAAGCAGCGGGCATAAATGCCTTGCGGATCGTTGTAATCTTTTAGACCTTCAACCTCAGTTGTTAATTGCTTAACTAAACCATTGATAGATGCTTGGTTTGAGAGTGCGTTTTGTAGCGTACTTTGTGAGCCAATTAGCGATCTAATCGATGCATTTCCAAAAATATCCTGCATTAATTTCTCTTCCGCCGATAGACTCTGCTTAATGGTTTTAACTTCATAAAAATCAAGCTTAGCCAGTTCAGCTGCCGCTTTGATAGCGTCTTGCTTATTGCCTAATTTGTCAACTAAGCCAAGCTCTTGCGCTTGACTTGCAATCCAAACACGGCCTTGTGCAATAGAGTCAACTTGCTCAGGGGTCATATTTCGTGCTTCACCAACAACCTCTAAGAAGCGTTGATAAGCGTCTTCTACACTTAGTTGAATAACCTGTGCCATTTTTTCATTAAGCGGGCGAGCGATTGATAGACCAGCCATTTCAGTTGTGGCAACGCCATCGGAATAAACACCTAATTTAGCCATGGTGTTTTCAAAGGTCATAAAGTTACCAAATACACCAATTGAGCCGGTAATTGTGCTCGGTGCTGCCCAAATTTCGTTGGCAGCAGAGGCAATCCAGTAGCCGCCAGAAGCTGCTACTGAGCTCATTGAAGCAACCACGGGTTTACCAGCTGCTTTAAGAGCAAGTACTTCAGCACGAATAACTTCAGAGGCAAACATACTGCCACCGCCTGAATCAATACGCAGTACAACCGCTTTTACTTTATCATCTAAGCGTGCTTTACGTAGTAAAGCCGCTGTAGAGTCACCACCAATTTCACCGGCTTTACGTTCTCCGTCAGAGATAGTACCGCGTGCAACCACAACGGCGACTTTTTCTGTCATTGGGTTATCAAACTCAATCGGCGGTTTAACCAATGAAAGATATTCTTTAAATGATACTTGGTTGAATGTTTTGCCCGTTTCTTCAGTGCCTACTAAGGCAATTAATTGTTGACGCACTTGTTGATTGGTTTTTAAAGAATCAACCCATTGATGTTCAAGGGCATATTTACCTGAATCGCCATTAACTGCTTGCATTTTTGCCAGAAACACGTCCATTGTTTCATCAAAGTTTGCTTCATCAAATGGGCGCACAGCGGCAACGTCTTGTTTGTATTCTTGCCACAATGCACCTAGCCATACATTATTAGCTTCTTTTGCTGCATCTGACATATCGTTACGAATAAACGGTTCAACAGCCGATTTAAATGTACCAACACGGAAAATATGCTGAGTGATACCGAGTTTTTCAAGCGCATCTTTAAAATACAATGGGTACATGCCAAAGCCTTGGATCTCTACACCGCCATAAGGGTGCATCGATATTTCATCAGCGTGCGCAGCAATGTAATATTGTGCTTGTGAGTAATAATAACCAGAGGCAATTACTTTTTTGCCGCTCGCTTTAAACCGCTCTAACGCTTGAGTGATTTGTTTTAATTTATTTAAATGCGCATTAGGCATTTTTTGTAAATCCAGCAAAATCACACTAATGCGTTTATCTTCAGTGGCTTGATCAATTACTTCGATAATATCATCAAGTAAAATTTCAGCCGGCTCGTCGTTGCCCTGTGTTGCATCATTGATGGCAGCTTCAATTGGATCAACGTAAACTTTTTCTTCTACGATTGGACCATTGAGGTTTAGCCTGAGCACCGATGTGTCAGCAACATTGATTTCATTGTCATCGCTTGCGATTGAAACAATGAAAAGAATTACGAGTAACACAAATAAAAAATTGAGGACTAAACGACGAGAAAAGTTAATTCCTGCCCACAGTCCTTTAAATAGCTTTGCAATCAAAATAAATCCTTAGTCTGGTACAACTTATATCTGTCACCATCTTAGCCCAGAATAAAAATTAATTTAACTGTTAAATCGTAACTAAGTATTTATGAGCGAGGTTTTAACCGTGAGAATGTGAAAATATTAGCTAATTTATCGCTTTTGTTGCTTATTGCTTGCCAATCGAGCAAAATTGGCTAATGTATAGAGGTTAGACCAGTTTATTGGGGCAGAGGATGTTAGAACAACAATTACAATTGAAACACACACAGCTACGTAACCGTTTGGTAATGGGCTCAATGCACACGGGGCTTGAAGAGGGATGGCATAATCGAAAACGCCTGCGTGCTTTTTATGAAGCGCGCGCTAAAGGTGGTACTGCGATGCTCATTACGGGGGGCTACAGTCCTAATTTGCGTGGCAAATTAACCCCAATCTCATCGTCTTTTAATAGCTATTATGATGTGTTTAAGCACCGTGCATACACTGATGTTGTCCATCAACACGGCGGTAAGATTTGCTTACAATTATTACATGCTGGACGTTATGCGTATCATCCATTTAATCAAGCACCAAGTGCAATTAAAGCACCTATTAACCCATATCAACCCAAAGCAATGTCGCTCAGTGCAATAAAAAAAACCATCAAAGACTTTGCTCATTCCGCCTATTTAGCACAAAAGGCAGGCTACGATGGCGTTGAAGTGATGGGCTCAGAAGGTTATTTGATTAATGAGTTTATGGCACCGCATACCAATAAACGCTCAGATGAATACGGTGGAAGTTTAGAAAACCGTATGCGTTTAGCGTTAGAGATAGTCAAAGCTGTACGTGCCAAAGTAAATAAAGAATTTTTAATTATCTTTCGATTATCGGTGATGGATTTAATTCCGAATGGGTCAACACCTGAAGAGGTTACTATCCAGGCCAAAGCATTAGAGCAGGCTGGAGTTGATATTTTAAATACCGGCATAGGCTGGCATGAAGCACGAGTACCTACTATTGCGAGTATGGTGCCAGCAGGTGCATTTAAAGAAGCTTCAAAACGTTTAAAAGAAGTGGTATCGGTTCCTGTCATTGCTGTAAATCGTATTAATACTCCTGAGATTGCCAATGAAATTTTAACTGCAGGGGATGCCGATCTGATTTCGATGGCACGACCACTATTAGCCGATCCAGAGTTTTTTAATAAATATCAAGCACAACAAAGTAAACACATTAATATTTGTATCGGCTGTAATCAGGGCTGTTTAGATCATGTATTTAAAGGTAAACGAGCAACATGCTTAGTGAATCCTCATGCGGGGTTTGAGCTAGATTATCCTCTTGAGCTGACCAACAAGGCTAAAAATGTGTTGGTTGTAGGTGCTGGGCCTGCGGGCTTATCTGCCAGTTGTTACTTAGCGCAAAAAGGTCATACGGTAACGCTGATTGATAAAAATACAGATATGGGCGGCCAATTTAATTTAGCGATGCGAATTCCTGGTAAAGGAGATTTCAATCATACCTTGCGTTATTTTATTAATGAACTTGAACGTCTAAAGGTCACGGTAACACTCAATACTCCTTTTACCGATAAAATGCTTGAGCAATACGATGACGTGGTGTTTGCAACGGGTGTGCGCCCGCGTGAGGCAAACTTTACCTGCGCGGATAATAAACGTGTTTTTTCATACGATGAAGTTATTCGTGGTGAAGTTGAATTAGGGCAATCGATTGCAATTTTAGGTGCCGGCGGCATTGGCTTTGATATGGTTGCTTTTTTAAGTGAACATAAAGACCAAAGTATTGCTGATTTTAAATCGCAGTGGGGAATTGAATGTCAGCCAAGTCCAGATAAAGATAATCGTCAATTGTTTATGCTAAAACGCAGCGCCGGGCGTTTTGGCAGTGAGCTTGGTAAAACAACGGGCTGGATACATCGTCAAGTTGCAAAGCAACATGGTGTAAAACAGATCGCTGATTGTCAATATCATCATTTTGATCAGCAAGGTCTAAAGATTACTGTGGCAGGAGAGGAGCAGGTGCTACCTGTTGATACAGTGATCGCTTGTATCGGGCAAGTCTCTAATAACGAATTAATGTCGGGGTTAATCGATAATCCTAAAGTACATGTAATTGGCGGGGCCAAATTAGCATCAGCAATTGATGCAAAACGAGCTATTTATGAAGCGCTTCAGGTCGCGCGTAAAATTTAACTGAAATAAACTTTTAATCGTAGCGGTCTTTGTTTAATACATTTCAAAAGACTAGACTGCTACGATGAATACATTGATCACACTATATAAAACTTCCCTACAAAAAATAGCCATTTTTGATGGTATCCCTGCTTTACTATTTAGACTGATACTGGCGCCAGTTATGATCATCGCAGGTTATAACAAGCTAAATATCAGTGGTAATGGTAATGGTTTTTTTGAATTCTTTTTAGCTTCTCCAGATGTTGTTGCTTGGTTTGGTAACCCAGATTGGGGTTTAGGCTTACCTTTTCCTGATTTACTGGCTTTTTTAGCTGGCTGGAGTGAATTTCTCGGTGGCTGGCTGCTCTTAGTTGGTTTATTAACCCGTCTGGTTAGCATACCGCTGATGTTTACTATGGTCGTTGCCGCAACCTCTGTACATTGGCACAATGGCTGGTTTGCGATTGCGCCGACAGATCCAGATACCAGTGCTGCACAAGTACTTGATTGGTTGGCGATCCCCGGTGCAAAAGAAAGTTTAGATAATTCCCGAGAAGTAAAAGAACGTATTGAGAAAATTCGAGGGCTTGTACAAGAACATGGTTTCCCAGATTACCTTTATGAAAAGGGTAAACCGTCCATTTTGAATAATGGTATTGAGTTTTCAGCAATTTATTTTGCGATGTTATTGAGTTTATTTTTTACCGGCGGTGGGCGTTTTGTTAGCCTTGATCACTGGTTACGGAAAAGATTCGAATAATCTAAATCTCTACCTGTCAGTTTGCGACGCCCGTCGCAAACTTTCAAACTTTCTCAGCAATCCCTATCAATGCTATGCTAGTTTCTTTTTTAATTAGAGAATCGTTATGGACGCTATTGAGCTTTTATTGACTCGTCAGTCAGATCCTCGACTGATTGCACCTGCCCCAAACAACAGTCAACTTGATATTATTAAACAAGCAGCGCTTCGTGTGCCTGATCATGGTTGCCTTGCGCCTTGGCAATTTATTGTTGTTGCAGAAGATGCGCGAGAACGACTCGGCGAAATTTATTATCAAAGTGCAGTTGCAGAACAACAAGATGAAAAAGTCATTAATCGTGCCAAAGAGTTACCGCTGCGTGCGCCGATGATAATCATTGCCATTGCCAAATATCAAGCGCACCCAAAAGTACCGCGTATAGAACAAGTACAAAGTGCTGGTTGTGCTGTGTTAGCTATGCAACAAGCAGCTTTTGCGCAGGGACTGGGTGGTGTCTGGCGTACTGGTTACTTTGCGCAAAGTGAGGCGGTAAAAGCGGCGTTAAAGCTTGATAATGAAGATGAGATTGTCGGTTACCTGTATTTAGGCACTCCAGAAGTGGACTGTAAAAAGACTGTTCGTCATAGTCCAGAACACTTTTTCACACACTTATAGTTGCCAAAACGTAATTAATTGGAACTTTGTCGTGTTATTTCAGTCAGAGTGCATTAAGGCTACCTTTGTTATTATCTTTAGGTAGCTTGGCTGTCTGAAGCGCTTGGATGCAATAACCCTCAATACAATGGTTTGTTATTTTTCTGCAGTTTGTTAATGTATGGAGTGTCTTAATTAGAATAACAACAAGAAGACGAGGATAATGGGAAATTTATTTTTACGTGAAAAAGAAAAATGGTTAACGTGGTCCTTATGGGGTTTTGTTGGTGCGGCTATCACTCTTTACACAGCATTTAGTACACAGACTCCTCATTTAATCGCGATCTCATCAACTGCTATTGTGGTTATCTTAGCGTGGTGGATGCAACGCACAAGACGATTTGATTTTGGTAGAGCGTTTAAAGTGTGTTGTTACGTGTTGTTTGTGAGTATTTTACCCGCTTTTGTATTGGTGCTTGTACCAAGTGATGATCTAAACCGCTTTGATTTAATCTTTCAGAGCTTAAGTTTTGTAACTTTTAGCTTATTAGTTTGCTTACTGTGTTCGTGGGTCGCGAAACGTCCAAAACAGTATTATTGATGTATTTTTAAGCGCTTCGAGTAATTGTAACGATTAATTTGAACTTTTTTACTTTTAGGGCTTTACAACAAGGCGGCTAACCCCTATTATCCGCGCCGTACGGAGAGATGGCAGAGTGGTCGAATGCACCGGTCTTGAAAACCGGCAGGGGTTTATAGCCCCTCTAGGGTTCAAATCCCTATCTCTCCACCATATTTAAAAAGCCGCCTTATGGGCGGCTTTTTGCTATCTGGAGTTTAAGATGTCACAGCAAAATCAATTAAACACCACACAACGGGTGCTAAAACACGTACTGTTATGGTCGGTGTTTGGCTACTGTTATCACAGTGCTATTAACTTACTCGTTAAAATGGCGATGGATGCACAACCAGAGCATGTATTGCTCACAGCTATGCTTTACTGCCTAGGCTTTAATCTATTAGCTGGGCATTTAATTACTAAATATGATAAATACTGGCCAGAAATTGCGGCAATATTTATTGGTTGTATCGGTTTATTAGTCGTGCCGGTGTTATTAGTTGGTACGCAGGCATTACTGAGTCGTCCATTACTTGCTGGTATTTTAATCAGCTTGCCAATCTTGACTTTTGCTGTGCGCTTAATAAAGCGAAAACTCACTAAAAACTAGCTCTAAAGAAGCCCAAAAGGGCTTTTTTTTATGATAGCATAGGCGCGTCTTTTAACTGATACCAGCGTTATTAAGCTTGGTATAAACAAAACGTGAAACATATTATGTCAGATAATTTTACTACAGATGCTGAAAAAGCAAGTTACGGTATTGGCCTACAGATGGGTGAGCAACTTAAAGCTAACCCTTTCGAAGGTTTAAACTTAAATTCAGTATTTGCAGGCATGAAAGATGCGTATGTGGGCGGCGATTTCCAAGTTGAGATCCCTGAGATCCAAGCTGCATTCGAAAAAATCAACACTGAAATCCAAGCACGTCGTGAAGAAGAAGCGAAAGTACTTGCAGCTGAAGGCATTGCATTCTTAGAAGAAAATGCAAAACGTGCTGAAATCACAGTGACTGAGTCTGGTCTTCAATATGAAGTACTAGCAACAGGTGAAGGCAAAAAGCCAACTGCTGAGTCAACAGTGCGTGTTGATTATCACGGTACACTTATCAACGGTACTGTATTTGACAGCTCTTATGAGCGTGGTCAACCTGCTGAGTTTCCAGTTGGTGGCGTGATCAAAGGCTGGACTGAAGCATTACAAATGATGCCTGAAGGCACCAAATGGCGTATCTATGTTCCTCATGAGCTTGCTTATGGAGAACGTGGTGCCGGTGCTGCAATTGCACCATTCTCAACACTGGTATTTGACGTTGAGCTACACGAAATTCTTTAATTAGAAATTGAGTAATAAAAAGCCGCGCTAATAACTATTAGCGCGGCTTTTTTATGGTTATTTACTGAGTTCAGAAATAACCACGTAGACCAATTCTAAAGTTACGCCCGGGTAGTGGCGCTTTATCTTTAATAAATGAACTATGTACAAAACCCAGTTCATCCGTAATATTATCAACGTTGATATAAAACTGTGTATCTACCGGACCGACACTTAATTGGTAATTTGCTTGCGCATCAAACAGTGTATAGCTATCAGTTGCGGTTTCATAAGCCGTGATATCACGTTGTTCAAAGTAGTGTGTGCCAGTTAAGCTGAACTGCCAATCACTGATATTATACTGTAATTCTGAACCTAACTTATTTGCCGGAATACGCGGTAAATACCCTTCATCATCAGCAAGTTTTGCAGTGGTTGAGTCACCAAATACTTTTACCATCGCATTTGAATTTAATTGATAATGTGCATCAAATTCAATGCCGTATAATTTCGCATCTTTACTGACAAATTGATAAACAGCCATACCATCATCGTGGCCAGGCTCTGCAGCTTCAAGGCCGTGCTCTTCATCAAACATTAACCCCGTGTTTTGCTGATAGTAAAAATTGGCAATGTCGTTATAGAAAAAGTTAACCGTATAACCAAAATCGCCACTAAAGCGTCTAAAGCCAAAATCAATATTGGTTGATGTTTCTTGTTTGATATTTTCAGGTTCGAAGTGAATTTCACCGTCTTCTATCGCGTAGCCTAAACCAAGCTCATAGGTGCCAGTTGCAATATGGACACCATTTGATAATAGCTCGGCTGATAACGGTGCGCGTTCAGAGTGTGACACGCTCAGCGCAATACTTTGTCCGGGTGTATATTGCCAAATAGCGCCTGCTGAAGCGCTCAGATTAGTAAAGCTTTTACTGTAAGGCGTTATTTCATTGGCGTGTTCATCAGTATGATCATCTTCATCTTCATGGTCATGCGCAGCAGCACCGACATTACTATCAATATTATAATCTTCAATACGCGCACCTAATTCTAATGTCACGTCGCCAAACTGTTTTTCTTCGAGGATAAATAATGCATGAGTAGTCGTTTTGCTAGCGGGTGTGAAGGCTTCTTCACCATCGGCATCATAATCAGAGTCACTAAAATGATAACCAGCCATACCATGCCAATTACCTAACTTATGCTCAATATTTAAACGTGCTTCAGTGGTTTCATTACTAAAGATAGTACCGATCGCGCCATTTTCAATTTCAGCATGGCGATAATCAGTATAACCTAGACGTAAATTAATAGTTTCAATCCAGTTGTTGTGTAATGCATAGCTCATCAAACCTTGCCAGCGATCTTGTTCTACACGCGCATAAACGGCTTCTTCTTCGCCTTCATCATGGTCGTGTTCGTGATCATGGCTATGTGCTGGAATACCGTAGTCGGTTTCAATACGGCCATAAGAAACACCTAGCGTTAAATGCTCACCTACATAGCTAGTACCAAAGTTAACGGTTTGGCTATCAATAAAGGTATTTTTTACCGAGGTGGCTGTTTCATGCTCTTCTTCGTCATGACCCTCATGATCTTCGTGCTCTTCTTCAGGTAAGTTAAAACGCGGAGTTTGGTAGTCATCACCAGTGCGTTTGGTACCATCAAAATGGAAATTAAAGTTGTTATGGCCCGTCTCAAGCTTGGCAGCATAGGTGTTGGCATTTGAAACTGTGTCATGGCTGTATTCAACAGCCCCAGTTAACTGCTCGATATTATCAGTTGGAATGCGGTTATCTACTACGTTAACTACGCCACCAATCGCGCCTGAGCCATAAAGTAGCGTAGCTGGGCCACGCAAAACTTCAATCTGTTCTGCAGCTAGGCTGTCATTCGATGTTGCGTGATCTGGGCCAATACGTGACGCATCGCTGCTGTCTAAGCCATTTTGGGTGATTTTAACGCGAGGGCCATCTAGGCCACGGATTATAGGGCTAGATGAAACAGGGCCAAAATAGCTGGCATTAACACCTGGAAGGCCTTTGAGCGTTTCGCCTAACGTGGGTTTTGCTTTATTGCGCAGTTCATCACCACTGAGTACACTCACTGGTGAAATCATCTCTAAGCTATTTTTATGCAGGGCAGAGGCGTACACAACGACAGATTCAACTGACGTAGGTACAAGCGTGATATTTAGAGCAGAACTGGTTTCAGTTACTTGAACTCTAGCATCAACAAAATTATTTTTACTAATATGTAATTGGCTATTAGCATCAATATTAATACTAAATCGGCCATTCTCGTCAGTTTTAATTGACTGTGCTTTACCGTGTACGTGCACATCGGCATAGCTGAGTGGTTGCTTGTTATTGTCAAAAACTTGCCCAGTTACCAGCGCAGCATGAGCAGAAAAAGAGCTTAAAGCAGTGATAATTGCAGTTGATATTAAGGAATGTCGGATCATGGTTACTACGTTGTTGCTATTATGTTGTGATATAATATAACACCATCATTTGTGCTGATCAATAATGTTATACCATAACTTTTAAAATAAACGTGCTTATATCAGATTGGGCTATACTCAATAGGAGTAACGGCGAGACTGGTGAATATTATGTCTGATAAAACACGTATTTTTAAAGCACGATTTAGCATAGCTGATCTGCGTCATCAGCGTAATCACAAAGAAATTTTTACCACAGCGTTGACTAAAAATGAAACACTGGAGCATTTTGTTTTAAAGCTGTTAGGCTATTGTATTTTATCTTATGACAGCCATGCAGTGCTTAATAAACTTGCTGATAAACTACAGCCAGATGTAGGAATTCTAGCGTTGGATGAACATTATAAAACCTGGTTAAGTGTTGATAAACCTGACCTTGATGAATTAGTTAAGATCGCTAAGCAAGTGGATGAATTATTAATATTAACAACGGGCAATAGTGAATGGTTAACGCAATCTCAGTCACGGTTAAAGTTATTTGATAATAGCCATATTATTGAGATTGACCAGCAGTTTATTGATGATATTCAGGTGGATTTAACCCGCAGTTTAAATTGGGATGTAACCATAGATGAAAGTAGTTTAATGATCAGCGATAAAATACATTGCTATGAAACAAAGCAGTTTGACTGGCATTAATAAATTACTTCAAATTGAGAGTGATATTGCCATCGGGTTTACAGCAGCACAGCAGTACTTCTCCATCACGTACAAAGGCGAGTGGTTCTTCGTTATAGGTGACTTGCCCTGCTACTAGGGTTGCTCTACAGGCACCACAATATCCTTCTCTACACTGAAAAGGAATTTCATATTGCTGTTGTTCTAGGCAGTCTAAAAGGGAATGACAGCCAGTGTCAAAATCTACACACTGGCTATTATCTGCAAAGTGGATCTTTGCAGTTTTGTTGCTGGTCATTAGAGATCGAAGTCACCGAAATCAGAGGCATTAACTTGAGAGTCAATTTGGCCTACAAGGTATGAGCTGATCTCCGCTTCTTGCGGAGCAACTTGTACATTGTCTGACACTAACCATGAATTGATCCATGGGATAGGGTTACTGCTGGTTTTAAACTGTGTTGGTAAACCAACTGCAGTCATACGAGCATTAGTAATGTACTCAACGTATTGGCATAAAATATCTTTGTTTAAGCCAATCATTGAACCATCTTTAAACAGGTATTCAGCCCATTCTTTTTCTTGTTCAGCAGCATCAACAAACATCTTGATCGCTTCATCACGACACTGGGCTGCTACGATAGCCATTTCAGGATCGTCTTTACCATCTTGCATAATATTCAAAATATGCTGAGTACCAGAAAGATGAAGCGCTTCATCACGGGCGATCAGCTTAATAATTTTAGCGTTACCTTCCATTAATTCTCGCTCTGCAAACGCAAATGAACAGGCAAAGCTGACATAAAAACGGATCGCTTCTAAGATATTCACTGACATCATTGCAAGGTATAAAAGCTTTTTAAGTTCAAATAAACTGATATGAACTGTTTCGCCATTAAGTTCATGTTTACCTTCACCGTATAAGTTATACACAGCCACTTTATTAATTAATTCATCGTAATATTTAGTTACGGCATCAGCACGTTCACTGATTTTGTCGTTACTAACGATATCATCAAAAATAAGCTCAGGGGCTTGGGTAACGTTACGAATAATATGTGTATATGAACGGCTATGGATTGTTTCACTAAATGCCCATGTTTCAATCCAGGTCTCAAGTTCTGGGATCGACACAATTGGCAGTAACGCAACATTAGGCGAGCGACCTTGCACACTATCAAGTAAGGTTTGATATTTTAAGTTACTTAAAAATATATGTTTTTCGTGATCAGGTAAGGCCTGAAAATCTAACCGATCTTTACTTACATCGACTTCTTCAGGACGCCAAAAAAACGATAGTTGTTTTTCAATTAGCTTTTCGAAAATAGGGTACTTCTGTTGATCATAACGCGATACGTTAACGGTTTGGCCGAAAAACATCGGTTCTTGTAGTTGGTTATTATGGTTTCGGCTAAAAGTAGTATAAGACATAAGATCACTCAAAAAACGAACAGGGCAAAGCGGGCGTATAGCCCGCTTCCAATTTATATTTATTACCGATTAGATTTTACACGCACCGCCTGCACAATCATCATCTTCCACTTCTGGTGTATCTTCTTGCATATCAGATGCACCATCACGGGTGTTATGGTAGTAAAGGGTTTTAACGCCAAGTTTGTAAGCACCCAGTAAATCTTGTAATAAGACCTTCATTGGTACTTTACCACCTTCAAACTTATTTGGATCGTAGTTAGTATTGGCAGAAATTGTTTGGTCAACAAACTTTTGCATAATACCCACTAATTCTAAATAACCTTTATTTGATGGGATATCCCACAATAATTCATAATTATTTTTAAGGCGTTCATACTCAGGTACAACTTGTTTTAAAATACCATCTTTACTGGCTTTAACACTGATATGACCACGTGGTGGTTCAATACCATTAGTTGCATTTGAAATTTGCGACGATGTCTCAGATGGCATCAACGCAGATAACGTTGAGTTACGCATACCATGCTCTTTAATATTTGCACGTAATGTATCCCAATCTAAATGCAATGGTTCATCACAAATTTTATCCAAATCACGTTTGTACGTATCGGTTGGCATAATACCTTGCGAATACGTTGTTTCGTTAAATTTAGGACATGCACCACGTTCTTTAGCCAGTTCATTTGAGGCTTTCATCAGGTAATACTGAATTGCTTCAAATGTTTTGTGAGTCAATGCATTGGCACTGCCATCAGAATAACGTTTGCCATTTTTAGCAAGGTAATATGCGTAGTTGATTACGCCTATTCCGAGTGTACGACGGCCCATCGTTGCATTATGTGCTGCTGGCACCGGGTAGTCTTGGAAATCCAGTAAGTTATCAAGTGCACGTACCGCAAGTTCTGCAAGCTCTTCAAGTTCATCCAGTGACTCAATCGCACCTAAGTTAAAGGCCGACAGCGTACACAGTGCAATTTCACCTTCTTCATCATTAACATTGTTAAGTGGTTTAGTTGGTAATGCAATTTCTAAACATAAGTTAGATTGGCGAATTGGTGCCACTTTAGCGATGAACGGGCTGTGTGTATTACAGTGGTCAACGTTTTGTAAATAGATGCGGCCAGTGCTAGCACGCTCTTGTGCAAACATTGAAAACAGCTCAATCGCTTTAATACGTTTTTTACGAATTGACTCGTCTTGTTCATATTGTACGTAAAGACGATCAAATTCATCTTGATCTTCAAAAAATGCATCATATAAACCAGGCACATCAGATGGGCTGAATAATGTGATGTAATCATCTTTTATCAAACGTGAGTACATTAGTTTATTAAACTGTACACCATAATCTAAGTGACGAACGCGGTTATCATCAACACCACGGTTGTTTTTAAGCACTAATAAGTTTTCAACTTCTAGATGCCAAAGTGGATAGAACAGGGTTGCTGCGCCACCACGGACACCACCTTGCGAACAACTTTTAACAGCCGTTTGAAAGTGCTTATAAAACGGGATACAACCGGTGTGGTATGCTTCACCATTGCGAATAGGGCTACCTAGTGCGCGAATACGACCAGCATTAATACCAATACCTGCACGTTGCGATACGTATTTTACAATCGCTGATGAGGTTGCATTAATTGAATCTAGGCTGTCACCGCATTCAATCAGTACACATGAACTGAATTGACGCGTAGGGGTACGAACGCCCGCCATAATAGGCGTAGGTAATGAAATTTTGAACAATGACACCGCATCGTAAAAACGCTTTATGTAGTCTAAACGTGTTTCCTTTGGGTAATCAGAGAACAAGCTGGCCGCAACTAAAATATATAAAAACTGTGCGCTTTCATAAATTTCACCCGTAACACGGTTTTGTACTAAATATTTACCTTCAAGCTGTTTAACAGCAGCATAGCTGAAGTTTAAATCACGTCCATGATCAAGGTATTCATCCAGTTGATCAATTTCTTGCTCTGTGTAGTCAGCTAGTAAGTGTGCATCGTAACGCTTATCTTCAACTAACTTAACGATATGATCATACAAGCGCGGTGGCTCAAATTGACCATAGGCTTTTTTACGCAAATGGAATACAGCTAAGCGGGCTGATAAATATTGATAATCAGGCGACTCTTTAGAGATCTGATCAGCGGCCGCTTTGATGATGGTTTCATGGATGTCTTCAGTACGAATACCATCATAAAACTGGATGTGCGATTTCAGCTCAACTTGTGAGACAGACACATTATTTAGACCTTCGGCGGCCCAAGCAATAACGCGATGGATCTTATCTAAATCAAGTGACTCTTTACGGCCGTCACGTTTGCTTACAGATAGCTGTTGGTTCATAGTTTTGCCTGTATTCCTTGGGATATAATATTTTTTAGTGACACATTTTTCTTAAAATAAATTTTTTATTGCAATAAAACTGTATTAGCGCGAATTTAATTGAATAACATTTAGCCACAACATCTGGTGTTCATCAAATTCTAGATCACAAGATAGTGTGGTATGCGATCATTTGCAAGGGGCATAAACGCCCCACATTGTGGATAACGTTGGGATAACATGCTTGTGTTAGTAGCCATTAACCTTTGACCATCTGATTAAAATGAAATTTATAAAAATCAACTGATGATCGATTAAATTTACGCATTTTAAAAATAAATTTTGGCTGCTTTTTTTATCAACAAACAATGTGCAAAAAGTAACACGATCACAATATGTAGTGGTTAAAATTTAACATGGCACTATATATGGTTAAATGCATCAATAGGTGATTGCCAATTAAAATCGGCTTGCCAACTCAATGCTTCAGCTTCACTAGGGATGTAGCCCCACAACGCAGCAGCGCTATGCATGTTTGCAGCCTTAGCTGCAATTATGTCACGCTGCGCATCACCGATATACAAACAACGACTCGGATCAACATCTAACAGTTGGGCTGTATGCAGTAAAGGTAAAGGAGATGGTTTAGCGATATCGAGGGTGTCACCACTGACAATTGCTTGTGCATCTTTGAGTTCAGCAATTGCAGCAACTAATGGAATAGTCAAAAACTCAGGTTTATTAGTCATGATCCCCCATTTGATCTGTTGTTGATCAAGTGCGATCAATAATTGTGCAATTCCAGTAAAGCATTGACTATGGGTGGCAATATTATCTGCGTAGGCAGTTAATAGCTGCTGGCGTAAGTCAGCTTGATTTGGGTGATCGTGCCATTGCTGACCAAATCCAGCTGCAAGCAGCGCCATTGCACCGTTAGAAGCTGCAGGGCGATATATATCAGCGGTTACTGATGGTTGGTTATGATCAGCGAGTACGTAATTTAGCGCAGCCCCTAAATCATCTGCGGTATCGAGTAATGTACCGTCTAAATCAAAAATAAAGGCGTCGTAATCAATTGCGGGGGTTGCTGTGTTAAAACCAGCCATTACGCTAGTTTCTCAAAATGCAGAATATAATTAACGCTTACATCGGTATTTAAGCTGTACTGCTTTGATAAAGGGTTATAACTCAATCCCGCACTAGCACGTACTTTGAGGCCCGCTTGTTCTGCCCATGCAATGAGTTGTGCTGGTTTGATAAACTTTTTATGATCATGGGTTCCATCAGGCACCATCTTCAATAATTTTTCCGCCCCGATAATTGCGTACAAATATGCTTTTGGGGTTTTGTTTAATGTAGAGAAAAATACATCAGCACCAGGTTTCGCTAATTCTGCTACTGCATGAATGATAGATGCAGGGTCTGGCACATGCTCTAACATTTCCATACAAGTAATAGTATCAAAGCGGGCAGGGTGTTCGCTGGCATACTGTTCGGCAGGTATTTTTATATAGTCAACGTTTACACCGGTTTCTAAACTGTGCAGTTTCGCAACGGTTAACGGCTCTTGACCCATATCAATACCAGTCACATGTGCGCCCATTCGCGCCATACTTTCACTCAATATACCGCCACCACAGCCGACATCTAGGGTTTCTTTATCAAATAAGCCGTTGGCTTTATCGGCGATAAAATCTAATCGTAACGGGTTAATTTCATGAAGGGGTTTAAATTCCCCGTCGCGGTCCCACCATCGCTCGGCAATGGCTTCAAACTTTGCAATTTCTGCACTATCTACATTCTGATGTTCGGTCATAAAAAACTTCCTCGTCAATCTGAGGCCATTATATAGGGTGAAATTGATAAATCGCAAAGATTTAGCGCCTGTAAATTTAAATTAATTGTGGTAGCATGACTTGGTAATAATAACTAATATCCTCGCAAGCGCCCGTATGCGGCACTTTGTGGGGAAATACTGAAGGAATGTGATATCAAATGACTGATTTCGCCAACGAAATTCTGCCAGTCAATATTGAAGACGAGTTAAAAAACTCCTACTTAGACTACGCGATGAGCGTAATCGTAGGACGAGCACTACCAGACGTACGTGATGGCTTAAAACCTGTTCACCGCCGCGTTTTGTTTGCTATGAACGAGCTTAATAATGATTGGAATAAGCCTTACAAAAAATCAGCCCGTGTGGTTGGTGACGTAATTGGTAAATACCATCCCCATGGCGACAGTGCGGTGTATGACACAATCGTACGTATGGCCCAGCCATTCTCTTTACGTTATATGTTAGTTGACGGCCAAGGTAACTTTGGTTCAGTTGATGGTGACTCAGCAGCAGCAATGCGTTATACCGAAGTCCGTATGGCGAAAATGTCTCATGAGCTTTTGGCTGATCTTGAAAAAGAGACTGTTGATTTTGTACCTAACTATGATGGTACAGAGCAAATTCCTGACGTATTACCGACCAAAGTTCCTAACTTATTAGTGAACGGTTCATCGGGTATTGCGGTAGGTATGGCGACGAACATTCCGCCTCATAACTTAACTGAAGTTGTGAATGGCTGTTTAGCACTTATTCAAAACCCTGAATTAACCATTCATGAACTAATGGATTATATTCCGGGCCCAGATTTTCCAACTGCGGCAATTATCAACGGTAAAAAAGGCATTGAACAAGCCTATTTAACTGGCCGTGGCAAAGTGTACATGCGTGCACGTGCGGAAATTGAAGTTGACGAAAAAACCCATCGTGAAACGATCATCGTTCACGAGATCCCTTATCAAGTAAATAAAGCCCGCTTAATCGAAAAGATTGCTGAGCTTGTTAAAGATAAGAAGATTGAAGGCATTAGTGCATTACGTGATGAATCAGATAAAGACGGTATGCGTATCGTTATCGAGATCAAACGTGGTGACGTAGGCGAAGTGATCTTAAACAACCTTTATGCACAAACTCAGTTACAAACTGTGTTTGGTATGAACATGGTTGCGTTGATCAATAACCAGCCTAAGTGTTTCAACTTAAAAGAAATGCTTGAAGAATTCATCATTCACCGCCGTGAAGTAGTGACCCGTCGTACGGTATTTGACCTACGTAAAGCCCGCGATCGTGCACACATGCTTGAAGGCTTAGCAATTGCACTTGCTAACATTGACCCAATTATCGAGCTTATTCGTAACTCACCAACGCCAGCTGAAGCTAAAGTAGCACTTGCTAGCCGTCCGTGGGAATTAGGTAATGTGAAAGCCATGCTTGAAAAAGCCGGTGAGGCAAATGTTGCCCGTCCAGATTGGTTAGCGGATGACTTAGGCATTCGTGATGGTCAGTATTATATTTCTGAGCAACAAGCCCAAGCAATTCTAGATTTACGCTTACACAAGCTTACTGGTCTTGAACATGAAAAGATTCTAAGCGAATACCAAACGTTATTAGATTTAATTGCCGAGCTTTTATATATTCTTGCTAATCCTGAGCGTTTAATGGAAGTTATCCGCGATGAGTTAGTTGAAATTAAAGAGCAATACGGCGACGAACGTCGTACTGAAATTAATGCCGCGGCTCATGATATTAGTCTTGAAGACTTGATCACAGAAGAAGACGTAGTAGTAACCCTATCTCACGAAGGGTATGTGAAGTATCAGCCATTGTCTGATTACGAAGCACAGCGCCGTGGTGGTAAAGGTAAATCAGCAACCAAGATGAAAGATGAAGATTTCATTGAACGTCTACTAGTTGCTAATACTCACGACACGATTCTTTGTTTCTCAACGGCGGGTCGCTTATATTGGCTTAAAGTGTATCAATTACCACTTGCCAGTCGTGCAGCCCGTGGTAAGCCAATTGTAAACTTATTGCCGCTTGAAGCAGACGAACGTATTACGGCTATCTTGCCAGTACGTGAGTATGAAGAAAATAAATACATCTTTATGGCAACTGCATTTGGTACCGTGAAGAAAACACCATTGACTGCGTATAGCCGTCAACGTGCTAGCGGTATTATTGCCGTTAACTTAAACGACGGTGATAGCTTGATTGGTGTCGATATCACTGATGGTAGCAACGAAATCATGTTGTTTACTGATGCTGGTAAAGTTGTTCGCTTTAAAGAAGCCGAAGAATCACCTGTTTTAGATGAAAACGGCAACCCAGTACTTGATGAAAACGGTAACCCGGAAATCAAGTTCAAGGGTGTTCGTCAGATGGGCCGAACTGCAACAGGTGTTCGTGGTATTAAGATGGCTGAAGGCCAACGTGTTGTATCATTAATTGTACCTAAGACGAATGGTGCTATCTTAACCGTGACAGAAAACGGCTACGGTAAGCGTACATTGCTCAGTGACTACCCTGCTAAGAGTCGTGCGACTCAAGGTGTGGTATCAATCAAAGTAAGTGAGCGTAACGGTGCTGTAGTTGGTGCTGTACAAGTTGACGATAACGATGAAATCATGATTATCTCTAATCGAGGTACTCTGGTGCGAACTCGCGTTAATGAAGTTTCTACCGTTGGGCGAAATACCCAAGGTGTTATTTTGATAAGAACTATTGACGAAGAGCAAGTAGTTGGTTTACAACGTATCGAAGAGATCGAAATCGATGAGCTTAACGCTATTATCGAAGGTGAAAGCGTTGAACTAGTCGACACTGTTAATGATGACGCTGGGGATAATCCTCCAGAGGCATAACATTAATCATTAAAGCGGCTTCGGCCGCTTTTTTTTACTATAAAAATCAAAAAAATTAATTGTTAAAATTAGCAATTAAAAACAATTGTTAAATTACTGGAATGAGGAAAGGTAATGAGTATATATAATTTTTGTGCTGGGCCTGCAATGTTACCGCCAGCTGTGATGGAAAAAGCACAAAAAGAATTTCTTGATTGGCAAGATTTAGGTGTATCGGTGATGGAGATCAGTCACCGTAGTAAAGAATTTTTAGCATTAACGGCACAATGTGAAGCAAGCTTACGCCGGTTAATGAATATCAGCGATGAATTTGAAGTGCTGTTTATGCATGGCGGTGGTCGAGGCCAATTTGCTGCAGTGCCACTGAACCTGCACCAAGCAGGTAAAGACGCCGTATATTGTGAAAATGGTGTGTGGTCTAAAGGTGCGGTTGACGAAGCGATCAAATTCACCACCGTCACTGAGCTTGATGTCCGTAATGACACAAATGAGCAATTTTCTATCAAACCAGTTAGTGAGTGGCAATTTCCAGCCGATCCTTCATACATCCACTATTGTCCAAATGAAACCATTGATGGCATTGAAGTGTTTGATGTACCAAGTCACCCAACAGCGCCGATCGTTGCAGACATGTCATCAACTATTTTATCGCGTGAGTTTGATGTTGATCAGTTTGATTTAATTTACGCTGGTGCACAAAAGAATATTGGTCCATCAGGCCTTGCCATTGTGATCATTCGTAAAACGTTGCTTGAGCGTGAAGGGGTTGCAAAGCCAGGTATATTTGATTACGCACTCGAAGTAAAACAAGGCAGCATGTATAACACGCCACCTACGTTTGCTTGGTATTTAGCGGCAGAAGTATTTGACTGGCTTGAGAAAAATGGTGGTGTTAAAGCCATGGAACAGCAAAATATAGCAAAAGCCGAACTGCTGTACGGCTTTATTGATGAATCACCGTTTTATAGTAATAAGGTTGCTAAGCATTGTCGTTCACGTATGAATGTGCCTTTTTGGCTCAATGATGAAAGCTTAAATGCACAGTTTTTAGCCCAAGCAAAAGAAGCTGGCTTACTTGCACTTGAAGGTCACCGTATTGTTGGCGGTATGCGTGCGAGTATTTACAACGCCATGCCACTTGCCGGTGTACAAGCGTTAGTTGACTTTATGGCGAAATTTGCCAAGGAGCACAGTTAATGGAGCAGTTACGCTTAGAGCCAATCAATCTAGTAAATGGCAGTGTTACCTTACCTGGCTCAAAAAGTTTATCAAATCGTATTTTATTGTTAGCGGCACTTGCGCAAGGCACAACGGTTGTAGAAAACTTATTAGACAGTGATGATATTCGTCATATGCTTGGTGCATTAAAATTATTGGGCGTTGATGTCAGTCTTAATGATGATAAAACTGTAGCCACTGTAAAAGGTGTTGGCGGGCAGTTTTTGACTCCAGCTGAGCCATTGTTTTTAGGTAATGCAGGCACTGCGTATCGCCCACTGACTGCGGTTTTAGCCGCTGTGAAGGGAAACTATGAACTAATTGGCGAGCCACGTATGGAGGAACGTCCAATTGGTCACCTAGTTGATGCATTACAAGCGCTCGGTGGGGATGTTAGTTATTTAAAAAATAAAGACTATCCGCCACTTAAAATTGTTGGTGGGCAAATTAATGGCGGCAACGTTGCAATTGATGGCAGTATTTCGAGCCAATTTCTTACCGCATTATTAATGGCAGCGCCGTTATTTAATGGCGATACGTGCATTACAATTAAGGGGACGTTGGTATCTAAACCGTATATTGATATTACCTTAGATGTAATGGCTCGCTTTGGCATAACGGTAACTCACGATAACTATAAAACCTTTACTGTAAAAGGTGCGCAGCAATACCAAGCTGTTGAACGTATTATGGTTGAAGGGGATGCATCAAGTGCATCTTACTTTGTCGCTGCGGCGGCAATTGCCGGTGGTGAAATAGAGATCAAAGGTGTAGGTGCAAAATCTGTGCAAGGCGATATCGGCTTTGCAAAAGTGATGGAGCAGGTCGGTGCTAAAATAGATTGGTATGACGAGCGCTTAGTGGTACGTAAAGGCGAATTAAAAGGTGTTGATATCGATGCCAATGCTATTCCTGATGCGGCGATGACCCTTGCGACAGTGGCGTTATTTGCAGATGGTCCAACCGCTATTCGTAATATCTATAACTGGCGCGTAAAAGAAACTGATCGCTTACATGCAATGGCGACAGAGCTGCGTAAAGTCGGTGCAGAGGTAGTTGAAGGTGAAGATTTCATCGAAATAACACCGCCAAAACACTTTAACGATGTGGCGATTGATACCTATGACGACCACCGTATAGCGATGTGTTTTGCCATGGTAGCGGTAGGCGGCAAGCCAATAACTATCAATGATCCTAAGTGTACATACAAGACATTTCCAACATTTTTCAATGTACTAGCATCGGTTAGTCAATAAATGACTAAAGTTGAAATATAAAAAGTTACATACAAAAAGCGGATATATTTAATTAAGTAACGTATAATGTCGCAGTTTTATTTTGGTGTGCATTGCAGGAGGTTTAAATGCAGGCGTTATTAATGCCCGTGATCACCGTTGATGGCCCAAGTGGTTCAGGTAAAGGAACTGTTTGTCGCTTGTTAGCCGATAAATTAGGGTGGGATGTATTGGATAGTGGCGCGATTTATCGCGTATTAGCACTAGCAGCACTTCATCACCAAATTGCACTAGACAACGAAGAGGCATTGGTGCCTTTAGCTGCTAACTTAGATGTGCAGTTTTTAGTTGATAGTCAAACTAACGCTGGAAAGGTTATTCTGGAAGGTGAAGATGTATCAACAACAATTCGAAATGAAGAAGTAGGAGCTGCCGCTTCAAAAGTAGCAGCCTTACCGCGCGTAAGAGAAGCGTTATTACGGCGCCAACGTGCATTTCGAACTGAAAATGGGCTAATAGCCGATGGCCGCGATATGGGCACTGTGGTGTTCCAAGATGCTCCATTAAAAATTTATTTAACCGCTAGTGCAGAAGAACGCGCGCGCCGACGTTTTGTTGAGTTGAATGAACGCGGTCTTGATGTTACACTAAGTGGTCTATTAGAAGATATTCAAGCACGTGATGACCGCGATATGAATCGTGCTGTTGCGCCGCTTGTACCAGCTGACGATGCTATTGAACTCGATACTAGCGAGCTTAATGCACAGCAAGTGTTTGATAAGGTTATGACTTTATTAGATGCAGCGATTGTCGAAGGTAAACTTCCAAAACGACGATAAACTATTTATGCGCCAGCAGGATGCCAGTGCTATTTTAACAACCCCATGCAGCATGGTTGCTTATTGGTAATAATATATGAGACGTATATTCGTATGTCAGAAAATTTTGCGCAGTTATTTGAAGAAAGCTTAAAGGGTTTTGAAGCAGAGCAAGGCTCTATCGTTAAAGGTACAGTTATCTCTATCGAGAACAACATTGTACTTGTAGATGCTGGTCTTAAATCAGAAAGTGCTATCCCTGCAGAGCAGTTCAAAAATGCTGCTGGTGAACTAGAAGTTGCTGTTGGCGACGAAGTAGATGTTGCACTAGATGCAATTGAAGACGGTTTCGGTGAAACTATCCTTTCTCGTGAGAAAGCGAAGCGTCACGAAGCGTGGATCCGTCTTGAGAAAGCATGTGAAGAGCAAGAGACTGTTACTGGTGTTATCAACGGTAAAGTTAAAGGCGGTTTCACTGTTGAAGTTGATTCAATCCGTGCTTTCCTACCTGGTTCACTTGTTGATGTTCGTCCAGTACGTGACACAACTCACCTTGAAGGCAAAGAGCTTGAATTTAAAGTAATCAAGCTTGATCAAAAACGTAACAACGTTGTTGTTTCACGTCGTGCAGTTATCGAATCTGAAAACTCACAAGAACGTGAAGAGCTTCTTGCTAACCTTGTTGAAGGTCAAGAAGTTAAAGGTATCGTTAAGAACCTTACTGACTACGGTGCATTCGTTGACCTTGGTGGTGTTGATGGTCTACTACACATTACTGATATGGCGTGGAAGCGTGTTAAGCACCCTTCAGAAATCGTTAATGTTGGCGACGAAATCGCAGTTAAAGTTCTTAAATTCGACAAAGATAAAACTCGTGTATCTCTAGGCCTTAAACAGCTTGGTGAAGATCCATGGGCAGCTATCGCTGGTCGTTACCCAGAAGGTTCTAAACTTTCTGGTCGTGTAACTAACCTTACAGATTACGGTTGCTTCGTAGAAATCGAAGAAGGCGTTGAAGGTCTAGTACACGTTTCTGAAATGGATTGGACTAACAAGAACATCCATCCTTCTAAAGTTGTTAGCTTAGGCGACACTGTTGAAGTTATGGTTCTTGAAATCGACGAAGAACGTCGTCGTATTTCACTTGGTCTTAAGCAATGTATTGCTAATCCTTGGCAAGAATTTGCTCGTCTACAAAACAAAGGCGATCAAGTTACTGGTAAGATCAAATCAATCACTGACTTCGGTATCTTTATCGGTCTTGACGGTGGTATTGACGGTCTTGTACACCTTTCAGACATTTCTTGGAATACACCTGGCGAAGATGCTGTACGTGAATTCAAGAAAGGCGACGAAATCACTGCTATCGTATTGCAAGTTGACCCAGAGCGTGAACGTATCTCTCTAGGTGTTAAGCAAATCGAAGCTGACCCATTCAATAACTACCTTGATGCAAACAAAAAAGGTGCTATTGTTAAAGGTAAAGTGACAGAAGTTGATGCGAAAGGCGCAACTGTTGAACTTATCGAAGGCGTTGAAGGTTACATCCGTGTAGCTGATATCGCTCAAGAGCGCGTTGAAGATGCAACTACTGTTGTTTCTGTAGGCGACGAAATTGAAGTGAAATATGTTGGTGTTGATCGTAAGAACCGCACTTTAAGCCTTTCAGTTAAAGCTCTTTTCGAAGCAGAAGAGAAAGAAGTACTAGAAAAGCTTAAGAAAGAAGAGCCAGTGTTCGAAAACGCAATGGCAGCTGCATTCGCAAATGCACAAAAAGACTAATTAATCAGTCTTAATTGGAAGGGCAGTGTTGCCCTTCCTTTATCTCTTTTTAAGGAAACGTTATGACTAAGTCAGAATTGATAGAACAATTAGCCGAGCAACACGCACATGTACCTGTGAAAGATGTTGAAAATGCTGTTAAAGAAATTCTTGAACAAATGGCCGGCTCATTATCAAGCTCAGATCGCATTGAGATCCGTGGCTTTGGTAGTTTCTCACTACACTTTCGCTCACCACGCACAGGTCGTAATCCTAAGACTGGCGACACAGTTGAGCTTGAAGGTAAGCACGTACCACATTTTAAACCAGGCAAAGAGTTACGAGATCGCGTAAACGCGAGCATTGCCTAGTTACTTAGTTGGAGTAGTTACTTGTTTAGGGTATTAAAAATTATCCTGGTAGCAATATGCTTAATTTTTGCATTTGTACTTGGTTCGCAAAATCCACAGTTAGTGCAAATAAATTATATTATTGCCAGCAATACTTTACCCCTCGCAATGATAATAAGTATCTGCTTTGCTTTAGGTGTCGCAATTGGTTGTTTTATTAGCTTTAAATTGTTTTCGCAATTAAAGTGGCAAAACTATCGTTTGAAAAAAAAATTAGCGCCTGAAAAAGATAATAATAAGCTTGTTGCTAATAAAGACACCTAACTATGATTGAGCTTTTGTTTTTACTTTTACCTGTTGCGGCTGGTTATGGCTGGATCATGGGTAAAAATAGCGCTAAAAACCAAGCTCATCAACTTAATCGTCAGATCACATCTGAATACAGTAAAGGCTTAAAGTTTTTACTCGACAGAGAGGAAGATCAAGGCCTTGAGCACTTAATCAACTTGCTTGAAGTCGCCGCTGACTCTGTTGAACATTATTCTACATTAGCAACGATGTTTCGCCGCCGAGGTGAATTAGATCGTGCAATAAAAATCCACGAATTACTGCTCAAACACCCAAGCCTTAATGAACAACAAGCTGCTGCTAGTCGCCTTGAACTTGCTGAAGATTATATTATGGCGGGTTTGCTTGATGGCGCAGAAGAACATCTTGTTTGGTTAGTAAAAGCCAACCACAGTGATGCATTAGAGCCGATACTTAATTTATATTCGCAAACACGCGAATGGGAAAAGGGTATCAATATGTTTGAAGCACACAGTGATTTATTTTCAAAGCCGCAACATTTCAAAGCCATTGCTAACTTTTATTGTGAAGCTGCGTTGCTTAGCAATGATCCGCAAATTATGCGCAAAGCCATTAGCCTAAATCATAAAGCGATCCGCCCATTATATGAATTAGGTAAATCAGCATTTGCAAAAGAAGATTACGTAAAAGCAATTTATTATTGGCGTGAGCTGATCTGTAGTTTCACTTTTTTTGCCCCCTTGTTTATAGATGATTTAGCTCACAGTTATGAGCAATTAAACTTAACCCACCAATTTCATGAATTATTACAGCAGCTACTTGATAAGGGTGGGGTGCTAATAAAAATAAAACATTGCCAAGCATTACTTGAGCAAGGGCATACCGAACAAGCAATTAAATTTTTAACTGATAGTTTAAAACGTCAGCCGACAATTCGTGGCTTTAGTTTTTTATTACAGCTATTAGCAAAACAAAATAATGATATTAAAGATGTACTAGACCAAATAGATAAATTGGTAACCTCTTATATTGCAACAAAGCCAGATTTTCAGTGCCAACACTGCGGCTTTACCAGTCATACAATTTATTGGGTTTGTCCTTCGTGCAAACATTGGGAAACCATAGTACCGAGCCGTGGTTTAGACGGTTTTTAGTTTTCTATAAAAATATTCACTTACTTCTACAATCAGTTTTAGGAAAGTTATGTCTCTCGAACATTCAAAAAAAGTTCTTATCGCCCTCGATTACGATGATCAGCAAACCGCTTTAAACTTTGTAAAGCAATTATCGCCTGATACATGTCGTTTAAAAGTAGGCAAAGAAATGTTTACCTATTTTGGACCTGCTTTTGTAAAAGAATTAATTGACCTTGGCTTTGACGTATTCTTAGATTTAAAGTTTCATGATATTCCAAATACGGTTGCCAAAGCGGTTACCGCAGCTGCCAAAATGGGTGTTTGGATGGTTAATGTTCATGCCAGTGGTGGTGTCGAAATGATGACTAAAGCCAAACAGGCACTTGAGCAATTTGGTGATAAAGCGCCATTATTAATTGCCGTAACCGTTTTAACCAGCATGGATGAAACAGAGCTTAAGCGTTTAGGTGTCGAGAAAACACCTGCGGAGCAAGTAATCTATTTAGCTAAGCTTGCAAAAGAATCCGGCCTTGACGGGGTAGTGTGCTCAGCACAAGAAGCCAAGCAATTAAAAGCTGAGTTAGGTGATGAATTTAAACTTGTCACCCCAGGCATTCGCCCTGCAGGCAGCGATGAAGGCGACCAAAAACGCATTATGACGCCAAAACAAGCCATTGATGATGGCAGTGACTACCTAGTTGTTGGGCGACCAATTACACAAGCCGCAGACCCTGTTGCGGTTCTTAAAGAAATTAATGACTCGATAAAATAAACAAGCGTTATTTTAACTATTACTAATACTAAGAACTAAGAACTAAGAACTAAGAACAAAGAGCAAAGTATTTACTTTGCTCTTTTTGTTTCTAGGTATACAAACTTAATAACTTGGCGATGAATAGGCTGGAATGTGCCACAAGCGGACATTTGTAACGCCGCTATAAAAGACGCGCGTTAGCGCGTCCAGTGGAGGCCGTTTTTTGGCCGGAACGATTTTTGATAGCCTTGTTAACACGGGTGTTACACACAATTTTAGCTTTAATGGGCATTGTCTAGCTTCCTGTGAATAAATGATATCGTTGACAAAATATCCAGTGCATCTAGCTCACTCATGGGCCACGATGTTTTTGGCGCATGAGCTACAGGATTCCTAACTGCGCCAAACAACCCTACAATCATATTGCTAAAGCCTTTTTGTTCACTGATTTCTGTATCTGTTCTCAGAGCGTTTATCTTTAAGATTGGGTGCTTAACAGAAAATGCGGTATTAAATAGATCTGCGCCATCTGTTGTTAAAGATGACATATTGCGAATTCGTTCTGCAATACCCTTTACGGCTTCAAGGACAGTATGAAAGTAATTTTCATCGACTAGTTCAGCCCGACAATAATTGAAAACCACTACACGTTAATAAATGTAAAAGCTGAGCATGTTGATATGGTAATTATGGTTTGGATTTCGACAAAAGTGCGATTAAGGAAGTTACTGTTCGGAGGTAGTGTTGAATATATTCCATACAAAAGATAAGGTAATCCAAAAGCATAATAAAATGAAGGGAAATATGATTGAGGGAATAGACATACACGTTTACTTATGGGCGCTATTTTGCGGAGCCATAATTGTTCTCGCCATCAAAGCGAAATCTAATCACACGAAACGAATTGAACAAATTGCTGAAATTCAACGTCAAAAGGAAAACCTTGAAAAGGAATCTGTTGAAAATCAGGTTGCCAAACTTGAAGGTGAGTTAGAAGAAGTGGAAAGGAAAATCACTTCTGGTCAAGAACATTTTAAAACACTCGAGGAATCCACTGAGAAGCTTGAGCTAGAGAGACAATATATCGAAGTTGGATTACTGCCACCTGTTTATAGCTTTGATGACAGAGAGGAACTTAAAGCTCAAATCAATAAATGTTATGCGGATCAGTATCGTGTCATAAGCAGAGGCCTGGCAACAGACGCATACTCAAAATGGGAATGGTTTGGCTGCGAAAAAACTGGTGCACGAATGGTCGAAGATTACCGATATCTTTCGCTCAAAGCATTCAATGCAGAATTTGATGCCATACGAAAAACAATGCGCCATTCAACTTATGATACGGCGGTTAATAAACTACATCGTGTAAACGAACAACTTGGTAAACTGGGCGAGACGGCTAATGTAACCATCTCAGCAGAATTCTTTAATTTTAAAATCAATGAGTTAAACGCTTGGCATCGAGAACTTTTATACAGAGAAAGACAGAAAGCGGAGAGGAAAAAACAACAAGCTATCCTCCGTGAGCAAAATAATCAATCCGGAGATGAAGCCGATGACCTTGAAGACGAAATATCTTACCGGAGCTCTGATCTGAAAAAAGCCCAAGCCTTAGCTTTAAAACTGCACGGGGCAAGCGCTAAAGTCATGGAAGAAAGAATCCAAAAGATGAAATCTGAAATTGCCAAGTTAGAAAATAAATTTCAACGCGCAACCTCGCAAGCACAGATCACAAAGGTCGGCTACATATATGTCATTTCAAACCTAGGTAGTTTTGGAGAGGGTGTTGTTAAAATCGGAATGACTCGTAGACTCGAACCGATGGATCGCATTAATGAACTCGGTGACGCAAGCGTACCGTTTAAATTTGATGTGCACACGATGGCATTTGTGCAGAATGCTCCAGAAATAGAGAAGAAACTTCATAGAAAGTTTGACGAACAACGAGTGAATGTGGAAAACAATCGAAAGGAGTTTTTCAAGGTAAGCCCCCAGCAAGTAAAAGCTGCAATGGACGAACTGAATGTGTCAAGCGACTGGTACTTTGATGTAGAAGCCAAGGAATACAGAGAAAGTATTTTGATTCGTGAAGCAATGAACAAGCAATCGCACGAAAACCTAACTGGGTCAATTCCGGCATCAATATAAGGACATAACCATGCTCATAACAATTATATTATTCATTTGTGCATTAGGTGCATTTTTCTTGTGGAGGAAATCATGCGCAGCGCTTGAAATGGTCGAAGCAGATGGTAAGAAAGTTAGAGATGCGTACTTCCCTGTATCGAGGGCAGAAGACAAGCTAAAACAAATTAAAGAGAAATATTCAGACTTACAGATAAAGTACAATAAGACATTCAGCAGACTACGTGACAACAAAAAAAAGCTTTCATTGTACAACCTTGGCGTGGGTACCTCTGATGATACTTCTTACGCATTTATATCGGAAACGAAAGAAGTCAGAAAAATTGAAGCAAAACTTGCTCAAGTTAAAGAAGACTTAAAGGAAATGGTAAAAAACAAAACAGCTTGTATCTGCAGTATGAGTAAAGACGTAAGAGTTAATGGTCGCAAAGCTGGCGCTACAAAACTATTCAATCGTGAAATAAAACTCCGGATCCGCTGTTTAGATAATGAGTTTAAAGCGGCATGTTCAATGGTTGATTGGAACAACATCAATAGGCTATCTCAACGCGCCCGTGAAACATTCGACGATATAAACAACTCAGGCCGTATAGTTAAGACGCAATTGTCTGAAAGTTATTTCAGGTTAAAGAATAAAGAGCTCCGACTAACATATGAATTGAACCAGATCAAAGCTGACATCAAAGAAGAACAACGTGAGGAAGCACGTATAGCGAAAGAAGCAGAGCGAGAAGAAAAGCGTATAATTGATGCTGCGAATAAAGCTAGGAAAGATCGTGAGATTATGGAGAAGCTGGTTGCGCAGGAGTTGAGCAAACTAGAGTCCAGCTCTGATGAGCAAAAGGAACTGTACGAGCTGCACAAATTGGAACTGGAAGTGTTGAAGAAAAGAGAGGTTCGCGCACAATCGCTCGCTCAACAAACACGAGCTGGTTACGTTTATATAATCTCTAATAGGGTGTCATTTGGGGAGGGGATGGTAAAAATTGGCATGACTCGAAGAGCAGATCCAGATGAGAGAGTCAAAGAACTCGGAGATGCTTCTGTACCAGAACTGTTTGATATCCACGCATATATATATTCGGAAGATGCCCCCAGTTTAGAGAAATTTCTACATAACGAATTCAGCAAACAAAGAGTCAACCTAGTAAATCATCGCAAAGAGTTCTTTAAAGTGGATGTTCAAAGCGTTGTTAAGGCACTCGACAATTACCAAGAAGATTACGAGATCGAATTGGAGCCGCATAAAGACACTGACACGTTAGCAGTGGCATAGTGGCAAGCTGCTGTGGTAGCTTTTGTATTGCGCTAGCAAGGCGTTACCAACATCTTTCTCTAGCACAGAGCGGTTCTTCGGCTCTAACACGTTTTTGTCCAAAAATGAGTTTGATCGACCGTCTGCTTCTCGCTCATTGTTGCCATTGGTGCTTATAAAATAAAAAAGAGCAAAGCTTTCACTTTACTCTTTTCATGATATAACAATATTTTGTTAGCCCGTAGCCCGTAGCCCGTAGCCCGTAGCTTATTTCAACCTAATAGCCTTAGCTTCAATATCAATTAAGCCTTGCTTAAACAAACCGCCAATGGCTTTTTTATAGTTTGCTTTACTGGTTGAGAAGATTTTTTTGATAAGTTCAGGATCTGATTTATCGCCAATGGCGAGCACGCCACCTTCTTGTTTTAACTTATCCATGATCTTTTCGCCAAGCTCGCTTACTTTAGCCATACCTGGTTTTTCTAGGATAACGTCAATTTTTCCGTCTTCACGTACTTTTTGAATAAATCCAGTTAAGCGTTGGCCTACAAACATGTTTTTAAATACCATGTTATAGAAGAGCACCCCAAAGTGAGCTTCTTCAATAATAACTTTGTAACCGATGTCTGTTTTTCCTGCCACTATAAGTTGTACTTCTTGTAGTGGTGCATACTCAGGCTCTGTTTTATTCAGAAAACGATTAAAGTTATTTGATGCACAAATACGGCTGCTGGCATTATCTAAATATAAACGCACGAGGTAAGAATAACCTTCCTGCATTCTTGGTTTTTGTTCGTTGAATGGGGCAAGTACGTCTTTTTCAAGCCCCCAATCTAAGAATGCGCCAATGCTATTGATTTCTTTAACACGAAGTAGGGCGTATTCACCTACTTGAGCTAACGGCTTTTTAGTTGTTGCGGTGGCGAGATTAGCGTTATCTAAAAAGATAAATACGCTGACACTGTCGCCAGCTTCTAGCTCATGTTTAATTTCACTGCTTGGTAAAAAAACTTCACCCAGATCATGACCATCAAGGTACGCGCCTTCGTTACTTACTTCGTTAACGAATAGGGTTTGGGTGGTTCCAAGGTAACTCATAATTATTCCTGTTCTGGCTTTTTACGACGGCGCATTGGTGCATCACCATCAATATTAAGAGGGGCTTTGATTGGCGCTTGTGGCTTTTTAGGTTTTGCTTTGCGTTTAGTCACAGCTTTTACTTTAGGCTTTACATTTTCTTGTGCTTTAGCCCATGTTGCATCAGGTTTTGGTTCGCGTAAACCTTTAAACTTACCTTTTAACCCTGCAACGGTATGAAACTCAAGTTCATCATTTAAGAATGATTTAATTGCTTTATAGCTTAACCAATCTTTAGGACCGACCAGTGAAATAGCGGTACCTTTAAAGCCAGCTCGACCAGTACGACCAATACGATGCACATACTCTTCAGCGTGTTTAGGTAAATCAAAATTGATTACATGAGTTACGCTCAGTAAATCAAGACCACGAGAGGCAACATCGGTGGTTATTAAAATTTTAAAGTTTTCACGGCTAAAGCCGTCCATGATATCTAAACGTTTATTTTGGGCTAAATCACCTGCTAATGCTTGGGCTTTAAAACCTTTAGCATTAAGTGATTCGCTTAAACGGCTGGTATCAGTACGAGTCGCTGTAAATATAATGCATTGCCCGACCTCGTCTTGCTTTAAAAAATGCTCAAGCAGCGCTTCTTTATGATCAAGATGATCAGCTAAATATAAGCTTTGTTTAATATCTGAATGTTGTTCGTTAGCCGCACTAAGGGTAATTTGTTTTGGCTTTTTCAGTAAATTACGTGATAACGCATCGACTTGTGCATGATCCAGTGTCGCTGAAAACAATAATGTTTGGCGCAGGCGATGATCAGCTTGCTCGTTGATCATCTTTAACTGTGCAGTAAAACCTAAATCTAAAATACGGTCAGCTTCATCAAAAATAAGTAACTCAAGGCCACTTAATTGTAATGAACGCTGAGTTAAGTGATCGGCTAAACGACCCGGTGTAGCAATAACAAATTGCGGGTCGTTACGCAGTGCTTTAATTTGATCATTAAAGTTTTCACCGCCTAATATTTTCACCGCTTTAATATTAGTACCTGCAATTAGCAGGCGAAGTTGGGTAAATACTTGGGTCGCCAGTTCACGAGTAGGCGCCACAATAAGCACACGAGGATCACGTTTACTGAGCGCCTTTTGTTTCATAACCCGTTGAACAGCAGGTAATAAAAATGCCAAGGTTTTGCCCGACCCAGTTTTAGACTGGGCGAAAATGTCATGGCCTGCCAGTGCGGTGGGCACTGCATGGGCCTGAATATCAGTGGGCTGGGTGATCCCTTGATGCGCTAATTGTGTTTCAAGGCGAGTATCAATCCCAAGATCAGTAAAATGCAAAGTGTGTTTCTCCAAAATGAGCAATTTGTTTGGGTATAAATAATTTCGCTATTATAGCGCAGTCCCGAGTGCGGCTAACAGTAAAAAGCCAATTATCACTGCTTTTTTTGCATTTAATTAGAAAAAGCGTAAAATACGCGCCCTCAATATGTATTATGCGCCGGATTTACGATTCGGTTACCGCCAATAACGGCTAAAGCAAAATAGGAATCACCATGACTGCTGTCCATAAAGACAATGTAACCAGCGAGCACTTTGTTGTATGTGCACTTTATAAGTTTGTTTCTTTACCTGAATACGAAGCCCTACGCCAACCATTGTTAGATGTGATGGAAGCCAATGAAGTACGTGGTACTTTATTAATTGCCGCAGAAGGTATCAACGGCACAGTTTCTGCCAAGCGTGAAGGCATTGACAACCTTTTAAGCTGGTTAGACAGCCAACCAAACCTTGATAACATTGTTAGCAAAGAATCATTTGATGATGAATGCCCGTTTTACCGTACTAAGGTAAAACTAAAAAAAGAAATTGTCACAATGGGTGTTGAAGGGATTGATCCGCTGAAAGTGGTTGGCAGTTATGTAAAACCACAAGATTGGAATGCATTGATCTCAGATCCTGAGGTTATTTTAGTTGATACCCGTAACGATTATGAAATCGAAATTGGTACTTTTCAAAACGCAGTAGACCCAAATACTAAAACATTCCGCGAGTTTCCGCAGTGGGCGAAAGAAAACCTCGATCCGAGCAAACATAAAAAAGTAGCTATGTTTTGTACTGGTGGTATTCGCTGTGAAAAATCAACTGCTTACATGAAAGAGCAAGGTTTTGAAGATGTGTACCATCTTGAAGGCGGTATTTTAAAATACCTAGAAGAAGTGCCAAAAGAAGAAACCATGTGGGAAGGTGAGTGCTTTGTATTTGATAATCGCGTAGCAGTCGATCACGACCTACAAAAAGGCTCATACGATCAATGTCATGCGTGTCGTATGCCAATCACTGAAGAAGAAAAACTCAAACCAGAGTACATGGAAGGTGTCTCGTGTCATCATTGTATTGATGATGTTACCGACGAACAACGTGAACGATTTGCTGAGCGTCAAAAGCAAATTGAATTAGCGCAAGCTCGTGGCGAAGGCCATATTGGCAACGAAGCACAAGCCGTTTTACAAAAGCGTAAAGAAGCTAAAAAAGCGCAAAAAGACGCACAGCGTAAAAAGTAATTTAGTAGAGCTATTACTATCGTTTTATAAAGCCTCAGCGTTGTCTGGGGCTTTTTTAAGGTAACCAAGATTGAATAAATTTTAATCATTAGGTTTTTATTGCACGATAACAGTCTCCATTCATAAGGTAAGATATTATGTTTCGAATCATCTCAATCTTTGCAGCTATGCTGCTTTCAACTAATTCTTTTGCTGCAAGTACAGCACAAGAGCTTTTTTCAACAATAAACTTGCGCTTGAGTTACATGGAAGATGTTGCGCTTTATAAGAGTAATAATAACCAAGCCATTGAAGATAAAGAGCGTGAGCTAATTGTTATTAACAATGCAAGTTTGTCAGCAGAAAAACAAGGCTTAAACAAAGAAAGTGTCCTCGCGTTTTTTCGTGCCCAAATATCTGCGGCTAAGGCTATACAATACAGATACCGCGCTGACTTGCTTAGTAAGCCAACAGATAAAGAGCCTAGAAATTTAGATACTGTTATCCGTCCTGCACTGATAAAGCTAGGGAAAGACATCAATATTGAACTTACACAGTATTTACGTCATGGAGGCGTTTTTTCACAGCAAGAATTTAAAGTTTTTGAACGCACACTAAATTCTCGATATTTAACACGAGCAGACAAAGAGATGTTATTTAACGCCTTGATTGAAATCAGGCTTCAATAATATAAATTTTTATACTAGCAGGTAAGCGTTAATCTGTAACAATGGGACAGGCACAAATTTTTAAAAATCATAGCTTTAAGCACAGTTATTACATCAGTGATTAAGCTATTAGTATTTTATGATTCGAGCAACAGCAACTTTATTGATTTAGTATTCAGATCCGGTTATTAGCATTGCGTTTTTCGCTGCGTGCGTCGTGCATTTTTATGTGGTGAAAACCTGTTTTAGGTAAATAATTGTGATAGGTGTCATCTTAAGTTCTAAATAAGCGTGTTAACACGGTGATGTTTTTATTAAATCACCATGTATACATGCCAACTTTAGATTAATGTTTTTAAATGCGCTTCGGCGGCATTGGTGAGCTGTTCAGGTGTCATGTCTTTAGCGTTATCTACAGCAATAGTGCATTGCTCTAGTGTGTACACATCTTTTTTATACATAAAAATCAGCGGCTCACAACCGTCCTCTTTAGCTTTTGCTGATGTCCAATAAACGGCTGAAAATTCAACATTGCCATGTTCGTAAGACTCAACGCTAACTTCTCCGCTGTGATCGAATTGTAGTTGTTTAGAAAGCTGTTCACTAATGTTGATCAGGTTGACCAAAAATACGGCTTCTTGGTGTGTAATACCATGTATATCGGTAAATTTTTGCTTAAACATAATTGTCCTTTTAAATATAAACTAGCAGGGGGGACCCTAATAAAAACTATTGTTGCATACTATACCTGTTTGCCCACTTACTCAAAAGTACTTAGCAATAAATTAGATATTTTGGACCACTTTCAGGGTTTATTAATCCGTAAATTCAACAATTTTTAGTTCTAAAAGCTCAAACTATCATTATGAGTAAATTTAAGACAATACCTTATTCTGATCAATTAGGCTGTTTATGTATAGGGTCTTTATAGCTAGTTAGCCTCTTAGTATTAAATACAATGCTATAGTTACTTTCCCCTATAAAGGTATTTCAACGTATTGTTTTGACAGTTAATCGAACTAGACTTTTTATTGATCAAAACACTGTTACACTGCGTACCATAATGGAAATAATAATTAATTAGGTGATCTTTTTGAAATTACGAGTTCTTTTAGTCAGTGTTTTTATTACTTGTTCAGCGGTAATGCCATCGGCATTTGCTGCTAATGTAATTGTTGAACCTGTTGCGATGGAACGTGCAAAAGAGCAAGTTCAAGCGGTTGGTAATGCCGAAGCGATTCGCTCTGTTATCCTCTATCCTGCAGTGGGGGATAAAGTGACGGCTGTGCATTTTAAACCCGGTGATCAGGTAACCGCAGGAGCTATTTTATTAGAGCTCGATTCGCGCAGACAAAAAGCGGCGCTTAATGAAGCGAAAATAAAACTTGCAGATAGTGAACGAATACAAACACGTTTACAGCAAAGTCACGCTAAAGGCGCGGTGCCAAAAAGCGATCTAGATGATGCAAAAACCGTGTATGAGTTAGCTATGGTTGCGGTGACTAAAGCCGAAACCGAATTAGAAGATCGCCAAGTACGAGCACCTTTTAGTGGCACCATGGGGTTAACGGATGTCGAAGTTGGCGATCGAATTACCACTCAAACAGCCATCGCCAGTATTGATGATACTCGTTCGTTATACATTAATTTTAATGCACCAGAGTCAGCTATTTCAATGCTCAGAACTAGCGGTAACGTGACTGTGATGCCGTGGCAAGGAAGCGATGCGATAAATGCGCAAGTCGCTTATCTTGACTCACGCATTGATCCACAAACACGTACGCTGCGTGTCAAAGCAAAACTGGATAATGCACAAGCACAATTTTTACCGGGTATGAGTTTTAGAGTACATATTGAGGTATTAGGGCAGAGTTTAGCTGCAGTGCCTGAAGCTGCGCTTTTATGGGGGGCAACTGGCCCCTATGTATGGAAAAGTGTTGAGCAAAAGGCAACTCGAGTTGATGTTAAAATCCAGCAACGTTTAGCGGGTCGTTTGCTCGTATCTGGGCCTTTAAACGAAGGCGATATTTTGGTAGTTGAAGGCGTACAACGTTTACGCCCAGCGCAAGAGCTTAATTATATCAAGCCGCTTGCAGCAGCGCAGGAGTAGGTATGAAACAACAACCTATGATGCAAGATCTCCCTTCAATGGCCATTCGCCGCCCAGTGCTTATTGTAGTACTTAATTTACTGATCATTATTGCGGGTATTGCAGCCATTGCTGGGGTTGAAGTTCGTGAACTGCCTGATGTTGATACGCCAAGGATCACGGTGTCGGCTTCATTTCCTGGGGGCTCTCCAGAGACTGTTGATACCGAAGTAACCAGTAAACTTGAAGGGGCGGTAGCCCGCGTAAGTGGTGTAAAAACCATTCGCGCACAAAGTGAAGAAGGCAATGCACGGATTGTTGTTGAGTTTCGTGCTGGTGTTGACCTTGATGATGCTGCGAATGAAACCCGTGAGTCGGTAGCACGTGTACAACGGGAGTTGCCAGAAGAAGTTGAGCGCGTTTCTATTATCAAGGCTGATAATGATGCTGAGGCGGTGGTATCGCTAACCGTATCAAGCGATACCATAGCCCTTGAAGCGTTGACTGAACTGGTTGAGGTTGATTTAGCACCGCAGTTTTTAACCATTCCAGGTGTGGCCGATGTACGTTTAAATGGTGACCGAAAACGTGTTTTACGGGTGCGTCTTGATCCACTTAAATTAACCAGTTTTAATTTAACCGTTCCTGATGTAGCCCAAGTACTGCGCCAAGCGCCATTTGACGTACCTGCCGGTAGTTTGAAATCGACGGATCAACAAATTATAGTGCGCGCAGATGCAACCTCAATTACCGCTGAGCAAGTGGCCGATATTATTATTCGTGATGGTACGCGTATTGGTGATATTGCGGCGGTGTATTTTGGTCCTGCGGATCCTCGCTCTATGGTGCGCTTAAACGGCCAGCCAGTGATTGGCATGGAAGTTATACGTCAAGCACAGTCAAATACCATTGAAATATCTGACGAAGTATTAAGTTTATTAGCAAAAATGCAAACGCGTTTTCCGGAGCTGAAATTTACTTTAACTTCCGATGATGCCCAATTTATCAGGAGCTCAGTTGATGAGGTGATTTACTCACTGGTGTTAACTGTGCTGCTGGTGATCATTACATTATGGGTATTTATCGGCTCTTGGCGCGCGACTTTAGTGCCTGCATTTGCAATTCCTGTTGCCTTGGTTGGTTCATTAGCGTTGATATGGGCACTGGGTTTTTCAATCAATATACTTACTTTGCTGGCATTAGTGTTAGCAACGGGGTTGATTGTTGATGATGCGATTGTGGTCAGCGAAAACATTCAACGTCAACGCGGTTTAGGCCTTGGCCGCCGTGCTGCTGCGGTAATTGGCACGCGAGAAGTGTTTTTTGCTGTTGTCGCAACGACAGCGGTGTTAGCGGCGGTATTTGTTCCTATCGCATTTTTACCCTCAACAGCAGGGCGATTATTTAGAGAGTTTGGTGGGGTACTTGCGGGAGCGGTGATCATTTCAAGCTTTGTAGCGCTTTCATTAGTGCCAGCGCTCACCTCAAAGCTAAAACTCAAACAAGGTGGTAAACACCCATTTGCTAAAATAGGTCATTGGCTTGCTAATATTTATACTAAAACCATTCATTGGGTGCTTGATCATGCGTGGCTTACGTTTATAGCTAGTATATTAGTCGCTGCGGGTTCGGGTGCTTTGTATCTCAATTTAGATAATGAATTACTGCCTTCAGAAGATCGCGGAAAAATACGTATCTTTGCTCGGGGCCCTGACGGTGTTGGTTTGAATTTTATGGACCGTCAAGCAATGCAAATGGAAGATATTTTGCTGCCGTATGTGCAAAGCGGCGAAATTGAATCTATTTATACTGTTGTAGGGCAGTGGGATCCAAATATAGTGTTTATTACTGTGCCTTTAAAACACTGGGATGAGCGTCATTTTTCACAGCAAGAGATCATTAATAAAATTCGCGGTCCGCTGGGTAATATTCCTGGGGCGGCAGGTTATCCGTCTGGGTCAAATAGTTTAAATTTACGCGGTCAAGGTGGCGGTATTGAGCTGGCACTATTAGGGCAAGATTACCTGCAGATTTATAAGGCCGCACAAGATTTTGCTGCCCAGGTTGAGCAGACTATCCCGTCGATTGACAACGTGCGTATTTCATATCAGCCATCACAGCCGCAATTGCGTGTTAATATTGATAGACGTCGTGCAGAGGAATTAGGAGTGTCACTGAGTGATATATCAATCACCTTGCGTGCTGCGATAAATGGCGATGATATTGCAGATTTAAATATTGGTGACCAATCGGTACCGATTATTCTGCAAGCACAAAATCAAACCATTAAAGATCCCAGTGATCTCGCTAATTTATATATCAGTGCAAATAACGGTCAGTTAGTACCACTGAGTAGCGTTGCAACCATTACAGAAGAAGGTGTTGCCGCCGAGCTTGAACGCCACGCACAGCGTCGTGCTATCGAGCTTGATATGGAACTGCCGGCGGACATGAGTATTGCACAGCTAGTATCGCAATTACGTGATATTTCAGAGCAAACGCTACCAAGTGGCATTAGCTTGGCATTTAAAGGTGAAGCTTTAACCTTTGAAGAAACTTCTAATGAAGTATTTATCACTTACATACTGGCATTTTTAATCGTATTTTTAGTATTAGCCGCACAGTTTGAAAATGTTAATAGTGCTGTGGTGGTGATGGTAACAGTACCGTTTGGTATTACATCTGCAATTTTAGCGCTGTATTTAACTGGTACTTCGTTAAATATTTACTCGCAAATAGGTTTGGTGATGTTAATTGGTTTAATCGCGAAAAACGCGATTTTGTTAGTTGAATTTGCTGACCAATTGCGCGACCAAGGTTTAACAGTTCGTAAAGCTGTAGAGCAAGCAGCATTAGTACGTTTAAGACCAATTACTATGACCTTGATATCAACCTTACTAGGTGCACTGCCGCTGATATTATCAACTGGGGCAGGTGCTGAGGCACGTAATGCGATTGGCTGGGTCGTGTTTGGTGGCTTGTCTTTAGCGGTGCTATTTACGCTGTACTTAACACCGGTAATTTACTTGGGCTTAGCACGCTTTACCTCACCTCGTGGTGATGAAAGTAAGCAACTTGCGCAGGAGCTTGATAAGGTAGAGTAAATCACAATTAAAATAGCCTAATTAACTATTTATCTTTGAAAAATAAGTTAATTAGGCTCACACTTGGGAAAGCTATCCCCAACAGGTTTTTTTTATGCAAGCCGAACAAGTAGAAATCGCGCAGTTTTTAGCACAACACCCGCCTTTTGACAGTCTACCGAGCAAAGCAATCAATGAGCTCGCGCAACAAGTTGAAGTCGCTTACTTTAGAGCGCACACCGATATTTTATTATTTGGTCAAGATATTGCTGATCTTTATGTGATCAGAAGCGGCTCTGTTGAAATGTATCGACGTAATGGGGAACTGGATAATCGTTTAACCACTGCCGGTATATTTGGGCAGATGGGTTTACTGATGAATCGCAAGGTGCGCTTTCCAGCTAAAGCACTTGAAGATACGCTAGTGTATTGCATTAATGTTGAACTATTTAACCGCTATTGCGACGAATTTGATTCATTTGCTGACTATTTTGAAACGGATGGTAATGTTCGTTTACATCAGGCAATTGTTGAACAAGCCGATGGTAATGATTTAACCACAGCAAAAGTAAAATCGCTGATCCACCGTGATGTGGTGACAGTTAATACTGATTCAACGGTGCAACAAGTTGCCCAGCTTATGACTGATGAATCGGTGTCATCGGTTTTAGTGACTGATAGTACTAAACCTATTAACGACGACCCAGAGGAAGATGATGGTCAAGTTGTTGGTATTATCACAGACAAAGATTTACGTACCAAAGTCATTGCCCATGGCCTTGCATTTGACACACCCGCGCATACGATAATGTCTACAAACTTGGTATTATTAGATGCCAATGCCTATGTTTTCGAAGCTGTACTTGCAATGCTACGTGATAACTTACATCACTTACCGGTGGTGCAAAAACGCCGTCCAATTGGGGTTATTTCTCTTTCTGATATTTTACGCTATGAATCACAAAGCAGCTTGCTATTAGTACGTGGAATACTTGCGCAGCAATCGATTGAAGATTTAACACACTATGCACGCCAGCTGCCGAATGTGTTTGTACGGATGGTAAATGAAGATGCAAACTCGCATATGATTGGCACGGCAATGGCTGTGATTGGCCGCACTTTTAAACAAAGGTTACTGGTATTAGCTGAAGAAAAGTATGGGCCGCCGCCGGTTGCGTACTGTTTTATCGCTTTAGGTTCAATGGCGCGGGATGAGCAACTCATTGTTACTGATCAAGATAACGCGCTCATTCTAGATGATGATTATGATGATGAACTTCATGATACGTATTTTCAAAATATTGCCGATTTTGTTTGTGATGGTTTAGCTCAATGCGGTTATACCTATTGTGATGGCGAAATAATGGCGTCATTTAAAAAATGGCGAAAAACACGTGCACAATGGTTTGAGCAATTTGCTCAGTGGATAGAGCTGCCTAAACCGCAAGCCTTACTAAATAGCTCCATATTTTTTGATTTAGACGGGGTGTGGGGTAAAACCAAATGGGCCGATGAGCTTAAAATATTTATTGCCAAACAAAGCAAAGTTAATCGCGTATTTTTAGCTAATATGGCTGCAAATGCTCGCAACAGAACCCCACCATTGGGGTTTTTTAAAGGCTTTGTTATGGAGCACAACGGTCAGCATAAACGTTCTATGAATTTAAAGCGCAGAGGCACAGCGCCGCTTTCAGATGTTATTCGTGTTCACGCATTGGCGGTTGGATCACGTAAGCAAAACTCGTTCGAACGCTTAGAAGATATTATTGAAGCCAAGCTCCTACCGCAAGGCAAAGCACAAGATTTGCGAGATGCGCTAGAATATATTGCCATGATGCGGATCCGTCACCAAGCATGGCAAATTGAACAAGGGGAAGAACCCGACAACGATTTAGACCCTCATTTATTATCGCCTTTTGAGCAGCGTAACTTAAAAGAAGCTTTTGCAATTTTAGAAAAAGCACAAAGCTATTTGAAATTTAGTTACTCAGCAAACTCTGGGGTAAAGTAATTTATGGCTTTCAAAAAGCAAGCAATGATTGACTGGGCAACACGCTATAAAAATTTATTAAGCGGCGCTCAAAATGACACTATCAAACGTTTTTATGGAGCTGCTTTTAGCGATAAATTCGCAGCAATTAAAGATGTGCCATTTGTTGCAATGGACTTTGAAACAACCGGTTTAGATAGCACTAGTGATGATATTGTCAGCGTTGGTTTAATTCCTTTTAATTTACAGCGTATATATTGCAAAGATAGTCGCCATTGGGTGGTGCGCCCTAGGCGTAATTTCAACGAGGGATCCATTGTAATACATGGCATAACGCATTCAGAAATTGACGATGCCCCGGATTTTAATCATATTATTGAGCCATTATTGCAAGCACTCAGTGGTAAAGTGGTTGTTGTACACTATGGCGCGATTGAGCGGCACTTCTTAAATACTGCACTGTTACTTAGGCTTAACGAGGGGATCAACTTTGCTTTGGTTGATACCATGGAAATTGAACGAAAAGCCTTAAAAGCAAGGCAGGGTTTGCTAGGTTGGTTATTTAATTCTAAGTTAGGATCGCTTAGATTAGGTGATTGTCGCCAGCGCTATTCGTTACCTGTGTATAAAAACCATAACGCTTTAACTGACGCTTTAGCAACGGCTGAACTGTTACAAGCACAATTGAGTCACCATTACCGAGAAGATACACCGATCTCGCAGTTATGGAGTTAAAAATTTCTTAACCTGAACTTTGGCTAATAAGCTTAAATAAAAAAACGCCGCAAATTTGCGGCGTTTGTGGTTTTAAATAGCGTTTATTTAGCCGGTAACGGCTCAGTTCTCAGACCTAAAATAAGGCTTAAACACATAAACAGCAAGACGATTGTAAATGGTAAGCCGGTAGAGACCGCACCTGCTTGCAGTGCTTCGATTGCTTGTGTACCACCAATCCACAGTAGCGCGGCTGCGATAGCACCTTCAATAGATGCCCAAAATATGCGTTGTGGTACTGGCGCATCAATTTTCCCGCCAGCAGTGATAGAGTCTATTACTAATGACCCTGAATCAGATGAAGTGATAAAAAACACTAAAACTAATAGCACAGCAATTACAGACAAAATCTTAGACATAGGTAATTCATCTAGCATTTGAAACATAGCCATCGGGACATCGGTTAAACCATTTAGGCCAAGTGCGCCAACACCATTGACTACTTGATCAATTGCGATACCGCCGTAAATTGACATCCATAATACTGTAACCAATGTTGGAATAAGTAATACCGCAATCAAAAATTCACGAATAGTACGACCGCGTGATACGCGAGCGATAAACATGCCTACAAACGGTGACCACGAAATCCACCAAGCCCAGTAAAATACAGTCCAGCCATGCATCCATGTTTCGTCTTCACGGCCATGTGGATTACTTAATGGAATGATATTTTCTACATAACCCATAAAGGTGGTAGGAATATTACCCATCGCAACAGCAAAGCCAACTAAGCAAACAAATACCAATAGGGCAAAAGCAATTAGCATGTTGATATTACTAAGGAGTTTTACACCGCCATCAATGCCGCGCACAACGGAAATAATAGCCAGTAGGGTAACGCCAACAATAACGAGTATTTGTGAGCCAATGCCACCTTCGAGACCAAACACGTGGTTTATCCCCGCAGACGCTTGCTGAGCGCCTAACCCCAATGATGTTGCCAAGCCAAATAAAGTTGCCAGTACTGCTAAAATATCAATGATATGACCAGGCCAGCCCCATGCTTTATCGCCCAATATAGGGTAAAAAATTGACCGGATAGACAGTGGTAAACCTTTGTTATATGTAAAGAATGATAGTGATAAGCCAACTACAGCATAAATAGCCCAAGGGTGCAGGCCCCAATGGAACATAGTTGCCCCCATTGCCAGTTTTGCAGCTTCTGGGGTGTTGGCTGTTACATTCAGTGGTGTTTCATACCAACCAGTAAAATATGCAACCGGTTCAGCTACCCCCCAAAACATTAAGCCAATACCCATGCCTGCGGCGAATAACATAGCGAGCCATGAAACACGAGTATATGAAGGCTTAGCATCACTGCCTCCTAAACGGATCTTTCCGTAAGGAGAAATAATCAGTGCTAAACAAAAAATAACGAAGAAGTTTGCAGCCCACATAAACAAGGCATCAAAATTATTAATTATATCGAGTTTCACACCATCAAGTGCTGCTTTTGCAGTTTGTGGATCGGTAGCGAGAATGGCGATTAAAAAGATGACAATCAGGCCCGCGCTGATGCCAAAAACAGGGTTGTGTATATCAAATCCCCATTTTTGCACGTTATCCTGACCTACGGTGTAATCCGTATTGTCGATACTATATTTGTCATGATTTTCGCTCATGCAATACCTCTTTTGTTGTCCTAACAAGCTGCTTGTTACCAGCAACATACCTAATTTAATTAGTCTAAGTAACTTGAAGCTTCGGATAATAAATCACTATGTTAGTAAATTTTTAAAGCAAAGTTCAGGTTAGGTAATAATTGATACTTTAATTTATTTGAAGACTAACTAATTTAAAAGATGATCATACAGCTACTAGTGTATGAGTTAAATACCAAATGTAAATGATTTTGTTGTTAAATAGCGGCTTATATGGCCATTGTAACCATTTTTATGTTTTTATATAAAAGTACATAATTCGCAAAAGGTCAAAAATTAGTTTGATTGTTAAAGTAATCGCGGCTGTTTTTTGTGGTTAATTGAGCTATTATTTTTTGTAGTTGTAAAAGGCAGTTGCACGAGATTGACGTTTTATAGTCGCAGTAATGAAAGCGTAATATGAATATGATTTAACATTAGGTGAGGTATATCATTGAACAGTAGCGATAAGGAATTTAGTCATTACTATGAGTAACCATGGCAAAGAGAACACTAAAAACACGGCTGATGAGCATCAATTAGTCCATCATTACCAGCGTGTTCGACGCCAAAGCGTGACGTTAATAAACTCGTTATCAGCAGAAGACTGCCAATTACAAGCTATGGCAGATGTAAGCCCTAGTAAATGGCACCTTGCGCACACAACGTGGTTCTTTGAAACTTTTTTGCTAATTGCACATAGCTCTCACTACACAGTATTTAATCCTAACTTTAAAACTTTATTTAACTCATATTATAACGGTATAGGTGAACAATTTAAGCGTGCCTGCAGAGGGAGTTTATCGCGGCCTAGTTTAGATGACGTGATTACCTATAGAGAATATGTAGACCGGGCGGTGATTGGATTACTGAGTGCACCGTGTAGCGAGTCAATAAAGCAAGTTATTGAATTAGGACTTAACCATGAACAACAGCACCAAGAACTAATGCTGATGGACATTCAATATAACTTTTCAGTTAATCCGTTGTTTCCTGCTTATTGTGACACTAACAACAACCGTATAGAAAATCCTGTTACGCAAGCCAGTCCTCTTAGCTTTGTGGCATTCTCAAAGCATACTGCACATATTGGTGCAACTGAGCAAACGTTTAGCTACGACAATGAACGGCCAACTCATCAAGTGCTTATTCAGCCATTTAAATTTGCTAACCGGCTAACTACCAATGGTGAGTATTTAGCGTTTATACAAGATGGTGGTTACCAAAACCCAGAGCATTGGCTCAGTGACGGTTGGGCGCAGATAAATAATGCTCGGCAAACTGCGCCACTCTATTGGCATAAAGTAAATAATGAGTGGTTTGAATTTACATTAGCTGGCTTACAGCCTTTGGCGCTAAATGAGCCGCTAAGCCATGTTACCTTTTACGAAGCAAACGCTTTTGCACATTACTCACAAGCGCGCCTCCCAACCGAATTTGAATGGGAAAGCGTGGCTAACAGTAATGCGGCGCAAACTATCATCCAGCTGACAGACAACTGTTGGCAGTGGACAAACAGTGCCTATTTACCGTATCCAGGCTTTAAGCCAATAGCAGGCGTGGCAGGGGAATACAATGGTAAATTTATGGCGAACCAAATGGTACTGCGCGGTGGCTGTAAACTTACCCCACAAAATCATTTAAGACTAACTTATCGCAATTTCTATTATCCACACCAAGCGTGGATGCGCAGTGGTATTAGACTCGCTAAGGATTGAGCATGAGCCAAATAACAACATTAACGACAATCGACATTGATAACCGCTTTTTAAACGATGTTATTGCGGGACTGTCACAGCAACAAAAGAATCTACCCTGTAAATATTTTTATGATGATAACGGGGCCGCTTTGTTTGAGCAGATCACTGAGCTTGATGAGTACTACGTGACACGCACAGAGCTGAGCATTTTAACCAAGCACAGCCAAGCAATTGCCAAGTTGCTTCCTGATAACTTATCAATCATAGAGCCGGGCTGTGGCTCGGGTAAAAAAATTGCTTATTTGTTAGCGCACTTAGTGAATGTGAAAAGTTTTGTGCCATTTGAGATCTCTAATGAAATGCTTAATTACTCACTGGCCCATTTATCTCCATTATTTCCTGAGTTAGCTATTTCGCCGTTGTTGGGGGATTTTACTCATAGCCAAATGGTAAAGCAGTTAAGCCGTGAAACACAATTGGATAGCCAAACGAATCTCGTGTATTTTCCAGGCTCAACAATAGGCAATTTTTCACCACTAAAAGCCATTGAGATCATGAAAAATTTCCATCGGTTATGTGGTATTAACGGTTATGTATTGATTGGCATTGATTTACTCAAAGACCGTCAAGTATTACTTGATGCTTATGACGATAAACAAGGCGTCACTGCGGCATTTAATAAAAATCTGCTCCAGCGTATTAATGCTGAGTTAAATGCTGATTTTGATCTTAGCCAGTTTAATCACCAATCACGGTTTAATGAAAAGCTAAGCCGTATTGAAATGCATTTGATCAGTCACTGTGATCAAACAGTCACCGTCAATGGCGAATCATTTAGCTTTTCTCAAGGTGAGAGCATCCATACAGAAAACTCCCATAAATACGCACTACAGGCATTTACTCAACTTAGCGCCCAAGCTGGATTACGTTTAGAGCAAACGTGGCAAGACGAGCAGGGTTATTTTGCATTGTGTTTATTAAGGCCAATTTAAACAATGCACAGTCCATCATTTATTATTTAACTGTACTTAGCTAAAAATGCTGCGCAAATTGATTTTTTAATAGTATAAATACTACATTAAACCTACGGCTGCTGGTGTAGCCATTATAAAACCTTATTACGAAGAGGTTAGTGTGGACCGTTCTACTAAATTAAAAACGATTGCAGCACATTTATTTGCACAACGCACAAGTGCAGCGCCACAATCAGATTTACCGCCACAATTAGCATTAACAAGCACTGAAGATAGTTTAGCTGTTCAACAATTGATGATTGCATTAAACAAGGGCCAAGTATTTGGTTGGAAATGCCTATTACCACTTGATAACGGTGCGATTATTTTGGCTCCAATATTAAAGCCGCCGCAATCATTTGCACAAATCTGCACATTATATACTGAACAAAACAAGGCACGGATAGAGCCTGAAATTGCTTTTGTGTTTGCGCAAAATATGCCAAAGCAGGCCAGCTATAGCGAAGCTGAAATTGACCACGCGGTGAGTGACACGCATATGGCACTTGAGCTGATCCAAAACCGTTTCTCTACAGCTTATCAAGCAAATCACTTTGCAAAGTTAGCGGATGGTTTAAGTAACCAAGGGGTGTTACTTGGTCCTAAAATTAATAAGCAAGCGGCTTATGATGCGGCACATATTACTATCGCGATAACACAAAATAATCGCTGTCATAGCTATCTTGGCAAGCACCCATGTGGTCTGGCACAAACACCAATCTATTGGGCATTAAATTATCTGGCTAAGTGTGGGATCACGCTCGCTGCTGGCCAAATTCTCATAACAGGCTCATATTGTGGTGTTATTGAGTTAGACACTGATGTTGATACTGAAATTGACTATGCAGGGCTTGGAAAATACACCGTCAAATTTAGTGGCTTAACTGATAATGACATTACAGTTTTTTAAACGGTAATTAATGGTTGCTCCGGCAACAGAATCTTGGAAAAGCTGGCCATATGTTTGTTCAGTGTATTGTTTGATTATCGGGGCAATAATGCTGATGGCTGAACCAGTAGCGCTATCTTCATCCACGCCATAATAAGGAGCAAAATATCGAAAATGCCACTGTGTGGTTTGATTAGCTGTTTGGCGTTGTTGCAATACAATCACTGCATTTGGGTAGTATTGTAATTGTGCTGTATTTATCGCGAGTGTTTCTAAAGGCAGAACACTGTTAATCATCACAGTACTGTAGCCGTTAATTTCTGCTGTTTTATAGCTTTGCACTATTGAGGTAGGAATGGCTTGTTGCAGCAGAACCTCTGTTTGTACCTCGGTGCTATCAATGGTGACTAATTCTAGTTGCAGTGCGCGTTGATGTATTCTGGTTTCAAATACTTCCCCTGTATTTGTATAAAAGGTGTTTGGGCTAAACCCTTGCCATTTTTGTAAAAACAGTGCAGCGGCGAGTGTCCCATGACCACAGCGGCTGATCTCATGGCTGTGATTAAACCAACGAATAGGGCATCGATTTTTTTTGATATTGGCTTGATTTAAAAATACGGTGGCAGGCTGAGCGGTGTTTTTTGCAATGCGCTGCATTAGTCGAGTTGTTAACCCGGTTTTATAAATAACAATTAACGCAGACGAACCTTTACAGCGTCTCGCTGTATCGTTAAAAACTTGCTCAATAGCAAAAGACTGCACAAAGCGCGGGGCTTTGTGCAGTCTGTGAGTTAATGCCAGATTTAATAAGCGACTAGGCTTATTATTTCTTTTGTGCATAGGCGTCGTTATGAATACCTGCGGCACGACCTGATGGATCGGCATTATTTTGAAATGATGCATCCCATAATAACGCTTCAGGTGTTGAACAGGCGACTGACTTACCATGTGGTACGCATTTGGCGGCTGCATCACCTGGGAAGTGAGATTCAAAAATAGTACGGTAGTAATACGCTTCTTTTGAATCAGGTGTATTAATAGGGTATTTAAATTTTGCGTTTTCAAGCTCTTGATCGGTTACTTGCTCGTTTACAAACTCTTTTAATGTATCAATCCAGCTGTAGCCTACACCATCCGAAAACTGCTCTTTTTGACGCCATAACACTTCATCAGGTAAGTAGCCGTCAAAGCCTTCACGTAAAATATGCTTTTCAATTTTGCCATCTTTACACATTTTAGCTTCAGGGTTGATACGCATAGCAACATCAACAAACTCTTTATCAAGGAAGGGAACGCGGGCTTCTACACCCCATGCCGCCATTGATTTATTTGCGCGTAAGCAATCAAACATGTGTAGTTTAGATACTTTACGATTTAATTCTTCATGAAACTCTTGTGCATTTGGTGCTTTATGAAAGTACAAGTAACCACCAAATAGCTCATCAGCGCCTTCACCAGAGAGCACCATTTTAATACCCATCGCTTTGATTTGGCGAGCCATTAAGTACATTGGCGTCGAGGCACGAATAGTGGTTACATCGTAGGTTTCAATGTGATAAATAACTTCACGTAGGGCATCAATCCCTTCTTGAATCGTAAATATAATCGGGTGATGAACAGTTCCTATCATATCAGCTACTTTTTGTGCAGCCGCTAGATCTGGGGAGCCCTCAAGGCCAACCGAGAAAGAGTGCAGTTTAGGCCACCATGCATCGCTTTCATCATTATCTTCAATACGTTTTGCTGCAAAACGTTGGGTTATAGCTGAAATAACGGATGAATCTAAACCACCTGACAACAACACGCCATAAGGTACGTCACACATTAGCTGACGTTTAACGGCGGCTTCAAGTGCATCTTTGACGTCTTCGGCTTTTGCGCTGTTATCTTTAACTGCATCGAAGCTTTGCCAATCACGGGCATAATATGGGCGCAATTGACCATCTTTACTCCATAAAAAATGTCCAGGAGGAAATTCTTCAATATGCTTACAGATTGGTGAAAGTGCTTTTAGCTCTGAGGCAACATAAAAGTTACCGTGCTCATCGTGGCCTGTATAAAGTGGAATAATACCAATATGGTCACGGCCAATTAAATAAGCGTCTTGTTCTTCGTCATATAAACAAAAAGCAAAAATACCGTTCAGATCATCTAAAAATTCAGGCCCTTTCTGTTTGTATAACGCTAAGATAACTTCACAATCTGATTGAGTTTGAAAAGTGAAATCGGTTTCAAGGTTAGCGGCAAGTTCTTTGTGATTATAAATTTCGCCATTAACCGCTAGAATATGAGTTTTTTCAGGGTTGTATAAAGGCTGCGCACCGCTTGATACACCAACAATGGCTAAACGTTCATGCACTAAAATCGCTTTCTCAGATGAATATACACCAGACCAATCAGGCCCGCGGTGACGTAATAATTTTGACATTTCAATTGCTTGCGTACGCAATGGAGCGGGATCAGACTTTATATCTAATACACCAAAAATTGAACACATAGTAACTCCTCATTCCTATCATGTGTGTTAGTTAGGTCATAATACCTAACCATTCACGTTTGTTTTAACAGAAATAATTAACTAAGTCACATAGCTTTTACAATATTTTCAGAATAATTTATGCACCAGCATGGCCGCTGATGCACCAAATTGATCAGTGGGTGGTGCCAGCCGCGACTTTCACATCTTGTTTTGCAACAATAGCTTCGTTGATCATTACTTTTAACGCGCTTAGCACGGTTTCTTCGCTCATACTCGGTGCGCCATTATGGTGCACAGCTTGGCTTGGTAAATAAGGGATATGTACAAAGCCCCCTTTGATGTGTGGTTCATGCTCATTGATATGATGTAATAGACCATACATAACGTGATTACACACATATGTACCCGCTGTATTAGAAATGGCGGCTGGGATCTCACTTTGTTGCAGTGCTAATAACATGCGTTTGATAGGTAATTGTGCAAAATAAGCGGCAGGAGCATTTTTGACGACGGGGTGATCAATGGGTTGCTTTCCTGCGTTGTCTTTAATTCGGGCATCATCAATATTAATCGCGATACGCTCTATGCTTATTTCACTGCGGCCACCGGCTTGGCCGATACATAATACTAGAACCGGATGATGCTGCTCTATGGCTTTATAAAGCACCTCTAATGAGGTATTAAACTCACACGGTAGCTCAAGGGCTATTACTCGGTGCTTAGCGATTAAATGTTCGTCGAGTTTGCTTACCGCTTGCCACGACGGATTGAGCGATTCGCCGCCAAATGGTGCAAACCCAGTTATCAATACGCAGGGCATGCTTGATGTCAGTTTAGTCATTAAAAATCACCATATACATTAAAATAATATTGACCGTTAATAAGGCCAGCGCAGTAGGTATTTGCACCTTTATAACATGGTATTTGTCTTTTAGGTCGAGTAATGCCGCTGGAATGATATTAAAGTTTGCTGCCATTGGCGTCATTAACGTTCCACAGTAACCACTGTACATCCCAATTGCTACCAGTGGTGCGGCGCTGGCGCCATGACCTTCGATTAAAAAAGGCATAGCAATACCCGCAGTCATTACCGGAAATGCAGCAAACGCATTTCCCATCACCATGGTAAATAACGCCATGCCAACACAATACAGCACCACCAGCATAAAACGATTCTCTGGCGCTATAAATAAAGTAACCAACTCTTTAATTGAGTCTCCTGTTTGCGCCACAATAAACACGCCACCAAGCATTGCTAGCATTTGTGGCAGTATTGCTGCCCAACCGATAGAATCTAGCAGCCGACGGGATTCAGTGACAGCTTCAATCGGATTTCCCCCAGTAATTTTCCAGCCAATAAGTAGCGCAGACACACACGCTATAGTGAGCGATGCGAGAGTTAAATGACGTTGATCAAGTAAGTAATAATCACCAATTGCGATACCATCAAAAGAAACAGTCAGTAATACCGTGATCACGGGTATCATTAATGCGGGAACAAATAATTTATTGCCTAGGCGAGAGGCCGATTGTGTTTGTTGCTGCTCAGTGAGTGGTTGATAACTGCCCATGCTTACTAGGTTTAAACCCGCTAATAGGGCAATTAATACTACGCTCACACCAACCCATAAATAAGTGTTGGCTTTGCCGAACAAGGCAATAGATACATCACCAAATAAAAAACTGCTACCAAATAACAACCAAAATAATGCTGTGGTGAGCCTTTTTGGATGGTTTGTGTCTTGCAGCGTTCGAACAACTAAAAACATCACAACGAGACCAATTAATAAATAAATGTTCTCAATGGTGATAATTGTAGCGTTTGAGTTAGTTACATCGGTTGTTAGTACTTTACTCATCACACTTCCTGCTGTTTGTAGTGAGCAACAGCCAGAGCTATTTTTGCTTCTAAACGAGATAATCTAAATAAATGAATAATGAGTGCGGCAATGGCGGTCGGAATAGCCCATAAACCAATATGCAGCGGTTCAATACCGGCAATGCCGTTTTCCTTTAAGAAGGCATCCATCAATAGTACAGCACCAAAAGCAATGAAAATGTCTTCTCCAAAGAACATCGCAATATTATCAACGGCAGCTGCATGGGCGCTGATCATGTCTTTTATGGGTTTTGGCAGCTCACCGTGTTTATTGGTCGCGGCACCTAATGCCATGGGGGCTAATAATGGACGAACAGTTTGTGCTTGACCGCCAAGGCTTAATAACCCAAGGGCTGCTGAGCATTCTCGAACAATAAAATACAGGGCTAATATACGTGCGCTGGTGGCACTTTGAATTTGTGCAATCCAGTTTTTCGCATGCTGTTGTAAACCATAGCGCTCTAGCAGTGCGATAACGGGTAAAATAAGAATAAAGCTGGCCAGTTGACGAGAGTTCATAAACTTCTCGCCAAAGGTTTGCAAAAGGGTGAGGATATCTAAATTTACCGCCCAACCAGTTGCAAGGCCAGCAACGGTTACTACAATCAGTGGGTTAAAGCGCAAGGCAAATCCTAGCACAACCACTGGAATGCCAATTAATGGCCAATAATTAAGATCAAACATCATAGTTCCTACACTGTGCTGTGTTTATTATTATTTATTAAGCTGAGCTTTTATTTAGTGATTGGTTATCTGATGCTCAAGTTTTTTAGTGCAATAGTCAATTGTTGTAGGTGAGCGTCAAGTTTTCGCTGCGCAGTATTTGCAGCTGCTAGGTTGACGAATTCAAATATTACAAAGTCACCAGGTTTAAGTTGTGCAAATTGGTGTTGATCCGCACTTATTATAGTACCAAGTAGCGGGTATCCTCCGGTTGTTTGGCCATCATTTAGCAATACGATAGGCTCACCACTGGGGGTTAGTTGGATAGAGCCCGGGCTAACAGCTAAAGAAGGCAATGAATGTGTATGCATTAATTGATTATGCTCAGTACTGAGCCTTACTCCCATACGATTACTTTGCGGACTGACTTGCCATTTCGTCTGGGCAAAAAAATCACTAAATTGTTGTGATAGTAATTGTTGATGTGGGCCTGAATGGACGCGGATCACACTGCGCTTAGCGGGGGCAATCGCACCACGTTGCGGCCAATTGCCATCAAATGGCGTGATTGGGACTTGATCATTGGCTTGTAAAGGCGCGCCCGTTAGGCCGCCAAAACCTGCTGCAATATCGGTGGCTGTTGAATTCATCACTGCATGACAATCAATGCCGCCTTTAATTGCGAGGTAGCTGCGAAAACCTTGCCGAGCGGTGGCAAATGTCAGTGTTTGTCCTTGCTCTACTGGGTAACTCCAGCCGGGATAAATACTTACTCCATCAAGCTTTGCTTGCATATCAGCGCCATGCAGCGCAATAACAGTGGCACATTGAAACTGTAATTGCGCTAAGCCTAAAGTGATCTCAATAACACTTTGATTGTCATCATTGCCCACTAAACGATTGGCAATGATCATTGCATAAGGGTCAAGCGCACCAGATTGGGCAATTCCTAAATGACGATAGCCATGACGACCAAGATCTTGAATCGTCATTTGCATTCCGGGCTTTATTACGGTGATCATAATACCGACTCCTTAGTAACAAATTGCAACGTATCGCCCGGTTGTATTGCGCATGGTGGAGTATTTTCACTGTCAAATAATGCAAAATCACTGTGGCCGATAATATGCCACCCACCGGGCGAATCAGCTGGGTAAATCGCGGTTTGATTAGCGCCAATGGCAACCGAACCTTTGGGCACTCGAGTTCGCGGCTGTGCTCTGCGCGGAGTATGTAATTGACTATTCAGACCGTGCAAATATGCAAAGCCTGGCTGAAAGCCTAAAAACAATACTTGATAATGCCCTTGGCTATGTATATCAATTACTTGTTGTAGCGATAAATTGTGATACTCAGCTACATAGTCTAGATCTGGGCCATAGTCACCACCGTATTGGGTAATAATTTTATGATGCTTACCCTGATAGTCGTGCGGATTTATATTTGCCCACCAAAGTGCTAACTGAGCTTGCCAGTGAGCAAGCGAAGTAGGGTCTATTAAATAAACTGTCAGCGAGTGCATTGCGGGTACTACATCTATAAAGGCGTCGCTGGTGTTGCATTGTTGCACTAGTGCCCAGATTTTTTTTTGAATGCTCAGACTGTCATCGTTTAGGGCAGTGGCATCAAGCAATATGCTGTTATTACTGAGGACACTAATAGTTGGAGAGATAGTTTGTTGATCCATAGCCAAATGTATTTATTATTCTTGAATACCTCAAACTAGCATATAACGTATGAAATGTTTATAGCGATGCGACTAGTTAACAATCTTGCAATATTTGCAGCGTTCTAATAAAGCAAAATGGATGGGTACAAAAAGAAAAATTAAACTTTGCAGCATGGCTTTGCGTACTAAGTATAGGTCGATTGATAAAGCAGAATAAGCGACAAGGTTTTTGATCTGTCAGCCTTTATTAAATGAATTCGTTTTACCTCATTGCAACGCATAGCTTAAGTTGGATTCGCTACCGAAGTGATAATGAGCGATAAAATAACCCACATGGCTGAAATAATATGTTCTGCTTCAAGGTCTACTAAAATGAAGCAACAAATAGAATGAGGTAGAGTATGTTGGTAGCAAAGAATTGGCTTAAATTGACCACTTTAACAGTTTTGTTCAGTGCGGCAAGTTATGGTGTTTCCCTTAACAATGAAAAAGATAATGATATTCAAGCAACAATGCATTTAGAAACCATGGTACTTGGTTCTGGTTGCTTTTGGGGGGCAGAAAAACGTTATGAAGCGCTTGCTGGAGTAATTGATGCAAAGTCAGGCTATGCCGATGGTAAGGGTTTTAAAGCAACTTATCGTAATATTACCCAATCATCGCGCAAGTTCGATGAAAATAATTACGCTGAAGTTGTAGAGGTTACTTACAATAGCAATATAATCAGTGCTGCAACGTTATTAAAAAGTTATTTTGAAAGTCATGATCCAACGCAAAAAAATCGCCAAGGAAATGATATTGGCACGCAGTACCGTTCAATTATTTTAACTACTACTGAGCAACAAGCTGCACTGGCTGAAGAATTAAAACAGCAGTATCAAGATAAACTAACCCAAGCTGGGTATGGCTCTATAAAAACCATTATAAAACCATTAACGGCATTTTTTCCGGCTGAGGAGTATCACCAAGACTACTTAGTTAAAAATCCTAATGGCTATTGCCCTGATCATTCAACAGGCGTTGTATTTGAAAAACGCAGTGATGATAAAGTTGATAATACGGCTTTACTTGCAGGAAAGCAGATAGTGATCATTGATTCACGAGATTATTGCCCTTATTGTGAAAAACTCAAAAAAGATGTGTTAAATGATTACCAAGGCACCATTGCCGTCACTTATCGTAAAGCTGATCAACTTGATGGTTTAACGATTAAATCAGCGACCTGGGCCACCCCAACAATCTTATTTTTAGAAGATGGTAAAGAGGTTTATGGTCGCCAAGGTTATGTGTCTAGCGAAGAGTTTTATAAAGCACTTGGCGCATTTAAATTAGGGGATAGTGAAGCATATACAGTGGCATTTAAGGCCCGTACAGATAGTCCGTTTTGTAAACAGTACGATATTTTTAAAAATACCCCAGACGGTATTTTTATAGACAAACTCAGTGGTGTACCACTGTTTGATACTCGGGATCGGTTTAAATCGGGCACCGGGTGGTTGTCATTTACTCACCCCATCAAAGACAGCGTGACCATGCATGAAGACAATAGTTACGGTATGCAACGTATTGAAATTAAATCTAAATCTACGGGTATTCATTTAGGGCATTTGTTCCCAGGTGAAGGCCCAAAAGGTGAAGATCGTTATTGTATCAATGCAACTGTGTTAGATTTTGTTGCTCGCAAAGACACCTAACAGTTTATAATAATGGCTGAGGAAATTGCAGAGTAAGGCTTCAAAATATACTATTTTGATTACGATAAACCCATTGAGCTGGGTTTATCGTATTTAATGAGTTGTATATCAAATTATAAGAGTACAATTAATGTCGGATCATCACTGTTATTGGCTTTATTTTAAGTGTTTAAATGTGTCTAGCAGCCATTTTATAAATAGCTCAAGCTGTGCATTTGCCTCGCCAGGGTAGTGCTGTACTAAATAGTATTTATCCTTGGTCACTAATGGTTCATCAGTAAAGTTGCATAACCAGCCTTCGTCAAACCATGTTTGACTAATTGGCAAAGGAATTAGCGCTATTCCCATACCTTGTTGCGCCGCGCGAGCAACACCAAACATACTATCTACTTGTATAATTTGCTTGGGTGAAAAGTCATCAAGGCCTGCATGTTCAGCCCATTGATGCCAAGCCCAAGGACGCGCTTTATGCAAAATTAACGGCACTTGTTGTAATGCTTCGAGTGGCTTTTTGTGCCACTGTTGCCAATTTTCTTTATTACAAGCCGGTGTGTATTGTAATGAAAACAGCTCGTGAACAACACCTTCAATTGGCTTCGAAGACGACAGCACAATAGATAGATCACTTTGTTTTGTTAACTCTTTACGCGTTTTCATGGTGTTTAGCTGTAAATTGGTTTTAGGGTGCTCAACAGTCCACTCGCTCAGTTTCGGCATTAATAACTCACTGGCAAAAAACTCTGGCAAAGTAATGCTGATGGTTATATTTTCTTGCAGCTGACTAAATTCGTTAATGGTTTTTTCGAGTGCTTTTATAAGTGGTGATACCGAGTCATAAAAGTTTTTCCCCGCAGCTGTAAGTCTGATCGAGCGTGTTTGGCGTTCAAACAGCTCAATCCCTAACTGTTCTTCTAGTTGCTTTATCTGATGACTAACTGCAGATGGAGTCAAATAAAGCTGATTGGCGGCTTCTTTAAAGCTTAGCGTTCTTGCCGCAAAACAAAATGAACGTAATCCTCTAATAGGTGTTTGCATAGTCGATGTTAGTAATTCTCAATAACGTTAGTTAAGCAATTATTATCCCAATTTGCAAAAAACCTCTGCTTAAAGTATGGGAATAGGTAATATTTGCCAGAATGCCTAATAAATAGACTTTATTGGATTGTTTAATCTGCTATAAGTATTTAAATAGCTAATATATTAAGTTATTTCCGTTGCTTATTAAATTATATGTTTAAGCAATTTCAGTGATTTTCACAATCATGGGGCATTATACGCTATTTGTGTGACAAATTGGTGCAGCCAAAAAAAATCCCTCTTGCGAGGGATGCAACTCTTGTAATGAACTTTGAAGGGGCAATTTTAGTGTAATTGTGTGACGTAATAATACCTATTTGTGTACAAAAATAAAGTGGAGATATGAAGCACAACCAATCTTGATTAGACATTAATGTAACAAAACACAATAATAGTAGAAAAATGAAAAAGGATTTACTGATAATGTTTTGTACAAATTGTGGAAAGGAAAACCAAGATTCTAATAAGTTTTGCTTTAATTGTGGCCTTAGCTTAAAGGAAGTAATTACATTTAAAGCCTCTTGTACTAGTGAGCCTAAGAGCACTCACAATAATTTTCCATTAGTAACTATTCCGCAAAATAAACACTTCAATAAAGCCGTTATAGTTTTTATATTCTTGTTAGTTATTGCTGCTTTAGCCCCAGATAAAGAAGAAAGTGAATTTTACTCAGCTGAAGATAAATCAAGACTCTGTAGAGCTTATATAGGAACAGTTTTTCATAAACCATTTACTCATGTTTCTGCATACAATCAGCATGGTAATCATACCTATGTTGAATATACTAGAAACTCTGATATGACTAATTGGCAATATGTTTGTAATGTTACTGATAAGGAAATTGTATGGGCAGGATGGCAAAGTGATTTAAATGATTGGGGGCGTTGGAGGTATGAAGAACTAGGTAAATTGTCATATCGAGAAGATGAGAATATTGTAATAATTTCAGGTAAGAAAATAGATGTTACGAGAGTCTATTTGATGGATTGATAAGCAACAGGATAAAAAAAATCCCTCTTGCGAGGGATTTTGGGTAACTCAGCGCCATTGGCACTGGGAATGAGGTCGGTACAGGGTGGACCTGAGCGTTAAATTAAAAAACCATCTCAGGGATTTCACCATCAACAAGTAATTTACCTGCTGTTTTACTAATAATTTCATCAACTGACACGCCCGGTGCGCGTTCTAAAAGATGAAATGCGCCGTCTTTGACTTCTAACACGGCTAAATCTGTTACTATTTTCTTCACACAGTTAACACCAGTTAAAGGTAAAGAGCAACTTTCTAGCAGTTTCGAGTCACCATGTTTACTTGCATGGGTCATAGTAACGATAATATTTTTTGCACCAGCGACAAGGTCCATCGCGCCGCCCATGCCTTTGATCAATTTTTTAGGGATCATCCACGATGCGATACTACCGTTTTGGTCAACTTCAAATGCACCTAGAACAGTTAAGTCTACATGACCTCCACGGATCATTGCAAAACTATCTGCACTATTAAATATGGCTGCGCCTTTAGCTGCTGTCACGGTTTCTTTACCCGCGTTGATCATATCTGCATCAAGCTCTGCTTTAGTAGGGTATTGCCCCATGCCTAGTAAGCCATTTTCAGACTGTAACATCACCTCAATGTTATCAGGTACGTAGTTTGCCACTAACGTAGGAATACCGATACCGAGGTTAACGTAATAACCGTCTTGTAGTTCTTGTGCAACGCGCATTGCGACTTGTTCACGTGATAATGCCATAATTATTGCTCCTTAATCGCGAGTGGTTACACGTTCAATGCGTTTTTCAAAGTTACCTTTGATCACGCGATTAACAAAAATACCAGGGGTGTGAATTTGGCTTGGCTCAAGTTCGCCTGGTTCAACAATTTCTTCAACTTCAGCAACGGTAATTTTACCTGCTGTTGCGGCCATTGGGTTGAAGTTCATCGCCGTGTGTCGAAACACTAAATTACCATAACGGTCCGCTTTCCATGCTTTTACAATGGCAAACTCACCAGTGATTGATTCTTCTAAGATATAAGGGCGTCCGTTAAATTCTTTTACATCTTTACCTTCTGCCACAGGCGTACCGTAACCTGTTGCTGTATAAAAAGCAGGAATGCCAGCACCACCGGCACGCATTTTTTCAGCCAGCGTACCTTGCGGAGTAAGCTCTACATCAATTTCGCCGCTCAACAATTGCTGTTCGAATAGGGCATTTTCACCCACGTAGGAGGCAATAATTTTTTTAATTTGCTTGTCGTGCAATAAAATACCTAAACCAAAATCATCTACACCGCAGTTATTCGATACCACAGTAAGTTCTTTGGTTTGTTTACGTTTGATTTCGCTGATCAACCCCTCAGGGATACCGCATAAACCAAAACCACCAGCGATAATGGTATCGCCATCTTTTAAGCCTTCCATTGCAGCTTCATAACTTGAAACCACTTTATCGAAACCGGCCATGGGCCCACTCCTTATTTGTAATTATATGACTACTAATTTAAGGCTAAATATAGACTATTGATCAGTAGTTTGATTTTTAAGTGCCAAGGATACCTTGCTCACAGGTTGTTTATTTAATGCCGTGCAAATTGCCCAACCAGCTTTAGCCAGTCTTTCTAAATCAATTCCATGCTCTATGCCAAGTCCTTGTAGTAAGTAAACTACATCTTCAGTGGCAACATTTCCTGACGCACCCTTTGCATAAGGGCAGCCACCAAGGCCTGCAACCGCACTGTCAACCGTTGCTATACCTCGCTTTAAGGCAGTGTAAATATTTGTGAGCGCTTGACCATAAGTGTCGTGAAAATGAACAGCTAACAATGACTTATCAATTTCAGCTAGTAGCACGTCCAACAGCTCATCGACCTTTTTTGCGGTACCTACGCCAATAGTGTCACCTAGGCTTACTTCGTAACAACCAAGGTCTAATAACTTTTGACATACTTGTAGTACGCGCTGCGGATCGATATCGCCTTCGTATGGGCAGCCAAGCACACAACTAACATAACCACGAACACGAATATTATGTGATTTAGCAAAGGCCATTACATCAGTAAAGCGGGCTATGCTTTGGTCAATTGAGCAGTTAATATTCTTTTGACAAAAGGCTTCACTGGCAGCAGTAAAAATAGCAAATTCTTTAATACCTACAGCATGGGCTGCTTCTGCACCTTTTAAGTTAGGCGTAAGTGCCGTTAAATTAGTCGTAGGTAAATCAAGCGCACTGATCACATTGCTGGAATCGGCCATTTGTGGTACCCATTTCGGTGATACAAATGCGCCTGCTTCAATGTCTTTAATACCTGCATCAGCAAGAGCGTTAATTAAGGTTACCTTATCTTGAGTAGTTACTGCACGCTCGTTTTGTAAGCCATCACGGGCACCCACTTCAACAATGCGAACATGACTTGGTAGTGTACTATTCATCTGCTGCGCTCTCATCGCTGACAATTGCTAATAGGGCACCATGACTCACCAGAGCACCTTCTGCAAAACAATAGCTTTGCAATACACCATCATGGGGGGCGGTGAGCGTATATTCCATTTTCATGGCTTCAATGATCACCACAGCATCACCTTTTGTGATGGTGCTGCCAACGTCAATAAGGTGTTTTACAACGGTACCGTTAAGTGGTGCTGCAAGCGGTAGGGCATCGCTTTCGTGATCACTGATATAGTGTTTATCAAAAATATCAAAGGTAGTTTGCAATGCTTTGTACATTACTGTGATGGTATTGTCTGCAGTAACCACATGGGCGATATGTTTATTGCCATTGATAAATACACTACACAGGTTATTGTCGATACTGCCAGAGGTTGTATAGTCAACCTCATCGATGCGGACTGTGTACCCCGCTTGATGAGCTGTTGCAGTGATCGCATTATCAACGAATGGCACCTTGATTGTTGCTTCTGCATTGAGTTTAAAACCAGCTAGACTGTCCCATACGTTCTGAGTTCCTTGACGATTAAGCCCAGTTAAATAGCTAAATGCAGCTATAATGCGGCTACTAACAGCGTGTTGTTGATCAACTTTAAGCAACGCATCGCCTTGCTCTTCAATAAAGTGAGTATCAGGAGCGCCTTGCTTAAAGGTTGCATGGTTAGCAAGGGTGTGTAAAAAGCTCACATTACAACTAAAGCCCGCTAAATGAAATTGTTCAAGGGCTGTGCTTAATCGTGCTAAAGCTTGCTCGCGCGAGTCATCATGAACGATCAATTTAGCGATCATAGGATCGTAAAATGGACTGATCTCATCCCCTTGCATGATCCCAGTATCAATGCGTACATACTCAGATTGAACTGGTATATACAAGCCATTGATGGTACCAGAGCAAGGAATAAAGTCATTGCTTGGATCTTCGGCGTAAATACGCGCTTCAAAGCTGTGGCCCTGTAATTGGATATCACTTTGTTGCATGGGTAATGGGTTACCTGCGGCGACGTTAATTTGCCAATTAACTAAATCGACACCAGTCACCATTTCAGTAACAGGGTGCTCAACTTGCAGCCGGGTGTTCATTTCCATAAAGAAGAATTCATCGCCACACAGTAAAAACTCCACCGTGCCTGCACCTCGGTAATTGATCGCAAGTGCGCAGCGTACAGCGGCTTCGCCCATTTCTTTACGTAGTTCGTCAGATAAACCAGGCGCGGGGGCTTCTTCAATCACCTTTTGATGGCGGCGTTGTAATGAACAATCACGATCACCTAAGTACACACAGTTACCGTGATTATCAGCAAAAACTTGCACTTCAACATGGCGTGGTTTATTAACATAGCGCTCAAGTAGTACTAAGTCGTTACCAAAACCGGCGATTGCCTCACGCTGTGCACCTTGTAGAGCACTGATAAAGTCTTTTGCATGTTCAACCACGCGCATGCCTTTACCACCGCCACCAAAGGCTGCTTTGATAAGCACTGGGTAACCAATTTTTTCAGCTTCAGCTTGTAAAAACGCAGGATCTTGTTTGTCACCATAATAACCAGGTACTAATGGTACATTCGCGGCTGCCATTATTTCTTTGGCGCGGGTTTTTGAGCCCATTGCTTCGATACTGCTCGCTGGTGGGCCTATAAACGCAATATTATTGGCTTCACAGGCCTTTGCAAATTCACTGTTCTCAGATAAAAAGCCGTAACCAGGGTGAATGCAATCAGCACCTGCATCCAGTGCTACTTGAATAATTTTATCAGCCACCAAATAGGAGTCTTTACTCGGCGCTGCGCCAATATGGTAGGCTTCATCGGCGAGTTTTACATGTTGTGAATTTTTATCTGCATCAGAGTAAACCGCCACAGTGATTAAGCCCATTTGCTTTGCGGTACGCATAACCCGACAGGCAATTTCGCCGCGATTAGCAATAAGAATTTTTTGTAATGATTGTGTGCTCATGGTGATCCCTATTTTTGCCAATTTGGTGGGCGTTTTTCAAAAAAGGCAGATAATCCTTCTTGACCTTCTTCAGATACGCGAATTTTGGCGATACGCTCTGCGGTTAAATTTATGATTTGTTCATTAATATCATGGCCAGCTACATCGTTGATCAATTGTTTTGCTGCGCGAACCGCGACAGGGCCGTTGTTGATCAGTGTTTCGAGTAGTTGATCAAGCGCGCATTCAAGTTTACCGGTTACTTGATGAATTAAGCCTAATTGCTTGGCTGTGTGGGCATCAAAAATCTCAGCGGTTAAAAAATAACGACGTGCAGCGCGCTCGCCAATGGCTCTGATCACATACGGGCTGATTACAGCTGGAATGAGGCCAAGTTTTACTTCGCTTAAACAAAACTGTGCATTGTCTTGGCATATGGCTATGTCACAACAGGCAATTAAGCCCAGTGCGCCGCCAAATGCCGCGCCTTGCACAGCACATACCGTTGGCAGTGGGCTGCTGGCTAATACATGCATTAATTTGGCAAGTTGTTTTGAATCCGCAAGATTCTCACTAAAGTCATTGTTTGCCATGGACTTCATCCAATTAAGATCAGCCCCTGCAGAGAAATGCTCTCCCTCAGTTTTTAAAACAAGGGCGCGTACATCTAAGCTATTAGCATGCTCTATACATTGAATAAGTTCTTGGATCACTTGCTCGTTAAAGGCATTGCGCTTTTCAGGGCGACTTAAAACGAGTACAGCCACATTTGATTTAGTTATTTGTAGTGTTACTGACATACTCACGTCCTTACATTCTAAATACGCCGAATTGCGAATCACGTTTTGGTGCATTGGCTGCAGCACTGAGAGCTAAACCTAGCACACTTCGGGTATCTGCTGGATCGATGATACCGTCATCCCACAAACGGGCGCTGGCATAGTATGGATGACCTTGTTGCTCGTATTGCTCGATAATCGGCTGTTTAAACTCGCTGATTTGCTCATCAGTCATGCTTTGGCCTTTACGGGCTAAACCATCTTGTTTAACTTGCGCCATAACGCCTGCTGCTTGTTCGCCGCCCATCACAGAAATACGCGCATTAGGCCACATCCACATCATAGTCGGTTCAAACGCACGACCACACATGCCATAGTTACCTGCGCCATAAGAGCCGCCAATTAATACGGTAAATTTTGGAACATCAGCACACGAAACAGCCATCACCATTTTAGCGCCGTGTTTAGCAATGCCTTCGGCTTCGTATTTTTTACCTACCATAAAGCCGGTAATATTTTGTAAAAACACCAGTGGAATATTTCGTTGTGCGCACAGCTGTATAAAGTGCGCGCCTTTTTGAGCTGACTCACTAAACAAAATGCCATTGTTAGCAACAATCCCAACCGGATGACCATAGATTTTCGCAAACCCAGTCACTAAGGTATCGCCAAAGTAACGTTTAAACTCATCAAACGAAGAGTCATCCACGGTACGTGCAATCACTTCGCGAACATCAAATGGCTTTTTAAGATCGGTGCCAACAATGCCGTATAATTCGTTAATATCATAACGGGGTGCTTTTACTTGCTCTAATATTGGCGAAGTAGGGCGTTGATAATTAATTCGTTCAATACATTGGCGAGCAATTGATAACGCATGAGCGTCATTTTCAGCGTAATGATCGGCAACCCCTGATGTTTTACAGTGGACATCAGCGCCGCCAAGTTCTTCTGCGGTTACCTCTTCACCTGTAGCCGCTTTTACCAGCGGTGGGCCGGCTAAAAATATTGTGCCTTGCTCTTTTACAATGATGCTTTCGTCGGCCATTGCAGGCACGTACGCGCCACCTGCGGTACATAAACCCATAACGACTGCAATTTGTGGAATGCCTTTGCCCGACATACGCGCTTGATTATAAAAAATACGACCAAAGTGCAGTTTGTCAGGAAATACATCATCTTGCTCAGGTAGGTTGGCACCACCTGAATCAACCAAATATATACACGGTAGGTGACACCGCTCGGCAATATCTTGTGCGCGTAAATGTTTTTTAACGGTTAGTGGAAAATAGGTGCCGCCCTTAACTGTCGCATCATTGGCGATGATCATACATTCAACGCCTTTAACACGGCCAATACCAGCAACTACACCGGCACAAGGAATCGCTTGCTCATAAACACCAAAGGCTGCAAATTGTGAAATCTCTAAAAATGGTGAACCTTCGTCAAGTAAGGTACTAATGCGTTCACGCACGAACATTTTACCACGGCTTTCATGGCGTTCTATTAACGCTACGCCACCACCTTGACTGATCTCGCTTACTTTATCGCGTAAATCATCAACCAGTGCCGCCATATTTTTATGATTTTGCAAAAACTGCGGGTCGTGAGGGTTGACGCTTGATTTTAAAATAGTCATAGCGCTTATCCTTAACGGCTTTCAGTAAATAATTCGCGACCAATTAGCATGCGACGAATTTCCGAGGTACCGGCACCAATTTCATAAAGCTTAGCGTCACGCAATAGGCGGCCAGTGGCGTATTCGTTGATATAACCGTTACCACCAAGAATTTGAATAGCATCAAGTGCCATTTTAGTTGCCAGCTCTGCCGCATATAAAATTGCGCCTGCGGCATCTTTACGGGTCGTTTCACCGCGATCACATGAACGCGCAACAGTGTATACATAAGAGCGGGCTGCATTCATTTGTGTATACATGTCGGCTACTTTGCCTTGTATCAGCTGAAATTGACCAATCGGTGTATCAAACTGCTTACGTTCATGAATATACGGTACTACAATATCCATACAGGCTTGCATGATCCCCAGCGGGCCTGCCGCTAGCACAACACGTTCATAATCAAGGCCACTCATTAGTACCTTAACGCCTTCGTTTAAATTGCCAAGAATATTCTCTTCTGGTACTTCACAGTTTTCGAACACTAATTCACAGGTATTTGAGCCGCGCATCCCGAGTTTGTCGAGTTTTTGGGCGGTAGAAAAACCAGGGAAATTACTCTCAACAATAAATGCGGTGATGCCTTTAGCTCCAGCGGTTAAATCAGTTTTAGCATAGATCACTAAAGTATGCGCATCTGGACCATTGGTGATCCACATTTTATTACCGTTTAAAATGTACTTATCGCCTTTTTTCTCGGCTTTAAGTTTCATTGATACTACGTCAGAGCCTGCGTTTGGCTCACTCATGGCAAGGGCACCAATGTGCTCACCACTAATTAATTTAGGTAAGTATTTTTCTTTTTGTGCTTGCGTGCCATTGCGATTAATTTGATTAACACACAGGTTAGAATGAGCACCGTAACTTAGGCCGATAGAGGCACTCGCTCGGCTAATTTCTTCCATTGCGATTACGTGTTCAAGGTAACCAAGACCGGCACCACCGAGCTCTTCGGGTACGGTCATACCTAGTAAGCCCATTTCGCCAAGTTGTGGCCAAAGCTGATTAGGAAACGCATTATCAAGATCGGTTTTTTCAGCTAAAGGGGCAATTTCTTGGCTAGCAAAACTGTTTACATGATCGCGGATCATATCTGCGGTTTCGCCAAGGCCAAAGTTCATTTCTTTATATAGTGAAATAGTGCTCATGATTCATTCCTGTGTGAGAGACTGTTAATGAATAGTCATTTAATCGTTATTGTTTAAAACTAGTTATTCATCTAATTGATTTAAGGTGTCGCGACAACGACGCTCTGCGGTTACTAATTCCATCAAGACAACTTTAATGTCATCCATTTGTTGGCTTAGATCAGCTTTTTTATCTGAAATTAAGTCAAGCATAGTCACTAACTGTTTAGCGCTGGATTTATCGGCATCATAAAGTTCAAACAAACGGCCTGTTTCAGCTAAGGTAAAACCTAACCGCTTGCCACGTAAAATAAGTTTTAAACGCACTTTATCGCGTTTTGAATAAATACGGGTTTGGCCATTACGCTCAGGTGAAATTAAGCCCTGATCTTCGTAAAAGCGAATTGAGCGGGTGGTTATATCAAACTCTTTAGCCAGTTCACTGATACTAAAGGTTTGTTCATTGCTTGCCGGTTCGGCGGCTGAACTTGCAAAGTTTGTTTGATTATCTTGATTCATAGTGTTTTTACCTCATTCGAATAACTCCAATATAAGTGAAGTTTACGTAAAGGTAAAGTGGATTGTAGAACTTATACTTTAGACTAATAACCTAAAGCCATAAACAGCAGGTGTAACCTGTATTAATGCAGCTTGCAGGGGCGCTGTTTGTATTAGGCTACAGCAAAATAAAGATATGTTTACACTTTCGTTGGGCGCAAAAATCTTGATTTTAGATTTACGTTGGCGTAAACGTAAATATTATGTATGCTCATAAGCAGATTATAAATTACAGTGTTTGGCTAATCTCTGCATATGAATATAGCCAATTATAAAATGGAGCCTTTTTTATGACTACCGAAGCCGTTGTTATTGTAGCAGCAAAACGCACCCCAATGGGTGGTTTTATGGGAGCCCTTAGTGATGCAGCCGCCACTGAGTTAGGTGCAACAGCCATTGCCAGTGCGCTTGCTGACACCGGATTAAGCGATACAGCTATTGATGAAGTGATCATGGGCTGTGTATTACCGGCAGGTTTAGGTCAAGCGCCAGCACGTCAAGCAATGTTAAAAGCAGGTCTTGCGCGCAGTACTGGCGCTACGACCATCAACAAAGTATGTGGTTCAGGTTTAAAGGCCGCCATGCTTGCACATGATTTAATTAAAGCCGGTTCAATTAACAGCGCGGTTGCAGGTGGCATGGAAAGCATGACCAACTCGCCATATTTTATTCCTAAAGCGCGTGGCGGTATGCGTATGGGCCATGGCGAAATTAAAGATCACATGATGAGTGATGGCCTAGAAGACGCATACGATAATAAAGCGATGGGCTGTTTTGCTCAAGATACGGCTGATGAATACGGTATTGGCCGCGAGCAAATGGATGAATTTGCGCTTAATTCACTGACCAAAGCCAATGCAGCGATTGCAAATGGCGATTTTGTAAATGAAATTGCGCCGCACACTATTAGCTCTCGCAAGGGCGATGTAACCATCAGCATTGACGAGCAACCAGGTAATGCACGCCCAGAAAAAATTCCCGGTCTGCGTGCTGCGTTTAAAAAAGACGGCACCATCACTGCGGCTAATTCATCGTCAATTTCAGACGGTGGCGCAGCCCTTATTTTAATGAGTGAATCGCACGCCAAAGCACAAGGGCTTACGCCACTGTGTCGTATTGTTGCGCACAGTACCCATTCTCAAAAACCAAGTGAGTTTACTCTTGCTCCTGTTGGCGCAATGAATAGTTTGCTTGCAAAAGCAGGCTGGACAACTGACGACGTTGACTTATGGGAAATTAACGAAGCATTCGCCATGGTAACAATGTTGGCGATTAATGAATTAAAACTTGATGCCAGCAAAGTGAATGTTAATGGTGGTGCTTGTGCACTTGGCCACCCAATTGGTGCTAGCGGCGCACGTATTTTAGTGACACTTATCCATGCTCTTAAAAATCGTGGCCTGAAAAAAGGCGTAGCATCTTTATGTATTGGCGGTGGCGAGGCGGTCGCACTGGCGGTTGAAGCACTATAAATTAGTTAAATTTAAACTCTTACAGCCGTAGGCTCTTTTAACAATAACTACTGCGGCTTAATTTATTACCCTCTGGGGAGGAGTGCGTTATGCACCAAGTACCATTACTGATCAACGGCGAATTTGTTCAATCAACATCAGATCAACTGATTGACGTTATTAATCCAGCAAACCAAGAAGTGTTAGCACAAGTTCCGTGTGCTACCGACGCTGAAATGGATGCGGCTATCGCATCTGCCAAAGACACCTTTAAAAGCTGGAAAGACGTGCCAATTACTGAACGTGCGCGCATTATGATGAAGTATGCAGCACTTTTAAAAGAGCACCACGATGAACTAGCCACCATTATTTGCCATGAATTAGGCAAAACCTTTGAAGATGCCAAAGGCGATGTTTGGCGTGGTATTGAAGTGGTTGAGCAAGCAGCTAATGCGCCATCTTTAATGATGGGCGAAACCATGGAAAACGTGGCCCGTAAAATCGATACTTACTCATACATGCAACCACTGGGTGTGTGCGCGGGTATTACGCCGTTTAACTTTCCAGCGATGATCCCACTATGGATGTTCCCACTGGCGATTGTCTGTGGTAACACCTTTATTTTAAAACCCTCTGAGCAAGATCCGCTGACGCCAATGCGACTCGCTGAACTGTTCATTGAAGCCGGCGCACCTGCAGGTGTACTACAAGTTGTTCATGGCACTAAAGTACAAGTTGACCGCTTATTAGAAGATCCCGCAGTACGCGCAATTTCGTTTGTTGGCTCGTGTGGCGTAGGTGAATACATTTACTCTAAAGGCACGGCTAATTTGAAACGTGTACAAGCCTGTGTCGGTGCTAAAAACCACATGGTGATCATGCCTGATGCAAGTCGCTCACATGTAGTTAATAACCTTGTTGGTGCCTCTGTTGGTGCTGCGGGTCAGCGTTGTATGGGTATTTCAGTGGCGGTGTTTGTTGGCCAAGCGAAAGACTGGGTTGAAGACATCAAAGCCGGTTTTGCCAATGTGCGCCCGGGTGTGTGGGATGACAAAGATGCAGCCTATGGTCCGCAAACATCGACCGCAGCCAAAGCGCGTATTTTGTCACTGATTGCACAAGGTAAAGAGCAAGGTGCAACGTGTTTAATTGATGGTTCTGATTTTACTGTTGCAGGCCATGAAAAAGGTAACTGGGTAGGACCTACCTTATTTACTGACGTCACCACTGAGATGGATTTATACAAAGAAGAAATTTTTGGCCCAGTACTGGCGTGTATGTTTGTTGATTCGCTTGATGAAGCAATCGCGCTTATAAATGATTCTCCATTTGGGAATGGCACGTCGTTATTCACCTCAAGTGGTGCGGTTGCGCGTAAGTTCCAACATGAGATTGAAGTCGGTCAAGTGGGTATTAACGTACCAATTCCTGTGCCACTGCCATTCTTTTCGTTCACCGGTTGGAAAGGTTCATTCTATGGCGATACGCATACGTACGGTAAGCAAGGTATTCGTTTTTATACTGAGACCAAAACAATTACTTCACGTTGGTTTGAAGATGAGATTGCCTCTGGCCCAAACATGAGCATTAATCTTAAATAACTAATTTAACTTACTCCACATAATAAAAAAGAGGGGCACGAAGGCTATTTCACACACAATATTGCCTTCGTTGCTCTTCACGAATATCTAATTTGACAACGCAATTATAAACAAGAGGTCTCCAATGGACTTTAATTTAACAGAAGATCAGCAAGCATTTGCTCAAACAGCTCGTCAATTCTCAGAATCAGCACTGGCTCCTTATGCAGCAAAATGGGACCGCGAACATATTTTTCCAAAAGATACCATTAAAGCTGCAGGTGAACTGGGTTTCTGTGGTTTGTATACGCCAGAGGAAGCAGGCGGTTTAGGCCTGTCGCGCTTAGATTCAAGTATTATTTTTGAACAGTTGGCGATGGGTTGTACAGCTACAACCGCCATGTTGACCATTCACAATATGGCGACCTGGATGATTGCAAGTTTTGGTACTGAGCAAACAAAAGCTCAATATTGTGATCAACTTGTTATGGGAGAGCTACTAGCTTCTTATTGTTTAACAGAGCCTGGTTCAGGCTCCGATGCAGCCTCATTGAAAACAAAAGCGGTTCGTGATGGCGATGATTACGTGATCAATGGCTCAAAAATGTTTATCTCAGGCGCAGGCGAGACCGAAGTGTTAGTGGTTATGGCGCGTACTGGCGGCGAAGGTGCGGCAGGTATTTCTGCGTTTGTAGTACCGGCTGATGCCAAAGGCGTTGAATACGGTAAAGCAGAAGAAAAAATGGGCTGGAATGCGCAGCCAACACGATTAATTAGTTTTGAAGATGTACGCATACCTGCTCATAATTTATTAGGTCAAGAAGGTGAAGGCTTTAAGTTTGCAATGCAAGGCCTTGATGGCGGGCGTATAAATATTGCAACTTGTTCAATTGGCACTGCCCAAGCGGCACTTGAAACAGCCCGTGAATACTTAAAAGAACGCACACAATTTGGTAAACCGTTGGCTGCTTTTCAAGCGCTGCAATTTAAAATTGCCGATATGAATACAGAGCTTGTTGCGGCGCGTCAAATGGTGCGTTTAGCGGCTTTTAAACTTGATAATAATGACAGCGAAAAAACTACTTATTGCGCCATGGCAAAGCGTTTTGCCACTGATGTCGGTTTTACTGTGTGTAATGACGCACTACAAATTCATGGTGGTTATGGTTATATCAAAGAATACCCACTGGAGCGCCATGTACGTGATGTGCGCGTTCATCAAATTCTTGAAGGTACTAACGAGATCATGCGGGTGATTATTGCACGCCGTATTTTAGCTGAATCAGCAGCCGATATTTTATAAGGAGCGCGAAATGTCAAACCCAAGTATTGAATTAACCATTGAAGGTCACGTAGCGATTTTAACCATGTCTAATCCGCCAGCGAATACCTGGACTAAAGACACGTTAATTGCCTTAAAAAATATGGTAAATGAGCTCAATGACAATAAAAATGTTTACTCCTTAGTGATCACCGGTGAAGGTGAAAAATTCTTCAGTGCTGGTGCTGATTTAAATGTATTTGCTGGTGGCGATAAAGGCGTAGCAGCGACTATGTCGCAAGTATTTGGTGACGCATTTGAAGCATTAACTGCATTTAGAGGTGTATCCATTGCCGCGATCAATGGCTATGCCATGGGTGGTGGTCTAGAAGTGGCGTTAGCATGTGATATTCGCATTGCAGAAGAGCAAGCACAAATGGCACTACCAGAAGCCAAAGTAGGTTTACTACCGTGTGCGGGTGGCACGCAAAACCTAGCATGGTTAGTTGGTGAAGGCTGGGCTAAACGTATGATCTTATGTGGTGAGCGTCTAAAAGCAGATAAAGCCCTACAAATCGGCTTAGTTGAAGAAGTGGTACCACAAGGCGAAAGTCTTGCTGTGGCACTTAAATTAGCTACTCAAGTGGCAGATCAAAGTCCTGTTGCTGTTAGTGCCTGTAAAACCCTGATCCAAAAGGGCCGCACTCAGCCAATGGCGCATGTATTACCGCTTGAACGTGAGTTATTTGTTGGTTTGTTTGATACACAAGATCAACAAGAAGGGGTGAATGCCTTCCTAGAAAAACGCAAAGCAAATTGGGTGAATGGCTAATGATTGAGTTAACGCAATTAAATTCACCAGATGCGCCCGTGGTGTTTGAAACTGCGAGCGCTGCAAACGGCTCACTCATTGGTTTTGCCACGCTCAACTCCCCTAAATCGTTAAATGCACTTAATTTTGAGATGATCAAATTATTAGCGCCGCAACTTAACGCATGGGCGGCTGACAGTAGTGTTGCGATGGTGATACTTAAAGGGGCAGGGGATAAAGCATTTTGTGCCGGTGGTGATGTAGTCAGCCTGCATAATGCTATGAACAGCGGTGAACCGGCAAATCTAATAGAAGATTACTTTGCTCACGAGTATCGCCTTGACCACCTCATTCATTGTTATGATAAACCGATCCTTGTTTGGGGTAATGGTATTGTGATGGGCGGCGGTTTAGGCTTAATGGCGGGAGCAAGTCATCGTGTGGTAACTGAGAACTCACGTATAGCTATGCCTGAGCTAACAATTGGTTTATACCCAGATGTAGGCGGCAGTTATTTTCTACATAAAATGCCTGAACATGTCGGCTTATTTTTGGGGTTAACTGCAGCGTCTATTAATTGTGACGATGCAATGTATGTGGCATTAGCTGATCACTACCTCAAAGCGGATAAATACGACACTCTGATTGAGCAATTGTGCAGCATTAAGTGGGGTAAAACGGCTTCATTGAATCACGAGAAGCTGACCAGTTTACTTACCGAACTTGATAATGTTTCTGGGCGTATGCCAAAAGGCAATGTAAAGGCGCATTTAGCCACCATTCAAAAATTGGGTGAGCTTACTGATCTACGCGATAAAGTAAATTATATCTTAAATCTAGAAACTGACGATACGTGGCTTACCCGAGCGCAAAAAGCATTAAAGCATGGTTGCCCGCTCAGTTGCGCCTTAGTTGAGCGTCAACTTGCCAGTTCAAAAGGTAAAAGTTTAGGCGAATGTTTTCAAATGGAACTGGGTATGTCGGTTCGCTGTGGTGAAGTCGGCGAGTTTCAAGAAGGTATTCGTGCGTTACTGATTGATAAAGACGGCGCGCCTAATTGGCAGTTTAAAACGCTTGAACAGATCCCAGATGAATTAGTCGAGAGTTTTTTTGTTCAACGTTGGGATCACGACTCACATCCACTAAAACAACTTACACAAGGATAATGTTATGTCACTTTCTATTGGTTTTATTGGTTTAGGTAACATGGGTGGCCCAATGGCTGCCAACTTAGTTAAAGCGGGTCATCAGGTTAAGGTGTTTGATTTAAACCGAACGGTCGTAAATCTACTTGCTGAAAATGGCGCGATCGCCGCGGATGATGCTAAACATTGTGCAACGGATGTTGATGTATTGATCAGCATGCTACCGGCCAGTAAGCACGTTAAGTCACTTTATTTAGGTGATACCGGACTTGTACATATTTTAGCAAAGTCAACGTTAGTAATTGATTGTTCAACGATTGATGCAGCATCAGCACGCGACGTAGGCGCTGAGCTTAGTGAACATGGTATCGACTTTGTTGACGCGCCGGTATCCGGTGGTGTTGCCGGTGCAACGGCAGGTACACTGACCTTTATCGTCGGTGGTGGCGATGAGCAATTTGCTAAGGCCCAACCGGTGCTTACTGATATGGGTAAAAATATCTTTCATGCAGGTGATATTGGCGCAGGACAAGTCGCAAAAATTTGTAATAACATGCTATTGAGTATTTTAATGGCGGGAACCAGTGAAGCAATTCAAATGGGTATAAATAATGGCCTTGACGCAAAAGTGCTGAGCGACATTATGACCGCCAGCTCTGGTCGTAACTGGACCCTTGAGCTTTACAATCCTTGCCCAGGTGTGATGGACACAGCCCCTGCTAGTAATGATTATAAACCAGGCTTTATGGTTGACTTAATGGCTAAAGACCTAGGTCTTGCGATGGAAGCCGCGCAGCAAAGTAATTCAGTAACCCCGATGGGGTCAATGGCTAAAAACCTTTATACCATGTTGCAACACCAAGGTGCGGGCAGCGAAGACTTTAGCGCCATATTTAAATTATTCTCGAAGGAGTAACAGGTGGAAATTAAAAATAATACCGTGGTGATCACCGGTGGCGCGCAAGGCTTAGGCTTTGCAATGGCGCATAAACTTGCGTCGCTTGGTGCTAATATTGCGTTAATTGATATGCAACAAGCGCTGTTAGATGATGCAGTTGCTGAGCTTAGCCAACATGGTGTAACTGTAAAAGCCTATGTTGCCAATGTGACTGATGAAGATGCGGTGGTAAATACATTTAATACCATCAATACAGATTTTGGTCATATTGGTGTATTGATAAATAATGCCGGTATTTTACGCGATGGTATGTTTATCAAAGCTAAAGAAGGCAAAGTGGTTGCTAAAATGGCGCTTGATCAATTTAAGTCAGTGATTGATGTAAACTTAACCGGCGTGTTTTTAGCGGGGCGTGAAGCTGCATGTCATATGATTGAATCGGGTAAAGGTGGCGTGATAGTTAATATGTCGAGTGTTGCTCGTGCAGGTAACATTGGTCAAACTAACTACGCTGCGTCGAAAGCGGGTGTGGTAGCAATGACTACAGGTTGGGCAAAAGAGCTTGGCCGTTTTGGTATTCGTGTAGGTGCCATTGCACCGGGCGTTATTCGTACTAATATGACTGATGCTATGAAACCAGAAGCCAAGCAGCGTATGCTAGCAGTAACACCCGTAGGGCGCTTTGGTGAAGCGGATGAAATTGCACACACTGCGCAGTATATTATCGAAAACGACTTCTTCACCGGTCGCGTGGTTGAGATTGACGGCGGTATTCGTTTGTAAGTAAACCTTTTTTAAGTGTAATAAAACGGCAAGCCTCGGCTTGCCGTTTTTGTTTTATAGCTTAATTGGTTAATAAAGTAGCATTTTAAATGGTACTGTATGTATAGGGCTGTGTTGTAGTTGAGTGTGGGTATTAAAAATTTATATCATAATGCCTCTTTTATCCATGTTTGATCTGAATACTCAGTGTTATCTTCCATAAACCTAAACCAGCTTAAATAATTCTCAATGTAGTCTGTACCAATGCCATTAAAACGTCTTAACCATGCCTTCCAGCGCATCATATAATTATTAAGTGTTTGGATATGGTAAATACCTTCTACCACTCTTTGGTTATCCAAGCCAATCAAGCGTTTATGGTCAATATCGAGTTCTTTAGCAATACCTTTATACGATAAGTTTCCATCAGTACAAAGCACTGAGCCTGATGATAATAAAGGCTTCAATTGTGCTTGAATATTTTCTTTTGTATTTCGCTCTAAAACCTTGTGAGATATAGCACCACTACGATCAAGAGCAATGAAAATAGGAACTTTTTCGATTTTTCCACCACCACGTTTACGGGACTTACGGTTAATAACCCTCTTACCTTTAAAAGATTCTGGTAAAGATGTTTCATCAGCTTCAATAACACCCGTTAGTACTGAAGGATTAAAGCTGGCAGGGGCTTTAATAAACATATGTCTCCAACGAAATGACGTTCTAAGTGTTATATTCAAAGCTTTAGCTGATTTTCTAAGGGATACGCCTTCCCACATCAATTTGGTATATTCGATCCACTTCTCAGCCTTTTTCATTCGGTAAAGTGGTGAGTCTGCAAGTGCATTAAATGTTTTGTTGCATGATTTACACTTAAAGCGCTGAATTCCTTGCTTTGTCATTCCCCAACGATTTAGATTATGTGAATCACAATGGGGGCAATGAGATATTGATTCTTCATGGTCGGCAATGGCTTGACCTACTTGGTTAGTGTCAATATTTGATTCAACTTCGTGGCGAAGCTTTTTAAGTTGAGCGTAATTTAAGTTGGTAATGTGATGTAGTATATTTTGAAACTGCTTGGAAGCCATATTGCACCTGCCGTTGTTGGGTTTCAGTACATTAACTATAGTTCACCAACACCGAAAGACAACATAGCCATGTATATACAGTGCTTTTTATTTGTCAGTAATAGCTTAACTATTTGAGCTGTAATTCATCTAGCGCTTCCTATTTTAGTTGTCATAGTTGCGATGAACTTCTACTATTAATTATCTATTTGTTCTTATAATGATAAGCACCTTCAGGGATCAAACATACATGATTGAGATAAACGAACAGATACTGAAAGATATAAATAGAAATTTTATTATTCCTCCTAAACCTGAAATATTAACTGAGTTACAAAATTTAATAGCAACTGGCGATGCGCCTATTGCTGATGCTGCTAAGGTAGTGGTAAAAGACTTAGCGATTTCATCAGCAATACTAAAAATAATAAATTCTCCTGCTTATGGCTTATCTCGTACTGTGGCTGATATAAAACAAGCCGTGATGTTTCTTGGTTGGGATGGAGTCAATGCGCTTGCACAGGGCTTGAAATTAAAAGAAATGTTTGCAACCGATAACAGCTGTATTAGTTTAGAAAGATTTTGGGATACTTCAACCGAGATTGCTAATGTAAACATGATGATAGGTCAGCGTCTTAAAAAACAGATAGCCATAGAGCCCTTGTATACGCTTGGGCTTTTTCATGATTGTGGTGTGCCTCCTATGGCAATAAAATATGATAATTATTTAACCGCTTTACACTGCGCTAATCAAACAGACAAAGAAACTATTATTGAGATTGAAGAGCGTTTATATAAAACAAACCATGCAGTTGTTGGCTATTATTTTGCTAATAGTTGGCATTTACCAAAAGAGATATGTCAGTTAATCCTCAACCACCACAATGCAGCTATTCTTGCTGAGGTGACAGATACAGATGAACAAATCTGCTTTGCTATTTTGAAAATGTCTGAAAACTTAGTGACTATGGTCAGACGAGGCTCGCCTATACCACAATGGGGTATTATAGAATCAAAAGTCTTAGATGTACTGCATTTGAATGATGATGAGTATTGTGACTTACAAGAGGACGTTATTGATTTTTTAAACAGTTGCTCATAAATAATTAATTAAGGTTCTTAGCTTTCGCCTCAGCTATCGTTTAGTGCCAATGTTAGTCCAGTTTTTAGCACTATATTTCTACTTGCTTGGGTACCTTACTGAGCAGCCTAATAACCTTGAGCCGCTGTTACCTTGGAACATTGAGTAAACTAGGTGTTGTTAGCTATACGCTTACCGTTGAAGCTCGAAAACAAAAGGAATTAACATTGCGCTAGGCAATGACTTAGCTTCACAAGGTTTAGTGTCACTGAGAGATATTTGGATACATATTCATTACTGGAGATGACCCGCCCATCGCACTTCATTTTAATAAAAAGTGCATGATGGGTGGTGTGGGGGCTGGAGGTTAGAGACCTCCGGCTACCCGATTAGGTTAAATTAATCACCGTGCCTCCAGACTGGAAAAGCATATTCTAAGCCTTGTTCTGCATGTAAATCTAATAGTGGATCTAGTGCATCAAGATCTAGTCCTGGCGGTACATCGACTGACATTAAAGAAAACTGGTTGAGAGTCTCAACTTTACAACCTAGTCGTTTAAGCATATCTATGAAAAAAGTGGTATCGATACCATCATTATTCATAACCCAGATAACAGAATGACCTGACTTTTTTACAACTTTAAATTCAAATATATGCTCATTTACTTCATCAGGAGTAGCAGAAAAAATATCGCCATAAGCCAAATCAGGAACAAAGAAAGGGGCATTAACTAACTTATAGTTACCATTAACTCGCTCGCACCAAGCACCTTCAGCACTTACTGGTGGCCAACCGTTTTCGATATCTAAAGCGAACATTACTTTTTTGGCAGACACTGAACTTCCTTTTTCACCTAACGAGCTTGTAGAATAACTCGTTTTTAATTTATTTTTATTGATGCATTAACCATAGCCGAGTTCCTATTTTGATTCAATCGACAACTGACTTTCACATAAAATATAAAAAAGGATTTGCTGTTGCTTTAATTGGCATTTTGCAAGGTATTACAGTTGGTTTACTGGCTATATTACGGCTTAAGTGGTTTTAATGCAGCCTGTTTGCAGCTTTTCTATATTATGAACTAAGCAATACAGTTGTATTGGGAGTTTACTTTCGTTTGAACCCGTAAGATCAGTTTTTTCATGCCTTTGTTGACCGTAAAATTTCGCTTTTCACCTCAGTAAAGCGGCTCTATAAAACCACGTTGTTTGCCATTCCTTCAAGAAAAACCTGTCGTCGCGCCATTGGACTGTCTATTTTGACCTTTATTTTAATTAGCTAACGGTGGATTTAGATCACTGGATCCGCCGTAGGATAAGAATGTGCTACTGGCGGCAGTGGCGCTCTTTATAAAAAATAGCACGCACTAAAGTACGCAGTTTAATGAAACTGGGTGTCAGCGAACGGCTCGCAATAGCCTGTGGTATCACCAGTACCAAAAGTAGGCGCTTGGAAGCGAAGGCCCTTGTAGAAGCTCAAAAACAAAAGGAATTAACATTGCATTAGGCAATGATTACTTAGCTTCACAAGGGTTAGTGTCATTGAGAGATATTTGGATCAATATTCATTACGGGAGATGAACCGCCCATCGCACTTCATTTTAATAAAAAGTGCATGATGGGTGGTGTGGGGGCTGGAGGTTAGAGACCTCCGGCTACCCGATTAGTTTTCGTTATACCAACTTTCCCAAGTTTTAGGAGCCGAGTATTTTAATTTATATGCCTGAATATCGTCTTTACTTGCGTACTTTAAATAAACAGTAAAATAATCGGTTAGATACTCTTCACCTGTCCCCATTCGCCAAAATATATTGCCCGATTCATATTCAGGAAACTTCTCCCAAGGAGGTAACGGTGGTGTCGCTTTGAGTTCATTTTCAAACCTTTGCTGAAGCATGGCTTCCCAGTCCTTTTTGTGCTTTAGATAGACTTCCCAATCTTCAGCCGAGACTCCTTCTGGTGGTCCTATTTCATTTGAAGCCATAGTTGTCCCTGCCAACATAAACAAACTTAAAAATATAAAACGAATCATAATAAGAAAACTAATGCCTTATTATGTGCTTAATATACCTAAGCTTTATTTGAATCTAAATTTACCAATAAGTCCTCGAAGTAGCCAACATTTTGTAGTTCTTGGTTGTCCTCAAAAGCCATACACAAAATAATTCTCATTTTGATGACTAGTTCTGTAGTCAAATTATAACCGTCATTTGAATCAACCCAGTCCCATAATTTACTACGAATTATTTCAAGGTTAATATCAGTATTTTTAAACCAATATTCTTTGATTAATTCAAATGAGTTTTGGGCAAGTTGGTTATCTGGGACACCTGATTTATCAAGCCACTCAATCATATACTTTGCATAAGAAATATTATCAATCAAGTACAAAAGCCTCCTGAGCACATTACAGCTTATTGAACATCATTTTGGTGTTTTATAACACACCAAAACGGCATATATTACATACTTTGATAATTCCACCAATAATTACTTTTGTAAACAAGTGATTAAAATAGCAAAAATTCAAGACTTGTTATTTTCCCCCAAAACAGTGGTTAATAATGACTTATCGCTTACAGCTTCTTTTCAACTGCTTTTAAAACCAATTCTAAAGCCGCCCCAGTGTTTGCCATTTACATAAATGGGTACTGATAGGTCATGTAAAATCTCGCCGGTATCACGTTTATAGGTTTGTAGTAAAAAGCTCTCAGTGTGGCTGCCACAGCGGCTGCCGGTGGCATCGTTGAAAATACGTTTAGTACGGTTATTCACTAAATCTTGTTGGTAGTTGCCCGTTAAAGGCTGGCTGTAGCGTTTATTGTGGGTAGGGAAGTAACCTTTTTTGTCGACTGCACCAGCAAATAGGATTTGTTTATTTTCAAGAATCGGTTCTTGTATTGGCGGTAAAACTTTATCGGTTAAGCTGTCGTAGTCGGTGCTGTACTTGGTTGGGTTACTATTGGGTATTTCTCTATAATCTTGAGAAAATAACTGTTTCTCGCTTAGTTGTGATGTTGCTAGTAGCTCTATAAATTTAGTTGATATGGCTGAGCTTGCTTGTAGTGCAGCTTCTAAAATAGGTTTAAAGAATGCGTTATGTTCTACTTTATTAAGCTCTCTGAAAATTGTTTCAGATCCCAGTGATAAATTAGAGGCTTGATCAGAGATTGAAGTACTTTTAGTGGATACTTCAGCGAGTAGGTGGCTAATACTACCCACCGAGGTATTAATTTGTGTGGTTGCATTTTGAAACGCACTGACTGCTTGCTGCATGTTTTCAAGTGTTGATGATGACTCACTAATATCGTGGTTAATTGCTAAAAATGATTGAGTGACGTTCTCTAGTTGTTGTTTTACAGAATCACTGCGTGTTGATACTTGCTTCATGTCGTCATTTGTTTGCATGCTATTGGCATTAATTTCCGTGAGCATATCTGCAATTTGTTTAGTGGCTTGATTAGTTTTATTAGCTAGGTTTCGTACTTCATCGGCAACCACAGCAAAGCCTCTGCCTTGCTCGCCAGCACGAGCCGCTTCAATAGCTGCGTTTAATGCGAGTAGGTTGGTTTGCTCTGCAATAGTTTGAATAACTTGGGTAATACTTTGAATATCTGTGGCACTTTTTAGCAGTAGATCGAGTTGCTTAGATACCTTATCAATGGAGCCAGATAACGAGTCTATTTGTTCTGTGGCCAATTGCAGGCGCTGATCAGCAGAACTCGATGCCTTTGTTGTTTGCATCATTGCTTGGCTAACGGTGGTTATATCATTAGTCAGCTCGCTACTATTGTGGAATAGCGCTTGGGTTGCTTGGCTAACGGCTTCACTTTCGCTATAACAGCCATCAATTTCTTTGGCTAAACTATCAATATAAAATGCAACTTCTGCTGCACCGATAGCATTTTTAGACGTTGCCTTAGTGATATTATCAGCAACCTTAGTAATAACTGCATGTTTATCAGGTTCAGGCTTAACTGGAGCTTTTTTAGCAAAAACTTTCTCCCGAAAAAATATCAGAGCGCTAAATGCAGATAACAGCAGCGCGCTAACTAGAGTCAGTTGTGCAAAAAAGTACAGTACAGCAATTACGAAATAGAATAATGCATAAAACAGTGAGTTTAAATTCATGCCATTGGCCTTTTTTTATTGTAATTTTTAGTTTTGAATATAAAACAAACTAAATCAATTATTAAAAGGTCTTATATGGGCATAAATTTACCATTAAAAAAGCCAACCCTAAGGTTGGCTTTTGCAGTAATCTATTGCAGTAATGAGCATCAACTCATTTTAGTAAGTTGCACTGCCTTTGGTACGAGGGAAGGCGATTACGTCACGTACGTTGCCCATACCCGTTACATAGGCAACTAAACGTTCAAAACCTAGGCCAAAACCTGAGTGTGGTACAGTGCCGTATTTACGTAGGTCGCGATACCAGCTGTAGTCTTCTTTGTTTAAGCCCATTTCTTCTAAACGTGCATCAAGTACATCAAGACGTTCTTCACGTTGTGAACCACCAATGATCTCGCCAATACCTGGTGCTACAACGTCCATTGCAGCAACGGTTTTGCCGTCTTCATTTTGGCGCATGTAGAATGCTTTAATATCACGTGGGTAGTTTTTAATAACTACCGGTGCTTTAAAGTGCTCTTCTGCTAAGTAACGCTCGTGCTCAGATTGTAAGTCAACACCCCATTCAACGGCGTATTCAAATTTCTTACCACAGTTTTTAAGAATTTCTACTGCATCAGTGTAATCAACTTGTGCAAAATCTTTCTCAACAAATTCTTCTAGGCGCGTGATAGCAGTTTTCTCAACACGTTGAGCAAAAAATTCCATATCATCACGACGTTCTTCAAGCACCGCTTTGAACACATACTTAAGCATGTTTTCAGCAAGTTTGGCGATATCTTCTAAATCAGCAAACGCAACTTCTGGCTCGACCATCCAAAACTCTGCCAAGTGGCGAGAAGTATTTGAATTCTCTGCACGGAAAGTCGGGCCAAAAGTATAAATTTTTGACATCGCTGAGGCGTAAGTCTCACCATTTAACTGACCTGATACAGTAAGGAATGCTTCTTTACCAAAGAAGTCTTCGCTGTAATCAACATCGCCTTTATCTGTACGTGGCAAGTTTTGCATATCAAGCGTTGATACGCGGAACATTTCGCCTGCACCTTCACAGTCACTTGCGGTGATGATAGGGGTGCTGATCCAGTAATAACCTTGCTCATGGTAGAAACGGTGAATAGCTTGCGCTAAACAGTTACGTACACGTGTTACCGCACCAATCATATTGGTACGTGGGCGAAGGTGAGCGTGCTCACGTAAATACTCAATGCTGTGGCGTTTTGCCGACATTGGGTATGAGTCTGGGTTTTCTACCCAACCAAGTACCTGTACGCTATTTGCTTGAATTTCGAAAGATTGACCTTGGCCTGCTGATTGTACTAAAACACCAGTAACTGACACAGAGCAACCGGCTGTTAGGCTAGTAACTTCATCATAATTATTTAGTGAATTAGGTACTACCGCTTGAATAGGATCAAAACACGAACCGTCATGAACGGCTAAAAATGAAATTCCTGCTTTTGAATCGCGGCGTGTACGGATCCAGCCTTTAATTGTTACTTGGCTGTCTACCGCAACCTTGCCTTTTAATAGCTCTGAAATCGCTAAGTGGCTCATCTTCACTCCAATGATATAAGTTGCCTACATTAATATGTGCGCTATTGCACTTGAACGGTGTATCTTACCTTTGAATGTAAAATAAAAAAACATTCAAAAGTAACTCTTTGCTTATTCTTTTGCATTTTTGTGGTTTTTTGTCGTTTAAAACCTAGAACTTTAATTTTTTGTGATAAGAAACAACTTAGATCAAAATTTAAAGGCGATTTTCACTGCGATAAAAACGGGTTTTGTGGCATTATATGCAATTACGATATTTAAACTAACTTGCTAAACATATAGGTATTATGAAACAAGTCTTTATTTTACGTGGTTTACCAGGGTGTGGTAAGTCTTATTATGCGCAAAACCTAGCCGATGAAATGGTAGCGGGCGATCAAAGCCAATACTTAATTTGTTCGACCGATGATTATTTTTATAATGAGCAAGGGGAGTATCATTTTGATAAGTTCAAGCAGTCGCAATACCACAATTTAAATTTAGCTCGTTTTATAAATGCGTTAGCGCAAGAAATCCCACTTATTATCGTTGATAATACTAACATCAAGAAATGGGAATTTATTGCTTATAGCCAAGCCGCTGTTGCACTAGGCTACCAAGTTAAAGAAGTGATTGTGGGTGAAGTAAAAGACAAATCAATGCAACACCTGTACGCCAAACGTAATAGCCATAACATTCCACTGAAAATGATCAGCAAAATGGCTTACATGTTTGAGTGGTAGGTATTTTAAGTATTAACTAGAGTTTAGTTAATGCCTTTATATCGCATTGTGTATTCACATCTAAGTGAGCCGTGATTTTATCATTGCTGCTATCCCATTCAATATTGGCAGAAGTGATAAAACTCTTAAAAAACCTACTTGAGGAAAGCCTTCCATTGGTGAAGGATTATTGGTACTAGGTCCGTTAATGGCGTTTCATCTAATTGATTATGGGCGTGTTACTTTTCAGCATACTTTTGTTTAATCGCTAAAATCTCTTCTTTAACTGCAAAAAAAGCATCTACTACTTTGGGGTCAAAGTGATTCCCACTGCCTTCTGCAATAATGGCAAATGTTTTTTCTTCAGAAAATGATTTTTTATAAGGACGCTTTGACGACAGGGCATCAAATACATCAGCAATAGCAACTACGCGTGCTGCAATTGGAATTTCATTACCTTTTAAGCCATCAGGATAACCAGATCCGTCCCATTTTTCATGGTGTGAGCGGGCAATAACTTCGCCTAACTTAATAACTTCAGAATCAGAACCCGAAAGTATACTGGCGCCTACAACGGTATGCTGTTTCATTATTTCCCATTCTGCAGCATCTAGTTGTCCTGCTTTTAGCAAAATATGGTCAGGTGTAGAAATCTTTCCGAGATCGTGCATTGACGCTGAAAATAAAATATTTTCAACTGTTACCTCATCTAATCCAACACTGCGTGCAACGGCTTCGGAATATAAGCTCATGCGTTGAATGTGTGCACCCGTTTCTTCATCTTTGTATTCAGCAGCTTTGGTTAGTCTATTAATTGTTTCTAGTGATGCGGCTTTAATACTTTGCATTGCTAGCTTTAGTGATTCAGTTCTTTGAGCAACTTCTGCTTCTAATTGTTTCTGATAATTTGTTCTTAAATCGTTATAGTCTTTAATCTTAAGAAGGGACTTAACACGCGATAATAGCTCGTTTTTATCTACAGGTTTTGTAATAAAATCATCACAACCAGCATCAATCCCTTTAACTCGCTCTTTTGTCTCTCTTAAGGCAGTAATAAGGACGATAGGTAATAGCTTTAATAGAGCGTCTTCTCTAACTCTGCGCGTTACTTCAAAGCCGTTCATATCAGGCATCATTATATCAAGTAAAATAAGATCGACGGGTTGTTGTGCTAAAATATTTAATGCTTCTTGCCCACCAGTCGCTGTTACTGTTTTATATCCCTTGGGTTCAAGATAAGCTTGCATAAGTTCAATATTTTGAAGGTTGTCATCTACAACCAAAATTAAAGTGCTATCTTTCATTAGCTTTTCCTGTGTATCAAGGTTTAAATAATTATAGTCATTATTTTATATATAAACTTATTTGTTGAGCGAACGTACGTGTATCAATAGGCTTAGAAATATACCCACAGTTAGGTATGCACAGTAGTTGATCTATATCAGCGGGTAAAACAGAAGCCGTAACAAAAACAATAGGAATATCTGCCGTTTCTTTTTCATGACGCAAAATTTTTGCAACTTCTGCTCCAGATATATCTGGGAGTTGGACATCTAATATAATAATTTTTGGAGTCTCACGCTTTATAATCAAAAGCGCATCTGTTGCGTTCATAGCAGTAAATACTTCAAAATTTGCCATGAGTAAGAGATCTTCCTCTAGCAATAGATTATTCGCATTATCATCAACTACAACTATTTTGGTTTTCATTATGCTTGGCCACAGACTTTTGTTTAATTGGCAAAGTGATACGAACTGATGTGCCTTTATTAACACCTTCAGATTCAATAACAAACTCGCCTCCATGCAACTTAACTAGACTTTTTGCAATAGGGAGTCCAAGCCCTGTACCTTCGGTTAATCTAGAATAGGGGGTTTCTATACGGAAAAAGCCTTCAAATATTTTTTCCATATTTTCAGCAGCAATACCTATACCCGTATCCCAAATTATTATTTCTATTTCTGTATCAGTATGTCGTGTTTTGACACCAATTTGACCCTCATCTGGTGTGAATTTCACTGCATTTGAAAGCAAATTATAAAGTATCTGTTTAACCTTAAGAGAGTCAGCTTCAATTGGTGGCAAGTCATCAGCAATATCAAGACACATATTCAATTTTTTCTGATTAGCTGTATCAGCTGTAAGCCCTGTAATCTCGTGCAATACTTGGCATATCGGCAAATAAGAGATTGTTAGACTCATTTTGCCTGCTTCAATCTTTGCCATATCCAGTATTTCGTTAATAAGTAACAGTAAATGTTTGCCGCTCACCAATACATTTTTAACATACTGTTTTTGTTTGTCGTTTAAAGTGCCAAAAGTTTCATCGTAGAGCACTTCAGAAAAACCATTAATAGAATTAAGTGGGGTTCTTAGTTCATGCGACATATTTGCTAGAAACTCTGACTTAACTCGAGCAGCACTTTCCAAGTCATTAGTTAGCACTTCCAGCTCTTTGTTCGCTTTTACTAGCCCTTCTTGAATGGCATTACGTTCGGTAATGTCTTCGATAGACAATAAAATTATACGATCTTCTGATTGCGTACGTTTAATTTGCCTTGCGTTGAGCAACATTGTGCGCCAGCCAATTGTTTTAAAGTTATGCTCAACTTTGTAATCATCAAAGCTCGTTTTTTGAGGCAATATAGTTTCTAATAATTCACGTAGTTTGGGAATGTTCCATTGGTTATTACCAAGGTTGTATATCAGCTTCCCAACCGTGTCTTTGTGATTTTCGCGAAAAAACTCATAAAATGAGCGGCTCGCTGTTACTACTCTTAAGTGCTGGTCTAAAACAATCAGTGGTTCTCGAACCGTATTTACAATACTTTCGGAGTATTCTAATAGTTCTTTCTTGGTACTTATTTTATTCACTATCTAGATCCTTTGTACCATTAAGGGCGGAACTATTTCATAAACTTTAAAATTTAGGTTCTGCAACGCTGTGTATATAGTTTTTTATACTAAATGCACCAAAACAATACATTAATAATGTGTTTTAATTTGTACTATGTTGTACTAACTAATATAAAAAGCGTAACTGGATAAGCGATATCAGAGTGGGACTATCTCAATATTAATATACGTTTAGTAAACAGCAACAATTCATTAATAGCAAGAAGTTCATTGTTTAACGCGAATATATTATTAGCCGTCGGACATCGTGGGAGCTTTAAAAGAAAAAAGTATTCGTTTTAAGCGCAATAGGGCAGGCTTTAACGGGGAACGTGTTTAAATTTCCTCTGGATTATTGCCCGCAGCTTGCTGCGTAGTATTGAGTAATGAGTGAATTTATACACAAAAGCCACAATGTGACAGTTTTACTTTATCACTGAGTTTTTCCTGCAAAATATAGAAGAGATTCTTGATGTGAGAGTTGCTAGGGCAATCACAAAAATTTGTGCTGAAATAGAAAAGCGCTACGAAATCAAATTTTAGCAGTTGCGACGGATGAAGATCATATTCATTTTTTAGTTCAGTTAGTTCTGACCTACAGCATTACACAGTTGGTAACGATTATTAGAAGTTTAACGGTAAGAGAGGTTTTTAAAAGTGCCTTTATGTTAAAAAGCAGTTGCCTAAATAAACAGTTAACTCGCTTTTAAGCTTTGGTAAATCAAACTGGGTTTGCTATATCAGCGGCTAGCATACGAGAGAGAGGGAATGACAATGAGCCCCCCTAACGGAAAGATCCTACGCTGCTATTGTCATATAGTTTGTGATTAACGATAACAATAATCACAAACTCGCTTAATAGATAAAAACACTAAATGTATCGGTAAGTTACTTATACCTAGCACTATAATTTGTATTGAGACCGGTTATTAAGCGTAATACTTGCCTTTAATGGCATTATAAATGGTATCACACAGTTTTTTTATACTGGTATCGTCACTTATATACGGTGGCATAAGGTAAATTAGTTTACCAAAAGGGCGGATCCATACGCCTTGCTCTACAAAATAAGCCTGAATTTTAGCAACATCGACATTGCCTGCAGCATCGTTTAGTTCAACAACACCTATTGCGCCTAAGGTACGTACATTGGCAACAGCATCTAGTTCACTGCACTTATTAAGTTGTTGCAGTTGAATGTATATTTGGCTTATTCGTTGTTGCCAGTCTTGCTCAAGTAATAAATCAATACTCGCACAAGCCACAGCGCAGGCCAATGGATTGCCCATAAATGTTGGGCCATGCATTAACACCCCAGCTTCTCCTTCGCTGATACCAATGGCAATTTTATCTGTGGTTAATGTGGCAGATAACGTCATCATGCCACCTGTGAGTGCCTTGCCTATGCATAAAATATCTGGCTCAATATCAGCATGTTCTACGGCAAATAACTTACCTGTGCGGCCAAACCCTGTGGCTATTTCATCACAAATTAATAATACGCCGTAACGATCGCATAGTTCACGCACGGTTCTTAAATACTCAGGATGATAGAAGTTCATTCCCCCTGCATTTTGTACAATTGGCTCGATGATAAAAGCTGCAACATGCTGATGATGTTCTTCGAAATACTGTGCAAGGTGGTGTGCTTCTAGTTTATCGAACTGTTGTCCAAACTGAGTCTTTGGTGCAGGCACAAATACATGCTCAGGTAAAAAGCCTTGGTATAAAGAGTGCATTGAATTAATAGGATCACATACGCTCATCGCAGCGAAGGTATCGCCATGATAGCCTTTATAAGGCGTCATCAGTTTTTGTTTGCTGGTTACTCCTTGACTAAGCCAATACTGCAAAGCCATTTTTATCGCCACTTCAACACTTACCGAGCCGCTGTCGGCTAAAAATACTTTTTGCAACTTACTCGGGGTTATTGCAACCAGCTTTTTACAAAGCTCTACTGCTGGCTGGTGGGTTATGCCACCAAACATTACATGGCTCATTTTATCTACTTGCTCAATCACTGCATTTTTCAATACTGGATGACCATAACCATGAATAGCACTCCACCATGAGGCCATACCGTCAATGAGTTGTTCGCCCGTTTCTAAGTGAATAAGGTTGTGACTTGCATGTGTAACGGGGTAAACCGGAATAGGTTGAGTCATTGAGGTGTAGGGGTGCCAAATGTGCTGACGATCAAAATCAAGGTCTATCGTTTGTTTATTAATCATATGTAAACTTTAACTAAGTGGGCTTCGTTGACAATGGTACGGCAATACGTATTCTAAGCCAATAACACAAAGAGCAAAAAATAAAAGAGAGTATTATGGAGCTTGCAACTGTTCGCCACGATTGGACCCACAGTGAGGTGAAAGCCTTATTTGAAATGCCATTTAACGATTTATTATTTAAAGCCGCCTCTGTGCATCGCGCTAATTTTAATCCAAACGAAGTACAAATTTCTACGTTGTTATCTATTAAAACCGGTGCCTGCCCAGAAGACTGTAAATATTGCCCGCAATCGGGTCATTACAAAACTGATTTAGAACGCGAGCGCCTAATAGAAGTAGAAAAAGTGGTAGAGCAAGCGCGGTTAGCAAAACAAAAAGGCGCTACCCGTTTTTGTATGGGGGCTGCATGGTCAGATCCAAAAGACAGAGACATGCCATACATTTCGCAAATGGTAAAAGAAGTAAAAGCCCTTGGCCTTGAAACCTGTATGACTTTAGGCATGTTAAATAACGAAAAAGCCCATGAACTGCGCAGTGCAGGGCTTGATTACTATAACCACAACCTCGACACTTCACCTGAATACTATGAGCAAATTATATCAACTCGTACCTTTCAAGACCGCCTTGATACTATAGGCAATGTGCGAGACGCTGGTATGAAAGTCTGCTCCGGCGGTATTGTCGGTATGGGTGAGCAAGCAAGCGACCGCTATGGCTTATTAATGCAGTTAGCTAATTTACCCCAGCAGCCCGAAAGTGTGCCAATTAATATGCTAGTAAAGGTGAAAGGGACACCGCTTGAAAACGTTGATGACTTAGATCAGTTTGAGTTTATTCGTACCATAGCCACAGCACGTATTATGATGCCCCATAGCTACGTACGTTTATCGGCAGGGCGCACTGCAATGAACGAGCAAATGCAATCAATGTGCTTTTTTGCCGGTGCTAACTCTATATTTTATGGTGATAAACTTCTTACTACCGAAAACCCAGAAGCCGATGCCGACATGCAATTAATTAAAAAGCTCGGGATGAACCCAGAAACACGCCACGATTATTCAGATGAAGCCGTTACTGCGTCTTTGTCATCGCAAGTGGCTGATAAAGCAACCTCAGAATTGTTTTACGAAGCGTAAAGTGCTCAGTACTATGCTAATGGTTTAAAGTATCGCGTTGAAGGTTAAAGCATTTATGTCATTTGAATTTATAAACACCCATTTAGATGAACGCAAAGCACAGCAGCTATTGCGTAAACGCTATGTAGTACAAAGCGCAACGGCGCGCACTATTACGGTTAATGATAAAACCTACCTTAACTTTGCGAGTAACGATTACTTAGGGTTTGGCGATTCGCCGGTGGAGTTAACCAGTGCGCCCTTACTCGGTAGCCACAGCTCAGCACTAGTAACGGGTTATCAACAACCACAGCAAGCGCTTGAGCATGCTTTATGTAGTGCTTTGAGTTATGAGGCAGGCATGTTGTTTAATTCGGGCTTTAGCGCAAATAGCAGTATTATTAAAGCCTTGTTTCAAGATAAAGCGACAGCGCAACACAGTGCTATTTTTCAAGATAAACTCAATCATGCCAGTTTAATTGATGGCGCATTACACGCCAACGCCGCGTTAATACGCTTTAACCATAACGATATAAACCATTTACGCTCACGGCTAGAAAAATCAAAAGCGCGCAATAAGCTCATTGTGTCTGAAGGTGTGTTCTCCATGGATGGTGATACCGCGCCAATTAAAGCGCTATTTACCTTAGCAAAGCAGCATAACACCTGGTTAATGATAGACGATGCCCATGGTTTTGGTGTTTTAGGAAAATCGGGGCTTGGCAGTTGTGAAGCCTTAATTGCAGCCGACACTTTGCCCGATATTTTAGTGATCACCTTTGGTAAAGCGGTTGCTAGTAGTGGGGCGTGCGTATTAGGTTCGCAGCATTTTATAGATTACATGCTGCAGTTTAATCGTGATTATACCTACTCAACCGCTATGTCGCCGTTTATTGCCTCTCATACTTTGGCGCGTATCAAAAGCATAAGAGACGCCAACGACAGGCGAGCTAAATTAAACGCTAATATTGCGCTGTTTAAACGCCTAGCAAAAGAGCAGCACATTGCGCTAATGGACTCTAACACCGCGATTCAACCGATTGTTTTAGGCTGCGCCGAGCAAACGTTAAAAGCCAGTGAGCAACTAAAGCAGCAGGGCATTTGGTTAACGGCTATTCGCCCGCCAACTGTTTTACACAATACCTCGCGTTTGCGTATTACCTTAAGTGCAGCCCACACCCATGAGGATATAAAACAACTCGTTGGTAGTTTACAAAAGGTCATTTCATGATAAGCCCGCAGGCAATTAAAGCTAAGCCACTTAGCCCTACAAATGTGTGTATAGCTGCTCAGGTTTTAAAAAAAACCACAGCACATAACTTTTCAAAAGCAGCAAACAGTTACAGCCAGCATGCCAATGTGCAAAAACAAGCGGCAAATGATTTATTTAAACTCATTACTGCAAACCCTAAAAAGCTCTGTGTTGACCTAGGCGCAGGGCCGCTTGTTAATACTCAGGCTTTAAGGGCATTATTTGGCCAAGTTGTTGCCATAGATTTAAGTTTTAACATGCTAAAAAGCAGTGCTTTAAAAACTCCTAAACTGTGCGCCGACATGGATAATTTACCGCTGCAAGCTAACAGTATTGACGTTCTATTTAGTAATTTTGCGCTGCAGTGGTCTGCTAATTTTGAAGCCTTAATGCACTCGCTTTACCAAGCATTAAAACCAGGCGGGCAAGCCTATATTAGTACGGTTGTTGCAGGGTCATTAAACGAAATAAAAACCGCCTTTGCTGCGCTTGATTCACATAATCATATTAATCAGTTTGCAAGCCATAATAATATAAACCAATCGGTCGAAAAGGCAGGGTTTAAGATCAACGCATCAAAAAAAGTCATCTATACCGATCAGCACAGCAGTGCATTAGCGGCTATAAAATCGATTAAAGCCATTGGTGCCACAGCACAAAATCATGCAACAAGTCGTCGTGGTTTATTAACCAAATCAGCGCTGCAAAAAGTATGTGATGCCTATCCGATTATAAACAATAAAGCCCATGTATCTTACCATGTAGTATTGTTATCATTAGAAAAAGCCCAGTAAAAATAATAAGGCCATGCCATGAACCAGTTTTTTATTACCGGTACCGATACCGATGCCGGTAAAACTCATGTAACCAGTTTGCTGTTAAAGTTACTCGCGCAACATAAAAAGCGCGCAATAGGTTTTAAGCCGATTGCCTCTGGGTGTGAAATGGCGTTTGAGCAGCTCGTAAACGCAGATGCGCTAATGCTAATGGAAAGTGCCACAGTCAGTGCTAAATACGACATAATTAACCCATTTGCATTTGCGCCGCCAATAGCTCCGCACATTGCTGCAGAGCAAGCGGGACTAAACATAACAGTAGAAAAGCTAAGCACGGCTTATCAACATGTTAAGCAACAAGGCGCAGATTATCTGTTAACAGAAGGTGCAGGCGGCTGGGCATTACCAATTAATAATAACGAGTATTTATACGACTGGGTAAAAGCAGAGCAACTGCCAGTAATATTAGTGGTAGGGATGAAACTAGGCTGTATAAATCATGCATTACTCACTGCTGCACACATGCAAAGCTTAGGGATTAATTGTGTAGGGTGGATTGCAAACCAAGTTGATGCCACTATGGATGAATACCAAGCAAACCTAGATTCACTTAAAACACGTTTACCATTTCCACTGCTTGCCATTAGCCCATACACAGAGCAAACCCCTAAATTACAAATTTATAAAACTCTGCTTGAAAAATTATCGATAAATCCATAAATAACCCTTGTGTTGTGACATAGTTTGTCACAGAATAGCGCTGACGTTATGACATAGTGTGTCATAACGCAGTGATTGCTCAAAGCCGATCAAACATAGTAAATCGCTCAGCAATAAATGTTATTTTTGGAGAACTCGTATGAAACGTGTATTTTTGTTTTTATTAACTAACCTCGCGGTTATGTTGGTATTAGGTGTGGTGCTTTCAATAATAATGAGTGCGCTGGGCTTAAGCCATCGTAGCCTTGGCGGAATTTTACTAATTGCGACTGTATTTGGTTTTGGTGGATCGTTTATTTCGTTATTTATGTCGAAATGGATCGCAAAAAAATCAACCGGTGCGCAAGTGATCACCCAACCTCGTACCGAAACCGAACAATGGCTGGTAAACACTGTGGCTGCTCAAGCTAAAAAAGCCGGCATTAACATGCCAGAAGTGGCGATTTACGACAGCCCAGAAATGAACGCGTTTGCAACCGGCCCAAGTAAAAATAATTCGTTGGTGGCGGTAAGTACGGGTTTATTACATAACATGAGCCAAGATCAAGCAGAAGCCGTACTGGCGCACGAAGTATCGCATGTTGCTAATGGCGACATGGTAACGCTCACGCTTATTCAAGGTGTGGTTAATACCTTTGTTATTTTTGCCGCGAAAGTGCTGGCTGGCATTGTTGACAACTTTATCAATAGCGATGAAGAAGAGGGCGGCAGTAGCTGGACTTACTTCTTATTCGATATGTTATTCCAAGTATTATTTGGTGTATTGGCGAGCATAGTGGTTGCCCATTACAGCCGTAAACGTGAATTTGCAGCCGATAACGGCGCAGCTCAGTTGGTTGGCGCAGACAAAATGCGTTCAGCCCTTGAGCGATTAAAGCAAAACCACCCATCGCAATTAGAAGGCTCAATGATGGCCTTTGGTATTGCCAGTGGTAAAGGCATGGCTGAGTTGTTTTCATCTCACCCACCGCTGGATGCACGTATTGACGCACTACGTCGTTAAAAAAATCAAGTTTTTCACAGTACTTGTAACAAAAAGCCTGCATTTGCAGGCTTTTTTATGCTTAATGGTTTTTATTGCGATTGAATAATATCTGTAATGCCCTCTGGCGAGAGTATTTCAATCCAGTAACCATCAGGGTCTTTAATAAAGGCAAGGCCTTTCATAGAGCCGCCATCTGGCTGTTTTACAAACTCCACATCGTACTTAGCAAAGCGCTCACAGGCAGCGTATACATCGGGTACGCTAATACCAATATGGCCAAAGCCTTTTGGTTCTTCATTACCACTGTGATAACCGGTAAAACTGTCGTCGTTTTCAGTGCCCCAGTTATGGGTAAGCTCAATCAGCGCAGGGCGGCGAAACACCCACTGTGTTTTTTGTTTATCATCGCCTTTTGGCATATCTTGCTCATAGCCTAAAAAGTACAAAGTAAACTCCATACCAGGAAAGTCGTACTTACCTAACAGCTTCATGCCCAATACGTTTTCATAAAATGCCAGCGATGGTTTTGGATCTTTAATACGCAACATGGTTTGCTGCATCACATAGCCCTCAGTGGCCTGTGCAATTTGCTCTGGAGATTCGTTATAGCTAGACATGAGATAATCCTTAATAAAATGACTGAAAAAACCTTAATGGATTTAAAAAAGGCAGGGTGTGCGCTCATCATAATCAACAGCAGCAAAAATTAAAACCACCGAGCTAAATTACCAGCCAGTGAGCTGAATGTTTTATAAGCAAAAAAATGGCATATTTAGCGATACTGTTTATTTATACAGTATTTGGTATTTTGTCCAATAACATTATTAAAAGTCGTTTTGGTCTATTTTAGAAAGGGTAATTTTACCACCTACGTAATTACTTGTTTACATTGAAGTTGTTTAGTGGAATTATTAAGCAATGTAATATACGCCGTTTTGGGGTGTGATAAACCCCCAAAGTGGTGTTCAATAAGCTGTTAGGTATTCAGGGAAGGTTCGAGTTTGTTTAATCTACTAAAATTTATAAGTATCGTTTTACAATGCTTTTTACTCTTATCATTATTTAACTTCTTTTCAGGTTTATATTCCGCATTCCTAGAATTATCTACAAACGATCCTAAATTAGTAGCAGGTCATATATCCGCAGGCATCGTGCTTTCTCTTATCCAAATAATTCCTGCTTTAATCGGTCTAATTATCAGTGTTTGGTTATTGAATAAAAATCATAGCTCCAAGTTGTTTGTTAATTACTGCAAATATTTCGCGTATCTATGGCTTTTATTTATTCCTATTGGTACATTCTTGGGTGTTAAGCAACTAAAAAGGTTAAAGAATACCTAATCGGGTAGCCGGAGGTCTCTAACCTCCAGCCCCCACACCACCCATCATGCGGGTCCGCAATGGGCGGTTCATCTCCCGTAATGAATATTGATCCAAATATCCCTCAATGACACTAAACCTTGTGAA
>NZ_CABVLM010000010.1 GCF_902498845.1 Pseudoalteromonas rhizosphaerae | reverse complement strand
ACTGGCAAGGGTTGATAAGTGCCGTTAAGTAATTGTTGTTTAATACCCAGCCAATGTAACTTAGCGAAGTCATTAAATTCCTCAATACTCATATTATCAATACCCGCAGCCCCTTTATTGCGCTTAACATGTTGCCATGCTGCGCTAATATTGTGGTTGCTTAGTACCTTTGCCATAAGGTCATGATCTATTTGGTTATATTCATTCGAGGTATTATTCACAGTCGAACGCTGTTCATCACTATCACAACACGGTGATCTATGTGAATTCAAGTTCATTTGTAGTGTCTCCTCTGGTTAAGATGTTCAGGCCTTCACCGTGTCCCCTCCATTACGATGGGCGTTTGGCTACTATGCCGTCTGCTGACTTCTGATAAATCACTCTAGCGATTACTCGATAAAGCGCGTCTAAAACTAACGCTTGTTTACTGCTATTTCGCTCGCTGTAGGTCGCAGCAACCAAAGCGCCAAGGGTTGAACAACCAGTCCCTAACTGGTAATCTCCAAGCGTTAGCGCGGATGCGTGTTTATCAGATCTCCCCGAATAAGGTGCATCGACTTTCTCTGCACAACTTCATCATTTACGGTGGCCGTTAGATCACATGACTTCGCTATCTTGTGCTAGCTCGTCTCCAGCCTACGCCTCATATGATGTTTTTGTTCATCAGCTCACAGATTTGCTAGCGGCTTCCTTCAGACTATCTCTCGCGATTTAGCCCTTGCCATTCGCTAGTAGTTATCGTTTAATAACAGTATGTTATTTAAACGGTGATCTTCCTACAGAGGACTTTCACCTCATAAGTCAATGCCCATGTCGGGCGTACACAAGCTAATAAATAAGGACAAAAAACAGTTGGCTGTTTTCGTTCCTCAACATTTTAGCCAACAATTTTTTGCCCATTATTAGGGCGTTGAGGCTGTAGAATTACTCTTTCTAGGAACTGATTTTACATATTCGGCTTGATTGTTTTCTAACCTTGAATCTACCTGTCCGCTGTGATCTAATAGATATTATTCACCCACGGTAAATTGTTATGGCCAACTACAAGCCAGACTTATCCTGCCAAAATAAATTCATTCCAATAAATTTTGCTGAGCAAATATTGCCAGGTACATTTGAGTATGCGCTTTGTTATATTGTCGAAAATAAACTCGATTTGTCGGGCTTTGACGCGTGGTATAACAACGACAAAACAGGCGCGGCGGCGTATCCGCCGTCAGTGATGTTAAAGATTATTTTGCTCGGCTATGCACATGGTTTGATCAGCAGCCGCCGTATTGCGAAGGCGTGTGAGACGAATATTTTGTTTATGAGTGTGTCGGGGGACATCCAGCCGCATTACACATCAATCGCGGGTTTCGTGGCCAAAATGCACGAACAGATTGAACCGCTGTTTACGCAAGTACTGATGATATGCGACGAAGAAGGCTTGATAGGTCGTAACATGTTTGCCATTGATGGATGCAAATTGAAATCGAATGCGAGTAAAGAATGGAGCGGCACATTCGATGAGCTAGGGTGAAAAAAATAGGACAGGCGCATTTTTTTGCAAATTTTTTGCAAAATCCATAGTATCAACTACTGTTTTTATATACAGTTTAACAGGAGTTGCTATGTATGACCCGGGCAAGAAAAAAGCTTATTGATTTAGCGTCCACATCTTATTATCACTTAATCTCACGATGCGTGAGACGTGCATTCTTGTGTGGTGATGATAAATACACAGGTAAAAACTTTGATCACCGTAGAGTGTGGTTAGTAGAGCGAATTAAGTTACTAAGTAGCGTTTTCGCTATAGAGATAGCTGCCTACGCGATAATGAGCAATCACTACCACCTTGTTGTGAACGTCAATAGACGTCAAGCACTTGATTGGTCTGATGATGAAGTAATTGAACGCTGGTATCAACTTTATAACGGCCATGTTTTAGTTGATCGTTACTTAAATGGTGAGCAGCTAGATAAGGCGAGTGTGCTCTTTTTTGATGAGATCATCGCTAAATGGCGCGCAAGGCTTTATGACATCAGCTGGTATATGAAAAACCTTAATGAGTACATTGCCCGCGAGGCCAATAAGGAAGATAACTGCACGGGCAAGTACTGGGAAGGGCGCTATAAGTCACAGGCATTATTAGATCAAACCGCAGTACTCAGTTGCATGGCCTACGTTGATTTGAATCCTATCAGAGCAAACATAGCCGATACGCTTGAAGACAGTGATTTTACCTCAATTCAAGAGCGTATAGCGCATTTCAAAGCCTTTACCACAGACACGGTCAAAGCAAATAAGCCCCTCAAACAAAAAGATACTGTTCAACATGAAAGTCAACCAGCACAGCTAAAGCAATTTGGTGGTAATCATATTAAAGGCACGATCCCCTTTGCCTTACTGGATTACATTGAATTAGTCGACTGGAGTGGCCGCCAGATAGATCCAAAGAAAAAAGGGCATATCAACAAAAGCATACCAAAAGTGCTCCTGACGTTGAATATAGAAGAAGCGTAATGGCTTGAATCAATTCAACGTTTCAGGCAGCAGTACTCAAATTTTGCAGGCAGCAAACAACGGTTAAAGCAGCAAGCCGCCAGCAACGATGTAAAATGGTACAAAGGCGCAGGATGAACAGTTGCATCTTGATTGGTTTGTTTAAAAAACACGATATTAAATAAAGTGATGACCTAGCTTTGCCTTTATTTGCCTAAAACTCCTTCCAAGCCACTGAATTCTAAGTTCTGTAACTAACACTAACAGTGTGCAAAAAAATAATGATACGGTTACCCACAAAGGAAGAGGTGCTAAATCTTCTGACACAAAATATGTGTCTGTCCTTTTTTATTCTCTCTTTTATATTCTATATAAAATCGAAGTAACCGATTGAATCAAAATAGGAACTCGGCTATGGTTAATGCATCAATAAAAATAAATTAAAAACGAGTTAATCTACAGGCTCGTTAAGTTTTAAATCTAATATTGGAGTTGAATCGTGAATGAGGTATTTAATTACTTCACAAAAGACGAGTTAAATGTTATTTCTGTTTTACTGTCTTTTAGTGGTGTATTAATAAACATAGTTGTTTTAGTTGTTGCCTATAAAGCTCTATCAAGTTGGAGGAATGAACTAAAGCATAACGATAGAAACCAAGTTATAACATTTCTTTTTGATGATGTTAAAAAATTGCACACTGATTTTATATCCTTGGTCGTTTTACAATCTAAATATCTAAAACAAATGAGTGATGCGGATAATGATCCTGTGGCACACTTAAGAAATCATGATGAATTTAATGACCCTGGTATTTTAGCAAAAATAGAGTTTGATGAGTTAGGTCGAATACAAAGGGAGCTAAAAGAAGCTGCCGTAGATTATCTGCTGGCGCATGATAAGTATACGATCAGGCTTATCTCTCTATCTTCTTATCTGATTCCTTTAAAAAGGTATCCCTTGAAAAAATCGGCTATTAATAAAATTACTGAATCAATCAATGGACTTTCAGATGCATCATATTCATGCTTTGAATTTTTTGATAATAAAAAAGATATTACAAGAGATTTGTATTTGGTCGAGGTAAATAAAGTAAATGTTAAGTACTTCGATTTGCTTGCTAATCTAGATAGTTCAAAAGAAAAAATGCTCAATGAATAATGTAAAAAACTTAATCGGGTAGCCGGAGGTCTCTAACCTCCAGCCCCCACACCACCCATCATGCGCTTTCTATTAGCAGGAAGTGCAATGGGCGGTTCATCTCCCGTAGTGAATATTGATCCAAATATCTCTTAATGACGCTAAACCTTGTGACGCTAGATAGTCATTGCCTATCGCAATGTTAATTCCTTTTGTTTTTGAGCTTCTACAAGGACCTTCGTTTCCAAGCGCCTACTTTTGGTACTGGTGATACCACATGCAATGGCGAGTCGTTCGCTAACACCCAATTTCATTAAACTGCGTACTTTGGTGCGAGGTTTACGCCATTGCCGCCAGTAGCACATTCTTATCCTACGGCGGATCCAGTGATCTAAATCCACCGTTAGCTGATAAGCGTTGGCTATTAGGTAGTAGTGTCCCCAGCCGCGCAAATACTGTGTGAGTTTATGAATTTGTAGGGTCATTGAGATCCCCCAGTTGCGGTTAGTGAGCTCCCTGACATTTGCTTTAAATTTCTTTAGCGCCTGTTCGTGGATCTGCACTTGACCGTAGCGGAAGGTAAACCCGAGAAATTTCGAGCCTGATACTGGACCGACCCGACTTTTCGATTCATTCACTTTGAGTTTTAATCGCTTAGTGATGAACGCAGTAATTTCCCGTTGGATTATTAGTCCTTCGCTTTTCGTTTTTACTAAAATGATTATGTCATCAGCGTAACGGGCAAACTTAAGGTGTTTGTAGGCTAGCTTCTTATCTAATTCATCGAGTAAAATATTGGAAAGTAAAGGGGATAATGGCCCACCTTGAGGGACTCCTTTGGTTGACTCAAACCACAGACCTGTTTCGCACTCTGCTACTCCCGCTCGTAGGTATTTACCGAGTAGGCGCATGAGTGCTTTGTCTTTGATTTTACGACCAACACGATTCATTAGCATGTCATGGTTTACTTCATCAAAGAACTTAGACAAGTCGATATCAACCGCTGTTTTATAACCTTGTTTAACACAAAATTGAACATGGTTCACTGCTTGACTGGCTCTTTTATGAGGACGATAACCATAACTATGTGGTGAAAATTGAGTCTCAAAGTAAGGGCTGATCACTTGAGCAATGGCTTGTTGGATCACTCTGTCGATAACAGAAGGGATCCCAAGCATTCGCTCACCGCCATCGGGTTTGGGTATCATCACGCGTTTGACTGGCAAGGGTTGATAAGTGCCGTTAAGTAATTGGTGTTTAATACCCAGCCAATGTAACTTAGCGAAGTGATTAAACTCTTCAATACTCATATTATCAATACCCGCAGCCCCTTTATTGCGCTTAACATGTTGCCATGCTGCACCAATATTGTGGTTGCTTAGTACCCTTGCCATCAGGTCATGATCTGTTTGGCTATATTCATTCGAGGTATTATTCACAGTAGAACGCTGTTCATCACTATCGCAACACGGTGATCTATGTGAATTCAAGTTCATTTGTAGTATCTCCTCTGGTTAAGATGTTCAGGCCTTCACCGTGTCCCCTCCATTACGATGGGCGTTTGGCTACTATGCCGTCTGCTGACTTCTGATAAATCACTCTAGCGATTACTCGATAAAGCGCGTCTAAACTAACGCTTGTTTACTGCTATTTCGCTCGCTGTAGGTCGCAGCAACCAAAGCGCCAAGGGTTGATCAACCAGTCCCTAACTGGTAATCTCCAAGCGTTAGCGCGGATGCGTGTTTATCAGATCTCCCCGAATAAGGTGCATCGACTTTCTCTGCACAACTGCATCATTTACGGTGGCCGTTAGATCACATGACTTCGCTATCTTGTGCTAGCTCGTCTTCAGCCTACGCCTCATATGATGTTTTTGTTCATCAGCTCGCAGATTTGCTAGCGGCTTCCTCCAGACTATCTCTCGCGATTTAGCCCTTGCCATTCGCGAGTGTCTATCGTTTAATAACAGTATGTTATTTAAACGGTGATCTTCCTACAGAGGACTTTCACCTCATAAGTCAATGTCCATGTCGGGCGTACACAAAGCTATCAACCTGACCCAAATTACTACGCGATTTTGTGCAATTCGCTGCGCTCATTGTCGCACAAATTGCTCCATAATTTGGGCAGGTTATAGCGGCGTTATGTTGTCCCGATAAGTTTGACAATCTAGAGTTAGAAAATGATAAGAAAGTACAATTCAAATGACTTAGATTTGGTTATTGAAATCTGGCTTGAAGCTTCTGTTAAAGCTCATAATTTCGTCTCGGCTGACTTCTGGGAATCTCAAGTTGAGAGCATGCGTAATATTTATATTCCTGCTTCAGAAGTTTTCGTTTACGAAATCGAGTCGAAAATAGTTGGTTTTTATGCGCTGTATGAAAATAACCTGGCCGCTATATTCGTGCTTCCTGCATTTCAGGGTAAAGGTATCGGTAAGCAATTGTTAAGCCACGCTAAAGCGCAAAGGGCAATATTGAGTCTTTCCGTATACAAAGAAAATCAGGCTAGTTATCAGTTCTATTTGTCTCAAGGTTTTAGAATTGTCAGTGAACAATTGGATGAGCATACGGGACACCCAGAGTACACAATGCGTTTGGGCACATAACACATATGAGCCTTAACTCTGTCAATAGGCACTAGTATTTTATTTGACCGTTTTTATATAGTGACGGTCAATTCTAAATCAATAAACAAATTCGTTTACTTCGTCTGTCGATGTGGCTGTTAAGCAAGTAGCTTACGGCAAACACATATAGGCGCGTTACGCAGTAATAGATTATTGCGATCTCATCGCAGCCAGGTTTTTCCCATATCCTTTTGGGGTAGCTGGGGCACTACTACTAAATGGATTTAGAAGGTAGAGCGAAGCAGGATGCCAGAGCCGAGACATTCATCGGTTAACCTCATCATGGCAATATTCAAGGCGGCTGGTTTCATTATTGGTAAAAGCATGAGCAGTTGAGCTTGCGCGGACAAACGAAAGTGAATGCTTTCACTTCATACTGCGATAACTGTATTGCCTTGTTCATAATCTAGAAAAGCTGCAAAACAGGACGTATTAATAAAGGTAAGCTGCTACCTCTCCAAATAAGCCACTTAAACACCTGTCATACCTTCCAAAACGCCCATTAAAGCAACAGCAAATCCTCTTTTTATATTTTACGTAAAATCGAAGTAACCGATTGAATCAAAATAGGAACTCGGCTATGGTTAATGCATCAATAAAAATAAATTAAAAACGAGTTATTCTACAGGCTCGTTAGGCGAATAGGAGATAAATTGGAAAATTCATGGAAGCCTAAAGGTTGGCTAAGTATTTTTTACGGTTTGGTAATGCAGCCTTTCACATTTTTGTATGTTAACAAAGCTAAGTTGTTTTGGTTTTACTTAATTTTGATTATATTTTTTTCATTACTTGATACCAAGTTGCAGGCAATTGCTGATGTCGAGTCTTGGCATCATAATATTTATTTTACTTGGTTGTTTTTAATCATTTGTCCTCTTCATGCTTATCTTATTTGTCGGGGGGACGATAAAGGTCAGCGCAAGAAGTGGTACGCTGGTTGGTGGGCTACGTTGGTATGTTTTGTCATGTTTTTTACGTTCTTATCTTTAGGTAGAACTTTTATTTATGAGCTATTTTCTATCCCCGCAAAGTCAATGAGTCCCACCTTAAATCCAGGTGATCAGGTTATAGTTAGTAAAAGTGGATTTGGAAACTATAGATATTTTGGGTTACAAATAGTCAAAAAAGCACCATCTAAAACACTAAAAAGAGGTGATGTGATTGTGTTCCAATATCCACAAAATCCTCAAATTGATTTTGTCAAAAGAGTTATAGGGCTACCTGGGGATACTGTTATATACCGTAACAAAAGTATCTTTATTAAACCTTCTTGCATGGATGAGTCACCAATCTGCCCTGGTTTTACTGAGGTCGCGAAAGAATACAAATTCACTGACTCGGAAGGTGGTTCAGATCATGAGTATTACAAAGAGTCGTTAGATAATGATTCATACGATATTAAGTTGAAAAGTAATCAGAAAGACTTATTCGAACGTTACTTTTATCAAGTTGGCACTCAAACAGATGAATGGTTAGTGCCAGACAAGCACTATTTCGTATTAGGTGACAATAGAGATAATAGTCTAGATAGTCGTTACTGGGGTTTTGTGCCTGAGAGCAATATCATTGGTAAAATAGCGTATGCTTGGTAATTGGCCTAACAAACGCAGGCACTGGGACAAGTTTTTCGCTGCGCTCCAAACAAGCCCATGCTGCGGACGTTGGTATGACTCCCACTGTCAAGTTAAACACACTGATCCTTGCCTCATAGGTTGGATCTTAAGAAAACTTGAAGTTGAACTCTGTTAATGATCAAATAGTTACGCCAATAAAAACATGACCAAAAACAGAGTTCACATGCAGATTAACCAAGTTTCAAATCAATTAAAAGCCCTTATCTCAGAAAAATACCTCATTGAGCTTGCAAAAACCTCCGGATTTCAAGTTCGACACCGTTGCCTGTCGATCGTTTCTCTGCTCAAAGCTGTGTTCAAAAGCTTATCTTGCCTGCAAGACGCTAACTTGTCAGATATCCCTCAGAACCTGCGGACGCAGGCCAATTGCACAATAAGTTATAAACCCTTTCATAATCAAATTCGAAAACCAGCCTTGACTGAGCTAGTCCGTGAGCTCGTTATTCAAGCGATGTCTAAATTGACTGTAAACACGCTGGATAAAACCTTTTTTACCCAGCGAGGAATACAGCGAGTGTTATTGCAAGATGGTTCTTCATTTGCTCTACATGATGAATTAGCTCCGGTTTTTGCTGGTCGCTTTACTGCGATAAGTCCTGCCGCAATTGAGTTGCATCTAATGATCTTATTATTCTTAGCCAGCTCACCGAAACTTATTTAAGGATGGGAGAGTTTGAAAAAGCGATGGTGATGGCAAGTAAACTTGAAAAAGCGGCTATTTCACAAAAAAATACCCAATATGTGGGGAATGCTTTACTCTTTCAAAGTGAAGTATTAACACGAAAAGAACTATTTGATTTAAGCACCTTAAAGCTGGCAAATGCGATAGAACAATTTAAAATAATTAATGATTTACCTCGACAAGCCGACGCGTTGATTGCACAGTCGTGGATAGGTCACAATCAGGCAGATTATAACGCCATTAAGCATAGTCTGCTTACATCAGCCAAATTAGCCTTTGAGGCTCACGATAAACAACGTGAGCTTGATGCTTTAACTTACTTATCTGTGTTGGCGCATAAAAATAAACAAGAAGACGACAAATACCTTTATTTAACAGAAGCCGAAAGTAAAATGAAGGCTTACCAATTTCCTAGCTATCACTTGGCTATCATACCGTTTCACTATGCTATTTTTACTAAGAACCTCGAGGATAAAGAGCCTCATTTAAAACAAGTAATAAAACTTGCTACATTGACGCCTGAGTTTTGGGCTGCACGAACGAGTCGTAGGCAATTAATGAAATACTATATAAGTCAAAACCGCCTGAAAGACGCACAAGCACTTATGACAGGTATTACATTAGATAGTGCAGATAACTCTTACTTGAAAACGTTGTTAGCAGATGCGCAAAACGATACTGATGCATTTATTACTCACGCAGAGCATACTTTTGAGCAAGCACAATTGTCGGGTAATCTTCGTCTTAGTTTAGACATCGCACTATTGATTTGCGGCTCTGACAATACCCAAGTAAATTATGATTTTTATTCTCAATATATCAATGAAAAAGGCAGTGACTATTGGCGACGGATAAATGAGGAGAAGCTGACGTCTTTGAGTTTATGAATTGTACTAAGCGCTTAGTTAAAAACGTAAAAGGCAGCAGTAGTGCTGCCTTGACGCTTTATTAAATAAGCTAATTCTGTTTGAAGTTAACCCAGTTTAGCTTCCAGTTTTTATCACGTGATTGTATCGTCAATTTATTTTTCCCTTTGTTTAAGTAAATGGTAGCGCCTGATTGGGTTTGCCATTGATGATATCCACCCGTGCTTGTTACCTTTTCTGTGGCTAGCTCTTCATCATTCACTAATATTGCAAAGCCTTTTGTATCATCAGGAGCTGCTACTCGGTAGCTAAGCGAATAATGCCCTGATTTTGCGACCTCTAACTGATAGCTCATTACCGCCTTGTCACTTATGCCGCCTTGGCCCGTTAAATTGAATTTACCATCGATATCTGAGGTTCTTCCTACGGAGGATCCGGTAATCTCACTTGCTGATTCGGCTTCTAATCTTCCAGGTATTTGTACCCAAGGGACTTGTGTTTTTACCGTGTTACTGTAATTACTTTGTTGATGACGCCTAACGGCTACAACCGTGTATTCATATTGATGGTTATCGATATTGGCATCTTTAAATATTGTTTCTACTATGTTTGGTGCTAATAGTTTAAATGTGCTGCCTATCGCTGAGTTCCTGTAAACACGATAACTTTCAATATCTGTTTGTTCGCTCTTGTCCCAGCTTAAAGTAACAAGACCTTGTTGTTGTTTTATGGTTAAATTAGTGACCGTGTCTGGGTAGGGTAAAACCGCATCACGCCTTAACCCTTCACTGTGTTGCGCTATTTTTAGCGTTTTTTTAAACTGCTTGGTGTTGCCTCCCATTGCAGGGGCTGCGCCATCAAGTGCAATCCTAAATCCTTCTACTGCACCGATAAAGTCTTTACCCATGACGCCTCTTTCACTAACCGCAAATGTATTCCAATGCCAGCTACCACCTCGTGCTACGCGGAATTCACAATTCTCATCTGTCCATGGTTGGCCATTAGTGGGTGCATTTCTATAGTTTTTTTTGTAACAGTCAGCAGTAAATTCAACCACATTACTAATCATGTCATGTAGACCAAATGGATTTGGTTTATACATACCAACGATGCTTGCATAAGCTGAGTGATCAACACAGTTTGACTTACCATTGAAGAAGTTAACATAGCTGGTATTGGTATCGCGTTGTAGTATATTTTCGCCCGTTAAATCAGCCGTATTCTCGTATTCACAAACGAGGGTTTGGTCGGGGTCGTCACCAAAATAATATTTACTGCTTGTGCCTGCTCTTGCTGCGTATTCCCATTCAGCTTCACTGGGCAGGCGATAAGGGCGACCTGTTTTCTCAGCCAACCATTGAACGTAAGCATTAGCCGATTTCCAGCCAATACAATTAACGGGTTGAAAGTCACTGGTGTTGAGCGAGTTGTTTTCCCATGTGCCTGCTGTTGCTCCATAATTAAACCAGCCATTTAATTGATGGATGCATTTAGTCGGCATGTCATAGCCAGACTCTTTAACAAAGTGACGAAACTCTCTGACGGTTACTTCATATTTTCCTAAGCTAAACTCGGGTAGCGTTACCTTATGAACAGGCTGGGCATCTTCTTTATCTATATCGCCCATCTGAAAAGTACCCGCAGGTATCGTGACCATGATGGGTTCAATCAAACCACTGGTACTTTCATTTGCATAAACTGCAGGGCTATTAATCGACAAGAAGAGAGGAATTATTAATTTGTTTATTTTCATTTAGTTTTCCTTTTTAATGAGAGAGTAATAGTGGAAAACTAAGCAATAAAAATCTTATAAAAAATCTAAATGGTGGAAAAAATAGAAAAAACCTAGATGATTTTTTTATTAAAAGCTACAACTCTTTGTTTAACCAGTAAGAACTTAACTTCATATATCAAAGGTCTGGATTTATAATTTACCTATAGGTTGGATCTTAAGAAAATTTGAAGCTGAATGCTGAACAAAGCGACAAAGCGACAAAGGGGTTAAGTTCTGAGGGATCGCCTTGATCCCCTAAGCACATTACTTTTGATAAGACATTCCATGTCGCGTTTGTTAACATTTATCTTGGCGTATGGATTCGGTGTAACGTTTTTAGCGAATTCAATTACACCGTATTTTTTGCTGTTTGTTTTTTATACCGCAAAGTTCAGCACGCTCTCGTATAAATCGCTCTCTTCAATAAGATGTATTAACCGAATTTACTGCCAACTCACACTTAAATCTAGCGCTTCTCCTATACTCGAAGAACAAGGGCCAAAAACGGTATAGTCACCAATAATTCTCATAAATTTAGCCTGACTACTATTTGGCAGCGTTGATAAATCGAGTGTAGTATTAAGGCCATAAGGTTTCCCCTCTTCGACAAATTTATCGACGACAAGCTCATTAGCCTCATCACCATAAATTCCATTATCGTTGAGGTCAATCCAGACTTTCCATGAGGTAGATCGCTCTGTTACTCCAGTATCTCCTTGAATGTTGATGATAGTATTACTGGGATTTATCAGCTCTATCGGCATTTGGGTATAGTCCCATGCTGTTGAGTTATAATTAATGTCGTTGCCACCAATAGAAACATGAGTGATGTGCTTATCGACGCTAGCTGAGTTTATTGAGCAATACTGATCTGTTACCTGAATAAGCCGTTCAAAGGTATCTTGATCATCGGATTGATCAGTTACTGTCAACTTAATTAGGTAACTTCCTGATTCTGCGAAGATATGCTTAGGGCTGGCTTCTGTTGAAGTTTGACCATCGCCAAAATCCCATAACCATTGAACGACTTGATTCGTTGAGCGGCTATCATCGGTAAACTGAGTGCTTAATTTAATTTTATCTGCATTAAAATGGCTGAGCACTCCTTGCTCATAAAGTTTTATCTTTACCACCTTAAAAGCTTCAACGACATCTTCTTCAGATAAGCCAGCAACACCAGCTTGTTGTTTAATACATTCAGCAGCTTCAGTTAGTGTGGTCAACGCACTCCAACAGACCTTGGCTGAATTTAAATACACTTTATAGGTAGGCTCTATGCCCCATTGATTTGATAGTAAATAAAATGGATAAGTGATCATACCAATGCGTAAATAGAAATTATCACCAGCCTCTTCATAATCAAGAAAACTGTCAATGGCGCCATTTTCAGTTTTTATCTGATCGAGATGACGAATAAAACCGCCATTTTCTTGGCCGTGAATCCAATTATCTGAATGTCCCGTAAACTCGTATTTTGCCATTACACCTGATATATCGCCAAAGGCTTCGTGTAAGGTACGAGCATCAGTACTAATTTCATGATCGAATTGATTTAAATCAGACACTCTATTTAAAACCCCATGGCCCACTTCGTGCGCAATGATGTCAAGTGAAGCCATAGAGTAAAATAACGGATACGCATCACCAAAGTTGGCATATGCACCATCCCAAAAGGCGCCTTGTTCATATTGTTGACCATAGTGAACACGGATTCTAATTTTGTCTTCCAGTGGCGGCTCCCCAAGGTATTTAACAAAGCTATTGTAAACGAATGTGCCGTAAAACATGGCGTCATTAAGCGTTGAATATGTCCAGACCCCAGTCTCATCAGAAATCATATCTTCGGAATGTGTCGGCTGCGTATCACATAAAAATGAATAAGGAGGGAAAGCATTCTCATTAACGTCGTTAGGGAACTTATTGCTATTATTACTCTCCCCAGCTTCATCCTTAGTATTATTCATATGAGTAATGCTGACTAAACCATTATCAAAGATACATAATCCACCTTGCTCTTCTGTGCGCTGAATTGAAATTTTCTTGCGACCTACGCCATAATCCCAAGTGTGAACTTTATTCCCCCCAGGCCCCGATAATTCAGCATTACCTATGAAATCATGAAAGGGAATAAGGGTACCTTTTGTGGCCTGTCCAATGGTGTTTACCGGCAAAAGCAATAGCGCATTGGTATTTGCAGGTATACTTGTATCCTTTGGAATATCAAGATGATAAACCGCTTTATCCATAGTTTTTAACCACGCATCGCCCTGTTTATTTCCTTGCTCATCTACCCAATAAACCCACACAGACTCAACTTTAGCGGAGTCACTATCAATAACTTCAGGGGCGACAATTGTTACGATGCCAGATAGTTTGCCAATAGAACTATCTTGATCACGAAAAAACGCATGTAATATTTGATTCGTTGGCACTTCAGTAACAGGGTTTAGCTGTTCTTCAATTGGCGGCTGTTTAATTGCAGGAGAGTCAGAGCTGCCGCCGCCACACGCAACAAGAAATAAAGTAATAAATATAGAGATACATTGTTTAAATCGAATAAGATTTAATTGGATGAGATTTGAGGGCAATAAAAGTGATTGAAAAAAAATCATTGGCTATCCTTAGTCAATTGGGTAGGTAAAAACAATATAAATCAATGTTATATGAGTTTATTTTGGTTTTTTACCATTAAGTTTACACTCTAGAACAAGTACGCTATTTTTTCAATTTATTTGGCTAAATTATAGACTATGTAGTGTAAGTAACTTGAGGTTTGGGTTAGCCTATTTATTATCCAAAGCTAAGGTTAATTGACCCATTAGTTGAAGAATAATGTCACAAGGGCGACTATACTACTGGTTAAGAGCGTGCAGTATCGCGTATCTCCCAAATGTTTGTTCACCTAGTCAACGTTCGCTATCGCGGACTCAATCTGGTTTTCATAAAGAGTAGTACCGGGCAACGTCGTAAAATACTCGTCTGTTTGCTCGAGTCCGATACGTTGAGTATTGCGTGATGTCTAAGGGAACCCCCAAAATAATTATTAACGGTCCTTTTTCAGGTGTGTCGTACCGCGAAACCGGCTGGTATAATGCTAGCCATTTTTTCGTGCGGCTAGAGCCACAGGACTTTAAAATCCGTGTCCATCACAATCACGGGTCGGCAATCACTTGGCAGGATCAGTTTGTGCATTAAAATAAATTGTTTTTGTACTTTTGGATAATGGTGCTAAAAGCTGAACGTGCTTTCCCGATAGGGGGCAAAGAGCGAGCTTTAATGAACCGTCGGTCAATACATTTAGTATCATGTTTTCAGTTGTTTTTGAATTTAAATAGCGAGCGATAGAAGTTAAGGTGCATTGCTGACAGTGCAAAAGAGATTTAACGGCAGCGACTAAAGTATTAAATCTAGCTTTATGGATTGGGTTGGGGGTGACAGCGCGGAGTATATTGTGCAAAATAGTAAAGCATTCATGGTCTTTCGTGCTGTTTTTTAGCGGTTCATAAAATCACAAAACACCATGATTGTTCCCGTACTCCCCCAAATTTTCAATACTATTAGTTCATTGATATATAAGGCCAATTCTTGGGAAACTTTTGGGTATTAGGATAAAATAAATAACTGAACAAAGGACTCTGAGATAACGCATGAAAAAAGCCATATTTACCCTTGCCATTGGCGATAACCCAATGTATAAAGCCGCAATTTTGAGTTTTAAGCATTACGCCGAAAAAGTCGGTGCAGATTTAATAATATCTGACCAATTGCACTATCCGATAAAGATCGAAAACCCAATATACAATGCAAGCCCTGCGTGGACAGAAAAGCTGAGAATAGGTGAATTGCTCGAAACATATGACAGAGTGCTCTACGTAGACGCTGATGTTTTAATTACACCTCATGCTAGAAATGTTTTTGACCTTTATACCGATTTGCAAACTGCTTATTGGTTTGATGAAGGTATTATTCAAGAGCGTGAGCAAGATGTAGCAATGGTATGTGATGCGCTTGGAAAAGTCGACTGGCCGCTTAAGAGTAATCGACCTATTTACTACAATGCGGGTATCATTCTGACGTCTAGCCAATGTCCACTTTTTAAAAAGACTACGCTCGATGATTTACACAAGGTTTGTAATAAAATAACGCATTATGACCAGAGCTATTTCAATTATACACTCCATAAAAATGGCATCGCACACAGCTCATTTGACAAAGCTTTTAACCGAATGGATATGTCTGGCAAAGAAGGTTATTTAGATGCTGACTTTATTCACTACGCAGGTAAAGGATACGCCAAAAATAGTCGGCGTCGTGATATACAGTTTTTAAAAGATTTTGCCCAGCTATATAAAGGGTTGGTATCTGAGAGTGAAATTGAACAACTCAAAGATAAAGCGTGGGATAACTTTTTAGGCACGGTATACGCCAAATATCCGCTGCCCAATTGGTTAATTGAGCTATGTAGCGAGAGATGCATTGATCGCTAGTTTTTTATAAAACAGTGTTTATTTTGTTTTTGATTTTTTGGTTCTTTGTGCATAACATTCTGCGTGTTGATATGAAGAACCAAAGTACTCACCCATTATTGGCTTTTTGCTGATTTTTGGGATACATCCGCGACCGGCATTAAATTAGTTAGACTTTAAGCAAATATAATTTAATCATTTTATGTCCTTCTTAAGGATATTGCAGTCTTGATCAGCACTTCGATGAAAACCGTCATCCCAAGCAATATAGTCACTAATTTTATTTTGGCTTTTTCGGTTAGCGTAAGCTCTATCTATCGTATTAAAGTATAAAATTTCGGGTTCTCTAAAGTGTGGATGTGAATATTGCAAATATCGAACACAGTAGCTTATGTTGATCATATCCAAAATAATCTGCTTACCGATCTCAGTATCTAAATTTGGTATACGCCCTTGTTCAATATCAATAACCAGTTGTAATGTTGAAGCTGCGCCTAAACTAAAGGTGATAAGCTGTGGAGAATCAAACTTTTTATACACATAGCGCTCATAATCATCACGAATACCGTTATCGTTTTGGTCAACACCGTCCAGCGTTTTATAGTCGTCAGGGTGTTCAGGTGGTAAATCTGGGCTTTGGTAAAATAAATCTTTAATTTTTTGCCAACTACTGTGGGGGGCGGGTTCGTTATTCTCATTCCAGTAGCGGGCAAGGTAGTAGTCGGCTCCGTGTTTTACAAGGTTGCCACCTTGATACACTTTGTTTGCTTGCCATTTTTCTATCACAGTATTTTGCAGCCAAATCCAACCATCCCAATGGGGTTGGTTTTCTATCGGTTCAATGCCTTTAACCCAAAAAGCGGCAATAAATAAGCTGTTGTTGTGAGTCACAACATCACCGGCTACATAAATTGAGCTGGCATTCCAGTGAGGGTGGTTTGGTTGAATAGAAGTTAAATCTACATTTTTAGATTCTGGGTTAAGCTTAAAAATATTTGTCGCGTAAGCGTGCGAACAAAAAAGTAACCAAGCAATAATGATGAGTTTAGTCATTGCAAATTCCTTTTGATGAAGTTCCATTACTTTTTTAATTAAGTTCACTTTTTAGGTAAATGCAAGGTGGGAGGATTAAATATTTAAAAGTAATTACTGAATTTGTAGATGTGGATTAATCGGCTAATGAATTTAATATTAGTGTTAAAATCAGCTTTTGTAGGCGCCAAGCTTGCCGGCGCGTGTGGATTTGTAGCTTGGGCTTTAGCCTGAGAACTTAATATAGCTATGAGGCGACGAATAAGGCATTGGCTAATAGTTTTACTTGCTAACGTGGTGATCCAAATCAGGGCTGAAGGGTTTCAAACTGAACAGCAACAGGTACATCACTACCTATCAGGGGTAAACAGTCGTAATTACCAGCTTGTGATCCTGTTTGGTTCTTTCTATTTAATCACTAGCAAAATATTACATTAAGTTTTGAGATAGGTTACCGAGCACCTTCGCCGTTTACAGTAATCAAAAAACTGGATTAATTAAGGCGTAATATTCAGCGCAACTGCTGCACTTATATCGCGACAATGTTCCGTTTCTATATGTATGGCTATCTGAGGTAATATTTGATTATTTACCGTGCGAAACGCGTGCATCAGGTTCTTTGGTAGTGTAATCAGTACAGTGTTTTCATCATCTTTACCGGGGCTAAGTATGAACTCCTTTTTAACTTCAATTTCTTCAATCTGTGTCACGTGACGGACAATTCTTTTTCTATTAAAGGAACTGTCATCATCATTGGCGGAAAAAACAAAAAATACCTCAAGAACTTCAATACGAGCAACTAGCCTTTTTATCTTTACGGCTTGCGTAGGTGACACTTTGTATTTGATTTTAATAGTTTGCCCTGGTTTAAAATCTTGGTGATCAACTTTGATTGATATTGGCCCACAGCGACTACGATCCAATTCTTTGCGATAGTAAAAATAGGTTTTAGGAACAAAAAATAACCATAAAGCCGTGCATATCCATCCAAAGGTAGATGGAGCCCATAGGCTTGGGATGGCAATCAGGCTTAACAAGATTGAAAACAGTGTTAAGCGAATACGAAACTGAAGCGGTTTAGAATTTCCATGCCCTTCATACACATTTTCCACTTCTGCTGGCTGTTGGGGAGGAAGGCGACGAACTAATTGTGACTCACCTTGCTCATTTTTGGAAAAAAGCTCGTATTCTATTTGGATTGCCCCCGGTGTTTGCGTCGAAAACGTTGGTTTAAAAGGAATTGAAGATTGGTTTGAATAATCAAGTGAATATTTTTTAATAACTTTTTTATCCCAGCCCAGGGGAATATCCGCGTAAGCTATGATATACCAATCTATCGATAATTTATCGCCGTGCCAGGTTATCGGATAGTCATCCATCGCAAACTGAAAGGGGAGGTGATGCTTTCCTGCAGGCAAGGGGGCTTCATCAGTCTGAAGAACTACTTTATATTTCTCGTGTTGTTCAGTTCTGCCGCCGCCATGTAATTTCCAGTAACAGCTAACATAGATTTCGTTAAATAATTTAGGTGAATCTAGCTCGATATCGACATAGCCACTAACGACTTCACCAAGGGTATAGTGCTCTTTTTTAAGTGATAACTGTAATTCCATGGGCAACTGATTAAAGGGAGGGGGGGAGATTCTCCCGAGATTATCATATATATAAGGTATTAAAAAGTAATAAGAAAATGGGTTTGATAAGTTGTTAATATAGTCATGCCTTATGCCTTTAATGAATACTGTAAACCTCGATGCTGACACGTTTTTAATAGATAACCATTGTGAGTCACTAGCAAAAAACTTTGCGGGTCAGGTAAATATTTACACTTCCCGTTGGCGAAGAACTGGTTTCCTAAACCTAGAGTGGCTAGCAAATTTGGCTTATCAAGAAATGGGCCACCGATTAATATTTTTTATCTATTAGCTCATCGAACCTTCAAAATATTTGATAGTAGCAAACGCCTGTTAAATTTGTATTTAGCAGGCGTTGTGACTTTTATAGGTCAATCGTATTATTGCTGCGATCTGCATCGGGTAATTTATGCTCAGGATCGAGGCTGGCACGTTTAATTGTTTTAGTAACAGGCAATACCACACTCGGCTTACCTGTGCGCATCCATGTTTCAACTGGAATGCGAATATCTTCATGTGTATTATCACTGTATTGCACACGCAGTGTTGCTGGCATAACTAACTTTTGATTACTTTTAAAGCTAACTTTAGTGCCTTTACCGTGTTTATCATCAATGGCTTCAACACTCGTTATTGCCATATCAAGTTGCCAGTTATTTAAGTACCAACCACGCCACCACCAAGAAAGATCTTCCCCTGCGGCGCTCTCCATAAAGCGGAAAAAATCTGAAGGGCTAGGATGTTTATAAGCCCACGTTGAGATATATTCTTTAAAAGCAGGATCGAATCGCTCTGGCCCTAATATCTCTTCTCGCAGTAACACTAAACCTAGCGCCGATTTAAAATAAGCAACAGAATGGCGGTATTTTTCATCCGTGGCCTCTGCTGGGGCCATTAATGTAGGTGCTTCATTATCGGCTAATACGGGTAAGATCTCATCAACCGGGTTACCGCCTTTCGGGGCATATTCTCCGTCACGTTTTGGAGCAAACTCGCCATCATTAAAAGCATCTGAGGCATAAACATCTATAAACGTGTTAAATCCTTCATCCATAAATGCATGGCGGCGCTCATCAGAGCCTACAATCATCGGAAACCAGTTGTGGCCTAGCTCATGCGCTGTTATCCAAAAAAGCAAATCGTCTTTGTCTTGCATACCATCGAATACAATTCCTGGATATTCCATACAGGCCCCATGGCCGCCTAAGTTAATAGCTGCAGGATAAGGGTAAGGATACCAAGTGGAAAAATGCTCTATATTCGCTTTAACATACTCTGTTGAGCGATCCCATTTAGTACTGCCAATGCCTTCAACTGGATACGCAGACATTGCTAATGCGGTTTTACCCTCTGGTAGATTAATTTTAGCGCCATCGATAATAAACGCAGGTGAAGCGGCAAATGCGACATCGCGGGTATTATCCATTTTGAAATGCCAACTTAATCGCTGGTCATCCTTAGGCCGACTATCGGGGTTATTAATATCTGCTTTGTTGCGAATATAGACGGTTTCTTCGCTTTTTTTAGCTTTAGCTAAGCGCTTCTGTTCCGTTTTAGTGAGCACCTCTTCAGGATTAATTAGCTCACCTGAGCCCACCACCCAATAATCTTTTGGTACATTAACCGTGTAGTCAATCGTGCCATATTCTGAATAAAATTCAGAGCTAATATAAGGATTGTTATTCCACCCATGTAAGTCATCATAAACTGCCATACGTGGGAACCACTGTGCAATTTCAAAAATTTTGCCATTTTTAGAAGGTGTGACCGCAGTACGACCGCCCCATGTCCCGGGTACTTTATAGCTGTAATCAATTTGCAGTTGTAATTTACCGCCTTGAGCAGCTAGAGGGTTTTTTAAATCGATACGCATTCGTGTATCGTCAATTAAAAAATCGGCATCGTAATGTTTGTTATTTATAATCACGGTTACTTTGTCAAACTGGTAACCATCAGTAAAATGAGAGCTACGCCACTGCGAGGCGATAGAGCTTCGCGAGTCTTTGCGATACATATTTTGATCAAGTTGCACCCACAAACGGGTTAAATCATCAGGGCTGTTATTGGTATAAGTGATGGTTTCTTTGCTACTTAAAATATCTTGTTCGGTATCTATTGAGGCCTTAAGGGAGTAATCGACTTTTTTTTGCCAAAAAAGCGGACCAGGCTTTCCTGCGCCGCTGCGCATTGCATTTACTTAATTGGGTAATGATAGTGGAGCAAACAAGGCTTGTGAGTCGTAGTTTGAAGTCGTGGGGGTTGTTGCCCCTATGGCTATACTTGCAGAGCTTGCAACGCATAGCAAAGTGGTTTTTTTAAACCAGTTAAGCATTTTATTTCCCTTATTTATTATTTACAGCCACTGTTAAAAAGCAGCGCATGCGAGAAGTAGATACCATATAGAAAATTACCAGCTTAGTAAATTCGCTTTACCGGTTGTTAGCGTAGGGGGGATCATACTTTGTAAAGAATTATAATTTATGATCTAATGCGCTAAATTTCATCACTTTATTTTCCTATCTAGAACTAAAACAACCTTCTTATAGGATGCAAACGAGTTGGTTGCTGAGTACAACAGCAGTGGTAGCCTATTACGTTGTTATGTTCATGGCATCGGTGAAGATGACCCGCTGGTTTGGTACGAAGGTACTGGCACAGGGAGCAAGCGCTATTTACATGCAGATGAACGTGGTTCGATTATTAGTGAAACGAATGGCTTAGGGTCAATTGCCGCTACGCATAAATATGGCCCATTTGGTGAACCAATTAATACAAGCTCATCGCGTTTTAGATATACAGGGCAAATCTTAATCCCTGGTACTAAGCTTTACCATTACAAAGCACGCGTTTATCACCCTGAACTAGGGCGATTCTTACAAACTGACCCTGTGGGTTATGAAGATCAGATGAATTTCTATGCTTATGTTGGGAATGATCCAATTAACCATAGCGATCCATCTGGTAAGTTTATGAATTTCCTTATTGCAGGATTAGTAGGCGCAGTTGCAGAAGTCGCTGTTCAAGTTGCCTTTGAAGGTAAGTCATTGTCTAGTATAGATGTTGGGGCAGTAAATAATGCAGTTTGTGTGTTATTTCGCTCATTTTGATATATGCGATTAGCGGTAATTCTCAACCAAGGCATAAGTAAATACCTTTGAATCCAAAGCCTCGCTAGTCGCTGGTTTTGTTATTTTTGGGATCAATGAAAATAGTCGTTTGGCACCAAATTCAATTGAGTGATCTGAGCAGGACTTAATCCATGGCGAAGGAGTTCGCAGTCTTTCATCTTCACTGAGCTTTTTAATTAAGGAGGCCTCATGTGGTTGAGTAAGCTAGTAAATTTATGCTAATTTAGGCTTAAATACTATTTCACATATAGTTGCTTCGATTAGCTGTATCCCAATGAATCCGAATACGCTTATATCAACTTATGCTTCAAACAACATACTAAGCATTTATTACTTGGTTTTTTAGCGAATGTTGTGGTGACGCTTGCAGTAAAAAAGACACGTTATGGTTTAGTGTGTAATAAAGTCACTCACCAATCTAATAGATACGCTATTACTATGATTAGTATTAATTTATCTATGCAAAAGTAGTAAGTGTGAGGTGTTTATTGCTACACTGAATCACCTAATTTAGCGAAGTCTCAATGAAACTGATGAAAAAAATAGTTATCACTTTATTTATTATGTTGGCACTGAGTGCTTGCAGTAAGCCAATACCCTCAGATAAGTTTGCGTATATAGGTTATTGGCAAGGTCCTGGTATGTATATAGAAATACTCCCAGATGGAACTTTTGACTATCAACGAGGTGGAACTTCTATTTCATCATCTATAGATCAGTTTGATGGCGATAATTTCTTAGTTGATATGCTTATAATGAATACAACTTTTGAGGTTTCGCAACCACCATTTTTTAGTGATGGTCAGTGGTCAATGGTTGTTGATGGAGTAAGAGTAACAAGGACGGATGACTAACTTACTATGCATTTATGTTAACTACTATAAAATTAACTAATTGGTATCGGTGACTCATAATGATCCTCAGCACTAAAACTGGACACAGCACTAAGCTATGTTACTTAGTTCAAATGCTTCAGGGCTGAGATAGCCATTAGCGCTATGGCTTCTTGTTTTGTTGTAATCAATTTCAATGTATTCAAATACTGCTTCACGCATTGTTTTACTATCCATAATTGGCTCGCCATGGATCGCTTCGACTTTCAATGAATGGAAGAAACTCTCTGCACAGGCGTTGTCCCAACAATTTCCTTTTCGGCTCATGCTTTGCTTTAATCCATGGTTTTGCAGCAGATTACGGAAGTCTCCAGAGCAATATTGACTACCTCGGTCACTATGAACGATAACATCTTTTGGTCGGCCTCTACGGAAAATAGCCATTTTTTAACACATCAGACACGAGCTCTGCTTTCATGTTGGAACCATTACCGCTCTTGAAAACAGGTCGATAATAACGGCTAAATAAAGCCAGCCTTCGCTGGTCCATAAATAGGTAATGTCCGTTATCCACTTCTGATTTGTTGCCGTGGCAGCTAAGCCTTGGCGTTTCATGCTGTCGCTGATAGTTTTGATACATGCAGTTTGCTGATTATCTTCCAATTCAACTTGGATGCGAGTAGCACCATAACCCGGCTTTGAATCAACAAAAATCTGTTGTATTTGCTCATCTCGCAGCTGTTGTTGCCATGCTCTCTTACTCACCACCTCACCGAATTTAAGCCAATGATAAAATCCACTTCGCGACACTTTGAGCACCAAAGCCATACACGCGTCACCTTAAATTTTGCTTGGTGCGCTCGCATGAATTTGAACCGCTTTATTTTTGATTCTTCGCAGAGTAGGAAGTCGCCTTTTTTAATATGGCTAAGTCCTCCGATTGCTCAGATATTTGACCTTTTAGTTTGGCTAGTTCAGCAGCTATTTTGGCCTCAGGTTGGTTCGCCCTTTTCTTTTGTTGCAGCTTATTGCGCCAATCGTAGATTTGCGACTCATGAATGTCTAAATCTCTAGCAGTGGCAGCAACACCGATTTTTGCAGCTAACAGAACGGCTTCTTGTTTAAATTCAGTCGTATGAGTTTTACGTGATTTCTTTGTTGTCATAAATACTTCAATGGTTATTGTACTTACTTAGTCATGTGCCTAGAAGTAGTAGCAGGGAACAGTAAGCTCCAACCTCTCCAAATAAGCCACTCAAAGACCTGTGATATCTTCCAAATTGCCAATTAAAACAACACCAAGTCTTTTTATATTTCACATGAAATTGGAGTAAGCGATTGAATCAAAATAGGAACTAGGCTATTGTTTGTGAAGAACCTTAAATAGCGAGTAACTATCTGAACTCGTGATATGTTTATGGAATATGGGATGTTACAGCAAATTGAACAATGGATTGAGCAGACAAACCTTAAACACCAAGAGCAAAGGGTAACTTGCTCTAAATTTTTTGACGAGTTTAAAGGATTTTATTCTTTGGAGTTTTTACAACATGCGTATTTTGTAATTATTGATGAAATCCCAAAGCCTCATTTTCCAGAGTTACGACACCTTGGATTAGGTGACTTCATCGATATGGATGTAAGTGGAATTACATATAAAAACACTTACTACGTTCTTCCTCATTCAGCATCTGATTTACGTTTGCATTTTCATGAACTTGTTCATGTTGCGCAGTGGGAGATTCTAGGCGCAATTCCCTTTATGGAACGTTACATAACAGAAATCCACACTAAGGGTTATTATGATGCGCCTTTGGAAAAAATGGCATACGCTTTTGACTCTCACTTTATAAATGGTGGTGATAGAATTGACGTCCCCCATTTTATAGCGCAAAAAATATAATAATCCTCTTAATGAATTTCCTTAGCGATGCTTATTGTTGTGATTAATTGAGACCAGATAGCACGTTAGATAATTTTATTCGCGTTCTAGCTAATAAAATTAGCTGGCTAACAATTACATCAAGATTATCCTCGCAATGCAAAATTATAAACATACTGGGCTGTTAAAATATGTTCCTAAGAAATCTACTCATTGGATTAACAATAGTGTTCGCTTGGTTGCCAACTACCTTTCTAATGATTATTGGTGGACTTTATTTCCTAACAAGTATTGTAACTATTTTTTTTGTACCACTTAGTTTTACTTTGCAATGGTTGTTACCATTGGTTGGGGGGCTTTTGGGGTATCTAGCTCTAACTTCTTTAAGTTGGGGGTTGAATATAGCGCTAAAAAAAAGATTAATATTTCTAATTTTAGGTGTAGCTTCTTTGCTCTATGTGTATTGGTTGAGCTGCAATTATCAAGGAGAAATTGTTAGCTTAAGTTTAAGCTGGTATAAATTATTTATAATTGGAGGTCCGCTATTTTTTAGTGTTATCCATATCCTTCTTCACCTTTTATGGTTGAAAAAATCAGCATAATTTTTTCTGGTATGTATGTTTTAGTATAAGCACAATAAACTCTAAACGTAACACCAATTCATAAAACGTGCAGATACCATTGCGTTAAGTAATCACGATTGGTGTCAATAAATATTCTAATATTTATATGTTTGAAATACTATTTTGGGAAAGGGAGTTATGAGAATTTTATTAAAACAAAACAAGTTAGCTAGTGTTAAGCTGTTTCATAGTTTTGTCACTAGAACGTTATTTTGTGGCATGTTTGCTTACTATCTTGTTGAAATCTCAAAAGCCGCATTTTTAACGCAACTTGGATATATCGCCTTGTTTTGTGCATTATCCTTGATAAGTGAATACGTTATGTCAAAGCCAAAAAAGTCAGTGGCCGTTGCGATTGATGGCGATGTTTTGATTGTATTGGGTGCACGTATAAGTATTACCGAGATCAGTGAAATTTTATATGTACAAGCGAAAAGGTTTGAACATATAGTAAGGTTTCGTTTTAAAAATCAGACTTATCAAGATTTTGAATTCGCTTCTCCTGATTTAATTGAAGATCTACGCTTTTACAATTTTCTAGTTGAAAATCAATTACCAGTTAAGATGCTAGATAGTTGTGAGCGTGTTACTTAGTATTTCAACATAACAAATTGTTCAAGAGCTATTCTGCACGCGTGGCATTTTTACTATGCGTTCGGTTTAGTGGTTAAGGTGGTATGCAGACGCTTTGGTATTGCGTGCCTCACACCTTAACAAGGTGTTGAGGCTGTAGAATTACTATTTTCTAAGAATAACAGCTTGTTTTATGGGTTCCAAAATGCATTACCTAATGCTTTAAAAACGCTTAGAGTTAATTCAGAAGCTCGATTTTTTAATTGAATTTGGCTGTAGGAGTTACTCTACAGCCTTGTTTGGCATTCAAGGGGGAGTATGATTAAATTTAAAGTAGTTAGCATAATTACAGCAGCTATTGCATTCACTTTGTGTTTGGTTCTTATACTTATTCCGGAAGTATTATTTATGTTGTTTAATATTGATGAAAATAACTCTGCTTTCTTTATCGGTAGAAGGGCTGCAATGTTATTTCTCGGAATATCTGTGTTTAGTTGGTTTGGCCGAAATGCTGAGCATTCAGAATCTAGGCAGGCTATATGTTTGAGTCTTTCCGTTTCTATGTTTGCATTGGCTTTTCTTGGTAGTGTTGAATATTTACGTGGATTTGCTGGTATAGGTATTTTACTGGCAGTTATTACGGAGGCTAGTATTGCCTTGCTGTATTATAAAATATGGTTAAGTTGTAATAATGTCTAACAAGGTCTTAAACATAAATTTAGAATCAGAGTTGGGCTTACAAAAAACAGAGATTACTCATGGTTAACGTATATTTATTTACAGATGATTATGACCGACTATTTAATTTTTATCATAAGACTTTAAAATTTAAGGATCTGGACTGTGTTCTAACCTTTCCTGAAAATGATAATGCCGGAATATGGCTATTAAATTCACACGGAAATCCTACCGGATTGAGCTATTTCGGCTATGAAGTAAAAACTAACTTTTTATCCTATTGCGATAGCCTTATTTCACTTGGCGTAAAATTTGAAATGGTTTGGAGTCAGCCAAGTGGATATGTAGCAAGGTTCTTTGATTCTGATGGAAATACGATTCAAATTACATCTGAATGCTTTGATGATACTAATGAGGTAGACACTAGCAATTGGGGTTTCTTTAATGCTATCAAATAATTGCATAAAATCGTAAATAAAAAAATGAGTTCTTAGCTCCATAAAAATCCTTAATTACGATAATGACGAACCAAGGAGAAACTAGTAAAAATTGAATCAAAAGATTAATTTGATTATGGTTGTTCAGCAGTAAAATAAATTTAAACGAGTTATTTTTTAGGCTCGTTAGTTTCATTTATGTAGCCTTCACTTTTTAACTAGGTGGGGAAACTACTTTTTATGAGCTGTATTTATCTAAAATTTCTTCATAAATAATAGGGTTAATGGGATGCCAATGTACTCTCAAGAGTTTAAAACTGAGCTTAAAAAGTGTAATATTTTTAAAATTAAAAGTCCCAAAGGTGGGCACTATAACGACCGTTTTGAACTTAATGCTATTATTGCAGCAGAAAATGAAGCTCAGTTGTTAAATTATTTAGAACGGTTAGGCGTTTGTCATACAGTCCATAATGAAGAACCTAAACAATGGTGCCCACCGCCAATAGTATTAAATGGCACAAAAAAATGGATTGAATATAATGCCCAATGTGAATGTTTTGGCTATAAAACGTGTGTGCATATAGGAACTACCAACCTTACAATTGAGTTTAATTTTAATTCCGACAATCTCTATGAAGTATCAATTAATGATTTAAAAAGAGCTGTAGAATTTGAAAAGACATTAAAATTAAATGGCTTTGTCTCTTAAGGTAACCAAGCTTATCGATTAACGTTAAGTTACAAGAAAGAGGTCATCTTCTTAAAACTAACAACGTATACGGATTGTTCTTTCGCCATAGAAATTACTAATATTTCAGGTCGCGTCGGCGGAAAAATTATAAATTAACAAACCCATCTACTTCTATTTGTTTGTAGGGTCTAAAATGGTTTTCGTATTGAAGGTGTAAAATGCCTAGGCTAACTAATAAAATGCTTGATGAAATGCAGGAAAATGTAGTGGATTTTGAACTGATTTTTGGTATTGATAATCCCAATTACTTGCCTTACTGGACTGCTTATATGAGAAATGACGAGCGCAGACAGTTCTTATTAAATGAAGGCTCAACATTTTTAGATTTTAATAAGGAAATGCTCGAACATGATTTTGATTGGTTGCAATGGGAAGCAACCACTTGAAAATAAAGCACAATGAAAGACATGATAGTAGTACAGTTTTTTAATGTTAAACAACTTCATAGTCTCGTTAATTTTTAAATCGCTTATGTGAATTGCGCGCCCAACTTTTGACTTACACGGGCGCATCTTGGGCATATTTGGTAGGCAGCAAATAAAAAGCTGAGCTTAATGGGACTCAAAGTGAGCTCTCTAAACTGATAAAATATAACCAATAATCTTCGAGTGGCGATTACATTGCACAAATATATGATTTATCTTACACATAAGGCTTCAGATTGCTCGGTAAATGGTAATGGTAATTCACATTTATAATTCCCCCCCATAGCATTTATTTCAAATGCTAAGTTATTACCTTGCCAATTAAAGTTTTCAAACCACCAGTTGCCGTCTTTTCCTATAAGATCAATGATTGAGTCGTCCGTTTTATTTATGGCACTACAAACATGTTTAATGTTTGTTGGGCCATCAAATAGGGATGTACTGTAATGCTCAATGGTAAAACATGGGTTCATTTCAGAATTATTAAGAATAAGACGAAACAGACCTTCTGCTTCTTTTACATTGCCAAACTCTATATGTTTAACAGCAGGAGGGATGACAACCTCATTCTTTTTTACCGCTTTTTGGTGCTCTGCTTTAACGTCTTCTTCCTTTTTGGGTTTGTTTTTTAGCTCACAACTAATCGTCATATTTGACAGTTCTATAGTACAAGCTTGATCAGCCCAATAGGCAGCAACAAAGAAATATAATCGGTGACCTGAGAAATGCATTTCAAAAGGGTAGATGTTAGGATCATCAGCTAAATTAATGCCTTTGGTGATCTGACAAAAGCGGACCTCTTTATGGGTTGTTAGGTTTTTAACCTGAATACAAGGATCGCCATTTTTTATATAAGCGGCAAACTCCGGTTGCTGATCATCTCTGAAGTTGTCTGTTGCATAGAACTTATATTGACTAATGTCATCTGCTTTAGCGACACTGGCGATGAGTAAAATAAGTAACACACATATCTTTTTCATTTTTTATAAGCCTTATAGCTAATCAGGGGTTTTTATAAAAAAAACGGAACAACACTTTAACTATTTTAAAGGTTTTTGCAATAGAGTTGTTATGGTGGGGTATTTTGAAAGACTAATAATTTATGTCATATCTTTGATAGTTAATGGGCGTCTCTTATTTCACTAGGTAGTTTGGAGTTGTAATTATTTGGTTCATATTAAAAAACACCAAATCACACTAACCACTTCAAAAGCCGTTAATCACTAAACGATTGAATCAAAATAGGAATTCGGCTATGGTTGATACAATAATAAAAATAAATTAAAAACGAGTTATTCTACAGATTCATTAGGGCTTACTAAAAACAGTTGCAAGGATGGTGAAATGGTTAGGTTTTATCTGGTTCTTACTTTATTAGGAATTTTACTTCCTTATGGCGCCTTTGTTCCTTGGCTAGTTACAAATGGTTTAGATCTTGGTCTCTTGTTTAATGACGCGGTGACAAATTCTATCAGCGTATTTGCTTGGCTTGATGTTGTAGTGTCTGCAGTTGTTTTGTTGGGTTTTATCATTGTCGATGGTCGCAGAAATAAAGTGACATATCGATATTTTGCTGTGCTGGGCACGTTGTTTGTGGGTGTGTCGTTTGGGCTTCCACTTTATCTTTACCTCAAAGAAAAGCAGTCCCTTGAATCACAGCCCTAACAAATAAGTTATGGCGTCAATAGCTATCTTCAAGTATCTGGCGCTTTCCGCATTTTACTACTTACTAGCACTGAATTTAAAATCGCCATCATTTTCCAGATGTAAGCAATGATACGTAGTTACTGGTGTTAGCCCTATTTTTAGCGCTATTGGTACTTCAATGATGTTATTTATTTCGATACTAATGCCATTTATAGTGCTTTGTATCATTGATATTAAATGCAAAAAGCGGATAGAACTTTTTACTTTTATAAATGCCATGCTGCTGGTCGGATCTGTAAAAGGCGTTAATTAAAGTAAAAAGCCTTTTTAAAATCTAAAACATAAGATTACACATTCATGGCTTTTTGTTTCCTAGCGCTATCTATTTTATGCGTTTTTCCATTTTGTAAGATAGTAATTTTACGCCAACCAATTTGGCAATACTTACTGCTGCTAAGTGTTATAACTGCCTATTATCAGGAATATATAAACTTATACGCAGTTGTTGTTATTGTGTTTTATTTAGGCTTATTGCACTTTTCGGTATCTGCAACCTCTGCGTTAATACGCAGTATCTTAACGCCTTTATTTGTAATAGCCTCACTTGGTTTAGCCTTACATTGGTTCCCCGGTTTTAATAACCAGCCTATTGTTGTTAATGAACAGCTTACTAGCAATGCAATTGCATTTACCCTGTATGCTAATTTCGATAAAGCATTAGCGGGTTTGATGCTGAGCGCTTATTTTTTTACAAAAAATAAAACGCTAAAACCAATAAGCGTAGGGCATCCACTTTCGATTATTGCCATCACGATTTTAGCTGCACTCATCACTGCTTTCATATTGGGCCTTATGGAGTTTGCGCCTAAAGTACCCGAATTTTGGTTTTTATTTATAGCAATTAATCTATTTTTTACCTGCGTTGCAGAAGAGGCGTTATTTAGAGGGATAATACAAACTAAGCTTTCGAAAGTGATAACCTCGGCTCGGTTTGCATTACTAGCGCCTGTGATCACTACTGGTTTATTTTCACTCGCACACTTTTCAGCTGGAGCTAGTTACATGCTAGTGGCAGCTGTTGCTGGTTTTGGCTATGGATACATTTTTTATAAAACTCAGCGTTTAGAGTGGGCTATTTTATGCCATTGGTTCGTTAATGTGTTTCACTTTTTCTTATTTACTTACCCTATGCTTGCAACACCCTCTTATTAAATAACTATATGCTATCAAGTACTGAGGGTGTGATTTGTGTTATTACCTTAATAAACTTCCCCTCTGCTATTGGTTTATATTGGGCAACATCAAGTGGTACAAGTTTATTGCAATCTTTATTACTCTATAATTACTTTCAAAATAAAACAGTCGGAAAAACTATTTATTTTTAACGTATGAAAATAATATTTTTCGCTGTTTCAATAGCCTAAGAAGTAATTGGACTATTGAAAAGCTCAAGAGCAGGGGTTAATAAACGACTGCCTTTACTGTTCATTTTTCAAATTAGCTGGTTCTAATAAACTAAACGTAGGTAAGCGCCATTTAAAGCGTACCGATGCCATGCGTATTAAATACCCTACAACTAGGCTTGTAATAACGCTGATGTTGTCATCAATGTTGTAGTGGTGTAGTGCTAGATATAAACAAGCTACAATCAGCGCTACGCTGGCGTAAAGCTCATGATGTAATACTAGCGGCGCTTGGCGACAAATTAAATCACGTAATAATCCACCAAATACGCCGGTAACAATAGCAGCGACTACACAAATACCATAGTGCAAACCCATATTAAGCCCCACTTGGCAGCCAATAATACTAAATGCGGCAAGCCCAAGGGCATCTAAACGCATAAAAATGCCTTTAAATTTAACCACCCATTTTGCAAGCCAAGTTGTAATAATACCGGCAACGCAGGTGATCAATAAATATTCTGGATGTTTTACCCAAGTTAAAGGGTAATTGCCAAGTAAAATATCGCGTACGCTGCCACCACCAATTGCTGTGGCACTGGCTACTAACATAACCCCAAACCAATCCATGTTTCTGCGCCCAGCACTCAGCGCACCGGTCATGGCTTCGGCTGTAATACCAATAATATAAACAATAGTTAATAGCATAAGATATTCACTTGAATTTTTAAGAGCAAAAATAAAAGTGCGATTGTAGAGAGAAACTAATAAAAAGACGAGTGAGAAATTACACTAAAAACGCTCAGTTTCAGATAAAAAAAACTAATGTGAAATTAATGTGTGAATTGGCTGTTAATAGTACGTTGACCTAGCGTGTAATTATAAAAAAATAAGGACAAAAGACCGTAAATAATGTAATAAAATATATGTAGTTAGCTGGAACCTCGTGCAATTAGTCGCGGTGTTAGTAGGGTACTTTGTACTTGTTCACCACGAATTAGTTTTAGTAAGTTTTCAACTAGCATTTGTCCTGCTATTGTGGTGTTTTGCTCTATGGTTGTGAGTGGCGGGTTTACATAGCTGGCAATCGAAATATTATCAAAACCTATCACGGCTACATCTTTCGGCACGTTAATATTGGCTTCTTTTAAAGCGCGTATTGCACCTATAGCAATCAGATCGCTAGCAGCGAAAAGGGCATTAAAGGTAATATTGTTGGCAATAAGCGAACGTGTGGCATGATAACCAGACTCTTCGGTCGAAATCGCATTCGCTATTTTTCGCTCGCTTAAGGTAATAGCATGTTGTTTTAACTTGTCTTTAAAGCCATTAAAACGGGCAAAAAATTCAGGGCTATGATCAGATGCATCACCAATAAATGCGCAATCAGTTCGGTTATGCGCCAATAAATGCTCAGCAGCAAGTTGGCCGCCGCCATAGTTATCACAGCTAATTGTTAAATCGGCACGATTATCTACCGTTGCTCCCCAACAAACAAATTTGGTGTTTTGTTCAAGCAAGGTATTAAACTTAGGCTGAAAATCAATGTAATCGCCATAACCTAATAAAATAATACCATCAGCACGGTGACTGTCTTCGTAGTCCGCTTGCCAATCTGAGCTTGCAGATTGAAACGATACCAATAAGTCATACCCTTCTTTTGCGCAAGCACGCGTTATGCTGCCGAGCATCGCTAAAAAGAACGGATTGATTTGTGATTCATCTGCTGTGGGATCTTCAAACAGTAACAAAGCCAATGTACTACTTTGTTGAGTTCGAAGGTTACTCGCATTTTTGTCGACTTTATAGTTAAGCTGCTTGGCTACCTCAAAAACACGTTTGCGGGTTTCTTCATTAACCAATGGACTGTTGCGCAAGGCGCGCGAGACAGTGGATTGTGATACCCCTGCGTAGTGTGCAATGTCAAACGATGTAGCTTTACCTTTCATACACAACCTAACTATTTCAAGTAACTAAAGTGCAAATAACTCGTGTTATTCTCGTTTATTTGCTGATTTTTACAAGCTATTTATCAGTAATTTAAAATTTTTATTGATCCAACCCTGACACCGGTGTCATAATGCGGGTGTTTTATCATTTTGTTGTCAAAACGTATTGGCTGCCCATTTAGTTGGGCAGCATTTTTTTATACTAGAGTAACTACTTTGAGGTGATAGCTCAAAGTTTATCTCATAGCGATAGCAAGACCATTGAAATTACAATAATAAGCACGGTTATAGCTAAGTATATAAACCGCTTAGACAAAAGAGAAAACACGATGAACTCCAAGCCAAATTCAGAATTCGATCCTATCTTAGTGGCCGACATCGGCGGCACTAATGCCCGTTTTGCTTTAATTACTGCTTTTAACCTACAAGAAAAACAATTCGTTATTGAGCATAATATCATTTTTCCCAGTGCCAATTTTGGTTCATTGGAAGCGGCAATAACGCATTATTTATCTCAAGTTAGTCATATTCAACCTCGACGCGCGTGTTTAGCCGTGGCTGGACCGATAAAAGCAGGCCAAGTACATTTAACTAATTTAGGTTGGCACTTTAGTGTCGAACAAGTAAAAGCTGAGTTTAATTTAGCTCAACTGGAAGTGATCAACGATTTTGCTGCGTTTGCCTATGCAGCACCTTATTTAGATCCACAACAAAACATTGCAGTTAAAGCAGGACAAGCCGATACTGATGCAAATATTGCAGTCATGGGTCCGGGCACTGGTTTTGGTGCGGCGTGTTTAGTGCGTACTAGCCAATCACGTGCTGTTTTGAGTTGTGAAGGTGGGCATATAACATTGGCGTCAGTGAGTGAATTAGATACTCAGCTGATCATCGAGTTACGTAAGCTATTGCCACATGTATCGGTCGAAACAGTATTTTCAGGGCCGGGTATTGCTCATTTGTATCAAGCCATGGCGGCTGTAAAAGGTGTCGATGCTAAGAATTTAACCGCTGCACAAATTAGCGAATTAGCAAATAGTGGTGAATGTGCCATTTGCGATGCTACGTTAAATCAATTTTGTGATTGGATTGGCAGTGTCGCAGGCGATTTAGCACTGGCATTTGGTGCGTTAGGTGGTGTGTATATTGGTGGCGGTATTTTACCGCGTATGCAAGCTCGTTTACTTGCTAGTCGTTTTGTTGAGCGTTTTGGTGCTAAAGGGATCATGTCGCAGTATGTGAGCCAAATACCAGTGACGTTAGTCACACAAGATAATATTCCACTTATTGGTGCTGCTGCATGTTTGCACGTCAATGAGCAGTCATAATACATCGCTCATAGGGGTGTTATTGGGAAGGTTGGATGAAGAAAGTTACAATAAATAGTGTTGCAAGTTATGCCGGGGTCTCTAAAAAAACCGTGTCTCGGGTTTTAAATAATGAACCTAATGTTAGTGATGCAACCCGTGAAAAAGTTCTTAAGGTTTTTAAAGAGCTAGATTACACTCCTAACCCGATCGCCAGAGGTTTGGCGCAAAATCGTAGTTTTATTATTGGTTGCATTTACGATAACCCGAGTAAAAGTTATATCACTCGGGTGCAAACTGGTGCGCTTGCTGCGTGTCAAGAAAACAACTATAACTTGTTGATCCACCCATGTGATTTACGTGGTGATGCGTTGATCAGTAATATTGAGCATTTACTACAATCTTCTCGTCTTGATGGCTTGGTATTGACGCCGCCATTTTCAGATTTTAAGGTATTAGTCGATTTTCTCAAAAGTAAAAAAATTCCGTATGCACGAGTTGCATCAGCAGTGCTTGAAGACGATTCAATTTCAGTACGCAGTAATGATGAGCAGGGCGCATTTGAGATCACTGAGCACTTAATTAAGCTTGGCCATAAAGCGATCGCGTTTATTAAAGGCCACCCAGATCACAGTGCCACTGAGCAGCGTTTCAAAGGTTATCGCAGAGCGCTTAGTACGCACGGCATTGAATTTAATGAACGTTTGGTTGAAGAGGGTAACTTTAGTTATCATTCTGGGGTTGATAGTGCGCGCAGCATTTTAGACTTAACCCCACGTCCAACCGCTGTATTTGCATCAAATGATTACATGGCTGCGGCGGTATTAAAATTGGCAACACAACGTCAATTTAAAGTACCCGATGATATTTCTATCGCGGGTTTTGATAATGCGCCAATCGCTCGTCATATTTGGCCTGGTCTTACTACCATAGCGCAACCGGTTGAAGAAATGACTAAACAAGCGGTTACTAAACTGATTGAGCATATTGGTGATCCGCAAGAGCAACCGTATCAGGTTACGCTTGAAGCGCGATTAATCACACGCGAGTCTACCGCACAAGTTAGATAAAGGCTTTTCACAGTTGCCCGAGTTTGAGTGACGCTTACTCGGGCATTTTTTGCTTAACAAAGCAGTCTGCATGTTGTTGCTATATGGGTTTTATTATCCGCTCATAGGTACTTACGATTGATATGGTTCCGCTTATGAAAACACATTATAATCAATATATTAAAGTAAAAACTCCTCACATTTTCTAGCTCTCCAGCAACACAATTTAGCAACTAAGCTAGATCCCCTAATGAAAAATTATTTTCGTTCATTATTTGGTCATTTAAAATATTTAAACTAAATTTATAGGATAGGGTTGACACCGGTGTCACAGTCATGCGTTAATACAGTGACACCGGTGTCAGGTTGATTGTGAGAGACAACCTGCCAACGTATACCTTTGAACGGGTAAATCAAAGATGCTCAGTGCAAGTTCATTCGTGGAGTATGCACTTGCCACTGAGCCTTTATCCTCTAACCTTAGAGATGAGTCGAATTTTATGTTACATCCTCGTATTCAAGAAGTCACCGAACGCGTCATTGAACGCAGTAAAGCTACTCGCCAAGCCTATTTAGAACGCATCAATCATGCAAAAAAACAAACAAGAGTTCGTTCTGGTTTAGGTTGTGGCAATATCGCCCATGTTATGGCTGCGTGTAGCAGTGACGATAAAGCACGTTTAAAAGCTGATGAGCAGCCAAACTTAGCGATTATCAATTCATATAACGATATGCTATCTGCGCACGTGCCATATAAAGATTATCCAGATTTAATTAAAGATATTGCTACAAAGTACGATGCCACAGCTCAAGTTGCAGGCGGCGTGCCAGCCATGTGTGATGGCGTAACTCAGGGCCGTGATGGCATGGAGTTATCGCTTTTTTCTCGTGATGTAATTGCGATGTCGACAGCTATTTCATTATCACACGATGTGTTTGATGGCGTATTTTGCTTAGGTGTGTGTGACAAAATTGTCCCTGGTCTATTAATTGGTGCTTTATCATTTGGTCATCTACCGGTGTACTTTTTGCCAGCAGGCCCGATGCAGTCAGGCATTCCAAATAAAGAAAAAGCCCGTATTCGTCAAAAGTTTGCTCAAGGCTTAGTAAGCCGTGATGAGCTTTTAGAAGCGGAGAGTGCGTCTTATCACAGCGCGGGTACTTGTACGTTTTACGGTACTGCAAACAGTAACCAAATGTTGATGGAAATTATGGGCTTGCACCTTCCTGGTAGCTCGTTCATCAATCCATATACAGAGTTGCGTGATGGTTTAACCGGTAATGCGGTAGAAACCATGCTTAAACAATTGATTCAAAGTAAAGATGCCAATTGCTTAGCGGATGTTGTAACTGAAAAAACCATTATTAATGGTTTAGTTGGTTTGTTAGCAACCGGTGGCTCTACGAATCATGCAATTCACTTAGTGGCAATTGCCAAAGCGGCAGGCGTTGAGCTGACATGGAAAGATATGTCGGATTTATCAGAAGTGGTGCCACTGCTAACACGTATTTATCCAAATGGTTCTGCTGATGTAAATCATTTCCAAGCAGCCGGCGGCATGGGTTTCCTTATGAGAGAACTCGTTGGTGCAGGGTTCTTGCACAATGACGTTAAAACCATTGTTGGCGAAGGTCTCGAGGCGTATACCCAAGAACCACGTTTAGATACTGACAGTAACCTGATCATGACGAGCGCAACAGGCCCAAGCAAAGTTAAATGGGTACCGTGTCCAGAGAATTCATTAGACGAAGATGTACTTCGTCCAATTGACAACCCATTCAGTAAACAAGGTGGCTTACAGTTACTAACTGGTAACTTAGGTAAAGCCGTGATCAAAGTGTCTGCGGTTGCGGTTGAGCATCAAGTTGTTACAGCACCAGCAAAAGTATTTGCTTCACAAAGTGCATTACAAGAAGCCTATACACGCGGTGAGTTAAACCAAGACTTTATTGCTGTGCTAAAAGAGCAAGGTCCAAAAGCCAAAGGTATGCCTGAGCTGCATAAGCTCACGCCAGTAATGGCAACCTTGCAAGATGAAGGTTACAAAGTAGCGATCGTAACTGATGGTCGTATGTCAGGCGCATCAGGTAAAGTGCCAGCGGCAATCCACTTAGCACCAGAGGCTGTTGAAGGCGGCATTATTGCTAAGATTCAGGAAGGTGATTTAATTACTCTTGATGCACCAGCAGGTATCTTAAAAGTACATGTAAGTGATGAAGAATTAGCACAACGTGAATTACAACTTAGCGTACCTAGCTTAACGTTTGGTACGGGCCGAGAGTTGTTCACCGGATTTAGAAATATCGTAAGTAGCGCAGACATGGGCGCTAGCGCCTTTGGAATAGAATAATAATTCGCCAAACTGGGTATGAGGAACACACTATGAGCATAGAAAAAATATTATCATCGGCACCGGTAGTGCCAGTGGTGGTAATTGATAATTTAGAAGATGCAGCGCCACTAGCAAGAGCGCTGTATAACGGCGGTCTAAAAGCACTTGAAATTACACTGCGTACACCGATTGCTGCAGAAGCTGTAAAGCTAATGAAAGCCGAAGTACCAGAAGCCTATGTTGGCACCGGGACTGTGGTAGATAAAGCAAGCTTTGATGCATCAGTTGCCGCAGGTGCTGATTTTATGGTGAGCCCAGGCGTAAATGATGAACTTTTAGCACTGGCAAAAGGCACTGATATTCCATTTCTACCGGGCGCCGCAACGCCAAGTGAAGTGATGAAATTAGCCAGTCACGGATTTAAGTTTTTAAAGTTCTTCCCAGCAGAAGCTGCAGGTGGAACAGCAATGCTTAAATCGATTGGTGGGCCATTACCACAAGTAACATTTTGTCCAACCGGTGGCATTAGCCTAGCAACAGCTCCTAGTTATTTAGCACTTAGCAATGTTATTTGTGTTGGTGGTACCTGGATGCTAGATAAACAACTAATTGAAAATAAAGACTGGCAAGCCATTGAAGCGCTTGCTCGCCAAGCAAGTGAAGTTAAATAATTTAAGTGGAGTTTTGAAATGATTAATGTAGCAATTAATGGCTATGGCCGTATCGGTCGCAATGTTTTACGCGCGCTTTATGAGTCTGCACAAAATAATGAAATTAAAATTGTCGCAATTAACGACTTAGCACCGGCTAATGTTAATGCACATTTAACACAATATGATTCAGTGCATGGGCAATTTTCTCATAAAGTCACACTTGCTGATAACACCATGTTGATTGGCGACGACGTTATTACTCTTACCCAAGAACGCGACCCTGCTAACCTTCCATGGAAAGCATTAAACGTTGATATCGTTTTAGAATGTACGGGTTTTTTCACTAAGCGTGAAGATGCTGCAAAGCATATTACAGCGGGCGCGAAAAAAGTAATCGTTTCAGCCCCTGGTACTGATTTAGATGCAACCGTTGTTCACGGTGTAAACAGTGATGTGATCACTGCAGATAGCAACATTATTTCTAATGCTTCATGTACAACTAACTGTTTAGCACCAATTGCCAAAGCAATTAACGATACAGTCGGTATTGAGCAAGGTAGCATGACGACAATCCATGCCTACACTAATGACCAAAACTTGTCAGATGTTTATCATCCTGATCTGTATCGTGCACGAAGTGCAACGCAGTCAATGATCCCAACTAAAACCGGTGCTGCTAAAGCAGTTGGTTTAGTGTTACCTGAGCTTGCTGGTAAACTTGATGGTATGTCAGTACGTGTACCTACAATCAACGTATCACTGGTTGATTTTACGTTTATTACTAAGCGTGAAACAACTGCTACAGAAATCAATGAAATTATGAAAGCAGCATCTGTTGGGTCGATGAAAGATATTTTACAATACAACGAGCTACCGCTTGTTTCTATTGACTTTAACCATAACCCAGCGTCGTCAATCTTTGATTCTACGCAAACGAAAGCTGATGGCAAACTAGTTAAAGTGATGGCTTGGTACGATAACGAATGGGGTTTCTCAAACCGCATGTTAGACCAAGTTAAAGCGTTAGGTCAGTACTTGTAATAAGTACCACGTAAAAATTTAGCTTTATCCAACCAAGCCGCGACTATCGCGGCTTTTTTGTGTCTAGCGCTGGGCTGTAGATATGGTATTCTGCGAGCTGTTTTAGTACCAATCGACTTAAATACTTAACCATGCTAGCGAGCTAAATAAAGCGCTAACTGCGTTATAATTTTTTCAAGTAGAACAACTACATGTCAAAATTTACGCCTTGTTATCACTGTATTTATCTGTCGCTATAAATGGTCAGTAACTTAACACGATTGATATAAAAGGAATTACTAATGAAAAATACTCTAAAAACTCACCTGTTTCGTACTAACCACCTACAAATAGGTGAAGGTAATATTAGCGGTTATATCGGCTGCTTTTTAGCTATGCTGTCTTGTTTAGGCGTGCTCGCCTTTCATTTTCCAGAATATTTAACCACACCGGAATTGAGAAAGAGCTACAGTGTCGAATTTTTACGTCAACTGATGTTTGGTGCGCTTATCGTGGCCGGTAGTTTGGGGTTACTTAACTTTGTACGTAACAAAAATAAACGTTTAGGTGCAACTGCGTGGTTTTTTATTGTGCTGGCCATTGCGTTTGGCGGCCCTAATGTTGAGGTGAATGATTTTGCTGATAACACCCCCTATATAGGCCTAGACTGGTTTATATTAGATTTATTGGGCTCAACCTTAATATTTATTCTCATTGAAAAGCTGTTACCGCACCGCAAAGAACAAAAGATATTACGCAGTGAATGGCGCGGTGATCTAAACCACTTTTTTGTTAACCATTTGATTATTGGGTTTGTGTTATTAGTGACTAATCACTTTGTGCACTATGGTTTTGGTTGGGCAGTGTCAAGCACTGTGCAGGGCTACATCAGTCAATTACCTTTTATATTGCAAGTGCTGTTAATTATTTTAGTCGCTGATTTGATGCAGTACTTTGTACACCGCGCTTATCATGAAGTGCCTTATTTATGGCGTTTTCATGGTATTCATCACAGTGCAAAAGAAATGGACTGGCTTGCAGGCTCTCGCCAGCACATTTTAGAAATTTTAGTGACGCGCAGTTTAGTACTTACGCCTATTTTCGTGCTGGGTTTTTCGCAACAAGTGATCAGCTTATATGTGATAATCGTGGGTTTTCAGGCGGTATTTAACCATGCCAATGTACGGGTGAAATTTGGTTGGTTGAAATATTTATTGGTTACGCCACAGTTTCATCATTGGCATCACTCTTCAGATAAAGCGGCCATTGACCGTAATTATGCTGCGCACTTTTCATTCTTAGATTATGTTTTTGGCACGGCCGTAAAAGGCCAACAAGAATGGCCAGAAGCTTATGGCGTAGTCGGGGACTATGTACCAACTGGGATGTTAAAACAGCAGCTTTTTCCGTTTAAAAAGCAAAAATAGTCGCAGTATGGTGATCCTTTCAATTTAGTGTTTTTGATAGTGATCATATTTTATCGAGTATTGGTGTGGACAGATAATAACCAAAAATAGATTGCTAAAAAAGGTACTAGTAGTAATAATTGATAACTGATGGGATATGTATTAGTAGCGACTTTTTTGAAACTAATTAAACACAAGGATTCTATTTTGCAATTTAAATCATTTTTAGTGAGCTTATCTATTTTAGCCGCAAGTGGATGCGGTGGCTCTTCTGGAGACAGTCAAGATACAAAGCCACCAGCTGTTTCAGAGCAAACGTTTACGCTCAAAATAACAGCCAATGGTGTTGCCGCAGGACTTGAAGTGTCATGGATGGATAACAAAGCGAAGCTTACTGCAGACAAGGCTATTGAACTGAGCGCAACGTCAAAAACATTTGTAAAGCCCACCATACTAGCTATACCAGAAAGTATCACGTGCGACACACAGCTGAGTAATACAACAACGTTGAATTATAGCCTTGCTGTTAAATGTGTATCTTCTCAGGCGAGTTTTGCACAAACAACTCTTTATTCATATCCTGTAACTATTCGTTATGGCGAGCAAAGTATTCAGTTAAAAGACTCTCCAGTCTCGGTTCCACCACTTACAATGATTGAGCCTGAAATTACAGCGCTTGGTGGGCCACAGATTTGTGAAGTTGATGACTCCTCTAATCTTAAGTTTAAAGTAACTTGTCGTCCATATACTGTGGTGTATGAAAAACGTAAATTGTATTTGGTGTTTAGTGAACAAGAAAAGCAATTATTGTTTGATAACCCCGACAAAGAGCGGTTAATTGAATCTGAATATTTATGGTTTGATGAGCAAGTTTGGTTTATTACTGAAGGCGCCTCTACGCAATACAAATTACACTCAGCCTCTTTTAATAATGGCCAATTAGGTAATTATAAAGTCCATGATATTAACGCTTCAAGTTTAGCTATTTCAGGCGGTAAACTATTTGCATTAACGTCTTTTCCTGATGGTGTTTATAGTTGGCAAAGTGGTAAATGGAAAGCTGTATCTAAATTAATCAACAATGGGGTTTTGAAAAGTGAATTTATTGCGAATAATCAAGACCTTTATCTAGCGCTTGAAGATAATAATGAGGTTTCATCAAAATCGTATATACAGATCATAAATGCTCAGATCCGAGGGAGAACTGTATTGAGTAAGCAGATCAGTACATTTAGTCATACACCATTTTTTGAATATGATGACATCACTTTTGGTCTAGGTTTTGGTACTGATGAGCAGTTGCTTATAAATGTAATGGACGTCATACCAAGTGCGCGCGATGACGCTGTGTTTTCATTGAATAATGTACGCAATGCTACTATTTGGCAAAATGGTAATAACCAGTTCTTATTTACAAACCAAGACAGTGGTATTGAACAGTTTAAATTCACACGAGAACAAGTAGAGACAAGTACTGCATTCGATTTAACCGCGTTAAGACAAACAACTCCTGATTGGATTGGCGGCGACTTAGATACTTTACTAGCGGGTGATTTTGTAGAGACAGCATCGATAAAATATGCCGTGCTTAAATATTTACGTAAGGCTGATACAGAGCAGTCTGAATTGCAGTTGCAATCACGGCTAAATACCACTCAACCGATCAGAGTTTATAATGAAACATGGCGCACAATTGCGAGTTATGCACGAAGTAATACTAAAAAAATAACTCCTATTGTGAGTGAACAAGGCTATATATTGGTTTATGTAGGTGATGCGTCATCTAATCAATCAACGGGGCAGCTGTGGGCCCTATCAGCGGATAAAGAGTATTTGCTCAAAGATGATGTGTCATGGGAAAGTTATTCAATGAAAGACTTTCATTTTGAGACTATTTCTGAAAAACACCTTGTGGTGTATAGCGAATTTGCCAACGAAGTCATTACAATAACGCTTGATTAACGCTATTTTATTAACCAACTGAGCTTTGGGTGAATTAGTTTGACCAAAGCTCAGTAAAGTTACTGATAGTATAAAAGCATACCAGACACGAAAGCCATATAAGTAGACCAAGGCTTATTTATATTCAGTTTTATTTTATAGCTATGTAGCAAAGCAAGGCGGTAAAGCACGACTCAGAGGTAGAGTCGCGCATAAAAGTTATAGTTTTTCTATTAGTGCTTTAAGAGTTGGTCGTTGGCTCATATCTGCATTCATACATTGTTGAGCAAGTGTTGTTAACTGTGTTGCATCGCTCGTAACTTCAGAACACACGCTCAGTAAATCATCAATTAAGCAGCCAATCGCTCTGACTTCAATACGCTGCATTTGTTGGCGCTGATAGTCGGTCAGAGAGTCTAAGTTAGTTGCTGCGCCAAAGTCACCAAACAATACTGTGTATTCATCGTTTATCATGGTGTTGTGCGCATATACATCGCCATGACTTACGTTATTGATATGTAAGTGGGCAAGGGTGCTGACCATTTGCTTAGCTATGTGTTTAATGGCGTGAGCAGTAAACTGTGTATGCTCAAAAAAGGTATCGCGGGTGCAAGTATCAAGTGACGGCGGTAAGCCGAGGTTTTGATAGTCCTTGCTGATAAGCTCCATAACCAGACCAAGTTGCTCTGGGTTATCGATATAGGCGAGAACGTTTATTAGGTTTTTATGTTCGCCCGCTTGCAAGCAACAGTTTACTTCATCAAGTGGATAGCCATCACTGGTGATCGCGCCTTTAAACAGTTTTAACGCCACATTATTGTGCTGCCACTGTGCTAAGTGAATAATCCCAGACGCACCTTCACCAATTTTTTCAACAAGTGAAAACTCGTTTAGTTGTACGGCTGCTAATTGAACTTGTTGTAAACTTTGTGCTTTATTAAAGTCATTGCCTGCAAAAGCCAGCCAACTGAGTTTTGGTAATTCAAACAGCCAGTCATTAACATCAGTTAAGTTATTCGCAGATAAACGCACGAGTTCAAGCGCTTGGCACTGCTGCATGCTGTGTGGCAAAGTCGTTAGTCGATTACCAGCAAGGGCAAGTTTACGCAGTTGCGTAAGTTCACCAAAAGAGTCTGGCAATTGTTCAATATGGTTGTCAGTTAAAATTAACCATTGTGTCGAAAGCGGCAAACTATGCTCGGCAAATTCACTGATTTTATTGCCTTTAAATGCAATCATAATAAGGGAAGGGCATTTTGCCAATACAGCAGGAATATGCTGGAACTGATTGAATGATAAAAACACCCGCTTTAATTTAGTTAAACTAGCAAATTCGTCGGGCAAATCAGATAAATTATTATTTGATAAATCGAGTACTTCGAGGGTATCTGCAAGGGTAAAAATTTCGTCTGGGAATGTGGTTAGCTCTTCAACTAGCTGTAAACGTTTAGTGCCAGCTAATTTACCACTACGAAGCTGTTCAACGGTATTCAAAATACAAATCCATTTATTTAGGGGTTTAACAATAAGAAAATAAAAAGGCCAATCAAGTTGGCCTTAGTCATAATTTTAGTCAATAAAATTAAAATTGTGCGTTGTGATACACGTTTTGTACGTCGTCACAATCTTCAAGCATCGCTAAAAAGCGTTCCATTACTTCTACGTCTTCGCCTGCAATTGGTGCTTCAACTTGCGGCACAAAAGAGATCAAATCTTCATCAAACTCAGTAACGCCCATTTCTTCAAGTGCGGTACGGGTGTTGTTGTACTCAGTATGCGGAGCAAAAACAGTGACTTTGCCGGCTTCAACTTCTACGTCAGTAACATCAACGTCAGCCATCATTAGTGCTTCAAGCACGGCTTCGTCATCATCGCCATCAAATACAAAAATAGCCAAATGATCAAATAAGTGAGATACCGAGTTTTGTGCACCAATTTTAGCGTTTGCTTTAGTAAAACATACACGTACATCAGCAAAGGTACGTTTGTTGTTGTCAGTTAAGCAATCAACAATGATCATGCAGTTACCTGGGCCATAGCCTTCGTAACGAGTTGCTGAGTAGTCTTCACCGCCGCCGCCTTTGGCTTTATCAATTGCGCGGTCAATTACGTGTGCTGGTACTTGATCTTTTTTAGCGCGTTCAATTAAACGACGTAGCGATAGGTTGCCATCGGGATCAATACCACCATTTTTTGCGCAAATATAAATTTCTTTACCGTACTTTGAGTAAACTTTAGTTTTAGCACCCGCAGTCTTAGCCATTGAATCTTTTTTGTTTTGGTAAGCTCTTCCCATCTGCGTTCCGCCTTAAATATGTTTTTAAAAGTATAAATTTTGTAGTGCAGTATTCTATACCCAACTCGCTTGGAAATACAGAATTCAGTGGGAATTAAAGTTGCTTTGAGTGAGCAAGCAGCACAAAAAATATAACCCGCAGTTGCGAGTTATATTTTCAATCGAAATGTATCGGGTTATTACCAAATACGTACGCGTTGATCTTCTGGTAAATACAAGGCATCACCCGGTTGTACATTGAATGCTTTGTACCATGCATCGTGGTTACGTGGTGCTTGTGCTCTAAAGCGACCGGGTGCATGTGTGCCACCACGAAGCTGGTTTAACATGCTTTGCTCAGTGCGTTTTTCTTTCCATACTTGTGCCCAGGCGAGGAAGAACCGTTGATCGCCCGTAAGGCCGTCAATAATAGGCGCTTCTTTACCGTTTAGGCTGAGTTTGTAAGCGTGATAAGCCATTGCTAACCCACCCACGTCACCGATGTTTTCACCTAAGCTATTACGACCATTAACGAAGTTACCAGGGATTGGCTCGTATTGACTGTATTGTGCAGCAAGTTGGTCGGCTTTGGCATCAAATGCAGCACGATCGGCATCCGTCCACCAGTTACGTTGTACGCCGTTAGCATCTGATTTAGAGCCTTGATCGTCAAAGCCATGGCCCATTTCATGACCAATCACGGCACCAATGCCACCATAGTTTACTGCCGGATCGGCATTAGGATCGAAAAATGGTGGTTGTAGAATTGCTGCAGGGAATACAATTTCGTTAAACGAACTGTTGTAGTAAGCGTTAACACGTTGTGGTGTCATGCCCCAGCGGTTACGGTCGGTTTTTTGCAATTCTTTTGCAGCGCTTTCAGCTCGGAAAAACTCGCGGGTATTTTTGATGTTGCCCATCAAATCATTGCTACTTATGCTTAAACAATCAAATGATTGCCATACATCGGGATAGCCAATTTTAGGCACAAACGCAGCGAGTTTAGCGCGGGCATTTACTTTCGTTTCTGCGCCCATCCAGTCTAGGTTGTCAATGCGTTCGCCCAGAGCCGTTCGCAGGTTTTCTACCAATGCTGACATTTGTTGTTTTGATGATTCAGGGAAGTAGCGTGCTACATACACTTTACCAATGGCAAAACCTAATGAATCAGTGCTCGACATTTGGCTGATAGCGCGTTTCCAGCGTGGGCGTGGCTCTTGCTGGCCATTTAGCTCTTTTCCGTAAAATGCGAAGTTAGTATTGAATACATCTTCAGACAGTAGCTCTGCATTAGAGCTTAGTGCGTGATAGGTTAAGTAATCTTTCCATACAGCAAGATCTTCTTGATTGATCAATGCAATCATGGCTTTGATCGGCTCTGGTTGCGATACATTTAACTGTGGTACTTGGTATCTTGTTTGTTCAAAATACAGATCCCAATTAAAATCAGGGTAGCTAGAGCTTAGCTCGCTGCGTTCGATTTGATTTAGGGTAAGGTCGCGGTTACGACGTTTTTCTCGTGGCCACTGGCCTTGTGCTATTTTGGTTTCAAGGGCTAAAATTGCCTCAGCACGTTCAGTTGTATTGTCAACACCTGCAAATTTAAGCATGTCGGCAATATGGGCTACATAAGCAGTACGAGTTTTAACAAAACGTTCTGAATCTTCAAGGTAGTAAGAACGATCTGGTAAACCTAAGCCGCCAGCACCTAATGACATTTCATATTTATTTGGGTCTAAGCGGTTAAACCACATGCCACCACCAATAGGCGAGTTAACGCCCGTTAACCACGATTGGCCAAACAATTTGGTTAGATCATCGGTTGATGAAACGTTACTAATTTCCGTTAGTAGTGGTTTAATTGGCGACACACCAAGCTTATTAAGGGTATCGGTATCCATATACGCGTTATAGAAATCGGCAACTAACTTTTCTTCAGTATTTAAATCTTTACGGGCTGCGATCTCTTCAATAATTGCCTTAACACGCTCTTCGCTACGTTCTGCCAATCCTGCAAATGCACCGTAGCGAGTTTTATCGGCAGGCATAACGTAGTTGTCATACCATGTGCCACTGGCGTACATGAAAAAGTCATCACCTGGTTTTATGGCTTCATTGCGGGCTGTTAAATCTACCCCAAAGCTACCTAATTCAGCTTTAGCTGTCTGGGTTTCTGTACTAGGCTGTTGCGCTTGTGTTGTTTTAGGCTCAGAACAGCCGGTCAGAAATGTGGCAGCAAGTGTTGCTGCAATAAGTGTTTTCTTCATTGGATTTCCCTGAATGTAATTTAATTATTTTTATCTCACGTTTTTCTAACTCGGATTGTTATTGATAACCTAAAAACAGACAAACTTTTGAGGTGAATTACTTCTCAGTTAGGTGAAACAACAAGCAACGCGACATACAGTGTGTATCCCGCGCCGAAGATGAGTCTCCATGTTTATGCTGTTTTTTGTTGAAGTTCCCACATGCGCGCGTATTCACCATTGAGGGTAAGTAACTCATCATGTTTGCCTTGCTCGATCAGCTGACCCTCTTTGAGCACAATAATCGTGTCTGCATCTGTTATTGTTGATAAGCGATGGGCAATAACTAAACTGGTATGATTAGAGGCCAGTGCAGACATGGCTTTTAATATTGCTTGCTCGGAATGAGAGTCTAGCGCTGATGTTGCTTCGTCAAAAATAATAATAGGAGAGCGTTTTAAAATGGCTCGGGCTATGGCAATGCGTTGTTTTTCACCGCCTGAAACTTTTAAACCTCGTTCACCAACGAGGGTTTGATCACCTTTATCTAAACTATCAATAAAGCTGCGTAAATGCGCCATATTAATAGCGTTATCAATCTCTTGTGCTGTAGCATCTGGACGGCCATAAGCAATGTTGTCGCGAATGCTGGTATTAAATAACACAGTATCTTGTGGCACAATGGCAATCGCTTGTCGCAAGCTGTTGAGTGTGACGCTAGTAAGTTGTTGACCATCAATATGTATTTCACCGCTGTCAATATCATAAAAGCGATACAGTAAACGGGCCAGGGTGCTTTTTCCTGCTCCGCTGGCGCCCACCACCGCGACTTTGCTGCCTGCTTTAATAGAAAAACTAAGCTGCTTAATGATAGGCCTTGATGGATGGTAGCCAAAGTTAACGTTTTTAAATTCTATATCAGCGTGTTGTATATTGAGCTGTTGTGCATTTGCTTTATCTGAAATGAGTGGTTTACGGGTTAATAGTCCGAGCATATTTTCAAGATCGGTTAAGGCGCGGCGAATTTCTCGATAAACAAAGCCTAAAAAATTGAGCGGTAAAAATAATTGGATCATATAGGCGTTGATCATTACCAACTCACCAATAGAGAGTGTGCCTTTAACCACTTCAATACTAGCAAGCCACATTAAAGCGGTGATCGCTGCTGCTATGATCAAGGCTTGACCTGAATTAAGGGCAAGCAACGATAAGCGGTTTTTAAGCCGGGCTTGCTCCCAACTAGCTAAAAAGCCATCATATGTTTGTGCTTCATGCTTTTCATTATTAAAATATTTAACGGTTTCATAATTAAGTAAGCTGTCAATAGCACGGCTGTTACTATTATTATCGGCTTGGTTTGCTTCGCGAATAAAGCGGTTGCGCCACTGTGTTACAACAACCGTGAAGGTAATATATAAAGCCACTGCAAGCAGGGTAACTACGGCAAACCACGGCGAAAATAAAGTTGCAAAAATAATCGCAACTACGGCTATTTCAAATAAAGTTGGCACAATATTGAACATTAAAAAGCGCATTAAGAAGCTTAAACCACTGGTGCCACGCTCTATATCACGGCTAATGCCGCCAGTTTGCCTATCAAGATGAAACGACAACTCAAGGCTGTGTAGGTGATTAAATACTTTTAGGCCAATATGGCGCATAGCATGTTCAGTTACACGACCAAACAACGCATCACGTACTTCACCAAAAAACACACTCGCAAAACGTAGTCCGCCATACAGTAACAGTAAAGCTATGGGTACGATGACTATATTTTGTAAACTTGGATCAACACTGTCGATTATTTCTTTCAGCGCCCATGGCATTAATAAAGTGGCACCCTTTGCGGCGGTCAATGCCAGTGTTGCAAGTGTTACACGGCCTTTAAAAGCAACTAAGTAAGGCCACAAGGTGACAATGCTTTGCTTTAAATTCATCGCATCATGATGTTTTATTGCTTCTTGTTTACCCATTCCGCGCATATTTTCTCTAACTCTATTAAGTCTGCATTAAACTTTTTCTAGTAGCCTAGAGTATAAACTTTAACAGTTTGTATCTAGGGCTATACTACTAACAGCACATAGTACAGTTTAGGCAGCTTAAGACAATGTTTTAGAGTGGTTAATTAAACTCAGTTTTTTAACATAGAAGGGAAAGCAGATGAAAACTATCGGATACGCAGCACATCAAGCTAATACGCCATTAGAGCCATTTCATTTTGAAAGACGCGATTTGCGCGATGAAGATGTTGCGATTGAAATCTTATATTGCGGGGTGTGCCATTCAGATCTACATACCGTAAATAATGATTGGGGTGGCACCAGTTACCCAATTTTACCAGGACATGAGATTGTCGGTCGTGTCACTGAGGTTGGCAGCAAAGTGACTAAATACAAAGTTGGCGATAATGTAGCAGTTGGTTGTATGGTTGATAGCTGCCTTGAGTGTGACCAATGCCACAAAGGCGAAGAGCAATTTTGTCGCGAAGGCATGGTCGGAACTTATTCAGGAAAAGATCGTATCACTGGTGAATCAACCAAAGGTGGCTACGCCAAACACATTGTAGTGCGCGAAGAGTTTGTTTTAAACGTTCCAGAATCACTTGATCTTGCTAAGTGTGCGCCAATTTTATGCGCGGGTATTACCACGTATTCGCCGCTACGTACTTTTAATGTCGGGCCTGGTAGCCGAGTTGGCGTTATTGGCTTAGGTGGGTTAGGCCATATGGCAATTAAAATCGCTGCGGCAATGGGGGCCCATGTGACAGCTATTAGTCGATCAGATGATAAAAAACAGCAAGCGTTGGAATATGGAGCTGAAGGTTTACTGGTATCTAAAGACGAACAAGCCATGAAAGCATACGCTAATCAGTTTGATGTGATCATTAATACTATTCCAGTTAAGCATGACTTTACCCCTTATATGCCCCTATTAGATATTGATGGTACTCAAGTATTAGTAGGACAAGTGGGTGAGATGGCTGAATCAAACTCGGTGCCATTATTATTGGGGCGTCGCCGCGTGGCTGGCTCTTTGATTGGTGGTATTGCACAAACTCAAGAAATTCTTAATTTCTGTGCGCTACATAATATTTTACCGGAAGTAGAGATGATCAACATGGCAGACATTAATCAGGCTTTTGAACGCTTAAAAGAAGGTGACTTGTCTCATCGTTATGTCATTGACATGTCCTCACTTGAAGTCGCTTAATTATCGACTGTGATTTTTGGCCGTAAGTAGTTTTACTTGCGGTTTTTTTTGTTCAATTGCAAATTAGCTATTGAAATAGGGCAATTACTCCCCATTTATAATACCAGCTTACTATTTAGATAATAAAATGATCCGTTTTCGCTTAGTCCTTACTGTATTACTGCTGTTTACTGCACTTTTTAGTGTGCAGGCTAATGCTGTGAGCAACGCTGAGACTAATGTGAGCCAGCCTACCGCTTTTTTTCAGTCGGCGATGTTATCTGATTTGAGTGTTTTAGAGGTTAAGGTATTTGATACTTCAGTATCAGATAGCACCCCTTTTACCAAGAAGATACCAATTACGGCGGCTGATCAACAAACAGAAGGCGCGGGGTTTGAGTCTTTACAGCCACGCTTTTCAGCGAGTAATTCATCGTTATTTCTGTATCAAAGCCAAGTTGAGCCAAGTTATGTGGCAATATTTGAGTTTTTTGTACCTAGCCTTGCGCGCCAACTTTACTTACAACCCCTTGAACCGCCAATAACATTACCTTGGTTTGTAGCCTACGAAGGTAAAAAATCACGGATTAGTGGTTGGAAAGACGCCAACTTACAATACCGTGCAGTACTTACTTACTTCAGTTAACTCTTCCTACTAATTTTTTCGATGTTTTAGTCATTCAACTAAAGCAAATAAATTACTGCGCCTATGAGGCGAGAAACCGATGCTTGCATTGGTTTAAAGGAAGCAATATGTTAAAAAATTCATCAAAAAAACCGCAGCTACAGCGTTTTAAAATAAGCTATATGGCGATGTTTTTGGCGCTGGTATTATTAGCGCTCAGTGCCTTACCAAATTTATATCCAGCAAAATCGTGGCTGCATCTGAGTACAACGCAGAGCCAGCAACATTCACAGCAGTTACTAGCGAATACTCCTTCGCAAAAATCTGTTATTGATTTTTTAAATCAACATGGGTTTCTGGTTGAGCAATCAATTCAAGTGGCGCAAAACAGCCTTTCATTAAATGTGTTACTACAAGAGCCAACCAAAAGTGCCGCAGCGCAACAAGCGTTAAAAAGTGAATTTACGCAGTTGAATGCAAAAATAGTCACGCATCAAACAAGTCCCGATTGGTTACAAAGCTTAGGATTAGCACCTATAAAATTAGGTCTTGATCTTAATGGTGGTGTGTTATTTGTATTAGATGTTGATTTAGTGAAAGCGCAACAAGAGCAACTTGATAGTGCGTATGAACAAACTAAAACAATTATTCGTGATGAAAAAGCCAGAGGTGTTCGTGTACAAAAAAATGCCCATGGTTTTGAATTACATGCGTTGCCTGCTGCTAAAAGTGACTTAGCCGTAGTACAGGCGAATGTACTAAAGCGTTTTGAGCGTTTAATGGCAACTGCGCATTCACAAGGTAATTTAACAACGGTGGCATTTAGTTTTAGTGAACAAGGTAGTAATGCGTTTGATAAAGAAGTAATGAGTCAAACCTTAACCACTTTAAGAGGCCGTATTGAAGAATTAGGCATTACTGAAGCAGTTACCCAGCGCCAAGGTAAACAACGTATTCGTATTGAGTTACCCGGTGTACAAGATCCAAGTGAAGCAAAACGTATTATAGGTGCAACAGCGTCGCTTGATTTTTATCAGCTTAAAGAAATCGGCGGAAAAACCTTTAACCTGCAAAATGGTGGCTCGATCAATTTAGACCCAATTGCTATTTTTTCAGGACAGCACATCAATAATGCCCATGCAGGGCGCGATGAATGGGGCAAGCCGCTAGTGCAACTTAGCCTTGATAGTCAAGGTGGCGAGGCGATGTCGGCATTTTCAAAACGTAATATCGGTAAACCAATGGCAACGGTGTATTCTGAATATTATAAAAATACCAAAGGTGAAGTAGTTAAAAAAAGTGAAGTGATTAATGTAGCCAATATAGCTCAACATTTGAGTAGCCAATTTAGTATTACTAATATGCAAAGCCCACAAGCGGCGCAGGATTTAGCATTGCTATTACGTGCAGGTTCATTAACTGCGCCGGTGACAATCGTACAAGAACAAACCATTGGGCCAAGCTTGGGAGCAGATAACATACATAATGGGCTCGCGGCCTTAATGTTGGGAATGGGTATTACATTAGCCTTTATGGCGCTGTGGTATCGCCGTTTAGGGCTGGTGGCAAATATTGCCTTATTATTGAATTTAACAGCTTTAGTAGGATTAATGTCACTGCTGCCTGGCGTGGTGCTAACTTTACCGGGCATAGCCGGGCTGGTACTGACAATCGGTATGGCTGTTGATACTAATGTTATTATTTTTGAGCGGATCAAAGAAGAGCGCCGTAAAGGCCGAGCACCATATCAAGCGATAGAGCAGGGCTACCAACAAGCATTTGCGACAATTTTTGATGCTAATATTACCACTATGATCACGGCAATTATTTTATATGGTATTGGCTATGGGCCAATCAAAGGCTTTGCAATTACGCTGGCGTTAGGGCTAATAACTAGCGTATTTACCGGGGTGTATGTTTCTAAGGCGTTGAGTCAGACTTTGTATTTAAAATTGGCAAATAAGCGAGGAGCTCGCGCATGAGTAATTCAAATGAAAAAATGAGCACCACAACCCGCTTACGTTTATCGGGGTTGGTTTTATCTATCCTACTAGTGCTGCTCTCTGTAATAGGGGTTGCTACAAAAGGATTGAATTTCGGCCTTGATTTTACTGGTGGCTATTTAACTGAGTTTACCACTGCAGTGCCAATTAGTGAGGCTGAGCTGGCGAAGAAAATTAGTTATTATCACCATGATGACTTTACCTTAAGCGCTCAATCTAGCCAGCACTTTCAGTTAAGAGAGGCTGAGCAAGCCAGTACATCGCCTTGGTTAGCAACGCTTACGCAAGATGAGACATTGGGTGCTGAAGTGTTGTCATCTTCTTACTTAGGCTCACAAGTTGGCGATGAATTATTTGAACAAGGCTGTTTGGCATTATTTGCGGCAATGGTTGCCGTGATGATTTATTTAGCGCTACGGTTTGAGTGGCGTTTAGCGTTGGGATCGGTTGTGGCTTTAATGCATGACGTGGTGGTGGTAGTTGGTTTATTTGCATGGTTACAGCTTGATTTTAACTTAACCGTGTTAGCGAGTTTACTGGCAATCATTGGTTATTCATTAAATGATTCAATTATTGTCGGTGACAGGGTACGCGAGCTACTGCGCTTAGATTCCACAACACAACAAGCTAGCGTGAATACGGTGATCAATGAATCAATTAAGAGCACTTTGACCCGTACTTTAATCACCTCAGGCACTACTCTTGCAACAGTGGCGAGTGTGTGGTTATTGGCTGGTGCGCCGTTACAGGGGTTTTCTATCGCACTATTTGTAGGAATTGTTGTGGGAACATTATCGTCAATTTGTATTGCTGCAACGTTACCACAGTTACTTGGTTTAAGGCATGAAAACTATCAAGTTAAGGTCGATGAGCAAAGCCAAGCGTTGATGGATATGCCGTAACTGACTTTATCAACGGAAAACAAAAATGCCGCGATATACGCGGCATTGTTATTCTTTAAGTTAATTTGTTAACTTAAATTAATTGTCACAACATCAGCTGTTTCATCATCGTTAAGTACAGGTTGTTTTGGTATGTCTGGTTTATCAAGCGCAATATCGCCGCCATCAATTACTTCACCGGTTTTTAAGTTGGTGAAATCAAATAACTCATTATCTGCTAGATGCGAAGGCACAACATTTTGCATTGCAGTAAAAATACTCTCAATACGACCAGGGTGCTCAATATCCCACTGTGCAAGCATCGCTTTGGTATGTTTGCGTTGCAGATTTTCTTGTGAGCCACACAGATTACATGGAATGATAGGATATGCTTGGCTGATAGCATATTGTTCAATATCTGTTTCTTTACAGTAGGCTAATGGACGAATTACCATGTGCTCGCCGTTATCGCTCATTAATTTAGCTGGCATGCTTTTCAGTTTGCCACCATAAAACATATTTAAGAATAGGGTTTCGATCATATCGTCGCGATGATGACCTAAGGCGATTTTAGTGGCTCCCATTTCATTTGCGGTACGGTATAAAATGCCGCGACGTAAGCGTGAGCATAGCGAACAGGTTGTTTTACCTTCAGGAATAATATCAGTCACTATACTGTAGGTGTCTTCTTCAACAATTTTGTATTCAATATTCTGAGTGTCTAAATATGCTGGCAATACATGTTCAGGAAAGCCTGGTTGCTTTTGATCAAGGTTAACAACAAACAAATCAAATTTAATAGGTGCAACACGCTGTAAATGCTGCAGCATGTCAAGTAGAGTATAACTGTCTTTACCTTATATTAAATAATATCAAAAATAAAATGTTTATTTTAGTTTATTTTCAGTAACTTAAATTTTTCAAGCATTACAAAAATAAAAGATACTGTTAACTAAAAAGAAGAAAGAGAGATTTAATGTATTTTCAGGTTTATGATGCTTTACAAAATGCCATTAGAAATGTTTTGGGTAGGAAGTTATTTCGATGAAACTAGATCATCGACTTCAAGATGTCTCTAAAGAAAGAGAAGTTTTACTAAAGGCAGCTAAAATTTTTGCTAATGAATTAAAAGTATCTAACTTCTTCTTAAGATTAAAGAACAGTTCTCATTGCTCTACTGTCATCAAATAGGTATATTTAAAGAAAAACTATCAAAATACATGAAACTAGTCTTTGTCCATATTGAAGAACATCTTCAACTTCACAATATATCAATTCCTCTTACATCTGAGTTCAATTTTCATCTGAAGGAAGGTGAATTACTGATATCTAAAAACGATCAGTACATAGAGAGTTTTTATGAAGGGATAAATATAAAAGCTATTATTGGTAAAAATGGGTCTGGGAAGACATCTATTTTAGATTTTATCGAGAGTTTGTATAGTAATATTGAAAGTTCAGGTGCTTTTTTATTTTTTGACAAGAATAGTAAGACTTTTTTTCAAAAGACTCTAAATACTAAATCTTTTAATTTTAGATTATGTGGTAAAATTAAAGATCATAAAATAAATCACTTAGAAAGCCGACATCTACATAAGATAATAAAAGTTAATAATTTATCTAGTTTTAGCGCGAACAAGAACGCAAGTAAGAAAAATGTTGTCAACTTATCTTCTGAAAAACTTAGTTCAAGTAAAAAAAATAGAACTAAACAACTTGAGAACATATTTAGTTATTTAAAAAGAAAAGGAAATAAATATAGTAGCAATGTTGTTTATACCTTTAAGTTTAGAGGTATGACACCAGCCCTAAAAAATTGGATCAAAGAGTCATTTGTTTGTTATTTAATTAAAGAAGGCTATTTTAAAAATAACGAATCTTTATATTTGAGTTATCTAAGAGAATCCCAGTCTGATGTGAAAGATGAACATGAAGTATTAAAATCTTTATTTCGCGCAAAAGAGTCTAGCGAGTTACCAATTGAACTCGAAAACTTAATATCTGACTTTTCTAACTACTATTTACGAACTATTTTATCTGATATTTCAAACAATGATAGGCTCTCTTACCTCTTACCAATAAATGTTACTCTTCCCAGTAATAGTATAGGTGCAATAGTATCTAAAGGGATTTTAAACATATTTAGAAATAATATATTAAAGCATAAAGTAGATGGAAACTTATCGGCATATCTTTGCATTAATTTGATAGAAAAGCTTTTTAATAACAGAGAATTGCCAAATAGAAACGTTTGGGATTCGGAATTTGATATTGAAGGGGTTTTATCGAACACCATAGAGCAAGTACTAAAAAATAAAAGCAGTAATAGAAATGAAAGTCCTAGTCAAATATACGAAAGCCTAAACGGACTAAAACATGATTTGAGGGAGGATTTAGATATTTTCCTTGAAGTTATTAGAAATATCACTAGTACTAAATCTGGAGAGATCGTAAACAATAATTCTAGGGAAAGTCTGTATATAAGGAACAATTGGTTAGAAGAGCTTATTTATAATACTGAAGGATATCTAGTCCTAAACTCATCTAATATGTTTGAAGGTTACTCCGGTATCGAACAAATTAAGTACTCAGCTCCTTTGGACATAATATATATTTCAGAGGAAGTTACTAAGTTACCTCCTTATTTACAAAAGAGCATTGACCACGGATGGGAAGGGTTTAGCAGTGGTGAATTTGCAAAAACTAGCCTTTTTTCTTCTATTTTTAACTTCTTATTGAGAGAAAGATCCAATGACTTTCAATTATTTCTCATTGATGAAGCTGATTTGTACCTTCACCCAGAGTGGCAAAGGAAATTTGTTTTTGATTTAATAGAATTAATAAAAAACTTAAATTGTGAATCTACATCTCAATTTATAATAACTACACATTCACCACTGATAATTGGTGACTTTTTGCCTGAGGATATATTAGCTCTTAATGTTGAAGATGGAAAACCAGTTGCAGGTAGTTCATTAGGTTTTGGAACAGTTTTATCAGATTTTTATTTAGAAGGAATGCATTTAGATTCAACCTATGGAGAGCATTCAAGGATAAAGCTTCAAGAGATGATCGATGCAAAATTAAAAAACATTGCTTTAACTAAAGAGCAAATAAAACTAGTTAATAAAATATGTAATAAAGCTCTGAAGGAAGCTTTGTTAGATGGTTAAATTTAAATATTATTTTCCAACAGGTTTCCAAAAAAAATTAAAGAGCTCTAATTTTTTTAAAAATTCTTTATCACAGCAAAAAACCATATATGCAGAGATTAAGAAACAGTGCCAGATTAATGCAAGTTTTTACAGTTCTCTATTTAGCGAATCATTTCTTTTGAGTTTAGTATTTTGTCCTCCAAAAAGCTTGAGTAAGAAGATAAATGAGATTTATGACAATTTTCCACTCCTTGCAGATAGATTTAATCCATATTTCAACTTTAGAAGTTATGATTTGAATTTTGATGTCTCTTTTATTAAGTCTAAAATTGATACAGATAAAAACGTTGCTCTTGCATTAAAGGGTAAATTTATCAATGAGTTGGATAAAATTCTAAACGAAAAATCTTCCATATTGGCTGAATACTTCTCAGTTGAACTTAAAAAGGCAACAAGTCCATTAAAAATTTACCAAATATGTTGCAGGATTAGAAATGTACACGTAGGTACTTCAGTTACACCAAAAGGTGTTAGAAATATCTATCCATTATGGTTTGGTAAGCTAGAAAAAATTTTTAACTATGAGGCTCTGAGAACTGAGTTTGGGCAGGTAATCATTGAATCAAGTGCTTTAAAAATTTGTCCTTACTGTAATAAAAGGGATGTAGAAATTACTTATGGAAAATATGTAACAGCGAGACCTGATTTAGACCATTTTTATCCTAAAAGTAGATATCCATTTTTGGCAACTACATTATATAATTTAGTTCCTTCATGTGGTTTTTGTAACCAAAAATTTAAAAAGTCTAAAGATACATATATGAAAAATATGCATCCACTAATTGCTGGTACTAGGAATTATAAAGTTTTTAGTTTTGTACCTCTTTTAGATGTTCCACCAAGAATACTTTTAAATGGTTGTACTAAATTTAAAAGTAATATTACATTATTTGAGCTCGAAGCCGAATATCAAAAAGATTCGATAAAGCGAGAATACAAATCAATGAATGATAAATATGAGTCATTTAAAGGGTTACTCGGACCCAAGTTTGAAGAGTTCCTAAACACTAGAGAAAATATAGTTACAATGTTTGATATTGGGGGGGATAGAAACATATACAATACGAGTACATACAAGTTTAGGCTAGATACATTAAGTACCTTAACTAATAAAAACTACAAAAATTAGTTTGGGTGTCATATTTCTTCATTCTGCAAAATCCACTCTATTTTGTATTGATAGAATATTTCATCTACGCACTAAATACCGTATAATCCGCGCCAAACTTTCACTTATGTATAACTGCCAGTCACACTGGCTGTGTGGGCAAAATCAATGAACTTACAAGACACCGGAACAGATACGCTTGAACTAAATAAACTGCAAAAAAGACTCAGAAGAAATGTTGGTAATGCTATCACTGAGTATAATATGGTTGAAGATGGGGATGTTGTGATGGCTTGCATAAGTGGAGGGAAAGACTCATTTGCAATGCTCGACATTTTACTGCAGCTTCAAAAGTCAGCGCCAATAAAGTTTGATGTTATTGCAGTTAACTTAGATCAAAAGCAACCGGGTTTCCCTGAACATATTTTGCCTGATTATTTTGAGACCTTAGGTATACCATATTACATAGTAGACAAAGATACATATTCAGTTGTTCGAGACAAAATTCCAGAAGGTAAAACTACCTGTGGCCTTTGCTCGCGTCTTCGTCGTGGTACATTGTATTCATTTGCAGAAAAAATTGGTGCAACAAAGCTCGCACTTGGTCATCACATGGACGATATTGTCGAAACTATGTTTCTTAATATGTTTCATGGCTCTAGATTGAAAGCTATGCCTCCTAAACTACGATCTGATGATGGTCGTAATGTTGTTATTCGTCCATTATCCTACTGTCGAGAAAAAGATCTCATTACCTATGCTGAACATAAAGGCTACCCTATAATTCCTTGTAATTTATGTGGTTCACAAGAAAACTTACAACGGCAGTCGATTAAAGGGATGTTAATCGAATGGGATGAAAAGTCACCAGGCCGTGTTGAAAGCATATTTAAATCTATTCAAAACATTAGCCCAAGTCAATTAGCTGACAGGGAGTTATTCGATTTTGTCAATTTGCCATTAGCAAGAGATGGTGAGCGTGACGTTTACGAATTTAGTGAAGCCACAGTATCATCTACTAATATAGATGAATCACTATATATAGATGTTACTAATATATAGTATTGGTCAGCCAAGTTTGAACTTATAAATTTCACTTTTGTAATTTATAGAACTTATTAATCAAATCTCATAACTTCTACTATACCAAAATGCACTCAAATCTGACTCGTTACTCTCAACGAGTCAGATTTTAGCTTCCCCTGTTTTACTAGATATCTAATAAGTCAGCTTTTAACTTCCAACTAGAGGCTGGAGCCAAATTTTAGCTTTAGAATTTTCATACAATAAAGAAATTTCATTGGTGTTGGATTGAATAATCAATGATACTAATCTTATATACTTATAAAAAATAATGGTTTAAGGGAGAATGTTTTGAGTGAGTTAGGCTATCTCAACGTAGTTGAAACAGAGGATGTACTCATATTACGTGAGAGAATAGCATCAACAGATGTTATTCAATCTGAAGTTCGCTCAATGCCATTTCACCTATTGGCACCAGAACACTTTGAGTTACTTTTATGGGATTTATTTTACACTGGCTGTAACAATACTGAGTTAGAATTTGATAAGTCGCGCCTAATGATTACTGGTGCAGATCAAGGTCGAGATGTATGGTTAACAAATAATGGTGTACCAGCAGGATTAGTCCAATGTAAAAGAGAAGGAAAAAAGTATTCTCGAAAGGATGTATTAAAAGAAGTCGTTAAATTTCTTTTACATAGTGAACTAACCCCTGACTTATTACCATACCCAGAAGACTTTACATATTGTCTAGCACTGAGTACCGATCCAAAAGCGGAAGTTGATGATTTCTTTGAAAAGCCATTCAATTGGTTAAAAGAAAATAAGGTTGAAGTAGAGTCTGCAACTAAGCTAGTGATTAAGAGCTACCAACGATTTAAGAACACTGAATCTGGCGATGTAATTGATAGTATTTTCTCTAAAATTCAAAGTATGAGCTACCAGTTAATCCGCCCACATGAACTAAACCGATGGCTCGATATAAATCAAGATGTTCGTAAGCGATTCTTCAAATTACCTCAAGATATTCATCAACCTCCTTCTGGTTCATATATTTATAAACTAGTGTTAGCCGATTTAAAGCACGCAAGCTTACCACTTCATAATTGGCAAAAGACTATTGAGAATCGCTTTATAAAACGGCCTGAACTAGAAACGCTAGAACATCGTTTAAAGACAGAGGAAAGCAATTGTTATCTACTCATAGGGGGAGCTGGTTCTGGCAAATCTTCACTGCTTTCTTCACTTTATGAACGGCTACTTGATACCCAGTTTACTGTTTTAGCGATTAAAGCTGATGAGTTAGATAAAGATATTAACGACCTAGAAGAGCTAGCCTCCTTTCTAAAATGTGAAGGACAGGGCAGCCTAGTAGCCTCACTACTTGAACTTTCTCAAGAATCTCCGCTCGTGTTAATCATCGACCAAATGGATGCTGTAAGTGAGGTTATGGATCAAAGCTCCAGCCGTTTTAGAGTATTAATAGACCTCATTTTAGGCTTAAAAGAATATTTCGAGGCTAGAAAAACGTACCCGATTCACATAATTGCATCCTCAAGACCATTTGAAGCTAGTTTTGACACTAGATTCACTCAGCTAAACGCTGAAGAGATCAACCTCAATCCTTTACCTAAGAAAGACGTCGAACTCTTTCTTGAAGAGATAAACATTCATAAAGCTAGTATTCCAGCTTCGATGTATCCAACACTCCAAGTTCCCTTTGCCCTCAGCTTATATGTCAGCTTGGTGAAAGCCGGCGATAATAAAATGGAGATTACATCTAAAAACCTGTTATCACGATGGCTTGAGAAAAAGCTGGCAAATGATCCTTTGAAGGAGCAATGTAATAAATTCTTACAACGCTTAGCTTCCGATATGGTTCGCGAAGAGGTTCTTCGACGCCCCATTAGTGCATATACTTTCGATTACCAACCTCTACTCACAAAATTGGAATCAGTAGGTATACTAGTACTTTTTGGAGATAATATCGGCTTCAGTCACCAAGCCTGGTTAGACGACTTTCAGTCACAGTCCTTCCTTACTGATGATAGCAATTTCTACGAATTTGTTCTTGAAAAACAAAATGGACTGTTTTCTAGGAGTACCATATTAAGAGGACTTGAGTACCTCCGAGAGCATGATAAACCTCAGTACCATCAAATTATGGATAGGCTATTGTTTGATCCGTCTGTACGTCGCCATATTTACCACCTTCTGATCGATGTTATGACATCGACCCTATCTCCCGACTACGAGGACGCTGAGCGAATCTATCGAGTAATAGAAGACGGTGACACTCTTGCATCAAGGGTCATTTCAAAGACTGCAAGAAAGTGGAGTCTTTGGCGCGAATATTTAGCAGATGAACTTTCGTCACTAATGCAAAATCCAATGCTTATCGAAGATGTGATTTTATGGCTGATTGAGGAAGTTAAATCTGATGAAAATAACGTTATTTATTTGATCGAAAGCTACTGGAAAGGTGAGGAGTATCATACGCCTAGCTTTCATGTGCTATCCCGTTCAAAAGCATCATCAGCAGGAGCAATCCAGCTAGTAGAAGCCATTATATCAACAAAAATAATTGATACACATTCGATATCGAGATATATCCAAGATTTGTTCGAAAACTCGAAACATGACTCTGCATTACAATTACTAATAACATGGCTGTACGCTGAGCGCGACAAAATCTTATGGGAATCTTCTTTGTCGATTGAAAGCTATATAACTGCTCACCCTTCAATGTTCATAGAGGTTCTGTTTCCATGGTTTATAGAAATACTGGATGAAGGTGAAGTACAACAGGAAATTTCAAGAACTTTTAGAAGCTCTGCCTCTTTCGGTGATGACTTTGACGAAATCTCTAAAGGGGGTGGAATGGTTGGGATTTTACTAAAAGCGTTAGTTTGTTTAGCCACTAACAATCCGTCCCAATTCACTTTAACAGCGAAAAAGTTTTCAAGTGTAGATTTTGATGAAGTTCAATCATTATTAGTGATAGCTTTTGCTTCAAATCCCACGGCATTAACTTCCGATATTGTAAGTTACCTTATTGAGAATGAGGCTAGACTTTGCATTGGTCATGGCTATTTTAGCGACGACCAAAATATAATGCGGTCTGTTAATGGACACTTAACTATGATGTTGCTTGAGGAAAGCTCATCTCATTGGACGCTCCTACAAGCAGAATTAGTTAGAGATACTATAGAAAGCTACACACTTAACCCTCTAAGCGCCTACCCAGACGTAAAGACCCGTCATTATATTCGTTCGAAAAATGAGGAATATCGCTTATCTTTACTAGCACGATTACCAAGTCAGATCTTAACACCTCGCAGGCGGCGACAAATATTCGAGCGTGATACTTATGGACAACTTAAAATTGGTCAACGGTGCCAAGTCGGTACCTTATCGTGTATTAGTTCACCAATGTCAGCTGAGCAAATGAAATTATCGTCTGTAGAAAATATTATGAATATGCTCGATAGGCTTAGTGACCCGACTATAGTTACTGAAACTAAATGGCGACACTGGAGAGGTGCTGAAATTTCCGCGTTCTCACAAGCATTCAGTCAATTTGCTATTGCTGAGCCACAAAAAGCCACCTTCATGCTACGAACCCATTTTGTTAAGAGCGTACATGAAAGAATTGCTGGCGATGCTGTCGCCCAGTTAAGTTCTATTAAGACCCTTACAACAAATGAAATAAAGACATTAATCAACGATCTAAATTCAAAGGGGTTTACAGACAAGGAATGGGTTAGCGGGGTTGCACGAGCCTATGAGGAAATAGCACGCAGAGAGAAAGGGCTTAACTCCATAGAGATAGCCCTGCTTGTTGAGTATCTACATCACCAGATTGATAAAGAAGTTGATTCCATTGATAACTATGATCAATCAAATGACGATGCCATTTTGTTTGGACGAGGAGGAGGGTTTAGTTATAGCTCTACTGCTAGCATTAATATCTTGAATGCAATTTATATGGGATTACTAGCCAGAAAAAGACCAGATTACGATCAATGGATTTGTATCCTTTTAAGCTACCTTCAAGTATCGAAATCAGAAAGCAACTGGCAATTTATATTAACTATACAGGGAGAGCAGCTATATTGGGCAAATGAAGATAAGATCAACGCCTTATTCGAGAGCTTACTTACGTCTGTTCCTGTACTATTTGAAAGCCCTATACTTGTTCATACATTATGGAGGCTAGTAGAGCGGCTTAAAGAATCGTTGTTAATGCAGATTCTAATGCAGTGGGGAAATAGTAATGATACTTGTAAGCAGGCTGCCGCCGAACTGATATCAGGGTTAGTAATTTCAAATCGTGCAAGTAAAAAAATGGCAGTTTATTGGGATAGTTTGTTGCAGTCAGGTAATGTAGTAGTGAATAAAGGTGGAATCTATGCTGCTGCTTCAGGTTGGTATTACCAAAGTAATATTCGAGCAAACTCACATGAGATGCTTATGAGTTGTATGCGTGTAGATACAACACAAATCGCCTCTGCATTAAATTCACTATTCCCATTTAATAAGAAGCTGCCCCAGGATGATATAACTTTACAATTGCTTTTATTTTTGTCTGAGCAGCCCGAGCTTGTAAAGCTTCTAAATTCACGCAACATACTTGAAGCATTAGTTAATATCAATCCTCGGCCTAAAGCATTACGAGCGATATTACTTATATTAAAAGCTATTCTTGATAAGAAACTAGAAAAAAAACCTCATGGCTATTTACAAGATGTAGACAAATTAATTGAGCTAACAGTTACCTTACAAAGAACAACTCCGTCTATTAAAGAACAAGCAATGTCAATGTATGAGAGGCTCTTGGATACGGTTCCATATCAAGCAGAGCAAGCGGCAGAGGCGGCGTCAAGGTCTTCATAGCAAAATGAAAAATGTCATAGCAATTAAGCAGGGCTTCGGTTTAACTATCCTGACACAGGGGGCTATTTAGTAAGTGAATAGCTATCGACACCTAGCCTAGCTTAATTTTCTTGGGTAATAGCGGTTCAAAGTTATTCTGCTGCTCAGCAAGGTGTTCAAAGCAAATAGAGATATAGTTATGCACCATAAGATCGTTGGCCTTTGCAATTTCAACAAGACTATAAAGTATGGTACTCGTATTACATCATTACTGATATTGAGAGCAGCCAATTTTTCGGCCTATCACGAACGGTTTTATGGCTCGCGCTGCGCGTGTAAAGTTATTGTAATCTCGCTTCCTAAGTTAAAATATTTTTTGCTTGCTCTATCGCGGCTGCGTACTACTTTGAACATTTAAGCTAAATCTGACATTTATTTGATAAGATATTGCATCTAAATCTAAATGAGTCGAAGTCTACTGTTTTACTTGATTCGTTACGCAATTATTGACCGAAGTGAAGCTCGCGATGACAATTTGGGCATAGAGCAATAGTATTATCTAACGTGTCCAAACCTCCTTCACTTAAATGCTTTATATGATGGACCTCTAAATATGGGGAACCATCTTTAGCTCTCAAAAATGGGGCCTGAGTCTTGCATCTTTCACAAATACCATCTGCAATAGAAGCTCTCTCAGCTACAACATGTGAATTGCGTTGATAGACTTTAACACTAACTGTTATTTGCTTTGGATTTGGGTCGCTAGCATTGATAAACCTTTTCCTTTCATCACTAGAAAGGCTAAGGGATTTATCAATATCTTTTTGGAACTGATTGAATATAGACTCAATTGAGTTACTATTAAACATAGTTGCTCTATGCATATTTAAAATTTTGCGCATTGAGGGCGAATTAGTATCATATTGGGCTTCATAGTAATTTATATGCAACTCCAAAGCATTGAGTGCATTTTCAAGCACTTCAAAGGAGAAATCATCCGCAATATTTTTAATAAAGATGTCCATAGCTTTACAGCTCATAGCACGTTGAAATATTCGTCCTTCTGCCATGCATTTAAAACAATTAATGAAATCTCCAGCACTAGCTTTATTTAAGTCATAATCATCTGATAAGATTAATGCGCCATCAATCTTTCTTAATTTACCTAAAAAAACTTCTTTACTCACGATGTAAGCCATCTTTATCTGAGAGTCACTTATTCTTGTCATTTTCTTTCCCTATTTATTATTTATGTTGTTGATGCAAGATCATCATCTATCCCTAATGAAACACATTATTTTGCAACTTACTTATCCTCTGGCCTTTCTGCAATTAATATATCAAGGTTTCCTTTGAGGGCTGGAATTTCAATTGCGTTTTGTAAAATTCGCTGCAAAAATCTTTTTTGTTCATTGATTGTTTTATTTTTTAACTCTATTTCAGCCTGAAGATTTTCTAATTGCTTCACCAATGTCACATCACTCTGAGTGATTCTTTTTTCTACTTGATGTGTTTTTCCACTGTACAGTTCTTTTTTATTGCTATAGGCGTTATAAATTCCTTTATAAGTAGTTAATGTCTGCCGTGATATTTTCATACCTAATTCAATTTTTATCTTCTGAGTTAACATGCTCCATGTGAGTTTACCTTCCCAAAGGAATAGCATTTTTTCTATTTTAAATTGTTCATCTTCAGTTATTTTAGGTTTTGCTGACATGTAAGCTTCTACTCATAATGGTTATTTGAATTAATCATGCCAAAAGAGGAAAGTAATAGTTTCATTTCTTCAGGTACGTGATTCTTTTTAGCTGGCGTACAATCTAATTGCTTTAAAAGAACCTCATCAGAAGGTATTGATAATAATATTTCTTCGGTTTCTTTTGTTTTAATATCAGTAATAAATAACTTTTTTTTGTCTACTGCTATACTGACTAAATTTCCAGCTTTATTTGAAAGCAGGACTTGGATCAATTGTCCTAATAGTGCAACTCCTTGTGAGTGATTTAGCCACCATAGTTTTTTGGCTGAAGAAATATGAATGTTATGCGAGTTTGAATATGTTTTTAATCGAACTGATTGAAATTTATAATCGTTTTCAAGCATTTCGATTGCTTTTTCGTCGCCGCATACATAGCACGCACTCTCACAACCAAAACAACCGCTTAGGAAGTTATTAATATAATTGCAAGGCGTTACAGACAGTTCCTGTACACAAACACCAGTGTCTGAAAGGCTTGCAGGTGTAGAGCTAAAACGTTTTAGATCATTTTTAGTTGTTACTCGTATGCTTTTTGATGAGTGGTCTAACTCTAATGTAGACTTTATGCGGTCAGCTTTTTCTTCATCTGAAGTATGAATATATTCTAGCGTTTGCTTGACGCTTACTCTTCCTGACCAAGCTGAAATTATTGACAAAGGAATATTACCTTTCTCAGCATGAGTGTTAACAAAATGGCGAAGTGAATGGGGTTTTAGCTTCTGAAACCCAAAACCATATTTATAAAAAATGTTATTGTCTAAGTAAAATTCAGGACCATTCATCGAGCTTATTAAGTCATTCTTTAAAATCTTTATTGAAGTTATAAATAAAGGGCTAGAGGATAATCCTTTCTTGTTTTTTATTGAGTGTTTACCTGGTGAGTAACAGAATAAAAGGTTTTCTAAATCAGCACCTATTTCAGAATCTAAGAAATCAATTGGAAATGTAGGAATTGCATTTTTCTGGATATTTATAATTGCATCTTGAAGTAAGCCAACAGTGCTAATTTGAGGTTGATTTAGATCACTTATTAGTTTGTCACCAATATTTTGGATTTGTAAAATTTGATGGACCCCTGAATTACATTGTGAACTATTGAATTTTATTTTTCCTAACCCAGTTAAGTTCAAAATTAAATCATCTTTCGATACTTTAGATATATGCACTCGTTTATGTGCATCACTTTTGCTGTATGACTTTTTACTTATGGGATCTAAGTATTTACGATATTTTATCCTTTTTTGGTTGGGCACAAAAACTAAGTAATCCTTACTTTTTAAGATTGATACCTCATACTTTATAGGATAAAAACCAAGAGCGTAAGCAACAGTGAATAAGTTAGGGGGGACACTAAAATCTAAGTAGCTCATTCGTTCTGGATCTACTTGAAAGTCAGACAAAATTTGCTTCCAAGATTGCTTCGTATCTTTTAAATAGCGAATGTAATATCTCTCAGGCTTAAAGTGAATATGGAAAAAATTAATTGCTTTCCCTACATAGGGCGCTAATACTGCGAGTATATGAGTGGAGTTATCTTGATAACCTTTGCTTCCTACCCAATCTAGGTAGCTAATAGTTTGTCCATTTTTTGGTGTAATAGTTTTTAATTTTTGGTTCATTAATAATGGGAATTCGATAGCTAACCTACTGGGAGTTGCTAAACCGAGCAATATGCCTGTTATTACGATCGCATTTTTCATATCTATATCATTGTTTAAAAGTACACCGTCTTCGTCAATAGATTGAAAAATTGTCTGAAAAATATTCCCGCAAGCAATAATTATAGACTCCGGTGTCATTTTCAAATTCTTTGAATTTTTAATGATAGATAGGTCTGCATCTCTAGCTCTATCTTTATGGCTTGGCCTAACACTGCCAGATAGTAAATTATGTGACTTACAAAAATCCCAAAATATGTTGGATAAGTTAATACTATTCCAGTAGGGGAGGGGGAGTTCATTTAACGAACTATATTTTTGGGCTTCAGTTAAGATCTTTGAAGCAACGGTTACTCTATGTTGTCTAGAGTTGTTTACTATATTTTCTAGTTGCATTTCAATTGTGTATATTTTTAACAGAATTGAATATTGTTCATCAAATAAATAAGGTGTGTAAGTTTCTAAGTTTCTAAAAAAAGAATCGTAATTAGGCCGTTTTTTTCCTGATGTTGTTTTAATTAGTAAGTATCGGTGACGGACTTTAGTATTGGGATCTGTTATATACCAAACAGGCTGTTCCCATGATGGTTCCAACCCATCAATCCCTGATATTGTTTTCGGTATATCTGAAGAGTATTTGGCTGTGAATTCTCGTAGGCTTTGTTCGTATTTATTAATCATATTAAGTCCTTTTACCTTTTTCTATTTTGAGAAGGTTTGCCATTTCTTCATTACATACCGCTATGGTGATCCTTATATACTTTATTGCTTTATCAAGTCTCTCTGTAGAGCCAACTGTTGTATTTGAACTTCCGAATTGCGATATGTATTTTCGCTTCGCTATTGCTTGCTCAAGAATTGAATTATGATCAGCTTCTAATATAGGGATGAAATTCGAACATCCATAACATGGGATTGGTCTGACCATTCTTATCTTATGGTCACATGATGTACATGTTGGTTTTTCTTTCTCTACTCCAACTATTTCGGCAATCTCGTTTTCGATTACTTCATCACTATCAAATATTAGGCTCTGTGGTTTAAATGCATTCCTTAACAGTTCGTTTGCATTGTAATTATTATCAATATATTGCCTTTCTTCCAAACCGAGTTGAAGATAATGCCTTGCCGCAGGAAGTGTTACATTTGTAATTTTTGAAATATCTTCAATGGATTCACCACGAATAGCTGCATTACAAAGCCATGTATGTCTTAGTCTATTATTTGTAGCTATCACATCAGCTTTTCTGTCACTTAAGCACTTTCCATGTGTTTTTGCATAAGCAGTTATACTACCTTCTGAAAGGTGAAATAATTTAGAGTTTCCTTTACGTAAAGTATTTAGTATTTTTTTATCAAAATTTGTAATGAAGAGGTCTTGGGATGGAAAAAGTGGCAAATTAGCCATTAACGTTGTTATTTCATTTTCAGAGATATAATTTCCACTTCTTTCTAATGCTAATTTAAATCCAGTTCTATATATATCACAATACTTTAGCAATAGTTGGGAGAAGGATTCTGTTAATTTAATCGTAAACATTTCAGGAATGTTTCTGAAGCTAGCAGTATCACCTTGTTTTATTTTATAACAACGCACATGAAGTTCTTTTAATCCAGTATGAAGAGGTTCTATCTCTATATGTTTATCTTGAAAAGAGATAAAAACAGGTAATACATCACTCCATCTTAAGAATGAAATTTGCTTAGGCCTCCTAGCTAACTGTACCATTGTTCTATAACAAATTATTGATTTATAACTTTCAAATTTTAGTTTATTGCCTGAGTTACTGGAATAAAAGCTAAAGTCTTTTGGAGGGGTTTTCGGTATTGCATTACATTTAACTCTTAGCTCCTGCAGCATTGAATCGTATTCATAGTCAGTTAGGCGGCCTTTGGTTGGATCTAACCCTTGAAATTTAGATTTAAAATTGAACTTCTTTGTTATTTCTTGAAATTCTCTAAAAATCATATTATTCAATTTATAAGCCGTAGAAATGAAACCTTTTAAGGTTTTTTTTGTAGAGTCTGCTAGTTCATGCCAATTAAGCGTAAACTCAGTAACTTTGATTTTATCACTAGGAAAAGCAGCCCTTATAGCGAAAGTAACTGTACAGACTGTTAGTGCAGATTTTGATTCTACATAGTGAATTAAAGTGTCAATTAAAGAGTCTCGAAATACCAAGTTTTCTTCGAAATTTAACAGCCAAGAAATATTGATTTTTGCATTGTTGCCACCATCATCAATGACCCACTCGGGTTCAAAGGTTTTAACTTTTAGACCAGCTTGAGACGTAAAATATTGTGGTAAACAAATTGTGTTTGAAATAGTTTCATTATTCTTTTGATTTGAAGCCATCTATTTCTCCTTGATGCTCCTGCATGATTCGCATAGCTGTTAGTTGTTCATACTTCAAATTATAAATTCTGCCAGTATTAGAGCCTGGAACCCAGCCCATAGCAGCTCTTCTAGAATCTTCGACCCATTCTTTATTGAGGCCTTTTTTAGCAGCATATTCAGTGTATCTTTCATTCCATTTATGCCGCAATAAGTGCGGGTGAATTTTTGAGTTCAGTAAGCGGGACACTTTTTTAAGGGAATAGTTTACAGAGTTTCTCGATAGTGGCAAACCAGCCGAATTTTTCGAATTTTTTTCAGAAATAAATAAAAAATCATGACTGGCTGCTTTTGGATATAAATTTCTAATACTATTTATATAGAAGTAAATTTCATGCATTAAACTAGTATTAATAGAGACTAAGTGAGAGATTCCTCGTTTATTGTTTGGTCTATCAAGTCGAGGATCTGATGAGTCGTCAGGGGTCGAATATATCTTTATTTTGTCAAAACTGTCAAAGAATTGGCAATCAGATATCTTAATTTTGCAAACTTCACTTCTTCGGATACCTGTTTGATCAAGTATAGATAATATGAGGTAATTTCTGAATTTTGATTTTTTAAATGGATTTCTTGGATTATGTGGTTGTATCACTTCTTTAAATTGCTTGTAAGTATCATTCTCTATAACGCTTTCTTGTAGCATCATGCTTTTGTATGATTTTGATTCCTTGGTGTATTTTTCTTTTATTTGTATCCGAGCTTGAATTCTACTGAAAGAAGATAATAACTCTTGTGACGGAATACTATGTCCATGGAAATAGTCAAAGATATAGCTCAAATACTTTCTAAAGGTTCTGACTCTTCCTGTGCACGTTTCAATAGCTACTAGAGCACTAGAATGATTGGATACAGAAATTGAATTCCTTATTTTTTTACTGTAAATATCGGGGGTGTTTATGGAATAAATTTGATCTTTTTGATCCAAAGCGCTTTTATTCATTCTCATTGAAGCGTAAAAATTACTAATCTCTGCTTCTGTTAATAGTTCTCCTGTTGAAATCCTCTCCTCTAAGTTAATTGCTTTTGATTTGAAATAATTCAAAATAATTTTTAATTCATTGGCTATTCGAAATTTTGTAGCGATAGATGAATGAAAAAAAATTGTATACAAAAAAGCATTTGCTAAAGGTTCTACAGGGATGTGATTCTCATCTATGAAGGCAATAAAGCGTTTATCCCCAAGACGGTATTTACTGACATTCATACTTTACAAATTTTTTTTGAATAATAAGGTGTTCTTATAAAATAGCAGACTTTACATATTTTTGTGGAAAATAAAATTAATAATAGATATCAAAAGGGGGAAGTAGGTGAAAGATGCTTTACAATATAGTTATTGAATATAATTTTCCACCAGAGAGGCACACCATGATACGGTCGCCTTCTTCAATCATATTGAAGTCCATCACCGCTTGACCGGTTTGACGACGTAAGCGTTTTTGTAACTTAGATAAGCTATGTTGAGCTTTGGCTTGAACAGAATGCGACATTACGCCCCCTTTAGAACTATGGGTAAAATAAAGGGGCGTATTATATGCCTAAAGTTTCAATCAACAAAATTTATTTAATCTTTTGCCAGCGGGCTCACATAGCCATCGGGTTTTAAGGCTAATACGTCACAATCAAGGCTGTCAATAACATGCTCTGCGGTGTTACCTACTAAGGCTGCACTTAATCCAGTGCGGCCAACCGTACCAATTACCACTAATTCACTATTAAGGCGCTTTGCTACATCCGGGATCACGTCCTCTGGTAAACCTTCTTCTATGACACAGTTATGCTGGGCGATTTGATGACTAGCTGCTAACTCATGGGTTGATTCTATATGATGTTTTTTAACCGACTCGTTATAAATACTGGGATTAAACTCAGGGATTTCAATTGCAATGTTTACCGGTGTCGCAGGATAGGCGTTCACGATACTAAGGCTTGCGTTAGCCAGTTCACATAAAAACTGCGCATCTTGAATAATACGATGGTTTAAATCAAGGTGCTGTTGATTTTCACTTACAGCGTTAACAGCAGCTAAAATATTACCCTGCGAAGGCCAAGCGTGCTCTTTTACCAATAATACCGGGGCTGGGCATTTACGAATTAAATGCCAATCGGTTGGAGTAAAAATTACTGACTTAAGTGTATCGTGCTGGTGAGTTCCTTTTACAACCAAATCAAACTGTTGGTCTATTACCGTATCGATGATCGCTTCATAAGTGCGATTATGCCAAACCACTTGGCTGTTAATATCAACGTCTGGGTAATGTTGCAAAATTTCATCCAGCCATAACTGGCGGTCTTTAACGACGGCATTGCGCATTGCCTCGCGCTCATCGCCAGAGAGCATGGTCGTCATTTCATAGGAAAAATCATAAATGCTCATAAAAGCGGTGATACTGGCACCGGACTTTTTGGCTAATTCGATAGAGCGAGATAAACCATGCTGAGACTCAGCGGTTGGATCAATAATGGCGAGTATTTGTTTGATGGTGTTCATAAGCTGCTCCTTTAACTACTTTATAGCTAGAGTGTAACGTATAACGTGAGTAGTTAAAGTAACAGCTAACAACTTGTTGCGCTAGATCAAGTTTATTTTGGGTGAATTGCTGCAGCTGCGGATAACCCATCACTATCTAGAATAGTGATAAATTTGCCTTCCACTTTTATTAAAGCAGCTTTTTGAAAACGACTCAGTAAACGACTAATCGTTTCAACGGTTAAACCAAGGTAATTACCAATTTCACCACGGGTCATGGTAAAGCGAAACTCTTTACGAGAAAACCCGCGTTCGCCAAAGCGATTTGACAAGTTGTAGATAAAACTAGCTAAGCGCTCTTCGGCTGATTTTTTATTCAGTGACAAAAACATTTCTTGGTCGTAGTTAATTTCACTGCTCATCAGGCGCATAATCTGCTGGCGTAGTTTTGGTAATTTACCCGCTAGATCATCAAGTGTTTCAAATGGAATTTCGCATACCATTGAGGTTTCGAGCGCTTGAGAAAAGCTTTGGTGTGCCATTTTATTTATTGCATCAAAGCCTATTAAATCTCCTGCGAGGTGAAAGCCAGTAATTTGCTCGTCACCTTGCTCTGAAAGGGTGTAGGACTTAAATGAACCAGAACGAACAGCAAAAATAGCGTTCAGTGGCGCTCCTGATTCAAAAAGAAAATCCCCTTTGTGTAATGGTTTTTTACGCTCAATGATTTCATCAAGTTTATCCATTTCTTGCCCATTGAGGGTAAAAGGCAAGCACAGTTGACTTATGCTGCAGTCATTGCAGCTGATTGTGCAATTATTTTTGGCTTTGTTTTGATATAAATCCATTAGTTCAGTCCATTAAATGTTGTCACATTAATTTGTTAAGATTAATGCAGCAGCTTGTCAGTTGCAATGATAAGTAAATAAATCCCGTACCAAATAAGTACACTGCCCAGTGCTATTCGTGCCCATGGGTGATTTAATACTTTATGTAATACTTGTGCGCCCATGCCGATACTTAACATCGCGGGAAACGTACCAAGCGCGAAAAATAGCATGACTAGAGCGCCATCAAGGGCTGTGTTGCTGGTCATCGCCCAGATTAGCGCTGAATAAACTAAACCACAGGGTAACCAACCCCATAATGCGCCATAAGCCATTGCTTTAGGTAATGAGTTGATTGGCATTATAAAACGATTTAGTTTTACCAAGTGCTGCCACACCAAGGTTTTCCCTAGCGATTCCAGCCATTGTAAGCTTGCGCCTAACCGCATGATATACAAGCCAACCAAAATCATAAACAGGCCACTTAAAAACGCTAAAATTAACGCGAACCAATGACTTTGGGTGGCAAAATGGCTGCTGATCCCAGCAACGAGCGCCCCTGCGAGCATATAACTGCCGGCACGACCGATGTTATACGCAATGGAGTACTGCAATGGTCGGGTTTTATCTGTGGCTAATTGTAAGGAGCTGGCAATACCACCACACATTGCTATGCAATGTCCGCTGCCAATAAGGCCCATGATAAAAGCGCTGACAAATAAGGGGTCAATCATTACTTTTTTTATGCTGCTCTTTATCATCTTCAAACAAAATGCTATGGCCTTGTTTGTTTAAATCTGAAAATTGTTCACCGCGAACGGCCCAAAAAAACACTCCAATCGCGATCAGTACAAATAAAATAGCAATTGGAACTAGAATATAAATTATACTCATAATTTTAATAACCTTAGTGAGTTACTGATCACAATGATGGAACTGGCAGACATCCCAATCACAGCCATCCAAGGTGCAACTAGGCCTAATGCCGCAAGCGGTAAGATTGAACCATTATAGAGCAATGAAAGCGCTAAATTTTGCTTTATTATTCGGCGTGTTTTTTTCGATACCGTCAATAAATGCTCGATAGCGGCTAAATCACTATTGAGTAATACCACATCGGCGGTGTTTTTGGAAATATCAGCGCCGGTTTCCATTGCGATAGATAAATGCGCGCTATTAAACACTGGACTGTCGTTGACACCATCTCCTACCATAGCAACAATTTCACCTTGGCTTGACCACAGCTTCACTTCGCTCTGTTTATCCTCTGGTAGACAGCCTACTTTAAAGCTATCAAGTTTGAGCTTCTTAGCAATTTGTTGCCCTGCATTTGAGGCGTCCCCAGTTAGCATGTGACAGGTTAAGCCTTGCTGTTGCAAAGAGGTGATTAAGTTTGCCGCATTACTTTTTACTTCATCTACAAAGTAAAAGTTAGCAACTGGTTGTTGATCAATGTAGAACGTTGCTTGAGCATTACTTTTTTTACTGTTGAACCAACCACTTTTACCAATTGCATAGTTATGATTGTTATCTTCACCGGTGATGCCACAGCCAGGAAGAATTTTAATATTCGTTAAGTCGCGCTGTGCGGGTGTAAACTCATTAAATGCAGTCGCTATAGGGTGTTCGGAGTAACTTTCAAGTTGCGCTGCAAGAGCCAAAATCTGTTTTTTAGATAAAGAATTTGCTAATAAGTCCACAGCATCTAGGCTAAAACGCCCCTGTGTTAACGTGCCTGTTTTATCAAAAGCAACGCGCGTTAATTGTGGTAGTGTTTCTAGCACATGAGACTGCTTAATGAGTATCCCTTTGCGGGTTAAGGTAGCCACCGCGCAGGTTAAGGCGGTTGGAATTGCTAAACTTAGCGCACATGGGCAAGTTGCAACAAGGACCGCAATGGTGATCCAAAAGGCATGTTCAGGGTCAACTTGATACCAGCCGATGGCGGTAAGTGAAGCAAATACCAGCAAACAGGCAACAAACCATTGCGCCACTTTGTCGGTGATTTCCACCAGTTTAGGACGGGTGGCAAGCGCACTGTGCTGCAGTTTAATTATTTGGTTTAAAAGAGTGTTTTGACCAATTTTGTTGATAAGAATTTCAATTACACCATCATGATTTACGGTACCGGCAAAAACTTGATGATCGATGTACTTATTAACTGGTAAATGCTCACCTGTCATCATTGCTTCATCAACGGTGGTGCTGCCAGTGCAAATAACACCATCTGCTGGAATTGTTTCCCCGGCTTTAATTAAGACTCGGTCACCGAGTTTTAATTTTTTAGCTGCAATAATATGTTCGTGGCCGTTTTCATCCAAAGTACGGGCTGTAAGTGGTAATAACTTTTGTAAGTTAGCAGTAAACTCACTGGCTTTAAGACGAGCTCGGAACTCTAAATATTTACCTAGCAATAATAAGAAGGTGAACATACAAATTGATTCAAAATACACTTCACCCACGGCCATCACGGTGGCGTAACTACTTGCGCCATATGCGCCAAAAATAGCCAGGGATACAGGAAGATCCATGTTTAACTGCTTGGCTTTTAAGCCATTAATTGCATTGGTTAAAAAGGGCATAGCACTGTATAAAATAACCGGTGAAGCGAGTATTAAGCTGATCCATCGAAAATACTGTTCAAAGTTTTCTTCCATACCAGAAAACATGCCAAAGTACATGGCGAAAGCAAACATCATCACCTGCATGGTCATTAAGCCTGCTACGCCGAGCCTGCGTATATACGCTTTGGCAACTAGCTGCTTTTGACTTGCTTCAACATCGACTTGAAACGGGTAGGCCTTGTAGCCAATTTCTAATAACGATTTGATAATGTCGCTTAATGGTGTCTGATCTTTATGCCATTGGATCATCGCGCGGTTTGTTGATGTATTTACGTCAACGCGTTTGATTGCGGGTATGTTTAACAGTTGCCTTTCAATCAACCATGCACAGGCAGCGCAAGTGATCCCTTCAACGGTCAATAACACTTCACTGATATCGTTGGTTTGAGAAATAAACTCGTCTTGAATATCTGGGTTATCGTAACTACTAATAAATGCTAATTGCTCAGGAACTAGCTGTTCTACTTTACCAGCGCGCACGGTTCTGAATTTATAATAATCGGTCATGCCTTGAGCAACAATCGTCTCGGCAACGGTTTGACAGCCTATGCAACACATCGGTTGCGCGCTACCGTCTATAACAACAGTAGCGTTAAAACCCGATGGTACACTTTCAAGGCAATGAAAGCAGTTATTAGACATGATGGGGTGACTACTTATATTCAGGACTTATGGCAATACTTTGCTCACTTGGCAAAGTGATGTTTTCTTTTAATTTCCAGCTACCGTCTATCGGCTCAATAAATACAGTATAAGCACCATCAGTATATGGTTCGACAATTGCTGTAAATTCACCATTCGCATTTGGGGTTAAATGAGTACTAAAGTCATGAGCCTGAATCGTTCGGTGATAAAACGATAGTTTTAATGAGTGGATATTACTGGTGTCCCCCTTATTGAATTTAAATCTGACTTTATCAGCTTCGATTAGCAAGTCACCATGTAAATATAACGCTTTAGCTTTCTCGAATTTGCTCAGTTCTAAGTTAATTGCTTTGCCTTTTTTATAGTAATCATCAACCACCATATCAGGACCATTGCCGATCGCAGTTATAAAAAGGGAAATACAACCAATGATGGCAACTAGCGGAAAAAAGATTAAGAACCACGGCCAGAAATTTTTATACCAAGGAGTAGGGGTCATAAATACACTTAATTAGTTTACGATAAGGGCATTTTATAGGATTTAAGTTGAAAAAACTAAAAAAAAGCCTCCAGATGGAGGCTTTTTTGATCTGAATTAATCTATTGAATTAAAACATTAAAATATAAACATTCTATTAACGTTTTAGTTATTTATCTTGCGATAAACTATAAACGTATGCAGTTAATAGATGAATTTTTTCTTCACCTAAAATGTCTTTCCAAGCTGGCATAACACCGGCACGACCGTTGTTAAGTGTTTCTTCAACAGCACGTTGAGAACCACCATATAGCCAGATGTTATCAGTTAAGTTAGGTGCACCAAACGGTAAATTATGTGCAACTGAACCTTTACCATCAGCACCATGACACGCGGCACACATTGCAAACTTAGCTGCACCTGCGGCTGCGTCTTTTTGGTTAACGGTACGACCTGATAAACTTAGTACATGAGCAGTCATTTCTTTAACGCCTTGCTCACCCAATGCAGCACCCCAAGGTGGCATTGCAGCAATACGACCATGTAACAGTGTTTCTTTGATTTTATCTGGCGTGCCACCGTACAACCAATCTTTATCAGTTAGGTTAGGGAAGCCTTGACCACCACGGGCATCAGAACCATGACACTGCGAACAGTTTTGTGCGAATAAACGCTGGCCAATTTCCAGTGCTTTTTCATCAGTAACAAGCGTTTCGATATCTTGCTGAGCATAAGCGGCAAAAATAGGACCAAAACGCTCATCTGCAGCTTCATATTCTTTATCAAGCTTTACAAATTCACCATTCGCTTTGGCTTCTTCAATTGCTTTTTTAGATTCAGCTAAAGAGGTAATACCTTGGTTAGAGCTACTCCATTTAGCAATACCTTCCCAATTACCTAAACCTGGGTATGCTGCTAAGTAGTAAACTGACCATACAAATGTTGCAAAGAACATGTAAGTCCACCACTTAGGTAGCGGATTATTTAGTTCTTCAATACCATCAAATTCGTGCCCGCAGCTTTCACCTTCTTTAACACCAGTGTAGTTTGTTAAATTCCACACTAGTAAGCCAAAAATGATAAATAAGCATGCAAGGGTTAATACAATAACCCATATACTCCAAAAGCTAGTCATTTCTCAGACCCCTTTTCCTCGTTAGAGATTGTATCGTTGTGTTTTTTCTCATCTTCAAAGATGACATTAGCGGCGTCTTTAAAACGAGTTTTACTACGCTTGCTATATGCCCACACAACAATGACAATAAATAGTACTAAAATTACCAGAGTTAAAATGCCTCTGTATGTTCCGTAATCCATAATTAATTACTTCAAGTGCGTGCCAAGTTGTTGCAAATAAGCGATAAGGGCTTGTATTTCTGTCGCACCTTTACCGTCATTCATTGCATCAACTTTAGCAACATCAGCGATTAGTTCTTCATCACTACCATATCCTAAACCAGGGTGAGCTGGGTTTTGTGGATTAATAGCAAATGTATCACGGAAAATTTTAAGCTTTTTCAGAGTAAGGCTAGTGTCAACACGATCCTCTGCTAACCAAGGGAAACCTGGCATGTTTGACTCAGGAACCACAGCACGTGGATTCACTAAGTGAGCATAATGCCAGTCATCCGAGTAACGTTTACCTACGCGTGCTAGGTCAGGACCAGTACGTTTAGAACCCCATTGAAATGGGTGATCCCATACTGATTCACCAGCAACAGAGTAGTGACCGTAACGTTCTACTTCATCACGGAAAGGGCGGATCATTTGTGAGTGACAGTTATAACAACCTTCACGCACATAGATATCGCGACCTTCCATTTCCAGCGCGTTTAGTGGACGTAAACCATCCACTGGCTTTGTTGTATCGTCTTGGAACATCAGTGGAGTGATCTCTACTAATGCGCCGAAGCTGATAGCAAAAACAGTCAAGATAGCCATAAGGCCGATATTTTTTTCGACTATTTCATGTTTGTTTTGTGAATTTTTATTGCTCATCATCTCACTCCGTTATGCTAATTGTGCTTGCGCATCTAATTTCAACGAGTCATTCTTCGCTGAAATTGTACGGTAAACGTTATAAGCCATAACCAGCATGCCTGTGACGATGAACACACCGCCTAAGAAGCGCATAACATAGAAAGGATGTGATGCTTGTAGCGACTGTACAAAGCTGTACATTAATGTACCGTCGGCATTTACTGCACGCCACATTAGACCTTGCATAACACCTGAGATCCACATTGCTACAATGTAAAGTACAACACCCACAGTGTGTAACCAGAAGTGTGTATTAACAAGTTTCACGCTATACATACGACCTTGTGAAAATAACGCAGGGATAAGGTGGTAAATAGCACCGATAGAAATCATTGCAACCCAACCAAGCGCACCAGAGTGAACGTGGCCAACAGTCCAATCAGTGTAATGAGAAAGAGCATTAACTGATTTAATTGCCATCATTGGGCCTTCGAAGGTCGACATACCATAGAAAGACAACGATACAACTAAGAAACGTAGTACTGGATCAGTACGTAGTTTATGCCATGCACCAGATAACGTCATGATACCGTTGATCATACCGCCCCAAGATGGAACGAATAAGATGATTGACATCACCATACCTAAACTTTGTGTCCAATCAGGAAGTGCAGTGTAGTGTAAGTGGTGAGGACCAGCCCAGATATACAGTGATATTAATGCCCAAAAGTGAACAACAGATAAACGGTATGAATAAACTGGACGACCAGCTTGTTTAGGCACGAAATAATACATCATACCCAAGAAACCAGCTGTTAATAGGAAACCTACAGCGTTATGACCGTACCACCACTGAACCATAGCATCTACTGCACCGGCGTAGATTGAGTATGATTTAGTCAGTGATACTGGTACTGCCATGCTGTTAACAATATGAAGTACTGCAACAGTAATGATAAAGCCAGCATAGAACCAGTTAGCAACATAGATATGAGACACTTTACGTTTAGCAATGGTGCCCATAAATACAACTGCATAGGTAACCCAGACAATAGCGATTAGAATATCGATTGGCCACTCAAGCTCAGCATATTCTTTTGAACTTGTTATACCTAGAGGTAGAGTGATAACCGCAAGTACGATAACTAACTGCCAGCCCCAAAATGTAAAGGCGGCTAATTTGTCGGAAAGAAGGCGCGTTTGACAAGTACGTTGAACAACATAATAAGATGTTGCAAAAAGTGCACTGGTACCAAATGCGAAAATAACTGCGTTCGTGTGTAACGGACGTAGTCGAGAGTATGTTAACCATGGTGTATCAAAGTTAAGTGCTGGCCAAGCTAATTGGGCAGCAATCAGAACCCCAATACTCATGCCAACGATGCCCCAAATCACTGTCATAATAGCGAATTGGCGTACAACCTTATAGTTGTACTCAGTTTGTGATGCTACTGTTTGGCTCATTTTCTGGCTTCCGCTGCAATAAATGCGTTTAGAAATGAATTACCCACTTTATAAAGTGGGGCCTACTATTATTCTCAAGTATGTTATCAAAAAACCCTCAATGCCTTGACTGCTTCAGAAAACAAACTCGAGAAACCCTTATTTTTGCGGGGAAATGATAAAATTTTTGGCCTAAAAAAGATAGGTCAATTGCATAAAATTATGACATCAATCAATTTTTCACATGCAGTTGGCTATTTTTTGACACACTTTTGTACATTTGTGTAAGAATTTTGTTCAGTGGTTGTATTTTAACAGTACGCTGATTAGTATCGGCCTTTAATTTATCTAAGGAATACTATGCCAATTAAGCTTTTAGTTGTGTTTTTAAGCGCATTGCATATGTTAATGGCGTGTGGCCCACAACCGCTAAGTATAGAAGCGCAAACTCAAGATGCAAGTTGTCGGCCAAATCAGTTATGCGAGTATGATAATCAGGTGAAAATTTGGTTGAGTGAGCAACAAATAACACCAGAGACGCCTTTTGAAATACATTTATCGTTACCAAGCACATTGTTAGTTCACAGTGCTAAGCTTGAAGGTATCACTATGTATATGGGATATATTCCAGTGTTTTTTGAGCCGCGTAATGATATTTTAGTCGCGCAAGGTATGGTTGGCATTTGTTCCGAGCGCAATATGACCTGGAAGTTGACACTCGAAGTTAAAAATCCACAGGGCCAACTTAAGCAGATATTTTATTACTTTGATGCGACTTATTGATATCAGTTTAATCCATATCAAATCGGAGTGTTGGTTAAGAAGTTTGCTATCCGAAGCTTAGGGTATAGAGTTACGAACGTTCGTTATCAACTATTCTACCCATCTATACACGCAAATTTTGGTACCTTCATTAGCTAAGTATTAGCTGACTTCATGCATTAATAATGCACTGGACCCATTTTTTTAATTGAACCTTTAACCCATCAAAACACTTCAAAGCAATATTTACTGAAATAATACGCTGAATATTAAGTTGAGTATCTATTTGTAAATCAGGGTTTCTAGTTTAAGTCTCGCCTTGAATTTTTATATTTTCAGTAAAATTTATAGAGTGCGCATAAAACCACCTTATTTTGACATTAAGCTGCAATGAACAAAGCTAAACCCCACTATATTGCTATCAAAAAAGTTGCATAGAGCTTAAATACGCAAAATTATTGCATAACTATGGTTAGCAGTTGTTGGTCAGTTTTGCAGTTTTAATAAAATGATGTGATTAACTTGTGAAATTTTCTGATTTAGGTATTTTTATACGTTAATTACATATAATTACAAAATCCATCAGTTTGATTTCATACATGTTTAAAATGTTTTTGTTTGTTCTTAAGTTTATGAATTTAAATTGTATTAAGTAGTTAACAATGAAACATTCATTAACTAACGTACCTGTTGCAGGTTTATCAATAATCGCAAAGATAATTATTGACCACTCATTCAGATTTCATTCAGTTAAATCCGCCTAAGTTGCCATCGCTGACTCGATATTCTCAAATAAAACGAGCGCTACCTGAGCAAGGTATTTCTCCAACAAGTAGGGTTTCACATGAAAAAATCTATGATTGGCTTAGCTGTTGTTACAGCTATTCCTATGTTTTCAACGATGCAAGTAGCAGCAGCTGAAAATGCGGCGCAAACTATCGAAAAAATTCAAGTAACGGGTTCTCGCATTAAGCGTTCAGATATGGAAACCGCTAGCCCAGTTACATTAATTGGCGCCGATGATATTAAAGCAATGGGTGCAACAAGCATCGATAGCGTATTACAAAAGATGACCGCTACAGGCGGCGCAATGACAAACCCTGGTGTTAATAATGGATCTGGCGGTAACGCATCGATTAACCTTCGCGGTTTAGGTTCTCAACGTACTTTAGTGCTTGTTAACGGTCGTCGTATGATCAACTCAGGGACTGGTGCAGCGTCTACCGTTGATTTAAACACTATTCCAGTATCAATGATCAAGCAAATTGAAGTACTTAAAGATGGTGCTTCTGCTGTTTATGGTACTGATGCTGTGGCAGGTGTTGTAAACATCATCCTTAAAAATGACTTTGAAGGTTTAGATTTAAATGTAAACACTGCAATGACTTCAAAGCATGATGCAACTGAAAATTCAATTGATTTTACAGTTGGTACTTCTTTTGATAAAGGTAATATTGTTTTTGGTGCTCAGTACACTAATCGTGGCCAAGCAAGCCAAAGTGATCGTGACTTCTCAAGCTGCCCACTACTAGAAGGCGCAAATGGCCTATATTGTGGTGGTTCTTCATTCAGCGAAGGTGGACACATTCAAAGTAATGTGACGGCTGATATCTTAAATAAAGATGGTGAATTAGAGAAGACGGGTGTTGCTGACGACAGTGGTTTAAGTGGACTAGGCGGTACTTTACATCGCTACACAACAGCAGCTGATGCATACAACTACTCAAAAAGTAGCTATTTATATACACCAATGAATCGTTTAAATATTACGGGTCTTGGTACATATGAACTTACCGACGACACAAGTTTCTTCAGTGAATTCACTTATACTAAACGTTGGTCAGAGCAGCAGTTAGCTCCACAACCAATTAACTTTGCATTTAACTACGATCCAAGCACTATGGGCAATAGCTTATTAGGCCAAACGTATGATAAACGTCAAGTTGTTAATAATGCGTTTGTAGAAGATGCAAATGGTGATTATGTTACAACGCCAACCAACTACGCTGCAGGTGACCCAATTAGCTACCGTCGTCGTATGAGCGAAAGTGGTACTCGTAACTACACCCAAACTGTAGATACTGTGCGCATAGTTGTTGGTGCTGAAGGTGTAATTAATGATTACTCTTGGGATCTTTCTGCAAATTTTGGTCGTAACGATTCAGTAAGTAAAACCAGCAATCTTCACAATGTTTCGGCGTTAAAAGCGGCCGTAGATGCTGGCACATTTAATCCTTTAAATGAAGCTGATTGGGCTCAAGCAAATGTAAATCCTTATATTTACAAAGAACAAGAATCAGGTGGCAGCCAGTTATTTATCGTTGCTGGTTCACTGTCTGGTGAGATGTTTGAACTACCTGCAGGTTATGCTGCATTTGCTGCTGGCGTAGAGCATCGTCAAGAAAAAGCATGGCAAGATCCTGACTCAATTGCTGCACAAGGTCTAGGTAATGATCCTCGTATCGATCCAACAAGTGGCGGCTTTGATGTTGATGAAGCTTATGTCGAATTTGCAATTCCATTATTAGCAGATGCACCTTTAGCGCAAAGTGTTGAATTAAGTGCGGCAATTCGTGCTTTTGATTACAGCACCTTTGGTTCAGATAATACTTGGAAGTTAGGTTTAACTTGGAGAGCAACAGACGAGCTAATGATGCGTGCTGTGCGTTCAACGGCTTTCCGTGCTCCTACTGTTGATGAATTGTATTCAGGTAAAGCAATATCTTATGATGGTGTAACTTACCCTGGCGCAGACGATCAAGCTGAAGTTACTGTTGGTGGTAATACAGCTCTAACTCCAGAAGAAGCTGATACATTAACATTCGGTATCGTGTATGAGCCTGAGTGGATTAGCGGCTTTTCAATGACAGTAGATTACTACGATATTGAAATTGAAAATGCGATCAGTACTTACACTAGTCAATTCGTTGTTGATCAATGTATTAATCCTAGCGGCACAGGTACTACACTGTGTGAAAATACCGGTGCATTTATACGTCCAGATGGCCGTATAGTATTTAATAACCAGTTACGTAATATCGGTTCTGAAAAAACATCAGGTATTGATTTAAACTTAGCGTATTCATTTGATGCATTAGGTGTAGCTTGGAAAGCAGGCTTAGATACAACATATTTAGACGAGTATGTAGTAGACACTGGTGCTGTGATTGATTACCAAGGCTACGTTACAAATGGTAGCGGTGGTTTTGCAGATCTTAAGTCAAACTTCCACCTTACAGCAAGCAGTGATAGCTGGGATGCAACGTATGAAGCCCGTTATATTGCCGGAATGGATAGCTTTACATGTCGTAATGAACCGGGTAAATGTATTGCACCAACGACTCCATCTATTGTATACCACGATATAAGTGGCTCATATATGATAAATGATATCGTGAGTGTTTCAGCTGGTGTAAATAACTTATTTGATAAACAACCACCTTATTACTCAGGTAACTACGATTCAAATACTGATCCGTTCACATATGATGTATTAGGTCGTCGTTTCTTTGCTGGTGTGAATGTTAAACTTTAATCAGTAAGTAACTTTGATTTTATCTAAGGCCTAGTTTTTACTAGGCCTTTTTTTATTGAACAAATGAAAGTGTGGCAGTAAACTAGAGGCATCTTTTTACTTATTAGGAGAGCTGATTGCTAAAACAGGATGAAAACTTATCCTTTATAATTGAACCTGAATTGAGCCCGCGCTCTGAACAGCGCATTGATATGTATTTTTCTATTCCGAATGAAATGGGCATCAATCCGCAAACGTTAACAGAAGAATCGTATTTTAATAACCACTTCAAATCGTATTTAGCGTATAACGCCAATAATATCCATTTACCTTTAGTGCGCAGTCGCTTTGTTAGTAAAAATAAAGGTGAACAACAAGACTATCGGCAAAACCTCAATTTGTATTGTTATCAAGTCCGCCTAGCGATTGATACCGATATCAAAGATACATTGAAGATTGAAGAAGTTGATGAGTTTTATCAGCGCGCTATTGAATTATGTGAACAAAGTCAAAGCTTACTTAAAAAACTAAGGCGTTACACACCAGATGATGAAAAACTGATCTCGTTTTATACCAATGCAGATAACTATCTGAGTTGGCATATTGAGCAGTCGTTTTTAAAATTACTTGACGAAGGGCCTCGTAGCAGTGATTACGCGAAAGAGCGTAATGATCTGATGAATTTTTGTAAAGCCGAGCAAGATTATCGACATGAGCTGCAATATAACTCGGAATCAACCCTTCAGGATGCAAACCGGATCACCAATAAGATGCGTCTTTTACAGCGTTTGATTGAGCATGGTGTGGTGTTAAATCGTAATACTCGTTACCTTAATAGTTATTTAAAACGATTGGTTAAAGGAACCGTTACAGCGATTATAATGGCGCTTGTTATGGTTGTGGTTCTGAATGCGCGGATCTCATTTACCGAAGTGACTGCGACATTAGTGATCATTTTGGGCGCTATTTACGGGATGCGAGAAATTTTTAAAGAAGATATAACACGAGTTATTTGGCGAGCTATTGTGAAAGGGCGGCCAAAATGGCGGTTTCAATTTCGAAATAGTGTAACCAAAGATAAAATAGCTACACAATACATCTGGCTTGAATATACACGCTTTAAACATATTCCAGAGGATGTACGAAAAATATTTTCAAAACGACGTCAACAAAATAAACAAGCAGCGCAATGGCTGCACTTTGCCAGTGAAATTCGGGTTAATGCAAAAGAGTTTTTACCTGGTTATGATAGCTTGCAACAGACCTTGCAGTTTAGTTTAGCGGCGTTTGCGCGGAACTTAAAAAAAGGCGAAGGTAAACTGTATCATCTTGATAGTAATAAAATATCAAAACAAAGTGTGGAGCGCCGCTATCAACTAAATGTAGTGCTTTCATATCAAAATGACGAAGAGATAAAGTATCAGCGTTATAAAATCACTTTAAATAGAAGTAAAATTGTTAGTATTGAGCTTATTTATAGCGAAATGGAATAAAAGTTGTCGTCGATTTTCTTATCTATCAGGTATTATCTCCCTCATTTTACACAGCTTGAGGGGAAGTGATATGCGCTTTCTGATTTCCAGGATGGCCGCAACCAGTCAATGTCCACCACGTAAACCAATGAGTAAAATTATGTGGTCTTTACTTGGGTCATTTTTGGGCATTTATTTGGTTGCTATAATTGGTAAAAGTTTACAGTTTGATCCGTTAACTAATTTATTTTTAATTGGTTCTTTAGGTGCAACTGCAGTGCTTGTTTACGGTGCGCCATTAGCGGAGTTTTCTCAGCCGCGCAATCTTATTGGCGGTCATGCTCTCAGCGCGTTGGTAGGTGTGACTGTGGCAAAACTGCTAACTGCTGATTTAATGTTGGCAAGTGCTTTGGCTGTATCATTATCAGTTGCAGTTATGCACTTAACACGTACTTTGCATCCTCCCGGTGGCGCTACTGCATTGATTGCGGTTATTGGTGGTAATGGTATACAACAGCTTGGTTATTACTATGTGCTTAGCCCTGTGTTGTTTGGTACGACAATTATGCTGTTAGTTGGGTTGCTAGTTAATAATTTATCACGCAATCCTAAACGTCATTATCCTGTTTATTGGTGGTAATAACATTAAGTCAGTAGGTAGTAAGTTTGTTACTACCTACTGCAATGGTTTATTTTTCTAAACCAGTTTTACTGTACAAAGATACTTTGTTTGACACTAAGGTGATTTCAATGTTTTTACTGTCATCGCCCCATGTACAATTTGTGTGTAGGGTTTTTTCAACACAATTATCAGCACTGCCTAAAATAGCTTCTACTGCAGTTTTATCCATGCCAATTTCGATTTTTTCGTAATTCTCTAAGCTTACTTTTGAGCAAGCTGCTAGGCTTAATGCTGCAGCAATAATTAAAAGCTTTTTCATTCGGTCATCTTCCTTTATTTAGTGTTTGAATTTTCTAATTTGTACAATCATGCCCATTTTAGGATGGTCAAAATAATGAATGTCGCCACTTATAACACGTTTGAATTGTGCGAACCGAGCGTGTTGGATTTCACCGTTGGCTTGTCTTTCATTCACATCAAAACTGGCGTTAATAAATAAATAATGGCGCAAGTAAATATTAAAGCTACCGTCTAGCTCCCATTGATCCGCAGCTTGTTCAACTACTGGGGCTATGCTCTGATTGGTGTTGACTAAACTAATAAAGTCATTATTTGTATACTGTGGCGTTTGTGCAATCACAGGTGCGCGTAATAATTTACCGCCAAACAGTTTAATGCTTTCAGAGCGAGATTGGCTCGCACCTTCAAAACGCCATCCTGTATGAAGTATAGGCTTGAGTCCTTTTCGCGCCAGCTCTTGCTGTTGTGATATAAATTGTAGCTGTTCGGGAGCAAGTAAGTAGGTTTGCTCCATATCGTCTTTAACAGGCGCTATTGGGCTAAGTGGCAGTGCTGAGTAACTGTGTAGGTAGTCAATACTGCCATCACATAAATTAGAGCGATTGGCACCAATCACAGAATCGGTTAATGACTGTGAATTAAAGCGAGTGTCGCCGTTGATACACTCCTGTTTAGCTTGCGCAGTATAAAGTGGTGTCAGTAAATCAACGCTACGCTTAGCCTTAATTGGCTCTTTGTCTAAGCTAAAATCCTCTTGCAAATAAGGGGCAGGGCGCTGTTTGAATATCAGTACTTCTACTTCAAACCAACGTTCTGCAAATGCTGTGCTACTAAATACACAACACAGTAGGATAAGAGATTTTTTAAGCAACATTAATGGCTAACCTTTTTTTCGAAATCTGCAATCATTGCAGTGACCATTTTTAAGCGTTCGCGGGCATTCGCCTCATTGATCGCAAAGCGCAACTTATTTGCACCATCCATTTTATACACCTTAGGTGCACTTTGTATCAAACCTATAATGAAGCTAGGGTTAACCTTAGTATGTTGACTAAACTCAAAATAGCCACCTTTTGGATTTGCTTCAATTTTTTTAATGCCTAATTCGCTGGCTTTGAGTTTCAGTTGTTGCAAACTAAATAGGTTTTTAGTTGCATCAGGCAGCAGGCCGAAGCGATCAATCAGCTCAACTTGTAATTCGTCCATATCATCTAGGTTAGCGCAGTAGGCAACCCGTTTGTAAATACCTAGTCGCGCATTTACATCGTGAATATAATCTTCAGGGAGTAAAGCGGCTAACTTTAAGTCCACTTCACTTTGTTGTTGTAGCAAGTTATCAAGGGTAGGCTCTTTGCCTTCACGAAGAGATTTCACAGCTTGCTCAAGCATTTCCATATATAAGCTAAAGCCGATGGTCTGCATTTGTCCTGATTGATCATCACCAAGCAACTCACCAGCACCACGGATCTCTAAATCGTGGGTTGCGAGTGCAAAACCGGCACCTAAATCTTCCAGTGACTCGATGGCTTCAAGGCGTTTTACAGCATCTTTCGACAGCCCTTTAGGATTACCAGTTAATAAGTAAGCATAAGCTTGATGATGGCTGCGACCAACTCGCCCCCGTAACTGATGTAACTGCGCCAAGCCTAGTTTATCGGCTCTATCCATAATAATTGTGTTGGCTGTGGGGATATCAATTCCCGTTTCAATGATGGTAGTACATACGAGTACGTTGTATTTCTGGTGGTAAAATTCGCTCATCAGTTGTTCTAAATCACGTTCGCGCATTTGGCCATGAGCAGAAGCGACGCTTGCTTCAGGTACCCACTCACTAATTTCTTCTGCCACGCGGTCAATAGTTTCAACGTTATTATGTAAAAAGTATACTTGGCCACCGCGCTTTATTTCCCGCAATACCGCCTCTCTGATCAAATCTGCATCGCGTTGACGAACAAATGTTTTAACCGCTAAGCGTTTTGCAGGAGGCGTTGCGATGATTGAAAGATCACGCATACCACTCATGGCCATATTTAATGTACGTGGGATAGGTGTTGCAGTGAGTGTTAAAATGTCAACATCGGCACGCAGTGATTTTATCTTCTCTTTTTGACGTACCCCAAACCGGTGTTCTTCATCGACAATGAGCAAGCCAAGATCTTTAAATATAATATCGGCTTGGATTAATTTGTGAGTACCAATGACGATGTCCAAGGTACCTTTAGCCATTTTTTCTAAGGTGTCTTTTTGTTCTTTAGGTGAATTAAAGCGAGACAGCACACCGACTTCAATGGGTAAGTCGGCAAATCGATCTTTAAAGTTTTCAAAGTGTTGTTGTGCAAGCAAGGTAGTTGGTACTAAAACCGCTACTTGTTTATTATCGTTTACAGCAACAAAGGCGGCGCGCATCGCAACTTCAGTTTTACCAAAGCCAACATCACCACAGACTAACCTATCCATTGCTTGTTTACTTTGCATATCACCTAGCACAGCTTCGATAGCGTTACGCTGATCGTCAGTTTCTTCAAATGGAAACCCATCACTAAATACGCGATAAGCAGCACCATCAAGGGCAAAGGCATTACCAGCTTTAGCTTGGCGCTGGGCGTAAATATCGAGTAATTCAGCGGCTACATCACGTACCTTTTCAGCCGCGCGTTTTTTCGCTTTTTCCCAAGCATCAGATCCCAGTTTATGAAGCGGTGCACTGGCTTCTTCGCCACCAGAATAACGACTGAGCATATGCAGGGCTGACACTGGCACATACAATTTTGCTTCATTAGCATAGATAATGGTTACAAACTCAGTGATCAGACCCGCCGCATCAATCGTTTGCAGACCTTGGTAGCGGCCTACACCGTGGTCCAAGTGCACAATCGGTTGGCCAACTTTAAGTTCAGCTAAGTTACGGATGAGCGCATCTTGGCTAGCTTCGTATTTATGTTTACGACGGCGACGCTGCGATACTTTAATGCCAAGTAATTCTTGTTCAGTAACTATGGATAATGCGGGCTTTGTACCAAGTACTACACTTTGTTCTAGTGGGCTGACAATTAAGCCAACATCGCTACTGCTATTTACAAATTCATCGAATGATGAAAACTCTTTAAACTTTAAGCCGCTGGGTTTAAGTATAGCGAGCAGAGATTCACGGCGACCATCGGATTCTACTGACAGTAAGATACGGCCTTTTTGTTTCTTTTGCGCTGCTACATAATTTATAAATGCTTGATAGGGTTCATGTAGTTTATGATCAATGCGTATTGCGGGTAACTCGCTGGTGACTAGATTTTTATTGCCTGCTTTTGTCGCGAGTTTTGCTTGCGATAACCGAATGCGAGCAAAGTTGCCTAAATTTTCAAACAGTTCATTAATGGGTTGATAAAGTGCAACTGGCTCAAGTAACGGGCGCAGTGGATCGACTCGACGGTTTTCATAACGCACATTAATATCATGCCAAAAATGCTCCGCAGCATCTTCTAAATCTCCCAGTTGCATTACAGTCGCATTATCTGGCAGGTAATCAAAAATAGTGGCTAATTGCTCAAAAAACAGCGGCATATAATATTCGATACCAGCAGGCCAATTGCCTTTGGTCACTTGCATATACACGGAATCTTGCGATGAGCTGGCACCAAATTTTTCACGGTAGTTTATTCTAAATCGTTCAATATCGGCTTCGTTGGTAGGGAACTCATGAGCAGGTAGTAATTCAATTTTATCGACTTTTTCATCCGAGCGTTGGCTTTCAACATCAAATAAACGAATGGTATCAAGTTCGTCATCAAGAAAATCGAGTCTAAATGGATGCGGACTGCCCATTGGATATAAATCAACAATCGAGCCACGAATGGCGTATTCACCATGCTCCATGACTTGTTGCACATGCAAATAGCCTGCTTGCTCTAAGTTACTGCGAAGTTTGTGGGTATCGAGAATATCACCGACTTTAAAATTAATGGTTGAACCATAAATAAACGAAGCAGGGGCGGTACGTAGCATCAAGGTAGACACAGGCACAATTAATACACTTTGTTGTTCTTTCTTTAAAGTATTTAAGGTGGCTAAGCGCGATGAAATTATATCTTGATGGGGTGAGAAATGATCGTAAGGCAACGTTTCCCAATCAGGGAATATCATTACTGGATGCTCGGGTAGCAAGCACTCCAACTCTGTTTCAAGGCGCAGTGCACTGGGTGTATCAGGGGTAACAATAAGCACTAAGCCATCTTGTTGTTTAACCCCTTGTGCAATGGCAATACTTAAACCACTGCCAGTGAGTTGCCCCCATTGAATTTTATCTTTTTGAGATTTTACCCAAGGCAAGGCTGCCCATTGCGCAAACGCCATTTACTACTCCTTTAATGCGCCTCAACTGAGGCGCTAATTTATTCTTAATCGCGATATATTTTGGTTAAATCGTGGTAATGATCTATACGACGGTCGCGTAGGTACGGCCAAATGCGTCTTACATTTTCAGAACGCTTTTGATCAAGTTCAACAAGTAACAGTTGCTCATCAGTGTTGTTGGCTTCTGCTAGCAGTTCACCTTGAGGACCCGCTATAAACGAGTTACCCCAAAATTGAATACCTTCACTTTGACCACTTGGATCACTTTCATGACCGACACGATTACAACTAATCACGGGTACGCCATTGGCAACCGCATGTGCGCGTTGCGATATTACCCACGCATCTTTTTGACGTGTTTTCTCGCCTTCGTCATCACGTGGATCCCAGCCAATTGCGGTTGGGTAAATTAATAGTTCAGCACCGGCCATTGCCATTAAACGCGCAGCCTCTGGAAACCATTGATCCCAACACACTAAGACACCAAGTTTGCCGACAGAAGTTTGTATTGGTTCGAAACCTAAATCACCCGGAGTGAAATAAAACTTTTCGTAAAAGCCTGGATCGTCAGGGATATGCATTTTACGGTATTTACCCGCAATTGTGCCGTCTTTTTCAAGCACTACCGCAGTATTGTGATAAAGCCCTGTGGCACGTTTTTCAAATAAAGAGGCAACAATAACAATGCTTAATTCTTTTGCAAGCTCAGCTAAAGTGTCGCTACTTGGACCAGGAATAGTCTCTGCCAAATCAAATACATCAACATCTTCGGTTTGACAAAAGTACAGACTGCGATGTAATTCTTGTAACACCACCAGTTGTGCGCCTTGGCTTGCGGCATCGCGAATACCGGCAATTGATTTTGCCATGTTTTGTGCTGCATTATCACTGTTACTTTGCTGCACTAAGGCAACGGTTAAATTTGCAGGGCTGCTCATAATGATGCTCCAGCTAAAAATCCACGGGGTAATTGCATAGTAATGCAGTGTAAACTACCAAATTGATGAATAATTGGTAAGCAGTTTACGCCTATTATTTGATGCTCAGGGTAGGCCGTTTGAATTTGTGCTAAGGCTAATTCGTCATTGGCATCAGCATAAATAGGCACAAGTACAGCTTCATTAATGATTAAATAATTTGCGTAGGTGGCAGGTAACCTGTCGCCATCATCATTAAATACGGCTTTTGGCCATGGTAAATCAATTAAGGTATAAGGTTTACCTGTTGTTGTTTTAAAACCTTGTAACTGCTTTTCCATGGCATCAAGAGCGCTGAAGTGTTGGTCATTTTTATCATCACACTTTACATACACTAAGGTATCATTAGGCGCAAAGCGCACTAAAGTGTCGATATGACTGTCGGTATCGTCACCGGCTAAATAGCCATGATCAACCCATAAAAAGTCGGTGGCGCCAAGTTGTTCACGCAAGCACTGTTCAATGTCTTGTTGGGTTAGATTTGGATTACGATTTGGATTAAGCAAACATTCACTGGTGGTCAATAGTACACCGTGTTGATCAATCTCTACACCGCCACCTTCAAGAACTAAATCAAGCGCTTGGTATTGATTGCGCGTATCGGCAAGTTGTTTAACCAGTACCGCATTAATTTTATTATCTAATTCACTGGTAAATTTATTACCCCAGCCATTAAAGATAAAATCAACAATTTTTAGTTGGCTATTATCAGCAACTGCGGCGCAGGTTAATGGGCCATGATCACGTGCCCACGTATCGTTACAGGGAGTAACAACAAAATGCACGCGGCTCAAATCAACAGCGTTGTTGCGCAATAATTGGCTAATGTGTGTTTTTAAGGCTTCATCATGAGCGATGATCACTAATTGCTCTGCATTACAAATATGCTGACATAATTGCACGTATACAGGCTCTACAGCGGTTAAATTGTCGCACCAATCAGTGGCTTGGTGTGGCCAAGTGAGCATAACGGCGTCTTGCTCAGCCCATTCGGGTAAAAGTCTAAAGTTCATGAATTTAATAAACAAACAAAGGTGCTATTAGTTTAGCATTTCAACTATAGCCAAGCCACTTCAAAATGAGGGTTGCTAGTATCTATATTATTCTGGTTTTGTTGGCTCTGTTGTGTCTTGGTTATCAAAGTTGTCGCTTTCATGTTGCAGCAGCTGACGCTTTTTCAGTTGTCTGGTTTGTGCATGTAAACTAGCACGTACCACAAGTTCTTGATCAGTATCGCGGATGGCTTTAAAAAGTAGGGTGTATTGGTAGTGTTCATCGTCAATCTTATTAACCGCAACTACCTCGGTGTAACAATAAATAGCAGAGGCTTCATGCTGTAAAAATAATTTAGTGCGAAATGCTTGGCCAATAGAGTAGACTTTTGTATCGGTTAGTTTGACACCGCCACCGCCGTAGCTATCACAATAAATAGCGTTATCTTCGGGCTGCTCTGAGGCCAATATATGGCTCATGATCAAGTCGATTTTACGCGATTGTGCTTGTAAAAATACGGCAAGCTCTTGTGCCAAATCACCAAGGCTACGCAATGGTCTTAACGAGCTTTGCTCTAATTCACTAACCTCATTGGCCAATTTAAATAACGGTGGGATATCTGCTTCTAGTTGCGCTAAGGTAGTAGGCACTTTGCTATCGTCAACAGCAAATAAATTTACTCGATTACTTTCATCAATCTGAAAGTACTGCTCAAACTCGGTTAATTTTTCACTATTCATCATAAGGCTCCTCGACGCAATAGTTTAATAGTAGCGCCGACAGTATAAAATTGCTAGTTATCAAATTACCATAAAAAAGGGCAAACCACTGTTTGCCCTTATATTTTTGTAGCTGAGCTTAAATCATAAATTACCCTCTTGGGTGTCGACATGTTCACGCTTGTGGTGGCTTGCAATTTCATCGGATAAATCTGCTCGCGAGCGTTTTTCAGTAAGTTTGCGCTCAGTTAACCAATAAAAGAACAGTGGTACAAAGAACACGGCAAGGAAGGTTGCTGCCATCATGCCGCCCATAACGCCAGTACCAACGCTATGACGTGCACCTGCACCGGCGCCTGAGCTCAATACTAATGGCACTACACCTAAAATAAAGGCCATCGAAGTCATGATGATGGGTCTAAATCGAAGGCGGGCAGCTTCAAGTGCTGCAGCGCTTGCGCTCCAACCTTGTTGATGTTTCATCAATGCATATTCAACAATCAAAATGGCATTTTTACTGGCTAAACCAAGTAAGGTCACTAAGCCGATTTGGAAGTACACATCGTTAGTCATGCCTACTAACCAGATTGATACCAATGCGCCAAAGGTTCCAAATGGCAATGCTAGCATCACCGAGAGTGGCAATGACCAACGTTCATATAGTGCTGCAAGGATTAAGAAAACCATGATCACCGCAAGGCCTAAAGCAATTCCTGTGGTACCTGAGCTGCGTTTTTCTTGATACGCAGAGCCGGTCCAGTCGTAGGTCATATCCGGTGGTAATACTGCTTTTGCAATACGTTCAACTTCAGCAATTGCTTGGCCAGAGCTGTAACCGGGTGCAGCATTACCGAGCAGTTTTACCGCAGGCAAGTTATTATAACGATTTAGATTTTCTGGTCCGCGGCTATATTCAATATTAGTAAACGCAGACATAGGGACCATAGTACCTTGACTGTTTTTTACATAAATTCGTCCAATGTCATCAGGCTTCATTCTAAATTCAGCTTCTGCTGACATAAGTACTTGCCAAGCTCGGCCGAATTTATTGAAGTCGTTCACATAATAAGTACCCAGTGTGCCGGCAAGGGCTGTAAAGGCATCGTCAATTTCAATGCCCATTGCGCGGGCTTGTTCACGATCTACATCAACTTTAAGTTGGGGGGCATTTGGTCGCCACAACGTTTGTAGGCCACTTAAAATAGGGCTTTTTTGTGCTTCAGCCATCATTAAACCCATGGCTTGTTGCAGTTTTTCTGGGCCACCTGCGCCTTTGTTTTGAATATAAAATTCAAATCCGCCAGTGCTCCCTAAACCAAAAATAGCAGGGGGGTTAAACGCTAAAACAAGTGCTTCGTTGATATGCGCAGTTTTCATAAACAGCTCATTAACCAAACTTTTAGTATCAATCTCTCGTTCATCCCAATGTTTTTGGGTTACAAATAAGGTGGCTGCACTGTTTTTATAACCGCCGCCAATAAAATCAAAGCCTGTAAATGCCACCACATTTTCATTGGCAGGATTAGATTGTACGGCGCTAATAACTTCAGCCACTACTTTTTCTGTACGCTCAAGGGATGAGCCATCAGGTAAGAAAATAGCTGAAATATAGTAGCCTTGGTCTTCATCAGGCACTAATGAACCAGGAGTGCTTTTCCAAAGGCCAATGGTAATTGACACCATACCAATCATCAGCAATAAACCTAATGCGCCACGGCGCACCATAAAACCAACAGCACCCACATACTTACTGGTTATTTTAGTAAATACACGGTTGAACCATAAAAAGAAGCTTGCGGTTTGTTTATGCTCTTGTTTTAAAATAAGCACACATAAAGCTGGGGTCATTGTTAGTGCAACTATGCCAGATAAGCTCACAGCAATTGAAATGGTGATCGCAAACTGACGGAATAGTTCGCCAGTTAAGCCACCTAGAAATGCAATTGGCACAAACACTGAGCAAAGTACTAGAACAATAGCAACAACAGGTCCTGATACTTCTTTCATCGCTTTTATTGCGGCTTCATGGGCGCTCACATGCTCTTCGTGCATGATACGCTCTACGTTTTCAAGTACCACTATGGCGTCATCCACTACGATACCAATAGACAGTACCATACCAAATAAAGTCAATGAGTTAATAGAATAACCAAGCATATACATGCCAGCAAACGTACCAAGTAATGACACCGGTACGGCAAGAGTTGGGATCAGTGTGGCGCGCCAATTTTGTAAAAATAAGAACACCACTAAGAAAACCAGTACCATTGCTTCAAGTAGTGTTTTCACTACTTCGCGGATCGAGACTTCAACAAAACGGGTGGTATCGTACGAATTTAAGTGAGCAAGTCCAGTGGGAAATTGCTGAGTTAACTCTGCTAATACGCCATTAACTTCTGCTGCTACATCAAGTGCATTGGCACCAGGTTGTAGGAAGATACCTAATAGTACGGCTTCTTTGCCGTTAATAGTGCCTCTGAAGTTATAATCTTTTGCACCAAGTTCAACACGGGCAATGTCTTTTAAACGTAAGCTACTGCCATCAAGGTTTGAACGAATAATGATTTCTTCAAATTGTTCAGGCTCTGATAAACGCCCTTGAGCGGTAACACTGTAAACCAGCTCTTGCGCTGATTGTGAAGTGGGGGTTGCACCAATCGAACCGGCTGCATATTGAGAGTTTTGGCTGCGAACTGCCCCTGCGACTTCTTCAACAGTAACACCGAGCTGACTCATTACATCAGGGCGCAGCCAAATACGCATGGCGTAATCTTTCGCGCCAAAAATTTGTACGCTCGTTGTACCAGGAACACGTTTAATACGGTCTAAAATATTCAGGGTGACATAGTTTGAAGTCCATAGACTATCACGAGTGCCGTCCGGTGAATAAAACGCATGAACTTGCAAAAAACTCGATGAACCTTTTTGCACCACCACGCCTTGGCGCCGTGTTTCTTCAGGTAAACGAGCTTCAACTTGCTTTACACGGTTATTGACGTTAACTGCTGCTTGGTCAATATCGGTGCCAATTTCAAACGTTATTTCAATGGTTGTTGCACCAGAGCTTGTCGAGGTTGAAGACATATACATCATGCCTTCAACACCGGTAATCGCATTTTCAATCGGCGCGGCTACGGTTTGTTCGAGTACTTCAGCCGACGCACCCGGATAGGCTGCTGTCACTTGCACAACGGGTGGGGCAATTTCAGGGTATTGGGCGATCGGCAAGCTGCGCATGGCAGCCAGGCCCGCCAGCACAATAACAATTGAGATCACAAACGCAAAAATTGGTCTGTCGATAAAATAACGAGAAAACATAAAACTCCCTGCGCCTATTCTGCGCTTACGTTGTTTGTTGCATTGTTAACGGCCACTGGCATGCCTGGAAAGAAAATCTTTGCCATACCATCGATGATCACTTCATCGCCTTGCTGTATGCCTGATTTAATCAACCAAAAGTTTTTATCACCTTGATTATCTGGCTTTTGGATCCACTCACCTACTTCAACGGGAGCTGGGCGCGCAATCGTGCCGCCTTGTTCATTTTTAGCGACTACATAAACAAATTTACCAGTGCCATTATCAAGTACCGCACGTTGCGGTATTACAAATGCATTTTTGCGTACCGCACCACTTAACATCACTCGCACAAATTGACCTGGGCGAAGTTCAAAATCAGTGTTGGGGATAATTGCTTGTAGTTCGCTGGTGCCGGTATTTGGGTTAATACGTACATCAGAGAAGTTAACTTTGCCACTTTTATTGGAGAGTGAACCGTCTTGTAATTTAATGCTCGTGTGCCACTGACCTTTTTCTGGCAGCGTTAAAGAGCCATTTGCGACATCTTGACGCATTTGTAATTGTTCACGCTCAGAAATACCAAATCGTAAACGAATAGGATCAAACTGGGTAATTTGCGTTAATAATAGATCGGGACCTGATACAAAAGTACCTACCGACACAAATTCACGGCCCACCACCCCAGCGACAGGTGCTTTTACTTGCGCATATTCTAAATTCAGTTGGGCTTCTTTTAATGCAACTTTCGCGGCCTCTAACGTCGTGTTAGCAATATCTTGGGTGGAGCTGGCGTTATCATAATCCCGTTGTGAGACTGATTTCTCAGCACGTAGTTTGGCTAATCGTTTCACTTCACGTTCGGCTTGCACTAAAGATGCTTTTGCACCATTAAGAGCTGCTTGCGCGCTTTCAACCGCCAATTGATAGGGGGCTAAATCTATAGTGAAAAGTGACTGCCCTTGCTTAACTGTCTGGCCTTCATCAAAGTTACGAGATTCTAGGATCCCCGTTACTCTGGCACGTACTTGAACTTCTTTAGAGCCTGATAAGGTTGCCGGTAGTTCAATAGTGAATGGGGCATCCTCATAGGTTGCTAGGGTTGTTGCCACAGCTGCTGGATGCATTGCTGCTTGTTCGGCTTTAGGTGCTTCACTACAACCTTGTAGAAACAACGAAGCCGAGGTAAATAAGAATAAAGATAATTTTGATGGTGCGAAAGACAGACGCATGGTTACTCCACAGTTCCAATTGTTAAGTATAAATAATATGTAACATTTTATAAGCTAATAGCATGAGATTCTGTTGATTTTATCATCAGCTTGACTTACGTGGTGCTTAATCCATTTAGCTTAGTTAAATACGAGTGTATACCTAAAATTTTTACAGGTATATGCTGGTGTTTATTTTTTTCATTGCATTTTAAATAGTGTAGAACATACTAGGGCTATATGAACCAAGTCGAAGCAACCGCGGTTTTTAAAGCGTAATTTAGTTTAATAACTGAATAATTGAGCGCTTTTATGCGCCCCGCAATAAAGCTGTTTATAAAGTAATGAAGTCATTATTTTGTATGACAATAGCTTAATTATGACGTGCTGTAAGTGCTTTGTTAGCGAAACGGCTTTAATAACCACAAAATTAACAAATTGCCTTGTAATTGGCGCTAAAACTCGTACCCTAGGCGTAATAATAATAGCAAGGGTAAAGTTAATAATGACGCGCAAGCCGACATTATCTACAACATTTATTGATCTGTCTTCACAGTTGCGACGTTTTGTTTCGCGGATTGTACAACCAGATGACGTGGAAGATATAGTACAAGAAACCTTTGTTAAGAGCTATCAGGCTGATTTAAAACAAGATATTAAATATACGCGCAGTTATATGCTAAAGACTGCCAAGCATTTGGCGCTTAACCATATTGCTAAATGGGATAATCAGCATTGCGATTCATTAGATACCTCTGATGATTATCAGCAGTCGTTGCGATCTATGCAGCTTGAGGATGAAGTGACCTCAAAAGAGCGCTTTTTATTGTTTTGCCGTGCTACTGAGCAACTAAGCCAGCCAGTGCGAAAATGTTTTATTTTAAAGAAAGTATATGGCATGAGCCAAAAAGAAATCGCAGCGCAAATGAAGTTAAGTGAAAGTACGGTTGAAAAACATATTGCCAAAGGTTTGTTACAATCTATGCGCTACATGCAGCAACATGAGCAGTTAGGTGAGCACAGCAGTGCCACTATTGAACCTGCCAGGAGGGTGGGAAAATGAGTAATATTCATCAATTTTCGTCTAAAGATGCTATTCAAGCAGATGCCAGTCGTTGGATAAGTGCTATGGATAGGGGCTTATCAAAGCAAGAACGTATGCAATTTCAGCACTGGGTGCAACAAAATAAAGCCCATCAAGATGCGGTATTTGAGTTAGCCCAGTTATGGGATGAACTGAGCGTATTAAATGAGTTGAGTAGTTTATTTCCCAATAAAAATAGTATCAATAAGCCTGCCCGCAGAGAAATTAATTTTTCGATTGCGGCAAGTGTCTTTGCCGCATTGCTAGTTGCCAGCTTTATATTTGTTGGTATTGAGCAGTGGCCAACAACACCACAAGAACAAGCCAAGTACAGTAAAATTTACCGTACTAAAGTCGGTGAGCAAGCAACGTTTGTGCTACCAGATAGTACGATTGTGCAATTAAATACCAATAGCTTATTAGAAGTTGCGTATACAAAAAACCGCCGACAACTGATTTTAAGTCGAGGCGAAGGGCGTTTTAATGTTGCTAAAGATGCCGCACGTCCATTTACGGTGATGGCAGGCGATAAGTCATTTACCGCACTGGGGACTGTTTTTAATGTCCAACGTAATGCAGCATCGGATCTTGAGCTGGTTGTTACTGAGGGTAAAGTGATGATCACGGATCCTTCGGTTGCCGTAAATGCTGATGATTTTGTACAATTACAAAGTGCTAGTAATGATACAGACAGTGTGAAAAAAATTAATGCTAGTATTGTTATCTCTGGCGAAAAAGCATTAATTAAAGAAAGTATTACCAAGCCAATCAAACGGTTAACACAAGATGATGTACAACGGGATCTGGCATGGCAACAAGGTATGCTAATTTTTAATGGCGAGTCGTTAAGCGAAGCACTGCAAGAAGTGAGTCGCTATACCGCAACGCGTTTTGAACTTGCTGATCCTGCATTAGCTTCTTTAAAAGTGGCTGGGGTTTTTAAAGCCGGTGATATTATCGGTTTACTTGATAGCCTGCGCATCAATTTAGCCATTGAGCATGAACGTTTAGGTGAACATATCGTAAGTCTAAAACACGGTGATCACAGCTAAGCTTTATACTTGCTCTTTGATTTAAAGTGTCAGAAGTTACAATGGTAAATATAAAAAGTAAAAAAATAATTAATAAAAAAGCAGGGTTGCATAGCGGATTATTCTTTCTCAACTGTTTGTATAAGTTGCGCAGTAACCAAACGTATCCAATTTGTGGGTTAATTGTATTAGCACCTTTAGTATTTAGCCTAAATGTTCAGGCTGAGGCTGCAAATCCACAGATGGTACAATTTGATATAAAAGCGCAGCGAGCAGATCAAGCATTGATAGAGTTTGCAAAACAAACAGAACAAACCGTGGTTTTTTCGTTTGATTTAGCAAAACAATACCAAGCTCAATCAGTGTATGGTTATTACACTCAGTTAGAAGCGCTTAGTACAATGCTGGAAAATACTGAACTCGATGCGGTTGTTGATCAAAATGGTTTACTGAGTATAAAACTCAAACAAATCAATAGGAATGATAACAACATGAGAAAGCTTTCAGGGGTCAGTGCTGCTGTAATACCACTTTTAATGGCAACCAATAGCCAAGTTGCTAATGCACAAGAACAAGCCGCTCAAGAAAATATTGAAAAAATCGCCATCGTTGGTAGCCGTGTAGCAGGGCGTTCGGTCGAAGACTTACCCGTACCTGTTGATATTTTAAGTGCTGAAGCGCTAGAAAATACCGGACAAACAGAAGTCGGCCGTATGTTACAAGCTATCGCACCGTCTTTTAACTTTTCAAGTTCATCGATCAGTGACGGTACTGATGCACTACGACCTGCTACTTTACGTGGCTTAGGGCCAGATCAAACATTAGTACTTATCAATGGTAAACGTCGTCACCAAGCCAGCATTATCCATATTAATACATCTGTAGGTCGTGGTACCGCAGGTACAGATATGAATGCGATCCCAGCTGCTGCAATTAAACGTATCGAAGTGCTACGTGATGGTGCGGCTGCACAATATGGTTCAGATGCGATTGCGGGTGTTATCAACATCGTATTAAAAGATGCTGATGAAGGCGGTAAAGCCGCAGTTAACTATGGCCAGTATTCTGAAGGTGATGGCGAAACCGTTACGGTTGATTTTAATAAAGGCTTTGCGCTAGGCGATGATGGTTATTTAAATACCACTATCAACTACCGCGACCGTGCACCGACTAATCGTGCCGGTTTACATGGCTCTTGCCAGTTTTATGGTTGCACAGAGCTTGATGATGGCACGCTGTTAGCGGGCGATCCTCGTGAGCTGACTGCACCACGTGATACGTTTAGAATTGGTGATGCAGACTCGCAACAATTTGCTTTAACGGTGAATACCGGTTATGAACTTGCTGGTGGTGAGCTCTATGGCTTTATTACTTATTCAACCCGAGATAACGAATCAGCTGCGTTCTTCCGCCATAATGCCAATGCTGATGGCAACCCAGTTTTACAAGATGGTGATGCGGTGATCCCGATGGGCTTCTTGCCAATGATCAACACCACCATTGATGATATCTCGTATAACTTTGGCTTTAAAAAAGAGTTTGATAATAGCTCTAGTCTTGACCTGTCATACACCTATGGTGAAAACAGCATTGATTACACCACTAGTGACACTATCAATGGTTCATACGCTAATTTATTACGTTATGATCAAGGTTTAAGTGCTGATGATATTCGTGCCACTATTCCTCGCCAAGCGTATGCGTATGGCATGGAGTTATCACTGCAAACAATCAATCTTGATTTTACACAAGACTATGATAATTTTTCACTGGCAATGGGTGCCGAGCTTCGCACCGATGAATATCGTATTTTAGAAGGCAGTGAATACGCTTACCGTGATTATGATACTAATAATGGTGTTAATATTTACGATGGTATGAGCGGTGGTATTGGCAGCGAAAATGCAGCAGGTGGTACACAAGGTTTTGGTGGTTCATCGCCGGAATCTTCTGTGGATGAATCACGTGATGTGATTTCGTTTTACCTTGATGCTGAAACTTACATTATTGATGATGTAATTATCTCTGGCGCACTGCGTTACGATAACTACAAAGGCTTTGGTGATACGGTTAACTTTAAGTTAGCGGGTAACTGGTCGGTGACTGATGACGTTTCACTGCGCGGTGCGGTGAGTACTGGTTTTAGAGCACCATCAATGCAGCAATTGTATTTCAATAATATCAGTACCCAGTTTGTAGTTGGTCCTAATGGCGATCTAATTGCAGAAGAAGTTGGTACTTTTAGAAACGACAGCACACTTGCACAGAGTATTGGTATTCCAAAACTTAAAGAAGAAAAGTCACAAAACATGAGCTTAGGTATTGTGTATAACGTGACGGATAATATTAATGTTACCGTTGATTATTATTCAATTGATATTGACGACCGTATCGTGATCAGTAACCGTTTAGGTAAAGGGTTGTCATCAACGCTAGATGCTGCATTGGTTAGTTCTGGCGCAGGTGCAGGGCAGTTTTTCTTAAATGGTGCAGATACAGAAACGCAAGGTGTGGATTTTGTTGCGACATGGAACACGGAAGGCTTAGGCGGTACCCTAGATTTTACATTAGCGGCTAACTTTACTGAAACCGATGTGGTTGATTTATTTACTCCTGCGGGCAGTGGTTTGGAAACGATCCCTGTCGAAGATGTATTTTCTTCGCAAGAAACCTCAATCATCGAAGAATGGCAACCACAAGACAGAGTAAACTTAAGTGCATTATATCGCCTTGAAGATTGGACGGTAAACTTATCGCTCAATCGTTATGGCGAATACACGGTTGAAGATGGCGGTCGCCAGACTTACGGCGCTGAAATTCTTACCGATATAAAAGTAAATTATTTTGTCACAGACAACTTGTCACTAAATATTGGTGCAAACAATTTATTTGACGTTTACCCTGATAAAAATACCATAGGTAATTCTCGCTCAGGCACAATTGTTGATGCTTCTGGTAATACTATTATCAGTTCAACCGGTGTATTTGAGTACTCACGCCGTTCAGCACCATTTGGTTTTAACGGTGCTTACTACTATGTAGGTGCTGAATACCGATTCTAAAAATAACTTCTCCTACGTTATTTAGTTTTGAAGGGCCGTCTGGCCCTTTTTTTGCTTTTAGTGTGATGTGAGTGCGATGGGGTAGTTATCATACTCTTTGATATTATTCATTACTGTCATTAAAGTTTGATGCGTACTGTTTTCGTCTGCGGCTATTTGTACTGTGGCGATATTATACTTCGCAGCAAACATCGCAAGGTTAGTTGCAACTTGGTTTAAGTCAATTAATCGCCCCGCAAAATACACCGCATTGCTTTGGTCAATACTAAAATGAGCACTTTTAGTTTGTTTATCAATACTGGGTTTATCTACAGGCCGTTGCAGCTCTATTGCCACAGGTTTTACAAATGAAGTTGTAACAATAAAAAATATTAAAAGTATAAATACAATATCAAGCATCGGCGTCATATCAACGTCAGCGTTTTGTGGGTTTACATGTTGTTTATTTCTCATAATGGAACCTTGTTATTTTTGATAAAATGCTGCGGCGCCACAGCGGGATAGTAGGTACCTATTAATAAGCCTAGACGATTAAAATCATGCTGTGGTTAAATAAATATGCTATTTTTATTAATTATTTGCATTTTTTTGTTATAAAAATCATTTAACTATAATTATGAGCATAAAAAAGCCCAGCGCGTGGCTGGGCTTTCATTTAAGCATTGTGGTTAATGCTTCTGCATACGGCTCATCTCCGTATGACAGCTTTGCATGGTCAGTAATACTTTAGCGAGGGCGGCTTCACAATCGTGCGGTTGTGGTTTTTTCATGGCAGCTTTAATTTCTTCAAGTGTTTTATCTTCCACTTCTTCAAGCTCCTTGACATAAATTTGGTCGTTGTTGGCACTAAATTTTGTGATCAGTGCGGTATATGCTCGGCGAGCTTCAACAGCAAAAGACGAACCATCTTCTCGTTCACCTTGCTGATTAATAGCGTAAGGCTGTAGGTTTTCAACGCTGACTTTACGTGCGTCTATCATACGCTGAAATAGCGCACCAATGGCTGGATCTTGTACTTTTTCCTGCGCCTTTTCATAAAAGTCGATGCCGCTGTTCATTACTTGGATAATGTCAGTGATATGATTTACTTCGTTTCCTTGCTGGGCATTCATAATATTGACCTCTTTAAGTTAAATGAATATTAAAGTTCAAGTAACTTAAAGCAATTGCCATTCCATTTTTAAATTATTTTAACATCATGATTATTAATACTTTTAAATTGATGTTTGCTTACTTGAAAATACCAGTAAGCAAATTTTACAGGACTTTTGTAAGAGCGTTACTTTAATTCATCTGCAACTTCGGCTATTTTTTGGCGTAACCAAATATGACTGGCATCTCTGTGAAGTAATGGGCTCCAAATCATATCTAACTCAAATGGTGGTATAGGGAAGGGAGGCTCCAGAATTTGCAAACCGGGATCATCTAAATAAATATTAGCGGCTTTTGAAGGGAGTGTCGCAATCAGGTTCTTCTCTTTCGCTAGATGTATAGCAACGTGGTAATTACGGGTGAATGTGGCAATATTTCGGTGTTTACCAAAGTGGGCGAGCGCTTCATCAACCCAGCCAAGTTTTTGTACGTCTTTGGGATCCATACCAACCCCGACACCAAAACCTGTTTTACTTACCCAAATATGCCGCGCTTTTAAATAACTATCGAGGCTAAAGTTTTCAATGATCGGGTTGTCAGCTTTTACTAAACAACAAAAGCTATCTTTCCAAATACGCTTGTGATGAAACGACTGCGGTAGGTTTTCGAAACGATTTATTGCCATATCAACTTTACCGTTTTCTACATCATGAAAAGTAACATCACTTGGAGTGAGAATATCGAGTGTGGTATCCGGCGCTTCATCGTGTAATTTACTCAGTAGCTTAGGTGCTAAGGTGCTGGCAGCATAGTCACTGGCCATAATCCTAAATACCCGTTTGCTATGGCTGGCTTCAAATTCACGGTTTGGTGCAAGCGTTTCTTCTAATGTCATTAAGATGCCGCGGATCACCGGCTGCAATTCAATAGCTCGTTCCGTGGGCACCATACCATCACTAGTGCGTACTAAGATCGGATCGTTAAACAGGTTACGTAAACGTTTTAAACCATTACTCATGGCCGGCTGTGTAATGCTCAGCTGGTTTGCGGCGCGAGTAACATTACATTCGCGTAATAAGGTGTCGAGATAAACGAGTAAGTTTAAATCTATTTTACTGATATTCATTGTGTGTCCTTTCGTCTACCATTGATGGATAAAACGCTGCGCTGCTGGATAAGGGTAGATATGGCTAACGACCCCTGCTTTTATATTTCGTTGCGCTTGCTGCCAAAATGCGACGTCTAATAGTTCTGGATGTGTTTGGCTGAAAACCGCTTTGTATTGCGGGTTCGGCATTACAAAAGTGCATAACTGCTCTGGAAATACATCTTGTGGTGCCACAGAGTAACTTTGCTCATTGGTTAAGTAGTCATCATAACTTTTGGCTTTAGGCAGTGCCCTAAAGTTCATGTCTGTTAAATATTGCACTTCATCATAATCATAAAAAATAATGCGTTTGTGTTTACTGACACCAAAGTTTTTAAGCAACATATCGCCTGGGAAAATATTAACGGCGATCATTTCCTTGAGTGCTTGGCCATATTCTGCAATGGCAACAGCGGCATCTTCAGTATTAGCTTTTTCTAAATATAAATTCAGTGGCGTCATGCGTCGCTCAATATACATATGTTTGATGATCAGTAAGTCGCCTTCGATGATCATTGATGAACCAATAGTGTGTTTAAGCTGTGCAAGCAATGTAGCGTTAAAACGCGCAACAGGGAATACGACGTTAGAATACTCTATGGTATCTGCCATACGACCAACCCGATCATGGCTTTTAACTAATTGGTAGCGTTTGAGAACGGTATCGCGGCCAAATGGTTTACTTTCACCAAATTTGTCTTTAATTATTTTAAATACATAATCAAATGAAGGTAGGGTAAATACCATCATCACCATACCCGGTGTGCCAGGGGCAATCACAAAATCATCACTGGAGCGCTGTAAATGGGTTAAAAACTCGCGATAGAACTCGGTTTTACCTTGTTTATGAAAGCCAATGGCATTGTAAAGCTCTGCTAAGGTTTTGTTGGGCATTAGTTGATTTAAAAACCGAACTAATGCGGAAGGAGCGTGGGTTTCAACCATAAAATAAGCGCGAGCAAAGCCAAAAATAACCCGCATTTGCGATGAGTTAGTCAGTAAAGCATCGAGATACAGACCTTGCTCTTGATGATGTAACACCGCAATAATAAATGGCTGCACACTACTTTGTGATACTACACGGCCGACAATATAGGCTGCTTTGTTGCGATAAAACGACGTTTGTAATATGTCAAAGCGCATTTGCCACGCACGGTGATGGGTGTCAGGTGCTTGTTTATAAAACGCTTTTACTAAAAGTCGTATATCGCGCTCTAAATTAACAAAATCGGCTTTAAAATCAAATTGATTAATTATTTTACGGATAGTGGGCTTTAAGCCGTCTACAACAGGAAAGTAGCTGCGGTATTCTGCTTCTACAGGAAGCGCAGGAGCATCTGCTAAGGTGGCTTTTACAAAAATAAAATCATTATTAAAATAACGTCGATGAAATAAGCGGCAAAACACAGAGTTATAAAATGTTTCGGCTAATTCTGCTTGTGGATGAAACGTTAAAAAGTGCTGGTAGATTTGTTTTGTTTGCAGCCAGAGTGATTCATCCAGTTGATTAGCTAATTGCTGATTTTGTAGTTGTTGGGTGGTTTCGTTAACCCGATCATCGTAATAAGTGATCCGCAAGCGACTAATGTCGTGCATTTTTGTCCAGTTTTTATTTGCAAATGCCAGAGGTGCTTGTGCGGTGATCTGCTGAAATAATTTATAATGCTTTTTAAAGCCATTTAAAATTAGCTCGGCAATGTTTTGTGGTTGCATGAACGGGTACTCCAAAATGACCTGTAGAGTATATGCTCTACACATGTTAAGAGTATGCTATATATTGGTAAAACCCAATAGTTTATTCATAACGTTTCAGTTTTTTTTCGAGTGCGGAGAGCTGTTTGTTGGTCGTTTTGGTGTTTTTGGCAAACGTTTTATTGATCACTTTTAGCTGCTTTTTTATCTCTTTACTCAGCTTTTTTTTATCATCATCACTCATTAAACGATTTAGCCGTTGCAGTTGCTCGTATTCAGCGCGATCACGGTCACGACTCAAAATGGCGAGTTTATATTTAACGCTGCGTATCTCAGCGTTGAGATTACGAATAATTTGTTCACGCTCAAGGGAATTAAGCGCTTTGACATGATTTACAGTAGCCGGAGTGACGTTGGGGGACACTGCTATTTTATGTTGCGTTGCCTGCCCGCCACAGGGAAATTGGCTAAATGTAGTGCCTCTGTCGGTTACGCACTTGTAATATTGATCTGCGGAAGCCGCCTGATCAGCAACAAATAGCAAACTAATAAAAATAACGAAAAGAGTACACAGTTTCATTACGCTAGCCTTCCCTAGTTAGGGCATAATCATATATGAAAACTATAACCTAACTTGGGTAAATTGCCAGTAGCAGTTATTCGGTAAAGGTTTTTAGCTTTTTAATGCTTTGTGCTAAAAACGGAATATCTAAACCTTGCTCTATTGAAAAGCCTTGTGCAGCAGAGATATTTTTATAATTACCATCAGAATCAATTAATGTAATACGGTCTTTCTTATAGGCAATAAATACGCCTTGCGAATAATTAACGCCCATATCGCCTTTTTTGTTATACAAATTAACGCCTAGCATGCTTTGCTTTGCGATATCAGCACAATTTAAATATTGGCCAACGCTTGTGGCAATTAAATCGCTTGGTTGGATCAAGCCTTCTGTACGGGTTACTTTTCTATCCGTGCTGTATAAAGATGAAGCACTCACAATACCGTGATCAACATCGGCTAAACTAAATGCAAATACTTGATTGACTCCCTCACGAAGCGCAGTGTTTTCATCGGCGTTAATGATACGAATTGCTGCATCACCCGCTGTTGTACTATTGATATAGTTAAAATCATCAAAGCCACTGACACTAATACTACGGCGATTACTTTGCCACACCGGCAATGTTTGCTCTGTCATTAAGGCAGGCTTGTAGTATGCAGGTAAACCGTAAATCAAGCTAAATAGTACATCTTGATGATGAACGGGTTGTAAAAGCTGCTCGGTTTTATTTAAAATTTTGTGCTGTTTAGCAAAATTAGTTAACGCAGGCGCAGAGCTAAACACTAAAATATCGACTGTCGCAGCAGTAAATTCTTCACAGCGAGCAATTGGTGTTGGAGCCGTGTAATCTACATTTTGTGTATTAACCTTTACGTTATGCGCTTGCTCGTAGCTTTCAATATCAAGTAAATCATTTTTTGCCAATAAACTTTTTGCTGTCGTTGGGTAGGACAAGGGTAAGACATTATCTTGCTTAGTAATATCAAACTTCAAATTTGCATCAGCCCAAATATGAATACTGTGACTCATCGCAAAACACACTAATAACAATGAGCTGGCGTAACGAGCAAATTTATATTGTTTTAAGCGGGCTAAATGGTGCCATGTATAGTTACTTGCTAATAATTGAAATGCAAAAATAAGCATCACAATTCCTCCAGCGAGCAGGGTTGTCAGCGCTGGAGAGCTGGTTAAACGATGCCATAATAAGGTAATAATCTCAGGTAATGCAGAGCTACTTAAATGGTAGCCTAAATTAAAATACACATAGGCATCAAGCGTCAGTAGTGATGCACCACAGGTGGCAAGTATTGCTGCCATACCGCGGATATGACGTGGGTAAGGAAATATTAAACTTAGCGGAAATACCGTCAGCACAAAGGCAATAAAGGTAATAAAACTAGTGTGGCTAAGCCATGTCACTAGCATATAAAGCATACCCATAAAGCTGGTGGGAGGAGAGTCAGCAAATAAGTAACTTAAACTTATAAGCAACACTAAGCCGATATTGGCAAAAGTAAACAAATGCCCCCAACTTAATAATTGACTCGCTTTAGACGAAAACTGATTGTGCTGCGATAAATTCATAAAGTCTATTTAACCGATTGCGCAAGTGCTTTGGCAAAATTGTCTGCAACCGCTTGTCTTTTCCCTGTTGGTACATGCTCTTTTAAGATATGCGTGATAGAATTTCCTAAACACATAAGACTTAAATCAACCGGCGCATTGTGCTTAGTTAACACATCAATGAGCTGATCGACGATTTGTTCTACTTCATCATTAGAATATTTTGATAAGATTGGCATCAGTTGGTTCAATAAAAGAGTTATATTCTCACATTTTAACACCAGAGGCGTGAAAAACAAAGATGGCAATAGATGTTAAAAAGTTAGTCGTTCATTATGTAGACAAAAAAGACGACGATACGCAAATTCATTTGCGCAATGACGAAATGGCAGTGAATGATAAAGTCGCTGTATTCATCGAGCAACTTCATCACGCATACAACGGCAAACCAGGTAAAGGGTACTGTGCTTTTAGTGGTGATAAAAACTCTGTAGTTGCATCAGCCATGCAAAGTTATCGCAATAGCGAGCTTGGCTTTTGGCACATGACAGAGCAAGCTTCAGCTGTACTTAAAGAGGAACTTGATAAGTACGCGTTTAACGAAACTGGCTATTTAGTATTTTGTCATTATCAATACGTAGCAACCGATTATATGCTGATTGCAATGATCAACATCAAAGAGCATTACTCTATTACCTCTGAGCTTGATTTAGCCTCGTCACGCCATTTAGATATTTCCCGCATGCAACTAGCTGCACGCATCGATTTAACTGCGTGGGACACCCAAGCAGAAGACAATCGTTATATCTCATTTATTAAAGGCCGAGCAGGGCGCAAAGTCGCCGACTTCTTCTTAGACTTTTTAGGTTGCGAAGAAGGCATCGATCCTAAACAGCAGAGCCAAGTAATGCTCAATGCAGTTGAAGATTATTTATCAGAGCAACAATTTGATAAATCTGAAAAAGACGATCTGCGTAAACAAGTATTTGATTACTGTAATGACTGCGTTACTACTGGTGAAGATGCTAACGTCAGCGAGTTATCAGCAACGCTTACCAAAGGTGACGACAACCCATTTGAAAGCTTTTGCAAAGAGCAAAGCTATGATTTAGAAGAGTCATTCCCGGTCGATAAAAAAACCGTTACCAGTATGGTTAAATTCTCTGGCCTTGGCGGCGGTGTTAGCATCAGCTTTGAGCGCAAACACTTAGGCGAACGGGTAATGTACAACGAGGCCACTGATACGTTAGTTATTAAAGGCATACCGCCGAACCTTAAAGACCAATTGCAACGGTTTATGGAAAGTGAAGACTAGCGCTTTAAGCCATAAGCCATAAGCGGTAAGTTTTAAGCAGATTTGAATTAGTTGAAAGCGTGGTGTTTACACCGCGCTTTCTTGTTTTTGCTGTGTGCCGAAGCATAGCTACAGTCGATACTAAATTAATTAAGCTGTCTGAAAAAACCACCGCTAATAAGATTATTACTCTAGCTTTTAATACAAAAAATAATTTAACCAAAATAGTAACTAGGCTGTGTTTGGTTTACAAATGAAAATAAATCAAATCGAGTCATTTTTTAGACTTGTAGATAAGCCGACATAGCTGTGATGATTTAAGGACTGATATGAGCCATAAAAAGGAAGGTAAATCAGCAAATAAAACCTTAGGTGTATATATGGCAATAGGGTGTGGAGTTGGCTCTGCTATCGGTGTGGTTATTGGTGTTATATTTAACATATTACATTTTAGTTTAGCTATTGGCATTGCTGTTGGCGCTGGCATTGGTCTTTCAGTTGGCACCGCAATACAAGAAAAGAAAAAATAACAAACATCCCTAATAATATGAGCCTTCGACTTGCCATCGTTTTAGATAATCAATTAGTTACTGTATAATTTAACGAGTCTAGGTGTTTATGAGCAAAGCTAAATTGTTTTTACACTTTTCATATTTTTTGCTCATGATTTTTGTGCACAAAAGCACTTGGCCAAAATCAAAGTTCAAGTATTTGAATGCTAACGTTGGGTGTTGAATTTAAATATGAAAATTATACTGCTTCCTGGCCTTGACGGGACTGGCCGCCTGTTTGCTAAATTGACAAAAAACTTGCCTGAAAATATAAATACTGAAGTGATCTCATATGAATCACTTGAAGGCGTAACTTATGCTAAACAAGCGGCAGAAATAGCAAAGCGTTTTAAAGATACTGATATTTATATTGTCGCGGAGTCTTATTCTGGGCCGGTGGCTTATGAGCTTTATAAGCTACTTGGCAGTCGTGTGAAAGGCATCGTATTTTTGGCCAGCTTTATCTCAGCGCCTTCTTTGTTATCTAAGTTGGCAGGCTTTTTACCCGTTAGCTTACTGTCAGCAAATTATTTAAGTAAAAAGCTACTTTATCTGTTTGGTTTTAGTTTAACGGGTGGCCAAACGTTGGTTTATCCCGTATTTGCTTCGCTGCAAACAGCGAATAAACGTAAACTCAAATTAAGATTAGGCAACATAGCTGGCCTTTCAAAACAACAGTGCGAGTTAGATTGCCCAGTGACTTATATTCGCCCTAGTAGAGATTTACTGGTAAGCGCGAGTGCGGTGAAGTACTTAGCGTCAATGTGTTCCAGCTTCAGCCAAGTTGAGATTGAAGGCGGACATTTTATAGCGCAATCAAACCCTGTAGCATGTGCTAAGGTTATTTGTGATACATTCAACGTAGCATCGGCGTTGATAAAATTGAACTTAAAGGAAGATTATAATGGACAGTACATCTCATAAAACAAAAGGCCATTGTCGTTGTGGACAGGTAAAGTTTGAAGTTAGCGCAAAGCCAATGATCACCATGGCTTGTCATTGCACTGGTTGTCAGAAAATGACGTCTAGCGCATTTAGCTTAAGCTCATTATTCCAACGAGCTGCCTTTTTTATTACATCTGGAACGCCTGTTATTGGCGGGCTGCATGACAGCAGTACGCAGCACTTTTTTTGTGGACATTGTATGAGCTGGTTATTTACCCACCTAGAAGGTTTGGATGATTTTGTAAATGTTCGCTCAACAATGCTAGATGATTCTCGCACCTACAAGCCATTCATTGAAACTTACACGGATGAAAAACTTGAGTGGGCGAGTACGGGGGCAGAGCACAGTTTTTGTAAGTTTCCACCGCAGGAAAAGTTTCCTGAATTGCTGCATGAGTATATGCTAAAACAAGGATAAATATAGCATTACCCTTCATGCGCTTTTTATAAATAACAAGTGCAATGTGCTGTTTTTTTTCATCACTATTTATCTAATATCTCTGCTTAGGCTAGTTTGCTTTAGCTAGAGCCTAGTAAATCGTTCTCTTTAACCTTATAACTGCTATTAAAAAAGCCGCGTTAATTTTCATTAACGCGGCTTTTTAGTGTGCTTTTAAGCTAAACCAAAAGTGTTAGTCAACACTCATGGTTTTAGTCATTGCAGCATTCGCGCGACCAGCTGGTTTGATAGAACCGGCACGTAAGCCGCTATCTGGAATAGCGTCACGTTTGTCGTGTGCCATCGCTTTTGGCGTATGGGCGACTTCGCTATCTGCAACAGCAGTAGGTTGTGCCATTGGCGCACTTGCTTTACCTGAAGTGATCACTGTTTTAGTGTGTGCTACAGGTTTTGCAGTAGGCTTAGTCTCTGCCATTGGTGCTTCCTCAACAACTACTTCTGAAGCAGGTTCAGCAGCAACTGGTGCTTGTTCAACCACTTCTTCAGTTGCTTCAGCAGCAACCGGCGCTTGTTCAACCACTTCTTCAGTAGGTTCTGCAGCAACAGGCGCTTGTTCAACCACTTCTTCAGTTGCTTCAGCAGCAACAGGCGCTTGTTCAACGACTTCTTCAGTTGCTTCAGCAGCAACAGGCGCTTGTTCAACGACTTCTTCAGTTGCTTCAGCAGCAACAGGCGCTTGTTCAACCACTTCTTCAGTTGCTTCAGCAGCAACTGGTGCTTGTTCAACCACTTCTTCAGTAGGTTCTGCAGCAACTGGTGCTTGTTCAACCACTTCTTCAGTTGCTTCAGCAGCAACAGGCGTTTGTTCAACCACTTCTTCAGTTGCTTCAGCAGCAACAGGCGCTTGTTCAACCACTTTTTCAGTTGCTTCAGCAACAACAGGTGCTTGTTCAACCGCTTCTGGAGTCGGTTCAGCAGCAACAGGTGCTTGTTCAACCACTTCTGGAGCTGATTCAGCAACGGCAGGTTTTTCTTCAACTACTTCTGCAGCTTGCTTATTTTGCTTGGCTTTTAACTCAGCTTCATATTCAGCAGCGGCTTGATCTGCAACTGGAATAAATGCTGGTGGTTGTGTACCTTGCGTTGGCGTAGCTTCTTCACCCTCAGGACGACGACGGCGTTGCCCAGCAGCACGTAAATGACGTGGAGAACGGCGTGAACGCGTACGCGTTTGGCCTTGCTCTTCATCAGTCGATGTTACTGTCTCTTGCTCGTTTGGTGCCCTCTGTTCAGCTTTTTGCTCAGGCGCTTCAACAGCCGTTGTTTCAACAGCAGAAGCCTCAACCGGTGCTTTAACTTCTTCAGTTTGAGTTACAACTGGCTTAGCCGGCTTGTCATCAACAACAGGCGTAGCTTGTTGCTCTGCGTCATTGTTGGTTGTAGCCGATTGTGCATTTTCATCTTGCAGGCGAACTTTTTTACGTAAGTTACGGCGCTGACGACGAACCTTAGGTTTTTGCTCCGTTGCTTCAACAACGACATCTTGGCTTGGTGCAACGTCTTTTACGTCAGCTTTTGCTTCGGTTTTTTCTGCTACTACTTTGCTGTCATCGTTACGGTTATCGTTACGCTTACGTGAGTTAGGATTGCGACGACGTTTGTTACGGTTATCGTTTCTTTCCTGTTGCTCGTTGTTTTGCGTGTTTCCAACTGCTGGCGTTTCTTCAGCTACGCTCTCTGTACGCTCGCTTTGCGGTTTAGTGCGTGAATTATTGTTACGACGACGTTGGTTATTACGACGACGTGTATCACCGTCATTGTTACGACGTGGATTATTACGAGATTCACTCGCTGTTTTTTGCTGCTGTTGCTCTTTACTTTCTGTTTGCTCAGCAGGCGTTGCAAATAAAGCCTTAAACCAATTGCTGATGGTAGTAAATAAACTTACCTGCGGCTGGGCTGCAACACTTTGTGGTGCCGCTGCTGGGGCTGCTTGAGCCTGAGCTTGTGGTGCTGGTGTTGATGGCATAACTACGCCTTTTAACACCGGCTCTTCACGTACCGCGACCGTTGGTGTTTTTGATGTTTCATACACTTCTTGTTCAGGTAATGTGATTTGCTCGTAGCTTGCTGCTTCAATTGTTTCATCTTTACGCAAACGCATTACTTCATAATGTGGTGTATCCATATGTTGATTTGGAATGATCACCACATCACAGTTATGACGTTTTTCGATGCGATGCACGCTACGGCGTTGCTCATTTAACAGATATGAGGCAACCGCTACAGGTACTTGGGCATTAACTTGTGAGGTATTGTCTTTAATCGCTTCTTCTTCGATTAAACGTAGGATTGACAATGCAATCGACTCGTTTGAACGAATAGTACCTTGACCACTACAACGTGGGCATGGGCCTTGGCTCGCTTCACCTAATGAAGGGCGTAGGCGCTGACGCGACATTTCAAGTAAGCCAAAACGCGAAATTTTACCAATTTGTACACGGGCACGATCTGGACGAACAGCATCTTTTAAGCGATTTTCTACTTCACGTTGATGGCGCGGTGGTGTCATATCAATGAAGTCGATAACGATTAAGCCACCTAAGTCACGTAAACGTAATTGGCGAGCAATTTCGTCTGCAGCTTCTAAGTTGGTATTAAGCGCAGTTTCTTCGATATCGCCGCCTTTAGTGGCTTTAGATGAGTTGATATCGATAGAAGTAAGTGCTTCAGTTGGGTCAATAACAATTGAACCACCAGAAGGTAAGCGTACTTCACGTTGAAACGCAGACTCAATTTGGCTTTCGATTTGATAATGAGTAAAAAGAGGCACTTCACCTTGATAAAGTTTTACACGGCTCATGAAGTCAGGGCGAAAACGCTCAATGTGCGCTTTAGCTTCTTCAAATACACGGGCTTTATCAATTAGGATCTCACCGATGTCACGGCGTAAATAATCGCGAATCGCACGGAAAATCACGTTGCTTTCTTGGTGAATTAAGAACGGTGCTTTACCGCCATCAGAGGCTTGCTGAATCGCATCCCAATGAACAAGCAGCGCTTTTAAATCGTAGTTTAGTTCTTCAAACGATTTACCAACACCGGCAGTACGCACGATTAAACCCATGCCTTTAGGCAGTTCTAAACGGCTTAAAGCTTCTTTAAGTTCAGTGCGTTCATCACCTTCGATGCGACGAGAAATACCGCCAGCACGAGGGTTATTAGGCATTAAGACTAAGTAGCTACCTGCAACACTAATAAAAGTGGTGAGGGCTGCGCCTTTTTGGCCGCGTTCTTCTTTGTCTACTTGGACAATAACTTCTTGACCTTCTTTGATCACGTCACGAATATTCGGACGACCATGGAAAGTATAACCTTGTGGGAAGTAAGTACGGGCTATTTCTTTTAAAGGAAGGAATCCGTGACGATCAGCGCCGTAATCAACAAAGGCGGCTTCTAATGACGGTTCTATACGAGTGATTTTGCCTTTATAAATATTGGCTTTTTTTTGTTCGTGACCTGGGCTTTCGATATCTAAATCATACAGGCGCTGGCCATCAACCAGTGCTACGCGCATTTCTTCTTGCTGCGTCGCATTGATTAGCATACGTTTCATATTGTTACTCTACTGTGTTATGTCTCTGACATGACGAAACTTTTCGCCTGTTCAGTTGCTCCCATCGCTTCTTTTTGTACAATCTCACGACTGGGTCTGTGGGGGAGCTTGGTACTGTATCCGTACTCTAAGTATCTTTATGGTGCTGGCTGACAATAACGTGTTGTCACGTTATTAAATTCTATTATGGTGCCAAAACTATCGGCTGTTTTTTACAGTGACGTATTCGAGTTCTGTCCAGAGTCGACCATTAATTAAATTAACTTGTACGGTTACAACACATCTGCTGAACGGCGTATTGTACGCCGTCACGATCAGACAAATTATCTGTTCAAATTGCTTTTTTCATCAACATTAAATAACACTTCATGCTCAAACTTAACTGGCGATATATTACACGCATCGGAGTTAATTGAAGGCACGTGTAAACTGGGTATGTATAAAAGCTTTGGAAAACTTATCTCGGATCTGTATGATCAATTACCCAGAATGTGCATCACGAATGTTTTAATGTGTTAAAAAGCACCGTTGTTATTTGCAAATATATATTTGCGACGGTGATTATCCCATTATTATAACTGTGTTAGCAACTAAAATTATTTTACTTAAATCAGTGATTAGGCAATGTCAGAAAAAACCGGCTTACAAGTATCTTTCGTCACGATTACCGAAGACCATTTAGGTCAACGGATTGATAACTTTCTTATTACTCATTTAAAAGGGGTGCCTAAAAGCGCTGTGTATCGAATTCTTCGCAAAGGGGAAGTGCGGGTTAATAAAAAACGCATCAAACCTGTGTATAAATTACAACTCGATGACATCGTTCGTATTCCACCAATACAAATAGCTGAACGTGAAGAGTTTGTGCCTAAAAACCTTGATGTAGTGACCAAACTTGAAGAGGCTATTTTATTTGAAGATAAATACCTTATCGTCATTAACAAACCATCAGGCATGGCTGTGCATGGCGGCAGTGGGCTCAGTTATGGTTTAATTGAAGCATTGCGCGTATTGCGCCCAGATGAGCGCAGTTTAGAGCTTGTACATCGTTTAGACCGTGATACATCAGGCTGTTTGTTAATCTCGAAACGTCGTTCAGTGTTGACCAGCTTGCATGAACAGTTACGTGAAAAAACCATGGAAAAGAATTACTGGGCATTGGTTGATGGGCAATGGGATTCTAAAACTAAAAATGTCACCGAAGGGCTGCGTAAAAACACCCTACAATCAGGTGAACGAGTAGTACGTGTGGATAACGTTGAAGGTAAACCTTCACATACTCGTTTTAAAGTACTGGAACGCTTTGCTGAATGTTCGTTAGTGCAGGCATCACCAGTAACCGGTCGTACTCACCAAATTCGTGTGCATACACAATGTAAAGGTCATGCAATTGCTTGTGATGATAAATATGGCAACCAAGCATTTGATGCGGCGATGCGTAAAGTGGGATTAGGGCGATTATTTTTACATGCGCACGATTTGAGTTTTTATCATCCAAAAAATGAAACTACTATGCGAGTAGAAGCGCCGCTTGATAAAGCGCTGGCTAATTGTATTAAAACGTTACGTGCCGCAAAACCGTGAAACCCTATAAATTAGTTATATTTGATTGGGATGGCACGGTGATGGATTCAGTTGCTAAAATAGTTAACTGTATGCATCAATCAGCGAGAGTCTGTGGTGTAGTTTGCCCCACTGACGAGGCGGTTAAAAATATCATTGGTTTATCACTTGAGCAGGCCGTGACGGTGTTATTTCCTCAGCAGAGCCATTTACACGCTGATTTAATCGCCGGTTATAAGCATCAGTATAAACATCTTGATAACACGCCTACGCCTTTATTTGCTGATGTAGAACAGACTTTAGCGGCATTAAAAAACCGTGGCGTATTGTTAGCTGTTGCTACCGGCAAAAGCCGAGTCGGCCTTGAACGCTTGCTGGATGAAACACAGTTACGGGATTACTTTGTAGCGACCCGCACCAGTGATGATGCATTGTCAAAACCAGCTCCTGATATGTTGTTGCAACTGCTGGATGAACTTAATATTAGCCATGATGATGCGCTGATGATTGGCGACACTAAAATAGATATGGCGATGGCAAAAGCGGCCAATATTGACCGTTTAGGTGTAACTATGGGGGTGCATAACGCCCAGCAGCTAAACGAGTTTACACCGATTGCGACAGTTGATTCGTATCAGCAACTAGCTGCGCGTTTAGTTTAAGTCGTAGCGAATAAATAGTTAGTCTTGATTACTTAACACATCCAGATCAAACTCAGTCAATAATTGGCTGAGTTTGATAAGTGGTAAACCAATCAAGCTATTAGGGTCATCACCGCTAAGCTTTTCAAATAAACAAATACCTAAGCCTTCGCTTTTAAAGCTGCCGGCACAATTGTAGGGTTGCTCTGCGTCGCAGTAAGCAGTTATTTGTGCTTGTGTCAGTGTTCTAAATGTAACATTAAAGGGTTCAACTAGGGTTTTTGTTTTATTGCTTTGAATATCATAAACACATAAGCCCGTTAGAAATGTGACTGTATTACCGCTAAATAAACTCAGTTGTTTAATGGCATTTTCTTTGTTGTGTGGTTTGCCTAAGATTTGTTGCTCAAATACGGCAACTTGATCAGAGCCAATTACTAAGCCTTGTTTAAAAAGTGTAGTGGCTGCGCGTGCTTTGAGTTCACTTAAGCGTTTTACAAGTTCAACTGGGGCTTCATCGGGTAGTGCTGATTCGTCAATATCAGGTGAAAAACTGTCGAACGGCAGATTAAATTTTTGCAATAAAGACTGACGAAAGGGTGAACTTGAGGCTAAAATAAGCGGGTGCTGCATGGATTGTTTTCCTAATGAAAATTAGATTGAGTTAGGATAAATCAGATCCGTTGGCAAAACAAAGAAATGAATCGCGAAAAACCAGCTAAAATTGGTTTTTTACTTTGACTAACCAAGTAACTATCTATATGATGCAGCCCCTATGCAAAAGGTGAAAATTCCCATCACTCTTCATCCAGGCAAGGCAGCGCAACACCGTTTAAAGTATGACGGCATTGTACCGCTTGAAAAACTTACCCGTTTACGGGAAGTTGTGCAGGAAGAAGTAGGTGAAATAGCGGTAAAAATTCATTGCAAAAACGATGATCAAGGTTTCGCTGTGATTAGAGGCAATTTGTCCACACATGTTACTGTCACTTGTCAACGTTGTAATGGTGATTTAGGGTTGGATTTGGTTCAAGACTTTGTTTATTCACCAGTCGGTGAGGATACAGAGTTAGAGATTTTTCCAGAAGACTACGATGAAGTAGCGCTTGATGAAAATGGTGAAGTTAACGTTTTTGATTTAATCGAAGACGAACTAATTTTAGCCGTGCCATTAGTTGCTACCCACAACGAAGCTTCATGCAGTTATTCAGCAAAGCCTGCCAGCTTTGGTGTTTTAAAAGCGGAAGATGATAAACCAAATCCATTTGATATTTTGAAACAACTTAAGAAAGATTCTTAGGAGAAGACTATGGCTGTACAAAAAAGCAAAAAGTCTCGTGCAAGACGCGGCATGCGCCGTTCACACGATGCGATCAGTGGTCCAACTTTAACTGTAGACCAAACATCTGGTGAGACTCATCGTCGTCACCATGTGACTGCAGATGGTTACTACAAAGGCGTTCAAGTAATTTCTAAATAAGAGATTGCTTTTATGCTGACCAATCTAACAATTGCGTTAGATATGATGGGGGGCGATTATGGCCCCCGTTCATCTATCCCCGCAGCCGTTAACGCGGTAAATGCAAATGCCAACCTAAGATTGATCTTATGTGGCAACGAACAAGTAATATCTAAAGAACTCGAGTCTCTCGATTCTCTATCTCATCCTCGTTTAATAATTCGTCATTGTAGTCAAGTAGTCACCAATAGCTGTGAACCGTCTTCTGCTGTGCGATCTAAAAAAGATTCCTCAATGCGCGTTGCCCTTGATTTAGTTAAATCAGGTGAGGCACAAGCGTGCGTTAGTGCCGGAAATACCGGTGCATTATTATTTATGGCTCACTATGTGCTGAAAATGTTGCCAGGCGTAAAACGTCCTGCATTGATCTCGGCTGTGCCAACTGAGCGAAAAAATCCGGTTTACTTACTTGATTTAGGTGCGAACGTGCATTGTGATGCACAAACCTTATATCAATTTGGCATTATGGGTTCGGTTGTCGCAGGGCAAGCACTGGGCTGTGATAGTCCAAAAGTGAGTTTATTAAATATTGGCTCCGAAGACATTAAGGGCCATGAAGATATCAAACAAGCTGCACAACTGATGCAACAATGTAGCTACCTTAATTATACTGGTTACAGCGAAGGTAGTGATATTTTTACTGGTAAATCAGATGTGATCGTCTGTGAAGGTTTTGTGGGCAATGTGGCTTTGAAAACCTGTGAAGGGATTGCCAAGCTGATTATGTTTAAGCTTACCAAAGCACTGCAAAAGCACTTTTTCTATAAATGTTTAGCATTTATGTTACAGCCAGTAATAAAAAAACTCTATAAACGGGTGAACCCCGACCAGTATAACGGCGCTTCTCTGGTAGGATTGCGCGGTATTGTCGTAAAAAGCCATGGAAATGCCTCAGCTAAAGCATTTCATGCTGCTATCGACGAAGCTGCTAGAGAGGTGGAACGTCAACTTCCTGAAAAAATTGCAGCTATCTTCGAGCAAACACATTCAACTAAAAAAGTCGCAACTGACGATTAATTACTATGTCAGGTGTGTACTTAAACATTTATTTATTTGTTTAATTAAAAGAGCAAAGTATGGCACAAAAAATTGCACTTGTTTTTCCGGGTCAAGGCTCACAATCTGTGGGTATGTTAAGTGAACTATTAGAGCAATCTGATATTGTTAAAGCGACGTTCGCGCAAGCATCAGCGGCACTTGGTTATGATTTGGCTGCATTAGTACTTAATGGTCCAGAACAAGAATTAAATCAAACCCATCGTACGCAACCGGCATTATTAACAGCATCGGTGGCAATTTACCGCCAATGGCTTGCTGCAAATCCAGATGCAGACGTAACGATGGCAGGTCACAGTTTAGGTGAATACTCAGCGCTGGTATGTGCTGATGTGTTGAGCTTAGGCGAAGCTGTAAAATTGGTTGAAAACCGTGGTTTATATATGCAAGAAGCTGTGCCAGCAGGCGTGGGTTCAATGGCTGCGATCATTGGTTTAGGTGATGACGAAATTAAAGCCGCGTGCTTGGCATCAGCACAAGGTGAAGTGGTTGCACCAGTAAACTATAACTCACCGGGTCAAGTTGTGATTGCAGGTCATAAAGCCGCAGTAGACAGAGCATCAGAAGCGTGTAAAGAAGCCGGTGCAAAACGTGCATTGCCTTTATCGGTAAGCGTACCTTCACATTGTGAACTAATGAAACCAGCGGCAGAAAAATTAGCAAAAGATTTAGCTGCTTTAACATTTAATACACCTAAGTGTGATGTAATTAATAATGTTGATGTAACAGCTGCAAGTTCAGCGGACGCTATTAAAGATGCATTAGTGCGTCAACTATACAGTCCAGTACGATGGACAGAAACAGTACAAGCATTGGTAGCGCAGGGCATTACCCAAAGCTACGAGTTTGGCCCTGGGAAGGTGTTAACGGGTCTTGCTAAACGCATTGATAAAGCAATGGTATGTGGTTCGGTGAATAGCCAAACTGCCATTGACGAAGCAAAATAAGAGTAGGAAAAAATGGCAAATTTATTTTCGTTAGAGGGCAAAGTTGTCCTAATTACAGGCGCTAGTCGCGGTATTGGTAAAGCAATCGCCACTACATTGGTAGCACAAGGTGCTAAAGTTGCCGGTACTGCAACCAGCGAGTCTGGTGCTGCAAATATCAGCGAATACTTAGGCGAGAATGGTAAAGGTTATGCGTTAAACGTAACTGATCCTGCGTCGATCGAGGCGACACTTGCTGCGATAAAAGCAGATTTAGGCGATATCGACGTATTAGTAAATAATGCTGGTATTACCCGCGATAACTTACTTATGCGTATGAAAGATGCAGAGTGGGACGATATCATTGATACTAACTTGAGCTCAGTTTTTCGTTTATCTAAAGCAGTGTTACGCCCGATGATGAAAAAGAAAAACGGTCGAATTATCAATATAGGTTCAGTTGTTGGTACAATGGGTAATGCAGGGCAAGCTAACTACGCAGCAGCTAAAGCGGGTGTAATTGGTTTTTCTAAGTCGTTAGCGCGTGAAGTTGCTTCTCGTGGTATTACAGTCAACGTAGTTGCTCCTGGTTTTATTCAAACAGATATGACCGACAGCTTAACTGACGAGCAAAAAGCAGCTACGCTTGCTAATGTTCCTGCTGGGCGTTTAGGCCAACCGGATGAAATTGCTGCCGCAGTATGTTACTTAGCATCTGATGCAGCAGCGTATGTTTCAGGCGAAACTTTGCACGTAAATGGTGCGATGTACATGGTGTAAGGAACTTTGTTCCTATTTTGTTTTGAGGCGGCTTGTCGAAAAATGTTGAATTTTTTGTTAACTTGCTTTAAACATACTTGAATTCGTGCTGAAAATAAGCGATAAAAGACACAAATAACCGTCAAGAGGTTTGACCAGATAAAAAATTATCAGCAAATCCTTGAATCACAGAATTATGCGCCGTAAACTACGCCGCAATCTGAAAATAACGCATTGGCGTTTTTAATAAAGGAAAGAAGAATGAGCGACATCCAAGAACGCGTAAAGAAAATCATCATTGAGCAACTAGGTGTTAAAGAAGAAGAAGTAAAGCATGAAGCTTCTTTCGTTGATGACTTAGGCGCAGATTCACTTGATACTGTTGAATTAGTAATGGCTCTTGAAGAAGAGTTCGATACTGAGATCCCAGATGAAGAAGCTGAAAAGATCACTACAGTACAAGCTGCAATCGATTACGTAACGGCTCACGCTGAGTAATCAATCGCATATTAAGGGCAGCGTTCGCTGCCCTTAATCTATCTATACCCTGTATTTCCACGCATTTGGGTATTAATACCCACCAGAAAAATAATAATTCCCTTATTGGAGGCAAACCGTGGCTAAACGTCGAGTCGTCGTAACTGGCTTAGGAATGTTGACGCCGCTAGGTAATGATGTTGAATCAACCTGGCAAGGCTTGTTAAATGGCAAAAGTGGTATCCAAACTATCACTCATTTTGATACATCTAGTTTTGGCACCAAGTTCGCTGGTTTGCTGAATGATTTTGATGCGTCAGCCTATATGCCGGCAAAAGATGCTAAAAAAATGGATTTGTTCATCCAGTATGGCATTGCAGCAGGTGTACAAGCACTACAAGATTCTGGCCTTGAGATCACAGAGCAAAACGCAGCCCGCGTTGGTGTTGCTGTGGGTTCGGGCATTGGTGGTTTAACACTTATTGAAGAAAACCACATAAAGTTATTAAACAGTGGCCCACGTAAGCTTTCTCCTTTTTACGTGCCGTCGACCATTATCAATATGATCTCTGGTCATTTATCGATTATGCACGGTCTACGTGGTCCAAATATCTCTATCGTGACAGCCTGTACAACAGGTTTACACAACATTGGTCACGCTGCGCGCATGATTGCTTATGGCGATGCTGATGCGATGGTTGCCGGTGGTGCAGAGAAAGCCTCAACGCCAATTGGTATGGGGGGGTTTAACGCTGCACGTGCGTTATCAACCCGAAACGACGATCCGCAAGCTGCATCTCGTCCATGGGACAAAGACCGTGATGGCTTTGTACTTGCTGATGGTGCTGGTGTTATCGTACTTGAAGAATACGAGCATGCGAAAGCCCGAGGTGCAAAAATCTACTCTGAGTTGGTTGGTTTTGGTATGAGCGGCGACGCTTATCACATGACGTCGCCACCAGAAGATGGTGCCGGTGCAGCCTTGGCAATGGAAAATGCTTTAAACGATGCGCAAATCAATGCAGATCAAGTGGGTTATATTAATGCTCACGGTACATCGACTAACGCTGGCGATAAAGCAGAAACTTCTGCAGTTAAGTCAATTTTTGGTAATGCTGCCAAAGATGTGATGGTGAGTTCATCAAAATCTATGATGGGTCATTTACTCGGTGCAGCAGGCTCTGTTGAATCAATTATCACTATTTTGTCGTTACAAGATCAAAAAGTAACACCAACAATTAATCTTGATAACCCTGATGAAGGCTGTGATCTGGACTACGTTCCACACACGGCTCGTGATGCGAAACTTGATTACGCATTATGTAACTCATTTGGTTTTGGTGGTACTAATGGCTCGTTGGTATTTAAAAAGGTATAATCTTTTTTAACAACGAGACAAAATAAGAGCCCAGTTGTTACTGGGCTTTTTTATATGCAAAATATGCCAAAACAAAAAACTCACATAGCGCAAACAATAAAATTAGTCACGCCACAGCAAGGCGTTAGCATAAGTAGCAATGATCGCGGCTTTAATTATGGCGATGGCTTTTTTACAACGGCAAAAATAGTTGATGCTCAAGTAGAGCATTGGCCACTTCACAGTGCACGATTAGTTGAATGCGCGCAGCGACTTAGTTTTGGTGAGCTGGATTTATCGGCACTGCAGCAAGCAATCGCTGAGTATATTAAGACGGTTTCGCTGGGCGTATTAAAAATAGTGGTTACACGTGGTGAAGGAGGGCGTGGTTATGGCCTTCCTGAACAAAGCAATTTATTGATTGTACTGTCGCTATTACCGTTTCCTTCACACTACGCTCAATTAGCACAACAAGGTATTAAACTCGCTATTAGCCCTGTGCAACTTGCATCGCAACCATTGCTTGCTGGTTTGAAAACGTTAAATCGTTTAGAGCAAGTAATGATCAAACGCGCCATGCAAGGGCAAGATTGTGATGATGTACTGGTGTGTGATTATCACAATAATGTGATTGAAACCTCTGCGGCAAATATTTTTGCTATTAAAAATGGTCGAGTTTTTAGTCCAAGTTTGCAAAACTGTGGCATTCAAGGGGTTTATCTGCAATCACTGTGTGATAAGTTAACCATTGAATTTACTGATATTAAGCTAGAACAATTGCTGCAAATGGAGGCAGTATTTAGTTGTAATAGCTTAATGGGAATTGTGCCTGTTACAGCGATTGATGGTATGCAATTTGAGTTAGCAAATAGTTTAGTATTATTGCATGGTTTATTTACCAAGGAGTCCGCGTGTTAAGAGTGATTATATCGATTGTGTTGCTAGCATTATTGGTAACTGGAGTTGGTTATCAACAGTTGCAAGCTACTATTAACAGTAGTTTAAAAGCGCCAGCGAATACGTTGTTTGAAGTTAAAAAAGGCACGGGGTTTAATCAACTCTGCCAACAGTGGCAAGCAAAAAAATGGTTAGATGGGTGCTTACGTTATCAGATACTCGCGAAACTCGATCCGACACTGACGGATTTAAAAGCTGGTTTATATCAACTTAATAACGCCACGGTGCTTGATAACATTCGGCAAATCAATCAAGGTAAACAAGTAAGCTTTAGTTTTACAATTATTGAAGGTCAGTCACTTCGTGACGTGTTAGCGGCAATAAGTAAAGCCCAGTATCTTCGTCAAGATTTAAGTCTTGGTGAGTTATCTCAGCAAATAGTCGGCTCTGAGCAGCATTTAGAAGGGTGGTTATTTCCTGATACCTATTATTATCATGCTAATGATACGACAAGCTCAGTGCTCAAACGAGCGCATAAAATAATGCAAAATGTACTTGATGAGGCTTGGCAAAACAGGGCTGCTGATTTACCGTTTAAAACGGCCTACGAAGCATTGATTATGGCCTCAATTATTGAAAAAGAAACAGGCCTTGCCAGCGAACGGCCATTAATAGCCTCTGTATTTACTAATAGACTAAATACAAAAATGCGCTTGCAAACTGATCCAACCGTGATTTATGGCATTGGTGCTGACTTTGATGGTGATATAAAACGTAAAGATTTAACTAATCATACTCCGTATAATACATATAAAATTAATGGCTTACCGCCTACGCCGATTGCTATGCCGTCAAAAGCGGCAATACTTGCAGCAGTCAATCCACCTGAGTCTGAGTACCTTTATTTTGTTGCCAAAGGCGATGGTAGCCATCAATTTTCTAAAACCTTAAAAGAACATAACAAAGCAGTACAAGATTACTTACGTTATCAAAAACAGTTAAGCAAATCAGAGTAAAGAATATAAAACGAGAAAGCCGATTAATGCTTTTTCAAACTAAAAAGAGAGATCATGACAGCAGCAAAATTTATTGTGATTGAAGGCTTAGAAGGGGCCGGTAAATCGACAGCTATAGCAATTTGCCAACAGTTTTTAGAGCAGCACAAAGTTGATTTTATTAATGTACGCGAGCCCGGCGGCACACCCATCGCTGAAGCACTGCGCACTATTGTAAAAGATAACCATGTCGAACAGATTGCCAGCGAAACAGAATTACTGCTGATGTATGCAGCCCGTTCGCAACTGCTACATAATGTTATTCGTCCAGCACTTGCTAAAGGACAATGGGTATTAGGCGATCGTCACGATCTATCATCGCAGGCTTACCAAGGCGGCGGACGTGAAATTGCCGCTACTACGTTAGATTCTCTCGCCAATATTGTATTAAAAGGTTTAAAACCAGATCTGACCATTTATTTGGACATTGAACCTGCGGTGGGCCTTGCCCGTGCGAAAGGACGCGGTGAACTGGATCGTATAGAACAACAAGCATTGAGTTTTTTTGAACGTACCCGCGCACGCTATTTAGAACTCGCAAATAGTGATGACACTATTAAAACAGTCAATGCAGGTCAAAGTATGCAATTAGTACATCAAGATATTATTACCGTGCTTGAACAATTTATGAAAAGTAACAATTAACATGATTTATCCTTGGCTTAGCAATGTTGAGCAGCAATTAGCAGCCAGTTTTAATGCTGGGCGTTTTCACCATGGACAATTATTTAATGGTCAACAAGGTGTTGGTAAGCGCGCCTTAGTGGAGCAGCTGGCTAATGCATTATTGTGCTTGTCTGCAACTAACTTAGTCCCTTGTGGGCATTGTAAGAGCTGCCATTTAAATCAAGCGGTTACTCATCCTGACAAATATGTAGTGCAAGCTGATGGACAAAGCATTGGTGTGGATGATATTCGCAGTGTCAGCGATTTCATGCATCAATCAGCGGCGCAAAATGCCAATAAAGTGGTGGTGATCAATGATTGCCATAAAATGACCACAGCGGCGGCCAATGCCTTACTTAAAACGTTAGAAGAGCCCAGCCCACAGCGATTTTTGTTACTAACAACGAGTGCGACAACGCAATTACCGGCCACTATTTTAAGTCGCTGCGCGCTTACACAAGTAAAAGTGAATGACGCCAATGTTGCTATGAATTGGATTTCCCAACTGCACGTTCCTGCATATCCATGGTTAAAAATGTTTACCCAGCAGCCATTATTGATTGCCCGTTGGCAACAAGATGAGCAGCTGGAAGTAATCGATGAATTGTATAAGTTTGCAACTGAGCTAAAACAAGGCCATAATTTCAGTGCGTTAGTTGATATTATCAGTAAAGATACAGAGCGTGTTCGCGTCTTTTGTTTATTTTTAAGCGAACAATTAAAACAACAACTCATTGCTGGAATGGATTTTGATTCATATCAGAGTGCGCAAAATGCATTGGCCGAATTTGTGCAAAACAGTACACAGATATTAGGATTGAACTTGCCGTTGGCAGTGTCTCGTTTAGCGTATCGTTTACGTAAAAGCTATAAGTAGGATTATTGTGCAAGAATTATTAGTCGATTTAGATGATCTAGATGAATTATACCGCTGCTATATGCCGTATTTAAAAAATGGTGGACTATTTGTGCGCACTAATATGCGTTATGAGATGGGTCATTCATTGGCATTAAAAGTGACATTACCGGATGCGCTTGAAGATGATGTAATAACCGGAAAAGTTACATGGATCACGCCACAAGGCGCGCAAAGTTCTAATCCACCGGGCATTGGTATTAGTTTTATCGATGATAAAACGAACCTAAATGTGAAGATCGAAAAACTACTAGGGACTATGTTAAACTCTGGTAATCCAACTTATACCATGTAGTAAGCAGTAACATGATTGTAGATTCTCATTGCCATTTAGACCGACTCGATTTTGATAAACTCGATTTAAACTTAGACCAAGTACTTGATAGTGCACGGGCTAAACAAGTTGAACACTTTTTATGTGTGAGTGTCACACTTGATCAATTCCCTAGTATGCTAGAAAAAATTCAAGGCTATAGTGATGTCTCTGCCTCGTGTGGTGTTCACCCGCTTGATCAAAAAGACGCACTTGATAAACAACGCTTAATTGATTTAGCAAGCCACGATAAAGTAGTAGCAATTGGCGAAACAGGGCTTGATTACTATTATTCGAAAGACACCCATGCCGTGCAACAAGCAAGTTTTGTGGGTCATATTGAAGTGGCGAACGAGTTACAAAAACCACTTATAATTCATACTCGCGATGCGCGCGACGACACCATAAACTTAATGCGTGAACATAACGCACAAAAGTGTGGTGGTGTATTGCATTGCTTTACTGAAGATTGGGATATGGCTAAAAAAGCCATCGACTTAGGCTTTTATATTTCTATCTCTGGCATTGTGACCTTTAAAAATGCCGTAGAGCTTAAAGATGTTGTTAAACAAATCCCTCTTGATAGATTATTAATCGAAACAGACTCGCCTTATCTAGCGCCAGTACCGTATCGTGGGAAAACTAATCAGCCCGCTTATGTGCAAGATGTTGCTTATTACATTGCTGATTTAAAAGGTATTAGCTACAAAGAGCTAGCCAAAGCGACTACGGAAAACTTCTACTCATTGTTCAACTTAGTGAACAAAGGTTAATTAGCATATGAGCACAGCATCACTTCCTCTATTAATAATGGGGCCGATGGTGCGCCGAGCTGATGCTGCAGAGGTTTGCATACAGTTTGCAACGTCTGTAGCATCACAATTTAGTATTGAATTTGATGATATAGACGTTTTTAGTGAGCAACAGAGCATTGCTTTAGGTACTCATCTTTACTTGCACTTTGTGATCGTAAAACCGATTGCCGCAACATTGCCTGTTAATCAGCTGATCAGCTACCGCCTATTAAACAGCAACTTAGACGTTGATTTAAGTGATTTTTGTTATCAAGGAAAAGCCACCCCTGAATTTGTGATCCCGCAAAAACTTGAGCAGATTTTACATGGCTCATGCCGTAACCCACATCATCCTGCAAAAGATAGCTTAGTGGCTGCGAATGATTTTCAACAGCAAAATCGCAGTGTAAATAAAACCGGGGCGGATGTTTTACTGCTCTCTGGTGATCAAGTGTATGCCGATGATGTTGCTGGTGCGATGTTATTAGCAATTGAACGACTGATCAGCGTATTAGGAATATACCAAGAGCAACCACTGGCAATTGATTTACCTGCACAGTTAAGTGAACAACTTTATCAGCGCCACTTATATTTACCGACGGTCCCTTGGCAAAAACGCAATAAAATAGGGGTTGGCTATTGGCTAAAAAAAGATGAGCCACATTTTTCAAGCTTAAAAGCTGCAAATCACTTGATCTTTTTTGAAGAGTTTATAGCCCTTTATTTACTCAATTTTAGCCCGTTACTGTGGGACTTAATTGACTTTGATAGTATTAGCTATCAAGCAAGCTCGCCCAAATGCCAGCAAGTTTTTGATAATGAAAAAGCAGCTTTAACGGATTTTAAAAATGGCTTAGTACACGTTCAGGTGCTACTGGCAAATATTTCAACGTTAATGATGTTTGACGATCATGATGTTACCGATGATTGGAACTTGACGGCTGGTTGGGAGCAGGTTATTTACCAACATCCAGTTAGCCGCCGTATTGTTAATAATGGCTTGATCAGTTATTGGCTGATGCAAGGCTTTGGCAATGATGCAGGTCATAAAACAGCTGCTTTACTTGATGCGTTTAAGACGAGTTTTTCTGAGCAAAAACAATGGCAATTTAAAGCGTTTGATAAAACCATTCTCGAGTTTAATCATTGGCATTATGAGTTGAATACTGTGCCTAAAGTGGTCGTGCTGGATACCCGCACTCATCGTTGGCGTAATGAGCAAAACTTTAATGAGCCCTCTGGTCTACTTGATTGGGAGCGTCTCACTGAGCTCGAAGAAAGTTTAGTGACTCATGAACAAGTGATCATTGTCTCACCCGCACCGGTGTTTGGCGTTAAATCAATTGAAGCTATTCAGTCATTGTTTAATATTTGCGGACAGCCATTATTAGTTGATGTTGAAAACTGGATGGCCCACGAAGGCTCAGCTAAAAAGTTACTGGATACCTTTCGCCGTGACGATACCCCTAAAGAAACGCTTATTTTATCGGGTGATGTACATTACTCATTCTGTTTTTCCGTACAGAAACGCTTTGGTAAGCACCCCAATAGAATTTGGCAACTTACTGCCAGTGGTATTAAAAATGAGTTTCCGCGTAAATTAATTAACGTGCTGGATAAGTTAGACTCGATTTTATACGCGCCGAAAAGCCCGTTAAACTTTTTTACAAAGCGTTGGCAGATGGAAGTCGATAAACATCAAACCATCGGGGAGGGGCAAAAATACTTGGTGAGTGATTCAGCGATTAGTTTGATTGAATTACAACAAGGAAAGCTGGCGCGTTATCAGTTACTCCATCCCGATAATCGCACCACAGAGTTTGATTTAAGCAATGATTAATTTAATGGTTTGCGCTGTTGTTTTACATAGTCGCTAACGTTACTTACTGTATCTAACCAATAACCGTTAGCAGGATCTTTCAGATAAACAAGCAATTGCTCGAGTACTTTTGCGTCAGTGGTATATTGATCTCTGTTACCAATTTCATGGCCCGCTAAAATCAACCAAGCATTATTTTCCCGTAATTGATCCAGCATAGTAATGATTTCATCAAAACTCATTCCGTCGATCCTAAGTCCTGTTAGCTGTGCAAAATCAGTAAAATTAGGATTATTAGCTGACTCATCTAACCAAGTTCGGCCGCTGTCAAAATGTTTAGCGATTAAAGGCACGTAGCTCTTAGTATCAATGCCCCGGCCAACAAATGTATTGCCGCACGGATAAGCAAAGGCGCGAGGGGTCACTCCTAAATGATCTTTTAGGTATTGCTGCGCTGATAAAATATCATTTTCAAGCCACTTGAGTGTAGTGTGTTCAAGTGATAAGTCTTGTGCTCTTAACCATTCAAAATTCCCTGTACATACGTGGCTGCTGGTATGATTTGCAATTTCATGGCCCGATTTTACCGCGTCTTGCCACTGAGTTAGGCGCTGCTTAACGTTAAAAGGGGAAACATAAAAAGTTGCTTTGACTTGGTGCCTGTTCAAAATCGCAGTGCCAACATCGACTTGGCTGTGACGAGCATCATCAAACGTGATACTCACAGCATTTTGCGCTTTATGCGGGTAATTAAAACCAAGGTATTTTTGCGACTCAGGATTGGCAATAACAGAGAATGACAGTACTGAAATAGTCATGATCAATGAAGATATTTTTAACATGGTAGTCCTTACACTTTCTTAGTCTATATATAGAAACAAGTTATGTGTAATAAAGCAATGATTACCTAAGTGACTGAATAAATTTCAAGACGATAGCTTATTCATAGACAAAAAAACGCCCAGAACGAATCCGCATTGTTCTGGGCTTAGGGGATGGCTCTAATGAGCCTGCGCTAACTTTAAAAACACCTTCTAAGTTCATTAAGGGAGAAGTAGAAAGTAATATTAAGTGTAGTTAACATATGTAAAAAACCCCAATAAATGATGATTTTTTATACTGCTTATAAAACAACTGTTTGTCTTAAAACGAAGCGCAAAGCTTAAATTTTATACATTGGTTGTTGCCAACTTATCCACACCTTATTATTATCACCAGCTGATCAGTTGAGTGTTTTGTACTAAATCTCGAGGTAAGGAGTTTTTAATTTTATTTTTTTGCCACTTTCCAAGCCCTATCGGACAGCCACAAAGGGTTAAAACCACTTCGCCAAGTGCGTTGCTAGGTTCGCTTAAACGAATATCTTTACCTTGAAAGTAGTCATTGGCCTGCTCGTTACTTAGTGCAATTACATTAGCCTTACATTGGCCACCAAATACGGTGGCAAATTCGTGGTTAAGACGCACCCCATTTTTGTGGATCATGCCGAGGTGGATACCAAGTCGCGCGTATTTTATTTTGTTTTCAATGGCGGCAAACTGCTCAGGGAATAGCCACAGTTCTTTATCGCGCTGCATTAGTGAGCCGCTGAGTGATGTCAGGTCAAATTGTTTTTTTAGCTCAGTGTAAAATGCTTGGCTGGATTTTTTGTCAAACGGCTGAAAAGGGAATGCACCTTTTTTTACTTTTTGATTTGGATTATCGCAGCTAGCAAGCTTTTTAAACTTAGCAATAAAAAAGCCTTCGCTGTCGAATGTTTGCGGCCAGACATGCAAATAGCCTTCGCTGGTTGTGGCTCGCTCTGCACCTGCAAACAAATGATCTAATGGTTGTATTTCAAGATGCTCTGCAAACTCAGTGAGAAGATATTCGCACACTTGCTGATTTTCGAGCGGGGTTAAAGTACAGGTTGAATAGACTAATGTACCGCCTGGTTTTAATGCATAGAAAGCGCTTTTTATTAAGTTTTTTTGCACTTTGGCAATATCAATGTTTGACTCAATTGACCAATTCTTTAAGGCATCAGCATCTTTTCGAACCGTACCTTCGCCAGAGCATGGGGCATCGAGTAAAATACTGTCAAAGCATTCATACATATAATCGCCAAAAATAGCCCCATCAAAATGCGACAATGCACAATTGCCAACTCCCATACGCTTTAAGGTTGCGCTGAGTACTTTTAAACGAGATGACGACAGTTCATTGGCAACCAATACCCCGTGATTATTCATTAATGCTGCTAATTGAGAAGTTTTAGAGCCAGGAGCGGATGCCATGTCGAGCACATGAGTTGCATCAGTTAATGCGTCTTTAAGTGCTATTGGTGGCAGCATCGAACTGGCTTCTTGTACATACATAGCGCCACTTAAATGTAGATCCGTGTTACCCAGTGCCAGAGCTTGCTCTTCATGTTCACTGCGCTCTAACCAAAAACCTTCGCTACACCATGGGATTGGGCTTAATGTCCAGCCTCTATCAAGGGCATACTGCTGAAAATCCTCAACCGACATTTTAAGCGTATTGACACGTACAGATTTACGAAGCGGTCTGCGACAGGCATTGAGAAAGTCATCCAATGTTAGGTGTGCTGGTAAATAGGTCTTTACGTCATCTATAAAATGCTGGGGAATATAGGTATTGGCGTCCAAGGCAGTGCTCACAGAGAATTTTAAAGTTGTATTCTAGCATTATTAGTGGCTCAGAGCAGTGCCTTAAATAATCTTTTAAAGTATACAAACCTGTCGACACTTGGTGCATAAATGTGTGTTTTAAGTGTTTTTAAACATTATTTATTATACTTATGTCGACAATAGCCGTTTTTAAACGCAGTTTTTACTGATTTAGGGTTGACACATTTACAGCTAAAGACCATAGTGTATCCGTAAATTGTCGACAATCTTAGAAGGTGAACAATGACGCAAGATGCTTTTAGTGAAACACCTATTACTACCGCCTCAGATCAGGTATTTGTGGATATGCGTCGAGAAATTGTCGAAGGCATTATTGTTCAAGGTAGCAAGATATCCGAGCCAGAACTGGCAAAGCGTTATGGTGTAAGCCGTGCAACGCTTCGTGAAGCGCTTAACCGCCTTGAAAGTTGTTATTTAGTTGAGCGTAAAGCGAATGTGGGTTGTCGTGTTGTGGCACTTACAGCTGAACGTTTAATAGAAGTATATCAAGTTCGCAGTGCGCTTGAAGGTTTAGCGTGTCGTTTAGCTGCCGACAATATGGCACCGGATGAAGTACAAAGTTTAAAGCAATTACTTAATCAGCATCTGAAAACACAACGTGTAAAAGAGGGTGAGTCTTACTATCAAGAAGCCGGCGATCTGGATTTTCATTATCGCATTATTAAAGGCAGTAAAAACGACCACCTTATTCACTTATTGAGTAACGGACTTTATCAGTTAATTCGTATGTATCGTGTGCAAATGGGCATGGTTGGGCCTCGCGTATCAAAAGCGTTTGATGAGCACTTAGCCATTATTAATGCGATTGAAAACCATGATGGGGAATTAGCTGAGTTATTGATGAAGCGCCATATCAGTGCATCGCAAGCCAATATACAAACGAAGTTTAATTTACATGCCGCGCAAAATGAGCGCGCGGAGCAGTAAAAACGTCATATTAAACCATTAAAAAATATAAGTTGTCATAAAGCAACCCCGTTCAAAGTTAGGAGAATGTAATGTCAGCAGGATTAAAATTTAAACAGGCGATTGCCAATAATCATCCATTACAAGTCGTCGGCACAATCAACGCTTACACGGCGATGATGGCTGAAAAAATGGGTCATCAAGCAATTTACCTTTCAGGTGCAGGTGTCGCGAATGCTTCATTTGGTATGCCTGATTTGGGGATGACCAGTCTTGATAATGTTTTGGAAGATATTCGCCGCATCACAGGTGCCAGCGATTTACCATTACTTGTTGATGCCGATACTGGTTGGGGTGGAGCATTTAATATTGCTCGCACAGTCAAAGAGATGACCAAAGCCGGCGCGGCGGGGTTTCATATTGAAGATCAAGTAGCGCAAAAGCGTTGCGGCCATCGCCCGAATAAAGAAATTGTCTCGCAAAGCGAGATGGTTGACCGTATTAAAGCGGCTGTTGATGCTAAAACTGACAGTGACTTTTACATTATGGCGCGTACTGATGCGTTTCAAAAAGAAGGCTTAAATGCCGCGATTGAACGTGCAGCAGCCTGTGTTGAAGCTGGTGCCGATGCGATTTTTGCAGAAGCCGTACACGATCTTGCCGACTATCAAGCCTTTACCAAAGCGATTAATGTGCCTATTTTGGCTAACATTACTGAGTTTGGCCAAACGCCAATTTATACTAAAGAGCAACTAAGTGATGTAGGCGTAGAAATGGTGCTTTACCCACTTAGCGCGTTCAGAGCAATGAATAAAGCGGCACTTAACGTCTATTCAGCAATTTTAAATGAAGGCTCTCAACAGAGCCAAATTGAAAATATGCAAACACGTGCTGAGCTTTATGACTTTTTAGATTATCACTCGTATGAAAATACACTCGATAACCTTTTTTCAGCAAAATCTGATAAATAATAATAAATTCAACAGGAGACACATCATGGTAGATAAAGCATTAGGCGGCGCAGGACTTCGCGGACAAGTAGCAGGCCAAACAGCACTTTGTACAGTAGGGCAAACCGGTTCAGGCTTAACGTATTGTGGTTACGACATTGCAGAGCTTGCTGAAAAAGCGCAGTTTGAAGAAGTATCTTTCCTGCTTTCGCGCGGTGAATTACCGACCTCTGCAGAGCTTAGCGAATACAAAGCTAAACTAAAAAGTTTACGTGGTTTACCACCGGCACTGAAAACTGTACTTGAAAACATTCCAAAAGACGCGCACCCAATGGATGTTATGCGTACAGGTTGCTCTATGCTAGGTAACCTTGAAATGGAGCATGACTTTAGTCAGGCTAATGATGCCATTGACCGTATGGTTGCGGTATTCCCAAGCATTATTTGTTACTGGTATCGTTTTACTCACGACGGTGTGCGTATTGAAACACAAACTGATGATGACTCAGTTGGCGCGCATTTTTTAACGCTACTACATGATAAAGCGCCATCAGAGTTATTTGCTCAAGTGATGAATGTATCGCTGATTTTATATGCAGAGCATGAATTTAATGCCTCAACCTTTACAGGTCGCGTTTGTGCATCGACATTATCTGACATTCACTCTTGTGTAACAGGTGCTATTGGTACGTTACGTGGCCCATTACATGGCGGCGCGAATGAAGCGGCAATGGATATGATTGAAGGCTTTAAAGATGCAGACCATGCAGAGCAAGAAATCATGGGCATGCTGGAGCGTAAAGATAAAATTATGGGCTTTGGTCACGCAATCTATCGCGAATCAGATCCACGTAATGTGATCATTAAAAAGTGGTCTGAAAAACTCGCTGCAGAGCTAGGCGACGAGGTACTTTATCCAGTATCAGTGCGCTGTGAAGAAATTATGTGGCGTGAGAAGAAGTTATTTTGTAACGCAGACTTTTTCCATGCATCGGCGTATCACTTTATGGGCATTCCAACTAAGTTATTCACCCCTATTTTTGTTATGAGCCGTGTAACAGGCTGGACCGCACACGTAAAAGAGCAACGCGCTAATAACCGTATTATTCGCCCAAGTGCAGATTACACTGGGCCAGAAGCGCGTAGTTATACGCCAATCGAATCACGTTAAGACTATTAAAGGTGGGCGAAAATACGCTCACCTTTTATTTTTTGCACATTGCCACTAGCGCATAGTTTTTAAGGCCTCTTTTTTCATACATCCCTTAAACACGCTATACGTGTGCGACCACCGTCACCAAATTAGCGAGTCTTGTAATGACTATCATAAACAATACTAAATACAGAAAACCCTTACCTAACTCTAATGTCGATTATTTTGACACCCAAGCTGCAATTGATGAAATTAAGGCTGGTGCGTACGCAGCCTTACCCTATACATCACGTGTTTTAGCAGAGAATTTAGTACGCCGCTGTGAGCCGCAAATGCTAACCGCAGCACTGTCGCAGCTTATCGAACGCAAACAAGATTTAGATTTCCCTTGGTATCCCGCGCGCGTAGTCTGTCACGATATTTTGGGACAAACAGCACTGGTTGATTTAGCTGGCTTGCGTGATGCCATTGCAGCCAAAGGCGGCGATCCAGCTAAAGTTAACCCAGTAGTACCAACACAGTTGATTGTTGATCACTCATTAGCCGTTGAATACGCTGGGTTTGATCCTGATGCTTTTGAAAAAAACCGCGCTATTGAAGATAGACGTAACGATGACCGTTTCCACTTTATTAATTGGACCAAAACTGCGTTTAAAAATATTGATGTGATCCCACCGGGTAACGGCATTATGCATCAAATCAACCTTGAGAAAATGTCGCCGGTGATCCAAAGCCGCGATGGGATTGCTTTTCCTGATACCTTAGTCGGTACTGATAGCCACACACCGCATGTTGATGCGTTAGGTGTCATTGCAGTAGGTGTTGGCGGCCTTGAAGCCGAAAGCGTGATGCTTGGCCGCGCCTCTTATATGCGTTTGCCTGATATTATTGGTGTTGAACTCAGTGGCAAACGTCAACCGGGTATTACAGCAACGGATATCGTGCTTGCGATCACTGAGTTTTTACGTGGGCAGCGTGTCGTATCAAGCTATTTAGAGTTTTATGGTGAAGGCGCAGATGCATTGACATTAGGCGATCGCGCTACTATCTCAAATATGACACCAGAATTTGGTGCCACCGCAGCGATGTTTTATATCGACCAGATGACCATTGATTACTTACGCCTAACAGGACGTGAAGAAGAGCAAATTGCCTTAGTTGAAAATTACGCAAAAACTACCGGTCTGTGGAGCGACAGCCTAAAAACAGCGCAGTACGATCGGGTATTAAAATTTGATCTATCAAGCGTTGGCCGCAATATTGCTGGACCGTCAAATCCGCATCGCCGTGTTTCAACCAGTGATTTGGCAGTGCAGGGGATCTCTGGGGTTGTTGAAAATGAAGATGGTTTAATGCCGGACGGTGCCTGTATTATTGCTGCTATCACTAGTTGTACGAATACCAGTAATCCACGTAACGTCATTGCAGCTGGTCTTATTGCGCGTAATGCAAATGCGAAGGGCTTAACTCGCAAGCCATGGGTTAAAACCTCATTAGCACCGGGTTCAAAAACAGTGCAATCGTATCTTGAAGATGCCAAATTACTGTCAGAATTAGAGCAACTTGGTTTTGGTATTGTTGGCTTTGCGTGCACTACCTGCAACGGTATGAGTGGTGCGCTTGATCCCATTATTCAACAAGAAGTGATTGATCGCGACCTATACGCCACGGCAGTGCTCTCTGGTAATCGTAATTTTGATGGCCGTATTCACCCATACGCTAAGCAAGCATTTTTAGCGTCTCCGCCATTAGTAGTTGCCTATGCCATTGCAGGAACTATTCGTTTTGATATTGAAAAAGACGTACTCGGACAAGACCTGCAGGGCAATGACGTAACCTTAAAAGATATTTGGCCATCAGATGAAGAGATTGATGCAGTGATTAAACAAAGCGTAAAACCTGAGCAGTATAAGAAGGTTTACGAGCCGATGTTTAATTTAACCGTTGATTACGGTGAAGATAACGACCCACTTTACGATTGGCGCCCACAAAGTACTTATATTCGCCGCCCGCCATATTGGGAAGGCGCACTCGCTGGTGAGCGTACCATGAAAGGCATGCGCGCATTAGCGGTACTTGGCGATAACATCACAACTGATCATTTATCACCGTCAAATGCAATTATGGCCAGTAGTGCAGCAGGTGAGTACTTAACGCATATGGGTGTGCCAGAAGAAGACTTTAATTCGTATGCAACGCACCGCGGCGACCATTTAACTGCACAACGTGCAACTTTTGCTAATCCTAAATTACTTAATGAAATGGTGATTGAAAATGGCGAAGTGAAACAAGGCTCATATGCCCGTATTGAGCCTGAGGGCAAAGTTACTCGGATGTGGGAAGCAATCGAAACCTATATGCAGCGCAAACAACCATTAATTATTGTTGCAGGAGCTGACTATGGACAAGGTTCTTCTCGTGATTGGGCAGCCAAAGGCGTGCGTTTAGCAGGCGTTGAAGTTATTGCTGCAGAAGGTTTTGAGCGTATACACCGTACTAACTTAATTGGTATGGGTGTATTACCGCTGGAATTTAAAGCGGGCACCACCCGTAAAACGCTTAAGCTAGAAGGTAGTGAAAGTTACGATGTAACTGGTGAATTAACACCAGGTGCGAGCGTTAATTTAACGATTACCCGCACTAATGGTGAAGTATTAAATGTGCCAACAAAGTGCCGTATTGATACTCAAGAAGAACTATCCATTTATGCTGCAGGTGGCGTATTACAACGCTTTGCTCAAGACTTTTTAGAAGCCACGCAAAGTGTATAAGGAAAACAGTCATGACATTTAAACCACAAATTAAAGTACCTGCCACCTACATGCGCGGTGGCACTAGTAAAGGGGTATTCTTTAATCTCAGCGATTTACCAGAGGCTGCACAAGTGGCAGGTTCTGTGCGAGATAATTTATTGCTGCGAGTGATTGGTAGCCCAGATCCATATGGCAAACAAACCGATGGTATGGGGGGGGCTACTTCTAGTACCAGTAAAACCGTTATTTTAAGTAAAAGTGAGCAAGCTGATCACGATGTTGATTACTTATTTGGCCAAGTTGCTATTGATAAAGCGTTTGTTGATTGGAGCGGAAACTGCGGCAATTTAACTTCTGCAGTTGGCGCATTTGCAATTAGTAATGGTCTTGTTGATGCTAGCCGTATTCCAGAAAACGGTATGGCTATAGTGCGAGTTTGGCAAGCTAATATTAAAAAAAGCATTTTAGTGCATGTGCCAATGACCAATGGTGAAGTACAAGAAACGGGTGACTTTGAACTCGACGGGGTGACATTTCCCGCCGCTGAGGTGAAATTAGAGTTCATTGATCCAGCGGATGGCGATGGTGCGCTATTTCCAACAGGCAATGTGGTAGATGAACTAGCAGTCCCTGAGTTTGGTGTACTTAGAGCCACTATGATCAACGCGGGTATCCCTACTATTTTTGTTAATGCAGCAGATATCGGCTATACCGGCACTGAACTTCAAGATGATATAAATAATGACGAACAAGCATTAGCTAAGCTTGAGTCTATTAGAGCGCATGGAGCAGTAAAAATGGGCTTGATCGCTCATATTAGTGAGGCGGCAGCGCGTCAACATACACCAAAAGTGGCATTTATTAATAAACCAATGACATATCTAGCTTCAAGCGGTAAAGAAATTCACAGTGATAATATCAACCTACTGGTACGTGCCATGTCGATGGGGAAACTTCATCATGCCATGATGGGGACTGCCGCTGTTGCAATCGGCACCGCAGCTGCGATAGCAGGATCGCTCGTTAATCTTGCAGCTGGTGGCGGTCAGTTGAGCGAAGTTAATTTTGGCCATCCGTCAGGTACATTAACTGTAGGCGCGCAAGCGATACTTCAAAACGGTAAGTGGCAGGTAACCAAGGCCAGTATGAGTCGCAGTGCTCGTGTGCTAATGGAAGGCGTTGTCCGAGTACCTGAGGCGAATTAATTAATGTAAGAAAACGAAAAGTGACTGCTAAGTTACTTTTCCTCTCTTATTTATGTGAATGAATGTAAATGGATTTGCATTATTTTATATCTTTCGGTTAACATTTCATCTCTTATCTGTTCCCCAATCAATTAAAAAACAAATGAAAAATAATTAAGAACTTGTTTTTAAATGTTTTTATTTTTTATTTTCTTACTGGATATATAAATTCTTTGAGCCTGTCAGTTGATTATTTACAGGTGTAATTAAAATTACATTTTTCCATAAATTGTCATATATTGGTGGTAAGTTGATAACATGTAATAACAAAGTAGCTTATTGCGTTAACTTGATACGGTTTGATACATAATTTTAACTTAAATGACTGTTGATATTAATATAGGCTACGATTTCAGTAATGCTATTTGCTAACAAGCACTCTAGGAGATTTTCATGGCGAAAAGAATAATTAAATTTACCCCAATTGCAGCCTCGGTTGCATTGACTCTCGGCCTAACTGGTTGTGGTTCAGATAATGATAATAACTATAACAAGCCTGACCCAGTTACAGTATATAAAGGCGAAGTCAGCACTAATTTTAATACCCAAGTATCTGGGAAAGCGGTAAAAGGTTCGTTAAAAAATGCTGTAGTGACAGTATCTACAGTCGATGACTCGGGTGAACCTGTTCCCGTTGCGTATCGTTTAGAGGCTGCGTCTGATGCAAGCTATACTGCAGAATCGGCGACTTCTCAAGCTGATGCTGATGCCAAAGCACAGGCAATGGTTGCGGCAGCTAATCCAACTGAGACAATGACATCAATCACGGGTGCCTATAATATTTACCTTGAAGACGGCTTTACGGGAGCACTTTATATTACGGTGAGTACGTCGAAAGAAGATGATGACAGTATGGTTAAATGTGATTCATTTACTGGTTGTGGCAGCTATGATGAAGCCCCAGCAGCATCTGAAGACGCTGGGATGATAAATAATGGTGATACTGCGATTGATTTTGGCGAATGGTACAAAGACGATCTTGAACTACAGGTTGTTAAGTTTATTAAAGCGCCAGTAGCGCCTGCAAGTGCTCGTGGTATTAATTTTGCGGAAGGTGATGGGAGTGGTGCACAGCAGTACTTTGCTAATGTGACTCTTTATACAAGTATTGCAGCAAAAATATTGTTAGATGGCGCTAAAGATGGTTCAACAGTCTCCGATGAAGCAGTTGCAGCGGCAAGTTTAAAAACATTAATTCAAATATTAGGCCCTGATACCGCAATTAAAGCAGCTTCTTTACTTGGTGATATTTCTCTTGGTGGTGCGGTTGACTTCAGTGATATTGGCGAAGGTGATTCACTGGATGCAGGTACTTTGGCATTAGTTCAAACTGCCGTTTCATTGCAGTCTGTTGCGGGGGCGGGTGCCAATGGCTCATTAAAAGACCTGATTGCAAGTTTGTCTGCCGCGGTTAAAGAAGGCAAAGTAAGCAACAGTGACAATGAAATTGTCCAAAAGATTGCAGCTGAACTACAAAAAGCCGTTGAGAATACTAGCCTTATTTTTGCCGCAGTAGTAACAGGTGAAGGCATTGATGAAGCATTTACTAAAGTTGCTGAAAACTTAGGTATTACCGATCCTGATGAGATTGCAAAACTCAAAGATAAAGCCACTAAAGCTGTTGAAGATGTGCAAGCAAAAGCAAAAGAAAAAGGCTTAGATAAAGATTTAAATGAAACCGCAAAAGAAGTAAAAAAAGCATTAGAGAAGATTGGCTGTGAAGATAACTGTGATGCTGGTGATGACTTTGTAGCTAAAGTAGCTGCAGAATTAGAATCACAAATAACAACTATCACTAGCGCATTAGCAACTGCTACAACTTCCGTTTCTAAGGGCGTGACTGAACTCAATACAGTTAAAGAATTGGGGGATGCAGGTTTAGATACAACGGATAAAGTACTCGCTTATAGTTCAGCAGTATTCATTTTATCGGGTAATAAAGTAGCGTATAGCCAGTTGCAAGTAGAGCTTTCTGCTGCGCTTAATTCAGCCACTTCAATTGCCAGCACTGCCGCAGGTTTAGGGGATGAATATCAGCAACTAACAGATAAATCAGATGTGTTAGTCAATGCCATAACAGCACAACTTTCTGCCGTTGTTACGTTAATTGAAGGTATTGCAGAAGAAGAAGCACGTTCTAATGAGGCTGTAGCAGCATTTGAATTAGCACTAGATGTTGCCAAAAATAATGCTAGTGTTGCCAATACCTCACTAGGTTCAGCTGATTCAGCTGCAATGGTTGCTCAAGCCGATTTATCGACGGCTATGATGGCTGTTGATGCAGCAATGCTTGATACAAAAGAAAATGCTGTAGCTGCTCTTGCATCAGCACAATCTGCAATTATCCAGGCTATGGCTCTTAGTACTAAAGCAAATGAACTTGCCAGTGCTGCTGACCAAGCTGAAACTGCTGCTGCATCGTTAGCGGCGATTGCTTCCGAAGAAATTGATAAAACAATGGCCGCTGAATTATCAGCAGCTGCAAAATTAAGTACTGCGTTTGCAACTGAACTTGCTGATAAAGCCGCTACTGCTCTTACAACAGCTACAACTCTTGAAACAAATGCTAAATCCACAATTGTTAAGTTTGAGCTGTTAGTTAAGGTAAAAGCAGGAACAGAACAAGCGCGTAGTGCTACGCTTATAACTAAAACTGGTGGCCAAGCTTTATTTGATATTTCAGAAGTAATCTACGACGTATTGACTGAAGCATGGGATTATGGCGATGAAGGAGTTGATGTGGTTTCAACTCGCTATCCAGCTTGGACTTACAGTTTTGATAAAGATGATTTAGAGCTGGATCTTATGAATACAGTAACAGGCGAAAAGGTTACTGTGAATGGCTCCATCAACAACAAAGCACTTATTTTTGCTTTTGGTGGTATGATAAAAAGCGAAGATGGTGCGGTTATTAAAATCGAAACACTAGCTAACATGAGTGATGCTTTAGAAGATTGTGTTGATGCTTACTATGGCGTAATCTCAACAGAGCAATCTGACTCATGTTTAGCAATTGACTTTGAGGAAGAAGTTAACTCAGATACGGCTATTGATGGAACTGTATTGGCTGTAAATGGTTGGAGCAGAGTCGAAATAATTGATGGTGATTCTGGTTTTGTGGGTACACTTTCATTAGCAGGAACCGACTCTTCTAGTATAGCTGCAATTACGGCTTCAGGATTAACTTCAGGCCTTAACTTTACCGCAACTATTTCTATTGATGGTAACTATCAAGAAGACCTTTACGGATTAGAAATTCAATTACATAATGGGTTTGGTTACGAGTTGTTCATTGGCGCTCGAGATGGTGAAGATTTCTCTGGGTCTGTTAATGCTAATTTCAATAATATGATTACGGAATTCGGACAGGTTACAGAAATAACAAATGGTATATCTGTTAAATATTATGATGGCGAAGTCATCGATTACACAGATATTACTTTCTTAGATTCGTCTAAGTAAAAGTAACTTTAAGAGGGAGAGTACTCTCCCTCTTAGCTAAAATAATAACAAGTGAAATAAGTATGAAAAAAAAAATTCTCACGTTAGGATTTTCCGCTTTTTTAATTACCCCTATTAGTTACGCTGCAGAGCAGTTTCAAGTCTTTACCACATTCGATTCAGAAGTGTACACAGAGACCCAACCAGTTAAAGCATTTATAGATGATTTTGATGCTCCATTAACATCCGGTGATAGCGCCTTTACTTATAATGTTTTTGAGTTTGGTGTTGGCTATGGAAATTTTAAAGTCGGTTATCAAAGCCGCTTTGATTATGTTTTAAGCTTTGATGCGGATACCGCGCGTTATTTGCATACTGAAAAAAATGACCTGCCTTTTGAAGATAGAAATTATGTTTATTACCTAGACGGTAAGCAATCAACCACCAATGGGTTGTTTGTTTTATATGATTTCAAATTTTTAGACTCTGACGCATTAACAATAACGCCTAAATTAACGGTTTTTGCTAGTACGCATTTTCAAGATCTGAAAGTCGAAGGCACAGTCTATAGTGATGAGATCCAAGGCGCATTAACAGTCGACTCTTATTTTTCGAAAGATATTTTATTTAAGCGATTTACTCCAGATGAGAACCCATCCGGCTTAGGGTACAGCGTTGATTTAGCAGTTAATTGGAAAATAAACCATGATTTAAGCGTTGGGCTACTTGCACAAGACTTACTGTATGAAACTGAGTATGAAAAAAGCGGTTTTGCAAATGGTTATACAACAGAGGTCCCGTTTACTGAAAACGATGATGGGGATATTGTCACTGAGCCAACAGTACGCTTAGCAACGTCTGAGTATGGCAACGAAGTCACGCATAAATTTGATATGCCGGTGCGTATCAAAGTTTATGCAGATTATCGCATTAACGATTTGTTTTCTACTGAGCTGATGGTTAAACAATTTGATCAAGATACGTTTTCTCAATTAAAAGCACGCATGCACTTTTGGGATCATTGGGCAGTAATTGGTGGTTATGAAATAAAAAGTGAAGCATTTTTGCTTGGTATCGAGAACGATTATTTTGGTTTCAATATACAGACTGATAATCTCGATATTGATAAAGCGTATTATGCCAATGTAAATTGGTACCTGAAGTTAGCGTTTTAAGGACTTGTGATGTTTAAAAAACTTATATCAGTTAGTTTACTTATGTCATTAGTTGGTTGTGGTGGCTCATCAGATAATGGCACAGCAGATACTTTACCGGCCATGCTGGAAACGTCTTCTACGGTAAGCTTTTATATTGCTCCTTGGCAATCCACTGCGGGTACATTAACGATCATCAATGATAACACGGGCTCTATAAAAAATATTGACGTTGCAGATATTAACGATGTTACTTTATCAGCCACAACTTTAAATTTTCATCATGTTGAATTTACCTCAAATGCAACGACGTTAACATGTCCAAGTTTTGCAGGTTGTGGTCGCACAGTCAGAAATAATCCGAATGATGGGAATGCCAATCGTCGTATTGATTATCAAGAAGTGATGGATATGACATTAAGTTACCGCGCTGATTTTTTTGCAGCTCCGGGCGAAAATAAGGTCTATTTATCACCGATCAGCTCAGTGATTAGCGACAATAACTTAGACATAAGCATAACCACGCAGAGCTTGAGTGCGACACCTTTTTATCACCTTACTCACAGCCAACTAAATGACAACCTTGAAGCTGAGGTGCTTACTAATGCACTGACTTTTGGTGTGATCTTAAAAAGAGCTGCGGATATCGAGGCGAGCTTAAATACAGCCAATAATACGGTGGTAGAACAACAGGCCCAGTTAGCAAGTTTGCCACTTTATCGTACTTTTGCAGATCGCTATGTGTCAGAAAATTTACTTAATGAAGATGGTAATCAATTATTACAATCCGTCGTTGGAGAGGTCAAACAACAGCTCGTTATGATTGGGAGTGCTAGCAATATTTCGCCACAAGAACGAGATGAAGAGCAATTACACTCTCGTGAGTTACTCGAAGATGTGCGTAATATAATAGGTGTGGCACGCTTACAAGAGCAAACGTACAGTGATGAGCTCAAACAAAAGCTGACTGAATTTGAAACAATATTAGGCGAAGACTCGCAACAAGCTATTATCGTTTTAGGGAATGTGCTTTATGACGTGCTCTATAATTTTTCGCCATTAAATAATACCGACGCGGGAGTTTATAATTTACAGGGACTGACAATAAACTACCAACAATCCCCTTATTCTTGGGCTATTAGTGGCCAGTATGATGATCATGACGTACAACTAGATTTAAATATTCCACAATGGCAAGTAAGTGGACTGTTGGGTAATAAAGTCTCCGGTATTATGAGTGCTAAAGTGATAGGCCAAGATACTCAACTAAACGCCGATGTGAGTGATTTAGTGCTGTCGTTTGATGGTACTGACGATCCATTTTCAAATGATCAAAGTGAAACAACCGGGCAGCTGAATATAGAGACAACGGTATCATTAGAAAGTGCCAATAGCGGTGTGTTAACAGGTGACATAAAGCTAAACGCCGATCGCTTCGTTACTCCTTTTGAAGAGCTTGTGACAGTGGTATCTGGTTTTGACTTTAAAGGTCAGCTTGTTAGTGAAAATCAAACGACACAGTTTAACTTACAAGCAATCGAAGCAACGCCATTTATAAATGAAGCTACACAGAATCTTGCATTTGCTGTGCAATTGATAACGCCATTAAATGGCGCACCGGATTTTCAGTTTGCTTATGTTGGTCGTTTGAATCGTTTAGCTGATATTACCAATGCAGAGATTGCCTTACGGCTAAAGAATAGAGCACTTGAAATTAACTTACGTACAGTAGGCAATAATATTAATGCCGTGATCCACGGTGCTCAAGGTCGCTGGTTAGATGTTAAGCAAAAAGGTCGCAACTACAGTGGTGGATTATATTTTGGCGATACACAAATCGCAGATGTAACTGCGGTAAGAGGGGTGCCTGGTATATTATTTCCTGATGGGACATTTGAGTCGTTGTTTTAATAATATAAAGGCGCTTATTTGTTAATATTTAAGCGCTTTACTATTAGCGGCTACACTGTTGCTTTTTTTCTTCAATATAGCTTAAAAGTGTTCCTTGCTCATTCATGTTACGTATTTCGTTATTCAGATCAGCTAAAATTTCCTGCCACATTGGGTTTGCTTTACTTACTGTATAATAGAGGGGTTTGTAATCTAGAGGTGGGGACAATGGCTGCAGTGCATCTTTCATTTGTTGTTTTTCTTTCTCGGATGCGTGAGACTTTTCAATACTAGCAATCAACACATCAAAATCAGCTACAATTAAGTTAACTCTTAAGCTCGTTAGTAAATGAATTTGTTGGAATTCAGTGTTTGCAACTACGGTATTAATTTTGTTTGATTCAATCAGTTTATCGAGTTCTGGGGTGTTTTTATATGATCGGACAACACCAATAACTTGATCTTTTATTGATTCTATACTGCCATCATAATTTGAATCGCTTCCTTTGAGTGTGACAAGCGATAAGTTTCCACCTGGAATAGCTGAAGATAAAGCCATTAACTCGTTACGTGTTTTATCTTTCTTATTTTCTGACATTATAGTGTCATCAATAAAATACTCTGGAAACAAAATATCTGCTTTACCCAATTCTGCCATTCTAACGGCTCGCGCCCATGGAAAAAATTCAATGTGTACACCATAGCCTTTTTGTAGTAACAGTTTAACGGTTAATTGAAATAGCCAGCCGTTATTACACAATGATTCATCAATATAGGGGGGCCAATTTAACGTGACTAGTTTTAAAAGCTTTTTGCTATCAATGTTATAGGCATAACCATATTCATATCGTACTGCTGGCGCAATGATTGTTTGCTTACCCACTTGGTAACTAACAGGGGTCATAGTTGCCTGTGTGAACCCGCAAAATAACAATAAAAAGACTAAGTACTTTTTCATTTATTTGATAAGTTTTTGTAATTATTACTAAAGCTTAGTCGCATATATGCATTTAACAACTTAAAAAGACGATAACTAAAATGCATTGGCAATGTTTATCGTTGCAGCCGTTTGTAAAGGAACGGGTAAATGATGGCATGTTTTTTATGTGTTTTTATTGGCAAGGTAAGGAGTAACAGCAGCTATCAGCGCCTACACAAAAGTTACTTGGCTTGCTTAAAAATACGTTAGATGCAAGAATAAAGACGATAATTTATTCATTCTACATAAGGAACAATGTTTTGCGTTTAACGCCGCCCTAAGTTATTCCTCCTCTAAATCACCGCTGCGTGATACCTATATACCAAACATTGGTAGGCGCTTATGTGCCGTTTTAATAAATAAAAAAACATTAATGAAAATGCGGTTGTTATCGTTTAGTAAAGCATTGTCGGTGTTTTATTGACTGCTGGATGGGCGTTAATGTTAACTACATGACAAGGTTTTTTATGTTAGAAAAAATAAAACGAGATTGGCTTTTTAACATCCGAGGGGACTTATTAGCAGGTACTGTGGTGGCGCTTGCGCTAATACCAGAAGCGATTGCTTTTTCTATTATAGCGGGCGTGGATCCTAAAGTCGGTTTGTATGCTTCATTTTGTATTGCCGTGGTTATTTCGATAGTGGGTGGACGACCCGGGATGATTTCTGCCGCTACTGGCGCTATGGCTTTACTGATGGTTACCTTAGTTAAAGAGCATGGTTTAGAATACCTTTTGGCGGCGACATTACTCACCGGCGTGATACAAATTATTGCAGGCTATTTAAAACTGGGGAGTTTAATGCGCTTTGTGTCTCGCTCCGTGGTTACAGGCTTTGTAAATGCGTTGGCAATTCTTATCTTTATGGCACAGCTGCCGGAGCTGACGAATGTAACATGGCATGTCTATGCTATGACGGCTGCGGGTCTTGGGATCATTTATTTATTCCCTTACTTACCGGTGATAGGCAGAACAATTCCATCACCACTAGTGTGTATCGTGGTTTTAACTTTGGTTGCAATGTTGGTAGGACTTGAGATTCGAACTGTTGGCGATATGGGCCAGTTACCAGATACCTTACCAATATTTTTATGGCCTGATGTGCCTTTTAACCTCGACACACTGCTAATAATTCTTCCTTATTCATTTGGCCTTGCTGTCGTTGGTTTATTGGAGTCGATGATGACAGCGACAATTGTTGACGACTTAACCGATACCGCTAGTGATAAAAATCGTGAATGTAAAGGTCAAGGGATCGCGAACATAGGTTCAGGTTTAATGGGAGGAATGGCCGGCTGTGCGATGATTGGCCAGTCGATCATTAATGTAAAATCAGGGGGCCGTGGCCGTTTATCAAGTTTTACCGCGGGTGCTTTTCTGCTACTTATGGTGGTGTTTTTAGATGAATGGCTAAAGCAAATCCCAATGGCGGCACTGGTTGCCGTGATGATAATGGTGTCGATTGGCACCTTTTCTTGGAGTTCACTGCGAGATTTAAAGAAAAACCCATTATCAAGTAGCATCGTAATGGTTGCCACGGTCGTTGTTGTTGTCGCAACGCATAACTTGGCCATGGGAGTATTAGTCGGTGTGCTATTGGCTACACTATTCTTCGCCAATAAAATTGGTCGTTTTATGGTTGTAAAGTCAGCGCATTCATCGGCTGATGAACGAGTATATCAGGTTGTTGGACAGGTGTTTTTTGCATCCTCAGAGCAGTTTATTGAGTCGTTTGACTTTAAAGAGGTCGTTGCTAAAGTAGTGATTGACTTAACTCATTCGCATTTTTGGGATATTACGGCAGTGTCGTCGCTTGATAAAGTTGTGATTAAATTTAGACGCGAAGGTGCAGAGGTCGAGATTATTGGTATGAGCGACGCGACAGCAACGATTGTTGACAAATTTGGCGTTCACAATGACCCTGAAGAAGTTGAAAAACTCATGGCAGGCCATTAAGGAGAACACAATGAATAAAATTATTACTTGTATAGATGGCTCAGTTTACACAGATGATGTGTGTAAGGCGGGGATTTGGGCGGCCAAGAAACTTAATAAATCGATGCTATTTTTGCATGCCATAGAAAAACAAAACGCTGCTGTGATTGACGACTTAAGTGGCATAATTGGTTTTGGTGCAACTACATCATTATTATCAGAGATGGCGACACTGGATGAGCAACGCAGTAAATTAGCATTGCAAATAGGCAAAGAAATGTTAGATCACGCGAGTGTATTTGCTAGCCAACAAGGGTGTAAGTCAATTGAAAGTAAGCAGCGCCATAGCGGTATTGTTGAGGCAATTTGCGACCTTGAAGATGCAGCGCGACTGATTGTTATTGGCCGAAGCGGTAAAACTCACGAACAGAATTTTAAAGCTATTGGGTCGCATATTGAGCAGGTTATTCGCCATGTTCATACACCTATTTTAATTGCCAATCGTCACTTTAGTGAGCCGAACAACTTTATGCTTGCTTATGATGGACGAGAAACAGCAGATAAAATGGTTAAACAGATTATTGCTGGTGGCCTGTTGCATCATTTAACGTGTCATTTAGTGACTGTAGAAAATGGCAAACATGATTTGTTGGAAAAATTTAAACGCACCGAAGCGCTGCTTGTTGAAAGTGGTTTTGAAGTGAAATCAAGCATTTTAGAAGGTAATATCTTTAGTTCTTTAATGACATATAAAGCTAAAAATGAAATAGAAATGCTGGTGATGGGGGCCTTTTCGCATTCAAAAATAGCACATGCTTTTTTGGGCAGTAATACCCTAAAAATGATAGAAAACACCCAACTGCCGCTGGTGATTTTGCGTTAATTTTAGGTGCGTCAGAACGCAGTTTAATTATGCTTACACAGCGGTTTGGCTTTACTGATTAAACGATTGCTTTGTCCCAATATGGCGGCGTACCATAGTATCCGTTAATAAAATCAATAAAACATCTTATTTTATGTGGTAGTAATTTTCGGTGGGCATAAACAACATATAAACCAACAGCTCCCGTTGCAAATTGAGGTAAAACTTCGATCAACTTGCCACTATTAATGGCTTCACTGGCGATAAATGTAGGCTGTAATGCGATCCCAGCACCAGCGATAGCACAATCAACTAATACATCCCCATTATTACTTTGAAACTCGCTACTACGTTGCGTGTTTTTTACCCGTAACCACTGATATATTTCGTCTTTAGTATCCATTTCTGTATAGCTATAATGCAAGTATCGGTGGTTTTTTAGATCTTCAGGTTTTTCAGGAGTACCATGTTTTTCAAGGTAGTCAGGTGAGGCACATAAAATTAATCTAATGGGCGCGACCTGCTTGGCAATCAAAGACGAACTTTTGAGTCGACCAATACGCAGTGCTACATCATAACCTTCATCAACAATGTCAACTTTGCGGTCGTTCAGTTGCAAATCAACATTAACAAAAGGGTAATGTGATTGGAACTCAGTCACTAATTTACCCATGTGTTTTAACGCGAACGACACCGGAGCACTTATTCTCAGAGTTCCGGTTGGGTGCTGCTGTAAGCCCCCTAATTGTGAATCCATTTCATCAATGCTTAACAATATCTGTTGCGCATGCTGAAAATAATGAGTGCCAGCTTCAGTGAGGCTCACTTTACGGGTAGTGCGATTAAGTAACCGTACAGCAAGGCGTTCTTCTAGTTTAGAAACGTACTTACTAACCAATTGTGGTGAAAGTTGTAAGGTTGTTGCTGCATTGCTAAAACTACCTTCGATCACCACAGATACAAAGGCCCGCATTGCATCAATTCTATCCATAATTTTTCTCATATTTAAATTTATTAACAACATTTTGTTGTTAATCATTCTTTATTTGTCATCTTACTCCGCCATGACATTGATAGTAAAGTGTACTTATCCCAACAGGGTCTAATTAAAACGTAAATAAATACTTTGCTAAAGAGGAACAAATAATGAAACTAATAAACACGATACTAAAATCAGATGCAGGACTTGCCGCTTTAATACTTCGCGCGCCAATTGGTTTGATTTTAGCTGCACATGGATCACAAAAATTGTTTGCTTGGTTTGGTGGTTATGGTCTGGAAGGAACAGGTCAATGGATGGCGAGTATCGGTATTACTCCAGGTTATTTAATGGCATTACTCGCAGGCAGTGCTGAATTTTTTGGCGGGTTAGCATTATTACTTGGGTTATTGACGCGTCCTGCTGCACTTATTTCAGCATTTACCATGCTAGTGGCTATTTTTTCGGTACATATAGACAATGGCTTGTTTATGGCAAATAACGGCTACGAATATGCACTGACACTGTTTGTAGTACTGATTGCGCTAACATTACAAGGTGGTGGTCGTTTTAGTATTGATAACTTTATAGCGAATAAATTAACGTCTAGGCAGTTACAGTCCAAGCATGTTTAATCACTATTATGAAATGACGTGGATTACGGATAAATCCGCGTCTTAGCTTTGCGTTAGTTTAACTATCAAGGTTTACTTGCTCATGTTAAGTGAGCTTGTTTGGAGTAACTATGAATAATGTAGACATTGCATTTATCTCTCATGGTGGCGGCCCAATGCCACTGTTAAATGAACCAAACCATACACAATTGGTTGCTTATTTAAAATCACTTGCAAGCACGCTAAAAAAACCAAGTGCCATTTTATTGATTAGCGCTCATTGGGAAGAGTCAGTAGCGACTATTACTGCCAATGCAGCACCGGGGATGATTTACGATTATTATGGTTTTCCGCCAGCTGCCTATCAAGTGCAATACCCAAGTCAGGGAGAGCCCAAGTTAGCTGAAAAAGTACAACAAGTGTTACAACATGCTGGTATTGAAGCGAAGTTAGATCATCATCGCGGTTACGATCATGGTTTGTATGTGCCTTTAACATTAATGTACCCAGCAGCCGATATACCCGCGACTCAACTATCACTAGTGAATAACTTAGATGCTGCACAGCACTTAGCAATCGGTAAAGCGTTGCAATCTTTGGATTATGAAAATTTATTAGTTATTGGCTCTGGTTTTTCGTTTCATAACATGCAGGCATTTTTCGCGCAGGATAATCAGCAGAGCCAAATCAATAACCACGAATTTGAACAGTGGCTACGATCGACCTTAAGTGATAACACCTTGCCTGAACCAAAGCGTAATTTAATGATGCAAAACTGGCATAAAGCGCCTCATGCACGTTATTGTCATCCGCGAGAAGAGCATCTATTACCACTGCATGTATGCTATGGCTTAGCTGGCAGAGCAAGTGATGAATATGAAAATGTTACTATTTTCAATAAGCAATCAAGCGCATTTGTATGGCGAAGGAAAGAGCAGGGTATTTAATATTTGAATCATTGATCTTCTGTGTAGAGTCAAATCGTGGCGGGCATTTTTTAATTTATTTATTCAGAATTGATACGACTGAGTGGATTCGAACCGCTGACCTTTGGACCGGGTGATCAAGAGTAGGTAGTACGCTAATCAACTGAGCTAAATTGAGGATATTAGTGATAAAGATTGGTACGACTGAGTGGATTCGAACCGCTGACCTTTGGACCGGGTGATCAAGAGTGGGTAGTGCTCTAACCAGCTGAGTTGTAGTTTACTTAAGATTTATAAAGTAGGTTAGGCTGATTTTTGTTTTTACTTGAATTGGTACGACTGAGTGGATTCGAACCGCTGACCTGTGGACCGGGTGATCAAGAGTAGGTAGTGCGCTAATCAACTGAGCTAAGGTTTACGAATTGAGGATGTTAGTGATTAAGGTTGGTACGACTGAGTGGATCCGAACCGCTGACCTTTGGACCGGGTGATCAAGAGTAGGTAGTGGGCTAATCAACTGAGCTAGGGTTTACGAATTGAGGATATTAGTGATTAAGATTGGTACGACTGAGTGGATTCGAACCACCGACCCCTACCATGTCAAGGTAGTGCTCTAACCAACTGAGCTACAGTCGTACAATATATTTTAATAGGACTTTTACTTAAATTTGGTACGACCGAGTGGATTCGAACTACTGGCCTCAGGACCGGGTGATCAAGAGTGGGTAGTGCTTTTTCTTACGATAGTACTTTTATTTAAAATTTCCTTAAATTTGGTACGACCGAGTGGATTCGAACCACCGACCCCTACCATGTCAAGGTAGTGCTCTAACCAACTGAGCTACGGTCGTATCATAAATTTAAGTTGTGCTAATTGCTTAACAACGGTCGCTAATATATAGCGTGCGCTGAAGTGAATCAAGCGAGAAACGCTTTTTTTAGTTCGTTTGCCGTTTTTTTATTCATATTGGGCTGATTTCACACGTTTTATAAAATTTTTGCCACCAAATAACGTGTGTTTTGGTGGATTCTTTAAATGCTGTGAGTATATTACTTGGCTGTGCTGGGCTTAGTAATGCCGTTAGTTGCGGTTGTATTGGGCTGGAGTCTTGCCATAATGCTTGATACAACGGCATTAGGCGCTCTAAAGCACCTGATAGTTGAGCCTGATAGGGTTGTAACTGCTGCAAGTAATACTTCTTGAATACGTTGCTGAGGATCTGTGCTTGGCGTTTATTTTTTAGCGGGTTGCATAGTGTGCTTAGCTCAATATTCGCTAAAAAGTTACTAGTACTATTATTTAGCTGTGTTTGTTGGCGTACTGCGCTTATTAAAGCTTGATTGAAGTTAAACTGGCGCAATTGCGCCAGTAGCGGATAGAGCGCTTTAGAGTCTATTTGTGCATATTGCTGCTGTATTATTTGCTGTTTTAAATTCACTAGGCTTTGCAGCGCAAGTTCGGTTTCTACAAGGCCGGCTAAGTTTGTATCAAGTGTATAGCCGGTTAGCTGCCATGTGCGTTTTAGTTCTGGGTCTTTATAAAGTAGCTGCTTGAACTGATCTAATAACTGTTGTTTTTTATTATGTAATTCGTTACTTATGGCTTGATAACTTTTTGAATCAGGTTCTAGACTATCTAAGCACTGTGGTGCAAATTGAATAAATTGAATCTGGTATATTAACTGGCTAGCAGGAGAGGCGAGTTTTCCTAGTTGACTATTATGTTCAGCAATAAGGGTATTGAGTTTACAGTGTGAAAGTTGTGCCAGTTGCAATATGCTCAACTGTTGTGCATTTGTTGGTTTATTGTTGCTAACAGCTGATAGCGCAACATTGGTAAGTTTTGCTGTATCAGGAGTTGGCTTGTCTAACGCATTCGCGAGCCGCTGCTGATATTCTAAATACACATCAGCGGGTTTATCTGTGCATGCACAAAGTAGCAGTAAACAGCAAAGTAAACTACAAAGGTAACCAAACCGTGACGTTTGGTTACCTTGTTGGTGCGATTTTTTAAGCGCTTTTAAGTGGTTCATGTTTGAATCTATTCGCGACAGTGAGCATTAATAACACTGCGGCTACACTTAAGCCGACGATGATACCTACCCAAAAACCATGCGGGCCCATTGCTGGCACTATTAAATCGGTGCGTGCTAAAACAAAACCCAGTGAAAAACCAATCAACCAGTAAGATATAAAGGTTATATACGAAATCGGTGCTGTGTGTTTTAAACCCCTTAATATACCGTTGGCAGCTACTTGTAAGGAATCAGGTAGTTGATAAATACACGCTAGAATCATGATTGACGTTGCTAAGGCAATAACACGTGCATCATCTGTATAAAGTTGACTGATCACGTCACGGCCAAAGAAAGTTATGGCAGCAAGTATAACGGCAATGATCATGGCTAGAATATAGCTTGTTGAAATAGCCTTTTTAAGCTGCTCAAAATGATGTTGGCCGTATAAATTGCCAATCCGAATACTGATCGCAATAGATAAACTCAGCGGCATCATAAACAGCAAGGTTGTGACACTTGCAGCAATCTGATGGCCGGCTACCGCAACCGCACCTAAGTGCGCAATGAATAAAGGAATACAGGCAAATAAAGTGACTTCAAAAAATGTAGCAAGTGAGATTGGTATGCCCACCTTAGTAATTGCCCACATGGTTGGTAATTGCGGTGCTTGAAAGTTTGCTAATAATGTTTTGGCATCTACTTTTTTACTTAACTGGCAATAAATAACTTGTGCGATGGCCATGGCAGTAAATACCAATGCAGTGGCAATCCCACAGCCTGCACCACCGAGTGCGGGCATACCAAACATACCGTGAATAAACACATAGTTGGCTGGGATATTGATGGCTAAACCAATTAAGCTGATATAAAAAGCCGGCTTTGTCATCCCCATGCCTTCGGTAATATTACGATAAACACTGAACACTAAAAATCCAATAATGCCCCATTTTACAAAATGAATATAGTCATAGGCCATATTGGCGATAGCAGGGCTGGTATCGAGTTTGAGAATAATAATATCGGCAAAATAGGCAATAGATAAACCGATAACACTCAATACACCAGCTAGGTACAAGCCTTGTTGAAAGTAATGGCTGATGCCGGTTTTATCGTTAGCGCCGGAAAATTGCGCAATTATGCCAGTCAGGGCTAATAATATGCCTTGCAGAGCCAACATGGCGGGGTTCCATACGCCGGTTGCAATTGACAATGCTGCTAAATCGGTAGGACTCACTTGTCCTGCCATGATGGTGTCGACCACCGACATTAAAACTAAGGTTACTTGTGCTAAAAAAACGGGGATTGCCAGAGAAACTAACCGTTTGGCTTCCCAACTACAAAAAGTCATATCACTTACTACGTAAACTGAAGAGGCAGATAGTGTAATCGATAAAGCACAGAATCAAAAATTATAGCGATGAGTCAATGTTATTGGTTACAGTAATAATAACGTGGATCGGGTAAACTAAAGCGTGAAATAATATGAACAGTATCTACTTTAGGTAATAAAAGGTGAATTGATTTATGTTTACAGGAATTGTGCAAACACAAGCGACGGTGATTTCCACTAACCAGCAGCAAGGTGTGATGCGTTTAGTGCTCGCTGTAGCAAAGCAATATGTTACAAAACTTGAGTTAGGTGCCAGCGTTGCTATTAATGGTTGCTGTTTAACGGTTGTTAAAGTAGATAATATCTCTGATCAACTGCTTGCTCAGGTTCACTATGATGTAATTGACGAAACATTACAGTTAACTAATTTAGGAAAGCTTATTGCTGGCAGTACCGTTAACTATGAGCGCTCTATGACTTTTGGTACTGAGTTAGGTGGGCATATTGTATCTGGTCACATTCACTGCACCGCCCAGATTGAAAATATTATTCATACACAAGATAATTGTAAAATACAGTTGTGCTTACCAAGTCAGTGGCAAAAGTATGTGATGTATAAAGGTTTTGTATCAGTCAATGGCGCTAGTCTCACGGTAGGTGAAACCGATGAGCAGGGCTTTTGGCTGCATTTGATCCCAGAGACATTAGCTATTACCAATATTGGTAAGGCTGTAATTGGTGATGCGCTAAATATCGAAGTTGATCAACAAACTTATACTATCATCAATACGGTCGAAAACTACTTACGGCAGCAGGCTTCGTAGTCAAATATAAATGCTAGGCTAAAATATTTGTTCGTCATCGCTGTCTATATGTAACTCTACCTTACTATTTGCATAGTCAATATGCATATTAAAATGGATAGGGTTACAGCATGCTGCGCAATCTTCGAAGTAATCTTGATCGCCATCACTAGCATCAAGGGTAATATGAATATGATGGCCACAATGTGGGCAGCAGATCCGTTGTGAGAGTTGGTTTTTCATAAATGATTCAACCTTACAAAGCAGAGCAATAAAAGGTAATTATTTATCGCTGCTGATAAATGGTTATGCACCCCACAATTGAACGCTAGCGCCTGTCATTGCTGGGGTTGTTCAACATTAAGTGATACCTAAATATAGTCTGCTTTATTCATTTATGACATCTATTTGACAATAAAAACGACCTTATTTCAGTAGTAGTTCTATTTTTTGTTTAGCTTCAGTAAGATAGTGGCCGGCAAAGATATTTGCATGATTTAAAATAGGGTAAAGCTGGTAAATTAACTTACGTTGCTCATAGCCCTGTGTTAGTGGGTAATGCTTGTTATAGGCGATGTAAAAAGCGTCAGGTAAAGGAGCAAACAGCTCGCTCATGGCAATATCAACTTCCCGATCACCATAATAGCAGCTCGGATCAAATACACTCGGTACTGATTGAATAAATCCCATGTTGCCACGCCAAAAATCGCCATGCAATAATGATGGCTTTACGGTATGACTATGCAGCATATCTTTTATCAGGGCGACAAAGTAATCTTTGTCAACGAGATCAATGCCTTTTTCATGCAGTAATTGGAGCTGCCAGCCAATGCGCTCTTCGGCAAAAAATATATTCCATTTTTTATGCCAGCGATTGGGCTGAGTTGTTGGGCCAATAAAATTATCCTGATCAAAACCAAACATGGCTTGGCGATGTTTCAGATGCAGGCTTGCAAGGTGGCTACCCATAATATGCCAGTTGGTATGAGGTTGTTGGTCAAGTTCAAGCCATTCTAAAACGATAAATGAAAACTCAATATTAGCACCTGTAGTGATACAATCTGGCACCATAAATAAGCTCTCTTTAGTGAGCAGTTGTAAATTGTGGGCTTCGTTTTCAAATCGCTCTAAGTCACTACGATGGGCTACTTTTACAAAATACTGGTGTATACCATCACTGAGTTGAAATAATTTATCGTTATTAGGGCTTTGCAGTTGGCGTTTTATAGTGTGTTTAAAGTCAAAATGCATAGCTTGGCTTATCTGTTCGTTAACCGTATTCCACATAGCATTGTTCACCTTTTATACAGATAGTTAAACTATGGCAAAAAGTAGTTAAATAAACAAACTCTTGAGAGTAAAATTAATATTTTGTAAGCGCGCGCTTAGCTTTATGCAACAACCAAGTGGAGAGAATGATGAATAAAAGCCTTATTACCAATGTAATTGCCGGGATTTTAGTGGTGGCGGGTTTTCTATTCGACCAAGCAATTGTACTGTCAATCGGCTTATTTGCACTCTCAGGCGCAGTGACTAATTTACTCGCAGTGCATATGTTATTTGAAAAAGTACCTTTGTTATATGGGTCGGGCGTGATCCAGCTGAAGTTTGCGGGGTTTAAAGTGGCGATTAAAAATCTTATTTTAACCGAGTTCTTTTCAGAGCAAAAAATATCTCAATTGTTAGGCAACAAAAATATCAATGTCGATCTACAGCCAGTGATCAATGAAGTCGATTTAAATCCAGCTTTTGATAGCTTACTTGACGTTATTGAGCACTCCCAATTTGGTAGCATGTTAGCGATGTTTGGTGGTAGTGCCGCGGTTGAGCCAATGCGCGAAGCATTTATTGACAAAATGCGTGGATCATTACTTAATATGAGCGAAACCGATGAGTTTAAAAGTTTGGTGAATGAAAAATTAACGCAATCAGGGCTCGCAAGTGATTCGTTGTTTAACACGGTTTCTGGCTTAGTTGATAAGCGTTTAGACGAGCTGACACCAAAAATGGTCAAAGATATTATACAAACTATGATCCGTGAGCATTTAGGCTGGTTAGTTGTATGGGGCGGGGTATTCGGTGGTTTGTTTGGCCTGATTGCTGCAATTATATAAATTAATTTTAAGCAGGCCAACGACTCGCCTGCTTAAATTTGATATTGCTTAGCCATACTACTTAGAACCGGCAACAACCATAATTGTTTGTTGGTCTAGTTTTGCTAAATCTTGAATTGAGGTACCCGTTGTCGTTTCAAGGTTTAGATACTTTGCCGTTTTATTAAAACCGTAAGTTCCCGCAAATTTTGCGATACTCAAGTTGTTACAACGTAGTTTATTGGTTACGGTTGTTTTGCTAATACGTAAGTCTTTCATTGTTGCATAAAGTTGCAAACGTTTATTGGAGCTCACAGCCATACAAATTTGAGTGCCAGGGCTATTATCAGCTGCAACAAATTGTGCTGCTTCAGTATTGGTTGTAGTAAGTGCTGCTGAGCTTAAAAGTAACGTTGTACAAAGTGTAGTTGTTAAAGTATTCATCATCATTCTCCAGTGGTTTGGTATGTCTGCTTGTTGACGAGTTAAATATTAGCTTTATTTTTAAATAAAGCTGTAAATGAAAATCGACAAGATGTAACACCGTGTGTGGATGTGTTTTATAATAACTAACTATCTGATAGTAAATGATTTAATGTGTGTTTTTTGACATATTTCAAACAAATTATTTTTCACTTTTTTTATTGCTTTTGGTTGTTTTTCAATCTGCTTTCATAGGTTTTACATGCTATTTACTTTAGAGTCATTGCACTTTGTTGTGCAGCATTACTGACATATTTTTCAACCCTGTTATGATCGTCTTGATTATCAAATACCTGTCTATTAGGAGACTCTGTGAGTAAAACATTGGCGAGTTATTATCAGCAAGCATACGCCTGTGAACAGCATAATTTTAACCGTTGCTTTTATTGTGGCTGTGAAGCGACTGAGCGCGATCATTGCCCGCCATTGCATATGCTACAAAGCATTATTGATTTAGGTGAAGAAGCTGAGTTTATTAGTATTCCAGCGTGCTATGAATGCTATGCAATATTGCATAACGAGCGCTTAATGACGATTGATGAACGCTTTACTAAGTTAAAAAACAAACTCGGTGCCAAATATGCTAAACCACTGCGGGTTTATAATATGTGGCATGAGAATGAACTTAGCGATATGAGTGATGAGTTTGCACATAGCATTAAAGCGGGTATGGCGTTAGGAAAAGAAGCCGCAGAGCGCTTGGCGTTTAGTGGTTTTAGTTATGCAACCGAAGAAGCCAAGGTCACAGTGCGAGAAAAAACGGCTGAGTTTGATGTCGAAGGCGCCATTTTTACTGATTTTAAAGAAGCTTTAAATTATTGTATTAGCGAATTAAAAGTACAAAAAAGTGATTTTTATAAAATTTTAGTAGAAGACTACCAAGGTGATTTTAATAAAGCCTTGAGTCAGTATCGACATCGTCACGATAAAGTGACTGCCGCTAAAGATGGCGATTGCCTAATTAAGGATTTTTCAAAATTGCATAAACAAAATTCAGACTTCGTAACTCGAACTGTTAAGCACTTTATTAGTAAAGATCCAAGTTTGACAACAGAAGCTGCACTTGAGCAACTGTATAACAATTATATTAAGAAATAACATTCATCTTATATAAATGCAGCTCTAGCTGATTTTTTAGCTTTATGTTGTGTGTTTATATAAAGTAACAAAAAAACAACAACAGAGACTAATATGATGCAAAAATTTGCTCCTTCATTGTTGGTTGTTGCACTTGGTGTGGCGATTGCCGGCTGCCAAGACAACGGCCCACAAGACGACAAAGTAACAATCAATAAAAATCCATATCCAAGTACCTATAAGGTACTTAAATCAACCACGACGCTTATCACCAATGCAACAGTACTAACAGGTACAGGTGAGCGTTTAGAAGAAGCCGATGTATTACTTGTTGACGGAAAAGTGCAACAAGTCGGTAAAGATCTAACTGCACAAGCTGATTTGACTATTGATGCACAAGGTAAATGGGTTACACCTGGGCTTATTGATGTACATTCACACTTAGGAGCATACCCAAGCCCTTCTGTTGAATCTCATCAGGACGGCAATGAAATGACCAGCCCAAATACTGCCGAAGTGTGGGTTGAGCATTCAATTTGGCCGCAAGACCCTGGTTTTAACCGCGCACGTGAAGGCGGGATTACTGCATTACAAATTTTACCCGGCTCAGCTAATTTATTTGGTGGTCGTGGGGTTACTTTAAAAAATGTTCCATCGCACACGATGCAGGGTATGAAGTTCCCAGATGCACCGTACGGTTTAAAAATGGCCTGTGGCGAAAACCCTAAGCGTGTTTACGGGCGTAAAGGGGTATTACCATCAACACGAATGGGCAATATGGCCGGTTATCGTGAGGCTTGGATAGGCGCCGCTGAGTATAAACGTGCGTGGGATAAATACGATGCTGATTATGCAGCAGGTAAAAATCCAGAGGTGCCGCATCGTGATATTAAATACGATACATTGCGTGGTGTATTAGAGGGCGAAGTTAGGATCCACAATCATTGTTACAAAGCAGAAGAAATGGCAATGATGATTGACCTTTCAAAAGAGTTTGGTTATCACGCGGGTACTTTCCATCACGGTATTGAAGCATACAAAATTGCTGATTTACTCGCTGAAAATGGCTCCTGTGCTGCGCTTTGGCCTGATTGGTGGGGCTTTAAAATGGAAGCTTACGACATGGTACAAGAGAACGTAGCGATTGTTGATGCGGTTAAAAATTCTTGTGCTGTTGTTCATTCAGACTCTGACACCACTATCCAGCGCTTGAATCAAGAAGCTGGCAAAGTAATGTACCGCGCCAACGACAATGGTTTTAATATCTCTGAACAGCATGCAATCAAATGGATTACTTCAAATGCTGCAAAATCGCTAGGTATAGCTGATAAAACCGGTTCACTCGAAGCTGGCAAACAGGCTGATGTGGTAATTTGGAATCAAAGTCCGTTTAGTGTTTATGCTAAAGCTGAGCAAGTATTTGTTGATGGTGCGAAAGTGTATGATCGCTACGATGATACATTCCAAGCACAAAGCGATTTTATGTTAGGTCAAAAATAAGGAGTAACTAGGATGACAAAATTAACACATTCATTTTCACTCTCGCTAGTTGCTGCTGGTTTGTTAGCAAGTACTGCGGTGAACGCCCAATCAGTCGCTATCATCAACGCCACTGTTCATACCTCAACTGAGCAAGGTATTTTACAAGGCGCTAGCATCATCATGGATGAAGGCAAAATTATTGCTATTAATCCTGCAACAGTCGAGGCTGATACGATTATTGATGCCAAAGGGCAAATTGTTACAGCTGGCTTTATTGGCAGCATGAATCAGTTAGGTCTAGTTGAAGTGGGCGCTGTTGCTGGCTCTCGCGATGCTGGCGATGATAAAGCGGGGATCGATTTTGATCCAAGCCTAGCATTTAATGCTCACTCAAGCTTGATCCCGTATGCACGTAAAGGTGGTATCACCCGTGATGTGATCACCCCACATGGCGGAGAAAGTATTTTTGCAGGCCTTGCCAGCGTAGTTGATTTAAGCGGTGAGTTTGACAGTGTTAAGCAAACGCAAGTCGCGCTGGTGGTGCACTTAGGCGAGCAGAGCAAAGGCTCTCGTGCTATGTCGCTGAAAAACTTGATTGATAAGTTAGCTGCTCATCAACAAAAAGCCAGCAAAAAAGATAAAAAAGACGATGCTGTACCAAGCACTGAAGATAAAGTGCTCGATAAAGTATTAGCGGGTGAAATGCCACTATTAGTAACGGCTTCTCGCGCTGCAGATATTATTGAGCTAATCAAAGTAAAACAACAGTTTTCACTTAATTTAGTGATTGCAGGCGCACAAGATGCCGTGGTTGTAAAAGAGCAATTAGCGCAAGCAAATGTTCCAGTCATTGTAAGTTCTATGGAGAGCTTGCCAGGCAGTTTTGATTCGCTACATGCGAGTTTAGATAATGCAGGCAAACTCGAAAAAGCAGGCGTAAAAGTGTTGTTGTCGATCGCAGGCGATGCCAGTCACAATGTTTATCAATTGCGTTTTGACGCGGGTAATGCGGTTTCTTATGGCATGACACAAGCGGGTGCATTAAAAGCGATAACAGCGAATGTTGCTGATGTATTTGGAATTAATGCCGGTAGTGTGGCGATAGGTAAAGCTGCTGACTTAGTGATGTGGAACGATGACCCATTTGATTTTACTAGTCACGTAACTAAAATGTTTATTAACGGCGAAGAAGTTTCAACTGAAGCACGCCAAGATAAACTCCGTAAGCGTTATACTACTGACTCAGATATGCCTCGCGCATATACTAAGTAACTACGTTCAGCTTAGTAACTTGAACAATTTAAAGGCTGCATTTGCTGCCTTTTTGCTTTTTGTATCAGTGAAAAATAAAACATTATTTAAAAGCCACAAAAAAGGCGCTCACTTTAACAGTGAGCGCCTTTTAAATTTAAATCGATACTTATACTAGTTTAGCTAAGATATCGTTAAATGTTGTGCTAGGGCGCATTGCTTTAAATGCTGCATCATCATTTGGTTGGAAATAACCACCGATGTTTACAGCTGGGCCTTGTGCATCGTTAAGTTCGTTAACGATTTGTTCTTTGTTGGTTTCTAAATCACTGGCGATTTGTGTGAACTGTGCTTTAAGTTCACTGTCATCGTTTTGCTTGGCAAGCTCTTGCGCCCAGAATAAAGATAGGAAGAAGTGAGAACCACGGTTATCAATTTCTTTCACTTTACGAGACGGTGATTTGTTTTCAGCAAGGAAAGTACCTGTTGCTTTATCAAGGGTATCAGCTAGCACTTGTGCTTTGTTGTTACCAGTATTGACAGCTAGGTGCTCAAGTGATGCCGCAAGTGCTAAAAACTCACCTAACGAATCCCAACGTAAGTGGTTTTCTTTTTCGAATTGTTGAACGTGCTTCGGTGCTGAACCACCCGCGCCAGTTTCAAATAAACCGCCGCCATTCATAAGTGGTACGATTGAAAGCATTTTTGCACTCGTACCAAGCTCAAGAATTGGGAATAAATCAGTTAGGTAATCACGTAATACGTTACCTGTTACTGAAATAGTATCTAGGCCATCTTTAATGCGTGCAAGAGAGAATAAGGTTGCTTCAAGTGGTGCAAGTATTTGAATATCAAGGCCAGATGTATCGTGGTCTGGCAAGTATGCGTTAACTTTTTTGATTAACTGTGCATCGTGTGCACGGTTTTCGTCAAGCCAGAAAATAGCAGGGTTACCGGTAGCGCGTGCACGGTTTACAGCTAATTTTACCCAATCTTGAATTGGTGCATCTTTAACTTGGCACATGCGCCATACATCGCCTTGCTCAACAGTGTGTTGTAGCAATACGTTGTCAGCACTATCAACAACACGGATCACACCATTTGCTGGTGCTTCAAATGTTTTGTCGTGTGAACCATATTCTTCAGCTTTTTGTGCCATTAGGCCAACGTTAGGAACGCTACCCATAGTGGTTGGATCAAATGCACCGTGTTCTTTACAGAAATCAATTGTTGCTTGATAAACACCAGAGTAACAACGATCAGGAATGACAAAGCTAGTATCTTGTAATTTACCTTCACTGTTCCACATTTGACCGCTTGAACGAATTGCAGCAGGCATAGACGCATCGATAATCACATCACTTGGTACGTGTAAGTTAGTGATACCACGATCAGAATCAACCATCGCAATTGCAGGGCGTGTAGCGTATACAGCGTCAATATCAGCTTCGATTTCAGCGCGTTTAGCATCGTCTAATGTTTGGATTTTAGCGTAAACATCACCAAGACCATTATTAACATCAACACCTAGCTCAGCAAATAAAGCGCCGTGCTTAGCAAAAACGTCTTTATAGAATACTTTTACCGCATGACCAAAGATGATTGGATCAGATACTTTCATCATGGTTGCTTTCATATGTAATGAAAACAGAATGCCTTTTTCTTTTGCAGCATCGATTTCAGCCGCTAAGAAAGCTTGTAGTTTCGTAATACTGATTGAAGATGCATCAATCACTTCACCAGCAAGTAATGGCGTGCTTGCTTTAAGAACAGATACGTCGCCATTTTCAGCAACGTGCTCAATACGTACATCAGTAGCAGTATCAAGCGTTACTGATTGCTCAGAGCCAAAGAAATCGCCTTCGCTCATGCTCGCAACATTTGAAGCAGAATCTTTGCTCCATGCCCCCATTGAATGTGGGTTGTTACGTGCATATTCTTTTACAGAGCCAGGAGCACGACGATCAGAGTTACCTTCACGTAATACTGGGTTTACAGCACTACCTTTGATTTTGTCGTAAGTTGCTTGAATTGCTTTTTCTTCATCTGTTTTAGGTTCAGCAGGGTAGTCTGGCAGTGCGTAACCTTTTGCTTGTAATTCTTTGATAACAGCACGTAATTGTGGAACTGATGCACTGATATTTGGTAATTTAATGATGTTTGCTTCAGGTTTTTTAGCCAGCTCGCCTAATTCAGCAAGCGCATCACCAATACGTTGTTCTTCAGTTAAATACTCAGAGAAGTTAGCAATAACACGACCCGCTAAAGAGATGTCACGTGTTTCAACTTCAACGCCTGCGGCATTAGTGTATGCTTGGATGATCGGCAGCAAAGAGTATGTTGCTAGTGCCGGAGCTTCGTCTGTTTTAGTGTAGATAATTTTTGATGTCATCATCATTCCTAGATAGTAGGCGTAAGAGCCATATTCAACAATGCAAAGAAATATCATCGCCATCATGCGTGCACGACGTGACAATGATCAGTCAGTTAGGTGTTAATACTGTTGATTAAATAATCACACCTGACGAACTGTATTTAATTTTATGTTATTTATAAACTAAGTAAATTAGCCATTAGCCTAATTATTAGTGTTTAAAGGGCCTTTTGAGGCTGCTTTTAAGCACCCAAGAGTGTAACAAGCTTGGCAACAAAGGGCTAATAACAAATATAACATGGGGGTATTAAAAAAGAATTTCAAGAGGAAGGACAGTTTTTGTTCATTCTGTACGTTTAATTTCTAATAGATTAAAAATGCCAGCTTTGAATCTGAATTTATAATTTAATTGAGATTAAATAATTTAGAGGAATTAAGCGAGGATCTTTACAGGTCGCTCGCTTTAGTCGAACGTCTAAACAACTACACTAACTCTTCGTTAGGCGCTATATTAGTCGCATGCATGCCTTTAGGGCCTTGCTGCAATTCGAATGTTACATCTTGACCAGCTTTAAGTGTTTTATAACCGTCCATTACAATCGTTGAGTAATGGGCGAATATATCATTCTCGCAGCCGTCTTCTACGATGAAACCAAAACCTTTGGCATTATTGAACCATTTGACTTTACCACAAGCCATACTTCTACATCCTTCTATAAGTTGACTAATTTAGTTATTCTAAACCGTATAGTTTGATAGACTGACTAAGGTTTAATCAATCTACAATTGACTGTAGTTTATTTCGCCGATCAGTCAAGTGTTTTAAACTATTTTTTTAACATTTAATTTATTTTTTATTCAAGTTTGCTTGAGTTCCAAAGACAAGACTATATTTAATTATGAGTGGCATGAAAGATTCAGGTGTTTTAGATACGGTTCGCGATAGTGAGAAGCAAAAACTGCAACCACCGCGAAAATACAAAGTCATTTTAAATAATGATGATTACACGCCAATGGACTTTGTGATAGAAGTACTAACGACGTTTTTTAATATGGATAGCGATAGAGCAACAGATGTGATGCTGCAAGTTCATCAAAATGGTCGCGCAATTTGCGGTGTATATACCGCAGATGTAGCGTATACCAAAGTTGAACAAGTTAACCGTTATGCACGAGATAACGAGCATCCACTGCTATGTAGTTGTGAGCAGGAATAATACCAAGGTAGGGTGATCAAAATACCCATCACAACGGTATAAAAATATTATCTCAGTAAGGGGTTGCTAATGCTAAACAAAGATTTAGAACTAACTTTAAACGCGGCGTTTCGCGAAGCGCGTACACGTCGCCATGAATTTATGACTGTAGAGCACCTATTACTTGCCCTACTTGATAATCCATCGGCTGGAGAAGCGCTACACGCCTGCGGGATTGATATGGCAGCATTAAAAGCTGAGCTATCAGAGTTTATTAATGAGACCACTCCAGTCATTCCTGATTTAGAAGAAGAACGTGAAACTCAACCAACACTTGGTTTTCAGCGGGTATTGCAACGCGCGGTATTTCATGTGCAATCATCGGGTAAAAACGAAGTAACAGGCGTCAATGTGCTGGTTGCCATTTTTTCAGAACAAGAAAGCCAAGCGGTTTACTTGCTGAAAAAAGCTGATATCTCGCGACTAGATATTGTGAACTTTATATCTCATGGTATCTCTAAAGCAGACGATGACATGGGCGGTGAGGATGCTGATGACATCCATGAAGAAGTACAAGCCGTTCAAGGCGAAGAGCCAAGTAAATTAGAAAACTTCACGTCTAATTTGAATGTACTCGCCCGTGAAGGGAATATCGACCCATTGGTGGGCCGTGATAGTGAAGTAGAACGCACGGTGCAAGTACTGTGTCGTCGTAAAAAGAATAATCCGTTATTAGTTGGCGAAGCTGGGGTAGGTAAAACCGCTATTGCTGAAGGTCTAGCTTATCGCATAGTGCATGAACAAGTACCCGAAGTGATTGCCGATGCTGTGGTGTACTCGTTAGATATGGGGGCATTACTTGCAGGTACTAAATACCGCGGTGATTTTGAAAAGCGCTTTAAAGCATTACTAAAAGAGCTTCAGGCGAAACCTGGCGCTATTTTGTTTATTGATGAGATCCATACCATAATTGGTGCCGGCGCAGCCTCTGGTGGCGTTATGGACGCATCTAACCTGCTTAAACCACTGCTTTCGAGCGGTAAGTTACGTTGTATGGGCTCAACTACCTATAACGAGTATAAAAATATCTTTGAAAAAGACCGTGCGTTAGTGCGCCGTTTTCAGAAAATTGATGTACTTGAACCAAGTGTCGCTGATACCACTAAAATACTTAATGGTTTAAAAGAACGTTACGAAGAGCATCATGGCATTCGCTATACGCAAAAAGCGTTAAAAGCGGCGGCAGAGCTCAGTGCTAAGTACATTAATGAGCGTCACTTACCTGATAAAGCCATTGATGTTATTGATGAAGCGGGTGCTAGCCAACGATTACAACCGATCTCTAAACGCAAAAAAACCATTGGTGTGGCAGATATCGAATTGATCGTGGCAAAAATGGCGCGTATTCCGCAGCAAAGTGTGTCATCAAGCGATAAAGAGACTCTTAAAAATCTTGATCGTAACTTGAAGATGTTGGTATTTGGCCAAGATCAATCAATCGATGCACTAACCTCGGCCATTCGCTTATCACGTTCAGGCTTATCAAATGAAGATAAACCAGTCGGTTCGTTCTTGTTTGCAGGACCAACGGGTGTAGGTAAAACGGAGGTAACTAAACAGCTTGCAAAATGTATGGGTGTTGAGTTTATCCGTTTTGATATGTCTGAGTATGTTGAGCGCCACGCGGTAAGCCGTTTAATTGGTGCGCCTCCAGGCTACGTTGGTTTTGAACAAGGTGGTTTGTTAACTGAGGCTGTGATTAAAAATCCACATTCGGTTGTCTTACTGGATGAGATTGAGAAAGCTCACTCAGATATTTACAATATCTTACTGCAAGTGATGGATCATGGCACGCTGACAGATAATAACGGCCGTAAAGCTGACTTTAGAAATGTTGTGGTGGTGATGACTACCAATGCGGGCGTACAAGAAACAGTACGTAAATCAATAGGCTTTACTGATCAAGATCATTCTCATGATGCGATGAGCGAAATCAATAAAGTATTTTCGCCAGAATTTAGAAACCGCCTAGATAACATCATTTGGTTTAACCACCTTGATCGTGATGTAACTTTACTGGTTGTTGATAAATTTATTGTTGAGTTACAAGCGCAGCTGGATAAAAAGTCAGTTAATCTTGAGCTTACTAATAAAGCGCGGGAATGGTTGGCAGATAAAGGCTACGATAAAGCTATGGGCGCACGTCCAATGGGCCGCGTGATCCAAGAGCAATTGAAAAAGCCGCTGGCAAACGAGATCTTATTTGGGCAACTTATCGACGGTGGCACAGTGAAAGTGTCTATCAAAGATAAAAAATTGCGTTTTGATTATGAAACGAATTTAACACCTGCATAATTGCAGCGTTAAATAGAAAACAAAAAGCCCAGCAATTGCTGGGCTTTTTGTTTATTAAATGTAATTGTTAGTTTAGCTATCAATTACATTTAATAAACGCTTCAAGCTAATGTAGAAAGTAACTAAGTTACTCAGACAACTTAGCTAAAAACTTGATATTTCGTTAACGCACTAACTTAGCGAGCACGGAATACGATGCGACCTTTTGATAAATCGTATGGGGTCATTTCTACGGTAACTTTATCGCCGGTTAAAATGCGGATATAGTTTTTACGCATTTTACCTGAAATGTGAGCCACAACTACGTGACCATTTTCAAGCTCAACTCGGAACATTGTATTTGGTAAAGTATCAAGGACCGTCCCTTGCATTTCGATTACGTCTTCTTTCGCCATGTTTAGCGTAACACCTCTTTAATAGTTAAACGATGCAGATTCTGCCGAAAATACACCAATAAGTAAAGCCGCAGTAGGCATTTTTGTAAATTAAATAGCCAGCCACTGGTCTGCAACCCTATTTTGGGCAGGTAAAAATTGGGTTTTGTAACGCATTTTTGCACATTCATCAATTTGATAACCTAAATAGACAAATTCTTTATCGTATTGTTTGGCGAATTTGAGCTGCTCTAAAATCATAATTGTGCCCACACTGAAGTGCTCATAATCAGGATCAAAAAAAGTGTAAATAGCAGAAACAGCGTTGTGCATACAATCAGTTACCGCCACTGCAACCAGTTTCTCTTGGTCCCATAATTCAATAAAAGTAATTGGTAACCAGTGACAAAATATAAAGCTGTTGAACTGACTTTGTTCTGGTGGGTACATAGAACCGTCTTGGTGACGCTCGGTAATGTATTTACTGTATAACGGAAAGTATTCAGGGCGTTGTTGGTCTGAATATTTCACACTAAAGGCATTTTTTGCTTTATTAAGTTTACGTTTTTGTGATTTTGTCGGTAAAAATGCCTTAGCTAATACACGCACAGACTTACATGCGCTGCAAACAGGGCAGTGTGGTCGGTAAATTTGGTCACCACTACGGCGAAAACCGAGGGCCAGTAATTGCTCAAATTTGCCCGGAGTATAACAACTTGGATCCAAAATGACTAATAATTGCTCTTGGCGATCGGCTAGGTAGCTACAATCAAATTGTTGGCTTAAACCTAAACGAGCAGGTAAGTGTTCAGTCATAAATAGCGATAAGCTCCTGAGGTTGCCACATTGTTGTTGGAATAATAAACTCTTCTGCTTGTTTTAGTTTAGTTAAAAATTCTGAGCGCGGTAGCACTTTTTCACCTAAAGTGACTAAATAAGGATTCTCAAGCTGACAGTCAATAAAATGCGCATGGTGACGTTTCAACCAATTGACCAATGCCCACATGGCTAATTTTGAACAATTAGCTTGATGATGGAACATTGATTCGCCGCAAAATACGCCATGCTGCATAATACCGTACAAGCCTCCAACAAGTTTGTCGTCTGACCAGATTTCTAAACTATGCGCTAAGCCTGCTTTATGTGCATCTTTATAAGCGTTGAGCATTTTTTTTGTGATCCAGGTGCCATCGGTTTCTAAGCGTTGTTGGCGACAGGCTTCAATCACCTGAGTAAATTCGGTATTAATAGTCACTTTAACCGGATTTTTTTTCAGATGCTTGCGTAAGCTTCGGCTAATATGAAATTCATCGAGTTCAATGATGCCGCGCATACTTGGCGACCACCACATAATTGGCTCGTATTCACTAAACCATGGAAAAATACCGTAGCGATAGGCATTTTTTAATCGCGTTACAGATAAGCATCCACCAATGGCAAGTAAACCATCTGGATCATCTAATGCATGGGTGGGATCAGGAAAAGCAAAGTGGCTTTTAGCGAGTTGATAAAGTTGTTTAGTCATAACACCGATTGAATAACTGAATGATCAAGATAAAGTGTAACCTGTTGCTTTAAATTCACAAACCACAAATTATTTTGTTATCCATAGCCTCGTACAGGGCTTACTTCTAATAGGCAAATTGTAGGCAAAAAAAAGCGCGTTAAAAAACGCGCTTAATTGAACCATTAACTAATCGAATTAGCTAACCACTTTTACGGGTACTGCTTGACCTGCGTTGAATTTAGTTGTCATCGCTTCTTCAACAGGTACAAACGATGTAAGGTCAATACCTTCAACTGCAGACTTATACTCTTCGATAGTCGGGAAACGACCAAGTACAGTAGAAAGCACTACAACTGGCGTTGACCCCAGTAGTGACTCACCTTTTTTCTCAGATGTATCGGCTACTACACGGCCTTGGAACAGACGAGTTGATGTTGCGATAACAGTGTCACCAGGTTCTGCTTTTTCTTGGTTACCCATACATAAGTTACAACCAGGGCGTTCTAGGTATAGGATATTTTCATACTTAGTACGTGCCGCTGTTTTTGGTTTTTCATCGTCAAATTCAAAACCAGCGTATTTAGCAAGAATATCCCAGTCGCCTTCCGCTTTAAGCTCATCAACAATGTTGTATGTTGGTGGCGCAACAACTAATGGTGCTTTGAATGAGATAGAACCGTTTTTCTTCTCAAGGTTACGTAGCATGTGAGCAATAATTTTCATATCGCCTTTGTGAACCATACATGAACCAACGAAACCTAAATCAACAGGTTTGTCGTTGTAAAAAGAAACAGGGCGGATCACATCGTGAGTATAACGCTTAGAAACATCATCGTTGTTCACGTCTGGATCGGCAATCATTGGCTCAACGATTTGGTCCAAATCAACCACAACTTCTGCGTGGTATTTAGCGTTATCGTCTGGAGAAAGTGCTGGCTCTTCACCAGATTGAATACCTGCAATACGCTTGTCAGCTAAGTCGATTAGACCTTGTAGCGTTTGCGCCTCGTTATCCATCCCTTTGTTGATCATGATTTGGATACGTGATTTAGCAAGTTCAATTGACTTAATTAGCGTTTCATCATTTGAAATACAGATTGACGCTTTCGCTTTCATTTCTGCAGTCCAGTCAGTGAAAGTAAACGCTTGGTCAGCCATTAGGGTACCAATATGCACTTCAATGATACGACCTTGGAACACGTTTTCGCCGCCAAACTGCTTAAGCATTTGCGCTTGCGTTGCATGTACAACATCGCGGAAATCCATGTGCTTAGCCATTTTGCCTTTAAACGTCACTTTAACTGAATCAGGAATCGGCATCGCAGATTCACCCGTTGCAAGTGCAACAGCAACAGTACCTGAATCGGCACCAAAGGCAACGCCTTTAGACATACGTGTATGCGAGTCACCACCGATGATGATAGCGCGATCATCAATTGTAATGTCGTTCAATACTTTGTGAATAACGTCAGTCATTGCATGGTAAACGCCTTTCGGGTCACGTGCAGTGATCAAACCAAACTTATTCATAAACGCCATTAGTTTAGGAATGTTAGCTTGTGCTTTGCTATCCCATACTGATGCAGTGTGACAACCAGACTGATATGCACCATCAACAAGTGGTGAAATCGTTGAAGCCGCCATGGCTTCTAATTCTTGTGCTGTCATTGGACCCGTTGTATCTTGCGAACCAACGATGTTCACTTTAACGCGAACATTTGAGCCTGCGTGAAGTGGCGTATCTGATAGTACACCTACTGCATTACGGTTAAAGATTTTTTCAACCGCTGTTAAGCCTTGCCCTTCATGTGAAATTTCTTTTGAAGGTGCATACACAAGAGGAGTTTCAATGCCGAGCGTTTCAGCAGCAAACGTTTGTAGTTTCTTACCAAATACTACAGCGTAAGAACCACCAGCTTTCATGAATTCAACTTTTTGCGGTGTGAATGCTGATGAAATATCAACAAGTTCTTTATCACCGTTATAAAGCTTTTTCTCTTTTGTATTGATTGTTAACACAGTACCGGTAGCAACAGAGTACGCTTCTTCAAGCACTGCGTCGCCATTTTCATCAGTTACAGTATTGCCGTCTGCGTCTACTTTCTTAACCCAGTTTTTAAGATCAAGACCAATACCGCCGGTTACATCAACCGTCGTTAAGAAGATTGGTGCGATACCATTAGTACCTGCAACAACAGGTGCAATATTGATGAAAGGAACGTATGGACTTGCTTGTTTACCTGCCCAAAGTGCAACGTTATTTACACCAGACATACGAGATGAACCAACGCCCATCGTGCCTTTTTCAGCAATAAGCATTACTTTAGCGTTAGGGTGTTTCTTTTGAAGCGCAACAATTTCTTGCTGTGCTTCTTCAGTGATCATGCATTTACCGTGTAGTTCACGGTCAGCACGTGAATGGGCTTGGTTACCTGGAGACAGTAAATCAGTTGAGATGTCGCCTTCACCAGCAATGTAGGTTACTACATCGATTTTTTCTTCGATGTCAGGTAATTTTGTGAAGAATTCAGCTTGTGCGAAGCTCTCTAGTAATTCTTTAGCAATTGCATTGCCTGCTTCGTATGCCGCTTTTATGCGAGCCATATCTGCATCGTATAAGAATACTTGAGTCTTAAGTACTTCAGCCGCTTGTGCTGCGATTGTTGCGTCATCAGCAAATACTAAATCAATTAGCATTTCAATTGACGGGCCGCCTTTCATGTGTGAAAGCAGTTCAAATGCGAATTCTGGAGTGATCTCTGCAACTTGCTCTTCACCCAAAATAATTTCTTTTAGAAACTGTGCTTTAACGCCCGCAGCACTGGTTGTTCCTGGTAATGTATTAAAGATAAAGAAATGCAGTGAATCTTTACGGTGCTCGTTATTAGTATCTTTAATTTGATTAATGATTTCTGATACTAGTTCAGCGCTATCGATTGGTTGTGGGTTTAATCCAAGCTCCGTTTTACGGGTTTGGATTTCTTCCATATATTTTGTATACAAACTCATAGAAAACTCTCGGTATTTTACTTGATATGAAGTTAAGCATTTTAACTGATTTTACAGTCTCTAGTAATGCCTAAATGAATAAAGCTTTTGTGCCTAACTATAATTATAGCTAGTTTTACTTACTATACTTTGACGATATTCATTGCTCGGACTTAGATCCTATCGCACCTAAGCCATTAATTATATAAATATGATTGATTTCGAGTATAAATGTGGTGAATGTTGGTGCGACTGCAATGAGTACTTTTCGGTGTTGGATGAGCCTTTATAATTTTTGGCCACAAAAAAAAGGGCTGAAAATTCAGCCCTTACTATATGTTATGTAAACTTATAGGTTATCTAAGAAACGCTCAGCATCAAGTGCTGCCATACAGCCAGTACCCGCAGAAGTGATTGCTTGACGGTAGATATGATCAGACACATCACCTGCAGCAAAAACACCTGGTACACTTGTTTGTGTTGCATTGCCGTTAAGACCAGACTCAACTACTAGGTAGCCGTCTTTCATTTCTAGCTGACCTTCAAACATATCGGTGTTTGGCTTATGGCCAATGGCAATAAATACGCCCGCTAACTCAATTTCTTCAGTGGCTTCTGAGTTTGCATCCTTGATACGAACACCGGTAACACCCATTTGGTCGCCCAGTACTTCATCAAGCGTACGGTTATAATGCATGACTACGTTACCGTTTGCTGCTTTTTCAGCGAGGCGATCGGCTAAGATTTTTTCACTGCGGAAGCTATCACGACGGTGAATTACATGTACTTCATCAGCAATGTTCGATAAATAAAGCGCTTCTTCAACCGCGGTATTACCACCGCCAACAACCGCCACTTTTTGACCTTTATAGAAAAAACCATCACAGGTTGCACAGGCTGACACACCACGGCCTTGGAAGTTAGTTTCAGACTCTAGGCCCAAGTACTTAGCAGATGCACCCGTTGCAATGATCAGCGCATCACACGTGTAAGTACCTTGGTCACCCGTTAATGTAAATGGACGTTTAGTTACATCAACAGTGTGTATGTGATCAAAGACAATTTCAGTTTCAAAACGCTCGGCATGCTCTTTCATACGATCCATTAATGCTGGACCTGTTAAACCGTGAGCATCGCCCGGCCAGTTTTCAACTTCAGTCGTTGTTGTAAGTTGACCGCCTTGTTGCATACCGGTGATCAATACCGGGTTTAAATTTGCGCGTGCTGCGTAAACTGCTGCAGTGTAACCCGCAGGTCCAGATCCTAAAATTAGCAACTTACAATGTTTTACTTCACTCATGTTTTTATATCCTAAACGTTTAATAGCGTATTAATGCGCTCGATTTTAAGAGAAACAAGAGGGAAGTAAATAAAAGCGGCGATTATTTTTTTTTCTAAATCACAAAGCTGTCAAATATTGTGTACTAGAATCATGATAAGTGTACGATTTGTATGATATCTGAGCTATTAATTCAGTATTAACTCAGCATGCGACGTTAATTCATGACCAAGCTGTGTTTTTTTGATATGTTTTAACTAATTTTGATTTGTGACCCTGATTAAGGGTGACCTAAGTGAATAGGCAATTATGTTATTTTGGCAGGAAAAACCCGCGTACGGGTTGACTTCAAAAGACGTTAACGTCTTAACCAATGCACAAGAATATCGCACGCATTTACTAGCACTGATTGCGCAGGCAAAAACACGTATTTATATTACGACACTTTATCTGCAAGATGATGAAGCAGGGCGTGAAGTGTTAGCAGCGTTACATCAGGCTTCATTAGCAAACCCCGCATTAGATGTAAAAGTGTTGGTTGACTTTCATCGTGCTCAACGCGGTTTAATTGGTGCGGCAAAGTCAGATGGTAACGCCAGTTTATATTGTGAATATCAAGAAAAATATCAATCAAATGTACAAATTTTTGGCGTACCAGTAAAAGCAAAAGAACTTTTTGGGGTGTTGCATTTAAAAGGTTTTGTAATTGATGATACGCTGCTTTACAGCGGTGCGAGTTTAAATAATGTGTATTTGCAGTATCAAGAGCGCTACCGGTTAGATCGCTATTTTTTAGTCGAGCAGGCCTCACTATGTGATTCTGTGATTGACTTTATTGAACATGAATTGTTGAGTTCTGAAGCCGTTCCACGTATTGATGTGCGGCCTTTAACAAAGTTTAATGATATTAAAATCGCACAAAAACAATTGATGCGTTCATTAAAGCAAGCTAACTACGCTCACAGTGTGGAGCAAAATGAGCAAGCACTTGGCGTGCGACTATTTTTAGGACTGGGACGACGTAATAACGAGCTCAATCGTGTGATCAAATCCTTATTTGATGCCACCGAGCAAGAGTTAGTGCTGTATACCCCATACTTTAATTTTCCTGCACCGTTAATGCGTTCATTGCGCCGCTTACTAAAACAGGGCAAGCAAGTAACAATCGTAGTAGGCGATAAAACGGCGAATGATTTTTACCTGCCACCAAGTGAACCATTTAGTAAAATAGGTGCTTTGCCATACTTGTATGAAACGATTTTGCATAAATTTTTAAAATCGCAAAAGCGCCATATTATTAACGGTAATTTAAATGTGTATTTGTGGCAGCATGAAAGTAACTCATTTCATTTGAAAGGTATTTGTGCTGATCGTAAATATCATTTATTGAGTGGCCATAATTTAAATCCTCGTGCCTGGGGATTAGATATCGAAAATGGCATTTTATTAGAAGATCCTGAGCAAAGTCTCATGCCAGCAATCGACAATGAAAGAGCCGAGATATTACAACACTGTCGTCGTTTAAACGGTGCCGAAGATTTAGAAACCATGGACGATTACCCGCCAGCGGTTAAAAAACTGCTGGGGCAAGCTAAGCGTGTCAAAGTTGATTTTATTATTAAGCGTTTTATTTAACGCAAAGTTAGAGACTAAAATGTAAGTACTATAAAAGCAGCGTTTACGCTGCTTTTTGTTGATTTAGCCTCGGAGCTGTTGCCCAACTCCGCTACAATATTTTTGCAAAACTGATGATGGTTATTTTAATATTCAAAGGAATTAACAATGCTTATTAAATCCGCCGAGCAAAAAGATTACGCCTCTTTAATTGAGATCTGGGAAGCTTGCGTTTCTCATACCCATGACTTTTTAACCCAACAACACATAGATGAACTGAAACCATTGATTTTGGCACATTATTTTGATGCTGTTAGTCTTTTTTGTTGTAAAGACAACAGTGGAAAAATAATTGGGTTTATTGGCGTTGCTGGCGGCAATATTGAAATGCTGTTTGTTGAGCCGACTTTCTTTGCGAAGGGGGTTGGCACGTTCTTAATTAATTACGCGATTGATAATTTAGCGGCAACTCATGTTGATGTTAACGAGCAAAACCCTAAAGCCCATGGTTTTTATTTAAGTAGAGGGTTTGAGCAAATAGGGCGCTCTGAATTAGATGGTCAAGGAAAGCCGTTTCCGCTGCTACATATGCGTTTAGCAAAAGTAGTTGAGGCTGACTAAATGGAACTGGTGATTTCAGATTCAATAACTTTAAAGCCATTAGATATTAGTCACGCAGTTGAACTTTACCAAGTTATCGCCGATAGTCGGGAAAATCTGAGTCAATTTTTACCTTGGGTGGATTACGTAATAGATGTTAATTCAACTAAACGTTATATATATGAACGACTACACAGCGGTAAAGCAGGTTCTCAGTGGTTTGCGGTATATATAGAGGATCGCTTAAGCGGTGTATTTGGTATTAAACACATTGATCCTGACAGTAAGGGTGCTGAATGCGGTTATTGGTTAGCTGATTTTGCACGCGGGCAAAGAGCCATGAATCAAGTGCTTACTAAAATAGTGCCTTATATAAAAAATAATAGTCATGCAAAAGTGATTGAGTTTTGTTGTTTAGAGGATAACTTAGCGAGTATAAAGGTTGTGCAACGCGCAGGCGCACAATTTAAATATTATCAAAAAGAGACATCAATCTTCCTTGCTAATCAGCAACAGCAGCGTTTGGGTGTTTATGAAATAAAGCTAACATGATCTGTGTTCATGGTAAGTAAAAAAAGCGCAATACAATTGATATCGCGCTTTATTATTCTCGCTAACTCGCTAAAACGTCCACTCAACATGAAATTGCGGTACCGACTCAGTGGTATCGGTCCCTAGCTTATTGTGCCAATATTGCCACTCAAGGCCAAGTAGTAAGGTATTTTCTTTCATGCTGATGGCATTACCCAAGTCCCAAGTAATGATAGGCTGCGCTAAGATCCACGCCTTAACATCTTCACCAAATTCATTTTCGCGCTCAGCAATATATTCAACATGGCCAGTTACATTAAATTTTTGTGAACCAATCGAAAACGGGTAACCCCATGCAACATCTAGCATCCAGCTGTTAGTTTCAATAGGCGCGCCGCCACGGGCAACACCCTCGTTATCATCTATATAGGCCGTAACTAGGGTTGATAAAAAACTAAATCCTGGCGCTTGCCAATTTACTTTAACACCGGGTAAATACTTCAATACCTTAGCATCACCTGCGGCGTTAAAGCCCGCTGTTAATCCAACGTCAGCAATAGCGCCAAACGAAAAGTCATTACCGGTTATTTTAGAAAGGCTAAAAGTTGAATACCATTCGCCATAAAAGTCACGGTCTTGATAGCCATCATCAACATTATCATTAATGTAATCTATGAAGAAAAAGTTATCACCATAGTCATAGCCAGAGGCGTGTTGCAGTGAAGCGATTGATGTACCTGATTTTTGTTCAGTAAATGGGTTTTTAAAATCGCCGTAGTTTAAATGTAGTTGCGTTGTGCTCCAATTTGCAGCAAAGCTAGATGTACTAACTGCACAAAGGGCGACTAAAGATAATGTTGATTTTATATTCATAACTATATGTTTAATGGGGAGTAAAGTGCAAAGTATAGCAGATACGCCCAAACGTGAGCACATCTGCTTAAGTATTTATGCCTTATTTCGGCGTAGACAAATTACAGCTATAGCAGTAAATGCCAATATAAAGCAGTAGTAAGATGAGGTTGATACTTGCCACGGGCTAATTTTAAATGTTGCGCCAAGTAGTAACGCTTGTGCACCATAAGGGAGAGATCCTTGCGTAACACAGGCGAAAATATCCAGTAAGCTTGCTGAACGCTTACCGCTGATCTCACCATCATCGGCAAGTTTTTTGGCGATAGGACCGGCAACAATAATCGACACGGTATTATTCGCTATACATACGTTGCTGGTCATAACTAGCGCGGCAATACCTAGTTGATCTGCCACTTTTCGGTGCCATTTTGCAATGACTTTAGTAATGGCTTGAATCTTTTGCGCGATATAATCAAGGCCACCGTTAATGCGAATAAACTCAGATAAGCCACCAATAAACATCGACAGCAAGAATATTTCTTGCATATCAGTAAAGCCCTTATAAATGTCTTTTACAAAGCTGGCTCCTTCATAACTGCCAGTAAAGCCCATCAGTGCCGCAAATATAATACCGCTGAACAGCACCACAAATACATTAAAGCCCATCACCGCTAGTACTAAAATAAATGCATAAGGTAGTACTAATAGAATATCGTAATCTTTAGTTTCTACTGCTTGAGCCGCAGGAGTTAAAAAGAATAATAAACCAATAGTGAGGATAGCTGCTGGTAATGCGATTTTTAAATTCTCACGGAATTTATCTTTCATCTCACAGCCTTGGGTACGCGTTGCAGCAATGGTGGTATCAGAAATAATTGATAAGTTATCGCCAAACATCGCACCTGACACAATCGTACCGGCCATTAATGCTGGATCAATACCGGTTTTAATAGAGACCGCATACGCAATCGGGCCAATCGCCCCGATAGTGCCCATTGAAGTACCCATGGCCGTAGATACTACCGCTGCAATTAAAAATAAGCCCGGTAAAAGTAATGTTGGTGGAATAAGTGATAAACCGGCGTTAACAACCGCATCCACGCCGCCTGTTGCACCTGCGACGGCAGAAAATGCCCCAGCAAGTAAATAAATTAAGCACATGGTAATGATGTTGTTGTGACCGGCACCTTTTATAAAGGTTTCTACACTGTGGTTAATGGTGTTTTTATTTAACATAAACGCCAGCATAATCGCCGGTAAAATAGCAACAGGGGCAGGGAGCTGATAAAAAGCGTAATCGACCCCTTGTGATTGCAGGTATAAACCCGCACCTAAAAATAAGGCCACAAAGGTTAATAGGGGGAGCAAAGATAGTTTTGCTGTTGTTTTATTAAATGATGGCTGCATCATATTCCTCGTTAGATAACTTCTTGCACAACTAACACAGCCAAAACATCCCTCTTTTAGCTGAATTTAGTTGTCATACCTACCACAATGATAAGTACCTCAACAGCGCCCGCAAGCCAAAGACCAAATCGGCGCAAAGAAAGAAGTTTAAATGTATAGATGGCTAAAGTCTATGGGTATCTGTTATTATTATTTTTTAAAAGGCTTACCTGACTATTACACGAGTTTTAGATAAAATCTAGCCAACACAAAAAATGCATAGGTTATTAATATGAATCGAATAGGCGTATTTGGCGCAAACGGAAGAATGGGGTTGGCATTAATTGAAGCCGCTCACAAAAATAATCATACCGAGCTTAGTGCAGCCTATGTACGCAGCAGTTCTCCCTTATTAAATATTGCCGTTAATCAATTAAATAGCGCAGCACCTGCGACAATTAATTTTAGTGATGAACGCAACGTTGACAATACCGATGTACTGATTGATTTTACGCTCCCAGCGGGTATGCGTGAGCATTTAAAAACAGCTGTTGCACAAAATATCCCGATGGTGATTGGCACCACCGGTTTAAATGACGACGATATGCTGGCGTTACAAACGGCTGCCAAGCAGATTCCTATTGTGTTTGCGCGAAATTACAGCGTAGGCGTAAATTTACTGTTGAATTTAGTGCAAACCGCCGCCACTAAATTCGGTGATGATTTAGATATCGAAATTTTTGAAGCGCATCATCGCCATAAAATCGATGCGCCATCAGGCACTGCACTTGCCATTGGTGAGGCAATTGCCGATGCAAAAGGGTGGGTGCATGATGAGGTTGCGGTATTTGATCGCAGCCGATTAGAAACAGAAAAATCGCAAAATGAAATTGGTTATTCGGTGCTCCGAGGCGGAGATATAGTTGGTGAACATACCGCATATTTCGCAACTTCTGGCGAAAGGCTTGAATTAACTCATAAAGCAAGTTCTCGAATGACCTTTGCATTAGGCGCAGTAAGAGCTGCGGGCTGGTTGAAAAATAAGCCTGCAGGACTTTATGACATGCAAGATGTCCTCGACTTGAAGTAGTTTAGTTACTTTTTTGGGTGTTTGGTGGCTTTTTTGGCTTATAGGGCTTATTTTTACTGATTATTGAAATAGGGTTAGACCTAAAAGGCAAATTACTATAAAATAGCGCTAATTTGCCAAAAATTCATAATTGCGTGTTTCCAATCGCTATAAACGGGTAGTAAAGCAAATGACTTTACTCCCGTTTTTTACTGTTAGGAGGTTAACTTGACTAAATCCGCTCTGTTAGTTCTAGAAGACGGCACAGTGTTTCGCGGTACTGCAATCGGCGCTGACGGCATGTCTGTCGGTGAAGTAGTATTCAATACATCCATGACTGGTTATCAGGAAATTCTGACTGACCCTTCATACGCGGAACAAATCGTAACTTTGACGTACCCACACATAGGTAATACGGGTACTAACAGCGAAGACGAAGAAGCGAGTCACATTTGGGCTAAAGGCCTAGTGATCCGTGATTTGCCACTGCTAGCAAGTAATTTCCGTAACGAGCAATCGTTAGATGATTACTTAAAAGAACGTAATATCTTAGGTATTGCAGACATCGACACTCGTAAGCTTACCCGTATTTTGCGCGATAAAGGCGCTCAAAACGGTTGTATTATTGCAGGTGACGAATTAGATGAAAACCAAGCGCTCGCAGCTGCGCAAGCCTTCCCAGGCTTAAAAGGTATGGATTTAGCGAAAGTAGTATCAACCAAGGAAAATTTCGAGTGGCGTGAATCAAGCTGGACATTAGGCGCAGGGTTCAAAACTCTAAACGCAGCCGATGAAAAGTTTCACGTTGTTGCTTATGATTTCGGTGTGAAGCGTAATATTCTCCGTATGCTTGTAGACCGTGGTTGTAAATTAACCGTTGTACCTGCACAAACCTCGGCAGCTGACGTGTTAGCACTTAACCCAGATGGTATCTTTTTATCGAATGGCCCGGGCGATCCTGAACCGTGTACTTACGCCATTGAAGCAATTAAAGCCTTTTTAGAAACTGAAATTCCTATTTTTGGTATCTGTTTAGGTCACCAATTGTTAGCCCTTGCCTCGGGTGCAAAAACAGTGAAAATGAAGTTTGGTCATCACGGTGGTAACCACCCAGTGAAAGATTTAGACCGTAACGTAGTAATGATCACTGCGCAAAACCATGGTTTTGCTGCCGATGAAACAACGTTACCAGATAACCTTCGTGCTACGCATAAATCGTTATTTGACGGAACGTTGCAAGGTATTCACCGCACCGACAAACCTGCTTTTAGCTTCCAAGGTCACCCTGAAGCAAGCCCAGGTCCACACGATGCAGCCCCATTATTTGACCACTTCATCGATTTGATGCAAGCGCGTAACAACTAATTAAACCGGAGTAACAATGCCAAAACGTACCGACATAAAAAGCATTCTTATCCTAGGCGCAGGCCCGATTGTAATCGGCCAAGCCTGTGAATTTGACTACTCTGGTGCTCAAGCGTGTAAAGCACTTAGAGAAGAAGGCTATCGAGTTATTTTAGTTAACTCAAACCCTGCAACAATTATGACCGATCCTGATATGGCTGATGCGACCTACATCGAGCCAATTCATTGGGAAGTGGTAGAAAAAATCATTGAAAAAGAAAAGCCAGATGCAGTGCTACCTACAATGGGTGGTCAAACCGCATTGAACTGTGCGCTAGAACTAGACAAGCACGGTGTATTGGCAAAGCATGGTGTTGAGCTAATTGGCGCAACAGCTGATGCAATCGATAAAGCAGAAAACCGCGAACGTTTCGATATCGCAATGAGAAATATCGGTTTAGAATGCCCGCGTGCTGAAATTGCCCATTCAATGGATGAAGCAAAAGACATCATCAAACGCATTGGTTTACCGTGTATTATTCGACCTTCTTTCACTATGGGCGGCACCGGCGGCGGTGTGGCGTATAACTTAGAAGAGTTTGAAGAAATTTGTGAACGCGGTTTAGACCTTTCTCCAACCAGCGAGCTATTGATTGATGAATCATTGATCGGTTGGAAAGAGTACGAAATGGAAGTTGTGCGTGACAAAAACGACAACTGCATTATCGTTTGTGCAATTGAAAACTTTGACCCAATGGGTGTTCATACTGGCGATTCAATCACCGTTGCTCCTGCGCAAACATTAACTGACAAAGAATACCAATTAATGCGTAATGCCTCTATGGCAGTACTGCGTGAAATTGGTGTTGAAACAGGTGGCTCAAACGTACAGTTTGGTGTTAATCCAGATGACGGCCGTATGGTTATTATCGAGATGAACCCACGTGTATCACGTTCATCAGCACTTGCTTCAAAAGCAACCGGTTTCCCGATTGCTAAAATCGCGGCTAAGCTAGCGGTAGGCTACACACTTGATGAGCTACAAAATGACATCACCGGTGGTAAAACACCTGCGTCGTTCGAGCCATCAATTGACTATGTAGTCACAAAAATTCCTCGCTTTAACTTTGAAAAATTTGCTGGTGCAAACGACCGTTTAACCACGCAAATGAAATCTGTAGGCGAAGTAATGGCGATTGGTCGTAACCAACAAGAGTCGTTACAAAAAGCATTACGTGGTCTGGAAGTTGGCGCAACGGGTTTCAACCCAATCGTGGCACTTGACGATCCGAAAGCGAAAGAGAAAATCATCCGTGAATTACGTGAGCCAGGCGCTGAGCGTATTTGGTATATTGCTGATGCAATGCGTCACGGCATGAGCGTTGAAGAAGTGTTTCAGTTAACCAAAGTTGACCGTTGGTACTTAGTACAGATTGAAGACATCTTAAAAGACGAAGCTAAAATTGCCGAAGTGGGCATGGCTGGCTTAAGCGCTGATTTCCTTCGTAAGTTAAAACGTAAAGGTTTTGCTGATCCTCGTATCGCTGAAATTGCCGGTGTGTCTGAAGCTGAAATTCGTAAAAAGCGTCATTTATTAAACATCGTGCCAGTATACAAGCGCGTTGATACGTGCGCTGCAGAGTTTAGCTCTGATACTGCATACATGTACTCAACGTACGATGAAGAGTGTGAAGCTAACCCATCTGATCGTGATAAAATCATGGTGATTGGTGGCGGTCCTAACCGTATCGGCCAAGGTATTGAATTTGATTACTGTTGTGTTCACGCAGCCCTTGCACTACGTGAAGACGGTTACGAAACTATCATGGTTAACTGTAACCCTGAAACGGTTTCTACCGACTACGATACGTCAGACCGTTTATACTTTGAACCAATTACCCTTGAAGACGTACTTGAAATCGTACGTGTAGAAAAGCCTGTTGGTGTAATCGTGCAATACGGTGGTCAAACACCACTTAAACTTGCCCGTGAACTTGAAGCTAACGGCGTGCCAGTAATTGGTACTTCACCAGATGCGATTGACCGTGCAGAAGACCGTGAGCGTTTCCAACAACTTGTTGAGCGTTTAAACCTGCTTCAGCCTGAAAATGCTACTGTTACTTCAACTGAAGAAGCGATTTTAAAATCAGCTGAAATTGGTTTCCCACTGGTTGTACGTCCTTCGTATGTACTAGGTGGTCGCGCAATGGAAATTGTGTATGACGAGCAAGACTTACGTCGTTACATGACCGAAGCCGTATCTGCATCAAATGAAGCACCAGTACTACTTGACCGTTTCTTAGATAACGCGATTGAAGTTGACGTTGACGCAATTTGCGACGGCGAGCAAGTGATCATCGGCGGCATCATGGAACACATTGAACAAGCGGGTGTTCACTCAGGTGACTCAGCCTGTTCATTACCAGCCCATTCGTTATCACAAGAAGTGCAAGACGTAATGCGCAAGCAAGTAACTGACATGGCACTGGAGCTTGGCGTGGTTGGTTTGATGAATACACAGTTTGCTGTTAAAGATGGCAAAGTGTACTTAATCGAAGTAAACCCACGTGCAGCGCGTACGGTACCGTTCGTATCAAAAGCGACCGGTGTGGCACTTGCAAAAGTAGCGGCACGTTGTATGGCGGGTCAATCTTTAGCAAGCCAAGGCATTACTAAAGAAGTGATACCACCTTACTACAGCGTAAAAGAAGTGGTATTGCCATTTGCTAAGTTCCAAGGTGTGGATCCTATCCGTGGCCCTGAAATGCGCTCTACTGGTGAAGTAATGGGTGTCGGTGATACATTCGCCGAAGCCTTTGCAAAAGCACAATTAGGTGCAAGCAACACTTTACCACGCGGTGGCCGCGCGTTACTATCTGTGCGTAATAGCGATAAGCCACGTATTGTTGAACTAGCTAAAACCATGACAGACCTAGGTTTTGAACTAGATGCAACAGGTGGCACAGCCGCTGCACTTGAAGATGCTGGTATTGCAGTACGTCGTGTAAACAAAGTATTTGAAGGTCGCCCGCACATTCTTGATAGAATCAAAAATGGCGAGTATAGCTATATCGTTAATACTACCGAAGGTCGCCAAGCGATCGAAGATTCGAAGGTGTTACGTCGTGGTGCATTGCAACACAAAACTAACTATACAACGACCTTGAATGCGGCATTTGCTAACTGTACTGCTAACCAAGCAGACGACCGCAGCAAAGTGACGTCAGTTCAAGAACTACACCTGCGATTGAACTAAGGAAATGTGCCAAGGCCGTTTATCGGCCTTGGGATTAAGTGAGAAAAGTATGCAAACAATTCCGATGACAGTTCGTGGCGCAGATTTAATGCGCAAAGAACTTAACGAATTAAAAACAGTTACCCGTCCAAAAATTGTATCTGATATTGCAGTTGCACGTGAACATGGTGACTTAAAAGAAAACGCTGAATATCACGCAGCGCGTGAGCAACAGGGTTTTTGCGAAGGCCGTATTCAAGAAATTGAAGCTAAGCTTTCAAATGTACAAATCATTGATGTGACTAAACTACCAAATACGGGTAAAGTTATTTTTGGTACCACAGTAACAATCGTTAATGTTGAGACTGATGCTGAAGTTAAATACCAAATTGTTGGTGATGATGAAGCAAGTATTAAAGATAACCGTATTTCGGTTAATTCACCGATTGCCCGTGGTTTAATTGGTAAACAAGCAGATGATGCTGTGATCATTAAAACCCCGAAAGGCGACGTGGAATACGAAATCATTGAGGTTGAGTACATTTAATTACTTTACTCATTTTCACGTTTTTAAAAACCGATGCTTGCATCGGTTTTTTTATGCCATAAACAATCTCGACATTTCTTAATAAATTGGGTACGTTAAGCTAACGTATTGATAATTTGCAGATGTTGATGACAGCAATTACTTTTCCTGACGCATTAAAAAACGGCGATAAAATTGCCATTTGCGCATTTTCATCCGGTGTTGAGAGTATCTTTCACCCACGCCTGGAACGCGTACTTTCTGGCTTAACACGCCGTGGCTACCTAGTAGTCGAAGGTAAATGCTTAAGACAACAAAGTAGCCCAGCAAAACAACGCGCTGATGAGCTAATGGCGTTCTTACTAGATGACAGCATTGCCGCAATTATGCCGCCGTGGGGTGGTGAGCTTGCCATGGAAGTACTTCAGTATATTGATTTTAATGCGGTTAAGTCTGCCAAGCCAAAGTGGTTAGTAGGTTTTTCAGATGTGAGCACGTTTGCTTGTATGCTTACAGTGCGATGTGGTTGGGTAACACTTCATGCTGCAAATCTAATGCAATTACATCCCAACGAGAAAGACAATTACTGCTTACAAGTTTTTGATGTTCTGGCGCTTGAGAAAAATAGCTATTTCGAGCAGGTGCCTGCCAAGTATTATCAGAATAAAGTGATTGATTACGCAAAAGAGCCAGATGCATTATTTGATTATACTCAGCCGAGTCAATGGCGCTGCCTAAACTATCAAGACTCAAGGCAAGTAGAGCTGACGGGGCGGTTATTTGGTGGCTGTTTAGACTCACTTAACGTGTTACTGGCTTCTCCATATCTTGATCTGCATAACTTTAAGCAAACATATGCGCCAGAAGGTTTACTACTTTATTTAGAAAATGCAGAGCTTTCACCTACAGCAGTGGCTCGTACTTTAATGGCGTTGCGGTTAAATGGTGTGTTTGCTGATATTAACGGTATTATTCTGGGGCGTAGTGCTTTGCTTAGCTCTCCAGAGCAAACTATTGATTATTACCAAGCCCTTGAGCTTGCGTTAGGTAATTGTTTATTCCCAGTTATCATCGACGCTGATATCGGACATGTTGCACCCAATTTATGTTTAGTGAATGGTGCGTTTTGCAGTTTTAAAGCCACTATAGATAAAGGCTTAGTCTTCAATGCGAGCCTAGTGACCACTTTGAAATAGAACTTCGTACCTAATTGGTGATAAAGATGCATATTAAGGCAATGGCGTTAATATGCATTTTTCGCGATACGTAATTATTTTGAATCAGATAACCTTTCGACTAATTCAACACGTCGATTCAGCTCTCGACCTAATTCGTTTTTGTTAGTGGCTGCGGGAGAATAGGGGCCAACACCTTGAGGTATTAATCTTGTTTTAGCGATACCATAGTCAGCAATTAAAGCTTTAACTACCGCATCAGCCCGACGTTTAGAAAGGTCTAAATTATATTCAGCAGAGCCTTTATCATCTGTGTGACCAACAACATACAAACTCAATCCCTTATTTTTTTCTAAAACTTGCGCAATGACATCCAATGATTGTTTAGATTCAGGCTTTATGACCGCTTTATCGTAGTCAAATAACACCCCATAGATTGAGGCTTTACCTTTTTGCTTAAGTTGCTCTAACACTTTATCGCTATTTGTCTCTATTAACCCAGTTAATAATGGCTCGCTCCGCATCACTACAAGCTGAATACGAGAATCGCCTTCATAGTTACCGATGAAAAAAGCTACATAGGTAGTTTGGCCCTCAACAGTACTTTTCATAACTTGGTATCGAGGTTGGCGCCAGTAATTATAAGCTTGTTTTACAGCGAGCTTATCACCTAACTTTTGTAAATCCTCACGGATTAATCTATCTCTGGTGTTACCACTGCATGTATCTTTTTGACAAGAGAATACCGTTTCAAACCCTGCTTTTACTAAAGCACTTAGATAATTATGATAAATTTTTAGCGTTGACACCCTGTTTACGACATAAGTAATTTGGGTTAAGTCTCCGGTAACGTCTAGCATTGGCAGTGTCTTTGTTTTTGTATCAACAATACCAACAGGAATGCTGAATTCTTCATAATCAACCTGTTTGTAATCTTCAATATAACTACTAGGGTAGCGACTTATTAATGGATGATCTGCTGAGCCCCCTTTATCTTTACGGGGTGCCTTGGTTATCTGTTTACTATTGTGTTTGGTAAATGCGTCAAAATTGGCAGTGACAAGTCCTGATTCAATGTCTTTTATATCCACTGTGGTTAATAATACTCGCGTCGTATTTTTATACTGACCAACAAATAACGAAATAGCAGCATCGAGGGACTCATCCCCTTTTGTGGCGAAAATATAGTGAGGTTGTTGGAATTGATTACTAGGGTTAAAGTAGCTAGACTTTTCAGCTAATAATTTTCTTTGTTCACGTTTATCTCCTGAATAACAATCACTTAAAGAACATGTATAAACCACTTTAAAACCAGCATCACTTAACGCACTTTCATAATTTTTTGTTACCTTTAACGAAGCAACATTTTTTATCGTATAAGCGTAATGGCCTGTATCACCAATGAATTTTTTATACTCAAATTGTTGAGACTTTTCTGCTGTAGCAACAAACTTTGTAACAAGGCGAGTTTCCTCACCCGCTAAAATAACGGAATTCTCCAGCTTGGCACTTGGATAGGGGGAAAGCAAAGGCTCTGCGTGTAGGTTAAATACACATATTAGGGGGGCGATACAAAATATAAGTACCTTGGTTATTTTGTTATTCATTGAAATTCCTTTTATTAATGAAGGTAAACATTGTATTTAAAAAATAAGTTGGCTTAATTAAACTTTATAAAAAAGAATAAATCGCAATTTTTTAACGCTTACAAATTTTGCTGGCGTTGATAGTAACTTTACAGGCTTGAGTGTCAGTTGATTGCCAATGCTGGATATCGGATGGCGCAGTACAGCCAGCATCTTCAATAAGTAAAATGTCATCCTCACACAGTAATAAAATGGCATTTTTATCTTGAATGAAAACTTTTAACTGATAGTCCTCAAAAGGGGTGAGTTTGTTTTTATTGCTGTTGATAGCAGCCATTAGTAATGCTTGCGGATCAGTATAGGTTTTGGTGCTGAACTTTAATGTGCCATCAACCGCGGCTGAAATATCTTTTAGTTGTGATGCAAGATCAGCCATCTTTTCTGGATCATGTGCATTAGCTAGGCTAGAGCAGCCCACAGATAAAACAATTACTAAGATTAGAGTTAAGTATTTCATTTTAAATATTCCACGCGGTTAAGTTGCCATTTTCGTCTTTACCGTTGTCTAAATTCCAATTACAAATTTGCCAGCACTCTCCATCATTAAAAATAGCATTAGCAATAATCGATATAAAATACTGTATATTTTCAACCGCTAAATTAAAAATGTCGTCGTAGTGCATTGGGCCATTTGGAGTATTAAGCTGCTCAATGTAAGTGTAATCAATCTCATCTTGGCGAGGGTAGAGTAGTCCATTGTTTGCCGCAACATGCCTTGCCCATGGAAAAAGCCGATATCCTTCTTCAGCATGATCAACAACCAGTTGAAAGCCTGAATGCCACGCATCAAAGTCAGGAGCTGCTGATTGTGCGTAATCTGGGTGGATATGCGATAAAACATGCTGCCATAGTTGTTTAATATTTTCATCAAGGCACTTATTCTGGTTGGTACACGAGCCGATATTCAGCTCAACGCGATCAGCAAGGCCAATTTCACCCAAGTTTAACCTTGGCCAAATATAAGCGTCTTGATTCATTTCACAAGTGCGGTGGTCAGTTTGGTTTTGCTCATACGGGCCCACTTTAAGCTCGACCACGGGATGAATGGTGATATCAGCTGCAACATGCGACATATAACCACACAGCCAAGCAAAGCATTTTTCTTGCGCTGATCCCTCTAGATTTTTGCAATACTTTACTGCTTCTTTAATTACATCACCGGTATTGTGATAATGCATTAAATCAGCCCATTTATTTTGCTCTGAATTACCCACAGCTAAATAAGGGTAGTCAGGCGATACACAGCCTAACTCAAGGTATTTTTGATTTTGACTTAAGATCAGCTTTGCTTTGGTAGGAATATTCATTCCAATCAGGGCGTTATTCTCAGTAGCTAAGTTAGCCGCAGTAATGTGTGCAAAGGCACCTGGCATCAGTAAATCCTTCTACTTAGTAGTTTTGTTAATATATTTGCAATTGATCCAAGTTGCAATGGTTAAGTAATTAGTCAAATAGGCTTATTAGTTAGCTTTAAAATGGACTGCGTAATTTTAGTTATCAATAAACGTAACTTGAGCTTAAATCCATCGAGCTCACAGGCTACTGCCAAGCTCTAAAATGGCTATCTATTTTAGTAGGAGTTTAGTTGCCAAGAAGCGGAGATAAAACTAGCTGAGTTGGGCGTAGCTCAAGCATATCTTTTAGAGGAATCGGCTGACTCGTTTATTCACAGGGTAAAGGAGTTGATGATAGAGCTAAGAAAGACAGTGAGCGGCACGAGCTAAGCGTGCCGCATCAGTTGTTACTCAACGATAAATGTAATGCGTTTATGACTCGAATAAGGAGCTATATCATCTTTTGCATAAACAAGCACTTGATAGTTACCTGAGGAAACTAAAGGCAATATTGCTGTATCACTTGTTTCGTTACCAATAGATGCAACCCTGCCATTTGGCAATAATACGAGCCATGTGTAGGTAATGGGATCTGTTTCTTTGTCATAGGCGTGTGCTTTGAGTGTTAAATTACTGCCTTTGATTTTATTCCCGAACATCTCAACATCGATAATGGTCGGCGCGGAGTTATCGGGATCTTCTACTTTGATTGCGACAAACCTTTTCGTGGTGTTTTCTCCGTCAGAGGCGGCGACTTGTAAAATGTAAAAGCCAGCAACATCAAAACGAACTCTAGCGCGGCTACCTGTTTCAGCAATAATATCTGCTTGGCTATTCGCTGGCCTATTTAGCCACTTCCAGCTCAACTCTACTTGCGCGCCCTCAGGCTCTTGTACTTCAGCGTAGAATAATTGCTCTGATAGGGTAAAGGTATTAAGCAATGGGCTTGGCAAGACGTTAAGTGCTGGTGGTGCATTTTGGTCGGAACTAAATGAAATTGCTGTTTTACCAGCATCGCTCTGTTTCTCTGAGACCGTTATCGTTTTTACGACTGATTCCGTACGGTCACTATTTCTATCTTTGAGTGTAAAACGAACCTTGTATTCACCGGCAACATCTGGAATAAAGAAGGAGATATACGACATAGTATAGGCTAATGTTACCTTGCTGGTAGCAGGAATACTGTCGAAGCTAAACATAGGAGTCGCAAAATTGTATTGCATGCTGTCTTTTGCATCAAGGTTAATAAACTCGTTCACTTCAGCGGTTTCAGGTGCGTCAAATGATGCTATGAGCTCTGGTCTATCATCATATACTTCTATCTGTTTGGTTACCGTTTCTGAATAGGCTTTACCATCATGTACCGTTAAGCTGATCGTGAATATGCCATAGTCTCTTCCTTCAAAACCAGCACTTTGTCCTTCAGGATTGGCGAGAAAGAAGTCTAATGCATTGTTAGCACTGGTAACTTGCCACTTATAATAAATATTATCGCCATCAGGATCTGAGCTATTTTTGCCGCTTAGTGTTACTTGCTTATTTTTACCCACTTTTTCCTCAAAAGGAGTAATAACAGCTGTTGGGGCATGATTTTTTGGCTCAATTGGTTTATCTGAAATGCTCACTGACGCTGTAGCAATAGACTCTGTTGAACCTGACTTAATGATTAGCTGAATTTGATATGTACCAGCTATATCGGCAACAAACTCGCTCATTAGGCTGCTATTATTTGCTATTTTTGCAGAGCTATTATCAGGCTTTTCAATAATTGACCAATCCACGCTTGAAATGGCAGGAACAATGCTACTTGTTCCTACTAATCTGACCGTTGAACCGGTGTATACCGATTGGATCGGATTGATTTTAGCAGTAATGGCACCTGAGCCGGTTGAACTATCGGTAGATGTATCTTTATCGCTATCACTGAGATTATTATTTTCTACTTGTGGCTTAGTTGAACTACCTGAACCGCCGCACGCAGTTAGTGTTACCCCAAGAAATAAAGCCAATAATATTAATTTTTTATTCATTTTAATGTCCCTATACTTTATCCTGGCAAACAAAATACATGCTTTAGAATATTTAATCTAGTTAAAATTTGTTCAGCACAAAGGTCAGCTTGTGCAAATATAGAAGTTAAGTTAAAAGCCCTCAGTAAAAAGTTAAAACTGCAATTGTGCAGTCATTTTCGTGCGCGCAATTTAGGTTTAAGCGGATTAATAACTTATTAAATAGAAAAAATGAAAGTAACCTTGTAGTAAAAGATTAACTCTTAATCTAAAAAGTAAATGTGATAGAACAGCATTGTTTGTTCAATTAGAGTGGCTGTCTAGTTTTATAATTTCGCATTCAAGATATATAGGCTTTGCGAAAGCACCTATAGAAAATAAAAGTGTTTTAATAACAATATATTAAAGAGATATTTTAACTTCTTTGAATAGAATTTTGATATGGCTTTTCGGGCATTATAGAGCACATATAATATAGTTATGTTTAATTCTCGATAATTACAGCTGTGCCCGAAGCAACGATAAATAACATACCTGATTTACCACCGCCAGATATCTCACTGTAATCTAAATCAATACCTATAACCGCATTAGCTCCGACTGAGATAGCTTCTTTTCTAAGTTCATTTAGTGCTGTTTTACGGGCATCTCTAAGCGTGTTTTGTATGCTGTTACTGCGACCTCCAAAAGTATCACTAAAACTTGCAAAAAAATCTTTAAAAATGTTCATGCCATAAGCGCATTCGGCAGTAATAACATCAATACGTTTTGTAATATTTAAGTTTGGCGCTGTTTCGGTTGTCAGTAGTACGTCTTTTGCTTCAACTTTGTTTAGTTTACTTGCAATAGCGTGTTCTATTTTCTGTTTATCATAGTCTTGTTTGGCTTTACTGCCATTAACACCATATTTTCTGGTTAGGTGGATATCTTTAGCTTTCTCTATTGTGTTAGCTACAGACTCAGAAATTTGTGTTAAGTATTTACCATAATAGAGCACATCGTAATGGTTTTGGTTTTGCTGGGTTCTGATTCCCGCTAATCCAAATTCTTTTTTCATGAATTTAAGGTAAGGCAAAGATATTTCTATTTCATTGCTGTTTAGGTCAGCTAGGTTTGTATCGTCGAAGCCTTCTATGAAAGCATCGCATTCTTTCATACCATGATTTTTATAAATACCAGATTGACTGTAGAGCGTTGTTAAGCTGCATAAAAATTGGCCTTTATACCAAATGGCTGCAATAGCATTATGCCCGTCTTTCTTTAATGCGTATGCTAAGTCTGATGTATTATATGTGTTACCAGTTATATTATTTATTAGCTCTTTATCTTTTAAGCTCCAGTCAGGCTTAGTATTTGATGGTGTTGATTTATCACTTTTAGAAAAAAACATATCTCTCCTTAGAAACTTTAATTGTAAAAAGTAGCTTGATTGTAGAATTGAACTTCAAGCATATGCTGATAGCTATACAAACATGCTTTAACTCTGCCAAGCAAACATTAGCATATAAAAGGGTATAATATGACTTAATAAAGGGGAGTTATGCAAAATTCACATCGAATAGAAAACGATAAACTAATTTTTAAAGCGCTGGTGGAATTGCTCAATCAATCTAGCCGATACAAAAATCCTAGTTATTATGCTTTAGTAAATCACCTTAATAATAAAGGTATTAAGACAAGCTGGGGGAACAATTGGACTCGGAAAAGCTTATTTAGGTATCTACAAAGAAACGGCTTTCTGGTGTGTGGGGCTTACGCAATAGCTTAGATCAATATACGAAACTAGCCAAGTTTATTTAGGGTATTTTCAGACATCGTAAAACGGGAGTTTCGCAACCAGTACGCACGAACAGCTAAATGAAGTAAGCTTTATTTCCCAGCTATAAAATGAGTAGAGTGGCTACAGATTGGCTACACGAAAGGTTTTTAAAGAAAACAACTTATATATAAATGAGGTTAAGTTGTTGAATTAAATGGTCGGTATGGAGAGATTCGAACTCTCGACCCCTGCCACCCCATGACAGTGCGCTACCAAGCTGCGCTACATACCGACGTTGCAAGCAATAGTACGTATATTTTTTCAAAAATCAATAAGCTTTTGTTTGTTTGAACATTTATTGCACGTACTGAGTGAAATAAATCATTTTATGAGGATGTTTAGTTATTTATCCAGTCATTGATCGATTTATACATCACATCTCGTAGTATAGGTTGAGCAGTTTTGTTAGGGTGTATGTTGTCGTTTTGCATCAGGCTATTATCAGCAGCGACATTCAAGATAAAAAATGGCATTAAATGGCTGTTTGTGGCACCAGCAACCTCAGCAAAACTAGCGGTAAATAATCCGGTATAACGTGGCCCATAGTTAGGCGGGATGTGTACTTCCATAATCGCTACTTTGGCATCAGCTTGTTTGCTCTTGCTCACTAAACTGGCTAGGTTTTCTTTTAGGCGTTTAATTGGAAAGCCACGCAGGCCGTCGTTACCACCAAGCTCTATAAGTACATGGCTCGGTTGAAACTCATTAAGTAGGGCGTCTAAACGACGCAGTGCGCCACCGGTGGTTTCGCCACTGATACTGGCATTGATAAGTTGGATTGGTGCTTGCTCGTTGTCGTACTTATCTTGTAACAGTTTAACCCAGCCTTGCTCTTGTTTTAAGCCGTAGGCGGCGCTTAAACTATCACCTAAAATTAAAATTGTGTTGTCAGCTGCCGCACTAAGTGGTTTGATTACTAATAGTAAAACGAAAATAAAACGTAGGATTGAATACATCATATGTCAGCGCTATCTCAATTAAATATCATTCAGGTTAAAGGTCTTTCTAAAACGGTTAATACCCTTGAAGGGGATTTGCCCATCCTCAGTGACATCACCTTTAATGTCAAGTCTGGAGACTCAGTTGCTGTAGTTGGTACCTCAGGTTCAGGTAAATCAACTTTATTAAGTTTGCTCGCAGGGCTTGACCAATCGACTCAGGGATCAATTTATTTAGATGGTGAGCCGCTGCATGAACTTGATGAAGAAGCGCGTGCGGCATTAAGAGCTGCAAAAGTCGGTTTTGTATTTCAATCATTTATGTTGGTACAGAGTTTAACAGCACTTGAGAATGTGATGTTACCGGCAGAGCTTGCTGGTGAAAAAAATGCCAAGCAACAAGCACTCGATCTTCTGGAAAAAGTAGGTTTAAGTCATCGTATTGAGCATTATCCGTCGCAATTGTCTGGTGGTGAGCAGCAGCGTGTAGCGATTGCTCGCGCATTTATTGGCACACCAAAGATTTTATTCGCCGATGAGCCATCAGCAAATCTTGATAGCAAAAATGGTAAGTTAATTGAGTCACTGTTATTCGAGCTTAATCAGCTTCATGGCACGACGTTGATTTTAGTCACACATGATGAGGCGTTAGCAGCAAAGTGTCAGCATGTGTTACAAATTGAAGCGGGTCAATTAGTTAAAAATACCAATGAGGCTGTGGCGAATGTGGGTTAAATTAGCATTAAAATTATTTAGCCGTGAATTTCGCCGTGGTGAACTTACGGTGATTTGTGCGGCCATAGCGTTGGCGGTATTGACGGTTTTAACGCTTTCTATGGTGACTGATCGCATAGGGCAAAGCATCGCGCAAAAAAGCAGTGCCTTTATTGCCGCTGATCGCGTGCTGGCAAGCAACCATGAATTACCGGGTGAATATTTAACAACAGCAAGCGAATACAACTTACAAACCGCACAGCTCACTTACTTTGATACTATGCTGTTTGCTAATGACGAAATGCAATTAAGCTCAGTAAAGGCGGTGTCGGAGCATTACCCACTTAAGGGCGAACTAAAAGTTAAAAGCAGCTTAACCGGCGAGGTTGAAGTGGCCACGCAAGGGCCAACTGTTGGTAATGTGTGGTTTAGTGAATCGGTATTTTATGCACTAAATGTAAAAGTAGGTGATACGGTTGAGCTTGGCGCTGCGCAATTTAATATTGAAAAAGTATTGGTGGAAGAGCCTGATGCGCCATTTAATATTTTTTCAAGTAGTCGTCGTGTGTTGTTAAATAACCAAGATGTAGAAAAAACTGAAGTGATCCAGCCGGGCAGCCGTGTTTTTTACCGTCAGTTGTATGCAGGGGATGAGAGTAACCTTACTGACTTTTATAGCTGGCTAAAACCACAAATGAAAGAAAATCAGCAATGGTATGGTGTTAAAGACAGACAGTCGCCGATTGCAAATAGCTTAAACCGCGCTGAAAGCTTTCTATTATTAGCGGGATTATTGGGCATTATTTTAGCGGCGGTGGCGATTGCCGTGTCTGCAAAGCGTTATTGCGAACGCCAATATGACCCAGTTGCGATGATGAAAACCTTAGGTGGTAGCCGATCGACAATTCGCAAAATTTACTTACTGCATTTATCACTGGTGTGTGCTTTGTCGGTCATACTTGGCTTAGCCATTGGCTATGGTTTACAAGAGATAGCTACTAGTTATTTAGCTAAATCAATGAACAATACTCTTCCTGCTGCGGGTATAAAACCGTGGTTTGTGGCGATTAGTACTGGCGTTATCTGTGCGGTGATGTTTTCAATCAAGCCGTTATTAGATTTATTTGATATTCCACCGCTTAGGGTATTACGCCGTAACTTAGGCGATAAGCTATTAGTAAGTAAAGTGCATTTAGCGATGTCGGGCTTAACAGTCTTTTTATTAATGTGGTTGTTTAGTAATAACCTTAAAATTACCGCTATTTTGTTTGTCTCTACTTTAATTTTGATTGCAATACTGTTTGTATTATCGCGGTTAATTTTTGGCAGCGGACGTAAACTAGGATTGCGCCCGGGGAATAGTTGGTCATTAGCGATTGCTTCGTTGCAAAAACGTGCCAATGCTAATGCGGTACAGTTGATCAGTTTTTCGTTGGCAATAAAGCTATTGTTATTTTTAGTGGTGCTGAAAAACGATATGATCGCAGATTGGCAATCGCAACTTCCAAGCGACGCGCCGAATGCTTTTTTAGTCAATATAACCGAAACTGAATTGCCAGACGTAACAAGCTTTTTAGAGCAAAAAAATATTCAAGTATCTGAGTTTTACCCGACTATTCGTGGTCGCGTAAACGCTGTTAATGGTGAATTAGTTGCTCGCGAAGTCTCATTGCAAGACAACGAAAAGAAAGACGAAGAAGCACGCGCAGGTATTGGCCGTGAGCTAAACCTTACATGGTTAGAGCAAGTCCCTGTGCAAAACGAGATCATAGACGGGCAGTGGTTTGGCGACAATGCCACCGCTGAAGCATCGATCGAAGAATCTATGCTAGAACGCTTAGATGTGAAACTGGGTGATACGCTAACATTTTTGATTGGCGCCCAGTCATTTGATGCCAAAATAACCAGTGTTCGTAAAGTTAATTGGGCTACTTTGAAGCCTAATTTCTTTATTATATTAAGCCCTGATGTATTGGCTGATTTTCCTGCGACGTATATTTCATCGGTGCGTATCGAAGCCGATCAAAAACGCGATTTTAGTGAGCTACTACGTGCCTACCCGACAATCAACGCCATCGACGTTGACAGCTTTGTCAAACAAATACGCTCTACTATTTCGCAAGTATCGCTGGCAATTGGATTTGTACTGGCGATAGTGGTGATGTGTGGTGGCTTGGTTTTAATTTCGCAAGTGCAAGCAAGCCTTGGTGAACGGATGCAGGAAATTGTCATATTGCGTACCTTAGGCGCCAAAGGGCGGCTAATAAAAAATGCCACTTTATATGAGTTTTTATTGCTGGGCAGCGCTGCTGGTTTTGTCGCTGCGTTGGTCAGTGATGTGGCTTTATTAATAGTGCAACGTGAGATGTTTGACTTAGCAGGTAAGCTGCACCCGCATATTTGGCTTATTGGACCATTAGTGGGTGGTGTGTTTGTGGCATCACTGGGCTACTTTATGATAGCTAGAACCATGCGTAAAAATACCCAAGGGTTACTACGCTCTTTAGCCTAAAAGGTTAGCAATTAAACAAGCCCGTTTTTACGGGCTTTTTTATGCCAATAATGCACTGGTAATTTATACAGTGCTCTGGCATTATTAGCGTACTTAACTATTTACACTGATTGGGCAAGTATTGGCTATTATTTTAGGGATTGATCCTGGCTCACGATTAACCGGTTATGGGGTGATTGCCCATCAAGGTGCTAAATTTACTTATTTAGGCAGCGGTTGTATAAAACTGGCCGATCACGAGTTTCCTATTCGATTAAAAATGATTTATCAAGGGATCAGTCAACTAATCGAACAATTCTCTCCCGATCATTTTGCCATTGAAAAAGTATTTATGGCGCGTAATCCTGATTCAGCTCTTAAATTAGGCCAAGCCAGAGGGGCTGCAATTGTTGGTGCGGCAATGGCTGAGTTACCGGTGTTTGAATACTCGGCGCGGCAAATTAAACAAGCGGTGGTAGGGCACGGTGGTGCCGATAAATCGCAAGTGCAGCATATGGTTAAAAATATTTTAAAATTACCAGGCACACCGCAAGCGGATGCAGCAGATGCATTAGCCATTGCGATATGCCATGCTCATTCCGATCAAAATTTAATAAAACTAGCGGGCAGTGCCAGTAAAACCGTTAGAGGACGATTAAGGAAATAACATGATAGGTCGCTTAAATGGCATCTTAGTAGAAAAACAACCGCCAGAAATTTTGCTTGAAGTAAGCGGTGTTGGTTACGAAGTTAACATGCCGATGACGTGTTTTTATGATTTACCAAACATTGGCGAAAATGCCATTGTGTATACTCATTTTGTAGTAAGAGAAGACGCCCAGTTATTATTTGGCTTTAATAATAAAATAGAGCGAGCATTATTTAGAGAGCTATTAAAAGCCAATGGCGTTGGGCCAAAGCTCGGATTAGCAATACTTTCAGGGATGTCGGCTAAGCAATTTGTTAGCTGTGTGAATAACGAAGATGCCACCAGTTTAGTGAAACTGCCAGGCGTAGGTAAAAAAACCGCAGAGCGCCTGGTACTTGAAATGAAAGACCGATTAAAAGATTGGGGTAATGACTTATTCACGCCATTTAGTGATAATGCAGTTATAGAGCCCGCCTCTGACGCACTTATTGCTAATAATGCGGCAGATGATGCAATCTCTGCGTTAGTGTCATTAGGTTATAAATTGGCGCAAGCACAAAAAACAGTAAAATCAGTGGCCAAGCCTGGTATGTCTACAGAGGTTCTGATCAAAGAATCTCTAAAATCAATGTTGTGAGTAAACCATGATTGAAGCGGATCGTTTAATAGATGCGACTGAACAAAGTAATGAAGATGTAGTCGATCGCGCGATTAGACCAAAACTATTAGCCGATTATACTGGTCAGCCCCATGTTAAACAGCAAATGGAAATATTTATAGAAGCTGCACGGAGTCGGGGTGAAGCGCTTGATCATTTATTAATATTTGGTCCGCCGGGTTTGGGAAAAACCACACTAGCAAACATTGTTGCCAATGAGCTGAATGTTAGTATTAAAACAACCTCGGGCCCAGTGCTTGAAAAAGCCGGTGATTTAGCCGCACTACTGACCAATTTAGAAGAAGGCGATGTACTTTTTATTGATGAAATACATAGGCTAAGCCCGCAAGTTGAAGAAATACTCTATCCTGCAATGGAAGATTATCAACTCGATTTAATGATTGGTGAAGGGCCCGCAGCTCGTTCCATTAAGCTCGATTTACCCGCTTTTACCTTAATTGGTGCTACCACTCGCGCAGGCTCGTTAACCTCACCACTTAGAGACCGTTTTGGTATTGTGCAGCGTTTAGAGTTTTATTCGGTGGCAGATTTATCGACTATAGTGGGGCGCTCTGCTCATTATTTAAATTTAGCCATGTGTGATGAAGGCGCCATTGAAATTGCTAAACGCTCTCGTGGTACGCCACGTATCGCCAATCGATTATTACGCCGGGTACGAGATTACACGCAAGTTAAATCAGACGGTACTGTAAATGCCGAAGTGGCAGAGCTGGCACTTAATATGATTGATGTCGATAAAAGCGGCTTTGATTATATGGACCGTAAATATTTACTCGCGATCATTGAAAAGTTTATGGGGGGGCCGGTAGGGTTAGACAACTTAGCCGCCGCCATCGGTGAAGAAAAAGAAACCATTGAAGATGTGATCGAGCCTTACCTCATCCAGCAAGGATTTATCCAACGTACGCCAAGAGGGCGTATTGTGTCTGATAACGCCTATCATCACTTTGGCTTATTACCCAAACAAGAATAAAGTACATTTATTGTAGCTGTATGCGTGCGTATGGCTGCAAACCCACCTCATACATCTTCTATACTGTTCTTTTAGCCACTATTCAAATGTCTATTTTGCTGTGTTTAAGTTAATCGCGTGATTAGCATATTACTTAAAGTTTAGATTATTTAGTTATTTGGGCTAATGCAATTCACATACTGTTAAGTTTGTAAACGATATTGTATGCGCCATAGCGAGGTAGTGCTGTGCGTGATTTGCAGGCAAAAAAAAGCCCGCATAAAATGCGGGCAAACAACAAGTTGAAGGAAGTAATCTAAGTAACACTGCTTAAATTCATCAAGTTTTATCAAGAAGACTTTAAGCGTAGCAATACGAAAAATCAGAATCATATTGCAAAGAACTGGGCTGAATGAAGTATTCATTGCTGCGCTAGCTCGGTATGGGAGAATAATACGCAATAGTTGGTTTTTGTTCAAACTAGAAAAATTTAATTTTCAGATAAAAAAAACTAATAGCAAGATTTTTATGGGCGCTTTATTTTTGTTCATAAAATTCACGGTCGTATATTAATCTATTGAATTTGTGATGTTTTATTTATTTGAATGATTTTTTTATAGATTAGTTAAACTGTTGCAATGACTATGCTTATAGTCAATTATGCTTGTTTATTCATTAAGAGTGAATAAAGAGGGTGTTTTACACAGTTTTTGTTTATAAATAAGCACCCCAGCATGTATTTACCTCGGCAGTACAATCTTAAATTGTTGCGTCAAGATTGCCGAACAAGGCTATAAAAATGGAGTCAGCCTGCTCTTCAACGTTTTTTGTTGCTAATTCACAGCAATAGCGTTGTCAGTACTGAGCTGAATAGATACACTAGTTGCAACTTTTGGCCATTTTTTCGGTCATATACCTAGCGTATAATGAAATGTTATTTATACAAGAAATCTTATTAGGAGTTTAATGTGGGTTCAGGGCTTAATTTTTTAGATTTAATTCTAGAAGCAAGTTTTCTTGTGCAATTAGTTATGCTGGCATTATTAGCTATGTCAGTGATGTCATGGGCAATTATTTTTCAGCGTAAAAAAGCAATTTCGGATGCATTATCCAATACTAAGCGATTTGAGCAAAAATTTTGGTCAGGCATTGATTTAAGTAAACTCTACAATGAGATCTCATCGCGTAGCGGTAGCTCAACTGGTGTTGAAGCATTATTTATAGCAGGCTTTAAAGAGTTTGCTCGCCATAAGAAAAACTCTTTTCAAAGTGCTAGCATTGTAATGGAAGGGACGCATCGTTCAATGCGAGTTGCGTTATCTCGCGAAATCGAAAAATTAGAATCAAGTTTATCGTTTTTAGCAACAGTGGGGTCTATCAGTCCTTACATTGGTTTGTTTGGTACTGTATGGGGCATTATGAATGCTTTTATCGCGTTAGGCGAAGTTAAGCAAGCAACCTTACAAATGGTTGCCCCAGGTATAGCTGAAGCGCTTATTGCAACAGCTATGGGTTTATTCGCTGCTATTCCAGCGGTTATTGCATACAACCGTTTTGCTAATAGAGTTGAAAAGCTAGAATCTAACTACATTAACTTTATGGAAGAGTTTGCAAATATTTTACACCGTCAAGCAGCTACCCAAATAGAGGCAAAAGCGAATGTATCAGCGTAAGAAGCGTCGTCCTGTTGCAGAGATAAACGTAGTTCCTTACATTGATGTAATGCTGGTGCTACTGATTATTTTTATGGCCACTGCGCCTTTGATCACTCATGGCGTTAAAGTTGATTTGCCAAAAATGGAAGAATCAGATTTAGTTGATACTAAAGATACGCCACCGATCATTGCTTCAATTGATGCACAAGGTAAGTACTATGTCAGTATCGGTACTGATCCAGAAGAACCGATGGAAGCATTAGATGTTGCCGCTGTTATCAAGTTGCAACTGATGAAAAACCCAGAAACCCCAGTGATGATCAAAGGCTCAGGTAAAGTATCGTATCAAGAAGTACTATTATTGATGGATTTCTTAAAAAATGCCGGTGTACCTTCAGTTGGATTAATGACTGAATCGTTTGAAGGGAATAAAAGCTAATATGGGTCCTTCAGTATTAAAATCAGTGCTATTGCACCTCGCTATAGTTGGCGTTTTGATTGGAACCGCGAGTTTTCATACTTCACCGCCTACAGTAATGGAAGTTACCTTGAACAAGGCTATGCCTGATGCTGAAAATGCTGTTTCAGCGGTGACTGTTGACCAGAAAATGGTTGAGCAAAAAATTGCTGAGTTGAAACGCAAAGAAGATGATAAAAAACGTGCTGAAGATAAGCGCATTCGTGATTTAGAGCGCCGAGCATCTGATGCACGTAAACAGCGTGAATCTGAAGACCGCCGGATCAAAAAGTTAGAGCAAGAGCGTCGCGCGAAAGAGAAAGAAACCGCACAAGCCCAAGCTCAAGCTAAAAAAGCGCGTGAAATAGAGCAAAAAGAACGTGAAAAAGCGCAGCAGGCTGAAAAGCAAAAAGAACAAGCTGAACTTGCTGCTAAAGCTGCTGCTGAAAAACGTAAAGCAGAAGAAGAGGCTTTAAAGAAAGCTGAAGACGACCGTAAACGCGAAGAGTTAGCTGCTAAAAAACGTGCAGAAGCTGCTGAAGAGGCACGACAAAAAGCGTTACAAGAGCAAATGCTGCAAGAGCAACTGGCTACAGAGCAAGCTGCACGTAATAAAATACGTCAGCAACAGGTAGGCACTGAGGTTGATAAATATAAAGCATTAATTATGGCGCGTATTCAGCAAAATTTATTAATTGATGAAAAGATGAAAAACCAACAATGCCGTGTGAATATTCGCTTAGGTTTTAATGGTCTGGTCACACAAGTTACATCTTTAGGTGGTGATAAGTTAGTATGTGAAGCGGCGCTTAGAGCGGTTCGTATGGCTGATACACTGCCAGTTTCTAAAGATAAAGATGTGTTTGAGCAATTAAAAAATATTAACTTAACAATTAAGCCACAATTTTAAAGGAATGGTATGTTCAACAAGTTGAAAACAGTTTGTTTAATTTTCGTTTTAGGCTTTACCAGTGTTGCAAATGCGGCACTTGAAATAGTCATAACCGAAGGCATTGATGGCGCGCGACCTATTGCGATCGTGCCATTTAAGTATAAAGGTGTGGGGCCAATTCCACAAAAGCTCAGTGATGTGATTGCTGCGGATTTAATGCGTAGCGGTAAATTTAAACCCATTGACGTTAATGCCATGCCACAGTTACCTAGTAAAGACGCAGACGTAGACTATGGCGCTTGGGTAAATAAAGGTGTTGAAGCGATTTTAGTTGGTGAAGTCGAACAACAAACTGATGGCCGTTACTTAGTACGCTATGAGCTTATTGATGTTATCCGAGGCCAAATCACTGGTGGTGAAACGCAAATGATGAGTAACGGAAAACTTATTAAAAACCAAGATCATATTCAAGAAGCACGCGAAAGTGTGATCAGTGATACCGGTTTTAGACGTTATGCACACCGCATCAGTGATGTTATTTATGAAAAACTCACCGGTGAGCGCGGCGCATTTTTAACTAAAATTGCTTATGTCATTGTACGTGATGATGAACCAAAGCCTTACCAGTTAGTAGTTGCAGATTATGATGGTTTCAATGAGCAGGTTTTATTACGCTCGCAAGAGCCGCTTATGTCACCAGCATGGTCACCAGATGGCACTAAACTAGCGTATGTAACCTTTGAAAATCGTCAAAGCCAAATTTATATCCAAGATTTATACACTGGTAAGCGTGAACTCATAACAAGTCACCAAGGTATTAATGGTGCGCCACAATTCTCACCCGATGGTAAAAAACTACTATTGGTGCTATCAAAAGACAGAAACGGCGCTACAGAAGTGTATATGCTAGACTTAGCAACGCGTAAAGAAACCCGATTGACTAACCACCGTAGTATAGATACTGAACCGTCTTGGCATCCGAATGGTCAAGATATAGTGTTTACTTCTGAAAGGGGTGGTAATGCTCAGATTTATAAGTTAAATTTACAAACAGGTAGGTCACAACGAATGACCTTTGATGGTGATATGAATCTAGCTGGTTCTATTACCCCTGACGGCAAAGAATTAGTGATGGTTAACCGTACCAACGGGCAGTACCATCTTGCTAAGAAAGAGCTGGCTACAGGCGCATTTCAAGTGTTAACACGAACGCGCCTAGATGAATCACCGAGCGTAGCACCAAATGGTTCGATGATCATCTATAGCACGCTACATAATAATAAGCAGGTACTAGCGCTAGTATCAATGGACGGTCGCTTTAAAGCACGGTTACCTGTGCTAAATGGACAAGTAAAGGCACCCGCGTGGTCGCCTTATTTACAGTAATTTTTGCTGGTTTACTCAATATAGGAATCTACTCAATGCAACTTAATAAAATACTTAAAGGCCTGCTAATTGCTGTGCCAGTTATGACACTAGCAGCTTGTAGCTCATCTTCGGATATCGATGAAGGTGCAGCAAATCAATCAAATCAAGCGACTGTTGAGCAAACAACTGATAATGACACTGTCGAAGTTGCGACATTAACGCCAGAGCAGCAAGCACAAGAAGAACTTCGTCAGAAGTATGACGAATTGCGTCAAGAACAAGTGATTTACTTTGGTTTTGATACTGCGACTATTCAAGGTCAGTATGGCGAATTACTTCGTGCACATGCTGAGTTTTTAGTTAAAAACCCATCTGTTAAAGTATTAATTGAAGGTCATGCTGATGAGCGTGGCACTCCTGAGTACAATATTGCACTGGGTGAGCACCGTGGCCAAGCAGTTGAAAAATACCTACAAAGTTTAGGTGTTTCTGCAAGCCAAATGTCAGTAGTGAGCTACGGTGAAGAAAAGCCGATGGTTAAATCACGTACTGAATCTGCTTTCGCTAAAAACCGCCGTGCGGTACTAGTTTACTAAATTAGAGACATTATGAAGCCGAAAATTATTTTGGCAGCCATGATATTGAGCGGGAGCACCCATGTTTGGGCTGCTCCCGCTCCTGTTTCAGAAGCTGCGAGTTCACAATCGAGTATAGAAAAACGCCTTGCTGCCCTTGAAAGTATGATGCAGTCGAGAAATTTATTACAAGTTGAGTTACAGCAACAGTTAAATAGGCTGCAAGATGAAGTGAGCCAGGTTCGCGGGATCACTGAAGAGCAGACCTATAAGCTTGAAAAAGTACTGCAACGTCAACGTGAGCTGTATCAAGAAATAGAAAATCGCGTTAGCCAAGCTTACTCGCAACCTAGTGCAGAGCAACACGCAGAGCCTGTTGCATCGCAAGCTATAAGTTCTGATCTGTCTGAGAATGAGGCATACGAGCGTGCAGTGGCATTAATCATGAAGGATAAGCGCTATGATCAGGCAATTCCAGAGTTTCAAACGTTTTTAACAACATATCCAAATTCTGTGTATGCGTCTAACGCTCATTATTGGTTAGGACAATTATTAACAATTAAAAATGATCCAGTAAAGGCATCGGAACATTTTAAAGTTGTTGTAAATGAATTTCCAAATTCAAATAAGCGTCCAGATGCCATGTTAAAGCTTGGTACTTTATTACAAGAGCAAGGTTTAGCCGAACAAGCGTCAAAAACCTTTAATGATTTACTTAACCAATACCCAAGTACAACTGCTGCAAAATTGGCCACTGATCGCCTTTCAAAAATGTAGAATCAGTTTGATTAGACTGCTTTTTGTCATAAGCGGTCTAAAATTGGTCAACTAGACATAAAAACTTAAAAAAAGAGACATTTTCTGTTGCACTCATTTTTTAAATAAGTATTATAAGCGCCCGCAGCAAACGAATGGTTCAACCACTCGAATTGCGACAAAAAGAGCGGGTCATTAGCTCAGTTGGTAGAGCAGTGGACTTTTAATCCATTGGTCGATGGTTCAAGTCCATCATGACCCACCATTCATTATTTAATAATAGAATGGTCTTTATCGGCGGATTTACGTATTAATGTTTTGTTGCATTTTGTTGCAGCAGCAGAGCGGGTCATTAGCTCAGTTGGTAGAGCAGTGGACTTTTAATCCATTGGTCGATGGTTCAAGTCCATCATGACCCACCATTCTTTATTCGTTGAATAGTAGAGTGGTTATAATCGGCGGATTCACGCACCGTGTTTAGGCACATCAGAGCGGGTCATTAGCTCAGTTGGTAGAGCAGTGGACTTTTAATCCATTGGTCGATGGTTCAAGTCCATCATGACCCACCATTCT
>NZ_CABVLM010000009.1 GCF_902498845.1 Pseudoalteromonas rhizosphaerae | reverse complement strand
ATTTGCTTGGTAACAATAGCGTTTTGGACCCACCTGACCCCATGCCGAACTCAGTAGTGAAACGAAACAGCGCCGATGATAGTGTAGCATTTGCTATGTGAAAGTAGGACATTGCCAGGCTCCAAATTGAGAAAGCCGCTTCAGAAATGAAGCGGCTTTTTTACGTCTGCAGGAAAGCTATTGGCTTCGAGCCGTCAGCGTTAACCTTTGACATGCGTGTACTGCCACTTTTTAATCTTAAAAAACTCGCGCTCCCCATAAGAAAATATAAACTCGTAAACCTAACTATTGACTGCCTTTATAGTTACTGTAACTATAAACATTGCTAATTTGCTGTAGTAAAGGAATTAATTGCATGACAACTGCGCAGGTTGTGATCATTGAAGATGAGAAAGCGATCGCTGATACACTGATCCATACTCTAGAAATAGATGGCTTTGCTGTGCAGTGGTTTGCTACAGCGGGTGAGGGGCTTGAATATATTAAAAACAATATGCCTGCCTTGGTGATTTTGGATGTTGGTTTGCCTGATGCCAATGGTTTTGAGTTGTGCAAACAGATAAGAGAGTTCTCAGCGGTTCCAATTATTTTTCTTACCGCCCGAAATGATGAAATTGATCGTGTTGTGGGATTAGAAATAGGCGCCGATGATTATGTTACTAAGCCATTTAGCCCGCGAGAAGTGCTTGCAAGGGTTAAACTTAGAATTAGACATAGCGAAGCTGCGAGTAAAGTATCCATCTCTTCAGAACAAGCCTCAGGCCTTTATGCCGACAATTTTGATTATCATTTCCAAAACCAAGCATTGGCTCTCACAGCATTGGAATTTAAATTGCTGGATAAGTTAATTAGCCATCCTCGCCAAGTATTCTCCCGTGAGCAATTATTGTTGTCGGCGCAAAATCACCAAGATGCTATCTATGCTCGTAATGTAGATAGTCACATCAAGGCTATTCGCAATAAATTACGCGCAGTATCGGCTCCGGAATGTATTCATACTAAACGTGGTTTTGGTTATTACTATGAATCTACCTAAGCCAACAAATACGGTATTTGCTCGTCTTAAAAGATGGCCTAAGATCCCGCTTGGACTGAGGCTGTTTTTACTCTACTTTGTATTAGTGATTTTAACCGCTTACTTGGTTAGCTCAACAGTTATGAGAGAGATCAAGCCAACGGTACGCCAAGCGAGTGAAGAAACACTGGTCGATATGGCAAACATGCTGGCTGTAATAGCAAGCAACCCAATGGCGAACGGCGATATTGCACAGAGCGCTTTTGCTAAGCAAATCAACTTTTATGGTTTGCGTGATCCCGATGCTGCGATTTGGGGTGTTGAAAAAAAATCAGTTAATCACCGAGTTTATATAACCGATCAACAAGGGATTGTAGTGCTGGATTCATGGCAGCAGGATGTTGGTAATGATTTCTCTAAATGGAATGACGTTTACCTCACCTTACGTGGTGAGTACGGGGCACGTTCAACTGCATTAGACCCCAATGATCCGCTATCAACAGTAATGCATGTTGCTGCACCAATCATGTATAACGATGAGATCATTGGCAGTGTCACAGTTGCTAAAGCGAACCGTTCTGTACAGCCATTTATTGATATTTCCAGGTATCGGGTATTAACTTGGTTAGCGTTAATGAGTGTACTCGCACTTATCATTGGTGCGTTAATCGCGTGGCGTATAAATACTGCGTTATATAAGCTTGCAGACTATGCTGATAAAATGGGGCGCGGTGAAAAAGCCAGTAAACCCACCTTTAGAGTTTTTTATGAATATAGCTTACTCAGTGATGCCCTTGAAAATATGCGTCGTCAGCTTGATGGTAAGCGTTACGTAGAAAACTATGTGCAAACTCTAACGCATGAGTTAAAAAGTCCATTGTCAGCAATCAAAGGAGCCAGTGAAATATTACAAACCCCTACCACGATAGATAAACAACAGTTGTTTGCTCAGAATATTGAAACCGAAGCTACGCGCATGCAGCAATTGATTGATAAGTTGTTAGCTCTAACAAAGCTTGAGCAACTCCCAGAACTTGAACAGCGGCAATTAATTGATTTACCTGCTTTATTAGCGCAGATAAAAGCCTCTTGTATCAGCAGGCTAATGACCAAACAAGTAGAGTTAAGAGTTGTATGCGATAACAAAGTTGCCTTTGTAGGGGATCAATTTTTAATACAGCAAGGCTTGTATAATTTGTTTGAAAACGCGTTGGATTTTGTATGTGAGCAGGGGAAAATCAATATTACGGTCACACAAACCGCAGGAGAGCTTTGTATTAATGTCGAAAATACTGGCCCGAAGATACCTGATTATGCGTTAAAGAGAGTAACCGAACGTTTTTATTCGCTTGCCAGAAGTAATGGACAAAAAAGTACCGGCCTTGGGCTTAACTTTGTAGAACAAGTGGTTAAGTTGCATAAAGGAAAATTAGATATCCATAATACCCCGCAGGGCGTATCCGTTAAGCTGTTTTTACCAACTCCATAAAGACTCCATATAAGCACCATTTAAAATCCACTTTTGTCGATTACTCTAGTCCCTATATTAAATAGGGAGTAAAGATAATAATGAAACAAAAAATTGAAACGAAGTTGGTGATCATCATAGGCCTAATTGTACTGTTATTAGTGCCTATCTTTATGATCCAAAACCTAATTGATGAACGTGCAGAACATCAGCAACAAGTGCAAGCTGATATTGCTAAAAGCAGCAGCGGTGAGCAACAAGTCATTGGGCCGTTTATTCAAGTGCAATTTATAGAAACTCACACCGTGGAAGGCAACACCACTGAACAGTTAAAAACGCTGTTATTGCTACCTGAAACATTAACTATAAACAGTGAATTATCTTCTTTTGAAAAATACCGAGGTATTTATAAGGCGTTACTATATCGCTCCGCGAATCACTTTGCAGGCCAATTTAATACCGAGGCTTTAAATGAATTAGCCGGTAAAAAGATAAAACAGGTGCATATGGTGATGGCGATTAAAGATATTCGCGGTATTGGTCAGGGCAGTACAATGCGCATAAATAACCAAGAATATGCGTTGCAGCCTGGCACTAAGCTGGCGCAATTACCCGAAGGCGTTAATATTGAGCTCGATTTTAGTGCTTTACTTGAGCAACAGACGTTGGATTATCAAATTGATTTAAATCTACAAGGAATGCGTAAACTAGCTATTGCTCCTATCGGCAAAGAAACCAGTCTTAGCATGCAAGCCGATTGGCCACACCCAAGTTTCGTTGGCGATTACTTACCTATCGACTCAAGTATTTCAGAGCAAGGCTTTACTGCCAACTGGCAAACAAATTACTTTGCTACCAACTTAAAAGAGCTGTTTCAACATTGTGTTTTTCAAAATCAGTGCGAGCAATTTAAGCAACGTAGCATGGGAGTTAATCTTGTTGATGGTGTTGATCATTATTTAAAAAGCTATCGTGCCAGTAACTACGCAATTTTAGTGCTGATATTGGTATTTGCCAGCTTCTTTTTACTCGAAGTGCTTCGCAGCGAACCTGTTCATCCGGTGCAATATGGCTTTGTCGGTTTAGCATTGGCCGTTTTTTATTTATTGTTGATATCACTTGGTGAGCACCTAGGATTTAACCTTGCTTACTTACTATCAGCATTAGCTTCTTCATTATTACTGAGTATTTATGTGGCCGGAATGTTGAAAAATACTAAGCATGGTGGGTTGTTTCTGATTGCTATTCTGTTTTTATACAGCTTACTTTACGGACTATTAAGCGCAGAAGATTACGCATTGTTGATGGGCAGTTTACTGGTGTTTGCAGTACTGAGTTTGATTATGATGCTGACCCGCACAGTAAATTGGTACCACACTAAATCACAAGTTGATGATTAATCTCTGTTTGCAAAGGGCTGCATGATTGCAGCCCTTTAATTATTCAGGCCTAACACAGTTAGCATTGCATATAGCCGCTGAAGATAGGCTTATTATACAGCGTTCATGTTATTAACTTGCTGATAAAAATACGGTTAGCTTATCGCCTACTTTTAAGCGATCGCTTGAAAGGCTGTTCCATTGTTTTAGCTTAGTGATGCTGACTTTGTAATGGTTGGCTATTTTCCACAAGCTTTCGCCAGATTTAACCTTATGCTCTATTTGCGTATCGGCTAACTGCGGTAGCACTAATTTTTGACCAATACGTATGGTACTATTTTTCAAATTATTAAATGCTTTTAGTTGGCTTAAAGTTACTTTGTAGCGCTTAGCGATCACGCTCAAACTATCGCCACGCTTAACTGTATAATGTTGCCATTGGCTGTAGTCGTTAGAATCTTGATCAGCAATCATAGTCTCAAATTGCTTTTGCTCACTAGCAGGAACGACGAGATGCGGTGCATCAATAATCGCCGGAAAGCGAATGACCCCGTAGTTTAAGGGCTCTAACTGTTGCCATTGGGCTTTATTATCTAAAATAACTGAGCCAGAAATGGCTATTTTGGCAATTGCATCTTTATTTGCTATTGCAGGGAACGCCATTTTTTGGCTTTTTAATAATTGTGCCGCAGCAAGTAGTTTAGGTACATACTGACTGGTTTGCTGAGGGAGTTTTAAACTGAAAAAGTCAGTTGGTTTACCTTGCTTTTTATTGTTGCTGATCGCTCTAAGTACACGGCCTTCACCTAAGTTATAGGCTGCTATAGCGTGATACCAATCACCATCAAAGCGTTTGTATAAGTACTCCATAAAATCCAGAGCAGCGCGGGTACTGTCGATCACATCTTGGCGGCCATCGTACCAAGGACTAATTTTTACCTTAAAGTACTTAGCAATGGCAGGCGTTAATTGCCAAAGTCCAGATGCATGCTTGTGCGAATAGGCACTGGCATCAAAGTCACTTTCAATTAGCGGCATTAACGCTAATTCTATGGGTAAGTTCCGCTTTTCAACCTCTGTGACTATATAATAAAGGTAAGGCTCAGCACGGCGACTAATTTCATCCATATAGTTTGGGTGAGATAAATACCATGCAATGCGTTGTTGCACATCTGGGTGGCTAGAATTGGAAAATGTAAGCTGCGCTCGGATGCGTTGCCACACATCATCGAGTTCCTGAGGACTTAAGGGAGCTATTTGCTCAATATTTTCGTTTTGTTCTTTAACAACAATATTTGGGTTAGCCTTAATATCAGGTTGTGAAGATGGTTGTTCGGGTGTGGTTTCACAACCGGATAAAATAACAATCAATGGCAGAATGCGGATAAATCGATTTAAAGACACGTACTAAACTACTCCGAAAATATAAATGCGGTTAACCTAAATCAGGCTAGCTTAACATAGTGTGAGTTAAGAATGACTTGTAGTTGAATTTAACTGTCCCTTAAATTGCTCTTTATAGCGACGCGATAAGTTAAGTACTTTGCCGGTTGTAAGTTTTATTTCACTGTCTCCGCTCGGTAGTGGCGTGATTGATTCAATCGCATCTAACCGAACGCCATGGGAGCGATGAATACGGCAAAACCCTTGCGGTTCTAACTGAGTTATAAGTTGGCTCATAGTTGCACGTAACGGATAAATTCTTGCATCAATATGTAGATTTACATAATTACCGCTAGATTCAAGCCAGTCTATTTGTGCTACGCGGACAATAAATTCTTTTCCCAGTTTTTTTACCAGTAGTCTATCGAAATTTAAATTTTCAGGCGTATCTTCGCCTTGTCTGATCGGTGCTGCTTCACCACTTAATTGGCTCACTACATATTGATAGGTTTTAATAACAGCAATTAAAAATAAGAACCCCCACAAGTCTTTGCGGTATTCATAAAGTAATTCAAACCAGACCAAACCAAAGTCATAATACATGCCTTGTACGGTGTAAATGAGCTTGCGAATGGTGACCATAATGCCAATATGCAATAACGAAAAAGCAATGCTTGCCAGCAGATATAGCAGTAATGAGCGGGGGATTTTTTGCCAATTAAAAGGCTGGGTTTTTAATAGCCTAACTAAAGCGGGAAACAACATCAAGGTGCCAATAGCGCTGGAATATTCCCATACAAACGGCTCCCAGATCATAAATGGGAGTTCGCCATCTCGCTGGGCTTCCATAATGTTTGAGCTGGCATTTATAGTATTGTTGATAAAAATATAACTAGATAAAAATAATGCCGCATACCATCTCTGGTAGCGCTGAAAATGCGTTAAGGAGATCATTATTATTGTTACTCTTTAAAAGACCATAATTAGACTAGCAAGATAGTGATAGATCACCAAACTTATCATCCCTGATATCCACCGTTTATCCCTACTGACTGTTTTATCAGCCTTTTCTGATTGCTTAACGCAGATTGTTGTTCATATTTGTTATTAATTAGTCGTAAGCTAAATCTACCATGAAACTTAAAATAGTAATTAAAAACACAACACGTACGCTATTACAGCCATGGCTAAATGTATTTAATCAGCATGATGAACTGCCAAAGCGCCGTTATGATCTTGATTGGCTACGGGTGATTGCGTTTGGTTTATTAATTTTTTATCACACCGGCATGTTATACAGCCAAAACTGGGGATTTCATTTTAAAAGCCAGTATTTGTCTAGCAGTGTTGAAAATGTCATGTTGTTACTGTCACCGTGGCGAATGGGACTAATCTGGTTTATTTCAGGAGTAGCGCTGCGCTTTATTATTGCGCGCTTTAGTTTAGATATGTTTTTAATTACGCGCAGTGTAAAAATATTACTGCCTTTATTGTTTGGCATTTGGTTTATAGTGCCGATTCAGCTTTATGCGCAAATGAGCCAAGAGGTTGGTTTAGCTATGAGCTTTTGGCAGTTCTACCAGCAGTTCTTTGATTTAACTAACCCTTTATTTAATCACTACCAAGCAGGTATTTGGCCACATGTTGATGTAAACCATCTTTGGTACTTGCGTTCGTTATGGCAATTTACTTTATTGCTGGTGTTAATGATACCGCTGCTTCATCACGCTACTGTGCAAGCAATAATGACGCGTTTATGTGAGCGATCGTTAGTTATTGTTTTTATTGTATTGCTATTGCCGCTGTGTATTTTAAAACTGAGCTGGCCGAGTGATACATTCCGATACCCCATGGGCGCGTTGTTTTTACTTTACGGTTACTTGCTTGCTTGGCAGCCTGCATTTTACAGCCAACTGCTACGTCACTGGCAGGCGTTATTAGTGGTATTCATTTTAGGTTATTTAGTTGTCGTGCTGGGTTATCACATGATTTGGCAAAACCCAGCTACGAGCCAATGGCAAATTACCAGCATGGATATGCTGTATACCGCGCAACGATTAGTGGGTGTGATGTTAATGCTGGCATTAGCAAAACGCTTTTTGAATCACGATCACCCTAAATTAGCGTTATTAAACTCAGCCGTATTTCCGTTTTATCTATTACATCAAAGTGTAATTATTGGCCTTGCCTTTTATTTGTCGAAGCTGCAATTAGGTGGCTTTGAAGAGCCATTACTTATACTCAGCCTCACTTTCATTATTTGTTGGTTGGTGTTTATTAGTGCGCGTCGTATCGATCTATTAAGCCCATTTATAGGGATTAAAGTCACAGGTAAATATAAAGCATGGCAAGTTAAAGCGGGCTTTTGCTACGGACTTATATTGGTAAGCTCACTGATCTTTAAGTTAATTTAACCAAACACGCATCTAAAGCATGCGCCTTGTGGTTTTGGTACATAAATTAAATCACCGCCGTGGTTGAGCATAATTTGCCTTGATAGGCTCAAGCCAATACCTGATCCTTGTTGTTTAGTGGTGAAAAATGGTACGAAGATCATATCCACCACATGTTCGCTGATGCCTGGGCCATTATCGCTCACTTCAACATAGAGTTGTTGGCTGGCGTTTTGTGCCAAGCTGAGCTTGATGTTTGGCTGAGCGGGGCTTTGCGCGTTATATTTTTTGTTGCTGCTTAGCACTTCAAATGCGTTCTTTATAAGATTTACTAATACTTGCTCTATTTGACTACTGTCTAGCATCACTAATTGCTGGCTTTTAATTGTAAGTTCTATATTGATTTGCAGCTCACGCGACTGTTGTTGATGCAAGGTGACAATACGCGCTAGCATATCGGCTAAATTTTCAGGCGCTAAATTAGGTTTAGGTAAGCTGCTAACTTGGCGAAAACGAGCAATAAAGTCGCCTAAATGTGCCGTTCTTGATGCTAAGGTGCTTAGTGCAAGCTGTAAGTCTTGTTTATCTTCAATATCAATAAAACACAGTTCTTGTGGCAGTAAATTGCTGCACGTATCAGCTAACGATGAAAGCGGGGTAATAGAGTTGGCAATTTCATGCGTAAGTACTTTAGTTAAGCGCTTATAAGCTTGTTGTTCTTTTAGTTGTAGTTGGTCATGAATTGATTGTAGGCTTACTACGCGACGCACTTTGCCTTGTATTTCGGCGATACTGAGTTGGATAGAAAGCGTGTCGTGCTGCTCGCCATTTTGCCAATAGGTGGTGCTTCGCATATTGTTCTTGGCGTTCAAAATTAGTTCACCAACAGCGCCTAATTCTCGTAGATGCTGGAAGCTTTTACCCAGTAGTTTGCTGACTGCTGGGTTTGATTCGATCACCTCACCATTGTCATCACATACCATAACCGCTAAATCAACATGAATAAGCAGTGCTTGCAAAAACTGCGCTTGTTGTTCGGCATTAAAGCGTGCTGTTTGCATTTGCGTTTTTACTTGCTCAAATTGCTTAAGCATTGGGTGTTGTTGGCCAAGACCTAAGGTGCTGTCGCCATTGGCTAAGGCGCGGATCACCATTTCTGCTTGTTTTTGTTGTCGCTTAAAGAGCGTAAAAATATGCGTTATCAAGGCCGCAGTGACTAATATAATTAACAGCGAAGTTGCTGAAAGCCCATTATTTTGTAATAGATAACTAACGAGTGCGCTGGCGCTAATAAGTGCCACAATATTAATAGTTAATAATAAATGAGGGCGCATTGTTATAGCCCATACTTTTCAAGACGGCGATACATAGCACCACGCGTTAACCCTAAGGCTTTGGCCGCATGGCTAACATTACCTTGGTAATGTGTTAGCGCTGCACGCACAGTGCGCTGCTCGAGTATCTCAAGATCAAAGGTGTCGTATGCCTCGTTGTCATTGGTGGTTGTATGATTAGTAGCACCAGTACTACCAATCACTGAGCTAACATCAAGATTATCGCCATCACTTAAAATAACAGCCCGCTCAATAGCATGAGCAAGCTCGCGGACATTGCCTGGCCATGCATATTGACAAAGTAAGCTCATATCATGTGTTTTTATGGTTAAGTTGCGCTTGTACTTTTGTGCGAAATGATTGAGGTAATAATCTGCTAGCATTGGGATGTCATCACTGCGTTCACGTAAAGCCGGTAAGCGAATTTCAACGGTGTTTATTCGGTATAACAAATCTTGGCGAAAACGCCCCTCGGCGACAGCTTGATCAAGGTTATCATTAGTGGCACAAATTAGGCGGATATCAATATCAACTGCTTTACTGCCGCCAACAGGTGTAATTTTGCGGTTTTGTAATGCGGCAAGCAGTTTAGCTTGATGCTCTAGGGGTAAATTACCCAGCTCATCTAAAAATAAACTACCGCCTTGGGCGAGCTCAAATTTACCAATTCGATCGCTTTTGGCATCGGTAAATGCGCCTTTTTTATGGCCGAATAGCTCACTTTCAAATAGGTTTTGTGCCACAGCACCCATGTCTAAACTCATAAAGGTTTGATTATGGCGCATACTTGCTTGATGAATGGCATGCGCGGTGAGTTCTTTACCTGTGCCGCTTTCGCCGGTGATCAGTATATTGGCATCAGTTTGTGCGGCTTTTTCAATGGTGGTGAATATCTGCTGCATAGCGGCGCTTTGACCTAAAAACTCAAATGGCTGATTATTGAGTACTTGATTAAGGCCGTCCTTTTGACGGGTAAGCTTACCCACTTGCTGTTTGTCTTTGGCATGTGAAAAAGCCGCCGCCACAGCGCCAAGTAGTTGCTCGTTTTGCCAAGGTTTAGCAATAAAATCAGATGCGCCTGCTTTAATAGCATCCACCGCGAGTTGCATGTCGCCGTAGGCGGTCATTAACAAAACAACGATATTAGCGTCTTGCTCGATGATTTTTTTTAACCAATAAAAACCTTCTTTGCCGCTGATGGAGTCTTGGGTAAAGTTCATGTCGAGTAAGATCACATCAATTGGCTGATCAGCTTTGCGTTGCTCGTTAATGATGCCTGCAATTTCAAATGGGTTGTCAGTGGTTTTAACGCTTTGATAATGCTGCTTTAGTAATAACCGTGCGGCGATTAGAATATCGGGGTTGTCATCAACAATTAAAAGCGAGCCTGTGTGTTTCATGATTTTTATTTTTATAGAGTTTTATTTAGCCTAAAACAAAAAAGGAACAGTGTCCATAAATGGACGTTTATAAAATAAAAAAGTGTTCTATTAACGGACACTACAAACATAATAATAATTTCATTTAATTATAAGGTATTGAATTTTAATATTAAATAAAGTTGGCACAGCGTTTGTAATAACTATCGGTAATTAGTTTATTAAACCTGTATCAAGGTGGCCAACATGGATAAGAAAATAGAACGCTCATTTACTCAAAAGTATTTAAAGAAATTCACCTTTGCAGCATTGGCATTGGGTGTTGCTGCCGCTGCGTATGGGTTTACACAAACAGGTAATACAGGTCGTAGCCAGAATATTGAGCGCAGTAGCTTAACCGTTAGCACGGTGAAACAAGGTGCATTTAAAGATGCCTTAAGCTTACGCGGTCAAGTGGTACCAAAAACCAGTATTTACCTTGATACCATCGCCGGTGGGCAAGTTGAGGAGCGTTTAGTTGAGCAAGGCGAATATGTTGAGAAAGGCCAACCACTAGTGCGTTTGAGCAATACCAACTTACAACTAGATGTAATGAGTCGCGAAGCCCAAGTAACTGAGCAGCTTAATTTTTTACGTAATACGCAAATGACCATGGAAACCAGCCGGTTAAACCTACGCCGTGACTTATTGGAAGTCGAACTAAAGATCACAAACCTTACCCGTCGTTTACAGCAAACTAAACCTTTAGTTAAAAGTGGCGTATTAGCGCAGGATCAACTTGCAGAGATAGAAGAAGATTTAGATTATTACCGAGCTCGTAAAGAGCTCTCTATTGAGCGCCAAAAGCAAGAAAACTCAATCCGTGAGGTGCAAGTCGCACAGCTTTCAGACAGCGCTAAAATGCTTGAAAAAAACCTGCAGTTTGCGCGTCGAAATCTCGACAATTTATTAATCAAAGCGCCTGTTTCAGGCTACCTAAGCGAGCTTGATGTGGAAATTGGTGAATCTAAAAACAGTGGCGCGCGATTAGGCCAAATTGATATTCCAAATGAATATAAATTAGTGGTCCGCCTTGATGAGTTTTATTTAAACCAAGTACAGCGTGACATGACCGTGATGATTGAACTTGAAAGCGGCACAGTGAACGCCAAGGTGAGCAAAATTGATAGCCGCGTACAGCAGTCGCAATTTCAAATTGAAGTGGATTTACCAAGTAATACCAAAAGCATTAAGCGCGGGCAAAGCATTGATATTGAGTTAATGCTAGGGGACGACAAAAACAATGCCTTACTGCTTAAACGTGGCGCTTTCTTTACCAACTCGGGCGGTAACTGGGTTTATGTTATTGAGCAAGGTGGTGATAAAGCAGTGCGCCGTGATATTCGCTTAGGCAAAAAGAATCAAAACTATTTTGAAGTGCTTGAAGGGCTAAATGCTGGGGATCAAGTAATTACCTCAAGCTACAGCAACTTTGATAAAGCACAGCAACTACAATTTTAAGGAAAATAACAATGATCAAACTCACTAATTTAAGCCGCGTATTTCGTACTCAAGATGTTGAAACAACAGCGCTAAGTAACATTAACATAACCGTAAACGAAGGTGATTTCTTAGCGATAATGGGGCCTTCTGGCTGTGGTAAGTCAACTTTACTGTCTATTTTGGGTATGCTCGATTCACCTACTTCAGGCAGCTTTGAATTTGCTGGAACTGACATTGCAGGCTATAGCGAAAAGCAACTAGCAGAGCTACGTAAAGCATCGATCGGGTTTGTCTTTCAAAGCTTTAACTTGATTGATGAGCTAACTGTATATGAAAACGTAGAGTTGCCGTTACAGTATCAAAAAATATCAAAAAATGAGCGTAAACAACGCGTAGAAGCCATTTTAAAACGCGTAGGTATTGATCACCGAGGCGAGCATTTACCCCAGCAGTTATCAGGTGGTCAGCAACAACGGGTTGCAGTAGCGCGTGCATTAGTGATTAATCCTAAACTAATTTTAGCCGATGAGCCAACCGGTAACCTCGACTCTAAAAATGGTGATGAAGTGATGGCGATGTTGCGTGAATTAAATAAAGAAGGTACCACAGTTATTATGGTTACCCACTCTGATAAAGAGGGTAATTACGCAGATCGTTTAGTACGCCTACTTGATGGCCAAGTGATGCTTGATAAAGCAAATAACGTACAACAAACGATGGAGATTGCATAGCATGTTTATAAGTTACTTTATTACAGCGCTGCGTTCGTTCAAACAGCAAAAGCAACATTTTATTTTAAATGTATTAGGTTTAAGTATTGGCTTAGCTTCAGCAATGTTAGTGGGTTTATTTGCAAGCTTTGAGGCCAACGTTGATCAGCATCAACCAAATGCACAGCAAACATACCGTCTTTCGCAGCATTTTCGGGAAATGGGCGTTGATGCACCAATTACCAACTATTACGCTATAAAAGAGCTTGCTAAAAATACTGCTATTGAAGATATTTTTGCATTAGAGATGCATCCAAGGTTATCGGGTGATTTTAGCGCTAATGGCAACTACTATAAAATGGAAGACTTATTCGCTACGAGCAAAAACATTAATGATTTTATAAGTTTGGATGTGCTCCACGGAGATTTACAGGACTCGCTTAGTGAACCGAATAACATAGCGCTTAGTGAGCGTGAAGCTATTCGGATATTTGGTCGCACAAATGCTATTGGCGAAATATTAACTAAAGATCAAGTGACTTACACTGTGACTGCCATATTTGCTAACTTGCAAGATAACACTCATTTTGCATTTTCGGGATTGGTGGCAATGCAAAATGAGACACCCAATTACCAAATGAATAACTTTTATGTTTATGTACGCTTCTCAGCCAATATTAATCTTGTCGCTGAGCAAGCGCAGTTAGCACAGGCCTATCCAGCGCTTGTTTATCCTAGTCAACCTTTGGGATTTGTAACCTTGTCTTTTCAACATTTGCCTAGTATTCACTTGCACGCGGATAGTCGCTATGAGCTTAAAGAAAATGGATCATATACTGTAGTAATGATTAGCTTTTCTCTAAGTATTTTATTGATTGCAATAGCAGCATTTAACTTTGTTAATATGAGTATTGCTCAATCAGCTAAGCGAGCTAAAGAGGTTGGCGTACGGAAAGCGCTGGGAGCTAGTAAGCCGCAGATAGTTATTCAGTTTTTGGTGGAGTCATTATTAGTTACCAGTTTTGCTGCTATTTTAGCTTGTGTCTTATTGGAGCTTGCTCTGCCATCTTTTAATCAATTGGTTGGACGTGTTTTAGTTTTTGATTACTTGTCAGAGTTTGGTGCAATTTTTATTGCTGTTGTGCTCTTAGTGGGTTTATTGGCAGGGGCATATCCAGCATTGTTTATGTCGTCATTCAGTGCCAAGCGCGTACTTAGTGGTGATATTCAGCGTGGACGCACAGCAATAGTTGTACGTAAGGTATTACTTACTCTACAAGCTTCTTTATCTATTGCTTTGATAATTAGTGCTTCATTCTTACATCAACAACTTAACCATTTACAATCGATAGATGTGGGTTACGAGAAACAACACCGCTTAGAGGTAGATGGCATCCCTTCGCGTAAGTTGTACTTTACACAGAACAATATACTTACTCAGCGTATTAATGCGATACAAGGTGTTAAATCAAGCAGCATTACAGATGCTTCATTCACGTCGTCATTTAATACCAGCTTTGATGTTACTTCCGACAATGGTGAGATGAAAAATGCTGTTATTCCTTTTATTGGAGTAGGATTTGATATTGCTAAAGGCGTCGGTCTATCGTTAATGGCTGGACGTGATTTAAGTGCCAGTTATGGCAGTGATTGGTATAGTCAAACCGAAGATGGTAATGGCAGTGCTGGCGTTTTAGTATCGCAGTCATTTGTTAAGCTTGCAGGCTATGGCAGTGCCGAGCAAGCTATTGGTAAAAAACTTTATACAAGCTCTGGTGATAATCAAGATATACTAAATATTGTCGGTGTCATTAAAGATGTCACTATAGGCTCAGCCCGAGAAGCTTCTACGTCGCCTTTAATCCTTATTTGTGGCTTTAGTTGGGCTAATGAAGGTAAATTAATTATTAACTTTGACCCTAACCAATTTGCTGCTGTAAAAACTCAGGTGCAAGCTATAGTCACTGATGTGCTTAATGTACATAACTCAGACATTGATTTAGTAGCCGATAATTACCGAGCTTTGTATAAAAGCGATGAGCGCGTATCAACCTTAGTTGTAATATTTTGTATGTTGGCCATTGTATTGACCTGCTTAGGTACTTTTGGTTTAGCTGCGTTTTCTACTTTACAGCGTCAAAAAGAGATTGCGGTACGTAAAGTGTTGGGAGCATCACGCTTGAGTATAGTGAATTTATTAGCAAAAGAGTTTTTACTATTAGTGCTTGTAAGTGCCGTTGTTGCATTTCCGCTAACCTATTGGTTGGTGGGTGATTGGCTTGCTAATTTTAACGAGCGTGTTGATCAAGCACTGTGGGTTTATCTGGTTGCAGCTCTGAGCGTTGCTGCAATTACGTGGCTCACGGTTGCAAGCCTCGCCTTTAAAGCCGCCAGCACACGGCCATCGTTAACACTAAGATATGAGTAATAACGAGTAAATAACCCTACTTAAGGTCTATCAGAACACCGATAGACCTTTTTCTTGTTTAGGCCTCTTAAATATCTTTAATCTTAACAGCGGGGTTTCCTGCAACAACTGTATTCGCTGCCACATTTTTTGTTACTATCGACCCTGCGCCAATAACAGCATTATCGCCAATGGTAATAGCTGCTAAAATAATAACCCCCGCGCCAATCCAAACGTTATTGCCAATAGTAATCGGTGCTGCAAAGTTCTCTTTATTGAGTCGCTCGGCTGGATTGACTGCATGAGATACGGCCAATAGTTGAACGTTCGGGCCAATTAAACAATCACTGCCAATCGTAATTGCCCCCTCACTAATGGGGGCATCTAACACCGTACAATTAATGTTTATAAAAGTACGATCACCAATTTCAAATTGCGAGCCATAGTCACAGTGGAAGCCTGCCTCAATAATCACGCCTTCACCACATTGAGTAAATAAACTCTTAATGCGTTTTAAATTACCTTTGCTGGGGCTTTTGTTAAACAAGCGGCAAGTCTCATGGGCGGTTTTGCGTTGCTCAAGCAGCTCTTTTTGGCGTGGATTAAATAGTTTTAGCATATTATTCAGAAGTGTTTAGCCATTTCTTTACCCATTCAGACTGGTGAACGAGCAAGTAAGATAGGTTTTCTTTAGCTTGATATGTATGTCCTTCATACGGAAGCATAATTAGCTGAGTCGTCTTTTTATTAGCAATTAGTGCCTGATACATTCTCATTGATTGCATTGGGTAAGTGCCCGAGTTTTGATCGCTTTCACCATGAACTAACAATAAAGGCTCATTTATTTTGTCCGCATAAATTAGAGGGGATATATTAATATATGTTTCCTTTGCTTGCCATAGATTACGTTTTTCACCCTGAAATCCAAAAGGGGTAAGAGTCCTATTGTAAGCACCACTTCGAGCAATACCAGCTTTGAATAGATCTGTATGCGCGAGTAAGTTAGCCACAGTAAAGGCTCCATAAGAATGCCCCATAACAACTAATCTTTGAATATCAATAGAGCCAGTATCTTCTAAAGCATTGACTGCAGCTTCGGCATTTAAACGAATCTGATTAATGAAGTCATCGTTAGGCTCTCCCCCATTAAATGAAGTGATTGGCATTGAGGGAGATTCGAAAACGGCAAAACCGTCATGAAGAAATACCAAGGGACTTAGCGGATCAAACTCTCTAAATAAATTCGTGCGTACTGTATTTTGCTGGCTCAGTTTTTTGTTTTTAAATTCATCGGGGTAAATCCATAAAATAGCAGGGATTTTATCTGATTTATTCCTTTTATAATTGTTAGGTAAATGCAGCGTTCCAACCAGATTTAATCCATCGCTTCTGTTGTAATTGATAGTAAGTGGCTGGTTAACAAAACTATTTTTATTTTCGCTTGATAAAAGTGAAATCTGTTTTTTGAAACCTTTACTCGTTAATGCGTAGTATTGAGGTGCGCTTGTATTATTTTGCTTTTCTATTATTAAGGTGTCATTAGCGATTCTTAGGGGCATTTCTATATTGTCAGCATTGCTTAAAAATATAGTTTCAACAACGTGATTCGATGTATTAAAGGATTGAGCTATTGGCTTTATACCTTCTTTACTTTGTCCTGAGGAAAAGAAAAATAAATAATTATCTTGTTCAACTAAAACTTCATATCCTTCAGGCGTACGGAGAGTCTGTGGATCACCAAAGTCGTTGAACTTATCACGATAATCTCTTTCATGGATTAAATAATTCACAGAAGTTTCGGCGTTGATTAAGGTAGTTCTTGCCTGTTTGCTATCATAGCGCCATTCTTGAAGTACACCTATTCCTGAAACGCCCCATAATACATCGTGAATTCTCCATTTTACTTGATGCACCAGTTTTTTATTCTCGTCAAATGGACTTACCAGTTTGTAGATGTGATCATGGTAAGTTTGAGCTAAAGACATGTCACCTCTATCACTCGCTTCGACCCAAGTCACAGTTGAGTCTTCTGATGGTAGCCATTTAACTAACCTAGCGCCAATAGGTATGCTATCTTTAGATTTAGGTAGATTAATTTTATCGTTTAAATTGGGTAAGCTGTATGTGGTAGTTGGCTCTTCTATATTAACGATATTATAAGCGCTCCCCCATTTTTTATAAGGTAAATAAGATGACAGCTCACTCGGTGGCATCGAATACAGTAAATACTTACCATCAGGAGAGACGGAAAAATCATTAAATAAGCCACTTTTAGTTAATGTAGAAACTTTACCATTGAGGTCTATCTTCACTAATTTGGTTTGATTGATAGATGTAAACTGATTCTTCATCTCGTCATTTATTAATAAGCTTTGATGGGTCCGCCCTTGATCTTTTTGCAGCTCAGATGACAACAAATTGGGTTTTTTACGTATATATTCAGATGTCTTTATTGGCAAATTTCGCTGCTTGACGACAATACTTTGGCCATCAGGTAGCCATCGCAGATGTCTTCCGCCAAGACTTGTGGATAAATTGAGATCTGTTAGTTTGTTAGATACATTGTTATTTATATCGTACAACCATAGGTTTGTATTGGCACCCTGCTGAATTAAAAATGCGACTTTTTTAGCATCAGGAGACCAATTAAAATCGACAATCACTCCTTCTAGAATCTTAATTTCTTCTCTAGCGTTTGTTGCAAGATTAAATAAAGTTGCGCGGCTATATTGTTCAGTATCAACTCTGCTCGATAAATCAGTATAAAAATCCAGACCAGCTAATGCGACGCGCTGTTGAGATAAATATTCAATAGATGGGTATTCAATTTGGTGTAAAAATAAAACCAGCTCCCCATTTGGTGATAATGAAATAGTTTCTTGCCCTGTAGACTCTATGAGATTAGCCCACTTACTATTATCTATTTCAATAGCTTCAACGGATGATGAGGCAATGAAGCATAACGCTATAATAAGATAAAGTTTACTCATTTCGTAATGCCTTTATTGGATCTTGTCGTAACGTTTGGTTGATCGGAAAAAAGCTGGCAAGTACTGATATCGCTAATAAACCCAGCCAAATGACCGTTGTTAACCACCAGTCTATAGGCAAGTCAACCCCAGGTAATGACATACAATAGCCTATAATTAAAAATGCCAACGAAAAGGCTAACACTAAGCTCATTATTATGGGTTGCATGAGTTCTAATAAGCTTTCTTTTAGTAACCTATAATTGTCAGCCCCCATAGAAAGTTTTACGCCTAAGCTATATCTGCGCACTTTAACTAAATAGCTAACAATACCGTTTATGCCAATACACACCATCAGCAGCGATGTTGATGCCAACACAATAGCCAGCCATGCTGCATTTAAGTGACGTTGCCTTTTTTCATCAAACATACTTGTTAAAGAGGCTATGTTATTAATGTCTAATCGTTGATCTACTTCTAATACTGCTTGTTGAATATGGGCAATTGCATTATTTTCATCTGCAACAGTAATCAAATATGTAAATTGTTGCCAACCAGGGTAATCTTTAGGTGTAAAAACTTCAAAGTCTTCACTTTCAGGGCTGCCCGGTACATAGGTGTTGCTGACAATACCTATGATTGAGTAATATCTTTTATTATCAAAACTCACTTTACTGTTTAGTACTTCATTACTGTTTTTATTAAGTAAATCTGCAAGGCGTTGATTGATAATGATCGGTGGGTTTTCTAATTGTTCATCCCCTTTGGCAAAGCCATTACCCGTTATCGTTAAGTTAAGTTCAGTAAAGTAATTGGCAGTTACTAAGCTATTACGTGCTTGGGCAATATACTGTCCAGCTTCGTTATATATTTGATTGACATTAACCGTTTTTGGCAGCCTCATTTCGGATGACACAGCTAAGCTGCTCACATTATTAAGCGCCAGCAACCTATGGTTAATTGCTTTGTGTAAATTAATACGTTCGCCGGATTTATCGACATTACTATAGTTTATTGTTAATGAATATTTACCTTCTGTATCCAGTCCGTTATCTCTGAGTGCTTCCGAAAGTGTTACTAAAACTACGTGGCTAGCAGTGGTTAATACTAAAAACGAAAACAAAATTTGCAGACCAACAAGCAAATGGCTGGTGGCTGAACTCATTTGCTTGCCCGTGCCTTTACCGCTGCTTTGTAGGCTGCTCATTAAGTTTTGCTCTTTCACTACACTAAGTTCTATAAATGAATAGAGTGAGGCAATACTAATAATTAGAAAAGCTGAAAATAACAAAGTATTAAAGCTAAGAGAAAGCGTGTCTAAACGTTGAATGGCGTCAGCTGCTAGGTTTTGAATAACGATAAAGCCGATTTGAGTAAGTGTTAAAGCAAGTAACACTGCAATACTAATAAGTAAAATATTGTGTTTTAACGTTTCAATAATTAGTTGTTTTTTGCTTGCCCCAAATGCAAAGCTGATTGCAAGGGGTTTGATGCGCGTAATGGCTTTAGCGAGCTGCATACTAGAAAGGTTGATAAGTGCAATGAGCATTAATAAGCACACACCCAATAATAGCATTAATACAATTTTACCGCTGTCACCCCTAAGTGCATCATTAAATGCAATAACACGCGCATTGACAGTAAAATCTTTTAAAATATCAGCGGCATGTAACTGTGCACCTTTAAGTGATAAGTCAGCTAATTGTTCCGTGATCTCTTGCTCTGAGGCTGTGGGCTTAAATCTAACAACACTCTTATACGCGCCCATGAAACCGTTAGATGTTTTAGGGTTAAAAGCTTCGTCTGCATCAATAGGAAGCCATATTGCATCATTTATATTGCTATAAGTGGGTAATATAAGATCATCGGGGGCGACACCAACAACGGTAAAGCGACGTTGATTGAGCTGTATTTTTTTACCAACAATATTCGGGTCACCACTATAGTGGGTTTGCCAAGCGCGGTAGCCTAATACGACCGACATTTGCTGAGTACCGAGTGCTTCTGTTTTGTTAAATAACCGACCAAGTTTGGGTTGTACGCCGAGTAGATCAAATAAATTATGTGTGGCAAGTATTACGTCCACAGCAGGTCTTGTTGGTTTATCTAGTAGCTTGTAGTCAGTCCATCGATGGTAAGCAGCAACATCAGTAAAAACGGTATTTTCACTCTGTATGTAGCTCATTATTTTTGAGTTACTAGCGGGCCCTGAATAACCTTTAGAATTAATTGTGCCTTCAAGCAAATATAAGTTATCGCTCTGCTGATAAGGTAGTGGGGCGAAAAACACTAGATCAACCAAGCTAAATGAACTAAGCACCATGGACAGTGTAAGTGCCAGTGTAAAAACGGTGGTGAAATAGTATTGTTTGGCACGTTTAAAAGTATTGTAGGCAGTTTTTAACATGACTGAGCAACCTGTTCTACATTTGCAGGTGTGCTTGGCACGAGTTCATCGTTTTGGGCAACTACAGTACCGTCTCTTAACTGGATATTGCGCGTAGCCATATCGGCATAACGGGGATCATGGGTAACCAATACAATGGTGGTGCCTTGCTGATTAAGATCTTTTATTAACGCCATGATTGCATCGCCGTTTTTTGAGTCTAAGTTACCTGTGGGCTCATCGACCAGCATGATGCCAGAATCGCCAGCTAGTGCGCGTGCAATCGATACGCGTTGTTGTTGACCACCAGAAATTTGATTCGGATGTAAATCAGCTTTATCAGCCAAACCTACTTTTTCTAGGCAATCTAACGCTCTTGCGTGACGTGAAGATAGCGAGTCTCCCCGATATTTTAATGGTAAAGCGACATTTTCAAGTACGGTCATTTCATCAATTAAGTTAAACGATTGAAACACAAAGCCAATGCGATTACCGCGTACTTTCGCACGTTGGTTTGAGTCCATATCAGAGACGAGTAAACCGTCAATGTAATATTCACCACTTTGAGGGGTGTCGAGCAGCCCCATAATGTTAAGGAGTGTTGACTTGCCGCAACCAGAAGGCCCAGAAATAGAAATAAACTCGCCGTCGTACACGGTAAAGCTAATCCCTTTTAAAATTTGACTGACTTGTTCGCCATTAGAAAAAGACTTGCTTAGGTTATTAACTCTTAAAATTTCAGTATTCATATTATTCTTCCTTAACCAGCAATTTTTATTGTTGTTGTTTCAGCGGGGATATCTAATGTAGAAATAATGACTTGTTCACCAGGCTCAAGTCCTGACAACACTTGGATGAGCTGGCCAGATGCTTTGCCATATTGCACTTCAACTTTAACGGCTTTGTTATCCATTGTGAGTTTAAATAATGAGCCATGACTGCCTTCGCTTGCACCTGTTGGTTGTTTTATATAATTCACCTCTTTTTGTACATCGGCAAAAATAGTCGCATCTACTTGTTGCATGGGTTTCATGGTGTCTGATTCAGAAACCTCGAGCTCAATATCAATTTGTACAGCACCGTCGCTGATCACAGGATCTACACGCACTACTTGGCCGCGCACCTGGTCATTCAACGTGCTAATTTGGGCTGTCATACCTATTTGAATTAAATGAGCTTGAATTTGCGGTACTTTTATTTCACCAACTAGAGGGGAGAGGCTCCCTATTAGTGCCAGTTCAGAGCCAGCACTGACACTTTGCCCTAAACTTAAAGGCAAGCGTTGAATAACACCATTCATTCCCGCTTTAACTGAAAGTTGCTCTACCATTAATTTGGCGACATCAAACTCGTCTTGCGCTTGGGCTATTAAGTCATCTTGAATTGAAAGCGACTCTTTTTGCATCTGTGCTAATTTATCAAGCTTAGATTCTTCAAGGTTAATACGCTTTGATAGCTGTTTGGCTTCGAGCTCATTTTTCTTCGCGCTGATCCCCGATACAATACCTGATTTAGCCAGTGTACGTTCTGCTTCAACTTGCAGCATGGCTATTTCAGATTGTGCTTTTAGCTCTGACACGGTTGACTCGTTATTTAACAACTCACGCTGTTGCAGTAATACGGTTTGCCGTTTTTGGGTTTTGGCATTTTTAAGCTTTGCTAACGCCAAGCGGAGCTTACTTTCTAGCTCGGGGTTATTTAAAGTGAGGATCACTGTGTCATGGTTAACCACAGCACCCGCTTTTAGTTTTATTTCGTCAACCACCGCATTACTTGTGGCTGTGAGAAGTCGTTTATTGATTGATTGCAATGAACCATAGCCATCAACCTTAATTGAAAAATCACCGCGCTCAACCTTCGCAATGGTGACAGAGTCTTTTGATATAACTTCGGCATTATCTGCAAAGCCTAATTGCCAGCCAGAGATAAGCATAACGACAGATAAACCTATCAACCCTTGATAGATTAGTTTGGATGTAAATTTCATAGTTATTCCTTTTGTTATTCTTACCATGGTATTTAATCACACAGCTTGGGCTAACGTTTGGTTCTTAATTAATTCTTCGAGATCAATTATTCTATCTGCTGCTTGTATTGTCTCTTGCCTATGAGCAACACTGACCCTAGTTATTTTTTTTGATTTTAAATATTTATTTACTTGCAATTCAGTAGCAGCATCAAGGTGGCTTGTTGCTTCGTCTAAAAATAAAATGATTGGTTGACTGTAAAGCGCTCTTGCCAAAAGCAATCTTTGTTTTTGACCACCTGACAATGAGCTACCTAAATCACCAACTTGAGTGTGTAAACCCATAGGCATGCTTTGAATCTCATGCCATATAGCAGCACCTTTAATGGCTTCTGTGATTTTATCTAGATCAGGTTTTGGCTCAAAGAAGCAGATATTTTCAATTAAGGAACCATTTAGTAATTGATCATTCTGCATTACCGTTGCACACATTGAGCGAAAGTTTCTCATGCCAAGCATTTTTATCGAGTGTCCATCTAACAAGTAATCACCTCGCTCTGCTTTGATTAATCCAGTCATTAATTTTAGGAGCGATGATTTACCCAACCCAGAGCGACCTATGATAGCCACCGATTCTCCGGCATCAATTTTAAAGTTTATTCCTTTAAATAACCAAGGAGAGGATGTTGAATATCGAAAATGCAGGTCGCGTACTTCAATGTGGCCTTTTGCTTGTTCTTTGGTTATTGTCAGTGAGGTATTTTCTTGCTCTTGGTTTTGCATCACTATATCAGACATTCTCCGTAAATAAGTTGAGGCTAACTTGAACTTAAATATATGATCTACCAGAGTTTGTGTGCTGCTCGAAAATTGTTGTCTATAAGCTAGGAAAGCAATAAACATCCCTATAGTAAATTCTTTATTGATTATTAATGTCGCGCCAATAAATATAACAATTAGATACTCTATTTTACTTACTAAATCTTGGCTAATTTCTGCAGTAATCGTGACCTTTTCACGTTTAATATTTTCATTTGTAGTATCTGCAAATAAATTGAGCCATGAAGAAAGTCGGGTACTTTCTTTTACATAGCATTTTATGGGCATAATTGCTCTGATAGTTTCTAAAAAATGACTGTTTTCTTTTGCTTGTTTAGATAAAACTTGCTCTAAATGCTTATTTTCTTTGTTGGTTAAATATAACCTAAGCAATAATGTGAATAAGAGGAATGATAAAGATACTAAAGCAAGAGCTGGTGAGTAAGTATACATAATGATTAAAGTTGTTATGCCTAGCAAGCCTTCGACAATGGCAGAAATAAAACCACGACTTATCATTCTTTGGACTTCATTAAATGCTTCAAACCTAGATTTAATATCGCCAACATGGCGAGATTCAAAAAACGAAAGGGGTAAATGTAATAGGTGTCGCTGGATGTTCGCTTTTACTTGAAAGCCCAAATTTTTGTCTAAGTATAAAATTGCAGCAGAGCGAATAATATTGCTAAAAGTTGTTAGTAAGGTGACGGCAATAAATGCGATTAGCAACCATATTAACATTCCACTATCGGAGAGTGGAATTCCATGATCTATCACAATTCTAATATAGTAGGGGGATATTAAGAGGAAGCATTGCAGAATCAAGGCGACAACGAATATCTTAAATAATGAGGATGCGAGTCCTTCAATATTGCCAATGAATGCTCTGAGCGGCATCTTCACTCGTTCATCGGCTACAGTAAATGCAGGTGTTGGAGTTAACTCGATTGCAATACCGGTAAATGCTTCAGAGACTTGTTGCCAATCTAGTTTAACTTTTCCTTTTGCGGGATCATGGATAACAATGCCAGTTCTATTTACTGAAGCAAGCGTAACAAAGTGATTAAAGTTCCAATGCAATATTGCAGGTCCCCTTAGCTTAGATAGCTGTCCAAGCTCTAATTTTAATACTCGCCCAGATAGGCCAATATCATCTGCAATTTTTAAAATGTGCTTAACTGTTATTCCTTGAGTACCAACGGGGTAACGTTGTCGCATAGCAAGCATGTTTACTTTATAACCATGATAAAAAGCAATCATAGCTATACATGTGATACCACATTCAGCTACTTCACTTTGTAAGAAAAGAGGTAGTTTTGATGGTTTAAAGTCAATGTAGTCTGTGAGACGCATTTAAATTTCACTATTTAATTAAGTTAAGGGCTTTTTCTGATTGCTGAGTGAGTAGTATTTTTATATCTGCGTTAGGTGACAGTTTTGAATAATTGTTAGTTTCTAATTTTAAATGTATTTTTTGTTCTTTATTATTTTTATTACTACCAATAACCATAGTGACTATACCTTTTAATTCATCATTATTGACGATTAAGGTAATTTTATCCTTTACATTAATACTCATATTTTTATTGCTAGAAATCCAAAAAGATAACTCATTTTCTGAAGTGGTACTTAAAACGTAACCAAGAGGTTCAAATGGTTGTATTATATTTTTTTCGATTAAAGAATGAAAAAACAAACCATCGGAAGGAGAGCGAATAACCTCTTTTTCTAACTTACTATTACTATCAAACTTAGAGATAGTAAGTAGCTGTTGATTTTTTTTAACGCTCTCACCATCTATCGCAAAGTGCTTATTTATAACCACTACTTCATTATAAATAAGCGGGGTATAGTGTTCAGATGAGACCTTGGCGTCAAGACTTCTTTTTGTTGATAAAGTTAGAACATTAATAACTAAAAAGCTAAATACGAAAATTGCAATTAAAGCTGAAATAGAATTATTTATAATTTTAGGCTGTTTTATGAGCGACTTACCAATGTCGCTCGACTTATATTGATTTCTAAGGGCCTCTTTACGAAACATATTAACGATAGACATAGTATTAACCTACTTTCTTGATGGGAATATCACCCACAGTACTATTACTATTCATATAGCTTAAAGGACACCCCATTTGCCAACTATCTAATGTAGTAAAACCTTTTATCCATGTGCTGAACTTTTCATTATTTAGGGTCAATGTCCCGTCTGGGTTGATTTTACCAACGGTATTTCTATCGTCACTTAGAGCCACCGTGCACTTATTAAGGTTGCCGTTTGCTCTAATGCCAATAGAGTTAGGTTTACCGGCATAACATATATAATTAGTCCCCGGCTTATCTGTATTTTCTGAGTATCTTTGGGTTAGCTCATTCACCAAGCATGCAGCAGATTTTTTTGATGTGAGACTTGTGATAGCTTCTTGATTATCGCCACCCAAATCAGCAATTGCCTGGAAAAGTAGATTGAATCGATTATCTTTTCTTAGCGTTTTATCATAGCGATCGCAAAAATTTAGTACACTTTCATGGTTTAAGTCAGTTACATGTATCCTAAGTGTTATAGCAAAGCCTAGATCGGTATTTGCGGCATCTTGTAATCTTGCCCAAATTTTATCAAAGCTACCTCGACCACTTCGTGTTAACCTAGTTTTATCATGTGATTCCTTATCACCATCAATAGATATTTGAAAGCTGTTCTGTTTTAGCTCTATAAGTCGGGTAAGTGTTTTAATATCAAGAAGAAGGCCATTAGTTGTTAAATCACCACTAAGTTTACATCCATATTGTTCGCAGAGTGATAGACTATATTCGGCTATATCAAAAAGAATATCTTTTGCTAATAAAGGCTCGCCACCGAACCAGCTTAGAGATAAATATTCTAATGTTGGTATCTTATTGTGAATTAAAGTTTTAGTTGCCTCAACGAGCCAGTTAGGCATTTTTCCTATCTCAAAATCTTCGTAACAGTATACACATCGGAAATTACATTGCTCAGTAGGGAATAGGATAAGCTGAAATTTTTTATTTGTAAGGCTATTTGCAAGATGCTGTCTAGAAAAGCCTTTTATTTGTTGCGCATTAGACATGATATTCCTCTTTAGATGGGGCTAGCTTAAAAAGTAGCCCCATTTGCTTTATTTCTCTTTTTTACCACAACCAAAGTTGATTGTTACGCCTTCTTCTTCTTCTTCTTCTGGAGAAAAACCACCAGCAACTGCGTTGGCTAGTTCTTCGCTTAATTCAACTTCACCTAGCTCATTTAATTTAATTTCTTGGCTTTCGATATTTTCAAATTTCTTAGTCATTTTAAATTCCTTTAGTTGTATTATTTATCCCTCTGGATGAGGTGGAACTACTATGGCTAATTAAAGTTGATAAGGTAACTGTAATATTTACTAGCCTTTTCCAATTAATTGGTTTATTGACTCACTTATTTTTTTTAAATTAATGTTATCTTCTTTTTTTATTTCTTTTTTTATATTTATTGTGTTTTCTACTCTGTTCTTCAAAATTGTATAACTAGTTTTATTATATAGATTTAATATTTTTTCCTTATTATCTTCATCAGGGTGGTTTTTATATAAGTGACATAAAGTCATTCCATAGTTAAACTCGTCTTTTATTTCTATATATTTATTTAACGTTTTTCTTGCCAAGTGTGAAGAGGGAGAAAGATTTTCTGTTTCGATAATCATTGATGAAAAAGTTAGTAAAGATAAAGACTCAAGAGGGGTTTTTTCCATATTTGATATTAAATGTTTCATAACAGTTTTAGCTTTGCTTTGCTCCCCTAACCCCATGAAAGCCTCGTACAAGCGATAACTATATATCCCATTCTTTATACATTTTTTTCTGCTTATTTCTTCCCAGCAAAGCTGTATTGCTTCTTTATATTTACCTAAACCTATTAATGCCGTTACACTTGCTTCTATGTACACATCATTACTTTTTAAACGAACGGGTATTGCTTTTTTTAAATTGAGGACGTCATTAAAATTTGATCTCAAAAGGGAAAACTTCAATAGTTCATCTAGTGCAGCTAAGTGCAATATCTCCCATTGCTCACCTAGTATTTCTTTGTTTACACTTATGGAACCTAGTTTTGCTTTGCCTGTATTGTCGAGAATAGCTGTTTCACCCATCAGCTGTAGGAATGCTGAGTGTTGGTTTGTCAGCTTATAAAGGCGTAATAAGTTGATTGTGGGATCGATTAAGTTTATGAGATTTTGATTATTTTCATCCTGCAAAAATTTATCCGACCAATAAGCTATTACTCTGTGTAAAAACAATTCGCTTTCTTGTGTTTTTCCTTGGTAAGCTAAAACAAGGGGATATGCATTAAACAACCAATGTAGGGTTTTGTTGGTACTTGAGTTTTGATTAAGAACATTCCTATCAAACGCAAGGCACATTTCTTCACACCAGTCTTCAAGGTTCGGTAAAGAGATTAGATCTCTTTTTTCAGTTAATCGCTTTAGCTTAGGTTTGTAATAGTTACAAGTTGCAGTATTCATTAACTGATGCCTTCTTGGCTTGCCGTGGTTGTAGATTTTTCATCATTATCATTCACGTGACAATAAACTTCTTCAGGGCTTATAAATCCTCCAACAAACGCATCAAGTAACTCAAGATTGGTGATTTCTATTAATCCATCAGTTGTTCTGTGGGCTGCTATGGCATGTTTTTCATTTTTTATGCTGTTCTGCATTGCTTGTACCTTATAATGTTGGGGTTAAAATTGAGCGTATAAGGTCGTTTTTTTTTTGCAATAATTAAGCGATGATATCTACGTAACCAAAATGTAACTTTCATTTAAATCAATGCATTAAACTTTATGGTAATTACTATTGCAGTACGTTATTATAATGAACGTTAAGGGACTGTTAAGGTTTGTAAGTGGCAAATGCTATGTTGATTAAATTTGGTGAGTACTGTTTGGACACTGAAGAGATGTCTCTTCAAATTAATGAGCAGTTAGTTGTACTTGAACCAAAAGTATTTGCCGTATTGATGTATTTTATTGAGCATCATGAGCGTTATATTTCAATGGATGAATTGCATGATAACTTATGGAAAGACCGCTGTGTTTCTGATGCCGCAGTAAGGCGAATTATAAGTAAACTTCGCATAATTTTGAATGATGATTATAAAGATCCTAAGTATCTTCAATCGCTCTCTAAACGTGGATATAAATTAATTTGTCCTGTATCAACAATTCCTTCCCCTATAGAAGAAAAACAAACAAGTATAGAAAAAACAGAGCACAAGAATGTTAAAAAAGCTAAGGTCTATTTTTACCTTATTGCAATAGCGATTCTTTTTCTTTCGTTAGCTTATCTTTTATTTAAATACAATGTCGATGAAGTTTCAGTTACTGCTAGGGTGGTAAATACTGTCGTCTCAGACAAAAAAGCCTTTGCAGCCTCCAGTGAAGGTCGATACATTGCATTCACTAGTAAATTAAGTCATGAAAAGAATTATCATATTTATTTAAAAGACCAGAAAACAGAGACTATAGAGGTGCTTGTAGATAATACAACCCTGCCTACAGGTTTGGTTTTCTCTAATGATGGGGAGCGCTTGTACTTTTCCGATAATTTAGGTGATATTGCTTTATTAAAGCAGATAGATCTAACAAATAAAGCGCATGGAGTAGGTACGTTAGTAGCTGATTTTTATTTCATCACAGATGTGTTTATCGACAAAAATGAAAATGACGTAATTTATTTTTCTGGGCAAAAAGATCAGCAAAGTGCATTACTTATCTATAAATTCAACTCTGAAAAAGGCTTGCTTGAAGAGATTACTTCTGTTCCTCAAAAAGGATTTCATGATAGTCGTGCGGATATTTCTCCAGACTCTGGTAAGTTGGTTGTACTGCGAATTTATTTGGGTAGTAAGCGTAATTCTATTCGAGTACACGATTTAAAGACTGGCAGAACTCTTTTTCACCATGATCAAAATACAACTATCTATGATGTTCATTGGCTTGATGATGAGCATATCATTTTATTAGATGATAAAAAGCTAGCTAAAATAAATGTTAAAACAGGTGATTCAAATATTATTATCGATAAAAACAAAGGCCTTATCGCATTAGAACGAGTAACCCCAAATACACTATTAGCTATCAGAGATAATGATATTATCAATACTCTGATAGAGAAAAAGCTGCCATTAAGTGATTTTAAAAATGTTGAAATGATTCAAAAGAAACAACCTGAGCAAGATAGTAACATTATTGCCTATCAACCTTTAGGTAACAAAATCTGGACGGTAATAAATGAGGGAGGTGTTAGCTCCTTAATTTTTTATGAAAAAAGTAAGGTTACGAAAAAAGCAACACTAATGAGCACTGAAAACCCACTAGAGTTGCTCGGCGCCTCTCTGTCTGGACAATATGTATTATTAAAGCTTCAAGACCGCATAACAATTCTTAATACGTTTGATAATAGCCTGACATACCTCTCTAAGGCTGATGAGTTGATTGGCGATGTTACTCTTTCATTAAATGAAAAATCCATTCTATATACGCGAAAAAGTAATGGTGAATGGCAAGTATTTGAGTATGTTATTGAAGAAAAAACTAAAAACCTTATCTTTAAAGGTTACCGCTTTATTCGACAATTTGAAGGGGGATATGTATTAGGTGATAATACGGGGAGGTTATCACGGTTTGATGCGAATGAAGAAACGATGACTTCAATGCCGGTAAGCATGTCCACTGAGACAAACACGAATTGGGCTGTAATAAACGGTAAAGTATTATGGAGTAATCATAATTTGATAAATACGACCTTCTATGAAATAGACTTAAATGATGTAGATACTTCTAATCTAAAGTCAAAAACGTTTGACTTTAGTGTTATTAGACCAAGTTTTTATGTGGACAAAATGAATGGTGTAATTATCGTTGAAAGTTTAGGTAGTAGAACTAGTGAAATTATTTCCATTTATATTCAATAGGTTAAAGTTTATTTTTGTAAGGTTATAGAAAAGTTATCTCATTGTTATTGATAAAATCTACCGTGTAGCTCAAATTTAATGTGAACAATATAACTACAACATAAATTAGGGGCTACACCACGATGAATAACATATTTAAAACATCATTTATCTATACAGCTATTTTTACTTTCTTAACAGTAATATATCCCGCTGACACGTATGTAGGTATTGACACTCAAATTATTGATAATGACTCGCCAAGTTCTTCTTGTGTCGTATTTCCTATACTCTGTAAAGATGAGTCTAAATCGAGTTTTGCATATGATAAATATGAATGAACTACATTCTAGAATTGAGCTTATAAACTCAATACATGGCTTTAATGGTTTTTTTGAAGATATAAAAAATAATTATAGCTATGTTCAAGCAGGGTTTATTATTTTTGATCTCTCCGATTTATTTAAGTTTGATACTCATTATTTCGGTGAATTTGATGATTCTTTTTTAAATGATATTAATTCCTGTAAGCGGTTGCTTCATTATTGCTTAAATGAAACAAGAGCAATTCAGCTTAGTGAGTTAATTGGCAGCTTTGAGTCGGTATTAATAATTCCTACGGGTTTACATAAAAATAAATTTGCTTGTCTAGTGTTGGAATTGTCAAATTTAGGCGCTGAACCTCGTAAAGTGAAAATGCTAGGGGATTATTGGCGAATTTTTTTAGTTGAAATATTTGAAGCTTATCGACGCTCAACAAATCTTGAGGCTGTAAAAATTACGCGACGTGAAAAAGAATGTATTCGTTGGGCTTCTATTGGAAAGACCTCTTGGGAGATCAGCCAAATACTCAGCATTAGCCAAAGAACCGTTGATTTCCATTTAACAAATTGTATTAGAAAGACAAACAGTACAAACCGACAGCATGCCATTGTTAAATGTATTTTGAGTGGAGAATTGCTAAATCCTCAATAAAATTTCCCTGACCAATTAAAAGCGCATATTGCGCTTTTTTTGATCTACACCTTGCCATTTTTATAGTTTCGTTTAAAATCCCATAACTTTCGAAACGAAACTTAAATGGTTTGCTTAATGACTAAACGAAACACCCAGCAACGTCGTCACCTTATTCTTACTCAAGTTAATGAGTTAGGTGAAGTAGCCGTAGATATTTTAGCTGAGCAGTTTCAAACCTCTGAAGTAACCATTCGTAAAGACTTAACAGCGCTTGAAAAAAGCGGACTATTACTGCGCCGCTATGGTGGCGCGATAGCATTGCCGCAAGAAATTGTAAGCGATGATATTGATTCAAAACGTAAAGTGGCGATTGCAAAAGCCGCAGCAGCACTAATCAAAGATCATAACCGCATTATTATCGACAGTGGTCGTACTACAGCAGCAATGATCCCTGAACTGGGTAATAAGCGCGGTTTAGTGGTGATGACTAATGCAATTAAAGTGGCTAATCGCTTATTGGCGCTGGAAAACGAGCCAACACTTTTGATGACCGGTGGTACGTGGGACCCGCATTCTGAGTCGTTTCAGGGGCAGGTTGCAGAGAGTGTTTTACGTTCTTATGATTTTGATCAGCTATTTATTGGTGCAGATGGCATTGATGTTGAGCGTGGTACTACTACCTTTAATGAACTAGTAGGCCTAAGTCAAGTTATGGCAGGCGCTGCTCGTGAAGTTATAGTGCTGGTGGAGTCAGAAAAAATCGGCCGAAAAATCCCTAATTTAGAATTACCTTGGCAGCAAGTGACTACGCTTATCACCGACAGCAACTTAGCACTCGATACTCGCCAAGCAATACAAGCGTGTGGTGTGCAGTTGATCTGCGCTGAGCTATAAAATTCGTGTTTATTACAGGCCGACAACACCTGTGATGTTCATTTAAATATTAAACAACACATACAAACCCAAAGTTGACGCTTTGGCATGTACAAAAGGAGAAATTATGTGTGGAATAGTTGGGGCAGTTGCAGAACGCCCAGTAAATAAAATTTTAGTTGAAGGCCTTAAGCGCCTTGAATACCGTGGTTACGACTCAGCTGGTGTGGCACTTTTAGATGGTAATACACTTAATACCGTAAAAGCAGTGGGTAAAGTAGTTAACCTTGAAAACGCGCTTGATGAAGCTGGCGTAAAAGGGACTACCGGTATTGCACATACTCGCTGGGCAACTCACGGCGGCGTGACGAAAGCAAACGCGCACCCGCATATTTCAAACAGCGAAATTGCCTTAGTGCACAATGGTATTATTGAAAACCACGCCAGCTTACGTGAAGCGCTGAAAGGCGATGGTTACGAGTTTTTATCAGACACAGATACCGAAGTAATGGTGCATTTAATTCATCAACTTCGCCAGCAACACACCACTTTACTTGCATCAGTACAAGCTGCGGTTAAGCAGTTTGATGGCGCATTTGGTACAGTAGTATTTGATAAAGCCAACGATAATGAAATTATTGTTGCCCGTTCAGGCAGTCCATTAGTTATTGGCTTAGGTCTTGGCGAAAACTTTATTGCCTCTGACCAATTAGCATTATTACCAGTAACTCGTACCTTTATCTACCTTGAAGAAGGTGATGTAGCGCGTATCACCCGTAACAGTGTGGAAATTTTTGATGTAGACGGCAATGCCGTTAAACGTGAAGTCATTGAATCAAACATCACACAAGATGCATCAGGTAAAGGTGAATACCGTCACTACATGCTTAAAGAAATTTACGAGCAGCCGCTTGCAGTACGTAATACTCTTGAAGGACGTTTAAATGACGACCGCGTAGCGATTGATGCCTTTGGCGACAGTGCACAGCAAATATTTAAAGATGTAAAACACGTACAAATTATTGCCTGTGGTACGTCTTACCACTCAGGTATGGTTGCACGTTACTGGCTTGAGCAATTTGCAGGTGTTAGCTGTAACGTAGAAATTGCCTCTGAGTTCCGTTACCGCCAGTCGTTTGTACATGAAAACAGCTTACTGGTTACTATTTCTCAATCGGGTGAAACGGCTGATACTTTAGCAGCACTGCGTTTAGCAAAACAGCAAGGTTACATGGCATCAATGACCATTTGTAACGTACCTGGCTCATCACTTGTGCGCGAATCAGATCTTGCGTTTATGACCAAAGCCGGTGCTGAAATTGGCGTAGCCTCGACTAAAGCATTTACCACGCAATTAGTTGGTTTGTTAATGCTTACTGCGTCTATCGCGCAAGAAAAAGGCCTAGATCAAGGCACTATTGTTAACGCTATAAAATTGCTTCCAGCTAAGTTAGAAGAAACTTTATTACTTGCTGATGGCATTGCTGACCTTGCAGAAGAGTTTGCCGACAAGCACCACTCACTGTTTTTAGGTCGCGGTTCGCAATACCCAATTGCAATGGAAGGCGCGCTTAAGCTTAAAGAAATTTCGTATATTCACGCTGAAGCATACGCCGCAGGTGAGCTTAAACATGGCCCATTAGCATTGATTGACGCAGACATGCCAATTATTGTTGTAGCACCAAACAACGAATTGCTTGAAAAGCTTAAATCAAACGTAGAAGAAGTACGTGCACGTGGCGGCATCATCTATGTATTCGCTGATAAAGATTCACACTTTGAGTCAGACGACACAATGCGTGTTATCAACGTAAACCATGTAGATGACGTGATTGCCCCAGTGGTATATACACTGCCATTACAATTACTTTCATACTACGTAGCGGTGATTAAAGGTACTGACGTTGACCAACCACGTAACTTAGCGAAATCGGTTACGGTTGAGTAAAATCAATGTTTTGGTAATTACCTGTTAAAGATAAAAAGGCGCTCAATGCGCCTTTTTTAATATGCGCGCTCCCCTAAGTCATAAGCAAAATAGCCATAAGCAATTATTAGCATCAAACCTAAAAATGATATATGCATTATGCGAGCTAAAATCAAATCTATAGGTCTGGCGTGCCGTAAAATGGCTTCGTCATTAACAACCGTCGCTTTTGCGGGTTTTTGTCGTCTAATTACTTTGCCATACATGCTTACTCTTATACCTATACCTTTATCCCAAAGCGGCTCATGTATCCCTTCTTCGCGCATTTTTTTCTCAATGTGTTTCATTGAAATGCGAGTGAAACACAAGGCTGACATTAGATAACTAATTATTATTGGTAAAGATATAAATAAAAAAGTCTTTTCAGGTATCACATACATAATTTAAAGCTAATTCATATCAGAGTAGGAAGCATACATTAAAGTACGAGATGATGCTTTGTAGCATTATACCTATCGATTATAATTCGAACACAAAATTAATAAGCGCGCTCACCTAAGTCATAAGCAAAATAACCATAGGTCGCACAGATCATCATAACAACTAATGAGTAATGCATCGCTCGAGCGAGTATAAGGTCAATAGGACGTACGTGGCGAAGTATCGCTTCGTCGTTAACGATGGTTGCTTTGGCAGGTTTTTGACGACGAATTACTTTGCCATACATGCTCACTCTTATACCAATACCTTTATCCCAAAGCGGCTCATGTATTCCTTCCTCGCGCATTTTCTTCTCGATATGCTTCATTGAAATGCGAGTGAAGCATAGGGTTGAGATTAAGAAAGCAATGAATGATGGTCCAGCTAGTAGCCAGTAAAAACTTTCAGGTATGATAAACATCTAAAACCAACTTATGTCAGCGTAAGGAGCATAAATAAAGGTACAAGTGATTTTCTGTAGCATAAAACCTTCTGTCTATAACTTCGCCATGAAATTAATATGCGCGCTCACCTAAGTCATAAGCAAAATAGCCATAAGCAATTATTAGCATCAAACCTAAAAATGATATATGCATTACGCGAGCTAAAATTAAATCAATAGGTCTTGCGTGCCGTAAAATAGCTTCATCATTAACAACCGTTGCTTTTGCTGGTCTTTGTCGTCTAATTACTTTGCCATACATGTTCACTCTTATACCTATACCTTTATCCCAAAGCGGCTTATGTATTCCTTCTTCGCGCATTTTTTTCTCAATGTGCTTCATTGAAATGCGAGTGAAACACAAGGCTGAAATGAGAAAAGAGATAAATGGAGGAAACGATATTATAAAAAAAATGATTTCAGGTATTTTATACATCGCTAGAAGAGACCTTATCAAGAAAGCTTGAAAAAATGGCCTGAGTCGCAAAATCATTGCAATTTAATAGATTTGTTTGATTTAAACACAAATTAAATTGAGACATGATATTTCCTTGTATCTAAAATTAATCCATTCAATCAAAGAAAATAACATACTCGAATTAATAAGATCAAGAATATAAGCGCTCTTAATAAATACTTTAATGTGGTATTCGTAACTAATCACCCCGTTACAGTTACTTTCATACTACGTAGCGGTAATTAAAGGCACTGATGTTGACCAGCCTCGTAACCTCGCAGAATCAGTTACTGTTGAATAAAATCAATAGTTTGGTAATTACCTGTTAAAGATAAAAGCGCTCAATGCGCTTTTTTTGTGTCTGAAACTCTGTTAACTTAAGTAACTCATTATTCTCTAAGGGATTAGTTATGCGCTTAATCACCGCTCTGTGTTTTGTTAGTTTTTGTATTTTTAGTCAACAAAGTGCCTTTGCACAATCTGATGTTAAACAACAAACAGCTGATTATTCTCAGCACACACATACATTTAAATCGGCTGTTCTAAATGAGCAGCGTACAGTTGTCGTTCAATTGCCTAAAAGCTACCAAGCTGAACCCGATAAAGTTTATCCGGTAATATATCGCTTAGATGGCGCGGGTAATATACCGCTTGCCAGTGCTATTATTGAGCGTTTACAAAATGATAATCGTGCGCCTGAAGTTATTATTGTCGCTATTGAAAACACTAATCGACTTAGAGATATGTATCCTACAGTGAATAAAGAGCCGCAAGGTCCTGTCGGTGAAGGGGGCGGCGCGGCAAAGTTTTTAGCGTTTTTTGAACAAGAGCTCATTCCTTTAGTTAATAAAAACTATCGTACGCATGACTATAAGGTTATTTCTGGCGCCTCCGCTGGTGGTGTATTTTCGTTATACGCGTTGCAAGCCAAACCTGAGTTATTCCAAGCGCACATTGCTTATAGCCCTGCGGTTTGGTGGAACTATGGCGCGTCAGTAAAAAGCACAAAGTCATTTTTAGCTAAAAGCAAAGAGCTTAATAATTACGTTTATATAAATATCGGCGAAGAAGCCGGCATAATGCGTGAAAGGTATGATGAACTACAGCAATCACTGCAATCGCATAAAGCGCGGGGGCTACGCTTTTATAATGATGCGTTTGATGGTATCTCGCATGGCTTAACCACTGCTGCTGGCGTATTTAATGCCTACTACAACTTATTTTTACCTAAACAAATGCCCATAAGTGCTTTGGCTGACGATGTAGCCTCTATTGATGCATATTACAAAACACTATCTCAGCAATGGGGTGAGCAAATATCTCCACCCGATCGCGCTGTTAGATCACTCGGTTATAACTTAACGGGCAGCAAGCAGTTTACTCGTGCAATTGAGGTGTTTAAGTACAATTTAAAAAACCACTCAAAATCAGTCGATGCGCTTTCAGCTCTATCTTATGGTTATGAAATGCAAGGTGATACTCGTCAAGCGCTTAAACATATGGAGTCTGCTTTAGCGATTGCAGATGACTCATATCCTTATATAAATTACTTAAGAGAAACGAAAGCTAGGTTGCAAGCACAGTTAGACAATAAGTAAGACTAAACCAGCTCTATTTTTAGTTGCTACTTTTAATTCGAAAGTTTCTCGGGCTTAGTTAGCTAGGCCGCAAGGTAAGAATGTGTATATTGATTTTAAAGTTATTTAATGGGGTATAGTTAGGCGTTATTCATCAATGAAAAAATGCCTATGCAGTTCTTTATGACCTTTACTAGTAATAATAACTTCTCGATACCCAGGAACTCTTTTAATCCAGTTATTATTTTCAAAAAAATCTAGCAGGGATGATCCTAAGTGTCCGCCAACATGAAACTTTCTTTCGCTCCAATCTAAGCAGGGGCAACATTTTTTCCGCTTAGTTTTGGCATCTATAGGAACGCCTAACTGCAAAAGCTTTTCTTTACCTTGTATTGTTAGATCACTGCCTTCGTCGTTAATCCATTTATTTTTGACTAACGAGTCATATAATTTAACAGCAATATCACCGGCTAAATGGTCGTAACAGGTTCTTGCTTTTAGTAACTCTTTTGGAACTTTTAAGCGGGATGGGTTATTTACTTGAAAAGCAACACCCATCATATTCTCGAGTAGTGAAGCGATGCTATGGTTATAAAGACGGAAATATCTGTGTCGACCTTGAGATAAACATGTAACAAGGTTGGCCTTAAGCAGGCGAGATAGATGAGAGCTCGTTGTCGACGCTGCAATATCGGCTATTGAGCTAAGTTCAGTAGCCGTCCACGCTTTTCCATCCATTAGTGCACAGAGTATTTTCATTCTAGAAGTGTCTGACATCGCAGCCGCTAGAGCTGCGATGTTAGATTCTTGGCTGTAGTTTATTGATTCTCTCGAAGAGATATTATGTTCGCTCAAGTGCGGATAGCCCAATCAGTCGTCGCTTTTTCAGCTAATGCATAGTTATCAGTGACAAGGATTAATCGATTATCATGGTCACTATATTGAACGATAATATTAACACCTTTTTCAGCCAATGCTTTAGCGATTACACCTAACTCTCCGGCTGTTGTTGTTTTAGCTTTCGTATGAGTGGGATTGAAATGCCTTTTACTTCAATACCATGGGTAATAAGAACATCCTTTGCTTTATCGCCGTCTTCAACCAAAAAATGGGCATGACTTTGATGGCCAACAGTAAATATCCCGCCTCCTTCTAAACCAATGCCGTTTTTTCCAAGCACTTCTCCAAAGCGAGCTAATTCGCCAGGGCTGTTTTTTAAAACTATATGTATATCATGCATCGTACAATTCCTTAGTTATTAGAGCTATATGCTCGAGTTGAGGTTAAAATGTTGATTTTGTAAAAAGAAAAAATAGACGTTTTCCCCTCATCTTGAGCAAGCTGATGATGAAAGTTCTGTTTCCAATGTTTAATTGCTTCCTCATTTTCCCACCAAGACAGGGAAATAAACTTGTCTGGATTGGTTGTGCTTTGAAACCGTTCAATAGATATAAATCCATTAATATCACGCAGAAGAGGCTTTAATTGTTCTGCTAATTGAAAGTATCGTTCTTGCTTTTCTGGTATCGCTGACGCCTCAAATAAAACGGCTATCATTTTTTTCTCCATCAATGTCACTTAATTGTTATCGGTAATATAACCACTTGGAAAACCTTATGTTTCGTTAGATATCGAAATATGGTTGTCAGATATTTTTGTTTATAGTGAAGCATGTAGTAGTTGAGGGGTATTAAATGATCTGTGTAGCCAAATTGTCATATATGATTGTTATGCTACCTTGAACTTTATTTAATAAATCACACATGACAGATAGAATCGCCATTTTCGAGCAAGCAGCCAATTGGGCTGAGTTATCAAATAGCTTGTCAGACGAACAACAGCAACAACTTAGAATCTGGCTGGATGAGGCGCCTGAACATCGTGATGCTTATCAAAAATGTCTTAAAATATGGCGTTCTGATGAACTTGAAAATATGCTCGAAGAACAAGCCGAGCAGCTCCCTGTAAGCAGTAAAAAGCCAATGACTAAGTGGTTATGGGCAAGTGCATTTTGTTCAGTTTTTTTACTCATCGCGGTTAATTTTTTAGCCATACAGTCACCTGCTAAGCCAGAAAGTATAATCGCAAAAACAAACACTTCACAATCGCGCTATGTTGATTTACCTGATGGCTCTGCCATGAAGGTTGGCCCGCAAAGTACCCTTAGTTATTTATTTACGAAGCAGTCACGTAAGGTTGAGCTAAGCCAAGGTGAGTCGCTTTTTTCTGTGCAACATTTAAGTGATAACCAACCATTTATTGTTGATGCTGGAGATACGCGGGTTACGGTGACGGGTACTGAATTCTCGGTAGATAAAAGTGACTTTGGTACTCAGGTTATTGTAGTTCATGGCAGTGTTCATGTCGCAAATCAGCTAGATAACACCACCGTTGAGTTAACCGCTGGACAAAGTGTTGAAATCATTGATGGAAAAATGGGGGAGGTGAAGCTCCTGCCTAAGTCATTCAATCATTACTTGGATCTAGATAACACACAACCACAGTGGCTGGATGCTTATCAAATGAGTTTGGGTTCTGTACTTGCAAAGCTTGACCGACAAATGAGTGAAAAAATTAGCTTAGAAGATAGCACCCTTAAATCAATGCTTGTTACTGGTCGGTTTAATCTAAACACGCCAAAGCAAACGCTGCAGATGCTTGCTTTAGCCAATAAATTAAGAGTATCGCAATACTCCGAGCAAATTATTATACGTAATAACTAAGATGCAAAGAGTAAGCGGTTTATTCCTGTTACTCTGTCTCTGCAATAGCCAACTTAGCTTTAGTCAACAAGCTATAACTACCTCTAACTCTAATGAACATTTAGTGGTAGTTCAGGCGAAAGATTTATTTGGCAGTCTAAAAATGCTTTCAGAGCAAACCGGTGAAGCCGTTTTTTTTGCCGCTGATTTGGCTAATATATCTGCCGATTTTTATTACTTCGGTGACAATGATTTAACAAGCATCATCCGGTTAATAGCGACTCACTACCAAGTTAATATTGGGCAATTAGAGGGCTCTCTAATCGTCTCTCAGTTAACAATAAATGCAGTTGAAAATGATAAATCTATTAATAATGCGCCAAGCCTGCCCGAAAAAAAAGATATCCCCCTTGAAGAAGTGATCATTAGTGCTTCGTCAGTACAGACTAAAAGGGCTCGTAGATATTCAGTTAATAACGATGTGAACCCCGATGACGCTGTGCGAGTTGAATCAATATCATTAATGAATGCCGCGAGCTTTGCGACTAATAATTTAGCTGATTCATTACTTAATGTTGCAGGAATATCGGCCAGTTACGACAGTGCTGAGGCAAGGCAGGTTGCAATGCGAGGATTAAGTGGTGATTTTATTCATGTTGCATTAAACGGTATGCAGACCCTTGCTATACATGGTTCTTCGCTTGATAGCAGAGGACAAAATGAACGTGCGATTGCATTTGATTTTAATGTGTTGCCAAGTGAGTTATTTGAAAAGGTCGATATCGTTAAAGAATATAGTGTTGTTCAGGATAGCGGAGGAATTGCGGGCAACATTAATCTCTATACCAGCAGCGCTGAACAGCTTATGGATGAAGAGTCGCAATTAAATACCATGTTTGAATACAGCCAAACAGACTTTGTTGATGAGCCCACATATCGTGGTGCGTTTTCTTGGCAATACAAACGCCGGCATTGGTTTTATATGCTCGGCGGCAGTATAAATCACAAAGTAACGCAAGAGCAGGGATACAATACCTATCGGTGGCGGCATTTAGATATTGCAAGTACTGACATTAGCCAACTTAGTACTGACATACAGCAAAAGCTACAAGCACAAGAGGTTTACTTTCCGCGTGGAAATCGATATTCCATTTGGAATAACACTATTAAACAGCAAGGGGTTACCGCTGCTGTACATTATTATGGTGATAACTTTAGCCATAAACTTGATTGGTTATATGCAGAGCTTAATAACCAAAAGCAGGAGTATCACCTTTCAACTAGAGGGATCAACTCCTCTGCACTCGTAGCCGGTAGCGAGCAGCCGAGTAAAATTACGCAGCTTGAAATTGATGAACATGATTACTTGCGCTTTGCAGAGTTTGAAAATGCGCAAATAGCTACTGAGAGTCGGCAAATAAACAAAACAACACAATTTTCGCAGCTCACTTGGCGAGGTGATTATTGGCTTTCTGCAAAACTTAAGTTGAATTGGTTGTTAGGGAGCTCGAAAAACGAGTTAGACGTGCCAAAAGATGAAAAAGTATTTTTAAAAGGATTTAGCAATTTAACAACCGACTACTCACCTCAACTGGCTCATCCTCATAATAGTTACAGTATGGATTTACAGTCGAGTAGACAATGGCAACTAGACGAAATCGATATACAGGCTAACCAGTCATTAATTGAACAGCAGCAGGGTAATATAAGTTTTAGTTACCAGCATGACGCAACCCTTTGGCAATTTGGTGTCCAGTATAAACGTTTTGTCGATGAGCGAGTTCAAAAACAGCAGGATGACCTTTATAAAAGAGAATTTAATACAGGCCTTTTAGATAGTGCACTTGATAGTGAATTAAGTAAGATCGTTGATTACCATAAAGAAGTATCTTGGCTAGGCGTCAACAATAGTAATGTGGCCAAGCGTTACTTAACCGATATTCGCCTCGATAGTGGCGATATTTTAGATTCGCAAAGTTATAGCTTAGAGCGAATTAACAGCGCCGCTTGGTTGCAGTATGAGTATCAGCAGGATGATTATAGTGTTGATTTAGGTATGCGCATCGAGCATTTTGATGAGCAAGTCTATCAAGCAAAAAACTTTGAAAGCAAAAACAGTTGCTATTCACGGCCGCTCTTTTCAGCTAATTTTAGACATGCACTTTCAGCTAATTGGCAAGCCCGCTTAAATGTAAGTGAGAACTTAACGCCTGTGGCCACCAAATACTTTAACCCAACCAAGCAGCCGTTATCGGGTATAACAGGCTATGAAGTGAGTAATACATCGTTATCAGCTTATGAAAGTCAGCAATTTACAATGCAGTTGATTGGTAGTGTCGATTCACACACTCAACTTGTGAGCGGTTTGTATGTTAAAAAATTATCAGGATTAATCAATTATCAGCAGGTTGCTGATGATAAAAATTTATATCAGCGGGTGAACCAAGCAACGGCTTGGGTGAAGGGTATCGATATTGATTTAACCCACCACTTGCAACCCTATATAACTCTTAATGCGGCTTATAGTTACGCTGATAGCGAACGAGATTACCGTTTTGCTGATATGTTTAAGTATACCGGGCAGTTAGAAGGGTTATCTAAACATGTGGCTAATTTTTCAGTAGATTACCAACAACCAACATGGGGCAGCCGACTACAGCTGAATTATCGTAGTGGTTATATTAGTGAAATAAATTATCAGCAGATATGGGTTGATCAGTTCGAGACGGGGTTTTTACCGTTTAGGCGTATTAATTGGTCTGCTTATTTTGCTTTAAACGATGTACTTGAATTAAATGTTGGCGTGAATAATCTTAGTAATGAATACTACCGAGAGTATGCAGGCCAACATCATGCGATATACAACACCACTCAAGCAGGAAGGCAGTATTACCTTCGCTTTATATTGATGCTGTAACGTTTTTAATTTTAATGCTATTAGAAGCCCGGATAACCATTAGGCAGCGATGAGTTAAGCTTATTGATAAAGTTACCATCATTAAAAGGAGTGTTAGCTTTATCAAAGCTGGTGGTATTAAATAAATACTGTAAATCGGCATTTGTTGTCCCTACATCGCCTTGCATTAACTGCCATGAAGCTAGTGTTGGTGTATGCCACTCCCCAGTTGCGTTCTCTGCCACCTCTTGCGCACCACCAGGTCTAAATACGTGAGTTGATGCGCCATCTTTATGATACACAATGCGAACATGTTGTTGCTGAGCATCATTGTAAGCGTAATCGCTTTTGGCAGCTGTAACAGCACCGCGATGCTTGGAATAACTAATATGAGTTAAATTGTTATTGGTAAGCCATACAATTACGTATTCCCAGTCATGTCTATGGCTGAAAACATCATCAAACCATGCGTTATCTATCGCCTGATCTTTCTCAAAATATAATGCATACATATGTGCACAATATTGAACACTGCCGTTATTAACACAGGTACTACGATGATTAGTATTTGAGTTAACTAAATCAGAGTAGTCCCTGCAGCCCCCTCTAATACTACCCGTTGGCTTTAATCCACCATTAACTTGACCATTACTGCCGATCCCAACCGATGGGTAGCAGCCATCTGTATCATAATCAAAACGAGGGGCCCATTTTTTAGCATCATTGGTTGTAAACTCTGCAATTTTTGGCGGTGGAGCAGCTTGTACTGCCTGACAGAAAAGAGTTGTACTGACAAAAGCGAAGGTATAGATAAAGCATGATTTTTTCATTTTACGTTTCCTTGAGTTTAGTTTGAATGTCCTATTAAAGAGCAAACTAAAAATACCAAGGAGACAATTTTTATTATGAAGCTTTAATTACCAAGCCGGTTATTGTGCATGCATAGCAAGTTGCGCGAGTGCGCGATTTATATGTTTTTTTACAGCATCTTCACTTAAACCAAGCTCTTTGGCTATGTGCTCTCTACTTTGATTGTATAAACGACGGCGGATAAAAACTTGTTGGCGCATAGGCGGCATATTTTTTAACACCGTTTGGATTGTTGATATTTGTTGGTGCTGTGAATAGCGCTGCTCAATACATTCAGACTCTCGGGTATCAAGTGTTTCATCGTAAGGCTCGCTTTTTTTAGCTGATAATTTCCATGCGAAATGACGCGCAACTGTAACAGCGTATGCTAGCGGGTTATCAATTTTTTTATGTTTATCTTGTTCGATCACAGTGGCAAATGTTTCTTGGAACACGTCAGCCTCATCTTCAGGCACTTTGACCCATTTACGGATTGCGGCTTTCAATTTTAGCTCATCTTTTAACAACTCAGTTGTAATTGAAAATTCGCGTTTACTCACGGCTATATTCTTATTTTTAATTAAAAAATCTACCCTATGCTGACAAACAAATATGACAACTAAATTAACTTTTATCGAATTATGAATAATTAAAAAAATTTAATTTTTTTTGGCGCCTTTTTAACTTTCCCCCTCTCTTTACAGGCATTAACAACTCGCTTTTAAGCGAATGAAGGGTCGATATGTTTAGTAAATGGTTGCAAGTTATTAGTGGTATCGTTTTTTTATCTGCCATCAGCTTGCCAGTAAAAGCAGCTGCAAAGCTTAATGAGTTACAGGTGATTGGTAGTCATAACAGTTATAAAACAGGGCTTGATGAGCAGATAGTCAATAAGCTAGATAATTTAGAAAGCGGGTTTGCAGATAAAATTAGTTATGCACACCCTACACTTAATGAGCAGCTAGATTTAGGGTTAAGACAGCTTGAGATCGATGTACTTGCAGACAGTCAAGGTGGCCGATATTCAAATCCTCTGGGCCAAGCATGGACTAAAAATCAACTATACAGCGACGTGCAAAAGCAGCAGCTTGCAAAGCCCGGTTTTAAAGTGCTACATATTCCCGATGTTGATGTGAGCAGTCATTGTGTTTTATTTACTGAGTGTTTAACGCAATTAAAAAACTGGTCAAATCAACACCCTCGTCATCTACCTATTTATATTTTATTTAATGCGAAAGAAACTCGTTGGGAAGAAATTGCAGGCGTTCAGCCTGAGCTTTTTTCAGTAGATCACTATCAAGCCTTGAGTAACGTTATTAGTAAAGTGTTAGGGCAAGATAAATTACTCACCCCAGCAGACATCAAACAGCCAAATCAAGGTTTAGCAGAATCGATAAAAAGTCAGGGCTGGCCTGATTTGGAGAGCGTAAGAGGTAAGTTTGTATTTATTTTTGATGCAAATGAACGCCAGCTACAGCGGTTTGCTCAAGTACCAAAGCCCAATATGTTTGCAGCGTGGCCGATTACTCATCCAGATGCCGCTTTTCTATTGTTTAACAATCCCCAGCAACAGCAGCAATTGATATCGCAGGCTGTTACACAAGGCTTTATCGTCAGAACCCGTGCCGATGAGTTTAATGCAACAAAGTCACCAAGCAACCGCGCTATTAGCGCCATCAGCTCTGGAGCGCAGATCATTTCAAGCGATTTTTATTTAGGTGCAAAGCAAACGCCCCTAAATGCCCCTTTCGTCAGTTTTAAATTAGTGAACAAGCAAGATGATAAACAGCCTATAAATCCGTTTGTACGCTGTTTGAGTGCTGTGACTGATTGCCCACTTTAACTTTTAATTTTAATCGGAGAAAACCATGAAACCGCAATTAACAAAACGCTACTTAACCTTGGCAATTTTAGCGGGTATAGCCAGTACCAGTTCGTCAACTTTTGCAGCAGAGCAAGGCGAGCAAGCGCAAGAGATGGAAAATATAGTTGTTAAAGGCTTTCGCCAAAGCTTATTAAAAAACCGTGACGTAAAGCGTGACTCTTTAATGGTTCAAGACAGTATTGTTGCTGAAGATATTGCTGATTTTCCAGATCTAAACCTCGCTGAATCATTGCAACGTGTACCGGGGGTAACTATTACTCGTGAAGGTGGTGAAGGTCGACAAATATCGCTACGTGGCTTGGGTCCTGATTTTACTCGAGTAGAGCTGAATGGTTTAGATGTACTCGCAACGAGTGGCAGTAGCATGGATAGCCGAGGGCAGGCTAACCGTTCTCGTGGATTTGATTTTAACGTTTTTGCCTCTGAACTATTTAGCCAAATTGATGTGAAAAAGTCATTCTCGGCAAGTATGGAAGAAGGTGGCATAGGTGGTACAGTTGCGCTGCGCCCAAGTAAGCCGTTTGATTACGACGGTCTAAAAGGGGCGATTTCGGCTCAAGCAGGATCTAACTCTATGGCACATGGCACCAGCCCTCGTTTGGCTGGTTTGATCTCAAATACCTGGGATAACTTTGGCGCATTATTCTCATTAGCTTACTCTAAGCGCGATACGATGGAGCAAGGCACAAATACGTATCGTTGGCGCCCACTTGATGGCGCAGGCTCTGACTTGAGTGCTTTAGATCAAGCAACGCAAGATAAAGTGACTAATAAAGAGTTGCGCTTTGCTCGTGGTAATCGTTACTCAGCATGGGAAAACGAACAAGAGCGCTTGGGTGTTACCTCTGCTTTTCAGTATAAAGTTAGTGACAGCTTGTCGTTTGATTTAGATGTTTTATATGCGGAGCTTAACAACGATAAAAATGAGCACCATATAGCAACGCGTGGCGCAGGGTTAAGTGGTTTGGGTGGAACAACAACTGCTGGTGGACAAACAGTTGGCGGTGCCGTGGTCAATGAGCTGCGTTATAACGAGAACGGTGAAGCTGTTTACACAGATATTAGTAACGCTACGTTAGCAACAGAAAGCCGCGTACAGCAAATGGACACAACGTTTAGCCAAGTATCATTTTTAACTGATTGGCAGTTAAGTGAATCTACAGCGCTTAAGTTACTACTAGGTCATTCGGAGAATAAATTTACTATTCCTGTTAGTGATAAAGTGTTTTATGAAGGCTTTGGTAGAGTGACCTCTGATTATGTGCAAGATCGTTTTTATGCTAAGCATACTTATGACTTTGATACAGCCTCAATCGATAATTGGAAAATGCACGAGTTTGATCTGGATGAAAGCGAACAGAACTCTAGCTATGACACGATTAAACTCTCGTTCAATACATTTGTAGGCGACACGGGTGAATTAAAGTATGGCGTTTTAAATAAAAAGTTTAGCTCTGACGGTAAAGGCTACCAAGTTAAAGACGCACTAAAAGGAGAGTTTGAATCTGGAGAAATTGATAATAGGTTAGATGCTAGTTTTTTCAGTGTTTATAACGGCCATGACAAAGCAAACTGGGCTGCTGCAAATGTTGCCAAGACGCAGGATTATTTTGGTGTAAGCTCTGAGCTATCAGAGCAAGATTTACTGATAAACAGTATTTATGATCTAACCGAAGAAACCCGTGCAGCATGGCTTGAGTATCAATGGCAAAATGAGTTGTTCGGCGGTAACGTTGGCGTACGTTACGTAAAGACAGATGTTACTTCAACCGGTTATATATCCACAGGTAGCGACAACGTAGAAACGCAGGTTGAACAAGATTATGCCGAGTTGTTACCTTCATTGAACGTAGTTTGGTATGCCGCCGAGGGTGTTCAGGTAAGAGGAAGTATTAGTAAAAATCTCACACGCCCTTCTTTAGCCTCGCTTGCTATTTCAGGTTCTGTTAACACAGATAAGCTAGAGCTAAGTTCCGGTAATCCGGGGCTTTCACCTTATGAGTCAATAAACTACGACACTGCGATTGAATGGTATATCGATGATACTGGTTTTATCACCGCAGGCTTATTCTACAAAGATATTGATAATTTTGTAATTGGTAGCAGCACTAAAATGCCCTACGGGCAAACAGGCTTTTCAGAAGCCTTGTTAGCACCCGGACAAACCGCAGCCACTGAGTTTACTTATTACACCAGCGTAAATGGCGAAAAAACCAGTATTCAAGGTTTAGAGTTAGGCGGCCAATTAGACTTTACCTTCTTACCCGCACCGTTTAATAACATGGGCGTTATCGCCAACTACACTTACGCTGACGGTGATATGGATTACTATGATGGCGATGAGTATTTTACAACCAAAGCATTCCCTGGTTTATCTGAGCACTCAGCGAATGCCACGTTATATTACGAAACAGAGCAGTGGGGTATGCGGGTATCGTCATCGTATCGTAGTGAGTACTTAACAGAGATAGCTTCGCCATCGGATTCAGACCAAGATGAAGCTGGCTTTCATGGTACGACTTATGTGGATTTTTCAGCTTTTTATAATATAAGTGAGAAGTTAAAAGTCACTTTCGAAGCAGTTAACTTAACCAACCAGCGTGAAGAGCAATATAGTGACTCGGACGATCGTTTGTATAACACCACCGAGTTTGGCTCAACCTATTATGTAGGGGTTAACTACCAGCTGTAGTTAATAGTAAGCGCCACTTTTTAGTGGCGCTTTTTGATAAACACATAGATTAATCTAAGCTGGAAGCGACATTGTTTTTATCAATACTTATTAGGGAAAAAACGCTGTCATCCTTAACATTATCAATTAATTTGTTCTAAATTCTTAGCGTTAAATTATGATCTAAGCTATCGCGACGATATTTACTCGGGGTCTGATTAAATAATTTCTTAAATGCGTAAATGTAAGCTGAATCAGAGGTATAGCCTAACTCTAATGCAATATCTTGAATCGACCTCTTTGAATCCAAAAGTTGTAAAGATAAAACGAGTCTTATATTTTGCCGCCACAATGAGAAAGATTGACTAAATTCTTTTGCGCAAACTCTCGATAAAGTGCGTTCTGATGCCCCTACTTTTTTAGCCCACTCTTTTAAAGTGAATGACAAATCAGGTTGTTGCTTAAGTTGTTTGAAAATTGCTAGCAGGCGTTTATCGGTTGGCAGTAATAAGGGGATGTCATAACTATTAGCCATGACAATTTGATCTCTGAGCACGAGTAATAAATGAGTAATATTAGATTCTGATTGTTGGCTCATTTCATTTTCAAACAAGAGCAATATGAGCTGTTTAATGAATGGCGTTACAAGGCAAGATTTAGCTTCACTTGCATACTCCACCCATACATCAGGATTAAGATAAACGGCTAAAAATTCAGTATTTGTAACTGCTACAGATTTATGAGACGTGTTTGCGGGTATGTATAGCATTGCATTATGAGGCACTATTATGCTTTTACCACCAATGCTTGATTGTAGTAAACCTTTAAATGGGAACACTATTTGATGCCATGGGTGTGAGTGAAAATCATCAACGTAACCAGCAGGCATATGAATTGTTTTTGTTATTAGCTGTTTATGAGTATAACTTTGGATTAGCTCGTTAGCTTGCATGGTGGCGGTTTATCGATGTTTTGTGTCTGTTAGTATAAAACGCATAGCTCTGATTTGGTATATCATCGTGAGCCTCTGTTATTTAAAAGGCAAAAAAATGCATATTCACTTTATTATCCATGAGTATTTTGAAGCGCCAGGTGCATACGAAACTTGGGCTAGAATGCAGGGTTATACTATTAGTTATTCTAAGATGTATGAAGGTAGCCCTCTGTTAGATGCGATTAAAGATATTGATATTTTAATTGTAATGGGTGGCCCTCAAAGTCCTAATACAACAATTGAACAATGCCCTTATTTTGATGCAAAAGGTGAGCAAGCCCTAATCTTAAAAGCGATTGCTGCTGGGAAAATTGTACTTGGCGTTTGTTTAGGGGCTCAGTTGATTGGCGAAGCATTAGGTGCTCATTATGAACATAGTCCTGAGCGTGAGATTGGTAAATTTCCAATTACTTTAACACCAGCAGGTTTAGTGCACCCCTTGTTTGAGCACTTCGATAAAGTGTTAGAAGTCGGTCATTGGCACAATGATATGCCGGGGCTGACACCTGATGCAAAGATCATCGCATATAGCGAGGGCTGCCCAAGGCAAATCGTTGCTTATAATGAGCGAGTATTTGGTTTTCAATGTCATATGGAGCTAACTAAAGAGGTTGTAGCCTTGCTAATTGAGCATGATGATCTTAGTGAAACTGCAAAATACCGCTTTGTTGAGGAGCCAGAAGTATTACTTGCTCATGACTATGATGCTATGAACCAAAAGATCTATTTATTTTTAGATAAATTAGTAAATACCTATTAGCTCAAAAGTATGTGCTGCGCTGCCTGTTTCTATCGTTTTTCTCTAACCTGAAGTCAGATAGAGTTACTTTAGCCGTCGTGCTATGGTTTTTATTTAGCTAAATCAATGAACAACTTCGCTTCGTTCTAACTAGTGGGTCGAATATTTTCATCAAAGCCATTTTTAAAGCCACTAATCCCTACAGAGTAGCTAATAAACGTGCCAGAAATACAGGCTTTTTTCGTCATGGCTACAATGTATATATGGCGATATCTGTCTAGCAAAATGATTTAGGTAAAGTACCCAAAATAAGTCCTAAACTAATAAGTAAGTCAGCCGATACAGAAATACTTGAATGCAGAACAACTAAAAAAGGAACTTTTATGACAATCAATTTTAATATTCATCAAGCGGTAAGTCTTACTACTACAAATCAACCCAAAGCGCCGATAGCTCCTCAGCAGCAAGTGACAGATGCTAAAAAAGAGGTAGAGGCAGAACCAGAAGCGATTGCTGCATTTACTGGCGAAGCACAAAAAAGCTCACCCTATAGTGCGCTGCTTAATCCTGAAGGCTTTGATTTTAGTAATATGTCGATCAATGAATTCAAAGGGATAGTTGATGCGGTGAGAAAACTTGAGTAGGACACACAAAGAGCAAGCGGTAACACAGAAAGCCTCAGAGGAACATTTTGGGATGATGTTATGGGTGTAAAGGGCTCTCTTGAAGGGATCAACTTCCAGAACAGAGGTTTTTCTTCAAGTGATAAAATCGATATAACAGCATTTTTTGAACTTGGTGTTAAGGAAGCACAACAAATGCGAAAAGAGCACCCTCGCTCTTTTAGTAAAGTTGTTGGATATGCGCGGTCTTCTTTGTCAACGGTAGAAAAATTAACCTCAGAATCTTTTATTAAAGAATATCAAGCAAAGGCCGTTGAGTTCTTAAAAAGCCAAGATACCCCATTGATAAAAACGCAGGCCTAGTTAAACCTGCGCATCAATAGATTAATTTTCGCGGTATTCGTAGCGGATACGACCACGCGTACCATTACCTAAAACACATTTAAAATCACTAACCCCTACTTAATACGTGCTAAATACGCTAAAATTACAGGCTACTTTTTTAGCAATAAGCCCGTAATAAATATGACCTCAGCCGCAAGCCCTAGCACGTTTACCGAACTTGGCCTTATCCCAGAGCTACTAGCTCGTTTAACCGAGCTGGAATATATCCAGCCTACGCCAATTCAAGCTAAGGCAATACCAAGTATATTAGCGGGCAGTGACCTTATTGCTGGTGCAAATACCGGCTCTGGTAAAACAGCGACCTTTGCATTACCGATATTGCAAAAAATATCACAAGGTGCACTCAAGCGAGATACCAAAGGTAACTATGTCTCGGCGCTTATTTTGGTACCTACCCGTGAGCTTGCAACGCAAGTAGCTGATAATGTTAAGTCGTATTCGGCGCATTTTAACGGCGCGATTAAAACAGTTGCCGTGTTTGGTGGTGTATCGGTTAATACCCAAATGCAGGCACTTCGTGGTGGTGCCGATATCATCGTAGCAACCCCAGGGCGTTTGCTGGACTTAATATCAAGCAATGCGATTAAGCTCGATAAAGTTTCAACCTTAGTGCTTGATGAAGCCGACCGCTTATTAAGCCTTGGCTTTACCGAAGAACTGGCTAACTTATTAGCGCTTATGCCCGCTAAAAAACAAACCATGTTGTTTTCAGCGACTTTCCCTGAGCAAGTTAAGCTATTAACCCAAGAGTTGTTAAACGATCCGATAGAAATACAAGTACAAAGCAAAGATGAAAGCACCTTAGTACAGCGTGTATTTACGGTTAATAAAGGCGAAAAAACCACGGTTTTAGCGCATTTAATTAAACAGCAGCAATGGCGCCAAGCACTGATTTTTGTCAACGCTAAAAAAGATTGTGAGCACTTAGCCAGTAAGCTCGAAAAACGCGGCGTGAATGCGCAAGTGTTCCATGGTGATAAAGGCCAAAGTGAACGTACTCGGGTAATCGAAAAGTTTAAAGATGGCGAAATAGAAGTACTAATAGCCACGGATATTGCCGCCCGTGGTTTAGACATTGCCAAACTGCCAGTAGTGATTAACTTTAACTTACCACGCAGCCCTGCTGATTACATGCACCGTATTGGCCGAAGTGGCCGTGCTGGTGAAGTAGGTTTAGCGTTATCACTGATTGATTATGAAGACTTTCATCACTTTAAAATTATCGAAAAGAAAAACAAACTACGCCTAGAGCGTGAAGAAGTAACAGGCTTTGCCGTAAACCAAGCCAACCTTGATGCAGCACTTGCGCTTAAAAACGACAAGCCAATGGCCAAGCCTGAAGGTACTGGTAAGAAAAAGAACAGAAATAAAGCCGATGATATAGATGATGTATGGAGCGGCTGGCGTCGTAAGTAACAAACACAAAAAAGCCGACTTCAGTCGGCTTTTTCATTTACAGTAAACAGTTAGCTTACTTATAAAACGCTTCGACTGTGCCTTTTACTTTCATAAGTAATGGCTGGCCGCGACGGTCTAGTGCTTTAGGTGCGGCTACTTTGATCCAACCTTCGCTGATGCAGTATTCTTCAACGTCAAAACGCTCTTTGCCATTAAGTGTAATGCCGATTTCATGCTCGAATACTTCTTCTACATAAAATTTGCTACGTGGGTTGATCGAAAGTTGGTCTGGTAATTCTGGTTTATTTGTATCAGTCATAATTGTGGATCTGCATTGAATAGATTGTGCGCCATTGTAGGCAATACAGGCCTTAGGCTCAATATACTGATCAAAATAAATTAACTGCACAGTTGCTTTGATTGCTTAATACAGTGGCTAATTATTTCGTCACGAGTGACATCTTTGTCAAAGCAATAATCAAAGCGCATAGTGAGGTTAGTCGCTTGCTCTTGCTCAGGCCAATGCCATTTACGAATAAGTTGCAGAGTAGCTGGCACTATGGCGTTTAGGGTTGGTATTATTTATTTTTTATTAAATTGAACGTTATATTGTATCACCGCCTTGCAATTATGTTATATTATATCCAAACAAGACTAGCAATCATTAAAGTGGATCATGAAGTACTCAGCATTAACTCTTGCCTTTGCAGCACTCTCTTTTGGCTCTAATGCCACAGAATCAGATATAGAAACCATCACTATTGCACATAAACAAGCCTTTAGAGGAGATATTCCTGTTAAAGAGCTGCCGCAGTCAATTACCACATTAAGTAAAGAAATGATGGTTGATAATGGCATTACCAAGTTTAGAGATGCACTGGATTTTTCTGCCAGTATTTCTCGTAAAAATAATGGTGGGGCATTGTGGGATAGCTACTCTATACGGGGGCTATCGGGTAATGAAAATATGCCATCAGGCTATTTAATTAATGGCTTTAGTGGTGGGCGAGGTTTTGCGGGCCCACGTGATGTATCTAACATTGAATATATTGAAGTGTTAAAAGGTCCTGGTTCTGCACTCTATGGTCGCTCTGAACCAGGCGGTACAATTAATATCATTACTAAAAAACCACAGTTCTATCAGCAAGGCCAGTTAAAAGCTGAACTTGGCAGTGAAGATCATAAACGTGTGCAAGGTGATTACACTAACGGCCTAACTGAAGATATTGCATTTCGAATTAATGGTGCATGGCAAGATAGTGACAGTTTTCGAGATCACGTACATCATGATAAGTTTGTGATCACGCCTTCGGTGTATTACAGCATCAACGATAAATCGTCATTAACGTATGAGTTTGAGTACGTTGACCAGCAGCAAATGTATGACCGAGGTATTGTTGTACTTAACGATAATTTTGACACAGTACCTAGAAGTCGCTTTTTAGGTAACCCTAATGATGCGCCAACTAAAGTGCACTCTCGCGGACACCAACTTAATTATGACTATGACTTTAATCGCGACTGGTCACTCTTATTGGGCGCTAACCATCGTACCGCTTCGTTAACAGGTTTTTCGTCTGATGCTGAACTATCTCCTCCAAGACAGACTTTGTCTTTAGATAATCCTATGCTTACGCGTCAACACCGTTATAGAGATTATTACTCTAATGATTTGTCAGTACGCGCAGAATTAAGTGGTCATTTTGATCTTGCTGATATCACTAACCATGTTTTGATTGGTGTTGATGGGTATGACTATGAACTTCGCACTGGGCTTTATCGTTATCGTGGTGGTAAAGATACGTACACATTAAATATTTATCAGCCAAACTACAGTGAAGGGCAAGGCCCCGATGTTGCGCAACTGTATGAAAACAATGAAAAGCAAAAGGCATACGGTATTTATGTACAAGATCAGTTAGACCTTACCGAGCGTTTTAAATTAATGCTGGGATTGCGGTTTGATGAAATTGAGCAGAATATTTTCGAGACTAAGTCAGGTGTTGCTTCAGATAGCACTATGAATCGACTTAGCCCACGGCTAGGCATGGTATATGAGCTAAATGATGCGATTAACCTTTATACCAGCTATTCCGAAGGCTTTATACCTTTAAGTGGTACTGACGCTCAGGGTAAATCGTTTGGTTTTGAAGAAAGTGATTCCTTTGAAGTGGGTGTGAAGTTCGGCTTTGACAACGTTAGCGGTACCATCGCTTTATTTGATGCTAGCAAAGGCAACATGTTGGTGGCTGACGATAAGGGTTATTCAAAACCTATTGGTAAAGTAACCAGTAAAGGTATTGAGGTTGATCTGACTGGTAGTTTAGGTGAAAACACTCAGTACACACTTTCGTATGCTTACGTAAAGGCTGAAACAGCCAAAGACATGATTAATGTTGAGTGGTTAGAGCCTATACCTAAAGGTAGCCCGTTAGTTAACGTACCAAAAAATAATTTTTCGCTTTCTTTAAATCACAATACCCGTGTACTTGAGCAAGACATTAAATTTGGTGGTCATTATCAATATATTTCAGAGCGACTAGGCGACCCAGTAAACTTATCTTTTAACTTACCAAGTTATCAGCTGGTGGGTTTATTTGCTCAATGGCAGGCGACTGAACGGACAAATGTTTCACTTAATGTTGATAATGTATTTGATGAAAGCTACATAGCCAGTAGCTACAATGCATTATGGGCCTACCCTGGTGCACCAACACAGTTTAAATTGGGTATAACATATGACTTCTGAACAAGTTAAAAACCGTATTCATAGTATCGATATCATGCGTGGCGTGGTTATCTTATTAATGTTACTTGATCATGTGCGAGAGCGTTTTTTCTCGCAAATGCCGGTATTAGACCCAATGGATGTTGACGTTACCTCTCCAGGGCTGTTTTGGAGCCGTTTTGCAGCGCACTTTTGCGCGCCAACCTTTATCTTTTTAACAGGGCTTTCGGCGTGGCTTTATAGCCACCCAAGCTCAGGTAAAGTACGCTCTGCACGTAGTTTTTTAGTTAAGCGGGGGTTGTTTTTAATTGCCCTTGAAGTTACGGTTATTTGCTTTTTGTGGATTTGGTTTATCCCGACTATTTTTCTACAAGTGATATGGGCTATTGGCCTGTGTATGCTGGCTCTGGCATTACTAATTAACTTACCGCAACGACTATTGTTAGCATTGGGTTTATTGATCGTTTTTGGCCATAACTTACTCACACCAATTACCTTCAGTCCTGATGAGTGGGGTTATACCTTATGGACTATTCTGCACGATCGCGGCTTTATCTCTGAAGGTGGTTTAGTTAATGTCAAAATCAGTTACCCAGTATTACCTTGGATTGGGGTTATATTACTTGGTTACTGCGCAGGCCCACTGTACGCACATAATCGAGACAGTGAAGATCGTAAACAGTGGCTGATTGGTTTGGGCTTAGCGTGTATAGCGTTATTTGCTATTTTACGCGGCTTAAATATCTATGGCGAAACGCTACCTTGGCAGCAGTTTTCAACAGCAGTGCAAACGGCTATGTCGATATTTAACGTTACCAAATATCCACCTTCACTGAGCTTTTTATTAATCACTTTAGCGCTGATGTTTTTTGGCTTATGGTTTTTTGAGCGTCCGTTAAATCGCTTTAGTAATGCTTTAAGAGTGTATGGCTCGGTGCCGATGTTCTTTTATATTTTTCATCTTTACGTTTTATTGATTTTATACACAATTTGCAGTGCTATTTTTGGTGCTAATCATGGTGCATATTTTGCCGTAAATGATATTACATGGATTTGGTTAATTACGGTTGTGTTAGCCGTTACGTTATATTGGCCAACTAAGGCATTTAGTCACTATAAGCGCAAAGCAAATAAACCTTGGTTAAAGTATCTTTAGAGATATAACACTTACTTAGTGGTTAAAAGCTGTGTTATAAGTTTATAACACAGCTTTTTATGCCTTTATTTTTTACATTTTTTTTAGCATGTCTTCATTAAGCACTCTAACTTCGCGTTGCGGGAATGGTATCGCAATATTATGGGCTTTGAGGGTTTCTAGAATAATTAATAGTAAATCACCACCAACCCGATTTTTACCGTCATCAATTCCTTGCATCCAAAATTCCACAAACATATTGATGCCATTATCGCCAAAGCTATCTATTTCGCAGTCAGGACGCTCTTCAAATGGTACATCAGGCCCGCTAATGACTTGTGGATGCTCGGCAACAGCTTGTTTAATTATTTCTACCATGGCTCTAACATCGGTGGCGTATGCCACACTAAAATCAACACGGTAGCGCTGTTTTGGGTCTTTATGGGTCCAGTTGGTCAGCAGTGATGAAATAAAGGTTTCGTTAGGAACCAGTATGTCTTTGCCGTCGTAAGTTTCTAAAATCGCATGGCGCATTTTGAACTCTCGAACAAAGCCACTTTTGCCGTTTTCTAGCTCAACAAAGTCACCAATGGTGAGTGATTTATCGAGCAAAATAATGATGCCAGAAATAAAATTGGAAGCGATTGATTGCAACCCTAAGCCAAGGCCGACACCTAGCGCACCACCAAACACAGCAAGGGCGGTGAGGTTAACACCCATAATGTTAAGTAGTAATAACGCGATGACACAAAACAAGCCAACTTCAAAGAGTTTGGTAAAGACTTCGCGGGTGCTGATATCCAGAGTTTGCTGGTTGCGAATTATAACCTTACCAACATTACTGGAAGCGCGGCCTAACCAAAATAAAATAGCGCCAAAAAACAATACCCGAGTTAGGCCATATAAACTGACTTGAATATTGCCTAAATTAATCGAAACCGCTTCAAGGGTTTTTATAAATGCTGGCAAAAAGCCCAGTAGGTGCAACAGCAAAACGGGCAGGCCAACTAACTTAAACAGTGCTGACATAAAAGGGCTGCTAACAAACTCTTTAATAATTGAGTAAGCAAACAGCAATATAGCAATGTTGAGCGCGGTATTCATTAACCACACTTGCAAGTCTACAGTGATGCCGATAGAGGTAAATATCCGCAGTAAAATGATTGCTACTAGCGGGTAAACGATATTGCTAAGTCGAAACAGCATAATGTTTATTGGGTGATCGGACGCCACTTTAGTGTGCTTATCAACGCGCTTTTTAACTGTTTTAGAATAAATCCAATAGGCGGCAGCATAGCTGGTGATGATCACCAATAATTGTAGATACGTTGCTTGTTGGCTAAGCATTGATTGGATCAATAACCAAACAGACTCAAATTGTTTGGAAAAAAACTCACTATCCATACGGAGTACTTTTTTAGATAAAATAAGATCTTTACTATGGCTGATAAGTCTAAAAATTTACAGAATAAATAAACGTATCAATAAATTTGACAAATAGTAGAGCTTTACTGTGTCATTTAGCGTGAGTATTTCACCGCGACTACTGAGTGAGCAAGCTTTTCGGCCGCTTGTCGTTATGCTAGCCAAACAAAGTTAGAGTGTCTATTGGAGTAAATTTGATAATGCTTTTGATAGCATGGGAGTGGCAATAAATAAAAGTTGTAGGTTGTGAGCTTTTGGGACTAAAAAATTATTAGCTTTCATATAGTGCGAAATATCTGCAATCGCAATAAGGACTCACTTATCTAAATGCTTTTAAAATAGTGGTTTTATTATCAATGTTTTTTTAGTCACTTTTTCTTTGGTTTTAAAGTATTAGTTTTACTTCTGTGCCAAATATCTACTTTTGTAATGTATTGTAATACTGCATCGCTGATGAAACCTTCTACACTCATTTGACTTACGCGACAAGTTTCTTGGTCGCATATAACTGTCATCATGGAGCAATTGAAAATGCAGAGTGCACAAAAGGCGGTAAGGATTAACCTCGATCTTGATCTTAAAGTCAGCATCAAACAATACAAAAAAATTAAAGAGCGTCCCGTAAGTTACAAAGACGCTGATATTGCGTGTATAAAAGCCATCGCACAAGCTGCGATTAACGTTGAGTTATTTACCATCCCGTTATATATGACAGGTCTGTATTCAATACAAGGCATGCATGCAATAGGTGGGGATGAAGGCTTGTATCCCGAGCGTTTATGGCCTGGGTTAGGGGCAACAGTAGGCTTTATTCCTAATGAACGAATAGCAAAATTAGATATTACTCCAACGCCAAAACCCAGCAAGCCACTGAGCGTAAATGAACAGGCGTTTAATGCTGTTTATAGTGTGTTTATAGAAGAAATGCTGCATTTACAGTTGGCTTCTAATATCGCCAGTAAACTAAATCTAACTCCTTCATTTACCAGTAATGCACTGCAAACAGAAAAGTTTGGTTGGCATTGTTATGACGATACAACGCAAATCCCGCATATCTTAGATTTTAAAGACTGCAGCCGTGATTTATCAAAACTTAGCCCTAAAGTGAAAGAATACTTTACAACTCACTTTCAGGGTCAAACACTACAAGATATGCGAGTCAATGCAGCGGCATTGACAAAAGAGCAGGCTTTACTGTTTTTATTGATTGAAGAAACCGAGGAAAGTGCAAAAAAATTAATAATCAATAAAGATTTAGATGGCGTTCGCCCTAAATACTTTGAAACAGCTCCTTTTGATTGGTTTAAAGCAACAGATACAGAAGTTGATTTACCTATGTTTGGTTCTATCGGGCATATGTATTGCTGTTATTGGGACTATCTTGAAATTGTGTATGAGGATGGTAGTAGCTTAATTGATATTTTGGTGAATCCAGCTAAACCTGATTCCGTGCAACGTGATTACTTTAATACTCGTGACTCAGCCGAATATAAACCGCAATACCCGGGGATTAATGGTTCAATCAATGAAAGTAATGATCTAGATAAGTTAAAAATTGAGATTGTTAATAATATCAATGCAATAACGGATCAAGGTGAAGGTAAAGGTGTTGTTTCTGAAATCTGCAGCCGCTGGGCGGCAGAGAGTTGGGTAATAACGTATTTGCAGCAACAAACGGTAGCATTGAAAAGCACACCGATTGAGGCAGATGATCATCAGGTCGCTGCTAAGTTTCAACCTAATGCTGATAACCTAAAAGAAGATTACCCAGCGGATAGCGCTGGGCAAAAGCCACTTCCTGTATCTGGTATTGCATGCGCACGTATTACAAATACTAAAAAAGATCATTTTATTACCTTTGCTGATGTACTTGATTTGATTATTCAATATGAATACCAAGAGGGTCAATCTTACAGTGATAACAACGCGGCCCAAGTGTATATGACCTGGCAAACGTGGCATAACTTGTGCGGTAAATTTACAGTAGCAATGCTTAACCCGCAAGGTGGCGATAAGGCTAAGCAGAAGCACCCAGATTTACCTGCTGTAGTTGATGTAGAAAAAGCATTGAATAATTTGTTTTCTAGCCCTGAACGTCGTGCACAAACACATCAAATTTTTAGTGAATCAGCGGTTGGCACTTTAAAAGGACTTACCACAGCATTGGATCGCTATTGGGGTGGTAAAACGACTGAGTTTCCAGGTCCTGCAATGGGGGGGGCGGGCGATAGAGTATCTATTTGTTGGGCTACAACAGGGCAGGCTCCAGATCTGGTTGCGGGTATTGCGGATATGTCTAAGGATGTTTTATACCATGCGTGCCAAGGTATGGATTATACAAAAGAAAATTCAAATAATTTACCTCCCGCAACAGTGTTCCACAGCTGTAAAGGTTCGAACAATTGCAAAGCGCAAGGTGGGTGTGGGTTTGTGCATAGCACAACACCGGGAGGAAGCTGTGGTGGTAGCGCCCCTGCTGATGGTCCATTTAGCGCTCCTGCAAATAACAAATGTAATAATTTAGGTGGTTGTGCTGTGCCGATTTCTGCCTCGCAGCTATTCCCAAAAGAGCCATCAGCAAAACCCCAGATGCAATTATTTGAATTTGGTGATGGACCAGACTATGCATCTACGGCTAAACCATATACCGACCCAGAAACAGGTAAAGTTCTAGAGCAAATGCCATTTAAAGAAGGTGATGCGGTTTACAGTATCGCGTGGCAGGCCTATTGTAATGCAAAAGGAGTGCAAACTACGCCGCCACCTGCAGATGATATTCGCTTAGCGCTTCCGCCTTCAACTTAATTGGATTGAATACATGACATCATACATACAGAAGCAGCCTTTTGCTGCTTCTGCTATTGAGCAAATAAACCCGCTAGGCTTTGGTTTGGGGTTGCGCAGTGAGCATTATCCGTACTTAATGCAAAAACCAGTAACAGGGGTTGATTGGTTTGAGATCATTAGTGAAAATTACATCGATAATTATGGCTATGGCCGTCATGTATTAGAACAATTGATGGCTGATTTCCCTATTGTTATGCATGGTGTGTCTATGAATATAGGCAGTAGCTCTGCGCTTGATTTTGACTATTTAGAAAAGTTAAAAGCATTGGCGGATTTTGTAAAACCAGCGTGGATATCAGATCATCTATGTTGGACAGGCTTTGCAGGAGTAAATAGCCACGATTTACTACCTATGCCGCTTACTGAGGAAAGCTTAAAGCATGTTATTAACCGGGTTAATCAGGTACAAGACTTTTTACAGCGGCCATTAGTGCTGGAGAACCCCTCTACTTATTTAGAGTTTCAAAACTCGTCGCTCACGGAGCCGGAGTTTTTTACGCAGCTGGTCGAACAAACACAGTGTGCTATGCTGCTAGACGTTAATAATGTTTATGTGTCGGCGTATAATCACGGTTTTTGCCCAAGGACATATATAAAAAACTTACCGCTTAAAAGTATTGTGCAAATGCATTTGGCGGGGCCAACACTCAGCGGGCATTGTTTGATAGATACCCATGATAAACCAGTTCCTGAACCTGTATGGGAATTGTATCAACTCGCGCAATCTTTATGTGGGCCTGTCTCGACTTTACTGGAATGGGATGCAAATATTCCTGCGTTTCCTGAATTAGTCGCTGAGTTAAACAAAGCTAAAACTGTATTAGCGGGTCAAATTCCTCATGCTCCAGTACAAAATAACCACCAACAAGGTTGTATTTCTACACCGCTGGTTTTAGCTAAAGAGAAATTATGAGTGAACATTCATTGAGGCAAGTGCAGCATTGGTTGCAAACAGTATTAATTGTTCGTGGTGATTTGGATGATAAACTCTTACAGGCATATGCGCATGATGGCGTTATGCTTGATACGCTAATTAAAAGTACAGATAAAATTTCAGCCCAGCAGCGAGTAGATATTTACGCTGCAGGTTATGTGCTAAGGCTTGTGGATTGTTTACGTTGTGAGTTTTCATTGTTGGCGCAGTATATGGGAGATACGTTATTTTCCACATTTGCTAAAGCATTTATTGTGACGGTGCCTTCTAAAAGTTGGAGTCTATATTATTTAGGTGAGCAATTCGCCGAATTTTTAGCACAAACTAAACCACAAGGTATAATCGATGTTGCTCAACAAACTATGGTCGATTTACCTGCTCAAATAGCCTTATTTGAACGCACCAAGTCTGAGGTGTTAGTAGCCCAAGGTCTTGAAAAAAATGTAACGGCAACCGAGCTTTCTATCGAACAGCAAATGCTCACGTGTTTAGTAAATAATACTGATATTCAAGCGGCGCCTTGTTTGCGAGTAATAACATTAGATTACCCTATTTTAGAGCTCATTTCACAAATTGAAGCCTGCATAGCAAAATTAGAAGTAATGCCTGATGAGTTGATTTTACCTATTCAGCAACCATGTTACCTTGCTTTAACACGTATACATTATAGATTTAGAGTCTGGTCTTTAGCTCATTGGCAGTATTTGCTACTCGGTTTTTGTATACAAGGAAGTAGCTTTAATATGGCGATTAAGCAAACAGCATTACAGCTAGAGGTTTCTAGCGATGAGTTAACCTCAGACGCAATGATGTGGTTGCCACAAGCAATCAATATGGGCTTGTTGTTTCAATAAGTGCTACAAGTAAGCAGTTAACCTAATTGATAACAATTAAATAAACTATAACGCCAAGATTTCATCGCGATTACTTGGCGACCAGGCTTTGTCAGCCGCTTGTTGTTGCGTTAGCCAAATAAAATCAGTGTGCTCATTCGGATCTAAAGTAATGGCGATATCATCGGGTACGCAAATACTAAAAACATACTCAGTATTAATTAACGCATTGGCTTGATAGCGGTGTCGCCATGACTCTCTAATGGTATATTGATTGGTTTTTTGGTGATCACGTATTGTTAAACCCAGTGCGCGGGCATCTATCCCTGTTTCTTCTAATAGCTCACGGTAAGCTGTCACAATAGGCGTTTCGCCTTCATCAATCCCGCCGGTGACTGATTGCCAAAAGTTAGCATCATCGGTACGTTGGATCAGTAAACAGTTTTTATTTTTTTTATAAATAACAACCAGTACAGAGAAGGGTTTACGAAGTGGTTGGTTATTTAACAAAATAGAGCCTTAAATAGCGTTTGTTGAATCAGTTTACCTAACTACGAAATGTTTAACTAGCCAGATCACATCACTAACAACCAAATACCCAGCAACAAGAGTAGTACATTCATTATTTTCAGAAACTGCGAAGTATTGAGTTTGCCCTGCAACCAGATCCCTAAACGATTACCACAAAAAGCAATCGGCAAGCTGGCAAGTGCAATTAATGCCCACTTTATTTCGATTAAACCCAGACTAATAAAGCCAATAAGCTTGACGGCATTCATCATCGCAAAAATAATCGCCACAGTTGCGACAAATCGTTTCGGTGGTAACTTAATGGTACTGAAATACATTATTAAAGGTGGGCCGCCAGCATGTACTAAGGTACTTGCAATACCGGCTAAACCGCCCATAGAGAAGGCACCTAAACGGCTATTTAAGGCACTCAAAGTAAACTTGCTAAAGGCTAAACTGCGAATAGCAAACACTATACATAAAATAGCAATCGCTGTTTTTATAAACGCCGCATCTAACCAGCCAATTAACGCATGTGCAATAACTACGCCTACCAATAAACCCGGTAGTAAGCGTTTAAGTTGCTGTATATCCCATTGTTGCCAGTAACTTTTTAAACTAAAGACATCGGCAACAATAAGTACCGGTAGCATCAAACCGATTGCGGCAACAGGGGGCATCACTAGCATTAGTAAAGGGACACTAAACACTCCAAGCGCTCCTGCAAAGCCTGATTTTGACACGCCGGTGAGCAATACGACAAATGCGATGATAGAGAGGGTTGTTACTGTCATTAGTTTTTCAACTTACTGATTATTTACTTTATGCTGGTAGATCAAACCACAGCGCTTCTAAGCTGCTGGTGGCTGTTAATGTTACCCGTTCATTGCGATTTAGTGCAAAGGCATCGCCGTTACTAAAATTTTGCTTGTTTGCGTCTATATGCCCGCAGATAATATGCAAATAACCTTTTCTATTCGCTGTTTGCAATGTATGCGATTGACCCTCATCAAGTTTTAAACGATAGATACTGGCATCTTGGTTGATGCTCACGCTGCCGTGTTCGCCATTTGGTGTAACAAGTGGTGTAAGCTGAGTTGTTTGCGGAATACTTTTTTGCTCATAGCTAGGGGCTATACCACGCAATTTGGGTTGTATCCAAATTTGTAAAAAGTGCGCTGTTGCTGAATTTGAAGCATTATATTCACTGTGCATAATACCACTACCGGCACTCATCCGTTGCACGTCACCAGCAGGAACAATGTATTCATTGCCGGTGCTGTCTTGGTGTTTTAATGCGCCGGAAATGACATAGGAAATTATTTCCATATCCCGGTGTCCGTGAGTGCCAAAGCCTTGACCAGAAAGTACTTTATCTTCGTTGATCACTCTAAGTACCGACACCCCCATGTGTTTTAGATCATGGTAATGGCCAAATGAAAAACTATGCTGACTTTGTAACCAACCAAGATCAACTTGGCCGCGCTCGCTGGCTTTGCGTATGTAGTGCATAACTTAACTCCTGATTAATCGCTAATTTGAATAGCAGCAGTATAAGTTTTATAAGGAAGATTAAAATCGCTTTTAAAAGGACTATTCGTTCTAATTAATAGAATGAAAGCCCTTGATTAGCAATCAAGATCAGCCTGCATTACTTGATATCGTAACTCGCCAATGAATGTGCGCGCTGCCGGGCCAAGGCGATCACCGTCTTTAAATAGTAAATGTAGCATGGCACTACGCTTACTATTGTGGCTAAGATTAAGGGGCTTGAGCCGATTTTGTGCTAACTGATTGGTAATCGCTGTGCTAGGTAGCCAAGCAAAGCCTAAGCCGTTGCTGATCATATCAATGGAAGTCCGCATATGGCTTACTGTCCAGCGCTGGTCGGCACCTAACCAGCCACCGTCTTGTTTATTGTGTAAGGCTGAATCGCGTACCACAATTTGTCGGTGCGATTTTAAATCTTCAAGGGTGATAGGTCGGGTGATGCTATGTAACGCATGATCTGGGTGCGCAACAGCAGTAAACTCGATATTGCACAACTCTTCACTAAACCCGGCTTTGCCAGTGAATCCCGATATTGCAATATCGGCACTGGTGTTCTCTAGTAATTCATTCGCGCCAGTCAGTACTGATTCGTATAATTCAATACGTAATAATGGATACATTGCCGAGGTATTGTTGAGTACTTTATAAAGCAGTGCTTGCGGAAAAACTTCATCAACAGCAATACGTAATTTGCTTTCAATCCCCTCACTGAGGGTCTGCCCAATTGCTTCTATTTTGGCGGCTTCATCGAGTAGGTAATTAGCGCGGCGCATCATCATCTCACCAGCTTCGGTGATCACGGTTTTACGTCCTTCAATAGTAAATAACTTAACACCTAAAGCGGTCTCAATTTTACCAACAGCATTGTGAATACTTGATTGGCTTTTATAAATTTTTAGTGATGCTTGATTAAAACCGCCATGTTCAACCACAGCCCTAAACATACGCCATTGCTCTAAAGTTATTTTAAGCATCTTTATGGTTGTCCTCGCAGTCACCTTGGTCACAGGTATTGAGTGATTCTCTGGCACGTTTATCTTGATTGAGTACTTGTTTTAGATCTTCAGTGCGTTGACGTACCGCTACACCATAACTGTGATCATCGCCCCACAGTTTTGCTAATTGCAGTACTGAGGCACGATCGTGCTCTCTAAATAAGTGTCCTGCGCGCTGCGAGTCTTCCTTTGAATTTCCTAATAGTTCTAGGGTTTCAACGGCAAGGTTGATGGCGGAGTCAACGGTTTCTCGGTTAAACGCATCAACGTGCAAATTAAGTAATTGGTAAGCATGGCGACGATCTTTAGCGCGCGCCACAATCTTTAAGTGCGGAAAGTGTTTGCGGACAAGTTTAACTATTTCGAGAGTTTTGTCGGCATTATCAATAGCAATAACCAGTAATTGTGCGGTATCAGCTCCAGCGGCTTCGAGTAGTTCTTTACGTGCTGCATCACCATAATGCACCGTATTACCAAAGCGGCGCAGCAGATCAATTTGGCTAGGACTGTGATCAAGGACACTAATATCATACCCTTGGGTGCTCAGTAAGCGCCCCATAATTTGTCCAAAACGGCCGTACCCAGCAATGATTACGTGTTTGGCTGGGCTTATCTGCTCTGGTTTATCAAACTCAGGTTTTGTTGTTGTGTTGCTACGTTTTTGTAATGTGTCGTAAAGCATTAATAGTAAAGGGGCTATTAACATTGAGATGGCCACGACTAAGGTGGTTAAGTTGCTTTGTTCTGGGGTTAAAATTTGCAATGTATTAGTCATCGTCAGGAGCACAAAAGCAAACTCACCACCTTGTGCTAAGGCTAAAGTGAATAACAGTTGCTGGGTATGATGAATTTTAAAAGTTCGTGCTAAGGCATACAAAACAGCGGCCTTTACAACAATTAAAGCGGCAACCAATGTAACCACTAAAGTAAATTGATTAAATAACAATGCAAAGTCGATAGAGGCACCGACAGCGACAAAAAACAATCCTAATAACAGTCCTTTAAAGGGTTCTATATCGGCCTCTAACTCATGACGAAATTCACTTTCTGCCAGTACCACACCAGCTAAAAAAGTCCCTAACGCTGGAGATAAGCCAACATTTTGCATAATCAGCGCAATCGCTACCACTAAAAATAACGCAAATACAGTGAATATTTCCCGCATTCTGGTTTCAGCAATGTACCTAAATAGCGGCGCAGAAATATACTTACCAGCTAAAATAATTGCCGCGATCACTGTTACTGAGGCGGTTACTTGCCCCCAAACTGGCCAATCAGCAGTTAGCGAATTATGCGTGCTGGTGGCATTTAACATTGGCTCAAACGCCAATAATGGTAGTAATGCTAAAATAGGAATAACGGCAATATCTTGAAATAGCAGTACCGAAAACGCATTTTGGCCGGCTTCATTTTTCAGCCAACCTTTTTCTTCCAGGCTTTGTAGCACAATTGCTGTTGAAGAAAGCGCGAGCATTAAACCAATTGCTAGTGCTGTTTGCCAATGCATGGCCATAAACCAATAACAAATTGCAAAAATTACCGCGGCTGTTAGGGTTACTTGCAAACCCCCAAGCCCTAAAATAGAGTGGCGTAACTTCCAAAGCCTTGCTGGTTGTAGTTCAAGGCCGACTAAAAACAGCATCATTACTACACCAAATTCAGCAAAATGCATAACAGACGTTTGATCGCCCACTAACCCCAGCAAATACGGGCCAATTAAAATACCTGCCAGCAAATAGCCGAGCACGGAGCCTAACCCAAGGCGTTTTGCGATAGGCACCGCAACAATGGCTGCGGCTAAATAAATTAATGCGATCTCTAACATAGTTGTCCTTTGCTAATACTGGCTAACTTATTATGCCTTAAAATACTGTTTACTATAGCGGAATAAATTCTTTATCGTCACCAGGGATTTTTGGGAAACGTTGTGTTTGCCAGTCTTGTTTTGCCTGCTCTAAGCGTTCTTTGCTATAAGCAACAAAGTTCCAATGCAAGTATGGGACTTTTTCAAATTTATCGCCACCGAGCAAAATAAAGCGTGCATCACTGGCAAAGTGAATATCAGTATCGAGGTTATCAAGTAGGATAAAATCACCTGCTTGATAATCCTGTTGACCCACGGTAACGCTTCCATAAATAACATATAACGCGGTTTCTTGTTGTGGGTTAGGCGACTTAATTTGACTATTGGCGCTGCCAACCACATCAATATAAAACATGGGGGAGTAGGTTTTAACTGGGGAGCTTAATCCGTAAGCTTCACCAACAATTAAGCGCATCATGATACCTTCATGAATTATGTGTGGTAGTTGCTGTTTTTTTATATGGGTGAATGAAGGCTCAATCTCAGTCATATTTTCTGGTAGCGCAATCCAGCATTGTAAGCCGTCAATATGATGCGGGTTAGCGCGCACTTCAAAGCTTTCTCGTTCTGAGTGAACAATGCCTTTACCTGCCGTCATCCAGTTCACATCGCCTGGGTGGATTTCTAAATTATTACCTAGCGAGTCGCGATGTAAAATGCTGCCGCGAAATAAATAAGTGAGTGTTGATAAGCCTATGTGCGGGTGAGGGCGAACATTGATCCCTTGGCCAACAGGAAAATCGTTTGGTCCCATGTGATCAAAAAAGATAAATGGTCCCACCATTTTTTTATCAAAATTAGGCAGTACGCGCTTTACGTTTAAGCCACCAATATCATGTTCAGTTGGGTTGAGTATTTTAGCCATGTTTTGCTCCTTAAAGGTGACCAAGCAGAGTCACGTTGATTCGATTAATTGAATACATAAGTTATAGCCTAACAATAGATGATCACTTAATTTCGAGTGTCACTATTGATGCTTGATTAATAATATACTCAGGTTAAAAGAACGAAAATTAGTAAAAATAGGTGTTAACATTCTTTTTTAAAGAATTTTAATGGTGTGTTGTATAGCACTAAAAGGAGCTTTATGCGTAGTAAACAGTGCTTACTATTACTTGTTGATGTTTTTAATGCAAAATACCGCTGGTAGGGAAACTAACGATGACACATTTACGCTCATCAAGCATTGCGATTAGCAAAATATAGCAGTTGTTGTGATCACACGACCGACAACACAAAATTAGACAGTAAAAAACGGCCAATTACTTGGCCGTTTTACATCAAGAGTTAGTTAAGTTTTACTGGGCCGTTGATATTATCGATGCTCAAATCACCAGAGCCAGCGTCAATGATGGTGAGACCTTTACTGTCGTTAACACGAATACTGCCTGAGCCATCCTCAATGGTGACTAGGCCATTTACATGTTCAACATAAATATCACCCGATTCATCTTCAATGGTGATGTAACTGCCTAGAGTTTTGGCATTGATGCTGCCAGAGTTATCGTCAATATCTACGCTGCCAGTGATATTATTAAGGGTTATATCACCTGAATCATCTTCAATAGTCATATTGCCAGCAACGTTACGTGCAGTAATACTGCCAGAGTCATCACTGATCTCTACATTACCAGTAATATTTTGCAGATCGATATCCCCTGAATCATCATCAATTGTGACGTGATGACCTTGATCAATACGAATGCTCCCTGAGTCGTCATCTATAATGATATTACCTAGTACACCAGCAATATCTATATCGCCAGAGTCATCGTCAATCTCAAGGTTAAATGAGCTTGGCACAGTAATAACTAAATCAATACTGGGTGAATTACCTTGATATACCACTATTCCTGATGAACTATAATTTTTTGCTATAAGTACGGCTTTATCGCCTTTTTGTTCCAGAGTAAGTATGTAAGGGTCATCACTTTTTGCTGTATAAATAGTGGCATCTACGCTGATGTTAGTTGCTGTGGTTGAGCCGATCACTTTAAGTGAACCCGCCTCAGCATTAATACTTAGTTGCTGTAATTGTGACGCTGATATTGAGCGTTGCTGCTGTTGTTGTATATTGGCTGACGAGGTTGAAACATGCACAATACAGCCACTGAGAAACAATAGGCTAGTGGCAATAGGAAGGGCTTTGGCTAGCAAAGAAAGAGGTTTATTAGTCATTATTTGGTCACTCGTTTTTAGTTATACATTCCATATAAACTAGTAATAGCAAAATCGAAGCCATAAGTTAAGCTTTTGTTTTGTAGTGTTTTTTTTATTCTAACAGTGACGGTGGCTGACTATAAAATAGTGTATAGTGCTAATTGGTAGTGAAACTGACGAGAGGTTAGCAGGCGCTAACCTCTCGTTTATAAACGCTAATTATTCAGGTGCTACATCTAAGGTAGTAAATAATGAATAACGTACGCTATCGATACCTTTTTCAGTTGAACCTTCGCTCACACTTGCTTCAATCAGGTATAGTCCAGGGTGTTGCCATGTGTTAGTGAAAAAGCCGTTTTTATCTGTGGTTACTTTAACTTCGCCACGTTCGTTACGATAACGTGTATCACCTTTTAAGATGGCAAGTTCTATGTTGGCAGCAGGTTTACCGTCTTTTAATAACTGAAAACGCGCCTCTTCACCAACAAATAAATCATTAGGATGAGTCGGGCCGCTGATCTCTAAGCCTTGACCAAGTAGCGCAGGTTTTGAGGTGCCGTTGCGGCTTACAAATGTATCTACCGTTGCAATCGATTTTGTGGTTTTAATATCGGTTGCATCAGCTGGAATATCTTTACTGTCTTTAGGGCCAAATACACGGCCACGTTCGCCTTTGGCATCTTTATAAAAAGTCATTAGTCGTGGTTCTTGGCTCATCGTAATATGATAAGTACCTTCCCCAGCTAGTTTTACCGCCGCTGAATTTTTACGTTGCAGATAATATGCACGAATTTTATCGCTAACTGGTTTGCCATCAGGGCCGATTGCCATAATCAGATTATCATCATATTCCGAGCCTTGTTGTGCTGGACGATATGCTTTATCTGGTGCGAAAATTTCATTCGAAATACTGGCATCGATCATCACATAATGTGCTTTGTCGCCTGAAAGAGATGTGTGCGAAGGCACTAACCAGCGAGCATGTGCATTGGCATAGCTAGATGCTAGGGCAGTGAAAGTAAGTGCGCCGATAAATGCGCTTTTAAGTAAATTGATTTTCATAGTCTTTCCTTATTTAAATTGTTTTAGCAGCTACATTTACTGACTTTTAATGGTGACGAAGCTTTGTGAAAATTCATTGGTGCCATCGATGGTGATCTTGCCGTCTTTATTTAGATCAAGTTCTACACGGGTGTAATCACGGCCACCTTCTTCGCGAACGACTTCTAAATTAAGTAAATACTTGCCTGCAGCTACGGCTTTGCCATCTAGATCTGTGCCATTCCAGTTAATGGTGTAAGTACCTGGGCGCTTTGTTGCACCTGTTACACCATCAAAGTTAGCGTCACTTTTTCCGGCTTTACGCCACCACTGGCGTAAGTCTTTAAACCATTCTGCTTTTTCAACCCATAAGGCAACCGTGATTACATGCTTACGCTCTGGGGTTTCTAGCCAAACCGCGACATAAGGTCGATGGTAAGGTTGTACGTCTAGATCAGGTAGGGTTAGTTCTATTTCAAGTTCAGCGGCATTCGCATGAGGTTGAAACAAAGCTGCTGTAAATAAAACAACAGCGCTTATTAAGGTATTAAGTTTTAGCATTAAGACACTCCTTTTAGTTGCGGAACCCAGCATAAATAAATGACTGCTGGTGTTGCGACCCCAAGCACTGTTAGCCATATTCCTACTAAGCGTTTTTTTCTATTTTGAAATAAAATAATCATCCCGGTGATAGCAAAAAAAATCATTAACACGGCTGATATATCAATCACCCAGCTCCATGCTTCGCCGCTATGACGGCCTTTATGTAAATCGCCAATTAAGCTTAAAAAGCCGCCAGTTTGATATTCGAGATTCAGTTCGCCACTGATGAAATTAAGTTCTGCGAAGGCAAAACCTGCAGGCAGCGGGTAGTCGAGCATCACGAGTGCATCTTCTTTTTCCCAGTCGATACTTTTTACTTTAGTTAAGCCATATTGGTTAGCTAAATAAGCTTCTATTTCAGGATATAAAATGGGTAAGGTTGCTAGGTTTTCTTGGCCCTGCTCAAGTAATGCACTTGGGAGTGATGTGGTTAGTTGCCCATCACTTTTATCGCCTTCTAGCCAATCAACATGATTAAGTACAATCCCACTGACAGCAAATAAAATAAGCAAAAACAGCAGTGCTGTTGATAGATAAATATGCAACGCACGACTGGTACTATATAAAGTTCGTTTATTTATTAACGGCATAAATAATTTAGTAGTTAAGCAATATTATCTACATGGTAATGATTTGCATTAGTTATCACAACATTATTTACGAAATTTACATTGGTAGGTATTTTGAAGGGCGAGAGAGTAAATAAATCATAACCGCTATTTCGATGCCGGCTACCAGCAGTAAAACCCACCACGGCGGTGCACAAAGCAGCAATACAATAAAGCCAAGTGACATACCAATACCCGCAAACCACTTTGCCTTTACGGGTACTACTTTGTACTTTTGCCAATGGCGTAAGGTTACGCCATAACGAGGATGATTGAGTAACCAAGCAGCAAGTTTTGGGGACGAGCGAGTAAAGCACGCTAATGCCAAAATGAAAAAAATAGTGGTGGGCATCACAGGTAAAACAATACCTATAATTCCCAGCCCAACCAAGGCTAGTCCTAATAGTTGATAGCCAATATTTTTATAAGTGGCTAAAATTACTTTTAAATTCATGAATAGACTTGTGCCTGATAAAGTTGAAAACGGCTAAATGCTTGGCAAGCAACGTTAAACGATATGCTGCTCGTTTACTCAGCATTGTCAATTAATTGTACTCGATGACGTTATACTCTGCCACGTTCAGCGCCTCAGCTTGCGATTCAACCTGATGCCGCTGTTCTTTTTATATCCTATTATGAGCTGATGGGAATGTAATTGCTTGCAGTCATTGCTTACAGCGTTATGACGGATGAGTTTATGAGGGGGTAACCTCTTAAGACTACCCCCCCTAATTACAGGCTGATTTTAAAGATTAAAAGTAATAGCCAATATTAATATTAAAGCGACGCTCGGTTTCATTACTATCACCGGCAACAGAGCCACCTACAAATGCTTGATTGCGGGCATGAACTAAATCAAAGTAAGTGAACAAGCCGCCAGCCGCGACGGATACCCCGGTTACATTCATCCAAGTATCGGCAGTGTCATCAGACTTGTTATAGATCGCGCTGTAATCATTATAAAATTGCAGGTTGCTTACTGGACCCCATTCAACCGGTACGCTGTAAGCGACATTAAAGCTACTGGTGGTTGCATCGGTCGCAATAGAGTCATAAAACCCATATGCGCCAACCGCGATACGATTAGTGTCATCGATATTGTAGTCATATTCGCCATGCTGTAGCTGAATATTCCAATTATTGATAACGCTGTTTACATGCAGTGCCCATGCGTTGTAACTTCCTGCGCGGTCTTGGCCGTCATGTAAGCCACCGGCTAAGCCTGATATTCCGACTTCTGTGGTCATGCCTTTGCCGTGTTCAAAGTAATAGGCGTAGCGGCCGGCAAAGGTATTATACTCACCAAGCCCTTTGCTCGGTTCGGCATAAATACCCTCGTCGGCGGTGCGACTACCAACAATATCGTACGAATAGCGATGGCTGCGATCTTCAACATAACCATCGACACCACCGAGTTCGTCATTTTTGAAAAAACCTAAATCGAGCTGCCAGTTATCAGCTACTTTACGTTTAAACATCACGCCTAAATCATGATCGTCTTCTAAACCGACGTAGTAGTTGGCACTAAAGAAATAGTTATGGGAGTTATAAGGATCATTACCAAACGGCACTTTTGTGATACCTACTTGCACTTGCCAGTCGTCAGTAAATTGATAGCCTGCCCATGCTGATTTTATTGCGGTCATGTAATCAAAAAAGCGGATCTCTCCGCCGATCAGCACTCCACCAATATCGCCAGAAACATTTAAGCGGAAAATATCAAAATCAAAATCGCCACCACGGTTTTTATTGCCGTCATCATATGAGGTGTGACTGTAGTTAGTACGAATTGCACCACCAAATTTAACTCCGGATAGGGCTGTTTCGGTATTATCTTGAGTTTGCTTTGCGATGGTCTTGGTCTGTTCTTCAAGCTGTTGATTAACTTTAGCTTGTTTGGCTTTTTCAGCCGCAAGCTGCTGTTGCAGTTGCTGCATCTGTTGTTGGAGTTGAGAAAGTTGAGCTTGCATAGCATCAATGTCTGAAGCATATGAGGCGCTGCTTGTTGCGCCTAGCATAGTCGCGAAAGCTAACTTTGATAGTTTAAGCATGATAAATCGCTATTCTTGATATAGGTATGTATAGAATAGACTAATTGTACCTTTAACCCAAGTTAACTAACCATTTGTTCTAGGGTAATCATTTGTTTAATATGATTTTATAAATTATTTATTCGGTGGGTTTGCCTTCAGCGGCGCGGGTCAGCACACCAACTTCTAATAAAGGAGCTGCATCTATACTTTGAGCATCCATCATAGTAGCAATGCGCTGCATTGATGATAGTAGCTGGCTTTGTTCCCACTCGTCTAAGGCTGAGAACTTTTCAATAAAGTGTTCTTGTAACGGTTGTGGTGCTGCTTGCAGAATCGTTTGACCATTTGCAGTGAGGTAAAGACTCACTCGGCGTTTGTCTAATTGGCTGCGAACACGCGTCACTAAATCGCGGTTTTCTAAGCGATCCAAAATATTAGTTACAGTTGCAGGACTCAGGTTTACATTTTGGGCAATGCGACTGGCTGTAATACCATCTGTTTGTGCTACTTCAGTCATAATTAATAGCTGCGGACCGGTAAGGCCGGAGATTTTATTTAACTGCTTAGAATGGAGGTCGATCGCGCGGATCACTTTACGTAAAGAAACCAATAATTCGTCATATTTTTTCATTTTTATCTCATTCGCAGATGGTTTACGGTCAAGGCGCTCGCGCAATCAATAAATATTACACATCTAATAAATAGAGTTCAAATAGATAAGGTCGATTTATACTGTATTATTGGCTTTACACAGAGCTTTGGCTGTTTTTTATTTGTTTTGAGTTGAAATTAAATTTAGTTCATTTACATATTATTTAATTAAACGTTTTTGGTGCTGATCTTACCTATAAGTCATGACAGAGTGAAAAATTGTAAATTTGACATAAAAACTCACTAAATAATATTTACTAATTGGTTGGGGATTGGGTAAGGTGAGATAGGTTTTTCATTTTTATGGGACGTATAATGAAGTTATCTCCATCTGTAAGCATCGAACAAACTGACACTGGTTTAGAATATATCAATGTAGCAAGCGAGCTTTGTAGCGCTAAAATTTTTCTACAAGGTGCACAACTCACTGAATTCACGCCAAGTGACAAAAAGCCATTAATTTGGGTATCAAGCGAGGAAGATTACCAAGAAGGTAAAAGTATACGTGGTGGCATTCCTATTTGTTGGCCATGGTTTGGTGTCAATCCAAATCCTGAGTGGCCAATTCACGGTGTAGCACGTACGAGCTTATGGCGAGCAGATGAAGTTGCAGAGCAAGACGATGAAATTCGAGTTAGCTTAACCTTGCCAATGGCACAAGTTGATGAAACCTACTGGCCACACAAATCAAAGCTAAAGGTTGAATTTATACTAACTAATCAGCTTGAAGTGCGTTTAACAACCACGAATTTAAGTAACCAAACTATTACTTTCACGCAAGCGCTGCACACTTATTTTCCAACCCCTGCTATTGAAGAAACTCAAGTGGATGGGCTGCAAGGTTCCAAATATATTGAGTTTAGCGAAGGCCCGTTTGATCAAGATGGACTGGTTGGTTTTGCTCGTGAAACAGATATGGTTTATACCCAAGTCGCAGCTATCCAGCGTATTATTACTCCGGATGGAATTATTGAAGTCGGCCGTGAAAACTCCAGCTCTTGTGTGCTGTGGAACCCGTGGATTGATAAGTCAAAGCGTTTATCTAATTTTGCCGATGATGAATACCACACAATGCTGTGCCTTGAAGCGGCAAATGTAATGGATGATAGTGCGATTGTAGCGCCAGGCGAAAGTCATACCTTAGCGACGACCATTCGCTGGGTGTAATATAGGGCCGCAACTTTGCTATAAATCAAAGCCAACGTATCAAATCGTTGGCTTGTTAAGGAAAAATAGTGTTCGAAAACCACCAACTGGACATCTTACCCCAACATCAACAAATACTATATAAGCCACTGGCAGATAAAGCGTTGCTGCACGCTCAGCTTAACTGGCTGCTGTTTTATCTACCATTAACTGCAATATTAGGCGCTGTTTGCTTTTTTAATCAGGAGTTTGCAGCACTGGCACAAACGAGCTTACTGATTGGTTTACCAATTATTTTAGTTTTATCGCTAGCTTATAACGTTGTCAGTATGCGACTTAAAGGAATTGCTATGCGTGAGCATGATATAGCTTATCGCAAAGGCGTTATTTGGCAGCAGGTGACGATTTTACCTTTCTCACGAGTGCAGCACACAGAAATACATCGTGGCCCTTTGGAGCGAAAACTGGGCTTGGCTAGCTTGCGTTTGTACAGTGCTGGCGGAATGAGCGCCGATCTCAACATTAGTGGCTTAAGTTATTATGATTGTAAAAATATCCGTCAGTATATTCAAAAGTACACTGAAGCAAGACAAGTATCGAACAATACCAGCAATCAAGCCGGTGATAGTGTATTAGCTACTGATGAGTCGTTAAATGGATAATTTGAAATGGCAGCGTGTTTCGTCTTGGTCACTGGTTTATTTTATCGTGCATTTTGCTTTCCGATTTGTCAAAGACGGTGTATTTAACTTACTACCTATTATGGTTGTGTTTGTTACGCAGGTTGAAAATAAGTGGTTTTGGGGGCAAGTTGCATTAGCGGTAGCGATTATTAGCTTGTTAATTTATTCATTTTTTTACTATATTAATTTTCGCTTTTGCATTACTGATGAGCATGAAATATTACTCAATAAAGGGGTGTTTAAAAAAGAGCGTTTAACCTTGAACTTTTTGCGAGTGCAGAATGTTAATATTGCCGAACCGTTTTATTTTAAGCCTCTGGGTTTGGTTAACTGTATTTTTGATGCCGCTGGCAGCACTAGCCAAGAGGCTGTATTACCCGGGGTTACATCGCTATATGCAGAGCAAATGCGCGAGCGAGTATTGGCTTATAAAGAAACCCGACAACAAACTGCAGCTAAGCAGCAACCTGAAGATACACATACCAACGAACCACAACAATGTTTGCTGCTGAGCAATAAAGAAGTTGCAAAATTTGGCTTGATGTCGAATATGGCTATTTTGGCATTAGCAGCGCTTGCGCCTTTTATGAATGTTGTGCTGGAGTTTTTAGAAAAAGCGGTGATCAATCGCCTAGAATCATTCTATCAGCAAGAAGTGGGCGTGTTGGTTGATGCTGCAGCACTCGCTGTGTTTTCAATACTTGTGCTTGTTGTGTTGGTTGTCGTTTTATTATCGGTATTAATGTCATTAATCCGCTTTTATAATTTTCAGCTTTACTTTCAGGCCGGAAAATTTAAACGCATTGCTGGATTATTAGAGCGTCATCAGTTGTCGGTGAGTCTTGATAAAGTACAATCGCTGCTGATTAAGCAAAACCTAATTGCACGACTACTTAAACGTTATACTGTGCAGTGCTTGCAAGCAACCAGCGGCGGCTTTAGCGCGGGCGCAAAGAGCAAACAAAGCTTAGTGATGCCAGTGCTTTCACTTGAGCAAGTAAAACAAGTTTGTCAGTGGGTACATCCTTGGCTTAACTTAACCGGTGATGATTTTAAAGCACTCAACTTTAAAGGTGTCGAAAAAGCGTTACTGATCAAAAATCTATGCTTTTATGCTTTGTTACCGAGCGCTTTAATTGCATTTATGGGCTATGCAGGACAAGGTTACAGCCCGGTATATGGCCTGCTTTGTGCTGTATTACTAAGTTCCTTGGTGTACTTATCATATCGACGATACGGTTATTATTTTTATCAATATCAAGGGCGATATTACGCAGTGTTTCGCAGTGGCATGATAAGTGTGCATTATCGAGTGTTTGAACTATATAAAGCGCAAAGCACGCGCGCAGTAAGCACTTATTTTATGCGAAAAAGTGGTTTGAAGAGCTTGTCTATACAACTCGCTGCGGGCACAGCGACTATGCCTTATATCAAAGCAGAGCAAGCCGATGAAATTATCGACTTTATTCTTTGCCAAGCCGAATCGGATCAACGAAGTTGGATGTAATTCACCGCTTTCAAGTTCTTAGGATGGTATTTTATTAGGCTATAAAGCGTAATAGCGGTAACTCACGTTTTCTTACATTTTTATGCTCTCTTTTTAGACTAAGTTATGACAATAATGGGTTTAAAATAAGAGATCAGGGAACATGATGAAAAAAACCTTACTCGCTACTTCGTTATTATTAGCCACACATACACAGGCCGCCGTGCAATGGCAAACTATTCATACCGAACACTTTAATGTTCATTACAGTCAAGAAAATGCAGATTGGGCACGCTCTGCGGCCAATGAATTAGAAATCGTCCGCAGCAAAGTGCTTGAGCAACAAAACCGTGCTTTAGATGAAGCGGTTGATGTGGTGGTGTTTGATCCACTCAATGCCGCTAATGGTTTTGCATTACCGGTTTCAAATAAGCCATTGATGGCGCTTTTTACTACACCACCGCAGTCAGATACAGTGATCTCAAATAATAGTGGTTGGCAGCAATTACTGGTACTGCACGAATATATTCATCTAGTGCATTTAGCACAACCTACCCGCAGTAAATGGCGTCAAGAGCTCAGGAATATTTGGGATTTATACGATATAACACACAGCGAGATGCCTCGCTGGGTGGCAGAGGGTTACGCAACATTACTTGAATCGAAAATGACGGGGCGTGGTCGATTATTTAATAACTACAGCGAGGCGATTTTAATCGAATTTGCTCAGCAAGGTGCATTGCCCCGCTATGATCAGTTGAATAGTACAGATGGTGGCTTTATGGCTGGCTCTATGGCGTATTTAATGGGCGCCCGATTTTTAGCTTGGCTAGAGAAAAACTATTCAGAGCAAACCCTTGATGCTGTTTGGACGCGTATGCAAGGGGTTAAGCAACGCGAATTTGATGACGCATTCGAAGGGGTCTTTGGTGACTCTGCGTGTAAGTTGTATCGACGTTTTATTGCTGAGTATACCTATCAAGCAATGAGTAAAGAAAGAAGTGAACAGTCACTTACTAGTGAGCTTTGGTTGGCGTTAGATCACTATGCTAGTGGTCCTGCTTTATCACCAAATAGCGAGCAACTTGCAGTGGTGGAGCGTGATCAAGACGGCAAGACTCAGTTAAAACTCTACAGTACTGAGGATAACCTCAAAGCTGCAGAAGAGTTTAACCAAGAGCAACAAGAGCTACTCGCTGATGATCCTAAAGATGTTGCTGATAAACCACCCAAGGTGTTTCAACGTAAGCAAAAGCAAGTCTTGAATCAAATCAATCGTGCGGGTATTCAAAACCCACAATGGCTAAATGACGACGTGCTGTATTTTTCAGCCTACAGCAACGTAGATAATATTGATAATCAGCGTATATCAGATATATTTAGCTGGGATAGGCAAACCGGTGAAGTTACCAAACTAACTGATTTAGCTGGCCTGCGGCGCTTTAGTATTGCAGATAATGGGCAAACACTTTATGGAGAACAGGTTAAAGGAGGTTACTCAGAGTTAGTGCGAGTTGATTTACAAACCGGTCAAGCTGAACCATTATTCGAAAAAAGTCTAGCAACGGTTTACGATTATCCTGTAGTTAGCCCCAATCAACAGCAACTCGCCTTTCTTAAAACTGAGTTTAATCATAATTGGCAATTGTATATACAAGATCTTGATGGACAAAAATCATTTGCTGTACCAATGCCTAAGGGATATCAATACTTATCACAACCAAGTTGGAGTGCGGATGGCAAGCAGCTTTATTTTGTTGCAGGATTAGCTCAGGCAACGGATATCTACCGTTATGATTTAACTACACAACGTTTGTTCAAGCTGACTCAAGGTCAACAAGCGGTTGCTAATCCACTCGCATTATCTGACGGGGATTTACTGTATTTTTCAATCAGTAGTGATGGCCCTGATATTATGCAGCTACAGGTAAATAATAACGAAGAAGAAATCACCGATTTTGCAACTAACAGTATTGCGCCTTTGTTGCTTGTGAATGAGCACACCTTGCCAAAAGCTCAAGTATATCAACAACCCATTGGTGAGCAAACGCACTACGATATTTGGCAGCAAAAAGCCACTTTTGCGTTAGGTGAACAATATCATTCAGCCGCCGCGGCATTATTTTCAGCGAGTATTAAAGGCAGCGATTTACTCAAGCAATTAGATTGGCAGCTGGGCTACAGTGTTGATTTACATGACACTGCACTGCAAGGCATTTATGCCCAAGCACGCTACAGTGCGCTTGCAATCAAGTTTGACAGCCAGTTATTTTCTTATGATTTGAATGCTAGCAAGCAATATCAGCATGGCCTGTTGGCTGATCAGTCAGTGCAAGGCGGCTATATTGCTGCCAGCCTGCCACTGAGTTTTGGAGAGTTTAAAGTACAGCCAGAACTGGCTTATAACTACTCAGAGATAGATGATGCAAATATCAAGCAAGAGCAGAGTTCACAGTGGCTTAGAGTCGGCTTGAAGCAATCTTGGAGCTATGACAGACAAGATTATGCCATTGGCCAAGCGATTGATGCGCATTGGTATAGTGGCGATAGCGACACACAGAATTGGCAGGGCTATGATGTTGCTGCGCAGCTATTTGGTAAAGCGTGGGCGATACCTATGTATGCAAATTATAGTCAGCAATATCGAGATAATATAGACCTCGTATTAGGTGGTTTTAGCTCTCCATTATTATCAAAGAATGTTCGTAGTGATTATGTATTTGCTCCTGAGTTACCGTTTTATAGTGCCGTTGGCAAACGCTATCAAGGTTATGGTGGCGGTATTAGCTGGTCAGAAGGCATGCCATGGTTTTACTATCAACAGCATCAGATTGACCAACAGGTATACGGGCAAAGCTATGGTGTGAAATGGCAAGGCCCCTTTAGTTTTGGCTTAGGCCCTGCAGGCCTCAATGATGTGAAACTTGATTTTGGCCTAGTCAGAGTCGAAGGCGACAGCTTTGATGATGAGCTTAGAGGCTGGCTCGGGTTTTATTATTCGTTGTAAATTAATGGAGGCTCCAAGGAGCCTCTTCTATCGCTTTGTCTAAGTTAAGTATTTAATGCTGTCCCTGTTCGCCTTTGCTCGCGATTTCTTTGTGATTGTTTTTTACGGTTACGGCGGCTAAGCCACAAGTAAAAACCAGTGCCTGCAAGCCATACTGGGCTTAGGCCAATCACGCACCATAAGATTTTACTGAGTAAACCGGCAAAATAACCAAAGTGTAATTTTCTAAAGCTATCAATTACTTTCCAACCAATGCCGACTTCGCGAATATCCCAGTTAGCTATATGTTCACCGGTTTTTTTATCATAAGTAATGGTGTTGGCGTATTCGCTTGCCAGTGGATTGTTGCTATCAACTTCACCAAATAGCGTAATGTTTTCGTCAGGCTCCAGTGGCATAACTAAAAAAGTACCATTAAATGTCGGGATTTGTTTTTTGCTATCATCCAGAATGGCTTGAAAGTTAATGGTATCGCTATGTAAGTTTTTGGTGAGTATAAAATGCTGTTCTTCTGCGTGTTCGACTACTTCGTGATACCACACAGCCCAATTAAAGTAGCCGCCAGTGATCGCCAAAATTAAAATAATGGGTGAGCCAAGTACCCCTGTCATTTTATGAATATCGCTTAGTACAATTTGCAGCGTCGCCTTGAAGCGTACTGAAAATAAACGTTGCCAAAATTTACGATAAATTATTAAGCCTGTAACGCCGAGGATAAATAGAAAGATTGCAAAAAAGAACCCAAGGACGGTGCCTGTTTGACCAGGTAGAGTTTTTAAATCGTTTAGCAAAAATGTGTAATGCAGTTCTAAAAACCAATCTGTGAAGTAGTGACTAGTGCTAACTGGCTGCGAGAGTATTTCGCCAGAATATTGATTGATATGAAATTTATACCAAGTGTCGGTACCGCGTTCGATTAAATAAACCCGATCAGCAGTATCATCATTAAATATTTCCCAACTACCTACTACATAGCTAGGAAATTCATGCTCAGCAACCGCTATTAATTTATCAATGGGTTTGCGTTCTGCGTGACTATCAACGACAAAGTGACTATCTGGCATGAGTAAGCCATCAATTTCACTTTTAAACACTAATACGCTGCCAGTTAGACTGATCACAATAAGTGGAATCAAAGCACAAAGCGCAATCCAACTGTGTATTTTAAAAAGTGTTTTTCTCATAAGGCAAAGAGTCGTCAAAATTAATTTGTTGCATGATAACAATTATCAATGTTATTTCAATTCTATGCGATGAGATGTTTGCTTACTAACGGCAAAGTGTCAGTCGAAACATGGAAACTGTAAGGTTAACTTGCCGCAGGAGTAGTGAGTTTATTTTGTACAAATGGTTGCTTGTTTTTATAGGACCTTTACAATGCCGCGCCTTACATAAAGCATATAAAAACAGTGGTTTACACTGACTTATTGTTTTGTTTATAAGTTGCTAACTTATTAATCAATTACTAACGAACGAGGTCTACTTTGGCGCATTACCTGCCTATTTTATCATCATTTATTTTAGTGTTTAGCTTTTTACCATTACTAAATAAAATTCGTAAAAACCGCAGTGTATCGGGGTTGTCATTATTAATGATGACCTTTGGGGTGGCGCAAAGTATTTATTTTATTGCATTTAATCTCTTTTTTGAACGTTACTACATGGTACTACCGTTTGTGGTGACCGGGTGTTTAAGTGGCTTAATCTTGTATTATTTTGCTCGATATAACGCCAAAACTAGAGAGCGAACTCAGTTGGCCGCTATGTTAGGTTTTTCACTATTACCGTTTTTACTGCTAGTAAACCCACAGCTAGAGACTGCTAATGTACTTACTTGGCTTACTTTTGTTGGCTTAATAATGAGTTCGGTGCGAGTCATGCCGCAAACCTATAAAACGCTGCGCAGCGGAGATATAAGCAACTTAAGTGCTCGTTATTTTAGCTTACAGTTTATTGCTGGTGTGTGTGGTTTATTTGCAGAATTAGCGATGGCAGCACCAAGTACTTCGCATCTTTTAACATTTGTGATGATCTTACTGACTAATGCTGCGCAACTTGGTTGTATTCAATATTATAAAATGCGCCCTGCAATAATATAGAATTGTTTGTTTTAAAAACAAGCGATTCCAAAGTTACTGTTTTTATGGCAAATTACCTTATCGAGATAAAAGGGATAAGGTATGAATTGGAATCAACTAGGTTACTTATGTCGATTATTTTCGCCATTAAGTAACCTTACACCTGCACAGAAAAAGCAACTAAGCAGTGCCGAGCATTTACGGGTTTATAAAGCTGGGCAGCACAGTAGTCAATTAGCTACAAAATTATCAGCACAGCTTATTGATAACCGTTGTGAACACGAGCAGCAAAGACTTGCGTTATGTTATGAACAATTACCAAATGCAATTAGTACTAACGGCTTTAAATACGGGAGCAGATTAAGCTATCTGGTATTTATTTTTACTGTTTTTATTATCATTAGTCTGATTTATCAGGTTTTTGTTATACCTTCCTTTTCAGCTGTATTGAGTGACTATCATGCTCAATTAAATAACTCGCTTAGTGATGTGGCACAATTTTGGTATATATTTGTATCTCTACAAGGAATGCTTCTTTCATTAATTTTGCTCAGTGTTATACGCCTAAGCCAAATAGGCAATCTACTAAAAGCAGAACCATCATCAAGCTTTATCGATTTTATTATCCCCAAAAAAATTCGCCAGCAACACAGCGAGCTAATTGTAATACTTGAATTTCCTGTAAACGGGGCAAGTGAAAGTATTAGCTTCCCTGAGGTTGAGCATTTACAAAGTTGTCAGTTACATGGCTTAGATATTAGTAAAGAATTTGTGCTTTTAATAAAGCAAAAGCTGGCGGTGTTTAATCAAGATGCTAAAAGGTATTTGAATAAACTCATTACTATTTTCACGATTACTTTAGTTATTGCGATTGCATTATTTTTGAAAGAGGCTTATCGGCCTATCTTCGCATTGGGAGAGATCATTTGAAAAATAAAGGATTTACCCTAATTGAGCTAATGGTTGTGATTGCTATCATAGGCATTCTAGCTTCTGTGGCATTGCCACAATACAGTAAATATATACAGCGCAGTGAGCTTGTAGACCCCTTAGCAATGGCTGCCGTTATACGAGAAGATGTAACGACTTTTTATTTAGAGCAAGGACGATTTCCATCAAACAATGAGGAAGCCGGTATACCTGCGAGTAAGTTTTTAATTGGCAATCGAGTAACTGGTATTGTCGTTGATGTTGGGGCTATTCATATTAGCCTTGGTAATAAAGCGTCAGTGCCTTTGCAGGGGACGATATTAACATTTCGGCCAGCTGTGGTCACGGGTAGTCCGGGCAGCCCTATAGCTTGGTTATGTGGCTACGATCAGCCAGTCGCAGGTATGCAAGCAATGGGTAAAAATAAAACCACCGTACCCAAAGATATTTTGCCGTCATCGTGTAAAGAACTTAAATATTAAAATATTCTAGGTCAATGAATGCAACTGACTATCCATCAAGTAGACGCTTTTACTAACGAATTATTTAAAGGCAACTATGCAGCGGTTATTGATTTAGATAATTGGCTTGATAATGAGCTGATGCTAAACATTGGCGCAGAAAATAACGTATCCGAAACCGCGTTTACTTGTCGTCAAGCTGATGGCAGCTACGCTATCCGTTGGTTTTCACCATTAATGGAAATAGATTTTTGCGGGCATGCTACACTCGCTGCGGCATTTGTGTTGTGCGAACAGCACAATATATCGCAAATTCGTTTTCAAGCTGCTGCAGTCGGTGAGTTAGTTATTAATAAAAATAGCGATGGCAGCTTTGCCATGACTTTTCCAAAACAAACTCCTTTTGTTACAACAGAAATACCCTCTGAGCTATTTGCTGGCTTGTCTATACAAGCCGTTAAGGTGTTGAAAAACCAACAAGCTTACTTTGCTATTTATGATAGTGAGCAAGATGTGCTAGATCTTAAAACAGACTCTGCGCTGCTTAAAACATTGTTTCCGCTAGATGTAGTTGCAACCGCACCAAGCGCAAAATACGACTTTATTTCACGTTATTTTTGGCCTGCTAATGGCGGTGATGAAGATTACGTTACCGGCTCAATTCATACCGGTCTTGCGCCTTATTGGGCTAAAGAGTTAGGTAAAACCTCGTTAAGTGCTTATCAAGCTTCTAGCCGTGGCGGACATCTGCATTGTGAAGTTGCTGCGCACACAATTACTGTAACTGGCCATGCTGTGCGCTATATGCAGGGCACCATATATTTATAATGACTATTTAATTGCTACCTTGCGGTAGTTTAATGGTGATTTGCGCGCCATGCGCTGTGTTAGCTAACTGCAGGGGCACTAATTAGGCGCTCATAGCGTGATGTATATTGACCATACACAGGCGTCATAATATCAATGTCACCTTGTTGGACGGTCACCACATTGAGCGTACTCGCATTTAGCTGCGGCACAGCAGGTTGCACCGCAAAATAGCTGATGCTTGCTAGCAGTATAAGTGCGGCAACAATGAGGGCTATTTTAACTTTGTTTAGTTTTGTGGTTTTCTCAATATTAATATTCATAATCTACAAATCTACGTGGTTGATAGTGTAGTTAATGAAAGTTTGATGCCAGAAATAAATGCTGTTTATTTTCAGTTGCTTAAGTATTTATATGGTGATTATAATGTGATAGCTGTTCGATATCGAACACGCAGGTGTTCGGTTTTGAAAATAAAAGCAGCCGCAGGAGATAGATTTATTATCCGAAGCTCAGGTTATTTAAATAAGGACTTTGAATCTTTTTGATACGGTTTTGTAACAGTTCCTTACAAATGTCACGTTAATGTTTCATTCAGCTCTGTTATTATGGCTTTAGTAAAATATTTAGGGGACTGATTATGCGAACAACGATATTGAAATGGACACTTCCATTTGTCGCGCTTGGCTTAGGAATTGTTGGCTTTGTGGGAATTAATGCGATTGCCCAAGAGCCAGAAAAAAAAGAAATAGTCGACACTCGGCCGGTTGTAAAAGTTGAGCCTGTAGCTGCCAACGATCATCAAGTGATTATTAATAGCTATGGCGAAGTTAAGCCACTTGAAAGCACGCGTTTATCAGCGCAGGTGTCGGGTGAGGTTGTTAGTTGGCATCCTCACTTTGTTGCTGGTGGTATTGTTGCTCGTGGCGAAACCTTATTTACTATTGAGAAAGATAACTATGAAGCGGCGCTATTACAAGCCCAAGCTGAACTTGCTCAAGCAAAATCACAGTTAATCGAAGAGCAAGCACAAGCACAAGTTGCGGCGGATGAAGTAAAGCGCTTTCCTGGTAAAGAGCGTACTGCATTGTTTTTACGTGAGCCACAAGTGCTTAGCGCGCAAGCATCGGTCAAGTCAGCGCAAGCGCGATTAAAGCGTGCGCAACGTGATTTAGATAATTGCGAAGTAACAGCTCCTTATGATGCACTGGTTGTAAGTCGCGATATTGGTGTAGGCCAGTATATAAATATGGGCACACAAATCGGTGAGTTAAATAATATTGAAACAGCCGAAGTGATTATTCCGATCGCTGGCTTTGACAGTGTGTTTTTACCTGAGCGAGTTAAAGGCATTACTGCAACGGTAATAAAAACCGGTTTACATGGGTTTACGCGTCAAGCTGTGGTTGATCGTGATTTAGGTATTGTTGATAGTGCTACTCGTATGAGTAGCTTAGTTGTTCGTATAGATGACCCGTATGGGTTAGTTAATAAACAGCAGGCAATTAAATATGGCAGTTATGTACAAGTCAATTTTGCTGGCACTATGCTTAATAATATCTATCGCTTACCGCAAGAACTGGTGAATAACCAAATGGTATGGATTGTTAATGATGAGCAGCAACTTGAGCCACGTAAAGTGAAAGTGATCCGCGAAGAGGGCGAGTTCTTTTATATTAGTGATGGCTTAGAGGCTGATGATCAATTAGTTATTACCTTACCTGAGTATCCGCAAAAAGGCATGGCAGTGAAAATCGCTGGTGTGCAGGATGTTAAAAAAGTTGATGCACTCGATAGTGCAACCACTGAAAAACTATAAAGGGTAGACTGCGTTATGAGTAACACTGAACTACCAAATACACCAGACTCAACGGTTGAAAAGCAGACCGGTATTATTGCCTACTTTGCTAATAACTCTGTAGCGGCTAATTTAATGATGGTTTTCATTATAGTAATGGGGATCATTAGTTTTTTAACTATCCAACGACAAATGTTCCCGAACATTGAAATTAATTACATTACAATTAATGCGAATTACCCTGGCGCGTCACCGCAAGAGATGGAAGAAAGTATCCTAGTTAAGATTGAAGAATCTTTAAAAGATATTACCGAAATTAAAAAAGGTGTATATCGCGCATTTCGTAACGGCGGCAGCGCCCAGTTAGAAATCAATACTGATGCAGAGCTCACCGATGTATTGGATAAAATTAAGTTGCGAGTTGATGGTATCGCGACTTTCCCCGCAGGCATGGAGCCGGTCACCATAAGTCAAATAGAGTTTCGCCAAGATGTAATAGGCATGACATTAGTTGCCGACCTACCACTGAATGAGCTCAAACCGATAGCTAACCGCATTGAAGATGAGCTATTACAGCTATCAAATGTATCACTGGTGGTCAATGATGTACCACTGGATGAAATTGCCATTGAGATTGAACCAGACACACTACGTCGTTACAACTTAACCTTAAGCGAAGTCGCTGATGCTGTTCGTCGTTATTCCGCCAACTTTTCAGCAGGACAATTAAAAACCGATGCTGGGGTTATTTCTGTACGAGTTGAAAACCAACTGTATTCAGGTGAGGAGTTTCGCCAAATACCAGTAAAAATTGGTGATAACGGCGCTAAAGTTTTACTGCAAGATATTGCAATTATTAAGGACCAATTCACCGAAGGCGAACGTTACTTTAAGTTCAATGGTGAAAATGCCGTTTATTTATCAGTAAAAGCGACGGAAGAGCAAAGTATTATTCCTGTTGCGGATTCAGTTAAAGCGTTTATTGATCAAAAAAATAAAGACTTACCGCCGGGTGTCCGCTTAGAGCCATTAATGGATATGACCTATTACTTAAATGCTCGCTTAGATATGATGGTAAATAACCTGATCCAAGGTGCAATTTTAGTCGCTATTATGCTTTCTTTGTTCTTACGCTTTAAGCTTGCGCTATGGGTAATGATTGGCTTGCCGGTATGCTTTTTAGGCGCCATGATGATGATGCCGCTGTTTGGTGTAACCATTAATATCTTGTCATTATTTGCCTTTATTATGGTGCTAGGGATTGTGGTGGATGACGCCATTGTCATAGGAGAAAGCGCCTACACCGAAATAGAGAAAAAAGGCGGTGGAGTTGTTAATGTCGTTAATGGCGCTAAAAAAGTCGCAACTCCTGCAACCTTTGGGGTGTTAACCACAGTTGCGGTATTTGCGCCATTTACGTTATCGACAGGCCCTGAAAGTGCATTCTTTTTTGGGATCGCAGTCGTGGTTATGTTGTGTTTAATATTCAGCTTAATAGAATCAAAGCTTATTCTACCTGCACATATTGCCCATACTAACTTCCCGCCAATTAAACCAGATAGCTGGCGAGCACGTTTTAATAAACGCTTTTTTGGTTTTGTAAATGGACCATATCGACGTTTTATAGTGCGTTGTGTAGAGTGGCGTTGGGCGGTACTGTTCTCGTTTATTTCATTACTGATCGTCACTTTTGCCTTGATTGCATCAAACAATGTGCGTACTGGTTTTATGCCGAAGATCCCGCATGACTATCCGCAGATCAACTTAGAGATGAATGATAATGTCTCTGATATACAAACCATTGAAGCAATTCGTGAAATCGAAGCTATGGTGATTGCCGTTGATAAAGAGACTGAGCGGGAATATGGTCAAAAACTAATTAGAGATGTACTCGTGTTTAACCAAGGTCGTACTGAAGCGCAAATACTCGCACCATTAGTTGAAGAGGATTTACGTCCTTATAACGCGTTTGAACTTTCTCGTCGTTGGCGTGAAGCGATGCCAACCATTGCTGGTGTTAAGTCGCTTATTATTTATGACGATGTGAATGCTCAAGGTGGTGGTGATGGTGAGTTTGGTTACTTGTTATATGGCTCAGATATCGACACTTTAAATGATGCCGGGCGTCGTTTTATTCAATTATTGCAACAACAAGACGGTTTGTTTGATATTAGCTCGACTATTGACCCTGCCAGCAAAGAAGTGCAAATGAGTTTAAAACCTGTGGCTTATGACCTCGGTTTAGACTTAGCCTCAATAGCAAATCAAGTTGGCGCAAGTTTTTACGGTGGTGAAGCACAGCGTGTTATTCGCCGTGGTGAAGAAGTGCGGGTGATGGTACGTTATCCAAAACTAACCCGTGAAGCGTTTTCATCGCTCAAGCATGCAGTTATCACCACACCGCAAGGTAAAGAAGTGTTACTTGGTGATGTGGTCGAGCTGACTGAAAAACCGGGCATTAGCTATATTCGCCGTGAAGGTGGTTATCGTACTGTGTATGTTTATGGCAATATCGATGAAGAAGTGATCGAGCCAAATGAAGTAATTACACAAGTAAAAGACAAGCTATTACCTCAACTAAAAGAAGAGTTCCCAAGCGTTAAATCAGAGCTTGGCGGTGCTATTGAAGAGCAGCAATCACAAGCTAATCAGCAAAAAATGTTCTTTTTTGGTGGCATGATTTTAGTATATATCTTGTTGGCTGTACCTTTGAAAAGCTATGCGCAACCTTTGATTGTAATGTCGGTGATCCCGTTTAGTTTGACGGGGGCTGTATGGGGGCATTATTGGTTTGGCTTAGATCTAACCTTAATGTCTGGCTTTGGTATCATTGCCGCAGCGGGTGTAGTTATTAATGATTCGCTGGTTATGACCGACTTTGTTAACCAAGCTCGCCGTGAAGGTATCGCTATCAAAGATGCGGTGATAGAGGCCGGTTGTGCCCGCTTTAGACCAATATTGCTGACATCAATCACGACCTTTGCGGGCGTATTGCCGATTATGTTTGAAACCAGCTTACAGGCTAAATTTGTAATACCTATGGCTGTAGCGCTTGGATTTGCAGTAATGTTTGCAACCTTAATCACGTTAATATTAGTGCCGTGTTTGTACATCATAATGAGTGATGTAGGTAAGGTGTTTAAAGCTTTATTTAATGAAATTATGCTCTTATTTAAAAGTAAACAAGGGCCGCAGTTAGATCGTTAGTTTCAATTTGTTACTACGGACTTTAAAAGCCAATACGTAATGTATTGGCTTTTTTATTTTTATATACCTTAGTATTGGTTTTTATTGGCGGTTACATTCTTTAGTTTGATCTTTGAGCTATGTCACATTATACTCACGCTGTTTTGGCAAACTAATCGAAAGGTTAGGACGCAAAGTTTCCGGTCTAAGGTTTTAGTGTGCTAAAACTAAGATAGCGGGGCCGTTGCACAGGGTAATTTTAGCCTCACTGTGTGTCATCAGCCCTACAATATAGTTAAAAAGTATTTCTTTTATCCAATAAATACTGGATAGTACCTATTAGATGTTCTTAAGGTGTTGCTTTGTTTATGCATACGTCATTGGCCTGTGGAAATTGGATGCCAATAGGTTGTCTAAATCATCATACCCAATTATTTGTTGGTGATATGGTGACAGTGACTTTTTATGACACGCAAGGAGAGCTAGTCGATTTATCATTTAAATATGAAATTATCACTGAAGAACAAGGTGAGCCACATAATTGGCCGCGTTTTGTCGCGGAATATATTAATACCCATATACCACTAGTTGAAGCAGGAAGAATGACTGAGCAAGGTTTAGTGGTAGCTTATCGTTCAAACCAGATTTATGCACTTGAAGGCTGCGGGATTACTCGTGCGGAATTAACTTTTCAATGTATTGCTAAATGTGATGATTACCAAGCCGTTAAGCCTGCATATGACTATATCTACCCTGAAAAATGCAGTGTTTATAATGCGGGTGTAAAAGTGTTACAGCCAAAAACAGGCTTAATTTATAAATGCAAACCTTGGCCTTTCAGCCAGTTTTGCAATGTGAAAGAAGAAAATAATCCTCTTTATGAGCCCGGTGTGGGACAAAGTTGGGATTTAGCCTGGCAGCAAGTTTCCCCTTAATGCTATTTAGCATTTTTCGGCCCACTCATTGAGTGGGCTTTTTTATGCACTTTTGAAAATTATGTTAAACTCCAGCTATCGAAATTTTTTATTGGTTTTTCTGTGGCTCTATCAAACTTATCGTTGTCTTCACTTCCTAATGCTCCTGTTGCACGTAAACAGCCGCACACGTTAACAACACACCAAAAAATACGCATTGATGATTATTATTGGATGCGTGATGACGAACGAACAGAGCCAGCGATGCTGGCACATTTAGCCGCTGAAAATGACTATTGTGAACAGCAACTAGCGCCTATTCAGTCTTTTCAGAAGCAACTGTTCGAAGAACTAAAAGGGCGTATTGTTAAAGACGATAATACTTTTCCCGTTAAAGATGGCCAGTATTGGTATCACTCTGAAGTACGTGGCGATGATGAATATTCTCGCCATTACCGTAGTCGTCAGATGGATGCCGCAGATAAGCAGCTACTGTTAGATGTAAATATACTTGCAGAAGGTTTTGAATTTTATGAATTAGGCGAGGTGGCAATTAGTCCTAATGAACAATTGTTGGCTTACTCTGAAGATACCGATGGCCGTCGTATCTATACCGTAAAGTTTAAAGTTATTGATAACGATGATTTACTTGAAGATGTATTAGAAAACACCGAAGGGCAAATCGTTTGGGCAAACGACAATAAAACGGTTTTTTACGTAAAGAAAGACCTTAAAACGTTATTAGGTTATCAAGTTTATCGCCATGTATTAGGTACTAAGCAAGCGCACGATGTATTGGTATATGAAGAGCAAGATCGAAGCTTTTTTATGGGGCTTGGTAAAAGCCGTGATGAGGGGCTGATCATTATTGATTTAGCCACTACAGAAACGAACGATACTTGGGTGCTAGATGCTGATCAGCCGCAAGGAGTGTTTACTCAGTTACTGCCACGCGAAGAAGGGCATGAGTTTGATGTTGATAAACTCGGCGATACGTTTTATATCGTGACCAATTGGCAAGCTAAAAACTTTCGTTTAATGACGGCTAATACAAGTACCATTGCAGATAAAACACAGTGGCTTGAGCATACCCCTCATCGTGATAGCGTTTTATTAGAAGGCGTAGAGCTGTTTGACGATTTCTTGGTGCTTACTGAGCGCGAGCAAGGACAAACACGCTTTGTGGTCATTAATAAGCAACAGCAGCGTATGACCTTAGAATTTGATGATCCTTGTTATTATGCTGCCATTGCAATGAATCCTGAGCATGATACGCACGTAGCTCGTATTTATTACTCAAGCCTCACCACGCCAGGTTCATTATTTGAAGTAGACTTAAATAATGGTGATAAAACTTTATTAAAACAACAGCAAGTATTAGGCAGTTTTGATCCGCAAAACTATGCCTCTGAAAGATTAATGGTAACAGCGCGTGATGGTATTAAAGTGCCCGTGTCGCTGGTTTATCGTAAAGATAGTTTTGCTAAAAATGGCACTAATCCACTGTTTCAATATGGTTATGGGGCGTATGGCATAACCATTGATCCGAGCTTTTCGAGTACCTCATTAAGCTTACTCGATCGTGGTTTTGTGTATGCCATAGCACATGTTCGTGGTAGTGAGATGTTGGGCCGTGATTGGTACGAGCAAGGCAAAAAACAACATAAGCAAAATAGCTTTAACGACTTTATTGATGTAACCAAAGCATTGGTTGAGCAAGGTTATGGTGCGCAAGATAAAGTGTTTGCTTCAGGCGGTAGTGCCGGTGGCTTACTAATGGGAGCGGTTGTTAACCAAGCGCCAGCGCTTTATTTAGGAATTGGCTGCCATGTGCCATTTTTAGATGTGCTAACCACCATGCTGGATGAGTCAATACCTCTAACTACCAATGAATACGATGAATGGGGTAATCCAAATGACCCTGCCTATTATGATGTGATTGCTCAGTATTCACCGTATGACAATATTACCGCACAGGCATACCCACATATTTTAGTGACTACCGGTTTGCATGATTCACAAGTGCAATATTGGGAGCCGATGAAGTGGGTGGCTAAAATGCGTGAATATAAAACTGACGATAATATTTTGGTGTTTAAAACCGATATGGATGCCGGTCACGGCGGAGCATCAGGGCGTTTTAAAAGCTTGGAAGAAAAAGCATTAGAGATGGCTTTCTTTATCAGTTTGGCTGATTAAGTGTGATTTTCTATTCAATTGAGTTTCACTATGTTTGGAGGTACTTATATGTTTAATGTACATGGGCGCTGGGAATACTCAATTGAATCACCAACAATATATATCAAAGTGATTGGATGTTTTAATCGAGAAGGTATACAGGCTTTTACCAAGGATGTATTTGCTGATTTAGCAAAGTTGCCGCCTCAATCCATTGAATATGCGGTGATTAACTTAGCTGAGTTTGAATTAGCGACCGCAGATAGCTTGGCGGTTGCAACTGAATACTTTCATGGTGTTAAAGCGCGCGGTTATAAACGTGTTGTTTATATTCAAGCAAGTGCTGTAGCCAAAAGTTTGCTGGAACATATCTGGCGTGGTAGCGATATGGATATACAATTTTACGATGATATTCCAGGTTACTTAGCTAAGCACCCGGAACATCTATATATTAAAACCTGGTTATGATTAATTTAAATATGCTTTAAGCATCCACACTAGCTTCTCTTGCTCAGTTATATAATCACTCATCAATGAAGCCGTACCTTCATCTTGTGCATCACTTGCTTGCTCTAAAATATCGCGCTGCATTTTAATTAGCGTGCTGTAACCAGCGAGTAAGTTTTCGACTGCTGCGACACCATCACTGATATTTTTTGCTTCTTTAATTTTGCTGATCTCTAAGTAATCAGAAAATGCATGCAGTGGTGCGCCATCAAGCGTTAAAATACGCTCAGCGACTTCATCTACTTTTAAAAGTAATAGGTTATAAATTTCTTCAAACTTGATGTGTAGTTCAAAAAAGTTGCGACCTTTAATATTCCAATGAAAACCGCGGGCATTCATATATTGAATTTGATAACTACTTAGCAGGGTATTGAGTGACTTGACGATATCTTCACTTTTCGCGCTGTTAAGACCAATTGCGTTTACCTGTGACATAACTTCTCCTTAATAAACTGATAAGATGTTTTCTAAACACTGAAGCAAGTATCAGCCATTTTTAGTAATCTGTAAAATGGTTAAAACCGATAACCTTAATAGATTTTACCTATTAGCCAACCTGCTGTAGTAATTAATTTGTTCGTACAATAGAGATGGGCTCCAATCTTTAAAAAACCACCCTAAAAATCAAAATAACCGCAAATCGCTTAATAAAAGCACAATAAGATGATCTAAAACAAGCTTTTATAGCAAGCTATTACATGGCGAGTGGTTATTTGATTTAGGTCAAAATTAACGTTTTTAGTCGGCGCATAATCAACACAGATAAATTTGATGGAGAGATAACATGCAGGCTAAAACACAAAAAGAAAGTAAAATGGAATTAGTTGTTATTGGTATAGCGTTGATTGCATTTGTAGTTGGCTTAGTCGGCCATTTAGCAGGAGCAAGCTTTGCTAACTTTGATACCTTTGGTTATATCGCAGCGCCAACACCACTGATCTTAGCAATCATCGCATTTGTTGCCTATAAAGTGGCTGCTAGTGCAGAAGATTAAACCAGCAACTCAACAATATAATTCATCACTTGGCGTGAGTAGATCATACTGGTGTGACTTAAATGAAACACTTTATGTTCTGCCATGCCTTTGAGTTTGGTTTCATCAATTAATACCGTGCCATCTGATTGACTACCTTTGGCAATTAGCGGCATGAGGCCGATGGGTAAATCGCCAGCAATACTATAAAGCTTGGCATTAAATGGCCAATCACCATTTTCGGTCAGTAAAAATTCCACACTGTTTTTTAAAAATACATCAAAGCCTTTTTGCTGCATTCTGCGGGCTATATGGCTGCCTTTATGCGGTGTGCCTAAAGTAATAACTTTTGTTACGTTTTGGCTTTGCTCTGAATTTGCAGCAAGGTATGCGCGCGCCACCAGTCCGCCCATTGAATGACAAACAAGGGCCGTATTTTTATCATTAATAAAATTATCAATCTGTTTAAAAATAGCGGCGCGATCGGGAGACAATGTATTGTAAGAGAGGTTGAGAATATCCAACCCAGACTTTTCGAGCTGCGAGCATAAAGGGCGCATTACAAAGCCAGACATATACAATCCGTGTAATACCACAACGCGTTTAACAGTCATACACCCTCTTAATCTATTGAACCTACAATTACATTAATTGTACTGGTTTTATTTCAATGTTAACTGAATCAGAGCTCACCCATACATCACCATCTTGAATGGTAATAGTCAGCGATATATTGCGATCAACCAGCGCTGCCAGCGCTTGAGTTGTAGCAAAATCTAAACTAAAAATACTTAAATTTTTAAACTCATACAATTTAGGTTGATGCTTTTGCCACCAAATTGCTTGGTTGTTTTCACCATAAGTGTATAGCACCACTTTTTTAGCTTTATTACAGGCTTTTTTAACACGCTTTTCATCAGGTAAACCAAGCTCAACCCACAGCTCGATCTCATCGCTATAGCTTTTATGCCACAGCTCTGGTTCATCATCAGCCGATAAACCTTTAGTAAATTCTAAACCATCACAGGCATTAAGTGCATAGGCAAGTAAGCGGATCATCAAGCGTTGCTCGGTTTCTGAAGGGTGTTGTGCCAAGGTTAAATTAAAGTCTTGGTATACGTTGCGGTCCATATCGCTTAGCGATAACTGCGCTTTAATAATCGTCGATTTAAGAGCCATAACAGTTTATTTAAAAAAATTTGCGTCAGTATAGCGCATTAATACCCAAACCACCTCAAGATACAGAGCCCAGCGTTTCACAGGCGCTTAATACCAAGGCGTAACTTTGCAAAAGTGTAGTTACTATTAAGTGGTCATAACGCAGAGATCAAGTTGCTGTGAAACGTCCTAAGGATTGGTTTAAAAGAGATTGATACTGCGTTATTGATTTTAACAATAGAACCACTATTACTTGCAATCAATGCCTTGCCTAAATCACTTTTAATTCCAACTGAAACTCAGATCTTAAGGTGGTTTGGGTATGTGTGACCTGAGCCAGTTAAAAATTACATACTCTGTAAAGTTATGTACTAATAACCAACTGGAGAAATTCCATGCGTTTAATCAAATTAAAAGAAGTTATTCAAAAAACGTCTCTTGGCCGCTCAACAATTTATGAGTTTATGATTAAAGGTACATTTCCAAAGCAAGTTTCTCTAGGTGCAAAATCTGTAGCCTGGCTTGAGTCAGAAGTTGATGATTGGATAATGGAGAGGCTTGGGGAAAGGGATATTTAGATATATTCTTAGGCTTGAAAAGTAAGTTATTCGCGACAAATATAGTGTATCTTGTTTAATTTATATCTTCTATTTTTTTTGTTGGTTAACTGGATATATACTTAATTACGTTTATCAAAAGGAAATGACATATGGTTCTTGAGGTGTTAGATAAATTTATTGATACGATTATGATTGCCCTAAAAGGAAAAAAACTTGCAGTCCTTGGGGCTAGAGGGACCGGTAAAAGTACGTTACTTCATTTTCTACATAACAATGAGCTTTTAATAGAAAGTAGGCAAACTACCCTAGCGAAGCCAGTAGCTGAAAATAGGTTTAGGCTTGGTGATTTACAGTTAGACCTTAAGGACACAAAGGATTTACCTGGGGGGGAGCTAGCAATTAGGCAATGGGAAAAATTACATAATGAATCTGATTATGTGATTTACTTAATTAATGCTAGTGAGCCAAATAGTGATGGAATAGTTTATGATCTAAAAGAGGTTAGTGAGTGGCAAAATAAACTAGAAAACAAGCCTAAGCTACTTATTGTAGTCACACATATGGACTTAAATAGTGAGTATTGTAAATTGAGTGATTCCGATGTAGGAACATTTTACGATGAATATGTTAAAAATATGGGGTCTTTCTTACACCCATTAAGTAATGATGTAAATGTTTGTATTGGGGCATTAAACAATCACGAAAATGCCTGCTCTTTAATTAGTGACATAATTCAGGAGCTCCATAATGAGTTATGAGATATCGGCCTTTGCCCAAGCGTTAGATAATTCATCTAAAGATATTGTAATGTCTAACGGAGTTTTAGTGGCTAGTACTGAACCTACGAAGCAAGGTGAAGTAATGAAGAGAATTGAAAAGGTAAGTTCTAATGGTAAAGTTCTTAATCAGCGAAATATTTATCAATTAGGTGATCATTACGTAATCGAGGTTGAGTGTAATGAGCAAGATAAGTCTGGTCGAACTGCATCTATCGTTTTTTATTTCGAGCTAAAAAACGAAAAATTTTTATACTTAATTCATGAGCAGGTAATTGATTTTACATTAAGTATTGGTCGTACTGTAAATGAAGATAATCTAAATGAAATTGAAGATGTCTTAGCTGAAACATTAAAAAAAAAATATTTACTTAATATAATCCTACATTGTTGGAGTTTTATAGTGAGAATAATAAAAAAAGCTTTCGCTGTTATTAAAAGTTTTTATTTAAAGTGCAAGGATTATATTTTAAATGAGTAGTCTCTTATCTCAAGAATACTTCAAACGTCGCATTGTTTTTGTGATGAGAAATAATGACATTAGGGCTTTGAGAAATGACAATGCTCATAAAGCTCTGCTCTATAGCGATGAAACAGCTGTAATTGAATATCCGGCTTGTTTAGAGTCAGATCTTCCTTCTAAAGCTCTTCGTAATATTATTGATTCAGATATTGTTAGACCTAATTCAATTTTAATACAGAGCCCTTTTAGTAAAGACCATTATGTTGAGCTTCATAAAGCCACTGAGAGCTTTGCAATTGAAAAAATGCACCACTTTTCTGAGTTGTGCAAATTATTAGGTGCAACCTTTGTTGAAACTGAACAAGTTGAAATCGAAAGCAATGGTAAAAAGTCTGTTTTTATCTTAAAAGGTAAAATGGAAGTTATCGAAGGAGAAACAAGAGTAAATCAAGATAGTAGCAGTGGATTAACTAGGAAGCTTAGAATATCAACATCAATGAGTGGTGGGAAACCTAATATTGAAAAAGCTAAAGAGTTTTTGCATCAGAAGCAGCTATTCGGAGATATTGCTATGAAAAGCCTCATCGAATTGGTGAGTGGGGAAGAAAATAAAATTCTTGAGCAAAGGGTTAGTATCAGTTTGTCAGCTGAGGCTAAAAGTGCACTGAATTTATTAGCTAAGCTAAGTGTTCCTGCACAATTTTCGATATCTGGTGAGTATAAAAGTTCAGTAGAAAGAGCTGAACAATATTTATTAACTTTCCATGTTAAATTTTAATCGCATAATTAATTATAAGCAGCATTGATAATGCTGTTCTTTCATTACAGGAAGAAGACTAGAGGTAATTATTTCACGTTCGATTCGTAAATGGATATTGTTTGAAGCACTAAATATTTAAGTAATAGTTGCTTGGATATAACTACTCATGTAAGGGTAACTTCAGTATAATTGCCATCGTTTTTGTTATTAAGAGTATAAGATGGTACGGAATTTGACCGCAGTGGATTTGTTTTCTGGGGCTGGTGGTTTCTCACTCGCAGCCCATAATGTAGGGGTTGATGTCCTTGCAGCAATAGAATTTGATCTAAATGCAGCTGAAACCTATCAAAATAATTTGGTAGAGCGTCTCGGTGCGCCTACACAAGTTTTTGCTCAAGACATTACAAAAAATTTAGATATAGACTCTATGATGCGGTATCAAGGAATAAAGGAGGGGGAGCTAGATATTCTGTTAGGCGGGCCTCCTTGTCAGGGTTTTTCTTCCCATCGAATAAAAGGCTCCGGCAAAGACGATCCTAGGAATGCCTTACTCATTCGTTATTTCGATTTTGTTCGTCATTTAAAACCAAAAGCGTTTTTAGTTGAGAATGTCCCAGGGCTTTTATGGGAACGGCATAAAGACTATCTAAATAAGTTTATAGATCTAGCTGCTGAGCATGGCTACCAAATAGTAACTGGTGCGCCTATGATATTAAATGCAAGGGACTATGGAGTTCCACAAAACCGACGAAGAGCTTTTATATTTGCAGTCCGCAATGATATTGCCCAAGGTGATATTGAGTGGCCACCAAAGCCAACGCATTTTAAATCTGGGGATTCTAAATGGTTGACATCTTCAATGGTATTCGAAAAACCGCCTTCTGATATTTTAGATGGATTTAAAAGCAGGCTTGAAACTAAATTTAACCTCTCAAGCAATGATTCAAACAAAATTGTAGATGAACTTCAGTGGGGTAAGGTGCTAAATGAAGCGGACCCTTGTAACTTGAATATGTGTCATTCTGAGGTTATGAGAAATCTGTTTAAGAATACTCCGTTACTAGGTGATAGGGATGAGTCAGGGCGAGAGTTAGATTGCCATAAAAATTACTCTGGGCATAAAGATGTATATGGGAGGGTTTATCCTCATATACCATCAAATACCATGACTACAGGATGTAATAACCCTTCAAAAGGCCGGTTTGTTCACCCATGGTTAAATCATGGGATCTCTCTTCGTCATGCTGCTCGTTTACAAACCTTTCCTGATGATTATATTTTCTCAGGCAAGATAATGTCTATGGCAAAGCAAATCGGTAATGCAGTTCCAGTAAAACTAGCTGAAGCCTTAATTTTACAAATTCAAAGCATCTTAGATAGACGCTTTGAATAGTTTTAGTTCTCTTATTCTTTGTTGAGGAGATTGCCCTCTGATAAATCTAGTGTCAGAAAGTCGACTCCAATTCGACCTTCATAATGACTTTGAATACTTTGATATCTAGCAGCATACGCTGGTTTTAATAATGAAACAGGATAAACTTTTTCATCTCTCTGTATTACTTCTGGTAAGCCAGCTTCATCAACTTTTGTTTCAAAAGTTATTATTTCTTTAAAATTAGCTCCATCATTGCACCAAGCCTCATCATCATGATTTTTCACGACCACTTTAACGAGTTCCGGCAGCTTTGATTCTTTATTTAAGACAGAAAAGGCTAGCTCTTCTCGATCTGGGGAAGTAATAAATATATATGAAGAATGATGCGCATTATGTAGAGCTTCAGTTATGTTTGTAACTCTAATTAATTTTACTAGAGTTAATGCTCGGTGTGGTTTAAGGGCTGAGATCCCTAAGTCAGTCTCTTGTCCTGGAATGGTATTACAGCTAGGAGTAACACATATGTACCAATTTTTTTCTGAGTCTATTAGGACACTTCCAGTAGTGATGTATTTGTGAAAATGTTTAGTCGTAGAAAGTTTCTCATTATAAGCATGAGCTATTAAATATAGGTCTTTGAGTTCAAGTTTTCTATTACTTACATTTTTAGCTGACTCATTAAGTATACTTTTTTGAAATTCTTTATGCAGTTCAGGGACTTGTTTAGATCGCTCTACATAATCTATAACAGGATCCGTTATTGCTCGAGCTGATGCGACGACGTCAGCAGCAAAATTAGAGTTATATAAGATCGAGTCTAACGCTTCATTTACTATGTTGCCTAAAAGCTCTCGAGCAACTCGTTCTTTATGTTTATCTTCTGACTGTAATATACCCCAAAGAAAAGCCATTTGATCTTTCTCTAAATAAGAGATTGCTTTTTCCATAGACAAGTTTGCATCTTCAATACGGTTTTGCAGATCCGATGTAACAACTCGATATAAGCTTGGTTTCCAATTACATAAAGCTGTTTTAATGCTATCCCAAACTTCTGTAGGAGATTCTTTGTCAGTTTTCGAACATAAAACAATGAAAACGTCACCTGCTTGTATCCAGAGGCCTCTTTGGCCATGAATGCAACGCTGTGTATATTTTGTATCATTGAAGTTTAAATGCACGATTGATTTCTCTAGTAGTATCTTTAGATGATCTTGCGTAGGCTTTTCTATATCAGACTCATCGCAAATCGCAGAAAAATCTTCACAAAAATCTCTTAAATTAGCATTGTCTAAAATGAATGCTGATTTCATTTCTTCTGTAACAAAATTATCCCACAGCTCAATCCAGTCAGGTGAATTTTCATTCCATCGCTTTATTAAATATGGATTGTTAGTTATGTCTTCTATATCTAGTTCTTTTTGGGAACCTCTAAGAGTAGTTGCAACCTCAAGCCAAACAGAAGATAGTTGTTCATTTGTATAAATAACCACCATATTCATATGTTTACTAGAACTTAGTTGAGAAACTAAATTTAGAGAGGCCTCAGCTCTGTTATTTTCGAACTGAGGTTTTAGATAATAATCCAGAACAATTAGATCGCTTTTTCTGATTTTCTCATAGTCTAAGTTCGTTGTATCACTTTCAACGTCGCAAATTAGCTTGTTGTTATGAAAAAAGTTAACAAACTCTTTAGCAACATCGCTTCGTTGAACCTCTGTATTTATTTTATTTAACTCATCAATTTTACTTTTTAAATCAGCCAAATCAGATAAGTCACCATCTCTCAAATCATTTAATTTCTCAGAAATAGTTTTCTTGTTAGTAACTAGTTCTTTATAAGGAATATACTCATCATCAATTAATAACACTGATCTAATGGCATCATCACGAAACGCTTTTACTATTCTTTCTTTATACATTGCAGTCATTTTTTGATTTCCATACCACGAAATTGAATTACAAAGTTAGCGCCATCTTTGATGAGCTTTTCTTCTTCCTTTTCTGCGTACCAAATTTTATGGTGCGCGACGGAGAGATTTTGTTTAGATAAGTAAAGGCCTACCCCGTTACCGTTTGAGCGCCGGCTGTAGAAAAGCTCAAACAGTCTATCGATGTCTTCCTCGTCTACTGCTGGTCCGCTATTTGCGATTACAACTAAGTCACCGACAATATCGACTTTTATTGTTCTATTTTCTGCAAGCCCAACCCAATACAATGCATTGTTTAAAATATTTATGAATACTGGGATTATTCGAGATTTCACATCTACTACAACCATATTTTCAAAGGATGGGCTGATTACTAGCTCAACATTTTGCCGTTCAAACCGATCTCTGAAAAAAGTATAAATGTTTTTTATAATCTCGACACCAGTAATATCATCACGTGCTTGGTAACCTGATAATTTCAAAGGAGATAGAAAGCGAAGATAGTCAGTAAACTGTTTGTGTGCAGCCATGGCATTTTTAAAGCCTATTTGACTTTGTGCGTCACTACTCATTGATTTCAGAGCGCGGGTAACAGCTTGATCTTGAGCATTTAACTCGTGAGCAAGTACTTCAAAACTGATTCCGAGTTGTGCAAGGCTTCGAATTTGATTTATTTCTTTCTCTGCATTTACGCGCTCTTCCTCTGCTATTACAAAAGCAGAATCAAGGTCTATACCACTTTCAAGCTTATCTAAGGCTTGTAAAAAGGCATCGTATTTATAAGAAAATTCGTCAGCGAGAGTTATGTAAATAGCATCTAAACTATTGAGCGTAGATGCTACATCGCTAGATTCAGTAACTGCATCTAAAATAGGAAGAGCTTCTTTTTCATAAGCTTTTTTATCTTCTCTGGATTCGTTCAACCAGACATTTTTAAGCCGAACAAAAGTATTCTCGATATTAGTAGTATAACGAGTTAGCTGCTTATTTAACGATGAATCACTATTTTTGTATTTTTTTTCAGCACTCTGTATCGGTGAAAAGTACTGACCTTGTGCTTCAATTTTATTTAGCTTTTCTCTACATGTTCGTAATAATTCTGTTAGCTCGGCAAACATATCACGGTAAGATCGATATTGTTCTTCTAATGGTTCAGTTATTTTTGCGGGCTTATTTGGCACCTTGAGATCTGTTCTTAGTGATTCAATTCGATCAATTTTTTCTACTAAGACATCGAGCTGGTTAAGTGAGATAGTAATATCGTTACTCAATTCAGCATGTAAGTTTTTTGTCTCTTCGACTTGGGTGCTTAATATGCCTTCATTTTGTTTTAGGGAGGAAGTAAACGTTTTCACGTTAATTCTAGCTGATGCTTTTTGCGCTTTTTTCTGCTTTTGTCTTGCTTTTGATAGCGCCTCAAGCATTATCTGTCGATTGTCAGATTTTGTACCAAAGAACCTATCAGCAAGCTCTGTCAATAATTGTATTACCAATGATTTTAGTTCTCGAGCTGCTTGGTTAATGATAAAACCTTCTCGACCAGCTTTGTCTTTAAGTTTATAATTATCTTGTTGTTTTAGCGATATATGCCCAAATAGTCTTCGAGAAGCCCAATAATAGCGACCTGCATTTTTACCTCGTCTTTCTTCTATTTGAAAAAAATCGTTATTGGATTTTCCATATGGGAGAACCCTTAAATTATCTCTGAAAATCATAAATCCAGAGTATTTTTTAGTTAGCGCTATTAGGTGATCATGTGAGTCTAGGTCATGAGTTGATTTAGCACTTTCTTGCTCAAAAGTTCCGATCTTTATTTTAAATGTACCTGTTTCGGTATAAGCTCCCATCCCCGGAGTCCTACACATAATAGCTATATTCTTATATACTTCACCAAATGCAGTTATATCCCCTCGAAACCATCCTTTTTCATCAATAATTCCTTCTATTTTGTGTTCAAGTATTGAAAAATCGTCAGCATCAAAAACATCTTTGTAATTCAGTATTTCCTTTCGTTTATCATCTATCCAAAATCGTCTTTCAAAAGATTGAATTTCATAATGAAATTCAACTTTATTATCATGTTTTTTTCTTTTAAAGGGATCTACAAAGGCCCTTAGTGTATCAACTAAGTCTTTTTCAATTGCTGTAAACTCATTTGAATCCCGTCCTAGTTGTCCTCTATCTGTCAGGAGCTCTAAATCACGGTTTAAGTCTAATAGAAAAAGAGCTGTGCCGTGCTTGTCTCCATCTAAGTTTTCAGCTTTATCTAGAATTTTGAACCATTGTTCTAGGTAGTGCTCATCAAAAATGTGGGTTTCACTGAGGTATTTTATTTTGTCTTCGGTTGAAGTGAATATAGTTTTATTTGAATTACTTTGATGTACTGCGTAAGCTTCTTTCTCATCATCAGTGAAACGTTCCCAAGCTCGCCTTAATATTAAATCCTCAGGATTACTTTCTGAAGGTTCAAGGGCTAAATTGGATAACATATCTCTTTGTAATTCAGTACAAAGTGCAGGCAACTGCTCTAATGAATCAAACTCACTCATTGGCACTTTAATATCATGTAGGCTGAGATAGGTATTTTCAAAAAGACGCCAGTCAATAAGCGCAGCGGAAAAGCGAGAATCTATTTTTTTAGTAACTATAAGAGTTACGGGAGCCAAGAAAGCTGTAGAAAGTCGGCCAATCCCTTTTTCACCCTGTGTAGAGCGGTCAGGTAAACCAAAGCGATCATTTTCTGGAAGCAGCTTTTTAGTTGTTTTTGATGCTGTACCAATTGTTAGCCAGCTGTCGCTTAGTTGCTCATATGTCATGCCACAGCCGTTATCAATAATAGCGCCACACTTAATATCAGCGTCATACAAGTGAAGGGCTACATCTCTGGCATAAGCATCGTAGGAATTTTTCCATAATTCACTGACAGCTGTAGGCGCATCGGCTATTTGGCCTTTTCCTAGGTGATCAATTGTCCTAGCCTGAGCTTTGAAGGAGACTGACTTTCTATTTGATTGTGAAATCATATCAAATGCTTACATCCATGGTTAATAAAATCATTCTATAAATTTTTACAGTTTTAGGCTAGCATACTTTTAAAGCATTTAGGCTTTAGGTATATCCTGTATAGCCCTATTTGTTAATGAGGTGGTTTATTGTTTTGCATAACCTTTAAAAATAGTTTCAGCTCAGTGTAATCCCCACATTCAAAAACTATTTCACCATTACCAGCATAAACCTCTGGCTCTTCGTTAGTTCCTTCATTATTTGCCTCAATAATTACGTATTTAGGCGTATCTTCCTCTCTTTGGTCAATGTCAGCATAATCAACCCATAGTACATAATACAGCTCGCCTCCATTAAAAATGGGGGGATTATCATAGAAGCTAGGGCATTGATCATTGTGCCAGCTTTTATCTATTAAGTAAGGGTGATCTTTTAAGTTGAAGTCTAGCTTAAAACCTTGACCAAACTCTTGTTGATAAAGTGACATATGTTTCCTTCTTAAAAAACTAATTTAGCCAGTGCTACACTCACTGGCTCTATGCCGTACTTATTGTTATAAGGCATTTAAATGCTCTTTAATTACCTTCCTCGATAGTTTTATTTTTTCATAGGTTTTAAATGCGCTTTTTTAGTTACTACTTGCTGCCTAGCAAACAATGGAAAGTTCAATGATTGTTGTGACAACTTTTATCCATTCGGTAAGGAAGGATGAATAAAAGTTAAATCTAAGCTCAAACTTATGTTTGTAACTTTTCATTATTATCTTTTTTGGCTAGTGCTTTTTTATTCAGCCTGCCATAATTATCTTAGTTACTTGTCTTGATATAAGGATGTATTTTTGTGGGTCATGATTTATTAATAAATAAGAATAAGAGCCTCTCCGAACTTTTTTCAAGCTCTTCTCATATAGAACTTAGGTATTTATTGCCGTTACTTGTAAATTTGGGATTAGACAAAAAGCTTGAATCCATTATCACTAATAGTTTAAGCGGGTATACTTCATCTATACCTGCCGAAGAATTATCTAAGGCTATTCTAGGTGTCTGTGAAGGAGGTAGTTTTGGTTATACATATATAATTTTAAACGCCTTGCAAAGACTTGGTGTTGAAGCATCAAAAGAAGAGTGTATTTTTGATTTAGAAACTAAACTATTAGTTAAATTTTTTGGGGAGAAGCTTGAGGAACATCCAGTTTTTAAGCGGGAAAAGCTTGAAAAAACTTCGATCTTTGGAGAGCCAATAGTTGGGTTTAAGTCATTTGAATATAAACTTCCATCAATTGAAACCATGAATCCTCTTTCTACTATCCAATGGCTAATTGAAAATAAAAATATTGAAGAAATATATAAAAATACCTATTCAACTGTATTTACTGGGGTCTATAGAATCAACCTTTTAAATATATTTAGCAAAAAGCCTGAGCCAACTTTGAGGGAGGGTACATACCCTTTACTTTTGCGTATAGCTTTGATGAGGCAAATACAAATAGCGTTTGATTTCCAAAGATATAGCTATGAATTAAGGAGTAGCATATGAGTTATGAATATTTGGCCAGAACTATCGATCAAAGCCCAGAAATTATAGAAGGACTTACATCTGGTAAAATGACCTTAGAGGGAGGTGTAATTAGAATTGCAAGAGGATACGAAGGTGCTGGTCAGATAGTGAGACACCTAAAATTTCCTAATGACCCAAGCCAATCACTTGAAAATCTGAGTGAGATGATGGGCGAAGGATTTGGGAAAATCAATAAAAGCTTGGAAACATTGAAAAGTCTCCAGTGTGCAAACTTAATTTTGTCAGGGGTTAACTTAGCCGTTTCAGTCGCAGGATTTGTGATTATGAATAAAAAGTTGAATACTATCACTGATATTTTAAAAGATAACTCAGTTAAAATTGATAAAGTACTTAGTGCCATAAGTGACTCAAATGAGAGAATAATGATTGAGGATTTATCGAAGTTCACGGCTACAATGTCAACTGCTGAGCAATTTATGAAAAGAGGTGATGTTGAACATTTAATACCTTTAATATTGCCTATAAGACAACAGTACATATATAGCAGAGATATTTTAAGAAAAACAATTAAAGCTGCTTTTAATGGCCAATTTCCAGAGGATATGGGGTATATATTTGCACTTAGAGATCGAGTTGTGAATTTAGGGTTATGCTTATCTAACGTGCAAAATAAATCTGGCTTTAGGTATGAGGCTGTTGAGGATTTGAAGTTACTTAAAACTGATTGGCATGCATTAAATCAAGATGTTTATAATTTAACATTAGAGCAGAATATGTTGGGCTATATTAAAAGCAGTGAGTTTAGAGATTTGAAAAGCTTCATGTCTTTAAGAGTTGAAGCAAGTCCTGTACTTGAATATCAATCTAATTTGCTGCAACTATCATTGGCACGCCCAGATTTAGAAAGTGTTATCTTTGAGGATAATAAAGAATTACTGTTGATAGCTGCTTAGTTTCATTTACTTAAATGATAAATGGTAGAGTTTACACTTTGTTGAGCTAGTGTAGTAAACTTAGCTTTATTACAAAAGTATAAAAACATATTTTTACTTTTAGTACCCACATTAGTACCCATAGGCTACGGCCTGAAATTAAAGGTCATAAAGTCAAATGAGTAGAGCAGGAATACAGTGGTTCCCTGGGCATATGAATAAAGCCCGTAATGAAATTAAAGAAATAATGCCACAAATGGATGTGATCATTGAAGTGCTTGATGCGCGCATTCCTTACAGTAGTGAAAACCCGATGGTGGCGACGTTGCGTGAAGGTAAGCCGGTCATCAAAATTTTGAATAAAGCTGATTTAGCCGATCCTAAAATGACGCAAACGTGGAAGGATTACTTTGAGCAAGAAAATGGCGTAAAAGCGATTGCGTTTGGTAATGATAAAGCGGCTGAAGTTCATCGTATTAATGAACTGTGTAAAAAATTAGTACCACACAAAGTCGGTGCTGATAAGCAAATTAAAGCCATGATCATGGGTATTCCTAACGTGGGTAAATCTACGTTAATTAATGTGTTAGCGGGTCGTATTGTTGCGAAAACAGGCAACGAACCGGCGGTTACTAAAGCGCAGCAACGTATTAAGCTAGAAGACGGCATCATGCTTTACGACACACCGGGTATGTTGTGGCCAAAAGTTGAAAATGAAAACTCAGGCTACCGTTTAGGTGCTACAGGTGCGATACGTGATACCGCACTTGAATATGAAGAAGTCGCTAGTTACACCGCTGAATATCTATTGCGGGCGTATCCTGAACTTTTAAAAGCGCGTTATAAAATTGATGAATTACCTGAAAATGATTGGGAATTTGTTGAAATGGCGGGTAAAAAGCGTGGTTGTATCCGTGGTGGTAACCAAATTGATACTTATAAAATGTCAGAAATTCTAATTAATGAATTACGCGATGGCATAATTGGTCGTATCACTATGGAAACTCCAGCTATGCGTGAAGAAGAAGAAGTGATGGTTGCAGGGCTTCGTGCTGCGGCTGAGGCTAAAAAAGCCGCTAAAGAAGAAGAGAAAAAACAACGTCGAGCACGAGCACGTAAAAACCGCCGGTAATTGTTTTTCCACTGGTTAGCTCACTAAATTACAGACATAAAAAAAGCCCGTAAGGGCTTTTTTAGTTTCATATCTACCGTCACCGATATGAGCAATGTAGCAAGTAAAATAGTAGGGCGGTTACCTGTCACCAACATCAAGGGGCGTTGCGGTTAGTAACAGGTAACCTTAGCTGTTTACGTGCGCCACACGTGTTTCAGGGTCGAGAAACAAATCAGTTTATTCCGTACAAGTCGTTGTGCTTTGCGTCTTGTTGATATTGATTATCAGTTAGATCTTATGATCTGTCAACACTCATTTGCAAATAATTCTCATTTATTTTATTTGCTGATAAAAACAACAAATAAAGCACTTTGTTGGCATTAATATTACACAGCCCGACTTCTTGCTGATATTAGATTATTTTGCTTGCTAATGCTTATGGCGTCTTATTACTTTCAATGCGGTTATTTATTTGTTCTACCAATTCTTTATCTTTGCTTCCTTCGCTATTAACTATAAGTAAAAAGTGCTCGCCTTGTTTGTCGATAACTTTAATCACTGTATTATCAAGTTGTGTTCTGCCATAAGTGACTTCGACGCTAGTAACATCCTTAAAGTGTTTTAAGTTTGATTCAAGTTGGCCTTGTTCATTTTGCCAATAGCTAAAAATGTAGTTGTCGCTTATACCATTGCCGTCGTTACGAAAATCTACCCACGCATCGCTGTAAAAATATAAAACATCTTCATCAATAGGTACTAATTGATGGCGTTTTAAGAATTGCATTTGAAATGACCACAATTTATCGCCTTTTACGATAGCGGTACTCGGTAATAAATAGACTTCTTCCAGTAAGCTTAAAAATAAAATAGGTACCCAGATTATGGCGATAACTATATTTCTTACTCGCCATTTAGAATTGTATGCAAGTGCGTCAGATGATTGGTTTAGGTGTTGAATGTAATTAACTAATGGCAGCCATAAAAATGGCAGGATACAAATAGCTATAGTAGTTGCTTCGTCAATACGGGTCATGAGACTTGCCAAAATAACCAGTAACCACGCAATAATTGCCAAGACGTTTGGCATGATTTTATTTTTATTGTGCTGCGTTTGGCTGTGTGCAACTAGCTCTAAATATAAAGAGTAATAAAAAAATATCGCGAAAATCCCGCGAGCAATCGGCATGATATGACTATTTTGCTGTATTTTAATTGCTTTCCAGTTGCGATAACTCCAGTAGTTAATAAAAAGTCCTAAAGTAAAAATACTATAAAGAATAAACTTTGCATTAGTAACTGGGTAAAACTGCGCATCACTAAATGTTGGGCGCTTTGCTGACTCGATACGCCATGCCACAATAAAAAATATCAGTGCGAGCAGGTAAGCAAGTAATACTGCAATGATCCAATTATCGTTTAAATCAAAACTGCTAGTGGTATCTGCAGTTACATATTTAACAATGCCAAACTGCGCATTGTCGATTAGCTTGTCTCGTTCGCTCAGGTACAGTTTAATCTGATCAGCTGGAATATGATCTTGTTTGGCGCTAAATGAAAAATCGAGTGTTAATATATTGTCCGTAAAGTGGATATTCTTTTTGAAATTAAAGAACGCATTATCAATTTCACTTTGCTTATTATCAAAGTGCCAATTTGGTTCTTCAAATTTTATTTTAATAGTTGTTTCAATATTATTTGGGTACTTAAAATACAGCGGCGTTGTGCGATTAATTTGATCGGGTTCGTAAACGCTATTTTGTATCTCTGAGGCATAAAAATCAGCTCTGAGTCCTTCGTCGTCAGGTTGCCAAAAATCATTAATAAGGTAAAACTCGTCACTTAACAGCTCGCCGTTATTTGTATTCTCAGTTACCGTCATCGGCTTATCAATGGTTATGCCTTGAAAATAGCCTTGGTAATATTCTAGGTAATCTTTCGCTATTTTATCGAGTCCATTGCGGGCTAATGAACTGCGTCTATTTACAGCATCAAACTGGCTATATATGTAACTAGTTTGAAATGTTGTTGGCTGTTCAGGTTTAAGAGCTATGGTGTAGTTATCATGCGTTTTAATTGTAATACCATCGACAGGGGGACTCATTTTTGTAAGCTGTTGCTCAAAAGGTTTAACAATCAAGGCATAACCATAATTTGGTTGTGCTAAATGCGTTAAAGTTCCGGTTTGATAGTTTATTGTTGGATCTAGCCAATAACGTTGACCTGCATGCTCAAGCGTGACAATGACATGATCAAATATTTGTGCTGAGGCTGGTAGTTCAATTAACCGTTTACCTTCGTCAGTGTTCACTAATGCAGGATAGGCTTTGATCCCCATTGCTTTAAGTAATGAAATTAGCAGTACGGTTTTGTCTTTACAATCACCATAACGAAGTGCCAGAGTTTCAGATGCCGACGTTGGTTGGTGGGAGTTAGTACCCATCTCCAAGCCTAAATAACGAACCTCGTCTTGACTGAACTTTAATGCAGCGGCGATACGATCGGAGGCTTGTGGATTACGCATGGCTATTTCATCGGCAATGAGTGTTACAGGATCTGTTACTTCTATTGCGGATTGATATAAAGGGGCTGCCCAGTTAGCAACTTCCTGCCATGATTTTAATTCAGAGAAAAAAACCTGTTTATACGGGTTATACCAATATGGTGTTTGGCTTGAAGATGTGATTGTTGCTTGATTGTGTAAGCTGATTTGATAGTCATGACCAACAGCGAGCGGGGTGTCTTTTATGTCAACCTCGCCGTTAATTGTATTGATATAAAGTGGTGTGGGTTTTTGCCATAACACACGCATAAATTGTTGCGCCACCGGTACCGACCAGTTTAATGTGCGAGACGCGCTAAAATGTTGGTAAATAGGGTTGCGGCCAGTAATCGTAAAGCTGTAATCGAGCTGGTCGTTAATGCGCATATCATCAACAATAATATTTAAACTTAGGCTGCCGTTGTAAATTCCATTGGCTAATTCGGTTTCTCGTTGTAAGACCTTAAATTGTGCGCTAGCGAGTTTATTTATGTATTGCCCATCTCGGATAAGGCCAAGACTATTGAGTGTGAGGGTTTGATAACTGGGATCAAAGTCTAAATTAAGTTGGCTAATGTAATCGATGCCAGTTTGGTTCACCGCCTGCATCACAGTACGCGTGTAGCGCTGCTGAGGATGTTGAGCAGATACTTTTATTTGGGTATCAAGTAATCGGTAATAAGTACCATCGACGATTTGGTTGACTGGGATTTCCGTTTTAATCAGTGGCTGTTGTTTCACCCAATCATCTGCAGCTTGGATTTGGTATTCTTGGCTGGTGCTATAAAAACTTATAACTAAAAAACACACACTGAGTGTGAGGCTCGTTAATTGAGTCCATTTCATTATTGTTCTTCTTTTTGGCTGGTTTTAAGTGTCCCTATTGTTGTTAGATTACCAAGCTATGGCTTATAAGCCAATAAAATACAGGGCATTATCTTGGTAAGGTAACTAATACACGAGTACCTTGACCTTCAGGATTGGCTAATAATTGTAACTGACCACCTTGATTACGAATGAGTTCGCGGCTGATCACTAAACCGATCCCCGCGCCTTGCGCTTTTGTTGAATAAAAAGGCACAAATAGGTTTTCAGGATTTGTAATACCAGTGCCGCTATCGAGCAGCTTAATAACAACTTTATCTTTATGTTGTTGCCAGCTAAGAGTAGGTGCGCTTCTACCTCCGGCTTCAAAGGCATTTTTAATTAGGTTGATCAGTGCTTGCTCTAACTGGCCTAAATCTACATTGAAGTGCTGAGGTTCAGTTGCTTGAATAACTAACGGTGGAAATAAGGCATGTAATCTCAGATTGATTTGTTCTGTGGTTACGGCTTGCTTATTAGCGGCAGGCAGCTGTGAAAAGGCACTGTAACTGGCTACAAAGTCGAGCAAATGCTGGGCGCGTTTTTCAATCACTTGTAGCATGTCGCTGGCTAAATCAGGTGCATTACTGATCTGTCCTTGCTGCTTCATGATCTGAAGAGACTGACTCATTGAGTAAATCGGTGTGAGGGAGTTTCTAACTTCATGATTAAGTACGCGTATTAATCGCTGCCATACTTGTTGCTCGTTGCTACGTAGTTGTTGCTCAATCGAAAATAACGTCAGTAATTCGTAGCTTCGCCCTGCACGCCAAAATGTTTGTGATGAGATATGAAAACGCTGCTCAAAACATGAATCATCATGTTGTTGCCACATGCCTTGGTTATATATGAGGCCGAGATTATTTGCTGTTAAACCTGCAACGTCAGGAGTGGTTAAACTATTTAAGAATGCTTGATTAGTGAAATAGACTAATCCGTGCGGGTCTAAAATAACAATGGGTAAATCAAGCATGCCAACAAACTCAAATACAAACTCTTCGGTTTGTATGTAATGACGTTTATTTTTAGCAATTTTGTTACTGAGTTTATTAAAGTCGGCTTTTAAGCTTGTAATGCGCCCACCTTGGTATTTGGCTAAGTGCCAGCTATTGCTTTCGTTATTCGCAAGGGCATCAAGTTGTAAGCCAAACCGATCGAGTACATCGGTAACTAGCCGATAACTTTTTAGCGCCGCAAGTACCGTTAGAGTGACCAACGGCAATAATATACTGATGCTGGCAAACCAATCTAAATCCCAGCTGATCGTAAGCAAAATACATAACGTCAGCAGGATAAAAACCATCAAATAAAGGTAGCGTTTAAGGTGCTGTTCAAGTGACTGGTTGGTTGGCATTTAACTGTCTGCTTCTTTTAAATCAAGCTGATGCTTATCGATGCGCCTGTAAATAGCTGATTTACTTAATCCTAAAAATTCCCCAGCAGCAATAACATTGCCATTAAATTCAGCCAGTGCTTTTTGGATCATTTGTTTTTCTAGCTCCTCCAGCGGTAATAGCGGTAATGATTGATTGGCTGCTGCGCTATGGCTGATGCTTGCTTCACTACTGGGTTGTGCAAGAATTAAATCACAGGCGCCAATATTGTCGTTGTCGCTCATAATCACGGCTCGCTCAACACAATGGCTAAGCTCTCTTACATTACCAGGCCAATGGTACTGGGTAAGCGCCAGCGTCGCTTCGCCAGTCAGTGTCATGCCGCTGCGCTGATATTTTTTACTGTGTGTTGCCAACAAGTGATTAGCCAGCTCAACGATATCTTCCGGGCGTTCGCGCAGGGGCGGAATGTGTAATTCAATGGTGTTGAGTCGAAACAGCAAATCGCGGCGAAATTCGCCCTCTTCAATCGCTTTGGCAAGCTCTGCATTGGTTGCAGCAATAATACGAACGTCGGCAATTTTGGTTTGACTGGAGCCGAGCACTTCAAATTCTTGGCTTTCGAGTACGCGCAGCATTTTACTTTGCAACTCCAGCGGCAAAGTGGCTATTTCATCTAAAAATAAGGTACCGCTATTGGCTATTTCAAAGCGGCCTAAGCGGTCTTCTTTGGCATCAGTAAAAGCGCCTTTTTTATGACCAAATAATTCACTTTCAAATAATGAAGGGGCAATAGCACCAATGTTTACGCTAACGAAGCGTTGCTCACTGCGGTTTGAATGTTGATGTATGTAATGTGCTAAGAGGCTCTTGCCAGTGCCATTTTCGCCAGTAATTAAAATGCTGGCATTGGTTTGGGCTGCGCGTTTAGCTCGGGCTAATAACTGTTGCATAGTGGCTGACAGGGCAATGTAATTAGCATCGCTGGTGCTATGCAATGCTTTTAAACAAGCATTGTCGTGGTTGGTTTTTTGTTGTTTCAGCTGCTGTTGTACCACCGCAGTTAAGCGCAGGTTGTTCCATGGCTTTTCAACAAAATCGACCGCACCCAACTGCATGGCTTTTACAGCAACATCAACGCTTGCCCATGCGGTCATGACTACCACCGGGATATTAGCGCTCAGGGTCTGCAGTTGCTGTAAAAATCGCAGTCCTTCAGCGCCGGATGTGGTGTCGAGTTTAAAGTTCATATCAAGCAAAATAAGGCTTATAGCTGTGCTGCTGATTATTTCCAGCGCCTGCTCTGGGCCTTGTGCTTCAATGCACTGATAGCCAATTTGATTTAATGCCACGATGGCCGCCATGCGTACATCGGCTTGGTCGTCGATAACTAAAATTGTGTCCATTTTGTTCTTCTTGTTTCAAGCAAAAGCAAATTGCTTTACTTTTGCTTGGTTATCACATCATATTGCTTAGTCGTTACGAAGCGCAGCCATGGGTTTTGCTTTAATTAACAGTAATAATGGCCTAAAACACGCGAACATGGCAATAATTAAGGTAATTGTCCATGCCATTAATTGCAGCCGGACATCCATGATTAGCCATGACATTAGCTGTTCTTGAAGTATAAAATAACCAGCTAACACGGTTATTATTGCAAGGGCAAAGCCAACCAGCACAGGGATCACCGCCTCTTTGCTCATTAATTTAAATAAGCGTATCTTTTTAGCGCCGAGCGCCATGCGAATACCAAACTCATAACGGCGCAGACCTAGGTTATAGCTCAGCACGCCAAAGATACCTATTGCTGCTAATAATAGAGTAAATAATGCCAAGGTACTACACAGTGCTACTGTTAGGTGGCTCATATACAATAAATCATCGTACTCTTGTTGTAAGTCTCTAAATTGCCATAAAGTTAAGTGACTATTGGCTTTTCTTAATAAACTTAAAACTTGCTTGCTGGTCAGCTCAACACCTTGCTCTGTTTCAATAACAAACATATAGCTCCAAGGCTGTGCGGGCCACCACATGTGCCGACCAAATGATTCGTCGTAGTATTTAGGGTGGTTAAAGTCCTCCGTTATACCGACAATTTCAAACATTTTATCTTCAAGGCCTTTGTAGCTTTTACCGATAACATTTGTGTACTCCTGGTCGGGTAATAGCCATTTAGCGACACTGATAGATACCAATAACTCGTTAGTTTCACCGCGCATTGCTTGCTCACTAAAAGTACGCCCAGCGAGTATTTTTGTGCCCACTAAATCAAAGTAATCAGGCCCGACCCACTGGCTTGGAAAGAAGATTGAGCTTTTACCTGCAACATCGGTTAGGGTATTGGCATTTTGTCTTGCGGATACTGGGCTTTGCCCAAGAGCAACATCTTTAATGCCTTCGCTATTTTGTAATACTTTTTGATACTGCTTAATTTGCTCGTAGCGCTCAGCCAGTGTTGCATTGTTATTGGTTTGAAATAACTGTGCAAAGTACAGGTTTTCAGTGTCGCTACCCAGTGGGCGATTAATGGTGTCGAGTGCTTTGCTAACAATCATAATTGAAAAGCTAACTAATAAGGCTGCCACAAACATTTGTGTGCCAATTAGTATACGCACAGTACGACCAGATACTTGCGACACGCCGCCTTTGCCACTGTTTTGCATTTGGCTATTTAAGGTTTTGTAGTTAACTAAACGTGCAGTGATCACTGAGAATATGTACGCTAAAGCAATACACATAACTACCGCTATCAGCACCAAATTAAGGTCAACAGCCAAGCTGTTCACCAGTGGCAAGCGTCCTTCTGCAAGTACTTTGAATAACCGAATACCCCAAATAGATAAAAACAGTGCAATGCTGACCGATATACTCATTAAAATGAGTGATTGCAGTAAAATGCTGCTAAATAAAGTTTTACGTTTTGCGCCCAGTACAGCTTGCAGCGCTAAGGTTTTATGCTGTGCTAACGCGCGTGAAAAAAACAAGGTGCTGACGTTTAGTACAGCGATGACCAATAGCCCCACCGCGCCTGCAAGCATCATTAAACTAAGTTGATCGTTATTGCCAAGCTCAACTTCACGATACGGTGTTACAACGGGCTTTACATCAGTAATGCCGCCATTATTGAGCCATTCAGATTTAATGTTATCAATTTGGGCTTTTAAGTCGGTTTTTACTTGCTCGTTAGTGACGCCAGGCTTTAATACTGCAATCAGTTTTAAGTTTCTAAACGTGTTGGTCCACGGGCTTTGCCAGTCATCATTATGGAAAAATCGACGGTCAGAACTGGTTGGATACCACACATCAACAGAGCCCGCTTTAATCATGTAAGGTGGGCTGAAATTAGCCGCTACAACCCCCGTTATTATATGCCCATCACCTTCAATCTCACTGGCTGTTTTTAAGGGCTTACCAATTACATCAGGGTCACTATTAAAATGTTCTTTCCAGAACTTCTCTGAAATGACCGCGCTATTATCAGCTTCTTCTAAAGTTCCGCCCTTTTTAAAGCCATGTCCGAGTAAAAAAGGAGTATGTAGGAGCTCAAAATATTCACCACCGACATACAGCACATCCTTTTTTGGTTGGCCGTCTAAGTATAAAAAAACATTTTCAGCGGCATTCATCATAAAAGCTTGCTCAAAGCTTTGATTGTTTTTAAGCCAGTGCACCATCGATTGATAACTTTGAAAGCCAACCGCATCGTAGTCGTCATAGGTTAGGCTTTGCTCAACCACCACCATGCGGGTTTCGTCAAATACATCAAGGGGTTTTAAAAAGTAACTATTTACTAGGCTTAGCACTACAAATAAGGTCGCGAGAGTGAGCGCCAAGGTGGCTACAACGGCGGTAACAAACCCCGGTGCGTTCATCAGTGATGCCCACGCCAAGCGCAGTTGACTACGTGTTTTAGTTAAACGGCTCATGTTAAATCACCTCGGCAGTATCAGCGGATACAGCGCTGGTATTTTCAGTGTGCGTATCTTGGCGTGCTTGCGAATACGAGATAATTTCGCCATCGAGTAGTTTTAGCTGAGTTTTTGCGCGTCCTGCGTAACGTAAATCATGGGTTACCATACAAATGGTAGTGCCTTTTTGATTCAGTGCGTCGAGCAAGTCCATCACTGCATCACCATTTTTAGAGTCAAGGTTACCGGTTGGCTCATCAACCAATAAAATACTGGGTTTACCGGCAAGGGCGCGGGCAATAGCAATACGTTGTTGTTGCCCACCAGAGAGCTGATTAGGTTTATGTTGGGCGCGGTGCCCCATTTCAACCTCATCAAGAGCATGCTTTACTGCGCTCTGAATATCAGCTTGGCTCATAGCAGGCTCACGATAGGTCAGCGGCAATGCTACGTTATCAAACACCGAAAGTTCATCTATTAAATTAAATGACTGAAAAATAAAGCCAATATGTAAATTACGCAGCTCTGCCTGTTGGTCCATGTCGAGGGTGTTGGTATCGACGTTTTTAATAAAATATTGCCCCTCGGTAGGGCTGTCTAGCAAGCCAAGTAAAGATAACAGCGTTGATTTACCACAACCTGATGGGCCACTAATGCAAATATAATCGCCTTGATTTATTTCAAGGTCGATATTTTTGAGGGCGTAGGTTTCAACATTTTGGCTGCGATAAACCTTGGCGATATTTTTTAATGAGATAAGTGTATTGGTGTTCATAAACTTTCCTGTTCTATTTTTATAGTTGCCAAATGCTGCCATTTAGAGAGATCTGAAATGATCAGCTGTTCACCCACTTTAGCGCCGCTCAGCAGTTGAATTTTGTTATCACTGAGTGTACCAAATTCAATTTGCGTGGGGTGTGCTAAATGGGTAGTCGGGTTAAGTTTAAAAAGCGTAGCGTCAGTATCGGCTTGCACTTTGGTGGGTAAGTTAACGGTGAGTGCATTGGGTATGACGTGGCTTATTACATACCCTTCAATACTTAAATCTGGGCGTGCGTTAGCTGGCAACGAACCTGTTAAATCAAGTTCAATCATCACGCGGCCATCACTGACGATAGGGTCAATACGGGTGACAGTTGCGATTACTTCGCCACTATTACCCGTGCTAAACGTGTTTACTCTTGCTGGCATATTTAAAGCTATTTTTTCTGCATCGCTTTGTTGCACACTAAGCTCAGCCTTGAGAGCGGTATCTGAGCCTACTATGGCGAGCCGTGTACCTGGTGTAAGATTTTGACCAAGCTCAACATTAAGCTCTTGCAGCATGCCGTCAATGCCAGCGGTGACCTGTAAGTCATCAAAGGCTTGCTGTTGTACTTGATAGTTCAATTCAAATTGGCTTAATAGCTCTTGTTGAATTTTACTGCGCTGATGGTGCATATCGGCTAATTGGACTAAGCGTTGCTTTTCAATATCAACACGTTGCTCTAGCTGCTTCACGGTTAATAAACTGCGCTTGTAATCAAGGCTTGAAACAATGCCTTGCTCGATTAATTTACTTTCGGCCTGTGCACGCAGCTGGGCACTTTCAAGCTCGCTTTTTAAAATAGTCAGGCTTGCTTGGCGCTCTAATAGCTGACTTTTTTGATTGATTATTTGTTCGTTAGCGCTGGCTTTTTGTCTTGCCAATTCGAGCCGTGCGACTGATAAACGCTGCGCTTGTAGTGGATTTACCAGGGTTAAAATAACGGTGTCTTTATTGACGCGGGTGCCGGGGTATACATGAATAGCTTCGACCATGGCGCTATCGGTATTGGTTAAATAACGCTGATACTTTGATTTTAAACGGCCAAAGCCACGTATTTTTATTACAAAATCAGCTTGAGTTACGGTGGCTATTTGCAGTTGATTAGCCGCCAATGTGGTAGGTGCTAGCCATGAGTAAATCAGCCAAATAATAAGCGCTATGCTAATAAGTAAGGTACCAAATATGAGTTTTTTACGCTGACTCGGTTTGGTGCTGCGTTTTAAGGTGCTATCTATATCCATAGGTTATATTTCTTTATGTTTATAACTAATAAACACGGTAGCGAGGAGTGTGCCAAAATTTAAATTATTGATTCTAATTGTTTTTATGTTTTTTGTTAATGCAGTTTTTCCCACTTCTGGGATGTATAAATCAAAAGTGGGATAATTTAAAAGCGAGTTTACTGATTAATTTTTGCTAATTTAGTCAGCTGCTTTTTCGCATGAGTATTATCAGGCTGGAGTTTAAGTACATGGTTATAATTGGCGATTGCTTGTTGGTGGTCACCGAGATACCAGTATGCTTCTGCTAAGCTATCAAAGGTATTGTAACTATGTGGATAAAGGTGCGTGTTAAGCTTAAAAACCGCTAACGCTTCATTGAGTTTGTCTTGGTTAATAAGCGAATAACCCCATAAGTTAATATTGTTTTCGGTAAATTGAATCTGCTCATCTTTACTTAATTGAGCGGCAGCTGTAATTGCATTTCCATAGCCTTGTACTTCAAGAACTTGCCATAAGCGTTTAATATTTTTGGGTAAACCAAAGCCATTCTCTTGTTTCATTTGCGGGATATAAAATCCGGCAATTTCATCTACAAATTGCGATGGCAGTGCGCCAATTAAGTTAGTTAAGATGACAATCGACATATTATCTTTAGGGTAAACAAAGATACCCGCTCTGTTACCACCTACCGCAGCTAATGCAGGATGCTCTTCTCGGCCCATAACTGGCCAGCCAAGACTATAGCCATTTAAACGCTGATTAAAGCCTTGAGTATGACCGTTTTTTAGGCGGGTCGGGGACCACATTTGCTGAATACTTTGTGCACTAATAAACTGATTTGTTTGTAATGCCACTAGCCAATTTGCTAATTCTGTTGCTGTTGAGGCCATGCCTGCGGCGGTTTGTAACAGTTCAGAGAAAATGGCTTCTCTGGAATTTATAAGTTCATTAGCTTGGCTTTCGTACCGTCTAGCCGAGTGCTTTACAACATTGTTGAGATTACTAAAGCCAGCTTCAAGTGTTCGGCTCATTTCAGTTTTCTGTAACTGATTTTTCGCTATGAATTGCTGAAATGGGATCCCCGCTAGCTTGTTAATTAACTGACCAATAATGACGTAGTTTGTTTGGTTATATTTAAAGCGAGTGCCGGTTTCGAATTCTAATGGCTTAATTTGTACTTGTTGCCACGCATCATCGGGTCCTTGATCTGAGATTAAATTAGCAATTTCATCTTTTATTATGTCAGGTAAGCCTGAGGTATGGCTCATTAACTCTCTTGTTGTTATAGCGTGCCACTGAGTTGGCAGCTCTGGTAGGTAATTAGCAATAGGCGCATCGAGATCTAATTTCTTTTGCTCAACAAGCTGCATTAGAGCTACACCAACAAAGGCTTTTGTTGCAGAATTAATTGCAAATAGAGTATTGGCATCAACGGCAATATTATCTTCAATATTTGCAACTCCGTAGCTGGCAACTTTAATTATTTTGTTATTTCGAACAACAGCGAGTTGTAACCCCGGAATATTTCTTTTTTGCATTAACTCAACAACCCATTGGTCGAGCTCATCTGCATGTGCTGAAAAGGCGCAGAAAGCGGCCGATAGAAGGGTTATGGCTGGTAGGATTAATTTTTTTGCTAATTTTTTGCAAGCTGTGTACACGATGTTGTCCTTAGTGTTCATTTGTATCTATTTTTTGCTTAGATAGTTTTTGATGTGAGCACTAAAGCGAGGAGCATACCAAAGTATAAGGCATTGAAATTTATATGTTTTGTTTTTTTCGGACTTGGGAAATTCCCATTTATGGGAATTTCAAATTAAAAGTGGGAGTGTGGCTTATAGGGCTTAATAAATATACTTGGAATGGTCGTGGCTATTAGGTTTTTTAATTCTTTTTGTTCATTTAGTTTATTTGTTTTTTCAGGTACATAGCGCTATTTTTCTTTTAAACAGACCCTCCCATTGCCCGCAAACTGATAAGTGATAAAAATGAGCCAATTTATAAATAACCTTAGCTTTCGAGTTAAATTTGCTATTCCTGTCGTCGTCGCCTTAGTTATTTTTTCGGTGTTGTCGGGTTACGTGTTGTATACGTTTAAAGAGCAAGCTCGACTTAACAGTTTTATAAGCTTAGAGGTGCGAACGGTGCTGGACGATCTTGAAGACGGCTATCGTGATCTCTTTCAGGTGAAAACGGCAGGTTTGAGCATGGTGCTAGGACAAGGTGACAAACAAAACTATATAGTACAGCTTGCAGAGTACCGAGATAATATAGTTCGTATCGACGCGCGCCTTTCTAGCCCATTAAAGCTGGTGAAGTCTGGCTACATTGATGCGATCAATGCACAGCGGGTTACGAATATCAAAGCCGATGTCGCTATTTGGTCTCGTTACTACCAAGCACTTTTTAGTGATCACCAGCTTGCGGCTAGTTACTTAGCTGAGCATAAACAAGATATGGAAGCAGTGTTAGCGCGTATTCGCAAAAATGTTACTAGCATGCGTGATGAAATAGATGCCAAACTTACAAATTCTTTAATTGAAGTAACCGCTAATCAAGAGTCTGCTAGCTTTGCTTTGCAGTTTGGTATTGTATTGAGCTTTGTTTTATCAATAGCTGCAACTTGGCTGCTGTCTACCGTTATTTTGGCGCCGTTAAAGAAAATGCAGTTAGCATTAGAAAACATAGCTAGTGGCCAAGGCGATCTCACGCAACGGTTAAACAGTAAGTCAAACGATGAAATGGGTGCGCTTGCGCGTTCGTTTAATACCTTTATCAGTAAAATTCATAACACAGTATTGGCGGTTGTCGGCTCGGCTGAACAGGTGCGCAATGAAACTGAAAGTTTGCGCATTATTACTGCAAGTGTATTAAGTGAAGCCAGTAATCAGCAAATAGAAAGTGAGCAAGTGGCAGCTGCGGTAAATGAAATGAGCACGACCAGTGATAACGTAAGCCAAAACGCTAATGATGCGGCCAGTGCCACAAGTACTGCTAATAATGATGCCAATGTAGCAAAAGCCACAATTGAAGAAACCATTTCGTTAATTAATCAACTGGTGACCGACATTTCGGCATCGAGCGACGTAATAAACACCTTAGAGCAAGATGTAATGAATATCGCCACTGTGCTTGATGTTATCCGTGGTATTGCTGATCAAACAAACTTGTTAGCGTTAAATGCGGCCATTGAAGCCGCGCGCGCGGGTGAGCAGGGGCGAGGCTTTGCGGTCGTTGCTGACGAGGTGCGTTCATTAGCGAGTCGCACGCAAGATAGTACCGGAGAGATCAACGCCATGATTGAAAAGCTCCAACAAGGCACCAATCAAGCGGTTGGTGCAATGCAAGCCAGTACCAAAAGCGGTCAACAAACGATTGAGCACTCTCGCGGTGCCGCGCAATCGGTGCAGCGTATTAATGACGCAGTTACCATTATTAACGATATGAACATGCAAATTGCCACCGCTGCCACGCAGCAAAGCCAAGTGAGTGAAGATGTGAATATCAATGTGCAACGTATCGCTACATCAAGTGGCAATATGCTAGACAAAGTGGATCAGGCTGAGCGTGCATGCCAAGCATTGGCACAGCAGTGTCAACAGTTAGACAACCTAGTAAGCAACTTTAAAGTATAAGTATTATCAAGGGGGTGAATTATTTATCACCCCTTAAGATGCCTCTTTTAGCTAAACCTCAATAAATAATCAATTACTATCAACGAGTTATTAAACTGTAGTTTTGTGCATATTGTGCGTGATTTTTATGCGCTAAATGCATTTTAAGCAGATCAATGCAGCTTAAATTCTAAACATTTCGTTAATCTGACGTTAACACTATGCTCGAAGACAGATAGCAGTGTGTAGTCGCTCATCTAACGACAACAAAATCATCAACAGGTGTGGAGAGAACAACCAATGAAAGCAAGTAACACACAATTGGCTTTAGCCATTGCAGCAGCGCTAGCAAGTACCTCAGCATTCGCTGCCAATGACACTGAAAAATTACAGCAGCAACTAGACGAACTACAAAAAGAAGTCGCTGCGCTGAAGAAGTCTAGCGGCTTTAATTTGGAATTTGGTGGTCGAGTGCAACTTGATTACAACTATTTTGATGGTGCATATAACGCGAATAATGACGGTGATGCGGGCGGTGATTTTTTTGCGCGTCGTATCCGTACTTATGTTGAAAGTGAGCATGGTAACTGGGATCACAAGTTACTGCTTGAGTTTGCCGAAGGTACAGCAGAAATCGTGATGGCGCGAGTTCGTTATAATTTCGATAATGGTCTAAAAATTAAAGCGGGTAAAATCCGTGAAGACATCACTTTAAATGGCTTAACGAGCTCTAAGCATACCAATACTATAGAGCGCAGTACGCTAGCCAATACTTTCTCGCCGTTCTTCCGTTGGGGAGCGTCAGCGTCTCAATACTTTAAAGACAGTGGTTTTCGTTATGCCGTTGGTGTTTATAAAAATGATGCCTTTGGTGCGACGGGTCATGACGAAGATGATCAACTAACACTCGCTGCAACGGGACGTGTTACTTGGTCAAGCGCAGCCCCAGGCGATGTGATTCATTTAGGTGCGTGGCATTCATACCGTGATATGGGTGGTAACGAGTTAGGTGCGCGCTTTGCCCGTGGCGAAATACGTGAAGCCAATGTACGTCTTGTTGATTATGCGGTGGGTGGTAATGCCGTGGCATTGGATAGTTTGTCGCAAAGTGGTCTTGAGTTTGCGTATCAAGCTGATGCATTAACGCTAGAGGCTGAATACGCAAGCCGCACACTTGATGCTGTTAATGGCGCCGACCCGCTTGATGGCGAACGTTATGACGGTTTTCATGTATCAGCGAGCTACTTCTTAGGTGGTGAGCAACGCAGGTACAAAGCCGGTTCAGCATTATTTGTACAACCTAAAGGCATTAAAGATGCGTGGGAGCTTGTCGCCCGAGTATCACAAATGGATGCAACAAGTAGCACGCAAGGTACTGAAGTAACTACTTATACCCTAGGCACATCCTATTATATCAGCAGCGATATCAAATTTATGGGCAACTTGATCTACAGCGATGTAGAGGGTCCAGGCGCAACTGCGTTAGTGGGTGATGAAGACTCAGGTATGGGCTTTAGTGCGCGCATGCAGTATTTATTTTAGGAGTAAATTGAGATGAACTTACTTAAAAAATCATTTAAATCATTTAAAACTACGGTACTTGCGGCATCGTTAGTACTAAGCAGTCCGTTTGCTATGGCTGACATTCACTTTTTAGTACCGGGCGGCCCTGGTGGCGGCTGGGATACCACAGCACGCGGTGTGGGTGAAGGTTTAGTGAAAGCGGGTATTGAAGATAATGCGTCTTTTCAAAATATGTCGGGCGGCGGCGGTGGCCGTGCAATCGCTTATCTGATTGAGTCTGGTACTAAAAAAGGCGATATCTTAATGGTTAACTCAACACCTATCGTGTTGCGGGCACTAACCGGTAAAATTCCTTACAGCTACCGTGATTTAACTCCCGTTGCCAGTATGATTGCCGACTACGGTGCGTTTGTAGTACGTAACGATTCGCCATTTAAAACCTGGCAGGATGTGATCGCAGCAATGAAAGAAGATTCAGGCTCTGTAAAAGTAGCTGGTGGCTCTGCACGTGGCAGCATGGATCACTTAGTTGCAGCGCAAGCAGTTAAAGCGGCAGGCCTTGACGGACGTCGTTTGCGTTATATCCCTTATGACGCGGGTGGTAAAGCCAAAGCAGGGTTGTTATCAGGCGAGGTTAACTTACTTTCTACCGGACTTAGCGAAGCGTTAGAAGTCGCTAATGGCGGTCAAGCACGCATTCTAGCTGTGACCTCTGGTGAGGCACTACCAGATTATCCACAAATTCCAACCTTAAAATCACTTGGTTATGATATGGAGTTTGTTAATTGGCGTGGTTTCTTTGCGGCACCTAATTTACCGGCTGATAAACTTGCAGAATACACCGAGAAGTTACGTAAATTACAAACCACTCCAGAGTGGGAAGTAGTCCGTGCACGTAACGGTTGGTTAAACCTATTCCAAGAAAAAGATCAATTTATAAAGTCACTTGAACAGCAAGAAGCACAGCTTAAAGTTGTTATGGAAGAACTCGGCTTTATTCGTACGTCACGTTAATCGAGGCTTTTATGTTGAATCGCGAACTACTAGGGCCAAGTTTATTCTTGGCGCTATTTACCCTCTACGCCATTGTTGCATGGCAAATTCCGTTACTCCCATTTGAAGAGTATGAAACGGTTACTTCTGCCACCTTACCTAAAGTATATGCGGCATTTGGTATTATCGTTTGTCTGCTTTCTATCGGGGCTACTTTACTTAAACCAACTGCAGCCGTTGATGAAGATAATGCGCTCGAAAAGTCACATGTATTGCGAACAATCGGGTTGCTTATATTGATGGTGATATATAGCGCAGCGCTTGAGCCTATTGGCTTTTTAATCTCAACCAGTGCGTTTTTATTAGTTGGCTTTTTTGTTATGGGTGAGCGCCGCAAGGCTATTCTCTTATTGGCCTCTATCCCTGTTGCTGTAGTGTTTTGGTTTTTAATGACCCAAGTGCTCGGTATTTATTTGGTTCCTGGCAACCTGTGGAGTTAAGTTATGTTTGATGGAATTATGCTGGGCTTGTCGACCGTACTCGACTGGAACAATTTATTGTATGTCATAGTGGGTTGTTTTGTTGGTACCTTTATCGGCATGCTTCCGGGGCTTGGGCCAATTACTGCTATTGCGTTAATGATCCCAATTACTTATAGCATCGGTGCCGATTCAGGGATGATTCTGATGGCGGGGGTGTATTACGGTGCAATTTTTGGCGGTTCAACATCATCTATTTTAATTAATGCCCCAGGGGTGGCGGGTACAGTTGCGTCCTCCTTTGATGGCTATCCGCTGGCTAAACAAGGTCATGCTGGCAAAGCATTGGCGATAGCCGCTTACTCCTCCTTTATCGGCGGAACCATAGGCGCAATTTTATTGATGGTTGCAGCCCCCTTGTTGGCAAAAGTGTCGCTGAGTTTTCAATCTCCAGATTACGTTGTACTGATGTTTTTAGGTTTAACAGCGATCGCGGCGTTTTCTAATAAAGGGCAATTTTTAAAAGCCATGATGATGACAGTATTTGGCTTAATGCTCGCGACTGTGGGGATTGATCCATCATCTGGTACTGAGCGTTTTACGTTAGGCCAAGCTGACTTACTTGATGGCATTAGCTTTTTATTAGTGGCAATGGCTACTTTTGCACTGGCTGAGGCGCTTATTAATGTAGTGCGTCCAGAGAAAAAAGAAACTAAAAGTATTAATGATTCAGACACACCGCAAATCGGTTCAACTAAATTGACCAAAGAAGAGATCAAAGACATTGCGCCAGTTATTGGCCGCTCGTCTATACTTGGTTTTATTGTTGGCGTATTGCCGGGTGCAGGTGCCACTATCGCTAGCTTTATGGCGTATGCGACGGAACGTAACTTAGCGCCTAAAGGCTTAAAAGAAAAGTTTGGTAAAGGTTCATTACGAGGCTTGGCAGCGCCAGAGTCTGCAAATAATGCAGCATGTACCGGTTCATTTGTACCATTACTTACATTAGGTATTCCAGGTTCGGGTACGACTGCTATTATGTTAGGTGCCCTAATTGCTTACGGTATTCAGCCAGGTCCAATGCTGATGCAAGAAAACCCAAGTGTATTTTGGGCGGTTATCGTTAGCATGTACTTTGGTAACATCGTATTGCTGATTTTGAATCTTCCTTTGATACCATATTTTGCAAAAGTATTAGCGATGCCAAAATCAGTATTAACGATAATGATTTTGTTCTTCAGCTTAATTGGTGTGTATTTAGTTTCCTTTAATACCTTTGATTTATTTATGATGGTTGGCTTTGCTGTGGTGGCGTTGGTATTACGATTACTGGCTTTCCCAATGGCACCATTACTACTAGGCTTTATTTTAGGCGACATGATTGAGCGTAACTTCCGTCGTTCAATGATGATCTCGGATGGTTCATTAAGCTTCTTATGGGAACGCCCACTAACATTGAGCATTTTTATTATCTCAATATTAGTGTTGTTATTTCCATTAAAAGACTTTATAACCCAACGCCGGGCAGATAAAGCGGCGCTTAAAGTGAAGCAAGAGCATGCATAATTGAGGTAAAAAATGAGCTACACCAAGACGCAAAATCCGCTGCAAAACATAGTTAAAAAGCCTAAGCGTTTAGAAACGCGGTTAATAATTTGGGTTACAGGGCTGTGTGTATTACAAGCGGTGTTATTTGGCGGTTTGGTGTATCGAATTACCGCACAAAGTTTGCATGATCACATTGGTGACAAAGCACTCGCTGTGGCGACGAGTATTGCATCAAGCGATGATGTCGTTAAAGCTTTAAAGAACCCTAGTAACTTGGTGGCAATCAACCAAGAAATAGAAAATCTGCGCCAGCTAACTGGCGCAGATTTTATTGTTATTGGTGATAAAAATGCGCATCGAATCGTCCATCCAGATAGCAATAAACTCGGTAAAAAAATGGTTGGCGGTGATAGCCAAGACGCGTTACACGGCGAGCGTTATATTTCAGTGGCGCAGGGCAGCTTAGGTGAATCCATTCGCGGTAAAGTGCCGGTATACGATGAGCAACAAAATATTATTGGTTTGGTCTCGGTCGGTTTTTTAGTGCAATCGGTTGAGCCGTTGATCCGTGAGCGGATTGTTGAAATTATGATTTGGGGTTTGTTGTTAGTTGCTTTGAGTATTATTGCCGCTATCTTTATTGGTCAGCGAGTAAGAAATGCCATCTTTGGTTTGCAACCAGATGAAATAGCGAGGTTGTTTTCAGAGCAGGACGCTATTTTAAATACCATGCGTAGCGGTGTTATTGCACTTGATCCCGACGGACGAGTACGCAAACTGACCCAGCGTGCTTGCGAAATTTTAGATAAACCAGTTGCCTGTATTAATCAGTCATTAACTCTGAAAGATTTACTGCCAGAGCATGCTGAGTTTTTATTACGAAATCAGCGTCGTAAAATGGTTGGCTTTGAGTTGTTTGCTGCGGATAAACGTTTGGTGTTGTCGCGTTTTTCATTGCAAGTGCAAGGGCAGGCGGATGGTATTTTACTCACTCTGCGCCCAGCTGATGAGCTTGAATACTTGAGCCAGCAACTTACTAAAGTACAAGCATTTGCCGAGTTGTTAAGGGTGCAAACCCATGACTATTCGAATAAGCTAAATCTAATTGGGGCGCTTATTCAAATGGGTAAAAATGAGCAAGCAATCGAATTGATCGGCCAAGAAAGCCAAGGTTCACAAGCACAGATCCACCATTTATTAGAACGTATTCAAGATCCTGTGTTAGCCGGTTTGCTGGTGGGTAAATACCATAAAGCCCGCGAGTTAAACGTAGTATTGGAATTAAACCCAGAAAGTTTACTTGGTGCCATCGCACGTACTGAAATGTTAGAACGAGTAGTATCAATCTTGGGCAACTTAATTGATAACGCCATTGATGCGGCGATCAGAGCCAGTAAAGATCGAGAACCTCATGTACGAGTCACGGTTGATGAAACGAGTAAGACATTATTGTTTGATGTCGAAGACAGTGGTTTTGGCTTGGGTAACGACCATGAAGTGATATTTACCCCACAATACAGTTCAAAAGCAGGGGCAGAGCATGGCATTGGTTTATATTTAGTGAAAACTAATTTAGATTCGTGTGGTGGTAGTTTAGAAATTGGTGAGTCAGATTTAAAAGGCGCGAGATTAAGCGTCTATATTCCTAAATAACCCTAAGGTAATTTAGGCTAATAAGCAGTGGCCAAGCAAACAATAATAAAAGTAAATGGGCTAACATTGCAACGCTAAAATGAGTAATAAAAAATGACATATTCAGTAGTTATCATCGAAGATGAGCTCGAAGTTGCACAACTTCTTGCTCAATACCTGCTTTTACCGAATGGGGTTGCGGGGAATCAAACTGCCCGACAAAGCTTGCGTCAAGGTCAGTATCAAGTAGTTGGTATTGCAGCAAACTTAAGTACAGCTACCGCGCTATTACAGGCGATAGAGCCCGATTTGATCTTACTTGATATCCATCTACCAGATGGCAATGGCCTTGAGTTATTAACAGACTTGCGTCGGCGCTCAATTAAAAGCGAAGTGATGCTACTGACTGCCGCCAAAGAAGTCGAAACTCTTGAAAAGGCAATGCAGTTAGGGGCGTGTGATTTTTTGGTTAAACCTTTGATGCTTAATCGACTTGATCAGGCGTTAGCGCGATTTGAGTCACGCCAGCAGTGTTTGTCTGATGCTAACGAGGTGACCCAATCTATGGTCGACACTTTATTTGGCTCAAGCGAACAAAGTAAAGCACCGGTTAGACTGCCGAAAGGGGTTGATCAGCTTACTTTAAAAAAGATTATTGATGCATTTAAAGAGCACAAAAAAACGCCTTTTACAGCACAGCAAATGGGCGATCTTGTAGGAGTAAGTCGCTCAACTGCACGCCGTTACTTAGAGTATTTACTAGAGGCAGAGCAAGTCAGTGCCGACCAAAGCTATGGCAGCATAGGTCGGCCAGAGCGCTGTTATAAAATGGCTTAGTTATCTGGCAAAGCGCTTAAGTCTACCTCAGGCGCTTGACCAACTGGGCGTTCAAATTCACTGTGCAATTTAGTTGGGCCTGTAAAAAAGCCAGTGTTGCGTAAGTAAAAACCTGCGTTTTCAGTGCCTCCTTGATAATCCATTCTCGATTGCTTGGCAGCCGTTGCATCATAAGTAAATTGTGCTTTATCAAGCGAGTGCCATTGGCCTTGAGTATCTCTGAGCCACTGATTACTGTATAGCGCTTTGCGCTCGAATTGCCCTGCATCAGGGATGAAGTTTTCTAAGAAGCTGTGTGGCCTTGCCACATATGTATCTGTACTAGGGCGTCTAAATGAAGCAATGAACAGCCACTTTGCGGCGATAGGGTCATAAAAATATGCGCTGTAGTCGGTATGATTAGCAAGGTTTTCAGTCGGATTTACTTTCAATAAAAAGCGGTAGGTTTGTTCTGCTTGCCAAGGGAATACTAAATAGCTTTGCCCGCCAGAACCTTCATTACCAAACTTACCGGTATACACATCATGCCCTTTAGCTAATTGCTGAATACGCATTTCCACAGGAATAGCAGCTGGATCATCGGTCTGAAAAGGACTCCATACTGAAAATAATACACGGCGTTCAGTGTCAGAGTTTACTTGCATACCAAAGTAACCCTCAGCAAAACCATTGGCCATAAAATACGAGCCTTGATGATCATACCCTTGTGGTACGCTCAGCTCTGAATAGAACCATTGATAGTTTTTAGTCTTGTCAGGTGTGGGATAGTTTAAATGCACGGAAGGCCCGCGACGACCCCAATAAATATCATCTTTTACATATAAAGGCGCCGCCGACTCTTTATCTAGCGTGACAATAAGACCTTGAATATCAACAAAGGTGTCAGCTGTTTTAGCGATACCGGTAAGTTGCAATTGTTGGTATCCGATTTGATCTGGCAGAAACTCGCCAAGATCGATATCTTGAAATTGCTGATTAGTGAGCGTAATTAACTGACTCTGTTGATTAAAGTCGACTTTAAGCTGGCTGCGATCGCCTGCAACTTTTACGCGCAACTTTAAATTAAAAGCCGCTTTTGTTGGCAGGTAAAAGTAGTGATTAACTGGTATTGCAGAGTCTTGCCAGTGCGTGATCCCCACATCACTAATCAGTTTTTTATTTGCTGCGATACTATGGCTAGTAGCACTATTGCCATAACTGGGAATAAAGTAATCCGTGGTTTGGTTTGCCACTGCAAATGGCGAAAATGAAGTCCATAATAATGAACCAATAAATAGTAAAACTCTCATAGTGAGCTCCATAAAAAGCGCCGACAAACGGCGCTAATATAAGAGGGTATACCCAAGCCTCCTCAAGATGTGAATTCTGCATCTTGAGGTGGTTTGGGTATAAGCTTAAAATGATGCTGAAAAGCCAAGGCTAATCGAGCGACCATAGCGCGCTAAGCGACGAATTTGTTCTTCTGTTTTTACGTATGACCACTGTCTTTCATTGGTTAAGTTGGTTACGCTTAAATCAACTCGCACTTTCTCAGTGATATTGTAACTGGCACTGAAATCGTATTGGCCGTAGTCTGCCGCCCATTCTGGTCCGCCCCATGCATCAGGATAGACTAAGTAGTCGTCGCGCCAGTTATAAGCAATACGGGTTTGATAATCACCTTTTTCATAATAAATAACCGCGTTATACGAGTGCTCAGACATCCCCACAAATGGCAGATCATTTAGCTCTTCGTCGTCATAGCTGCTGTCTGTGAAAGTATAGTTTATTTGTACACCCAGGCCATCGAATGGTGCTGGAAGTATTTCGTCAAAAGACTGCTGATAAGCTGTTTCAAAGCCTAAAATTGTTGCGCCTTTTTCCGATGTAGGTGAGATTTTTGTAAAAACTGGGCCTTCTACAGCCACTCCATCTTTAAAATAATTACCCACTTGCGCAGTGCCTACTCGGCCGCGGGCAATCACTGATTCGATGTCTTTATAGTAGGCTGCAAAGGTTAGTGCACCATAGTCAGAGAAATACCATTCAATCGTCGTATCTATTTGATTGGCTCTTAGTGGCTTAATACCCGGGTTTGAGGCATGGTATTCGGCATTATTAAAATCTAAGTAGCTATAAGGCGATAGATAATCTAAGTTTGGCCGTGTGATTACTTTAGCCGCACTAAAACGATAGAGTAAGTCATCACGTAGATGCAATTTAAAGTTTAAGCTCGGTAGTACGTCGGTGTAGCTTTCTTCAGTGGTGGAGCGGGTGTAATAATCTTCAATTTCACCCTCAACGCGATAGCTTAATGCGCCATCTTTTTCGGTTATATTGTAACGAACATTATCAACATCAAAGATGTAACCATCTGATGTGACATCGGTTTGTATTACACGGACGCCCATGTTTAGTGCAAAAGGCAGTTTAGCAATATCGCCTTGTAGATTTGCTTCAACAAAAGCCGCTAAGGTCTGCTCAGTAAGGGCGAATGAATCCTTTGGGCTGTTCTTTGCGACAATTTTATCTTGCGCCGCTTGTGGATTAATTGATTCATAAAAAGCATACAGTTTGTCGTAATTAAAGCTTGCCCATGGATCCGGATGTTTACCAGGCTCACCATCTAAGAAGTTATCAAAGTTAGCTGGCACGAGTACATCTGCTGGTAAACGAAATAGGTTTAAGCCGCCTAGCTCTTCAACACTTGAGTCGTCAAAACTGTCGTATTCTGAGTTTTTAAAATAAGCGCCACCATTACTGAACATTGATGCATTTTTTGATTTATAAACACTGCGTTCTTTGGTTTGTTTGCCGTAATGAACGCCAAATTGAATATCTTTCACTAGTTCAAAAGAGGGAATATAGGTTGCTGCTAAGCGCACCTCTTCTATTTGGTCTTTCACATCGGTGCCTGAATTGTAGCTGTAATGCGCACCAAAAGGTTGTTCTGCACTCAGTGCTGGGGTCATGGTCACATCTGGCAGCATATTACTACCGGTTTGGTCGATAGTGATACCATCAACAAAACCACGTGCAACAATAAAACGATTGTTACCATTGCTGACATTTTTAGCTTGTGACTGTGAAATATCTAAATCAACCGTTAAGCTCTCTGTGGCATACCAAACCGTATTAAAACCCCATTGCCAAGTATCTGTATTACGTGGCACAGACACATTTAACAGCTCAGCCATTGCGCCATCAACTAGTTCTACATAATTAGCATTACCATCTTCATTGAACTTTACTTCACCGATAGCGGGGATCCCCGGTGTCCAAGATTCATCATAGGTTACAAATGAAATTTGATATTGCTCACCATTGGTTTCGTATTGTGAGTACATGCTGTCAAAGTTAACATCTATACTATCTGACGGGCGCCATTGCAGCGCTAAGCTTGCACCCAGTCGCTCACGCGTATCCTGCCAATTTGAATAACGTACATAGCCTGGAATAATCGATGGGTATGATTGCTCATTATCTTCAAGCTTGCCGTTGCCGTTACTATCGATTGGGATACGTACATCAACATTCTCGTCTGGATCATAAAAACCTTCACCTTCATAAGAGTCTTCACGCTGTGTTCGTTCAGAATATACCGCTGTAAACAGCGCTCCAAAGGTATTATCAAAAAAGGTATCACTAATTAAAAACGAAGCTTGTGGATTGGTGTCGCCAGTACGTTCTTCATAAATGCCTTTGGCACTGCCTGATAAAGTGAAACCATCTAAATCCAAAGGTTTGCGGGTTTTGATATTGATAACTGAGCCAATGCCGCCTTCTTGTGTTTTACTTTGTGGGGATTTGTATACTTCGAGGGATTGGACTATTTCGGGGGCGATTAAATCAAAATTAAAGTTACGGCTAGAATGCTCTGATGCCATGCGTCGGCCATTAACGGTGGTAACGTTGTAGTCACCACCTAAACCTCGCACGGTAACATTTTGGCCCTCGCCGCCGTTACGGGTAATTGCAATCCCCGTCATCCGTTGCAATGCCTCGGCAATGTTTTGGTCGGGAAACTTACCGATATCTTCAGCAACGATAGCATCCATAACCCCTACAGCTTGTTGTTTTAAATACAGGGATTCTTTAATACTCGAGCGAACACCTCTAACTTCAATTACTTCGACTTGCTCTGCTTCGGCTTCTTTTTCTTTTTTTTTGTCTTCATCAGCTGCCAGCGAGGTGCCACTGAAGATGGCGCTCATAGACAAAAACAGTGTGGACAGTTTTAGTTGTGCTTTCATAATAGTTACCTGTATTTTACTTGTTGATGGTTGTTTTTTTATTGAGTTATTGCCACGCGTGTTGAGTGTATTTTTCTCCAACACGCGTGAGGTTAATTACGAAATAATGCCAAGTGGTTTTGCTTGCTGCCAAAGACCACGGGTGAAATCTGGGAAGTCTTTGCTGTTACTTCTATCGGCTACAGAATCAACAGATAGCGGGAAAACAGCTGACCATGCGGCTGCGTCATACACATCTTGATCAAGTGGTTCGCCATTGCGTAGGCAAAAAATAATCCGCCAAAACATCAAGAAGTCCATGCCACCATGGCCGCCGTTGCGTTCAGCCTCAGCGCCCATTTTTTGCCAGAGCGGATGATCGTATTTGTTATACCAATCAGCCATGTCATAATCCCACTCGTGATAGCTTTTACTGCCACCTTGCTCAAGTGCGATCCTATTTGGAAAGCCAGCAAACACACCGTTAGTGCCTTGAATTAAGTTATGACGAGAATAAGGACGTGGGGTGGTGGTATCGTGTTGCACCATAATGCTGCGACCTTTAACCGTTTTAATAATGCTGGTATTCATATCACCCGCAATATAGTTAAGTTTGTTGCGGCTATGATCTGCGGGGAATTCTTTTTTAGCGTAGGCTGCACGGCCTAATGATGGCGAGCTCATCGAGCTTATATAGTCAAAACGATCGCCACGATTGATATTCATGTATTGTGAAACAGGGCCTAAGCCATGAGTTGGGTATAAATTACCATTAACCGCTGCATGCCATGGTGTACGCCAAGAACCTGTTTTATGGTCAATTTCTTTCATTTGCCAGCGTAGCTCATGGATATATGCTGCTTCACCATGCAACAATTCACCAAAAACGCCTTGGCGAACCATATTAAGAACCATTAATTCGTCGCGTCCGTAGCAAACATTTTCCAACATCATGCAGTTTTTCTGAGTTCGCTCAGAGGTGTTTACTAGTTGCCATGCCTCTTCTACAGTCACTGCTGCTGGTACTTCAACAAAAGCATGCTTGCCGCTTTCCATGGTATCGACAGCCATCGGCGTATGCCACTGCCATGGTGTTGAAATAATAACAATATCAATATCTTGGCGTTCTAGCATACGGCGGTAATCGTGATCGTTTTTGCCATAGGTGTCTGGTTTTTTAAAACCTTTATCAACAACAATCTTCACGGCCCTATCTACAACGGCCTGATGGGTATCACAAATTGCTTTAATTTCAACGCCATCAAGATGACAAAAATGCTTAACAGCACCAACACCACGTTCACCCACGCCAATAAAACCAACCCTTACTACGTCCATTTTTGGCACAGTTAAGCCAAGGGTTGAACGTCCTTGTTGTGCGGTTCTTAATATCGATTTGGAATTGGTGGTAGAAGCACAACCCAAAGCCGCGCTGGTTGCTGCAATTGCGGCCATTGATTGTAAAAATCGTCTACGGTTGAGATCGCCCATAACATTGCCCTTATTGTTTATTATTTGTAAATTTGTTTTCGCAGGCTTTTATTTGTACACACAACAAAATGTCAATGCAAGATAAAAATCTTTCGTTTACTTTCATTTTTAAGGGTGTTGTTTTTATTTTTTATTTTAAAGTCTTTATTTACAGTGGCTTAATTGCGTTTTTTAATGTTTAAAGATAAATGTAAAAAAATTGAATTGAAAGTAAACGAAAGCTGCGTACAATGAATGAAAGTTAACAATGAAAGAGAGCGGACATGCTTAACACTATCGAAAGGCGTCATGAGATTGTGCAATTGGTCTACAAACAAGAGCGGGTGCAGGTTCCTGAGTTGGCTCAGTTGTTTGGTGTTTCAACGGTAACTATCCGTAACGACTTAAATGAGTTGGATGAAAAAGGATTGTTGGTACGGTCCCGTGGTGGTGCAGTTGCCAGTAATCGCTTAACTCAAGAATTATCATTAAAAGAAAAACACGATGCAAATCGCGGTATTAAAGAGCGCTTAGGTAAATTTGCGGCGAGTCTAATTAAGGATGGTGAATCGATTATTTTAGACTCAGGGACAACAACTGAAGAAGTCGCTAAAAATCTAACCAGCCACCACGGCGTAGTTGTGATGACCAATGGCTTAAATGTGGCGCACTCACTACTTAATGCGCCATCGGTTGAAGTGTTAATGACTGGTGGCACGCTACGTAAAAAATCACTGTCATTTTATGGCCGCCAAGCTGAACAGCACTTACAACAATATCACTTTGATAAGTTAATTTTGGGTGTTGATGGCTTTGAAAAAGATATTGGTATTACAACGCACTTTGAGCTTGAAGCTCTGCTAAATCGGGTGATGTGTGAAGTATCGCGAGAGATCATAGTAGTAACAGATTCTAGTAAATTTAATCGTAAAGGCGTGCATAAAATTATTGCCGCCAGTGAAATAAACGTACTGGTTACAGACAGTGGAATTCCAGCAGAGATAAAAACCGCGCTCGAAGATGCAGGTGTGCGGTTACATATTCTCGATCTTTAACTTTCATAACTAAACAAAGATTATCTAACGAAGAGGCTTGCAATGACGATATTACAGCAATTAATCGCAGCGAATAAACGCGGCGAAAAACAGGGTATTTATGCCGTTTGTTCCGCTCATCCATTGGTGCTAGAAGCTGCCATATTGCAAGCCAAACAAGATAATAGTTATTTATTAATCGAAGCAACCGCTAATCAGGTCAATCAGTTTGGTGGTTATACGGGTATGTTACCTGCTGATTTTATGGCATTTATTGAGCAGCTTGCGACAAAGCAAGAGTTTGCAATTGATAAGCTGATCCTTGGCGGTGACCATTTAGGCCCTGTGTGTTGGTGTGATGAAAGCGCTGAATCGGCGATGCAAAAAGCTGAGCAGTTGATCGCCAGTTATGTTGGTGCAGGATTCAAAAAAATTCACTTAGACACCAGTATGCGCTGCGCCGATGATGAATTAATTTTAGCTGATGAAACAGTTGCAACACGTGCGGCGCAGTTGTGTGCAGTGGCTGAACAAACAGCATTAGATACCTTTGGCCGCAGTGACTTAGTCTATGTTATTGGTACTGAGGTGCCGCCGCCCGGTGGTGCCGATGAGCAAATAGATACGCTTGCAGTCACAGAAACTGACCATGTTGCTAGTACATTGGCATTGCATCACGATGCATTTTTACAGCAGGGGTTATCATCGGCATGGCAGCGAGTGGTTGGCTTGGTTGTACAGCCAGGTGTGGAATTCGATAACACGCAAGTATTTGATTATGATAGCGCTAAAGCGCAACGGCTAAAGCAATATATAAAGGCCGTTGATGGCATTGCCTTTGAAGCACATTCAACTGATTATCAAACGCCCATTGCGTATCAACAATTAGTAAATGATCATTTTGCGATTTTAAAAGTGGGCCCAGAGCTTACCTTTGCTTTGCGTGAGGCATTATTTGCATTAAGCCATATTGAAGATGCGCTAATAGACACCGAGCAATGTTCACATATACGCACTGTTATTGATGCCGATATGCAGCAGTTTCCGAAAAATTGGCAGCGTTTTTATCAAGTTGATAAATCAGTGCAGCAGCTTTATCGTCGCTTTAGTTTTAGTGATCGAATCCGTTATTACTGGGGACAACAAGGCAATCAAGCTGCCGTTGATAAGCTATTTTGTAATTTACAAAAACAACCGATACCACTGCCGTTACTAAGCCAATATATGCCATTGCAGTATCTTGCAGTGCGAAATAACACCCTGCAAAACAGCCCTAAATCTTTGGTACTTCATCACATAATGCAAGTAACCAGTCGCTACGCAGATGCGTGTTTTAAACAACAATAGACGTAAGTGAGGTAGTAATGTCTAGTTATTTAGCAATTGATGAAACCCTTTTAGAAGCTAAAAATAGTTTATGGACTGCAAAAGAAATTATGCAGCAGCCCGATTGTTGGCGAGCAACGCTCAGTATTGTAAAAGCTGCGCAAGCGCAGCTAGATAGTTGGCTTGCGGGCGTATTAGATAAGCCAAATGCGCAAATAATTTTTACCGGTGCCGGTACCTCAGCTTATGTTGGTGAGGCGGTTGTTGGTTATTTGAATCAACAATTGGATATTGCTTGTCGAAGTGTTAGTAGCACAGAGCTTGTTGCCTGCCCAGAGCAGTATTTACAGCCAAATAAGTCAACTTTATTAGTGTCATTTGCACGCTCGGGCAATAGTCCTGAAAGTGTTGCCGCTGTTGATGTAGTGAATAACTATGTAAAACACTGCGCGCATCTATTTATTACTTGTAACCCTGATGGAGCACTGCATAAACAAGTAGCGCAAGATGAAAACTATTTCTCGTTATTGATGCCTACGCAAACACTTGATCACAGCTTCGCTATGACCAGTAGTTTTACCTCAATGTTGGTGGCAAGTGTGGCAATATTTAGTGATGCAGATAACGCTGTTTTAACTATTGCAGAAGCGGTTGAAAAAAATATTGCTGGTAAATTAGCTGAACTAAAAACATTGGCTGAACTGCCTATGCATCGCTTAGTGTATTTAGGCGCAGGATCCTTAAAAGGCTATGCGCAAGAATCAGCATTAAAATTATTAGAATTAAGTGCGGGTCAAGTTATGGGGTATTTTGAATCCCCGCTTGGTTTTCGTCACGGCCCAAAATCATTGGTTGATGATAAAACCTTAATTATTTTATTTGGCTCAACTAATACCTATACCAAGCAGTACGATATTGATTTGTTGAATGAGTTACGTAGTGATAATAAAGCTATTGATGTTCATGCCTTGGCGCTGCCAGATGACACGGTGATGCAGCAATTAGACGATGTATTTAATGGCTTATATTATATGGTCTGCGCGCAAATAATGTCGTTCTATAAAGCGTGGCAATTAGGCATTACAGTAGATAACCCATGCCCAACTGGTGAAGTAAACAGAGTGGTGCAAGGGGTGACGATTTACCCGCTAAAACAAGGTGATATTAATGACTAAGCAGTATATTTATGGCATTGATATTGGCGGTAGTAAAATTGAGCTTGCTGTATTTGACGCTTCATTAAAGCAACTTGAATCATGGCGCATTGCGACTCCGCAAAATAGTTATCAAGACTTTCTAAATGCGTTAGTAGGTATGATTTTAAGTGCTGATCATAAATATCAATGTCACGGTGCGGTCGGTATTGGTATGCCTGGCATTGTTAATGCGAACCAACAAGTACTGTCGGCTAACGTGCCTCATGCGACCGGTAAAAATGCCGCGCAAGATTTAGCTCAGTTAATAAATCGCCCGGTTGCGATCGAAAACGATTGCCGCTGTTTTGCACTCTCAGAAGCGCGCAGCAGCGTTGGTTTGCAACATACCCGGGTGTTCGGTGCAATTCTTGGTACTGGTGCGGGTGGTGGGCTGTGTATTGATGGTCAATTGTATAAAAGCGCCCAGGGAATTGCTGGTGAATACGGTCATTACGCACTTTCTGCAGTGTTACAGCAGAAGTACCAGTTACCTATTTTAAAATGTGGCTGTGGTTTAACAGGGTGCATTGAAAGTTATATTGCAGGCCCTGGCTTGGCGAGAATTTACCAGCACTTTTCTGGCGAAGTATTAACTACTTTTGAAATTGTTGAAGGGTTGAGAAAAGGCGACGTATTTTGCCAACAAAGCTTTGCCTGTTATTTGGATTTAATTGGCAGTACTTTTGCGGCAATTATTATGGCCTATGACCCTGAGGTGATTGTAGTTGGTGGCGGTATGTCTTTAGTTGATGAACTAATGAGCAAGCTTGAAGAGGCAATCGTACCGTATGTATTTGCTGATATTCGGGTGCCAAAGATAGTGCTTGCTGAATTTGGCGATGCCAGTGGCGCTCGCGGTGCCGCTATTTTGGCCAAAGAACAAGTGGGAGCGCTGGCATGATTGGATCCGTTTTTTACGTCAAAGCTGATGTAATTTATTGTCAAAAACGAGTACTTAAAAATCACTTCATGTTAGTTGAAAATGGCATTATTAGTCACTTTACGCAAAACCCTAAAGCCGGTGTGCCTATTGATGATTATGGTAATGCTGCAATTATTCCAGGCTTAATTGATTTACACATTCATGGTCGCGAAGGTTGTGATGTGATTGATTGTAAAATGAGTAGTATTGAAACGATTTCATGCTCACTTGCAGAGCATGGAGTAACAGGCTTTTTAGCAACGACTGTGACCACCGATTGGCAACAAACACTTAATGCTATGAGTGTAATTGGTCAGGCATACACGCAGCAACCTAGCGGTGCACAGTTGCTAGGTGGCTATAGTGAGGGCCTGTTTTTCAGTGAAGTTCATAAAGGCGCGCACAATCAAGATTACTTTTTAGAGCTATCGCAGTCGCATCTAGAAGCGATGATTAATGCAGCCATGGGTAGCTTAAAAGTGGTTGCGTTGGCGCCAGAAAAGCCAGGCGCAAATGCATTAATTGAATACCTGACAGCGCAAGGAATTAGGGTAATGCTTGGTCACTGTGATGCCAATTATGAACAAACCCAAAGCGCGCTTGAGCATGGCGCATGCGGTGGGGTGCATGTTTTTAATGGGATGCGTGGCATTCATCATCGTGATCCAGGTTGTGCCGGCGCGGTATTGATGAATGATGACGCACTTGTTGAAGTGATTGCAGATGGTGTACATCTTCATCCTGCAATTTTAAAGCTGATCTATAAGCTAAAAGGTCCACAAAAAATCGCTTTGATCAGTGATTGTATCAATGCTGGTGGACTAAATGATGGTGAGTATAAATTGGGTAAAATGGATGTTGTTGTGCAACAAGGTGTGGCGAGAACTGCCTCCGGCTCGTTAGCTGGCAGCACTTTAACGCTTGAGCAAGCAGTTAAAAATATACATCAATTAGGCAGTGTTGAGCTACGTGAGGCGATAAATATGGCCAGCATTGTGCCCGCGCAATTTCTTAATATTGCCAGCCAAGTTGGTTCTTTAGCGGAAGGTAAGCATGCGAATTTTGCTATTTTAAACAGCGATTTTAGTATTCAGGCGACCTATGTGAAGGGTCAGCGGTGCTTTTTTAAAAGTGCATAAAATGGCTAAAGCGCTCGGCTTTAGTGTGGCTATGCGCTTCAAAACCCATAGAAAGTAAAATATTATAAAATTGATTGCATTTTAAGCGACATGTATGGTGATGTTCGCTATAAGTAATGCTATACTCCCGCCGAATAATTTTTCGACTTTATTAAGAGTAAAATAATGGCAGATTTATCGAAGTACAGAAACATTGGTATTTTCGCGCACGTTGATGCGGGTAAAACCACGACTACTGAGCGTATCCTAAAGCTTACTGGTCAAATCCATAAAACTGGTGAGGTTCATGATGGTGAATCAACAACTGACTTCATGGAACAAGAAGCTGAGCGCGGTATTACTATCCAGTCTGCGGCTGTAAGCTGTTTCTGGAAAGATCACCGTTTTAACGTTATCGATACTCCTGGACACGTTGACTTCACAGTTGAAGTATACCGTTCATTAAAAGTACTTGATGGCGGCATCGGTGTATTCTGTGGTTCTGGTGGTGTTGAGCCACAATCAGAAACTAACTGGCGTTATGCTAACGAATCAGAAGTTGCACGTGTTATTTTCGTAAATAAATTAGACCGTATGGGTGCTGATTTTTACCGTGTAACAGAGCAAGTACGTAAAGTACTTGGCGCAAACCCACTAATCATGACGTTACCAATCGGTATCGAAGATGAGTTCTGTGGTGTTGTTGATGTTTTAACTAAAAAAGCATACATCTGGGACGAAACTGGTCTTCCAGAGAACTACACGATCGAAGACGTTCCAGCTGACATGGTAGACAAAACTGAAGAATACTATGAAATGCTAGTTGAAACTGCTCTAGAGCAAGACGACGAACTTCTTGAAGCGTATATGGAAGGTGAAGCGCCTTCTTTAGAAGATATCAAGCGTTGTATCCGTAAAGGTACTCGTGACCTTGCTTTCTTCCCTACATACTGTGGTTCTGCTTTCAAGAACAAAGGTATGCAATTAGTACTTGACGCTGTTGTTGACTACTTACCATCTCCTACAGAAGTTGATCCTCAACCTCTTATGGATGAAGAAGGTAACGAAAATGGTCAATTCGCAATCGTATCTACTGACGAACCATTCAAAGCGTTAGCGTTTAAGATCATGGATGACCGTTTTGGTGCATTAACTTTCGTACGTATTTACTCAGGTAAACTTAATAAGGGTGACACAATCCTTAACGCGTTTACTGGTAAAACTGAGCGTGTTGGCCGTATGGTTGAGATGCAAGCAGACGACCGTAACGAATTAACTAGCGCACAAGCTGGTGACATCATTGCAATCGTAGGTATGAAAAACGTGCAAACTGGTCACACTCTTTGTGATCCTAAGCACCCAGTAACACTTGAGCCAATGGTATTCCCAACTCCAGTAATCTCGATTGCTGTACAGCCTAAAGATAAAGGCGGTAATGAGAAAATGGGTGTTGCTATCGGTAAAATGGTTGCAGAAGATCCATCTTTCCAAGTTGAGACTGATGAAGATTCAGGCGAAACTATCCTTAAAGGTATGGGTGAGCTTCACTTAGATATCAAAGTTGATATCCTTAAGCGTACTTACGGCGTAGACCTTATCGTTGGTCAACCACAGGTTGCTTACCGTGAAACTATCACTCGTGAAATCGAAGATAGCTACACGCATAAGAAACAATCTGGTGGTTCTGGTCAGTTCGGTAAAATCGACTACCGTATCAAGCCAGGCGAAGTTGCTTCAGGCTTCACGTTTAAATCATCAGTTGTTGGTGGTAACGTACCTAAAGAATTCTGGCCTGCAGTTGAGAAAGGCTTCAAGTCAATGATGAGCGAAGGTGTGCTAGCTGGCTTCCCAGTGCTTGACGTTGAAGTTGAACTTTTCGACGGTGGCTTCCATGCCGTGGATTCATCTGCAATCGCATTCGAAATCGCTGCTAAAGGCGCTTTCCGTCAATCGATCCCTAAAGCGGGCGCACAACTTCTTGAGCCAATCATGAAAGTTGACGTGTTCACTCCAGAAGATCACGTTGGTGATGTAATCGGTGACCTTAACCGTCGTCGTGGTATGATGAAAGACCAAGAAGCTGGTTTAACAGGCGTTCGTATTAAAGCTGACGTTCCGTTATCAGAAATGTTCGGTTACATCGGTTCATTACGTACAATGACATCAGGTCGTGGTCAGTTCTCTATGGAGTTCTCACACTATGCACCATGTCCACAAAACGTAGCTGAAACTGTAATCGCTGCAGAAAAAGAGAAAAAAGCTGCTAAGTAATTAGCCTTTAAACTCTTAAAAAAACCCGCACCTGTTGCGGGTTTTTTATTGCCAGAAATATTATCCCTCCAACAATCGAATACTTTTTTGTTGTCATGCTAGTAATGAGTAGTTAGCACTCTTTAGTAGTTATTTAAGCAAACAGTTAAATAATAGAAAAAGAATCAACTATTTATTACTGCAGTTTAAACGTCATTCCACTCATAAGTTGTAGTTTAAAAGCTGGCTGTTTTACTAATTAAACTAGTTATTTATAACTAGGTAAAAAGTAGTGCAATTACTTGAATCTTAGTTACTAATACAGGTAGAATACCCGCTTATGCCACCCATATACGCATATTAGAGAAATGGAAGTCTCTCGAATAAAGAGACATATATGTGTACTTTTTTAGGACGTTTATATGAATGCAATTAAATTGAGCCCAAACTGGCTGTTGCAGTTAGTTATGATACTAACCCTTTGTACAGTTGCTTTTTTGCTAACAATCATCTTTGCTGTTAATCAGACTTTTTTAGCCCTAATTATTGTTCCTGTTATTTTTATTATCTCAATTTTAAGTATCGCCAACTTACGTTTTATGCATTGTTATAAAGCGGGTATTTATTACTCTCAAGGGTTAAGTAAAAAATATATTAATGCAGATGAAATTGTTGATATTCAATTTAACTCATTAAAATTACTGACTGTATTATCGGTTTCTTTAGAAAATAACAAAGAAATTTGTTTTTATAACTGGCAGTTTGACGAGCAAGCCCAGCAGTCAATTAGGTGTTGGTATAGCAAAAAGAAGAATCGCTGTAATAATTCACAGCATACTGAATGTAATGCATAGAAAAGGCCGCAGTTTAGCGGCCTTTTTACTAATCTGAACTCTGCTGAATAAACCTATTCAAGCAGAGTTTAGTTTATACTACGCTTTTTTACGGCGCAGGAGTGTTAGTGGTAACGCCAGTAACGTTAACCAAAATAATGAACCTGAGTCATCGTCTTCGTCATCAGTCTCATCATTAGCGATATTAATGTACACAAGCTGTGCATTTGATAAATTACCAGCACTGTCTTTTGCTTGTACCATTAATGTGATTTTTCTTTCAAACTCATAGTCTAAATCACCAGCAACGATTAGTTGTCCTTGCTCATTTATAGTCACTGCATTGTGGCCAGAAACAATAAAGCCAATAACGGGTGTGTACTGTGCATCTGCATCGCTAAAGCTCAATTGACCAATGACAGTGCCAATAGGGCTATTTTCACTGATGTTAAAACTCTGCTCAGGCTCTAGCACTGGAGCTTGTGGCTCAGGCGTTGGCTCTACAGCAGGTGTAGATTGAATATCAATAATTACAGGATCATGATCAGAGGCACGATAAGCACTCTCTGAATACAAGCTAGCAACTTGAGAATCAGATTTAAACTCTACGTTATAATCAAGACTGATCGGCTCATCAGCATTGATATGCCAATCTGTCGCTGCGACAACTTTAGCAAGTAAACTTGGACTAGCAACAGCATGATCTAAGCTACCCATGCGGCCAGAAAAACTATATGAATAGCCAAGAGTATTACCATCTAATTCTGCGACGACATTTTTAAATCCTTTATCAGCAAATGCGCGTATTGGATCTTCCATCGCATAGGCATTCATATCGCCTACTAAAATGATGTCTTCATCGTCTACACCAGTTGGCTTGCTATCAAGCCAGTCAGCATAAGCATTGGCGCCCGCTACACGGATCTCATTCCAACATGCTTGGCCATCACCTAAATCAGCATTGTTGCCATTAGCACTGCCACAGCTACCTTTGGATTTTAAATGCGCTACAGCAACAGTAAATACTTCTTCTGATTGAAGAGATTTGAAGCTTTGTGCAATAGGTGGGCGGTTACTATAGTCAAATGGATATTGGGTTGTGATAGCTGCGGTGCCAACTTGTGCGACTTTATTTGCACGGTAGATAAGTGCGGTGGTAATTTCATCAGTACCAATTTTATCTACGTTAAAATTAACAAAGGCGTATTCATTATTGCTATCTTCATCGTTTAACGCATTAACAAGGCTAGCAATAGCGCTATTTGCACCGAAACCATCGTTTTCGATTTCCATTAAACCGATAACATCAGCTTCTATAGCAACAAGTGCACTGACAATTTTCGCTTGTTGGCGAATAAATTCAGCTTCACTATCAGCCCCACGACTGGTTGGGAAACCAGCACCTTGGCCATCACCATTGAAGTAGTTAAGCACATTAAAGCTTGCAATCCGAAGATCTGCATCAGCGTGCAGTTCTGGTGCATCTGTACGTGGATTAGTTGCAACAAAAGTTGGTTGTACTGTTGGGTGAATGCGATAGCGATCAAAGCTGTAACCCATTACACCAGTGATTGCGTTCACAGAATCACCTAAACGTAATGTGTTATAAGCGTCTAAGCCAGTACCTGGGTAAGAAACTGGGTCAAGATTTTGTTTCGTTGAACCATCATCAAGTAAGATTTGTTTCTTGATGTTTTCGGCTTCAACAGCGTTAGCAGCATCACCGGGAAGGGCTATTTGTGTACCTTGATATAAACGTTCTGTGGCAAGACCTACTTCACCATAACGGCCTAAACCATAGTTGTTGCTAACGACCAGCGGTTGTTCTAGTGAAACCAGCATGCCTTCATAAGCTTCTAAATCGGCTACATTATTAACAGGGAGAGTGATGCTTGTTGCTGTTGGCGTTAAGCCTGTAGCACATACTTCCACTTGACTAACATCACCAATTTGGGTGGCATTAAAGTATTCAGCAACACTGCCTTTGACGCGCACATGGTCACCAACATTGACATCGGTATCAGCAAAATAAACAAAGACACCTTCAGAAGTAAGTGGGTTTGTATCAATATCTGCATCAAGTGATGTAATAAAGAAGCCACTTAATTGCTCACTACCTTGAAAATCAGCAGTTACCACGCCTTCCAGTTCAATTTCTGTGTTTAATAGAGGGCTATCACCGCCTTCACCTTGTACAGCGCTGATCAAGGTTTTAGCTGCGCCGCATTCTAATGGGACTAACGGCTCCGGTTCTGGCTCGGGATCTGGTTGGTTGTTTTCACCGTGGAAGCCTAGGCCAGAAAAGTCATCTTTATCAAATTGTAGCCATTGTTCACTAGGATCAAACGCGCTAGTTGCATCAGTGCGACCAGAGGTGACATCTGCCTTACGACGTAGAGTCTTATCTTTAGTAGTTACCCCTCCCGCTGTCCAAACTTCTTGCACACCTACCTGTCCAAAACTATCAATAACAGTATCACCGAGCGTAAGTGTGAAAGCGTCATCACCATTAAAGTTAACAGCACCGCTACGTAAATCTGCTTTAGTTGTTAAGTCATCTAAAGCACGGGTGTCCGTTGTTACAATAACAAAAGTACTATCAGCAGCAAGAGAGCCTGACAATTCTTCACTTGTTGAAACTGTATCACTGCCATTTGAATATAAATTAAGGGTATAGCCGTCGAGAGATATAGCTGTTGATGAGGTGTTGTAGATTTCAATTGCTTTATTGTAACCGCCACCTTCAACATATTCTGAAATTATTAAATTAGCAGAAGCTGGTGCACTGAGGCTTGCAATAACAAGCGCCAATGGCGTTATTTTTGTTTTGAACATTATTATTTTTTCCCGTGTATTGTGTCCCGAATGGGACAAACAGTTTAAGGAAAATTTATGACAAAGAAAATACAAAATGTTAATAACATGAAAATAAAAAGGGCGGTTAATCGCCCTTTTCTAAATTAAATATCTATGAGGCTTATCTTTTAAGTAATTGTGCAGCTTGTTTTGCAAAATAGGTAAGAATACCGTCAGCGCCAGCACGCTTGAAAGCAAGCAATGACTCCATAATCGTGGATTCTTCAGCAAGCCAGCCATTATCTATCGCCGCTTTATGCATAGCGTATTCGCCACTCACTTGGTAAGCAAAAGTAGGTACACCAAACTCATCTTTAACCCGGCGTACAATATCTAAATAAGGCATACCAGGTTTGACCATCACCATGTCAGCACCTTCTTGTAAATCCAGCGCTACTTCACGAATGGCTTCATCAGAATTAGCAGGGTCCATTTGGTAGGTTTTTTTGTCCGCACCTTTTAAGTTACCAGCAGAGCCGACGGCATCACGAAATGGTCCATAGTAACTTGAGGCATATTTAGCTGAATAAGCCATAATGCGTGTATGAATGTGACCTTCGGCCTCTAGCGCTTCGCGGATCGCGCCAATGCGGCCATCCATCATATCTGAAGGGGCAACAATATCTGCACCCGCTTGTGCATGAGATATCGCTTGTTTAACTAATATTTCTGTCGTGATGTCGTTAATTACATAGCCATTATCGTCGATAATGCCGTCTTGTCCATGCACAGTAAATGGATCAAGCGCTACATCGGTGATTACCCCTAATTCTGGATAGGCTTCTTTGAGTGCGCGTACAGTGCGTTGTGCCAGTGCATCATCATTGTAAGCTTCTTCAGCAAGCAATGATTTTTTGTCCGCAGGGGTGACCGGAAAAATAGCGATTGCAGGAATACCTAATTCAACCAACTCTTTTGCTTCAATCAGCAGTAAGTCAATCGATAAGCGATCTATGCCTGGCATCGATGCAATGGCTTCACGGCGATTGTTACCTTCAAGTACAAATACTGGATAAATTAAGTCATTTACACTGAGTTGATTTTCGGCCATCAAGCGGCGAGAGAAATCATTGCGGCGCATTCTGCGCATGCGAGTATAAGGGAAAAGGTCGAGACCTGATTGGGCCATTATTTGCTCCTAGTCTAAAATTGGAAAACTAACTACACGATTACGTCCACTTTGCTTGGCATGATAAAGTGCTTTGTCGGCGCAGTCGGTGAATAATCCCGGATTATGAATGTCTTCTGCAATGGCGCTATATACACCAGCACTAATGGTAAACTTTATCTGGGTGTTTGCCACTGTAATTGTGGCATCCATGATTGCTTGGCGGATTTTCTCAGCTATTTCTACTGCACCGCCGAGGATGGTATTAGGTAGTAAGATCACAAACTCTTCGCCACCATAACGGGCTACTTCGTCGAGTGGGCGTTTTAAATGGCTTTTTATAATGTCAGCCACAGCACGAATAGTTTGGTCGCCAATTAAGTGCCCGTAGGTGTCGTTAATGCTCTTAAAGTGATCAATATCGAGCATGACCACACTTAAAGGCGTTTGCTCTCGACGAGAGCGACGCAAATCCATCACTAGTTTTTTATCAAAGTAGCGGCGATTTTTTATTTGTGTTAATGGATCTTCCATATTGATTTGTTCAAGTGCGCGATTCTTGTCTTCAAGTTCCCGCAGGGTGACCTGAAGTTCAAAGGTACGCTCTTCTATATTTGCTTCTAAATCTAATCTAGCTTGCTCTTGTAGTGCTAAACGCTCTTGCAATAAAGCATCTTGAGCTTCACTTTGGGCGATTTTACACTGCTGGTCGGTGACTTGGGCATCGCGTTCGATTAAAAAGTGCTTAATGGTGGCAAAGCTTAAACTGAGTGAACAGATTAAAAAACTAACATATACAAATGGTAAACCACGGGTATTAAAATCATAGATGTCAAACACGACAATTATGAGATAGATCTGCGCAGTTAAGAACATTAACATACTACATAAAAGCGCACTCAGAGGCTGCGTTCGCTGTTGCTTAATATCGATCCCTAACGCAGTTATGTGTAACAACATAATCAACACCGGTGCAATTAGGCTGTAATAAAGCATGATATTTGTAGGGAGCAACCAGATAAAAAATAAGCTGATAAAAAGTAACCAGTTACTCCATTTGTGTAAGGGTTGCAGCGCTGTTTTTGTGGGCAGGCGCAATTGTTCAAATAATAGCTTGAATAAGCAAGTGGTTAATATCAGCATGCTAGGCACGGCTAGCTGCTGCAAACTAGGCAAAGACGGGTGGAAATAGCGATAACCAAAGCCATATAAGTAAATCAGTAATAACCATAACGTGATTAAAATACTGCCACTGAGTGCAAAGTAACGTTTTCGTGAAAAGCCAAACATGACCAAGCAAGTGACTGCCAACGATAAAATAAATCCGACGAGCAGGCCGTACATTAAATTAAACTTACTTTTATCTTTTAAATATTCGTCATGCTGCCAAAGACTTAACGGCACTCTAACACCATCTAGACTTTCAACTCGAAGAAGTAATGTTGACTGACTTGCCGGTGGCAGTGTTAGCTTTACTAATAATGATTCTGTATTAATTTGTCGGTTATTGAGTGGTAATACATCACCAATTTCTTTAAACAATAATCTGTTTTGCTTAAAGTAATGGTATACAGCAACTTTATCTAATAACGGATTATCAATGGACAATAAAATTGGTAGCTCTGAATTCTCAGCGTTAACCAGTTGCAGGCGTAGCCATACGGCTTGATTAGTGAGTCCTAAATTGAGCGATTGCTCTGAAAGCTGTTGCCATTGCTGATTTGAAGTGAGCTTGGCTTGCTCTGCTGTGAAAGGCTGCAGGGAATATTCGAAAGGTATATTCACAAGGTGTTTGAAGTGCTTATCTAAGGTGATCTGCGTTGCGTTGGCCGTAAATGAAATAAATACAAAGCTATAAAGCAGCAACCAAACACGCTTCATTATCAGCCCTTGTGGTTGAATAACTGTTGGAAGTTAAGTGTAGTTTGCTTTGCAACAGTTGCAAACTCTAGTCCTTTTAAGGACGCGATAGTTTGGCATATATGTGGTAAATAGCTTGGCTCATTGCGATGCGATTTGGGTTTTGGTGTTAACGAGCGAGGGATCAAAAACGGTGCATCCGTTTCTATTAATAGGCGCTCTAATGGCAACATTGGCATCAGTTGTTGCAGTGATTTACCGCGACGTTCGTCACAGACCCAACCGGTAATACCAATGTATAAACCGAGCGATAAGTATTGTTCTAAGGCGTGTTGATCACCAGTAAAACAATGTAATACTCCACGCACCGAATACTGTTGCAATATTGCCAGCATATCTTCGCTCGCATCGCGCTCATGTAAATATACCGGAAGGTTTAACTCTACCGCCAAAGTGAGTTGTCGGTGCAACACGGAACGTTGAGTCTCGCGGGGAGAAAAGTCGCGATTGTAATCTAATCCACATTCGCCAATCGCTACAACCTCAGGGTGTGCAGCGAGAGTGCGCAGTTGTGTTTCTAGTTTTCCATCGGCTGATTTTGCGTCATGGGGGTGAACACCGGCGGTAGTAAGTAGGTTGTACTGTTGTGCTAAGTTAATCGCTTGCTGACTGGAGTTTATATCGCAGCCAATTAACAGCATTTGGCTAACATTTTGCGCTTTTGCGCGAGCAATGATAGCCGAATGTTGAGCATCAAATTGATGATTAGTAAGATTTACGCCTGCATCAATGAGTGATGTGGTCATTAATTAGTGCGCTTAACGCGGATCGAACGATTCTGGCCTGCTTTTTTTAATAAAAAGGAGTTGAACATACCACGTTCAATAATCACGGTATCATTTTGGTCGATACGCAAGCTATCTGAGCCAATTTGACGCCATTGTTGACCGTTGTCTAAACTAATAATTAATTCACCGTATGGCGCTTCTTTGACGTTGCTAACGACGGCTGATATTTCATTGTCATTATCTCTTGCTACTTCTTTGTGTTCTAAACCAAAATCGTCATTTTTAGTCTTAACTATTTGCTCATTGGCTACTGCTGCAGCTGTTGGTGTGCCAACGTTAGGGGCTGCTGAGTTGGCAGGTGGGGTTAAGGTTTTTGTTGTTGCTGGCTTACTTAATGATTTACCCGCCATAGTGTTGTCATAACAAAGCAGACGATTGAAGTCATTTTCTACAAATGTACATGCTTGTAAAGCTTGTAAGTTAACTTCATTGGCATGAACAGTAGGAATGCTTAATAAGGCAAGTATTGGTAGTAGTTGTTTTTTCATTTATTCCTCAGACTCATTTTGCTGGGGTTTAGCGCTATAAAAGGATGCTAAGATTAAACCCAATTCAAATAACAGTAGCATGGGAAATGCTAATAATGTTTGTGATAGTACATCCGGTGGCGTTAAAAACATAGCTACAACAAAAACACCGACCACAATATAAGGACGTTTTTCTTTTAAACTTTGTGTTGTGGTAGCGCCACTAAAACACAGCAGCATTATCGCTACTGGAATCTCAAAAGCGACCCCAAAAGCAAAAAATAGCTTCAACGCAAAACTTAAGTAGCTACTAATATCTGGTGCCAACGTCATCATTTCTGGGCCAACGCTAGTAAAAAAGCCAAGAATTATGGGTAGTACTACAAAGTAACAAAATGCGATACCGCTATAAAAAAGTATAATGCTAGATGCTAAAACAGGCATTAGCATGCGTTTTTCATGTTGGTATAACCCTGGCGCAATAAAGCCCCATATTTGGTGTAATATTAATGGAAACGCTGCAAATAAAGCGACAAATAAGGTTAACTTAAACGGCGCAAAAAATGGTGCTGTTACATCAGTAGCGATCATGGTTGCTGTACTTGGTAAGTGCGCAACTAATGGGGCCGCTACAAAACCGTAAATATCGTTCGCAAAGTAAACCAGCGCAATAAAAAATACCAATATAGCTAATAAGGCTTTCATAAGCCTATTTCGCAATTCAATTAAATGACTTACAAAGCCTGATTTAACTTGTTCAGTCATAATTTAACTCGTTACCGATATATAGACCATAGCCAACAAAAAAAATTTCATTTTTGTTCATCAATATTCACTTTATCTGTTTGCTCAGAAGATCTTTTTTTATAACTGTGGGTGACTGAGTCCGCTGCCTTTTGTAATTCGCTGACCGAGTCTTTTATTGCTGGACTTAAGTCTTGCATGCCTTGTTGTTCAGCTTTTTTTAAATTTTGGTGTAACTCATGCACTCTTAATTCTTCGTTGACTTCAGCCTTAACAGAATTAGCCAACGATTTTATAGTTTTTACCCAACGGCTAACAGTACGAATAGCAACCGGCAAACGCTCAGGGCCAAGTACCACTAAGCCGACGATTAACACCACAACAAGTTCCCACATACCCATGCTAATTAAGCCTTATGGTCTTCTTTATTTTTATCAACAGACTCTTTGTTTTGTATTGGGTTATTTGCTTGTTCAATTGGTTCTGCTGGTTTATTTTGCTCATCTTCAGAGACTGCTTTTTTAAACCCTTTTACAGCGTTACCTAAATCACCGCCAATGCCACGCAATTTTTTTGTGCCAAAAAGTAACACTATGATTGCTAAAACAATTAACAATTGCCAAATACTAATGCCGCCAAAACCCATGATGTTCTCCACTTATTTAAATACTGTGAATTAAAATTATTGTACTGATTATACTCACCGAGCACTAAATAGCACTTAGTTTATGTTGCGCTGCGCCAAGCAAGTATAAAGCCGCTTAAAGAGCATATCGCAGCAATACCTGCAGCGACAAGGTCATGCTGCAAATAACATAACCCAGAGACTATCATTGCTGAACCAGCAAAAAGACCAAGTAATAATGGCTTGTATGATGGCTGTGGCAGTGGTGCAGGGCTGTTGCGCTGTTGTTTTAGGTTGTGATAAATCAAATCAGGTAACTCAGGCATTTTTTCTGCCCAAAATGGCAAGTTTGCGTATACCTGTTTCAATACCGACCAAGGACCAACCTGTTGCTTTACCCAGTCTTCTAAAAAGGGTTTAGCTGTTTTCCATAAATCTAATTGTGGATATAGCTGACGCCCAAGGCCTTCAACATACAACAAGGTTTTTTGTAGTAGAACTAATTGGGGTTGAACTTGCATATTAAAGCGACGAGCGGTATTAAATAGATTAACTAAGACGTGGCCAAATGAAATCTCTGCTAATGGCTTATTAAAAATCGGCTCGCAGACAGTGCGAATGGCAAACTCAAATTCTTCCACGCTGGTGTCTTTAGGTACCCAGCCAGAATCGACATGTAATTGTGCGACTTGACGATAATCGCGATTAAAAAAGGCAATAAAGTTTTCGGCTAAGTAACGTTTGTCTTCTTTGTTTAGCGTGCCCACGATGCCACAATCAATACCGATAAATTTAGGGTTTTCAGGGCTCTCGTAGGATACAAATACGTTACCAGGGTGCATATCAGCATGAAAAAAACTATCACGGAACACTTGGGTGAAAAACACCTCCACACCGCGTTCGGCCAGTAGTTTCATATTGGTGTTTTGCGCAACTAATGCCTCAGTATCAGACACTGGAATACCGTAGATTCGCTCCATGACTAGTACATTTACGCGACTATAGTCACTGTAAACATAGGGAATATAAAGCGAATCAGAACCCTCAAAATTACGCTTTAATTGAATGGCGTTTGCGCCTTCACGCATCAGATCAAGTTCATCAAGTAAGGTTTTTTTATACTCTTTGACTACTTCAACTGGGCGTAACCTTTTCGCTTCATTGATTAACTTGGCCACTACTTTGGAAAATTGTTCCATTAATGCTAAATCAGCGTCAATTTGTTCTCTGATATCAGGGCGAATAACTTTAATAACCACCTTTTGTGGTTGATTATGTTCATCCACTAAAGTGGCAGTATGTACTTGGGCAATGGATGCTGAAGCTAAAGGGGTTTGCTCAAAATCGCTAAAGTATTCACTGATATCATCGATTTCAAGTGCATTTTCAATTAGTTGTTGTGCTAACACACCATCAAATGGCTGTACTTGATCTTGTAGTAAGGCCAGCTCTAAAGCGATGTCTAGTGGTAATAAATCGCGCCGAGTAGATAACATCTGGCCAAACTTGATCCACACCGGCCCCAATTGCTGTAATGCTAAACGCAGTCTTAACCCTGCTGGTTTTTCTGGGTGTTTATTGGTTAGCCAAAATAGACATGCACGGCCAACTTTGCCATACCAAGGTATTTTTTGTGATGGGATCAGTTCATCCAAACCATAGCTAAGGAGGGTTTTTGTGATGTTATAAAGCCGAGCAGCTGACACAGATAATCCTTACTGATTCATTTTGCTTGAAGTAGTTGGTTGATACGTAACTCAAGTTGCGCAACATGTGCTTTGAGTTGACGCGTGTGTTGCTTAAATTGCTCAAGCTCTAAAGGATGAATAGTCACTTTGAGCTCGTCTTGGCATAAAGTAGTGAGCGTTGTAGAGAGTTTCTTGTTGGCTTTTTGACCTTGCTGTTGAGTTTGTTTAACTAACTGCCATAGTTGCTGTGCCGCTGCGTCACCAAGATAATCAGATAAGTGTTCAGGCCAATCGATATTAAGCGCAGCGAAAGCATTACTAAACCCTTGTGCAATATTTAGATCACCTTGCAAATCGAGTTTATCTTGGCGGATTAACTGAGTCAGCATCGCAGGGTTTTTAAGTGCCATTAACGTATTAATATCGGCGCTTATCATGCAGTCATATTGCGTTTCGGTAGTGTTGTATAAATGCAGTTGCTGGCCAGTAAACACCACTAAAAACTGCTGTTGCCAATCGCGTATATCAATTAATAAGCGTTGTTGGGCAATTGATGACAGCCTATCGCCAAGAGTGGGGTCGAGCTTAAGTGCCGTATTTAAAATACCTTCGACTAGTGCGACTATGAAATTATTTAACATACAATACCTTAGCAATAAACGTTACTAGCTGGTGTGACGCTTAATATTTGAAGCCACGATGTAATGCTACAATACCACCGGTGAGGTTTTGATAGGTGGTTTGCTCAAATCCAGCCTCGTTCATCATTGCTTTTAGTGTTTCTTGATCTGGGTGCATACGAATTGATTCAGCTAAGTATTTGTATGATTCACCGTCGTTAGCAACTAACTCTCCCATTTTAGGTAGTAAGTTAAATGAGTAAAAATCATAGGCTTTACTTAACACTTGATGCTCTGGTTTGGAGAACTCCAATACCAGTAGACGACCACCAGGCTTTAAGATTCGATACATCGAGCGAAGTGCTTTATTTTGATCTGTAACATTACGTAAACCAAAGGCAATGGTAATTAAATCAAAACTATTATCAGGAAAAGGCAGTGCTTCAGCATTCATTTGTACGTAGTCAATATTGCCGACTAGACCTAGGTTATGTAGCTTTTCGCGGCCCACTTTAAGCATTGATGAGTTAATATCACCTAATACTACTTGCCCAGTATCACCAACCAGTTGACTAAACTTTGCCGTTAAGTCGCCGGTGCCACCTGCTAAATCCAGCACATGATGGCCTTTACGCACACCTGAGCTGGCAATGGTTTGACGTTTCCATAAACGATGAATACCAAACGACATGAGATCATTCATTACGTCATATTTAGTAGCAACTGAATGAAATACATCGGCAACCATAGAAGCTTTTTCGGTTTCGGCAACGGTTTTATAACCAAAATGCGTGGTCTTTTCAGGATTCTCGTTCATGATTAATCTCTATCGTGGTAATAAAGACTAGTGTACTTGATTGTTACGCCATGGTGCAATTTGAATATGGGGGAAATTGCTTGTGGATCAAGGTTTATTATTTATTCGTTGTGGCTCACTGTCCGGCAATAAAGCTGCTTTGGCCAAGCGATCTTGCTTTATGTGCTGCATTAGAGGCTTTACGGGCAAGATTATTAAAATCTTTTTCGTCTAAGTGCTTGGCAATCCCTAATGACAGGTTGATTGCTGGTAGCTTAATGCCATTTTTAGAACTGACGAATCGCAGTTTCTCGACTCCATTACGGACTTTTTCAGCAATTACATTCGCAGTTTCAGGGTCGATATCGGCCAGTAATACAGTAAAAGCATCTTTGCCAGTACGCCCTGGCAGGCCACTTTCAAATACATACTTTTGAATTTGTTTAGCTACTTTACTTAAAATTACTTCACCAATGATATCGCCGTAGTTATCAATAAAGTGATCTAAGTTATCGATTTGGATGGCAATTGCACACACAGATTTTTTTTGGTTTAACCATAATTGTGTTTGCTGGTTTAAATAATGACGTTTAAAAAGGCCTGTTTGCTGGTCGGTGATGTGTTGTTTACGTAATTGTACGAGTTGTTGTTGGGTTTTCTCTTGTAATCGCTTTGCTTTGATCAGCTCTATTTTAAATTGTTTATGTTGAGTGAGCAGGTGGGCAGTTTGCTTATTTAATGTCTCAAGTGCGAGTTTGCTTTGGCTAACATTATTTTCATCTAATAAATGCACGCATTCGCTGACCTGACTTGCAAAGCGAATGATATCTTTTTCGGTTGAGTGCGCGCTACGTGATAATGAATTAATAACATCATCAACATTGCGTACCATTTTGGTTTCAGCTTGATGAGCTTGATCCATATAATCGAAATACAGTTGCTCTATATAAACACAGTCAATTTCTTGGCCTTGGGCAATTGCACGATCGATAGTGGTATTTAAATCAGAATTAACTTGGCTGATATAGGTATAGACAACGTGATAATTGAGAGGGGTCGGTGGTAATATATGGTGTTCTAAAAAGATACATACCTTGGTCATTTTTTCTTGAGCAATAGCCATGGAATCATGGAACATCATTGTATACACCAATTAAATACACGTAACAGCGAAATTAAATAACCTTCTCCATGAGGTCTTGACGCGATCCTAGCGTATGAGATTGCCTTACATTAATCTGTATCGGGGATATTTAAAAGCAAAAATATGTAATTTGGCAGCGAAATCTCCATTTTTCTCGTTCATTAGCTGGTTTTCTCGACAATCTTACTAGGCAATAAAAATGCTGATTAACTACTAGCCAATAGTCGCGGTTAATTTAACCTTATATTTATCGCCCTTGGTCGCATTTTTTTGGTTATTTGATCTGTCTAGGTTAGGTTAAACATCACGTTTTAAGTAGCAGATCCCTATTATTATGAAAAAATCACCTTCATCGGTTATGCGTCACTCCCTGTTAAGTATCGCCTTGGCATGTACATTAAGTGCGTGCCAAATGACCACGATAGATAGCGACCAACAATTTACGCAAGTGGCGCAATCAATTGTTGATTACCGTAAAAGTATAAGCACGTATAGCAACCCTGAGGGTGTTGATGGCTATTTGTTAACTAATTTATCTGCGGAGTTTCTTGAAAAGAAATACCAACATAACACTGAATTATTAGCGCAGTTAGACGCAATAGATAAAGACAAACTCAGTGATGAAAACCGTATTAACCTCACTATAATTCGCGGCCAAGTACAAAATAGTATCGATGAATATGTATTTAACAGCCACTATATGCCGCTTACTTCTGAATATGGCTTTCACTCGAGTTTATCTTTTATGGTGTCGAGTTCAGATTATAAAAAACTAGCTGATTACCAACTTTATCTACAGCGTTTGCAGCAAGTTCCTCGGTTTTTTACGCAAAATATCGGTTGGATGCGTAAAGGGCTGGAAGTTGGCTTAACTCAACCTAAGGCTGTATTAATTGGTTATCAAGATTCTATCAGTGCCTATATTGTTGATGACGTTACTGAGTCTGAATTTTATAAACCATTTTTAAATAATACCGCTGGTTTGAGTGATAGTGAGTTTTTTGCTTTACAGCAACAAGCTAAAAAAATCATTAAAGAACAAGTGATTACTGCTTATAAAAATTATTTAACGTTTTTTAATGAAGAGTATCAGCCAGGTGCGCGTACTGAAATTGGTATCTCTGCTACACCAAATGGTGCTGCGTTTTATGCTAATCGTGCCAAGTATTACACCACTACAGATATGACACCAAAAGAAATCCATGAACTGGGGTTAAAAGAAGTGGCACGTATTCGTGCTGAAATGGATAAGATTATTGAGCAAGTTGGTTTTAAAGGCACATTTGCTGAATTTGTGCACTTTTTACGTACTGATCCGCAATTTTACGCTAAAACACCGGAAGAGTTATTAAAAGAAGCATCGTACATAGCTAAAAAAATGGATGCACAATTACCTAAGCTATTTCACACCTTACCACGCATGCCTTATGGTGTTGCGCCGGTGCCAGCAAGCATAGCGCCTAAGTACACGACTGGCCGTTACTCTGGGTCGAGTCGTGATGATCAAGCGGGTTATTACTGGGTAAACACTTATGCACTTGATAAGCGCCCTTTATATGTTTTAGAAGCACTTACTTTTCATGAAGCTGTACCAGGGCATCATTTACAGATCTCCCTTAATGCTGAATTAGAAAACCTACCAAGTTATCGTCAAGATGCTTATTTGTCAGCATTTGGCGAAGGGTGGGGATTATATTCTGAATACTTAGGTATTGAAGCGGGCTTTTATCAAGATCCATATAGTAACTTTGGTCGTTTAACTTATGAAATGTGGCGTGCAGCCCGTTTAGTGGTTGATACTGGCATGCACATGTACGGCTGGAGTCGCGATCGTGCGATGAAATTTATGAGCGAAAATACGGCGTTGTCTTTACACAATGTGAAAACCGAAACTGATCGTTATATTTCATGGCCAGCACAAGCACTATCATACAAAATTGGTGAGCTGACTATTAAACGCTTACGCAAAGAAACAGAGCAAGCATTAGGGCAAGACTTTGATGTACGCGAGTTCCATCATCAAATACTTCGTCATGGCTCTGTGCCAATGTCAGTATTAGAAGATCAAATCCATCGATACATTGAAACTGAGTTGACTAAACAAAAAAGCTAGCTTCTATCGATATGGATCGCTGCATTCAGTGCAGTGATCCATTAAAATCCTTTGCTTGAAATTTAATCTGCTTATATGCTCTCTACTGTAATAAGATTTTTACTAATATATTCGCTACTTAGCTTAAGTTTTTAGTATAAGTATTAGTGAAATGACAAAATAACCAGCAAGGGGCGCTGCATGAGTAATTTAATAGTTTTTAGCATTGATGTGTTTGCCAGCTTATTTATAGTGGTATTTGGGTGTTTAGTTTTAGTGGTTATTTATTTTTATATCAGTGATGTAACTCAATCTAAACAAGCGATTAGACGTAATTATCCGGTAATAGGTCGGTTTCGATACTTTTTTGAGCGCCAAGGTGAGTTTTTTCGTCAATACTTTTTCGCTATGGATCGCGAAGAAATGCCATTTAATCGCGCCGATCGTAGTTGGGTTTATAAAGCGGCTAAAAATGTTGATCGTACCACCGCCTTCGGCTCAACTCAGAGCCTAGAAGTTACCGGGACCGTGATGTTTATGAACTGCGCGTTTCCTACCTTGGACGAAGAAGCGCTTGAACCGAGTGCAGTTACGTTAGGGCCGCATTGTCCAAATCCTTATATTACTAAATCGCTATTCAATATTTCAGGTATGAGTTTTGGTGCGTTATCAAAACCTGCTGTACGTGCGTTATCACAAGGTGCCAAACTCGCTGGTTGTTGGATGAACACTGGTGAAGGTGGTTTAAGCCCTTATCACTTAGAAGGAGGTGCCGACATTGTGTTTCAAATTGGCACAGCTAAATATGGTGTGCGCGATGAACAAGGTAAATTAAGTCATGAGAAGCTCAAGCAAATAGCTGCGCATGAACAAGTAAAAATGTTTGAAATTAAAATGAGCCAAGGTGCGAAGCCTGGTAAAGGCGGTATGTTGCCAGGCAAAAAAGTGACTGCTGAAATTGCGGCTATTCGTGGTATCCCAGAAGGTCACGATTCAATTAGCCCAAATGGCCATCCTGAAGTTAAAAACCCTGCAGATTTACTTGATATGATTGCCTCGGTGCGCGAAACGACTGGCAAGCCAACCGGTTTTAAAGCGGTTATTGGCGCTTATGCATGGCTGGAAACCTTGTTTGCTGAGATCAATCATCGTGGTATTGAATCTGCGCCCGATTTTATTACCATCGATAGTGCTGATGGCGGTACCGGTGCTGCACCACAACCGCTGATGGATTCGGTGGGTTTACCACTGAAAGAAAGTTTACCTTTGGTTGTTAATATGCTCGAAAAGCATGGCCTGCGAGAGCGAATTAAAGTTATTGCGTCAGGCAAACTGATTGTGCCGTCTAAGGTTGCATGGGCGCTCGCGGTGGGCGCAGACTTTGTTGTATCGGCACGTGGTCATATGTTTGCTTTGGGTTGTATTCAAGCGCTGCAATGTAATAAAGACACTTGCCCAACAGGGATAACCACACACAACGAGCGGTTGCAACGTGGTTTAGATGTCGCCGATAAAGCGCAGCGCGTAGCAAACTATAATAAGTACATTCATTATGGTGCGGGTTTAATTGCTCACTCATGCGGGGTATTTAGTGCCCGTGAACTTGGCCGCCAGCATGTGCGCGTTGTGCAAGAAAACGGCCTGTCAGAGCCGCTTGATAAAATGTATGAAAATTATCAGTAATTTAAAATACTAGGTAATAGAAGCTAGGTCCCGCCCAAATAGGTTGATAAAAGGCACTAAATAAAGTGCCTTTTGCTATTTTTATAAATTTAATTTAGTTGGCTTATCAATAAAGAGAAAAACTCTTCTTTGTTATTGCAAGTGTGGGCGTTGAGTACTAACTGCTCACCCAGCGCTAAAGTGTGGCGTTGTACGTCTAAACGCGCCTGCGCATCTTCAATGCCATCAATGTCAGCAACGTGTGCTAAGCCGATAGTGCGGCGTATCAGTTCTGTCCCACAGTAACCAATCGCGTCTTGTAATACTTGTTGCATAAAATACTCGCCATAACCAGCGGCTTTTAAATTGTTATCTGTGGTTTGCTCTGCAATAAATGTCAGCCACTGTTGTTCAAACAAAGAATAACTCTCTTGCAGGCAAGTCAGTAAATGGGTGTGATAGTTACGGCGTGTAACAAATTCACTAATACGAGCATTTTGCGCGCAGTAGTTTAATAATAAATTGCCGATAAATGAGCCGATATCAAAGCCAACTGGGCCAAAAAAGCCAAATTCAGGGTCGATCATCTTAGTGGTGTTTTGATCGACAAAAATACTGCCGCTATGCATATCACCATGTAATAGCGTCTGCGGGCATGATAAAAACTTAGCTTTTAGTTTTGCGATCGCTAAATGTAATGCGGTGTTATTTTGTAGTTTATTGACTGTACTTTGCAACTCACTTGGGTAGTTATTACGCTCATGTTCACGCAAGATATCGTTGAAAAACAAATCTTCAGTAATTTGGCACAACTCTGGATTGGTAAACTGACTGACTTTGGCTTTTTTATCTTGCGCGGTTAGGTAAAAGTCTGAGTTATAAAAACCGGTATGGCTTAAGTAGTGAGCCACATGTTGACCTAATAGCGGAAATTGCTCTGCGTTTATTTGTGCGCTACGCAAAATTTGTAAGTGACCAAGATCTTCTAAAATGGTCAGTGCTTGCTCTGGATTATGATGCAATACTTTTGCTGTGTAGTCAGGGCTTAATGCGCCGTGATTGAGTAAAACCTCAGCTTCAATGCGTGCTCGGTCAAGCGTTAATGGCCATGATTCACCCACACAGCGTGCATAAGGCAAGGCTTGCTTTAAAATAACGCTATTACTTTGCTCGTCGCTTATTCTAAAAACGAGATTTAAATTGCCATCTCCAAACTCATACGCCGATAACGTTTGATCAGGATCAAACAAATCATACCCATCTTTAGTTACAAGATTTTTAATATAATCAATCGCATGCTGTGCATTAAAGGCAACGTATTCGGCCATCGGCGTACTCTCAGAAAATGATAAACAATAGCATTCTATACCTTCAACCGTTTAGATGTCTACACTTCTGGGTTGTGCGTTTTAAAAACTACTGTAAAATAACCTCAGCCTAACGATTATTCAGGATCAATCATGCAAGACCTCATAGCGAGCAGTTTAAAATATCAAAACAATACACTAAGCGTGTTAGACCAATACCTACTGCCGCATCAGCAGGTATGGCACGAATGTGATGATGTAGCCAGTATGAGGGATTTAATTCTAAGCTTAAAAATACGCGGCGCACCGCTGATTGGTTTAGGAGCAAGTTTGCTAGTTTCCCATTTGGCAGAGCAAGGCACAGCTAAAGTAGCATTAGCGCAGGCGATTGATGATTTAGAAGCCACTCGGCCAACTGCGGTTAATTTAATGCATTGTATGGCAAAGTTACGTATTGCATTACAACAAGATGATTATGTAACGGCAATTGTAAGCGCTGCTGTAACATTGTTTAATGAAGATATCGCCTTGTGTGAAAGCATGGCAAATCATGGTGCTGCATTGGTTAGCAGCGGCGATAATATTCTCACACATTGTAATACTGGTGCCTTAGCAACCGCAGGTATTGGTACTGCTCTTGGTGTTATTTATAAAGCGCAGCAACGTCATGGCGATATTCATGTATGGGTGGATGAAACGCGGCCATTATTGCAAGGCGGGCGTTTAACCGCGTTTGAACTTGAGCGCTGGCAAGTACCTTACACCTTAATTTGCGATAATATGGCAGCGAGTTTAATGGCTGCTGGCAAGGTTGATAAAATTTTTGTCGGTGCAGATCGTATTGCTGCAAATGGTGACTTTGCTAATAAAGTAGGCACTTATAACTTAGCAGTACTGGCGCATTTTCATGACATCCCATTTTATGTAGTAGCGCCGCTAACAACCCTCGATGTAAACACAGCATGCGGTGCAGACATTGAAATAGAACAACGTAACAGCGCAGAAGTGCGCGGTGTAAGCGGAAGCTTTGGTGAAGCGCTATGGGCACCTACAAATGCTAACGTATATAATCCCGCATTTGATGTAACCCCCGCTAAGCTTATTACCGGCTGGGTACTCGATACTGGCGTTTATGACCAACAACAAGTTTTAGTTGGTGAATTAAAAAGGCTGGTTTAACAGCCTTTTGCCACATACACCCATGCATTAATGCCGCTGCTAAATGACTCTTCAATACGGATGTAGTCATTAACTTCGTAGCTATCCGCGTTAGCAAGTTCCTCTAAGGTGATAGTAAAAATAGTGCCAGTTACTGTATCTGTTGGCAGGCCTGTTTTAATTAATGCTGGATGAAAACGCTGGCCGCTGCTTTTCAGCACGGCGGCGTCGGTGATCTCAACTTCGCCTACTACGTAACCTTGTAGTGTATCGGCTTGGCCTTCGAGCAAGCGGCCAAAGGTATCAAGCTGTACTTGCTCTAATTGCAGAGTGCCGTATGAAAACAACTTTTCCATTTAAACTCCATTATTAACAGATATCTAGTCCAATAAAGGAAACTGCTTAGCAATCTCAGATTCGGTGCTTTGTGCCACCCAGCCTTCGGTATTATTGAATAAACGGATCGCAGTAAATTCAGGATCGCTGCCCATATCAAACCAATGGGGAGTAAGCTCTGGTACTGAAATTAAATCACCCTGCTTGCAAAGTACTTGGTAAACCTTGTCGTTAATATGCAGGCAAAATAATCCTTGGCCTTTTACAAAAAAGCGTACTTCGTCTTCACTATGGGTGTGCTCAAATAAAAACTTAGCACGTAATTCTGCAGCGTTCGGATTGCCTTTTGCCAGCGAAATAACATCTACAGTTTGATAACCACCTTGTTGCTTTAAGCTTTCAATATCAGCGTTATAGGCGGAAATAATAGCTTCATGGCTAGTATCAGCAGTAATCATTTTTGTTGCTTGCCACTGCTCAAATCGTACATTTACTTTATTAAGCTCGGTGGCAATTTGTGCTGTATCTTGAGTGTTTAATAAAGCATTATTGCCGTTACAGTCAGCAAAAATAGTCAGTTGGCTCATGCTAAATGCTCCACAGTGAATTGGCTAAAATCGTTAATATAGTTATGCGCAGGCGAGCTTGCTTGACCATCACGGATCAGGTGCAAGGTTTTTAAACCTGCGGCTTTGGCGGCATCAAGCTCGGCTGCCACATCACTTAAAAATAACACTTCATTAGCGGCAAAAGGTAGTTGCTCAATAATATTGTGATATGAACGTTGCTCTTGTTTAGCGCCGACTTGAGTATCAAAATAATCAGTAAATAAGGAGCGAATATCACCAAAGTCAGAGTAGTTAAAAATTAAATGCTGTGCTTTTACTGACCCTGATGAATACACATACAACTGCTGGCCGGCTTGTTGCTGTGCAACTAAAAAGTGGTAGGCATCTGGGTATAAATGGCCGGTAAAATCGCCATTTTCATAGCCAGTTTGCCAAATCAAACCTTGTAACTGTTTTAATGGAGTGATTTTTTTATCGTCACGGATCCATTCAAGTAAAGTGTTAATTACGACATCAATACTGGCATCTGGCTGTTCAATCACCGCTTTTACGGCATAAATTTGTTCAGCTACAGCGCTTTGCTCTTGATGAGTTTTTACAAATTCGGGGAGCTGCTTTGCGGCATATGGAAATAGTACGTCTTTAACAAACGAAATACGGGTAATAGTGCCTTCAATATCGGTCAGCAGTGCTTTGATCATGATTCTAATCCTACTAATTTTAAGCGTTCTATCTCACATGCAAATAAAAACTCAAGGCCTTCTAATTGACGGCGTACTTCACCAATAGTGCGACCCACTACATACAAACCGTGGCCGCGAATAAGCACGCCGTGCTCAATAGGCGTGTGTAAGTGGTGATCGCTCACTAATAAACTCAAGCGATCAATATCTTGGTCGTTATCAAAGATTGGAATACTCAAGGTGTCTAAATGTGAAGTAATGCCGGTTAGTGACTTTTGCATTTCGTAGCCGTGTAAGTCTAGGCTGTGACCTTTAATAACCCGAGATAATACCGTCGCAGCAACCGAATGAGTGTGCAATACATAATTAGCAGCAGGAATAAGTTTATACATGCACAAATGCAATTCGGTTTCAGCTGAGGGTTTGGCGGCGCTAGCGCTACGATTACCGACATGATCCAGTTCAATAAAGGTATGCGACCCTAATTGACCTTTGTCAAAACCGCTGGCAGTAACCACAAAACCGGTGTTAGTTCGCGCTGAAAAATTACCACCCGTAGCTGGCACCCAACCACGTTGACTGATCCACTTTCCTGCTTCTATAAGTTCTGAAATAGCGGTATTGTTATGCATACATTCCTCATACTTTTTTAGACGGCTATACATCTGTTAACAGCAATGATAGCATCGCTTTGGGCGCAAAACCATCATTAAGGGTAACCAGTGTTTGAAAGTAAATTGCCAAATTTAGGCACCAGTATTTTTAGTCAAATGACTGCTTTAGCAAATCAATTCGAAGCGATTAATTTATCGCAGGGGTTTCCTGAGTTTGATGCGCCTGAGCTACTTAAAAAACAGCTTAATCATTATGTGCTTGAAGGAGTTAATCAATATTCACCTTCATCTGGTGTGCCGCGCCTGCAGCAACAAATTGCCCAGTTAGCAAAACGAAAATATGCAGCTGAAATAGATGCCGCGCAGCAAGTAACGGTAACCTCTGGCGCGACCGAGGCCTTGTTTGTTGCCATTCAGGCGCTGGTGCGCGAAGGTGATGAAGTCATTGTGTTTGACCCCGCTTATGATTCATACCAGCCAGCGATTGAATTGGCCGGTGGTAAGTCAGTCAATATTGCTCTGCATGCTCCGAGTTATGCAATTGACTGGCAAACGGTGGCTGCGGCTATCAATAGCAAAACGCGGGCTATTATAATCAACACCCCACATAACCCAAGTGGTAAAACGTTAAAACAGCACGATATTAATGCTCTAAAAGCCTTAGTAATTAAGCATGACTTATACCTGATAAGTGATGAAGTATATGAGCATATTACTTTTGATCAGCAACCGCATTTAAGTGTGCTGCGTGATAACGAATTGTTTGCTCGCAGCTTTGTGATCTCAAGCTTTGGCAAGACTTTTCATAGCACAGGCTGGAAAATGGGTTACTGCATCGCACCCGCTGCACTTGCGGTCGAGTTTCGTAAAATTCACCAATATGTGACTTTTTCAAGCTTTACGCCGGCACAACATGCATTAGCCGATATGTTAGAACAGCAAGGTGAGCATGTGGATGAGCTCAGTGAGTTTTATCAACAAAAGCGTGATGTACTTAGTAAAGCACTAAAAGATAGCCGCTTTACCATTTTACCAAGTGAAGGCACCTACTTTTTACTGCTTGATTACAGCGATGTATCGGATTTAAATGACGTAGAATTTTGCCAGTGGTTAGTAGAACAAGCAGGCGTTGCAGCCATTCCACTAAGCGTGTTTTATCAGCAACCAAGCAACGATAAAGTTATTCGCTTATGCTTTGCCAAAAATGACGCCACGCTATTACAAGCCGCGGAGATTTTATGTCAACTTTAACTATAGCACTGATACAAACATCGCTTAATTGGTTAGATAAAGACGCCAACTTGGCACACTTTGGCAATAAAATAGCTGATATAGATAAATCAGTAGAGCTTATTTTATTGCCAGAAACCTTTGCCACCGGCTTTGCTATTAACCTTGATTGCGCAGAGCCGGATCATCAGTTAAAGCAAGGCAAAGTGCTTGATTGGATGATCGCGTCGGCAAAATCAAGCAATGCGGTAATTGCAGGCTCGGTATTGGTAACTCAAGGCGATAAAAAAGCTAATCGCTTTTATTGGGCATGGCCCAATGGCGAAGTGAAATATTACGACAAACGGCATTTATTTTGTTTGGGCAAAGAGGGCGATTTTGTAACCGCAGGGCAGCAACGTGAAGTGTTCACCCTTAATGGCTTTAGAATTCTACCGCAAGTTTGTTACGACTTACGTTTTCCGGTCTTTCAGCGCAATCGCAATGACTACGATGTGATGGTTAATGTCGCCAACTGGCCTGCTGCAAGGCGCAAAGTATGGGACACCTTACTAATGGCGCGGGCGATGGAAAACCAGTGTTATGTGATTGGCGTTAATCGTATTGGTGATGATGCTAATGGCGTCGCGCACAATGGCGGCACGGCAGTGTATGACTTTAAAGGTGATACGTTAGCAGCCGCTACTGATAACAAAGATGATGTTGTTATTATCACTTTGGACAAACAGCCGCTTGAGCTCTTTAAGCAAAGTTTCCCAGCGCATTTAGATGCCGATGGGTTTAGTTTGGGTTATTAAGATAAAGAGACTGTTTAGCCTCTTTACCCGTTTTACGCAGAAGCATTGTAGGTGAGTTTGATCGCAGCGAAACCCGACAACATACAACAAAAAAATAATCTACAGGCTTGTATCAATACAAGGCCGTTTATCTGCGATGAATTTTTACCTGCTCACCCAATCGTTACGAGAGAATACCTAGGCTAGGTTAAAGTATTGATTTAATAGGTAGCAACCTATTGCATTACTATGATGTAACAGTTAGTTATCCGGTTTTTTATCTGCATTGTGATTATATGGTTGGCACAATATCTGAATTTCGTGATGCCCATCATATAATTTAAATAACTCATTGCCCCCAGTTTTGTTAAAAAATTGAGATAGGGTTATTTTGTCCTGCTCATACTCCATTAGTAACCAAAAGCCGTAAAAACCTTTAAACCAAAAATAATAGAATATCGCTGCGAAAAAAAATACTAGATAGGCTGCTTTACCTACTTTCTTTTTATATTTTAAACAACTAAGGAACAACCAAATACAACTCAACATTGCTAAAATTAAGAATGCTGAAAAAGGAGTAATAACTACTTCAATGTTGTCCCAGCGAGAGCTTAGACAAGAAGCATGTCGGTCTGAAACTATTGTGTAAATTAAAGTGATTTTGAAAAGGAAGTACAATAATACAGTTGTAAAAACTGCATATAAAATACCACTTTCTTTGTCCTCACTGTTATACCAATCGACTTAAATATTTAACCATTCTAGCGAGCTAAATAAAGCGCTAACTGCGTTATAATTTTTTTAAGTAGAACAACTACATGTCAAAATTTACGCCTTGTTATCACTGCATTTATCTGTCGCTATAAATGGTCAGTAACTTAACACGATTGGTATTATTCAACTTGTAGCCTTAGAAAATATTTTGGTGTTTTTAAAAAGAAAAGTCAGAACGATTTTTGAATTTGGTTTAAGAGCTGACTTATGTGTTCTATTTGATATTACATTACACAACTTAGCGGAAGGGATCTAGAGTTTAGTTTTCTGGCCGCACTGCGTGCGTTTAACTTTGTTCCAGACAAAGTTTGGTCGAACCCTAGTCGAGGGTTCTCACCCGCCTTCATTGGTGTAAAGGTTACGGACATAAAACAATAGGCTTTTCATTCTGAAATTTGTGTCAAACGTGGGGATGGGCTTGCTTACGTCCATGTAACCAATCGCTTCGCGACGCTTGCAGCGGCCTAAAATGTTCCTGACATTTTATCGAACCCTGGTCGAGGGTTCTCACCCGCCTTCTGCCATTTTTAACAACAAAAAAAGCCCCACAATAAATTGCGGGGCTTTTTTCGTTATTAAATGGCGGAGAAGGAGGGATTCGAACCCTCGATAGAGCTACAAACCCTATACTCCCTTAGCAGGGGAGCGCCTTCGGCCACTCGGCCACCTCTCCGGCGCATAAATTGTCATTTTGATAATCGAGTGAACCACCAAAACGTAATAATGGTGGAGAGATAGGGATTTGAACCCTAGAGGGGCTATAAACCCCTGCCGGTTTTCAAGACCGGTGCATTCGACCACTCTGCCATCTCTCCGTTGGGAAAGAATAATACGCAGGTGATTGGGGTGTGTAAATAGGAAAAAGATCGTTTGCTGTTTTTTTGTTCTAAAAAAGAGGTTTTTTTATAAAAAAGGAGTTTTTAGGGAGTTTAAAGAAGGGGTTGCAGCAAACGAGGGAGCTAAATAAGTAGTTTCATTTAGTGGTTGGGTGTTTGCTGCACCGCTAAAGTAATCATGGTTGGGTGATTACTTGTATTGAACTGCGCCGCCAAGAGCTAGCTTTTTGCCGAAACGGTTAAGTCTGGCAAGCATTTTTGCTTTGCGGTTGGTCGGTTTTACTGCAACATGGGTAGCTGCATTTTCGTTTAATGTATTTACTGGGTTCATTACTTTGCTCCGGGTTATGTCTGTTTTGACAACACGGCTATTCTGAGCTTTTTTTGCACAAAAATAAAACGATAAAAATTAGGGTGGTCGGATAGAAATAACTAATCCGAATTGTTTTTATTAAGGTATGATTCAGATAGTGCGTACTGAGTATTATGCATGGTTATGAAATTTGAAGTCGCCTAAATCACTTGTTTAAAAGCAATATTACACTGACACTGATATTTTAATGCATTAGATAATAAATAAAGTGACTAATTATTCAGATTAATTTATTTTTTGAAAATGTCTATTTCCCTACTTTTGAATAGGCTGGTATCCAGATGCTAATAATTATTAAACCAAGTACGCAAAAAAAACATAAAAAAAATTGCACTTGGTTATTAGAGCAGTGTCAAAAACGTCAAATTAGTTACACTGTTTTTTACACCACAGGACATTTTACCAATGATTGCCAAAAAATAACGGTTTTGGCTCAGTCACAAAAGCGCGTTGTTGTGCTCGGTGGTGATGGCAGCCTGCATTTGGCTGTAAATGCATTGATGGGATTGAGTTGCTCGTTGGCGTTATTGCCTCAGGGGACGGGTAATGATTTTGCACGCGGCTTTGGCTGTTCAAACTCAGCTTGGCGTAATGCTATTTTTAGTGAGCATCAAGTAAAAATCGATATTGGCCAAATAAATAGCCGTTACTTTATTAATATTGCGGGGGTTGGCTTTGATGCGCATGTAGTACAGGCATTGCAAACCAAGCCTGCATTATCCGCTTTAAGTTATAGTTTAGCTGGCTTTAAGTGTTTATTCGTTTATCAGCCTTCTCGCTTGGCTGGGAGTTTTGCAGGGCAGCAATGCGAATATGGTAATTTGATTACTGTATTTGCAAATCATCATTATTTTGGTGGGGGGTTGATGATAGCGCCAAAAGCACAATTGAATAGTGGCTATTTAGAGTGCTATCGCGTGCCTACGCGTGGTTTGTTAGGTAACCTCTACAGTTTTGTGCGCTTATTGCTACGTAAGCACCACGGTATGAAAGAGCTCAACTACCAGCGCTTAGAAATTGCTTATATAAATACGCCTGATTTACCAATCGAAGCAGATGGTGAGCTGGTAGGCGTTACCCCAGCGGTGGTGACTATTCATCCGCTCGCGTTGCGTTTTTGTATGCCGCAATGTTAAATGACGAGTAATATGTTAGTAATAAAAAAGCGCCTAACAAGTAGGCGCTTTTGGCGTTAGTTGCGTATATACGCATTCTAACTGGGGATGGAGCGTTTATTAGCAAATGATGCTTTATTAGACTCAATAAACGCTTTAATTCTTTTTGTTGGAGTCAGTACAATAGCATTACCAAGCAGTACTAAACTAAAGCCGATAAACGTATTGGCTTGCCAACTAAAACCTTCAAATAATGTACTTAAAGTCACTGCAACTAATGGAAATAACACAATCACATAGCTGGCACGTTCTGGGCCGATATTTTTTAGTAGTGCAAAGTAACATGCAAATGCAATAACCGTCCCAAACACCGATAAATAAACTAATGAATACCAGTAGCTTGCTGGGGCCGACAGGCTAAAATCGGCACCGCTGATGATTACATATACAAATAAACCAATAGCGCTGTATAACATGCCCCATGCATTGCCCTGCATGACGCCAATACGTTGTTGAGAGTTACGCACGCTGACCATATTCCCTAATGAAGCCACAAAGGTGCCAGCTAAGGCAAGTAGCAAACCGACCAACGCCCCATTACTCAAGTCGAACTGCTGTAATTGTGGCCAAAACAGACTGATGATGCCTAATACCCCTATCAATGCACCCGTATAAATACGTTTAGCGATGGGTTTACCAAAAAATAATCGGGTATTTACAATGTTCATTAATAACAACATTGAAAAGGCGATTGATGCCATGGCTGACGTTAAATAATGTTGTGCCCAGTAAAGTACTAAGTAATTAAGGCCAAAGTTACACAGTGCTAGTAATACGAAAAAGCCATGATCGCGACGACTATAATTCATCGGTAATTTTTTAATATTCACCCATACCCACATTAGAATTGCAGCCAAACTAAAGCGATAAAATAGTGAAACTTCAACGGCGATATCGCCAAGTTGAAATTCGATTGCGAGCCAGGTAGAGCCCCAAATTAAAACGGTTAGTGCATAAAGCACGATACTTTTCATGGCCTTGGTCCATTATGTCGATTAAGTGTTTATTTTAAGATACTTCTGTATACTTAACATACACAGAAAACTATAAATGCAACCTATACAGATTGTACGGCTTTAAGGTGTCTACTATGTCGCTGGTGATCAGCAAAACCAACCATGACTTTTTATATCAGCAAGTAATGCAGCTGGTGCGTGAGCTGAGTAAGCAGGGGACACTATTACCAGGCGAAAAACTCCCCTCATTACGTAAAATGGCCACTAAGCTGAATGTCAGTATTCCGACGGTGAAATTGGCTTACCAATCACTTGAGGCACAAGGTTTGGTTGAAGCACGAGAAAAGTCAGGCTATTTTTTAAAAACGGCACACACCCAGTTAGCACGGCCAAAGCGGGTTAAACTCAATCGTGAGCCAGTTTCGGTCAACATGCAGGTATTAATTGAGCAAGTGTATGATGCAATTCATCAAGCCGATGTCGTACCGTTTGGCATTGCTAATCCTGTTGCTGCCGCTCCAACTGATAAAATGCTAGGTCGTACGATGCGCCGGGTTATGTCGATTGCCGGCAGTCGCGCCATAAATTATGGTGCGATGGATGGTTTTGCACCATTGAAAAAGCAGTTAATCCATCGTTATTTAGATTTTGGCATTGGTGTTGACTCGCAAGAACTTGTGATCACCAACGGTGCACAGGAAGCACTGGCGATCGCGCTAAAATGTGTCACTAAAGTAGGTGATGTGGTGGCGATCGAGTCACCTTGTTATTTTGGTATCATTGAATTGATCGAAAGCCTGGGCCTCAAGGCGCTCGAGATCCCGCTGTGTCCTGATGATGGGATCTGGCTTGATGATCTGAGCCAGGCTTTACATGAGCACGATATTAAAGCTTGTGTGTTCTCTACTTCGATCAATAATCCTGTGGGTAGTTTTATGCCTGATCATAAGCGTAAACAATTAGTAGAGTTATTGGAATCTCAAGATGTGGTGCTAATTGAAGATGATGTGTATGGTGATTTACATTTTACCCCGCAGCGTGGTACACCCGCTCAGGCTTACTCAACAAAAGGGTTGGTATTAACCTGTGCTTCGTTTTCTAAAACTGCGGCGCCGAGTTATCGTGTTGGCTGGTTGATTGCCGGAAAGTTTGCTGCCAAAGCGCGTCGCTATAAGCGTGCATTGAGTTGTTCTACTTCACTGATCAATCAATGGACGTTATATGAATTTATAGTCAGTGGTGATTATGATCGTAATATAAAACTACTGCGACAGCGTCTACGTTCTAATAAAGAACGAATGATCTGGTGTTTACAACAGGCCTTTCCGAGTACCGCTAGGATCAGCGATCCGCAAGGCGGATGTGTGATCTGGATTGATTTAGGTGCGGCTTACGATAGTGTAAAACTATTTCAACTGGCATTAGAAAGTGGCATTAGCATTACTCCGGGCTATATTTTTTCAGCCACTAATAAATATCGCAGTTGTATTCGATTAAGTTATGGTTTGCCATGGGGTGAAAAAATTGAACAAGCTATTATAAAGCTAGGTGAGTTAGTGCATTTAGCGAAGAAATAGCATGGCATAAAAAAGCAGCACCTTTAAAAAAGAGTGCTGCTAAAGGGATATCAAACTTTTAGCGTTTAGAACCTGAGTTCAAGTTAGTTATTTTGTTTATAACTAAATAATTGGTAGTCTTTCAATTCTGGAACTAGTTTAACTAATTGTTGCTCTTGATCAGCAATGGTTGAAAAATTACCGCACAGTGCATCAGCGCGTTTTTCAAGTTGGTTAGCTTGTTGCTCAACTTTGGCTTCAATTTCAGCTCCCATATTTTCCATGCGTTGTTCAAAGGCTTGCATATCGCCACCAGAGCCCATTAGTTCTGAACCTACAGCCATTAAAATACTACCCATCGATTGCATCATCGCAGCTTGTACAGCGCTTTCTATTTGCTCATCAAATTGGCTTTCAAAGTTTTCGCCAAATTGGCTAAAGCTTTGTTGGCCCATTACAAAAGCGCCTTGTTGGTAAAAGGTGTTTTGTACTTCTACCTGAATATCAGCCATTAATTCATTAATGCTATCTAGGCCATCGATATTAAATGCATTGGCGACTTCTTCAATGGCGACCCCGGCAATTTTAACGCCTTCAAGAGCAATGTTCGCGACTTCTGGTAATTGGCTACGCAGACTGTCTGAATAATTACTGATCGCTTGGTGTTGTTGACTGTTGAGTGTCAAAGTTTGGCCATCAATCATTAACTCGCCACTATTTATAAAAGTCATAGTGTGGTTATCAGCTGTAAAAATTTCTAATTCATTTGGCTTAATGCGCACATCATTTTTAAATTCAACGTCACATGTGTCGCCGCTAAAAGAAATATTCGTCTCATTGTCATTGTGTGCCATTGCCCCTGTGGCAATGAATAAAGAACTTATTAATAGTAATTTTTTCATTTTTATTTCCTGCTAATTTGTTGATTATGACCAGTACGCATTTAACGTATTTAATACTTATCAAGTTTAATGCCAATAATTATTGGCATTTAAAAACAATGGGTTAATTGTTTTTTGCCCTTTTTTAATTGCAGTTAAATGTTATAAAAAAGCCATTTTTTAGTCATTTTGACTAATTTGCATTAATGCATAAAAGATACTTATCGTTTCGATAAAAAACTCTCACTTTCCAGAACTCAAATTTAGCGCTATTTATTCACAATATCGACATAACACTATTTTAGAATTGCGTTATGGCTTTATTTTGGTGCTTTTTCATACGATGAAATAGTGCTGAACATTTTTAATTTACCAATGATAGTGATAAAAAATCCTTAATTGGTCTCAAACACTTTATGGAGTGGGTTGTGGGTAAGACATTTAGTTACGATGCGCTAGATGACGATTTTGTTGAAGACGAGTACGAAATGGTCGGGCGTAATCAACACGACAAGAATAAGCAAAAGGTTAAGAAAAAGTTGGAAGACTACCTTGAGCAAAAACGCTTGCGTAAAAACTTGGGCGATGATGACTTAGATGAGTATTTAAACGACTAAGAGATAATTTAAATAAAGAGGCAATTTGCCTCTTTATTGCTTTTAGAGTTTAGATATTACTGCTTTTAAGGGCTTTGATAATAGCACCTTCGATTTGCTGCGGTTTAGTAAATGGTGCAAAGCGTTTAATTGCCTCGCCGTCGCGGCCAACTAAAAACTTAGTGAAATTCCATTTTATTTTGCGGGTTAAAAAACCAGGTAAGGCTGATTTTAAATGCCTGAATACGGGGTGGGCATTTTCGCCATTAACATCAATTTTGCTCATCATCACAAAATCAACACCGTAGTTAATTAAACAACCTTGCGCTATTTCTTTTGCGCCGCCAGGCTCTTGTTTGCCGAATTGATTGCACGGAAAACCAATAATTACTAACCCTTGATCAGCGTATTTTGCATGTAATTGTTGTAAACCTTCGTACTGTGGAGTGAAGCCACATTTACTGGCAGTGTTGACAATTAACACAACTTTGCCTGCGAAATCTGAAAAATCAATGCTTTGGCCTTGCAGATTGCTGGCTGAAAGTTGATAGAAGTCGTTCATGTTGCTCTCTTGTTATTGTTGTTTGTTAAATTCTATCCTGAGTTGTGACAGACATACAGCTTAAATTATCATCACATTGCATAGACCATTTTATTTTAACTTGCATGATTAAAGCTTGTGAGTAAATGTTCAATCAATAATCGCACTCTGTACGGCATTAAATCTTTACGTGGATACACTAACCAAGAGGCATTGTCTGTTACCTGAAACTCATCAAGTAAGGTAATTAGTTGCCCGTTTTCAATATACTTATCAACAATATCAGTGGCTAAATGGGCAATGCCTAAGCCTGCTAATGTCGCAGATAATAGTGCGCGCGGATGGTTACTGCGCCAGTTGCCGGCAACTTTTACCTCTTTAATATCGCCGGCAAAATTAAATCGCCAACGTTTCCCCATGGCAATTAAGCAATTATGAGCGGTTAATTGTTGAGGCGTAGTTGGGGTTGGGTGATGTGCTAAATATTCTGGACTGGCAACGAGAGTCATGATTCGCGGGCTAAGTGGTCGTGCAATTAAGTTAGAGTCTTGCATGCGGCCAAAACGGATCGCTAAATCAAAACCTTCTTCAACTAAGTCGACATTACGATTGTTGAAGTCCATATCTACTTCAACCTCAGGGTAGCGTTTTACAAACTCAACAATTTTAGGTGCTACATGACATGCAACAAATTCACCAGCACCAGAAATTCTAATGATCCCTTTGGGTTTACGTTGCTCACCTTGCAGTTGATTATTAGCATCAATTAGCTCTTGTTTAATTGCTTTGAGCTTTACGGCATATTCGCGGCCGGCATCGGTGAGGCTTATTTTTCGGGTAGTACGTTGAAATAGCAATGAGCCTAAGCGGTTTTCAAGTTGCTGTACTTGGCGGCTAATATGTGAAGTTGATACTTCCATGACTTTGGCTGCTTTGGTAAAGCTGCCATGTTCAACCACATGTAAAAATTCATCAAGGCCATGCCACATAATTTAGTTCTCAAATATTAAGTAATTATAGTTTATACCATCTATTGTTGCAGCTGTGCAAAAGTGATTCTCTGAGCTTAGTCTTTAAATTAATGCTTAAATCCCTACAATTAGATGGTCACCAAATTTTAGCTCACACTAAATAATGAGCATCTCTAAGCAATGGAGCAAGCATGTTAAATTTCAGTTTTGCAAACCCAACCAAAATTCATTTCGGCGAACAACAAATCGCTTTAATTAAAAATGAGATCCCTGCAGACGCAAAAGTATTAGTTACTTATGGTGGCGGCAGTATTAAAAGTAATGGCGTCTATGATCAAGTCGTCGATGCGTTAAGTGAACATACGTGGTTTGAGTTTGCCGGTATTGAGCCTAACCCAAGTTATCAAACATGTATGAAAGCCGTTGCTTTGGTTAAAGAAAAGCAAGTTGATTACATTCTTGCAGTTGGTGGTGGTTCAGTCGCTGATGGTAGTAAATTTATTGCCGCAGCAGCTAATTATGACGGCGAGCCATGGGATATTTTATCAAAAGGTGGCGAGATTAAATCTGCTATTGCTCTTGGTGTGGTATTAACGTTACCAGCAACGGGCTCTGAGTCAAACGGCAATAGTGTTGTTTCAAATCTTGACACTCACGAAAAACTTGCATTTGCTAGTCCATTTGTATTGCCAAAATTTGCCGTACTCGACCCTGCAGTGACTTTTTCATTGCCTGAGCGCCAAGTAGCGAACGGTATTGTTGATGCATTTGTGCATACTATGGAGCAGTATTTAACCTACGATGTAGGTGCTAAGCTGCAAGACCGTTTCGCTGAAGGTATTTTAATGACCTTAATCGAAGAGGGCCCAAAAGCGTTCAGTGAGCCTGATAACTATCAAGTACGTGCAAATATTATGTGGTCAGCAACGATGGCATTAAACGGCTTAATTGGAGCGGGTGTACCACAAGATTGGTCAACTCATATGTTGGGCCATGAAATGACTGCGATGTATGGCCTTGATCACGCGCAAACGCTTGCGATTGTATTACCTCGTATGATGGCTGAGCAAACAGAAACTAAGCGCGGTAAAATCTTACAGTACGCAGAACGCGTTTTAGGATTAGATATCAGTGATGAAGATGCAGCAATTGAACAAGCAATTAATGCAACTGAAGCGTTTTTTCACAGTGTGAATATGCCAACGCGTTTAAGTGATTATAACTTAGGCGAAGAAGTCGCTGATAAAATTGTTGAGCAACTTGAACGCCACGGTATGACGGCTATTGGCGAACGTGGTCAGGTCACTCTAGATAAAAGCCGTGCTATTTTGTTAGCCAGCGTTTAAAGCTACTTTTAGCGCATAACTAATGTGCTAATTTAATATCAAAAATAAACCCATACCAACCAGTGTTGTGTAGTAAATGTTGTGCGTTTTATACGCGACAATAATGGCTGCTATTGCCGCACTGAGGTATGGGTTTTGCCAATCTAAATTTATCCCCTCGTCTGTTACAAACACAATAGGTACCCAAATCGCGGTAAGTACCGCCGGTGCGCTAAAACTTAAAAACTGCTGCATTTTCGGGCCAACTTTAAATGGTAGGTCACGATGTAAAAATAAGTAACGGGTAAAAAAGGTAATACACGCCATAAGTAAAATAGTGCTCATCATCAGTTATGCTCCAATTTATCTTGGATACGGCTAATAAGGTAACCGATAGTCATTGCCGATAGTGCCGCAGCTACTAACCATAGTTCAAACCCCTGACTTTTTAAAACGGTAGCGACAACACCAGCGCTTACAACCGTTGCCAATGTAGCGAGATTTTTAATACCTGGAATTACTAATGCAATAAAAGTTGCAGCAATAGCAAAGTCTAAGCCTAAATTAGTGAGATCAGGTAGCAGACTGCCCGCTACGATGCCAATTAATGTCCACAAGTTCCAAGTAATATAAAAGCTAAAGCCGGCACTGAGCGCGTAGATCAAGCGAGTTTTATTTCGATAAGCTTTGCGGTGATGGGAAAACGCAAACAGCTCATCAGTGAGTACAAAGCTTACCGGTAAGCGCCAACGCAGCGGCTGATCAATCACTTTATGACGCACCGCTAAGCCGTATAAAAAGTGTCGTGAGCTAATTATGAAGGTGGTGAATAAAATAGTTAATAAAGGCGTATTGCCAGCCATTAGCTCTATAGCTACTAGTTGGGCGGAACCGGCAAACACTAATAATGACATAGCTTGGGTTTCAAATGCGCTAAAGCCATTTTGTATTGCCAGTGAACCACATAAAATCCCCCAAGGGATCACTGCTAAACACAGTGGTAGCATATCTAAAAAGCCTTTTAGGAGTGCGCGTTTGGTGCTAAGTGTCATTAATATTATTCATTACGGTAATTAATGCCCTTAGTCTGCCATAGATCAATTAACCCTGAACAGCAAAGATGCTAAATTAACAAAAGTTTGAAATAATAAGCTTTTACGCAAAAGAGGTTAAGCATGCACAAAATTAAAGTATGGGATGGGTTTATTCGCAGTTTCCATTGGTTGTTAGTTATTGCAATTGCGGCGCTGTATTTTAGTGCTGAAGAAGGCATGATGGAATTACACTTTGTGGCTGGCTTTTTCACCTTAGCGCTACTAGTAACACGCCTTATTTGGGGCTTGATTGGTAGCAAAACAGCTAAGTTAAGTGCATTGTTTCATTCACCTAGCGCAGCACTAAAATCATTTAAACAAACAGATAATAAACCAGGCCATGGCGCAGCGGGCAGCTACATGGTGTTGGCATTTTTTATTTTATTACTGGCGCAGTTAGTAAGCGGCTTAATGACCACCGATGACATTTTGACAGATGGCCCATTAGTGCAGTATGTATCAAGTAATGTAGTTGAATGGGCCGGCTGGGTGCATCATAAAAACTTTGATTTATTGTTGTACGCGATTATTCTCCATATTGTGGCAATTGTAATTTATCGCATTAAAGGCAAAAATTTAGTCAAAGCAATGGTTACGGGCTATGCCGCTGAAAAAAATAATGATAGTAATGAAGAGCTAACAAAATCACCGTGGACTGCGATAATTATTTTTGTCGTTGTATTTGCGGCATTACTGATGACATGGGGCGCAGAACCTGTGGCTTACTTGTTTAGTTAAACGGTTCAACAGATCAAAAACGGCGCTAATTAAGCGCCGTTTTAGTTTTAAGATGATCGCATTAAAGATTAGTCTTTAAATGATGTGTGGCAATCTTTACAGCCTTTAGCCCATGGGCCAAATGCTTTAGCAATTACTTTTTTATCACCTGTTTGCGCGGCAACGGCTAGTTCATCAGCATATTGTTGGAATGCTACCGCTTTTTTCATAAAGGTTTCGTTATCGCTCCAAATAGCAGGTAATGCAGATGTTTCGCCTTTGTCACTGCCTGCAACGAATGCTTCCCATGGCATTTTTGATAATGCAGCGGCATTATTTGCACGGTGCTTAAAACGCTCAGCATCAAAAGGTACTTTGCCCTTTAGCATGTCACCCATATCACCAATTTGGACACGGATCATTGAAAACGCCGCTTGGCGGTACTCAATGGCGTCACTAGGCTCTTCAAATACAGAGTTTGCTGTTGCACCAAATGTTAGTGCACAAAGTGTTGCACCTAAAAATAATTGCTTTAACTTCATTCCTTTTGCCCCTTATATGTAATTCATTGCTTGTATAGCAGCTGTTGTATATCAGCAAGTCAGATTATTCAAGTATATTGCGGTTAAACTGAACTGTTATTGAATTATAAAACTAAGATCATGCCTTAATTATTTATATCAATGTCAGCAAAGATCATTCCTCTGCGCATACTACGGGTTGCTAAAAATACTTCACCCAGTAATGACATAAATGCACAAATAAGTAGTGCCATTGCGCCAACAAAACAACTGCCGATGGAAACACCTAAATTAACTGATTGAATATGAGACAAAAATAACAGCATGACCACGGCGCAAACAAGTACCGCACTTAATACACTTAAACTAAAAGCAATATGGATACAGCGAGAGCGTTTCAGCAGTGCTCGTAGCTCGGTTGTTAGCGATGAATTAAACTCTTCATCGGTACTTACCTTTAATTTTCGTTCAAGTTGACGAGCACGGTCGGTAATTCGAGCTAAGCGATTAGATAAAACGCCCAGCGTAGCAGCAATACCAGTAATTAAAAAAACCGGCGCAACGGCTGTTTGGATTACTTTTGCCATTGTTAAAATATTTATAACATCAGAGTTCATTGGTTCCCTTTTAGGTATATTGGTGTGCTTTAGTTCTATTTGTTTACAAACATTTACATTTGCACTTTTCAGTTTTTAAACATTAAAAACAGATGTTTAGTGTTATTTTTTTCGGTTTTCTATTTGCCTTTGTAATTTTAATGTAATCGAGTTGTTGTTATTTTTGGTGTTGAAGTTCTATATTAGTCTCGCACTTAATTTATGATCATCAATAAATACAATAATACATAACATATCCCAGGGGAAATCATGTCTAAGGATCTAATAAAAAGAACAGCGGTTGCAACCGCTGTAACAAGTATCTTAGTTACCGGCGCTGTAAATGCAAATACAATAAATAACAGCGTACTTAAGCATACCAGCTACACGCCAGTATCACAGACCGATATTGTAAATAAAAATCAACCATCAGCATATCTTGTTGTTTTAAAGACAAAAACAGCAGCTGATATGATGGAGCAGGGGGTCTACAATGTTTCTGATGCTCGTCAGAGCTATAATCAAGTTGCAACGTTACAAAGCCAAGTTCAAGATAAGCTATTTACCCTTGATAGCAATGTAAAAGTACTTGGTTCAACTAAAATTTTGGCGCCGACTTTAATTGTTCAAGCAAGCCAAGGTGCACTAGATAGAATTGCAAAAGACTCGCGTGTAGAGCGTGTTTTACCTATGTTTGATTACGACCTTCATGTTGCAGCAACTGCTGACTACATCAAAGCGTCACCATTAGTAACAAATGGTACAGTAACAGGTGCAACGCAAACTGTTGCAGTACTAGATACAGGTATTGATTATACTCACAAAATTTTTGGTGGTGAAGGAACTGTTGAAGCTTATGAAGCAGCTCAAGCAGATCCAACTGCAGTGACTTGGCCACAAGGTCAAGTTATGGGTGGTTATGACTTCATGCGTGATGATGCTGATCCAATTGAAAATGATCCAGCTACTCCAACAGAAGAAGATGCAGCAACTAGCCATGGTACATCTGTATCTCACTCTGTCACTGGTATTGCACCAGCGGTGGAGCTATACGTGTATTCAGTGTGTGGCGGTGGTTGTCCAAGTGCAGCACAGGTTTCGGCATTAGAAGCCGCTATGGATCCAAATGGTGATGGTGATTCAGAAGACCGAGTTGATGTAATCAATATGTCTTTAGGTGGAGAGTTTGGTGACACATACATCGGTGGTGGTACGCAGTTTTTAATTCAGCAAGCCGTAGATGCAGGTGTGAACGTTGTTATTTCTGCTGGTAATGATGGTGATAACCCATTCCGCATTGGCGGTCCTTCTACGACGCCAAATGCACTCTCTGTTGGCGCGATGACGCATCCTGCAAATGATGTTGGCGTTGCATCTGGCACAGTTGAAGGTGCAGAGACCACAATTCAGCCGTCAGGTTTTGGTCCACAAACTGCGTTTGTAATGACAGATGCCGATGCTGAAGTTGTTTACCCTGAAGAAAACCAAAATGGCTGCGTGGCATTTTCTGCTGAAACTGACTTTACTGGCAAAGCGGTAATTATTGACCGTGGTGCCTGTAATTTCACTCAAAAAGTATTAAGCGCTCAAGATCGTGGTGCTAAGTTTGTATTTGTAGCAAATAATGTTGATGATGGTACGCCTGCGCCAATGGGTGGCTTTGATGCAGCAGTAACAATTCCTAATGTCGGTATTAATTTTGCTGCAGGGGCAGCAATGAAAGCTGCTTTAACAGCCGGTGAAATGCCAACATATAGCATAACGATTGAACGTAAAGTGCTAGCGGGTGCAGTTGCATCGTTCTCATCTCGTGGTCCATCAATGGATGGTTTACTAAAACCTGAAATTACAGCGCCAGGTACTGATATCATGGTAGCGGCAACTGGTACACAAGATCAATTAGCACCCGCAACAGGTACTTCATTTTCAGGTCCGATCACTGCTGGTGCTGTTGCATTAGTTCGTGAAGCGCATCCAGATCGTACTGCACTTGAAATTAAAGCGACAATCATGAATGCGGCTGACTTAAATGTAACCGTAGAGCCGATTAGTACTAACCCAGATTCTCCACTTGCACCAATTAGTTCTATCGGTGCAGGCTTAGTAAATGTTGACAAAGCTGTTAACTTACCTGTTGCGGCATGGGTTGAAGATGAAACATTCAAAACTAAACAAGCGGCGCTATCGTTCGGTTTAGAACGCATGACAGAAACAACCAGCTTTACAAAAACAGTGACGTTGAAAAATTTCTCTGATGCAGACAAAACATATGACCTTCGTATTGAAGAGCGTTATATGAATGATGTGGATACTGGTGCTGTTAGTTTTGATATTCCACGGAGCGTAACTGTTGCGGCAAATACGGTAACAACATTCGATGTAACCATGACAGTTGATCCATCTAAACTGCATAAGTGGACGTTAGAAAACCCATTTAGCCAAGAGGATCTAGCAGCTCGTAGTCCGTCACTGACTATGGCTGAGTTTGATGGTGCGCTGGTATTTGATGATACTTCAACAGCCGACACAGATCATGACTTGCACATTGTTTACCATGCGATACCTAAAGCCGGTGCTGAATTAGCTTTTTCATATGAAGAAGTTAATGGTGTTGGTGAGTTGGTTGTAACCAATGTGGGGGCGACTACGATATTACCAACTGCAGAATCAGTGGTTGCTACAAGTGAAGAGAACCGCGACGCTGACTTTGATATTCTCTCAACTACATTTGCTGCTTATACGTCTGAGACATGTGAGTCAGGTGTGTTCATTACATCTTCAATTCAATTACGAGATGAAATTACCCACATGCGTCAAATCGGTGTTCGTATGAATCTCGATATTGATAATGATGGTGTTTATGATCACTTTATGATGAATATTAATGATGTTGGCCGTGATGCAGCAATACCTGGGCGCAGCCGTACATTAATTGGTGAAATCGATGCCGCAGGTGAGGATGTGTGGCAGTGGGGTACACCGATGTATCATGCTGCTGGTGAAGATACAGTGACCTTCTCTGGATGTAGTAATTTGTTAGGCTTAGATGCAAATATGCTGGGCAGCACAATTAACATTGCAGCTTCAGTTGGTTATCCAAATTATCAAGCCGGTGTGTTCTCTGAAACCGATAGTGTAGTTGGTTCTACTGTGTTTACAGGTAATCCTGTGGTTACTTTGGAATCGACAGAAGACGCTGAAACTAAATTATCTGAACTTGCTCCAGGTCAGAAGGCTGTAATTAGAGCTGATGGTAATTTCGCATTGACCTCAGCTACAGGGACAGATGTATATACTAATTCAGTAACTGGTGTTCCGGCTGTTCCAGCTGTGCCTAATCTCGTTGTAGAAGAGTTTACAATTAATGAAACTGCACTTGATGGTATTACTATTGGTAGACTTAGTTTTGAAGATACTCCAGCACTACGTATAACAAACTTTACTGTTGTGAGTATGTCTGCTCCAGGCTTAATGATTGATGCTGAAACTGGCGATATCATGGTTGAAGATACGAGTATGTTGGATTTTGAGTCTGACATTAAAGAAATCATTTTAACAGTGAAGGCGACTGATTTACTTGGTACTGAATCTGCAGCAGCCGATATTAAAGTAACGATTACCAATGATGCAGATGAGTTACCAGTTGTAGCAAAAGGGCAAAATTTCAGTATTATTGAATCCGCAGCCGAAGGTACAGTGATTGGCATGCTTGATCATAGTTTGTTTGAAAGTGCGGCAACAATGGTTACTGGTGGTACGGTTGCAAACACAAACTTAATTAGTATTAATAATAAGGGTGAGCTAGTTGTCACTGGCAGCCTAAGTTATTATGCAACTCCAACTATGACTCTTGATGTAACAGTAATGGATGACAGCGGCTTAGAGTCTGAGGTTGTGCAAGTTATGTTGAATGTAACCGCCGATCCTAAATCTCATGCCCCAGTCATTGAGGGTGGTCAAAAATTCAGAACTGATGAAAATGTTGCCATTGGTACCGTGTTGGGTCAATTGGTATTCTCAGACCCTGATATGGATATTTCGCCAATTACTCGTTTTATTGTATCTGGAACAACATTAGTTAGTGTTCAGTTAGATGGTTCAATTGTGACTATGGGTGAAATTGACTATGAGTTTGATAAAGAGATTGTTTTCAGTGTTCAAGCTGAAGATAGCAAAGGTTATGTATCGAAAGCGGTAAGTGTTGAGATTGACGTTAACAATCTACGTGCGAACGATGATGACGACAATGATAGCTCTGGTTCGCTAGCGTGGTTAACGCTGCTTGTAGCACCGTTTGCATTTATGCGTCGCCGTAAACAAAAGTAGTAATATAGCCTCTAAAGGCATATAGCTTTAGTTAAAATACCGCCATTGGGCGGTATTTTTTTTGTTTTAAATTTATTGTTATTACCTAAAATGGTTACATTTTTTGTTTCAATGTTGTTTTTTTGTTTCTTGCTGGTGTAGTATTCGGGACTTAATGTTTCTTTTTGGGGACATTTAATAACAATAATCTCATCAGAGGAATTTATGTCTAACAAGTTAATAACAAAAACAGCCTTATCAATTGCAGTATCATCAGCACTAATGGCGGCATCGGTAAATGCACAAACAGTGCAAGCAGCACACAGTATTACCGCTCTCAATAATTTCTCTACAGCTACATTTAATGAAACCGAAGTTAAAGAACAGTTACCATCAGCTCATATGATTGTGCTAAGAGCGACAACCGCTGCCGATCTAATGGCGCAAGGTATTTATCAAATAGGTGACAGCCGTGCAACCATTGCACAAATTGAGCAAGTGCAAAGTGCAGTGACAATTGAACTAAGTAGTCTAGATTTTGGTACAAAAGTAATTGGCCAAACTAAAGTGCTGGCGCCTACTTTGATTGTACAAGCAAGTCCTGAGGCGTTAGAAAAAATTGCCCGTGACTACCGAGTTGAGAAAGTGCTGCCAATGTATGATTATGAATTACATGTCGCCGCATCTGCAGATTATTTAAAAGCTTCACCATTGGTTGCAAATGGGGTTGTAACAGGTAAAGGTCAAACGGTAGCGGTACTGGATACAGGTGTTGACTACACGCACAACGTTTTTGGTGGTGCTGGTACCGTAGAGGCGTATGACGCAGCTCAAGCTGATCCTACTTCTGTAGCTTGGCCGCAAGGCATCGTACATGGTGGCTACGACTTTATTCGTGACGATGCTGATCCAATTGAACATGATCCTGTAGTCGTGATCCCCGATGTTGATGAACCGACCAGTCATGGTACGTCTGTTTCTCACTCTGTCACTGGAATTGCTCCTGAAGTAGAGTTATATGTGTACTCAGTGTGTGGTGGTGGTTGTCCAAGTGCAGCACAAGCATCAGCATTAGAAGCGGCAATGGATCCTAATGGTGATGGCGATATCTCTGACCGCGTAGATGTTATTAATATGTCTTTAGGTGGCGAGTTTGGTGGCACTGAAACTGACGGAGGTACTCAATACTTAATTCAAAAAGCGGTTGATTTAGGTGTAAATGTTGTTATCTCAGCAGGCAATGATGGCGATCATCCTTTTCGTATTGGGGGACCAAGTACCACGCCAAACGCACTTGCAGTTGGTGCAATGACGCATCCAACATTAGATATTGGGATTGCTTCAGGTACAGTGCTTGGAGAAGAGGTTGTTTTTCAAGTTTCAGGTTTTGGTCCGCAAACCGCATTTGCTATGGCAGATACCGATGCTGAACTTGTTTACCCAACCGCAAATCAAAATGGCTGTGAAGCATTTTCAGAAGACACCGATTTTAATAATAAAGCGGTGCTTATAGATCGTGGTGAATGTAATTTCACGAAAAAAGTACTGCATGCACAACAGCGCGGCGCATCGTTTGTATTTATTGCAAATAACGAAGATGACGGTACTCCTGCTTCAATGGGTGGATTTGATGCCACGGTTACTATCCCAAATATTGGCATTACTTATGCTGCCGGGGCAGCGATAAAAGCGGAGCTTAAAGCATCAGGCAAGGCTGCATATAGCTTAGTTGTTGAGCGTAAAGTAACATCAGGTGCTGTGGCAACCTTTTCATCGCGCGGTCCATCAATGGATGGTTTATTAAAACCTGAAATCACAGCGCCAGGTACAAGCATTATGGTTGCAGCAACTGGTACGCAAGATCAACTAGCTCCAGCTTCAGGTACATCCTTTTCAGGACCGATTACTGCCGGTGCGGTTGCGTTAGTACGCGCAGCACACCCACAGCGTAATGCCTTTGAAATTAAAGCAACATTAATGAATACGGCAGATCTAAATGTGACTAATGAGCCGCTTAGCACAAATCCAGATTCTGAATTAGCACCAATTAGTATGATTGGTGCTGGTTTAGTTAACGTTGAAAAAGCGGTTAATCTGCCTGTTGCAGCATGGGTTGATAATACCGAGTTTAAAACTAAACAAGCGGCATTATCGTTTGGCTTAGAAAATTTTACTGGCGTTAGGTCAATCAGCAAAACAGTCACCGTGAAAAATTTCTCGACACAAGAAAAAACCTACAAATTACGGACTGAAGCACGTTACGCAAATGATAAAAACAGCGGTGCAATCAGTTGGGATATTCCAGCCAGCGTAACAATTCCCGCAGGTCAAACTACAGAGTTTGATGTAACGCTAACGGTTGATCCTAGTAAATTGCACGAGTGGAAACTGGAAAACCCATTTGATGCCGAGTCGGTAGCTGCACGAAGCGCCGCATTAACGCTCGCAGAGTTTGACGGCGCCTTAGTGTTTGACGATGTGGATGATACTGATTCAGATGATGCGCTACATGTTGTTTATCATGCGCTACCAAAAGCGGCTAGTGAATTAAGTATTGCTCCGGAAGTGGTTGGTAATGAGATGCAACTTATCGTTGAGAATACCGGGGCAACAACAGTTTCAACAATGACAGAAAATATTGTTGCAACTGGTAAAGTTAAGTCAGCAGCAGAGGCACCGTTCAATATTCTTGCAACGACATTCAATGCAATAGCAGCTGAAGGGTGTGAATCTGGTGTATTAGTTACAGCATCGATTCAGTTACGTGATGAGATCACTCATGTATTCCAAGCAGGTTATCGTTTAGATATAGACACCAACAACGATGGTGCCTATGACTTCCTTATGCAGAACTACAATGACCGAGGTCGTAAAACGACTTCGCCAGGGCGTTCACGTACTGTTATTGGTACTATCGATGACACTGGCGCAGAAACGCTTCGGTTTTTGACACCGTTATATCAATCAGCTGGTGCAGATACCATTACCTTCTCGGTATGTAGCAGCACACTGGGGTTAACACGTGATAATTTAGGTGATCCGTTAAATATTAAGGCATCTGTAGGCTATCCATCTTATGGTGGCGGCGTGTACTTTGAAACAGATAGTCTAGTTGGCGCTACGACCTTTAGTTCTTCAGCGTCAGTGAGTTTAACTGCGGTGGATGGCAGTGATACAGTCGTAAATCAACTTGCGCCAGGTGAAAAAGCGATTGTGAATGCTAGTGCGCCATTTGCTTTTACAGCATCGTCATTACAAGATGTACTGAAATTAGTGACTGCTGAAGACTTAGTGTTACCAACAACGCAGGCTCCTAAGCTTGCAAATGCATCATTTGATGTTGTTGAAAATGCGGAAAACGGCCATCTCGTTGGCACCTTGAGTGTTGTGGAATCAGATAGAGATTTAGCGATTGCTGAGTTTTATGTGCAATCGCAAACTCATCAAGGCTTTAGTGTTGATAATAAAGGGCAAATTCTTGTATCAAACAGCGAGTTAGTTGATTTTGAAGTTGGTAAGCACATCGCTGAACTAGTCGTTGTTGCCATCGATACTTTGGGAAATACATCAGAGCCAGCTGTTATTACTATTAACATTACCAATGTTGCAGATGAAGCGAGCGAAGTAACCCCAATTATAAATTCTGGCCAAGTATTCTCTGTTGCAGAAAACACCCCAGTAGCTACCGCATTTGCTCAATTAGCTTTCACAGATCCAGATAACAGTTCAATCACTATGTTTACTGTAGCGGGAAGTGATGCAATCACGATTGATAATACGGGGATGCTAACCGTTGCTCAACTACTTAATTTTGAAGAGCAAAGTACTATTACGTTAGAGATAGTCGCAATTGATGAAGATGGTCATCAGTCAGCTGCTGAAATTGTGACGATTAACGTGTTAAATGTCGCTGATGAAGGAGCAGAAGTTGCGCCAATTATCGAAGCCGGGCAAACTTTTAAAGTGCAAGAAAATGCTGTGGTAGGCACTGTGATTGGTCAAATACGTGCTATTGATCCAGATACAGCAGTAACACCAATTGTAAGCTACACAGTTGCAGGTCATAACGGTATTGCAATTGATGAACTTGGCCAAATCACAGTGGCGGGTGACGTTGATTATGATGCAACACCTGAGATAAAGCTGATGGTTAGCGCAACGGATAGTGCTGGTAATCAATCTGCAGCTGTTGAAGTAACAATCACTGTAGCGCAAGACGCATTAGAAAACACGCCAGTTATTGCTGATAATCAACGCTTTAGTGTTGATGAAAATACAGCGCTTGGCACTGTGATTGGTAAACTCAACTTTAGTGATCCAGATGCTGATGTAAGTCCTGTTACTAAGTTTATTGTGTCAGGCACTGACTTAGTCACTGTTAATGCTGCGGGTGAAATTGTTGTTGCAGGTAGTATTGATTATGAATATGAGCGTAACTTTACATTTAGTGTTATCGCTGTTGATAGTGCGGGTAATAACTCTAAAGCTGTTGATGTTGAAATACGAGTAAAGAATATTGTGGGCAAAGATGACGATAATAATGACGGTGATAGCGGTTCACTAGCATGGTTAACATTGCTTATTGCACCATTTGCATTTATGCGCCGCCGTAAACAAAAGTAATTAATTGTTTAGTTAGTCATTTTAATTATCAGTGACTAACGAGCAAAGTTAATCAAACAAAGGGAGCTTAGGCTCCCTTTTTACATTGCTTTACAAACTAATATAGGTAATCAACAGTTAGTTAGATATATTGCTAGTAGTGGAATAATAATAACTCTAGGGAATACTATGAAAACACGTCAATCATTTGCGTTAGCGGCTTTGTCGTTAGCTATTTTAGCGGGCTGTAATAAAGCCCCAGAACAAAATAATATAAAATCCGAGGCTGTACAGAGTGAAGCTGCAGTGGTTAATGTAACTGCACCGGTAGCCAATAAGATCCCTTTCGAAATGACTATTCATGGTGATACGCGCACCGATAATTACTATTGGATGCGTGACGATGCACGAAAAGATGCAGCTGTCATAGCACACCTTAATGCAGAAAATACCTATACTGATGCGATGCTAAAGCATACTAAAGCGTTACAAACTACTTTGTTTGAAGAGTTAAAAGGGCGCATTCAAAAAGATGATGACTCCGTGCCAACTAAAAGTGGCGATTATTATTATTCATCGCAAACGCGAGGGGATAATGAATACCCGACTTATGTTCGCAGTAGCGATGATAAGGGCACTGATCAACACGTTATATTAGATGTAAATGAGTTGGCAAAAGGCCATGACTATTTCGCAGCAACAGGTTTATCTGTCAGCCCAAATGGTCACTTATTAGCATATGGTGAAGACACGGTAAGTCGACGAATCTACTCTATTTTAGTGAAAGATTTAAAGACCGGTAAATTACTAGAAGATAAGCTCGAAGGGACCGATGGTGATATCGTCTGGGCGAATGATAATAAAACTTTTTATTACATTAAAAAAGACTTACAGACATTGTTAGGTTATCAGGTTTATCGCCATACCTTAGGTACGCCACAAGCACAAGATGAGTTAGTGTACGAAGAGACTAACACAAGTTATTACACTGGCCTTGGTAAGAGTAAAGACAAACAAGAAATTTATATTTGGCATGGCAGTACTAACGCTTCAGGTGTGTCGGTAATTGATGCTAATGACGTCAAGGCGCAGCCAAAGCGCTTAATTGAACGTGAAGAAAACCTAGAATATGATATTGCTAAACTCGGTGATACTTATTACATAGTCACGAACCTTAACGCAGTAAACTTTCAGCTAATGACGGTGGATAAAGATAAAGCGCACGACAAAGCGAATTGGCAAACACTGATCGCCGCGCGTGATGATATTAAGCTTGAAGGCATCGATTTGTTCACTGATCATTTAGTGTATAAAGAGCGTGAAATGGGGCAATCTCGTTTAACGATACGCAACTTAAAGTCGGGTGATGAACAGCAGCTGAGCTTTAATGACAGCAGTTATATGGTCAGAACATATGGTAATAATGAATTAGATAGCGAAAGCTTACGAGTATATTATGCCAGTATGACGACGCCTGGTTCATCGTATGATATCGATTTGAATAGCACAACGAAAACACTGTTAAAACAGCAACAAGTGATCGGTGATTTTAATGCCGATAATTATGCATCGGAGCGACTATTTATTACTGCGCGAGATGGCGTAAAAGTACCGGTGAGTTTAGTTTATCGCAAAGATAAATTCAAAAAAGATGGCACTAATCCATTGTTACAATATGGCTATGGGTCGTATGGGGCAACCATGGATCCAAGTTTTTCTAGTAGCCGTTTGAGTTTACTTGATCGAGGCTTTGTATTTGCTATCGCGCATATTCGTGGCTCGCAGATGCTCGGTCGTCCTTGGTATGAAGATGGCAAGCTACTCAATAAAAAGAATACTTTTAATGACTTTGTTGATGTAACCAAAGGCTTAGTTACCCAGCAGTATGGTGCGCAAGATAAAATATTCGCGATGGGCGGCAGTGCGGGCGGCTTATTAATGGGCGCCGTGGCAAACCAAGCACCAGAGCTTTATCAGGGGATGGTTGCGGCTGTGCCATTTGTTGATGTAGTGACCACTATGTTAGATGCGAGCTTACCATTAACAACCAACGAGTACGGCGAGTGGGGCAACCCAAATGACAAACTATATTATGATTATATGCTGTCTTACTCACCGTACGATCAAGTGAGTAAACAAGCGTATCCAAATATGTTGGTCACCACAGGTTTGCATGATTCTCAAGTGCAATATTTTGAACCAGCAAAATGGGTTGCAAAATTACGTGAGTTTAAAACCGATGATAATAAACTACTGTTTAAAATTGATATGGAAGCAGGCCATGGCGGCGCATCTGGGCGTTTTAAAAGCCTTCAAGATACAGCTCTAAATTATGCATTTATCTTAGATCTAGCTGGTATTAAAAAGTAATAACTGATTTTAGTGTTTTACAATTAAGGCGTGACTTAGGTTACGCCTTAATTTTTTGTCTAAATTAAGTGTTGTGGTTTTGCACACTTGCTCGAGCTTAGCAGTATCGACGACGCTGATTAAAATCTAGACATTAAGACTGAAAAAGGTCAGCATATAGGTATTAACGAAATAAGGAGATGGTAATGGAAGATAATCAACAGGTTGAACCAGTTATAACGAGTAAAGATGAGCGTATGTGGGCGATGTTATGTCATTTAAGCGCATTAGCCGGATTTATTATACCTATGGGTAGTATCATCGGTCCGCTGATTGTCTGGTTAATAAAAAAAGATGAAATGCCATTAGTGGCTGAACATGGGCGTAAATCGCTTAACTTTCAAATCACTATGTTCATAGCATATATAGTGTGTTTGATTTTGATGTTTGCAGTTATCGGAGTAATTCTATTACCTATAGTCGCTATTTTCTCGTTTATTATGGTAGTGATTGGCGCAATCAAAACTAATGACGGTAAAGAGTTTAACTACCCATTTAGCTTACAATTGATAAAATAAACTACTCTTCATTTTTATTAAACCCAGCAAATGCTGGGTTTTTTATATGTATTAATAAAGGCTTAGATGGCTTATTTAACTCTGTTCTTTACTGCGTTTATTTCGGCAACATTATTGCCAAGCTCATCAGAAGTGGTACTCACAGCAATGGTGACCAAAGGAGAATATTTACTTTGGTTGTTATGGCTCAGTGCCACAGTTGGTAACGTACTAGGTAGTTGCGTTAATTACTGGTTAGGCACGCAAGTCATACGTTTTAAGGATCGGAAATGGTTTCCCGTGTCGCAGGCAAGTATCGATAAGGCTGCAGAGCGCTTTGAAAAGTATGGTGTTTATAGTCTGTTGTTGGCATGGCTACCAATTATTGGTGATCCGCTAACAGTTGTAGGAGGCATTTTTAAAGTGCGCTGGTGGACATTTTTATGGCTGGTTACCCTTGGCAAAGGCGCACGTTACTTGCTTGTACTAGCCTTTGCCGTTGGGCTGGATAAGTTGCTTTAAGCTTTACTCCAATCGAGTGTTAGCGATACTGAATCTGCAAAACGCAAAGCGTGAGGTTTATCAACTCGCACTTTTGCATAATTCACGCTGCTATGGCTATGGCAAACACTGAGTATTTCTGCCACTAGTTTTTCAAGCAATAAAAAGTGACCTTGCTCAACAATACTAATCACTTCTTTGGTGATCACTTTATAATTAAGTGCTTGTTCAACTTGATCCGTTTCACAGGCTTGCTCAGCAGGATAGTGAATTTCTAAATTGATCACTACATCCTGCTTCTTCTCACGTTCATCGGGATTAAAGCCAATAAAAGTGCGCAGTCGTAAGTTAGTTACATGGATAATTGCATTGGCCATAGGATTAGCCTTTTACAAGTTGTAAAAACTCATTGCGGGTTTTTGGATCGGCTCTGAAGTTACCTAGCATTACCGACGTACGCATACTTGAGTTTTGTTTTTCAACCCCACGCATCATCATACACATATGTTTTGCTTCCACTATTACACCAACGCCTTTTGCACCGGTGACTTCTTCAACCGCTTTAGCGATTTGATGAGTCAGTTGTTCTTGAATTTGAAAGCGGCGTGCAAACATATCAACAATACGCGCAAATTTCGATAAACCCAGCACTTTGCCGTTAGGAATATAAGCAATATGACAGCGCCCTACAAATGGTAATAAATGATGTTCACACATCGAATAAAGCTCTATATCTTGAATTAAAACCATGTCATCTGCATCAGAAGTAAATACCGCATTATTGGTAATTTCTTCTAATGTTTGACGATAGCCTTTGGTCAAATATTCCATCGCTTTGGCGGCGCGTTTTGGCGTGTCTAATAGGCCTTCACGTTGTGGATCTTCACCTACAGCAGTAATAATTTCGTGGTAACTATTTTTTAATTGATCGTGCATAAATTTCTCGATTAATCCGTTATTTTAAATGTCTGCCACCATCTACGGGTAAAGAACGTCCCGTGATGTAATGGCTGCTAAGCAATAAATCGACGCTGTTTATAATTTCGCGACAACCGGGCTCGATGCCCATTAATGATTTTTTAAGGGTTTTTTCTCGGTACTCATCGCTATCGTGATCATTAAAAATAATTAATGAAGGGGCGATAGCGTTCACTTTAATATTCGGGGCAAACTTAGCTGCAAATGATTTTGTCATATTTTCTAAGGCGGCTTTACTTGCGGCATATGCGATATGCTTTGGACTTCCTTTTTCAACAACATAATCAGTTAAATGAATGATATCAGCAGGGTGTTGCTGCTGTTGCTGGAAATTTAACAGTAACTCGCTAAGCGCTAAGTTAATTAAGTAAGGTGCTTTAGCATGGATCCGCATCATGTTATCAAATAGCGTACTGCTATCTGGATTATTCGCTTCGCAATCCCAACTCGAGGCATTGTGGATCACCGCCTTTAAGCTATTTGTGTGCAGCTTTAATTGACTGACAAACTCATTAATGCCGTTGTCAGTGCTAAAGTCTGCGTAAACACATACAGCACCATGGGCAGATAATTCATCAATAGCGGGATGGCGAGTTCGGTAAGTAACGATAATAGCTTGCCCTTGGGCTATAAAATGTTTTGCCAGTGCTAAACCAATACGTTGGCCGGCACCTGTTATTAAAATGGGCGATGTCATAACTAAATACAAATCCTTAGGTTTTTTAATGCGATGAGCTGGATTACCATGTCTTTACTAACAACTATAAACTAAATTACAGAACTATTTCATCTTTACTGCAAAGATATTGCACTCATATAACAATCTGTTTGTACGCCGTAACGAACAGTTGCGATCATTTGCTCTGCGATGATTGTCAGGCATAATAATAAAACTTCAATTTATGATCTGTAACTATGCAATCACCACCTAAACCGATCCATAAACTGCGTATGATCCCCTGGTTATTTGTTGCTGGCGTGTATTGTTCATTAATTGCTTGGCAAGGCGCAAATGCTGCGCTACAAAGTGTTATCGCAGAGTTTAGCATTGTTGTGACTATGGCTTTTGGGTCTTTTGTTGCTGGTGGCACTGCACTTGGTGGTGGCGCAGTAGCATTTCCTGTGATGACTAAGTTACTGGCAATAGATCCTGTAACCGCAAAAGTATTCTCGTTAGCGATTCAAAGTTTTGGTATGAGTGCGGCCGCATTAACCATTATTTTTACTGGTATTCCATATTATCGCCAAGTGGTATTAATCGCAGCTCCTGCTGCATTAGTTGGCGTATTACTAAGCCTTACTTTTATTGCCGATCAATTACCAAGACTGGTGGTTAAAGGAGTCTTTAGCGTACTTTTAATATGCTTCGCATTAACTCTTTTATGGCGTATTTACTGCAGGGTGCAACATGTATGTAGTCAAACCGATATACACGTTAGTACATTTACAGTTGCATTAGTTGCTGTTATTGGAGGAGTTGCATCTGGCTTAGTTGGTTCGGGAGCTGACATTGCTATTTTTGCGTTATTGATTATCGCCTGCAACGCTAATATTCAAAAAGCGACTGCAACCTCGGTGATTATCATGGCAATAACGTCTGTGGTGGCAAGCATTGCTAACGTATGGTTCTTCAATAGCTTAAGTAGCGAAATACAGTCGTATTTATTAGCGGCTATTCCAGTGGTCGTAGTAGGAGCACCTTTAGGGGCTTATGTTTGTGCTAAAGTAAAAAGCGGGCAATTAATCACATTTTTCTTATTGTTAATTGCCCTAGAAGTGTCATTTACGGTTTATGAGCTTATGACAGCCTAAAGATCGTCGTAAATGGTTGGAATCGCTTGGCGTTTATGTTGAGTGCGTAGATAAATTGCGATGAGTTTTTCACTTACCTCGTCACTGACTTCTTTGCCTTCTAAAAAGTCATCAATTTGTTCATAGCTTAAACCAAGGGCTTCTTCATCAGTAAGGCCTGGGCGATCACACTCTAGGTCGGCGGTTGGCGCTTTATTAACGAGTAAATCGGGTGCACCTAACTGCTTGGCTAATGCGCGTACTTGGCGTTTTGATAAGCCAAATAATGGCGCTAAGTCGCATGCGCCATCACCAAATTTAGTATAAAAGCCAGTAATGTTCTCGGCGCTATGATCAGTACCAACAACGAGGCCTTGGCACAGTCCGGCAATTTCATATTGCGCGACCATGCGTTGGCGGGCTTTCACATTACCTTTAATAAAATCAATTTGTGCTTGTTCCGGCAGTGCATCACCGCAACCTACTACTGCCGCTAATGCTTGCTCATGCATGCCGTCTGCTGCGGGTTTTATATTCACTGTTAGGCGTTTATTTGGTTGAATAAAATCAACAGCCAATTGCGCTTCAGCTTCATCAGCTTGCACACCATACGGTAAGCGAACCGCAATAAATTGATACTTGTCGGTTTGTTGCTGCGCATTTAATTCGTTAACGGCGAGTTGGCATAAGCGACCACAGGTAGATGAATCTACACCGCCACTAATCCCCAGCACTAAAGAGCGTGAATGTGCTGCCACTAAACGGTTTTTTATAAAGTTTACGCGGCGTGTGATCTCGTTGTTGACGTCTATATTTGGCTGGACTTTCATTTCTGCCACTATTTCAGCGCGCATGCTGAGCTCTCCTAATAATATTACTGGTTGTCATGGTTATACCAATTAGCTTAAAAGCATGATCTCTATTTAATGTAATTGGAATTATTATCTAATTCAAAGGGTTTAATTTAAAGCCCTAAATGTAGCTTAATTTTTTGTAATTCAGCTTTTAGCTCATCAATTTCAGCAAGTAACTCATTCAACTCGTCAGCTTTGAGTGCTGGCAATTCAGGTGGTTCTACTGCAACAGCACTTTGTGGATCAGCAAATAAATGGCTGTAACGGCTTTCACGTTTGCCGGGTTCTCGTGGGTGTTTAGTCACATGTTCGGCAGTCATCAAGGCATTTAATGCCGACTCAACTTCAGCAACATTATTAAACTCAGCGAGCCGATTACTGCGTGTTCTTAATTCACCAGGGGTTTGTGGGCCACGTAGCAGCATTAAACAAATAATAGCGCGCTGTTGCTCCGTTAACTGTAAATTACCAAATTCAGTATTGCAAAAGCGATGTGCGAACTTAGTTACGCGTCCAGATAACCCTTCGTCTAATGTAACTAACCGCTGGGAAACTAACGAGTCTAGCGCCTCTTGTACTTCAGTTTCGCTGAGCGTGAGCACTGGCTCTCGGTTCGATTTTTGATTGCACGCATTGGTCAATGCATTTAGTGACAGCGGGTAATGCTCTGGTGTGGTGCTTTGTTTTTCAAGTAGGCAGCCGATCACACGTTGTTCAATAGCAGTGAGTTGCATAATAAATCCTTCTTTTTGTTATGCCTTAGCTTACACCTTTATTGTTTACCAAGCCATTGTTGCAGTTTCGGATTAAGCGCATCAAAATCGAGTGGTTTGGTTAGGTAATCAGTCATTCCTGCACTGAGGCATTTATCTCTATCGCCTTGCATAGCATTTGCGGTTAACGCAATAATAGTTACGTTTTTGTAGTATTCACCCGCATCCCCATTACGGATTGCCTTAGTTGCTTGGTAACCATCCATTTCTGGCATCTGGCAGTCCATTAACAATAGCTTGTATGGTTCTGTGGTTTTGCTTTTTAGTTTTTCAATAGCTTCCAGACCATTTTCAGCGATATCAAAATTAATGCCTGCTTGTTTTAGTAATGCACAGGCAACGACTTGATTTACTTTATTGTCTTCTACCAGCAGGATTTTGTCTTGATTTACAAAGTGTGTATTGTTGATTGCAATACTTGCTGGTAGTGCATTGTTATTTTGTTGTTGCTCGATAAATTTTTCATTCGCCAAAGAATCAAACAAGTCCGAAGGCGTTAGTGGTTTAAAAATCATGCAATCGGCTTCGATTGGCAAGTTTGCATGTGCTTCTTGTGAGAAACTCATTGGCGCCATAAGGATCAGTTTTACGTGATGCTCGCTTAGGTAAATTTTCAATGCATTAATTGCAGCAGCGTCGGCTTGCTGAAAAAAGCTATAATCAAGCAGCACAGCATCAATCAATTCATCGCTCGAATTGAGATAATAACTCAAGGCTAGGTAGTTTTTGAGGATATGCGCACGCGCTCCCCACACGTTTAGCTGTTTTTGCGCAATTGAGCTATTTAACGGGCAAGTATCGACAATTAAAATATGTTTGTTTTTAATTAAATGACTCGGTAAGTCTTGTTCTTTACCCAGTAGCGGCTGTACTTTAATGGAAAAAGTAAAGGTACTGCCTTGGCCATAAACACTCGTGACATTGATTTCTCCATCCATCAAATTACAAAGCTGCTTAACAATCGCCAGGCCCAAGCCTGTGCCGCCATATTGGCGAGTAGTTGAGGTGTCGGCCTGAGTGAAAGAATCAAATAATGAAGCTTGTTTGTCGGCTTTAATACCAATACCGGTATCAATAATTGAGCAATCTAAAAAAGTCCCGTTAGTGGTATTTTTTAAGTTTGCGCTCACGATAATTTCACCATTATGAGTAAATTTAACGGCATTACCGAGTAAATTATTAATAATTTGGCGAAGCCTATTTGGGTCACTAACAATCTTATTTACATTAATTTTAGTGGCATCTAAAATCAGTTTAGTATTATGTTGCTCTACTTTAAGGGCAAATGACTCGACCACTTCACCGAGTAATTTCGGTAAATTAAAGGCAATCTCTTCGATATCTAATTTACCAGCTTCAATTTTTGAGAAATCCAGAATATCGTTAATTATATTAAGCAGCGATTGTGCTGATGATTGTGCTAATTCAATATGGTGCGTTTGCTGAGGATCTAACTTAGTTTGTTGCACAATATTAAGCATCCCGAGCACACCGTTCATCGGGGTGCGAATTTCGTGGCTCATGCTCGCTAAAAACTCACCTTTAGCGGTTACAGCTTGTTCCGCTGCTTCTTTTGCTGTGACTAATTGTTGCTCGGTTTCTATACGTTGCTCGCTAGAATATAAACTGCCAATTAAAGCGGCAACGGCAATTAAAAAGCTTTCTTCGTTACGCGACCATGCCCGCGGATACTGACAATGCTCAGCACAAACAATACCAATCGCCCCGCTTCCAGTAGGAATAGATACACAAAGCATTGATTTTATATCGAAAGGAGCTAAATAGTGCGCTGTAAGCGGGGCTGTAAATTTATTGCTCAGTGCATTTGAGGCGCGGATCACAGCTTGATTATCAATCGCTGTAAAAAAATCATTTAACTCAGTTTGCTGCCATGCTGGTAACGCAGTGTTCTTTGGGGTGTGTTTACCATGATGGGCAAATGATTGCAGTTGATCTCTTGCATCATTGAACAGCCATATACTGGCACGTTCAACATTAAATGCATCGCAAATTGATTGTGTAATAATATCTTTTGCTTGTTTTAAATTACCAGTTAGCACTGCGTTATTAACGGTAAGTGAGGCGAGTACCTCATTGTGCAAAGCAGTTTTACTGCTTTCTAATTCAATGCATTTACGGACGTTTATATCTTGTAAAGAGCCAAAAATCTTAATACAACGGTCATTACGGATTTCGGCCTCACCATGCACTAACACCCATAAAGCATTACCTTTAGAATCGATAACTTCGAGCTCAACTTCGTAACTTTCACCATATTTAATCGCTCGCTCAACGAGCTTTTTTATCGTGTCACGGCTTTCGCCTTCTTTAAAGTAAGTAAAGTTCGTTGGCCAATTCGGTTGTTCGTCTAGCGGATATTTGAAAATGTTTTTGGTCATATCTGACCAATATACTTGTTGTGTTTCAAGGTTAAATGACCAAGCGCCAATTTTTGCAAGACTACTCATTGTCACTAGCATTTTTTCATTTCTTAGCTGGCGATTGAGCATTTTTAAGAATAATAAGAAAGCTAAAATTAGTAACCCGCAAATAGTAAATATTGCTAATCTCAGCGGCCAAATCGCAGAGTTCGGAGGTGCCCAACCAACTTTAGGAGTAACAAAAATTTCCCACTCGCCACCTTGAAAGGTTAAAGTAAATTCCAGAGGGTTACGCTCTAAAATATCCGCTTTACCACGGAAAAACTCTCCTTTTAGACCCAAGCCATTGCGTCCTTGGATGGCGACATCATAGTCTTCTTCTAGTTCGTAGATACCCGCTTTTTTATATATTTTGTCTATGTCGAGTACCACCGAGAGCAGCCCCCAAAAATGCTTATCAGGGGCAAGGTAAACAGGGACTCGGGCAATTAATGCCTCACCACCTTGCACTAATGTAAGTGGGCCTGCCATAACTATTTCATTGTTATCACGCGCACGAATTGCATCTGCACGTTGTGCTTTGTTATCTAAAAAGTTTAGCCCTATGGCTTTTTCATTGCCTGCCAATGGGTAAGTCATGCGGATCACCATATTAGGTGCACCACCGATGTTGCGTAATTCAGATGAGGTGTCGAATAATGGCGCGGCAATTTGGGCAAAACGTTGTTGATCTAAATTAGGCTCTGCAGCAACTGCAACAGCTAAACCACGCACCAATTGAATATTCGATACTAATGTTGATTCAAGTTGAGTACGGTAGCTACTTACTTCAGATAAAATTAATAGTCGATGAGATTCTTGGGCACGTTTATAACTGATCTGATCAAGCACTAAACTGATTAATAAAATAAAAACGAGCGAGCACCAAAATATCAGTTTAAATTTGTAGACTTGTTTGTGATCATCTGTTTTTAACAATGGCATTAGCGACTTGTGCTTTTATATTTGGCTGTTCAACTATAGTCAATTTATCACGGAAATAAAAATAGTCCGATCAATTGAGCTATTTGTTTTTTTATTTAAATTACCGCACTTTTTTCATAAAACTATGGTTATGATAGAGCTAATCAAGAGTAAAAGGACTGGTTCATGTTTAAAATTATCAAGTGGTTGGTGTTAGCAATCGTAATTTTAGGATTAGCTGCAACAGCAGTTATTTATGGTGTACTGTCAATTAGCTTACCGGCGCTTGATGGTAATGGGCGTAGTAACCACGTCAGCCAAGCGGTAAAAATCTCCCGAGACCAACTGGGTCAAGCAGTTATTTCAGCTGAGAACCGCCTTGATGCTGCGTATGGTTTAGGTTTCGCACATGGTCAAGACCGATTTTTTCAAATGGATTTGTTGCGCCGTAATGCTGCAGGTGAATTGAGTGAACTGTTTGGCAAAGCAGCATTAGGTTTGGATAAAAAAATGCGCTTCCACCAGTTACGAAAACGCAGCGCTGCGATTGTTGAGCAATTGCCTCAAGCAGATCAAGCATTATTAACAAGTTATGCCGCTGGCGTTAACGAAGGCTTAGCACAGGTAGGTTTTAGCAGTTTTGAATATTTACTAACAGGCGCTGAGCAAAAGCCTTGGCGCAGTGAAGACAGTTTGTTAGTGATTTACAGTATGTACTTAGATTTACAAACGGCGACCTTCGAACGTGACCAAGCGTTAATTCAAATTGCCGATATTTATGGCCCACAAATGGTCAGTTTTTTAACTCAACCCAGTCAATATCAAGCGGCTTTAGATGGCAGCACACTCGCACCTTATAATTTAACTATTCCTGAATTTCCTAAGCAAACCTTACAAGCTTTACTCAGGATTGATGCAAATCAAGAACGTGGTAGTAATAACTGGGCGGTGACTGGGCAGTTAACTACCACAGGTGCTGGGATGCTGTCGGATGATATGCACTTGTCGATGGCGGTGCCGGTTATTTGGTATCGTGCGCAACTTAACTATGCAATGTCAGGAAAAGTGAGCCAAGTGACAGGGGTTTCCTTGCCTGGCGCACCAGCAATTGTGGTGGGAACTAATAACAATATTGCCTGGGGATTTACTAATGGTTACCTCGATACTGCCGATTGGGTAGCATTAACTGATAACAGTAAAACATGGCAAGAAGTTGAGCAAATAGCACTACCCGATGGGTCAATTGAAGAATATAAGCTGACATTGAGTGAGTATGGTCCAGTGCGAGAAATAAATGGCAAGCCTTATGCGCTTAGCTGGGTTGGCCATCAACCTTATGCAGTCGATATGGATTTATTGAAATTAGAACAAGCAACAACTGTCGATGACGCGCTGCTGATTGCCAGTGAAGTGGGTATTCCAGTACAAAATTTAATGGTGGTAGATAGCCAAGGCAATGCGGGTTGGAAAAATATGGGAGCCATTCCAGGGCGTATTAAGCCCAGTGAACTAGCTGTTCAGGAAAATGACTACTCAACACTTTGGCAGCATAATGAACAGCAAAGGCCGGAAGTTAAAAATCCTGTTGATGGCCGTTTATGGACTGGGAACTCTCGCGTTGTATCGGCTTTGGATGACCAGCGTTTTGGTAATGGTGGTTATGCCTTGGGAGCACGATCGAGTCAAATTCGTGATAGATTGTATGAAAAGCAACATTTTAATGAAGCTAATTTTAACCAGTTGCAGCATGATAATCAGGCGCGCTTTTTACAAGCGTGGCATAGCTTATTGCTGCAACAGCTTAATAAAAATAGTACGGCTAATCAGCAGTACATAAAAGAATTAGAGAACTGGCAAGGTTGCGCCTGTGCAACGTCAATAGGCTACACGCTGGTTAGGCGTTATCGTGATGAAGTTATCAATAGTGTATTTACGGCTATGCAAGCAAATTTACAGGCTCAGGGCGGTTCATTAAAGTATGTTAAACGTGATTTAGAGCCGGCAATATGGCAGCTTATTGAGCAGCAACCAGATAGCTGGTTAAATCCACAATTTGCTGATTGGGATGCACAATTAACTGATTCATTTAGCCAAGTTGTCAGTAATTTAAGTAAAGAGTTTGGCAGTAACTTAAAAGGTTGGCAGTGGGGGACAGTTAATGAATTGGTTATTGAGCATCCATTCGCACAGCAAATACCACAACTAAGTAAATTATTAAATATGCCGACAGCGCCAGGATTTGGCGACAGTTATATGCCAGCAGTGCAGGGGCGCAGTTTTGGTGCGTCACAGCGATTTATTGCTCAACCTGGGCATTTAGAAAACGCCATAATGGCCATTCCCGGTGGCCAGTCAGGTCATCCACTATCGCCATTTTATCGCGCAGGATTTGATGACTACGTAGCTGCAAAACCAACGCCGCTATTACCGCAAACACTAATGCATGAGATCACAATATTACCTGCAAATGAGCTTTAAATGAGTAAAGCCAGCTTGTTTTGAGGTAGTGGCCGTTTGATTTCGGCCATTACTTTTACTCTTATAAAGTGCAATTAACCTAAGCTTTAGGTCGAAAACCGCTAAACCAGCGTTAATGTTAGCTGAGCAAAGAGGTGTAAAAATAAAAATTTATAGCTACTTATACTTACTTCAACACTGTTGTTGGTGCTATCTTAAAAATAAACCAGCGCTAGGTATGCTGCACTAAGCAAGCGTTCAGAGCTGATCACGTATTATGTGCGTATTGAACTAGCAAATTTAATGTCCTACGCCTAAAGGAGTTGTGTATGTCGGCAGAAAAAACCCATCTTGAGATTTGTAATTTAACTAAAGAGCAGTATCCACAAGTAAAAACTTTGATGGATCAGGCTTATCCAGATTTAGGTGGTGCATGGCCAAGCCATACTATATTTAGACTGATTGACCAGTTCCCTGAAGGGCAGTTGGGCATGGTGGATGATGGCGTGCTGGTAGGGATTGCGTTGAGTGTGCAAGTTGATTACACGCGCTTTTCTAATCCGCACACCTATGAAGATATTGTTGACGGCCATGATCGGGTATTTAGTGACCCCGATGGTGATGCGCTGTATGGCTTAGATGTGGTTATTTCGCCTACTCATCGTGGTATGCGTTTAGGGCGCAGGCTTTATGATGCGCGTAAAGAATTATGTCGTCAGTATAATCTGCGGGCTATTTTGGCTGGCGGACGTATTCCGCGTTATTACAATCATAGCAGTGACATGAGTCCAACAGAATATATTGCCAAAGTCGATCATAAAGAGCTGTATGATCCAATTTTAAGTTTTCAATTGTCGAATGATTTCCAGGTTAAACGCTTACTTAAAAAGTATTTACCGGAAGATCAAAATTCGGTGGGTTATGCCACGCTACTTGAGTGGAATAACATTATGTTTGAACCGACCGACACGGTACTTGAATCAACGAAGTCGATAGTGCGAGTAGGCGCAGTGCAATGGCAAATGCGCAGTGTTGAGTCGGTTGAAGAAATGCTCACGCAGGTCGAATATTTTGTAGACACAGTGTCTGATTACAAAAGTGATTTTATTCTTTTTCCGGAGTTTTTTAATGCGCCACTAATGGGGCTTACAGAGCAAAGAAATCAGACCGAGGCTATTCGTTATTTAGCCGAATACACGGAGACTTTTCGTGATGCGATGTCGCGTATGGCGATTGAGTATAATGCGAATATTATCACCGGCTCAATGCCGCTTGCTGAAGGCGATAAAATCTATAATGTCAGTTATTTATGCCATCGCAGTGGTAAAATTGACGAACAACGTAAAATTCATATCACGCCTCATGAACAAAATGACTGGGTGATTCAAGGTGGTGATAAAATTGCAGTATTTGATACTGATGCTGGACGCGTGGGTATTCAAATTTGTTACGATGTTGAATTTCCTGAATTGTCACGTATTTTAGCAAAACAAGGTCTCGATATTCTGTTTGTGCCATTTTGGACCGACACCAAAAATAGTTATTTACGAGTACGCCACTGCGCGCAGGCGCGGGCCATTGAAAACGAATGCTACGTGGTTATTGCCGGCTCGGTAGGTAACTTACCAGAAGTTGAAAGTCTTGATGTGCAGTATTCACAATCAGCGGTATTAACACCGTCTGATTTTTCGTTCCCTCATGATGCAACGCTTAATGAAGCAACCCCCAATACTGAAATGCTGTTATTTAGTGATTTAGATATGGATAAATTAAAAGTTCTGCACAGTGAAGGCACGGTGCGTAACTTAAAAGATCGTCGTGAAGATCTGTACGATGTAATATTGAAAAAGAGAGAAAATTAATGGCGTGGATTTATTTAATTATTGCAGGCTTGCTGGAAATTGGCTGGCCTGTAGGATTAAAAATGTCGCAAGAGGGTGAACATCGCTGGTTAGGTATTGGCATTGCAGTGGCGTTTATGGTCGCCAGTGGTTTTATGTTATGGCTGGCACAGCGTGATATTTCGATGGGGACTTCCTACGCAGTGTGGACAGGCATTGGCGCGGCAGGAACATTTTTAGTAGGGATACTATTTTATAATGATGCAGCAACATTCGGCCGTATTGCCGGTGTATTAATGATTATTAGCGGCGTTATCACATTGAAAATCAGCCATTAATTCAGTGAATTAAAAAATCGAAAGGCGGCCATGTTGCAGTGAGCCGCCTTTGTTGTTTATATCGAAGGTAACATGACTAATACTGCGGCTATAGCAATTAACACCAGCCCTGCGGTATCTTGACGTTTTAAAGGCTGCTTGAGCCATAAAACTGAGATCAAGATTGTAAAAAATACTTCTACTTGCCCTAAGGTTTTGACATAGGCAACATGCTGTAAACTCATCGCACTAAACCAACCAATCGAGCCTATGCAGCTAAAAAAACTCACCGCACTGGTGGTTTTTTTATGGTTCCACATAGCGCGAAATGTTGAGCGTTCCCTTACTGTAATATAACCACATAGCATGATAGTTTGCAGGCTGATAATAAGCAGTAAAACCCATGCTGCGGAATAAGGAAACGACAGACCTGAGTTTAGGCTTGCTTCGCGTATCCATGATGAGGAAAGTGCAAATGCTGTCCCACAGGCCAAGCCTAGTAAGGCTGTTTTTAAGCTAAAGTGCTTAATGTTAGCAATTCCACTTAATAGTAATACTGCAATTGAGCCAATAAACACGCCAAGCCAGCCTAATAAAGATAGCGTCGCGCCAAAAAATAATACTCCTAGTATAGCCGCAACGAGAGCTTCACTTTTTGCAAGACCAGCACCAACAGCAAAGTTATTCATTTTAAATAACGTCACCATTAATCCTGTTGCAATAATTTGCACTATGCTCGCGCCGACAATGTAGCTAATAAAAGCTAGGTTGAAGGTGGGTAAGGGAGCATCTTGATAGAGATATAATGAAATGAGGTATGCCAAAGCAAGTGGGCTTGCAAGTATAAAGCGCGCTAAGGTGACGCCTGCAACACTCACATGCGCACTTAGTTTACTTTGTAAAGCGTTGCGCCACGACTGCATAAAAGCGGCTAAAATAGTTAAAAAGATCCAAGTCATAATGAAAAAACAGCAATTCACAGAGGCGGATAAGTTACCAGTGCCAGGGCTCTAAAGCGAACTAAGATTCCATAAAATGAAAATATCTTTGCTGCGACAATATGCCACAGCTGCAAATCCAACTTTTTGGGCTATAGTTATCGCGATGTTATTGTTAGTCGCAATGCCTTGTATTTATTTCATATAAGTCATTGCGGCTTTTTTATTACTCAAGTCAATTACGCGATCAGTTTAGCTGTGCTAAGTTAATGAAAACTATGATTAGGAGTAACGATGACGATATTACTTATTTGCGCACTACTTGCTGTACTGATGCCTTACTTTGCCAAGGCCCCCGTGGCATTTGCAATGAACAAGCTCGATGGCTACGATAATAAGCAGCCAAGAGAGCAACAGTCTAAGCTCACCGGATTTGGCGCAAGGGCGCTGGCAGCACATCAAAATTGTTTTGAATCATTGGCCGTGTTTGCTGTAGCGTTAGCCACCGTGCTGGGCACCAATAATGTCCACCAAGTTACTGAGCTATTAGCCATTACTCATATTATTGCCCGCGTTCTATATTGTGCTTTTTACTATCTAAATTTAGACGTACTGCGTTCTTTATCATGGCTGGTTGGTTTAGCTGCTGCAGTCGCTATGATTGTTGTGTGCTTGTAATACCAATCGTGTTAAGTTACTGACCATTTATTTAGCTCGCTAGAATGGTTAAATATTTAAGTCGATTGGTATAAGCTTTGTTTTTTAAAACGCTAAAGCAAGCGGCTTCAATAAGGCGCTTGCTTTAGGGTCTTGGTTGTTAAAATTTACTTAGCCGCAACAGTCACCTTTTCAATCAGTTCTTCTGATTTGTAATTACTGTCAATTGCAAAGTCTAACTGTACCAATACATCTTTAAAGCCTGAATTTGAAGGCTTATATTGCCATTGCATTAGCGCTTTTTTTGCCTCTTTATCGAATACTCTTTCAGGTTTGGCATTCACAACCGACACATTTTGTGTCTTTCCGGCTGGGCTAATATCGTATTTTAATACTACTGAACCGCTTATACCTTGTTCAGCTGCCTGTATCGGGTAAAGAGGCTCAATACGCATGATGGGTGAAATAGCTTGCACCTTACTTATTGCTTCTGGTTGTTTTGCGATAGCAAAGCTGCTGATCATACCCGCTGCAAAAATAAGTAAAGCGCCTTTGGCAATCATTGAGCTATTGCCGGTGTGTTTGATTTGATTGAGTCGTTGTAACATCGTGTTTTTATCTCCATAGTGTGAGTAAGCTATTAACCCTGCACGGCTATTTGCTGCACAGTTGATCAGAGCTTTACTGTATAAAATGCGTTGTTGAGTAGTTTTATTGGTCAGTACTTTTTCGTCGCACGACAGCTCTTGCAAGCGTCTAAAGTTCATGTAGCCAAGCCAAGCCAGTGGATTAAACCAAATCAGCAATGTGGCCATTAATGCCAGCGCATTAAATAAATTATCGGCGCGTTTTATATGTACTTTTTCATGTTCAATGATCAGCGTTAACGCAGTGCTATCAATGTGTTGTGTATAGGCGGTTGGTAGGACTAGCTGATTACTGAATAGCCCTATAACCATTGGTGTACTAACGGCGCTACTTTGTAATAGTTGCATGTCGGGATGTGCGTCAATCAGCACTTTATCATCAAGATTGGTTAATCGTAATTGGTTGATAAACCGCAGGTGTACCACGATGGCAGTTAACGCCAGTATGCTAAATATAGCGCTATAAACTAGTACCCAACTAATACTAATCGTTGTTGAAAAACCTTGCTTGGGGCTGATCAGCATAGTGCTAATGACGTTGTTTGGCAGCGGCTTAAAATGCTCTGGCATATTTGCTAGCAGTAATGTGATTGGTAACATTAGCCATAACTTATAGACAAAGTTAGCATTGAGCCATTTTAGTGAATAGCGTTCTAAAACCAGCAAACTGAGTATCAGTAAGCTGATTAATAGTTGCTGCTCAAGAAGCCAGTTAAAGGTGTTTTCTAACATATTAAGCCCTTACTTTTGCTGTTTTTCCCAGTCATCAATCACCTTTTTAAGTTCGTTGATGTCTTGTTGAGAAAGTTGCTCAGATTTAGCAAAACCGCTGACTAACGGCGCGATACGGCCACTAAAAAAACGCTCAATAAAATTTTGACTTTCTTTTAGCGTGTATTCAGCGCGTTCCATGCAAGGAGTGTAAATATACTGGCGGCCATCTTTTTCAAAGCTGAGTGCGCCTTTTTTTACTAACCGACCGAGTAAGGTTTTAATGGTTTTTTCGTGCCATTGTTTATCATCGCTTAAACGCTCGATAATTTGGCTTGCTGTAGCAGGGTAGTTCAGCCAAAGTGCATCGAGCACTTCAAATTCTGCTTTTGATAATTCAATCATATATATATTGCCTACAGGTGTAATCTTTAACTTAAGATTACACCTGTAATCAAACTTTGCAACTATTTTATATAAAAATAATTAGTTTTTTAAAATGTCAGATTTATTTATTTTACGATAGGTATTTTCTGGCAGGCTTAGGGTGGCCAAATTAAGCTCGGCAATTTGTTCTCGGTAAAGATCAATCACTTTATAGCCACAGTAATGGGCCATTTTTCGGATTTGGCGATTCAGCCCTTGCTTTAAAATAATACTAAATTGGCAGTCGGCTACTTTCTCCACGGTGCATGGCAGTGTGATATGTTTATCAACAGGCACACCATTTGCCATTTTTTGGCTAAAGCCATCATTAAGCGGTTTATCAACAGTGACTAAATAACGTTTTGGCTGGTGGAAGTCAGGATGGATCAGCTGATTACAAAATTCACCATCATTAGTCAGTATTAACAGACCACGAGAATCTTTATCTAGCCTGCCAATCGGGTATACGCGGGTCTCTGTTGGTAGATGGTGAATTAAGCTGCTAGGGTCATGTTGATTGAGTTTACAATCAATTCCTACCGGTTTGTGATAGGCATAATAAACGCGCGTTGCTTTACCTTGTACACGCGTGTTATTGACGCGTATATCGTCGTTATCATCAACGTGATCAATATGATTGGCTGGGCGGTTATTTACGCTCACCACACCTTCATCAATCAGCCGCGAGGCTTGTTTACGAGAACAAACGCCAGCATGGGCAAGGTATTTAGCTAGACGAGTTTTCTCGCTCATAAATTAAGTCGCTTCGGTTTAAATTGATCAAAGTATATCAAAGCAACGTACAGATAACTTAATCCACTGTAAAAAGGGTTTCACCATGGCGATAAAATTATCAGAACTTAAAAACCATCAGCCTTTGCAAAAAGTTATTGTTCACTCATTGGAAATGGCTTTATACCAAGTGTCGGTGATGATCAACAATGTTGAGTATTATGTAACGGATGAGCAGGGGGAGTTTATTCGTGGCTTAAGTCCATTGCATATTCAAAAACGACTCGACCACCTTAGTTATGCGCAAATGGTATTGCGTCATACCAGTGCATACGATGAAATGTGTGGCCAGAGTGAAAAAGTGGGCAGTAATATGCTTGAGGTGCCTTACGGTAAAAATCATTTATATTAACTTGTTAGTCATTTAAACTGACCTTTTAACTTAGTAAAAAGCGACCATGTATCAGTTTGAAAATGATGATTCACAGGTATTAGAACAGTTATTGCGTGAGCAAATAGTTGCTTATAATCAAGCTCACTTTGATGCACAAAGACTGCCATTGGGGTGTAAATTTGTTGATGAAAATCAGCAAGTGGTGGCGGCTGTAGCTGCTCAATTATTTGGTAACTGGTTACAAATAAATTGGCTTTGGTGTGATGAAAAAGCACGCGGTCAAGGCCTAGCTAGTAAGTTACTTAGCGCGATCGAATTAAAGGGTAAGCAGTTAGGTGCGCTGCAAGTTCAGCTTGATACTTTAGATTTTCAAGCTAAACCATTTTATGAACATCGTGGTTATGAAGTTAAATATCAACTCGATAATTATCCTCGCTCTGGCACCCGCTACTTTATGGAAAAATCACTTAGTTAGCTGTTAATGGTTCGCCATCAAAAGTAATGCCCAAGAAGGGGGTTACTTCTGGTGCTAACATAAATGTGCGAATGTTCATGTGATCGTGCTCATTAGGATTGCCAAGTACATCATCACGATAAAACGCGCCAAAGCAATCTAGAGTATTTTGTTTACTTAGTTGGTTTAGTTTAGCAAAAGCAAAAATTTTACATGAGCCATTATTTTCACCAACGGCACTTTTTAAGCCGTGGTTATTGAATGCGCAGGCTGTAAAAGTATAGTTTGCTTCAATCACTGCCATCGTATCGGCAAATGCAATGGTGTGTGGCTCATTAGCCAGACGGCTTAAAAAATCGTTGAGTGTCATAGTCATCCTTATTTAGCTAACTCTAGCTGATTAGTTTGTTGATTAATATTAAATTTAAACAACTGTAAAAAATTCATGCCGAGTAATCCATACCCACTATGGTTATCAATTACTAACACTTCAAAGTTTTCAATATATTGCTGGCCAATTAAAATTGAATCAAGTTGGTAACGTTTTGCGATTACTTGGCCGTTGGCGGTATTGATGCTTAAGCTATCAATATAGTCGGGTATTGGCCGTAATGCTTGAAATACGTTATTTGGTAATACGGTAAAGCTTGCCCCGGTATCTATCATTAGTTGGGTGTTGAGCGCATCGTTGATTTGCATATCTAATAAATAGTGTGCGCCGTATGGACGTAATGGCACCAGATCAATACCGCTTTGCGCTTGTGCTATGCGTGTTTGTAATTCAGCAACTTTCGCTTGTAATGGATGCTCCAAAGGAAAGCGCTCTAATGTTGCTTGCGCGCTTAGCAGGTCACCGAGATGGTAATATGCATTAGCGAGTGCGAATAAGTAATTAGGATTTTCGTTATCATAATCAAGCCACACTAAGGTTTGATTAATGGTTTTTTGCCACGCGTGCTGCTCTGTAAGCGTTTTTATTTGTGCCATGGTCAATTGTATTAAACGCATATTAATGGCTGCTTGCTGGCTTTCATTGGCAAGTGATTGCAATGATAATAACGCAACAATAGCTTGGTGTAGCTGCTGGTTTTTCACTAAACGTTCGGCATCAAGCTGTAACATATTTATATCGTATGGATAGCTATTTAAAAATAATTGCAAAAAAGTCTCAGCAACTGTGAGCTCATTATTTTTTAACCAGTTATCGAGTTTATCTAACCATAAAAAGTAAAGTTGTTCAGCTTGTAATGGCTGGCTTGTAGTTAATGCTTGGTAGCTGGCTAAGGCAGCCGTAAACTGTCGCTGATTAAATTGCTGTAGAGCTTGCTGATAGAGTGATTGCTGATTGTTTTCAACGATAACTGATGGCGACAATTTAACGGCTGCTTGTGGGGCTGTTGCTTGCTGTTGTGGCCACAATAAATAGCCATTAAGTGCCACTGATAGCAGTAGCAGCAGCGTGATAAATTTAGTAACAGCAGTCCCTTTCATTGCTCGCTCCTAGAATATTATGGCTGGCTTAAAAAGTGTTTAAGCGCTTGAATATCAGTTATTTCAATATCGGCTAAGCCTTTGTAGGCATATTTAGCTGGTTGGTCATTTAACCAAAGTGACTGACAACCCGCATTATGCGCACCTTGTACATCGGTGTCTAAACTATCACCAATGTGCAAAATGTGCTGGGTTGGGACGCCAAGCGCGGCGGCGGCCTGTTCAAACATCGTGGTATGAGGTTTAGCTTTACCGTGAATACCTGCTTGTAAAACCAGTTCAAATACACCATTTAAGTTAAAACGTTCAATTTCTACATTACCATTGGTAATAGCAATTAAGCGATAGCGTTTACTCAGTTGTGAAAGTAAATCGAGCACTTTATCATCCACTACAATTTGGCTGCGGGCATCAGCAAATGCTTGATAAGCATTATTAGCATGGTGTTCGAGCTCTGCGTTTTGATAACCGAGCTTTGCCAGTGCTGTACGCAGAGTGCTTTTGCGCCACTGCGTAACATTGTCGACTAACTCGGGGTTATCAAGTAGCGCCTGCTCACGGCACTGTTGCCAATAGTCTTTACCTTGTGCTTGCCAGTTTGGCAATGCATTTAGATAATTTATCTGTGCTTGAACGGCTGCTGTAATTATCGGATGGTTATTGTATAAGGTGTCGTCTAAGTCAAAACTCAATACGGTAAAAGGTGAAATGGCACGATTAAAGCGGATCATATAAGCTCCTTGCTAGTCGGTATTTGAACGTTTTTTAGCGCGAGGGTGCGTGTTGTCATACACTTTAGCTAAATGCTGAAAATCTAAATGGGTATACACTTGGGTGGCCGATAAACTGCTGTGACCCAATAACTCTTGTACTGCTCGCAAGTCACCCGATGATTCTAAAATATGTGATGCAAATGAATGGCGTAATTTATGTGGGTGTACTTGGCTGCTAATACCTTGTTTTATTCCCCACTCTTGCATGCGAAGTCGAACGTGACGTGCTGAAATACGGCACTTTTTGCTACTGACAAATACTGCAATTTCTTCTGGATGAGCAAATTGAGGGCGTAGTTTAAGCCATTTATTTAATGATTCTAGCGCTTTGCCTCCCACTGGTAACAGGCGTTCTTTGTTGCCCTTACCGCGGACTAATATTTCCCCCGCACTGCGATTTATATCTTGTATATTGGCACCAACTAACTCACTAATTCGTAAGCCAGACGAATACATCAGCTCCATCATCGCCTGATCGCGAACTGCAAGAGGATCATCATCGTGAATATCAAGTAACCGTGCCATTTGGTCTACATCAAGGTTTTTAGGCAGGGGTTTGGCAAACTTGGGGCCTTTGATTGCTTCTGCCGGATTATGATAATGGTTTTGTTGACTGTTATCTTTGGTCTTTAAAAACTTATACAAACTGCGAATGCAGCTGAGCTTTAAACTAATCGTACGGCCACTTAGTTGCTTGCTTCTAAGCTGCATGCTGTAACGGCGTATATGCTCACCCTGTACGCTTGACCAATCATTACACAGTTTGCTGAAATACAATGCAGCGAAGTTAAGTTGGCTGGTGTACTGGCTGATAGTGTGTGGTGAGTATTGTCTTTCGAAGCGCAGATAATCACTAAATAATAGGATTGGCGTGCGCCACTTATCGCTTAGTTTGTCACATAATTGCTCAACATTTGGCGGCTGCTGCTCGCTCATGCCTGCTCTAGTTCCAATTCCAACAGTCTAAGTTGCAGTGAGCGAACAAACTCAAGTACAAATAAACTATCTTTTGCTGGTTCGAAGTGGTTTGCATCATCACTGCCAAAGGCCAAAATAGCGATAGGGTGCTGACTGTTACCAATTAAATAGAGCGCAGTTGATTGTGTAGCAGGGCTGAACAGTAAATCTCGCTCTTGCTGATTTACGCGACCCAGATAAACGCCATTATGCTCTAAGCGGTGTTCAATTAGTTGCGCAAACTTTTTATCATACTTAAGCAAGTGGCATTCATTAATCGCCGGATTAGTACAAATAATATTGCGTAAGTTTATTGCTAAAGTTTTAAAATCGTAGTTAGTCCAAAGCTGGCGATGACACTCGCTGAACAAGCTATAAATTAGCTCATTTTCTTTTGCGTGCTTAATTAAGATGTCAATTTTGCTTTTCAACATGGTGTTGTGTTCACGCAATTGACGCTGTTGGATGTGCACCAATGAGGTTGCGCCTTGTACTTGCTGCAGCTCAAGTTGGGCTAATAGTGCTGGATTTTGAGCTAAAAACAATGGGTTTTGTTGTAAAAACTCACTCACTTGCTCACTAGTTACTTGGTCGTTTGAGTTACTCATAAAGCGACCTGCCCATCAAATACATGCTCTGCAGGGCCGGTCATTCGCACTGGATGGCCTTCACCTTGCCAGCGAATTTGCAAACTACCGCCCGGTAAATCGACCTGTACTGTAGTGGATAATTTACTTTGAATTTGGCCAATTACCATTGCTGCACATGCGCCTGTACCGCAGGCGAGCGTTTCGTTAACGCCACGTTCCCAAACTCGCAATTTAATATGCTCAGAATTAATCACTTGCATAAACCCCACGTTAACGCGCTGTGGAAAACGTTCATGATTTTCAAGTAGCGGGCCTAAAGTGCTGACGTCAGCTGTCTCTATATCATCAACTTCAAGTACACAATGTGGGTTACCCATTGATACTGCACCACTAAATACGGTGTGTTCTTCTGCTCGAATAATATAAGTCAGTTCACGCTTAGTCGCTTTGAGTGGAATTTTGCTCGGTTCGAAATTAGGGTGACCCATGTTGACGGTGACTTGGCCATCTTTTTCTATGTATAAGGTTAAATTACCTGATTTGGTAGATACGGTGACTTTATGTTTATTTGTAAGGCCTTTCATCCGTACAAAACGGGCAAAACACCGAGCACCATTGCCGCATTGTTCTACTTCGTTACCGTCAGCATTAAAAATACGATAATGGAAATCAAGATCGGGAGAATAAGGCGCTTCAACCATTAATAGTTGGTCAAAGCCGATGCCGAAATGGCGATCTGCCAGTTTTTTTATTTGGTCTCGTGACAAGAAAACGTTTTGTGTAATGTTATCAATTACAACAAAATCGTTGCCTAGGCCGTGCATTTTGGAAAAATTAACTAACATAGCGCTCTAATTCGGGTTGCTCTGCGCTAATCATGCCACAGAGCAGCCTCGTTACAAAAAGTTTATGGTAAAATTTTCTCGCCTTGCCATAGACTTTCCAGAGTTTCACGCGCGCGGATCAAATGACTCTGCTCGCCATCGACCATGATCTCTGCCACACGTGGCCGTGAGTTATAATTTGAGCTCATGGTAAAGCCGTAGGCACCAGCGCTGCGCTGGGCAAGTAAATCACCTTGTTGTAAGGCTAACAGGCGATCTTTACCTAAAAAGTCACCGGTTTCACACACCGGACCGACAATATCAAAGTTGTATGTGGGTGTGTCGTCATTACGAGGCGTTACCGGCACAATTTTTTGCCATGCTTGATATAAAGCAGGGCGCAACATATCGTTCATACCGGCATCAACGATTGCAAAAAACTTATCTTGGTTTTGTTTTATAAACTCAACTTTTGTAACCAAAATACCCGCATTGGCAGCAATCGCACGGCCCGGTTCAAAAATAAGCTCTAAGTGTTGATAATCAGTTAAACGATCGGTGATATGTGCCACATATTCACTTGGATGCGGTGGCGCTTCGCCATTGTATGGTACGCCTAAACCGCCGCCAATATCTAAATGGCTGAGTTCAATACCGTTGGCTTTTAAATCGTCAATTAGAGCCAGTACTTTGTCTAGTGCTTCGAGAAATGGTTTGATTTCAGTCAGCTGTGAGCCAATGTGACAATCAACCCCGGTGATTTTTAGGCCAGGCAATGACGCAGCATACTGATAAACACTTGTTGCAGTAAGAATATCTATACCGAATTTATTTTCTTTTAAACCCGTTGAAATATACGGATGGGTTTTCGCATCGATATCAGGGTTTACACGAATTGAAATTGGCGCGACTAAATTAAGTTCGCTGGCAACGTGTGAAATACGATCTAGCTCTGAGACGGACTCAACATTAAAACATTTAATCCCGAGCTTGAGTGCGTAGGCAATTTCGTCAGCTGTTTTGGCAACCCCTGAAAAAACCACTTTACTAGCGTCGCCTCCGGCCGCAATGACGCGGGCAAGCTCACCTTTAGAAACAATATCAAAACCTGAGCCTAAACGTGCCAGCACATTTAAAACAGCAATGTTTGAATTGGCTTTTACAGCATAGCAAACTAAGTTTTTATGATTGGTCGCGGCCTGTGCAAAGGCAAGATAATGACGCTCAAAGGTTTTGCGAGAATATATATAACAAGGCGTACCGTATTGTGCGGCGAGCTCCTTGACAGCGATGTCTTCAGCATGCAGCTGATTATTTTTATAGTCAAAAAAGTCCATTATTGGTCCTGTTTCGATTCAGTTGTTGATGACTGTGTTTGCGTAACTGGAGTTGTTACTTGTTGTGGTTTATTTGGCTCGGCTTTATCTTCTGGCAAATACAGTGGCCCGCTTTGTCCGCAGCCAGCTAAAGTGATGAGTAGTACACCAAGTGGGGAAAGTCGTTTTAATTGTTTAAGATGCATCTCTTTCATTAGATTAATCGTGTTGCTGGCTTTATAATCGCAGATTAACAGAATATCTAAAAAATGCAGCTATTCGCGGATGAATTTATTCCTGTTACACTAGCTGCATGCAATTCGTACCGAATATCTGGCTAAATGCCCGTAAAAGGAAACAATAATGACTGATCATGAATACCACCAATTAGCCGAAGCTCTTATGTTTACCATTGAAGAACAAGTGGATGACTGTGAAGCTGACTTAGACTATGAATCTGCACAAGGTATTTTGGAGATTATTTTTGCTGATCGCAGTAAAATTGTGATTAATAAGCAAGCTCCTTTGCATCAAGTATGGGTTGCGACTAAGTTTAATGGTCACCATTTTGAATTGCGTGGCGATAAGTGGATTGATAATCGCTCGGGCGCAGAATTTTGGCAGTTTATGAATGAAGCAACAACGCGTCAAGCTGGCCAAACGGTAGAATGGCAATCAGCACTATGAGTTTAGAGTTTGTAGAATACGCGGCAAAAGGCCAGCATCAAGCAACGATTATTTGGTTACATGGTTTAGGCGATTCAGGCGATGGATTTTTACCTGTCGCATCGCAACTTGCATTGCCTGATGAATTAGGTGTGCGGTTTGTGTTCCCACATGCTCCGGTACAACCGGTCACCATAAATGGTGGTATGGCAATGCGTTCTTGGTATGATATTAAATCTATGGATCTAGACAAGCGCGCTGATGAAACTGGGGTACGCGAATCAGCGGCGAAGGTTGAGCAGTTGATTGAGCAAGAGCTTGGTAAAGGTATTCCTGCAGATAAAATAATATTGGCTGGTTTTTCTCAAGGTGGCGTTATTGCGCTACATTTAGCACCGCGTTTAACTCAGAAACTGGCAGGTGTAATGGCGCTTTCGACTTATATGTGCGTGCCAGATAAGTTAACGGCTGAAGCTAAACATACAGATTTGTCGGTATTTATGGCTCATGGTAGCCAAGATCAAGTAGTACCTTATGATGCAGGTCGTCATGCGTTTGACATACTTACAACGCATAACATGGATGTAAGTTGGCAAGATTACCCAATGGGCCATCAGCTCTGCGGGGAAGAACTAATGGCTATTCGCCACTGGTTGATCGCGCGCTTAAGTTAAATAGTGTTGAGTAGCCGAGGCTAAAATGAAACAAAAAATAGTGATCACTGCAAGTATGAGTCGAGAGGCTGCACCTATCGCGCCTGAGGTAACCTATCAATGGCATTGGCAGCGCATTGTTACCGTTACGCTACTGATGATATTTGCGTTAGTTATTTTTACTTATAGCCTGTTGAGCTCCGTTAATGCTGAGCAAAATGATCAACAACAACCCCTTGATAGCCCCGCCGAGTCTGTTGCACAGACAAGCGAAGAAGACGCGCCTTTAACATCTTCAACAACGGTAGCAGACAATACAGAGTTTGAGGTAGTCAGCGAAGCGTCGACGCTCACTGATATTAATGCTGATGATGGTAATGATGCTAGTGTGGTGGATGATAAAAGTGAATCGCTAGAAATGGCGATGATAACTGATAGCCCAGAGCTGCAAATTGTTGATAGTAATCAGCCCGAACAAAGCCAAGCACTTGCAGCTAATACTATTGTTGCTACAAATACCAATAATGAGCCAGTAGAGAGTGACGTTAGTGCGGAGCAACCAGATAGTTTTGCTACATCCGCACATATTGCCAGCGTTGCTCTTGGTGCAAAAATTGATACCGACAAAGTAAGCCGCGCAGTATTGACCCGTGAAGTGGTTGATCGTGAACCCGTTAATGTTTTTAAAGCGGATGTGCGTTTAAATGAATTTACTGAAACAATGGCATTTTTTAGTGAGCTTAAAAATATGCAAGGGCAGACGGTCAAGCATGTTTGGCGCTATGAAAATGAAGTGCTAGATAGTATTGAGCTTGGTGTAACGTCTCCTCGGTATCGCACTTACTCTAATAAAACTATTTTACCTGAACAAGTTGGCAACTGGCGTGTTGATGTTGTTGACGAACAGGGCCATTTATTGGCACAAAAAGAATTTCGCATTTTAGCTGAGTAAGTGTTTATTCACCTTTAGGCTCAGCAAAGAAAATTAATTGGACTCCTTTTATGACTGAAAACGTGACAAAAAAACCTCAACTTATTCGTATCGCTACGCGTAAAAGTGCATTAGCACTGTGGCAGGCTGAATTTGTAAAGGCACAGCTAGAGCATTTCCATGCCGGCATTACTGTTGAGCTAGTACCAATGTCGACGCAAGGAGATATTATTCTTGATACACCACTTGCAAAAATCGGTGGCAAAGGACTATTTGTTAAAGAGCTTGAGCAGGCCATGTTAGATGGCCGTGCAGATATCGCTGTGCATTCAATGAAAGATGTACCTGTTGATTTTCCTGAAGGGTTAGCACTGCATACAATTTGTGAACGTGAAGATCCACGCGATGCATTTGTGTCAAATACCTTTGCTAACATTGCACAGCTACCACAAGGTGCTATTGTTGGTACATCAAGTTTGCGTCGTCAGTGTCAAATTCGTGAACTGCGTCCTGATTTAGAAATTCGTGATTTACGCGGTAACGTCAATACTCGCCTAGCTAAGCTTGATGATGGCCAATATGATGCGATTATTTTAGCTGCTGCTGGCTTAATTCGTTTACAGATGCATGACCGTATTAAAGCATTTATTGAACCAGAAGAATCGTTACCAGCGAATGGTCAGGGCGCTGTAGGTATTGAATGTCGTATTGATGACGAGGTTACCCAAGCGTTACTCGCACCACTTGAGCATAACGAGACACGTATTCGTGTTAATGCCGAACGTGCAATGAATCGCCGTTTAGAAGGTGGTTGCCAAGTGCCAATTGGCGCTTATGCTTTAGTTGATGGCGAGCAAGTACATTTACGTGGTTTAGTGGGCGCAATTGATGGCAGCGAAATTTTACGCGCTGAGATCAGTGGTAAAGCAATTGATGCTGAACAGCTTGGTGTGCAACTGGCTGAACAGTTACTTGCTTTAGGCGCAGATAAAATTTTAGCTGAAGTATATAGAGACGCATAAATGTCACAGATCCTGATAACTCGCCCACATGGAAAAGGCGCCGACCTTGCTGAGCAACTGTCGCAAGGGGGTTATCAGGCGACTTTATTTCCGGTTTTGAAAATTGATTACTTAACCCCAGATAATACTCAACTGACCCCTTTACTGAATGCAGATAAAATTATTTTTATCTCCCAAGATGCTGTCAAAGCATTGTTGGCACTTAAACCCGATATCAATACTAAAGCGCAATTTTATGCCGTAGGTGAACAAACGGCAGAAGCCATTTGGCAGGCATTTGGCGTACGAGCAGCCGTGCCTAAACTGCATGATTCTGAAGGACTATTGGCTTTAAAATCATTACAGCAAGTTGATGGTCTAAATATAGTGTTGGTCAAAGGTAAGGATGGCCGAGCAACGATTGCAAAAAACTTAAAGCAACGTGGGGCATTTTTAAATAATTTAGTGGTTTATCAACGAGGCCCTGTAGAAGGTAATGCAACTGACTGGCTAGACCACTGGCAAAGCCTTGATGTTAAAGGTATAGTCATAACAAGTAATGCGGCAGTTGATACGATTTTTCGTGAACTGGGCGCAAAACAATTAGAGTGGATCAGACAGTGCCAGTTTTATGTTGCCAGTGCTCGCATTAGTGAATACCTTGCGGCGCAACAGATTGACTCGGCAAATATACACATTGCTGCAGGTGCAAGCGATAGCGCTATGTTTACTTGTATTAGCGAAGGTAACATTATGAGTGAAGATACAAAGCCAACATCACAGCTTGCTGACCCTAAAGCAACGCCAAGCAGTTCAACCAAGGCGAATGCTAAGGTTGCAGACTCTGCTTCGGCAACAAAAAAAGACTTTGCTATGAAACAAGAAACGAACCAAAACAACAAACAAAAAATAAGTAAAACTGGCAGCTTAGCATTACTTATCTCGTTGATTGTGGCCTCTGGTGTTGGTTTTCAGTTTTACCAAAAACTTCATACACAACAGCAAGCAAATCTGTTAGTTAATCAGTTATCAGCTGACAACCAATTACTCGGTAAAGAGCTGCAAGCAGTGAAAGTTGCGCAGCAAACCTTGCAACAAGCGCTGTTTAATAGTGAGCAAAAAGTTGCTGCTAGCTTAGCTGAAAATGCAGATAACACGGCAAAACAATTAGCAGCCGCCTTGCAGCGTGCAGAGCAACAAACATATAGTCTTAATCCACAAGAGGTGACTAGTTTGCAGCGTATGGCTGAGTTTAAACTGTGGGCTGAGCATGATTATAATGGAGCGGCGGCAGTATTAACTCGATTAGATACGTTATTAGCAGAGCATCCAGGAACTGGCGCTATTCGCCAAGCAATATATCAAGATTTGCAAGCGCTTAGCACTGTTGAGCCGGTTGCAATAGAAGCAATTTATTTAAAGCTGCACGGTGTACTCGGGCAAGTAGATAAGCTCGTTTTTAATGCTGTGGCATTACCACAAGAAGTAGATCAAAAAGAGCAACATGTATTGAGCGAAAACGTTAGTGATTGGCAGCAAAATTTAGCTAATTCGTGGCAGCAATTTAAAGATAACTTTATTAAAATTCGCCAACGTGAAGATATCGCTATTGAACCTTTATTGACAGAGTACGAGCGTAATTTGATCCAACAGCGATTAAGTTTATATTTATCGCAAGCTCAAGATGCGCTTTTGACTAAACAAGCCAGTATTTATTTTACTGCTCTGAGTCAAGCCGAAGTATTAGTAAAAGATTATTTCCAACATGATGAAGCACTAACTAAAAGTACGCTTAAAGCGCTGCAGGAGTTGAGCAAAGAGCAGTTAAACTTTAGTCCAGCTATCACTTTGCAAAGTACTGAGCAGATCAAGGAGTGGGCAAAATGATCCGCTTAATATTGGTTATTTTAGCAGTTGCTGTATTACTTGCTTTATCGCCTATGTTAATAGGTGAAGTGGGTTATGTATTAATTTCGTTTAATCAAACTACTATTGAAGGGTCTATCGTTGCTTTTTGCGCGACCATTTTGGTTATCGCGCTGGGTTTGTATTTAACTTATAAGCTTATTCGTTATATTTTGTCTTTATACAGCAATACTCGCCATCGTTTTTTTGCCCGCAGTGAAGAGCGTAAACAAGCAGCGATTGAGCAAGGTGTATGGAGCTTAATTAATGGTGATAGCGAGCAGCTAGAACTGGCATTGGGAAACAATAGCGTGGCTGATAATTGGCAAGATGTGCGCTATGCGTTACTAGCTAAAGCGGCTTTACAAAATAATGACACAAGCAAAGCGATTGGATTACTTGAGAAAATATCACCAGAAAACCAATTAAAAGCGGCTAAACTCTGGTTAGCCAGTGGTGATAGCAGTACTGTGACCGGTGAATTAAAAGCGTTAGCGGAAGCTAAAAAAGCCACCGCGCTGGAGCTGAAATTGTATGCCGAAGTACTTGTGCAACAGCAAAAATGGACTGCGCTTGAGCAGTTTATGCCGCGTTTACTAAGTAAAAAAGCGTTAACAGATAGCCAATGGTCGATATTATTGACCACTTACTTTATGGCACAGCCAGAATCGCAATTAACCAATAAGTATCAGCAACTATCTAAAAATGTAAAAGTAAAAGCGCATAGCTGTTACTTAGCTGCGATGGCAAAAGCTGGGCGTTTAAATGAGATTGAATTAAGTTTACTTAAAATGCTGAAAAAACCAGAGCAGCATATTGAGCTTGCACATATATTAAAAGTGTCCGCCCCTGGAGACGCATTAAAGTTACAGGCGAGTTTACAAGATACTTTAAAAAAAGAGCCGGATAATCAAGCATTGTTACTGGCACTTGCATGCTTAGCTAATGCTCATGGTGAGTATGAGCTTGCTGCCCGGGTGTTCGATAAAGCGTTAAACACAGAGAACAGCAAAGAATATTTAGTACAAGCAAAGCTTAGTTATAGTAAAAGCGCACAACCACAAAAAGCACTCGACCTTTATTTGTAATTACAGTTAGTTGAGGCCTGAATAGGAGCGCCAGAGCATTGCAAAATATATTTACTCTGACGTTTGGTTTAACCTTTGCTTATTTTATTACTGGGTTTTTCAGTAATTCGCTACTCGCTATTGATGGTTATGCAGTGGCTTCGTGGCCACCATCAGGCATTGCCCTTGCTGGGTTTTTATTGTGCGGGCGACGCGCTTTAGTTGGGGTTTTGCTCGGTGCTTTACTCACCAATATGATTCATCTCGATCGTGTTGCTGATATTCTGCATTGGCAGGTTTTCTTACAAGCTTTAGCTGTCTCTTTTGCAGCCGTTTTGCAGGCCTGGGTAGGCTGCTATTGCATCGTTAAAATAATTAAAGCTCCGCTAGATTTATCCTCTTTAAAACACAGTGTACAAAGCTTGATCATTGCAGGGCCTGCTTGCTGTGTGATTGCTGCAGCGATAGGCACTAGCTTATTGGTGTCCAATAATATAATACCGGTACATACCGCTTTTGATAACTTTGTGGCGTGGTGGATTGGCGACAGTATTGGGGTGTTAATTTTTACACCGTTAATATTGGCGGCTTTTAATTACGAGCAGATGCGTCATCGCTTACAAGTAATTTTACCTGCAACCCTAATTTATATTGTTATAAGTGTTAGCTTTTATGCTGCAGCAAGTGTGAAAAAAGACAAAGATATTCAAAAGCAAGAAGCAAAAGTAGCTGAAGTTCGGTTGGAAATAAATCATAAATTAGATGAGGTATCGGCGCATTTAGCTCTGCTTTCTACTTTTTTTGCCAGTAGTGATGAAGTTAGTTACGCTGAATTTAAGCGTTTTACTACAACTCAACTTAATTACAGCAATGAAGTACTTGCCCTAGAATGGGTGCCAAATGTACCGTTATCAACGGTTGCTCAATACCAACAACAAATTCGTCTAGAAGGCTTTAATGAGTTTTATATAAAAGAGCAATCACCCCAGCAACAGTGGCAGAGTGTGACTAAACGGGACAGTTATTACCCTGTACAGTATGTACATCCGATGCTGGGTAATGAAGAGGTATTAGGTTTTGATTTAGCCTCAAATGCGCAAATCCGTAATGTGATGATGATGTCAAAAGCATTAAATGAGTTGATTATCAGCGAGCCGATGAAGCTTGTACAAAGTAACAATGATGATACTGGGGTGTTGTTTTTCTTTCCGGTTTTTGGTGACTTAGATATGCAAGGTGATTTTAGGGGCTTTGTGGTTGGCGTTATTAACTTAGCGCGCTTGGCTGATACTTTGCAGGTTAATCATCGTAGTCAAATAAGTATGCACTTCTACGATGTGACTGATGCGCAGCAGCGACAACTAATCTACCGCGCATCTCGCACCGATAGTGAACTGCTGAGTGAATACCAGTTAGTTATCGGGCAGCGAATTTGGCAAGTTCAGCTATTTGAACCAACAACACAAACGTCATGGATAATGTATTGGTTTGCACAAATATTAGGGATGTTATTTGTTTGGTTACTGATCACTTTTTTAATCTCAGTGACCGGCACCAATATTCAGGTGCGCGAGCAAGTTGCTCAACAAACACGAGTGTTGCGTCAAGAAAAACAAAAAGCAGATGAAGCAAGTCAAATCAAAAGCCAGTTTTTAGCGAATATGAGTCACGAAGTACGTACTCCGATCAATGGCATTAAAGGTCTGCATTATTTAGCGTTGCAACAGCAAGATTGGCAACAAGCCCGCCATTATATTGAACAAGCTGATGGTGCACTGAGTGTGTTGCTGCGAGTATTAAATGATGTACTCGATTTCTCTAAAATGGAAGCTGGCAAACTCGATTTAATACAAGAGCCTATTGCGTTAAATCAGCTTATTGATGAATTAGTTAATTTGGTGAAATTTGACGTTGATATAAAGTCGCTGAAATTAATATTAGAACTCGATAACAACGCGGATCTTCAGCTAGATAGCGACCCAATACGTTTAAAGCAGGTCTTGCTAAATTTATTAAATAATGCGATTAAGTTTACCGCTACAGGCACAATCACACTCAAAGTATGGCAGCAGCAAGACGTCACTTACTTTAGTGTCAGTGATACTGGTATTGGTATTAGCCAAGTAGCTCAACAGCAACTTTTTCAACCGTTTGCACAAGCCGATAGCTCTACCTCGCGACAGTTCGGCGGTACAGGTTTGGGGTTAAGTATTTGCAAAAAATTGGTTGAATTGATGGGAGGAAATATTAGTTTAGTAAGCGAGGAAGGACAAGGTTCAACTTTCACTTTTACCTTACCACGTATCTCGCCTCTCGCTAAAGCCGAGCAATTAGAGCCTCTCTTTGCTGAGATTGACACGAGTACTTTATCGCTTGCTGAATTTAAGATCCTATTGGTGGAAGATAATCCGCTAAACCAACATGTTGCTACCGCTATATTAAAAACCAAAGGGTGTATTGCTGATGTTGCCAGTGACGGTTTTGAAGCCATTGAGAAGGTCTCTGAAACCCGTTATGATTTAGTGCTTATGGATATTCAAATGCCTAATATGGATGGTTTGCAAGCCACTAAAGTGATTCGTGATGAGCTATTTATACATCAGCTTCCTATTATTGCTCTGTCAGCAAATGCTCATGATGATGATGTTAAAAAAGCTCTCGCAGCTGGTATGAATGGCTATTTAACAAAACCAATCGATGCCGAAAAGCTATTTAAAACCATATGGCATTATCTACAAAAGAGTAGTGATTAATTTTTAGTACTTTTATCGAGCGGGGCTGACAAATGACCTCAATAATACAAACAAAATCATCTAAACTTGAATTACCGATTTAAGTGCGTATGATCCGCGCAAATTAACTGAACTGAGTGCTAATTATGATCAATAAAAAACTCCCTTTGCTAGATATCCATCGCCATTTAGATGGTAATGTCCGCGCGCAAACTATTCTTGATTTAGGTCGTCAGTTCAATATTAAGCTGCCTGCTGATAATGTTGCAGACTTAATACCGCATGTGCAAGTTATCGATCCTGAGCCTAACTTAATGGCTTTTTTACAAAAGCTTGACTGGGGCGTCACGGTATTGGGTGATTACGATGCGTGTCGGCGTATTGCCATCGAAAATATTGAAGATGCGCAAGCACAAGGTCTTGATTATGTAGAGCTGCGTTTTAGCCCTTACTACATGGCACAAAGCCAAGGCTTACATCCACAAGGTGTTGTTGAAGCTGTAGTTGATGGTATTAAAAGTGCGACTCAAAGTAGCACGGTTAAAGCTAACCTGATTGGTATATTATCACGTACTTATGGTACTAGAGTTTGCCAGCAAGAGTTAGATGCCTTACTCGCGTTTAAAAATGATTTAGTTGCAGTGGACTTAGCTGGTGATGAAATTGGCTTTCCGGGCGAGTTATTTGTCGATCACTTTAAGCAAGTACGTGATGCTTACCTTAGCGCAACGATTCACGCCGGTGAAGCTCTGGGAGCTGCCAGTATTTGGCAAGCAATCAATGAGCTAGGTGCTGAGCGTATTGGCCATGGTGTCAAAGCTATTGAAGATGCCAAGCTAATGGACTACCTACGTGATAAACGCATAGGTATTGAATCGTGCCTAACTAGTAACGTGCAAACCAGCACAGTAGCGAGTTTAGATGTACATCCACTGAAGCGCTTCTTAGATCATGGTATTTTAGCGTGTATTAATACCGATGATCCCGCAGTGGAAGGCATCGAAATTGAACATGAATACATGGTTGCAGGACCTGCTGCAGGACTGACTCAGGCTGATATGGAAAAAGCCCAAGCCAATGCACTTGATATTGCATACTTGAGTGATGCTGAAAAACAGCAACTAAAGCAAGCAGTCGCTGCTCGATAGTTACGATGCACAAGCCATTAAATTATGCGCCTAATGCTCACGTTGGCAGCTTAGGTAGTTATCAAACATGGCTTTAAGAATATCACTACGGCCTATCATGCCTATGACCGTAGTGCCTTCTACAACAGGGTAGTTTTTCGGCTTACCGGTTTTCATTTGCTCTGCAAGTTCCATTATGTTGGTGTCGCCGTTGACGGTTACAACCTCGGTTTGCATCAGTTGTGAAACCTTAACCACACCGTCACAAAAATAACTATTTTGCATTAACGGTTTTAGCAGTTCTTGCTCAGAAATAAAGCCCACTAAACATTTATTATCATCAAACACTGGCGCTCCCAGTAGTTTGAATTTTTGTAGTTCTGCAATTGCTGTGGTCATCTCGGTTTCAGGGGTTATATGCGGTAACTTGCGCTGCATAAAATCTTTTACTTTGGTGTTTAACATTTGGGTCTCTCCCAATTAATGAGTTATTCAAAGTATGGTTAAGGATTGGCCGTTTGTGAAATTGTTTATGTTGATTGCGCTGATAGGTAACAACAATCACAGCTAAATTTAATTATGAGCCAGACCATCAGAGTGAGTTTGGTATTTGGCTTTCACTAACTCCATATAATGCGCTAAGCTTTTTTGTGAATTAGTATCAAATGCCTTGGCGAGTGGAATAATGCTTTGAATACGATCTAAGCGAAACTCTCGGTAGTCACTGCGCAACTGACAATAAGCGATAAGAGTCCACTTTGCTCCCCAATATACCAGTCCTAAAGGGTCGACAATACGCTGAGTTGGTCGTTGGTTTACATCCAGATAATGAAATTCAATGCAGGTTTTATTAGTGATGGCTTTACGAAGTATCAAAGTGGTCGTTTGGTGGCTTTTATCGTGATGAAATGCAGAGACTAAATACGGCAGCTCTGCAACGCGTTGCTTTAACCTGTTAGGCAACACTGCATTAATTTTAGTCATTGCAGCTTGGGCATTCGCCGCTAACTGTGGATCAGTCCAAGCGCTGACCATTTTACTACCTAGCAACAGTGCTTGTAGCTCCTCAAGAGTAAACATCATCGGTGGTAGGTCGTAATCGGTAATTAAATAGCCAGTGCCTGCCTCACCTTCAACGGGCACGCCCGAGCTCTGTAAGTGCTGAATATCGCGATAAATTGTTCGCTGAGATACCTGTAATTTATTGGCAAGTTCGTTTGCAGTGATCGCAAAGCGGCGACTCTTAAGTATGTTTACTAATTGAAATAGCCGCTCTGATTTGTGCATTGGTTATCCTTGTTTTCAAAAATACAGTGTTAGCTTTGTTGGCAAGCTGTTTGGCTAAGCACTTCAAAACGATCCAGCTTTATCGATTCTTTTGCAATGAGAGAAGTGTACTGTTGGCAAATAGCATTATCAAAAAATGTATCACGCAGTTTTTGGGCATCAGCAACCGTAGCAAAATAAATGATACTACTATATTGCTGGGTATCGGCTTGTTTAGCAAGGGAGCGGTAAAGTACGCCTGATTGGTTATCAATATAACGCTGAAAATCATTATTAGCGATATGGAACTGCGCTAAATTTGTATCAGTCTTTAGTTTGAAATTTACAACTTCGATTAAATTTGTGGTCATCATAGTTCTCCTTGTTTAAGAAGAGCTAAGTAAATCATAGCGGGCTGTCAGGGAGTGTCAGTAACCAGCTTACGGATAAAAATTAAGCTGGTTACTCTGGTTATACTATTTTATAAATGCAAATGCATCGGCGTACATGTTTTCGCGAATTGCACCATGTGCTAGGAAATCATCGCGGACAATACCTATCATGTCAAAACGCCCTGCCATGTAAATATCATATGGGGCAAGCGATACGATATCGTTCATCACCGCTTTATGTACGTAGCCTGTGTGGCCTGTCCAGCTAGCTGTTGGGTTTTCAACTACTGGTATAAAGGTAAAGTTTTCACGGCTATCGGCCCATGTTTGCATTTCAGTATGCGCATACAAGGCTGACTCTTCACGCACACCCCAATAGAACAATACCGGACGCTCACAACCGATTTCACTTAAATGATCAGCCATAGATTTTGCGTATGAAAACCCAGTGCCGCCAGCGAGTAAAATAATTGGGCGTTCGCATTGGAGACGCAACTGTGAAATGCCTAAGCCGGCTTCAATCAACACCTGAGTTTTCTCAGCATGGGCTTGGCGAAGATGCTCTAAAGTTTGCATTGCATATGAATCAACTGCAGATGCGCCAATATGGAGTTCTAGCTCATCAGACTGTGAAGGGCGGCTGGCAATTGAAAACGCGCGCTTGTCTTTTTCGCCAAGCACTACTTGCAAATATTGGCCAGCTTCAAAGGTGACGCTTTCAACAGGTTTTAAAATTACTTTGTGAACAAATTCAGTGAGTGGGCTGATAGCGACAACTTCAGCGTGTAATGTTTGCATGTTTTACCTTAAATTAGCGGATACGCACTTTATTTGAACAATAATAACATATCCGCATAGTGAGTTTATAGCCTCTAAAAGAGCTGTTAAAGAATATCTAAGCTTTGCCAGATTTCATCGACGCGATCTTTAGTCGCTTGATCCATCACAATGGGTTCGCCCCACTCACGAGTGGTTTCGCCGGGCCATTTATTAGTGGCATCCATACCCATTTTTGAACCAAGACCTGAAACCGGTGATGCAAAGTCTAAATAATCAATCGGAGTGTTTTCAATTAGAGTCGTGTCGCGGGCGGGATCCATACGTGTAGTAATCGCCCAGATCACGTCATTCCAATCACGTGCGTTAACGTCATCATCACAGACAATGACAAACTTTGTGTACATAAACTGACGCAAGAACGACCATACCCCCATCATCACGCGCTTGGCATGACCTGGATATTGTTTTTTCATTGTCACTATCGCCATACGATATGAACAGCCTTCTGGCGGTAGATAAAAATCGACTATCTCAGGAAATTGCTTTTGTAAAATAGGTACGAAGACTTCATTGAGTGCGACTCCTAAAATTGCCGGCTCATCTGGTGGACGACCAGTAAAAGTGCTGTGATAAATAGGATCTTTACGATGTGTCATGTGGGTCACGGTCATAACAGGGAAGTTATCAACCTCATTGTAATAACCCGTGTGATCGCCATAAGGGCCTTCAGGTGCCATTTCGCCCGGCATTATATAGCCTTCAAGAACTATTTCAGCACTGGCAGGAACTTGTAAATCATTGGAGATCGACTTAACTACTTCTGTTTTGCTACCACGTAGCAAGCCGGCAAAGGCGTATTCACTCAAGGTATCTGGCACTGGCGTGACGGCACCTAGGATTGTCGCAGGATCAGCACCCAATGCTACCGATACCGGATAAGGTTGGCCTGGGTTTTCTTTACACCATTCTTGAAAATCGAGAGCACCGCCACGGTGTGATAACCAGCGCATAATGATTTTATTTTTACCGAGTAATTGTTGGCGGTAAATACCTAAGTTTTGGCGTTTTTTGAAAGGTCCTTTGGTGACGGTTAAACCCCAAGTGATTAATGGAGCCACATCACCAGGCCAGCAGTGTTGAATTGGCAGCTTAGTTAAATCAACATCATCGCCTTCTAGAATAATTTGCTGACAAGGCGCTTTTTTAACTTCTTTGGCAGGCATATTTAATACTTGCTTAAACACTGGAATTTGGCTAAATGCTTCTCTAATGCCTTTTGGTGGCTCTGGCTCTTTTAAAAATGCCAGCAACTTACCGACTTCCCGTAGTTCGCTAACGTGTTCTTTACCCATTCCCATGGCAACACGCTCTGGTGTACCAAATAAGTTAGCTAGTACGGGGATATCATAACCTTTAGGGTTTTCAAACAATAAAGCGGGTCCCTTAGCACGTAGTGTGCGGTCGGCAATTTCGGTCATTTCAAGATAAGGATCAATTTCTTGGTGAATACGCTTCAGTTCACCTTTTTTTTCTAATAAATCGATAAAATCACGTAGATCTTTGTATTTCATTGTGGGCCGCTTTAAAGCTTAAAAGACTGTTGGCATTATACTTAAATAAAGACGTTAAGCGAATTAATGAGGTGTTTTTAGAGCGCATTTAAGCGATCATTTTTGTTACATTATAAGGTGAGTAAGCTATAGTTTAGGACAAATGTTTGAAATGAGTTTTTGATTAATGGGTGGGCTTATCGTAAAAACATTTATCAAGGCTGTTCTTCTTTGCTGTGTAATTACCTTTGTAGATCAAGTAAGTGCTAAGCAATCATTAAATTCCGCGCTCAATGTGCCGCTTTTTAATGAGCACAGTGCCGTGATGTTAGTGGTAGAACCGCAAACGGGTGAAATTAAATTTGCTAATAAAGCAGCGGCAGCATTTTATGGTTACAGTATTGCGCAATTGCAAACAATGCGTATCCAGCAAATTAATATATTTACTGAGCAACAAGTTGCACAGGAACGCCAAGCTGCTCTGAGTAAAGGGCAAAACTATTTTGTTTTCAAACACCGATTAGCGAGCGGTGAAACACGTACCGTTAGCGTTTATTCAGCCCCATTTACAATTGAAAATAAAGATTTTTTATTTTCTGTCATACATGATATTTCATCTCAACGTAACCTTGAAAAAGCGCTTTGGCATTATCAAGAAAATCTTGAACAATTGGTTGCCATTCAAACTAATGAAATAGAACAAAAACGCACCGATCAATTGCTGTTAGCGCTAATATCTATTTCTGTACTACTAATACTGTTAGCGACTTTAACCATGTTAGCTTTGCGATTACGCCGAGCTAAAAAATCGGCGCAAAAAGACAGTGCGACGCTAAAAGCGATTTTCAATAGTATTGATGATCTGCTCGTTTACACGGATGTCGAACATAGGGTCATTACAGCTAATACTGCGGCTGTGCAAAAGTTGACGGCAGGCGAGCCACTGGAAGATAAAAATATTTACTCATTTACTGAGTGTTCGAAAGGAGTAGTTGGGGTTGATAGTGAGTGTCAATTTCACGGAGCTAAAGAGGTATTTTGGGGAGAGGCACGAGTAACCGCAGTTATCGACGAAAAAAATAGCAAAATTGGTGAAATACATTTAATTCGTGATATCACTTTAAAATTAAAAGCACTTCAACAACAACGACTCGCGAGCACGGTATTTTCAACAACTAATGAAGGTATTTTAGTTTCTAATCGTGATAATGAAATTCAAGCTGTAAATAAAGCCTTCACACAGATCACCGGTTATCAAGAACAAGATGTGCTTGGTAAATCACCTGCAATATTAAATTCGGGCCATCATAAACCATCGTTTTTTAAAGTGTTATATCGACGTTTAAATGAGGCTGGGCACTGGGAAGGTGAAATATGGAACCGCCGCAAAGATGGTAGTATTTACCCGAGCTGGGTCAATATTTCGGTAGTATTTGACGAGGAAAAAGACATTGAAGTTTATGTTGCCTTATTTAACGACATTTCTTTACGCAAAGAAAATGAACAGGAAATGTGGCTACAAACTAATTTTGATACCTTAACGGGTTTGGCAAATCGCTATCATTATAATAGCAAGCTAGATCAAGAAATGATCCGTGCGACAGCTGATAATAAGCGTTTGGCAATTTGTTTTATTGATTTAGATCGGTTTAAAAGCGTTAACGATACCTTAGGGCATAATAGTGGTGATTTACTATTACTTGAGGCTGCCAAAAGGCTTAAAGCATGTATGCGCAGCTCTGACGTAGTTGCCCGTTTAGGTGGCGATGAGTTTGCGCTATTACTGCCAGGGATCAATAAGTTAGCAGATATTGAGCGACTAGCTACAAAAGCTCTGCTGGCGCTTAGTTCTTCATTTAAAATTGGTGAGCAAGATGTATTTGTATCCGGCAGTATGGGGATCACTATTTTCCCCGACGATGGCAGCGATCGAAAAATATTACTACGTAATGCTGATAGCGCTATGTACAAAGCTAAAGCGCAAGGGCGAAACTGCTTTGAGTTCTTTACCAGTGGCTTGCATGAACAAGCGACTGCTCGCAGTAGGCTCGAAAATGCTCTTCATAAAGCGCTTAGTAATAACGAGTTTACCGTTTATTTTCAGCCAATTATTAGCCACGATAAAAAAACGGTCGGCTGTGAAGCATTATTGCGATGGCATAGTGCGGAGCTTGGCGATGTGTCGCCGGCACAATTCATTCCTGTATGTGAAGAGTTAGGATTAATCATTCCAATTGGTGAGTGGGTACTCAGAGAAGCATGCCGCGAAGCTGCTAAGTGGTGTGGTTGTTTCGGTGATCAGTTTTTTGTTACGGTAAATATGTCTAGCGTGCAATTTATTCGCCAAGATATTGAAGCGTTAGTTAAAAGTGTTCTACAGGAAACGCAGTTATCAGCTCAGTGTTTAACCCTTGAAATTACAGAAACGCTACTTGCTGATAATAGCTCAAATATTTTGCAGCAGTTGCAAGCATTACGGGCAACCGGCGTGGGTTTAGCAATTGATGACTTTGGCACCGGTTACTCATCGTTGAGTTATTTAAAGCGTTTTCCGCTGAGTAAGTTAAAAATAGATCGGGAGTTTATAAAAGACTTACCGGATGATCTTGAAGATTGTGCGATGGTTAGTGCAATAATTTCAATGGCTAGTAACCTACAGCTCAAAGTTGTTGCCGAAGGAGTTGAAACCTTTGCACAGCTGGCTTTTTTAAACGCTCTAAATTGTGATTATATTCAAGGTTTTTTATACAGCAAACCACTGCCTGCGGCACTATTTGATAAATACATTAGGGAGTTTATCGCGGAGCAAAATAATAAATAAGTTGCTACACGCCACTGCAACGTTATTTCTGTGGCGTGTATTTATCATTATCACAATAGCTGCAGATGGGTTTTATATTCAGAGTTAGAACTTAAATCTTTCTACTGCGCTGGTTAATGAGTGAGCGAGTTGGTTAACGTCTTCACTTTGATTGGCGAGTGACTTTGCATGTTCGGCATTCGTTTGTGCTTGCACCGTTACTTGCGCCATAATCTGTTTTATCTCATTGCTGTTATCAAGCTGGTGATGTGATGAACTAGCAATTTGCATACTCATTTGGTTAATTGTCACTAAAGTACTTTTTATTTTATCCACCGCTTGGTTTAATTCACTACTATTTGCTACACATTCTTTTGCTTGTTGTTGCCCATCGTTAATTTCATGATGAGCAGTATTGGCCTGATGTTGCAGTGTTTGGATCATTGTATGTATTTCGCTAGTCGAGTTTTGCGTTCGTGCAGCTAAAGAGCGAACTTCATCTGCCACAACAGCAAAGCCTCGGCCATTTTCTCCTGCACGGGCAGCTTCAATAGCAGCGTTTAGCGCAAGTAAATTAGTTTGTTCAGCAATACTGCTAATTGTATCCACGATTGCGCCAATTAATTGTGTGTGTTGGGTTAGCTCATTAGTACTTTGTACAGCTTGATCAAGCCGAGTCAGTAACGCTGCAATACGCTGGCTGTTACGATCAGCAATCTGATTTACATCATTGGCAAACTGCGAAGCGTTAGCAACTTCATTAGAGGTGTTATCAGCTCGTTCACAGACCGCTTGGGAATTACTATGCATGCTATGCGCCACCGAGTCGGCCTCTGCAATACGATCTAATTGCTGCTGTGCTGCTTCGGTCATATGTTGGCCTTGTGCACTGGTTTGAATTGCTGATTGATCTAAGGTGTGGGCGTTATCACTTATCGCACTTAGTAATGTACTTAGATCATCGCTTAATTGATTGATATTGTTTAAAAGTACACCAAATTCATCATCATTATGGGGCTTTGTACGTTTCGATAAATCCCCAGAAGCGATACGTGATAGTGCTTTATTTACAGCATTGAGTGGTTTTAACATTGCTTTGGTGGTTAAAAAGCAGATCAAGGCTGCAAACGAAATAAGCACTAAACTTATAATAATCGCGAGTCGCGAACCTGTAGTGATCACCGACTGAGCATCCGCCTGCAAGGTATCAAAGCGTTTATCGGCTAAATGATTTAACTCAATAATGAGCTGCTCGGTAAGTTGAAACTGTTGCTGGAATACAGCAAAGGCTTGCTCGGTCGCAACTTTACTGGTCAAAAGAGTACTTTGTTGCTGGTACAGTGTTGCCAACTGTTGATTAATTAAGCTGAGAAGGTCTTTTAGGTTGCTGAAATTTGTTTGATTTTTTAACTCACTCGCTTGCTGTTGTAGGTATGTAAAATTAGATTGGATATTGTCTAATAAAAAAGCGGTATCTTGTTGGTGCTCTGTGAGTGTTTGTAGGGAGCTAATGTGGTTGATGCTCTTAACATTATTGCCTAAGGTGAATAGTAAGTCGTCAATGCGGGTCGCGGTACCAACAATAGCGGCTAATAACGATTGTTGCTCCGGTGTTACTTCGATTAGTTCTAAATCAAGTAAGCCACTACTCAAGTCAGCAAGATTATTAGCGTAATCATTTGCTAATGAGGTAACCTGAGTTGCTGCTGTTAGGCCTTGTTGTTTGGTGTTAAACATTGTTGCACTAGTGGTACTAAATTGCTGATAGCGTTGTGTTATTTTCGATAGTAATTGCAGCATTTGCGGTTGGTCGTGCAGCTGAGAGTTTAATTCTTCTAGCTTGGTTTTAAATAAAGCTTGTTCTTCATGAGTTCTCTGTTGCTGCTGTTGCAAACTGGCTTTACTTGTTTGGCTGTATGCAACGGCATTAAATTTGGTGATTGATAACAGCGATAACCGCAAGGCATGACTTTGCTGTTGTACCGGTACAGCTAAAGTTTCTATATCCGAAGTGGCGTGATTAATTTGTCCTAATGACCAGTAAAAAAAACTACTGCTGGCGAGCATTAAAAAACCAATTGTGGCAAAGGCAAAAATTAGTTTCGTTTTAATAGCAATAGCGCGCATAGTGAACCCGTAAATACTTAATTATTTATGAGTGTAGCAGTATTTTTATAAATTATAAGTTTGGCGAGCGATTGTATTACTCTAAATTACAATGATATTTGTTGCCATCAATTATCAACATTGCTTCATTCCCTTTGGTCCAAAACAGCACATCTTCATTGGTATATTTTACGCCCGAGGCGCTGATTTGTTTGGTCAGCGAATGATTTACTTGATTGTAATTTAGCGTGGCACTTTCTTCATCGTTACTGGTAATAACGGCGCTTAGCTGGCTATCGCAGGAGAAAGACTGACTATTTAATTGTTCTGTGCATGCACTGAGGCTAATAACACCGAGTGCAATTAATAGGGTTTTATACATTAACAAGTACCTTGGCTAAATATGTTTAGCAACTAGCATAGCAAACGAAAATTAACCTTTGGTGAAAATACTTGTTTAGGCTATGTTGATTATTATAAATTTTTTAACTGCAAAGGAAATGAGATGGCAGGTACTAACCTATTGACATTATTGGACGATATCACCACTTTATTAGATGATATTGCCACTATGAGTAAAGTCGCCACGAAGAAAACTGCGGGTGTATTAGGGGATGATTTAGCCTTAAACGCGCAACAAGTGACAGGAGTCACTGCCGATCGTGAGCTACCGGTCGTGTGGGCGGTAGCGAAAGGCTCATTTTTAAATAAAGCTATTTTAGTTCCTGCAGCGTTATTAATAAGTGTCTGGCTGCCTTGGCTTATTACACCTTTATTGATGGTTGGTGGATTATTTTTGTGTTTTGAAGGTGCAGAAAAGTTAGTTGAAAAGTTATTACCAGCTACGAAAAATGATGATGTAGATGCTGTCGAAAATTTAGATTTAGTTGAGTACGAAAAACAAAAAGTAAAAGGGGCTATTCGAACCGACTTTATTTTATCGGCAGAAATAATAGTTATCACTCTAGGCACCGTGGCGGGTGCAAGTTTACTAAATCAAGCGCTAGTCTTAAGTGTTATTGCGGTGATCATGACCATAGGCGTTTATGGGTTAGTGGCAGGGATTGTAAAACTCGATGATGCTGGTTTGTATTTGCTTAACCAAGCACAGCAAACAGGAAACCGTTTTAAAGCATTATTAGGTAAAGGTTTATTAGCCGCAGCACCACGTTTAATGGCGTTTTTAGCATTTGCAGGTACGGTAGCGATGTTTTTAGTGGGTGGAGGAATTTTAGTGCATGGTATTAGTGTGTTGCATCATTGGCAAACCGCTGTTGCTGAGTTTGCACTGGCAAACTTAGGTACGCTGGGAGAGATTATTGCGCCTTTACTGTTCGATGGTTTATTAGGTGTATTAGCCGGTGCGATTGCTGTGTTAGTTCATCATGGAATTGTCAGCATGAAAGCAAAAAAGCCAGCAAAGTAAATTTGCTGGCAATGAATTAGCAAGGGAATGCTATGAAAGTTATTTGCTTGAATTAATTAGTGTTCATGTTTTGATTCAGCAGCTATACCTAACCAGGTAATTTGATTAGGGATAAAATCAAGGTTAAGAATAGTTTTAGTCGTTTGCTCATGGGTGTCGATACTTAATACTGTTTGGTTGTTTGCATCACTGATATATAAAGTATCGTCGGCCGCTGAGGCCGCGAGTGCATAGTTACCAGCTGGGTTTTCGAGTACTTTAAAGCGTGCGCTGACTTGCCAATCATCTTCAGCATGTAGCACTGACAAGAAACCATCACTTTCAAGTACATAAAACTCGCCGGTAATCCTATCCAGTGCACTTGCTAATACGGTATTTTCAGTATTTTGTTGCCATGCAAGCTGTGTCATTTCAGCTGATGCTGGGTCGATGGTGTAAAAAAGCTTACTTTGTGCAATACCTAAAAATAGTTCGCTGTGTTCACTCGCTTTAATTGTGCCAATACGCGTACCTTCAGCAAAGCTGTTGAGATTAGCTACTTTGGCTGCGTTAAACACACCACCTTTTTCAGTTATAACTAATACACCATCGCTACAGCCAAAAGCGATATGCTGGTGATTTTGCGCACTGCCATGTAGTGCAGGGCAATCCACTGCAAACCGCTGTTCTTGATGAAAGTGATCACCATGAATATGCAGTTGTTCAACATAATTTGGCAGCACGCTAGTTATATCTTCGCTGCGATAAGTTGTTATTACCGATTCACCGCGAATTTGCGCTGTACCATGCATGGCATTGTTAAAGCTATGTGCTGCTAACGTTTTCCCAGCAGCAAGTGATTCATCACTTAATAACACAAAGCTTGCAGGGATCCCTGCATCAAGATCGCCATCAAAAAACAGTGCAGCTTGCTGTTCACTGACATCAAAATGGGTTGGTTTACTATCGCTAAAGATTAAATCATGCAGCTCGGGTTGCTGTTCATAACCATGTTGGTGATCACCATGATCTTCTGTAAATAATCCACCGTCAATGAACTCAACATAATTTTCTGCTCGCTGGATCAATACTGCATAACGGAAATTAGGACTGGCATATAGACCACTTATTATGTTGCTGGTATTAAAGGTCTCCAGCAACGAGTTGTTGTCAGCGTTAAAAACAGATACGTTAGCAATATCAGCATGGCTAATCGCTAATCGCCCTTTTGCAGTGATTTCGGTGTGGTCATGGTCATCTTTCTGCTCAGCATTTTTATCTACAAGGTCATCAATTTCACTGTTACAGGCACACAGTACAGCAACCATAGAGGCAATTAAGCAAGTTTTAAAGTTAGGTAAAATCATAAACAGTCCGGTGTTTTGTTATAATATGTCGGTTATGTTATAGTGTAACAAAAGCAAAGTAAAGACCTGAGAATTATGATTTAGCAAAACAGCTGTGGCACATACTAATGATTTTTTGAATTGAAAATAATTTTGAAGCTATAGAGAATAATATCTATTTATAATTTGTCGGATAGCAAAAAATACAGCCTATTTGCTTCGTATTTTGTCATAAATTAAAGCTGATAATGCCCCTAAAAATGTAGATAATTGAGTTCTTTTTAGTTATTGTTAAATAGATGATAATAATAATTAAAATGTTAAATGGAGTTAAATATGTTTAGGCTTTCCCTCTTTATATTAGTGATATTGGTATTTTCGCTTACTTTTACTGGCACTGTTAATTCAAAGTCACTCTCTGTTGATAACTTCAGTAAAGCTGATGAATTTAGCCGCGTTACTATTTCGCCTGATGGCAGCTATATTGGGGCTATTAAAAAACTGGAAGGTAAAAATTCATTAATAATTGTAGACACCAGTAAGTTTTCTGTAATTCATGCTGTTAGTTTTCCTGGTAATGCGCAGGTTGGTGAATATCACTGGGTTAATAATGAGCGTGTCATTCTTGAAAAAGAATACTTAAGAGGGTGGCAAGATACGCCTATTTATTATGGAGAATTGTTTGCAATAAATGCTGACGGTAGCCGTGGTAAGTATGTCATCGGTATGCATGGCGAGCAGCAAATAGGTTCGCGTGTAAAAAAGCAAACGCCAGTTAATGGTACTTCTTACTTACTTGATCCACTACTCCATGATGATAAAAAGGTATTGGTAGTAACTTATCCTTGGACTGCCAGTAACGAGCCAACTTCGGTTGTATATGAGGTTGATGTGTATCGTGGCTTACGTACTCAAATTACTCGTTCACCAATGCCAATGGGGCGATTTTTAACTGATCATGAAGGTAATGTTCGTATTGCAATTTCAACAGACGATTACCTCAATGCAAAAATACATATCAGAGAGCCAGAAGGAGGGAGTTGGAAAGAGTTGGATTTAACGGGTGTTAATTACACTGATATAAGCCTTGAAACATTTGATAAAACGGGTAATTTTGTCTATGCGATGGCATCTTCAAATGGTGAAGCTGAAGGCTTAATAAAAATAAATTTAATCACTAATAAAGCAACACAGATATTTCAAGATAAACAGGTATCACCAAAGCATGTGTGGGTCGATGAAGTAACTAAAGAATTATTTGCCATTGAGACTGAAGCGGATTATCCAAGTTACTCGTTTATAGATAGTGAATCAGAAAAAAGTAAACGTTTAAAAGATATGCTAGGTGCATTACCTGGTAACCAAGTACAGCTTATTAGTAGCACTGAAGTAGGTGACAAAAGTATCATTTATGCCTCTAGTGATATTAACCCAGGTCAGTTTTATCTCTATGATGCGAAAAGCAATAAATTACGGATTCTTTTTTCTACACGGGGTTGGATTAAAGAAGCTGATATGGCGCAAACTACGCCTATTCGATTTAAAAGTCGTGATGGTTTACAGGTTCTTGCATATCTAACCGTACCTAACGGTAAAGTTGAGAAAAACTTACCTTTAGTGGTTATGCCGCATGGTGGGCCTATTGCTCGAGATTATTGGGGATATGATCCAGAGGTACAGATGCTGGCTAATAAGGGGATTGCGGTGCTGAGAGTGAATTTTCGTGGCTCAAAAGGCTTTGGCATGAATTTTCAAAAAGCGGGTTATCGTCAATGGGGAGAGAATGTTCAGTATGACATTATTGATGGCGTAAAGTTATTAATTGCAGATGGTACAGTTAATAAAGACAATATTTGTATTATGGGGTCAAGTTTTGGTGGGTACTCTGCGCTGCAAAGTGCGATTTTAGAACCCAACATGTTTAAATGCGCCATTGGTTTAATGGGGATTTATGATTTACCCCTAATGTATAACGAAGGTGATACTCAGCAATATAGTTCAGGTGTCAACTATTTAGAAACTGTTATAGGCACAGATGAAGCGCAATTAAAGGCTTTTTCACCTAGCTATAATATTGATAAGTTAAAGGCTCCAGTGCTGATAGTACATGGTGGTGAAGATCAGCGTGCACCGATTGAACAAGCCGAATCACTTATTGCGGCTCTTAAAAAAGCTAAACATCCTTATATATATGAACTGCTTGAAGATGAAGGGCATGGTTTTTATAAAGAAGAACATAGAACATACTACTATAAAAAAGTGTTAGCGTTTTTAGAGCAACATTTAACATTGTGAAAAAATATGTTTGCATAAAAATGGCAAGCTTTGGCCTGCCATTTTTATTATAAACTAGTGATCTTATTTTGTAACAACAGCTTGCGAGTCTGAAGCTGTTATAAAATTGCTACTAGCAAGCATGTTTTAGACAGAGTTCTTTTAATTGTACTTTGGCTTTGTGGTTATTTTGCCCTGCAGCTTGTTGATACCAATAAATAGCTTGGCTGATATCTTTTTCTACCCCTTCACCATCACGATACATTTGCGCAGTATTAAGCTGACCCCATTGTGAGCCTTCTTTGCTGGCGAGTAAAAAGCTTTCGAACGCTTCAGGAAATAACCCATCTTTGTAATAGATGATGCCTTGCTGATTATTTTTATTAAGCTTCAACCCTTCATATAGCGGTTTAGGGCGTGGTGGGAACATCACAAAACCACCATATAAGCTATATGCATAAGGGCGTAGTACATCATAAATAGCACCATCCTCATATAAACGCTGTACTTCGCTGCGCGGTAAAGTTATTGTTTTTGATGAGAAATAATCTTTTTGTATCAATAAGCTGGTACGCATAGCCATAGTAATGCCGCTGTCGCGTTTATAGCGATAATTGCTGATTTGAAAGGTGATATTTTGGTCATCAAACTCGAGTACTTGAGCTACTTTTAGGTTTTCAGGGCGCAATGGTTCGTTAGAAAACTTATCAGCATGTACCAAGTAAGTATCGAATGCTTGTGGCTGGCTGAGTATTGCTTGCTTGGCTTTTAGCTCATCAAGATGTTGTGTATAGAAGTAAATTGATAACCAGATAAGTAATATCGAGCCTATAAAATATTTGATCAAAGAAAGCTTTTCTAACCATGGCAGTTGCATAATTGAAAGCTGCACATTGTGCTGACAATGGCTACACTGGTATTGGTAATGCCATGCTAATGGCAGCATAGGGACAATTGAAAAACGCAAAAAGCGGCTTTGGTTTTGTAGTCGATAGTCATCGTGATGACAGTATGGGCAGGTTTTTGTTTGGCTGAAAAACGACAATGAATCGCTGGTATTGAATAGTAGCATATGACCTTTTTCCCTTCCTTGTTTTACGTTAAATTAAAACAAGGAAGGTTAGATGCAAAGCAGAAAACTGTAAGAAAGTATGTTTGGTTAGCTTATTTACTCGCTACAGGCTTTGCTTTAATTGTAGTTTTAGCATCAGCTGCCATAAACGCAAATACAGCATATGCTGCGGTATTTTGCTTAAGTTTAGCCGGATCGATCTTATCAAGCGTATCATCAGCAGTGTGATGGTAGTCAAAGTAATCAGTACCGTCTTGGTGCAGCTCAAAAATTGGCGCGCTGGTGGCATTTTTAAATGGAATTAAATCAGGCCCACCATTAGCGCTATTTTTACCTATGTATTCAACATTTAGCGGCGCAAGTTGCTTGGCTATTGCACGCACTACTGGCAACGAGGCTGCAGATACATTCGATTCAAAGCCATACACTACATCAGCACCAAAGTCAGATTCAGCTGCGGCAACAATTTTATCAAGTTCATTTGCATGCTTTTTGAAATAAGCTTTAGCGCCCCATAATCCTAGCTCTTCAGCGGCAAATAACACTACACGAATGCTGCGTTTAGGACGTTTTATTTCACTAATATGTTTGGCAGCAGCCATGGTTAACGCAACGCCTGCACCATCATCAAGTGCGCCAGTGCCTAAATCCCAAGAATCTAAATGACCGCCAATAAGTACGTACTGTTCAGGGTTTTGTGTGCCATTGAACTGACCAATCACGTTATAGCCAGTACCTTGGCCGCGATCTTCAGTTTGCACATTGATATTTACGGTAACATTTTTACCTAGTGCAACTAATCGAGCTAGCTGATCTGCATCAGGGTTAGCAATGGTCACATTAGGGATTTTCGTAACACCTTCTTGATAGTGACTGCCACCGGTATGAGCAAAGCGGTGGTGTGCGGTGCTAACAGAACGCATCATATAACCAATCGCGCCTTTTTTTGCAGCCTCAACTGAACCTGTTGAGCGAGCACGAACAGCAGGACCATAACCATTGCCATCAATATGGCGGTTCATATGGTAATTTATATAAGCTATTTTACCTTTTAAGCTGTTTGCTGGTGCTGCGATAAGTTCATCAAGCGTTTCAAATAATACAACTTCAGCGGTAATGCCATCTTTCGGTGTGCTAACGCTGTGGCCTAATGCTGTTAGGTGCAAAGGTTGCTCGCTTGGCGTTAAAATTTTGCCACTTTCACTAAAACGGCGCCATTCAGGAAAGGTTGCCTCTTCTAGCCATACTTTATCAAAACCAAGCTCTTTAAATTTAGCTTGGGCCCACGCAACGGCTTTTTTATCATTTTCTGTACCAGGTAAGCGAGGTCCTATTTCAGTAGTAAGCGATTCAAGCAATTGATAGCTTAACTCGCTGTTACTGGCATTAGTTCTTAGTTCGGTGACTTGCTGAAGTTGCTTTGCGGTAAATTCAGGCTCGGCGGCATTGGCTAAAAAGCTGCCGGCTAGCAGTAATCCGGTGATGATTTTTTTCATTATTGACCTGGTTATATTTTCAAGTGAGGGTTATTAAAGCATTTAATACTGAGCAACAAAAGTAGATGAGATAAATGCCTATCGGTGGTGATGTTATGGTGAATGTTTATTGAGAATATGGTCAGCTTAATGGTAGCAATTTGTATATTCTGCTATTATGCAGCATAACTAAGTCGGGCATCTGCAGCGGCTTTTCATGTTTAATTATTGCACTGGAAATTACTTTGACCGCTACAGCTTTTTCATCACTCGCTTTACCATCAGGTTTGGTCGATAACTTATCGACTTTAGGTTACACCCAAATGACCGCTGTACAGGCGCAAAGCCTGCCGCCAGTGCTTGAAGGTAAAGACATCATTGCACAAGCTAAAACTGGCTCAGGTAAAACTGCCGCATTTAGTTTAGGTGTGTTGGCCAAGCTTAATGTTAAGCGTTTTCGTATACAGTCTTTAGTGCTTTGTCCAACCCGTGAGTTGGCTGAGCAAGTAGCTGTGGAAATGCGTAAATTAGCGCGTGGTATTCACAATATAAAAATATTAACTCTATGTGGTGGCGTGTCGATTGGTCCACAAATTGGTTCACTAGAGCATGGTGCACATATTATTGTTGGCACACCTGGGCGTGTTGATGATCATATTCGCAAAGGTACGCTACGTTTAGATGATGTAGACACTCTGGTACTTGATGAAGCCGATCAAATGCTTGATATGGGCTTTCAAGACACTTTGGATGCGATTATTGAGCGTATTCCAAAACAGCGTCAAACTTTATTATTTAGCGCCACTTTTCCGCGCGCGATAGAAGCGATTGCCAAACGTGTATTAAGCAACCCTGTTATGGTGAAGGTTGAAGAAGAGCAAGAAAAAAGTACGATCAAACAGTACTTTTATAAAATGGATAATAACAAACAACGTTTTAATACATTAAAATTGTTGCTGCTGAAGTTTCAGCCAGAAAGCTGTGTGGTGTTTTGTAATACCAAGGTCGAAACTCAACAGGTGTGTGATGATTTAGCTGATGAAGGCTTCAGTGCCGTGTCATTGCATGGTGATTTAGAGCAGCGAGATCGTGAGCGCACCTTGATCCACTTTGCTAATAAAAGCGCCTCGATTTTAGTGGCCACTGATGTAGCCGCTCGTGGTTTAGACATCGATGATATGGATATGGTGATTAACTACCACCTTGCCCATGACCCACAAACCCATGTACACCGTATTGGTCGTACTGGTCGTGCTGGTAAAAAAGGCATTGCATGCTCTATTTATGGCGATGCGGAACAATTCAAAGTGGCACAAATTGGTGACCATTATGAATGTGATTTTTTACCAGAACAATTACCGCCGTTTAGCCTACTTGAAAAGCCACCATACAAACCACAAATGGTGACACTAATGATCGATTCAGGTAAAAAGCAAAAGGTACGCGCAGGTGATATTTTAGGTGCATTAACCGGTAAAGATGGCGTAGCAGGGCGTCAAGTCGGTAAAATTAATGTGCTTGATAATGTGGCTTTTGTGGCTGTCGAACGTAATAGCTCAAAGCCCGCGCTACGAAAATTAACGGAAGGTAATATTAAAGGCCGTAAAATTCGTGCCCGTCGTTTAACTCGTTAATTATTGCTTATGATGTTTTTGAGCAGCTTGCTCTAAGCTGCTCATATTCATTTTTTAACTGTTTAAACTGCTCTGCATTACCATGTTGTTTATCTGGATGATATTGTGTTGCCAACTGCCGCCAGCGCTTTTGCAATGCCGGCATAGAAAAATCGTCAGGTAATTCCCAGCGCTTTAATAATGTCTGGCGTTGTTGTTGATCAAGCGTATTTATTGTTGGTGATGCACGAAACGTACGCCAAAAATCATCTAACAGTGATTTAACTTCTGTTATCGAGGCATCGTAATTTTGCCAATCTAGATAGTACGCTTGTAATGAGTCATGCGCTGCAATGGTTATCTTATCTGGATTATCTGTGAGCTCTATATGTAAACTGGCTACCAATAAATATTGATTTGGCAACAGTTGTTGCTGCAGTTGATAAAGTGCATTCATAATTAAAAAGTTACGCTTAAACAGATCACGGTATGGATCTGTATCTAAGTCATTAATTACACCACGCTCAGATAATTCCAATGCTAAAGTGTGAACCTTCCAAATGTGCTTCGTTAAAATTAACTCGAAAATCTCATCAATCAGTGGGTTAAGCATTGTTTACAGTCTAGTTATTGGTGTATCTTGACTAAACTATCATAGCTTCTACTGCTAACAAAATTCCAAGGAAAAAATTATGCTGGGTCAGTTTAAGCGCCTATTATTTATTTGCTCGATTAGTGTGCTTGGCGTTTTTTCTCAATCAGGTAATGCTCAACAACAAGTAGCACTTTTTGAACAATTTAAAGTTACGGATGAATGGCCTGAAAAGCAGCTGTTAGCAACCCAGTTACTGTCTACACAATTATCAAATCAGCAACAAGTTGCTATTTATTCTGGTTTAGCTGAGCGTGCGTTTGAGTTGAGTAATTATCCCCAAGCATTGCATTATTATCAGTTGCTTGAGCAGCATAGTACATTTGAAAACCTGCCTGAGTTACATTTTCGAGCAATAAAAATGCAGGGCGTGGTGCAATATTTTCAAGGTTTATTACAACAAGCCATTATTGATTACAGCCGTGCGTTAAACTTAGCGGTACGTTTAAAGAGTCCATTAAAACAAGCCAACTTGCTAAGTAATATTGGCCTTGCATATTTTAATATGCACAACATGGAGCTTGCTTTAGAGCATTACCAGCAGGCAAAAGCACTTTATGAAATAGATGGTAGCGCGCAAGACAAAGCTGATATTCTTCATAATATTGCGGGCATCTATATTCGTTTATCTAGCTATGATTCGGCACTTGAAATTTATCGTGAAGTGCTCGATGTATTTCAGCAATTGGGTGATGAAGAGGGGATTGCTCGTGCCTATGGCAACATGGGGGTTGCTTATACTGAGTCGGGTCAAAATCAATTAGCGTTGCACTATTACCAGCTCGCTTTACGCTATTATCAAAGTGTTAATGACGCCTATCAATTATCCGTACAGCATACCAACTTAGCTAACATAAATTTAAAAATAGATGAGTTGGATGCAGCTTTGTATCACGCACAAGCAGCTCAAAAATACGCCCTGCAGATAGATAATCAATCCTTACGGTTAGCTTCTTTACATGTTTTAGCTAAAGTGCAATTAGTGATGGGGGATATTGATATTGCGGAGCAAAATTTACAACAATCAATATCACTAGCCAAAGAATATAAAGATGAATTGCGCATTAAAGACGGCTTAGGTATCGAGGCGTTGTTAAGTGCTGGTGCCGGTGACTATAAGCGGGCTATTCATCTGCACCAACAGTTTGTCGATTATCAACGTAGCATAACCAGTGAAGAGGTTATGAAAGCGTTAAATGTATTTCAGTCTCAGTTTCAGTCGAACCAGTTAAACCAAGAAATTAAACAGCTTAAACAAGAGCGTAGCCTACAAGAATTAAAGATTGAAAAACGCTCACAGTTAACTATTTTACTGTCTATTGTGCTGATGTTGGTATTGATCTGTGCAGTTGTATTATATCGCCGTGCAATCGAAAAAAAGGCCAAAACCCAATTAGAGCAAAAAGTTGAGCAACGTACTCAAGAATTACAATATGTGGCACAAGAGCTACGTGCCGCGAATCAAGTTAAGAGCCAGTTTTTGGCTAATATCAGCCATGAAATACGCACACCACTTACCGCTATTTTAGGGCAAACAGACGACTTATTGCATGGTTTATATCAGCCCCAGCAATTACAAACAGAATTGTTAGTTATTAAAAAACATAGCGATCATTTAAAAGATTTGATTAATGATGTGCTCGATATTAGTAAGATAGAAGCAAACCGTTTAGATTTACATGTTAGCGAGTTTGACCTCGTGGAGCTTGTAAATGATGTTTATGCTATGTCAAGTATGCAGGCTAAAAGCAAAGGCTTAACGCTGCTATTAGAAAATCACTTAGGCTCGAGTTATTGGACTAAGTTAGATATGATCCGCGTCAAGCAAATACTAATAAACCTACTGACTAATGCGATCAAATTTACCGAGCACGGCAGTGTTACTCTGGATATTAATCACACCGAACAAGGCGTATGCTTTAAAGTGATTGATACGGGGATTGGTATGAATACAGAGCAAATAAAAAACATTTTTGAATGTTTTCAACAAGGCGATAATACCATCACTCGCAGGTTCGGTGGTTCAGGACTTGGTTTGAGTCTTTCCCAGCAATTAGCAATTATGATGGGGGGTTATATTAGTGTTGAAAGTGAGCATGGTAATGGCAGTGAGTTTATTTTTAATGTGCCATGTAAAGAGTATGCGCCAACCCTTCTTGCTACCGACAACTCAAAACCAGCTGCAACTAAAGGTCTAGTTGGGCGAGTATTATTAGCAGAAGATCATCCCGACAATCGTAGACTAATAACGCGCTTTTTAAAGTCGATTGGCCTTGAAGTGATCTCAGTAAGTAATGGTGAGCAAGCAGTTGAACAGTGCCTCAGTGAATTTCCAGATGTTGTTTTATTAGATATACAGATGCCAGTAATGGATGGCCTTAGTGCATTTGAACTGTTAAATAAGTGTGGTTTTAATAAACCTATTTTTGCGTTAACAGCTAATGCAATGAGTCATGAAATAGATAATTACTTAGCGATGGGATTTACTGGCTATTTAAGTAAGCCAATAGAAAAAGAAGCGTTTTATCAGGCACTCGCAGCGCATTTAAATAGCACCAGCACGCTACCTTTAGCTAATCCTGATATTAGCGATTTAGTGACGAGTTTTATTGCCAGCTTTGATGATGAAATAGCATCACTTACACAGCACCTTGCAGCAAAGGACTATATTGCATTACAGCAAGATAGCCATCGTATCCTTGGTGCCGCACAGATATTTTCATTAACTGATGTAGCTAATGCAGCGATGTGCTTAGATAAATCACTCTTATCACAAAAACATAACCCCAGCAGTGATGCAGACGTAAAAGAATTAGTAGATGATTTGATTAAGCAGCTATCACAACAGCTGACTTAAAAGAGCGATATATAAGCTTAAGAGGTCGTTACTTTAAGACTATAAGTTACTACTAACCAATAAAGCGAGTTGAGCGTTTTATTGAGAGGCATTACTGCGTGCTGGATTTAAATAATCGCAGTTTTAATATTTACTCAGTACTGCACAGTTTGATGATTTTCGTCTATAGGGAACAGAGCAAAGAGATTAATAAAACAAATGTATAATAGGAGTGAGATTGAGGGATAGGCAAAAAAAATGCCTGTATTAACAGGCATTTTAGAATCTAGTAAAGAGAATTATTGACGCTTCATCGAATCAAAAAATTCATCATTGGTTTTGCTCATAGAGAGTTTATCAATTAAAAACTCCATGGCATCAATTTCAGACATTTCATGAACTATTTTGCGTAAAATCCACATTTTTTGTAGTTCATCAGGTTTAGTCAGTAGCTCTTCGCGACGGGTACCTGAGCGGTTAAAGTCGATTGCAGGGAATACACGCTTTTCAGCAATCTTACGATTTAAGTGTAATTCCATATTACCAGTACCTTTAAACTCTTCGTAGATAACTTCATCCATCTTAGAGCCGGTATCGATAAGCGCAGTTGCGATAATAGTTAAACTACCGCCTTCTTCAACGTTACGCGCAGCACCAAAGAAACGCTTTGGTTTATGCAGGGCGTTAGCATCAACACCACCAGTAAGTACTTTACCTGATGAAGGAATTACCGTGTTATAAGCACGTGCTAAACGTGTGATTGAATCCAGTAAGATGATTACATCTTTTTTGTGCTCAACTAAACGTTTTGCTTTTTCAATTACCATTTCAGCAACTTGTACGTGACGGCTTGCTGGTTCATCAAACGTTGATGCAATAACTTCACCTTTTACTAGGCGTTGCATCTCAGTAACTTCTTCTGGACGCTCATCGATAAGTAGTACCATCAATGTCGCATCTGGGTGGTTATGGGTAATCGATTGCGCAATATTTTGTAGTAGCATTGTTTTACCCGCTTTAGGCGGTGCTACTAATAAACCACGTTGACCACGGCCAATTGGAGAGGCTAAATCAAGTACTCGAGCAGTGATATCTTCGGTGCTACCATTACCGCGTTCCATACGTAAACGTTCGTTTGCATGTAGCGGGGTAAGGTTTTCAAAAAGAATTTTCGTGCGAGAGTTTTCAGGTTTATCAAAATTTACTTCGTTTACTTTTAGTAATGCAAAGTAACGTTCACCGTCTTTAGGTGGACGTATGAGACCCATTATAGAATCACCAGTACGCATACTAAAACGACGAATTTGGCTAGGTGATATATAAATGTCATCAGGACCAGCAAGGTAAGAGGCTTCTGATGATCTTAAGAAACCAAAACCATCCTGTAAGATTTCTAATACACCACCGCCAAAAATGTTCTCTCCACTTTTGGCGTGGGCTTTAAGGATAGCAAAGATAATATCTTGCTTTCTTAAGCGGGCTACGTTTTCGAGCCCCATGGACTCAGCTAAGTCTACAAGTTCTTTGATCGACTTGTCTTTTAATTCGCGTAAATGCATATTGGTGGGTTCTTTATTACAGTTATCATGCTCATATAATCGATATTGATTAGTGAGAGAGGTTTGTTGGTAAACTAAGGATTAGTTGGCTTTATAAACTAGCAGGTCATTCGCTAGGCGTCCAGTCTTTATACAAAAAAAATTAAAAAAAAGGGCTGTGGCCCTTTTTTTAGGCATATTTTTAGATGTTGTTTTCTAAAAACTCAACAAGTTGAGTTTTAGAAAGTGCACCCACTTTAGTTGCCGCAACTTGGCCTTCTTTGAAAAGAAGTAACGTAGGGATACCACGAATACCAAATTTAGGTGGTGTGCCTGCATTTTGGTCAATGTTTAATTTACCGATTACAACACGGCCATCAAACTCTTCTGCCACTTCATTAAGAATTGGCGCGATCATTTTACACGGTCCACACCATTCTGCCCAAAAATCAACTAATACAGGCTTGTCTGATTGTAAAACGTCAGCTTCAAAGCCATCGTCAGTTAATTGAATAATTTTCTCGCTCATTGCGCTCTCCGATAAGTTAGGCGAATTATTTAATGCGTATTTAAACACTCTTGTTTCTTATTGCAAGTTTAAACGTTATGCTTAAACGCTATGACTAAGACACATTTGACCGATAAAAAGTTTTCAGACTTTGCTATTGCACCGGAAGTGGTTGCCGGGTTAACCGAAAGTGGGTTTGAATATTGCACACCCATACAAGCTAAATGCCTACCTTTTATTTGTGATGGCCGCGACATTGCGGGTCAAGCACAAACAGGTACAGGCAAAACGTTGGCGTTTTTAACTGCCACGTGCCATCGGTTATTACAATCTAGCAAAGCACCTAGTAAACATCCAAGAGCCCTGATCATGGCCCCTACTCGGGAGCTTGCGATTCAGATCCACAAAGATGCAAAAATTTTAGCGCCACACTGTAATCTTAACTTAGGTTTAGTATATGGTGGCGAAGATTACGAAAAACAACGTGCACAATTAGAAAAAGGCGTTGATATTTTAATTGGCACCACAGGGCGCTTAATCGATTTATATAAACAAGGGTGTTACACCCTCAATGAAATCGAAGTAGTGGTACTTGATGAAGCCGATCGTATGTTTGATTTGGGTTTCATAAAAGACATTCGCTATATGTTCCGCCGTATGCCGGATACATCACAACGCCTTAATTTATTATTTTCAGCAACGTTATCGTATCGCGTTCAAGAACTGGCGTTTGAGCACATGACAAACCCAGAGCATGTACAAATTGAACCCGATGTGAAAACTGGCAAGCGCATTGTTGAAGAGTTATTTCATCCTTCTCAAGAAGATAAAGTTAAGCTGTTATTAACTTTGATTGAAGAAGAATGGCCTGAGAAAGCCATTGTGTTTGCAAATACTAAACATAGCTGTGAAACGGTTTATGCATGGTTAAAGTCTGATGGACACCGGGTGGGAATGCTCACTGGTGACGTAAATCAGAAAAAACGCCAATCAATTTTAGCGCAATTCTCTAAAGGTGATTTAGACTTCCTTGTGGCAACAGATGTTGCTGCTCGTGGCTTACATATCCCTGAAGTGAGTCATGTATTTAACTTCGACTTACCAGATGATTGTGAAGATTATGTTCATCGTATTGGCCGTACAGCACGCGCTGGGGCATCAGGTAAGGCAATTAGTTTTGCATGTGAGCAGTACGCATATAATCTTCATGAAATTGAAGAATACATAGAGCACAGCATTCCTTTATCACATTATGATAAAAGTGCATTGCTTGATGATTTAACTAAGCCTACTATTCAAAGAAAGCGTAATTATTCAACAGGCCCACGTAGTCGTAGTAACAACAGCGGACGTAGACCAAACAATAGTTACCAAAAAGCACGGTCGTAATTGCGACCGTCGTTATAGTCGTAGTAGTAACTAGAGGTTTTTGAACGGTGGGGCAACTTAAACCGCAAAAAAATGTTTATGCAGTAATTGATTTAGGATCTAACAGTTTTCACATGTTGATCGCTAAGTCAATTGCTGGCGGCTTACAAACAATAGGCCGAGTTAAACGCAAAGTCAGATTAGCCGCAGGGCTAAATGATGATAATTTACTGAGCACAGAAGCAATGCAACGAGGCTGGGAATGTCTCGCACTATTTGCAGAGCGTCTTCAAGATATCCCTAAAAACAACATTACTATTGTTGCCACCGCTACTTTGCGCTTAGCAACGAATGCTGATGAATTTAAAATCAAAGCCGAGCAAATCCTTGCGCATAAAATTAATGTCATTAGTGGTGAGCTAGAAGCGCGCACTATTTATAAAGGCGTTGCGCATACATCTTCATGTAGTGGTCGCCAACTAGTAATAGATATTGGCGGTGCCAGTACTGAGGTAGTTATAGGTAAGGGATTCGACGCACTACATTATAAAAGCCTAAACATGGGCTGTGTTACCTACCTAGAACGTTACTTTAAAGACTGTAAACTCAATGACGCTAATTTCAATGCTGCTATTAAAGCCGCACGAGTAGTTATTGATGATATAGCGCCAAGTTATAAAGTGGCGGGTTGGGAGATTGCATCAGGTGCATCGGGTACTGTACAAGCTATCCAAGAAATTATGGTGGCACAATCACTCGATGAAACACTGAGTTTAGATAAACTCAATAAAATTAAAAAGCAATCGATCGCCTATGAGACCATCGCTGAGCTAGATTTACCTGGGCTTAGTGAAGAAAGACGTTTAGTTTTTGTGTCAGGGCTCGCTATTTTAATTGCTTTATTCGAAGCGCTTGAAATTGATAAAATGGGATTAGCAGGAGGCGCACTTCGTGAAGGTGTGCTTTATAGCATGATCCCTGAGTTTCATAATCATGATATTCGAAAGCGCACTGTTGATGGCCTGATGAGCCGTTATCATGTCGATCAAAAACAAGCGAACCGAGTTGCAGAACTCGCCAGTCACCTCGCAGCTCAAGTCAGCGAGCAGTGGCCACTATTCAACAATAGTGGCCTGCCTTTACTAAAAGCGATTGCGCAATTGCATGAGATTGGTTTGTTAATTGAGTATAAGCAATATCAAAAGCACACCGCTTATATTTTAGAAAACACCGATATGCCAGGCTTTTCACAATCGGAGCATAAAATTATTGCGGCTGTAGCGAATGCACATCGTTCAGATCTGCAAAAGAATGTTTTTGAGTATTTAGGCTGCCATGCTCAGCTTACTCAGTATGTAACACGGTTGCTTAGGATCGCAGTGATCTTATCAATGCGTCGCCAAGATGATGTATTACCAAAATTAGTATTAACTGTTAATAATGACGCTCTAACACTAATATTTGAAAATGATTGGCTAAAAGCGCACCCGCTAATGGCAAGTGAGCTCCAACAAGAGTCTAAACAGCAAGCAAAAGCTGGTTGGAAGTTTATTGTTAAGTAACAAAAGGGCTGTAAAAGCCCTTTTATTGTATTAAAAACCACCTTTATGCACTAAATTTGTTCGAACAGTCAATTAAATCAAAAAAGATCAAAAAAAGTGTTGATCTGTTTTTGGATCTCCCTATAATGCGACCCCACTGAGACGGGATATGGCGACGCGCAGCGGACAACGCATAGCGAGGCACGAACAACTCAGAGAGTTAAATAAAACTTAGGTTTTAAATATTCGCAAGAAAGTTTAAAGCTAAGTGTTGACTCGAAAAATAAAGGATGTATTATACGCATCCTTAGCGACAATGTCGCAACGTTCTTTAACAATATAAAGCAATCATCTGTGTGGGCACTCGTACAGATTGAGTTCTAACAGCCGAGCTTAGTTCGCTAAGCAAGGCAAAAAATTTAGAGTCTCAATGTGATTTCTCGAAAGAGAAGCTGAGTGACCAACAGAAGTAACTTATTTATAAGTTGCTTCGGCACAGTCAATTCAATATCGAAAGATATTAAATAAATTCAGAATTCATTGAGCTGTCGAAAGACAAAAAACTTTTAATTGAAGAGTTTGATCATGGCTCAGATTGAACGCTGGCGGCAGGCCTAACACATGCAAGTCGAGCGGTAACAGAGAGTAGCTTGCTACTTTGCTGACGAGCGGCGGACGGGTGAG
>NZ_CABVLM010000008.1 GCF_902498845.1 Pseudoalteromonas rhizosphaerae | reverse complement strand
GGGAATGGCGCCGAAATAAAGAAGGCGTCAGTATAAATTGGATGTTTAATGTTGATTCAGCACGTGAAAAACTAGAGAGAGCTTACGGTGCTCTCAACTAGTCAAAATTTGTGTGACGAAGTACTAGAACCTAGAACCTAGAACCTAGAACCTAGAACCTCGCTCCTTTCCCCTTGTAACTTTAAAGCTTACCTCGCACTCACTCCTTTATGCTCAGCTTGTGCGAGTTGTATATATTTACGCTCAACTAGTTGTGATAGCGGCACGAGTTCAAAACCTTGTTGTTCAAGTTCGGGTAGCATGCGCTGTAAAAATTCAATGGTTTCAGGGTAAGGGTGGGCAATCGCGATGGCGAAGTTATAACGTTCGGCTTTATACTTTAGTTCGTTGAGGCGAAATTGTAACTGTTTCTCATTGGGAATATTATCTAAAAACACATGGCGGCCGACATTTTCAACGCCATATAAGTTGGCAACATTTTGCGCTTGGCTTAAGCCTGTAGTGCGGCTATCTAAAAAGTACAGGTTGCGCTTTTTCAGCACCTCCATAGTCCATTTCATGGGCAGGCTTTCTTGAGTAAGTGCTGAGCCCATATGATTATTTACACCTTTCACCTGAGGTAAGGTTGCAAGCGCATTGCCGAGGGTGATTTGTAATTGTTCTTTACTCATATTGCTGGTGAGTGCGCCGGGGCCAAGTGCTTTGCTGCTGTCGAGTGCTTGCATGGGAATATGCAGCAGTAATTCTTTATTCGACTTACTGGCTAGGCGCGCAAAAACTTGCGAATACGGGGTATGAGGCAAAATCGAGAACGATATTTTACCTGGTAAATTTAGGATTTCGAGGTCGCGTTGATGATTGCCAATATCATCAATCACAATCGCTATTTGCTTATTTGCGGCAAATGTTGGCAAGCTAAAAAACAGCCAGAACAACCAAGTTAATTTTTTCACGTTTATAATTTTTATTATCTTTTTTATAGTGAGCTAAAAGCTTTATTTCATAGTTAATAGCTGCTGTGCTTTTAATAACAGTGGATCAGCTGAGTCTTTGCGTGACCATGGCCGATCGTCATTTCCTTGTTCGTTTTTTATTATAACTACTTTATCAATTTGCGAAAGGGTTGATTGATTAATCGCCACATCGGGGGTGACTCCAATCCCCTCAATAGATTGACCCGATGGGGTAAAGTATTTTGCAGTGGTTAATTTTAGTGCTGTATTACCATTGCCTAATGGGATCAAAGATTGCACCGATCCTTTGCCAAATGATTGGCTGCCAATTAGTGTGGCACGGTGATTGTCTTTAAGTGCAGCGGCTAAAATCTCTGCTGCTGAGGCCGAGTTTTCATTAATAAGTACGACGATTGGCGCACCATTTAAAATATCACCTTTTTTGGCGCGAAAGTGCTGGTTTGCATCATAAAAGCGACCTTTGGTGGTGACTATGGTGCCACTTTGTAAAAATAGATCCGATACCTCTACAGCACTTTGTAATGTGCCGCCTGGATTGTCGCGTAAATCGAGCACTAAGCCTGTAAGTGGATTACCGTAATGGCTTTGCAGTGCTGTTATTTGCCGCGCAACATCATGCAAGGTGTGATTGGTAAAGCTATTTATTGCCAAATAACCAATACCAAACTCTGATAATGAACTGGTGACACTCTCTAAGTTTATTTCTGATCTAGTCAGAGTAAAATAAATGGCTTGTGGTGAATTACCTCGTTCAATCGTTAAGGTAACCGTTGCTGTGTCACTCGCTTTAATCATTTGCGCAACTTGATTGATGTCTTTATGTGCGACCGTTTGCTGATTAACGGCAAGTAGTACATCATTCATTTGTACTCCGGCAATGGCTGCGGGAGAATCTTTGATCGTGTTTACAATAATAATTTTTTGTTGTTGCTGTTTTACTTCAATCCCAAGGCCTGTGTAGCGGCCGTTGGTGCTGCTAAATAGCGCTTCTAACTCGTGTTCATCAAGGTACTTAGAGTATGGGTCTAGCTGTGCAAGCAGGGCTTCAAATTGTTGGCTGCTTTCAAAGCTTTGTTGCAAAGCTAAGTCTTCAACATAATAGGCATGGATATTAAAGAGGATTTCGTTTTTTTGTTGGCTTTTTAAATCGCCCACCGAGGTCACTGCAAAGCTATTAAAACTCAGGCACAAAAAAACGCTAACGAGTAATAAATAGCTTATTAGAATGCGATTAAAAGCAGAGTATTGTAACCGCTGTATTTGTAATTGTGTATTTAGCATCAGCTGCTCCCAGTGGGGTGCAGCTGTTTAATCAATTAAATGCGTCTGCACCATGTTACAGGATTTACTGCGCGTCCTTTGTGGCGTATTTCAAAGTATAGACCAGAATTTGCTTGTCCGCCGCTTTGACCAACTAAAGCGATAATATCGCCTTGGCGTACTATATCACCTACGTCTTTTAGTAAGGTTTGAGTATGGCCGTATAAACTCATAAAGCCTTCACCGTGGTCAATAACAATAACCCAGCCGTAGCCTTTTAACCAATCAGCAAACACGACTTGACCGTTGTGGACGCTATGCACATTATTGCCTTCATTAGCGCCAATTAATACGCCTTTCCAGTCAATACCACCGTGCTTATGTTGGCCGAAGCTGTGCTCAATTTTACCTTTTGTTGGCCAGTTTAATTTACCTTTACTGGCTGATAGGCCCAGTAACTCAACCTTTTTAGTTTTTTCTTTTTCAAGTTCTTGCAAGGTAGCTACTAGAGTTTTTTCATTATCTTTTAAGTAATCAATTGAGTTTTTGGTTGAGCTAAGCTTGGTTTTTAATTCACTGATGTTGGCTTTTCGTTGTTGTTGCGCTGCAATGAGTGCTTGATGACGATTGGCTTGCTCTTTATGGAGCACAACTAAGTGTTGTTTGGTTTTTTCAAGTTCGGTTTGTACATCCGCTATTTCAATCAGGAGTGCTTTTAACTCATCAATTTGCTCAATACGCGCTTTGTTGAGGTAATTATAATAACTTAATGTGCGTTCAACCTGTGCAGTATTTTCTTGATTTAATAGCATTTTAGAGTAGTCATGTCCGCCAGACATATAGGCACTTTTAATTTGTGCGGCGAGTGCATGTTGCTGCTCTAGGCGTTTTTCCTCAAGTGCTTCAGCTTGCTGCTGTTGCTGCTGTTGTTGTTTTTCAGTATCGCGAATTGATTGCTCGGCAATATTCAGTGCCTTAGCATTTTTTGCGATCTCGAGTTCGTGCTGTTGCAGGTTCTTTTGCGATTTTTCGATGTCTTTACGCTGGGCGGCAAGTTCAGCTTGGCTTTGCTTTAATGCTGTTTGGATTTCGCTGAGATCTTTTTTAGTACGATCTTCATTAGCGACGGCAGGGGCCGTCACTAATGAAGTGAGTATTAACGCAGTAACAACGAGCGTACTAAAAATTAATGGGTTAATACTTTTGTTCATGGTTTATTTCAATGTCATGATTGGTGTGCCAGTCATCTCGCTTGGTTGTTCCATGCCCATTAGGTGCAACATGGTTGGCGCAACATCACTGAGGGCTTTGCCTTCGCTTGGTGTTGCATCACGACCAACATAAATGAAATGAACCGGTTCACTGGTGTGTGCGGTATGCGCTTGGCCAGTTTTAAGGTTAGCCATTTGTTCAGCATTACCGTGATCAGCTGTAATTAATGCTTCACCACCAAATTCTTCAAGGGCAGCAACAACACGACCAATACAATGATCGACTGCTTCACAGGCTTTTACTGCGGCTTCAAATACACCTGAGTGACCGACCATATCGCCATTTGGATAGTTACAAATAATTGCATCGTATTTACCGCTTTTAATCGCTTCGACGAGTTTATCAGTGAGCATTTCTGAATTCATTTCAGGTTGTAAATCGTAAGTCGCAACTTGTGGTGATGGGATCAGCTCGCGGGTTTCACCTTCAAATTCATCTTCACGTCCGCCACTGAAGAAAAACGTCACATGTGCATATTTTTCAGTTTCAGAAATACGTAGCTGTGTTTTATGGTGTTTTTCAAACCATTCACCCAATACATTAGTCAAAGGGACTGTGGCAAAAGCTGCTGGTGCGTCGATGTCTGCGGCGTATTCGGTCAACATAACAAAGCCGCTTAGTGCGGGGGCTTTTTTCTTGGCGAAACCGTCAAAGTCTTTATCAACAAATGCGCGGGTCATTTCACGAGCACGGTCGGCTCTAAAGTTTAAGAAAATAACCGTATCACCGTCATTAATTTGTACTGCGTCTTGGCCTTGTGCTGCTATGGTAGTTGCAGCAACAAACTCATCGTTTTCATCACGTTCGTAAGCCGCAGCTAATGCGTCAACACCATTTTCGTAGCTATGTTGTGCGATCCCACTGACCATTAGGTCGTAGGCTTGCTCTACTCGGTTCCAGCGATTATCGCGGTCCATTGCATAGTAGCGGCCAATGATCGATGCTAAGCGACCACAGTTTAATTTGCTAAACAGTGCTTCAATACGTTCAATTGACGCTTTTGCGCTACGTGGTGGAGTGTCTCGGCCATCTAAAAATGCATGAAAGTACACTTCTTTAGCACCGCGCGCTGCAGCTAATTCAATTGCAGCTACAATATGATCTTCATGACTATGCACACCACCTGGGCTTAATAAACCCATTAAATGCACCGCTTTATCGGCATTCACTGCTTTATCAATGTTTTCAACTAGTGTTGGATTATGTGCAAACTCACCGTCGTTTATTGCTTTAGTGATACGGGTGAAATCTTGATAAACCACTCGGCCAGCACCTAAGTTGACGTGGCCTACTTCTGAGTTGCCCATTTGCCCATCAGGAAGACCAACATCTAAACCTGATGCAGAAATTAGGGTGTGCGGGCGAGTTGCCCAAAGTTCGTCTAAAACAGGGGTATTTGCCGCTAAAATTGCGTTGCTTTGGGTATCTTCACGGTATCCCCAACCATCTAAAATCATTAATATGAGAGGTTTTTTATGTTGTGTCATTTTTGTTCCTGAAAATTAGCTCCTGCTTAGCCTTAGCATACCGTGTTTTGTGGTTATGATCAGCAATCAAAGGGACATATTAAAATATTTCACTCTCTGGTAATTTCTAATCAAGCACGTATACTTGCGTGGCTAGGGCATTGCCCTTACGTTTAACCCCAGTGCTACAGGCGCGGGACAATTTTCATAGTGGAAGACGCATGGATCAATATATTGAATTTGTCGGTAATCATCCGATATTAAGTTTAGCTTGGGTTGCTTTAGTTGCACTCATCGTGGGCGGCTGGTTTAAAAGTAAGTTTTCAGCAATTCGTCAAATAAATCCGCAACAATTAACGTTATTAATTAACCGTGAAGACGGTGTCGTTGTAGATATACGTGCACAAAAAGAATTTAATAATGGCCGTATTGCAGGCGCTGAGCATATTAGCCCTGAAAAAGCGAAACAATCTGACTTCTCAAGCCTTGAAAAGTCTAAGAGTAAACCCATTATATTGGTATGTACCACAGGCATGACAGCCTCAGGTATCGCAACTGCTATGCATAAAGCTGGTTTTGAATCGGTTTATGTTTTATCTGGTGGTATGGGTGCATGGCAAAGTGCTGGTCTACCAACGACAACAGGTCGCTAATTAAGTTAGTTAGGCCGATAGAGGAATTGTTATGAGTAATGTTGTTCTTTACACCAAAGCGTATTGCCCTTTTTGTCAGCGTGCTTTAGCGTTGCTAACAAATAAAGGTGTGCAATTTACAAATATCGACATTGGTGTACAGCCTGAATTACGTGACGAAATGATCGCCAAAGCAGGTGGCGCGAGCACAGTACCGCAAATTTTTATTAATGATGAGCATATCGGCGGTTGTGACGACATGATGGCGATTGAAGCCCAAGGCAAACTTGACGCTAAGTTAAACGCTTAAGCATTTATTATAAAAACGATTAAAAGTTAGGAATTATCATGAACGAAGAAAATCAGAACGTAGCAGCACAAGAAGAAACTGGCGCACAATTTACGATCCAACGTATTTACACAAAAGACGTGTCTTTTGAAACGCCTAATTCACCTGCTATTTTCCAAAAAGAATGGACACCAGAAGTTAAGCTTGACCTTGATACACGTTCTAATAAATTAGACGAAGGCGTGTTTGAAGTAGTATTAGCACTGACTGTTACTGCTTCTATCGGTGAAGAAACGGCTTTTTTATGTGAAATTCAACAAGCGGGTATTTTCACTATCGCTGAAGTTGAAGAAGTACAACTTGCACATATGCTTGGCGCATTCTGCCCGAACGTATTGTTCCCGTACGCACGTGAAGCGGTATCTAACTTAGTTAACCGTGGTACATTCCCACAGCTTAACCTTGCACCTGTGAACTTTGATGCGTTATTCGCTCAATACATGCAGCAACGTGCAGCGCAAGCTGAACAGGCAACTGCAGACGCATAATTTATGAGTACAGCCAATTCAGCTGTTACTGTATTAGGGGCGGGGTCTTATGGCACCGCCCTTGCTATTTGTTTAGCCCGAAACGGTCACCAAGTGACACTTTGGGGTCGCAATAGCGATGACGTTGCCACGCTTGCAGCTGAGCGGAAAAATCAACGTTACCTACCTGATGTCACTTTTCCTGACACTTTACACCTTGAAGCCGACTTACACACAGCAGTAACTGCAAGCCAAGTGATCTTGGTTGTTGTGCCAAGTCATGCATTTGGCGATACGCTACAGCAAATTAAGCCTTCATTACTTGAAGGGGCACAAGTTGCATGGGCCACCAAAGGGCTTGAACCAGATACAGGCCGACTTTTGCAAGAGGTTGCACAGCAAGAATTAGGTGATGATGTGCCACTTGCGGTGGTATCAGGCCCTACCTTTGCTAAAGAAATGGCGATGGGTTTACCTACTGCAATTTCAGTGTCGTCAACATCAACAGCCTTTGCAAAACAGTTAGCTGAACTATTGCATTGTGGTCGCTCATTTAGGGTCTATAACAATAATGATTTTATTGGTATTCAGCTCGGTGGCGCGGTTAAAAATGTGATTGCGATTGGCGCTGGTATGTCTGACGGCTTTGGTTTTGGTGCTAATGCGCGGACAGCATTGATCACCCGTGGTTTAGCTGAGTTATGCCGGTTAGGCTGCGCGCTTGGTGCTAAGTCAGAGACCTTTATGGGCATGGCTGGGCTGGGAGATTTGATCCTAACGTGCACCGATAATCAGTCTCGTAACCGTCGTTTTGGTTTAGCACTGGGTAAAGGTGAAAAGGTAGAGCAGGCGATAGCATCAATTGGTCAAGTGGTCGAAGGTTATCGCAACACCAAAGAAGTCTATTTACTTGCACAACGTACTGGTATCGAAATGCCGATCACTGAGCAAATCTATCAGGTACTTTATGAAAATAAAGACGTGAAAGAAGCCGCGATGGCTTTATTAGGTCGCGAGCAAAAATCAGAGTAACAGTGCCTTGTAGCTGCCAGCGTTTATGGGTTTGTATAAACGCTGGTAGTTAATCTTATAACTAACAAGGTACTTAGTCATTCATCAAATTAGATTGTTTTCTCAGATTGTTTTTTTCGAGATAAGTAGCTACCTTTTCAGCACAAAGCGGACGACTATAATAATAGCCTTGCATCATATTACAGCCCATAACATGCAGCATATAAGCCTGCTCTTTAGTTTCAACTCCTTCGGCAACAACATCGATATTTAAGTATTTAGCGAGGCGAATAATTGTCGCGGTAATATTACGATCCTGCTCACTATCGACAATATCTTTAATAAAAGAGCGATCAATTTTTAAAGTATCGATTGGAAAACGTTTTAAATAACCCAATGATGAATGACCAGTACCAAAGTCATCCAGCGCAATGGTAAAGCCAAGTGCTTTTAAGCGGTTCATTTGCTGTTGGGCAAATTCAGGGTTATCCATCATGGCACTTTCGGTTATTTCTAACTCAACACAGCGTGCAGGCACATCATAGTTTGTTAAACACTCAGTGAGGGTTTCGACTAAACTACTTTGCTGAAAGTGCAGAGCCGAAATATTAATTGCCACTTTACCAAAACTTACTCCTTCATTACGCCATAACTCTAGTTGTTTAAATAGCTGCTTCATTAGCAATAAAGTGAGTGGAATAATTGCGCCATTTTGTTCTGCAAGGGGGATAAATTCAGCCGGGCTAATGATGCTGCCATCAACTTGCGGCCAACGCACTAAGGCTTCAAAACCATGTATTTGATCTTTATCTGCGTTATATTTTACTTGGTAAAATAATTGAAAATCCTGATGTTCGATAGCCCGAAAAAGTGCGCTTTCTTTACTAAGTTCATTCATATCAATTGTGTGTTTAGATTTATCAAAAAATTGGTAATTATTATGACCCATCTTTTTAGCGTGATTGAGCGCACTATTGGCGCTGCGCATCAGTGCTTCGCTGTTATAACCGTTTTCTGGGTACCCGGCGATACCACAACAGGCAGAAATAAAGCTCTCTATACCCTCAAGCATAAACGGTGTTTGGAATTGTTTAAGAATATTATCGGCCAGTTTTTTGGCGAAAAAGACGGACATGCCTGAATATAAATAGGGCGGTACGAGTATAGCAAATTCATCTCCCCCTAAGCGGGCCAAGGTATAACCAGAATCAAGATTACGAGTGAGTCTGCCCGCAACTTCTTTTAATAGTTCATCACCGATTGCGTGACCAAGGGATTCGTTAATTTTATTAAAATTGTCTAAATCTATAAAAATAATCAGTAAATTAGGGAAGTTGTTATTGCAGCTGGCAATTGCCTTATTTACAGATTCAATAAAAATAGTGCGATTGGAAAGCCCAGTGACAGAATCTCGAGTGGTTAATTTAAGCATCGCACGTTCATTATTCTTACGTGCAGTTACATCTGAAAATAACCCAATATAATGCGCGCTACTGGTACGTAGGTTAGGGGTTTTTACTTTGGTTATCGATAAATCTAAGGCATAAGGTTGCCCGTCTTTACGCACATTCCAAATTTCACCAGACCAATAACCATCAACCTCTAGATCATTATAAATGAGGCTTTCTAATTTTTTATCGCGACCGTTTACAGTAAATGCTTTTGGTTTTTTACCCACTACATCAGCAAGAGTAAAACCACAAATAGTTGTAAATGCTTGGTTTATGTTCGTTATTTGAAACTGCTCATTGGCGATCCAAATGGCATCTTTTGATTGCGTCATTAACGCGTTGACCAAATTATGCTTAGCACCACTTTTTAATCTATAAACAATTAACAGCAGTAAAATAGCAAAAATAGCCGCTAAAACGAGGTGGTTGATCCAGTGAGGGAAGGCAAAAGCCGTTTGTTTAATCATTAACACTAACGGCTCGTTATTTACTTGATTAAGGTTTTTAACTTCAAGATAAATATTCTTTGCATTACTAGCCAGAGACAGCATGGTCTGAGCATTCGGCAGTGCTAGCCAATCGCCATTGGGATCGAGTCGGTAATTGAGCTGCATAGGTAAGAGGCCATTACTGCTAAACCAAACAGAGATGCCTTTTAGCGGTTGGCTGGTATTTACTGCGTTGGTTGCTAAGTGGTAATAGTCTTGGTCTTGCTCTTGATAGTGTAAAGTCAGATGACTGATTAAAAAAGAGCTGTTTTGAGGTGGTACTTGTGTTGAATGCACTTCTAATAAAATATTACCCGTTGGCGCAAACAACATTATTTTATCACGGTAGCTAACGCTAAAGAGTGATTTTGGAAGTTGCTCATAACTAATAGAATCATCAATATAAGCGGCAATACTATGAGTGGCATTTTCAACCCATAGGTTAGTGCTGGGTTTGTAGAGTTTTATCGCTTGAGAATCAACTATCCACAAAGCATTTTGTGGTGCTTCGTAAATGGCTGTGGTGTTAAATGTACTTACTTTATCAAAATTTATCTCAAGTGTTATTTGCTGAGAATTTTCAGGTGCTTGCCATTGGCTCTGCCATAAGCCGTTACTTGTCGCAAGCCAAAGCCTTGAAGAGTTGCGTTGATAATACATAGCATTGATCTGCCCGAGGGCTTCAGTTTCAAGCTCAAGGGCGGTGAGCTGTTGTTTAGCAATATAAAATAATTGCTCACCATCACTTGCGAGATATTGCTCGTCATTAAGGGATGTTAAAGCATTAATGTTACTAATTGGTAGTGTTTGGCTTTGTTGCTGCGTCGCAAAATCATATTTTATTAATTGCTTTTTGGTTGCTACCCACAGTGTTGTTGGGGCAGTTGAATGCAGCGCAGCAACTTGATCCTTTATTAATAAATCAAAAGTGAGGTTGCGGGCACTGTATAAATATAAACCAGTGTCGGTTGCAACAGCCCATTTGTCTTCGCGCAGATAAGCGATGGTAATAATTTTTTTATGTTGTGTAAAATTACCTAACTGCTCCAACATGTCAAAGTATTGCTGCATACGCGGAGCAGGATTATCGGTGATAGGGCTTGTGATAATTTGCATTGCAGGGAGCTTTAGCCAGCTTTTAGTGGCAGTTTGCAGCCACAGTTGTTGGTTGTTTTGTTTAATTGATAAAAAGCGTGCAGGAGCACTATAAAACAAAGGATTCGTGTTTTTGGTCGTTAAATCATGTTTATAAGCGCGATTTTTATGCAAATAATAGAGCTGATCATCAAAGTAATTTAGTTGTTGAATATGCGCATGCTGGAGTTTTATTTCTTGCATAGAGTGCGTGTTGTTAAACAGGTAATGTTGGTCGTTATTGGTATTGATAAGGATCGCTGCTGAGGTTTGACTTGGACTTAACTGCGCGATAGGCGCGGGGACGATGAGCTGAGCTGTAATTGCATTACTTGCTAAATCAAAGTGACTAACTAAATTACTACCTGAATGTAGCCATAGGCTGTTGTTAAATCCCAATGCGAGTTCGACGATCTGCTCTGAAAAGGCGAATGGGGAATGGAGTTTTTCGTCTTTTATAGTGTGGATCTGACCTTGGTACAGAAAGTAAAAGCCGAGCTCGGTGGTTAATATCGGCTGTTTTAGCGGTGTTGCGGTTAGTTGAATTAACTGGTTGTTAATTAAGTTGATTAAACTCAGCCCTTGCTCAGTGTTAATTAATAACCAGGATTTATAAGTCGCTACTTGTAAAATGGCTTGATTCGCAAATGATGAAAAAGGCGGTGCTTGGCCACTAAAAAGATGCACCGAGTCGTAGTTAAACAGCCCTTTATTAGTTGCGAGCCAAAACGCATTACTCGGGTCTTGAGTAAAGTCATTAATGGCGGGTAGCGAAAGCTCATTCGCATTTAATTCAGCTACACTCGCGTTTACATTTACAGTAGATAACATACTAATAAAACAGCATGTTTGAAGGATAAAACGCATTACAATCCGTTGAATCAGTTTAAAAAGAACTTATTTAGAATAGTGTAGGAATAGAAATAATGCGAATCCACGCAAGGCAAATTTATTGCGCTAGGCGGTGCTAAATTTTAAAGATAATTAGAGGGGAAAGCGCCCAATGGTATAGGCGCATTTTAATATCACTTACTGCGCGTTAGGAAAGCCTAACTGACGCCATGATTCATAAACAAAAACAGCCACTGCGTTAGATAAGTTCATGCTTCTACTGTTAGCTTGCATAGGAATACGCACGCGTTGTTCATTAGGTAGTGATTGAATTATATCATCTGGTAAGCCACGGGTTTCTGGGCCAAACACTAAACAATCACCCGCTTCATAACTTGCTTGATGGTGAAACTGACTGCCTTTAGTGGTACATGCATATACTTTTTTAGGTTGGCATTTTTCTAAGTAAGCTGCAAATGATGGATGGCGTTGCACATGGCTAAATTCATGGTAATCAAGGCCAGCTCTTTTCACGCGCTTATCGTCCCACTCAAAGCCCAAAGGCTCGATTAAATGCAAAGCATAGCCCGTATTTGCACACAGGCGAATAATATTCCCTGTGTTAGGTGGAATTTCAGGTTGGTATAAAACGATATCAAGCATAACGAGCCTTATTGGTGATCTACATTTTGACGTTCGAGAGTATACACGAAACAGATAAAAAAAATGATATACTCATTTTAAGTAAACACTTTAAGCATAGGCAAAAACGTGCATCAGCGCAGTTATGAGTTTTGGGTAAAAACAGCAAGTGTGGTCACTATGGTAATGGTGAGTTTAATGATTGCTGCTAAATGTTGGGCATGGCTTGCGTCTGGCTCTGCGTCTATGCTCGGATCACTTACCGACTCATTGATGGATATTACCGCTTCAGCAATGAGTTTTATGGTGCTCTTTTATGCACTGCGCCCAGCTGATGACGATCATCGTTTTGGCCATGGTAAAGCTGAAGCCTTGGCGGGTTTAGGGCAAGCGGCATTTATTGCCGGCTCTGGCTGTTTATTGGCGTTTCATGGCATTGAACGATTATTTAATCCTGTGGTACTAAATCATTCAATGCTCGGGGTATGGGTTAGTCTATTTGCGATTGCTTGCACCTTAGTGGTGGTTTATGTACAAACTCAAGTCATTAAGCATACCGAGTCCATTGCAGTTAAAGCAGACTCTGTGCATTACAAAGGCGATATAATTTTAAATGCAGCAGTACTGCTGGCCATACTGCTTGCGCAAAATGACATGCTGTACGCGGATCCTATTTTTGCCATTGGCGTGGCAGGTTATTTGCTTTATAACAGTTGGGATATTGCTAGGCAAAGCGCTGACCATTTAATGGATAAAGAGCTACCTGAGGACGAAAAAGCCAGTATCATATCAATCGCTAACAGTCATAACGATGTATTTGGCGTACACGATGTACGCACGCGACAAGGTGGTAAAATTAAGTTTATTCAAATGCATTTAGAGCTTGAAGATCAACTCCCCTTGATCCGTGCTCATTATGTAGCGGATGAAGTAGTGGCGATGATCCAACAAGAATTTAATTGTGAAATGGATATTTTGATCCATCAAGATCCCATGTCATTGAGTCATAGCCGCGCTCAAGTTAATGAATCACAAAACTGATAAAAACGGCTAAGCACAGCTTTGCGAATGGTGTCTTGTTCGAACAGTAACTCGTGCTTAGCATTCGTAAATGTTTGTAAAATAGCATTACTTTGACGGTGAACTAAGGCTAATTGGGCTTGGTTATCAACCACAGTATCGTGCTCAGCACTGGCTATAAAAAGTGGAATCGATAGCTGTTGTTGCTCAATAGTTGTCATAAAACCAAAAGCTTCATTCAACCAGCCGTAAGTCACCCCGCCTAATTGTAGCGCGCTATCCGTTTGGTAGGTCTGTCTAAATAAATCATAGCGAGTTTCGCTACTGGTAAGGTCGTTCTGTGTAAAAGCAATAGGCAGATAATCTGCTTGGCCAAATGCATAGTGTTTATTAAAACCAAATAAACAGGCAATACGAGCGGCAAGTTTAGCAACTGGTTTGGGAATACCTTTAGTGAAAATATCAAACATGGGCGAAGACAAAAATACACCACTGTAGTTATGTTCAAACCGGGTTAGGAAATCAAAAGCAATCGCGCCGCCCATTGAATGCCCGAGGATGACCTTTTTGCCTTGGTAGAGTTTACTGACAATTAAACGGTCAAACAGTGCTAAATCATCAGCATAATCACTAAATTTATTAACAAAACCTTTATGAGGGTTGGCTAAAGCGCGATAAGAACGGCCTTGGCCTTGATGATCAATAATAAACACCGCATAGTTATTTTTGTATAACTCCCAGATTAGCTCTTGGTATTTATCTAATCCTTCAATGCGTCCAGAGCAAATAACAATAGCGGCCTTGGCATGCTCAGGTATCACATAGCCATAATATAAATCGCCATTATCGGTAGTCAGCTGCGCTTTGTGCAACTGCTGCTGAAAAAACTCTGTGATCTCAGGTTGTTGGGAAAGTAAGTTTTGCTCTGTGCTGTAAAACATAATGGCCATGATTATTTTTGTTTATCCAGAGGTAAGGCGATACGCACACATAACCCACTTGGTTGTTTATTATGCAGCGTTAAACTGCCAGAATGGGCGGCAATTGCATTTTTAGCAATTGCTAAGCCAAGTCCTGTACCGCCGCTAGTTCTGTCTCGTGCATCAGATTGGCGAAAAAATGGCTCACATAATTTGGCTAAATTTTGCGGTTCGACGCCCGGGCCATCATCGCTGATCTCTATATAAATAGCATCACTTAAACTCAATGTTAGGGTGATTGTTTGCTCTGCATATTTTATTGCGTTGCGTAAAACATTCTCTAGCGCACTGGCAATGAGACTCTCGTCACAATAAATATCAACATTGAGTTGACCATTTATAATTAATTGCTTATTGGTCTGTTTAGCTTCAAATTGCGCATCATTCAAAACATGATCAATAATGATCTGTAAGGATTGTTGATGCAGCGATAGCGCCTGACTTTTCGCCTCTAAGCGCGATACTTGCAGCACATCAGCGATCATTTTATCGAGCTGATTTGCTTCTTTTTCAATGCGTAATAAATAGGTTTGGTTTTCTTCTGGGGTCTGCATTTGCGCAAGACCCGTAGCCATTTTAAGGCGAGTTAGGGGGGAACGCAACTCGTGAGATATATCAGCCAATAAGCGCTTTTGTGCAGAAATCAGTTGCTCTAACTGAGTTGCCATACTATTAAAGTCACGGCCAAGTACGCCCAGTTCATCTTGCCTGTTTGGATCAATTTCAGCGCGCGCGGTTAAATCGCCGTCAGAGAGCTTAATTGCAGCTTGCTTTAAGTGATTAATAGGTGCAATTAGGTTACGACTAAATATAAAACTTAAAGTTAATGAAGCCAGTAAAGCAATGATCACTTTTAGCCAAATCGGCATCAGCTTTAACCGTATAAAAAAAGGTGGTTGATGATTCTCATCAATTTCGTATAGGTAAAATTGCCCCTCAGGAAGGTTTATTTTTATCGGTCCGAATGCTTGATAATACTCGGTAAAAATAATTTGTGGCGGCATGTTTTTAGTGAAATTAAGTAAACTTAAATCAATCTCACTTGATGGTACTCTGCTACTGAGCGAGTGATCTGGCTGATCTGAATTTAAATATAGTAACTTTTGTTTTGCAAGCCGCGGATGAGTTAAAATTTCGGCAATCGATTTATTATGTTTGACTACCATACGTTCGATGCCTTTGGCCGTGTATTGCAAGTTTTTCTGCATGGGCCCATGTAAGTTCTCATAACTGACTTGATTGGTCGCAATGTTACTTAAAAACACCAATGCAGTTATGGTGCCTATTACTGTTAGCCAAAACCACACAAAAATTTTGAAAAATAAAAAGTGCTGAGGATGTTTTAGCCAAGAAAACCGAGTTTTATTACTCCCCTTGGATAAAGACATAACCAGTCCCTCGCATGGTTTTTATTCGTTCTGCATTGTTGAACTCGGCAATTTTTTTACGAATATTACTCACATGCATATCAATTGAGCGATCAAAAGAGGCTAGGCGTCTACCGAGCACCTCTTCACTTATTTGCTCTTTACTGACCACTTCACCTGCATGTTTAACCAGTAAGGCAAGTACTTCATATTCAGTACCGGTTAGGCTTAGCGGGTGTTCATCTACATACGCTTCGCGGGCAGCTAAATTTATAACAATATTATTAACGGTTAACTTATTACTGCTGGTATTTGCTAGGCTAGTAATATGTTCAATACGACGAGTAATCGCTTTAACCCGTGCGAGTAATTCACGATGATTAAATGGTTTAGGAATGTAATCATCAGCGCCTAGTTCAAGACCAAAAATACGGTCAAAGTCTTCACCTTTGGCGGTTAGCATGATCACCGGCGTTAATTTTGTTTGCCTAAGCTGTTTTAATACTTCAAAGCCATCTAGTTTCGGTAACATAACATCGAGTAAAATTAATGCGTATTCTTGCTCAAGCGCTTGTTTTAAGCCTTGTTCGCCATCATGGGCACATTCTATTTGAAAACCTTGCGCAGTTAAGTACTCTGAGAGTAACTCACATAAACCGGTATCATCATCAATCATTAATAGCTTCATTATTTGCTCACCTTAACCACGCTGGAATAACTTCATTTTACGCCTTAACGCACTTAAAAGTGAACCTTTACACAACCTTTACATTGCTTTGCGTTGCTTTGCACTTGGTTAGTTATAGTGAACATAACAACTGAACAGACACTAAGTTACAAGCAACTCAAAGGTAATGATTATGACTATTTCAAGTAAAGTTTCTAAACTAGTATTAATTTGTGGATTAGCGACAGCAACATTAGGCACTGGCGCCGTAATAGCAAAAGAGGGCATGGATCATAAACCAGGCCATTCTCAACAGCATAAACAAGCGCGCTTTTTACTCTCTGAGCGTGGCGTTAAAAAGCTTGATTTAACTGAGCAACAACAAACTCAGTTAAAAAGCATTTTTGATGCGCAAAAAGCACAGTTTAAAGCGCTACGTGGTAACGATAAACAGGTCATGAAGCAAGAGCGTGCTGCCCATAAGGCACAAATGCAAGCATTGTTAGATATGCCAACCTTTGATGAAGCCGCAGCGAAAGAGTTATTAGCGCAGCGCCAAAGCAAAGGCGAGCAATTTGGCTTAATTAACCTAAAAACGCAGCATCAAGTATGGCAAGTATTAAATGCTGAACAACGTGAAAAGTACCAAGAAATTAAAAAGCACATGCGTAAAAAAGGTGACAAAAAACGCAGCCGTGACGAACAAACGGCAGGCTAAGTAATTACCAAAATTACTAAAGCGAAAAATGAAGCGCGGGAGAGATCCCGCGCTTTTCTTTTTTAACGAGCCATGTGGCAGCTATTTTATATCGCGACAGAGTTTGCTCTGCAGCTGAGTTTTATCCAACGTCTAAATTATATATTTGACGGGGTATAAACCTGCGGCTACACACTGGTAGCAGGTTTATATCGCGTCATAGTGCTAACTTAATAAGTGTAAGTAATTTGCGTACATTTAAGCGCATGCACAAGACAAGCTAACCTTACTCACTTATGCTATGAATGATGCAAATAAGCCCGCCATTTCACCCGATGAAATAATCAATATTCGCGAAGCATTTAATATGTCACGTGGGGTATTTGCAAAGCTATTGCATACATCGGCAAGAATGTTACTAGATTTTATTATTTGATGTTTAATCTACAAGGAAGAAACATGAAATTTGATATGGCAATTACAGACAACTTTGCATCATTTTTTGATGAACAAAAAGGAAGTCATATTTTTATAGATAGTTTTGATAATGAAAATTTTGACGTGAGAATAGGAAGCTTAGATGATTCGAAGCCAGCCGGTAATATTGTTGCTTTTACTGATGATGAACTGAATTCGAAGTTATTGGAATTATATAATAAGCACATTGGAGGTGCATAAAATGATTACTGAAGCTGAAATATTTGCATTAGAATGTTCGGTCAATGAAATACTTCGTCAACATAATATGTCCTTTAAAATGTCAAAGTACTTTGTGAAAGACTTGATGAATGACTCCCGTAACACCCCCAATGATAATGACTGCTGAACTAAACAGTATATTCAACCGTTTAGCCGCTAGACACAAAGAGAGCATTCTAAATCTTAAACACAATAGTACATTTAATATTTGCTGCACAATTTCTCACATAGATATGCGTGCGCTGTAAATAAGATTCCAAGCAATTACTTTACTAAAACTGGTGCAGCGTTATCCAGAAACATTGAATCATATAGCTGAGTTGTAGAGTTAGTTTTCCTAGCCCCTATAATCTAGCACCTATGTTAGCTCTCTTATCGCATTACTAATCCCATCCAAACTCAGTGGGTACATGCGGTTATCCATTAGCTGCTTGATAAAATCAATTGATTGGTAGTAACGCCAGTGTTCAACCGGTTGTGGATTGAGCCAAGCGACTTTATCAAAGTGGTTGGTGATACGAGCAAGCCAGGCACTGCCGGGCTCTTCGTTGTAGTGTTCCACTGAGCCGCCGGCATAGGCAATTTCATACGGGCCCATAGTGGCGTCGCCAACAAAGATCACTTTATAGTCACTGGTGAACTTGTTGATCAGCGCCATGGTATCAATGACGTTTGAGTGGCGGCGTTGGTTGTCTTGCCAAACATGTTCATATAAGCAGTTATGAAAGTAGTAAAATTCTAAATGTTTAAACTCGCTATGCGCGGCGCTAAATAGCTCTTCGCAGGTGTGAATGTAATCATCCATTGAGCCGCCAATATCAAACAGCATCAATACTTTTACCGCGTTGTGGCGCTCTGGTGCCATTTTTACATCCAGCATGCCGCCTTGCTTGGCGGTCGCGCGAATGGTCTCGTTTAAGTCGAGAGTGTCACTGGCACCAGTGCGAGCAAACTTGCGCAGTTTTTTAAGGGCGAGCTTAATAGTGCGTGAGCCAATTTCACGATCGGAATCTAGGTTACGGTATTCGCGTTTATCCCATACTTTTACCGCTTGGCGATTGCGGTTGCCGTCTTGACCAATCCTTACGCCCTCAGGGTTATAGCCATACGCGCCAAATGGAGATGTACCACCGGTGCCCACCCATTTATTGCCACCAGCGTGGCGTTTTTGTTGTTCTTCTAGGCGCTCTTTGAGGGTTTTCATTAGCTCATCAAGGCCGCCCATGGCTTTAAGCTGGGCTTTTTCTTCATCGGTTAGGTGTTTTTCAAACTCTTTGCGCAGCCAATCTTCAGGTAAGTTGTGCTGCTGTTTTAAGCTTTCGAGTAAGTCCAGATCGGCAATGCCGCTAAAGTAATCAGCAAAGGCTTTATCAAACCTGTCAAAGTGGGTTTCGTCTTTAACCATAATGGTACGGGCTAAATAATAAAATCCGTCAACATCGGCAAATACCGCGCCTTTTTTTAGCGCGTTGATCAAATCAAGCAGCTCGCGCAAACTAACAGGTAAACGGTATTCACGCAGTTTGAAGAAAAACGCAATCAACATCTTAACGGCGACTCATAAAGGCAAGTTTTTCAATTAAGCTGATATCTTGCTCATTTTTAAGTAGTGCGCCAAACATTGGCATTAAACCGCCTTTTTGAGTTTTGTCATGCAGAGTTTTTGCATCGATGTCTTCAGCCATAAGCAGTTTTAACCAATCAAGTAACTCGCTGGTGGAAGGCTTTTTCTTAATGCCGTTGACTTCACGTAGATTAAAAAATACTTCTAGCGCTTGGCGAACTAAATCTTGTTTTACGTGTGGGTGGTGAACATCGATAATTTGCTGCATTTCGTCACTAGATGGAAAATCAATGTAATGGAAAAAACAACGGCGTAAAAAGGCATCGGGCAGTTCTTTTTCGTTGTTTGAGGTGATGATCACAATAGGGCGTTGTTTTGCGATTACACGCTCACCGGTTTCATAAACATGAAATTCCATTTTATCGAGTTCTAATAGTAAGTCGTTCGGGAATTCGATGTCGGCTTTGTCTATTTCATCAATTAATAATACCGGGCGTTTGTTATGTTCTTCACCATAGGTAAATGCCTGCCACAACTTGCCTTTAATAATATAGTTGCCAATGTCGTTTACCCGGGCATCACCTAATTGGCTGTCGCGAAGGCGTGATACTGCATCGTATTCATATAAGCCTTGCTGCGCTTTAGTGGTTGATTTGATATGCCATTGGATCAGTGTGGTATCTAAGCTTTTAGCTAACTCCTCAGCCAGCATGGTTTTACCTGTGCCGGGCTCGCCTTTGATCAAAAGTGGCTTTTCCAGCAAAATAGCCGCATTAACCGCTTGTTTTAACGCTGAACTTGCGATGTAGTTATTAGTAGAATTAAATTGCACGTAAATACCTATCTGGTCTGAGCAGTAAACAATATGCCTATCATGCCATAGTTAATCGGCTTCACCAAGGTAGCTAAAGCGTGGAATAATTTGGCCATCTTTCTCGACGGTTTCGCTAAACATACTCAGTGGTCGTGCCCACATGCCAAACTCACCATACAAGGCTTGGTAGATAACTAATTGTTCGTCTGTTTCACTGTGAATGGCGACGTATAGAACTTTGTACTTTGGGCCTTTGTAGTGTTGGTATATGCCTGATTTGAGGGTATGTGGTTTTATTGCTGTAGTCATGTTTTGATCTCTTGTATAATTTGTCTTTGCACTTTTAATGCTAACTAATTTGCCAATACTATGAACTATATTTCGTTAGATGATTACAAAAAAGCGTGGGTTTTTCGTCATAAAGATGCGCCAGTAACAGAACAAGACCTTGCCTTAATTAAACCTATGAGCCATGAGCGTGCCGCTGTTTTATGGAGCACCATGGTGAGCCGTGAACATGACCATCCTGATTTTTTTGAAAAAACAGACTGGTGTGGTAACGAAGACAATTTCTCGCAAACTATTCACTGGGAAGCTGCATGGGAAGCCGGCGCTGAGCAATTGCCAGCTGAGATCCTTGCGCACTTAGGTTGGCAAGCTAATACTACAGTGTATTTTTGTATCGCCCGCGATAATATTATCGAAACCAGCTTTGATGTGTTTAAACGCAATTGGCAAAATTTTATGTTTTTAGCTGATGGTAGTCTGTTATTAGGTAAGAAACGTGATGAAGTAGTGCAGTTTTTAGAAACTGGCGATGCTAAATTAGGTATAAAGTCACAAATTAAGTAACTTGAGCTTTGCTTTTGTAAATTGCAGAGCTTAAAAAGCAGTCAATACTGTGCTATAAAACAAGCAACTAGATGTTTTAGAGTATGATCGTTGGCTGCAAGCGACCCCTTTCAACAAGTCGATATTTGGCAATCAGATACACAACGTGTGCTATATGCGCAGTTGTGCAATGCTTTTTATGCGCGGGAAATAGGTCAATTAGTTGTTGAAGTGAATGAGCAGCGTTTACGCAAGCGATTAAAAAGTCTTCCTTATTATATAGAACGCGCAGCAACGGCCGTGGTAAATGGTCAAGTTCCTTTTCAGTTAGATCCGCACAATGGCTGTTGGCTTGATAAGCAAAAAGCTCAGCCTCCCAACGCAAAAAATAATGATGATTTTTATCAAACACATAAAAATGTAGGTTTAATTGTTCCGCTTTTACTCAATAGCGCAAATCAAACCCGTGTTGCAATAGACAGCATCGACCAAGTAAGCGACAATAAACTTCATTGTAATGAGCATGGTTGGTTTGACTGCCAAGGTCAGCCGCTTGAAGGGCAGTCGGTGGTGTTATTAAAGCCCACAAAGGCAACAATGGCCGCTGCTTGTTGTGGCCATCAGTGGTCTTTTGATAAACGCACGACACCGCGTATTTTATCACTGAGAGAAATGCTGCTAGCAGGCAATATCAATTGGCGTAATTTAAAACGTCCCCATGTTCGAGTTAAAAAAATATAATACCAGTAGCCTTAATCGCATTATAAATTTGTACTGGTAGAGTAAAATCAAGGAGTGTTTAATGCGACTGTTTCAATTCACGCTGCTGTGCTTAGCGTTATTTGTACAATATCGATTATGGTTTGGCCACAACGGTGTACAAGATTATAGTCGTTTAAAAGCTGCTGTTACTTCACATCACGATACTAATGCTCAATTGATCAAACGTAATAAAGTGCTTAAAGCCGATATTGAAGATTTAAAGCTTGGTCAAGAAGGGGTGGAAGAGCGCGCTCGAAATGAATTAGGGATGATCAAACCCGGCGAAACATTTATTCGTGTTTTACCTGGGCAGCAACAAAATGACAACTAATTATACCCTTGCAGCCATAGTCCCAGCCGCTGGCGTGGGAAGCCGTATGCAACATAGCGCACCGAAGCAATACATTCGCTTGGCTGGTAAAACAATTCTTGAACATACACTTGCTAAACTAGCGCAACTCAAACAATTAACGACTATTGTGGTGGCCGTCAGCGATGATGATCCTTATTTTGCTACACTGGAGTTTATTGATCAGCGCATTGTCCGTGCAAGTGGCGGCAAAGAGCGAGCTGACTCGGTACTTAATGGCTTATTAGCGCTTGCAGATAACCCGCCTGATTGGGTGTTAGTGCATGATGCGGCAAGGCCGCTGGTTACCTTGGCTGATATTGAGCGCTTACTTAGTGAGTGCATTAACGCTGACGAAGGCGGTATATTAGCAAGCAAAGTGAAAGATACTATTAAGCGCGGTGCAACTCATAGCCAACAAACAGTGCCACGGTATGACTTATGGCAGGCGTTGACCCCGCAATTATTTAAGTACCACGATTTAATGCAGGCATTGCAAACTGCGCTTGCTCAGCAGGTTACGATCACTGACGAAGCATCGGCAATAGAATGGGCGAATAAGCCCGTAAAGCTAGTGGCTGGGCGTAGCGATAATATTAAAATAACCACTCCAGAAGATTTAGATTTAGCCAACTTTTTACTCCAAAAACAACATAGTGAGAATGCATCATGATTCGTATAGGCCATGGCTTCGATGTCCATAAATTTGGTGGCGAAGGCCCGTTAACTATTTGTGGTGAAAAGATTGCCTACCCACAAGGCTTTTTAGCGCACTCTGATGGTGATGTTGCGATCCATGCACTATGCGATGCTATTTTAGGCTCATTAGCAATGGGCGATATTGGCAAGCACTTTCCTGATACCGCCAGTGAATATGAAAATATAGATAGCCGTATTTTATTACGCCATGTTGTTGATTTAGCTAAGCAGCAAGGCTATGTACTGGGTAATGCGGATGTAACGATAGTAGCGCAAGCGCCAAAAATGCTGCCGCATATTCAAGCCATGCGTGCAAATTTAGCCGCCGATTTAAACACTGACCTAGATCAGGTAAATGTCAAAGCAACAACCACTGAAAAGCTCGGTTTTGAAGGGCGAAAAGAAGGTATTTCAAGTCATGCAGTGGTTATCATGAGCAAGCAATCACTATGAGCGAGTTAAATTATTTATACGGTGCACCACTATCTAAAGCTGATTTTAAAACCTGCGCTGAAGATTTTATGGTGGACGAAGACTTAGGCATCGAATTTACTGGCAGTGGTGAACACGTCTGTTTACAGGTCGTTAAAAAAGGCGAAAATACCCAATACGTTGCTAAATTACTTGCCCAAAAAGCGGGGATTTCGCCACGTGATGTCAGCTTCGCTGGTATGAAAGATCGCCACGGAGTGTGTAGTCAGTGGTTTAGTGTGCCAGTACCCATTAAGAAAGACATTGATTTTACTGAACTAAACAGTGAATCACTGTTTATCATTGCTCAGCAACGGCATAATCGTAAGCTGCGGACTGGCTGCCACAAAGGTAATAAATTCAGCATTATTCTGCGTAATGTAACTCATCCGTTAGACATTCTTTGTCGTATCAACGCGGTACGCGCCGGGGTGCCTAACTATTTTGGCGAACAACGCTTTGGTCACGATGGTCATAATTTAGTGATGGCTAAAAAGATGTTTGCCGGTGAGCGCATTCGTGACAAAAAACTACGTGGTTTAATTATCTCTGCTGCACGTTCTTATGTGTTTAATCAAATAGTGAATTTGCGTGTTGCTGAGCACGGCTTAGCTAAAACCATGCACCGTGAAGTGTTTATGCTCAGTGGTAGCAATGCATTTTTTGAAGATGCCATTAGCGATGAAAATATCGCTCGTCTTGCCTCTGGCGATATTATGATGTCTGCGCCATTGGTCGGCACTAGCGAAAAAGGCCTCACCGAACAAGAAAAAATATGGCTAGAGCCGTATCAAGATTGGTGTGAAGGGCTTGGTAAGTTAGGGCTGAAAAATGAGCGCAGAATGTTGCGTTTGATCCCACAAGATTTAACCGTTGCAACGATTGATGAAACTACCATTAAATTGAGCTTTGGTTTACCCAAAGGCACCTTTGCCACGGCATTGTTACGTGAGCTGGTGGATTACACAGATGCAAGCCCACGAGTACATAAAGAACAGGACGCTGAAAATGAAAATTCTTCTAAGTAACGATGATGGTGTTAATGCAAAAGGTATTGCAGTGTTGTATCAGGCATTGACGCAAATTGCAGACGTAACGTTAGTTGCACCTGATCGCAATTGCAGTGGCGCAAGTAACTCACTGACGCTACTTAATCCACTGCGTGCTACCACGCTAGATAATGGGTTTATTTCGGTCAATGGCACACCAACTGATTGTGTGCATTTGGGTGTGAATGAATTACTTAATGAAAAGCCCGATCTAGTCGTTGCCGGTATTAACCACGGTGCAAATTTAGGTGACGATACTTTGTACTCAGGGACTGTTGCAGCAGCAACCGAAGGACGTCATTTAGGCTTGCCCGCAGTGGCGGTGTCTTTGTGCTCAAAAGAAGGTAATCACTTTGAAACGGCAGCAGCGGTGACTGTCAGCATAATTAAAGAGCTGGCGTCACATCCATTGCCAAAAGATCAAATCATCAACATTAATGTGCCAGATATTCCGTTATCTGAGCTAAAAGGCGTGCAAGTAACGCGTTTAGGTGCGCGTCATAAAGCCGAAACCATGACTAAACAACAAGATCCATGGGGACGAGACATTTATTGGTATGGGGTTTTAGGTGCCGAAAGTGATGCCGGAGAAGGTACAGACTTTTATGCTATCAATAATGGCTATGCATCGGTTACGCCACTAAGTGTTGATATGACAGCGAAAGATAGTTTGGCTGCGGTTGGTGAGTGGCTTAAAACAATGGAGATCAACGGTGCTGGCTAATTATACTCGAAGTGCCCGTGCGCTCGCTGACCTATTACAGCGTGAAGGTGTTGAAGATAAATTGGTACTCAGCGCTATTGCTGATATTCCACGTCATGTATTTGTTGATGATGTACTTAAGCATAAAGCGTATCAAAATACGGCGTTGCCAATAGGTCAAGGACAAACAATTTCACAGCCATATATTGTTGCCCGTATGACCGAGTTACTGCTTTTGGCTGGCGTGCGCGATAAAGTACTTGAGATAGGCACGGGTTCAGGCTATCAAACAGCGGTGCTGGCGAAAACCTTTTCAAAAGTATTTTCGGTAGAACGAATTAAAGCGTTACAATGGCAGGCTAAGCGCCGTTTACATAACCTAGACTTATACAACGTTTCCATGAAACATGGCGATGGTTGGCAAGGCTGGCAGTCACAAGCGCCGTTTGATGGCATCATTGTAACCGCCGCTGCATCGCAAGTCCCGCAGGCATTACTTGATCAACTCAGTGATGGTGGGGTGATGATTGCGCCAATCGGTAATGAAGATCAACAACTGGTTATGGTTGTGCGCGAAGGCGAAAAATTTACTCAACATGTTATTGCGCCAGTTAGATTTGTACCTTTAGTCCCTGGCGACATTGAATAGGAAGTCACTTTGAAATTGTTTACTAAGTTATACGATATGGCATTAGTGTGGGCAAAACATCGCCACGCAGAGCGTTATTTAGCTGGGATGAGTTTTGCTGAATCGGTTATTTTTCCTATTCCACCCGATGTAATGCTCGCGCCGATGTCGCTTGCACAACCGAGCAAAGCATGGCGCTATGCTACTTTTGCTACAGTTGCTTCGGTGCTTGGCGGTATTTTAGGTTATTTGCTCGGATTTTGGTTATTTGAACCTGTAGTAGAGCCATTAATAGCGCAAATGGGTTGGCAAGAAAAGTTTAATACCGCTTTAAGCTGGTTTAAAGATTATGGCGTATGGGTGGTGTTTTTAGCCGGTTTTTCGCCAATACCCTATAAAGTATTTACTATTGGTGCTGGGCTTTTGCACATGGCGTTTTTACCTTTTTTATTAGCTTCTGCTGTCGGGCGTGGTGCGCGGTTCTTTTTAGTTTCAGCGCTAATGAAGTGGGGCGGAGTAAAAATGGAGCAAAAATTACGTCAATATGTTGAGGTACTTGGCTGGGGGGTAGTGATTTTAGTGGTGGTTGCATACTTTTTATTACGTTAAGCATCTAAATAACTACTTTTAGCACAAGGAGCAAAACACCATGAATAAACAGTACGTCTTCTATGTTACTTTATTTACAAGTGTTTTGCTCAGTGCCTGCTCATCTCGACATGCCCCCGCTCCGGTCAGTAGTTTAAATACCAGTGTTAAACCTTATACTAGTAAAGTAAATATTAATGGTGACCGCTACACGGTTAAAAAAGGTGATACGTTATACTCGATAGCCTTTAGCGCCCAGCAAGATTTCCGCACGTTGGCAAAAAATAATGGCATACCAGCCCCTTACATAATCCAACCGGGGCAAACAATTTCTTTTAAAAATGTACCTGAAAAAATAAAAAAGCATAAAAAATATACGAAACCGAGTAAAAAGTCTACAAGTGGCATACAAAAAAATAACAAAAAATTAAAGAAAGAGCTTGATCAGCCAAAACAACGAGAGTATGTTCAAAAACAAGCCAATAGGAAAATTAGTAAAAATAACAGTTTGTCCTCGACCCAAGTTAAGTGGTCGTGGCCAGCTAAAGGAACAGTAACTCAGCGTTTTTCAACCAAGGAAAGCGGGTATAAAGGGTTACAAATTACTAATAAAAAAGGTGTCGCTGTTTTTGCCGCAGCACAAGGGACTGTAGTTTATGCGGGTAATGCACTTAGAGGATACGGTAATTTAATTATTTTGAAACATAATGATGATTATCTTAGTGCCTATGCACATAACTCTAAGTTGCTAGTTAAAGAAAAACAGGATGTGAAAGCTGGGCAAAAAATAGCCGAGATTGGCAGTTCAGACTCTGAAGTGACGGCATTGCGTTTTGAAATCCGTTACCGAGGACAAGCTGTTAATCCTGAGAAGTATTTGCCTTAGCTATCGGTCGGGTATTGATCATAGTGATATAAGATCACTTGTTTGCTTGAGGGTACGCTCATGGGTAACACAGCAAAAATAGAAAAAACGAAAGATGCGATTGATGATAAATTTGATGATATAGCTGTCGCTGATACAGACTCTGAATTATTAGATGACGTCGATAAAGATGATGACAAAGAAGATGAAATATTTGCCAAAGAGGAAATCACTAAGAATTTAGATGCGACTCAGCTGTATTTAGGTGAAATTGGTTTTTCGCCATTATTAAGTGCTGAAGAAGAAGTCTTTTTTGCTCGCAAAGCATTAAAAGGTTGTAGCGCTTCTCGTAAACGAATGATTGAAAGTAATTTACGTTTAGTTGTTAAAATCGCCCGCCGTTATAACAATCGTGGCCTTGCGTTACTTGATTTAATTGAAGAAGGTAATCTTGGTTTGATCCGCGCCGTTGAAAAATTTGATCCTGAACGTGGTTTTAGATTTTCGACCTATGCGACTTGGTGGATCCGTCAAACAATTGAACGCGCCATCATGAATCAAACCCGCACAATTCGCTTACCAATCCATGTAGTGAAAGAACTTAACGTTTATTTACGCACCGCACGTGAACTAACGCAAAAGCTGGACCATGAGCCCACTGCCGAAGAAATTGCAGCGTGTTTAGACCGACCAGTTGAAGACGTAACTAAAATGCTGCGTTTAAACGAGAAAATCACCTCTGTAGATACACCTATTGGTGGTGAAAACGATAAAGCATTGTTAGATATTATTGCCGATGAAAAAGGCTTTGGTCCGGAAGGCGAAGTACAAAATAATGATATCAATAAGCACATTGTAGACTGGTTAGGTGAGCTTAATCCTAAGCAACGTGAAGTGCTTGCACGTCGTTTTGGTTTGTTAGGTTATGAGCCATCAACGCTTGAAGATGTGGGTCGTGAAATCGGTTTAACGCGTGAACGAGTAAGACAAATTCAAGTAGAAGCACTGCGCCGCTTAAAAGATATTTTGCAGCATGAAGGATTAAGCACTGATAGCTTGTTTGATCAGTTTTCATAACACTGACTGATACAGCAATAGACGCAGCAACACAAACACACACAGAAAATAATTATTAAAAGCTGAAGAGCTAACTCTTCAGCTTTTTTTGTGCTTAAAGCATGCTACAGCAGCGATTTTAGCTTATATAGTAAATCTTGAGCTTGGCGTGGGCTTAAGTTATCTAGATCAACCTCAGCGAGTTGTGCTTCTACCTGTGATGGTTCAGCTGCAAACAATGATGGCTGTACTGCATTGATATCCGCAGTAACTGGCTGATGATTCTCCAGCATTTTAAGCTTTTGTTTTGCCTGTTTTATAACTGCTTTTGGCACCCCAGCTAAGGCCGCTACTTGCAAGCCAAAACTTTTACTTGCGGCACCATCAAGTACGGTATGCATAAAGGCGATTGTGTCGTTGTGCTCTATTGCATCTAAGTGAACATTCACCAGTCCCGCTTGTTGCTCGGCCAGTTCGGTAAGTTCAAAATAATGGGTTGCGAATAAAGTTTTAGCGGATATTTTTGATGCTAAATGATCTGCTGTTGCATAAGCTAATGATAGACCATCGTAGGTACTCGTCCCTCGGCCAATTTCATCCATTAATACCAGTGACTGCGCGGTAGCATTGTTTAAAATAGTGGCTGTTTCGGTCATTTCGACCATGAAGGTTGAGCGACCTGATGCTAAGTCATCACTGGCGCCAATACGTGTAAATATACGGTCGATATTACCAATCTTAGCGCTGTCTGCTGGCACAAAGCTACCAATGTGTGCCATTAACACAATCAGTGCAGTTTGGCGCATATAGGTTGATTTACCGCCCATATTTGGTCCCGTAATGATCAGCATTTTACGCTGAGCATTAAGCTCTACAGGATTGGCAATGAAAGGGTCTTTCATTACTTGTTCAACAACTGGGTGGCGACCTTGCTTAATACTAATGTCATCGTTATCGCACAGTAGCGGTTTTGCATAGTTCAATGCAATTGCACGCTCGGCAAGGTTATTTAGCACATCTAAATCTGCCAGTGCTGCCGCCATTATTTGTAGCTGTTCAATGTGCGGGGCAATAAATTCAAACAGTTGTTCGTAAAGTTGCTTTTCAAGCGCCAGAGCTTTTGATTGGCTACCTAACACTTTATCTTCATGCTCTTTAAGCTCTGGAATTATATAACGTTCGTTATTTTTAAGCGTTTGGCGACGAATATAATCAGCAGGCACTAAATGTGCGTTGGCACGACTTACTTCAATAAAAAAGCCATGCACACGGTTATAACCGATTTTAAGGGTGCTAATACCGGTGCGTTCACGCTCGCGCTGTTCGAGTTGTTCAAGAATGTCGGTAGCGCCTTGGCTGAGTGAACGCCATTCATCGAGTTCACTGTTGTAACCCGGTGCAATTACGCCACCATCACGAATAAGTACCGGTGGGTTTTCAATCACTGCTTGCTCAAGTAATTGCTGTAAATCAGGTAATTCAGGAGATTGCGCGATGATCTGACTAATGCGAGGATCGCTGGCATCGGTTAATAGCTCGTGCAGTGGAGCTAGGGCTTGTAGTGCGCTACGCAGACGGGTTAAATCGCGCGGACGAGCGGTCCACAATGCTAAACGAGCAATAACACGCTCAATATCACCTATTTGTTTTAACGACTCATGTAGCTCACCACACAGCTGTACATCGATAATGGCACTAATCGCATTAAGGCGAGCGTTAAGCTCAGGTTTAGAACGTATTGGTGTATGAATACGACGCTTTAATAGCCGTGAGCCCATCGCTGTTGCTGTTTTATCAAGTACTTGTGCTAAGGTGTTTTCAAAGCCACCAGAGAGGTTAACGGTCAACTCTAAATTTTTACGGGTGGCAGCATCTAAGATTACTGCATGTTCGTTATGTTCTAATGTGATGGCGCGAATATGGGGTAGAGCAATACGTTGCGTGTCTTTCACATATTGCATAAGGCAACCGGCGGCAACTAATGCAGCAGTTGCTTTATTAACCCCAAAACCGACTAAATCTTTAGTGCCAAACTGCTCGCATAACAAATGTTGTGCAGTGTCTAAGTCAAACTCCCATTCAGGACGACGGCGAATACCTTTGATATGCTCAATCAAATGAAAGTTGGCAAAGTCTTCGCTATAGAGTAACTCTGCTGGTGCTAAGCGTTGTAAAGTTGAACTAAATGCTTCTTCAGTATTTACTTCAACAATATTAAAACGGCCTGAGTTAATATCTAAGTAAGCAATGCCATACACGCCTTTTTTACTTTGCCAAACGCTGGTCAGTAAATTATCTTGGCGCTCTTGTAATAGTGCTTCATCAGAAATGGTGCCAGGGGTAACAATGCGTACAACTTTGCGCTCAACAGGCCCTTTGCTGGTTGCAGGGTCGCCCACCTGTTCACAAATAGCGACGGATTCACCCATTTGTACCAAACGAGCTAAATAGTTCTCTACCGCATGATAAGGGACGCCTGCCATAGGAATAGGATCACCGCCGGCTTTACCACGGTGAGTTTGTGAAATATCAAGCAGTTGTGCTGCACGTTTTGCATCATCAAAAAATAGCTCGTAAAAATCGCCCATGCGATAAAACAGTAAAATATCACGATGCTCAGATTTTATTTTTAGATACTGCTGCATCATCGGAGTTTGTTGACTTATATTGTGCGGTGCATAAAGATCGAACGACATGTATTTACCCAAAGGCTGAATATGGAATTACATCAAGAGATTAAAACACTTGCTGCGCAGTTAGGTGCTATTTTAACGGATAAACGCTTATGGATCACTAGTGCTGAATCATGTACTGGTGGTGGAGTGAGTTATGCGTTAACAGATACCCCTGGCAGCTCGGCTTATATTGACCGTGCATTTGTAACATACAGTAATCAAGCTAAGCAGGATTTACTAGGGGTTACAGAGCAAACCTTAACTTTATACGGCGCAGTGAGTGAGCAAACTGTTTTGCAAATGGCCGCGGGTGCGTGTAAGGCCGCAGGGGCAGATATTTCGGTTGCAGTATCGGGTATTGCAGGTCCAGGTGGTGGCAGTACAGAAAAACCAGTAGGTTTAGTATGGTTTTGTATTCAAATTGGCGAGAAACAGTATCCGAGCCAACAGATATTCGCAGGCGATAGAGCGCAAGTTAGGTTGCAAGCTATTGTTTACTCATTAAAAACCATTATAGAAAAGATAAATTAATAAAATTAGCTTGATACTGTGATTTCATACAGTATACTTGTCTGCATTAGCCGGATTTGGAGAGTAAAATGAACGATAACAAACAAAAAGCGTTGGACGCTGCTTTATCTCAAATTGAACGTCAATTTGGTAAAGGCTCAATAATGAAATTGGGTGACAATAAAGCGTTAGATATTGATGCTATATCAACAGGCTCTCTGGGCATTGATATCGCATTAGGCATAGGTGGTTTACCTATGGGGCGTATTGTTGAGATATATGGCCCTGAATCATCAGGTAAAACAACGCTAACATTACAAGTTATTGCTGAAGCACAAAAAGAAGGTAAAACCTGTGCTTTCGTTGATGCTGAGCATGCACTTGATCCAATTTATGCCCAAAAATTGGGTGTAAATATTGATGAGTTATTAGTTTCACAACCTGATACAGGTGAACAAGCACTTGAAATTTGTGACATGTTAGTACGCTCAAGCGCTGTTGATGTGGTTGTTGTCGATTCGGTTGCGGCATTAACACCGAAAGCTGAAATTGAAGGCGACATGGGTGATTCACACATGGGCCTACAAGCACGTTTAATGTCACAAGCATTACGTAAGCTAACTGGTAATATCAAACGTTCAAACACTTTATGTATTTTCATTAACCAAATCCGTATGAAAATTGGTGTTATGTTTGGTAACCCAGAAACCACTACTGGTGGTAACGCACTTAAATTCTACGCGTCAGTACGTTTAGATATTCGTCGTATCGGTTCTGTTAAAGAGGGCGACGAAGTGGTGGGTAACGAAACCCGCGTTAAAGTGGTGAAAAACAAAGTTGCTCCTCCGTTTAAGCAAGCTGAATTTATCATCATGTATGGTGAAGGCATCTCTAAGCATGGCGAGTTAATTGACTTAGGTGTTAAGCATAAGCTGGTAGAAAAAGCAGGTGCTTGGTATAGCTACAATGGCAGTAAAGTTGGCCAAGGTAAGTCAAATTCCATTAAGTTTTTAAAAGAGAACCCTGAGATCTCTAACGAGATTGAAGGTAAGTTACGTGATATGTTGTTATTAAAAGCAACAATTAAGCCTGACGATATTGAAGACACAGTGTTAGCAGATGATGCTGAGCTTTAAAAGTATTTAATAAGCGCGATTTGACCCGCACTTAACATTAAAAAAGCCGCTAAATAATATTTAGCGGCTTTTTTGTATTTGTAACAGCCAATACCTTAAGCCAATTGGGTGTAGATAATTTAACTTTGATAAGGTATATCACAGGCATAAAAAAGCGGCCAAAGCCGCTTAAGGAAGTAATATAATTTTAGTTTTAGCTTAGAACGCGTATTTAACTGAGAACTGCAGGCGATCTAAATCACCATCAACACCACTTTCTGTTTCGCGTTCTGCATGCTTTAACTCAGCACCAAACGTTAAACGTTTAACTGGTGAGTATAAAATATTAGCGCTATAGCTTTGGCTAGATTCAGTTGGGTCACCGGTAATCGTAAGCAAATCAGTGTTATTGTCTGCTGAGAAGAACGAGTAAAGGAATGTTGAGCGCCATTGGTTATTCCAATTGTGCTGGTAAGCAATAAACCCTGATGTAGAGTCAATTGCATCTAGCTCATCACCATTAAGCACTGCACCATGCGCAACATTTAAGCCAACGTAACGACCTAAGCCTTTACCTTGGGTAAGCATAAATTTAACGTTGTCTTGGCCAACTTTAAACATACCTGATGCACTAATGCCAATTGATGTTTCATCAGCGTCAAGGCCGCCCACTTTATAAGTAAGTTGACGAGCAAGCGCTGCAACCACTAAGTTACCCCAATCAGCAGTATGTGTGTAACGTGCTGTGAAATCCGGTAATGATGCATCATCGGTTACAGCCATACCATTTGAAGTTGTAATTGTACTTTCAGGGTTTTCTAGCGAGAAAGACCATGCGCCAGTTGTGTATTTAACTTGTGCTTGGCGAACAAATACCGTGCCTTCAGCTGGACCTACAAAATCAAGAGTTTCAGGCAGTGCACCAACATTTTGGAAGTTTGACCATGTTTGACCAAACAACCAGCCGTCGTAAGAAATAAATGCGTGGCGAATACGTGGCGCATATGAGTTAGATACGCGTTCATTACCGCCAGCAGCAGATGCTAAAAAGTCTATTTCGATTTTACTACTTATGGTTTTGCCGTTGTCTAGGAGTGTTGATGTGCCAAAATTAAAACGAGACTGACGTGCGTGCATATCAAATACAGCATCAGAGTTGTTGTCGGCACCGACTGTTAATGTACTTGGTACATAAAAGTCACGCCCTACATTTGTTCCTGCAGGCGCGCCAGCTGAATAATCACTCCACATTGCATCGAGTTTTATATAACCACCATAAGTAACATCAGTGCCACCAATCGTTGCGGCTTGTGCTGTAGCTGAGAGCGCGCACAATACGGCAGTGGCAGTAAGTGTTTTTAATACTGTTGATTTTGTTGTCATAGTCAAAGTCCTATTCGGGGCTGCTTGTTGCATCATGATACTTGTGTTGTGATACCACTTTTGATTAAGTATGCTTTTTACTCAATTACCTATTGGTCTATTAGACTAAGGTGGCAAGCTTGCTACCCTAGTTTAAACATATCATTAACATTTTGTATTAATAGCGTAAAATGATGAAATTTTAAAACAATTAGAGCGTTCAGTGAAATAAATCAAAGATAATACAACTAAGGTCTAATACTTTCGCCCGCTATGCTGGGTGATCCTAAAGATAAGCCTTAGGCAAGTAATTAAAATGGAGACGACTATGTCACAAAGTATCTATCCAGTTCCTGCACATATCAAGAATGCAGCCTTAGTTGATAACGATAAATATAATACACTTTACAAGCAATCTATTGATGATCCAGAAGGTTTTTGGGCAGAGCACGGTAAACGTCTCGATTGGTCAACACCTTTTACTAAAGTAAAAAATACCTCTTTTGATAAAGGCCATATCAGTATTAAATGGTATGAAGATGGTGAGCTTAATGCTTCGTATAACTGTATTGACCGCCATCTGGCAACTAAAGCAGATAAAACGGCATTGATCTGGGAAGGCGACGATCCATCGCAAAGTGAACATATTTCTTATCAACAGCTGCATGACGAAGTGGCAAAATTTGCCAACGGTTTGAAAAAACTCGGTGTTAAAAAAGGCGATCGTATTGCTATTTACATGCCTATGTCACCGCAAGCTGTTTATGCAATGCAAGCATGTGCGCGTTTAGGTGCAATTCACTCGGTGGTCTTTGGTGGTTTCTCACCATCAGCAATTGCTGATCGTATTAAAGATTCTGGTGCTAAAATTGTTATTACTTCTGATGAAGGGCGTCGTGCAGGCAATACAGTGCCGCTTAAAGCAAATGTTGATGAAGCCGTTGCACAACAGTCGGTCACTACCATCGAACACGTTGTTGTACATCAGTTAACGGGTGGCGAGGTACAATGGCATGAACATGATGTATGGTGGCATGATTTAGTTGCTGATCAAGCCCCAGACTGTGCACCAGAGCCGATGAATGCAGAAGATCCACTCTTTATTCTTTACACCTCAGGTTCAACAGGTCAGCCTAAAGGGGTGGTTCATACGACTGGTGGTTATTTAGTATATGCATCGATGACTCACGAATATGTATTTGATCTAAAAGAAGATGATATATTTTGGTGTAGCGCCGATGTGGGCTGGATCACAGGTCACAGTTACATTGCTTACGGCCCATTAGTTAATGGTTGTACGCAAGTCTTATTTGAAGGTGTACCCACTTACCCAACCGCAGGACGTATGGGTGAAGTAGTCGATAAGCATAACGTTACAATTTTATACACAGCGCCAACGGCAATTCGTGCACTGATGGCCAAAGGCGATGAACCAACAGCGACCTCAAACCGCGATAGCCTACGTATTTTGGGCTCGGTGGGTGAGCCAATCAACCCAGAAGCATGGACTTGGTATTACGAAAACATGGGTAAAGGTAACTGCCCAATTGTTGATACTTGGTGGCAAACTGAAACTGGTGGCATCATGATCACACCTTTACCAGGTGCAATTGATATGAAACCAGGTTCTGCAACCCGTCCATTCTTTGGTATTGCGCCAGCATTATTTGATGCTGAAGGTAACACTCTGGAAGGCGCAGTTGATGGTAACTTAGTTATTCTTGATAGCTGGCCATCACAAGCTCGTACAGTTTACGGCGATCATGAACGTTTTGAACAAACTTACTTCTCAGCTTATCCGGGTGTGTACTTTACTGGAGACGGTTGTCGTCGTGATGAAGATGGTTACTACTGGATAACCGGTCGTGTTGATGATGTATTAAACGTATCAGGACATCGCTTAGGTACTGCCGAGATTGAAAGTGCACTGGTTGCTCACCCTGCGGTTGCCGAAGCTGCTGTAGTTGGTTACCCGCACGATATTAAAGGCCAAGGTATTTATGTTTACCTAACGCCAAACGAAGGTGTAACGGTCAGTGACGAATTAACCAAAGAGGTACGTAACTGGGTTCGTAAAGAGCTTAGCCCAATTGCATCGCCAGATATGATCCAATGGTCACCAGGTTTACCTAAAACCCGCTCAGGTAAGATCATGCGTCGTATTTTACGTAAGATCGCTGCAAATGAGCACGAGCAATTAGGTGATACCTCAACACTTGCAGACCCTGGTGTGGTTGATGAATTAATCGAGAACCGATTAAATCGTTAAATATGCGTTAAAAACTTGATTAGAAGTTGATTCTAAACGTAGTATATCGGCTGTCAGCTATTTGATAGATGGCAGCCGAATTCATTAGGAGTGAACCATGAGTCAGTTTTTAATAGCGGATGACCACCCGTTATTTCGCGAAGCACTAAAAGGGGCATTAACGGCAAAGTTTGATGGTTTAGAGGTTTTTGAATCTGAAAATTTTGAAACTACATTGCAAGTGCTTAGTGAACAAGAAGATTTAGATATCTTACTACTAGACCTACATATGCCCGGCAGTGGCGATTTATATGGCCTAATTCGCATTCGTGAAGATTATCCAAGCTTGCCAATTGCTGTTGTCTCTGGCAGTGAAGATATCAATATTGTTTCAAAAGTTATGAGCTACGGGGCGATGGGATTCATTCCTAAGTCATCATCATCAGATGATATTGCCGGAGCAATTAATCAAATACTCGATGGCGATGTATGGCTACCACCTGAGCTTAAAGACAAAGTAGCGAGCGTTACCAATGAAGATAAAGAAATCGCCGCTCAAGTAGCCTCCCTTACCCCACAGCAATATAAAGTGCTGCAGTACTTGCACGAAGGTTTGTTGAATAAACAGATCGCTTATGAACTACATATTTCAGAAGCAACGATCAAAGCGCACATCACCGCGATATTCCGTAAGCTTGGAGTGTATAACCGCACGCAAGCGGTGTTGATAGCTGCAAAATTACAACTCGAACCTATCGAACAAACACATTAAGTACAATATAAAAGTGTCAATAATAATAAAAATAAAGAGGCGTTGCGCCTCTTCATTCTACTCTATTTCTAGAGCCTAGCTAAATACGACGGTTCTATTACCATTAATAAATAGCTTATGTTCTGATGCTAATTGCAGTGCTTTACAAAACACAGTTTTCTCTACATCTTTGCCCATTTTAGCCATCATTTCAGCGGTGTTTGCATGGTTTACATGGGTGACGTCTTGCATAATAATCGGCCCTTCATCAAGCTCATTATTAACAAAATGCGCCGTCGCACCAATGATCTTCACACCCCGTTCAAATGCCTGATGATACGGTTTTGCACCGATAAAAGCAGGTAAAAATGAATGATGAATATTGATAATTTTACCGTCAAAACGGCCTACAAATTCAGGGCTTAAAATCCGCATATATTTGGCAAGGCCAATGATATCGGGATTGTAGCTGGCAATTAAGTCACCCACTTGCAGGTCGTGTTCAGCGCGTGATAGCCCTTCATGGCTGACCACATGAAACGGCACATCAAAGCCCTTCGCCAATGGCGCTAAGTCAGGGTAATTAGCAATCACAGCCAATACTTCAATATTCAGTGCTTGCTCAAATTGCTTTAGCAATACGCCCCCTAAGCAGTGGGCTTCTTTAGTCGCTAGTAACACCACTTTAGTTTTCTCGTCAGTGTGCAGTGCTAATTGCGCGCCATCGGGTAACAAAGCTTGTAATTGATTTAAAAAATCTGGATGTGGTTGGCCCGTTAGTTCAGTGCGCATAAAAAAGCGCTCAGCATCTTTATCTACAAATTCATTATTGCGGGTAATATTTAAATTATGCTGATGACAAAGTCCGGTGATTTTCGCTATTAAGCCGACATCATCGGCACATTGCGTGGTTAGTATTGTGTTCATGTTTCCTCATTCTAATCCCGTGAACAGTGGCTCCATTATTTGTTAATTTGTCACAATAGCAAGGGCTTTATTGAATGATTGACTATAAATCACCTTGCTCGGAGTAATTAAGTTGACAACGCAAGTTACTGGGAGTCGTCCCAGTCCAGCGTTTGAAGGCGCGGCGAAAATTAGTTAAGTCGCTAAAGTTAAGTTCGCCTGCTAGGGTTTCGTTACTTTGCGCTAAAGTGGCGATATTAAACACCGCGGTTTGGCGATTGATACAATCTTGCAAGGCGCTAAAACGAGTATGATGTTGTTTCAGTTTTCGCTTAAAAGTGGCGGGGCTCATAGCGAAATGCTGGGCAACTGTTTCGAGGTTTTGTTGTGGTTGAGCACTAATATGATTGCGCACTAATTGCAACCAAGGCGCAGCGGGTAAAGGGTGCTGCTTTATGGTTGCTAATGATTGCTGCAGCAGGCTCGGACAGCTATCTATTAAGTGTTTGTTATAAAGTTCATCACTAATACTGACCATAAATAATTGTTGTGAAAACTTGCAGTTGGCTTGTAGGTTAGTTTGATATTGCTCTATGTGTGAGGGCTGCGCATAGGGAAACGAAAAACATAAATCACTGTTATTACCTATTCGCCATTTACATGTTGCAGCGATAAAACTGGCAAATAATTCGCAGCAAAATTGTTCAACGGCTGCATTTATAGCCCCAAAGCTGAGGTTGATAATGAAGTAATGTCGGCCTTGGTGGTATTTATGTTCGGCATTAAATAAGTTAAAGCCATGCAAAGGAGTGCGTGTGAGTAGTTTTTGCAGTGTGCGTAAACTTTCTGCTTGAGAAAATGCGCTATATAACGGATTGTGATTAAGTAGTTTTCGCCCTAGTAAAAAACTGAGTTGGTGTTGATTATCAAATTGACGACAGTTTTCTTGTAATCGATAAAATTGCTCAACACTGATCGAAGCCGTTCCAGCTGCAAAATCTTGATAAAATAATCGAGTTCCTTTGAGTAACTTATCAGGGTGTACCCCTCGGTGTTTGGCTAAATCAACTAATTGCGCCGCCCATGACTGTAAACCTTGATAAGGAGAGTCGATATAACTGCTGTTGCTAAGGCTTGCATTCACGCAGTATGTCCATGTAAGTTTTTGTTCGTTAGTAATTTTTGATGCAATTGACTGAGTAAACCAGAGGTCGAATCACGGTGTGTTGCGGCTACTAAACTAGTGTGTACTTTTTGTTTGTAGCTCACAGCTTTGTCGCTGCTATTAAACGAAAACGCTTCTAAAGCACTGACTAACGATACGCTTAGCTGCTCTGCGACAGCGAGTTCGGTATTGGGCAACATGACAATAAAGCAATCACTGGCGTAACGGCAGACTAAATCTTGTTCACGTACATTCAAGGTGATCACTTGAGCAAACTCTTGTAACAGCTTATCGCCTTCTGCATCACCGAATTGACGATTAAACCGATCAAATTGAGCAATATCTAACATCAGTAATGAAAATCCATGCAGGCTATGATGGAGCAAATTTAGCTCGCGGTTGATCTGGCTTTTCATATAATCGGCGCTAGCTAGGCCGCTGATAGCATCACTGAGTTGATGCTCTCGATAAAAGCGCTCGCGATTACGTAATTGTTGATTAATGGTCATTTGCTCTTGGTGCCAATGATACAAAGCGACGGTCATTAAAATCATCCCAAATGGTGCGGGAATAGATTCAATGGTACTGAGCCATGCTTGTTCATCGCTGTAATATACAAATTCATCAATAAAATCGAGGGTCATCGATAAGTTCATAATCGCAAGGCCTGAGAATAATAAGTTAGTTACTCGTCCCTTTGGCCTACTTAATAGAATAAAAAAGATCCATAGCAGGGTCATTGCAGTAATACCGCCTTCGCCACCGACATCAAACCAGTCGATCTGGCTATGGCCTTTGTAGTGGCCGTAGCTAAGTGTCAGGGTTAATACGCTGGTTAACATCACCACTAAGATAAGCAGTAATGAGCGATGTAATTTTAAAAACGATAAATTCATTGTCAGCTCAATAGGTATATTTGATAGGCAGAATAAGCAAACAGCTTAAACACCACTAGGGTCAGATTAGCTCACAGTGATGACATATTTTTTACGGTGGCAACTTTTCAAACGGATTATTGTTGATTTTTGAATTAAAAAACCACAAAAACAGGGGGTCAAATCAGCTCATTTTACCGTATTTAACTACTTAAAATGCTCATACAACGGCTAATTATCAAGGGTGTAACGGGTACTGACATATTTCTTTCATGATTGCCCTTTAGGGTGTTGCTGCGAGCCAAGCATGGCCAAGTAAACAATCAAAATCATTAGCAGCAACCAAGAGAACAATTATGAACCCTTTTATCAAATCGAGTATTGCATTAGCGTGTTGTGGTATTTTATATGCGACCCCAGCCTTAGCGGATGGTCGTGTGCAAGGTCGCATCACTGATGCCAGCCAAAGTGTGTATTTTGGCGGCGCGAAAGTATCGGTTAAAGAGTTAAACTTAAATACGGTAAGTAACCGCGATGGTTCTTTTTCATTTAATAAGTTGCCAGCGGGTGATTACACCCTAGTGGTTGATTACATTGGTGCACCATCGGTAGAACAAAAAATTACGGTGGTTGATTCACAAGTTTTTACACAACAAATTATTATTGGTGAGCAACAAGAAGCCATCGACAATATCATTGTTTATGGCCAAAGTGCTGGCCAAGCAGGCGCAATTAACCGTCAAAAAAACGCAACTAATTTAAAATCGGTAGTCAGTGCAGACTCGATTGGCCAGTTCCCTGATCAAAACGCAGCAGAAGCATTACAGCGTTTACCGGGTATTTTTATCGCTCGCGACCAAGGTGAAGGGCGATTTGTTGGTATTCGCGGTATTGATCCAAATTTAAACAACGTTACGGTTAATGGCTTAAATGTGCCGTCGCCTGAGGCCGGTGTTCGCTCTGTGGCGATGGATGTATTGCCAAGTGAACTAATTCAAAGTTTAGAAGTAAGTAAAACTGTTACCCCAGACATGGATGCCAGTGCTATTGGTGGCTCTATCGAAGTAAAAAGCTTAAGTGCCTTTGATAAAGCAGGTGAAAGCTATAGTTTTACTGCGCAGGGCTCATATAACGAATTAGAGTCAAAAACTAGCCCGAAGCTTTCAGGTAGTTACACTAATGTTTATGAGCTTGATGGTGGTCTTGATCTAGGTGTAGCAACAGCTATTTCGTGGTTTAAGCGTGATTTTGGTTCACGTAATATGGAGACCGACGGTGGTTGGAGTGAATTTGATGTTGAAGATGCAGCAACTGGCGACAAGGTCTCATTATTTGGCGCTGAAGAAATTGAGCAACGCCAGTATCAAATTACCCGTGAGCGTTTAGGTGCAGCACTTAATTTAGATTTACACAGCGGCGCCACTGATAAATATTATTTACGCACACTATATAGTGACTTTTCTGATGATGAGTATCGCCAACGTAATGAGTATAAGTTTAGCGATGGCAAACTATTAGATAGCAACGAGAGCGGTGCAAACTTTAGTGGTGCAGAAATGGACCGCGATACCAAAGACCGTTATGAAGAACAAAGTATTCTTTCACTGGTACTTGGTGGTGAAAATCAATTAGATAATTGGTTTGTTGAATATAATGTTGGTTATTCTAAATCAGAAGAAAAAGAGCCAAACCGCTTAGATGTGACCTTTGCTGGTAAAGATATTGATATGGGCTACATTGCGCGCGTTGATACTCCATTATTAAGCCAATCGACTAATGCCCACGATTTAAGCCTGTTTGAGATGGATAAAATTGAAGCGGCCAATAACCTTAGTGAAGACGAAGAGCTTAGCTTTAAACTCGACTTCAGCCGTGATTTTGTGTGGCAAAATAATAATGGTGAATTTAAGTTTGGTTTTAAACATCAAAATCGCGAAAAGCGTAATGATGTAAAGGTTGCTATTTATGATGGCGACTTTTTAGATGCTCTTGGTAGCGACTTTGCCGCGCCTGCACCTGACTTTGATTTGGGAAGTTTTGGACCGGGCCTTGATCGCGGCGCGATTCAAGCCTTTGTGAGAAAAAATAAAGAGGCGTTTGCTTTCAATAGTAATGAGTCACAAGTTGAATCTGATGGTCAAAGTTATGTAAGTAATGAAGATATTACCGCCGCTTATGCGATGGTTAGCATGGATATTGATAAGTTACATGTTGTCGCGGGCGTGCGTTATGAAGGTACTAAGTTTGAAACGCAAGGTAACCAAGTTGACTTAGTAGTCGATAAAGTAAGTGATACAGAAACTGTTACCACAACGCCTTGGCAAGTAAGTAAAGATTATGACTACTTTTTACCAAGCTTAAATTTACGCTATAGCATCAGCGATAAACTAGTTACCCGTTTTGCTTACACCAATACCATCGCGCGGCCAACCTTTAGCGATTCGGCCGCTTACCAATTAATTGAAACTGAAACAGTTGAAGATGAAGGTGTAATGGTTACAGAGCGTAAAGCTGAAGTTGGTAATCCAGCTCTCGACCCTTATGAATCAATGAACTTAGACGCATCAATCGAATATTATCCTGGTTCAATTGGGGTGTTATCTGCTGGTGTTTTCTATAAAGACATCGACAACTTTATTATTCAACAAGAAGTACAAGATAACGGTGATTGGGATGGTTTTGACGAAGTAGTGCAAATGGTTAATGGCGGTAAAGCGTCATTAACGGGGATCGAGCTAAACTGGAACAAAACCTTTAAATCAGGATTTGTGCTTGGTGCAAACGGAACCTTTATTGATGCGGATGAAAAATTACCAAATCAAGCAGACACAGTGGCAAATATCATTGTGGGCTTTGAAAATCATGCTATTAGCACTCGTTTAAGCGCATCATATAAGAGTGAGAGTTTCCAGTTTGATGATGCTGATATGGCGGTTTATGAAGATAGCCACATGCAATTGGATTTCAGCAGTAAATATTACTTAAACGATAATATCAACGTGTATTTCAATGCCACCAACCTAACAGATGAGCCAATGTACTTGTACCACGGCGAAAAACGTTACAACTACCAGTACGAATCTTACGGTCGTACATTTGAGCTAGGTTTTACGTTATCTTCTTTGTAAGGTGAACATATGAGCCTGCTTAACAGTAGGCTCATTGTTGAGGATATTATGATTAATAAAACTATTTTGTATATTGCACTAAGCGCTTGTTTAGCAACGGTTGGTTGCACAGCTCAAAGTAACAAACAAAGCAGTACTGACGTCGCAAGTACCAGTAAAAAAGCCTCCGACAAGATTGAGTTTTTAGCTTTTGGTGATGGTGGTTATCATGTTGACTATCCAAAAACTAAACACATAACCAACCCTAAAAACAAGCAACAGTTTATAGCCGCAGAGCTTGCTGATTGGTTAGAGGATTATCGCCCTCGCGATGAATTTGACCATGCACCAATATATATTTATCCAGGCACTGAGATTGCTACAGAGCAAGGGGGCGCTCAGGCTGTAGGGATCGCAATGGCAAAATTGTGTGAAACAAAAGCGTGCCAATTTGCTATTCAGCTCGGTGATAACGTATACCCTGATGGTGCCGATGCTAATGATGGTAAAGACGACCAAAAACGTTTACACGACTTAGTGTATGCGCCGCTTAAGCCATTATTTAAAGCTGAGCCTAATTTAGTGGTGTATTCCGCGTTAGGTAATCATGATTGGAAAAGCTCGCGCAAAGGCGTAGCGGTACAAACGCAATGGATGGCAGAGCAAGCGAACTTTCACCTAGACGAAAAAGGCTACTATAGCTACAAAATGGGTGAGCCGGGTAACGATGTGGAATTTTTTGTACTCGATACCAATATGTTACTGGCAGGGCAAAGTTATTATGATGTGCCGCTAAACCCAGATGGCAGCGAAGCAGATGAGCAACAAGCAATACGTGATGGCCGCGCAGATCTTGAAGTACACGACCCCCATGAAGGGCCACAAAATGATGAAGACCTAGCTCAGCTTATATGGCTTAAACAAGGCATTGCAAACTCGACTGCTAAATGGAAACTGGTTTATGGGCATCATATTTTATGGTCAATTGGGGGCACTAAATATAGTGAAGGCCACGTACTGCGTAAATTACTAATGCCAACTCTTTGCAAATATGCAGATGGTTATATTGCCGGCCACGAGCATGACTTAGAGTTACTAACCGATGATTGCTCAAAGTTTGATACCGGTAATAGCGTTGGCAAATTGCCGCTGATCATTTCTGGCGCTGCGTCTAAAATGCGTGGTAAACACACCCCGTTTGCACAGTTTCAAGAACGCCAATATCCTGAATATGATTTGCTTTGGTCAAAAAGCTTTGTATGGGGGTTTAGTCATATCAGTTTGGATAATCAAGCCAATAAGCTTGATGTGAGCTTTTATACCACGCCACGAGATTTAACGGGCAGTATTATTGATGAAGGTAGTTTTAGTTTTTCTAAACGCACTCGATAAACTTATATTTTGCATAAAAGCCAGTGTAACCACGCTGGTTTTTTGTTGTTTTAATGTGTAAAACTGTGCATTTTATTACATATTTGTACATTTATTTACGGTTACGTAAATATTTGTAAGTGGAGGTAATGCTTTGTAAATCATGGAATTATTGCTTTTGTTAATGGTCAAATTCAAACTATTAACAATAAGGAATTGATTACATGCGTGGCCCGTTATTTAAAACTGCACTAACAACCTCTTTACTTGCAACCCTTACTGCGTGCTCTGGCGATGACTCAAGCTCGAGTAAAAGTGGTTATATCCAATTATACAATGGCTCTTATAATAGCCCGTATACCCGTTTATTTATCGAAGATGCTGAGCGCTCAGGCACTGATTTTGGTGGCGTTACCACTCGTCATAATTACAGTACTAATAACTATGATGTGAGCTTTAAGTACCTTGATGCAAACGACAGCTATATAACGATCAGTGAAAAAGCAGTTTCGGTAAAAGATGACATGACCCAATTATGGGTGATGAATGGCGATTTTTCAGGGCCAACATTCAGTGAGTTAAGTTTACCAACCGGCAGTGATGAAGGGGCTGTTAATTTAGGCTTCTTTAATATTGCCGGAGAAGACATTAGTTTTGATGTGTATTTAGCAAATGATGATGGCTTATTTGAAACCGCTGAGTTAATTGCATCACCACGGTATTTAAACGAACTGGCACTGCAAAGCTTTGATGAAGGATATTACACACTGTATTTAACTCAAAGCGGCAGTACTGATGTGCTATTTGAGTCTGCTTCGATTTACCTAAATGATGATGCCAGTTATGTTGCGATGATCAGATCAAGTTACGCCACTGAAGAACATGGTATTACGCTAGATCTCGTTACTTCAAGCAATACCGTAACCACGCTCAAACATCAAAATGCCCAAGGGCAATTGCGTTTTATCAATACTATTGATGATTACCCGCAAACTAGCTTTAGTGCAACGCGGGGGAGCGCAAGCAGCACTTCGCAAGTAACCGCTAATGACAGCTACTCAAATTACATTGAGCTTGCTCCAAACAGTTACAGTATTGCTATGTTAGATGAGCAAGGAAATGCAATTGTTGATAACTTTTTACTAACCCTTGAGCGCGAGCAAAGTAATGTTGGTGTTTTTTATAAAGATAAAGATTACGGCCCGCGAATGATGACAGTAAAAGAAACCTTAACGCCAAGTAGCTACAGTCATAAGGTGACAGTCGTTAACTTAATTGATAGTTACGCGGGGCAAAATATTACTGACGTTGATGTAGTATTTACCCTCAATGGTGAAACCGTAGATGATGCTAAAAATATTATTGATGGCATCGATCAGTATGATCAAGAAGATCAGGTTGTCGATAATGAAATTTACACCACTTATGTGCTTTATGAAGATAATGGCCAGCAAATTGTACTCATGCAACAAGGCGATATGGACTTTAGCCAAGAAGGTAACTACATATTAATTCTTGAGCATGATGAAACAACCAGCACTGGCTATAAAATGACGCTAGAGCGAACGGTTACTGATTCGGTAGAGTAATCTTACTTTAATTTCAGCCTCGTAATAGCGAGGCTGAGATTTTTGGGTATATTTTCAATACACTTTACGTTATAAGGGAATATTAAAAGCAGTCAAGGATTGAAAAATGGACGATATTTTAGGGCTCATAGTCATTTTATCGTTAGTTGTAGTCGCAGGCTCTATTGCCGGTCTTATTGCTTTAATGCAAATAAGTACGTTAAAGCAAGATATTGCGATATTAAAAAAACAACTGCGTGGAGTCATGGTAGACAATACCGGGCAGCATCAAGTGTCGCGAGACATTGCTGCTAATATAACTGAGCCGCAAGTAGAGCATCCGGTTACGCTAGAACGATCATCCCAAGCTGAGGCAACTTTACATCAGCAACCACCGGTAAAAAAATACGTAAACACCGCACCGACTATAATAACAACTTCTCGCCAGAAACAAGCTTCTCCCTCAGTTATTGATATTTTCTTTAGTAAATTAAAAACACAGTTCCAAGAAAATTGGATGACCTGGATTGGCGGCATCGCGCTGGCCTTTGGGGGGATATTTTTAGCAAAATACAGTCTTGATGCCGGCTTATTATCACCAAGCTTACGACTCACCTTAGGGGGCTTATTTGGTGTCGCATTAATTGCCGGTGCCGAGTATTTACATAGAAAAGGTATTGTCTTCGAAGGCTTTAATAATTACGTGCCTGCAGCACTTGCAGGTGGCGGGTTTATTAGCTGCTTTGCATTAACGTTATTAGCTTATTCAAGCTATGCCATGTTAAGCCCAACCATAGCGTTTGTGATGCTGGCAGTAATTGCACTGGCCGCAAGCTCTATGGCGCTGCGTTTAGGGCCTTTATTGGCAGTGCTTGGCATAGTTGGCGCTTACAGCGTGCCGATTTGGGTTAATACTGGCAGTGGTAATTTAGCTGCTTTACTGATGTACATTGGCTTTATCACTTTTGCTGCGGTATTAGTGGCGCAAAAGGTAAAACGTAATTGGCTGTGGTATTTACTATGGGCTGGGCATATTGGCTGGTATTGGGTGGCACTGAGTGTCATCAATACGCAGCAATATTGGATTGTTGGTGGTTTTGCACTGCTCTCTATTATTGGTTTAATTGCCATAGCTCGATTAGGTTTAACTTTGCGTTTATTAGAATATCGCCCACATAGTTTACAGCGATTATTAAAATTACAGCCGGATCATCCGTTATTGTTAGCGATAGTAATTCCTTTATTGCTGGCGATAATGACAGAGGCGGTGAGCTTACAATGGCAAATAGTGATGGTGTGTTTAATCGTCATGCTGTTATTTTTAGTGCTGCAAAATAGTCGTTGGGATCTTTGGCAAGGTGTGGCGTTAGTGGTTGCGATGTTATTAGTCCTTAGCCAACAACGTTATAGTGTCGATAGCAATGATCATTTGTTTGTATTTAGGGAAATGTATGGCGTAGGGTTATTACTCGCGGTTGGGCTTTGTCTATACGGGCTTTATTTTGGCGCGCGTTACTATAAACGTTTAACGTTTCATTTAGTGGCTGCGTTTAGTGTGTTTGCCTTGATTGCAACGCTCTATACCATAACACCCGAGCAAGGCTTAGGCGTTGCGTATCCGCTATGGACTGTATTGTTGCTAGTAACGAGTGGTGTATTAATTAAACGCGCACAAACAGCTCACACTCAATGGCAGCAGTTTAGTTATTGGGTTGGCGCTAATGCTAATATAACTCTTTGTTTAACTATGTTATTAGCCGATAGCGGGTTAACCCTCGCACTGGCTGCTCAAGTGTTGGTTATTAGCTATCTGGTGAAACGCCATGATGTGCCTATGCCGTATTGGCCTATTAAAGTGCTGGTGGCTGTGGTGTTGGCAAGGCTAACCTTTGCACCGTGGACGGCACATTATTTTGATCTAACCATATTTTCAATGCATTGGAGCGCAATTGTGTATCCATCAGCGGTTGGGTTATTTTGGTTTGCCGCAAAACAGTGGCAACAAACAGATATGAAAATTTGGCTCGAAGGGGCTGCATTACATTGCTTAGCATTATTTATCACCACCGAGACCAGCTATCAACTAGTCGGGCATTATCCACAGCTTACTTCTTTAAGCTTTTATGAGCAGGTATTACTCAGTTGTAATTGGTTAGCACTTGGCTGCGTTTATTTGCATCGGTCACACAGCGCAGGGCAACTGGGTAAACTTTATCGCATTGCAGGGCTTGCACTTGCGGGACTCGCTGGCTTGTTGTTGATAAGTACAGCATTATATGAAAATCCACTATTTATACGCCTTTACGTTGGTGAAATACCATTATTTAATTGGCTGTTATTAACCTGGCTCGTACCAAGTATTCTTACACTGTGGTTGGCTAAATTAGTTAAACCACTTAATGCTAAGTTTAGTCAAATAGTAATGGGTGCATCAGGCTTATTAGCAGTGTTAGCTATCAACACATTGATCCGCCAATATTGGCAAGGCGGGTTCATTTATCTTGATAAAGCGACCAGTGACGCCGAGCTATACAGCTATTCGATCATTTGGTTATTACTTGGCGCGTTGGTGGTCATTACCGGGCATTTAAAACAACAATTACTACTACAAAAAGTCGGCTTAGGCATTCTCGGCGCGGTTATCGTGAAGGTATTCTTAATTGATATGGCAAGCCTAACCGGCTTGCTCAAAGCTGTATCATTTATTGGTTTAGGCCTGTCGCTCGTTGGCCTAAGCTGGCTGTTTCAAAAGCTCAGGAGTAAAGCACCAGCGGGGTAATTTAACTCAAGCAGTACACCCAATAAGATTGTTGGGTGTACTTAGTTATGTTGTTTAACGCCAATCTGTTCTAATCTTTTGCCTAGCGCCTTTCCCTTCACGTACTATGGTTTAGCAGTGCTTTTAATTTCCCTGGCTTGATTGGTTTAGACAAATAATGAATATCAGCGGCTTTAGTCGCTTGTTTTAGCTCTACGTCGCGTACTGCGGTGATTAAAATTGCCGGCACATTGGTTTGCCAAATTTCCCGCAGGGCTTTAATTAATGTAATACCATCGTGTTCATGGCCTAACTGATAATCCATTAATATCACATCCGGTGCGCTGTGTTCATTTGCGTATGCGAGTACGCCTTCAACTTGATCAAACAACTGATAATTAGCTTGCCACTTTTGTAATAAACTGGCCATGGCGTTTAGGTTTTCAGGGTCGTCATCAACGGCAACGATATTCATTGCAGAGCGCTCTTCAAACAAGCTATTGGTAATGTGTTTTTGCTGAACAAATTGGCTTTCGCCAAAAGGGACTTCAATACTAAAGCAGCTACCTTTTTGCGGGGTTGAGCGCACATCTAAGCGAATCGACAGTAAATCAACCATCCGTTTTACTACGCTAAGGCCAAGGCCAACGCCTTTATTGTCAGAGGCCTCTACGCGGTAGAAGTCGTTAAATATTTTTGCTTGCTCTACCTCGCTAATGCCAGGGCCGGTGTCCCACACTTCAATGCGCAGGTGATGTTTGCGTTTACGACAGGCTACTAATACTTTGCCCGTATTGGTGTATTTAACTGCATTTGATACTAAGTTCTGCACAATTCGCCGTAGATAGGTGATATCACTGTGGACAATATGCTGTCCGCTGCGCACTGTGAGCTTGAGGCCTTTTTCGCTTGTTAAAATGGCGTATTCATTGCGCAGTGGTGCGAGGATATCATCAATACTAAAATGGCGAGGGGTGGGGGTCATCGCACCTTGTTCAAGTTTGGCAATTTCTAATAGGGCTGACATTAAATGCACTGTTGAATCGAGGCTGGCACCGAGCTTTTCGAAGTTATTGATATTATTATCAGCGAGGGATTTTTCATCTATCGCAGCAAGGTATAAACGGGCGGCGTTGAGCGGTTGCAAAATATCGTGACTTGCTAAAGCTAAAAAGCGGGTTTTACTGTCATTGGCTTGCTCTGCTTCTCGTTTTGCTAAAGTGAGTGCTTGCTCTGTTTGTACGCGGCTTTCTATTTGTGCTTCGAGATCTTTATTGATAGTTCGAATTTCTTGGGTACGCGCTTCAATACGATTTTCCAAATCCATATTCACTTCTTCAAGTGCATTTTGTGTGGCAATGTGAGTGGTAATATCTGAAAAGCTAGTAACAAAGCCGCCATCAGGCAGTGGGTTACCGATCATTTCGTACACTAGGCCGTTACGACGGTGACGGATAAAGTGATGCGAACTACCATTTTTTAAATGTTGCACGCGCTTTTCTACTTGGCGTTCTATTTCACCAGGGCCACATTCACCGCGCTCGGCATTGTAACGAATAATTTGCTCAATCGGTTGACCTACTTCTAAAAATCCTTCGGGGTAATTAAACATCTCTGCGTAGCGCTTATTCCACGCAACAAGATTAAGCTCTTTATCAACAACTGAAATACCATGACTGAGATTCTCTAAAGAGGTGAACAACAGGTTTTGGTTAAACTGTAGTGCTTGCGTTGTTTCATCAAAAAAGTTAACCACTTCTTCAAATGCCATTCGCTTGCCCGATGCTACCGTGTGGATCAAAGCTTGCGCTGAAGAGGCGCCTAATACACCAGTCAAGGCGCGTTCGCAGTAAGCTATAAACTCAGGATCGGGGTGAGTGTTATTGTCTCCGAGTTGGTGAGTTAGTGAAAAATGCGTCAATACTTGTTGGCTACGCTGGACTCCTAAAAAGGTTTGTAACAGTACTTTAAAATCGTATACCGTGGCTTTTACGTTTTTGTTTAAACGTCTTGCAAGTACTGCTTGCTCCTTGGGATTAACGAATGCTGCTGCTTGAATTTTATCAATTAACCGCTCATCAGCTCCCAGTGAAAAACTAATATAACAGCCAATATTGGCAAATAAAGCGATCAGTGTGCCGCGGGTAATAAGGGTTTGTTGTAGTTCGGTGTCAAGTGTATTACCTGCATCTAAAATAGGTAACATTAAAAATAATATCCAACAAATCAATCCTGCTAATAAACCAGCATAAACACCGTAGGCATGACCTTTGCGCCAGTATAGGCCGCCCACAATGGCCGGTAATAATTGCGTTACCAAAGAAAATGCCACTAATCCCATGCTGGCAAGTGCTTTGCCGTGACCAAACCATTGCTGATAAAAATACGATAAGATCAAAATACCGGCGATGGTAAAACGCCTTACCAGTAATATTTGTGGCTTATAACTGCTGGTGATCAGGTTGCGTTTGAATTTACGTCGCAGCATCAGCGGTAATACCACATCATTTGAGATCATAGTACTTAGGGTCAAAGTGGCAACCACAATCATCGCAGTCGCCGCAGATATTCCGCCAATAAACACAAACGTGGTAAGCAATGCATTGTCATTCATTAATGGCAGTGCCAATACAAAACTATCAGGAGAGAAGCTATTGCCGATCTGTGGATGAATAGCTGCGGTGGCTATTGGTAAAATCATTGCTGCAGTCAGCAGTAAATACAGTGGAAATGCCCAACGAGCGGTAAATAGGTGACGTTTGTCTTGGTTATCAACCACAGTAACGTGAAATTGTCGTGGCAAACAGATGATTGCAGCAGCGGCCATCAGTGATTGGCCAATAAAGTTAAAGCTTAAAAAGTTAAAATTATTCCAATGTTGCCATAAAGATTCTTTTATTTGTCCTTCATTAGCACTGGGTAAATTATACAAGGTGTACACCGCCAAAGCCGCCACTGCTACTAGTGCCAGTAGTTTTATCATTGATTCAAATGCGACTGCGAGCATTAATCCTGAACGGTATTCGGTTACATCAACTTTACGGGTGCCAAAAAATATTGCGAACATAGCCATGATCAGGGTGGCAGAAAGCGCGACCATTGAACCCGATATTTTATTGTCACTTTGTAGTAGTAAGAAGCTGTTGCTCAGTGCCTTTAACTGTAAGGCGATATAAGGAATAGTTGCTAGTAGCGCAATCATAGTCACCATAATGGCGGTGGTTTGACGCTTACCATAACGGGCAGAGATAAAATCGGCTATGGTGGTGATATTTTGTTTTTTACTCACTAGTACCAGTTTGCGCAAAAATCCTTGTCCGAAAAAAAACAACAGTGCAGGACCAAGTAGAATGGGTAAATAACTCCAACTGCTGGTAGCTGCAGTACCAACAGAGCCGTAATAAGTCCACGAAGTACAGTAAATACCCAGCGAAAAGGAGTAAACAAAAGGGTGATGGCTAATTCGTTTTGCCAGCGGTGTGGTTTTATCGCCCCAGTTTGCTAGCCAAAACAATATGCCAATGTACGCTAAAGCGACAAAAATTAGTGCAGCAGTCATGTTTTTATTCAATTTTTATTATGTTATTGCACACCATACCAGAAGTTTTCACTATTTTGAGCTGTCAATTTTTGTGAGTATTCTGAAAATAAACATATTTATTTGATATATATGAGAAATTTAATGTTTTATTGATGTATTAGACTAATGTCGCAAGTGTGCAATATAACCTGGATGAATAGTTAAAATCACCGAGTGGAAATACTTAACATTATGATAAAAAACGTTTTTTACTTTTTTGTAACAAGCGCTTCAGTACAGTTTACGTAAACGTTAACCTGTTGTTACGACTATGGTCTCAATTCAATATTGTTCAGGCATTGCTAAGTTTATAGCCGAGAATAAATCGAACACATCACTTTTTACAGATGTTAAAGAGGAAATAAAAAATGGCTTTTAAAGATGAAGAACAAGCAAAAGCTTATTGGGCGGAAAACATTTCACTGCTGTTTAAATTATTAGCAGTTTGGTTTGTCGTGTCGTTTGGCTTTGGCATATTACTGGTTGATGTACTTAATGAAGTGCGTTTCTTTGGGTTTAAACTTGGCTTCTGGTTCTCCCAGCAAGGCGCGATTTACACCTTTGTGGCTTTGATTTTTGTGTACGTTTTCAAAATGAATACGTTAGATAAAAAATACGGCGTAGACGAATAGGAGCTAAGCAATGGATGTTCAAACACTCACGTTTATAATTGTCGGGTTGAGCTTCGCGCTTTATATCGGCATTGCAATTTGGGCCCGAGCAGGCTCAACAAAAGAGTTTTATGTAGCAGGTGGTGGTGTTCCGCCTCTGGCTAATGGTATGGCAACAGCCGCTGACTGGATGAGTGCTGCGTCATTTATCTCAATGGCGGGTATCATCTCTTTTGCAGGGTATGATGGCGGCGTTTACTTAATGGGGTGGACCGGTGGTTATGTACTACTTGCTATGTGTTTAGCACCTTACTTACGTAAATTCGGCAAGTTTACTGTGCCAGACTTTATCGGCGACCGTTACTATTCACGCACCGCGCGTTTAGTGGCAATCTTATGTGCCATCTTCATTTGTTTTACGTACATTGCAGGGCAAATGCGTGGTGTAGGCGTTGTATTCTCACGTTTCTTAGAAGTTGAAATTGAAACGGGTGTTTACATTGGTATGGTTATTGTCTTCTTCTATGCGGTACTCGGTGGTATGAAGGGCATTACTTATACCCAAGTAGCACAGTACTGTGTACTGGTATTTGCTTACCTTGTTCCTGCCATCTTTATCTCTATGATGATGACGGGTCACTTCTTCCCACAAACAGGCTTTGGCGCGACATTAATTGGCAGCGATGGTGTATACGTACTTGATAAACTGGACGGTTTAAGTGCTGAACTTGGCTTTGCACAATACACTGAAGGCTCTAAGAGCATGATTGATGTGTTTGCTATTACTGGTGCCTTAATGGTGGGTACTGCCGGTCTTCCTCATGTAATCGTACGCTTTTTCACTGTACCTCGCGTTAAAGATACGCGTATTTCAGCGGCATGGACTTTAGTATTCATTGCGATAGTTTACACAACAGCACCAGCGGTTGCAGCATTTGCCCGTGTTAACATGATTGATACCATAAATGGTAAAGACGGAAGTGGTACTGAATACGCTGAAGCACCAGTATGGGTAAAAAATTGGGAAAGAACGGGCTTAATCACTTTTAATGATAAAAACGGTGATGGCAAAATGTTCTACACAGCAGGTAAAATTGATGATCCAAACAGCGCTAACGAAGTTAACGTTGACCGCGACATCATGGTACTTGCTAACCCTGAAATTGCTAACTTACCAGCATGGGTCGTGGCACTTGTGGCCGCCGGTGGTATTGCTGCGGCACTATCAACAACAGCAGGGTTACTGTTAGTTATTTCGACTTCGGTATCGCATGATTTACTTAAGCGGACCTTAAAACCAGACATTAGCGATAAACAAGAGTTACTCGCAGCGAGGTTGGCAGCCATGGTTGCGATTGTTATCTCCGCTTACTTTGGTATTAATCCGCCTGGATTCGTGGCGTCGGTGGTGGCATTTGCATTCGGCTTGGCCGCAGCAAGTTTCTTCCCGGCGATCATTATGGGTATCTTCTCTAAGAAGATGAATAAAGAAGGTGCGGTTCTAGGTATGGTTACAGGTATTACCTTTACTGCGGCATATATCATCTTCTTCAAGTTCATCAGCCCAGAACTAAATAGCCCTGAGCATTGGTTCTTAGGTATTTCACCAGAAGGTATTGGTCTAGTTGGTATGCTTATTAACTTTGCAGTTGCTGCAATCGTGGTTAAGTTTACCGCTGATACACCGCTTGAAATTCAAGAAATGGTTGAAGGCATTCGTAATCCTAAAGGGTCTAGTGAAGCTCACGCTCACTAACAACGCTGATACTCTATTAATTAATATTGATAGATCCAAAAGCCCGACTTAAGTCGGGCTTTTTATTTACCGTTGATAGCAGTACAGTGATCGTACGATTGTTTTTTGCGAGTAGACAAATGAATAATGAGCAACAGGAAGTCGCCCAGTTTGTGCTAGCACAAATGCCATTTAGCGACCTTGATAGCAGCGCAACAGATTACTTTATAAAACATCTCGATGTTATTTATCTAACCCGTGAAAACCAAACGCAATGGCTGCAATCAGCCTCACCTAAGCTGTTTTTAATTCGCTCTGGTTTGTATGACTTAGTGGATGCAAAAGGCGATGTGATCACTCGTTTAGCACAAGGCGATTATTTTGGCTTTCCTTCACTGCTGACCGGCGAGGCAATTCAAAACCGTTTAGAAGTGCAAAAAGAGGGCATAGTTTATATGCTCAACCAAGATGCTTTCGACTACTTACGCCGTGAATATAAAACGTTTGAGCAGTATTTTGTTCGCGCGCATGCAAATCGGCTGCTTTCTTCACATTATAAAAGCCAAAACGATAGTTGGTCTGAACGTAAGATATCTGAACTGATGTCACGTAAAGCGGTCACTTTGTCGCCTGATGCAAGTATTCGCCAAGCAGCTAAAAAAATGAAAGAGCACGGCGTTTCGTCGATTATGGTGACAGAATTTGAACGCTTGGTTGGTGTGGTTACAGATCGCGATTTACGCAACCGGGTATTAGCCGATGAAATCGATCCCAAACAAGCGGTTAGCACTATCATGAGTGTCAAACCCAAGTTTATTTTTGAAAATAACCGCGTTTTTTCAGCGCTGCATTTAATGCTCAAACATAATATTCACCATTTACCAGTGTTGGATGAACACCATAAAGCGTTGGGCATGATCACCAGTACTGACTTATTACGTCAGCAAAAGAGCGACCCCGTTCAATTGATTGGCCGTATTTATAAAGCTCATAGTGTCGCAGATTTAAAGCGTTATGCGGCAGAAGTACCTAAATTATTGCGGAGCTTTTCTCATAATATTGATGATATATCGTTGATAGGTAAATTACTCAGTGGTTTAACTGATGCGTTAACCTCACGACTAATATATTTATTCCAAGAAGAGTGCGGTGCCGCTCCTACTAGCTTTAGTTTTATTTGTTTTGGCTCTCAAGCGCGTGAAGAGCAAACCTTGCATTCTGATCAAGATAACGGCTTATTACTGCCTGATGACTTAAGCGAGCAACATCAAGATTACTACCGCCGGATGGGGGAGTTTGTTTGTGAGCAGTTGGTCGAGTGCGGTATCAGGCGTTGTCCAGGTAACATAATGGCCAGCAGTGAATTATGCAGAATGAGTATATCTGATTGGTGTGAAAAGTTTTTTGCTTGGATAAAAAGCCCAACGCCGCAGGCTATGCTGAACTGTAAAATATTTTTTGACTTACGCTTTATTGAAGGCTCTACAGCGCTTTACACCGCATTTTGTGAGCAGCTAACCCGTATTTCTCGTAACGAATTATTTTACGCGGCAATGGCAACCGATATTAAATCTAACTCAGTACCAATTGGTTTATTTAATCAGTTTAAACTCGAAAAAGATGCGAAACAGCACAAATACATCGATTTGAAAAAACGTGGCGTGGTGATCATTAACGATATTGTTCGTCTATATGCGTTAAAAGCAGGCATACGCCGAGCGAACACCCAAGAGCGCTTAGATGCATTACTGAAACATTCATTGTTAAGTAATCACGATGTATATAATTTGAAAGACTGCTGGCGATTTTTAACTCAGTTACGTTTGCGCACGCAAATAAACGAAGAAGGGCTACCGAGTAACTGTATTAACCCAGATAAACTAAACTCCCTTGAACGTCATCAATTAAAAGAAGCCTTCTATTTACTCAAGCTCGCACAACAAGCTGCGGCATTTAAGTTTGCTCGTGGAAGTTTATAAATATGTGTTTTGCTATGAATAAGGTGACAAGCTAAGTGGTTAAACGTTGGTTGAGTCGCTATTTTGCGCGTAAGCAATTACTTGCTCAAAATGCACTAGTACAGCGCTATATAGTAATTGATTTAGAGCTGACTGGGCTTGATCCAAAACAGCATGAAATTGTCTCGATTGCATGGGTGTTGATAGAAAAGCAATGCATTAAATTGAGCCAAGCTCAGCACGCCATAAATAAAGATGTACTGCGCCTTGAGCAAAGCCCTGTTTATCATGGAATTGCCCAGCAAGATGTGGCAACAGGGCAAAGCTTAGCGGCCATTTTAGCTAAGCTAAGCGCTCATTTTTCGGACGCTATTTTGGTATTTCACAATGCGACTTTAGATTGGGGATTTTTAAAGCAGGCATTTCAAGCACATAATATTGATGTGCAGCCTTTATTGATCATTGATACTTTTCAGATTGAAAAAAAGCGCTTGCACCAACAAGGCCATGAAATCGGCTTGGATGATTTAACCCTTGGTGCTTGTCGGGCGCGTTATGAGCTACCTCATTATGGTTGCCATCATGCACTTACCGATGCCATGGCTACCGCAGAATTGTTGTTGGCACAATGTCATCAAATAAGCTGCGGTAAGGAATTGAAATTGGTTGCGCTGGTTTAAAGTGATGCTAGCTTGAGTATTGTCGTAATTTATCGTAGCTGAATGACTGCTATAATTAGCATCTAAATCAACTCATAAGTATTAATTTTTATTTTCAAAAATAGGCTTTTGTAGTGCGGTTATCCGGTACTGTGCTTGCTATTATAGGAGGCTGTTATTTTACTTTCTCGTTTGTTTTTTATCTATGAAAAATAATTTACTGCCATCTTTAGCTGGCGTTTTAGTAAGCTTGTTTGTTGTATGGTGGCTACATGGATTTTTATTGGTTGACCGCTGTTTAGACAGTGGTGGAGCTATTAATCATAAAACAAACTTATGCGTGGGCGCAAACGAGCAAATAATAGAACTTGCTACACCGTCAGGTATGTTAGTTATTTATGGTGTGGTGATTATGGCTTTGTCGCTATCAGTCAGTGTACTGCTGAAAAAGCTAGGTAAGCGCTAAGTTTTGAATTGAAGAGCGAACACGGCAGTTCGCTCTTAACTTTGAATGCTAACTGATAAAGCTCGCTGGCATTTTCACAGCAATTACGCTGCCTTTAACACAGATCACGTTGTTCGCTGATAGCGTGATGTCGACAATCACTTTGTTGGGTTTTACTTCAATGAAGCTACCTATTAGCTGCAGCTCTACCCCCATTGGAGTCGGCGCTAAAAAGTTAACATTTAAAGCCCCTGTAACAAAACGAAATGCAGGTTGAGTCCCCATCTCTCGCTCTGCATATCGATAAGCTATAGCAGCGGCACTGCCTGTACCATGGCAGTCAATCAGGGACGCAAGCAGCCCACCATAAACAAAGCCAGGGATTGCTGTATGGCAAGGTTGCGGCGTAAAGTGGGCGATAGTTTTATCGATATTGCCTTGATTTTGCTCATCCTGATACCAATAACTTTTTAATTGGTGACCCTGCTCATTGTTTTTGCCACAGCCATAACAATGGCTGAGCTCATCGGGGGAATAATCTTGAAAGGCTATATTGTTCATTAAAACTCCTAGTTCTAATTGGGTTATCCGATGACTCGTTGATCATCAATCACTTTGCCATCATCAGCTAAGCTGCCTAGCTCGACCAACTCAACACTGCCATTTAATTTTGTGTATTGTTTTAAGTTATCTAGCAATACGCCGGTGAGTTCCAGTTTAGTTAGCTCTGATTGGTCTTGATCGTATTCACACAATAGCTGCATTTTGTCTTGATGATCTTGTAGCTTGACCACTAAGCGCATTTTCTTTATCCCCTTAACACTGAGCCTAATTCGCTCTATTTGTTGAGGATGAACAAACATACCTTTTATTTTCGTGGTTTGATCGGCTCTACCTAACCAACCTTGAATGCGCATGTTAGTCCGACCACACGCACTTTGCCCTGGCTTGATAGCCGATAAGTCACCGGTTGCAAAACGGATTAACGGATAATCAGTATTGAAACTTGTAATAACCACTTCACCAATCTCACCATCTGCGACTGGAGTGAGGCTGCCTGGGCGCACAATTTCGACAATTAAATCTTCAGCGATAATTAACCCATCGTCAGCAATGGTTTCATAGCCAATTAAGCCTACATCGGCACTTGCGTAAGCCTGTAAGGTGTTGATACCTTGTTGTTTAAATAACTCGCGCAGTTCATGAGATAATGCTTCTCCAGTCACCAGTGCTTTTTTGAGGCTGCTAACGTCACGTTTAGTTGCCTGCGCTTTATCCAGTAATATTTTTAAAAAAGAGGGAGTGCCACAATAACCTTGCGGGTGTAAATCTTCTATTACGTCAAGTTGTTGATCTGTTTGCCCTGGGCCTGCGGGTATAACCACACAGCCACACGCACGCGCCCCTGAATCAAGAATAAAACCGCCAGGAGTCAAATGGTATGACAAACAATTTTGTACTAACTCACCTGCTCTAAACCCCGCAGCATAAAAGGCTTGGCCCATTCGCCACCAATCTTGCTGGCAATTTTCAGGATCATAAATAGGCCCCGGTGATTGAAAAATTCGATTTATATGGCCACTTTTAGATGCGAGACCGCCAAGCGGAGGCTGTTGCTTTTGTATGTCTAAAAGGTCAGATTTTCTGGTGATCGGCAAAGTCGCTAGTTGTGAGCGAGTAGTGATATTCGTGGCATCAATGTTCGCTAATATAGCCTGATAATAGGGGCTGTTATTTTTTGCATAGGTAATAAAGTCAGCTAAACGGGACAATAAATTTTGTTCTCTGGTTTCAGAGTGTTGATGTTCATTGGCATGATAAAAATGGCTCATAATAGCTCCAGTAACATAGAAAAAGTAGAGAGATAGATAGGTTGATTACAACCAGCGTTTGCGACGTTTATATGACTTAAGATCTTTAAAGCTTTTACGTTCTTCGTTACCTCCACCGAGGTAAAACTCTTTTACATCTTCGTTGTTTAAAAGCTGCTCTTGTGTGCCATCTAATACAACTTTCCCTGATTCAATGATGTAACCATAATTAGCCGCTCTCAGTGCATAGTTGGCATTTTGTTCTACCAACAGCATAGTAATACCTTGATCTTGGTTAATCTTTTTTATGATTCCGAACACTTCTTTAACCAATAATGGCGATAACCCCATCGATGGCTCATCGAGGCAAATCATCTTTGGACGTGCCATTAATGCACGGCCAATTGCCAGCATTTGTTGTTCGCCACCTGATAAATATCCAGCTAAGCCTGTGCGTTCTTTTAAGCGAGGGAAATAGTGGTACACCATTTCAATGTCTTGATTTATTTGTGCGTCTTTGCGGGTAAAGGCGCCGAGTTTTAAGTTTTCTAGAGAGGTCATATCTTCGATGATACGACGCCCTTCCATAACCTGAAACAATCCACTGCGCACCACATCTTCGGCATTTTTATTGTCTATTCGTTCGCCCATAAAGGTAATGTCGCCTTTAGTGACTTCGCCATTTTCAGTTTTTAATAAGCCAGAAATGGCTTTTAATGTGGTTGATTTTCCTGCGCCATTTGGCCCAAGTAGGGTGACTATTTCACCCTCTGGCACATCTAAACTAACACCACGTAAAACTTGGATGACTTCATCGTAAACAACTTCAATATTGTTAACGCTTAGAATTGGTGATGCAGGTTGTATTTTTATAGCTGCTTGTGACATAGCTAACTCCGTGAAAAATTAATAATTTATCAGCGGATGAAAATAACGAGATGCTTCATCCGCTGCTATGTTTAACGAGCTATTAAAAACCTAACCACGCATCACGGCGCTCAATGGTTACCAGTGATAACTCTTCAACGACGACATTGCCTTCGTTATAGTTGCCTTTGTAAATGTAAACTTGGTTAGTGCCACGGTGATCTTGTTCACTCCAGTTGCCCGCAAGGCATACGCCTTCAAGTCCTGCTGGTACCCAATCTTTACGGGCATACATGGCTTTTTTAATATTTTCACCGGTTATTCCGCCGTTATCTTTTGCCCATTCCATAGCCTCTTTCATAAAGAATGTTGAGCACACGCCACGAATGTAATGATGAACACGCTCTTCTTGGCCTGAAGGGTCTGATTGTTTTGAAATCTCCCTAACGAGTTTCATGCCAGGTACTTGATCAGTCCAAAACGGCGTCATAGCTGGAAATACATAATCTTTAATGCCTTCGCCCGCAGCTTGGAATATTTTTTTATCGCCCCCCCATATATTCGACATAAACTGAATATCGGTACCAACGGTGTTACATGATTTAACTAAAGACAATACTGAACCACCTAGATTGCCTATATATCCGTAATTTGAGCCTGAGCTTTTTAAGCTTAAACATTGCGCTTTAAAATCACCTGGTTTCATCGAAATAACAACCGCAGGTTGTACATCAAAGCCTAATTCGGTGGCGTACTCTGCACAGGCTTCTTTCGGTGCATTAGGGAAGGGGTGATTTGCACCAATATGAGTAAACTTAGGTTTGCCTTTGCCCCCCTTTTTTTGCCAGTCCTCAGCTGCCCACTGGACTAAACCGCGGCACGCATCTGAATAGGATGCGCCGTAAAAAAAGTTATAAGGAGCTGGTTTCTTTGTATGTGGGTTTTTACCCATAGGATCCGTTAAGTGGCCAGAGTAAGACGCTGAAAATACTGGTAGTTTATCTTTGGCTACAAATGAGATCAGTGCTTCGGTATCAGCGGTGCCCCAGCCTTGCATGGCAACCATGTTTTTACGCGAATGCCACTTTTTATAAGCGGCAATCGCTTGCGGCACTTTGTAAGCGTAATCAATTGTTTCATATTCGAGTTTAGTGCCATTGATGCCACCATTTTCGTTAATGTAAGCTAGGGAATCACGCACGCCGTCAGCGTAATTTTTACCAACAAAAGCTGTCGGGCCACTCATATCAGCTAGATGACCAACAAAGACTGAGTCTTCAGCGAATGTTTGTTGGCTGGTGCACAGCGCGCTTACTATTAATAGAGACGTTAATTTTGCCTTATGATTGTGCATAACTATTTCCTTTTTCTTTTTATGGCTAGATTGCCAATTATTTACGCATTAATGATGCTCATGTGTGTTGTATATGCTTAAGTTAGTGTCTATTGATTAGTACGAGAACGGGTAAAACTTCCAATAGTTTTTAATTTGTGCCCAGCGGTGTGCCATGCCTTGCGGCTCAAAAATAAGGAATAAGATAATCACTAAGCCAATGGCCATTTCTTTGATATAGGCCAGGCCATCAACCACCATAGGAATATTGCCCCAGTCGGTCATCTTCATTAAACCAACGCCGCTTTCGAGCACTTCAGGTAAAAACACCATAAATACCACACCCATTAAGGTGCCTTTAATTGAACCCAAGCCGCCGATGATGATCATGGCTAAAAATTGAATCGACATAAATAAGGTGAAGCCTTCGGCAGAAACATAGCCTAAGTAATGGGCATATAAGGCACCGCCAATACCGGCATAAAAAGACGATATACCAAAAGAGAGTAAGCGATATTTATTGAGCTTGATGCCCATGATCTCAGCTGATAGATAATGGTCACGTACTGCAACAAAGGCGCGACCATCACGACTGCGCATCAGATTACAGCCCCAAATATACATAATAACTAAGGCTGCTAAGGCGATATAAAAGAAGCTTTCATCGCTATTAAAAACAAAGCCAAATATACTAATTGGGTCGGCAGATGAGCCGGCAGAACCACCAGAAAACCAGTCAGCACGGGCAAAGAAGTCTTCTAAAATAAACTGCGCAGCCAGTGTGGCTATAGCTAAGTACAAGCCTTTAATTCTTGAGGCCGGTAAACCAAACATCATGCCTACAGCCATTGTTAAAAAACCAGCCAGTGGAATACACAGCAATACAGGAATACCAAAGGAGATATTGAGCCATGCTGATGCAAAAGCACCAAAGCCAAAAAATGCGCCATGACCTAATGAAATTTGTCCGGTGTAACCGACCAAAATATTGAGCCCTAGTGCGGCTATCCCTAAATATGAAATTTGAATAAATAGGGTTAAGTAATATGCATCGACTAAGTATGGCGCTGCACATAATAGGGCAATTGCGAAAATTGCCACATTTTTGATGGTTGTTGTTTCAAAAATTGTATTATCTTGTTTATAACTGGTGCGGAAATCGCCGCAGGGTCTCATGGTTAAACTCGACATAATAAACTCCTAAAATTTACCTTTATCTGCACTTGTTAGGCGCTATTGATGCACCTAAATCGGCTTGTTTAAATACGTTCAATATCTTTTGTGCCGAACAAACCGTATGGTTTGAACCAAAGGATGACGAGCAACACGTAAAATGGTGCGATGTCATACATATTGCCAACATGCAGATATTGGCTGTCGAAAAACTCAGCGACATTCTCTAATACACCAATGATCAAACCACCGACAATTGCGCCGATGATAGAATCTAAACCGCCAAGAATAACTGCAGGGAAAACTTTGATACCAATTAATGACAGTGAATTTGAAACCCCGTTTACCATGCCAATAACAATTCCAGCTGTGGCTGAAACCGTAGCAGCAATACCCCAGCTCATAGCAAAAACTTGTTTTACCGAAATACCTAAGCTTTGTGCAATCTGTTGATCAAAGGCTGTGGCTCGCATTGCTAAACCGTATTTTGAATGTTTAAAGAATAGATAGAAGGCAACCATAATTATTAAGGCGATTACGGTGCTCATTAAGTAAGCGGCTTCAATGTTCAAGCCAAATATTTGGATGCTATTAGTGGTAAATACTTGCGGGTAACTTTGCGCTGAAACACCAAAAATCCATTTCATCAAGGCTTGAAAAAAGATTGATAAGCCAATGGTGATCATGATCACTGAGATAATAGGTTCACCTATCATCGGGCGTAAAACAATCATTTGCAGCAGCACACCAAAGATTGCCATAAAGGCCATTGTCAGTAAAAAGCCCACTACAAAAGGCAGCTCTAAATAAATCAGTACTGCCCAGCATACCCAGGCACCCACTAATAAAAACTCACCTTGGGCAAAGTTTACAATTTGCGTTGATTTGTACACTAATACAAAGCACATCCCAACGACGCCATAGAGTAAGCCGACAATTAAACCATTGACGATTAGTTGAATTAGCAATTCAAAATTCATGAGACTCTCCGTGTTATGTTGATAGTGTTATCAGCAGCCGTGCAGGCTGTTTCGATCAGCGAAGTGACTTTAAGCTGGGTTTGAATACGGGTTTTAGTACCATCTTGAAATACCACCATGGTATCAATATCAACATTTTCCTTGTTGTCATAAATGGATGAAATAATGTCGCCATATTTATCCGCAATAACACTACGGCGAACTTTACGGGTTCGTGTTAATTCGCCATCATCGGCATCAAGTTCTTTGTAAAGTAATAAAAATTTATGGATTTTTTGTGATTCAGGAAGTGACTCATTGACGCGCATTATTTCTTCGCCAATTTTTTCGTACACTTCAGGCAGGGTTGATAAGTTGGTGTAGTTGGTAAACGACAGCCCTTGTTGCTCAGCCCATTTCGCAACAATACTAAAACGAATACAAATGATGGCTGATAGATAAGGCTTTGCTTTACCTAAAATAACGGCTTCGCCAATAAATGAAGAAAACTTAAGTTTGTTTTCTATATATTGAGGAGAATATTGTGCGCCGTCGCTGGTGCAAGCGAGATCTTTGATCCGATCAATCACCACTAAATGGCCAGACGGTTTAAAGTAACCGGCATCACCTGTTTGCATCCAGCCGTCAATCACGTCTTCATCATAGGCTTGTTGATTATTAAGGTAGCCACTAAACATTCCGACTGTTTTAGCAATAACTTCGCCAATACCGGCTTTATCGGGATTAATGACTTTAATTTGTGCATTATCAAACGCGACGCCAACACTGTCGTAGTCAACATCGGCTTCATGATGGATGGTGTAAGCTCCGCACATTTCTGTTTGGCCGTAGAGTTGGCGTAAAGGCACACCAATGGTTTGGAAAAACTTAAAGGTGTCAGGCCCCATCGCAGCTCCGCCGGTGGCAGCCGATTTTAAGAATGAAAAACCGAGTCGATCACGAAGTGCTTTTAGCAGTAGAATTTCAGCTAGCCATGATTTTTTGCCTGTTACTTGGCTTTGCTCAGCCAGCTTCATGGCAAAATTAAATAGCTTTCTTTTAAAAGGTGTTGAATCCATCATACGGGTTTGTACGTCAGCTAAAATGCCTTCCCATACCCGTGGTGCTAATAGTACAAAGCTGGGGCCAATTTCTCGTAGGTCAGCCATGAGTGTTTCTTGTTCTTCAACAAAATTTACAATTTGACGGGCGATCAGTGCTTGGCCAATTGCATAGACTTGCTCCATGATCCAAGGTAAGGGCAATACAGATACATAGTTGTCGCCAGCTTGACGCGGGTCAGCACGTAAATATGAACTACAGTGCTTAATAAAATTGCCACCATTGAGTAGGGCAATTTTGGGTTTTGATGTGGTACCTGAAGTGGTGCAGTAAATAGCAATGTCGTCAGGGGCTGAGGCATCTATCATGGCTTGATAACGATCAGGGTATGCTTGTTCGAGTTCTTGGCCCAGTGTGTATAGGGTATTGATATCTATAAGTCGCGAGTCGTTGTATTTGCGCATACCTCTTGGGTCGCAATAAACAATGAATTTTACTTGCTCTATGCCATCACCTAAATCAAGTAATTTATCGCATTGCTCTTCGTTTTCAGCAATCACAACGGTTGCGCCACTGCTAGCGAGTAAATAGATTACTTCGTCATGCATTGAATCTTGATAAATACCTAATGAATGGCAACGTAAAGCGTGAGCAGCAATTTCGCCCCATATCCATTCTGGGCGGTTATCACCAAGTAAGGCAATGGTATCATCTGTATTCACGCCTTTGTTACTCAACGCGAGCGACAACCACTTTACTTTATTGTTATATTCGGCCCAGCTGAACTCGTTCCAAATACCAAACTCTTTTTCTCGCATCGCCACCATATCAGGCCAATGCGTGGCATTGTGTTGTAGAATTTTGGGGAAGGTATTCAGTTCACCCATCTCAAAATCTTGATTGATTTGGCTAGTCATTAGCTTACCTCCTCTAAGGTGTCTGGCTCTGCGTCGTCTTCAAGACCAAGGTAGGCACGTTTAACATAGGGGTCAGCCATGACTTCGTGTGGTAAACCAGAAATTAATTTTTTACCAAAATCCAGCACCATAACTTCATGAGAAATATCCATTACAACTCCCATATCATGTTCAATCATAACGACCGTAATACCGAATTCTTCATTTAAATCGAGGATGTATCTGGCCATGTCTTCTTTTTCTTCCAGATTCATTCCAGCCATTGGTTCGTCAAGTAAAATCAGTTTTGGGTTTAGAGCCATTGCACGAGCTAATTCAACGCGTTTACGAAGCCCGTAAGACAAGGTGCCAGCGATGGATTTTCTGATATGAGAGATCTCAAGGAAGTCGATCACTTCTTCTACTTTTCTTCGGTGAGCGAGTTCTTCTTTTTGCGCCCCAGAAGCCCAATATAACGGCCCTGTTAACCAATTGTTTTTTAATAAGTGATGGCGACCAACCATAATATTATCGAGCACTGACATATGGCCAAATAAGGCTAAGTTTTGAAAAGTACGGCCCATACCTAAGTCTGCGCGGTCATTGGGTTTTAAGTGGGTAACATCTTGATCTGCAAAGGTGATTTTTCCACTGTTAGGTTGATAGCGGCCAGAAATGCAATTGAGCATTGATGTTTTACCAGCCCCATTTGGGCCAATAATTGAAAATACAGAGCCTTTAGTCACCGAAAAACTAACATCTGTTAAGGCTTTAACACCACCAAAGGCTAGCGATATTTGCTCTATATTGAGTATCGATGTTGTCATACTCATACTCCTAAATTTAACTGAGAATAAAAATGAATAACGAATGCGTTGAAAAATAAGAGGGGGTGAACCCTCTTTAAAATGTATTAACGGTTGGGGTCGTTATTACACACAACAAACATTAGAAAGTGTTCTGTCAGCTAGAGGATGTATCTCATTGTGGCTTGTAGGTAATTTGAATCTTTATCTAACTCATCAATTGAAAAGTTACCGACTTCAATACCCACTTCGAGTTCTTTAGTTAAGTTTTGAAAGAGGTTTATACCCCATTGCGTACACTCACGATTGGATACATCTCCATCAACTTTGCCGTACAGCACGCTTGAACGCAGTGAATCATTCCAAAAATGACGATAGGCAACTAATACAGAGGTAATATCTTCAACTTCTTCACCATAGAGATCTTTAACAGCCGCAGCCCCTACATAGCGGCCTAAATCACCTTTATGAATTTGTAGGCGTAAGTCATCTTTTCCTGTTGTTTTAATTCGTGCCGCAACAGATGCGCCAAAGGCGCTTTCAGTGTTACCTGATAAGGTATGTAATTGCCGTGCTAAGCCAGAAATAGAGACATTGCCCCAATCACCTTTGATGTTATAGCGTGCGATTAAATCAGGAATATTATCGTTTGCGGTATCGCCCCCCCAGCTCTCAGGATTTTCAATGGATACTTGGAAGTTGCCCATGTTATAACGTACTTGTCCTTGACGAATAAATACTAGACCTGTTGTTGCGCCAGCAAAATCGGCAGTTTCAGGAATTGCGCTAGTATTCATAAAGGTTGACCAAGTTTGGCCAACAGTGAGATCTTTGTAGTTTATAAAAGCATGTCGGATGCGCGGGTTAGCTGAGTTAGAGACAATTTCATTACCGCCGCCGCCCCAAAAATCCATTTCGATGAAGCCTGTTATCTCGCCGTGTTGGTATTTAGTATTGAAACGGGTTTCGTTAGCAAAGATACGAAACTGGGATGCGTCTTCTTCTAAAGCAATGCCATCACCAATCCAGTAATCACGATAGGCAATGTCACCGTCAACGTATCGTGCATCAATTTTAATGTAGCCACCGAAGGTTAATTTATCGTTTTCAGTTATGTTGATCTCGTAGCCTGCCAGTGCGGATGTACTGGCAGTAAGAAAAGCAGATGTAAGCAGTAATTTTTTATATTGTGTGTTGAACATCGACCAAATTCCTTTGTTATTATGTGTGATTCATACTAGGTGAGTCGAAAAAATCAACAATTGTAAATAAGGGCTAGTACCTTGCGCTTAGTCCTTTAGTCCAATGTTATATGCTGTGTTTTACGGGCAAAGTAAGCATTGAAAATAATAATAAATACAATTTGATACAAAGAAGAGCGCGATGTTTTCTAATTGGTTGTTGGTTAGTGTAAGTATTGGTTACATTAGTTTGTTATTTCTAATTGCCCACCTTGGGGGCAAGTATCGACATAAGCTAGTTGCCAAACAGCATGCTATTATTTATGCCTTATCATTAGGGGTTTACTGTACGTCTTGGGGGTTTCTAGGTACTTCAGCGCAGGCGGCAAATAGCTCTTTTTCTTATATTTCGGTTTATTTAGCCCCTATTTTATTATTTATATTTGCTTGGCCTTTTATTCAGCGGATCATAAAAACCTGCCTCAAACTCAAAAGTACTTCCATTGCTGATTTACTTTCGGCTCGGTTTGGTAAATCACAAAGCTTAGCCTTGTTGGTAACGTTAGTGGCCATGATTGGCACCTTGCCTTATATTGCTTTGCAGCTTAAAGCGATTGTTTACTCTTATAAAATTTTACAGCAAAGCCAAGATTTTCCGATTTGGCAATTAGGTTTAATCGTTAGCCTGATTTTAGCTGGATTCACCATTATCTTTGGCATTCGAACTATCGATGTAACAGAGCGTCATCCCGGCGTCATGATAGCGATTGCCTTTGAATCGTTAGTTAAACTGATCGCTTTTTTACTTGTTGGCTTATTTGTATCATTTGTTATTTATGATTCCCCCGCTGATATTTGGCAAAAGTCACAAGATTACGTGTCCTTATCGCAGCAGTTTGAAAGCTATAACCTAGTAGGTATGGTGGGTTTATTGATCATCGTTATGTCGGCTTTTTTATGTTTACCAAGGCAATTTCAAGTTATGTTTGTTGAGATTAAAGAACAAAAAACCAGTAATTTAGCGCGCTGGTTATTACCTCTTTATATTTTGGTATTCGCTTTTTTTGCAGGTCCCATAGGCCTTGCTGGCACATTAAATTATGGCCAGTCTTTAGACCCTGATGCTTATGTTTTATTTTTGCCCGCCTACAACGGCCAACAGTGGCTGTCGTTATTTGCGTTTTTAGGGGCGGTTTCTGCGGCAAGTTCAATGGTGATTGTATCGACCATTGCATTGAGTACTATGCTCAGTAACGAAATTGTTTTTCCGTTAATTTTTAAATTAGCGCCTCGTAAGCACCATGACTTTTTACACTTTCAATCCCGATTATTATTGATCCGTAAAATCTTAGTCGTTGTAGTTATTGCGCTTAGTTATTGTATGTTATTAGTTTCTCCACCTGATACGCTGGCATCACTTGGTGAGGTTGCGTTTGGCGCGATTGCGCAAATAGGGCCTGCATTGGTTGCTGCTTTTTTTTGGCGAAGAGCGACTCAAAAGGGCGTTTTTTGGGGCATGTTTTGTGGTTTCTCTATTTGGGCACTGTTTAATTTATTACCACAGCTTGGGTTTTATGCACACCCGTTAAGCAATACAAATTGGCCTGCTACAACGGTGGCTACCTTGTTTGGCTTGGCTATTAACCTTATTGTGCTGTTTATTGTTTCACAGCTTACTCGGCAAAATATTCGCGAAGAAATGCAGAGTAAATATTTCTATGAAACCGATAATAAACAAGATTCACATCTGCCTAAACAACCAAAAATAGATCGTCAGGAACTCGAGCTGTTAATTGCTCGCTTTATTGGTCAAGACAAAGCAGCCGAGTGCTTTGCTGAATTTAATCAATCAAATAAAATTAAAAAGCATAAAACCTATAATGAGGCTTTATTACTGCATGCAGAGCAGACATTAGCGAGTGTAATGGGCTCGGCATCAGCCAAATTGGTGATTTCTTTTGCTTTGGCTGGGCGTGATATCGCATTTGATCAAGTTGCTAAAATTGTTGAGGATAACTCTACTCAACAACTTGAATTTAGTCGTTCAGTATTGCAAGGAGCGATTGAAAATACCAGTGAAGGGATCTCTGTGATAGATGCTAATTTGAATTTAGTAGCATGGAATAAGCAGTATCTAGATATTTTTAATTACCCTAAAAATTTAATCTATATTGGTTGCCCAATTAGCCAGTTGATCCGCTTCAACCTTAGCAATCAAAATCGCTATATACATAATATTGAGGGGCAGGTTAATAAACGTCTTGAGTACTTAAAAGCCGGTAGTAAGCATAAATCAGAGCGAAAGTTAGCCAATGGTAAGGTGCTGTTAATTGAAGGGAACCCAATACCTGGTGGAGGATTTGTGATGATTTTCTCAGATATTACGGAGTTTCGCCGAGCAGAAAATTATTTAAAAGAAGAAAACACCGATCTTGAAAGTCGTGTTCTTGCGCGCACGACAGAATTAGAACTAGCAAACTTAGAGCTTGAAAAAGCCAATCGAGAACTCGCTGATGCAAGGTTAAAAGCAGAGCAGGCTCATTTGAAAAAGAGTCAATATTTAAGAGCCTGTAGTCATGATCTTTTGCAACCATTGTCGGCTGCTCGGTTGTTTTCTTCTGCGGTATGTTTGAGCCCTAGAGTGTCAATACAAGAGCGTGAGCAAATTAAGAAAATTGATAATTCGTTAGAGATAGCAAATAACCTATTACTTGATTTAAATGAAATTGCGCGGATTGAAAGTGGCAATATCACCCCTGTTTTCAATGACATTGCACTGGAGCGGGTATTTAGTATGTTGCATTCGGAGTTTTCTGCCTTGAGTAAAGATTATAAAATTGATTTTCGCTGTCACTCAAGTCAATTATTTATCCGCACAGATCTAACTTTGCTAACGCGGATTGTGCAAAACTTTTTAAGTAATGCATTTCGCTATGCAAATAACGGTAAAGTATTGCTGGGTTGTCGTCGTAAGGGCAATTACTTAAGTATTCAAGTGATTGATAACGGACCTGGCATCCCCGAAGATAAGCAGCAAGAAGTATTTGAACAATTTACACAATTATCGACGCAAATGATTGGCCCTAAAGGCTTGGGGTTGGGTTTAAATATTGCACAAAGCCTGGCTAATATTCTTGAGCATAAGGTTGGCTTGGTATCAGAGCCTGAGCATGGCTGCTTGTTTAGCGTTGAAGTACCGATTGTAAACCGTGTACAGCAAACAAAGCCGACACTTGCCCCTAAGAATATGACTTTGCAAGGAGTTGGGGTGCTATGTATTGATAACGAAAAAGATGTTATTGCAGGTATGACCGAGCTTTTAACAGCCTGGAAATGTCGTGTATTTACCGCGACAACCGCAGCTGAGGCGTCTGCACTTTATAAAACACATGAAGATGAAATTGATATTCTCTTAGTTGATTATCAACTTAGTGCTGAACCAATGTTCCCCGCTAACCCTTTGCATATTGTAACAGTAGACTACTCTGAGCGACAGGAGCAAAAGCCTCACTCGGAGCATCTTGATGGCTGTAATGGCATTGAATTAATCAAGCGTATTCGAGCAATCAGCCAGTATCCATTACCTGCGATTTTAATCACCGCAACAACTGATGAGTTAGTGCAAGTACAGGCAAAGCAAGCCGATATTGGCTATTTGCGGAAAATCATCAAGCCCGTCGCATTACGGGCGTTGATGAGTGCTTTATTAACTAAACAGCTAGAAAAAAATTATAATAGTTAATGGCGATGAAAAGGTGAAAGAGATGCTTGTGCCAGTTGCTGCTCGTTTAATAAAATCACGGCTTGAGTTCGACTTTTTACCCCAAGTTTTAAGTATATTGTGCTGGCATGGCTTTTGATTGTAGATTCAGACAAGCTAAGTTCGTAGGCGATTTGTTTATTTAACAAACCATCGGCAAACATGTGTAATATTTTATGCTGTTGGGGCGTTAATGTTGCTAACTTTTCTGCTTGCTGTTGCTCTGGCGTATTTTTATTGTGATCATCGGTGGGTGTCCATAGTTTGCCTTGTAGCACATCTTCTATTGCTTTTATCATCTCAGGGACGGGAGTTGATTTAGGTATAAAGCCTGCTGCACCCAGGCTCATCGCTTTGCGTATAGTATCAGGCTCTTCAAAACCTGATACTACAATCACCCCTATTTCAGGATACAGCTCACGTATATTACTCAGCGTATTAAAACCCTGTGCACCCGGAATATCAAGATCGAGTAAGATCAGATCAACATCTGTGGTGTTTGCTAATTTGTGCTCTAATTCGGGAATTGTTTCGGCTTCAAGTAGGCAAGCATTATTAAAGCTTGATTCCAGCATAAGTAATAGTGCTTGTCGAAACAGCGGGTGATCATCTGCAATTAAGATTTTTGTGTGTGTTGTCATTTTATTTCTAACCTAATGTTTAGATTAATGATCTTTTAGTTTCATCAATTGTTTTTTGATTGAATAGTGTTCGTTGTCTTGAATAAAGTAACGCTATTATAAAATAATTCAATAATAATAAACCTAAATAGCATAAATTGACTAAAATTCACTCGTGAAAATGAACCTATAAGCGCTGTTTTATTCTATGTTATGAGTAGATATCAGGAAGAAAGGAGAGGGAGTAAACATTTATTTAATCTTGCCTTTTATATTCAGATTAAAGGTCGATTACCAAAATTGCAGCATCAAAAGCAGGCTTAACACATTTATTTAACTTTCCCTCTTATAATCAAGACAAAAGTCGATTACCAAAATTGCAGCATCAAAAGCAGGGTTAACACATTTATTTAACTTTCCCTCTTATAATCAAGACAAAGGTCGATTACCAAAATTGCAGCATCAAAAGCGGGCTTAAAACATTTATTTAACTCTCCCTCTTATAATCAAGACAAAGGTCGATTACAATACGCGCATCTAAAAGGCAGGTTGCCTTTATCTGCAAGCAACTAGAGTGGATTTTCTTCTTCATGGCAATCAAACTTGCAATCAATGGTTTTGGTCGAATTGGTCGAAATATTGTTCGCGCTCTTTATGAATCGGGCTTAAGCGACGAGATCAAAATTGTTGCGATTAATGAACTTGCTGATCCTCAAGGGATCGCTCATCTTCTTAAATATGATACGTCTCATGGCCGTTTTGCGTTTCCAGTTACTTTAGGTGAAGACACCTTATCGGTAGCGGGCGATACAATTGCTTTATTTGCAGAACAAAACCCGCGTGAATTACCTTGGCAGTTACTTGATGTTGATGTGGTTTTAGAATGTACTGGTGTGTATCACTCTCGTGAACATGCGCAATTACATCTTGATGCTGGCGCAAAGAAAGTCTTATTTTCTCAGCCCGCAGATGCGGATGTTGATGCCACGATTGTCTATGGTATCAATGATGATGAACTACTCGCTGAGCATACGATTGTCTCTAATGGATCATGTACCACAAACTGTATAGTACCGGTGATTAAAGTACTTGATGATGCCTTTGGTATAGAATCAGGGGCGATTACGACTATTCATGCGTCGATGAATGATCAGCAAGTAATTGATGCTTATCATCATGATTTACGTCGTACCCGCGCTGCGAGTCAGTCGATTATTCCCGTTGATACTAAATTAGCTCGCGGTATTGAGCGTATTTTACCTAAGTTCCATGGCCGCTTTGAAGCTATTTCGGTGCGAGTACCTACTATCAATGTTACTGCGATGGATTTGAGTGTGACTGTCAACGCCGATGTTGATTTAAAAGCGGTAAATAAGGTATTAAAAGCAGCAGCGAGAGATCGCCTAGAAGGTATTTTAAGTTATACCGAAGAGCCATTGGTCTCGGTTGATTTTAATCATGACCCACATTCTTGTATTATAGATGGCACACAGACACGAGTCAGTCATAAACGACTGATAAAGTTGTTAGTGTGGTGTGATAATGAGTGGGGGTTTGCTAATAGAATGCTCGATACAGCACGAGTGATGATGGCAGCAAGTAATTAATATAAAAGTTCAAACCTAAAAATAAAACCTATATATTTCAAGTCAGTATCGTTAACTAAGGAGAAGTCCATGTCGGTCATAAATATGGCGGATTTAGATTTAAACGGCAAACGCGTGTTAATTCGTGAAGATTTAAATGTACCAGTAAAAGCAGGTAAAGTGACCTCAGATGCACGTATTCGTGCTGCATTACCGAGTATTAAATTAGCCCTTGAAAAAGGCGCTAAAGTAATGGTTATGTCACACCTAGGCCGCCCTACGGAAGGGGAATATGATGAAGCGTTTTCTTTAGCGCCAGTTGTTGATTACCTTAATGAAGCACTTGAACAAAATGTACGTCTTGAAAAAGATTACTTAAATGGCGTTGAAATTGCTGATAATGAAGTGGTCGTTTTTGAAAACGTACGCTTTAATGTTGGCGAAAGCAAAGATGACGAAGCGTTATCTAAAAAGCTTGCTGCATTATGTGATGTGTATGTAATGGATGCATTTGGTACCGCCCATCGTGCTCAAGCGTCTACCCATGGCGTTGGTTTATTTGCAGATGTTGCTTGTGCAGGCCCACTATTGGCGGCTGAATTAGAGGCATTAGGTAAAGCACTTGATAACCCAGCTCGTCCATTAGTGGCGATTGTGGGCGGCTCTAAAGTATCAACTAAACTAACAGTACTTGATTCACTTTCAACGATTGTTGATCAATTAGTCACTGGTGGCGGTATTGCAAATACCTTTATTGCTGCGGCAGGCTACCCGGTTGGTAAGTCATTATACGAAGCTGACCTAATTGATGAAGCAAATAAGCTAAGTGCGGCTGCTAAAAGTAATAATGGTGAAATACCAGTACCTACGGATGTGGTTGTTGGCAATGAGTTTTCAGAATCAGCCGTTGCAACATTAAAAGATGTTAGCGAAGTAACAGACACAGATATGATTTTTGATATTGGCCCAGATACAGCGAGCAAACTTGCAAAAATTATTGCTAATGCAGGTACTGTTGTATGGAATGGTCCGGTAGGTGTATTTGAATTTGACCAGTTTGGTAATGGCACCCGTGCTATTGCTCAAGCAATCGCTAATTCAAATGCGTTCTCAATAGCTGGTGGCGGTGATACGTTAGCAGCGATTGATAAATACGGCATTGCCGATAAAATTTCGTATATTTCAACTGGCGGTGGTGCTTTCCTTGAGTTTTTAGAAGGGAAAAAATTACCAGCAGTTGCTATGCTTGAACAACGCGCTAAGTAATTAGCGTTTACTCAATGTAGTTAGCAATCGTTAGTTTAGGCTGCTAACTACACTGAGTGTGATCAGATATTAAATACCTCTCACCCTTATTTAATAGCTGGTTTTGTATAACGGTAGATTTGGCAAGAGCCAATACTATCGAGGTGCAGTGATTGCACCGAACTCAACTATTCCGTTCGAACTAGGTAGTTTTGCGCGTGCGCAGCTATCGACAATTTGGAGAATACCAAATGGCTTTAATCAGTATGCGACAACTTCTTGATCATGCAGCTGAACATGGTTATGGCGTACCAGCATTTAACGTTAATAACCAAGAGCAGATCCGCGCTATTATGATGGCGGCTGACAAAACTAACAGCCCAGTAATTGTACAAGGTTCAGCTGGCGCTCGTGCCTATGCTGGTGCCCCATTTATACGTCATATGATTTTAGCTGCGATTGAAGAGTGGCCACATATTCCAGTGGTAATGCATCAAGATCACGGTACCTCACCTGGCGTTTGCCAACGTTCAATTCAATTAGGTTTTTCATCAGTGATGATGGATGGCTCGTTAATGAGCGATGGTAAAACACCATCATCATATGAGTATAACGTTGATGTAACACGTAAAACTGTTGAACTTGCACACTCTTGTGGTGTGTCTGTTGAAGGCGAGTTAGGTGTGCTAGGCTCACTTGAAACTGGCGAAGCTGGCGAAGAAGATGGCGTTGGTGCTGAAGGTAAACTAACCACAGACCAAATGCTAACCGATCCAGAAGAAGCGGCCGATTTTGTAAGTAAAACCCATGTTGATGCCTTAGCGATTGCGTGTGGTACTTCACACGGCGCGTATAAATTTACACGTCCGCCAACGGATGATATTTTGGCGATTGATCGTATTAAAGCGATCCACGCACGTATTCCTAACACTCACTTAGTTATGCACGGTTCGTCATCAGTGCCGCAAGAATGGCTTGAGATCATCAACCAATATGGTGGTGAGATCCCAGAAACATATGGTGTGCCAGTTGAGCAGATCGTTGAGGGAATTAAGTTTGGTGTGCGTAAAGTAAATATCGATACAGACTTACGATTAGCATCTACAGGGGCTATTCGTCGCCATCTTGCGCTTAATCCAGCAAACTTTGATCCACGTAAGTATTTAGCTGAAGCGACAAAAGCAATGACAGAGATCTGTGTTGCACGTTATGAGTCATTTGGTACAGCGGGTCAAGCAGGTAAGATCAAACCAATCTCACTTGATGAGATGCACCTTAAATATTTAACGGGTGAATTAGATCCGAAAATTAAATAATTTAATTTATTAAGTTATAAAACAGCCAGTAGTGTTAAAGCTACTGGCTTTTTTATGCCTGATCGTAAAAGATCATTATTTTACCAAGCAGGGGCTTTGGGATCATTGCTTTACTAACTGTGCTTTGTTGGGATCAGATTTTTACTAAGGATCAACTTGATTGGCAGAGGTTTTGTTATAAAAATAGCCATTTCAAAGCTTTGTTGTATAAATGATCAACAACTTATGGCTTTGGCTAGGTAAAACACTGATCCCAGATCTAACTCGGTTGGTAAACGAATGATCCCTGAAATGAAACTTGGTAGGATTTTGATCTCTGTTAATGATCGCCGATGTTAATAGGCGTTTTAATTGAGTTAGAGTATGAAGATGCTTTCGTGGCTTACATCGTGATACTGTATAGTTGATTATTGAAAGGGGAATTTAATACAAAGTAGTAATGTAGCAATTATAAAGTATGATTTTTAAATGTGAAATTTGATAATGCATGCTAATTATGTACCTTAAAAAGGTTTATTTTGCATTTTTTACCCCGCATTTCGATTTACACGTTACACTTTCATAAAAATGTCATACTTAGTCATAATAATGAAAACTAGTTCGATAACGAAAGAGATAAATTGGAATGTCACGTAAAGTACTTGTCGTCGATGACGAAGCACCGATCAGAGAGATGCTGGTTTTTGTATTAGAGCAAAATGGTTTTCAAGCAATTGAAGCGGAAGATTACGATTCAGCCATTGCAGCGATGGTAGAGCCTTATCCAGATATGGTGTTATTAGATTGGATGCTACCAGGTGGTAGTGGAATTCAAATTGCTAAAAAGTTTAAGCAAAGTGAATATACTCGCCAAATTCCTATTATTATGCTGACTGCTCGCGGCGAAGAAGAAGATAAAGTTCGCGGTCTTGAAGTCGGTGCTGATGATTATGTTACTAAACCATTTTCACCAAAAGAATTAATGGCGCGTATTAAAGCCGTTATTCGTCGTGTGTCGCCTACTTCATTGGAAGAAGCGATTGATGTACATGGTTTACGTCTTGATCCTATTTCACACCGTGTTACCTCTGAAGGTAGCGAGTTGGATATGGGACCGACAGAATTTCGCTTATTGCATTTCTTTATGACTCACCCTGAACGTGTTTATAGCCGTGAACAGCTACTAGATAACGTATGGGGGACTAATGTCTATGTTGAAGATAGAACCGTAGACGTGCATATTCGTCGCTTACGCAAAGCGATTGCACCGCTTGGTCATGACCGTTTAGTACAAACTGTACGTGGTGCAGGCTATCGTTTTTCCAGTAAATTATAAGTGTCATGGAGATGACCAAGCCAATAACTAATTTTGGCTTAAATTTACTTACTCTAAGGTAAAGTGAGTGTATGTATCGAGTTGTTAATAAGCAGGCGTTAGCAAAGCGTCTGTTTATCTATTTCCTACCTTTATTATTAATTGGCGTGCTTATTGGTGCGCCATTTTTGCTTTTATTTTTAGGATCTTTTTCACTGCTTGTTTGGCATTATCATCAACTCTATCGGCTCAGTGATTGGCTATTGAATCAACGTAGTTTTAATCCACCTGAAGGCGAGGGGGCATGGGAGCAAGTATTTGAAGGGATCTACCATTTACAACATCGCAACCGTAAAAAACGCAATGAATTAGCTGATTTGATCCGTCGTTTTCGCGATGGCGCAGAAGCAGTGCCTGATGCGGTTATTGTTCTACAACGTGATTTAAGTATTGTTTGGTGTAATCAACTAGCTTTAAAAGTACTTGGATTACAGTGGCCAGCGGATCATGGTCAACGGCTTGACAACCTTATTCGCGATCCTAAATTTGCGAAATACATGCAAACGGAATTGTTTGATGAAGCATTAGAACTTGAAAGTGGTCACAGTGTTGAGCAAGTTTTAGAGTTTCGGGTAATGCCATATGCCAGCTCACAATTAATGGTTGTTGTGCGTGATGTCACGCGGCTGAAGCAACTTGAGCAAATGCGCAAAGACTTTGTGGCCAATGTATCTCATGAGCTACGTACGCCATTAACCGTTGTTACAGGTTACTTAGAAATGTTTGATGGCGATATGGTGCCACCACCGGCAATGTGGAATAAAGCACAAGGTACTATGCTTGAACAGTGTAAACGCATGGATAGCTTGGTAAATCAGCTATTGTCGTTATCACGTATTGAAGGCGCTCGACGTCAAGATAATGATAAAGCGATCAATGTACCACAGTTACTTAGCTATATTAGGACTGAAGCACAATCATTAAATCAAGACAAAGGGCATGAGTTGATATTTGATATTGATGCTAACGTCGATATAAAAGGCGCTGAAGAGGAGCTGCGCAGTGCCTTCTCTAATTTAGTGTTTAATGCCATTCATTACACCAAGGCGGGCGGTAAAATAACCGTAAGCTGGCAGCTAAAAGATAATCAAGCGTACTTTTCAGTAGTTGATAATGGCGATGGTATTGCACCAGAGCATATTAATCGTTTAACTGAGCGTTTTTATCGGGTTGATAAAGCACGTAGTCGTACCACCGGTGGCTCAGGGCTGGGTTTAGCCATCACCAAACATGTATTAACTCGTCACGATAGCCAATTGATAATTAAAAGTAAATTAGGCGAAGGATCATGTTTTTCGTTTGCTTTTAGTCGTGAAAAAACAGTGCTATTAAATAATTGAGTCAAAAAGCCAAAGTCATAAAAGTGTCATTTTAGAGTAATCTAACTGTCATCTATTCTCTTTAGAGTAGACGACAGTTAAGAAATGGACGAACAAAATCGGAGCAACCTAATGAGATTTAAAAACCTAGTAGCCGCAATGGGTGTGGCAGTAACAACATTTGTATCTGCACAAGCAATGGCAGTAGATACAGTTATTCCTGAGTATCAAAAAACCAGTGGTATTTCAGGTAATTTTTCATCTGTGGGCTCTGATACTTTAGCCAACATGATGACCTTTTGGGCTGAAGAATATAAACGTATTTACCCAAATGTGAACATCCAAATTCAAGCGGCTGGTTCATCTACTGCGCCACCGGCATTGACAGAAGGCACAGCAAACTTTGGCCCGATGAGCCGCAGAATGAAATCAAAAGAAATCGAAGCGTTTGAAAAACGTTACGGTTATAAACCTACTGAAGTACGTGTAGCGATTGATGCATTGGCAGTATTTGTTCATAAAGACAATCCAATTGAAGGTTTACGTATCGACCAAATCGATGCGATTTTCTCTTCAACTCGTAAATGTGGTGCTGATGCAGATGTGACTCGTTGGAGTGATGTAGGTTTAACGGGGAATTGGGCTGCAAAAGACATTCAGCTTTATGGCCGTAATTCTGTATCTGGTACTTACGGATACTTTAAAAACAAAGCGCTATGTAAAGGTGACTTCCGTAACAACGTGAACGAGCAACCAGGTTCAGCATCGGTAGTGCAATCAATTTCTTCATCAGTGAATGCAATTGGTTACTCAGGTATCGGTTATAAAACATCAGGCGTACGTACTGTACCACTGGCGAAAAAAGGCGATAACTTTGTTGATGCAACACTTGAAAATGTAGCAACAGGTAAATACCCACTGTCGCGCTTTTTATATGTTTATGTGAATAAACACCCGAATAAACCGCTTGCACCTATTGAAGCAGAGTTCTTAAAAATGGTGTTATCGCAAGATGGCCAAAAAATTGTAGAGAAAGATGGTTATGTACCACTTTCTGGCAAGATGGCAATGGGCGAACTTAAGAAGCTAGGTCTTCTTTAAACTTAACGCCAACTATGAATTAATAAAAAACCGCGCAATGTAAATTGCGCGGTTTTTTTATATCAACTAGGTTCAGGTTAGTTAAATAGCTTCTTTTTGAGCTGTTGATGGGCATTTAAAACGCGTTTACGTTTACTTAAACCTTGGCGCTTAAAGCTCTGAATTGGCATTACGCTAGGTTGCTCTTGCCCCAATGTAGGGATTGTAAAGTTAGCAACATCATCATTCGGTAATGCTATTTCTTGCTCATGTACACGTAATGCTGCAAGGGTGTCGTTATTATCAACTTCACTCGGGCAAATAAATATGCCCATTTTACGTAATTTAACCCCTAAGCCTATGCTACTTGAATATCGTACAATTGGGGCTGCTAAGATCAATCCAACTAAAATCGGCGATAACCACCAAAAGAATACAGGCGTAAAGTAATAAGCAATACCGCCCCAAGCTAAGGCGATTAAGGTTGATAGTAATGTGTAACCTATCGCTTCTTGCCACGGAACCATGCGGCCTGATCGAGGCTGGGCGTCCCACGTTACTTTTTTACCTAAAAATACACACACCACAAAGTAGCTATGAAAAACCATCATCAGCGGGGCGATAATAATGGCAAACACGGTTTCAATGATTGAGCCTAAAATTAATTTAAATGAGCCGCCAAATTGTTTATTACGATGGATCAGTGTGACAATAATCCCCATTAATTTCGGTAATAATAACAACACAATTGTGACAAAAAGCAACGAGTTAATTAATTCTGTTTTTGCTATTTGCCAAGTCGGAAATAATTGATACGCCTGATTAAAATAGACATTACTGTTTAGTGCGCGGGTGACCGCATCTATGGTACTTAGCACTAACATTGATAACCAAATTAATGATGAAATATATGCCGTTGCACCTAATAAAAAGTGCAGCTTGCTGATTATTTTTAAACCCGACGCAGGTAACAAACCTAAATGTTGAATGTTGCCTTGCACCCAACGCCTGTCGCGAATAGCGTAATCTAAAATATTACTCGGTACTTCTTCGTAGCTACCTTGTATATCACTGAGTAATAATACATCCCAGCCAGAACGATGCAGCAACGATGCTTCGACAAAGTCATGGCTTAAAATTTCGCCGCCGAAAGGGGCATTACCTTTGAGCACCGGTAAACCGCAGCAATCAATAAACGCTTTAACCCGAATGACGGCATTGTGTCCCCAGTAATTAGCGTGATTAGTCTGCCAAAAAGCTGAACCGGTTGCTAGCATTGGACTATAAAGTACTGACGCAAACTGTAGAAAGCGACCAAAGAAGGTATCTTGCCTAACAGGGATCGGAATCGTTTGAATAAGCCCTGCTTGTGGATTGTTGATCATGCTGCTGGTGAGCTCAAGCATACACTGACCCGTCATGATACTATCTGCATCAAGTACAATCATGTGCTCGTATTTACTGCCCCAACGCTCGCAAAAGTCAGTTAAGTTACCTACTTTACGGTGTTTGTTATCTTCACGGCGGCGGTAAAAAGTTTGTTTGGCAAAATCACCTAGGCGTTCGGTCAAGGCATGCCACGCTTTTAGCTCATTGTTAGCTATTTCTTTATCTTGTGTATCACTTAATAAGTAGAAATCAAAATGCGCAAATTGGCCTGTTTTTATCAGTGAACGTAAGCTCACTTCAAAACCTGCGATAACTCGCTGCGTATCTTCATTGTAGATAGGCATAACGACAGCAGTTCTGGTTTTACTCAATGCTTGCTGATCAATTTCGATTGCTTTTTGGCGCGTCAGTGTCAGCGGGTCAATTCTAAATAATTGTAAAATAAATCCCATACAGCCACTGCAAAATGCGGTCACAATCCAAGTAAAGGTAATTGAAAACAGCGCAAGTAATGCATACTCAAGCGGAGTCATGCCATTTGAATTTAAAATATCAAACATGATCCACATACCATAAGCTGAGATGGCTAACACTAACAGTGAAAAAAGCCATACACGAGTCTTTTTAAAAGGCATTGTGCTGTTACTCGACGTCATTTGGATACCAGACATAACTCCATACCTCGCTAACTTCTTTGTCACGTAGTGTTAATGATAAGCGCATGTCTACAGGCTTACCGCCCTCTGGCGCGACTTTAAAAGCAACACGCCATCCTTCATTATTTGGTAATTGTTGAACTGTTTTATCGCTTATTTCACCTGAATTTAGGGTCAAATTAGCAAGCAATTTTAGTTTGGCTGACAAGTTGTTAATATTGTCACCAGTGAAGTCAACCGTAAATTGGCGATGACTTTTTGGTGGTGGATTTTCTTCACCGGGTAATGCAGCACTGCCAATGCGAGTGCGTAAAACTCGGGCTTTATCTTGGCTTGCAAGCGCCGCGTTAAATGTTGACAATTTATAACTAAAACTAAGTGTTTCACCTGCTTTAAGTGGTTGCTCTGGTACCCAATAGCTAACGATATTGTCATTGGTCTCGGTATCAGTCGGTATTTCTACTAACTCAACTCGACCATTTCCCCATTGTCCTTGTGGTTCAATCCACAGGCTTGGGCGGGCATGATAATGTGCCTCAGTATCGAGATAGTTATTAAACTCACGGTCGCGCTGTGCTAGTCCAAAACCTTTTGGATTGTCATAACCAAATGACGTTACACTAAGCTGTTTAGGGTTATTTAGCGGACGCCACACCCATTTATTGTCTTGTGATTGCATTAGTAAACCATCAGAGTCATGTACTTCTGGTCGGTAATCATCAAAGAATTTAGTGCTATTTTCGCCGTGGTAAAACATGCTTGTAAGCGGTGCTATACCTAGTTTTTTGATATCTTTTCGGGCGAATATTTGCATTTTAGTTGTTACTTCAGTTGCTGTTGATGGACTGATCTCAAAACGATATGCGCCAGTAACAGAAGGACTATCAAGTAATGCATATAACACAATGTGAGTGTCTTCAGGTTTTGGCTTAACTAACCAAAACTCTTTAAATACTGGAAACTCTTCACCAGAGCTGAGTGCTGTATCAATCGCCAGGCCGCGTGCTGAAATACCATACACTTGGTCAGGGCCCACTATGCGAAAATATGAAGCGCCTTGAAATACCGCTACCTCATCTTTGTACTCATTATTATTGAGTGGAAAATGTACTCTAAAACCAGCATGCCCTAACTGAGTGGTGCCTAAAGCTGTGGTAATTTCCTGCTCAAGTGGTGCTGCGGTGCCATCATAGCGGTAGTAATCAGTTTTAAATGGTAGATTTTTTACCTTCGCATCAGCATCAACAGTGTTAATCGCGATAGGGTTTTTATAGAGAAAACCTGGATGGAATAACTGTACCTCATATAAACTTTCATCTTTCCAGATCGCATGATCTTGACGAAAACGAATCGCTCGATAGTCCTGATAATTAATATTATTTAACGCATCAACAGCAATTACGGGAGCTGCTACGTAGTCTTTGGCAGCCAGTTGTTTGGCTCTAGCTGTTACCACCGCAAATAATTTTTCAGAAGGGATTGTAAGCAAAGTTGGCTGTGTAGTTGGTACAGCATCAGCAGTATCCGCATCAGATTTTGTTATTGGTTGTTCTGCCGCACTGACATTACATGCACACAAGGCTAATAATGCACTTAATAATGCCCTCTTTTTAAATGATGGATACAGAGCTGCCCGCGTTATCGTTTCCATGAGGTTTTTTCCTTTAGCCGTTATCTGGTTAATTTTAAAATGCTTTAGTTAGTTGAATTCAAGTTTGCAAAAAACGAACCTAAAATAAACTTATATATTTCAATGACTTTATATTTATTAGTATCGTAGAGGGTGTACTTTCTTTGTGTAAGCTGGAAATAATTACACGCAATGTATGACTACTTCTTACTAATATAAGTAGATATTACTAAACTAAACCTTGCTCTAAGGTGAATGGCAGAAAAATCACGATGGTTGGATGTAGAAAGTTTGCCTAAAGTAGGCGCAGGGGCGAGGAAACTTGCCAATCATGATAATTGGCAAGTTAATATCAGTTATTGCACATTACCTAAAGCTTGAGCATTTTCTTTGCATTGGTTATAGGCTTCAATACATTTGGTATTACATACTTTATATACCATGCCTTCGCCGGTACTTTGCTGTTCGCAGTTCACTTCACATTGATAATTCTGTTGTGCGCATTGCTGCATTTCTGGGTTTTCTATTTGGTTTTGACACCCAGCTAATATGCCTATACACAGCGAAATGCTTGATAATTTTAATAATGAATTCATGCTTATCCCAATTATTGTTATGTAATATCAACGAGCAGATTGTCTATTAGCCTTACTGGCCCTAAGAAGGCTGCCGCCAAAATCACTAGTTGACTATCATTGAGTGTAGCTTTTTTTAAGGTATCGCGCTGAGCTATTTCAAAGTAGTCAATTTTGAGCCCTGCTTGCTCTAGTTGCTGCTTTGCTTGTCGGCATATGTCGTCAAAATCACGCTGCCCCGAGTTTAACTGTTCTGCGCTCCAATTAAGGGTTTTAAATAGCACTGTCGCTGTTTCTTTTTGAGCTTCTGATAAGTAGCCATTGCGAGAGCTCATCGCCAACCCTGACACTTCACGGCTGGTTGCAACGCCAATAATTTCTACTGGAATTGACAGGTCATGAGCCATGGTTTTAATCACTTGCAACTGTTGATAGTCTTTTTCACCAAAGCATGCATAGTCAGGCTGTACTAAGTTAAATAATTTAGTAACCACCGTTGCTACACCGCGAAAATGACCTGGACGTGATCCGCCGCAATAACCCATTGATATATTTGGTACATCGACAAAGCTTTGCGCATCTAAACCGTTAGGGTAAATGGCTTCCACACTTGGGGTAAATACAATATCAGTACCAAGCTCTGCCAGTCCTTGTTTATCCGCAATGAGGGTGCGCGGGTAGTTATCAAGATCTTCGTTGATACCAAATTGCATTGGGTTTACAAAAATACTAACCACGACTTTATCAGCCATGTTTTTGGCTTTCTCAACGAGTGAAAAATGCCCTTGATGTAGATTACCCATAGTTGGCACTAGTGCTACACTAAGCCCAGCTTGGCGCCATGCTTTAATTTGACTACGTAATGATTTTATTTCAGTGATCGACTGCATTATTTAAACTCATGTTCCGTGCTTGGAAAAGCACCACTTTTAACGTCGCTACAATATTTTTTAACCGCATCCGGCATATTGCCTGTTTCGAGTAAAAAGTTTTTAGAAAATTTAGGGATGTAACCTGCTGAAATGCCAACTAAGTCATGCATGACTAGAATTTGGCCATCAGTTTGATTACCTGCACCAATACCAATGGTAGGAATATTAACCGCGTCAGTAATTAATTTGGCAAGTTCAGATGGAATACATTCAAGAACCAGCATTTGTGCGCCTGCCGCGGCAAGCGCCTGAGCATCGCTAATCATTTTTTGTGCTTGTTGTTCACTACGGCCTTGGATTTTAAAACCACCAAACACATGTACTGATTGCGGTGTTAAGCCTAAATGTCCACATACCGGTATACCTTGTTGAGTCAGCGCAACAACTGAGTCATACAGCCATTCGCCCCCCTCAAGTTTGACCATGTTAGCGCCAGCTCGCATTAACTCTGCTGCATTTTTACAGCTCTCGGCTGGGCTTGAATAGGTCATAAATGGCATATCTGCAATGACGAATAAATCACGGCTCCCGGCGCGTACGCTGCGAGTATGATAGGCAATATCTTGATTGGTGACAGCCAGGGTATCGTCGCCACCTTGTAACACCATGCCTAACGAATCACCGACTAAAATAACGTCTACGCCGTTATCATGAAATAACTTTGCAAAGCTGGCATCGTAGGCCGTTAATGCCGTGATTTTTTGTTGGTCTGCTTTCATTTTATTAAGCGTAGAAACGGTTATTTTAGACATAGTATCCTCGTAGGCAACAGCCTGAAATTAATTACAGAGGTAATTGTTGTAATTCGTTTAGTGCCAAATTAGTGCTAATACTGTGAAGTAATGTACCATTTGGCAGCGTAATATTTGGGGCTATTTCAAGTAGCGGGTAAACCACAAACTCGCGTTCAGTTAGACCATAATGTGGCACAATTAAACGCTCGCTATTAATGACTTGATCACCAAATAATAAAATATCAATATCTAAGGTGCGCGGCCCCCAGCGCTGTGCTTTTCGTACTCGACCGTGTTCAAGTTCTATCTGTTGTGTTAAATCAAGCAACTGCTCAGGTAATAGCGTGGTTTTTAGCGCCGCAACAGCGTTAACGTAGTCAGGTTGATCTTGCGGGCCCATTGGTTTGCTCGCGTAATAATGCGATACACCAATAAACTCGCAATCAGCCAATGCACGAAGTGCTGCAACAGCATGATCTAGCTGAGTACGAGGGGCGTTTAAATTAGCCCCTAAACCAAGGTAGACGGTTTCCATGATCATTCAGCCGCTGGTTTTGGGCTGCGTCGGCGAGTACGACGACGGCCTTTTGTTGCGCCTTGCGTACCTAACGCTTTAACTAGCTCTTTTTGACCATTGATGTCTTGTTTTAAATAGTCAGTCCACCAGTTAACTAATTGCTGATGCTGTTTTTCACCGGCCTGTACGCGCAAGAGTAAAAAGTCATACGCAGCTTTAAAACGTGGTTGCTGTGTAAGGCGATATGCACGTTGTCCTGAGCGTTTATCTAAGCGGTGTTGAATATGCCAGATATCACGAGCGCCAAGAGTAAAGCGTTTTGGTACGGCAATATGTTGGGCATTATCACTGAGTACTTTGTTCATACCTTGAGCGAAGGCATCGTATTCAGATAGTTGCTCTTGTTCTTGCAGTGCTTTAGTGATCTGCAATAATGGGAACCATAACAATGCAGCAAAAATAAATGCTGGAGTTACTTTTTTCTCCGCATTAATACGTTCATCTGTATTACGGAACATCTGTTGAATTAAAGCGAACTCTAAGCCATCAGGATTACTATCTAAAATACTATCAAGAGCTGGAAATAATGATTTAAAAAGGCCATATTTACGTAGCATTAAAAAGTTTGCTTCGGCCTTGCCATTTAAAAACAGTTTCAGTGTTTCTTCAAATAACCGCGCTGCAGGTATATTATCTAACAGGCTTGCTAATTCATTTAATGGTTGCTCTGTTGCCGGTGCAATCGACATATCGAGTTTGGTTGCAAAGCGAACTGCGCGCAGCATACGTACAGGATCTTCGCGGTAACGGGTTGCTGGATCACCAATCATCTCGATTTGTCGAGCGTTAATAGCGGCTAAGCCATTAGCATAATCATGGATTGAAAAATCATTAATTGAATAATATAACGCATTGATTGAAAAATCGCGGCGTTCAGCATCTTCTTCAATACTACCAAAAACGTTATCGCGCAGCAGTTGTCCTTGGTCACTCGATTGGCTAATTTGGTTTTTATCTTCAGGCGCTTCGTGATGACCACGCATAGTGGCCACTTCGATTATTTCACGACCAAAAACAATGTGTGCTAAACGAAAACGACGGCCAATTAAGCGGCAATTACGAAATAGCTTTTTAACCTGATCAGGAGTGGCATTGGTGACTACATCAAAATCTTTTGGTTGTTGACCTAACAAAATATCACGAATGCAACCACCAACAAGGTAGGCATCAAAGCCTCCGTCTTTCAGGCGATATAATACCTTGATTGCATTTGGGCTAAATTGTTTGCGAGAAATACCATGCTCATTGCGTCCAACTATTAAAGGCTGCGCAGAGACTTGGGTATGTTCGGCTGTTACAGAGGCGGTTGGGCCAATAATTTGCCGACAAAATTGAAAAAGCTTGGAAATAATAATCTGTCTCCTACAGAATTCGGTTATTTGATGGACGCCATCAAAATCAAACCAAGTATAGCTTCACTTTGCTATTAACTGCACATGTGTTGCGTTTACTTGGTAATACCTATGGTATTAGAGTCTTGTTCATTCTAGTCAGTTAAACAGTCATTGCTAGGGTTAAAATTTTCTAGCATCACGATGCTGAAAATTATTATCCTGTTATTGGGCTACTTGACTGCTGAATCGTGTACAACCTTAACGCAATTGGTATTAATTAAATGAATTGCACATTTAAGGTGGGCTATCATATACCAGCACAGCTTAAAAATTAAGTTGAAGGCCTTAAAATTAGCCTTTTTTAGTGAATTTTTATTTGTTTAAATGCGTAAAGGCGGTTGTATGGCTGTGTGGGTTTTGCGAAATTTGAATTTGTGTCATTTTAGGGACGTTTTGCAAGCTGTAATTGTCGACTGCCCAAGCTAGCATTTGCTCGATATTTAGTTCAAGTAATTCATCTTTGGGCGCCAACCCTAAAAATTCGAATGCACTCAGCAAAGCCGGTTTGGGGTTACTTTTGCTAATAGCTGGGGCATAGTTTTGTTTTGATAATTTAAACCCAGGTTTAGCAACGGCTAATGGTAAATGTGCGTAATGGGGGGCCGTGGCAGCTAATTGTTTAAATAAACTCAATTGGCGTGCGGTTGGTTCAAGCAAGTCTGCGCCGCGTACGACATGAGTGATACCTTGGGCAATATCGTCTGCGACCACCACTAGTTGATAAGCAAATAGCCCATCACTGCGCTTTATTAAGTAATCTTCGTGGGCGAGATCATGAGCTACATTTATCTCACCTTGAATGAGATCATGGTATTGGCATGTAGCATGTTGCTGAATTAACCGTAGTGCGCTGCTGTTCTGACTATGCTTTAAATGACGACAATGGCCTTGATAAATACCGCCAAGCGCTTTAATTTCTTTGCGCGAGCAGTGGCAAGCATAAATTAGCTGCTGGTTATTTAGATTATTAATGGTATGCGCATACAAGTCATGGCGTTGAGTTTGATAGACTACGTCTTCATCCCAGTACAAACCATAGGCTTCTAAGGTATTGAGAATATCTTTAGCGGCGCCGTCTACAACACGTGTGGTGTCGATATCTTCAATACGGACTAACCAAGTGCCTTTGTTGCTTTTCGCGTCAAGGTAGCTGCCCACAGCCGCCACAAGAGAACCAAAATGAAGTGGTCCAGAAGGTGACGGCGCAAAGCGACCGCGATAGTTGCGCATAGGCGCAGTAACGGCTGTGGTAGACATTGATTAATTACTAGTAACTAACCACGTCCAGATTGTTTTTCTTTGATTTCCGCAAGCGTTTTACAGTCTACGCATAAGTCAGCTGTAGGACGTGCTTCTAAACGGCGGATACCAATTTCAATCCCGCACGAATCACAAAAACCAAAATCATCTTCTTTGATTAATTGGATCGTTTTTTCAATTTTTTTGATCAGTTTACGTTCACGGTCACGAGTACGAAGTTCTAAAGAGAACTCTTCTTCTTGTGCTGCGCGGTCAACTGGATCAGGGAAGTTAGCTGCTTCGTCTTGCATATGCGATTTAGTACGGTCAACTTCATTGCGTAAATCGTTGCGCCATGCTTCCAAAATAGTTTTGAAATGAGTGCGTTGTGCATCATTCATATACTCTTCGCCCGGCTTTTCCTGGTATGGTTCTAATCCGGCCTGAGCCAATAACCCTAATTTTTTTTGGTCTGGCATAACTTTCTCCTAAATCCTTAATATAATGCCCAGCATGAGCCGGCGGCTATAAATAACAGAATCCTATGGCCTAGGCAAATTTATTTTTCATTAATTAGTCTTACTTAAACCGCATCAATAAAATTAAAAAAGGTACGATAAGTGGTTTTTACACCGATTACTTTTAAATAAGTGCTTAAAAACTTGCCTTGTTATATGGGCGAAAACCTTAAAAACAAGTCGCTTTTAATTAAAAGTAAGCTTTTCTGTTAGTGTAATTTCAGCGCTCGAAATATCGGCTTTATAAGCAACTACTTCGACACCTTTAGTTATTGCTAAATCAACTAGTTGGGCGTACTTTTCGTCAATGTGGCGCGCCGCACTAACTTGCTTAATCCCTTGATGTAATACAGCAAACAGCAGCACTGCACGGTGGCCTTGTGCAACCATTTCAATTAATTCACGAATATGTTTTTGACCGCGAAGAGTTTCGGCATCAGGGAAGTAGCCTTGGCCACTTTGTGGATCATTTTGACTGAGTAAAGTGACAGATTTTACTTCAACATAGCAGTCTGGGCGTTGGGGAGCTGTCAGTAAAAAATCGATACGGCTATTTTCATCACCATATTTAACCTCTGGCTGTATTTTAGTGTAGCCGTTAAGCTCGCTGATTAGCGCTGCGTGCAGTGCTTCTGCAACGATTTTATTCGCGATTGCCGTATTTACACAGATCAGATGGCCAAACTGGTTTTGCGTCAATTCTAATGAATGAGGATATTTTCTTTTTTGATTGTTACTGGTGGAATAAAAGGCTGCAAAATCAGGCTCCGCGCAACCAGTCATTTTACCTGTGTTGGCACAATGGGCAGTAAACTCTGAGCCATCGCTAAGGCGTAAATCGGCTAAAAAACGTTTGTAGCGTTTGATCAAAGTAGCGTGTTGGAGTGGTGTTGTATATTTCATTATTTTAGTTATTTGGTCTCAAGCAGTTGGGAAGTTGTTGTGGCTATAGTAAACTCATTGTCACAATTTTAGCGCAAAGAGTATTCTATCATGTCTGAAAAATTTGTTGTTCAATTAAGCGAGCAGGGTGCTGCATCGCATTGGGGCGAAACCGCCACGTTATCTTTTAATGAGCACGGTGCAACGGTTCATTTATCTGAACAAGAAACATTAGTAAATGTACAAAAAGCCGCGCGCAGTATTGCCAATCAAGGCGTTAAAAATGTCGTGCTAGCTGGTGATTGCTGGTGTACAGAAACACAGTGGGCTTTTTATCAAGGGTTTGTATCGCCTAAGTCATTACACGGTGTTGAATTTGCTGAAAATGCTAAAACAGATAGCCAAGAGCTTGCTTCATTACTTCGTTCTGCTACTTGGGCGCGTGAAATGATCAATGGCACGGCGGATGACATTTTCCCTGAAAGTTTAGCTGGTAAAGCTGCTGAATTTATTCAATCACTAGCTCCTGAACACGTGAGCTATCAAATCATCAAAGGTGATGCGCTACTTGAGCTGCAGTGGATTGGTATCCATGCTGTTGGTCGCGGTAGTGAGCGCCCACCTGTATTACTTGCACTTGATTACAATCCAACTGGCGATGAAAATGCGCCTGTGGATGCAGCGCTTGTTGGTAAGGGGATTACTTTTGACTCTGGCGGTTATTCAATTAAAGCCAGCGAAGGTATGTTAGGTATGAAGTGCGACATGGGCGGTGCTGCAACGGTTACCGCAGGTTTGGCATTGGCTATTAGTCGTGGTATTAATAAACGTATTAAACTGTTTTTATGCTGTGCTGAGAATCTTATTTCAGGCCATGCATATAAGCTGGGTGATATCCTTACCTATAAAAACGGCACGACAGTTGAGATTGTTAACACTGACGCTGAAGGACGCTTAGTACTTGCTGATGGCTTAATGGCTGCAGCTGAAACAGGTGCTCCTTTAATTATTGATGCGGCGACACTAACAGGCGCTGCGCTAGTTGCTGTTGGTCAAGAGTACAATGCCTTATTTGGACTTGATAAAGAGTTTGTACGTGAAGTTGAAGGCTTTGCTGGACAAGAAATGGAAGGCGCGTGGCCACTACCACTTGAAAAGTGGCATCAACAAAACTGTCCTTCACCATACGCTGATACAGCTAACAGCCGTGCCCAAAAAGGCGGTGGTTATGGTGGTGCATCAAATGCTGCTGGTTTCTTGTCACGCTTTGTACCAAACGACGGCAAAGGCTGGGTGCATATGGATTTAGCGGCAGCGTTTAATATGGGTAGCACAAGTCAATGGGCTGCCGGTGCGACAACAGTCGGGATGCGCACAGTTGCACGTACTTTACTAGAAAAAGCGTAATCTTGAATATGTTTAAAAAAGCGCTGTTTTAGGCGCTTTTTTGTTGGCTATAAAAATGTAATTACAAACAGAAACAAGCTTTTTTAGTTTATTTGCGCTAAAATCTCGCCCCACTTTTGCATTTCAAGTGATTAAGGTTTGAAGTTATATTTCTTACATTAAAAGCGCTGCTTTTATTTAAGTCGTATTCATAAACTATACTTGAATGATCAACTCACACTGGGAATTCTAATTATGTCAGATAAGTGCTACATCACAGCGCAACAATTGCTTGAAGATTCATTTCGCGTTGCGGCGCAAGTATACCAAGATGGTTTTCGTCCTGATTTTATTATTGGTATTTGGCGTGGTGGTGCCCCAATTGGGATTGCAGTGCAAGAGTATTATGATTATAAGGGCATAGAGACAGATCATATCGCGGTGCGAACTTCATCATATTACGGTATCAATAAGCAGTCGAAAGAAATTAAAGTACATGGCTTACACTACATTATTGAAAATGCTAACGCAGGTGACTCCTTATTGATTGTTGATGATGTATTTGATTCAGGGCGTAGTATTTTTGCACTGAAAGAAAAGCTTTCGGAATTGATGCGTTTAAACTTACCTAAAGATATCCGCATTGCATGCCCGTATTACAAACCAAAAAATTCTAAAGTAGATATGAAGCCTGACTACTACATTCATGAATCAGAAGAGTGGTTAGTATTCCCGCATGAATTATCGGGTTTAACACCTGATGAGATCATCGCTGGTAAGACAGATTTAGTAAAAATACACGATATTTTATTAGCAAAATAAATCTATCGAGTAAAAATAAAAAGGCCTTAACTAGGCCTTTTTTTATTTATCAATTAGCTGTCTAAACTAATATTATTTATAGATTTCAAACGCTTCTTTTAATCGTGCTAAATGAGCATATACGTAACTGCTTGACATACGATCTTGGTTTAAGAAAGTATTATCGAGGTCGATTGACGATTTGAGTATTGTCGCACTACTGGTGTTTATCAAATTTACTTTTTGATTAATTATAGTATTTACGCTATGTGTCCAGCTTTTAGTCCCTGTAACTTGCCAATTACCTGCATCCATATCTTTGCGTGGTGATAATGGAATACTAAAACCAATCCCCACTTTCTCTACGTCAGTGTCGCTATACATTACGGTTATATTTGCATCACCAAACCAGAACTTAGTTTCAAGTTTATAGCCGGTATCTTCATTCCAGAATTGTCCACCAGAGATATGGAAAGAGACATCCTTTTCAGCCCATAAATAACGGTATGAATAAACCGAGTAGTCGCGTTTATCAGTGTCATAATCTTTATACTCAAAGTAGCCTAACTTTGCTTGTATCTTGTGGCGGCCTGCGGGGCTTTGCCATGCAGTTTCGTTGGTAATACCTGTATAATCAAAGTAATCTTGGAATAAACCGACTTGAGTCTGGTTATATATGTTAAACGGTAAAGCGAATGTTTGATATACAACGGCACGTTTAATCCCCGTTTCTTGGCGTGAATTACTAAATACACTACCTTTTTCAAAGTGATCTGTATTAGCTACATTAACTTGCCCAGTAATATTTACACCTGCACCTTGCCATAATGGTACATGTAAATCGGCTTGTAGAGCTAACGAGTAATCATAAACACCTAATTCAGTTGCATATCGTGATGATAACGATGGTGAAAATGAAACTCTAGGTACAAAATAAGGGCTCGTGCTTTGGGTATTTCCGGCCCATTTTACACCCACAGCATCTTTATCACTAAATTGAGTGCTGACCATTAAATCAGGAGTGATATTTTCATCAATAAAGCGACGGTAATTATCTAAATACCCATTGACTTGTAACAGTGGGATATCTTGTTTTGCCAAGCGAACAATAAATTCATTATTGCCAGTAGCAAAGCTTTCAGTTATGCGGCCTAAAACAAGCCCCAACGCATCAATTTCATTACGATTAAATACTGAGTTTTCAAATTCAACAATGATTTGTTTGCTCTCGCTAATACCAACACGGATATTTTCAAAACCATCGTTAACTAAGCTGCTTTTTAAGCTGTGAATTTGTTGATTGTTATTTTGTGCAGTGGAAACTTGTTGATTTTGTTTGGTCGCTGTTAATACTTTTACTGGTTCCGCAGATACTACTCGACTAACAGACTCTTCCGTTTGATTTGGGGATGTAGCAAGAGTTGCTCTCGTACGCTGATTTGAACTCTTAGATAACTTTGCCGCTGCAACTGGTTGAGGTGCTGGTTTTAGATTGTGGTAGTTATCTTGTGCTTCATCACTGAGCGGCATGCTAATATTGACACCCCAATAAGTATCATCACTAGCAAGTTCTGTATTTGAGTAAAAGCGGCTATTAAATGAAACCGTGGCAATATCATAAAGCCACTCTTTTGGAACTGTAATACGGGCGCCTAAATTAAATGCTTCTGCATCATGCTCAGCGAGTACTGAAAGCCAAGTGTAAGGTTGATATTCAATACCAGCAAACGCGCCGTCTAGTTGCCCTGTAAGCGTGTCAGATGCGCCAATACCGGCACTAAAGCGAAAATCCCACCACTGTTTAGAAGCAACAGCATAAAACGCTTCATACTGATTGGCTGCGCCACCGAAATCTTTAGCGCCAACAGCGACACTAAACCAGTCTTTTGGAATGAATGGAATTTGGTATTTGGCATTAAATGATAAGTCGCGGATTTGGCCTTTATTTTCATAGCTAAATGTTATGTCGTGCATCGACGATGAGGTAATCCTACCACTGACTTCTAAACCTTCAAAAAGTCCAGCTGAAAATGTAAAGTTATGACCGTCGGTGTACTTTCCTCTAGCTTCTAGCTGGTTACTGTAACCTATATCAATATTACCTTTGTCGATTACAACAGCGGTAGGAGTGTTGAAAATACCGGTAAATCCATTATATGCAATACCATGATTAATGTTTTGATCAGCAAAAACGGAGGTACTGGCACTGAGTGCGCAAAGTGTCGCGAGGGTTGTTTTATTATAAGTCACGTGATTAACCAATTTAGATTAGAGTTAGGTTTTAAACTTTTAAAACCCGATAATTATTTTAGCTATAAATACTATAAACCAAAAATAACTTAATAACGAGATAAACAAAAGCCGCGCAAATGCGCGGCTTTAGGAAGTACAGTTCTACCTCAGATTAAGAACCTGAACCTGAACCAGAACCAGATACTGGTACAGTATCAACTTCACACACTACTGGGATATCAAATGTAGCTGCAGTTGTGTTTGCCGCTACTGGAGTAGATGTCCACACATTAGTGTTGTAGTTAAGGTAACTAGCAGAGTAAGTGCCACCTTGCTCTAAGTTCAGGTTGAAAGTACCTTTCGAGTAAATAGTTTGCTTGAAGTTGCCATCTTTAAACAATCTGACTAGCGCAGGTGTTGCAACCGGTGGAGTACCTATTTCAAAATCTCCGGTATTGCTACACACTAGCTGTGTTGTTATTTTTTTAGTTACAATTGTTGGCGGAGCAATTGTAAGTGTTAGATCTTTATCATTTAAGTCACAGATATTGCTTACAGATAATGCCGATGCAGTGCTATCAGTGTCAGTTGACAAGCCATCTAAAACGTTAACACCATTGCGCAATACTTTAACTTTAACCGGGAAACCTGGAGGGTTGTTAAACGTTGCTGATCCATAATTACCGTTACGGCTAGTGAAAGATCTTCTATAGCCATTAATTTCAAGTAAAATAGTTGTTTCAGCTATATTAGCGTCACCATTTCTATCTAAAATATCAAATTTTACACTTGAACATTTATTGTTGTTGAAGTAATCAAGGTTCCAGTAAGATAGGTGATTTACATCTACTGATACATCAAATGTTGATGCATTACCGCTATCAGTTACTTCACCGTAGCTTTCGAATCCCCATTTACCAGCTTCTTCATCGTAACTCCAAACTGGGAAGATATCACCAACCGCAATTTTACGAGCTACAGGAGCTGCAACAGTACATACACCATTTTTGAAGCCATTTGCTTCGGCGTATGCTTTGATATCAGTAGTACCGGCAGGTAAAGTTACAGGACAAGGGTTTGAAGTCTTTTTGTCGACCTGCATTGCAACAGTGATTGAATTGCCTGCACCAAAAGATTTCACTTTATTACCAGCATCATCAACTAGCTCGATAGCAACAAAGCCACCTGAAGTAAATGAACCTTGCACTTGATCAGTACTGTTAGGATCAGAAGCTACAGATAGAGCTAAACCTCCAGGGAACGCATCTAATGACGACGAGGTTGCAGCTGCAGCTTCGCCTTCTTCATCATTACGTGTTGCTTCATTCGCAAAGTAGGCAACAGTAATTTTTGGAACTGTCGTTAACGGTTGATTATCTTTATCTAAAAATTGCGTGCCGCTTTTGATTTTAACGGTTGAACCGCCAACAGCAACACCTGCTTTGTTAATTGCTTGTGGTAATGTAATCTCTGTTTTATCGCCAGAAATTGATAACCCTGAAGCTGGGTCATACGACACAGTTGTATTTTCGCCAGTAGGTACAAGCTCAGCTAATGTTTTAGTGTCAGCAACAATCGCTACATCAGAATCTGCTAGTGTACGTGGTGTTAAACGAATTTCTTGTGCTACAACGTTATCAGTTGTTGATAACGTTAAAGTACCAGAGTTGTTTAAATATCCAGCAGCAGAAATAACATAGTCATAGCTAACACCATTAGCTGGGATAGAGTCTACTGTGTATGCAAACGAACTAGCTGTTGATGATTTGTCGGTATCAGCTAAAGCGTTGCCTGCAGCTGTTAAAAGGCCGTCTTCAGAAGAAGTAAAGCTAATCGTTGCTGTAACCGTATCAGCTAAAGCAGCACCCTTTACATCTACGATATTAACAGTAACTGAACCTGCTTGAGCTTCAATTGCTACTGGTGGTACAGCAACATCAACGGTTGGTTCAGGTGGAACTGGTGGCTTTACATAATCATTGTTGTCGTTATCGCTAAAACAGCCACTTAAAGTTGCTGTCAGACCAAGTGCAAGAGCTAGCTTGGTGAGCTTGAATTTATTATTTCCCATAATCGTTACCTTTCTTTCCTTTCTCTTTAAAGTAAACAGACTTAATTGCAGTTCTATAAATGTACCGAAGCGCGCACCAGGTCAGGCTTGCACCTATAATACAATAATTTGTTCATCAAGGATAAGCGCACATTATATATACGTCAAGTGAACATTATATATACTTTTATTAATTAAATAAGAAAATTGTTACCCTGTTATGTAATAAATCTCTTATTTAATTTTTACGGATTTAGCGCAGCTTCGTTATTAGCTTACTATGCTAAAGTAGTAGGCTGCGGTTGTAAATGTAAATAGTTGCATTTTAGGCAGTTAAACGTTGTTTTTTTCGGCTGAATTTTAATGTGAGTCAACTTCATAGCTGCGAAAAACTATCCACGTAATCGCTAAGTTTATCTAAATCAACCGCTTTGAGTCCATCATTTGAGCGTGCGACTAAACCTCTTTCCACCAGTTCCGATACTACGCGGCGATAGGCTCGCTCTGTGGTGGCAAAACGCTCAGCTTCAGCATTTACCGTTGGGTATGCGCGCAGCAGGGTGGGGTTATTATTTTCGGCACGTAATAAACAGTCTTTGGCGATATTGTAACCCAATGGCAACAATAGTTTATCTAAATTAATTTTTTGGTTTTCTTGAAACTTAGCGGCAATAGTTTGTGCTGTGTATAAACTCAGTTCTGGCTTTTCAAGTAACAGGGCACGCCAGTGCTTTAGCTCTATTAGGTTGTAGCTAACGTCACTGAAGCAGGTAACTGTATAAATGCAGGGATTATTGTTTAGCGCTTCAATTTCACCAATTAAGGTGTTGTTGCAATCAAGTTGGCCCAGCAGTAAGCGGCGGCCATTACCGACATCATAACTAAACGATACGGTGCCACTTCTGACTAACACTAATTTTGTAAGAGGTTGATCTTGGTGGATCAGTACTTCTTTTTTAGATTGTTGATAACGGCTGCCAGCAAAGGTTAGTAGCTGGTCGACGAGATAACTAGAAAAATGATATTGAAACATCAACAATGCCCTTCGGACAATTGTCCTATTTATTACATCTTAATGACGTTAGCATTAAGATTCTAAGAATTTACGCTAACTTACTAGCTTAGTTAACTCGGTTAATTAAGCTTAATACCTGATATCCCGTGTAATGATTATTAAAGTGTGCTTTTAGCAGCTTTGGGTTTTTAGTAAGTTAGCCTTTTTATACTATTGCTATATTGTGGAATAACTTTGCCTAAACTACAACATTTGCAATGCTAACCTAAAGTACCGGAGAGAACAAATGAGTTGGGAATATTTGGGGTATTTTGCCTCAGCTTTACTTATTGCCTCTTTAACTATGAGTGATGTGAGCAAACTTCGTTGGTTTAATCTTGCCGGTTGTATTGCTTTCACTGCTTACGGTATTGCGATTGCTGCATGGCCTGTGGCTATCACCAATGGTTTGCTAACCTTCGTAAATATTTATCATTTAATTAAGCTCAAACGTCAACAACAAAAACCGCAATAATAGCGTGATTTATTGCGCCTTACTCTGGTTATCAGTTTGCGCTTTTTGGTAGCGTAATTCACCGCCAATCCATGTTTGATTTACGACAATGGTAAAAATTTCTTGTACTGGCACTTTAAAATAGTCTTTGTCGATTAAAATAAAGTCAGCCCACTTTCCTTGCTCTAAACTACCTAATTTAAATTCTTGATGTGCGGCATATGCAGCACCTAACGTGAATGCTCTGAGTGCATCTTCTCTGCTCAGTACTTCGCTGACACGCCAACCATTGGCAGGTAATTGGTTATGATCTTGACGAGTGATTGCTGAATATAGACCATCAAATGGATTGGCCAGCTCAACAGGATAATCAGAGCCTGCAGCCACTACCGAGCCTTGCTTTAAAAAAGTTTGCCATGCATAAGCACCTTGTAATTGAGCCTCATCAAGACGTTGCTCTGCCATGTGCATATCAGAAGTTGCATGTACCGGCTGCATTGATGGAATTATTTTCAGTGTTTTAAACCGAGGAATATCAGCAGGGGCAACTATTTGTGCATGCTCTATGCGATTGCGTAATAAAATACCGCCGGTTTTTTTAAATACGTTTTGATAGGCATCTAACACAATATGATTTGCCTTATCGCCTATGGCGTGAGTATTAGCGCTAAAACCGTGGTTAAAGCTCAATGTGTACAGCTGCTCTAGTTTTTGTTGAGTTTCGAGCATTAAACCTTGGTGATTCTTTCTATCTGCGTAATCGGCCTGTAGTGCGGCGCCACGGCTACCTAGCGCACCATCAGCATATATTTTTACACTACGAATAGACATGAAATCGTTAAGATCTTTATAGCGACCGGCTCTGAGCATATCTTCAAGGGACGGATCTGTTGCACTTAGCATTGCAACAATACGCAGTGGGAGCGTGCCTTGCTCAGCTCTTTGCTTATAAATTTGCCATGTTTGTTTATCAATACCGGCATCGTGAGTTGAGGTTATACCTAAGCTGAGCAGATGTTGGCCAGCTTGATTTAAGGCATTATTTACGTCTTGATCAGATGGCGTTGGAATATGTGCAGTAATTAAACTTTCGGCTTTATCGACAAAAATACCGCTAGGTTGACCTGCTTGGTTGCGAATAATTTCACCACCTGCGGGTGACTGTACTGAGGGTGTTAATTTGGCTAACTCCATCGCTTTGCTATTAACCCAAATCGCGTGGCTATCGACACGAGAAAGCACCACCGGAACATCTTTGACAACTTTATCTAAGTCAGCAGCAGTAGGAAATTGCTTATTAGGCCACAGTTCTTGATTCCAACCGCGGCCAATAATCCAGCCCTGGTTATTGGCCGCAAATACAGCGAGCTTTTTTTGTATTTCAGCAATTGACGTACTGCCACGTAAATCGAGTTGCGCTAAATTATTACCAAGTCCTATCACATGACCGTGGGCGTCAATTAAACCAGGTAATAAGGTTTGTTGCTCGGCATCAAATATTGCAGCATTAGGGAAACTCGCTTTTAGTTTATCGTCTCCTACTTTTACTACTTTGCCATCTTTAATAACCAGTGTAGAAAATTGCTGTAATTGGCCACTGTAAGTTGGAGTGTAACCATTAGCATTGTAGATCACCGTGGTATCAGCTAGCACAGGTAAAGATAAAGTGATTAAACAGGCGAGTAAGCATCTCATTGTTAGAATTCTTTTTCTGCTTTTGTTAGTTAAACAGTAACAGAGAATACTGAGTCTGCAAATTAAATATAATAAATTATTTATCGTTGTGCATTTCAACTATGCTGATGAATTAGCTATTCATTTATTTGCATATAGAGTAAATTCAGACAGTGATAATCTACCATCTTTATCGCTGTCATAGTTTTTAAAACGAGACCACAGGGCAGGATCTTTTGCTGACTCTGAACGCGTGATAAGACCGTCTTTATCGCGGTCTAAGTTTTTGAATTGTTCTGCTATATTATCAGTTGTTGCAAAACTGCAACAGCTACTGACAAATAACAAACTTAGTCCCAGTTGTGTACAAAATTTCATTGGGGAAACTCGTTAATCTAGATTATTAGTTAAAAAACGCTTAAATTCAGATAGGGAAATTTTATTGTCTTGGTTTTTGTCCCAACGTTTAAAGTTACTCAACAATTGTGGTTGTGGTTCAAGCTCATTATGCGTTAAATAGCCATCTTTATTGCTATCTAAATGATCAAAACGTTGCTTTACATCCAGTGCCATTGCGCTAAAACTGGTGGCTAGCGACACACTTAATATTATTAATATGCTTTTCATTATTTACATCCTACCAACAAAAAGAATAAAGCATTTGCCATAATTTAAATCCCAACATTAAATCCGTTTACACATTCCCTCCGGGATTATGGCAAATACTTTAAAGCCTTTTAAAATTTAAACTTTGCGAACTCTTGCTCAGATAATTGCTCGTCGTTATTATCATCAAGATCAGTAAACTGCTTTAATAGCGTGTTGTTTTGCTTGGCTTCAAGCAATGAAATTTGTCCGTCAGAGTCGGTATCTAATTGCGCAAACTTAACGTTTAATTGTGATGCTAAAACAGTGGCGCTAATGACTAAAAACATCAGTGAAAAAGCGGCGATAAGTTGTTTCATAGCAGTGTTTCCTTAGGGGAATTTATTGCAAAAATTGTTTAAACTCAGCAAATGAAATTTGACCATTTTGATCTTTGTCAATTTGCTCAAAACTTTCGTGTAATACCGCATCTTCAGATGCTTCTGCTTCACTCAATGTGCCATTATTGTCTTTATCAAGTTCTGCGAAGGTGGCCTCGACATCAATGGCAAAGCTGTTAAAGCTAAGCAGTAGGCTGATGCATAAGCACAGCGGTGTTAATATTTTCATATTATTTCCTTATAAACAGTCGTTGATACGGATATTACAAGAACGATGCCAATTGTTTTTATTGTATAAATATCAATGGTTTAATGTTTTGGCATGATAATAAGTGGGAAAAAATGACCGGGCAGTGTGTCTTTTTTGCAACAACTTTTAACGGGTATTCATTAAGTTTTTAAAAAACAGTTGGTTAAGTTGTTTCAATTTAGCGTCAGTCGCTTTATATAGCGCTACACAGTTCGCCTTATTCATTATTCTTATTGATTCAGCTAGTGTATAAGTAACACCTTCCATAATCAGACTTTTAACTAAAGGAGTGGCGATAGTGGCCTCATTCGCTAAAAAGTACAGTGCATTACTTAGTTGGCGACCCAATTTAATAGGCCAGTTTTTGTTTAGTACTTTGTTATCGCTGCTGCCATTATCACTGGTAGTGATTGTATTTTTAAATGCGCTGAATAAACAGCTAGCAGTAACTCAACAAATCGTCAGTGAAAATTATCAAATTACCAAGTCATTTAATAATCTTAAGCAAGACCTCAATAGCTTAGAGCGTGCAACGCGACAAAACTGGGTGCTGAAAAGCGAATCACTCGATGAATTGATTGTTGATAAGTGGCAATCATCACTACAAAGCATTGATGAACTAACTTTTATAAGTTCTACGGGGGAGTATATTAAGCAATGGCAGCAACTCGCACAGGTATTGCAATTAGCGCATACTCAACTCGTTACTGAAGGACAACAAGATGCGCAATTGTTTATTCCTGTGAGTGAATTAATTGCGCGTCAAACGGTGTGGCTAAGAGATCAAAATGAGCTGCAAATAACTAAAAATCAGCAACAGTTAAAAGCTTTGCAAAGCTCATTTATCAATTGGTTAATAGCACTTATCCCATTAACTTTACTAGTAGGTGGTGGTTTTTTATGGCGTATAAGTGGTCGCTTAAAAGGATTAACGTCGGTTATTGATAAGCTTGGGCAAGGTCATTGGCAACAAAAAATAGCTGTACAAGGCTCTGCTGAGTTGGTTGAACTAGGAAATAAATTACAATGGGTGCAAGAGCAGTTGCATCAATTAGAGCAACAAAAAGATACTTTTTTACGTCATGTTACCCATGAATTGAAAACTCCATTAGCGTCAATGGTTGAGGGAACTGACTTACTTGCCGATGAAATCGTTGGGCCAATTAACAAAGAGCAGCAAGCGGTGTTGGCGTTAATTACTCAGAGCATGGTGCGTTTGCGCGCTATGATCGATAGTTTACTTAGTTACAATGCGATTCGCAGCAGCAAAGAAGACTTAAGTGAGCTGGAATTCTCGCAATTAATAACCAAGATAAACAGCCATTTTGAACATCGTTTAGTGGCGCGTAAGCAAAGCTTATGTTGGCATTGTGAGTTACCCGAGCAACCACTGGAAATTGCTGCAGAGCTTGTTGAAATGATCTTAATTCAGTTGATCTCTAATGGCTTAAAGTTTTCACCAGCAGGACAGGCGGTCAATATTGCTCTGTCATTAGCTGGTCGTACTTTGACTATGAGTGTGAGCGATCAAGGCACCGGTATTAAAGAGCAAGAGAAATCACATATATTCAGTGCCTTTTATCAAGGTAAGAATGCTAAAGATGTAACCGCTCAAGGTAGTGGCTTAGGGCTTACCATTGTAAAAGAGTCTGTTGAGCAATTGATGGGTACTTTACACGTTGAGCATAATGAACCACAAGGCTGTCGTTTTATAATTCAAATCCCAATCATCCCTCCAACCAATAAAAACCAAGGAGTTAATTAGCATGGGCGTGCGTTTAAATGCCATTTTAGTGGTTTGCATTACAACCTTAGGGCTCGCAGGGTGTGAGTTAACTGAGCAGCCAGTAAATAAAAGCAACCCTGAAGCTGAACAAGCGGGTAAGGTGACTACACCACAAGGGGATAGTTTACCGAATCCGAAACCTAGGCCGAAAACCGATCCTATGTATGCACCTGCCGAAACGGTCATTGGTTGGCATGCAAAGTCGTGCGGTGGTTTTCAAGTGGCAGCGAGTAAAACGGTTTATATTGGTGCTAAAGAGCTTCAGAATTATTTTGATTTTAGTTGTAAAAATAATGTATTAGCACCGGAAAAAGTATTAACGCAGCTGCTAAAACTGGATCAAGCTTATTATTGGCCAGATGATATAAAACAGTATTTATGGCTGCAAAAACAACAAATAAAACAGCAGATCAACGCTAAAGAACAGCAGCAAGCGCTGAATAATAAAATGCAAGAAACCCTGTCATCACTGGCAGCCATCGAGCAGCAACTATTACTACGCGAAGAAACTAAGGAGCAGTAATTATGTCAACAGAGCAAAACCAAGGCGCGCGAATTTTACTGGTCGATGATGATGCAAGTTTATTAAAACTATTGGCTATTCGCATAGAATCTAAAGGCTATCAAGTGACTACCTGCGAAAGCGGTATCGCTGCGCTACAGTTATTAAAAAATAATGTGTTTGATGCTGTGGTTACAGACTTACGCATGGATGAAATGGATGGTATGGCATTACACCGTCAGTTACAAAATCGCTACCCAGCGCTGCCAGTGTTGATGATGACAGCTCATGGGTCTATTCCTGATGCTGTTGAAGCGACGAAGCAAGGTATTTTTGCCTTTATTACTAAACCGGTAGATAAAGATGAGTTATTTGATAGTTTAGCAAAAGCGATTGAAATTCATGGTCTCAGTGCCGATGAAAGCGCATCAAACAGCAATATCGTGACCCGCAGTGGTGCTATGCTGCATTTACTTGAGCAAGTTAAATTACTAGGTCCGACTCAGGTCAATGTGCTGATCTCGGGGGCCAGTGGTACAGGTAAAGAGCTACTAGCTAATGCTATTCATCAACATAGCCATGTTAGTAAAGGTCCGTTTGTCGCAATAAACTGTGGTGCGGTACCGGGTGAATTACTCGAATCAGAACTATTCGGTCACAAAAAAGGGGCTTTTACGGGCGCGATTAAAGACCACCAAGGGTTATTTCAGCAAGCGCAAGGCGGTACTTTATTTTTAGATGAAATCGGTGATATGCCACTTAATTTACAAGTTAAGTTACTGCGCGTATTACAAGAAAAAACTATTCGCCCTGTGGGCTTTGAAGAAGAAATTCCAATTGATGTGCGGATTGTATCAGCAACTCATAAAAACTTGCCTGATGCGATTGCTAATCAGCAATTTCGCGAAGATTTATACTATCGCTTAAATGTTGTGAATCTTAAATTACCACCACTGTGTGAGCGCAGAGAAGACGTTAGTTTATTAGCGCAGTATTTTAGCGCTACCATTGCTAAACGTATGGATCAAAAAGAAAAGCGTTTTGCCAATGATGCAATGCATGCATTAGTACGTCACGATTGGCCGGGTAATATTCGCCAGTTACAAAATGTAGTAGAGCAGGTTGTCGCACTTACCCCAGGTGAAGTAATATCAGCACAGCTGGTTGAAAGTGCGCTTAATAGTAATACCAACAATGTTGAGCCGCTTTCACTTAACGATGCTAAAAAAGAATTTGAGCGTGATTATGTGATTAATGCTTTAAAGATGGCTGGCGGTAACGTGGCTGAAGGGGCAAAACTAGCTAAGCGAAATCGCTCAGATTTTTATAAGTTGATCAAAAAACACAACATTGACGTTGATACTATTTGTTAGGAGAGAAAATGCAGTTATTTATGGTGTATTTAGGTGGGCGTATTCAGGGCTGCCATATTGAAATGCATGATGTTCGTTTTGTTGTTGGGGAATTGATTGAACAAACTTACTCAAAATTAAAAGCGCAGTGGGTCGGTGATAAAAGTAGCGTGCACATGGACAGCTATATGGCGGTAAATCACATTGATGGCTTTGCAGTAACCGTGGTTGATGAACCCGTGGCCCAATCGCAGCAGTTATACTTTGTAAATTTAGGAGCGTATCGTGCTGATAGCTTAGCTGAGCAGCATGACTTTGCGTTATATGTAGCTAGTAGTAGCGACGAAGCTAAACAAAGAGCAAAAGAGGATTTACTAGCAGGTTTAAGTCATATTCATAAAGATGACTTACATGATGTAGATGATTGCTTTGCAATTGACTTGCTCGACAGTCAATTACATATCAAGCTAACCCCGAGCGAGCAATCTCAAGCGATTAAGCCCGATTGGTTTGGTTACCATATATTATAAATAATCAAGAGAGTGTGTGGTACAAGCGTTAGCCGTTATCACTTTGTTCTGCACGCTCTTTGTCTTCACTGTTACTGGCAATTTTAAAAGCGATAATCACTAAGCCAAACATAGCAAAAGGTAACGCAGCAAGCATATACTCGGTAACATTGCTATCTTGGAAGCTGGCTTGTAGTAAAAAATGCCCAGCAATACACAGTAAAATAACAATAAGTAAGATCGGTAATAAAATAAGTTCTTTTTTAGCAGAATGAGTTTTCATTATTAGGCAGTACTTTTACAAGGTGCGCCATTGTAATGAGCAAACCGCTTTTAGGTCAAACAACTAGGCTGATAAATTACTTTTGATTGCGTTATGTCATGTTTTTCAGTATCAGAGTTAGGTTCGCTACTGTTTAACTCATCACTATCTTCATAGCTGTATAAATCAAAAATAAAATCAATTTCTTCACGTTTCAGTATCGCTTGCATATTGCCTCCTATCTTATCAACTTAGTTAAGTAGTAAGCATATGTCTGCGCGACTGAATTGTAAGTGAACATTAACCGTACAAAATGTGTATAAATGTAATCCTTAATTATTATTAATAGGCAGTCGAACGGTAAAAGTCACACCATCAGCTTGTTGATTATTAGCCGCGCTAACTGTGCCTTTATGGTATTCACACACTAAACGTACTATATAAAGCCCTAAACCCAAGTGTGGTTGCTGCTGCAGTTGTTGACTACGTACCGACACCATTGAATCAAAAATATGCTCTGTTAATCCCTCGGGTAAAAGTGGACCTAGATTACTGACACATAACAGGGCTTCATTATCATGTTGATCAAGGCTGACACTTATAGCGCTATCTTCAACACTAAACTCTAAGGCATTATTGATTAGTTTATCTAGCAACTGAGCAATAAACTCAGGCGCGCCGCTAAGTAGTAATGGTTGCGGACAAATATTAAGGCTAAATTGTTGCTGTGCATAGGTTAGCTGGTAGCCTTGCATACAGCCATTGATCACATTTCGCAAATCAAATGGTTCAGCTTCAGCGCTTTGAATACTTTGCTCAAGGCGAGTTGCTTCGCTCATGGTGGTGATTATTTTACCTAAACGCTCGACCCCTTCACTGGCACGATCAAGGTATTTTTGGCTCAGCTCACTTTGTGGCTGCATTTGTAAGTTTTCAAGGGAACTACGTACGACCGCAACGGGTGTTCTGAGTTCGTGAGATAATCGCGACGACATGGTTTCTAAATAGTTAGTGTAACCACCTAAGCGACTTACAATATTTGCAAAACTGCGAGATAAATCGCCAATTTCATCGTTTGAATCGCTGTAATTAATAGTGCCAGTTACTCGCCCTTGAGCATCAATGGCTTGCTCTGCGGTATCTCTTAAGCGACGAATACGACTGGAGATCCTTGATGCAAAAAAGAATAACGTTACTGTGCCTATTAGCATCACTGCTAAAATCACATTAAATAGTTTCTCTAACGATTTGTTGCGTAATGTGCGAACACCATTGGTAGTCTCTTCGGCCACTACAGCACCAATGACCTTATCTTGGATCCAAATAGGATATGCGGCTGATAAAATAACCGCTTTGTTATCTGGAGTGAGTCGCCAAGACGATGCTGGTGTGCCACTGAGTGCTTTACCTATATGTGTGCCTTGCATTGCTGCGACATCGTGCAATGTATCTAAAAATTCATTTTCAGGGCGGGTAAGTACTTTATAGTAAAGTGGATGTAAGTAGTTTTTCTCAAATCGTTGCCACCAGGTTTTTGCTGGCTGGTCATTAAGTCCATCAGCCCAAACGCCGTCGGCATGATGAATTGATCCCGACTGCGCTAACACGCGGTGATGATTATCAACCACCCAAATTCGGCTGCCGCTGTGACCCATACCTTTTAATATACGATTTATTTCAGGGGAGGGCACCAGCACTGAGCCAATATCATTGGGGTTTTGTAAGTTTGAAGTCGACATAGTCTGTGGCTCAGGCTTGCCTTGATCCCAATCTTCAATTGCAAAGCCGAGCTTATTGCCAAGCATCGTTAGCGGAAACCGCAACTCTATGTTGTAGCCAGTCTCTGTACTGACAAAATAGCCTTGAATTTTTGTTATTGGGGTTTTGCTTTGTGCGTCAAATGCGTTGATCCAGCCATCTTGGCGAGCGGCAACAATATAGTGCTTAAATTCCCCTTGTGGGGTTTTTAACATGATCTGTAAGTGATCATTACGGGTTAAACTTAGGGTGTTTTTAGCGCGATAAACCACCGAGTCATCGGTAACTTTAAATACTGCATATAAAAAGTTTTCATATTTGCCAACCATATGCTCAAACGATAAGTCTTTAAGCTGATGATCGGGTTTATTGGTTTGTAAATAGCGCTCATCGTAATGCCAAAAAAGACTTTGATAAGGCTGCCAGTCCGACAGTTTGCCATCAAGTTGAATGGGGTTGCTAAGGTTATAGGCGTAAAGATCACGGCCTTTTATAACCTGATCTAAAAAATTGGTTTGCGAGTCAAATAATGCTGGGCGCTCATGCAGGGCCGTGGCGAGTGCTCGGGTAGTGCCGACTAAGGTTTTTTCTTGACCTTGGCGCAGAAATTTTTCCATTTCCCACACGTATTCATAGCCAAGCCAAGGCAGTAAAAATAAAAAACACGACAGCAATATAAATTTACTGCGCAAACCAAAGCGCAGCATTACACTTGCTCCCAGCGATAACCCATACCGTACACGGTATCTATACAATCAAAGTCAGTATCTAAAGCGATAAATTTTTTGCGAATACGTTTAACATGAGAAGTGATAGTGCTGTCATCAACGTAAATCTTTGCATCACTCATTAGTTCGTTACGGCTTTTTACATGCCCAGGGCGCTGTGCCAGTGAATGCAGCATCCAAAATTCAGTTACGGTTAAATCGACTATTTGCTGCTGCCAAAATACTTGCATGCGTTTAGTATCAAGCGTGAGCGGGCCGCGATTGAGTAAAGCATTTTGATCAGCGGGTTGCTCGAGTGCTTCCATACGTCGAAACAGTGCACCAATACGAGCCGCCAAATGCGCCATGCTGATATCTTTAGTGAGATAGTCATCAGCGCCCATGCGTAGGCCACACACTGTATCTATTTCGCTGTCGCGGGCGGTTAAAAAAATAATCGGCAAGGTTTTAGAAAGCGAACGCAGAGTTTGGCATAGTAAGAAACCGCCATCAATTTCATGACCTAAACCAATATCGACAATCGCTAAGTCTGGTAGTGCGTCATTAAAAGCATGCTCTGCACTTTGACGGTTGCTATAGCCGCTGACCAGATAACCCTGCGCGCTGAGCATTTCCATGTAATTTTCGCGGATCGCGGGTTCGTCTTCAATAATTGCAATCTTCTTCATTTACAGCACCTTCTTATATTCTAGTTGCACTATACCTAATTTTTTTGCTTTCGCACTGGCGAAAAAGCAATTGCCATTTTTTTGCCACAATTGCTCAGCAGTTTGCCTTTTTTGCTCCCCTTTGTTGCCACTTGAGCTTGCTTTAATAGCGTTATACCAAATCGGGCAGCTACCAACCCATGAGTTGCCAACTATTAAGTAATTAAGCAAAAAAGGATTACACCATGAAAAAAATGATTATCGCTTGTACTGTCGCGACTATTTTTGCAGCACCTAACTTAGCCCACGCTGACACAGTTGCAGTTAAAGCAAAAGAAACTCATAAAGAAACGGTGATAGGTTTAAGTACGGGGGCAATTGTTGGCGGTATTGTTGGCGGCCCAATTGGTGCCTTTGTTGGTGCATTTGCCGGAGGCTTGATTGGCGAGCAAGAAGTGGCAGAAGATAAAATTGCCGAGCAACAACGTGCGTTAGTTGTGCTGCAAGATAAAACCGATGATTACCAGCATGTACTTGCTCAAAATGCGCAAATGAGTGAGCAGCTCGATAAGCTTGAGAGTAATAACGAACGACTTGCATTAGCAAAAATGCACAACCTAATGGCAATGACCATTCAATTTAAAACCGGTTCAAGTGAGATTGCCCCGCACTTTGCCAGCCAACTTGATCAACTAGTGAATTTACTACAAAGCCAGCCAGACTTGCAGTTGGATTTAAATGGCTTTGCCGATCAACGTGGTGATGAGCTCGCTAACTTAGTGCTTTCAAAACAGCGAGTCGCAAATGTACAAAGCTACTTAATAAAGCAAGGTATAAGCCATACCCGCTTAACGACTACCGCATTTGGTGAGCAACAAACTGTGGCAGATAGCGATAATTATGAAGAAAACATGTTTGACCGCCGTGTAACGTTAACAACTCGTCCAAGCACGCAGCCGTATAACCAAACCGCGAGTAACTAATCGCCATTTTGCCAAGTAGCCGCCAAGGGAGTGATTTTTATGTTGAGTAAACCAAGCAAAGTGCTGACCCGTAGCCATTTATGGTTACGAGGAAGCCTTTTTACCTTCATCGCGTTTGTTAGTTGTGCGAGTAACGCCAGCACATCGCCAGAACTAACTATGTTCGACAGCAATGGTGCAAAGGCAGCGCCTGGCGTTATCTTAAAAAGTGATGCCACCATGACAGTCACCGGATTGATAAACCATGTCGTGGTAACTCAACATTATCGCAATGAAAACCCGTTTGCTGTTAATGCACGCTATGTCTTTCCGCTGCCCGATGAAAGTGCGGTTCATGCTATGACTATGCACATTGGTGAGCGAGTGATCAAAGGTGAAATTGATAAAAAAGCACAAGCCGAGCTGCGTTTTCAACAGGCGCAACAAGCGGGTAAACAAGCCGCTTTAGTGCGCCAGCAGCGTGCAAACATGTTTGTCACTAATGTGGCAAACATAGGCCCTGGCGAAGAAGTGCAAATAGAGCTGCAATACCAAGAAGTGATTGATTATCGCAGTGGTACATTTGCACTACGATTTCCAACCACGATAACGCCGCGTTACCATCCGATTAATGGGGTATTAAATGAAACAGCAGAGGATATGATTGACTCGCAGAGTAATGAGTTATCATCAGCGAGTATTGCTGCCACCGGTTGGATAGCACCGATTTACATGGCCACTAAAAATGCAGGCTCGGTTCAAGGCGAGTTTAAGCTAACGGTTAATATTGATGTTGGCCTAGAGCTGGTGGATATTCAGTCTAAATATCATCGTATTAATACTGAAAATCTGGCATTTGGTCAGTATCAAGTTACTTTAAATGAACAACGTGCCGTGAATCGTGATTTTTTACTGGAGTTTAAACCGCTGCAAAAAGAGCAAGCGCAAGCCGCATTTTTTACTGAGCAGCTCAGTAATGGTGAACGTTATGGATTATTAATGTTGCTGCCGCCGGATGATCATTTTACGCAGACTCAGCGTCTAGCAAGAGAAATGATTTTTGTAGTCGACACTTCCGGCTCTATGCACGGACAGTCAATGGAGCAAGCCAAAAGTGCACTTCATTATGCGTTATCGTTACTTGATAGTAACGACAGCTTTAATATTGTCGGCTTTGACGATCAAATTATGCCTATGAGCGATAAACCTGTGCCGGCTAATGATTTTAATTTACGCCGTGCTGAGCGCTTTGTATATAATTTACAAGCTGATGGCGGCACTGATATTAAAGGGGCATTAGATGGTGTACTAGATGCTCGTGAGCATCTAGGGTATGTGCGTCAAGTGGTATTTTTAACCGATGGCAGTGTCAGTAATGAAGATGCATTGTTTAACCATATTAGTGCGCAACTAGGTGATAGTCGTTTGTTTACGATTGGTATCGGTAGTGCGCCTAATAGTTACTTTATGCGTCGAGCTGCAGATGTTGGACGCGGAACGTTTACTTATATTGGCAGCAGTAGTGACGTGCAACCAAAAATGCAGCAACTATTTGATAAGTTAGCTCATCCTGCAATTACTCAACTTGCGCTTAGCAGTGATTTGGCAAATCAAGCTCTTGAATATTGGCCATCGCCGTTACCCGACCTGTATTTTTCAGAGCCGGTGATGGTTGCTATAAAGCTTGATAATAATGCCGGCGTTACTTTAGCGGGGAAAACGGCGCAAGGACCGTTGTCGATAAAGTTAAATACACAACAAGGGCGACCGGCTCATGGAATTGCAAGGTTGTGGGCACGGCAAAAAATTAAATCATTATTACTTTATAACGAGCAAGAGCAGGTTAAAGCACAGGTTGAGAGTCTAGCGCTTGAACATCAATTACTTAGTCCGTTTACCGCCTTTGTAGCGATTGAACAGACACCATCGAGCACTGTTGCTGAGCAGAATGTGCAAGTGGCTAATCAACGACCTCAGGGTCTAGCAATGAGTTTGCCACAAACTGATGGGCAAAGCAGATTACATATTTTACTCGGTTGCATGCTGTTGGCTGGATTTGCAGTGTCGAGACTGAAAAAATGAAAGCAGTGATTGGCGCTATATTGTTGATTGTTGGCTTGGCGTTGCTTGGTCATGGTAGTTATATGCAAGCTAAAGCGTGGCTGGCACAACGCCTTATAGAGCAGGCTTGGCAAGTGGCACTGACAACGCCAGAGCAACAAGTTAACCCCTGGTTCTATGCTGATAGTTATGTAACTGCACAACTGAATTGGCCAAGCCAAAAGCAAACCTTAACAATATTAGCAGGAGCCAGTGGCCGTAACTTAGCGTTTGCCCCGAGTCACTTTTTAGCTAGTGCAGAGCTAGGCTCTGAGCAAGCAGGCGTGTTAATTGCTGGACATAATGACACTCACTTTGCTTTCTTACAAAAAGTGAATGTGGGTGAGCAATTTAGCTTACAAACGCAAAATGGCCAAATTGATCGCTATCGAGTGCGTGGGATTGCGGTTATTCATCAGTCCCAGTACGATTTTTTAGCGCATAAAGGCTTGTATTTATTAACCTGTTATCCGTTTGACTCTTTAGCCTCCGGGACTGAATTACGATTATTAGTCTCTGCCGATAAATTGCCATCACCTGCATCGGTGTTATCTATGTCTACTACCAATTCTTGATGACGCTGACTTATCATTACACCTACAAATACCACGCCAATGCTGAGCCATTGGCTAAGAGAGAGCACTTCTCCCAAGATAATTGCTGATAATATTAGGGTGAAAATCGGTATTAAATTTGAATAGGCAGCGGCAGTGAGCACCGACACCTTACTAATTGCGTAATTATACAAACCATAGCCGCCTAAGGTGACGCAAGAGCCTAAATATAAAATACTTAATAATGCGCCAAGGTCGTGTTGATTTTCACTGGGTAAATCAATAAACAGTAAAAATGGCGCAAAGAACAGACTACCGCTAAAACCTTGCAGTGCAATTAAGGTTAATGGTGAGTAGCGAGCAACTAAATGTTTAACTGAAATAGTATAAAATGCAGCGCAGACCATTGCCATTAACTCCAAAAAGTTACCCAGCAATGGATTGGGAGCCTGCTCTGAGCTTGGTGACATTAAAGTTAATAAGATACTGCCGCCAATACAAAAAGTGAAACCAATAACAATGGCCTTACTGATGTACTCTTTGAGCATAAAAAACGCTAAAAGTGCTACGATAATCGGTAAGCACGATACAATAACCCCCGCTTGAGAAGCTGAAGTATATTCCATTGCATGGCCTTCAAATAAAAAATACAAACAGGGCTCAGCCAGCGACATCCCCACCAGATATTTCCAGTCACCTTGATGATATTTAAAGCGAATAACGTAACGCCATAAGCACAATGCCATGACTAAGGTGGTTAACATGCGTAAAAAAATCACCAGTGCAGGGTCATAAATGGCGATCGCGTATTTTAGCGCGATAAAAGAACTGCCCCATAAAAAGGTGGCGATTATTAAACATAAACTGGCTGGCATGAAGGTCGCTTTAAAGTGAATTAAAACACGATCCTAGCACGTCAGCACCGTGATTGAATATTTTTAACTTGTTCAAAAATCGATAACTGGTATAAATAAATCCTTCAATATTTTTGTGTAGTAAAAAGCATGCAAAGGGCACAGGTAATAGTGGTTAAGCTGGGAACGAGTGTACTCACTGGTGGAACCGATAAACTCGACAAAGCACACATGGTTGAATTAGTTCGCCAATGTTGTGAATTAAAAAAGCAAGGTCATCAAGTTGTGCTGGTATCAAGTGGCGCGGTGGCTGCTGGCCGAGAGCAACTATTAAAACCCTGCGGTCGTTCTTTGATTGATAAACAGATGCTTGCCGCGATTGGTCAAGGTCAGCTTATCCACATTTGGCAAAGCTTATTTGCTTTATATGGCGTGAATGTAGGGCAAATGCTACTGACTCGCGCTGACGTTGATGACCGAGAACGCTACCTCAATGCCCGCGATACTTTAACTGCATTATTAAGTTATGACGTGGTGCCAATCATTAATGAAAATGATGCGGTCGCAACTGCTGAAATTAAAGTAGGTGATAACGACAACCTCTCAGCACTGGTCGCTATATTAGCTAATGCCGACAAATTATTATTACTAACCGACCAAGAAGGTTTATTTACCAGTGATCCACGTACTGATGTTAATGCGCAATTAATTGACGAAGTGGCACATATTGATGATGAGTTACGCCAGCTTGCTGGTGGCAGTGGAACTAGTCTAGGCACGGGTGGTATGGCAACGAAATTGCAAGCCGCTGATATCGCTCGTCGAGCCGGGGTGGAAGTGATTATAGCCAAAGGCGCTGGTAAAAATGTGATCCTTAATTGTATGAGCGAACAGTTACCAGGCACACGCTTTGTAAAGCTAACAGCGCCAAGAGATGGCCGTAAAAAATGGCTGTTAGCTGGACCTAAAAGTAGTGGCCAAATAGTGATTGATGATGGCGCAGTAAATGCTTTACAGCAACAAGGCGCTAGTTTATTAGCCAAAGGCGTACGCGGTGTGCACGGGCAGTTTGAACGTGGCGATTTGATTGATTTAGTCACCAGCGATCAACAATTAGTGGCCCGTGGATTAGTACGTTTTAGTAAAGCTGAAACCGATACTATTAAAGGTTGTCATTCAAGTGAAATAGCTAAGTTACTAGCTTTTGATTGCGGTAGTGAAGTGATCCATCGAGATGATTTGGTGTTGTTTTAGATTATCAAGCTACTACATTGTAAAACATTAAAGTCATCCCTTGAGGATATAAATGAATAGTTTAATAATACAGCAAGACTCAAGCTTTTATTCTTTGATGCCGGCCTTTTCACTGCGGTATTGAGTTTTGCTTTATATTTTTAAAATAACGTGGATTGCTTTACCTTTTAGGAGATGGATTCGCGTTCTTTGATGCTATTTTAGCTTTATATTCTGTGCTAAAATCTGTGCCCTTAAATTGTTGTAAACAGGGCCCAGTTGATGAAATTAGTTCGTTGGTTATTAGGTAGTTTGATCTTATTTTTTGATTTTGTTTTTACACCACGTAGTAAAAAACGTCCTGCGGGAGAGCAAGCTCAGCTTGATCAACTCACTGCACAATTTAAACTATATCAATTCAAAGCTTGCCCATTCTGCGTAAAAGTGCGCCGTGCAATTAAACGCGAAGGGTTAAAAGTTGAAACGCGCGACGCGAAAAGTAATGAACAGTATCGTCAAGAATTGCTCGAACAAGGCGGAAAAATAAAAGTACCGTGTCTACGTATCGAAAAAGATAACCAAGTCACTTGGTTATATGAATCAAACGATATCATTGCTTACTTAAATAAAGCTGCAGCTTAATATTCATTTTTCAAGCGCATTTGCTGTGTTAGCATTTAGCGCATATTTTATTGCCCATAGAAAGAGAACATAACCATGACAATTCGTACACGTGTTGCGCCGTCACCAACCGGTGACCCGCATCTTGGTACCGCTTATATCGCCTTATTTAATTACTGTTTTGCTAAGCAGCAAGGTGGCGAATTTGTACTTCGTATTGAAGACACAGACCAAGTACGTAGCACTTCAGAATCAGAACAAGCGATTATGGATAGTCTTCGTTGGTTAGGGCTTGAATGGGATCATGGTCCTGATGTCGGTGGTGAGTTTGGTCCTTATCGTCAATCAGAGCGTAGCGATTTATATAAAAAATATGCGTATCAGTTAGTTGATGATGGCAAAGCATTTTATTGTTTTGCAACTAGCGAAGAGCTGGACCAAATGCGTGAAGAGCAAATGGCTGAAGGCCTGCGTCCTAAATACGATGGCCGTGGTTTAAACCTTACGGATGACGAAATTAAAGCCAACTTAGCTGCCGGTAAGCCTTACGTTATACGTATGAATATTCCAAGCGAAGGTACCTTTAAATTTAACGATTACTTACGTGGTGAAATTGAGATCCCGTGGGAAAACGTTGATATGCAAGTGTTACTTAAAGCCGATGGTTTCCCAACTTACTTTTTAGCTAACGTGGTTGATGACCACCATATGGAAATTAGCCATATTTTCCGTGGTGAGGAGTGGATCAACTCTGCGCCTAAGCTGCTAAAATTATATGAAGATTTTGGTTGGCAAGCGCCGGTGCTTGGTCACTTACCACTATTACGTAATCCAGATAAGTCAAAGCTATCTAAGCGTAAAAATCCAACTTCTATTAATTACTATAAAGAAATGGGTTACTTACCTGAAGCGGTACTTAACTACCTTGGACGCATGGGCTGGTCAATGCCGGATGAGCGTGAAAAGTTCACGCTTGCTGAAATGATTGAACATTTTGATATGAAGCGTGTATCACTCGGTGGCCCAGTATTTGACGTTGATAAACTAAGCTGGTTAAACGGCATGTGGATCCGCGAAAACTTCAGCAACGAAGAGCTGATCCAACGCTTTGTAGATTGGAAGTTTAATGGGGCAATGCTTGCTAAAGTATTACCCGAGGCGAAAGCCCGCATTAATACCCTATCAGATATGGTTGATTTAGCCGGTCATTTTGTCGGTGGTATTCCAACTTACGACCCTGCGTTACTGACCGCTGGTAAAGCCGATGAAGATGTAATTCGCCAAGCTTTACAGTTTTTTATCTGGGAGCTTGAGGGCTTACGAAGCTGGGAAAAATCAGCAATATTTGCTATAGCTAAAGCGGTGTCTACTTTCCATGAGCTGAAGATTAAAGACTTTTTAGAGCCGATATTTGTCGCTATTACTGGCAAAACGTCATCAACATCAGTGCTTGATGCAATGGAAATATTAGGCTCAGATCTATCGCGCGCACGTTTACGTGTAGCACTTGCGCATTTAGGTATCTCTAAAAAGCAAGCGAAGAATATTGAGCGTGCGTATCGAGAGTATCCTGCTGCATAGGTAAAGTAATCTAGCTAAGCTTGATGATCATTAAAAGCCGAACTTTATTAACGTGGAGTTCGGCTTTTTTGTGGAAAAATAATGGAGTATTGCCAACAAGCAAAGCTAGTGTGTGGACGATGAAATTATAACAGTTGGCTGTTCTCACGCAATTTGTTAGCTCAGCAGTGAAAAGTGGGGTATCGGTGGTTTATTTTTTCGAAAAAAAAGCCGTGTTTTAAATCAACACGGCTTTGTTGTTTTAATTTGCTTTGCCCTAGACTTTGAACTCATCTACAGACAAGCGTAACTCTTCGGCAAGTTTAGCGACCTCAGAGCTTGATATATTAGTCTGATTAGCTCCTTCAGCGGTTTGTTCAGCAATGGCTACAATAGACTCAAGGCGCTCGCTAATCTCTTGTGAGACTTGTTGTTGCTCTTGTGCTGCTGTCGATATTTCTTCACTCACATCATGTGCTAAAGCAACCGCTGAGGTGATTGAATCCAGTGCTGCGTTGGCTAGGTCTGATTGTTCAACACAAGAATCAGCTTGTTGCTTGCCTTTAGACATTGCAGTTACGGCTGCTTCCGCGCCTGTTTGCAATGATTCGATCATGGCTTGAATTTCTTGAGTCGAGGCTTGTGTTTTACTAGCCAATGAACGAACCTCATCAGCAACAACGGCAAAACCACGACCTTGTTCACCGGCACGTGCTGCTTCAATAGCTGCATTAAGTGCTAGTAAGTTAGTTTGATCCGCGATACCACGAATAACATCAAGAATACTACCAATCGAGGCGCTATCTTGATGAAGCTTATTAATGACTAGTGAGGCTGATTCAACTTCACGAGCTAGCTGCTCAATGGTCGATTTATTCTGGCTAGAAATACCCTTAACTCGTTCAGCTTCTTTATCGGCATTTTTGATTTCTTTAAGTGCCTGTTGTGCGCTATTACTCACCGTTTGTGAGGTACTGCTCATTTCTGTTGTCGCTGTTGCCGCTTGTTCTACCTGTGCTTGTTGATTACGAATTGCTTGGCTTGATTCACCGGTAATAGCAGACGTTTCTTCTGAGGCCGCAGCAAGTTGTGTGGAACGAGATATAATGCCTTTGATCAAGCTGCGTAAGCTGGCGATAAGTGTATTACAACTACGCGATAGCTCACCAAATTCATCTTTAGCCGTATCATCAAGACGTTGTGTCATATCGCCACTAGCAACAATATCAAGAATGCGGTTAACTTCTGCAAGTGGTTTAGTAATGCGATTAACTGTTATATAAGCCACGATTATAGCTAGTAAGGTAGCACTTATCATACCAACCCAAGTCCATAAGTTGGCTGAGTCGACGTCGATCCTAACTTCTTTTTGTAATTCAAAAGCTACATTACTCGCTTGAGCGACTAGCTCGTTGAGTTGTTTTAATGCAGTTGCCGTAGCTTGCTCGGCCTCAGTAAGTTCCGTTTCAGTCATTGCGATCACATCAATTAAACGTTTTTTATTAGCTGAAATACTATTGTTGCCGAGAATGTTATCGCGAATAGAGACAAAGTAGTTGTTTAGATCGTTATATAAACCCGGCTCAGCGGCTTCAACAACCGGTTTGAGTAGCTTTAAACTACGCTCAATTTCTTCTAAATAATAAAGCTGCTCATTTTTGACGATATCTAAGGTATTTTGGGTTTTAACTGTCAGCATGTCAGTGCTGTTAGTCACCAAAGATAAAAAGTTATTTTCTAATTTATTAGCTGCTTGATAGGCTCTGCTATCACTGCTTTCTAAACCATCAATATCGATAATATCCAAAACCACAGAATTAGCATCTTCCGCAGCAAGCTCAATAGTTTCTAACTGTGCTCGTAATGATTTATTGAGTTCTAATTGAGTTTTTTTATCTTTTAATAAATCTTCTACTAATTTAATAAAACTTTTGTAAGTTCGTTCCACGCTTTGACTACTTTGATTTAGTTGAGCATTGTCACTGACAACTTGTCGTAATTGCGAGTAAGATTTATCAAAGCGTTGTTTTTGTTCGAACACTGATTTTTCAATTGGCGCAAGCTCTGCAGCTGAAGTGGTATAAAAGCTTGCTTGGGCAGCTTTACTCATTAAGATAAACTCAACCTGAAGTTCAGAACTTTGTTCCAGTGCAGGCAATGATAATTGATTTACTTGCTGCGCTGAATTATTAATATTTGCGATTCTGAACAGTGAATTACCCCCAATTAAAAGAAGTAATAAGGTGATACAAATAAAACCACCCCAAATACGCTGGCTGACAGTTAAGTTCATATAAAAATTCCATAAAGAGAGTAGCAATTAGACTTTATCGGCTTTATTGCGGATAAGTTAAGTAATTAAATTTAATTACTTTTAACATTTATAACTTTAAATCTAACAGAAGATGAGTTTTTTTTCAGGTTATTTAGATAGAATTAGCTGAATTAATGCTGAATAATTGTTTGTTTTTTAATTCTAGCAAGGTCATAGCTCCACCCCACACACAACCAGTGTCTAAAGCGTAGATATTTTCATGATCTGTTACACCTTCAAGAGCAGCCCAATGACCAAAAACAATATATTGTTTAAAAGTTGTAAATCTTGGGTGCTTGAACCAAGGGATCATTGCAGTAGCGTTAGCAATACCACCTTTATAGCTTAACTCTAATTGTTCATCAAGGGTTAAAAATCGCATTCGAGTAAAGTAATTTATAATATAACGAAACCGCTCAAAGTCATTGAGTTGTTCACTCCAAAGGCTAGGGTGCTGCTCATACATATGTTTGAAAAAATCGCGCGCATTCTCACCTTGATAGCAGGATTCAGCAAATTGTGCATGTTGTAGAGCCTGTTCAATTGACCATGCAGGGTTGAGACCGGCGTGGCTAATAAATACCTGTTCTTCTTCAAGCCATAAAGCAAGTGGTTGCTGCTGTAACATGGCTATATAAGCAGGTAGCTTTGTGGAATCAAGCAGGGCGGTGAGCTTGTCTTTAGGATTAGCGGGTTTATCTAACATGTAATTGGCAATCAGGTGTAAGTCGTGATTACCCAAGGTAACGGTGATGCTATCTTGATGTGTATATATATAATCTAGGCAGGCAAGTGAGTCGGGGCCGCGGGCGACAATATCGCCCACTAAATAAAGGTGATCTTTGCTTGGTTTGAAGTCAACTTGCAGCAACAAAGCTTGAAATTCTTTATAACAACCTTGTAGATCACCTATCGCATAATTTGCCATTATTTAACCTAAATTCGGGAGAATAAATCTATCTCCTGTGGCTATTTTCAACGCTAACTGCGTTGAATCTACTTGCAATAGGCCAGCTATTGACGCGTAAATTCGGCTTGTTATCTCTGAAAATCTCCGACAGGACAGCTTAAAGGCTAGTTATATCATTAAATCAATGCGTTAATAAATATCTCACCCGATTTCAGGTTATTTAATGTAAAATATTAGGCAGTGATAAACGAAAAACATTAATAGGTGCATCAAACTCTGTACCGAACTCATTCTTCAAGGTGTAATAACCTTGCATCGTTCCTACGGGAGTATCTAGCACTGCACCACTGGTATATTTATAGCTTTCACCAGGACCAATAGTTGGTTTTTCACCGACGACGCCTTCACCTTGTACTTCGATTTCTTTACCATTTGCATCAGTGATCAACCAATAGCGGCTAATTAACTTTGCGCTGCATAGACTGTGATTTTTAATGGTAACGGAATAAGCAAATACATATTTATCAAGTTCAGGTTGTGATTGACCCTCAACATAAAATGTTTCTACCGATACTTTGATGGGTGAGCCCAAATTACTGCTTGTTGTCATAAATCCAATTAGCTATATCAATAAATTGTTGTAACGAAAGGCTTTCAGCACGCAACGTGATATCTATACCAATGCTAGTTAATTCATCTGCGGTGAGTAAATTAGCTAAGCTGTTGCGCAGTGTTTTGCGGCGCTGATTAAAGGCCTCTAAACACACAGTGTTAAGAATTTTAGTACTTTTTGCTGTACGTTGCTCTGGCTTTTTCGGTATTAAACGAATAACGGCAGAATCAACTTTCGGTGCTGGTTTAAAACACTCTGGTGGTACTTCGATGACAGGCATTGCATTACAGTAATACTGTGTCATTACACTCAAGCGACCAAATGTTTTACTACCAGGTCCTGCTACCATGCGTTTTACCACTTCTTTTTGTAGCATAAAATGCATATGCTCAATGTTGTCGGCAAACTCGAATAAATGGAACAGTAACGGTGTTGAAATATTGTACGGTAAATTACCAAACACTTTTAGTTTGTTGCGGTCAGCTTTGATCAAACTTGAAAAATCAAATTTCATTGCATCACCTTGATGCACAGTAAGCTTAGGCCCTAAAAAAGGATGCTCAGTTAAGCGCTGGGCTAAATCTTTATCTAGCTCAACAACCGTTAAGTGGCCACTTAGCTCACTTACCGGTTCAGTGATAGCACCTAGACCAGGACCGATTTCAACTAAATTATCTTCAGGTTTAGGATCAATCGCGGTGACGATTTTATCGATGATCATCTCATCACATAAAAAGTTTTGCCCAAAACGTTTGCGGGCGCGGTGTCCTAAATGTACTTTATCTGTCATTGATTTTGTGCTTTTTCTTGGGCGAGCTTAATTGCTTCGCGGATCGCTAATTCAAAACTACCAACATCAGCATCACCAGTACCGGCTAAATCGAGCGCCGTACCGTGATCAACTGAGGTGCGTATAAACGGCAAACCAAGGGTGATATTAACCGATTTGCCAAAACCTTTGTATTTTAGCACAGGTAAACCTTGATCGTGATACATTGCCAGCACAGCATCAGCTTGTGATAGATATTTGTCTTGGAACAAGGTATCAGCAGGCAATGGCCCGATTAAATTCATACCTTCACTATTTAGCTGTTCAATGGTTGGGGTGATGGTGTCAATTTCTTCACGCCCTAAATGGCCATCTTCACCCGCATGAGGGTTAAGCCCACAGACTAGAATACGTGGTTTTTCGATACCAAATTTAGTTTGTAAATCATGGTTTAAAATACCCGCAACTTTACTTAAACGCTCACTTGTAATAGCACGTGATACATAAGCTAGTGGTATGTGCGTGGTCACTAGTGCAACTCTTAAGCCTTCAGTAGCTAACAACATCACCACATCAGGGGTGTTTGATTGCTGGGCAAAGTATTCGGTATGGCCGCTAAATGAAATGCCGGCTTTATTGATAATACCTTTATTAACAGGGCCAGTTACAACCGCAGCAAACGTACCATTCATATTTTTTTCGCACGCGATACGTAAAGTATCGAGTACGTATTGGCCGTTGGCATCATTTAATACACCCATTTCAACTTCGGCACCTAAATCAACTTGGTGCAGATAGACACTCCCTGCTGGGGCGATTGCTGCTGCTGCGTTTTCATCAAATGGAATTAAATTGATTGTTAAACCAAGCTGTTTGGCTCGCTGTTGTAATAACTGCTTATCAGCAATCACAACCAGCTGCGCAGGCCAATCATGCTGTGCAAGTTGCAACAGTAAATCTGGGCCGATCCCGGCAGGTTCGCCGGGAGTAATTGCAATACGTAGAATCATTGGTTATTCATCAATTGGGAAAATTTCAACATGGGCTTGCTCACGCATTTCTTGCTGCCAGTTAAAGCTTTCTTCTTTAAATTTACGATTAAAGAGCATGCCATGAGCACGGTTACGTTTAGCTAGTTCGGTTTTATCAGCAATGCGTTTGTCTAATAGCTGCACTATATGCCAACCAAATGTGGTTCTAAACGGGTCACTGATCTCATTTTTATCAAGTGATAGTAGGGCGTCTCTAAACTGTGGCACATAGGTTGTAGGATCTGTCCAATCGTACTCTCCACCTTTAAGTGCAGAGCCTGGATCTTCTGAATACTCTTTAGCAAGCTCACCAAAATCAGCTGTACCTGCGCGTAACTCTTTGGCAAAACCATTTAGCATATTGCGGGCTTTTTCTTCACTTAAGATAATTGACGGCTTGATTAGGATATGGCGAGAACGAACTTCAGTTGTTTCAACAACCTGGCGACCACGAATATCTTGCACTTTAATGATATGAAAACCAGCGCCAGAGCGTAGCGGGCCGATAATGGCATCTTTTTTAGTGCCTTTCACTGCTTCAGCAAATAATGACGGCATTTCATTGATACTCATATAACCTAGCTGACCACCTTCAAGAGCTTTTGAACCACTTGATGATGAAATAGCGATGCGTTTGAATTCTTTACCTTCTCGTAAAAATTCGATGACTTTATCGGCACGAGTTTTTGCGCTAGCAATTTCATCCGCAGTGGCATTATTTGGAATATCAATGAGGATATGACCAATGTCATACTCTTCCGTATTTTGACCTTGGCTTTCCATTATTTTTAAAAGGTTATCAACTTCTTGCGGGCTAATATAAATACGACGATCTACGTTTGCGCGCATCACTTGTTGAGTAGTAATTTCTTTACGAATTTCTTCACGATAAGACTGGAAACTCTCGCCTGACGCTTCAATCGTACGGCGCAAGTCTGCAATTGTTCCGCCTTGCTCTTTAGCCATACTAACCAAAGTTTGATCCAGTTGACTATCAGATATTTCTAACCCCATACGCTCGGCTAATTGCATCATCAGCGCTTGATTTACTAAGCGCTCCATTGCTTGAATGCGTAGCGTATCATCCGAAGGTAATTCTTGTCCTTGCTCTTTAGCTTGGGTTTTTACACGGTTAACTATGGTGTCAACTTCACTTTGTAAAATAACTCCTTGGTTTACAATACCAACCACCTTGTCTATTTCAACAGGGGCTGCGAAAGCGCTTTGGTATAAACCAAGCGTCAAAAATGCTGATGCTAATAATTTTTTTAAATTCATACTTTTTCTAATACTCTTGCTAATAGTACGGTAATACTAGTTATTAAGAAAATACGGTCTACGATAGCCAAAAATACCTTGTTGTAATAATTTTTGTGCATCATAACGGCTTTTACTACCTAACCCTTTTAAGACAATATTAAACCCAATGCTTGAATCAAAAGTGGCTTGTTCTTGGCCTATCGCTTGATTTAAATCAGTTGCGATTTGGCGACGACCGGTAATTTGAAAGGCCCAACAGCAGGATTCATATTGCAATCCGCTGAACACCTCGACACTACGACCGCTTTCTAAATCGCGGTGATAGCTACTTACAAACTGCCATTGATCACTGAGCGGAATGCTAGTAAAAAAGCCAACTTGTTCGATTGTATTGCCTGAGACATCATTTGCATAGCGATGGTTCAATTGTACCAGCTGATTATCGTCACCTTTATAATCTAAAGTCACATTTGACTGGATAATCTGCTTTCCATCGGTGTCATACTGAATTCCGCCTGATAAATACCAGCGGCGGTGCCAATGTAACATGGTTTGTGCGGCAAACAAGGCATTATAGTTGGTATCTGAGTTTAACCCTTGTGATGTCGGCTTGGCAGAGTCACTTAAATAAAATATTTGACCAGCACTAAAATTAAACAATTCTTCGCTTTTATTATTAAATAAACGCGTGGTTGCACCCAATGTAAATTGATTCGCTGCGGCTATACGATCAACGCTTGAGAAGCGACTATCACGGAATAAACCAAAAAAATCATCTTGTAGTTTTGTCGTATCGTATAAACCTATATCGGATTGATCTTTATTTGGTGTATACAAATATTGCACTTGTGGCTCTAAGGTTTGAATCCCATCATCAGCGAAGATAGTGGTATCACGCTCAAAGTTTAATTGGCTGTATAAACGCACTTTAGGCAAGGTACGTGAAACTGATTTAGCATAATCGGTATTAGCTAAATCACCTTCTTGCTTATAGTTAGTGTGCAGTACGCTAAATTCAGATAAAAACGACCAAGCATGCTCTTGATAACCATAACTTACTTTGGGTTCGATGTGCACCCGAGTGGCTTTTTCTATGATTGCCGTATCATTAGTAAAGTGGCTCAGTTCACCGTCTAGGGTCAGTTCAATATCCTGAAAACTAAATGGTGCTGTTTGTGAAAAGCTAATTTGTGGCCATGCCGCATACGATTCAAGATGATCACCGAGCACTTCAAAGTTTTGTACTTTAATATCTGTACGCCAAGTATCACCTAAGTGTGATAACGAGCCAGTACGATACAGTTGGGTGTCAGTACGTGTTGCGTAATTAGAACCCAAATCAGTGAGATAGTTATCATCGCTGACGTTGGTTATATCAACATTTGCACGCCAGTTTTCGGCAAAATAACTTTGTTGTTGCCAGTGAAATAGAAAGCGCTCTTTGAGTTCTGGTTCGGAGTCGTCTTTGTCAAGGTATTCAAGTGCTACGAGACCTTCATTGCTATCACTTAAATAACGAAACTCGGTTTGCAGCTGTAAGCCTTTTTTAGACATATAGCGAGGTGTAATCGTGGCATCAAAGTTTGGTGCAATATTCCAATAATATGGAGTAACAGTTTCTACGCCGTAGCGATCTGAACTGGAAATATTGGGTGTTAATAAGCCTGATTTTCTTCGATTATCAATTGGGAAAGTGAAATAGGGTAAATAAAGTACTGGCGTATCCATAATACGTAATACCATATCATGGGTTTCGCCCCAGCCTTCTTCACGGGATAATAAAATTTGTTCAGCTTGAATTGCCCACACGGGCGTATCGCTTGGACAGGTAGTAAAGCTTGCGTTCAGCAGATCTAAGCCAGACTTATTAATGGTGAGCTTTTCTGCACCGCCGTGTGCTTGTTGATCCGTCAGCTTATAATCGGCACCAAGTAGGCTGATTTCAGAACTATTTAAATCAGCATTAAGACCTGAGCTATTTACTTCACTGATAGTGTCACGGTAAGTAATAGGGCCAGTTGCATTAAGTAACCCACGCTGTTTGTCAATTAGTGCACTTTGTGCGGACAAACTCATAGTAAGGGTGTTAATATCAACATTACCGGTAAATTCTGCGCTTTGGGTGCCAAGCAGTTCAATATCATCTGAACGGATATCGATCATGCCTAAGTCAAGGCCAGCAAGCGGTTGCCAAGCTCTGGTTTGCATTGAATTGCCACAAAAGTTGTGTGTCAGTTCAGTTTCGGCGAACGATGGTGCGCTGATCACACTTAGCATCATCATGCCCCAGGTTTTGCTCATTTATTAACCTTAATATGCTGTCGTTGGATGTAAGAATGACATAATAAAGGAAAACAATGGCAAATACAGTAATTGACTTAGTGAAAAATAGATATCTTGTAAAATGAATCGTTATAAAAGTTTACAGCAGTTTTTAAATCCGCACTTCGAAGATGAAGTATACCAGCTAGCTGCGATCACCGGAGACGCCAGCTTTCGTCGTTATTTCCGCCTAAATCGCGGTCAAGATAGCTATATAGTTATGGACTCAGATCCAGCTAAGCTCGATAACACTCCTTATATAGAACTCAACAAAGTTTTTTCTGAGCATGGTTTCAAACTACCAAAAATATTACATGCTGATGAAAAGCAAGGGTTCTTCTTATTAAGCGATTTAGGCAACACACATCTTGCTGATATGCTGGATGATAAAGAACGTATCAATCACTATAAACACCTTATAAAACTTAGTGCACAATGGGCAAAAATGCCGCCTGTTGAGCACATGAAAGATTTTGATCGGGCATTTTTAGAATTAGAACTAAGTATTTTTTTAGAATGGTTGGTAGAGGGATTTTTAGAGCTAGAAGTTACTGCTGCAGAACGTAATTTATGGCAAACGAGCTGTGAGTTATTAATTGAAAATATACTCGCGCAACCTAGCGTCACCGTACACCGTGATTTTCATAGCCGTAATATTATGCACAGTGAACAGCAATGGGCAATTATTGACTATCAAGATGCCGTGCAAGGCCCGGTATGTTATGACCTGGTATCGTTACTGCGTGATTGTTATTTTAAACTTCCTCACGATGAACTTGAATACTTACTTGAGCATGCATTTGCTGAGTTTGAGCAACAGGGCTTGCTCAGTAACATCAGCTTTGCAACCTTTAAACAATGGTTTGATTTAACCGGTATTCAACGCCATTTAAAAGCGGCGGGTATTTTTTGCCGGTTAAATTTACGCGATGGTAAACTCGGTTATATGGATAATGTATTACCGACACTGCGCTACATTAGTGATGTGGCGCAAGATCATTCATCGTTGGTGGAGCTGGGTAAATGGATCAACAGTAAGATTATTCCTGCTACCTTAGTCGCACTTAATAAAGTGCCAACTAAATAATGAAAGCGATGATTTTAGCCGGGGGTCGCGGTCAGCGAATGATGCCACTTACCGCAGAATTACCTAAACCTATGTTAAAGGTGCAAGGAAAACCATTAATCGAGCATCATATTGAGCGACTAAAAACAGCAGGGATCACTGATTTTATTATAAACCTTGCTTGGCAAGGAGATAAGATCCGTGCTTACTTTGGCGATGGTAGCCAGCTTGGAGTACATATTGAGTATAGCCAAGAGCCTGAGCAGGGATTAGAAACTGCAGGTGGTATTATTCAAGCATTACCTTTGCTTGGTGAGCAATTTATTGTTATTAATGGCGATATATTTACCGACTATGATGTTAGTTCATTACTGCATATTCACTTAGATGCGGGCGAGGCACATATTGTGTTGGTTGAAAATCCAGCCCACAACCCAAATGGTGACTTTACGTTGCGTCATCTAAGCGCAGATAGCCCCAAGTATACATTTTCTGGTATTAGTCGCTTTCATCAGCAATTTTTTGCAGGAATTACAGCGGGTACTCATCGCTTAGGGCCATTATTAAAAAGTAAATTGGCTGAGCATGTTGTCTCTACGGAGCTTTACATAGGTAACTGGGACGATATCGGAACTCCAGAACGATTAGCTCAATTGAATGAGTTGTTGATAGAGCAACAACTCATTAAGTAATTCACATATAATAGGAGCGCCTCATGTGGGGTAAAATTTTAGGTGCCTGCTTTGGCTTTATGTTTGGGCGCATTATAGGCTTATTTATAGGCTTATACCTGGGCCATATGTTTGACAAGAGTTTAAAGCAGAACTTTGATAAAGCCGGCGGCTTTTCAAGCTTATTTAAAGGCGATGATGATATTAATCAGCGCCAAGCGTTATTTTTTACTAGCTGTTTTGGAGTAATGGGGCACATTGCTAAGTCAAATGGCCGCGTAAGCGAAACCCACATCCGTGCTGCCAGTTTATTTATGGATGAAATGGGACTCACTGGTGATGATCGCAAAGAGGCACAAGATGCGTTTAAAGCGGGAAAAGACGCTGATTTTTCATTAAAAGAAACTGTTTTCGATTTTAAAGAGCGTTTTGCTCGTCGCCATGATTTATTACAACTGTTTTTAGAAATTCAAATCCAAATGGCGTTTTCTGATGGGGTGTTAGCTGCGCAAGAAAAGGAGCTACTCCAAGAGGTAAGTAAGTTATTAGGGATCTCTAAAACTCACTTTGCATTTGTACTTAAACGTTACCAAGCTGAATTTTCATTTCGTCAGCAACAACAACGCTATCAACAGCAGCAACAACGTCAACAAGGGCAAAGCAGTAGTTATCGTGAAGGCTCAGGGCATCATGTACCGCCAAATAGTGGCATGAGCCGTACTCAAGCGCTGGCTTTGCTGGGGTTAAATAATGAGGCGAGTGAACGAGAAGTAAAAGTAGCGTACCGTAAATTAATGGCGCAGCACCATCCTGATAAATTAGTTTCTCAAGGTTTACCTAAACATATGATGGAACTGGCAGTCAAGAAAAGTCAAGATATTCAAGCCGCTTACGAATATTTAAAAAAGGCGGCGTAAAAACCCGTCTACTTCTTTGGTCAAGCGCTCATGTTGCTCAGGCTCAGAGCGCAAACCAAACAGCTCACGTTGGCGGTAATCATATTTACTGTGACGTTTAACCCAGCGTTTTCTATCCGCCACACTCAGCAGTAAGTCCGGGTTATCTATGTTGTAGTAAATATCCAATAACGGCGGGCTAATAGTCGATATAATCGCGTTAAGTTGTTGGTTACGTTTACTGTTTGGTAAATAACTGCTAAGGCTGACAAATGCATCTATGTTGGTATTTGGATATTCGCCATAGTGTTCGAGCAATACTCCCGCAGAGGCACCTTGTGCAATAACAACAATTTTCCCATCTTCATCCAATGCACTTTGATACAACGCATTAAAGCGTGCAATTAAGTTGAGTTTATAATTATCTATTATCGCATTGCTTATATGAGCGATAGCATCAACATGTACAACAGGAGTGGCTGTGTCAGCTGATGGTTCGCCATTGTCTGAACTTGTAGTTTGCTTAGCCGCTGCAGGTTCAGTTGTTTCACTTTCATCCGCAGGTGGCACTGCTTGCCAATCAATATCGGGTACCGTCATAGCAATTGTGGCATAGCCTAAATCGTTAAGTTGCGTGCGTAAAAAGTTGAGCCCGTTGTTATTGGTAGGTAAGTGTTGCCAATCAGGGATAATCAATACCACACCGCGCTGCTGGGCACTCATGTGTTGGCGATATAAACTTAAAAACTCAGTATCACCAGCGAGTAGCGGTTTTAGTTCATCTTGCGGCATTAGGCGTGATAAATCATTACTGCTGATTGTTGACCATGGTGTGGGTGCAATAAAGTCGGCTGCTTGGGCTGGCATGGCCAAGAAAGTCGCGTAAACCAAACTAATTAATTGCCATACTTTAAACTGTTTGCCGATAGCCATATAAACCACCACGATGAATCAATAAGTTGTTATCGGCGTGTACAGCAAAAAGTTTAGTGTGATTTTAAGCTCGTAATCAAAACTCTGGCTCAGCTTCAAAAGTCATAATTTGTGCTGTTCCCGGATGAGTGAGCTGTAGCATTTGTGCGTGCAATTGCAAGCGCGGGGCAGCAGCCAGTGCATCAGGGTGAGCATAGAGCCTATCGCCTAAAATAGGGTGCCCCAATGACAACATATGCACACGTAATTGATGTGAGCGTCCGGTAATAGGGGTAAGTTCCACACGAGTGGCGTGCAACTCATGCTCCAGTACAGTGTAATGAGTTAAAGAGGGCTTCCCCTTGTCATGATCAACCATTTGCTTAGGGCGGTTTGGCCAATCACAGATCAGTGGCAAATTGACTGATCCCGTTAATGGCTCTAGTTTACCGTACACTCGTGCAATATAGCGCTTTGCAGTTTGGCGTTCTTGAAACTGCATACTTAAATGACGATGAGCCGCTTTATGCATTGCTAAACAAATAATTCCAGAGGTTGCCATATCTAAGCGGTGAACTATTTTTGCCGTAGGAAAAACACGGTTAACGCGAGCTATCAAACAATCGGCGTGTTTAGGATCTTTTCCCGGCACAGTCAAAAGTTCACTGGGCTTGTTGACGATCAGTAAATCATCATCTTGAAATAAAATGGTTAAATACGGATCTAATGGAGGATTGTAGTTAATTAACACGGCCGACCTCAATGATTTATGAGCGCGCTATTTTAGAGAAGTCATCGCTTATACACAATCAATAACGTATTAGATTAGACGCGAGAGTATTAATGAGCGAGTTAATTGGCAAGTAGTCGTTAAGCTGAGGGTATTTTTGGGTAAAAGAAAAGCGCGAACTATCTCTAGTCGCGCTTGCGGAATCTTCTAATTTTTTGCATCCTGCAATTGAACTTAATCAACTCCTAAACTTTACTAATCCATGTGATCACACTGTTACTTGTTCGTTCTGCGTGATATAGGCTATCCGTGCCTCTGTCCTATGTGCTTCCTTTTGATCCTTTTTGGTAATCTCTATTACCGGTCCTTTACGCATCGTCCTGATGCTATCCCTTAGTTAACAGTTCCATTGTGATACCCTTTAGGGCCTGTCCATCTGTCCGCTTTTATAACATCCTGTCTAACAACTCTCTTGCGAGCCCTGTTGTTATTCCTTTTCGCATCATCTTGACGCTGTCCGTATATTTACTATCCTTAGTGCTACTCATCCTGAGCCTGTCCGTGAATCCATTTTTTCCTAACGTAACCTTTAATTCGAGGTTTATGAGTAATCATTCCTTGTCCGTTTACTCATTTAAGCGTCACTGCTTAACCGATGAAGTAAGTATAGAGAGTATCTGCAAACAAAATAGGCTAAAAATAGTAACGAAAATACAGTCATTATTTTGAAATTTAATAATAGTTATTATATTTCATGTGGTTAGTTTATTTTTAGACTTTTTTTATGATGCTTTATACTCAATAGCTGTCATAACCGTGAGATATATCGCACAAGTGATTTCCATTATGGGCGTGGTTGCCTTTAATAGTGGATGTAATTGTAGTGTTGCTTAGACGATTTCTAATCGTATATGGTTTAAGTTTATTGCATATATCCCTTAAATGATTAAAAACCAATATGTATTAAGGCGCTTTGTAATTCTTTAAAATAAATGCGACTTGCCGATAAATAAGCGGCTATGAATTGTGGGGAAATTGCTCAACAAGACACGTTTGAGCCGCTATTTAGCGCTTCAAGCTCAAAGGTAGTTGCAGAATTTCTTGGTCAGGGCATATACTTAGGTGCAGATGTATTAACAGCAACTGAATATAGTAATGCTTACGGGGGCTGAGTCATTAGTTACTTATCGTCGAGTAAAGCAAGTTGGGTAACTTTATGTTCGCCCATGCCATCTTGAGTTAATACCTTTTCAATCACAAGGCTGTAGTGCAAATACGGTGACTATTTTAAACCGTCGTTTTGTTGTTCTGCATTTTGTGTATAAGGTTATGATCGATGGACAATAAATTGAAGTTGCTGTTTAGTTGGGCCAATCATTTTAGCAAATGAGTAGGTGACAATAAAAATAACACCACACACGGTTAACTTTTTCGCAGATTAAGTGTTTTAGTATTTTTAATTTCATTAAAAACGCCGTGTATGAGACTTTGAGTTAAGGAAATACCATGGCGCAAGCGCAATCTGGAATTTGTGCTGAAGCAAACTTGCACGGTTTACATTTGTTTTTTAATGTATTTGATGGCCACGATGAGTCATTACGCAAAAAATTAAAATACGTTAGCGCTATCCAAGATGAGTTTTCAGATCAGTTTTCTGAATCTATGCTCTCCAGCCTAGTTGCAGTAGGGGCGCAGTACTGGCCGCACATTCTGCCTGAATTTCTGCCTAGTGAATTACAGAGCTTTCCTAATATTACTCATAATGATCATATTATGGGGGCTCAGCCTTTTGATTTATTTGTCCAAATTCGTTCCGATAGGGAAGATGTAAACCATTTATTTGCTTTGCAAATTCTCAAGTTATTTGCCCCCGATGTTGAATTGGTTGAGCAAGTGAGAAACTTTCGATTTTTAGATGGTCGCGATTTTAATGGTTTTATACTCGGTGGTGACACTCCTCATGGTCGCCAAAAGCGCATCACAGCGTTAATCAATAAACCCAACCATTTTGAAGATCAAGGCAGTTACGTACATATACAGCGCTATAAGCATGATTTAAGTGTGTGGCAAAACCTACCACTGAGTGAGCAAGAACAAATAATGGGACGCACTCGCTTAGATAATACCTTGATTATGCCAGCGACTGAAAATAGTCATGCTGTACGCACTGAGTTAAAAGATGAGCAAGGGCAACCACTGCAATTAAATCAAAACATGCCTTATGGTGACGTTTACGAACAGGGTATATTAGCGATTAGTTATGCAGCACAGGGAAATGCATTTGAGCAAGTATTACGAAGTCGATTAGGTGATGGCGATTGCTACGATCATTGGCTTGATTTTACTCAAGCCGATATGGGGTCTGCGTTTTTTGCCCCATCAATTAACTTTTTAAAGCAGCTGTAAAAAGTTTGAATCGGTAGACTTATACCGTATCAAATAAAATACGCACGCGTTCAAGAGTTACATCAATTTCAGATACTTTAGCTGGAGCGATAAAAATAGTATCGTCACCAGCAATGGTGCCTAGTACGCCATCTGCTTTACCTAATGAATCTAATAGCCGAGCAATTAATTGTGCAGCTCCTGGGCTGGTTCGAATAATGATCATCATTTCGTTATGCATTATATCAATCACTAACTGACGTAATGGGCTTTTCGCTGTAGGTACGCCCATTTCAGCAGGCAAACAATAGACCATTTCTTGTTTGGCATTACGAGTGCGTACCGCGCCAAACTTGCTTAACATCCGCGACACCTTACTTTGACTAATATTATCAAAGCCTTGCTCTTTTAGGGCGTCAACAATCTCACCTTGTGAACCAAAGTTTTCTTCTTTTAAAAGTGCCTTAAAGGCCTTTACTAATGCTTCTTGTTTATCTTGTGGTTGCATATTATAGGTTCTTATTCATAAGTGATGCGCTAATTGTACACAATATTGCATACTTATGCAGTAGTTGTTTGCTTTTGCGATGGATTTTAGTGCTGTAAACCAGCAAGTTTACAACTATGGTCTAAATTATATGTGAAATAAGCAGGATAAATTTGTCTTTAGTCGTTAATTTCATTATCTTTAGAGCCACAAATATTTCCTACCTCAAATTACGGAGAATTCCAATGAAAGTTGCTGTATTAGGTGCTGCTGGCGGTATCGGCCAAGCGTTGTCTTTATTATTAAAAACAGGCTTACCAGCTGGTTCTGAATTATCACTTTATGATGTTGCTCCAGTTGTTCCTGGTGTTGCTGTTGATCTTTCTCATATCCCAACAGACGTTAAAGTTGCAGGCTTTGGTGTTGATGCACTAGATCAAGCGTTAACTGGTTGTGATATCGTTCTTATCCCTGCTGGTATGCCACGTAAGCCTGGTATGGACCGCGCTGATTTATTTAATGTTAATGCTGGTATTATTAAAACATTAGCAGAAGGTATTGTTGCTAACTGTCCAAAAGCATTAGTGGGTATTATCACTAACCCAGTAAATGGCACAGTGCCAATTGTTGCGGAAGTATTCAAAAAAGCAGGTACTTACGACGCGAAACGTGTTTTTGGTATTACCACTCTTGATGTGATCCGTTCAGAAGCATTTGTAGCTGAGCTTAAAGGTGTTGACGTTGCAACTGTGAAAGTACCAGTCATTGGTGGTCACTCAGGCACAACAATCCTTCCGTTACTATCTCAAGTTGAAGGCGTTACTTTCACTGATGAAGAAGTTGCTGCGCTTACTCCACGTATCCAAAATGCAGGTACTGAAGTAGTAAATGCAAAAGCGGGCGGTGGTTCTGCAACATTATCAATGGGCGCTGCTGCTGCACGTTTTTGTATGTCTTTAGTTAAAGGCTTACAAGGTGAAGACGTTGTAGATTACGCTTACGTTGCTGTTGAAAATGGCGATGCTGCATACTTTGCACACCCAGTACGTTTAGGTAAAAACGGCGTAGAAGAAATTCTTTCTTACGGTGAACTAAGCGCATTTGAAGAGCAAGCTAAAAACGACATGCTTGATACGCTGAAAAAAGACATCCAAGAAGGTGTTGATTTCATCAACGCTTAATTGCTAAGTCGATTGATACAAAAAAGCCTGCATTTGCAGGCTTTTTTATGCTCGAAGGATTTTTATACATTAGGTATTTATTAGTGATTACGATCAACGGCAATACGAGCCAAGCTAACGAGTGCTTCTTTATACGGTGATTCATCTAATACAGATAAACACGCAATCGCTTTATCAGCTTCTTCGTTGGCTTTATTCATCGTAAACTCAAGTGCTTTGGTTTCATTGAGGGCACTTAGAATCGCTTCTAAGTGGTCCATACCATTACTGTGCTCAATGGCATCACGGATCAACTGTACTTGCTCAGCATTACCGTGGCGCATAGCATAAAGTAGTGGCAGGGTAGGTTTGCCTTCGGCCAGATCATCACCGATGTTTTTACCTAACTGCTCAGCATCAGCATTGTAATCAAGCACGTCATCCACTAATTGAAAAGCGGTTCCTAAATGCATACCGTAAAGATTAAGCGCTTGCAGCATAGAGTCGTCTTTTTCGGTAATAATCGCAGCAAGGCCTGTTGCAGCTTCAAATAATTTAGCTGTTTTAGAGTAAATCACCTGCATGTAGCTATCTTCGGTGGTATCAGGGTCGTTACAGTTCATTAATTGCAGTACTTCACCTTCGGCAATCACGTTGGTTGCATCAGCGAGTATTTGCATAACTTGCATTTTACCAATACCAACCATTAGCTGAAATGAGCGGGTGTAGATAAAGTCACCAACAAGTACGCTGGCTGCATTACCAAACTCAGCATTTGCCGTCGGTGTTCCTCTGCGTAAATTTGATTCATCAACGACATCATCATGCAGTAATGTAGCTGTGTGAATAAATTCAACAATAGTTGCTAAAGTAACATGATCTTTGCCTTCATAGCCAAGTGCTTTAGCCGCTAAAATAGCCAACATAGGGCGAACACGCTTGCCGCCGCTGTTTACTATATATAAGCCTAGTTGATTGACTAATGCTACATCAGAGCGCATTTGCGCGTAAATTAGTTGATTGACGTCATTCATATCGTTTTCGATTAACGCCTGGATAGCTTTTATATCCATTGATCTCCGAGCCAATTTTAATGGGTATACGGGGCTGATTGTACAACAAAAAACAGCTTTGCTCGACAGTTTGTGACGATTCACTGAAAAAACACGGTTAAGCAGCTTAATTTAGCCTTAATTTGGAAAGATAACTTTTTTATTTGAGAAAATTTACGGTAATTCAACATGGTTGTTTTTTATTCTTAGCGCGTGTTTGTTCGTGGTGTAATTTATTTGTCATGAAACGCTAAAAAGGCTTGGCATAATGCCAATTTAATATAAAATAGGTGAAAATATTGAATCGCCTTCAATGCAGCTATTTTTTATTCATTTAATTAATAAAACAGGCTTGCTAGTTTTTGCACATTAGCGTAAACTTCGCGCCCTATTGAATAATATTTTAGTTGCGTCGATTTGAGGGCGCACAGACGGAGTTAATTATGTACGCGGTTTTCCAAAGTGGTGGTAAACAGCACCGTGTGACTGAAGGTCAAACAATTCGTCTTGAGAAATTAGACGTTGAGACTGGTGCAGCAGTTGAATTTGATTCAGTACTTTTAGTTGCTGATGGTGAGAAAATCGAGATCGGTGTACCGTTCGTAAACGGTGGTAAAATAACAGCTGAGGTTGTTTCACATGGTCGCGGTGAGAAGATTAAGGTTGTTAAATTTAGACGCCGTAAGCATTCTCGTAAGCAAATGGGCCATCGTCAATGGTTCACAGAAGTTAAAATCACTGGCATTAGCGCTTAATTAGAGGTACTTAGAAATGGCACATAAAAAAGCAGCTGGTAGTACTCGTAACGGTCGCGATTCAGAAAGCAAACGCCTTGGTGTTAAGCGTTTTGGTGGCGAATCAGTTCTAGCGGGTAGCATCATTGTTCGTCAACGTGGAACTAAATTCCATGCTGGCACAAACGTAGGTATCGGTAAAGACCACACTATCTTCGCAAAAGCAGATGGTAAAGTTCAGTTTGAACAAAAAGGTCCTTTAAACCGTAAATACGTAAGCATCGTATCTGAGTAATCAGAATCGGTTCTTAAAAAACCCCGCCTTTGCGGGGTTTTTTGTTTTGAAAATAAATATATACCTAAGCCAAGCCTGCAATCAGCTTGGCTTAGGTATATAATAGTGAAATTAACAAGCCAATCCCTAAAGTGAGTAATCATGAAGTTTGTAGATGAAGTAGAAATTCGCGCAGAAGCTGGAGACGGTGGCAGCGGCATCGTATCTTTCCGTCGTGAAAAATATGTCCCAGATGGTGGACCAGACGGCGGTGACGGTGGAGATGGTGGTAGTGTTTATCTACAAGCTGATGAAAACTTAAATACCCTTATCGATTATCAGTTTGAGCGTTTTCATAGAGCTGAACGTGGTACTAATGGCCGCAGTCGTAACTGTACCGGTAAAAAGGCTGATGACTTATATGTGATGGTGCCTGTAGGTACTCGGATCATGGATGTTGATACCCAAGAAGGTCTTGGTGATTTAACTCAACATGGTCAAAGAATTTTGGTTGCAAAAGGCGGTTTCCACGGCTTGGGGAATGCGCGTTTTAAATCAAGTACTAACCGAGCGCCTCGTCAAAAAACATTGGGCACACCAGGTGAAGTACGTAACCTTAAACTAGAGCTATTATTATTAGCTGATGTTGGTTTATTAGGTTTGCCAAATGCAGGTAAGTCTACTTTTATTCGTAGTGTATCGGCAGCGAAACCAAAAGTAGCTGATTACCCATTTACTACGCTGATTCCAAATTTAGGTGTGGTACGTCCAGAAGCAAATAAATCATTTGTTATTGCAGATATCCCAGGGTTAATCGAAGGTGCCTCTGATGGCGCTGGCTTGGGTATTCGCTTCTTGAAACATTTAGAGCGTTGCCGTGTATTACTGCATATTATCGATGTAATGCCTGTCGATGGTTCAAACCCAGTAGATAATGCATTTGCAATCATCAATGAGTTGCACCAGTACAGTCCTAAGCTTGCTGAAAAACCACGTTGGTTAGTATTTAATAAAATAGACTTATTACCTGAAGATGAAGCTCAGGCGCTATGTGAGCAAATTGCTGAAGAGTTAGGCGAGACTGAAAATATTTATCATATTTCTGCAATTAATAAGCTAAATACTCAACCATTAATTCATAACATCATGACGCTACTCGATAGCATGCCAAAAGAAAAATTTGTGCCAATTGAAGATGAAGAAGTTGAATTCAAATGGGATACTTATCATAAAGATGCCACTAAGAAGAATGATGACGACGACTGGGATAGTTGGGATGATGACGATTATGACGTTGAAGTTGTCTATGAGCGTTAGACTAAAGTAAATTATTTTAAAAGGAGCTGGTGCTCCTTTTTTCTTGTTTAATAAAAAAGTATTAGGTTTTAATGTGAAGATTTCAATGATTGCAGCTATGGCTAAAAATAGAGTGATTGGCCAAGATAATAATATGCCATGGCATTTACCTGCTGATTTACAGCATTTTAAAGCGGTTACTATGAATAAACCAGTAATTATGGGGCGCAAAACATTTGAGTCAATTGGTCGCCCTTTACCTGGTCGACGCAACATTGTTATTAGCCGAAACACTGACTACACTGCAGCTGGAATTGATGTTGTAGCATCCCCAGAGGCCGCTATTTCATTGGTGTGTGAGTCTGATGAAGTAATGGTGATTGGTGGCGGAAATGTCTATCAACAATTTTTAAAAAGTGCCGATACACTTTATTTAACGTTTATTGATCTTGATGTTGCAGGAGATACACAGTTTCCTGATTACGAACAATCAGCAAACTGGCAAGTTGTAGAAGAGCTGTATAATCAACCGGATGATAACAATATTTATGGTTATAAATTTGTCACATTAGATAAAGTTAAGTAACATTATTGCGGTTAGGCTTATAGGTTGATACAATATTAAACAACTAAGGTAGTTATAAAGTATTACACAAGGGTCTACAATGATAAAATTATCAACACTCGTTATTGCTGCAGCTGTTATTTCTGGTTCTGTTGCTTTTAGCGCGCCAGTAAAAGCGGATGATCAGTTAGCTGTTTCAATCTGTGAATACATAGCTGCGGACGATAAAAACCGTTTACGTGATAAGTTAAAAAGCTCACGTGTAAAAATTCGTAATATTTATGATGCAGTACAATGTAATGGTCTTAACTTGCTACGTCATGCAGTTGCCAGTAATGCCGTAGATACCGGTGAATATATTGTGAAAAACTTATCTAAAAGCTCTTTAGAAGATGGAGCAGATATAGCATGGGCCGAAGCAAATGGTCATGGCGGTTCTGCATTAATACCAGCAATTAAAGAACGTGCTGGTTTATAAGTTATAATAAATCATTAAAAAAGCCGCGATATCGCGGCTTTTTTGTATCTGAAACAAAAGTTTAACAGATTCGACCTCTATTGTAATTTTATCTGGTAGAATAGGCAGGTTATAAGCAGTTTAAGCAGTGAACAACTATGTTAAGTCCTTTTTATCAGCAACATGCTGATTATGTCTCTATTTCTCGTGAACAAGGGTGTCGTTTCGCAAAGTGCGTTGCTGATGATTACAATCCACTTCATGATAAAGATGCAAAACGTTTTTGTGTGCCTGGAGATTTATTATTTTCATTGGTATTAAGTCGTTATGGCATCAGTGAAAAAATGGAATTTACCTTTGCCGGCATGGTTGATGAGAATACCAAACTCAACTTCCCTGAGGGCGCAGATGAGTTTGATATTACCAGTGGCGATAAAGTCATGCTGAAGGTTAAGCGCGAAGGTAAAACTAGCCAGTGCCAAACACTCACCGATAGTCTAATAAAAAATTATGTTGAGTTTTCAGGTACAACTTTTCCGCATGTTATTATTCCACTTATGGGCAAACAAGATGTCATGATCAACCCAGCTCGCCCTATGATTATCTATGAGTCAATGTTGATTAATCTCGATACATTAGAGATCCATGCACCGACGTTAGAATACGCAGAGCCGAGTTTTGAATATACAGGCAAGCGTGGGAAAATCACTTTGCGCTTTAACTTGTTAGAAAATGGTGTAAAAGTCGGCTGTGGTGAAAAGCACATGTTGGTATCAGGTATTCAACAATATTGCCAAGATACGGTGGATGATTTAATTACCTTCTATAACCAGCGTAAAGAAACCCTCAAACCAGCTTGAACATTTAGCAAGCTTAAAAAGGCGCCGCAAAGCGCCTTTTTTGTTATTCGCTTTGGGCGTACAATAACGCCATTATTTGTTACACAAAGCTAAACTTATGTCTGCGACTACTTTCTCTGAGTTAAAACTCGATCCTATACTGCTTAATGCACTTGAACAAAATCAATATCATACCCCTACGGCGATACAGCTAAAAACTATTCCGCTGATTTTAGCTGGTCATGATGTTATGGGGAGTGCACAAACAGGAACAGGTAAAACAGCTGCTTTTGTATTACCTCTGTTACATAAATTACTTAATACACCAAGTAAAGATGAGCCAGGTACTGCTCGAGTACTTATTTTGACACCAACTCGAGAGCTTGCTCAGCAAGTCTTTGCTAGCTTTGAAAAATACGCGCAAGGTACTGATATTAAAGGCGCGCTTGCTTATGGTGGTGCCAGTATTGGCCCGCAAATTAAAGCCATGAAAGATGCACAAGTTGTAGTGGCAACGCCAGGGCGATTGCTGGATCACATAATCAAAGGCAGCATTAAACTATCTAGTGTTGATTCACTGGTGTTTGATGAAGCAGACCGTATGCTTGATATGGGCTTTATTGACGAAATTAAACGTATATTGCGCCATGTTCCCAGTGATCGTCAGACCTTACTATTTTCAGCGACCTTTGACGATAGTGTATTTGAACTGAGTAAAAAGTTATTAAAAGATCCAAAACTTGTTGAAGTCAATAAACGTAATTCTGCGGCTGTAGAAGTTGAGCAAATCATTTACGCGGTTGATGAAGACCGTAAACGTGAGCTTGTCTCGCACATGATTGGCATGAAAAACTGGCGCCAAGTACTGATCTTTACTCGCACAAAGCAAATGGCCGATCAACTCGCCAAAGAAATGTGTAAAGATGGCTTAAAAACACAGTCAATTCATGGTGATAAATCTCAAGGTGCACGTGATAGAGCACTGCAAGATTTTAAAGAAGGTACCACTCGTGTACTCGTGGCAACCGATGTTGCAGCTCGGGGTCTAGACATAGCGTCGTTAAAGTATGTGATTAATTTTGAATTACCCTATATAGCTGAAGATTATGTCCACCGTATTGGCCGCACTGGGCGCGCTGGCGAGCAAGGCTTAGCGATGTCATTAGTCAGCCTTGACGAGCAGTGGTTACTTGAAGAAATTGAAGTGTTGCTTGATACTCGTCTAACGCCGCAGTGGTTAGCGGGCTATGAACCGGATCCAAATAAAAAGCCCAAAGATAATCGCAAAAACTCTAATAAGTCGCGAAAAGACCGAGATAAAAAACGTATTACAGGGCAAAGAGCACCTAGTAGACGCCGTAAATAAAAGCTTTCAGTTTTTAGTTATCAGCTGTCAGTAAAGCTCTAGCACGGCGCTAAAACGAGCGCCGTAGCTTTATTGTTTTATATGCTAAATTCAGTAGTCAATAGTATTAATAATAAAGCGCGATATAACTTTACTAAGCTAGAGTGCCCTCTAAAAAGATAAATTTTTAAATTAAAATCGCAGCTAAAGGTTCTTACTTCAATTTAGTGTAGTTATTTCATATGGTTTATCTGCGGATTTTTTCGTAACCATAATAAGCTTAAACCCTTTACCAAATGCATCAATTACCTGCCAGTCAATACGAACTAATGCGTCTTGAACTTTATCAGCATTGAAATCGCCTGTGGCAACAACGTAGTAAAACATCTGATCTGTTTCTGTCTCAACCTTTATTGCTCCACTAATGTCCAATGATGTATTAAACTTTTTATGGTATTCACTTAGTGTTTTACCTCGCCTTTGGCTTTTATCATGTTTATTAACATAAGGGGAAGCTGTAGCAGGAAGATTGCTAATATCCTTTTTATCAAGAATTTCCTGTAAATAACTGACGTTTGAACTTTTAGCTTGGGAGTACTGTTTTAATGCGGCACAGTTCGCTTTCAACATCTGTAACAAATGAAATTCGCTCACTGCTATATCATCAGAAGCGGTTTCTTCTACTTGTTTACAGGTAGAAAAGTGTACATTCTTCTCTGAACGTAAAGTTAAATCATAATTTAATTTAATGCTCTGGTAATCCATCACAATTTCAGATTCTAAACCTGTAAAATAATTAGTAAATAATTTAGGTTTTATTTCATTAGCAGATAATTTTGAGTAGCTAACACAGATAAATATCGATAATACTAATGATAAGTTTTTCACGGTGTCGTTACCTTTATGCTGTTAGCCGCAGATAGCTTTGCTCTTACGTAGTTATTTCTTTCTGCGCTGAGTTGAGGACGATAGCTTTCTTTAGCTGCTTTAATCCAATCTCCAGTTTTGATTGCTTTATCAAACTCAGTAAACTTCGTGACAATTTTTACTGCACCTAAGTTAAAAATCATATCAAATAATGCGACTTGTATATTTTTGTCTAATTTATCAAAATCATCATAATAACCATTAGACTTTTTATATAGAGTAGAAAGCTCTCTGTAAAAAGAATCCATATGTTTGTCTAGTTGGCGTGTAATTTCTACATCTTTAATTATGAGTGTAGTAAATTGCTTATACCATTCAGCTTTATAATTTCTTTTTTGTTTAGCTATTGTTTCAAATTCTTTTTGCTTTTCTAGAGGAGTTGCAGGAGGACCCGGTTGATTGTTAACTACTTTATTCATTGGGAGCAGGGTTGCAGCTTGTTTGTTTTTTATCATATGACCTACGCCTGTGGTTACATAGCCCTGAGAGTCTAGATAAAAGTGATTAATTTTTTTCTCATATTTTATAATGTTTTTAATTACTTCTTATTTCACCTGTGGATTTAATGGCATTTAAAATTCCTTTTAATAGTATTACCTAATTAGCATACAAGAATACTTAAAATTACCTAAAAAAACAACAATCATGAACACTAGTTCACTTAAAAATAATGGGCAGGCTCAAGTTTAACTCTATTAAGCAATCTGTTTTTCAGCAAGATTTAATTCCATTGTCGCTTTTAATAAGCGGTAAAGATTAATTGATGCATCAATTTCTTCTTTACGGTTGGTTAAACTTTCAATATTTAACCCCAGTGGCACGTCTAAATGCGCGCAACTTCTTAGTATTAAATCTAAGTTTTCACGGCAAATACGTACAGATTCACTCAGTGGGTTTTGCGAATCAAGCATCCGCCATTTAGTTGCATCAGGTACGGAAATTCCTAACCATTGCATAAACTCTAAGGTTTTTTCACTGCCGCAGGGCGTAAAGGTTAGAATAATACGTTTAGGTTCGATACCTTGAGCTTTACAGCTGCGCGCATAACTGGTGATCAAATCCACGGTTGCTTGCGCGTTATACACAGCTTGTGAGATAAAAAATTTACAGCCTTGCGTGGTTTTTTCAAGTAAGCGTTCATGTTCATTACGTTTACTTGCGTGGCGCTCGGCAATGGTAACGCCTCCTAAAAAGAAGTCTTGAGGCTGTTCGCTTAAGACTTTATAAGCATCAGGCAGGCTTAATTTAATATCCCCGTCAGATGATGGACTACCGACTAATACTAGGTTTTTTAAATTAAACTGGTTTTTAGTTTCGCTTAACCACTGTTTAAATTCGGCCACACCGCGCTGTGCAACACTTTTATAAGTGATCACTTCTTGATGCGATAAATTACGTAGTAAGTTACTGTATTCTCGAGGATCTACTGTTTGCTTGAACGGAAAAGGGCGAGGCATCTCAGTGCGACTACTTTCATCTTGGATGTCATAAATAATCACGCCATCGTATTCAATTTCATGCAAACGAGCTAAGAGCTTTTGGGCGATAATTTCAAGCTGCGCTTTATCAGTACCAATACGTGGTGGGGTGGTACCAATTAAGTACACACCCTGATTGGTGTCTTCAATTTTCTCTTGTAGTGATAAAGCCATAATCCTCATTCCAGCTAAGTTAGTGTCTATGGCAAATAATATAGCAGCCATTTAGACGTCTAGATAGATTTTTTTAGTGAAACTTTTTCAACGAAGGTGAGTTTTATTCATGTTGCTCTGAATGAAGAGTTCTGTGTTACACAACTGTTTACATAATTAATTGCCTCAGGGGTCTTATATTGACTTGCTTTGTTGCATAATCGGATGACTAAAAACAAGAAATTTATTCAACTAACAAGGGATAGCAATGAAATTTAAATTATTAGCAACCAGCCTTGCGATAACGCTTGCACTGGGCGGCTGTGCAAGTAACAGCGGCTCAAACATGGTCAAAGAGGTTGAGATTGAGCAGTCAACGGTTGCCAGTAGTAATGATCGGGTGTTCTCACAAGATTATTTATTAGAAGAGCTTGATAACGGCTTACGCGTTATGGTGGTGAAAACTGATTACCCTGATGTGGTATCACTACAAATTCCAGTGTCTGTCGGTTCTCGTAATGAAGTCGAAGCAGGTAAAACCGGTTTTGCACACTTTTTTGAACATATGATGTTTAAAGGCTCTGAAAAATATCCGCAAGATGTGTATTCTGATATTCTAAAAAATTCTGGGGTTGATAATCGCGCTTATACAACCAATGATTACACTAACTACCACTTAAACTTTTCAAAGCAACATCTTGATAAAGTACTTGAAATTGAAGCGGATATTTTTCAAAACCTGACTTATTCAGAAGAGCAATTTCGTACCGAAGCATTAACAGTTAAAGGTGAATACCTTAAAAATAATGCCAGCCCGGTTCGTAAGTTACTTTCTGCAGTACGTAATGAAGCATTCGAAAAACATACTTATAAACATACCACCATGGGCTTTTTTGCAGATATTGAAGCCATGCCGGATCAAATGGCATACGGTAAAGAGTTTTTTGCTAAGTTTTATAAACCTGAATATGTGTCATTAGTGATTGTAGGCGATGTTGATCCAGCTGAAACTATGGCTATGGTTAAAAAACACTGGGGCCAATGGCAAAAAGGCGATTTCGTTGCTGATATACCAACCGAACCAAAACAGCAAGCGGCGAAATATATACATGAACAAAACGAAGGCTTACCAGGGCATTGGTTATTAGTATCTTATAAAGGCACAGCCTGGCAGCCAAAGCAAAAAGACAGAGCCGCGCTTGATTTACTGTCACAGCTTTATTTTTCAACCAACTCAGAGCTTTACCAAGAGTTAGTGGTTGATAAACAAATTGCTAGCCAAATGTTTAGCTATAACCCTGATACCAAAGATCCCGGCTTATTACATGTTTTTGTGAAAGTTGAAAATGAGGCTGATTTAGCGGTTGCTCGTGATGCAATTAATAGCACCTACGCAAAAGCTCGCACTGAGTTGGTTGATAGCCAAAAGTTAGCTGATTTAAAATCCAATCTTAAATACAGCTTTATTAACGGCCTAGACTCCTCACAAGCTATAGGTTCAACTCTTGCCAGTTACATGCATTTTGAACGCGACCCAGAAGTCGTCAATCAATTATATGCAACGGCTGACAGCATCAGCGCACAAGATATTCAAGATATTGCTAATAAATACTTTGTCGATAGTAGCCGTACTACCGTGACTATGTCAGCGCTTGACAAAGTGGCAGACTTTGAGCAAGAAGTGGATTTAAATAGCCTTGTTGCTAGCAAGCACACAGTGCAACAGCGTCATTTTAAAGTGCTAGATAAAACCAATAGTTCGCCATTGATTGATATTAACTGGTTATTCCATACCGGTGCTGCGGCTGATCCTAAAGGTCAAAAAGGCGTAGCTGCACTCACTGCGGCCATGCTTGCTCAAGGTGGTTCACAGGCGAAGAGCTACAACGACATTAAACAGGCACTTTATCCATTGGCAGGTAGCTTTGGTTATCAGATAGATAAAGAAATGATTTCGCTACAAGGGCGTGTCCATAAAGATAACGCTGCACAATGGTATGCACTGGTTAGTGAGCAGTTACTAAATCCTGGCTTTAGAGAAGATGACTTTAAACGCCTTAAGAAAGAGCTCATCGACGGCATAAAATCTGGCCTAAAAGCCTCAAATGACGAAGAGCTAGGTAAAGAAGTGCTTTATCATAAGCTGTATCAAGGTCACCCATATGAGAGCTATAACTACGGTGATCTATCTGATTTAGAAGCATTAACACTTGATGACGTGAAAGCGTTTTATGCGAAAGAATTTACTCAAGCTAAACTAACTGTCGGTTTAATTGGCGCAGTACCTGAATCACTTAAAGCAACCATGTTTAGCGATTTAAGTGCTTTGCCTAAAGGTCAGCAAAGTCGTTTATCGATTCCTGATGCACCAGCGCTAAAAGGTCATCACGCTACAATTGTAGAAAAATCAGCGCAATCGACTGCGGTATCGTTTGGCTTCCCAATTGATACCATTCGTAGCGGTGAAGACTGGACGGCACTGTGGTTAGTTCGCTCATACTTTGGTGAGCACCGCAGTTCAAACTCATATCTTTATGAGCGCATTCGTCAAACTCGCGGTATGAACTACGGCGATTACGCGTATATTGAGTATTTTCCACGAGGTATGTTCCAGACTAAGCCTGACGCAAACTTAGGCCGCTCTGAGCAAATATTTCAAGTATGGCTTCGCCCGCTGCGCTCGAACAATGACGCTCACTTTGCAACGCGTACCGCTTTATTTGAACTTGATAAGTTAATCAAAAATGGCATGACAGAAAAAGACTTTGACGCAACGCGTAACTTCTTAATTAACTTTGTGCCGCAAATGGTAGCAAGCCAAAACCGTCAATTAGGATATGCACTAGATAGTGAGTTTTACAACACCGATACTTTCGTAAAGTATGTAACGAACAAGCTTGAAAAACTGACAGTAGCTGATGTAAATCGTGTCATAAAAGAGAACTTACAAACGGATGATATTCAGTATGTGTTTATCACCGGCGACGGAAAAGATATGCAAAAGCGCCTAGCGTCAGAGCAAACATCCCCTATGGTATATAATGCAGAGAAACCAGCTGAATTAGTTGCTGAGGATAAAGTAATCGCTGATTACAAACTGGCAATACCAGCGAAAAATATTGAAGTACTTGCTGTAGATAAAATATTTCAATAAATAATTAGTCTAAAGGTTCAAAGCCCGCATATTATTAATATGCGGGCTTTTTTATGTTGTTAGTAAATAGTAACTTTATTGTTGCTTAGTATAACTTAGCTGTTTAAGTAGCTGGGGATAGAGAGAAATGCTACATTCTATCGCTGGGCAAGTAATTGCTAATATAATCTTGGAGTTAATGTGTTTGAAACTAAAGAGTTTCTAAAGCTGATACTGGACACTGTTTCAGAACATATTGTTGTGATAAATGAGTCCGGAGATATTCAGTACATTAATCAAAGCTGGCGAGCGTTTGGAAATCAAAATAACGGCTCATGCAACTTAGATTGGTATAGCCAAAATTATCTTCGGGTTTGTGAACTTGCAGCCAAAGATGATGAATATGCATATACCGCACTAAAAGGGATTAAAAGTGTTATCACAAAACAGCAAGATGAATTTTATTTGGAGTATCCATGTAACAGTGATACTGAGCCTCGCTGGTTTATGATGCGCGTTGTGCCATTGCAAATCAAAGAGCAACGCTTCATTGTGATCAGTCATTTAAATATTACCGAACGCATATTGGCTGAGCAGCAAGTACATAAGTTAGCTCGTATTGATGGTTTAACACAAATAGCGAATAGACGTTGTTTAGATGACTTCTTACTCGAAGAGTGGAATCGATGTCAGCGACTCTCTTTGCCATTGTCATTTGCAATGATAGATCTTGATCACTTTAAAATGCTTAATGATAGCGCAGGGCATCTAGTCGGGGACGAGTGTTTACAGCAAGTTGCAAAGTTGCTGAACTCATTTTCACGCAGAACCAGCGATTTATGTGCACGTTTTGGTGGTGAAGAGTTTGCACTGGTGCTTGGTAATATTAAATTCGATGAAGCCACCGTGCTGCTGAAGCGCTTTAAAAGTGAATTAGCCCACTTAAAAATTAGTAATAATGGCGCAAATGCGAAAAATATTTTAACTGTTAGTATTGGCTTAGTCACACTGATACCTACAGCTAATAGCAGCCCAACAAAATTAATTGAAAAGGCTGACTCCTTACTTTATGAAGTGAAATATTCTGGCCGCGATGGCATGTTGGCGGTAGATGAAAGTTGTACTAGCGATAACCAAGTTCATTAATTATCGGTAGTGGTTACTTTGTTCATACTGGTAGTCGATTAATAGTTGAAGTTATTTTACAAAAACCAATGCACAGAATAAAAAACGAACATGTAAGTCTACATTTCAGTATATTTCTCATTGTAAATTCAACGATGTAAGTATTTACTGCAAACTAAAATATATGCTCACTTTGTACTTTATTACTACGGTTTTTACTTACCAACTCATCATTTATATAGACTTATTCTTCACTGGTGAAGTAGCTGCCAAGGGAGGCTATTTTGTCATATGACAGGATAACTTTCATTGATGTTTAGTTATTGAGTTTTAAAATTTATATTTTTTATAGCGACGGGTTAATTTTATCTACTGTCGTAACTCATTGTGTAAAACTATAATGAGATTATTAAAGAATGATTTTGAAATTTAGTTATATCTAATAACCAGAACAAATAATCGCAGCGTTAACACATCTGACTTGAAATCCGTTAAACTGCATAAAAGCTTATCTTCGTATTAATTTAAGGCCGTCCTATGCGTCATGAAATTTGGCAACAGCTCCGCACCGAAGCAAATGAAGTCGTTACCCGTGAACCTCTGTTAGCAAGTCATGTGTATTCATGCATTTTAAATCATGAGTGCTTAGGGTCTGCGTTGAGCTTTATTGTTGCTAATAAGCTGGCAGACGCAGTGGTATCTGCATTTACTATCCGGGAGTTATTTGATCAGGCTTTTGTTGAATGTGATCGAATGCTTACTCATGTCGCCCATGATATAAAAGCCGTTAAAGATCGTGATCCCGCTGCCGATACATATTTAACTGTGATATTAAATTTAAAAGGTTTCCATGCAATTCAAGCACATCGACTCGCCCATTGCTTATGGTTACAAAACCGTAAAGAGCTCGCTCGCTTTATTCAAAGCCGTACCTCAGAAGTATTTGGCGTTGATATCCATCCTGCTTGTAAAGTCGGCCATGGTATTATGTTTGACCATGCAACTGGTATAGTCATTGGTGAAACAGCTGTTATTGAAGATAACGTCTCTATTTTACAATCAGTTACTCTAGGTGGTACTGGTAATGAAAAAGGCGATCGTCATCCGAAAATTCGCGCCGGTGTTTTAATTGGTGCTGGGGCTAAAGTGCTCGGCAATATTGAGGTCGGCGAGGGCGCCCGAATTGGCGCAGGCTCAGTGGTATTGAGCGCCGTACCACCTCACACCACGGTAGTTGGCGTGCCAGCTAAAATTGTTGGTAAACCAAATTGTCCCTGTCCAGCGCAAAGCATGAATCAAAACTTTTTAGAAGTTGAAGCTGAAAACGAATCGCACACCAGCGCAATGCTATAAATCAAAATTAACCATAAATGGAATTATAAATGAGTAATAATGGTTTGTTTTCTCGTGTGCTGGCGTTTGCTGCTGGCGTGGTTTTAACTTGGGGTTACTTTCAGTTGACCTCAAGCAAGACAACACCTGTTCATACACTGCTAACACACGAGGTTGAGCAGCAACGCAATATAATGGCGACGGACGAAACAGCTGTTGCTAATCAAGCTGCAAATTTTGCACAAGCGATTGATAGCAAAAAAATGGCCATTGCACCACAACAGCAAACGGCAGAAGAGCAACCGCTTGAGCAACAAGTGCAACAGCTCAAGCGTGAGTTACTGCAACAGCAAAAATTAGTAAAAGCTTACGAACAACAATTGCAAGCACCGTCCGATTTTGAACAAGCTTTGCTAGACAAGTTTACTGAGCAAAGTCGCAATGAAGAGTGGGCTTATCGTACCGAGACTGCCATGAAAGACTTTTTACAGATTGCTGATCTTGGCATCACCCCTGAATTGGTTAGTGCGCAGTGTAAAAGTTCGGTATGTAAATTTGAACTTGCAGCGCCAAAGGATGTAGATGATTTTGATCATACCCAATGGCGCGAACTCAACGATAAGTTGGTACAACAAGACTTTTGGCAGCAATTTAAAGTCAGTACTTCAAAATCAAGCGATCGCGATTTTTCATTATTATTAAGTACTGAGTCAGAATAACGAGCCTCAGCTGACACGAGCTTGAATTACGCCATCAGCAAGCTCGGTTACAATTAAATCACCTTGAGTTACTTGCTTAATAGACTTAATCACTTGCCCTTGCTCATTTTTAGTGATGCTATAACCACGAGCGAGTACATTGAGCGGACTTACAGATTCTAATCGGCTAGCCTGCATTGCGAGGGTATTTTGGGCACTGTGTAATTGTTGCTGCATGGTTTGTGTTAAACGCCCTTGCAGTTGCTGTAATTGATGACTTGCCTGAGTAATTTTGCGATCTGGTGAGCGCTGCATTAGTCGCGGCGTTAGATTATTTAAGCGGCGCTCATATTGATAGAGCCGATTTTGTATCGCCTGCTGTAATGCCACTGTCAATTCATCTAAACGTTGCGCTTGTTGATTTAGCTGATTACGCGGATGACATAATGTTAAACGGTGCTCAAGTGCTGTTGCAATGCTTTGCTTTGCAGATAACTGATGTTTAAACGCATTGGCTAAGCGATTTAATTGTTGTTGGATTTGATTATAAAGTTCGCTGCTATTGGGGCTAACAAGCTCTGCAGCCGCGCTGGGCGTTGCGGCGCGCACATCGGCAACATAATCGCTAATGGTGGTATCAATTTCATGACCGACAGCACTGATAATTGGTAGGGTACTGGCAAAAATAGCGCGTGCCAGTAGCTCATGGTTAAAGCACCATAAATCTTCTAGTGATCCACCACCGCGGCCTAGAATAATTACATCAACTTCATTGCGGGCATTAGCAATATTGATTTTATCAATTAATTGTAGGTGCGCGTCTTTACCTTGCACCATAGCAGGGTAGATCACGACTTCAAGTTGTGGTGCTCGACGCTTAAGTACCGTTAAAATATCTTTGATAGCCGCTCCTGTGGCTGATGTAATAACACCAACACGATGCACAACCCCAGGCAATGGTTGTTTATGGGCGGAGCTAAATAAACCTTCGGCGGCTAAGCGCATTTTTAATTCATCAAACTGTTGCTTTAGTTGCCCTTCGCCAGCAGCTTCCATGTGTTCAACAATCAGCTGATAGTCACCACGCGGTTCATATAGCGATACTCGGGCTCGAACTGTCACTTGTGCACCATTTTCAGGGCGATAGCGTTGGCCTCGATTGTTGCCTCGCCACATCGCCGCTTTTACTTGAGCGCGATCATCTTTGAGCGTGAAATACCAATGACCAGAGGCTGGTGTAATGAAATTTGATATTTCGCCGGTTAAATTTAACGATGCGAATCCTTGTTCGAGTACGGTTCTTATTTCTCTATTTAACCTAGAAACGGTATAAATCGTTTGCTGCTGGGATGTTACGGCCATAAAGCGACTCTAAAAAGCGATGATGGGGGGATTTTATCATAAATAATTGTGAAATCTTATTTACTCGTGCCCACAACGCTGATAAAATTTGGCCGCAATTCCTTAAACAAGATCCACATGTGAGAAGTTGCCAAAATGCTTAGAATTGCTAAAGAAGCTCTTACCTTTGATGACGTACTTTTAGTACCCGGTCATTCTACTGTTTTGCCACACACGGCAAACATTTCAACTCGCTTAACGCGTGGTATCAAACTTAACTTGCCGCTAGTTTCAGCATCTATGGATACTGTTACCGAAGCACGCTTAGCGATTGCGCTAGCGCAAGAGGGCGGTTTAGGTTTTATCCACAAAAACATGACAATTGAAGAACAAGCCAAAAACGTACGTAAAGTTAAAACGTATGAAGCGGGTATTGTTTCTTTCCCTGTTACTGTGACAGCGGATTTAACCATTGCAGATGCAATTGTACTTGCTGAAGAAAAAGGCTTTTCAGGTTTTCCGGTAACGGACGCTGAAAACGGCCTTGTTGGTATTGTTACCAGCCGCGATATGCGTTTCGAAACCAAGCTTGAGCAACCGGTTTCAACAGTGATGACTAAAAAAGAAAAGTTAGTCACTGTAAAAGAAGGTGCTGCGCGTGATGAAATCTTAGGATTAATGCACGAACACCGTATCGAAAAAATCCTTGTTGTTGATGATGCGTTTAAATTAAAAGGCATGATCACAGTAAAAGATTATCAAAAAGCACAAGACAAACCACATGCATGTAAAGATGAACAAGGTCGTTTACGTGTAGGTGCTGCTGTTGGTGTAGGTCCAGGTACTGATGAGCGTATTGCTGCATTAGTCGAAGCGGGCGTTGATGTATTACTAATTGATACCTCACATGGTCATTCTCAAGGTGTTATCGACCGTGTTGCACAAACTCGTCAAACTTACCCTGAACTACAAATTGTAGCAGGCAATGTTGCAACAGCTGAAGGTGCGATTGCGCTTGCCGACGCCGGTGTTGATGCAGTTAAAGTAGGAATTGGCCCAGGTTCAATCTGTACTACGCGTATTGTTACTGGTTGTGGTGTACCACAAATCACTGCAATCTCTGATGCTGTTGATGGCCTAAAAGGTCGTGACATTCCAGTGATTGCTGACGGTGGTATTCGTTTCTCAGGTGATATTGTAAAAGCACTTGTTGCTGGTGCATCATGTGTGATGGTTGGCTCAATGCTAGCGGGTACTGAAGAAGCGCCTGGTGAAGTCGAGCTTTACCAAGGCCGTTACTACAAGTCATACCGTGGTATGGGCTCGCTTGGTGCGATGAACCAAAAAGAAGGTTCATCAGATCGCTATTTCCAAAAATCAAATCAAGCAGACAAGCTTGTGCCAGAAGGGATTGAAGGTCGTGTGGCTTATAAAGGTCCAATCGCGACAATCATTCACCAACAAGTTGGCGGCCTGCGCAGCGCAATGGGTTTAACCGGTTGTGCCACGATTGAAGAATTAAACACTAAACCTCAGTTTGTACGTGTTACTTCAGCAGGTATGGGTGAGTCACATGTTCATGATGTGCAAATCACCAAAGAAGCACCTAACTACCGCTTAGGTTAATAGCTTCAAATCTATTAAAATTACTGGGCTAGCTTCGCTAGCCCTTATTTATTATAGTCATTCAGGTAACCTGAGTGCTAGTTCTTGACTAACGAGACCCTCAATGAGCAAAGACATTCACGATTCACGAATTCTTATTTTAGACTTTGGTTCGCAATACACGCAATTGATCGCCCGCCGTGTGCGTGAAATTGGTGTTTACTGTGAACTGTGGGCATGGGACGTAACGGAAGAGCAGATCCGTGAGTTCAATCCACAAGGTATCATTCTATCTGGTGGCCCTGAGTCAACAACCTTAGAAAACAGCCCGCGTGCCCCTGAGTATGTATTCAATGCAGGCGTACCTGTACTTGGTATTTGTTACGGCATGCAAACAATGGCTACTCAGCTTGGCGGCAGCGTTCACAGCTCTGATAAAAAAGAGTTTGGTTATGCGCAAGTTGAAAAAGTCGGTAACTGTGCATTATTTGATGCCATTGAAGACAGCATTACCGATGGCGGTGAAGGCATTTTAGACGTGTGGATGAGCCATGGTGATAAAGTAATGGAAATTCCAGATACTTTCAAAACCACAGCTAAAACATCTACTTGCCCACATGCGGCAATGTCTAACGAAGAAAAGCGTTTTTACGGCGTACAATTCCACCCAGAAGTAACCCACACTCATCAAGGCCAACGTTTGCTAGAACGCTTTGCGATTGATATTTGTGGTTGTGAAAAACTGTGGACTGCTGCAAAAATCATTGATGACGCCATAGAGCGCATTAAAGATACTGTGGGTGATGACGAAGTAATCTTAGGTTTATCTGGTGGTGTTGATTCATCAGTGGTGGCTATGCTTATTCACCGCGCGATTGGCGACCGTTTAACCTGTGTATTTGTTGATAACGGTTTACTGCGTTTAAACGAAGGTCAGCAAGTAATGGATATGTTTGGCAATAAGTTTGGCCTAAACATTATCAAAGTGGATGCCGAGGAATTATTCTTAGCGGATCTTGCTGGTAAATCAGACCCAGAAGACAAGCGTAAAGCGATTGGCCATACATTTATTAAGGTATTTGATAGCGAATCTAAAAAGCTTAAAAATGCAAAATGGTTAGGTCAAGGTACTATCTATCCAGATGTTATCGAGTCAGCAGCGTCTGCAACTGGTAAAGCGCATGTGATCAAGTCTCACCATAATGTGGGCGGCTTACCAGATGACATGGAAATGGGCTTAGTTGAGCCACTGCGTGAATTATTTAAAGATGAAGTACGTAAAATTGGTTTAGAGCTCGGTTTACCGTACGACATGCTTTATCGTCACCCGTTCCCTGGGCCTGGTCTAGGTGTGCGTGTACTTGGCGAAATCAAAAAAGAGTACTGTGACTTATTACGCCGTGCTGACGCTATCTTCATCGAAGAACTACACAAAGCCGAGCTTTACCATAAAGTAAGCCAAGCATTCACGGTATTCTTACCGGTGAAGTCTGTAGGCGTTATGGGTGATGCACGTAAGTATGATTGGGTTGTAAGCCTTCGCTGTGTTGAGACTATCGACTTTATGACTGCACGTTGGTCACATTTACCGTATGAGTTCTTAGGTCTGGTTTCAAACCGCATCATTAATGAAATCGACGGTATCTCACGCGTTGTTTACGATATTTCAGGAAAACCACCTGCGACAATCGAGTGGGAATAATTTTTAGGCCTGAAACGTCTGGCACTAACAGGCATTAAATCTTAATTAAGTCCGCGTAATTGCGGACTTTTTTTGTTCGGAACATCACTGAAAAAATGTTGTGACACTTTGTTCTATAAGTCAAAATATAAGAGCAGAGCCTTTCGATTGCGCAGGAAGATTTTATATAGCGTGATTGTTCATTAAGTGGCGCATTTGCTCAGTAATCCAATCTGTTAATTTATTGCTTGGGCTATCGAGTCGTTTTACTATGCCTATTTCAATTAATTGATCCGTTAAGAAGTCGGCTTGAGCTATTTTTATTTGTTCAAAAAACCAATGCGCCTTGGCTATATGCTCAGGCACGATGGCCCAGCCTTGATTCTGCGTTACCAATTCACAAATCAAATAATAACTGTCTAAATCCCAATGATCTGGGCTTAGGGCATTTTCGCGGTTTTCTCCTGAGCGGTTGCAGAGTACGAACTGACGATATTGTTGAAGTTGCGCAAGGGTCAATACATCTTCTTTAGCGAGAACGTGCTTGTTACCGACAATCAGGATTTTTTTAAAATATCCTAAAGACTGTAAGGTTAACTTGGGTGGCAAAGCACTGTTGCTAATCATAAAACCAATGTCGGCCTTTTGATTAGCAATGGCATTGGCAATGTCGTCTTGTGAGCCATTGGTAATAACCAAATGAGTGTTAGGAAACAAATCGCCTACTTGAGAAAAAATAGAATGGATGGTTTCCAGTGGTAAGGCTTCATCCAGGGCGATTCGTAACGAAATGGGCTCTTTGTTCGCAGCTGTAAGTGCTCTTGAATCTAATCGAAGGCATTGGTTAAGCACGGCTCGCGCTTCGGGAAGCATCTCTTTACCCAGAGGCGTTAATACGGGGTATTTAGAGCTGCGATCAAATAACTCAAACCCTAAATCCAATTCTAAATTGGCTATGGCGCTACTAATTCGTGATTGTGCCTTTTGTAATTGCCTTGCTGCTGCAGAAAAAGAACCCTGCTCGGCGGCAGTAACAAAAGCCAGTAATTGATCCAATGTCCAACTCATTCCTATCTCCGAAACGGCCATTTAGCGGCTAGTTAAGCTTTTTAATCCATCTCTAAAGCGGATGGTAACTGACTTTATGATATCTCAATTCAGTATATTATGCCTGCATTATTACATTATTACCTTCTGGATATTTAAGATGCAAGCAGCTCCACAAATTCAACCGTCACAATCCGTCGCAGGCACGTTTTGGCGTTTCGCCATTCCTTCCATCGTCGCTATGTTAGTCAGTGGTTTATATCAGATCATTGATGGTTTCTTCGTTGGTCACTATGTTGGTGCAAACGGACTAGCAGGTATCAACATGGCAATTCCATTGCTTGGTTTAATCATGGGTTTTGGTTTGCTTGTTGGTATGGGAGGCGGCAGCGTGTTGTCTAAATATCGTGGCGAGAATAACCTCGTAGCCACTCAAGCAACACTCATCACAGCGCTTTTCTTGATTATTTTGATCGGCTTATTGGCCACAGTTGTGTTTATCGTTTTTGGTCAGAGCCTGCTCAATATTCAAGGCGCGACCGGCGTCACCTTAGAGATGAGTTGGGGTTATGTGCAGATCATGTCGTTTGGGGCGCTTATTTCGATTGGTGCTAGTGCCATGCCGATGTTGGTTAGAAATGACGATAGCCCAAACCTTGCGACGGTCTTCATCATTGTTGGTGCCTTGACCAATATTGTCTTGGACTATGTTTTCTTAGGCCATCTTGATATGGGATTAAAAGGTGCAGCTATTGCTACCTTAATTGCTCAATTAACCACTTGTATATTGTGTTTACGTTACTTTACGTCGTCAAAAGCTAAAACCAAGCTATCGGTCAAACAACTTGATAAGACCATCGCCGCTCGTATCGTGCAATTAGGGTCGTCAAACTTAGTGATGTTTATCTACTTCAGCTTCGTCATGGCGTTCCATAACATGCAATTTATGGCCTACGGAGACACCACGCAGTTAGCCGCATTCGCGATTGTTGGCTACTTAGTGAGCTGTTATTACTTCTTCGCTGAAGGCTTAGTCAGCGGCTTGCAGCCACCAGTGAGTTACTACTTAGGCGCCAAGCAATACAAACGCATTAGCGAAACCGTAAAACTGGCTTTTTCTGTTACCGTTGGGTCCGGTATAGCTTTGGTAATACTGTTTAACATTTTTCCAGAAATCTTTATCAGCATCTTTACCACAGGCAATGATGCATTACTTGAAGCAAGCAAAAACGGTATTCGTTTACACTTAATGGCATTGTTTTTAGATGGCTTCTTATTCATGGCGTCCATCTACTTCGTCGCCGTTGGTAAAAGCGGACAAGCCCTTTTTGTTTCCGTCGGCAATATGTTGATACAGTTTCCTTTCCTATTCATCTTGCCGAAATACCTAGGTATCGATGGTGTTTGGTTAGCCGTCCCTTTATCTAACATTGCCTTCGCATTGATCGTACTGCCGATGCTATTAAGCAACCTGAAAGGTTTTATGTACATGCATAAACAACAAAGTTTCGTTTAAAAAACAATAAGAAAAAAATAGTAAGGATATTTTTATATTGACGAGCGTTAAATAACTTTTAGGCAAAAGCGAGTTATGTGTTTTAACAACAAGAGTCTGCACCACTTACTATGATTTGATATGTAGCTGGTCGCTCATGTTTTGATACGCTTTAAAAGTGGACAACAAGTTGAGTATAAAAAGTGAATAGAATTGAACTTAACCGCGCTTACTACTGAAAAGAAGCATGGGCTTCGTTGTGATATGGCCGAATCCTCAGTCTGGGCCAAAGCTGAACTAAAACGTCGACGAGCAGCATAAATGTAAAAAGTTCTGAGCATGGATATATGAAGGCTTATCCTAGTTTAGGTAAGTAATTATAAAAACGGCGAATTAGTTGGCTAATTCGCCGTTTTGTTTATTTAAAAAGCAGTTAAACTAAAAGAGTGATTTTTTTCTTTACCTTTAGCGAAACTTCTCTATAATTCGTCGTCATTGCAGGGGCGTAGTTCCAATTGGTAGAACAGCGGTCTCCAAAACCGATGGTTGGGAGTTCGAGTCTCTCCGCCCCTGCCACTTCTTCTTTACATAGCCTTGATTACTTCTTATATTGTTCCAGTGTTTAAATCTACTGAGTTTTTATGCATCCACGATACGCAGCTATTTTTGGTATAGAAAACCTCGAACTAAATCAGCATTTCCGATTACAGCCAGTCGCTGAACAACGTTCTGATGCACCAAGTGCAGCGCCGCAGGTAAATATAGAGCTAAGTACAACGCTATTGGCTGATTTAAATCGCGCTATTGCCCCATTAAAAATTAGCCAAGTAGTGCAAAGCGATAAGCTTGCATGGCATGATGGTCAATTGAGCTTACCAACCCAGCAGCTTAATGCTGATAATAAACGCGCGCTATGGGCGCTGATGAGCACACACCTTGATAACCTTTGAATCTGTTACTGAATTATCCATTGATGCGCTGATGCGTGTTGAGAACGCGTGTCACACTCATCCGTGGACAGTAAACACTATGCAATCATGTCTCGCTGGGCGTTACTTTAATTTAGCTGCGTTTAATGAGCAGCAACTTATTGGTTTTTATATCGGTGAAAAAGCAGGGCCTGACTTTACTTTAATGGATATCTGCGTGGCACCTGATTTTCAGGGGCAGGGGATTGCCAAACAATTGCTTGCAGCGTTTATTGAATACGGCGAAAAGCATCACGCTGAAAACTTATTTTTAGAAGTACGTGAAACCAATACTCGTGCCATCGCCTTATATGAGCAGGCAGGCTTTAGTGAAATGTCGGTACGTAAAAATTACTACCCAAGTAGTGACCCATCAAAAAATGGCCATGAAGATGCTATCTTAATGGGAATGACATTACTTTTTGGTTAATGACTGTTCTTGTTGCAAGGTATATTTTATCGCTTCAATTAAGCTCAGTGCTAAATAATCACGGCGGTTGTGATCACGGCCACGTAAATTATCTTCAAGTGTGGCCGCCGCATGGTGAATATTACTAAAACCAAAACAACCAGCACTGCCTTTTAAACTATGGGCCAGCGCTCTGAGCTGCTCCCACTCACTATTATTGTATAGCTGCGTAACGTCGGTTAAATAACCTGGCAGTTTTAAGCGATAGTTGTCGTTGATCTGTTGAAATTTTTCGCTGTTTAGCAAGCTATCCCATTTATTTTGGCTGTCTTTTTCAATATTTAAATAGCTAACAAGCACACTTTCTAAGGCATCTTTATCGATAGGCTTAGCCAGTGCTTCGTCGCAACCGGCTTGCAAATAAGTGTTTACGTCATGTTTCATTACATTCGCGGTAAGTGCAATGATCGGCCCATCGTAGGCTGCATGGCGGAGCATTTGTGTGGCTTCTAAGCCGCCCATTACCGGCATTTGCATGTCCATAATGATTAATTGATAGTCATTCACCAGCGCCATTTCAACAGCTTCTGCACCATTATTGGCTATATCAGGCTCAAGCCCCCATGTTTGCAGTAATAACTTGATTAGTACTTGGTTGTCAGGGTTATCCTCGGCGACTAATATATTGGCATCAAAGCTATTTTCTGCGAATGAAAGCTGTAAGTCCTTAGCGGGAGTTAATTGGCTTAACTCAGTCAGCATTGGCACTGTTTGTTGTTTATCTGCAGGTAAGTTACAGGCAATTTGCACGCAGAAACAGCTTCCTTGGCCTGGCGTGCTTGTTACATAAACATCACCACCGAGCAATTGTGCTAAATTTTTAGAAATACATAAGCCTAAGCCAGTGCCGCCAAAGCGTCGTGTTGTTGTTGTATCAGCTTGTTCAAAAGGTTTGAATACCCGTTCAACTTCTCGCTCTGACATGCCAATACCGCTATCTTTAATGGCAAATTCTATGAGTTGTAAATCACTGTTATAGGTAATATCTAATTCAATTAAACCTTGCTCGGTAAACTTCACTGCATTGCTGGCAATATTAATGAGAATTTGCTTTAAACGAGTGCTATCACTATTAATTATACGCGGTAATGGTAAGTGAAAATTGATATTGCAGTTAAGTTTTTTCTCTTGTGATAAAGGACGAATAATCGAATCAATATCATGAACTAACTGCACAATATCTAGCGGTTCTTTTTCAACAGCTAATTTTTCGGCTTCGATTTTCGACAAGTCTAAAATATTATTGATGAGTTCAAGTAAGTGTTTAGAGTTACGTAATATAGTATTTAGGTGCCAAGCGTCGCCGGTTGTATTTTGGCTGTGTAATAGCTGCTCAGTAAAGCCCATGATGGCGGTTAGTGGTGTACGTATTTCATGACTCATATTGGCTAAAAAGCGGCTTTTTAATTGGTTCGCTTGTTCCGCTTGGGCAATGGCCACCTCGAGTTGACTATTCATGGTTTCAAGTGCCTTGGTACGGCTTTCGACTTTATCTTCTAAGTGATGTTTATATTCTTCAAGTTCGTCTTGATAATGACGAATTTGGTTCACCATGTGATTAAAATCATTAAATAATACCCCCACCTCATCATTATTATGGGCAGGCAAATATACCGACAAATCGCCGTCACCTACTCGATGGCTGGCTGCCCCAAGTAACTCAATTGGGTTAAGTAGTAAATTACGTACCACAATAAAAATCAGCATCGGCAGGGTGATCACTGAAATAATCACAATCAAGGCGGTGATCAAACTGATCGCTTTGCCGGATTGATAAAGCAAGGCTTTGGGGATGGTCGAGACATAATAATAACCGCCGCTCATTTGGATGGCGTAAATCATCCGTTCAACCTTATCAATACTCGATAACTCTATGGTTGAGAGCTTACCTAGATCGGCTAAGTCGTGAATTTGTTGCAGCTCATATTCGCTAATATATTGACCGCGCTTATTGTAGTCTGAGCTAAATAATATTTTGCCATTGCTGGTCAGTAATAAATTTAAGGTATTGTTATAGGGCGCTTCTAAAATGCTGGTATTTAAAATCGATGGCTCAACATGCAACACAATAAACCCTAGTTGTTGCGGGCGTTTAAGGTAGTAATCAGCACTGTAAATACGTTGAATAAAATATAAGCTGGTAGTGCCATCTTGTTTTTGCACCATAAACTGTTGTTGGCGTAAGTTACTTTGTAAAACTTGTGAGAAAAATGGATAGCTGGTTGGAGCGGTATTTAAATTACTGGAGTAATAGGCGTCGCTTTGACCATCCGGAGAGACTAAATTTACGCTAACAATATCGGGGTAAGCTTCTGAATAGCTTGCAAATACATCCATTAGTGCGCCTAGACGACGGGTGTAATTGCCGTTATCGCGTAAGTCATCTGCTAAAAAGTCACTTAGTACAGGGGAGGCCGAGAGTAACTTTGTAGTAGAGTGGAATGAATCGATGTAATTGAACATTTTTTGTTGTTGCTGTTCAACAAAACGGCTAACAATGAGCTCGGCTTGTTTTTGTGTGGAGCTGGTAACGTTGGTGAGAGTAAAGCCACCTAAAAACAATAACGGTAAAATCACCAAAGGCGTGATATACCATAATAATCTTATACTTAACTTACTTGTTCTCATACCCAAACAAAATATCCTCCATGTAATCTATCAATAGTATGCGTTAGCGTAAAATTACACAAGTTTAGTGCGTTCGCTGCAGCAAACGGGTTGAGCTGATTCTAAACCAAGTTATCGGCTAATTACTTGCAATCGTTGCTTTTTTGGCTAAGACAAACAAGGTATAATGTAACTAATTCTATTTTATATTTACAGTGCGTAGCGAAGACCTGTGCTTAGGTTTGTTTTTAGTTGCGCCTTGTTATGACTTAAAGCGGCTTACATGTCTAATTTATTAAACGAAATCAATACGCGACGCACGTTCGCGATCATCTCGCATCCGGATGCTGGTAAAACTACCATCACCGAAAAAGTACTGTTGTTCGGACAAGCTATTCAAAAAGCGGGTACCGTTAAAGGCCGTGGCTCTAATCAACATGCCAAGTCTGACTGGATGGAAATGGAAAAAGAGCGTGGTATCTCGGTCACGACCTCTGTAATGCAATTCCCATACAATAAAGCGCTAGTAAACTTACTTGATACCCCAGGACATGAAGATTTCTCTGAAGATACTTATCGTACCTTAACTGCGGTCGATTCATGTTTGATGGTGATCGATGCGGCTAAAGGTGTTGAAGATCGTACTCGTAAATTAATGGAAGTAACGCGCTTACGTACCACGCCAATTGTCACATTTATGAATAAATGTGACCGCGATATTCGTGATCCGATGGAGTTGTTAGACGAAGTTGAAACAGAGCTAAATATAGCTTGTGCACCGATCACATGGCCAATTGGCTGTGGTAAAGAGTTTAAAGGTGTTTATCATATTCATCGCGGCGAGACCTTATTATACAAAACCGGCCAAGGTCATACTATTCAAGAAGTACGCAGCATTAAAGGGCTTGATAATCCTGAGCTTGATGCAGCGATTGGCGATGAGCTTGCTGGGCAACTGCGTGAAGAGTTAGAACTTGTTATTGGTGCATCGCACGAATTTGATTTAGAGCTATTTTTAGCGGGTGAGTTATCACCAGTGTACTTTGGTACTGCGCTTGGTAACTTTGGTGTTGACCATGTGCTTGATGGCCTAACTGAGTGGGCACCAACGCCATTACCGCGTGAAACAGAAGACCGTACTGTTGTTGCAACAGAAGAGAACTTCACTGGTTTCGTATTTAAAATTCAAGCGAATATGGACCCAAAGCACCGTGACCGTATTGCGTTTATGCGTATTGTGTCGGGTAAATACAGCCAAGGCATGAAAATGAACCATGTGCGTATAGGTAAACAAGTCAGTATTTCTGATGCGGTAACCTTTATGGCGGGTGATCGTGAGCGTGCAGGTGATGCTTTTGCAGGTGATATTATTGGTTTACATAACCACGGTACGATCCAGATAGGTGATACCTTCACACAAGGTGAAAAGCTTAAATTTACTGGTATTCCAAACTTTGCGCCGGAATTATTCCGCCGCATTCGTCTGCGTGATCCACTTAAGCAAAAGCAATTATTAAAAGGCTTGGTACAGCTATCTGAAGAAGGTGCAGTACAAGTATTTAGACCGCTTATTAATAACGACTTAATTGTAGGCGCGGTTGGTATATTGCAGTTTGATGTGGTTGTAGCGCGTTTGAAAGCAGAATATAACGTAGATGCTTTATACGAAAGCGTAAATGTAAATACCGCACGTTGGGTAAGTTCGACTGACGTTAAAAAGTTTGAAGATTTTAAACGTAAGTGCGAAAGCAACTTAGCGCTTGATGGCGGCGATAATTTAACTTACATAGCGCCGAGTCGTGTAAATCTTAACTTATCAATTGAGCGCTATCCAGAAGTGACATTTAACCACACGCGTGAAAATTAGACTCAAATTTTAATTTAAAGCCCGCTAACGCGGGCTGGTAAAGGTAATAAATTACATGAATATTCGTACCCTACTAATTGAAAGAGCCATCGCAGCCATGACTGGCGCTGGCTTACCAGCAGATACTAACCCTGCGGTAACACAGAGTACCCGCCCACAATTTGGTGACTACCAAATTAATGGTGCAATGGGCGCTGCTAAAAAAATGAAAAGCAACCCGCGAGAGCTTGCACAACAGATTATTGATCACTTAGATGTAAGTGATATCGCAGACAAAACAGAAATTGCCGGCCCTGGTTTTATCAATATTCACCTAAAACCTGAGTTTTTAGCGCAAAGCTTAAAAGCGGCAAACCAAGATGCAAAGCTGGCTGTTGCTGAGCATGCACAACCGCAAAAAGTAGTGGTTGATTACTCATCACCTAATCTTGCTAAAGAAATGCACGTTGGGCATTTACGTTCAACGATCATTGGCGATGCAGTAGTACGCGCACTGGAGTTTCGTGGCGACACGGTTATTCGTCAAAATCACATGGGCGATTGGGGCACGCAATTTGGTATGCTGATTGCACATCTGGAAGATCAAATCAGCCAAGGTGTTGATTTAGATTCTGTGGCACTTGCTGATCTAGAAACCTTCTACCGCGACGCTAAAAAGCGTTTTGATGATGAAGAAGGTTTTGCAGATAAAGCGCGTGATTACGTAGTAAAACTACAAGGTGGCGACGCGCATTGTGAAAAACTATGGAAGTTGTTTATCGCAACCTCGGTAAAGCATTCTGAAGAAGTATACAAACGCTTAAATGTAACGCTTACACCAGACGACATCATGGCTGAAAGTGCTTATAACAGTGAACTGAACAATATCATTAAGTTATTACAAGATAAGAATATTGCCGTTGAGTCACAAGGCGCACAGGTGGTGTTTTTAGATGAGCTGGCAAATAAAGATGGTGAGCCATCAGTGTTTATCGTGCAAAAGTCAGGTGGCGGTTTCTTATACGCAACCACCGATTTAGCCGCCTGTGATTACCGTTCAAACAAGTTAGGCGCAGCCCGCATTTTAATTTTTGTTGATGCGCGTCAAAGCCTACACTTCAATCAAGTAGAGCTTACTGCACGTAAAGCCGGTTTACTACGCGATGAAACTAGCTACGAATTTTGCCCATTTGGCACCATGATGGGTGAAGACGGCAAACCATTTAAAACGCGTACAGGTGGCACGGTAAAACTTGCTGATTTACTTGAAGAGTCAATCACTCGAGCTGCTGCTAAGCTTGCTGAACGTGAGTCTGACTTAACTGATGAAGAGCGCAGTGAAATTGCCCGTAAAGTAGGTATTGGCGCAGTTAAATATGCTGACCTTTCTAAGCACCGTACCAGTGATTACATTTTCAACTGGGACAGTATGCTTAGCTTTGAAGGGGCAACAGCACCTTATTTACAATATGCTTATACTCGTGTACGCAGTATTTTCCGTAAATCAGGCGTAGACGCAGCAAGTTTAAACGCAGATGTCGCTATTGTTGAGCCGCAAGAAAAAACCCTTGCGCTTAAACTACTGCAATTAGAAGAAGTACTTGATCAAATGATCAGTGAGGCAACACCGCACGTATTATGTAGTTACCTATACGAGCTTGCCAGCCTATACATGACCTTCTACGAAGCTTGCCCAGTACTTAAAGAAGGCGTAGAGCCAAGTGTACGCGATAGCCGTTTAGTGCTGTGTAATTTGGTAGCGGATACACTGCGCACAGGCTTAGATCTACTAGGCATCGAAGTCATGGAGCAAATGTAATCTGCTGCGTGTAGTTCGCTTTAGCTTCGTTAATGAGTTTATTTAGCCTAAGTCACATACAAAATACGTATGCTCCTTGGCATAAATAAACTCACTGCCTTGCTAGCGCTCCTACACTTGCAGATGTGTAGTTTGGCACTTAGTTACTGACCCTAATCACATACAAGAGCGTATGCTCATAGGGATAAGTCGAGTGTCCGCCTTATCTTAGACTAAACTACTTAGGTGAACGTCTGCTGTGTGTAGTTCGCTTTAGCTGCGTTAATGAGTTTATTTAGCCTAAGTCACATACAAAAGTGACAAGGTACTAGGAAGAAATAGGCCCTAGGTTCTAAGAATAGTTTGACACACAGATAGTTGTTTATAAATTTTTGAAGAACCTAGAACCTAGAACCTAGAACCTAGAACCTAGAACCTAGAACCTAGAACCTAGAACCTAGAACCTAGAACCTAGAACCTAGAACCTAGAACCTAGAACCTAGAACCTAGAACCTAGAGGGAATTTTATGAAACTTGAAGATATCCGTCGTGAGTATTTGCAAGATGCTCTGAGCGAAGAGAATTTACTTGATGATCCATTCAAGCAATTTGAAACCTGGCTTGAGCACGCGGTAGCAAGTAAACTGCCAGATCCAACGGCGATGGTGGTGGCAACGGTTGATGAAACCGGTCAGCCTTCGCAACGTATTGTGTTGTTAAAGCATCTTGATGATAACGGGTTTGTGTTTTTTACCAATACCGGCTCGCGTAAAGCACAAGAGCTTAAAGGCAATAATAAAATCTCTTTGCATTTTCCGTGGCACCATATGGAGCGCCAAGTGATTGTTTATGGTGAAGCACAACCACTGCCAACTTCAGCGGTTGCCAAGTACTTTTTGTCACGTCCCAAAGAAAGCCAGTTAGCTGCATGGGCTTCAAAGCAAAGCCGTCCTGTATCATCGCGTAAAGTGTTGATGGAAACTTTTGCTAATATGAAAACCAAGTTTGCTAAAGGCGAAATACCATTGCCAGATTTTTGGGGGGGATACTGTGTTGTGCCAACAAAAATTGAGTTTTGGCAAGGTGGTGCACACCGCCTGCATGACCGTTTTATATATCAGCGACAAGCTGATAACAGCTGGCAAATAACACGTTTAAACCCATAGTTTATTATGGCGTTTATTGATTCCCACTGCCATTTAGATTTTACTGAATTTGATGCCACCCGCACCAAGCTAATTCAGCAATGTCAGCAGCTGGGGATCGAAAAATTGATCGTGCCGGGGATCACTTTGGCACAATCTCTTTCTTTATGCGCTTTTGCTAAACAGCATTCTGCAGTGCGCATCGGTGCAGGTTTACATCCTTACTTTTTAGCAGAATATCACCACAGTCATTTAGCCAAACTGACTGAGTTTACTGTGCAACATCGCCAGCAATTGGTCGCTATTGGCGAGTGTGGTATTGACCGCAGTATTGACGATATTGTTTTGCAAGCGCAGATATTTGAGCACCATATCGATCTTGCTAATCAGCTTGAATTGCCATTGATTGTGCATCATCGACAAAGCCATGACCTTATTGCACAGTCATTTAAGCGCTGTAAGCCAAAATGTGGTGGTGTTATACATGCTTTTTCAGGCTCATTACAACAAGCACAGTATTATATTAAACAGGGTTTTAAACTCGGGGTGGGCGGGGTGATCACTTATCAGCGAGCACAAAAAACACGTTCCGTTGTTGCTTACATAGCACCGGAGCACTTACTACTTGAAACAGATGCACCTGCAATGCCGTTAGCGGGCTTTCAAGGACAAATAAACACGCCGTTACAGTTATCCTTGGTGTTTGAGCAGTTATGCCAATTAAAGCAGATCACAACGCCTTATAAGGCTGGTTTTCAAAAGCAGCTTTATGATTCGTGCTCAGAACTTTTTCGGATATAACGATTTACTTGCCAGCGCTTTAAACCACGGCCTAATTGCCAAGTAAAAATACAGGTTATCACTAGCATCAGTAATACTTGGCGGCCTAAGTCATGAAAGCTGCTATGACTGGTTGCTACTGCTGAGCGGGTCAAGTAAGTTATTGCAACAAATCCTAGTGGGCGGTCGTCATCACTGATTATCGGTTCAACAAACGGGGTTTTAAGTTTACTAATACCCGGAGTGGAGTTGGGCAGCTTACCTAAAATATGGTGAGCTTGCCAATTATCACTACTGGCGATAAGTATGCCTTGCTGATCATAAATCGTTGCAGCCAGTACAAACTCATCTTTGCTTATGCTGTTACATAAGGCTGTTAATTCAGGTTTGTTTTTTTCAAGTAGCGGCGTTTTGGCATTGAGAGCCATAAAACGAGTTAAGCTTTTTGCTGTGCTGTCGGCACTATCATAAAGCAACTGGTGGCTTTGAAAACTACCATTAACAGCAACCCAAGTCAGCAATACAAAGCATGCCGCAGCAATACTTAATCGCACTAGGCGTTGCCTAAGAGATGCTGAAATAGGGTTTTTAAGATGGTTATTTTTCATAGTCACCGTTTACGCTGCTGACAGCTTTTGTTTTTGATGTTACAACTAAGCGTAACTATAACCTTAAATCCCCCTTTATGGCGAATTAACTGTTATTTTACAGGGGAGACATTAGTATCATTTTTGGAGTTATCATGACATTGGAGCGCTTTGCGAGCCTTTCATCAGAGCAGTTATCGGCACAGTTGTCGTTAGGTATGTGGTATCACTATCAAGATGCTTTATTAGTACCAACAAGCTTACCAACTGATCCGCAAGGAATGTTTAGTATTGCTTTTGCAGGAGACTTTAGCGGCCAACAACTAGCTAATATAATTAACTTTTTAGCTCAGCAACAGTTTATTGTCAGTGCATTTTGTCGTTATCAACCAGAGCCAAACTTAAGCCCCGCACTGTGTTTTTACAGCGAGACACTAAGTCCAAGCATTAATCCTTTGGTACTGAATGAATTTGCCCATCCATTGGGATTTCAACTTGTACAAGTTAGTAAGCCACCGATTTTAACTAAGCCCGGCTTATTAGTCATGGATATGGACTCAACCGCCATTACGATTGAATGTATTGACGAAATCGCAAGGCTTGCTGATGTATATGATGATGTCGCTGCGGTAACCGCACAAGCAATGGCTGGTAAGTTAGATTTTAGTGAAAGCTTACATCAACGAGTCGCTAAACTTGCGGGTATTGAGCAAAGCTTAATTGATGAACTAAAAAATAGTTTACCATTAATGCCAGGGATCAAAGCGCTATGCCAAGTGCTAAAGCAGCATAATTGGTATTTAGCCATTGCCTCAGGTGGCTTTGTGCCGTTTGCTGAACAAGTGCAAAAACTGCTTGAACTAGACGAAGTACATGCCAATGTTTTGGAATTTAAAGATAATAAGTTAACGGGTAAAGTGCTAGGCACGATTGTTGATGCGCAGCAAAAAGCCGTGGTGTTGAGCCAATTACAGCAACGATTAAATTTACCTACGCAACAAACAGTGGCGATTGGTGATGGTGCGAATGATTTGACCATGATGGCTGCGGCAGGACTCGGTGTTGCCGTACACGGTAAACCTAAAGTTGTTGAACAAGCCCAAGCTGCAATTTGCCAAGGCTCGCTATTACAACTGTTATATTTACTAACTATTCCTGCTGTTAAGTAACAGATTTACGTTAGCCGTTTAAGCCAAATCTGTTTGCGCTTATTCATTTGTTCTACCAGCTCTGCGGTAAAGTCCAAATGACTAAGCGTTTCATCTGTTACATCAACCATGTCACCAACACCTGTGACTGCCCACAGTGCCTCTTCAAGATCTTTTGCTTTATGCAATGCATATTGGCTTACGTATTTTAGTTCGTTAGATAAATAATCAGTATCAGGGCGGCCAGTGCGTGAAATATAAATACGCATTATAAAGAGCAACTCAGATTTAAGACCTTTCTTTAAAAAGAGTAACTGTGGGGCATAATCTTCGCCAGCACTGCACTTGCTTTTTATAGCGTCTTCAATGGTTGATTTTTTAGGATCAAAACGAATAAATAAAGTGAAAGGTAACGGTGGATCTTGACGGCTGCGATCTTTTATAAGCGGTGTGATCACGTCATTGAGCTGCTCTGGCGATAAAAAAGCATCAATACTGGTGGTATTATTAAGCAAGCCATAGTTTTGTAAAATGACATGCAATGGGCTAGGGTACAAGCCTTGACCGATAGCTCCTGTTTTAAAATGTGTAGCTTCTTTATGTAAATAAAACGGAAATTGACAAACACTTTTAGTTACCATATTTCGCAGCGCTGTCGATAATCCTGGCACCTTTGGCGCTTCTTCAGATACTTTTAATTTATCTTTATTATTTTCAATTAATTGCGTAAAAAACTTTACCCCTTCGTGTGGGTTATCAGCAATACGTAAGGCTTTTAAGTTGATAGTGGTGAACGATTTACTGACCGCCATCACTTCGTACTTTAATTTACTCAGCGTGTGCTTCTTGGTTATTTTTTGCAGCTCAGGCAAGCTTAATTCAACAACTTCACCTTTTTGAAAAGTAACCGGTTGGTCACACTCAATTTGCAAACCCATTATCGAAAAATCACGACTATGAGCGGTATGTGTTTGCCCATCCTGAGTTGTTAATACTACATCTGTTTTATACAAGTAGCGTTTATGTGAGCGAAGATTTACATACTCTAAATCAACGGTTTCAAGCTTTGGTGGGGTTTTATGTTTACCGTGACCAAAGCGCTTGAGCTGATTAACTATACTTTTGTCGTAACTAAAGCTTTGGTAATGGGTTTGTTCAGCGTCTGTTCCTACAGCGGTTAAAATCACAAGATATTTTACGTCTTTGATCATTCCTTGTACGCGAGGCGTTGGTGGCTTGTTCAATTTTTCAATATCTTTGCCGGCGGTATTTGGCAAGCTCAACGGAATATATGAATCTTCAGGATGGCTTGGCATTAACTGTACTTTAAAGCATTGCCAGCTTTCTTTTTGACTACCAAAACCAAAAAATAATGCGCTTAACTGCGGCTCTGCAGTCAACTCAGTGCGTGTTGCTGAGTAATAATATACCTTTCCAGCAACCACATGCGTAAAGGTATATAAATACTCTTCTTTAACTGGGGCTGGGTTACTTAATAACTGAGCTAAGCGTTGTTGATTTAAAATGGTGTATAAACATGACAGCTTTCGCTCATCACAAAAATAACGCTGAATAAAGATATTGTTTTCAGTGGTCAGCACTAAACTTGGGTAGAGTTTATCGTTTTGCAAACTAAAAAAAGTAAATAACGAAGTCACCCGTGGAATATAGTACTGCTCATAGCCTTTTGAGACGACGGCATCTAAAGTATTATCTAAATTTACTTTATAACGACGCTTATTGCCGTGAATAAAACTTTCTAAAAACTCATCAAATTTTTCGTTATTTTCTATAAAAGTACGTTTTAAGCGAATGTGATTAAATTCCGCAGAGATTTTCTCAACTGCAACAACTTCATATTGAATACCGTTTTTTAAACCCAATTCAAAATCTTGCTCAAGACCGACTAGGCGCAGTCCTAATAACTGCCCTTTTTTGACTTGATAGCGCGGTGAGAGCTTTATTTTTGCGCCACTTAAAGAGATGTCTGAGGTGGTTGCTGCAATGGTGTTATCTTTGCTGAGTTCTACAGTGATTTTGATTGAATAGTTCATCCGTTCTTCACGGCGACTTTCATAAGAGGCAAATTTAATAACTTGGCAATCTAATTTTTGTTCATTCTGTAATTCAGGTTGCTTAGCTTGTTCAGCAGCTTTTTTTTGCATTACACGATGGTTATTATCGGTGTTCATTACTGCTTCGTAAACAGCAAGGGTATAACCACCATGACGTTCTATGGCTTGTTCAAATACCGCAATGGCGGTTTCATCCATAAAGTGTTGTTTGCCTTCATACTCATAAGGTTTAACTTGGCCTGTTACTTGGCCGCGTAAATCAATAAAGCGGGCGATAGGTTGTGACAAGCGCGACATTTCCATCTTGATCAAGAACTGCTCAGGTTTTGTTAAACCCGCTGTCTTCGATTTAAAGATCGTGTCAAATTTGGCATTACCTAAATATGATTTAAGCTCATCAACTAAACTTTCATATTTAAGCAGAGTGTCTTCAGTCATTTATAAAACCATCACCGTCTATTCTAAAAAGTTGGTATACTGCACATGTATTTACACACTCACTTGGTTGCTGGTTCGCAGCATGTGGGGTGTAATGAGTTACCATCTTTAATTTTTATTATTATGAGATTGCCAAATAAATGGCTCATTACTTTAGTTTATTAATCAAAAAAGCCCAAGCTCAAAAGATTAAGCAAAAAGTATGCCCTAAAGTAAAAGTGATAAACCTTGCTTTTTTATATATCTCGATTGTGGCGTTGAATTGCCTTATTGGCAAGGTCAATATTCAGCGCACCATAACGCAACCAATAAATTAAAGATCATCCTAGTATGGACATAAATGATTTCAAAATGACGAAGGTAGGCAAAAGTTAATGGCAAAAGCGGCAAAAATAGAGTTTGTTTGCACCGAATGCGGAATGAACTACCAACGCTGGCAAGGACAGTGTCGCTGCGGCGCATGGAATACCTTAGCCGAATTTAAGCCCTCAGCAGGGCAAACTAAAAAAGCAGCAACGCGCAGCGTTGTTGGCGGCTATGCTGGTGGCGTTGGCGGTGGCTCGAAAAAAATTAATGACATCGCAACCACCGAAGCCGAAAAGCAACTAACCGGTATTGGTGAACTTGACCGAGTATTATCAGGTGGCGTGACCACAGGTTCTGTGAATATTATTTCTGGCGATCCCGGAGCAGGTAAAACGACTTTATTATCGGATTTAGTCGCGCGCATGTCACAGCGTATGCCATCACTTTACTGCACCGCAGAAGAGTCGTTATCGCAATTTAAAAACCGTGTTAATCGCTTAAAACTCGATTACAACCCAGACGAATTGTATTTATTATCAGAAACCAGTGTTGAAACCATTATCGAAGAGCTTGAAAAAAATAACATCAAGTTTGCAGTAATCGATTCTATTCAAGCAGTTGTTACTGATACCGCAAACGGCAGCCCAGGCTCACCGTCACAAGTTAAAAGTGCCGCGCAAGCGCTTACACAGTACTGCAAGCAAAATGACGTCACTATGTTTATTATTGCCCACGTAAATAAAAATAATGAAATAGCGGGGCCGCAAACCTTAGTGCATATTGTTGATGCGTTATTACATATCGACACTAACGATGGGCAAATACGTACCTTGCGCGCCAATAAAAACCGCTTTGGTGACATTGATACTGTGGGCATTTTTAGAATGTGCGAACGCGGTATGTTAAGTGTTGATAACCCCAGTGAAATATTTTTATCGGGATCAAGTACCGACTCACCCGGTTCAACCATTACTTGTATTCGAAAAGGTAACCGCAACTTGTTGCTCGAAATACAATGTTTAACCACCGAAACCGAGGCGGAGTTTCCACAGCGAGTGTGCGTAGGTTTAAATATGAACCGAATAAAAATGCTCACTGGTATTTTACGCAAGCACACTAAAACCAAAATCTTTCATGATACGTTTTTTAATATTGTTGGCGGGCTGAGAATTGATGAAACCGAAACCTGTATCGATTTAGCCTTAGTGACTGCCTTACTCAGTAGCTTAAATGAGTTTGTAGTGCCACGGACTACCTGCATAATGGGTGAGTTGAGCTTAAATGGCGATGTACGGCCAATCGATAGTGGTGTGCCGCGCGTTAAAGAAGCTGCCCAACATGGTTTTACCGAAATATTTATTCCATTTCGTAATTACCATAAATCAATGGAAGGGCTGGGCGCTAAAATAACCCCAGTTAAAACAGTGCATGAACTGCTAAGTTTAATTAATTAGCCACGCTCAAAAAAGTGCAAATCAATTTGCACTTACTTATGCTAGGCCTTATCAAAGGCCTTATCAAAGGTATTATTGAATGATACGCTTAGCAAAATCTTAAGTCTAAAGCCGTTAGAGACTAAGCTAAATAACAACGGTGATAATAGAAATTGTAATAAGGAAATAGAATGAAAAAACTCGCAATTGTTGCTGTTGTTGTCGCTGCGGCTATCGGTGGTGTTAGCTATGCAAATCATGCGTTGACTCAAGAAGTTAAAGTAGAGGTTGATCGTCAGCTTGCATTAATGAGCCAGCAAATGGGTGTAACAGCCAGTTATGAAGATATTTCGGCCAGCGTGCTTGGGCAAAGTGTTGAAATATCAAATATGCAAATCACTGGGTTTGATCAGCAGCCGGTTGCTAATATTGCGAGCATTGAAGTGGCGGGATATGAAGTAGATAAAATTGCTCCTCGTACCGAGTTGAGCATAAAAAACTTTACCTTCAGTGAGCATTTTTTAGCGCAGTTACCACCAGACGCTAACAATAAACTCGCTGCTGCTAGCTATGATCTCCATACATTGATGAACTATGATGAAAAATCAGGTGATAGTGATATCGACTTTGCGCTTAATGCTAAAAATATTGTAGGCCTTAATTTTAACCTCGGTCTAGCAAAATCAACCGCATTGATGAATGCTTCATTGGCGCTGAGCAAAATGCAGCAACAACTAGGTAGTCAACAGCCGACTTTAGAGCAGCAATTACAGCAACAAACCTTACTAATGGAGGCGCTTGCAGAGCTTGAACCACGCAGCATCGAAATTGCCCTCAATAACGAAGGTGAATTTAAAGCACTCGTCGAACAAACGCTTGAAAAGCAAGGTATGACGCTGGAGCAAATGCAGCAAATGGTCAACATGCAGCTACAACAAGCGCCAGTCAGCGAGGCGCTGAGTGAAGCGATTAAAAACTTCACGCAAGGCTTAAACTCATTAACCGTGTCAGCAAGCTTGCCAGAAGGGCAAACCATGACCGAAATTAACCAACAGATCTTCACCCTAATGGGGCAACCAGAAGAATTGGCAGAGTTTATAAATTTAAAAGCGAAGGGCGAATAGCTCGTAGAGCTATAAGTTGTAAGTCTTAAGCGGTAAGTTTAAGACAAAATACAGTTTTGAGTTATTTTAAAGCGCGAGTTAATCTCGCGCTTTTTTATTGGCGATTCGGGTTAGGGACTAGTATTTAGGCGCTAGGTATTAGGAACAAACCAAAGCAGGTCGGCGTAAAATTTATTATCGTAGGTTGTGGTTCAGAGCAACGAAACCCAACGGTGAAAATTAAAGTTTAGAGATTGTTTCAAGTGGGAAACTGACGTTGATATAGGTTTAGGATAATAACTCATTGAATTATCAAGCTGTTGTTTGCTCCCATATTCAGGAAAATGAGCGACACGCGTATCTTTATCTGCTTTATTTTCCTGTATTCATAAACAAACAGTTTTGAGTTTTTTAACAACTCGCGGGTTTATTTCTTGTGATTTACAATAACAAAATAACAACAAAGATAAATCCCTTTATTTACATTTAGATACAGAGTTAGACTGAAAGTATTAAAAAACTCAAAGGATTTTCTGTCTGCAACTTGTGGGTTTAGATCCTTTGAATAAGCTGTATGTTCTTGGAGATTTATGGAAAACTTCAAAATTAGCAGAATCTACACAAAGTTAGGTATTTTCCGACTATCTGGAATCATCAACAATGAAAGAGGTATTAAAAATATCAGCTATATTTCTGCTGAATATATGGGAACTGATGGCTGGTACGAACTTAATTTACAGTCGGAGCATACTCAAAACTTACTGAGAGACATTCAAATTGAAGTGTTGCAGCACCTAGCTTGAGCAAGTCTGTTGCATCGACCATACCTAGTTTTGTAAATATCAGTGGTTTCAAATAGCTACGAACATACAAGGCGCTTAAGTCGGACTGCAAACGCATGGCGGTTTTAGTTCAAATTGGCTAGTGTGCTTAAGGTGGTTATTTTGAGTTTGGTTGTGGTTTGCAGCCACTTAGCTTAGCGTTTATATGCAATATAGGGTTTGGTGGATATATGAAATATACAGAGAAATCGGTTACAGTTTTACATGACCAAATCCAAGTTCATTCTGAGCGTTTATGGCACAGGTATTACTCTTGAGTAAGTTTCACATAGTGTTAAAAATGAAAAATGATAATTCTTGGAAGTGTATATAAAGATTTGTCAGAAGTGCAAGTAAGGGATGATTTTATCGAACCTTTTAAAAGAGGTAAAGTCATCGTGAATAATGAACTTATTTCTACTAAAGATATTTATCATGTAGTTATTTCAAAAACAAATATGACCCATCGTGACGAATTGAAGAAAGTACAAACAGATAGCTATCAAAAACTCCAAGAAATGAATGAAAATGGTTCTGCTATTAACGTAGAGGCTGGCAGGTATGATTATGAAATTAAGGATTGTGGCAAAGATATTACCTCAAATTACCTTTATGGAGGTGCAGAAATGGGGGAAGAATCAAATATATTCAAAAACCCAGTGGTATTTATATTAACTGGTGGTTTTCTGGTCGCTATTCTTATAGATTTATATAGCTATTTCTCGCTCAAGGGATGGAACAATGCAAAAATGGAAATTTTACACGATCTTATCTATCCAACACTAGACATTTTAAATTATCTTATCTATCCAATTGCAGGGTTTCTGGTTTTACTTGGGCTATGTTCGATACTAGGGAGGTTAATTACTAAAGATAGTAATGATTCTATTATAGTCACTACATTTCACATCACTACGTCTATTGCTTATCTTTGTCTACACGTTTACGCACTATATGCATTTATTTGGTGGCCGATCATGGCGAGTATTGTAGCTAGCATTATATTACAAAAAATAGTAGGAGAACCAGAATCACCTCAATAATAAGCGTCTCCTATGTGGTAAACTCATAATTTGCATTCTTTCTTAAAAACGAGAAATTTTTTAAATCTTGACTATTATGCGGTCGTTTTCATAGGTAAACTGAATTTAAATGCTTTTTCAGGTTTTGGGGAGGCATGGTTTAACATAGATGAAATAACGAAGTTTAGTCCAAACTTTAAACAACTTGCATCTGAAATGGTTGGAAAAGTAAAATTATTAGGGTCTAAATCTAACAGCAGTGAATACTTAGAAACATTTTTAATTAGATGTTATGTACTTTTACCTACTAAAATAAATGAATTATTGGTGTTTATTTATAATTAGCCGATTATCCATATACCATTACAGAGAAGAATAAATTCGAAAAATATTGGGTGAACACCAACTAAGAAACCATAAAGTAAAATAGTTCTCTGATAGTTTTTTGTAACTATTAAATAGCAACGAGAATGAAATTATCCTGCATGGTGGTGCAGGCATATAATCGGGTAGCCGGAGGTCTCTAACCTCCAGCCCCCACACCACCCATCATGCGCTTTTTATTAGCAGGAAGTGCAATGGGCGGTTCATCTCCCGTAGTGAATATTGATCCAAATATCTCTTAATGACGCTAACCCTTGTGACGCTAAATAGTCATTGCCTAGCGCAATGTTAATTCCTTTTGTTTTTGAGCTTCTACAAGGACCTTCGCTTCCAAGTGCCTACTTTTGGTACTGGTGATACCACATGCAATGGCGAGTCGTTCGCTAACACCCAATTTCATTAAACTGCGTACTTTGGTGCGTGCTATTCCTTATAAATAGTGCCATTGTCGCCAGTAGCACATTTTTATCCTACGGCGGATCCAGAGATCTAAATCCACCGTTAGCTATAATAATCAAAGTCAAAATAGACAGCCCAATGGGGCGACGGCAGCTTTTTATTGAAGGAATGGCAAACGACTAGGCTGTATAGAGCCTGCATTCCTTTAAATAAACAGCGGAATATTACAGTCAATAAAGGCATGAATAAGTTGACCTTACGCGGTCAAATGAAAGTGAATGCTTTCACTTCATACTGCGGCAACTGTATTGCTTAGTTCATAATATAGAAAAGCTGCAAAACACGATGCATTAATAAAGGTAAGCTGCTACCTCTCCAAATAAGCCACTTAAACACCTGTGATACCTTCCAAAACGCCCATTAAAGCAACAGTAAATCCTCTTTTTATATTTCACGTAAAAGTCAGTTGTCGATTGAATCAAAATAGGAACTCGGCTATGGTTAATGCATCAATAAAAATAAATCAAAAACGAGTTATTCTACAGCCTCGTTAGCTATTCATCAAATCTGCATTGGAGTCATAATGAAAGAAGGGAAATCAATATCGGTATACGCAGTAAATGCAACGGTATATAAAGACGTTACTCCAACGGGTAAAGACAAATATATTATTAAACTAAATAGTAATGCTGGTGACGCTGTTGATCGCGTACAAAGTTGCCATGACTATGATCAACGCTTGCCTTTATCATTTACCTTAATTACTGGGACAAGAGTATTTAAAAGTGATTATAAGTACATTACTTTTGCTATGTATCCTAAAGACAACAACTCTAATTATTTGGTAACTTGTCGCTGTGCTCATCAAGAGCTATCCCAAGATAAAGCATTAGAGTTAATTGAAAAGGGTATGACTCAAGCTATTAGTGAATTGAATAGCTAATCGGGTAGCCGGAGGTCTCTAACCTCCAGCCCCCACACCACCCATCATGCGGGTCCGCAATGGGCGGTTCATCTCCCGTAATGAATATTGATCCAAATATCTCTCAATGACACTAACCCTTGTGAAGCTAAGTAATCATTGCCTAATGCAATGTTAATTCCTTTTGTTTTTGAGCTTCTACAAGGGCCTTCGCTTCCAAGCGCCTACTTTTGGTACTGGTGATACCACAGGCTATGGCGAGCCGTTCGCTGACACCCAGTTTCATTAAACTGCGTACTTTGGTGCGTGCTATTCCTTATAAATAGCGACATTGCCGCCAGTAGCACATTCTTATCCTACGGCGGATCCAGTGATCTAAATCCACCGTTAGCTTATAAGCATTGGCTGTAAGGTAATAGTATACCCAACCGCGTAAAGACTTCATGGATCTAGTATCAGTATTACTCTAAAGCGCAGCGTCTCTTAACCTCGTTTTGAATAATTCAATTAAAGATCTTTTGCACAAAGAGCAGAGAAAGAGAAGTAAAAGAGGTTTAACTTGAAAACTAATTCGCACATGTAAAACACACTACATTAATAAAGGTAAGCTGCTACCTCTCCAAATAAGCCACTTAAACACCTGTCATACCTTCCAAAACGCCCATTAAAACAACAGCAAATCCTCTTTTATATTTTACGTAAAAGTCAGTTGTCGATTGAATCAAAATAGGAACTCGACTATGGTTAATGCATCAATAAAAATAAATTAAAAACGAGTTATTCTACAGCCTCGTTAAATGCCACAAGGAAGCGTATGCGTATATTTCTAGTTTTATTATTTATTACACTCCCATATGTAAGTCATGCTAAAGAGGGAGATTGGATAACTCGTATTGAAATGAAAAATATGCGGACTACAGATTTCGTTTGGTTAAATAGTGATGGTGACATTTTTTGGAATACTGACTTATACGCTAATGCAATGCCGTGTAAATCAAAAATAGCAGATGATGTTCTATTAGAGTTTGAAACATTAATTCATAGTATTCCTAGAAACAAATATGAGTATCAACGAGATTCAAATAATCAATGTAAAGACGGCTTACGTCATGATGTTTATGTATCCTTTGAGCAGTCTGATGGTTCATTTGAAGTAATTCAAAACAAATTCCCTAGCTCTGCCCACTGCCAAGTCAGAAAGGTAGGTTTATCTTGGGTAAATTTAAGTAAAAAAATATATATTTACACTTCAGAAAAATTCAAAGAGTGTAAAGAAGAAGTATGGCGATAGTGGCACTCAACACATATGAGCCTTAACTCGGTCAATAGGCACTAGTATTTTATTTGACCGTTTTTATATAGTGACGGTCAATTCTAAATCAACTCTAATTCAATAAGCAAATTCGTTTACTTCGTATGTCGATGTGGCTGTTAAGCAAGTAGCTTACGGCAAACACATATAGGCGCGTTACGCAGTAATCGATTATTGCGAGCTCATCGCAGTCTACTTTTTGCATATCTTTATGGGTTTTTACAAACATTACATAAAAGCTAGATACAAAAAAGCCCGCATATTTTATGTATCTGCGGGCTTTTTTATCAGTTCAAATAGACACTGATTCGTTGCAGTTTACTAAAATGTATAACTTGCGCCGATAAAGTATTGTGTACCGGTATGGCTGTATTCTCTCGTTAAGTTGAGATCTCCGTCTCCGGTACCATATATACGTTCAACTTCGTCTGTTAAATTAATAATTTCTAGTGAAAGCGAAATGTTTTCATTCACATTATAAAATGCAGATACGTCTACATGAGTCGGACCAAACTTACGCTCTTGAGCATGGCCGTTTCCGGCTGGCTCTTGAAGTAGGTAATCATCGCGTTTGTTTAATGATATACGAGCGCCATAGTTTTCTTCATCATAATACAATGTTGCATTATAAGAATTGGGTGACAAGCCTGTAGAGTCTTGTGCGCTTACATGTGTGAAGTTAGCAACCACACCAAAGTTAGACAGCCAACCGTCTAAAAAGATAAAGGGTTGTTGATACATTAGCTCATAACCAGTTACGCTATAGCCGTCGTTATTATTGACTGGTATGCGGTGTGTATAGGTTTGCGATGCAGGGTCACCTAGGGGGGCTGTGGCTATATACTGAGGATCAGCGTAAATAGATGGCCAAAACTCTTCGTCTACCAGTTTTTCTACTTCTTCAGTATCAAGAGAGGTCACTATGTCTTTATTAAAAACATTAAAAGCAACAACAGCTTCTTCTGCGAAATACCATTCAACACTCAGGTCAACATCATTTGATTCATAAGGGTTGAGTCCAGGATTACCTAAGTTACCTACAGTAAAAGTCGTATACCCAAACTGCGGTGAAGCAATATTTAAACTACCTAGACTTGGGCGAGTCATGCTGCGAGCATAAGCAAAACGCGTCACTATATCATCGGTGACTTCAAGTGCTAAATTCATCGATGGTAAGAAGTTATTGTAATCGCGCGTAACCGACAAAGGACTATTGTTTATAATGGCTTCAGAAGTGACCTCAGTGTTGACATAGCGCACGCCAAAGTTAGTACGAAGATACATATCACCAATTTCATGATCACTGTTTAATTCAAGGTAAAGGGCTTGTGTTTTCTCACCTACCACCCAGCCTTGAGCTGCATTATTGGTATAATTATGAGTAAGAATACCGTCGGCCTCTAGCTTATCAAAGTCAGCAACAAGAAAAGGAGCCAAAGTAGCGCCATCTAAGCCTTTACCAAAATCCGAATACGGAAATGGGGTTGTATATTTTGAAGGATCAAAGGGAGTAAAGTCACCATCTGCCGTTCGATATTCTACTTCTCTGTCATTAAAGGCAAGTCCGGTTTTTATATCAAAGCTATCTCCGGCATAAGCGAGATCCAGTTTCACTGTGGTATTTGATTTTTTAACATCGTCACTACGATTAGAGGCATTGACTGCATCAAGGTAGTTATTAGGATCGGTCGTATCGTAATCGCCATAATCTACTGTCGCTGCATTTCCACTGCTGTAATCATAGGAGTAGAAGTGGGGAACCGATCGGTAGTAATAACGAATTTCTTCTCTGTCAGCGTCGTTTTTAGCCATACCAGCCATAAGGTCAAGCGACCAGCGATCATTAAGTTGAATATCGCCAGATAACACATACTGGTCAAATATCGAATCTGACACCTGGTATCGGCTTTCGTACCATGAGGTGACATTTTCAAAACTGCCAGCAATAAGGACTTTACCCGACTCATCGACCGTAAACGAAACGGGGCTTTGACCTTGGAAATCACCCGGAGCACCACGATTAACTAGCCACTCCATAGAGTTGTAGTTTCTGCGATCATTTTCTAACTCAGAATGCAATATATCCAATGTGAATAACATGTCGTCATTAGGCTTATATTGCAAAGAACCGGTAACCCCAATACGTTTTTGCTCATTCCCGAAAAAATCAGCCCGCGGTAACCGAGGTACCCATAAACAGGATATAGCTTCTTCAGCACCACAGTAATTACTAGGCGTTCCGTTGATGGTCGCCAGCCCAGAAGTGTCACCCCATGTGCCATTACCAATTCGATTTGTTGGCTCCCAGCGCACGCTGCCAAAGCCTTCTTGACGCACACTTCTATCTGATACTGCAACCGAAAAAAGTGCACCAAAGGTATTATCAGCAAATGTATTACTGGCTAAGAAAGCAAACCTAGGGTCAACTTCACTGGTTAAATCATTATAGCCACCTTTAAGTGACAGGGTCGAATTGAAGCCGGAGTTATCAAAAGGGCGTGCAGAGTACATATCGACTGTACCAGCAATACCACCTTCTTCAATCGAGGCTGTTTGCGTTTTTTGAATATCTATACGGTTGAAAAGCTCTGATGCAAATACATGGAAGTCAAAGGCTCGACTATTGTTAACAGTTACGCCGCCAGAATCGAGACCATCACTTCCTGCGGGTACTTCCATACCGTTAAGCGTAGTTCGGGTAAAACCCGGGCTAAAACCTCGTAGAACAATATTACGACCTTCACCACCTTCGCGCGATATTGCCACTCCAGGAACTCGCTGAATGGCTTCTGCCACATTCAAGTCTGGAAACTTACCAATATCTTCAGCCATAATTGACTCACGAGTATTAGCTGCATCTCGTTTGGCTTCTAAGGCTTTAATTAAAGAACCACGAAAGCCTTTTACTTCAATGACCTCAACATCCTCAGATGCTGCTGGTTGAGATTCTTGAGCGTTACTAAAGAATGAACTTACGGTAAGGGCGGCAAGCACGTTAGTAGCAATTAAGCTTTTTATAAATGTGTGTGTGAGTTTCATTATTGCTCCCTTGGAACAAAGAAAGATTAAATTGCGCACTATTTGATAAAGTAGCGCGTTAAATAAAAAGTAGAGATGCTGTTAATTTGTTTACATAAGTTACCACTAATAAAATTTATTTTAATTAGGTTGCCACCGGTGGCAGTTTGGGTCAAGTGGTTTGTTAATATAATGTATCATTAGATCTGCGAGCTTTATTTTTGTAAAAAATAACACGCTGATTTTTTAGAGAATGATATTTAAATAAATTTGCCACCGGTAGCATAATTTGTTAGAAATAAGTATTGAAGAAGATTTTTTGGATAAATACCAGTCCAATTAGTTGGAATTGCGCTACATACTAACTTCGCTCACAGAAAATCAGCTATGTTGCAAACTGTGACTGCTATGTAGAAGTTATGGCTACAGGTGTTCAGTCATTGTCCCCATAAGATGAGAAAGATTGTGATATCAATAATAAAAGGGTGGTTACGACAGTGATTACACTAAACAAAAGAACAAGTCCTTTAATGCTTTTAATTACATTGTTGCTTGTATTATTTGGGACGCGAGCGGTAGTGGCTCAAGAGTACGCCACAAACATGGTAGTCTCCAAAGATGGTACGGGCGATTTTACTTCCATTCAGGCAGCAATCAATGCAAGTAAAACTTACCCTTGGCATGACATAAGTATTTTCGTTAAAAATGGCGTTTATGCAGAAAAGGTAGAAGTTTACTCATGGAATACACGAATAAAACTAATAGGTGAAAGTAAAGAAAATACAATTATTACCTATGGCGACCATTTTAATAAGATAAATTTAGGTCGAAATAGTACCTTTCACACATATACATTAATGGTGCGAGGGAATGACTTTAGCGCCCAAAATTTGACTATTATTAATAGTGCAGGCGCGGTTGGGCAGGCTGTTGCTTTGCATATCGAGGCTGATCGAGTAAGCATAAATAACGTAGCTATCAAAGGCCATCAAGATTCCTTGTACCTAGCTGGCGAAGGGTTTCGCTCGTATTTCAAAGATTGTTATATCGAAGGCACCACAGACTTTATTTTTGGTGAAGGCACAGCAATGTTCGAAGACTGTGAAGTTAAGTCACTTAGTAACTCTTATATTACAGCTGCTTCTACCCCTAAAAATCAGGCATTTGGATTTGTGTTTAATCGTGTAAAGCTAACTGCCAGTGCTGCTGTTGATAAAGTTTATCTTGGCCGTCCTTGGAGACACCACGCTAAAACTGTGTTCATTAACTCTGATTTAGGTCAGCATATTGCTCCTGAAGGTTGGCAAAATTGGGGGGATGTTAGTAAACAGGAAACCGTTTTTTATGCTGAGTTTAATAACTCAGGGCAGGGGACTAATAGTATTAAGCGAGTGGCTTGGGCGCATCAACTGAGTCAAGTCGAAGCGCAAGACTACACCATTAAAAACGTGATGCGTGGCTGGCAGCCAAATATAGTTAGTAAAAAATGATCTTACTTACTCGCCACAGGCCTACTTTAAACATGCTATTTTTACTATGTAAGGAAAACTTCACATGCAGTTACATGGTCGGTTAAAAACAATAAGCGGTACTATTCAGGGCTTATTATTTTTCTTTGGACTTATATGTCAAAGCTTATCTGCGAATGAACTCGTATCACCACGAGTTGATGCAATTGTTGATAAAAACAATGAACACGCTTTTGCCACCATTGCACAAGCTATTGAGCAAGCACCTAATAATTTATCTCAGCCCTATATTATTAAAATAGCCCCAGGTGACTATTATGAAAAACTCGTTATTAACAAACCTTTTATTACGTTATCAGGTGCAGGGGCTGATACTACTCGATTATATTTTGATGATTATTCAGGCAAAGTAACAGAAAATGGTGGTAATCTAGGAACATCAAATTCAGCCACGTTAACTATTAAATCGCCTAATTTTAGTGTTGAAAACTTGCATATTGAAAATAGCTTTGATTTTCCATATTACGATGCAATGAGTAAAGATGATCCGAAACGCGTATCAGGTTTACAAGCCGTGGCCGTATTGACCGACTATGGTAGTGATAAAGCATTGTTTAATCATGTAAAAATCAGTGGATATCAAGATACTCTTTACACGAAAGCAGGGAGATCTTTATTTCTCAATAATACTATAAGTGGTCATGTTGACTTTATTTTTGGGGGCGGAGCCGCCGTTTTTTATAAGTCGAACATAGTGACCCGCAATAGACCTAACAAACAGTTACCCATAGGTTTTATTACTGCACCAAGTACTAATATTGAGCAAGCATTTGGTCTGGTTTTTATTGATTGTGCACTTAGCGCAGAGGAAGGAGTGCAAGACAATAGTATGGGGTTAGGAAGACCTTGGCATCCAACTACTACTTTCCCTGATGGAAGGTATGCAGATCCTAATGCAATAGGACAAACCGTATTTATAGATACGTGGATGGGAGCGCATATTCAACAACAAGCGTGGCACCCAATGGGGGGGACGGCTAGAACAGGCGGTAAAAAGGTGTTTCGAGCAGAAGATGCTCGCTTTTTTGAGTACAATTCTTCCGGTCCTGGGGCATTTATAACAACGAATAGAAGACAGCTAAATGACAGTAAAGCAGCATCTTTTACTTGGGAAAATATCTTGGGTGAATGGTATCAATCTCCCCGTATTCAACAAGCAATACAGCTGGTATTTACGCGTGAGGTGGTCAATTCACTCAGTGGTGAAATGGCTGAGTACACCATTGAAAGTGAGTATCGAAAAAACAAGAAACAGTTTCCTTTTATTAGTCCGATCAACAAACCGGAAAATATCGAGCAAACAGCACAGTCCATCAGCGAACATTACAACTTAGCTTACAAAACGGTGGATGGCTCAACGCTGCACCTTGACTTATTTTATCCTAATAAAGCAGAGCAGGCGAAACCGTTGGTCGTAATGATCCATGGCGGCGGATGGAGGACTGGTAACAAGTCTCATCAAACGCCAACGGCACGCTGGTTAGCTGGCCAAGGTTTTGTGGCGGTAAGTGTCGAATATAGAACCTCTAAAACGGCGCTCTATCCAGCTGCAATGGCAGATATCAACGATGCGATTAAGTGGCTAAAACAACATCATAAATTATATATGATAGATACCAAAAAAATCGCGGTGTTAGGGGCGTCTTCTGGTGCTCATATGGCCACGTTATTCGGGGCCATGAGTACCAATCACGATACAAAATCGCCTTACGAAGCAGTGCAAGCAATCGTGAACATTGACGGCGTGGCTGATTTAACCTCAACAGCGGCTAGGATGTTTGAAGATAAACCTGGAAAGATTTCTTATGCAGCGCTTTGGTTAGGTGGGCGTTATGCACAAGAGCCAAAACTTTGGCATGCGGTTTCGCCGGTAGAATATTTAAGTAAACATACTCCAGCAACGTTATTTATTAACTCTTCCCATGACCGCTTTCATGTTGGCAGAGATGCTTTTGTAGCGCAGCTAATTAAAAACAACGTCCATCAACAAGTGTATACCATACCCGATACACCGCACACCTTTTGGCTATTTCACCCTTGGGTAGACGAAATGCGCAGCGTACTTGCGTCGTTTCTCAATAAGGTTTTGGTAGAGGAAAACCCTCGCTAACGCCTCCATTGAGGCATTTAGTAATAGAGAAGTTTTTGACAGAGTTGTTGAAATATATACTTAAGAGCGAGCCGTTAAAGCAAATACAGTAAGATGTAACTTAAGTGAAGCTTGTTTAATACAGACAATAAAACTGGCAATATTTCATCGGCTAAGGTTGAAAAAACGTAGTATTCTTCATCCAAATAAAAGCCGTGCTTGATTTAACAAGCACGGCTTTTATTTTTTGACCAGCTGACAGCTGTTAGTGAAGAATACGTGCTCTGATCGTACCTTCTACTGCACTTAGTTCTTTTAGTGCTATTTCAGAGTGGTCGGTATCTACGTCTATTACTACGTAGCCAATCGCTTCGTCTGTTTGCAAGTATTGCGCGGCGATGTTGATGCCGTGCTGGGCAAACGCTTGGTTAATTTGGGTTAACACACCAGGGCGGTTGTGGTGTACGTGTAATAAACGGCTACGGTTAGCAAGCTCTGGCAGTGATACTTCAGGGAAATTAACAGCAGTAATAGTTGAGCCGTTATCTGAGTATTTTGCTAGTTTACCCGCTACTTCTATACCAATGTTTTCTTGCGCTTCTTGAGTTGAACCACCAATGTGTGGTGTTAAAATTACGTTGTCGAATTCGCGTAGTGGCGATACAAATTCTTCATCGTTTGATTTTGGCTCAACTGGGAATACGTCGATGGCAGCGCCGCTGATTTTTTTATCACGAAGTGCTTCTGCTAGGGCGTCAATATCAACTACAGTGCCGCGTGAGGCGTTGATCAAAATTGAACCTTGCTTCATCACTGAAATTTCCGCGCTACCAATCAGGTTTTTAGTCTGCGGTGTTTCAGGTACGTGTAAGCTAATAACATCAGCGCGTTGCAGTAGCTGCGTTAGGTTATGTACTTGTGTGGCATTACCTAGGGTTAGCTTGTCTTCAATATCGTAAAATTCAACGTTCATACCGATATTTTCAGCCATGATACCTAGCTGCGTACCAATGTGGCCATAACCAATAATACCTAGAGTTTTACCACGGGCTTCAAATGAGCCATTGGCGGTTTTTAACCAGCCGCCACGGTGAGCAATGGCATTACGCTCTGGAATACCACGGAACAATAGTAAAATTTCACCAAGTACTAATTCAGCAACAGAGCGGGTATTAGAAAACGGTGCGTTGAATACTGCAATACCGCGCTTGCGTGCGGCACTTAAATCAACTTGGTTAGTGCCGATACAAAAACAACCAACGGCAACCAGTTTTTCTGCCGCTTCAAGTACAGCTTCAGAAATATGAGTACGAGAACGAAGGCCTACAAAATGCACATCTTTAATGCGCTCAATTAGTTCGTCCTCAGGCAATGAGGTTTTTACATAATCGATATTGCTGTAGCCGTTACGTTTTAGCGTTTCTACAGCGCTTTGATGTACACCTTCAAGCAAAAGAATTTTAATTTTGTCTTTTGCTAACGATACCTTACTCATATCCTCATCCTATTTATCTAATTTGCGGCCCATTTTTGGTACCGATAATCACTTTATCTGCGCCACGGTGGGCAAATAAGCCGTTGGTTACTACGCCAACAATTTGGTTAATTGTCAGCTCTAAATCTTTTGCTTGGCTGATCGACAAGTTATGTACGTCTAAAATAACGTTACCATTATCTGTTACCACGCCATGGCGATAAACTGGATCGCCGCCTAGTTTAAGCAATTCACGAGCAACATAACTGCGTGCCATTGGAATAACTTCTACCGGCAGTGGAAATTCACCCAAGGTGTCCACTATTTTTGTTTCATCAACAATACATACAAATTGTTTTGCTACAGCTGCGACTATTTTTTCGCGGGTTAGTGCTGCGCCACCGCCTTTGATCATTTCGTTCAGCGCATTTATTTCATCTGCGCCATCAACGTACACGTCAAGGGCATCAACATCATTGAGTTCAAATACTTCAAGACCGAGTGCTTTTAGTTTTTCGGTTGAAGCGTCAGAACTTGATACCACACCGCGTATGGTGTCTTTTACTGAGCCTAATGCATCAATAAAATGGTTTACAGTTGAGCCTGTGCCAACACCCACAATGGTGTCTTTTTTTACAAATTCGAGTGCAGCCCAAGCAGCTGCTTTTTTTAATTCATCTTGTGTCATGATTATGTGCTCAATAGGTGAGAGGGATTGCCATTAGTATATAAATAAATTGCTTACCAATGGTAGATTTTCTGTGGTGTGATTATGTAATTTAATGGTACATCCCACGATTCAACCGGTAAACTTGGAACATGTTGGCATTGATGTGCAAGGCCAATCAGTTGTGGTTTTTGCCAGTTTTCTTTTTCGTAGCGCGCCAAAGTTTTATCATAAAAGCCACCCCCCATCCCTAACCGGTTACCGTTATCATCAAATGCAACTAATGGCATTAGCAGATAATCAAGCTCCGCTAGTGGGCATATCTGACTACAATTTAACTTAGGCTCCAAGATACCATAGCGATTTGCCCTCATGGGTGAATTTTCTTCATAGCGCTGGAAGTATAAAGTAGTGCCGTTAAATGGGTGGATTACAGGTAGGTAAAGGGCGTGGTTTTTAGTCCAAAGATCTTTTATTAACAATGAGGTATCTAGCTCTGCGTCATTGCTAAAATAAATGCCAATATGGGCGTTTTTAATGGTTTTTTGCTGTTTTAAGTGTTGAGTAAAATTCACTTTAAGCGATTCTGCGGCAATTTTTTGCTCGAATTTTGACAGTGAATTACGTGCTTTACGGATTTTTTGGCGGATCAGTGCTCTTTTTTCGCTCATATTTATTTTTGCTTTATCTGTTAATTATCCATAAAACTGAATAAATCAGGGAATGCAAACGACAATCCTAGTACTACAAGCAAGACAACAACCATAGCTATAAGTGAATACAGCAGCATGTTACTGCGTTTTTTGATCGGTGTTGTCAGCTCTTCATCTAGCAATAGGTCGTCAGTTTGCCACTCGTCGCCTTCATCAGGATCTGGTTGTTGGGTTGAGGCTGGTAAGCGTTGCTCTAGATCGTCGAGCTTTTCTTCGATGCGAATTAAACTACTGGTGATGTAATCAAGGGCGTTAAAAATACGCTCATCTCGCTGGCTGGTTGCATCGCTGCTACTTACCGCTGGTGCATTGTTTATTGGTTGCAGTTTACTTTTGATGCCTACGCTGGCAAGTAGCTTTGCTTGCTTGAGCGCTTTTTCTTTTTCACAAGGGGCAAATAGGGGTTTGTTTTCAAAAAATGCAGCTACTTTACTTTCAGAGGCTTTGAGCTTTACAGCCAGTTGTTTAATCGCATTCGATCGCTCAATATCTTGAGCTAGACCTGCATACATAACACGGAAGTTTTCAGTCATCTGTGTTTTCCAAAAACGTAAAATCAATAGTTTGAGTATATCCGAATTATCGATAAACAAAAGCCCGTAAAAACGGGCTTTTTTAATCCTATGGTTTTAAGCGCTGTTTAATACTTCGCAGCTTCACCTTCTTTTGGTAGTGACTGTAAAATAAAATCACGTAAATCGTTATTTGAGGTTTCTAAATCTGCATGGCGTAAATACATCATGTGGCCACTGCGGTAGCCTTTAAAGCTTAGACGATCACGCATTTTACTACTTGGATCTAGTTGCCATAAAGTGTATTTAGCATCAAAGTAGTTAGTGGCACCATCATAGTAGCCTGATTGGATCATCACATTGAGGTATGGGTTTTGCGCCATTGCTAAACGCAGATTTTCACCAGTGTTATTATTGCTGCGATCCCACGGGTGTACATTACCAAACAGGTTATATTTTACGTCAGTTTTATAGTTAAGCTCTTCACGTAAGTAGTGATTGATGGCTGGTGTAAATGAATGCAACCATGATGTTAGCTCTGCCCAGTAGTCTGGAGATTCGCCAGCGTCACGCTTGTCCATGCCTAAATAACGCGAATCTAGACGGCCTAACGTTTGACCGCGCTCACGTAGTAGTTCTTTCCAAAAGAAGTTGGTAGGAATATCAAGGTTGTTTTGCGCAACAAACTTTTCAGATACACCGGCATACAGTGCCATTTGTTTAATGATCGCGCGTTTTTCTTGATCATTAATAAAGCCACCTTTAGCAAGTGCAGGAATTAGCTTGTTAACGGTAAAGTCTTCAACTTCTGGCAGTAATTCATCTAAATCTTTAGCTTGCAATGCTGGGCTTAAAGCTTTGTGATACCAAGCCGTTGCAGCAAAGTAAGGTAGACGGTTAGCCGCTTTTATTGGACCGTCGCGTTTAATACCAATGTCTGTTGGTGAAACCAACACAACACCATTGATATACATCCATTGACTGTTTTGTAATTCATGGGCAAGGCCTGATACGCGGGTTGTGCCGTAGCTCTCACCAATTAAAAATTTAGGTGAGCGCCAGCGCTCAGTGCGATTTACAAAGGTGTTTAACCATTCAGCTAGGTATTTTATGTCGGCATTGACACCAAAAAACATGCTTTTTTGCGCCTCTTTACTTGGTAATTCACCTTTATCGTTTTCAAGAATACGCGAGTAGCCAGTATTTACTGGGTTAACGTAAACAATATCAGCAACATCAAGCACTGAGTATGGGTTGTCTTTCACGCCATACGGTTGAATAGGGTAGCCTTCGTCATCAATTTTTAATACCCGTGGTCCAGTATAGGCTAAGTGCATCCATACAGATGCAGAGCCAGGTCCGCCATTAAACGAAATTAACAATGGGCGTTTAGTGCGATCGTCAACTTTATCGCGTTCATAATAAGTGTATTGCAATGTTGCAACGGCATCGCCTTTGTCATCCCATACCGGTTGTGTGCCTGTGGTTGCGGTATATGAAAAACGCTCGCCATTGATGCGCGCTTTATGTTCGGTGACAACTTTACTATCGACATCGATACGACGTTGATTTTCTGCATAACTGGCTGTGCTTACACTTAAAGTAAGTATGGCCACAGAGACACTAATGATACTGATAAGCTTCATGGTGGATCCTTTAAACAATAGTTAACCTATTAAAGATAATTTTTTTGTAAATAACAAAGGGAATGAGACTAGACGACGATATTAATCGGTGAGCATTAGACATAAATATTATCAGTAACGTAAATACTCTATTTTATGCGTATATATTCAGCAATATATTTTGCTCAAGCTGATAATAAAGTATATTACTGCCTATTATGACTTTTAGTTTTTACTCGTAAAAAGTTTACCCTCGCAATGTCCACCTGAAGTGTAGAGAAGATATATGCAAAGAGTTTTAGTTGTTGAAGATAGTAAAGTGGTCCAGCAGGTTTTGCGGCACTTATCAGCTCATTATCTTGATGTTGCTGTCGATTTTGCTTGGTCACTTGCCGAGACCAAAGAGTTCATTGCAAAACATCAGTATACGCTTGCTTTGGTCGATTTAACCCTGCCTGATGCGATGAATGGCGAAGTTGTTAAATATACTTTAGACCAAATGATCCCTACCGTAGTACTAACATCTACCATTGATGAATATAAACGCCAGCAAATATTAGAGCTTGGGGTAGTCGATTATGTAATAAAAGATAATCGTGATTCTTATCATTATGCGGTTAAATTAGTCGCTCAGCTATTACGTAACCAAGGTTGCAAAGCCTTAATTGCTGATGATTCTCGTTTAAGCCGTTCATTAATGAAACAAATGCTCGAAAAACAGCTATTTGATGTACAAGATGCGCATGATGGTGAGCAAGCTTTAAAAATACTGAAAAATGATCCAGAGATTAAATTATTACTAACTGATTATGCGATGCCGACAATGGATGGTTTTGAGCTTGTTAAAGCGGTGCGAAATTTTCGTGGTCGTGATGATTTAGCGATTATTGGCTTATCAGGTGCGGGTAAGCATGGTTTATCAGCACGGTTTATTAAATTCGGCGCGAATGATTTTTTAACCAAACCCTTTATGAATGAAGAGTTTCATTGTCGTGTATTACAGACTATGGAGCAGCTGTCACTGATCGCAGATATTAAAGAAAGTGCCTTTCGCGATGATTTAACCAACCTTTATAATCGCCGTTATTTTTATCAATTTGCTGAAAAACGGCTAAAAGAAACCTCGCGTAACAATAGTTTAGCATTACTTGATATTGATTTTTTCAAAGCAATCAATGATAAATTTGGCCATGAAGCTGGAGATCAGGCATTAAAGCAAGTGGCGTCTTTATTACGTAGTTCGTTTAAAGATTTTACCGTTGCACGCGTGGGGGGGGAAGAGTTTGCCATTGTATTAACTGATGTAGATTTAGATCAAGCTTACCAGTTACTTGAAGCGTTTAGAGTGCGGTTGTCTGAGTATGATTTTGTGATCAATGGTGATGCATTTACAATTACGGTGAGTATTGGTTTAACAAAATTTCAAAATGTTACGTTAACAAGTGCCATGCGCTTAGCTGATAAAGCTTTGTATCAAGCTAAAGAACAAAGTAGAGACTGTGTCGTCAGACAAAACTAGATTGCTGCACCAGTACAGTTAAGATGTTAAAAAAATGCACCTATATGGTGCATTTTTTATGCGGGTAATTTGTTTTTAATATGTAATTTGTTGTTTTTAAAACGTTAAAAATAGTGGCACAAAGGTTGGATTGTCTTAGCAAACAGGATAACAATAAGCGTCCGAAGGGGGCCACTATGAAAATGATTAGTGCAATAATAAAGCCATTCAAATTAGATGATGTGCGAGAAGCGCTAGCTGATTTAGGCATTGAGGGGATGACGGTTGTTGACGTCAAAGGTTTTGGTCGTCAACGCGGTCATACAGAGTTGTACCGTGGAGCTGAATATCAAGTTGATTTTATTCCTAAAATTAAACTGGAAATTGCTACTCGTACCGAAAATTGTCAACGGGTCGTTGAGACCATTACCAAAATTGCAGCAACAGGCAAAATTGGCGACGGCAAAATTTTCGTTTACGACTTAGATCAAATTGTCCGTATCCGTACGGGTGAATTAGATGAAGAAGCAATTTAAGGGGGCTTTATGGAAAACACGATCGTAGAACTCAAGTTTTCGTTAGATACATTTTATTTTTTAATGTCGGGTATTTTAGTAATGTGGATGGCAGCAGGTTTTGCCATGCTCGAAGCGGGCTTAGTGCGTTCAAAAAATACCACTGAAATTTTAACTAAGAACGTGGCGCTCTATGCCATCGCATGTACCATGTTCTTACTAGTTGGCTACAACATTATGTATGTAGACAACGCTGAAGGTGGCTTCATTCCATCTCTAGGTGGGCTTATTGGCACTCAAGCCGCTGATGCTAATCATTCTTTAGAATCTGACTTCTTCTTTCAAGTCGTATTTGTTGCAACCGCTATGTCGATTGTATCGGGTGCGGTTGCTGAACGCATGAAGTTGTGGGCTTTTCTAGCCTTTGCGGTAGTGTTAACTGGTTTTATCTACCCAGTTGAAGGTTACTGGACATGGGGCGGCGGTTTCTTATCTGAAATGGGTTTTGTTGATTTTGCAGGCTCTGCCATTGTTCACGGCACAGGCGCTGCTGCAGCACTTGCCGGTGTATTAATGCTCGGCGCTCGCAAAGGAAAATATGGTAAAAATGGTGAAATTTATCCAATTCCAGGCTCTAACTTACCATTGGCTACATTAGGTACATTTATTTTATGGATGGGTTGGTTTGGCTTTAATGGTGGTTCACAACTACTTATCTCTGATGCTGAAAACGCGACTGCAGTTGGTAAAATATTATTAAATACTAACGCTGCTGCGGCAACCGGTGCCATTGCTTCACTGTTTGTTTGTAAAGTGTTATGGGGTAAAGCAGATTTAACTATGGTACTTAATGGTGCGCTTGCTGGCTTGGTTGTTATCACCGCAGATCCATTATCACCGTCGCCTTTACTTGCTTGTTTACTGGGTATTTTAGGTGGTTCATTAGTGGTGTTCAGCATTGTAGCACTAGACAAAGTTAAAATTGATGACCCTGTAGGTGCTATCTCAGTGCACGGTGTGTGCGGTATCTTGGGTATTATCTTAGTGCCAGTATCAAATACTGATGCAACCCTAGTTAACCAGTTAATTGGCTTAGTATGTATCTTAGGTTTTGTATTTATTGCTTCACTTATTGTGTGGACAATACTGAAGAAAACCATGGGTATCCGGGTAACAGAAGAAGAAGAATTAAACGGTATGGATCAACACGATTGTGGCATTGATGCTTACCCTGAGTTTGTTTCGGTACGCAGTAACTAAGTAAAAGTAAAAAGTTTTAAAATCATTGTGTGTTCAAAGCAAAGCCCTAATTTAGATTAGGGCTTTTTTTGTATATACGCAGAGGCTAAATTTTTTTAATTAAAGTTTATTAAAACAGCAAAAATCACAATAAGTAACTATGCTTAAAATTAGTCCAACTACAAATAAGGTTAAGCATGGATAACAAACTATTACTGATTATTTTGTCTATATTCTTACCACCTGTTGCTGTGTTTTTGAAAGCGGGTGTGGGTAAAGATTTGATTATTAATATTGTCTTGTGCTTTATATTTTTTATACCGGCAATGATCCACTCATTGTGGTTGTGTACACGCTAAAATTAAGCCACCGCAACTGAGGTTAAAAAATTTAATGCCCAAAGTTCGGGGCAAGTAGTTTCAGTCAAGGTTAATTTTGCAGGTGTAATATACCCAAACCACCTCAAGAAGCGAGTTTCAGTTGGAATTAAAAGCGATTTAGGTAAGGCATTGATTGCAAGTAATAGTGGTTCTATTGCTAAAATCAATAACGCAGTATAAATCGCATTTAAACCAACCCCTTGGGCGTTTCACAGGAACTTACTCTCAGCGTTGTTACTTCTTAAAAGGGATTACCATTCTTGCAAAGTAACGCCTTGATATTAAGCCCCTGTGAAACGCTGAATTCTGCATCTTGAGGTGGCTTGGGTATATAGCTATATGCTAAGCTCGCACCTGTAAATTTAACTCTGGAAATAAATAGCAACGTCAATGGCTGATAAAAAAGACTCCCGCTCCACTAAAACTCCATCAAAACGCCCGGCAAAGAAAGCACCAAGCACAGCGTCTAAGTCGGTGAAAAAAACTTCGACTAAAAATACGTCTGCAGCGAATATAAAAAAACGTGGAATTGGTCGCAAAGTCTGGTCTATTTTTTGGAAACTAAGCTTAGCTGGCATTGTTGCGATGGGCTTATATTTAATTTATCTGGACGCCAAAATTACGCGTCAATTTGAAGGCAATAAATGGCAATTACCAGCACAAGTTTATGCACGAGCAATGGGTTTTTACCCAGGACAATTCTTATCTATTCAAGAAGTGGTGTGGGAACTGGATAGGCTAAACTATTCATCAGTCAATCAGTTAAGTCGTACCGGTCAGTATGTAAAGACGGGCGATAGTATTAAAATCTTCCGTCGTGAATTTGAATTTTATGATGGCTTAGAGCAAGCACAGGTTATTGAGTTACGCTTTGCAGGACAAAAACTCGCGAGTATTAAAGATAAGTTTGGCAGGCGTTTAAACAATGCTCGATTAGAGCCAGTACAAATTGCGCGCATAGGCAATGATTCAAAACAAGATCGAGAGTTTGTGCCGTTGGATAAATTCCCGCCGATGCTTACCGATACTTTGCTAGTGGTTGAAGATCAGAACTTTTACCAGCACCACGGTGTATCCGTGTTTTCGATTATGCGGGCTTTATACAGCAATATTAAAGCAGGGCGTACAGTTCAAGGCGGTAGTACGTTAACCCAGCAGCTGGCAAAAAATATTTATTTAACCCGTGATCGTACGCTGGTCCGTAAATTTAACGAAGCGTTGATCGCGTTAATTTTAGATTATCGCTATTCAAAAGATCAAATTTTAGAAGCTTATCTAAACGAAGTATACCTTGGTCAATCGTATAACCAAGGTGTGCATGGCATGGGCTTAGCTTCTGAGTTTTACTTCTCTAAGCCTGTTGATGAGCTTGAATTCGATCAAATTGCACTACTCGTTGCGATGGTGAAAGGCCCTTCATATTATAATCCACGCCGTTATCCTGAACGCACTATGGAACGTCGTGATTTAGTGCTACGTTTGATGGTTGATAATAAATTAATTGATACCCGCGAATACCGTGCTGCATTAAAGCGGCCAATTGATATTGCACCTATGAAAGACAGCTTGCCTAAATCGTATCCTGGTTATTTAGAGCTGGTGGATCGTGAGCTGAAAAAATTACTACCGGACCAAGAAGTACTCGATGCGGGCGTGCGTGTATTCACTTATTTTGATCTCCAAAAACAAGCGGCAATGGAAGAGGCAATTGAAAAAAGCCTACCTTATCTTGAAAAACGCGCCACGACAGAGCAGCTTGAAGCGGCGATGATCTCAGTGAATGTAGAGAAAGGCGGTATATCTGCTTTAGTTGCGGGACGCGATCCGCGCTTTTTAGGTTTTAACCGCGTACTTGATACTAAGCGCAACATAGGCTCGTTAGTTAAACCGGCTGTGTATTTAACAGCTTTGGGTTTACCGCACTATAACTTAGCTACTTTGTTAGATGACTCGCCAGTACAAGTGACTAATGAGCAAGGCAAAGTATGGCAACCAGAGAATTTTGATCATCGATATCGCGGTATGCTGCCACTATATAAAGCGTTTAGTCAAAGTATCAATATTCCTGCGGTCAACTTGGGACTTGATGTCGGGGTTGATAAAGTAGTGAATACACTCAATAAACTCGGCGCTAAAGAGCAAATATCACATTATCCATCATTACTGCTTGGTGCCGTTGAAATGTCGAGCTTTGAAGTCGCACAGCTTTATACCACGTTGGCGGCTGATGGCGAATACCGTCAATTAACATCTATTTCGGCATTAACCGACTCTGTTGGGCGTGTGCTTTATCAGCACCAAGTTAGTTCTGAACCGCGTTTTGATAAAGCCGCTGTTTATATGACTAAATACGCGATGAAGCGAGTCACTAAAGATGGCACTGCTAAACGTTTAAATGCCCATTTCCCATCAATTCAGCTGGCTGGTAAAACGGGCACCAGTAATGATCTACGTGATAGTTGGTATGCAGGGTTTGATCAAAATACAGTAACCGTTGCTTGGCTTGGTCGTGATGATAATAAAAGTACAGGGTTAACGGGCAGTGTTGGTGCATTAGAAACGTATATTCGTTATCTTAAGCCGCTCAACCCTGAGGCAATAGCAGATACTCGTCCGCCTTCAATTCGCTGGGCTTTTATTAATGAATTAACGGGTAAGCAAGCGCCACCGGGCTGCGGTAAAGTAATTCAACTGCCACTTAGAGCCAGTGAATTTGAGCCAAGGCCAAGCTGTCAGTAAAGTAATTACTGGAGCAGGTATTTATTTTAGACATAAAAAAGCCCTTGCGGGCTTTTTTTATGTTTAATAGTTTAAAGCTTAGCAAAAGCTCTTTTTGCTGCTGCAATTGTATCGGCAATTTCTTGCTCAGAGTGTTCAGAGCAAACAAAACCAGCTTCAAATGCTGATGGCGCTAAATACACGCCTTCTTCAAGCATCAAGTGAAAGAACTTTTTAAAGCGTTCTAAATCGCACTGAGTTGCTTGTTGGTAAGTGGTTACTTTCTCTTGTTCAGTAAAGAAGAAGCCATACATACCACCGGCATAGTTAGTTGTAAGAGCAATCCCTGCAGCTTTTGCTGCGGCTTCAAAACCTTCACAGATTGCTTTACTTTTTGCTTCAAGATCAGCATGTAGTCCTTCAACGCACAGTAACTCTAGCGATTTTAGACCCGCAGCCATAGCAATTGGGTTACCTGATAAAGTGCCTGCTTGGTAAACTGGGCCAACAGGAGCGATGTAATCCATGATCTCAGTTTTACCGCCGAACGCGCCTACTGGCATGCCGCCGCCAATCACTTTACCTAAACAGGTTAAGTCTGGAATGATGTTGTAATAGGCTTGTGCACCACCTAGTGCTACGCGAAAGCCGGTCATTACTTCATCAAAAATAAGCACTGATTTATATTCATCACATACTGCACGCAGGCCTTCTAAAAAGCCCGGTACTGGTGGAATACAGTTCATGTTACCAGCAACTGGCTCTACGATAATACAGGCGATTTCGTCAGCGTATTTGGCAAAAATAGCTTTTACTTCATCAAGGTTATTAAACGAAACAGTTAATGTATGCTTGGCAAAATCTTCAGGGATACCTGGCGAGTTTGGTACGCCCATAGTCAATGCGCCAGAGCCAGCTTTCACTAATAATGAATCAGCATGTCCGTGGTAACAGCCTTCAAACTTTAAAATTTTATCGCGGCCAGTAAAGCCGCGAGCAAGGCGAATTGCACTCATGGTCGCTTCTGTGCCAGAACTTACCATACGAACTTTTTCGATTGATGGTACTAGCTCTTTTACTTTTTCAGCCATTAGAATTTCAGCTTCTGTTGGCGCACCGTAACTTAGGCCATTTTCTACCGCATCAAGCACTGCTTGTTTGATAGCTGGGTGATTATGACCCATGATCATCGGGCCCCATGAGCCAACATAATCAATATAACGGTTGCCGTCAGCATCAAATGTAAATGGGCCTTGGGCTTTGGTAATAAATAGCGGTGTGCCGCCAACGCCATTAAATGCACGTACTGGAGAGTTAACGCCACCGGGAATTGATTGCTGTGCGCGGGCAAATAAATCTTGGCTAATTGTCATAAAAAATCCTATTAGTTGTCACGTTAAAATTAACTATCGCGTTTACGGCTAAACCAAGGCACAGCAACTTCGTATTGCTCTACTTTATCGGCAACATCGAGTGTCAATGCAAACAGCGCCATGCGAATTAACACGCCATTTTGTACTTGGCGGAAAATAGCTAAATTGTCATTAAGGTTTAAATCGTTATCAAGCTCATTGGCTTCTATACGACTATCGCGTGGTAATGGGTGCATTAACACGGAGTTTGGTTTGCAGTGGGTGTTATAAATTGATTGGCTAATTCTAAAACCACCACGGTATTTATTGGCTTCTTCTTGCGATGGGAAGCGTTCTTCTTGGATACGGGTTTGATAGACGATATCGGCGGCTAAGTTACCTTCCATTTTATCGACGATTTCAATTTTATGGCCCGCATTATCGACGGCATCAAGAATATAGCTAGGCATTTGTAAGCCATCAGGTGCCACCATCGAAAATTTTATATCTTTATAATGACATAATAATTTTGATAATGAATGCACGGTACGGCCGTATTTTAAATCACCAACAAGGGCGATATGCATACCATCTATTTTTTGATCGAAGCGATGTAACTCACGCTCAATTGTCAATAAATCAAGTAATGCTTGAGTTGGATGCTCGTTAGGGCCATCGCCACCATTGATCACTGGCACTGAGCAGCCAGTAGCAAATTCAGCCACTGAGCCTGCATCAGGATGGCGCATAGCGACCGCATCGGCGTAAGCTGAAATAACGCGCGCGGTATCGTATAAAGACTCGCCTTTGGCTAATGCAGAGCTTTGCATCCCCGTTGTTTCACGAACCAAACCACCTAATAAATTAAAGGCTGTACCAAAGCTTACGCGGGTACGGGTACTTGGCTCAAAGAATAAGTTTGCTAAGATTGCGCCTTCTAATACATTGGTGCGTTTTTGCTTTTTAGCATACGGCTCCATTTTTTTGGCTACTGCAAAAATACGTTCAATACAGTCGCGATCGAGCTGATTGACAGAAAGAATATTTTCACCTTGGAAACTTAACATGGGGGCTGTTCCTATCACATTGAAAAGGGGCGCGATCAACCATCATCGATGGGCACGCAATCGCGCGATATTATACCCAAACCACCTCAAGAAGCGAGTTTCTGCATCTTGAAGTGGTTTGGGTATATAGCAAATTTTACAAGCTGGGTTTAGTTATAGCTAAAAATACGATGACTAATAGCACTAATACCGGTAGTTCGTTAAAAATACGATAAAAGCGGTGGCTGCGAGTATTACGGTCGTGTTTAAAGTCCGCTAGTAATTTAAAACAATAGCCATGGTAAATGTATAGCACGATCACTAATACTAGTTTGTAGTGCATCCACATGCTGTATTTAAACCAGTCGCGGCCATATTCAACAATTGTCAGCACGCCAAACACCGCCGTTAGTACTGCAAATGGCGTCACAAAATACAGTAACCGTCGCTCCATTACTTTGAGCATGGAGTTACAGGACTTTTCTTCGCTCATAGCGTGATAAACAAAGAGGCGGGGTAAGTAAAATATGCCAGCAAACCAGGCAATCATAAAAAATACATGTAAGGCTTTATAGATCAGTAGCGCGCTCATAATGTTCTCTTATTGTTAGTTACAGTAAGCTATTACGTATGGTAAGAATGTGGCGGATCTGATCCCAGCGCATTATTCCCATAATTTGTTGATTATCGAGTAAGTTATAAATATACACAGCTCCGCTGCGCTTATCTTTTAATACATCAAACACATCGGCCAAAGTAGCTTGACTGCTGATCCCTTGCAAGCTGATGTAGTTAATCGAAATATTTTGATCTGACATTAAACTTAAATCATATTCTGCAAGGCGATAACCATTTTCAGGATCATAAACAATTAACGGGGTTTGGCTATCAACAGCATTTAAGGTGCTTTCTATTTGTTCTTTATCATCTGAATAGAGTAGTTTGAAGTTTTCATCCATCTCGTCCATTACCCCGACTTTTTGCAGTGCTTCGGTGGCAGGGGAGACATGATAGGCTAAACCTTGAAAGTCGAGCTGCTGTAAAAATATCGACCGATTGCCAAATACTTGTAATGCGGTGACGTATGCCGCTGAGATAACTAACATGGCCGGCACGATTATTTCAGGACTTGAGGTTAACTCCATTACCGTCGTTAAAGCAGCCAGTGGAGCATGTAAGGTGGCGGCTAATAAGCCTGCCATGCCTAAGACACTATAAGTACCAGAGATATCAACGCCGGGACTAATAAATTGTGCAAAAAAGGCCATTAAAGTGCCCATCAGTACGCCTAAACCAATCACTGGGCCAATGATCCCGCCGGGAATACCCAAGCCAATGGCAAATAATGTCGCCAGTAATTTAGCAATTAAAATAGTGGTTAATAGTTGCACATCATCAGGGCTTTCTACGGCCAAAGTTATTGCACTCATACCAGAACCCATCGCTTGTGGCACCATATAAGCAATGCCGCCAGCAATCAGACCTGCCAGCAATAAACGTGGAAACATACTCAAAGGTTTGAAGGTACGAATGATCAACATTAGATTTTGGTTAAAAGCATAAGCAACCGCGCCCAAAGCCATACCAAACAGGATTAAAAATGGATAGTGCCAGCCACTTAATGCCGTCACTGTGATCAGTGCTAATTCTGATGCGTCACCAAATACAAACTGCGTCGCCAGTGCACCAGTGACAGCAGCGAGCATTATTGGCACAAATATATGTACTTTGTATTCCCTAAGCACCACTTCCATCACAAAAATAACAGCTGCAAGTGGTGTATTAAATGATGCGGCAATACCAGCTGCAACTCCGCAACCGCTGAGTGTCCGCATGGCGTTATGAGGCAAATGTAATTTATCGGCCAGCAAACTTGCACCGGTTGCGCCCATATGTACAGACGGCCCTTCACGGCCGACCGAGAAACCACTGATCAATGCCAGTGCACCACCGACAAATTGATTTACCGTGTTGTATAACGGCATTTGCCCGTAATGGCGTTTAATACGGTGAATAACAAAGGGAATACCTAATCGATAATGTTTAAAACCAGTCAAAGCAGCAAATAGCGCAATTAAAAAGGCAGCAATAATAGGCATTAAAACCCGCTCAAGAGGCGGTAAGGTAGTAAAATCGTCAGGATTTTCAAGGAACAAACCTTGGAAAAATAGAATAGTTAAGCGAAATAGAATGATCAAAAACGCCGCAATGAGTCCAGCACTTACGCCGAGTAAGCACAATTGCACCGATGTTTTTGGCTTTGCCAAGCGACGCCTAAGCGTTTCAAGCCACATGCATATTTCCTCGCCACCTATTTCAGCGGGCAGTTTATCAAAATAGTTAATGGAAGTCCTTGAGATTTTTACTGGTATTTCACTTAAAGCAAATTGATATTTAGTAAGGCTTTGGGTAAGTTGCAAACTCATAGAAACGGATATTCAATTTTGGAAGGGTTTTATGCACCTACTATTAAGTATTATAACTACATTTGCATTAATGGCTTGGCCTTTAATGGTGATGATGTCACCGATGATGCTTGCAGCTCCTGGAGCTGTGGATAATAAAGCGGCAGTTTTGAGTGTAATGTTATTTTTGCTTTTCCCAGTAGGCATCTTCATTTTATTTGGGTTGTTTGGTATTAATTATTTAGGCATTAACAGTTTTTTATTAGCTAAAATAAGTGCCGTCGTTGTTTGCATTGTTTTTGTAGTTTTTGGGTATTCAAGTTTGTTTATTAACATGATTAAAGGGGTGCCAAATAGTGGCTATGCTGTTGTTAATAATACAGTGTATTTTAGTGGTACAGTGATTTCAGGTGCAGACCCTGATAGCTTCATTACTTATGATAGCAAAGACTATGAAAATGAACATTCAACGTCACTATATGCCAGCGACAATCATAGTTTTTATTATTTTGGGAAGCGGGTTTGTGATGTTGACCCTCGTAATATTAAAGGGCAATTAATCAGTCACAAATTATATTGGCTTAATGACACTCAAGTGGTCTTGAGAAATCAAATTATAGAAGCTGCAAATCCCCGAACATTTTCAAATTTTGATGATAACTTCCCACAATGGAATTATTCAGAAACAGAAGGGAAATATACAGTTTACTATGATGATGAAATATTGAAAGCTGTTGATTTCGACTCTTTTACACCGTTATTTAGCGGTTATGCCAAAGATAAAAACCACATTTTTTATGGCGAAAATATTATTGTACCGGAGGCCGACTTGCAGACGTTTGAAATACTCACTACAAGCTATGAGTTCGCTCGCGATAAAAGTAATATTTATTATTTATCTGGAAATGAAACGAGCGCAATAAACGGGCTTGATCCTGACTCTTTCGAGGAAATTGAGCGAAATTATATTAAGGATAAAAGTGGTGTATATCATTATAGCCAGTCTGATGGTGTTCAGCGCATCCATGATGCAGATGTTGAGAGCTTTGCAGTAACTGATTATGATGAAAGTACAAATTCAGATGCGCTAGATAAAAAGCACTATTACATGCGAGGTGAAATTGTCAGCTCTAGAAGTGACTTTTGATCAAGCTTATTGAAGATGGATCGGTTTTCCTGATGACAACCTAGTTATAGAAGAAATTAGTAGTTGTTTACTATACTTGATTAAAACACTCGGGTATTAGATAATCAAAGCAATGTAGGTATAGAGGGTTATGGTATGTCAGAAGAATTACCCATTAAGTTCAGCGATGCAGCTGCTGTTCGTGTTAAACAGTTAATCGACGAAGAAGAAAATCCAGATCTAAAACTGCGTGTTTATGTAACAGGCGGAGGTTGTTCAGGTTTCCAATATGGTTTTACTTTTGATGAAAAAGCAAACCCAGGCGATTTAGAAATTGTAAAAAATGGCGTAACCTTAGTGGTTGACCCAATGAGTATTCAATATTTAGTTGATGGTGAGGTGGATTACACCGAAGGACTTGAAGGCGCACGCTTTTTTGTTTCCAACCCCAATGCAACTACCACCTGCGGGTGTGGCGCTAGTTTCAGCGTTTAAAGTAATTGATTAAAGCCGCAACTAGCGGCTTTTTTATTACCTAAAAAATCTTCTTATCTAAAATTACTTCGTAGCTATTATTTCATTAACTGATGCTGTTGTTGCTGATCTGAGCTTTGTAACCTTGCTGACTTTAGCGCTTATTTTTTGTTTATAGATGCTAAGTGAACGTCAAATTGGCTTACTTTAGCTTAAGTCACTCATTTATGTAGGGTGAGTGACTTGGAGCATTAGAATAAAAAAACCTAACACTATTGCAGAAAACGCTAAAATATATATAAAGCCTTTCTTACCTTTTTTGATCGGTACGCCATTTGATTTAAGAAAAAAGTACCAAACTAAGCAGAGGATAATGGGTAGTAAAAACAATAATCTGAACATAAACGCTTGCTCCTAACAATAAAGGGACAGTTAATAATGTAACTGTTTAATTTATAAGTCAAAAATAATTAATCATAAAAAAGGTTTATTTAAATTAATTATTTGTTACATTAAAAAGGAACTAATTATAGAACGCGCGTTTTGTTGTGACTTTAACAATAAAGCTACTCATCTATAATAGCTGATTCCTTAAATGGGTACTCGGCTGAAATTAGTTATTTCACATGAGTCTGAATAGTATATAATGTATCCAAGAGCGAGACGGGCAAATTTCACTCTTAATTAATTAACTTTAAATCATCTAGTAGGAGATGTTTTTTATGATGGGTAAAACAGTTTCTTCTGAAGAAAACTCAAAACTAACCAAGTGGCTTAAAACTAAGCGTCACGAGAAAGGTCACACAATGCGTAGCCTTGCTCAAGTACTTGGTACACCACATTCATTTATTGGCAAAATTGAAAACCAAGAGCGCCGTTTAGACGTAATTGAATTTTTACGTTATTGTGACGCATTAGAAGTCGACCCGTATGAAGGTTTAGGCTTATTAAAAGAAGACTAATATTTAGTTTCTTTTTGTAAGCGCAGGGAAGCGCTCTCATTGATGTGAAATGATTTCTTTCCCTTATTAATTCCTACCGTGATAACTATTTTCTAATTCATACAATTTATGCCGAATAAGATATAAGAATATTAGTGATGGTATTACCATCAGGGCAGTCAAAATAAAAAATAACGACCAATTTCCACCTAACCAATCATCAATCACCACACCGCTATAACTTGAAAGTAAGGTTCGTCCTAAATTTCCCAATGACGCTAATAAAGCATAATGTGTTGCGCTAAAAGCGCGATCACATAGCATAGATATAAATGCTACCATAGCAACTAATGACCATGCTTGAGTAAAGCCATCGACGACAATTGCCATTGCGTACAAGTGTTCTTGCGGGCCTGCGAGAGCGATCCAAGAAAACATTAAGTTAGAAGCAGCCATTGCCACACCGCTAATAAACAAACCTTTAACGATGCCGTACTTGTGATTAAAAATACTGCCTAAAAATGCGAACACAATGGTGATAAGCCCCGTGCCGAGCTTTGAATAGTTTGCTATTTGAGTGTTTGAAAAGCCGACTTCTTTATAAAACACAATCGACATACGGGCCAGAAATGCTTCACCAATTTTAAATAAAAAGATAAAAGCGAGCAGCGCAAGTGCAGTCTTTACGCCATTACGCGCGAAGAATGTTTTAAAAGGATCAAGTACAGTAACAGCCAACCATGCTGCAACTTTAGTTAATTGTGTTTGCTTACCAAGCGCCAGCTTTTGCCGATAAATACGTTCTAGTTCTGCATGAACAACTTCGCGGTTAGATTCAGGTTCTTTTGCCCAAAATACACAACTCATAAGTAATAACATCACAATAGCTAAAAAGTAATACACTTGTGGCCAGTCAATACTTGGCATATCTGCCATATAAAACGGGATAGCACCTAGCAGTGCATAACCGCTCCACCAACCAGAAGTAGCCATTGCTGCTGCTGCGGTTGCTTTATGGCTTTCGTTTTCACTGAGGGTATCGATACGAAAAGCATCAATAGCAATATCTTGAGTCGCTGAGGCGATAGCAATTAATAAGCATAACGCAGCTGCGATGGCTAAATGCGCGGTGATATCTAATCCTGCCAGTAAAATAACTCCCAGCAAAATAAAGCATTGGCAAAATAGTATCCAACTACGGCGCTGGCCTAGCCAGTTATATAGCAACGGCAGCTTTATCCTATCGACTAAGGGTGACCATAAAAAATTAATGCTGTAAGCACCAAATACAATACCAAATAAGCCAATCATGCTGCGACTGAGGCCTTCATCTTTTAGCCACGCAGACATCACGGAGCCTATGAGGACCCAAGGAAAACCGCTGCTCATACCAAAAATAAACACATTTATAAGTCGTTTATCTTTAAAGTACGAAAAATATTCTGATACCGACAAGCTTTTAGTCATAACGCCTTCATTGGCAATAGCGGTTTGGCCGCTATTTTTATTGTTATAGTGGGGTTGGCTCTAATACAGTTATATTTAAAATAACAACCGGGGTTTTTGGTACAAAGTCATAACCAATTTTTTCATTAAATCCCGTTTCAACTTGCATGATTTTATCAAGCGTTTCGTAGCCTTCCATTACCATACCGAACACGGCAAAGCCCCAGTCTTTACCTGGGTTTAGGTGGTCGTTATTGTCCATGTTAAAGAAAAACTGACGAGTACCAGAATGAGGTTGACGATCTTGATAGGCCATGGCGATACTATACATATCGTTTTTTGAACCATTACCGCTTTCATTAAAGATTGGATCGCCTTCATAAACGCCGTCGTAATTTCTATCGTAACCACCACCTTGAATGACAAAGTCTCGGTCGTTTTCTACATCACGTTCAACACGATGAAATACGGTGCCTTTATAGCTGCCATCCATCACGTAAGTTAAAAAATTATTGACGGTGATAGGGGCTTTTGAGCGATCCATCTCGACTATGATTTTCCCCATTGTGGTGGTTATTTCAACTCGTGGGAACATATTGTTTTTTTGCACAAAGCGTCCTTCGGTCGCTGCCATTGCGGTTTGGCTAAGTTGCACTAATATAAATAATAAAAATAGACGTTTCATGGTTAACCTTTTAAAAATGCGAGTAATTCAGGGTCTGATACCATGCGGGTAATTAACTGCTCAGTCAACTTATTGAGTTGTCCTTCAATTTTTGCTCTATCGTGACCTAGTGGTCCTTCAAGGCTTGCATTACCACGGTAAATTTTACTGAAGTTACTATCGCTGCGAATAACACGCACACCTAATTCAATCTTTGCATTGCTGGTATGCGACATCATTTTTTCAGTTACTACGGCTTGCAGTGTATGAATATCAACTTCAAAACGAGTAGTCGCAAGATTTGAAATGCTTGCACCGTTTCGGCTAAGAGCGCTATCAAGGGCACTTTTAATTGATTCAGTAAGGCCTTGGCTGGCAATTGTTTGGGTTTTGTCTGAGGTTATTAATTTTAATGTTGCTGGGTCACCTCTAAGATCAATAACACTGGTACTTAAACTTTGATTAATTGAGCTTAATTTGCCACCTTGATAGAGCGGATTTAAGATCAATTGATTAGGCTGACTACTGCAAGCCGACAGTGATAATAAAGCACAACAAGGTAAAACATATTTCATCATAGCTATAGCATTCCATTATTTTTAGTGGCACTTAATACTACAAACTTTTTATTTGAACCAAGTAATTCACAATTGCCAAACATACGTTTTAGTTTGTCATGGTAGTCCAGGTGGCGGTTACCAATAATACGTAATTCTCCGCCATTTTTTAATGTGTCTTTGGCTTGTTTAAACATTTGCCATGCAATGTGATCTGTCACGGCTTGTGCTTGGTGAAAAGGCGGATTACATAACACTATATCGACACTTTCACGTTCAAAGCCCGTTAAGCAATCATTTTCAATAAAGCGGCATTGCTCAAACTTATCTTCCATATTGAGCTCTACAGTTAATCGTGCTGATTCAACCGCCATATATGATTCGTCCACAAAGGTAACTTCAGCGTTAGGGCAGCGTGCGAGTGTCATCAAACCCACCACACCATTACCGCAACCTAGATCAATAATACTTTTTGCTTTATTGGTTTGCGGTAAAAAGTCAAAAAAGAACCGTGCACCAATGTCCAGAGAATCCCGCGAGAACACATTGGCGTGATTACTAATGGTAAAATCAGTGCCTTCAAGAGGCCAATTAACAGGAAAATCAGCAGCTTTATAACCACCTTCCGCTTGGCTAATAATTAGGCGAGATTTTTTCACTGCTAAACTAGTTTTAGTTTCACCAATAAATTGCTCGAAAGCTTTAATTGTTGAATTATGTACATCTTTGGTTTTTGCTGCGCCAATAACCGGAGTGCCAGGTGCGAGTACTTCGCTGAGCTCAGATAATTGATATTGCAAGAAGCCCAATGTGCGTGGCACTTTTAAAATAACTAAATCAACGTGTTCAGGCAAAGCCGATAAGCTATCTAGCTGGCTAAATGCGGTGGTTGGTATTTTATTTTCTGCTAAGTTGTAAGCCGCCGCTTGGTGGCTAATATAAGAATCGTTTACTGAACAAACCGTTAATTGTTGTTTACTAAAATAACAAGACAAGGCTCCAAAACTATCATTTAAAATCAGCAAAGAGCGACAATCAGGATAATGTTCAGTAACATAGTCAATTAGGTACTCGTCTGCTGAATCCCAAGCTTGTAAGCTACGGTTTTTTTGATCCAATGGAAAACGTTCAAGAGTAAATGTTTTATCGCCGAACTGTGCTTGCGTGGTCATAATAGTTAGTGATCAGTAATCAAATGATAGGTAAATTCTAACATGCAACGGCAAAAGGCCAACCCCCATATGTTACCAAATGGCTTTTACTACCAAGCAAAAGCGTTAAGTGCGCAAAAAAGTCTCGATTTATTCTACTATTTACGCGACTCACTGACTTGGCAGCAACCAAAAACGACCGTGTTTGGGAAAACGAATCCCATTCCACGTATGCAATGTTTTATTGCTGATGCTGGTGTACGTTACGGTTATTCCGGTTCGACATTAAATGTTGAACCATGGCCTGATGTATTAGATGCCATGCGACTACGATTAAATAAACAATTTGATGTTGGATTTAATGCCTTATTAGTTAACTTATACCGTGATGGGAATGATTGCATGGGCTGGCACGCCGATGATGAAGCAGAACTTGGCCATGAGCCTATTATTGTATCGATTTCATTAGGGGCTGAACGAGTATTTAAAATAAAACATAAAGTAACCAAGGAAGTCACTTCGCTTACGTTACACAGCGGGAGTTGCTTGGTTATGAATGGACTTAGCCAGCAACAATATCTACATGGGCTTCCTAAACAAACACGTTTGGCACACCCTCGAATCAACTTAACTTTTCGAACAATTTTTCAAAAATGAATATTTGTTGGCCTTTATAGTAGTGGCCTTGATATAGTAAGCACATAAATAACCAGTAAAATATGAGTGTTTTATGTCAATGCAACAACAGATTGAAAGCAAGTTAGCTGATGCGATTGCGTGTAAGCACCTTAATGTGGTGAACGAAAGCCATATGCATAGTCGTGGTAGCGATTCACACTTTAAAGTGACTGTAGTAAGTGAAGAGTTTAGCGGTAAACGTTTATTGCAACGCCATCGTCAAATTAATGAAGTGCTAAAAGATGAGTTAGCGAATCATATTCATGCATTGGCTATCCATACTTTTACTCCTGATGAATTTACAGAGCAAAGTGGTCAGGTTGCTGACTCACCGACTTGTTTAGGTGGCTCTAAATTAGATTAACGGCAAGGTCTGAGAGTACACAAAACTCATCAGACCTGTATTTTTACAATTAGCCTTTAAACTAGCGCTAATTTTTATTGAGATAAATATAGGATGATCAATGGTCATTAAGCCTAAAATTCGCGGTTTCATTTGTACTAACGCCCACCCAGTAGGTTGTGCAGAGCACGTACAAGAACAAATTAACTATGTAAAACAACAAGGCGCATTAAAAAATGCCCCTAAAAATGTATTAGTTATCGGTGCTTCAACTGGCTATGGCCTTGCATCTCGTATTACTGCTGCATTTGGTGGCGGTGCTAAAACTTTAGGTATTTTCTTCGAAAAAGAAGGTACTGAGCGTAAAACCGGTTCTGCAGGTTGGTATAATACTGCTGCATTTCAAGCGGCCGCAGACGCTGAAGGTTTATGGTCAAAAAATATTAATGGCGATGCGTTCTCTAACGAAATCAAACAAAAAGCGATTGATACAATTAAAGCGGATTTAGGCAAAGTAGACCTAGTTATATATAGCCTTGCATCGCCGCGTCGAACTGATCCAAATACCGGCGAAGTTTACTCATCAACGCTTAAGCCAATTGGTAACTCAGTTACGACTAAAAACTTAAACACCTCAAAACGTGAAATTGATGCTATTACCGTAGAAGCTGCAAACCAAGATGATATTGATAACACTATTAAAGTGATGGGCGGCGAAGACTGGGAAATGTGGATTGATGCATTAAAAGAGGCTGATGTACTAGCTGATAACTTTAAAACCAGTGCTTATACTTATATCGGTAAAGAACTAACATGGCCAATTTACGGTCACGCGACTATTGGTAAAGCGAAAGAAGATTTAGATCGCGCAACCGTAGCAATCAAAGAATCAACTAAAGCATTAAACGGTGAAGCTTATGTATCATCATTAAATGCAGTGGTCACCCAAGCAAGTTCTGCAATTCCTATTATGCCGCTTTATATTTCAGCGCTATTTAAAGTAATGAAAGCGGATGGGACCTATGAAGGCACGATCGAGCAAATTCACGCGTTATTTACTGAGAACCTTTATGGAGACTCACCACGCTTTGATGACGGCGGTCATTTATTCCAAAACTACAAAGAGCTGGAAGATGATGTACAAGCGCGTATTCAAACTGTGTGGGACAGCGTAACCACAGCAACAATAGACGAATTAACTGATTACGTGGGTTACCACAATGAGTTTTTACGTTTATTTGGGTTTGGTATTGATGCTGTTGATTATGAACAAGATGTCGATCCAGTTGCCGCTATAGCTAACATGATTGATTAATTCAGCCATGTTTATTTGAAAAGTCGCTATGGCGACTTTTTTTATTGATAAATTTTACTTTATCGTTATTTAGCGGATTAATTTCCATCCCACCTCGCAAGCAATAGCACTTTGGTCTATATTGAATTTTATTCAAATGCGGCTAATAGGTTAAATAACTGCTCCTGTCGTATAAATTTCATAATTACACTCGCATAGTGACCCTGATTGATGTTAAAATTCGGGCAATATATGTGAGGAATTTTACTGCGTTGCTTGTTTTGTAATTTAAACAGGCGGTTCTTCGTTATCTTGAATTTGGCTTAGGGTTATCAAGAAAAGCGACGTGGTCGGTACGATTTTTCAGTTTCTTTCCGTTAATGTAGTGCAAGTGCGTATGATCAACATAAAAAAAGGTCTGGACTTACCCATAGAGGGCGCGCCTCAGCAAGTTATTCATGATGGTTCTACCGTCAAACGTGTAGCTGTGCTAGGTGAAGAGTTTATTGGTATGCGTCCAACCATGCATGTTCGTGTGGATGACCAAGTTAAAAAAGGCCAGGTACTTTTTGAAGACAAAAAGAACCCAGGTGTATTATTTACTGCTCCAGCTGCTGGTACAGTAAAAGAAATTAATCGTGGTGCAAAACGTGTGCTGCAATCTGTCGTTATTGAAATAAACGGCAGTGAGCAAATCACCTTTGACGCTTTCTCGACTGAGCAACTTTCGAGTCTCGATCGTGAAAAAGCCAAAGAAGTACTAATCCAGTCAGGTCAATGGACAGCATTACGTGCTCGCCCATTCAGCAAAGTAGCGGCTGTGGATGCAAATCCTAGTTCGATCTTTGTGACGGCTATCGACACTAACCCTCTTGCTGCAGATCCTGCAGTGATTATTGCTGAAAATGTACAAGCATTTGAAGCAGGTTTAGCTGTAGTATCACGTCTGACCGATGGTAAGGTATTTGTTTGTAAACAAGCAGGTAGCCAAGTACCTAGCTCATCAATTCCTCAAGTAGAAGTACATGAGTTTGGTGGCGTACATCCGGCTGGCCTTGTTGGCACACATATCCATCACTTAGATCCAGTATCGGTAAGCAAGCAAGTTTGGCATATCGGTTACCAAGACGTTATTGCCTTTGGTCACTTATTCCTAACTGGTGAAATTAGCACAGACCGTGTGATTTCTCTTGCTGGTCCGCGTGTTAAAAACCCACGTTTAGTGAAAACTCAACTGGGTGCTGCTTTAGATGATTTAGTTGCAGGCGAATTAGAAGACGGCGATAACCGTGTTATCTCTGGCTCTGTTTTAGCGGGCGCTACTTCACAAGGTCCTCAAGCATTCTTAGGTCGTTACCACATTCAAGTATCGGTATTACTTGAAGGTCGCGAAAAAGAGTTGTTTGGTTGGATTGCTCCAGGCACAGATAAATTCTCTGTAACACGTACTTTCTTATCACACCTAACACCGAGTCGTTTATTTAAAATGACAACGTCAACAGGTGGTTCAAAACGTGCCATGGTACCACTTGGTAGCTATGAGCGTGTTATGCCTTTAGATATTTTGCCAACGCCTTTATTACGTGACTTAATTGCCCGTGATTTGGATAGTGCAATTTCATTAGGGGCGCTTGAACTTGATGAAGAAGATTTAGCGTTATGTACCTTCGTTTGTCCAGGCAAATACGAGTATGGTTCAATCCTACGCGATTGCTTGACTACGATCGAGAAGGAAGGCTAGAGAGATGGGTTTAAAGAAATTTCTAGAAGATATCGAGCCGCATTTTGAAGCCGGTGGTAAACATGAAAAGTTTTATGCGCTGTATGAAGCAGCTGCAACTATTTTTTATACCCCTGGTCACGTAAATAAAGGCGCGACACACGTTCGTGATAACATCGACCTAAAACGCATGATGATTTTAGTGTGGATGGCGACGTTCCCTGCAATGTTTTTTGGTATGTTCAATATCGGTCATCAGGCCGCTGGTGCATTAGCACAAGGTTTTGAACTAGCAAATTCTTGGCAAGTTGGCCTGTTCCAGATATTTGGTGGTGAATTAACTGCTGAATCCGGCTGGGGCGCTAAAATGTTTTATGGCGCATGTTTCTTCCTACCTATTTACGCAGTTACATTTGCTGTAGGTGGTTTCTGGGAAGTTATATTTGCTTCAGTGCGTAAGCATGAAATTAACGAAGGTTTCTTCGTAACGTCTGTGTTATTCGCGCTTATCCTACCTGCAACCATTCCTTTATGGCAAGTTGCACTAGGTATTACATTCGGTGTAGTAATCGCTAAAGAAATCTTTGGTGGTACTGGTCGTAACTTCTTAAACCCTGCATTAGCGGGTCGTGCGTTTTTATTCTTCGCATACCCTGCACAAATTTCAGGTGACACAGTATGGACAGCAGTAGATTCATTCTCTGGTGCAACTATGCTAGGTCAAGCGTTTGTTGGTTCACTTGATTACAGCAACATGGCTCTTTGGTGGGATGCGTTTTATGGTTTCATTCAAGGTTCAGTAGGTGAGACATCGACACTTGCATTGCTAGTTGGTGGCTTATTCCTCATTTACGTACGTATTGCTTCATGGCGCATCGTGCTAGGTGTGTTCTTGGGTATGGTGGCAACAGCATTCTTATTAAACGCTGTTGGTTCTGATACTAACCCAGTATTTGCAATGCCTTGGCATTGGCACTTTGTACTTGGTGGTTTTGCTTTTGGTATGTTCTTTATGGCGACAGACCCTGTGTCTGCAGCATTTACTGACAAAGCAAAGTTCGCATATGGCGCACTAATTGGTGTGATGGTAGTAATGATCCGTGTAATTAACCCTGCATTCCCTGAGGGTATGATGCTAGCAATCTTATTTGCTAACTTATTTGCACCATTGTTCGATCACTTCGTAGTGCAAGCTAATATCAAGCGGAGGTTGGCACGTAATGTCTAGTAATAACGAATCAATCGGCAAAACGCTAAGCGTTGTTGTAGCACTATGTTTAGTGTGTGCAATCATCGTATCGTTTGCTTCAGTTCAGCTTCGCCCTTTACAGCAAGCTAACAAAACGCAAGATATTCAAAAAAATATCTTGGCAGCTGCGGGCATTGATGTGTCTGGTTCTGTATCAGAAACTTTTAAAGCTAAGATCGAAACTCGCCTAGTTAATATGGAAACAGGTGAGTCTCAAACTGGCGAAGCAGTTCAGGCTAAAATCGACGCTTTCGATTTTGAAAAAAGCAAGTTTGATCAAAAAATTAGCTTTGCATTAAAAGCAGAGGGCATTAAGGATATCGCTGGTATTCAGCGTATGACTCATGAGTCTCCTGCATATATCTCGAAAAAAGCAGACGGTTCTACAGATGCTATCATTTTACCAATCCAAGGTTATGGCCTTTGGGGTATTATGTATGGTTTCTTAGCGCTTGAAAGCGATGGCGAGACAATTAAAGATATTAACTTTTATAAGCACGGTGAAACACCTGGTCTAGGTGGGGAAATTCAAAATCCACAATGGACTGCTAAATGGGGTGGCAAAGAGCTACCTATTGATGTAGTAAAAAGCGGCGCTAAAAATGATCATCAAATTGATGGTTTATCTGGTGCAACTTTAACTTCAAATGGTGTTGATCACACAGTTGACTTTTGGACTGGCGAAAACGGCTTTGGTCCTTTCCTTGCGAGAGTACGTGAAGGAGCGTTGAAATAATGGCTGATACTAAAGAAATGAAGTCGGTCCTATTTGGTCCGGTACTGGCAAACAACCCAATCGCATTACAAGTACTTGGTATTTGTTCTGCGCTTGCGGTAACGTCGAGCTTAAAAAATGCTTTAATCATGTCAATCGCATTGACCTTGGTAACAGCGTTCTCAAGCTTCTTTATCTCAATTATTCGTAACCAGATCCCGTCATCTGTACGTATTATCGTGCAAATGACCATTATTGCATCATTGGTAATCGTTGTTGACCAAGTATTACAAGCTTTCTCTTACGCTACGGCGAAAGAGTTGTCTGTATTCGTTGGTCTAATCATTACTAACTGTATCGTAATGGGTCGTGCAGAAGCATACGCAATGAAGTCGCCGCCAGTAATGTCGTTCCTTGATGGTATCGGTAATGGCTTAGGTTACTCAGTAGTGTTACTGACTGTTGGCTTTATTCGTGAACTATTTGGTAAAGGGTCATTATTTGGTGTTGAAATCATCCCTCTTGTACAAGATGGTGGTTGGTATCAACCTATGGGTCTATTGATTTTACCGCCTAGTGCATTCTTCATCATTGGTTTATTCATTTGGGTACTTCGTACTTATAAGAAAGACCAAGTAGAAGCGAAAGGGTAAGGGGCAGACTGTGGAACATTATATTAGTTTATTCGTAAAAGCAGTTTTCATTGAAAACTTAGCTTTGGCCTTCTTCCTAGGTATGTGTACTTTCCTTGCAGTATCAAAGAAAGTTACAACGTCTATCGGTCTAGGTGTGGCAGTTATCGTGGTATTGGGTATCTCAGTACCAGTTAACAACTTGGTTTATCATGCGGTTCTTGCACCTGGTGCACTTGAGTGGCTTGGTTATCCTGACGCGGATCTTAGCTTTTTACGTTTCTTGACGTTTATCGGTGTTATTGCGGCACTTGTACAAATTCTTGAAATGGCATTAGATAAGTTCTTCCCAGCACTTTATAACGCGTTAGGTATCTTCCTACCATTGATCACAGTTAACTGTGCAATATTTGGTGCGGTATCTTTCATGGTTGAACGTAACTATAACTTCACTGAATCAGTGGTTTATGGTATCGGTTCTGGTGTGGGTTGGGCGCTAGCAATTACTTTGCTTGCTGGTATCCGTGAGAAAATGAAATATTCAGACGTGCCAGACGGCTTACGTGGTTTAGGTATTACCTTTATCACTGTTGGCTTGATGGGTCTTGGCTTTATGTCATTCTCTGGCATTTCACTTTAATAGGTAGCGAGGATAAATCATGAGTTATGAGATTTTCTTAGGCGTTGGTGTTTTCATCGCTATCGTTGTACTGCTAGTTTTAGTCATCATTGGTGCTAAATCTCAGCTAGTTGCAAGCGGTGACATCATCATTGGCGTAAATGGCGATCCAGACAAAGCCATTACAACATCTGCAGGTACCAAGCTTTTAGGCGCGCTATCTGAGTCAGGTATTTTCGTATCATCTGCATGTGGTGGCGGTGGCTCTTGTGGTCAGTGTCGTGTACACATTCATTCTGGTGGCGGCGATATCTTACCAACTGAACTTGATCACATCTCTAAAGGTGAAGCCCGTGAAGGCTGTCGTTTAGCGTGTCAGGTAAATGTTAAAAATGACATGGAAATTGAACTTGAAGAGTCAATTTTCGGTGTTAAAAAATGGGATTGTGAAGTTATTTCTAACGATAACAAAGCAACTTTCATTAAAGAGCTTAAACTACAGATCCCTGATGGCGAGTCAGTACCGTTTCGTGCCGGTGGTTATATTCAGATTGAAGCCCCTGCGCATCACGTTAAATATGCTGATTTCGATGTACCAGAAGAGTATCGTGGCGATTGGAACCATTTTGGTTTCTTCAAGCTGGAGTCAAAAGTAGACGAAGAAACAATTCGTGCTTACTCAATGGCTAACTACCCAGAAGAAGAAGGCATCATCATGCTTAACGTGCGTATCGCTGCGCCGCCGCCAAGAGATTTAAGCTTACCTTGTGGTAAAATGTCATCGTACATTTGGTCACTTAAAGAAGGTGATAAAGTAACTATCTCTGGTCCATTTGGTGAGTTCTTTGCAAAAGATACTGATGCTGAAATGGTATTTGTAGGTGGTGGTGCTGGTATGGCACCTATGCGTTCACACATCTTTGACCAACTTAAGCGTTTGAACTCTAAGCGTAAGATGAGTTTCTGGTATGGTGCACGTTCTAAGCGTGAAATGTTCTATGTTGAAGATTTTGACGGCCTAGCGGCTGAAAATGATAACTTCGTATGGCATACCGCGCTTTCAGATCCACAACCAGAAGATAACTGGGAAGGCTATACTGGCTTTATCCATAACGTGCTATTTGAGAACTATCTTAAAGATCACGAAGCGCCAGAAGATTGTGAGTTCTACATGTGTGGTCCTCCAATGATGAACGCCGCTGTTATCACTATGTTGAAAGACTTAGGTGTTGAAGACGAAAATATCTTACTAGATGATTTCGGTGGCTAACACCCGTATCAAAACAGTTTAGTTTTGGTTAGAATATCAGCCTCGTAGCAATATATGTTACGGGGCTTTTTTATTTCCATTACTTAAGTAGGCTGCTATGAATAGAGTTTTTCACCGACAAGGCATGATTGCCATCTTTTTTCTTACCCTCACTTTACTCATTAGTGGCTGTGGCCAAAATGATGAGCCCCAAGAGTTATACCTTGAAGGTAAAACTATGGGTACTACTTACCATATTAAGGTCTTCGCCAAGCAACAAAAGCTGGATTCATTAAATTTATTACCAGAAGTAACTCTGTTGCTCAAAGATATAAATCAATCAATGTCGACTTATATTGATGATTCTGAAATCAACACTTTTAATCGTCTTCCCGCTGGTCAAGTTATGCCTATTAGCCGTGATTTTAGAGCAGTTGTAAGCGAGTCCATCCGCTTAGGAGAGTCTACTAAGACTCTTGATGTGACCATGGGACCACTGATTGATTTATGGGGTTTTGGTCCTGATAAAAAACCAACAAAACGTCCAACAGATGAAGAACTCGCAGCCATGGTTGCACAAATTGGGGTTGATAAACTAATACTGACTGAGCAAGGCCTAGCGAAAACAGTAGCGGGTTTAGAATTATCATTTTCTTCTACTGCAAAGGGGTATGGGATAGATAAAGTAGCTGAATTATTAGAAAGCCATGACTTAACTGATTATATGGTTGAGATTGGTGGTGAGTTACGTGTATCAGGTAAAAAACCGAATGATCAAGATTGGCGTATCGCTATTGAGCAACCGGATGCTGAGCCTGGTGTGCGTAAAGTGCACCGTGTATTAGCGCCGGGTAATAACGGCATTGCGACATCGGGTGATTATCGCATTTACTATGAGATGGATGGTATTACCTATAGCCATTTAATTGATCCAGCAACAGGTATGCCAAGTCGTCATGATCTAGTATCGGTTACTGTATTGCATCCATCAGCGATGACAGCTGACGGCCTTGCAACAGCACTGACTGTGATGGGGATGGATAAAGCCAAAGCCTATGCTGAAAAAAATGATTTACCGGTTTATCTGATCGGCAAATCAAAAGATGGCTTAGTGACTTATTCGAGCCCTGCATTTAAACCCTATTTGTAGCGCGGTTTAAATCAGTTTATAATAGCAACAGCTTGGTGATTATCATCAAGCATTATTTTATTGCTGATCAATAGGGGCTAAGCAATGTCACTTTTTCTTCTTACGTTTGGTTTACTGCTTTTAATTGTCGCAGCGATGGCTGTGGGCATGATAGTGCAAAAGAAATCTATGGCCAGCAGCTGTGGTGGTTTAGGCTCTGTAGGCATTGATAAAGCCTGTGATTGTGATGACCCATGCGACAAACGCAAAAAGCGTATGGCAAAAGAGCAAGTTTGGAAAGAAAACCAAATATTATAAGCTCTTGATAGCTATCAAATATACATTAAAAAGCGCCTCTTTAATAACAGGCGCTTTTTTAATGCCCACTTACGGCTAAAATGTGTCAAGTAATCGACCACTGCGACAATATGTCACACCCAGTGAAGCTCGTATGGACTGTATAATATGATGAATAAATTATAATACTATCCTACGTTTATGTTCGGAGTGATCATGGTTCTGCATGTTTTGCCGGTTTTTACTGCTCTTTCTTTATTAACTGTTTCTTCAGTTAGTGCACAAACCCAGCCGCAAGGAAATAATTATACTCAAAGCTCAGGAGATACTAGTTTTGCTGTTGGTGACACAATCAGCATTGTTGGTACACGGTTTATAGACAGTTCTCGAGCGCTTACTTCTGTCGATAGAATGTCGCCAGATGTTGCCCAAAATACCGATTTTGATTATGCCTGGCAGTTAGTGGGTAAAATGCCAGGAATTATGCTGACGGAGTTTAATCAAGGTACTACTAGCGGTAAGCTATCATTTCGAGGCTTTAATGGGGAAGGCTCGGTGAATGCTGTTAAACTACTGATTGATGGTATTCCCGCCAATACCAATGATGGCAACATGCCGTTTATTGATATGATTTTCCCTATTGAGATTGATGCTGTAGAAGTTATACGGGGCACTAATGATCCACGTTACGGGCTTAATAACATTGCTGGTAATGTTGCGTTTGCAACTCGCAGTGGTGGTAATTACCTTGATGGACGTGTTACCGCTGGCAGCTTTGGTGCTTACCAAGCTGAAGCTGCAATGGGTATAGCAAGTGGTAACTTTACTCAAAACTATGCTGTGGGTTATCGCGAAAAAGAAGGTTATCGCGAGCATTCCGAGCTTGATAAAAAAAGCATCTCAGGGAAGTGGGGATACGGTATTTCAAGTGATACAGAAGTTACTGCCAGTGCTCGCCATTATCAAGCAAATGCTGAAGAGCCCGGTTATTTAACCGCTGATGTTGCTTATTCTACGCCCAATGCAACTAATACCTACAATGAATCAGATAAAGACGCTCGTACTATCAGCCAATATAGTTTGGCCCTGGGGAGTCAAATAGCCGCACATACTCACTTTAATACACTGGCGTGGCTAAATGAGTATAAGGACGACCGTTTTGTTAAGTTCTCAGCACTAGCCTCACAACAAAATCGCCTTAGTAAAGAAAAGCATTATGGCGCAAGTACATCATTAACTTATACACCTAAAATAGCAGCTATAAATGCACTTTTGGTTGAGGTCGGAGCCAGTATCGAGAATCAAGATGTAGTTTCAAAAAGGTATTTGACCAACGAGCGAGTAGTTGTGGAGCAAACTCGTGATCAAGATTTTGACCTCTCTGTCAAAGGGCTCTATATACAAACCATGATTGAGCCAACCTCGTGGTTACGCATTACTCCAGCTATACGGGTTGATTGGATTGATGGCGGATTTTATAACGCTTTGACTGACGAACATGCTGATATTAACGATTATGGTGCGATAAAACAGCCGAAATTATCGCTGGCGGTAATATCTTCTGAGCAGATAACCATTTTTGCCAACTGGGGAAAAACGTATCAGATCGGTACCAACTCTGGGGCTTACTTAATTGGCGCAAGGCAGAAGCATCTAGCTCCTTCAATCAATGAGGGCTGGGAATCAGGGGTTAAGTGGAAGCCAAGTCGAGACAGTGAAATACGCATTGCTTTATGGCAGCAAACAGCAACGGGAGAATTTAAACGTAAATTAAACGACCCTCTTGGTGATTTTGATAACTTAGGAGCAACTAAACGCAAAGGTATTGATATACAAGCATCGTGGAGCCCAACAAATAAGTTTTCTTTGTGGGGCGCATTTGCTTGGCAACAAGCCCAAATAGACATCGCAGATCCAAGCACGCCAGAGTACACAGGTAATAACATTGACCATATTCCTAATCGTTTATTAACAGCAGGCATTGATTATCAATTAACAACCCAATTAAATTTGGCTGCAACACTGCGTACGCAATCTGATTACGAATTAACACCAAGTAATAGCCAAGGACGATATGGTGACTTTACTCAACTTGGGCTTAAAGCAAGTTATGACGTTAATTCGGCACTGATGTTAAGCGCGCAAGTTGATAACTTAACTGATGAGTATTATGAATATGTATGGTGGGATGGCTCGCAAACTCTGCATAGCCCAGCACAAGGTCGTGCTGTATCTGCTGCAATTAAGTTTAAGTATTAATGAGTAAGCAGTTACTCGCGTGGCGTAAGTTGGCAAGGCGACTTCATCTATGGTTGGGGTTAAGCCTTGGCATGTTTTTTGTGATCCTTTGCTTGTCAGGAGCTGCACTTGTTTATTATCCGCAAATAGATACCTGGTTGCATCCGGAATTAGCGAATGCAGCGCAGCAACCGTGTGATTACAACACTGCATTAAAAACATTACGCATGCAGTATCCAGATAAGCTGGGACCGTGGCGGTTTGAAGTGACCCCTGAACAACAATTCATTCCGGCGCGCTATTATAACCCTCAAGAGACTCAAGGGCAGGATTTTGCACCTATGATGGTGTGGTTGTCAGCTGATGGCAGCACCTTGCTCAGACAGTCATTTTGGGGCGATTACCTAGTAACTTGGCTGTATAACTTGCACTTTACTTTACTACTTGGCAGTACAGGGACAATTATTGTCGGTTACCTTGGAATTGGCAGCGCGCTCTTATTACTCACAGGTTTAGTTGCGTGGTGGCCTAAGTCAGGTTTTTGGTTGAGGCAATTGCGTTTTAAGCGCCGCGCTGCTTTATTAGGACGCATGTACGATTGGCATAAAACAATCGGTTTAGTGATGTTGTTACCCTTGTTTATTCTTACTAGTACCGGTGCGATGCTAGCCTTGCCCAAAGAGACCAATGGCTTGCTTGGCTTGGTACTGGGCGAAGTCGAAAGTGCTGCAAGACCAGCACCACAATTAACTTTTTCAAACCCGCAAATTAGTGTTACTCAGGCTGTGAAAATAGCACAAATACAAATGCCTAAAGCACGACTTGCATGGATAGAAACTCCCAGCGTAAACCAAGGCTATTATCGGCTGCGCATGCAGGTAAGTGATGATAAATCGACACGCTTTCCAAACAGTTATATTGATATTAACCCACGCTCAGGTGAGGTAGTGAAGGTCTTCGATCTTAGGCAGCAAGGAACAAGTAACCAAATCAAAAACTGGCTACATCCCTTGCATAATGGCAGTGTAGGTGGGCTAAGCCTTAAAGTTCTGTGGATCATCGCCTCGTTGGCAAGCTTAGTGTTGGCTTGGCTAGGTTGGTATCGTTATTACCTACGTAAAAATACAGCCAAAAAGATCGCAAAAAATAACAAGCCCTGAGAACAGGGCTTACCTAACGTACTTAAATTTAAAGTTTTATAAGTTGACTACCTAATACGGCGTATTCGATGTGTTTATCGTTGCGTAGTAAAAAGTGTGCTTTAGCTCCACACTTTAGCATCGCGGTTTAAATCTATTCCTTGCGCATTAAAACGGGTTTGCAGCTGTGCGCCATCGGGATTGACCATAGGAATGATCATCAGTGATAGTTTGTTTTGCCAATTTTCTCGCCATGCATCATTTTTTGTTTCGATTGCATAGCTTAAAAAATCCGTTAATGCGGCACTTGCCGTATTTTCATCACCATGCATTTGACTCCACATCATAACTTTGATTGGCCCCGAGCCAATATAAAATGCATCAATTGATTTACCTAAGAATGATTGACCTAAATTTTTTCGCTCTATGCTGGGGTGAGCAGCTAACGTATCTAGTAAAGGAGCAAGATCAGCGTGTGTAATCGCTGCTTTGTTTAATCCTTTAATTTGGTGCATTGCGATTGGTGCGGCAGTTAAGCTAAATGAGTAACTAAGTAAGCTAACTAGTATGGTTTTGCGAATCATATTAATATCCTGTTATTCTTATTTTGCAATTTTTTAAGAATATAATATTAATATGGATCGGTCCAAAATTATCTTCACTTTAAGTGAAATCATTTCTCATAACTGTGATGCTTTACGGGCTTTATTTTCAATTGATTGTTTATTATAAAATAATATCTTTTGATAAAGTTTTTTGTGAACATTTAAGTTGATTTTAGGGCTAAAATTTAGACTAAAGTCTATGGGTTAATTTTTTTCATCTATCAGATTTATTTTTATCAGTTGTCAGCTTTGAGCTATTACACTAAATTTAGTTTCAAGGAAGCGAAATGAACAAGCCGCTTACAAAGAATCTTTATAATTGTGTGTGAAGATGTTGTCAAAGGCGGTTCAAGTTTAGTACAAACTGGGCTTGAACTGTTTTTATTTTACTGCCACATGATTAGACGAACTGAAAGTTTGTCACTGAATTACAGTGTTTATGAACAACGCTAAAACTGAATCTTTATAATTGTGTGTGAAGATGTTGTCAAAAAGACAGTTCAAGTTTAGTTAACCTGAGCTTGAACTGCTTTTATTTACTGCCACGCGATTAAATGAACTTATTGTTCATCAGTGAATCTACAATACGTATTGAAAAATATTAGAACCGAATCTTTATAATTGTGTGTGAAGATGTTGTCAAAAAGACGACTCAAGTTAGGGGATAACTTGGCTTGAGTTGCTTTTTATTTTAACCGACATGCAGTTAGATGGCGAAGCAGCCAATACTAAATTCAATAGCGAATACGCTATTAAACGAATCTTTATAATTGTGTGTGAAGATGTTGTCAAAAAGACGACTCAAGTTAGGGGATAACTTGGCTTGAGTTGCTTTTTATTTTAACCGACATGCAGTTAGATGGCGAAGCAGCCAATACTAAATTCAATAGCGAATACGCTATTAAACGAATCTTTATAATTGTGTGTGAAGATGTTGTCAAAAAGACGACTCAAGTTAGGGGATAACTTAGCTTGAGTTGCTTTTTATTTTCTAAAAGCCGCCAATTATCATTTAAGTTATTTTTAAAGCGCCAGTATGGCGCTTTTTTTATAGCTGTAATTCAACATATTAATAAAAAGTTAGCCCGCTATGTTGTTTTATACTTGTAGCTTGTGTTGACTTTGTTATAATCCTCCCGAAATTTCAGTAATTACTGAAACTTTATTGATGAAGATCATAACAACGAAGTGGAAAATAGCGTAAAGCCAGTCGCTTTACTTCGTAATATATAACCAATAAGGCCATATACGTTTGAATTCGCAAAATTGTCCGCCAGCAAAAACGCACTCTACGCTTAGTAGATGGCAGTTGCGTGCGCGTGCACTTTTTGCCGGACGAGAGCTATTTTCTGTATTAGTTATTTTATTAATTAATTCAGCCATGCTGGTAAATGGTAGTATTGAAGATGCGACAGAGCTAAAAAGCTTATTAACTGAAGGGGCTGTATATGAGTCATCTTTAATTAATGTATTGGGCTTTTTGGCATATCCAGTTGTGTCGTGCCAGTTACTCATTGGTTTATGTTGGTTGATTTTTCACTTTTTCCCAGCGCGTCGTGCTGGGGTTATTTTACGCAAAGCAGCCTTTGCTTTTCGTCAAACAAAAACATCTTTAGTAGTACACAGCGCTCATGGTTGTCGTGCTCCACCTCTTGTTAATGGTTGAACGCTACTCGTTATAGATAGTTTGGCTTTTAACTATTCTGCTGATTCTGTCCGCTGTAATAACGCTTAGCCGCAGTGTACCTGCGATTCAACCAACACCCTCAAATTCCTTTATTGCTTTTTTGATGCTTAGTATTTTTTATGGCGCTAAAAAGTTACCTGAGGAATATTCAAACCGTTGTTTTTACGCTTTTATTTAGAGTTGTAGGGGCAGCACATATCAAATTTTAGGTTGTAGGATAGTCCTTTGTTAATTCGAAACCTCTGTAATATTGCTCTGGGCACAACTGTGCTCGCACTGACTGGCTGTAAAGGCGGGGTGCTTGATCCAAAAGGGCAAGTTGGGATAGATGAAAAAAATCTGATCATCATTGCCACTGTGCTGATGTTAATTGTGGTTATTCCTGTGATTGTGATGACCTTGTACTTTGCGTGGAAATATCGTGATGGCCAAGAGCAGCAAATTTATGCGCCAAAATGGGCACACTCAGGAAAAATTGAAGCCGCAGTCTGGGCCATTCCTATTGTGATAGTGATTGTACTGGGTGTCATTACTTGGCAATCAACGCAACAGCTTGACCCTTATAAACCGCTTGAAGGTAAAGGCAAACACTTAACAGTTGAAGTGGTATCACTGAATTGGAAATGGCTGTTTATTTATCCTGAGCAAGGTATTGCTACGGTTAATGAATTGGTATTTCCAGCCAATGTACCAGTGGAATATAAAATCACCTCAGAAAGTACCATGAACTCATTTTTCATCCCACAACTAGGTAGTCAAATCTACTCGATGGCGGGCATGGAAACTAAGTTGCATTTAATTGCTAATGAACCGGGTACGTTTAAAGGCTTTTCTGCTAACTACAGCGGTGCAGGTTTTACTGGTATGAAATTTAATGCCATAGCTACGCCAACGCAAGCTGACTTTGATACGTGGGTAAACAAGGTGAAAAGCCAAGCTAATACGCTCACTAAAGCGAATTATGATGCACTGGCATTACCGAGTGAAAACAACCCAGTGACTTATTTTGCTGATGTTGATGATGGCTTGTTCCACACCATCATTATGAAATATATGCAAGCACATGGTGATATGAACAAGATGCACAGTGCAATGCCTGAGCACAGCGGTCATGAAAATCACACAATGCACAGCGAGGGCGAGGAATAATTATGTCGTTATTTGGAAAATTATCGTTAGATGCCATTCCGTTCCATGAACCTATTTTGATGGTGACAATGGCGGTAGTAGTGATTGCAGGGGCATTGATTGCAGCTTTAGTCACAAAATATAAAAAATGGGGGGTGTTATGGCACGACTGGATCACCTCAATCGATCATAAACGCTTAGGCGTGATGTACATTATCCTTGCCTTGATCATGCTGTTTCGTGGTTTCTCAGATGCCATTATGATGCGGGCACAATTGGCGCTTGCTACAGGTGGTGCTACAGGCTATTTACCGCCAGAGCATTATGACCAAATATTCACCGCGCATGGGGTGATCATGATCATCTTTATGGCGATGCCATTTATGATTGGTCTGATGAACATTGTATTGCCACTGCAAATTGGTGCGCGCGATGTAGCATTTCCGTTTTTAAATAATTTAAGTTTTTGGCTTACTGCCGGTGGTGCAATATTAATTAATATTTCATTGTTCTGTGGTGAATTTGCAAAAACTGGTTGGGTGGCTTATCCGCCGCTATCGGAGATGTCTTTTAGCCCTGGAGTCGGGGTCGATTATTATATTTGGGCACTGCAAATATCAGGTATTGGTACACTATTAACGGCAGTAAACTTTTTAGTAACAGTGTTTAAAATGCGTGCCCCTGGTATGCGTTTAATGCAAATGCCAATTTTTACCTGGACATGTACATGGGCAAATATCTTAATTGCTGCGTCATTCCCAATCTTAACTGCGGTGTTGACTATGTTAACGCTAGACCGTTATTTAGATTTCCACTTCTTTACTAATGAGGCTGGCGGTAACGCCATGATGTACATCAACCTGTTCTGGGCTTGGGGTCATCCTGAAGTGTATATTTTGATTTTACCTGCGTTTGGTATTTTCTCAGAAATTATTTCTACTTTTACCGGTAAACGTTTATTTGGTTATAAATCTATGGTTTATGCCAGCGGTGCAATTTCTATCTTAGGTTTTATTGTTTGGTTACACCATTTCTTCACTATGGGGTCCAGTGCTAATGTTAATGCCTTCTTTGGCGTAATGACCATGGTCATTGCGGTGCCCACCGGTGTGAAACTGTTCAACTGGCTATTTACTATTTATCGTGGTCGTTTACGCATTACAGTTCCTGTGCTTTGGACACTTGGCTTTATGGTGACCTTTACCATCGGCGGGATGACAGGGGTACTACTAGCAATCCCAGGTGCTGATTATGTATTACACAACAGCCTCTTCCTGATTGCACATTTTCATAACACCATCATCGGTGGTGCGGTATTTGGATACTTGGCTGGTTTCGCATTTTGGTTCCCTAAAGCAATGGGCTTTAAACTTCATGAAGGTTGGGGTAAGGCGTCTTTCTGGTGTTGGTTAATTGGTTTCTTTGTTGCATTTATGCCGCTATACGTACTTGGTTTCTTAGGTATGACACGTCGCTTAAACCACACCAATAACCCAGATTGGAATATCTGGTTGTACATTGCCTTTGTCGGTGCGGTGATCATTATGTTTGGTATTTTGTTCCAAGTTGTACAGCTTATTGTGAGCTTTAAAAATCGCGAAGCATTAAAAGATACAACCGGCGATCCGTGGAATGGTCACACGCTTGAGTGGTCAACATCGTCACCACCACAGTATTACAACTTTGCTACTATCCCACATGTGCATGACATTGATACTTGGACTGATATGAAAGAAAAAGGCCAAGCGTATCAACAACAAGCAAGCTATGCGCCTATTCATATGCCAAAAAATACTTCGGCAGGGGTGATGATGAGTGCGTGTTTTACCACATTCTGTTTTGCCATGATTTGGCATATTTGGTGGTTGGCAATTGTCGGTGTTATTGCTGGCATCACGGTATTCTTTAAGCGCTGTTACACCAGTGATGTTGATTACTACGTGCAACCAGAAGAAATTCTTGAAATTGAAAGTGCACATAATAAAAGTGCAACAACATTTAACCAAGGTAAGGAGTTCAGCGCATGAGTGCTACCTCTGCAGATATAAATATCATCAATCATGATGCCCATGCTCACGAGCATCATGATACTGGTGGCGATACGGTATTTGGTTTTTGGCTTTACTTAATGACCGACTGCTTATTGTTTGCCTCATTTTTTGCAACCTACGCTGTGCTTTATATGAATACAGCAGGAGGCGTATCTGGCAAAGATATTTTTGAACTGGACTTTGTAGCGGTTGAAACTGCTGCGTTACTACTAAGTAGTATCACTTTTGGTTTTGCGATGATCTCAGCTCATGCGCAAAAGAAGGCCGCTACATTAACGTGGCTGGCAATTACTTTTGCTTTTGGTGCTGTGTTTATCGGTATGGAAATTTACGAATTTCATCATTTAATTGCCCATGGTAATGGCCCGCAGCGCAGCGCATTTTTAACCTCGTTCTTCTCTTTAGTAGGCTTACACGGTATGCACGTAACTGCTGGTCTAATTTGGATGGCGACGATGATGTTCGAAGTGTCACGCCGTGGTTTAAACCCAGCAACCGTTACACGTTTAAGTTGCTTAAGTTTGTTTTGGCACTTTTTAGATGTGGTATGGATCTGTGTATTTACCGTTGTTTACTTAATGGGAGTGATGTAATGAGCCACAGTGAATCACATGTATTAAATGAGCTACATACACAAAGCCATAGTGATGCTTCACATGGCAGTGTTAAAGACTATTTAATAGGTTTTGTTTTATCAATCATTCTAACGGCCATTCCATTTTGGGCGGTGATGAGCGGTACATTGTCAAAACCAACCACATTTGCCTGTGTTGTCGTAATGGCCATTGTGCAAATTTGGGTGCATTTAAAATACTTCTTGCACCTGAACTTTACCACCGAAGACGGTAAAGCCAGTTCGTTATCGTTCATCTTCAGTGCGCTGATCATCGTCATGGTGGTTGGCCTGTCTGTATGGATCATCTACGAATCGAACGCCATGATGATGTACTAGCCCCAGCTAGTACGTTTTCGTAAAGCAAAGAATAGGGGAACTGCAGATGTTTCGTCGTTATTTAAAGGTCACTAAGCCCGGTATTATCATGGGTAATTTGATCTCGGTTGCGGGTGGGTTTTTACTCGCCTCGCGTGGTGATATTGATGGCTGGCTAATGCTTGCTACATTAGTTGGTTTATCACTGGTGGTAGCCTCAGGTTGCGTGATCAATAATGTGATCGACCGTGATATTGATATTCGCATGGCGCGTACGCGAACACGGGTAACCGTTACCGGTGAAATGTCTGCAACCACGGCTTTGCTGCATGGCACAGTACTTGGCTTACTAGGCTTTGCTTTACTAATGGTTTTTACTAACTGGATTGCGGTATTTTTTGCTGTGTTTGGTTATGTCATATACGTGGGTGTTTACAGCTTATATATGAAGCGTCGCTCAGTGTATGGCACGTTTATCGGTAGTTTATCAGGAGCAGTACCACCAGTGGTAGGGTACTGTGCTGTTTCAGCACAGTTTGATGTTGGCGCGTTGATCTTATTAGTAATGTTTAGTTTGTGGCAAATGCCGCACTCTTATGCGATTGCTATTTTTCGTTATAAAGACTATCAAGCTGCGCGTATTCCGGTATTACCGGTAGCGCAAGGTATTGATAAAGCTAAACATCATATTGTGTTGTATATCGCGGTATATGCGTTAGTGGTGATGTTATTAACCATTGGCGGTTATACCGGTATGGCTTTTTTAGCTGTTGCTTGCACTACTAGTTTTTGGTGGTTATTAATGGCGCTGCGAGGTTATCGTCGTAATATTGATATTAGTGGTTGGGCACGCCAAGTATTTGCGTTTTCAATTGTGAATATCACTGCACTGAGTATCGCCATGGCAGTTGATTACCAAAGTCTTACACCACATTTACTTGCTATAAGTTAACCGAGTTTATTTCAAAGTTGACGCAAAGGCTCTGAGATCTCCGAGGAGCCTTTTTTCTTGCCCGTTACACTGCTAATCGATTAACTTAGCAATACTGAGTTTACCCAGCAGGGTTAGACTTTGTTTTATAGCTGTACGTATATCTACAGATTTATTTTGACTCAGCTTAAAATTGCCACGCCATTGACTAGGAATAAATTCAATAAAGCTTAATTGTTGATACATTGCTTGGCGATGCTTTACTGGTACTTCATCAAGTTGCCATTTAGTTGTATTAGGTTGGGTAAAGTGTTGCTCAAAGTGATCGGTTAGTCGTTGCATGATCTGTTCTTTGTGCTGTTGGTCTTTAACAATATGCACTTTAGCTGTCACATAAACACTCGAATAAAGCCAACTAGGTAGGGTTTTATTGTGTGCGTAAGCGGGCGATAAATAGCAATCATCGCCACTAAATAATAGCTTCACATTTTGACCATCAAATGATGACAGGGGGTTATATTTGGCCACATGGCCGATAAAAACCTCGCGAGCTGAGTCATATAATAATGGCACGCGGCATATATCATTGAGTTGGTTTTGTGTATTAGGCATTAAAATGGTCGCCAGTGGATAGCTATTTACTAACTGTTGTAATTGCTTACTATCATGTTGTTGAAAATGGGCCGCTGGGTACATTATAGTTTTCCTTCTAACTGAGATTTTATTGTCGGCCATTGCTCGTCTATAATACTGAACTGAGCGGTGTTTCGGTATGAGCCATCGGCAAGTAACCTGTCTTTATAGCTAATGCCTTCAAAGCGGGCGCCAAGGCGTGCTATAGCATTACGCGATTTTTGGTTTTGTTCATGGGTATTAAAAGCAATACGCACTAAGCCTAATTCTTCGAACGCATATTGCAGTAGCAAGTATTTAGCGTGGGTATTTACAAAACTACGTTGCCACTTTTTAGCAATAAATGTGTGGCCAATCTCGGCGCTGCGATTTTGTTTATCTAACCTAAATAAACGTGTAGTACCAAGCACCTGCTTACTTACTTTATCAACTATGGCGTAGACTATTTGTTGTTCGGCATTAAACTGCGCTGTATTGATAAACCAATCATCGAGAGTTGCACGGGTTTGGGTGTAATTCATTAAAACCCAACGCCATATTTGTGGATCTTGGCCTGCTTGATATAGCCCCTCTAGGTGGTTTTGTGTCAGTGGCTCTAAAGCCAGCTTATTGGTTTGATGAATGTGTTTTGTAAACATGATAAGCCCCATATTTTGCTATTTATGAATAACAAAGGTACGCTACTTTGGTCAGTAATAAACAACCAGTTTTAGCTTTTTAACTAGACCAGTTTAGAGTGTTTTTGGAGTCGTAATGCAGCCGTTAGTTATTGAATTTGATGAGTCAGAGCCTGCCAAATATTTGCAACTAGCCAGCGCGATACGCAGTGCCATAATGCAAGGCAAGCTTGCGCCAGGGGTAAAACTCAGCTCGGCGCGTGTCATGGCAAACACTTATCAGCTCAATCGCCATACAGTGATGAATGCATTGCAATTATTAGTAGCGGAAGGCTGGCTTGAATCTCGGCAGCGCTCAGGTTATCGGATCACCAAGTCATTGCCCATTCAAAGTAGTGTTAGTACCTCAAGTACTCCAATACTGAAAGCAAAACCTTATCAATTTGCTAAAACATTGGCTGTGCCCGCTGCTGGAATGGATTTAACTGCGTATAAATATAACTTTGCTGGTGGCTTGCCTGATCTTGCCAGTTTCCCACAAAAAGAATTTAAACGCTCCGTCAGCCATGTGTGTAATCACTTAGATATCAATCAACTGCATTATGGGCAGGTCAGTGGTAACGAGCAATTAAAAGCTCATATTTGTGATTACTTATACAAAGCGCGTAATTTAAACGTAAGCGACGTATTGATCTGCAATGGCTCGCAAGAAGCACTGTTCTTAATCGCAAAAGCGTTTATAAAAAAAGATGATTTTGTCGCAGTCGAAACGTTAGGTTATCCGCCAGCAAGGCAAGCATTTGCTGCTTGTGGCGCGCAATTAGTTGATATAAAACAAGACGATGAAGGCTTATGTGTTGATGATTTAAAAGCCCAGCTAGAATGTTATCCAATTAAAATGCTGTACTTAACGCCGCTGCACCAATATCCAACTACCGTGACCTTATCGCCAACGCGGCGCTTGCAAATTTATCAACTGTGTTATGCCCATAACGTGATGATCATCGAAGATGACTACGACCATGAATTTCATTATCGCTGTCAGCCATTACAACCCATGGCCGCCGATGACCCTGCGGGCATTGTTATTTATCTATCGACGTTTTCAAAGATTATGTTTTCAGCCGCACGTATCGGTTATATCTGCGCAGCGCCTGAAGTATTAGCGCAATTAACTGCGTGGAAGCAGCTGATTAACCATAAGAACGATGTGATCATGCAATTAGCTGTGGCGCACTGGATGAAAGAAGGTGGCTTTGAACGCCATTTAAAGCGTATGACCAAACTGTATAAACAGCGCTATGAAGCGATGGATGCCTATTTAATAGAGCTACAAGCACTTGGGCATCCTATAGAATATAAAAAGCCCGACGGCGGTATGGCGATGTGGGTCAACTTTAATAAAGACACTCAGCACTTAAAAGCGCAGTTAGCAAAGCAAGGTATATATTTACAAACCCAAGCCGAGTTTTACTTTACCAACTCAGTACGTAGCTTAAAACCCATAAACTATAGCTATGCTCGGCTTGGTTTTGCAGGACAATCGAGCGAGAAGATGCAGCAAGGTTTACAGCTTGTAATGCAGGAGTTGTATGCCAGTGTACGAAAATAATATAGTAGAAAGTTAATCATAGATAACTTTATTGCTATTACTTTTGTTATGGCTTTAGTTATTAATTTTTCATATATATAACTTTAAATATTTTATTAATCAGTCGGTTAATCATATAAGAATATGATTTAAAACTGAGCTAACATGTAGTGGGAGTAGGGGCTATGGACAACAAGTAAGACAGCTTACAGTTGAGTTGCATAAATTGAATTGGGGGGGACTTAAATTTACAATGAGATTTAGTGTTCAAATTGAGTACTTGCTTGATGCTATTTTAAGGAACCAGTTCATCTTAGCAACATCAATTATTTCAGTGGATTTAAACCAATTCGAATAAACTAATGAATAAACCTGCTTTATCGGGAATAAAAAATTAAGGGGGATGATTATAATAGCTTTAACGTGGTTTTTTCTTATAATCCAATTAGTGGTTTTATTGATGACGCTAAAGAGTCATTTTTATATTTATCTTCTACTTTTCATTATAAATACACTTTTTTTATTTTTTTATAGAAAACGTAAGTATGAAGATGACGTATTTTTGCCACTTAGAATTGCTTTTTATTTAGGTTTATCACTTTTAGTATTTGCAATTGCATTTAGAATTTTAATTTTTTTAGAAATTGTTGATTAGAAGAAAAATAAATCGTGTCAGGTCTTTCTTTTTGCCTGTCAACTTATTTGAACTTGAATTAGAGTAAATACCTGTACGTAGCGGTAGTTGGCGCACCTTTAGCTAAAACTTCCGTGGAAACATGACGTGAGGTGACGGCTTCACCAGCGCGAGCTATAACGCTATGGGTAAACCCACGTAAATATTAAAAGATGTGCAAACCCTCAACTTTACTTGTGGCCCGCAACATCAGCGTTTTATGTAAGTGAACGCCAATGACACCACGTATTACAGCGACAAACTTTACGAAGAAGAAATTGACTGCACAAAAACCACGAACAAATAGGGTTCAGATCACTTGCTTCATAATAGCTTGTCATAATTCCTCAGTGACGGTTTTTCGATGCTGGCATATAAGTAGTGTTATGAAGCAATAAACCTGAATCTGTAATTTCAAAGAGTATAGGTCGAGTGTAAAAAATGATTAATGTAATTTTTGTAATGATGGCAGCAATTACCTCAAATGAAGTCTTTATTAATAAAGCGCTGAATGGTTGTCCAAAAAAAGAAAATTTGATTGAATATGTTTATAAGTCAGAAACTATTTTCAACGATGCAACGCAGCTGTATGTTTTTTATCCTAAAGAATTTTCAGGCTTGAAGATTGAAAGTGTAATGTTTTTACTTAATAAAAAAGATAGTCGATTATCTTTATACTCTAAAATTGAAGAGTATAAAGAAAATAATAAATTCGTTGTCTCTGCAATTTGGTTTGATTCTAATTTATATTCTGAATTAATAGCTAATTTTGAATATCGTTCAAATGAAAGTGGTTATGGAGAAGTGTGCGTGCTTTCGGTAGATATTCCGTTTGAGAAGTTAGTTAAGAATTGGAGTGGGGGAAATTAGATTTTCATATTAATTTAAAATGGTAATTATATTATTTAGCTCGGTTTATAATAACGCTTTAAATGATAATTTGAGACAAGCTGGATGGTTTGGTTAAGTGAGTAGCTTAATCGGGTGGGAGTGTAACTTTAACGACAGATAGCTATTATGGGAAATCAAAAATATATGGCTGTCCCTTTTCTTCTGAACTAAGCCAAATTGAAGGACAAGTACAAAAAGTACAAGTAGCCCATACAGATATGCTTGGCTCTACGGTGCTTATTACAGATCAACAAGGTAAAGGCATTGGCCAATACATTTATGATCCGTGGGGCAAGCAGCAACAAGTTTATACAAGCCAAGCGCTCACCAGCAATGCGATGTTATTGTCGCAAATGCGCAGCTTCACCGGCCACGAACAAATGGATGAGCTGGAAGTCATCCACATGAATGGCCGTATTTATGATGCCAATATAGGTCGTTTTTTACAAGCGGATCCCTTTGTTCAGTTCCCTAATTTAACGCAAAGTCATAACCGCTATAGTTATGTGCTAAATAACCCACTGACCTATAACGACCCCAGCGGTTATTTCTTGAAAAAGCTAATGAAAATAACGGGGCTTACATCAATACTCAAAGCCATTGCCAGTATTCCGATACTCGATGCGGCAGTAAGTATAGCAATAGGGATTTGGGCACCTTATGCATTACCGTTATATCAAGGCTTAAAAACCTATGCAGTCACAGGTAGTTTTGGTGCAGCTATAAAGTCTTATGTAATTGCTAGTTTAACCATGGCTGTTTCAGGGGAAATTGGTGCTAAATTAGACTTTGATGTTGGTGGGTGGACTGCTGTTCAAAATGTGGCATCGCATGCGATGGTAGGTGGCGTTTCTGCTGTCTTGCAAGGTGGTAAATTTGGTCATGGCTTTGTCAGTTATTTAGTCACCGCCAGTATGAAAGGATTTATGAATCCGAAAACCGGAACTTATGCAGATGCAGTTAGAAGAACAGCGATTGCAGGCTTAGTTGGTGGCACAGTGTCTAAACTTACGGGTGGAAAGTTTGCCAATGGTGCCGTCACCTCAGCAATGCAATGGTGGTATAATGCGGAAAGGGCCGCTGAATTTGCAAAGAATAATTATGGCACTGTTGATACGATAAATGATGAGTTACAAAATATAAGGTATTTAAATAGAAGCGCATCAACAAGAGATGAAGCGAGATTAAGGTTGGCAACTTTAGAAGAAATCATTGAGGGCAGGGAGTATTCTGGGAAAGAGCTTTCAAAGTCAATGGGTTTAACTAAGAGGCAAGTTCAATTAGGAGCTACTAAGATCGGGAGTAATATGTCGTCAGGGGGAATCAATATAATCTACCGAGGGACACTTGATATGTACTCAAGCCTGAATATCAATATGATAGGTGGTGTTGCTGGTGAGGTAGTTGGCGCATTTCAAACTCTTGCTACACTAGTGTCTATATCGAGCAGTGGCTCCCAATCTACTCAGTTTTTGGTTAGTTACAATAACGCGCGAATGAGAATGCAGTTCAGCTTGCTTTTTATACTTTAGGAAAAAGAGCATCGAATTCTGCTGGAGATTAAATTATGAAATATTATTTTTTGTTATCTTTATTATTTATTACCAATAAAAGCTTTTCTCAAGAGCTTTTTAGTGATTTTTGTAAATTTAATGGTAAGCAAAATGTTAATGGTGTTGAGGTTTTAAGTTTTGAAACTTGTAACGCTTTTGGTTTTGAAGTCCAAGATGTGCTTTTTTACAATAATGTAAGAACAAATGTTACTTATAGTAAAATCAACTTTATTTTAGAACAGTTTATTAACACTGTAAATGAGCCAAAAAAATCATTTAGTGACAAATTAGCTTCTTTTAATAAATATTTGGGTTCTCTTAATTATTTTACACTTCCTTTATTTAGTACTGTTTTTGAAGAAGGTGTGGAAGTTAGTCTGGTTGGTAAGTCAGAATATAAAAGTAATTGTAAGACCTTTTTAATCCATTATCAAAATGTAGAAAAGTATATTTTTGCTTTTAAGAGTAATGGTGAAATTGATGATGGAATATTTGGTTATGGTATTTTAGTTATTCCCTTTAAAGAAGATGAAATAGTTGATTTGAATGCAGATGATGGATTTGTTAGTGCATTCTGTGTAGGTTACTGAAACTCATAAATTAGAAATGGTGGGGTCAGGTCTTTCTATTTTCCTTTGTATTTTATTTGCGATTACAGTTTTGTAGTAATAGTTAAAATAACGTTGTTGAGAGTTTAATATAGAATTAGTAGGGTCAGGTCTTTCTTTTTGACTTTTATAATAAAAGGCAAGATGTAAGACCTGACCTTGCAGGTGTGCACATTCAATAAATGAAATTGAAAAGTCTTATATAAGGGACGTTGCACCAAAATGCGGGGATACAATGAGATGTTGGTAAGATTATTGATATTACTAATGATAAGTATTTCATCAGTGGCTTTTTCATGTGAAAAAACAATAGAGGCAATAAAACTTATAGATCTTAATTATGTTACTGATTTAAAGGTACCGTTCAAACAGTTTCAGATTGAAACGGAATCAAAAGTTTTATTTGAGCGTGACATATTAACGGCCAAAGGAGAGTTTATTAGCAAGGAAAAGATTAATATTGGAGCACGTACTTTTGAAGTACATAATTACCGAAGTGAACGTTATGATATTAGTTATAGTATAGATAAAACACCATCAGTTGAACATGAAGGTAGTCACTTCAATAAGCTGCTTAATTTAATCGATGGCCTTTATAAATTACCTATATGTAGTGCGGACTTTATAGATAACTGGCAGAACTTAGCTGTCACTTTAGAAATTTCAAGTAAACCCAAAGTTCGCTATATTTATGTTGATAAAAAAAACAGACAAGTTGTTTTATTCGAAAATTATGACTGGCACAGTTTTTACCCAGCAAAAGATAATACAAAATTAATAATCGGTAGTGGTTACCTAAAAGAATAAATAGAGACAGATATTTCCTTTTTTTATCTTTTATTGCGATTAAAGCTTTATTATAAAATTTAAAATAACGTTGTTGGGAGTTTAATATGTTTGAAATTAGTGTTTCCTTGTTATGTGTTTTTTTTCAGTGCTGCTAGTTCAGTAGCAATGAACTGATGATTATTGGCGTGGGAAAGAGTAGGGTCAGGTCTTTCTTTTTGCCTTTTGGAATAAATAGGGTCTTGGAATAAATAGGGTCAGGTCTTTCTTTTTGACTTTTAAAGTGAAAAGCAAGATGCAAGACCTGACCCTTTGACTGATGTGTTTAGGGTTTGGAAAGAGCGAGGTAAAATGCGTTTTCACGTTGAAAGTGCTTACCCGTTACCAAATCGACCATCAAAAATTAAAAAAGTAAACTTTTGGGTGATTTGTCATAATTTACTGACAGGTAAAAAATTACCAAAGCCCTCATCACGTTAAATCTAAAAGTTATTTAATAGTTTATTTTATTCCTGTAACCTCAGAGCTATAAAAAGCTCTTTAAAACCCTTTGCTAAACTAAGCCGATTAATTCATATGAACGGTCGGGTGTACGATTATAACCTTGGGCGGTTTATGTCGGTAGACCCCGTTATTCAAAGCCCAACGAATAGCCAAAGTATTAACCCTTATTCTTACATAATGAATAATCCGCTGACTGGAACTGATCCTACTGGGTACGCAAGTTGTCGTGCGGATGATGCTGCAAGTTGTCAAGAGGTTGCAGAAAACCTTGAAAAAGGTGAAACAGCGGATATTACTCAGAAGCAATCTGTCACAGGTTCTCGCATAAAACGCAATGTGAAAGTCGGTACAATGACAGGTAACGGTAATGGCACGGTTAATATTCAGATAGGCAATATGTCTGCGACAGCCGATATAGTTGCACCATCAAGTACTTCAAAGCGCCCTAATGTAAATGTAGATGGTAACAATGTAACTCGTACAACTGAAAGTCCACTTGATGATTTTTCGCCTGAGGAATTAAAAGGTACTAACTTCAATGTTCTTTGGGGGCAAGACTACTCTGGTGAAGACGGAACAGAGAGAATGTTTGCTGATTATAATTACCTCAGTAGTATTTACGATAAGGTCATAGCAGACAGAACTTGGGGTGATAAGTTATTTTATGGAGCATTTGGTGACCCTAATGCTCCACAACTTCCGTTACTAGAAGCAGGAGTGGGTAAGGGCGTTAGGCTTGCAGGTTCTTTGGCTGCGAGGTGGCTGGGCAAAGGACCTAAGAATACGAGCGTATACCTTGGTATCAAAGGTAGCAAAGATGTCTACGTCGGTATTACCCGTCAAGCTATAAACATAAGACAAGCTCAGCACGGTTTAAGTCATGGTTCTATGTTTACTTTGCGTCAGGTAACTACATATTCTTTAACCAGAAACCAAGCTAGAGCGGTCGAGCAAGCCTTAATTTTGCGCAACCCTCAATACATCAATAGAATAAATAGCATCAGTCCTAAGCGCCCCATTTATAACGACGCAGTAAAATGGGGTAATGATTTCCTTAAAGGTATGGGGTTATAAATGACAAATATGAAAAGATTGAAAAAAAACAAGCAAAAGCCAGCGCTTGGAGACATTTTTTCATTTCAAATATTAGATGATAAATACCATTGGGGGCGAGTTGTAAGCTTAACGGCTAGCGTTGGTGGCTTTGATAATTGTGTACTAATATATATATATAAAGTACAAACTGAAACTAATGACGAGGTTCCAGAGTTAATAACTTCTGACATATTATTGGCCCCAATTGCAACAAATGAACTGCCTTGGAAAAAAGGCTATTTTAATAATGTTGAAAATAAAACTCTATCAAGTGATGACTTATTACAGGTTCATTGCTTCTATGATGTTTTATTTAAGAAATATTTTGACGATAAAGGTCGCCAATTGGAAAGTGTATATGAACCTCACGGGATATATGGCTTGGATAGCTACAGAACTATAGATGATAAAGTTAGTGAAGCTATAGGCTTGGAGCTTGCCCCAGATTAAACCCCATCAGACTCAGGATTCTTGCGGGATCCTGAGTCACCCATTATCACAGTTCCACATCAACTTCGTCGTCCGGCCAACCACACCTAGAACGTAAATGGATTGCGCCGCGTCTTGCCTTTTTCCTGTTTATTACCGTACAAAAAGCTTTTAGTGTGCAACCAACACCAGTAGAACTGTGCACTTGCTAGCAGCAGGCTGTGCAATCTATGTCAGTGCCACTAAGCTAGGGCGCTGGCTCAAATAGCTAGCTCTGCTGTTTTAAAGTGACACTGCTTACTGAGTTTGCATGAACACAGTACTGGTTTAAGTTGCCCTTAATGAATTGTATTTATGTGGTGGTTGTTCGCAATAAATTAAATGAATCGAGACAGAATTTGTTGTTTGAGTACCTTTAAGCTCGTTGGTGGAGTTGGTTGGAATAAAATGTTTATAAGCTCAACGATTTCTGGAATAAATAGGGTCAGGTCTTCTTTTTGACTTTTATAGTAAAAGGCAAGATGCAAGACCTGACCCTGCTGATTCCTTACTGAATTTGGTAATGCATATAGCCGTACCGCGATTGCAGGGATTGTGGGCGGCACCGTGTCTAAACTTACGGGTGGAAAGTTTGCCAATGGCGCCGTCACCTTAAGGAAAATTTGAAAAGCTATAATGAAACAACGAAAGAAGAATGGGCTTCAGCGGCTGGCGTTACAGCATTGGTTGTAGGAGCACCAGCTACCATTCCTGCAATGCTAAACTCAACATTTTTTTCACTTGTTGCATATGGTTTGGTGCCAAGTTCTCAAAATGCAGTTGGTGTAGTTTTAGGACCTGTGGGGAAGGGGTATCAATATATATAAACCATTGGGACAGACACTTGATAATATTGGTCTGTTAAACGGCGTTCATGGCACTGGGATCGTACAGGGGATGACAAACTATGTCGAAAAAGAAAGCGGAAATTAAAGGGCAAGTTATGATTTATGCCATTTCCATAGCTTTAATATTATTTTTGCCGTTAGTTGCAGCAACAAAAGCTGCTGTTGAAACATATTTATTTTTACTAGCTGGAGTTATTGCGTTAATTTTTTGGAAAAGTTTAAGATTATTAGTTTTAAAAAATAAGTTGTTGAAGGGAGTTGTATTAATTAATTACTTTATATCATTAATAATTTGCTCTTTTAGCTTTTTTTATGAATATCATATTCCAATGTTAATGGCTGTAGCTGTATATATGTTCTCTTTCAAAGCTAAAATAATCAAATATAGCGAGGAGATGATTCACCAAAAGAGAAGTAAATAGAGTCAGATATTTCCTTTTATTGCGATTAAAACTTTGTAGTAATAGTTAAAATAACTTTTTGGGAGAGTGAGTAGGGTCAGGTCTTTCTTTTTGCCTTTTTATTTTATTGCGATTAAAGCTTTATGTTAAAAATTTAAAATAACTTTGTTGAGAGTTTAATATGTTTAAAGTAAGTGTTTTCTTGTTATGTGTTTTTTCAGCACTGCTAGTTCAGCAGGGATGAAATGGACTGATGATTATTGGCGTGGTGAAGGTGTTGAAGTAGATAATGCAATACCTTCAATGGGATAACCATTGGATACAATTTTATGGTAGTGATGGGCGTCTTATGTTTACTACAGGGGAGAGCAAGTGATGCCTGATAAACAAGCAAACATGTTTTTCAATGTTATTAACAACATTTCACATACCTCGTTGAGTTTTCAGTCACTTTGACTGCAAATCTTCAGCATCAAAATAGAGCGGTTTTAAGGTGCCACAGTTGGCAAATTTATAGGTTAATTCGCTAGCATTTGGGACGCGTTTTGATGTGCGAAATTTTTGCAAACAGGCATTGGTTAAATCTGCAAAAATAAGGTGATTAAAACTCGGCGCTTGGGTTATTTTATGGATATAAATTCGCTCATTATTTTTGAGGGTGATCATGTCGTATTCTTGCCACTGCGATGATTCGTTCAAATCAGTTAATTCCCGCGCATAAAGTAATTTACTCATTACAATCGGTCTATGTTGATAAACCAAACTGCCATCGCGCTGGTAGTGTCCGGCATACACATCTGCCGTAATTGTTAGTTCTTCGCCACGCATTAGGCGTTGAATATTAAACGGTTGTGGTTTGATAGTAATAAGCTCTGCATCACGTACCAGGCTTAAAAAAGCGACATCTGGGTTTTCAATTTGATAAACAACTTGCACATCGTGAGGTAATTTATAAGTCGGTAGGTTAACAGCAAAAATACGCGAGCCTTGATTAACGAGCACCATAGCATGCTCTGCATTGTAAGCTGGGTTAATCGGCGGAAGCTCTTCTTTTACAGCTTCTTCTTCGGCGTTGGCAATACTCGACATAAATGCAAGTAACAAAATAAACAACAGTCGCATAACGATCTCAATAAAGGTATGAATTTAAAGTGTAGTCAAAAATACTGTTTTAGCAGTTTTATACTCTGCTTTTAAAACAGCGCGGCTTGCTCTATAACAATTGCGTGGCGTTTTGCAAGGCGCAAGTGATTTCTATCATAACCTCCGCCAATCACGCTTGCCACTGGCGTATTGTGCTCAATACAGCGCTTAAACACTAAGTGATCTCGTTTTTCAATGCCTTGCCAGCTAATATCAAGTTTACCTAAACCATCTTGCTGCCAAATGTCGACACCTGCATCATAAAGCACTAAATCAGGGTTAAGTTCTTTGAGTAAAAAGCGCAAGGTATCATCAACAACCCCTAAATATTCATCATCTTGCATATTATTAGCTAAACCAATGTCGAGATCGCTGGCGGATTTGCGAAATGGAAAATTCTTTTCACAATGAATCGAGCAGGTATATGCATATGGTTGGTGTTGTAACATGGCTGCGGTGCCATCGCCTTGGTGTACATCTAAGTCAAAAATCAATACATTGGTCACTTCAGCTGATTGAATCAGCGTTTGTGCAGTAAAGGCTAGGTCGTTGACCATACAATAGCCAGAGCCAAAATCGCTGTGAGCGTGGTGTGTACCGCCGGCTAAATGGCATGCAATGCCGTGCTCAAGAGCTAAGCGCGCAGTTTGCAACGTGCCTTGAGGTGCGGTAAAAGTTCGTGCCATTAATTGTTCAGACCAAGGTAGCCCAATACGACGCATCGCTTTATCATCTAAGCGGTTATGCCATAAATCTTGAATGTAATTATCACAATGTACCAATTCAAGCGCCTCAGGGCTGCCAAGTTCAGGTGTGATTAGGTTGCTATTCGCCAAACCAAGTGCTTTTACTTGTTGGTATAAATGGGCAAATTTACTCATTACAAAACGATGGTTAGGATCAAAGTTAAACGAATAGTTAGGGTGATAAACCAGCGGTAAGTGTTGATTAAGAGCCATAGTCAGATTGCGTTGCGAATTTTCTCTAGGGTAACCTACAGGGCAATTTCAATCCAGTTACTTGCTTTACGCACTGTGGATCAAACTCTCAAGTTCACGGTGCAGTAGTGTATCGTCAGCGAGGTTTAACTCAATTAAACGCTTTAAATGGGTAATACTATCTATATCAATATGGGTACATTTTAAACCTATATGTTGTTGTTCGATATGGCAAATAGTGACAGTCATCGCGATGATTACTTCACTTTGCGGGAGTTTAAAGGCAAGAATAGCACTACTATTTTTTGTAAAGTTAAAGTTATTATTGCGACTAACCAGAGCGCCATTTAATGATATATCGAGCAACTGGCAGGGGTAACTATGGGTATTATTGGTTAAATGCGCGGGAGTTGAAAATAAAATGCGCGTGTAATGTCGGCGGTTTTCCATCATTATTCCTTTTAGGAGTATTAGGATTAAGTGTAGCCTGTTTTTTAGTCAGTATGTGTAATTAATACCAATCGACTTAAATATTTAACCATTCTAGCGAGCTAAATAAAGCGCTAACTGCGTTATAAATTTTTCATGTAGAACAACTACATGTCAAAATTTATGTCTTGTTATCACTCCATTTATCTGTCGCTATAAATGGTCAGTAACTTAACACGATTGGTATAAGCTGAACTCTGGATCGTGAATCCCTGATCTAGATTCTAGGTTAATAAAAAAAGCCCCACATAAATGTGGGGCTTAAAATATTTTTAGAACCTAGAACTTAACCTATCTTCTTGTACTTAATACGTTTAGGTTGCGTAGCCGCAGTGCCTAAGGTCTTTTTAAGCCATTCTTCATATTCAGTGTAGTTACCATCGAAGAAGTTAATTTGGCCTTCGTCACGGTAATCAAGAATATGTGTTGCAATACGGTCTAAGAACCAACGGTCATGCGAGATACACATAACGCAGCCTGGGAATTCTAAAATAGCGTTCTCAAGGGCACGTAATGTTTCAACGTCCAAATCATTGGTTGGCTCATCCAGCAGGATAACGTTGCCACCGGCTTTTAATAACTTAGCTAAGTGTAAGCGGTTGCGTTCACCACCTGACAAGTCCTTAACAAATTTTTGCTGATCGTTACCTTTGAAGTTAAAGCGACTAACATAGGCACGGCTTTGGAATTCAAAGTTACCAATTTTTAGTACGTCTTGGCCGTTTGAAATTTCTTGGAAAACAGTATTGCTGTCGTCCATATTGCCACGGAACTGATCAACGGTTGCCAGTTCAACCGTTTCACCTAGGTTAATTTCACCGCTGTCTTGTTTGTCTTCACCACTGAGCATTTTAAACAGCGTTGATTTACCTGCGCCATTGGCACCGATAATGCCAACAATTGCGCCTTTAGGCACAGTAAAGCTTAGATCATCAATTAACACGCGATCGCCAAAGCTTTTCTTCAAGTTTTTAACTTCAATAACTTGATCACCTAAACGTGGTCCAGGTGGAATAAATAGCTCGTTGGTTTCATTACGTTTTTGGTAATCAGACTGCTGCATTTCAGTAAATTGCGACATACGCGCTTTTGACTTAGCTTGACGACCTTTTTGGTTTGAACGTACCCACTCAAGTTCTTGTGCAATTGATTTTTGACGGGCTTTTTCAGACTTTTGCTCTTGCTGCAGGCGCGCATCTTTTTGCTCAAGCCAAGAAGAATAATTACCTTCCCATGGAATACCTTCACCACGGTCAAGCTCTAAGATCCAGCCAGCTACATTATCGAGGAAGTAACGGTCATGGGTTACCGCCACAACAGTGCCTTCGTAATCATGCAAGAAGCGCTCAAGCCATGCTACAGATTCTGCATCTAAGTGGTTAGTCGGCTCATCGAGGATAAGCATATCTGGTTTTTCAAGCAGTAAACGACAGATAGCCACTCGGCGACGCTCACCACCTGACAAGAATTCAATTTTAGCATCCCACTCAGGTAAGCGCAGGGCATCTGCGGCGCGCTCTAATACGTTGTCGATATTATGACCATCGTGGGCTTGAATAATTGCTTCAAGCTCACCTTGCTCTTTGGCTAGAGCGTCAAAGTCAGCATCTTCCATCGCGTATTCGTTATATACTTCATCAAGACGGTTAAGCGCGTTTTTAACTTCGCTGACTGCTTCTTCCACAGTTTCACGAACTGTTTTACTTTCATCTAGAATAGGCTCTTGCGGTAAGTAACCAATTTTAGTGCCCGGTTGAGGATATGCCTCACCTTCAAACTCTTGATCAAGGCCGGCCATAATACGTAGCAACGTTGATTTACCAGAACCGTTTAAACCAAGTACACCAATTTTTGCGCCCGGGAAAAAATGCAAAGAAATATCTTTTAAGATAGTGCGTTTAGGTGGCACAACCTTAGATACTCGACTCATCGAGAAAATAAACTTATCAGGTAAAACCATGGAAGGAGCCTTCAAATAATAATAAAAATTTCAATGTTGTATTGTAGTGGCTCATAGGTGAAACAGTCAACGAATGGCGTAGCTTTTCAAAGTCAAGTGGGTTGTAAGAAAGTGTAGTAAGTTGTTTTATATTGTATTGGCTTGTTGTTTGGATGTTAAAATGGTTGCATAGTGTTAACAATTGTTTTGAAAAGGAAATTACAATGCAGAAACTCATCTATTTAATAATAACTATTCTAGCAGTGTTATCTACATCGGCTTATGGCCAATTAAACTCTAAGCACCTGTATTCAGGAGGGGCTGTGGGCGATCAAACTCTTAAACATGGAGATAAAGGTTTTACTGATGATTACGATTTTCTAGTCGTGAGTCCAATTATAGGATATCAATTTCATCCGAATTTTAGCATTGAAGGAAGAGCTGGTTTCGCTATTGATAACGATGAATCAAAAGAACACTTTTTCTCATTTGATGATAGTACTGATTATACTAGTTTTAGGAATGAAGCCAAGTTAAATAGTCAATATGGAGTTGCTTTAAAAGCTATTTACCCTTTATTCGACGCTGTTTCTTTTTTTGCTAGTGCAGGTTACTACTATAGTAGCTATAAGATTCGAGGTATTTATGATGCAGAAGGAATATTTTATCCACCACGGTTAAATGCTGATTTTAGTGAGTCGGGTTTAGCTGCCGGATTTGGGGGGCAATATTTTTTGACAAAAAATTGGCAGATTGCAATTGAATATCAGTACTTTGATCAAGACCATAGCGAGACTGAGGCTATCAATTTCAATATAAACTATCACTTCTAAATTTGAGTTTATTATAGTTTTGCAGCTACTTCATTATATGCAGTAGTAATTTTTTACTTTTTCCTATGCTTCAAATTAAATATTGGAATAACTTTTTATATTAATCTAATAAGGAAGTTCATAGGGAGGAGGAATGTCTTTAAGTAATAAAAGGAATAATTATGAAATTAAAATTGTTTACGTGCCTTACTTCGATCATTTTGTGTGGTTACTCTGTTTCGAGCAATGCTGAAATACTCCATGTGAACGGCTTTTATCAAGGTGTAGGGATAGGCTCAACACAAGTTGATGTATATGAGAGTAATAGCGTTCAATTTACCACATTTTACGGTCGTTTTGGTTATCAGTTTTCACGATACTTTGCATTAGAAGGGCGTGTAGGCTTTGGATTAAATAAAGAGGCAACGCCGCTAAACGGGTTTGTTTATACTCAAAACCAACAGGATGGTTCGCTTACATCAGAATTTATCCGAGGCCAAGTTGATTCAGGACTCAATTTACAAACGAGCATTTTTGTAAAAGCTAACTACCCAATTTCACCTAGAGTTGATGTGTTTTTATTTGGGGGGTATGGCAGAAACAAATTAAGTTACGATGGCGGCGACTTAAGAAAATTTGCAGAAGCAGTAATTGGTACAGATACACAAACTACACTTATTACAGAGCAAAATTACGATGAAGGTGGGGTAACTTTCGGAACTGGGGTTGATTATATGTTGAGCCAACGCTGGCAAGTTAGCGCAGAATATCAATATTTTGATACTGATCAAGGCGATATTAACGCACTTAATTTATCTGTTAATTATCGTTTTTAAAACCGCATGCGCTACTGACTTTAGTAGCGCGATTCAAAAAATATCAAAACAAATATAATTCAATAATTCTAAGCACTTCTTTCAATTTTGTTTCTATCTTAAAATTCATTTGGACATCTAAACATCTAGAGGTTGAAATTTCCACCTATCCGTTCATAATTAGCCATTGGTTAATTATGCCTTGGAGATGAGTATGCCTATTACCGTTAAAGATGAATTGCCCGCAATTGCGAAGTTACGTCAAGAAAACGTATTCGTAATGCCAAAAAGCCGCGCTAAAACCCAAGAGATCCGTCCGATGCGCTTGGCGATTTTAAACTTAATGCCTAATAAGGTAGAAACCGAGGTGCAATTTATTCGTTTGCTCGCTAATTCACCCTTACAAGTGAATGTAGAGCTATTACGTTTAGACACTCATCGCAGCAGTAGCAATTCAGAGCAGCATTTAGACACTTTTTACCGTTATTTCTCTGAAGTGAAAGACAACAATTACGATGCATTACTCATTACCGGCGCACCATTGGCACATTTAGAATATGACGATGTAGCCTACTGGGATGAACTAAAAGTAATTTTAGATTGGGCGGAGCAGCATGTAACCTCAACATTATTTTCGTGTTGGGCGGCTCACGCGGGTTTATTTCATCATTATAATCTAAAGCGTGAGCTAAAAGAAAATAAGCTCTGTGGCGTGTTTACCCATAAGTGTTACTTTGAACATGGAGCCTTAACGCGTGGTTTTGACGATACCTTTGTAGTGCCTCACTCGCGTTATGGTCATATTGATATCGAAAAAATTAACGCTTGTGATGACTTAGTTGTGCTGGCAGGTTCAGAGCAAGTAGGCGCTTACTTAATAAAAAATAAATCCGGCAGCCAAGTGTATATTACCGGGCATCCTGAGTATGATGCAGACACTTTAAAAGGCGAATATCAGCGCGATTTAGAAAAAGGCCCTGATGCGCCATTGCCTGAAAATTACTTTCCAGAGAACAACCCAGATAACGAACCGTCGAAAACTTGGCAAAGCCATGCCTTTTTACTGTTTTCGAATTGGTTAAATTATTATGTGTACCAAACCACACCCTATGATATTAATTTAGTTAGCCAAGCCGTAAGGACTAACAACTATGCCGAATAATTTAGAAAACAAAAGCGCCGAGTTAATTGAAGCGTTAAAACAGCGTATTTTAATTCTTGATGGTGCTATGGGTACCATGATCCAAGAACACAAATTAGAAGAACACGATTACCGTGGCGAGCGCTTTAAAGACTGGCATGTGCTAATTAAAGGTAATAATGATTTATTAAGCATTACACAACCAAAAATTATTGCTGATATTCATCGTGGCTTTTTAAGTGCAGGTGCCGATATTATCGAAACCAACACCTTTAATTCGACTACAATTTCGATGGAAGATTACGATATGGCCAGCATCAGCCGTGAAGTAAACTTAGAGTCAGCTAAATTAGCACGCAGTATTTGTGATGAGTTTACTGCTAAAAATCCAGCAAAACCACGCTATGTTGCGGGTGTTTTAGGGCCAACCTCAAAAACCTGTTCAATCTCACCGGATGTGAACGACCCCGGTTATCGCAATGTCACGTTTGATAAGTTAGTCACCGCGTATGTTGAATCAACCCTTGCTTTAATGGAAGGTGGTGTTGATTTAATTTTGATAGAAACAATTTTTGATACGCTTAATGCAAAAGCGGCTTCATTCGCGGTTGAAGAAGCGTTTGAACAAGCAGGGCGCAAGTTGCCTGTGATGATCTCTGGCACCATAACCGATGCCTCGGGCCGTACGCTGTCAGGGCAAACCACCGAAGCATTTTATAATTCTATTCGTCATATAAAGCCAATTTCAATTGGCTTGAACTGCGCGCTAGGTCCAGATTTATTGCGCCAATATGTAGAAGAACTATCGCGTGTTTGCGAAACCTTTGTTTCTGTTCACCCCAATGCTGGTTTACCGAACGAGTTTGGGGAATATGATTTAGAAGCACCTGAAATGGCTCAAGAAATTATCGATTGGGGCAAGTCTGGCTTTATCAATATTGTTGGCGGTTGTTGTGGTACCACACCTGCACACATCAGGGCATTTTCGAAAGGGCTTGAAGGTGTTAAACCTCGCCTATTGCCAGAGCTTGAAGTGCGTATGCGCTTATCAGGCCTTGAAGCGTGTAATTTAAACTAAGGTAGCCGAGATGACACAAAAAATAGCAGTATTTACCAACGTTGGCGAACGTACCAATGTGACCGGCTCAGCCATGTTCAAACGTTTGATCATGGAAGAAGATTACGAGACCGCGCTTAATGTTGCCCGCGAGCAAGTAGAAAACGGCGCACAGGTTATTGATATCAATATGGATGAAGCCATGCTGGACTCAAAAGCCGCCATGGTGAAGTTTTTAAATTTGATTGCCTCCGAGCCTGATATTTCTCGCGTGCCAATTATGGTTGACTCTTCTAAATGGGAAGTCATTGAAGCGGGCTTAAAGTGTATTCAAGGCAAGGCAATTGTAAACTCAATCTCGCTAAAAGAAGGTGAAGAGCCATTTATTCGCCAAGCTAAAATTATTAAACGTTTTGGCGCCGCTGCAGTGGTTATGGCGTTTGATACCGACGGCCAAGCAGATACAGCCGATCGCAAGTTTGAAATTTGTCAGCGTAGTTACCGCATTTTGGTGGATGAAATTGGCTTTGCGCCAGAAGATATTATTTTCGATCCCAACATCTTTGCGGTAGCAACCGGTATTGAAGAGCACGACAACTACGCAGTTGAATTTATTGAAGGTACACGTCGCATTAAGCAAAACTTGCCACACTGTAAAGTGTCGGGGGGGGTGTCGAATGTATCGTTCTCGTTTCGTGGGAATAACCCCGTGCGAGAGGCTATTCACTCAGTATTTTTATATCACGCAATTCAAGCGGGTATGGATATGGGGATTGTTAATGCAGGGCAACTCGCTGTGTATGATGATATTCCAGCAGAGCTGCGAAAAGCGGTTGAAGACGTTATTTTAAATACCGACCCAGGTGCCGGTGAACGCTTAGTAGAGTTGGCACCAAAATACTCTGGTATGGCGCAAGCAGAACGCGTAGAGGATTTAGAATGGCGCACATGGCCAGTTGAAAAGCGCCTTGAACATGCTCTTGTTAAAGGCATTACTACCTTTATAGATGAAGACACCGAAGAATGCCGCGCTGCTGCCGATAAGCCTATTCACGTGATTGAAGGGCCGTTAATGGACGGCATGAACGTGGTAGGCGATTTATTTGGCGCGGGTAAAATGTTTTTACCGCAAGTCGTTAAATCAGCGCGAGTAATGAAGCGCGCAGTGGCCTACCTAGACCCTTATATTGAAGCAGAAAAAGAAGAAGGTGCTACTAACGGTAAAATCGTGATGGCCACCGTTAAAGGTGACGTACATGATATTGGTAAAAATATTGTTGGCGTAGTACTGCAATGTAATAACTATGAAGTTATCGACTTAGGCGTAATGGTGCCTGCCGATAAAATACTGCAAACCGCGATTGATGAAAAAGCCGATATTATTGGTTTATCAGGACTGATTACACCATCGCTTGATGAAATGGTACACGTTGCCAAAGAAATGAAGCGCCGTGGTTTTGAACTACCGCTATTGATTGGTGGCGCGACTACCTCAAAAGCGCATACTGCCGTTAAAATCGAGCCACAATATGACAAAGGCGTGGTGTATGTAAATAACGCCAGTCGCGCTGTAGGCGTGGTTTCTAACTTATTGTCGAAAGAGCATAAAGCTGAATTTTTAGCAAAAACCAGCGCTGAATATGTCAAAGTACGCGAGCAGCAAGCACGCAAAAAACCACGTTCAAAACCGGTTACTATTCAACGTGCCCGCGACAACGCCGCCAAGCTTGATTGGGATAATTACACTCCACCGGTGCCGAAAAAGCTGGGCGTGACAGAGTTTAAAAATGTCTCGATAGCCACTTTACGTAAATACATAGACTGGACGCCGTACTTTATGACCTGGTCAATCGCCGGTAAATACCCACGTATCATGACTGATGAAGTGGTTGGCGAGCAGGCGCAAAGCTTATTTAAAGACGCTAACGACATGCTTGACGACCTTGAAAAGTCAGGCAGTTTGCAACCGCTTGGCGTAATTGGTTTATTCCCAGCTAATCGCGTGGGTGACGATATTGAAATATACACAGACGAAACTCGCGCTGAACTATTAACCACATCGTGCCATTTACGTCAGCAAACAGAAAAAACCGACTTTGCTAACTACTGCTTAGCTGATTATATCGCCCCGAAAGGCACGCCTGATTACTTTGGTGCATTTGCGGTAACAGGCGGTCTTGAAGAAGACGACTTAGCTGATGCGTTCGATGCACAGCAAGATGACTACAACAAAATAATGGTAAAAGCGGTGGCAGATAGACTCGCCGAAGCCTTTGCTGAGTACTTACACGAACAAGTGCGTAAAGAATATTGGGGTTTTGCCCCAGACGAAAACCTTGCGAATGAAGATCTTATTCGTGAAAACTATCAAGGTATTCGCCCAGCACCCGGTTACCCAGCATGTCCAGAGCACACTGAGAAGAAGAAAATCTGGCAACTACTCGATACTGAAAAGCGCATTGGCATGCAGCTCACCAGCTCATACGCCATGTGGCCCGGCGCTGCGGTATCAGGCTGGTACTTCTCTCACCCTGAGGCTAAATACTACGCCGTAGCGGCAGTACAAAAGGATCAGGTTGAAGATTACGCTCAACGAACCAACATGACGCTGGAAGAGGCCGAAAGGTGGCTGTCGCCTAATTTGGGGTATGAGCCGGAGTAAGTGAAGCTGTAAGCGGTCAGCTATCAGCCGTCAGTTTAAAACAAAAAAGCGAGCCAAATTAGGCTCGCTTTTTTTATAAATAATAACGGTGTAAGTTGGTGATTTATTAACTTTGTTGCATAAAATTATGAAATGTGGCTTTGGTGCTAAATAACAAAGGGCTTTTCATAGTTCGGATAATCGATTGTTTACAATAGGTTTGTTTAGTAGAATTACTAAACAATGTAATGGAGGTCATTTTGGGTGCTTAAAATATCAGAATGGTATTTGAGAAGCCCTTAGGCTAAATCAATAAGGAATATCGTGGCTACAGAAATTAATCAATCAAGCGTAATTAAAGACGAATTTAACTTTTCGACTCTGGGTATAGGGATAAAACTTTATTTAGTTGTACTTTGTGCTTTTTCACTAATACTTTCTATTGTAATGGTGAGTATAGTTATTAAAAAGGGAGGCGTACACCCAGCAGCACTAGTTGTCGCTGTAAGCGGTGTTTGTGGTTATGCTTATTGGCATTTATGGGCTGTATCTAGACGAAAGGTTAACCATATAACTATTTTAGCCGTGCTTAACTTAATAATAGGTGGAAATATTCTTGGCTGTTTAATTATGTTCTTTATTCGCCAATCCGCGGTTAAAGAAATCTCAAGCAATAAATAATTAATGATAAGCCCGCGACACGAAGAATTAACAGTTTTGTTTTAACTTCATACGCTGCGGTATCAGGCTGGTACTTCTCTCACCCTGAGGCTAAATACTACGCCGTAGCGGCAGTACAAAAGGATCAGGTTGAAGATTACGCTCAACGAACCAACATGACGCTAGAAGAAGCGGAAAGATGGTTATCGCCTAATTTGGGGTATGAGCCGGAGTAAGTGAAGCGGTCAGCTATCAGCCGTTAGTTTAAAACAAAAAAGCGAGCCAAATTAGGCTCGCTTTTTTTGTACAAAGTTTTTCCTGATAGCTCTTCGGTATATCATCATACTTTCACATTCAATGAGCTTGCGTATGCCCCTAACCTTGGGTGTAGAATGATTAGTACATTATATTTGTGATTTACTGCACATTCATTATTTGAGAATTTTCTATGGTAAAATTATTTAGCCCACTAAAATTAGGTCCGATAACACTCAAAAACCGCATTATTATTGCTCCCATGTGTATGTATGCCGCAGAAGAAGGCAAGGTGCAACCTTGGCATCATCAACATTATGGTATGCTCGCGCAATCCGGTGCTGGCTTATTGATTGTTGAAGCGAGCGCTGTATACCCTGAAGGAAGAATCTCTTACGCCGATTCAGGTATTTATAGCGACGAATGTGAGCAAGCTTGGCGTGAAGTCGTATCTAATGTAGGTCAATACTCTAACATTCCGATGGTGATGCAGATTGGTCATGCAGGTCGTAAAGCGTCAACTGAATTACCTTGGAATGGCGGTGCGCCTATCGCTCCAGCAATAAAGAACGGTTGGCAAACTATTGCTCCGAGTGAACTTGCTTTTTCAGATGAAGCTCCTTTACCAAAAGCAATGACGCAAGACGATATTGGACGATTAATTACTCAGTTTGTGAAAAGTGCTCAACGTGCCCATAAAGCTGGTTTTTCTGGCATAGAACTTCATGCAGCTCATGGCTATTTACTGCACCAATTTTTATCACCGCTTAGTAATCAGCGTTCAGATCAATTTGGCGGCTCATTAGAGAACCGCATGCGCCTACCCTTGGCAATATTTGATGCTATAAAGGCTGCTTTACCACATGATTTCATGATTGGTGTACGTATAAGTGCAAGTGATTGGGCTGATAATGGCTGGGATATCGAGCAAAGTATCGTATTTTCTCAAGCTTTAGACGCTCGTGGTTGCCATTATATACACGTATCAAGTGGCGGCTTGACTGCACAGCAGCAAATTAAAGTTGCCCCTAATTATCAAGTTGGTTTTGCCGATGCAATAAGTAATAACGTTTCTATGCCGGTTATTGCTGTAGGCTTAATTACTCAAGCTCAACAAGCTGAAGATATTATCTGCGAAGGTAAAGCTGATGCGATTGCGTTGGCGCGTGGTATTCTTTATAACCCGCGTTGGCCTTGGCATGCAGCAGCGAAGCTCGGAGTTACAATACAAGCCGCGCCGCAATACTTGCGCTGCCAGCCACATGAACTTAAGTCATTACTGATACGTGATTGATTACTACCTCTCATAACCAGATGATCTTCTAGTGTGAGAGGCTTTGACTATTCAAGCCAGTTTTTAATACGCTGATTAAGGAAAACCCTCTGAATAAGTATATATTCCAGCAAATAACTCTGCCTTTTACAGCTATGAGCAAAGAAAGTTTAATAAAAGGACTTATATGAAATATTATTTTCAAGCGCAATACCACCAGCGCTTAGATTTGTTTGATAATGTGTTTGTCAGTATGGCAACGGGTAATGTTGTTGAGCCATCACTGCCTTTAGAGATCATCATTGAGTCTGAAGATTGTGTGCTTTATGAAAGTGACAATGGCTCTATTATTGATTTTTCTCCGACAACGTTAGGCTATTATTGGATTACTGGGCAAACCTGCTTGCGCACCCGAGACGGATTAGTATTTGAGCCTTGTGATGATAAAGATGCAGTACAATACACTTATATTGACGGGCAGATTTATGGACAAAAAATAAATACTGACTTGAGCCAAATGCCAACCACAAAAAAGCGTTATCATTTTCGTAAGCTTAATGGCTGCAAAGCCCAGCTAAAGCAAAATGATGACTCAAGTTTTACTCTAGAAATTGATGAAAAAGAATATCCTATTGCGTTACATGAGCTTGAATTTTCATTTTTTGTAAATGAAGAAACAGGATTTACGCAAGACGGCGAAAAGCTATATTACTACGACAGACCATTACCTCAATTAACGTTAGTAGACTTTAGGGTTTTACATTTTAATTATGCAAAAGATAATCATGTTGTTGTCTGTGGTGCAGATGTTATTTCGCAAGCGGATGCCGCAACGTTTGAAGTGATCACCACGACTTTAGCAAAAGATAAAAATCATGTTTATGAATTTTCAAAGATTATTAAAGGTGCGGATGCTAAATCATTTGTCGTGATTGATGGTAAAGAACAAGATGCATATCAACAATATAGTAAAGACAAGCAAACAGTTTATTATTTTGGTGAAGCCATTATCGGTGCAGACTTGGCATCTTTTCGCATTATTCATGGACGTTATTCGGCTGATAAAAACTGGGTTTATCGCTCAGGGCTACGTATTGCTCTATTTGATGCTGAGAGTTTCTATTATATTTCACAAAGTTTTGTTGGTGATAAAAACGGCATTTATACTGACTTTCTAAATATTACACAAATAGCCCAGTGTGATGATGTATTTGTTGATTACGATAATGATTACTTTGCCGTAAACGATACCCTGTATTGGGCTGATAAAGAACATCCGTTTGACGCTGATTTAGCTTCTTTTTCTTCAATCAATTGTACTTGGGCGAAAGATGAAACCCATATTTATTATAAAGATGAGGTAGTTTATAAAGGGGGTTACGAAACAGCAGAAATTTTTGATGAATTATTATTAAGAGTGGATGATAAAATCATCTCAAATAGAGGCATTATTGCTGGTGCAAATGCAAAAGAGTGGCATCTGCTGATTTTTCCATTCTATGCCTGTGCTGATCGATTATTTTACCAAGAAGAATTACTTGATAAAGGCGACCCAAATACGTTTGAAGCCCTTGATGACAATCGCTTTAAAGATAAAAGTAATGTCTATATTTTTGATAACGATTTTGAAATAGTAGATACCATCGTTGATATTAATACCGAGAAGATTGTACTTATTGATGAGTGTTTTTTAAAAACGCCTGATACAGTGTATTTTCAAGAGTTAGCGATACAAGATGCTGATCCTGATACCTTTGAGGTATTAGAGTATGGCTTTTCGCGTGATAAAAAAGCCGTTTTTTGTAATCAAGAAAAACTCCCTGAACTTAATCCTCTTGACGTTACGATTTTAAATCATAATTTTATTCACGACAACAACACGCTTTATTACCAGTCAACCCGTCTTGATATTGAAGTAAGTAATATGAAGATACTTAATGATGACATTGTGAAAGATAACCGCCATGTTTATTATAAAACACATTATTTAATTGGTGCAGAGGCATCTTCGTATCAACTGAGTACTCGGTTTTTTCAACGAGACAATCAAGGTATTTATCATAATCAGCACCGTTTACCTTTAAATGCTGATGAAACTGTATTTCTTGATGAAGTCTACGCGATTGATAATCTGCGAGTGTTTTTTATTGATAGTGAAATCATGGATGCGGATGTCTCTTCATTTAAAGTGATAGGTAATAACGTGTCAGTAGATAAAAATAATGTTTACTTTCGCGAAAAAAGAGTAGAACACGCTGATCCTGCGAGTTTTAAAATTATGGGCTATGCACAGTTTGTTGATGATAATCATCAGTTCACTATTCGTAATGGTCATATCGTTTGTTTATAAAATTGAATTAACGCGTTGTAGAGTCTATAAAGGCGTATGTTGCTCCTGATTAGTCGCTACATCAATTTACACAATATTGACTTTGGGCAACATGGCTAAAAGTTGTTGTGAATGGTATAAACCGAAACAGATAAATAACATGATGTTCATGAACTGAATCATCAAAATAAAGGACTTAAATGAAATTTTTATATTATACCGGCTTATTTTTATCGCTCATGTTTAGCGCAAATAGTTTTGCGCTTGAACAACAATATCAACAGCCTATTGTAGATCTTATAAAAGCATTTAAAAACCACGATAAAGCGGCTATTTCCTCACATATTCGTTATCCGCTTTCGCGCACATATCCAGTGCCTGATATTAATAATGAAGCTGAGTTAGTTGAGCGTTTTGATGACGTGTTTGATGAGACGCTTATTAAACAGATTGTTGATTCAAATATCGATACTGACTGGGATAAAGTAGGTTGGCGCGGCATTATGCTAAATAGCGGTGTCGTTTGGGTAGATACGGATGGGAAAATCATCGGTATCAATTACCAAACAGCTAAAGAACAATTGCTGGCTAAAAATTTAATAGCAGCTGATAAGCAAGCGCTTCACCCAAGTATTAATGCTTTTGTAGAGCCTATTTTAGATTGGCAAACAGCTAAATACCGTATTCGCATTGATGACTTAGGTGATGGAAACTTCCGCTATGCGTCGTGGAGCAATGATAAAAAAACCAGCGATAAGCCAGATATAGTCTTACTAAAAGGTGAGATCGAATTTGAGGGCAGTGGCGGTAATCATAGTTACACATTTAAAAACGGCCGTTACAGCTACGTATTACAAGTTACAGTGATTGGCTGTGATACCTCACCACCAGGTTGGCTTGAAGTATATAAAGATGGTAAGCGTATTTTATCTCAGGATATTATCAACACTGGAAGTTAAAAGTTAATTATCTTAGATGCAAAAAGGGGAGGGTTCTCCCCTTAAATATAGGGCGCTATTTTATTAAATACGCGCTTTAACAAACGCGGCAATTGCGTCGTCTTGGCAATGTGCGAAAAAGCACTCCTGAAAACGTGGTCCGCCAATCGCTTGTTTAATCAGCTCAGGAGCAATGGCTTCAAGTGCGCTTAAGTAATCTTTAGCAACATCCGCTTTTAGTTGATTTAAAATACCTGCATTTGTTACTTGTGATTCTTTACGTTCTGCTGGATACCCTTGGCCTTTTTCGCCGGTAAATGCTTTTTCAAATATATATTTAATATTTAACTCAGCGCCCCAGCCAAAGCCTTTTGCATAGGGTAAAGCGAGTGCATTACCATTGTTTATTTGTGCAAATAGGTACGCATCTGATGGATCAATACAATAACCACAGCTCACACCAGGAAACGCATTGCTCGCCATGAGTGCGCCTTGACCTGTGCCACAACCAGTCACTACAAAATCTACCGCTTTAGAGTTGAGCAGTAAGCTTGCGATAATTCCTAGGTGAATATAGGTTAGTCGATGATCGTTATCGCCATCCATACCCACATTAAATACTTGGTGATTTTGTGCATTAGCAACAGTGTTAAGCTGTTCAAGTACTATTGGGTTTTTTGCCGCTTGACTGAATTCGTTCATTAATGCGATTTTCATTTGACTCTACCAATTTTGTTAACGTTGAATTGATTCTACATATCAATGCTACCGGTGGCAAATGTTGTTATCTATTAAATATTAGTATTTGTGTAAGTTGCTAGAGGTTAGGAAGTACCATAGGAGCTTTGAGTTTAACTTCAGTATGAAAGCAGCTATTTGAGTTTAAAAATAAAAAACCGCCTGTTCAGGCGGTTTTGTAGTTACCTAGACATAATGACTCCCACACGGTGTTAGCCTCCGCTTTTCGTGGGTTAGCTTAATTCAAAGCCAGAGCCATAATTAGTTTGTCAAATAACTAAACAGCAGAGGCTAACATGAATAAACATAGCATACTTTTTATCGGACTTGATACACATAAAGAATTCAATGAAGTCGCCTATATTGAAGAACATAGAGGTGCACAACCTGTTCACCTTGGTC
>NZ_CABVLM010000007.1 GCF_902498845.1 Pseudoalteromonas rhizosphaerae | reverse complement strand
ACTCGCAAACTCGCAAACTCGCAAACTCGCAAACTCGCAAACTCGCAAACTCGCAAACTCGCAAACTCGCAAACTCGCAAACTCGCAAACTCGCAAACTCGCAAACTCGCAAACTCGCAAACTCGCACTCCTTATAAGTGAATGCAAACTCGTACCTTTATAAAAGATAAGCAAACTCGCAAACATTGACAATGCTGTGCACTCTTGCCACTGTTATACAAAGCAATAATTAAGGAGTGTTAATTGTGTCTAATTGGGTTGAAGCGAGTGTTAAAGATATTGTTTGGTGGACTGATACGTTATTTAGTTTAATTGTGAATGCCGATGTGGAGCCGTTTAAAGCAGGGCAGTTTACTAAGCTTTCTATGATGATGGATGAAAAACGTATTGCACGAGCCTACTCTTACGTAAATGCACCAAGCTCTCCCGATTTAGAGTTTTACCTAATTAATGTAGTCGATGGCTTATTATCACAACAATTAGCCAAGCTTAAACCTGGCGATACGGTGATGATTGAAAGCCGCGCCAGTGGATTTTTTACTATTGATGAAATTCCCGCTAGTGAACAGTTGTTTATGCTTAGTACCGGCACTGCAATTGGGCCGTTTTTATCTATTTTAGAGCAGCCTGATGTGTGGCAGCAGTTTAAGCATATTACCTTAGTGCATGGTGTGCGCTTGAATGCAGATTTAAGTTATCAAGCAAAAATCGCGCAGTTACAGCAGCAGTATCCGCAATTGAGTTATTTGCCCGTAGTGAGTCGCGAGCAGGCAATTGTCGGCTTAGATGGGCGCATTACTGATCGAATCGCCGATGGCACTCTATTTAAGCATTGTGACAGTGTAGTTAGCCCGCAAAATAGTCAATTTATGATCTGCGGTAATCCACAAATGGTTAAAGACACCAGCGCATTATTAACCGAGCAAGGCTACACTCGCAATCGTCGTCGGGAGCCTGGGCAAATCACCGTTGAGCAGTATTGGTAAAAAGCTATCGCGATCCGGTAAATTTTGTTATTTTAGAGTTTCTTAAATTACTCAGGAACAGTATGAAACCGTTATTTTTTTTAGTAAGTTTGTTACTTGCGTGGCAATTATTAGCAACTGCAGCTGAAGTAGTTGAACCACCGACTAAAACTGAAACAAAAGCAGCTGAATTACCTGCTGCAGTAAAAACGACTGACACTAGCGCTGGTGAAGAAAAGTCAGTGCAGAGTAAAGCCCCAGCTAAATCAACTGAGGTTGAATTACAAGATAGCCCTGCGGTGATCACTTTAACCCCGCAAAATGAGCAATCAGCTGAACCTGTAAATGTTGAACCAACACAGCCAATTAAAACAGACACCAGCAAACCAAGCGAGCCTGAAGTTGATACCAGTAAGGTACTTGGCACCGAAGCGGCAAAACCTGCTGAGCTTCCTAAAACGCAACAAGAAAAACAGCTTGCAGTAGCACAAGCAGAGCAAGCGGTGATCCAAGCTAAAGAAGCGCTAACACTCAAGCAACAAGTTAAAGCCAAACAGTCACGCGAATCGTTAGCCGTTATCGAGCAATTAATTAAGGCGTACAACGCCAGAAATATCGACGCATTTATTAGTATGTATGATGAAAATGTAGAGTTTTATGCCTTTCCAAATGAGTTACTGTTTAAGGGCAAAGAAAAACTGATTGCCCGTTACGGGATAATGTTTAAAAAATTAAAGTGTATAAAATCGTCCCCAATTAAACGCATTGTACACGGTAATATCGTTATCGATCATGAACTGTCAGAAACCTGTTCAACAGATCCAAATGTAGTTGATAAGCGCGGAGAGTTAATCTCTAGCTATCAAGTTGAAAATGGCAAAATAACTAAAGTGCTCTTTTTTAGATAGAGCATTAATAGGCAGATTATATAGGCAAATAAAGGGGCCGCGACGAGTATGGACATTAGTGATGATAAAAAAATAAAGTTACTTTATCGTGTAGAGCCTGGCTGTTTAGGACCAACAGGTGCGCAAACAATTGAACGCTTTTGCGATTATGCTAATCAGCAATTGGTCGCCCCTTATTTTGCTTTGTACCACTTTACCCCGCGGTTTGATAAAACTAAAGCCGAGCGCGAATACAGTATTAATGCTCGGCTGTTATCTGAACAGCATGCGCAGGCATATCTAGCGCACTTTAAAACCAACAAAGATGAGTTTGAGGAGCAACTCGATGAACTACTCACTCAAGCAATAGAAAGCTTCTTAGAACGCTAATCATTGTCGCCAGATACAATCGCATTAAAGCTGCTATTGTCGTGCAAACTGGCAAATGCACTTTCATGCAATAGCTCATTACGTAAGTTGGGTGAATACTCCAACGACATTTTAATATCGGCCAACGCATCAGCGTGTTTATGCGTCAACGCATAGGCACATGCACGTTGCCAATAAGCGTAGCCGTAGTCACTGTCTATATCCAAGGCTTGGTTACACAACTCTATCGCCTGAGCTGTTTCATTAAGCTCTAGTAATGCATCGGCTTTATAAGCGATAGCTTCAACATCTTCGGGTTTACGTTTTAAAATCTCATCAAATATTTCGATCTTATTGGCTATATCGCTTTCTAAATTAGCGCGCATCCATAAAGAGTGGACTTCATTAGTAACAGATATTTTTTGTTGGTTACTTAAAATTTCTTCAGAGCGCTCGCGTAGCTTCTCTTCAAATGTATTCAACCGTGCTTCGTATTCATTAGTGATCACGCTGACACGGGTATTTACAATATCTTCTACTTTGTTTTTTACATCACGTAAGGAGTTCCAACCAACCAGTACCAAAATAGAGGCTGTGGCAGTGATGATAAAAAATACATTATTAATTGTATCAGTGGTGTAAGTCAGTGCGCGATCAGCGGTATCAAGCTGAGCATGAGTGACTTGTTTGGTAACGTCTTCACGTAGTTTTTGCTGATCTTGGCGTACCGCTTTGAGTTCATCAAGAATATAGCGTTCCATCAAGGGTCTGTACATCGGCTCTTGGAGTTTTTTGAGTGCCTGTTTTTGATGTTGCAGGTTGGGTACAGCGCGAGACTCTTGTGCCTGTGCCTGAGCTGCCACTAAAGTGGCAAAAAGAAGTAAAATTGATACAAAATAATGACGCATACTACTGCCTAGTCGATAAATTAAAGTGCTAAGTAAATTACTGAAACTGTAACATGACTACCTATTAGTAACTAGGGTGGGTTGATCTTTCGAGGTTGTTTTTACTGCTGTGTGCTTGGTAATCGCTGCATTGCTGTAATGGAAGAAAATGAAGCCATTAAAAACAGGCAAAAAAAACCAGCTCTAAAAAGAGCTGGTAAAACTGCTTAAACAACATAAAGTCGTCAGGGATATCAACAGGAGTGAGTGTTTATAATAACCAAACATATCTGAACAACGTCTTAATATTTAAAGCATTATAATTGTTGAGGTAGGATTTAATTTCATCAACTAAACTAAATTGATGACCATAGTTTGGGGAAGGTGTATTCAATGCGGCAACAGCTTGTGCAATTACTTTATAAAGTGTCTACTTCATCAGCGTTAGATGATGGCTATATAGAGCTTGCAGAACAATTAATTGTAAATGCCATTATTGATGGCTTAAATAATACGCGTGCTAGCATCTGGTTATTTAATAAAGATAATACCGAGTGTCATTGTCAGTTACTGTTTGACCGCGCGAACAACAATGTAAACCAAAGCCTCATATTATCACGTGAGAACTATCCGGCTTATTTTTCTGCGTTAGATACTCAGCGCGTGATCATTGCTAATAATGCGCATACTGATCCCGCTACCTTTGAATTTTCAGAGCATTATTTAACGCCTTTAGGAATAAAATCAATGTTGGATGCACCGATCCGATTCAAAGGAGAAATGATCGGTATTTTTTGTTGTGAACATACTGGCCGTTTTAGGCAATGGGAGGATGATGAATGCACTTTTTTGAGTGGACTTGCTGATCTTTATGGCCGCGCATTGTCGGCGCAAGAAAGTCGTATAGTTAAGCAACAATTAGAAGTTGCCAATCACCGCCTAGAAGAGCGGGTGATTGAGCGAACGAATACCTTACAAAAAACATTGGAAGAGTTAACCGGTACCCAAGGAAAGCTAATTGAAGCGGAAAAAATGGCCGCATTAGGAAACCTAGTGGCAGGTGTTGCTCATGAAGTAAACACGCCAATAGGTATAGCCGTTACCGCCAATAGTTCGGCAACAGATAATCTTAAACAGCTAACTCAACAGCTAAATGACAACACATTATCAAAAAGCAATTTGCAAAAATTTGTAGCGCACATTAATGAGTGTTTAATCATTGCCAGTAGTAATCTTGATAGAGCCGCAGCATTGATCTGTAATTTTAAACAAACAGCGGTCGATCAATCTTCTCTTGATATTAGCACCGTGAAGTTAAATGACTACTTAGCTAATACAATACATAGTCTCACCCCATTAACCCGCAGCCACAAAGTAACCACCACAATTGAATGCGACAAAGCATTAACGCTTATCACAGTGTCGGGGGCTTTAAGCCAAATTATTATGAACTTGGTGAGTAACAGCTGTGTGCATGGCTTTAAAGATCGCGAAGATAATCATATCAATATAGCCGTTCACCTAGATACCCAGCAACACACTTACACATTACGCTATAGCGATAACGGCCACGGTATGAGCAAGGACGTATTACAAAGTGTGTTTGAACCCTTTTTTACCACCACTCGTGGCAATGGCGGCAGCGGTTTAGGTATGGCGATTGTTTATAACCTTGCCACCCAAGCTCTTCAGGGTGATGTAAAAATACATAGTCAGCCAGAGCAAGGTATTACAGTCACTTTTACTTTTCCACTGAGCCTGAGCTAGCTATATTTGGTAAAACTCAGAGTTTTAGCATGATACTCAAACAATTTGCTCGTAAAGAATACGGTCATTGTTGAGTAAATATTCTGGTGACAGGGTAACTTAAACCGCTACTGCCTGAGGACCAGCTTAAAGGTGAGTTGTTTACTTAGCTGTAGCTAACAAGCTAGCGCTGACTGGATACCTTAACTCCCTCTGTTTTTACTTAGGGACGAGGTTATCAATCTCGCGCCTAATTAAGTGGCAACCATCACGAGCAGTCTTTTGGTGGTAAGGGGCGAGATAAAACGTAATATGCGCTGCCACCGATAAAAAGCGCGACAACAGTTGCCAGTAATAAAGAAGGTTGCGCGCTTAGGTAAAATAATCCATACCCAACAGCCATACCTAAACTGGCCATTACTTTTGCCGACTTAGAAATAGCGCCATGGGCTTGCCAATTGATTAGTGTTTTACCAAAGCGAGGGTGATTAATTAACCAAGATTCAAAGCGCTTTGATGAACGGCTAAAACAAAAAACAGCACCAATAAGAAATACTGTTGTTGGCATTATCGGCAAAAAAGCACCGACAATCCCCATTACGGTTAACACGAAGCCACTTAATAAATAAGTCACTTGCTTAAATTTACTAATAACTAACATCGAGTTTTTCTTACCTGTACGCTTCATACTTTATCACTTAATTTTAATGCACTTGCAGCTCACGTTTTACTTAAACAAATACACAATCAACAGCGCTACGAACCAAACTAAAAGCATCGCGAGCGCCATTAATTGCGAGTGTCTGTTGTTCTTTAGTTAATTCAACCGTATTTAAAGCCGTTGTAAAATCTTGCCATGATTGCCCGCGGCCAATTGTTGCTGGTGCTAAATGCGAGGCACCAAATTCTTCTGATAAGCCAATACGTTTTGCTGCTTTTAATAAATACTCAGCGCCTAAATTAGACCCCTCTGATACATAAAGCCAACCCAGTGAGGCTGGGTAGTCAACCGGCACTAAGTTAACGCTGTTTGTTACTTCACTCAGATCGAGGTTAATATCGCGTAAGTCTTGTTCAAGATGGCTTAGGCGCTGCCGTGTTGGCAGATCGCTCACTAAGCGGCTTAAATTAGTATCGCTATAAAGAGGGGCAATAGCCAAATGAAATCGATATTGAACTTCTAAAAATAAAGCATAACGGTCTAAACTTGCAAACGGTCGCTTAGTCATAATCGTTTTATCAAGGTTATCGTGAATAGTCGTGGTATTGAGTTTAAATAGTGTTGTTAATGAAGGCGTATTAATCTCATTGTTAACATGTTGGTCTGCAATCATTGTATGTCCTTAGTTTTATATTTCAGTAATTCGTAATAAGCACAGCAAGTAGCTGTTAATGAATAAAAAATGCCACAGGCACGGCCATTTTTATTGGGTTCCCTGTAACTTCTTCTGGAGGGACGGGCAAGGGCTCAGCACGTCTAACTAATTCGATGACCTCATTATCTAATGCAGCTATTCCGCTTGCTTTAAATAATGTGACATCTAAAATATTACCTGCTCTGTCCATGGTAAAACTCACCCAAGGAACACCTTGTTGGCGCCTTAACTTTGCCATTCGTGGATAGCGCTTTTTTCGTTCTAGGTGGATCTGAATAGCACTTTGCCATAGTTGTTTAGCTGTACTTTGCTGTTCACTTAAAGCACCTTTTACCGGACCAGATGCGACTGTTGACTCTTTCACTGGAATAGCCAAAGGAGCACTACTTTGCTCTACCAAGTGTTCACTGGCTCCTGTTATGCTGGTGTGATCAGGCAGCGGAGTCGGTTGTGGATCTTGCTCTTGTTGTTGATTAGATTTCTCTACTGGTTTACTTGGTGCTGGCTCAGGTTGTTTATCGCTAATGGTAAAGTCAGATTTGCTTTCGAGTAATGGCTTTACCAAGGGTTTATCTATTGTTGTTGTCGGCTTGCTTACCTGCCGCTTTACTGGTGCTGACTCTTGTTGCGCAGGTCCGACAGGAAGTGCCGATGGCTCCGCTTTGGGGGCTGCCACAATATTGACTTCAAACACCTGCGGTGAAGCTTGCATGGGTACGATATTGTTATGCTCTGTCGGCATTAAAAAATAACCCGCAATGGCGGCATGAAGCATCGCGGCGATAAAAAAAGCGCCTACAACATGCCAACGCACCAAGTGAGAAGCGCTGGTATCGTTTCCTGCGAATAAACTCACTGGGCAACATCCGTTTCATGTTCAAGACCGACTAAAGCAACTTGTGAGTAGCCGGCTTTAGTTAATTGATTCATTAATGCCATGAACTGACCATATTCAACTTTGCTATCTGCACGAATCAAAATTTGCTGCTGTGTTTCAATACCATGTTGTTTTAGTGCTTGCGCCAAATTTTTTTGGTTTATTTTATCTCCCTCGCCAAGTATTAAAGTAAGGTCTTGTTGTAGAGTAAGGTAAGTTGGATCATCACTTTTCGGTTGGGTTGGTGCCGCAACAGCAGGCAACTTAACTGGCACACTGACAGTGGCTAATGGGGCCGCCACCATAAAAATTATTAGCAACACCAGCATCACATCAATAAACGGAGTGACGTTAATCTCATGCTGCTCTTGTAATTCATCGCTATCGGTACGGTTACTACTAAATGCCATTTTAAAGCTCTTTAGATACTGCATTTGCAGCGTCTTCATCGTTAAGTAGGTAGGCTATGTGTTTTGCATCAGGATGTTTTCGGTCAAGATCTCGGCTCACGAGTATCATGATCGCGGTCAGAATATCGGCTAACTGTGCTTTGTAACTGCCAATTACACGAGAAAAATGGTTGTACATAATAACGGCTGGGATCGCTGCAACTAACCCCAGAGCCGTTGCTAATAAAGCTTCTGCAATACCAGGGGCGACTACGGCTAAATTAGTTGTTTGTGTTTTAGCAATACCAATAAAGCTATTCATAATGCCCCAAACCGTACCAAACAAACCGACAAACGGTGCAACAGAGCCTATCGTTGCCAATATGCCTGTACCCTGATTCATATTTGCGCTTAGCGTTGCTTGTACACGCTCTAAACGCGCGACTAATCGCTCCTTTAAGCCTTCGTCAGTAGTAAGTCCTTCGCCAGTTAGTTGCAACTCATGTTGGGTTGCTTTTAGGAGTGTTAAGACATCACTTTGTTGTAGTAATAAAGTGTGGTTGGCCTTTGCAAAACTTTCACTTTGAATTAAATGTTTAAGCAATTTTTTGGCATTTCGCTTAGCAATATTTAACTGTACAGATTTGAATATGCAGATAGCCCATGAGACTAACGATGCTAAAAGTAACCCGATAATTACGCCCTTCACAACCACATCAGCGCCCTTGTACATGCCGATTGGCGATAAGTCATGTTGATCAAAAGCCGCCTCGTCAACACTAACCGCGGTACTGGTGTCTGTATCAAGGTCAGATCCTACGGTTATAGATTTAGCTGATAGCGTATTTGTATTCACCTCTGGTGTAACAGCATTACCTGTGACTTCTACTTTGGAGGCTGTTGATGGCGTCGCTTGTTGTGCGTGAACCGCAGACGTTCCACCACCCATTAAACACACAAATAACATAGTTCTTATAAACATTTTGCTCCCTAATTTTTACGTAATTTGTAAATGTGGCGATGTAACACCAACATACTAGATCAATATGCCGCATCGTTTTGATGGACAAATTATTGGCTATATAACTAATGCCGAACGAGATCCGATTTTCATCAAAAGAATAATAAATTTTTTATTAATAATGTTTGCAGAATATCTAAATTAACTTGAATAGGAATTAAAATCATTTATACTCGCGGTAAATATGCTACAGGAATAGTTAAATTTTGACTAGCACTACCGCTAACTCAGTAGGGTTTAATGCGCTCTACCAAGAACACCATGAGTGGCTTGTTCGCTGGATCGCTCGACGCACCTACAACAAAGATAATGCACAAGATCTCGCTCAAGATACATTTATGCGTTTACTTAATAAGCCCTCTTTGTATAACGAAATACAAAGTCCGCGAGCATGGCTTACAAAAGTTGCCGGAAACTTAGTAACCGATAACATTCGTCGCAAAGTTCTAGAAGAAAACTATTTATTATTTTTAGGAAGCATGCCAGAAGCAGCCTATTTTTCGCCTGAAGAGCAACTACAGCTGCTCAGTTTACTAGAGCAAATAGATAAATTATTGAGTGGTTTGAGAGCAATCGAAAAAACAGCATTTTTAATGGTTAGACTCGACGGGCTCAGTTATAAAGAAGTCGCAAAGCAACTCAAGGTGAGCCTATCATCTATTGAAAAATACATGGCGAAAGCGATGTTAGAGTGCTACACCCTTACATACTGTGATATAGAGTAAGCGATTGTGAATAATACGTGTGCCCAAAAAACACCTTTACCAGAACAAGTCGTACAGCAAGCGATTGCGTGGCGTATTTGTTTAGAGTCGGGCAACGCACAGTCTGCAGATATGGCTGAATATAGGCGATGGCGGCTTGCCGATCCGATGCATGAATTAGCCTGGCAACGGATAGAAAACATGGAGGCTGCATTTGCCGGGGTGAGTAAAAAAAATGGTCGTATTGCTCACATGACCTTAAAAAAAACCGATCATGATATACAAAGCATGAGTCGTCGCCAGGCGCTAAAAAGGATCGCTGGAACCACACTAGGACTTGCCAGTGTAAGCTGGTTGGCAGACAAACAGGGGGCATGGCAATACCTTAACGCAGATCACGCAACTACCAATCAACGGCAATTATTTACGCTCGCCGATAATAGCCAGCTTTGGTTAAATCATAACAGCACTGTTGAACTGAATTTTAATGCTCACAATAGATACATTCATTTAACCCGAGGAGAAATGCAATTTATAGCTTCAGCTAATACGCAGCCTGTGCAGGTGGCGTTACAGCACGGAACTTTACTTTGTGACAGCAAACAATTTTTTGTGCGTAATGAAGCCGATCATGCTTTAGTTCAAGTTATGCAAGGCAGTGTTAAGCTCGCGCAAGCAAACGGCTTATTTACCAATCAGGCGATCAAGGCTGGCGAGCTATATAAAATTACCGTAAATTCAATGCAACAGTTAGACAATCATATATTTGACTACAGTAGTTGGACAGCAGGGCTGTTGTCAGTGCGAAATATGTCAATCAATTCTTTTTTAGCTGAACTATCTCGTTATCACCGTGGTTTTGTAAAAATTGCCCCCAGTTTAAATGACTACCTTGTCTCCGGCGTTTTTCAGTTAAATGACACTCACCTGATCCTTAAAACAGTCGCTCGTAGCGCTCGGGCAAGTGTGCATTACAGAACCCGTTGGTGGGCCGAAATTCGCTCATAACTATGTTTATTTAGTTCATCAGGAAAAAATATAAAATAATTATCATTTAGAGTTACGGGATTACTATTTTCATGCGTCATATAAGTATGCATTAAAGAAATAGGAAACCATTTATGCCCCGCGCAGCGTTAAATTTACTCATCGTAGTCACAGGTTTGTTGGTGATTACCCCTTCAGCAAGTTTAGCTGAACAAGTATCTGCAACATCACAATTAAAAATGATCAAATTTGATCTTCCCGCAGGCCAGCTTGGTGATGTACTGACTTTATTTTCACGCCAAGCGGGTGTGACTTTATCATTTGAAGAGCGTGTTGTCGGTGGTTTTTCAGTCGCTGCAATAACCGATGAAATGACCATAGAGGCAGCCTTACAAAGGCTGTTAAGCAATACCAATCTACAAGCTTTACCTGTTAGTAATAGCGCATGGCTAGTGCAACAAAAAACCACCCAAGATTTGATCACGCTAAATACCATTAATGTGCAAAGTCGCAATAGGGATCTAAAAGATCAAACCTATACCGAAGCCGCATCAGTAAACCTAATTACCCAGCAAGATATTGAACGCTTTAGAGGAACCAGTGTTGGCGATATATTTCAAGGTACACCCGGTGTTTTGATCAGCGAAAACCGTAACTCAGGCGGGCTTGATGTTAATATTCGTGGCATGCAAGGCCAAGGACGAGTACCTGTAGTGATAGATGGTAGTCGTCAAGAAACCACCGTGTATCGCGGCTATTCTGGTGTATCGAGCCGCAGTTACATTGATCCCGATTTGATTGGCTCTGTTAAAATCAGTAAAGGCCCTATCATGAGTGCTGATGGCACTGGGGCGACAGGTGGCTTGGTGAGCGTTAGTACATTGTCGGCTGATGATATTGTTAAAGAGGGTGAGCTCAGCGGGTTTAGATTACGTGTTAGCGCCATCGGTAATAGCGCTAATACGCCAGAGCCAGGTACATACGCAGGGTATTATTTACCACGCAATGCCTATCGTTCACAGTGTCGCTTTTCGAGTTATTGTACTGAGCAGTACATAATGCCAGAGCGCTTTGCTCCTGAGGAGGGCATGGATAGACCCAGCTTATTTGAGTTTGCTAGTTATGCAGGCAGTTTTGCTGCCGCTAAGCATTTTCAGTGGGGCGATCTAATTGCTGCTTATGCTAAGCGCGAGCAAGGTAATTACTATGCAGGTAGTAACGGCCCTGCACCTGAAATAATTTACGCAGCCCCCGACAAACTTGCTTGGTACACCGAAACGGCGGTGTCAATGCAAGGGGCATCGCGGTTTCGTGCCAATGAACGCATCCCCAATACCAATTTTTCTAGTGAATCTTGGCTGTTAAAAAGCAATGTGTTGCTGCCCAACGACCAAAGCCTTGAAATGAGCTATATACGCTATAACAGCAGCTACGGCGAAATGATGCCATCGCAAATACGCTCTTTTGGTCAAGCAAGGCAATGGCTCGATAGCGAAGTCACTAATCAAACTTACACAGTGCGATATCGCTGGCAGCCAATCAAATATGATTGGGCTGACTTTAAAGCCAACTTTTGGCATACCGATGCACTCACCCATTTAAATACCCCTGGTGTTGGCTCAGTAGATATAGTCGATAATGTTGCTCGCAGCGATGATTATCAGCGCTTTGGAACTGATGTGAGTAATACCATGATGTTTTATTCAGCGGGCGAACTAGCGCTGAGCTATGGTGTTGCTGCACAGTATGAAAACATGGATACCGACACCCCTGAAACCGAAGGTTTCTATGCAGGATCTCGCAGTGGTTGGCGTAAAGAATTTAGTGCTTTTACTGCCATTGATTGGCAGTTTTTAACAGCATGGACACTCGAAGCGGGACTGCGTTTTACGCACTTTTCATCGAAAGATAATAACCCAGTAACCATTACTAACAACGATCCTGCTTGTGTGTCTGACGGAGCCGGTGGTTGCTTAGAAGTACAATATGAAAATAGCCACTCAGGCACAGCACCATTGGTTGCTTTAAAGTGGCAGGCATATAAAGGACTGCAGTTTTATATTCGCCACAGTGAAGCTTTGCGTATGCCAAGCCTATTCGAAAGTACCTCAGGTTGGTCTGTCAGCCCCGTTTTAGATATCCCTTTAGAGCCAGAGCATGCTAAAAACCAAGAAATTGGCCTTAATTATTTAACCGACTCATTACTAACAGATAACTATAAAGTGGGCTTTAAGCTCGCCTATTTCCAAAATCATGTTGATGATTATTTAACCCGTACGCAACCCAATGCGTGGGAGCAAAAACAAGGCGGCTTCAATGATTTTTTTCGAATGCGAAATATTGACAGCCTAGATTTAAATGGATGGGAGCTTAATTTTAGCTACGACACAAAATACTGGGTTGCTGAGATTAGCGGCACGCATTATACCCAGATTGAAGTATGTAATGTAGGCAGTTATGTGCGCTACTACTGTAATGATTGGGGCCTTCCTGAAAGCTATATCAATAACATGATCCCGCCAAATTGGCACGCCAGTGCTCACCTTGGCTTACGTTTATTTGAGCAGCAATTAGAAGCTGGGCTGCGTGGCACATTTATGGGAGAGCGCAACTCAATTCCTCGCTATAACGCACCTACAGGGTTTAATGAACCGGTACTTTGGCACAGTTATAACCTTTTAGACATCTACGCTAGTTATAAATTTAACGACGACACAACACTCGATTTTACCATCGATAATGTTACAGATCGTTATTACCTCGACGCTTTAAGTTTAGGTTTAGTACCTGCACCAGGAAGAACTGCACGGCTGAGCCTAACTTATAATTTTTAACTGATAACACCTATCAGCAAGGAGTACAAAAGAATGAAAAAACTATTTGGCGCAATAGCCATAGTCGGGCTTTCGCTTACTATGGTAGCCTGTGGTAGCGGTAGTGATAACAAAGACAGTACACAAACAACAGAGCAAAAACCAACAGCGGTTGTTGAGCTGCAATCGCCAGTAGAATCAGCATTCTCACTAAAGGATGGCGCGGTAAAAGTCACGCTGAATGCTGAGGCGAGTACAAGTGCAGAGGGAGCAGATTTAATTTATCAATGGCAGCTCATTGAACGACCAGCAACAAGTACTGCTAATATCACCAACACCAATACCATAACAACAGACTTTACTGCAGATTTACCAGGCAATTATGTTGTGAGTTTAATTGTTAATGACGGGGCAAATAATAGCGAAGCCGCGCGTATCACGCTAAGCGCAACCAGCCCGTATCCAGTCGCAATTACTGACTCAGTCCATAGTGTTAATTTAGGCACTAATAGCGTAGGTTTAGATGGTAGCCAAAGTGTAAACCCAGCAGGTGGCACCGATTCATTACTATACCAATGGACGCTTATGGAAAAGCCCACCGACAGTGCGGGTTATTTAAATAACGCAGAGCAAAGCCAAAGCACACTGTTTGTTGATTTAGCAGGAGATTACACATTGCAGTTAGAGGTGACTCATAACGACGTATCAAGTGAACCAAAACAAGTTGTGGTAAGCGTTTCAGAAGGTAATGCGCCACCAGTGGCTAAAGCCGACGACATAACTATTATCCTAGGCGAAGAAGCTATCTTAGATGCATCAGCCAGCATTGACCCTGAAGGGGAGCCACTACAATATCGCTGGCTATGGCCGTCACGCTCAGCAACGGATCCCGAAAATGTACCACTACCAGAGCTTACAGGTACAAAAACGGCTGTAGTGCGTTTTACCCCACAAGCTGTGGCAAGTTATAAATTAATACTATTTGTATTTGATGGCACCCGAAAAAGTGAAGAAAAAGAAGTTACAGTTACCGTCAAAAAAGATCCTAACGCGACTAGCAATGCCCCACCGATCGGTAAATTATTAGCAACCGGCTATTACCCATCTAATAGTATTGGTGAACAAGAAGTAGGCTTAAGAGCTGAATTTAATTTTACCGGCTATGATCCAGAAGGCGAGCCGTTACAAATTATTGCAGCTACGCTTATTGAAAAACCGCAAGGAAGTATTGCAGAGCTAGTGGATATTGGTTCTTGGAAACCTATGGGTAAAAAGATTCAAAAGCTTGATATAACCGGCAGTTATTTAGTACGTATGGTTGTCTCTGACGGCGAAAACCAAATTTCAGTTGATGCCAGCATGCAAGCTAAAATAGGTAACGTTAACGGTCAACCTGCAACTGGCGGCGTTGATGCACAATCAAAGTCAGTGCTGGTGGGTGATGCATTAGTGTTTGATGCATCAAGTAGCGACCCTAATGATGATCCACTGACCTTTCATTGGCAGTTAACAGATAAGCCTGATGGCAGTAATGCGACTATCGAACCGGTAATTGAACCACAAAGCCAAGAATACCGTCGTGCAAAAGTGCTCACCGATGTGCCGGGATCTTATACTGCGCAGTTAATTGTAGAAGATGACCGTGGCTTATTTGCTAAGGCGTATGCACAAGACAGTGGTTTAGCTAAATTTACCAATACCGCTCCAGAGATCCGTTCCGTTGTATGGGCGCGTAGCTGGGGACGCTTAAATCCTGGCCAAGACTACTATCAAATTTTACCGTGCATGTCGTTATTACATCGCCCAGTAACCGTTGATGCCGATGGCGATGAAGTATTCACTCATGAAGAGCTTGTCAGTACACCAGCAGGCGGTGAGTTTACTAGCAACCCAAGTGAAGCAGATTGCCCAAATACCCGTGGGCAAGTATTTACAAAGCCAGGTAAATATACATTCCGTTATTCTGCAACAGACCTAATTGATGATGCGCCGCAGTATGACTTTGTCGTTGACGTTGACCCACTCACAGAGGCTACAGGTGTACGTTTACGTAGCATCAACGAAGATAATGAAAGCCTATGGTATCCATTACCGTATGAGAATATTCCACCCTTTGCGAATGACTTTAGTGCCAGCTCTAAACCTTATCTTGAAGAGGGTTATATTAGCTGGTCATTAACCGCCACTGATGCAGATTACACCATTGAAAATTTACAGGTGCGCCATATTAATGGTGGGTTAGCAAGCTTAACACCGCGTTTCGAAAACCTAAAAAATGAGCAAGTAATAGCAAAGGGCAAATCAGTTGCATTTAAAACTATATTGCCTGTGGTTGCGTGTATTCGTAACGAAGAAGCATCTGAAGGTTTTCATTTTTCTTTTAACATTAAAGAAATTCCTGAAATCACTTTCGTATATGAAACATGGCGCACAGCCAACAAATCAAGCCTATTCTATGATTGGTCTGAATGTGCTGCTGAATAACTAAATACTTGGTAGTTCAACGAATAACAAAAAACCCAGCGTACCGCTCTGGGTTTTTTGTTATTAACTTAATCAACTTCCTATCGTTGTTTTTATCGAAAATTTCGCGCCATAATCTTGTAACCCATAAATCAATTGGTACACTAGAGCCAACTTATAAAGAGCAGGACAAGCTATGTCGCCCGCCAAAATACGCAGTGATGTCATTAAATTAACTGTATTAAGCGATAAAAAACCAGATTACTATTTTATCCAAGGTTATTTTTTAGGGTTAGGCTTACTGCCCGACATAATAATGCCCAGCCAATGGCAGTCAGACCTATTAGGTGACATTAATTTTACAACAGACACTGAGTTAAAGTACCTCGAAAGCCTGATGGAAAATTACAATAACAGCATGCATAAAGTGATGACCGAAGACCTTAAAATGCCCACTAAATGCAGCTTATCGAAAACCGACTACCGCGATTCACTCAAAGCTAATATGCCACTGCCTAATTACTGTAAAGGGGCATTACAAGCACTTAAATTTATCGACAAACGCAGCCTAAACAAACACCAAAAAGACCTGCTAACGAGTTTAAATGAAGTACTGAGTGCATTTAGCTCTGAACAAGTTGCAGTTAAAAAATTTGCTGACAACCAAGGCCTAGCGCAAGCCTATAAAAAGAACTACAGCTATTTTGTAGCCGATGTGCTTTATAGCGTTCGTTTTATTGAAGACCCCAGCTGGACAGATGAAGACGAAGCCGCGTTTAACGAACAATTTGCGGAAGAGTTTGCAGGTGAACACCACAACGATGACTTTGCTGGTAAAGTGCTCGACGACGAAGTGATTGATCAATTAATGGAAGCAATCCTTAGCGATTTTACTCCAAGCGCATTTGAACCTATAGCAGCGTTACTGGAACTGTTTGAAGGTGTTATTACAGAGCAATACATAGCACAGAACCAAGGCCACTTTTGGCTGATCCACGAAACACGCCCTTATATGATGTTACGAGCGCATCGTGCACAAATCAACGCATTACAAGGTAACATACAATACGCTATTGACGAATTTGAAGCGCTTTGGCAACTAAACCCCATGGATAATCAAGCTAATCGCCATTGGCTAATGAATTGCTACATTATTAAAGGCCAGTGGCAAAAGCTGGATGCGTTTTTAGCCGACTTCGACAGCGAAGAGCTCCATGCCACAGCAAGCCGCGCCTTGAGTGAGTTTCATAAACATGGTGACTCTAGCAAAGCTAAGCAATACAAAAAGCAACTTAAACAGCTTAATAAACATTTTATAAAAATACTCACCGGGCAAGAAAAACTAAAATCTGAGGAGTTTCATTTTTATAGCCCAGGCAGTAAAGAAGAAGTGGGTATATACCTAAATTCACTTGGCAAACAAGCTTGGATAGCCACCGAAGGCAGCTTGTTTTGGCTAAGAAAAAAGTAAATAAAGTGCAACATTAATGACTCGATAGTCGGTCATTAAGCTAATAATGATTTATTTGGCGGTATTTAACTTATCTGCAAGGTGATTTAAAAAGATCAGTGCCGAGATGCGAGCGACGGGCGACGCAATGATCCTAGCACCTAGTCACTTCCTTAGAACCTAGCAGCTTTTTCGATCTGTGATTGTTTAAAAACCTATTTTACCACTGAGGCGCTTCGCTGCACGGAGAAGATAAAAAGTGCTTCGAGCAACGGTCTGCGGGCTCACTCTAGCACCTAGCTCCTTTTACTACCGTAGGCGATAAGCTTGCTGACGCGGTCTTTATATTCTTTCTCTAAAGCGCAGCGTCTCTTAACCTCTGTGGTGAATAAATCAATTAAAGGCATTTTGCACAAAAAGAAGTGAGTGAGGGTAAATGAGCGGACAAAAGCTGTTGGCTTCGAGCTACGGTCTGCGGGCTCACCCTAGCACCTAGCTCCTTTTATTGTCGTAGGAACTGGCTTTAGCCGTGATTATCTTAAAACCACTTTTACCACCGAGGGCCACTGAGGCACTTCGCTACACAGAGAAGATAAAAAGTGCTTCGAGCTGCGAATTAACCCTGGCCCCTAGCGCCTTTTACTACCGTAGGCGTTGAGCTTGCTGACGCGGTCTTTATATTCACTCTCTAAAGCGCAGCGTCTCTTAACCTCTGTGGTGAATCAGTCAGTTAATAACTTTTTGCACAAGGAGGAATGAATGAGGGAAATGGGAAGGCAAAAGCTGCTGGCTTCGAGCGACGGTCTGCGAGCTCACCCTAGCACCTAGCTCCTTTTACTGTCGTAGGAACTGGCTTTAGCCGTGATTATCTTAAAACCACTTTTACCACCGAGGGCACTGAGGCGCTTCGCTGCACGGAGAAGATAAAAAGTGCTTCGAGCAACGGTCTGCGGGCTAATCCTAGTACCTAGCGCCTTTTACTACCGTAGGCGTTGAGCTTGCTGACGCGGTCTTTATATTCTTTCTCTAAAGCGCAGCGTCTCTTAACCTCTGTGGTGAATCAGTCAGTTAATAACTTTTTGCACAATGAGAAGTGAACGAGGGTAAATGAGAAGATAACGGCTTCGAGTTACGAGCAGCGAGCTTGTGCAAACAGCCTAGCACCTAGCTACTTCCCTATAACCTCACAGCCTCTTTGTGAATAAATTACTTAAAGATCGTTTGCACATGAACAGTGAATATTGGTCTACAAAATATTACCTTTAAGGTGCTTTTTTGTAGGCCTTAAAGTTAGCTCCCCATATCAAACTTATTATTTTTAATACCATTATTAAGGATTGAGAGTGACATAGTACTAATTTCTGATTGTACATATGGCCAATAATCAGGGTTATCGATTGTTCTTTCTTTGATTTGATTTGGAATGAAACGGCTCATTTCAATATTGAAGTCTTTACGAACTTCATCGTCATGCTGTAGCTTGTCTAATTGAATAGTCAGTGCCTCAATAAAGTCTTCGTTGGTTTTACCCCTGGCCACAAGCTTTTTATTGATCAGTTGCTTAGATACCGCAACACCTCTTTGTTTTATCCATACTATATCCCATACATCGCGCGGTTTAATGCGCCTAGCACGGTAGGCTAATGCAATAAACTTGTCTGCAAGCGTTTCCGTTAATGATTGTACAGGGATCAGCAAACCTTCTGTTGGCGCGACAATATTATAGTGATTTATTAATGGCCTTTTTTCGATATCAAATGACGGGATAGCGCAAATATCTATATGCATTTTTTGGCGGGGAAGATCAGGACGATTACTTCCTTTTTCGATACTTATTTTCCAAGATGAAGTATTAGCTTGATTATCTTCAGCTGGTTTATTTACCCATACCTGCACCTCATATTTATTTTGTATGTATTTTTGGATTTCAACTTCTAAGCCACTGAAACTACTTGGCTTGAAGTCATGCCCACCATTAAAATCTAAATCCTCAGATAATCTAGAACTGTTATGGCACAAACGAAGTGAGGTGCCACCAATAAAAGTAAGCGAAGGCATAACACCTTGTTTTACCATTGCAGCCATAATGTCGTGATGAAGAATTTCTTTTTCAATCACAGGCGTGACGCCAGCGTACTCTGGATTTGCAGCTATAATTTGGCGTATATATTCTGTTAACATTTAGTTCTCCAGCATGTGTACGTTGCGATTGCAGGCTTTTAGATCCGCAATCGCTTGCAGCGTATTTGCTCGGTACATCTTGATGCTTTTATCGAAATATAGGTTGTTCGCAAATTTATCAATTGGTTTTTTTGTATGGGTCAGCTCAATAACCCCATACGGAGTTGAAAATGTGCCACTACGGCCTTTCGTTATTACCGTTAACCTATCCATTAATATTTGCGAAATATCGCCAGTGTAACTGAGCTGGCTTTCTAGGCTAATGTAATTTAAAACGTCGCCACGTAGTTTTTTAACTATTTTATAAATAGCGGTGGTGGGGTCAGGTGGTGTGAGCGTGCTTTCAAAAATACCATTGCAGACTCTTCTTAATAGCCCTTTATTAACATTGTCAGTCAGAAACTTAGTGAATGCAGGAGTGGGTTTTTCAGCCATCATAAAAGCCAATTCTGCACTGGTATGAATACCGCCACCTGCTTTAACAGAGCTAGCTAGTATTGCTAATAATCTTTCTGCTTTATTCATTAGGTCTACAATTACATACTTATAATGTTATTAATTGTAGACCTTAAGCTTAATTGAAGCAAACTAGAGTTTAGATTAACTCTAGTTTGACTTGTATTGTCATCTAGCCCTCGTACTTATATCACCCTATAAACCGACTTCGGGCAATGAGCAACGAGCTGCGCGCTAATCTTAGCGCTTCCTTGTAGGTCGTCATTTATGGCGACAATGTCTAATGTTGAAAATTGACGCGCTAAAGCACGACCTACATTAGACTCTTTATGTTTTTCTCTAAAGCGCAGGCCTCTTAATCTCTGTGGTGAATAAATCACTTAAAATTAATTTTACCACCGAGACGCTGCGCTACACAGAGAAGGTAACGAGTTGCGAGCAACGAGCTGCGAATATCGGGCTTCGAGCGACGAGTAACGAATACAGCCTAGAGTCTAGTCACTTTCCTAGAACCTAGTGCCTGTTACTCCCTAGAACCTCGCAGCTTTTTCGATCTGTGATTGTTTTAAAAGCTATTTTACCACCGAGAACACCGAGGCGCTGCGCTACACAGAGAAGATAACGGACGGCGGGCAAACCCTAGCACCTAGTCACTTCCCTAGAACCTAGCACCTTCGCTCAATAAATATAACCAATACAAAATTCTTAATTTTTGCTAATTAGCAGCTATGTACTTGGTGCTCATCGGAAAACTCTATGTTTTTAATACATTTTCATGTTAGGTTAGAGTTAAACTTAATGAAAGCTTAACGCTCTAATCATTAAGTACTATTAATTAACCACGGAGCGGTAGATTTAGTGTCTAATAAAACACTCAGTTACTACAATCAAAACGCACAAAGCTTTAGCGACTCAACGCTTAATGTTGATATGTCGGCGCTTTACGCTGAGTTTTTACCGCTTATCCCTAAACACGGCCATATTTTAGATGCAGGCTGCGGCTCTGCCCGCGACGCTGCGTATTTTAAACTGCAAGGCTTTACCGTAAGCGCGTTTGACGCAAGCGAAGAGCTTGCAAAGTTAGCCAGTAGTTACTTACAACAAGCCGTTGCAGTTAAAACCTTTCAGCAGCTTGATTGCAGCAACCAATACGATGGTATTTGGTGCTGCGCTAGTTTATTACACGTACCAAAAAACCAACTTCCGCAGGTGTTTTTAAAACTGCAAAATGCCCTAAAACCAAACGGGGTTTTGTATGTGTCGTTTAAATATGGCGATACAGAACGCGTACATAACGGTCGCGAATTTACCGATTTAAATGAAGACGGCCTAACCGCGCTAGTTGCTCATCACACCGAGCTTAAAATACTAAAACAATGGCAAACGGTCGACCAACGACCAGAGCGCGAAAGCGAAGTGTGGCTCAACGCATTATTAACGCGCAGCGAATTAATAAATGAATAGCTTTAACGAACAGCACCAATTGCAAAGTAATAAGCAGCAGCTTATTACGGGTGCCGATGACCCGCTATTACCTAATCTTGTACATGCAATAAATAATGCCACAGAGATTGAAATCACAGTGTCATTTATCCAACCCAGTGGCTTGGCTTTGTTATTTGACCCACTCAATGAAGCTTTACAAAGTGGCGCAACACTAAAGCTGTTAACCTCCGATTACCTTGATATTACTCATCCTAATGCGCTCAGAGAGCTAATGGTATTAGTGGATCGTGGTGCCGATGTGCGTATTTACCAAACACAGAGCAACCAAAGCTTTCACATGAAGTCGTATATTTTTGTCAAAACAAACGACACCAGCGAAATTACGTCTGGTTGTGCCTTTATTGGCTCAAGTAACATTAGCGCCAGCGCACTTACTAAAGGTCATGAGTGGAATTTTAGACATGATTACATGCAGCCAAAAACAAGCCAAGCAGCGCAGCAATTTTTAAGTATTCGGAATGCTTTTAATCATATTTTCAACCACGAGTTTGTCAGCAATTTAAGCCATGAATGGATTAATAACTACATTGCTAGGCGCAAAACACAGCGGTTTGTAGCGGTAAATCATGCCGATACAGCGGAACAAATTATTGAACAAAGCGAAGCTAAAACACCAAGGCCAGCTCAAATTGAAGCGCTCAATGCTCTAGCGCAAACTCGCGCTGAGGGCTTTAAACGTGGCTTAGTAGTGTTAGCAACAGGCATGGGTAAAACATGGTTAAGCGCGTTTGATGTTAAACAATTCAAAGCTAAACGAGTATTATTCGTCGCGCACCGTGAAGAAATACTTGTACAAGCACAGCGTACTTTTGCTGAACTACTGCCGCTTTCAACGGGATTTTATAACGGTAAACACCGCGACAAAAACGCTGACTGTTTATTTGCTTCTATTCAAACCATTGGCCGTAGTAATCATTTAAAACAATTTGCGCCAACGGCGTTTGACTACATCATTGTTGATGAGTTTCATCATGCCAGCGCCCGTGTTTATCGTCAGCTATTAAACTATTTTGAGCCACAGTTTTTACTTGGTTTAACCGCCACGCCAGAACGAACCGACCAAGCCGATATTTTAGGATTGTGCGACAACAATTTAGTGTTTGAGCGAAACTTAACGCAAGGGATAGATCAAAAAACGTTAGTGCCGTTTCATTACTACGGCATTTGGGACGAAAACGTAAACTACCAGGCCATTCCATGGCGTAATGGTCGATTTGATCCCGCAGCACTAGAAAACAAATTTGCGACACAAAAACGTGCCGATCATGCGCTTGCACAGTGGCAGCAATACAAACAACAGCGTACGCTAGGCTTTTGTATTTCCACCAAACATGCCGATTACATGGCTGATGCGTTTAATAAAGCGGGTGTAAAAGCACTATCAGTACACAGCCAATCAAAAGTACGCCGTAATGAGGCGCTTAAACAATTAGAACAGCGCCAAGTTGAAGTATTATTTACCGTTGATCTATTTAACGAAGGCACTGACTTACCCAGCATTGACACCATATTAATGCTGCGCCCAAGTGATTCTAAAATACTGTTTTTACAACAATTAGGGCGTGGCTTGCGAACGCTAGAAGGTAAAACGCATTTAGTGGTGCTAGACTTTATTGGTAACCACCATAGCTTTTTAAATAAGCCTTATGCGCTACTCCATGAAACTACGCCAAGTGGTGTAGTAAAAAAGCTTAAAAAGCCAAATCTTGCTAACGGCTGCTTTATAAATATTGATTTAAAAGTCACCGACTTTTGGCAACAACTTGCTAAGGCGCAGCGCACCACCGCCCTTGAAGATATAACACAACTTGCTGAGCAACTTGGGCATTTACCTACCTTAAGTGAGTTTTACTACCACTATGGGGATATAAAAAAGGTAAACAGCAATTACACAAGTTGGTTTGAGTTAATCGCTAAAACACACAACATTGATGATGAGGCACAACAAGGCGCTGAGCAACTAGCGCCGTTCTATGACTTTTTACATAAGGGCATACAAACAACCAGTATGACCAAATGCTTTAAAGCTATTTTGCTTGAAGCATATGTAGCATTAAATGGTTTTGCTATTCCCCCAACAGTTGCAGAGCTTGCAGCCATGAGTGCTAAAGTATTAGCGCGTCATCCAAATTTAAAACAACACGATTTATCAGCCAAAGAGCAGCAAGCTGCCGCTGATTCACAAACATGGCAAAGCTACTGGCGTAAAAACCCAATCAAAGCTTACACCAATAAAAATAAAGATGGCACGCAGTGGTTTACGCTAGAAAACGACACAGTAAAAGCCACATTTGACGTACCCGCAGAAAAATGCGAATTACTAAACAACGCCGTGTTTGAGCTGGTTGAATACAGCTTAGCTAAATACAGCCAACGGCTAAAAGTAAACATAGCAACAACTAAACAAAATACCGAGCAACAAGCTGACAATGTGACTCAGCTAGAGTTTAAAGCTCTTGCCGATACAGCAAAAGAGCAAGATAACGCATTAAAGCTGCCGTACTTCCCCAATATAAAAATTGCCTGCGGGCATTTTAAAACAGGGGATGAAAGCGATATGGAATTAATGGATGCGCCACTTGGCGCGGGGAAGCTCGACCCACAAGTGCATTTTTTAGCACACGCATCGGGTAACTCAATGAATGGCGGTAAACACCCAATACTTGATGGTGATTTATTGCTGCTTGAGCTTATCACACCCGATAAAGCGGGGTCGCTACGTGGTCAAATAGTGGCGATAGAACGAGATGATATAGGCGGGGAAGGGCAGTATTTACTGCGCAAAGTTAATAAACTATCTAATGGACAATATGAGCTAATTGCTCAAAACCCAGATTATGAAGTAATGATTGCAGATGAAAGTATGCGAACCTTCGCACGGTTTAAACAAGTGGTTGCAGAGTAGTTTGTAGTCGCGCTTTAACTTGTAGGCGCAGAGCTTGCTCGCGCGAAAAGCGCAGCTTTTAAATTTGTAGGTCGTGCCGTAGGTGGGAGTTTACCTCGCGCTTTTAAAGTGTAGGAATTGGCTTGAGCCGTGATTTTTACATGGTTTTGGGAAAAGGGATTAAAACCTCTATTCGAGGTTTTATCGCGTTGGCGATGGCAACCAAAGGGCGGCTGCCGCCGACCGCCCCTTGGAACCCCACGGCGCCCCGAGGATCACACTTGATCTTCAACTAGCGTTAATGATGTGAACGTAATCAGCGTAGATAGGCCATCCATGGCCAAGCTACGCTTTTTACAGCATCCATGCTGTAAATTACTCATCATTAACTCAGTTTCGGGTGTGATCACGGGGGAGTTGGAGTGTGTTGGTAGATTGGTGTTTATGAATTACGGTTATTTTTTTATTGTAAAGCCGAGACTGAATGTAACGTGAACGTTTGTTGCTGTAATAATAATAAACTGTTACGTTAGTAACCACATAATAAGAAAGGACTCTACTAAATGAAACTCAACCAAGTTTTATCTATTGTTAACCAAGTCGAAAAGTCTAAGTTCATTTCATGCCTCGATCGCCTTTGTTCTGATGCAGCTAAAAATAATAAAACACTTGCTAAAACAATCGATAATATTGACGGCCAAATCAAAAATGCTTCAGGCAGCGAAATAACTCAGCTATTTAATACCGTCCGCGAGTTCTTCAAAATTTCTGTAAAAGAACAGATTCTAATGAGTACTGCTCAGCTTAACTTATTGGTTAATATTTTAAGTCGTGACGGCAACGGAGTTGCCAGAATAAGCTGGATTGAGTCGCTCTATGAAAAAGAGTGGGCTGAGCTATCTACGCTTTCAAAAGAATTAAAAGAGTGTATTCATCAAGGCTATAGTGAGAGTTTTTTAGAAAGAAATCGAGCACTAAAAATCTATCACGCTTGTATGAAAGAAGCATATTTTAATGACGAAAAAAATAACCGTGATGCCAAAGTTACCGATGATGAACGCAGTATTCTTAATGTGCTTGCAGATGAGTTAAATCTCACTACAGATGAATGTGCTGCTGTTGAGCATTTGGTTGATGTTATTCCTAAGAATGGTGTGCTAGATGCTTTAAATAGCCTAAGGGATATAGGATTAGTATTTATCAGTAAAAAGCGCCAAGAGGTATTTATTCCTGATGAAATAGTTACCTTACTGAATGAAATTCAAGGAAAAGACCTTGCCGATAAATATGTTCTAAGGATATTAAGAACCTGTACTGATGCAGAGCTTTCCAATGCACTTAAAGCTCATGGCCGTAAGATTCGAGGCGTAAGCCGAACTGATAAAATTCAAACAATTATTCATTCAGGTATTAGCGCTGCAAAACTATTGTCTGATGATATTCATAACGTTGAAGATAATCAAAACCAGCGTAAAGAACGATTAAAACAACTGATCCAAGATTTAGAAATTGATACCGAAAAACTAGGCACAACTTTAGATGAGCGTATTGGTTTAATATTGTCATCGCTATCAGGTGCAACAGAAAAAGAGTTTGATTCTCTAAGTGCAAGCGGTTTTAAACAGCTTCTAAAAACATTAGAAGAACACTTCCCAACAATGCAAGCTGTGCTAAAAGAAGCGTTTGAACTCGAAGCGAACGAAGTGATTGACACTGAAAAGCTTCGAGCTTTGAGTATTACACCACATGATATTTTATATTTACTCTCAAATGACGAAGTAAAAGAAGTTCGTGACAGCATGGGCTTATCTAAACGTGGTAACCCGCGCTTTGCTATCTTAGAGAGCTTTGCTAATGCGACAGATAAGTTGATTGAAAATTACGACGCACTAGCACGTCGTGATATTAACGCGCTAAGAGAAGCTGGCGCTGATGTAATTGAAGCTGACATTGGCGTTAAGTTTGAAGAAGTCACAAAAGCTATTTTTGAAATATTAGAACTTAATATTGATGAAGATCTCCGAAAAGACTTAAACACCACTAAAGATAAAGCGGATATCGTAATTTCACTCAGCGATAACGACATAATTATTGGTGAAGCAAAAACCTGTAAAAATGGTGATTTTGCAAAATACTCTACAACGTCTCGCCAAGTAAAAGCATATGTAACCCGCGCAGAAAATCAGGGTAAACGCGTAGCACAAGTATTGATAATTGCCCCCAGCTTCTCAGATGATTTTATAGAGTCTGCTGAAATGGATACCGAAGTTAATATCTCATTGTTAGAAGCACATGGCCTCAAGTTAATACTTGATGCCTATAAGTCTAAACGTAACCCAAGTTTTGCGCCTAAGCTACTGACTAAAGGTGGCTTGTTGAAAGCTGAGTTAATAGCTAAGAATATTTAAAGGGTTGTAGGAGTTTCAGTTGTGCTTCTAATAGACTTTCAACCCTCTATTCGAGGTTCATGCCAGATTGCTGGCGGCAACCAATGGGCGCTCTTTACCAAGATAAAGCGCCGTCCGCCCCTTGGAACCCCACGGCGCCCCGAGGATCACACTGTGTCCTCAAGTTAAAAATTGATGTGAACGTAAGCGCCGTGTATTCGCCATCCATGGCGAAGTCACGGCTTAACTTGCATCCATGCAAGTGATTACTCATCAATTTATACCTTTCGGGTGTGATCACGGGGAGTTGGAGTTATGAACATTGGCAAGAACTTTTAGCTTATATTCTTATTTTTTACGAGTGACTTTGAACCGAGTTATTACAAGTAGCTTATAACAATAATTATTAAGGAATAAAAATGGCGATAAAGCCGATTATATATAGTAAATCCTGTATAAAAACATTAACAGCGGTGGAAGCTGATATAACACGTTCGAACCAGCACGAATTTCAGGGAGTAGCTCCGCTAAAGGATATATTTGGCCTTAAACGAGTAACTAAAAAGGCGAGTTTTTCTATTCGGGGCGATAGTCGTACTTATATTGTGGATTTGACATGGTATGATTCACGAGAAGGAAATCCAAATAGATCTGCTGAATTTAGATTATACTTTCAAAGCTCACCTGTTATGGAGATTGCGCAAGAAGGTGATGTAATAGCAATTGGATATGATATGAACAGTAATATTCACTGTGAACTTATCCAAAGCTATAGAGGTACACATAAGCCTACACAATGGCAAATCTCTCAAGGTGCAGCATAGGCTTCATTGCACTATAAACGTTCAATTAACTTTATTAAGCAAGCACCTAATTTTTTGCCTAACAGCGGAGGCACAGCGTTACCAACTTGTGTGTACTGCGGAACTTCGAATTTTCGCATCTGGCCTCCTGTTGTGACTTTTGAGCGGAATTCAAATTGGTCAGGAAATGATTGTATTCGAGCCATTTCCCTTACGGTCAGTACACGAAGTTCGCTCTTGTCGTAATGGCAGGCGTCGTCTGGGATTGATAGGGCTGCAGGTGCAGGAGAATCTGCAATTAAAGCTTTTTGAGTTTGCTTTTTAGTTGGGTGCTCTAATAGGTACTGGATTAGAGCAGACTTATTTTTAAATTTAACCAATTTATTTTGCTGATTTAAAAACTCTTTATTGAGTAATAAAGCTGTGCTCTCATTACTTAAGGTTGCTACACCATTTTTAAGAATATTAAATACGTCTTTTGTTACTTGTTTTTTATCAATATCTTGTAATATTTGGTAAATTCTAAAACGTCTTTTTACAATATCACTGTTGGCTCTTAGTTCATGATTTTTTAGCTCGGTGACATTACCTAAGACACCTGAAAAGTGGGTATTTAATTCATTAATATACGTAGATGTTTTTGATGGACTTGTTAGCTTTAAATCATCAAGTGCATCTTTCACTGTTGCGGTATTATCTGCGATTAAGCAGCTAAGAAAGCTATCTTTAAATAGCTTAAAGTGCTCTATTTTTGTTATGTCAAAATAGGGCAAATCACCAAATTTTACGCTACTAATGTTCTTTTTAGCCTTTTTATAAAAGCTAACAGATTGCTTGAACAATTCTATTTCAGTTTCATTTAAACTCTTAAGCTTTTCAAAATAGTCTCCACGTATTGCAATCATGATGAAGCGAGGTCTGTTTTGAGCTATTCCAGAGAACCTTGCGTTAATATGAAGACAAAGTGGAATGTACCCTTTAGTTGCAAATACTTTTGCAACTTCATGCCACGCATGGAATTGGTTTCCTTCTTCGTCCTTAAAAGCGCGTAAGATACCTGTTACGTTTTCGAGCATTGCAATTTTAGGGCGAACTTGAGACACGAAAGTTGCAAATTCCCATGGTAAAGTATTTTTATCGCAATCTTTTTTACGCATACCCGCCATACTGAAACTTTGGCATGGTGGCCCGCCTGAAACTAGATCTAACTCACCTTCACCGAATGAATTATGTAGTTCATCGCATAGCTCTGAATTTGCTTTTAACAGTTTATTAAGTTCAACAATACTGCCAACTATAAGTTTATTTTGAATGTTTTTTAAGTCATTAGGTAAATCAGAGAACCCATCTTTATTGTCGAACTCAGGAAAGTTAAAAGGGTTCTCTCTTAATCTAGGTTTTAAATCTTTATGATTACTGTTTAACCACAGTGTATTTTGTGGCATTAAGTTATCTTCAGCTAATTGTGCTAAATCTTCTTTAAAAAAATTATAAGCAAAAGTTTCTGCTGCCATAGGTGATAGTTCATTAGCAAGTACGGTATTGAAACCGACACTTTCTAGCCCTAATGTTAAGCCGCCACAGCCTGCAAACAATTCAATATGATTCAAAACACACCAAGTAATTAATGAAAACCATCGAATTTTACGGTAATTGCTCTTAAAAGTCCAGGTAAGAATTTATTATTTTATATGTTGACTTAAGAGTATGAAAAGAATAAGTTAATTTAAGGCTTATGAGAGTAGCCTTCCTTCCTGTAAAGACCCTTTGTGTCCTCTCTGTAGATAAAGTTGTGAATTCGCAGCTAGATTTACAGTGTTCGGACTGAAATCAATGAATAACTTTAACTACATATATTTACGGCACGGGAAGTGCCATCCTGATTATAGGAAAAGCGTTTAGCATCACCCATTTAACCTAAATTTATTTTAGCTGCGATGAATTCCAAAATATTTGGACCATCGAAAATGATAAATGAAAAACGACTAAAACAAGAAGCAAAACTTTTAAAGAAAAACAATGACAGTTTAAATCAAGCCCAAGCACTAAATATTGTTGCTCGCAAATATGGTTATCCTACTTGGCCTGAAGTTTCAAAAGAGTTAAAAAAGCAAGAGATAGAAGGTATTCCCATACCAAGTATTTCAACAAATTTTGTTGAATACAATGAAGTTGAAATGTCAGATAAGGATTATGAAGTTTATGAGCAAGAAAGGGCCAGTGACTTACAACTAGACCAAAAATTATTGTTGAGAAGTAATACCGTTGCTTTGACCAAGTTAGGTGTAGAGTTTTCTCTTTTTGAGCCTACGCAAACAGGTTTGAATAAATCTATTCTGGATGCAACTCAATCAGTAAGAGATCATTTCGAGTTAGAGGAATTTCATTATTACTTCCAACAAGAGCAAGGTGTTATAAGAAAAGAAGTTAGCTACTTAGTTAATCAGAATGAAATAAAAGAAATTGTTGGAAGTTTTTACCGCCCTAAAACTAAGCAGGGTGATCCAAGGATGTGGTATAGGCAATTACCAAAGTTTGCCACTGCAGGTGATCAAGTTGCCATTATTATATACCAAGGCTCACCACACCTAATTAACCTGAGTCGAATTGATTTAGAGGTTGAACTACAGAACCCCTATAGCCAAATTTATAAATTAATAACAAACTACATAAACAAAGAGTTCTCTTATTCAGCAGAGCTACTTAATAAGATAAAAGAATTAGCTATAAAGCCATTCAAAGCACAGCGAAGTGGTGATACAGCAATAGGTTATACATTAGAGACTTTACTTGGCATTGATGCAAATTCATCAAAAGATCCGGATTATCATGGTATAGAAATAAAGTCTGGTAGAGGAAGTAAAAACCGGACAACCTTGTTTGCCCAAGTTTCTGATTGGAATTTAAGCCCTTGTGGTTGCAAGGGAGTTGATTTTACTAAAGGCTCTAGTGCAAAAATTTTAGATAGATACGGCTATGAAAGAGAAGATGATTTTAAATTGTACTGCACAGTCAGCACTCAACGCCAAAATACTCAAGGACTGCATTTTATATTCAACAAGCAAAAGGATCAGCTTGAAGAATGGTATCGAAATGAAGAGTTAGTCGCTGTTTGGCCTGCTAAGTTATTGAAAAAAAGGCTAATTGAAAAGCACTCAGAGACTTTTTGGGTGCAAGCTAAAAGCTTCAAAGAAGGTGGCGAGGAATTTTTTCAACTAGAAAAAATAGTTCATACTAAAGCACCTGTTTTGAGTCAGCTCATACCATTGATCAGCTCAGGTGTTATTACAATGGATCATTTGATAAAACGTTCTGGTAAAACTGGTCGTGTTACAGAAAAAGGGCCGCTATTTAAAATAGATAAAAGAAACTTAGAGCTACTTTTCCCTGAGCCGATTGAGATAAATTTGAAGAATGAAATTCATAATGTTTAGTAGGGGGTAGATTAACATGCCGCTGCTAAGACAGTTCCCCGTGATCACACCCGAAATTAAATTAATGATGAGTAATAACAGCGCATGGATGCGCGTTAAGCTGTGACTTCGCCATGGACGGCAAATACACAGCATTTACGTTCATATCATTAATTTAAATTGAGGAAATAGTGTGATCCTCGGGGCGCCGTGGGGTTCCAAGGGGCGTACGGCGCTATGCGCCCCTTGGTTGCCGTCGCCAACGCGACATAACTAAAAGTTTGCAATTAAAAACCAAAGCGCGAGGTAAACTCCCATCTACAAGCTATTTTGCAGATAGGTAATTATACAAAGACACACTACTGTGCCTGCCACTGAAATAGAGTGAATTGCACCAATTATTTTATCAACAGGTCTTGCATGTTTGGCTACAAAACGCCCATCAAACATCGGAGTGGGTATGCGGGAGCGTTCAAAAAACATGGCGAAAATATAGAATGAGGCACTAGCACCGATACCTCTATCCCAACTAGGTGGGTCCACGCCATCTTTCTCCATATTTTTATTAATATACTTAATCGAAATTCTTGAAAATAATATCGATGAAGCAAAAGTACTAATGAGAAAAATATAGAATAAGTAAATTAAAAAAGGTGCTAACTCCATCTATAAAATAAAAAATTCTAGAATCATCATAGAAAAAATACTTAACAAAAACCCAGTGGTAGAAATAAGATGTAAACAGGCTAAAAACTTGTCTATTGGTCTTGCATACTTTGCAACATGACTGCCATTAAATAGTGGTGTTGGTATTCGTGCTTTTTTAAAAAAAATAGCCATAGCGTAAAATGGCGCACTTGCGCCTATACCTCTGTCCCAACTTGGAGAGTCAATTCCATCTTGTATCATTTTACTATCAATGTATTTAATTGAAATACGTGGAAATAACACAGCCATTATCATTAGATAAAAAAAGAAAAAAATGGTGCTGTATAATAGTATTTCTAGTATGGGCATTAGAAAACTTCTTTTGTTAAAGGTTGTCTATCATATAAATTCTCAGTAATCTTTTTTGCTTTTTCATTAACATATAAGCTTGCTCCAAAACCAAGAAGCAGGCCAACCCCCACAGCCACTATCCAACCATAAGGGGTTAGCATAAGAAATGTTGACAAAGCAGTTGTTGCAGCTGTTGCAGTATAAATCCCAGCTAAAGTTGAAGCCCCAAAACTTGCTAGCTCAGTAGATAAACTTCTTTGCCAGTCGTCACCATTTCTATAATCGTTGTAAACTGAATTAGCTCTAAAAACACCATCGAGTAAGATCATGCCATTACCAAGCCAACGGCCTGTGTTTTCAATGTATTTAATTTTTTTAAATTCTGCGGTGCTGCTTATATCTAATTTAGTGGAGTGCCTGGCACTTTTTGCTATGTGAACACCACGATTAGGGTTAGACCAAACTGTGCCTCTTCGACTGGCACGGTTAGTATTCATAAAACGTTGTAACTCAGCTTGATATTTAACTTGCAGCTCCTTAAATATAGCGAGCGCTTTTTGCTCTAAAGCGACCATGTGGTATTTGGGTGTGCCTGACTTATGTGCAGCTCGTATGTCTTTTAAAGCTACTTCATATTTAGACGCTAAAGCGACAAACTTTGAGCTGCGGGCTTGAACTGATGTAGCACCAGAGCCGACAAGGCCATGTGTGTTGTTTGCTAAAAAGGGTATAACTTGAGCTTGAAAGTCAGAAATAGCAAGCAGTGTTTCGCTGCCAAAATCACGCAGCATTCCAGCGATATTTCTTCTTGATTGTGCAGATAAAAGCGCAAATTGATTGACTATATTTTTTTGTTCAATTGAGGGGGCATCCAAGGAATTTGAGTATTCCTTGCGCCAAATATAGGGTGTTCCAGAAGTTATTATTTCATTCTTTATATGGCTATTGTCTTTTGAGAAAGTATCTTTTTCGTCAGTTTTGCATTGAACTGCTTTTTTTGTCACTGGATCAAAACAAATAACTATATCTATCGCCATGGTAATTCCTTTTACTTTAATGGGTACTGCATGATGATAAATCGCATAGTAATAATAGTCAAATTGATGAACTCACTAAAGCGAGCGTTGGAGACTATTTTGTATCGATTTTTTTTGCTGTTTTCCCTGAAAAGAGCCCCAATTGAGGAGTCTTAAAGCCGTGACTTCGCTATGGGTGAAGAGCGTAGTTTTAAGCTAGAGAGAAGGATACCCCAACTGGGAGCGTACAGAGATATGCAAGTTGGGCGCATACTCGGCGTTTACGTCCATATCAACTTTTAGCTTGAGGAAGTGAAGGGCATGGATGCCGACAGTAATCCGCTTAATGGATGAATTACTTGCAGCAGAGTTTATTTAAAGACAAATCGCTTTTAGGTTGCCGTCGCCAACGCGACATTAACCATCAAACTTGAAAAGCGCTGTATTTTCACAATCACCGCATACTAATGAGTAGAGCTCTTTGCGTTTGCTCACCTTGGTATTGGCGCTGGTACATTGCGGGCAAGGCGTTTTCATTGGTGTATTGGTATCGCACTCAGCACATGTAACAAAATAGCCGTAGCGACCTGAGCGAGCTTTTAGCGTGGTTTGATTGTTGCACTGCTTACACTGTAAATTTATTTCATTGGCAATATTTGGTTGCTCTTGAGTTATTGGTGCAATAGCTGCTGATTCATCCTGATAAATCGGGCTTGGTTCGTTGAGGCTTGTTGCTATTGCGTCAGGTTTTAACTGTGTAGAAGGAGCAAAATTTTGCTCTAAAAGAAACTCACAGATCCTAACTAGGCTTTCTTCACTAAACCATGGGCGAACATTAGTTGAGAAAAAGTGCAGGGCGTTTGGTGTTGAAGCAGGTAACTTCATTATGTCTAAAAGCTTATCAGCTATAAACTCAGACTTAACGAGACGCTCTTCAAGCGTTTTTGGCGTGTTATCTCGATTAATTATGGCATTACTCGATATTGCACAGATGCTATGCCATTCACGGCCACCAAAGTTTTGTTGTATTTTACCAAACATCTTTGGCAGGAGTTGAGGAGCATTGTCTCTTACTAAACTTTTTAGTAATGCCAATTGTAGCTCAACTTGTTTGATTGGTGATGGCATGCCTTGCCATTGCCCACGGTAACTGCGGCTCCACTCTTGATGTTGGTTTATAGCGACTTCACCGGTAATACTCTTTGATTCAATAAGAATAAACCCGTAGGTGTAAACAATAAGGTGATCTATCTGTGCGGTTTCGCCGTTGTGTTTAAACTTTACATCATTAAACACAAATACTTGAGGGTGGTCTTTAAATGCGCGGCGTAAGTAAAAGGCCACGTCTAGCTCTTGCTTTTGGCCTGCTTTTAATTTTGCTGAGTTGGTTGTGACGAGCGTTTTATCTTTTAAAATCATGAGGCATCCTTTCAATCATGTATTTGCATAGAATAACATTGAAGTACCTAATAAAAATACTGCTCTGATTAATTTGATTTAAAAACAATCACGGCTGAAGCCGTTTCCTACAAGGGAAAGGTTCTAGGTTTTAGGGAAGTGACTAGCTGCTAGGATGTTTGCACAAGCTTGCTAACTCACACAATGAGGCTGCGCTTTTAACGCCAGCAAGCTGCGTGTCTATGGGATAAATTTTTACGTTGGTTGAAATTTATTGCTTTGACGCGCTAAAGCACGACCTACAATTTAAGCGCAAGATAAACTCCCGCCTACGGCACGACCTACATTTTAAAAGCTTCGCTTTTCGCGTCAGCAAGCTAACGCCTACGGTGGTAAAAGGCGCTAGGTTTTAGGGAAGTGACTAGCTGCTAGGGTTTTCCGGTAGCCTTTTGTTTTCTTATTTACTTCTGTTTGCGCTTGCAACAAATTTAAATGCTGTTGTTATGGCAATTCCTCCGTCACTTTCCAAAAACTCAACTGATAGTAATAGCCGTGCATGGATAAAATCTTGGTCGCGAACTCGGTTATATTCTGTCTTGTTGGTAATTTAATAGTTTTATAATATAAAATTAACATTTTGCTGTGTTTTGACTATAGTAAGGCTTGGCACGTACAGGCTTGTTCGTGCTTACAACATTAAACTACACACAATAAGGTTTAACCTATTTATAAGGACTCATTAAATGTTTATAAGATTTAAACCACTACTAGCATGCTTGCTCTTTATGTTAGTAAGTACTGTAACGAGTGCTGCTGTTAATCTACAGGGCACCACTGATATTCATGACCCTTCTACAATAATGCGCGAAGACGGTGTTTACTGGACTTTTGGTACAGGCACTGGATCGAGCGGATTACCCATAAATGCACTTTATTCTACCGATATGGTTAACTGGCAGCGTGGTCCGTCACCTATCGCGCCTAATACATACCCAAGTTGGATCAACAGTAAAGTCCCTGGTTTTGATGGTAATTTTTGGGCTCCTGACATAATTGAGATGAAGGGTAAATACTATCTGTATTACTCTGCTTTTTCAGCAAGCCAAGGTATGCACTCAGCTATTGGTGTTATGGTCACCGATTCACTTAATAATCCTAATTGGCAAGATTTAGGTATGTTAGTGTCGACTAATGACGACCCTGTTTCGTCTGCTGGGTTTGCGGTAAATGCGATTGATGCAGGTGTGTATCGCGACACTGCGGGCAAAGTATGGATGATTTATGGATCTCACTATGCGGGTATTTTTATCAGGCAGCTTAACCCTGATAACGGTAAGCTTATGAATAATACACGTTACCCAGCTGTAGGCAGTGGTGGCGATTGGAATGAGTTTGAAGCTGCACAAGTACAGTACATTAATGGTTATTATTATCTTTTTGCTAACCTAGCAGATTGCTGTAAAGGTAAAGAGAGTGATTATTATATTGTTATGGGCCGTTCGACTTCACCTACAGGACCTTTCCTTGATAAGAACAATGTTGATATGTGGAACTACGGCGGCAGTACCGTATTATCAACAGAAGGTATCTACATCGGCCCAGGCCATTTTGGTTACCTGCGCCACGGCGAACAAGATTTAGCGACAATCCATTATTATGATGGCAATTCTCCTACGGGTTGGCCTGCGCGTTTAGATGTACTGAAAATTCAATTTGGCAATGATGGCTGGCCATACTTTTCTCGCAACCTTAATTTAGGCAACGATACGCGTCTGCGCGATGGCCGTGTAAGTATTACCTCTGTACTCAGTGGTAAAGCGTTAGAGGTGAGTAATGCTGGGCTAAATGATGGCGATAATATTGTGCAATGGGGATATTGGGGCGGTACTAATCAGCAATGGGATATTGTTCATGTAGGTGGCGGTTATTACAGTATTACCAATGTAGCTAGCGGCAAGTCAATTGATGTATACGACTGGAGCCAAGACAATGAGGGTAATATTGTGCAGTGGGAGCTTTGGGGTGGCGAAGGTCAACGTTGGTTAATGCAATATACTGGTAATGGCCATTATGCATTAAGAAGCGCATGGAGCGGCTTGGCCCTTGATGTATTTGATATGAGCACCGAAGATGGCGCAAATATAGTGCAGTGGGAATACTGGGATGGTGAAGGTCAGCAATGGAATATTAACTATCTAGATTAAATTGAAAAATAAAAACGGTGATTAATATTGCCGTTTTTATATTTAAAACTAACCACTTACTAATTTTGACAGTGTGATTGTTAATTTTAGGTACTGCTGGTGTGCAAACTGGTTTTAAAATAATCACAGCCCACAAGATATAGGTGCTAGGACTGTAAAAGATATTAGGTTTTAGCGGCTAGGTGCTCTAGGTTAAAGGGAAAGGGCCTAGGTTGTAGGGAATTGACTAGGTGCTAGGATGTTTACACAATCTCGCTAACTCACACAATGAGGCAATTAAGCTGGCTATTCGCCTCATTGTGTGAGGCGAATAGTTGTCATATACTGGTCTTAATTAATCTTGAGGTGAATAATAATGTGGATATGGCAGCAGCAAAACTGGCCTGATTTTAGTTGGGATCAACAAGCATTGGCGCCGCTTTTGCGTGAAGTCACTTATAACCAAGGGCTGTTAATGGGGCAAATGGGCTTGCAAAACGTTAAATTAAAGCAGCAAGCGCTTGATACCTTACTCGCTAATATTATTCATTCAAGTGCAATTGAGGGGGAGAAGCTTAACGCATTTTCTGTACGCTCGTCACTTGCTAAAAAACTCCACATTGATGAGCAGCCTTATCCAACTACAGTGCAAAGTGATAACCTTGCTGAAATGATGTTAGATGCAATTAATAATACCCATACTCCACTTGATTTAGAGCGAGTACTTAATTGGCATCGTTTATTGTTTGCCAGTGAACAGAGTTTATTTACGCAAATAGAAGGTGGCCAATTACGTGGTAACGAGCCAATGCAAGTGGTGTCGGGACGATTAGATAAACCGGTATTACATTTTACAGCGCCACCTAGAGAGCGGATTGAAAGTGAGCTATCGGTTTTTTTTAATTGGTTTAACAGCAGTCATAATGACACAACGCTAGATCCTTTTATTCGCGCAGCTATAGCACACTTATGGTTTGTAACTTTACATCCACTTGAGGATGGTAATGGGCGTATTACGCGACTTATTACTGACTTAGCACTGGCGCAAGAGCATGCCGAGGCAATCCGGTTTTATGCGATGTCGGTGGCTATTTTAAAGGACAGAAAAAGCTATTACGAAGTACTTGAAGCGACCCAACGCGGCGATCTTTGCATTACGCAGTGGATCTGCTGGTTTTTGGGCACGCTTAATAAAGCAATACAGCATACGCTAAAAAATATTGAGCAAACAGTTTTTAAAAGTAACTATTGGCTTAGTAAAGACCAAACAAAGCTAAATGAACAACAAGTAAAAGTGCTTAATAAATTACTTGATGGTCAGTTTGAGCACGGTATAAGTGCTAGCCAATATCAAAAAGTAGCTAAGGTGAGCCGCGCTACCGCTACGCGCCATTTAGCTGATTTGCAGAGGTTGGGGTTTATTGCAAAAACTGCAGCTGGGGGGCGAAGTACACGTTATGCTGTAACGCAATCACACAGTGAGGCAATTAAGTGAATTTATTGCCTCATTTAGTGAGGCGAATAATAATTATAAGTGCTGTGTTAAAAACGCAAATTGAAAAGTTTGTGTTAGTAATGACTCTATGGCTGTGTTTATGGGGATACGTTGCCATTAACCCTTTGTTTTGGTTCAACGGTTATAAACCCAAGCGCGATATAAAATCGCATCTACCTATTCAAAAATTGCGTTTTTCGCGTCAGCAAGCTTAACGCCTACGGTAGTAACAGGAGCTAGGTTCTAGGGAAGTGACTAGGGGCTAGGGTTAATTCGTAGCTCGAAGCACTTTTTATCTTCTCTGTGTAGCGCCGCGCCTCGGTGAGCTCGGTGGTAAAATTGGTTTTAAAACAATCACAGGCAAGATAAAGGCGCTAGGTTTTAGGGAAGTGACTAGCCTCTAGGATTAATCCGTAGCCCGTTTTTCAACTTACCAGTTTTACGCTATAAACTAGTCAATTAAAATTTACTTATGGGTTTTAATTTAATTACAAGCCACCATAAGTTAAATGTATATTACTTATGGTCTTGTTGATTAATTATTTAGTCTAAAAGTAAAGTATCGTTGACTTTTTCTTAAGGTATTCTAGAATTGGTTGTATAAGTAAACTATAGTTGACCATAAATGAGCGATTCCTCCGTCAAAAAAACACTCGGAAGAGTTGTTAAGCGTACTGAAATGCCTGAGCTTTCTAAGCCATTTTCACCCATGCAGCTGGCTAAAGCCATTACTGCAAAGCGAACTGGTATGAAGCTGACATTAGTGGATGTATCACAAGCGCTTGCTATTTCTAAGCCTACGCTAATAAAAATAGAAAAAGGTGATGTAACTGTGCAACTGCATAATGTACTAAAAGTTATGGAGTATTTAGGGTTGTCGTTCAGCCTTGTCAGTGATGATATAGCTCATAGCAATGATGAGGTGAGTGATGAACAGTGGTACTAACACCAATCGTTTAGATGTGTTTATCGGTCAATCGCAAAAAGTGGCTGAGATAACGCTGGCAATAGGCTCTGAAAATGAGATTTCATTTACTTATGAGGCTAAATGGATCAACGAGGGTTTTGCAGTTTCACCAAATTTGCCACTCAATGGCGATTTTGACTCTCGTGCAGTACGTAATTATTTGCAAAACTTATTGCCTGAGGGGAAAGGCCTTGAGGAAATAATTAGCAGTACGACTATTTCTAAGAATACATACTCAAACTACCTCTAGATACGAGTTTCAGTTGGAATTAAAAGCGATTTAGGCAAGGCATTGATTGCAAGTAATAGTGGTTCTATTGTTAAAATCAATAACGCAGTATAAATTGCTTTTAAACCAACCCGCTGGGCGTTTCACAGGCACTTACTCTCAGCGTTGTTACTTCTTAAAAGGGACTGCCATTCTTGCAAAGTAACGCCTTGATATTAAGCTCCTGTGAAACGCTGAATTCTGCATCTTGAAGTGGTTTGAGTATACCCTTGGCTTAATTAAAGTGATTGGCGAAGAAACATCGGGTGCTTTATCGTTTAGAGCAAGTAACCGTGCAGTAAAGCAAACATCTTTTCGTGAAGTAACGAATCACCAATTGAGTCAAAAGCTGAACCGTTTTAAGCAAGCGGGCGAGCCTATTACATTATGGGACGGGCGAACGAGGCTCTCTGTCGCTGGGGTTCAAGATAAGCTTAATTTACTCGAAATCGACGGCAGGCTGGGGTTTGGTGAAGGCGAATTATGCTCTAATAAAATATTTAAGTTTGAAACGGGCGCTGCGCCTTTCATTGCCGTAAATGAGTTATTTACTATGTTGCTGGCAAGAGGCGCAGGACTTGATGTGCCTGACGTTGAATTGCGTAGCTATGGTGAAATGCGGGCCTTTGTTATCGATCGTTTTGATAGGCGAATAGTTGTCGGAAACTTCTAATTGAAAGTCTTGCTGCTAGCGTAAAAAATGCTACGCTATCCCTAATTTAACGACAGTGATGTATATATGATTAAAAGGATTTTATTGGCTATCTGCGTGATTTCAACCAATAGCACATTGGCCGCAGAGCAGTATTCGCAATCACGGTGTGATGCTATTAAAGCCGAGCGAGAAAAAGTTCAGGATAGAATGAGGGCAGGATATAAGGCAGCTGAAGGTGAGCGTTTACGCAGGCGCTCAACTGAGTTGTTTGAAATATTGGGTCGTCACTGCATAAGCCCAACTAATGGGAGGAGCTACAGTTCAGGTTCACGAACTTATACTCGCTCATCTGCGAATGATTTATTAACTAAAAAAGTTCATGATTCAACGGTCTATAGTAAAACATACGACAGTGATAGCAAGCGACTCGCGTGGAGTAGCTTTTACCAATACCCTGAGCGCTGCCGTGCTAAAGAAATGCAACAAACTGACTTTGTTTGGTGCAGTGAAAATCGAGCTGAGCAGCGTGCAAAATTTGAAGCCCAGTGGCAAGCACCAAGCAAAGCAAGCGCGAATGTTAAACAGCCAACGGTTGTTTTATCTCAACAAAATACTACTGCAATAGCCACAATTACACATTCGATGACGCTAACCCCAGTGTCAAAAGCTGATACCCGTTTGAATACAGTTGCTTTGGAAAATGAAGGCTATAACTACAAAGTTTGGCAATTAGTGGCTGTTGGTTGCCTTGCCTTTATGGGAGTTTTTGGCGCTTACCGCTGGTTTAAAGATTAAGTGCAAACAAGTCGCTCTAAGTAAACGCTGGGTTAGGTTAGGCTTATTGTCACGTAAAGTATGAACTACGGGTTAACTCGTTACTGTGGTTTGACTTGGGGAAGATAATCGCCTTGCTCTAAACCTTTAAAGTAAGCTTGGTAACGGCCGTTTTGCTTAAACTGTAATAAGTACTGATTAAAGGTGTTGAGTAGTTTTTCACTTTCGCTGCTATTTTTTGGAAATAGTAAGAAGCTTTTATTAATTAACAGGGGTTTGGGGTGGTGGCTAATAACATTAACAAGCTCGGGTAGTTGATGTTTGAGGGTAAAGTAACCAACACTTTGCTCTTCAGCAAAGGCGTCGATACGCCCTAGTGCTAAACGACGAAAATTTTGCTCGGTATTACCTACCCGGGACATTTCAAAAGAGCCTTCGGCAAGGGCTTTATCAAACTCTGGGCCATAACTATAGCCAAGCCCACCACCGAGCAATAGGCCTTTTAAATCTGCAATATTTTGCCAATCAAAATGGCGCTGCTTTTGATAAAAAAACACAAATCGTTCACTGAGTACCGGTTCGCTATATAAGTAAACAGTTGCTCTTTCGTCACTGAACATCCATACCGCAGTAGCGGCATATTTGTTATTTTCGGTATCGTGATATGCACGTGACCAAGGTAAAAATGTAAAGTTAACGGTAATGCCTGCTTCAGCAAATATATCGCGAATTAAATGTGCTACTACACCTTGGTATGGCAGCGATTCACTGAGAAAAGGCGGCCATTCACCTGCGCTAAGTTGAATTGTCGTTGAGTCAATACTTTGCGCTGTCGGTACTGCTTTAGTGGCGTTACTTACACACAACAGTAGTAACAGACTGGCTTTGCATATGTTGCGTAATCGTTTAGCTGTTCGCATTGTGTAATTTAGCATTTATGATCATGGTAAAAATATCTGCATTGGTTATAAATTCCTCATTTATGATACTACAGTAGCGATCACTCAAAAGCGAATTAGTTAATAAACTTGTGTGCGACTTATATGAGTTGTCTGATGAGTGAAACCTGGTTGTGGTGTGAAGCAAAGTAAACAACGCTGACAACGGCGCTTTAATCGCAGAGTTTGGCTGCGCAAATTAATTACCGAGCGGTACTATTTCACCTTGTAAGCAGGGCTGCTCTGCGATTGCTTGCTGAATATTGGTGATCAGCTTATTGGCGGTGGCTGATGGCGTGCGAGTATGCGCCCACATGGCGTAAATTGGGCGAGCGGGTAGCGGTATGTTTTGCGCTACATAAGCAAACTGTTGCTTGGCGTTTAAGCTGGCAATTTCGCTCATCGGCAATAAGCCAGCTCCCACACCCGATTGCACTAGCTGGCGTGCAATGGTTATGTCGTAGCAATAGGTGATATGCTCAAAACAGCTCTTTAATTCGCTGAGCAGCGCTGCTGAAAGTTGTTTATCGGTGTAGGGCAAAATTAGGCGATTTTGCGGTGCCGTTTGTTTTTTAGTAATTACCGCTGTGGCAATTGAGCCGAGCCGCTTTTGATAAAAGCTTGAATCTTGTTGTTCGCCAATTCGTATCGCTAAATTAAAGCGCTGTTGGCTAAGCTGACTGTTTAAGTTATTTGGATAAATATGCAAATTGAGCTGAGCGTGTGATGTTTGAAACGCACTAATTGCGCTCATTAGTGGCCCAGCAATCAGGTTTTGTGGGCATAGTAGATAAAATTCTTCGTTGATATTTTGTTTACTTATTACCTGCTCAACCTGACTCGAAAGTGTTAAAACAGAGTTCGCGAGCGAGTCATAAATATGCTGCCCCGCGCTGGTGAGTAAAATTCCTCTTGCACTGCGCTGTAATAGTGGCGTGCCTAACTTTTGTTCAAATGCTTGAATGCGTCGCGATAAGGTCGATAAATTTAAATTAAGCGCTGTTGCTGTTTGGCTCATGCTTTTGCGCCGCGCAACTTCGGTAAATAAATACAGGTCGTCTAGCATGTTATTTTCTCAATCTTAGTTTGCATTTTGGTCACTATTTTAACGACTGCTATCAAAATATAGTAGTAGGGCATAGACGCAACTATGAAAATTCATTTTACATTAATCAAGTTGATATGGCTTTTTATGTTGTTTTTGTTCGGAGTATGGGCAACTTATTTAAATTTAGCTTTAACCCTAACGTTTTATGATTGCCGGTTCAATGCATTGAATGCATTTCTTTGAAAGTAGTGAGATTTTATGATTAATATAGTAGCTAAAATTACCCCAAAGACAGCGTTGTTCGCTGAGTGTAAACGTAAATTACAAGCGATTGTGGCACCCACTTTAGCTGAAGTGGGCTGTATTCGCTTTGAGTTATACACGGGTGATAATCAAACATGCTTATTTTTGGTTGAGCGGTTTATATCGCAACAAGCACTTGATGAGCATTATCAACAAGCTTATACAAAACAGGTTTTTACATTTTATGAGAGTGCATTAGCGAAAGCCGTGGAAATAAATAACTTAGCTGAAATCTGAGAAATAGGCGCTTTATGTTGCTGGGAGTAACGACATAAAGCTCCCATCGCTTATAACATATTTAGTATCTGCTTGGCTTTTATACGAGTTAAGCATGCCGCCATTGGTTGCTTTTTAAATTGCTTAGCTGAAACGGTTTGCTCTTTCCCCATATATTGATTATGCAGGGTTTGCACACTGACTTTACAGGTCACTTGATGATCATTTTCAACATAACGTAATTCGACTCTTTGTGCTTTGTTGATTAAGTTTATGTATGGGTAGCCTTCATCGGTATCAAGTTTTATTGTGGTGTTAGCTTGCGCTTGATTGCTAAAGCTAATTAATGTAATAACTAATATAATTAAATATTTCATTGTGTTAACTCTTCATTTTGCTTGGTTGGTAATATAAGTATTGCCTGATGTAGAAAAGCTGACAAACGATTAAAAATTGCTTATGCTTTAGTTTTTCTTAATTGTGAATGGCTATGACTCTACCCCCATTAAAAAGTCTCTGGTATTTCAAGCATGCGGCTGAATTGGGTAGCTTTAAGTTGGCTGCGGAACAATTATTTGTTAGCCAAGCTGCGGTGAGCCAACAAATCAGGTTGTTAGAAGCTCATTTAGGATGTCGGTTATTTAAGCGGCAAACTCGATTTGTAGAACTAACACGCCAAGGCGAACAATTGCTCCCGGCTATCTTGCAAGGGTTTAGTCATTTTCAATCTGGGATTAATTCGTTAAGCCAAGATACAAATCCACATAGTTTAAATTTATCGGTTTTACCTTCGTTTGCCAGTGGTTGGTTATTGCAACATATTAATGATTTTCAACGTCACCATCCTGGCATTCATTTACGTATTGATCCTAGCGATCAACATGCAAATTTTGCCTCTGGTCAGGTTGATTTAGGCATTCGTTTTGGGTTAGGGCAATATCCCGAGTTACACAGTGAGTTGGTCGCTGATGACAGTTTGTTACTGGCTTATAAACCAGGGTTGCTTACCCCACAATTACCTTTAAGGGCGCAATTATTACAACAGCAGTTAATTATGGATGTTTGCCCTGATGCAGAGCGTGGTTGGCAAACATTAGCGGCTGAATTAAACATTAGTACTACAGCAATGCCGGTATTTTTAGAAATCGATAACGCAGCCTTGGTGATCCAAGCGACGTTGGCGGGTCAAGGAATTGCGTTAGTGAGGCGACGTTTAATTGAGTCCCATATCAAATTCGGGCAGTTAGAAGTTTACCCTAATTTTGAATATAACTGCCACTATAAATATTATTTAGTGGGCCCTAAGGAGCATTTTAATTGGCCAAAGGTAATCGCTTTTCAAGCTTGGTTATTATCTAGATTTCAGCAAGATGATGACGCACTTAAACAATGTTTAAAGTAATACAGCGTTGAGATTGGCTAACTAACTTTCTCAATTTCTATTTTCTAACTTCATAACTTTCTTTAACTGGCTATCTAACACATTTAAATTAAAAGGTTTTACAATAAAGCCTGACACTTTCGCGGCGATAATTTCTTTGATTGCTGTGGAGCTGTCTTCGCAGGTGATCATTAACACCGGGATTTCGGCTAACTCTTGGTCATCACGAATACGATTGAGTAAAGTTTTGCCATCCATTTTTGGCATATGCAAGTCGGTGATAACTAAATCATAGCCTTGGTTTTGTAATAAACTTAATGCTTGTATTCCATCAGTCGCTTCAACAATATCGTGATAATTTAGTTTTCTTAACATATTTATTAATACATGGCGCATCAAAGGCATATCGTCAACGACGAGGATTTTCATAAAGTTAAATTGTCCATTATATGCAAATTACCTTAAGGTTAGTTAACAAAGTCTTACTCTGCCACAAAACACTGGGCAACTAGCTGACTAAGTCGCGCTATTTTTATATTGCTTAGTTGGCGGTAATCAAAGTATGGGCACACAATCAACTTGTTTACTTTATCGATAGCAAATTCTTCATCTAACCACTGTAATTGGCACTTTAGGTGCCCTTGCTGAAGCAATGCTTTAGCATAGGTGCGTCCGGCAATAATATGCAAGGTATTATTGTTGTTTAAAACCGGAGGGCTAAAAAGTAAGGCTGTTTGACTATTAGGCTGCAGCAGTTGTTCATCTCGATAGTGTTGCCAAGTCGGGGCGAGTTTGGCGAATTGGTAATACTCGCTAGGCAGTGCAAATAACACTTTAGCATATACATTAAATACTTTACGCCAGCCATTACCACAGGCTTGGTTGATGCTGGCAATTTGTCCATCCACACATGACGTCACTGTACTTAGGTTGGTATACTGTGGCATCGCTGGTACATTCGCTATATACACAGCGACTGTAAAAGCTGGGTCACCAAAGCCTATATTACTTGCAGCCTTACTCATTTATTTTTAGCTAGAATGCGGTCTAGATTATTAGCAAAGTTTTGACGATCACTTTGGCTAAGCGGTGGCGGTCCGCCGTTCATTTCAACGCCACTTGAACGCATAGTATCCATAAAATCGCGCACATTTAGTAACGAGCGAATATTTTCACTGGTATACAGTTCGCCGCGAGGATTTAGCGCTTGGCCGCCATTATCGATTACTTCTGATGCTAGCGGAATATCACCGGTGATCACTAGATCATTGGCTGCAATACGTTTGACGATTTCGTCATCAGCCACATCAAACCCTGATGAGACCTGCAACCGGCTAATGTATTTTGAAGGCGGAATACGCATTGCATGATTAGCGACTAAAATTGTTTCAGTTTGCGTACGCTCTGCGGCACGAAACAAAATTTCTTTGATCACCACTGGACAGGCGTCAGCATCAACCCATATCTTCATTGTTAACTTCTAATAGTTAGTAAAAAAATGATCCTAACCTAAGGCTTTTAGAACAACTAGTATTAAGTGAACTTTTTATGCTTTACTGCGTTGGTGGCCTAATTAACTATCAAGGAATCAACGATGAAAAATCAATTATTTATCACTCTTACTCTGTTCGTCAGTAGTTTACTGCTTGGCTGTACTGGCATGCCCGATAAGGTTGCACCAGTGAGTCCTTTTTCCATCGAACAGTACCAAGGTAAGTGGTATGAAATAGCCCGATTAGATCACTCTTTTGAGCGGGGTTTAGATAATATAACAGCGGATTATACAATTAACGATGATGGCTCTGTAACTGTGCTAAACCGTGGTTTTAATAGCGAGGAAAACAAATGGAGTGAGGCTCAAGGTACTGCGAAATTTGTTGATAGCAATGATGTTGGTCATTTAAAAGTATCGTTTTTTGGTCCTTTTTACAGCTCTTATATTGTATTTAAGTTAGACCAACAAAATTACCAATATGCGTACGTATCTGGCTACAATAACGATTATTTGTGGCTATTATCGCGTACCCCCACAGTGAGTGAGCAACGCTTAGCTGACTTTAAAGTGCTTGCGCAGCAAAAAGGCTTTGATACAGACAACCTGATTATGGTTAAACAGAACAGTACACCATGACTGTAAATCCCCTTTACAGTGATAGAGAATAGCTATGTAGGGCGGCGTGTGTAACTTTGACTTTGCTACGACTACACAGTAATAGGTTTTATTTTTTTATATTAAAAAGTAATTACTAGGTAATAAATATGACACATTAGAGGGATATTATGTTCCACATAGCTTGATTGGCAATAGCTTCAATCAAGCTATTTGTAACATGAGTATCCCCCTGCTATTTATAACCAAATCATTTGGATATAGGCAAACTAAGTTAGTTTGCCTTTTTTTTTGCTCAGATCATATTTTTACTAACTAAGCTTAAAAAACAGTTAAAAACAGCCCACTGAGCATTACAACGGTGATATTTAAAGCACTCATTATTTTTACCCAAGATGCTTTGAAGCTATAAAAAATCATTAATATTAAGACACTTAGCGCCATATAACCACAAAATAGTAAAGCGCCGTAGCCGTTATGTTGTACAACACTCAGTACTAAGCTTAGTAAAATACTGATCCAAGCAGCGATCAAAAACTGTTTACTGAGTTTGTCGCTAGGGCGGGTTTTAAATACATCACGGTAATGATTAAATTTAGCCAAAGCAAAACAATTAAATGCCAGTAAACATAGGCTCAATTGCAGTAATTCATGCATTATGATTGCTCCTGTAACTTGGTTTTTGCTGAACGGCGCGCCCGTTGTTGGGGTGTTTTCGCCGGAGTGTGAGTTGGTATTTTTTTGGCCTGAATTACAAATAAGGCTGCAAATACTAAGCACATTAAATCAAAACTAAACAACGCCCATTGGCCGTTTAGCAAGTAGCTTATTAGATTGCCATTGGTGGTAAGAGCATTAATAACAGGCACGCTGATACAGGCGATACCGTTGATCCACGCGAGTAAAATCCACTGCGGTCTTGCGCGTTTAAATAGCGCAAACAAAGCAACAGCTAGCCAAGTCACAAAAAATGCAAGTATTTCTTTATCTGCGCGCTCAGGGGTTGTCATAGGCAGTAACCGGTTGGCAATAAAAAATGCGCAGGTTGCAAGTGGTAAGCCCATTAATGTGGCAAGGTTTAACCCTTCTACCAACTTTAAGCCAATTGTAGCGGGTTGGTCTTTTTTCATGCGTTCGCGAATACGCTTAGCCCACATAATACAGCCAGTTGCTATCATTACACAGCCAGCTACGCCGCATAAAAAGTATAACCAGCGTAATAATGGGTTAGCTAAACGGCCTGTGTGTAGGGCTGTTAGCGAGTCATAGAACACTTCTGTATTGGTTAATTGGGCAGCAGTTTTAGCTATTAAGCTGCCATCTACACCGTTAAATAATAAGGTGGGTGTTTGGTCGCGAACTAGGCTAGCGGTATCTGCACGGACTGTAATTGTGGCTGAGGCTTTATTTGGATCACGAATTGATATTTGTGTTAAGTCAGCATCAGGCCAGTTAGTATAAACTTGATCTAAAATAGTATCGATGGCTATTAATGGGGCGCTATCTGGGCTAGTTTTGGTGCGCACATTAGTGGGTGACACATCGTTAAATAAACCACGAATACCATCTTCGTATGCGGTCATTGCTGGATAGGGGAATAACATAAATATTAGCGTGATTAGGCCTGTATAGGTGATCATAATATGAAAAGGTAACGCCAATACTGACGATACATTATGACCATCTAACCAACTGCGGCTGCCTTTATTGGCACGAAAGCTAAACATATCTTTAAAAATACGTTTGTGGATCACCACCCCAGATATCAGCGCTACCAACATAAATAAGCTCGCAAAGCAGACAATCCAACGGGCTGTGCGTACATCAATGTAATGTAGGTCAAAATGCAGTCGATAAAAAAAGTTACCACCTCTGGTGTCTCTTGTTTGTGCTATTTCGTCGCCTGTTTGTGGGTTGATATTGTGCTCTTGCCAACCACCAAAACGCTTCCCTTCAGGACGAGGCTTTTCATAAGCATAGTTAAGCTGCGGTTTTCGCTCTGTGGGCAAGTAAATTCCCCAACGCGTAGACTCCGGGCCTGCATTTTGTAGGTAATTAATACCACTGATAATTTGGCTACGCTGTTGCGCTACACGCTGTTCAGGCGCTTGTACATTGTGCAGTGCTGGTTGATTCCATAGCGTTATTTCGTCCCGAAAAAAACTCACCGTGCCGGCAAAAAATATTAAATAGAGTAGCCAGCATACTAATAATCCAACCCAAGTATGCATCCAGGTCATGGAGCGGAAAAAACTCTCTTTCATAGCCAACCCTTTAGTAATGATAAGATCAGAGCACACCCTGAAGTAGTTAGTAAAATAGTGATCCATATTTTAGGTAATGACTTAACTGCAAACGCCCAAATAAACACGCAGCTGTACACTAAAATAGTCAGGCTGATACTAAGCAGTACAGCATCTGATTTTTTCAGCGGTAAAATAATACTCAGTAACGCGGTAAACACGGCAGTAAAGGTATAACCACCAACAATGGCGGCAAAAAAGCGTGAGATAACAGCAAAACAGTAAGCATGGGCTTGATAAGCTTGGCTTAATTTAGATCTTATAGAGAGTGTTTGGCTGTTTTTGATAGATTGAGCGTGCATGATGATCCCTCAAAGTCCCAAATGGGGGCGAATAAAGGGGGTATTATATATTCTAGATACAGAAAAGATAGTGATTCGTATTTTCTTTGTTGTTTGTCGCGACGACAGCGCAATAATACTCAGTATATTTACTTAGTAAAATGATGATCTGCTTTTATCATTTGCTGTTTTAATTGAAAAGTTCGCAAATTTTTCAACTGCTTGTATGCTTAGTGATTGGAAGGCTATAAGCCGTTACATTAATTTTTTAGGGAGTACTATGTCAGCACACAAAAAACTTAATTATGTTGAATTTGCCGCAGCAGATTTAATCGTCACTAAGGCATTTTTTAGTGCGGTTTTTGATTGGCAGTTTATTGATTATGGCCCCGAATATACGTCATTTAGTGCTGATACAGCTGGGCTTGATGGCGGTTTTTATCAAGCACCACTTAGCTCATTAACGCAACATGGCGCAGCTTTATTAGTATTTTATAGCGAGGATATTGCGCAAACACAGGCTAAAGTAGAGCAACATGGCGGGAGTATTATAAAACCAATTTTTGATTTTCCAGGGGGCCGCCGATTCCATTTTACCGAGCCCAGTGGCAATGAATTTGCAGTGTGGTCAGAACATAATTGAACGCAAAAACAGATCATAATTTTACTAACTCAAGGAAAGAAATTGAATGACAGATTTGAGTTGCGAAGAAATTAAAGCATTTGTACCAGCAAAAGATTTTGCGCTTAGTTGTGCGTTTTATCAGCATATGGGCTTTCAAGTCGCGTGGGAAACCCCAGATATGGCGTACTTTTACCACGGAGACTGTAGTTTTTTACTGCAAAATTTTTATAATCCAGAGCACGCTAAAAATTTTATGATGCACTTATTAGTTGCAGATGTGACAGCATGGCATGATAAATTAACAAGTGCGGGGTTGGCGCAAAAATATAATATAAAAATTACTGAGCCAAGCTTGCAAGCGTGGCAAATGATTGATTTTGTTATTTATGATCCAAGTGGTGTGCTGTGGCGAATAGGGCAAAGCAGTGATGATGGCTAGCACCTTGTTAAAGCAAGTTAGTCAATGCGTGATCTGTGAATCTGAGCTGGCGCTTGGGGCACGTCCGGTGCTGCAATTTAATCCCAGTGCGCGTATTTTAATTGCAGGGCAAGCGCCGGGGCTTAAAGTACACCAAAGTGGCATTCCATTTGATGATGCCAGTGGTAAGCGGCTGCGCGAGTGGTTAGGGCTTAAGCCATGCGATTTTTATGATGCAACTAAGGTTGCTATTTTGCCGATGGGCTTTTGTTATCCAGGTAAAGGTAAGTCAGGCGATTTAGCGCCGCGTAAAGAATGCGCACCTGCATGGCGTTCCCAGCTTTTAGCGGCACTGCCCAATATTAAGTTAACCATAGTGCTGGGTAAATATGCCCAAGCGTACCATTTACCACACACAAAACATTTACCCCTCACTGAGTTAGTAAAATCATGGCGTGAGTATTGGCCAGATGTTTTGCCATTGCCGCACCCGAGTCCGCGTAATAATATTTGGCTAACTAAAAACCCTTGGTTTGAGCGTGATGTGGTGCCTCAGTTGGCGCAAACTATTCAAGCAATTTTGCAATGTGAGGATGATTAGTTTGATGATCAATACCCAATTTGAGCAGCATGGTTTTTTTCATGTAAAAGGTTTTTACACTGAACGTGAACTTGTGCATGAGCGCGAAGTGATCAATTGTTTTCATCAGCAATGGATCGCAGATAATCAACAGTTTTATCAAACCAAGGCGGTTAATAGTGCCTATTTAACTGCAAATACCTATTTAGATGAGGCCCAGCGCTTAGTATTATTTAAGTTTATTGCCAGCCATAAGTTAATGGCTCAAGTTGATTCGATACTTGAATCAGCGGCCTTTATGAATACCCAGTTGTTTTTTAATCCGGTTAATCCTGAGCAAGAAAATTATTGGCATCGTGATATGCAATACCATTTAAGCTTGGCGGAGCAGCAAGCTGCGCTATCGGGTCCTGAAGTGATACATTGTCGGGTTGCGCTTGAGGATGAGCCAGGTATTGAGTTAGTACCAGGTACCCATCGACGTTGGGATACCCCTGATGAGCTGGCAACTCGGTTGGCTATTGATCACAACAACACCAGCGATGATTTAGCCACCGGCCATGTGATAGAAATGCAAGCAGGGGATTTATTAATTTTCTCGGCAAATATGATCCACCGTGGTTTATACGGTAAAGACCGCTTAGCGCTGGATATTCTTTTTGGTGAGCCACAGCCCCACGTACTGCATTTTGTTCAGGATATCTGTTTGCCTACTCCAGCGATGCTTTCGACATTAGAAGATGCCAGTGCCTTTGCGGTTACTTTGGCACACCAAGAATAACCGCGCTACATAGACCTGCCTAAAAACCACATGGGCTGCTGTAATAATCTCGAAAGATAAACAGGTCTGAGCTACATTTCGCTGTTACTTAACAGCGCCAGTAGTTGATCTTTAGACATTTGCCCAGCATCACCACTGCCGGCGAGTACTTTATCTGCGAGTGCTTGTTTATGTTCGTGCAATTGCAGGATTTTTTCTTCAATGGTATTTTGTGCTATCAGTCGGTACACAGTAACGGGGCGTGTTTGCCCTAGGCGATGCGCACGATCTGATGCTTGTTGTTCAACCGCAGGATTCCACCACGGATCGAGATGCAGTACATAATCAGCAGCGGTTAAATTAAGCCCCGTGCCGCCTGCTTTTAAGCTGATCAAAAACAGTGGTGCATGACCTGCTTGAAATTTATCAACTTGTTGTTTGCGTTTGTTAGTACTCATGCTGCCGTCAAGATAACAATAATCGATGCCGCGTTTTTGTAAGCGCTTTTCAACCAGTTTTAACACATCGACAAATTGGCTGAAGATCAGCGCTTGGTGGTTGTTTTCTAGTAATTCTTCAATAATCGCTTCTGCAGTGTCGAGTTTACTCGATGGCAACTTACTATTTTCCAGTAACAACTGCGGGGCAATACAAGCGCGGCGTAATTTAGTTAATGACGCCAAGATAGTAATGTATTGGCTGTCTTCCTGATTTGCTTGTTCAAGTGCGTTTAAACGAGTTGCTTCGTACAGTGCTTGCTCTTTTTCACTTAATGCGAAGGTTAAGTTTATTTCGGTTTTTTCTGGTAACTCGGTCAATACCGTTTGTTTGGTTCGACGCAGGATAAATGGAGCAATGAGGGTTTTCAGGGTATCGGCTTGTTGTTGGTTTTTATCGGCGTTACCAAAGCGCTTTTTAAATACTGGCAGGGTATGTAAAAAGCCTGGCATTAAAAAGTTAAACAAGCTCCACAGTTCACCTAAATGGTTTTCGATTGGCGTGCCTGACAGGGCAATTTTAAATTGACCATTGAGTGCAAATGCGGCTTTAGCTCTTAAACTCAAGGGGTTTTTAATTGCTTGTGCTTCGTCAAAGACAATATTAGCAAAAGAAAATTGCGCCAGTTGTTCACCAATTAGTGGCAGTAAACCATAACTGACGATCACTAAATCGTGTTTACCAGCCGTTGTGAGAATATCAGCGCATGCAGTGGCGTTTTCAATGATTTTTACATGCAAAGCCGGCGCGAATCGCTCGGTTTCAACTTGCCAGTTATGACACACAGATTTTGGCGCAACCACTACACTGGCACCTAAACTACTGCGCATTTGTAACACGGTTAAGGTTTGTAAGGTTTTACCCAGCCCCATGTCATCGGCTAAACAAGCATTGAGTCCCCAGTTGGCCAGTTGCATTAGCCATTTTACCCCGACTACTTGATAGTCTCGTAAAATATGGACTAAATGTGCAGGTAAGGTAGGGTCGATAGTTTGCTCAAATTTAGCTAAACGCGTTTTCCAGCTGTCACCAAATGTGACATCACCTAAGTCGGCAATGCTTTGGTGTAAAGGCAATGCACGCGCGTTGGCAATCCGTAGTTCATCACTTGGGTTGTGCTTATCAATATTTTGCATCCCTTCTAAGCGATTTAATAAGTTAGTTAAACGCTGATCCAATAATAATGAATTGCCTTCCGAAAACTCTAAAATGCTGCCACGGCGCGGGGCTTTAAGCAGAGTTTGTAATTCGTATATTTGGCCGCTAGGGAGTGAGATTTTACCACTGACGCTTAACCAATCGTTATCATCATTTAAGTTAAGAGAAAGGTGCTGGCTTTTGGCAACTCTCATGCCTTGGCTCGTTTCGTCCCAACTTAATACCAGAGACTGTGCTTTTTGCGCAGCTTCAAGTAACTCAATTGCTTGGCTAATATCTTCAGGTAAATAAAACTGCTGTTGAATTTGATTATGTTGCGGTGATTGCCGATCAGCAAATAATCCGGCCATATTTTTCAGTAATTTTCTAAATGCTTTTTGCTCTGCTTTTAAATCACGTTTAATTACAATGCTGTCGGTTTGATCATCATCAGTATGTGCGAGTGTTAAAGCACCAATACCGGGTTCAACCCAAGGGCCATCTACGCCATTTGGCATGGCATAAAAATTAATATTGATACCTAATTGGGTAAGAGCGATCACTGCGGCAAATTCACATAAGCCTTGGCGTACGTTGTTGATATGGGAAAACTCGGTACGTTGGCTACTAATATGATGCTCGTTTGCCAGTACTTGTAATGCGGCATTCAGTTGTGGCAGTTTTTCTTCGGTTAAATTATTGGGTTGTTGCTCAAATAATTGCAGTAATTTTAGCTGTTTGTCATCAATGGCGAATACTTGGTAACAATTTGCATGGCTGTGGATAAGTAAAAAGTCACAGTCCGGATCGCTGATACTCGGTTGCATTACAAGGCTATAGCAATCATTGCTGTCTTGTGCAATTTCAATGACAAACTCGCCTTTGATCAGCGTAAGTGGCTGTCCATTGTGATCTTCAAGCCCTTTAAACCCTATTAATGCTTGTAATACCGCAGCCGTTGCGTGTATCTCGTGATAACCAAAACCGGCATGGTTGTTGAGCACTTGTACTAAGTTATGATCGACGCTGGTTAATGCATCTTGATACTGGCTATAAGCAAGTTCTTGGGCGTTTACTTTACGACCTTTGGTCCATTCGCCTTTGGCATTGAGTTGCTGTACTTTGGCTTGTATGAGCGGTAAATCTAAATGGGTTAAATCCAGTTGCCATATAATTCGTTGCTGCGCAGTGGGCGTATCAATTTGGCTAATATCATTAAGCCAACGCTGCCATTGTGGGACGCGGGTAAAGTGCTGTAATAAACCAGTATTGGGTAATGGTGTGTCATCGCTAAGCCAATTAACTAAGTGCTGGCATTGCTCAGCTAACCAGTGTTGATGCGCACTAATTGCGCTATTGAGCTGTTTTAACAGTTCGGTATCACCCCTTAGATGATTTACCTGTTCGTCTGTGGCGTTTTTAATAATTGCCAGTAATAAGCAAAATAATGGCGCTAATGCATTCGGGTTACCAAGTAGATGACTTAAGCTGTTGCTTAAACGATGGTTTTGATAGTTAGCTAAATCCTCTTCCAGCAAATAATCAATCGCTTGGCTTGGGTGGCTTAATTCCCCAAGATTTTTTTGATACCATTTTCGACAGGTATTTAGTTGTTTAATATCTGCAGCGGTTGCACTGATAAATAGGCATATAGTGTAAAGTAATCCGGTGATCTCGGTCGGATAGATGCCTTTGCCAAAGTTTTTTCTAAACGCAGTTAAAGCGCTTTTATACTGTATCAAAGCAATATCAATAAACTCACCCTTGATGGCATTGGTATTTGCTTCATAAAAAGTGGCTAAAACACGGTCTCTTTTATCATCTAGCAATTCAGCAAAATTATCTTCTTGTAATAATATGGCTAAATTCTCATTCAGATAAATGCGTTTTCTCAGCTCTGTTGTTGGGAGCGCTTTGGCAATCAGAGTCGGCCATGCATGCTCACTGGTGAGGTTGAAAAATTGACCGCGGATAAAGTTATCTAAGCAAAGCTGTTGCCATTGCTCAGGTAGGCATTGCCACAGTTGCTCGCTGTATGGTGATTGCGCGAGCAAATTAACAAAAGCGCTATCAAGCTCAAGTGATAAATCACTAGGGAGCGGTTTTTTTCCGCTTTTTGCGCGGTCAAGATCATTAAATAGCAGGTGCAGAAAGTGCACGGCTTGATCGTGGTAATAATAGCTTTTTGTAGCTTCGGTTAAAAAAGCATGCCATAGAACTGGCTGATGTTTTATCGCATTAATAGCTCCATAAGCAACTGCGCTAACTGATATACGAAAGTTTGGTCCGTAGGGGAGCTTCCAAATTAAATCTTTAGATTCGAGTTGTTTAGTATATTTAGCGACTTCAGCTTGAGAAAATGAATAGCCATTTTTAATGTGACTATAAAGACGTTTAGTGAGCTGCTGGACAGAGTTCTCATAGCCATGCGATGAGCCACTTATTATCAGTGCAAGTAATACACACAGTTGTTTTTGGTCGTTATCAGTTGTGGCGGGCGGCAAAGTACTTAATGGCATAAAATCAATAATTAAAGTCGCTAATGATTGCAGCCAGTATAAGTTTCAGCTGGAGGAGTTACAACCAATAAAAAAGCGACCCAAAGGTCGCTTTTTTATAAAAACCTATTGCACTCTGGCAAACAGTTTTTGTAGTTGCGGCATATATTCTTTAATTAGTTTTAAATTACTTTCGCTAACAACCGGCGCATCTGTATTAGCAGCATTAGCTGAGTTACCAAGTGTGCCCATCATTGAACTAGCGCTGTTATTTTTCGAGCCGCCCATACTTTGCAAACCGCCCATTAACTGATTTACTCTATCTTTGTTTTCTGGCGATAAATTACCTTTGATGTTTTCAAGATAAGCCATCGAGACTTCAGAACCCACAGTAATTAGTTGTTCAGGCGTGAAACCATATTTATTGGTAAGGGCTGCAAACTCTTTGTATAAATCATTATCTTTGATTGTACCAAGGGCGCCTAATGCCATTGCCGTCGAGCCCCCTTCAGAGCCACCTAACATACTACCCAAATCCATGCTTTTTAATGAATCTTGATTTTGTGACCAATCAACAACCGCGGGTAATGCTTTCATATAACCTTGTAAATCTTTTTCTGTGATATCTGCCGCAAGGCTTGAAAAACTCATTGCTAACAAACTAAGAGATAAAATTATTTTTTTCATGTTGAGCACCTTTTTATTCAATTGTTAGTTGCATTAAAGACTATTAATTAGATAACCGCTATAAATTAAAGAGGGTTTTAGTCTGTTAACATCAGATGATATACTACATTTTTGCCTGATGTAGCTGAACCACATGTTAATTATTTCAAATACCGTAACAATCGATGAATGGGAAGTCGAGCTGTCAGCTATTCGTTCACAAGGAGCGGGTGGTCAAAATGTTAATAAAGTGGCCAGTGCGATCCACCTTCGCTTTGATATTAATCGCTCAAAGTTACCAGAGTTTTATAAAGAGCGGTTGTTGGCGTTCAATGATAGTCGTATCACTAAAGAAGGTGTGATTGTTCTCAAAGCGCAAAGTCATCGAACTCAAGAGCTAAACAGGGAAGATGCGTTAAAGCGACTAAAACAGCTTATTTTATCAGCCACTAAGGTCGAACGTGCTCGTCGTGCTACAAAGCCAACACGTAATTCACAGCGCAGACGCATGGATAAGAAAACCAAACATGGTAATACCAAAGCGCTGCGCGGCAGTGTTAAAGTTTAATTTATAAGTTTGGTTTAAGCACCTCAAATAACGCGTTAATATGATCGTCTCTATCATTAAGCGCAGCTATATAACGGTATTTTTCACCGCCAGCTTGTTCAAAAATCTCTCGGTTTTCACCTTCTAATTCTTCAAGTGTTTCAAGGCAATCAGCGCTAAATGCAGGGCTGATAATAGCCACGTCTTTAATCCCTTCGTTTGGTAAGCTCTCAAGGGTTGCATCTGTGTAAGGTTTTAACCACTCGGCTTTACCAAAACGGCTCTGAAAGGTGCTGATAACTAAATCTTTATCGAGTCCGAGCTTTTCGACCACTAAGCGAGTGGTTTGTAAACATAAGCAATGATATGGGTCGCCATTATCTAAAAACTGTTTAGGCATACCGTGGTACGAAAACACTAATTTTTGTGGCATACCGTGTTTTTCTAAATCTTCGCTAATGCTGTTAGCGAGTGACTCTAGGTAGGTTGGGTTTTTGTGATACCCATTTATAAAGTGAAGCTCTGGCACCCAGCGCCATTTTTTTAATACATTCGCCACGGCATCAAATGTTGAGCCTGTGGTTGGGCTTGAATATTGTGGGTAAAGTGGCAACACAATAATGCGGGTTAAGCCTTTATCTCTAAGCTCTTCAAGGCCGGCTTCGATTGATGGATTACCGTAGCGCATCGCCATAACCACTTCGGTATTGGTATAGCCATGCTGTTTTAATAAGGCATTTAATTTAAGGCTTTGCTGGCGTGTAATATGGGTCAGTGGCGAGCCATTTTCAGTCCAAATACTTTTATATAGTTTAGCTGAGCGTTTTGGGCGAATACGCAAAATGATGCCATGCAGGATGATCATCCACACAATACGCGGTATTTCTACGATACGAGGATCTGACAAAAACTCACGTAAGTAAATGCGCAATGCACTTGCTGTTGGGGCATCGGGGCTGCCTAAGTTGGTCAGTAAAATCCCTGTTTTTTGATTAAAACGCTGATCATGAGGGTTATCGGTAACGGCTGAAAATCGCGACACGCAATGCTCCTAAAGCAAAATAGACGGTTATGGAATATAGGCTATTAATATTAATAGCCTATTGTAACGAATGAAAGGGTTAATAGGATCACTGATTTACAATGATTTGATCATGATCCTAAATGGAGTCGGTTTTTTAGCTTCTAGTTGCTGTAACTTTTCAATGGATTTAGCACTAAATATATGCCCCTTTGGTAGCAACATAATACCCGTGTGACTATGCAGTGCATGGCTAAGTACCATATTGATAGCTAGCTCTTTGGCCGTTATTATTTTCATCGAGCCTACTTTTGCTTGCTGCTTAATGCATTTAACTCGGCAAGCCTCCAAAGCTTGCACTAATTTAGGATGGTAAAAGTTACCGCTGTACATTTTTACTGTTTCGAGTGCATGTTGGTGCTTTTCTTCATCTTTTAAATTACTTTGTTCAAATGCATCCCAATAGTCACGTGCAAGCGCGAGTATCATTGCACTAAGAGGAATATCATTACCTTTTAATCCTTTAGGTAGGCCATTTCCGTTATAGCGTTCGTACTGGTGATAAATGGCGTCAGATACTTCATGCAGATGAGTCGCAGGCATTAACATCAATTGTGCTGTACTTGGATGCGTATAATAACTTTTGCGTTGCTGTTCATTAAGCGCATGCACGGGTTTTTCATAAAGTGCGGGATCCATTGCTAACAGCCCTATCTGAGCTAAGTAACCAGCCATTGCCGCCATTTCTATATTTTTTGGTGGTAGCTGCAACTGTTTTGCTATTTGCGTACAGGTATTGGCAATGTTCTGCGCTTTGGTGCCATCTAAATATGGATTGGCATTAATGAAGTTATAGAGCAACTCAACTGTTGAACTATGTTCGTGTTTTTCATGGGCGTTGGCAATTTCGAGTTTTTTAAGTACTTGTTTTATTTGTTTGGTTCTTTTTTCAACGCGCTGTTCAAGAGAGCTATTAAGTTCTTTGAGGACTTCATTATGGCGATTAATTTGTTGTTGGAGTTTCAGGTTTTGTTTTTTAAGTTGATATTTTTCAATACTGTCGGTGATGGAACGTAGTAATAAGTCATTTTGCCATGGTTTTTGGATATAGCCATGGATCTTGCCTTGATTAACAGCTGCTAAGGTGATTTCGATATCTGCATAACCAGTAAGTAAAATACGCTGAGTATCAGGTGCTAATTTTTGCGCTTGTTGAAAAAATTCAGCGCCATTCATTTTTGGCATCCGCATATCGCTAATAATTACATCAAATTCATACTGTTTGATTAATTTTAGTGCATCTATAGGTGAATCACTGGTAAGTACCGTAAGTTGCTGCGTTTTGAACAGCCGCGATAAAGAACGTAGTACAATCTCATCATCGTCAACGCATAATACTTGCATGGTTGGTAGGTCTGCTGATTGACTCACGATTGTACCTATGGATAAACAATATTATTAACCATAGCCTGTCTGCTATGGTTTTTCTAATTAAACCGTGTCATTGGCATCAATTGTGCTAATTTTAATGACAAGATAATCGTTTTTAATTGCTGGTTAATTAAGATGGATGCGATAGATGAAGACTACAAGCAAGCTTATTTTCGTGAACGTATCGCGCGTTTAAAGGCTGAGCAGCTGATTGAAGATAAAAGTCGCGTTTTATATGCACTAAATGAAGAGTTAATAAAAAAAGTAGCTGATCTTGAGTATCAACAGCAGTTATTTATTCAAGCAGAAAAAATGGCTACTTTAGGTACCTTATGTGCCGGGGTTGCCCATGAAATTAATAATCCCTTAGCTTATGCAATGAGTAATGTAGAAAGTTTGCAACAGAGCATGCATGGCTTTTGTGAGTTACTTGATTTAAACCAGCAATATTTAGCCAAGAGGATTAGTGAAACAAATTTTCAACAACAGTTAGCATCACTTAGTGAGCAGCAATCATTTGCTGAACTGCAGCAAGATATTCATCAACTAGTGGCCGATAGTGCAGAAGGCTTAAGGCGCATTAATCAAATCGTGAGTAATTTGCTTAATTTTGCGCGACCAACAACTAACAAGAAACAATTGGCTGATATGACAGATGCTGTGAAAAATGCGCTTAAATTGCTTAAAAACCAATTAAAAGGTTGTCAGTTAACCACATCAATAACGACATTGCCGCTGAGTTATTGTGATTTGGCAACCATCAATCAAATAATGGTTAACATACTTATTAATGCTTCACATAGTTGCGAAGCATTAATTGATAGACAAGCACATATTCACGTGCAAGTTGATAGCGACGACCAGCAAATAATTATTAGTGTTAATGACAATGGTTGTGGCATGAGTGAGCAAGTGCTTGCAAAAGTTTTTGATCCATTTTTTACTACTAAACCAGTTGGCAGGGGGACCGGTATGGGCATGCCATTAGTGTACACTATGGTTAATGATCATCAGGGAAAAATTGAAATTGAGAGCACTGTAAATATAGGTACATGTGTGCGATGTATATTTCCAGTGTTGAGTGAGCGACCTTAACTCAGGCAAAAACCATTTAACCAGAGTTAGGTTAAGAAATAATTTGCTTTTAAATTAGCCAATTGTTGGTTAGTGTAGATATGAATTTTATAACAACTTGAGGGTGAATAATGCTTAATGAAAAAAGTGAATTGGTTCTTAGGGATTATCTAAGTCAGCACCCTGAACTAAAAGTGGTGAGTTCTGACAGCGTGATTGGTTTCATCAGTGGGTTATTGGCGTGCTCGGAATTTTATGGCGAGTCAGAAATTGCCAATTATATTGCTGATAAAAATGACCCTATTTATACCCGATTAATGACAAGCTCAGCGGAGCATGACGCAATGATCACGCTGCTGGATAATGTAACCGAAGCTCAGGTGGCGCAGCAGCATATACTGGCAAGTATTTATCCTCATGGTAAAGATGCTAAAGCGCCGAGTGAGCAACTACAACAATGGTGTGTAGGCTATTTAGCTGCTTATATGGTGAATCAAGAAGTATGGCAGCATGACTTTAACTTTTTACTCAGTGCCGATAAACAGGTCGTTGAGAATCAGGCGGATGGACAGTTATTTATTGATAACTTTGAAGCGACGCTTAATTTACTAGCCACTTTTGCGATGTGGCCAGATTCGCTCAAAGAGCATCCAGAACCTGCGGTACTTAGTGAAGGCTTTGCGCTACTGTATACCGGATTAGATGAAAGTCTTACTGGCATTGCATCCATGGCATTGATGCTAGAAGACGAGAAACTGGCTTTGTGGGAAGAAGAAGGCTAGAAAACATAGTTTTAACAACCAGCATGATTTGAATAATCATGCTTTTTTTTGTTTGAAATTCAATCAAAAACATGAAATAGGAGAAAGTTTAGCTAATTTTTGCATATATCGACCATTGTCGCAGTTAAATATGTTTCTTTTTATATGTGTATGTTGCTAGGATGTTTGCCAAGGCGTAATTTTGTAAATGACGCTTGATCACACTAATTATAACTTTTATTAATTTACCTGTTTACTACTGCAATCGAGTAAACAGGTGAAGAGTCAACAGGGTCGAACAACACACATGACAACACTTCGTTTAAATACATTGGCTATCGCCGTAGGACTTGCATTTAGCACCTCTTCAGTTATTGCTGAAGAAGCAACAGTTCAAGCAGAAAAAAATATAGAACAAATTTCCGTTTTAGGTTCACGGGTTTCTAACCGCACAGCAACTGAATCTTCGTCACCCATTGATTTAATTGACGCTGATGATTTAAACAAAGGTGGCTTTACCGAGCTTGGCCAAAGCTTACAAGCTACAGCGCCATCGTTTAATTTTTCGCGTACTCAAGTATCAGACGGCTCTGATTTATTCCGCCCAGCAACATTACGCGGCTTACAGCCAGACCAAACGCTGGTTTTAGTAAACGGTAAGCGCCGTCATAATCAATCTATTTTTGGCCTTAATGGAACAGTTGGTGCAGGTGCTGCGGGTACCGATATGAATGCTATTCCACTTACGGCACTTAAAGGGGTTGAAGTATTACGTGATGGTGCAGCAGCGCAGTATGGCTCTGATGCTATTGCTGGGGTCATTAACTTATCACTGAATAACTCAACAGGTATAACAACTGGTTATGTACAATATAGTGAAACAGCTGAAGGTGATGGCGAGACTATTTCAGCGGGTTTAAATCGCGGTTTTGATTTGGGCACTGAAGGCGGTTTTATTAATTTATCTCTTGAGTATCGTGATGCCGATGGTACTAACCGTGCAGAGCGCGATACCGGTGGTTCGCTTGATGTAGAGCCAGGTACGTTATCTGACAACGTTCGTTGGGGCCAAGGTAATTCGGAAAGTGAATTTACCTCGTTATTTTATAATATGGCATTGCCAATGGGCGACGGTGAGCTTTACTCGTTTGGTGGTTACTCTGAGCGCACTGCACTGGGTAACGGCTTTTACCGTAACTTTAACGAAGCATCTAAAAATGTTACTCAAGTATACAGTGATGGTTTTTTACCGCGCATTTATAACGAAGCACAGGATATTTCTATTGCGCTAGGTTTTAAAGGTGATATTAATCCAGATTGGAATTACGATGTATCGGCAGTTTATGGTGAAAACCAATATGACTTTACATCACGCAATACATTAAACGCTTCTTACGCGGCGGAGTATTTATTTAATAATCCAACGGCAAGTGATGCTGAGATAGCAGCAAATGCAGGCCCAAGTGGTGGTTACTCAGGTGGTTTTAGGTTCGATCAAACAACAGTTAACCTTGACGTAAATGGCATTGTGGACATTGGTCGCGGCGAACCGCTCTATGTAACAATTGGTGCAGAGTATCGTAAAGAAAATTACCAGATAGTGCCTGGTGATGAAGCATCGTACGCATGTGGTTTAGCAAACATGGATACATCGTATCCATCAGTGAACGACCCTGAGCAATTTGCACAATGTGGCTTTCAAGCTTATAACGGTTTGCGTCCAGAAGCTGCAAATCAGAGCGACCGTAACAGCTACGCATTTTACGTAGATGTTGAAACTATGCTTACTGATGCATGGAACGTCAGTGGTGCACTTCGCTATGAAGATTTCTCTGATGCTGGAGATGACTTAATTGGTAAGTTAGCAACGCGTTATGAATTTAACGATGACTTTGCAGTACGTGGTGCGGTATCTACTGGCTTTAGGGCCCCTTCGCTGCAGCAAAGTGGCTATACAGCATTTACTACTAACTTAGGATCCGACGGCACGTTAACGCAATCATTTACTGCAAATACGGGCACTGCTTTCCCAAGTGCACTAGGTGTAGATAGCTTAAAGCTTGAGACATCGACAAACTACAGTGCTGGTTTTGTTTACGATGTAACAAGCGAACTTTCGTTAACGGTTGATTTTTACCGCGTAGAAATTGAAGACCGTATTACACTTGGCAGTTTATTAACGGCTGACGATGTATCGTTTAGCTCTGAGGCTGTTGCTGCTTTACAAGCAACCGGCGCTGTACAAGCTAACTACTTTTCAAACTCAGTTGATTCAACCACTCAAGGCGTTGATATAATTGCATCATATCGTACAGATGTAGAAGGCGGTAACTTTGGTGTTACTTTTGCGGGTAACTTAAACGATACTAAAATTGATGGTGTAAACGCAGCGGACGGCATTCCAGAATCGGTTGCATTTGATGATTTACAACGCAGCTTTTTTACCGACGGACAGCCTAGTGAACGAGCAACACTTACCTTTGACTACGAACGTGATGCATACACTTCAACAATTCGTTTTAATTACTTTGGCGAAACCGATGTAAAATATTTTGGTAACGATCATATACCATTACCGGGTGAGCTTTCGCCAACAGGTTCGTTTAAACCAACAAGTACGGTTGAATCTGCAGTGTTAGTTGATTTAAACGTGAGTTACCAAATTAACGATATGTTTGTGCTTTCGGTTGGTGCCGATAACGTATTTGATGAAACGCCAGATGAACTAGGCGATGACGAAGTACTAAACTTTATCACCAATGGCGCATTTAAATACCCTGTACGTGCATTGCCTTATGGCTTTGATGGCAGAAGTTATTACGCAAAAGTAAGTTTTAGTTTCTAAATTTATAGTTGTTTATTAAGCCCGCAAATAAGCGGGCTTTTTGATTTAAAATACTTGTATTTTTTTATATCAAGCATACAATCGCAAAACTTTTAAAGAGGAAAAATAAATGAGTAAACGTCGTTCTAAAGTGACTAAATCTACAACATCAGTAGATACAGGTCGGGGTGTTATTCGCGATAATGCATTAGCGGCATTAGTGACATCGAAAATTTTTAAACCACAAATTGTAGCTGCTAAAAAAGGCAAAGGCGCTTACAAACGCAACAAAAAACACGCAGGACAAGAGTCCTATTTAATCGCCGCTTAATGACGTTGTGATCAAATAGGGCTTTTATTTAAATGCTATTTTTTACAAAAAATAGCAAGCTCCGACATTTTTTTAAAAACCTCGCTTAGATAATTTTTTTCTAAGCGAGGTTTTTTGGTTATATAGTCTACCACCTTATTGTTTATATCTATTCCCACTCTCATTTACGTTTTCGTAAAACTTGCTAGAGCCCGCGAAGATACTCGCAAATAAAACTTAACCATAAATTAACCTTGCATTCATATTCTGTATGCGAAATTACCTTTTCTTTAAACGGGATGGCTCTAATTTAGTTCTAAATAACGATAAAAATATATTTTGTGGTCTTTTTTTATTAATAAAGTGGCTGTTTTATATACATCATATATCCAAATTAAGTTGACGTATGAGTTAACTGTGGTAGTTTTTAAACTGAGTTGTAAATTTAATGTTATATTTAACCCTGGGCGGAGGAGCTATGAGCTCACAAATGACAATAAAAAATGCTTTTAAGCTAAGTGCGATATCGCTTAGTTTTGTAGGCTTAAGTGCGCATGCAGCAGTTGACTGTAGTGTATTAACACAATGGCAAACGGGTCAAACTCACAGCGGTGGCAGCCAAGTACACGCACAAGATAATGCGTATGAGGCAAAATGGTGGACACAGTCAAATCCAGTTGAAAATGCTGGTGACTGGCAAGATTGGAAACTTTTGGGTTTGTGTGACAGCGCTGTCACAGAAAATCAGGCGCCAAATATTACAGTATTAACCCCCGCAAACAATTCTCAATTTGCTGATAAAGATAGCGTTGTCATTACTGCGCAAGCAACCGATGACGATGGCTCTGTGACAAAAGTTGAGTTTTTTGTTGATGGTGCATTAATCGCAACTGATAGTAGCGCACCGTTTAGTACTAATTGGCCTGCAGTTGTCGGGACACATCAAGTGAGTGCTGTGGCAACCGATGACGATGGCGCGCAATCTACGCAGGTGATCAATACGATCAGTGTTACTGAGATCGTGGAGCCGGTTAATCAAGCACCGGTGGCAACAATTAGTTTCAGCAGTTTACCAACAGAATTAACGGTTGGCTCACAAGTGGTGTTTGCGCTTGCTGGTACTGACAGTGATGGTCAAGTAACGGCACTTAACTTTGCGGTTAATGGTGCTGATGTGCACCAAGCAAGTACGGCATCAAGCAGTTATGCTTGGCAAGCAACAGCGCTTGGTCAGGCAACCTTTACGTTAACGGTAACTGATAACGAAGGCGCAACAGCCCAAGTAACAAAGCTGCTTACTGTTGTTGAAGAAAATACCGGACCAGTGACTGGAACTGATTGTCATCCGCAGGGGTTATATCAAACACCAGGTGTAAATACGCCGTATTGTACTGTGTATGATGCAGATGGTCGTGAGATAATGGGTGTTGATCATCCGCGTCGTGTAATTGGTTACTTTACCAGTTGGCGCAATGGCGCAAATGGCCAACCGAGCTATTTAGTAAATGATATTCCATGGGATAAAATAACTCATATCAACTATGCGTTTGCCCATGTTGATGCCAATAATAAAGTATCGATTGGCGATCCAAATGCTGCAGGTAATCCAGCTACAAATATGGAATGGCCAGGAGTGGTAGGTGCCGAAATGGACCCAAGCTTCTCGTATAAAGGTCACTTCAATCTTTTAAACAAATTCAAAAAACAACACCCACACGTTAAAACATTAGTATCTGTAGGTGGTTGGGCTGAAACGGGTGGTTTCTTTGATGAAACGGGCCGCGTTGAAAGTGGTGGTTTTTATACCATGACGACCAATGCAGATGGTTCAGTTAATCAAGCGGGCATTGATGCCTTTGCAAAAAGCTCAGTCGAGTTCATTGAAAAATATGGTTTTGATGGTGTTGATATTGATTATGAATACCCATCATCAATGAAAGATTCAGGTCATCCTGATGATTTCCCAATTTCAAATGCACGTCGTGCAGGTTTAAATGCATCTTACCAAGTACTAATGAAAAAGCTGCGCGAAGAGCTAGACCGTGCTGGTGAAAAAGCGGGTAAACATTATTTACTAACAATTGCATCGCCTTCTTCAGGTTATTTACTACGTGGTATGGAAACATTCCAAGCGGTTAAATACCTCGATTACGTTAACATCATGTCTTATGACCTTCACGGTGCATGGAACTCGCATGTTGGCCACAATGCGGCCTTGTTTGATACCGGTGTTGATTCTGAACTAGCGCAATGGGGGGTTTACACAACAGCTGAGTTTGAAGGGATTGGTTATTTAAATACTGATTGGGCGGTACGTTATTTTCGTGGCGCAGTATCGGCAGGGCGTATCAATATTGGTATTCCTTACTACACCCGAGGTTTTAAAGATGTCAGCGGGGGTACTAATGGGCTGTGGGGGCAATCTGCACTACCTAATCAAGCTGATTGCGCAACAGGTACCGGCGTTGGTGAAAAGAACAAGTGTGGTAATGGCGCATTAGGCATTGATAATCTTTGGCATGATAAGAACGATGCAGGCCAAGAAATGCCAGCAGGTTCTAACCCGTTGTGGCATGTTAAAAATCTTGAGAACGGCATTGTTGGTTCGTACTTAGGTGTGTATGGCTTAACACCAGAGACTGATGTTGATGATCAATTAACGGGTACTTATACACGTCACTATGACAGCGTTGCTGTTGCACCTTGGTTATGGAACTCAGAGAAAAAAGTATTCCTATCTATTGAAGATGAGCAGTCTATGGCAGCTAAAGTTGATTACGTAATTAACAATGGCCTTGGCGGTATCATGTTCTGGGAACTTGCTGGTGATTATGATTTTGACTCAGCAAAAGGTGAATACTTCATGGGTTCTACCTTAACAACTTTGGCTTATGACAAGTTTAACCAAAGTGGTGTGGCGTACGACACTCATCCAGGTAATCCAAACTTTGTTGTACCAACTGAAGCGGTCGATGTAACGTTTGCAGCAAAAGACTTCCCAATTGGTGATGATAACTACCCAATTAGCCCAACATTTGCGTTCACTAATAACTCCAATATTGATCTAAGCGGTGCGAAAATTTCGTTTGATGTACCTGTATCAACATCGGCTATTTTTAAATCTAACTGGAACGCACAAGAAAAATTGGGCATGGCAGTTGAAGTAAATGGCTCAAATGCCGCAGGTAACAACATTGGTGGGTATGAAAATGAATTCCACCGTTTTTCAATCACTCTGAACAATGAATGGGGCGGTCAACCGAAAGACTTCAGTGGTGGCAAAACAGTCAATGCGCAAGTTATGTATTACATGCCAATTACCGGTCCTAGTAACTTTACTATAGAAAAAGATGGCAAAGTTTACGCGTTCAAATTTGAATACCCACAATTGCCTGATGGGACTACCGGTGGCGGCGACACCACGGATCCTGGTAATGGTGGTGGCGATACATCTGGTATGTGTGAAGGTGTGGCTGTGAGCTCAATCCCTGTATATCCAAACTTCCCTCAAAAAGACTGGGCAGGCAATCCAAGCCATGCCGCAGGCGGTGACTTAATGGTTCATAACAGTGCCGTTTATAAAGCGAAGTGGTGGACAAGTTCTGAACCAGGAGCAACAGCTGACTGGACTAAAAGTTGTAGTCTGTAAGTAAATAATAGGGGCAAGTTTGCTTGTCCCAAAATTTCAGCTTTTCAAGGACAAAACAATGAAAGCTATTAAATTTAAAACTTTATCACTCTCGGCAGTGGCAAGCAGCGTATTACTAACAATTATGCCAGCGCAAGTGAACGCCCATGGTTATATGGATAGCCCAAAAGCGCGGCAAGCTTTTTGCCAAGCCGATGGTGGGTATTGGTGGCCAGAAGATGGCACTAATATTCCAAACCTTGCTTGTCGTGCCGCATTTTTAGAGTCGGGTACTGTGCAATTTGTACAAGATATTGAGTTTTCAGTTAATACACCGGACTACTTAAATCAAGCTGCGGTAGAGGCTAAGGTACCAAATGGGTCGTTATGTGCCGGTGGTGACAACGCAAAGCGTGGTATGGATTTACCTTCGCCGCATTGGCAACGCAGTGATGTGGTGCCTAATGCCAATGGTGAAATTCAAATTCGTTACTTAGCAGCAACGCCGCATAATCCCAGTTTTTGGCAGTTTTATTTAACTAAACCAAGCTTTAATGCAGCAACAGATGTATTGACGTGGGCTGACTTAGAGCTAGTTCAACAACATGAAAATATTGACGTTATCAAAGATACCGATGGCAAGCGTTATTACGAAATGAATGTTGCTATTCCACAAGGGCGCAGCGGCGATGCTATTTTATATAGCCGTTGGCAACGTATTGATGTGGTGGGGGAAGGTTTCTATAACTGTAGCGATATCAATATTGTGACAGACGCAGGGCCGACGGATCCGAGTGTTTGGTCAAGTGTTGGTTACTTTGTTCGTCAAGGACAAAATGCCATTGCGGGTGACACTGTTTGGGCACGTTTATTTGATGAAAATGGCCAAGAGGTTATCAATCAGCAATTAAAAGTGACCACTGCGAATCAAGCGAGTTGGCAGCAAGCACTGGCACAACAACTGAACTTAGATTATGCCCATTTAGTACAAATTGGCGTGCAAAATCAAGCCGGTGAGGTGGTTTATAACAGTACTGATGTACTGACTAATCAAGTGTATAGCAGTAATGAAAATTACACTTATAGCTTAAGCGTGCAAAGCGCTCCCACTAATACTGCGCCAATTGTACATACGCCAGATGATTTAGTTGTCGATGAAAACACCAGCACAGCCTTACACCTTCATGCTTTTGATGATGAACAAACGCAATTGAGCTACAGCTGGTTAGTGCCAGCACCACTGAGCTTTACCGGTGGTGACGCAAACGTGGTGATTAGTGCGCCAGAGGTATCAACAAGCACAGATTATACCGTGTCAGTGTCGGTTTCAGATGGTCAATTAAGTACTCAAACTAGTTTTAAAGTCACTGTAAATGACAGCGTTATCACTGATCCTGATGTTGTAGCTTGGAGTAGTAGCGCTGTATATCAAGCCGGTGACAAAGCCAGTTTTCAAGGAGTTGTTTATACCGCGAAATGGTGGAGTCAGGGTCAGCAACCTGATAGCTCTAATGCATGGCAAAGCGATTCACAATCGGATGTGAATAACGATTGGAATGCAAGTAAAGCCTATCAAAGTGGCGCTGAAGTAACCTATCAAGGACAGCGCTATAGCGCTAAGTGGTGGACTCAAGGTGATACACCTGGACAAGCCAATGTATGGACCAAACTTTAATAAGAAGCCTAAGTTTTGTAGTTCAAACTTATTAAATAATTAAATTAATAATGGATAAGAGAGAAATATGAATATTAAACAGTTAACAGCAGCCATTGGCGTTGCTCTATTTGCAAGTACAGCCGTTGCAGCACCGTCTACACCAAGTATTAATTGGGAACCGCAACAATATTCGTTTGTTGAAGTGAACTTAGAAGGTAACGGTTCTTATAAGCAACTTGTTACCCGTGTGGATCTGGTGAGCATCAATATTCAATGGAGTGCATGGAGCGGTGACGGTGGTGACAGCTACAAAGTTTACTTTGATGATATGTTGGTAAATGAAGGTACACTTGCTGCAGGTTCTAAAAGCGGAACTATTTCTTTCCCTTATGACAAAGCTGGTCGCTATACATTGTATGTAGAACTATGCGAAGGCGGTACTACTTGCGCACGCAGTGCTGGTAAGCCAATCGTAATTGCCGATACCGACGGCGGGCACTTAGCGCCACTGCCGATGGATGTTGATCCTAATAATCGTGATATTGGTACCAAAGCAGGGTTAGTGACCGGTGCGTATTTTGTTGAGTGGGGTATTTACGGTCGTGATTATGATGTAACAAACATTCCAGCACAAAACTTAAGCCACATTTTATATGGCTTCATTCCAATTTGTGGTGAAAATGCATCATTAACTGGCAGCCCTAAACAAGCACTTGAAACAGCCTGTGCAGGCTCTGCTGATTATGAAGTGGTTATTCACGATCCATGGGCCGCTGTGCAAAAAGCATTACCAGGTGTGGATGCAGCGGATCCAATCCGTGGTACTTATTCACAGTTAATGGCACTTAAGCAGCGTTACCCGGATCTTAAAATTTTACCATCAGTAGGTGGCTGGACGCTATCTGACCCATTTGGTGGTTTTACTAATAAAGCTAACCGAGACACATTTGTAGCATCAATGGAAGAGTTTTTAAGAACCTGGAAGTTTTACGATGGTGTTGATATTGACTGGGAATTTCCTGGTGGTGACGGCCCTAACCCAGATATTGGCGATCCGATAAATGATGGTCCTGCATATGTTGCGTTAATGCAAGAGCTGCGCGCTATGCTTGATAAGCTTGAAGCTGAAACAGGCCGTACTTATGAGCTTACGTCAGCAATTGGCGCTGGTTACGATAAAATTGAAGACGTTGACTACCAAGCCGCTAGCCAATACATGGATTATATCTTCGCTATGACTTATGACTTTTATGGGGCATGGAGTGGCGTAACTGGCCATCAAACTGCGCTTTATTGTGGTGAGCATATGAGCGTAGGGCAATGTAATGGTACGGGCGTAGATGAAAACGGTGAGCCACGTAAAGGCCCTGCTTATACAACAGATAACGCAGTACAGTTATTATTAGCACAAAATGTAAACTCGAAAAAAATTGTTGTTGGTACTGCTATGTATGGCCGTGGTTGGGAAGGTGTTTATCCAACAGGCACCACTATTGATGGTAACCCTATGACAGCAACAGGCTCCGGTCCATTAAAAGGCTCAACAGCACAAGGCGTGTGGGAAGATGGCGTTATTGATTATAAAGGCATCAAAACTCATATGATTGGTGCTGCAGGTACTGGTGTTAATGGCTTTGAAGTAGGCTACGATGACCAAGCGCAAGCGGCGTATGTGTGGAATCGCGCCACAGGTAAACTAATTACTTATGATAGCCGTGAGTCAGTGCTAGCTAAAGGTGCTTATGTTAATCAATATAACTTAGGTGGGCTATTTGCATGGGAAATTGATGCCGATAATGGCGATATTCTCAATGCTATGCACGATGGCTTAGGCGGAGTTGTTACACCGCCAAGTAATAAAAAACCAGTGTTATCAGTATCAAGCACTGTAACCGTGAACGCTGGCGAAAGTGTTTCTGTCAGTGCTTCAGCAACAGATGCCGATAATGATCCACTAACGTTTAGTTGGACTGCATCACCTGAGTTAACAGTATCTGGCAGTGCAACAAGCACATTGGCAATTACTGCACCTAACGTAACCCAAGACAGCCAGTTTACCGCAACCGTCAGTGTAACTGATGGCAAAGCAACGGTAAGCCAAAGTGTTTTGGTTAATGTCATCGCGCCAACAACTGGTGACAACACTGCACCGACAGTTGATGCGATTGCTGATATCACTATTGAAGAAGGCGCTTCTGCAGCAGTAACGGTTGTTGCCTCTGATGCGCAAAACGACGCACTTACTTATACATGGAATGTCCCTGCAGGTCTTACATTAGTGGGCAGTGGTGCCAGTGTTAATCTTACGGCCGGCGCAGTAGCTGCAGATACAAACTTAACAGTATCTGTGGCAGTAAGTGACGGCCAAGTTGCTACCACTCAAAGCTTTACTGTAACGGTAACTAACACCGATACAACGCCTCCTACAGGTGATACGTGGGATGCCAGTAAGGTATATGTTGGTGGCGATACTGTTGTTTATAACGGCGTAACATACAAAGCTAAATGGTGGACTCAAGGTGATCGTCCCGACTTAGGTGGCGTTTGGGAAGCAATTACGCAACCAACAGATGATACAGGTGCTCTGGTTTGGCAGTCATCAGCAACTTACAATAGCGGTGACCAAGTTTCTTATGGTGGTAACAAATACCAAGCGAAGTGGTGGACTCAAGGAAATGAGCCCGGCGTAGCAGACGTATGGAAATTACTTTAATTAGCCTAATAATCAAGCCTACTTTTAGGTAATAAATTAAAGTGTAATTTACTCACATAAAGCAGCTTTCGGGCTGCTTTTTTTGGTTTTTCGAGTCAGATGCACCATACTGTACAAAGCGTCTATAATTTTACTAGGCTGTAGTTATTAAATACATTTACTTATTTTTGATATTGTTGAGTCCAATTAGTAACAGCTGCGAAAAAACTCTGCAAGTAGGGGTGATATTACCTTGGCCACCATTTGTCTTTGATGGTGAGCAGGCTCTTACAGGAATAGATGTAGAGATCAGCCGTTTGGTGTTAACGCATGCTGGATTCTGTAGTCAGTTTGTGTCTTTACCGTCATCAAAGCGCGGTTTAGTTGAACTTGAAAAAGGTCGCGTGGATATATTAACTGCTGCGAGTTTCAATCAACAACGTGCCCAATATAGTCACTTTTCAACCCCATATAGACGTGAGAAAATGCGGCTGTTCTGGTATGAAGATACTAAGTACCTAACACACGATTTAGCCAGCCTGTTGGCGCAACAAAAAACCATAGCCGTAAATAATGGTGGTTATTATGGTAAAGAATTTGAGCAGCTAAGCAAAGTCACAAACAATAAAGATTTACTTGTACGAGTACCTTTGCTCAAGCATCGGCTATATATGCTAAAAGCTAAACGCGTCGATTTTATGATTGATGATGAAATATCTGGATTATACCTCATAAGCCAAGAAAAAATCCCCGGTATTACACTGCATCCTTATGTTATTCATGATAATCCAATCCATTTTATGCTCAGTAAAAAAACGGTCACGATGGACAATGTGCGCTCCATTAATGCAGCGATCATTGATATGCAATCGAATATCAAGCAAATAATTGCCAGCTATACCTATTAATTAACTAGCTATAATTGATACCACTAAAGCTGCGCACGTTTTACTGTGTCTGAAGGATTTTCGCCAAATAATTGCTTATAGTCTTTAGCAAACTGGCCCGGATGCCAAAAGCCCCAATTGGCGGCAATCATTGAAATGGGTTTATTTTGTTGCGGATCACTGAGTTCACGGCGTATTTGGTTAAGCCTGGTCATGCGTAAAAAACGCAGCGGATTGATGCCTAAAATACTTTCAAAGCTGTATTGTAAAGTCCGTCGACAAACGTAGGTAAACTCACATAATTGGGTGATAGTCACTATGTTGTCTGGGTGATCGTGAATAAATTCTTTCGCTTTATCAACAACGTTTTTACGGTGTTTATAACTTGGGGTTACTTTTTGCTGGGGGAGTTGTGATTGCAGTAAGTGCAGCACTAAATTTAATAAAATATCGTGTTGTAAAGCCGCACTTGCTCCACCGCCATTAGCATAAATGATTTGTTCAATGCATTCACGAGCACGTTGCAGTGTTTGTGGTGATGTTGTAATACGCGGTGATCCATGTTCACAAATGCCCTGAAGCGACAACCCTTGTCGCTGAGCAATTTGATGAAGGGTATCTTGATTGATCACCATGCCATAAATATTAAATTGCGCAGGGGTGATCAGCTCAAAGTTGCAATCACTTGGGCGGCACATTAATTGATTATCAGCGATGGTGAGACCGTTAATTTTACTGTTTTGTGCGTTTACCGGAATGCCAAGCCATAACGCATTTGGCCATACTTTACACTGTTGTCGTAATGCGCACTGGGTATACTCTTTAAACACTTGCAAACCATCATAAGCCACTTCATCAATACAGCCATAAAAGCGGCCATCACTGACTTGATCATATTTTTGTTGCCAGTTTGTTAGGTTTCCCGCCTGCTGGTCCACATCGGTTGTAGCTAAAGTGCACTTACTTGGTGCATTTGTCGGTAAATTATGTTGCATAGTTGCGTATTACACCTCAGGCTAATTATTACAAGTAAACAGTAGTTGTCCGATTTTTAATTTTAACTATATGATTTTTATTGTTTAAGTAAAATTTGCCAAAACTTGATAGTTGCTTGGTACGCTATAAGCTACCTTAAAAGAATCGTTGTACTGTTTATTGCTTTATTTATTGTTTTTTATTGTAGTAAAAGCAATAGCTGTGCCTATCCTTTTTAACACACATTTTGTCAGCAAGGTAAGTTTATGAGTAAATCGTATCGATACACGTTAGGAAGTAAAACCTACCAGTTTAACAATCTCGCACAGTTAATGGCTAAAGCGACCCCGCAGCGCTCTGGTGATAGCTTGGCAGGTGTTATTGCCAGTTCTGCAGAAGAGCGAGCCGTGGCACAAATGACGCTGGCAGAAGTCCCTTTAAAAACATTCTTGAACGATGCTTTAATCCCTTATGAAGACGATGAAATTACTCGGCTAATAATAGATGAACATGACTCTAACGCATTTGCAGCAATCGCACATTTAACGGTAGGTGATTTTCGTAATTGGCTGCTGAGTGATCACGCAACAAGCCATGTTTTAGCGACAATCAGAGCGGGTATTACCCCCGAAATGGCTGCTGCTGTTAGTAAAATAATGCGTAATCAAGATCTGATCTTAGTTGCCAAAAAGTGCCATGTCACGACTGCATTTAGAAATACCATTGGCTTACCTGGCCACTTATCAACACGCTTACAGCCTAATCATCCAACAGATAATGTAAATGGCATTGCCGCGAGTATTTTAGATGGGCTGCTGTATGGCAGTGGCGATGCCGTAATTGGTATTAACCCTGCGACTGATAATGTTGCACAAGCGATTAAATTAATGCGCTTAATGGATGATGTGATTGAAAAATACCAGATCCCGACTCAAAGCTGTGTTCTCACGCATGTAACTAACACTATTGAATGTATTGAGGCCGGTGCGCCGGTTGACTTAGTGTTTCAGTCTATAGGGGGGACTGAGGCGACTAACTCAAGTTTTGGTTTTAATTTAAATACACTTGCTGAGGCGCAAGATGCAGCACAAAGTTTAAAACGCGGAACAGTAGGCAATAATGTGATGTATTTTGAAACGGGGCAGGGCAGCTCGCTATCAGCAAATGCCCACCATGGGCTTGATCAACAAACGTGTGAAACCCGTGCTTATGCCGTAGCGCGAAAATTCAAACCGTTACTGGTCAATACCGTAGTGGGTTTTATTGGCCCGGAATATCTATTTGATGGCAAAGAAATTACTCGAGCAGGGCTTGAAGACCATTTTTGTGCCAAATTACTGGGTGTGCCTATGGGCTGTGATGTGTGCTACACCAACCATGCTGAGGCAGATCAAAATGATATGGACAACTTACTGACCTTACTCGGTGTAGCGGGGTGTTCGTTTGTAATGGGGATCCCCGGATCTGACGATATTATGCTTAACTATCAAACCACCTCATTTCATGATGCTCTGTATGCAAGGCGGGTATTAGGTTTGCGTCCAGCACCTGAATTCGAACTTTGGCTGGCAAAAATGAACATTATGACAGATACCCAGCAGCATATTTTGTCTGACACGTTACCGTCACAATTTGCGCGTTCTTTGAAAGCTTTAGGTGGTGGACAGCCATGAAAAACTCATCTCCCAAAACGGCACAGCAAATACAGCAACAACATCAAGATAATGGCAAAGTGGTGCATAACCCATGGCGGCAACTACGCAGCTTTACCGATGCACGCATTGGTTTAGGGCGCGCTGGGATCAGTCTTCCGACGGCTGAAATGTTGGCGTTTCAACTCTCCCATGCGCAAGCACGAGATGCGGTTAATTTTCCATTGGATTTAGCCGCGTTAAGTGAACAGCTTGAGGATTTTTGCGCGTCACCACTGCATTTACATAGCCAAGCCGTGGAGCGCAATCATTATTTACAACGCCCTGATTTAGGTCGAAAACTAGATCAAGCATCGCGCGATCAGCTAAGCAATTATATGAGTAAAGCGGCTACAGCCACTGAGTTACACCACGATATCGCAATCGTTATTGTTGATGGTTTATCGTCTTTAGCAGTACAAAAAAATGCCCATCCTTTTCTTGTTCAGTTACTGACGATACTGCGTGAACAACCAGAGCCATGGCGTTTGGCACCGATCAGCTTAGTGGAGCAAGGTAGAGTGGCGATAGGCGACGACATAGGTGAGCTCCTTAATGCCAAGGTGGTGCTGGTATTAATTGGTGAACGGCCAGGGCTAAGTTCTCCAGATAGTTTAGGGCTGTATTTAACTTGGCAGCCAAAAACAGGGCTGAATGATGCTTGTCGTAATTGTATCTCTAATATTCGTCCTGCGGGGCTGTCATATCAGGATGCAGCACAACGAACTTTATATCTTTTACAAGAAGCGAAACGTTTAAACCTGTCAGGGGTGGGGTTAAAAGATCGCAGTCAAGACGATGTGATAGAGCATCAAACGCAAACAACAAACTTTTTACTATCAGAATAATCAACAACGAAAACATAATGTAATTACAACAATAAATAGCAGGAGAAGATAATGTCAGATAATAAAGAGTACCTTGCAAAAAGACAGTTAAAACGAGGCTCTGCGGGATGGATTTTATTGGCGGGATTAGGAGTGTCGTATGTTATTTCTGGGGATTTTGCTGGTTGGAATTTTGGTATTGCAGAAGCTGGTTGGGGAGGCTTTGCTGTCGCCACAGTATTAATGGCGGTGATGTATTTAACTTTGGTTTTGTCATTAGCAGAAATGTCGGCGGCCATTCCGGCATCGGGTGGTGGCTATAGTTTTGCGCGTCAGGCAATGGGCCCTGCTGGTGGTTATTTGACTGGCTTGGCCGTGTTAATCGAGTATGCATTAGCACCCGCTGCGATTGTTATTTTTATTGGCTCGGCGGTCGAAGCGCTACTGGGTTTTAATGGTCCATGGGTGTATGCGCTGTTCTATATTGTGTTTATCAGTATTCATTTAGCGGGAGTGGGTGAAGCGTTAAAAGTGATGATGGTGATAAGTGGCTTAGCGGTTTTTGCCATTATAGCCACTGCGATCGCATTATTTACACATTTTGATGTGTCGCGATTGTTTGATATTGCCATCACCGATGCTGCTGGAGCCTCCGAGTTTTTGCCCTTTGGTTGGTATGGCGTGTGGGCTGCATTGCCGTTTGCAATGTGGTTATTTTTAGCCGTTGAAGGCGTACCATTAGCGGCAGAAGAAGCCAAAGATCCAGCTAAAGACGTGCCAAAAGGAATTATAGGTGCAATGTTGTTTTTATTGTTTACTGCTCTGTTAGTCGTAGTATTGATCCCTGGTGCCGGTGGTGCCAGCGCAATGGGGTCTAGTGCCGTGCCGTTAGTTGATGCGCTAAACGTAACAGGGAATGCAAGCTTAGCAACACTCGTTAACATATTAGGTTTAGCGGGTTTAGTGGCGTCGTTTTTCTCGATTATCTATGGGTATAGTCGGTTAGTGTTTGCGCTCTCTAGAGCGGGCTACTTTCCAAAAAGTTTGTCGGTTACAACTTCACGAAAAGTGCCGGCACGTGCCTTAATTGTGCCGGGTATTTTTGGCTTCTTAGCATCATTAAGTGGTGAAGGTGATTTAATGCTGGCGATGGCCGTGGTAGGCGCTACGGTTTCGTATGCATTGATGGCATTGAGCCATATTTTACTGCGTATTAAACAGCCTGAACTCGCACGACCTTATAAAACGCCAGGTGGCATGATAACCTCAGCAATTGCGCTGGTCTTATCTTTGGTGGCTTTAACTGGGGTATACGCGTTTGATCCTCGTGCATTCTTGTTTACTGTGGTGTTATTTGTGATCGGAGCGATTTATTACTTTGCATACAGTAGTAAGCACTTAGTCGCACACAGTGCCGATGAAGAGTTTGCTATGTTGGCTGAAGCTGAAGCTGCTTTAAGTGCAAAATAGCGATAGTTTAATGTTATTAATAGGCCGTTTGCACGGCCTATTAATAATGCAATTAACCAAGGCGGGTCACGTTTATTTTTATACGCCCAGCATTAGCGCCATAAAAACGCACCAAATCATTTGCAAAAGGCGTAAATTCTCCTGAGTGAGTCATTTTAAATTCACCCCCATCGGCAATCTCAAAAGCATCATTATCGCTATGGGCAATAGCACCAATTAAGGCAAACCAGTTTGCATGTGGTAAACGACGAAAGGGTTCGAGCAATGCCATGGGGATCTCTTTTACACCCAACTGTAGGTTATCTCGGTGCCAACCTTGTGGCCCACATTTTACGCCATCGTCATACCAAAGTTGTTCTGGGTAAGGGCTAAAGCGATAAGTAGCTCCTTGTTCAAGCATTAGTCCTGTTGCATTGTATTGCTCTGCGGCATAAACCAACACATCTTGGCTTTGGCCAATTTGTAACACTGACATGTTTTGATTTTTTAAAGCTATATGGGCAGACAAACCGTTAAAACTAAGCGTAGTTTGATCTGCATACAGCAGTTGATAACTAAGGTTTTTTAAAGACTCGGGACGATAACTGGTTAATTGATTGATACGTGTAGCAACACTGTGGTGGATAATGGGTAACAGCTTACTTTGTTCGTCATCAACCAGCACGGTACATTCACGATCAATCAGTTTAAATAAAGGATTAAACCAAAAATAATTCTGTTGATGGCTTAACGCGAGAGGATCTGGGGTGATGGTCATATCATCTTGGGCGATAAAACTGTTTTGATCCGCAGGAAATAACGATGAATACTCGATTGCTTGACTAGTTAAAAAGGATAAAGCCACAGGCAGTTCAAGTAACCACTCCATTGCAAAGCGTAAGCAAATATCCGCCAGCCCATCTCGATAATAGCCACCACCGATATCGGAATGCGCGCCTGCAAACCATATTTCATGTACATTGTTTTGATGATTTATAAGGGTAGGTTCAAAAGCTCGACGCTTTTCATCCAGTGCCACACAATGCAGAGCCTGATTTATGTTGGTCGCTAAAGTATGGTTTTCAAAAATAACATGCTCAGCGCCTCGGGTGGCCTTGGTGACTTTGGATAAACCAATGGATGCCACAGTATCAAATACGCATAAATAAACGTTATTATCTATGAGCGGCTCTAAGCACTTTGCAAAACGTCGTGCTAACGCAGCGCCGCGACTAAAGCCGGTGAGTAACAATGTATCGCCAGTTTTGTAGTAGCGTTTAAAATCATTTATAGCATGATTTAAAATACTGGCAACATCGTCATCGCGTGGTGCGAAAGATTGATTGAGGAATCGCTTTAAACGACTTCCTTGAGTTCCAATACCTTGGTAATAGAAGCTAAGTTGATTAGTAAAAGGAGTAACGGGTTCGTTATTTAACTGGCCACCCATTAATAAATGAAGTTTGAGAATATTCGAAATGCTTGCATCTTCCTTAAAATGCGCAGAGCTGAACTGCTCAGCATCACGTGGCTCACTACCTGTGCCATCAAAGTTGAAAATCAGCGTTTTCGCGGTCATAGCATCATTCCTTTATGTGGTTTTTTATAACTTACAGGTAAATTATTTAAATTTGAAGACAATCCACTCAAATATGCAATAAGGATTTTTGTTATTTATTTTAGGCAATACTTTTTTATAGATTGAAAATAATATAGTCAAATGTAGTCTAAGCTTAAACAGTTGAAGCTCTGGTTTAGTAACAAAGTTCAAGTTGCCATTAAACCTTAGGTTAAATAGTTAAGTTACGCAGATTTGCCTAGAGCAAATGTATTATTGTGTATCTTTAGGTAGGCATGATAAAAGGTATCGTGTTGCTATGACTAAATTTTTTATTATTTTGCTGTTATGCATACAAAGTACTGCTGCGCTTTCTAATTCAATAACACAGCCTTTAGTAGGATCTCATAATGAATGGCCTCCCTACATATTTGCTGATGGAACGGGTATGACTACTGAGCTTGTACGTGCTGCATTTTTTAGCCAGAAGATTGCATTCGATATTAAAATAGCGCCATTTAGTCGTGCAATGCGAATGTTAGAAAATAATGAAATAGATTTGATCCCTGCATTATGGTGGACAGAAAATCGTGCTAAAACAATTTTATTTAGCCAGCCCTACTTTACTAATGAACTTAGCATAATTAGTAATACTAAGTCGCAGCTTGATTATCAAGGCCCTCACAGCCTAGAAAGCTTAACAATCAGTACAATTAGAGGTTACGGATATCATGAGTATTTACAGTCTATTGATAGGCTTACAATCGTTCCTTTACTTAATGTCCATAGTTGTCTTGAGCATGTAAAAAAGCATCGCGCTGATATTGCTCTGGTTGATAAATATGCAGCATGGTTCGAAATGAAAAATAATGGTTACTCAACAGAGCTAACAATTTGGCAACCAGCTTTAATTAAGCACCCTCTTCATATAGGGATCAGTAAAGAGCATCCCGATGCTGAATATATAATAACCTCCTTCAACAAAGGGCTAGAGCAAATAAAGCGCTCAGGTGAATATGATGAAATATTAGCCCGTTACGAACATCTAGCCTCAGCACAGCCAGAGTAACTAATAAAAAAAATAAAGACACCCACTTAAATAAATAAAGACACCCACCTAATAAATGGCGATTGTAGTAATTCAAACTTAAATGACACCCATAATAATGACTATATTTGCAGTATTACCATGAGGAACTAGTATTTTATAAGGAACGTGATATCTGAGGTATTTATGGCTACTGCAAGAAATCGACAAATCAGTTTAACGGACACTCGTTACTATCATTGTATATCACGATGTGTAAGACGTGCCTATTTGTGTGGTGTGGATGAATATACGGGTCAATGTTATGAACACCGCAGAAAATGGGTTGAAGATAAGCTAATGAGTTTGGCATCTCTCTTTTTTATAGATGTGTGCGCTTATGCAGTAATGAGTAATCATACTCATATTGTAGTGTACGTAGATAGTAAAAAGGCGGAAAGAGTAAATGATAGAGCAGTTGCAATTCGCTGGCATAAAGCCTTTAAAGGTTCTGAATTAACACGACGTTTTGCTAAAGGTGAAAAGCTAGCGTCTTTTGAGATGAAAATAGTTACAGATAATATTGCGCAATATCGTTCAAGGTTAATGGATATTAGCTGGTTCATGCGCTCTTTAAATGAATATATAGCGCGAAAAGCAAATAAAGAAGATGACTGTAAGGGGCGATTTTGGGAGGGACGGTTCAAATCCCAAGCCTTACTTGATGAAGCCGCATTATTAGCATGTATGGCGTATGTTGATTTAAACCCAGTTCGTGCAGGTATTGCTGACAAACCAGAAAATTCAGATTTTACGAGTGTCAAAAAGCGTATTATTTCGATCGCAGCAGGTAAACAGCCCAAATCATTACAACGTTTTTCAGGAATGGCAACACAGCATATGGTGAAAGGTTTACCTTTTGAGCTAACTTCCTACCTTTCTCTTGTTGATGCGACTGGGCGCTGTATTCGTCCTGATAAAATAGGTTATATAGCCGCCGATCTAACCCCTTTGCTTGAAAGGTTGCAAATAACCCCCGAAAACTGGTTGAAAGTTACCAGCAAATTTACCACCTTTTTTCACGGTGCTGTTGGAAGACCTGAGTCGTTAAATATGTTTTGTGAACATCAACACTTTAAGCGACGAACGAATCTAACGAATTGCGAAAAATTACTAGCGTGATAACGTAGCCAATAATACATAACTTGTTAATTCAGGTTTTTTTGACGCCTAAAAATGCAAACGCCTGATATTTATCTGCCATTTGTATAAAAGTCCTTTTTGAAAATAACTACGGTTTTTAATTGTTTCGTTTATTGCCCTAACCTGGATGTTTGTAATTTCATTTTTATTTAGAATGGGTGTCATTGCAATTTTTATCATTGCAATTTTTTGATGGGTGTCTTTTTTATTTACCTTCAATCCATTGTTTTAAAATGTAAGTTTGCATTTTTTTTAGATATATATGGATGGGTGTCAATTTTAATTTCATTGTTTTTAGATATATATAGATGGGTGTCATTATAATTTCTAGATCGGTGTCATTTTTTATTTTATTTCTAGGTGTGTAAGTGAAGCGGCTGCTCCACTTACTCTTGTTAGTTGCTTAATGTAATTTCATCTTTGGTCTAACGACCCGGAGCACTTTTTCGCTGATCCATAATGCAAAGGTTTTGGCGCTGCCGTGGATAGCGCGTTGATGCATGCGATAGAGCGAAATATACATAAAGCGGGCTATCTTGCCTTCAATAAAAAAGCTATTACTAGTGAGGTTGCCCATTAAGCTCCCCACGGTACTGTAGCGTGACAAATTGACGAGCGAACCATGATCGCTGTATTCAAAGCTAGTTAACGGCTGTTGGCGTAGTGTCGCAATTAGGTTTTTTTCAACACATTGTGCCATTTGATGGGCTGATTGCGCACGAGGCGGTACTAATTTGCCATCTTTTTGTGTAAACGCGCAACAGTCACCTAATACAAAAATGGTGTCATCGCTATTACTTTGCAAATAGTCGTTCACCATGATTTGGTTATTACGAGTTAGTTCAAAAACCCCGAGATCTTTTATAAAATCGGGGGCTTTTACACCCGCTGCCCATACCATAATGTCGGCATCGATCTGTTCATCATCTTTAGTGATGAATCCTTGATTTGTTGCCTGCTTTACTTGGGTGTTTTCTCGAACGTTAACACCAAGTTTTAGTAGCTCTCTTTTCGCTGAGTTTGCTATACGCTCTGGTAGGGCGGGTAAAATACGCGGGCCTGCTTCGATTAAGTGAATGTGTAAGCGCTTTGCCGACATATTTGTCAAACCATAAAGTTTTAATAAGTCAGAAACATGATACAGCTCAGCTGAGAGTTCAACGCCTGTTGCGCCACCGCCAACAATGGCAATATTTAATGCATGCTGTGGGTCGTCGTCTTGATGTAGCCGAGTAAAGTTATCGAGTAGCGCGTGCTGAAAGCGTTCAGCTTGTTGGTTTGAATCAAGATAAAAACAATGTTCTTTAATACCGGGTGTATTGAAGTCGTTACTGACGCTGCCGATGGCAATCACCAAGTAGTCATAATGAACGGTGCGTTGTGGTAAAATTTGATGGCCAAGTTCGTCATTAAAGGCACTGAGTGTGATGGTTTTATTAGCGTTATCAAGGTTGCAAAAAGTGCCAAGTTGAAAGTTATAATGGTGTTTTGCTGCGTGTGCTGAGTAAACTACCCCATCTAAATCGGCATCTATAGAACCCGTTGCCACTTCGTGCAGCAAAGGTTTCCAAATATGGGTGCGATTTTTATCAATTAATAGAATGTCGGCGTGTTTTTTCTTCCCTAGTTTATGCCCTAATTGCGTTGCGAGCTCAAGGCCGCCGGCACCGCCACCGATGATCACGATTTTAGGATGTGTGGTTATCATTTCATTGCCCTCAAAAGAATTATACCTAAATGCTCTTATGATGAAACGAATAGAACACTTAGGTATTGAGCAGAACAAAAATGTTCAAAATACCTTTTCAAGCAACGCATTTATAATGCGCCTTTTCCCACGATTTGTCAGTAAAATTTAATAGGAACAAATAGATAAGCCAAGAAAATAAAGCAAAAAAAAGTTACCATGGCAAACATTGCATTTTCAAACTATGATTTCCTTTATTAGGGAATATGAATAAAGGGAAATATTATGAGCGGATCGATACTTTCTTCACTTGAGCAACACTTTGGGTTTAGTCAATTTCGCCAAGGTCAGCAGCAAACCATAGAGCAACTGCTAAATAACCAATCATCATTGGCAATTTTTCCCACTGGATCTGGTAAGTCATTGTGTTATCAGTTAACTGCACTGCATTTACCTAATCTAACGCTGGTTGTTTCGCCATTACTTGCGCTGATGAAAGACCAAATTGGTTTTTTAAATAACAAGGGAATTTATGCCGCAAGCCTTGATTCAAGCCAAACTACAGAGCAAAGTCACACAGTAATGAGCGATGTGCGTGCCGGTAAAGTGAAAATCTTAATGGTGTCAGTAGAACGTTTTAAAAACGAGCGATTTCGCGAATTTATTAATCAAGTGGCTATTTCAATGCTGGTGGTTGACGAAGCTCACTGTATTTCCGAATGGGGCCATAATTTTAGGCCTGATTATTTAAAACTGCCGCGCTATCGTGATGAGCTCAATATTCCCTTGGTATTATTATTAACGGCCACCGCTACTAAAAAAGTAAAGCGTGATATGAGTGAACGTTTTGCAATAGCGCCAGAATGCATTGTACAAACTGGGTTTTATCGGGCTAATTTAGACTTATCGATACTCAGCGTGAAAAGCGCTGATAAAGCAATTACATTGGCTAATATTGTGCGCGAGCAAACGGGCCCAGGGATTGTATATGTGACCTTACAACATAGTGCAGAGCAAGTCGCTGAAGCGCTTAGCCGCCAAGGCTTACACGCTGTGGCTTATCATGCTGGGCTTGAAGATACCCTGCGTTATGGTATACAAGATGATTTTATGGCGGGTAAAATTAATGTCGTAGTGGCCACGATTGCGTTTGGTATGGGGGTTGATAAATCAGATATCCGTTTTGTAATTCATTATGATTTACCAAAGTCGATTGAAAACTACAGCCAAGAAATTGGTCGTGCAGGGAGAGACGGGCAACCATCGCAGTGTTTTACATTGGCTAATTTAGATGGCTTAAACACGGTTGAAAACTTTGTTTATGGCGATACCCCAGAACTTAGCGGTATTGAGCATGTGATCAACGATATTCGCCAACACCAAAGCGATCACTCAAAAGAAAGTCAACAGTGGGAAATGCAAGAATACAGCCTTTCAAGTGATAGTAATATTCGCCAATTAGCGCTTAAAACCTTGTTAGTACAATTGGAAATGCAAGGTGCAATAACACCACTTTATGCTTATTACGCCGACTTTAAATATAAGTTTTTGGTTGATAAAGCCGCTTTACTTGGTCACTTTGATGCTGATAGACAAGCATTTTTACAGTTAATATTTAGCCATACCCAGTTTAAAAAAATCTGGGGCACACTAAATTTTGACACGCTTACCCAAGCTGCTCAGGTGGATCGCAAACGCGTTGTTGCAGCGCTTGATTATTTAGCAGAGAAGAATTTAATAGCACTTGAAACAAAGCGAATCACCCAAGTCTATCAAGTACATAATGAGGTAATTAATAACCCTGAGCTGGCTAAGCAATTACACAGCTATTTTGTTGATAAAGAGCAAGCTGAAATTAAGCGTATTGCGGCACTTATTCGCTTTTTCGAGCTTAAAACATGTTTGAGCTATAACCTTGCTCGTTATTTTGACGACCATCAAGCGCCTCAGCAATGCGGCCATTGCTCAGTATGTAGAGGCCAAGCTGTAACACTTGAATATTCACTCGCTCATAGCTTTGCTAACGATGCTGTAATTTATCAAAAGGTTGATGAGTTACTTAGTCACCTCGCCAGTAAAGGTATACATAATATAGGTATTGAAACCCAATGCCGCTTTTTAGCGGGAATGAGCGTACCGTTATTTGCGCGTAACAAAGTGCGTCAACTCAGTGGTTTTGGTTTGTGTGAGCAGCAGCGTTACAGTGAAATAAAAACGAAATTACTGGCGCGTTAAATTCACTCAGGTATGCTAGGGGCTTATTCTTAAAAGTAAGCCTTTATGCCCCAGATTGTTCACCCCGATGAAACCGTCATTGCAGTAAAAAATATTACATCAGCCCCTGAGCCGGTTACTTGTGCTAATTGCCAAGCATGTTGTTGTCAGTTAGAAGTGCGTATAGTGACCGACACTGGCGTGCCGTTTCATTATATTGAATATGATAAATGGGGCAGCGAAGTGATGAAACGCGCCGATGATGGTTGGTGCCAAGCACTCGACCGCAATACCTTATTGTGTTCAATCTACGAAAACCGCCCGTTAGTATGCCGCGAATTTGAAATGGCATCGGACGAGTGCATCACCGAGCGTGACCTTGCAGGGATCTGATGGTTGCTTTAGCAGTAGATTACTAAGTGATTGAATCATAATCGCTATTCGGCTATGGTTGGTAACTCAACAATAGCATTAAACAATCATGCATAAATTAATCACTATTGTGTCAGTTACTTTTCTTAGCTTTATTATATGGGTCATATACCAAGCTAATACGGGGCAACATAGTATTTTCTTTGAGCTTGTTAGAAGTATCCCTTATGGCGATAAAGTAGGGCACTTTTGTTTATTTGGTTTGCTTACTCTAGGTGCTAATTTTGCGTTTAAGCTAAAATCATATTCAGTATTGTCATGCAATTTGTATATTGGTTCGAGCGTCGTGTTTCTATTCGTTTTATTGGAAGAGCTAAGCCAATACTTCATACCTAGTAGAACCTTAGACATCGCTGATCTACTTGCTGATGCTTTTGGTATCCTCACTTTTAGTTTGATAACCAAGCTGATAAATAAAGGTTCGCGATGACGAGTTTTGTTAGCTTACATTAGTTGATTACTGCAAATGAACAGCTTTTTCTCCTGCATAGCAAGCGCTGGTTTGAAGGTTTTTTTGTCGTTAGTTTATTAATGTATCGATAGTTAAATTTTATTCAATTCAATTCAGAACCATTAACCAACCTCATATTCGTTATGCAAGCTCTTAAACCATCATGGTTAATTTTTGGCTGTATTCCATAAATTAACAATGGGTGTCTTTGTTATTTTCCAATCAATTTTTAGTTTACACATTACGAAATTAAGATGGGTGTCTGCGTTATTATCTTTATGCAAGCTCTTAAACCATCATGGTTAATTTTTGGCTGTATTCCATAAATTAACAATGGGTGTCTGCGTTATTATCTGTGTTTTTAACCTATGAAAATCGTCTGTTAGTATGTGGCGAATTTTAAATGGCATCAAGCGAGTACGTCACTGAGCGAGCATTAGCTGGGATTTAGTTTGAGATTCTCCCAGCTCTGCTATTTAGCCAATCGATAATTGTGCGCTTGGATACCTTAGTTTCCTACTGCGAGGACTCGCTAAAAAGTAGGCAATGGTTAAGGGGCCAATCCTTCCCATAAACATTAAAAACATAATGATAAATTCGCCCAGCGGAGAAAGAGAAGCAGTTAAACCCCGCGACAACCCTACAGTGCCAAGTGCAGACACAGCCTCAAAGGCGACATCTAAAAAAGGCGCATCTTCAACAATCAGTAAAGTAAAAATAGCCAGCCATGTTATACCCGCTGAAACAAGGGTTAAAGCCAGTGCTTTATAAACAGATTCTTTGTCGATTTCTCGGCGTAACACAGTAACGCCTTTATCGCGGCGTAAGTAGCTGTAAGTTGCTAAAATCAACACCACAAAAGTCACTACTTTTATACCACTTGCGGTACTGAGTGAGCCGCCACCAATAAACATTAACATCATTGTTAATGCGGTACTGGCATTTCTCAGCTCTTCTATAGCAATGGTATTAAATCCAGCCGTACGCGGTGTTACGGCTTGAAACCAAGCAGCTAGCCATTTACCGACTTCTGACAAGGGTTGCAGTGTTTTTGGATTGTCATATTCAATAACGTAAATCAGTACCAGCGCTACAATATTGATGATAACCGTGCTGATCAGCATTAACTTACTATAGGTGCTAAGGGCTGCCCAACGTTTTGATTTATAAACATCCATGAGTACGGTAAAACCTAGGCCACCGATAATAAACAAACCAGTAATGGTAAGATTGATCACAGGATCGTCAACATACTGCATTAGGCTGTTGGGGCTAAGCGCAAATCCCGCATTATTAAATGCACTAATGGTATAAAACAACGCATGGAAAAAGCTGGTTTGTAAGCCCAGCTCAGGGAGCCAGTACAGCGTTAAAATAACAACACCGAGTGACTCAACAATGATGGCAAAAAGCAACACTGATTTTGCCGTACTCAAAAGTGTTGATGTATCTGTTTGATTAAAAGCTGCTTTAGTTACTGTTTTTTGAATAAAGCCAACTTTGTTACCCAATGCCAGCAAGGTTACCACTGCAAATGTCATCAAACCCAAGCCACCAAGTTGAATTAATAGCGCGATCACCCCTTGGCCAAAAGGGGTAAATGCGGAGCCTGTGTCTACCACAACTAATCCGGTGACGGTTACCGCCGATGTTGCAGTAAAGGCACTTTGTATCCACGAAATAGGTTCATTGGTGGCAAAAGGCAGCTTTAATGCTAAAGCCCCTAGTGCGATTAATATCAAAAAGCTGCAGCATAAAATAAGCGGCGGTGCCGCATTGATTTTTTTATGCCCACTGACTTTGCGCTCAATAGGCGTTTTGAGAGGGTGCCATAAAACCATGGTTATAACAGCCTTGGCGCTAGATAGTTTAATTCGACTCGGCTACCTGATAGCAGTAAGGTGTCGTGGGTATGTAACTCAAAGTCGTCATCAAGCTTGACAAACGTTTGCTTGGCGCGCTTTACCAATAGAGGGTCTACAGTGCCTTTTATTTCTCTGAGTAGATGCCCTAGTTTTGTTTTATGTAGGTGAGCTTTTACACTTACTTCAACAACGTATAAACCATTACCTAAGGAAATATAATCATTCACTATTGGGTAGTTTAGCGCTTGTGCAACGCGCACTCCCATTTCTTCTTCTGGGTGAATAATACGCGTGACACCCAACTTTGATATAATTGTATGATGCGCTTTGGTGCTGGCTTTAACCCATATTTGTTTAACCGCTAAATTTTTTAGTGCTAAGGTACACAATATGCTGGACTGCATATCTTCACCAATCGCGACTAATACTGCTTCACTATTTGCTAAATCGAGCTCCTTTAGCGCCGCTTCATCCGTTGAATCGCATACCACTGTCTCTGATAAGTGCTCAACATACTTTTCGGCGAGTTTTGGGTTGCTATCAACGCCAGTCACTGTGTGCCCTAAATGGATCAACTCAAGACTTGCTGCAATGCCAAAGCGGCCTAAACCAATAACTGTAAAATGTGCCATATTATTCCTTCGTTATTTTTTCCAAAAGCTATGAGTAAAAAGTGCAAAAACAGTAAAATATTCTAACCGACCCACGATCATAGCTACCGAGAGTATCCAAATACCGGTGTCTGAAACGGGTTGAAAGTTAGCGCCAACTTCACCAAATCCAGGGCCAAGTACATTGACGCATGCAGCTACCGCAGTAAATGCGCTCCAAAAATCCAGACCCGTTGCCATAAGCAACATTGTAAACAGTAAGCTTGAACCAACAGCAAAGCTCATAAATGCCATAATTGCATGGCGTACATCTTCTTTAACGGGCGAGCCTTGATACTTAAGTGTAAATATCGCTCTTGGGTGAAGCAGCTGTTTAATATTGTTATTAATCATTTTGCCAACAATAATGTTACGAATTATTTTATTTCCGCCAGCCGTTGAACCTGCACAACCACCAAGATAGCCGGCAATAACCAGTAAAAACCCAGCCTCAGCTGGCCAGTCAGTAAAGCCTGCTGCGCCATAACCGGTGCTGGTAATAAAAGAAATAATATGAAATGTAGAGAAACTAAATGCTTCAAGTACATTTGAGTAGTTGTCTTTAAGCAGTAGCATGGTGGTTAAAAGAACCGATAAAAGCACCACTATATAAATAAAATAACGCGTCTCTTCATCATGATAATAACTAGTAATGGCTCTTTTGTGCGCTACTTTGAAGTGCAAGGCAAAGTTAATCGCTCCTGCAAGCATAAATACATTAGCTATCCACAGCAGTAAGTGGCTGTGGTAATACCACATACTGGCATCATGGGTTGAAAAGCCCCCAGTTGAAACCGTGGTAAAGGCATGTGCAATCGCATCGTAAAAACTCATTCCGCCAGCATAATAGGCTAAAGTACAAAGTACGGTGATTGCTAAATAAACACCCCATAAATAATGAGCGGTACTGGCAACGCGCGGAGTTAATTTTTCGTCTTTAATGGGGCCTGGTGTTTCTGCTTTTAATAATTTCATGCCACCAATATTCAACATAGGTAAAATAGCCACTACAAAAATTACAATGCCTAAACCGCCCATCCATTGTAAGAACTGTCGATACAATAAAAAGCTAGCAGGCATGTTATCGAGCCCGGATAAAACGGTTGCACCAGTGGTAGTTAAGGCGCTGATTGACTCAAATACCGCATCGCTAAAGTTAACGCCAGTGACGACTAGAATGGGGATGGCGCCTAACACACCAGCTATAATCCACGTTACTGTGGCGTAAATAAGTGCATCTCTGAATGTTGCGGCGGTTAGATCCGTTTTACGTAAATTGATAAGTAGCACTAAAGCGACAGAGATCATCGTTGCGCCAGGAATAAGAAATGCGCTAATAACTCGATCTTTAAAAATGAATAATGACAGCGCTGCAAAGACCAGTTGTACCACTCCCATCCAAATAATAGGAAAGGCGAGTAGTCTTAAGGTGATTTTCCAATTTATCATCAATACGCCTTATCAAATACCTACAGCAGGTAACACGCAATCACTAAAGTTGAGTTGAATATACGGGATCAAATAGTAAAGTCAGCGCTGCACTGCAAAGCTTTATAAAGATTTTATAAATGAGATAAAAAACTTTATAAAAACTTTATAGAGGCAATATTGAAAAGGCAGTAACCTATGTAGTTAATTGTCAGAGGAATCGTTAATGAATCAAGTGCAGGGCAAACCAAGCAAATATAAAGCATTTTTTTTGGCGGTGATAATGCCGATCATTGTAGTTATGGCGATTTATCCGTTACGAGATTGGTTTTCGACCACCGACATTGTGATGTTACAGCTGTTATGGGTCGCCTGGGTTGCAGTTCGCAGTAACCGACGCGTTGCAGCCATTACCACCTTGGTCAGTGTAGCGTGTACCGATTGGTTTTATGTTACCCCGTATTTTACTTTTCATATTGAAAATATTGAGTATCTAGTTACTTTTATCGTGATGCTCATTGTGGGACTGATGATCAGCCAGTTAGCGGGCGAATTAAACACTAAGGTGCGAGATGTACAATTACACGCGAGTAATAGTCGAACACTGTATGAGCTGGCTAAAGGATTAAATAGTTTAGACGCACTGGATGAGCAAAAGCAGTACTTTCAGCAGCTTATTAGCGAGCATTTGGCCATTACTTGCCAATTTCAACAAATGCGTCAGCAAGTGGCAGGTGAATTTATGCTATTAAGTGATAAAGAGCAAAGTATGGGGGGGTTTGCTTTTGCAACGTTACTGTCTGAAGGACAAAGGAGCTTCGTAAATACCGCAATTTCATTGTTGTATCAGGTACATGAGAAAACCTTACTGAGGCAGCAGTCGGCGGCAATTTCAGTTCAAGCTGAACTCGAGCGTGCTAAAAATGCATTATTACGCAGTTTATCTCATGACTTGCGCACGCCACTGGCAACTATTATGGGCGCCTCAAGCATGTTGGCCGATGATGAGATCACACTCAGTGAAGCGATAATAAAAGAGCAGGCCGGTAATATTTATGAGCAAAGTAAAATTCTTAATCAGCATTTTGACAAGGTGATGGAGCTTAGCCGAGTAAATAAAATGGGCGAAAACCTGTGCTGGCAAACAATTAACTTGCAAGCTTTGCTAAGCGAAGCAAAAGCACGTAGGCAGCAGCAATTAGCGCATTTTGTGGTAACAACAAATATTGATGCCAATTCGAGCTGCCAAGGCGATGTGACACTGTTAGAAATAGCACTGGCAAATATGCTCGAAAATGCATGGCGTTATGGTGATGGTGAGGTGGTTGTTGAATTTACCCAAAGCCGTTACGAGTCAGCGGTGAGTTATCAATTACTCTTGAGCAATAAATTAATTAGCAAGCCACAGGCAAGTGCTGATGAAGGTGTAGGGCTTGGCAGTGTAATTTGTGATGTGGTTGCTAAGTTTCATCAAGGCACATTTTCACTGACGATAAATAACGATACAGAAATGGCCTTGGCAAAATTAATCTGGATAAAAAATAATGACTAAAATCTTAATACTTGAAGATTCTCCGCCGTTGCAAAGCTTTTTAAAAACCTTACTGCAAGCCAGTGGCTATGAGCTGAGTATTTGTGATAAAGGGCTGGATGGTTTTGCACTTTTAAGTGAGCAAAGTTATGACCTTGTATTATTAGATTTAGGGCTTTTGGATATGGATGGTCAAGACTGGCTAGTGGAGTTTAGGCAATGGAGCCAGTTACCGGTATTAGTGCTTTCAGCCCGTGATGGTGAAGTGGAAAAAGTCACGGCGCTTGATAATGGGGCCAATGACTTCCTGACTAAACCTTTTAGCGCCAATGAACTATTAGCGCGTATTCGGGTGTTACTGCGTACTAATAATCAAGTCAGTTTTGCGTTGCAATGTGGCGACATTTGTATTGACCCAAATAAGCATATTGTGCGTGTTGGTGACAATGAGGTTAAGCTGACTAAAAAGGAATATGCAATCTTACTGTTATTATTTCAAAATAAAGATAAGGTACTGACTCATAATGCAATATTAAGCCATATATGGGGAGAGCAATATATAAATCGTCCTGAATATGTGCGTGTGCATGTAGCGCAGCTAAGGCAAAAATTAGAGGCAAATCCCGCAAGCCCAAAGTATTTACTTACTGAGCCTGCGGTAGGATATAGATTAGTAGATTAAAGTATTAAAGCGCTCTTTAGTTCACTTTGAAATAGCTAATGTACTGCTTCAGTGTTTTTGATAACTCAGCCAATGCGACTGTTTCTTGTGCATTGTTTTTTAAGGATAAACTGGTTTGCTTGGACATGTTAGCGATTTCCTCTACACCGATATGCCACGTATCTCAGCTGCAATTTAATGCACTGATTGGCTGCTATGGCTCATGTTTTAAATTACTTACCGCAGAATTTGGTAAAGTTACTTGATTATTAGCAGCATGCTTTATTTTGATAGACCGAACCGCAATGAGTGCATCGCTTGGCTGTAAAACCACCTTAAACAGCCAAAACGAAAACTAACTTAGTCGTACTTTGCCTCTAACTCGTTAGCGGAATGAAATTTCTCGTGAGTTTGTAATTGCTCATCGTATTTAACGAGATTTTTAAAATGCGTAAGTTGACCTGCATCTTTAACAATCTCAACAATAAACGACATCATAAAATCAGCACCGGTTAGAGAGTTACCTACTAAGTAACGTTTACCTTCTAAGCGGTCATTAAAGTAGCTAATAACTTTGGCGGTTTCTGCATCGGCATAACCTTCTAAAAATTGCGTTTTAGCGCCATCTTTTTTCACAAACATTTTTAATAATAGCGGTAAAATTGCTGAGCTTTCAGCGAAGTGCAGCCATTGCTGGTAGTCAATATAGTCTTTACTGTCACGGCTTGGCGCAAACTTACCGTTACCGTATTTACTGATCAAATAGTCGGTGATCGCACCTGATTCAGCAATGATTTGGCCATTGTCCTCAATGACTGGTGATTTGCCCAGTGGATGAATCGCTTTAAGCTCATCAGGAGCTAAAAAGGTTTCACGGTTGCGTTGATAAGCCACAATTTCGTAGTCAACGTCTAGCTCTTCGAGTAACCAAATAATACGTTTAGAGCGGGATTTATTTAAATGATGTAACTTGATCATAGTTATCCTTAAAAGCGCAGCCGGTGCTGCGCAGGGTAAATTTAAAGCGGTTTATTTACTTGTACTACCGTTTTGCCAAAGTTCTTGCCGTCAATCATATCGTTAAACGCTGATACGGTATTTTCAAAACCTGTTACTAAATGTTCACGGTAATGAATTTTTCCTTCGCTGAGCCATTTTTGCATATCAGTGGCGAACTCATCATAACGATGGCCATAATCATCAAAGATAATAAAGCCTTGCATACGAATGCGCTTAGAGAGAATTTGACCCATCAGAGCCCCCATGCGATCGGGCCCTTGTGGTAACTCAGTCGCATTATATTGCGACACTAAGCCACATAATGGTACGCGCGCAGCGGTGTTTAATAATGGTAATACGGCATCGAAGACTTTTCCGCCCACATTTTCATAATAAACATCAATACCTGCATCACATGCGTCAGCTAACTGTTTGGCAAAGTCATCGCTGCGGTGGTCAATACAAGCATCAAAACCAAGCTTTTCGACTGCGTATTGGCATTTTTCATTGCCGCCTGCCACACCGACTACTTTACAACCTTTGAGTTTAGCAATTTGCCCAACAGTTGCACCTACTGGGCCTGTTGCTGCTGCAACCACCACTGTTTCACCTTCTTTCGGTGCACCAATATCAAGTAGCCCCATATAAGCGGTAAAGCCAGGCATACCCATAATACCTAATGCATACGATGGATTACTTGGCTCTTTGCCTAATGGCATTAATCCTTCGCCATTTGAAATCGCATATTCCTGCCAGCCTGTATAGGCTAGTACCCAATCGCCTTTTGCAAACTTGTCGTTATTTGATTGCTCAATTTGACATACGGTTGCGCCAACCATGACATCGCCAATATCAACAGGGTCTGCATATGATTTTGCATCACTCATGCGGCCACGCATGTATGGGTCTAATGATAAATAAATAGTGCGTAGTAATACTTCACCTTGTTGTAGTTCAGGCATTTGTACGCTTTTAAGTGTAAAGTTATCAAGCGTTGGCGCACCATGAGGACGAGACTTTAGAGTAAATTGTTTATTTGAAATAGCTTGCATAATTTTTTCCTTGTCTGATTAAAAGAAGGCTGCATAACGGCTGTAAATCTAAATGCTCAGTCGTTAAAGTCTCTGCAGCGGATTAAATGCTTAACCAATGAACTTAGGGCTATGCTTGATAAATTCAACAGCTAGCATAGATAAGTTTATCGCTATACGGAGAATCACTTTTGCAGCTGTGCAACAGCTATTCTGCTTACTGCTATTTGGCAAAATTTTTGTTTTTTCTTACAACTTTGAGAGCGCATGTTGAGTGGTTAACTTGGGTGTTTAACATTACGATAAACATTATTTAAGCTTTAAATCATTTGAAGGTAGTTATGAGCGCCACACAGTCAGCACATCTAAAACAAAGAGAGCTGCCTAACTCTTTTTAATTACGAGAATATAAAAAGCAGGCACCGCAATCAGTGTCTGCTCTTACATTTTAACCCCCCACAATTAAGAAGGGGGGTTTTATGCTTAATTACGCTTGCGGTTTAATTAAGTATTTTTCACCTGTGGCATGTTTCGAGTAAGCCTCAATTGATTGTAATTGTAAGGCCTCTGGCAATGACACTTCATGGGTGTAATTACTTGCAAAGGTTGTGGTAATTTCATCTGCAATACGTTTACGCATTGCAATTACCGTATTAGTACCAAGTTTGCCTAACGCATTGAATAGTAAGAACCCATTAACACCCCACGCAAAGCCAAAGTTGCGATTTAGCGTAATTGGGCCGCGGTTTAAGGCACCATAAATATAAACTTGCTTGAAAGTGTCAGAGCCATAAACGCTGTATTCTGTAATGTCACGAGTTGCAGCGACTTCCATACAGTTAAGAATGTCACTCGTTAGTTGGCCACCACCAATTGGATCAAACGCAATCGTTGCACCGGTTTCGATAATTGCGGCTGTTAAATCAGCAAGGAAAGTATCATTACTTGAGTTAACAACATACTTTGCCCCCATATCACGTAGTAACTTTTCTTGCTCCGGCTTACGTACAATATTGATTAAATCAACACCATCGGCAATACAAATTCGATTTAGGATTTGACCAAGATTAGAGGCCGCTGCGGCATGAATAATCGCTTTATGGCCTTCAGCACGCATTGTTTCAACCATTGCTAATGCAGTAAGTGGGTTAACAAAAGCCGACGCACCTTCTTTAGCCGTCGTTCCTTCTTTTAATTCTAAGCAGCTTTGCACATTTGCGCATATAAATTTGCGATACGTACCACCACCAATTACAGCAACAGTTTTACCCATTAATGCTTGTGCAGCTGGCGATGAGCCTGCGGCCACAACCGTACCTGCGCCTTCATTGCCAACGGGTGTGGCTTTACCAACACGTGTTTTAAGTGATGGCATAAATTGAGCCGGAACATCAGCGGTAATAACTGGGTTTTGCTCAGTACCAGTTTGCTTTGCACTGGACATATCAGCGGCGCTGAATAAAACGCCTAAGTCAGATGGATTTAATGGCGTAGCCTCAATACGAATCACTACTTCATCGGCACCAGGTTGTGGCATATCGATATTTCTTAGGGCAAGCGTTAGTTTATTATCTTCACTGATAGTTGAAGTAAGTTGGATATTTTTATCTGTCATTATGTCCGCTCCTGAAAAATTTGTATGAATTTGTGCAAACGCTAAGTATTACTTAGCATTTACTACCTGAATGTGAGCTTTTACTTTTTGCAAAGCCGACGATGGCTAACAACGCTAGTAAATGAAATAAAAACACATACGTTTAAGCTGAATACATTATTACTTGTTTTAATCTGATTATATATAGGAGAAAATGCCAATAACTTTTGTCTTTAAGACAATAATACTGCTCATTAGAAGGAGAAGTTAGATGGATCAACTACGTGCAATACGATACTTCATTAAAGTTGTCGAAACGGGTAGCTTTACCAAAGCGGCGAGCACCTTTAATGTGCCGCCTTCTTCTTTATCAAGACGAGTGGTTGATTTAGAAAAAAGCTTAGGGGCAACGCTTTTAAAACGCACAACCCGGCTTGTGAAGCTCACAGAAGTGGGGCAAATTTACTATAACGACGTTCAGCAAATAGTAAACCAGTTAGAGCAAAGCCACGAAACTGTGCGCAGTTATCAAACAACACCAATGGGGCGCTTATCAATAAGTTCGATGGTAAGTTTTGGTGATAAAATATTACTACCGTTGTTAGATGAATTTAATGCGTTATACCCTGAAATTATACTCGATGTTAGCTTCAGTGATGAACTATCGACATTGGGCCGTGACGATGTTGATATTGCTATTCGCGGTGGTTATGCACCCAATGAGCGCGTGTTAGCCATAAAATTGATGGACAATGAGTTTATTCCTGTAGCGTCACCAGGTTATTTACAGCAGCACGGTGTGCCTAGTCATGCTATGGCGTTAAAGCATCACAATGGCCTTTATTTTAAAACGCCACTAGGGCCAACCCCTTGGCTATGCAAAGTAGATGAGCAATGGCATGACGTGTCAGGGCCTGCTGTGGTTATTTCGAATAACGGAGCATGGCTTAGTAAAAAAGCCTGTAATGGGGAGGGCATTTTAATGTCAACTCGCTGGGCACTTGCTCCATACCTTGAGTCGGGCGAGTTGCAAGAACTTAAGTTTGAACATCAGCTTGCGGTAACGCAAAACTCTAATATGGCTATTTATTTGTTATATCAAAAACAGCGATATTTAGTACCAAAAGTGAAAGCCGCCGTAGATTTTTTGGTACAAAAAATAAAGGTAGAAGCCGATTGAGCACAAAGTTATAGAGCTTTCTATTAGCGTCACAGCACTGTTAATAAAATCTTTTTAGTTATTAAAGAAATTGAAAAATTAAATGAGAAAGCACACAAGTTGTGTTAAAAATAACCTTTAGATAGATGTTGTTAGCGAGGGAATGAAATGAAAATACAACTGTTGGTTTTACTGCCACTGCTAGTCAGTGCTTTTGTGAGCGGTTTGGTAAAGGCAAATGATGAAGTATTGTCGGTCGATCAAGTTGCGTTACAGGGAATGCAGTTTAGTTTTGAAAATGATGCGAAAGTAAGGCCTAAAAACAGTGATTTCAGTGTGGTTAACTCTGTGCTGATGAGCAGTGAGCAAGGCCGGCGAGTCGCAGTGGTGACAATTCGTAATGACGCGTCAGGTTCACGCATTTTACAGGCTGAACATATTATGGCGTTATTTGCCGATGGCAGACGAATATCGCCTATGGCTCTGGCTGACAATATTAAACTAGACGATGGTGAGCAGCGCACATTAACGCTGTCGTTTGGCGAAGACAATTTCCCGATTTTGAGCATCTTCACCAGTAATAATTTAAATTAGGAATAATAATAAAATGAAAGCGATGATCTGTGGATTGAGCTGTGCAGCACTTTTTAGTGCCACCAGTATTGCGCAGCACAGTAAGGAGTTTGTGCCTGATAATGTGTTTACTCAAGGCGTTGAAGGACCTGTTTTTTATAAGCAGCATTTATACGCAGTTAATTTTGCTGATCAGGGCACCATTGGTAAGGTTGATAACAATGGTAAAGCCAGCTTATTTTTAAAGCTGCCAAATGACAGCGTTGGTAATGGTTTGCAATTTGATGGCCAAGGTAATCTCTATATTGCGGATTATGTAAATCATAATATTTTAAAAGTGCCTGCTAATAGTAAAAGCGTTGAGGTTTTTGCTCATAATAAAACCATGAATCAACCAAATGATATTGCCATAACTAAACGCGGTGTGTTGTTTGCCAGCGACCCTAATTGGGCTGATGCTACCGGCAAATTATGGCGTATAAATACAGATGGCAGTACTCAATTATTAGAAGAGAATATGGGCACCACCAATGGTGTGGCGGTTAATAACAGCAATAGTAAACTCTACGTAAACGAAAGCGTGCAGCGCATTATTTGGCAATATGATCTTGATAGTGAGCTAAACATCAGCAATAAGCAGCCGCTGCTCACATTTGACGATCATGGTATGGACGGCATGCGTGTTGATAACCAAGGTAACCTGTATGTAGCCCGTTATGGCGCAGGTGTTATTTTAAAAATTAGTCCCGCAGGTAAGATATTGCAAACCTATACTTTAACAGGGCAGCATCCAACCAATGTGGCATTTAATGACCAGCAAACCAAGCTGTTTGTCACTATGCAAAAACGCGGTGCGATTGAAGTGATTGAGTTTTAAGTAAATTGGAAAATTTGAACCATTTAATATCAAGTCTTTTGCATCAACAGAGAGTTTTATGCTTGGCTTGAAGAAAATCATTTTGATTGCGCAGAGCTATGGATTGATGGCATTAAAAAATCCTTAGATGGTGATTCGTACTTACCATGTTTTACTCTTCGCAGAGCTAACAGTGTTTGGTCAAAACTAAAACTATGTGGCACAGTTAATTGAATCGGGCTTAATGTAATAAGCCCAAATGATCCCAGTGTGTTTGGTAAAAGCTTATGGACGCTGGAATACAGCATATTCGATATCAAACGAAATGCAGTTCCCTGATGATTTTTTATTAGCGTTAGATGCAAAACCCCAAGCTAAAATGTTTTGTGGCGTTGAGTAAATCAACTAAACATATTATTTATCATGCGCTGAAATTAGCCAAAAAACCAGCAACGCGGGAGCCGTCGAGCTGCTAAATATTTACTGAAGCTCGAAACCCAGCAAAAACCTCAGTAGCTACAATAACAGATCAGTACTACTTGCTTACAAGGCCCCCTAAGTTATCGACAAAGTAGTCCAATTTGCCAATTCTGCGCCAACCTAATTTAAATTACGGTATCTTACTACTGCGTAATTTAAATTAACCTCGAAGTTCACTATATCGTTAATCTTTTGTTTTAATTGCACTTATTTATAAGGCTCTCATTTTTCATAAATTTAAGTGCTTTATTTAGATAGCGACTAAAGGACATTTTGTGTATTTTTGGAATTATAAATTGTAAATGTTTATTAATTTTGGAATAAATTATATTGACCTTGTGTGTTTTTTTGACTAAGTTAACAGCAGGTAACAAAACTATAAAATATGTCTTGATTTAGCTATTTTAAATTAGCTGAAGCCGTACAAGTACTTTGCAATATAAAAAGGTTAAATGCTTATACTATGAATAATAAATTCCACACAATTACAGCTCAATTCAAAAAATCATTACTCGCCACTTTGGTTATTTCAGCTTCTAGTACGGCTTTTGCTAATGATGCAGAGCAATTAGACAAAGAAAACTTAACAAAAGAAGATATCGAACGTATAGAGGTAAAAGGCTACGCTGCGTCTGTCGAGAAGAGCCTCAATATGAAACGGTTTGCTAACAGTGTTGTTGATGCGGTATCTGCAGAAGATATCGGTAAATTCCCTGACCAAACGGTAGCCGATGCCCTGCAACGTATTCCGGGTGTGCAAGTTGAAAAAGACTTAGGCGGAGAAAGTGACCGAGTAAGTATTCGTGGTACAGCACCCCATCTAAACATTACCTTATTAAATGGTCAGAGTGTTGCTTCAGCGACGGCATCAGCGTCTATCACTCGTCCATCACGTGGTTTTAACTATTCACTTTTGCCTGCAGAGTTAGTCGATACTTTAGAAGTGTTTAAGTCAGCTGAGGCTGATGTTGATGAAGGTTCAATTGGCGGCACTGTGGTGGTTAGAACACGCAAGCCTTTAGACAGTGAATCTAACTATGCCGCATTGTCAGTGAAAGCATTTCATTTTGAAAATGCCGATGAAACTAAGCCTTATATTTCAGGTTTATACTCTTGGAAAAATGAAGATGAAGACTTTGGTTTTAATGTGGGCTTTGTGCGCAAAGAACTCGCAACCCAAAGAGACAGTAAAGAAGTAAGATTTGGTTACCGAAGTACAGATGCCAATGGTGATGGCAATAATGAGTATTACCCTGGGGCGGTAGGTTATAATCGCTATGCCAGTGACTCTGATTTAAATACAGTGACGGCTACCTTGCAATACGCGCCTTCAGCAAACTTAGATATCGTATTTAATAACTTGTATTCAAAATCTGAGCATGAGTCTTACGGTACTTATTCGAGTGGTTTTATATTACAAAACATTGGCAATATTGAGCAAGCTGATATTGTTGATGGTACTGTAGTTGCTGGGACTTTACCTGCCCATAATAATTTAGGCTATTACGGAAATGCCGGATACCAAGGTGAATTTAAAACTCAAGCTCACGATATTAAAGTTACCTATGCAAAAGATAACTACACTCTGACAACACAGTTTGGCTATAGTAAAGCTGAAGGCGCAGTAAGTGACGTATATTCGGAGTACTACGCAAACACTGACGCTTCGTACAGCATCGAAAATGGTATGCCCGAAGTTGTATTATCAGATTCTCTTACGCCTGCCGATTATCGCTTAGACTACAATCATAAAAATGATATAGCGAATGATTCCGATGAGAAATATGTGCAATTTGATTTTGAGTACCAACTCGATAATGATTACTTTACGGCGATAAAAACCGGGGTTAAATACCGAGAACACAGTAAAGCCGCAAACTTAATTAAAGCAAATTATCCTAAAAAGGGGGCTGATGGCAGTACGAATAATTTAGGCCAGTTTGCAACTACCACAGTTAATGATTTTATGGGGAGTGAGAATGCCATTTTATGGCAATTTGATAATGCCGCTTATAGTCATTGGATTGCTTCCACCGAACCATCAACAGCGCCTTATGAACATCTAGATTATACATATGACTTGCAAGAAAGCATTACTGCCGGTTACGTAAAAGCATTGTTTTCATTTAGTGATTTTCGAGGTAACTTAGGTGTTCGAGCTGTCAAAACCGATGTTGACTCGCAGTCACTACAATATACGGGCCGTAGTTTTGATCCGCAAAATATCGAAGAAGTTGGTTTTTCTACTAGTTATGACGACTTTTTACCGAGTTTAAATATCGCTTATGATTACAGTGATGAGATCATCCTGCGTTTTGCTGCAGCAAAAGTTATGTCTCGTCCTGATTATGATTTTTTATCCGCTCGTAAAAGTGGTTATTGCACTGCAGCAACAGGCTGTAAGGGTAATGAAGGTAATCCTGATTTAAAACCATATCGTGCTTCGCAATATGACTTATCAGCTGAATGGTATTTTAATGAGTCATCTATCTTATCATTAGCTTACTTTTATAAAGATATCGATTCATACATTACAAATAGCACTGTTGATAAAGAGTGGATGTGGACTGATCCAGATACCGGTGCTGAAGAACTGCGTACTTTCTTGATCACTCAACCATTAAATGGTTTAGGCGGCGAAAACTCAGGCTTTGAAGTTAATTATACGCAAAAGCTAGGTTATGGTTTTGGTATTCAAACTAACTATACTTACTCAGATGCAGAGCTTGAGCAAACAGCTGAGCAGGTCGCTGCAGGAGAAGAAGCCGTTCTGCCTAATAATTCAGAAGATACCTTCAATGCCACAGTGTATTACGAGAATATGGGTTTTAGTGCAAGGGTTTCATATACTTATCGTTCTGAATACTTTTATACAACTTATTTAGGACTCAACCAGTACATTGATGACTTTGGTCAATATGATTTGAACCTTAGCTACAATGTGACTGATAATCTGAATGTGGTATTTCAAGCCATTAATTTAACCGATGAAGACCAGCGTTCAATGTCAAGTAACAGCACTGGTATGTCAGATAGCAATCGTCCACTTGCTATTCATAATTATGGTCGTAGATTCTTACTCGGCGCCCAGTATAAATTTTAATTCCCCCCATATACGATATAAATAGCCGATAGTCCTCACTATCGGCTATATTTTTTCACTTGTTAGGAAATCAATGATGATCCGAGTAATTTTCTCTGTGCTCATATCTGTTACTTTAATCGCTTGTCAGTCCGCTCCTTTAACACCTAATACTAAACAACAACTTAACCCACTGCTTGCAACTATTCATACCGAAGATGTTGTTCGTGAATTTCGCGCCGCATGGGTTGCGACTGTTGCGAATATTAACTGGCCGCAGCAACCAGGCTTGCCTGTTGATGAGCAAAAACGTCAAGCAATAAAAATATTAGATACGCTGCAAACGAATAATTTTAATACAGTTATCTTTCAAGTTCGGCCACAAGCTGATGCACTTTACCAAAGCTCAACTGAGCCATGGTCTTACTATTTAACGGGTAAGCAAGGGCAAGCGCCGGAACCTTTTTATGATCCGTTGCAATTTTGGATTGAACAAGCGCATCAGCGAGGTTTAAAGCTACATGCGTGGTTCAATCCTTATCGCGTTCATCACCCATCAGGTGGAATTGTCAGCGAACAATCAATTAGTATGCAAATGGCTGAAGATGTCGTGCAGCTTAAAAATGGTATGCATTGGTTCATTCCAACTAATCAGTCAGTGATCGATTATAGTATTGCGACGTTACTAGAGTTGGTAGAAAACTATGATATTGACGGCCTTCACTATGATGATTATTTTTACCCTTATCCTTCCTATAATGAAGGTGAAGATTTTCCTGATCAAAGCCAATATTTAGATTATCAAAAACAAGGAGGTAAATTAAGTAAAGGTGATTGGCGTCGAGCTGCCGTGAATCAATTTACAAAAACGCTCTATGAGCAAATAAAGCAGCTGAAGCCACATGTACAAGTAGGTATTAGTCCATTTGGGATATATCGTCCAAAGCAACCGGCCACGATCCGTGGTTTAGATCAGTATGAAAAGCTTTATGCCGATGCCAAACTATGGCTAAATGAAGGTTGGCTTGATTATTTTACTCCGCAATTATATTGGCCTATCAACCAATACTCGCAAAGCTATCCATTGTTAATTGCGTGGTGGCAATCGCAAAATACTCAAAATCGTCATTTATGGCCAGGTATCAACACACTGATAGCAAATACGGATGCAGGAATCGACGAAGTCGTTAACCAAATTATGATCAATCGGGCGATGCTTAATAACTCGCCAGGCGTTGTATTTTGGAATGTAAAATCATTAGAAAACGCTGACTTTTCTCAGGTGATAGAAAAGGGCGTTTTTCAACATCAAGCATTACTGCCGCTATCAAATTGGTTACCAGTTCAGGAGGTGAGTAAACCTGCAATGAGCTATAACCAATATGCACAGGTGACAAAACTGAGTTGGCATCATGCGCAACCTGAGCATGTATTTAAAACGCTTGTTTATCTTAAATATGGCGATGATTGGCAATATAAAATTTACCCATCAATAATGCGCTCAATCACAGTTGAGAATAACAACAATGGACTTGCGCTTTCACATATCCGAGTTGTTGCTGTAAGCCGTGATGAAATGCTTAGCGAGCCGATAGAGATACAGTTTGAGTAATGCCTTGTTTAGCAAGCAAAGTGTAATGCAACAATCACTATTAGCAAATCTCACGCGAGCACTGAGCAACTATACAGCATCTTTACTTAACCGTTAAAATTACGGTTTCTATCGCTGCATAGGTTTGATTAACATTGAACCAAGAAAAAGCGCACCGGGCAGGGTGCGCTTTAAGGGTTTAATCCTGTGTTGCTATAGGCAATTGGGGATTAACTAAAAACTCGGTGAGTAACGTACTGCAACGCCCACTGTACGGCCAATCACACTGTAATCACTCACAGTATTAAAGTGGTTAGCGCCAATGTCAGGTGTTGGTGGTGCTTTGTCAAACAGGTTATCGATACCAAAGTTAACGGCGATAGTGTCGGTTGCTTGCCACGATGCAGCAAAGTCCATGTAGTCTTGTGCTGAAATTGTTTCTGTTCTATCTACAGCATAGTCTACTTCACCGATTCTGCGCCAGCCTAATTGGAAGTTCATGGTATCTAGCTGCCAATCAAACGTGGCGCGATGTTTATAATCGGCTTGTAAGATACTCGCAAAATCGCCTGAACACGCGCTACCGTAAGTGCCTTTACAATCAACTTCGGCTACGGTGCTATTATTTTGGCGAGTTTGTTTTGTTACAAAGTTACCTTGGTATGAGAGCCTAAAGCGACCGCCTAAATCCATTGGTGCATCAAATACATAGTTGGCTGCTAAATCGATACCAGCTTGTTCAATCGCTGCAAGGTTAAAGTCATTTACGATCGCGGTGCTAATAAAGCCTGTATTAGGATCGCGAAGTACTGCGCCACACAATGGGTTATTAGGATTTGGATCGTCAATATAACAGCTCTGTAATGCTGCAGCAGGTTGAATTTGACTTACGGCATCGGTTACACGAATGCTATAGTAATCAAGTGATAGGTCAAAGCCCTCAATGTAACTTGGAGTATAAACTACACCTAAAGTATCTGATTCTGCTTGCTCTGGCTTGATGTTCGGATTACCGCCGTAAGTATACTCGGCTGTTGTTGAGTCATACTCAGTGCCCACTGGCGGTGCGCCAAAAGCGGCACATTGCGCTGCGTCCCCCGTACCTATCAAACATGGATCGCCATTAAAGCGACCAGCAAAGCGTGGTACAAATTGGTCACTATTTTGGTCAAATAAAGCTAATGATAACCCCGTGATCGGACTTGCGAATTCGCCTAAGTTTGGTGCTCTAAATGCAGTGAGCTTATTAGCACGAATACGAATGTCATCGTTAATTGCCCAGTTTATGCCAAGCTTATAAGTGTCTTCGGCTTCGGTGTTTGAATAATCAGAAATACGGTAAGCACCTTCAAAACTAAGTTCTTTTGCAAATGGCATATCAATTAAGATCGGCACTAAAATTTCTGCATAAAACTCACTACTGTCGAAGCTGGCGTCCATATCAAATGCGCTAACTGAGGCAAAGCTAGTGCCATTTCTAAATGCATCCCCTGGAGTTTGCTTGCCCGTTTCTTTGCGGTACTCATAACCAATTGCAAAATCGACATAACCGGCAGGTAATTCAAATAAGGCACTTGAATCGCCAGAGAGAGTTGCAGCAAATACACTTTGAGTACGTTCACGGGTGGTATATAACAGTGGATCGCTAAATTCATTTAGATCTAAATTAGGATCAAAAATATCGCTGCTATTGGCAATATTGCCAAAGCGACTATTGCCACTTTTATCGGTTTTGTAAGCATTTTTATAGATCGTTGCTACTTCATCGGTTTGACCATACTGACCATAAATATCGTAACGTAAATAATCGTTAATATCGCCTTTTAAACCCAGTTGAAATTGCAATGAATCTCGCACGGCTTCAGTATGTTGAACGCCAAGGCCTAAATTACGCTCAACATTGACTAGCGCATTTCCATCAGCATCAAAGGTGAGTTGTTGGCGTAGTTCATCAGGAATATATTGGTTATCTTGTGTGAGGGTTACTTGTTCATTAACAAGAATAGGTGTTTGGCCGCTAGCGCCGGCGCCATTAACGGTTACTTTTGAATACATAGCGCGGCCGTAAATGATTGCGCTGTCACTGGCATCCACATCAAATAATAACCCAGCAGAAAATCTATCCATTGGCTGAGTTAAATAACGGTCGCCGGTAAAGTCACTGGTTTGACGGTCGCTCACGACTTGCCCTGCATCATTTATCGCTAAACTGTTGCCGCTGGCAACATCGGTGTAAAACCCGCCGCTATTAATCATAGTTGCGCCATTATCTAAGGCATAATCACGTTCACCAGCAAGTAATTCTTTACGTTCAGAATAACCAAGGTAGCCAGTAATATGGCCACTACCATCAGCTATATCGCCACCAAAAATGGCTTCAAAATTAAGTTTTTCATTGCCACCATCAGCTGTTTCATAACTACTTGAAAACTCAGCGCCAGTAAAGTCATCATCAAGCACAAAGTTAACCACGCCAGCTACTGCATCGGCACCATAAACAGCAGCCGCACCGCCAGTTAAAACATCAACACGTTTGATCAAACCGGCAGGAATTGTATTGACGTCAACTGAGTTACGAAAACTAAATGGCACAGCGCGCGTACCGTCAATTAATACCAAAGTTCGGTTTTGACCAAGACCACGTAAATCAATAGTCGATGAGCCAAATGAGTCACCTACCGTTGCACCTGTACTATTAGCGCCCGCTGCGGCTTGTGGTAATTTTGCGGTAATATCTTCTACATTCACCGCGCGATCTAGGTGTATTTGTGCTTCGTCAACACTCACTACTGGGCTACTTGAAACTAATTCTGTTCGCTGAATTCGCGAGCCAGTAACCGTAATTACTTCAGGTTTTTTTTGCTGCACTTGTTGCTGTTCAGCGGCCAATAAAGCAGGGCTAGTAGTGGCAATAACTGCCAGTGCAATTGGTGATAGCAGGTGGAGTGGGCGCATTGAGTTAGGTTTGCAGTGTTTCATGGTCTGTTCCCGTGGTTATGTATTTTTTGCTATTATGAATTTTATCGTTGTCGGTACACTCAGTGTGTTGGTAAGTTTTAAAGCATTTTTAACGTATTTGCAATAATTATTCTTTCAATGTTTAAAGTTAAGGTATAAAGTATTCTTTAGTTTGAAGTGAATGTACATTCATTAGTATTTTGATTTTTAAGGGTAAAAAGAATGCATCAGCATATATTACAACTGTATAACAGTGCTAAAAAACAACAAAGATTAATAATTGGTCTGATGAGTGGGACTTCATTAGATGGGTTAGATGTTGCATTGTGCAAAGTCTCAGGGCATGGCATGGACACCCAAATTGATGTGTTAGCCTTTGACACCGTTGGTTATGATGATGACTATAAACAGAAAATAAAAACAGTATTTGCCAAGCGCGAATGTGATTTGGAGTTAGTTACTTTACTTCACCCTTGGGTGGGGCAATTACATGGCAAAATGGTATTGCAGTGTTTAGCTAAATGGAAAGTTGCTGCAGCTGATATTGATGTGATTGCAAGTCACGGGCAAACTATTTATCACTGCCCAAAAAGTCAGCATAACCAGAGCGATTTTAATCATGGTACTTTGCAAATAGGTGATAGCGACCATTTAGCGGTTACGACTGGTATTACCACGATTGGCGATTTTAGACAAAAGCACATTGCAGCGGGCGGAGAAGGCGCACCACTTGCGGTATATGGCGACTATTTATTTTTTAGCAGCTTAACTGAAAATCGTATATTACTGAATATGGGTGGCATTGCTAACCTGACTTTTTTACCACAATCTGCTGATGCGAGCGCTGTATTTAGCTCTGATATTGGCCCAGGTAATACCATTATGGACGCTTATATACAGCGTTATTTTGCGCCGCTTCATTATGACAAAGATAGTTTAATTGCCAACCAAGGCCAGATAAATCAGCCGCTGTTGGATGAGTTATGCCAAGATGAATTTTTTAATTTAGACTTTCCTAAGACGACAGGCCCTGAAGTTTTCAATTTGGCTTATTTACACCAAGCACAAACGACAACCAACACCCTACAGCTAAGCCACGAAGATGTGATGGCAACACTAAATCTATTTTCGGCGATGATGATTGCACAGGCTATTAATCAATGCAGTGAAAAATTAGCCGATGTTACAGTTTATGCCAGTGGCGGGGGAATACATAATCCACTGTTGATGAAGCATATTTTATCTTTGTGCCCACAGTTACATGAGATTAAAAATACCCATGCTCTAGGTATCGACCCAGATGCGAAAGAAGCAGTTTTGTTTGCGATTTTAGCGAACGAATGTTTAGCGGGTGGCCAGCAACGTTTTGGTAATCAAGCGCAGGGCATACCCACCATTACTATGGGTAAAGTCAGCTTTGCGGATTAAAATAATGATAAAAATGAACTACTAAAACTTGTCATATATTGGCGCAGTGAATGACTTTTAGAAACTAGAGCCGGCTCGTATTGTGGTATATAACCTGCGCCATATTCCTTGATTGCGACATCAAATTCAGCACTGTCTTTGAGGGTGGCATGTAAACCATGCAACATTAATTGCAGCACATATTCGTCGCTTTCATCACTGAGAGTTATTTTTTCAAGTGTCAGCGTTACCGTACCGGCTTCGATATCGCTCAGACGCAGTGTGTATTGCATAAAGTAACGTGCATCACGCGCTGCTATATGTGTTGCACTTAACGAAATAGTGTCGCCTTCATGCGCATCTTCTGGTAATACACAAAGCAGTGTAATTTCATGCTGCGCGTTTGCATTTAGATGCAGCGTATCGTACTCCATAGTATGTGCCATGGCAGCTGATAGCGGATCTTCAAAAGATTGCAGTGCAAAGTTCAAGCGCACTAAAGGAGTGGTCATTGAGGTCAGTCGTCTTTTCTAGGTTAATTAAATCGAATGGAAATTATCCTATAGTTTAATTGCAGATTTATGACTAATTGAACGTATTTTCATCATTTTTAACTTGGCGTGCTAAAACAATGCAGCAGCAGTTGTTTATAGGTAATATCAAGCTTATAAATTTTATAATAATAAATTTAAAATCCATTTTTAAATGTTTACTTAATAGCAGCAAGATTGGCTGATTTACAAACGGGTAATGGCACTCGCAATAAACTGTTATTTGGGTATAGTCAACTTAATATAAATAGCCGAGAATCATCATGTTTAAACGTATAGCGCTCTTTTTATCAGTATGTTTAGTGCCGCTACTGTCTTTTGCTGTAGATAATAAGCCGTTTGTAGGGCAGATAAGTGCGGCTGATTTACTTAACGATCATCAGCAATTTTCCAATGAATATAATAACTTTGTGCCAACTGTTGCCGATACACAAGCCATGCAAACACTCAAAGGTAAAGATATTTTGGTGTTATTTGGCACTTGGTGTCACGATAGTCAGCGTGAAGTACCACGGTTACTTAAATTACTTGATAGCTCCAAGGTGGCATTGGCCAGCTTAAAGTTGGTCGCTGTCGGTTATGATAAACGCGATCCTGAAGGGATTGCAGCACGCTACCAATTAAAGTATTCACCAACGATTATAGTATTAACAGCAGGCGAAGAGCTTGGGCGGTTAGTTGAAAAACCAAAGGCGTCTATTGCTACCGATTTAAGTCAATTTAATCCAGTAACAGAGTAAAAGTATGAGTGATCAAATTATTGCTGCTATTTTGGTATTTGTTGGCTGTATTGTTTTAAGTTTAGTTTTTCACTTTGCACTGAAGAAGGTTGAACGTCGTTTTGATGGCCATGCCGCGGAATCGTTTCGTTTAATTTCAAACTCACAAAAAGCGATTTTGATTTTTATTGGCACTATATTAGCACTCTCTAAGCTTGATTTTGATGTAACTGGTTTAGTCGCTGGCTTGGGTTTAACAGGGTTTGCGTTAGGGTTTGCGCTTAAAGATGCAATTTCAAATCTCGTTGCAGGGATAATGATTGTGCTTTACCGTCCAATTAAATTAGGCGACAACATCGAGGTCGCCAGCTGTAAAGGTGTCGTGGTCGATTTAAACCTCAGATATATTACTTTACAGACCGATGGCTGTCGTCATTTAGTTCCCAATTCATTGATGCTCAGTAATAAAGTAACAATAAATAACTCGTAATACTTTCAACTAGCTAATTACAAATGAGCTGATTAAAATAGCCTATAAATCTAAGAATGATGACTAAACTAATGTTTGAGCAAGTAATCGCGTTAATTGATGAAGCAAATAGCCAGGATCCTAATCAAGAATACTATGCAGGTAAAGTGTGGCCTAAAGAGCGTTTATATTCAGATCGTATGACGCAGATGTTAAACCGTTTTAAATCTGATGCTGATGAGCTAATGCATATTGCTGTGAGAGCACAGCACATAAAGCGTTGGTGTTCGCCGCGAAGTCACTTTCCAATGGATAAACAAGGCTATCATCAGTGGCGCAGTGCGTTGTATGTTTTTCATGCCAGTACTGTGGTTGAATTAATGCAGCAAGCTGGTTGTTCTGACGTTGATCAGCAACGAGTATATGCAGCGGTTGCGAAAAAACAAATCAAGCGTAATCCTGATAGTCAATTGGTGGAAGATATCGCAAGTTTAGTGTTTATTGAGTATTACATGTTGGCATTTGTACAAACAAAACCAGCCTACGATGAGCAAAAGTGGATTGGGATTTTGCAACGTACGTGGCAAAAAATGTCTACTGAGGCACATGACTTTGTGTTGGCGGGTAATATTACTTTACCAGCGCCGTTAATACCGCTAATTGAAAAGGCGCTTGCACCGAGTTAATATCTCACTGCGATGAGTAATAAAATGCAAAGGAACTGGATATGCGCTGCCCAAGGACAAATATAGAACTCACTAAACTAATGGTCGGGGGGATCGAGGTTTTCTCATCCGCCAATGGTGGGGTATTTTTTGATAATCGCCAGATTTTTAATTTTAGTGATCCATCTTTAAAAAGAGCGCTGGTGCTTGCTGAGCACTTGGCTGCTTTACCTGACACAGACGTTGATTTAACGGCACGAATTAATTGTCCTAAGTGCCCGAGTATCGTGATGATGCGGCGCTTCTTTACACCTCTTCATGTGGTCGAAATTGATGAGTGCCCAAGTTGTGCGGGTATTTGGCTAGATCCAAAAGAACTTAATAAAATTCACGACAATCACTTAACAGCGAAAGAAAAACAATTACTAGTGAACCAGCAAGCCAATAATCATGGTTTTATACCAATCGTGTTAAGTTACTGACCATTTATAGCGACAGATAAATGGAGTGATAACAAGGCGTAAATTTTGACATGTAGTTGTTCTACTTGAAAAAATTATAACGCAGTTAGCGCTTTATTTAGCTCGCTAGAATGGTTAAATATTTAAGTCGATTGGTATTATACATTTTGAAATACCGACTAATCGATTTAGCCAGCGAGGTATTAAGAAAAACCACAACAAAAATACCGAGAGTTTAGTTGAAATCGCTTTAGCTTCGTTTTTGGACTAACTCTGCAGAGCAACTTAGTCTTGATTAAGTTGCTGTTTTACGTTTTGTACTTTCGCTAAAGTTTGCTTATCAACAACCACAGGCAATACCAATTCTATATTTTCTAATGAGGCGATGACTTGTGTTTTCAACTGTGTCTGCTGTTCAATTTGCATAACTTTTAGTGTTTCAGTGGTTTGCAGTTTGATTTGTTCAGTCACTAGCGCTTCAGTTGGGCTTAGTAGCATCAATGTTAGTAGTAATGTATTCATATTAATCTCCTTATTTAAATTACCGCTAAGATAAGGAAAATTGATGACAGTTGCGTGTGGCTTATATTGCTACAAAGTTAAACTTTAATGCTGTTTTGATGAAGGGCTAGGCTTGTATTAAGCATATTAAGGTGCCTTCAATGGCTCGTACGTAGGCATAATATTGAGTTTCTCTATAGCTTGGTGGGCAAAGTGGCTCTGCACCCGCCAATACCGCTCTATCATAGCTTTCGCTGAGCTCACTACAGCTAAAGCGCAGTTCAAAACCAAGCGCTGGCTGTTTTGGGTGAGCACGAATATAGCCTTGTTTAAAATGAGCTTGTGCATAAGGGTGATTTGCAAACGCTATTTTGACGGCACCTGTTGCAAGCTCACCATATTCGGCATTATCACTGATTGATGAGGTACTCAAGCCAAATGCTTGAAAATAAAAGTCTAAGGTTTCTTCAACGTTATCAACGTAGATAACTTGACTGATTAATTCCATTGATGACTCTATTTAAGTTTACATCTTCTAAATAAAGCACAGTTTCCTAAGATTTGCGACATCAGGTAAAACTAAACACTTAAATTGGGTTGTCAATAAAATAGCCATCATTTAGGTTTAATTTGTACCACAGTTGTACTATTTAGTGCTGCTACTATTTATTCACAATCACATATTTTTACCAACAAGTTTAGAATAATAATTGGCTGCATCTTTTAGGTTAATATTCTCGGTAATTAAGCACATGCTTTTAGAATGTACCTAGTATTTTAGGTTGGTTTTTGTTTTGTTTTTTTTGTTTTTATGTGAATGGGTGGTTTTTCATTGTAACATTGATCTATTACTCTGAATTTTAACCGAGTATATTTTTTATTCTTTAATTATAAGGAAATAACAATAAGGTACATTCAGGATGATTGGTTTAAATAATCAATTTCGTGTTAGTTTTATTTTAAAATTAACTTCACTTATTCTTTTAATTACAAGTATCAATTTGGCAGCTGTCACAGTGTCAGATATTGGTGCTATTGACTCTCAAATCAAGCAACTCTCTAGCCAGTCCGATGACGGGCTTAGTCAAATCCCAAGTTTAGTTGAGCAGTTAAACACAGCCGAGACTAGTAATAATACCGAGCGTGAAAAACCGAATCCTAATACAACAGAATTAGATGAAGTATTGGGTGCAATATTAAATAGCAAAATGGGTCTAACAAACCATATTTACGAATATAAATTGTATGATTATCTGCAAAATGAAATGCAGTTACTCGCGGCGGGCACAGATAAAACAGCCATTGTCCATAAAAGTATTAGTTTAAATATTTTGTCAGCAGGCCCGAATGCAGGCGCTGAATCGTTTTTTGTTACCTATTTAAATAGTGATGAAATAGGTGGGCTTAGATTACGTGAAGCGCTGATGTATTTTACTTTACATCCTAACAATGCTGTTAAAGACAGAGCCAGCTTTTTTGCCAGTGAAAAAGGGCACCCTATTTTTAGAGGGCCTGCAAGCTGGGTGTTTGGCAAATTAAGTAACATTGATGATACCGCAGCTATTGAGCAGCTAACTGCTGCACTTAATCAGTCCATTATTGACGATTATGGTTTTGATACGCAGTTACTTACGCTGCTGGGGCTTGCTGAGGTTGCAAATATTAGTTATTTAAAGGCCAACTTTTCTAATGTTGGCCTTGATAAGAGCCTACTCGAACTAGGCGAACGCTACATCAATTTTAAGCGCGCAAGCGGTACAAATAAAAGCCAGCTAATTAGCAATACCTTTAATAAAAGCATGACTCGCTATGAAAGAGATGAAGCGCTTGGTTATATTTTAAAGAACAATAAAGCTGATTTATTAACAGAGTTAGGGCTATTGTTTGATACAGACAACGGACTTGTGTTATCGCCTGAGCTGGCGCAACTTGCCACTATTTATGGCTACCAAATTAATGGCAGTGCCGACAACCCCATTATTAGCGCTAAATAATTATTAAAATAGAAGGTTAATAGTGTGAAAAATTTAGTAATGTACATGAGTGTGCTACTGGCGTGTTTTTTGACAACAAGTTGCACTACGGTATTCGATAAGGCTCATGGCTATCGTGGGCCCATTGTTGTGACGATTGAAACAGAGGATGGCTCAGTGCCAGAATTCCCTTTTTTGATAGAGTCTGTGTACACAGAGTCGTGTGGTCACAGTAGTTGTGGTATTGACTCTGGTTATAGATACTTAAAAACCACGCATGCTAACGAGCCAATTACCTTCCCTCGGGAGCGTTTGGATTTATTACAACCCAATGCCTATGCAACAATTCTTTTTAAGGTTACTCATCCTAATTATCACTACAATGTATTTACGCGAGGCTTTGCGCCCACCGATGCTGATGACCCCATTCATATCACGTTTACCGTTAAGCCGTTTGCTGAACAAATGAATAAAGTAGCTGGGTGGGCGACTGGCCCTAAACAAGACATGCAAAACTTTACACCTGAGAGCAGAGAATATAAAAAAGCAGACATTCGGTATCGCCAAGCGCGCTTTAATTTAGGAGATATGATCACAAGGCACATTACGACGATCAAAACTTTTTACTTACCCCATTTTTCACCAAGTATGCAACAACGCGTAATTGAAAAGTATCAACCGATTTTTAGAGCCTGGTATTACGGCGTACCTGAAACGGATTGTTGGGATATGGTTGACTGTAGAAAGCAAATTTTAAAACCAAGGAAGGCTGAGTATGAAGGATTATAAGCGTAAAACTGCACTGCAATTTTACTGTGTGCTACTGGCGTGTTTTTTGACAACAAGTTGCACTACGGTATTTGATAAAGCGCATGGTTATCGTGGGCCCATTGTTGTGACGATTGAAACAGAGGATGGCTCAGTGCCAGAATTCCCTTTTTTGATAAAGTCGGCCTATTCAGAGTCGTGTGGTCATAGTAGTTGTGGTATTGACTTTGGTTATAAATATTTTAAAACGGCCTATGCTAATGAGCCAATTACCTTCCCACGGGAGCGTTTGGATTTATTACAGCCCAACGCCTATGCATCGATTGAGTTTACTGTTACTCATCCTAATTATCACCACCGCGGATTTCCGCGAGGCTTTGCGCCCACCGATGCTGATGACCCTATTCATGTCACGTTTACCGTTAAGCCGTTTACTGAACAAATGGAAAAAGTAGCTGGCTGGGCCGAGCAAGGCAAAGTGATGATGCAGAACGCGGCACCAGATAGTAATGAGCATTTCAATGGAAAAATGCAGTTTTGGCAAGAGCGCTTTAATTTAGGAAATACGATCACAAGGCACATTACGACGATCAAAACTTTTTACTTACCTCATTTTTCACCAAGTATGCAACTACGGGTTATTGAAAAGTATCAACCGATATTTAGAGCCTGGTATTACGGAGTACCTGAAACGGATTGTTGGAACAAAATGACTTGCCAAGAACATATTTTAAAGCCAAGGGAAGCTGAATATGAAGGACTATAAGCGTAAAACTGCACTGCAATTTTACTGTGTGCTACTGGCGTGTTTTTTGACAACAAGTTGCACTACGGTATTTGATAAAGCGCATGGTTATCGTGGGCCCATTGTTGTGACGATTGAAACAGAGGATGGCTCAGTGCCAGAATTTCCTTTTTTGATAAAGTCGGCCTATTCAGAGTCGTGTGGTCATAGTCGTTGTGGTATTGATTTTGGTTATAAATATTTTAAAACTGCCTATGCTAATGAGCCAATTACCTTCCCACGCGAGCGTTTGGATTTATTACAACCCAATGCCTATGCATCGATTGAGTTTACGGTTACCCATCCTAATTATCACCACCGCGGATTTCCGCGAGGCTTTGGGCCCACCGATGCTGATGACCCTATTCATATCACGTTTACCGTTAAGCCGTTTGCTGAACAAATGAAAAAAGTAGCTGGGTGGGCGACTGGCCCTAAACAAAACATGCAAAACTTTACACCTGATAGCAGAGAATATAAAAAAGCAGACATTCGGTATCGCCAAGCGCGCTTTAATTTGGGGGCGATGATTAAAAGGCACATTACGGTGATCAAAACTATGTACTTACCCCATTTTTCAAAACGTATGCAACAACGGGTAATTGAAAAGTATCAACCGATTTTTAGAGCGTGGTATTACGGTGTACCCGAAACGGATTGTTGGAGTATGGTTAAATGTAGAAAGCAAATTTTAAAGCCAAGGGAAGCTGAATATGAAGGATTATAAGCGTAAAACTGCACTGCTTTTTATGATTATACTTTGTGATAAAAGTTGTTATTTAATTTACACATAAAAAAACCTTGTAAGGGGGTGCCCAACAAGGTTCAATTTTTCAGCTTTCAGCTTTCAGCTTTCAGCTTTCAGCTTTCAGCTTTCAGCTTTCAGCTCTATCATTTATTGCGGTTTTCTTTACTAAATGCGCGGATCTTACGTTTTTGCGAAAGAGTCACTTTATTAGTACGTCCTGCAAATGGGTTATCACCTTCTCTAAATTCGATTTTGATAGGCGTGCCCATAATTTTTAATGCTTTACGATAGTAATTCATTAAGTAGCGTTTATAGCTATCTGGTAAATCATGTACTTGGTTACCGTGAATTACGATACGTGGTGGGTTATAACCCCCCGCATGCGCGTATTTTAGCTTAACACGACGGCCACGAACCAGTGGCGGCTGGTGATCAGCTTGTGCCATATCCATAATACGGCGCAGCATAGCAGTGCTAATACGCTTAGTTGCTGATTCATAAGCTTCGTCAATTGACTCAAACAAATGACCAACACCTGTACCATGTAAAGCTGAGATAAAGTGTAAGCGTGCAAAGTCAATAAAGCCTAAGCGACGGTCAAGCTCCGATTTAATACGATCTTTCACGTAATCATCAAGGCCATCCCATTTATTCACAGCAATAACCAGTGAGCGGCCAGAATTTAAGGCAAAACCAAGTAAGCTTAAATCTTGATCCGAAATGCCAGCGCGGGCATCTACAACCAATAGCACCACGTTACAATCTTCGATTGCTTGGAGGGTTTTGATCACTGAGAACTTCTCAACCACATCACTGACTTTTTTGCGTTTACGTACACCAGCGGTGTCGATCAACACGTATTCTTTTTCGTTACGAGTCATTGGAATATAAATAGAATCGCGGGTTGTGCCCGGCATATCATAAACAATAACGCGTTCTTCACCTAATATACGGTTAGTCAGTGTTGACTTACCTACGTTAGGACGACCGATAATAGCCAGTTTTACTGGCTTATCTGCAAATGCTTCATGCGCTGTAGAATCTTCATCATCTTCAGAATATAAATCTATTAACTCGTCGTCATCGCCTTTACCATCATCATTTTGCGCACTCAGCTCTGCAAGCAAAGGCTGTAAGGTGTGTTCAAGTAACAAGGTAATACCACGGCCATGAGCGGCTGCAATATGGTGTACTTCGCCCAGCGACAATTGGTAGAACTCAGCACAGTTTGAGTCAGCATCAATACCATCAGTTTTATTGGCAACAACAAAGCTTTTCTTTTCTTGTTTACGTAAATGGTTGGCAATAGCTTGATCAGCTACTGTCATACCTACACGTGCATCAACTAAGAATAATACGATGTCGGCTTCTTCAATCGCCAGTAGCGATTGATCAGCCATTTCGATTTCGATGCCTTCTTCAGAGCCATCAATACCGCCCGTGTCTACCACGATAAATTCATAGCCATCGTAATTAGCTTGGCCATATTTTCGATCTCGCGTTAAGCCTGGAAAATCGGCAACGAGTGCATCACGCGTACGTGTTAAACGGTTAAATAATGTGGATTTGCCCACATTGGGTCGCCCAACTAGAGCGATCACGGGAAGCATAAACTACCTCTTAAAAAAACAACAAAAGGCTTCGCATAGCGAAGCCTTAAAAAAATAAATTAACTATTAATAACTTATAGTTATTTAGCAAATTAGTCCGGTATTTTTACCGCACTAACTTCACCATCTCGGGTGTATAAAATCAGTTTGTCGTCAGCAACAATTGGCTCAATAAAAAAGCCTGAACTGTCGAAGTCTTCACGCGATACAAGCTCGCCTGATTCTTTATTTAGCCAATGTAGATTACCTTCTTGGTCACCTATGGCTAAGTAATTTCCTGCTACCGCAGGCCCTGTTAAGTACCAACCACGAAGGGCTGGCTGACTCCAGCGTTCAATGCCAGAGGTTTTATCTAATCCATAAACAACACCATTACTGTCTACTACGTAAATAGTTTGGGTGTCCATGGCAATGTCACGGTAACTGCTGTATTCGCGTTTCCAGACAACATTACCAGAGCGAATATCTACAGCTGCTAAGTTACCATTATAGGCAATAGCATACGCATAAGGACCACTGATCAGAGGTTGTGTATCAACATCAACTAAACGTTCGAATTCTGATGCGCCTTTTGGTGTAGCAATTTCAGCACTCCACGCAGAGTAACCACTGTCAGAGATAAGTACGCTTAACTTGCCTGTTTCAAGGCCAACTAATACACCGCCGTTAGCAACGGTCGGAGAGCTTTGCCCACGTAGTGTTAATGCGGGGACTTCTTGCTCATGGCTCCAACGCTCTTCACCGGTATCTGGGTGAAGGGCTAATAATTTACCTGAGCCTAGGTTAACATATATAAGGCCATCACCGGCAGCTGGTTTTGCTAACACTTCACCGGGTACTTTTTTGCGCCAAACAACATCACCCGTTTCACGGTCAAGGGCAACTAAATAACCATGCTCGGAGCCGATAAAAATTTTACCATAAGCTTGTAAAATACCACCGGATAATTTTGCACTAATGTCGCTTTGCCATGGCCAAAAGGTCAAATTTTCGCGAACATCAGTCTCCCAAAGAGTATTACCGTTTTCAAGCGATAGCGCTTCGACTTTACCAGCACGGTTAGCTACAAAAACACGGTCTTTATATACCGCCGGTGTTAGCCGAGAAAAGTAATGTTCAACACCGTCACCAATGCTTTCTTGCCAAATTACTTTGGTTTCAAACTGATTAACGATTTCAGGCAACACCAGTTCGTCTTCGTCATCGCTTGATGAACAACCGACTAAGGTTGCCATGCATAGCGCTATGGTTGCCGCTGTTAATTTTTTCATGGTAACCCCTTACGCCGTTGGGCTAGTTACTGCTAAGTCATCAAGTTTGATTTGCAATAATGGGTTATTCTCCAGACCGCCCGCATCTGCAGCAGTCTGATAAGCACTGCGAGCTTGATTTGCATCGCCTTGAGCTGTGTATATATCACCTTTAAGCTCAGCGACTGTTGCAGTGAATGAATCTGCAAGTTTAGCGTTAAGCGTTGTTAAAGCTTGGTCGTATTGCTGCTGTGCTATTTGCACGCGAGCTAAACGGGTGGTCGCCGTTGCTTTTAAATCTGCATTGGTAACATTAGTCATTATCCAGCTGAGTTTTTCACTGGCTACATCAAGTTGACCTTTTTCTACGGCTTCTTTAGCAGCAACAAAGGCTGCAAGTGCGCTGTAGTTAGTATCTTTGTGCTCTGCGATAAATGTATCTGCCGAACCTAATACTTCACCACCTTCAACCAGCTGAGTATATGCATCAGAGGCACTTTCAGCAGTTGTAATTTGATTTTGGTTATATGCTTTCCAGCCATACAGGCCACCTAAACCAAGCACTACACCTAGCGCCAGTGATACACCATTTTCACGAAAAAAACGTTTGATCGCTTCAGCTTGTTGTTCTTCTGTTGAATAAATATCCATTACTACCTCGTCTTTTTTAGCTGTTTATTAGCTCAGCTAAAAGCGTTTTAATTTGTTCTAATTCTAAGGTGACCTGTTCTTTACGCTCACGTAAATACTTAACTGTCACTACGCCTTGTTCTAATTCATCTTCGCCGATAATCAGTGCAACGAGTGCATCGCTTTTATCTGCGCGTTTAAGTTGTTTCTTAAAGTTACCGCCACCGGCATGGACCATGATACGTAAGCCAGGTACTTCAGCACGTAATTTAGCTGCGATAATAGGGGCTTGAATGCTGGCTTTGTCACCCATCGCTGCCAAATATACATCAGCGTTGCGACGAATGTCACCAACACATTCCAATGCTTGTAACATTAACACTAAACGTTCCAGACCCATAGCAAAGCCCACAGCTGGCGTTGCTTTGCCACCTAATTGCTCAACTAAGCCATCATAGCGGCCACCTGCACATACAGTACCTTGTGAGCCGAGGCTATCTGTAACCCACTCAAAAACAGTACGGTTATAGTAATCAAGGCCACGAACTAACTTTTCATTAACCGTGTATATGACGCCTGCGGCGTCTAAACGTTCACATAAATTTTCAAAATGTTCTTTTGATTCAGCATCTAAGTGTTCAGACAGTTTTGGTGCATCAACTAAAACCGCTTGTACATCAGGGTTTTTGCTATCTAGCACGCGCAGTGGGTTGCTGTACATACGACGTTTTGAGTCTTCGTCTAGTGCATCAATATGTTGCTCAAGATAAGCCACAAGTGCATCACGGTATTGCGCGCGAGCTTCGTTTGAACCTAAAGAATTAAGCTCTAAACGAACATGTTCGCTGATGCCAAATTGTTGCCATAATTGCGCCGTCAGTAAAATCACTTCAGCGTCAATATCAGCGCTGGCAATACCAAAGGTTTCTAAACCAAATTGGTGAAACTGACGATAGCGACCTTTTTGCGGACGTTCATGACGAAACATTGGGCCCATATACCAAAGGCGTTGCTCTTGGTTATACAGTAAGCCGTTTTGATTACCAGCACGTACACACACAGCAGTACCTTCAGGACGAAGTGTTAAGCTGTCGCCATTATTATCGGCAAAGGTGTACATTTCTTTTTCAACGATATCGGTGACTTCACCAATTGAGCGTTTAAAAAGATCGGTTGATTCTACAATTGGAAAACGAATTTCTTGATAACCGAACGATGCTACTGTCTCGCGTAAGATGTTTTCTACTTTCTGCCAAACTTGGGTATCGCCCGGCAGACAATCGTTCATTCCACGTATTGCCTGAATTTGTTTTGCCACTGCTAAATCCTAAAAACTGTTTTTTGCGTAATAAAAGATGACTACACAACAAGAATGCTAAAAATTGACCCGTCATTATAGCGTTCTAGCTATAAAGGTAAACGGCAAACGGCTTTGTTTGCCGACTATATTGTATTTATTCGACGATTTTGATGTCGATAGGGGTCTGTTTTTCTTTTTGTGCGATAAAGTCGCGTACATAGCCTTCGAGTTGATCAACAATATTGTTGTTATCAATTCGGGCTTTTTGACGTTCGCCATTAATATAAAGGCCAGAGCGGCGATTTGCACCAGCTAAGCCAATATCACTCACTAACGCTTCGCCAGGGCCATTGACCACACAACCAATAACCGATACTGATACCGGTTCGATGATATCTTCCAAACGCTCTTCAAGTTGGTTCATGGTACTAACCACATCAAACTCTTGACGTGAACAGCTCGGACAGGCAATAAAGTTAATCCCGCGAGAGCGAATGCGCAGTGATTTTAAAATATCAAAACCGACTTTGATCTCTTGCACTGGATCAGCCGCCAACGATACTCGCAGCGTATCGCCGATACCTTCGGCAAGTAACATACCTAAGCCTACAGCTGATTTCACTGAGCCTGAACGCATACCGCCTGCTTCTGTGATCCCTAAGTGCAGAGGTTGGTCAATTTCTTTAGCAAGTAAGCGATATGCTCCCACAGCTAAAAACACATCAGAAGCTTTTACTGATATTTTAAATTGATCAAAATCTAAACGGCGCAAAATATTTACATGGCGCATGGCTGATTCAAGTAACGCTTCAGGCGTTGGTTCGCCGTACTTTTCTTGTAAATCACGCTCTAATGAGCCGCCATTAACACCAATACGAATTGGAATGTTGTGCTCACGGGCAGCATCGACTACCGCGCGAATACGCTCTTCACTGCCAATGTTGCCAGGATTAATACGTAAACAATCAACACCATACTTTGCTACTTGCAAAGCAATACGATAATCAAAGTGAATATCTGCAACCAGTGGAATGGTGACTTGTTCTTTTATGCTTCTAAATGCTTCGGCGGCGTCCATAGTCGGCACGGAAACACGCACTATATCGGCGCCGGCATCTTGAATAGCTTGAATTTGTGCAACAGTTGCATCAACATCCATGGTATCGGTGTTGGTCATTGATTGCACGGCAATAGGGGCGCCATCACCGATCGGTACGTTACCCACATTGATGCGGGTAGATTTTCTGCGTTTAATGGGAGATTCTGAAAACATAGTGACTACTCTGTTAACGGTAAATTAAATTTGGCTAAACGATTTTTTGGGAAACTGGAAATATCAATCTTTTCACCGTCAAGAGTGATATCAACAGCTTGATGCTTACCAAGCACGATAGAAAAAGGCAGATGACCTGATAAAGTCATATCATAACCCGCTTTTTTAACACCAAACGCCACTTTATCACCTTTGCCGTCATGAACTTCAACCCAACTTTCTTCATTGAAATGCATAACTATGGTGCCAAGGCCATCATTTTGTGGCTCGCTTGACGTTTCGCTCGGGGCAACGTCTAGTTCGGTATCGGCTTGTTGCTCCATAATTTGCGCCGCAGTGGGGTCATCAATCGATTCATCAGGACCAGCTTGTTCTAACAGACTGTTCGACGCTACATCAGGGTCTGCTTGCGCGACTGCAACTGTCTCTTTGGCAAAGCTATTTAAAGATTGCGTTACAACTTGTTCGTCAAGAGGGGTTGAGTTTTGCCACCACCATAATGCGGATGAACCAATAACAATTGCCAGAATAACGTAACTTACCAGCATCAACCGACTATCATGAGCTTCTTTTTCTGTTCGTCTAGAAAAGCTTTGCATGTTGGTTTTTTTAACGGTTTCCTGCGGTTCAGGGAACAGCGCTAAAACGGCCGCAGTATCTAAATTAAAGGCGCGACAATAACTTTTTGCATAACCTTTAACAAAGGTAGCAGGGCCGATTAATTGGTGTTCGTCATTCTCAAGACGTTGTAATTGCAACACCGATAATTTTAAATTTTTTGCCAACTCTTCTAAGCTGACATTCGCTTGCTCGCGGCTACTTTTTAAAGTTTGGCCAAGAGTGAGCGTTGTTGATTCCGTATTTTCATCATTCATAATGAGTATGATTCAGGGTCCACTAGTAACAGTCTATGCCCAGGTTTAAGTGCAACATCCGGGCTTAATTTATTCCATCGCATTAACTGATCAATTAACAAGCGACGCTTGGTGGCAATACTATACAAAGTATCACCGACGTTAATTTCGTAATAAATGTTGGGATCGTTGAGATAAATTTTCGTCCCATTGACCACCCGATCAGATTCTTTCAGACCATTCCATTGGAGTAATTTCTGTAGTTTAACATTGTATCGTACTGAAATGCTAAATAGGTTTTCACCATCTTGCAAAACATGGTAAGGCGTCGTTAATTGTGGGATCCGCGAATTTAGCAACGGTGCGTGAGTGTTTTGTTGCGGATCTTGAAAACGGATCTCAGGTGTAGAGCTATATCCTGACTCTGCGAAGACGGCGGCGTTACGTTTTGGCTGGTAAAAAACCACCTTTTCTTCATCCGTTAATTCATCACTAAATTGTGCTTGGCTTGAAGCCTGGCTGTTATTTGCAACGGCTTGGCTATCCGTGGGCGCACCAAAAGAAACAATTGTTACACCATCTTGTGCTTTGCTGCTACGAGCAAGCGTTTGGGTAGGAGTTGCGGCAGTCGCTGTGGGCGCTGTTGCTAAATGCACAGTTGGTATTGCTAATGCTTTAGCAACCTCCTCCTCAGAGGTTAATGATGCAATGTCCGTCGCTTGAGTTGAAGTTACAGCAGGATTGTTTGGTGTTTGTGCAACCACCAGAGCAGACATTACTGCCACAGGATCATTATTGTTTGCTGGGGCACTGATCTGTACAGCGGTAGTATCAATGTTTGTTTGCACTGGCGTTGTTATTGCTGTGGTACTTAAAGCCGCCAAAATACCACTCGTATCGACTGGTGTTGATACTGTTGCTTGGCTTTGCTGGCTACTTTGTGATGCGGTGCTTTGCGTTGGCGCAACCGGTGAAGTTAGCAACGCGGCAGTTAATTCATTGCTGCTTGCATTGTTATTTTTAACGGCCATTGTTGGCGTTGTGATACTTTGCACCGACGTACTAGTTGCTGGCGCTTTTTTCTTTTTTACAATGCGTATTTTGGGTGCCGAGATCACCTCTCCCGCAGGGCTATTTGCTTGTAGCTCATCTAATTTTGCTTGGCGGTATTGCGAGCGTAGTATTTCAAACTCACTACGTTTGATTTTTTGCTCGCGAATGATCCCCGCTTCACTTGAGGTTGGGTAGGTTTGCAATATCATTGCCGCAGTGGTTTCGGCTTTTTCAATGTGTCCCATGCGCTGCTCAACTAAATAGCTTAATAGCAATGAGCGAGACGATACTTGACCACTATTCTCATAACGCTCGAGTATTTCTTTTGCTCTATGTAAATCACTTTTAGCGTAATACAAAGCGGCTAAACTGATCAGTGATGAGGCACGCATTGAACTGTGATTAATGGCCGATTTGAAATATTTTTCAGCGTTATCAAAATCATCAAACTCAATGGCGCACAGAGCTAAATTTTCATAACTTTCTGCTACTCGTATATAACTTGGGATGGCAATGGCTTTGAGTAGTTGTTCTGTGGCGCGGTCGTACTCGTCAATACCGCATAAAAATACCCCGTAGTTATTTCGGGTATTAGGATCATTGGGATCAATTTTTATTGCTTTTTGATAGGCTTTATCGGCTTGTACGTTTTCGCCGACTTGTTGGTAATAATAAGCAAATGAATAATGGACTTCAGGAAGATCAGGAGAGAAAGACGCGGCGCGTTCGAGGTTATACTTTGCTTGCGAGCTATTACCAGTGCTTAAATATTCTAATGCTAAGGCTATTCGGGTACGTGCTGCGCCGGTATTATTGATTTTATTTTCAACGACTGGTTTGTCATTGCCATCATAACTATTTTCAGTTACACACCCTGTTAAAGCGAGTGCACTGATAGTTAAAGCAAGTAAAGATCGCATTACTTCATCTCTTTATTATTGTCCATGCACCTATATTACCGAAAAGCCCTTATCTTGCATCATTTATTTAAAAATAAAGCAGCGCTAAGGGCTTTTGATTCACGACAACAGATTATGCTTGGTGGATATTAACCGCAATCGCATTATCGTCGCGCATTTTCTTTTTCGCTAAACGTTTTGTACGGTCAACTACATCACCAACTAACTGGCCGCAGGCTGCATCAATATCATCACCGCGAGTACGACGCACAATACAGGTAATACCTGCTGCTTGTAGCACTTTTGAAAAGCGGTCAATACGGCTGTTACTAGAGCGTGTATATTCGTTACCCGGGAATGGGTTAAACGGGATAAGGTTCACTTTAGATGGTGTGCCTTTGAGTGTTTTAACTAATTCATGGGCTTGATCTGTGCTGTCATTAATACCATTTAGCATCACATACTCAATGGTCACATCTTTATTGGCTTTAGAGCCATCAATGTAACGACGACACGCCGCTAAAAACTCTTCAATTGGGTATTTTTTATTGATTGGCACTAAAATATCACGTAATGCGTTATCAGGTGCGTGTAGAGAAATAGCCAATGCAACGTCGATTTTTTCTTTCAATAAATCAAGTGCAGGCACCACACCAGAGGTACTTAAAGTAACGCGGCGTTTAGATAAACCAAAACCCCAATCGTCCATCATTAATTCCATTGCCGGAACTACGTTTTTAAGATTAAGCAATGGCTCGCCCATGCCCATCATAACGACGTTGGTGACCGGACGCTTTTCACTGTTGCCATCAAGACCTATGTCTTTGGCCACACGCCAAACTTGGCCGATAATTTCAGATACTTTTAAGTTACGGTTAAACCCTTGCTGCGCTGTTGAGCAAAATGTACATTCAAGCGCACAACCAACTTGCGATGATACACACAAGGTGGCACGTTCTTTTTCTGGGATCCACACGGCTTCAACTTCTTGGCCGCCTTCAAGTATCAGCGCGTACTTGATTGTACCGTCACTGGCTTGTTGGCGTACGGTGATTTCAGGCGCGACAATTTCACATTCTGCTTTTAGTTTTTCTTTCAGCTTTTTGTTAACGTTGCTCATTTCGTCAAAGTTATCAACGCCAAAATGATAAATCCATTTCATCACCTGATCGCCACGGAATGGCTTTTCACCGAACGATACAAATAACTCGCGCATTGCATCTCGGTTTAAATCTAATAAGTTAATCTTTTTTTGCTCAGTGGTCATGAAACAACCTTAATCAGTGACGGTGGTGATAAAAATTTACAAAGGCGAATTGTACACAATTCACTCACTTTAATCATTAAGTAAAACATCATAAATTAGATAATTAATACTTTAACTAATGACTAAAAAAGGGCTCGAAAGCCCTTTTTACTTTTGCTTAGCGCGTTCGAATTAACGAGTACGTGGGCAAAGCTCTTCGTCTGCGAAGAAGTACGCGATTTCGCGAGCAGCAGATTCAACAGCGTCTGAACCGTGAACAGCATTTTCGTCGATGCTATCAGCGTAGTCAGCACGTAAAGTACCAGCTAGTGCTTCAGCAGGGTTAGTAGCACCCATGATTTCGCGGTTTTTAAGAACAGCGTTTTCGCCTTCAAGAACTGTAACCATTACTGGACCAGATGTCATGAAAGATACTAAAGCACCAAAGAAAGGACGCTCGCTGTGTTCTGCGTAGAAACCTTCCGCTTTCTCTTGTGAAAGGTGAACCATTTTAGCTGCAACGATTTTAAGGCCAGCAGTTTCGAAACGGTTGTAGATAGCGCCGATGTGGTTTTTAGCAACTGCATCAGGTTTTACGATTGAGAAAGTACGCTCTAAAGCCATCTTTATGCTCCAATAATTTTTAAGTAAAAGTGTGAATATTAACGGGCGCGAATTATACGCGTTTTAGTAGGCAATGCCTAGTTTTATTAAAAACTAGCTTGATGACAATTGTGCGATTTTTAAATGTTAGGCAATCACCACGCATAGAAAAGCATGATGCTGTGAATTAATTAATGATCTAACATTGCATGGGACTACGTATTACTTAATTTAGCTAATAATAAGTTGAAATATTTTTCGAAAGTTATTTTTAGTACAAAGAAGGTTGTTTTTAGTACAAAATAGTGCTCAGTGACTATAACGTTTAGGCCCTTATCTGTAACTGCACTATTAAAAATTACCTTAAATTTTATTAACCTTATGTTTTAATTATTTATTTTAAAATTATTGATAGGCGCTTTTGTCTCATTCGAGCTTTTGCTATTTAAACTGCTATAAGATGCACAATAGAAAATCCACTTTTAGCTTAAAATGATTATTTTAGTTAAATTCTACTAAATTTGGGGACTTGGTTTACACTCAAGTAATAATCATGGAATAAATTAAAGGTTTTAATATCTTCGTGCTTCATTTCATCCATTTCATTGATAGTAGGTTGCTATGTTTTTTAATAACACTATAAAAAGTGAGAATGCTAAATTAAAAAGTCAGCTTTTTGTGCAGAATCAAGTAAGAAAAAGCTTAGACGAAGAAATGCTAGTTTTAATCATTGATAAGACTGGGCTTATTTCATCGCAAAATAAAAACTTTGCAAACGAGCTTGGTTACCCTGATCAGCAACTGATTGGGAAAAAGTTACTAGATTTTGTGCCAAGTAACGTCAGACAGACAGGGCATTTTAAAAGCTTAAAAAAAGCATTAGAGAAGCATGAACACTGGGCTGGTGCATTGCAGTTTGTTCATGTTAATGGTGAACAAGACTGGCTAAGAAGTATTTTACAGCCGATCATTGATGAGCAAGGTAAGCTAGTTGAGTTTACTCTGCATTCTAATGTGTTAACGCGTACGATTGAAACCTCCCGTGAGCATCAAGATTTAATTAAAGCATTACATCGTGCCATGGCCGTTATTGAATTTGATACTAATGGCATTGTATTGACAGCAAACGAAAACTTTTTGGCGGGAATGGGCTATTCACTTAAAGAGATTGTTGGCCAACATCATCGTATTTTTTGTGAACCAGAAGAGGCTAATTCACCAGAATATGAAGCCTTTTGGAAACAGCTTAAAAGAGGCGAATACGTTTCAAGCCGTTTTAAACGCATAGACAGTTATGGGCGAGTGGTTTGGCTTGAAGCTTCTTATAACCCAATTTTCAATGAGCAAAACGAACTGTATAAAGTGGTTAAATTCGCTACTGTTATTACTGAGCAAGTTGAGCGGGAGCTCGCAATCGCAGAGGCGGCAGATATTGCCTATAGCACTTCAACTGAAACTGACCACCTTGCAGATCAAGGTGCTGCTGTCATTGAGCAAGCGGTTAAAGTAATGAATGAGCTGGCGGTGCAAATGTCGCAAGCAGGGGATGAAATATCAGCATTGGATAAACAATCACAGTTAATTGCCAGCATAGTGCAAAGTATTAGCAGCATTGCTGATCAAACTAATTTGCTAGCCTTAAATGCGGCGATTGAAGCAGCAAGAGCTGGTGAGCAAGGGCGAGGTTTTGCGGTAGTCGCCGATGAAGTGCGTCAATTAGCATCTCGAACCAGTAAAGCCACAGAAGAAATTGTTGAAGTGGTACAAAAAAATCAAAGCTTAACGCAGTCAAGTGTAAAAGCAATTAAGCAAGGTGAAGATAAAGCACAAGAAGGGTTAGAGCTGTCAAACGAGTCTGGCATTGTGATGAGCAATATTAAAAAAGGTGCCCAGCAAGTCGTTGATGCAGTGAGCCAGTTTGCCAATCAATTAAAGTGAGTTTTATGATTTCGATCAAAACATCTTAATTTAACGTACCATATACTGCCGCGCTTTATTACTTGATCTGATTTTCAGGTTATTTTCATGCCACTGGCTTGATCCCAGTTTTATGTATGGAGCGCGCATGTCGTCAATTATTACCTCGTTTACCCCAGAGTTACTTTCACCAGCTGGCAGTTTAAAAAACATGCGTTATGCCTTTGCTTATGGGGCTGATGCGGTGTATGCCGGACAACCTCGTTATAGCTTGCGAGTACGTAATAATGAATTTGATCTGGAAACGTTAAAAATAGGCATTGATGAAGCGCATGCGCTGAATAAAAAGTTTTATGTAGTATCAAACATTGCCCCGCACAATGCCAAAGTGAAATCGTATTTACGCGACATTGAACCAGTCATTGCGATGGGGCCAGATGCGCTGATCATGTCAGATCCGGGTTTAATCATGTTAGTGCGTGAAAAGTGGCCTGATATGGCTATTCATTTATCAGTACAAGCAAACGCTGTAAATTATGCCAGCGTACAGTTTTGGGCAAAACAAGGCATAGAGCGAGTGATTTTATCCCGCGAGCTATCTCTGGAAGAAATAAGTGAAATTCGTTCTTTATGCCCAGCAACTGAGCTAGAAGTATTTGTACACGGCGCATTGTGTATGGCGTATTCTGGCCGTTGTTTGTTATCAGGCTACATAAACAAACGCGATCCAAACCAAGGCACCTGTACCAATGCATGCCGCTGGGAATACGATGTAAAACCGGGCGTTGAAAACGAAACCGGTGAAATGGTGCATAAATTTGATCCTCAGCAGGTTATTCCTACTCTTGGCGACGGCGCACCAAGTAATGATATTGTTATGCTTGAAGAGCAAGGCCGCCCGGGTGAATACATGCCAGCGTTTGAAGACGAACACGGCACTTATATCATGAACTCAAAAGATTTACGCGCCGTGCAATACGTAGAGCAGCTTACAAAAATGGGCGTACACAGCTTAAAAATAGAAGGCCGCACTAAATCCTTTTATTATGTTGCGCGCACAGCACAGGTTTATCGTAAAGCAATTGACGATGCCGCAGCAGGAAAACCATTCGATGCTGATCTATTTAAAACATTAGAAAACCTAGCCCATCGCGGTTACACCGAAGGCTTTTTAAAGCGCCACGCCCATCAAGATTATCAAAACTACGAATACGGCCATTCGGTATCGACTAAGCAGCAATTTGTCGGCGAAGTATTAGGGCGTAATGCCACCGGTTTGGTAGAGATTGATGTTAAAAACAAATTCTGCGTAGGTCATTCATTAGAGCTGATGACCCCTAAAGGTAATATTAGTTTTGTGCTTGAATGTATGGAAAACAAAAAGGGCGAGGCAATTACCGATGCCAAAGGCTCAGGGCATATAGTAAAAATTCCACTGCCCGACAATATCGATTTAGAACACGCCATATTAATGCGTAATCTGGACGAAAACCAAGACACCCGCAATCCGTTTAAACAAATCGCGGGTTAGCTTGTAGTTAACAACAGGTGTTAATGCTTTCAACACCTTTAATTATCTATCATCCAAATTTTGGGTTGATTATTACCTATAAAAAGTGATGCCGAAAAACAAAGCCGCGGTATCACTTTCAATAGACATTAGCGTAATTGAAAGTGCTGGAAAACAGCTTGTCTAACTTCAATATACTCAATGTGGCCATTACTAGGTATGATCATATCTTGAAATTCATACTGGTATCCGTTGAAATTAACAAAGACATCACAGGTATAAAAAGGCGTACCCTGTGCGCCAGATTTACTGACAGGAACCACACGTTGATGATCGCTGGTTGTGAAATTTTCGCGATCAATACGCCCATACGAAAACCCCTGTGATGATTCAAACCAAGTAAATGCAACAATTGAAAGAATTACGGGCATACACAAGTAAGCGTGCTTTATAAGCCTTTCCCTATATTTATAGGCCAAATTTGGTAGCATAATCATATTAATAACAATTAATGCCGCAGATAAATAAACGCCAAAAATGAGGAGTAAACGAGTATCAGCCATTGCGATCACCATAAATGGAAATAAAGCGATAACGATTAAGATAATGGCATAACTAAGGCGGGTTTTAGGGTTGCTTGCAAATAATGCTAATAACACCATTCCTATAAAAATATAAGCAAGGAACAAACAAAGCGGTAAGCCCAGTATTGAAACGCTAACATATATTTTCTGCATGCGGGTAAAGTCCAGCATCGGTATATTTACAACCGTTACAGCAATAACGTAAGCAATTAAATAAACCATTAAACTTATTTTAAAGTTGTTAAAGACTTTGCCAATAAGCCAGTTGATTGACTTTGTAATGTAGCAAATAGGCGATAGCATATTTAAGTCATCTTTAACTTCTATTAACTTTTCTTTACTCATTTATCTCCAATCATCATATGTATTTTTTAAGTTATTGACTCCATTAGTATTATAAAATAGTTGCGTAAAAATAGTAATCAGAAAAAGTCGCCCTTAAAATACACGTCGTTACTTAATTTAGTTCCTTAGGTTTATTCTTAACCCCAAAACCAGCACTTCAGTAGGTGATTATCACTAATTAGACCTTTTCTGTAAAAAATATTTATATTAATTATTTAACTGTTTTTTAGTTAAGCCGTGCAGGAAACTTGAGTCGATAGGAACTCTATAACTGCATGGCAAATTCTGGAATTACTGAAGAAGATGTAATTCGTTGTTGATAATCGAGATTAGTTAACCCAATAAATTGGGGCGTTAAATGCAGGGCAAGCTTACTGTCGAAAACAGCAAAGAACTGGGTAATACAAAGGGTCGTAAAGTAAAATTTATCATAATAGTTATAATCACTTTTTTAAGAGGTTGTTAAAACTAGCATTACACGGGCTAACTCTCTATGACCAGATTTTTGATAGCTATTACGATATTTGTTTTTGATTATTAAAATTGCATTGCCTGCGATTCAATTCCCACCTACAACTGCTACAGATATTAAGAAGATAAAACCATGAAATTACAAAAGCAGATAATTGACTCAAGATCTTTACCGACTAAATTATATGGTTTTTGAACAATTAGAGTAAAAATTGCAACCCCAAATTTGTAGAGAAAATCTAATTGATTTGTAAGTGCTATTAGCTTAATACAATTAGCGACCAGTTAAATGCTTATTCATGGCGTACGTATTATCAAGCTGTTGCTCTATTAAGTTAATCGTTTGCTTATTTACGCCGAGTGCTTTAGCTGTGTCTTTAAAGTTGAAAATAATCTCTGCTATTTCAGATATGATCACTTGTACCTGCTTCCAATTTGCATAACCAGCTGCAGAGGCCAGCTTTTGAATCGCTTTTAGTGGTGGGTTTTTTCCAAATCCGGCAAATGAAGTCGCATGCTCGTTAAAAGGATGAGGACTAAAAGTTACATCATAAAAAGGCGCTAAATCCCACTCACCTGAATCTTCTTGTAAAAAAGCCCAGTTTTTACTGTGGTCATCTTGATTACAGCTAAATAAATTAAACATAGCTCGACGAAATTGTAATTGCCCTGCAGCAGGTGATTTGCATAAAACACGGCTCGCTTTAATTAAATCCTCATAATCTAATGAAGGTGTGCGAAAATCAGCATCCAGCAAGCCACATGCACTATGCATATGTTTGCAGCCCATTTTATCACCCATTAATTTAAACCTATCGAATCGCTTTAAGGCGAGCCATTGCTTTGCACCGGTTCCTTCTGGGGCGGGTACCAGTAATCTCTGAGGTGGGTTTAATCCCGTTTGTTCAGCCAAATCCAAATACACAGCTTCACATAACCCTTCCTCATGTCCTAAAGCGAGGTTTTTGGATGTGAACTTTATTAACCAAGCATCATCGCCCGTTTTAGGCTTAGTTCTACATTCTTGTATCTTATTGTCAGGAAAATAAATTTGAGCCTTAGGTCGTGCACCGCCGGAACTGCCAGCAGCTACTAACGCAGAAAGTACTTCTTCTGTTTGCCCGTCAAATATTGCTTGAGCTTGTTGACCTAATGTAGCAAGGCCAGCCTCATTGTCATTTGTGCCATCATAATGAGTTTCAGGTGTAAACGATAATGCGCCCATAGCCGAATGGCCAACAAAAGATAAGCGGTCCATAGCGGTAACAAAGTTAGGCATTATATTATTTTGTCTGAATACGCGGTCCTGTAGTAGTAACCCCCACCCATCAGGTAAACAATCAGAAAAGACCCCATGCAACCCGTTGTGTGGGGTTTTAGGTGCTAACTGAACCTCTCTATTAAAGGCGAGTGAGAATGGCGAAAGATTACCGTATGTGTCTAAATAACTTTCCTCGAATTGAAAGTAAACACCTTGCCTATTTTGAGCAAGTACACCCACCATTAATTCTGATGAATCTGAAAGTGTACGTTTTACTTCTAGCTTATCTATGGGTTTAAAGGCCATTGTTTAACACCTGATCAATAGACGTTGGCGCATTTTTATTTTGAGCTGGCACTTTTGTTAAGTCATATAAACGAGTTAAGTCGTCGAGTGTTTGCCACAAAAGCAATAGCTGTCTGAATGAAATAAGCCCTGTAACCTCAAACTTTTTTATTGTAGAAGCAGGTACTGTGCTTTTTTTAGCTAACGCCTCGCGTGACATTTTTGCTTTTTTGCGACATTCTTTTAGATGCTCAGCAAAGGCTTGCTGCACATCACCTTCGCTTAATAATAGATAATTAATAATAGCACCTCACGAACTTGATTGGACATTACTATAGCCAAAATTGCTTTTTTATGAGCTTAATGGATATTATAGTGTCCATTTTTTAGTTGTAAAGTGAATGGTTGAATGCGGACTACCTAATATGATTTTTATTGATTGAGATCAACAAGAAAACGCGGAATAAAATGCATAATTTACGGCTGCAAATTTATGCTAGAAGTACTAGCTCTAATAAATGAGGTTAGAGAGTGGCTTTACTAATTAACAGCAAATGCATTAACTGCGACATGTGCGATCCAGAATGCCCTAACGAAGCCATTTATATGGGCGCTAAAATTTACCAAATAGACCCTGCAAAGTGCACTGAATGCGTAGGCCATTACGACAAACCCACCTGCGTCAGTGTATGCCCGATAGATTGTATAAAGCCCGATCCCGCTCATCGTGAAAGTATAGATGAACTGGCCGAGAAGTATGTAAGGTTGACCGTGTAATCTAAATTACTTGTCTATACCAGCAATCCCACCGACATAACCTTTGCCCCATAATCCTAATTTGTATATTATCTTGATTAACAAGAACAATGGATTAGCCATTTAGTTACTTAACTAATAAGGCTGGCAAGGGAATACTATGTCGTTACCCGATTACCAATCTTTTATGACTCCTCTTTTAGAGTGTTTAGCCAATGGTAAAACTGTAAAGCTCAAAGATATTGAAGCAAACGTTTATCAAAGCCTAAGCTTATCGGCTGAGCAGCTTAAACTGCGTATTCCCAGTGGAAAGCAAACCTATGCTTATCACCGTTTAGGCTGGGCTAAAACTTATTTGGTGCAAGCGGGTTTAATTGAGCAGCCTAAAAGAGCTTTTTGTAAAATCACGCAAAAAGGGCTAAAGGCAATTGAGTCTGGCGAGCCAATCAATAATCAATACTTAAGCAAGTTTGCAGCTTTTATTGATTTTAAAACACGTTCTAAAGACGAAAGTGAACCTGTGCAAGCAAATTCCACCAGCATAGTAAGTAATAACTCAGATAAAACTCCTGAAGAGCTTATAGAAGCTGCAGTTGATACCCTGAATACCAATCTAAGTGATGAAATACTAAAAGCGATTCTAGCAGCATCCCCGGTATTTTTTGAAAACCTTGTAGTCGATTTAATGCTTGCCATGGGTTACGGAGGGTCACGCAAAGATGCAGGCCAAGCGACTCAATACACTCAAGATGGTGGGATTGATGGGGTGATCAAAGAAGATAAACTCGGCCTTGAAATGATATACTTGCAAGCCAAACGCTACACCAATAAAACAGTGGGTCGCCCAGATATACAAGCCTTTGCAGGTGCGCTTGATATGCACCGTGCTAAAAAGGGCGTTTTCATCACCACCAGCAGTTTTAGTAAAGACGCTTTTGACTACATTGGTAGAATAGACAAACGGATAGTGCTTATAGATGGTGCACAACTTACAGAGCTAATGCTTAGTCATAATTTAGGCGTTAGCACCAAACAGGTATTTGAAGTAAAAACGCTCGATAGCGATTATTTTATAGAAGATTAATTAGGCAAAACTAATGACCAATACTGAAGAACAACAATTTCTAACCGATCTTGAAAAAAAGCTCTGGAACGCTGCCGACAAACTACGTTCAACCCTTGATGCTGCGCAGTATAAACACGCCGTACTGGGTTTAGTGTTTATTAAATACGTGTCTGATGCTTTTAAAATTCGCCAAGACGAATTAATCGCCGCGTTTAATAATCCTGATAGCGACTATTTTTTAGACCCAGAAGACTTTGGCGGGGAAGACTCCGCCGAGTTCCAAGAAGAACTTGCAGTTGAGTTAGAACAGCGTGATTATTATCTTGAAACCAATACTTTTTGGGTGCCAACTCAAGCCCGCTGGTCGTTTTTACAAGATAACAATAAAACGGTGATCGGTGGCGCTGAGCTGTCAATCGGTAACGATAAAGCCATTAAAATCACTTCGGTCGGTCACTTAATTGATAATGCGCTTGATGCCATTGAAGTGGCCAATCCAAAACTTAAGGGCGTACTTAATAAGCAATACACGCGCCTGCAAATAGACCAAGTTAAACTGGCCGAACTTATCGACCTAATCGCGACTATTCCTTTTGTGCATGCGTCATTAAATTCAAAAGATATTCTGGGTCATATTTATGAATATATGCTTGGTCAGTTTGCATTAGCAGAGGGTAAAAAAGGCGGGCAGTTCTACACGCCTAAATCAATTGTAAGCCTCATGGTACAAATGATGGAACCCTTTAAAGGCCGTGTTTACGACCCAGCTATGGGTTCGGGTGGGTTCTTTGTTCAAAGTGAGCATTTTATTAATGCGCACAAAGGTAAAATTGGCGATGTGTCTATTTACGGCCAAGAATACAACCATACTACATGGCAGTTAGCCTCGATGAATATGGCGATTCGTGGTATTGATTTTAACTTTGGTAAAGAGCCTGCCAATACCTATACCAACGATCAACACTCTGATTTGCGTGCCGATTTTGTAATGGCTAACCCGCCATTTAACATGAAAGAGTGGGATGTTGGCGTGAGTGATGATGACCCGCGCTGGGCTTACGGCACACCGCCATCGGGTAATGCCAATTTTGCTTGGTTACAACACATGCTATATCACACTGCGCCCAATGGCAGTGTTGGCTTGTTACTGGCTAATGGTTCAATGTCGTCAAACACCAATAACGAAGGTGCAATCCGCAAAGCTCTCATAGAGCAAGACCTAGTAGAATGCATGGTAGCCTTGCCCGGCCAGTTATTTACTAATACCCAAATTCCAGCTTGTATTTGGTTTTTAACTAAAAATAAAAATGCGCGAGTGAGTGCTTCTGGCCGTCAATTAACCGACCGCCGTGGAAAAGTACTATTTATTGATGCGCGTAACTTAGGCTATATGAAAGACCGCGTATTGCGCGACTTTACTCAAACCGATTTAGACCAAGTAACCGCCACCTTTCACAATTGGCAGCAAGCAAGCGACTATCAAGACACCGCAGGCTTTTGTGCCAGTGTTGATTTAGCAGGTATTACCAAACACGACTTTGTATTAACCCCGGGGCGTTATGTGGGCGCAGAAGCCGCCAAAGACGATGGCGAACTCTTTGCTGATAAAATGGCGCGTTTAACTACACAACTTAAAAGCCAATTTGCAGAGTCAGAACGTTTAGAGGCGCAAATAAAACAAAACCTCAAAGGCTTAGGGTATGACATCTAAACAACCTAGTATAGCAACCGAGGCTACGCCCGTGCTATTAGCCAATATTCGCCAAGTAATTAACCAAGCGCAAAGTCAAGTTAAACACACAGTTAATAGCGCCATGGTGCAAGCTTACTGGCATATTGGCCAGTTAATTGTTGAGCAAGAACAACAAGGGCAAAACCGTGCCGAGTACGGAAAAGCCCAGCTTAAACAGCTCTCAATGCAGTTAACCAAAGAATACGGCAAAGGATTTTCTAGTCGTAACCTTGCTAATATGCGCAGTTTTTACGTGGCGTTTCCAATTTTGCAGACACTGTCTGCAAAATTGAGCTGGTCGCATTACTGTCAATTAATTCGTATTGAAAACCAAGCCGCGCGGCTTTGGTATATGCAAGAATCTGCCGAGCAAAACTGGAGCGTACGCGCGCTTGAACGTCAAGTGGGCACCTTGTATTACGAGCGCTTATTAGCCAGTAAAAATAAACAACCCGTAGAGCAAGAAGCCCAGCAAAATACCTTGCCACTGGCAGAACATGCACAAGACTATTTACGCGACCCCTACATTCTCGACTTTTTAAATTTAGATAGCGGCCATTACCAAGAAGCAGACCTAGAGCAAGGCATAATTAATAACTTACAAAAGTTTTTATTAGAGCTAGGTAAAGGCTTTGCCTTTGTGGCGCGCCAACAACGTATTTGCACTGACGATGGCGACTACTTTATAGATTTGGTGTTTTATAACTTTCATCTTAAATGCTTTATGTTGATTGATTTAAAACTCAACAAACTCACGCATCAAGATGTGGGGCAAATGGACATGTACGTGCGTATGTACGAAGAGCAACAACGCCGCCCTGACGATAACCCAACCATTGGTTTAATTCTGTGTAGCGAGCATAATCACACCGTGGCTAAGTACTCAGTGCTGAACGAAAGCAAACAGTTATTTGCCTCTAAATACCTGACTCAACTACCGAGCGAAGAAGAGCTACAACGCGAGCTTGAAAAAGAGCGTGCCCGCGTACAACAGCAGCTGAGTAACCAGCAAAAGGAGTTTGATGATGAAGAACAGAGAGATATCGGTTTATGAGTATTGATTGGCCAATTCAAACACTTGGTGATGTTTGTGAAAAAATAACAGACGGAGCACATAATAGTCCTAAGTCAGTTACTTGTGGAAAGCACATGGCTTCAGTAAAAGATCTTACGCACTTTGGTGTCGATTTATCTCAAGCACGATTAATCGCAATCGAAGAGTTTGATAAATTAGTGAAACAGGGCTGCAGACCTGAGGTTGGGGATGTATTGATTGCAAAGGATGGTAATAGTGCACTAGACACTGTATGTACTGTAGATACGCCTCTTGATGCAGTTATGCTGTCATCAGTAGCAATATTAAGACCTGATAAATTAAAATTGGACTTCGATTTTCTCAAATATTATTTTTGCTCTAAAGAAGTTATTGATTATTTGAAAGGAAACTTTATATCAGGAGCTGCAATACCAAGGGTTGTCTTAAAAGACTTTCGTAAAGCAAAAATTAAATTACCGCCCTTGGTTACCCAAAGAAAAATAGCCCAAAGGTTACGTTTATTAGATGAAAAGATTTTACTCAACCGCCAAACTAACCAAACCTTAGAGCAAATCGCACAGGCGATGTTTAAAAGCTGGTTTGTCGATTTTGATCCCGTACGCGCAAAAATAGCGGCCAATGCCGCCGGTGAAAATGCGCAGCGTGCTGCCATGGCAGCCATTAGCGGACTCTCTATTACGCCCGAGCAAGCACAGGGGCTCGCCGCAGGCGCTATCGCAGATATTGATCAGCTACAGCAACAACACCCAGAGCAATACCAACAACTACAAGCCACCGCCGACTTATTCCCCGATAACCTAATCGACTCAGAACTAGGCGAAATACCAGATGGGTGGGTTTGGAGCGAAATCGGTAATGAAGTTGACGTTGTTGGCGGTGGAACACCTAGCACTAAAAATGCAGATTTTTGGGATGGTGGTGACATTTTCTGGACTACACCTAAGGATATGTCGAATCTAACAGATAAAATTCTTTTAGAAACAGATCGAAAAATCACTTCAGCAGGCTTAAAAAAAATAAGCTCAGGTCTATTGCCTGTAAATACTGTATTAATGTCATCGCGAGCTCCGGTTGGTTATCTGGCCATAACTAAAGTACCTTTAGCGATAAATCAGGGTTATATTGCGATGAAATGTGAGGCTACATTAACACCTGAATATGTTGTTCAATGGGCTGAATCAGTTATGGATGAAGTCAAGCAAAGAGCTAGCGGTACAACTTTTGCGGAAATTAGCAAAAAGAACTTTAAAATAATTGCTGTAATTGTGCCTGAAGATAAAGTGTTGGCTGAATTTACAAGTGTTGTTTCAAGTCTTTATGAAAAAGTTACTGAGACATTAATTGAGACTAAATCATTAACAGCAATAAGAGACACTTTACTCCCCAGATTGCTTTCAGGCGAACTTAGCATAGACACCAGCGAAACGGAATTTTAAATGGCGATTGAAAAAATAAAGCAAAGTGCTGACTTAATTGAAAAAGTCGAGCAGTATTTACAAAATGGTTTGAACTCAAATTCCTTGTTTAATGACGCATTAGATGAAGGGGATTTACTAAGCATTCGTAGCATAAAAGATACTGAGCATACTCACCAATACAAAGCCAGTGAGGTGTTGTATTGGGTTGATCGCAACGCCTATTTAGATGAGTTTGATAACTGGAATGGCGAGCAATTGCGAGATAAGCACCGTGAAGCAATTGAGTATGTTGATGCGACTCAACAAGACTCAGTTGTGTCAGACCTGATCGCCCTAATTAAAAAAAAGAAAGTGGCGCCTTTTGTTGGTGCTGGGGTTTCAGCGGCTGCAGGCTACCCAAGTTGGGATACGGTACTTAAAGAGCTGGGTAAAAAGCTGACTAATGTTGATAATGCACACGTTGAAGAACTCTTAGCTAACGAGCGCTATTTAGAGTTAGCACAGCTATTAGCAGATGCATCATCTTCGCAACTCAATAATCATATTCGTACCACGTTTAGAATTAAATCGACCATTGAACAAGATAAAACTCTTGTGCCAGACGTGATTAAATTACTGCCACGCTTGTGCGCAGGCGCTATGGTAACCACTAATTTTGATACCTTAATTGAGAGTTGGTTTAAAGCGCATAAAACGGCCTCTGAATTTGATGGAATTTTATGTGGTTTACAAGAGAATCATAATTTTGTTACTAAACTACTCAAGGGTGAGCGTTGTTTATTAAAGTTGCATGGTGACGCAACGCAGCCGGAATCTTATATTTTCACTCAAACACAATATGAGCAAGGTTACGGAAGTGGTGGTATTGACTATCGTAAGCAACTCCCTAAGGCACTGCGCCAAATATATATCAGTCATTCATTACTGTTTTTAGGTTGTTCATTACAGCAAGATAAAACCATGGAGCTGTTTGAACAGGTGCGCAATGATGGTGAGTTTGTCATTCCTGAGCATTTTGCTCTATTGGCATTACCCGTTAAACCTATTGAACAGCCACCAACAGCAACTGAAAATAGTGAACAGGTTGTTCCCGCTTTTGAAGCGGATGATGATAAGCGCCAAGAAATGGAAGATAGATTGTTTGAATTAGGTATTCGACCTATTTGGTATCCAGCAACAGATAACCACAAAATGTTAATTCAACTGATTGAGCTGATGGTCGATGTGGCCGATGGTCGCTTAATGTTAAGGGGATAAAATGATCACGGAAGACCAACTAGAACAACTTTGCCTTAACTGGTTTCAAGGCATCGGCTATCAATATATTTGTGGCTACGATATTGCCCCTAATGAGCCAGCAGCAGAACGTAGTGATTATCGCCAAGTGATATTGCATGGGCACTTACTGGCGCAGCTTAAAGTAATTAACCCGCACATCCCATTGGCAACCCTTGAAGAAGTAGCGTTGAGCTTAGGTAAAGCCGAAACCCCGATACTGATTAAAAATAATAAAGGCTTTCACCAAGCGTTATTGCAAGGCGTTAAAGTAGAATACAAAGTTAATGATGAAAGTGAAACTGACAATACCAGAACAGACTACGTGCAGCTGGTGGATTTTAACGATGTAAATAAAAACCAGTTTTTGGTGGTGAATCAGTTCACTTTAACGGGCACTAAAGGCAATCGCCGCCCAGATGTGATGGTGTTTATTAACGGCTTACCGTTGGCGCTATTGGAGCTGAAAAACCCCATTGATAATAACGCCGACATTTGGCAGGCGTTTCAACAAATTCAAACCTACAAAGATGAGCTGCCCGATTTATTTATTTTTAACGAGGCGCTTGTTGTTAGTGATGGCTTAACTGCCAGAGTGGGCTCGCTAACGGCTAATAAAGAGCGCTTTGTACCGTGGCGCACTGTAAATAGTGAAGATGACAAGCCGCTATTTGAGTATCAGTTAGAAACCTTAGTAAAAGGTTTTTTTCAGCCTGCGCTGTTTTTAGATTATTTGCGCCACTTTATTCTGTTTGAAGAGGATGATGGTAAAACCATTAAAAAAATCGCGGGCTATCATCAATTTCATGCAGTGCGCGCCGCAGTAAAGGCAACATTAATTGCTGCAGCGAAGGCGCAGCTTGCAGAGCCTCGCGCTAATTATGTTGATAAAGTGCAGGCGGGCTCTGGTAAAGCGGGGGTTGTGTGGCACACCCAAGGTTCGGGTAAATCGATTTCAATGTTGTGCTATGCGGGTAAGCTGATGGCACAACCGCAAATGAATAACCCAACCATAGTGGTGGTAACTGATCGCAATGATTTAGACGGCCAGCTTTATAATACCTTTTGTATGGCAGCGGATACGTTAAAACAAACGCCAGTGCAAGCGGGGGATCGTGACGAGCTGCGTGATATTTTAACTGCTCGCCAAGCGGGTGGCATTATATTTACCACTATTCAAAAGTTTGCCCTGTTAGCCGATGAAAAAATTCACCCTAAGTTGAGTGAACGCCATAATATTGTGGTGATTTCAGATGAAGCTCATCGCAGCCAATATGGCGATAAAGCCAAGTTAAACAGCAAAACAGGCGAATATACCTTTGGTTATTCTAAACACTTACGTGATGCGCTGCCACAAGCGACGTTTATTGGCTTTACTGGCACACCTATTGACGCTGCCGATAAAGATACGCGCGCCGTATTTGGTGATTATGTATCGGTTTATGATATTCAAGACGCGGTAGACGATGGTGCTACGGTGCCTATTTATTATGAGTCACGCCTTGCCAAGCTTGATATTAACCAAGCAGATATAGAAAGCTTAAATGATGACGTAGATGAAGTGATTGAGGACGAAGAGGATATTTCGAGCCGAGAAAACACTAAGTCAAAATGGGCAGCGCTTGAAAAACTAGTAGGCAGTGAACCTAGAGTCAATTTAGTTGCGCAAGATTTAGTGACTCACTTTAGTGAGCGTACCAATACTATGCAGGGCAAAGGCATGATAGTGGCAATGAGCCGCGACATTTGTGCTGATTTATACAATGCTATAGTTGCCATTAAACCCGACTGGCACGATGATGACCCAGCTAAAGGCGCAATTAAAATTGTTATGACGGGCTCAGCGTCAGATAAAGCGAAGCTACAACCACATATTTACAATAAAGAAACTAAAAAGCTATTTGAAAAACGCTTTAAAGATGTAAACGACCCGCTGCAATTGGTAATAGTGCGCGATATGTGGCTAACGGGTTTTGATGCGCCAAATTGCCACACTATGTACATCGACAAACCGATGAAAGGCCATAATTTAATGCAGGCCATTGCCCGCGTTAATCGGGTATTTAAAGACAAGCCCGGTGGTTTAGTGGTCGATTACATTGGTATTGCCAATGAACTAAAAGCCGCGCTACACACTTACACTAATTCAAACGGTCGCGGTCAGCCTACCCATGATGCTCACGAAGCATTTGCAGTATTACTTGAAAAAATGGATATTGTGCGCGGCATGCTATATGGCTGTGATTACAGTGACTATGAAACCCAAGCACTGCAATTATTGCCTAAAGTGATGAATCATATTTTAAGCTTACCTAATTCAGGCGATGGTAAGCTTGACGGTAAAAAACGCTTTTTAGATGTGATGGCGGCGCTTAGTAAAGCGTACACTCTATGCGGTACGCTAGATGAAGTGGCTCCCCTTAAAACTGAAATTGCCTTTTTTGCCGCAGTAAAAAGCGCTCTGGGTAAATTTACCACCGTAGATAAACGCCGCACCGATGAGGATAAAAACACCGCCCTTAAACACATCATCGACAATGCGATTATTGCTGAAGGTGTTGACGATATTTTTAAGCTGGTGGGCTTAGATAAACCTAATATTGGTTTGTTATCGCCTGAGTTTATGGAAGACGTGGCGAACATGAAAGAAAAAAACCTCGCTGTTGATTTACTCGAGCGACTATTACGTGACGAAATAAAAGCGCGAATGAAAACCGATGTAGTCTCTGAGAAAAAATACTCAGACCGTATTCTCGAAACGCTGCGTAAATACCATAACCGCGCTATTGAAACAGCTCAGGTGATTGAAGAGTTAATCAAAATGGCCAAAGACATGGCCGCCGATGCTGAAATGGCTGAAAATTCAGGATTAAATACCGATGAAATTGCTTTTTATCGTGCGCTGATTCAAAACGAATCCGCAGTACGCGAACTTGGTGATGACTCGCTGCGCAGTTTAGCAAAAGAAGTGACCGAAAAGCTGCGTAAGTCGACCACGGTTGATTGGCAGGTACGCGATAGCGTGCGCGCAAAGCTGCGCAACTTAGTGCGCAGAGCATTACGTAAGTTTAAGTACCCGCCAGATAAGGCAGATGAGGCAATTGAGCTGTGTTTAAAGCAAGCTGAAGCGCTAAGTAATAGCTGGACACAAGACTAATGCATTTTAATTATGTGGATCAGCATATTTTTGCAAATAAGCGCTCTGAGTTAAATGAATTGAGTAAAAGCGATATAACCTCGCTTTTGCTCAAAGGCGGCTATTACGCAATTAATGAAGGCGTATTTAAAAACGTGCGCAGTATGTTATTTACGTTTAGCAACGGCAAAGTGCTTGAGGTTCAATTTAACGAGCATTCGTTTGATATTACAGCTGAAGAGCAACTAATAGATGGCAATGGTTTTTACATTGAATTACTAGCCGAACACAAAACGCTAAGTGAAACTGAGCACTTCACAGTATTACGACTTGATAAACCACTACAATTACATGAAGTGTATTTGTATAGTGAGGATATTTTTAGTGGCGATGATTCATATTTAGCAATTTGCCCAAAGGCTTTGTGTTTGTTAAGTGATGATTTTGAATGTGTATTGCTAAGGGAGAGTCATAATACATTGTTTACCTTGGCATTTAATACTGGTGATGCACAACGGTTTGCACATTACTTGCCAGATGGTGATGCTGTAACCTTGTATGAATGCTCGACGGTTATATAGAAACGATATGGTTAGATTCGGACCTAATTCGTGAAGGCCTGAACCTTTGAATAAATACTCTAACTCAGACTTTACTGACGCACTAGAAGCGAACCCCAGCTTATGGCAGTCCAAAAAACAGTTTGTTTTCAGCAAGAAAAAAATGAGTGTGTTTACATTTCCCTTATCTAGCTTACTCATGTTTAACTGCATTGATATCTTAGTTAAGCTCAATGCATTTAGACTTTAAGAATTCTAAAAATACTTTTACCTTTTCTAGCGGGTATTTCCTGCCTGCATAAAATGCGTATAACACCAGATCTTCTGGTTCATGGTCGAGTTTAATATTGATCAATGAGCCGTTGTCTATATCTTCTTGGCATGCATGAGTGGGTAAAATGGCATAGCCGAGTCCTTTTAGTGCAGCGGCTTTGGCCATGTTGCCACTGTTTACTTTAAAATTAGATTTTACTTGCACTGCTTGTTGCTGTTTAAAACGCCAAGGCATACCTTGCAGTACTGATAAGCTAGTAATACAAGGAACTTTACTTAACTCATCTAGCGAGCGAGGCGGTGGCGCATTGTTGATCAGTTGTGGCGCGCCAACAATGCAACTGGGCCAGCGCAGCAGTTCTTTAGCAACCCAACCTGAATCGTCCAATGGACCACGGCCAAAGCGTAGCACCAAATCAAATCCCTCTAACAAGCCTTCGGTTGGATTTAGTTGCGTATCGCAACTTAGCTGTATTTGTGGGTGCACAGAGCAAAACTCTGCGCTTATTTCGGCTAAAAAAGGCAGATCAGGCATGATGATTTTAAGATGCCCGGCAAGAGAATCACCATACACAGACACCTCTTCTAGCGAGTCATTCATTGCTTGTATCAGTGGGGTGATAGATTGATAAAGTTGTTTACCTGCAGCCGTTGCAATCATTTTTCGGGTGGTACGTTGTAATAACCTTAAATTAAGTTGCTTCTCTAATAACGCGACATGGCGGCTAACATTAGATGTAGGCAATTGCAGTTGTTCGGCTGCGAGTTTAAAGCTCAGTTGTTCATATACGCACTGAAAGCTGAGTAACCACTGAAGTTCGATTTTATCAATCATTAATTAACTCAAAATATGGGATTAATAACGCGATTATTACTAATTTATCTTAAAAAATGACTTTGTGATAATGGTTATTCAGTTAATTATTGAGGTAAAGAATATGAACAGCAAGCGAATTGCCATTGTGGGTGCGGGCATCGGGGGAATAGCGCTGGCCATTCTTGCAGCACGAAAAGGTTATCAGGTGAACATATTTGAGCGCGATAGTGAGATTTCCTCTATTGGTGCCGGGGTAACGTTATGGCCGAATGCAATGTTTGTGTTACAGCAAATGGGCTTGGATAAACAGATCCAAGCGCTGGGCGGTATGCCTTTGTTTATGCGTCTGTGTGATCAGCATGGCACGGTGCAAAGTGAATTTGATATTGCAAAAGTAAATACACTCAGTGGTTTTTCTAGTATCAGTATATTGCGCCGTGATCTTATGAGTGTGTTGGGCCGCACATTAGCTGATTTAGGGGTAAACATACATTTTAACAGCGCAATAACCGTATCAGAGATTGCTCAACTAAAACAAGATTTTGATTTAGTTGTGGGTGCTGATGGGCGGATGAACTCGGTGGTAAGGCAATTCTTATATGCTGAAAAAATCACTCCTCAGTATCAGGGGTTTATTAATATTATTGCTATTAGCCAGTTAAAACCGGGCACTTTAGATAACGTGATCCATGATTTTCGCGGCCGTGGCGAGCGCTTTGGTATTGTGCCTGTTAAAGCTGACCTTTGTTATTGGGCTGCCGGGTGGAGTGCAAATATTGATAAAGCGCGGCCGCTATCTACTTGGTATGAAGAAATGCACCAACGTTTTTTAACTTGGCCAGATGCAGTACAGCAGGTGCTTAAGTCTTATGATGAAAACTCACTGAAGCGAATATTTGTGCACGATATTGACCGTTTGCCATATTGGCATCAAGGTAACGTACTGATTATGGGAGATGCGGCTCATGCTCCTTTACCTACTTCAGGGCAGGGGGCATGTCAGGCGCTAGAAGATGCTTGGCATCTTGTACGGGTGTTAGAAAAGTATGATGATTTAGAGCACGCCTTAACGGCTTTTTATCAACAACGTATAGATAAAACCTCAGCCTCTCAACTTGTTGGTCGGCAAGTTGCGCAGAAAATTTTTACTACAGCAGCTGACACTAATGAGACCCCAGCGCTAGGTATTTGTGCTCAGCAGTTAGTAACGTTATGGATGCAAGGCTTGAGTAATTAACCTATCGAGCTCTGTTATTTAGGTGCGAGCAAGGCTACTTATGAGGTGGTTATTTGTTCGCTTATTCAGTTACTTGCAAGTTATGGTTAACAATCCATTAAGTCTGGCTGTGTACAATTGCCGCCTTTACAATTGTTAACCAGTAATGGACTCGTACATTCAATGTCAACCTCAACGTGTTACTCGCCTTTAGCAGCATCGCTGCGTTTTTCAGTTATTAGTTTATCGGTTTTTAGTGCTATGAATGCGGCGGCTGCCGAGCAATTAACAGGCACTCAAACAGAAAAAGATATGGAAGTGATTGAAGTGCGAGGTATTCGCTCTAGCATGGCTGAAAACTTAGCGGTGAAGCGTTTATCGAGTTCTGTGGTTGATGCCATTACCGCTGAAGACATTGGTAAATTCCCTGATAAAAACGTGGCTGATTCATTAGCCCGTGTGCCGGGTGTAGTGATTGAACGTGACGGCGGTGAAGGATCAACGGTAAGTATTCGTGGTTTATCGTCTGATCTTACTTACACGCAGTTAAATGGTAATTTTATTGCCTCCTCACCAGGGGAGCCATCTCGTTCATTTGATTATGCTTTACTCCCATCAGCGATGATCGCAAGCGTTGAAGTATTCAAATCACCTGAAGCGCGACTAGATGAAGGTGGCGTCGGTGGTACAGTGTTAATGCATAGCCGCAAACCATTGGATATGGATGCTAATTCGGGCGTTTTTAATGTTGAAAGTACTTATGCAGATGTAACAGAAGATTATGAACCTCAGTTTACTGGTTTGTATTCATGGAAAAACGATAGTGATAGCTTTGGTTTTTTACTTGGCTATACCCGTCAAGAGCGCACCAACCGTACGCTCTCTGGTGGCACAGATGCCAATGTTTGGCGTTACACAGGTCAGCAAGCTGTTGATATAAATGGTAACGAGGTTAATAACAGTAATGACTGGGGCGCGGTGACTGATGCCAACGGGCAACGTTATGAGAATATGTGGTTTCCGCAGGTGGTGCGCAGCTCTGTTGTGAATGAAAAACGTGAACGTGAAGGCGTGCAGTTTTCGACTCAGTGGCGACCAACTAGTCGCATTGAACTAGGTTTTAATTACTTTGGTTTTAGCTTAAAGCAACAACGCAGCGACTCGGTCGTTGATATGCCGGAATGGGCGTTAAATCCTGACTTTTTAACCGGTATTACACTTGATGAAAGTGGCACAATTGTCAATGGCATGGACTACAGTGCCATGGCCAGTGGCGTTGAAAAAGATATGCAATTGCCGTGGTTGCGCGGCAGTTATGTGGATGAAGAGTCAACCTCTGATACTTTTGATTTTAACTTAAGCTACGAAGGCGACAACTTTACAGCACGCTTTGTCGTTGGTAAAACTAAAGCTAAAGGCGGGCCAAAAGAAAGTTGGCAAGCAGCGTATAAAAGCTCAAACGCGGGTGAGGGGCAAAGTAATATTGAGAACGCCTCGCAAAGTGCCGCTTGGTCAATCAGTGATGACCGTATTTCGATGCTGATAGACCCAAATACACTCAATAACTTGCTCGCAGGTGTTGGCGGAGGTCGTGATGCAGGCTCATCGAACTCAAGTTTTGTACGTAGCACCTTAGCAGAAAAGTACTACCAAGCTGACGTTGATTTTTATGTTGATTGGGGCATATTGACCACTATTCGCACTGGTGCAAAATACCGCGATGCATCACTGCATCGCGAAACGGGCAACAACTTTTTCCTTGATCCGAGTTTTGATATTGCCGCAGGCGAGGCAAGCGCAGGGGGTATCACGCAATTTGATAGCTATCAATGGAATAATGGTATGCCACAGGCACAAGATGTGTTTAATGTGGAAAGTGAAAGCAATATTGCTGGTGGCTTTAATATCAATTTAATGCCAACTATTAATTGGCATAAATATCGCGATTATATTTACAGTAACTATGTGCCGTATACTCGAATTGAAGATAACTTTGTCTATGATATTGCCGAGCAGATCAGTGCGTTTTATTTACAAGGTGATTTTGAGTACAGAGATATACGCGGTAATTTTGGTGTGCGCGTTGTACAAACCAAGACTAGCAGTGCTTCAACCGATCTCTATACCTTTTTATTGGATGAAACCGATGACGAAACGGGCGAGCAAATCACCGGTGATGATCGTTTAGTTGAGCAATACCAGTTGATCATCCAGCAAACAACAGACACCCACGTATTGCCGAGTTTAAATATTGCGTGGGATGCCAGTGATGATGTGGTGATCCGTGGTGCGCTTGCTAAAGTGATGTCGCGCCCCGATTACGGCGATTTGGGTAGTCAACAGCGTATTACTTATGTGTCGGACGAATGGGCAGATGATCGCGCCGCTTTTAATGAACAACCCGGATTTAGTGGCAGTGGTGGTAATAAAAATTTAAAAGCGTTTGAGTCAGTACAAGCCGATTTATCTCTTGAGTATTACTACGCGCCAGGTTCTGCATTAGGTGTTGCGTTATTTCATAAACAGGTCGATAACTTTATCGTGCCACTGGTGATTGATTCACAGCGTGAATTTGCAGGGCAAGCAGGTCTTGTTGATGCTGGTACTATTAGCATTTCCCCGTATAGCACCGTAGGTAATGGTACTGATGCGGTATCAAAAGGGGTGGAAGTGTTTATTCAACACGCCTTTGATAGTGGCTTTGGTATTTACGCAAACTACACGTATAACAACACCAATCAGGCCGATGTAACAGTTGCAGGTGAAAAGTTAGCAGAGTCGCCATTAATAGGCAGTGCTGACTATCAATATAACACCTCCGTTTATTATGAAGGGGATAGTTTTAACATTCGCGCTTCGTACAATAAACGAGGTGAAACGGTGCTCGGTATTAACAGTGGTTTAAATGTCTACCAAGACCCATACCAGCAAGTAGATGTAAATGCAGCATATAACGTTACCGATAACTTAAGCTTTACCGCAGCGGTAATTAACTTAACGCAATCGGAGTCGGTAACACGTTTGGGTAAAGATACCGATGCGCGGCTACTTAATACTAGTTATTCAGGCCGCCGTTATTATGCTGGGATTAATTACAGCTTTTAAGTGTGCTAACAGCGCGATGTATAATCGCGCTCACTAGCTCACTAGCTTACTTAGCATAATCGCGCTTTTTAGACATGCCGCCAATGCCCGCATTAAAGCTATTGGTTGGATCTAAATTGCGATAGTTATCAGCAAGGGCTGGTTTTGCATCATAATGATGTCCTACATTATGCTCTGCGGGGTATTGCGCGCCGCGTTGCTCTAATAACTCAAGTAAGGCTGCTTTTATTGCTTTGCCGTCTTCACCTTTACGCACTAAGTAATCTTGGTGAAATACGTGACATAAAAAGTGCCCGTAATACAGTTTCCCTACTAATTTATTGCAGATGCTTGGCGGTAATTTTTCGAACCATTCGTTGTCGTTACGTTTTAAAGCGATATCCAGCGCGAGAATATCTTCGACTTCTTGATGATTTACTTTGGCATATTGCACAGCAGCACCTGCGGCAGCAAAACGCAGTAAGTATGCCGATTTAGCTTCTTGCTCACTACACTGAAAAAAATCAATTTGGTAGTCTTTTTGAACGTGTTCAAGCAATGCAAGAGTTTGTTGATGCGCCTCGCCTTTAACTGTCAAAATGAGCTGATGTTGATATTGACTATTCCATTGCTTGAGCTTATTGGGTGTTTGGCTTGGGAACAGTTTTGCGAAACGATAAACTAGTTTATCAATAGCATTTTTGGGTATAAAAGGCAGTTTTTGACAGACGGAATCGAGCTGGCGCTTAATATTAAAAAAAGTAGGCAACCAATTGGTGCCAAGATGTTTAATTAATAATACTGTATCTCGACCATAATTATCAGCAAGCTCAAAAATATCACGGTGTAAATATTCGGCGTAAACAGGCAAGCTGGTGGCTTGCTCTAATAACGTTTTTCGTACCGCTTGCAACGCAGTGGAGGAATTAGTACCGAGGTAAAACGTCAGTTCTTGTTGATTTTTTGCGAAGGTATCTACTCGTACGGCAAATACAGCTAGTTTTCCCGCACAGCCGCTGGCTTGATGTAAACGCCGAGGATCGGCATTAAATCGTGCCGGGGTATCATCATCTGTTTTACGAACCCAATCGGCATATTCGCGATCAGATGCTTTCTTAGCTGTCGTTTTAACATCTTGGGTGCGGTATTTTTTATTTTGTAAATTAGTGAGTATTTGCTCTGGTGTATTGCCAAGTTCAATATCTAAATTATTAATTAAACTGAGGCTACCATTGCTATTTACTTGGGCGTATAAGGCAAGTTCAGTATATGCTGGGCCTCGCTCAACTAAAGCGCCACCTGAGTTATTACATACCCCACCGACAATCGATGCGCCAATACATGATGAGCCAATAACTGAATGTGGTACTCGGCCGTATGGGGCGAGGGCTTTTTCTAATGAGAACAAACTCGCCCCAGGGAACGCGACAATTTGTTGTTGCTCAGCTAATACTTGAATGTCGTTAAGGCGCGAGGTGTTGATGATCACCGTATTGCGATCGCAACCTTGTGTCGGTGTTGAGCCGCCCGTTAAACCGGTATTTGCGGCTTGCATAATAACGATGACCTTTGCACTTACACAGGCTTGTAAAATATGCCATTGTTGTAATAGTGTTGCCGGTTTTACTACTGCTAGTGCCGGACCGTGACCTTCTCTAAAGCCTTTACGGTAAGGAGCAGTTGCACGATCGCTCGTTAATACATAACGTGCGCCAACAATCTTTTTAAAAGATCGAACTAAGGAGGATTGTGACATGAAAACTCTAGTTAAGTGAAGACTTTAACGATGTATCTATATACTGGCTTTTGCGCACACTGGTACGCAATTTTTCTTGTTCTAAAACTTGTGTCGCGTCGATATCATTTAAAGGTATCGCATCTTCGCGGGTTAAGTTGCCATCGGCCACCAGCGATAAATAACGCGAACAACAGACACGTAAAAATGAAGTGAAATTACCAATGTCGTGATCAGCATCAAGAGATTCAAGGTACAGCTTAGTGATCATTTGATTAACGGTCATTTGATCACGAAATGCCACTTCTTCTAAAATATCCCAAAAAAACTCTTCTAAACGAATCGACGTAACAACGCCGTCAATCCGCAGTGATTTGGTACGACAGGTCCATAACCGACTGTCGGCATTAATAAAAAGTTGGCACATGATTAACCTCTTGATGCTGCTGAACTGCGATTATAGCAAGGCTACAAACTGTTTTAACATGGCAGGGTGTGCAGGCCATGCTGGTGCTGTTACTAGTTTGCCATCGGTAATGGCGCCATCCATTGGTAATTCAACGTACTCGGCACCCGCCATTTTCACTTCAGGTTGGCAAGCAGGGTAAGCGGATACTTTTTTACCTTCAATAACTCCTGCTGCTGTGAGCAATTGCGGGCCGTGACAAATAGAGGCAATGGGTTTATCCGCTGTAGCAAAATGCTGAATTATTTCGATTACTTTCGCGTTTAAGCGTAAATACTCAGGGGCACGGCCACCGGGTAAATACAGGGCATCGTAATCAGCGGCATTAATATTGGCAAATGTCGCGTTTAGCGCAAAGTTATGACCGCGCTTTTCAGTATAGGTTTGGTCGCCTTCAAAATCATGAATTGAGGTGGCGATAGTATCACCTGCTTTTTTATCAGGGCATACAGCATCAACTTGGTGACCCATCGCCAATAATGCTTGAAAAGGCACCATGTTTTCATAGTCTTCTACAAAGTCACCGGTGATCATAAGTACTTTAGCCATGTTCTGCTCCAGATATTAATTGTGCGTAAACGTATCAGAGTGGAGATTAAGCGCACTCTAATGCAATGAGCTCCTAGTAAAACATACACTAACCAGTAACGGGTAATATTCTAATACTACACTGTCATTTTATAGGATATCCTGTTGCCATCGCAGCGCTAAAAAATCAATAAACGCTCTGACCACATTTTGTTGATAATGACGAGATAAATACACAGCCCATAAATGCTGGCCAGGTGATGAAAAAGATGGATTCACTTTAACCAGTTTACCTTGCTCTAAATAGCGATTTGCCAAGTCACACGGCAAATTTGCGATCCCCATTCCTTTGATTGCTGCTTTTAGTAGCACAGACATATCATTAGCATTAATACTGCCTTTTACGGTGACTTTTTCATCCTCGTTATCACTAATAATATGCCATGTTGAACTACCGCTATGCACTAAACAATTGTGTTGCAATAAATCTTGCGGTTTAGTGATTGGACTGTTGTTCGCCAAATAAGTTGGGGAGGCGCAAATAGCCGTATTGATATACATAAGCTTACGCGCAATTAATTGCTCATCAGGCTCATGAGTATAGCGCAGTGCTATATCTACTCGCTCATCAACCAGTTGTGATAACCGATCTGAGAGTACTAGCTGAAAATGAGTATTTGGGTGTATAGCAACAAATTCTTCAATTGCATCAAACAACAGATTTTGGCCAAGTCCAATAGGGGCTGCGACTCTAATGGTACCAACCAGCTCGTTATTATGGTTATGTGCTCTACTTTGTAAATCCAATACGGTGCTGAGTATTTGCTTACAGTAGGCAAGCGCTTCTTCGCCCTGATTGGTTAAGCTGACTTTACGGGTGGTGCGGTGAAATAATCGCAAGCTCAGCCACTGCTCAATGTCTTGTACGTGGCGAGTGACTTGTAAGCGGCTGAGCTCTAAGTGAGCAGCTGCTTTTGTAAAGCTGCCACTGCGGGCGACTTCAACAAAGCTTTGGATTGCAGTTATCTTATCCATTATCATCCTAAGGTGAACTAATGTGTATCTATAAGGTTTATTTATCATCAATTAATGAGCAAGTAAACTGATTACATCAACTCAGATGATTAATACTTCTTTAAGGATACAGACATGAATATTACTATTTTAGGCGCAACAGGTTGGATTGGTAGCCACATCATGGCGCAGGCAAAAGCTAATGGTCACAATGTGACGGCGGTTGTTCGTGATGCGGATAAGGTGACTGACGGTACAGCGGTAGAAGAGTTTGACTTACAATCTCAAAATGACATTGCAGAAGTATTAACGAACGCTGATGTGGTGATTGCCTCAATCGGTGGACGTGCAGCGGGTAACCATGAATTAGTTGCGCAAACGGCCAAGCGTTTATTAACTGCACTGTCAGGTAGCAGTACTCGTTTACTGTGGGTTGGTGGTGCAGGTAGTTTAGAAGTTGCGCCTGGTGTTACGTTAGTGTCATCGCCGGACTTTCCTGCTGAATATAAAGATGAAGCGTTGGCGCAAGGTGAGGCTCTCAGTGTATTTAAAGCAACAAACACAACCACACAATGGACGTTTGTAAGCCCTGCCGCGGTTATTTACCCCGGCGCAAGTGAAGGTCCGTATCGTATTGGTGGCGATGCATTTTTTACTAATGAACAAGGTGAAAGCAAAATATCAGTGACTGATTACGCGATTGCTATGCTGGATGAAGTGCAAAATGCCGCGCATATTAATCAACGTATGAGCGTCGCTTATTAAGGGTTTTTCGCAGGGCTTACAAATAAAGTATGATTATTTAATGATACTTTTGAACCCACTTTTATCCTTTGCATTAACCAGCTTTACCTGAGCCTTTTGCAACTTAGGTAAAGCTAAATCTAAAGGTTATTGCTAATGAGCAGCCGATTTTTTGCAGCAATGATATGGCAAAACCTATTTGCTCAGCTTAGTAATACCAGGATGTTATTCGCGTGTAAGCTTACTTTTAGCAACTATTTATTACTTTCACTTTTACAATGATCTCATGTCTAGACTATATTTGAACTGGTAACTGATTAATTATTTTAATTTTAGTGCAATCTTACAATCAGTTTTTGCATGCAAAGATTGCCTTTACTATTGATAAGTGATGCATTGTATTGATGATTAGCTATTCCGATATGGCCGAACGAAAACTTATTATTAGGTTCTTTTCCGTAATAGGTACGTTGACAACGCTTTGTATGGCAATAATCGCTTTGTTTAATAATCAATCTACTTTGGTTTACCCTCTATTAGGCTCATCTATTTTATTTGCTTCCCCTTTTTGCCTTGGTGATAGAGTCGAGATTTCCTCTTTAATTGTTTTGTATACTTTATATGCTTTAATGATTTATTTAGTACTTACAGGAGGGAGCCATGGTACTGGGCCGATTTGGATTTTTATTGTATCTCCGGTAACCTTTTTTGTGCGTGGTTTTAAACGGGGAATCATTGATTTAATTATTTTTGTAATTTGCGTAACTGGCGCCTTTTATTTATCGAGCTACTTTAAATTTTACAGCGGTTACTCGGCTTATTTTCCAATTCGTATTATTGCTTCTTTTATTATTGTTGCTCTGTTGAGTGGCTTTTATGAATATTTTCGGCAAATGTATAGCCACCGTTTGATTGAACTTGTTCAAAAAAATGAATATTTAGCGACTCGCGACCCTTTAACAAACCTGCCCAATCGACGTTATGCTATGGAAGAGCTCGAGCAATTCGAAGCGCAGCTGCAAACTGGGAGTATTATCATTGCGGATGTAGATAATTTTAAGGATATTAATGATCAATATGGTCACTCAGTTGGCGATGAAGTGCTAAAACACCTTGCTGATTTATTTGTTGCTCAGTTAAGTGAAAATGATATGGTGGCGCGCTGGGGCGGTGAAGAGTTTTTATTTTTTCTACGTCATAAAAATAAACAACAAGCGACACAATTTGCCAACGATATTCATCATGCTTTATCACAAAATCGTTTAGATATTATTGGTGTAAACCAGCTGGCTGTTACAGTGAGCATGGGGATCAGTAAACTAACTGCGGATGTGCCAATTGATAAAGCGATGCACAAAGCGGATGAATTGCTTTATCAAGCAAAGAAGCAAGGCAAAAATCAAACGTGTGTTTAGCGCTTATTGGGAACGCTATGAATACATTATATATAACCGGAGCTGGTGTGAGTGCCGCCAGCGGCATTCCTACCTTTCGAGGTGAAGATGGGTTTTGGACTATTGGTAGTAAAAACTATACGCCAATGGAAATGGCTACGCGTGCTATGTATGAAAACAACCCACGGGAGTTTTTAGCTTGGTATTATCATCGCTTTGCTACTTATCGCAACCATGGTCCTAACGAAGTTCATCAGTGGTTGAGCGATAAAAACCTGATCACACAAAATATTGACGGGCTAGATGGTAAAGCAGGCAATAAAAACTATATCGCCATTCATGGCCGGCTTGATCAAATGACTTTGTTTCATCATCAAGGCGATGATGTGAAAGCGCATACGACACCGTGGGATAATGTAGACGAAAGCCGCTTACATGAGTCACTGCTTGAGCTGTTTAACATCGAAAACCAGCAGCCAGTGGTGGATCAATCTTTAAAGCCTTTTGTGTTGCTATTTGATGAATATTACACTGAACTTTATCGTATTAGCGAAGCACAACAGCGGATGCTTGATGCCGATAAAATCGTTTTTATTGGCACTTCGTTTAGCGTCAATATTACCCAAATGGCGTTAGAAGTGGCACGCAATTACGATATCCCAATCGAAATCGTTGATCCAGAACCTGCGCATGTTATGTATAGTAATGTGAGTTATCATAAAATGACTGCATTAGACTATATTCAACGTAACTAAACATAGCAACACTGAAGAGATTTAAATGAAAGATTTAACAGCAATAGCCAATTTATCAATATTATTAGTAGAGCCTTCAGATGTTCAGCAAAAGCTTATTATAAAGTCACTTACTCAATGCGGTGTGTCACAAATTGAAACTGCTACTTCTCAAGCGCAAACGTTAACAATGCTGGAGAATTATCAGCCGGATTTGATTATTAGCAGCATGTATTTTTCTGACGGTAGCGCTGACTCTTTATTGCAAAAAATCAGAGTGACCTCTGGTATTGAGCATCAAGCTTTTATGCTGGTATCGACGGAGCGCAATAAAACCTATCTTGAACAGTTAAGGCAGTCAGGAGTATTAGCTATTTTACCAAAGCCATTTAGTGCTGAGGCAATTACGCGAGCGTTAAGGGCAACATTAGATATCATCACTGAAGAAGAAGTTGAGTTAGAGCATTTTGATGTAACGCTATTGCGTGTACTTGTGGTTGATGACAGTCGTTTTGCTCGTAAGCATATTATTAGGGTCTTGGCTGGAATGGGAATACCGACGCCTGTAGAAGCCGAAAATGGTAAACAAGCGATTGAACACCTTAACACCCAATCATTTGATCTAATTGTTACTGATTACAATATGCCAGAAATGGATGGCAAAGAGCTAACGGAGACCGTAAGAAGCTCGAATGCTTACTCGCATATTCCTATTTTGATGGTGAGTTCTGAGGCAAACGACACTCATTTAGCTAATATTGCTCAAGCTGGTGTAGATGCCATATGTGACAAGCCATTTGAACCAGCCACAGTAAGAGAGCTACTATTTAAAATAATGTCTTAGATATTCACCTAAATGACTTAATAGCAAGCTGAGTTACTTCAACACTATTTTATTGAGGCTTTAGCTTGTGTTACATCAAGACGAGCTTCAAGAGGATCTGGTGAAAAAGTCGCGGTACCTTGTTTATTCAGTTGTAGGATATAGCGCTCATCTTCTTTAAATGCGCGCCAAGCAGATAACCCCGGCCCATTGGGTGTGCCGTATTTAATAAAATTAGTAACGTAACGATGCATTGTTTTAGCCGTTTGTTTGTCTTGCTCGGTGGTAATATGGCCATACTTAGTTGTTACTGTATTGAAAAAGTAAGGTATTTCAGTCGCGTGCGCTGCGCCTTGTGCAGTAACTGTTTGTGCTACATAGCCAAATCGGTAAATAAACGCGGGCTGTGAAAATTTACTCACTTGTTGAGCAACAAAACGAGTAGGTTCTTGCATTAAGAGGTCTTGACCAGTTTCATAATTAAGTATTGCGAGATCTGTGTTGCCTTTACTGTCATAAGCTTGTTGGGCTTGCTCAGCGCGTGAGCCAAAACTTTTAAATAATGCTTCCTTTGTGCTGTAAATTGCAAAGCCAATATCTTTATCTGTGGTGCCAACCATAGTGGGAACATGGCTAAAGTTACCTTCGTTGAATGCTTCTTCGGTCGATGAACTAACTAATATACCGTCTAAAATGGGCCCGCCTACATAGGTGGGCGCTTCTGGGGAAGGGGTCATATTTGCTAAGTTAAGGCCATCAACAAGCTGCTCGGCGCTTAGCGCACGCAGTGCGTTTAATGCTGCTTTATTATCGCCTGTTATACCGTGCTGAGCTGCAAAGTTAACTCCCACTTGCTCAGCTGATAGGATATTTTTATTATCACTGGTTAGTGGCAGTTGATTAAAAAGCTCTCTGCCACCACCAGACATAATAATAGCTTTATTGAATAATCCTTGTGCAGCAGAGGTTTGCATCATTGCATGCACCGACTTACCGCCCGCAGATTCGCCCATCAGTGTGACTTGCTGAGGATCACCACCAAATTGGCTGATGTTACTTTTGACCCAGTTTAATGCTGCAATTTGATCCATGAAGGCATAATTGCCAAGAGCATCATTTTCAAAGCTACTCAGTGCTGGATGAGCAAAAAAACCAAACCGGCCAAGTCGATAATTAAAGCTGACAAACACCACACCTTGCTTTGCAAAACTTTCACCGGAATACACACCAGGAGATGAACCGCCATTGACAAAGCCACCCCCATAAATCCACACCACTACTGGGTAAGGCTGTTTACTCTGTTTTGCAGGCTTAAACACATTCAAATATAAACAATCTTCAGCTGGTGGGGTTCCCAGTGGTGCAGCATCGCCAGCAAATGGTTTTTGCATGCAATCGGCTGCGAATTCGGTAGTACTTTTTATACCTTGCCAGTGAGTTACTGGTTGCGGTGCGCGCCAGCGCTTATCATTTACCGGCGGAGCAGCAAAAGGGATCCCTTTAAAAGAAATCACTTTGCCCGAATCAGTACCTTGAATTTTGCCGCCAGTTACATCAGCAATGGTATTTTGGGAGGGCTCGGAGCAAGCTTGTACAATAAAAATAGTAGCGATCAGTGATGGAATAAAAAGCAGAGATTTAAGAGAACGCAATACCATTTTTAAGCCCTGTAAAGGTTGTTTTAATGTCTATAGTTATCAGATAGTAGCATCTAGACTCGTATAATAAAAAGTGACTATACAGAAAATAATCAAATGCTATACAGAGAGACTCGTTGTATTTATTAGATTATTAATTCATCAATGCTAGACTTATTGCTACATAAAAATACTTTCGTTACTCAAGCAAATAACTTACCCAAATGTGGGTTATAAAAATGCTAGCATTGCAGTGCTGCCAATAGCTAGATCCAAGTGTATGTAAAGGAATACGTTGATATGCAATACATTGAGTATATTACAATACTTGCTGTGATATCTATCAGTGGTTGCAGTGATATTAAAATAGAGAAGCAGTGCTTTGAGCCCATTCATTATCAAGCAAATAAATTATTTCAAAGTAGTGAAATTCGTGTCGAACCTATATGGGGTGGCCATCCTCGAAACGACTACTTAAAAGATCACAACGTAGAGGGTCATCTCAGCCCTTACGGCGGGTTTGAAAAGATATCAGCCTCTAGTCAGCTTACTCTTACAGGAAATATATATAAGATAACGCCAAATATAGGTGAGCGTTATATTGGTAGAAATTCAGAGTATCTTTTATTTGAAGTCACAGTTGATGCAAAAAAGTATGTGATCTCTGATCAGATCCCTGAGCATATCTTGCTACCTTTACGGTGTTTTTTTAATTAATGGCGTGTCTATATAGATAATGTTATTTCGTTGGCTGCTAGTGGTGCTTATCTTGTCACCTACTTGCATAGTTAAAAACATGGAAAGTCGTTGTTCAAAAATTTAATTTAAATAAGGAAATGTTTAACAATGAAGTATTTTAAAACCCCTGAATTTTTGCATGAAGCGTTTGGCGAAAAACAATCGATTTTAGAGATCACCGGTACTATTTTGTTTGCTTTAGTCGGCAGTTGGGTTATTTATTCGGTTGCGGAGATTAAACTCGATAATTGGCGAGCAATCTTAGCTTTTATATTAATTGCTGACGTATTAGCAGGATGTATTGCTAATTTCACTCTTGGTACCAATGAGTTTTACACAAAGCGTCCTAAAAATAGGCTGATTTTTATTGCCATTCACGTTCATATAATAGTGATTGCGTGGTTACTTTCACAGCCACTAGGTACTGCACTGCTTATATGGGCATATACGATAGTGGCAGCATCTGTTGTTAATGCGTTACATGGTAAATCAATACAGGGTTTTATTGCTGCAAACTTAATGTGTTATGGCATCTTTTTGTTGATTTACTTATCGCTGCCAACGTGGTTTTTGATGGTGAGTCTATTTTTTATGATCAAAGTTTTATTTAGTTTTGCTGTTGATCACTATCGGCAATCAGCCTAGATGAATCCACTTAGGTATAAAAACCAGTACAGCTTAATTATTGATGCTCTGCAAAATAAAGATGCGTTAAGTGAGTCGCAAGTTATCGAGATCAATCATGGTACGATTGCGCAAGTTATCGCATCAATTAACCGATTAAAACAGGCGCGTTTAAGTTGCAGTAATTAATTTACTGCTTGGATCAAATTAAATGCCCTGTTAAGGGCATTTATTACTGTCGAGTCCGTTAATTACTCGGCATCAAAAATAACTCTCGTATATTGCAACGTGGGTTTGCCTCTATAGCAAATAGTACCGCCTCGGCTACATCATTTGGGTCGAGTTTGTCGGGTTTTGCTTCATCAAAAAAAGGCGTATTGACCATGCCTGGGGCAATAGTGGTGCAGCGTCCTTGCCATGGCTTCATTTCTTCAGCTAAGTTTTGCCCAAAACCGTAAGCAAACCATTTTGTTGCGCCATAAACAGAGCCTTTAAGGGCAATACGTCCTGCGGCGGAACTGGTTAAAATAAAGTGTCCTGTGGTTTTTCTTAGGTGTGGCAGAGTGAGTTTTGCGGTGTAAAGCAGTGCATTGATATTAATATCAATCATTGTTTGCCATTGCTCAGGATCGCCCTCTTCAACACCTGGCGTTTGAACACCCATACCGGCATTGGCAAATGCAACATCAAGGCGGCCAAAGTGTTTTATACCTGCATTAACTACGTTTTCAAGCGATGAAAAATCAGTGGCATCTGCGCAAACTGCTAATGCGTTATCAGCCCCTAACTCTTCAACCAGCGCATTAAGTTTGTCTTCACTGCGAGCGGTCAAAATTACTTTATGACCGTTTGCGACTAAGGTTTTTGCTGTTGCTTCACCAATACCACTGGAAGCGCCTGTAATAAGTACAACTTTTTCTTTACTCATGACTTGCTCCTCGATTAAATCTGAGACTAGGTTTGATACTCTTAGTGGTGATGGTAACAGTGAAGGATTAACCTCCATTGAATGCTTATTACACCAACTTGCTGGATTGATTTAACTATATGATTTTTAATTGTTTTTAAAGATTAAAATAAAAAGTTAGGTTTATATTTATTATGCTATATAATCGCGCGGTTTCGCTTTGAGGCCAGCTTATTTTTTAGCAGGCTACAAATCGCAAATGGTTATAGCAGCTCACACTTATTGGCTTATAACAATATGGTTTTAACCTTGTGTAAGCTATGTTAAACCTTGCTCAATTGCAGCAATTACTTAGTGGAAATAAACAGTGAAAGATAAGTTATTAGTGTTTTGGCAAAATCATTCAGAAACCATAATGACTCTAGGTTATAAACTGATTCTAGCGTTGGCTATTGTTATAGCTGGTGCTCTAATTGCGCGCTCTGTTAAAAGAGCGATCCAAAACTCTAAGTCGCCTCTTAAGAAAATGGATAAAACCTTACTACCAATTTTATCGAGTGTGCTGGGCTACTTGGTGTATATCATTGCAGGGTTGTTTATTTTAGATATTTTTGGTGTTAATACAGCCAGTTTAATAGCACTTATGGGGGCGGCTGGCCTTGCGATTGGCCTTGCGTTAAAGAATACCCTCAGTAATATTGCCGCAGGTATTATGTTATTAATACTTAGGCCATTTAAAGTTGGTGACTTTGTTGATGCCAGTGGCACAACGGGTACTGTGAGTGAAATTAACCTCTTTACAACTATTTTTAAAACCAATGATGGCCTGTATATCGCTTCGCCAAATGGCAAAGTGTGGGGTGGCAATATTAAAAATTTTACTCGCAATGGTAAAAGACGTATGGATATTGTGGTCGGTATTTCGTTTGCTGACTCAATAGATGATGGCTTAAATGTACTTAAAGAAATAGCCGCATCAGAAAGCCGATTATTAGCGGATCCAGCACCTAAGGTGATGGTGACATCGATAGCTGAAAGCTCAGTGAATATTCAATTACGTGCGTGGACAGTTAACGGTGATTATTGGCAAACAGTCTGGGATCTTAATAAACGCGTAAAAGAGTCTATTGAGCAAGCAGGACTGACAATTCCATTTCCGCAGCGTACGTTACATATATCGGAGTCGATGGCATCGGCAATAACCGTTAACAAGGATGTATAAATAACGAGGAGTGAGCAAGCTCTGAAATTACCACCTATTTTATTCCTTGAGAGTAGATGCTTGCTACCAAGGAATGTAAAAAAGCCAGTCAGTTAACACTGACTGGTTTTTTTTGCTGGTATTAAGGCTTTTCAGCTGAGTAATTAATTTTCACTGAACGGCATGATTTACACGGCCAAATTTTATAGTGGCTAACTATTATTGACTGATAGTGAAAGTCACATCAAGGTCATCGCTAGCGGTTACCGTAACGGGTTTAACTTGATAAAGCGTAAATGCTTCGTCTTGTAGTTCAGCGTCATCAATGTGTGCCGCGCAGGTGTAAGCTAATTGATAGTCACCAGGGGTGATGAAAGCAAGCTCAAACTCATATTGGTTGTCGTCGCTATCAAATACCACATTGGCTGTTGCCAATGGCGCATCAGCTGGTGTTTCATCCTCGTTCACTTCATAATTATCAAGTGGTGCAGCTACATCACTGCTATAAAGATAGACCGCATGACCAAATGAGCCATCTTCAGCGGCAAGGGCGATGTTATCTGTTTCACAGTTGGCGATAAGCGCATCACTTACTGTGCCTTCAATGTCTTGTGATTCAGATAGATTTTCTAAACGCACACCGCGTGGTTTTAAAAATATTTCTTCACTATTTTGTGGATCAACAAGAGACTTTTTCAAATCAAATTCAAGTACAAACTCATTGTCTGTTTGATTTAAAGTAAAACCGTCTAGTTGGATTTCGCCAACACCGTCATTGCCTTTACGTTTGACAACCAGTGGTGCAATGCTGCCATCTTCATAGACAACGTGCGAAGTGGTTGTAAGGTCGTTTGTGTCGCCATTGACCACATCAGCACGGATCCATGAATATTCGCCAGCAGGTACATCTTCGTCGTCTAATAACGAGAAAATGTCATCGCCAGTGTAGTCAAGTAAGTTAACCATTTGCGGTTTTGTTGAATCATTACTGTCAACGGTGGCAAAGCTATATTCTTCACCGCCTTGTGATTTTAAGGTGATTCGATCAAAAACCACGTTTACTTGTTTTAAGCCAGTGATTGGTGCATCTGAAACACCCAAGCTAAAGGTTGATTTTTGCGGCTCTGGTGTCGTTGGTGAATCATCATTAGATGAGCCACATGCGGTAAGAGCTAATAAAATTGCAGTTGTTAAAGCGGTTAACCTAATATTCATAACTACCCCATTAATTATTTTCAAAACAACCGTGAGTATAGGGTAGCCAGCTTAACCGAACTTGAACTTGTTATTTAAATGTTATTTTAGTGGCTAAGAGGTGCGTAAAGTAATTTATAAAACAGCACAGTACTTTGTAATTCGCCCGATGAACTAAGGGCAAACTGTGGTATTTCACCGGCTTCTATATAGCCTAATTTTTCATATAAAAGTGAGGCAATATCGCCTAAGCGGGTATCCAGTACCAGTAGCTTTAATTGTTGCTGCAGCGCACTTTTTTCAAGGGTATGCATAAGTTGTTTTGCAAATCCTTGGCCTTGGTATTGGCTATGTACCATTAGCTTTTCAACCTCACCGCGGTGAGCGCCATTAGCTTTTTGACACAGCGCTAATTGCACTGCACCAATTACCTCAGATCCTTCGGTGATAACAAATAATTCGCGGCTATCATTTAATAAATCGCATTCAATACTGTGCCAGTAGTGATCTGCTTGTGCGCGCGTCAATGGCGCGATAAAACCAATCGATGCACCATTGTTAACGCTATCAACCAGTAAATGATTTAGCGATTGCTGATATCCCGCTAGTGAACTGATTTTATGTATTTGCGTATCTACAACGCTTGTATCTTGCATGGTTTATCCTTCTAATTGAAATGGATACACAGAGCCTAGGTGCAGATGTTGAGTTAATTCATCCAGCGCTTGCCAGCTTTCACGTAACAAGTTTGGATCTGCAAAATCATCATTACTAAGTTTGTCACGATAGTGCTTATTCGCCCAATCACATAGTTGTTGGTACTTACTATCGTTTAAAATAACCGCAGGATTGACTGCCGCGAGTTCTTGTTGATTTAGCGCTACACGTAATCGTAAGCAAGCAGGGCCACCACCATTTTGCATGCTTTGTTTTAAATCAAAAAATTGCACTTGATCAATTGGATTGTCTGCAAGGATCATTTCTTCAATATAACTGTTAACTGCCTGATTGTTTTTACATTCTTGTGGAGCAACTAGTAACATTTTGCCATTGTTTAAACTAACCAGTTGGCTATTAAATAAATAGCTAGTTACAGCATCTTGCACGCTTACTTTGGCTGTTGGCACCTCAATAATATGCAGTGTTTTGTCGCCAATATATGCATCTTTTATTTGTTGTAGGGCGAGAGGCTGATTTAAGAAAGCTTGCTCGTGACAGAGTAATACATTGGCGTTACCCACCGCGATTACGTCATTATGGAACACCCCTTGATCAATCACCTCAGGGTTTTGTTGAATCATTAATTGGCTAGATGGTTTTAGCTGATGTAGTCGGCATATTGCTTGTGATGCTTCAAGTGTCTGCCTTGCAGGAAATTTAACTGGCTTAGGCAGTGCGCTGTTAAATGCGCTGGCACCATATACAAACAGCTCCAAACCTTGAACACCATGCTCGTCGCCTAAGCGAGTATGGTTAGCCGCGCCCTCATCACCAAAAAAACCTTGATCTGGCAAATGGGTATGATGACTAAAGTAGCCTTCGTTATTAAACATGGCTTTAAGTAATCGTGTTGTTGTTTGAGGCTCAAGGGAGCGATGAAATTTGTTATTCAAATTAGCAGCAGTAAAGTGAACTTTGCCATCAAGTGTGTCGGCTGATGGTGATACAGTGCCGGCATTGGCAGTCCACATTGATGATGCTGAATAACATGCGCGAACTAAAACAGGATCAGCTTTAAACGCTTTACTGATCACTTGTTCAGCAGTGCCTGTAAATCCTAAACGACGCAATACATTTATATCAGGGCGGGCATGTGGGGCAAATACCCCTTGAGTTAGTCCCAAGTCATGCATAGCTTTCATTTTCGCTAAACCTTGCAGTACCGCCTCTTTTGGATTGGAGTAACTTGCAGCATTATTTAATGATGCTACGTTACCGTATGATAATCCCGCGTAGTTATGAGTCGGGCCTACAAGGCCATCAAAATTAACTTCTACAGCTGTCATAGTTATCCTGCAATTTTACTAATTTTAGTGTATTTAAACTATACAGAAAATAATCAGTAGTAGGTTAATTAAAATTAGCTAATTCTAGCTCTACGCTCTGCAAGTTTTGTTGCAAACGTTTTTGTGCTGCGAGTAGGTAGCTTTTTTGCTGTGCTATTTTTGCTTGTTGTTGACGCAGTGCTTTATAGATCACTCGTTTGGGTAAATCATAGTGCTCAGAGGCTTGGCTAATTGTTAATTGATGCACCGACAACTTTTTAAGCGCTTCATCTAAGCGCGGGTAGTTACTTAACATATTCACGCTCCTTTTCTGCGGTGGTATGTGGATCATTAGCATGGTGAATATGCCAAATGCTTATATCTAAGCGCCATAGTAAATACAACATATGATAAATATTAGTCATAGCTCGCTCCCTGTAGACGAGGTAAATGAAGGTAAAACTCAGATTAGTGAGTTACTCTTTTGTAAGGAAGATCTGTGCCAGTCTTAATAATTATTTTTAGTTAAAATAAATCAATAGCTTAAGGTTTTTTCGTTGTTGTATGATTGAGTATAAGCACTAATGTAGTGAAAAATAATGATGGCTTTGCACTTTGCTGGAGCAGAAGGGGAATTATTTGCGCGTTCAGATGAGCGCGCAATAATATTAAGTAAGTTTAAAACCCTTCAAGTACCAGCTTACCGCGTGATTGATGAGATTCTAATATAGCGTGCGCTTTGAGCAGGTTTTCTATATTAATTTTCCCTAAATGTTGGCCTAAGGTAGTTTTAATGGTGCCGTTATCAACTAGCTCTGCTAATTCAGTAAGTAACTGATGTTGCGCTATCATATCGTCAGTTTGGAACATTGAACGAGTATACATAAACTCCCAATGCAGTGAGATACTCTTGCGCTTGAGCGCTAAAATATCAAAACTTGCTGGGTCGTCTATTAAAGCTAATTTACCTTGTGGTTTGATTACTTTAATAATTTCATCAAGATGTTGATCGGTATGAGTGAGGCTAATTACATAATCAAATTCAGCAAGATTATGCTCTGTTCGTTGTGCATCTAAGCTTTGTGAGTGATCAAGCACTTGATCAACACCTAGCGCATTTAACCAGCTAACGCTATCTACGCGTGATGCTGTGCCTATCACCGTTAAGTTGGTTAGCTGTTTAGCCAACTGCACTAAAATTGAGCCAACACCGCCTGCGGCACCAATAACTAATAATGAAGCTGGTTTTGCATTGTTGGAACGTGATATTTGCAAACGATCAAACAGTAATTCCCAGGCTGTAATACTGGTTAGCGGTAACGCAGCAGCTTGGGCATCGTTCAAGGTAATAGGCGCACGGCCAACAATACGTTCATCAACTAGTTGAAATTCAGCATTACTGCCTGAGCGCGTTAAATCACCGGCGTAATAAACCCGATCGCCCAGATTAAATAAACTTACTTTATCACCAACAGCTTTTACGATCCCAACAGCGTCCCAACCAATGACTTTATGACCTTGTTCAGGGCTAACATTTGCGCGGATCTTCGCATCGACAGGATTAACTGAAATTGCTTTTACTTCGACCAATAAATCGTGACCGGATGCTGTTGGAATAGGTAACTCGATGGCTTCGAAAGAATGATTACTAAGTGTTTTGGTTGCTGTTTGGTATCCAATGGCTTTCATGAGTTGCTCCGTTAAATTGTTTTGCTGCACCCACTATAACGCAGTTTTATAATAGAAAAAGAGTGGGGTATGTATACACGAATCTCTCTCAAAATTTTTGATAATTAACTTAAGTCAGTATTGAGTTTATCAAGTAAAGTAATTAGTTGTGTGGCTTCTTGCTGTGTAATAGATGGAAAACGGCAACGAATTTGCTCAGGGATGTTCGCTGCTTGTTGTTGCAGCTGTATGCCATGTTTGTGTAACTTTACGACTCGCTTACGTTTATCTGTTTCATTTTTAACCACGGCTAATAAGCTTTTATCGGTCATTTTTTTCAAAATTTGCGTCATGGCGCCGCCATCAATTGCGGTTTTTTCCAGCAGCTGTGCAATACTGATCTCATCTTCTTCCCAGAGCGCCATCATCACCACATATTGTGGATAGGTCAGTTCAAGTTCGTTTAGTGCATCTCGATAGGCACGTACCACTGAATTGGAGGCCATATACAGACGATGACAAATTTGATTATCTAATTTCAATTGTGGATATTTCATAGTAGCTCTCGAATGATGACATTGCATTTTAATTTGTACGCAAAGTATTTGCAATGATCAATAAACTGTTCTATTATTTTGCACGCAAAGTAAATTCAGTCCCAACCTTAAATAAGGAAAACATTATGAAAGAATTACTACAAGTCGCGTACACAGCTAAAGCAACTGCAACGGGTGGCCGCGAGGGCACTGCAAAATCAGACGATGGCCGTTTAGATGTGGCACTTTCAACTCCAAAAGGGTTAGGTGGCGATGATGGTCAAGGTACTAACCCTGAGCAGTTGTTTGCAGCGGGTTATGCAGCGTGTTTTATTGGTGCATTAAAATTAGTCGCAGGCCAAGCTAAAGTTAAGTTACCTGCTGATACCCGCATTGATTCAGAAGTATCGATTGGTCCAATCGAAGGTGGTTTCGGTATCGCTGTAAAATTAGCTGTTTTTGTCGGTGATGTAGATAAAGACACCGCAGAAGCGTTAGTGGCTAAAGCACACGAAGTTTGCCCATATTCAAATGCTACTCGTGGTAATATCGCAATTGAATTGTCGGTTATCTAACTTATTGTAAATTTGAATAATTTATATTTTTAAAGGCGCATTTTTATTTTAAATGCGCCTTTTTTGTGGCTCATAGTTTATAACTATGAGCTTTTTAGAACACCATTTATAACCAAGACACGTTATTGTGATAATTCGTACTTAATATTCAATCCTCAGTTTGTGCTACCCGACAACCAACATCCCCCATTTTTACTTTGCCATATTAAGACTATTTATAGAGTGCAAAGTCATTGCCAAGCGTTTACACCAATAGTTAAGTAATGATCAACTCGATATCTAAATTGGTTTTGTTATCGCGAAAACTTTTTAGCTACTTGGTAAAATTAAATAGTATTAGCGCAGCATTAATATGTTTTTTCAACAAAATAGATTAACTTATGAATAATTGAACTAGAATGTAAACGTAGTTTTAATTAAAGGATAAGTGGAATGCGGCAATTAGCGTTGGCGAAAAAGTTACTATGGCTTACTTTAGGTAGTATTTTTATCACCGTTGTAGTGCTATCGAGTGTGCTTTGGTGGCAATTATCAAGCAGCAATAAAGTGTTATCAGCACAAGCTGAAAAATTGATAGTTACTGAGGTAGAAGAAAAGCTCACCAGCAATGCTGCTGTGTACGGTGAAAAAATCGCAGGGTTTATCAACGAAGCGTATCGAGTGCCTTTTTCACTCGCAGCAATACTTGGTAATGAATCAGCTAAAGATGCTTTAACGCGTGATTCAGTGGTACAGCTTAATCGCTCTATTATAGAAGGTAATTCAATACTTTCTTCAATCTACTCGCAATTTGAAGCTAATGGTTTTGATGGGGACGATCAACAGTATAAAAATGGCTATGATCATTCAGTCGCAGGCCAAGGCACCTTAGAAATTTACTTCACTCGCAGCCGTGAAGGTGTGATTGAACAGCAAGTTGTTGAAGATGCAGCAGAAAAATACGTTACGACCTTAAACGAATTTGGCCAACGTGAAGCTGAGTGGTACTTATGTGCTAAAGACACTAAAAAGCCGTGCATAATGGAACCCTATCTGTACGAAATATCTCCCGGCAATTCTGAAATGATGACTTCTTTGACTGTGCCAATACTTCGCGACGGTAAGTTTATTGGCCTCAGTGGTGTTGATATTACACTGCCAGTTTTTCAAACCATGACCGAGCAGTTATCAAAAGAATTATATAATGGTCAGGCGCGAGTTACCCTATTAAGTTCGATGGATTTAATTGTGGGTAGTAGTCATAACAAAGACAAACTTGGCCGTCCGCTAAAAGAAGCCGTCTCAGCCTCGGTGTTAAAAAATTATACTAGTTTGAAAGAACGCTCTGGAGTACAAAAGGGTGAAAATGAATACTTAGTCAATTACCCAATAGATATTAAACTTGCTGGTCGCCAGTGGACTTTATTAGTTGAAGTACCAGCAGAGCTTGCACTGCAAGGGCCACAGCAGCTAAGTGCAAGTATGCAAGATAACGCCAACACTCTTGGTGGGTTAATTTTAATATCTGGCTTAGTGATTGCTGGCGCTGCCTTTATTATTATGACTTTAGTTGTTAAAAGCATCGTGGCGCCGCTGCAACAAATTCAGTTACGGGTTGATAATTTAGCCAGCGCGGATGGGGATTTAACACAAACGTTAACGGTTGACACTCATGCAGAGTTAATTGCGCTCGCTGTTGGATTTAATGCATTTTTGGAAAAATTACGTGATTTAATTGCACAGCTTAAAGATGTATCAGGGCAGACGAAAGAGCAGGCGCAAATTGCCGCGCATGTAGCCGTTGATACTAAGCAAAATGTGCAAGCTCAGTTTCAAGAAATTGAAAGTGTCGTAACGGCAATGAATGAAATGAGTGCCACCGCACTTGAAGTTGCCCGTGCTTCAGAGCAATCAGCGCAACAGGCAGATGAAATCAATTCATTAGTGGTCAGCAGTGAAGCGAGTTTATCGTCTGCGGTATCACAAGTGAAAACTATGTCTGAAGAAATAAAACAAGCCAATCAAGCCGTAGCCAAGGTGGCAGCACGTAGTAATGATATTACGCAAATTTTAGATGTGATCCGCACTATTTCAGAGCAAACTAATTTACTCGCACTTAATGCTGCGATTGAGGCAGCTCGCGCTGGTGAACAGGGGCGAGGCTTTGCTGTTGTAGCCGATGAAGTACGTGCTCTGGCATCTAAAACTCGTGCGTCAACAGATGACATTAGTGGCTTAATTGATAACCTACAGCTTGAAGTGGGTAATGCCTCAACAGTGATTGAAAAAGGAGTTGTGCGAGCACAAACTGCAGTTGATGAAACCACCGTTGCCTTTGATGCTTTGCACAGTGTGGTAATTAAAGTGGAAGAGATCACTAATCAGATCACCCAAATAGCGACGGCTGCTGAGGAGCAAAGCTCTGTAACCGAAGAAATTAATCGTAATTTAACGCGGATATCTGATGCCGCATCACAACTTGCTGATTTATCAACTCAAGCCGGCGATGGTAGTCAAATGCTCAATCAGCTTGTTGCACAACAAGACGATGAATTAAACAAGCTAAAAACGTGATGCTACGATAAGTTATTGATTTTTTTAAATATAAAAAGTAAATGTTTAGCCGCTTTTAATTGGTTAAACATTTACTTGATAAGTGTTGGTGCTAAAGGGGGTATCAAGTCGATCTAAATACCTGCGTACCTTCATAGGTTGTATTTGAAAATAACGAGGATAATCAATCATCGTGTTAATGAATCGGCAAACACCCTGAGCGCTTTTAGAGGAGCTCGATAATAAGACTTTTATTGAACAATTTTATGCCTTTAAAATGTAAATTGACATATTTAAAGGCATAAACTTAATTAATTAGATTTCTGCAGATTTATCTAATTCAACAGTTAAAATAGTTCGCTTATCAACTACTACCCATTCGCGATATGTGCTGTAACCAGGCTTGCTTACTTCTACATCGTATTTGCCTTCTTTTAACTCAATACCGTTTTCATATTTTGGTTTGATATTCATAATACGTACACGCGCATCAGAGGGCTGAGTTGCCACAGTTAAGGAAATTACTTCAACAACTTCCTCAACAGGTGTTTGCGCTTGCGTTATGGTATCTTCAGATGCTTGTTTTTTTTCATCTACCGTAGTAGTCGTTGAGCAACCACTTAGTAATAATATTGCAGCTAAGGTGCTTATCTTTTTCATAAAAACTCCGTATAAATTTAAAATGCTGAAAGCCCTTAAGGATTAAGTGGAAGTGAGATAGCCTCCAAGTCATCCTTGACTCTTGTTATACTAATTACATCGAATTAGTGGTCTATTAGAGAGTTATTTAACTCGCTAGAATAATCATATTTTTAATAAAATTGCTATTAATGATAGTAGAAACCATAACAGTCCTGACTATTTTATAGCAAACTGTCAAGCAAACGAGTTATCTCCTCACTTCTTTCAACTAGCTTTTCAGCTGTCTTGTACATTTTTTGTTTTAATAGGCTATTGGCCATTGTGATATACCGTTTGGATAATTCTTCTTTAATAGCGACTAAAGGAGCAAAGTCTTCAGGTAGCATCGTTGACTCAGCATTAACAAGTTCTTCAAAGGCCAACAGATCTTGATAATTATCAATCGTGGCTAGTTTTTCAAAATAATGATCAAATCTCGGTTGATAAAAAGTTATTGCATCTTTTGTAGGGAAAGTGGCTTGCTCACCTAAATTTAATTTGTTTTGATAAAGACTAAGCACGTCTATAGCTGATTTTCTTTTTAGTAACTCATCAAATTGCAACTCTGATTTTTGTTTAGCTGTGAAGATAGACGTTCCTACATCTAATAATACTTTTTGAGCAACAACATTATCATTTTCAATTGATTGGTCTAAGGCTGTTTTAAAGTTGTTGATGTGCACTTCATTTGGTTGGTACACATAGCTACTATCAACATCTTTTAAATCATCAATCAATTTAATAATGTTGTTATTATCAAGTTCATCATAGCGCGATTGCTCTAATAACAAATTGATTCTCGATGTTATGTCAAAGATTATTGATTGACGCTCTCTTAAAATACTTTCTAATTGAGCGGTTAGCTTTTCAGAATCTGGATAGTATTCTAAAGCGTTAGAGTAAAGGTTAATTGTGCCATCAAAATCCTTAAATTTGCCAGATTCATTATTTAGTTGGTTAGCTTTGATATTAAAGTCTTGTAAAATGCTCTCTTGATTGACTCTTAATAGACCCTGTTTAAGCACATCATATTGAGGAGGTATTTCAGCAAGTTTAGTCAACACCTCAGAGCCATGCCACGACATCCAAGTTTCAACTTGTTGGTTAATTGCATTGGCATTTTCAAGCTTTGCTTCTAACTGTTTTAGTTGGGTAGAATTTGAGGCATAAAATTGGCTAATAAAAACGGCAACGGCGATTACACATACACTCGCGGCAATAGCAGGTTTGAAATTGCTTGTCAGTTTGGTTGATATAGCCTGTAATGATCCTAACCGTTTCGTTGCATCAAGCGACATCGCGTTTTGTAAATTACCCCAAAGCCATATAGGGCAATTACTAGGGCGTTTTGCTGTCGTCCCTTTAGGTAGTTTATCTGCTGCAACACGATCATATGGGTGTTTACTGCTCAGGAGCTCATATGCAATACATGCATATGAAAATATATCATCTTTTACAGATGCGTCAGCTCCTTGAAGTTGTTCTGGGCTTGCATAGGTTGGTGTGTAACCGCCTACTGCTGCGACATTCTTACTATTGTTAAAAGCATATGCGTCTTCGATTGTTTTATGTTTAGCAATACCAAAGTCGAGAACTTTCAAACGCCCATTTGAATCAAAAATAATATTAGAAGGTTTTAAATCATTATGAATAACGTTTCGTGAGTGGGCATAAATCAGTGCATCAGCAAGTTGTTGCAGGATGATATTCGCTTTTTTAAAATGCATTCCTGACGGTTTATTACGTTTTATTATTTGTTCTAATGTTTCGCCATCAACGAGTTCCATCGTCACATAGTGCAAATCATTATCAGAACTGGCTGAAAATACTTTGACAATATTAGGATGCGAAAGTTGTTGAGTTTTAGTCGTTTCATCTTTAAGCAATGTTATAGCTTCTTCAGATTGACTAAACTCTTCTAGTAATACTTTGAGCGCAACGTGTACTTCTGGACTGGTAGGACTTTCTAAAAATAGATCCCTTGCTCTGTAAATGTAGCACATGCCTCCTTGACCAATGAGTTCCTCAACTAAATATCGTCCAGATATTTTTTTACCAATTAAATTGAGTTTACTTTTTGGTTGGGAAGATCTAACGCTAGAGTCCAGCGAAGCAATTTGAGTTTTATCATTTGAGTTATTGATGCCGCTCATTATAAATCCTTTTATTGTATATAGTTAAATAATTGCAAAGGTAGCTTTTTGTAATCTTTATCAATATTCCCTTTGATTAGCCCACTATTTTTACAAAAATTAGCGCTATAAGCAATGCCTCTATAGCAGTACTTTTGGTAATTATATGTTTATTTTATTTGTTAGATATTATTTTAGATGTTATTTGTATTAAAAACAGAGTGGTAGAGAGGTTTTGTTGCTTTTAAATAGGAACATACACACTTAATTTTGCTGGCTTTAATAATTAAAATAAACAAAAAACAAGACTATATCATTAATGTTTTGTTGCTGTTTTGATTGACCCTCAAATAGTCCTATATATTAATTTCAATGTTGACAATAGTTTCTCTTCTAATTTATCCTAATGAAAATGTAGAATATGGGATTAACACGTCAAATGGAACTGATACTAAACATTACTAGTTATCATCGACTCTCGCCTGAAATTGAAGCATCTAAAACAGTAAAAGATTCACTTATATTTGGTCGCTCAGAAGCATGTGATTGGCATCTGCCAGATCCTGAAAAAATCATTTCCAGCAAGCATGGTCGTATCGAGCGGGACGGTGATTCATTTGTTGTGATTGATACTTCTACAAATGGTATATATTCAAACTATAGTGTTTCAGCCATTGGTCAAGGTAATAAACAAACATTATCTGATAGTGATATTTTAACGGTAGGCGATTTTCAAATTGAAGTGAAAATCTCAGCAGCGAAGTCAGTTGTTCCTGCTGCCGATGAGTTTAGTTCAGTAACCACTGCAAAAATAAACAACGCCGCTATTCAATCGCAACATTTTGATTCTAATGGTAGTAATTCAAATTCTGAGCATTTTTATAATGACTCGATTATGAATGAACCAATACCAGATGTTGCCATGACTCAAACTGTAGATTCACAATCGCAGAGCCATATCCCAGAAAATTGGGATGAGATCGCACATTTATTGAACTCTGAAATGGTTAATACTAGCAATCAACATGCAATAGCTAGTACAACTGAGCCTAAAATCGAAGTTCCTGCAGCTGTAGATATACAGCCAGAAGTCGCAAAGGAAGCTCATGTTTTGGCTCCTACAGTACAACCTAAGTTAGAAACAAAACCAATAGCGAATAGCGCAGGACTAACAGGCGCTTTTTTAAAAGGGCTCGGTGTCAAACCAGAATTGCAAAATGCTTTAACGACTGAAAAGTTATGGTTTGAAATGGGCCAAGGGCTAAACCTTCTTTTGACAGAGTTGATGGAATCGTTACGCCAAAGAGCATTGGTGAAAAATCAATTACGTGTGAATCAAACTATGTTTCAAACCCAGCAGAATAACCCAATTAAGTTTTCGGCAAATATAGATGATGTTATTCAGAACTTATTCATAATCAATAGTGCAAGCTTTCTATCTTCTCGGGAATCGATCAAAGAAAGCTTCATCGATACTCGTAGACATGAACATGCTTTATTAGCAGGAGCTGATGGTGTATTGAAAGGAATATTAGAGCAAGTTTCACCTTCTCACATAAATCAACAAGTGAATAATCACTCTAATATCTTGAAAATAATTCCTGGTCAATCTGAATCGAAAAGCTGGAAGTTATATCAAAACCTGCATGAAGAGTTATCACGTGACGTTAATGCTAAAGGTGCGATGGCATTATCAGATGACTTCCTCAAAGCATACAATGATAAAATTCAAGAAACTTTTTAAAAAAGGAAAGTAAATAATGCGTAACATTAAGCTCTACTTACTGAGTTTTAGTTTACTATTTTTGATAATGGGTTGTTCAACAATGAATCAGTTTGTCCCACCATCAACAGAATTAATCATTAATGTATCAGAAAACGTAAATCCTGATACTTCTGAGCGGCCGTCTCCGGTTGTTATGAAAATTTTTGAGCTGAGTTCAAGAACTATATTTGATACACAAGACTTTTTTAGTTTGTATGAGTCGCCTGAGAAGTTATTAGGCCCTGATTTACTTAAAAAAGATGAGTTAGAATTACAGCCAGGTTCAGTACAAAATTATGAGATGAGTCTTAATCGTAATACTCGCTTTGTAGGAGTAGTGGTAGCATATAGGAACATAGATCAAGCCAGATGGAGAGCGGTAATAGAAGTCGATCCTACCGGTTATGACGATATCGATGTAAATGTTGAATCAATTGCAACATACATGAGAGAGCATTAATAAGGATATAAAATGAGTGATACCACTCGTGTTGCTTGGACTGAAGGGATGTTCTTAAGGCCACAACACTTTCAACAATCAGATAAGCATTTTTCACATTTAATCAAACAAGTGTGTAATGGTAATTTAGCTGATCCTTGGGGAATTCTAGAATTAGATATTGACACTGAGCTGTTAAATACAGGGCAGTTTGCAATTGACTTTTTGTCGGCAATTACTCCTGACTTACTGCCAATTGATATGCCAAGGTCAACGTCATTACCTGAGCCGCTGGTTGTTAACAAGGACACCTATAATGAAATTGTTTATTTGGCAATTCCAGCACTTAAAGCCAGTGGTATTAATATCTCAGCTGCCGACGAAAACTTAGTTACTCGTTATAAGCTAACCGATTTGGCGGTAAATGATGATTCATTAGGCCCGCAATCACAGGAGACCATTCAGGTTGCAAAGATTTATAGCAAACTGGTATTAGGGTCAGATGATCACGCTGGATTTATACTTTTACCTTTGGCTAAGATCACTGAAGTAAGTACTGAAGGTAGGGTCAAACTTGATAGTAAGTTTATCCCTGCCTCGTTGAAAGTTGCGCAATGCAAGCCTTTGTTAGGATTAGTAAGAGAGATCGGCTCAATGATCAAACAGCGTTCAGAGAGTATTGCTGTGCGTTTATGTCAAGGTTATGCGGGCAGTACTTCGGTTGCTGATTTTATAATGCTGCAAACACTCAATAAATATGACGCGGTATTTGATAGTCTGTTAATGGTTAATAATTTACATCCAAATATTCTTTATACGCGCTTAATTGAGCTGTCGGGTGAACTGGCAACATTCAGTACAGCTAATAAACGAGTTCCAAAACTCCCTAAATATGAACATGATAATTTAGGGGCCGTATTTGGTGAAATCGTTAACTTCTTATATCAATCTTTAAGTCATGTGATTGAGCAAACAGCAACAGAAATTAAGCTTGAGCAAAGTAAATTTGGTATTTCCTTTGGTGCATTAAAAGATAAAACGATTCTTGATTCTGGGCAATTCATTCTCGCTATTAAAGCGAGTGTACCCCATGAAGAGTTACGTAAAGTTTTACCTTCTCAGGTTAAAATCGGTAGCGTTGAAACTATTCGTGATCTAGTTAATAACCAGATACCAGGTATAACAATCAGCAGTTTACCTACAGCACCAAGGCAAATTCCGTATCATGCAGGTTTCCATTACTTTGAGTTGAACAAGCATGGTCAGCATTGGGATAAGCTTCGCACAAGTGGTGGAATCGCCATTCACTTATCTGGTAGCTACCCAGAGTTACAATTAAGCCTTTGGGCTATACGAACTTAACTGTTAAAAGGAAGAGTTTCAATGGATGAAACCATTATCAAACCACGCCCTGGCAGACTTGGGCGTGACACATCAAATAACTCAAAAACAGCAACTGATCCTGAAAAGACAGTCATGTCTATTGAGCCGATATCAAATGCTGTTTCTAGTAATGCGAAAGTTTCTATTTTCAAAAACCCATTACTAGAAGCTGCTACCGATTGCTTTTCACTGGTTATATCGATCAACCAAGCTAAAGAAATGACAAATTTAGCCGCTTTGAAGCATCGCTGTGTTGAAGCGATTAAGCGTTTTGAGGTTGAAGTTAGAAACCAGGTGCTTCCCAAAGAAGTAATTGAAAATTCACGCTATTGTTTATGTGCAATTCTGGATGAATCAGTTTTAAACTCTAAGTGGAGTTCGATGGAATGGGCTGATGAGAGCTTGTTATCAACCTTCCATAAAGAAACCTTTGGTGGTGAGTATTTTTATACTCTATTGGATAATGCACTTGGGCAACCTGAGCAACATAAAGCGTTTTTAGAATTACAGTATCACTGCTTAAATTTAGGTTTCAAGGGTAAATACCGGGTTGATAGTGTTGGCGACAATAAAGTTGAAGAATACCGCTCTCGTATTTATCACTTATTAAATCAGTTAGATGGACCTATTAGCAACAAGTTATCACCTAATTGGAAAGAAAGAGTTGCAGCAGGCGTTGAACTTAGAAGTCAAGTACCTCTTTGGGTTATTTTTTCAGTTTTAGGTTTAGCATTATTAATTGTGTATTTGTTTATCAATATGAAACTTAATGACCAAGTTGTATTGGTGAATGAGAAGTTGGCGGTGATCCATCCATTAGCGCAAACGCAGAGTGTTGATAAAAAAGATCAGCAACTACAAGTGTTAGAACAACTTTTACAGACTGAGATTCAGATGGGGATTGTTTCTGTCGAGAAGAGCAATGATCGCATTCGGATCACTATCAATAGTGAAAGTTTGTTTAACCAAGGTGATTCAAAATTATTACCATCATTTCAGCCAATACTTGAAAAACTAGCACTGAGTTTAGAAGGCACAAAGGGGCGAATTTTAATTACAGGCCATACAGATGACACGCCTATTCGCACCGATAAATATCCCTCTAATTGGCATCTTTCTTTAGCTAGAGCAACCCAAGTTGCTAATTCTATGGCTAAAAGCACTAACCTTAGCGGCCGCTTGTGGCCTGAAGGTAAAGGTGCTGCCGAACCAATCGCTAGCAATTCAGATTCAGCTTCTCGGTCATTAAACCGACGAATTGAAATTGATTTATTATTTTAATGGGGTTGGAATGAACTTTTTACAGAAACTCAAATATTTACTTACATCGCGTACAGCAATCCTAATTATTGGTTTTAGCGCACTGTCGTTACTAATTTGGTTTGGCGGTCCCTTGATTGCCATTGCTGGTTATGTGCCACTGGCGAGTGTTGCCTCAAGATTATTTACCATTTTAGTGGTTATTCTTATTTTTGCGATCACGAAAATATACCGTTTGACTCGACAAAGTAAACGAGATGAAAAAATGGCTAATGAGTTAATCGACAGCGATGACTCAAACAGTAATGAAGTAAATGAAGAAATTACGACCTTAAAAACAAGAATGGGTGAAGCAATTGATTTACTTAAAGATGTAAAACTCTTTAAGGGGAAAAATATCTATCAATTACCTTGGTACATCATGATAGGACCACCGGGAGCAGGAAAAACAACGGTGATCAACAATTCAGGCTTGGACTATCCATTAAAAGATAAGCTTGGGGTTGATTTGATTCATGGTGTCGGTGGTACTCGAAATTGTGATTGGTGGTTTACTAACAAAGCTGTACTCATTGATACGGCAGGGCGTTACACAACTCAGAGCAGTCATGCAAAACATGACTCACGTGCTTGGGAAGGTTTTTTAGGTTTACTGCGAAAATATCGTCCATTACGACCAATCAATGGCGTAATGATCAGTATGGGTATCTCTGAGTTAATGAGCCAAACTAAAACAGAGCGAAACCTACATGCGCGCGCAATCAAGCAACGTCTACAAGAGTTACAAAATCAGCTAGGAATGACTTTTCCTGTCTATGTTATTTTCTCAAAAGTTGATTTAATCGAAGGTTTTAGAGAGTTTTTTGCCGAATTAAGTGAAGAAGAGTGTGAGCAAGTTTGGGGGGTTACTTTTGAACTTGATTTAGATAAGAACACTCAAGTTGATGCATTTAATAAAGAGTTTCATACACTTATAGCTAAGTTAACAGAGCTGCTAAATCGTCGTTTGATAAATGAACGGAATGAAGAAATAAGAGCGAAAATTTTTGAATTCCCAAGACAGCTTCGTGTATTGCAAGGTGTTGGTGATGCATTTTTGAAAGAAATTTTTACCCCTAATGCGTATGAAGAACTACCTATGTTTAGGGGGGTATACTTAACCAGTGCTACTCAAGAAGGAACACCGGCCAGCCTTTTAAGTGATGTAAACAACGCCAGTGGCAGCTACATAAATCAATCGAAGAGTTTTTTCATTAAAAATGTATTAGAAAGAGTCATCTTCCCTGAACAGAATTTAGCAAGTACCAACAAACACCATGATAAGCAAAACAAATGGTTACGCATAGCAAGTATCTCTTTGGCTTGTGCTTGTGTGGTTGGTTTTTCAGCATCATGGTATTTTAGTTATGCATGGAATAATAACCTTATCGCGGTCACTGAAGATGCAATTGAGTCGTATCAAGAAATAGATGCGGCATCCTTTGATCGCAGCAATGTACTGGTACTCAATGACAGGCTTAATTCATTACGAGCGCTCCCTGCGCGTAGTGATATTTTCAATAATGAGCAAGACTCATCATCAGTTGGCTTTAATAAATTAAATGAAATTAAGCAGTCGTCGAACGATGCCTACGACAGAGCATTACAAACGTTCTTGGCGCCTTTTATGCTTAATACCTTAACGAAAGAAATGGAAACTCATCCAGAGCACTTGAGTTATTTGTACGAAACATTGAAGTGTTATTTAATGTTGTTTCAACCCGAATATTTTGAGCGTGAAGATTTAATCGTATGGTTTGATGCATACTTAGAACGTGGTTTCCCCGGTGAGAAAAATACACAAACTCGACTTGATTTAATGGACCATATAGCGGCATTACTTGAAAAAGGTGTTGCCTATGAAGAAGTTGATAACCAAGCAGTTAAAATTGCACGTGCTGAACTAACTAAATTACCTATTGCTGAGCGGGCATATCAAAGACTTCAAGCTGACTTTCTCGATAGTAGTATTCCGCCATTTAGGTTGACAGATATTATTAGCTTTGAAAGTGCTCAAAAGTTTTCATTTCGCAATAACAGTGAGCTAACTCGTAGTATTCCTGGTTTGTACACGTTCAATGGCTTCCATGGCATTTTTAATATCGAAAAGAGTAAGATGCTAGGAAATTTAATGGCGAGTAGCTGGGTTTACGGGGAAGAAGCAACTGGAACGTATGATATCTCTAAAGATGAAATAGAAAAGAAATTAGAACAGCGTTATTTTCAGGATTATATCTATTATTGGCAGTCATTCCTCGATGACCTAAATTTAAATCAATATAGCTCTCCTGCTGAAGGGGTCAATATTACAGGTGTGTTAGCCGGATCAGAAGCCCCGATCAAAAACATCATTTTAGCGGTGCAGAAAAATGTTCAATTAACTCAATTACCAGTCTCTGAAAATCAAAAAGCTGCTGGGAAAGTTGCGGCTAATGCTGCTGAAATTGCGATGCAAACTAAGGCGAATAGAATCAAACGGTTCTTGCCTGACGAAGCGCCAAAATTTGATATCAAGCTACCAGGGTATCAAGTTGAAGAGGCATTTGAGGATGTACTTAAAATAGACGCTCAGCAGTTAGATAATATGCAAAAGAATCTCAGGGAGCTAAATGTTTATTTGACCAAACTTGATCGAGGCGATCAGTTGAAGTCCTCTATTAAAGATCAAATCAGCGGTAAAAGTAAGCCTAGCTTTATTCGCCAATTAGAGTTTCAAAGCCGTGATTTACCTTATCCATTTAATAGCTGGCTGTTAGATATTAGCCGAGATACCAGTAACATTACTAAAAATAGTGCCAATAGACACTTAAATGAGATTTGGAAAAGCAAAGTATTACGAGAATACAATGCAGCAATTGTTGGACGCTACCCGTTTTCACCTAATGCAGATAAAGAAGTGAATTTAAAAGACTTCACTCGATTTTTTGGACCTAGCGGTACGATTGATAGTTTCTTTAATAGCTATGTTGCACCTAGTGTTGACATGAACTCACGACCATGGAAGTTTGAAAAAGACATTGGTATCAGCCGAGATACTTTGGCAATGTTTGAACTTGCGAATCAAATACAGCTCGCATTTTTTGATGGTGGTAGCAGCACACCAAGGATTGAGTTCGGCTTGAAACCTTTAGAATTAGATCAAACAATCTCGAGTTTTATGCTTGAGATTGATGGTCAATCAATGACCTATAGACACGGGCCATTAAAAGTGAGTAATTTTGTTTGGCCTGGAGCCACAGGACAAAGTAAAACGCGCGTTGTATTTACTCCACCGAATGGCGGACGCTCAATAAATACCACTTACCAAGGTGAATGGTCGTTATATCGTATGCTTGATGAACTAAGCGCCAAACGAAGTAAAACACGGGAAGATCTGAAACTACACTTTGCGCTTATGGGTAATAACGCAAAAGTAGAGCTATTACCGAAGTCAATTAGGCATCCATTTTGGAATAAGAGTATAGAGAAGTTTTCATGTCCGACCCGATTATAAATATTGGCTATTTGGGTAAAGTCCCTAGTTTAGGTGACTTTGTTCAAGATAGTGTATCCAAAGAGTTCTCAGAACATTGGGAAAAATGGCTACAAGCTGCTATTGCTGTAAGCAAAGAGCAGCTTGGGGAGCTGTGGCAAGATAATTATTTAACTGGCCCTGTCTGGCATTTTGCTTTGTCAGCGAATATTGTTGGCGATAAGGGGGTTATGGGTACCTTAATTCCAAGTATGGATGCGGTGGGGCGTCATTATCCATTTACCGTAGCTAGTACACTAGAGTATGCACCTATTGATGTTTTAAACTCTGGCGTTTTTTCATTAGCTTATGAAGATGTTGTGCTGAAAGTACTTGATAATTCAGTTGATCTTTTCTCTTGGAGGAAAGAAGTTGCGAAAACCTTGAATGCAGTTCAGGGAACCCGTAAAGCGCTAACTTATTTTAATACCGCAGATAAAAACAAAACAGGCGAGGCATTTGAGTTTTCAGGTGATGAACTGACAGAGACGGTTTTACAAGATGTAATGCATGCTGCTTTGTGTAAGAAATATGGTGATTATAGTGTTTGGTGGACTCATGGCTCGTGCAATATAAAACCTATGATGTTGGTAACGGCTGGACTCCCCGCAATTAATCAAGTTGCAGCAATGTTGGATGGTAGATGGAAGCACTGGGAATGGAATTATACACAGGTAAAAAATACTGATGAGTAACTTGAGTACCAGTTATGCGATTACCCATCGCGGTGTTGTTAGGCAGCTGAATGAAGATGCCCATGTCGAAATAAACAGTCATAGTCTTTGGGTTGTTGCTGATGGTATGGGCGGCCATGAAGCGGGTGAAGTGGCAAGTCAGCTCGTCGTCGATACCATTAAAGCAACGGTTGAAGGATTGACATTTGAAGAGCTTAATGTGTCGCATATTGTCGTCGCTATTGAAAATGCAAACCGTCAATTAAATGAATACAGTGCGCAATATTTAGGGAGCAAAACTGCAGGTAGCACAGTGACCGTTTTGTTTATTAAAAATGAGCAATATTATGTGCTTTGGGTGGGTGACAGTCGAGCTTATTTGCTGCGCAATGGTCAGCTGCAGCAAGTTTCAAAGGATCATAGCCAAATTAACGATCTGATCGATGAAGGAGTTATTTCTATTGAAGAAGCGAAGGACCATCCATTATCTAATGTCATAACCCGTGCCGTGGGTGTTACACAAGAAGTTAACGTTGATGTGGTACAAAATGAAGTTAAATCAGGCGATATATTTTTATTGTGCTCAGATGGATTAACAGGCGAATTATCTGATAATGATATTCGCCGTTCATTAGAGCCAACGAGTATAATCGACTCTGGTATGGCACTTATGCATTCATCTCTTGTTAGAGGTGCGAAAGATAATGTAACCTGTATTTTGATTAAATATGATAAAGAGCTTAGTAATTATAAATCTCATTCATTTAATGTTCAGGATGAAGCTACAATCCCATTATTTACAAAGTAAATTTTTAGGTTTGTTTTTAATGGTTATATAATAAAAAAATAAATTAGTTTATAGACTTAGATATAATAAATAGGTTTGCTGTTTAATTAATGGGTGCAAACTAAAGTGTAACTAGGCTTGTATTTTCAAATAAAAAATGTAATATGAAAACCGCTTCACTTTGTTTGGTTTTTATGGACAATTATTAGGACAATGGAATGTTTGTTTTTGAAGAATATGTTTCCCCTATTTCAGACACTGAGATTGCAGGTATTGACCCGCGCTCAGACGTCACTCCTGCGTCTACCTATTTCGCGTTAAAAGATTTACGAAACCAATTACGTGCGGCAGAAAGAAATGCCCTTGTTGATGAAGAAGGCATTGCAACTTTAGCTAGAGACTGGTTGCCGTTGTTAGAGCAATCCAGCAAAGCCTTAAAAACAGAAAGCAAAGACATTGACTATTTAGCATGGTTTATTGAAGCATTGTGCCGCATACATGGCTTTAAAGGCTTAGCATTTGGCTTTCAAGTTGCCCATACCTTGCTCGATAATTATTTTGAATATTTATATCCAGCCCTTGATGCCGATGATGAAATTTCAGACAAAGTATCTGCACTAGTTGGTTTAAATGGTGTCGCTGGTGAAGGCACCTTAATTATACCGATTAAAAGTATAGCGTTGACAGAAAGTGTGAGTCTCGATTCATTTTCTTTTTGGGAATATCAACAAGGCTATGACATATCTAGGTTGAGTGAAGAGAAAAGAGACAAAAAGCTAACGCAAGGTGCTGTCGATTTTGAGCTAATCGAAAAAAGTGCAGCAGAGACGAGCACTGAATTTTTCGTAAATCTTAGAGACGATATAACAACTGCAATTGAGCAATTTGCAATATTAAGTGACGTACTAGATCGCGTTACAGCTCAGCCACAACCGACTTCTAATATTAAACAAGCATTGGAAGAGAGTTTAGCCGCTGTGAATCACATTGCCGCTGATAAACTCGCTGCCGCCCAAAAAGCGCAAGACTTAACACAACAAGTACAAGAAGTGGTGTTAGAAGATGGTGAGGTTACTTACAAACAAGTGAACAAGGTACACAATCTAGAAATTAACTCTAGAGAAAATGCCATTGAGAAACTGAAAGAAATAGCCTCTTATTTTCGAAAAACAGAGCCACACTCACCTATGTCTTACACCATAGAGCAGGTAATTCGATGGAGCGAATTGTCGCTACCTGAATTATTAAATGAATTAATTACAGATAGTGATGCTAGGACTGGATACTTTAAGTTGTCTGGCATTAAGATCAGCGAAACTGAAACATAAGTAAAAGGAGTTCTCAATGAGTATCCACGATAAATTAAAGCGAGTACGTAAGCCTCGAGTGCACATCACTTATGATGTGGAAACCGAAGGTCTTGCGGTAAAGAAAGAATTACCGTTTGTAGTCGGTGTTATGGGTGACTTTTCAGGTGATAATACTGATGCAATAAAACCACTAAAAGATAGACGATTTATTCAAATAGATCGCGAAAACTTTAATGATGTTTTAAAGCGTATGAGCCCGTCTTTAAAATTAAACGTAGATAATACGCTTAATGATGATGGTACTCAATTTGAAGTTAACTTGAACTTTAAATCGATTGATGACTTTGAGCCAGCAGCCGTTGTAAATCAAGTGGAACCGCTGCGTAAATTAATGGAAACGCGTAATAAATTACGCGATCTCATGACTAAAATTGATCGCTCAGAAGAACTTGAAAATGTTCTTGAAGAAGTTTTAAGTAACACAGCAAGTTTAGATTCAATTGCTAAGGAACTAAAATTAGAGGAGACTGAAAAATGAGTACAGAACAATTAAGTACTGAGTTAGAGTCAACTTCAGAAGTAACTTCTTCGTTATTAGAACAAGCTATTGGTGCTACCAAGCAAACGGATGCGAGCCGTGCACAAGAGTTACTGAGAACTTTAACTGAAGAAGCAATGAAAGGAACAGTCCAATGGAATAAAAACATGACTGTGACATTCAATGAAGCAATTCAGCTAATTGATCAAAAAATATCAAAGCAACTGAGTTTGGTAATGCACAGCGAGGAGTTTCAGAAACTTGAAGGTTCATGGCGTGGTCTACACCACTTGGTAATGAACTCTGATACGAGTTCAACCTTGAAAATTCGCGTGCTTAATATGAAGAAAAAAGAACTTCATAAAGACTTAAGTAAAGCGGTTGAATTTGATCAAAGCCAAACGTTTAAGAAGATTTATGAAGCTGAATTCGGCACGCCTGGTGGCGAACCATATGGCACGATTGTAGGCGATTTTGAGTTTACAAATCATCCTGAAGATGTTGAAACTTTAAGTTTAATGTCTAATGTTGCTGCTGCTGGTTTTTGCCCATTCATTTCAGCGTCGTCTCCTTCGTTATTCGGGTTTGACAACTGGGAAGAGCTTACTAAACCTCGTGACCTAGAAAAAGTATTCGAATCACTAGAGTACACCAAGTGGCGTTCATTTAGAGATAGTGATGATTCACGCTTTGTATCTCTCACTATGCCTCGCTTCTTATCTCGCTTGCCATATGGTGCAGCTTCTAAACCAGTTGAAGAATTTAACTATGAAGAGTTTGACGTTGAACATAAAGACGGCCGCTCTTTAAGCGCTGATAATAATGACTATTGTTGGAGTAATGCTGCGTATGCGATGGCTACAAATATGGCTAAAGCATTCTCTCAATATGGTTTTTGTACAGCAATTCGCGGTGCTGAGGGCGGTGGTAAAGTTGAAGGCTTACCTACGCATATTTTCACCAGTGATGATGGTGATCCGGATCTTAAGTGTCCTACCGAAATTGGTATTACCGATCGACGTGAAGCTGAGCTTAGTAAACTAGGTTTCTTACCGCTTTGTCATTACAAAAATACTGATTATGCGGTTTTCTTTGGTGGCCAAAGTTGTCAAAAACCACAGCTTTATTCGACCCCAGATGCTACAGCCAATGCTGCTATATCGGCACGTTTACCTTACCTTATGGCAACCTCGCGTTTTGCTCATTACCTAAAAGTAATGGCGCGGGACAAAATCGGTAGTTTTATGGAAGCTGAGGATGTTGAATCTTGGTTAAATCGCTGGATTTTATCATATGTGAATGCAACCGAGGGTGGTGGTCAAGACATCAGAGCACGTTATCCGTTAGCGGATGCTAAAGTATCTGTAAAAGAAATATCAGGTCAACCAGGTGTTTATAATGCAGTTGCGTGGTTACGACCTTGGCTACAAATGGAAGAACTAACCTCTTCTTTACGTTTAGTAGCTAAAATTCCTGAGATCGGTTAATTATCCGATCTCTAGCGTTAAGGATAATGCTGTAAAATGAATCATGAAGAGTTTTCATTTATAAATCAAGATGTTACTTTTTTTCAAAAGTCGCATTCTCGTATAAGTGATAATGATGCCTTACTTGACCGTTTTTTGAATGAAAAAAACTTAGATAAGGCCTTGTTGTTATGGCTTGAAGGCTCTTCTGATTCACCAATTACATGGAGTAAAGAATCCCTTAGTCCTTATTTACAAAAAGTTATCGTTGAACTCGATCAGCTCATCTCACACCAGTTAAATTTAATTATTCATCAACCACGTTTTCAAAAATTAGAAGCTAGTTGGCGTAACCTATGGTGGTTGCTGTTACAGACAGAGCAGTACGACAAAGAAAATAAAGTAAAAATAAAAGTATTGAACTGTGATTGGGCAACGCTTTCAAAAGACGTCAATAAAGCAATCGATTTTGACCAAAGCTTATTTTTTCAGTTGTTGTATCAGAGTGAATTTGATAGTGCCGGTGGTGAACCATTTGGAGTTGTAATAGGTGATTACGAAATCAGTAATATGTTTTCACAAGGGTCTATTTACAACGATATTGATACAATTAAAGAAATATCACGTACCGCGGCAGCAGCTTTTGCGCCTTTTATTTGCTCAGCTTCTGCAAATTTATTTGGTGCAGATAATTTTTCTGATTTAGGTTATCACTCAGATTTGTTTAATCAATTTGACCAACCTGAGTATATTAAATGGCAAAGCTTTAGAGCCATGGAAGAAGCGCGATTTGTAGGGCTTACCTTGCCCCATGTTTTAGTGAGGCCTCCTTACAAGAATGATGGTAAGCGTCATCAAGATTTTTATTTTAAAGAGCAAATTAATGACCCTGAAACGGATATGCTGTGGGGAAATGCTGCCTACCAATTTGTTTCAACAATTATTCGAGCTTACTGTGAAAGTGGCTGGTTTGGACATATTCGGGGCATGGAACCTGGTAAAGTATCAAAGGGATTAGTGACAGGGTTAGCTCAAGATAATTTTGCCAATGATATTTATCAAAAAGAATCAAAGCCGCCACTTGATTTACTAGTAACAAGTAAGTTTGAAAAGCAATTTTCGGAACTTGGGTTTATTCCAACGTCGTCCGTTACTAACACAGAACATATTGTTTTTTATAGTAATGCATCAGTTCAAAAAACAAAAAATTATGAATCTAGTGCAGCGAATATAAATGCGCGTTTGTCATCTATGTTGCAATATATTTTGTGCGTGTCTCGATTTGCTCATTATTTGAAGTTATTAGCAAGGGACCGAGTTGGTTCATATAACACAGCACAAGCATGTGAGCGCGATTTACAGGCGTGGATCAATAATTATACAACGGCGTCAGACTCCGCGTCTGAATATGTGAGAAGTAAGTATCCACTTAGTAATGCAAAAATAAAAGTAAGCGAGAATAAGGCAAATCCTGGTCACTATTTTTCAGTTTTGCAGTTACAGCCCCATTTTCAATTAGATCAGATGGTCTCCAGTATTAAATTAATAACAGAGCTCAGTCCTCACCATAAAATAAAGGAATAGTCATGAAAAAAATACATAGCCTCATACGCGAGGGGAAACTTGCTGAAGCTTTAGCTTTTTGCGCAACTGAGCTGCAAGATGAACCGTTAAACTTTGATATAAGAAGTATTTATGCGGAGTTACTTTGTATCAATGGTGAACTTGAAAAAGCCGATAAGCAGATTGACTTTATGGTGCAAAAGAATCCTGAGTTTGCCGTGGGAGCCGTAAATTTAAGGCACTTAATTCGTGCACAACAATCTAGAATCGATTTCTACCAAGGAAATGGAATCCCTAAACTGTTTCATGATGCAGATGAACTCGATACATTGTTCTTAAAAATGCATGTGGCTTTGCAAGAAGGTGAGATTGAGCAAGCTGCTGGGTTTGCAAAAGAAATGGAAGAATTAAGAAGCTCACAAGATGACGGCTCTGCAGCGCGTGATTTAGATGACACCTTAAGTCCATATTTAGAGTTATTAGGAACTAATGGTGAATTTTATCTTGCAAACTTTAATGAAATCGATTCATTAAAAATAGAGCCTGTAGAATCTTTACTTGAAAGCATTTGGTTAAGAGTTGAAGTAACCATTAATGGTGGCCCATCTGGAACAGCCCACATCCCACTTATCTATACTAATTCGGAGTCAGATCTTGAGAAGCTTGGTCAGGTTTCTGACTGGATAGAGCTTAAAGCTGAGTTTATGATAGGCAAAGGGATGAAAATGGTTTTTGTTAATGATGAGGCAATCACCATACCGAACTTACGAATAAACTCGCTAGAAACAGTGTAATTTAAAGTTAAATCATAATGATAGAGCATAAGCAACAGTTGCAAGCATCGATCCTTGATCGATTGATTGATGATGAGCCAAACTTTCAAGATGCGCCCTCTCGTACAGAAGGGATCACGATTAGTGAGCTTCGTAAAAATGTGCGCAGAGATATTGAAGCTTTGCTAAATGCCCGTATTCAATGGCACACCTGGCCTGCTCAATATAACGAGTTATCGACGTCCTGTTTATCTTATGGTTTGCCTGACTTTTCAAGTATGTCTGTGAGTTCTCATGAAGGACGGGCACTGTTATGCGAAACAGTCAGAAATACAATTTTAAAGTTTGAACCACGATTTTTAGAAGTCGAAGTATTTACAGATGAAGATGTGCCAATAAATAGGGTGCTTCATTTAAGGATCAATGCACTTTTGTACGCTGATCCTGAGCCTGAATTTATTAGCTTTGATTCAGAAGTAGAGCCTATAAACCTTGGCATGAAGATTATTGAGGCGTCATTATGAACGATGAGTTATTAAAATATTACAATCGTGAATTAGCATTTGTGCGTCACTTAGGTAAAGATTTCTCTGAAAAATACCCTAAAGTTGCAGGTCGCTTAAAGTTGAGTGAGGATCATATTGAAGATCCTCACGTATCGCGATTAATAGAGTCTTTTGCTTTTCTAACCGCTAACATTAGACAAAAGTTAGACGATAGTTTCCCTGAATTAACGGACGCTTTATTAGGGCAAATGTTGCCTGATTACCAAGCACCAATTCCGTCAATGTCCGTTGTTAAGTTAGAAGCTGAAAACTTATCTACAGCGGGGGTTGTTATTCCAAGAGCGAGTGAAGTTGAAACCAACGTCGAATCTATGAAGCAGTGTAAGTTTCAAACATGTTATGAAACTTACTTATGGCCCGTTGAAATTACCCATGCTCAATTTGATAACAGTCCATTTGTTGCACCTAAACCTCGTTGGCACGAGCGTGCTAAATCAATTTTCAAGCTTGAATTAACAGGTGAATATAAAGGTGTATCACTCGCTGAAACAGGGCTTGAAAAACTGAGAGTGTTTATCAATGGGCAATGGCATCACACGCTAAAAGTATATGAATTACTTTTTAAACATGCTATAGGCATAGCCATAGATAATGGTGAAGAAGGGATTAAGTATTTATCAAAAAACCAATTAAAAGCTGTTGGTTTTGAGTCGCATGAAGCGGTTGTTCCTTACTCACAGCGCTCATCTGGTGGTTATCGTTTACTTGTTGAAAATTTTACGTTTCCTGAAAAATTTCGCTTCTTTGAAATTGATGGCATAGGAGCTGCGTTACCAAAGCAATCAAATCGATGTGAAATTTATATTTACCTCGATACCGAGTCAAGTGAGCTTGAAAAACAAGTCGATAACAACATGTTTTTACTAGGCTGCACACCAATAATTAATTTGTTTGAGCAAGAGCTTGAACCGATTCGGCCACAAATAAGCGAATATGAATACCAATTAACACCTCGCTATATGGATTCAGAAATCTCCGAGGTGATTGCCATTTCTGAAGTCATTGCGTTTGATCACAAAGGTAATAAACAAGTGGTATCACCTTTCTATGGGCAAACCCATCCAAAGTATCAAGGTCATAATGATTTATTTTGGCATATTCGCAGAGAAACTGCTTCTTGGGCTGGAGGCTACGTAGAGTCAGGTACTGAAACTTTTATGTCACTTGTTGATGCTACATTTGAAAACAGTGCATTGGAATATGGTGAAGGTAATTCTGTTTTAACGGTAAGAGCGAAATGTAGTAACAGAAACTTGCCCGCTAGCATGCCATTTGGTGATGACGAATTGGGTTTATTAATGCCAGAGCGCGGCGATGTGATAAAAAAAATTCGTTGCCTCACTCCTTTTACTCATGCGGTTCGACCTATTTTAGCTGATGCAACAAGATGGCAATTAGTAAACCATTTAACTTTGGATACATTCAGTGGTGAAGATGCCTGTAATCGATTAAAAGAAATTTTGCGGCTTTATGACTTTAGGGCGACGCCGCAAAGTAAAGGCATGATTGATAATATCTATCGGTTAAAAATAGCGCCTTCAACAGCAAGAGTTGTGCAACAAGGACGCGTTAGTTTTGCCACTGGCAGTGAAATTGAAATCACATTTGCCAATGACGATTTCTCTGGTAGCGGTATGTTTTTCTTTGCTGCGATTTTAGACCATTTCTTTGCACAATTTGCTGCAATTAATAGCTTTACGCGCCTTAGTCTTAGATTAAAAGAGCAGGAACAGATTTATTATCAATGGCCTGCACGAGTTGGAGATAATCCACTTTTATGATCAAGCATTTAATTTCTCAAGCCTCACAAATTGATTTTTATAAAGCTGTTTTTATCGTTGAAAAGCAGCTTAAAAAGCGCGGTTTAGAGTACCGTCATGTGGGTTATGATAGTAGCCCTAAATTGGAGTTGATCAAATTTACGGCAACGCAAAAATTTGGCTATCCAGGTAATGCAATTACCAAGCTTGAAGAAATTGGCTTTGAAGATGGCTTACATAAAGTGCATATGCAAGTCTCGTTTATGGGTTTAACAGGTTGTTCTGGCGCGTTACCTCAGTTTTATAGTGAATTGGTAATGCAGCGTTTACGGTATAAAGATACTACGATGCGTGATTTTTATGACATGTTTAATCACCGCTTAGTCTCTTTGTATTACCGTGCATGGAAAAAATATAAGCCGTCGCTTAATCATACCAACAGTGCTCGAAATAAAGATCCCTATACACAAATTCTAGGCTTGTTGAGTGGTGGTTATAATGAGCATCAACTTTATTTTGCCGGTTTATATAGCCGAAAAATTAGAAACGTATTTGATTTAAAGAATATTTTAGCATCATATTTAGATTGCCAAGTCACCATTAAGCAAATGGTTGGTCAGTGGCACAATTTAGATGCGCAAGAGCAAACGTGTTTAGCGAGCCAAACATTATATGAGGGCCAACATGCTCGCTTAGGCATAGATACAATGCTAGGTAAAAAAGTATGGGATACATCGTCGAACATTGAAGTAAATATTGCCACAGATGATCCACAGAAGGCCAAATTATTACTACCAAATGGAACCTTATTCAAATTAGCTAACAAAATTATTAAAGATTATGTGGGTAATGCCATTAATTTTCGTTTAGTCATTGAGTCGCACTTTGAAAGCTTAGGTTCCGCAACGCTAGCACAGAGTAATTGTCAGCTAGGAGCGAATAGTTTCTTAGCGGTAGCGCATGAAAAATTAAAATCAAACCCTACTAAGTTATCGTTTAAGGGATAATTAAAATGAAAAGGAACAGAGTATGTCTTCGATGACACTGAATAAATTAGTTGAAAAACTGAGTCCCGATTGCAGAAAAAGCCTTGAAGCGGCTGTTGCAATTTGTAATAGCCGTAGCCATTTTACGGTTGAACTTGAGCATTGGTTACTAGCCATGGTAGAGCAACAGCTTGATGATGTTAGGCTTATTTTTGGTTCATTTGATATCGATGTTGATCAAGTGAAACAGGATTTAAATCAGTCGCTTGAGTCTTTCAAAACAGGGAGTCAGTCTTCGCCTAGCTTATCTGTGCATGTTACGAGTCTATTAAGGCAATCTTGGTTAAGTACAAGCATAGAATTTACAGATCAGCAAATTCGCAGTGCATATGTTATTTATACATTAACGAAAGACGATACGCTATCCAGTTTGGTTACCCGCTGTAGTAAGTTATTTAATAAGATTGATCCTGGGCAGCTACTACACGCCTGGCCTGAAATTGTGGCGCAATCACAAGAGCGAAATCAGGCAGCACAAAATGCTACAGCAACACAAGCAAGTACTAATTCTAAAACGCCAAATCTTGAGCAATTTACCGTTGATCTCACAGCACAAGCACGTGCAGGTAAAATAGACCCGATTTTGGGCCGTGATTTTGAAATTAGACAAATGATCGATATTTTGACCCGTCGCCGTCAAAATAATCCCATTTTAACCGGCGAAGCTGGGGTTGGTAAAACTGCTGTTGTAGAAGGGCTGGCACTTAGGATTGCGCAAAAAGATGTACCAGCGGTCCTACAAAATGTAAAAATTCATAGCTTAGACTTAGCACTATTACAAGCCGGTGCCGGTATGAAGGGCGAGTTTGAGAATCGCTTAAAATCATTAATTAATGAAGTTAAGAACTCCGCTGATCCTGTTATCTTATTTATCGATGAAGCACACACAATGATCGGTAGTGGTGGTCAAGCAGGTCAAAATGATGCTGCTAATTTATTAAAACCAGCACTAGCACGTGGTGAATTACGTACTATTGCTGCAACCACATGGGCAGAGTATAAAAAGTTTTTTGAAAAAGACGCCGCGCTGACTCGTCGTTTCCAAGTTGTTAAGGTCGAAGAGCCAACTCCAGAAAAAGCGGTTGCGATGTTACGAGGTTTAGTCCCTGTGATGGAGCGCCATCATAAAGTATTTATTTCCGAGCAGGCGCTGGAAAGTGCTGTTCACCTTTCGCATCGATATATCACTGCCAGACAATTACCAGATAAAGCCGTTGCACTTTTGGACACTGCTTGTGCCCGCGTTGCGATGAGCCAAGCGTCTACACCTAACACTATAGAGCAATTAGTGAATCGCCTGAGTGTGATTGAAACGCAAATTAAAATGTTAAATCGTGAGCAAAAAACGGGCTTAGATCATTCGCAGCAGTTAGATGATTTAAAAGCAGAGCTAATTAGTATTGATCAGCAATTACAGCCACTCAATGAGCAATTTAAACTCGAGAAAGAAATTGTCTCAGAATTAAATCAAACGCTTGAACTTGTTAATACACAAGAGCAAGAAGCCTCTCAAGAAATGCTTGAGTCATTAAAGCTCAGTAAAGAAAAGCTCGCCGCGTTTGAGCAAAATATGGTGCACTGGCAGGTCAGTGAAGAGCTTATTGCACAAGTGATTTCAGACTGGACAGGTATTCCTGTTGGTAAAATGCATGAAGACGAAATTCACGGTATTTTAAACTTAGCATCACACATGAAACAGCGTGTGGTTGGACAAGATCATGCTCTTGACTTAATTGCTAAAGTTGTTCAAACCTCTCGGGCACAGCTTGCCGATGAAAGTCGTCCTAATGGTATATTTATGCTCGCCGGTCCAAGTGGGGTAGGTAAAACTGAGACCGCTTTATCACTGGCGCAGGAAGTATATGGCAGTGAAGAAAATGTCACTGTTATCAATATGTCTGAATTTAAAGAAGAGCATAAAGTTTCATTATTATTAGGCTCGCCTCCTGGATATGTTGGCTATGGTGAGGGTGGAATTTTAACTGAAGCCGTGAGAAGAAAACCATACAGTGTCGTGCTGTTAGACGAAATGGAAAAAGCGCATCCAGGTGTGCAAGATATCTTCTATCAAGTGTTTGATAAAGGCACCATCAAAGATGGCGAAGGCCGTGATATTGATTTTAAGAACACCATTATCATTATGACCTCAAATGTAGGCACAGATACCACCATGAGCCTATTTGAAGACGAAGAAAGTAAGCCAAGTATCAAAGGATTAGCAAAGGCTCTACAAGATGATTTACTTACTGCTTTCAAACCTGCATTTTTAGGCCGTATCAATGTAATTCCTTATATTCCATTAAGCGATGATATCCTTACTGAAATTGCAGCGATTCAATTGGCAAAAATAATCAAACGAGTTGATAAAAATTATAATGCTGAGTTGACTTATAATGATGACGTCATAGATTATATTGTTGCTAACTGCCAAAATGCAGGGTCGGGTGCTAGAAATATTCATACAATATTGCAAAATAAAGTGTTACCAATGCTTTCAGAAGCCCTACTTTTCAGTATGATAGAAAATAACGAAATAAATAATATATTGCTGAAAGTTAAAGATAATGAATTTGAGCTTAATATTAATTAAAAATAATTCAATAAATAATCGCTAATAAGGTTGTTTATTAAATTTTATGGCATTATAATTTTGGTGCCTTAAATCACTACATGGAATTTTGAGACATTGTCTTCGTCTAAGGAAAGGATTTTTAGGGCCTTTTCATTGCAGTATTAGAGATAATGATTTCAAAGGAAGTTTTGGGAAACCAAAGAAAAGAATCCAGGCTAAATGGATAACATTGTTTAATAAAAAGGAGCATTATCAAATGCAAGCAAATACATATTTAAAGTACGGTTCAATCAAAGGCGAAACAACTGCGGAGTCTTTTAAAGATTTAATTACAGTATTATCTTTAGATTGGAACGTAAGCCGTGAAATTAGTGCTGCGACTGGTACAGCGATGGACCGTGAGTCAAGCTCTACTCGTCTTGGTGACGTAACAATTACTAAACTTCAAGATAAAGCATCTCCGGATCTTTTCAAAGAAGCAACAATTGGTAAAGGTCTTCCAGCTATTTTCCATATCACTAAGCAAGGTGATAAAGTTGAAGAAATCATGAAAATCGAACTTACAGATGCGATGATTTCTAGCTATTCAGTATCGGTACAAAACGATCGTCCAATTGAAACAATCACTATCAGCTACACAGAAATGATGATGACTGTTACTCCAACTGACGACAAAAATAACATTACTGCTCCGCTTGTATATGGTTACAGTGGTGTTAAAGGTCAACAAATGTAATATTTGTTGTCTCGTAATGGCTCTGGGCTTTGCTCAGAGCTTTTTTTGATCTTTAGGATGGGAAAAGCAAGGAATGCAAAAAGCTACACAAGATAAAAACGTAATTCAAATTAGCACCCCTGCTGGTAAAGATGCCCTTTATTTAACTCGCTTTGTTGCCCAAGAGGCAATGTCTGATTTATTTGTTATGTCAGCTAACATGTATACAATTGGCCAGCAAATAGCTCACGAAGACTTAGTCGGTAAACCCGTATCCATTAAAGTAAAAAATGTTGATGGCGGTGGTGAGCGTTATTATCACGGTATTGTTAGTCACCTTGTGTCAAATGGCAGCCGTACAGCCGATATTGACGAACAAAAAAATTATATTGATTATCAAGCAACGATTGTTCCATTTGCCGCTTCGATGCGTAACCGTAAGAACAGTCGCATCTATCAGAAAAAAACAATTAAAGATATTTTTGCTGATTTATTTGGCCAGCATAGCGTCGCTTTTTCAGATAAAACCAGCAAAACCTACCCAAAATACGAATACTGTGTTCAGTATCAAGAATCTGATTTTGATTTTATTCAGCGCTTACTGCAGCAAGAAGGCATTTTTTATTTTTTCGAGCATAGTAACAGCGCGCACACACTTGTTTTAGCTGATGATATTACTGCTTATGAAGTCTGTGATGAAAGTAAAGTTGTATATTCAACAGGTCACTTAAGCGCATCGCATATTTCACGTTGGCAAGGAGGCTTAAGCTTAGCTCCTGGTAGCTTTAAGCGTGTTGGTTATGATTTTAAACAACCATCAAGATACCCTGATGGTGAGCAAGCTAATCCAGAGCTACCAACACAATCAGTCTCTGAAGTGTTCGAATATACAGGTGAAGCTGAGTGTCACCCTCGGGCCGCAAACTTAGCCTCAGTCCAATTAGAATCGCTACAACGCGATATGAAACTCTCAAGTGGCCGAAGTGATTGCCGCTCTTTTACTGTTGGTAAATTATTTAGTTTTAAAAAGCACGAAGATCCGAGATTAGAAGGTAAAACATTTGTTATTACCTCGATGATGACATCAATCACAGTGCCAAACCAGTCCGGTGCACAGCAGGTTAGTGTAGAAGAAGTGTATTCAAACCATTTTGAATGTGTACCAAAAGAGATTCCATACAGAGCACAAGTTAATAAGAAAAAGCCTGTAATTAATGGGGTTCAAACTGCAATTGTTACTGGCGATAGCGCTGATGAAATCATGATTGACCAATATGGTCGTGTGAAAGTGCAATTTGATTGGGACCGTGAAGGTAAAAAAGATTCCAAAAGTTCATGTTGGATCCGTGTTGCCCAAAACTGGGCTGGCAAGAAGTGGGGCGCATTTTTCTTCCCCCGTGTAGGGCAAGAAGTTTTAGTTGATTTTATAAATGGCGATCCTGATCAGCCAATAATAAGTGGCGCTATTTATAATGCTGATTTAATGCCTCCTTATGCGCTACCCGCTGAAAAAACACAAAGCGGTATTAAAACACGTTCAACCAAAGAAGGCGGAGCCGATAACTTTAACGAACTGCGTTTTGAAGATAAAAAGGGCAGTGAGCTTGTTTATATACAGGCGGAAAAAGATAAACAACTGTATGTTAAAAACGACCAAAATGACAAAACGGATAATGATCATAATGTTGAAATTGGTAATGACAATAAGGTGCTTATTGGCAATGACCGTAAAGTAGACGTTGGCAATAACGACACCTTAAATGTAAAAACTAATCGTGTAAGTGAAATTGGTGATAACGATACAGTTAAAGTTGGCAAAACATTAAATATTGAAGCGGGTGATGAAATTGTTATAAAAACGGGTTCTGCGCAAATAAAAATGAGCAGCAGCGGTAATATTACAATTGAAGGTACCAATATCGATATTAAAGGCAGTAATATCAAAGTTGATGGCAGTGCTATTACATTGTCTGCTGGCATGATCAAGTTAAATTAGTGCAAATATGGAAATAATCAACGGCTTTAAATCAGGGGTTAGAAGCGGGATAAGCAATAATGGACATGTTGTATATTGCCGCTATGGTCTGCCTCATTTAATTTGTTTACCAATAAATAGACCAGATGATCCATTGCTTAACCCTGCGTTAAGTCATTTAAAAGCATTAAATGGTTATTACGCAAAGCAGTTTTTTGTTAATTTACATCCAGCTTTAAATGGTGCAGATATAGTATCTGTTTTATATCAGTATGTAATGCAAAGTTCGGTTGCACTTGCTGATTATAATCAAGCTGAATTAATAGAGCTATTATCTATTTTAACTTCACAAAGTAAACTGTTAATTATTCCTTTATTTGAATAATACAGTACTGTAAATGCAATAATGCTGTTGCATAAGTATTAATAAGACAAGGAGTCATAATGGGTAAGCCCGCCGCTACAATTGGTCACATGCACATTTGTCCTAAAACCACGGGTACCGTTCCTCATGTTGGAGGCCCTGTGGTTGCTGGCTCTGGTAACGTCTTAATTGGTGGTATGCCAGCTGCGCGTAAAGGCGATATGTTGGTATGTATTGGCCCTCCGGATAGTATTAAATCAGGATCAGGAAGCGTTAAAATCAATGGCAAGCCAGCAGCTCGGATGGGCGATGATAGTTCACATGGTGGAAAAATTGTTATTGGTAATCCTACTGTATTGATCGGTGGCTGATTTTGTTATCTATCTATTTAAGTGATCATCAAGCGCAGCTTATGAAAATTAGCAATGCACAGCGCTGCCCGTTTACTTCTGTAGGTTATGTTAAAACACAACAAAAGCGGCTATTAGAGTCATGTTGGCTAACAGCTAAAAAAAAGCAAGTTGTGCAACGATTTACTCAGCCAAATTTAGAGCAATTAGTTTCGTTATTGAATGACAATATAAGCCCAGATGTGATCTCACAAGCATGTATCGAGGTCATGGCTAATTTACCGCAAAATATTAACCTAGCTTTTATTAATAATTTGCTTAAAGAGCCTAGCTTACTCAGTGTTGCAAAGCTAGTTGTACGTAAGGTGTTATTACAGCAGCATAGCTCTAATTTAATCGCATTAATTGATTTACAAACCTTATATTTTGCTTTTTCGATAAGTAAAAATCCAGTAGTTCAAGCTCTTGTTGAAAGTGAGTTGACGGTCTTTGTAGATAGTCAAGCGGATTTAAAAGACATAGTCACTGGTTTTAATTTTTTGTGCCAAAGTGAGCTTGTTAACTCCCCGTTAATGTCACTTTTTTTATTGTCTTTATCTTGGGAGCAGGTGAATGCGATTGGCAACCATGCGAGTCGTAATTTGGCTACAGAAGGTGTACTGCAAGTATTGTTACAAAGTGGCTTTGTTAAATTGCTGCCACTTGTTAATGCATCACTCAATAAAATAGAAAACCCGAGTAGTTTAATTACCCTAATGAGAAGAATGTTAGGTGACAAGCTTGATCTGCTCGTTGATTTTGAAACGCAAATAAGAGCGTGTCAGGGGGATCAACAAGCATGTGCTGATTTTAAACAGCAGTTGCAGCTCAACTGGCCAAAATATGAGGAACAGTTTGCGTCTTTGCGTTTAATTGCGGGTAATGCCATGACTGCCAAGCTCAATGCAATCGAAATATCAGCAATGGATTGTTATAGCCAAGCTGTGTTTAATTTACATCGTTACTATCAGCATTTAGCTGCTAAAAAGTTAACTGCAGGTGTACCGGTATGAAAGCTTTTAGCATAGCGATTGAGTCGTTATCGAGTTTGTCTACACACGATATTGATGAGTTGATCTACGGTGAAGCTACGCCGGTTACTGAGCATCCCGGTTGGCAATCTTGGGATGCGTGTTTGTATGATTGCATAATAAAATCTAAAGAATTATTTGCAAAGGTTGAAGACTCACAAGCGCCATTAGTTTGGTTATTACCAGCGCTTGCTTATCAAGATGAGCTTAAGCAACTTTTAACAAATAGTTTAAAGCAGCTCTATCCTGCACATGTAAGCCATACATTATTTTATGGTGCAGCTGGTGCAAGTACATTAATAGCATTAGCGCAAAAAAATGCTTGGCATAAAGTAAACGTAATAGCATTAGATGCAACGTTTAAAGCAAACAAGCAAGGAGAGTTCAGCTATCAAGGCGTGGCTGGAATACTGGCTGTGGTTACAGCTAAAAAAGCAGGATGGGTGCAAACAAGCCATTATCTAGCGCCTTCAATTGATTTTATTAAACACGATCAATTATCTGGCATGTTTGTTAAAACAGCACAAACTGCACAGCAAGCAATCGAGGTTATTTTTGCCCCAGGAAATGGCATCGAACCTGAAAGTGATGTGTGGTTAAACAATTTACAATTACTTAATCAAGTAATAAATGAACATACACATTATGAATTACCTAATTATAAATTAGGTAAAATGGGTGCCTTAGAAGGAATTGTCAATTTATATCAGTTGACCTCAAGCCCCGCTATTGTTGAGCACTACACGCATGCGTTAGTGATTTCACAAGAACAAGCAAAATATCAAGCTACGGCATCATACTTATGGATAAGTGAGGAAGTACACAACAATGCAAAGTAATACAGTTGTTTTACAAGGAGCAAGTTACCCTATTTGTTTTGTTGCAGGTAAAGGCTCTGCTTTGCCTGGTTACTTTAGTGTTGCTGCTAACACCCAAGATAGTGCAAAAGCGCAAATTGCACAAATTGGCGGTACATTAACTACTGATGTAGCAAAGCGTCTTGATCTTATAAACCTATTAAATAGTGCGGGTGTAAACTGCCCACGTAGCGCATCCGCACGTGAAACAGCAAGCATGCTAAGTAATGCGTTGATTGCAGGTAGTGTGAGTTGTTTTCACCAAAAAGCCAAAACCGCAATTCAGGTCAGTGATAATACCAATAGTAGTGCTGCTAAAAAGCCTGCCAAAAAAGGAACCACTAAAGCCTCAGGTAAAAGTGCCTCTCAAGCGCCGGCTAAAAATAGTGGCGGTGCAAGTAATAATACCCCAAGTGAAGAACCTATCACCAAGCAAGAATGCCGTTCTGATCCGGTTTCTATGCTTTCGGGTGAAGAAATACTCCCACTGATTGATTTCACCTTAGCAGGCAGTAAACAATTGATTTGGCGACGCCTATACCGTTCATCGCATGCGGATGTATGTAGTGTAATGGGTAATGGTTGGCGACATGACTTTATGGTGCAGTTAACTGAGCACTATTTACCACCGCCAAAAGTAGGTCCAAAACAAAAAGGTACTTACTGGTTAGAATACCAAGATGAACACGGGGCTAAGCACCGCTTTGAAAAGGTAAAGCCTGGGCAATCAAGTTATCAATTAAGCAGCAATCTTGCGTTGCATTACCAAACCAACGGTAAGCACGTGTTGGTCACACCTGATGATCAGCATTTAACCTTTAAAGCAGGTGAAAACGCTTGGTTGCTTGAAAAAATAATTAACGAAAAAGGTCAAAGCATTCAGTTTTACTATGATGCAAAAGAGCGCCTTAACCGTATTGAAGTAAACAAAGCGCGTGGTTGTATACTTAGTTATAACCAGCAAGGCTTATTAAGTAAAATAGCGCCTTACTTCACAAATAAAGACAACAAACAGCAATTGCTATCACCACTATTAGCAAGCTATGAATATGATGAAAACAACAACCTTGTACAAGCCACTAATCAACAAAACGAGACTGAACGCTACGCCTATAACGCCGCTAACTTATTAACTAAGCGTACCCGCGCCAGTGGTTTTAGCCATCATTTTGAATGGGACAGTTATTCACCAAGTGCTAAATGTATAAAACAATGGGGCGATAACAACACCTATACGTATCAGTTTGAATATAACCCTGAGATAGGTGAAACAACCTGTATAGATTCGCGTGGCCATAAAGAGCACTTTGTCCATAACGCACAAGGTAAGTTAGTTAAGCACATCGATCCTAATGGTAATGTGTGGCAATACGGCTATAACGCACAAGGTCAAAAAGTTACTGAAATAAAACCAGATAGCAGTGAAATAAAATACAGCTATACGGCTTATGGCCAATTAGAGTCAATCACTCAGCCAGATGGCAGTGTCACCAAATTTGCTTACAACCAATTAGGGCAACGTGTATTAACCACCTTGCCTGATGGTCAAACAATAACACGTAAATACAGTGTTGCGGGTTTACTGCAAAGTGAAACCTTTGGCGACGGTCGCACAGCACTTTACAGCTATGACAAATTTGGCCATCTAACCCAGCACATTAATAGAAATGGTCAAGTCACTAAATTTGTTTGGAATGAGCAAGGAGAGCTACTTGCTAAACACCACAATGATGAACTTGTTCGCTACAGCTATGATAACTTGGGCCGTGTAAATGCGACGATAAACAACGCAGGGCTATTGACTCAATATAAATACAACGAGCATGGCCAGCTTGCGCAAACCATTGCCTTTGACGAAAAAGACCCTGAGAACAAACAGCATCAACATTTTAGTTACGATGATGCAGGGCGGTTAATTAGCTCGCAAAACAGTAAGGGTGATACCACCGAGCAACACTTTGAAGGGCTAAGCCAACCACATTGTGTTATTCAGCCCGACGGCAGCGCACTGCACTTAACCTACGATAAAGAGCGCAACCTAACCGCCATTGAGCGCAGCGACGGCCATGTATACCGCATAAGTTATGACGCTAATGAAAACCCAACGCAAGTAACTGGATTTGACGGTACGCTACAGCAGTATAAATACGATGCCTGTAATCGGTTAACCTCGGTTACACAAAGTGATAAACGTCATGTAAAAATAGAGCGCGATAAATTAGGCCGCGTGATTGCGCAGCATGCAAGTTTGGCAACCGATACGCACATCGTTAATAACGCCAATTACTACAGCTATAATCTGCAAGGTAAAATTACCCGTGCGCATAATGCACAATCAACCTTAAAGCAGCAGTATGATAAAGGCGGGCGGTTACTGCGTGCTGAGCAAGTACATAATCAGCAACAAGCGCATACCTTAAAATACAGTTACGACGACTACGGCAGAAGGCAATCACTGACCTTACCAGATTCAAGTACGCTTAAATACAGCTACAATAAATTTGGCCAGCTAAGTAGCATTCATTTACAACAAGCCAATAGCAAAGAGGTTGAGCTTGCAAAGCCGCTCGTAACATTAACCTACGACAGCCAAGGTAATATCCAAACTCAACAATTTGGTAATGATGTAACTCTTACTCAACAGTCTGATGTATTTAACCGCTTAACACAGCAGCAGTTAACCCATCCTTCGCAAGCACTATTTGATACCTGTACGTACAATTACGACAGCGTAAACCAGTTGATTGCGCGTAAAGAGCAAGGTGTTAGTAGTCATAACATTAATTTTGAGTACAACAGCCTTGGTCAGTTAATTCAACAAAATCTAGCCAGTGATGAGAACACAAAAACTACTCAATACCAGTGGGATAGCTTTGGTAATCCAGTTAGACAGTCAACAGTTATAAATGATGAATTAACAGAGCAACAAACGACTCAGCTAAATGATGATAGCGATGCTAGTGACGCCAGCAATAAGGTTGAAAGCACCCAGTCAGCTAACACACCTAATGCAATTCATAGTGAATATAACGATTCAAATGCAGCAACCGCAGCCAGTGATTTAAGCGAAGACGATGGAATTATTCGAGGCACCACAGACGCCGACCGTTTAACTCATTTTGGCGACAGTGACTTTCATTATGATGAATTTGGTAACCAAATACGCGAAACCGGTAAAGGCATAAAAACCCGCCGCGAATACAACGCATTTAATCAGCTAAGTTGCTTTAATAACAACGGTACGCTTACTCAATACGACTACGACCCACTCGGGCGTCGTATCGCCAAGCACACCGAGCAGGGTAAAATTGACTACATTTGGGATAACGACCAGTTAATCGGCGAATACCAACACGGAGAATATACCTGGTATATCAACCTGCTAAATCAATTCCACCCAGTGTCACTTATTAAACAAGGTGAGGTGTATTACTACCACCTAGACCAACTGAATACTCCACGCTTTGTAACTAATAATAAAGCAGAAGTGGTATGGGAAAACCAAGCCGATGTTTATGGTTATGAAGAGCCAAAGGTAAGCACTACAAATAGTTTGACTCAGCCAATCCGTTTTCAAGGGCAATACCTTGATGAAGAGAGTGGCTTACACTACAACCGCTACCGCTACTACAGCCCCAAACAACAGCGTTTTATAAACCAAGATCCGATTGGTTTAGTGGGTGGTATAAATCACTATCAATATGCGCCCAATCCGGTTAACTGGGTGGATCCATTTGGGTTAATGTGTGAAGAGGGTGAAAAGAGCTTAAAAGAAGCGCTTGAAATAAGTGTTGCTTCAGGAACTATTAGTAGTGAATTATCTGATAAATTATTGCAATCCGCTTACGATGGAAATTTAACGCCAAAAGATATTAAAGAACATCTAGGGTCATTAACAACCCCTTCAACACCAATTAGATGGATACCTCCTAGTGTTTTAGATAATAAGTTAGGGGCGGGTGGTTATAAAGAGGCCTTAGCTATAGATGATGATGAAGTTTTACTCATTCCAAAGCGTAATTCGACAAGTATGAATCCGGCGACGATAGAGGATATCAAACAAGAAGCTAAAGATTTAGAGACTATAAAAGCACTTGGTCTGCCAGTAATTACCATTCCAGAGTTGGGTACAACTATTTCTAGCGATGGGGAGATAATACAAGGTGGTATTCAAGAGCGAATGTTATTCAATGGCCGAGACATTGAAAAAAATATTAAGAATGGAACTAATTCGCAAGGGCTAACGACAGAGAGTATTAAGACTGTTTTATCTCAAAAATCTTTAGATGAATTAGCCAGAATATATGAAATTTTCGAAGAGAAAAGTATATTCATCAAAGATCTACAATTTATGTATGGTGCAGATGGCTTACCAAAAATTGCTGACCCGCAAGAGGTCATAGTCGGAGCTGCTCATGACATTGTAGATGAATCTTTGAATGATATAGCCAAAGAGTATCAATTAATTAGTAAAGCATCTGAGCCAAAACCAATTCAAAAAGCTAAACCAAATAGTGAGCAAGATGCATTATTACTAGTAAGCCAGCTCAAGTCTCCCGATAAAGATAATTACAATGTTTACACTAATCACAAAGGTAATGTAATTGTTTCGCGAAAAGATAAAAAACAATCAGCGAAGTTACGCTATGAAAACGGCGCATTAGTAGAAGCCAGTGATAAAATTGATATTTTTCATGATGTAGATGAAAAGCTTACTTTAGACCATGAGAAATTAACTCCTGCAGATAAAGAGAAATTAAAAGAGTGTGCTGATAAGCGTGATGAGGCTGTAAAAGCTCGAGACGAGGCGCTGGATATGGAAGAAGGATCAGAGCGAGAGCAAGCACTTAAAAATGCACGAAGCGACATGCGTGATGCAAGTGAGAAACTAGGGGAAGCAGCGGCCAAAGCGTATATAATGCATGAATATCCTAATGCAATTCCCTTAGAATCAAACCTCCCAGGTGATGGTAAACAAGGGCAGTTTGACCAAGTTTATTTAATTGATGGAAAACCTCCAGAGGTTATTATTGTAGAGGCTAAGGGGGGCGCATCTGATTGGGGCAGCCGTATGGCAGATAAAAAAAGAGCTCAACAGGGAAGTTCAGAGTATATGGAATCTGTTATTGAAAATTACACAAAAAAACTAGAAGACCTCCAAAACCCTGAAAAGAACCCTGCCTATGGTCAAGTCGGGAAAGAGAAGTTAACTAAGCAAATAAAAGATTGTAAAAAGAACTTGACAGCGATTCAAAGAGCGCAAAAATATTCTAGAGTACATGCTAAGTTAAGTCCGCCTAAAGCTCCTGTAATTAAGTATTTTGGGATTAAGCAAAAAGCCAATGACAGTGGAATGAAGAAAAGTATTGAAGTTACAAAGTTTAAAGTAAAAGTTTAAAGGACAAAAAATGATAAAAAGTCACTATAGTTATGGCCAAGTTTCTTATGATGATATGGTTGAGGAGTATATTGAAGATGAAGAGGATAGCCTCTTTCTTATAAAAGCAGGCGGCGGTATGTCTTTTTATGAAGAGTTTAAGCGAAACCTCATTAGGGCTTTTCCTTTAGAGGCGGTAGAGAATCCAAATAGCAAAAACGCATGGCTTTATTTAACACGCGGACAACAAATGGCTTTAGCAGCATTTCAGAGTAACGCAAGTGTAGGTAAACCATTTATAGTCGCTTACGATAATGACTTTATAGAGGTTATAGGTGAGGCTGATGATTATTCAACTAAAGTTGAAGTCTGGCTGCCTGCTTTATACAGCGCTATTATATTACGTAATAAAAAAGCAATTGATTTTTTAATAACGATTGATAATAGCGTTTTTGCAGAGGCTAGTTTAGGTGAGCAAAATCGGCCATTTGACTATGCATTTGTAGATTTACTTAAAGCGGTATTTACGCCAGGTGCAAATTTAACTTCAGCAATCGAAAAAGCATTAGTTGCCAGTAACCCCGATGATTACGAAGACTTTGCTTATTTATACGCTAGCCGTTTAGATTGGCCCCTAGTAGATATTATTATGGCTATTTTTAGTGATGAGGGTGAGCATGTTTATAATGAAAAAATGAAAAAATCATTACAACTTCATAAAGAATACTTTGATACAGGGAAAGACAGTAGACGTGCCGATCGACGGGGCGCTATTTCAATTCCTCTTACAGCTATGGCGGTACTTGCTAAAGATGTAAAAGGGTATGATTTAACCGTAGAAAATGGCTATATCCCACAGTGGATTATTGATGGTAAACCTGCTGAATATAAATAAAGCCGTTAGATTATATGAAGTGCAGTTATGACTTTTATAAGTAATTAACTACTAATATTGATTACTTATACAGTATTTTTATTATTTTAAAAAACGCTAAATTTACATTTTATAGCATTACGAAGGCATAAAAATGATTGAGAGTCACTTTACTTATGAACACCCAGACCATATAGACATGCTTGCAGAAAACGACAGCCACGAAGACCATTGGCCAGATATTCAACGAAACCCATTTACAGAAGTACCAAAGTTATTCAAACGAAATTGTGAAGACTTACTGCCTATAGCAGCGCTAATTGAGCCGAATGAAAACAGGACGTGGGGCTGTTTATTACGGGCGCAATCTTTAGGCATGGGTATATTTGAAAGTAATGAACGCTCTGGCAATGCCTTTCCATTTCGAATTATAGATGACCACGTAATGGTTGTGGGTCGGCGCGACTATGTTAATACGAATTATCAAACTTGGCTTACAACTTTTTATTTGAGTATTTTGGCACGTAGCTTTGAGTGGGAAGGAATCGAATATTTAAAATCTATCGATATCTCTATTTTAGAAAATGCAGAGTCGGGAGCATCTTTAACTCCCTTTAATTTTGCCCTAATGGAGTTATTAAAAACAGTATTTACGTCAGGTTCGGATTTAGCGGGGGCATTAGAAAAAGCATTAGTAGCTAGTAACCCTAATGATTACCCTAATAATGAGGATTATTTATATGCAAGCCGTATAGAGTGGCCAATTCCTTCGATACTGATGGCTATATTTAGTGAAGATGGCGAGCAAGAGTACAATGAGGAAATGCAAAAAGCATTATTACTCCATAAAGAATACTACAGTTCATATGCAAGAGAGGGGGATAGAAGAGGCGCTATTTCAATTCCACTCACAGCAATGGCTGTACTAGCAAAAAAGCTATATGGTTATCAGCTCACTATTGGAAATAATTATATTCCGTCTTGGTTGATTAAATAACATACTTAAAATTAGGTTTATAATGAGTGATTTTTTAAATGGGTTAACCCTTGAAAAAGACATAGTAAATTCCCTAAAAAATAATAAGGTGATAAATTTAACAAGACCTTATTTGGAGTTTGGGATCCGAAAGTATAAAGAAAAGAACAATATTCAGGATAAAGATATATTCACATATGTTGGGAGTTGTTTATATATTCATTTAGAGAATGGCGACATTATTGGGTTTGAAACTAACAATGTTAAAGATTCAATACTTGTCTGGTTTGCTTATAAGGATGGTATTCAGCAAGGCTCAAATGAAGACATGGAAAAAATACCCTATGATCATTCTAAATATGGAAATCGTGAGCGTTGGACTGGACTGATTAACGAGCATATTCACAGTATCAAAGTGTTTACGCGTAAAACTCCCGAAGGTATAAAAAGTTTTGTAGATAGCAATGAGAAGGCAATTTTACTTGAATCAACTAACTGTAGTTTGTTACTACCTTATGGTGGGAGTTTTGAATACCGTACAGTAATGCCAATTTTGAAACTTGAGGAAGCACCTGATGGTTATTTTGATGGTATGCAAGTTATTGAACTTTGAACAAGTCGCCTAATAGCTAATTTTTATCATGATGTATATAAATACGACACACTTAACACTTCAAGAGGTTGCTTCATTTACGCTAAAAAACAACCCCAGCAAGCAATTTAAAGAAAGGTGGGGCGACGGGTATGTTAGCCGCGCAATGTCATTGTGGCGTGGAGTTCAGGAATGTTATTCAAAAAGTGAAGAATGTAACTTCACTGCACAAGAGCTTTTATTTGCAATGAGCTATGAATATGCAATTGCTCCTTACAGCTCTGAGAATAATGACGCTATTGAATTTTATAGATGGTGTTTTGAAAATTTAAATAAAAAACAAGGATAGATAATGAATAAAATAAACACGGATGTAAATTACAGAACAATGGCCGGTAATGCGCGTTTAGTTATGTTAGGCGAATCGAGGCATAGTGCTGCTGGCTATAAATATGAGGCTATAAAAGCGATTAGGCAGTTAAAGGCTGCGGGTTTTACACATTTTGCTATAGAAATGCTGCCTAGCTCGATGCAGGAAAAAATTGAACTGTATCACCTAAAATAATCAAGACACCCACTTTAAATAGTGAGAGTTAATTTATTGATAGTGCGTTGTAATTAAAAATATAACTTTAAAGAAAAGGATTCTTCAATGTCAGCAATCAGAATAACTCAATCTGTTGGATTGGGCGGCGCTAACAGTTTAGACGATGTAAAAACCGTACAAACGGCGTTGAATAAATTACTAAAACTTATCCCGCCTACACAAGCTTTAATTGTGGATGGTCGGTTAAACCCTCGCCCTGAAAACTCTAAAACCGTAGCCGCTATAAAGTTATTTCAAAGCAAAGTATTAACTATGGTGCGCCCAGAGGGGAAAATAGCTCCAAATGGCCGTACGCATAAAAAAATCAATGAAAAGTTAGCTGGTGCCGCAGTGGTTGCCGTTGTACCACTATCTGGCAATTTAAAAACGAAACTAAAACAAAATATGATGAAATATGAAGGTAATGTTCCTCATATGTATTTAGATACAAAAGGGTATGTAACCGTTGGTGTTGGTCATTTATTAAAAGATGTTGAAGCTGCAAAAAAAGTTCCTTTTATCATTCGTGATACGGGAGCCATTGCATCGATAAAACAAATTGAAGATGAATTTAAACTAATTAAATCAAAACCTTTTGGGAGTCAAGCCGCTGTTTTTTATAAGCCTTTCACTAAATTGGTAACTACAGAGGCTGTAAGGGAAGCACAAGTTGAACAGCATATCAGAATATTTGAAAGTGAACTTAAACGTATATATGGTGTTTCAGAATTTGCAAGTTACCCTAACGATGTAAAATTAGCGCTATTTGATATGATTTTTAATTTAGGTATGCCTGAACTTAAAGACGAGTTTCCAAATTTTAATAAACATATGAAAGTTCGTGATTTCAAACAAGCAGCCATTGAATCAAATAGAAAAGATGTACCAACTGAACGTAATACTTATGTGCGTAACCTATTCAAGAGTGCAAAATGATAAAAAAAACTATTTTACTTATATGTATTAGTATCTCTAGCACTGCATGTGCAGAAATAGAAAAGAATAAAATAGCTCCAACATATAGTTTAGAGAATAAAACTAACGGATATTTTATGGAACCGGAGGTCTTAGAAACGCCGGAGCAAGTTAATGCTTTATATAGTAAAAGCTGGTTTTATTCCTATGAAGTTGTTATAGACAGTAAGCCAGCTATTAACGTTGATAGTTGTAAAGTTTTATCTAAAGCATTGCAAGAGGGCTATAAATCATCAGATTATAAAGAGCAGGTCGCGTTACTAGCTACTAATAAAATATGTACTACGTGGGTTGCTATGGGGAAGTTAATGCCTTCAAAAGAAAGCTTTTTAGACTCATTTAAACACGATGCAGCATTGGCAAACAAAATGCCGCCTGAGTTGTCTTTAATTATTTCAAATGATGACGAGCGCCGCTTAGTAAAAGCGAGTAGCTGGGAAGAAATGAGCCATATCCAAAAAGTGGAACTTGTAAATGATGACCAAGCTATTTATTACGACAACAGTGGTGGTATTCAAAGGTTAACGATAATGGCCAAGGGTGATTATAACCAAGATGGTATTGAGGATATGGTTCTACATATGGCAAATGCAGTTGAACGCGGAAGTTATTCATCTTCGTATAGCTATATCGTGACACGGTTAACCGCCGATGCGCCATATACGCTAATTAAGCAGTTCTAATTACTTGAATCGAATCCCCCCATTTACTTAGAATTAATGGGGGTAGGTCTTGCATATTGATAATATGAACCCGCTGGCCTATAAGTTTTAATAAAATTAATGTGTTACTAATAATTACCTAAGCCGTCTTTTGATCTGAACATGATTTACTCACATAAAACATTGTTTTACTACTAAATACAGCCCAAGTAGTTCTTGCGAGCTTGTTCGCAAAAGCAAGTGCCGACTTACAGCTGTGTAATCTTTCTTTTAATTTTTGGAGCCAGTAATCGTAGAAATAGTGAGTGGAATATTTATATAAAAGGGCTCTATAAAGGATGGTAAATAAAATTAAAGCAATTTTTTTCTTGTCTATGCTAGTAACTGTTTCGTCATGTTTAGCTATAGATAACCCAGATACACCTGACTATGTAAATAGCTTCTTAGCAGAAGCTAAAGTGTATGAAGAAAAAATATCTCAATGTGATTGTGATTATGTTGAACTAAGGGATCGATATGATGATTTCAATATATTTTTAGAAGAAAAGCTATCACATGCAAAACGTTTAGTCGGACACTTTGTTAAGGGAGAAGCAAAGGAAAAGTTTCTTTCCTCTCAAGCTGCTTGGGAGGTATTTTCTCAAAAAGAGAAAGAGTTTGTAATGGCTAATTGGACTAAAGAGAGCTTCGGTACTTCTTATTTATTATCTCGTTTAAATTACACTACAAGTATAGATAAGCAGCGGGTAATTACTCTTTATTATTATGCGAAGAATTATCCTGCTCTTTAAGAATAGTCTGCGGAAAATGAATGAATCCATTTTAGGTTGACGATGTAATAAAGTACTTGGGCATTATTTTATAAAATAATGCCCAAGTTGAAAATATCAACTTTATGAAAAGATAAGTGGTTGACTGAAAATAAAAGTAATGTGGAAAAAGTAAGTACTAACGTAGGTTGGTGCGAATAGCGCTGTGCAGTAATTATAAAAGTTAAATAAACTCATATGGAAATAAAATGAATAAAATAAACACGGATGTAAATTATAGAAAAATGGCCGGTAATGCTCGTTTGGCTATGTTAGGCGAATCAAGCCACAATCCCGCCATTTATAAATTTGAGGCGATTAAAGCACTCAAAGAACTTAAAAAAGTAGGCTTTACTCACTTTGCTATAGAAATGCTACCTCGCTCTATGTAAGATAAAGTTGAGTTTTATCAACGCACAGGTAAAGGTTTTAATCAAATTCAGCAATACTTTGATGAATACTGGGCTAGGGGTTATTTAGTACCTCAAGCTTACGGTGAATTAGGCAAAGCAGCGAGAGAAGTCGGTTTAAAAATTATAGCTCTGGATTTGACCTTAGAAGAGATGGATGTAATTGATTCATCCTGTGGTTTTGATAATGCTGAAGCAAAAAGGTGCTTTGATAGTCACACAGTAAGGAATCTGGTTTGGGCTCAAAATATAAATACTATCTTAAATCAGTCAAATCAAAATCGTGTAGTTGCTTATATGCATCGTTGGCATGCAGTAAGAGCTGCTGGTTATCAGGAGGGGCTAGATACTTTTGTTAAGGTTGGTGGTGTATCAACTATCAGGTTTATAGATTTCATTGGTGGAACCGCATGTTACTCGAAAAGGAGTTGCCGAGGTTACTCAGATGAAAAAATAGAGCTTAAACGCCAATACTTTTATAGAGAAGGCTTTCCATTTAAAAGTGCAGTGAAAAGTTATCAAGTTCATTTACCAGATAATGGCATTTAATCAAAAGGATATAGTTATGAACCAAATAATTGTGATTATCTTATGCTTTTCAGTGGTGCTATGCCCCCTATCTTTTGCCGGAACTTTTTTCCCAAAGCATGATATTAATGATCCTAATTTATCTAATAATACGGTGATGCTGCAATGCAAAAAAAGTTTGATGTATGCGCCTAGCCAGCTCGAAATGTGGTGTGAAAGGGCTTATGAAATGGGGTACTGGCAGGCTCTTGAAGTTATAGGTTTACATACAAGTGATGGAAGCCGTTATATCGCTGAAGCTCAAAGACATGCTGAAAATGGCGATCCTGATGGGATTTTAGCATTAGCTTTTGCGTATGAGTCCGGGCGTTTTGTTACCCAGAATCTGTATAAATCGATTGTTTTATATAATCAATATTTAAATGAAAACCAAGGTATTGAAGAGGAAAAAATGAGAGTAACCAGAACTCATGAAACTCTCTATTTGATATATACAGAGTTAGGTGATTTTGAAAAGGCAGCTGAACAGAAACGCTTTTTAGATGAAAGTAATTATATTGAAAGTAAAGAAGCTATATTAGAACAACAAATAAAAGAAGCGGGAACATCTATCGACTCAGAACAATAAAATGCGATTTTAGTAAAATTTAAAGTTTGATATTAACACGACAGATTTCATTGATAAACAAAGGAGCTATAAACGCCAAAATATAGGCGCTATAGAAATAATTATGGAACAACAACATCAACAAACACTAACCAACCTTGTATACGATATTTACGAGGATCCAACCAAAATTGAAGAGCATCAACCGCTTATTCAACCATTATTGAGCGATTTAGTCGCAAGTGCGCCTGCTGGCTTGGAGGGCATGGCGACGATGATTAATACTCACATTTCAAATGGGTTTAAGTTTAAAAATCCTAAAATACAAAAGTTTGAGCTTGAGTCTGGGTTATTAAAGCTTAAAACCTACTTTCAAAAAATAAACCTTTAAGTAGAACGTTAAATGAAAACTGTAGAGCATGCTAATTTTTGCACGCTATTTAAAGTATCATTAAATATATTCATCAGTGTAACGGTTAATCAAGATACATAATTTACACTATAATACAATATGTTATAGCTTTATTGGTAGCTTGAGAGCGTATTGTTTCTAACATGATATTTATGTTTTTAACTCGGACTAAAATTTAATCGAAACATTTTGTTTTTTCATTTTTTTATAAAGCTATTAGGATCAAGGAAACGTTAATGGAATTAAGTGTTTTAGCAATTATTATGCTGGTAATTCAGCCTGTGTTTGTTTATTTATATATAAAGAGTGTTGTAAGGCCTAGTATTTTTATAGCAGCAACGGTTGCGATGAGTGTTTTTTATACTAATGATTTTATGTACGCTTTATTGGTTCTTGGTGGAATTAACTTAGTAGGAGTTCTACTTGTAAAGTTGGCGGAGAACAAAGGGCATACTAAGTTTTCTACTGGTTATTTTCTTTCAGGGGTGATTTGCTGGTTTATAATTTTTGGAGTAATAAGTTTTATTACTTCGTTTATCAGTTTACCTACTATGCATAGTGTAAGTGATTCATTTGATGCTTTGTTATCGTTTCCAGATCCTGTTGTGTGGCCAGTCATTGCATTTTTTGCGGCAAGCCTTGCTGCTTTGATTGTGAGTACAACCATTCTGCTTTCGGACAAAAACAAATCGATTGCTTTTAAGGTACTTGTTGTTTATGCAGCAATCAGTCCTTTGCTTCCTCTATTTAGTAATTATTTTTGGATAAGTCAGGCAGTTACCTTTTTAGTTGTGATACAGATACTCGGGGCCTGCGAAAAGTACTTCTTTAGAGCTAAAATTGAAAACGATCAATCGATAGCTTTTGCGTTTGCTGGCGCCTTTTTAATATCATGCGTGATTTATTTAATAAATGCTCTTTTTAATTTATATTAAATTATCAATGAGCTAGTAAAGGGTTTGATGCCATTAGTCTGCATCTTAAAAAGAGTGGAATTGGAATAATGCAACGAGCACGGGTTACGCGGAATTAGTTAAAGCAACCAACCTACTCAGTACGAAATTTATTCAAAAGTAACTAAGACACCCACTCTAAATAGTGGGTGTTAATTCACTACGGATACGTTGTACTTAAACAACATGACAACTAAAGAAAAGGACTCTTCAATGTCAGCAATCAGAATAACTCAAGCCGAAGGGCTTGGTGGTGTAAATAGTTTAAACGATGTGAAAGCCGTGCAAACGGCTTTGAATAAATTACTTAAACTTATCTCCCCAACGAAAACTTTAGTTGTGGATGGTCGTTTATGCTCTCGCCCTGAGAACTCTCAAACTGTTACCGCTATTTAATTATTTCAAAGTAAAGTATTAAACATGGTTCGTCCCGATGGGAAAATAAATCCGAATGGTCGTAAACATCGAAAAAAAATGAAAAAGTAGTAAGTCAGGCTGCAATTAGTAGTATAACTACTGCACTAAAATACCTGCTACAAATGCATTTTGGATGAAAACGGCTATCGCAGAGGTTGGCGTGGCTGAAGTTCCGGGTGCAAAAAGAAAATCCACAGATTTTAGAATACGTTAAGGCATCAAAATTTTTGGGAAGTGATGAGAGCGTTGGTCAAAATGCATGGTGCGGCTCTTTTGTTGCTTGGGTTATGAAGGGAATAATCTGGAGCCTGTTAAAAATGCTTTTAGGGCAAAAGAATGGTCGAGCTTTGTTAAGCCTATTGATAAACCTGTTTACGGTGCTATGGGGATTAAATCTCGAAAAGGGGGGAGGCCATGTTGCTTTTGTCGTGGGCCAAAGTCCAGGTGGCAATTATTTATATATGCGCGGGGATAATCAAAGTAACAGTGTTAATGTTGCAAAGTATAAAAAGCAATTGTGGGATGATTTTGTAGTGCCTGCTAATTTTGACCCTTCATCAGCAAGTTTACCTATTTATACTCAAAAAGCATCTGTTGCTTGGAGTGAGGCATGATGAAAAAAGTACTTGTCATTTGTGTTGTTTTTCTTGCTTTAACTCACGTTGTTTATGCCAAAAGTGCTGAGCTTTTGGAATTGAAAGGTTTTAAAGAAGCAGTTAAAAATGTGCACTATTTAGCTAAAGTGAAAATCACAAATGTTGAAATTTTACGTGACGAGGATGAGTATGAAAAACACGTATACTCAGCTGAAGTGTTAGCAACTTATCATAGCTTAGTTCTTAAGGAGCACAGATCGTGTGACTTCCTATTTTAAAACGGCACATGTCATTATTTTTTTCAATGGATTGACGCTTACAATTTACCGCTAGTAGCTCTAGCACACGGTGTATCTTATGATTACACTGTGTTTGCTCTATGCAATCCAGAATATCATCCAGCCAAAGATAACTGCACTTACTCGCTCTAAATGTCGAGATCGCACACTTAAATATCGTCGCTGCACTATGGCAGATAAAACGCTTGATAAGTGTTTGCAGTATGCTCAGCCAAACCAGCGATTCTGCGATGTGTGGGTCTCTTGTGATGAATCCCTTAAGGTTATTCCATGACTTTAGCTCTTTGAAAAGTAACTCGATTTGCCAACGAGTCGCGTATATATCGAGTAACTCATCAAAGTTAAACTGTGTTTCTTTTAAATTAGTAACAAGGAAAACAGGGCGCTTTTCATCGGGTAGATAAATAAGCCTGTACTCGGGTCCATTTCTCTTCCAGCGTACTGTTAACTCAAGTGGCTGACTAGCACGCTTTTTGAGCAAGGTTTTGAGTTTAATATGCTTTTCTTTAAGCTCTACGCCCGCGCAATAAGCAGATGTGACAGTTGGGTTGATGTTTTTATTCGCTCTAACCAAAAAGTAGCCGCCATCTTGAGATACTTGCTCAAAGTAATCTAAATCAAAATACCCTGCATCAGCAAGTAATAACGTATCTTCAAGTGTGTGACTACCCGGTAAAAAGGCTCGCTCGGTTTCAACATCAGGACGGATATCTATTTCACAAGGCTGTTCGTTAAATAGGTCATAAGTAAGATGTAACTCAATTGCGGCAGGATTTATCGCAGTAAAGCGACCAGCAAAAACCTGCGCTAATTCATCATGTAGAGCAAATGAAGAGCCATCTTGCAATAACACTCGCAATATTCCTCGCTGGGTAAAAAAGGTTTTATCCAGCGTGTTTACAGTCAATTTAGACATCGCTTGAATAACGAGTTCACGGACTAGCTCAGTCAATGCAGGTTTTCGAATTTGATTATGAAAAGGTTTATAACTTATCGTGCAATTGGCCTGCGTTCGCAGGTTCTGATGGATATCTGACAAGTTAGCGTCTTGCAGGCAAGATAAGCTTTTGAACACAGCTTTGAGCAGAGAAACGATCGACAGGCAACGGTGTCGAACTTGAAATCCGGAGGTTTTTGCAAGCTCAATGAGGTGTTTTTCTGAGATAAGGGCTTTTAATTGATTTGAAACTTGGTTAATCTGCATGTGAACTCTGTTTTTGGTCATGTTTTTATTGGCGTAACTATTTGATCATTAACAGAGTTCAACTTCAAGTTTTCTTAAGATCCAACCTATGAGCAACTTATAAAGGTAAAACTCATAGCAAGATAAGTTATGAGATGATTGTGGAGCAAAGTGAAGATATTGTTTTTAATTCTGCAGCTGTCTATGTAGCGCTTTGTTTAGATCAAAAAGGAACATATTATTGGCCAGGCACTGGCTCTGAATTCAAACCTTCATCAGTTATTGATACGTGGCTAATTGAAAATAAAAGTAATGTGGAAAAAGTAAGTACAAACGCAGGTTGGTGCGAATAGCACTGTGCAGTAATTATAAAATTTAAACAAACTTATATGGAAATACAATGAATAAAATAAACACGGATGTAAATTACAGAACAATGCCTGGCAATGCGCGCTTAGTTATGCTTGGTGAGTCAAGCCATAGTGCTGCTGGGTTAAGTATGAGACTATAAAGGCTATTAAGCAGTTAAAAGCAGCGGGTTTTACACATTTTGCTATGGAAATACTACCGTGCTCGATGCAGGAAAACATAGAGTTTTATCAAAGAACAGGCAAAGGTTTTTAATACTATACAGCAGTTTTTTGATAAATACGGGTCCCATGGTTATTTAACGCCGCATGCTTGTGGTGAGCTTGTGAAGGCTTCTCGCGATTTTGGGTTAAAAATTGTAGCACAAGATGTTTATATTAGAACTATGGAGGTAATGGATAGTGTATGCCCAGCGACTAAAGCCGTGACTGGGGAATGTTTTGATGCGCGTACGTTTATAAATGATCTTTGGGCTTACAATTTAGCTAAATCCTTAAGAGATCTAAGCAGAATAAAATTGTTGCTTTTATGAGTCGATGGCATGCTGTTAAGAATTTAAAGTATCGAATAGGCATTGATTCTTTAATTAAAGAGCATGGTATTCAAAATGTTCGTTTTATTGATTTTATTGGTGGTTTATCTAGTTACAGCGACAGGAAATGTAAGGGTATGTCTAGTCAAAAAGAGGCCTTGAAAGAGCAATACTTCTACAAAGAAGGCTTTCCATATGAAAGTACGGTTAAATCTTTTCAAGTTCATCTACCTGAAAAACGTATTAATAATGATGGATCATTTCAATGGTAAAAGTATTAGTGATACTTGTGTTAGCAATTAGTTTTTTTACTTCTACGGATGCTCAAGCTTCCTTATTTCCAAATCACGATATTAATGATCCGAACTTAACAGTTGAAATTGCAGCTAAGCAATGTGCAAAAAGTTATATACATGCGCCTGATAAATTAGAGCTTTGGTGTGAAAAAGCTTACACACTGGGCCATTGGAAGTCCTTGTATTATATTGGTATGTACAAAGGAGATGGTTCTCGTTATCTAAATGAGTTAAATACTCGAATTGATAATGGAGAGCCTGATGCTATTAATACATTAGCTTGGTTATACCAAAGTGGTCGTTTTGTTAAAAAAGACATAAGTGAAGCTGCACGCTTATATGAACTTTATTTGGCTCAAGAGAGCAATCAAGCAATAGTGCTTAAGGCTTCTACCCTCTATGAATTGGCTACTATTTATCAAGAACTTGGTATGTGGGAAAAAGTGATAATTCATACTCAATATGTAATAGATAATGCTCACAGAGAAGGGCGTAAAGGGCTTGCTAAAGACTTACAAGAGTTAGCCAAAGAATCGCTAGCCAAAAATTAAGTTATAAATATATCTAACTCAATATTAAAGGAGCTATCAACGCTTTAATTTAAAGCGCTATAGAAATAAATATGGAACAACAACATCAACAAACCCTCACTAACTTTGTATACGATATTTACGAGGATCCTACCTTAATTGAAGAGCATCAACCGCTTATTCAACCACTATTGAGCGATTTAGTCGCAAGTGCGCCTGCTGGCTTTGAGGGCATGGCGACAATGATTAATACGCATATTTCAAACGGCTTTAAATTTAAAAACCCTAAAGTACAAAAATTTGAACTTGAGTCTGGTTTATTAAAACTTAAAACCTACTTTCAAAAATAAACCTTTAAGATGAATGGCATTAATAAATACTCGTATTTTAATGCTTGTTTTTTGTTCTAATTGCTTGCAGTTAACGTTGTCCCTAATTAGAATGTATTTTAGTCAGAACGACAATGCCATTAAGTTTGATTATTATCGATTTAGAGCCTAAAACGCCAGTAAAGAGCAATATAGGAAGTGTGTTTTTAGGTGAGTATTAAGGAGATTATTTATTTTGTTATCACGTTTTAAAGCTTACTTTTTGGTAATTGCCGCTATTATCATTATTTTCACTACAACACAGGCTTGTGCAGATATGTTTGGTTTTTTTAATAAACAGGATTTTGTTTTATCGGCTCCAGTAAAGGGGCAGTTATTAGATAAAGGGCAGCCTGTTGCGAATACTAAAGTTGTACGTTCGCTAACTTATGGCGATGAGTACAAAGATGAAGCTATAACCGATGACAATGGCTATTTTACTTTTACAGAAAAAGCCATCAAAACGGGTAAGCCTTCTAACATGTTTGATAACGAATCATTGATTCAGCATATATATATAGAAAATGGTACGCCAGAGGGTATCGTATTATGGTACTTAACCGTATCTATGCATGAAGACAGTGACACACTAAAAGATTTACTCGCTGATTTAGAATGTGATATTGCTGAAGAGCCGCAAACATACGATATACCTATAGAAGAAGCGCAAGAGCACTTTTTCACCATATATGGTGCATGTAAAATTTAACTTTTGACCAACTTATTTAAAGGGAATTTTATGAATACATTAACACCCACCCAAGCAGTACAAATGGCATTACTTGCCTACAAAGCAAAAAGCATTAAAAGTACAACGTTATTAAATAATTCTCTGCATCCTGCTTTACGTGGAAATTTTAATTTTGGGGTTAACTCTGAAGCAGTGCAGGGCATCACTGGTGGATTTTTCTCTCACCTGTTTGGCTTGAGTACAGGTTTTGGTTTGCTGGGTCATGGTCAAGGAGCGTATCAAGGAGATTCAGTGATCACTATACGTGGCACTGCTTCGTTGCGTGACGGTTTAACTGATGGCAACTTTGGTTTAAGCGGTGGCAGTAATGGCAGTATGGTTCATGCAGGATTTAATAAAACTTTTTATAGTATGAAACCTGCACTACAAGAGTTCGTTGCTGCAAATATAAGAGATAAAATTACCGGTTGTGTACACATTGTTGGCCACAGTTTAGGTGGTGCGTTAGCGACCCTTTCAGCTGATTGGATCAAAGCGGAATACTCTTTACCTGTAAAGCTTTACACCTTTGGCTCCCCAAGAGTGGGTCTTGAAAATTTCTCCAGAGCTGCTACGTCAAGAATTGATAAAATTTATCGATGCACACACGGTGCAGATCCCGTCGCTAAAGTACCTCTGTGGCCTTTTTCTCACGCGCCTTACAATGGCCAGGAAATTCGTCTTGATAATGGTCAGGGGCTTAAAGGAGCTGCGCATAAGCTTAGTGGTACGCCAGGCTATGTGAATACAGCCAACAGTAATGACTGGGGGAATTTAACAGTTCGAGCTAATCATTTTTTAAGTACCCCAGTGCGCTTAAATTTTGAAGACAGAAACCAAGCTTCGTTCAATTCGCACTGGGCCGATAAGTTAGGCGCAGCGTTAGTAACCTTATTAAAAGATGCCGGTTATTATAGCGCTGTAGCAGCACAAGCAGCTATTGGTACAGGTTTAACTTTTTATGACATGTTAGCACGAACACTAGATAAAATTGCTAAAGCCTCAGCATCATTTGCAACTCAAACGTTAGGACTTCTTGGGCATATGTTAGTGTTTGCTGGTAAGGTTATTAGCAAGGCCGTAGAGTTAACTTTTAGCTTTATAAAATGGGTATTCGATTCAACATTGGGTGCTTTATATAATGCGGCAAAAGCAGGTTTAAATGGGTTAGATTGATTCTTTAACTGGGCTGTTTAGTTAAAAACAGCCCTTGTAAATACGTCTAGGTAGTTGACCCAATCAATATAAATTTTGCGTATCTTATTTTTTCATTTAAAAATAACCTGTTTGTTACTGCGAGTGTAAATACGTTTTTCAGGTTTTGTCCATTCGCCCTTTTTTAAATAAGAGGTAGAGACAACAAACTGTTCATCTTTAAAATCACTGGTTGATTTTACTTTTGTGATGCCTTCTTTTGAACCTGTTACGGTTTCGTATGCTACAAACTGCGTAGGGCTCAATACTTTCAATGTCCCTTGAGTATAAAAGCCTGCTGTAGTGAAATAATAAAAAACTAATGACTGCTTTTTACTATCCCAAAATATCATTGATTCGCCGCCATATTCACCTTCATTAATTGAGTGAAGGGTACGAATTGCTTTCCCATTGAGGGCTCGCTCCCAGCGACCTACATCCTGAATCTTTGGCTTATTATCGGCAACATTGAAATCAGCTTGCCATGTGCCGAGGTAAGGTTTAAATACTTCAAGCTCTGGTGCTAAGTCAATCGTTTGTGCACTAATAGCACCAGCGTAGATAAAGCAAAAAGATAGTAAAAGTGTTTTTAGGTATGACATAATTGTGCCTATCATTATTAGTTTTTCAAATTGTAGTATAGGCGAGAGTCCGTTGATTAAAAAAACATTATTGCTTTTTTCTGTTAGTTTTCTAGTTGTATTAGTGATTGGTGGGCTGCTTGATTATTGGCCATATTTGGTTGCCAGTGTTTACTGTACTATGAGCAGTATTACGTTTTTAGTTTATAAATGGGATAAGCGTTTGGCGATAGAGTCAACAGATCGGCCTATTAGAGTGCCGGAACGTAGTTTACATATTTTAGCATTAATTTGTGGTTGGCCGGGAGCACTGATCGCTCAGCAATGGTTAAGACATAAATCACAAAAACGTGCATTTATTGCGGTACTTTGGCTCACTATCATTATAAATACTTCTGTATTAGGGGCTGCCTATTATTGGCAATTGCTTTAAATTGATGCACTATCAGGTAACCTAAAAATAACAAAAGTCTGATTTTATGTATTTTTTATATCGCTGCTATCATTTTATTTTAAAATGTATTGTTATTTTTATTGGTATTCCTGATCCGCGTTTGTATCAAGGTTATAGCGGGTTTAAGCAATGGCTTGCATTACTTAATCCTAATAAACCTGTGTTAGTTGTAACTGACAATACGTTAAAAAATTTAGGCGTTGTTGCTCCCATTTTAGCTTTGCTGGATGAGCAGGCAATCTCTTGGCAGCTGTTTAGTGACGTTGATGCTAATCCAACGATTAGCAATGTTGAAAGCGGTTTAGCACTTTATCAGCAATACACATGTCATAGTATTATCGCCGTTGGTGGCGGCTCAGTAATTGACTGTGCCAAATTAATTGGCGCACGTGCAGTAAGACCTAATAAATCAGTTAAGCAGTTAAAAGGCTTGTTTAAAGTACTGAAAAAACTTCCCCCATTATGTGCTATTCCAACAACCGCAGGTACTGGCTCAGAAACGACCGTTGCTGCGGTGGTAAACGATCCGCAAATGCAAACAAAATATGCCGCCACTGACTTTGCTCTTGTACCAAGTGATGCAGTTTTAATTGCTGAGCTAACACAAACGGTGCCTGATTTTATTACCGCAGCTACAGGTATCGATGCACTCACGCATGCACTTGAGGCATACATAGGCACTAATGGCCTTGCTTTTAGTGATGACAAGTCATTGCGGGCAATCGAACTTATTTTACAAAATTTATTAACAGCGTATAAAAATGGTAATGACTTAGTTGCGCGGGAAAATATGTTACTCGCTTCATTTTATGCAGGACAAGCGTTTACCCGAACATCTGTAGGTTATGTGCATGCTATAGCACATCAATTTGGCGCGCAATACGGCACAGCTCACGGTTTAGCAAATAGTGTGGTATTGATGCATGTGCTGAAATTTTATGGTTCCAGTATAGATAAAAAGCTGGCGGCTATTGCTGATCATTGTCAATTAACACAATCACACCAAAAACCAGCAGAAAAAGCAGCAATACTATTAGACACCTTAGAGCAGTTACTTATTGATCTAGCGATCCCTCATCATCTAAAAGAGCTAAAAGTAGCTGATATACCTAAGCTTGCTGATGCTGCAATTGTAGAGGCTAACTGGGACTATCCAGTACCAAAATTTATGAACGTAGCTCAATGCCAAGCCATTATTCATAAAGTAGTGAGTGATACGTAATAAATGAAAACCTTCCCATCAGTACCGATAGGGAAGGTTTAAGCGTTAAATTAGCGTTTTAACTGTGCTTCAGGTTGATTTAATAATTCAATTATAGGATTTTGTGCAGTGATTTTTGCTTTAAGAGCAAAGCCGATCAATAACCCTGCGATAAAGCCACCTAAATGAGCGCCATAATCGATACCGTCAGGTGCTGCAATCATGCCATAAATATTGATCCCTAACCAAATTACAAAAAACCACACTGCAGATAATTTCTTTTGATAAATGATAAACATAAAAGTTAGGCTTGCGTGCCTAAACCACATTAAGTACATACCAAATAGCCCTGCAATTGCGCCGCTAGCCCCGACACTTGGAATAACCGAGCTTGGATCAACGATAAAGCTAGCAAAAGACGCTGCCAAACCGCATACCATATACCATATTAAAAACTTTTTATGACCTAATACGTCCTCGAGGTTATCACCAATAATGTATAAAAAGTACATATTACCGATAAGGTGCATTACTGAGCCGTGTAAAAAAACACAGGTAATCACGCTCCATAAATGTTCGCCTTGAGATATCTTACTTGGATTCATTGCAAACAATTCGAGGGTGGCACTGAATGCGTCGGCATTGAAAAAATACAAGGCAAAAACAATGGCATTTAGGGCAATTAAACCGCGAGTAACCCACGGCGTTTGCTTTGGTTTTAGGTTATATTCAACGGGCATTTGCGTTAAAAATTGAAACAGATAAGTTTTCCAACTAACTTTTTGGTTTAGCTTGTCTAGGCTTGCTTTGAGCTCTGGGCTGTTTTCAACGCTTTCTAATTGATTTTTTTCAATCCAACTACCATCACAATGACGGCAAACATCAATTTCGGTATGAAAATCTTCGAGTAAATGAAAGCGCTCAAGGTTCTTATTGCAATCAGGACAGTCTAGCTTTGAAATACCTAATGATTCACCAAAATGAGTCTCGTATTTTTCACCAATAGGACCTTCGTTGATTTCGGCAATCATCCGGTTAACTTCGTTTTTTTCAAACCATAAGCCACCGCATTCGCGACAGATATCTATCTCTTCACCTTGATAATGAGTAACATCCAAAGGGTGATCTTTGCAGTGAGGGCAGCGTTTAGTTGGCATTATCAGCGTCCTTTAATGAGCCGATAATAATATCGTTTTGTTGTAATTCTTGTTGTAAATTTAATGCACTAGTTTTTAGTTGAGGTAATGTTTGTTGCTCAATACTATCGGCAATTTGGTTTAGTTCAATAGACGCTTGGCGCGCAGACATTTTTCGCTTTAATGCCGCTTCAATTACAAACTCAGCACGACTATAAAAACGACGAATTTGTGTTAAAAATATACTCGGCGTTTCAAGTGTTGTGGGTGAGTACTGCATGGTTTGCCAAATATACTTTTCAAGCGTGGCCTTGTGGTATTCCATTTCTGAACTCGGGGGACTTTTAGCAAGTCGCTCAGCATACGCTCGTACATTGCTGGCGTTATCTTTCACCTCATCATATAAAGAGGTGCGTAAATAGAAGTTGTCTTCCATTTTACTGTAAGAATCAAATTTAAGTGCTTGCTCTAAACCGCTTTGTGCTGCTAAGTAAACGCCAAAAATTGTTGAAAGTACTAAAAAAACTTGGTTTAACCAAAAGCCAGTACTTTTTAATTCTTTATTATCAACTGTTTGTAATGCCTGAGTGAGTTTTGGCTTAGTCGTTGAGGCTGTAGTCGAGTTGGATGGATGGATCGGCTCCACGTGTTATCTCCCTGTAATTGTTGCTTCCTTTTTGAGCGCAGTAGACTACTGTAATTTAGTAATTTAAACAATAAATAGTTGGAAATTTGGCTATTTATTCAAAAGTACTGCGCCACTTTGGGTATCGCCTAAGTAATCGTCTTTATTGTAAATCGGGCACTTTGTCATTGACAGGCAACCGCAGCCGATGCAGCCGTCGACTCTGTCGCGTAGGCGCTGCATAAAAGCAATACGTTCATCAAGTTGTGCTTGCCAGTTTTTTGATAATGCTGACCAATCTTCTTTAGTGGGGGTACGTTTATCAGGTAAAGTGGCGAGGGTTTGTTTGATTTCCTCAAGAGTAATGCCCATTGCTTGCGCTGCTTTGATGACCGCCACACGGCGCAGTACATCAGGCTTATAACGGCGTTGGTTGCCGTTGTTCCGCCAGCTGCGGATCAAGCCTTTGGTTTCGTAAAAGTGTAGCGCGGAGACTTTTACGCCGCTGCGTTTAGCTACAAAGCCCACAGTTAAATTAGCTTCAACAAGCTTTTTTTGTTGATCGGTCATGGTTTTCTTATTTTTTATTAAAAATCAATTTTTAAGGTTGACCTCAATCTTACTTGAGGTTTTACGCTCTTTGCAACCATAAAAAAGGAGAAATAAAATGCAAGAAAAACCAATGCATAACACCGCTATTATTTATTCAAGTGGCCGTAAAAACGGTAATACTACGGCGCAAGTTAATGCCTATAGTAAGCAACAAAGCGGCATTGTTTTTTGCTTAGATGATTATGTTATTTCACCTTATCGCTACGATAAGCAGTATCACAATGATGATTTTTATAATTTGTTTGAAGTGTTACTTCGCTACGAACATTGGGTGTTCGCATCGCCTGTGTACTGGTATAACACCACGCCACAAATGAAAGCATTTATGGATAGGATCACAGATTACATGGATGACGAGGCGTTAAAACCGAAGCTTAGAACTTTACGTCAAAAACAGTTTTCACTATTGTCTAATGCCTCATCTGCCTCTGCGCCAGACGCCTTTATAGACATGTTTAAACAAACCTTTAATTATTTAGGAATGACTTTTAAAGCTCATTCACATGTACAGGCTGGTTAAATACGGGTAGGCTAAACAAAAAAGGATGATTTATGAAAACTTCACTTTTAGGCTTTGGCCTTCTTGCAACTAGCTTAACAACGATCGCTGCTGAGCCAACTCCTGTTATCAATGACTTTGGTTATTTTTACAATGTACCAGCTCATGTATCAGACTTAAGCCAAGCGCAGTTTAAAATTGCCTTTGATGTGGGGGATGGTGCAAAACATGGCGAGCAAAATAACCCTATTAATTCGTTAGCGCGCTTTATTAATATGCATGTTGCCCATGGGGTAAAGCCGGAAAACATCCAACTGGCCTTAGTCGTGCACGGTAGCGCGAGCGTTGATATGCTGGAAAACAGCGTTTATAAAAGCCGCTTTGATGTTGATAATAAAAATCAGTCTTTGATCACCCAGCTACTTGCTAATAATACGGTTGTGTATGTGTGCGGGCAGTCGGCAATGCATATGAAGGTAGCAGCAGAGCAGCTTATCCCAGGGGTGAAAATGGCGCTTTCTGCAATGACCGCTCATGCGCAGTTACAGCAACAAGGCTACACGCTGAATCCATTTTAAAATGAATATTTTGTGTTTTGGTGATTCGAATACCTTTGGTATTTCTCCTGTTGATGGTAAGCGGTTGGCTGCATGTGAGCGCTGGCCAGGTATACTACAACAATTAGGTGATGGTCATGAGGTTATCGAGGCAGGGCAGCCGAATAGAACCTTAGTGAACAATCCGCCTTTTGATGGTGATAAGTCAGGGATTAAATATTTAAAACCTTACCTTGAAGTGCACACCGTTGACATTGTTATTATTCAGCTTGGCACCAATGATTTAAAAGCACGTTTTGCACTGTCTGCTATCGATATTGGCAAAGCGCTTGAGGAGTTAATTTTAGCCATTAAAGCCTTTTATCACTGTAAAACAATACCAAAGATAATCATTATAAGCCCGCCCAAGGTTCATGAAGTGGGAAGTTATAAAAGCATTTACGCAGGTGCAGGTAAAAAAGCTGAACAATTATCCATTGAGTTCAAAGCCGCCGCTGAACGTCACACGTGTGAATTTATTGATGCCTTCTTGTTTATTAAGCCTTGTCAGTATGAGGGGGTGCACTGGCCATCTTGTGAACATAAAAAGCTCGCAGATAATTTATATCAGCATATTTTAGAGCAAAGAACGTGATACTTCTTTATATGACTTGCCAACTTTTACAATCGTACCTGAAATTAGCTCAATATAGTCATTACTAACCGCAACAACCTTATTTTTATTGATTAAAAATGATTTATGAGTTTGCAAAAATGGGCCATCAAGTTGTACTGAGAGCCGCTTAAGTGTGCTTGTTGCAAGTATCACTTGGTCAGCTAGGTGAACTCTTACATAGTTTCCATATGCCTCAATGTATTCAATACTATCTAAGTTGACCTTACGTTTTTCACGGTCAACTTTAAGAGTGATGCTTGATTGCGGCTGTGTTGAAAACTGACTCTCACGAATTATAACTTTGTTGAGTGCTTGCTCAAGCCTTTGTGCCGATACGGGCTTTAGCAAATAATCAGTTACATTGAGTTCAAAGCCTTCAAAGGCATACTCTTGATAAGCACTGACTATAATTACTTGCGGTGGTTTAGCGAGCGCTTTGAGTAACTCTAACCCCGATAACTCTGGCATATTGATGTCTAAAAAGACTAAATCGACGTCTAACTTTGCCAAGTCATATAAAGCATCTTTTGCGCTATAGTATTGGCCAACAATATTAATTGTAGGGTGAGCAGCTAAGTGGTGCTGAATTACGAGGTGTGCAAGTGGCTCATCATCGATTATCAATGCGTTTAACATGATGAAAGCTCCAAAGTGAGTGTAGTGTGCCAAATATTATGTTGACTATTTGTAACCAGAGAATAGCTATTTGGGTACAGAAGTTCCAGTCTTCGCTTTAAATTGTTCAGTCCCATGCCAGAATCATTTTGTTGTTTTTGTTGGTGGATGGTGTTTGCGCAATACAGCGTTAGTGTATTGCTACTGACTGAGAGTTGAAAGGTTATTTCTGTTTGCTGTGATGTTGGCTCTACACCATGTTTAATGGCATTTTCTAATATGATAATGAGTAGCAGAGGGGCTATTTTTAGTTTACCAAGGTTGCTTGGCCAAACAAGGTTAAATTGGCACTTGTCACCACTTCTGATCTGCTGTAATTCGATAAAGTCTTTAAGATAATTAATTTCTTGGGTTAAGAAAACCTGTTGTTTTTGACCTTCGTAGACCGTGTATCGAAGTAAATTGGCAAGTTGCATCACCAACTGCGGTGCATTATCTGATTTAGTGAGTGTTAATGCATATAAGTTATTTAGTGTGTTGAATAAAAAGTGCGGGTTAATTTGTTGTTGTAGTAACGTCAGCTCTGTTTCAGTTTGCTGCTTGGCAATCACATTTAATTTATTGTGCTGCTGTTGGCGTTCAAAGGCTAAAATAATTGGCGTGCTAACGCTAAGAAAGAAAAACATAAACTGGTAGTTATACTTACTAAAAAGGCTTCGAGTTCCACTTGGTGTTAAATTTGTCACTTCTGTAGGCAGATCATTGATGGGCAGTAAAAGCACACCCGCAGTGAGGGTGGGTGTAAGCAAAGCAATAAAAATTAAACATGCAGCGAGAAAAGTAAACACACCATGGTTTGTTAATATTTGGCGGATCAATATGTATCGGTTAAATAAGTACAAACAAAAAATGATAGCTGTGTATACGCTTAGCTGCCAAAAGTAAGTTAGGAATTGATTAAATTGGGTAAATACTTTGCTTATATCAAGGATCAGGTCTAAAGGTTGATTTAGCATCGGGTTTGTATGCGTATTAAGTACGCCAGCCATAATTAAAGACCACGATACTAATACTAAAATAACCATATTATCGAGAGATGTTAATGAGTTAAACCACTTTGAAGTTAATGAGTTTTGTGCGCTACTAACTCGCTTTAACATTAGCCAAATAAGACTCGCGAATGCAGAGAGTATCCAGCATTGTGCGTCGAGGTATTGCCAATTAGCAAACGCAGAAGACATTATATTTACCAGGTAGACAAGAGAAGGATACGCAACAAAGCCTAATAGCCACACTACAACTGAGCGTTTAAGTGGCAATTTAAATGCTAAAGCGTGAGCAGCTAAAAAAGGCAAGCACTCTAAAAATAGTTGCCCATTAATTAGCGTGTAGAGCTCGGCTGAGTCTTGCTTTAATGATAGATAGCGAATGTGTGCTTCTAGCATTATTGCAGCAATAACGGTTAGTAAAACAACCACATAATGTAAGTTTAATCGTTGCCACCGCGCTGAAATAGCTGCCTGCATACTACACTCCATGTTCATCGTGCTTAATAATATGTTTTATTAAGTTTAAATGAATTACTTCACTTAGTTCAGCAAAATAATGATCAAAGGTCGTTTTTTAATGACAACTGCAAAATACTTGCTTTCATCCTTTAATTCAATGCGTTGATCATTGCTATGTAGCTTATTGTGCGGTGGTTTCTTAATGTGATTATTAATCAATTAAGGAACATAACGATGCTAACACTTACAAATATTAATAAAAAATATGCAGATGGTACCCAAGCATTAAGTGATATATCTATTACTTTACCAACCGGTATGGTGGGATTACTTGGGCCAAATGGGGCGGGTAAATCAAGCTTAATGCGCACGCTTGCGTGTTTGCAAAGCGTTGATACTGGTCAGGTGAACTTTGATGGTTTAGATGTGTTGCAACACCCTGATGAGATGCGCAAGCAGCTTGGCTATTTACCGCAACAGTTTGGTGTTTATCCAAATATGAGTTGTATTGCTTTGCTAGAGCATATCGCAATTTTAAAGGGCCTTGATAGAAAAGACCGACAGCAGCAAATAAGCGAGCTTTTGGCGCTATTAAATTTATCTTCGTTTGCAAGCAAAAAGGTGAGCCACTTTTCTGGTGGGATGAAACAACGCTTTGGTATTGCTCAAGCGTTGCTAGGCTCCCCTAAGCTGATTATTCTAGATGAACCAACCGCAGGGCTTGACCCTGCTGAGCGCGAAAGTCTCAATAATTTATTGATGACGATTAGTAAACAGCGCTTGGTGTTGTTATCTACCCACATAGTAGAAGACATAGAAAATCAGTGTCATTTTGTCGCGATGATCAACCAAGGTCGGTTAATTCAAAGTGGTGAAGTGGCAGCACTCATTAAGCCATTGCATGGTTGTGTATGGCTACTGGAGAGCCTTCCTAGTGTGTTACCGCAAGAGAGCTTTGTATTAAGCCAAAGTTATCGATACGGCAAGCCTTCATTTCGAGTTTATGCCACAACGGCTCCCGCTGAGCGTGCAATACCTGGCGAAGTGACACTGCAAGATAGCTATTTTTATGAGTTGAAATTGCGAGGTAGTAACACATGCTACTGATCAACGAACTACGTTATGTACTTCGCCAGCCTTTGCTTTGGCTTTGCTTTGTAACTGCCCCTTTATTTGCGTTTACATTGTCATCAGGTTTAGCCGTCGAAGGCAGCGACGCTATAAATCAATTTAAATTACATCTAGTTGCACTGCAAATGATACAACTAGCTTTACTTACAGGTGCGCTTGCACCGACATTTTTTTTACGTGATCAAATACACAATATGCAAGAGCTGGTGGCAGTGACACCTATCACGTTTAAACAAAGCGCATTGCTACGTGTGGGAACGTTGGTGTTGTGTGTGTTTGTGATTGTGCTTATCAGTATGCTAGTAATGATGGTTATGCAAGTACACAGCAAAGGGTTTGACTGGCAAATCATTAATCAACTGGCTGTTAATAGTCTTTTTGTGCTGCTTCCTAATAGTTGTTTGCTTGGTGTAATTGCATTCTGGTTTTGTCAAAAATTCAGCAGCCCTCTGGTGAACTATGTTGTATTTGCAGTTTTATGGATTGGCTACTTACTGCTTGCAAGTGTCACGGGTAATCCCATATTGGCGGGAAGTAGTATTATCAGTGAAACTAGCTATCAACTATTTATATGGTTAGATCCTTTCGCATACACTGCAATTATAGGTAGCTTTGTTGAGCCTCAGGGCTGGGTTATAGCCATTAATCGGGTGCTGATACTGTTACTCACAACCGCTATCTACTTTAGTACGGCGGCTGCGAGTAATGTGTTTAACTCGTTCAATAAGCGGGTAAAAAATGCAGTGAGCAAGCTACAACCCGTTATAGTAGCAAGTGCTTCGTACCAACCTGTGGCTGCAAAAAACCATGAACTGCCGATATTTATCGCATGCTATAAAGTAGCGCTTTTCAATGTTTTAAAGCATCCAATAACACTGTTAATTTTATTAGCTTGGCCAGCCATGGTGTTTAATAATGTAGCCTCTTCTTCTGCTTATGCTGAGCCGCTAAGTGTAATAAATGCAACCAGTATCGATGCAATTAGTCACTATGCTTTTGATATGCAAATATTGTGTGGATGTTTATTGATGGTGCTTTGGAGCTGGCAAATCAGTTGCTATGCACGGCGCTTTAACATGGCTGAGCTAATTGCTGCTACGCCGATCAAAACGGCCACTATTTTATATAGTCAATTATTGGTATTGGCTACCCTGGTTATTATTTTTTCAACGATGAGCTTTGTTGGTGCTTCTTTGTCACAATGGTTTATTCATAGCCAATATGACACGTACGATCATGTATATGTTCTGTGTTTAACGGCACTGCCCCTGATGCTAATTGGCTGGGTAACGGTGTGTGTATTTAATATTTGTCGCTCAACACTGGTTGCAGGAGGCGTTATTTTTGTGATGCTGTTGCTAAAATTTACACCAGTTATGACTTATTTAGGATTCACACACACATTTTGGAGCCTAGCTTGGACGCCATTGCAGCCACCGAGTGAATTTTGGGATTATCGGGCCAGTATTAGCAGTTATTGGCCTTATATACAGGTGTGGTTGTTTGCCTGTGTAAGTTTTATATTGCTAACGTGTGTATTTAGTCACCGTGGTACGGGACTTGATAGGCGTGCGGTTGTACGAAAAGATGCATGGCTAATAATGCCTGTGTTGCTCTGTGTTGGTTTATTTGTGCAATTACACCTACGTTTAGTTGATGAAAAGCCCCTTACCAATTCACATAAACGTGAGGCCTTTAAAGCGGATTATGAAAAAACCTTTGCAGGCTGGCAGCATAAGTTGCAACCTCAGGTTAGTCATATTGATGCAAAAATTGATTTTTACCCGCATCAACAGTTAGCAAAGTTTGATCTGGCTTACACCTTAAAAAACTCTCATCCAATGGCCATTAAGCAAATTTTAGTCGGCAGAGCTGGGTTTTATAAGTGGGCGAAGGTGAAGATTGCAGGTGCGACACAAATTGCTTTTTATCCTGACTTAAATCAGGCTGTGTATGAGTTTGACGTTGCAATAAAACCACATGAAACACGACAATTAACAACACAATTTGAAGTGCATCAAGCGAAATTGTGGCCTGCTGGTGGACATCAAATAATTACGCCTGAATTTAGTTATATTCGTTCGGTTCCTGCGTTGCCAACTATTGGCTATCAAATCAACTATGAGTTAACAGATACAAGCTTACGAGCTCAATATGATTTGCATCAAAAGGGTCGGCCTTTAGCTTCAGCGTTAGTTACTAAAGGGCAAAATAGACCAGCGCACTATGAGCGTATAACGATGTCGAGCACAGTATCAACGGCAGCGGGGTATCAAGTTGTGACACAGGGCAAGCAAATTACGCATCAACGTGAACAGGGTCGTGAAATATTTAAGTTTAAAACAGTGTCTGCAATTAATAACTTACCAGCTTGGCTGTCAGTGCCTTTTACTGCTGAAACTAAAAAGCATGATGGTGTTACTTTACAAGTATTCGTAAAAAACCAAGATGTGCTTGAACGTGCAGATGCAACCGCCGTTAATTTACAAGCGATGAGCGACACACTTGATTGGTTTAAAAATAATATTGTTGCGTATAAAGCCAAGCAATTAAGCTTAATTGCAGCTCCCCCATTTGGTGGCACTGGGTATGCTTTACCACAAATTATATTAATTGAGGATAAAGTTGGGTTTAGGGCTCGTCCAAGCGTTGGTGCTGGCTTTGATCAGCGTTATCGCCGTGCAGTGCATGAAACCGCGCATCAGTGGTTTGGCCATGATATAGGTAATAGTGTGCCTGCAGATAGTGCCTTTTTAATGGAGTCGATGGCTAAATATATCGAATTAGTCGTGTTAGAAAAACGCTACGGTAAAACCGCTATGAACGCATTAGTTGATTATGAAACAAAGCGTTATGAGCAGGCATCGCGCATGGATATTACCGCTAAAATGGCGTTGATTGATTCAACAAAAAATTATGATCAATACTCAAAAGCCACCATTGTGTTTGCAAAACTAAGGTCTAAAGTAGGCGATAAAGCGATAACTAATGCACTTAAGTCAGTATGGCAAGAGTATGCTTATCCAAACCGGCCTGCGACAGCAATGGATTTTATTAGGGCATTGAAACAACAGGTTGAGGAGCAGCATATTGCATTTATCAATTCGCTGTTTTTAGACGTTTAAGTGAACTAAACGCCACAATTTGCAAACCGTGGCTTGATTTTTATGCTTTGTTTAGTAGCTGGTAAAATGTGCGTAGTTTAAATAGTCGTGATTATTAAACAACCCGCTTTGTATTTTAATATTACTTAAAGCCACGTATAATACTCGGCTTATTTTTAGTGTCTGTATGGTGTTTTTTGAAGTCGATATTCAAACAATATGGTGTGGTATTTATCTTGTTAAGCTTATTAACGGGCTTAATAGGCGCATTTGTTAATCCACTAATGAGTTTGTTTATTGTTGAAGGCTTACAAAGTCCACCTATATATTTGGGTGTGTACACTACAGGTGTCACTTTGATGGGCATTCTCTTTAGCCAATGTTTAGGTGGATTGGCCGATAAGGGCGTGAGCGCTAAAAAGATGTTTATGATTGCGGTCTCTGGCATGGGGATGGCGTTAATCATATTCGCTAACGCAACGTCTTTTTGGCAGGTATTTGCTGCCGGAGTACTCTTGCTTTCAATGGGCAATGCCGCGATACCGCAAGCTATGACTATTGCTCGCCAGTGGGCTGATGAGCAAGATCATATTGATATCACCCAGTTTAATACTCGCCTTAGAGCGGCAATTTCATTTGCATGGGTCGCAGGCCCGCCGCTTGGCTATTTACTTGCATCAGGAGTTGCCTTTAGTCGCTCATTTTATACCGCAGCTACGTTTGCGTTGTTGGCATTAATTTTTGCAATGAAGTTTTTGCCCAGTGTTAATGCTAACGACAGAGCTAAGAAAGCTGAGCCAAATCAGCCGATCAATCAATCATTTTGGGCCTTAGGGGCTGCTATAACCTTTGGTTCAATTGGCAATATTATGTACGCCAGTGCCTTACCGCTTTATACAATAAATGAACTGGGCTTTGCTAATAATATACCTGGAATATTTATGGGCATGGTGGCATTAATCGAGATCCCTGTGATGTTGTATAGCGCAAAGCTCAGTAAACGCATCACTAAAACAGGCTTGTTAGGTTTTGCTTTTAGTTGCGCTATTTTGTTCTATATTGGCGTATTTTTTGCCGATCAAGTATGGCAATTCTTTGTACTGCAAGGTGTAAATGCTATTTTTTATGGGATCTTTGCGGGTATCGGCCTGACTATTTTACAAGAGCAGCTACCATCACGAATTGGTTTTACCTCTGCTTTTTATGGCAATGCCATTAAAGTAGGGGTCATGCTTGGCACTGCCAGTACCGGTTTAATTGCACAGTGGTTTAGTTTTCGTTTTGCCACGCTAGGCTCGCTTATTGCGGCAAGCATTGCTATGACTTTTTTAATAATATTTAGTTATTTAAAGCGCCAAGAGAGCGAGTCGCAAGAGCAGCTTTTTGTTCAAAACGTGATTTAAAAAAGCCGCAGTGTATTAACCACCACGGCTTTGGGTATTGATCCAGAGAGATGAGGGTTAGAATTCGTAGCTTACGCTTAAGCGTGTTGTACGAGGCATAATGTAACGGCCATTGGGGGCGTCAGCATTACGTGGGTCGCCTTCGGTAATACCTTGCTCGTTGGTTAAGTTATCAATTGCTAATTGCAGTTTGATCCCTTCCATTGGCTCAAGGATAAAACCTAAGTCAACTTTTTCGTAGCCATCAAGTGTCACGGTGTTTTCATTATTACCAAAGCGGTCATCCACTGCTGACAAAGTACCATAGAGTGTGGCGTACATGCCGTCTACTTCAAAGTCATAGCTTGGTGTTACACGTACTTGCCATTTAGGTTGGCGCTGTGCTTCTTTGCCTTTATTTTTTGGACTTTTCGTGATTTCTGTTTGTTGTAATGTAGTATTTAAATTAACAGAAAAGCCAGATTCATGATTAAAGTTGTAATCAAGTTCAACACCATACGCTTCGTTGGTTAAGATTTCAGCGGGCACGTCTGGGCGACTTACAAAGGTATCGCCTTTGACTTCGTTGGTAAATAAAGTGGCAAAAAAGTCAGTGCTTTGAGTGATCAGTTTATAGCCAAGTTCAGCTTGAGTGACTTCTTTAATGAGTTTCTCGCCGTCTTGGTGGTATGCGACGTAGTTATCTCTAAAATCATCGAAGTATGGCATTTTATAACCACGGTTAACGCGAGCAAATACGCCCATGTCATCATTAATTGAATAGTTTAAACCGGTTGTCCATGAGGTTTTACTCTCATCGTAATCAACGGTTTTATTGATAATACCGTCAAGGCCTTCATCAACACTGTACTGTACATCATGGCTTTCATAACGTAGTCCACCGTCAAGAGTGAGATCTTGGCTTAGCTTGTACTGTGCCGTGGTATAAAAAGCATTAGTGCGTGCATCACCTGATGAATTAATGTCGTAGTTAAAGTCACAGCCTTCGGCGCTTTCATTACAAGTAATATCATTGAGCATTTCACCACCCGCTTCAAGAACATGATAGGCCGTATTGCCTAAGCTCCACCAGTCGTTGGCAGAGGTGCTTGCAGTGTAATAGCCGACAGCAACAGAGAGGTCTTCAAATTGCTTTGAAAATGCTAAATCATTAGTAAATGAACTAATTTCTTTGAGTACCACCCAACGACCCACTTGTTGTACGGGTGTATCACTGTCATAAGTTGTGCCTGTCGCGGCGCCTGTTGCAGACTGACCATTATCAGCCACTTCACCTAGTGTTGTTGCGGAGCCTGCGGGCACTAAACCAAGTGTATTAGCATCGCCTTTGGTGATATTAAAGCGGTCTGAAAAACTCCAGCCATTGTCAAATTCAAGTTTAATACTACCGCCAGATACATGGCCATTCCAACCGCGGCCATCGCCAATATCAACTTGGTGCGCGTCATTATTTGGCCCGGTATAAATGGTCGCTTGGCGGTTTAGTGTGCCAAGCTGGGTATATTCAGCATCAATGCCATTAACATTGAGTGGTGTTGGTAAGTACCATGCGCCATGATCGTCTGTTTGGCGAGTGTAGAAATTCATTTCACCGTTATCGAGTTCTTTGGTGATATTAACCGTAAACTGGCTGCCTTTCTCAGAGGTAAAGCCTGCATCACGAATACCTGGTGAGCTTTTTACATAGCCGCCTACCATAAAATATAGGTCGTCGCTGATTTCGCCACTTAAAACAGCATCAACACGTTGCAAATCGTAATCAGAGGTGGTGTATTTAAATAAGCCTTGAGTATCTTCGCTGCCACGCTTTAATCTAAAGTTGGTTGTTAAGCCCGGTTGGCCGTTAGAAACCACTGGGTTTGGACCACCACGTAATGCTTCCATGGTTTCAATGGTTTCGTCGATTCTAAATAATGATGAGTTTTCTAAAAACGATAATGTTGGTGCTGGGTAAATAGGAGAACCTTCAAGGCTTAGGGTTAAAAATGGTGCATCACCACCACCAGGAAAACCGCGAACAAATACATTAGCGCCAGATTCACCACCCGAGCTTTCTACCCACACACCGGGAACTGCTTTAAATAAGTCCGCAGTACTTTTTGGTGATAGTTTAATTATTTGCTCAGCATCAATATTTGTCACAGCATAGCTGGCATCAATTTTACGAACGCCCATACCTGCAGGTGTGCCAGAAACCACAATGCGTTCAACTTTTTTATCTGTGGTTGTTTGCGCGCTTGTTGCTGGTTGATCTGCAAGCACGGTTTGACTGGATAGCGCTAAAATAATAGCGCAAGCAAGTTTGCTTGGTGTGTGTGTTGTTGTCATGTTGGTATTCCCATTTTTTGTTCGTTATTTAAAAAACTATAAATAACAAAGCACTAACTAATTTAATGAAATGTTAATGCTGTGTTCTTTTAAACCTTAGAACTTTATGCAAACGTTTGCAATTATTTTTTTAACTTTCTGTATTATTTTTATACACGGTTATGTTTATGACTAAATTTAGGCCTTGGCGCAGCCTAATTTTAATAATGATGGTATATTGCAACTTCACGATTTAAGGAAGGCTTCGTACTTAGCAATGAATAACAAACAACTAAAGTTAGCGGATCTAGCCAAGCTTGCTGGAGTATCAACCTCGACTGTTTCTCGTGCGTTAAATGATAACCCATTGATAAAAAAAGAAACTAGAGATAAATTAAAGCAGTTAGCAAAGCAACATAACTTCAGTTTAAATACGGCTGCGAGCCGCCTTCGCTCACAAAAAACCAATGTTGTAGCAGTGATCATAAATTTCGACAGTGGCACTGAGCAATCAATTAACGACCCTTTTTTGCTTAAGGTAGTCGGAGAGATAAACCTCGCGTTGAATAAACAAGGGCTAGAACTTCTACTCTCAAACTCATTTATGGCCGGTGATGACTGGGCTAATTACTTTATCAATAGCCGTCGGGCTGATGGCATTATTGTGGTTGGGCAAGGCAAAGATCCGGCAAACATTGAAGCCGCCGCTAATGCAGGCGTGCCCTTAGTTGTTTGGGGTGACCCAAAAACTCCCAGTAATTATCCCATTGTAGGCAGTGATAACTTTGTTGGGGGTCGTCTTGCTACTGAACACTTATTAGCAGGTGGCGCTAAAAATATTGTATTTTTGGGAGACCCAGGACATGCTGAAATTGGCGAACGTTACCGTGGCTATTTAGCGGCTCTAAATACGGCTAACGCTATAGCACACGTAGTGTCTATCGATATTACTAGTAGCGCAGCATACCACGGGATCAACCAATTACTAGTCGCGAAAGGTTTATGTTTCGACGGCATTATGGCGTGCAGCGATATGGTGGCACTAGGCGCTATGAAAGCGTTAAAAGAGCGCTATATCAGTATTCCTAACGATGTTGCGTTAGTTGGTTTTGATGATATTGCCATGGCAGATGTGAGTCACCCATCACTTTCGAGCATTAAACAAAACACTCAGCGAGCCTCAGTATTACTGGTTGAAAAATTATTAGCGCAGTTACAAGGCCAGTCAGCTGAATCGCAAGTTGTTGAAATAGAATTAATTAATCGTCAATCTAGCAAAGGATAATCTGTAGGGTGAGTTAACTCAATTTTGAAATTTAAAATGCAAACGTTTGCATTTTATTTTGCGCTACACTATGCTAAAAGAAATCAACATCAGGTTAACGTGCATGAACCCAATAAGAATAACCATAGCGTTGGCGTGTAGCTATTTCGTGTTCGCTATTTTACTCAATAGTGTTGGCACCGTAATTTTACAAGCCATCAATAGTTTTGACATAACAAAAACGCAAGCTTCTGTTTTAGAAGGCTATAAAGACCTTACCATAGCAATAGTTTCTTTTATTGTTGCATCATTTATTCCACGACTTGGCTATAAACTGGCCATGCTTGTAGCGTTGGGGTTGGTTGCCTTAATGTGCTTGTTAATGCCCTCAATTGCACAGTTTTATGCGTTCAAAGTATTGTTTGCTGTGATCGGTTGCAGTTTTGCGATTATGAAAGTATCCGTTTACTCGGTTATTGGCCAAGTCACTGATAACGCCAATCAGCACTCAGCATTGCTTAACACCATTGAAGGTATTTTTATGCTTGGGGTGTTATCTGGCTATTGGGTGTTCTCATGGTTTATTGATAGTAGTAATGCGCAAAATACAGCATGGTTGAACGTGTATTATTTGCTGGCTTTGTTAGCGGGTATGGCTTTTATTACAGTGCTTATAGCGCCAATAAAAGCACCTCAAAAAGCAACATTACGTACCAGTCAATTAGCTGCTTTTATTGACATGCTAACACTCACTTATAAACCTCTAGTGGTTATATTTATTATCAGTGCATTTTTATATGTGTTGATTGAGCAAGGGGTAGGGACTTGGTTACCTACTTTTAATAATCAAGTACTTAAGCTGCCAGTTGATATTAGTATTCAACTGGCCAGTGTGTTTGCCGCAGCACTGGCGCTAGGTAGACTAGTGGCGGGGCAGATATTACGCGTTATTGGCTGGTATAGTTTGTTGTTAAGTTGCTTGGTTGCTATGGGCGTGCTGGTGCTACTGGTTTTGCCGCTGACTCATGAAATTGATGGCAGCCAAGTAACGAGTGTATTTGATGTGCCTTTTGCAGCATACATGCTGCCGCTCATTGGCTTTTTTATGGCTCCTCTTTACCCATTACTTAACTCTGTGATGCTCAGTGCGTTAGCCGCTCACCAGCAGGCAGCTATGACCGGACTTATCGTGGTTTTTTCAGCATTAGGTGGCACCACTGGTTCAGTAATTACCGGCTTCATCTTTGATAAATTTAGTGGCCAACATGCCTTTTATCTTACCTTGATCCCAATTAGCTTGTTGTTGATCAGTGTAACTTTATTTAAAAAAATGACAGTAAACTTAGGCGCAGTGCCAGAAAAAGGAACGATATGAACTTTGTAAATAGCCAATTATTTTTAGATGTGCAACTGGCGGCTATATTTAGTGACAGTAAAACTTTTGCTGATGCGATTGCTAATGATAGTTGGCAGTTAGCATGCGACCTTTACTTACGCGTTAAACCACTTACTACACCACAGTTAACAGAATTTGTAGCACAGCATTTTACGTTTGAATCAACACAGCTCCCAACTCAGCAAAGCAACAGCGATAGTGTGCAAAGCTATATTGCCAATTTATGGCCGTATTTGCATCGCAATGCAGACACAGCTAAAGCCAGCTCTTTATTACCACTTAAACACAGCTACATAGTACCGGGTGGGCGCTTTCAAGAAATATATTATTGGGATAGTTATTTTACTGCGTTAGGTTTGCAAGATATTGGCGATATAGACAGTATCGAAGCCATGCTTGCTAATTTTATTGATCTGCAAAATCGTAATGGTTGTATTCCCAATGGCAACCGCAGTTATTATAGTTCTCGCTCGCAGCCTCCTATTCTAGCGCTGATGGTTGATTTAATTTGGCAAGCAAAATACTGTAAAAATAGTGACTTTGCATGGTTAACTGATTGCGTTGTTGCCCTTGAGCAAGAATATACATTTTGGATGCAAGGGGCAGAGCTACTGAATCAGCAAATATCAAGCCATAAGCGTGTAGTAAAAATGGCAAATGGTGCATTACTTAACCGTTATTGGGATGATCAAGCAACACCACGGCCAGAATCACTGCGTGAAGATTTACATGATGCCTCATTACTTCCTGAACAGCAAAGAGCTAATTACTATAGAAATATTAGAGCTGCGTGCGAGTCTGGTTGGGATTTTAGTAGTCGCTGGCTGGGTAATAATAAGCTTACCAGTATTCAAACCACGGATATCATTCCTGTGGACCTCAATAGTTTACTTTATTACCTTGAAAAACAGCTGGGTCATTATTTTGCGGTATTAAACAATACAAATAAGCAACAGTATTTTGAGCAACAAGCAGCTCAAAGACGTGCGGCAATTAATCAGTATTTATTCAGTACTGATATGGGGTTTTTTGTTGATTTTAATTATCAAAGCCAGCAACAATCTACAGTGCTTTCGCTTGCCGCCACCGTCCCATTATTTGTCAATTGTGCCAGCGAGGAGCAGGCGGTGTTGGTTAAAAATAAGCTTATGAGTGACTTTTTAAAACCAGGCGGATTAGTAACAACCCTCAATGAGACTTCCCAGCAATGGGATAGCCCTAATGGCTGGGCACCACTGCAGTGGTTTGCTGTACACGGATTTCACCAGTATGGCTTTGTTGTAGATGCAAACATCATAATGAGCAATTGGTTACAGATGATAGAAAACAGTTTTAAAACCGACCACTGTCTACTCGAAAAATACAATGTTTATGAGCCTGAAAATAGAGCTGGAGGTGGCGAGTACAAAGTGCAGCAAGGCTTTGGTTGGACCAATGGAGTTACTTCTCGATTTTATCATTTAATAAAATAACGTAATAGCCAAGGATTGGCTTTAAAATTGTTAGTCGTTATGCATTTAGACATCTAAAACTTCATTTTTTTGATAAATCATAGGCAATATAACCCCCATCTTTGTTATTAGCATTGAAGATGGTGTCATTATCTGTCAATTCCCTTGCTAATAGACCTTTACAAAAGAACTAAGAGTGATTGTTACCAGCCAATTAGGCAAAGATATATTTGGCGATGTTTCTGCTATCTGTTTAGCGTGCAATATAAGCTTTCATGAGTATATACAAGGTTACGGTCAGCTATATTTATACTTTGATGTAGTATAAAAGTATGAATAATCCTATGATTTTAAAAATTACAGGGGGTATTGTTAATAATCGCTTGTGATGCAACTTGGCCAAATAATGCCTGCGTTGTTGCATCCCCTGGTAAGGTATCAGAAAACGTTAATAAATCGGCTGACTTGCCGGTTATGGTTTCATACAACACCAATGAGGAAAGTAACTTACCTAATATTGTTGCATGATTCCCGTCAGCCTGATGAATGGTTAACTCAGGCGATATTTCTAATGCTTGATTCCATGCTAACCCTACAGGGGCCACACAACTATGTTGCTTTTTGGCAATATTTGCATGAATACCGTGTACGTAAACTGCGTCTTGAGGCTCTCCTGCCAATGGGTGTTCAGGGAAAAGAATTGGTGTGGCACCTATCTCCTTTGCTCGCTGTATCCAAGTTATAGTGGCATCGACAGGATACAGTACAGACTGGCTTTGAGAGTACTTTTGTCCTTGTAAAATAACATGGGTCCATTGTTTATTTTGCATAGTTTCAATAATGCTTTCGCTATTAACGATCGTGTCGAGAAATATCCCAGTGCGAGTGTCAATACTTACCGTTTTATTGGCGTCATCATGAGAAAATATTTCTGTTAGTAAAGATTCAATACCGGCTACATGACTATTACCTAGAATTAGAATATTATAATTACCCGATTCTCTGTTATTGGGAATTGCTAAATTATCTGTTGATTTTATTGGCTCACTAGTAGCGTCATTTTCAATAGGGATGGCGGCTTCTGATGCAGGAGTTGAACTACCACCACACGCGCACAGCATCAATATTACAGAATAAACAATTAGGTGTTTTCTCATCATTCCCTCGATAGTTAATAGTTATTTTTTTAGTGTGAAATTTGGCTTGATGTATTCTATTTTTTTGCCACTTTATTTAATTTATTATAAAACTCGTCAGTTATGGTTGTCATTTTGCAACTCAATGTGGTGTTTTTTCGCTTCATTATAAACAATGCATAAACTTGTACTCATCAAATCAACAGCAAAGATAAAATTATATCGCTGTTAAAATCATTTGATACGGTGTTCCAATTACCTGCAGCGCCTTTAGAAATAGTTTAAAACAATGCGTTAAAGTCTAAATCTTTTTGTTGAACATTTTCATCATTATCAACACCGTGAAAACGATGGTGCACTGCAGATGGTCACATTTCATTTACATTACCACCCAATTTGAAGCAAATAAAGTAAATATCTACTCCTTGGCTACCGACATTTAATAAACAGATACTGAAACGGCTTGTTGTAGGGCCGTTGGCATGTGGCTCTTACTTTCGCGTTAAATTACTCACAAGAGCGCAATTAACAGAATTAGTAATGTAGCATTTTTACATTCATATCAACGAAGCTTCCAGCTAAGCAAAGGATCACTGTGGCCAGCAGAATCACTGCGTGAAATTTACAGTATGCCTCATCACTCCCTGAGCACTAACGAGCTAGTTACTATAGAAATATTAGATCCGCGTGTGAGTCTGGTTGGGATTTTAGTAGTCGCTGGCTTAGTAAAAATAAGCTTATGAGTGACTTTTTAAAACCAGCCGGATTAGTAACAACCCTCAATGAGACTTCCCAGCAATGGGATAGCCCTAATGGTTGGGCACCACTGCAGTGGTTTGCTGTACACGGATTTCACCAGTATGGCTTTGTTGCAGATGCAAACATCATAATGAGCAATTGGTTACAGATGATAGAAAACAGTTTTAAAACCGACCACTGTCTACTCGAAAAATACAATGTTTATGAGCCTGAAAATAGAGCTGGAGGTGGCGAGTACAAAGTGCAGCAAGGCTTTGGTTGGACCAATGGAGTTACTTCTCGATTTTATCATTTAATAAAGCAACAAGTTAGTAACAAAGGGTTGATTTAAATAGATTTTATAGTTAAAAGGGTTGACTTTTAAACTACTTGGTAGTCAAGTATCTAGACGTCTAAAATTTTTATTCTCTTTATAAATCAATAGATTTGAGTGAAATAGGTTGAACATTGGAGTTGTTTTAGGTATTGTGAACGAAATGTTTCAAGGACGAGATGCAATGATTCAACCAACCTCTGTATTTATCAAAACCGTATTTAAAATGCCAGTTCGTTCACAGTGTTATCCATACTTAATTAAAACGCTAGATGCATTTTTTAGTAAAGTAAAAATGGACGACAGTCTCCCCCATAATGACAACCGTAATGAGTTTGATCTTTTCTTAATTGATAGCAGCGGCTGCAATTGGCAAAATTTAATACCAGCAGACTTATTAGCCTTAGCCAAAGTGAAACCTGTAATTGTGTTTAATGCGCATTCTGACGCTATTTGTGAAAAAAACTTATTACTTAATAACTTTAAGGGAGTTTTTTATAACAATGATCTTCCTGAAGACGTATTTACCGGATTAATGCGGATCATTAATGATGAACTTTGGTTCAGTCGCAAGGTTATTTCTTCTACATTTAATGAAATGCTCGCCATGGTAAGTCGTTTTGAGCCACATTCTAACTACGATGTTGATAGTGAACATGAAGCACTATCAAATCTAACCAAACGTGAAAAGTCAGTGATCCATTTACTCGCACAAGGGGCGAATAATCATAGTATCGCAGAGCGGTTAAATATCAGTGATCACACCGTAAAAACACACCTTTATAGCGCATTTAAAAAAACCAATTCACGAAATCGTATTGAGCTATCTAATTGGGCACAGCGCTATATGGCGGTACGGTTACCGTTGCATGACTGACAAATCAAACATAATATACGCCCAATTATAATCAGTAGGTTGGACCATTAGTAACTGCATATTTTGTAATATTGTTTCAGGTAAGGCACCTTTATCATTCTGTTTGGGAAGACAAGGTGCCTTGGCATTTTTGACTCTGCGCTAAGGGAGTGGGGCGAACAGGTATGTTTTTGAAATTTATCATCTCACGATTGTGAAAGAGCCGACGACAGTGAGTTTGCAGCTTTAGCCAAACAGCTCTCAGAGCACGTATAACCTTTGTTTTATATAGCACTCAATCGGTAATTACCATTGGGATTATTTTCCCAACTTAGTTATTGGGCTGAGCTTTTAGGCTATTTAATAGCACTAAGCTTAGGCCAATAATTGGCAAGTTTGTAGTCACGGGGTTAAATGCTTCAACTAAAAGTTGTGGTTGTAGCGCAGCAACAAAGAATAGTAACCCAACTAATGCAATGATATTTAAAACAATGATTATTTTAGATTGATAATATATAAATAGCAGTATAGCGAAGGCGACCTCGCCGACCCCCGCCGATTTAGTGACTAAATAAGACATCGATTCTGAAAAGCCAAGGCTTGCAGTTATTAGTTTTTCAAGCGGGGCAATATGCACAAGTTTTGGAAATATGCCGTGGTATAACCAGCAAAAACTAATGATATATCGGGCAATTTGGACTGATGACATACAGCTTCCTTTTCAAGCAAGATTAATTTTAGAGATTAGCATGTGGCCTTAGTAAATGAATTAACTATTTACCAAAGCAATCATGTTAAGTGTTTAATTAACTACGCTTTGTTGCCCATATGCCTTTATCTATGCCTTTGATGACTAGATCACTGAGGGCTTTTTCAATTGCTTGGGTTACGCAAATGCTCATCGGTTCGTTATCACTAAAACCCGCTTCGGCTTCGGCTAAACGTTTATAACTAACATAACGGAAGAACCCTGCGCGCATCTCTTGGCTGAGCACTTTTTTGCTGGTGGCTACGGACAATAATACTTGCCCAGTACGCACGTCTACGGCACGTAAATAAATCGAGATTGCATCTTCGCGGTAGAGTTCTGACGCGCCGATGCCAAAATATTCCATGCCAAAACCACCGGTTTTTACATTGGTGTCGTAGCTAATTATACCGCCTTCTAAAATGATTTTAGCGGTGGTCAGTGGTGGTAATTCAACAGCATTTGGCTGTTCGGCTTGGGCGGCACGAATAATTTTTCTTTCAGTCAGAATATTTTGCAAACCTTCACGTTCAACCGGAATAAACCAATCAGATTCGTGCAGCGCTTGTATTAAGATGGAATTAGCCCCTTGAGTGACGGCGGTTGAAAATGAACTAACATTGCCTTGCGGTTTATATTGCCCCGTTTGATCACGAAAAGAATATACCGATACGGCGATACTGCCAGCAGGTGTTGGTAACTGTTGAAGTGCTTTAAAGGTTTCAGTGGGGGTTAAACTTGCGGCCAACTGTTGCGAAGGTGGGATCAAATTGCCCATGCTACTGCATGCGGATAATGCCAGGGTAAGTACTGCAATAAATAGCGCTTTCATTTAGCTAAACCTCGGTACTTCAATGACCACGACACTGTTGTCAGTGGTGTTGGTTATTCGCACTGTAATTGAATCTACGGTACTGGTGATCACTTGAATTTCGTAATCACCACTTAAAAAAATTGAATCTTGGTTAAAAATACTTTCATCTATATCTTCACCAAAGGCAATATCAGTGATCTCTCTTACCATGCGGTTTAAGTAGGTACGTTCTAGAGAATCTTGAAATTTCTCAGCGTAGCTTTGTTCAATTATTGGTGCTTTATGTTTATTTTGCGCTTGCGCTTTATTTAATAGCATACTGGCATTGAGTGGACTACCTCCGAAACTTGGATTAATGGGGGTATACACAAGCTCTGTTGCAGATACAGATAAGGGGAGTAATATCATTATAATTGTTGTTATATATTTTCTTGAGTAGGGGGCCATTTTACCATCCATTTTTTGCCATATCGGGCGAAGCTTTATGTAAATTAGAGCGCGCCATCGCATCCATAACACTGTATAAAGCGTGTTCTACACGCTCATCAATAGGCTCCAAGCGACGCCCTAAATAGGTTACATATACAATTTGATTATTCATTACTAAGGTCAGTTTTGTGCCAGCCCGAGGAAGTACGGTCTCTTTTATTTCTATATTAAAACCAGCGGTTGAGGGTAGGTCGCGCCAAAGGTTTGAAAATTCAAAATAAAACTGGTGACCAAAGCGACTAATGCTGCGATCGAGCACTAGGCCATCTATTTCTAATTCGTCAGCGCCTTGAGATAAGTGGCTAAAGGTAGTTAAAAAAAGCAGGCTTAGCGCGGTAATAAGCGTTCTAACTAATGTCATGTTTAATATGGGGGGACGTGCCCCCCAATATCCTTATTCTTGGCTCACAGTTGCTGTGTTGTAATCGCCCACTTGGGTGATCACGACTGAAGTGTTAGAAGCGGTAATAGCACCTTCAACTAAGTTGCCATTGCCTACTTGTGTGACTGTGAAGTTGATGTTGTCACCACCAACGATAAATGCACCCGTATCGATACCTGCTACCATATTCATATCGCCTTGCTGCGAAATATCAATAGAATGGTTGCTGCCTTCCATAACTAAATCAATCGCATTCAGGTCGCCACTTTGGCTAAAATCAACGCTATTGTTATTACTATTTAGCACACTTGCAAAGGTTAATGTTGCTTCATTTGTGCTGCCTAATTGACTGATGTTAATGTCATTATCGTTTGAAGTAAGCGATGTGTCAGGGTACGAAGATTGAATTAAAGCGGTATTCATGTCACCGGCTTGAGCTAAATCAACGTCGTTGCCTTGACCATTAAAATTAGCGATGTGAGCGCTGTTTTCGTTACCAATTTGAACGCTTGAGAATTCATTGTCAGCGCCAATTGTGCCCAAGTAGGTCTCGTTCATTGAGCCATTTTGCATAACAGTGAGTTCATTGTTATCACCTAATACATCAGCCCCAACTTGATTATTATCTTGTTGTTGATCAACCGAAACTTGATTGTCATTACCGGCAAATAACTCAGATGTGAAGGTATTGGTATTACCTTCTTGGTCGATTGATAGGGTGTTTTCGTTTCCTTCAACACTTGCAAAAGTCGCAGTATTTGAATCACCCGCTTGTTCGATTTCTAAGCTGTTTTCATCGCCGCGAACAGAAGTAACCGTAACGCCGTTGAAATTACCTTCTTGTGCTATTACTACTTCATTCGTATTACCAACGAGTTCAGTAAGTGTAAAAGCGTTAAACAAGCCGTTTTGAGTAACTTCAATGGTGTTTTCGTCACCACTAATAGTTGCGAGCGTTGCTTCATTTAAAAGGCCTGCTTGAGATGCGCTAATTTTGTTGCTATTACCTTGCAAATCCAAATTATAAAACCAATGGCCGCCATCTTGCTGAGTAACTGCAATGTCGTTAGCATCACCTTGAACTACGTTAATCGCTTCGTTATTAATACCAAAAAAGCCCGTGCCAAACTGCGCAACATTGACTGAGTTATCATCGCCTGTTATGTCTGATAGAGCGCCATTAACTTCACCATCTTGGCTGTGACTTAGGGTGTTGTTATCGCCTGTTGCGTACGTTAAAGACAAGTTTTGAATTTGTTTTTGATCAACATTAATGCTGTTGTTATCGCCTAAACTTGTTACGTTTGCTTCAAGGCCATCACCTTGTTGCGTGACCATTACATCGTTACCCATACCTTGCAATGATGTTTGTTCAATAGTGAGGACATTGCCTACCGCAGTAGTTGACACTTGACTTGCTAATACAGAGGTTGATTGGTTTTTATCGTCGATATTTGCGTGTGCAACAAAGCTTGAACTTAATGCAACTGCGATTGCACATGTCAATAAAGATTTATTTAACTTCATGATTTTTCCTTAACTTATAATTATTAGAGCAGTCATTAATGGGTTGTGGATACCTTAATGTTCTGCATAGTTTGTTCGGCATGCCTTGCCGATTTAAGTTTTGTGATATCAAGAGCAAAAAGCTCACTCATACAAAAGTGAGTGAAGAATTATATTGATATGCAGTGTTGTGTTTTATGCAATTAATGCTTTTTTACTTACGCACTGCTACCAATTGACGGTTAACTTTATTGTGTAAACGTAATATTCGAAATCATCTCTTTTTATGATTTTTAATCTGCTTTATTTTCAATTGCTTACTTGTTTTAGCGCCGTAATCAGCTTGGAGTGTTGAATAATCTGGTAATAAAAGATGAGGCGAGTAAGGCATCTACTGAGCGCTAATTACTCATAAAAACGATTGTGTTGTTAATAAATTGACCGTTAAAAACAGTGTTAAAGACTGGTTTTTTAGTAATTTATTGAATTTTTCTTGTCTGGTTTAGGTTTTCTCTGTCATTTATGGTGCTTGCCAGTGATATTTCAAAAGTAGTGAAGTTAGCGAAACTTAGTAACAAAGCTAAGTTAATATTTCTAACTATGGATACAAAATATGAAAACTAAATTATCTATTTTAAGCTTGGCTATTTTGCCATGTTTAGCTGCAGCACAAGTAACAACCATTGCTGCAGAGCCTTCAGCACGAGCTTCTCAAGACTCATTGCTCGTTATGTATAAAAAAGGCACTTCTGTGGCAATGCGTAGTCAAGCTCGCAGTTTAGTAAAAGCTAAAGTAAGTGATTTAAATAAAGATGGTGTTGATGACAACTATTCGTCGATTTTATCTGGTCGTCTAGCTAAGTTTGAAGTAACTGGCATGAGCACCAAGCAAGCAATTAAATTACTGCAAACACATGCAGCGGTTGAATATGTTGAGCCAGATTATCGCGTGAGTATTGCTACGGCTCCCAATGACCCTGATTTTTCAAAGTTGTGGGGGTTACACAATGAAGGCCAATCTGGTGGGACGGCCGATGCGGATATAGATGCACTCGAAGCATGGTCAATTACAACAGGTGGCAAAGATGTCGTTGTGGGCGTTATCGATACTGGTGTAGATCACAGTCATAGTGATTTAACGGCAAATATGTGGATAAACCCGAATGAAATCGCAGGCGATGGCATCGATAATGATGGTAATGGCTACATTGATGACGTGCATGGTATTAATGCCATTACAAATGTTGGCGACCCAATGGATGACCAAGGTCACGGTACGCATGTATCAGGGACAATCGGCGCAGCCGGTAATAACAATAACGGTGTTGTGGGTGTTAATCATGAAGCGGCGATTGTTGGTTGTAAGTTTTTAGATGCATCAGGCAGTGGCTCTACATCCGACGCTATTAAGTGTATTGACTATATGGTGAGTCTGAAAAATGCGGGTGTAAATGTTCGCGTACTAAATAATAGTTGGGGCGGTGGTGGCTTTAGCCAAGCGCTTGCTGATGCGATAACCGCCAGCGAACAAGCTGACATTTTATTTGTTGCCGCTGCAGGTAATGACGCCGTTGATAATGACCAAAATCCACATTATCCATCCAATTATGAGCATGAAAGCGTGTTGTCAGTGGCCAGCACTGATCGTAACGATAATATGTCAGACTTTTCACAATGGGGTTTAACCAGTGTTGATTTAGGTGCTCCAGGGAGTGCTATTTTATCAACCGTACCGGGTAATGGTTATGCAACTTACTCTGGTACATCAATGGCCACACCGCATGTTGCGGGTGTCGCTGCTTTGGTACTATCACTCAATCCTGACTTATCAACAAGTGAGCTTAAACAGCTGCTTATGGATAGTGGCGATGATAATGCACAACTGGCAGGGAAGACCGTATCGGGCAAACGCTTAAACGCTAATCAAGCTCTTGAGCAGGCAGACCCTACACCAAGCTTTAAGCTATCTGTTACACCAACAGCTCAGCAGATCACTGCCGGTGAAACGGCAACATATACATTTGAAATTGGCTCAATTGCCCAGTGGCAAGGGGTTGTAGATCTTGAATTAATTGGCGATCTAGCTGGTGCTAGTTTATCAGCAAACACTGCAACGCCTGGTGATGTGGTGATACTTAGTGTGCCAACTCAAGAGTCAACACAATGGGGGCGCTATGACTTTAGCGTAAATGCATCTTCTGGCGAGTTGGCTAAGCAGAAGTCAGTAAGCTTATTAGTTGATCCTGTTGGCTTAAATGATTTTACCTATACGAATGATACCGCAGTTGCAATCCCCGATAACAATGTTGACGGTGTTGATTCTGTGATCACCGTAAATGATCCACTGACTGTTTTTGCAACTCAAGCGAGTATTGATATTTCACATACTTACATTGGTGATTTAATCGTTACGTTAACCTCGCCTAGAGGAACAAGTTCTACATTGCATAGTCAGTCAGGCGGTAGCGCAGAGGATATAGTACAAAGCTACTCTTTAGCTGATTTTAATGGCGAAGTGGCAACGGGTGATTGGGTATTACATGTTGAAGATACCTATGCGGCAGATACTGGCACACTGAATAATTGGTCACTTACATTTAGTGCAATTGGTGAGGTAACCCCGCAGCCACCACAAGCTGGTTTTGACTATGATGCACAAGCTTTAACAGTCTCGTTTACGGATTCAAGCAGCGATGCAAATAACGATATTACACAATGGAGCTGGGACTTTGGTGATGGTGCAACTTCAACAGATGCAAATCCAGTTCATGCTTATGCGCAAGCAGGCAATTATGAAGTAACCCTTACGGTTACTGATAGTGAAGGCAATACTGGTACATCAATGCAAACAGTGGTTGTGAGTGATGTTGAGATAGAGTTGAGTTTGGTACGTGCCAATAAAACACGCCTTAATACTATGCGTGTAGAGTTAAGTTGGCCACAAGTTGGCGAGCAAGCACTCAATGTATATAGAAATGGCGAGTTGCTTGGTACAACCGCAGACACAGGTCGCTATCGTGACTTTGCTCGTAATGCCACATTACCTGTATATGACTACCAACTATGTGTTACTGAAAATGTATGTTCGAACATTGTGACGGTTACATTCGAATAAGCTAGATAAATCTTAATTATCTACAAAGCTCTGCTATCCCCTGCAGGGCTTTTATTGCTTTGGTTTTATCTATTTATAAACTTGCGCCATTCAGCCTTTTAGCTGAACCCAGTGTATGGAGTGGGTGCTTGTAATGCCCTTTTAATCACTCTTAGACTTAAGTCTTATGCTTGACGCTAACTCATTCGAAACTACAGGTTTTCTTCCTTTTTTTCACCGATGATATTCATTCTGGTGCATTACATATTCACTTTTTATTGACATTTATCTATATAGAAGAGAATATGCTCGATCTGTGGGCTAATGCCCAAAATTGGTGAGTGATGGGTTTAATTGCACAAAAAGGTGGCAAATGGCCAACAAGATAGAGCTAGTTATATTTGATTGTGACGGTGTTGTGATTGATAGCGAGGTACTAAGTGCCAGAGTGTTAATAGACATGTTGAGAGATTTTAATATCAATATAGACATGCACTATGTTCAGCATCATTTTTTAGGTTGTAGCTTTAAATCAGTTAGCGAGAAAATAGCAACCGCTTTTGAGGTTAATTTACCACATCAGTTTGAGAGCGATTACAGGCACACGCTGATTACTATGTTTGCAGAGCACTTACAGCCAACGGCAGGTATTAAGAACATATTGTTAAACTTAAATGTGCCATTTTGTATTGCAACTAGTAGCAGTTTACAAAGAACGCAAAAAGCATTACATGCAGTTAAATTTGACTCATTATTTGCAAATATATTTACCAGTGAAGAAGTTACTTTAGGTAAACCAGCGCCAGATTTATTTCTACATGCCGCAAATCAGATGGGGGTTTTACCGCAAAACTGTTTAGTCATTGAGGATAGTAGCGCAGGTATTCAAGCTGCAATCAGCGCAAATATGCCAGTCATGTACTATTTTGGTGGTCAGCATTTAGAGCAGGGCGTTAACCATGTACATATAAACTTCCCTGAAGTTGCATTGCTTGATCATTGGCAGTCGTTTTTTATTTCCCATCCAGAGCTTAAAAGTAAGTCGTTATTATGAAACAAAAATCAAACAGCGAACTAAAAAAACTAGAAGATGCTGCACGTGCGGCGTGGCTTTATTATGTGGCAAAAAATACGCAAGATGAGATAGCGCAAAAATTAGATGTATCACGTCAATCTGCGCAAAGACTGATTGCACTCGCTGTAAGCGAAGGCTTAATAAAAGTTAGATTAGATCACCCAATTACTCATTGTATGGAACTTGCCGAGCAGCTCAAATCAGCATTTAATTTATTAGAATGTGAGATTGCACCAAGTGATCCTACTGATATTAACTCTACTTACGGCCTTGCACAAAGTGGTGCAAAAATATTAGAGCGTTACTTAAAGTCAAAACAGCCTAAAACACTTGCCTTTGGAACAGGGCGTTCATTAAAAGCGTGTATTGAAGAGCTGCCTAACATGGATTGCGAACAGCATAAATTAGTCTCGATTGTGGGCAATATGATGCAAGATGGCTCAGCTTCAAAATTTGATATTGTAGTGAGTATGGCTAACCGTGTTAATGCTAAGCATTTCCCGTTACCTCTGCCTTTATTTGCACAAACACAAGCGCAAAAACACTTATTACACGATTTAGCTCCCGTGAAAAATATCTTCCAGCTAGCTGCGAATGCCGATGCGACTTTCGTGGGAATAGGTCATATGACAAAAAACTCACCGTTATTGATGGATGGTTTTATTGAACCTGAACAACTGCAATCATTTCAAGATACTGGCGTGGCAGGTGAGGTTGTAAGTTGGCTTTATGACGAAAACGGTAAACTTATTAGTAACGAGCTCACTCAGTGCTTATTGAGTGCGCCACTACAAATTAATACAGATAAACCTGTTTTTGGTATTGCTGCTGGCCCGGAGAAAGTGACTGCTTTACTAAGCGCTTTGAAAGGTAAGCTGATTAATTCGTTAATTACTAATGAATATACAGCTGAACAAATTCTTAAACGTATTTCATAAAAATTAATAACACGCCTTAAATCGTCATTCGTACAAGGGTACGAACAATGGTATGGGTATAGGAAGTGATAATGACAACACATCAAAACACACCTAATTTTAGTGAGGTAAATGAGGAGCAGCTACCGGTTGCTCAACATAAGCTTCATGGCTGGAAGCATTTTGCCGGGCTATATGCCGGTGAGCATGTTGCAGCAACTGAGTTTGTAATAGGTGCAACCTTTGTGGCTCTGGGTGCCTCAACAATTGATATATTACTCGGTTTACTAATTGGTAATTTACTTGCCATGTGTTCTTGGTGGTTGATCACTGCACCGATTGCAGTAGAAACTCGCTTGAGTTTATATAACTACTTAAACAAAATTGCTGGTAACTCAATGACCAAGCTCTATAACTGGGCTAACGTGGTTATTTTTAGTGTGATATCAGCGGCGATGATCACGGTATCTTCCACCGCGGTGCGTTTTTTGTTTGATATACCCGCACAGCTTGACTGGTATCCAAATAGCTTGTCGTTTGTAGCCATTGTTTTAGCTGTTGGTTCGATTGTTGTATTTGTTGCTATGTATGGTTTTTCTACGGTTGCTGACTTTTCAAAACTATGTGCGCCGTGGTTATTTGTTATTTTTGTTGGTGGCTCGTTTGTACTTTTTCCCGAGTTATCAAACCACGTGTTGGGCTCGTCCACATTATCAGGGTTTAGTGACTTCATTGCGATAGGCGACGCTTCAATTTGGACAGGAACAAATGCTGCTGGTGAAAAAGGTATTGGTCTGTTAGAAGTTATTGGCTTTGCATGGGCTGCTAATTCAATTACCCACTTTGGTTTAATCGACATGGCTATTTTTAGATTTGCGAAACGCAAAAGCTATGGTTTGTTCTCTGGCGTGGGCATGTTTTTTGGTCATTACTTAGCGTGGATCTCTGCGGGTATTATGGGCGCAGGTGTTGCGGTATTACTAAAAACAACGATTTCATCACTGGATCCGGGCGATGTTGCATACCATGCATTAGGTTGGACTGGTTTTGTTATCGTCATTATTGCTGGTTGGACAACCGCTAACGCAAACCTTTACCGTGCTGGTTTAGCTGCTCAATCTATATTTGTTAATCAATCACGTGAACGCACAACCGCGATTGTAGGCGTGGTCACCGTGATCATCGCGTGTTTTCCTTTTGTATTTTCACAAATGCTACCGCTACTTACCTACGCTGGTTTATTAGTTGTGCCAGTGGGCGGCATTGTATTTGCCGAGCATGTGTTATTTCCTAAAATTGGCTTAACACGTTACTGGGCTAAATATAAAAATATTACCCGCAGTGTACCTGCCATCGCTTCTTGGGCTGCGGCATTGGTATTTGGTTTTGGTTTAAATGCACTTGATGTGATGTCGTTTTATTATTTATTTATTCCTACTTGGTTTTTTACCATCGTTATATACACCGCTTTAGCTAAAAAATATGGTGCTGATGAAGATTACAGCGATGCAATTATTGCAGATGAACAAGAATTAAAAGCAATTAAGGCGTATCAGCAAGAAGCGGCTAAAAACCTTTCACCTGTTGTTATTGACTCATCAGTGTTTACGAAAGTATTAAATGCGATATCAACACTATCATTAATCACTATTTTTATTTTTGCCAGTCAAGTGATGTTTTTTAGCGACACTATGAGCATTTATAAAAATAACAAATCACTGTTTGAAATAGTGTGCTTCATTTGTACGCTTCTTTATTTTGCAACTGCTTACTGGTCGCTCAAGCGCCATAAAGCATTGAATACCTCATCGTAAATCTGTTTAGTAAGGCAACGATATGACCAAATTAAAACACACACAAGCTCATACTACTGAGCTAAATCAGCACAATATTGCTTCAGTATCGAGTATTGTTGATGTTCCTACTTACGATCGTAGCAAAGTTAAAGCAGGTATTGTACACATAGGTGTGGGCGGCTTTCACCGCGCGCACCAAGCAGCTTATATAAATGAGTTACTTAAAACTCCAGGGAACGAACAGTGGGGAATTTGTGGCATTGGCTTATTAGAAGCAAACCGTGGTTTGCGAGATGTTCTGGCCAAACAGGACAACCTTTATACACTCACTATTAGGCATCCAAATGGGCGTGTTGAAAACACGGTTATAGGTTCAATGGTGGAGTTCTTGTTTGCACCTGAAAGCAAACAAGCGGTTATTGATAAAATGGCTCACCCAGATACAAAAATTGTCTCGTTGACCATTACGGAAGGGGGTTATAATTTTCACCCCGCTACTGGGGAGTTTGATTATACTAACCCCGATATTATGCATGATATTGCTAATCCATCAGAACCAATTACTGCTTTTGGTTATATAACTGCGGCGCTTAAACTACGCAAAGAGCAAGGCCTTGCGGCATTTACAGTGCAATCGTGCGATAACATTCAACATAACGGACACGTTACGCGAAAAATGTTATTAGCTTTTGCTTTTAAACAAGATGCGGAATTAGCGCATTGGATTGAGCAACATGTTGCATTTCCTAATGGAATGGTTGACCGTATTACGCCTATTTCAAAACAGTCTGATATTGATTATGTGAGCCAAGCTTACGGTGTAACTGACGGCTGGCCAATTACATGTGAGTCTTTTACTCAATGGGTTATTGAAGATTCGTTTAGTAATGGTCGCCCTAATTGGGATAAAGTTGGTGCGCAGTTTGTTAGCGATGTAACACCTTATGAAAAAATGAAAATTCGCTTATTAAATGCAGGTCATTCAGTGCTAGGCTTGTTAGGTGAACTTCATGGCTACAGTACTATTGATGAAACGGTATCCGATCCATTATTCGCTAAATATCTTCGTTCATTTATGGACTTAGAAGTAACACCTCTGTTGGATGAACTTCCTGGTATTGATCTTGATAGCTACAAAGATACTTTAATCGAGCGTTTTGCTAACCCAAATATTAAAGATAGTCTTGCGCGTATTTGCTCACAAAGTTCAGCAAAATTACCTAAATTTTTAATCGCAACTATCAGTGACAATCTTATTCAAGAACGAGATATTGCATTGGCCACATTGGTAATTGCAAGTTGGTGCCTATACAGTGATAAGGGTGTAAATCAACAAGGTGAAACACTTGAAATTCATGATGATATGGCTCAAGAGTTAAGCACCGCGGCTAAGTTAACGACAATAAAGCCGACGTCATTTATTGAACTTGAAAGTCTTTTTGGTGACTTAGCCGATAATGAAGAGTTTATCAGCCAGTATACTCATGCAATAGCTGCAATTTATGCACCCCAGAGCCAAATAAAAGATGTAATGGCTGCAACCTTAGCTAAAAAGGGTAAATAAAAATGAGTGTATTAATAAATAAAAAAGTAGCCAGCGATTTAACTATTAGCTGTTTTGGTGAAGTTTTATGGGATTGCTTTGACTCAGGTAAGCGATTAGGTGGTGCGCCTTTAAACATGTGTGTTCGCATAAACGCACTGGGTATTAAAGCGGATATGATAAGCGCGGTAGGTAATGATGAGCTTGGCCGTGAATTACTCGGTGAAATAGCCGCTAGGGGCGTTAGTTGTAACTACATCGCAACAAACAGCAAACCGACAAGTACTGTTGAAGTGGCACTCGATAATAGCGGTAGTGCAAGTTATACCATTATTGCTGATACTGCATGGGATAACATCGCTTTGACTAATACATTAGTCAATAAAGTGTCTACCGATGATGTATTTGTATTCGGTAGTTTAATTGGTCGCAGTGCACCTTCTTTGGCTACTTTGCAGCAATTGCTTGAAGTGGCAAATTTCAAAGTCTTTGATGTTAATTTACGGGCACCGTACTATAAACTCGATACGTTAATTGAATTGATGAATAAAGCTGACTTCATAAAACTCAATGATGATGAGCTTTATGAAATTGCAAAAGCTATGGGCTGTAAGTATCACTCACTTGAACAAAATCTCGCGTATATTGCTGAGCACACCAACACTGATTATTTGTGTGTCACAAAAGGCAGCCACGGTGCTTTACTTACGATTAAAGGGGTCAATTACTACAACTCTGGCTATTTAATCAATGTGGTTGATACTGTAGGTGCTGGGGATTCATTTTTAGGTGCGCTTATATATCAACTGTGTAGTAGTAATGATCCTCAACATAGCGTTGACTTTGCATGTGCTGTAGGGGCTATGGTTGCAGAAAGCCAAGGGGCTACGCCAATTTTAAGCCATCAACAAATTAATGAGTTTATGGATCCTGTGTGATCCAGCTGCTATTTAGAAAGCGGTTTTATTAACCGCTTTTTTATTGCCTACTATATTGTTCCTGATAGTTAAACTCGGCACTTCAAACATCTAATAATATTATCAGATAGTCGTATTGTGGATTTTAACAGGCTCTGCTAACGTTCAACGATTACCCATATTTTGAAATTCGGGGCGACTGACAACGCGCTCTATAATACAAATACAAAAAGAGAAACGTGCTTATGATCATCTTTTTTATCTGCCTGACTATTTTAATATTAGGTTACAAGTTCTACAGTCCCTTTGTAGAAAAACAAGCTGGTATGGACGCCACCATTGATACACCACAAAAACGCTTTAGCGAAGGTGTTGACTATGTTGCAATTCATCCTGTTCGTGCGTTTTTAATTCAGTTTTTAAATATTGCAGGGGTAGGCCCAATATTTGGCCCTATTCTAGGTGCTCTATATGGACCAATTGCTTTGGTCTGGATCGTACTCGGTAATGTATTAGGTGGAGCTGTACACGACTTTTACTCAGGTGTTATGAGTATCAAAGAGGATGGCAAAAGCTTACCAGAAATTGCAGGTAAATATTATAACGTTGTATTTAAAGGCTTTATGTTAATATTTACGGCGATGTTACTGTTTTTTGTCGGCGTGGTATTCATAATGAGCCCCGCTGGATTATTAAGTAACTTAGACGTATTTAAAGATACTATATTTGCCAATAATACCTTTTGGGTTTTGGCAATTTTGGCCTATTATTTTTTAGCTACTTTACTGCCAATTGATAAAATCATTACTAAATTTTACCCTGTTTTTGGTTTATTAATGATTGTGATGACAGTTGCAATTGCTGTATCACTGTTAATTAATGCGCCGCATTTACCAGTAGCAGGTGATTTTTTAGCGTATTTTGAAGCTGATCATGCCCACGACTTTTTAACTCCAAATCCAGATGGATTACCTACTTGGCCATTATTGTTTATTACCATAACCTGTGGTGCGATTAGTGGTTTTCACTCTACGCAAGCACCAATTATTGCACGTTGCTTAACTAACGAAAAATACGTTCGTCCAGTTTATTACGGCGCAATGATGTGTGAAGGCATTGTCGGCTGTGTATGGGCACTGGCTGGTATTGCTGCGTTCCCAGAAGGCTATGCAGGTTTAAAAGCAATGCTTGATTTAGGCGGCCCAGGTTTAGTGGTTAATCATATAGCAAACAGTTATTTAGGTGTGTTTGGTGGAATTATGGCGATTATTGCAGTAGCAGTATTCCCAATTACCTCAGGTGATACGGCGTTTCGTTCACTGCGCTTAACCGTGGTTGATGCGTTTAATATTCCGCAAAGTTTGCGTAATCGTTTATTGCTTGCGGTGCCAATTTTAGCAATCGCATACTTTATGACAAAACTCGATTTCTCTGTTATTTGGCGCTACTTCGCATTTTCAAACATGCTGCTTTCTACGAGTGTGTTATGGCTTGCGACTAAGTACTTATTTGACCGTGGAACATTCCATTGGATTGCGAGTATTCCTGCAGTAATAGCTACAGCCGTTACGTTATCGTACATCATGACCGCTGCAATTGGCCTTAACTTATCAAGTGATATGGGCAAACCAATTGGTGTTGTGGTTGCTGTGGTAGGATTTATTGCACTAGCTATAGTACATTCAAAACATAAAGTGCGTGTAAATTAATACACTGCAGTGTATTAATGACGTAACAAGCGAGCTGTAAAGCTCGCTTTTTTTATAGTTCTAAAGTGACGTAATGCCTGTTAGAAAATGGCTTGTTCAAAGTAACTAATATCGTCAAGGGTGTTACTGATCATCATCGCGCCCTCTAATAAACTCACTGTTTTAATCGCGGCACGTTCAGGATTAAGCTCTCCATTTATTTTATGTGCTTGAGTTAACCAGGCTAAGTTTTTAATGAAAAAGCGTTTTACTTCATCGCGCACTTTATTAGGAAGACTGTCACTTTGTGCGCCAAGTAAGCCACATAAACACATCTTTTTATCTATAACTAACGCGTTTGTAAATAATTGCGTGTAAATATCAATAGGGTTTTTACCGTTTGCTTTGTGTGCCTCCGGTTCGCCAAGCACAGCGATAAAGGCATCCGTATATTGATGCGCGAGTTCAGCACCTAAATCAGCTTTGGTTGGAAAATGATAATGCACACTCGCACTTTTAATACCAATTTCATTCGCCAACTCTCTAAAGCTAAAATTGCTATAGCCACCAAGTCTAACCTTATTTTCTGCTGCTTTTAACAGGGCTGCTTTTTTTGTCATTTTAAAATTTCCTTCATATCGTTGCAAAAAATTATCAACCAGTAGGTAGTTATTTTCAAGCTCTTATATTTTTAGTTTGCAAAGATCGAGATCTTAATATAAATTACCTATCAGTAGGTAGGTTATTTGATCTTGCCAATAATAGTTCAAACTGTGGTTAAAAATATAAAGAGATAATTATGAAAATTTATGACGTAGAAAACTTTCCTAATCCATTACGTGTACGTATTGCACTTGCTGAAAAAAATGCGACTGACAAAGTAGAATTTGTTGCTGTTGATTTATTAAACGGTGAGCATCGTACTGAAGCCTTTTTAGCTAAAAACCCCTTAGCAGGCGTGCCTGTTTTAGAGCTAGATGACGGGACATATATAGCAGAATGCACCGCGATTACTGAATACATTGATAGTGCTTTTGCTGGCCTGTCATTAACGGGTATTGAGGCGAAAGAGCGTGCGGTTATTAATATGATGCAAAAACGTGCGGAGTCAATGGTACTCGATGCGGTAGCCAGTTACTTTCATCACGCAACGGATGGTTTAGGCCCAGCGCTTGAAACCTATCAAAATGTTGCTTGGGGAGCAAAGCAAGGTGAAAAAGCGCACCAAGGTTTTGTTTATTTTAATACGGTATTAGCAAACTCTGCTTATGTTGCTGGTGAGCAATTTACTGTAGCAGATATTACTTTGTACGCCGGCCTGGTGTTTGCAGGCTTTGCACAAATTGTTATTCCAAGTGAGCTATCACATTTAATTGCATGGCAACAAAAGGTCGCGCAGCGTCCAAGTATTGCTAAATAGATTTATAATTTGGAGGCAAATATGAAAATTGCAGCAGACTTTAGCAAACGTGTTGTCGTGCACAGTGAATCACTCGAGTGGATAGCGTCACCGATGGCGGGTGTTGATAGGCGTCCACTTGATAGAGTAGGCGATGAGGTTGCACGTGCAACCAGCATTGTACGTTATGCGCCAAATAGCCATTTTTCTGCCCATACACATACCGGCGGTGAAGAATTTATTGTGCTTGAAGGTGTTTTTCAAGATGAACATGGTGATTTCCCCAAGGGTTCTTATATTCGTAATCCGCCCGAATCAAAGCATACTCCAGGCTCCGAAAGCGGCTGCGTTATATTTGTAAAATTATGGCAGTTTCAGCCAGAGGACAGAGAGCATGTACGTTTACAAACTAATACCATGCAAGGTGTTCCTCACGCTGAGTTTAGTGATGTAAATGTAGCTCCTCTTTATAAAGACGCCTTTGAAGAGGTGAGTTTAATGCATTTTAAAGCGAACGCCGAGATAGCGATAAATGCACCCGGTGGGGCTGAGCTTTTAGTACTTGAAGGTTCACTTGAAGAGCAGGGCGATACACTTGTAAAACACAGCTGGTTAAGAGTGCCGACTAACAGCGAAATCAAAGCAAAAGCAGGCAGTGAAGGCGCAAAAGTTTGGCTTAAAACAGCTCATTTAACGGATGTAGGTAAGCAAATTCATCGCTTGGAAAACCCTTAAAGCTTATATAAAAAAGTGAGCAAATGCTCATTTTTTACTTTTCCTGCTGTATTTTGATTTGCTTCATAATTTATTAATCTAACTTAACGTATTCTCAAACCTTAACGTATAAATGAGACTAAGTTATGACACATTTAAACCATGGTTTATCTATTGATATTGAAGGCGCAGGCCGTGAGTTTTTCTTAACCTTAAAAGCGGTTGGCAAGCTTACTCACGAAGATTATAAAACCATCCCCCCGATGATTGATTCAGCCTTATCGCAAGTAAAACAGCCAATAATAAATGTACTCATTGATAGTATCGAGTTTCAGGGCGGTAGCTTTAGAGCCGCATGGGATGATTTAAAGTTAGGTATAAAACACAATAAAGAGCTGAAAAAAGTTGCTATTTATGGCAATAAAAAATGGCAGTCCAATATTGCTAAAATAGGAAACCGCGTTGTATCAGGTGAAATGGCCTATTTTGAAAATGCGACTGCTGCAATTGAGTGGCTAGAAGAGTAGGGTATTTATAAAATACTGTAAATACCAAGCGCTGTTATCGTTTAATGCCAGTCTCATTAACTGGCATTAACATGGGCTTTAATCTTTTAAATTACATCAACTAACATTGGTAATGCGGGAAATGCCCCCTTGGCTAAACAGGCTTTTGAACCACAGCGAAGGCCGAAATTTAAAGCGCGTTTTACTATTTGCTGATTGTTGAGTTTATCAGTGAGCAATATATTTTCATCATTATGATTTAAGTAATGCAAAACCCCGGCAATAAACGCATCACCCGCACTGGTAGTATCAACCGCAGTAATAGTTGGTGCAGCTTCAGTAAATGCAAATGCGTTATGGTAAACGGTTGCAGGCGCGGGACCATCAGTTAAAAACACCAAACTAACATCCGTATCTAGAATCGATTGCAAGTAATCATCAGGTGTTTGCTGTGTTTGCTCAGCTAAAAAGTTTAGCTCATCCCGCGATAGCTTAACTATATCGCAATAGGCGTAACACGCGTGTACATTTTGCTCAATGTCATTGCTATTTTGCCATAAGCTATAGCGTAAGTTCACATCAAAGCTGACTAGCTTATGGTTATTTTTAGCCAGCTTTAAAGCATTGATCGTGGTGCTTGCAATGGCTTTAGCTGTCAGCGTATTTGAGCAAAAGTGCAGTGTGCTTAAATCTTCCCAATTAATGTGTGCTAAGTGCTCACAAGTTAACAGTAAGTCAGCGGTATTGTGGCGATAAAAGTTAAAACTGCGCTCACCGGTTTCATCTAAGCTGACAATAACCATTGCCGTTTGGGAATCTTTGATTGTAAATAAGTACTCAGTGCTGACATTGTATTGTGCAAGCGCATTACTTAATTGTTTAGCAAAATAGTCATCGCCCATACCGCCACAAAACGCCGCTTTGCCGCCCAGTTTGGCATAACCTACCGCTACATTGGCAGGAGCGCCGCCAGCAATGGGTAAATAAGCACTGTTTTGAGAATCTTGCGGCAGCATATCAATAAGCAGCTCGCCAAGGCTAAGTAGTTTGGTCATGTTGTAAATCCTAAAAAACCTAGCCGAGGCTAGGTCAAAAGTAGTGGGAGAGTCTTTCAAGATAAATAGATGTTAGGAGATCAAGCGCTGAAAATACATTATTCAGCGCTTAAAAATACTAAAGCTCGGTTAATTAAATAGGTATTTAAGTGTTAGTGACGTTGTACGGCCGTTAATAGTGCGGGCACGAATAATATTATTATCTGGAATAGAACCTTCTTCGGCTTCTGTAATACCGACTGTATCAAATAGGTTATTTACATTAAGCGCGATACTAAGGTTTTCAGATAAATCGTAGCTTACAAAGCCATTTACTTGGGTGTAACCATCAAATTTAAGGTCGTTGTTGTCTTGAGCGTATGCATCGGTAGTACCAATAAAGCTTACACCAGCTGCACCTTTCTCGTAGCTATAACGCGCCATTAGTGAGTAAATTAAATCTGCTTGGCGTCGAGGCGTATTACCTTCCACTTCCGGTGTTAGTGCATCTTTAACGATTTCAGCATCGGTCCAAGTTAAGTTACCGCGAAAATCCCACGCATCGATAAAGTACGTTGATTCAATCTCAATCCCTTTGGCTTCGTATTCACGGTCGAAAAAGGTTTGTGATGTAGCTTCAAAATTTTGCTCTTCAGTTTCTGCATAAAAAGCAGTTGCAAATACAGAGAAGGAATCAAAACGTTTTTTAACCCCAAACTCATATTGATTAACTTCATCTACAGCATCTTCTTTCGCAACAGAGCCATCTGCACGTACTTTACCAAATAAAAGTCGGTCAGCATTCGCTCGTCCGCCTTTACTGATACGAGCAAATGTCGCCAGACTTGGGTCAATTTGATAGTTAGCACCTATTGAATAAGATGTGTAGTTCCAGTCGTAGTTAACTGGGCTGGCATTAGTAATATCAATGCCTGCAACATTTTGTTCAGGAACGGATATTTCACCATCACGATTCATATCAACTGTAGAGGTTACTGCTCCTGCGTAATTACCGCGAGCTTCGCCACTATCGTAACGGGCACTTGCATCAATACTTACATCGCCAAGTTTTGTAGAAAATGCAACGTACGGGGCGCGAGTATCGTATTCTGTGTCGTAATCACGCTGACAACAGTCACTTCCCCAAAAAGGAGTGCCGTAAGCGTACAAACCGTTATCAGAAAATGCAGTGCCATCGGCAGCGGTAACATTTAGTAAGGCAGCATTATCACCCTTAAGCTCCATTAGATAAGAGTTCCATAACCACGACATGGCAATGTTTTGCGTTGATGCGTAGTAACCAAAAGTAATGCTGGTGTCGTCATCGAGCGATTTAGTCAGTTTAAAGTCGTTAACAATAGAGTCAAAGTCGTTTAGTGTCACGTCAAACGTATGAATACGCATTGCTAAATCGTCATTAAATGCAGCCCCAGTATTTGCATTGCTGAGTGTTGCACCTGCGCCGCCAATACTTTCTGCAATCGACGTTGCACTGCCTACTTGTGCAGGAATTAATGAATTAAAGTTACCGCTTACAGCTGATTTACGAAAACGGTTCTCGATACGCCAATCATTATCTAAGTCAAATACTGCTTCAAAGCCAATTGAGTCAACGTTAGGGTTCATACCGTCGCGAATATCGCCACTGCTAATTTGGTTTTCGCCGTTTAGACGCACTGTTTTTGTAAATAATGCCGAGTGTGGTGTATCCGATTGTGCGTCAAACCCTGGGATAGAATCACCATTTGCATACATTGGCATCGGTAAGTAACCTACGCTTTTATCATCTAAATGCTTGTAATAAATTCGAACATAGCCGTTTTCAAAATCTTTGGTTAGGTTGGCTTTAATTTGTCCGCCTTTATTTGATGTGTAACCTGTTTCGCGTGGACCTTCACCTTGGCGAACAAAGCCACCGACATGAAAACGTACGCTATCGCTTAAGTAAGTACCGTATTCAAAGTCTGTACGAACGCTATCGTAATCGAGGCCCAGAGTAGTTGATACGCTGCCTGATTCGTTTTCACCATTTTTAGAAATAAAGTTAATAATGCCACCAGGTGCATTACTTGCAGCCGTCGATGCTGAGCCGCCACGAATTGATTCGATTGTTTGTACGGTATTATCTAAGCGCATAAAAATATCAGCGTTACCAAAAGCGATATCACCGTATTGCAGTACAGGTAAACCGTCTTCTTGTAATTGTAAAAATTTCGCACCGCCAGATGCCACAGGTAAACCACGCACAGCAATGTTTGCGTTACCTTCACCACCGGTCGATTCTGCGCGAATACCCGGAATGATTCTAAACGCCTCAGCGGTTGAGCGAGGTGTAGACACTTCAACCTGTTCAAGCGACAAGCTACTGACTGATACGCTTGATGCCATAATCGTTGTACGACGTGGTACACCAGTTACAACGATTGTTTCAAGACCTTTGTTAGCTTGTACTTGAGAATTTTGATCTTGTTGTTGCGCATGTACGCCTTGGCTTACGGCAAGTGCTAATGCACTGATTAAATATAAAGGTGTGTTGTGTGTTGTCATGGTTACGCCTCGTTGTGTTGAACCCAATTGGATTTGTATTTTTACTTAATCGATTAAGTAAAAATAACAAATATTTTACAAGAAGCAAATTATTTTGTGCTTAATTTGCTCTTTTTTTATTCATTCATTGATTTATAAAGTATTTTTTATTGTCTTAGAATATAGGTTTACTCAGTTACAGGGTTATCTTGCTGTAAAGCCGTTGCTGATGGATCTTTAAAATAATTAAACAGCATAGCTAAAAATAAAATGACAGCAAAGCCCGTAGCTAAATAAAAACCGTAACGCACATGGCCAAAGTAATCGCTGATCATACCCATGAACAAGGGTGCTAAAGCCGCCGAAAGTGCGGTAAAAAATAATATCACGCCCGCCACAGCACCGTGCTGTTGCACTGCAAAGCAGGATATACCTTTAGAGTTTAAAGTCGGATAAACCATCGACATAAATAACCCCGAAAGCGGCAATAAACCCACAGCCCAATCAACGCCACCGAATAATGTACCGACATAACACAGCGCAATGCCTAAGCTTAAATAGGCCATAACACCTTGCCAGCTATAGCGGTTTAGTAACCATACGGCAATAAATCGCCCTGCGGCACGCAGTACAAAAAATATTGTCAATGCATAGGTTGCAAGTAGTGGCCAAGAGCCAGTGTAATCTTTTAACAGCGTAGGCATCCATACATAAATAGCAACCTCCGTGGCCACGTAAAGGGCAATTGCCAGAGAAAAACCTAGCGCATACGGATTTTTGATCATTTTCATGGTGGTGGCAAGCGAGGTGGGCTTCGCTGTGGTTTTTACAACGGCCGGGTAGTCTGCACGCCACGCCAGTAAAGCGAGTATTAAACACATTACACCTGCAATAATGTACAGATAAGTCCAGCTTACATTTTGCACTAGTAAGACGCCTACTAGAGCTGGCCCTACAATGGCGCCTATGCCAAAAAAGCCTTCTACCTTATTCATCGTTTTAGTGTGATCTTCGTTACTATGTGAAATATCACCAAGTAACGCAAGCGCACCCGTTTTAAATAAACCAATGGCTAAGCCTATACAGCAAAGTAGCAATAAAAAGAAGGTAAAGCTGGTACTAAACGCAAACAAAAAACAGCTCGCCGAAAATATTAAAAGGCCTAGCATGATGGTTGTTTTACGCCCTAAACTGTCTGCTAAAAAACCTAAAAACAATCCACTAAAAGCAATTAGCGCCATAGGTGCATAATGGAACGCGCTTGCTTGAGTCATGCTCAAACCAAACTCTTTAATAAGTTCAGGTATGATCATGCCTACCGCATCAGAGGTCATGGCAAACATAAAAAACATCATATATGTAAGCCAGCGTATTTGTTGCAACGGGTCGCTGCTTACGTGTGTGTGTGATTTTGTCATGTACTTTTTTCCTCGTTAAATGCTCAGTTAACACTCAGTAAGTCAGTTAGTTACTTATTGTAGTATTACGTGAGCCACGATTTTTGTATGTAAAATTATTAAAAATTACTTGTAAATTCTCACTCGCTAGTTAAAGATATATCTTAATCGATTAAGTTTCAACATGGTAATCACACAATGATGAAGAATAAAGTTCAATTGATCACATACGCTGATCGAATCACTGGCCAAGATATTAACGCATTGACCACACTTTTAAATGGCCCATTACACGGCGTGTTTGGAGGTGTGCACTTATTGCCATTCTATAATCCAATTGATGGTAGTGATGCAGGCTTTGACCCTATTGATCATAGTGCCGTGGATGAACGGATCGGTACTTGGCAAGACATTCAAGTGTTAGGGACAGACTATGATCTGATGGCCGATTTGATTGTGAACCACGTATCGGCGCAATCTTTTCAGTTTCAGGATGTACTAGCAAAAGGTAAAGCATCATCGTTTTGGGATTTATTTTTAACTAAAGAAGATGTCTTTCCAAATGGTATGAGTGACGCCGAGCAAAAAGCGATTTATCGCCCGCGCCCTGGCAGTTGTTTTACTCCAATGCCATGTGGCGATGGTCAAACGTATGATTTTTGGACCACGTTTACCGATAATCAAATTGACATTAATGTTAAAGTTGCTGCGGGCGTTGCGTATTTAAATAATGTATTAACGAAGTTCTCTGCTAATAACGTTAATATTATTCGTTTAGATGCGGCGGGTTACGCGATTAAGCAAGCTGGCACAAACTGCTTTATGCTAGATGAAACGTTTGATTATTTAGATAAGTTATCGGCGCAAGCTAATGCATTGGGTATGGAAACAATTGCTGAAATTCACAGCCATTATCAAACTCAAGTTGACGTCGCAAAGCGGGTCAATATGGTTTATGACTTCGCATTACCACCATTGATTTTGCACAGCTTATTTACCAATAATAGTGATGCACTTGTAAAGTGGTTAAATATTTCACCACGTAACTGCCTAACGGTACTCGATACCCACGATGGCATTGGCATTATAGATGCGGGTCCAATGGGTGATAAGCCAGGATTATTAAATGCAGCGCAAATTGATAATCTAGTTGAAACTATTCATGCAAATAGCAATAACCAAAGCCGCCAAGCAACTGGGGCTGCTGCCAGTAATGTCGACTTGTACCAAGTAAATTGCACTTATTACAATGCGTTAGGCGCAAATGATTTTGACTATTTAGTTGCGCGCGCGATTCAATTTTTTGCACCCGGCGTACCACAAGTTTACTACGGTGGCTTATTCGCAGCTGAAAATGATATGGCGTTACTAGCAAAATCCAATGTAGGTCGTGATATTAATCGTCCATATTTAGATGCTGATATCATTGCGCAGTCTCTTGCAAAGCCTGTTGTACAGGGATTACTAAAATTAATTGAGATACGTAATACTCACAGTGCCTTTGCAGGTGAGTTTAGTGTTGAAGGTGATGACAATAGTTGTGCTTTAAAGTGGCTATTAAACGACAGTGAAATTGTCCTAAAAGTTAATTTTGCACGTCGCGAAGCGTTAATAATTGAACGCACTGGGAATGAGCAAATACTCACCTCACTAAATGATTTGTTAAACTAAGTTAACCTTACAATCAGTCACTTATCAGCCACTATGACCTAACTGTAATTGGTAGTTGATAAGTGCTTTTTGCTCTTTTTTGCTAATAAATAAATTAGCTGCTAATGCTCCTTTTTCTTCACTATTTTGATGAATAGTTGTTAATGTTGGCATAGAGCGCTGCGCTTCATCAATGCCATCAAATCCAACAATTCGCAATTCTTGGGGTATTTTTATACCTATTTTAACTGCTTCGCGAATTGCCGCGAGGGCAATAAGATCACTCATACAAAGTAATACATTGGGTCTAGGTATGCAGTTGAGCGCTTCTTTTGCTGCGATGCTTGCATAACGTTCGCTACTTTCTGGAATATTCCAAGTTCTATCGTCACCTAAGGTAATGTTAACTTCGCTTAATGCTTTTTGATAACCTCGTAATCTTTGATGTGCAATTGATTGACCGGCTTCGCATTCATGGTGCTCATATACACGACACAATACATTTTCATCTAATAACCGCAGTCCCAATATAGCGACCTGATCAGCACTGCTTTTTAATACGTGTTTGGCCACTTCATAACTAGCTTGTTCGTTATCTATGTTTACTGAGGCATTACGATCAATATCAAAATCAACGGTAACCACATGTTTGGGTACAATTTTTAATTGATCTACAAGTGATTGATTGCGCGGACGACCATAACAAATAAAGCCATCAACAAAATCTAATACGCTGTTAAGGTTTTGACTATTTCCCGAAAATAATAATAAGTTAATATTGTTTTTTTCAAGGATAGAAGCCACACCACGCATAAAACTACTGGCCACAGGATCCGACACCATATACTCAATACTGTCAGGTAATACCAGCGCAACAATATTAAATTTACCACGGCGTAATGACTGCGCTGCTTTATTGGGTCCAAAATAGCCAAGCTCTTTACACGCCAATAAAATAGACTCGCGACGACTTTTTGATAGTTGATCTGGTCGATTAAATGCATTTGAAACGGTGGCGTTAGAAACGCCTAATTCTTTGGCGATGCTTTTTAATGTCCAATGTTTTTTTTGGGTCATACGACTTCTCATGATAGTGAACGCGATTCACTAATAAATTACCATATTTCACGCTAAATCAAAGTGTTAATTATATTGTAGCGTGTATAGCAAGTTACGTAATTAGGTATTAGGAACAAGAATGAACTAGAAAGTGGTTGTTATTAATAATAAAGTACTGGCTTTTTTATATCTGCTAGCTTACTAACTCACACGTTACTGTTTGGGTGATTTTTCACAAAGTCGCCTTATCATTTATATCTTTACATATGTACCCTTTTTGATGATAAAGTACTGGTGTTTTCTATTTTGCTACAACTAATGAATTAAAAGTTTTTTAGTTTTAGGCAAAGTATATTGTATGTAATGGCGATTATATGTTGCAAATTACGTCCTCGATAACCCGTTCTGGATTGAAATAATAAAATTTATCAAAGGTAAATTATGAAAATGAATAGATTGATTTTGGCGTTACCGTTACTAGGAGCAAGCTCTATGGCGCTTGCTAATACGACCCATCAGCGCGTATTCAAGCCACAAGCTGCGATTGTTGAACGTGTGCATCATCATGGCGTTGAACACGGCCATAATGAAAAAGCACCAATAGCACAGCTGCAATCACAACCCCAAAAATTTAGTATGTTAATGATGCGTAGCCAAGCTGCAACAGTCAGCTGCGATTTAAATGCACTGGCTAATGCTAGTTCAACGAGCATTATTACTGAGCTTAAAAATCAAGGTAGTGGCTGTGTTAATGAACTATTTAGTGCATCAGCATCAACTCAGAGCCTAGTATTTAGTTCTGATAATATGTATGCGGTTGCTAATCATGCAAAGTCACTCTCACAGACTTATGCTGGCGGTGGTGACATTGAACTCGAGGCATTGTTCCTATATTTACGAGCTGGTTTTTATGCGGAATTTTACAACGACAACGTGAGCTTTAGCTCTTGGGTTACGCCTGCTGTAATTGATGCGATAGATGCTTTTGTAAACAACAGCCATTTTTATGACGATAATGACGGCCATGGTAAAACGCTTTCTGAAGTGATCATTACGATGGACAGCGCTGAACAGCAACATCGTTACTTGTATGTGGTGAAACAGTGGCTAACGCGTTTTAACGAAAGCTATGCTGCAAAATGGAATATACGCAGTGCGGTGAATGGTATTTTTACTTTACTTTATCGCGGCCAGTGGAATGATGCATTTGTTACAGCTGTAGCTAGCGATACTGATTTAGTTACTAAGCTGAATGCATTTACCCAAAAGCAGTGGATGATTGACTCTGACGCACAATATTTAATTGTTAATGCAGCCAGTGAGCTTGCGCGCCTTAAGCAGTATTCCGACACTGCTATTCAAGCTACTGTTGATACTGGCTTAAAAGCGGTTTTTAGTACTTATAACAGCTTTGGCTATGGTGATGCAGTATGGCTTGCGGCGGCAGATTCTGTCAGTTATTACGCTGATTGTAATGACTATGGTATTTGTGGATTTGTTGATGAACTTACTCAGCAAGCGCTTTCGCAAAATTATAGCTGTAGTAGCACTATTAAAATTCGCTCACAAAATATGACTGCAGCACAACATACAGCTGCATGTGCTGCAATGGGCGCAGAAGAAGGTTTATTTCACACTAAACTTGCCACCAATAACACCCCAGTTGCCGATGATAACAACAGTTTTTTACAAGTAAATATATTTGATAGCAGCGATGATTATAGTAAATACGCAGGTGCGATTTTTGGCATTAACACCAATAATGGCGGCATGTATTTAGAAGGTGACCCCGCAGTTGTGGGTAATCAAGCAAATTTTATTGCCTATGAGGCGAGTTACGCCAATGCTGAGCATTACGTGTGGAATCTAGAGCACGAATATGTGCATTACTTAGATGGTCGTTTTGACTTATATGGAAACTTTAATTCACCAACTGAAGATATCGTGTGGTGGTCAGAAGGCGTTGCAGAATATGTTGCTAATCTTGATAACAATGACGCCGCTAAAAATACCATCAGTGATGGTTCGCGTTATACCTTAGCGCAAGTATTTGCCACTAACTATGACGGTTTTGATCAAGACCGTATTTATCGCTGGGGTTACTTAGCTGTGCGCTTTATGTTCGAACGCCATTACAGTGAAATTAATGCCATGCTTGCAGATACACGCATTGGTAATTGGAGTGCTTATAAAGCGAAAACTGTGCAGTGGGCAAATAATTATGAAAACGAGTTTGTACAATGGTGTGATGACTTAGTTGCAGGTACAACCACTAATACGCCACCAATCGCATACATCAATGGACCTTATGCCGGTATGCAAAACAATGAGATCAATTTTACGAGCAATGGCAGTATTGACAGTGACGGCTCAATTGTTAGTTATCAGTGGAGCTTTGGTGATGGCAGTAGTTCTAATCAAGCAAACCCGGTGCATACTTATACAACATCAGGACAATATAGCGTATCGTTAACGGTTGTTGATAACCAAGGTGCCAGCCAAACCGCATCAACATTGGCTAGTATTGAAGAGGATAGCAGCGTTGGTAACGGCGAGTTGATAAACGCTCAACCAATGACTATTGCTGGCGAGCAAGATGAGCTGTTGTATTTCAGCTTTGATGTACCGCAAGGTGCCAGCGACTTAGTGTTTAGCTTAAGTGGTGGCACGGGCGATGCTGATTTATATGTGAGTTATGCTGCTACACCAACAATGGATAGTTATGATTGTCGTCCTTATGTCGGTGGTAATAGTGAACAATGTGTAATAAATCCTGCGCAAGCAGGTGTTTATCAAGTAATGGTTCGTGGCTATAACATGTTTGATAATGTGCAATTAACCGCTTCATACACAGGAGCAAGCAGTAATGTACCTGATGCATGTGCTACCCAAGGTAGTCGTAGCAATGGCCGTTTAAATGACGGTGAAGTGATTTGTTTGGGTAACAGCGATCCTATGTGGTTTAGTATTGCTGACGTACAAAGTCAAAGTGGTGTGGCGATAACCACCGCTAATGGCAGTGGCGACATCAGCCTAAGTTATTCAAACAGCAGCTGGCCAAATGGCAGTAATGAACAGGCTCAGTCTAGTAATAGCGGCAATAGCGAATGTATTTATATTAGTGATCAAAGCCAATATTGGGGTTATTTAAAGGTGTCGGGCAATAGTACTGGTGCAAGTCTAGTGGTTGATTTTAATAGCCAAGGGTGTCGTTAAAATTATCATATTCAAAAAGTAAAGCACCTACAGCAAAGCCCATCTAGATGGGCTTTTTTAGTGTTGTAACTTAAGCGTTAAAGTGAGTTTAGATTGCTCGTTTATACACCGCGAGTGGATGCGAAGTACTTAACGATACGTGCACGCTATCGCCAGGGTATACCACGACTTCGTGGCTTACGCGGCTAGTAACCACTGTTTTACAGGCAAGCTCTACTGCACATAAACGACTCCCTCCTTCAAAGCGTACCCATACGACCACACCGTTGTTGCCGATCTCACCTTGTACTAGCATTACATCGTCGGGGCGAAGTAGGACATCCACCTCACCTTGTTGGCAATCTACGGCTAGAGCGGGCACATTGCCGATGGCTGTAGTTGCTTGATTATTCTCAAAAAAACCGCTAATGAAACTTGCTTCACCTAAAAAACGTGCAACAAAGCGATTGTTGGGCACACTAAAACAACGCTCAGGAGTATCAAGTTGCTGGATTTTTCCGGCCTTGAGCACACCCACACGATCGCCTATTGATAAAGCTTCTTCTTGATCATGAGTCACCCAAATTGCAGGCACGCCAGCTTTTTTCAGGGCATTTCGGATATCCCAGCGCAGCATATCTTTTAGTGCCGCATCAAGGTTTGAAAGCGGCTCATCAAGTAACACAAAGTCAGGTTGGTGGGCAAGGGTACGTGCTAGTGCAACTCGTTGTTTTTGACCGCCTGAAAGGGTGGCTGGCTTTTTATGACGAAAATCATCAAGACCCAGAAGGGCTATCCAATGATCAGCAACGGCGGTATCTTTTAAACGAAAGCCAATGTTTTGCTCAACGGTTAAATGAGGGAATAACGCAAAGTCTTGAAATACCATACCTACGCTGCGTTTTTCAGGCGGCACAGTCAATTTTGGGGTAGCCTGCCATTTACCTAAGTTAATTTCACCTTCGCTAATAGGAATTAGTCCGGCGAGCGCTTGTAAAATTGTGCTTTTACCACAGCCCGTAGGGCCTACTAGCATGAGAATTTCACTTTCACCAAGCAACAAATTTAGGTCGCTTACTACACGGTTACTGCCATAATCTATAGACAACTGGCTTACAGATAGCATTTGTATTTAAATCCTCAATGTTCGAGTTGGTTACGTTTTTCGCCAGACATCATAATAGCTAAACCGCACGCAGAAATCAGTACTAACAATAACCCAGGAATAGCAGCACGACCAAAATAGCCCGCCTCATAAACACGCCATAAATAAGTCGATAGTGTTTCAAAGCCAGTTGGGCCAAGTAATAAGGTTGCTTCTAATTCACGCATGGATTCTAAAAATACTAAAGCGGCACCGGCTATGATCCCACGCATTGTTAGTGGTAAAGTTATGCGGGTAAATGCTTCGCGCGGACTGGCGCCTAAGACCCGCGCAGATTTAACTAAACTTGGATCAAGGTGCTCAGTGCTAGTGCGCACAGAGCCTACCGCTAAGGGTAAAAAACGCAGCATATAGGCAATGATCAACAGCCCTAATGTTTGATATAAAAACGGCAATTGCAAACCACCATAAACTAGCGCGGTGCCCATTACAATACCTGGAATACCAAAACCAAAGTAAGTAACACGCTCCATGATACGACCCGCTTTACCGCTAAGTGCAGCATGGGCAACAGGGATAGCTACAATCACCGCAACCACTGCAGCAATGGCTGAGGCATACGCTGAATTCCACGCGATGCTAAAATCAAATGAGCTAAAGCCATCACGTGCTAACCACAGCGAAAATATCGCCAGAGGTAAGCCAATGGCTAATAATAGAATAGGCGCAAAAGTGGCAAACATAGCCGCTAGTTGCAACTTACTAGGAAACAAAATTAATGGCCGGCCATGGCGTTCGCTAGCCGTTTTAATTTGTGACTCAATCAACAGTAAAAAGCCCACAATCACCAACAACTGTAACGATAACATTGCTGCACGACTTAACTCAAAAGCATTGTACTCGACATAAATAACCCGGGTAAAGGTATCAAGGCGCATCATTGCAGGTGTGCCAAAGTCAGACAAAGTATACAGTGCGACCAATAACGAACCTGCGGCAATGCCATTTACTACACGGGGTAAAATGACTTTAAATACACTTTCGGTCATCGACATACCTAAGGTGCGAGCCGCATTAACCATGCTTGCATCAAGACTAAGTAAAGATGAGCGGGTAGTCATCATTACAAATGGAAATGTGTAAAGAGTCATGACAATAGCTGCGCCGCTGAGTCCATCCATCGATGGCAGTTCAATACCAAGTAGATTATGTATCTCTCCGCCGGAGCCAAAAGCCGCATAAAGCGTAAATGCACCAATGTAACTGGGAATGGCTAGAGGCGCGGCAAAAAACACCAACCATACTTTTTTAAACGGTAAGCGCACATAAGCGCTGATAAATGCTAACGGTACTCCGATTAAAATAGAACCAATGACCGTTAATACCATCAAGGACAAAGTATTGCCGAGAATACTTAAATTATGATTATCAAACAAAGAGCTGGCATCAGTGGCCAGCGTTATTAAAATAAAGATAGGAGATAAAACAATAAGCGCTGCAAGCAGCGCCATTGGGTAAGAAGCTGGTAGTCGCATTACAGTACGCCGCTATTTCGCATCAAAGCTATGGTTGGCCGAAGATCAGCTAACTGTGTTAAGTCCACTTTGGGTGGTGAAATATTGGCTAAAGATGGTAACCCTTCAGGTAGAGGGACACCATTTACCAGCGGAATTTCATAGGCTTCACGAGCCAAGTAACCTTGCACTTCGATGCTTAATAAATAGCGCATAAAGTGAGTGGCAAGAGGGTCGTCGTTCAATGCCAAAATACCTGATGCATTGACTAAACAACCAGCATCTTGTTGGGTAAATGCTAAATCAAGTTTGGCATCTGGTTTGCCTGATTTTAAACGTAAGGTGTAATAGTGATTAGCAAAACCAATATCCACTTCACCACGTTCAACGGCCATTACTACACCCAACTCACCGGCATAGGTTTTAGCACGCTTCTTAATCTTTTTCAGCCATTTCGCTGTTTTATCGTCACCTTCGAGAATACGCATTGCCGTTACAAATGATTGAAACGATGCATACGCAGGTGCCCAGCCAATGCTTAAGTCACTATCAGCAATGTCCATAATACTGGTTGGAATTTGCTCTTTGGTCAAACGCGAAGTGTTATAGGGTATGGTGCGCACACGACCGGTGACAGGGGCCCAATCTTTATAGCGAAACTGTGGTTGCAACTGCGCTGATAAATCACTCGGAATAGGTTGTGCAAGGCCGGCATCTGAAACCAAGCCAATAGCGCCAGAATCAACAGCCCAAAACAAATCGGCTCTACGCACCCCTGCTTTTGCTTCAGCAACAATGGTATTGGCTAAAGCTGCTGTAGGACCACGACGAATGCCTAGTTTAAAGTTGGGGTTTCTGTCTTGAATTGCTTGTAGCACATTTTCATACAAACCACCTTCACCACGACCTAGGTATAAGGTCAGCTCACCTTCAAGTTTAGGTAAGTCATCAACAGAAACTGGGTTTGCTATGTTGGCAGCTAGTGCGCGAGAAAGAGGCAATGGTAATGCACCGATTGCCCCAAACGCAGCTAGGCCTTGTATAAAGGTCCTACGCTTCACTTAAAATACATCCTTACGTGCTTTTTCGGCTTTTTCGAGTAATACCTTAGCGCGGTCTAATTTAGTGTGCATGCTACTCACCACTTCGCGTACTTCATCAACACTTTTGTTATCTGAAATTGCTTTTGGCAGTGTCACGTTAAAATCTTTTTCTAATATTTCAACAAGTTTGGCATCTTGTTCGATAAGTGTGCCTTCAACACCTTCAAATAGGTGAAGGTAAGTATCGTGCACAATGCTGGTTGCTTCATCACTTAAACGCTCTGCATATTTGGCAATGACACGGTCAAGTTTATGTTTAATTTCATCGATTGTAGCACTTTGCGTCATGCTTGTGGTTGCAGTTGCTTTAACGTTTGCAAGCAAACCTTTTTGTTGAAATTGCGCCGCTAGTTTAACTGCGCCAAGACCTTGCCACAAGGCAGCATTCATAGCTTGTTGTTCTTTACGAGCTTCAGTCGCCGGCTTGTTATTATCAATGGCCATTTTTACGCCATAAATACCTTGCCAGATTGACGCATATACCGGCACAAAATTTGTTTCAATTGCGCTGTGAAACTTCACTGATTCCCAATATTCGATTAAGTCATCGCTTTTTATTGCTTTTGCGCCTTTGCTTTCATAGTTGCTTACCATGGTATCGACTTTGCCGATCATCCATTCAACTTCTTCTGAGTAATCTTTGATATTTGCTTGTAAGTGATTTACATGTTCGCCAATAGGGCCATTAGCAAATGCAGGTTGCGCAACAAATGCTGATACTAGAAGAAGGCTCACACCTAAGGTGGTAGCTGATTTAAATACTGCTTTCATAATAGAGGATCCGAAAGGTAATTGTAAATGATAGCCATTATCATATCCATAAAGATGACTAAAAGCAATATACCTAAATCAACCTTTAAATGCCCATTTTATCTTTGTTTCTTAAGTGTTTTATTGTGTTTTATGGGCTGTAGTGATTTATAGCGAACAGACGGTATAGCGTAGTTGATTGATTTGTGTTCAAAAGTAACAAATAAATACATTTTAAAAGTCATAATCTATAAAAAGGCTATTAAGCGATTGCAGCCAAATAGTAACTCGGATATGGTTCTTACCTCACCGTTGTTAATTGATACAGCGTCTATTATGCTCGGAGGAAATGTGGAAAATTACCTAATTTATATTGGTGTCGCTGCAGCAACTGTTTTGTTACCTGGGCCTGCCGTAATGCTGACTTTAAATAATGCAATGCAAAGAGGATTAATCAAGACGTTAGCTGGAGTACTTGGTGTTGCTCTAGCTATTCTATTAGTGGCGATTATTTCTGCAACCAGCTTAGGCATTGTATTGGCAACTTCAGCTTTTGCTTTTAATTTGATCAAAATTGCAGGTGCTGTTTATCTGATTTACCTCGGAGTCAAAATGTTTCGAAGTAAGGTCAAAACGGATGTTCAAGTTGAAGAACAACAAAGCTCTTTGTTTAGGTGCTTTATAGAAGGTTTTTTAGTGTCAATATCAAACCCAAAAGCCGTGATCTTTTTTATGTCAATATTTCCGCAATTTATAAACTTAAACGAAGCGTATGTTCCGCAGTTTATTTTGCTTGCAGTTACTTTTAGCTGTTTAGTCATTGTAATTCATTCTATTTATGCATTCTGTGCTACTTATGCAAAATCAAAGCTATCCTCGCAAAAAGGGGGGACGATCCTTAATAAGGTCAGTGGTGGAGTATTCGTGGGATTTGGCGTTGGTCTTGCAGTGTCAAGTAAATAATTTTATGCCAACATTGAATGCGCAACAATTGATGCAACACAATAAAATCATTTTATTCGACGGGCAGTGTAAGCTATGCAGCGCGTGGTGCAATTTTATTATTAAACACGACAAGCAGCTGCATTTTAAACTATGCAGTGTGCAGTCTTTAAAAGGCCAAGCGATCCTAAGCTACTTTAACTATGCAACTGATAATTATAAAACTATGATTTATGTTGAAAATAATCAATGTATTACGCAAAGTGATGCATTTATTAATATTGTAACGCAGCTTGGTTGGCCTTGGCAGATAGCTAAAATATTGCGAATAATTCCCAAATGCCTGCGTAACTGGGCGTACGATCGCATTGCGTTTAATCGATATCGCTTATTTGGCAAGTACGATTACTGTCGTATACCAAACAGTGACTATGATCAGCATTACTTATAAGGCATTAAATGTTGTGTTAAAATCGCCGCAGTTAAATTTAGTAGAGACAAATAATGGTCAGCACTGCACACGCATTACATATTTTGGTTAAGCATAAAGAACTTGCTGAAGATATCATCAAGCAATTAAAAAAAGGCGCTAAGTTTCAAGTGCTTGCTAAAAAGCATTCAACCTGCCCGTCAGGTAAAAAAGGCGGTGATTTAGGTGAGTTTAAACGCGGCCAAATGGTTCCACAGTTTGATAAAGTCGCTTTTAGTGCTGAGATCTTAGAGCCACATTTAGTTAAAACCAAATTTGGCTGGCATGTTATCAAAGTGCTGTATAGAACGTAAGAGTAAATAAAGTTAGCGAGAGTAAAGTTAGCTAGAAAAACGAGTGACTTTGATTTAAACGTAAAAACCACCTACAAAGGTGGTTTTTACGTTTAAGCATCCAGTAACTTTAGCTGCCAACGGCACTTGGTTGTACATCTAAGCCGTAACCAAACATTACTGCAAGCACTAATACAATTGATGCGGCTAACATTAACTTAAGTAACAATGGCAAGCAAAAGCGGAACCAATGGCCGTAAGGTACGCCCGCCATCCCTAAAATCCCCATTAAGACTGCATTAGTTGGGATGATCATATTTGAAAAGCCATCGCCAAATTGATATGCAAGTACAGCCACTTGGCGTGGCACGCCGACTAAATCGCCCAGCGGGGCCATCAGCGGCATAGTCACATACGCTTGGCCAGAGCCTGATGGAATAAAGGTATTGAGTATTGTTTGAATGACTAACATTCCAATGGCTGAGAGCTCGGCGCTCACATACGAAAGCGGTAGCGACATACCATGCACTAAACTATGCAAAATTTGCCCATCTTCCAGTATCAAGGCAATACCACGGGCCACACCAATTAAAATAGCGGTAGTCACGAGATCTGAGACCCCTTCAATAAAACGGTTGGCAGTTTCATCTGCTGATAAGCGCCCCAGTACAGCAACAATCGCACCCCAGGCAATAAATACACCGCCTAGCTCGTATAAGTACCAACCTTTAGTGGCAATACCCCACACAGCGACAGCAAGAGTGATGATAAAACTGCCTAAAATTAGTTTATGGCGCAGCGCAAGTACAGGATACTGCGGTGTTGCTTTATCGCTTAAAGGGCAAGGTACATCAAGCATCATGGATTTACTTGGATCGTTTGCGACTTTTTTAGTGTATTGCCACACATGGTGAAAGCCAATTAATACAAACGGCACGAATATCGCCAAACGTAACCATAAGCCAGAATAAACTGGAATTTCAGCAATTTGCTGAGCAATTAACACCGTAAACGGGTTAAACGCCGATACCCCATAACCAATCCCGTAACCTGCCACAATCATACCGACCGCAGTCATTGCATCAAGGCGCATGGCTTTACATAAAGCGACTAAAATCAGCACAAACGGAATGTATTCTCCCGCAGTACCAATGCTGCTCGACGCTAAGGCAAAGCAAAATACCACCATAAAAATAAGTCGTTGTGGTTGTTTACCATGGCGTTCAAGTAAACGACCAATCAACGCATCAACCGTGCCGGTAGCACGGGCAATGGCAAGTACGCCGCCAACAATCAATACAAAAAAGATCACATCTTGCGCAGCGGCAAAAGCACGCGGAATAGCGGTTAATAAATCCCATGGGGTCAAATAATGACGTTCCGCAACAGTTTGATAGGTGCCTGCGATCACCATTTCTCGGCCAGAATCAGATAATGTAGTATCAAAAAATCCCTGCGGTACTAGCCACGTAGCAACTAACGCAGTGACCATCATACCCAGCAGTAAAATTAAAGTATGCGGCACTTTAAAAGAATTACTCATACGTTCTCCATTTTTATAATTAGTGCAGCGAAAATATAGACGCTACTTTTTGTGAAGAATACCACGACTTGTAAAATCACAATAAAAATAGGCACGCAAGTCTGTAAAGGAATGTAACAGGGAAGAGCCATGCTTATAATTAGCTAGGTTCAAGAAAAAACAGTCATTAGTTTAAAGTGGGTGTCTTTAAATTGGGTTGTGCAATAACACAATATTTTCGCAGACACCCATCTTAAAATTAGCTTAATTTTTAAGACTCATGTGATACTTAATACAGTGCTATATCTTTACAGCTTGTGTTAAGTTATTTGCATAGAAACCAAAATACAACAAGGAGAACGGTTCATGGTGGTAGCGGGATCTTTACTGTTATTCTGTGGCAAAATGGGGGCAGGTAAATCAACCGAAGCTAAAAAAATAGCTCTTGAACGTAATGCCGTGCTTATCAGTGAAGATGACTGGTTGGCTACACTTTACCCTGACCAAATCAAGTCGTTTGAAGATTATATTAACTACTCTGGTTTATTGAGGTCTTTACTCAAAGTTCATGTTCAAAATATTCTGCAAGCTGGCGCGACTGTGGTTATGGACTTCCCTGCTAATACAAAAAAACAGCGAGCATGGTTAAAAAGTTTAGCTACTGAAATACAAGCTAATATTGAGTTTACTTACTTAAAAGTATCGAATGAGTTATGCCTTCAGCAAATTGCCCGGCGATGCATTGAACAACCAAATAGAGCTGCATTTGACACTGAAGCTGTGTTTAATCACGTTACTCAATATTTCGAAGAGCCAAGCGATAGTGAGTTTTACAATATTAAAGTAATTGATAAAGAAACGATGTAAGGTTGCCATGCTCTTACGTATTTACTGGTTTTTTTGAAAGGGATATTATGAATTACGTTAGTCTTTTTGCGTTCTTAGCTTTTGCCTCATTTGTCAATGCAAATACGGCTTTGCCAGATAACCGACATATTGTAGTCACCGGGGAGGCGCAGTTAAAAGCAAAGCCTGATATTGCTGTGATTAACCTCGAGGTGGAAAGTTTACAAGTCTCTAGTTTAGATGCGAAAAAGGATGTTGATAATCGGATCAATAGTTTTTTAGCTGGCCTCTCTAAGTTTAATATTGATGAGAAAAATGTTTCTGCTTCAAGCATTAACACGCAGCCGAGCTATTCGTATACCGAGAGCGATAAACAGCAATTGGAAGGCTATACAGCTAACCGCAGTATTAAAGTAACATTAACGGATATTAAGCGTTTGAATGCACTCCTGGATTTTGCACTGAGCGTAAAAATTGATGCAATTAAAAGTATAGAGCTAAAATCATCAGCAGCGAAGGCTTTAAAAGCACAAGTCAATGCGATGGCTGTGAATGATGCAAAAGAGAAAGCCAGCTCATTAGCCAAGGCATTTGGTACTAAGCTTGGGAGTATTTATAGTATCAACTCGGCTGCCAATAATAGTTTTAATCGGTATGGCGAAAATCAAGCTATTGATCGAATTGTAGTGAGCGGTAATCGGACTCAGCAATTTACAAGCCCTGGTAAGTACTTGAAGGAAAATATTGTTTTTTCGGCATCAGTCAGTGCAGTATTTGATTTAGAACTCACTGATTCAACAGCACCCTAAGATTGGCACATAAGGTAAAAAGCCACGTAACTTAGTTGAAGTGACCCCCAATAGTTGTTACATGGCTTTTTATTTTACTGCTGTGCTTCTTGCTCGGCGATTTGTTTAAAGGCTTGCACAAATGCGTCACTTGGTTGGCCGCCAGTGAGGGCGTATTGCTCGTTAATGATAAAAGTTGGCACTGAGGTAATGCCCATCTGTTGTAGCGCATTTTGCTCGCTGCGAACCTCTTGGGAATAGGTACAGTATTTGATAGAGCATTATAATTTAGTGAATTTCATCAGTTATTATTTTATGCATACTTTTTCATAGAGTACTGCGGCAAGATGCTTTCTTAAATCAAACTGGAATTGGCTGTCAAAAATATCGCTGACTTGTCCTACTGCAAATAGCTGTGCGTGGGCACTGCATTTTTTTGCAAGCACAACTTCACCCACGTTTGCATGAAACGTAGTTAACTGCTTACTGCTCCTATATTCAGAAGTATTTTCTATGTCATCATGCCAACGGCCTTTAATAGGCGTTCTGTCACCTTTGTTATTTACATAATAGAAATGCCAATTGGGCGGGTTCTCTTCCCAAACCGCACTGCTTTTTGCCTGCGTTACTAGCATACCTGATGGCGGTATTGCAAAAACGGGAACGCCGTTCTCATATTTAGCGGGTGTTCCTTTAGGTGCGTTATAAACAATGTAAAAAGTGCCTTTATAGTTTTCAGGTATAAGATAAACAGCAGGAGAGGCTCTTTTTCAATTTGAACACATACCATCAAAAAGTTTTTCATCTATATTGTTGAGCTTTACAGCATCGTATATATTGAGCAAGTTCCTGCTGTCGGTCTGCTCAGCATTTGTGCCAACCGTAAAGTTTTGATTAATTACAGTGCAGCCATATATTGGACCCGATTGACCTAAGCCACCCACATACACCGTTCTTGTTTTTCCTATATCGTTGTTTGTCGCATCTTGCTCTTTTAGTGCAGAGTCTTCACTTATAGGTGTTCTTTCATTTGTATTACTTACGTAAAAGTACTGTATTTTGCTAGTTTCAATCCAGCCCTCGTTCACATCCATTTGCGTCACGAGCACACCAGATGGCGGTATATCATATACCCGAGAGTTGCCTTCGTACTTCGGCGGCTGCCCGTTTGGCGCGTTGAATATAATGTACAAAGAACCAACATACCCGTCAGGTATGAGGTAAATTGCAGGTTCACTTTTTTTTATCTCAGTACAAGCAGAAAGTAGCGCTATTGTTAAACTAATAAACAACACTTTTAAAAAATGGACATTAAAGGAAGATTTCATTGAGTCGCCTTTACTTAAGCCACTACTTTCAATATGCATTGGATAAACTTCAAACTGAAGCGTTTATTTAATGTAATTTAATATAAGAAGCAAGCGCCTTTAAAAATAGATTTATCCATATTTTTTATTCCTTTTTCACCATATATATCAAAATAAAGTGTGTTTTTAGTTATCTCTTCAGAGGTACCGATAGCAAACTCTTGGAAACGAGCATTACACCCCTTAGTTGGTTCAAATGCACCTACTGAGGTATGAAATGTCACTAATCCTTCTGTTACATTATCGGATGACCAACGACCTTTAATAGGGGTTCTGTCACCTTCGTTATTTACATAATAGAAATGCCAATTGGGCGGGTTCTCTTCCCAAACCGCACTGCTTTTTGCCTGCGTTACTAGCATACCTGATGGCGGTATTGCAAAAACGGGAACGCCGTTCTCATATTTAACTGGCGTGCCTTTTGGTGCGTTATAAACAATGTAAAAAGTGCCTTTATAGTTTTCAGGTATAAGATAAACCGCAGGAGAGGCTCTTTTTCTATCCGGGCACATGTTATCAAAAAATTTTCCATCGCTATTTTTAAGCTTGATAGCATCAAATATATCAAACATATTCTTGCTATCGAGGAGATCTGATTTTCTACCTATAACAAAACTCTGATCATTGATTTGACAATTATTTATTGGCTCTACTTCGCCTAACCCACCACCAAAAATGATGATTTTCTTATCTTTTCTATTTTCAGGAGTGTCATGAATAGTTGATGTTATACGTTCAGTTATAGGTGTTCTATCGCCTATCTTATCGACATAATAAAAACGCAATTTATTACTTTCAATTCTGCCCTCGTTCACATCCATTTGCGTCACGAGTACACCTGATGGCGGTATATCATATACCCGAGAGTTGCCTTCGTACTTCGGCGGCTGCCCGTTTGGCGCGTTGAATATAATGTACAAAGAACCAACATACCCTTCAGGTATGAGGTAAATTGCAGGTTCACTTTTTCTTATCTCAGTACAAGCAGAAAGTAGCGCTATTGTTAAACTAATAAACAACACTTTTAAAAAATGGACATTAAAGGAAGATTTCATTGAGTCGCCTTTATTTAAATAAGCCATTGAAGCAATTTTCTAAACTTGCTTTTTCGAGCAACATGCAATGGCCGCTATTTGCAGGAATAGAAGTAAAGCGGTAATTCCAATCGACTATTTTATGATAACTTAATTTAGGGTATTTATTTGCTTGGCGAAATAACTCATCACCAACGGTACCTTTAAAGCTGCCATTGTTGTTAAGCGGTAAACGCAGTGCACTTGCGATCATGGGGAAGTCTGCATTCAGAGAGAGGCTAACAGGTGGCGCACCTTTTCGAACATGTATACCTAGTGAAATAGCTTGCCCGCCAGGACCGACAATAAATGCTTCACAGTTTGGAAACGCATCGCCCGTGATATAAGTTACAATATCCATGTGGGCGTTAATAGTATCTATATCTATAATAATTTTATATCTAACATTTAAAGTGGGTACGTAAGATAAACCTAATTTTTCTTGCATCTCAGAAGACCCTGGCATGGCATGGTTCACGCCACCATATTGCCCTGTAATTTTATATTGTTGATTACCATTGAGAAGTTTTTTGTATTTAAGGTGGGCACTGTCTTTTGGCGCTAAATAATCATCATATGTTTTTTTGTATCTCCCCAAGGCGCTTTTGATGGGTCTGATTTAGTCCGAGTAGTGATAATCGTTTTTTTAGTGGATAACGTTAATTTATGCCAAATTCTTGAGGTTATAGGTGCAACACCACTAGGTTTAAGCGAAAACCCTCGATTATCACCTTCAAACCATAAACCAGACCAGCCAAAGTCTTTTTCGGGATGAAATGAGCGTATATTAATTTCGTAATTTGCTAATTGAATAGCCATAGGTTAAGTTCCGTTTATCAATAAATTCAAGTCCGTTTCGAATAGGGTAACATCGAGGTTGTTCGTTAACAACTCTGTTGTCGCTTTTTAATAGCTAAAACTAACGAAGGGATTGATACAAAATTGAAGTTATAGCTTAAGCAACCTAAGGTTAAAATCTTACAAAGTAGAGATTGTAATTAAATATCATATTCCGATGTTGAATCAGGGCAAGAGCATGAAAAAAGCCTATGATTTCAATACCTTTTCAAGGTAATCTGTACTGCGCATAGCTTTTTTCTGTTTTGCGGGCATGCCTTTATTAAAGCTTGTTTCTGCTTTTAGCTGATTAAATGCGATGTGTCTCAGCCCCGCA
>NZ_CABVLM010000006.1 GCF_902498845.1 Pseudoalteromonas rhizosphaerae | reverse complement strand
CAACACAGAGGAAAACGAAAGTTGATTTTGCTCACTGTATGAAGGACTTAGTCGATGAACACTACCCACATGCGAATAAAATTCGTGTCGTGCTAGATAACTTATCGACTCATACGGAAGGTGCGTTATATAAAGCATTTTCACCGCAAGAAGCACGACGTATTTTAAATAAAATAGAGTTCCATTACACACCTAAACATGCGAGTTGGTTGAATATGGTCGAGATAGAAATTGGCAATATGAATAAGCAATGCTTAGATCGGCGCATAGCAAATATGGAAGAGTTAAAGACAGAGCTCACGGCGTGGGAATGGCGCCGAAATAAAGAAGGCGTCAGTATAAATTGGATGTTTAATGTTGATTCAGCACGTGAAAAACTAGAGAGAGCTTACGGTGCTCTCAACTAGTCAAAATTTGTGTGACGAAGTACTAGTAAGCTCTTTGTCCTCACCAACAGCTGGCTCAAGTTTAGGTTGTCTAATTTTGACAAAGGTGGGATAACCGAGTCGGTTATCCGCCAAAACCATTGAGGCCTCACTGTATATCTTATTAGCTCCAACGTGTTGGTACTCTGTTCCTGCAACAAGACTTATTCCTGCGCTACTTAATCTAGCAGCAATACTGTTCAGCCATTTCAGCGGAATCGATAGTTCAGGAAAAAGTACGTAATCAGGTTTTGGTTTTAATTTCAGAACATCGTTAACCAATTTAGAAATTTTTTGATAACGTTTCCGACTTAAATTAGGTTTGTTGCAAGCTGTCGATGCCCAGTCGTTGTCCTCAGTGCGAAGATTAGTTAGCGCCACGATCACTTTATCTTTGCTGTCCGTACCTACTTTAATGAATTTCTTCCGGGTTGTTGGAGGTTTTTCATCAGCATCTTGCTCAGCAGCAAGTAGGGTTGGCTTTATCCATACACCACGAAGTACTTGCGTGTATTTTGCCCATGTAACAGAGGGGCCAAATACTGGAGGTTTTCCGGATGCAGAGGGTAAACCAACACATTCAGGGGCTAGCTCAGATATTTCCAGTGGAGATAAAGGTCTAGTTGGGAAGAGATACGGCAGGAAGCTGTCGTTTTTCTTTTGCCCTTTAGTGACGTTGCCTAGTCTCGTTTTTCGGGTAGAGTTAATAAACTGCTCAAATATAGGTACATCAATAACCCCAGAATCACCGAGCAAATTCAGAATTTGCTTTTCTTTTTTTGCATTTCGCTTACCAACTAACTGCTCAGCGGAACGACTATTTATTATGTGCTTGTATGCTTCTTTTGCTAGATCTGCCGATGCGACTAATGGGGCTTTATTCTCAAACTCTGCTACATCAAAACTAAGCTTTAGTAGTGTTTCAAAATCACTGAGCGTTTCGACAATTTGTTTTAAGAACAAGTTTGCTAGGCGCTTTTTCCTACTCGAGCGTTCTCCAAGGAATAGTTTACTTGGATCATGGTAGCGTGTAGCGGCATCAATAAATAACCAAGTTAAGGTACCTTTTATGTAACCCCAAAGATCTTTCAAGACTTTAGCATCACACCCATTGATTCGAACTTTCTCTCCTCTGCCTATCTCTTTGGCTAGTATATCTATAGCTTGATAGGACTTCACTGCGATTTGTTCAGCTTGTTCCCATTCATTCATGCTGATTGCAAATCCAAGCAATCTAGGTAAGTAATTAAAATGGGCAAAGAGATTGTCTGCCCGCAATATATGATTATGGGCAAATTGGTAGAATTCTTCCCTTTGCTCTTTCCATTGATTCGGCGGTAAATCCCTAGCTAGGGTTTCTACATGACGCAATTGTAGTGACCAACCCAGACGACGGATCGTTAATCCATCGGCTCTTCTTAAAGTATCTGCATTTTCACCCACACTTCCAGCAGCTGAGAGTACTTTAGCTGCGGTTGAATGTTCCAATTGGTCGGGCGAGGGCATGAGACGATGTTCACTAGATAATTCGTATATTTCCTTTTCGATACTATCCAACAGGTCTAAGCCAGCACGGCCTTGTAGGACAAATAATTTTTGTTTGTCTGACTGAAGCGATATTTTGGAGTTACATTGTACGTCGTCGCCTTGATTAATTACCCACACTTTATTGGTTTTGGGACTTTGTGCAATGCACTTTTCACCCATTCGCTCTTGTAATAAAAGCATAAAGTCTTGGCTATTTGATATTTTCCCTGTATCGCGCAACACAAGGAACATATCATCAACGTAACGGCCATAGTGAATAGGTGAGAGCTTTTCGATAACAAGCCGGTCCCACTTGTGCAATAAAGCATTCGAAATGACTCTGCTACATGTCAAACCAATAACTAACCCGCCGCTTATTTTTGCTTTTTTGCCACCTACTGATTTACCAAATTTGGTGGCGCCGCTAGCCCACGCATTAAGAAATAGTGATAGCTGCTTAGTGAAGGATTTTTCTTCATCAGACAAGTTCAAATCTAGAGCTTCTATAAGTGCTGAAGCGGAGGTAATTAGCGGGTCTATAAAATGGTAGTAACTTTTTAAGTCCAGAGATACAGCAATTATATCTCGGTCTTTTTCCAACTCTTCTCTTATTGTTTTTAAGCCATCGTTACGCCATTTTTGGTAAGGTTGAAAATACGGTACAAAAGAGCCTACAGAGCTGATATGAAATGGCTTTTCATTATCTTCTGTAATCAGTTCATCATTACTAATTCGTTTGAGTCTGGCTCCGTAGCAGCTATCGTCGAGTTTGGCGTCAAACTTGTGACCAATCATATTGATCCACAATGCAGAAATAATGTGGGTATTTACAGGGAAGTCGCCGACAATTCTAAACTCAGGCACTACATTGTAATTTTTAAACAGGCTTTCAACCGCTCTATCAGGTTTTGAGAAATGAACGTGGCCATTGTCGCCTGAATCTGATTTTCTTTCAGTGGATAGCTTCTTGGGCAGTAAACGAAAATCCCCAAGTAATTCTACATTTTCAGCAAAACCAGCATCGGCTTGCAATTGACCTAACAGAGCTTTTAAGTTGGTGAGTAGATTTTGCTCGTATTCAGCGAATTTAATGGCTGTTGGAAAGGTGTTTTCGAAGAAACAGTCGGCTTTTGCTTTTCGGTATGCAACAAGAAGATCTTCTATTGTTATTGAGTCCCATCCTGTAAATTCTGCTCTATACCCCATGATGCGTATTCCTATTTAAATATGCTATTGCAGCGCCGCATCTATTTGTTCAAGCGACATAATAATTAATTCAACCGTTTGACGATCAAACTCGAGACGATCATTCTCCTCATGTGTTCCTTTGTTTAGATAACGCCATTCTCGAGAGTCTCCACTGCGGTTCAAAAGCTGATCTATTGGATCATAAACGCTGGCTTTATTAGGATCAGAAAAGTCAGCTTTAGCAATCTTGCTACGTAACTGCTCGGTTAAGCCTCTTAGCTCAATTGGCGAAGATGCTGAACGGAACTTCAAACTCAAGTTTCCATCACCGAACCTACTTACATATTTCCAGACTTTCCCTTTTGTAAGTGCCTCCAATCCCTGTCGTGACTTTGCCAACGCATCCCTCACTTCATTTCTAATCATGTGATTACGAGCGGCCAAAATATAATTTCTAGGCGCACAATTGAAATCAACACGGACATGCTGCTCACCTAACCGTGGTAGGAAGCTTAGAAGTCTTGCATTACGAGTATCCGCAGCTGGCAGTAAGTTCTGTATATCCTTGAAAAATTCTTCACCATGGCACGTAAGTATAATTTGCTTGTCCATAAAGTACTGGTCCTCAAATAGAGTTCGTCTTATGGACTCTCGATGGTCGTCATCAATCGCATTGACAGGATCATCAAAAATTAAAACAGGTGCTTGCTCTTTCAAATTTTTAGCTAACAGTATGGCTAAGCCCAAGCAACGTACGTGGCCTTCGCTTAGGATATGCAATGCATCAAATAACTGTTCAGGTTGATTTTGAAATGCTATTCGCAACCGTTGGTTTGGTGCTAATGGTAGCTTTACGTCAGCCAATAGTTCCGATTGAGCATCATTTCGATTGAACGAGTTGTACAATTGGACAACCAATTCTCCTAAGTCAGCGACTAACCGTGCGGGCAAGCTATTATTGTAATTTGTAAGCTTTTGAACAAACATCGCATATGCAGCTACTATTTCATGATTCCGTGCGATGGAAGGCCTTTCAGCTTCGACGTTTGCAATAAGTTGTGCATTTTCATTTTGAAAATTATCAATCAGTCTTTGAGCGTTAGCTTGGTTACCTAAGGTCGTTTGCTTCTGCGTTGCTAATACTGTTATTTGTTGTGCGATATTGCGGAGGCGATTTAATTCGGCCTGTTTATTGTCTCTCTGTCGAATGGCTTCTTCCGCTAGCCTATCATTTGTCTCTAGTTGATGGATTTGACTGGTTAAGTGTTGCCATGCAACAGAAGTATCTGGTAACGGAGTGAATAGTGAACCCCACCACTGTAACCCAGGCTGCATGTTAACCAGTTCAAATGGTTTTAAGGGGTTATTCACTGAGAAAAATTGCAGACAGGTATTCAGCGATTGCCCAACCTTAAATATTGCTTGCAATGCGTTTTGTTCAAGTTGACCCACTTTTTGCTGAAGTTCACCTAACTGCTGCAATCTGGTTAATTCTTGTCCGGCATTTGTGTATGGATTTACCTGAACTTGTTGCAATGGAGTCTTGCAGGCCGGACACAAACCAGGGCTGCTCTGTTGAACCTGCACTACTGCTTCATATAGTTGTTTAAATGAAACTTGTTGACTTGCATCGGCCAGTTGCTGTTGGCTTTGTCTTAATTCATTGACTAACGCTGACGCTTCGTTACCTATCGCCTCAAACGTAGCAGCAATGAGGTAGCTTTTAGGCGGAGGTGGCTGCTGTAGTTCAGACTCTAACTGTGCAATACGACCCAGAGCTTGACCATTACCGTTCAGTTCAAGAATCAATTGTTCAAAGCTGATACCAAGTCTGTAGCTATTGGCTAGTTTTAACTCTTCGGCAGCTATTCTTTGTAGTTCGGTAGCGCTTGCCTGTATTTGCTGACGCGCCACTTGTAATCCTTGTTCCTTTTGAGCTAGATGTAATGCTAGTTGGCCTTGTAAATCGATATACTGACCACCAATATCCGACGTGAAATTACGGACAAACTCTGTAAATGCTTCTAGACCAAATAGTGTTGCTATAAGCTCGGTTTGCTTTGCTGGGGCTTGTGCAGCAATCCGGGAAAAGCTATCAATGCGGTTCTTTTCGACAAAACAAAAACGAAAGGCTGACTCATTCGGAACTATAGCGACATCGTTGCCTTGCATATCACACGCGACTAAGGAGGGGGCTACCAGCTGATTTACAAAAGCATTCCTCAGATATTCGTTTTGATCACGAAATCGTTTGCTGTCTGCTTCCGCAACGTTACCTAAAAGAGTGAATTCTAGCGCTTCACAAAAACTTGATTTCCCCGTTCCATTTGGACCATAAATCAATACCAATCGACTATTTAAATCAAATATTTCTTTCCGCGCAAACCCTCTAAATGGTCCCACCTCCAAGGTTTTTAAACGCGATAGTGGCACTTCTTGTATCACTTCTTGCTCTACGAGTGGAGGAATATTAGTCGCCGAGTTATCCCAATTGACTTGGCATAGCTCGACCATCTTACGAATACGTTGCCCTTGGTGAGTAGATAAGGGCAGTAATTCATCAAAATGGGCTGAAACTATATTTGCTACTTTGCGCACAGAATCCGTTGCATTTTGACCCTGTAGTGTTTGCATAAAGCGTTGATATTCAGCCCTAATCATAATAATCCCTTATTTTTGTTTTTGTTCTTCAATCCATTGCTCTAAATCTACGCGTTTAAAGCGCCAACTTCCACCCACCTTAAAGCCGGGTAATTTTCCTTCACTTGCAAGACGGTATGCCGTCTTTTCATTTAGCTTTAAGTACGTAGCGACCTCTTGAATGGTCAAAATATCATCGGCCATGTTTAATCTCTGTATGTAAACAAATTGATAGTATGAGAAAATTGAGGAATTAGCAATTGATCTCAATTGGCTTTTTTGTTTCCAAAATGCCAGAAGTCAGAATTAAATAGCAAAGTTATAGTAAAACTCGAATCAGCAAAGAAGTGTTGTTTCTATTTTATTAACTATTGAGGATATTATTATGGCAAAATCTAATTCATCAAAACCCGCTTCTAGTCATCCAGGCCCAGGTGGTAACTGGCCATCTACTACAGGCAATAAATCAGGTGGAGATAGAGGTAATGCTGCTCCTAAAAGTGGCAAAAAATAATAAGGAATGGGTCCTTGAGGCCCTTTATTTAAATGGAAAATAATAAAGCTACATTCCCGACTATCGGTGAGCTCGTTCGTGAGATTTTTAATATTACTGGGCTTCTGGCACAAAAGGATAGAAGTAATTCATTCTTGAGCGAGAGCAACAAGAAAAAGCTGCAAACCAAGTTAAAACGTTTGGCTGACGAAAGCTCGAAAATTGATGGTAAGCTTGAAGAGTTAATTGATTCACTTAGATTATTGCTTGAAAGTGCTTTAGGTGAAGAGAGAGTTATTTGTATGGTATTGGAAGCTGTCGAAGACCTGCTCGTCACTTATAAAAGTGTTTTAGCTGATGATGGTACATATCTCAATAAAAGAAATTCTTTAAAATGGTTTATTCAACAATATTTATTAGATCGGATTTTACTTTCTTTCTATAAAAACTATTTGAGGATAAATGTTCCAGCCTCAAAGCTCAATCTACCAAACTTAAAAGTATGGGCTTTGCCCGATATTGAAGGGAAAAATATTAACTGGCCATTAAGGAAAGCATGGCAACTCATTTATGAGTCTTTATCTATTAGCCAATCATCATTTCACTACCCAGATAAAAGTGTGGATGATTACAGAGCAAACCAGAACTTAGAAAATGCTCAGCATTGGAGCACAACTGATCAAATTCCAAGTATTAGTTCACTGTTTAACAATTTGGAATATTCATTGTCGTTGTTGGAGTGTCCTTCTAATGGCTCTTTAAGAAGGTTACTTAGTAAATCAGAAAAGCAGCGCTTAAAAATAATCTTATTTATTGGGCGGGTTTCTTCTTATTGTTTTAGAGAACTGGAAAGTAATTTTGGTCGTGAATTTTTAATTAGTTGCATTGATCATGTTAAAGGTCAATCTGGTAGGTTATACCGCATAAATTCAAAGTTAGATAAATCAATAAAGGGTTTAAAAAAATCTATCGGTTTAACAAGTGAAGTTGATATTAATCGGCTTTATTTTTATGAGGTTTCTAGGCATTGGGAGCATTATGCATTAGCTATTGGGCACGGTACTGAGGTATTACAAAGTTATATAGCGCATGAATCTTTTCAAGAATTAAACAAAATAGAAAAGGCTAAATTAGTTTTAGCTCATGTTGGCTCTTTTATGGGCCACCAAGTACTAACACAACTGGCATTAACTCCAGCTATAAAAGAGATACCATCAAAATTTATCGAGTTACTTAATGAAGGTATGTTACTAAAGAATAACTATGATTCTTTGGATAACATCGATAATTATCATAATGAATTGAAGCAAGCAGAGCTTGATAATGTTTTGGGGTGGTTATGTAATTGGTGTTATGCAAATTATTACTACCATCATAAATCATTCGAAAAATCTTATATGTATTATGAGCAAGCGTTTAATCAGGCTAAGTATAGTGCTGGTCGGAATCAATATCTGCTTGTTAACCAGTACATAGAGTCATGCGCTAAAAATGGTAAATTTAAAGAAATGAAAAAAGCAGTGGCTTGGGCACAATATTTGGGTATCGAAGTAAGGTGGTTGAGAGGTTGGGATGACCCAGAGTCAGAAGGTAATTTGAAAAGTTTGTACAATTTAATGGGTAATCATAATATGCATTACGCTCAACTATAAATCTTAGTTGCAAACTTTATTTAGAACGAGTGCGAGGAAGAGAAATAGATTAACGCTATAGTTGCATTTTTTATTTGAAAAAAGCCCAACTTAATTTATTGAGTTATAATATGTGGCAGTTGCAAACTATATTCAACAACCACATTTTAATGATCAGAGTTATTATAGTTTGGGAATGAAATTATAGATTGGGAATCCAATCTCTATTCCCAAACAATAATTATTAAAAAGGGTGAGCTGAAGTGGCTCACCTTTTTTTATTTCTAGTCCAATGTTTAGTTATTTTTCAACTTTTGCAACTGGTTCAAGTGACGTCATTTTTAGATAAGTCATACTTTCAATATCTAACTTATCAAAAGGGTATTGGCCTCGAATATTATCATTAAAAACCTTCCCCATTGATGTTGAGTAATACAACTCATCCCATACTAAAATAGGTATATTGTAATAACGATAAACACTTCCTGATTCAAATTTGAGATCAAGAATTTTATTAATCGTTGAATAGCCGATGTGTGAAAAAGCATCTGAATTTACAGGGTGTTGTTCAAATAAGGGGAAAGGAGTTTGGTTTAAAATAGAAGCTTCAATTTTAGCACTTATTGCATTTGCAACTGCATTATTTCTTAGGTATGCATCAATTAACCCATGACCAGTTGAGTCAAATAAAGACTCAGCAGAATAGTTTGAAGGTAAACTACCAAATAAAATCCTTACGGCTCGTATGACCCAGTCTTCGTCAAGTGTAAGGTGTGAAATGATCTCTTTATATTCCTCCCCCAAACTTCCTCCTATTGAACTTGTTGGTGTTGCTATTGCGGCTAGGCTAACCAGTGGATAATCGGAAGCAAGATACCCGTCGCTATATTGATAAGTAGATATGGTTTCCTCAAAAAGAGCATTGGTGTAAAAGTTACCTTGCGAGTGACCAATAAGAATAATACGGTTGCAAGAATGCATCTGAAATTGAAGTCTTTGAAATGCATTTTTATAGTCTGTCTCGTCAATAATAGAGTAATTTACTTCAGTAAATACATCCTGTAAAACAGACTCAATTTGAGCGATATCTATATCTGATAGTGAGCTAACAGTGCCTCCAATTATTGCAGTTATTATACGATACTCAGGTGAAAATACGGGCAAGTCACTATACTTTTGCTGTGCGACTTCATATATTTGCATAAATATAGCTTCACTTTTATTATGACTTCCCGCAGGAAGTGCTCCTTTTTTAAATTCTGGTAGATAAGAATCTTGAAAGTAACTTAATTCATTTAAATTAGCTTTGTATTGCTTGATATTAGTCCGCATACCATTTACATAGAAAATGCGTACATTATCAATGTTTTTAGAGCAGTACCGATCTAGTGCTTGATAATTACCATAAGTAAAAATTGGAAATATAAGTAAGAACAAAATATATGTAGCTTTCATTTTATGTCCTTCTTAAGTATTTTGCAGTCTCTATCAGCGCCGAAATGAAAGTCGTCATCCCAAGCAATATAGTCACTAATTTTATTTTGGCTTTTTCGGTTCGCGTAAGCTCTATCTATCGTATTAAAGTATAAAACTTCGGGTTCTCTAAAGTGTGGGTGTGAATTTTGTAAATATCGAACACAGTAGCTTATGTTAATCATATCCAAAATAATCTGCTTACCGATCTCAGTATCTAAATTTGGTATACGGCCCTGCTCTATATCAATAACCAGTTGTAATGTTGAAGCGGCACCTAAACTAAAGGTGATGAGCTGTGGAGAATCAAACTTTTCATACACATAGCGCTCATAATCGTCGCGGATACCGTTGTCATTTTGATCAACACCGTCCAGCGTTTTATAGTCGTCAGGGTGTTCAGGTGGTAAATCTGGGGTTTGGTAAAATAAATCTTTAATTTTTTGCCAACTACTGTGGGGGGCGGGTTCGTTATTCTCATTCCAGTAGCGGGCAAGGTAGTAGTCGGCTCCGTGTTTTACAAGGTTGCCACCTTGATACACTTTGTTTGCTTGCCATTTTTCTATCACAGTATTTTGCAGCCAAATCCAACCATCCCAATGGGGTTGGTTTTCTATCGGTTCAATGCCTTTAACCCAAAAAGCGGCAATAAATAAGCTGTTGTTGTGAGTCACAACATCGCCGGCTACATAAATTGAGCTGGCATTCCATTGTGGGTGGTTTGGTTGAATAGAAGTTAAATCTACATTTTTAGATTCTGGGTTAAGCTTAAAAATATTTGTCGCGTAAGCATGCGAACAAAAAAGTAACCAAGCAATAATGATGAGTTTAGTCATTGCAAATTCCTTTTGATGAAGTTCCATTACTTTTTAATTAAGTTCACTTTTTAGGTAAATGCAAGGTGGGAGGATTAAATATTTCAAAATCATTAATGAGTTTGAAAAGTAGCAATACTTGGTTTTTGAATACAGAGATCAATAAAGCACAGTCGTCAGCATGATCGGAAGCTTCTTATGGGTGACCCCTTTCAGATCTTTGGTGAAAAAGCATGGCGTGAGCGATATTGCTAACGCAACAGGATTAAATCGTGGAAGCTCGTATAAGGCGGTGAATGGTAAAACCAAAACTCGTTGCGAAACTTTTTTCAAGTGATAAAAGCACTTAACTTTCGCCTTACAACGCAAGTGGCGTAGGTTGGGGAGAGTGCAACGAAACCCTACTGGTGTGGTTTAAATTGTAGGTCGTTCTTAGGGCGATAAGTGAATTTCACCACCGAGTTCACAGAGGCGCTTCGCTACACAGAGGTTAAGTATTTTTGTAGGAGATGGCTTTAGCCACGAAAGATTTAACACCAGTGATAGAGCTAACCACCGTAGGCGCTAAGCTTGCTAGCGCGTGGGTTTGTAGGTTGGGTAGAGCGCAACGAGAACCTACGATTCTCCAATATCATTACCAACTCCCAAGTACGTAAATATGCATTGTTTGTAGGTCGTTCTTTAGGGCGAAAAGTGAATTTCACCACTGAGATCACTGAGGCGCTTTGCTACACAGAGGTTAAGTATTGTTGTAGGTGATGGCTTCAGCCACGAATGGTTTAACACTATTGTTATAGTTAACCACCGTAGGCGCTGAGCTTGCTGGCGCGTGTGATTGTTGGTTGGGCTTTAGCCCAAAAAGTTGTATCACCTTGGCTGATGGTTTTTACTGCTAACTTGCTAACTTGCTAACTTGCTAACTTGCTAACTTGCTAACTTGCTAACTTGCTAACTTTTGTCGGGATAAATCCGCGACCTACATTTTAAACCTTATTCAAGGTTTAGCTTGCTGGCGGCAACCAAGGGGCGATCGGTTTTCAAATTGATTCTGCTGCAAGCAATTCATCCCTGAAGCTGAGTTCCTGTCAGCATCCATGCTTCCACTTCCTCGCGCTGCGAAACTTCGTTTCGGTCACTAGTCACCCACGGCGCCCCGCTTAATCTTTCAAATAATTAATTGATGTGAACGTAAGCGCTATGAAAGCACATCCATGTGCAAGCATGGCTTTCATTTCATCCATGAAATGAATTACTCATCAATTGCTTATTTTCAGGGCGTGATGACGGGGGAAGGGCAGGGCAAGATCACGAACTTTACCTTGACTTAAAAGTATGATCTTATACTCCTTTTTAAGGAGCCCCCATGCATGATATTCAACTATTTAAATATTTCGAATCAATTGACGACCCTCGCCAGCAGGGTAAAGTTGTCCATAAACTTTTTGATATCATATCTTAGCTGTCAGCGCTGTCATATCTGGGTGCCAAGGCTGGGAAGATATTGAAGATTTTGGCCATGATAGATTAGATTGGCTCAGGAAGTGCGTTCCTCTTGAGCAAGGTATCCCTCGCCATGACACAATCGCTCGTGTGATGAGTCGCATTGATATGACGCAGTTTCAAGATTCTTTTTCTTCTTGGATGAAAGACTGCTCTAAATTAACTCAGGGCGATGTAGTTGCGATTGATGGTAAGCGATTGAAAGGTTCATTTAATCAGTCAGATAGGCGCGATGCACTTTATATGGTCAGTGCATTTGCCTGCGAAAATGGTGTTGTTTTGGCGCAATGCCCTGTTGATAAAAAGTCGAATGAAATAACAGCGTTACCAGAGCTTCTTGAATTACTGGAGATAAAAGGCTGCTTAGTCACGATTGACGCGATGGGGTGTCAAAAATCAATTGCAGAGACAATAGTGGATAAACAAGCCGATTACCTACTTGTAGTAAAAGCGAACCATAAAGGATTGCTGTCACAAATAGAGAATGCTTTATTACCTGAGGTCACACGACAAGCGTCCAAAGGAGTTTTGTTTAATGAAGCCGATTATCATAAAAACAGAGAAGAATTCAGGTGTTGTGCTGTTAGTCATAACGTAAGTGATTTATCAGAAACGAGCAATTGGAAAGATGCCAAAACAGTGGGAGTTATTGTTTCTTATAGGAAAGAAAAAAACAAAGTAAGCAATGAGTTATGCTATAGATACTACATCAGTTCAGCATATTTATCGGCGGAAGAACTCGCAGGATCCGCACGGCAACATTGGCAAATAGAGAATGGATTACATTGGCGTTTAGATGTCGGATTTAAAGAAGATGATTGCCGAATTGGGCGTGAAGGTGCAGCACCTGTATTTGCGGGGCTGAGACACATCGCATTTAATCAGCTAAAAGCAGAAACAAGCTTTAATAAAGGCATGCCCGCAAAACAGAAAAAAGCTATGCGCAGTACAGATTACCTTGAAAAGGTATTGAAATCATAGACTTTTTTCATGCTCTTGCCCTGTCAATAAACATAAATTAAAAACGAGTTAATCTAAAGGCTCGTTAAATATTACAGTGGAATAAACTATGGCTACACATTTGGTTTCAGAAGTGCAACATCTTGATAGAAACCCACCAGAAATTCACTACCTAATGTTGGAAGAAAATGATAATAAGTATTATTTTCGAGCAGGTGAAGTCATTGGCAGAGGTGTCGCAAGTGGAGGAGGAGAAGCTAAATTCGATATAAGCTCACTTTTGAAAATGAATGGTTATGAAACGTTTTTAAGAGATACTGATTGCGAATGGATGCACGAAATTCTAATAAACGAAAACACAACAGAAAACGAAAAATACTTAAAAGTATTAAATCGGTGTAAATTGAAAAATATTAATATTTAACAAATTGCTCCACTCCAAAAATGCAGCTGAGCAAGGCGTTGAGGCTTTTTGAGAACGATATGACATCCACTGCATTCAAAAAATTAGATGATTTCCTTAACAAGAGCGATCACGAATCAATGGATTGGTATGATGGCGGGGAGTCCGAAATGGCTGAAAAGCTTATCGAAAAATTTGACGAGCAAGATTGGAAAACACTTAGCGAAGTATCGCAAAACAGAAGTCTTCAATGGCAGGGCTGCTTGGTCAGTATTTTATGTACTCAGTACGGAGCAGTTGCTCAAGATATTCTCGTTAAAATGACAGGTAGCAAAAATCCCGACATTGCGTTTGCAGCGATGTATGCGATCTCATTTTACTGCGGTATAAACGCAAATTCTGCAGGGCCTTTTATAGATGACTGTATTGTACATGAAGAGTTTAGAGCCAAGCTTAGATTGAACTCAGAGTTTTTGGCATCCATTCCCCAAGTAGGTAATTTGGTGGGGCGTAATTATGAACTGTTATAAAGCATTCTACGTGGCAAGCCATAACAAAGAGCTGCTAACAAGGCGTATGAGGTAGCATCTTGCTTTTTGCTACTTTTTGTTGGAATGACCGAAATGACGCATATGCGACTGTCAGATTTGATTGAATCCCACTAACCAAATCTGACAGTTCAAGGTAAGGTTTATTCATATAACGATTTTAAACATTACCTCTTAAACCCCAGCTGTGGTTTAAATTTGCTGGTTTATACACTCTCTAATTTCATTCAAGGTGGTTTCTTTTACTAATTTACCGTCTTGAAAAACAACCTCTAGCAGTCCTTGTGCTTCTTCTTGCTCGGTTACGTCATCAAACAAGGTGAGCTCGCCATTGACTAGCTCTATTTTTAAGAGCCCTTTTGCTGATTTTTTCTTTGCATCAGTTTTAGGATCTTTAAAAATAGCTAAGCGTTCACCAGCTTTGACTACGCTCGTTGCTTTTACTGCTGAGCCATGTGTATCGCGAGTCACATATTGGTAGCTGTAAGAGCCAATACCTAATACGACTTTTGATGCAAAGCCTTTATCCATCAACCTTTGTAAAATTTGGCGTTGACGGGTTAGCGTTATAGCATCACCATAAATAGCGCCAATGTGTTCATCAAGTAGCTTGTAGCCTTTTGGCGTTGTTGTGCCACCAAATATATCCCATAAACATTCGATGAGCCCTTTTACTTCACATTCCATCAGTTCAATGGTGTTGTTATCTTCAAAGCCAAAATATTGGCCATTAAAACGGTATGCCTCAAAACCTTTTTGTAAGACTTCTTTTTCAGCTTCATCTTGAGTGGTGAATAGTTCACTGTAATCAGATACCGGTGAAACAGTATAGCCAGTGAGTACTTTAACCGGATCACCTGAGTCTGGGCGTATAACTAACGTGCCGTCGCGCGCCATGATTTCGTTTTTTAATTGTGGTAAGTAATCAGTTACTAACGTCCAAAAGTCCCAGGTATCAGAAACAACGCTTAAAATTCCTTTTGGTGACTGCTCTTTCATTAAGTATTTGAAAAACTCAATTTCACCTTCCATGATCCATGAGCACGTAACCGAATGTTCTGTTGCATCAACAGAGCAACCTACAAGCTCGTTATCTACATTAGCGCCGTAATATTTTTCGGCAAATAAAACAGCAGGAATGGTGTCTGTGCCTACCAGTCCTGATGCTAAATGACCAAAACCACTCATAGCGGCAGCATGTTTGCCGAACATCCCTCTAAAGCTAAAGTCATGCCCTTGGAAAGGCACAAACTCCATAGGCATTGCTGTTTTTTGTGCAAATTCTTTAAATACTTTTAAATAGGCAACAGAGGTTGTGGTACTTGTTTGGATTGGCCAGTTTTCGCAGCTTAGTACCGTTTCAATCATATTTGTTAACCATTGAAAACCGGCTTTAGTATTGACGATTGTCATAGGCGGAACTAAATAAGGGACTAGCGTTCCCTCTGGTAATGCTTTTATTTTCAATGGTAAATAACCTAAGTCATGTAAGTCTTCTAAATACTTTACATCAACAGTATAACCAAGCATTGAGCTCATAATACGTTTGTGATTAGCAACTGCTGTTGCCTTATCCACTTTGAAAAACTCATTCCATTCTTCTAAAAGGTAGCTTTTAATAAAGTACTGTAGACCAACAAACGCCACTTTATCGTTATTTTCTATGTTACTAAGCTTTCCGCTTCTTGATGTGAAGTTTGCATATACTTCACTTACGTCAGGGTGATAGGCGCGGCTATGGAATTCTTTATAAACATCTTTTTGCATACTTGCAGCTATAATAGTCATGGTGTTTTCCTTACATCTCAATAATTTCTAAATTAATGTTGTTACTATGTTTAAATTCATTAGCTGGTTTAAACGAGTCAGTCGTGTAAATTTTGTCTATTAGTCCTTCAAAAACATCAAGCCCTTTTGAAAAAATACCGTGGGTAATAAAAAGAGAAACTTCAACTGCACCATTATTTTTTAGAACTTTGGCAAGCTCAATAAATGTTCTGCCACCATCGCAAATATCATCGGCAATCAGCACGCTTTTACCTTTAACATCGCCAATAATTTCTGTTTTGATTATTTCGCCTGTTTTTAAGTTTCTGACTTTTTGTGCTTGAATAACCTCAGGTACACCATTGAACTTTTCTGAAATTTTAATGGTCTTTTTGCTTGCGCCCGCATCAGGAGAAATAAGGGTCAGCTCTCCTTGTGACAAACGTTGGCTTAGCTCTTCGCAGCGGGCGAGTAGCGAAATTTGTTCAATATTGGTCACTTTATTTATTAAAGCTGGAGATACATCGCTATGGGCATCCCAAATAGTAACTTTTGCAAAGTTTAAGTTATTAATAAACTTTGCCATAACAGCAGCACCTAAAGCTTCTCCTTCAACGCATACTCTATCTTGGCGTGCATAAGGAAAGTAAGGAATAACAAGTTCAATAGGTGTGCTTTCATTTGTTAATCTTTTTAACGCATCGACAGCAATCATTAATCTAACCATGTTTGAAGAGTTGGTTAGCCGTTCAAAAATCTCTATTTTTTTAGAGTCTGAAAAATTAGCGGTATTAAATCTGACATGTTCTTCACCACCAGAAAAAGTGAAATTATCATAATCGATTAACGATTTACTTCCTGCTGAGTCATAGCTAAATACTTTCATTTTTTGTCCTTTGAATGTTTGTGTCCTAACGACACAAACAAGTTATCAAATGTACTCATTACATTCAAGCTATTTTTTAAACTAAATTACTGAACTTATGATAGGTGTATGATTGTGCTATAGGTTGAAATTGAGAAGTGTTTGATTTATTGTGTCATTAAGACATTAACTTAGCGTGAGCATATTGTGGCTAATCATTACGATATTACTGAATATAAAAACCCTTTATTTACAGTCGACAGTGTACTGTTCACAGTTAAAGAGGGCGCTTTAAAGGTTTTAATGGTAAAGCGTGCAAGCGAGCCTTTTGCTGGTAGATGGGGGCTCCCTGGCGGATTTGTAAATGTTGATATTGATGACAATGTTGGCATGACTGCGCTGCGTAAACTTAAAGAAAAAACCAGTGTTGCCCCTCAGTATTTAGAGCAATTACAAACGTATTCAGGAGTTAACCGAGATCCCAGAGGTTTTAGTGTTACTTTGGTTTATTTTGCATTAATTGCAGAGGCGCAAGTATCAACTCATATAGCAACTGTTGATGATGCAAAATGGATAGATCTAAATAAACTAACTGAATTACCCGTCGCTTTTGATCATAAGTTTATAATTGAACAAGCAAAAGAGCGGTTAAAACAGAAAGCGCTTTATTCAATGATCCCAGTATATTGTTTACCAGAGCACTTTACTGTTGGACAGTTTAAGTTAGTAATTGAAACTATTCTTGGTAAACCAGTACAGCGAAAGAGTATTATTAGGCGTATTGAAGCCGCTGATATGTTTGAAAAAGTCGATGAAAAAGTGAAGTCTGGTGGTCGCTTAGCGCAGCTATATAAAGTAAAACCTGATGTAGATATTGTGAACTTTGAACGTAACTTGAGTGTTTAATTACTAGATCTAGTCAAAATGGAATTTAAATGTGAGTAAGCGAAATGTACTTTCTTATTATCGCGATTGCTATAAAGAAGATAGCGCGGATTTAAATTTATGGGATTTGAGTAAATTAAAAAAACAAGACTGCTTAGTACTTGAAGGGAGAGATGACTTAGGCTCGGGTTTTTTACCGCGACTGCCAATTCCTCAAGAGTTTGCTGAGCAAATGATAAAGCGTGTTGAGGTATATCAACGTGAACGTGTTTTGTTGTATGTGCGTTTTATATTAGTCGGCAAGCTTGAGATAAAAGGTGAGATAAAACAAGTTGTTTCACCTATCTTATTTAATGAAGCCGTGATAGAAAAAGATGATGATTATTACTTTTCGGTTATCGACTCTCAACCTGAAATTAATGAATCGCTCACCCAACTGTTAATGCCAGAAGCAGAACCTCTTGATGAAACTGCCGATATTCAATCAGCTTATTTTTGGACTTCATTATTAAAACAAAGCCCATTAGCGCTAAACGTATTTGAACTTTTAAATTATCCTGAGCTTGTTAATTATGCCAAAATAAAAAAAGCCTTAAAAAGTAAAAATTTGACACTTTTACCTGCCTCTATGCTGGTGTTTGTTGAACGTTCAAGCAGCAGTCGAGGGGTGATCCATGAGCTCGAAGAAATAATAGCCTCAAAGATGCTTTCGCCCCCTATAGATGCTTTAATTTCAAATGATTTGCCGCCGAACACGGCTAAGTCGTTAAAGTATGACTACTTACCAGGCTTATTGTCAGCACCACAAAAGAAAGTTATTTCGATTGCTGCTAATGCGCATTTAGGCTGTGTGTCAGGGCCGCCAGGTACAGGGAAAAGTTATACCATTGCCGCAGTTGCTGCAGAGCACATGGCGCGAGGTGAGTCAGTACTTATTGTCGCGAATAATGACCCGGCACTTGATGTGATTGCCGATAAATTGAATGAGAATTTTGCGTTAAGTGAAGTATCAATCAGGGCTGGGCAAAAAGAGTTTTTAAAAAATCTAAAAGCGTATATTGCAGACTTATTGTCTGGTTATTTAGCGGATGAGCAGGAAAAAGCCCCTGCTATTTTTGAATCAGAGCTAAAAGCACAAAATGTGTTACTTAATGATTTAGAGCAACGGTTTGATAAGTTTTGTCGCAAAGCGATAATCCGAGGTCAACGCCTTAAAAGGCTTGAAGATAAAGACATTCAATGGTTAAGCAATTTATATCTCAAGTGGGCTCAGCGCAGTATTAAAAAGCTTGCAAAACAGTGGTCTGCTTTAGATGAAATTAACGATCAACAAACAAAAAGAGAGCTGCTGGCTAGTCGTTATTTAACAGTGTTAAAGAATACTAATTTGCGAACGTTAGTTAACACTCAGCGTAAATCGCTGCAGGCGTTTAATCAGGCTATTCGCAGTCGTACTTCTAAAAGGCAGTTTGAGCTGTTTGATAATATAGAATACTCATCATTGCTAGCGGCGTTTCCTGTGTGGTTAGTGAGTTTGAATTCGCTGTATAGGGTATTACCCTTAAAGCCGCAAATGTTTGATTTAGTTATTATCGATGAAGCAACACAGTGCAATATTAGCAGTTGTTTACCAGCACTTTATCGTGCAAAACGAGCGCTTGTAGTTGGCGATACAAAGCAATTAAGGCATTACTCTTTTTTAGCAAAATCAAAAGAGGCTCAGCTTCGCACTAAGAATCAACTATCACTCTCGAGTGAGGGGGTTGTTAGTTATCGTGATAATTCAATTTTAGATTTGACATTAAATACACTCAATAGCGATCAGCAATTAGCCTTTTTAGATGAGCATTTTAGAAGTAAACCTGAGTTAATTCATTTTAGTAACCGCTATTTTTATCAATCAAAATTAAAAGTAATGCAGCATCGCCCTTGTACAAGCAGTGGGCATTTATTTATCCATCGCGTTAATGGTGAAAGAGATAAAAATGGCGTTAATCAGCTCGAAGCCAACGCTGTAATCGCGAGCATAAAACAGCAAATGAGTGATGATCGAGAAGCGGGTGTTTATCACAGTATCGGAATTGTTTCGCCATTTCGAAGCCAAGCAGATTTTATAGCAAAGCAAATAGACGCTAATTTTAGTGAGGCCGAAATAACTAAGCATAAGCTCAGAGCCGCCACTCCTTTTGGTTTTCAGGGGGAGGAACGCGATGTTATGTTGATCTCTTTTGCCGTCGATAATGATGCAAAACGTGCGGCAGTATATTTAAATAAAGCAGATGTTTTTAACGTGACTATAACGCGGGCAAGACAAGCACAGCATTTATTTTTATCCATTGATGAAACACAGTTACCAGAACATTATTTATTAAGACGTTACTTAGACTCGGTAAGTGAGTTTGCAGCCGCTCATACGTGTTTGTCTGATGTCGATGATTTTCAACGTGATGTAATACAAGAGCTGATGAAATTGCAGATAGAAACATGGCCTGGGTATGCTGTTGCGGGGACCGAGGTTGATATTTTATGCCGCTACCATGGTCGCTACTTAGCAGTCGATCTGATTGGTTACCCTGGACCTTGGGCTGATTTCTTTGAACTGGATACCTATAAGCTATTTAGTCGTGCCAATATTGAAATGCTACCCATAAGCTATGGCTTATGGATTGTCGATAGAGATACCTGTATACAAGCAATTGTTAGTAGGTTGAAGATGAGTAACAACAAGACTTAATATTTATTTAGGCTTGTTGTGTACTGGCATCTTTAACTTCTTTAGTTTCGAATAAGTTTACTTCGGCACTTGATTGGCTGACACTGTTTTTTTGTAAGGCGATATAGAGATCTGAATGCACGTAGATGCCTTCTTTACCGGATGTCATACCAGCAATTTCAAACCATGATAGTAATTGCCGCTTTCTGCCAGCTAGTTCTAATCGAATATCACGCTTTTTAAATATCACGTCTAAATCGGCGAGCATGGCCATGACACTTAAATCTAAATGGGTGAAGCAGGGGACTGCGTCGATAATAACGCATTGCGTGTCGTCTTTTTGCCGCGCATATTGTTCTAGCAAACGCCGTTTAAAGTAACCGGCATTAAAGTAAGTTAAAGGAGAATTAAAACGATAAATAAAGACTCCTTGTACTGACTTTGCTTTATCTGTGGCATCAAGGCTCCTAACAACGCCCTTAATATCAACGCCTAATATATTGTCGGTAGGGCGCATTACGGTGCGAATAAACTGGAATAACCCCAATAGTACAGCGAGAGTGATGCCTGGTATTACGCCAATAAATAACACTGCGAATAAGGTGGCTAGCGCAAGGTAAAATGCTTGTTTGTCTTTACGCTTTAATTGCCAAACGGCTTTTAAGTCTAATAAATGGATTGAAGCAATAATAAGCACAACACCTAATGCTGCACTGGGAATAAATTCTAGGGGAGCGGTTAAAAATAGGGCGATAACAGCAATAATTCCCGCTGCGATAATCGACACTAATTGCGTTTTACCACCGGAATCATCGTTAACAGCTGTACGAGAGTCTGCACCACTGACTGCAAAACCTTGTGATAAAGCAGAGCCAATGTTCGCAATACCTAACGCTCTAAACTCTTTGTCAGCATCTATGTCGTAACCATTTTTAGCGGCAAAACTGCGGGCTGTAAGCATCATACTGACAAAGCTGACTATTGCTAAGTTAAGTGCAGGCACGACAAGTTCACGAATAATACCAATATCATAAATAGGGGTGTTAAACACAGGAAGGCCACCGGTTACAGTGCCAATTGTGTTGATATCATACTGTTTTAAATTAAAAACCCACACTAATAGGGCACCAAATGCGATAGCAAACATCGATGCTGGCCAAGTCGGTTTTAGTCGCTTCATGGCAAAAAAAACACCGAGGGTAAACAGGGCCATTAATAGAGTCGGGATGTGGGTTTGTGATAAATAAGTAGGCACACCTCCTAATCGTTCAAGTAAATATCTGTCATCGAAGGTAAAACCGAATACTTTAGAAAATTGGCTGACAATAATCGTAATTGCAACACCGTTTAATAAGCCCATTAAAATAGGCTTAGATAAGAAGTCTGCTAATACCCCTAATTTAAATCGGCTAGCAATAAAGCACCAAAAACCGGTCATCGCGGTCATAGTTACAACCAGTTGCCAGTGTTTAACACTGTCCCCAGCTGCAAGAGGTGTCACCACTGCAGCAATAACCGCACATGTTGCAGCATCGGGTCCGACAATCAATTGTTTGGAAGTACCAAACAAGGCATATAAAATCATAGGTAATATGCATGAATATAGCCCGACAGCGGCGTTAACCCCGGTAAGTTGTGCATACGCGATAGCAACAGGTAGAGCAACGGCGGCAACGGATAACGCAGCCCTCACATCATCAGCAAACCACTTTCGTTCATAATGAAGTAAAGTGTTTAAACCCGGCATAAAATCATACAAACGCGACAGCACTAAAGTTTCCTTATTTAATCGTAAGCACACTTGGATAGTAAATTTAATATACCAACAAGTATAGCTCAGGGTTGAGGATTTTTTTAATAAATAGCAGATACTTAGACTTAGGACTACTTTTGGTTCAGTGTTAAGTCTGATGAAAAAGTTTAAGAATATGCGATATTAGCTGGTTGGTGTTACCACATCGCTAATATCATACTAGATGGTGGTTAAGATAAAACCAGCGCAGAGCAATGGCTTTATCTTAGAGTGTGTAAATGCTTATTAGAAACTTTTAGCGTGCAGAGTATTGGTGAGCCTTTAATACTTCAAGAGAGACTACTTGTAACGATTTTTCATGGGTGGCCTCAAGTATAACCGGCGGAGCTACGTTTTCAGCAACCGCATGGTGCCAGCGCACGGCACATAAACACCATTTATCACCAGCCTTTAGGCCTGCAAAATCGTACATTGGATTAGGCGTTATCAAGTCATTGCCTTGTGCTTTTGAAAACTGTAAAAATTCATCAGTCATGATGGCACATACACTGTGGTTACCAACATCAGATGCAGGGACATAGCAAAACCCTTCTCGAGTGTAGCCTGTATTCCCGCAGCACAAATGCAAGCGCGTACCTAATACATTTAATTGATTGCTCATAAAACTACCTTGTTATAATTTGTATTGTTTTACATTGAGCCTGCTTTCAGACTATGTGAAAACGTGGTGGATGAAAAGCTGAATATTGATAGATAGCATGGAGATCACAAATAACATAGCCATTAAAAATATTAAACGTCAGTTTATTAAACTAATGGCGAGGCCAAAATCAGTTCAATATTCATTTATAGTTGCTTGTTGTGTAATTATTGTGCAATTGTGTTTTTGTTTGCTAGCAATTTTTACGTTTACTGTACTGGTAAAAATTTATTATGGTAACTTTGCAGCTACTATACGTTTGTCTTATATCCAGAATCTATATATATGTGAATATGGTATTTGAATAGCTTTTGATTTCAAATAAACACTTAATTGTAATTGGCAGTATAATTACAGTTTTTATAAGCTCTCGATGTATCAATACTATGGAGCTTTACATTGTTACACGTGAGGAAAAATGAGTAATCTAAGTCTGAAAAACAAGCTGTTGCTATTAGCTATTTTGCCGCTCACGCTGCTGTTAATTAGTTTAATGGCCAGCTCATATTATTTAGAGTATCAAAATCAGCAGCAAAATTTTGTATCGTTTAAAACAAAATTAATTGCTGACAAAGAAAGTTTATTAGCAACTGAGGTTGAGATAGGCCGCCAAATAATTAATTACGAACTAGCCAAGGGGACTAAAGAAGATGCAAAAAATGCATTGCGAGATCTCACTTTTGGTAAAGATGGTTACTTTTTTATCTATGATACAAAAGGCGTTAGTATTTTCCATGCGTTATTGGGTGATGCAATTGAAGGGCAAAATAAAATAGCCATGACCGATCCCAATGGTAAAAAAATAATTGTTGGGTTGCTTGAGCAAGCAAGACAAGGTGGCGGTGCTTTTTATTATGATTTTCAAAAGCCTAATACAACGGGTTTAGTTGAAAAAATGGGCTATGCAGCGATGGTTCCTGGTACAGATTGGATGCTAGGAACGGGCGCTTATATGGATGATATTGAAGCTGAGCTAACAAAGTACCAAGCAACAATACAAGCTCATATGAATGAAAAAGTAACGACCCTGTTATTAATTGCATTATTTTGGGTGGTGTTGACGGTGTTTTTTGCCTTAATTGCGGCAAACAATATGGTAAAACCAATTCACAATATGGTGCAAAACTTAGATGATATTGCAAAAGGCGAAGGTGATCTGACTAAGCGCTTAGAAGTGCATAGTAACGATGAAATTGGTCAATTGGGTAATTCATTTAATGTGTTTGTTAGTAAACTACATAGCATTATCACCAATGTGGCAGATGTAACCCGTGATGTAAAAGATTCATCAAATGATATCAATACACAAACACAGTTAATTGAAAATCAGTTAGTAAACCATAATCATGAAACTGAGCTGGTAGCAACGGCGATCACCGAAATGTCAGCAACATCTCAGGAAGTCGCGCAAAATACCACACAAGTGGCGGTATCAACCCAGTCAGCCACGCAAGATGTTGCCAATGCTCAAAAATGTGTAGATGTTTCTTTAGAAGAAGTTTCAAATTTAATGAGTGAGATTAATCAAGCTGCTGAACAGGTTAATTCATTAAGTGAACAATCTAAAAAAATTAACAGTGTATTAAGTGTTATCGGTGGCATTGCTGAGCAAACTAACTTACTGGCCCTTAATGCGGCTATTGAAGCTGCAAGGGCTGGCGAGCAAGGCCGTGGTTTTGCGGTTGTAGCTGATGAAGTGAGAAGTTTAGCCAGTCGTACACAAGAGAGCACGTTAGAGATTAATGAAATGCTTAATGAGTTACATACGCTAGTCACGGCTGCGGTAAAGGCAATGTTGGCAAGCCAGCAAAGCTGTAATCGCTCAGTTGAGTCATCTCGCGCAATTTCTGAAAGTTTAGGAGCGGTAACCAGCTCGGTTACCACAATTAACGATATGAGCACGCAAATAGCTACCGCTGCCACAGAGCAAAGTAGTGTAACTGAGGAAATTAACCGTAACGTTTTTGCGATTCAAGAAATCGTTAATGAGCTTACTCGTTCAATTAAAACAACCTCATCAGTTAGTCATCACTTAGCTGGTCGAGGGGAGAGTTTAGGCGATTTGGTAGGTCAGTTTAAGATCTAATATAAACAAAAAATAGCGGTATTATTGTTGAGCAGTAATAAATAAAGATCAGGCTTTAAATAGCCTGATCTTTGACTTTAAATATAAATGAATCAGTTTAAACTGAACACAAAACCGCTAGATTAGCTATTGAGTTTGCCCGTTGACGATTCTAAGTGTGCACGCACAAACCATTGAAACTGTTCTAAATCGGCAAGTTGGCTAATTAGCATATCCTCAGATACAGGATCGAGCTCTGATAGCTTGCCAATCGCACTTCGGTGATCGCCATTAATCCCATTGTATACTTTATCAAGCGCAACTAAATGATCTTTTACCAAGCCCTTACCAATTGCGTAATCTTGCCATGAACGACGATCAACTATCGATTTTGGAGTACCAACCGGAACTCCGCCCAGCGTAGCGATTCGCTCGGCGATGGTGTCGGTCATTGCTCTGATCACTTCAACCTGAGGGTCGAGCATTTCATGCACGCCAATAAAATTTGGGCCAACTACATTCCAATGAATATGTTTTAGAGTCAATTGTAAATCGATCAGTGCGACCATGCGGTTATCAAGTGTAGCAATGGTATTTTTTGCAGATTCTTCATTCATACCTGGGGCAGTAAATTCAGCGATTTTGTTTGTTTCGTTATTGTTACTCATTATTCCTCCTGATTTATAAGGAATGTTCACAGCGTCTAATAAAGTCTATGAACATGCGTTAGTTTATATAAAGCAATGGCTGTGCCGATAAAAATTATTTTTTAACTTGCTGATATTTAATAATTTATATGTTTTTTGAAGTTGGGTGATGAAAGCATTTCTTTGAAATGCCATGAAAAATATGCACTTTTTTGTAAAATCTGCAAAATAAAAGATGCTGTTACGTGTTAGCGAATTACTTACTCTCAATAATAACTGTGATACAGAAGTGTATTATCATTGTTGATTAATCATCACTTACATATACTCAACCCATCTTGTTATTAAAGGAGAAGTGCATGTTGAGATTTTTTTCTATCGAGCAGGGGGTAATCAAAGAGTTAGAGCCTTCATCCAATACCTCTCTTGAAGCATCAATCAGAAATGCACACTGGATTGACACAATCAACCCAACGGAAGATGAGCGAAATACGCTCGCAAAAACGCTCAATATAACTTTTCCTGAGTCAGGGGATGTGCAAGAGATTGAAGCTTCATCGCGATGTTTTATCGACAATGAAGGCTTGCATGTGCACGCATTGTTTATGTCGCCCAATGAAGGACGTTTTAATACGGTAACAGTGGCCTGTTTACTACAGGATAACTGTTTGCTGACCATTCGCGATGACGAGCTGGCTGACTTTCGATTGTTACGCTTAAGAGCACGTAAAGGTCAAGTAATGTGTGATACGCCAAAACAGTTATTGGTTACATTATTCGATCAAAAAGTCGAAAACCATGCTGATATGCTCGAGGATATGCATCATCAGTTAGAGAAGCTCAGTGCATATGTACTAGAAGAAGATGACTCTGATTTAGAAGAAGCGGTCAGTCGTATCGCGCGTTTAGAGGATGCCAATGGAAAAGTGCGTTTGTGTTTAATGGATACGCGGCGCAATATTTCGTTTTTAATACGTCGTTTAGGTGTACAAAATGAGGATCGCGAATCACTACGAGAAATTGTACTTGATATAGATACGCTAATGTCTCACTGTACCTTTTTGTTTGATAAGGTGAACTTTTTGATGGATTCAACACAAGGTTTTATTAACATTGAACAAAATCAAATTATCAAAACCTTCTCTATTGCTTCGGTGGTTTTTTTACCACCTACCGTAGTAGCCAGTGTATATGGGATGAACTTTAATATAATGCCTGAGCTGCAATGGGAATGGGGTTACCCATTTGCAATTGGCATTATGTTGCTATCGGGCTTTGCCCCTTATTTATTTTTTAAACACAAAGGCTGGCTGTAGTGTGTGCCAAGGACTACTTGGCATACACGATTACACGAGTTTATATTCATTTTATACGGATAGCGGTCTTATTATCACCTTGCATTAAGATAATAAAGCGGCCGCTAGGCGTACAAAGTCTGACGAGGTAAGTATACCCACGAGTTTATTTTTTTCAGTGATCACCGGCATGCAACCATGGCGGTTATCAACAAAAAACCGAGCAACATCTTGCAGTGGTTGGGTTGCTAGTACAGTGGCAAAATCGGTTGCCATAATAGTGTGTATTTTCGTTTGTTTTTCCTTTCGTTCAAGTGCGCTAGGGCTGTAATTAGCCATAATATTCATCACTTGGGCAATCATGATTTTTTGTGTCAACATACCCACTAGTTCGCCATTGTGATCAATTACCGGAATATGGCGGATATTTTTTTCCTTCATTAGATTATGTGCGTCGTGTAGGGTGTTTTCTGCACTTACGGCATATGGATCTGATGTCATTAAATCTGCAACTGTTTGGCTCATTTTGGCTCCCGTGAAATTACTAACCAGAACTTTGGTTAAAAAGGTTTACTAAAATAGCTACTGGAGACAGATTTATTATCCAGAGCTCATATTATTATTTATTCTAGCCTGGTTTTTTCTTATTGCACTTTATCAAGATCAAGGCTTTGTATTTTGTATAGAAATAGTTTTTAGCTTGGCCATCCATAGCCATTGAGGATAGATTTATTATCCGAAGCTCAGATTATTTATCTTTATGCGAAAAATTATCCCTGAGTGTACCAACCCAGCTTGAAAATTTATGCATCGCTGAGCTGCCTTTGCCCAGTAGCTCATGCATTTCTGCTTCAAAATGGGTTTGTTCTTTACTACTTGGCTCTGGTAATGGCGGTAAAATATGAGCAAAGTAGGTTTTATCAAGCAGGCGGTGTAATAACCGCTCGCCAATAAAGGGCTTGCCGCTGTTGAGCGCTCTAGCTCCTTTAATTAGGTTACGAATATCATATTGGGTTGGGCTAATGTCGGGCACTTGTTTAGGGATATTAAGTAACTTATATACCCCAATACGTGCTGTACGAATAGAGGCTTCCATCGTGAATATAATATCGTTGTGGGTTTCAACAAATTGACCAATCAAACCTAAGTTTGTACAACCTTCAGGAACTGAGGTGGGTCTGTCACCAGCTGCACGAGTCATAAATTGAGCTGTGATATAAGGCATTAGCGCTGTACGTATCTTGGTATTGGCAATGATTTCATCAAGCTGCTGTTCAATGCCCAAATGGTAGCAAAGCTCCGTAATTATTTCTTCACCGCTACATTGTGGCATTGTTTTAACGATACGATTACCTTGTTTGTCCATTAATAAACCATAGACCCAAAGTACTAACGTATCATCGGGTTGATCTGGAAAATGAGGTTGGCGGTTACACGTTACACTCAATAGCCAGTTAGAGTCTGTAAAAGTAATAATGCCGCCAGTTACCGTGCGACCAGAGTAAGGATCGTTTACTGATAATGTCTTTAGCTTATCTATAAGTGGGGATGGCTTGCAAGTCAGTGTGGCTGACTCCCACATAGACTTATCAATATCGCCATAAAATTTTTCGGGTTTACCAAAAACAGCTGATTTCTTCGCGAGGTTTTTCCATAAATTCCACCCGCTATTTTCGCCGGGATCGTGTTTTTCACAGTTCAGCTCGGGCACATTTTGCATGTCGCCATAAGCGGTATGCTCTGTCATTGAACCCGTTAGTGCATAAACTAAATCGTCTGGAGCAACGTTAATATGCTGTGCTTGACCTTTTATAGTGGCATGGATCCCCGTTACGGTTTTTTTATTACCGGTAAATGTTATATCCAGATCGTTTACACGGCTTGCAAATTGAAAATTCACGCCTTTGTCTCGTAATAAATTAGCAAGCGGTTTAATAAAGGTATCGTATTGATTATATTTCGGAAAAAGTAAAACAGACATGTCGGCAAAGCCATCAATAGAATCAAGAAAGCGATGCAAATACAGTTTAGTTTCTAACAAGCTATGACAATTTTTAAAGGCAAACATAGTACGAAATAAAAACCAAAAATTGCTTTGTAAAAAACCTTTGCTGAAATAGTCTTCAATGCTGAGATCGTCAAGCTCTTCTTTGCGCTTGAGCATTAAACGGATCAGCTCCCATTGCTGGGCTTTATTCAGGCCAAAGTCACTTGCATCGAGTATCTCACCGCATTTATTTATTAAACGGGCTTGTGAGTAATTAGCGTCGTTATCATTAATTAAACGGTACTCATCAAGCACAGAATAGCCTTCGGGCAGTTCAACAGCGGGAACGTCTTGAAACAGATCCCACAAGGTGTCGTAATTCCAGTTCATTTCACGGCCACCACGAATAATATAGCCGTCATCAGGGTTACCCGCGCCATCCATTGAACCGCCTTCAATATCCATTTCTTCCAAAATGGTAATATTTTCAGCGCTCATATGGCCATCACGGATAAGATAAAATGCCGCTGCTAGGCCACCAATACCTCCACCAATGATCCAAGCATTACGTTTTTCTATACCGGGTGTAGGCAGCGTTTTATGACGTGCATAAGGAGCAATAAAATCATGAGGGGGCAAGGTATTAAGTGGTTTATTGCCCCAAAAATCAGCCGTTGCGTCAGCTTCATGTTGGAAATTACTTGCTGCGGTTGCAGAAATATTAAACTTCGCTATTGCTTTATTCGTCATTAGCCATCCCTCTTCATGAATATAGATAAGTGTCAGTACTGTTTGCAAGTCTTTCTATAATTGCACGAGGCAAGCATAGTTATGTTGCAGTAGATCAAAGTTTTAGTTCGCGAGGGGGTTTATAAGTTAGCTGCTGGAAATTGATTTGTTATCTGAAATTGAGGTTAACAATGGCAACTTAACCAAGTTGCCATTGTTAAGGCGTTTATTTGTTTTATTACTCACAGCATACTAAAAAGTACCGAGGCGACTAACAATACAGCCATAAAAATATTGAATGCTCGTAGGCGCTTGCGATCTTTTAGCCATACTTGTAGCTTTTGTCCGACTAACGTCCATGAGCAGACACAGGGTAAATTAACTATACCGAAAATAAGACCTACAAGTACCACTGCACCAATTCCTTTGGATGGGGCATAAACACTCACTGCACTTAATGCCATAGTCCAGGCTTTCGGGTTAACCCATTGAAATAAAGATGCTTGTACAAAAGAAAAAGGTCTAGTATCGCTATTTTTAGCACCGATAGGAGTTTTATTACTGGCAATTTTATAAGCAAGATAAAGCAAATAAGCAATGCAAAGCACTTTTAATAGCTGGTAACTCCATGGCACAAAGTCAAATAATTGCATGACACCTAAACCAACCAATACGAGCATGATCACAAAGCCAATTGTTACGCCGAGTAAATGTGGCAATGAACGTTTAAAACCAAAGTTAGCGCCTGAGTTCATTAACATCAGGTTGTTAGGACCTGGGGTGATGGAAGATACAAGTGCAAATAATGCTAATGCTGATACCAATTCAATATTCATTTATAGTTGCTCAGTTGATAATTATTGTGCAATTATATTTTGTATGGCTCGCAATTTTTGCGCTTATTAATCTATTAAAAATTTACTTTAGCAACTTAATATGAAAAAAGATCGAATTAACGACAGGATATTGCAAGAGTTAAAGCGCAGTGGTCGAATTGCCAACGCTGAACTTGCTGATTTGGTTGGTTTATCCCCATCAGCATGCTTGCGCCGTGTACAAGAGTTAGAAAAAGCAGGTGTGATCAAAGGCTACCGAGCAGTTATTAATAATCAAGCGTTTGGACTTGGTTTTGTCGCGTATGTGGGGGTGGGTTTAAATGAGCACTCTACGAAATCACAACGAGCTTTTGAACAAGCACTTGAGTTTATTGATGAAGTTAAAGAGTGCCATAATGTCACAGGAGCATTTGAATATTTACTTAGAGTAGAAACCGCTGATATTAAGTCTTATAAAGCATTCCATGCTGATGTTTTAGGATCAATCCCACAGGTACGAACGATCACTTCGCATGTAGTGATGGACTCACCAAAAGATGAGCGGGCGTAAAGTAGTTGGATAATCTATCTTATTAATAGTTGAGGTTAATAGAGCCTTGCTCGCAAAGCTCAAAATTAAGGCGAATTAATTAAATATTATCTTTCATAGTAGTTACATGCGCCTTTAGTTGAATAACCATTTGGGCTTGCTTTATACCATCCAGATCCAGGGCTGGCTTGAGCACACATCCTATAACCATTTACTTTACTTGCATATACATACCATGGATCAGTAGCGGCAGATGCATTAGATGCTATTGCTGTAAATATAAAAGTTGCAAGCAATAAAGTGGTGTTAATTAATTTCATATCATCATCCTTATTTGTAATTTAATATATTGATTTTAAATGAGTATTAAATTTAAAATCAATAGTGTACCGATATTAGCACTGTGTATTGTTTGCGTAAAGGGTTCTTTAAAAGCATGTGTTATGAAAAAATTTAGGTGTAGGGAATTTGCACATAAAGGGATTTTCATTTTAATAAGTATGCTGGCGTTATTTATGTTGCTTCGATTTAACATTAGGACATATTAAGGTAAGTTTTTGATAAACTTGTAGCCACATAGAAGTCACAGGCAATAGTCAGCTTTTTATGTGAAGAAGAGCCATTTTATTGTTAGAATGGCTCTTCTTTAGTTAAGAACTATAGTAACTATCATCGCTGATACGCAGTGCCATACAATCGCTGTGGCCGTTTATAATCATGCTTTTATCAACGCGTACGCCAGCACCAGCGTATTTACCTGCTGCGGTAAAACTACATATTTGCACAAAGTAATCAGCTACTTTAGGAAGGGCAAATAACTGCTGGTATATTTGCTCTTGAGAGGCAAAATGACCCGTTGTTTTTTCTATTACGTGTTGTTGTTCATCAACGAGTTGAATATTTGCACCGCATCGACCAACAATCGGTTTAACGACATAGCCTGTTTGCAATAGTTCATCATTTAAATCAAATGCAGTATTGAGTAAAAACGGATGATTTGGAAATAAACTCCACAGTACTGGCAAAATTGCTTTATTACTGGGTATTAATGTCCATAGCGGCTCAAAAACCATCACATTTTTACGAAGTAATACATCGACCAAGCGTGGGGTTTTACCAGATTGCCAGTGCGGCTCAAAATCATCGCTTTGGGATTGATCTGCCTCACACTCTAGTCTTATTTGATCAAGAGCGGTTTCCCATGACCATGTTTTCCAAACGTAACTGAGTTTTTCGCCATCAGCATCAACAATATTGCCCGCTGCGTCCCAGTGTAAATCAGTCAAACCAATGATTACTTTGCACTCAAAACCAGCGGCTTCAATGGCTTCTTTCATAAACAATGCATGGTAATGTTCTTCTGGCTCATCATCTTGCAATATATGGACAAGGCCGTTTACTTCACTTTTTCGCCATGCCCTTACTAAATCTTTAAATAAATCATGGCCGGCATCAATGCCCGTTTTAACACCAAAGTGTTTGGCCCATTTACCTTGTACTTTGCCACTTTCCATATAGCACGATGCTGAATCGCAGTTGTATTCATAGACTTTCAAGCCTGCGGGAGTTAATGCAAAATCAAATCGACTGGTGATCAGTTGATTTAAGCGATTATCCCAGGATTGGCGGATCTTATTGAGCACCGCATCGGGTAAATTAAACTTTTTTAATAGCTCAGGATGCTGCAGTACATAGTCTGTTGCATGCATAAACAAGCCATGTAATTCATTGCTAGCATGTTCAATAGTTTGTTGAGCGGTTTTTGAAATTGTAAAATAATGATGTTGATCAGCATTAACTGAAGTCAATTTATGCCCATGCATCATCTCTACGTAGGCTGCTTCATCGTCATTGGCAATGTTAAGCCATGACTTAGTGGCTTGCCCATAATCAGTGGCATATTGGGCTTTTATGGCAAACAGATCAGTGCTTATTTCAGGCGTCGGTTCACTAAATTCGCTGTGCTCAGTTTGTGTCATCCAGCCTAAAATAGTGGCGTCACTGTAAGAGCACTCAATCCAGTAGTCACCTTCTTTTGTGACTTTCGCTTTGAGTTCGCGACACCACTGTTGATCTTGCGGCCATAGCTGATGGGCCACGTTTTGTTCAGCAAGACGAATTTTATCCTGATGTACTTCAACCACCACCGCAACATGGCCAGTTTCTTCAAATTCACCGCCTTCTTCCCAAATGAGTAAACTCCCTACCACTGGGTGGTGTTTTGCACCATTACGAAATGCTTGTAAAGGCAACCTGGTTTGATTGTTTATGTCACGCACTGAGCGTAGCTCAAAAATATCGTAAGCCATTGCAACATCATCAAAAATATAGCCATGATTGAGATACATCCAGCGTCGCGCAAATTCAACACATTGCCATTTATAGCCCATGTAAATACCATCGAGGTAACTACGATAGGCGCTACGGTTAGGATAAATTGTTTCGTCAGCTGTATCGTAATCAGACGAATAAACAGCAACATTACCAGGCGCATAACCTAATAATTCACCAAACTGACTAACAGGAACGCGAGATTTAATAGACAAAGTAATTCAAAATTAAGGAGTGATAATTTGCAGACTATAGGAGTGAATAAGGCCGATAGCAAGATAATAAATATAATCTTTCAGGCATTTTATATGTTACTGCTAGATGCGCTAACCAACCGTTATTGCGTATTACAAAGAGCTCATTAATCACTTAATTATCATTTAGTTGATTTACGTCTTTATTGTCCCCATATTAACTAAAAACAGTCATTAAAGGGAAGTTATGCGTCATTATCCATTATATAAAATTGATGAAAAATGTTTACGTCGCTTAGGTCAGGGCGTTTTACAAACTTATAATTTAAATAAAATTATAGGTTTAGATACTGAAAAAGCAATCGCTAAAGAGTGTGAAGACTTACTTGCCCTGAATGAAGATTGTAATGCAAAGCATTTTGCCGAGCTTCGTCAAAGGCGGGCAATTTGTGACAGCGTGCCAGATGATGATCTATACGCGCAAGTTGTAGAAGCTGATGATGGTAGCTTATTTATAGTCAGTGTTTGTCGTAATGATGATGACGAGACTATGTTTGAAGTGTTTAGTGAGCATCCGTTATCAGAACCATTACTTGCACAGCTGGTCCGCTATATTAGTAAGGTATTTTGCTGGTGTACGCCTAAATATATTTGTGTATGGCCAGCACCAGGATCAATACCAGCCAAACGACTGCTAAGTTTGGCCGGTAGCCGCGCTGTTGATTCATTGTTAGCAGCACAAGATCCTAAACTGACTGTTGATGAATTACTCTGTGCAGATATTGCATTGCAGCCGTTTGAACTTGATAAAGATTGGCCTTGGTATGAGCGTGACTATACTCAGTTTTTAATGCAGCATCCTGAAATGGCAACAATAGTCCCAATTAGCGAAAAAGACGATATCAGCGAAGCTATTGCAGCCGGATTGTGCTGCGCGGCGTTTTATAGAGGCGAGCCACTGGGTATGATAATGGCTGAGTCGAGCGATGAGCTAGGGTTTAACGGTTTACTAATCAGTGATATTTTTATTACTGGGCAATTTAGAGGACAGGGCTTTGCATCCCCAATGCAGCGTTTATATTATCAACAGCATATGCAAGGTTTTGAATTTTTCTTTGGTTACATTCATACTGATAATAAACCTTCGTATAACAATGCACTTAAACAAGGACGAGAGTTGCTGCGCCAAGAAGTGTACCTTCCTGCGCATTTATTCTTATAGTTGTTTTGCTATTAATTTCAAAAAAATTAATCAGCTAGAGTAAAAACTTGGTGTTGTCTTGTGGCAATATAGTGGTAATTAAGCTAGCCTTTTTATGGTTATTAGTTTTATTAAGTATGATATGAAGCCTAAACGTTTGACTCGTTATTTACCGCTTAATTCATTAGCTATGTGCTTGGCAGCTTTGCCAAGTTTTTCATATAGTAATGAGCAAGATACTAACCTATTTGAGATCCCGCTTGAGAGCTTACTTAACATTGAAGTTGTGAGCCCGTCACAAACCGTAAAAAAGATAAGCCAAGCGCCGAATATTATTAGCTCAGTTAACGCCACTCAAATTGCAAGTATGGGCGCGCGAACGCTATCAGATATATTGAAAATGTTGCCTGGCGTACAAATACTATCGCGGCGAAATGGCCGAGACATGGTGTGGATCCGAGGCATTCCATCAGGTCGAAACAGCAAAGTAATGTTAACTATTGATGGCGTACCTCAGCGGGAAGGTTTAATTGGAGGCTGGTCTCCTGATGAACAGATACAAATAAATAATATTGAGCGAATAGAAGTTATCCGCGGACCAGGATCTGCATTATATGGTGGTGATGCATATTCAGGTTTGATTTCTATTTTTACGAAAGCAAAAGCGCCTGAACGAACTCGCATCTCAGCAGGGGTTGCCAGTTACGATCGTCAATCAGCTACTATCAATACGGGGAAAGAGTTTGCGGGCGGAACATTTGTTTTGTCAGGGCGACTCTTAGATAGCAAAGGCTATCCTCAACTATATGACCGCAACGGTTTTGCATCAACGCATGATAATAATGTTGATGCTAAAAGTCTGGGAGTGTCTTTACGCAATGAACAGTGGCAATTTGCTATAAATTATGATGATTACACGACAGAGTATCCTCATTATTCGTCAAATCAATATAAATCTCAACGCTATCAAACACTCAGTGCGCACATTCAAAATAAACTTAGCTTTGATAAATTATCGATAGAAAATCAATTGTATACCTACAAGGTGAAGCGCTACTTTGAGCGCACGATTACCGATCTGCAGGGCAATATTGATTTTTATTCTGACTCAGACTTGGATTCCACATCAAATGGTGTGCGCAGTCAGTGGAGTTACGCGTTTAATCCAAATCACCATGCTATTGTTGGGCTGACCTTTCAACAACGTCAAGTTGGTGAATATCATGAGACGATAAAAAAACAAAACGCGGTAGAAGTTAATGAGTATGAATCAAGGGTGATTCGAGATGGTGACTTAACACCATCAAGCCATAATCGGGCTATTTACTTTCAACAAGAATCACTATTTTTTGAACAACGCTTAGGATTGACGGTTGGTGTGCGGGTTGATGACTACCCTGAGTTCAGCTCAGAAACTTCTCCGCGGATTGCTGTGACTTATCAAGGTAATGAACAGTGGTCTGGTAAACTGATATGGGGAACGGCTTTTCGAGCGCCTACTTTTTTACAGCAATATGAAGTGCGCAGTGACAATAATATATCAGGAAATCCAAATCTAAATCCTGAACAAATAGAGACATTTGAAGGTGAGTGGGTGTATCATTTTTCAGCTAATAATAATATTACTCTGCGCGGGTTTAGCAGTTATTTGAGTGAGTTTATTCAGTCTGTAAATGGTAAGCCTTACGAAAATAGCAGTGAGCAATTACACGTTCCTGGATATGAAGTTGAGTGGAATAATCAATATTATACAGATTGGTCTCACTTTAACCACATTAGTACTTCATTTAATTATACCCGAGTTAATTCAGAGCAAGCGTCATTGGCAAAAGATACATTAAATTGGCTGCTGTTTATGGAGGATGAGCAATTTTCATTTTATGCGGGAATTAATTACCTTAGTCGGCGTAACCAAAGCCTAAGCTATCATACCAGTGTAAAAGTGCCAGAAATTGCACAACGAGATAATAAAGGTAGCTACTGGACTTTGGATGCTCACTTGAGTTATCGCCCTAGTAAGCAAAGTGCGTGGCAATGGACTATTGGTGTAAAAAATATGTTTGATAAACAGCATTATAACCCTACCTATGCGCCAGATAGCTACTATGACGTAAGGAAAGAGCCACAAAGTTATGAAATGAGTGTGGCATTGTCATTTTAATAGGATGACCTGCTAGGTTATTTAAAACAGTTAATGCAAAGCGGGTTATCAAGGTGCTTTTTAAATTCAATGTTTGCTGATAGCCATGTTGAAGGCTAACTTGCTTGTATGGTCCTGGGCAACACTTGTCCTGCGAATAGATATAAATATTGACTTCATCCAATATAGAATATTGCAATATCTCTCCTAAATATGCACAACTTTAGGTCTAAAAATAAATCCTAACAGAGGTAATAGTTAACTTTAGAGCGAAGTTTTTTAATTTGTTGAAATAGTTTTCCTCTTTCGTCGGTCTTTGCATGTGGGCACTAATAATCAATAATCATTTCAAGAGGTCGTGAGTAGGATGACTAAAGTTAAACGCAGTAGGTTGGGTATGCCAGCGATACTTTATCGAGGTAGCTTATTACTAGGGTCGATGGCTGTTTTTGCAACGGCGACACTTTATTTTGCAGGCGCATTTAATCGTGATGCAGTAACAGCACAAAAATTTGTTGATTTGCAGCAAGGTGACACACCACATGCCGGTTTTCGTCGTGCGCATGCTAAGGGTATATGTATAACGGGTAATTTTGAATCAACAGGGGCACTATCTTCTTACTCGGTCGCAGAGGTGTTTAAAAAGGGCAGTACGCCATTTTATGGGCGTTTCTCAATTGCAGGTAATAATCCAACCGCGCCAGATTTAAAAGCACCGGTGCGCAGTCTAGCATTTGCAGTAAACAGTGGCACAGTCGATGAATGGCGTGTTGCTATGAATACGCCTCCTGTAATGGCAGTTGCTACACCTGAGGCCTTTTTTCAGCAATTGCAGGCATTATCACCGGATCCTATAACAAAACAACGAGACCCAGAGAAAATAACAGCGTTCTTTAAAGCACATCCAGAAAGTAAAGCATTTAATGATTGGAAAGCTGACTATGTGCCTGCCAATAGTTTTGCCGCTGAACGTTATCATAGTATCAATGCGTTTTATTTACATAATGAGCTAGGCGATAAACAAGCTGTGCGCTGGGTTGCGCGTCCGCACAAAGCGACAAGTAATGCTGCGATGCTCGATACGTCATCGGCCAACGCACTTCAACAAGAGTTGGCATCACGTTTAGATCAAAACGCTGTTAAATTTGATTTGATTTTTACCTTAGCGGCGTCTAATGATGATGAGAATAATCCAACCATACCGTGGCCCTCAGATAGACAGACGATAAATGCTGGCACATTATCAATCGTTTCTTGGCACAACCAAGAAAACGCAGCCTGTGGCGACGCAAACTTTGATCCGTTGGTGTTACCGCAGGGTATGAGTGCGACAGCCGATCCGATTTTACGTGCGCGTGGTGCCGCGTATGCGCAGTCCTATCGTCGTCGTGCAAAAGAAACATTGTTAGGTGCTAAAGTTAGCGCAACAAACGGAGGTGAATAATGTCAGCAAATAAGGGCTACTCAGCAGGCAGTCGGTTATTACATTGGGTGATGGCGCTGATGTTAATATCGATGCTATTTTTAGGGTTATCAATGGTACAAAGCTTGGCCGTTTGGCAGGTTGAGGCTGTTACCTTACATAAATCTACCGGTATTTTAGCGCTCATTTTAGTTGTACTGAGATTAATAAATAAAGTGTGCAGCTGCACGCCTACTTTACCCACTGAGTTACCTAGGTTGCAGCGGTTTGCAGCTCATATCACTCACTTTGGGCTTTATTGCGCGATGATACTGATGCCGCTATCTGGCTGGTTAATGCAAAATGCGGACGGGCGTGTAGTGCAGTTTTTTGGGTTATTTCAGTTACCTAATTTGCTTGACGCTGATATTAAATACTTTGCATTTTTCCGAGAAATGCATGGCATTGTAGCTTGGTTGTTTTTAGCAATGATTTTTATGCACATCAGTGCCGCGCTTTATCATGGTTTAATCAAACGTGATGGCGTTATGAGCGCAATGCTGACAGGCAAAAAGGAGCTGTAATAAAGCTCACTTAGGTATTCATTCCAAGAAAAAGGCCAGTTTTACTGGCCTTTATGCATTTTAGTTTATTCATAGCTGCGGGCTTTTTTGGTTTTAATTACGGCAATATAGCCGTGCCAGCTGGCATAGCTAAGTAGTGGCATAATAACTATAAAACCAGTAGCACCAGTGACAAAACCAAGGGCTACGAGTATAAAAATACATGCAGACCAAACAATCATCGCTGAAAAGTTGGTTTTAACGGCATTCATTGATGACATAACCGCGGTCATTATATCGACCCGTCTTTCCATCATAATTTGTGGAGTAAATGCTGAAATAGCAAATACAGTAACCAGCAAAATTCCGCCGATAATGGTACCTAAAGTTAAAAAAGCGGAGAGTTCTTCAAATGTAGGATTAGCATAACTTGGGTAAAGTGCATGAACTATCGCTGCCAGACGCATCCATATAATCATTATTACCATCAGTAAAATTGCAAATCCCCATTCACCGACCGGATTTCTGAACATTGATTTTAGAGAATGGCTAAGTGTTGGTGTGTGGCCTTTTTCTAGCTCCCAAGCAACATCATAGAGACCGACCGCAAATACCGGGCCGATCAGAGCAAATGCGACACTGGCTGGTAAAACAACTAAGTAGCTGTCAGTGAACACCGCGAAATAGACAATTGCCAGCGGGATCAGAGTGAAAACAATCCCATAAATCAAGCTTAAAATAGGTGCTCTGGCCATATCTTTAAAGGCCAGTGCCAGCCAATGAAATGCTGCAAAAGTGCTGACCTTATTGCACTCTAAACAGCGCGCAAATTCGGAGTGTTTATCTATTGTGTTTGTTGACGGCATAAGGAGCTTCCTCTAAAGGCTACTCTTAAGGTTTAGAACATGTAGCCATTATTTACAAATTTTAAAGAACTTTTTAGCCTGGATTACGAGTACTAATTACTAAATTATTAAAAACTAATTAATTAGTTGATAGATTGAGTTGGGCACGCTATAGTATTTAAAACTAATTAATTAGTAGAACTTTAAAAAGGTTAAATACGATGGCTAGAAATAAATCAAATCAGCTTACCGATGGTGAGCAAAGTATTATGGAAGTGCTTTGGGAAAGTGGTGAGGCGTCTGTGCGCGATATAACAGATGAACTATCAAAGGAAAAAAAAACCGCTTATACCACAGTACAAACGTTATGTAAGATCCTTGCTGAAAAAGGCTACGCCGACTTTAGAAAAGAAGGAAAAGCGTTTATTTACACACCAAAGATTACTCAAAAAGAAGCGCGGCAAAGTGCATTAACTTCGATGCTGAATAAGTTTTTTGGTGGCTCACCTAAGGTATTGGCACAGCATTTAATGCAAGAGACTGACATTGATCTTGATGATTTAGAAGCATTACAGCGTAAAGTTGACCAAAGTAAAGATTAACAAACCTAGAAAAGGACGTCAGGACAATGATGATTGAATATACCTTATTAACAACGTTAGCATTTCATCACCTTGTTATTGGTTTTATACTTTTATTGGGACTTACGTTGATTAATAAATGTGTTCCATCGGGGGCTGAGTTGAAAAGCTGGTTGTGGATGACGACGTTAATTACCGCAACAGTCATCCCTTTTACCTTGATCACAACCGGGAATGAAAACGAAAATACAGAGATCAATACAACAGCGCAAACCATTGCTTCTCAACAAGATCCTAATGTGTTGAACACTGCTAGTACGGGTATTATTAATGAGCCGAATAACAGCTGGCACTTGCCTAGTGAAATCGTATTTAATTTTTCATTTTTGCTAAGTATAGCCGTATTAATCTGGCTTGCAGGCAGCGTTTGGCGAGGATTTACAGTATTGTCATCATATATTCAAACACGCTATTTGATAAGCTCAACAATTGAAAAAGCGCCACATTTATCTGCCCATATTGATACACAGGTTTATACTTCAACTAAAGTATCCTCTCCTTTAGTTGTAGGGTTTAAACAACCTAAAATTATTCTTCCAAAAAGCCTTACCGAGCAACTCAAGCATGAGCAATTACTGGCGATAGTGCTTCATGAAAACGCGCATATTAAACGCAAAGATAACTGGTTTGGTTTATTTCAAGAAGTCATCGCGATTCTATTTTGGTGGAGCCCGGTGATACGCATGCTTAACAAGCAAATTCATGTAGAACGCGAAATAGCCTGTGACTTACGTGCAGTAAATGAAATTAAAAATACTCAACAATATGCGCAATCACTGATTGATTGTGCAAAATTAATGGTAATGCAGCAAAGGAGTGTGCTGGCAATGGGGCTTTTTAGTAAGAAAAAAGAGCTAAATTATCGCATTGGTGCAGTGTTAGAAAATAAGCAATTTAAAAAGCCAAGTATCGCTGTAATTGCTTTGGTGTGTGCAGTGCTCGCTGCTACAACGATTCAAGCAACGCAGGCATTTTCACCCAAAATTAGTATTAAACATACCGTAGCAGATGCCCGACATTATTCACTGTTACCACAATTCGAGAGCACTTTATTAATTAATGCGGTCACGCGTAATGATATTGATGCGATACGTGTGCTGCGAAATGATGGGGTTGATATTAATGTACCAGTGATTGGTGATGGCACTGCGTTAATGATTGCCGTGAAAAAAAATAACAAAATAATGACTCAGGCATTAATTGACTTAGGCGCGGATGTAAATCAGTCATCAAGTGGTGATGGTAACCCGCTGATAGTTGCTGCGATGAATAATAACATTGAATTGGCTACGCTTTTACTTGATAACGGCGCTGATATAAATGCAATTGTACCGCGTGATGAAACGGCCCTTATAAATGCTGCATATTTTGGTTTTTACGATATGAGCCAATTATTAATATCACGGGGCGCTGATGTAAACTTAGCGGTTACTACAGGAGCATCTGATGGTTACCAGCGACGTACCCCCCTTAATCGTGCTCGCACAGAGTCAATTAAAGCGTTACTAATAGCTAATGGAGCACGCCAATGAATGACATATTACTTCACTCGCCCCCCTGAATGCGTTGATCTAACTTGGCTGATGAGCGAATGCAAGTCAGCCTGCGTCAAATTTATTTAAATTACTTCAATTAATTATTGATTGGTTTTCCCCCTACTTTTAGTGGGTCAACCAAACTCGCTCTGAATAAAGGAAAACAGTATGTTTACTCGTTACCAAAGAACAATTATTGAACAAAATATAAGGGGGCAACATGATATTTAATACCCCCATATTCTTTTGGTTTTTTGCCATTTTTATTTTGTTTTACGGTTTTGTTTTTTTAAAACAAAAACCCAAAGTGTATTTGATTTTAGTCGGCAGCTTAGTTTTTTATGGCGCGTGGAATTATAGTTTTATTCCCTTGCTGGTGGGCAGTGGGGTAGCCGATTACTTTATTGCTCAAGCTATATATAAAGCATCAACGCAGCAACGTAAAAAGCAATGGGTTACGTTATCTGTGGTGCTTAATTTAGGGTTATTAGCGGTGTTTAAATATGCTGACTTTGTACTCAATTCTGTGTCTGAGCTGTTATCTACGCTTGGTTACAATGCCTCCATTGAGACATTAGGGTGGGTACTGCCTGTTGGTATTTCTTTTTATACTTTTCAAAGTTTAAGTTACACCATTGATGTTTACCGTGGCGATATGAAACCACGTAAAGGCTTAGTTGAATTTGTTGCTGCTTTATCGTTTTTCCCACAACTGGTTGCAGGCCCAATTCTTCGTGCAAGTCATATTTTGCCACAAATGCACGCCATCGCCTTGCCTAAGTACACTGCTGTAAAACATGGTTTTTTGCTGATCACTGTGGGGCTGATTAAAAAAACTGGTGCAGATATATTGGCTATCCCTGCACAACATGCTTTTGAGGCAAAAGGCCCCATAAGCACACTGGAGCTTTGGACTGGCGTATTGGCATTTGCAGGGCAGATATACGGTGACTTTTCGGGTTATACTGATATGGCAATTGGTATTGCGCTGATACTCGGTTTTAGTATTCCACTTAATTTTAGAGTGCCTTACTTCGCACTTTCTCCGGTTGATTTTTGGCGTCGTTGGCATATTTCACTCTCGACTTGGTTACGAGATTATTTATATATTTCATTAGGCGGGAACAGAAATAATAACCGCACCCGTAATGTGTTTTTAACTATGTTACTGGGTGGTTTATGGCATGGCGCAGCGTGGACTTTTGTTGCTTGGGGCGCATTTCATGGCGCTATTATCACTGCTACGCACTATTTAGCAGGGCTGAAAATATTTGCACGTTTTAATCAATCCAATGCACTGTTTGTAACTTTTATTAAGTGGGCCATCACGTTTTATTTAGTCCTTATAGGTTGGGTGTTTTTTGCAGCCAACGACTTAACTTCTGCCATAGATATTATTACTAATTTACATGTATTTAATTCAACAATAGCAGCTGGAAGCAACGCAATGACTATTTTTGTAATGACCAGTGTGTGGGTATTACTTGTACATATTATGGATTTTTACGTAATAAAGGGCGCTGACAAGCTGGAAAATAAACCCTGGTTATTTTGGCTGTTAATGATGTTAGGGCAAGGGGTATGTTTATTTATCGGGGAGCCAAGCAATGAGTTTATCTATTTCCAATTCTAATCATCAAGGTAGAGTAGCAATGACATCACAAAAATTATATGGAAAGTCGATTCTTGTTATTGGCTTATGCATGGCTTTCGCACTTGTCGGTATTCATCTTATTTTGCATGGGATGGGAGCAAATACTCAAGGCGCAATAGCAAGGGTTACTGAGTCACGTGCAGCTTTGCCACAAATAGTGAAAGAATCAAACGATGTTGTGATGTTTTTTGGCTCATCAATGACGCGTGCCGGATTTTCGCCACGAAAATTTGATGCTGATTTAGCGCAGCGGGGTAAGCAAGTTAAATCATTTAACTTTGGCTTTGGTGGGCTAAACCCGTACTTTCAAGATTTTTTATCACGACGTATTGCGGATGAATTTGTCAAAGAAGATCGCAAAATAAAGCTAACCATGATTGAGTTTAATCCTTTTCAAACCACGCAAACGCGCTGGAGCAGAGCGACCCCAGTTTTAGACTCATTTTTAACTTTACTCGCTAATGATCAGGAGTTAATGGTAATTGCAAAAAATGATCTTACTCGTGGCGTACGATTATTCAATATAAAATATTTGCGCGGCAATATTTCAGCTGAAATGATCACCAGTTTTTTGGGTCGAGAGATGTTTCCACCTAAATCGCATCAAACGTTTAAAGATGATGATGAAACTATTGCGCAGCGTCGCCGCTTAGGACGTTTACTCGGTGAAAAATTTGTAGAAGAATATCCTAATTATAAGGGCGCAGAATGGAGCTATGAATGGCAAGGGGGCGGTACAATCCCACAAGAGCGAACAGCAGAAACGTTAGCTATATTTAACGACTATTACCACGTTACGCAAACTGATAACGAAATGAAAAACGATCGCCTTAGTCGTATTCGCAGTGCAGATATAGAGCAGCTTCATTTTCAACCATTATTGGTTACGCATTTTATTAATATTGTAAAAAACTTTCAACGTGTATCTGAGAACGTTGAAGTGATCATGCTGCCAAAAAACAGTAAGTGGATAAAAACAACACCAGAGGCTGAAAAACGTTTAGCAGAAGTAATAGCGCAAATAGAGCAAGCCACTGGTATTAAAATGAAAAACCATCAAAATATACCGCAAATAACCCCGCAAATGTACCGTGATACCACGCATTTATCGCGTTATCGTGGCGATATTGCTTACACAGATTATCTAATAGAGCAGTATCAAAGTTTGTTTTAGTTTTTACTGCGGTTAGACTGAATAAGTTAAATGCATCAGCGGGTGAGAAAAATGACTACACGTTAACTTATCACGTTGATGTTTTTCGCCATTATTTGGTAAGAGTTGTTATTCAATATTGTTTATTTAAAAAGTTTAAAACTTAAGTTGTTGATTATTAATTGTTATTTACATGGCTTAATATTTGCTGAATGAGTGTAACTTAATTAGGAATAGACACTCATGCTATTAGATATTCAATCATTACGTCATCAATATAATAAAAGCAAAGATGCAAAATGCGCAATTAATACATTATCTTTGCAAGTTGAACCTGGGATTTTAGCCTTGTTAGGCCCTAATGGAGCTGGAAAATCTAGTTTGATGAGAATTCTGGCTACCATTACTAAGCCAACACAAGGTGTTATTTTATGGCAAGGCCAAGATATTGTTAAATCACCACAATTGTTACGCAAAGAGCTGGGCTATTTACCTCAATATTTTGGCGTGTATGAACAACTGTCGGGGTTTGAATTTTTGCAATATATGGCAGGGCTTAAAGGGCTTGAAAATGCACATGCCAATAGTGTTATTGATGATTTGCTGAATAAGCTTAATTTAACCCACGCCGCACATCAGCCGCTAAAAGGTTACTCTGGAGGCATGAAACAACGCATTGGAATTGCGCAGGCGTTATTAAATGATCCTAAATTATTGATCATTGACGAGCCGACGGTTGGTCTTGATCCGCATGAACGAGCCAACTTTAGGCAGTTATTGACTGAGCTTGCGGCGGATCGTTGCATTATATTCTCCACGCATATAGTGTCAGATGTTGAATCGATTGCGGACCGCATTGCCATTATGCGCGGTGGCACACTTATTCAATCAGTAACAGCGAATGTATTACAGCAAAAAGTGGCTGAAAAATGTTGGACATTAACGATTGAACCATCGGATCTGAAACAGATCCAGCATGAGTATATTGTTAGCCACAGCATTCGAAAAGAAGGAAAGCTTGAATTAAACCTTGTTGCGGATCATTGCCCTGATTCTAAAGCCACGGTACGGGCGGCATCACTCGAAGATGCTTACTTGTATTTTACTAGCGAGCAACCAGCACCTCGCAGCGCAGCGAGGATCGGTTAATGAAACAGATTTGGCAATGTATGGTCGCTGACTTTAAACAACGTACACGACAACAAAGTTATATGGTGACCTTGTTGGCTATGTCTGTATTAACGTTATTGTATTTTCCGTCCCCTGATGCGCAGTACCAAACACTAGTGATTAATGGCTACCGCGGCATTTATAACAGCGCGTGGATTGGTGTATGTTTAGCTATGCTAAATGTTATGTTCTTACCAATTATTTGCTTTTACTTGGTTAAAAATGCACTTGAGTTAGACAGGCAATCAAAAACGTGTGAGCTTATTGCAGCAACGTCGATTAGCAAACAGGCTTTTCTATTCGCTAAGTGGGGGGTAAATGTACTGATTTTACTTTCAATTGTATTGGCGATGTTGCTCAGTAGTGTATTGATACAGCTTTATTATGGCGAAAGCTATCAGGTTGATGTGTGGGCACTCGTTTGGCCGCAATTAGTGTTTGTTTTACCTTTGTTATTAGCAATTGCATCAATCGCTATTTTATTTGAGTCGATAACGTGGCTCAAAGGGGGGTTAGGTAATGTGGTATATTTTTTCTTGTGGGTTGGCTCGATAACGCAAAGTATTGAAGGAGTATCAGGCATTGGTGCAGTGCTTGAAAGTTTAGATATAGAGGTTGCTGCGCGTTTTCCAACAGAGCAGGGTGGTACCAATGTTGGCATAACAGCTAGTGAATCTGTAAAAACATTTGTTTGGCATGGGTTTGAGCCAAGTGCTGTGCACTTCCAAGGAATGTTGCCTTTATTGATAGTCAGCTCAATAGCTCTAAGCTTAGCATTTTTATTTTTTGATCGTTTTAGTAATGGCTCAATGAACGAGATTAAAAAGCAATGGCGAATAGTTAGCGTAATTGAAAAAGTCACAGGAATACTCGATAGAATATTTGTTGGCGCAACTAAGTCATTCGCTGTTACACGCTTATTACGATTAGAGTTTAAGTTAATGCTTAAAGGGCAAACAAATCTGTGGCTCATCGGATTGGTCATTTTGAATGTGTGCCAAGTTTTTGTTGATCAGAACCTGTTGCTGAGTCTTTTTTTACCTATGTCATTGTTGTGGTGTGTATTGGTTATATCGCCGTTAGGGCAGCTAGAGAGGCAAACAAATACTATTGAAATTATGGCTTATAGCAAGCAATCACCGCTATTACAAAGTATGGCTAGTTTCAGTGCTGGTTGGGGATTGTTAGCCTTTGCCTGTATAGGCAGTATTGCGCGGTTTGTAGTCATAGCTGAGTGGTTGTTGCTGGTGCAATTGTTTGTGGCTATTTCGTTTATGGTTTCGTTGGCCTATTTTTGCGGTACATTTACGCAGTCAAAACGAATGTTTGAAGTTGTGTTTCTAGTCATTTGGTACATAGGGCCTCTGCAAGGTGGACTATATTTAGACTTTTTAGGGGTGAACAGTCAAGCGAGTTGGGATGCAGGAATGCCTTATTACTTTTTGGGTATTGCAGTTGGGTTATTAATGCTAACGGTAAGTATTAGACAGACGCGTTGACTTCTATAGCGAGGTACTGGGAGGGTTGCAATCAATACCTTGCTTTTATTTAGCAAAAGCTGGCTTTGGGTCATTTGCGCTAAAAGCTTAAATTATTAATTTAGTTAAATTTTTTTATAAGAAAAAGTAACTCAGCGGTTGCGCTGGCATCAGCGAGTGCTCGGTGATGGCTTGTTAGGTTTAAGTCAAAATGCGCACTGAGGTTACCTAAAGAGTATGATTTTAAACCAGCAAACGCTTTGCGAGATTCAACCACAGTACATAATTTTGGCATTTTAAAGTGGATACCCGCCATTTCACATTCTTTACGAATAAAGCCGTAATCAAAGTTTACATTGTGAGCCACAAAAATAGTGCCTTTTAGTTTATTAAGTAAAGTCTCAGCTATTTCAGTAAAGCGTGGTGCAGTTGCTACCATTGCGTCATTAATACCTGTTAAAGACACTATAAACTTAGGAATGCGCATTTGCGGGTTGATAAGTGTTGACCAAGTATCAATTACTTTGCCGTGTTGCATTTTGACTATGCCAATTTCGGTGATCCGATTGCCGCCCTTTAAACTACCGGTGGTTTCAATATCGACCACGCTGTAAATACGATTGGGATCATTAACCCATTTTACGGCCGCAATGTGTACATTGAATCCAGTACTTTTTAGGCAATCAATCGTTGTTAACTGATTACGTCTTAATTTATCACCTGGGGCTTTTACTTCTTCAAAATGGAGTTTATTAGCATTTAGCACCATCAAGTCAGGGTAACCATCTTTAAGCTGCATAAAGCGCATGGTCATATTCTTTAAGTGACTTTTTAGCGCTGCTAATGAGCTATTTAAAATCAGCACTTCTAATGGTCGTAATAGCTCGCTATGCCAGCGAAACAGCCCATTAGCTTGTTCAAAATAACGGGCGGCACTTTTACACACGTGTTTTAGTAAATCATCCGGTGTTTGCCAGTTTGCTAGTAGTGCTTCAATTTGTTGGTGTTGGGTATGATAAAAGCAGTCGGTTCTCAATGATTGTGGAAACATATCAAACTCATTGCAAGGTGGGGTGGGAGTATCTATATAAAGCTCGCGCCAAAAAACTAAACCAAAAAGGCTCTGCCAAAGCGTATTTTCGGTATAAAAAACAGTTAACCCTTGTTGAGTGTAGTGTTCTGTAACACCTTGCTCTACATCGTTTCGATAAACTTCATCAATTTCAATAACACATTGCGTATCGGCTAGCATTGCACTTAAGCGAGAGCGAGTTTGCTTGTTAAATTTACGCATTAAAAAGTCATCAGCAAAATACAGTAAATCATCAGTGAGCGGATCTTCGATGATGGTTTCAAGCTGGATTTTTACCCACTCTTTATTACCTTGGCGGTATTGCTCGCGTATTTGTAATTCAGTTGCTTCAGCGCTATTTTCACAGGCATTTAAAAGTGTAAAACACAGCTCAATATTATATTTTTTTAGTTGTTGGTGAAGTCGTAAAAGGAGCTTGTTTTTAAGGTTGACTGCTAATGTACCTTCGGCCGGTTGATTAATAAGCTCAATAGCTAAAGCTTGATATTCGTCATCACTTTGCGCGCTTTTAAATGCCATGCGATAACGATTTAGCGCGTAGTTAGATTGCGCCTCCTCACGTGTATCAAAGCGAGCTAAACTTACTGTATGGTTTTCTCGTGTGGTTCTTAGGCCCAAATCACGCAGTACAAAGCTATTTTGATGGTTAATATCACCAGTGCTTAAGCGGCCTATGTATAGAAATTCAAAGTATTCATACACAGCAAATCGGTTATTAATAACAAACTGGTTATAAAGGCAGGTTAAATGTTCCGGCTTAGTAGCAAAAAAATCGCAAGTCTGTGCTACTAATTGCGCTTTAGTAACGCTTTTTTTAATACTAGGTTGGATATCGAAAGGCGCGAGTAGTGCTAGCAATGCGGGTTTAGTTAGATGTGCGAGTACGTGTTGATAGTCGGTGTAATTTGGATGACTAATGAGCTGTGCTGTTTTTAGCTCTTCGAGTGCCAGTGCAGGGCTGTCTATTTCATTATAATTAAGCGTGGTGATTGCTACGAGTAAAGGTTTACGAGAATAAATGCGTGCCAGCATGCACTGGCCTTGCTCAGTAAGTCGGTTTACTTTATTAATGAAATCGACGTGTTTTTGCTCTAATAAGTGTCTGCATTGAGTGTCGATAAATGTTATTAGCTCTTTAAAGTGGGCTAAATAATATTTTTCGGGTAATTCTTTTTTCATAACACACACCGTAACTGTATAAAAAAACAGTATCTAGCATTTGCTTTAAGTAATCAAGAGTCGGTTAGTTGTTTTAGAATATCAGCCATAACTTGATTGTTATATTGATGGACGATGCGTTGACTCTTAAAAAGCTGTGGTAATTCAATTAACAAAACGACGATGATTAAAAATACGCCAAAGCTATAAATAGTGAGTATGCCAATTAGCATCAGCGTTAAATTCACCGCACCACGTTGAAATCTACCTAAGTAAAAGTGGTGTAAACCTGCGGCAAAAAACCAATTCAGTACCGCATAAGTATCAGGGTCTTTAACGAGACGCTTTTCTTGCTGGTAAAAAAGTTTACGCTGATCAGGGGACAATGCATTTACTTCTGAACGAAGCTGCTCTTCTTGAGCATTTAGTTGTTCTGATGTCATGGCATTAATAAGCCTCAAGGAAGTGGATCGGATTTTACGGTTACACAGTCGGGGTTATTGCAACGCCGTATTCTTTTTACGCCAATAAATAGACCTTTCACTAGCCCATATTTAGTAATTGCTTGATGAGTAAACTCTGAGCAGGAAGGACTGAAATTACAGCTAATATTAAAATGTGCCTTAGCGCCGCCATTTTTTTGATAGCGGCGAATTGCACTAAGCGTCATTGCTTTAAGCACGGTTTCTGCCTAACGTTAAGATCACAGCTTCGCGAGACCAAAATAGCAAAAAACGTTTGCTTTCGATAACCTGAAATACCAGTTGCCAGCCATTTTGTGCTTCATCATTAAGTGTTGCTTCTAGCCTTTTAAGTGGTAACCCGCTCGAACCTAGCAGCAATGTGCCACAGCCACCTTCAACAACATGCAATACTTTATATTCATTAAAATTAGACATCGAGTTTCCTATAGTTTGTTTTGATAGATAATTCTGTGATTTTAAAAGTGACACCTGAGACTAACCAGATATGATTTTCAACCTAATATAGCTGATTTTTGTATCATTTACTTAAAAAGCAGCTATTTTTCGATTTTTTTCGCAACTTTTTTCTAAGCCGATTTATCAACGCTAGGACAGTTACTTAGGGTCACTTAGCTCTCTTCATTTTAGCCTATTCACAGTTTGTCAACCTTGAATTATCAGTTCCATTACTTTAACCTTTATTTTTATTGAACGTTCAATTAATAAAAATATGCCTAAAGTTGGAATGGAACCTGTCCGTCGTCAGCAGCTAATTGACGCTACTATTAGTTCGGTTGCTGAATTTGGCTTACAAGCAACAACCATTAATAGTATCAGTAAAAAAGCAGGATTATCGTCGGGCATTATTAGTCATTATTTTGGTGGTAAGCAGGGCTTGATAGAAGCCACTGTGCGTTATTTATTAACCAATCTAAAACACGAGCTGATCAAACAAGTAACGCCAACAACGACCCCTGAGCAAAGGTTAATGCTGATAATAGAAGCTAACTTTGCCAGATTACAACAGCGCAGCGATACCACTAAAACTTGGTTAAGCTTTTGGGCGCAATCGATGCACGATGTTCAGTTGCATCGCTTACAGAACGTAAATAGCCGACGACTTCTTAGTAATTTAGTCAGCTCATTTAAACAATTGATGGGTGATGATGAAGCCAAACTTGCAGCGCAATTATGTGCGGCAATGATCGATGGCTTATGGTTAAGAGCGGTACTAAGTAAGTCTGATCAAGATCAATTTGCACATTGTGAACAGCTAGCAAAAAACTTTGTATGTTCACTTATCAAACAGTATGGAGCTTAATGTGACAACACCTGTTTATCAAAACTTTATCAATGGTCACTTTTTAAAAAATCAAAGTGGCGAAACATTTGCAGTTAAAAACCCAGCAACAGATGACGTAATTTATTATGTAGAAGTGGCAGATGCGTTTATTCAAAATGCGGCTATTCAAAGTGCTAAACAAGGATTTGCTGCATGGTCAACTATGAGTCCGATTGAACGTAGTCGTATCTTACTAAAAGCGGTTGCATTATTGCGCGAGCGTAATGATTTACTTGCAAAAATAGAAGTGCTAGATACCGGTAAACCATGGCAAGAAGCCGAGTGTGTTGATGTGCAAACTGGCGCTGATGTAATCGAGTATTTTGCAGGGCTAGCACCTGCCCAAGTTGGCCAGCAGCAAATGGTTGGCGAAGATTTTTATTATACCCGTAAAGAGCCATTAGGGATTTGTGCCGGAATTGGTGCGTGGAACTACCCGCTGCAAATCGCTTGTTGGAAATCCGGCCCAGCTTTGGCTGCCGGAAATGCATTTATTTTTAAACCTTCTGAAGAAACGCCACTTGGCGCAATTAAGCTTGCCGAAATATTCATCGAAGCGGGTGTACCTGCAGGCGTGTTCAACGTGGTGCAAGGTGCAGCAGAAGTTGGCCAGTGGTTAACACAATCAGCTGATATTGAGAAAGTATCGTTTACCGGCGAAGTAGGCACAGGTAAAAAAGTAGTTGCTAGTGCTGCGGGTTCATTAAAAGATGTCACCATGGAACTTGGTGGTAAATCACCACTGCTAGTATTTGATGATGCCGATATTTCACAGGCAGTAAGTGCTGCAATGTTAGGTAATTTTTATACGCAAGGTGAAATTTGCACTAACTGCACCCGTATTTATGTTCACAAAAATGTTTATCAGCAATTTATTGATGAGCTTAAAACGCGCACTGAAGAAAATATTATAGCGGGCGATCCACTCGATCCTAACGTTAACTTTGGCGCATTAATTTCCAAAAAGCATCAACAATTAGTGATGAGCTATATCGATAAAGGCATCAGCGAAGGTGCAACGTTATTAACGGGTGGTAAAACGCTTAGCCCAGCCTCTGCACCAAACGGTTACTTTGTTGCACCAACGGTATTTATTGATTGCACTGATGATATGACGATCGTCAAAGAAGAAATCTTTGGTCCCGTAATGAGCGTATTAACGTTTGATGACGAAGATGATGTAATTCACCGTGCTAACGATACTCACTTAGGCCTTGCTGCAGGCGTGTTTACCAAAGATATTAAGCGCGCACACCGTGTTATTCATCAGCTGCAAGCAGGCATTTGTTGGATCAACAGCTACGGCAATTCGCCAGCAGAAATGCCTGTGGGCGGTTATAAGCAGTCAGGTATCGGTCGTGAAAATGGTATTGAAACACTTGATCATTACACCCAAACTAAATCGATTTATGTCGGTATGACTAATATAGAGAGCCCATTTTAATGACTGCACTAACGTATGATTACATCATAGTGGGTGCAGGGTCGGCGGGCTGTGTACTGGCTAATCGTTTATCCGAAGATAGCAGCAACCGCGTTTTATTATTAGAGACTGGCGGCAGCGATAAAAGCATTTTTATTAAAATGCCTACCGCGCTATCAATTCCGATGAATTCAGATAAATACGCGTGGCAGTTTCATAGTGAAGCTGAACCGTATCTAGATGATCGTCAAATGCACTGCCCGCGTGGCAAAGTGTTAGGTGGCTCATCATCTATCAATGGCATGGTGTATGTACGTGGCCATGCTAAAGACTTTGATGAATGGCAACAACATGGTGCACAAGGGTGGGATTATCAATCCTGTTTACCGTATTTTCAAAAAGCAGAATCATTCTATTTAGGTAAAAACGACTATCGTGGTGATAGCGGCCCTTTGGGTGTGAACAACGGTAATGAAATGGCGAACCCGCTTTATAAAGCCTTTATCAAAGCGGGCCAGCAAGCCGGATATGCAGCCACTGACGATTATAACGCAGCGCAGCAAGAGGGTTTTGGTCCAATGCACATGACCGTTAAAGACGGTGTGCGCAGCTCTGCAAGTCGTGAATATTTAGACCCAGTGAAGTCACGTAAAAACTTAGTTATTGTTACTGGTGCGTTGGCTGAAAAGGTGTTGCTTGAAGGCAAAAAAGCCGTTGGTGTGCAGTACAAAGTTAATGGCGATATTGTTAAAGCAAAGGCCAGTAAAGACGTTATTTTAAGTGCCGGTCCGATTGGTTCACCGCATTTATTGCAACTTTCGGGTATTGGCGACAGCGAAATACTTAAAGCAGTTGGTATCGAGGTTAAGCACCATTTACCCGGAGTTGGGCAAAACCTGCAAGATCACTTGGAGTTTTATTTCCAGTATAAGTGTAAGCAGCCAATTACCTTAAACGGCAAGCTTGGTCTTATTTCAAAGGGCCTTATTGGCGCGCGTTGGTTATTAAACCGCAGTGGCCTTGGGGCGACTAATCATTTTGAATCTTGTGCATTTATTCGCTCAAAACAGGGGGTTGAGTGGCCTGATATTCAATATCACTTTTTACCTGCGGCAATTCGTTATGACGGTAAAAGTGCTTTTGATGGCCATGGTTTTCAAGTCCATGTAGGGCATAACAAGCCTAAAAGCCGCGGTGCAGTAACGATTAAATCGGCTGATCCAACGGTTGCACCTAAGATCCAATTTAACTATTTACAGCATCAAGATGATATTGAAGGGTTTAGAGCCTGTGTGCGTTTAACGCGTGAAATCATTGAGCAAAGTGCGTTTGATGATTACCGCGATGGCGAAATCCAACCAGGTAAAGAGATCCAAACCGATGAACAAATAGATGCTTTTGTACGTCAGGCAGTTGAGAGTGCTTACCATCCTTCATGTTCATGCAAAATGGGTGAAGATGAACTGGCAGTAGTAAACTCAAACACTCAAGTACATGGCATTGAGGGACTGCATGTGGTGGATTCATCAATCTTCCCAACGGTTCCTAACGGAAATTTAAATGCGCCAACCATTATGGTGGCAGAAAAAGCGGCTGATCTAATTTTAGGTAGGCCACCACTTAGTAAATCGCAAGCAAAGGTTGCTGTTGAATCTCAATGGCAAACTGTGCAGCGTAGTTCGGAGATCTAATAAAGTCACCTGCAGCATACTTTGTGCTGTGGGGCTTGCAGTGGCGCGCATCATAAGTTGTTTGTGGTGCGTTAATGCGAGACTAAAAACACGGAGACATAATGATGTATTTTCATTTATTTTGGGGAGGGAATTATGACCTTATGGCTTAGCGCAGGCATTATTTTCACCCTACTAGCAATTGTTGCAATTTTAGTAAAATGGGGCAATGTAAAGTGTGTTGGCGTCACACCGGTAAGAACATTTACCTTTATCGCCATCTTATTTACATCAGGCTTAGATGTTGGCTTGATCATGTTTCCACTCACTGAGTTTGCAGGTTATGCAGACATAAAAGCAAGCCCAGAGTACGCGTTTGCCAATCCACTAGCTATCGAGTTTGGTTATTGGGGCTTTCTGATCTGGGGATTCTATTTCCTTACGTGCTTTTATTTCTGTGTAATAGAACCTAAAGTGAAATTTTTCGAAATTCCTTGGGTTAAATTAATCAATAACGTAGTTATTATTGGTACTTGTGCCTTCACCGCTTTCTTATTGCTCTCTAACCTACCTTGGTATTTACCTAGTCTTGGTGATGGTGAGTCGATTATTCCGTCATTTTATTTAATTGTATTCGCAGCTATTTGCTTTGCGGTGTATTCAAGCACCGATATTAAATATGTACGTTTTCTAAGTATTTCAACTACCTGGTTATTTATAGCGCTAATTGGTTTTATGTGGTTTGGCGCATTTATGGGCGAAAATGGCCAAGTGTCAGATTTTACAAATAATTTAACGTTAATTGGTAGTTACTTTGGCAATATTAATCAGTTTGTACTGCCACTCAATGATTACCATGAGTTTTATTTATTTTGGTGGTTTGCGTGGAGTATTATGATCGGTCAATTCACATCGCGTTTTGTCGGTGGATTAAAAACCTATCAAGTATTGGGGGCAATGTTAATTTTCCCTTCAATCCCAATCGCAATTTGGTTTGGCGTGCTTTATCAGTATCACGAAGCAGGTATTGCTACGCAAGGGATCAAAAATATTGCAATGGTATTTGTTGGCGTAGTGTTTGTGATCAACTCGCTTGATTCACTGATCCGTTTATACACCGACAATATGGGTATGACGGTTAAACGTTTAGGTAAATTTAAATATATTGCGCTAAATGTTGTCGCTCTTTCATTATTAACCCTATTATTTAAGCAGAACTTTCTACAAATCCAGTGGGTCGGGGTGTTAGTGATTGGTTTGTTCTTTGCGTGTGCAGCCTATATTGCCTATAGCAAAGTTAAAACTGTGAGTAACATTGATAGTTCGCCGAAAGACAACAAAATTGACTACACAAAAATTGAATCAGCTAGCTAGATATTAGCTTATACAGTAGCGAAGGAATTAACATGACAACACAAAAAACATTATTAGCAGTCGCATTACCGTTTGCACTTTTTTCAACCTCAGTATTGGCTGATTGGTCAGCAACCGTAACCGGCGCATCAGATTATACCTTTAATGGTGTGAGCCAAACGCAAAACGACCCAGCGCTACAAGGTAGCCTTGATTATTCATTTGGCGAGTCAGGCATGTATGCTGGCACGTGGGCGTCAAACGTTGACTTTGGTGACGACACAAATATTGAATGGGATGCTTACTTCGGTCGCTATGCGCAGTTAAATGAAGCGCTCAGTATTGATTACGGCCTTGCGTATTACAGTTACCATGGGCAAAGCAACTCAAGCGATGGTAACTACTTTGAAGCCTACACTAAATTTGGTTACGCAAGTGAGTTAGGGCAAACAGAGCTTAACTTTTGGTATAGCTGGGATTATTTTGGTACCGGCGCAGGTCATGTGATTTCTATGGTTGCACACACCATTGAACTTGCACCTAATCACGCATTGCGTGCCAGCTTTGATATTTCAAATTCACTCGATGGCGATAAGTTCGCATGGGATACCGATGGTAAATCGTATAACCACTATCGTCTTGCTTATCAAACAAGTTTAGCGGGTTTTGATATTGAGGTAGCGGGCGAGAACACCAGCCTAGATATTGATACTGCAGATGAGCGTATTGTATTGTCGATAGGCCGTACATTCTCACTTTAAGTGTTTTAAATTATTTTATTTAAACAGCAAAGCGGCCATATGATATGGCCGTTTTTTATCTTTCCTCACTCATTTAAACGCGAGTTATTGGCTATATAAATCTAACAGTAAAGCGGTTTAAGCCAGCCATGAAGACCGAATAGGTGCTTATTAAAGCAAGCATAACTATGCTATCAGCATGATCAAACATGTAGTTTGCCAGTCCCATATTTAATCCAAACGTTAAGCATAAAATTCCACTTAGTAAGTTTATGTTTTTGCAAATATTACCGATTGAAAAGCTAAGTAGTAAACCAGCAGCACAGGCTAACGAGTAACTTAAAGCATTAACTAGTAACAACTCTTGGTTAGCAAGAGTAAGCGCAGCTGCTGTGCTAAAACACAGTAAAGCTACGAGTGCTGCTAATTTTAAAACACTGTAACTAAGTGCGACTTTTGCGCTGTAGCTAGTGTTGTAAATTGGTAGGGTAAATAACAGCTCCCATGAGTTTTGCTTTTGTACTTTGCTCCATAAACTTAATGTAACAATCGCGAATAAATTCAGCGTTAAAACAAAAATGGCCTGCTCAGTGATATTATAAAATAGATTCGCCACTACACCGAAAAAACATAAAAGTGTAATTAAAATAAGGTATTGAGAGAGTCCAGAGCCAACAAAGTAGCTAAGAGGGAATAACCCTTTATTAATAGAGCTGCCGTAATTTGATAAAAAACCACTGGGAACTGGCGACCAACCAGATTGCAGACCATTACGATAATTTAGTAATGAATCGGGGCGCCATTTGTACGCAGATGTAAAGCTTTTATGAAATAACACGATAGCAATAAAAGCAACGACGTTAACGGGTATTAGCCAAACTGGCAGTTGCTCAATAAGCACACACACTAACGTAGCTATAAAGAAGCTGAAATAGCAAACAGAGGTAAATAAATGGCTGAATGAGCGATTTAAAAACCAGATAATAATGCCAACAAGATTGGCCATCGTGAGCGTTGCTAATAGATTGATATTGCCCGCAATTATGATACTCAAGATAGAAATTAAGTTACTCAATATAATGAATACTTTACCTTGAAACATCACATGTTTACGGTAACCAACAACTAAACTCTGCCATTCAGTGGCTTGCAAGCGAATACTTTGCCAAGCTATCGCGCTGTACATACAAATAATTGAAAACATGATCATTAGTCCGATCAGATCTTCAATACCTGTAGCTATAAGGCATAGTAATGTCGTTATAATTGCAGCGATGAAATAACTGGCACAGCCGACGTCTTTTAACCAAAAACTGACAGCACCTTGATACCATGGACATTTACTGGCTTGCATCATCCATGTAACTCCACAAACAGCTGTTCAAGAGACAGTGTATTGATTGCTAGAGCACCAACAACAGTTTCACCTGTATAGCCATAAATAATGGCACAATTTTGCTGCCTGTTAAGTACCTTGTATGCACTGAGATCAATCGTCGACTCTTTAAAGCTGACTTTTCTAACGGTGTCGCGAATGACATCTAATTCGTCGAGTAACAGTAACTCGCCTTGTTTTATAAGTGCAATGTGGCTGGCGACGCGCTCTATGTCAGAGGTGATATGTGATGAAAATAAAATTCCGGAGCCCGAATCTATTGCTAAATCGAAAAGATCACTCATAAATTCGCGTCTAGCAATTGGGTCTAAGCTCGCCACCGGCTCGTCTAAAATAAGTAGCTGGGGTCTGTAGGCCATGGCCATAATAAGGGCCAAAGTTTGACGCTGGCCGATTGAGAGATCATTAATCGCATCCTTGCTATTCAATTCAAAGCGCGCGAGCCATTTTGCTTCTAATTGCATATCCCAATTTGGGTAAAAACTGCGATGTAATGCCAAAGCGTCAGCAATTTTAAAACCTTCATAACCAAACGTTTGTTGGGCGACATAACCAATTTTTTGTTTACTGCTGGCACTTAATTGATGACTTAATTCACCTAATGCTTGTACTTCACCCTCATCAGGCTTTACTAAACCCAGCGCGCTACGTAATAAGGTTGTTTTACCTGCACCATTTTTACCTAATAAACCAATCACCATGCCAGGCTCAACATTAAGGGTGATGTTGTTTAATATCAGACGTTGGTTGTAATGTTTAGAGACATTTTTATAGTTAAGAAGTGGTTGTGTCATTGTTATAATTCCCACCGTTTTTTTATTAGTTCGGTTAAAGTCGGTTGTGGCACATCGAGTTGTTTGGCTTGCTGAATAAGTTGATCGATAGCTTTAAAAAGTAAGCTCTCTTGTTGATCGGTTTGTTGTGCTGTTTTTTGTGCGACACGGGTTGCTTGGCCACGGCGTCGTTCTAACCAACCTTGATCCACTAATTGACCAATCGCTCTGGAAACTGTCATAGGATTAACAGCAAAGTGATCCGCTATTTTTCTCACGGACGGAAGCTCTTCACCTGCAGCTATTTGCTCACCTACAATTAAACGCACAATTTGTTCATGTAATTGCTTATAAATGGGATCGCCACTATTGGGGTTGACATTAATAAATTCTAGCATTACTCTTTCTCTACTGTATTAATACATCAATACACCGATACACTAAGTAATAAGTTATCACATTAAGTGTAAAATGCAAACAAGGGAAAAGTGATGAAAAGTATATCAAATTGTTTTAATAGACTGATAATTAAAGTGATGATGCCAATTTTAATGGTTGCATCAACTGCGTCATACGCAGAAAATAATCAAAATAACCAACCAAAACTGACGCCATGCTATATGGAAGGGCTGTCTGATCGATTGATGTGTGGCAGTATTGCTCAACCATTGTCAGATGATCCAAGCGAAGGGGAGATTGATATCCACTTTGCAGTTATACCTGCAATCAAGCCCAGCCATCCTGATGAAGCGGTACTTGGTTTTGCCGGTGGCCCGGGACAAGGGGCTATAGATTTAGCGAGAATATTTGACCATAACTTACGTTTTGCTCGCGAAACTCGTGACATAGTCTTGGTTGACCAGCGTGGCACGGGTTATTCACATCAATTGCAATGTGAAAGTGATGACCTAAAAACCCAGTTTGCTTTTAATGATGTGATTGCCGATCTTCAAGCCATGGGAGCAGAAGATACGCAAAAATGTAAAGCAAAGCTCAATATTGATTTGAGCAATTTTACTACGCCTGTTGCGGCAAAGGATTTTGAAGCTGTGCGTGTTGCTCTTGGTTATAAAGGCTTTCATTTATATGGGGTGTCATACGGCACACGTATAGCGCAAGAATACATGCGCCAATTTCCTAATGCTGTTTTAACGAGTACCTTAGATGGCGTTGTGCCAATGCAGCAAAGTCTGGCTGCCATAGGCGGAGCGGTTGATGGTTCACTGGCTGCATTATTCAAGCGCTGCGAAACTGATGCTTTATGCGCAGCCCAATACCCTAACTTAGCAAATAACTTTAATTCATTGCTTACGAGGCTTGAACAACAGCCTGTACAAACACAGGTTAGACACCCACGCACCAATGACCTTATTGATTTTACAATCACTAAAATGAAGCTTTACAGTGCGATACGATTTGCGCTTTACGGCCATGCACAACGTGCGATTGTACCAATGGTTATTGAAAAAGCACTAAGGGGTGACTATTCACCATTGGCTGGCATGATGGCGAATGTTGATTTAACACAATCTTTAGCAATGGGTATGCATAACGCCATCGTTTGTGGTGAAGATTGGCCACGCTTAACAACGCAAACCCGCGCTCAGTACAGTAAAACTTATATGGGCAAAGCAATGATTGCGGGGTTGGATATAGCGTGCCCAATTCTGAATGTAAAAGCCGTTGACGAAACATTTTATCAGCCGCTAAAAACCAGTACGCCAACGTTACTTCTTTCTGGTGGACGCGATCCTGCTACACCTGCAAGTTGGGCCGAGCTTGCGATGGTTGAGATGACAAATGCCACCCACTTAGTTGCAACGACTGTCACCCATGGCGTTGGCTCACAAACCTGTGCGCCGAAAATCATTGCCAAGTTTATCGACCAGCAAAGTATGCGAGACATTGACACAACCTGTATTAATGATGCAAATGACAAACCGTTTTTTATGAATATTAACGGCGTAGCCGTTGCCAATAGCCATTCAACTGATGTAGCTAACAAGGAGTAAGTGATGATTAAAGTAACCAACCTAAATAAGAAGATTGGCGATGTTAATGCGCTAAATGGTTTAAGTTTTACTGCACAGGACGGCAAGATAACTGGCCTCCTAGGGCCAAATGGCGCAGGTAAAACCACTTGTTTACGCACCGTATTTGGATTGTTAAAGGCTGATAGCGGAAATGCTGAAATTGACGGCATTGATGTTGCCAAAGAGCCGATGGTAGCAAAGCAAAAACTAGGATTGTTTCCTGATCCGTGCGGCTTGTATGAGCGATTAACACCAAGGGAATACATTACTTTTTTTGCCCAGCTCAGTGGTCTCAATGCCAGTGATGCAAAACAAGCGACAATAGATGTGATAAATAAATTAGCTATGAATGATATTGCCGATCGCCGTTGCCAAGGCTTTTCGCAAGGCCAACGGATGAAAACCGCCTTAGCACAAGCCGTGGTTCATAACCCATCAAACATTATTTTAGATGAACCAACCCGTGGGCTTGATGTAATGAGTACCCGCATATTAAGAGAGCTGTTGCTGTTATTAAAGGCGCAAGGGCACTGCGTGTTATTTTCATCGCATGTTATGCAAGAAGTTGCAGCGTTATGTGATCACGTGGTGATCATGGCCAATGGTCAAGTGATTGCACAAGGTTCAGTGGCTGAGCTGTGTGAACATGCAGGTAAAGAGACATTAGAAGAAGCATTTGTCGCCTTAATTGGTAGTGATGAGGGGATTGCAGCATGATTAATTTATTAACAGTGTTATTTAAAAAAGAAGTGATGGATGCCAGCCGTGATAAACGCTCGATAATGGCGGGGCTGTATTATGCGATAGGTGCACCAATTGGTGTGTGCTTATTAATGAGTGTTTTGCTACAGCAATTAGCATCGCCTGAAGCACTAAAAATTAATATTGAAAATAGTGATAGTGCACCAGGACTTATTGCTCACCTTAATAGTCGTGATATTTTTGCCAGTACTGATGCTAATGAGCGTAAAGATATTACTTTATCAATCAGTGATGACTATCAACAAAAAATGAGCGAAGGGCGCCCAGCTACGGTAACGCTAATTGCAGATAAATCTGATGATAAGTTGCGTAAACATATCAACCAAGTTGAAAAAGCAATAGCATTGTACAGCTCTGAAATAGCGAGCCTGAGATTAGTCTCTCGTGGTGTGGATCCGAGTTTGATGCGTGCAATCGTGATTGAAGTACATGATCAAGCTACACCTGATTCAAAAGGTGGCATGATTTTGGGTATTGTCGTATTAACACTTATTTTAGCTTTATTTTACGCGGCGATGAATTTGGCAATTGATACCAGTGCGGGTGAGCGAGAGCGTAATTCTTTATCGTTATTGTTGAGTCATCCATTACATAGTTTACATATTGTGCTTGCTAAAATAGGCGCTATCACCACGTTTTCGATGTTAGGTTTAATGGTAATTTTAGTTGTCTCTAAGTTTTCGTATGCAATGGTGCCGTGGCAGCAAATGGGCTTTAGCATCACTATTACCCCTGCGTTTATGTTATTTAGTATCGCAATATGCCTACCTATCGCGTTGATGTCGGCAAGCTTACAAGTGTTTGTGTCTTTTATGGCTAAGTCATTTAAAGAAGCACAATCTTACGTCACTATGGTGTTATTTATCCCAATGGCGTTAAGCATGATAACTACTTATGATATTGCGACAGATAAGGTGCAGTGGTTGCCGATAGCAGCACAGCAGTTTGCATTAATGGAATTTATTAAAGGTAATCCCATTCCTATTCCGCAGTTACTGCTATCAACAGTGATCACACTGGTATTATGTGTAGCCTTTAGTTTTTTAAGCGCGCGTATGCTGAAAAGTGAAAAAGTGGTATTTGGCTTGTAAGCTATTGAGTTGGAAATGAATCAGCGACCTAAAAGGCCGCTGATTTATTTTTGAGGGATAACTGAGCTGTTTAGAAGCAGAGTAAGTTATTAATAGCATTTTAAACAAGCAGCTTGGATAAAGTTTATAGCGTACCGTTGGATATAAACTTAGTAATTAGTTGTTGTTTCTTAAATAGAATTGCCACTGTTGCAAAGCAACACCTTGATATTAAGCCCTTATGAAACCGTAAGCTCTGCATTTTGAGGCGGTTTGGGTATCAGTGTTACGCAGCGAGATTTATAATGTCTCGCTGTACTCAGTCATGATCTGTTCAACCCAGTTAGCGATACGCTCATCACTGTGTTCGTATTGGCTGTCTTCATCAAGAGCTAAACCAACGAAGTGTTTGCCATCTTCGGTGAGTGCCTTAGAGGCTTCAAACTCATACGTGCTGTCGTTCGGCCACAATCCTAATAAAGTATATTGTTGGCTACTTATTTCATCATGTAACATACCAAGTGCATCTTGAAACCATTGACCATAACCTTGTTGATCGCCCATGCCAAATAAAGCGATGGTTTTGCCATTGAGATCAACATCTTTAATGTCGTCCCAAATCGACTCCCAATCTTCTTGTAACTCGCCAAAATCCCATGTGGAGATACCAAAGATGATAAAGTCGTAATTTTCTGCATTTTTTAATGGTTCATCTTTGATGTTATGTAGGCTGACAATGTCTTGACCGATAATATCGCGAATTTTTTCTGCTGCTATTTCTGTATAGCATGTGGTAGAACCATAAAATAAACCAATTTGCATCGTATTTATCACTGTGTATTTGCCTGATATGATAGGCTGAAGTTTACCGTAAGGTATTATTAATTGATACCTTGATAACTATGAGAATAACTGTGACCACGTTACCTGATCATGAGTCATTAGACTCAGCCATTACAGATCACGACGAACTACTCGGTAATAGTGATTATCTTGAATCTTTTTTAGATAACCTCTATTTAGAACAACACGTAAGCGATAACACTTTATCTGCGTATCGCAGCGACTTGGATAAATTTTGCCACTTTTTAAAAGGTCAAGATTTGCTCACCGTCAGTGGCCAAGATATTGAAAGCTATTTAGCGCATCGTGTTGATTTAGGTTTAAAGCCTCGCAGTACGGCGCGCAGTATTAGCGCGTTAAAGCGCTTTTACCAATACTTTGTACGTGAAAAACACATTACTGATTCGCCAATGGTAAATATTGCTCAGCCTAAAGCGGGCCTATCATTGCCGAAAACGTTGTCAGAAAATGAAGTAGAAGCACTTTTGGCGGCGCCTAATGTTGAAGAGCCGATGGGCTTGCGCGACAAAGCTATGTTAGAGCTATTATATGCAACGGGTTTACGGGTTAGCGAGTTAGTTGGGTTGCGTATTGAACAAATTAATTTGCGCCAAGCGGTGGTGTTTGTTAAAGGTAAAGGTAATAAAGAGCGTTTGGTGCCGCTTGGCGAAGAGGCTATGTATTGGCTCGAGCAATTTTTAAAAGTGGGGCGCGCGCAAATGATCAAACATGCCACCGACTTTGTGTTTCCGTCAAAGCGTGGAGTAGGTATGACTCGACAAACTTTTTGGCATCGTATTAAACACTATGCTATTTTGGCAGCAGTTGAATCGCCTTTATCGCCCCATACGTTGCGCCATGCGTTCGCAACACACTTACTAAATCATGGTGCTGACCTCAGAGTCGTACAGATGATGCTAGGGCATAGTGATTTATCAACCACACAAATTTATACCCATGTGGCTAATGAACGGTTAAAATTGGTACATCAACAACATCATCCGCGCGCTTAGTGAGAATTTTTTCGTACTTCGGCGGTCTGAGTAGTTAAGAATTATCAGGATATAAGAGAAAATTATGAAAAAGTTAGTATTAGCCGGTGCGATATTAGGCACCAGTATAAGTGCGTTTGCCAATGGCGTTGCAGCCATTCCTGATGCCAACGATCCAATCGTGACTAAGTTTGCAGAGCTGGGCGTTACTGTTAAGCAAATTAGCCCAAGCCCAGTGGCTGGTTTAAAAGAGTTGATCACTGATAAAGGCGTGCTGTATGCAAGCGCAGATGGTCAATACTTAATGCAAGGCACCTTGATTGATTTAAATAACCGTAACAATCTAACTGAGCAAGCGCTTAATGGCGTTCGTAAAGAAGGCCTAGCGCAATACGAAGACTCAATGATTGTTTACAAAGCTAAAAATGAGAAACATAGCATAACTGTGTTTACTGATATTAGCTGTGGTTATTGCCGTAAGTTACACCGCGAGCTTGATGATTTACTTGAAGCGGGTATTACCGTTAAGTATTTAGCGTTTCCACGTGGTGGTTTACAAGGCTCAGGCTATGCAGATCTAATGAATGTTTGGTGTGCAAAAGATCAACAAGAAGCAATGACAGCAGCAAAATCGGGTGCTGATACTAAAGTAATGGCCGGTTGTCATGCCCCAGTTGCAGAGCATTATCAGCTTGGTCAAAGTTTTGGTATTAGTGGTACACCAGCAATTATTTTAGAAGATGGTACGATGATCCCAGGTTATCAGCCTGCGGCCGCATTAGCTGCTGCGTTAGACGCTAATAAATCGTCATAGTATTATGCTTTTTATAAAAAGGCCGTTAAGGCCTTTTTTTGTCTTTATTCCTTAATCTAAAAGTACCGCGCCTGCATGAAAAAATTAATTGTTGCTCGTGATCATCATGATGATTCACACCTGCCAAGCCATTTGCACCCTGTTATTAAACAAATTTATGCCAGCCGCCAAGTTAATCATGCCGATGAGCTAAATAATAGCGCAGCCACTTTACATGACTTCAAATTATTTAAAGACATAGATAAAGCCACCGCTTTACTTCAACATGCTCTGCGAGCGCAAAGTAAAGTGCTGATCGTGGGTGATTTTGATGCCGATGGCGCAACCAGCACCGCTACCTTAATGCAAGGCTTAGCGATGTTTGGTTTTGCTCATTTAGACTATTTAGTGCCAGACAGATTCAGCTTAGGCTATGGTTTAAGTCCCGCGTTGGCCGAGCAAATAGTCACTATGGCACCAGATCTAGTGATCACTGTTGATAATGGTATTTCCTGTATTGCTGGCATCGCAATTGTAAAAGCCGCGGGCATTAAAGTGCTGGTTACCGATCATCACTTGCAAGGCGAACAACTACCCAATGCTGACGCTATCGTTAACCCTAATCGCCATGATTGTGAGTTTCCATCAAAATCAATCGCAGGAGTCGGGGTTGCATTTTATTTATTGATTGCGCTTAGAAGTGCATTGCGTGATGTTGGTCATTTTGCGCAGCAACCACCGCCTAACTTAGCCGATCTGCTTGATATTGTAGCGCTAGGTACGGTTGCTGATGTGGTGGCACTGGATGCCAATAATCGCACCTTAGTTCACCAAGGTCTAGCGCGAATTCGTAGCGGCAAAACACGCCCAGGTATTACAGCGCTGATTGAGGTCGCTAATCGTAACGCAGCGCGTTTAAGCGCCAGTGATTTTGGTTTTTCGCTTGCACCACGCTTAAATGCCGCTGGGCGTTTAGATGATATGAGTTTAGGCATAGCTTGCTTACTGGCCACTGATATCAATCAAGCGCGACGCATAGCCGCTGAGCTGGATAGTTTAAACCATGAGCGTCGAGAGATAGAGCAGGGCATGCAACTTGAAGCACAAGCCGTGCTAGATAAGCTTGCTTTTAGCGATGAACAAACACCTGATGCTATCTGTTTATATCAAGAAGACTGGCATCAAGGTGTGATCGGTATTTTAGCGGGACGTTTAAAAGAGAAATACCACCGCCCAACAGTAATTTTTGCTGGTGGCGACAACGGTGAAATAAAGGGCTCTTGCCGCTCGATTGAAGGCTTGCACATGCGTGACTTGCTTGAGCGCTTAAATACCTTGCATCCACATTTGATCAGTAAATTTGGTGGTCATGCTATGGCGGCCGGTCTGAGCATTAATGAGCAGCACTTTAGTGAGTTTAAACGTGAGTTTGAGCAGGCGGTAAGTGGGCAGTTAAGTGAAGAGCATAAACGCTGTATTATCTTAACCGATGGCGAGCTTGCTGATGACTGCTTTAGCATGGAGTTTGCAAATGTACTCAAACAAGCAGGGCCATGGGGGCAGCAATTTCCAGAACCCGTGTTTGAACACACTTTTGAACTCGTACAGCAGCGCATTGTTGGTGAAAAGCACTTAAAGCTGGTATTAAAACACCGTTCAGGGCGTTTGGTTGATGCTATTGCCTTCGGTATTGATGTGCGCGAGTGGCCTGATACTGAAGCGCGCTTGGTGAAATTGGCCTATCAGCTCGATATCAATGAGTTTAGAGGTAAGTTTTCTTTGCAGCTGATTGCCCGAGAGCTGCAAAAAGTGCCATAAAAAATATTTATTATCGGTGCATAAAATACTAATAAAACGCGCGGTTTTTTGTTAAAATCGGGCGTTTTTACTATTTAAAGAATTTTATGGGCGATTTGACGCTCGTAATCAGCCATTTTGGAGTAAGGTACATGTTTGAAGTGAATCCTGTGATTAATCAAATCAAGGAAATTCGCGAACGTACTGAATTGCTTCGGGGGTACCTTTGACTACGCTCTTAAACAAGAACGTTTAGAAGAAGTTAACGCCGAACTTGAAGATTCAGCCGTATGGAATGAGCCAGAACGTGCGCAAGCACTTGGCCGTGAAAAGTCAGCACTAGAGGCCGTTGTTGAAACTATCGATAACCTAGTCAGTGGTACTGATGATGTTGAAGGGTTGTTAGAGCTTGCAGTCGAAGCTGAAGATGAAGACACCTTTATCGAGGCGCAAAGTGAACTTGAAGATCTCAATGGGCAACTTGAAGGCTTAGAGTTTCGCCGTATGTTTTCAGGCCCACATGACGCAAATGATGCGTACCTTGATTTACAATCAGGCTCTGGCGGCACTGAAGCGCAAGACTGGTGTAACATGTTATTACGCATGTATTTACGCTGGGGTGAAGCCAAAGGCTTTAAAGTTGAGCTAGTCGAAGCGACAGACGGTGATGTTGCCGGCATTAAAGGTGCAACCGTGCGCTTTGTTGGCGAATACGCCTATGGCTGGTTACGCACAGAAACAGGCGTACATCGCTTAGTACGCAAAAGCCCGTTTGACTCAAGTGGTCGTCGCCATACATCATTTGCTTCAGCATTTGTTTACCCGGAGATTGACGATAATATCGAAATCGATATTAATCCGGCTGATTTACGTATTGATGTATACCGTGCATCAGGTGCCGGTGGTCAGCACGTTAACACCACCGAATCAGCGGTGCGTATTACTCACGTACCAACCAATACCGTAGTGCAATGCCAGAACGAACGTTCACAGCATAAAAATAAAGCACAAGCGATGAAACAGTTAAAAGCGAAGTTATTTGAACTTGAGTTACAACAGCAAAATGCTGAAAAACAAACGCAAGAAGACGCTAAATCTGATATTGGTTGGGGGAGTCAAATTCGTTCATACGTACTTGATGATTCACGTATTAAAGATTTACGAACCGGTGTTGAAAACCGTAATACGCAATCGGTACTAGACGGTAACTTAGATAAATTTATTGAAGCCAGCTTAAAATCTGGCCTATAACCACCAAGCTAAAAAAGAGCTAAAAAATGACTGATCAAATCCAAGACGAAAATAAGTTAATCGCTGAGCGTCGTGGCAAACTAGACGCTATTCGCGCTAATTGCCCAGCCAACGGTCATCCAAATCAATTCCGTCGTGAGCATTACACGGCAGACTTACAGGCCGAGTTTGGTGATAAGAGTAAAGAAGAATTAGTAGAACTTAACCATGTTGTGTCTATCGCGGGTCGTATCCTTGCTAAACGTGGACCATTTTTTGTAGTGCAAGACATGAAAGGCCGTGTACAAGCGTATGCGTCAAAAGATGCACAAAAAGACTTGAAAGAAAAGTACGGTCAATTAGACACAGGCGACATTATTGGTGTGAAGGGTGCGCTTAATAAATCAGGTAAAGGCGATTTATACGTAGAAATGACTGAGTATCAATTACTGACTAAGTCACTACGCCCATTACCTGAAAAATTCCATGGCTTGTCTGACCAAGAAACAAAATATCGTCAGCGTTATGTTGATTTGATCACCAATGAAGCAACTCGTGAAACGTTCCGTATTCGCTCGCAAGTGGTTGAAGGTATTCGTCGCTTCTTAGCAGAGCGTGACTTTATGGAAGTTGAAACGCCAATGCTACAGGTTATTCCTGGTGGTGCTTCTGCGCGTCCATTCGTGACTCATCACAATGCACTGGATATCGATATGTACTTACGTATCGCACCAGAGCTTTACTTAAAACGTTTAGTGGTAGGTGGCTTTGACCGCGTATTTGAAATTAACCGTAACTTCCGTAACGAAGGGTTATCAACGCGTCACAACCCAGAATTCACTATGATTGAGTTCTACCAAGCATACGCTGATTACATTGACTTGATGAATATCACCGAAGACATGCTGCGTACTGTTGCTACTAACGTACTGGGCAGCCCAATTGTGGTTAACACCACTAAAGATGAAAACGGTGAAGTGGTTGACTCAGTAGAGTATGACTTTGGTCAACCGTTTACGCGTTTAAGCATGGCAGATGCTATCTTAAAATATAACCCTGAGTTTGATGCTGCGGTATTTAATGACCCAGAAAACCATTTTGAACAATTAAAAGCGTACGCTAAACAAGTGCACGTTAAAATTCCTGAAAACTGTGTTTGGGGCCCAGGTAAGTTCTTATGTGAAATCTTTGAAGAAACCGCTGAGCACATGCTTATTCAACCGACTTTCATCACAGGTTATCCATGGGAAGTATCTCCACTGGCTCGTCGTAACGACGAAAACGCATTTGTTACCGACCGCTTTGAGTTTTTTGTGGGCGGCCGTGAACTTGCAAATGGTTTCTCTGAGCTTAATGATGCACAAGATCAAGCTGAGCGCTTTACTCGCCAAGTTGAAGAGAAAGACGCAGGTGACGATGAAGCTATGCACTATGACGAAGATTATATTCGCGCCCTAGAATATGGCTTACCACCAACAGCGGGTGAGGGGATTGGTATCGACCGTTTAGTTATGCTGTTTACTGATTCATCAACGATTAAAGACGTTATTTTGTTCCCGCATATGCGTCCGCAAGCTGACTAAGTCTATTTTTATAAAATAGTTTTTAAACGCCGCTTATTAGCGGCGTTTTTGTGTTTGCACTAAACAATGACATTTTACGGTTTATAACGACACTAAGGTTTTAATTTAAGATATTGAATTGCAAAGTAATAAATAATTAATTCTAAAAAAGTAAAAAATCAACAAGCATTATTTTTAAGTTTAGCTAAACTAGGGGGGTTAAAAGTAGAATAAAGCATTGTTTTTTCATAAAGTACCAATCTAAAGGACTTATATAAACGGATTTTATATGAAAGATAAAAAACCTGAGTTACCTAATAACGCATTTAGTACAGAGCTACAAAGAGAAGCCTATTATCGAGCATGCATTGCTGAGTTTCAGCAATTAGGCTATCAAGATCAATACCTCGAACAATTAAGCGATGAGTTGGTACCTGTATTAGGTGTTTCTGCTGATGTTAAAATTCCATAATGTGATTAATTATCAAGCAGAGTTGATTCTTTTTTAGCGCTAATGGGTATTCTCTAACCATACAGTCACTTTAAACAAGAAAAGTGTTTGACATATTTTCTGAAATCTTTATTATACGCCCCACAAGACGGAGAGGTGGCCGAGTGGCCGAAGGCGCTCCCCTGCTAAGGGAGTATAGGGTTTGTAGCTCTATCGAGGGTTCGAATCCCTCCTTCTCCGCCATTTATTTTATAAATGGTTATCTTGTAAAGTAAAGAATGGGCGCATAGCTCAGCTGGATAGAGTACTCGGCTACGAACCGAGCGGTCGGAGGTTCGAATCCTCCTGCGCCCACCATCCTTTACACACTCTGCTTAGAGTTTAAATAAGCAAGTAAAAGTGATTGGTTTAGTAAACCAAGCGGTCGGAGGTTCACTCTTTGAAGATACGTCCTGCGCCCACCATCCTTTACACACTCTGCTTAGAGAATAAATAAGTAAATCAAAAGTGGGCGCATAGCTCAGCTGGATAGAGTACTCGGCTACGAACCGAGCGGTCGGAGGTTCGAATCCTCCTGCGCCCACCACTTTTGACACTTACTTAGGGTATGAATAAGCAGTAAAAATTAGTTATTGCACACTAATATGTCAGATAAGACATTAAAATCGAAATAGAATGTGGGCGCATAGCTCAGCTGGATAGAGTACTCGGCTACGAACCGAGCGGTCGGAGGTTCGAATCCTCCTGCGCCCACCACTTTCTATTGCTTCAGAGTAATTAATAAAGAGCCCGACACATGGTCGGTTTTTTTATGTTTGAAATTTGTAGTAAACGTTTATATAGTTTAATACATTAGTCAAAATAAGACGTTAAAATTAAAATAGAATGTGGGCGCATAGCTCAGCTGGATAGAGTACTCGGCTACGAACCGAGCGGTCGGAGGTTCGAATCCTCCTGCGCCCACCACTTTCTATTTAAAGGTAACCGACGAGAGTCGGTTTTTTTATGCCTGAAATTTGTCCCGTACTTATAAAAGTATAAACCACCAACCGAGTGGTCGAAGGTTCACTCTTTGAAGATACGTCCTGCGCCCACCACTTTCTATTCCTATTAAAGTTAATAGAAGATAACCGACGAGCGTCGGTTTTTTTATGCCTGAAATTTGCTGTAGGCTCGGGTTTATCACGCGCTTTTTAAAGTTGAAACCACCAACCGAGCGGTCAGAGGTTCACTCTTTGAAGATACGTCCTGCACCCACCACTTTCTATTACTATTAAAGTTAATAGAAGATAACCGACGAGCGTCGGTTTTTTTATGCCTGAAATTTGCTGTAGGCTCGGGTTTATTGCGCGCTTTTTAAAGTTGAAACCACCAACCGAGCGGTCAGAGGTTCACTCTTTGAAGATACGTCCTGCACCCACCACTTTCTATTACTATTAAAGTTAATAGAAGATAACCGACGAGCGTCGGTTTTTTTATGCCTGAAATTTGCTGTAGGCTCGGGTTTATTGCGCGCTTTTTAAAGTTGAAACCACCAACCGAGCGGTCAGAGGTTCACTCTTTGAAGATACGTCCTGCACCCACCACTTTCTATTACTATTAAAGTTAATAGAAGATAACCGACGAGCGTCGGTTTTTTTATGCCTGAAATTTGCTGTAGGCTCGGGTTTATCGCGCGCTTTTTAAAGTTGAAACCACCAACCGAGCGGTCAGAGGTTCACTCTTTGAAGATACGTCCTGCACCCACCACTTTCTATTACTATTAAAGTTAATAGAAGATAACCGACGAGAGTCGGTTTTTTTATGCCTGAAATTTAATAGATCAACTGTCAATGAGGTTTGTTTAGAGATATGACAATTGTATGAACTTTTTATGGAGGCCGTTTTTATAGGATAATTTCATTTATTATATGCCTGTTATTTTATCACACTATGAGTTTTACGATGATCTCAAGAAGACAATTTATTATTAGTGCCGGTACACTCGCTTTTATGGGGCTTTCTCGTAGTACTTTTGGCAAAGTACCATTTCTTGACGTGAGTGAGCATTTAAGTGCCTATGGTCCGTTAGTGACTGATCCTAACAAGTTACTCGATTTACCAGCAGGGTTTAGCTATCAAGTTATATCAAAACTGGGTGATAAAATGGATGATGGCTTTACAGTGCCAGATAAAGCCGATGGTATGGGCTGTATTGCCCTTGATGATGAGCGGGTTGCATTAGTCAGAAACCATGAATTAAAACCAACTGATTTAGCAAAAGCAGATGTTAGCTTACAAACGCATAAAACGTCATTTGCTTATGACACTACTGCGCAAGGTGTTGCTTTGCCAGGAGGCACAAGTCATATTATTTATAATTTAAAAACCGGTAAAAAAGAGCAAGAATATTTGTCACTCACTGGCACGATCCGCAATTGTGCAGGTGGTATTACCCCATGGGGTAGTTGGCTTACTTGCGAAGAGACTGTTCTGACTAAAGCGGATGGCTTTAATCAAGATCACGGTTATATTTTTGAGATACCAGCCAACGCTAAAGGACTAGTAAACCCTGAGCCTCTCAAGGCAATGGGGCGGTTTAACCACGAAGCAGCTGCTGTTGATCCAACAACCGGTATTGTTTATCTGACAGAAGATAAAGGCGATAGTTTATTTTATCGTTTTATTCCTAATGAATACGGTAAGTTGAGTAAAGGAGGTAAACTTCAAGCTATGATGATTAAAGCACAGCCACAGTTTGATACTCGTAATTGGGTTACAGGGGTAATGCCTTTACAACACAATATGGCCGTTGAATGGGTTGATTTGGCGCAACCTGAAAGTCCAAAAGACGATTTAAGAATACGCGGCCACAAACAAGGCGCTGCACTTTTCGCTCGTGGTGAAGGGATACATTGGGGTGAAAAAGAACTTTATTTTTGTTGCACTAATGGTGGTCAAAAGCAGCTTGGGCAAGTGATGAAGTATCAACCATCAGCATTTGAAGGAACAGATAAAGAGCATTTAGCTCCAGGACACGTTCAACTATTTGTAGAAAGCACAGATAAGTCGTTATTTAACTTTGGTGATAATCTCACTGTTGCACCTAACGGGCACTTGATCGTTTGTGAAGATCAGTATACCGACGTGGTTGATAACCATTTACGTGGCGTAACACCTAGTGGTGATGTATATAATTTTGCCCGCTTAACAGCGCAAACCGAGTTGGCGGGAGCTTGTTTTTCTGCTGATGGCAACACCTTATTTGTTAATGTGTATTCACCAACAAAAACATTAGCGATCACAGGACCATGGCAGAGTTTTAAAGGCTAACTGGTGATTATTTAATGCTTATATACAAGTGCACTATGGCTATTTAGTAGTGCTAAGTGAGTTAATTTAAAATGCAGCCTTGCTGATCCGCTTCAACCTTAAAGTATAAACCGGATCAGCAAAGTATTTAGCTCAATTATTAATAACAATAACCAAACTAAAATAACAGGCTGAAGTTTAGGCGCAGGGTACGCGGCTCAATCGGGTGGAAGTGATTATCTTCAACGCCTTCAATAGGTTCACCAGCTAAGCGTGACGTGTAAAAGTAGTCAATATCGTGATCCGTACTATCAAATATATTTAATAGCTCAAGGCCCACTTTCCAATGCGTTTGTTGATAACTTACTAAACCATTAATGACTGTAAGCGGCTCTGAGCGTTTATCGCCATCACTACTGAGTATCCGTTTGCCAATGTGGCGTACGCGCAGTGAAGACTGCCACTGCTGGGTAATATGCCAATTAATGCCAGTACTGGCAACCACAGGCACTGCACCTTCAATTCGATCGTCATTTGAATCGATATCTAAGCGTGAATGTGTAAATGAGGCCTCGGCGTCTAAACTCAAGGCATCATTAAGCCAATAATACGCACTGAGCTCTAAACCGTAGCGTTTTGATGCATCACTGGCTTCAGTGTTACCCGCATCACCCACAAATAATAATTCAGAATCTAAGCTTAGCCACCATAATGCCGCTGATAAATTAAACCGTTGGTGATCAAAGTAGCGTAAACCCAGCTCTGCGCCATTGCTTTGCACCAGTAAATCAACCTTATCAGCAGACTCAAGTGTCACCGGATCTTGTTTAATAGTCGCTCCACGCGCATCATTTGAATGATACGACTGCCCCCAGTTGGCATAACCGGCTAGGTTGTCATTAAACAGGTAATTTAAGCTGGCTTTAAAGCTAACCAAATCATCATCTGCACTGCCTGAATTAATACTGTTATTGCTATCAACATCTGCGTCAAAGTAATCATAACGCACACCAAATGTGGCTTCGAGTGCTTGGCTTAAATTTACTTGTGATTGCCAATAGGCTGAGTAGCTGGCTTCGTCTACAGCATCTTCACGCACAGTACTTAAGCGTTGGCGCTGCTTGGTATTGTATAAACCAACTTGATCAATATCATCGCGGCGATATTCCACACCAACTGTATGCTGGATTAGCATATCTGCAAGAGTATCAGCAAATTGATAACTCAGTGCGCCACCACTAATTGTCCGGCTATCGACTTGTTGGAACTGATCGCCATTAATAGGATCATTTAAAAAGTAAGAGAAGTTAGAAAACAAGTCCATGTCGTAGTTGATCACATAGGCATTGGCTTTAATGTGCTGGCCTTGCCAATTTGCCGATAAACTATAGCGACTAGAGCTGCCGCCTACGGTCGTATCGAGTGAACCTAGCGCACTGATAATACTTTGTTCAACTGCACGTTGTGGAATTTGATCTGCGGAATTCCAGCTGTTGTCATAAGCCATTGCCGTAACTGATAAATCGCCATCCCATGCTTTACCTACATAGCGTACTAGGGCATTTTTTTTATCTACATCTTCATTGATATCTTGCCAAGGGCCATCATAACCTTGCCACTCACCGGCAATAATAATTTTCCCGTTAGCAATCCCAATTGAGCCTAATGCCATCACTCGCTGGTAATTGTCTTCGCCAATTGTAAAGTCAAGTTGTTGATGTTTTGGGTTATCAGCTAGATTAAATTCAGCACTGCCAGCGGTTGAAAAGTCACCTTGAGCGGCGCCATACGCGCCTTTTTGATAATCTATAGTCGAAATTGTTTCAGGAATAATAAAGTTAAGGTCGGTGTAGCCTTGACCATGCCCATGGCTACGCATATTAATTGGCATACCATCAATGCTGGTGGCAAAGTCAGTACCATGGTCGAGATTAAAACCGCGGATAAAATATTGATTAGCTTTACCTGAGCCGCTGTGCTGTGTGACGGCCATACCTGGGATCAGTTCTAGCATTTCTGCGCTACGTAACATTGGACGGTTTTCTATTTCACCTTGGCCAATTACGCCACTTGATGCACTAATAGCCTCACCAATAAGTCCCGTGCGGTGTCCGTATATGGTAATTTCTTCAATGTTTGCAAGTACATTGGTAGAGCAAAACAAGCTACCAGATAGAATTAAAAAAGTGCGCATTATCATTTCCTTATAAATAGATCGAAGTGTTTATATTTAATACTAGTACGTTTTAAGATGTTAATCGGATGCAAATATTTGCTTGCTGTGGAAAATATGTTATTTTCAATAAAATATTCCAAAAATAAAAATCATAAGGAATTTAATTTTGATTGTAATGAAACTGAAAAAAGCGGGGCTGAATGTTTTCAGTGTGAGCTTAGTAACTGGGCTTTTTGGCTGTCAGAGTCAGCCACAGCAAGAGACTGTTGCATCGTTACAAGAGCAACATGAGACGTTCTATCAACAGGTGATGTTGGCTGCGCCTGTCTTACCGGCTGATTTAACAAATATTCCTATGCAGGCGCATTTAGTTGCTAATCGTGTTGCGCAATCGCACTATAAAACGGCGGCGCAGGTTAATTACAGTCAGTTAGGGTGGCAGCAACGCGTGGCAGCAGATTGGCACTATTTTGATATTCCGACATCGCAGGGTAAGTTGTTAGTAATTGATTACCAACAGCAAGGTAACCAACTAGCGTATCGTTATTTAGCAAATGGTACCCAGAATGATTTATATGAGCCATGGAGTTCATCTAAAATTCAAGCTTTTAGCGGTGCAATTGCAAAAGTACGGCAAATAAACCCAGAGCTTGGTGCACATGCGCTAATAGGTGATAGCAATGTTGCTGATTTGATCACTAGTATTAATAGCTACGAGCATTTTGGCAGCGCTGATGGAAACTCTAATGCAATAGCGAGCTACTTTATTAATGTTGCTGGGCGTGATTATTTAAGTAATTTATTTGCAGATAATTGGCTAAAGCTTAATGATTCTCGCATTATGTTTAAAGGTGCTTATGCTACAGAGATTTTTACTCCTAGCACGATTCGTTGGCAAAGTACTGATAGTGATGTTATTGCTAGCAATATCGCTTATTTTACTGTTAATACCGATGATCCTGCTTATTTAGACTACCGGTGTGATGGCTGTGGTTTAACCGGTAATAAAGCCATGACAACTTTGGCTCAAGCTGAGTGGTTAAAACGTTTAGCAAGCCACACTCGAGAGCCCTTAACTCAGCAGCCTTTACTACAAGCACAAGACATTGATGTACTATTTAATGGCACCGGCAATACGGATAAAACCGCTAAAGTGGGTGGTATGATGCAAGGGCTCAGTCAAATGATCACTGACTCTTTAGCGCAAGCGCTTGCACCAGACGATACTCGCCCAGCAAAACAAATTTTAGACGAGTTAACGCAGGGGCAATGGCGAGTTTGGCAAAAAATAGGTTGGGGTCCAAGCGAAACACGCTCAACCACAGAAACTGTCATGTTGGCTCATGTTTACTTACCGTTTATTCAAGGTGGACGCGAATTTACCTTAGCGGCACAAAATAGTGTGCCAGGTGCAAGTGAAAAAAATTTAGCCGTGGTTGGCTTAAAAATGCAGGCTAATTTTACGCATGCATTTAAACAGTTACTGATACCGCAAAAGCAATAATAAGTAGCACACAGCACGACTTACCAAGCAAATTGATAATAGGGAACCCACGAATGCGACATACATTTATCGCCCTGAGTATTTCATTAGCAAGTATTATTACCATGGCACCCGTCATTGCGGCGGCTAACACGTGGCAATCAGATGTCATTGGGGTCACTCAATCTCAATTAACCCCGCAGCACTGGTTAAGCCAAGTGACAGATAAAACTCTGATGAGTGCAGCGCAAATCGCGGCATTTAATAAACAACTGATTGCTGACAATGAACATATTGTCGATCCACTCGATTTTGCCTCTCAGCTAACTCGTGAGCAGTTAAAGGCATATATACTCAGTATTAGTGCGGTACCAAAAAGCCCGCGTTTTTACCCTAATGGCGTGGCATTAAGTAATAAGCATTTTGCAAAATATTTAGCCAACTTGAATTTAGACGCTGTGGCAGATAATAATCAAGTTAGTTATGCCATGGTGGTAAAGCGCTCAGTCCTGCGTACTTTTCCAACGTCGGACCGAGTATTAAATAGTGGCTTAGATAATGACTTAGACCGTTTTCAAGAAAGCGGATTGTTCCCCGGTGATACAGTGGCTATTTTGCATGAAAGTGCTGATAAGAAATGGTTACTTGTGCGCGCTTATAACTATCTAGCATGGGCGCCCAAAGCTGATATTGCGATATCGAATAAAAGCACACTTCGTGAATTTAAAAATAACGATGACTTTTTATTGATAACTGGCGCAAAAGTAAATACTGCTTACGTGCCTAATGATGCCACTACATCGCAAGTGCAATTGGACATGGGCGTTCGTCTGCCTCTAATGCCTGCAGAAAAAACCCCTCATTTATTAAATGGCCAAAACACCTACGCTAATTATGTTGTGCAACTGCCAACCCGCGGGGAACAAGGTCAGTTAGTTATTAAGCCTGCCTTGATCAGTCGCAGCAGTGATGTGCATTTAGGGTATTTACCTTACACCAAACAGCATTTGATAAAACAAGGGTTTAAATTTTTAGGCGAACGCTACGGTTGGGGACACGACTATAATGGCCGTGACTGCACTGGTTTTGTTGGCGAAATATATAAATCATTTGGTCTATTAATGCCGCGTAATTCAGGTCAGCAGGGGAAGGGGGAGTATGGTACTAATCACCGTTTTGATAAAACCAGCAATGAAAGCGATAAATTAGCGGTAGTTAATAACATGCAAGTGGGCGATTTAATTTATATACCAGGCCATGTAATGATGTACTTAGGTGAACAAGACGGTCAACCGTATGTGATCCATGATGTTAAAGGGTTGGGTTATAACAAGGCTGATGGTAGTTTTTATTCAAGTTCACTTAATGGGGTATCGGTAACGCCTTTATTGCCACTGCGTTTATCGCAAACTCAGAGCTATTTAGACCGTACTTATAATATTAAGCGTATTCGCTAGGAGTTAAAAATGAAGATTACGGCGATACGTTTTGCCAAACTTAAAGTGCCATTAGTTACGCCGTTCAAAACAGCGCTGCGTGAAGTGAGCTATATTGAAGACTTAGTGGTGTTAATTGAAACCGATAAAGGCGAAATTGGCTATGGTGCTGCGGCGTCTACGCCAGTAATAACCGGCGATACTCACCAAAGTATCCTTAGCGTTATTAAACAATTTATAGCGCCAAAACTAATTGGTATGGAAATCGAAAACCTCAATCAAATTTGCCAAGTGATCCAATCAAGTGTGGTGGCAAATTACAGCGCTAAAGCCGCACTCGAGCTGGCTGTGTATGACTTGTGGGGTAAATTATATCAAGCGCCGCTGTATAAATTGCTCGGCGGTGGTAGTCAAACATTACGAACTGATATCACTATTAGCGTTGATAATATTGATAAAATGCTCAGTGATTGTGCTGTGGCTGTAGCGCAAGGTTTTGATATTTTAAAAGTAAAAATTGGCAATGATTTACAGCAAGATATCGAACGAGTGAAGGCGATTTATCAAGGTTTTGGCCAGCAAACGCAAATTCGTTTGGATGTAAATCAGGGCTGGAATGCTAAACAAACGGTGTTTGCTTTACGGCAATTAGAAAGCCACAATGTTGAATTAGAACTTGTTGAACAGCCAGTGAAAAGTGATGATTTTAAAGGTTTAAAGTATATTACTGAGCGGGTAAATACGCCGATCATGGCTGACGAAAGTGCCTTTTCGCCCAAGCAAGTAATTCAATTATTAGAGCAAAATGCTGTTGATATTATCAATATCAAAGTCATGAAAACGGGTGGCTTAAGTCGTGCTATTGAAATTGCCAATATTACTGCACAGTATCAAGCTGATTGTATGATCGGTTGCATGTTAGAAGGCAGTATTGCCGTTGCAGGTGCTGCGCATTTAGCGTCTGCAAAAGCCCAGCAGATCAGTAAAATAGACTTAGACGGTCCAGCGCTTGGCCAATATGATCCGGTGCAAGGCGGTGTGGAATTTAATGGCCCAGCGATCACGTTAAGTGATGGTCCTGGCTTGGGGATTAAAAGTATCGACACATTACAACCGATAAACGATGGAATTTGGCCGTTATGAAAAAAATAATAATAACATTAATCACCACAGCAGCCCTCAGCGGCTGTGCAAATAGTGCAAGTACATCAGCAGCTGCAAGTGCTGCAATTATCCCACAGCAAAGCCAACAGTTAGTGGTGGTGGTTGCAGATGATTGGCAAGCCATTGCCGCACAATTGTATCGATTTGAGCGTGTTGCAGGACAATGGCAACAACAAGGCCAAGGTCACAGTGTGGTACTTGGGCGCACCGGTCTTGCGTGGGGTATTGGTTTACACCCAGCTCAAGCGGGCGAACAAAAACAAGAAGGCGATGGTAAAGCTCCCGCTGGTATTTTTGAACTCGGCACCGCGTTTGGTTATTTAGATTCATTAAAAACCAATATGACCTACCAAGGCATGACTGCTGACGACTATTGCGTTGATGTCAAAGGTTCGCCATTTTATAACCAGCTAGTTAATAAGTCAGTGGTAGGAGAGGCTGCTGTCAAAGACTCGTCAGAGTGGATGCGCCGTGATATTTACAGTCAAGATAACCTTTACAAAAAAGGCTTAGTGGTTAAGCACAATAGTCAAAATGTTGATGGTGCAGGCAGTTGTATCTTTATGCATTTATGGCGCGCAGAAAATAAACCAACTGCCGGTTGTACTGCAATGACTGAGCAGAATATGGATACCTTGTTAGCTTGGTTAGATGAACAGAAAAAACCATTGTTAGTGAGCTTACCAAGCTCACAATATCAACAAAAACAATTGCTTTGGAAGTTACCAGCGATTAAATAATACGTGTACAGCCACGCGATCACGTGGCTTTACAAAGTAAATAATAAAATTGTTTTCTTTTTATTAATTTAATGGAATAATATATTCCATTGATTGGTTTGAAATTGGGATAATAAATGAGTGCACAATACACCTTGCTTGATTGGCTCGTATTCGCAAGCTACGGAGCAATTTTATTACTCAGTGGTTGGTGGTTTAACCGTAAGCGCGCCAACTCAAGTAAAGACTTCTTTTTAGGCGGTAATAGTATGCCGACCTGGATGGTGGCTATTTCGGTATTAGCTACTTCACAGTCTGCTGCCACTTTTATTGGTGGACCTGATCAGGGTTATCAAGGTGATTTATCGTATTTAGCGACGAACATTGGCGCATTCATAGCTGCATTTATTGTTTCTATTTTTCTGATCCCTAAGTTTTATCAACAAAAAGTGTACACCGTTTATGAACTGCTTGAAAAGCGCATAGGGCCAAAAGCTAAACGCCGCAGCGGCTTAATGTATTTATTTGGCCGAGTGTTCGCCAGTGGCGCACGTCTATATATGGCCGCGATTGCAGTAGCGATGATTTTATACGGTAATATAGCCGCAGAAAGTGTGATTATAGCGACTTTGCTATTAGCACTTGCGGGTTTGTTGTATACCGTATTTGGTGGTATTCGCAGTGTAATTTATTCTGATGTGCTGCAAAGTGTCGTATATGTCAGTGCTGCGATTGCCGTTATCTGGTGTTTGTTGGTACTGATCCCCGCTGATTTTTCAACTATTTTAGCAACCTTAAATGAGCCAACCCCCGGTGCTGATTCAAAGCTGGCGATTTTCAAATTTGATTTAGATTTTGGTCCAAGTGGGGTGTTCAATATGGCGTCGGTATTAACCGGCTTTGTATTACTTAACATTGCCGCCTTTGGTCTTGATCAAGATATGACACAGCGCCTACTGACGTGTAAGAGTGATAAAGAAGGCAGTAAAGCATTACTACTTTCTATCGTGATGGTTATTCCCGTGATGTTGGTATTTATCTTTATTGGTTTATTACTTTATATCGTTTATCAGCAGCCAGCATTAATGAACAGTGACGGTGCGCAAGTCGTACAAGAATTTAATGGTGAAAAAATCACTATTTTTATGTACTACGTACTTAATGAGGCCCCTGCTGGTGTTAAAGGTTTAGTTAGCGTCGGTATCATTGCCGCGGCCATTTCAACATTAAACTCCGGTTTAAGTTCGATGTCGTCGGTCATTGTACAAGATTTATATCGACCTTATTTAGCAGCTAAAAATAAGCAAGTTGCCGATAACCATTTTGTTAAAGCTGGGCGTATTGGCATGGCGGTTGTGAGCCTATCATTAGCATTAATGGCCATAGTTTGTTATTTCTGGCAGCAATACAGTGATATGCCGCTTCTTAAGTTTGCGCTGAGTGTCATGGTGTTTTCGTACAGTGGTTTACTGGGCGTGTATTTTACAACACTATTTACTAAACGTGGCAGTGAAGGCTCAGTATTGGCGGCGTTAATTGTCGGCTTTATGATCACTTTATTCATGCAACCATACATGATTGATTGGTTATTGCCGGCAGCAGATCGCTTCTATTTAGGCTTTACTTGGCAGTTATGTATTGGTACTGCGTTGTCGACTTTAGTGTGTTGTTTAGGTAAACCTCAACTTGCCCAGCGCGGCCAGTCAGCTGTAGGAGCCCAATAGGCATGAACATTGACTATATACTGGCTATTGATGGCGGGGGTACCAAAACGCTGGCGAAATTAGTGAATTTACATAGCGCTGAAGAATTTACTGCGCAGGCTGGTGCAGCCTCAGTTTATAACGATTTTAATACGGCGCTTACTAGTTTACAGCAAGTGATCACTAGCGTATGTGCACAAAGTGGCGCTAAGCATAGCCAAATTTTGGCGGTAATGGGACTTGCGGGCGGCTCGTCTAAAGTGTTGGCTGAGCGAGTAACTGCAAGCTTACAGCTAGACTGTGATATTAAATTTGCGCAATTGAGTATTGTAAGTGATGCAATCACCTCATTATATGGTGCAAATCTAGGTCAGCCAGTTGCAATGTTAGCGTTAGGAACGGGCGCTGTAGCAGCAAGATTATCCGCTGATGGAGAAACAAAATTAATTGGCGGCTGGGGTTTTTCGGTTGATGATTTTGGCGGTGGTGCGCGCTTAGGGTTAAGTGCTGTGCAATTCTTGTTAGATGAAATAGACCGCTTTGAGCAACCTAAAAGCCTGCTAACGCAACAGCTGAGTGAACAAGTTGGCCGTGAGCGAGAACAAATATCAAGTTGGTTAATGAAGGCCAAAGCGTTAGATTATGCGCGTTTTAGCCCTTTAATCTTTAGTTTAAAAACACAGTGTATAATAGCCGATACGGTGCTCAGTGAGCATGTTCGACAAGTCGAGAGATTGATTGAAAAATGTCGTGGTCAGAGCCAGTTACCAGTCATAATTATTGGCGGTTTAGCGGACGTAACCATTGCATTATTAAATGAAAATACACAACTGAATTTATCTCCCCGTCAAGGGGATTCGTTATCCGGTGCGGTGATTTTAGCCAGCGACCGCATTAAACAAATTGAATACACAAGGATTACACAATGAGCCCTGAGTCTAATTTTAATCAGCAGCGTGCACTTTTAGAAGAGCTGAACGGGATTGTGTCAGAAGGACAAAACTTAGATACTTTGGATATAGATTTACTCGATAGTCGCGAAATTTTAACCAAAATAAATTTGGAAGATCAAAAAGTTGCCGCTGCTGTAAAGTTAGTGATCCCAGAGATAGCCAAAGCGGTCGATCATATTGTAACGGCATTTAAGCAAGGCGGTCGTTTAATTTATATTGGTGCAGGCACCAGTGGTCGCTTAGGTATTTTAGATGCTGTGGAATGCGCGCCAACTTACAGTGTCAGCGATCAACAAGTAATGGGAATAATTGCTGGTGGCGAAACGGCTTTTAAAAAAGCAGTTGAAGGTGCCGAAGATAGCTTAAAATTAGGCGTAGAAGATCTTAAAGCCGTTAATCTACAGGCTAAAGATGTCGTGGTAGGGATTGCCGCTAGTGGCCGTACACCTTATGTGCGAGCAGCCATTGAGTATGCAAAATCAATAGGATGTACCACCGTTGGAGTAACCTGTAATCCTAACTCCGCGGTAATGAAACTACCTGATATTGGCATTTGCCCGGTAGTTGGCGCTGAAGCGGTAACTGGTTCAACACGTATGAAATCGGGTACTGCACAAAAGTTAGTATTAAATATGCTCAGCACAGCCAGTATGATCCGCACCGGTAAAGTCTATAAAAACTTGATGGTTGATGTGAATGCCAGCAATGAAAAGCTGCATGCTCGTGCGATCCGCATCGTAATGCAAGCAACCGATTGCACTCATCAGCAAGGAGTCGATGCGCTTGCCCAAGCAAAACAAAGTGCTAAATTGGCTATTTTAATCATCTTAACAGGCAAAGATGCCGCCCAAGCTGAGCAAATGTTAACCCAAGCGGATGGTTTTTTACGAAAAGCGGTGGAACTATAAATGTTAATTAGATTATTGGTTATATTACAATGCCTAATTTTGAGCGCATGCGCCCACAACAGCACTGACGATGCAATCTTAACTGATACACCGCAAGTAAATTTAAGTGTTGGCGCTTTACAATATCAGCAGTACCTACCACAACTTGAGGGCAAACGAGTTGGCTTAGTCGTTAATCAAACTTCACAAGTTAATGACACCCATATAGTCGACTTACTGCGTGATAAAGGCGTGAATGTTACTAAAATATTTGCCCCTGAACATGGTTTTCGTGGCGACCACGATGCCGGCGCGCATGTAAAAAGTACGGTGGATACAAAGACCGGTATTGATGTGGTGTCTATTTACGGCAGTAATAAAAAGCCAGATACCACTGTATTAAGCGAATTAGACGTGATTATTTTTGATATTCAAGATGTTGGTGTGCGTTTTTACACTTATATCAGCTCAATGCATTACATGATGGAAGCTGCTGCTGAGAATAACATTGATTTTATTGTACTTGATAGGCCAAACCCGAATATTGCTTATGTTGATGGGCCAGTTTTAGATTTAAAATTTCAGTCTTTCGTTGGCATGCATGAAATTCCTGTATTACATGGTATGACAGTGGGTGAGCTGGCAAAAATGATCAAAGGGGAAGGGTGGATAAATAAAGCTTCGTCACTAAACTTGACGGTTGTGCCTGTGGCGCATTATCGCCGCGATATGACGTATAGTTTACCTGTTCAGCCAAGCCCTAATTTACCAAATGATCAGTCAATTGCGTTGTATCCATCATTATGCTTTTTTGAAGCAACACCAATTACAATTGGCCGTGGTACAGATTTTCCATTTCAAGTGATAGGTTATTCACCGATTGCGTTAGGGGAGTTTAGTTTCACTCCGCGCGCTATAGAGGGGGCATCAATGAATCCTAAATTTAAAGGGATTGAGGTGCAAGGTCTTGATTTACGAGACAGTACAATCAAAGGACTAGATTTAAGTTTATTTATTACAGCCTACAAAACTTTAACGCAAAACGAGCAAACGTTTTTTGAACGTGCAGGCTTTATGGATAAACTTGCAGGCACTGATAAGCTGCGTTTAGCTATCGAAGCCGGCCAAACAGAGCAGCAAATCAAACAAAGCTGGCAACAAGATCTAGCTCGCTTTAAACAGCAACGCGCAGCATATTTGTTATATCAATAAGACTATTTTCATTTATAAACCTTTCAAACGCAGCTTAGGCTGCGTTTTTAGTTTTCAATTAATGTTGTCTTGTTTTAGCGTCAATCTCAAAACAGTAAAAATAGTCTCCATAAATGAACCACTACAATTAGTGGGGGTATTTGTAGCAGCGAGTTTACCTCGCGACAATAACGTTAAACCTTTGCCTACATGTTGGGATAAACCGCGACCTGCATTTTAACTTTGCCAAAGGTGGGATAAAAGCAAATAAGGTATTTGTTTTGTATTGGGATGATTTGAGTTATTAGTCATTAAAAAGGGCATTAAAAAAGGCCACAATTGTGGCCTTACCATGGATGGGGAAATAAGCGCCCATTAAGCGCTTACTTTAATCCATAAGATTAAAACTTAAAGTTAACTGATAACTGCAAGCTACGTGGATTGTAGTAGCTACGCGATTCACCAAATTTCTCTTCAAGTACATACGGGTTTTTGTTATAACCTGTTTGACGATTAAATACGTTGAAGAGATCAGCACGAAATTGTAGTTCCATATCACCAGAGAACTTAAAGTCTTGCGTATAGTTTAAGTCAAGTTGCCAATGGCTAGCAGTGCGACGACTACCAGCAGACTCTGCATAGCGGCTAATATGGCTTGTAGGGTAGCCATATGTTGTTCCATCCCATGCTTCCCATGCTTTACCTGATTGGAATACGAAGTACGCCCCTAAGTTAGCTTCCCAAGGAAGAGTATAGTAACCGTATACTTTTAACAGGTGAGGTTTATCACCTGAGAGTGTGCCATAACGGTTATCCCATGAATAACGACCACGGCCATCACCATAGTAAGATGAACCAATAAAGTTATTCGCATCATTGCTTGTTGTGGTGTTATCTTGGTCAAAGTTGCCATAGTAGTGACTCCATACATATGAAGCGTTTACGTAGCTATTCTCACCCAAGTATTCGGCTTCAATACTCGCTTCCCAGTATTTGGTTTCGCCGCCATCAACCTCTGCAATTACATAAGACGAACCACCAATTTCGTCACGAATATCAGCTAAGTTAGCTACATATAAGCCTTTATCTGCAATGTGTTGTGGTACACCTTCGGCATCAACACCTGAGTAATCAGTTAGGCGCGCATTGTTTGGCATATCCTCCCAAAAGTGCATGCCTTTACGGTGACGAACATGGGCACGTAATACTAAGTCAGAACCAACATACTTAGTGGTTCCGATAGTAAATTCGTTAATACGACGTGGTTTCATATCATCTTGGAATACTTTACCAGACGAACCTTTTCTAGGTGAAGAGGATAAAATATTACCGGCTTCATCGAGTAATAACTCAATTTCGGCACGAGTGTTTCGGTCCCATGATGCTGCGCGAGATAATGAACTTGCTTCAGGATTATAAATCGCTAAGTTTGCAAATACGGAATCCTCATCAGAATAAGTCCATGTTGCACCTAAACGAGGTTGTAGCATATCTTTCCAGTCGGTTTGGTACATTTGGTACTTGTGACCGGGGGCAACTTCATAACCGGAAATAGTACCTGATTTAGCTTTTAAGCCTTGACCATACCAAGTGTCTTGGCTTATTAATAGACCTAAGTTATAAGTCCAGTCTCCATGTTCAATCGTGTCGTTTATTTCAAAGTTTAAACTGCGAGTTTTAGAGTTTATCCCTGAAACAGTATTGCCGCCTTCTGTTGCTAAACTCATCTGTTGTACATGGGCTCGGTAAACGGCATCAGCGGGGTCAAAACCTTCGGTGTCTGCATCTGCATCGACTAAACCACCTAAATAAGAAATACGTCCCCAACCATTAGATAGGCGCGTTAGTTGTTCTTCGCCTTCTTCCCATTTAGCACCAAAATGGAGTATATGATAAGTATCGGCCCAATCAAATTCATGCTCTAAGTTTATTTCAAAAGAATCTCTGTAGAAGTTTTGATTATCATAAGTTGCGTATGCACCAACACCGCCACCGCCTTTCATCACTGCGTCTTCAAGATAGCCATAGGTATTAATTAATGCATTTGCGCCAGCATTATATGCGGCGATTTGTGCTTCGCTAAATCCTTCATCTGGGTCATAACTTCTTAAGCTTGGGACAGAGAAATAACCCATTTGAGCTAAGTCATCAATACCAAGTTGGCTTGATAAAGAAGGGATTACACTCAATGGTGTATCAGGTTGTGAGGCTGTTTCTAATTCAAACTTACTATATTGGAACGAAAGTGTGGTTGCTGATCCTAAAATCCATGAACCATCTAAAGTAAAGATATCCTGATCAGCTTTACTACCGACAGATACAGTGTCCATCTCGTAAGCATCAATCGAATCACCTTTAACTTCTTTATCTGAGGTACGTTGTGAGATATTTATCAAAATATCATCAGTTGGTGCCCAGGTTAATTTACCAAAGTATTCTTCGCGGATACTCTCATAATCTTTTACTTCGCCATAGGCTGTGTTTTTGTTTGCTTTGGTCGCTTCAGGACGGTAATAAGAGGTATAAAAATATAATGTATCTTCAATCAGTGGACCGCTTAAACTTGCGGTTAACCAACTTTTATCAAGTTCAAAGCTCTCTGCACCTACTGGCGTTGCAACAAAGGTTTTTGGTTGTATTTTGTATTCTATATTACCGTGAAACTCATCCGTACCAGATTTTGATACTGTGTCAATTGAAAAGCCACCAGAACGATTAAAGCCAACCGCTTTTGCACCACCTCTGTCCATAGTAACAAAGGCAACATCGTGTGTTGATGGCTCTGAAGCTAAGTTTCCATACATCGGCAATGACACATTAACACCATCAAAGCCATATGAGTTATCAACACCTGATCCACCAGCTGATGGGCCCAACGTTGAATTTGCCGAAAGTTCTATACCAGGGACAAGCTTTAAAAGGTCTCGGTAATCTTGACCTACAGGGACATTATTAATTCCGTCTTCACCTAATGAGTTTGTGAGTGCTGATTTACCTTGGCGAAATAGTTTACTGCCTGTCACAGTAATTACTTCAACATTATCTTTTTTACCGCCAAGAACAACATTAGCACTTGAGGTTTGCTCTAGCAGTACATCAACAGTTATTGTTTGTGTAACGCCGCTGCTGTCTTCAAAGGTCAGCTCATAAGTGCCTGGTTTTAGTTGCGGGAGATCATAACTGCCATCTTCACGGGTTACCACCGTACGCGCTTTTGGCATGACGTTACTACGTGCAGTAATAGTAATACCCGCTAGTGGTTGGTTTGCTTGCTCGGTTTTTACCTTACCTTTAATGCTACCGTTTAAATTCGCGAATGCAGGAGCACTTGCTAGCGAGGCAGCTATTATAGCGGTGGTTATTGCAGTTTTTGGCACTCGCAGAGCGCGATGTGTGGCCTGCGCTAACGAGCTTATAGTGAAGGTTGGTACCTGTTTTTTCATTGTTTTCCCCGTCCTTATTATAATTAACTTATAGCTCTGAACTTTGTTGATTCCCCAAACAGAGTTATAAACTTTGATCAATTGTTGCTATTCCATTAAACATGCGTTGCTATTAATGGTCAAGAATAAACTCTTCCTTATTTGTGTTGTATCTATAAATAAAATATATAAAAACTGGTTTCGTTATATTTTTTGTCAATATAAGCGTAAGGCTGGGGGAGTTTTTTCGCGATTTTTAGCGCAGTTAATCATATTTAATATATTGAAATGACATGTTTTTGTATTTTTCATTCTAAAGAAGGAGGATTTTTTATTGAGTTGGAACAATACTGTTGGAGTTACAATAATAATTATTGTTTATGAACTAAAAAATTTTGGTTTGCATGGAATAAAGAAATAATTTATAAATTAGCAAACGAGAGATAGGTTATTATTGCACGGCTGTTGTTAAAGTGGTTTTTATCATAAGAAAGGCCACAATAGTGGCCTTAATTCTTTAGGATGTCGTTGGTTAGTGATTTCTAAATTCACCAACAACGTCATTTGAATGCTCTAGTAATTTACGACCTTGACGACTCGATTGCGTTAAAGCGATAAATAGAATATCAATAACAAAGTCTTGCGCAGTACGGGCAAGTATCGATGATAAACGGACTGACTCTTCTTCTGCCACAGAGTAAAGCCTAACATTGGCTTGATCAGCAACAGGATTACTACCAAATTTAGTGACAGAGATCACGTAACTGTCGTTCTTCTTAGCCTGCTTTACCACTTCAGCGATTTCTCTGGTGACACCCGATTCACTGATCGCAATAACTAAGTCGCCTTTTGCAAAGGTTGATACATAGGCGAGCTGCGCATGACCATCAGGTTCAGCTATTGCTGGCATACCTAACTTTTGCAGCTTATAAGAGAAGTCTTTAGCCACCAGGGCAGAGCCCCCTAAACCACAAATTAAAATTCGTTTAGCTGATTTTAACAAGCTAACAGCTTGTTCAATGGCTAGCGCTTCATTGAGGTTTTTTGTTTCAGTAAGCACAGCAAGTTTACTACTGAGTAGCTTTTCTGCTATTTGCTCTAGTGAATCACTTAAGGTGATTTTACCATGCAGTTTTGGTTCTGATGTTTCATCATTGAGTGCATCAATGACAGCCAGCTTAAATGCTGGAAAGCCTTTGTAGCCCAGTTTTTGCGAAAATTTTACAACGCTTGACTGGCTCACGCCGACAACTTTAGCCAGCTCTACAGACGAAAGATTACGAATAGCATTAGCTGAGTTCAATGTGAAGTCGGCTAGCTTAGCTTCGCTGCTCGATAGGGACTGACGTAAGGCTTTAATTTTTACAAATGTAGACATACTACCCGCTTATTTTTATATTTGGCGTATTTATAGCATTAATCGAAATAAATTTGTACTTATTCTAGGTTCAAATGTAACCATCTTAGTTTTTACTCTTGTTCCTAGGCATACAAAAAATAAATTATTCCCAATAGCCGCAATTAAGTTTTGGAATATTGTTTAAGAATAATTGGAATAATATAGTTTTAATTATCTAATTTTACAACACCAATAGCACGAACTAACAGATTTATTTGCTAGTCGCTTGGGCATTGTTTTTATGGTGGGATAAAATATCTTTATTTAATTTACTTGTTGAAATAAATTATTTACAAATCATTTTACTGTGATAGGGTTTGGTTTATACAACTCAAATCGAGTTGTCCAAACTATAATAACAATATGAGAACTGGGTTTATTTAATGTATTGTTTACTAAAAGCACATACCGCTAATCGTGGTTTTGGGATTGCGCTTATTTACTTTGATCAGCAATGAGAAGGCTATGACGTTTTTATCTTGGTTTAAAAAACTTTGTTTAGTTACAACTGCCGCACTTTTGACTAGTTGCGCTTCAACACCTTACGAGTTTACACAATCTGCCAATTACAGTCATCGTGTTAAGTTTTTAGTCATGCATTACACCGCTATTGATTATGAAAAATCGATGCGTGCTTTAGTCGATGAAGGTGGTTTAAGTGCTCATTATTTATTACCAGAGTTAAATGATCCTAGCTACCCTGAGGATGAATTAAAAGTAATTCAACTAGTTGATGAACATGATAGGGCGTGGCATGCCGGGACAAGCTTTTGGCAAGGCCGTGAAGATTTAAATGATCAATCAATTGGTATCGAAATTGTTAACGTACCAAGCTGTCACTATCCCGAAGTTAAACCTGATGAGCAAATGGAAAATGACGCCTCAAAACTGTGTATTTTCCCCGATTTTGACCCTAAACAAATAGCGTTATTGATTGAGCTCAGTAAAGGTATTTTAGCCCGTAACCCTGATATTGGCCCAACTCAAGTTGTAGGCCACTCTGATATAGCGCCTACACGAAAAAACGATCCAGGTCCGCGCTTTCCATGGTATCAATTGTACCAAGCTGGTATTGGTGCATGGTATGACAGTGACACGGTTGATAAATATTGGCAGCAATTTAGTTTAGTTAAACCATCCATTAGTTTAATGCAAAAAGCGTTACGTGGTTATGGTTATGATGTACACGTGACTAATCAACTTGATCCACAAACCCTTGATACATTAAGTGCCTTTCAAATGCACTTTTTACCTTGGCATGTAAGCGGTAATGCAGATGCGCGCAGCGCTGCGGTATTGTTTGCTTTGATGCAGAAGTACTTTCCGAAAAAAGCAGCTAAGTTAATGTTGCAATATCAACAACAGCAACTTGCCCCAGAACCGATTATTAAGCCTTTAGCAAATGCGCAGGTTGTGCTGCAGGTACCAAATCCTAATCCAAGTTCTCGGGCACTGGTTAATGACCGTGGTACATTTAAAGCTTATAAAGGCCGAGGCGAAATTATCATTGAAAATAACACCGCAACGAGCGCGGATATTTTTATCAATGGTGAAAAAATAAATATTCCTCAGCCACTTATGGCAAATAATAGCTACAAATACAGCTTATCTAAACGGACTCACAACGGCACAAATACGTTCAAGGTTGAAAATGTGCAGCCTGAAGGGGCTAATTTAACATTACGTTTTTCTTACCCAACTTTAGTAACTAAGCCCGTAAAGTCAGTGCAGTTTAATAACGTGGATAAATTGATCAACGAAGAAGTCGCGGCAGGATTTCCCGGTGCCGTACTGGCAGTGATCAAAGATGGTAAGTTAATTAAATTAAGCCACTATGGAGATGCTAAAAAATACCTTGCTGATGGCTCATTATTAGAGCAGCCACAGCAGATGAAAAGCGATACATTATTTGATATTGCCTCTAATTCAAAAATGTTTGCCACAAATTTAGCGTTAATGAAATTAGCCAGTGAAGGTAAAGTTGATGTAGAAAAACCGCTATTTTATTACTTACCTGAGTTTCGTGGGGCGGGCCGTGAGCAGCGGTTAGTCAAAGATTTACTGACCCACAGTGCAGGTTATCCAGCGGTAGTTGATTTTCATCGTAAAGATAATAAGTTTGGTGAGCGATTCTTTTCACAAAATAGCTTACGTACTAAAAACTTATTACTGACAGGCGTGCCATTTGTTGCGGGTCGTAGCGTTAAACATTTATATTCAGATATTGATTACATGTTACTCGGTGTATTAGTGGAGCGACTTTCCGGGCAGTCGCTGGATAATTATGTTGAAGGGCAAATTTATCAACCGCTTGGTTTAACCCACACCGTTTATAATCCATTGCAAAAGGGCTTTATAAAAAACCAAATAGCTGCCACTGAGTTAATGGGAAACACTCGTGACGGACGGATCAGCTTTGATAATGTTCGTACCGACGTTTTACAAGGACAAGTACATGACGAAAAAGCATTTTATTCCTTAGGTGGGGTCGCAGGTCACGCAGGACTTTTTAGTACAGGTCAAGACTTAGCTGTGCTTGCGCAGTTATTGCTGAATCGCGGTGGCTATGGTGATAAGCAAATATTTACCCCGCAAGTATTAGAGCAATTCATTGCCCCGCAAGCCAGCGATGAAAGTTATGGTTTAGGTTGGCGTCGTGCCGGTAACGGTGCTTTACAATGGCATTTTGGCCCGTACGCGAGCCCACAAGCGTATGGTCACACTGGCTGGACGGGCACGGTTACTGTGATTGATCCCGCTTATGACTTGGCGATAATTTTGCTTACCAATGCTCGCCATACCCCGATTGAAGGGAATGAAACAGATTATGAATTTATGGGGAGAAAGTTTGAAACCGGTAAATATGGCTCAATTGTTTCGCTAATTTATGAAGCGATATTAAATAAGCATTGATCTAAATGGCAGTGTTCAGCTTATCGCTAATCGATTTAAGTTGTGTTTATTGACGAACAGATTAAGCTAATGAGTTTGTTCCAGCCTTTATAACAAAGGCCTGATAATAATTAGAGTGAGTCATAGACTCACCACAAAAAAGGTTACAGTATGTCTTGGTATTCAATTTTACCGCCACTAATTGCGATTTTGATCGTATTTTGGCGCAAAGAAGTCATTATGGCGCTACTCGTTGCTGTTGCTTCTTCAGAGTTTTTGCTGGCCTTGCAAGGTAACGGTAATACACTTTTTAATACATTTATAAATACCATAGAGCGCGTGGTGAGCGTAGCAAGTTCGCCAGGTAATAGTCGTATCCTAATTTTTAGTATCTTAATCGGTGCATTACTTGCTTACATACGCGAATCGGGCGGTGTGGCTGCAACAGTAAATGTGTTGATGAACAAAGGTGTGGCAAAGAGTAAACGCCAAGTGGGTTATTTAACCATGTTTTCAGGCATTGCGGTATTTATAGAATCTAACTTAAGTGTACTGACTGCGGGTATTTTATCGCGGGGTTTATTCGATAAATTTAAAATGAGCCGTGCTCGCTTAGCGTACATTATTGATAGTACCAGTGCACCTGTGTGTATTTTGATTTTACTTAATGGCTGGGGGGCATACATACTTGGCTTGCTTGGTAATTATGAACTGTCAGAGTCGGCAGTCTCGGTGTTATGGGGCAGCATAGGTTATAACTTTTACGCCATCATCACCTTACTCATTGTGTTTTATACTATCTCGTTTGATAAAGTGCACGGCCCGCTTAAAAAGGCTGAAGAGCAAGTGGAATATCAAAAAACTGAGCTGCAAGAAGAAGTCAAAGGGACTAAAGCACGTTACATGTTAGTACCACTAATTACATTAATTGGTAGTATGGTCGGCTTTATGTATTGGTCAGGTAATGGTGATATTGCCAGCGGCAGTGGCTCTAAGTCGGTATTGTATGCAACTATTTTAGCTTGCGTTGTCGCCTACTTATTAATGATAAGCTCTCGTCAATTTACTCACCATAAACTGGTTGATATTGGCTTTAAAGGCATGGGTGAGTTATTACCGTTAGTCGCGATCGTATTACTATCATTGACTCTCGGCGCCAGTTTAAAAGATTTAGGTACTGGCACTTTTGTTGCGGGCTTAGTGGGTGATTACTTACCTATTTACTTAGTCGTACCAGTGTTGTTTGTAACCGGTGCGGTGATCTCTTTCACAACAGGCACCTCATGGGGTACATTTGCAATACTTATCCCGATTGGTGTGCCATTAATTCAAGCGCTCGGCCTACCACCGTCATTAGTGATTGCGGCAATTTTAGGTGGCGGCGTATTTGGCGATCATTGCTCGCCAATATCAGATACCAGTGCGGTGTCAGCTATTGCCTCCGGCTGTGACTTGCTTACTCACGTTAAAACGCAAATGCCGTATGCATTATTCGCGGGTGGCTTAACGTTTGTAGCTTACCTAGTTACGAGCATTATTGTGTTGTAAAGAGTTAGCGAGAGTAAAGCTAGCGAGAGTAAAGTTAGCGAGAGTAAAGCTAGCGAGAGTAAAGTTAGCGAGAGTAAAGTTAACGAGAAAGCCTGGAATTTTGCAGGCTTTTTTATTGCTGGATTAACTTTTTATATTTGGCAGGGGGTATTTGTAAAATAGCGTTGAACTCATTGTTTAGGTGAGATTGATCGGAAAACCCGCACTCAAGGGCGAGTTGTGCCAAGCTTAGCTGTGGGTTTGCTTTTATAAGTTGTCTGGCTTGCCTGACTCTGTAAATACGTGCTAGGTGTTTGGCAGTGATGCCACAGGTGTTTTTAACGTAGCACTCTAATTGCCGCTTACCTTTAGGAGTGTGCTCGTAAGCAGTACTTAGTGGGGTAAGATTGATTATTTTATGGATCAGTTTTTGTGTGTGCTCAATAGCCTGATGGTGTATTTTTGGTGTATTGAGGTGCGCCGACAACAAATCAATAAACGAATCTAAGTTAGCATATTGGTCAAGTGCCTGTGCTAAACCTGTTAAGGTTGCAGGCGCCACAAGCGAATGATTTACCTTTTGTAAATGGGCAAGTCCAGCGGGTTTAAACCGGATCCCACAAAAGACGGAGCCAGCAGTAAACGTTACTTTTTCTGACTGTGTTGATATGGTTTGCATGAAATAGGGGGAATTTAATGGTTTTCCAGCTAAATTAAGACGCCCAGATAGCAAAAATATAACGCCTTTTGCGCCATCGCAGGGGAGCCAACTCTCCCCTGAAGATTGGGCGCTTGCAAACCAAACTGCTTGTACATAATCAGCGATATCGCCCGTTGGGCTGTAAATAGTTTATCGTTCATTAAACTCGACTGTCGGTTTAAACATTTTCACCATACGATTCCAGCTATTTATAGCATTAATTGCTACGGTGAGGGTAACTAAACTTGGTTGATCAAATAATGCTGAAAGTGTTTGGTAAAAGTCATCATCAATGTTCTGTGACAAAGTCAACTTCTCGCAAAGCGCTAATGCAGCACGTTCTTTATCGTTATAAAGTGGCGTGTCTTGCCACGCATTGAGGGCAATAATGCGGTTAATGCTCTCGCCATACTCCAGTGCTTGTTTGCTATGCATGGCTAAACAATATGCGCATTGGTTTAACTGTGACGCTCTTAGTTTTAGCAGCTCCCAAATTGTCACTCCAAAGGTAGCCTCGACTTTCTGTTTGATCAGTGCTTCTTGAGCAATCAAGTAGGTCATTAACTCGGGTTCGATATTAACGTAATTCGCTCTTTTCATAATAGTTCCAAATCGATAAATAACTATTAGCTAGTTTATTGACGGATAAATAAAAAGAATTGTAAAAAAACGACTTTTTGATTTGTTTCTAGTGTAGTCGTACCTCGCTAAAGACTTGTCATACTATTACACAATAATAAAACGGTATAAGTCGCTGATATATTAATTTACACCCTAAAATTAGCGAATTTCAATACTAATTTAGCTATTAAGCTTTAAAAATCTCACAGTCGATAATGACTGTAGTTTACTTTTATTTAACAATTAGCTTTATTTGTAATATAAATGATCCTAATATAAGTGCGCAAACGATAATTATTAACTGTTTGTACCTAAGTGCAGGATTTGCATTTTACACAACACCATTCAAGGAATGGCATAAATTGGAGCAAAAGAATGAGCGTTATGACAACACTGATACAACGGAAAAAGACTTTGTTTTTACTTCTGTTATCTACTTGTAGCTTTGCTACATTGGCAGAAAATTGTACAACTATGCCCACCTCAGGTGAGGTTTACTCTGTAATTAACCGTGGCTCTAGCTTGGCATTAGATGTAAATACGTCTGATACTAGTGGCGCACCGGATGTAATTAGCTATCAATATTGGGGGGGGACAAACCAGAAGTTTGCTTTTACTAAAGGCAGTGATGGTTACTGGACTATTCGTTCGCAACATAATAACCAAGTACTTGATGTACTCAACTCGTCACAGTCTAATGGCGCTAATATTGTGGTGTATGACGATTGGCAAGGTGACAATCAACGTTGGCAGCTGAAGTTGTCTTCATCGGGAGGCTTTAATATTGTTAATAAACTTACGCAAAAGTCATTAACTGTGGCGGGTTCGCAAAACGGTGCCAATGTGTATCAAAATGATGATGCGGGTGGCAGTTCACAGCGCTGGTATATTAACCCTGTTTCAGGTAGTTGTGGTAGCAGTAGTGGTGGCGGCCAAACAACAGCTGGTTTAATTGGTTTTGCAGCACAACCAGGCAGCGATGGTCTGGCGACCACCACAGGTGGCGGTAATGTATCACCGACGATTGTTACTAGCTGCAGTGCTTTAACAGCCGCATTAAACTCAACATCAACAGCGGTTATTCAAGTTCCTGACAATACAACGATTAACTGCCATACGGCAAACCGAACTGTTGCAGCATGTCCACTCGATTGTGGCACATGGGGCGATTACGGTAAAACCTGGTATCGCTTACCGGTTGGTAACCAAAGTTGTAGTGAATTAGGTAGCAGCTCCAACAACACGGTTAACGTTACACGTAATGACTCTCGTCTTCGTGTTCGCTCAAATAAAACCCTTGAAGGATTGGGGAAAAACTCAAAAATTATCGGCGCAAGCTTAGTGATCAGTAATGATCGAAATATCATCATACGTAATATTTTACTTGAAGATATTAACCCTGCATTAGTTGAAGCGGGGGATGCTATTTCTGTTGATGACAGTAGCCACATCTGGATTGATCATATGGCGTTTAATAAAATTAGTGACGGTTATATTGATATTGGCAATAGCCAAAATGTCACTTTAAGCTGGAACCGCTTTTATGGTTATAATACGCAAGTGTGTGCTAACCAACATTGGTACACTCATTTATTCAAAAACTCACAAGTCACAGCGCATCATAACTTTTGGGACACTGCAGCAGGGCGCAACCCTAAAGTAGATGGTTATAATTCACGTGTACACATGTTTAATAACTATTGGAAAAATATTACTTATTTTGCAATTAGCGCAGGTAATGGCGCTGAAGTATTAGTTGAAAACAATTACTTTGAAAACAGTGCAAAACCACATTGGAACCAAGGCTCAGGCTACTTTAGCGCGTCAGGAAATGTGTATACTGGCGTATCAGCAACTGATCAGTATCGCGACAATGGCGCTAACATCTTTAACGATATTCAGTTATACCCATACAGTTTAGACAATGCCAATAGCTTAGGCAGTCAAGTTGACGGCGGTACAGGGCCGCAGTAATACATCCAAACCATCTAAAAATGCAAAAAGCCCTCAATTAGAGGGCTTCATCACATTGCGTGTATTAATCGTTAGATTTTACTATTAGGCACGATACGGTAAATTCCCATACCATCAATACCCAGATATAAATCGCCATTAGGGTGGGTTGCAATACTGCGCACGCGGCCAGCACCTTCAAATAGCTTGCTGTGACCCGTTACTTTATTACCATCAAGTTCAACCAATACTAAGTGTGCAAACTTCATAGCGCCAACAAGCACATGACCTTGCCACTGCGGGTATTTGCTGCTTGTAACAAACTCCATCCCAGAAGGGGCGATAGACGGCACCCACACCCAATCGGGTTGTTGCATACCTTCGCGGCTTGTTTCATCAGTAATTTTGGTACCAATGTAATTGATGCCATGAGTTACTTCTGGCCAGCCGTAGTTAGCACCCGCTTTAATAATATTGATTTCATCACCACCGCGAGGACCGTGTTCATGACTCCAAATTGCCCCCGTTTCTGGATGCATAGCCATGCCTTGTGGGTTTCTGTGGCCATAAGAGTATATACTCTTACGTGCGTTTGGCTGATTAACAAACGGGTTTGACTTAGGGATTGTGCCATCAGCATTAATGCGGTGAATTTTTCCTGCATCATACTCTAAGCTTTGTGGGTGAACATCACGCGCGCCGCGATCACCAATCGAAAAGTACAAGTAACCGTCTTTATCAAATTCAATACGCGAGCCGTAATGTTTGCTGGTTGTGGTGTTTGGCGTGCCGTCGAACAGCAGCTGCGATTCGACTAGTACCATATCTTTTAAGCGCGCACGCATAATGGATGTATTGTAGCCTTCTTCATCGCCTTCATAACCTGAGTAAGAAAAGTAGATCCAGCCATTATCTTTAAAGTTAGGATCAAGCTCGATATCTAATAAGCCGCCTTGACCTTCCGCATGCATGTTAGGCAGCCCTGCAATTTTTTGTTCTAGCAGTTTGCCATTACGAATTAGCCTAAGCTCACCAGCGCGGTCTGTTACTAATAAATCTTTCCCGTTAAGCCACGCCATTCCCCAAGGAATATTTACCCCTTGAGCAACTAATTCAAGCTGATACTTATCAGCGCTTTTAGCGACAGGGATTTCTTGTTCCGCTTGCTGCGCACACGCCTGCAAGGTAGATAAACTGACCATAGCAATAGCTAAACTGGTGTAAAAAGACGTCTTCATGATGACTCCAATTTTTTAAACACGATGTAAATAGAGTAGCGTGTTAATAGTTTAATTGTTATTAACTTTCACAAAAGTGCGATTAGTAACAGAAAAAATGAGATAGGAGGAAGTATAGAAGGGTTCAGTAAGTTGCTACTTATGCTTTGCGTTGTACTGGGGATGTATTGAAGTTAGAAATAGAATATATTAACAATTTTTACAATCGTATAGGGATTTACCGTGTCAGCTCAGAGCAACTTTCAAAACAATGTAATAGAAAAAATAACAAAACAAAATGCATTGGCAGCCGCATTAGGCACAGTCTTTTGGTGTATACCTATTTTAGTGCTGTGGGTATTTATTTATGAATTAAAGCCAGCAGCAGGAGCTGTTATGCTATGGCTCAGCGGCGCGTTAATAGGTTTAGCTGTTAGATTTCATGGTCGTGGCTATGAACGATTATTCTCTGTAATAGGTTTTGTGTCTCATGCGTGTATTGTTTTACTCGCATGGGATTTTCAAATAGTGGTCGGCGGCAATGTGCTGTCCGTTATTTTGATTGGCGTTTATGTACTCGGCGCCTGGAGCGCTGCCTATCTATCGCGTATCAACATCTCAATGCATGACTATAAAGCATTTGATGCTTATTTTGCGTGCCCTGATTATATACAACAAAAAAAGTTAAAAAACAGGTGGTTTGTTGTTTTACCTTTGTTGCTAGTGCTGACTTTTGTGGTTGGTTATATTGTTGCCATTGCGGTGCTCATTTTTCAAGGGTACAGTACATGGAAAATGAAAAAAATCAGCAAGCAGCGCGCGCAGCCGAGTTTCGCGATAAGCACATTGATACCAGTGATGAAGCGCTCGCTGCAATAAGCCAGCATAAAGCACTTACTTATGCTTTTGCTTACTATTCAGGTAGGCAGTTTGATGTTCAAGGGCGCTACTTAGGTAATTACCCGCAAGATAGCTATCAAGCGCAATTAATACTGCGTTATTTAGCAGAGCAAAAAAGCAACCCGCGCGCTCAATTTATACTAGGAAAAATACTCGATAGTAAAACCGGTGACGCACTTATCTCGCAAGCAGAAGAGGGCGGCGATACCTTTGCAAGGCTTTACAGTATTTATGAATTTGGTTGTTATATGGACGCTAAAAAAGGCAGGCAGTTACTCACCAGCTTTGCTAAAAATATTGAAGAACAATCAGTAAAAATTGATATCTATTGCATGCTCAGCGATGATTTTAACGACCACTGCCAAGTGTTAGACGATACTGAATTTGATTATCGTTATATAAAAGATTACCAGTTTAAAAAGTAGGCCGCCCTTTAGGGCGAAAAAGTGAATTTCACCACCGAAAGCACAGAGGCGCTTCGCGCTGCACAGAGGTTAAATAGTGGATGTAGGAGATGGCTTTAGCCACGAAGGGTTTAACAGCAGTGATAAGTTAACCACCGTAGGCGCTAAGCTTGCTGGCGCGTGTGGCTATGGCTTCGTGCGGCGGGCGACGAACTACGGAACAATCCTAGTACCTAGTCACTTCCTAGAGCCTAGCCACTTTATATTTTAGGTCGCCCTTTAGGGCGAAAAAAGTGAATTTTCACCACTGAGAACACAGAGGCGCTGCGCTACACAGAGGTTAAATATTGGAAGTAGGAGATGGCTTTAGCCACGAAGGGTTTAACACCAGTGATAGAGTTAACTATCGTAGCAGCTAAGCTTGCTGGCGCGCGTGGTTTGGTTAGCTAAAGTGCAACGATAAAACCAATGGGGGGCGTTTAAATTGTAGGTCGCCCTTTAGGGTGAAAAAATTGAATATCACCACCGAGAGCACAGAGGGGCTTCGCTACACAGAGGTTAAATATTGGAAGTAGGAGCTGGCTTTAGCCACGAAGGGTTTAATACCAGTGATAAGTTCACCACCGTAGGCGCTAAGCTTGCTGGCGCGCGTGGTTTGGTTGGCTAAAGTGCAACGATAAAACCAATGGGGCGTTTAAATTGTAGGTCGTCCTTTAGGGCGAAAAAGTGAATATCACCACCGAGGGCACAGAGGCGCTTCGCTGCACAGAAGTTAAATATTGGAAGTAGGAGATGGCTTTAGCCACGAAGGGTTTAACACCAGTGATAAGTTCACCACCGTAGGCGCTAAGCTTGCTGGCGCGCGAGGTTTGGTTGGCTAAAGTGCAACGATAAAACCAATGGGGGCGTTTAAATTGTAGGTTGCCCTTTAGGGTGAAAAAGTGAATATCACCACCGAGAGCACAGAGGCGCTGCGCTGCACAGAGCTTAAATATTGGTTGTAGGAGATGGCTTCAGCCGAAGGGTTTAACACCAGTGATAAGTTCATCACCGTAGGCGCTAAGCTTGCTGGCGCGTGTAACTGTTGGTCATTGCTTGCTAACTTGTCGCTTTCAAACTCGCTAACTGTTTAAAGAAACCTTATTCAAGGTTCTTTGCCAGATTGCTGGCAGCTGCCGCCGGTCGCCCCTTGGAACACCACGGCGCCCCGAGCATCACGCTTAATCCTTCAACGCATAATTGATGTGAACGTAAACGACGAAGATAGGCCAACTTTCACATCCATGTACGCTCCCCAGTTCGGCCATCCATGGCCTCTCGTTCAAAGCTACGCTTTTCACCCATGGCCTAGTTTCGCCTTATCGCGCATTGCCTACATGGATGTAGGTACTTAGGATTTGTCGGGAACAAAATCCTGCCATGCGCGATATTACTCATCAATTACTTATTTTCAGGGCGTGATGACGGGGGAAGGGTGTTAAACGTGAGATTGGTGTTTGAGTTTAGCTAGATGCAGGACCTTTTCCTCAGATTGTGTTATCTATATTGTTGATGTAGTGAATTTTTTCCACTATGATAAATCAGCTCTTGGTGGGATTGAGGTCAAAATAATTGCTTCAATTTGTTTTATTTTAAAACAAGGTTCACACGTTATCCGTGTGGGCAAATCTAATCTCTACACTAACGTGTTTGGTTTATCCAAAATGTCATGTTTATTGACGTGTTATCTAAAAGTATCTACACCCACCTTGAGCTTTTATTCATGGAGTTATGTCAAATATGGAAAGTACAGAATTAACTAAAAGCATAGGTGCTTTGAGAAATCAGATATGGTTTACTCGAAAGTGTAGAATTAGAGCCTCAGAGAGGCTTTTGTCTAATTATTTCCATTCAAGTTTAATTTTAGTTTGGTACTCATTTCTTACCTTTTCTTTTTCTATATATCTTATTAAAGAGCCTCATTTTTTTAGTGAAAGTACAGATATAGTTATGGTTTTAACAACAGGTTCGGTATTTACTCTTTCACTGTTTATTCCCCAATTAAATTTAAAGACAAGATATGAGGAGTTAAAGAAAAACTATATTACAATGCAAGGTTTATCAACTGAACTTAGCTTGTGCGAATCAAAAAATAACTTTTTAGAGATTCAAGATTATTACCTAGAACTTCTCGATTCAGTAGAGAATCATATATCTTTTGATTTGTTTTATTTTATCTATTTTGATGCAGATAAAAACTGCAGTAGGAAACTATCTATAACTGAAGTCTTTAGGCTTTATTTTTATCTTTGTATACGGACTTCATTAATAGTATTAGCTTATGCTTTGCCTATTCTTTTTGTGGTGATGCTATGAGCGATTATGATTTATTTAAATCAAGGTTTAATGAACAAAGCCTAAAAGATATTTACCTGAGTTACATTCATTTCACTCCGTCAACTGGTGTTGATGGTATTAGTGCAAATGATAGATATGACTTTATGGCTGAAATTAATTTAATACTTAAAAAAGTATACACTGGGGGGTATAAGTTCAGTAGGTATAAGGAAAAACTAATTTCAAAAGGAGTTGAAAAATATCCAAGGGTGATTTCTATACCGACAGTAAGAGATCGATTAGTTTTAAAAGCATTGCATTTATTTCTGCAAGATATTTTCCCTGAAAACTCCAGTACCCTCATTCCCCAGATAATGTTAGATAAGATAAAAAATGACGTTAAGAATCCTAACTTTAAATCATTCATAAAAATAGATATAAAAAATTTCTATCCCAGTATTAGGCATGAATTACTCTTAAATAAAGCTTTCAATAAAATAAAAAGTAAGGAAGCCCGTGACTTAATTAACAAGGCTCTGGTAAACCCTACAGGAAAAAAAGTTAATGTGTGTGGCGTACCTCAAGGGCTCTCAATATCAAATATATTGGCTGAAATGTATGTCAGTGAGATTGATAATACCTATATAAAACTAGCAAAAACTTCTTACAATCGCTATGTTGATGATATTTTAATCTTTTCTGAAGGTGAGATGCCTCTACAGCTTTTAAATAGTGTTATAAGTGATTTCGATACACTGAAATTAGAGTGTCACCCTTACGATGAAATTGGTAGCAAAACTATAATAGATAATTTAGATAAAAGTTTCGATTTCTTAGGTTATTGGATTGAAAAACGAAAACTGACAGTTAAAAAAGAATCTATTTGGAGAATTGAAAATTCACTAGCTAAAATTATTAATGCTCATAAATATGTAACAAATGCCAAATCATACATAACTGAAAATAAGTTAAATTTAAGAATTACGGGTTGTATCTACGAGGGTAAGCGTAGGGGGTGGCTATTTTATTACTCTCAAATGGAAGATGAGACAATTCTTTACAAACTAGATGCGACTGTAAAGACTTTACTTAAACAGACCAAATTAAACGCAATTATTATTCCAAAGAAGTTTTCTAAAGCTTATAAAGAGTGCTCCAGAGATGTTATTAAAAATCATAAGTATATTATTAACTTTGATGGATATTCGTTATCTGAAAAGAAGGAATTATTATCAAACTATATGGATGTAGAGGTTATTAAAACGCTTAGTAATGATATTATTCATTCACTATTCACCAAAAGAGTTCGGCACTTGATAAAAGATTTAGAAGAAGATATTAGAAACAATAGTTGACCAATACATTTCTTTTAATTAAACCTATGCGGTTGCTTTTAAGGGAGATTTTTGTGTGTTTGGTTTTTCTCTCTTTTTCATTAAATCTTCTTAACCCTACCCTCTACAAACCTTTACCCCATCTCCCGCATGTTTGAGTGCGATAATCTGGCCTTGGCTGTTGTGTGCCATGGCGAGCATGTCGCCTTTTACAATATCACTCGCTACGGCGTGTTTGGTTTTTAAGTTATTTAATAACGAGTCTTTTATTTGAATGAGCACTTCGCTGTGGCAGCTGGCGATGTACCAGTCGTTATCTACTTTGACTAATTGCCCGTATTCAATATAGCGCTGTTGGTGCAGGCGTAGGTCTGCGGCGAGTTTGTCGTCCAGTTGTTGTTTTTGGCTAGTGATTTCACTTGAATAACTGCCCGCATTATCTACTTGGTGTATTTCTATAAAGTGGTAACTGCTTTGCTGTACGGCAAAGGCGTTGTTAAGTGTGTGTTGTTGTTCTGTGTTGTTAAAAATGGTAAAGCCCAGTACTACCAGAGCACAGGCGAGGCCGGTCATTTGCAGGGGTAATAAAAATCGAGTCGGCTTTTTATTAGCTTTTTGATTCGGCATTTGCGTAAACAATGCCTGTTGTTCTGGCGTCAGTGTGTGGCGTTTTTTACGCTCACTAAAATGCTGGTTAAGTTGCTGCTCAAACTGTTCGTTATGCTTGTTCATGGTAGCCTCCTAATAATGTTTTTAAGTTTTGTTTTGCATAACGTAGCCGCGTTTTTACGGTTTCATGATTGCTTTGGGTGATCTGTTGTATGTCTTCAAGCGAAAAGCCTTCTTGCTGTAAGCTGAGCGCTTCGCGTTGTACAAAGCTTAGTTGCATTAAAGCGTGGTTAAAGGCTTCGTAATCAAAGCTTTGCTGAGTATTAGGTGCTGCAATTGCAGTATCGTCTTCTAATTCAACAAAACGCTGTTGTTTGCGAAACTCATCGATTAACGCATTACGGGCAAGGCGGAACAACCAGGCTTTCGGGTTGTCTTGCGGTTGATAATAATGGCGTTTTTCCATCACTTTTAACCATGTTTGTTGGCTTATATCAAAGGCGAGTTGCTCATTACTTTGCGTGACTAAGTAATGATACAAATCGTTGCCAAACAAGGTAACGAGTTTAGTTAAGTGGCGATTGTCGCCACTTTTTGCGTAGTCAGCCAAGTAGTCGTTACTGGGCTGACTGATAAACCATGACTTTAAGCTTGTAAGCATAGGCACCCTTATCCGTTAATGAGCTTTTATTGCGTTTGGTCTAACTTAAAATCAAGTTGTACACTTTGCCCCGTTTGCATTTGTGCTACGCCATCAATCACTTTTGGGCGGTATTTCCAGCGTTTTATTGCCCGTAGTGCTTCACGGTCGAAAATGCGTTTTGGTTCTGCGTTTGTTACTTGTGCATCTATTACTTCACCAGTTTGAGATACATTAAAGCTTAATTGTACCCAGCCTTCAATGCCTTCTCGTGCGGCAATGGGCGGGTATTTAGGATTTATACGTACTATGGGGGTCGCATCACCGGTAGGTCGCTGTAAGTTAGCTTTTATATCGCCACCTATTTTATCAATACTTATATCTGGCGTTATTGCGGTTGTTACTATATTAGTATCAGTACTTGGCGGTGTACGCGGCAGCACTTTAGGCGGCGTTTGCATTTTAGGTGGCGGCGGCAAGGTTTGCTTGTGCTGCACTTTAGAATCTTCTGGCGCTTGGAATATTTCTACATTGATGCCGTCATCAATAAAGCTTGGCGCGCGTTGCTCGCCACTAATTAAGTACTGCATAAATGCAAATGCCGCAAAGGTCATGGCTGCACCACCAACAATGGCCGTTGATGTTTTTAAAGCATGATTAGTGTGTGGTAAAGCTACTGTTTGCATAAGCAAATCCTCGATAAGTTAAGTGGTATTCATCACTAAAACGTGCGCTAGATTAAAAAGGGGTGAAATATTTTTAAAAAGTTTCGTGTTTGCTTATGGGCATTGGTTACAATAGCGGCCGTGAATTTTGGTTTTTATTTTATTAGGCAGTTATGCAACTTATTCAAATTGATAAAGCTCGTTATCGTAAGCATTTAAACCGCGTTATTATCGGCTGCGGCTTGGCGTTGGCTATTGGCAGTTTAGCAATCTCACAACTACTAATCGCGTTATTCCCTGATGAAAGTGGCAGTCATTTTCATTGGAATTTAATAGGTGTAGTTATTACTAGCCTAACAATTGGCTGGGCGCTGAATAAATACCGCACGCATGATTATATGACCGAAGTGGTGTATGTGTGGGATCTCAAACAAGCATTGAATAAAATCACCCGTAAAATGGCAAAATTAAAAGCGGCGGGGCGAGAGGGAAATCCTCAGGCATTGTTAGCAATTCATTATAGTTATGCGGGCTCGCGGTTATTATGGCAACTAGACGATAACACTATCACCATGGATGAATTAGCTATCAAGCAAGCTGAGCTTGACAGTGTGGCGGCTAAGTTTAATGTGACGTTAAACGTTGATGATTATGATGATGTTATTTTGAAGCAATTTTAGTTGCCTTTTTGTTTCTAAAATGTGTAAAGTAGCGTTCGCTTTATAATAAAAAACTTAAAAGGAACTTTAATGACATTAAACAAGCTTTGCCTAGGTGCTTTGCTAACGATTTGTACTTTTTCATCTAATGCAAACGATGTTAATTTTTCAATCGGTGGCGGCTACCCTTACTTTGTTATACCAGAGGTATCATTATCAGCAGCACAAGGTACACAGCGCTGGTATGCTAACTATAAAATAGGCTTAGATGATGGTTTTTCTGTCGGGTTTGAACATGCGCTAACGAGCGATAAAAAGCATGCTTTAGGCTTAGTTGTTGGCGCCATTGGTGCACAAGATGATGGTCGTGAGTGTTCGGATACTGATGATAAAGACATTGGTGAGGCATTTGGTAATATTTTTGGCTGTGCACTATCAGGTATGTTTGATACAGAAACGACCAACGGTGTAGGCGTGAGTTATAGTTACCTTTTTAGTGGTTTAAATGAAGGCGGTTGGCGCGTTCGTTTTGAATTAGGCTACGGTGAAGGCAGCAACAGTAATGAAAAACGCGCTGATGGTGGCGTGAGTATTAGTTACGAATTTTAATAATTGCATTAGCTTATGTAGGCTTTAGTGATAAATTAAAGCCTACCTCTACCTTGTAATACATAGTGAGTCATCTGATGTAACTGGTTATTTAATTCCTCTTACTAGCACCGTAAATTCCAATCCTGCTTGGTAAATACTACCTGAAAATAGACAACCCACTTGATGGTCGAGCCAGACTTATACCTCTATGCAGCTGTGATTAGTTAGCTGTAAAATCACATTTCATTCAGTTAAATGTAAACGCAGTGGGTGGTGTTTACGTATCACGATGATCAATGCGTAATGATGTTAGATAGGAATCATATGAATAAAATTAACCACAGAAAACTATTAAACAGTAAATGGACGGCAGTTTCCCCCGTCAATAAAGAAAAGCATTTTATGATTACCGATATGGAGTTTGACGAAGAGGGCGTTGTTATCAGCTGTGTTATTGAAGCGGTGATGTCAAAGCGTTCGATGGAAATAAATTGGCATGATTTAAAAGATCAACAGCGCTGGTTACAAGGTTGGAAGTAACCTAGGTATGCAGGTTTTAATTTTATTGGTATCTTATGAATGCATATTGATGCTAGTGGATGAAATATAAACATGAAAAAAATACTGATCGTTTGTTTAGGTAATATTTGCCGCTCACCGACTGCGGAGGCGGTGTTAAAGGCTAAAGCATTACAGCGTGGATCACAGTTTGAAATTGACTCAGCAGGTACCGCAGGCTACCACATTGGTAATCCTCCAGATAAACGCTCGCAAGCGGCGGCACTTAAACGTGGCTATAGCTTTGAGGGGATACGTTCACGACAAGTTAACGCTCATGACTTTGAGTACTTTGATTTGATCCTCGCTGCAGATAAAGCCAATTTAGCTGATCTAACAGCACTTTGTCCGGCGCATTTGCAGTATAAGCTGTCGTTATTTTTAGCTTATGGAACCTGCGTTGATGAGATCCCCGACCCTTATTATGGTGGCGAAAATGGTTTTGAACAGGTACTTGATTTAATCGAGGATGCCAGTGACAAAATACTCGATACCTTACAAAAATAGCCCAGTCATGCTGGGCTTAAAACGTGTTTATAAACAGTATTACAAACACTGATGTTATTAGTAATTACGTGTATTTACCTGCCAATTTTAAAGTCTAGCTGCACTTGAGCTTTTGCAACCACTGCTTTTCCATCTTCAAACTTAGGGGCATAACGCCACTTTTCCATTGCTTTAATGGCTTCTTGTTCAAATGCTTCACCACCTTCAGATTTAATGATAGTGATATTTTTTACAAAGCCAGCGGTGTTAACGTCAAATTCCATTTGCACTGAACCATCTTGCCTAAACCTTGCTTTACTATCTGGGTAGTTAGGTTCTTGACGATAAAGTGGGGTTTGTTGCTGGTTTTCTTGCCACGGCACCATTTTAGCTATAGCTAAACAATGTTTGGTCGCTTCGTCACTTTTACCTGTTTTTTCATAAAGGTGAACTAATTTAGAGTGAGCACTAAGCTCTGTTTCATGATCGAAGCTAAGTGCATTATCAAATACACTTACAACTCGATTTAAACGCTCAATCGCTTTAGAATATTGTCTTTTACCTTCGGCAAAAGCGGCAACTAAAAAGTCAGCTTTGATCCGCTCTACTGAGTTCTCAGGTAAGTTTTGGCTGTAAAACTCGTCTGCCTCAAGTAGGTAACGTTTGGCTTGGTTGTATTTCTTCCCTTGAAAGCCATACGCTAATCCTTGTGCAGCAGCCAGTTTCATATCTGCTACTAATTTTGGGACTTTTTGGACTGCAGCGATTTCAATAACTTGTTTGTATAGGGCGTCGGCTCTATTTACCGAATCAGTATTGGTTGCCATACCAAGCAATGCATCGATGAGTTCAATGCTACTTGCTGGATGATTAGCCGCTAAAATAGTGTAAGCCTGCTCAAACAAGGTAAAACGTTTTTGTTTGTTTTCTGCAGGGTATTGATGAAGCTCATTAGCATAGTTTATGGCTAAATTTGCAGTGTTATCTGATTTATCTCCATAGATTTGCTTACCTAGCAAATAGGCTTGTTCAGCTTTATCTTCTGCGCCTTTGCCTTGTTGCTGTGCATCAAGGTATTGCTGGTAAACTATTTTAAATTGACTATGTATAGATTCATCGGCGTGACTATAACCAGAATAGGCGATGGCAAGACAAAGTAGTAAAGAGGAGGCTTTCATAATGTTACTTATTATTATGTTTAATTAAATTATACCAAATAGGTACAACCATGTCATTGATTTAGAGTATCGGGTAAGAATTTTGTTTTTGGTGGGGTGGAATTGTCGATTTAGCGCAGGGCAATGCTTGAATTGCGAGTAACTGCCTCAATATAGTTATTACTCATTGCGGTGTTGTATTATTTTCAATGCAGTTTATTTTTGTGATATTATCACGTTTGCATTATCGCATTACTTTTTAATTTTGGATTTGTCGTGGCGCAAGTAAGAGCTAGAGTCCAACTAAATGTTGGCAAAAACAGTGATATACCCGCAGAAATCGTGTCATTTAGCGATTTAAAAGATGGCCAAGAGCATGTTGCTTTGGTGTTTAATCGTGCTGATAGCGAGCAGTCTGTGCCGCTTATTCGTATGCATTCTGAATGTTTAACCGGTGATGTATTTCATTCATCACGGTGTGATTGTGGTGAACAACTCAACGAATGTATTGAAATGATGCATCAACAAGGTGGTATTTTACTTTATTTACGCCAAGAAGGGCGTGGTATTGGTTTATACAATAAAATTGACGCCTATGTATTGCAATCACAAGGTATGAATACCTATGAAGCAAATAATCATTTGGGCTTTGCTGATGACTTACGTGACTTTTCTGACGCGGTATTAATGCTAGAAGCGATGGGGTTGGCTCACGTAAAGCTGATGACCAATAATCCTAAAAAGCTTAATGCCTTGAAAGATGCAGGTATTGAAGTTGAATCAGTGGTTGGCACGCATGCACACATTAAAGCTGGTTTAGCGGGCAATAAAGCATACCTAGAGACGAAAATTAAGCATGGTGCGCATATGTTAGATATAAAGAAGATTAAAAAACCGTAATTTTAAGCTGTCGTCTATGTAATCCCATCCAACGCCGAGTTATACTCGGCGTGTTTTGTTGTTAATTTAAGAGCAAGTATGTCAATTGAATTACGAGTATTTAAGGCCGATGCAGGGCTGAAATGGTTTAAAGCAGGCTGGCTTATTTTTAAAACTCAGCCTTTTACCTTTATTTTTATGCACTTATTTATAGGTATTATTGGTTTACTATCGCTATTTTTACCTTTTTTACAAATTATAGCAGCCATTGCCACGCCATTTTTAACTGCGGGGTTTTATCAAGCGGTGATCACCAAACAGCAAGGCGGCAAAATTATGTTGGCCGATATCCTAAAGCCGTTTACCGCCAAGGGTAATCGCATGGGGCTGCTTCGTTTAGCGCTTTATCAAATGGCGGCAGGTGTGCTAATGGCCTTGTTAGCTGCTGGCTTATTTGCTGAAGCTGTTGAGATTATGAGTAATCCGAATGTCGATCCTAACATTGCCTTGCAGCAAGTAATTGATAGCATCTCGATGGCAAATTTGGCGCTGTTTTTAATTGCGTTATCGGTGTATTTAACGGCTTTTTCTTATGCAGTGCCGTTGGTTTATTTTAATCAACAAAAACGTATTTTTGAGGTGCTAAAAAGCTCACTTATGGTGTTTTACCACAACATGGCACCATTGAGTGTATATGGGGCAATTACTGCAGGCTTGATGATGCTTTCAATGTTTTTATCATTCTTGCCGCTGTTGGTTTTAATGCCAATTTGCTACATTAGCTTTTTTGTTTCTTATCAAGCTATTTTTATGCCGATCGTACCGCCTGCAGAGGCAGAGCCTGTTGCGCCGCAGCATAATGATCAAAGCGGTCGTTTTGACGCATAATGGCTGAAGAAATGGATGAAGCATTACAAAAGAAGTTAAAAAATTATGTACTTTGGTTACTCGGGCGCCAAGAATATTCGCGTCGAGAGTTAACCCAAAAATTACAGCAAAAAGAGGCTACGCCTGAATTTATCGAAGCTTTATTAGATTGGTGTGAAGAGCACAATTTTATAAATGAGCAGCGTTATGTTGAAGGTTTTGTACGTCGCCACATTGCTAAAAAACATGGCTTAAAACGTATTCAAAGCGAAGCCATGGGCAAAAGGATTAACCGAGCACTGTTAGAAAGTGTGATTGAATCATTCGAAATTGATTGGTTTGGGTTAGCGCAGGATGCGTATTTAAAGAAGTATTCAAATTCACAGGACGACTTCGATCACAAAGAAAAAGCTAAGCGCGTGCGCTACTTAATGTATCGAGGGTTCAGTTACGAACAAATAGATTTTGCAATGCAAGCACAGTAAAAATGGGTGAGACGTTCACATGCAGCACATGACTACCGCACAGATCAGGCAACAGTTTTTAGATTTTTTTGCCTCTAAACAACACCAAATTGTTCCATCAAGCTCGCTTATTCCGGGTAACGATGCGACGTTATTATTTAATAACGCCGGCATGGTGCAATTTAAAGATGTATTTTTAGGCGCCGAAAGCCGCCCTTATAACCGCGCAACTAGCTCACAACGTTGTGTGCGTGCCGGTGGTAAGCATAACGATTTAGAAAATGTAGGCTACACAGCACGCCACCATACATTTTTCGAAATGTTAGGTAACTTCAGCTTTGGTGATTACTTTAAGCAAGACGCGATTAAGTTTGCGTGGGAGTTTTTGACTGACGTTGTAAAACTGCCGAAAGAAAAACTGCTTGTTACTATCTATCATGATGATGAAGAAGCATTTGGTTATTGGGCTAACGAAATTGGTTTGCCTGAAGATCGCATTATTCGTATTGCTACTTCAGATAACTTCTGGTCAATGGGTGATACTGGCCCGTGTGGTCCATGTTCTGAAATTTTTTATGATCATGGCGAACAGATTTGGGGCGGACCTCCTGGCTCACCTGAAGAAGATGGCGACCGTTTCATTGAAATTTGGAATCTGGTATTTATGCAGTATAACCGTCAAAGTGACGGTACGATGGAGCCGCTTCCTAAGCAGTCTGTTGATACAGGTATGGGTCTTGAGCGCATTGCTGCAATTTTACAAGGCGTGCATTCAAACTACGAAATCGATTTATTCCAAGGCTTAATTAAAGCTGCTGCAGAAGTTACCAATGCACAAGATATGGATGATAAATCACTGCGCGTAGTGGCGGATCATATTCGTTCATGTGCGTTTTTAATTTCTGATGGTGTTATGCCATCAAACGAAGGCCGTGGTTATGTACTGCGCCGTATCATTCGTCGTGCAGTTCGCCATGGTAACAAGCTTGGCGCACAAGGTTCGTTTTTCTATAAGTTAGTTGCTGCGCTAATCGAACAAATGGGTCAAGCGTATCCAGAGCTTGCAAAACAGCAAGAAATCATCGAAAAAGTACTGCGCATTGAAGAAGAGCAGTTTGGCAAAACTCTTGAGCGTGGTTTAGCTATTTTAGAAGAAAGCCTGACTGATTTAACTGGCGATGTGATCCCAGGTGAATTGGTATTCAAATTATATGACACCTATGGTTTCCCTGCCGATTTAACCGCAGATGTAGCGCGTGAGCGCTTTATGACGATTGATGAGCAAGGCTTCCAAGAGTGCATGGCTGTACAGCGTAAAACTGCACAACAAGCTGGTAAATTTGGTGCTGACTATAACCAGCAATTAAAGTCTGACAAACACACTGACTTTAAAGGCTATGACGCAACGCACTATAGTGGCACTGTGATTGAAATGTTCGCGCAAGGTGAAGCTGTATCAGTACTTGAAGATGGCCAACAAGGCATTGTGGTACTAGATCGCACACCGTTTTACGCTGAATCTGGTGGCCAAGTTGGCGACACCGGCACATTAACGGTAGCTGGCGGTGAGTTTACAGTAACTAATACTACTAAACTTGGTAATGCATTCGCGCATCACGGAACAGTGATGGGGCGTATTGGTGTGAATGATAAAGTTGACGCTAACATTGATGATAAGCGCCGTGATCGTGTTAAAAAGAATCATACAGCGACGCATATTTTACACGAAGCACTACGTCAGTTATTGGGCGATCATGTGTCGCAAAAAGGTTCACTCGTAGACCCTGAACGTTTACGTTTTGACTTCTCGCATTTTGAAGCAGTCACGAAAGCTGAACTACGTGAAATTGAGCGAGTTGTGAATGACGAGATCCGTCGTAACTTTGCACTAAATACTGAGCTGATGGCAATCGATGCCGCCAAAGAAAAAGGCGCAATGGCGTTATTTGGTGAGAAGTACGATGATGAAGTTCGCGTAGTGACGATTGGTGATTACTCTATAGAACTGTGTGGTGGTACTCACGTAAATCGTGCTGGTGATATCGGTTTATTCAAAATAGTTTCTGAGAGCGGTATTGCTGCCGGTGTGCGTCGTATTGAAGCGGTAACAGGGGCTGATGCAATTGCTTATGTAAGTGAGCAAGAGCAACACCTAAACGACGTAGCGGCTCTTGTTAAAGGCGACAGCGCATCAGTACTTGAAAAAGTAACAGCCTTGCTTGAAAAGTCAAAAGGGCTTGAAAAACAAATAGCACAGCTAAGCGACAAGCTAGCCAGTGCTGCGGGTGCATCATTAATTGATTCAATTGTTGAAATTAACGGTGTTAAATTACTTGTGGCAAACGTTGAAGGCACTGAATCAAAAGCCTTACGTGGCATGGTTGATGACCTTAAAAACAAGATTGGCTCAGGTGTTATTGCACTTGGTGTAGCTGATGGCGACAAAGTAAGCTTAATTGCTGGTGTGACTAAAGACTTAACTGGCAAAGTGAAAGCCGGTGAGCTGGTAAATCACATGGCATCACAAGTTGGTGGTAAAGGCGGCGGTCGTCCTGATATGGCGCAAGCTGGTGGCTCTGAGCCGCAAAACTTAACTGCAGCACTTGATAGCGTAACCGCTTGGTTAACTGAGCGTACTTAATAGCTCAGTACGTAAAGTTGATTTAACACTTTAGGAGGCTCAATTGAGTCTCTTAAGGTGTTCACTCTAAATCTGCTTTAACAGCTAAGCCACGTCCTAAATTTATAGCTAAAACGGCATACCTTACTAAATACACATTACCGCATTTTTTATTGCCACTGGATTTACCTTAATTACGAAAAAACTCGGAACCATCTCCATAAACTCTCCACAGCGATGATAAAACTAATTTTTATTGAAACTTTTTCTCGATAACTGCGTCCAAATAGTTAAGATTAATCATAACTTTGAAAAAATAGGCTATGCTTATATCGACTACCGTTATAGTGCACAGAAAAGATTTTAGTAACGACTTGAAGTATTAAATGACAACCACCATTATATTAACAGTAAAGAGATTTCTGTTGGTTGCTCAGTTGCTAAAGTTGCTAAAGTTGCTAAAGTCGCTATTGAGGCAGTGACTATGAAATCATATCCTAGTGTAGTAAGTTTGTTTTTATAGATTAACGTAAACACGTATCAAGATCTGATATTAAAATATTAGTTTGAATAGATGAAACATACTTAGAATTGGCAATAGGCGCATTATAAAGAGTTTTTTTAACAGAAAATGAATCGATTTAGAGTTTTTACTTACTATTAAGGCTTATTTTCTTTAATATACAGACGCGGAATCTTTTAATTTATTGGAATACGGGAGCAAGAGAATGCTAATACTAACTCGTCGAGTAGGTGAAACCCTAATGATTGGTGACGAAGTAACTGTCACTGTACTAGGTGTTAAAGGAAATCAAGTACGTATTGGTGTTAATGCACCTAAAGACGTTTCGGTACACCGTGAAGAAATTTACATGCGTATTCAAGCTGAAAAGTCTAACCCGAATCCGGGCAATGCTTAATCAATTTAATTGATATGAAAGAGCCACTATTTAGTGGCTCTTTTTTTTATGTATTCAATAATCTCATCACTCAGTACACTGTTTGAAACGTACTGCATGCCGCGACGACTTTTTAAAATAATACCGCGAACAGTAAAAATTACTTCATCAATATCTTGCCATGCTAGCTGATAGCTTTTATGTGGGTTTTCGCTTTTAAAACCGCTTTCATCAATAGTTAACGTTGCCTCAGAGCCTGATGCTCGACTAAGCATTTGCCGCGTTACCCACCAAGGCCTGCGATAATAAAAAGCAACACATTCAAGTACTGCGGCCATGATCAAGAAATTTCCTAAATAGTGTTTTTCTAACCAATAAATAGCTGTAAGTCCTAAACTAACCAATAATACTAAAAAAACATATTTCGGCTTTGCTTGTGCGCTGTAAGGCAGAGACTCATCAAAACATTCGTAAAAGTAGGGTTTATCTAATGTATAAGTGGTGCTAAATGACATGATTAATAAATTCAGGATTACTGTGCGGTTATTTTAGCAAGCTTAGTCGCAAAAAGCCGTTCTTTTAACTGTTCATTTGTTTGTTACTATGAGAGCTTAAGATCTATTTGCGTGATAGGGGATGGTGATGTTTAGTTTAATTGGTTTGACTTGGGCACTGTCCAGTAATGTGTTTTTGGTGATGGGGGATATGCCATATACTCCAATTGATGAAATGAATTTAGCGCCAACAGGGGCTTTGGGTAAAAAAATAAAAACGACTGAGCATGCTTTTTTGATCCATGTTGGCGATATGAAATCCGGTTCTGAGCCTTGCACCAATGAGTTGCTTGAGAAGCATAAACAGTTACTTACCTCTTTAACTACGCAGCCATTCATTTACACCCCCGGTGACAATGAATGGACTGATTGCGACCGCAAAAATTTAACTCCTCGTTATGATGAATTAGAGCGCTTGGTATTTTTAAAAACCTTGATGTTTGATGATAAATACCTTGAAAAAGCCAATACCTTAGTTGATTTTCAGCAACAGCCTAGCATGCACGAAAATGCGCGTTGGCGGTTCGCTGATGTAGAGTTTATAACGCTGCATATTGCAGGCACCCACAATGGCCGTCGAGAGGTGCTAAAAAGTGATAAACAACTTGCTTATCAACAAGCTGATACAAGAGACGGCAACAACCTTAACTGGTTAGCGCAAGCAAACCCAGCAGCCAAAGGTTATGTGATTGCTTTTCAGGCAGATATTTACACCCATCAAACAGCACAACCGGCATGCAGTAAAACTCAGCCAGAACAGTGTGATGGTTTTAAAGTGTATCGTGATGCTTTGGCGGAATTTGCAAACACAGTAAAAAAGCCGGTATTAGTGATCCACGGTGATACAGGCCCTTATTGTCAGCAACCATTATCACAAAATTTAACGCGACTTAATGTACCCGGTGATTTTATGTTTAGTGACATTGCCAAAGTAAGTCTGGTGCAACAAGATACAGATGTAACTTGGCAGATCAGTAGCTTAAAAAGTGGTAAATCACTTAAGCAGATCTGCCGTTAATGTTCGGCTAAGCCGGCATCGGTCATCAGGTTTTCAAGTTCGTCTTGCAGCTCAAAAAGCTCAGGCTCAATATAACTTAAATCACAATCGCCTTTTAACGCGGTTTCCAGTGCTTCAGCGAGTGCTTTGAGCTTGGGTACGCCTGTGTAACAACAAGCACCGTGAAATTTATGAATAATACTTAGCACATGTTCGCAATCTTGGCTGGCGGTTGCTTCTTCAAGTAGTCGCAGGGTTTCTGGCACACTGAGTAACAACATATTAAGCATTTCAAGCGCCAGTTCGTTTTTACCGCCGGCACGTTGCAGTGCTAATGGCCAATCCAGTGAAGAGCTTACAAAAGGAGGCTCAATAGCAACTAGCTCATTGCGGCTTTTGTCTCGTCGCAGCGGTGATTGTGGACTATGATCACTGATAATTTGTTTCAGCATATCTTCATCAATAGGTTTAGTTAAATACCCTTTAAAGCCATCGGTAATAAGTTGCTCTTTCTCGCCTGCTAAGGCGTGTGCTGTGACTGCAATAATAGGGGTATCTTCGTTTAAGGATGATTCTAGGATCAGTTTACAGGCGGTAATACCGTCCATAATGGGCATTTGAATATCCATAAAAATAATGTCGTATTTATGGCTTTTGCTCAAACTATAGGCTTGTGAGCCATTATGAGCGGTATCGATAGTTTCAATTTGCTCTTCTAATAAAGTACAAAGTAACTTTAAATTGGCATCATTATCATCAACGACTAATACTTTTAGCGGTAATAACTTTTCGTCATTTTCTTCAATATTGTGTACGGGATGATCGAGTCGATAAGGTGCTGCAAGCACTTCACAGAGCTTGCGGTGGTTCAGCGGTTTACTTAAACACGCATCTGCACCACAGCCAATATATGCTTCGCGCATATTATGCGATACCGAATTAAGCATTAAATACAGGTAGTCAGTCGATTCACGGACTGCTTTGATATAGCTTTTTAAGCGTTGCATTTCGTCAACAGCGGCAACATGACCAATAATACAAATATCGTAATTAAACTCTTTGTTTAACTCTTGTAAAAAGGTTTCTTGGTCAAAGCACGCAGTAACCCTTGTTTGCCACTCGGTGAGTAAAGAGAGCACCGCATTATGGGTATGTTCATGCGGTTCTAGGTATAAAATACGTTTATTTGCAAGAGATCTACTTGGTAAGTCGCTGTTATAAATATGGCTTGGAAGCCTAAATACACCATTAAAAGTAAAGCAGGTGCCGTTACCAGGTGCTGAGTTTAAGGTAATGCGGCCACCCATGGTTTCAACTATGTGCTTGGTAATAATTAAGCCAAGGCCTGTGCCACCAAATTTACGGGTAATGCTTGAATCAGCTTGTCCAAAAGGAGTGAACAAGGCATCTTGTTTATCCATTGGAATGCCAACGCCTGTATCGGTTACCGACACTAACACTGAGGTCCGTTCTTCATCAAGTAAACGATGGCCAACATCAATTTTAATTGAGCCTTTTTCAGTAAACTTAATTGCATTACTAATCAAGTTGATCAGAATTTGTTTAAAGCGGGTCGGATCACCAGTAATGTTATCAGGCACCAGTGAGTTGATATAAATCGATAGCTCTAATTGTTTTTCATGCGCACTGGGGGCCAGTAGCGTAAGTACTTCGTTTATTGTGTCACGTAGTTGAAATTGAATGGACTCAAGTTCCATGGCGCCTGCTTCAAGCTTCGAAAAATCTAAAATATCGCTGATGATAGTCATTAAACTATTGGCTGAGAGTTCGATGGTATCGAGGTAATCTTTTTGGTGTTTATTAAGCGGTGTTTTATGTAATTGACGAGTAAAGCCAATTACACCATTGAGTGGTGTGCGTAGTTCGTGACTCATTTTCGCTAAAAAGTCCGACTTTACGCGGTTGGCGTCTTGGGCATCGGTTTTAGCAATACTGAGCTGAATATTCTGTGTTTCGTATAATTCTAACGACTCGCGCAAGTCACTGGTCGCCTGATCGATGTGCTTTTGCATTTCATCTTTTTGCATCACCATAGTATCAGAAATGGTGTTTAGCCCTTGGCGTAATAATTCAAACTCGCCCATCATCGGAGCGGTTAGGCCGGTTTCTCTTTTCCCTTCGATTAATTTGTCGGTAGCCAGTACTAACTTATTTAATGGGGTCATAAACATATGGCTAAGCCTGATGGCTAAAATAGCCGCCAACACTAAGGCTAAAATAATGACAATACCGCTGACTAGTAATGCCTGTTGCTGACCAATAATCGCTTGGTCTTTGTTGAGCTGAATAACCACAGTGCCAAGGGATGTTTGAAACGTTGCATTATTCCACTGTGCGTCTGGCGTTGAGTGGTTGATGATCGGCGTAAAAAATGTAATTAAGTGGTCGCTGGGCACTACTTTGGTGTTTTTTCCTGCTTGCAAGTACTCACTGTGCAGTAGATCATCAAAGTCACGGTGATAGTTACTGGTTAATACCAGTTCATTATGCTCGTCAAAAATGGCGATGGTTTTAATTGCTGGAGAGTGTTTATTATGCGCATGGCTGATCAAACGGTTTAGTAGCTGTTTATTTTTTGCTAATAATGGCTGTTCAATGGCAATCGACAGGGGCTCGGAGATAGTCGCACCTTGCTGATATAAAATTTCATCAAGCTCAATGTAACGATTTATTGTAAAATAGCCGCCAAGTAGTAATCCGATAATCACTGTGGGAATAAGTGTTAGCGTTAAAACTGAGTCGCGCAAACCAAGTTTAGTCATAAGTGAACGTTGTTATCATTATTAGTTAGTTAAAGAGTATATACTTATAAGCTAGTAATCAATCACCCTCGTAGAATCAATATTTAAGGTGTTGCCCGATGGCGCAGTTTTTCCAAGCAAAAAAGAAAACCCTTTCTGGGCAGTCGTTAACATTAGCCATTTCAGGAATGGATCATCAAGGTCGGGGGATTGCCAAGCATAATAATAAAGTGTGCTTTGTTAGCGGTGCACTGACAGGTGAAACGGTTAAGGCCAAACTAACCGAAGATAAAGCTCGTTATAGCGCGGCTAAAACGATAAAAGTTGAGCAGGCCAGTGAAGCACGGGTTAAACCGTTTTGCGAACATTATCAACAATGTGGTGGTTGCCAATTACAGCATTTGCGACTTGACCAACAATTAGTTGAAAAGCAAGTGGCGGTGAGCCAGCTGTTTTCAAAGTTTGCCAAGCTTGACGCAATGAACTGGCAAGCCCCGTTATTGAGTGAGCCGACACACTACCGTCGCAGTGCGCGGTTAGCGGTGATGTTTGATAAAACCGCAAAAAAAATGCGGGTTGGTTATCGCGCGCAAGGTTCTAAACAAATTGTCAGTGTGCAGCAGTGTGCAGTACTGAGTGACGATTTTGCCGCAATTTTTACTGTTTTTGATCAGTTATTGAACCAATATGGCGAACTTCGCAGTGTTAGCCATATACAATTATGCCAAGCAGATGAGCAAAATTTTGTGGTGATCCGCCACACTAAAAGCATCAGTGATAAGCTAAAAGCAACTATTGAACAGCAGGGGCTTGATCATCAGTGGCAAATAATATGGCAAGGAGATACTCAGCAAATTAACCACAGCCATTTACCTATGCCTTTTTATAGCTTACCTGAGCTTGGACTAAAATTTACGTTTGGGCTGGAAAACTTTATTCAAGTCAATGCGCAGGTAAATCAAGCGATGCTTTCTCAAGCGGTTGACTGGCTGAATTTAAAAGGGCACGAACAGGTACTAGACCTATTTTGTGGGATTGGTAACTTCGCTTTAGCGCTGGCAAACAACGCAAAAAGTGTAATTGGTGTTGAAGGAGTGGCTTCTGCGGTTGCAATGGCGGCGCAAAATGCGCAAACTAACCATATAGCCAATGCTCATTTTCATTGTTTTGATTTAACGCAAACAATGCAGCAAGCTCCGTGGTTTAGTAAAGAGTTGAATGTATTAGTACTGGACCCTTCACGTACCGGTGCCTTAGCTATTTTAGAGCAACTGCCTCTGAAGCAATTTAAAACGATTTTATATGTATCTTGCGACCCTGTGACTTTAGCCCGTGACAGCGCAATTATTACGCAAGCTGCATTTTCACTTGAAAAAATAGGGCTAATGAATATGTTTCCACACACGGGGCATATCGAAACGATGGCGTTATTTCAACGGAGGTAGAGCGCATTATGGTAGCTACTCGGCAATCACACCAACACGACAAACCGGGTGATTTTAGCACACGACTTGGTTTACTTAACTTAACGCAAGAAAAGCGCGAACTATTAAGTAAAGCTAATACCCTTTGCGCTGAACTGCATAATCATCAGCAACAAAATATTGCCATGGAAATGGTCGAAATTTTGGTGGAAATGAATCTCGATGCAGACACCCTCGCTACCGCATATATTACGCCGAGTTTTTTGGCTAATCTAATCGACATCGATACAGTAAGCGATGTGATGGGGAGCCATGTGGCAACTCTGCTAACGGGTGTTGCACAAATGGCTACTATTAGCACTTTGGCTCATCAAGGTACTGGCACCGTTCAAGTTGATAATATACGCCGTATGTTATTGGCGATGGTTGAAGATGTGCGCGCTGTGGTTATTAAACTTGCTGAGCAGGTATGTCATTTACGAGAGGTTAAAAACGCCAACGAAGAAGAGCGGGTGATTGCTGCAAAAGAAACCGCTGATATCTTTGCGCCACTTGCTAACCGGTTAGGGATTGGGCAATTAAAGTGGGAGCTGGAAGATCTATCGTTTCGCTATTTGCACCCTGATGTGTATAAAAATATTGCCAAGCAATTGGATGATAAGCGCCTAGGTCGCGAAGCTTATATGGTAGATATGGTTGAGCAAGTTAAAACTAAACTGGCTCAAGCAGGTATTAAAGGCGAGGTATATGGTCGGCCAAAACATATCTACAGTATTTACAAAAAAATGGCGCAAAAGAATTACGAGTTTGACCAGTTATTTGATATTCGCGCCATGCGTATTGTGGTGGATGAATTGCAAGATTGTTACGGTGCGCTGGGGATCGTACACACCAATTGGCGCCATCTAAATAAAGAATTTGATGATTATATTGCCACCCCTAAACAAAATGGTTATCAATCTATTCATACCGTAGTATTTGGCCCAGAAGGCAAAACGGTTGAAATCCAAATTCGTACCCACGCGATGCACCAAGATGCTGAGCTCGGAGTCGCTGCGCACTGGATGTATAAAGAAGGGGCGTTACCTGGGCGTGGTTCTGGGTATGAGCAAAAAATTAGCTGGTTGCGTAAATTATTGCAATGGCAAGAAGAAGTGGTTGATGGCAGCGATTTAGCCGAAGAGCTAAAAAATCAAGTGGTCGAAGATCGGGTGTATATTTTTACCCCCCGTGGCGATATTTTTGATTTACCGCTGGGCGCAACACCACTGGATTTTGCTTATTATATTCACTCAAATGTCGGTCATCGTTGTATTGGTGCAAAAGTATTTGGCAAAATTGTGCCTTTTACCCATCAATTACACACCGGCGATCAGGTTGAAATTTTAACCCAAAAACAACCGAATCCTAGCCGCGATTGGTTAAATCCATCACTGGGATATATTAAATCATCCCGCGCGAGAGCGAAAATACACCACTGGTTTAAACAACTCGATCGCGATAAAAATCTCAGTGCTGGTAAAGAAATTCTAGATAACGAATTGCAAAAGCTCGATCTGACCTACAAAAACTTAGAGCCGGCTATTACTCGCTATAACTTTAAAGAGTTAGATGACTTAATGGTTGCGATTGGCGCCGGCGATGTGCGTTTAAATCAGTTGCTGAATTTTATCACGGATCGCTCTGATGACGAGCCCGTCATCCGCTTTAAGAACCCGACTAAAATCAGCGGTGATAAAAATGGTATCGTGGTTGATGGGGTTGGTAGTTTAATGAGCCATGTGGCTAAATGTTGCCGCCCAGTTCCTGGTGAGTCAATAATCGGTTATATCACGCAAGGGCGTGGCATAGGTGTGCATAGGACTGATTGTGATTCTTTTAATAATCTAAGAACACAACATCCTGAGCGTGTTATTGCGGTTAGTTGGTCAGACGAAATTAACGGCTCTTATGCTCTGTGTATTAAAATTGAAGCAAGTGACAGAGCTGGGCTTATACGTGATATTAGTTCGGTACTGGCCAATGAAAAAGTTAATGTGCTGAATATGAATATGGAAACCGTAGATGACCGTCAATTAGCGTTGTTTACCATGCAAGTGGAAGTACATGATTTATCAAGTACCAATCGATTACTATCAAAATTAGACCAAATCGAAGGCGTGCATGAAGCAAAACGTAGTCACTAGGAATGTAAATGAACCAGACAACTAATACCTCGACGAATACCTTAACTGAGTTATTAGCCATTATGGCTAAATTACGTGACCCAGCAACAGGCTGCCCGTGGGATTTAAAGCAAGACTTTACATCCATCGTACCGCATACCTTAGAAGAAGCATACGAGGTAGCCGATTGCATTGAAAAAGGTGATTTCGGTGAGCTTAAAAATGAACTGGGTGATTTACTCTTTCAAGTGATTTTTTATGCGCAATTGGCACAAGAGCAAGGGTTATTTGATTTTAATGATGTAATGGCTGGGCTGAATAATAAGTTAGTGCGTCGCCATCCACATGTATTTGCCGATCAGCAAGGGCTGACTGAACAACAACTCAGTGAGCAGTGGCAAACTATAAAAGCACAGGAGCGGGCAGCAAAAGCTGAACCGCAGAGCAACACATTATGGCAAAATATACCTGCAAATCTGCCTAGTTTGAGTAAAGCCAAAAAAATTCAGCAGCGGGTTGCAGGATTAGGTTTTGATTGGCCTAGTTATCATGGTGCATTAGATAAAGTGGCTGAAGAAGTTGATGAAGTAAAAGAAGCGTTAGCCGTTGATCCATTTTCAGCACACAGTGCAGAAGAAATCGGCGATTTATTGTTTGCTACAGTTAATGTAGCACGGCATATTAAACGTGACCCAGAGCAATTATTACGTAGCGCCAACGATAAGTTTTCAGCGCGATTTGAAAAAGTACAAGCCTATTTATGTGAGCGTGGGCAATCGCTTGATACAGCAACCCTTGCTGAAATGGATGCCGCATGGGATGCGATAAAAAAGCAGCAGTAAATAATGCGAAACGCTGAGTGCGTTTTTTGTGCAGAGAATTACTAACTTTCGCTGGATTGATGGCAGTGCCTTTGCTATAATTTCGCCCCGTCTTGATTCTATATTTTTCCTTTTAATTCCTGATATTCTAGGGTTCGCATGAGTACAAAATTTATCTTCGTTACCGGCGGGGTTGTTTCCTCGTTGGGTAAAGGTATTGCAGCAGCATCGTTGGCAGCTATTTTAGAGGCCCGTGGTTTAAATGTTACCATTTTAAAGCTGGATCCTTATATCAACGTTGACCCAGGCACAATGAGCCCAATTCAACATGGTGAAGTATTTGTCACCGAAGACGGCGCTGAAACCGATCTTGATTTAGGTCACTATGAACGTTTCATCCGTACCAAAATGACAAGCCGTAACAACTTCACACAAGGTCGTGTATATGAAGATGTGCTGCGTCGTGAGCGTCGTGGTGAGTACCTTGGTGCAACAATTCAGGTTATTCCACATATTACCAACGATATTAAGCAACGTGTTTATGACGGTGCTGAAGGCCATGATGTGGCACTCGTTGAAATTGGTGGAACGGTTGGTGATATTGAGTCACAACCATTCTTAGAAGCAATTCGTCAGCTTGGCACAGAGATTGGCCGTGAGCGCGCATTGTTTATTCACTTAACGTTAGTGCCATTCTTAGGCCCTGCGGGTGAAGTGAAAACCAAACCAACACAGCATTCTGTTAAAGAGTTACGCTCGATTGGTATTCAACCAGATATTCTTATCTGTCGTTCAGATCGTAAATTACCAAATAACGAACGTGCAAAGATTGCTCTTTTCACTAACGTTGAAGAAAAAGCGGTTATTTCATTACCAGATGTAGACAGCATTTATAAAATTCCTGCGCTATTAAAATCGCAAGAGCTTGATAACTTTGTATGTCGTCGCTTCCATCTTGATTGCCCTGAAGCTGATTTAGTTGAGTGGGAACAAGTGTTATACCAAGAGTCAAACCCAACGGGTGAAGTGACTATCGGTATGGTTGGTAAATACATTGAACTACCTGATGCCTATAAATCTGTAAACGAAGCACTTAAACATGCAGGTCTTAAAAATCGTTTAACAGTAAACATTCAATATGTTGATTCACAAGATGTTGAAAGTAAAGGTACTGAGTTACTAGCTAACCTTGATGCTATTTTAGTTCCTGGTGGTTTTGGTGGTCGCGGTGTTGAAGGTAAAATTTTAGCGGCAAAATATGCCCGTGAAAATAAAGTACCTTACCTTGGTATCTGTTTAGGTATGCAAGTTGCGCTAATTGAGTATGCACGTAATGTTGCAGGCTTATTAGATGCAAACTCAACCGAGTTTAATGCTAACTCGTCAAGCCCTGTGGTTGGTTTGATCACAGAATGGTTAGATGCTGAAGGCAATATTGAAACACGTAGCGAAAAATCTGATTTAGGTGGCACTATGCGTTTAGGCGCACAAAAATGTCATTTAACACCAGGCTCAAAAGTACGTGAAGTATATGGTAGTGATGAGATTGTTGAACGTCATCGTCATCGTTACGAAGTAAACAATAATTTTGTTGAACAGCTTGAAAAAGCTGGCTTGAGTTTCACAGGTTTATCGGAAGATAAAAAGCTAGTTGAAATCATCGAGAATAAAGATCACCCGTGGTTTATTGCGGCTCAATTCCACCCGGAATTCACCTCAACACCGCGTGATGGTCATCCGCTATTTGAAGGGTTTGTTGCCGCTGCGCATATTCATCAAAAAGCGTCATCATAATGTGAATAAGCCGTGCACTATGCACGGCTTATTTGTTTTTAAAGCCGACGGCATTAAGGAAAATTAATAAAGTCGGAGTAGACTCACCATTTTGGGAAAAGAGGAATCAAGATGTCAAATATCGTAAAAGTGATCGGTCGCGAAATTATGGATTCGCGTGGTAACCCAACTGTAGAAGCTGATGTTCATTTAGCTGACGGTTCATGGGGCCGCGCTGCTGCACCATCAGGTGCATCAACAGGTACTCGCGAAGCACTAGAATTACGTGATGGTGATAAAGCACGTTACTTAGGTAAAGGTGTATTAAAAGCGGTTGGTTTTATTAATAATGAAATCGCGACAGCCTTAGCTGGCCAAAATGCACTAGAGCAAAGCACTGTTGACCAAGTAATGCTAGATTTAGATGGTACCGAAAATAAAGAAAAATTAGGTGCAAATGCAATCTTAGCAGTGTCATTAGCAACTGCAAAAGCTGCTGCACAATCTAAAAAAGTAGAGCTTTATGAGCACATTGCTGACTTAAACGGTACACCAGGTGTTTATTCTATGCCGTTACCAATGATGAACATCATCAATGGTGGTGAGCATGCTGATAACTCAGTTGATATTCAAGAATTCATGATCCAGCCAGTTGGCGCTGCCAACTTCCGTGAAGCGCTTCGCATGGGTGCAGAAATATTCCACAGCCTTGCCAAAGTACTTAAAGCTGATGGTCATTCAACCGCAGTGGGTGATGAAGGTGGTTTTGCACCAAACCTTGCCTCTAACGAAGCGGCACTTGCAGCAATTAAAGTTGCTGTTGCTAATGCAGGCTACGAGTTAGGCAAAGACATTACTCTAGCACTTGATTGTGCTGCGTCTGAGTTTTACGACAAAGAAGCAAATATCTACGACCTTAAAGGCGAAGGTAAAAAATTCACGTCAGAAGAGTTTAACTACTTCTTAAAAGATCTAACTGAACAGTACCCAATCGTGTCTATCGAAGATGGCCTTGATGAGTCTGATTGGGACGGCTTTGCACACCAAACAAAATTACTTGGCGATAAGATCCAATTAGTTGGTGACGATTTATTCGTTACAAACACTAAGATCTTAAAGCGTGGTATCGACAACGGTATTGCTAACTCAATCTTAATCAAGTTTAACCAAATTGGTTCACTAACTGAAACGTTAGCTGCAATCAAAATGGCTAAAGACGCTGGTTTCACTGCTGTTATTTCTCATCGCTCAGGCGAAACTGAAGATTCAACGATTGCTGATTTAGCAGTGGGTACTGCAGCTGGTCAAATCAAAACAGGTTCATTGAGCCGTTCTGATCGTGTAGCTAAGTACAACCAATTGCTACGTATTGAAGAGCAATTAGGCGCTAAAGCACCTTTTAATGGTCTTAAAGAAGTTAAAGGTCAGTAATTCTTTTATAAGAAGCTGATTTAAACTTTTGAAAAATCCTCGCAAATGCGGGGATTTTTATTTAAGTGCCTTGTAGGCGCGAGTTTATCTCGCGCATTTTTAGGCGTTAAAGCTGAAATTGCTGCTTCAAAATCTGCCCTGTAAAGCTGGTTTTTAAATAAAAACCTCGGGGTAGGGTTTTAATAATTTGCCCGTTTGGACCGATAGCATCGGTTACTATTCTGCTATTAGCTGCTTTTGGGCGAATTTGCATCGCATCCCCTAAATGCCCTGAGATCTCATCAACACGTCCAAGTGCTATCAGCTCCATTTGTTCTTCCCAGTCTCGCTGTAACTGCGCATCTTGCTCTGCTGAGGGTTGCCATAAAAAGCCACTACCAATGGTTCTATCAAATGGCACAATGTCGCGCTCGCCTAGTATGGGTAGCCACAAGACATGATTGAGTTTTTTACGCACATTACTTTGCTGCCATGTCATACCTGTGACATTCAATAACGGTGTCACAGACACAAAAGTGGTCTCTAATGGTTTGCCTTTATATGAGATTGGTAGCGTTTTAAGTTCAATCCCGAGCTCTTCAAAATCAGGGGTAGGTTTGGAACCTGCTGTAGCACCTAATGCATATTCAATCAATTGCCCCGTCCAGCCTTTCTCCTTTAATAAATGCTCAGGTGTTTTAAACTGATAATGACTTGCTAATTGGCCTAATGTCAGTCCTGCAATGTTGCTAACACGTTGCATTAATTCATTGATTGAATGTGGTTTTATCGGTTTCATAGCGAGTTATTTGGTTGTATAAATTCACGACTCATGATAGCAAAAGAGTTTAACCGTGGATATCTTTGCGTTTGGGTGTTTTTTGTCCAGCGATAGTTCGCTGCGTTTTTAGACAAGGTGAAACTTGCTGACTTTAAGCTTAATGTATTGAATTTAATGGTTTTTAACTGTTTAATTTGCAAAGCCTTTAAGCTGTGTTGAAAACTTGTTGGGATAAATACATAACTATGAACAATGTTATCCACAGAAACTGTGGAAAAGGCAAGTTATTGGATCTGTTATTGTGGATTTGTTTGCAAAATGAGCTGTATAAACTAAAGTTATGCACAAGCTGTGAGTAAGATGCGTAAAACTCTGAATATTGTTTGCCGTATTGCAGGTAATGTGGAACAATCATTAAAAATCGACTTACAAATGAGGCACTAAGGTGATTGATGCCGAAGGTTTTCGTGCCAATGTCGGAATTGTAATTTGCAATAATCAGGGACAGGTCTTTTGGGCCAGACGTTATGGTCAGCATTCTTGGCAGTTTCCTCAAGGTGGTGTTGATAGTGGCGAAACAGCAGAGCAGACCATGTTTCGTGAATTACACGAAGAAGTCGGCTTGCGCCCTGAAGATGTAGAAATTGTCGCAAGTTCAAAACATTGGTTACGTTATAAATTGCCCAAGCGTTTGATCCGCCGAGACTCCAGTCCGGTGTGTATTGGGCAAAAGCAAAAATGGTTTTTATTGAAACTGCGTTGTAAAGACGAAGACGTCAACTTACTAAAAACACATCATCCGGAATTTGATGATTGGCGGTGGGTAAGTTATTGGTATCCGGTAAGGCAAGTTGTATCGTTTAAGCGCGATGTTTATCGCCGTGTTATGAAAGAATTCGCACCCTTTGCGATGCCTTTTAATAAACGTGAACAGTCCAAAGATACGTGGCGCCATAAAGGTAAATAATATAAAGGAGCAGTATTATGCTGGCTACACTCAGAGCTATTGCAGAGTCCGTTTCGCAACAAGCGAGTTTGGATAGTGCGCTAGCATGTTTTGTTGAAATGGTGAAAGATGCCATGAAAACTGAGTGCTGCTCCATTTATTTTGCTGATTACAGTCAAGATAATTTTGTATTAATGGCAACCAGAGGGCTTAATCCCGCAGCCGTGGGTAAGTTTAGAATCGGTTTTACCGAAGGTTTAGTTGGCTTAGTAGCACAACGAGAAGAACCTATTAATATTGCCTTTGCCAAGTCTCACCCCCGTTTTAAACTCTCTCCTGAAGTGAATGAAGAAGGCTTCAACGCATTTTTGTCTGTGCCTGTAGTTCATCAAAAAAAAGTGCTGGGCGTTATTGTTGTACAACAGAAAATTGCCCGTGTATTTAGTCAAGATGAAGAGTCCTTTTTAATTACGTTATCTGCGCAACTAGCGTCGCAATTAGCTCATGCAGAAATCAAAGAAGTTCTACGCCAAGATGAGTTTTCTCATCAGACCTCGGTGCTAAAAGGGGTTTCTAGTGCGCCAGGAATTGCGATAGGGCAGGCGTTTGTTATTCTGCCGAAACTTGACTTTAAATCGATAGAATTAAAAAAAGACGATAACTGTACTGAGCAACGCCGCTTATTTACTCAAGCTGTTGCTGCAACCCGCAAAGAATTTAATACCTTGTCGATGACTCTTAGCGATTCTATCCCTAAAGAAGCGTTGGCAGTGTTTGAGGTGTATCAGCAACTACTGGATGCAAAAAGTTTAGGGCAGAATGTTGAAGCACAACTACAAGAAGGCTGGTGTGCAAAAAGTGCATTGAAAATTGTGATCGAACGATTGATTTCGCAATTCAATGCCATGCAGGATCCCTATATCAAAGAGCGTGCGGTTGATGTTAAAGATATCGGCCTGCGCGTACTGCATCATCTCGTCAATACTGAACACGCAGTAAAAAGTTATCCTAAAGATACAGTACTGATCGCTAATACTTTAACCCCAGCCATGCTTGCAGAAGTGCCTAAAGGCCATTTAGTTGGCGTAGTAAGTGTTAACGGTGCGGCAAATAGTCATGCGTCAATTTTAACCCGTGCAATGGGGATCCCTGCAATTTGGGGTATTGAAGATTTACCGCTATTGCAGTTTGATGGTAAACCAATGATTTTAGATGCATACGCAGGGCGATTATATATTTCGCCTTCGCAAATGCTACAAGATGAATATTTACAATTACAGCACCAAGAAAGTCTATTAAACGACAAGTTTGTGGCTGAGCAAGAATGCGATGCAGTGACATTAGATGGCGAGCATATTAGTTTGTTGCTCAATGCTGGTTTGGAACTCAATACTGAAAAAGCTAACACCAAAGTCTGTGATGGCGTTGGCTTATACCGAACTGAAGCCTGGTTTATGCAAAAAGGCCAGTTTCCATCACAAATAGAACAAGAGAATTGGTATCGCGAAGTATTAGCCAGTTATCATCCAGAACCTGTAGTGATGCGTACGCTTGATATTGGTGGTGATAAAGCACTTGATTACTTTGATATTACAGAAGAAAACCCATTTTTAGGCTGGCGGGGTATTCGTGTCACATTGGACCACCCAGAGATCTTTTTAGACCAGCTCAAAGCCATGGTTAAAGCAAACATTGGTTTAGGTAATTTAAAAATTATGCTGCCAATGATAAGCGGTACCGAAGAGGTTGATGAATCTTTAGCATTGTTAGAGCAAGCCTATTTTGAACTGGAAGAAAAATACCCAGAGCAAGCCATTGAACGCCCAGAGATTGGCGTAATGTTAGAAGTCCCTTCAAGTGTATTTATGCTCCCTGAATGGTCTAAGAAAGTAGATTTTTGTTCTGTAGGTAGTAACGATTTGACGCAATACTTACTTGCCGTCGATCGTTCGAATGCGCGTGTTGCTGATTTATTTAATCCCTATCATCCAGCGGTATTAAGAGTATTGCAAAAAGTTGCGAAAGAGTGTCAGCAATATGAGATGTCCTTTAGTTTATGTGGTGAATTAGGTGGCGATCCTGAAGGTGCAATACTGCTGATTGCGATGGGGTATCGTCGCTTGAGTATGAACTACTCATCATTAAGTAAAGTTAAATGGGTATTAAGACGTTTAAAAGCCAGCGATATGGAAGCATTACTGGCGGAGTGTTTAGCACAATCTACTGCAAAACAAGTGCTTAGGTTAACGCGTAATTTTATGATTGAGCATCAACTTGGTGAATTATTTTATACCCAAAATCAGGCTTCTTAGTTATACCAATCGACTTAAATATTTAACCATTCTAGCGTGCCAAATAAAGCGCTAACTGCGTTATAAATTTCTCAAGTAGGACAACTACATGTCGAAATTTATGCCTTGTTATCACTCTATTTATCTGTCGCTATAAATGGCTAATAACTTAACACGATTGGTATTACCAAAACGAGTGCTGTAAAGATTCGATATAATCGATTAGTATATGCATATAATAAATCCAATTTATAAGAGTATACGATGCATGATTTAGTCATCCTGATTATCAGCTGCGCGTTATTAGGTTGTGTGGTTGGATTTTTAGCTGGGTTATTAGGCATTGGCGGTGGGTTGATTATTGTGCCAGTACTGAGTTCATTATTAGTGCATTTTAATGTTGTTGCGGTTGATCATGTACTGGTTATTGCTATTGCTACCTCGCTTGCCTCTATTTTATTCACTTCAACGTCATCTGCATTAGCACACCATAAAAATCAAAATGTGCCATGGGAAATTGCGCCTTGGGTTATGTCTGGCGTTGGACTTGGTGCTCTGATCAGTGGTTTTGCCGCGAGCTTAATTCCAGAACAGTTATTACGTATTGTATTTGCTGTTAGTGTGGTGTTTATTGCTGCTCGTATGGTGTTGTCTGCTCGTAATAAGCCTGTAGCAACTAAACCTATGCCAAGCGGTCCTATTATTGGAGCCGTTAGCGCCATAATGGGCGGACTTTCTGGTTTAATAGGCATTGGTGGCGGCGCATTAATTGTGCCGCTACTGCATTATTTTTCAGTTGATATTAAAAAAGCTATAGGCTGCGCGGCAGCATGTGGCATTGTGATTGCGCTATTTGGCTCTGTGGGATATATCAGCGCCGGTTGGCAAGTAACCGATTTACAACATGGCTTTGCAGGTTTTGTGTATTTACCGGCATTATTAGGTATAGTAATAACCTCGTGGTTTATGGCACCAATAGGAGCCAAAGCAACGCATTATTTACCCGTTTCAACGATAAAAAAAGTGTTCGCGGTGTTACTGATTATCATCGCGCTTCAAATGGTTTTTAGTTAAGGTTTAATTTTATGGCTCTTGAATTTCCAGAGATCGATCCGATCATTTTCACTGTCGGTCCTCTTAGCGTACGTTGGTACGGTTTAATGTATTTAATTGGTTTTGCTTTTGCGATGTGGTGGGCAAATAGGCAAGCAACCAAACCAGGCTCGGGTTGGACGAAAGAAGAGGTCAGTGATTTACTGTTCTACGGTATGTTAGGGGTTATTCTGGGTGGTCGGATTGGCTATGTACTGTTTTATCAATTTAGTTATTTTTTAGAAAATCCACTGTATTTATTTAGAATCGATCAAGGTGGTATGTCTTTCCACGGTGGCACTTTAGGGGTGATAACCGCTATTTGTGTGTTTGCCTGGACACGTAAAAAACAGTTACTTGCAGTGGGTGATTTTGTTGCACCGCTAGTGCCTGTTGGCCTTTTAGCTGGACGTATTGGTAACTTTATTAACGGAGAATTATGGGGCAGAACTACCGATGTGCCTTGGGCTATGGTATTCCCAAATGGTGGGCCATTGGCGCGTCATCCTTCACAGTTGTATGAAGCCTTTTTAGAAGGCTTCGTGCTGTTTATTATTTTGTATGTGTTTACTAAAAAGCCACGTCCAGCGGGTAGTGTCGGCGGATTATTTTTACTATGCTATGGGGTATTTAGATTCTGCGTTGAATATGTGCGCGAACCAGATGCACAACTAGGATTGTTTGCTGATTTTATATCAATGGGTCAAATATTGTCATTGCCAATGGTCATTGCTGGTCTTGGTTTGATAATATGGGCATACAAAAAGCCACAGCCTGCTGTTGCCAGTAAAGCATAAAAAAGAAGCGAATAATGAAACAATATTTAGAGTTATGTCAGCGCATTGTTGATGAAGGTATCTGGGTTGAGAATAAACGTACGGGAACGCGTTGTTTAACAGTCATTAATGCGGAGCTTGAATACGACGTTGCGAACAACAAGTTCCCAATGATCACCACCCGAAAAAGTTATTACAAAGCGGCAATCGCAGAGCTGTTGGGTTATTTACGTGGTTATAGCAGTGCTGCGCAATTTCGCGACATAGGTTGTATGACTTGGGATGCTAACGCTAATGAAAACCAAGCATGGTTAAGTAATCCGAACCGCCAAGGTGAGGATGACATGGGCCGTGTATATGGCGTACAAGCTCGTAATTGGCGACGCCCTGATGGCACACCGTTAGATCAGCTAAAAAAGGTCATTGATAATCTTAAAAATGGTGTGGATGACAGAGGCGAGATCATCACTTTTTATAATCCGGGTGAGTTTGAGTTAGGGTGTTTGCGCCCATGTATGCACACGCATACTTTTTCGCTTCTTGGCGATACGCTTTATTTAACCTCGTATCAGCGCAGTTGTGATGTGCCACTTGGTTTGAATTTCAATCAAATTCAATGTTTTGTATTGCTTGCACTGGTCGCGCAGATCACTGGCCACAAAGCAGGTAAGGCATACCATAAAATCGTTAATGCCCATATTTATGAGAACCAACTGGAATTAATGCGTGATGTGCAGTTACAGCGTGAGCCATTTGCATCACCGACGTTGACGATTAATCCAAATATTAAATCACTCGAAGATATCGAAACGTGGGTCACCCGTGATGACTTTGAGGTAAATGGCTATCAATGCCATGAAGCAATTAAATACCCGTTTTCAGTGTAACAATTAATAAGCATCATAGTTTTAAGGAGAGAATAATGAAAGCAGTGATCCCAGTCGCAGGACTTGGCACCCGTATGTTGCCAGCTACTAAAGCTATTCCAAAAGAGATGTTACCTGTTGTAGATAAACCCTTGATTCAATATGTAGTTAATGAAGCGGTTGCTGCGGGTATTAAAGAAATTGTATTAGTGACTCACTCGAGTAAAAACTCGATTGAAAACCATTTTGATACCAGTTTTGAGCTAGAAGCAACGCTAGAGAAGCGGGTAAAGCGTCAGTTACTTGCTGAAGTACAAGCTATTTGCCCTAAAGATGTGACAATTATTCACGTTCGCCAAGGTGAAGCAAAAGGCTTAGGGCACGCAATCAACTGTGCAGCGCCAATTATTGGTAACGAACCGTTTGTGGTTATTTTACCTGATGTGATCATAGATGATGTTGAAAGTAATCTTAAAAAAGATAATTTAGCTGAAATGATTACTCGCTTTAATACAAACGGCGAAAGCCAAATTATGGTTGAGCCTGTGCCTATGCAGGATGTTGATAAGTTTGGTGTGGTCGATTTAGGCGACGTAAAGCTTGAACAAGGGCAAAGCGCAGCGATCCTTAATATGGTTGAAAAACCTCCTGTGCATAGCGCACCATCAAATTTGGCTGTGGTAGGTCGTTATGTGCTAAGTAAAAATATTTGGCCATTACTTGCAAAAACTCCCGCAGGCGCCTGCGACGAAATTCAGTTAACAGATGCAATTGCGATGCTAATGGAAAAAGAATCTGTTGCTGCTTATGCGATAAAAGGGCGTAGTCATGATTGCGGTAGTAAGTTGGGCTATTTAAAAGCCACTATTGAATTTGCACTGCGTCGTGATGAATTTAAAGATGAGCTTAAATCGTTTATTAAAACCTTAGTTTAAGCTCATTTATTGAGCCTAACTTATAAAAGTGCCTTAGTGGCACTTTTTTATTGCTTAAAAATCCTGAAACTGGCACTGACTTTGCTTATAATATGGCATTATTTATTTTGTGATGCTAACAGATGATGTGTTTTAAAAAGCAAGCTTGGTATACCACAGTGTTGGTTACAGCAACTGTCTGGCTTAGTGGGTGCAGTAGTATTAATGCTAACCCGGTGGAACAGCAGCCTGCATTAATTTCTGATCAACAAGTTAAAGAGTATGTTCAGCAATGGCACTCGCAACAAGAGAGTATTACTCGTTTAGCTGCGATGGAGGAAGACTTGCAACTATTAATAATGGCACTTTCCTCTCAAACTGATATTGCAGAAAACCCAGCGGTGCTTCGCGAAGATAATGTTACGGTGGCTCATTATGCTGAAAAAATACAGACTCCTGATACTGCTAACTCCTCAAAAACTATCGAAAACCGCCCTCTGCCACTGTATGGCAACTCACTGCCAGGAGCCCAACTTGGGCTATATTTAAAACCACAGAGAGTGAGAACGCAAATAGCAAGGTTGCAGCAACAATATCCGCAGGCATTTAGCCAATTAGATTTTGTAATGACAGAGCGTCACAATAAAGGCGTTACCTTGTATGGGTTACGAGTTGGGCCATTTCAAAATTATACCGAGGCCAATCTATTTTGTTCATTAGCACAAAATTTAGGCCAAAAATGCCTGAGTGCCCCATTTGTTGGTCAGCCTTTGTAATTAAATAAGCTATTTATCTGATTTTTCAGTAATTAAGCTTAAAGTAATTGTTCTGAGTGTCGATAATATCTAAGATAGGGGCAACATAGGGTAATGTCCCATCTCTTATAAGGATTTAATATGAAATTATTTTCAACTCTTCTGGCAGCAGCAGTTACAGCAAGCTCATTCGCGACTTATGCTACAACTGAAAGCTTTGATGCGAAAGTTAAAGTACAAAATACAGTTGTATTGACAAAAGGACCTGACTTAGATTTTGGTACAATTCGAGCGGTTGCAGATCCAGACGGTGTTAACCAAGCTACATTGGTTATCAACCCTGAGCCTACAGCAAGTCCTGTATCGTCTAGAACTGATAACGTACCTGCTATTATTTCAATAATAGAGCAAGGTTCGCCTGCATCTTTTACAGTATCGGAAGTTGTGCCAAATGCTCGTTTATCAATTACTAACCCAACAGCAACAACCCTGAGCTCTAATGGCCAAGGTTTGAATGAGCCAAACTTTACGGTTGGTACTTGGACATACTTTATCACTAGCGGTCCAAATGCAAACGCTTATTATTCATCAGTGACGCCTAATTTAACTGCTGACGGTGATGGCAGTGTATCGTTTAATATTGGTGCAACTCTTTCTACAGCATCAACAACTTCTAGCGAAGCGTACCGAGATACTGAGTACACAGGCACTTTTCAATTAGAAGTTGCTTATTAATTTAATCATGCGTTTTTTCTTGTTATTTGCGATGCTTTCAATACTGTATTCACAGTCAACAAGAGCCGCGAGTATAGAGCAACAAGCGCTTGATTTTGGCACCTTAGTTATTCTTAAAAGTGATCAAATAGGTTCTGTAATTATCAAGGATGATGGTTCGATTAGCACTTCTGGCGAAATCTATATCCTTAAAGAAGGTCGCCCAGCTGAGCTGATACTCACTGACATCCCCCCTGGCACTCGAGTCTCTATGAATTTAGTGGCTCCTGCAACTATGCAACACAATACTAAAGGAAGTAGTAGTGCCGACTTTAGAGTGACCTTAAATGGCTTTCCTAAAGACGCAACAAGCGATGAGTTTAGCGAAGTGCATGTATTTATTGGTGGTAAATTAGAAATAAATACAAGCAGCAAACAATATGTTGACGGCGACTATTCAACAACCACAAACTTAGAAATTTCAGTGGATTATTAAGGATTTAAATGTTTAATAAATTAACCGTGATACTGCTTTTAAGCTTTTGTTTTTTTAGCCAGGCGGTAATGGCGAATTTACTTATTTCTCCTACTCGTATTAGTTTTGATGAGCGTCAACGTACTGCAAAGGTCACAGTGATCAACACCAGTGACGAGTACAAAACTTACCGAGTGCATTGGAGCGAAAAGCAATCCACATCAACCGGAGGGTATGTAACCTTACTTGAGCCGACGGCGACAAGTTTAAGCCCGATGACGCGCTTATCACCAAAGCAAATGCGTTTGGCGCCTGGTGAAAAGCAAACCGTTAAAATTGCAATTCGAAAACCAAAACAGTTAGCAAATGGTGAATATCGTTCGCATTTATTATTTCAGGCGTTGCCAAATGAAAACCCAAATAGTACGAGTTCAATAAAAATTAATATGATCATGAGCTACAGTATTCCAGTCATCCTTCGTGAACATGCTGAAGTACCAAAAGTATTCATTGAGCAAGCGCAAGTGATTAAAAACCAGGGCAACCAACGACTACAATTTAAATTAAAACTCAATCGTGAAACTCACTTTAGCAGTTATGGTAAATTAACCGCGTTTTATCAACAAAATGCTAATGCTAAGCTGGAAGCTATCGCTGAAATTGGCAATTTAAGTATTTACTCGGATGTAAAAAATGCCGAGGTAATGTTGAGTTTATTTAGTGATAAAACCCTAGATAAGCCTGGTACTGTTATTTTTAAATATATCGGTGCAGATGAATATCAAGACATAAATTTTGCCGAGTATGCTTTAGCGATTAGTCCAAAAATGCTGCAACTTTAACTCTTCATGACCAAGAATACAGGGCTAAAGTGCATCACACTATGGCTAAGTTTATGCCTTAGTAACAATGCATTCGCGACTAATAACGTAACTGTGAATGATGCATTAAAAACACTTCGCAAGATTGAAGCTAAATTAACCGACTTACCAACAGCTTCTCAGCCTAACGTTAACAGCCCTGTTACGTCAAACCAACCGCGGATCGCAAGCGGTGAGTTTTTATTATTTTCGTTGTCTTTAAATGATTACTACTTAGGCGAAGTGTTCGCTTTAAAAAGTGATCAGGGTATTCAACTTGGCCTTAGTAGCCTAGCTGATATATTGCAATTTGGAATAGAAGTTGATCTTGCAACTCGTTCTGCTCAAGGCTGGTATCGAGATCAACAGCCTTTCATTTTAGATGCCAGCACCCTGCCTGCAACACTGATAACTGACGCAGGTATGCTTGAACTAACGGCTGCTGATGTTAGCATTGATGATGACATGTATATTGAAATGGCGCAGTTAAAAGAGGTTTTTGGGCTGCAATTTACAGTCGATTATGGTGATTTAGAAATAGAGTTAAGTTCGGCCATCTTATTACCAATTGAACAACAGCGAGAACGCCATGGTAGAAGGCTTAACCCCTCGAATCGTAATGCCAAGCCCACCTTGCCTTGGAAAGCCAGCCCGTATCAAGCGCTTTCATCACCTGTTGCTGATTTACAATTAAACTACAGTGCTGATAAAAATCAAAATAGAACAAGTTACTCATTATTAGGTGCACAAGACTTTGCTTATTTATCTGCCGAATACTTTTTATCTGGTCGCGAGGGCGATTTACTCAGCGATTCGCGTTTAACATTTACTAAGCAAGACCCGCAAAGCTCATTACTTGGAGTGTTAGCAGCCAGTGAAGTTGAGTTTGGTGATGTAACGGCCACACAAGTTGGCAGCCGTTACAACAGTCAGTATGGTCGTGGTATTAAGTTTTCAAACCGCGGACTGACTCAACAATTTGATAGTAACCGTATTAATTTAAGTGGTCCGATTCAGTTAGGCTGGGACGTTGAGCTTTATCGTAACGGCGTATTGATTGCGCAGCAATTAAGCTTATCAGATGGTCGTTATATTTTTGATAATGTTGATTTGTTTTATGGTGAGAATAACTTCGAGCTTATTTTTTATGGTCCTCAAGGGCAGGTCGAGCGAAAAAGCGAATATTATTTTATTGATAGTAACCAATTAGCACAAGGTGAAGGATTTTATGAACTATCAGTCTCTGAGCAGGGTAAAAAATTGCTTGGCAATACTGCCTTCAATAATGACAGCACGGGCTGGCAAATAGCAGGGCGCTACGAGCAAGGTATTACAGACGACTTCTCGATATATACCGCTGCATTGGCACAAAAAAGAACACATGACGACCTACAACACATGTCACTGGGGACTAACCTTAGCTTATTTAGCCGCCTGTTATTAAACTTAGATTACCAGAAAAATAATCAACATGAACAAGAGCTTGAGCTTACAGCACGCACGCAATTTGCTGATCAATCTTTACTTTTCAGCGCAACGAATCGAACCGATGAATTAAAACAAAAATACGACAGTTATCAGTTTGATATGGCTGGCGAGTTGATGCAAAACAGTTACGGGCGGCTAAACTACCAAAACAATTTATTGTATCAAACATCAGATAACCGAGGCATCTATAAGCAAGCACAAAACCGTTTGAATTATGCGATTGCTGGCTTAGCGTTGAGCAACCAATTACAATGGCAACAAAGTAATAATGTTGGATCAGTGTATGGCTCAACACGTTTGCAAGGGCGTTTGGGTCGTATTTATAGCCGTTTTAGTGTTGATTACACATTATCTCCTATCAATGAAGTCACCAGCTACGAGGCTGAGTTTAACCGTAGTATTACCAATCAACTGCAAGCTGAAGTCACCTTACGTGATTCTCGTATTAATGATATTCAATCGGCTGATTTAGGCTTAAGTTGGCAAAGCAATAAATTTAGTCTCACTAGTAATCTAAACTACGACAGTGAAGATAACTGGCAGCTTAGCGTATATAGCCGATTCAGCCTTGGTTATGACACACAAAACAATCACTATTTTGTGTCCAAGCAAAGCTTAACAACGACCGGCACATTAATGTTACGGGTATTTTTAGATCAAAATAACAACGGCATTATGGATCCTGACGAGCAAGGTGTTGCTGGTATAAAAGTAAAAGGGCTGCAAAATTACCGCCAAGCAATAACCGATGAAAATGGCATTGCATTGTTAACCTCAATGCCAGCTAATCGCACCACAGATATTGTGCTCGATAGAGACAGCTTCCCCGATCCGTTTTTTGTGCCTGCCAATGAGGGCTTTTCAATCACGCCAAGAGCAGGATTTATTGAATACATGGATTACCCGCTAAATAACGCCAGCGAAATTGAAGGGGTGGTGTATCAGCAGCAAGGGGAGCACACTTATGTGCAGCCTTATGCAAAAATAACCTTATTAGATCAAAATGATAAAGAAGTTGCCAACACCCAAGCGGCTTATGATGGCTATTATTTGTTTACCGACCTACGGCCAGGGCAGTATCGGGCTGTGGTTGACGATAGCTTTAAAGAACGTAAAGCATTAAAAAACACCCAGCAGGTAACAGTTGATTTATCAGCAAAAGGGGATGTGTTGGTTGGGGTTGATTTTACTTTAAAATCACTTGAAGAAGTGTCGGGTACTATTGTGAATGCGGGGAATTTTTCATCGTTAATGATGTTAAAGGCATACTTACGCTTGATAAGCCCACGCTTAAAATTACAACCGCAAGACGTGTTTTACATTCATGATCAACAGCAAAATAAGTATATACTCGCCTTAGCATACGCTAAGCAAGCACAGCCTGAATTTACGGAGCTTTGTCAGTCATTAATAAAACAAAGATTGAAGTGTGATATTGAACAACGAACAATACTTCATTAAAGGAATAGCAATGAATATCAAACAATCGTTTAGTGTAATGCAATCAGCCGTATTAATAATGAGTTTAATTATATTATCTGGCTGTACCAGTACGACGGATAGCGCGCAAAAAAGTACCAGCAGCACAGCTGAAACTAATCATGAAACCTATGTGCAGATCACGCAACAAGAGCTACAACAGTTACAAACTAGCTCTGCACAGTGGCAAGCAATTAAACCCGATCTTGAACGATTATTACTGATTGAAAGTGATTTGAATTTATTGATAGCACAGTTAACCGCGATAGCAAATGATGACGAGAATACAGGTAACAATAGCCATTCATCTGCTGCCTTGGCATCACAGCAAGTACCGTCAGATAGGCCTGCGCAATCTATAGCAGCACAGTCAAACATAACTAACAACGCGCTTTTTGCGCTGCAAATTATTGCGGTCACTCAACAATCGCAATTAGCTCCAAGCTGGCAAACAATTCAACAAAAAGTACCGAGTTTATTGTCAGATAAATTTACCACCAATGTCGAAACTGCTCAGGTAAAAGGCATGACTTATTACCGCTTAAAAATCGGGGCATACCAATATCAAAAAAACGCCCAAGCTGATTGTGATAAATTAAAGCTACAACAGCTCAACTGCATGGTGACTCACTACACCGATAACCCAATAAAATTATAAATAGGCATAATACTTGCTTTGTTATTGCCATGTTTAGTGAGGATGGCAATTATGCGCCTTTTGTTATGTTTATTATTGCTGAGTCTAACTGCGTGTAGTTTAACGCAAGAAAAACCGCCAGCACCAAGTACCAATGCCCCAAAAGCAACAATGGCACCTTATACTGTGCATCAGTATGTGAGCGACTTGAGTAGTCAATTGAGCCATGTGCAAGGGCCGTTTAAAAGCTCTGCACGGATTGCCGTTACTAGCTTTTACTTAGCCAACGCGCTAGACAGTGAGCTGGCACAAGGGCAGGGCGCAGGGTTGAGTCAGCAAATTCAAGAAAGCTTACTTACTCAGTTTACCCAACTTGGCTATAACACTATTGAATATCGCCTTGAAAAACACCTTAATTTAGCCAGCAACGCAGATGGTATATTAAGTCGCGACATAAGCAAATTACGCCAACGTCAGAATATTGACTTTGTTATCACGGGTACCTTAACACGGCAACAACATGCCTATATAGTTAACGCCCGTATGGTAAATACGCAAGATAGCCGCGTTGTATCTGCCGCCAGTACAGAGATCCCCATAAATGTGATGTGGGGCGATGAAAAAATACAACAGCGCGACGGTTATATTTACCGCAGCGAATACTAATTAGGAGCTCTCATGAAACGCTTAATATTAACTTTATGTTTGCCACTGGGTTTTGGTTGCGCGCAAATGATGGAACCGGGCAAAACAGCACAAACTGATAACTCTGCGCAGTTAGAGGGTGATCAAAGAATGGTTGCTGCTCCTGGGCAAAATAATACATTTTATCAAAACAATATTCCAGTGATGAACGATAGCAGCCAAGTCACAGTCCCAACACGTAAAAATATTAATCATTATGTACGTGGCATAATGCAAGATATGGCTGAAAATTTACAATACGTAAATACCAAAACGCCGCTGGCCGTATCAAGCTTTATCTTTTTAGATGATGATTACAACGACGGCACATTGTTAGGTAATCAAATCGCCGAAAGTTTTATGCACGAGCTACACAGTTTTGGCGTACCGGTGATCGACTTTAAAACCACCGACTACATGCGTGTTACTCCCTCTGGCGACTTTGTATTTAGTCGCGACTATTTAGAGCTAAGCCAAGATCAAAACTTCAACTACGTACTGGCGGGCACTATGGTAAATCACCAAGGTGGTGTACTAGTCAATGCCCGAATTATTGGTTTAGCTAGTAAGGCTGTGGTTGGCTCTGCACAAGGGTTTATTCCGCAATCCGTTGTTGATGCACTCGACAGCAGCTATCGCACTGATGGCGTAATGCTAAAACAAGCGAGTAAGTGAGGCCAATGATGGGTAAGCTAATCCACAGCACTAAGTTATTAACCGTAGGGGGGGTGATCAGCATCCTCAGCGCATGCAGTATGACTAATGATGCAGCGCCAGTTGAGCCAGTCCAAAGCACGACTAGCCGATATGACCTTACTCAAATGCTAAAACAAGTACAAATGAATAGTGCCGAGCCATTAGATAGTGGTGCGCAGTTTTTTCCTAACAAGCATCATAAAACACTGGTTAATTACGTAGAGCAAATGGCGTTAGACTTAGTCGACACAATGCAAACAGAGCTTGATACTTCGATTGCCGTTACTTCATTTGTAGATTTAGATGCCAGCCTTAATAACAGCAGCCAATTAGGCAACCAGTTATCAGAGAGTTTTATTCATCAACTGCAAAAATTTGGTTATGGTATTGTTGACTTTAAAACCACCGATCAAATAACTATGAACCCACGTGGTGACTTTGTATTTTCACGCGATATAGAGCAGTTAGCGGATCAACGCATCGCCAGTCATGTGTTATCAGGCACCTTGATCTACCGCAGCAACGGTGTTGAAGTAAACGCCCGTATTATTGATATCACCAGCAAACGCGTAGTTGCCAGCAGCAACAAAATACTGCCTTATTACGTACTCAACAACGCCGATATTCACCTACAACGCGCGAGTATTAACTAGCATCGTTATAAAATCCATTTAACTGCTTGATTGTAAATAGGATAAACCGTTATAATTTTGCTATCAGCTATCAGCTATCAGCTATCAGCTATCAGCTATCAGCTATCAGCTATCAGCTATCAGCTATCAGCTATCAGCTATCAGAGTGGCCTCTTAGTTAAATGGATATAACGGCCCCCTCCTAAGGGGCAGTTGCAGGTTCGATTCCTGCAGGGGCTACCAATTAAATCAATGAGTTACGGTTTTAACCCTTGCTTCTCATCTTTCTGTGTAGCACATATGTAGCTCAAGCTGCGTATGTTTTGATAAATATATCTTCAGCTTGTTGTATATTTTGTTTGTATCCTTCATTGTCAGATTTTTTAATGAAACCTACTAAGAGAATATTCTTATTATTGTAAGTTCTATAAAGCATCCTAATCGCTCCTCCTGAAAAGGCACTGAATCTGACTTCCCATAGGCCTGGTGTTCCAACAATTAATTTAAACAGTGGCTCATTGCCTCTGAATTTACCCGCGAACCATAAGCCCTTTACTTTGAGTATGAGTTCACCATCATAGTAGCTTTGTAAGCACTCGGCGGTTTCCTCAACGATGTTTAAATTGCTGCCTAGTTTGATAGGTCTATCTTTTATCAATTCATCAGCCTCAGGTGTTTGCTTACTACATATTCACTGTAGTAGAGCGGGAGGACAATATACTCCTTTTCCAGTGGTGATGAGCCTTGCGTGCCTGTGAGTTTAATTGTTTTGATGGGCTGGCATTTATTTATGTACGATTGTAGTGATTTTGCTTTGGTGCGTTTACCACTTTTTACTTCGATAGGCAGTATGTTGCCTTCGTCATCAGAGACCACAAATTCGATCTCCGCTCTTGCATCACCCCATGAATATGTTGGGTCAATGCCTTGTGCAGCGAGCTCTTGTTGTACAAAGTTTTCGGCCACAAAGCCTTTGTATTCATAGCCTTGTTGTTTTATCTCTTTATACCCAATGTTTAGCATATGATTTAATAAGCCCACATCAAAAAGAAATAATTTAACTATATTGTCTTTTTTATATGCTGCTAATGGGCTTTTAGGTGTACCGTCAATAGGGTGGTTTTTGAGTATCAAGCGGCACTTATTTAACCAAGAAATAGCGCTTTCAAAATCACTATAGCGAGATTTTTTATCGTGCATCCCTTTAAATTTAAAGCGATTAATCGATTCATCTATCACTGATGATAGCTGTGCTGGAACATTATTAAATACAGCTTCGATTAAACCTGCATCTACTTTTCCTGAGTATTTGCTGAAGTCTCGTTGATAGCCCAGTACTAAATTTTTATGAATGTCTGTTACAGCTTGAACGCGGTCAATGATACTGTGATCAGATAAATCGAACCATGTACTTACAGCCTCTGGCATACCACCCGTAAAGTAATAATCAGTGAGTTTTGAGAATAATTTACTATGTGCTGCACTTGAGTTTGTTTGTGCTGCAAATGCCTTAATTAGAGCGGTTTCTTTCGAGGCGATCAGAAACTCACGAAATGTGAGAGGGCGCAGATTATGTTGCTCCACTTTACCTACAGGAAAGGAGTTTAATAATCCGATATTAGAACCACTGGCGGCAATATGCATATGCGGCGCTTGTTCAGCAAAGTATTTGAGGGACGTGACTGCTTTAGGGCATTCGCCTATTTCATCAAGGATCAGTAGATCTGTATTAGGGTCAAACGTTTTTCCTGTAAGTAGCTCTATATTAGATAGTACGTTTTCGGGGGATAACGAATCTGCGAATGCTTCACTCATTTGCGGGGACTCTAAAAAATCGATTCGAATCACGTTTGCAAAGGTACTGCCTAATAGAGTTTGTAATAAATAAGTTTTACCTGTTTGGCGAGCGCCATCAATTAATAAGGGTTTTCGTGCTGGCTTAGATTTCCAATCTAATAACTTTTCTAAAATTAATCGTTGCATGGCAGGTCTCGTATTACTCACTAGATGATTAATTACACTTTATTGCGCGAATAAATGCAAGTTTTTACACTTTTACGCGCTAATAAATGTGTTTTTTCACACTTTTATGCGCGAATAAGTGTGGTTTCCTTGTATAAATTAAATTGACTACTATTTTAAACGGTGATGTTTTACTTTGTTGTGCAGTAGCTTTTAAGGGATAGCGAAGATATGGCAATGCCTATTTCAGTCGATAACGCTGAACATTATAACTGGGGGCATAAGGGTGATAATTGTGATGGTTGGCATTTGGTGAAGAGTAGTGCATTGAATGTGATCCAAGAGCGAGTGCCGACGGGGAGCAGTCGCATAAGCATGAGTTTGCAGAGCAGTTCTTTTTTGTACTTAATGGGCAGGCGACTTTGTTACCGATATAAAGCCCGCAACAAGGCCTACATGTGCCAGCGGGGTTAGTGCATTAGTTATGCAACTACGCTGCGGACGAGCTGGTTTTATTGTTACCTCAACGCTGGGGAGAATATGCACCTTTGGCTCAGTATAATTATGTAAGCGAATACTATTGGTAAGTGCTCAGTTATATGGTGTTTTTCTTGAAAACCTGGAGTGGTGCAGCATCTTGGTCTAATATCAAGGAGCGGTTCACCACCTCAGGAAAGTTATTATCTGTGTTGATGATTTAACCGTCAGTACATGTTATTTCCACAGGCTATCAATGACTTAGTTTTGTATTATTCTTTAGTATGAATACTAAAGCCTTTTTTACCATTAACTAAATGGGGCTTTAATTGCATTTGTGGAATGGTGTAATCTCCAAAGTTCTGTTTTCTGTAGTTTATGGCTTGGGTTACCTCTAAGGTATTTACTCTTTCGATAATGGCTTGCTTGATCATCTCAAATTCAGTCTTTGCTGTTCTATCTGCTTGGTAGAAAACCAAGGGAGGCAAAACATCAAACCCTGGATAAAAAAGCATATTGTGGTTAATTGGAAACAACAAGTCATCGATTGAGCCATTTATCCCCATACTCGAATAGTGCTCTTGCCATCCACCGGCAGTGACAATAAGCATGGCTTTTTTACCTTGAAGTTTGCCTTCGCCAAACCTCTCTCCCCATTTAGTATCATTATGTTCACCAACACCATAGGCAAAACCATAAGAATAAACTCTATCAAACCAACCTTTTAAAATCGCTGGCATCGAATACCACCAAAGCGGAAATAAAAAAATAACAGTATCGGCCCATAGTAACTTTTCTTGTTCGAGTATCACATCAGCGCTAAGGCTGCCATTAGCCGTTGATATTCCCGACGCATGGGGCACTTTTAATCGAGAGCCTGCATCAAGCTCGCTAAAATCTTCTCTAGAGACTTCTGATTTCCAGTTTTGTGCATATAAATCTGAAATTTTTATATTGTATTTGGCTAAGTTAAGTTGCTCTTTAAGTATGTTTAAAATAGATCCATTAAGCGATTTTGGTTCTGGGTGTGCGTAAATAATTAAAACGTTCATACAAATACTCTAAGTTAAAAATGACATTATATGAGGTTTCATATAAATTATAATTATGGATTTATGTATATTAATTATTTGAAATATGAATAAAAAGAATTTATCACTAGATAGAATGCGTACATTCGTTAGGGTTGCTGAGTCTGGGAAGTTTTCAAAAGCGGCAAAAGAACTAGGTATTGCACAGCCAAGTGTGACAAGGCATATTGCTGAACTTGAAGAAGAGTTGCACTCCCCATTAATTACCAGAACTACACGCAGTTTAACTTTAACTTCTGAAGGAAAGATGTTTTACGATAAGTGTATTGAAATTCTAAACTTAGTAGAGAATCTAACGCAAACGGTAGGTAAAAACAGCTCTACAGAAGGAAAAATAAAAGTTTCTTGTACTGTGTCGTTGGGGGTTCTTTATTTTTGTAAAATCATTAATAAATTTCAGTCGATGAATCCAAATACGAATATTGAATTGAGTTTGACTGACGAGCGCATTGATTTGGTTAAAGACGATGTGGACATTGCAATTCGGTTGGGGCCTTTATCGGATAGTTCACTTAAATTAAAGGTGTTGGGTTATAGTGAACGACTATTTGTAAGTTCGCCTAGTTATCTAAACGACTTAGGGTACAGCCCAAAAATTAATGATTTAGCAAAGCTTGATTGCGTGCTAATGAAAAATATTATCAATAGCGAAAAGCTGAGTGTAACGAATAGAGGCAATGACGAAGTTATTGATATAAAATTAACTGGAAACTTAAAAGTTGATAACGGATTGGCAGTCAAACAGTTAGTAGCTGATGGGAGAGGGATTGCGCCGGTGCATAACTGGCTTGTAAACGATTATCTGTTATCAAACTCTTTGCTTGAAATTGTTAAAGACTATTCGCTACCAGCTGTGCAGCTAAGTTTGTTATATGTGCCGCAAAAAGCTGAGTTACTGAGGGTAAGAGCATTGATTGACTTTATTAGTGAGGAGTGTTTAAAAATACCAGGAATAAGCAAATAAGTGTCAGATTTTCGTATCATTCATTTTGATCTTCCACCGTAAATACCTAAATATGCCTTTAAATTAAATTAAATTAAGTTAACCGTTAGCTTTTAGAAATAGCTAGGAAAGGACCTATAATGAATGTGTACCAGCTTAGAAAACCGACAAATACCTATGATGTAATTGATCTCGATATAATGGAAATGGCAAAGCAGATAGTTAAAAACGCTAATGAGCCTATGAGTGATGCTATTATTCGTACAGTTATGAGCGATGTTCCTCAAGGAAACGTCACATTAACAGCATTATCTCCTCGTGGGTTTACATGTAAGCATCTCGAAAGAGCAAAAAAGCAGAATTATGACATTAATTTATACAGCTCTTTTTTAGTGTTAAACAAAACTGCCTACACATATTTAAGCGCTCCTTTAAGTGAATTTGGCGAATTTATTAACTTAAAGACTGATGGCGATAAATTATATTTATTCAACCCACTTACTTTTGCTCAAGAAGATTTGAGCTTGACAGAAAAAGCCTATCTGGATGGCTATGAAGATGAATTAAAGTCACTTGCATTCGATAAGGAGGATGTAAGAAATAAACTTATTTTTAAATCGAAATTGCAATCAGGCTTGTCACTTTACTGCACCGATGATTTTAAAGAATTAGTTAATGATAATAATTTATCTGGGTTAGTTTTTAATACTGACCTACTCACATATTTTTAAGTTGTAATGCTTACTCTGATTAATTTCCCTAGAGTGCTGCTCATTAGCCTTAACAATTTTTAATGAAATAAAAAGCCGTTGGATTAATAATGAAAAGACTAGCGCCTTACCAACGCTCTTAAAGCTTATGTTGGTAAGGTTTCGTTATTAATGACGCTAGCTTTTTACTGTAGTTATCATTTATTTTTTGAAAAATTATCTATGAATTTTTGAACATAAGGATCACAAGAGCCGTAACTTACAATAAATATATCAAGGTCTGCGTACTCGTATAGTTTCAAGGCGCGCTCAATGGCTTGTAAAATCCATTGTCTATCATTACCAAATACGCCACCACCAATAAGTGTTAGGTATACTTTATTGTTTCCTGTTTTTTGATAGTTCAAAATAGCAGAGCATATTGTTGCTTCGTAACAAGCCTCTAATATCAGTTTGGCAAAATTAGCCCATAACTTTGAAGGTATTTGTGAATATGCAACAGGAAGCGCTGAACAATAAACTTGGCTGACTGTTTGCTTTTGAGTATTTAGTGTCACCTCTGTATCCCATTGGATGCCAATGCGTAACAAAGCTTTTAATTTGTCGAGTTCAGATTCAGTCGTTGAGTTAATTTTTTCATTTATTTCTGTCAACCCCTGTTCAGATGCCAAAGCATAACCATTTTTCATTTGCCAAAGACGGTTATTTTTATTTCCTAATGCGGCACCAATGTCACTCAGGCAATCGATCTGATTATTAGCCGTTTGACCAATTTCACCATTTACGTTTGCAAAATAGTTTCGATAAATAGTTCCGGCACCTGCAGCTATAGCGCAAGCAGGTCCTTGAGTACGATCATACTCATAGCCATCGACACCATGCTCAGGTGTAACATCAGGAGAAACCATTTCTAAGAGGTTGAATTGTGAGGCAACTTGAAATAATGCGCCGACATTGTTCTTATCAGTATGAAGGTCTTGAACATTCGCAACGATTTCACGAATAGAGTTTTTTGTATCTAGCGCTTTATTATAATTAACGCGATTTCTTAATTCGGCTAATGATGGTGTTTCTAACAAGCCGCAATGATATTCCTTTGCATTAATATGAGATTTTAAAATATTACCGTTAACTGATAAATTTTTATGCACTTGTAACGGGGATTCTTCACTAAAGCCTGTCAGTTTTTCAAACCACATATAAAATTCCTTTTAGCTACTTGGCGAGCCTATAAAAAGGCTCGCTTTAATGTATTTTATTGAAATGCAGCCATAGCTGAATTCGTCTTTACTCAATTACTTACTATGCGCCAATATAGAGCTATTTATTAAAAACTAACGCTCTTGTAACATACGCTCAAATTCTGCCATCGCTAATTGCTCTGCTTCGTTACGGCTGGCAATCATTGTTTCAAAATCGGTTTCAATAGTTGCTAAAACAGCGGGCGGATTCATGCGTTTAATGCGTGAAAATTGCTCATCTTCAGTTTCATCGTAAGCGAGTATGGCAAGCGTGATTGAGTTTCGCTCTACACCTTCTGAAAATACACCTTCGTTATCTAAGCGAATTAACACGCGCTCTAAGGTTGATAACCATGCTTGCCAATATTTTTGGATTTCTTCATCACTGACTATTTCATAGCTATCGTCATTGTCGAGTGTTTGTAGAATTTCACTACTGTGTTCAAAATATTCTGAGTAATCTTCTAATGATGGAAAGTCACTGACGTTCCATTTAGCGAGTAAACGGTCATCTTCTTCGCAGTCATATTCGTCTTCAAATGTGCTTTGAAAATCAGTATGAGTATTGAACATAGGTAAAAATGAACAGCTACCAGAGTGATAAAAACCGATTACATAAATATCATCACCCAAGTCAGCTAAAATTTGCTTGAATGCTTTTTTACTATCTAAATATAACGCTTCTTCAAAAGTAGAAAAGTCAGTTCCCATGTAATCATTCCTTGTAAAAAATTAATAATTTGGCAGTTTATCATACGTAATAAAGCCAATTAATTAAATTAACTGGCTTTTTATTATTTATGCCCCAGGGCCACATTCCATACATTGGTTAATGATATCTGGGCCAAATTTCAGCTTAGCGTTTAAATCACGCAGTGCGGTACGTAGGCCTTCTTCTATCACTGGGTGATAAAATGGCATGTCGAGCATTTGTGGTACAGTCATTTTGTTTTGTACAGCCCATGCCAGTAGGTGGGCGATATGCTCAGCTTGTGGGCCAATAAACTCAGCACCTAAAAATAAGCCTGTGCCTTGCTCTGCGTATAAACGCATATGACCTTTATTTTTCAGCATCACGCGGCTGCGGCCTTGGTTTTCAAAGCTGACCTCGCCAATTTCAAAACAACCACACTCACCATAACGAGCCGTTATTTGCTTGTACGTTTCACCGACCATAGCAATTTGTGGGTCGCTGAAAACGGCTGCAATTGGCGCTCGGCGCAGGCCAATACGTACATCAGGGAAACGCCCCGCGTTTTGCCCTGCGATGGAGCCTTGGTCGCTCGCTTCGTGCAGTAGTGGGATCATGTTACTGGCGTCCCCAGCAATAAATATATTGGAGTCGCCACATTGCATTGTGTGTTTATCAGCGATTGGTACGCCACGTTCATCAAGCTCAATGCCGGTGTTTTCAAGACCGAGTTTATCGGTGTTTGGTACGCGGCCCGTCGCGGCAAGTACGTAATCAAATTGCTCGGTTTGTTTGTTGCCGTTTTTGTCGACATAGGTAAGCTGCGCTTTATCGCCTACTTGTTTCATATCGGATACGTTTGAATCGGTATCGACAAAAAACTCTTCAGCAAATACAGTATTTGCGTAGTCTTTTATAACTGGGTCGGTAATTGGGCCAATCGCGCCACCCACACCAAATAGTTTTACCTTAACACCTAAGCGGTGTAGCGCTTGGCCAATTTCGAGACCAATAACACCAGGGCCAAATACAGCAACTGACTCTGGCAAGTCTTGCCAATCGAAAACGTCATCGTTAATGATCAGTCTGTCGCCAAAGTTATTAAATACCCCAGGGTATGAAGGGCGAGAGCCGGTAGCAATTACAAAGCGCTTAGCGGTAATAATTGTATGGTCGTCAATCTGTACGCGATTGGCATCTAAAAATTTTGCGTAGCCTACTATTTTATCATCGCTTGGAATGTCATCGACGGCTTCTACTACAAAACCTACGAAGCGGTCACGCTCATTGCGCACGCGTGCCATTACTTCAACACCGTTTATGCTTGGTTTTGAGCTGTGCACACCAAAGGCTGGCGCGGCTTCAATTGCATGGGCGGCTTCTGCGGCGGCAATAAGTAATTTACTTGGCATACAGCCAACACGCGCACAGGTTGTACCGTATGGGCCTGCTTCAATCATTAATACGTTAGACGTGTGTTGTTTTGCATTGCGGTAAGCGCTTAAACCTGCGGTGCCAGCACCGATTACAACAACGTCTGTGTTTAGTTCTTTCATGGTGATGTCCTCAATACCAATTTTATTAAAAAACTGGTTTTTAAATTAGTTAATAAAATAGGTATTTAAAATGGGTATTTAAAAAGGGTATGGATAGGGGCATTGCTGCCCCTTATTATTTGCTTAAGGTATTTACTTAATTAAGCAAAGTATTTTTCTAAATCGTCAGAGCCACCAATGTGCTTACCGCCGATAAATACTTGTGGTACGGTCTCACGGCCTGAAATTGCTTTTAGGCTAGTCAGTGATGCGCCAGCACCCATAGTGATCTCTTCGTATACTAGGCCTTTCTCTGTTAATAATGCTTTCGCTTTTTTACAGAAAGGGCAGCCAGGTTTAGTGAAAATGCTCACCGGCTCTGGTTTAACTTGTTTAGGGTTGATGTAATCAAGCATAGTGTCTGCATCTGATACTTCAAACGGGTCGCCAGGTAAATCTGGTTCGATGAACATTTTTTCAATTACGCCATCTTTAACCAGCATAGAGTATCTCCAGCTGCGTTTGCCAAAACCTAAATCGTTTTTATCAACTAACATGCCCATGCCGTCAGTGAATTCGCCGTTACCGTCTGGTAATAAGGTAATGTTTTGTGCTTCTTGATGCTCAGCCCATGCATTCATTACAAAGGTATCGTTTACTGATACACACACAATGTCGTCAACGCCGTTTTGTTTAAGTACACCAGCTAATTCGTTGTAGCGTGGTAAGTGAGTTGATGAACAGGTTGGTGTAAATGCACCGGGTAGTGAAAACACAACCACTGTTTTACCTTTAAAAATGTCATCGGTAGTTACTGATTTCCATTCGTCATTTTGACGTGTTGCAAATGTAACCTGTGGAATTGTTTGACCTTCAATATTCTTTAACATGTTTTTTAGTTCCTCTTGATTTGTTGATAGCCATTATGTCGTGAAAGTTATAATAGCTCCAATCGTTTGTTTATATTAGTATGATAGGTATTACCGATTAATTGTGAGTTTGCAGTGAATTTAAAAGATCTTGAATACGTAAAAGCGATTGCGCACTTTAAGCATTTTCGTAAAGCCGCCGATGCATGTTTTGTCAGTCAACCCACTCTCAGTGGACAGGTTAAAAAACTTGAACAAGAGCTGGGTGTTACTTTATTTGACCGCTCTACTAAGCAGGTTACTTTAACGGCTCAAGGTGAACGTTTGTTGACACAGATCAAAGTGATCTTAGAGCAAACCCAAATATTAAAAGAGCTAGCAGCAACGTCATCGTCGCCACTACAAGGTAAAGTAAGAATAGGCATTATTCCAACGATTGCACCGTATTTATTACCCACCTTACTCACCTCGATGAAAGAAGCGTTTGCTGATAGCCAATTTGCTTTTGTTGAGATGCAAACCGCGACTATATTAAGCGCACTGGATAACGGTGAGTTAGATATTGCTATATTAGCAGATGTGCCTGAACTTAAACTTTATCATACAGTTAAATTATATAAAGAAGACTTTCTGGTCGCTATGTCAGCGCAAAATAGTTTAGCAAAACGCAGTAAAATAGCGTTAGATGAGCTACAAGAGTGCAGTTTATTGATGCTCAGCGATGGTCATTGTTTTAAAGATCAAGCCCAGCAATTTTGTTTTGCCGCTGGGGTTGATGTGTCCAATGAGTACCGAGGTAATAGCTTAGAAACCTTATTAGCATTGGTGGCTATGGATGATGGGGTAACCTTCGTGCCTAAGCTTGCGTGCACAGAGCGCGCAGGTATTAGCTACTTGCCAATCTTCCCAACTCAACAGCGAAGTGTAGTGTTGGCCTGTCGTAAACATTACCCGCATTTAGCGGGCATTGAATTACTTGCTAATTGGCTTATTGAGCACCCAAGCTTACACCAACAATTGACTAAGGCTCTAAATTAGTCAGTTCTACTACATCATTTATTTGAATATTAGGCAGTGGTTGTTGGTCAATACTGACGGCAACCGCACTTTGTTGATATACCTGCTCAACTTGTATTTGATTGAGCGTGGTGATCAGGTGTGGCATTTTATTTCCCGCTGCATCCGTTAAATAGTTATGATGTGCAATATTTAAGCGTTGGCCTTTTTCAATACCATGGGCTTTGCCTAAATTAATGATTAGCTTATTGTTTTCTATATGTAATATTTTACCTTGGGTTTCAAGGCAAGCCATTGCGGCTTGTAAGTCGTAACTAACGGTTTGGTTTATGTCGGCTATATTTTGGCCGTAATCTGAACTCCAAAATTTATCACTAAACACGTCAATAATTGCAGTTTTTTCAAATGGCCAGATAGCTTGACTGCGATAACTTTTTTGCCACATTCGCTCGTAAGTGGTGCCATCAAATAAGGCAAAATCTATTTTATATGAACGTTGGTAGGTTTCGTCCTGCCAAAAAGCATAACTGTTATTGAGTTTATCGCCATTTGAGATATCAACAATTTGACTTAACAATACATACTGAGAATTACTGCGGCTCGATATTTCTTCTAATAGGGCATTACTGTAATCGTATTGTTGATTAAAAAATTCGCCAACGCGGATCGGAAAATTAAAATAAGCCGTTGGTTTAGCATTCATAGCCGATTGATTTAACGTTTTGTAGAGTGCTTCGCTGGTGGCTTTATTAATGTCAAATATTTGACCCATCTTCGCTTGTTCGCGATTATTTAATTGTGTTTGGGTGATCGCAACAAATTTAGTAAATTGGTTCGCAGGGCAGTGTTCTTGTTGAGGGAAGATATCCAAGCGCAAAGTAATTGCAAATTGATCGGCTTTACGATCTTCGCTGATCATCTCTATCTTTTGAATTTCGCCATGGCTGTTTATTTTTAGCTGATCTTGGGTTAACACCCCATCTACTAAGGTCTGCATTGAGCTGACGCGTGCCCCTGAGAACACTAAAGCTTGGGTGATAGCATCTTTTATTGCCGCCGATTTTGCCGCACTGATATCATTATTTTTAATGCTTGCATGGCCGGTTGATTCATACCATTGGGCAACTGTATGGGAGGAAAATAGACTAATACTTAGCCAACTGCTGGCGATTACTACCACTGATAAAATTCGCTTCATTACCCTAACCCCATGAATATACATTTGCTATTAACAGTGACAGAGCAAGGACTGTACCAATTGTTTTGCAAGGTTGCTTTAAAACCGTCATAGCAGTTAATTATGGCATTGATCGTGCATTGATTTAGTTATTAATGACTCTTTTAAAGCGTGAGAGAAGCCATGCGTATTGTGATTTCAATTTGTATATTAGCAAGCTTAGGTCTAGCTGGCTGTAGCAGTATTTTTGATAAACATGTGGAATATAAGTATATTGAGCCAGATAACTACCCAATTCTAAAAGCCGTGGGTTATGCGCCGATCAGTGCGCAACCGGGTGATAACCAATCACAACGCTCATTAATGGCGATTAAAGCATCAAAACTAGAAGCGTATCGTGAGCTGGCAGAGCAAGTATATGGGCAAAAAATTACCGCAGGCACCACAGTGCAAGGCAGTATTGCACAAAACGATCACTTGCAAGGGCAAGTACAAGGGATTATTAAAGGCGCACAAGTAATTAAAACCTATGCCGTAGGTGATACCTATGCCACTGAGTTACAACTTGATATGAAGCGGGTGCATGACTTGTACATAGGTGAAATTAAACCACGCGAAGTTAAAAAAGTAACTTATTACTAAAACGCTTGATCTAATAAATTAGTTGTTAGTTATGTTAGTAACTAACAAAAGACACGCTAAAATATCTCACAGTGAATACTTCAGTGCTATGCTTTATTTAATGTTTTTTATTGAATAAAGCTTGTGGCACGTAAAAAAATAACTCGGTTTTTATTAATATACTTATGGTCGCGTCAGTGAGCGTTTTGCACTTTGGCTGCGTGCTTTTGCGAAAGTTTAGTAACTGCCCGTTACTGCATTTTGCGCTATTGTTTATATTAGTTACCAGTGTGGTTTTTGCCGATCGTCTCCCCATCCAGTTTAATGTCTTTTTAGAAAAAATGAACCTGCAATTTGGACCAACGCGCGTAGCGGTAGCACGTAATTGGCAAACGATGTTGGTTCAGTCACAGAATCAAACTGAGCAACAAAAAATCTTAATCGTAAATGATTTTTTTGCTCGCAACTTACGCTATCGTACTGATATTGAGCTATGGCAGCAAAATGATTACTGGGCAACGCCACTTGAAACATTAGGCAAAGGCCTTGGTGACTGCGAAGATTATGCGATTGCTAAATATATTAGTCTGCGAGTACTAGGCATTGAAGATGATAAGTTACGTTTGATCTACGTTAAAGCACAGATCGGCGGTCCTAACTCAAAACAAACTCAGGCGCATATGGTGTTGGGGTATTTTGTTACTCCTAATGCACAACCGCTGATATTAGATAGTTTAATAACAAAAGTACTGCCTGCCGCTAAACGCACCGATCTAAGCCCCGTTTTTAGTTTTAACAGCCAAGGCTTGTGGGCGAACAACTCAACCCAAAGTGTTGCCAATCCAACTGCTAGGTTATCTCGCTGGCGACGAATTATTGAACAAACACAACAAGAAGGAATTATCTGGTGATGTCATTTATGTCCTTATTTAAACGTGAAAGTAAGATCACTTTACGCCAAGAACTGTGGTTGGCTATTTTAGTGGTCATAATTATTGGTTTCGTCAGTAGTGTACTCATTAGTACGTATTCGGCTAAACAGTATTTTTCTTCTCAGTTGTATTTAAAAAATATTGATAATGCTAATGGCTTGGCTTTAATGCTCAGTCAGCTGCATAAAGATCATGTTGAATTAGAGCTACTTATTTCTGCTACTTTTGATACAGGGCACTACCAACGTATTGAATTGCAGGACCCGCAAGGTGAACCGATCGTAAAACGAGTATTTAGTGGTGAATTTGATACATCGGCGCCACTTTGGTTTCATCATCTTTATCAATTACATGTGATGCCAGGCGTTGCGCAAGTGAGCGATGGCTGGCAGCAGTTTGGTACTTTATATGTAGAAAGCCATAGTCAATACACAGAGCAAGCGCTATGGGAGAGCGCGATTCGATTATTCTGGAGTTTTTTTATGGTGGCGATTACCGCATGTATAGCGAGTGCTCATTTTTTAAGTCGAATTTTACGCCCGTTAGATGATGTTGTGCAGCAAGCAAATGCGCTAGGTGATAAACGTTTTATTAAATCTAAAGTACCAAAAACGTATGAATTTGCTCGGTTAGTTAGTTCGATGAATCTTCTGTCAACGCGCTTTAGTCGTATTATTAAAGAAGATAATAAACGCTTAGAGGAGTTTCGTTTTAAAAGCCAGCACGATGAATTAACTGGCTTGGCGAATCGAGAGTATTTTTGTGCCACTTTAGAAGCACAATTGGAGCAATCAAAAGAACATGCTCATGGCGCGTTATTTTTATTTCGTATTGTCAATCTTGACCTGATCAGTGAGCAAATCAATCGTGTTGAGATGGTGGCTTTTTTACGCCGCTTTACACAAACATTGGTCGCTTTTTTAGAAGCCAATGAAGATCGTTTTTCAGCAAGTCATATTGCCCGTATGTCTCATAGCGATTTTGCGGTATTGGTAAATGACACTGATGATATCGAAAGTCTGAGTTCGAAGGTACTTAAACAACATGCAGTTTTACTGGCAGAATACAGTCATATTGGTTTAACTATCCCACACAGTTGTAGTTATATAGAGCGTGAAGATAGCCGTTTTACATTATTAAAACGGGTCGATAATTTATTAAAAGCCGCCGTGGCAGAGCCGACAATACAGGTTCAAATTAATAATAATAAGCAGCGCAATGAATTATTTTCTGACGCTGCTAGTTGGCGTGAGGCGATTGAGCGCGCGTTAGATAATAATGATTTAGATGTGTTGCTTTATCCGGTTAAATCTTTTTCGGGTAAGTTATTACAAAACCAAGTGAGCTTGAGTTTATTGCTCAATGGTGAACTTTATCGCAGTGGTTATTATTGGCAATGGGCAAAACGATTGAAGTTACTTGCTCGACTAGATTGGGGACTGATCAAATATTTGGTAAGGGCATTTGAGCAACGCGAAGATTTAAATATTATTTCGATCGAGTTGTCACAAGAAACATTACTCGATGATGCCGCGCTTGCAGCAATATTGACCTACTTAAATGCATTTCCAAAGTTAGCAGCGCATATTTGCTTTGATGTGCGTGAAAGTATTGCGGTTTCGGAGTTTGCGCTATTTAAACGTTTTTGTGTTCAGGTGAAAAGTATGGGCGCTAAAGTGGCACTGAAAAGAGTCGGTCCTGAATTTAATAAAATTAACAAAATTCAAGAGTTAGGTCTCGAAATGATAAAGATTGATAGCGTCTACGGGCACAATATTAGTTACAGCCAAGACAACCAGACTTTTTTAAGAGGCGTGTGTTCGCTTGCGCATTCAATTGGGATCAAAGTGATTGCCGAAGGTGTGAAAAATCCTGAAGATAAAAAGACCCTACAAGAGTTAGGGTTTGATGGCATTATTGTTCAACCACCAGTAGAAGACGAGCATTTACATTAGTTCAGGTTAGTTAGGTTTGGTTTTCGCTAGCTTGTTCAAACACCTTTGATCACTAGCATTAACTGCATACGGTCACGTACTTTGAGTTTGCTAAATATAGAGCTCATATGCTCTTTTACTGTACGCTCGGTAATATTTAATTTATTTGCTACTGCTTTGTTACTGGCACCGGTGACCACGATATCGACTACTTGGCGTTCGCGCTTTGTCAGTAGTGTTAGATCACAAGAGTGTTTATAGCTGATAGGTTGCTTTGATAATACCCCCACTAAGTTCGATAATAACTGCCCTGGCAACCAGATGCCGCCACTGATAACTGTTTCTGCAACTTGTTCAATAATCACTTGGTTTGCAAGTGCTTCAACATAACCACGAGCACCCACTTGTAGTGCAGCACAAAGCTCTGCCATGTTTAGCTCTTTAGTCATAACAATCACTGGAATACGTTTTTCACTGTGTTTTTTTACTATGCTAAGCCAGTCAGGACTGCTCGCTAAGATCCATAAAATTGTATCGGCGGTAATACTGTTAGGCTGTTGCTCGCGTATTTCACATTCAGGATAGGCTGCTTGCCAGTGGGGTGAAATAAACTTAGCTTCGGTGATAAAGACACTTTGGCGCATTATAGTTCCATATTAAAAATGTAAGAATAATATTAATTAACGCTCAGTCATTGCTAATGAGGTTGCTCGTAATACCGGTTTAAGCAAGTACTCCAACACGGTTTTTTTACCAGTAATAATATCTACCTGAGTTGTCATTCCTGGAATAATTGTTAGGTTTTCGGCAAAGTGGCTTTTGTCCGTTTTCAGCTGTACTAAATAAAAAGTGTTGTCTCGCTCATCAGTAATGGTGTCTGCGCTAATTTGTATAACTTCGGCGCTTAGTCCACCGTAGATAGCAAAGTCGTAGGCACTAAATTTGATCATCGCAGCTTGTCCCGGACGTAAAAAAGCAATGTCTTTCGGAGGGATTTTGGCCTCTACAATCAGTTGGTCATCCAGCGGTATTATTTCAAGTACATCACTACCTGGTTGTAAAATGCCACCGACGGTATTGACCATCAGGCGTTGCACAGTGCCATTAACCGGAGAGCGAATTTCAGTTTGGGTGACTTTATCTGCTAAACCAGATTCGGTTTCTTTGATTGCATCTAGGCGCAGCCGTGCTTCAGAAAGCTCATTATTCCAACGGTTTATCATAGATAATTCGACTTCGTTTACTTTATTCTTCGCTTCATTAATAGCTGAAAGGCTACGATTAATAACTGCCTTAGTGCGATTTATCTCACCATTTAAATCAACAGCTTGGCGTTCTAAACGAATAATATCGATATCAGATACTGCGCCTGAGCGCAGTAATGGGCGGGTTACTTGTAGTTCGCGGTTTATTAATCGTAAGGCATTGCTATGCTGTTGCAGGGCTGCTTGTGCTTCGATATGATCTTGACGGCGTTGTTCTAATTGGCGTTTATGAATTGCGACTTGTTGTTCAAGCTCTTGGTTATTACTGGTGTAAAGTGCTTGTTCGTGCATCACGACTCCCGGCGCATCAGCAGTGAGTTTAGTATCAAAAATTAACGGTTGTTTTTTAGTCTGAGCTTCAAGACGCGCTACTTTGGCACTGAGTGACAACACTTTTGACTGGTTTTCTCTAAAGTTCGAAATATATCTGGTAGGGTCTATTTTTATTAATACATCGCCAGCATTGACGATTTGCCCTTCGCGGACATTAATTTGCTCTACCATGCCGCCATCGTAGGATTGGATCAGTTGCAATTTATTTGATGGGATCACTCGGCCTTCACCACGAGCAACTTCATCTAGGTTTGCAAATGCAGACCAAACAACCAGCAACACCATACTTAAACAAATTAAATATAGCAGAAACTTGGCACTGGCTGGTTGCTGTTGCATTTTTTCCCATTGTGCATCGACCACCCAATCTTGGCTATTAGGTGGGGATAACCAGCCTTTAAATAAGTTATTAAATATTGATGGCTTTTGTCCTTTACTAGTCTCAATGGCACGACCGACAGATTCAAAAGAGCGTTGCTCTATAGTGATTTTATTTTTACTCATGAGGCACGCTCTACGGCTTGATTATTGAGAGACGCGATAACGTTGGCTTTTGCACCGTCGGCGATAATTTTGCCATTATCAATTACGATAATACGATCGACTAACTCAAGTAATGAGGTTCTGTGAGTAACAACAAGTAAGGTTTTATCTTGGCTGTGTTGTTTTAAATTGGCGATGATTTTGGCTTCGCTATTATGATCCAGTGCTGAGGTTGGTTCATCGAGAATGAGTATGGGTGGATCATTGATCAATGCTCGAGCCATTCCCACAGCTTGGCGTTGTCCACCAGAAAGTAAGCGACCTTGTTCGCCAACTTGTAGGTCAAAGCCATCAGGATGAGAGTTTATAAGATCGAATAATTGGCTACGCTCGCAAGCACTAATAATTTGTTCATCTTTGGCGTGCCATGCACTTAAGGTGATGTTGTCTTTGAGGGTGCCAAAAAATAGTGAGATAGTTTGTGGAACATAACCAATGTTATGGCGTAATTCTGCGGGATCTATTTGGTGAATATCGGTGTTATCAATTAAAATTGATCCTGAATTTGGCTCATGCAGCCCTAGGATTAACTTCTCTAGCGTGCTTTTTCCTGAGCCATTACGTCCTAGGATAGCCACTTTTTCACCGGCTTTGATTTTAAATGATACACCTGATAATGCTTCGTTACTGTCATCAGCATATTTAAAGTGCACATCATGAAACTCTATATCACCACGTAAAACGGGGTGACTTAACCAATGCTTTCCTGCAGGACGCTCAATTTCTTTTTCCATTATTTCATTGAGTGAATGCATGGCAATAGCGGCATGGTGAAATTGTGCTAACACAGCGGCAGATTGACCGATTGGCCCCATAGTGCGTGAAGATAATAAATAGGCGGCGATCAAGCCTCCTTGGGTTAAATCACCAGCAATAACTAAGTGCACCCCAATAATCATAATTATCACGCCAACACATTGTTGTAGCCAAGTGGCTGAGTTAGCAATTGAACCGGAGATCAGCCGGCTCTGTGCATTAACCCGAGCAATATAAATGGTTGATTTTTCCCATGCAGCCTGGGTTTTACATTCACTATGAAAGCTTTTAACGTCCTCGATATTGGTGAGACTCTCTACTAAAATAGCATTACGCATTGAACTGGCTTTCATTGTTTGCTCTGATAGCGCTTCTAATTTACGGTGGGCGGCTAAGGCATAGCATAGTAGCAACAGTGCTCCGACAATGATCGGGATACTAAGCTGTACGCCAATGATAGCAATCACGGTGAGGTATAAAAGTACAAAGGGTAAATCAACCAAAGCGATAAGCGTGATTGAGCTGAAAAATCCTCGTACAGCTTCAAATGACTGGATATTGCTGGCAAATGAGCCCGCCGATGTAGGGCGGTTTTTTAACTGCATACCCAGTACTCGCTCCATAATAACTGCGGAGACTTTTACGTCGATACGACTTGCTGCTAGTTCGACAAAATAGCTGCGTACTAACCTTAAAATGAAGTCGGCGGTCAGCGCGATTAATACGCCAATGGCTAATACCCATAGTGTTTCAACAGCTTGATTTGGTACCACTCGATCATACACGTTCATAACAAATAATGGCATCGCAATTGAAAGTACGCCTAGTGCAATGGCTGAAATAATCACGTCTTTATACAAGGATCGACATTCTTTTATCACGCCCCAAAACCAGCCGTCTTTAGATAGTTTTTGCAGCACTGGCGAGCGGGCATCAAAGGTGAATTCAGGACGTGTATAAATAACAATATCAGTGGCATTTTTGCTCAGTTCTGTAATCTGTAAGGTTACTGCCGAATCGCTGAGTTCAGGGTAAATAACTTCTACGGTGTGTAATTGCGGATCCAGTGCAGTGATCACACAGGCTTGATTATTTTCTAGTAGTAAAATAGCGGGTAATAATGCCGTATTGATTTTAATAAGTTGTTTATTTACAACTTTAGTTTTAAAACCAATGCGTTTTGCAGCCCTTGAAAAACCAGAAGGAGTAAGATTACCTTGCTCAAGAGGAAGCCCATTTAGCAAGGTTTCGCGGGAAAATTCACGATCATGGTAGTGGCATAAAATTGCTAAGCAGTCGACTAAAATACCACCATGACCGATTTCATCATCTATTTCCATATAGCTTCCAATACCACTTTATATTGTTTAACTAGTTCAGATTAATAACTTGCCGCAACAAAGCTATTGCCAGTTTCTGTGTCTGTGATCACCGCTTCAATACGGCGGTTAGCGGCATTAGCTCGAACAGAGATCTCATTAATTCTTGGTTTATCTACTCCATAACCGAGTGACTTAACCCGTTTAGGGGCAACACCGTATTGCTGAATTAAAATTTCAGCCACGGAGAATGCTCGTTTTTCTGATAGTTTTTTATTGTAAAGAGCAGGCCCTTCGAGTGAAGCATGCCCTTGTATTTCAACATTTTTAGATGGGTGTGATTTTAAAAAATCAGCGAGGCGTGCGATTTCTTGCAAATACTCAGGGCGCACAACACTTGAATCAGCCACGAACGGAATACCGATCTCGACGTTATTAGTATTACTGTTGTATTTAGTGCAGCCTTTTTCATCTACCTCAGTCAAGGTTGGGGTCGAAGGGCAATCGTCTTGTTCGTTGGCAACACCGTCATTATCATCATCACTAAATGTACTGCTATTTAAGGTCGGTGCATTGAGATAACTGGGCATCGCAGTCATGCTCATATAGGCGTTATCTTGTTGGGCTTTTTTTTGCAAAAATGCTTGCCGATTGATTGTTGCTGCAACATCGTATTTAGGGCAGATAAACTCGGCATTATGGGCAATAGTATCATCTGTTAATTCAGTGATTTTCGGGAATTTGTCTGAGCTTACATTAAGTGTCGGAAGTAGTTTTCCCATTTCTGCTAGCATCGCTAATATGGCACTTTGACGTTCATAAAGTGCTGCTGTATAGGAACGGTTTGACTGGAATGACTCGTTTTCTGCATCCAACACATCTAATAACGTGCGTTGACCAATATCAAATTGATCTTTATAGGCAACTTTTACTTTGTCTGATGAGCGGCGATGCTGGTCAAGGGCTGGTAATTTACTTTCAAGTACTTTGACATTGTTATAAGCAACTTGCAGATTTTGACGAATTTCGATACAGGATTGATCTCGCTGGTATTTTGCAATATTAACTTCTTGATAAGCTTGTTCTAAATTAGCGCTATCGAGGCCCCCGTTATAGAGATTGTAACGTACATCAATCCCAACCCGGGCTTCGGTACGGGTTTGATTAAAACCAAGTTCATCGCGATCTTGGGAGCCATATCGGGCGGATAAATCAACCTTTGGATGAAAGGCGGATTTCTGCGATTGGGCATTTGCTTGCTGCGCTTCAATATTGTAGAGCGATGCATAAAAATTTGGGCTGTTTTTATAGGCAATATCAAGAGCTTGATTAATCGAAATGGGGATGCTGTCTTCATTTAATTTTGCAGCCACGGTGCCTTGCTGAGGAAGTTCGCCGACTATGCGTAAGTAGCGTGCGCTAACATCATGGAGATTTGCGTATTCAGTCATTACATTTGATTGTGCAAGTGATAGGCGGCCGCTGATCTGTTCAAGATCGGCAGCTCTTGCAACTCCAGCACCAACACTTTGCTCAATTTGCTGATAAACCGATTCATGCTCTTGAAGATTTTTTTGTGCCAGCTCAACTAACGTGGTGAACTTCTGTACATCAAGGTAGGCAACGCTTGCTTGCAGGGCGGTTTGCTCTGCTTGGGAGAGCATTTCAAAATAGCGAATGAGCTGAATTCGCTCAAAGCGTTTAACTGTATTAGATGTTTGGAAACCATCATAGAGCATTTGTCGTAATGTTAACTCTGCCGTATTTCGATTGTATTCATCTTCTACGCCGTAGTTGCGCTTTTCATAGCCGGCACTGACTGATGCGTCTAGGGTCGGTAAATACCCAGATTGTGCTGCGTCAATGCCATAAACAGATGCTTTAAAAGCATGCCAAGCTTGCTGAACTTCTGGGTTGCTCGCAATCGCTTTGTCGGCTACATAAGTTAAAGGCATGATCGAAGTTTGTTCTGCATAAAGATTGGGGGTAAATCCATTTGCAGCTAAAACCAAACCAATTAGAGTTGTAAATCTAGTACCGGTAAAGTTAGTTTTCTTAGCCATTTCGTCCTCTTAGATCCAAATTTATGGGCAATTAAATTTAGTTTTAGACAACGAAATCAATTTGTGCAAATAGAACTTTGATAAAGTACAAAAATTAATTTCTACCAGTTTTTTAATCTTTTAATACTATTTTAAAAATTAAAAACCTGTACTTTAGTCCAGTATCCTTTTGGCTGTGATGTCCTAAATTTGAGTAATACAAAGGTATAACTCTTGATTAAAGGCAGCAAAATGGACGCAAATCAATTACTGATCATAGACATTCAAGGCTCAGCTGGGATTGTTTTAGAAGATGGTTCAATTCGGGCATTATCGTTGGGGGACGCGCTGACGGTTGGTGATGTTATTATCACTGCTGAGAACTCCTCGGTTATGATCGATATCAAAGGTATGTCTCTGTCTATTCCTGCCAATCAACGGGTAAGAATCACCCCCGACCTTGTTGCCAAAACGACCCGCGATAGCTCAGAAACAACAATTTTTGATGATAGTATTGATGATGCCATTGCTAGCTTAAACCAACCGAATACTGCAGATGAGGCATCCTCCTCTCCTTTAAGTGAAGATGTCAGTGATTTTTTGAGTGCCCTTGAAAGTGGTGGTGATTTACTGGATACATTAGAAGCCACTGCCGCTGGTGGTAATGCTGCAACAGGTTCTGGTGGAGGTACTTCCTTTGTGGAACTTGCACGTATCGCTGAGGGTATTGATCCAAGTAGTTTATCTTTTGATGATAGTTTTACAGCTAACAATGATGGCATTTTTTCTCTTCGTGATACGACCGATGGGGTGGTGCCCGAAACCGCGTTAATTGGTAGTTTAGAGTTAAATGACATTGGCTTAATTAATAACCCGCAACCGATTATTTCAGGTACATCGACTAATTTAGTGGGTCAAACAGTATTAATTACAATCACCGATGCTTTGGGTAATGTACAAACGATTGATGTTGTTGTGCAACCTGATGGCACCTTCACTTCACCGGTATTAGAACCATTACCAGATGGCCCAATTGTTGTGGAAGTTACAGCAACTGGTCCTGATGGCAATCCAATTTCAGATAACATTGCTGCCGATATTGATACCACAGCACCGCTTGTGAGTATTGATACACTTGCTGATTCGACATCGCCAGTGGTAGTAATTACAGGCTTCGTAGTCGGGCTGGTGGCCGGTGATGATGTAACGCTTACGGTGACTGATAGCAGTGGGCAAGTGCAAACGTTTGTGACGCAAATTGATGAGCAAGGTAATTGGAGTGTTACCACCGCAGCTTTGGCTGAAGGTCCTTATGGTGTTCAAGCAAATGCGGTTGATGAAGCTGGTAACCAAGGTAATGCACAAACTACAGCCATTATAGATCTAACCGCGCCAGTAATTGTGATTGATGCAATTGCTGATACCAATGACGTGACTCCTACATTGACGGGGTCGGTAAATGGTGTAGCTACGGGTACGCTTGTATCAATAACCGTTGTAGCTAGTGACGGCGTTGCGCAAGCTTTAACTGCTTCGGTTACAGCTGATGGCAGTTGGTCTGTAGAGGTTGTTGATGCACTGGCTGAAGGTCAATTTACAGTGACAGCCAGCGTCGCTGATAGCGCTGGTAATCAAGCCGAAGATAGTGCAGCTGGTGTAGTAGATTTAACCAGTCCAGTCATCTCGATTGATCAATTGAACGATAGCAATGACACAACACCATTAATATCAGGCTCAGTATTAGATGTGCCGCCAGGTACAACAGTGACTCTGTTAGTTACAGGCAGTGATGGGCAACAGCAAACGCTGACGGCTACAACCGACGGCAATGGCAATTGGCAAGTTGACGTTATTAATGCATTGGTGGAGGGCGATTATACAGTACAAGCCACCGTTTCGGATCCAGCTGGTAATAGCAGCTCAGCGTCGGCAGTGGGTACTATAGATTTAACTGCCCCACTGATCAATATCGATCCATTAGTAGATAGTAATGATCAACAACCGACGATTTCAGGTATTACCCAAGGGTTGGCTGCCGGAAGCCAAGTAACAGTCACCATTGTAGATAGTAACGGTCAGCAACAAACGGTTATCACACAAATAAATGCCAGTGGAGTTTGGAGCATAGCAGTGGCCAGTGCTTTAGCCGAAGGGCCATATACGGTGACAGCCACAACGCAAGATACAGCAGGAAACACAGCCCAAGATACCGAAACAGGGCTAATTGATTTGACTGCTCCGACCATCAGTATTGACTCATTTGCTGATTCTAATGATGTGACTCCGATTATCTCAGGTGTAGTCTCGGGTGTTGAAGCAGGTACTTTAGTTACTGTGATTTTGGTTGATAGTGCAGGCACAGTGCAAACTGTAACCACTACAGTGAATGCTGATGGTAGTTGGCAAGTTGGCACTAACCAAGCAATTTCCGAAGGTGAGTTTTCTATTACTGCGTCAGTAACAGATACCGCGGGTAATCAAGCAACTGATGTTGCGCAAGGCCTAATTGATCTTACTGCACCGACTATTAATTTAGAGCCATTGGCAAATACGGCTGATGATACGCCGGTTATTTCGGGTCAAGTCAGCGGTGTGGCAGTTGGTACTATGGTTACTATTGTTGTAACCGATGCAAATGGTGTGCAACAAACATTAATGACCAGCGTGCTTGCCGATGGAGGTTTTGCTATCGAAGTTGACAGCGCACTCGCGCAAGGGAGCTATAGCGTTACTGCATCAGTGACAGATAATGCTGGCAATCAAGCTTCAGATACGCAAACCGGTCTTATTGATTCGAGTTTACTATCAGTGACAATAGATGTGATTGGAGAAACAAACGACACGACTCCAAGCATTTCAGGAACTAGTCTTAATGCTGTTGCAGGTGATACTGTCAGTGTGTTGATAACTGGTTTTGATGGTCAAACGCAATTATTAACGACACAAGTAGACAATAATGGTGATTGGAGTGTTACACCAACAATTGCATTAGTTGAGGGTGGATTTAGCGTTAATGCCACATTAACAGACAGCTTAGGCAATATCGTGTCTGATAATGCAACGGGTATAATTGACACTACCGCTCCCATATTAACGATTGATAATTTAGATACAGTTAGCGATAGTACGCCGATCATTAGTGGTCAAACTGATGAACCAGCGGGCAGTGTTGTGAGCTTAGTTGTTACCGATGGTGTAAATTCACAAAACTTAACCGCGATAGTAAATACCGATGGCAGTTGGTCAGTAGAAGTACCTATTGCATTACAAAACGGCGCCATTAATGTCGATGCGAGCATAACGGATACTGCAGGTAATCAAGCAACGGCCTCTGATACCTTTATTTTAAATGGTAACGCACCAAGTATTAGTATCGATACGGTTGCTGATGGCAATGATGTAACACCAACCATTAGTGGTACGTCTGATGCCCCTGACGGTACACTTATCACCGTGGTAATTACTGATAGTAATAATAATAGCCAAACTCTGAACACAACCGTCATAGCAGGTGTGTGGAGTGTAGATGCACAAGATGCGCTTGCCGAAGGTGAATTTACGGTTAATGCAAGTATCACTGTAAATGGCTTAACAAGTGATGCTCAGGCAACGGGGATCATTGACACACTTGCACCGACTTTTGATATTGATCCGTTGTCTGTAACCAACGACACCACGCCAACCATCACTGGTAGCAGTGATGAAATTGGTGGACTTGTAAGCATCACTGTGACAGATGCGAACGGTGCGGTGCAAACTTTAACTGCGACGGTACTGGCAGATGGTACGTGGTCGGTAGATATACCGACACCACTTGCAGAGGGCGCATTCCAAGTGGATGCCAGCGTGACCGATGTGGCAGGTAATACCGCCAGCGACACTGAAAACGGTGGAGTAATTGACACCCAAGCGCCTACTTTTGATATTGATCCGCTTGCTGCAACGAACGACAGCACGCCCACCATCACCGGGAGCAGTGATGAAATTGGCGGCATCGTCAGTGTCATCGTCACTGATGCGACGGGGGCAGTACAAACCTTAATCGCGACAGTACTTGCAGATGGTACGTGGTCGGTGGATATACCGACCCCACTTGCAGAGGGCGCATTCCAAGTGGATGGCAGCGTCACTGATGCGGCAGGTAATACCGCGTCTGATACTGAAAACGGCGGAGTAATTGACACTCAAGCGCCTACTTTTGATATTGATCCGTTATCTGATAGCAACGACACCACGCCAACGATTACTGGTAGCAGTGATGAAATCGGTGGCATCGTCAGTGTCATCGTCACTGATGCGACGGGGGCAGTACAAACTTTAACCGCGACGGTACTGGCAGATGGTACGTGGTCGGTAGATATACCGACGCCACTTGCAGAGGGCGCATTCCAAGTGGATGCCAGCGTGACCGATGTGGCAGGTAATACCGCCAGCGACACTGAAAACGGCGGGGTGATTGACACCCTTGCGCCGACTTTTGATATTGATCCACTTGCTGCAACGAACGATACCACGCCAACCATCACTGGTAGCAGTGATGAAATTGGTGGTCTCGTCAGTGTCATCGTCACTGATGCGACGGGGGCAGTACAAACCTTAATCGCGACGGTACTGGCAGATGGTACGTGGTCGGTGGATATACCGACGCCGCTTGCAGAGGGCGCATTCCAAGTGGATGCCAGCGTCACTGATGCGGCAGGTAATACCGCCAGCGACACTGAAAACGGCGGAGTAATTGACACTCAAGCGCCTACTTTTGATATTGATCCACTTGCTGCAACGAACGACAGCACGCCCACCATCACCGGTAGCAGTGATGAAATTGGTGGCATCGTCAGCGTGATTGTCACTGATGCAAACGGTGCGGTGCAAACTTTAACTGCGACGGTACTGGCAGATGGTACGTGGTCGGTAGATATACCGAACCCACTTGCAGAGGGCGCATTCCAAGTGGATGCTAGTGTCACCGATGCCGCCGGCAATACCGCCAGTGACACAGAAAATGGTGGGGTGATCGATACTCTTGCACCGACGGTTGATATCAACCCGTTGGCTGATAGCAACGACAGCACGCCTACCATCACTGGCAGCAGTGATGAAATAGGTGGGTTGGTGAGCATTACAGTCACCGATGCCAATGGTGATATACAAACCTTAACGGCGACAGTACTTGCAGATGGCAGTTGGTCGGTGGATGTACCGACCCCGCTTGCAGAAGGTGCATTTGTTGTTGATGCCAGCGTCACCGATGCCGCCGGCAATACCGCTAGCGACACAGAAAATGGCGGAGTGATCGATACTCTTGCGCCAACCTTTGATATTGATCCACTTGCTGCAACGAACGACAGCACGCCCACCATCACCGGTAGCAGTGATGAAATTGGCGGCATCGTCAGTGTCATCGTCACTGATGCGACGGGGGCAGTACAAACCTTAATCGCGACAGTGCTTGCAGATGGTACGTGGTCGGTGGATGTACCGACTCCACTTGCAGAGGGCACATTCCAAGTGGATGGCAGTGTCACTGATGCGGCGGGCAATACCGCCAGTGACACTGAAAACGGCGGAGTAATTGACACTCAAGCGCCTACTTTTGATATTGATCCACTTGCTGCAACGAACGATACCACGCCAACCATCACCGGTAGCAGTGATGAAATCGGTGGCATCGTCAGTGTCATCGTCACTGATGCAAACGGTGCGGTGCAAACTTTAACTGCGACGGTACTGGCAGATGGTACGTGGTCAGTGGATATACCGACGCCGCTTGCAGAGGGCGCATTCCAAGTGGATGCCAGCGTCACTGATGCGGCAGGTAATACCGCGTCTGATACTGAAAACGGCGGAGTAATTGACACCCAAGCGCCTACTTTTGATATTGTTCCACTTGCTGCAACGAACGATGCCACGCCAACGATTACTGGTAGCAGTGATGAAATTGGTGGACTCGTCAGCGTGATTGTCACTGATGCCACTGGCGCAGTACAAACCTTAACCGCGACGGTATTAGCTGATGGCACTTGGTCGGTGGATGTACCGACGCCGCTGGCAGAGGGCGCATTCCAAGTGGATGCCAGCGTCACTGATACGGCGGGCAATACCGCCAGTGACACTGAAAACGGCGGGGTGATCGACACCCAAGCGCCAAGCTTTGATATTGATCCGCTTGCTGCAACGAGCGATAGCACGCCTACCATTACTGGTAGCAGTGATGAAATTGGTGGACTGGTAAGTATCACTGTGACAGATGCTAACGGCACGGTGCAAACTTTAACTGCGACGGTACTGGCTGATGGTACGTGGTCGGTGGATGTACCGATCCCACTTGCAGAAGGCGCATTCCAAGTGGATGCTAGTGTCACCGATGCCGCCGGCAATACCGCCAGTGACACAGAAAATGGTGGGGTGATAGACACAACAGCGCCGATTGTCACTATCGATGCACCGGCATTGACCAACGACAATACGCCGCTGGTCACAGGGACATCGGATCTAGCTAATAGTGACATTGCCATTACCTTTACGGGTGCCAATGGCAGCCATACGGTGACAGTACAAACAGATGCCAGTGGTAATTGGAGTGCAGAAGCCACGCAGCCGCTTATTGATGGTGCGTACACGGTTACCGCCAGTCTCACCGATGCCGCAGGCAATACCGGCAGCGCCAGTGATAATGGCGTGGTGGATACAATCCCACCAGAGCTTGCATTTACGCCTACCTTCCTATTAGGGCAGTTAGTATCGCTTAGTGGTACCTCAGATTTACCAGCAGGAAGTACTGTTACTGTTACTCAAAATCTACTCGGTGGTGGGGTGATAAACTACACCGCGACCACCGACGCAGCAGGTAATTGGTCATTAGTTGGGTTGAGTATTCCGCTGCTAACACTTAGTTCGATCACCGCCAGTGCCAGTGATGAAGCAGGTAATGTGCGCACGATCACTTCGACTGATTTTGATGGTACGCCACCGACGCTCACAGTGAGCGTTGATACACTAAGCAATGACAACACCCCAGCCATTAGTGGGACCACTGATGCGGGTCAAGGGGCTGCAGTGACGGTGGTTGTTACCGATAAAGATGGCAACAGCGAAACCCTCAGCGCCACCGTGGATGCCAATGGTGATTGGGTAATTAGCCCGACAACCCCACTGCCTGATGGTGCGTTTAGTGTTGAGGTCAGTGTTCGCGACAGTGTGGGCAATGAAACCACCGACTCAATTAGTGGTGTGATTGACACCACCGCGCCGAGTCTCACGGTACAAGGTGTCGGTGCTGGCAGTGACGTCACCCCGGTATTCAGTGGCACCAGCAATGAAATCGGTGGCACAGTGACCTTAGTGGTCACCGATGCCAACGGAGTTGAACAAACCCTGAGCGCGACAGTACAAAGCAATGGTCAATGGTCAGTCGAAGTACCGAACGGCCTGAGCGAGGGCGATTACACCGTCGATGCCGTCATTACCGATGCGGCGGGAAATGATACTCAAGTGGCCTTAACAGGCAATATTGATACCTCAGTGCCTGTTGTTATGGTTAATGATAATGGCCTTGGTAACAATGCGACACCAACGATTACGGGTACCTCAACCGAGCCTGCGGGCACCGTTGTTAGCATCAGTATCGTGGATGTCAATGGCGATAGTTATGGATTAAGTGCCACCGTCCTCGCTGATGGTTCATGGCAAGTAACAGCACCAAGCTTACCGGATGGCAGTTATACAGTAACCGCCAGTATTACCGATGCGGCAGGTAATACCGGCAGTGACACCGGCACTGGCAGTGTGGATACCTTAGATCCGTTGATCAGCATTAATAACTTGGGTGCAATTAATGATGACACGCCAACACTCAGTGGCACCTCATCAGAGCCACAAGGAACAGTGATTAGTCTAACAGTCACAGACAGCGGTGGAATAATTACCACACTCAGTGCAACGGTTGATGCCAATGGTGAGTGGGCGGTCACCTCGCCAGTCCTCGGCGATGATGATTACACGGTGGTTGCGAGTGTCAGTGATGCAGCGGGCAACAGCAACAGTGCTACCGATACCTTTACACTTAACACCTTAGCGCCGAGTATTACCATCAACGCGATAGGTGAAACCAACGACACTACACCGACCATTAACGGCAGCAGTGATGCGCCAGATGGCAGTGTTGTCACGGTAGTGATAAATGATGGAATAAACCCCGCAGAGACAGTTCAAACCACCGTAACTGGCGGCACATGGAGTGTCACGGCCAGCAGTGACTTAGCTGAAGGTGACTTTAGTGTTATCGCCACCGTTGAAGATGGCGTGGGTAATCAAGGCACCGCCAGCGTCAATGGGATCATTGATACCACCATGCCGGATATCAGTATTAATCCGCCAGCCGACAGTAACGATACCACGCCTACCATCAGTGGCACCGCCAGTGCGCCACAGGGCAGCATAGTTACGCTGGTGTTTAATGATGCCGCGGGTAATTCACACACAGTCACTACGCAAATGACACCATCAGGCACATGGTCAGTGCCGGCGCTGGATGCATTAGCAGAAGGCACTTATACGGTTACTGCAAGTGTATCAGATCAAGCGGGAAACCCAGCCAGCGCGAGTGTGACCGGGTTAATTGATGTCACCGCGCCGATCATTAGCGTGAATGCGCTGGCAGATAGCAGTGATGTTACTCCGCTCATCAGTGGTCAAAGCAGTGGGGTGCCAGCGGGTACGCAAGTGAGCGTTACAATCATCGCGGCCAATGGCGCAGTACAAAGTGCGACAGCAACAACGGATGGCGCAGGAAATTGGTCCGTGGAGGCCAGTAATGCGATTATCGAAGGCGAGTACACAGTCAATGTCAGTGTGACAGACTCCGCAGGCAATACCGGCACCGATAGCGAAACTGGGGTGATAGATACAACCGCGCCAAGCGTCACTATAGATGCACCCGCATTGACGAACGACAATACGCCAGTGGTGACAGGCACATCGGATCTAGCCAGCAGTGATATTGCGATTACCTTTACGGATGCTAACGGCAGCCATACAGTAACGGTGCAAACCAATGCCAGTGGTAATTGGAGTGCCGAGGCCACGCAACCGCTGGTTGATGGTGCATACACAGTGACTGCCAGTATCACCGACGACGCAGGCAATACAGCCAGCGCCAGTGACATCGGCGTGGTGGATACAATTCCACCAGAGCTTGCGTTTGTGCCCACCTTCCTATTAGGACAGTTAGTGTCTCTCAGCGGTACCTCCGATTTACCTGCTGGTAGTACTATCACCATCACTGAAAATCTCATTGGTGGCGGTATAGGCGCAACCTATACCACTACAACTGACGCGAATGGCGACTGGACGCTTGTGGGCTTAACCATTCCACTGCTAACAGTGGCCTCTGTGACTGCCAGTGCCAGTGATGAAGCAGGTAATGTGCGCACGATCACTTCGACTGATTTTGATGGCACACCACCGACGCTCACGGTGAGCGTCGATACATTGAGCAATGACAACACCCCAGCCATTAGTGGGACCACTGATGCGGGTCAAGGGACTGCAGTGACGGTGGTTGTTACTGATAAAGATGGCAACACGCAAACACTCACGGCCACCGTGGATGCCAATGGTGATTGGGTAATTAGCCCGACAACCCCGCTGCCTGATGGTGCGTTTAGTGTTGATGTCAGTGTCCTTGATGGTGTTGGCAACGAAACCACCGACTCAATTAGTGGTGTGATTGATACCACCGCGCCGAGTCTTACAGTGCAAGGCGTGGGTGATGGCAGTGACGTCACCCCGGTATTCAGTGGCACCAGCAATGAAATCGGTGGCACAGTGACCTTAGTGGTCACCGATGCTAACGGGGTTGAACAAACCCTGAGCGCGACAGTACAAAGCAATGGTCAATGGTCAGTCGAAGTACCGAACGGCCTGAGCGAGGGCGATTACACCGTCGATGCCGTCATTACCGATGCGGCGGGAAATGATACTCAAGTGGCCTTAACAGGCAATATTGATACCTCAGTGCCTGTTGTTATGGTTAATGATAATGGCCTTGGAAACAATGCGACACCAACGATTACGGGTACCTCAACCGAGCCTACGGGCACCGTTGTCAACATCAGTATCGTGGATGTCAATGGCGATAGTTATGGATTAAGTGCCACCGTCCTCGCTGATGGTTCATGGCAAGTAACAGCACCAAGCTTACCGGATGGCAGTTATACAGTGACCGCCAGTATTACCGATGCGGCAGGTAATACCGGCAGTGACACCGGCACTGGCAGTGTGGATACCTTAGATCCGTTGATCAGCATTAATAACTTGGGTGCAATTAATGATGACACGCCAACACTCAGTGGCACCTCATCAGAGCCACAAGGGACAGTGATTAGTCTAACAGTCACAGACAGCGGTGGAATAATTACCACACTCAGTGCCACAGTTGATGCCAATGGTGAGTGGGCGGTCACCTCGCCAGTCCTCGGCGATGATGATTACACGGTGGTTACGAGTGTCAGTGATGCAGCGGGCAACAGCAACAGTGCCACTGATACCTTTACACTTAACACCTTAGCCCCGAGTATTACCATCAACGCGATAGGTGAAACCAACGACACCACCCCGACAATCAACGGTACCAGTAGTGCTGCGGATGGCAGTGTGGTTACTGTGGTGATCAATGATGGTATAAATCCTGCGGAGACAGTGCAAACCACGGTCAATGGCGGCACTTGGAGCGTCACGGCAACGAGTGCGCTCGCTGAAGGTGACTTTACGGTGACTGCGAGCGTTGAAGATGGCGCAGGCAATCAAGGCACCGCCAGCGTCACTGGGATCATTGATACCACCATGCCGGATATCAGTATTAATCCGCCAGCCGATAGTAACGATACCACGCCTACCATCAGTGGCACCGCCAGTGCGCCACAGGGCAGTATTGTGACGCTGGTGTTTAATGATGCCGCGGGTAATTCACACACAGTCACTACGCAAATGACACCATCAGGCACATGGTCAGTGCCGGCGCTGGATGCATTAGCAGAAGGCACTTATACGGTTACTGCAAGTGTATCAGATCAAGCGGGGAACCCAGCCAGTGCGAGTGTGACCGGGTTAATTGATGTCACCGCGCCGGTCATTAGCGTGAATGCGCTGGCAGATAGCAGTGATGTTACTCCGCTCATCAGTGGTCAAAGCAGTGGCGTGCCAGCGGGTACGCAAGTGAACGTTACAATCATCGCGGCCAATGGCGCAGTACAAAGCGCGACAGCAACAACGGATGGCGCAGGCAATTGGTCCGTGGAGGCCAGTAATGCGATTATCGAAGGCGAGTACACAGTCAATGTCAGTGTGACAGACTCCGCAGGCAATACCGGCACCGATAGCGAAACTGGGGTGATAGATACAACCGCGCCAAGCGTTACCATTGATGCACCCGCATTGACGAATGATAATACGCCAGTGGTGACAGGCACATCGGATCTAGCCAGCAGTGACATTGCGATTACCTTTACGGATGCTAACGGCAGCCATACCGTGACAGTGCAAACTAATGCCAGTGGTAATTGGAGCGCTGAGGCCACGCAACCGCTGGTTGATGGTGCATACACAGTGACTGCCAGTATCACCGATGCCGCAGGTAATACCGGCAACGCCAGTGACAATGGCGTGGTGGATACCATCGCCCCAGAACTGAGAATTATACCTTCCTTCTTACTTGGCAATTTAGTATCGCTATCAGGTGATTCAGACTTACCAGCGGGAAGCACCATCACTATCACGGAACATTTAGTGGGAGGGTTAATTGGTGCAAGTTATACGGCAACTACAGATGCTGATGGTAATTGGCAATTACTTAACTTAACGGTGCCATTACTTAACCTTGCCTATATTACTGCCAGCGCAACTGATGCAGCAGGAAATATCAGTACGGTCAGCACACTCGATTTTGATAACGTAGCACCTGATTTAACTGTCAGTGTTGACGCGTTGAGCAACGACACAACGCCAGTTATTTCAGGTGATACGGATATGGGTCAAGGCACTGTGATTAATTTGACCGTGGTTGATAGTGATAATGTCAGCCAAACATTTACCGCAGTGGTACAGGCTGATCAAACCTGGTCAGTATCTGTGCCGCAAGCTATTGCACAGGGAACCTATACCGTTACTGCCTCTGTGCGCGATGGGGTTGGTAATTTGACTACTGAGCAAACGACTGGAGTGATTGATAGTGTGGCGCCAAGTTTATTTATCGATAATTTAGCGCCAACAGCAAATACTGCCCCAACAATAACTGGCAGCAGTAATGAAATAGGCGGAGATGTATCGGTCACAATTGCAGGACAAACGTTGCAAGCGACAGTGGCAAGTGATGGCACTTGGCAAGTAACGCTACCAAGTGCATTGACTGATGGTGATTACACGGTTGATGTAACGATCACCGATGATGCAGGTAATCAACAAACGGCATCTGCGACACTGACTATAGATAGCACGACACCAGTGCTTACAATCACAGCCCTTGAAGTGGGCAACGATGCGACGCCAACAATTTCTGGTACATCAACAGAGCCGCAGGGAACTGAAGTGGCTATCGTGTTGGTTGATGCAAACGGTGACACTCAGCAATTTACTGCACTAGTGCAAGCCGATGGCAGTTATTCAGCAACTCCAACCGCTGATATTGCTGATGGTGACTACATTGTTACGGCTACTATTACTGATGCCGCTAACAATATAGGCACAGTTCAAGGTAATGGCACGGTTGATACATTAGATCCTAGTTTAACCTTGAACGGACTAGGCACATTTAATGATAGTACACCGATGATTTCAGGGAGTAGTGATGAAATAGGCGCCACGGTAACAGTGAATGTCAATGATGACTCAAACAGTTATCAACTAACTGCTGTTGTACAAGCAGATGGCAGATGGTCAGTTCAAGTTATTGATGCATTAAACGATGGCGCAATTACTATTACGGCTAATGTGAGTGACACTGCTGGCAATCAAGCATCGGCTTCAAGTAACGCAACATTGGATACTAATGCGCCGACTATCTCGATTGCGAGTTTACAAGCAACGATGGATACAACACCAACCATCTCTGGTACCACCGATGCCAGAGATGGTACGAATGTAACGATTGAAATTATTGCCTCGGGCATTGTTGTGCAAACATTGACTACTCAAGCTTTGGCTGGGCAATGGACTATTGATGTCAGTAATGCACTTGTTGAAGGCAGCTATACAGTGAATGCAGTTGTCAGCGAGGACGGTTTAACTGGCTCGTCAAGTACTAGCCTAGCAATAGACTTAACCGCACCAACATTGGCTGTCAATTCGCCTAGTATTACAAATGATACAACACCATTAATTAGTGGCACATCAGACGCTGCGCAAGGCACTATAGTCGAATTATTGATCACTGATAGTACTGGCACAGAGCAATCTGCGCAGGCAACAGTTAAAGCAAATGGTACATGGTCTGTAGCGCTTGGAAGTGCGCTTGCAGAAGGACGTTATAGCATTGCTGCAACTATCACTGACATTGCTGGGAATAGCAATTTGGCTCAAACAACAGGTGAAATAGATTTAACTCCACCAACAGTGTTGATTGATCCATTAAGCAGCACCGCAGATAAAACCCCAATTGTTTCAGGGGGAGCTGTGGGGGCTGTTGCTGGCAACACCGTTGCTGTTACTTTTACTGACGCACAAGGGGCTAGTCATACCATCAATACAACACTCGCAGCAGATTTAACATGGCAAGTCGAAGCTTCCCAAGCACTTGCGGAAGGCGCTTACTCAGTCACTGCTGTGGTCACCGATACTGCGGGTAATGTAGGGCAACTAACCGCTAATGCTGTTATAGATAGTATTGACCCTGAGATCACAATTGATCAAAGTAGTTTGATATTAACACAAGACACAACGCCACTTATTAGTGGGACATCTGATGAAGCGAATGCCACTGTTGAGGTGACCTTTACTGACGCAAGTGGTACTGAACAGGTTGTAACAGTTACTACGGATGCTCAAGGTGATTGGCAAGCAGCTGCAAACACCGCGTTAGCTGAAGGTGTTTATTCCGTAAAAGCAACAATCACTGATATGGCGGGTAATCAAGGAGAAGACAGTAAAACGGGCGGTGAAGTCGATATTACACCACCTGCACTTACGATTGTCCCTTCTTTCCTTCTAGGCAGTTTGGTTTCCTTATCTGGCACATCAGATTTATCTGAAGGCAGTGTTGTTACCATTACAAACCATTTAGTGGGAGGCGCTGTTGGTTTACCTTACACTGCAACGGTTGATGCGAACGGTGATTGGAGCGTATTGAATTTATCGGTATCATTACTGACACTAGCTTACGTTGAAGCCTCGGCAACCGATGCGGCTGGCAATACCACGACTATTAGTACTTTGGATTTTGATAATACGGCGCCTGAACTAACGTTATCTACCCCTGCATTGACGATGGATAGCACCCCAACTATTAGCGGAACCACTGATTTAGGTGAGGGAGCGCAAGTAACATTGGTGGTAACTGGTCAAGGAGTTGCAACACAAACCTTTAGCGCGACAGTGCAAGCGAATGGCAGTTGGTCAGTTAATGTACCGCAAGACTTAGGTGATGGACAATATACGGTTCAAGCACGTGTGCGCGATGGAGTCGGCAACCTAACTGAGCAGACGGCCAGTGGTGTAATTGATACTACCGCGCCAACACTCACTATAAATCCTTTATCAATTACCAGTGATGCGACTCCAACAATTAGCGGTACAAGTAATGAGTTAGGAGCAACGGTAACCGTAACCATTGATGGCCAAACACTAACAACCTTAGTAAATGGATCTGGCCTATGGCAAGTCACTACAACGACTCTTACTGATGGCGATTATAATATTAATGCGACTGTGAGTGACAGTGCAGGTAATAGCGTCAATCAAACAGCGAACCTAAGTATAGATACAGAAGCACCGGAGTTAACTATAGCGCCATTATCATTATCTAATGATAGTACGCCAACCATTAGTGGTAATTCAAATGAGCCACAAGGTAGCACGGTTTCTATTACTGTGGTGGATGGTAATGGTGATACTCAAAATTTAATTGCTACTATAGATAGTAATGGTAATTGGCAAGCCACGGCAGCAGCTTTACCGGATGGCACATTCACAGCAACAGCGTCAGTGACCGATAGTGCGGCCCTGACTACAACAGCTTCAACAACGGCTATGATCGATACCAGTGCGCCAACTATTTCGGTTGATTCTATAGGGACTATAAATATAGCCACCCCTCAACTCAGTGGTTTAACTAATGAGCCTGCAGGTACGCAATTGAGCGTCACAGTTACCGATAATAATTCCAGTTATACTTATACGACGCAAGTACAAGCCGATGGCAGTTGGTCAATTAATGTTACAGATTCACTGGTTGACGGCACTATCACAGTCGCTGCAAGTATTACTGATTTAGCGGGTAATTCAACAACCTCAACGTCGGTAACTGGATTATTGAATACCAGTGCACCAAGCATTGCAATTGTTGCTCCTGCAGATACCAATGACACAACTCCCAATTTCAGTGGCAGTAGTGACGCTGTCGATGGCAGTGCAGTCGTTGTTACAGTGACGGATAGCGCGGCCCAGACACAAATTTATAATACAACAGTAGTCGATGGTTTGTGGATTGTCTTAGTTACTCAAGCTCTTAGCGAAGGTATTTATACTGTTACAGCGACAGTCACTGAAGCAGGGCTAACAGCAGATGCTAGTGTTAGCGGTTTAGTTGATATTACTGCACCGGTATTGACTATTAATGAGCCTGGTACTAGTGGCGATGCAACACCAGTAATATCGGGTAGCACTGATGCGGGAGTCGGTTCAATAGTTACCATAGTACTAGTTGATAGCTTAGGTACGACAGATACCGTTACTGCTATGGTACAACCTGGGGGAGTATGGAGTGTTGCATCAAATCAACCACTGGCTGAAGGGGGTGTCGCAATTACCGCCTCGGTTAATGACAGTGCAGGTAATCAAGGTAGCAATACCGCGACATTAACATTAGATTTAACGGGTCCTGTTATTGCTATTGATGTAATCAGTGACACAAATGATTTAACACCTCAGATCACCGGCACAGTAACTGGTGCACCTGGAAATAGCCAAGTTACTGTATTGTTTACTGATGCGGCAGGTAACACGCAAACGGTTACAACCACAACTGCGAGTAACGGTAATTGGTTAATTGAACCAAATACAGCACTTGCAGCGGGTAGTTATACTGTGGATGTGACCGTGCAGGATGAATACGGTAATGCCACCACGGTACAAGAATCAGGTGTTATTGACACGGTTGCTCCGACTATTGCCATTACGAGTGGGCTTATATTAACCAATGATGCGACACCTGAAATCAGCGGCACATCGAGTGAAGCAGGGCGCACAGTCACGCTGATATTTGATAATGGTATAGCGCAAACATCAGTAACAACTACTACGCAAGGCGATGGTAGTTGGAGTATTTCACCAAACGATATTCTGCTTGATGGCAGTTATACCGTCAGTGCAACGGTGTCAGATATTGCTGGGAATACCACTGCTACCTCTGCGATGACAGGTCTTGAGATAGATACTATCCCGCCATCACTTACGAACATAGATACAAATAGTATATTGTTAGGCCTAGTTGTGACAGGTTTTGATGGTGAAACTGATGCTGAAGATGGAGCTATTGTAAGGCTTGATAATGCGCTGGCACTCGGGATCACCTTATTAAGTGATGGTGGGGCTGTTGTAAATAATGGCACATGGAATATCGGCATTGTTGATGTAAATTTGGCCGATTTACTTGGCGCAGGCTTAAGCGATGCTCGCTTTAGCATTACAGATTCAATCGGTAATATAAGAGTGGTTGATATTAATGGTCAGGACCTTGAGATAAATGGAGTGGATGTTAGCTCTGCAGGTGTTGAACCTAGTGCTGAATTCAGTGGCAGTGATAATAGTACTGAATTATTATCATCAAACGATGATAGTATTGATTTAAGTAAAATTAGCAGTGTTGCTCCGGTATCTGAATTAACACCACAACTGAGTCAATTAACAGTTGCAGATCTTCTTGCAGAGAGTGAACAAAATAACTTGCTCGCACTCGACCCTGTGAGTGAGAGTAATAGTCTGGTGTTTACAGCACAGCAGAAAGCTACTGCGGAGCCTGCTCTTGATGTGCAAAATCAATCAGAGGAAATGATTAAGAAATTAATCGAAAGCGGCAATAATCAAATTGATAGTTAATTATTGTTAAGCAAAAGATATAAGGCGCGGGTTGTCCCGCGCTTAATCACTTTCGAGATAATTTTAAATAGGGAAAGAAAAATAAACAAAGGGAATTTTGTAAAACTAAAAGTAGGAGTCAAATTATGCTTTTAAGTTATGGACGATCTTACTGTTACCATGAACAACACTACCATCTTGGTCATATGTTGTAGAGGTTGGCACACCAATCAAAATGTCTTTTAATTGTTTTACTGTTAATTGTGCATGGTGGGCTGCATGAGCATTAACGTCATTCTTCTTTTTACATGACTCTAATAGCTTATGCACATCACTCGTTAAGCTTGTTACTTCGTCAGATTCAACGTCATTACCTGCAAATAAGGCTTTTAGTTCTTTATCTAACGTTTGAATTTGACTTAAAAAGGCAAGTTTTTGTTTCGCGATATCTTTAAGGCCCTCGCCACGACGGGAGGCTATAGCGGTTAATTCATCTTCTAAGATATCAGCAAGGGATGTTAAGCAATTTAGCTGCATAACAAGTTTAGAACTGATCAAATTGGTGTGATCAGCCATAGACATCAAACTCAAATGCAGCGATATTCTTAGCTAGCTTTTCAGCATCGATTTGATATTTACCTTCAGTAATTGCTTTTTTTAGCTCAGCCACTTTGTTGCTATCAAAACCAGAAGATTGCTGTGCTTTGTCTTGCAAAGATTTTAATTGTTGCGCTTGTGGCGTTAAGCTTACTGAGTCAGCAGTCGCTTTTGGCGTAGTTGCTTGCGCAGTATTAGCATTATTATTTTGTAAATCAATTTTTTGCTGTTTAGCATTGGTCAACACATTAGCCTGTTGCTGACCTTTATTTACTTGGCTTACCATGATTTTAACCTATACATTATCCAACACATGCCTTGTTATCGGCAACCATGTTAGAAACTTTAGCACAAATACGAAAATTTAAATAATTACCTGCACAGACTCAACACCATCAACGCGGGCATTTAAAACTTTCCCTGACTTTGCATTTTTAACCTTTACCTGCTCTCCTAAAGTACCATCTTCTAGTGCTAAACCGGAAGTTTTTATTTTCAATCCTCGAATTATTGCAAAAATAGTGACATTATCGCCTTTACAGACCATACAGATTTGATTTAATGCAACAGGGTAACCACTGCGGATATTACGTTTGCTGCGGCTACCAATCAGCAGCTCTTGATCTTGTAAATACTGCGCTCTTACGAAATGTTTTGGTTTCATAATCAAACGTAAATGATGAGCTTCAATAACCTCACCCCGACTTAAATTTTCAGTGGCTATAATCACAGGGGTGAGTTCAATCATACGTACATGAACATATTGACTCCAACCATTGAGGTCATCACATTTTATTTGTACGGTTATTTGGCGATTAAATGGCGGCTCAGTAGGAATATTAAATGCAAGGTCGCTGTTGCAGCCACGATCAGGGATCCGGCTATCCAATGTTAGAGCACTGAGTTCCTTATCATCGGCAGTATTAGGGTCTAATTGATCATAGACATGGGATACAGCAAGTTCTTGCAATTGTTCTTTGCTATATGTTTGCGCATACAGTGGAGTTACTAGGCATAAGCTAGCAAGAAAATAAAAAACACTGTATCTTCGGCTTTTTTTTAACAAACTCATAATGTTTCGACTATGCTTATGGTTGAAAACAGGGTATAAATATTTAGCGTCAATAAACAGACGCTCCCGTGTAGTTATGTAGCTTTACAGAAAGAAAGCAATTATTGTTCCGTTCTTATTCGCTTTCTTCAGGAGATTGAAATGGCAGGCATTTTAGACTCAGTTAACCAACGTACTCAATTGGTTGGGCAAAACCGGCTTGAATTATTATTATTCAAGCTAAGAGGGCGGCAGCGCTTTGGTATTAATGTGTTTAAAGTGAGAGAAGTACTGCAATGCCCTCCTTTAACAAACATGCCGAAGTCAAATGCCTATGTAAGAGGTGTCGCACATATACGTGGGCAAACTATTTCTGTTATTGATTTATCAATGGCTGTAGGTGGCCCCGCGATCGAGAATATTAAAGATAGTTTTATTATCATTGCTGAATATAACCGCTCCGTACAAGGTTTTTTGGTTGGCGGCGTTGAGCGAATTGTAAATATGAATTGGGAAAAAATAATGCCGCCACCGTCTGGGGCTGGCAGATATTCGTATTTAACAGCAGTGACCGAAATTGAAAATGAGTTAGTCGAAATTCTTGATGTAGAAAAAATATTAAATGAAATTTGCCCGGTAAATACTGAAGTCAGTGCAGCAATAGCTAATGATGGTGAAATTCAAAAAGACTTAGGTGAGCGCATCGTATTTATTGCCGATGACTCTGCCGTTGCTCGTAATCAAGTTAAACGTGCTCTAGAGCCGTTAGGCGTGCAGACAGAGCTTGCTAAAAACGGGAAAGAAGCATTAATTCGCCTTCGGGAAATTGCTGCACTTGACTGTAAGCATGATATTACCGAGCGAGTTGGTTTATTGATCTCCGATGTTGAAATGCCAGAAATGGACGGTTATACCCTCACGGCTGAAATAAAAGCAGATCCAAAGTTAGCACCATTACATGTTATTCTGCATACATCACTCAGTGGTGTGTTCAATCAAGCGATGATTGAAAAAGTGGGGGCTGATGACTTTATTGCTAAGTTCAATCCGGATGAGTTAGCTACAGCAGTGAAAAAATGGGTTCATTGTGACTAATTTGAAAAGGCGGTGTTACTTTGGAAAATAAGCATTTACAACAAAGCGAGTACGATCAGTTTCGTTCTTTTTTAGAGCAACAATGTGGCATTGTTTTGGGTGATAATAAGCTTTATTTAGTCAAAAGCAGGCTTGCTCCGCTAATGGTTCGTTTCAATGTTGAGTCATTGTCACAATTGGTCAGTAAAACACTGAGTCCGCATGAGCGGCAGTTACGTGCCGCAGTTGTTGATGCTATGACGACCAATGAAACTTTATGGTTTCGGGATCAATACCCGTTTGAACTATTACAAAGTAAGTTATTCCCAGAGCATAAAGAGTTGCGTCGACCGTTGAAAATTTGGTCAGCGGCAAGTTCCTCAGGACAAGAGCCATATTCTATTGCCATGTCGGTCGCTGAGTTTCAAGCTAAGCAGCCGGGTGTATTAAAAATGGGCGCGCAGATCATCGGCACCGATATTTCTAATACTATGTTAGATATGTGTAAACATGCAGAATATGACTCTCTTGCTTTAGCTAGAGGGCTGTCGGTAGAGCGCAGGAAGAAGTTCTTCAAAGATAGCGGCAATGGGATGGCGCAAGTTAACGACTCAATAAAAAAATTAGTGAGTTTTCGACACCTTAATTTATTAGATTCATACGCACTAATGGGCAAATTTGATATTATTTTTTGCCGTAATGTGCTGATTTATTTTGCACCTGAGGTGAAAGCCAAAATTATTGCTCAGTTTGCTCAAGCACTTAACCCTAAGGGGTATTTATTTTTAGGTGCTTCAGAGTCTATGTCAGGGTTAAGTAACGAGTTTGATATGGTACGCTGTAATCCTGGTATTATTTATCAAAAGAAATAACTTACCAGCGTAAATAACGCGCTAAAACACAAGTAACTCAAGTCTCATCGGTAGTAAAGCCGAATCTAGAATACGATAAAACGATGTGCCTCCACATCGTTTTTCTTTTTAAATCAAAAATTAAACACATCATAAAACACTAACCTAGTTGGCTCACCTTTTGCATTAATCATCTTAAGTCAATTTTTTGGAGATGGTTATGGCTATCAGTTTTGATAAAGCATTTGGGGTTCATCCTCATGCAATGTTGATCCGTTCGCAACGTGCTGAGTTATTAGCAACCAATATCGCTAATGCTGATACGCCGGGCTATAAAGCGAAGGATATCGACTTTGCTTCAGCATTGAAAGCGGCAAAAAGCCACCAGCAAGGCGGCAATAACATGGTAACAACTAACCCGAATCACATTGCCGGTGGTAGTCGTTATATCGGTAATAGTGAAATGTTTCGTTCGCCAAATCAAGCAGATACAGGTGATGGTAACTCGGTTGATATACAAGTGGAACGAAACTTGTATACAAAGAACTCATTAGAGTATCAGGCAAGCCTGCAATTTATGAGTAGTAAAATTAAAGGCCTTAAAAAAGCCCTCGGTAGTCAAGGAGCCTAAGCATGAGTTTATATAACGTTTTTGATATTTCAGGTAGTGGTATGAGTGCGCAAAATGTGCGTTTGAACACCACCGCAAGTAATATTTCCAATGCCAATAGCATTAGCTCAAGCCAAGACAAAACTTACCGGGCGCGTCACCCTGTTTTTGCAGCTGAACTGATGAAAGCATCAGAATCAACTGGTAATACGCAGGGATCGTCTGTTGGCGTTAAAGTACTAGGCATTGTAGAGAGTAATAAACCACTGCAAATTGAATATAACCCAAATCACCCCAGTGCGGATGAAAATGGTTATATCTACAAACCTAACGTTAATGTCGTTGAAGAAATGGCTAATATGATTTCCGCCTCACGCTCTTATCAAACCAATGTGCAAGTTGCTGATGCAGCGAAGCAAATGTTAAGTAAAACACTGTTGCTTGGGCAGCGGTAATTGAGGGTTAGATTATGAGTAACGACATTAACACTGCGTCATCAAGTTATATAGATTCGCTTCGTTGGCCGAGTAAGCAAGATACTGTCGAAAAAGCTGGCGAAAAGAAAAGTGATGCCTTAACGCAAGAAGATTTCTTTTCATTATTAACGCAGCAACTGTCGTTTCAAGATCCCAGTAAACCTGCGGACAACGACCAAATGATTGCACAAATGACGAACTTTACCATGGCAGAAGGTATCTCAAATTTAAATTCAAAGTTTGAGTCTTTAGCTGCTTCAATGACCTCTAACTCAGCGTTGCAAGCATCAACTCTGGTAGGTAAAAAAGCTTTAGTTGAATCAGATACATTAGATCTTAACAGCAGTGGTGATGTCTCTGGCATGATTGCTGTTGAAAGTCCCGTTAAAGATTTAAGGCTCAGTATTACAGATGCTTCCGGACAACTAGTGAGAATAATTGAGTTAGGTGATAAACCTGCTGGTGGCTTACGTTTTAACTGGGATGGAAAAAATAAAGACGGTGAGAGCCTTCCGCCAGGAGAATACAATATCAAAGCAGAGGGCAACATGGGCGAAGAATTTACTAGTTTACCCATGGCCTCTTATAAAAATATTGATAGCGTCAATATTAATGGCGCTAACGGTATTATTATTAATACTAAAGAAGGGGCAGTTAAGCTGTCTGATGTAGCAGAAATTGCGTGATAAATTTTATAGGTTAGAGGTGAATTATGAGTTTTAATATTGCATTAACTGGCATTGCTGCCGCACAAAAAGATTTGGATGTTACTGCTAATAACATCGCTAATGTAAATACCTACGGTTTTAAAGAATCGAGAGCTGAGTTCGCCGATGTTTATTCATCATCAGTTTTTTCTTCGGGTAAAACTAAAAATGGTGATGGTGTACAAACAGCATCTGTAGCACAGCAGTTTCACCAAGGTTCAACATTAGGCACTAAAAATTCACTCGATCTTGCTATAGGAGGTGAAGGATACTTTGCTCTTAGCAATGAGTTAGGCTCACAAGATAAAACATTCACTCGTGCAGGGGCGTTTAAATTAGATAAAGATAACTTTATCGTTGACGCACAAGGTAATTACTTACAAGGCTTTCCTGTTGATGAAATTAGTGGAGATGCAACATCAGTAAGTTTAACCTCCTCTGGGGCGATTCAAATTCCTGATTCATCAGGTTCCCCGCGGGCTACAACAAGTGTATATTCGTCTTTTCGGTTGGATTCGACCAAAGATATACCGACTATTACACCATTTGATCCAACTCAATCAGGGTCATATACTCACTCTACCTCAACCAATGTTTATGATTCGCTAGGTGAGCCGCATACTATGCAATTGTTTTTTGTGAAAACGGATGCAGCTGTTACAGGTAATGCTAATGAGTGGCAAACCTATGCCACGTTAGACGGTCAAGCATTCAATCCTGATGGAAGCTCGCAAGGCGCTACTGGACCATTTAATCCAATTTCAACATTTCAGTTTGATGCGAACGGCTTACCACTTAACACCAATGGTACCGCAAATACAGGCAATACATTTAACCCTGTTGTGTTAGATAGCACTAATTTGACAGGGTTTTTAAGCAATGGTGCTAGCTTTCCTAATAATGTAACTATCAACTGGCGTGATGAAGCAGGTACCTCTGCAAAAATCCCGACCCAGCATGCAGGCAAGTTTGAAAATAAAGTATTATCTCAAGATGGTGCTGCTGTGGGACGGTTGGCAAATATAGACATTGGTGTTGATGGAAAAATTGTTGCTTCTTATAGTAATGGTGACTCTAACTACCTAGGTCAAGTTGCGTTAGTCCGTTTTCCCAATTCACAGGGGTTACAACAAGTAGGCAATACGTCATGGAAGAAAAGTTTAACTTCAGGTGACCCTGTAGCGGGTGAAGCAAATTCAGGCGCATTTGGTAAGATTAGCTCATCAGCATTAGAGCAATCAAACGTGAACTTAACCAATGAGCTTGTTGATTTGATCAGCGCACAGCGTAACTTCCAAGCTAACTCGCGTGCACTCGAAGTGAATTCAACACTACAGCAAGCTATTTTGCAGATCCGTTAATCTCGTTTTAATATTTTTTACAATCCGACACCTAGGCTGCTATTTATTAGCAGCCTTTTTTATTTGTGCTTGATTATATTTTGTAATTTATTACGTCATTTTATTGTGGCACTTATCTTGCATTTGTCATGTTATAGATTTTTAACGTGAGTCGATGTTATGGACAAGATGGTCTACATTGCAGCGTCTGGAGCTAAGCAAAGTTTGCGGGGCCTAGAGCTTAAAGCAAATAATTTAGCAAATGCCAATACCACAGGCTTTAAAGCTGACTTCGCGCAAGCGCGCTCAATGCAAGCTTTTGGTGAAGGCTTACCGACACGTGTTTTTACTATGCAGGAACGGCCAGGCTCTAATATGACTTCCGGCGGTATTGTTGAAACTGGACGTGATCTTGATATTGCTATGAGCGATAAAGGGTGGCTTACAGTGCAAGATGCTTCAGGTAATGAGGCATATACTAAAGTTGGCACGTTGAATATCACCCCTGATGGCGCTTTGATCACCAGTCACGGGCGTCAAGTTATTGGCGAAGGTGGGCCGATTATTCTGCCATTGCCGGTGGAGAAAGTCGAATTTAGTGACGATGGTTCAATCCAAGTTCGCCCGCAAGGTGCGCCGGCTAACTTTTTAGAAGTTGTTGACCGTTTGAAGGTAATTAAGGCAAATAATTCTGAGCTTGAAAAAGGCAATGATGGCTTATTTCGACCAAAATCCGAATTACTGGAAAATGGTATATGTGGATTTTGTGACATCTCTAATGATGTGAAAGTAATGAGTGGCACTTTGGAAATGTCAAATGTGAATCCGGTACATGAGATGGTGGATATGATAAGCCATCAACGCCAATTTGAATTACAAGTTAAGTTAATGAAAACGGCTGAAGAAATTGACGAACGTCAAACTCAATTGCTGCGTATTGTTTAACTTTATTGAGAGGACATTAATATGAATCCTGCATTGTGGATAAGTAAAACGGGGCTTGATGCTCAACAAACCGATATTTCGGTTATCTCAAATAATTTAGCCAATGCCAGTACTGTTGGTTATAAGAAAAGTCGTGCTGTATTTGAAGATTTGCTTTATCAAAATATTAATCAGCCAGGGGGGCGTTCATCACAAGATACAGAGATGCCTTCTGGTCTGATGCTTGGTGCTGGTACCAAAGTAGTTGCTAATCAGAAGAACTTTTCTCAAGGTAACATGTTAACCACTGAAAACTCATTGGATTGGATGATATCAGGGCCAGGCTTTTTTGAAGTTTTACAGCCCGATGGCAATATCGCCTATTCGCGAAATGGTCAATTTACCACGGATGAAGATGGTCGTATTGTTACTGCTGGTGCAGGTTTTCCTGTGCAGCCAGAAATGAATGTACCGGATGATGCGAAGTCAATTACCGTATCACAAGATGGTGAGGTATCGGTGAAAATAGAAGGACAACCTGAGAATGTGGTGATTGGTCAGTTAACGATCAGTGACTTTATCAATCCATCAGGTCTAGAGCCTGTAGGCCAAAATTTATATACCGAAACGGCCGTCAGTGGCGCACCTGTACAAGGTAACCCTGGTCTAGAAGGATTAGGCACTGTTGTCCAAGGCGCACTTGAAACCTCTAACGTAAATGTAACCGAAGAGTTAGTTAACCTAATTGAAACTCAACGTATCTATGAAATGAATTCAAAGGTGATTTCAGCGGTTGACGAAATGATGAGTTACATCAGTCAGCAACTTTAACTAATTCGGAGCAAAGTTATGCGTAATTTATCTATAATCTTAACGGGTGCATTTATATTGAGTGGTTGTATGACGACTCAAAACCACAGCGTGGTTCAAGATGATCCATACTATGCTCCTATGTACCCAGAGCCTGCTGCAGCGCAAGTTGTACCGACAGGCTCATTGTTTGATAGCAATTTATCAAACGATTTATATTCAGATAAAAAAGCGTTACGCACCGGAGATATTATTACAGTTAAACTGCAAGAATCGACGCAATCATCTAAAGCAGCTAAAACTGAAACGGATAAACAAAGTGATGCCAGCTTAGATCCTGTCATTGGGTTAGGCGGACTACCGGTTAATATTGGTGGCGATAGTATTCAGTTTGGTGTGGGCAGCGGTGCTAAATTCAAAGGTGATACTAAGTCAAATCAATCTAATAGTTTATTTGGTGATATTTCCGTGAATGTTATGCGGGTATTACCTAATGGTAATTTAGTGATCCGTGGTGAAAAATGGCTGACTTTAAACACCGGCGAAGAATTTATTCGTCTGGAAGGACTTGTTCGTCCGCAAGATGTTACTGCAGATAATACTGTGACCTCTAACAGAATCGCGAATGCGCGTATTCAGTATTCTGGTAAAGGGCAAATGCAAGAGACTCAAACGGCAGGATGGTTAACTCGATTCTTCACCAGCTCTCTGTTCCCTTTTTAAAGGATGTTGATATGAATAGCTTGAAAGCGTTGCTGTGTATATGTTTATTAGCTTGGCATTCTATTGCTAGCGCTGAACGTATCAAGGATGTCTCAATGGTTGAAGGTGTTCGCTCAAACCAGTTAGTTGGTTATGGTCTGGTAGTAGGTTTACCTGGCACCGGTGAGCAAAGTCGTTTTACTGAACAAAGTTTTAAAGCCATGCTAAATAGTTTTGGTATTACCATGGCATCGAATTTAAAACCCAAAATCAAAAATGTAGCAGCGGTTGCTGTGCATGCAGAATTACCTGCATTTAGAAAGCCAGGGCAGACAATCGATATTACTGTATCGTCAATTGGTAGTGCGGGTAGCTTACGTGGTGGAACATTACTACAAACCTTTTTGAAAGGGGTTGATGGAAATACTTATGCTATCGCGCAAGGTAGTCTAATTGTTGGCGGGTTAGGTGTCGAAGGAGCTGATGGTAGTAAGATCGTAATGAACACGCCCACGGTAGGACGTATTCCAAATGGCGCAACGGTGGAACGGGCAATTAAAAGTCCTTTTATGCAAGGTGATTACATAACTTTTAATTTAAATCGTCCTGATTTCACTACTGCTAAACGTTTGGAGCAAACCATTAATGAGCTTATCGGCCCAGACAGTGCACATGCCCTTGATGCCGCTTCAATTCGTGTTATTGCCCCGCGTGATGCGTCGCAGCGTGTTGCTTATTTGTCTACGCTTGAAAACTTAGAGTTTAAACCTGCCGATACTTCGGCAAAAATTATTGTAAATTCACGCACTGGCACCATAGTGATCGGCAAAAACGTGCGGTTACAAGCGGCGGCAATTACCCATGGTGGTCTTACCGTTACGATCGCAGAACAGCAAAATGTATCGCAGCCTAACGCATTAAGTGAAGGGGAAACTGCCGTTACTAATCAAAGTATTATTGATGTTAACGAAGATGATTCACGAGCCTTTGTATTCAACCCAGGTGTGAGCCTTGACGATTTAGTACGCGCAATTAATGAAGTAGGTGCTGCACCGGGGGATTTAATGGCAATCCTTGAAGCATTAAAAGAAGCGGGTGCCATTAGCGGTCAACTCGTGGTTATTTAAACCATATTGACCCCCTAAGTTTGTGTTAACTTGCATTTAGGGGGGCTTGACTTGCATAATTAATCAACGCTTTTATACTTTCGCAAACTCGCAAACTCGCAAACTCGCAAACTCGCAAACTCGCAAACTCGCAAACTCGCAAACTCGCAAACTCGCAAACTCGCAAACTCGCAAACTCGCAAACTCGCAAACTCGCATTGGCTTAATTATTGCATTATTAATACTATTATTAATCACTGTGTCAAATTGCTGATGGATACTAATCATCTCGATAAACAAAACTTCTTTGATTTAGGCAATCTTAATACGTTACGTCAAGATGCCTTAAAAAGTGGTGCCTCGCCTGAAGCATCAAAAGAAGCGCTCAAAAAAGCAGCGGCACAATTTGAATCTATTTTTACGCAAATGCTTCTAAAAAGCATGCGTAAAGCAAACGAAGCGTTTGAAGACGAAGACAGTCCTTTTAACTCCAGTGGTGTAAAGTTTTTTGAAGAAATGCATGATCAACAGTTATCGGTTGATTTATCTTCAAAAGGTTCATTGGGTTTAGCCGATCTCATAGTGCAACAACTCTCTCCTGACGGAAAAAAATTTACCCCTAGTTCAGTGCTGCGCACTGTCGATGATTTTACCAGTGATCAACGTGCAACCAGCAAGAACGCTGATAAGACGGCTGACACTCAGGCTGTTAATAGCAGCTCATCAACAGCGCAAAAACCTCAGTTTGAAAATGCAGAAGATTTTATCAGTAGTGTTTGGGAACATGCCAAAACAGCCGCTGAAAAAATTGGTTTGAACCCCGCTGTGATGGTTGCACAAGCAGCTCTTGAGACTGGCTGGGGGAAACATATCATTAATAAAAGTGATGGTAATAGCAGCTTTAATTTATTCAATATTAAATCAGATAAAAGCTGGCAAGGTGAGAAAGCCAACAAAATGACGCTTGAATTTGAGCAAGGCACACCAGTTAAAAAACAAGCTAGTTTTCGTGCATATGATTCTATTAAAGAGAGTGTGAATGACTTTGTGCAGTTTTTGACAGAAAACCCACGTTACCAAGAAGCGCTACAAAATACCGCAAAACCGGCTGCCTTTTTAGATTCATTACAAAAAGCTGGTTATGCCACTGACCCCAATTACGCTGACAAAATTAAGCAAGTGCTAAACCACACAGAGCTTAAGACATTGGCGACATCATTGGTTCGCCAAGGAGTAAATTAACATGTCGTTTAACTTATTTGACATTGCAAGCTCAGGAGTTCGAGCTAGCTCTGAGTTACTGCAAACCACCAGTAAGAACATTACCAATGTTAATACGGTAGGTTATGTACGCGAGCGTACAGAGCATATGACCATGATTGATAACCAAGTCGGTCGTGGAGAAACCTATCGTTTATTAAATGAGTTTGCACAAAAGCAACTCAATCGTGATACCTCAAATAAAACCTTTTTCGACCAATTTGTGACTGAGGCTGGCCGGGTTGATAGTTTGTTTTCTCAAGAATCCAATAGTCTATCGACTAGTATGAATTCGTTATTCAATAATGTGCAGGAAAGTTTAAATCAGCCATCATCCTCAGTTGCACGATCGCTCGTAATGACGGATGCAAAAAATTTGATTGATCAAATGGATCGCTTATCAGGCATTGTATTTAATCAAAAAAATATCGTGAATGATCAGTTAGAAATATTTTCTGATGAAGCGAATACATTAATTCAAAATATTAGCAGCTTGAATAAGCAAATAGCTACCGTAAATGGTACGCGTAACGAGGCAAACTCAAGCACCACGTACAACGAAAGAGACCTTGCTATTCGTAAGTTATCGGAATTAATTGATGTAGAGACACTTGATGGCCCCAACGGTGAAAAGCTCGTATTTATGGGCACCGGCGAATCATTAGTAATGCAAGATGGCGCATTTAATTTATTTTCGATGGCGGGCGATCCTGATCCTAATTTTAAAGAATTACATTTAGACATAGATGGCGGCAAAGCTGTGCCGCTTGATGTTGATGTGACTAAGCTTAAAGGTAAAATTGGCGGATTATTAGCATTTCGTGATGACATTTTAGTGCCAGCACAAAACCAACTTGGCCAAATGGGGCTTGCGATTGCTGATGCTTTTAATCAACAAAACCGTTTAGGAATGGACGGTAATGGCGAGCTCGGTGGTGATATTTTTACAATCCCAACGATTGGCGGTCACGCTTATCAAGCCAATACAGGCAATTCAAGCATGACGGCTACCTTAGAACCAGGTAAAGGCAGTGAAATTCCTGCCAGTGACTTTATTGTTACTTATACCAGTGGCACAACGGTAGAAATACAACCGGTCGATAATAAAGGTGAACCATTAGGCTCTCCCTCAACCGCCAATATAGTTGCTGGCGTTATTGATTCATCGACTATGACCGGTGGGGAATCTTTTGGTTTACAATTAAACGTTACAGGGACTGGTAATGTTGGCGATAAATTTGCAGTTAAACTGAATGCCGAGGCTGCATCGAGTTTAACACTGGCTACCGATAGACCAGAAGCGCTAGCGCTGGCTTCTCCAATTCGTACGGCAGATAATATAAACAATACAGGTAATGGCAATATATCAGCAGGGACTGTTACTAGTGTGACTTCGGGTGGCTTTACAGCCACGACGCCTCCGGATCTAGCAAATGGCGATATCACGATAGTGAAAACCGCTAATGCTAATGAATATACAATTACAGACAATAACGGCAGCTCGACTTTTACGATTACTCCACCTGCTAAAAATCTACTAGAGCAAGCTGGCCCTCCTTATGATAGTTACGGTTTTGATTTTGATATTGAAGGCACCACAGCGGTAGGTGATAGTTTTACACTGGAGTTTAATGAAGGTGGTTTTGACGATAACCGCAATGGCTTAATGTTAGCTGGGTTACAAAGTGGCGAGCTAGTGCGGCAAAATGTTACCACAACCGCATCGGCTGATAATCATAAAACATTTAATCAAGCCTATGCAGGGTTAGTTACTGATATTGGTGTTGTTACCAATCAAGCGAAGACCAATGGTGCTGCTTTTGAGGCATTAGCTCAACAGTCTGAAGCCTGGTATGAATCACTCTCGGGAGTTAACCTTGATGAAGAGGCTGCCAATTTATTGCGGTTTCAACAATCTTATGCGGCGTCTGCACAAGTGCTTTCAACAGCCCGTTCTATATTTGACACTTTACTTAATGCTGCGAGGTAATTATGCGTTTATCTAATAATTTGATGTATCAAAACAGTGTTAATTCGATTTTGAATAATCAGCAAAATGTCAATAAAGCACAAGAGCAAGTTAATACCCAAAAGCGAGTGCTTACAGCTTCAGATGATCCATCGGCAACAGCACGGGCGTTACTGTATACCGATCGTATACAAGCGAATGAGCAATACAGTAAAAACATTACCATGCTAACGAGTCGATTAAAGACTCAAGACAGTGTGCTTGAAAATATTAAAGGCTCACTTGAAAAAGCCTATACATTGGCAATTCAAGCAGGTAATGGTGTTTATACCGATATCGATCGTGAAGGTATTGCTGAAGAGATTAAATCTATACAAAGTAGTGTGCTTGATTTAATGAATGCTAAAACTGAAGATGGTAAGTATATATTTTCAGGCTATCAAGATAACACCCAAACCTATTCGCTTGATTCTTCAACTGGCAAATATGTTTATGGTGGCGACCAAGGCCAGCATAAAATTAAAGTAGCGGAAGGAGTTGAAATTAAATCCAGTGATAATGGGGTTGATACGTTTGAAAAGGTCAATGCCCGGTTGAATGTTGCCTCTAATGACGGCGTTGTTTCAGGAGGGATCACTAGCGCAAAAGTGTATGTACGCGAGCAAGCTCAGTTTGATGCTTTTCATAAAGCAAATTATAACGCTGATCCTGCAGCCGCGGCCGGAGCAAATACGTTTAATATTATAACAACCCCAGGTACACCTAATACATATCAGGTTGAACAAGGTGGAAGTGTGATCAGCTCTGGCAGCTTTGAGGGATCAAAAATTAAATTTGCTGGGATGGAAATTGATATTAGCCCAGTTGCAAACGGGCAGGTAGACTTTACTTTAGAAGCGCCGAAAAAAGAAAATATTTTAAACACATTAAGCGATTTAATTGCTGGGTTAACTGACCCAACAATTAGTCAAGAAGATTATGACCAAGTATTGGCATCGGCCATGGTCCAAATCGATAACAGTAAAAATCAGGTCTCTTTAACACAGGCTGGTTTAGGTGGGCGCTTAAATACAGCTGAGAAAATCACGCAATCTAATAGTGACCTTGATGTAAATAACAAATCTTCTCGTGCAGATTTAATTGAACTCGATATGGCTGAGGCCATTACTGAACTCACGAAGCAAGAAACTGCACTACAAGCCTCGCAGGCAACTTTTGGCCGCTTGGCTAAATTATCACTGTTCGATTACTTATAAGTAAGTAAAGGAGTAAGGCAATATATTGCCTTACTCTCGTATTTCCCCAGCCTTTTAAGATCATCTCCTTACTATTTAACAGCTTAATAATTTCCTGAAGAAAAAGACCTGCACAATAATCCTTTTAGTTTTTTAATGAGCTTTATTAATTTAGTCACTATAAAATTCATTAAATTACATGAGCTTAAAAAATAATGGAAAAAAAATAAAAAAAAAGCTAAAGGATTTTTTTGCTAGACCGATAACTTAATTAACCAAGCAAAGCGTTGTAAATAACAACCACTGCTTAATCTAGTAAGTTTGAGAGTAAATGATAAGTTTACTTCTGGAGAGATATCATGGCTTTATATGTAAATACAAATGTTAGCGCGTTAAACGCACAAAGACAATTAAATAATTCTGGTAATGCACTGGATACATCATTCCAACGTTTATCATCAGGTTTTCGTATTAACAGTGCGAAAGATGATGCGGCAGGTCTACAAATTTCTGACCGTTTAACATCACAAATTAACGGTTTGAACCAAGGTAACCGTAACGCAAACGATGGTATTTCATTAGCACAAACAGCTGAGGGTGCATTAGATGAAGTAACATCAATGTTCCAACGTATCAGAACATTATCACAGCAAGCAGCAAATGGTTCAAATACTGATGAAGACCGTTTAGCGGTGCAAGAAGAGATTCGTTCATTATCTGAAGAAGTAAATCGTGTTGCAGCAGATACAACGTTTGGTGGTCAAAACCTTTTAGACGGTTCTTTCTCCGCGAATTTCCAAGTTGGCGCAGATGCTGTACAGAATATCAGCTTTAGTATGGCGTCAGTTGGCGGTACGGCTAACTCAATCGCTGGTAATAACGGTTTTACCATGTCAGGTATTGCAGGGGTTGCCAGTGCGGTAACAGGCGCAAGTTTAAGTGCTACAGCTGGAACAATTAGTTCGCAAGTAGGTTCATCAGCTGATGCTACAGGTTTTGCTGCGGTATTTACAGCAAGCGGCATTAGCGTATCTTCACAAGCGAATGCGCAAGCGGTAATGGCTGGCATGGATTCATTAATCGCAGTTGTTGATAAAAAACGTGCTGAGCTCGGTGCAGTACAAAATCGTTTTCAATCAACGATTCGTAACCAGTCAAATATTTCAGAAAACCTAAGTGCTGCAAAATCACGTATTAAAGATACTGACTTTGCTCAAGAAACTGCAAACTTAACAAAAATGCAGATTCTACAACAGGCTAGCCAAACAATTCTTAGCCAGGCTAATCAACGTCCACAGGCTGCATTAAGTCTTCTAGGATAATTGGTTGGAAATAGTCAATTAATTGACTAAGAATGTAGCGCCTTTGTTTAATGGGGTATTAACAAAGGCGCTGAAACGGATTGATAAAGCGGAGGCGCTTAAAAATCCTGTATTGTTCTAACATTTGTAAGAACATAATTGTTAAAGCACAAACTATGCCAATAGTAAGTGTTAGGCATACCCACTCTCAAACTTATCTTCAAAGGGCCTTATAGGCCCTTTTCTCGTTTTTTATAATTCAATGCAACTCTACCTATAAAGTTGGCCTAAAGATTGCTGAATACTTATTACGATTTAAATTAATCTGCAAAGTGGCAGTTTATTGCCCCCAGTCAACTTAACTTGACTGTAGTAACTGGTCACTTTGTCAAAATTCCACTCATTAAATTAAAGAGTGGCTTTAATTTGACAGATAAGAAGAGAGTTTATTATGGCTTTATTTGTAAATACGAATGTCAGCGCGCTCAATGCGCAAAGACAGCTTGAAAGAACTGGCAACGACTTAGATACTTCCTTTAAACGTTTGTCATCTGGTTTACGTATTAACAGCGCAGCAGATGATGCCGCCGGTTTACAAATCTCTGATCGTTTGCAATCGCAAATCTTAGGTTTAAACCAAGGCAATCGTAATGCGAATGACGGTATCTCGCTGGCACAAACGGCTGAAGGTGCGCTTGATGAAATAACGTCAACATTTCAGCGTATCCGAACCCTTGCTCAGCAATCAGCAAATGGCTCTAATACTGACGAAGACAGGCTGGCTATTCAAGAAGAGATTAGGCAGTTATCTGATGAGGTTAACCGGATTGCATCAGACACTACATTTGGTGGTCAAAATTTACTAGATGGCTCCTATTCTGCAAGCTTTCAGGTAGGTGCGGATGCTGTACAGACTATTGGTTTTAGTATGCAGTCTGTTGGCGATACAGCAAATTCTCTTGCTGCTAATGGTGGTTTTACTATATCAGGTGTTGCTGGTGTTGCTTCAGCCGTGGGTGGTAAAGCACTTTCAACGCTCGCAGCTAATGTAAGCTCAGTTGATGGCGCAACGGCATCAACAACATTAGATTTTTCTGCTGTGTTTACAGCCGCTGGTATTAGTGTGTCATCACAAGTAAATGCACAGGCTGTGTTTGCGGGTATGGATTCGCTAATAGCGGTAGTTGATAAAAAACGCGCTGAATTAGGTGCGGTACAAAACCGTTTTCAGTCGACAATACGAAATCAAGCCAATATTTCTGAAAACTTAGCCTCTGCTAAATCCAGAATTAAAGACGCTGATTTTGCAATGGAGACTGCTAACTTAACTAAAAACCAAATTTTACAACAAGCTAGCCAAACAATATTAGGTCAAGCAAATCAAAGGCCTCAGGCTGCATTAAGCTTGTTACAGGGTTAAAATAGTATAACGTTGTTAAAAATTTATAAATAAAGCTAAAGTTTCCGTTTTATCTGACGATAACTGACTTAGAGAACTAAAAATCTAGGACTCTCAGTCTGGAGTAATAACAGGGTAGGGGTATCCCGTTGTTATTCTATTTAAAATGATAAAGCGGAGGCTATTATGGCTTTATATGTAAATACTAATGTGAGTTCATTGAACGCACAACGCCAGTTGATGAAATCTGGTAACCAGCTCGATACATCCTTTCAACGTCTATCATCAGGTTTTCGCATTAATAGTGCAAAAGATGATGCTGCAGGCATGCAAATATCTAACCGTTTAACTAGTCAAATAAATGGTTTGAATCAAGGTAACCGAAATGCTAATGATGGGATCTCACTTGCGCAGACTGCTGAAGGCGCACTTGATGAGACTACGTCAATGTTCCAGCGTATTCGTACTCTTGCTCAACAAGCTTCAAACGGTTCAAATACAGATGAAGATCGTTTAGCAGTACAAGAAGAAATTCGTTCATTATCAGAAGAAGTGAATCGTGTTGCTGCAGATACAACATTTGGTGGTCAAAATCTCCTAGATGGTTCATTCTCAGCTAACTTCCAAGTTGGTGCTGATGCTGTACAGAATATTAGTTTTAGTATGGCTTCTGTTGGTGGCACTGCAAACTCGGTTGCGGGTAATAATGGCTTTACTATGTCAGGTATTGCAGGTGTAGCAAGTGCTGTGACAGGTGCAAGCTTAAGTGCTACTGCGGGAACAATTAGTTCGCAGGTTGGTGCTTCAGCTGATAATACCGACTTTGCAACTGTATTTACAGCAAGTGGTATTAGTGTATCTTCTCAAGCTAACGCACAAGCGGTAATGGCTGGTATGGATGCAATGATTGCAGTAGTTGATAAAAAGCGTGCCGAACTCGGTGCTGTGCAAAATCGTTTTCAATCAACTATTCGTAACCAATCTAACATTTCAGAAAACTTGAGTGCTGCTAAGTCACGTATTAAAGATACTGATTTCGCTGCCGAAACAGCTAATTTGACTAAATCTCAAATATTACAACAAGCAAGCCAATCTATTTTGAGTCAAGCAAACCAGCGTCCACAAGTAGCATTATCGTTACTAGGCTAGACGGTTAATTAGGTCATTATTGAGATATTGTCTCGATAATGACTTATACTTTGTTTGTATTTTGAAGGAGAGCTACTATGGCTGACTTAGGTGGAATAATTAAATCGAGTGAAAACTTCACCGCTAATTCATCTTTTACAAATAAAAATGAGTTAAACGAAGCAAGTAAAAAAGCAACTGTTGAAAAAGCTGGTACAAAAATTGCTGGTAGAGAGCCCGCACTTGTTGATAATAGTCAGCAACTTGATTCTGAAAGTGAAAGAAAAGCACTGATCGACGAAGTGAAAGAAAACTTAGAGAAATTAAATAAATATATTCCTGTGACGGCAACAAATTTAAAATTTGAATTTGATGAGCAGGGTGATCCACCAATAATTAAAGTGTTTGATAAAACAAGCGAAGAAGTTATTCGTGAAATTCCAACTGAAGAGTTTAGAGAAGTTGCTAAAGCTTTAGATGAATTTGCCGATAAACTAACTAACAAAGGTTTGTTACTAAATCAAACTGTATAATATTTTTTGGAACAGATAGTAGGAGAGAAGTATGCCACTTATAACATCCGCAGGTATTGGATCTGGGCTGGATCTCGAAAGTATCATTAAAGCATCTGTTGATGCCGAAAATGTTCCAAAAATGAATGCCTTTGCAAAAAAGGACAAGTCGTTAGAAGTTGAATTATCTTCAATCGGAGAGATCAAGTCTGCGTTATCCAAGCTACAAGACACAATAAAAAAGCTAGCAGATCCTGATAATTTTAATAAACGTATTGCTAATATCACTCAACCAACAAGTGATGACGGTGATCTCGTCTCAGTTACCCCAACAAAAGATATTACGCCTGGCAACTTTAAAATCGAAGTATTAGAAGTTGCTCAGGGCAGTCGAGCGACATCAAAGACGGGTTTTACGTCAACGGATGATGTGGTTACTGCTTCTGGAGGCACCTTGTCATTTGCTGCTGGAGACAAAAGCTTTGATCTAACTCTTGATGCGGGTGCGACATTAGCTGATTTACGTAACGCAATCAATGACTCAGATGATAATTTTGGTGTAACAGCAAATATAATAAATACTGGTACAGAGTCAAAGTTGGTTCTTACTTCGAGTGTGAGTGGTACTGGTAATGACTTGGTAATTACTAATGATAATGCTGAGCTAGACAATGTATCTACTGATGCTAATGGTGGACCTCCTGATAGCGGTGGTATTGGTATAACAGCTGGAAATAAAGCAAAAAGTGCAGTTATAAAAGTAGATGGTATAACAATAACAAACGACACAAATACCTTTAAAGATGCTGTGCAAGATATGACGATCACTGCTAAACGACAAAGCGTTGATGGAGAGACGGCAAAGTTGGCTGTTAGCTATGACCGTGAGAGCGTTACAACATTAATTGATGAATTTATTGCTAATTATAACAATGCTATAGGGCAGTTAGGTCTGCAATCGAGAGTCGGAAAACCTTTAAATAGCGATGCAACCATTCGTACTTTGAGCTCACAAATGGTCAATATGCTTTCTACAAATTTAACGGATGCAGGGCCTTTCACAAGTATTTTTGATATTGGCTTGGGTGTTGATAAGAAAGGTTATCTAGAAAAATCAACTTTAGTCCGCAGTTTAAATACAGCAATGGATGAAAATTTTGATGATATCGGAAAGGCTTTTGCTGGTGAAAATGGTGTTGCTAAACAGTTCGAATCTTTTTTAGATAATTACGTAAGTTCAAAAGGCATTTTAAAGCAAAGAGAAGATAATTTAAATACACAGGTCACTGATTTAGAAGATGATGTACTAAAGCATGAATTTAGAATGACCGAATTAGAAAGTAGGCTTAGAAAGCAATATGCGGGTTTAGATGTGTTACTGGCGCAAATGCAATCAACACAACAGTACTTAGGAGCGCAGCTTGCGAGCTTACCTGGATTTACAAGAAACAAATCATAAATTAATTTTGATTTAAAAGGGTTTTAATATGTATAACGCCAAAGTAAAAAATTATCAGAAAGAAGCACTCAAGACCCGTGTTGCCGGTGCTGATCGCTATGAAATAATTCAAATGTTAATGGCGGGTGCGATTGAAAAAATGGTGATGTCTAAAGTTGCTATTGAAAGAAAACATATGGAAGCGAAGGCCGAACATTTATCTAAAGCGACTGCTATTATTGAAGCCTTAAGGGGCTGTTTAGATTTTAAAGTTGGTGGTGAAGTGACTGATAATTTATATGCACTTTATTCTTATATGATAGATCGCTTAGTTGATGCAACAATAAAAAATGATCCTGCAATTGTTGAAGAAGTATCTAATTTATTAAAAGAAATAAAGTCTGCTTGGGATGCTATTCCTCACGACGTTCGAGAAAAAACACTTAGTGAAAATGGTATAGATGCTAATGTCGGCTAGTTTATTGTCTCAGTTAGCCCCCGATTTGTCTGTAATTAATCAATATTTAGCTGAAGGTGATATAGAGTCAGCTCAAAGCAAGTTACTATTAATTGATAGAACATTGAAAGCTCTCTTTGCCTCACCTGAGAACCTCAGCGAAAACGATGTGTTATTTTTATCGGATTTTTCAATCAAATTGAATACTACGGTATTAGAAATAAGCCTCAAAAAACAGCAGGCTGCAAAAGAACTTGGTGTTCATATTAATACGCAAAAAAAAATAAATGTGTATAAAAATATCAAGTAGGTAACCGACATGATAAAGAATATAGATATTAATAACGAGCTTGAGCACATCTCAGAAAAACTTGAAAAAACTATTAAACATCAAGAAAGAGAGGCGATTTTTGCTACAGAAGCAAATGAGCGATTTGAAAAGAATTGGCAATGTTTCACTCATTATTATCCTGAGATTGTAGCAGCTTTATCTAAGCTGCAACTCCGCGATGATTTTTGTATTCATGTCACGCAAAGTGGTCATGGAAATATTATACCTAAAAATGCATTAGCTCCCCTTTATTCTCAAAACCCTCTCGAGCAGAGCCAGGAGCAGGTTAGGCGTCAGATTGAACATCCTGTTTTTAGCTTAACAGATTATACAGGCTACCCAGATAGCAGTTCTGATAAACGTCTTCATACAGAGTATATGGTTAAGCTTGGTCAGTTTATGCGTAAATTGCGCGAGTATGACGAGAAAAAAATAGCCCAATTACCTTGCCACTTCCCATCGGGAATTATTTTTGGAGTAGGATTAGGTTATCACATACCTGAATTATTAAATCATACTGAATTCGATTATTTATTTATTATTGAGCCTGATATTGAACAATTTTATGCCAGTTTATTCTGTATTGATTGGGCCAATATTATTGAAAAGATTGATGAAAAAGGAAATTGTTTATTCTTTAATCTAGGTGCAGATAAAAATACTTTCATTAAAGATTTAGAAAATGTAGTTGAAGATATAGGAGCATTTTCCGCTGTAAGAAGCTTTTGTTATCAGCATACACCTGGACGTGAAATTAATGAGTTAATAGCCAATTGGGCTGCGGATTATTTTCGTTTTCAAATGGGGCACGGCTTTTTCAATGATGCAATAACTGGGTTTGCACACTCGATAGCTCATATTGAAAGTAATCAGTCTTTTCTTACAAATAAAGCGAGTTTACCTGCTTCGTTATTAGATATACCTGTATTTATAATTGGCAATGGCCCATCTTTAGATGAAGCTGTTGAATATTTGAAAAATAATCAGAATAAAGGGATTGTTGTAGCTGCAGGATCTGCCATTGTTTCTTTAGAGCGATTGGGGATCCAGGCGGACTTTCATGTACTAGTAGAGAGACCTTATGCAAACTACAAAATAGTCGCTGATTCCTTACCGATCGAAGCGTATAAACGAGTTAATTTACTAGCCGTTAATATGGTCCATCCTAAGACAACCGAGCTATATAAGTGGTCAGGGTTAGCATTAAAAGGGAATGAAGGTGGTACTGATTTCATTAATTTTTTATCATTAAAAAATCGCTCTAAAACACTGCCATTAATTCCATATAGTAATCCACTTGTATCTAATACTGCACTCTCGTTATTTTTAAATTTTGGTTTTAAAAATGTGTATTTATTTGGTGTTGATAATGGAAGCTTACCCACAGGTAAACATCATAGTGATCACAGTTTTTATAAAAAATATAAAGATGATGAAAAAGGAATCAGTTGTGCACCTGTCACGGAAAAAACTTTACCTGGTAATTTAAGTGATAGCTTTGTTTACACTAATGATTTATACAAAGTATCGCATAGCCAAATAGAAAAGCTGTTGGAAATATTTCCTGCAGTTGATGTATTCAATATTGGTAACGGGGCTAAAATTAAAGGCGCTATTTCATTAGCTGCTGATATATTAATTGATTCAGAAAACAGCTTAGATAAGCCTCCTTTGCTGGAGTTAATCAAGACGCGATATTTTGAAAACCTGAATTTGGATAAATTAAACGATGAAGATTACGAAATACAGCGCTTTATTGATATGTGTGACCATCTGTTAGTTATTAGTAACGAGCATTATACAACAATCAAAGAAGCTGCAGATTTGCTTAAAAGACAGCAACGGTATGTGTATTCATTTAAAAATTCACCATTAGGTCATATTTATCATATGATGAAAGGGTCATTGTTATATTATCACTGCCCACTAATTACATTGCTTTATAGTTATGAAAATGAAGCATTTACATTAGAACAATTTGATGAACTTTTCTCGCTTTGGCAAGATTACATTTTTGATATGAAAAGCTACTTTGAAGAGAATTACAAAAAGCCCTGTGATTTTCTCAATGACGAACAACTTAAAGTGATGAATAAAGGCGTGTAAATTTTTTATATTAGTTTTTGGGCACGCTCATAGCTCTCGGGCGTGCCGATATCTATATACTCATCATCTACGATCCATCCTTGCATTTTTCCAATCATATTAGGCACTATATCTTTACTTAAATCGTAAAAGGTATGTTCTTTTAATTCTTTAAAATACCGCTCATAAACAGAGTCAGAAAAAACAAACAACGCTCCACTTGCTAAGTTTCCTGGTGGGTTACTCACTTTTTCATGGAATTCATGGATAACATTATCAGCATCCATAACGACAATGCCGCATTGAGTTGGTTGATTCGACGTAAATAGTAATAGCGACATATCTACATGAGCAGGTTTAACGTTGTGTGAATTAATAAGGCCGCTTAAATCACTGAGGCAAAAATTATCAGCATGAATAACGATTACTTCTTCATCTTTCCAAAATTGAGCATTGTTTTTTAATGTTCCGCCAGTGCCAAGTAATGCGGTTTCTTTAACGATGGTTATTTTATCTCTATAGGGGGATTGGCTTATGTAGTTTTCTACTTGTTCAGCGAGATAGTGAACGTTTATAAGTATTTCATTTATACCCAAATTAGCTAATTTTTCTAACCAGTAAGATAAAAGAGGGCGGCCAGATATAGGCACTAAACATTTTGGAATCGTATTGGTTAGAGGTTTGAGTCTAGTGCCTAATCCTGCTGCTAATAATATTGCTTTCATAGTTTAAATGACTCCAAAACACGTTGTTGCAGAGTGTTAAAAGACAGTGGCTGGTTTCCGAGTGTATCAACTTGGCAAGCAGCTGCGATACTGGCAATATAAAATGCTTGCCATGGCGTAGCGCCTGAACATAAAGCAAGGCTGCTAGCCGCTAAGAAACAATCACCAGCACCCGCAGGATCAACCGCATTACTGTTAATAGCTGGCAGCATATCATTTTCCCATTGACCGTTTTGATCTGGCAGATGGATAAAAACACCTTCTCCTGCAAGGGTAATAACTAAAAATGTTGGATTTGCCTTTTCGCAAAGTTTTTGCGCTAAAATAGGTAGGCCATCATCAATATTATTCAGAGCAACACGGACTTCTTTTTCTGTTGGTGTAACTAGCATCATATCTTTATAACGCGCGATATCACCAACTTGAGATGATGTTTGACTGTCAGCGACAATACGTACATTATTTTTTTTACATAATAGAATGATTTTTTCGACAAGCGTTTGAGGTAGTAATCCATAATTAAAATCAGAAAATACCAACAAATCAAAATTCTGGATGTTACTTTGAAGTTGGTGGTATAAGTCAGTTTGAATTTCTTTAGATATTTTATGTTGGCGAACTTGGTTTACCCTTAGAAGTGTTTTATTCCCGGCTCTGTACCGCGACTTTAATGGTGTAGGACGGCTGCTATCATCTAAAAGTACAGTTTCAATATTGTACTTTTTAATATGACTTTTTACGTACTCAGCCTTATCATCCTTACCAAGTACAGAAAAAAGCTTTACATTTTTTGCTCCAAGCCCTTTTATATGGCCTGCTGTAATTGCAGCCCCGCCTAGAAAAGTATCTGTTCTATCTGGTGTCATTACAATGGTAGGATCTTCTTGAGATAAACCTACAGCCGTACCTTGAATATATTCATCAACGATTATTTCGCCAATTACAGCAACACGGTTTTTACGAAATTGAGAGAATACCGTGTTGATTGATTGATAATCAAACTGATGCCTTGTTGCATAACTTTGACATTTTTTGTAATCAAAGTTATGACCATGGCTTATTGTTCTTGTAATGTATTGTTCGGAATTAGATTCAAACTCACCAGAGCCAAAAATCAACTTTCCCCCATATGTTTTCAGTGCTTTGTATTCAGGGTTTTCTTTTTCTTCAAACTCTTTACCCTTCACAACTGCGTAAGGCTGATAATTTGCAATTAAAGAATTACTGCATAGTTCAGTCAAAAATGCTTCATCCACACACTCAAGTGATTGAACCATTTCAAGGCGATGCAATTCTGATACCCTACTTTTTATTAGCATATTGCTGTCATTATTCACTGCGACTATAAGGTAATCACCGCATTCTTTAGCGAACTTTAGCAACCTAATATGCCCTGGATGGAGTATATCGAAATTGCCGATGACTAAAACCGTTTTTCTTTTCACTTTATGACCTTAATTTTCTTGGCAGTAATCGTTTATGGTATCTTCAATAGATTGATATAGTAAAGTATTGCTTAGAGGATTATACGCTTCAAGGGTTCCATATTTATTTGGAGTAACACCTTTTGAGAGTGCACTTACAGGTGTGATTAAAGATGAGTTTAAGTCTAATTTACTCGCAAGCATTCTTAAAAAAACATAATAGCTTAGATCTGATTTTCCACTAATTTGAAAAATCCCTTTCTTTTTATTTTGGATGATCAGTTTTAACAGTGTTGAAAAAAATTGAATTGATATTGGTGCAAAGTAATGGTCATTGAATGCATTAAACACCTGCTTTTTGTTAAGAGATTCGATCATGCTTTCAATTAAAGAGTATGGGCGATGAATAATTTTAGATGGTCTAATAATACTCGCATTAAAATTATTTTCGACGATATAGTTTTCAACTTGAAGCTTTTGCTGTCCATAATTTGAGCAGGGTAATTTAATCCCATCCCATACACTGTAAGCTGATTTACAATCAAACACATGATTAGTAGATATAAAAACAACAAAACAGCCGAGTTTATTCACTTTTTCAAGTAATAATTTAGTTCGCTGTACATTTACGAGTAGGGTAAGTTCAGGCTGCAGTTCGCATTGTTTAATGGATGTTATACTGGCAAGGATAATTACTGTGTTGATATTGTGTTCAATAACTGCTGCTTCAACTATGTTAAAACTGTCTAGTTGCAGTAAATCAAAGTAAATAGCTTCGCAATTCTCTTTTCTAGAGGTATAAAAGTAATCGGGATTTTCATCACGTAGATAACGACCAACAACAGAATCACCGCCAATTATTAATGTTGGGTTATCTATATTCATGAGTTATTAATTGGATCTAATTGTGGGTTGATAGAAATTAATGCGCGAGTTATTTTTCGTTCATCGAGGTCGTTCAGCGCATTATTTATGTCATCTAATGAATAGCTAGCTGAGAGTAGTTTATCAAGAGGTAGATTATGCTCTTTGTATAAATTTACTAGTTTGGGTATATCAGAGTCTGGGTTCGAATTACCACCCCAGCTACCAGATATCTTTTTTCCACGATGAAAGGCGTGTGGCTCTAAGCTTATCTTTTCACCTTCTTTAGGGTGAGAGGCAAAAATACATTCACCTCCTTGCTCTTTTGTTACTTCAAAAGCAGCTTCTATGGAACGACATGTCCCCCCCGCCTCAACGGTATAATCACATCCGCCCGAAGTTAACTCTTTAATTTCTTCTAAGTAAGTTGGTGAATTTGCATTAAAGCAGTGAGTGGCACCTAAGGCTTTAGCCAACTCAAGCTTTTCAGGCTCAATATCAACAGCAATCAGTTTATTTGGTTTGAATAATGTTGTTGTGATCAGTGCACTTAGGCCAATGCCGCCTAGACCGAATATGGCAATATTAGTGTCTTCTTTGGGCTTTAGTTGATTTAAAACTAGCCCGGCACCTGTTGGTAACGCACAGCCCAGCAGTATAGCAAGCTGTAATGGCATACCTTCTGGAAGCTTAACGACTCTATTTTCAGAAACAATGGATTCTTCAGAGAATGTAGTTACGCTACCAGCATTAATTTTAATGTCGTTGTATGTATAAATACCACCTGGGGCATCTATTCCTTCCCCCTTTATCCAACCAAGCACAACAATATCACCAATCGCGACCTTACTTACTTGCGGACCAATTTCTTTTACTTTTGCGACAGCTTCGTGACCTAATAAATGAGGTAAGTATTTATCTTCACCTCTAAGCCCTTTGGCTTCCATTAGTTGTGAGTGGCATAACCCAGTATAGATGATATCTACTTTTATTTGCCCTCTTATGAGTGTAGGAGCAACGAGGTTATCTATCACTCTTAAAGGCTCTCCTGTTTTAAATAACACTGCAGCTTTCATTTATGTATTTCCATTTAGTAAATATAATTATTTTGCGGAAGTCGATTTTTTATTTGCTCAACTTGTGACAAGGGGTAAGGTAGAAAGATTGGAGATGTATGAAGCTCACTCGCATCTTGTATAGTTTTATTTGCCATAACCTTGCCTATTTTTAAAGGATCTTCATCGACCCAGCCAAGAAATTTTTCACCTAAAAAATGAGCACAAAAGCTCGCTGCTGGACCCGTCCCTAAGATGTGGCAGGCTGGTAATTTTTTCAGCTGCTGTATTTTTAGATTAAATGATTCTAAAAGTGGCAGCTCATTTTTTATTGGGCTTGTCGCTTGTTTTGGGAAGGCATGGGTGTTTGATACTAAAACAGTAATTTCTTTATTTAATTGTTTGATAGGAAAGAATACGTTTTTAAAATGCTGATCAAGTAGTGTTTTTAATGTATGTTTTGTGAAATGTGAAACATGATCATAAATAGAAAAGTCCCATTCATTCTCAGCAATATTAGGCACTTGAATTACGGCTATGCCATTATTAGACAATAAGGCATTAATACTATCTAAAAATTGAGGTGGTGAGGTAATATGCTCTAAAACATGAATCAATGTAATTATATCAAAACGATGATCTATCTTACTTAAGTCGCCTTTAAAAAAAGAGGCAAGGTTATATTTCTGAGTTAAGTTTAACTGGTAATCACCCGATACATCATGTGCACTTTTAGTCCAGTTTGAATAACGCTGTGAAACAGCCTCTAACATTACACCGCTGCCAGTACCTATATCAATAAATTGAGCATTTGCGTGAGGCAAAAATTCCTCTGATATTTTTAGTATTTCACTACAACGAGTAAATGGGATATCTGCAGTAAAATTAAGCTGCTCTTTACCATTTTGAACTGAGTAAGGTCGATAGTGAGTGTAGATTTCATTTATGTTATTTAAATAATGAGCGTCTATATTCTTTTGGTAATGCTGGCAATGTTGGCATTGGAAAATATCAGCAGTAAAACTTACGTTTCGACAATCAGATGCAATTGGTTTATTAATATGTAACATATCCACACTTGAGGATATTTTATTATTACAAATGATACATTTCACAAGCTATAATCCTTAAAGAATATCTTCTAATATTTTTGTTTGAAAATGCGTTTCAATTAAATAACATTCTATTTTTGCTATGGTGTTTTCTTCATCTAAAATATGTGCTTTATCCGCAAATTCCCTTCTTTTATATATTTCTGAAATAAAGACATTACCAATAATAAAACACCATTTAATTCTAGTCATTTGAAAAGCGGTTATAAATTCTCTTTTGTTTTTAGTTAAAAAACCAAATAACGGCAACTCTTTAATAATGCTTATTTTATCAATAGGCACAGGGATTTGAGGTTGAGAGAAAAAATCGGCTGTAAGTTTCCAAAGTGAGTCGATGCCAGCATACTCAAAATCATAAAAATAAAGCTCATTGTGATCAATTAAAATATTATGAAAACCGAAATCTGAAGGCGATAAGTAATTGCAGTCAAGCGACATTTGCCCATTAAGTTGACGGTTGTCTTTTTGTACTTTATAAAAAAAAGGCATTATTTTATTTTCAACTAAACTTAAAAAAGCTGATGAAATAACCTCTTGCTTTTGAATTATTGAAAAACGATTGGTAACAAGTAATTCAAAGTCAGCTAGTTTTTTTACTGCATCTTTTGCATTTATTATCTGTAATTGTTGCTGCTGAGAGTTACAATTAACAATAAAACTAAATGCACTTTTTATATTTTGTTCTGTTGGTTGAGTTACTTTCTCACCAGGTAGTTTTGACATAAGTAAATAACCCAACTCAATATCGCAGGCAATTGGTGTAGCTGTGTTATTTTTTTTATATTGGGTTAGTGCCTTTAAAAATAAAAATTCTCGCTCACATTTAGCTTTATAATCATTGTTCTTAGTAAAAAATTGCTTAAATATATACTCATTCTCACTATCTCTAACATTAAACACACGACTATTTGCACCGCCTGAAATTTCATTTATATGACAGGGAGCTTTTAAATGCTTATATAAAAAATCGTTCATTTAATTATTTAACACACAAAGCAAGTAAATAGTGTGCCATAGGATAAAAGCCTGTATGGACAACTTCATCATTCATAGAAAATAAAAACACATGCTTAAAATGCTTATCACATAGCGCTTTAAATTCATGGCCAGATTTACAATTGATATGGCCTGCTTTACTTGCTGGTGATGCATATTGTTGAGATTCTAACGATGGCATACCTAAAATGACAACCCCGTCATTGTTGAGCGATAGTTTTATATTATTGATAAATGTATCTTCAAATTTTGCAGGAATATGTTCAAGTACATCTAAGGAATAGGCCGAATCAAATGTGCTCTCAAATGGCTTCTCTAAAATATCATGTACAACAGGGATTAATGGCCATTTAACAGAGTTACGTTTAATAATATCTTCGATAAAACGAGGCTCTATATCGGCAACGGTTAGTTCCTTAACTTCTTGTCTGACGACACGACTACCAAATGCATCACCACAACCAATCTCCACCGTTTTTTTATGTCCAGAGAGCATCTTTGATACAAATTTATATCGTGAAAGCATAATACCGAGGCGTCTTGGATCTAGATCCCACGTTCCATTACTCATTAGTCCCAACTTTGATTGCTCTGTTTCGTCTAAAAAGTCATGGTAGTCTTCTATATAAGTTGGTTCTTGGTTATCCATAATAATTACTCATTTGTTGAAATTGAGGTAAATGCACCAAATTGCTCTGGCATATAATTGATCGTTTTAAGGATGGCTGTATGTAATTCGCCTCTACAGACTGTTATATCGGCATCAACATTTCTATCTGTTAGGTTTTTATTTTTATTCGATACAGTTAATGAAAACGTCTCGAAAGCATAGGGTTTTTCAAAATCTAATTTTTCTGTGATATCTTCATATTGCAGAGGGTATTCCCATTTTAAAAAACGTTGGCGAGCAATTTTTTCTAATCGAATTAAGTCATATTCATCAACATAAGAGCGATACTTTCTATTATTGTTTAATGTTTTTTCAAGATTAAAGCCTGTAGTATCCCCGATGATCCCTTGCCAATTTTGACCATGATTAATCGTCTCAGCAAGTAAAATATCATGCCATCCTATTTGTAAAAATGAGGTAACCAGTTGAAGTGTTTGTTGAGGGGTTGCATGGAGTTGTTCTAACTTTATCGCTAGGCTCTTACTGTTTTCACATCCAGTTAGATCGCTTCCAGCATATAAGAAATGTCTAAAGCATGACTCAACCGTAGATCTCCCTAACGATATTTCATAGTCAGGTAACTTTTGCAAGTCATTGCAATGAGCAAGAGACATCCTAATAAAAGACGCGATAGGATCTCTTACTGAATGGCAAACTAATAAGTGATTGAACTCGTCATACATTTTCCTCATTACAGTATAATTAGGAGTATGTAATTGATAAAAAATAACTTTTTTATCTGAAGTGTTAATGCCTAGAAGCTGATAGATAATAATATGAATAGCTATAAATCGAATATTGAATGCTTTAGGCTTATTTTCTAACTCTAAAATAAGCGCTTCTTTAAACTTTTCCTTATCTAAATTTAGTAACCCTGTTTGCGTTCTAGCCATATTATTATTAAAGTTAATATACTGGTTACTAACACATTGAGAGTAACTTTCAACAAATAGATTGTTAAAGTCTAAGATGAATTGTTCGGTAAATTCTTTATTTTCAAGATCCGCTGTATTAAAAATATGCTGAGCCAAGTTCATCATATAAGGGGGGAGGCTAATGACTTCTGGATGCCCATCAAGGAGTGAGTGGAGAAAAAAAGAGCCCCCTCTGCCATAGCATACTCCGACCGCGACTTTAAAGTTCATATTACTGACCTGCTTGTTGGGGATTGATTTTTGTTAATGTATTAATACGCGCTACTAATATATCGAAAGCGTGCTGTAGATGATTCAAGTCGTCTTTTTCCCAAATAGTCATTTGAAGTTTACTATCATTAAAGAAAAAATCTTTTCCTATTTCTAAACCCGAACGCTTTGCTGTCCAAGATGAGCTCGCAGGATTGTTTTCATCAATCATTTGGAAAATTATAGAGCGGGCCCCCTTAACAAAGCTAATACTGTAGTTAGGCCCACTAGACACTCCCATATTAATATAGGCTAGTTCGTACAGTGCCAAACGGACACAAAAGTCCATTGAAGCTTGGGGGCAGTGGATGTATTTTTTTAACCTGTCGTCAGGTTTTTCAGTGCTTTGATATGTATCTCTTATAATCACAGGGCAATATATTGTCAAATCAAGTGAATCAAGGAATGCAGACCACTGAGCAATGTCACTATTTCTTTTTGGCTGCGCTTCGTATTCTCGAAGTGTTATTACGATGATCTTTTTATTATCGGGTAATGAATTTAAAAAAGATGCAGCAAGATTTTTACCTACTAAAGGTGCGCTGAGGACGCTCATATCATATTTCAAAGGTACACTTCTTAGTAAGAGAGTGTTGATAGCAGGTGACTTTTTATTTGTATAATACGATTCAGGGAAGACGTTCTCTTTTGTTGCAAGGAAAATAAAAGCGTCCTCTTTAAAAGGAAATTCAGTAATAGATATGTAGCTAGGAACACAGGTAAAAACTGTTTTGACTATTTTCTCAATCCGCCATGCGTAATCATCAGCATCATGAAATCGAAGTGTATTAAAGTTTTCACCGACTGTTGAACGATCGTGGACTAAAATAAATTGAATATGTGTTTTATGTTGCTCTATTCTCGCAATTTCAGCTAACACCACAAAGTTAATTACATCAAAACATGCTAAATGAACTGATAGGTCGTAAACGGCATATAAGATATCTTCACTACTGACTTGCTTAGCTAATAATGCATTGTAATGAATTAGTTTTTTCTTTGTATGGTCAAAAAAATAAGTGCGCTCTAATGGCAGGCCTTTTTCACGTAAACCATTACATATTTCAGAAACAAACATGGAACAAATAATAATTCTATCAATTTGATCATGAGGGACTAACGCCAAATCTTCAAGGCTAAGAGCTTGAGTGCCTTTGTAGGACTCTCCACCATCCGTACAAGCAAATAGATTATTACCTGTATTGATTGAAGATTTTAAAAATAGTTCTGTCGGTGAACTTATACCATATATTATTGTATACATTTATTATTCTTAGTCTAAGCCAAAGAAAAGGCGATTTTGTTTATTATAAAGAGTGTAATCAGCTAATGTATCAAGTTCAATCCAGCGACCATCGATTAAAAGTACGTCGACGAAATATTGGTTCGCTAATTTTTGTAAAAGCGAAGTCATATACATATTTTTTACACTAAAATCATGAGATTCATTAATAAATAGTTGCAGTTGCTCTATTAGCACTGTTGCTTCTACTTTAAACATCCCCATAAATTGGGCCATTGCTTGTGATTGACTTGTAAGCTTATTACCAATATTTATTAATGTTAATTGATCATTGTATATAAAGCTTTCAGCGTCATCATATGGGTTTTCCATACGCATTTCCCAAAGTTCTTGCCATTTTAAATTACCAAGGACAGTTAAAGGGAATGAAGACTTATGCTTAATTAGTTCTTTTAATGTATCGGTATGATAGGCAATGTCTGCATAGAGAATAATGAATTCTTCGTCAGCATGTTTTTTAATCCAATCGATTGACTTAGCTAAGCTGAATACCATATTCGAGCTATCGTATTCAGTATTAATCACAATGTTATTTGTATACTCTAATATTGCTTCACTTTTAAACCCTGTGATGACTAATGTGTCTTTTACTCCTAAAGAGTTGAGTTGGCGTAATTGTCTTTTAAGCAATGGTTCGTGCCATAACTCCACTAAGCACTTTGGCTTATCTGTTGTTAAATGCTCGAGTCTTGAGCCTGTACCTGCGGCAAGTATAATGGCTTTCATTTTAAAATATATCCTTGAAAAGTTGTATATCTTCATCGCAGTAGGGGGTATTTCTTTCAGGGTGCCACATAATCCCAAAGATACTATAGTGGCTATGCTCTATTGCTTTGACTATATTGTCACTACTTTTAGCTTTTGTTAATAAAGGCTTTTTTGTTATAGTCGTCCCTAGAGTATGATATGAGTTTACAAATCTAGGTAACTGCTCTTCATCCGTTTTTATTTCAATTATCTTATTAACGTGGCCTTTTATACAGTCTAACGAGCCACCATAATGAAGTTGTATCATTTGCATGCCTCTGCATACGCCTAGAATAGGTAAGCCTACAGTTTCGCAATGTTCTATTAGAAAAGCCTCTACATCATCTCTTTCTGGGGCATCCCCAGCATAGTGCATTGGCGAATTGCCTCCTGTGAAAACAAAGCCATCTAACTGGACTCTAGCAAGCAGAGCACGACAAGTTTTTATACAGTTAGGGATTAGAATTGGTATGAATCCGCAATATAAAAAGAATTGATACCATCGCTGATCTAAAGCATCACGACGTTCACCATAGGTTGGATGAATATCAACTCGTTGTGTTATACCAATTAATTTCATCTGATAATTATCACTTTTTTATTGTTTGCATCTAGCTCTAATTTTTCGGCTTTAAGCCATTTTGCATATAAAATTTCCCCCGCGCCGATAACTGAAGGTATATTAAGTTCACCAGCTCTAATCGCCATATGGCTATTACATCCCCCATATTTAGTAATAAGCCCTGCAATTGGATGAGAAAACAACCAATCAAATCCAGGATCTGCTGAAGGAATAAAAACAATTTTTCCTGCCAGTTCTTCATGTGCAGCTGGGTTCATCGTTGTTTCGGCAACTATTTTACCTTGTGTAATATAGTTAGGTTCACCTTCAGGCAAGTTAAAAAAGTATGCATCAGATGGACTCGATATTAGTGGCGGGAGTGTGATCTGTTGTGCTTTTAGGTGATTTTTTTTCCCAGTATCGATAGAGCTTTTAATAATATTTAGTAGATCATCGCTACTTGAATAAGTTTTAAGTATGGATGATATATCAACATATGACATATCATCTGTATTTAACTGATGTTCAAGTCCTAACTCTGTAATAAGCTCAAGGGCATCACTTAGGCTATGAGTGAAGATAAACTTGGCATATTCTCTTCCCTCTATTGCACCTTTTATAAATGAGAACAGAGATATCACATCATGTTCAATGCCACTTTTTTCTAATAACTCTTTAAGGGCGGAAAGCTGTTCTAAACTCAAAGTAAAGTTATCGAAAGTTTGCTCTTCAACATTTTTATCTGATTGATTAAAGTAACGCTCTGGTGCCTTGTCATAACGAGGAGAAAGTATGTCGTATGTGCCTGGGCGAAGATGCCCATACTGCTGTAAAAAACTTGATAGAGGGAGGTTAATGAAATCTTGTTTTAATGTGGAACTAACAGTCGCAATTGAAGACAAAAACTTATTGTAGTCTTGCTCTGTTATTATATTTTTAGCAACCATTGAGCGTAAAAATTGCACCGCAATAAAACCAGCTCTCGCAAGCCCTGCAAATGGAAGTGTGCCATATCTTTTACAATCTTCCAGTAACCAGTGGATTTTCTCTACTTTAGATAAGTCGCTACTTAATATTTTTATTCGACGATTAGGGAGTGTGTTAATCTTTTCGATGTCTTTTTTCCATAAGCCATCATTTTTAATTATATTATTTGTTAATTTTTTTAGTGATTCAGTGAATGTTATTAATTCAGATTCGGAAAATCCAGCTTCACTTAAGCGTTTTAAACGCTCATTCAAATCTAAAGTAAAGCAAGAAAATATAATATCAAACTCAACTTTGTCATGCTTTTCGGGGGCATTTTTTAATTCGTTTATATAATAATTAACTAATTTTTCAGCAAGCCTATCAGGTGTATCTTTAGGTATAAATGAATTAAAACTTACTCTTACATCAATATAAGGTAAGCCAGCTAAGGAAAGTAAAAGAGGAAAGCTTCTTAGTTGCTTATAACCATAATTATTTCTTTGATATGCCCATGTTGAATCGGTAATTAACTCTTTATATAAAGAAAGAGCGAGTGGGCGAGGTCGAACACCAATAATTTCGGCTGGATTCCAATCAGGCATAATGCCTAAAACAGAGCGTTCTCCATTTAAATAAGGGTGTGGCTTTATGAATCTGCTTATAGTCGCTTCTAGCGTTTTTAATATTTTAAAATGTTCTTGATCGCAAAAATTATCTAGGCTTTTAATTATCAAGGGTCTAACTTGAAATAGGTATAAATGTTTGTTTTTATCAACTGCAAATTCAATATCTAGTGCATCAAGCCCATATATTTTTTCGAGTTCTTTACATAGAGAGCATAATTTAAATTGCCAAGAATCTTTATCTAATCCATCAAATTGCTTTGATATATAACTGACATTCTCATTGGAAGTACCTGCGGTTATGGCGTCAGTTGAACTGGACAATGAGTAGTTTAAAACATAGTAAGGCGTATTGTTAGAAGGATCTTTTGTAAAAGCGACTCCACTAATGTCTACATTTTCCAGCATTGGTTGAATGAATATTTCATCATTAGGGGTGTAGTTTTCAAATGATTGATAAACACTTTCTATCGCACTTTCTAGTTTTTTTACTCCTACGACATTGAGTATGGAGTCATAATAACCAGCATATGATTGAAAGGCGCTATCCTCACAGACAGCACTACTCCTTACAATTAGCTTTTTATCACTCCATTTATATAATGTAAAAAAACTATTCAGAACATCGTTAGATTCATTTTTCCATTGTTCTGCTGTAAAACAGAATTGCGGGAGTATCTTCGCAGTTGTTAAAATGTTCTGTAAAGACATTAGATTTTGCGATTTGGTAGTAAAAATCATTCTAACGGACTCTAGCTAGCCAAGCTCTTGTTTTATAGGTTGTTTCAATAAAATCTAAGTTGCTTGTTTTTTCTTCGACAAAAGCCATAAATTGTATAAATTTATCTTCACCTGCTTGTGCTCGAATATCGTTCACTGACCACCAGACGCCTAAATACTCTTCAGGTGTTTGTTTTATAGTATGAAACCCTTCTAAGTAAATAGCATCGGAGAATACATCGGCATTTTTTAGACGTTCAGTTAGTGTATCGGTAAAATCAGAGTTCCCAGATGATACGCGTTTTATATGAGGCGCTATTTCATATAACTTTTCTTCAATTTCGACAAGTAATGGATTGCACTCAATATGTCGAGGATTCCATACTGCTGTAAAAAAACCGCCCGGGCGTAGTACTCGAGAAAATTCTTTTATTGCTTTTTCAAAATCTACCCAGTGAAATGATGAAGCCATGGAAAGTAAATCGGCACTGTTGTCATTTAGCGTTGTATTTTCACCAGAGCCATTTACCCAGGTGATGTTTGTTTTTTGACTGTCCAAAATACCATGCTTTCTCATATCATCATTAGGCTCAATTGCGACAGTACTATTTAAGCCAGCGTGGTTGATCATACGAGTCCAAATACCAGTACCAGCACCGACATCTACAAAATCGATCTCATTATTATTCTTATCGACTAACCCTAAAATGGCTTTACATACTAAAGGGCAGTAACTAGGTCTATATAATGAGTAATTTTTTGCTAGGCCAGTGAAATCACCAAGTTTTTTTTTCATTTTATTAATTCCATTACAATTTTGTTGACTGCTTCAAGCGGCGTTTCTAGACCGTTATTATTAAGTATTAAATCCGGTGCTAATGGTTCTTCAAAAGGAATATCATACCCATGTAGATAATTCTTATTATTTAGCGCAGCTTCAGAATATAGCTGTTTTTGGTTTCTTTTAATTAATACGTCAGGTTCAACTTTAATATACACTTCAAAATACTGTTCGTTATTTGACCTATTCCATTCCCTGACACTGTGAAACATGGATACTGTTGCACATATAACGGTAGCTCCTTGTTGAGATAGCATATTTGATAGCCTAGCATAGGTCATTGCTAGTGCTGAGCGAGAGTCATTATCGTAATTATGATTACCCAAAACCTCTCGCAGTTTATCTCCATCAAGAAGGATTACTTTATTTAACTTTTCATCCAATATGTTATGCAATATTTTTGCCAAGGTTGTCTTCCCTGCACCTTGACGACCTGTTAGCCAAATCACCATTTTAACTCCTCCTATTTATGAAAGAGTTAATCATTGGATGAACTTTCTTCCAATCACCCGTATTTAACTCAATGCTCGGATGTGGCTTTTGATTAAAAAGAATTTTTTTTGTTGGTAATGGAAATAAAGCGCTATTTAAGACACTACTAAGATCATCAATAAAAAAATCACATTGGAGAGTTGAAATCCGCTTTATTTTTATTTCTTGTTTTTCATGAAATGATATGTTTTCAGAGGCTATAGGTCCATCGGTACAATTAGTAAAACCATGACTTTTTAGCCAATTAGTGGCCGCAATATGAAAGTTAGTTTTATCACCAATAATTGGGTATTTAGTCTTATGCGACACGATGAAAATACTATGGCCTTCTTTTTTTAAGCTTTTTATTGCCTCTAGGCAACCTAGGTATGGTTTAGCTTGGTTAATTTCTTTCCCATATACGATACCTTGTAATTCAGTCCACTTTGGTTCATTTCCAGCATTAATAAAGTATGCTTTCACATCTTCTTTTGTTTGTCCCACTTGTTTTGGAAGCCAGCCTAATTTCACTCCAACGCGATGAAACACACCTGTATAGTCAGCAATAGTATTATCAAAATCGATACCGATAATCATATTACAGCTCTATTTTTTAGTGTTGTGATTATATCTAAAACAGTTAAACCTGCTTTTTTACGTGCATCTTCAGTACTATGAACTTGATCAATAAACCTATCTGGGATACCAAAACGGTGTACTCTTGGTGTTTTAGGTTGTTCACTAATATATTCAAGTACGGCACTGCCAAAGCCGCCATTCACATTGTGTTCTTCAAGAGTGATTATATGTTCAAAGCGCTCACAAGCTAAGGCTAAATATTGAGTATCAAGGGGTTTTACTGTATGAAAACTAACAAGCTCGGCGTTAATGCCTTTACTTTGAAGTTCAATGAGTAAATCATGCGCGAGTGGCATAATAGTGCCCGTTGCTAATATTGCGACTGTTTGACCTTCTTGCATTGTATATGCATGTCCAAACTTTAGGTTAGGTAAAATTTTGTGAACCTTTGGCTCATTTTTTTTACCAATTCTAAAGTAACACGGCTGGTTGAGTTTGATTAATTGGGGCATCAATACGCTGAGTTCGTCTGAATCGGCAGGGCATACAATATTCATATTTGGCAAGCTTCGCATTAATGCGATATCTTCAAACGAATGATGGGTGGGACCTAAATTTGCGTACGATAAGCCTGAGCCCGTGCCAACGATGATAACGGGTTGGTTTTGATAAGCGATATCTATTTTTATTTGTTCAAAGTTTCTCGCTGTAGTAAATGGCGTAATAGTATAAATAAAAGGTTTTTGGCCCATCATTGCGGAGCCCGCAGCCATTGAGGCCATATTTGCTTCGGCGATACCTGCATTGATTGTTCTATCGGGAGCAATTTCTTTTAGGTTATTGAATAAACGATTACCGATATCAGCGTAGAAAAGCATTAAACTGGTGTCGGATTTAGCTAATTCAGTCAAACAATTTGCAAATGCATTTCTCATTTTAACCCCAACTCCTGTTTTGCTTTTTCAACTTCATCTTGGGTTGGTATACGATAATGCCAGTTGTTATCGTTTTCCATGAAAGAAATACCTTTTCCTTTAATTGTATCAGCGATTATACACACCGGTTTGTCGTAAGATTGCGCATCCATTAAAGCGTCGGTGATAGCCGAAATATTATGACCATCAAGGCGAATTGTGTGCCAGCCAAATGCCCGCCATTTTTCTTCTAATGGTTCAAGGTGCATTATTTCACAGCTTTCACCAGTGCCTTGAAGTTTATTAAAATCAATGATGGCAACGAGATTGGATAATTGTTTACCGGCTGCAAACATGGCCGCTTCCCAAATCGTTCCTTCATTGAGCTCACCATCGCCCATGAGAACATAAAAGCGATTGGTTCTTTTTTGAATTTTACAGGTTAATGCCATACCTGTTGCAAGTGAAAGTGCATGGCCAAGTGATCCCGAAACTGTATCAACTCCTTTAGGGGAGTTTATACCGGGGTGCTCTTCAAAAACAGAGTCGGTTTGCCCGTGTTGATAAAGGTCTGCCACTGGGTAAAACCCCCTATAGGCAAGTGTGGTATAAAGTGCACTTGCAGCATGGCCTTTACCAAGCAAGAAGTAATCCCTGCTTGGCATTGATGGTGTTGATGGTTCTACATTGAGTACTTGCCAATAAAGTGCTGTTAATATATCAGTACATGACAGTGAACTACCCAAGTGTGGGGTTTTTGTTTTACTCGATACGTCACATAATGTGTATCGAATTTTTGCTGCTATTTGCTCTAAATTCATAGTTATCTCTATGGTATGAACCAGTAAAAATCGCCAGTGTAACCATGGTCTTTAAAGAATACCTTCCAATCATCAACATGCATGATGGTCTTTGCGGTTAATGCCCATTCGAGCATACGCTCTTTTTCTTCATCATTTCGATAGGCATCAACAGTTATAAATGACTTTCCTTTACTTACACGTTCAATTTCTTGTAACGCGATAGCACATTCTTTTTCATCTAAATTATGGATAGTATTGATTGACATAACGACATCAAAGCTGTCGTCATCGAAAGGTAAACTCTTTGCATCCCCTTGTTGAAGTAAGTGCTTAACTTCTTCTTTGGCATGCTCTAAAGCATAACTAGAAATATCCAACCCAGCTAATTTTATACCTTTGATATGCTGTTGCAGGTCATAGAGCATGAAGCCTTTGGCGCAACCTACATCCAGTAAAGAACTTTCTTTTGTTAATTGAAAGTGAGATTGAAGATCAGGAACAACCGGTTGCCAAAAGCGAGACATGTAGCTAAAACCACCGTATCCATAGGTACGATCACCATCAAAAAAATCTTTACCATATTGGCGAGCAATTTCTCTATCAGCTTCGGTAATTACATTGGCTCTTCCCTTAGTGTCTCTTTTTGATTTAGGGTAGTTTTTTAATAAATCTAATTCTTTTCCTAGCATGAATACCTCAGGCTTTATGAATATAGTTATGTGGTTGTGTTTTTAGAGTATCAAGGTTGCTTTTGACCCAATCAATTGTTTTGGCAAGGCCGTCTTCGAGTGAAATACTGTCTTGCCATTGTAATTCTGATCTGATTTTTTGAGTATCAAGCAGGTAAGCAGCGTCTTTACCAAGTCGATCACCTGTTATTTCACATGTCTGTTCAAATGGGACGTTTAACATTTTGCATAACATCTCCACAATTGCGCGGATTGTGATCATACGCTCTGTTGAAATATGATAAATTTCGCCATTACGTCCTTGCTCTCCAATTAACTGTGTTGCACTAGACACATCATCAATATGGATAAATGAGCGGGTAGAGTAGCCGCCACCATGAAGCGGTAGCTTTTTGCCTAATAATATAGATAGTATTGTTTTTGGAATTATTCTATACAGTTGTTGTCCTTCACCGTACACGTTGGCTGCCCTAGTAAAAACAACTGGGAAATCATAAACATCAGAAAATGTATGAAGACTCATATCGGCAGCGGCTCGTGATACAGCATAGGGCGTGCTTGGTTGGTAGTTCCTATGCTCAGGAACCAATCCTTCGCAGCTGCCGTATACTTCAGGTGTAGAGATATGTATGTATTTATCTAAACTATCGAGTTGACGAAGTGCATTGTGTAACTTTATGGTTGATACTGCGTTGGTCATAAACCAATGTTCAGGATATTCCCAGCTTTGGCCAACCATACTTTGCGCTGCAAAGTTATAAATTGTGCCAACATTTTCTTGTTTGATGAGTGCTAATATTTCATCTAAGTGATAATTTAGATCGAGTTGCTTAAACGCTAAGTTTTGTGTTTGGTGATCTAGCCACTTATAAGGAAGTAATGCATTCACAGGTTCTTCTGAGCGGCTGATCGCGATTATTTTTTTATCTTGCTTTAGCATGTGCGAGCAAAACGAAGCGCCAGAAAATGAATTACTTCCTATTACAATAATTGGTGAATCAGTCATTCTGTAATTCCTGATATAGAGCTTTCATTAAAATATGCCCGACAATAACTTGGGTATCTTCTGATATCTGCATATCTTGGACTTCGAAATGGAAAACTTGGTCAAGCATCGGCTTAACTTGACCGCCAGAAAACCCTAAAATGCCCACTGTTTTCATGCCAATGTCGAGTGCTTGTTGAGTCGCTCTAATTATATTTTCAGAGTTACCGCTACCAGATAAAACAAGTAAAATATCATTGCTGTTTGCTTTAACTTTTAGCTGATGTGCAAAAATATTTTCATAACCAATGTCATTGCCTAGGCAAGTTAAAACAGAGCTGTTTGCTGGTAATGCTTCAACTTTTAATGCATTACCTTCTGGGCTAATACCAAATGTAAAGTCATTTGCAAGGTGGATTGCATTTGCTGCTGAGCCGCCATTGCCACATAAATATAAAGTGCCGTTATTTGCCTTCATAGTAAGTAAGGTATCAACAAGACTCTTAACTTGTTCACTATCTAACTGTTTTAATACATCCGTTAGGGTGTTCACATAGTTTGTTGTCAGGTTTTTCACTGAATCCTTGGCTATAGTGGTTGCAGATTGGTTGTTAGTCATAAAACTTCTCTTTGCATCCATTTAAGGTTGTAAAAATGGTCTTCATCTTTAAGTAAGTCTTGTTTGTAAGCTGTAATAATTTCGGTAATGGCTGTGTCGACATTTTTATTGGGTGTAAAACCGGTAGATAGTAACTTATCTGAATTAATACGGTAACAACGAGGGTCATTTGAAGGAGTAACCTCAATCTCACATGCTATTTTAGCCTGTACCATTTTTGCTATATCCATAATTGAGATATTTTCAAACCCTGCATTAAAGACACCAGAGACTTTCTCTGGATTATCCAGCATATAAATATAGAGATCAGTAATATCGTCAATATGAATATTTGGTCTGACTTGATCGCCGCCAAACACTGTGATTTTTCCATTTTTTAGAGCTTGCATTGTCAGCATATTGACAGAAACATCTAAGCGCATTCGTTTAGATAAACCGCATACAGTTGCTGGGCGTAAAATTTGTACCGCCATGTCGTCGGCATAACTAAGAAGTACACGCTCTGCAACCATTTTCGTTTTGTTGTATTCAGAAATAGGCTCAAGCGTTAAGTCTTCAGTTACTTGCTCTTCATCTTTAACGCCGTATACGCTACCCGATGACGCATAAATAAACTGTTTTATTCCACAGCGCTTTGCTTTATCGGCTAAGCGCATAGTTGCTAACGCACTCACTTCCCATGTTAATTTAGGGTTTAAATCACCACAGGGATCGTTTGCGATAGAAGCAAGATGAATAATAGAATCCACACCGTCTAAGTTAATCGTATCAGTGTCGCGTACGTCACCTTTAATGACTGAGAGGTTGTCATGAGAGGGCAAAAAATTACCAAACCATTGGATGTCAAACGCGATTACGCGATGGCCTAAAGCCAGTAGCTTTGGAACCAATACGGTTCCTTTATAGCCAGTTGCACCGGTAACTAATATTGTTTTTGGATTCATTTAATATTCTCTAATTCTTTGGTAGTCATAAATATAATGTTCAATGACATACAATTATTATGCCTAACTTAAGTAGATTTTTGCTCTACGTGTTTATTTATATCGGTGATGTGAGGGTTTTCCTTTAATGTTTTTATTAAATCATTATAAGAAAAATCAACTTTATTCAAAAAGTGATCATAAACAGCGGTAATTGCTTTGTAATCGTCTGGTTCATCAAGTGTTAGGCGAAAGTGGCTATAATCTTCATGCGCACTGAATGTGTGGGTCGTTATGGTATTAAATTTTGCCATGCCTAACGTCACATGTTCACGATCGGCGGGTGATGTGGCTTTTAAATAAGTATTTTCTAATAATTTGAAAGAAAAAGCACAACAATCTAGGCCCCTAGGGTAACCACTGTGCGGGCCTAAATTAACCATGTCATAATTTTGACTAGTTCTTTTATTAATTACTTGCGTACAAAGCACTTCATCAATCAGTGGGCAATCACTGGTTAACCTAACTATGGTTGTAGTTGATTGAGCATCATAGTGTTTAGCTGCTAGATAATAGCGGCTTAGTACGTCTTGTGTATCTCCTTGGTAGGTTTTAATATTCAGCTGTGTGCATAAATCCAAGATAGGCTGCTCAGTGCCATCATTAGTTGTTGCGACAATGATTTGATCGTGCCAGTTTGGTAAGCGTTCAAGCATAATTTGTAACACGGGTTTGCCACACAGCGGCAACATCACTTTGGCAGGCAATCTGGTTGATGTCATACGTGCTTGAATTATTATTAATACATCAGACATGGTCACTGGTAATCGTAATTATTATTGAGATAAATATAGCAAATCATTACACTCTTGCACATAACTTAAAAGTTAAAATCCTTTTGGATCAATATAGTTTATCAAATTGTAAGCTATTGTAGATAATTAGGTATGAAATTTGCTTTGATTTAATGATTTTTTGACAGTGCAATTTAAGGGGCGCAAATGGCGTTTAATTCTGAAATTACCATCGATGGTAGAAAAATTGGGCTAGGTCATCCTGTGTATATTATTGCCGAAATGTCAGCAAACCATGGTCAAAATTTAGAGCAGGCGAAAGCGTTAGTTAGAGCCGCAAAAGAGGCCGGAGCTGATGCGATAAAGTTACAAACTTACCGCGCAGATACTTTAACAATGGATTGTAAATTACCGCATTTTGAAGCAACAGGTCCATGGCAAGGACAATATTTATATGATTTATACGAAGGGGCATATATGCCATGGGATTTTCACGCCCCTTTAATTCAGCTGGCGAATGAAATCGGTATCACTATTTTTTCTTCACCATTTGATGATTCTGCAGTCGATTTATTGGAATCTTTTGATTCACCTGCATATAAAATAGCTTCGCCAGAGTTGATAGATCATGATCTGATTCGAAAGGTGGCTGCGACTGGAAAGCCGATGATTATGTCAACAGGTGGTGCAACCCTAGCTGAAATAACTGATGCGGTTCAAGTTGCAGAGCAAGCAGGCGTTAAAGAGCTGTGTGTATTAAAATGTACTAGTACTTATCCAGCTCCCGCGGAGTCGATAAATTTAGCCACAATTCCTCATCTAGCGGATAGTTTTAAATGTCCTGTAGGACTTTCTGATCATACTTTAGGGAATGATGTACCCATAGCATCAGTCGCTTTTGGCGCCCATGTTATCGAAAAACACTTTGTATTAAGCAAAGATAATGAAACGGCTGATAGTTTTTTTTCAATGACACCAGATGAACTTAAAGCATTAATACATGGTGTTCGACAAGTCGAAAAAGCTATTGGAACAATACATTATCCCCTTAAACCTTCACCTAATCGCCGTTGCTTATACACGACTAAAGATGTTGCATCAGGAGATGTTTTAACCATTGATAATGTTGCGAACCTTCGACCGGGTGGTGGTGAGTTAGCCCCGAAAGAATTACCGAATGTTATTGGTAGGAAAGCGCGCCTGTTTTTACCTCGTGGTACACAGTTATGTTGGCAGGATATGGAATAATTAGCATGATAAACGAAGAGCTGTTGCAGGGTTTTTTTTGTGATTTTTTAATCGCACGAGGTATTAGTATTTCAAAGCAAAATATTAATAATTTTAATTTTATTGGCTCAGGTAGCATTGATTCATTTGAAATTCTTAGCATGATCATGGAGCTTGAGATGCTTACAAATATTCATCTGAGTCCAGATGAACTTATGGATGAGAATAATGCAACCGTGGGTGGTTTGATTGAAACGCTATTGAGTAAGCAATGAATATTGTAGCTCGAGTTTCTACGTGTTTAGGCATTGGACATTTAATGCGTATAAAATGGCTGTTGCTTGAGTTGCAGTCAAATGCTCAGGCAAGTATAACTTTGGTTTTGGATATTCAAAAAGCTGATGTAGCGCCTTTTATACAAGAACTAGTATGTGATGATATACATTTTGTTGAAACGGCGTCTCAACAAGATATTGCTACTTTATTAAGAGTAATAAAAACCTCAAATGCTGATTTGGTAATACTGGATCATTACGATTTAGACGTTGAATATGAAAAACAAATTTATAGCGAGGGCAATAAATTAGCGGTTTTTGATGACCTTGGCAGAGACCATTATTGTGACTTTTTATTCGATGCTAAGTGGATGGGGGAGCTAACCCAAAAACGTTATGATAAAAAATCACCAGCAAAAACTCGTCATTTTTTAGGGCCGGATTTTTCATTATTAGCTCCCTCTTTTAGCCAAGCGTTGGCTTTGGATACGCACGTTTCGCAAAGTAAAAATAAAACGAATATTTTTTGCTCTTTGGGTGGCGGTGGCGATCTTTGCATTTTTGCATCATTAGTTAATTCTGTACCTCATTATCTACATAGTCGGGTCCAGTTTACGATTGTAATTGGTCCGAAAGCAGAAAATAAACAAGCGATTATTCGCCTTGAAGAGAAATTTAAAAACATAACGATTTTATGTTCTCCCTTGTCTCTAGCAAATGAATATCGCAATACTGATCTATTTATTGGAGCATTGGGTACATCATTATATGAACTGGCCGCATTAAAAGTACCTGCAATTACATTTTCTATTGCAGTTAATCAAGAAAATGATATTACCCATTTACAACAGTTAGGACACTTTCTACATTTAGATAAATTTTTAGATTCTCATGCGATCTTATTGGGTACTCGTTTGGCAGATCTTATTAGTTATTTACCTCGTATTAAAAGACTACGTCATAAAGCTACCGTTACTGTTGATGGCTTAGGTGTAAAGAGAGTTGCTGCAATTTTGCAAGCGCAGCCGTATCACGTCACTGATATAAATGTCCAAGTAGGAGCAGTAAACTACATTGGCCAACTTACAACAGAATATGCAGTACGTGAGGTTGAGGATAGCGATGTAAATAATTACTTAATTGCTAGGAACTTACCAAGTAATTCACAGAAGATGACTGTCAGTAATGATATTCCAAGACTCGATCATTACCTATGGTGGTTTCGAAGTGAAAGGAAATCATACGTTGTTGAACAAAGAGGTATTCCTGCTGTTTATGTATGGCATCAGCATATATCTGAAAAATCGAATGATTATTTATATGGTGGATGGTTTACGGCGTGCAATGATGTGCCTTTTAATTTGGCTATGCTGACCCTTCAATGGCAACTTGAGTTTTGTAAAGCGAGTCATCCCAATGCTATTTGGCTTGCGGTGATCCATAAAGACAACAAATTTGTAAATTTGCTAAATCGCTATATGGGATTTGTGGCAATACCAATACATTCAAAAGAATATAAAGTAACGCAACAGTTATTTCCTTTGGCCGATGAGCAGTTTAATTTTGTAATGTGGGACCCAAATGCACAATAAAAATATATACCAGCTTGTTCAATCACATACGGTTACTCAACCTGAGAAAATTGCGTGTATATATCAACAGACCCAAATTAACTACCAACAACTAATAAATAAGGTTGATTCTTTAGCTGCTGGCCTGACTCAGTTAGGAATTAAGCAAGGACATAAAGTTGCGTTATTTTGTCCAAATAACCTCGAGTTTACATATTGTTTATTAGCTGCGGCTAAACTGGGTATTGCGCTTGCGCCATTACCACTAACTCTTAAAGGACAGGCTTTATCAAAAGCGTTACAAGTAGCTGATTGCGAGTATGCTATAGCATGGATAAGTGTGGCTGAACAACTTGTTAATAATGATGTTTTAGCTTCCGACAATATAATTACGATAGGTGGCAATAGTGATAACTTGATTGATTTGGTCAATGTAATGTCTGCATCCACGGCGCAATATGATGAGTTTCCAGTAGAAAATATCAATTTACCTTATATTCTTACCATGACTTCAGGTTCTACTGGTCAACCTAAGCCAATAGTATTTACTCAAGCGACTAAAATTGTTCGCGCATTTGATGCGACGGCTCAGTATTACCAATTAGATAAAAGCGATGTTGTGTTGGTTTCAACACCTTTATATCATTCACTTGCACAGCGCTCTTTACTGATGCCACTAATGTTGGGCGCAAGTGTAGTTATTTTACCCAAGTTCTCAGTTAATGCTTGGCTTGATGCAATCAATACTCATAAAATTAGTTTTTTATTTGCTGTTTCAAGTCAACTAAAGGCCTTGATCCCAGAGTTAGCAAAAGCGCAGTTAACAAGCTTGAAGTGTGTTGTATCATCTTCTGCAACGCTTGAAAGCGACGACAAAAAGTCACTGTTATTAGCCTTGAATTGCCGTTTTCATGAATGTTATGGGGCATCAGAAATGGGGGTGATCAGTGATTTTGATATAACCGAGCCGAATGTACCGATCAATAGTGTAGGTAAGCCTTTACCAAATCTGAAAATAAAAATATGTGATGCTGAACGTAATACTTTGTCTAATGGTAATATCGGTGAAATAGCTTGTCGCTCACCAACTGCGTTTGCACAATATTATAACTTACCAGAGCAAACTGCGCAGAGTTACGACAGTGATGGTTATTTTTTTACTGGTGACCTTGGTTATTTGGATGATGATAATTATCTTTATTATGTTGGTCGAACAAAAGAAGTTATTAAATCGGGCGGGGTCAATGTTTACCCGAGCGATATTGAGTTGGTAACTAATTACTTACCTTGGATTGCTGAGTGTGCGGCTTTTGGAGTAAGTGATGATAAATTTGGAGAAGTCATTTTATTATCTTTTGTTTGTAATGATATTGCGCCAGTGAATGCAAAAATGCAGTTGCAAATGCATTTATTCAAAGAACTTACTGACTATCAGCAACCGCGAATTTTGTTTGAGATGAAAAGGCTGCCAAAAACCGAAATGGGTAAAATCCATAAACCGAGTATCAAGCAAGCATATCTAGAGAGTTGTAATTAAGCGTATTACACGCTTTCCCAGCCAAGTGTTTGTGTCGAACGTTTAGCAGCAGCAAATAACTTTAAGCCATCTGCGGCGTGTTCTAAACCAAATACGTATGGTTGGTTATTTTTTTGCCCTAGTTGAAAACATTGTAAATCTTCAGCGATGTCGCTGTATAAGTTTGCAAATGCTTCTACAAAACCAGTGGGATGGCCTGGTTTCATGCGGTTATATCTAAATTGGTGGGCGTAGTCGCACTGACCCGCTCGGTCTAATATCTCTCGCCTACCATCATTAAAATTTAGTTCTAACTCATCGGGGTTGAGCTGTAACCATTTAACACTTCCGGTATCTCCATACACTCTGATCTGTAAACCGTTACGATGACCAATAGCCGTTTTTGACATCCACATGCTGCCTTTGACGCCACTGGCATACTTTACTAGCATTTGTACGTCATCGACTAAATTAGCATATTGAGAGTGGTTACTAAATTCAGCTAATGTGTGAGTTGGTTCCTCACCCAATAAAAAGCTACTTAGGTGATGAAGGTGAACACCTAAATCTAAGCAAATGGTTGGTACTTCAGCATCTCGCAGACGCCACGCCTGCGGTTGTGATGTTTTTCCCGCGATATCGGGGGGGCGGCGAAAGCCTTCTTGCGGCATTTCTAAATGAATTTTTTGAATTGTTCCCAGCTTTCCTGAATTTATTAAATGCTTTAACTCACGTACCATTGCGTAGCCACTGTAGTTAAAAGTAACAGCTAAAAATTGTTTCTTTGGATCATAATAAGGGCGAAGAATTGCAATTTCTCGTGGTCCACAAACCATCGCTTTTTCACAGATTACGGGTAATTTTTTTTCGAATAAATACTGTAAAACTTCTAAATGATGCGGTGTTGGAGTGAGCACTACAAAAGCATCAATGTGACCCTTTTCAGCTTCGACCATTTCTTTCCAATCTGCGTAAACACATTCTGCTGGGATCCCCCAATGAATACCTGTAGCTTGATTATTTTCTTGATTACGACAAAAGGCACCGGCAACAACTTGAAATTTATGATCCATGTGAGCTGCGCAAAAGTGTACATAGCCAACAGCTGACGTGTTACCCCCGCCAATAAAAGCAAGTTTGAAAGTCGGGTGAGTTTGTAACATAGTTGCCTCAAGGTTCATTAAATAATATGTTTATATCGTCAAAAAGGTTGAAAACTTTAATTTAAGATTTGCTGTAGAGTGTTCAGTATAAAATGCACTTCTTGCTCTTTCAACGATGGATGAAGAGGAAGGGTGATAGCACCTTGATAATATTTTTCAGCATTAGGGAAATCACCAGCCTTAAAGCCTAGAGCTTGATAGTATGGCTGTAAATGTATTGGAATATAATGAACGTGGCCAATGATCCCTACTGCTCGAAGCTGAGTTACAGCGTTTTTATGACGAGTTGCGTCGCTATTATTAAGTTGAATTATGTACAAGTGATAAGCGGAATAACAGGTATCAATTTGTTGCAATGGACGAACCAAATTTAAATTAAGATGTGTATCATATATTTTAGCAAGGTGATGTCGCTGCTTAATAAATTCGTCAACTTTACTTAGTTGGCTAAGCCCTAACGCTGCGTGTAAATCAGTCATTCGATAATTAAAGCCAAGCTCGATTTGCTGATAGTACCAAGGCCCATGGCTTGCATCGGTCATTTCACTTTCATCTGATGTGATCCCATGGCTTCTTAATCTTTTTAAACGCTTTGCTAAATTATCATCATTTGTAACCGCCATACCGCCTTCAGCTGACGTGATGATTTTCACAGGATGAAAGCTGAATACGCAAATATCTGAAAACTCACAATTACCAACAGGCTTATCTAAATATTTAGCACCAATGGCGTGAGAGGCATCTTCGATAATTTTAAAATCATATTTAGTAGCGAGCTGATAAATGGCTTGCATATCGCATGATTGACCCGCCAAGTGTACCGGTATTACAACTTTAGGTAAGCAGTTATTTTTTTCTGCTAGGATCAGCTTCTGCTCAAGTTCCTTAATCGACATGTTGCCGGTATCTAAGTCAATATCAACAAAGTCAATCTTAGCACCACAATAAAGTGCGCAATTACTTGATGCTACAAAAGAAATAGGAGATGTCCAGACTATATCGTTTTCTCCAACGCCTAATGCTAGGCATGCGATATGTAACGCCGATGTTGCACTATTTACTGCAATGCCATGCTTTACTTTACAGTAACTAGCAATGCCAGCTTCAAATGCGGGTACTTTAGGACCTTGCGTGAGCCAGTCAGATTGTAAGACATTGAGTACCGCATCAATATCTGCTTGGTCAATAGATTGCTTTCCATATGGGATCATAAAAGTGCCTGAATATTAAAAGCTGCTATTTCTTCTATCGTTAAGAAGTGGGGGTTACTTAAAGAACTATATTCAAATCCGATCTCAACTTTCCTACCGCACTCATTTAATGCATTTGTATCAAAATTATTGCTGCGACTACTAAATTTAATGCCAGGTGCAATCACAAAATGATCATCAAATTCGTAGGTATCAAAACACAAATCAGAAGGGCACATCACCTCATGTAATTTTTCGCCCGGGCGAATACCGATATTTTTTTGTGGCAGGTTTGGTGCCATTGCTGTTGCTAAATCAGTAATACGAATTGATGGGATCTTGGGAACAAAAATTTCTCCCCCTAACATCCTCTCAAAGTTAGTTAAAACGAAATCAACACCTTGCTGAAGGCTGATCCAAAAGCGGGTCATTTCTTCATGGGTGATAGGGATATGGTCGCGGCCTTGATCAATAAACTTTTGGAAAATAGGCACTACTGAACCGCGCGAGCAGACTACATTACCGTAGCGAACAACTGAAAATGTGGTGCGATTACCACCGGCAATATTATTAGCGGCAACAAACAATTTATCGGATGCTAATTTTGTCGCACCATATAAATTAATTGGGTTGGCTGCTTTATCAGTAGAAAGCGCAATGACTTTTTCAACATTATTGTCTAAGGCAGCATCAATGACATTTTCAGCACCATTAATGTTAGTTTTGATGCATTCCATCGGGTTATATTCTGCGGCAGGGACCTGTTTAAGAGCTGCAGCATGAATAACGTAATTTACTCCACGCATTGCACGGCGTAAGCGGTCTTTGTCGCGAACATCACCGATGAAGTAACGCATACATGGTTGATCAAAGTCTTGCTGCATTTCAAATTGTTTTAACTCATCACGAGAGAAAATAATTATTTTTTTTGGCTTGTATCGCTCAAGTAACGTTTTTACGTATTTTTTACCGAATGATCCGGTACCACCGGTAATTAAAATTGTTTTGTTATCGAACATAGTTTTACCCAAGTTATTTATCATTGGCGTAGTTATAGTAAAAAATGAAATACGCAAAAAGTGAAATTTAATACACTGCTCAGTACTTTACCTATTAACAGAGTAGGTTAGCAAGCACGATGCCAAGTTAATTTAATTAAACAATGGTACAAAGTGCAAAATTTGGCAAATTAAGCTATAATTTAACCAATCAGCGTGTCGGAGCCTGTTATGAAAATTCAATCACCAGCAACTAGTTTTTTAAACCAAACACAGCAAACCAGTAACAAGCTTGCAGAGCAACTTGCTACGGGTAAAAAAGTCAACTCTGCGGCAGATGATGCCGCGGCATTGCAAATTATAGATCGGTTAACCTCCCAGCAAGACGGTTACAGCCAAGCGGTGAATAATGCCTATGATGGTATTTCTTATTCGCAAGCGACCGAGTCAAACTTGTCGGGTGTCAACGATGCTGTCTCGCGTATTCGTGAATTATCTATTCAAGCAGGTAATGGCGCATTAAATGATAATGACCGTGCTGCTTTGCAAGAAGAAGTGGTGCAATTACAAAGTCAGATTACAGAGACGTTTGAAAATGCCAATTTTGCAGGTAAACCTTTGTTTGATGGTCAGTCGGTGTCGTTTCAAGTTGGTCCAGATGCGAATGCAAATCAAACGGTTACTCCTTCGGATGGTAGTTTTGCATCAGTAATATCAACAATTGATATTTCTACTCAAGCAGGTGCACAAGCTGCAATTGATATTAGTGACCAAGCGGCGGACGAAATTAACGCCCAGCGTGCTGAACTTGGTGCTTTTCAAAATACATTGGCTAGCACTATTAAAGGCCTGGGTACTCAGCAAGAAAATATTGCCGCGAGCCAAAGTCGAATTCAAGATACCGATTATGCTCAGGCGGTTTCACAGCAGGTATCAAATGATATTTTAGCTCAAGCGTCAATAGCACTGCGTGGCCAAGCTAACCAATCGGCTGAATCTATTTTAGGGTTATTATAACGGCTATGATAAAACAGTAATTCTTAAGTATTACTTGCAATTAGCTTAGTGTCTGTTTTTTGGCATCTATGTCAAAAAACTGCCGCTTTGTGCTTGCATCCCTGTCAAACTCGCTTACAATTTAAATTATTAATAGCTTGTAGTAACTGTGGTTCGCTAAATAATGATCTTGATTTTAGACAATAATAATAATCGTGCGATTGGTTTACATGCTGCGCTTACCTTTATTGGTGAGGCAGTGCAACTGCTTGACGATGCAAGCCTTGAACAAGAATGTGAAAAATACCAAAAGCAATCATGTATGGTGATCCTCGGTGCATTGCAAAGCTTAGATCATGAAAGCGTGATCAAGCGCCATCCAACAATACCATTTCTATTAATTGGTGAAACCCTTAAACCACTGTTGAGCATTGCCAATGTAGTTGGCCTTATCTGTGAACCTTTTAACCATGATGTAACGACTCAATTACTGCATGATTGCCAACAGTATCAACGGATGTTACCAAATGAGCATAAACACGCAAAACCGCACAAAACCTTTGATGGCTTAGTTGGTGAAACTGAAGCGGTTAAAGATGTACGCTTTTTAATTGAACAAGTTGCTAAAACGGACGCTAATGTATTAATTTTAGGCGAATCAGGTACTGGTAAAGAAGTGGTTGCTCGTAATGTTCATTTACTATCAAAACGTAATACAGGGCCATTTGTACCCGTTAACTGTGGGGCTATACCTGCGGAGCTGTTAGAAAGTGAGTTGTTTGGTCATGAAAAAGGCGCGTTCACCGGTGCTATTTCAGCGCGCAAGGGCCGCTTTGAACTTGCTCAAGGGGGGACGCTGTTTTTAGATGAAATTGGCGATATGCCGCTGCAAATGCAAGTAAAGTTATTGCGAGTGTTACAAGAGCGCAGCTATGAGCGGGTTGGTGGTACAAAACCAATTCAAGCGGATGTGCGGGTGATTGCTGCTACGCATCGTGATCTTGAACAAATGATAGAGCAAGGAAGTTTCCGCGAAGATTTATACTATCGACTCAATGTTTTTCCTATCGAAAACCCATCTCTTGCAGAACGTGCTGATGATATTCCATTATTATTAAAAGAGTTAATGCGCCGTATTAATGAGCAAAGTGGTACTACTGCTAAGTTCACTGAGCGGGCAATTGATAGTTTAAAAGAGCACACATGGCCGGGGAATATTCGCGAGTTAGCGAACTTAGTTGAGCGTATGGTGATCATGTTGCCAGATAAAGTGGTTGATATTCCCGATCTACCAGCAAAATATCGTTATATTGAAGTTGATGCTTATGAACCACAATATCCTGAAGAGCTGATGGAGCGTGATGCTTTCAATGATATTTTCAGTACTGGTTTTAGTGATTATGACGATGAGCCAGAAGTTGAAGCAATTCAGCCATCGGCAGATCTTTTACCCGATGAAGGGATTGAGTTAAAAGATTATTTAGCTGAGCTGGAAATTAGCCTGATCACTCAGGCCTTAGAGCGTTATGATTATGTTGTAGCGCGTGCAGCGGAGATTTTGGGTGTACGCCGCACAACCTTAGTTGAAAAAATGAAAAAATATAACCTATCACGAGATTAACAGCTAAGAGCAGGTGTTATGTAGTAGGCTTTAGGCAAAAATTAACCAAGGACGATGGAGATTACACCTGTAGAATGGGTTTCGTCATTACTTGTAGGCGTTAAGCTTGCTGACGCGCACACCGTCTTTAATTCGGGGTGTGCTATGGTGAATATCACTAAAAAACCTTTTGCACAAAGAGAAGACAATGAGGGTAAATGAGAAGAAAAAATGCCACGGGCTTCGAGCGACGAGCTTCGAATACCCAAAAATCTAATACCTTTATTTTTCATAAGCGCAGCGTACTCTTAGCCTCTTTGTGAATACATTTTAATTGCGCGGGATAAACCCGCGCCAACAAGATTAATTGCGCAAAGAGAAGATTTTCTAGCACCTAGCACCTAGCACCTTTCACCTAGTATTTTTCAATAATCTCAGCTTTACGAAAACAATCATTACTGTGATCATTCACCATACCACAGGCCTGCATATGGGCGTACACTGTGGTTGGACCTAAAAACTTAAATCCCCGTTTTTTTAAATCTTTTGCAAATGCAGTTGAGGCCTCTGTGATTGCAGGGTAGTCACTAAGTTTATCTAACTCATTCACTAACGGCTTACCACCTACAAACTGCCATTGATAGTTACTGAAGCTGCCAAATTCTTGCTGAATTTCAATAAAACGTTTGGCGTTATTTATAGTTGCTACAATTTTTAAACGATTACGTATAATTGTTTCATCAAGCATTAATCGTTCAACATCGTGCTCGTTCATTTGTGCGACTTTTTCTACATCAAAATCCAAAAATGCACGACGATAGCCATCACGTTTCTTTAAAATCGTATACCAACTTAATCCTGCTTGTGCTGATTCCAGAGTAATAAATTCAAAAAGTGTTTGGTCATCATATACTGGGATCCCCCATTCATCATCGTGATAGGCAACATAGTCATCTTTACTGGTATCGAGCCAAGGGCAGCGACATAAATTTGTTGAATTCATAGTGTCTCCTTGCTTTGCTTATTTTAGTTTGTCATTTTTTTGTCGCGTTATTTATACGCTAAGCAAATGAAATTAATCAATATAATTGTTGGTACAATTTGTGCATTTAGCTAGTTAGATCCTGTAAATGAGAATGCATTATGGCCTTAGCTAATGTCTTAAAACCACAATTTATCACAGCGACCCAGTATAACCCATGTTTACTGCAAGAAGAGTACATTGGTGAGTTAAGTGAATTACGCCAGCAAGCCAGTTGGTTAAGTCATTTAGTAGATACAATGCCTGCGGGTGTTGTGGTGCTTGATGGTCGCGGTTTGATCGCTAAAGCTAATCAAATTGCAACAGACATGCTAGGGGAGCCACTCGAAGGTGAAAAGTGGTTCAGTGTGATCCAGCGCTCGTTTCGGCCCCAACAAGATGATGGCCATGAAGTATCGCTAAAAGATGGACGCTTAATTAAGTTAGAAATAACGGCATTAGCGCCAGAGCCAGGGCAATTAATCTTAATGACTGACTTAACCGAAACGCGTCGTCTACAAACACGCGTTGCACATATGCAGCGTTTAAGTGCATTGGGTAAAATGGTGGCATCTTTGGCACATCAAGTGCGAACACCACTGTCTGCTGCGATTTTGTATGCCGCTAATTTAGGTTCAAAGCGGTTACCCGAAAGCTCGCGAGGCAATTTTCATACTAAGTTAATGTCGCGTTTAAAAGATCTCGAAACCCAAGTAAACGATATGTTGTTGTTCGCAAAAAGTGGCGATCAGCAAGTTGTTGAACATGTTTCCATGCAGCAATTATTAACTGAAGTGAAAACTGGCGCTGATGCTATGATCGCACTTAATAATAGTGAACTACAGGTCAGTTTACCTGAGCCTGATATCGAGATAATGGGTAATAAAACTGCGCTTGCTAGTGCCATTCAAAATCTTATTCACAATAGTATTCAAGTCGTTGGCAGTAATGCACTCGTTCAATTAAGTGCGCAGCGGGATGTGAGTGATCCCGAGCTAGTGTGTATTACTGTAAGTGATAATGGCCCTGGGGTCGATTTAAGCTTACTTGATAAATTATTTGAACCATTTTTTACTACCCGAAGCCAAGGCACAGGTTTAGGCTTAGCGGTGGTTAGTTCAGTCGCAAATGCACACCAAGGACGAGTTGCAGTAACGAACAATGCTCAAGGCGGAGCCTGCTTTAGTTTACTGTTACCTATTTGTACAAAGTCAACATCGGCGGAGGCAATATGAACAACACGATTTTAGTGGTTGAAGATGATGCAGGGCTTCGTGAAGCCTTGATTGATACGCTTGAAATGTCTGGAATAGATTGCGTTGCGGCTGACAGTGCCGAGCAAGCTATGGTGCTACTTAAAAAAGACAGCTTTTCGCTGGTCGTGAGCGATGTGCAAATGGGCGCGATGAGTGGTCTTGATTTACTGCGCAGCATTAATCTTAATTACCCTGATCTACCGGTTTTAATGATGACAGCGTATGCGACTATTGATGATGCTGTTGAGGCTATGCGGTTAGGGGCAATTGACTATATGGCCAAACCGTTTGCGCCCGAAGTGCTACTTAATATGGTAAGCCGCTATCTACCTGAGCCAGAAAAAGAAACAGATGGCCCGATTGTCGCTGATCCGAGTAGTATTCAGCTATTAGAACTTGCAAGTCGGGTTGCTAAATCGGATGCCAGTGTGATGGTGCTTGGTCCTAGTGGCTCAGGTAAAGAAGTACTCGCACGCTTTATCCATGATAAATCAGATCGCGCAGAGCAGCCATTCGTCGCAATAAACTGTGCTGCGATCCCTGAAAATATGCTCGAAGCTACATTATTTGGCTACGAGAAAGGCGCGTTTACTGGTGCGATTCAAGCTTGTCCGGGTAAATTTGAGCAAGCACAAGGTGGCACAATTTTACTTGATGAAATCACTGAGATGGATTTAGGCCTACAGGCTAAGTTACTACGCGTATTACAAGAACGCGAAGTTGAACGTTTAGGTGGTCGCAAAACTATTAAGCTAGATGTGCGTATTTTGGCTACCAGTAACCGTGATTTAAAAGAGGCTGTGGCTAAGCACCAGTTTAGAGAAGATTTATATTATCGGTTAAATGTATTTCCGTTGATGTGGCGTCCACTTTGTCAACGTCCAGGCGATATTGTCGTGTTGGCAAAGCATTTAATTGAACGTCATCTCAATAAAAGCAAAGAGCCTATCGCTGTTCTTAGCGAACCAGCAGAGAAAAAATTATTAGCTCATACTTGGCCAGGTAATGTGCGTGAACTGGATAATGTGATCCAGCGTGCGCTGATATTACGCCACGGTGATATGATTGACGAAAGTGCTATTTTTATTGAAAATTTAACCCAGACACCTCTAACTGCGGCCTTATCAGCAAGTTTAGTGCCGGTTAATTCAGCACCAGAAAGCACTACTTCGGCGGTTACAAGTTCACCAACTAATGATGCTTATTATGATCTGCAAGCGCCAGCAATAAAAGCGACAGCAGAACGCAATCAGCTGCGTGAAGAATTACCAAGCTTGGATTCGGGAAGTTACAAAGATGAACTTAAAGATAAAGAGCATAGAATTATTTTAGAGACCCTAAATCGTTGTCAAGGCAAGCGTAAAGATGTAGCTGAAACATTAGGGATCAGCCCACGAACATTACGTTATAAATTGGCACAAATGCGTGATTTGGGGATCACCTTACCTGCTTAAGCCTCTATAATTTTTGTTTTCCTTCACTATTTAATTTACGCTCAGCCTTGCTGGGCGTAAACTTGTCAAAACTCTGACAACAAAAACACACCTCAAACGATTGATATTAAATGATTTGTTAGTTGGCATGCTTTGTGCTTTATTAAGTTATTAGTAAACTGCATCGTCAGAGACAATTATGAAAATTCAAAACAGCGCATTATTTCAAGAAATGCAATCTATGGCTCTCGAAGCTGGTCGTAGTAATCAAGTAAACAAATTACCGACGCAGGCGCAGCCTACTTCGAGCGCCCAATTTGGCGATTTGTTAAGTGATGCTCTCAATACAGTGAATGGCCTTCAAGCTGATGCAAAACAAAAAGTAACAGCAGTAGAAATGGGCGACCGAAATGTGTCATTAGCGGATGCGATGATCGCATCACAAAAATCATCGGTTGCCTTTGAAGCTACTGTACAAGTTCGTAACAAACTTGTAGAAGCCTATAAAGAAATCATGAACATGCCTGTTTAACTAGGTAGTGGAGAATTATTGTGGCGCAATCTAATCAATCAACAGATCTTGCTTTGGCCGGCGGCGGTATCGACCAAACTGATAATGACGATCAACAAGAACAAAAGTCAGGCTATTTAAGTGCATTAAACGGCGTTGATGTATTACGTCAGGTCACTTTAATTATTGCATTAGCGATTTGTTTAGCGATTGCTATTTTTGTGATTATTTGGGCACGTCAACCAGATATGCGTCCACTTGGAAAAATGCCAACGGAAGAGCTAATTCAAACGCTCGATTTTTTAGATGCACAAAAAATTGACTATCAACTTGATGGCAATGTGGTTTCTGTTCCTGAAAATGAATATCAAAATATTAAATTGTTAATGACCCGCGAAGGTATTGAGCAAGCGCCGAACTCGGGTACTGATATTATCATGCAAGATATGGGTTTTGGTGTTAGTCAGCGTTTAGAGCGTGAACGTTTAAAGCATGGTCGTGAACAACAATTGGCGCGCACGATTGAGGAACTACAAAATGTCACGCGTGCAAAAGTATTATTGGCAATCCCGAAAGAAAATGTTTTTGCTCGTCGTGAGAAAAAACCATCCGCAACAGTGGTATTAACTTTAAAACGTGGTCGTATGCTCGGTAGTGAAGAAGTGGACGCCATTGTTGATATTATTGGTTCAGCAGTGCAAGGTTTAGAGCCGTCACGAGTAACTGTAACAGACCAAAATGGCCGATTACTTAATTCAGGCTCGCAAAGTGCGTTAGCTGCTCGCTCACGCAAAGAATACGATATTGAACGTAAACGTGAACAAGAATATCTAGATAAAATAGATGGTATCTTAATGCCAGTTATTGGCATGGGTAACTACACTGCACAAGTCGATTTAAGTATGGACTTTAGCGCGATTGAAGAAACTCAAAAACGCTACAACCCTGATTTACCAGCGGTACGCAGCGAAACCACTTTTGAAGAAAACAACATCGGCGGGTTAGCTATCGGTATTCCTGGCGCGCTGACAAATCAGCCTCCAACAGATTCAAATATTCCTGAAGTTGCCGGTCAAGGTGGTGCAGGCTCTGGTTCATCACCCAGTCGCACTCATAAAGAAGCGACACGTAACTATGAACTTGATACTACTATCTCCCACACACGTCAGCAAAGTGGTGTTATTCGTCGAATTAGTGTGTCTGTGGCAGTCGATTATGTGGCAAAAGTGGGGGAAAATGGTGAAACGACTATGGAGCCTCGCTCAGTTGAAGCACTGTCAAATATTCGTCGTTTACTGCAAGGTGGTGTGGGTTTTGACTTACAGCGTGGTGATGCATTAGAAGTAGTGACAGTACCGTTTGTACGTGAACCGATGGACTTAGCTATTGAAGTACCACTGTGGGAACAAAACTGGTTTATGAAAGTTGTGCGTTTAGTGCTTGGTGCGTTGGTTATCATAGTGCTAATTATGGCGGTGGTTAAACCTATGTTGAAACGCTTGATTTACCCAGATGATACCCTTGAAGAGTATGATGATGATGCGCTTAGTTCTGGTGTAGATATTGGTGATAACACCCTAGATATGCTAAATAAAGATTTTGATTCTGCTTCGGTTGGCTTCTCAAGTGATGGTACACTACAGTTACCAGACCTACATGGCGATGAAGACTTATTAAAAGCTGTTCGTGCCTTGGTAGCAAATGAGCCAGAACTCTCCTCACAAGTTGTGAAAGCGTGGTTAACTGAAGATGACTGATCAAGAACAAAAACAACTGCCAGCAGCGTTTGATGTTGATAAATTAGACGGTGTAGATAAAGCAGCAATTTTATTGCTAAGCTTATCCGAAGAAGATGCAGCGCAAATATTAAAGCACCTTGAACCTAAACAGGTGCAAAAAGTGGGTATGGCAATGGCGGCGATAGATGATCTATCGCAAGCCAAAATCAGTGCCGTGCACAACTTGTTTATAGAGCAAATACAAAGCTTTAGTACGATTGGTTTCCAATCAGAAGATTTTATCAAAAAAGCGCTTACTGCAGCACTTGGTGAAGATAAAGCGGCAAGCCTGATAGATCAAATTGTTATGGGATCCGGTGCCAAAGGCCTTGATTCATTGAAATGGATGGACTCAAAGCAAGTTGCCAATATTATTCGCAATGAGCATCCGCAAATACAAACTATCGTTTTATCGTATTTGGAGCCTGAGCAATCGGCCGAAATTTTAGCGCAGTTTCCTGAAAAAGTGCGCTTAGATTTAACCATGCGCATCGCCAACCTTGAAGAAGTACAACCTGCGGCTTTACAAGAATTGAACGAGATCATGGAAAAACAATTTGCCGGACAAGCTGGTGCGCAAGCTGCGAAAATGGGCGGCTTGAAAGCGGCGGCTGATATTATGAACTACCTCGATACCAATATTGAAGGTCAGTTGATGGATTCTATCCGTGAGCATGACGAAGAGATGTCGCAACAAATCCAAGATTTAATGTTCGTATTTGAAAACTTAATGGATGTCGATGATCGTGGTATTCAAGCTATCTTGCGTGAAGTCCAACAAGATGTACTGATGAAAGCCATCAAAGGTACAGATGATGCATTGAAAGAGAAAATCCTCGGCAATATGTCAAAACGGGCTGCAGAGATGCTTGCTGATGATTTAGAAGCAATGGCACCTGTGCGGATCAGCGAAGTTGAAGCCGCGCAAAAAGAGATCTTATCTACGGCACGTCGTCTCGCTGATTCAGGTGAAATTATGCTTGGTGGTGGTGGTGGTGAGGAGTTCTTGTAAACCATGAGCAAACCTACTCAATATCAAGGTCGTCCTTTACGTGCCAGTGAAGCAGTTGATGAATTATTAGAAAACTGGCCAATTCCAGATGTCACGCAAGACACTCGAAAATTCGATGGTCGTTCAACGGCGTTTGGTACACCGCTGGCCGATTTATATCGTAAAGAGCTTGAAGAAAGTGAACAAGCACTAGAGCCCGAAGAGCCTGAGCTGCCTTCGTTAACGATGGCTGAGCTGGAACGAATTCGTCAAGATGCCTACGAAGAAGGCTTAAAACAAGGCCACGAGCAGGGTTATATTGATGGTTTTGAAAAAGGCGTAGGTGAAGGAAAAGAAGCCGGTTATAAAGAAGGCATTGAGCTTGGTAAAACACAAGGTCAAGAAGAAGTAAAACCACTGATTGAAGAACAGCTAACGGGTCTAAAAGCATTGTTAGATAGTTTGTCAGCGCCATTAGCTAAAGTCGATGATGACGCCGAAAAGCAACTTGTACAGTTAACCGTAATGCTAACCGAAGCGTTAGTTTATCAAGAAATTAAAACCTCCCCTGAAATCATTTTGCAAAGTTTAAAGCAGTGTATCGATGCGTTAGCCAATGAGCAGCAAAGTGTGCGTATTCATTTACACCCTGAAGACATTGAACTGGTTAAAAATAGTTATGGCGAAGCTGCACTAGCTGAAAACCATTGGCAGTTAGTTGCAGAGCCGACTTTAGATCGCGGTGGTTGCCAAGTAAAAACACCACAATCATCTATTGATATGACTATAAAAACCCGCGTCAAAGAAACGTTGGATAGTTTTTTGCATAGTAGTGGTATCTAACTCCATTTTTGGTTTGCAATGAGTTCTCAACCACGCCCATTAAGTGAACGCTTACAACAGTATCAAAAACATATTCATAGTCCAACGCCTGCTGTTGCGGGAATTTTAACCCGTGTTGTAGGGTTAACATTAGAGGCGAAAGGATTACGCGCGCCAGTTGGCAGCCAATGTAAAATTGAAACCATGAATGGTTTTGTTGATGCTGAAATTGTTGGTTTTAATGACCAGACGCTTTACTTGATGCCAAATGACCATATTTCTGGTGTACTACCTGGTGCGCGAGTGATCCCACAAGTAAATGATACCGGACTGCCTGTTGGTATGTGTTTACTTGGTCGTGTTGTTGATGGCTTAGGGCGTCCGTTGGATGGGCTTGGAGCTATTAAAGCAGAGCATTACTTAAAATTTGCACAAAATTCCATTAACCCATTATCTCGACGACCAATTACGCAGCCGATGGATGTTGGCGTACGCGCTATTAATTCAGTGATAACTGTTGGCCAAGGCCAGCGCATGGGGCTATTTGCAGGCTCCGGGGTGGGTAAGTCGGTATTACTGGGTATGATGACCCGAGGCTCAGAAGCTGATGTAATAGTTGTTGGTTTAGTGGGGGAGCGTGGCCGCGAAGTAAAAGAATTTATCGAAGAAATACTCGGTGTGGAAGGGCGTAAGCGTTCTGTCGTAGTTGCTGCTCCAGCCGATGCATCGCCATTAATGCGATTGAAAGGTTGTGAAAGTGCGGTAACTATCGCGGAGTACTTTCGCGATCAAGGTTTAAATGTTTTATTGCTACTGGATTCTGTAACGCGTTATGCCATGGCGCAGCGCGAAATAGCGCTTGCGGTTGGTGAACCACCGGCGACTAAAGGTTATCCGCCTTCAGTATTTGCAAAGCTACCCGCGCTGGTGGAACGTGCTGGTAATGGCGGCGAAGGGCAAGGCTCTATCACAGCGTTTTTTACTGTACTGAGTGAAGGGGATGATATGCAAGATCCGATTGCTGATGCGGCGCGAGCCATTTTAGACGGTCATATCGTGTTATCCAGAGAGCTCGCTGACAGTGGTCATTATCCTGCTATTGATATAGAAAAATCGATTTCACGGGTGATGCCACAAGTTGTCTCAGAAGCACATATGCAACAAGCGCGAGTGTTAAAACAAGTGTATTCAATGTTCCAGCAAAATAAAGATATGATTACTTTAGGTGCTTATCAAAAAGGCACCGACCAAATGCTTGATCAGGCCATTAATATGATGCCAAGAGTGAATGCATTTTTACAACAAGGCATGAAGGATGTGATCAGCTATGACGATGGCCTACAAGGGCTTGCGCAATTATTAGGACAAGCATAATGGCAACAAATAAGCTCAGTTTATTGCTGAAAATAGAAAATGATAAAGAAGAAGCTTTACGGATAAATTATTTACAAGCGCAGCAAAACTTGCAAGGCAATCAACAAAAATTGCAAGGCTTGAATAACTTCCGCTTAGAATATACTCAGCAATTACATGTAAAAGGAAAGTCCGGTTTAAGTAGTGCCGGGTTTAGTCAATATCATGCTTTCATTGCCAAAATCGAAGAAGCCATTCGTCAACAAGCGAATACAGTTAGTACTGCTAAACAAGTTGTCTCACAACGCCAAAGTTTATGGCTGAAACAGCAGATTAAGGCTAAAGCGGTTGCTAAATTAATAGAAAAACAGCAACTTAAAGCGAATGTGATCGCACAAAAAAATGAACAAAAAATGCTTGATGAATTTTCCGCAAATCAATTTTACCAAAGACGTCGCGTTTTATAGTCTATTGCCCAAAATAGGGTTATTTATTAATTCAAATCAGCTTAGGCATATTATTTGCTTGTTTAATGTAATAAGTATTTATTCTGGCAAACTGCGGCGGCAAATTGCCACTTTTAATCTAGGTGAATTATGGCTATTAGTGATCTTTCAGTGTTTATCTCAACTGAGCAGGATGTTCAGTTAAATAAAAAAGACAGTGCCAAAGGTAGTGCGGCAGCAGATAAAGAAAGCACTGATAGTGACTTTTTTAGCCAATTACAAAGTGCCAATAATGCTGCGGAAACATCTACCAAGGTCAATTCAACGGGTGCTGAGCCTCGTTCAGCTGAAGCCGTAATTGTTGCTGAAAAAGCACAAGAAACGTCTGCTGACAACAGTGATGAAAATGCGATGTCTGGTGATGCAATGCTTGCGCAAATAACGGCGGCTAATAACATGGACACTCGGGTAAATAATACGCCAACTGTTGAAAATTCCTCATTACTTTCAACGTTGGGGAAATACAGCGAGGAAAAAATAGACCCTACGCTTGTTAAAGTCATTGGAGCCCGTCCAATTGATGATGTTACGCCTATTATTGATACAGAGATTCCTGCTACTGATGATCCGATTGCACAATTAGTCGATAAACAGCTAAAACCATCGTTACTTACAGAAAAAACGGTGCTGGCAGAGGCAATTGATAAACAACTTCAGCTAAAGGGGAACACTCCGCCTGATGATGCGGTTACTCCTATTATTGATGATATTCAAGTCGCAAAAGAGACATCGCAAAATAAAGCGATGGCAATGCAGCCAACAATCCAACAAGCGGTTGCTACTACGACTACGTTAAAAAGCGGGCAAGTTGACAATGACGCAGCTCAAATAATTGCTGCTGCAAATACAAGCCAAGGTAAACCACAAGACCGTGAAGTATTAGCTAAAGGTTCCGACGCTATGCTTGCTCAGCAAGGAAAACCTCAACAGAGCGCAGCACTAACTGCAGATGCAGCAGTTACTAACGTTACTGCTAACGCTAAACAAGCAATCAAAAATGCTACTGAAGTAGCAATGGACGCTGAAGCGGTTAAAGGTGTTGCTTCAAGCTCTCAAACTGATGTATCAGAAAAAGCAGCTGAACAGTCAAAGCATAATAATAGTGCTGTATTAGAGCAAATCAGCAAGGTATTACTTAACTCAACGACAACTGTGCAAAAAAATGAAAATCCACTGTTGGCGAGCTTAACACCGGAGCAGCAAAAACAGCTACAAACTCAGGTTGATGTCATTCGTCAGCAAGATCCATCACCGGCTAACATAACTGACTTAAAAAAAATGCTGGCTGAATTTGTAGCGCTTAATAGTAAAGAAGTTGCAAAACCTACCACGGCAGTTGCGACAATTAACACCGCAGAGCTAAATCAACTAAGTAAAGATATTTCGCTATTAAGCCCTATGCAAAAACAGGCATTAAGCCAGCAATTACAAAATTTTGTGAGCAATGAGCAGCCCAAAGGGGCTTTATTAACTCAGATCAATAAGGCGATTACTGAATTAGCCCAGCCAGAGAGTACTGAAAAAAGGACTGAGTCAAAAGCTCAATTGACGGTTCAGTCAATGGCAGATAATTTAGTAAGCACTACAATTACCAATAGCAGCACCGCTAAATCAGATACAAATAAAGTATCTGCTCCACAAGATGCACTTATAAAGGCTGCAAGCAAAGAGCAAGAAGTGAAACTGGCAGTACAAGATAATGTTCTAAAAAGCGAGCAATTTGCTGAAAATATTAAAGCAGAGCAAAGCCCTGTGCGCGACAACACATTGGCACGTGTAAATCAATTGTTTGGCCAGCTCACCGGATTAACCACTGCAGTTACAACAGCCACGGCTGTAGAAGGGAGTGAGCAAAGTTATCAACAAGCTTTGGCTGATATGCAAGTAATGCATGCTCAGCAAGCGAGTCCTACATCACAGACAAGACAAATAAATATTGATCCAACTGCGCTACAAGCGTTGAATATCATGAAAAGTGATGCTGCCAAGTTACTGCAAGAACGAGTGAGTGCATTGTTAAGCATTAATAATAAAGAAGCTGAAATACGTCTTGATCCGCCAGAAATGGGCAGTATGCAAATTCGTATTCGTAGCGATGCAGAACAAGCTCACATTAACTTTGTGGTGCAAAATCAGCAAGCCAAAGAAGCCCTTGAGCAATCAATGCCGAGATTACGGGAAATGTTAGCGCAGCAGGGAATTGAACTGGGTGAAAGCAGTATCCAGCAGGGGAATAGTCAAAGTGATACTGGTGGTGACGGACAACAAAATGGTCGTGGTCAACAGGCAAATCAGCAACAAAATGAAGAGGAAACTGCATTAACTCAGCAACCAATTCGCGGCTCTGGGCAACAATCTTCATCATCAATAGATTACTATGCCTAACACCTGCTATTATATGAGGTATAAGACTATAAAAATAAATAACTTGATGGTGCGCGGTGACACTCGTAATATCGCTATTATCAAGGCATAAAGGAAAGCGGCATGGCTGAAGAAGCAAATTTAGAAATTGAAGATGGCAGTAAAAGTAAAAAAAAGCTGATTATAATTATTATTGCTGCGGTATTGGTAATTGGTGGTGCCGCTGGCTTTTTCTTGATGTCAGGCTCAGACGCTGCTCCTGAAACACTTGCAGACGAATCGGTTGCACCTGCAACTGAAACTGCAGAGGTAAGTGGCAGTGGTGCAAAGGTTGGCAGTGCTTTATATGTTGCGATGCCTCGACCTTTTATTTTTAACGTACCAGGTGCAAGTCGTGACCGTATTGTGCAAATAAAAGTGCAATTATTAGTGCGCGGTGATGTGAATGAAGAAACGGCCAAAAAGCATATTCCACTAATTGAAGGTACATTGCTTGGTGTGTTTTCAACCACCACCGCAGATGAACTGGGCACTAGCGAAGGAAAAGAAACCCTGCGAGTAGCAGCGCTTGATAAAGTACAAGCGGCGTTAATGGATGTAGAGGGAAGTAAAGTAATCGAGCGGGTGTTGTTTACCGGCTTTGTAATGCAATAAGGGGTCAGCGTGAGCGATTTATTATCCCAAGATGAAATCGATGCCCTGTTGCATGGTGTCGATGAAGTCGAAGAGGAGGATCTACAGGACGGTGATGATGGCAGCGGTAATACGCTACAATACGATTTTTCTTCACAAGATCGTATTGTTCGTGGTCGCATGCCGACTCTGGAGATTGTGAACGAACGATTTGCTCGACACATGCGAATTAGCTTGTTTAATATGATGCGCCGCACTGCTGAGGTTTCTATCAATGGCGTACAAATGATAAAGTTTGGTGAATATATCCACACTTTATTTGTTCCTACCAGTCTTAACATGGTGCGCTTTCGCCCGCTTAAAGGCACTGGATTAATCACCATGGAAGCACGGTTAGTGTTTATCTTGGTTGATAACTTTTTTGGTGGCGATGGTCGCTATCATGCGAAAATAGAAGGTCGTGAATTTACGCCTACTGAGCGCCGTATTGTACAAATGCTATTAAAAATAATCTTTGAAGATTACAAAGAAGCATGGGCACCGGTAATGGACGTGTCTTTTGAATATCTTGATTCAGAAGTTAATCCAGCAATGGCGAATATCGTCAGCCCCACCGAAGTAGTAGTGATCAGTTCATTCCATATTGAGCTGGATGGCGGTGGCGGAGATTTCCATATCGCATTGCCGTATTCAATGCTTGAACCTATTCGTGAATTACTCGATGCTGGTGTGCAATCAGACACTGAAGATACCGATTTACGTTGGAGCAAAGCCTTACGTGATGAAATTATGGATGTTGAAGTTGAAATATCAACACAACTGCTTGAAGTTGATTTAACCTTAGCGCAAATTATGGAGCTTAAGGCTGGGGATATTATTCCTGTTGAAATGCCAGAGCACATAACGGTGTTTGTCGAAGAGCTGCCGACCTTTAGGGCGAAAATGGGTCGTTCTCGTGATAACGTTGCGCTGCAAATTAGTGAAAAAATTAGACGTCCTGAATCAGTAAAATCAGAGTTGCATGTCTTTACAAAAGGTGGCAAAAAGCTTGATTCAGATGCTGAATTAGCAGAACTAGAAGATGATCTACACCTTTCAGAAGGCGTAGATTTAGACTGGTAAGAGAATTAAAAGGTTTAATAGTATGAGTGATGACCAAGATACAATGGACGAATGGGCGGCTGCTTTAGCCGAAGCCGAAGGAACTGACAGTTCTGACGGTGCCAAAGTAACTGAACTTGATGAGTTAAGTGATACTAGACATGAAATGAGTGGCGAAGAAAAACGCAAACTCGATACAATTTTAGATATCCCGGTAACTATTTCGATGGAAGTTGGGCGTTCAAAAATCAATATTCGTAACTTACTTCAGCTTAACCAAGGTTCAGTTGTTGAGCTTGATCGTGTTGCCGGTGAACCACTGGATGTATTAGTTAATGGTACATTGATAGCGCACGGTGAAGTAGTCGTAGTTAATGATAAATTTGGTATCCGCCTGACTGACGTGATCAGCCAAGTTGAACGGATCAAAAAGCTGCGATGAGCAGTTGGCTTTTTTTATCGACTGCAGCAAGCTCAGTGCTGCCCGCAGCGACACCTATGGGCGACTTACTCTCAATGGTAATGTCTTTAATCATGGTGCTAGTACTGATTGTGGTACTGGCATTTTTGGTTAAAAAACTAAACCCCAATTTAGCAAATACCGACGAATTTAAAGTGGTGCGTAGTTTACCATTAAGTGCGCGAGAGCGATTAATGGTCGTCGAAATTGATAATTGTCAGCATTTATTAGGTGTAACGCCGCATAGTATTAACTACCTGCATAAATTAGAAACCCCGTTAACAGAAAAAGAGTTGCCAGCCCTAGCACAACGTTTTGGCAAGCTATTAAACCCACAAACTAACCACATTAAAAAGAATTAATAATATGACTAAGTGGCTGCTTATACTTTTTGCATTAGTTTTTATTCCCTCAGTTAACGCCGAAGGCATTGAAGCGTTAAGTATTACGACTAATCCAGATGGCTCGCAAGATTACTCTGTAACCTTGCAAGTTCTGGCTATTATGACCGCGCTGAGCTTTATACCCGCTGCGGTGATCATGATGACCTCATTTACTCGCATTATTGTAGTACTGGCTATTTTGCGCCAAGCAATTGGTTTGCAACAAACACCATCAAATCAAATACTGTTAGGTATGTCGCTATTTTTAAGTATTTTTATAATGACGCCGGTTTATCAAAAAGTGAATCAGCAAGCCATTGAACCATATTTAAATGAGCAGGTGACCTCGATTCAAGCACTTGAACTAGCTAAAGAGCCGATGAAGGAATTCATGCTCTCACAGGTGCGCATAAAAGATTTAGAAACCTTCGCTAAAATTGCTGGGTATGACAAGTTAGACTCACCTGAAGCGACGCCATTAATTGTATTGATCCCCGCATTTATAACGAGTGAATTACAAACCGCATTTATTATTGGTTTTATGTTTTTTATTCCATTTTTGATAGTCGATTTAGTAGTTGCGTCAGTTTTAATGGCTATGGGTATGATGATGCTCTCGCCGATGATTGTGTCTATGCCGTTTAAAATTATGTTGTTTGTTCTTGTCGATGGCTGGAGTTTAGTAATGGGCACTTTAGCGAAGAGTTTTGGCTTAGGTACTTGATATAGAAATACAATACTTTGCCTACAAAGGTTAGGAGGGCACCATGGAACCAGAAATCTTCGTCGATATTCTCAGTAATGCATTATTTTTAGTTATTAAATTAGTATCGGCAATTGTGGTACCAGGTTTATTAGTGGGTTTAGTGGTTGCCGTTTTTCAAGCTGCTACATCAATCAATGAACAAACATTAAGCTTTTTGCCGCGGCTATTAATTACTATCAGCGCCTTGATTGTCGGAGGGCATTGGTTAACGCAAGAGTTAATGGATTTTTTTAGTCGAATAGTGTTAATTATTCCTGAAATTGCAGGCTAGTATGGAATTCCCATTTTCGGTTATTATTCAGTGGCTGAGTGACTTTTTGTTACCACTAGTACGGATCAGCTCGATGATTATGATCATGGCGGGGCTGGGTGCTAAAAATGTGCCTACGCGGATCAAGATGGGTCTAGCGGTAATGATTACCTTTTTAGTTGTACCAGTACTTCCGCCTGCGACATTTAATAACTTATTCTCTTTTGAGATGATCTTGGTAGTTATTCAACAAATGTTAATCGGTGTTGCGATAGGTTTTGCTTCTGTATTGATGTTGAATACTTTTGTGTTAGCAGGGCAAATATTAGCAATGCAAACTGGTCTTGGTTTCGCCTCAGTTGTTGATCCTTCTAATGGTATGAGTGTGCCTGCTGTTGGGCAGTTTTATTTGATTCTAGCAACGCTATTATTCTTTGTATTTAATGGCCATTTAATGATGATCCAAATGGTAGTGCATAGCTTTGAAGTGCTGCCAATCGACGGTAATTGGTGGGCGGTTGATCATTATTGGGACATAGTGACGTGGGGCGGCTGGATGTTTACTACCGCCTTGGTGCTATCTTTGGCTCCTTTAACAGCTATGCTGGTGATTAATATGTCGTTTGGTGTGATGACCCGTGCAGCACCGCAGTTAAACATTTTTTCAATCGGTTTTCCGTTTACCTTGGTTGCAGGTTTAGTCATTATTTGGGCAACCTTAGGTAACTTTGTTACTCAATTTGAATTTCAATGGTTAAAAATGATTGAGTTAATGTGTACTTTAGTTGGTTGTTCCCCATAGGAGAGAGTGATGGCTGAAGATTCAGGTCAAGAAAAAACCGAAGAACCCACGGGGAAAAAAGTAAGCGACGCGAAAAAGAAAGGTCAAGTTGCGCGCTCAAAAGAGCTTGGCACCATGTTTGTACTTATTTTTTCAGCCATTTCATTACTTATGTACGGACCTGAGATTGGCAAGGGACTGTATAATATAATGGGTCGCATGCTCAGCTTGAACCGTAATGAAACGTACGATACCACTAAAATGTTTTCTGTGTGGGGAGCGGTGGCCGATGCGCTAGTGTTTCCGATGGCGATGTTTGTGTTTATTATTGTGCTGGCGGGTATCATAGGTAATACCTTGTTAGGTGGTTTTAACTTTAGTTGGGAGGCGGCAGCACCTAAAGCCAGTAAAATGTCACCAGCAAAAGGTATAAAGCGGATGTTAGGTCCACAAGCGGGCGTCGAGTTGGTGAAATCGATTTTAAAGTTTGTGGTAGTAGCTGGCTTTGCTATCTTTTTGATCAACACCTTCTTTGATGAAATTCTTCATCTGAGTATTGAAAGTGCGCCGGGCAATATCATTCATGCCTTAGAGATACTCGCATGGATGTTTTTAGGACTGACCTGCACCTTAACCATTATTGCTGCGATTGATGCGCCATATCAAAGTCATAAACATCACAAAGAATTAAAAATGACTCTACAAGAAGTCAAAGATGAATATAAAAATTCTGAAGGTGATCCGCAAATTAAAGCGCGTATAAGACAAACGCAAAGACAAATGTCGCAGCGACGCATGATGCAGGATGTGCCAGATGCCGATGTAGTTGTTACCAACCCTACTCATTACTCTGTGGCATTAAAGTACGACACAGAGCGCGCTGGCGCGCCGATAGTCGTTGCCAAAGGCGTTGATGAGATGGCGATGCAAATTAGGAAAATAGCCATAGGTAACGAGGTACCCATCCTTGAATCCCCCATGCTAACTCGAGCACTGTATCATACTGCTGAAGTAGGAGAGCAAATCCCTGACCAACTATTTACTGCAGTCGCACAAGTTTTAGCTTATGTATTTCAGCTTAAACGCTTTCAAAAAGGCCGTGGTAAACGCCCTACAAAATTGAATAAAACACTCCCAATTCCAGATGCCTATAAGTATTGATTTGAATAATCAGTATTCTTTTAAGCTAGTAATTAATAACTTGGAATAGTTATTGCAAATTCCGTTTAGTGTCAATTTTTTGAAATTGTAGAATTATGGAATTTAAAGCTGTATTACAACAACTTAATAAAGATAAAAAAGAGTATTTAAAAGGTGTTGGTACACCTTTGCTGGTGCTCGCTGCGTTGGGCATGGTGATTTTACCGTTACCGCCATTTTTACTCGACATTCTTTTCTCGTTTAATATAGCTTTAGCATTAGTGGTGTTGTTAGTGACAGTTTACACCATGAAGCCTGTTGAATTTGGTATGTTTCCAGCAGTGCTATTGATTGCAACGATTATGCGTTTGGCACTAAATGTTGCCAGTACCCGGGTGGTGCTGCTTGAAGGTCATAACGGTGGTGATGCCGCAGGTAAAGTTATTGAAGCGTTTGGTTCAGTGGTAATTGGTGGCAACTACGCGGTTGGTTTAGTGGTGTTTTTGATTTTGATTATCATCAACTTTGTGGTAATCACCAAAGGCGCAGGCAGGATCTCTGAAGTATCGGCACGCTTTACCTTAGATGCGATGCCAGGCAAACAAATGGCCATTGATGCTGACTTGAATGCGGGTTTTATTAGTGCAGAGCAAGCACGAGATCGCCGTGAAGAAGTCACCCGTGAAGCGGACTTTTATGGCTCTATGGATGGTGCGAGCAAGTTTGTAAAAGGTGATGCGATTGCTGGTATTGTAATACTGATCATCAATATTGTTGGCGGCTTGTTTGTTGGTATGATCCAGCATGATTTAAGCTTTGGCAACGCCATGGAAGTGTATACCTTGCTGACCATTGGTGATGGCTTAGTTGCACAATTACCATCATTACTGTTATCAATTGGCACTGCAATTGTTGTTACTCGTCAAAATGAATCGCTCAACATGGGCGATCAATTTAAGAAACAACTCGGTAACGAGAAATCATTATTTATCGCCTCGGGTATTTTAATCGTGATGGGTTTAGTACCGGGTATGCCACATTTTGCCTTTTTAAGTCTTGGTGCATTACTTGGTTACTTAGCGTATTACACCCAGCAAAATAAGCTAAAAGAAGCAGCAGCAAAAGAAGCAGAAGCTACCAATGGTGGTGCAACAGGCACTGGTGTTGCTAACAAGCAAGAGCAAAAAGAGCTAGGTTGGGATGATGTACAACAAGTTGATGTAATTGGCCTTGAAGTTGGCTATCGCTTAATTCCATTAGTTGATCAATCACAAGGTGGCGAACTATTAAACCGGATTAAAGGGGTACGTAAAAAGTTATCTCAAGAACTTGGTTTTTTAATTCCACCGGTGCATATTCGCGACAACTTAGAGTTAGACCCAAATGCATACAGAATTACCATGATGGGTGTTTCAAGTGGTGAGGGGGAGCTTAAGCACGGTGATGAGTTGGCCATTAATCCTGGCCAAGTATTTGGTCCAATAAAAGGCATTGCTACTAAAGATCCGGCCTTTGGTCTAGACGCTATTTGGATCAAACCAGATCAAAAAGATGAAGCACAATCACTCGGTTATACCGTGGTTGATGCAGCAACAGTGGTAGCAACACATATTAGTCAGTTACTAACTAACAGCGCGGCCTTGTTACTCGGCCACGAGGAAGTGCAAAATCTATTAGATATGCTGGCAAAAAGTCATCCTCGTTTAGTTGAAGGGCTAGTGCCAGATATTTTACCACTAACAGCAATTGTTAAAGTATTACAAAATTTATTAAATGAAGGCGTTGCTATTCGCGATATGCGTTCAATTGTACAAACCCTTGTTGAGTATGGCCCTCGAAGCCAAGATCCTGATGTATTAACCGCAGCAGTGCGAATTTCACTGCGCAGATTAATTGTTCAAGACGCGGTTGGAATGTCATCAGAAATCCCTGTCATAACCTTGGCGCCTGAGTTGGAACAGATGTTGCATCAGTCACTACAAAATGCAGGCGACGAAGGTGCCGGAATAGAGCCAGGACTTGCAGAGCGACTTCAACAATCATTAAATGAAGCGCATCAAAACCAAGAAATGGCCGGTGAACCTTCGATATTGCTAACGTCAGGAATGTTACGCACTGTGTTATCTCGTTTTGTTAAGTACACCATTCCAGGATTGCGAGTGATGTCTTATCAAGAGGTACCAGACGAAAGACAGATCAAGATTGTCAGCTCAGTAGGCCAATAATCGGATTTTAAAGGGGTTGAACCATGAAAATAAAACGTTTTTTTGCTAAAGATATGCGCACCGCACTGAAAGAAGTTAAAGATGAACTCGGTGTAGATGCTGTAATCATGTCAAATAAAAAATTAGCCAATGGGGTAGAGATTGTTGCCGCCGTTGATTATGAAAAAGCAGCCCCGAAAGCACCTGCACAAGCACATGTTGCTACGGCACAAGCACAAACAAATGCTAACTTTGTTAAACCTGCGCCACAACGTTCACAGCCTGAGCCGCAAGCTGCGGTAGCTGATAGCTTACAAGCATTATTAGAGCGCCAATCACCGCGTCCACGCTCACCTGAGCTTGCATCGATGTTTAGCCAGTCAGGGATTGATACATCAACTCAGTATCAACCACAGCAACAACATCAAGCACAGCAAACTCGCCATGAACCACAAGCACATAATGATTTTGCTCGTCGCGATACTGCGCCGCGTCCACAAACGCAAGCACATAGCTTAGGTTTTGATGATGATCTAGAAAGTGGTTTTGATGATTTAGATACTCCGATGCCAACAAAGAGTGCAGCCAAAACAGATGAAATTACCGCCATGCGTGATGAAATGGCAGCGATGCGTCAATTACTTGAGTATCAAGTATCTGGCTTGATGCAACAAGATTTAGCGCGTCGCGACCCTACTCGCGCATGCATGATCGATCGTTTAGTCGGAATGGGTATCGACAGTGAAGTTGCAGAGCAAATGGCCTGTTTTATTCCGGACGATGTGTCACGTCAGCAAGCATGGCAAGCGCTATTGCAAATGGTTGAAAACCAAATGCATACTACAAATAATGAAATACTACGCCAAGGCGGCGTATATGCACTTGTTGGCCCTACCGGGGTTGGTAAAACTACAACCGTGGCAAAACTTGCAGCCCTTGGCGCACAAAAATATGGCGCAGATAAAGTTGCGCTTATTACCACTGATACTTACCGTATTGGCGCTTATGAACAGCTTGCTACTTATGGCCGAATCATCGGTTGTGGTGTAAAACAAGTTAAAGATGCCAATGAATTAGCAGAAGTTTTATATCATTTACGAAATAAGCGTCTAGTATTAATAGATACAGCGGGAATGAGCCAACGTGATTTACGTTTAACTGAGCAGTTAAATACACTAATGCGTAATCAACGTGTCGATATTCGCAATTATTTAGTGCTCAGTGCGACCGCACAAATTAATGTTTTACAAGAAACCGTAAGACACTTTAAGAAGGTACAATTAAGTGGCTGTATTTTCACTAAATTAGACGAATCATTAAGTTTAGGTGAGATTATTAGTATAGCGATTCAAAATCGCCTTCCAATAGGGTATCTTACTAACGGTCAGCGCGTTCCAGAGGACATTCGGGTCGCCAATGCAGAGAAATTAGTAAAAAAAGCAGAACAATTGTATTTAAAAAGAACAAAAGCACAACATTCACGACGCCAAGCAGTAGCGTCAAGCACAGTAGGGATGTATGATTAACACAGTATTAGATCAAGCAAGTGGCCTGCGTAAAATGAGTCAAAACAATAATAACGGCGTTAAAGTTATCGCTGTAACAGGTGGCAAAGGTGGCGTAGGGAAAACTAACGTCTCACTTAACACTGCGATTGCGTTGGGTCAGCTCGGAAACCGAGTATTAGTACTGGATGCCGATTTGGGTTTAGCAAATTGTGATGTGATGTTAGGACTTAGGGTAGAGCGTAATCTATCTCATGTACTATCAGGTGAATGCGAGCTCGATGAAATTTTAGTTGAAGGGCCTGCAGGAATTAAAATAGTACCAGCGACGTCAGGCTCGCAAAGTATGGTGGAGCTTTCACCATCAGAACATGCTGGGTTAATTCGCGCTTTTAGTGAATTAAATACCGAATTTGATATATTAATTGTTGATACTGCTGCTGGTATTTCTGACATGGTATTAAGTTTTTCGCGCGCAGCGCAAGATGTCATGGTAGTAGTATGTGATGAACCGAGCTCAATAACTGATGCTTATGCATTAATCAAAGTATTGAGTCGTGAGCACGGTGTGTATAAATTTAAAATCGTTGCTAATATGGTACGCAGCATGCGTGAAGGCCAGGAACTATTTGCTAAGCTCTCAAAAGTAACGGATCGTTTTTTGGATGTCTCAATGGAATTGGTGGCAACAGTCCCGTATGATGAAAATATGCGTAAAGCAACTCGTCGCCAGAAAGTGATTGTTGATTTATTTCCAAGTTCCCCAGCAGCAATAGCATTTAAAACATTAGCGACAAAAGCAGTTAAATGGCCTATACCTAATCAACCATCTGGTCATTTAGAATTTTTCATAGAAAAATTAGTAAACGGCTAACTATGACGGCATCGGTGAATAAAGCGATGGGATATCAATCGACACAAAATTTAAATGTGATTGTTGAGCGACATGCTTCCTTAGTCAAAAAAGTGGCTTGTCATTTAATCGCTCGTTTACCCGCGAGTGTGCAACTCGATGATTTGATTCAATCGGGGATGATAGGGTTAATTGAAGCATCAAAGAACTTTGATGCGACTAAAGGTGCAAGCTTTGAAACCTTTGCAGGCATTCGTATCCGTGGTGCGATGCTGGATGAAATGCGCCGAGGTGATTGGGCTCCACGCTCAGTGCACCGTAATAGCCGCAGAGTCGCTGAAGCGATTAGTGAGCTAGAAAGCAGCCTGAATCGAGAACCTAAAGACAGTGAAGTTGCTGAAAAACTTGATATTACGCTAGATGAGTACCATCATATTCTTAGTGATGTAAATTCAAGTAAAGTGTTAGGTATAGAAGACTTAGGGGTAGATGAAGATGTTATCACACCAGTGGGACATGATTTAGCACTGGACAAGCCCTTTAATAACGTTAAAAATGAACGCTTTAATCAATCATTATTAACAGCTATACAATCTTTACCTGAACGAGATGGGTTAGTATTGTCGCTGTATTATAACGATGAAATGAATTTAAAAGAGATTGGACATATACTCGATGTAAGTGAATCGCGTGTGAGTCAGATACATGGTCAGGCGATGATTAAGCTCAAAGCAAAAATCAATGACTGGATTAATTAGTAGTAAGTAAATATAGGTTCAGACCTCACCGGAGGATGTTTTGGATAAAAACATGAAAATTCTTGTTGTTGATGATTTTTCGACGATGAGACGTATTATCAAAAATCTGTTAAGAGATTTGGGTTTTACAAATGTACAAGAAGCTGACGATGGCTCAACAGCTTTACCGATGTTGCAGAATCAAGAATTTGATTTTGTAGTTACAGATTGGAACATGCCTGGCATGCAAGGAATCGATCTCTTGCGCGCTATTAGGGCCGATGACAGCCTGAAACACATTCCTGTTTTAATGGTAACAGCAGAAGCTAAAAAAGAACAAATTGTTGCTGCTGCACAAGCTGGTGTTAACGGTTATATCGTTAAACCATTTACAGCTGCAACACTGAAAACCAAATTGGAAAAAGTGTTTGAGCGTTTAGGTTAAATAAATAGGAGAGGCTTATGTCAGCACCTGCTGCGCCTCAGATCAGTTTAGAACAAGCCCGTCAGCTTGTGGTTTACCTTGAAAACGGTGAACAAGATAAAGCTGATCAGTTAATTATTGATGCGGCGTCAAAAGAGCAATCAGAATTATTTGCCGAAGTAGGCAAACTTACGCGTCAGCTTCATGATGCGTTGAAAAATTTTGAGCTTGATACACGTTTAGCTGATTTGACCAAAGATGCACTACCCGACGCGAAGCAGCGTCTTAACTATGTTATGGAAATGACCGAAAACGCTGCTAATAAAACCATGGATGCTGTAGAAGCAAGTTTACCCATTGCCCAACAGCTTGCAGATGACATTTCAGACATTAAACCCACTTGGGATCGTTTAATGAATCGTGAAATCGAGCTAGGTGAATTTAAAACACTTTGCCATAGCTTAGATAAGTTCATGAATAGCTCGCAAACTAAAACGGATGAGTTGCAAGGACTCATGACCAATGTGTTAATGGCACAAGATTTTCAAGATTTAACCGGTCAAGTGATCCGTCGGGTTATCGAGCTTGTTAGAGAAGTAGAAGACAGCTTGATCCACTTGTTGACAGCATTTGGCAGCCAAGATGATAACGAAACAAAAACAATAGCACCAGTCATTGAAAAACCGCCTGCTGAAAATACACTTGCAGGCCCTGAAGGGCCAATTATTGATAAAGAATCTCGTGATGATGTTGTCTCAGGACAAGATGATGTTGATGATTTATTATCAAGCTTGGGCTTCTAAGAGGAGAAAACTGCATGAGCTTTGAAGTCGATGAAGATATTTTACAAGATTTTCTAGTAGAGGCTGGAGAAATTCTTGAGCTTTTGTCAGAACAGCTGGTGGAGCTTGAAAATAACCCAGATGATACTGAATTACTCAATGCAATTTTCCGTGGTTTTCATACGGTAAAAGGCGGCGCAGGCTTTTTAAGCATGACTGAACTAGTCGATGCTTGCCATGGTGCAGAGAACGTTTTCGATTTATTGCGTCAAGGTGTTCGTAAGGTTAATTCCGAGCTGATGGACGTGATCTTGCAAGCACTCGATACCATTAACGAAATGTTTGCGACTATCCAAAGTAGAGAAAAACCAGAACCAGCAAATCCAGAATTACTCGCTGTTTTACATAAATTGGGGCTGCCGCCAACGGCTGAAGAATTAACTGGCAGTGCTGAACCTGCAGGCGATATCCCTGTTGTTGATGCTGATGATATTTTAGATGATTCTGACGATCCATTTGCGCTAGACTCATTATTTGATGGTCAAGTTGATAGCGATCAAAAAGATGTTCAAATCGATGAGATAACAGAAGATGAATTTGAGAGTCTGCTTGATGAGCTCCACGGACAAGGGCAAAGTCCTATAACGCCAACAACCACTGTCAGCAATGAATCATCAAATAGTGATATTACTGACGATGAATTTGATAATTTATTGGATGAATTGCACGGTATTGGTAGCTTCGGTCTAGTAAGTAATAAAGATACTGCAGGCACCGAAAGTGCTGCGCCTAAGCCGGCCCAAGCACCTTCATCACCGACGAAAAGTAATGGTCCAGATGAAATCAGCGATGATGAATTTGAAGCTTTACTTGATGAATTACATGGTAAAGGCAGCGCGCCACAAGCGGTCGCTGAGACTGAGCCAGCACCTGCTAAAAAAGCAGCAGCACCAACACCTGCACCTGTTGCCGCAGCAAAGCCAGTGCCCAAACCAGCAGTGTCTGAGCCTGTGAAAGCAGCTGAAAAATCCGCACCAGCGACGACAGCTGTTGCTAAAAAACCAGCTCCTCCACAAGCCGATACAACGGTGCGTGTTGATACAAAACGCCTAGATCAAATAATGAACATGGTTGGTGAACTGGTATTGGTTCGCAATCGTTTAGTCAGTTTAGCAACCAATACTGAAAGTGAAGCGATGGGTAAAGCCATTTCGAATCTTGATGTAGTAACCGCAGACTTGCAAGGTGCGGTAATGAAAACGCGGATGCAACCGATCAAGAAAGTGTTTGGTCGTTTTCCTCGCGTAGTCCGTGATTTAGCCCGCAGTTTGAGAAAAGACATTAACTTACTGCTCGTGGGTGAAGAAACCGATTTAGATAAAAACTTAGTTGAGGCACTGGCAGATCCTTTAGTCCACTTGGTGCGCAACTCGGTTGACCATGGTATTGAAATGCCTGATGTGCGTGAAGCGGCAGGTAAGTCAAGAACTGGGACTGTTACTTTATCAGCATCGCAAGAGGGTGATCATATTTTGCTCACCATTCGTGATGATGGTGCAGGTATGGACCCTGAAAAACTGAAAAAAATAGCAATCAATAAAGGGGTGCTTGATCACGAGCAAGCAGCTCGATTATCTGATACAGAAGCCTATAACCTTATTTTTGCACCAGGCTTTTCCACCAAAGAACAGATCTCTGATATTTCGGGTCGTGGTGTGGGTATGGATGTGGTGAAAACCAAAATTACCCAACTAAATGGTTCTGTGAGTATTCAATCTGAGCTAGGTGTAGGCACAATCCTAGAAATTAAAGTACCGTTAACGTTGGCTATTTTGCCGACATTGATGGTGGTTGTCGGTGAGCAAACATTTGCATTACCACTGGCTGGTGTTAATGAAATATTCCACCTAGATCTAACTAAAACGAATGTAGTTGATGGTCAATTAACCATTATTGTTCGTAAGAAAGCACGACCGTTGTTTTATTTAGAACATTGGTTAGTTAAAGGTGCTGACAGATCATTACGCAAAGCTCAAGGCCATGTTGTAATTGTACAAATTGGTACGCAACAAGTTGGTTTTGTAGTGGATTCATTGATTGGTCAAGAAGAAGTTGTTATTAAACCGCTTGATGCTTTACTACAAGGAACACCTGGTATGGCAGGTGCAACGATCACGTCTGACGGTGGTATAGCGCTGATCTTAGATGTTCCAAACCTGTTAAAACACTACGCAGGTTAGGCCAATTCTTATCTTATTGTGAGGGCTAAATATGGCTCTCACAGATAAAATTTAACAAGAGTATGCCAATGGCAGTTAAAGTTTTAGTTGTTGATGATTCAAGTTTCTTTCGCCGCAGAGTGAGCGAAATACTCGAGCAAGATAAGGATATCGAAGTAATTGGTTTTGCGGTAAATGGCCGAGAAGCGGTCGATAAAACAAATCAACTTCGTCCAGATGTAATCACCATGGATGTTGAAATGCCCGTGCTTGATGGCATTAGTGCTGTAAAAGAAATCATGGCAGCAAATCCAACCCCTATTCTGATGTTCTCCTCACTGACTCGTGATGGCGCAACAGCAACCTTAGACGCACTTGATGCGGGTGCTCTAGATTTTTTACCGAAAAAATTTGAAGATATTGCTCGTAATAATGAAGATGCGATTAAGTTATTACAAAATAAAGTAAAAGAAATTGGACGCAAGCGTCTTTCGCGCTTTAGTCGGCCGACAACGCCTCCTGCATCGGCACCAATACCTCCCGTTTCTGCAGGTACAACAAGTCGCCCTGCGATAACTCAACCAGATCGAAGCTTTAACCGGAGCGCTGCACCTGCGACTAATATTGCAGCTAACACTCGCGCTTCAGGAAAGAAATATCAAATAGTTGCAATAGGTACTTCAACGGGAGGACCTGTTGCACTGCAAACAATTCTGACTCAGTTGCCCGCTAATTTTCCGCACCCTATTTTGTTAATACAGCATATGCCAGCTGCGTTTACGCCAGCATTTGCCGCACGTTTAAACGGCTTGTGCAAAATAAAAGTAAAAGAGGCGCAACAAGGCGATCGATTAATTCCAGGCGTCGCGTATCTAGCGCCGGGCGGTCAACAAATGTTGATTGAGGGACGGGCTGGCAATCGCACTTTACGTGTTTTTGAAGACGATAGTGCCCGGATCACCTATAAACCAAGTGTTGATGTTACTTTTGCAAGTACAGCCAAATCGTTCCAAGGTGATGTATTAGCTGTGGTACTTACAGGCATGGGCGCAGATGGAAGAGACGGTGCAAGAATGCTTAAACAAGCCGGCGCTACTATTTGGGCACAAGATGAAAAAACCAGTGTGGTATATGGTATGCCACAAGCGGTTGCTAACGCAGGGTTAACATCAGCAAGCATTGCGCTTGAAGACGTTGCTAATCGGTTAGTTCGAGAGATTGGTTGTGGATAAGTTGTCGTTTCTAGGCCTGTTCGTTGCACTTTTGGCGATTGGTTATGGCTACTCACTAGAAGGCGGTGTTGTGAGTGCTTTATTTAATGGCCCGGCATTAATTATTGTGTTGGGCGGTACGTTAGGTGCTGTAATGCTACAAACACCAGCAAGTACGTTTAATAAAGCATTAAGAATAAGCCACTGGGTATTTTTCCCACCAAGTTACGATATCAACAGAGCAATTGAGCAAGTTAAAAGTTGGTCACAAAAAGCCCGCCAAGAAGGGTATTTAGCACTTGAAGAAATAGCGTTAACCCATCCAGATCCTTACGTTGCCAAAGGCTTGAGTTTGCTGATTGATGGCAACAGTGAGCAAAAACTCAGAGACACACTAGAAATTGATTTGTTGCTAGAAAGAGAACGGCTGCTTGAAGCCAGTCGAGTGTATGAGGCGTTGGGCGGTTACAGTCCTACCATCGGTATATTAGGCGCAGTGCTTGGTCTGATCCAAGCGATGTCATTTATCACTGAACCTGAAAAGTTAGGTGCAGGGGTTGCGACTGCTTTTCTTGCCACCATTTATGGTGTTGGCTTAGCAAATTTATTGTTTTTACCTATGGCTAATAAGCTCAAACAACAAGTAGAACAAAAGATGCTGTTTCATGAGTTATTAGCTGAAGGAATTATTGCCATGAGCCAAGGTGATAGCCCTGTCAATATTGAGCTGAAACTTGAAGCGTATCGTGTAGAGCGTCCAAGTCAGCTGCAAGAATAATTATTATGATGCGCCGTCGACTTCGTCACTCATCGACCAAAAGTCAGCATACAGAACGTTGGCTAGTGTCGTACGCTGATTACATGACTATTATGTTTGCATTCTTTGTAGTGATGTATGCGATTGCGATTAATAAAGAAGAAAGCTTCCAAATTTTATCTGATTCGCTAGAGCAGGTTTTTGACAAGTCAGCTCGTCAGTATAGTCAAGAGGGTCAAGGCGTGACGGGGACCGGTTTATTAACCGATAGAGTGACTCCTGAAAACGAACTACTGTTTGGTGAAAGTATTCAAAAGCAAGAAGCTGGCCCAGAGTTACTGGATGGACAAAGCGATACCAGTAATATAAAACAAAAACACTTAGGCAAACCTTTAGATAGCTTATTAACTAAATTACAATCAGCCTTGATCGATGAAATACGCGATGGCGAAGCAAGTTTAGAGTTGCACCAAGACTGGTTGATCATTGAATTAAGCTCAGGAATGTTATTTTCCAGTGGCAGTGCGGTGGCGCATCAACGCGCGAAAGCAGTGATAAAATTAGTAAACGATATTATTGCCCCAGTAGATAACTACGTCAGAGTGCGTGGTTATACCGATAATGAAACCATTCATAATGAAATGTTTCGTTCTAATTGGGAGCTATCTGTTGCAAGAGCGACCTCGATTTTAGTCGAACTTGATGCATTAGGTATCAACCCTGCGCGCATGGCTATTGAAGGATATGGACAGTATTCACCTTTTGCTGATAATGATACAGAGCAAGGACGTGCTGAAAATCGTAAAGTAGTCGTTGCATTATCAAAATATGGTTTGCCACCCAAGCCCATTGTTACAACCGAGCAACCAGCAACAGAAACTGAAGCAGAGCAACCAATTGAGTTGCCAAGTGATGACAACACTATTAAAGTGATCCAACTCCCACACGGTGGTATAAGAATTACAACGCGCAACGAACAAAAATAAGGTGTGATGTGAAAATTTGGACGGTAGCAAATCAAAAAGGTGGAGTAGGGAAGACGACCACGGCTGTGAGCTTAGCTGGTATATTAGCGCTGCAAGGAAAGCGAGTATTACTGATTGATACCGATCCTCATGCATCTTTAACGTATTACTTTGGCATTGATTCAGAAGATTTAGAAGTCAGTGTATATGATATATTTGCCCGTGGAAACAGCATGGCAAGTGAAGAAATATTGCAAGCTTTGTGTCCATCGAACATAGATAACTTAGATATTCTTCCTGCAACGATGGCAATCGCGACACTTGACCGCAGTATGGGTAATAAGACCGGAATGGGGCTTATCTTAAAAAAAGCTTTAGCAAAAATTAGTGAGCACTATGATTACGCTATTTTAGACTGTCCGCCAGTGTTAGGTGTATTAATGGTTAACGCATTGGCTGCAAGTGAACGCATTTTAGTGCCAGTACAAACTGAGTTTTTAGCACTCAAAGGACTTGACCGAATGATGCGGACCATGGAATTAATGCAAAGCTCGCAATCAAAGCAGTATCAATATACCATTATCCCTACAATGTATGATAAGCGCACTAATGCATCCCTTGAAGCATATAAAACATTACAGCAAACGTACCAAGAAAAAGTATGGCCAGGGGTAATACCCGTAGACACTAAGTTCCGTGATGCAAGTTTAGCTCAACAAGTACCGATTCAGTATTGTCCACGCTCAAGAGGTGTTTATGCTTATCGCGCATTACTCGATTATTTGATTGAACAAGGTTAATGAATGAGTAAGCAATTATTTGCTAATGAAAAAGTAATGACCCAGTACTTGGGGGCTTTACTGTGCGAAGACGATGAGTCAACAGACTTACACCCGGTTGCAAAATTACTCGAACAAGTTCCATCCACAGAAAGTAGCAATAAAATGCCACTCAAGGCGTCGCAGCAAACCATTGTGCAGCCAAACGCACTTGATGAGCCAAAGACTAGTATTGAGGAAGAAATACCCGCGCCCCTTGAGAAACCACAGATCCAAGCTAATATCAAAGATATAGCTAAAGTGAGTGAACAGCTAAATGTTGCTGAAGCTAAAACTCCTGTACAGCGTCAAGAAGATTATTTTGATGGTGAGTTTCAGGCGTTATTCTTTGAAGTGGCAGGGCTTACCCTCGCAGTACCATTAAAAGCATTAGGTGGTATTCATCAATTAGGTGAAGTTAATCAGCTTTTTGGTAAACCCAAGTGGTTTAAAGGAGTGATGCTAAATCGTGATGAGAATCTTAATGTAGTTGATACAGCGCTTTGGGTGATGCCAGAAAAGTATACCCAAGAGTTAGAAGACAAATTAAACTACCAATACTTAATTACTTTAGGTAATAGCCAATGGGGATTGTTGGCTGAAAAGCTGGTTAATAACATTACACTACGCAGTGAAGATGTGAAATGGCGAGCTAAAAGTGGCAAGCGGCCTTGGCTTGCAGGTGTAATTAAAGAAAAAATGTGTGCCTTAATTGATGTGCAAAGCTTAGGTCAATTATTAGAGCAAGGTTTAGATAGCCGCGACCAGTAACGATATTCGGAGTAATAACATGAGTGAACAAAGATTATTATCAAGCAGTAAAAATACCGATGGCAATGATGAAGTATTGCAGTGGGTAACTTTTAAGCTTGAATCAGAAACCTATGGTGTGAATGTGATGCAAGTGCAAGAGATTTTGCGTTACACAGAAATTGCTCCAGTACCAGGTGCTCCAAGCTATGTTTTAGGGATTATTAATTTACGTGGCAATGTTGTAACAGTAATAGATACGCGTGCACGATTTGGTTTGATGTCTGCAGAAGCAACAGACAATTCACGAGTATTAATTATTGAAGCTGAAGAGCAAGTCATTGGTATCTTAGCCGACAGTGTAGCAGAAGTGGTTTATTTGCGTAGCTCAGAAATTGATAGTGCACCAAACATTGGTACTGAAGAAAGTGCCAAGTTTATTCAAGGTGTCAGTAATCGTGATGGTGAATTATTGATTTTAGTTGATTTAAATAAATTACTAAATGACGAAGAGTGGGATGAGTTGAGCGATTTATAACGCTTACGGAAAAACTATGTTGTTATACTCGTTGCTTGGAGTCTCAATTGTACTGGTGTTAGTATGCTTGGGACTAATTTTTATTAATAATAATAAGTACGCTGCAGCATTAAAAAGCAAAATACTGCAACTGCAAGAAACTCAACAACAGCTCAGTATTTTACGCAGTGAAGTCGCAGAAATGCGCACCGGTATGCTAAGTATTGGTAAGCGCTTAGTTGCTGTAGAGCAGCGAAATCAAGAGTTAGCGCAGTTACAAGATGCGCAAAAATATGACGATCCTGATGCGAAAATTTATTCTCGAGCAGTGAAAATGGTTGAACTAGGTGCCGATATTGAAGAGATCATACGAGAGTGTGAACTTCCGCGTGCCGAAGCAGAACTATTAATGTCGTTACATCATCAAAAGGGCGCTAATTAGCGCCTTTTACTTTTTACGCCTGAATATTTAACTTGCCTTGAAAGTCTTGCCAGCCTGGTGGGAATTTACCCCGTAGTACATATGAAAAAGCAATCAGTTCGGCAATCACATAATACAGTTCTCTTGGGATCTCTTCGCCAAGCTCTAAATGCGATAACGTTTTAGCCAATGCTTCATCTTTGTGGATCAAAATTCCTTTTTCTTCTGCAGCTTTAATGATCTCTTCTGCGAGCTCACCAAACCCTTTACTACTGACTGTAGGAGTACGACCGGCTTCGTAAACTAAACCAATTGCAGACTTATGTTTTGGTATCTCACTCATGGCTTAAACCTTAATATTAATAATGGCATGGGATTGATAAAAAGCTTGGTGTTGCGGCGCACCTTGGCTTAGCTTCATTTCACCAACTTGTAGGCCATGAGCTGTTAATTTATGACGCAAACTCTCAAGGTGCGGATGAGCCATTGCGGTGATATCTTGGCTTGAGGCAAGTAATTGACAATCGAGTGCTTTATCCATTAATTCAGCGGTGATCTGTAATTGGCCAAGCTCAGCGTAATCAAAATTAAGTCGCACAAACCAAACATTTTTATCTTCGAGTTTATTTTGGCTTGGTTTTTTATATTGTCCTAATGAAATTTCTGTTTGTGCGGTTTCCGGTGGCAGTCGCATCGGCAGTAAAAATTGTACTAACGGATTATTATCAGGCTGCTGATTGATGGGGGTGCTGTTAATTTGGCTAATTGCAGTTTTTATTTGGCTCAGCTCAGCCGCTAAGGCTTGTGATTGTGGCTGTAGTAATTGTTCTTGCAGTTTCTGTGGGTTAGTTGCTTTAAAGTTAGGCACTAATATTTGTAATAAAGCATCAAGTGAGCTTTGACTGTTAAAATTCAACGCACTGATATTTGCTAAGCTTGGAGCCGCTAAAATCGCCACTGCCAAATGCTCAATAGATTGGCTAAAACTATTTTGCAGGGCACTAGTTGTTAAGCTTTCTGGACGCAAAACACTGAGTATTTCTCGTTGAATGGTTAACGGTTGCAACGATTGGCTGTCAATCATGCGGCTAAAAGCTTGATTGACTAGCCGATTTAAATCGACATTATCACTTACTTTGGTCGCTGCTAGTTTATTAATTTGTGAAGCGATATGCTGTTTATCGTAGTTTGCTGCTGATTTAAAATTAGGTAGCGGCTTTTCGATAGGCGTTTTTAAAAGTGGTGCCAATAATTTGGCTTCCAGTGGCAAGCTAATCTGGCTGGCTGGCAAAGCGCTGGTTATCGGTCCTTTTAATAGTGCTTCTATATGTAAGTGAGTACTTGCTTTTAGATTGTCGTTGTTTAGCTGTGCTGTTAGAGATGCTACTTTGGTATCTACTCCTGCAGCAAAAGGTGGAGTTGTTTTTAATTTTTGCTGAGCATCGGCTATAACTGTTTTGGCGACAGCGCTATTATCACTGACATTGACAGTTGTACTATTGGTTTTGCTGGGTAGAACTTGTTCGGGACTGTGTGCTAGCGCTTTAGCGATAGGTTCTTTGTTTAGCTGAGCAGGTTGAGCATTAATATCAGATGCTGCTTGTTTTGGATTAACAGTAACCTGCGGTGTTTTATTTTGCGCTACTGTAGTTTGCTCGCTGGATTGAATCGCGGCAGCTAGTTTATTTAATTGTTTGTAGTTATCGGTATCTTTGCTCAGTGGCGCCGCATTAGTACTGTTATTTTTAACCGCATTAGGCTCTGTAATACTTGCTAAACCGGCTTTTAATCGCTGAAATAACTGTACCAGGGGAGGCGATTGATGATAATGCTTTGGCAGCGCGGTACCTTGGCTAATATCTGTCAGTAATGGTTGGGTGTTGCTTGTCGCCATTGCCACAAGGTTTATTTGCCTGAGTGATTTGGGTAGTAAGGTTTGTGCAGTTTGATCTGTTGGTGTTAGTGATTGTGCTACAGCTGATTTATTGGTGACTTGACTAAATGGTTTGCTTTCAAAATAGCGTACAGCGTCACTGATCCGGGTTTTTAAGTCAGCAAAACTGTCTTGCAACCACGAGCTTATTGGGCTGCTGCTGACCAATAAGGGGCTGCTAGGTGCGACACTTGTTTGCGTATTAAACTGACCAGCTACATGGCTTTTTTGTAGCAATGAATTAAAAGTATGGGCTAATGAATTTTTTAACTGCAGAGCTATTTTTGGTAGCTGCGTTTTTATTATTAATTGTTCATTAAGCGCATTTAATTGTACTTTTTGAATTACCCCACCAGGCTGAGTTGAGTGTGTGCTGTGATTATTTAACGGTTGCTGCAGTGCGAGCTTAATATTGCCATTATAATTATTAAAGCTCAGTACTGCGGTATTTTTATCTAGCTGTAGCTGCCCATTCGGTACCAGTTTACTGAGCCAAAGAGCAAGTTTTGCTTGGCTGATTGGCTGCTGGTGGAGTGTATCAGCAAAGCGATTAACAACACTTAAGGTAAAATTATTGCGGTTCGGGGTAATTATTGCTTTTAGATCTTGCTCACTGTGCAGTAGTTGGGCGACTTCTTTATTGATAGGAATACTGGCGTGTAACTGATTTAACAGTAATTTTGCAGCAGGCTGTAAAATAATTTGCAACGACAAAGGTTTATTCTCGACCTGAACACCACTGTTAATTAAATTTAAAACACTTTGCAGTTGGTTTGTTTGACGCAAGCTGATCTCAGCTTGCTTTGGTAAAATAGTGAGTTGTTTACCATCATTACTGAGTTGAATATCGGCACTGGCAATTTTTTGAGTGTTTGTTTCAGTGCCAGTTGTAGCTAAACGTAATGTTTGCCAATGCTTATCAACATAGACTTCCATCTGCACAGAGCCTTTGGCGAACACGATGTTTTTAGCGCTGAGTGTTTGCTCGCTGAAAACAGGTAATTGCTGTGCAACGCCATTGTGCGACGAATGACTGACAGGAAGCGAATTCGCTAATGTTATCTGTGTAGGTTTGTTCATTATTTTAAATCAAGTTTTTGTTAATCGGTGCAAAGCATTATTCGTATTACCCTATCATTATGCTAGACTAACGCCTAATTTTGGGTATAGAGAATCATCATCTTGTTACACATTAAGTCCGTCACCTGCATCAAGCAAGAACGTTGTTTGTTTGCGGATCTTAATTTCAGCTTGAAATCAGGCCAAATCATGCAATTAGCAGGCCCAAATGGGGCTGGTAAAACATCCTTGCTGCGTATAATTGCGGGTTTTTCTGCGCCCGATGAAGGACAAGTTATGTGGCAAGGTGAATCAATTGCTAAAAATTATGATGAATTTGCCCGGCAATTGTTATTTATCGGCCATAAAACAGGGGTGAATAGCCAACTTAGTGCGATTGAAAACCTGCGATTTTGGTTACAGATTCAAGGTTACGACACTGAGCAAGATCTTTACTCATTATTAGCTAAAATTGGCTTAGTTGGTCTTGAAGATGTACCTGTGCGTACTCTATCTGCTGGTCAACAACGTCGTGTTGCGTTGATCAGACTTTGGCTTAATGATGCGAAGTTATGGGTGCTGGATGAGCCATTTACAGCCTTAGATAAAGCCGGTATCGCATTTTTGCAGCAACGCTTTTTAGCTCACCTAGCACAAGGTGGGGCGATTTTATTAACCACCCACCAAGACTTAACGACCCACTTTAATGAGTTGCAAACCGTTACTCTGGAGTACCGACACTGATGTTACGCCAGCATTCATATTGGCAGCTATTTAGTGCCGTTTGTAAAAAAGATTTACAGCTGGCATTTCGCCAGCGTGCTGAAATCGTAAACCCCATTTTGTTCTTCTTAATTGTTATTACATTATTTCCGTTAGCAATTGGTCCTGAGCCCGGTCTACTTAGCCGTATGGCACCTGGTATTATTTGGGTCGCTGCGTTACTTTCAACCATGTTAGGCTTAGATAAACTATTTCGTGATGATTATCATGATGGTAGTTTAGAGCAATTGATTGCTTCATCGTACCCGCTACCGTTAACGGTGCTTGGCAAAGTCGTTGCCCATTGGATTATTACAGGCTTGCCGTTGGTGTTGATGACGCCGCTGTTCGCCTTGTTATTAAATTTAGACAATCAAGCATTGATTGCAACGGTGCTTACCTTGCTATTGGGTACGCCATTACTTAGTTTTATCGGCGCTATTGGCGCTGGGCTTACAGTGGGATTACAAAAAGGCGGCATTTTGATGAGTTTATTGGTCTTACCTTTATATATCCCCGTATTAATTTTTGCAACGTCTGCTATCGATACCAGCACAATGTCGCTGGATTATAGTGGTCAGCTTGCCATCCTTGGTGCGATGCTTGTCATTGCAATTATCAGCGCACCAATCGCCATATCGTCAGCATTGAAAGTGAGTGTAAGTTAATATGTGGAAGTGGTTACATCCCTACGCTAAAGCAGATCGTGCATATCAATTATGCAATACGTTACTGCCCTATTTTGCCGTGATAACGGTTGTCTTTATGATTATTGGTTGGGTCTGGGGGTTAGCCTATGCGCCTGCCGACTATCAACAAAAAGACAGTTATCGCATTATTTTCATTCATGTACCGTCAGCTATTTTGTCGATGGGGGCTTATTCATCAATGGCTATTGCGGCAGTGATCGCTTTGGTATGGCAACTTCGTAATGCCGAGTTGGCGGTGATTGCCATCGCACCTGTTGGCGCATGTGTAACTGCAATTGCACTTATTACCGGCGCCGCTTGGGGTAAACCTATGTGGGGTGCGTGGTGGGTATGGGATGCACGACTTACGTCTGAGCTCATTCTATTATTTCTATATTTGGGGGTATTGTCTTTATATCATGCCTTTGAAGATAAAAAAGCAGCAGGTCGAGCTGCATCTATTTTAGCTATTGTGGGGGTAATTAACCTACCCATTATCCACTTTTCGGTTGAGTGGTGGAACACCCTGCATCAAGGTGCCACTATTACCAAGTTTGATACGAAAGCCATTGATTCAAGTATGTTTTGGCCATTAATGGTAAATATAGTCGCGTTTGCTGGTTTTGTTGGCATGGTGACTTTGATGCGTCTTAAAAATGAAATTTTACAACGTGAAAAGCATCGCCCTTGGGTGCGTCAGTTGTTAAATAGGGGCTAGTTATGCAGTTTGATTCTTTTTCTGATTTTATTGCCATGGGCGGTTACGGCTTTTATGTGTGGCTTTCTTTTGGTTCATGTGCACTGATTTTATTAGGTATTTTAGTAAGCTCTTTTAATGATACTAAGCGCATTATGGCTTCTGTGCAGCAACAAGCTGCACGAGAGGCTCGCATTAAACACGCTCAACAGGAGAATCAAGCATGAACCCAAGACGTAAGAAACGTTTGCTTGGCGTCGTCGCTATTGTATTCGGTATTGGTGCCGCCATCGGTTTAGTATTGTATGCGCTGCAAGAAAATATTAACTTATTTTATACTCCAAGTGAGTTAATTGAAGGTAAAGGCCCGAATAAAGAAAAGCCGCACATTGGTCAAAAGTTGCGTATTGGCGGTATGGTGGTCCCAGGATCAGTGATTCGAGATGAAACCAGCCTACAAGTAAGCTTTACCTTGATTGATACAGGCCCTTTAGTAACGATCAAATACCAAGGTATTTTGCCTGACTTATTTCGCGAGGGGCAAGGGATTGTTGCTCAAGGTGTGTTGATTGAACCTAATGTAATAGAAGCGTTTGAAGTATTGGCTAAGCATGATGAAGAATACATGCCTGCTGAAGTTGCGGAAGCGGTGAAGGGGATCAAACACGAAAAACCTAAATATAACTTAGAAAGTGGCAATTAAGATGATCCCAGAACTCGGTTATTTTTCCCTAACACTGGCCATGGTGCTGAGTGTTTTATTGTGTATTTTTCCTCTATGGGGCGCACATACTGGTAATTTACGGTTAATGCGTGCAGCTCCTTCATTAGCTGTTGGCCAATTTGTATTTGTACTAGTGTCATTCGCTGCCTTAATTTATGCCAGTTTAACCGATGATTTTACTGTCGCGTACGTGGCTTATCATTCTAGTAGTACCTTGCCTTGGTATTATAAAATCACTTCAACTTGGGGTGGGCACGAAGGTGCTATTTTATTGTGGCTAGTAATGCAAGCCGGTTGGACAGCAGTAGTAGCACTGCGCTCTAATTCACTGCCTTGGATACTGCGTGCTCGTGTATTAGGTGTGTTAGGCTTTTTAGGTGTTGGCTTTATGCTTTACACTCTGTGGATGTCAAATCCATTTGAATTATTACTGCCGTATTTTCCTGTCGAAGGTCGCGACCTTAATCCGCTATTACAAGATCCAGGGATGATCATCCATCCACCTTTATTATATATGGGTTATGTTGGTCTATCGGTTTCTTTTGCATTCGCAATTGCAGCATTATTAACAGGTAAACTTGATAATACGTGGGCTAAGTGGTCACGTCCTTGGACAATGACTGCGTGGGGGTTTTTAACACTAGGTATTACTATTGGAAGCTGGTGGGCATATTCCGAGCTTGGCTGGGGTGGCTGGTGGTTTTGGGATCCCGTTGAAAACGCATCGCTTATGCCTTGGTTAGTAGCTACTGCATTATTGCACTCATTATCGGCAACCGAAAAACGCGGTGTATTTAAATCATGGACCGTATTACTTGCGATTGCTGCATTTTCATTGAGTTTACTGGGCACCTTTATTGTTCGCTCTGGCATTATTGTGTCAGTGCATGCGTTTGCTACCGATCCTGATCGTGGCTTATTTATCTTAGCGTTTTTAGCGATAGTGGTTGGTGGTGCGTTAACGTTATATGCATTTAGGGTATCGCAAGTACGCAGCGAAGGTCGTTACAAACTGGTATCACGTGAAGTGGCGTTATGGCTCAATAATATATTTTTAGTGGTTGCTACATTTATTGTGTTACTGGGTACTTTACTACCTATGGTTCATAAAGAAATGGGCTTAGGCAGTATTTCAATTGGCGAACCATTCTTTAATAAAATGTTTGCCATTATTTTAGTGCCGTTTGCCATCTTAATGGGCATTGGCCCTCTGTTACGTTGGAAGCAAAATAAGTGGTCTTTTTTACAAAATAAACTCCTTGTGTCAGCGTTAATGAGCATAGTGATCAGTGCTGCTTGGTTATATTCAAGTTATGCCAGCGTAGCGCCTTTAACTTTATTGGCGACCACGCTTGCGATATGGATTGTGATCACCACCGGTGTTGATTTATATGTTAAAGCTACTGTGCAAACTAACTTTAGCCAAGGTCTTAAAAGGTTAGGACTTAGTTATTGGGCTATGGTACTAGGGCATGTTGGTATTGCCTTTGTTATCGCAGGTGTCACTTTAACTTCGGCGTATTCGGTTGAACGTGATGTTTCGATGAAGCCTGGCGAAATCGTACAGTTAAATCAATATCAGTATCGTTTTGAAGGGGTGAATACTATTCGCGGCGCTAACTACAGTGGCCATGCGGGAGAAGTGAGTGTTCTGAAAAATGATAAATTAGTGACCGTATTGCATGCTGAAAAACGTCGTTATGATATTGGTATGCAATTTATGACTGAAGCGGCAATTGATGCCGGTTTCACCCGCGATTTATATTTAGCGCTGGGTGAGCAGTTAAGTAACGGTGGTTGGTCACTGCGAATTTATCATAAACCGTATGTGCGTTGGATGTGGATTGGTGGTGTGTTGATTTCACTTGCTGGCTTTATGATTTTGGGTGACAGACGCTATCGCACCAGCAAAAAGAAGTCTGATAAATCAAAGGAGCAGTTAGTATGAATCGCAAATTATTAGCGCTTATACCCCTGCTGGCATTTGCTTTAGTGTGTGTGTTTTTATTTCAAGGTTTGTTTTCAAACCCAAGAGAAATTCAAACCGGTCGGTTAGGTCAGCCAATGCCAGCCTTTGATTTACCTGATTTAATGCAGGATTCAAAGCGTTGGCAAGATAGTCAATTAAAAGGCGATGTATATCTACTCAATGTATGGGGCACTTGGTGTCCTACCTGTTTAGCTGAATTAGATTATTTAACCCAATTGCGAGAGCAAGGCGTTAAAATTATCGGGCTTTACTATGTACAAAGTTATGATGCTGACTTTGATGGTGAATTTGATATGCCAGCGCTACGTGAAGAAGTGACGTCAATGTTAAGTCGTGCCGGTGATCCGTATCAGTTTAATATTCTTGACTTACACCGTACTCTTTCGCTTGATTTAGGTGTGTCAGGTGCACCTGAAACATTTTTAGTGGATAGCAAAGGCACCATTTTATTGCACCATACTGGCGATATAAACCCACGAGTTTGGCGTGCTAAATTTGCTCCCTTGATGCAGGAATTACAGCCATGAAATATTTTTTAATTGCTTTAATGATACTAGCCAGTGGCATAGCTATGGCAGAGCAAGATCGTTACCAATTTGATAACAACGAACAAGCGCAACGCTTTACTGAGTTAACTAAAGAATTACGTTGCCCTAAATGTCAAAATCAAAATATCGCAGATTCAGATGCTGTGGTTGCGAAAGATTTGCGCGAAAAAGTATTGGCGTTAGTCAAAGAAGGCAAATCGAAAGACGATGTGATTGAATATATGATTGACCGCTATGGCTATTTTGTTCACTACGATCCGCCAGTAACGCCAGCAACATTAGTGTTATGGGTATTACCTATTTTGATTGTGGTATTTGGCTTTGGCTTTATTATTTTTCGTCAACGTAAGTCTGCGGTTAAGCAAACATGGAGTGAGCAAGATGAGGCGTTATTAGCCAAGCTCATTGCGAAAAATGAACGTCAGGAGCAGATTTAAATGATACTAATGTGGGTTTCTTTTGCATTATTAACCTTATTAGCTGTGGCGTTTGTGGCATTGCCGTTTTTGAGTAAAGAGCGGGTACAAAGTCTCACTTACAATGCTAATTCAGAGCTTATTGCCATCTACCATCAGCGCCTTGGCGAGCTGGCGAATGATTTAGCAAATCAACGTATTGATCAAGTTAACCATGATGAGTCTGTGATTGAGCTCAAACGTCGTTTACTAAATGAGTTATCGCCTGAAAAATCACTGATGAGCAGAGGCAATAACCGTATTTTTGCATTAACAGGCAGTGCATTTTTAATCGCTTTTACCGCTGTATTTTATACTGCAACTGGTTCACAACAACAGTTGCAGAACTGGCACAGCGCCATGGATAATTTAGCAGCTTATGGTGAACGAGCCGTGATGCAACAAGGCGAACCTTTAACCCAAAATGAATTACAAGCGTTTGCGTTAGGGCTACGCACTAAACTTGCGCAAAGTGGTGATGATCAAGTGGCTTGGATGCTACTCGGTCGTGTTGCAATGTCATTGAACGAATACGACATGGCGCAACAGTCATTTGATAAAGTGCTACGCATGGATCCTGACAACATGCCTGTGCTGATCAGTTACAGCCAAGTACTATTACTTGAAGGCAGTGATGTAAATATGACGCGCGCTGCGGGTATGCTCTCTAAAGTGCTCAAAGACGATCCAACTAACCTTGATGCTATTTCATTGTTAGCGTTAATTGCTTATGAGCGTCATGATTGGTTGCAAGCAAAAGCAGCATTCGAAGTGCTTTTAAAGAGTATGGATGAGCAAGATACTCGCTATGACATGATTGCTCAGCGAATTACTGAAATTGAACAAAATATTACAGCTGAAAACACACAACTAGCACCTGCGTTGCAACCACAAGCTGAGCAGGGCAGTGGCGAGGATAATAACGCAGCTAAAATGAGTGCTATCAAAGTTACCGTTAATCTTGCGCCACAGCTTGCAGAGAAGCTTCCAATCCAAGGTACCTTATTCGTATTTGCAAAAGCTGCCAATGGTCCGCCAATGCCGCTCGCAGTGGTAAAATTAACAGATTATAGTTTTCCAATTGAAGTACAGTTAAGTGATAGTAATGCTATGGTCGCAGGGTTAACGCTTTCAAGCGTTGATAAAATTATTTTAACTGCACGCATTTCAAAGGATGCATCAGTAATGCCTTCAACGGGTGAGTTGGAAGGGCGTTCAGATGTGTTAGAACGTAGCCAAACCAAGGCTTACGATTTACTTATCAATGAATTAATACCTTAAGGATAAAAGATGTTAAGACAGAGTTTAGTTTTGTTTGGGCTATTGGTGCTAGCAGGATGCGCGCAAGTGCCTGACGAAAAAATAGATGAGCGAGATCCACTACAATCATTTAACCGTCCAATGTATGATTTTAATATGGATGTACTTGATGCTTATGTTCTGCGCCCTGTTGCGGTAGGGTATGTGGCCGTAACACCAACACCGGTGCGCCGTAGTATCGTCAATTTTACTGGCAACATTAGTGCACCAACTGATGTAGTTAATGCCACGCTACAAGGTAAAGCGGGTAACGCAGGCGTGAGCTTAGCGCGGTTTTTAGTTAATTCAACTGTGGGTATTTTTGGCTTATTTGATGTTGCGACATCGCTTGGTTTGAATATTGTCGATGAAGACTTTGGTCAAACTCTGGGGGTATGGGGAATAGGCGACGGTGCTTATTTAATGCTACCGGGAATGGGACCGTCAACAGCGCGTAACCTAACGGGTGCAGTGGTTGATGGCTATGTGTTACCAAAAATTGCCTTAACCACGCCACAAACTGTATTGGTGTTTGCATTAAAGGCCGTAGAAGCCCGAGCCTCTTTAATACCGCAAGAAAGCTTATTGAATGAGTCACTCGATCCGTATATTTTTATGAAAGACATTTACTTTCAACGTCAGTTATATGAGCTGTATGATGGTAATCCACCTGTTGAAAAAGAGCCCGAAGATTTTGATGAAGACTTTTTAGAAAGCCTTTAATATATTATATTTTCGGGTTAAATAACAATGCCAGCATCTAAGCTGGCATTGTTTTTACGGCGTTGTTTATTACCCAGCCAGTACTTTCATTTGTTCATTAGCCCAGTTAACTGCGTCATGGTATGCATCTGGCACTTTACCAGCTGTAAGACCAAGCTCATCTTTAATCGCGTTTGCACCTTGCCAATTGGCTTGTTCGTATAATTTTACCAAGCGCAGATATTGTGCCAGTAAACCTTGATCCTCTAATAATGCTAACTTTATGTCGTTGGATAATGGTAGCTTATTCATCACGCTTTCCATATCTTCATCTAATATGGCATCCATTAGTGACATCATACCGGTTAAAAAAGCCATTCCCGTATCTTTGAGTTTACTATGGTTTATAGCTAGCAACTCAGTAAAGCGTGCTCTAGTTAACGATAAGCGTATTAACTCTGCGGGTTTATCACCAGCAACTTGAGCTGCAAACAACAAGGATAAAAACTTTTTAATTTCTGCTGCACCTAGCACAATTAGTGCTTGTTTGATGGTGCTGATCTCAGCTCTGCGCTTAAATGCCGCTGAATTACTATAACGTAATAATTTATAAGAGAGGTTTACATCTCGCTCAAATACGTCGGTAATTTTCTTTAAATTGACTTCAACAGTGGATGTCTCATAAAGCAGCTCGGCAAGAGCTATCTCTGATGGCGGCAAGGTTTTACTTTGCACCATTTCTGGCTTGGAAAAGAAAAACCCTTGAAAGTAAGTAAAGCCAAGATCTAATGCTAATTGATACTTTTCGTAGGTTTCTACCTTTTCTGCTAATAATTTTATATGCGGATAAGGTTTAATTTCTTCGATTATGCTGTGGATAGTGTCAACTTCACAATTGAGAAAATCTATTTTAATAATATCAATAAAAGGATAAAAATGACGCCATACAGGCTGGTGAATATAATCATCCAGGGCGAGCGTATAACCTTTTTGTTTTAAGTCTTTGACGATCGCGAGTAAGCGTTTCCCTGGTTGAATTGTTTCGAGTATTTCTACAACAATCTGATCTTTACCAAGCAGGGTTGGGTAGCCTTTTTGTAATGTTTCAAGCGTAAAGTTGATATACGCTGGTTTATTATCGGTGAGATCTTCTAAGCCAAAATTGAATTGACTACCTTCAATTAGCCGGCTAGTTGCCTCGTCACCATCAATATCTGGGAATACATTATCAACGCCGTCACGAAAAAGTAACTCATATCCTACAAGTTGTTTGTTTCGATCTAAAATTGGTTGGCGTGCAGCATAAAAATACATAAACAGCGGGTCCACATCAGTTAAGCGATTACTTGGGCAATATAAGATAAAACAACATAAATAGCATTAACTATATTTAAAATATCAATACTATAGTATTGATTAATTGCAAAATCATCGATCTAATCCTAGGGTAATTAAGTATTAATTACCATGTTCTATAGTCAAATAATTAACCATTAGGTAAAACCGCTTAACCCTATATCATTGTAAGGTTAACTTAGTAATTGGAGTTATTCACCCTTTGCGTGATATAGTCAAGCTCTAGGTTGGTTTTTACACCAATAATGACTTTATATAGTATTGATTTATGAGTCATTATTAGGATTGAAAGCCAGGTTTTAACTTCAGAGTTGGAGGCGAGTTTGGAAACTGGAATGATTATTTCTTTAGCTGCGTATTTTATCGTAATGCTAGGTATTGGCTTGTACGCTTATAAGCAGTCTACCGCCGATGTGTCGGGTTATATGTTGGGTGGCAGAAGTTTATCACCAGCTGTAGCTGCACTATCTGCAGGTGCATCGGACATGAGTGGTTGGCTACTTATGGGTTTACCCGGTGCTATGTATCTATTTGGCTTAAGTAAAGTTTGGATTGCGATAGGTTTAGTACTTGGTGCTTGGGCAAACTACTTTTTAGTCGCGCCAAGGCTACGTGTCTATACTGAAAAAGCGAATGACTCGATTACCATCCCAGATTACTTTGCTAATCGTTTTGCTGATAATAAAAATATATTACGAGTCATCTCGGCAATCGTGATCATCGTTTTCTTCACACTTTATACTTCTTCAGGCGTTGTCGCTGGCGGAAAATTATTCGAAAACTCATTTCAGATGAGTTACGAAACAGGGCTTTATGTGACAACCGGAGTCGTCGTACTCTATACATTGTTTGGTGGTTTCTTAGCTGTTAGTTTGACTGACTTTGTGCAAGGTTGCATTATGTTTGTCTCGCTACTTGCTGTACCTATTGTTACTTATACGATGCTAGACCAGCCAGTGTTAGACACACTTGCTAATGCCAGCTATGACTTGCTGTTAAGCGCTCCGAAAGAGAGCGAAGTCCACTCGCTTAATATGTTAGATTGGTTTGCTGGTGGTTCAACTATCGCTATTATTTCTGCAATGGCATGGGGCTTAGGTTATTTTGGTCAACCGCATATCATAGTACGTTTTATGTCAGTACGATCTGTGAAAGATATGCCAACTATGCGTCGTATTGGTATGTCGTGGATGACCTTATCAGCGATTGGTGCGGTGTTAACTGGACTATTTGGTGCCGCTTACATGATCGAAAATCAAATGCTGATTGACGATAAAGAAACGATATTCTTAGTATTATCTGAATTGGTTTTCCATCCACTTATTGCCGGCTTTTTACTTGCTGCTATTTTAGCTGCGATTATGAGTACTATTTCATCTCAGTTATTGGTTTGTTCAAGCTCGTTAACTGAAGATTTCTATAAAATTTATTTAAACCGTGATGCATCACAAACCGAGCTGGTTTTAGTTGGTCGAATTAGTGTACTACTCGTTGCATTATTTGCTATTTATTTGGCTTATGATCGCGATAGTTCTATTTTAGATTTAGTAAGTAATGCATGGGCTGGTTTTGGGGCTGCGTTTGGCCCGTTAGTATTACTTAGCTTGTATTGGAAGCGAATGAATCTACAAGGTGCGATCAGTGGCATGGTTGTGGGTGCAGGGACAGTGTTGATCTGGATATACGCGCCAATCACCATAAATGGTGAGAGCCTCAGCAGTATCATTTATGAAATTATACCGGGTTTTATACTTGCAACAATTGCAATCATTACAGTGAGCTTATCAACAGCGCCACCAAATAAAGAGATCACCGAATTATTTGATGAAGTTGAACGAGGGCTATAACGGGTAGTAATTTTTATAACTAAAAAAGGGCAATTAATTGCCCTTTTTTAGTTAGTTAACTTGTAAGTTTTTAGCTTGCTTCTTTATCTGCGCTGGCTTTAATCGACGCTACATTTTCTTTTTTTACTTTCGCCGTAGGTGCTTTCTGTATTGCCTCTTTGCCGCCTTTAAGTACATTCATAAAGTCGTCTTTACTTTTAGCAATCTCAAGTGCGAGCGATTCGATTTGTTGTTCGCTTAGTGGCACATCAACTTTCTCAAGCATAACCTCAAGCGACTCTGCTATATCAAGCATTTTGTCATACGCGTCAGCTTCTTTTTTAGTAGTAAACGTCATACGCTCGACTCCGTTTCTCTCTACAACATATTTAACAACAACAGCCATGATTTCTCCTGCCAATTTGCTTGGTGAATAACAAGTTCACCTTGATTGATTACTGTTTTTATGTACAGTAATTGTTTATTGGTCTTTTTGCAAGTGAACATTTTTATTTTTTACTACTAGGATTTGACAAAGAGGTACAACTTTACTTTATTTAAATAGTCGCACTTTTTTAGTATGACTTTATTTGGAGGTAGTCCAAAAGTGAAGGCATTAAAATCAACTATTAATTGAGTCCACGTATGGATATCATGGAGGAGAAACATGAAGTTTTTAACTTTAATAGTGGTAGTGCTTGGCTTAGCTATTTCATTGCCTAGTAGCGCAGCTGTAACTAAAACAGAGACTACTGAAAGTATGAAGAAAGTTCAGTTAGTCAATGTGAATCAAGCAACAGTCGAACAGCTTACTCAGCTGCCTGGTATTGGTAAATCAAAAGCGCAAGCGATCATTGATTTCCGTACTAAGCAAGGCAAGTTTAAGTCTGTTGCAGATTTAGCGCAGGTTAAAGGTATTGGCGATAAATTAGTCGCTAAACTGGATGGCAAAGTTACATTTTAAAAAACTACAGGGCGAATTATTCGCCCTGTTCAAATTGCTTTATAGCCTTGCTTAAATAGTGTTTAGAAAATTGAATTTCAACAGGGGTGGTTAACAACGGGTAGCTTAACCCGGCCAGAAGTAAAGCTGGAAGTAACAACCAACCTTCAACATACGCTAATGATAGAAATACTGGGATCAATAAAACCAGCTTAATAATACGCAAACTGATTTTTTGCATTGGAGTTAACATACTCACTGCAATCGCAATTATTTGCTGACGTTGACGTATTTTAAACGATTTTAATTGCGTTACTTGACTTGAAAATAATGCCATCATCACAGCGACTTTTTAATTATTAAACGACTTGCTACAACGGCCATTAGTATCAGAGTAAATGCGGCAAAAATGATCTCCATCCACGCCGGCATACTTAGCCCTGCAAATTGCCAATCGATGTTGCCACAGTCACCTGTTGCAGCAAAAAAATGTGGCATCCATTCGTGCAATGGTAATGGGAAATTAGGTTCGAATTCACAGCTAAACGCAAAAGGATCGGTGGTAGTTTGCATATCGATATGTTCGCGTGCAATTAAATAACCCCAAATACTGGCAACTGCCCATGCAGAAAATGCTGTTAGGCGGCATATTACATTCGTGGGTTTAATTGCACCGAGTAACCCAGCGGCTAATAACCCCAGCATGGCAGTACGTTGGTAAATACACATAATGCATGGCTCTAAGCCCATTTTATATTGAAAAAACAATGCGATTACTTCAAAAATAAAAGCGCTAAAAGCGAGCAGTAACCAAGCACTGCGCTGTTGGGCTAAATTTGCTAACCAAGTCATAAAATATCCAATCTATAATTTGTAGATGAATTATGACTTAGTCATTAAACTAGGCGCAAGGATAAATATGATTTGTAACAATAAAAAAGCTGCCGAAGCAGCTTTGTTTTTACTCTTTAACCTAAATATGGGTTAAGGGATTTACTGTCCAGAGTTCGGATATTTAATGCCCTGAACTTCCTATACTTTGTAAGCTTGCGCTGTGGTGTTCAATCCAACCCCATTGATAGAGTAAATCAGTTACCTCACTAAGCCCTAGATATGTAGAGCTTAAACCAACAACCGTAAGTACAATGGTATAGGGAAGTGCCATATAAACCATACGCCCGTAAGATAAACGTAATACGGGAGCAAGTGTTGATGTTAGTAAGAATAAAAATGCAGCTTGTCCATTCGGTGTGGCTACACTTGGTAAGTTAGTACCAGTATTAATTGCTACTGCTAATAAATCAAATTGGTCGCGACTAATTTGTCCTGCTTTTAAAGCCGCCGCTACTTCGTTGATGTAAACAGTGCCAACAAACACATTATCACTGACCATCGAGAGTAGGCCATTAGCGACAAAAAACATAACTAACTGTAATTGCCCTTCAAATGTCAGTACCCAAGTTATTACAGGAGTAAATAAGTGTTGATCAATAATTACTGCAACGATTGAGAAAAATACACATAACAGTGCAGTAAACGGCAATGCTTCTTCAAACGCTTTTCCTAGTTGGTGTTCTTCGATTATACCAGCGGACGCAGTTGCAAAAATAATGACGGATAAGCCAATTAAGCCAACCGTGGCAAGGTGTAAAGCTAATGCAATGATCAACCATACAGCAATAAATGACTGAAACATCAGATTAACTTTATCGCGTTTAGTGCGTTTGTTATCGAGCTCTTTTGCGTGATCAGCAAGTATTTGATGAATCGGTTCTGGTAACTTTGCGCCATAACCGAAGGTTTTTGTTTTTTCGAGTAATATTGTAGTAACAATACCAGCGATGAATACAGGCATAGTAACAGGCAACATACGCAAGAAAAACTCCCCAAATTGCCAGCTTGCTCGTTCTGCAATAATAAGATTTTGTGGTTCACCCACCATAGTACAGACTCCACCAAGCGCGGTACCAATCGAAGCATGCATTAATAAGTTACGTAAAAAAGCTCGAAATTCTTCAAGTTCCTGACGATTAACTGGGCGTACTTGGTTATCATCGTTAATGTCATGTTCACTAGTGGAGTCTTTCCCTGAGGCGACTTTATGGTAAATACTGTAAAAGCCCATAGCGACAGCTATGACCACCGCCATTACTGTAAGTGCGTCTAAAAAAGCAGAAAGAAATGCTGCAGAAATAGTAAATGCTAAGGAAAGTACAGTTTTGCTGCGAACTGATACCACCAAGCGGGTGAAAATATAGAGTAATAAATCTTTCATAAAGTAGATACCTGCGACCATAAAGATCAACAGTAAGATTACATCTACATTTTGAACAATTTCATGCTCTACTTGCCCGGCAGTTGTCATGCCTATAAACATAGCTTCAATTGCAAGTAAACCACCAGGTTGCAGTGGATAACATTTCAGCGCCATCGCGAGAGTAAAAATAAACTCTAAAACTAATGCCCAACCAGCCATATAGGGATTGATATGAAATAACACAGGGTTAATAGCTAAAAAAGCAATAATTGTGTATTTATACCACTGTGGGGCAGAGCCTAAAAAATTCTTAAAAATTGCATTGAAAACACTCTGTTGCATAGGTGTTCCTTATTATTGTACATTTAAGTATAACTGTTGTTGGTTAAGTTAATTCAGTCTAGCCGTGGTGTAAACAAAAAAGCTATAAACAACATCACGTACCTTTTATCCATTTAATATGCCGCGCTATATTAAGTGTAGCTGAAATAGCGAAATGGGTATTTTTATTCAGTCCGTATAGTGTGCATAATGAAGTTAAATGTCTATTACTCTTTGTGGTCAATCCCTTCAATTTAGTATAAAAGAAAGCGACACTGAAAGAGTGATAAATTAGCCTGTATCCATTTTAAAAACGTGGCGAGAGTAGAGGCTTAAGCTTGTCGTCGTGGGTGAATTAATGAAGTGACTTTACTTGTTAGTTTGGCTTCATCTGGTACAATCAGTCAGTTAATCGTTTAAAGTAATGTTATGTGGTAACTCAAGTGGGAATTGAATGAGAATTTTTAAAGCGAAAAGCCCAGCAGGGTTTGCCGAAGAGTACATTGTTGAGTCAATTTGGAATGGTGATTTTCCACCAGGTTCTATTCTTCCCGCTGAGCGAGAGTTATCAGAATTAATCGGTGTTACTCGTACAACCTTACGTGAAGTACTGCAGCGTTTAGCGCGTGATGGTTGGTTAACAATCCAACACGGTAAACCGACTCGAGTAAATAACTTTTGGGAAACCTCAGGACTTAATATTTTAGAGACCTTAGCGCGTCTTGATGAAGATAAAATGCCCGAGTTAACCGACCAGTTACTTTCTGCGCGTACTAATATTAGCGCTATCTATACTCGCGCTGCCATTAAACTAGCACCTGATCGCGTGATAGAAATTCTTTCAAAAAGTGATGAACTTGAAGATAGTGCACAAGCTTTCGCTGATTATGATTATAAAGTACATCATGAGTTGGCTGTTGCAGGTAATAACCGTATTTATGTACTTATTCTTAATGGTTTTAAGGGTTTTTACTCTAAAATTGGCTGTCATTACTTTTCAGATCCAGGCACGCGTCAGTTAGCGCGTCAATTCTATAAAGATTTAACCATACTTGCTGAGAAACGCGAACATGACGGCGCAATTTCAATGATGCGGAAATATGGTCATCAAACAGGTGAGATCTGGCAAAAAATCCGTGGTGATATGCCGGAAAATATCATGGATTAACTCTGCATTTACTGGGTAGTTATATCTATAAGAAGCCTGCATATGCAGGTTTTTTTTCGCTGTTATTAATGACAAACAGCGAGTGATACACTGCGTTCGTATTTTTCGATGAGTGACATCGGAAAATACGATTGTTCTTTTAAGTCTTTAGTCTCTAAAATATTCTGATAATTATGCATGCTAGCCCTTGGTATTTACTTTTTAGATCCCATATTAAAGGCAAGCATTGCGTAAGCAATTAAAAGCAAACTCAAATATTTGGAGAATAAAATGGGTGTATTAGTAGGCCGCCAGGCACCAGACTTTACCGCTGCAGCAGTACTAGGTAACGGCGAGATCGTAGATAGCTACAATCTTCACGAAACAATCAAAGGTAAAAAAGCAGTCATCTTCTTTTACCCATTAGATTTCACTTTCGTATGTCCTTCTGAACTAATTGCTTTTGACAAGCGTTATGAAGAATTCCAAAAGCGTGGCGTAGAAGTAATTGGTGTTTCAATCGATTCACAATTCTCACACAACGCATGGCGTAACACTGCTGTTGCAGACGGCGGTATCGGTGCAGTTAAATACGCACTAGTTGCAGATGTTAAGCACGAAATCTGTAAAGCATACGATGTTGAGCATCCAGAAGCGGGCGTTGCATTTCGTGGTTCATTCTTAATTGATGAAGAAGGTAATGTACGTCATCAAGTAGTAAATGACTTACCACTAGGTCGTAACATCGACGAAATGCTTCGTATGGTTGACGCTCTTGCGTTTCACACTGAGCACGGTGAAGTATGTCCAGCTGGTTGGACTGAAGGCAAAAAAGGTATGGATGCAAGCCCAGCAGGCGTTGCTAAGTTCCTTTCTGAAAACGAAAGCGACCTATAATTTAGGCCTTTGTTTTAGAATATGAAAAACCCGCCAATTTGGCGGGTTTTTTATTTAGGGTAGTCGCTAGAAAGCGAATGACACTTTGGTGTAGATATAACGTCCGCGAGGGTTGTGAACCGCGGAAGCATAACCGTATAAATCACCATCACCATCACCAATTGCAAATGGTGGCTCTTCATCAAATAGGTTATTTACGCCAATCGAGATCTTGGTCGATTCGGTAATACGATAAGCCGTTTGTAAATCAACTAAGACTTGTGAATCAACCATTCTTGACGTGTTGCTATCAAAATCGAGGGTGCCATCAAAATCAATATCAGGCGTATCTTCAAACTCACCCACATAGCTGATATTTACATTAGTATTGAATGCACCAAGCTCCCAATTAGTTGAGAACATCCAGCGGTGTTCAGGGTAACCATATTCACCAGTATAATCGCGACCGTCTTTTTCAAACTTGTCTTGATAGGACCATTCTAAGTTGAACTTAAGTAAACCAAGATCATCCAATGAGTGGTTATAATTTGCTGAGAAATCAACACCAGACACTTCTTGTGAAGAGACATTCTCAAAGGTACTATGAATTTTTTGGATCACCCCAAGACTTTGTCCACCTTGTGGCGGCAGGCGAACGCAGATGGTACTATTCTGGTTGTTACATTCAGCATCATAAATAGGGCCGAATGCTTGCTCATCAATTTTGTTATCTTGGGTAATACTCCATACATCAATACTGAAACCAAGATCAGCCATTGGCGCCCAAATAAAACCAACGTTCCATGATTCAGATTCTTCGGCTTTTAAATCAGGATTACCAGCAAATTGGATGTTGTAATCGAGTACATCACAATCTTCTCCAGTTGCAGCACAGCGGTAGCTATCAATAAAAAACTGACTTTCCTCTGATGGACCTAGGCCAATTTGTGCTAGTGAAGGTGCTCTAAAACCTTGTGCCCATGAGCCGCGAACGGTAATTTCATCAGTAGGTGCCCAGCGCAGTGCTACTTTAGGATTGGTTGTGGTACCAAAGTCACTGTAATCATCGTAACGACCTGCAAGTTGTAATTCTAAGCTATCAGCTAATGGGATTGAGAATTCAACATAGGCAGCGTATTGGTCCCGCTCAGCGGCAGCAGAAACTGACTCAGTACCAAAAATAAGACCACGTTGAAATTGATCATCAGGGATATCACTGACGTCCTCTTCACGGTACTCAATACCAGCCGCCATCATCACGACACTGTCACCGAAACTAAACGCTTCGCCGGTAATGTTGGCATCAAATGAGGTCATATGTGATTCACCACGGCGAACTAAGCTGGTGGTAATACGGTTTATTACATCTGGATCATTATAAGTGCCGCCAAATGGGTTGTAGTTGCCAGCATTTATTTCTTGTTGTAAAAAGTCAGTTCTTACCCAGCCTTGAGTACGATCACCGGTTTGCATTGATTTACTTCGACCTTTTTGTACAGCTGCTTCCCAGCTCCAATCGCTAATTTCACCACGAAGACCGGCAACAAAGCGTAACGTATCTGATTCTATATCCCACTGACGGGCACCTGCATCCACGGTACGATAGCGACCAATCTCAATATCTTTACCAAAAGGATTGTTTGGATGACTGGCTGGAACTGTTAATCCCGCATCTTCGTCTAGCGGTGTCGGTGCACCTGCAGCAATCGAGGTATTATGCTGCATGGCCATTTCCAGAAAGGCTGTAATGCCGTTATCAAAGTTATATTCAAATTGTGAAATAGCACCAACTCGCTCAGAAGCAGGGGCAATATAACCAAATGGACCATAATCAAATAAGCAGCTGCCGCTAGATGTGGCACTTTCAGCTGGGCAATCAGGATCGATAGTTTTTACGCCGTCAACGTAGAAATAACCAGGAAAGCCACGAGATGAACGGAAATCTTCACCACCATTCGCGGTTTGATTAGCAGTGCCTAAGCGGCCCATTTCATCTGATGATAAAGAGGTGTTTTTAAAGTAATCGATGATCACAGACGCACTGCTTTTTTCGTTTGAGGTACCCCAAACTATGCTTGCTGAGGTTTCTTCATAGTTAGGGCCGTCAGTACCACCATAACCTAAATTAACTTCTAAACCATCGATGTCTTTTTTCAAAATAATATTCACCACACCTGCAACGGCATCGGAACCATAAATTGCAGAGGCACCATCTTTAAGAATATCAATACGTTCGATAGCAGAGACCGGAATACTGTTAATATCAACAAATGAGTTAGTGATACTCTCCGCAAATGCGCTTATAGCTACTCGACGGCCATTAATTAATACAAGTGTTGCATCAGCGCCTAAACCTCGTAGCGATACAGCTGCAGAGCCGTTAGCGGTCGAATCCTGATTATTACCGCGAGTAGAAAAAGTACCATTACCAGCAGCAGGCATTCTTTCCAGTAATTGTTGTAAGTTGTCATAGCCCATATTATCGATATCGGCGCGACTAATTGATTGTACTGGGGAAGGGCCTTCAATATCTGTTCGCTTTATTCTAGAACCCGTCACTTCAATACGTTCAACTTTTTTTGCTTCGTCCGCAGCAAATGATTGAGAAGTATAACCCGCTGTTGAAAGTGCAAGTGTTACACAAGCGATTAGCTTAGGTTTAAATGGGAGTATGTTCTTCATCCTTAAATCCTTGTTATAATGTTAATTTTATCTGGTCAAATGAACCACACACATCAATACCATGTAACAGGTTTGTTATCAAATTGAATTGTAAAGAGGTGTACTATATTTGATACAGTTAGAAGGATTTAAGGGATATAAATAAAAACGCCTAACTGGGTTAGGCGTTTTTGAGGTTGTTTAGATAGATTAAACTTTGTGCTTCATTAACCGTTCTTTTTCGCGAGACCAGTCTTTGTTTTTACCGTCTTCACGTTTGTCATGCATTTTTTTACCTTTACCGAGGTGGAACTCAAGTTTCACCCAGCATTTTTTCCAATACATGGCAGTGGCGATTAATGAATAGCCATCGCGCTCAGTCGCACCGACTAAGCGATCTAGCTCGCGTCTGCTTAATAATAACTTGCGATAACGTAATGGATCGCAAATAACATGGGTTGAAGCACTATTGAGAGGCTGTATTTGACTGCCAAGCAAAAACGCTTCGCCATTTTTAAGGTGAATGTATGTTTCAGAGATGTTTACTTTACCAGCTCGGATACTTTTTACTTCCCAGCCTTGTAGTTCAACACCAGCCTCAAACTTGTCGTGTAAAAAATACTCATGACGCGCCTTTTTATTTAGCGCGATAGTATTACTTGTCGATTTAGATGAATTTTTCTTAGCCATAGTGGCCCATATTATACGTAAAGCTCTGCTTTTTACATCGATTTTTTATTTTTGCTAATAAAAAAGTGTTTGTAAATAAAGCGCCATGAAAGTTTGGGGAAAAACGCAAAGCTTGCTAAAATTCGCCCACACAGTTGGGAGTGAGTATGCCACAAATAGAAAAAAGTGCGCTAGTAATGTATAGCAGCAAAGAAATGTTTGATTTAGTCAATGATGTGGATGCTTATCCTGAATTTTTACCCCATTGCTCGGATGCAAAAATTATTGCACAGCAAGGTAATACCATGACGGCAAGTTTGGAAATTTCCAAAGCGGGTATAAAAAAATGGTTTACTACTGAAAACACCTTTGTAGATGATAATACAGTAACATTGCGCTTAGTTGATGGGCCATTTAAAGCCTTGCAAGGGCGTTGGCATTTTCAAGTGTTGGATGACAATGCATGTAAAGTTCAGCTACAGCTTGAGTTTGAATTTGCGAGTAAATTAATTGAACTTGCGTTTGGGCGCGTATTTAACGATGTTGCAAAAAACATGGTGAATGCATTTACTCAACGCGCTAAACAGGTATATGGACTGCGATGATGATAAAAGTTGAAGTTGTGTATGCATTACCTACCACGGCAACGTGTTTGCTTGTTGAAGTACCCGTTGGTACAACGGCAGAAAATGCCGTGATGCAATCAGGTATCCTCGCTAAGTGCCCTGAAATTGATGGCTTAGCATTAACCTTAGGAATATGGAACCGTACCTGCAAGCTTACGCAAGTGCTTGAGGATGGCGATAGAATTGAAATTTACCGTCCTTTAATTGCTGATCCTAAAGACGCACGACGAAAACGTGCAGAAAAAGCTAAAGACGAAGGTCGTGCTAATAAAATTACAGGTGGGCGACCGCTTGATAAAGCTAAATAATAGCTCAAACAAAAAAGGTTAGCTGTTGCTAACCTTTTCGTAATTTACTGAACTGTAATTTACTGAACTGGAGCGTTATTGCTCAAGCGGTGTATTAAACTCTGCGGGTTGTTCATAGTCACCACTGAGCGATACCAATTTTTCATTTTCAAAATTAATAGTCAGTGATTTACGTTGTTCGTTATCACGGCCAAGATTAAAAGAATATAAGTAATGCCACGTGTTTTTATCGAAAGCGTCTTCTGCAACAGGTTTACCTAATACATAAAGAACTTGCTCACGGGTCATATTGATACGAAGCTTGTCAACATCGGTTTGTTCTAAAAAGTTACCTTGAGGGATGTTGATACGATAAACCCAGCTAGAACAACCGGCGGTTGCGCTTAAGGTCAGAGCAACGATAAACCAAAGAGAAAAAGTTTTTAACGACTGCATTGTTTGTTTGGATCCTTATTTTTTATAAACTGCATGATACCGATTAGTCAGCTAAGGTAAAACCCTTTTGAGTAATTGTTTGTGACTTAATTTTTACTATCGATGTTTGGAGCGTAATTTTGACCTCTGAGTCCGCAAAAAGTTTAACTACTACTGAAAATACTATGACAACTAAGATCTCCACGTGGTCACTTTATATTGTACAAACACGTTTAGGGCATTGGTACACTGGGATCAGCACGGATGTGGCAAAACGATTTGCAGCACATCAAGCGGGCAAAGGGGCTAAAAATTTAAAGGGGAAGGGGCCACTGACTTTAATATATCAATGTGAAGTCGGTTCTCGCAGTGAAGCCACCAAGCTTGAGATAAAAATTAAACGCTTAAGTAAGGCACAAAAGCGAGTGTTTGTTAGCTCTGGGATTTTGCTAACCTGAATTTAGTTTAAAATATATTTACTATCTACAATTTAGCTCAAAGAGTGTTTATATCATTTATATCAAGTTGGCTAATAAATACGGCAATATAATTAACAGCATCAATATAAAGTGCTTGGTCAATATTACTTAGTAGGTCGGAACTTTTATGATGGTGGGGGTCATGACCCATACCAAAGTAAATATAAGCAATTCCGGCTTTAGCAAACGCATAATGGTCGCTTGCTCGGCGCCAATCAATACTATCTCCGAGGGTCATTCTGTTCATTGTGGTTGATGAACTAGCTACTTTTATCTTTAAATTATGCTCAGGCACCTGCTGTAGTTGTGCTTGTAAAGCACTGCGTTGTGCATGTGAGACAAAGGCATATAAGATTTTTTTTGGCGGCTTTACTGCTAACATATCCAAATTAATATTTAGCACGGTTACGCTGTCGTCGATTTGCAATTGACTAACAAAATATTCAGCTCCATGTAAACCATTTTCCTCTGCGTCAGTAGCAACAAAACTAAGTTGGAAAGGCAGATTTGTGTGTGCGAAGCGTTGCGCTAGGAATAACAAGGCACTGACGCCACTGGCATTATCGTTTGCGCCTGCATATAAAGTGTTACCACGCATACCTAAGTGATCATAATGAGCGGTAATTACCAAATGAGTCTTGACTAAGTGCGGTGGTTTTAAAGTCGCAACTACATTTTGCCCCGTTGCTTTTGAAGACCAGCCATGGCTGTAACTAAACGGCTGTAATTGTGTATTGTAACCGAGCGTTTGCAGTCGCGTACTAATGTATTGGGCACTGGTATGCGCGCCGTCGGTATTGGTTTTTCTACCGCTTAGAGCCGTAGAGCTTAGATGCCTCAGATCATCAATCAGCTGTTGCTGCGCGCTGCTATTACTTTGGCACAATGTTGAAAAGCTGAGGCTCAATAGCAAAATAAAATAGTTAATGATTAATTACTCGCGCGGTCATGTCACTTAGTGCCTGTAATTTATTTTGATAACGTTGCTTATCATGGTCAAAATCGGCATGTTTATTAGCCAAACGTAATTGGCGATACGCTTGCTTAAAATCACCTAACTGATAATACGTGCGGGCAAGACCAAAGTAGCTATCATGAATATTATCATCAATTCTTTTTGCTTTATTGAAATGCTTGATGGCATCTTGATAGTTTTGTTCAAGGTATGCGTTATTTCCTAATGACACATGATAATACGGATTACTTTGGCGCTTCAAATCAAGTTTAGATAAAATCTTGTCGGCCAGTTCAGGACGGTCGGTGAGTTGATACAGTAAAGCTAAGTTGCCCAGTGCTGTATTGTTGTCGTTATTAAGCAGCAAAGCATAATTATAGGCTAATTCGGCGTTATCATACTGAGAATCAAGGCGAAGTAATACGGCTAAGTTACCCCATGCAGCAGAGTAATATTTATCTGCTTTTGTTGCCGCTAAAAAGTAGCTATAGGCTAAATCATAATTTTGATTGAGCATTGCCGCTGCCCCTTTATTGTTATAAAACATCGCGGTAATTCGTTGTTTGCTGATGGGGGTCGTCTGAAATTTCTCGCCTCGCGAGTTCGGATCAAAATCAATCACTAATGAGGTTTTTGCGTCATACACATAAGTCACATTAGTGTTGTTGTTACGATGCTGTGTGACGATCAAATTAATATGCCCAGTCAATAAGTTATAGCCTTTATTTAGCGCCCAATACTCAGGAATATGAACCGTTTGAAATTGCCCCTGCATGCCTAAATATTCCGCGATACTATAGGCCAAAATCGATAATGATAAACAGTTAGCATTTAAATCTCGGTAGGCTTGATTGGCGGTTAGGGTAGCCCCTGCTTGATATAGTAAGGATGCATCGCCATTTTCTAACAAAAAGTTTAGTAATTTTCGAGTTGTGTTTAAATTGCGTTTAGTACTTGGAAAGGCTGCATCGAGTTGTTGTGTTATTGTATCGCTTAAGGTAAAAATCTGTTCACTACTTTCTACCGGGTAAAGCGTGAAAGATTGGTTTTCAGTCACTGGTGGCGGGATGAGTATTGGTTGATTACTCACAATGGTACAGGCAGAGATACTAAAAAGCAGCACAATGACTGCTAGCTTATAAAGCTGCGTTAATATTGTCATAATCATACCCCAACTAATTACTGACTTATTAAGTTTAGTCTGTTTTTTAGTCGGGGTAGATGTTAAATGTTACAAACTGTGTCAGCGCTTTTCAAAGGTGGCGACTAAACTTGCTAAGGTTTGTGCGCTGGTTGCAAGTCCTTTGATCGCCTGCTCGGTATCAATTTGTTCTCGCATTGCCATATCGCTGATCTCACTAATTTGTTCAATATTGCGGCCGACGTCAGCAACCACGCTACTTTGCTCCTCAGTAGCTGTAGCAATCAAGGTTGCCATATCATTAATTTCATTAGCGGTATTGGTAATGGCATCAAGCAACTGCACAGAGCTTTGCATTGTTGCTATGCTGTGTTGAGCTTTATCTTTGGACTGGGCAATATGTTCAACCACATTGGTAGCTGTTTTCGCGAGCTCTTCAATCATTGATTGAATTTCAGTCGTTGATTGTGACGTACGGTTGGCTAAGGCTCGTACTTCATCCGCAACCACGGCAAAGCCGCGGCCATGTTCACCAGCACGTGCTGATTCAATTGCTGCATTTAGTGCTAATAAATTGGTTTGCTCTGAAATACCACGAATAGAGTCAACAATACTGGCAATAGTCTGGGTTTTATTGGCAAGCTCAGTCACTTGTCCCGCAATTGTGTCAATATCACTGGCTAATGCGGTAATACTCTGTTGGCTTTGCACTACTTGCTGGTGGCTCTGTAATGTATTCGCTTTACTATCTTCGGTCAGTTTTGCGGCAGTTGCGGCGCTGTGGGCAATTTCTTGCACTGTCGCGCCCATTTCGTTGATTGCTGCTGCAACAGAGATAGTCTGCTCTTTTTGGTTGTCCATTGCCTGTGAGTTATGCTTGGCTTGAGTAAATACCTGATCTGAGCTTTGACGAATTTTTAAACTTTCGTGGGAGACTTGCGCAATGGCGGTTTCAATTTTATCAATGAATTGGTTAAAACCATTCGTTAATGCTGATAGCTCAGGCTGGTCACTGTGAGGTAAACGGTAAGCTAGATTGGCATCACCAGATCCTAAACGAGTAAATAACTCTGCCATTTTTGATAGCGGTGAAGCTAACGAACGAGCCAGTAAAAAACTAACGATACATGCCAACAGCGCAATTGCGATAGCAAAACTTAAAATTTGCCATTGTAAAGTGGTGATCCCGGCAAACACTTCTGCTTTTGGTACTTGTGCAACCACATAGAGTTGAGTGTTTTTAATCGGACTCGCCGCTAGGAAAAAAGTGTCGCCATTGAGTTCGACTTCTTGCAAGTTAAATTCATTGCTTGTTAATAATTGACCACTTACTTGATGACCATACAAGCTATCTAGATTTGTTTTTTCTACTTTATTAACGTCTTGATGGAGTTTAATTACGCCTTTATCGTCAGTGATAAATACAAAACCGGTTTGCTCGATAGTAAATTTATTTAGCAGTGCCTGCATATCATCAATACTTTTTGCCAGTCCAGTTAAGCCGATGCCATTGATCTGTTGATGATTTACAAACATTTTTGTGTCGCCATTAGGCTCTTGATATAAGCTAATAGAGTAAGCTTGATTGGCGTTTTTAAAATCAAAAAACCAGCCATCTTGCTGCCTATCTAATACTCTTAAAAAGCCATCTTGATTCCAGTACTGCGCGGTATCGCGATTTGCCCATGATGCGGTTGCTAAGCCGTATTGTTTTACCAGACGATTTAATTCTTTGATTAAAACTTCATCATTGTTATCACGACTATTTGCCCACGCGAGTATAAAATGATTACTTGATACTTGTTCGGCCGCACTAAGTAATTCATTTATTTCTAAGCTGATATAGTTATTAATTGCGTGTAGTTTACTGGGCAACTCAGATTGTATCATCCGTTGTTCGATAATGGTTTTGGCGGATAACAGCGCCGTAATGCCAATTAAGCTGGCAACTGACAGGGCAATAGCGATCCCTAAAATAGTGATCTTACGCGTGATACTAAGAGTTTTATACGACATTGTGGGTACTGAATTTACAAATTATGCGGGTATTTTAGCATGTTTTTTTCATGCAGTTCATCATCTATTAGAGTAAGTACTCAGTTTGTAATTTACTCTAAGATGTATTTTGACAAAGTAAATAAAATGAAAAAGCCCACTGCGTTTAGCATGTGGGCTTGGTTTCTAACAAGCGAAATTGTTACTTTCCAGGGTTAAACAATTTTCTTCATTGCTGACATGTAGCCACGCAATTTGGTACCAATGATTTCAACAGGGTGCTCACGCAGCGACTTGTTGATTGCAATTAGTGTTTGGTTATCAACATGATTACAGCGCTCGCCTAAGCCTCTACCAATCACATCAGTATCGATGTTTTGCATAAAGTCTTGTAACAGTGGCAAACATGCGTGATTGTATAAGTAGCAACCATACTCTGCAGTATCGGAGATCGTGCGGTTCATTTCGAATAATTTTTTACGCGCAATGGTATTGGCAATTAATGGCGTTTCATGTAGCGATTCATAATATGCTGACTCAGCGATAATACCTGCAGCAGTCATGGTCTCAAACGCTAATTCCACACCGGCTTTCACCATTGCAACCATCAAGATACCGTTATCAAAAAACTCTTGTTCGCTGATTTCAACATCACCTGCTGGGGTTTTTTCAAAATTTGTTTCAGCTGTTTCTGCACGCCATTTCAAAAGGTTTGCATCATCATTCGCCCAATCTTCCATCATTACACGAGAGAACGTGCCATCGATGATGTCGTCTTGGTGTTTATTGTAAAGCGGGCGCATGATTACTTTTAATTCTTCACTTAATTCAAACGCTTTTACTTTCGCTGGGTTTGATAAACGGTCAAGCATATTGGTAACGCCGCCGTATTTAAGTGCTTCAGTAACCACTTCCCAACCGTATTGAATTAGTTTTGATGCGTAACCGGCGTCTATACCTTTTTCGATCATCTTATCAAAACATAAGATTGAACCGGTTTGTAACATGCCGCAAAGAATTGTTTGCTCACCCATTAAGTCTGATTTTACTTCAGCAATAAATGAAGACTTTAAAACCCCTGCACGATGACCGCCAGTACCCGCTGCATACGCTTTTGCTTGTGCTAAGCCATGACCTTGAGGATCGTTCTCAGGGTGAACTGCAATCAGTGTTGGTACTCCAAAACCGCGCTTATATTCTTCACGAACTTCAGAGCCTGGGCACTTAGGTGCAACCATGATCACAGTGATATCATCACGTACTTGCATGCCTTCTTCAACAATGTTGAAGCCATGAGAATAAGCAAGCGTAGAGCCTTGTTTCATCATCGGCATGATTGCGTTTACAACCGCAGTATGCTGTTTATCAGGTGTTAGGTTTAACACAACATCAGCAGTAGGGATCAATTCTTCGTAAGTACCTACAGTAAAACCATTTTCTGACGCATTAAGAAATGATTGACGACGTTCGCTGATTGCAGAATCACGCAATGTGTAGGCAACATCTAAACCTGAATCTCGTAAGTTCAGTCCTTGGTTTAAACCTTGTGCACCACACCCAACAATAACAAGTTTTTTGCCTTTAAGTGCTTCAACACCATCGGCAAATTCAGCCGGATCCATAAATTCACATTGTGCTAGTTGTGCTAACTGCTCGCGTAAAGGAAGAGTATTAAAATAATTCGCCATTGTTAGTATCCTATAAATTTCGTATTTGTTAGATGCAAGCGCTTGCTGCCTTGCTTAAAGTCACCATAAGGAATTTTTACCCTTGCGTAAAATGATATATTTGCATTAAAGTATTTCAAAAAATGAAATACTTTAATTAATAACCGCTAACTATTGGGATCACTATGGACCATAAACGATTACATTATTTCCTGGCTCTTGCCAAAACCTTACATTTTGCCCGTGCCAGCGAGTTTTGCCACATAAGTGCTCCCACCTTAAGTCGTAATATTAAGCAGTTAGAGGATGAAGTGGGAGTCGCATTATTCAGTCGCGATAATCGCAGTGTAAAGCTAACAGCTGAAGGAGAATCGTTTATCGACTATGCAACGGCTACGTTAGCTAATTGGCAGCGTTTTCGAGCAAATGTACAAAATCCTGAGCAAACTATTTACGGTAAAGTGAGTATTTACTGTTCAGTAACGGCCTCTTATAGTTTTTTGCATCAACTATTAGAGCAACTGCGTTTGCAACATCAACATATAGAAATAAAGCTAAATACTGGCGACCCCGCAGTGGCAATTAACCGTGTGCTTGACGGACAAGAAGCCATGGCAATAGCCGCAAAGCCTGATAAATTACCGACGCAAATTGCATTTGCCAGTATTGGTTATTCATCCTTGGTATTTATCGCGCCACGTATTCCATCGTTGCTCACTGAAAAACTGGCCCAGTTTGGCGATAAGATAGATTGGTCTGAGCTTGAGTTTATAGTGCCAGAACAAGGTTTTACTCGCCAAAGATTAGAGCTGTGGTGGCGTAAGCACGGTATTAATGCAAAGATCTATGCGCAAGTAGCGGGGCATGAAGCTATGGTGTCAATGGTGAGTTTAGGGCTAGGCATTGCCATGGTGCCAAAAATTGTTTTAGATAATAGTCCATTAAAAGATCGCGTGCAGGTGATCAGTGACCAAAAAGAAGCTCCACCAGGGTTTGAGATTGGTTTGGCAGTATTACGTAAAGAGTTACCTGATGCCGCGTTAAATGCATTATGGGAAATTGCTCAATCACTGAAAAACGTTAATAGCTTAGCTTCTTAGCCGAGTCTAAATACGCAGATGTAAAGTTTATTTACCTTGAATCGTTCCATATGTATCAAAAGTGTGAATGATTGTAATCGTCTAGGGATTAGTTATTAATACCTTGCTATGATAACGATATTGGGTTGTCTCTTTTGGCATAAATAACAACAATGAAGTCGATAGTTAATATTCTTACTGCGCTTTGCATCTCTGTATGGCTTACAGTACCTTGTTTTGCACAGCCATCAGAAATTGAGCCTGTGCAGGATATAACAACAGGGCAGTGGCACTTGAGCCTTAACACGGGATTAGGAGTCATAACAAATCCATTAGCTGGTGGAGGTGATTTACCACTAGTGTTGATCCCAGATATAGCTTATTACGGTGAACAGTTCTTTTTTGACAATGGTCGCTTAGGCTATAGCCTAATACAAGACTCCCCACATACCTTTAATCTAGTCACTGAGTTTAATTCGGAAACTCGTTTTTTTGTTGATTGGCATCCAAGTAACATTTTTGCATTAAGATCAGATAGTTCATTTACGAGCAGTGAAAATGAACTTCAAATCCAACAACCTAGTCTAGATATCAGTGAGCTTGATAAGCGTAAATGGGCACTTGATGCTGGCCTGAGTTACCATTATAGCTATCAGCAGCATGTATTTTCCGTGCAGGCATTAGCTGATGTATCCGGAGTGTATGACGGGTGGCGAAGTGCACTGCAATGGCAAATGCACAAGAACATTGGTGAGTTACAGATTAAGCCGACTATTGGCATCTGGTATAAATCGGCAGCACTGAATACATATTTTTATGGCGTAACAGAAAAAGAGTCCCCAGTTCGTGCAATTGAGGTTGGCAGTAGTTGGCAGCCTTATGCTAAAATAGATGCCCGCTGGCCCTTAAATAGAGCCAACTCATTGCGTTTTCATCTGGCTTATTATGATTATTCCGCCTTAGCTGACGACAGTCCGCTGTTTGAACAAACGTATTCTCTGACTGCCTTTATAGGGTTTGATCATATTTTTTAATATGAAGTATTTACAATTTGGTGCGTGCGTCGTTTTTTTGTTGGTATGGCCAAAGTTAGCTGTCGCGAAAAAAGATATATTAACAGTTACTCCAAAAGTCTGTGTGGTTTCCGAACAACAAGACTTTTGCGATGTTGATGTAAAATTTGCTTTAAATATGCCCCATAAAATGGACGTATGTTTATACCACGAAGATCAACAACTGCAATGTTGGCAACAGGTTACCTTAGAAGAATTCAATCATAAAGCGCGTGTTCAGGTTGAAACCATATACTCCCTAGTCAATCCTCACACGGATGAATTACTGGCGACAACACGCATTGAAGTACAGAGCACTCGCGCTAAAATAACTCGGCGCCGATTACGTTCTCCGTGGAGCTTTTTTTAATCTTGGAGCTGCAAATGGCAAAGATCTTACTTGTAGAAGATGATTTAGGGTTACAGCAATTAACCCGTGACTATCTTGAAAATAATGGCCTTGAAGTTGCGGTGTTAGACCGTGGCGATGAAGTGTTTAGTTACCTTGAAAACAATCAGGTTGATTTGATGATCCTCGATGTAATGCTGCCGGGTAAAGATGGCTTTAGTGTTTGTCGTCAAGTGAGAGATAAATTTAGCTTACCAATATTAATGTTGACCGCCAAAGGTGAAGACTTTGATCAAGTCATTGGTTTGGAACTTGGTGCCGATGATTATGTTATTAAGCCAGCTGAGCCAAGAGTATTGCTTGCCCGTATTAATGCGCTATTACGCCGTGGCCAAGCATCAGTAAAAGCGCCAGAAGAATTACAATTTGGCGATTTATGTATTGATAAAACCAGCCGTATTGTTCGCTTAAAGAATAACGAAATCACCCTCACTTCCCATGAATTTGAATTACTGTGGCTATTAGCTTCAAATTCCGGTGAAGTACTAAGTCGTGAACATGTTCATCAACACATGATCGGTCGCCAATATGATGGATTAGACCGCACCGTAGATGTACGCGTATCGCGGATCCGTAAAAAATTAGGTGATAATAGCGATAAACCATACCGTATTAAAACCGTTTGGGGACAAGGCTACTTATTTGTCTCCGATGCATGGGGTATGTAATTATTAATGGGGAAACTATTCGCAAGTTTATATTTGTACATTATAGTTTCCTTGTTTTTAGTCAGTGGGGTAATTGAACAACTGTGGCCGTACGAAGATAGCCAACAACAAATTGCGCTCGATGACGAGTTTGGTCACTCTCTATGGTTATTAGCGCAAACCCCACAAGGGCTAACTAAAATAGCTTCGCGCTTTCAAAGTAAAATAGTACAAAAACAAGACCTAATGTTGCCCGCACAACAACAACAAGAACTTAAGCTACATAATTATATTTATCTATTTGATCAACAACAGCGAGCTATTTGGTATATCGCTGTTGATAATGAGCAATTATTGCAAGTGGGTCCAATTACCGTTTCTGCACCAGTATTCTCATCCGTTTGGCCTTATCTATTGTTATTGTGTGTCGTTGGGATCCCTGTTGGCTTATGGAGTTTTTTACTGTGGCGTGATTTTGCTAAGTTGCGGCTGGCCTGTGAAGCCGTTGGTGGTTCACAAGACTTTGAGCTGAGCGCCACCTCTAAATCATTCTTTTTACCAATTACCGACACCTTAAGTGCTATGCAGCAGCGTATTCAGCATTTACTAACTGCGCAACAAGAACTTACCTCGTCGGTCTCGCATGAGTTTAGAACGCCACTGGCACGTTTAAAATTTGCCTTGGCAATGCTTGAAGACAAAGTAGCTGACGAAAAAGCCTTTGAATATATCGATAACATGCAATTGGATATTGTGGAGTTAGAGTCGTTAGTTAAAGAAATGCTTGATTATGCTCGTCTTGATAGCCAACAACCTAATCTTACGGTGCAAACATGTAACTTAGTGCAGCTAGTAGAAAGTGTTGTCACTAAACTTGATTTTGCTACGCAAATAAAACTCAATATGCAATTACCAGCTTTATGCAGTTACACTTGTGACAGTCACTTTATCGCCCGCAGCATCCAAAACTTAGTAGGCAACGCGTTGAAATATGCTCGTCACGAAGTGCGAATTAGCTTAGTTGAAAATACTGGGCAGGTAATTTTATCTGTCGAAGACGATGGCCCTGGCATTGAACAATCACAATGGGATACAGTGTTTAAACCTTTTGCCCGACTTGATAAAAGCCGCGATAAAAAGACTGGAGGCTTTGGGCTTGGCTTAGCCATTGTGGCAAAAATAGTGTCTTGGCACCAAGGTAGCTGTGCAATATCGAATTCAGAATTAGGTGGCGCCAAATTTACAATCTATTTGCCTAAGTAACCTGAGTTCAGTGTAAGTAACTCCTTTTCTATTGTTATATCTGTTGCTCAATAGATATCCAAAAAAAAAGCGCCTAATAGGCGCTTTTCTGCGGTTAAAACCAAAATCAACAAGTAGCAAAAGAGTAGACTTCACTTTGCTGAGTAAGTTCCATTATTTATTACTTTTAATTTATTTATGCGTTTTTAAAAGCGGCATGAGCATCTGCTCCAAGCCATTGAGTTTCACTTCATACATCATCGCTAATTGAGCACCGAGTGTGCCGTGAGGAAATCCTTGCTGCTTAAACCAAACCAAGTATGGCTCAGGTAATAACAGCAAAGGGCGGCCTGCATATTTGCCAAATGGCATTTTTGTATTGATCGCTGTTTTTAAAAGCTCTGGATCCATGGTTAACTTAATTTGCTAAATTATGCGTGAAGTGTATTACAAAAGAGAGGGAGAAAATAGGCTGTGACGGGCAAGAAACAGCCTATTTAATGAGGGGAGTAGGCCCTCATAATTTACTAATGGATCTGATATTGATGCTTTTTGGTAAATCCAAGTTGTTTAAGTTTGTTTATAATTGACGGATCATCGATGCGGCTTGGTGTTTCGCTATCACGTAAGAAATGATTTTCCGGCACTTGATATATATCGAGCATTTTTTGAAATAACACTGCGCGCATTGCTAACGCTGTCATTCCATTTCTTTGTATTTCATCAAGGCGATTTTGAAGTTCAACCAGTTTTGGGTTATTTACATCATCCGCCACGGCCTGAAACTGTGTAGCAAACTTATTTTTCATCTAAAAACCTTATTTAATAGCAAAAGACAAAATGCCGATAAATACGTATACACAAACATGTGAAGGCTTTTTTTGTGCTAAAAATAGATACTTACGTATTATTCAACACATGCAGTGTACTCTTTTTTCATGGGTAAATGCTAATCTGGATGTAAAGCTTTGTAAATGCGCTTGACTCTTATTTGGGGACTTTTGTGAGGTTGTTTAGAACGGCTATATATAAGGATATGAAAATCAAATGAAAATAGTTCTCAGTACCTTTTGTGGTACTGAGAACCTTTCTATATTATGGAAATAATTTTTGTTTTACATGCTCAGCGAAGCCACTACCGGCCTCTAAATAGAAGTTATAAGTAGAGTCAACGCCCATATCTTCTAATTCTTTTTGCTGATCAGGATAGTTAGCAATGGCAGTAACTTGACCTTGGTAACCCGAAGCACGCAATTGCTCTAAAGCAAAAATGTTCTGCATATGTTTCGGCATCGCGAGCATGATCATCTCTACATGGGAGTGATTTACCCGTTGCCAAAAGTCTGGATCGGTTGCATCTGCCAAGAGTGCCTTACGACCTCGTGTAACATGCTTTTCGACCACTTCAGGTTTGATATCTATACCCGCTACAACGCCAGGATGAGTGATGTTAATTGTTTCATATGCACCGGTGCCAATACGACCCATACCAAAAATAACAATCTTGGTGTCATTTAAGTTCACAGGAAGTTCTTCTGCTAAGCGAGTAGGGCTCTCAAAACGCATGAGCCAAGCTTCGATTTTTACATAAATTTCGTTTGAACGTTTATTTAGTGGGGATGCAATGATAAAGGTCATTGATACTGCAATAGCCATAACAGCCAACCACTCAGAGGTGATTAACCCGCTACTGGCAGCAACCATACAGACTATCAAGCCAAATTCGCTGTAGTTAGCTAGACTAAAAGCACTTAATAAAGAAGTACGAGCGCGTAACTTAAAGGCATTCGTTAGTACATAATACAGGGCAACTTTGACTGGTAACACCAATACAATAATAAGCGCTATAAGTAATGAGTTGAGCGTCAGATCAGCACCTAAACCAATTGTTAAGAAAAACCCAACTAATAAAATTTCTTTTAGATTGAGTAGTGATTTTGCAAGCTCGCTGGCTTTTTTATGAGGAGCAAAGATCATACCGATGATCAACGCGCCTAAATCACCTTTCAAGCCTGCAAATTCGAATGCATGATAGCCAACGACAAGTGCAAAGAAAAAGCCAAACAAAGGTAGTAGCTCACCATGTTTAGAACGATTTAACACCCAAAACATGACTGGTCGTAACAATGGCAAGGCAACTAATAGCGCAAAAGCCCAACCGTTGGGGGTTTTACCTGTGCTGATGGCTAAAAAGATCACTGCAAAGATATCTTGCATAACCAAAATACCAATGGCTATTTTGCCGTGAAGGCTGGCCATTTCACCACGTTCTTCAAGTACTTTTACAGCAAAAACTGTGCTAGAAAAGCTAAAAGCAAAACCAACAAGTAACGCACTTTGCCAACTTAGGTCAGCAAATAATGGCAAAGAAAGTGCGCCTAAGAACAGCATCAAACTGCAAAAAATAGCGCTACTAATAATAATATGTAAAGAGGCTGGGGCCCAAACTTGTGGCTTAATAAGATGACTAACTTTTAGTTTTAGACCAATACTAAATAGTAATAACGTGATCCCTAAATTAGCAATCGTATTAAGTAGCTCAGTGGTTTTAAAGCCAGATAAGTTCAGTACAAAGCCTGCAATCAAAAAACCGATTAGCGGAGGAAGTTTAAGTTGGTACACGGCAAAGCCACACACAAATGCGACAGCAAAATATAATAGTTCCATAATTCTTAATATCACTTCATTTGGTTACTTAGTGTAGCGAAATATCAGCATTTTTGAAAATCATTCCTGCATATTATGCATATAAATTGTGCGCATAAGGATATACCTGCGTATGAAAAACACTCGTTTAGTTAGGTATTCTGGTAAAAACATAAAAAATAGTTATTTTTTCACTGACAGCAGCTTTTAAATATGGTTAAGATGCAGTAACAAAGGAATTTAAGCGTGATTCAGGTTTAGGTGAATTAAGCTTAAGGAGAAATAGATGTTTAAAAAAATTCTTGCATCAGTCGGTATTGGTGCAGCAACAGTAGATACCGTGCTTGAAACTGAGCATTTACAACCTGGGCAACTATTTAATGCCCAAATAGTGATCACCGCAGGGGATGTTAGCCAAGCAATAACAGGTCTTGATTTAGCATTAATGACGCGCGTAAAAGTGGAAGGTGAAGACGGTGCTTATTTTACCAATCATATTATTGATAAGTGGCGTATAACCGATATTGGTACAATTGAACCGGGTCAGCAAAAACACATTCCGTTTGAAGCGCGCTTACATTCAGAAACACCGATCACCGAAATCAACGCCGGTTATAACCAATCACATGTTTGGCTTGAAACAGGTTTAGATATTGATTTAGCACTTGATCCTACGGATAAAGATCATCTTCATATTTATCCAAATGATGCCGTAACTACTTTTATGCAAGCGATGGATAAACTGGGTTTTAGCTTGGTGAAAGCGGATGTTGAAAAGGGCTTCTTACGCGCTAGTACGTTTAACTCTGTCTCAGGTTGTTATCAAGAGCTGGAATATAAACCAAATAGCCGTAGCTTGTTCGGTATTAAAGAGATTGAACTATCGTTTGTGCCTGAAGCGCATAAAACTCATGTTTTAATTGAGCTTGATCGTGGTTTTCGTGGCGATGGTTATGTTGACCTGACGATTGAACATGACCACGTTAATCTTTCGCATTTATGTGATCAATTAGAACGTTTGCTTGCCTAGCTATCCAGAGCTCGGTTAGTTAGCTAAGCTTAGTAAATAGCCCAGCATTGACTGGGCTTTTTTATGTTAGGAGTTTTTATGCAATTAACAACAAAACCATTTTCTCAACTGTCTGCGCAGGTACTGTTTACTATCATGCGCACGCGGGTCGATGTATTTGTAGTCGAGCAGCAATGCCCATACCCTGAATTAGACGATATCGATTGCACTGCAACAACTCAGCACCTCTATTGTCTCCAGGCTGAACAATTAGCTGCATACGCACGTTGTTATGAGAAAAATGAGCAGTACAGCGCTATTGGTCGCGTGCTGGTTGAAAAATCACATAGGGGTAAGGGGTTGGCAGTGTTATTGGTTCAAGAGGCGATCCAGTGTTGCTTTACGCATTGGCCGAACAAGGATATATACATTGGCGCGCAAACCTATTTACTCGCGTTTTATCAGTCGCTGGGTTTTCAATGTATTGGCGAGCCTTATTTAGAAGATGGTATTGCACATCAAGATATGATTTTAAAAAACCGCTCAGTGTAAAGAGCGGTTTTTTGAGTTAGCCTAATAGTGAGCTGACAAACACTAAACCAATTGCAATTGGGCAAATGAATTTAATATACCATGGCCATATTTTCCAAAATAGGCTGGTAGCAACTTCTGGGCAGCCTTGTTGTATTTCGTTTAATAGTGAGTTGCGATACCAAATCCAGCCGACAAACAAGCAACACATTAAACCAAGAATAGGTTGACCAAATTTAGTTGTGAGCGCAATAACTAAACCAAACAGCGCATTAAAGTTCAGAACTATTGTAAAGCTCACCAATGCTATAATCGTTCCTATTAACCAAGTGGCTTTTACACGGCCAAGATCAAAGCGCTCTACCGCATATGAAACCGGTGCTTCAAGCATTGAAATAGACGATGTCAGTGCAGCTATACTCATCAATGCAAAAAAGGCAAAGCCAACGAATAAACCAATGGTGCCCATGCCATCAAAAAGAGCGGGTAATACTTGAAATACTAAAGTGTCTTCAGAAAGCAACTCTCCAGTAGCTGAGAATATTTCCACTCCTTGTGCCTGCGCAACGTACATCGCAGGGATAATTAGTAACCCGGCAACAAAAGCAATAAACACATCAATCAGGGTAACGTAGGCGCCAAGTGAGACTAAATTTTCTTTTTTACTAATGTAAGAGCCATAAATGATCATCACACTGGTGCCTAATGACAACGAAAAGAACGCTTGTCCCAGTGCACTAACAAGTAATTCAGGGTCTAAAATAGAGCTGAAATCAGGCACTAAGTAGGCTTTTAGGCCTGTCATAGCGCCTTCTTGCATCATCACATAAACAATCAGTGCAAATAAAATAGTCAGCAATGCGGGCATTAAGCGTTTTGACCATTTTTCAATGCCATTTTCTACTCCGCGGCTAATGATTGCGACAGTAAGAATAATAAATCCAGCAGTAAATATAAGGTTTCTAGAGAGTGACTGCTCACTCAACCAAGTTGAAGAGCTCTCACTGCCCACTAAAGTCGCAATGGGCTCTAGAGTGGCACTGATCATCCAACCGGCGACAATGGCATAAAAGCTGAGGATCAGTCCGGCACATATAATACCGCCAAAACCGACCACAAACGCAAAACGTTTTTGGAGCGGGTTATTTGAAATTTTCCGCAATGAACTAACCGCATTGGCTTGACCATGGCGACCAATTGTTAGCTCTGCCATCAGCGCTGGGTAAGCTAAACAAAATGCTAATACAAGGTAAGCAATTAAAAAGGCCGCGCCTCCATTGCTGGCTGTCTGTGTTGGGAAACCCCAGATATTACCAAGACCTACTGCAGATCCTGCTGCGGCCATAATGAATCCAAAACGGGAGCTAAACTCCCCTCTGACTGCGCTCATAATTATTTTTTCTTCTCTATATAGTGACGGCGCTGACAATCTACTGTAAATGTTAAAAAATAAAAAGCTCTTATTTTTAACTGCAGCCGTGAAGAATTAACGCCTGACTGTATTTACAAAACTTAGAATGCCAATGCTGTTAACATTTATAATTTAAGTTGTTGTTATATAATCATAATTAGGTTATTTATGATAATGTAAACTGTAACATAAAAGTTACAATTGTTCTGGGTTATGTATTTTAAGGGTAAAGCATGCACCCGCTAGCTGCTTACTGCGATTTACGCTTACACTGCCATGATGCCAATCAGCTACTTTAGCTACAATTGCAAGTCCTAGACCATAACTTTGATCGGCTCGATTGCGATGACTCTGTTCTTGAAAAAAAGGACTAAAAACTTTGTGCCAATTTTGCTCTTCGATACCTGGACCATCATCCTCAACAGTGATTATCAGTGTTTGCTCTTTCATTGATGCTGTGAGAATAATTTTCTGTTTGGCAAAGTCACAGGCATTGCTAAGCAGATTAGTGATTGCGCGTGCTAACCAGTGTAAATCTGCATAAATATGAGAATTATCATGACAGATAAGTTGTAAATCAAGTTGTTGCTGTACTAACTTAGGCTCTAGTTGTTGTATTAGGGTGCTTAGGTAGCTGTTTAACTCAGTGTGTGAGTAAGTCAATTGATTGGCTTTTTGCTCAAGCGTGGCAAATGCTAAATAACTTTTCAACATTGATTCCATTTGATCTAAATCGGCTTCCATACGATTTAGATAATGTTTTATTTTCTCTTCGCTATGACTATCTAGTGCCGCATCTAAGCCAAATCGTAGGCAGGCAATGGGGGTGCGGATATCATGAGATAAACTCGAGGCCATCAGTTTATTTTCATCGAGTAACTTTTCAATCTGGCTTGCCATACGGTTAAAAGTAAGCTCAACATCTTTAATATAAGTGAAATGTGATACCCTAATGCGGGCATGTAAGTCGCCACTGGCAAACTTTTTAGCTGCGTCATTAACCACGCCTAGTCGTTTAGCTAATGGCGCGATAATAAACCCCATAAACACACATAAACCAGCGTAAAATAATAAAGTAAGTAACATGTCGTTTTGTTGATCTTGTTCGTGGGGTTTTTCTAAACGTAATTTAAGATGAAAAGGCGCAAGCAAATCATTACTGTAGAGTAGGTAATACCCTTCTTGATCTTCTAAAATCAGTCCGCCTTCAGCATTGATCTCTTCCAGCAGTGATGGTGGCAGCGCTAAAGATTGCGTGGCGCGATAACTTAATCCCAACGAAAACTGTTGTGCAAGTAAGGCGGTGTAGTCTGCTCTTTGCATGAAGGGTTGGCTGGCAATTTGCTGGCTGAAGCCCATTAAAAGCTTACTTTGTAAGGCAAACTCATCCTGCGCTGTATGGGTTTGCTGACTAAAAGCATCAATTAACCAACCTAATATCACAATCGAGAGCAGGGCACTGGCTAATAAGGAAAGATAAAACTTTTTCATAGCGTTCGCCAGTATACCTTAGCGGCGATCACCAAGCGCTTGCGACGAGTAAATAGCCTCGCCCCCAAATTGTTTTAATTTTTTCAGGTTGCTGGGGATCATCATTAAATTTTTTACGCAGCGCAGAAATGAGCACATCGACACTGCGATCAAGGCCATCATATTCACGGCCCTTGGTTGCTTTGAATACAGCATCTCGCGACACAACTTGCCCTGCGTTACAGGCTAAATAATGCAGTAATAAGTACTCAGCGCTGGATACCCCTTGATCAATATCATTAATAAAAACATTGCGAGATTGTGTATCAATTTTTAAAGAGCCTACCTGAATAATGGTATCATCCGCTTGCGACTCCGAATTATCGTTATTGGCGCGCAGCGCCGCTTTGATCCGCGCTAGTAATGCACGCGGCCTGACCGGTTTCATTATATAATCACTGGCACCGACTTCAAGACCAATCACTTCGTCCATTTCTTCGTCTCGAGCGGTTAGCATAATAATAGGGCTTTGGTAAAATTGACGTAGTTCACGACAGACACTAATACCGTCTTGGCCGGGGAGCATAATGTCGAGTAAAATTAAGTCAGGCTTGAGCTCTTTTACATGACTGACAACTTGGTCGCCTCGCTCACAAATATGAGTTGTGTAGCCTTGCTCAGTTAAATACTCTGCCACCCACTGGGCTAAAGAGCCGTCATCTTCAACAAGTAATATTGTGCCGTAATTATTCATGCTTTATCTCGTTTTAAAAAAGCCGCCAGCGGCGTTTCTTTTGGCGATTTTGATACACCCATTGCAACTGTACTTGTGTTGATGCAATGATCTTACCGGTATCGCTGTTTATTAACTCAAATGAAATGCTTTCAACAGAATCAAAAGCATAATTTAACTTCCCGCTATTTTGTCTAAGCCAGCATTGCATAATATGCTTCGATGTTGCATCACGTAAACAGTAATTACCGATGCTAGTTTGTTGCCAGCTTAACTCAATATCAGCATAGCAGCTGCGTCCTTCTCGCAGTGCAACACAGGTATCGGGCAATGCAATTAAACTACTGTCGTGCGGTTCTTCGCCATCGGCCAATAACGGCTTTGTGTTAAGTAACAGTAATAAAATTACTGTGGTTTTAAAATACATAGCGCACGCCTACCATGGCTTTATGCTGATAATCCTGAGATACAATGGGACTGTTGGAAATTTCATTTGAAAACCAGGTAGATAGCCAGCCACCTAAAAATACCCAGTGTTGATTGAGTGGGTACTCGGCGTGGAATTCAAAAATCATACTCATTGCGGTGTCTGTTTGATAGACCGCACGAGTAGCGGTGGCTTCCTCTGTTGTAATGCCAAAATAGTAATTGGTGAAATCAGCTGAGTAAGCGCTGATACCAACACCGGTGCGAAACTCCCAGTTTTGCCATGGTAAAATATGACTAAAAAAGCTATTTACAACCCAGCCATTATGAGCACTGGAAATGTCATGTAAGTATTCAAAAGAGATTTGTGAGTTTTCAAAGCGGCGGGTAAGGCGTAAGCCAGTATCAAAGTCACTTTTTCGGCTTCGTATTCCTTTAAGTTCTGACACCACTCCACTGCTATAAAAGTCGAGTCCTGTTTCATCAAACCCAGCTTGCATATTAGTGCCAAGAATATCAAGATCCCAATCATACTTATTGATGATGCTATAACCAATAATAATGCCGCCACTGAGTTGGCTATGATCAATATCTAAATAAAAGCGTTCGTAAGAAATAGCAAGATTAATATCAAGTTCTAGGCCGTCACTGTAAGAATCCATTCCAACTAAATAAGAATCTTCAACATAATAGCCCGCACCCGCGCTCCAATCCCAAGCAAAGCCTGAGGTAGGCTCTAAGGTATTATCAGCATAATAGCGATTGCTGGCATTGCTAGAGGTGCTCCATAAACCCACACTGATCAGTAATAACAGTAGTTTCTGTAGAGTGTGTTGTTTACGTTGCATCCATGATCCAAATAAATTAAGCAGTTGTTAAGTGTATTATATTGTCAAAGAGTTCCTTTGATCTGTAAAAAATTGTAGCCAGTAGTCATTCTGCAGACATGAACTTAGTGTACTTTAATTTTATCGATCAAAATACTACTCAGATAATAGTGCATCATCGGTGTTAGAGCACTCACTTCAGTGCGATTACACGGTCCTTGAAGTTTAGTTAAACTGGTCATTTTAGAAATGGTTTTATAGCTTGGTATACTGATCTCTTGATTGGCACGGGCAAGACGTGCTTGCTCAGTATTTTGTTGATGGATAAAAGTGGCTACTTCAAGCTCATTACTGATCACTTGTTCATCACTGAAGCTGTAAATAAGTGGTTCGCGGTGGAAGCTTGCACTGTCGATTGAGGATTTTCCAAACCACACTACATCACCTGATGCACGATGGATCAGGCGCATGCTAACTTCTGCATTGATGGTTGAGCATTGTTGGATTGGATACAGTTGTGTTATTTGCGCAAATAAAGGATACGCTTTATTCGGTGGCTGTATTTGATATTCAGTATCTTCAATAAAGTTGAGCTCTAGCTGGTGTATAGCTAGGGTATAATCACTATTGCCTTGATCAACGACACGTAAGTTCATAGTCGTTAATGCATCAGTTATTTGTTTAAATAGGGTATCCGTGACACTTGCTTTATCGGCAATAACTTGCACAGTTTGGTTACGAGTAATTTTATGCGCTGGTAATTGTACTGATTTTACTTTCGGTGAAGCATGTTCGGTTTCATAGGCTACTTGATAGCTTTGGCTTTTTAATTGCGGTTTGAGTGGCATTTCTAAAGGCGCAGCAGGTGGCGGCGCAGTGACACAGGCCGTTGTAATGAAAGTAAAAAAAACTATTGATAAATAACGTATGAACACTTTAAAACCCTTTGAAAGCTCGATAATCGGAATATTGTACGTTAGTCTTAATAAAACTTCATGGTATTATAAGGCTAAGAATGTCTTAATCTAGATAAAAATAATAAAAAATGAAGCCTTTTGTGTCGTTAATCAACTCCTTTTTTTTCGTTATCACGTTAGTGTTATTTCAATCGCAGGTTCATGCCAGCGAGCAACAGTGGCAAGAATTTGTCAATGATTACACACAACATCTCGAACATAAATTAAAAAGCAAAGGGATCCCAGGGGCTGCGTTGTCGATAGTTAATGGCCCTGATGATACGCATATACAAGGGTTTGGGGTAACAAAGCTAAATAAGGGCTTAGCAGTCAATGCCCATACTCGGTTTCGCTTAGCATCGGTATCTAAAACGTTTGCAGGCTCACTCAGTGCAAAGTTAGCCAATGAGGGGAAGTTTTCTTTAGACGACCCTGTCAGTAAATTTATTCCAGCCTTCGCCAATACGGATTACAAAAATAATTTAAAAGTTTTTCACTTACTCAGTCACTCCAGCGGTTTAGTACCTAATGCGTATGATAACTTGATTGAATCAAGAATGAGTTACCCTGCTATAGTGCAAAAGTTGTTGAGTGTTGAACCTATTTGCCAGCCAGGGCAGTGCTATGGCTATCAAAATGTGATGTTTAGCTTAATTGCTGAAGTGATCAAAAGCAGTACTAAATTGGATTACTCTCGGTGGATGAGTGAATTTATATTTTCACCATTAAATATGAATGATGCAAGCCTGGGTTATACAGCGATGGTAACAGATGATAATTATGCTCATCCCCATGTAAGAGGGCGCAAACGCTGGCATACCGCAAAATTGAAAAAAAATTATTACAAGGTACTTCCCGCAGCCGGCGTTAATGCTAGTGCCAGTGATATGGCTATTTGGTTAAAAGCGCAGTTAGGATATTACCCAACGGTATTATCCAGTGCAGTGTTAGCCAGTCAAACTCGTCCTTATACGCATACAAAAAAAGAGTTACGGCGTCGAGTGTGGAAAAAGCACCTTAGCGAGGCCTATTATGGCTTAGGCTGGCGGGTTTACGAATATGATAATGAAACCATTTACTATCATAGCGGCTGGGTGCAAGGATATCGCAGTGACCTTGTAGTAATACCGCACTTAAACATAGGTTTCAGTCTGATCCTTAACGCCGAAACCGGTATCATTAATGAATTAACGACAGAGTTTATTGATCGTGTGTTGCTATTCAAACGCTCACAACAACTAGCAATGTATAAAGAGGAAGACAAATGAACTATATTTTAGCGAGCGTAATATTACTGTTTACTGCGAATTTAACAGCAGCACCGCAAAGTATTTTTTTGTTTCGCCATAGTGAAAAATTAACAGGCAACGATCCCCATCTTACGGATGCCGGCAAGCAACGGGCGCAGCAGTTAGTGAGTCTGCTTAGTAAAGTCCAGCCAACAGCAGTTTTTAGTACGGACTATAATCGCACTATCGAGACCGCAACTCCTATTGCTGAACATTTTAATATTACAATTCAAAGCTACGATCCTCGTGACTTAGCCGCATTTAAACACACTGTTTTAGCGCAAGATGGCGTAGTGGTGATTGTAGGCCATAGTAATACCACGCCAGAGTTGGCAAAATTAATAGCACAAATAGATGTTGAAAAGATGCCTGAAACTGAATTTAACCGCTATTTTATCTTACAAAGCGAAGCGCAAGGTTATCAGTTGAGTGATATGAAGATGAATTTTTGAGTAATGTAATATATTTATTTACAATTTATTGCAGTTGCGTCGCAGATATAAAAAAACCAGCAATTGCTGGTTTTTTTATATCGGAATAGAAAATTAATTACGTGGTAATTGGATCTTCTTTTCTTCGCTTTGGCGATAAAGCACAAGGGTGTGGCCGATTGACTGTAATTTCTCAGCACCGGTTTCACGAATAATAGCTTCAAAAATCAGTGCTTTAGTCTCACGATCATCAGTAGGTACTTTTACTTTAATAAGTTCGTGGATTTCTAGAGCGCTTTGAATTTCAACTAATACACCTTCAGTTAAACCGTTAGAACCAAGAAGTACAACGGGTTTTAGAGAGTGTGCTTGACCTTTTAAAAACTGCTTTTGTTTGTTCGATAATTTCATGTTGTTACAAATTTTGCTGAATATGGCTTGAATTAAGGGTATTCTAACGCCATCTAGAGAATATTACTAATTAGTTGCGTGTTAATTTATGACGAATAAGAAACTTTCGGCCAGTTCACAGCGATGGTTGAAGGAACATTTTGATGATCCTTATGTTCACGAGGCACAAAAGAAAGGTTGGCGCTCTCGTGCGATTTTTAAACTCGACGAGATCCAAAATAAAGATAAATTACTACGCCCAGCCATGACTGTTGTTGATTTGGGAGCTGCGCCGGGAAGCTGGTCACAGTATTTAGCAGAAAAAGTAGGTGATAAAGGGCAAGTGATCGCTTGTGATATATTACCTATGGATTCATTGGCCGGCGTTGATTTTTTGCAAGGAGATTTCCGAGAAGAAGCTGTTTTAGATGCGTTATTAAATCGCATTAATGGTAAAAATGTTGATGTGGTGCTCTCTGATATGGCACCAAACATGAGTGGTAATAGCTCCGTTGACCAAGCTGGAAGCATGTATTTAGTGGAATTAGCATTAGATATGTGTAGCCAAGTTTTAAAGAAAAATGGTGCATTTGTTGTTAAAGTATTCCAAGGTGAAGGCTTTGATGAATTCTTAAAAACAGTGCGTGATAGCTTTAAAACTGTAAAAATCCGTAAACCCGACGCCTCACGTGCGCGATCACGTGAAGTATATATAGTAGCGACAGGCTATAAACTGTAGTACAGTTGTCAGGCGTTTAGTTGAATTTAAATTAATTGGATACAAGAGGTTAACCCCTTGAGCGATATGGCGAAAAATCTAATACTCTGGCTGGTCATTGCAGTTGTGCTAATGTCAGTATTTCAGAGCTTTAATGGTGGCGATCAAACAGACCGTCAAACTAGTTACAGTCAATTTGTAAAAGATGCCCGAAGTGGCGCTATACAAGAAGTGGCAATCGAAAGTACCAGTGGCACAATTACTGGCACTAAAACCAATGGCGATCGCTTTCAAACGATCATGCCTATTTATGATAAAGACATTCTTAATGACTTATTAAAAAGTGATGTGAATGTAAAAGGTGTGAAGCCAGAAGAGCAATCATTCTTAGCGAGCATCTTAATTTCATGGTTCCCAATGTTATTACTAATTGGGGTATGGATTTTCTTCATGCGTCAAATGCAAGGCGGCGGTGGCAAAGGTGCTATGTCGTTTGGCAAGAGTAAAGCACGCTTAATGAGTGAAGACCAAATTAAAACCACCTTCGCAGATGTTGCCGGTTGTGATGAAGCTAAAGACGATTTAACAGAGCTTGTTGACTTCTTACGTGATCCATCTAAATTCCAAAAACTTGGCGGTAGTATTCCTAAAGGCGTATTAATGGTTGGTCCTCCAGGTACGGGTAAAACCTTGCTTGCTAAGGCCGTTGCTGGTGAAGCGAAAGTACCATTCTTTACGATTTCAGGTTCAGACTTTGTTGAGATGTTTGTTGGTGTGGGTGCTTCGCGTGTTCGTGATATGTTTGAACAAGCGAAAAAAGCAGCGCCATGTATCATCTTTATCGATGAAATTGATGCCGTAGGCCGTAAACGTGGCGCAGGTATGGGTGGTGGCCACGATGAGCGTGAGCAAACACTTAACCAAATGCTAGTAGAGATGGATGGCTTTGAAGGCAATGAAGGTATTATCGTTATTGCCGCGACTAACCGCCCAGATGTACTTGATCCAGCATTACTTCGTCCTGGTCGTTTTGACCGCCAAGTAGTGGTTGGCTTACCTGATATCCGTGGCCGTGAACAGATCCTTAAAGTACATATGCGAAAAGTGCCATTAGGCGATAACGTAGAAGCTTCTGTTATTGCGCGTGGTACACCGGGATTTTCTGGTGCTGATCTTGCAAACTTAGTCAATGAAGCGGCTCTATATGCTGCACGTGGTAATAAACGTGTTGTTAGCATGGCTGAATTTGATGCTGCTAAAGATAAAATCATGATGGGCGCAGAGCGCAAGACCATGGTGATGAGCGAGAAAGAAAAAGAAATGACTGCGTATCATGAAGCCGGACATGCAATTGTTGGCCGCATAGTACCAGAGCACGATCCTGTTTATAAAGTATCGATTATTCCACGTGGCCGTGCCCTTGGTGTAACGATGTATTTACCAGAGCAAGACCGTGTTAGTCACTCTAAAGAGCTATTGGAATCTATGATTTCAAGCTTATATGGTGGCCGAATTGCTGAAGCACTGATTTATGGTGAAGATAAAGTAACTACCGGTGCTAGTAACGATATTGAACGTGCTACTGACATTGCGCGCAAAATGGTTACACAGTGGGGCCTAAGTGAAAAATTAGGGCCATTACTATACGCTGAAGATCAAAATGAGATGTACATGGGTGGCGGCGGTGGTCGTGCCATGAGCATGTCGGATGAAACGGCAAAAGTAATTGATGCTGAAGTTCGTTTGTTCTCAGATCGCAACTATCAACGCGCTGAGCAAATCTTGAAAGATCATATTGATATTCTGCATTCAATGAAAGATGCATTAATGAAATATGAAACGATTGATGCTAAGCAAATTGATGATCTAATGGCACGTCAGCCTGTACGTGAACCACGTGATGCGCATGACCGCCGTGATACTGCTGATAAAAAACCAGCAGTTGAAGAGAGCAAAGCAGAGCCAGTTGCTGAAAAAGACGACAAGCCAGCTCAAAAAGATGAAACAAATCTTGATGATAAAGCTGAATAACAGTTAAAATAGCTAAACGAAAAGCCCCGATTGTCGGGGCTTTTTTGTAACTGGTTAAATAAAGTATATATATCAATGCAATGGATGTATTGAAGGTGATAGATGACCACAGTTAAGTTACCTAGAGGTCGCAGTTTACACCTCGACACCCCAGTTATAATGGGGATCTTGAATGTCACTCCTGACTCTTTTTCAGATGGCGGGCGCTACTATCAAACAGACAGCGCTGTCATACAAGCTCAAAAGTTACTCGCAGATGGTGCTACCATATTAGATATTGGTGGCGAATCAACACGTCCAGGTGCGCCTGATGTTAGCCTTGAGGATGAATTAGCCAGAGTAATACCCGCAATCGAGGCAATTCGTGCCCACAGTGATAGCGCCGTTAATGATTGCATTATTTCGATTGATACCAGTAAAAGTGAAGTAATGCGTCAAGCTATTCTAGCTGGTGCTGATATTGTTAATGATGTGCGTGCTTTACAAGAGCCAAACGCATTGGCTACAGTTGCCCAGTATCCAGACGTTGCGGTGTGTTTAATGCACATGCAAGGCCAACCTCGAAGTATGCAAAACTCTCCACATTACGATGATTTATTCAGTGATATAAATGATTTTTTTGTACAGCGGATCAATGCCTGTAAAACAGCGGGTATTCAGCGCCAGCAACTTATTTTAGACCCCGGGTTTGGCTTTGGTAAAACCCTCAGTCACAACTACCAATTACTGGCGCGGTTTAATGAATTTAACCACTTTGGTTTACCTGTTTTAGCAGGACTATCGCGCAAATCAATGATTGGCAACTTATTAAATAGACAAACAAACGAGCGCCTTGCTGGCAGTTTAGCAGGGGCATTAATTGCAGCGCAAAATGGCGCAAAAATTATTCGTGTACATGATGTAAAAGAAACCGCAGATGTGCTTGGCGTGTGGCAAGCTTGCGAACAAGGAATTTAAAAATGAAAGAAAGAAAGTATTTTGGCACCGATGGTGTACGTGGCATGGTGGGTGAATACCCAATTACACCAGAATTTGCACTTAAATTAGGTTGGGCTGCAGGCAAGGTACTATCAAAAAATGGCACTAAGAAAGTCATTATTGGTAAAGATACTCGCATTTCTGGTTATATGTTAGAGACATCACTTGAAGCAGGTTTGATCGCCGCAGGTATCGATGTGGTGTTACTTGGCCCGATGCCGACGCCAGCCGTTGCGTATTTAACGCAAACATTTCGTGCTGAAGCTGGAATTGTGATCAGTGCATCTCATAACCCATATCATGACAACGGCATTAAGTTTTTTTGTGGCCGAGGTTTGAAGTTAGCTGATGAAGTAGAGCTACAAATTGAAGCAATGCTTGATGAACCAATGACCTGTGTAGCATCTGATAAGCTAGGTAAAGCCCGCCGTTTAGAAAGCGCTGATGGCCGTTATATTGAGTTTTGTAAAAGCCAATTCCCACAAGGCCTGTCGTTAGAAGGTTTAAAGATTGTATTAGATTGTGCCAATGGTGCAACTTATCATATCGCACCATCAGTAATGCGTGAATTAGGCGCGCAGATAATCAGCCATGCTTGCGAGCCAAATGGTGTAAACATCAACCTAGAGTGCGGTGCTACCCATGTTGATGCATTAAAACGCAAAGTATTAGAACATAATGCTGATGTCGGCATTGCCTATGATGGTGATGGCGACCGTGTAATGATGGTCGATCACAATGGCCGTGTCTTTGATGGTGATGATATTGTTTACATTATTGCCTGCCAAGCTGCCAATGATGACATGTTAGGCGGTGGTGTTGTTGGCACGGTAATGTCTAATATGGGTCTTGAAAACGCGCTTAAAGCGAAAGGTATTGAGTTTGCTCGCAGTAAAGTGGGTGACCGTTATGTAATGGAATTACTACAAGAAAAAGGCTGGAAAATCGGCGGTGAAAGCTCAGGGCATGTATTGAATCTGGATTTGATCAGCACCGGTGATGGCATCATTTCAAGCCTACAAGTTTTGGCTGCTATGGTGGCGCAAAATCGTACGCTAAAAGATCTTGGCGCAGGGTTTGTTAAATACCCGATGAAGATGATTAATGTGCGCTATAAAGCGGGCACAGATCCAACACTTGCACCAGAGGTTATTGCTGCGGTTGCTGATGTTGAAAAACAACTTGCTGGTAAAGGCCGTGTGTTATTACGTAAATCTGGCACTGAGCCGGTTGTTCGCGTGATGGTAGAAGCCGAAGAAGAGAAAATAGTCCTTGATAGTGCACAAAAAATTGCTGCAGTTGTCGAATCTATGAGCAAACAAACTGATTAAGAACAATAACCTCTTGTAACTTTGGGCGAGTCGAGTTACTATCTCGCCCGCTTTCTAATGTGGAGTGGAAAAATGGCAATACGCAAGCCAATGGTCGCAGGCAATTGGAAAATGAACGGCTCGAAAGAGTTAGTACAGCAATTATCTGACGCTATCAACAACGTAAAATCAGATCAGATAGACGTTGTGGTATTTCCACCTTACCCATTGTTACCTATGCTAACAGCAACAGGTGTAACAACTGGCGCACAAACGGTTTCTGAAAATGAACCGGGTGCATTTACTGGTGAAGTTGATGCGCAATTAATTAAAGATTTAGGTTGCCAATATACGTTAGTTGGTCACTCTGAGCGTCGTAGTATCTACGGCGAAAGCAATGACACTGTTGCAGCTAAGTTTGCTCGTGCACAACAAGTGGGTTTAACACCTATCTTATGTGTTGGTGAAAGTGAAGAGCAACGCGAACAAGGTCAAACTGAATTAGTCGTTGCTGCACAAATTGATGCAGTAATTGATAAATTAGGTCTAGCAGCACTGAAAGATTCTGTGATAGCATACGAGCCCGTTTGGGCCATTGGCACAGGTAAGACTGCATCGCCTGAACAAGCACAACATGTGCACAAATTTATCCGTGATAAAATTGCTGCTAACAGTAGTGATTTAGCACAAGGGCTGACCATTCTTTATGGTGGCAGCGTAAATGAAAAAAATAGCGAATTATTATTTGCACAACCAGATATAGACGGCGGCCTGATTGGTGGCGCTAGTCTAAAAGCAGAGTTATTTACTGCAATCTGTGAAAGTGCAAAAGGGACCGTATAAGATGTACGAAATTTTATTAGTAGTTTATTTAGTTGTTGCTTTAGCGCTTGTTGGTATGGTTTTAATTCAACAAGGTAAAGGCGCAGATATGGGTTCATCATTTGGTGCTGGTGCCTCTGCAACCGTTTTCGGTTCGTCAGGTGCAGGTAACTTTATGACAAAAACAACTACAATCTTAGCAACAGTATTTTTTGTGCTAAGTATTGTACTAGGTAACTTAACTGCAGGTCAGATAAAAAAGACTGATGAGTGGGAAAACCTAGAAGCAGCACCAGCAGTTGAAACAATTGCTCCTGCAGCTGACGATGTTCCAGTAACATCAACGAAAGAGAAATCTGACGTACCAAATTAATACTTATTAAAAGTATCGTTAAACGATTTATCATCCTCAAATAAATCATATGTTTAACACCTAAAGCGAAAGCTTTAACAATGCGGTTGTGGTGGAATTGGTAGACACGCTACCTTGAGGGGGTAGTGCTTTCGGGCGTGGGGGTTCAAGTCCCCCCAACCGCACCATCTTATAAAAACCAGTAACAGCGATGTTACTGGTTTTTTGCTTTTTGTGGTCTGCAATTAGCACAGACTCTCACCTCGGTTAGCTCCTCCTGTTTATTATACCAATCGTGTTAAGTTACTGACCATTTATAGCGACAGATAAATACAGTGATAACAAGGCGTAAATTTTGACATGTAGTTGTTCTACTTGAAAAAATTATAACGCAGTTAGCGCTTTATTTAGCTCGCTAAAATGGTTAAATATTTAAGTCGATTGGTATCAGTTCGTTATCCCCATTTATTAAATTATTTATCTAGACTCAAATGCTAATGATTTCTTAAAAATTATACGCCAGTAGATCTGTTTTTTGGCCAAACACAGTCTTTTAAGGTGGGATTAATTGGTAATAAGGGCATACTAGAGACCACGTTTGGGCTTGAAAAAATTAAGCGCTGTTTATTTATAAAGTCGATGGTCTAAAAGTTCAAACCGTGCGCTGCGAACAGATCTATTTCGAACAACTGGACTGCAAGGTTGTAGAGCTGAATGTAAAATAGATCACATACATTTAGTGGTAAAAGTACCGGCAAAGCTGTCAATATCAAAGTTAGCGGATCTTTATTGATGAGTTCAGCATAGCTCGCTTATATTCAACTCTTTTAACGATAAGTTCTGCTATATTGAACAGAGTAGATATTGTTAATATTAGTTCAGTAACGGTGTGCTTAAATAATAGCCTATTAAGTAAAAGACAATCGGTTTCTTTAGTTCTCTAGTATTTTATCCGGTTTGTGAACTTTTATGGCAATAAAGCTAGATAAATTAAAAATATAGTTAACACTTATAACTAACAGGCCGATAATACACACAGTTAAATAATAAGGTAGATCGCATGGCTTCAAGTTTGTCTTTTCAGGACCTAAGCATAAGTAAAAAAATTCACGCTATCACGAGTATTGCTGTTATCGCTTTTGTGGTTATTGTATTAATCAATTATATTTCGATGGTGGACAATCGGGGATCATTAGACGAACTTGAAAAAACATCTTATCAAGTGGTAAAACTAACATCAGCGAACGTCGGGTTACTTGAAAAATTAGATGAGCTTTATACACAAGCAGTTACATTTGGCGAACAAGATATTGTTGATAAAGCAAAAGAGACGCTGACAGCATTAACTGAGAACCTTGACGCAATAAATAATATTAATAGTACCTACATTGACAGGCAAACACGCACACAGTTAACCGAATACGCTGCTATATCATCAAAAATTGCGAACGATATGATCAGTGGGACTGCTGATTTTAGTAAAATCCAGCAGCAAGCACAATCTAAAACCAATATGTATAACTCGGTATTGCAAAGTCTTAAAGCTGCTCAGCAACGTGCCGATGCGCGCTTTTTTGAGTTGGTAAAAAATACTAAGTCACGCTCTGATCATGCTTTAACGTTAATGCTGGTTGTGTCATCTGTTTCATTGTTATTACTGTTATTTATGGCTATTTGGATTGCTCGTGGAATTGCTGCCGCCGCCAGTGATGCGGCTAGCAATTTACGCTTATTAGGTGAGGGGAAAGGCTCTCTTAGCACGCAGCTTACAGTGCGTAGTGAAGATGAAATTGGCCAAGTTGCAATTAACTTCAATACATTTATAGCCTTATTAAGAGAGTCGGTACTCGAAGTAATGGCGGTGTGTGAACCCTTGATGGAAAACTCAACGCGCTTAGTGCAAGGCATGGAACAAGCAGAAAATGCGACCAGCAAGCAAACCGCAGATGCTGAAATAGTTAAACAGTCGATGGAAGAAATGAAGCAAAGTGTAGGAGACATTTCACATTCGGCAGCAAGTGCCTCACGTGCTGCGCAAACAGCTGAACAAGAAGTGGAACAAAGTCGTTCACAGATCCGAACATCGGTCACTGAATCTCAGACGTTAAGTGCTGAAATCAATCGTGCCGCTTCGACGATTAACAAGCTTGCGGATGATACAAAAAATGTAACTCAGATACTTAATGTGATCACTTCGATTGCAGAGCAAACCAACTTGTTAGCACTTAATGCTGCTATAGAAGCTGCGCGAGCGGGTGAGCAAGGGCGTGGTTTCGCTGTGGTTGCTGATGAAGTCAGAGAGTTGGCATCGCGTACGGCTAAATCAACCAATGAAATTCGTGAATTATTAAACACCTTAACCAGTGCTGCAAATGAGTCGGTTAGCGCTATGACATCGGCGCGTGATATGGCCAGTAATAATGCAACAGCGGCAGAAAATACAGGTATTTCAATTGAAAAAATTGCAGAGCAAATGCTTGAAATTAATGGTATGAACTCACAAATTGCAGCAGCCACTGAAGAGCAAACATCAGTTGCGGCAATGGTGGTCGAAAATGTATCTAATATGCATACATCATTTGAAGATACGATGGCTTCGCTTACTGCGGTTCGTGATGTGGCGAAGAACTTACATTACTTGTCTGATAATCTATTGGATGCGACGGCTAAATTTAAAGTCGAATAACCTTGTAGTTATAATAAAAAACGCCTTGTGGTTAGATACCACAAGGCGTTTTTTATTTAAGTTATAACAGCTAGAAAGTTGCGATTACTTTCACTGCATCACTCACTTTACTGCTATCAATATAGCCAATAGCATCGGCATTACTCGAAACAAAGTCGATCACCGCTTGGTCATTATCTAGTTTTTCTGGCGGTGTACCTTTACCAGTAAAAACCAATTTTGACCAATAGGCATTAAGTTGGCTACTTGATTTACCAACCACTTTGTCATTGAATTCATCAGCAATACTGTTGCCGTTTTGATTTACTGGATTTACTTTCACACCATCCGCGAATGACTTGCTTTTGCCAAGGTAGATTTTTTTGATTTCATCTTGGTCTATCGCGTTGGCATTACCTGTATTTACGATCACAGTAACGCCTGCAAACGCACTAAATGAACAGGCAGACATAAGACCCGCTAAAATTAGTTTTTTCATAACCATCCCCTTAAAAAACCAAATCAACAGCAACGGCAATAACATCCGTTTCAGTATCTGAGATATCATCATTAAAACGGCTAAAATCAACTTTTAGTGCCGCAGATGGGTGAAAGTCGTAACGAGTTCCGATAGTGTATACATTACTTTGTGCACGAACACCATCGAGTGCCTGATTAATCCCATTATTGAGAGGAGGCACTTGGGTTACTTGATCAAAGCGAGATTTGTCATGTTTGTCGTCATTATCTTCATAGGTAAAATGAACGATCCACTCATCCATACGATAACCAATCGACGCATAATATTGTGATTGTTTTGCTAAGATACTTTTTTCAACTTCAAACTGTGTATATTCGGCATCAAATAATATGTTGTTATAGTCAATCGAAAAACCCACACCAATAAATGTACCGTCATCTTCATTTATAGCAATATCATCAGCTTGAGTTATTAGGCCGTTGTCGCGCAGTAATTGTTCAAGGCCATTAATAGCTTGTCCGCCAGCTTCACCATTGCTTAAATCAATAGAGGTTTCAGCAACTAAGTAAGCAGCGCGAACACTAAACCAATCATACGATAGAGTCCAGTTAACCCCTGCGATGTCGTTTAGTTTGGCTTCATCATTGTTTGTAACTGCTGCAATGTCACCATCAAAGCCACCATAAATGACTTGTAAGGTTGAATCCCAATCTCCTATTTGTGAAGTGTGCAGTAGGCTCAAGCCTTCATAGGTAGAAAATGGAATGCTATAAACAGACTGTGGTGGTCTTACCCAGCGATAAGCATAGCCAACATCTAAGAAGTCAGAGTAGCGATAAAAAGGCACACGCATTTTACCCGCACTGAGTTGCAGCTCATCGGTAAATTCGTATGTTAAATAAGCCCATTCAAATTCGGCATCAAAATCATTCTCACCGCGGGCTACAATTTGTGCAGTTGCACTGAGCTTATCTTGTAAATCAGCCGATAATTGTAAAGCAAAAACGCTTTCATTTTTAAATGAAATGTCGTTGTCGTACCCGTATCGAGTTGTATTATCATCCAATGTTTTGCCACCAACAATAGAGGCAAAACCATTAATACGCACTTCTGCAAATGAGCTTGCAGATGCGCATACAGCACATAAAGCAATTGCGAGAGGAAGTTTTTTCATTGTGTATCCTAAGTTTTTAGTATGTTGATTTCAGCTAGAGTATAGGAGTAAATATGTGAATTATCGACAATTTAACAGTATCATTTTGATTTTATATATGTATTTTTTAAAATGAGGTAAGTGTGGTAGGTAACTTGAAAACAACCCGTACGATCAGCCGAGCTGATCTAATTATATTGCGAATGTAGGCTGCCCTAATAGCAGCCTAATCAGATAAAATAGGTGTTAACATCAACTCTGACGAGAAATTCAGTAATGCAGCGAACTATAAAAATAGCAGTTTAAAGTGCAGGGGGTTAGTTATTACTTTCTTTGTCATGTTCTTCACGTGCGGCTTGTAATTCTTCAACGAGCTGTTGGGCTTTTTGCTTGGTTTTTTCGGTTAACTCGCCTGCTGCTTCTTTACTTTCAAGCCAGGCATCTAAAGCCACCTCTTTGCCATCATCATACATATCAAGGCCAAGTTTTTTACTTTCTTGCAGTAGCTCATCAAGTGATTCACCTTTAAATTGATTGCTGGTTTCTTTTACTTCATCCCATGCATCATTAAGTGCTTTTTTAACCTCAGCTTTTGCTTCAGCCGCTTCTTTTTTTGCTTCGCTGGCGTCTTCGCAACCGGTTAGTGCTACACAGCCTAATAAAACTAAACTTGCTAATTTGTTCATATTTGTTCCTTTGTATAATAATGATGTCCCGAGGAATATTTCCTCTGGTACAGTATTGATGGCAATCTTAAAACAAGCAATATACAGGCTAGAAAATGAATATACCTCGAACAGCACGACTTAATTTTAAATTAATGGATGAAAATGACAGTGCGCTACTGTTTGAACTCGATAACGACCCACAGGTTATGGAGTACCTTACTCGTGGCAAGACGACGACCATGAGCACCATCAAAGACGTTTTTATTCCGCGCATGCAAGCCTACCGCAATCCACAACAGGGCTGGGGGCTTTGGCAAGTTAACCTTAATGATAATGACAGCTTTATTGGTTGGATATTAATTCGGCCAATGGGGTTTTTTACTGCAGAGTCGGATTTTAGTGATATTGAAATTGGCTGGCGTTTTAAACGCACAAGTTGGGGTAAAGGTTACGCCAGTGAAGCCGCACAAGCCGTTGCCGATGTGATCACCGCCAATGCTGAGATCAAGGCACTTAGCGCCACTGCACTAAAAGACAATAACGGCTCGATTAAAGTGATGGAAAAGCTGGGTCTGCAGTTTATTGAACACTATACCCATAGCGACGAGTTCGGCGAGTTACCAGCCGTGTTATATCGAAAATTTGTGTAAAGTTGTTCATTGTAGTTTGACCCTTGTTAACTGAATGTGTATTAATGGGGTTAATAAAATAATCAAAAAATAAAATCAACAAGGAATTAAATATGTTTGCAGGTGTAAAACATTTACTGATTTTTAGTGTCATTGTAATGCAGTTACATATAACTGCATTGGCAGCTAGTGGCAAAACAGCTCAAGCAGCAGTGGCTATGCCCGATAGTTACAGTAGTGACGTAGCAAGAGCCATTTTGGAGCAGGGCGGTAACGCGGTTGATGCAGCCATTGCTGCGCAATTTGTATTAGCCGTTACTTTGCCTGAAGCGGGAAACATTGGCGGTGGTGGTTTTATGCTGATCCAAAAAGACGGGCAAGGCGACTTTATAGATTACCGCGAAACAGCTCCAATTGCCGCTCATCGCGATATGTATTTGGATGACAAAGGTAATGTGGTTGCAAATAAATCGATATACGGCATTCACGCCAGTGGGGTACCCGGTAGTGTGGCGGGTATGTGGCTTGCTCATCAAAAACACGGCACACTTGATTGGAAAACCCTTGTTGAGCCTGCAGTAAAGTTAGCCGAGCAGGGTTTTATTGTTCACCCGAAATTAGCCAGCAGTATTGAGCGCTACATTGCCCGCATGGCTAAAAAAGACGTAACAATTAACTTTGCTGATTATTTTGCCAGCGCTAAAGCGAATCAAAACTTTAAGCAACCTGAGCTTGCAGCCACGTTAAAACGTATTCGCGAGCAAGGTAAGGCAGGATTTTATGAAGGAGAAACTGCTAAAATCATTGCCGATTTTATGGCTGAACATGGCGGGATCATTACGCAAGCGGATTTAAAAGCCTATCAAGCAAAATCACGTACACCAATGAAAGCAGCTTGGAACGGTTACCAAGTACTTACATCACCACCACCAAGCTCCGGCGGTATTGCAATAATACAATGGTTAAAAATGTACGAGCTGACTAAACCCAAAGCAGGGCTTGAGCATAACTCCACAGCATATATTCATTTATTAGCAGAAATTGGCAAACGCGTATTTGCTGATAGAGCAGAGTACTTAGGTGATCCAGACTTTTTTGATGTGCCAAAGAGCGAACTAATCGCCATGGATTATCTTAAAAAGCGCAGTAGCAGCATCACACTCGATAAAATATCGACGACTGAAAACATTAAGCCTGGGTTATATGAAAGCGAACAAACCACGCATTTTTCTATAGTTGATAAATGGGGTAATGCAGTATCGAATACCACCACCATTAATTTAGGTTATGGCAGTGGTGTAGTCGTTGCTGGCGCGGGTTTTTTGCTTAACGATGAAATGGATGACTTTAGTGCCAAACCTGGGGTGATGAATGTATTTGGCGCGCTCGGTGGTAAAGCCAATGAAATCCAGCCGCATAAGCGTATGCTTAGTTCAATGACGCCAACTATCTTACTCAAAGGCAATAAAGTTAAAATGGTTACCGGCTCACCTGGCGGCACCACCATAATAAGCTCGGTGTACGAATCTATTTTAAACGCGGTTGAATTTAATATGAGCGCCGATGAAGTGGTAAATAGTCCGCGTTTTCATCATCAACTTTGGCCTAAAAATGTCATACGTCATCATGCAGGGTTAGATGCAAACGTTGTTAAAGCACTAGAGAAAATGGGCTACACCTTAGACGAGCGCCATTTTGGTGATATGCATGTGATTATCGAACGTGATGGCAAACTAGATGCCGGCTCAGAAGCGTCAGGGCGCGGTAAGGCGATGGTGTTTTGATTGCAGCTTTAAGCGGTAAGTCATAAGTTGTAAGATTGCTTGGTGATAAATCAAGCGATTGTAGTTGGGGTGAGGGTAACGAAGCCCAATTACAAAAAGGTTTTAGGAGCTAGGTAACTAGGTGTTAGGGGAGTGACTCGTAGGCGCGAGTTTACCTCGCGCAGTACGCAGTTTAATGAAATTGGGTGTAAACGAACGACTCGCCTTAGCATGTGGTATCACCAGCACCAAAAGTAGGCGCTTGGAAGCGAAGACCCTTGTTGAAGCTCAAAAACAAAAGGAATTAACATTGCGCTAGGCAATGACTATTTAGCTTCACAAGGTTTAGCGTTATTGAGAAATATTTGGATCAATATTGATAACGGGAGCTGAACCGCCTATAGCACTTCCTGTTAATGAAAAGCGCATGATGGGTGGTGTGGAGAGGGAGGTTAGAGACCTCCAGTTACCCGATTAGGTGTACTTTTATAACTAGCTTTAAGGTCATTTATTTCTTTTGAACAGTATTTGGAAGCTATTTTATATAATTCTCTGAATTCTTTTTGCTCGTTATCATTTGTGCCTAATTCAAGAGTAATATTTTCAATTACGCTAGTGATTAAAGATAATTCATCGTGTTCTTGATTTATAATTTTTTTGCTGGGAATATTCCTTAAACACTCAGAAACGCCCAAAAATAAATCAATCTCCTTTTTCACAGCAATATCGTTATTAGATTGTGCAAAGAAAGAGATACTCGAAATGAGAAACAATATCCATATTTTCATGTGAACTCCTTGTACGGCTAGACATAATGACTCCCACACGGTGTTAGCCTCCGCTTTTCGTGGGTTAGCTTAATTCAAAGCCAGAGCCATAATTAGTTTGTCTATCAACTAAACAGCAGAGGCTAACATGAATAAACATAGCATA
>NZ_CABVLM010000005.1 GCF_902498845.1 Pseudoalteromonas rhizosphaerae | reverse complement strand
TGTGGAAGCATAGTGATATGTTAAGCTAACTTGTACTAATTACCCGTGAGGCTTAACCATACAACGCCAAACGCGTTTTATGTGATAGTTGATAGCGCAAGAAGTTAATAGACTAAAGTAGATTTACGATACTCTTTATTATCAGAATTCCAAATTTTAGTTAATTGCTAACGCGATTAACACCGTATTTGCTTGGTAACAATAGCGTTTTGGACCCACCTGACCCCATGCCGAACTCAGTAGTGAAACGAAACAGCGCCGATGATAGTGTAGCATTTGCTATGTGAAAGTAGGACATTGCCAGGCTCCAAATAAGAGAAACCCGTTACAGCGATGTAACGGGTTTTTTGTTGTCTGGAATAAAATGAAAACACCAAGCCAAGACCCCATGGTGAACTCAGTAGTGGCCGCTCTTGCATATCCTGTGCTTCACGGCATTCGTATTCCTATACATCAAACAAACCAGCTCGAAGGCGAGCCCCGCACAAGGCCGCCCCGACACAAAGATAGTGTGGCATTTGCTATGTGGCTCTCTACCGCTGTGGGTACTACGACATCGCCAGGCTCCAAATTGAGAAAGCCCGACTAGAAATAGTCGGGCTTTTTTACGTCTGGAATAAAGAAGGTTCGAGGTGAAAGGTAATAGGTTAAAGGAAAAGAATAAGAGCCTAAAGCCTACTCTATACATTTGCTATGTGGCACTCTACCGCTGTGGGCACCACGACATCGCCAAGCTCCAAATTGAGAAAGCCCTACTAGCAATAGTCGGGCTTTTTTACGTCTGCAGAAAAGCTATTGGCTTCGAGCCGTCAGTGTTAACCTTTGACATGCGTGTACTGCCACTTTTTAATCTTAAAAAACTCGCGCTACCCATAAGAAAATGCAAGCTCGCACTCTTTGTAAGTAAAAGGCAAATCAGCATTATTCATAAGTGACTGTAAGCGTGTTTTATTAGGTATTATTTGAGTAATAAAGTCAGTCTGCTTTTCTTCTAATATGGTAGAATTTTATTTCTGTTTTCAATGCCAATGAGGGTTACCTTGCCTACCTCTGATTATCAACAAGTCTTAAATGAAATTACCGCTGAGGTGCAACCACTGTTATCACAAGGTAAAGTGGCGGATTATATTCCAGCATTGGCTGAGGTTGATGCTAACCAATTTTCTATTGCTATATATACGACTGATGGCCAGACATTTTGCGCAGGCGATTGCTCGCAACGCTTTACAATTCAATCGGTTTCTAAAGTAATGACGTTAACGTTAGCGCTGCAGCGCTATGGTAATGAATTATGGCAACGAGTCGGCAAAGAGCCGTCAGGTACTGCGTTTAACTCTTTGACTCAGCTTGAGTTTGAAAAGGGTATACCGCGTAACCCTTTCATAAATGCCGGTGCTATCGTTACCTGTGATGCGTTATATAGCCGCTTGTCTGCACCTATGCATTCAATGTTAGAAACATTTAGGTTATTGTCTGGAAATAAGGGCATAGTGATTGATAAAAAGGTCGCTAATTCTGAGTATGAATTTCGTCATCGTAATGCTGCAATGGGGCATTTAATGAAGTCCTTTGGTAACTTTAAAAACGAAGTTGATGATGTGTTATGGGCATATTTTAATTTTTGTGCAATAGAGCTCAATTGTGTCGAATTGGCTAAAGCATATAACTTTCTGGCCAATAAAGGGATAGATAACGTGTCTAATAGACGCGTACTTTCAAGTCTGCAAAACAAACAGCTCAACTCATTATTATTTACCAGCGGCCTCTATGATGCGGCGGGCGATTTTGGTTATAGGGTTGGTATGCCGGGTAAATCAGGAGTATCGGGTACTATATTAGCGGTGTTACCGAATAAGTTTACAGTGGCTGTGTGGTCGCCAGGGTTAAATTCATTTGGCAACTCGGTGGCAGGAATAGCAGCCCTTGAGCTGCTATCTAAAAAACTTGATATCTCTATTTTTTAACTAATATGTATTGGGAGTTGTTACTGCTCCCAATAAACCTGTTCGAGGCAGTCTTCACGCTCAGGTAAACCACGAGATAAGCGCGGTGAATGCTGTACTAACACCTCAAAACTGGCACGGTTAGCATACTTACTAATTTGTGCTAATGATGAGTAGGTCATTGCCGGTTGCTGGTGTTTAGCTGAATTACCAACATTGAGCTTATGGTAAACATTTGCCGATAAGTCATGTAGTACCGCCGCTAATGCACAATCTCCTGCACCATTGGTGTTCTTAATAGAGTCTGGACCACCCATAAATGGCGCTGTATGGCTGTATGCACGAATTGGCTGCTGACAGTCAACTTTGCGCATAGCGCGCGAAAACTCATAACGATTGAAATCTGGTATTGCGCCAGGCAGCAATGGGTATTCTGTTTCTCGTTTAAATTGCTCATCGATGTAGCCTGCCATAAACAAGCCTTTTTCACCTGCGGTACAGATCACTAAATCTACCCAATCAAGTGCTTTATCAGCAGCAAGTAGAGGGTCTTCAAAGCCAGTTATTGCCAGCCCTTCTTCCTCATTCATTGCTAAAATATCAACATGTTTTTCAACAAAACTAGCCCACCAAGTAGGGTCTTGCTCGATTAAAAACTTAGTACCAAGAGTGAGTACGACAGGGATGCCAGCATCATTGGCATATTTGACAGCTTGCATTGTTGCTTCTGTCATCGTCTCAGAACCTTGCGTACGCATTAAGTAAGCACTGATCACTAATGCCGATGAGTTCTCTATTAACTCCTGATCGATTGATTCAGGTCGTAGGTGGTTCATCAGCCCTGCGCTGATGGCAAAAGTACGTTCACCAGTATCGTCAATGAGTGTAAAGCAGCGACCGATAGGACCATCTACCGGTTGTAAATAGTCGAGATCGACACGACTTGAGGTGTTACATAAAAAGCGATAAGCGTAGCTACCAATTTTAATGTTTTCACTCATCACACCCAGTAGTACAGAGCGGTCATCCGCTAATACTGAGTAGTTGTGCATAGTGTTGCCGATAGTACCGCCTGCAAACTCATAATCGATCATATCGTTGAGTTTTAAGCGGTCATATAATGCATTGGTTATATCACTATCAATAACTTGCGACATACCTCGGCGCAGTTGAAATTCGTCAAGGAAAGCTTGATCGACTTTAGCTTCTATATCAACTACGATTTGATCTATCCCTGTGATGTAGCTGCGTTGCAACTTATCACTGGCGTTGAGTTGATTAGTAAGTGGATCTTTGGCTTCCACTGGAAAATAATGTTTATGCCTGCGGCGTCCAGGAAATTTCATTTGCTACCCGTGTGTTGTGAGCTAAATAAAAAAAGCGAGAGATTATATCGTAAATCGCACGGGGTGAGCCATGTTAAAGCTGTTTTAATTTGTTTTATTTTTATCACTAATCAGTATATTTAGCGTTTTAATGGCCTAAGTGAGTATAATTAAACAATAATTAGTTAAAGATTAAGTCAATGAGTGAACAATTGAACGATCAATATTGGATGGCGCAAGCTCTAGAGTATGCAAAAAAAGCGGAGCAGTTGAATGAAATTCCTGTCGGTGCTGTACTGGTCAAAGATAATCAGTTGATTGCAGCTGGCTACAATCGTTCGATTACCGATAACGATCCTTCTGCTCATGCAGAGATGATTGCGATACGCGAAGGTGGCAAGGTCGTTAATAATTACCGCTTGATTGATTGTACTTTATACGTCACGTTGGAGCCATGCTCTATGTGCGCCGGGTTGCTAGTACACAGTCGTATCCAACGTTTAGTGTTTGGTGCTGCGGATGAAAAAACAGGATCAGCAGGCTCTATTATGAATCTATTACAAGATCCTAGATTAAATCATCAGGTTGAAGTTGAGGCCGGAATACTAGGTGAGTTATGTGGGCAAACTATTTCTGATTTTTTTAAACGCCGCCGTCAAGAAATAAAAGCTGCAAAGAAAGCTTTGCGTGACCTGAAGGCTTAACCTGCAGGTGCTGCAATGCTTAACTCTGCCATTTGTTGCATTGCAAACATTCTGCGACGCCAAATTACTTTTCTATGTAAATTACGCAGCATTATTCTGCGACGGGTAGATGATGAATAAATAACATTTCGTTTGAACGAATGTGTACGCCGACGTTTCAGCATGGTTTCTCCTGAAAATGTGAGAGTGAGAAAAGATATAAGTTAATTATATACTTGATACTACACATTAGTGATCATTTGATGACAAGTAAATAGATATTTTAGTTTGCGCGTACCTATCGCATTTTAAGTTATTTTTATTGTTCGCCGTTATCTTTTTTTTGCGGTGCTTGCTCATCGATACTGTCATCTTTTGTTGGGGAGACCGTGGTTTGTATTGTGGCAGGCTTTGGATTTTTAATCTCAGCAGCTTGGGTAGTAGGTTGATCTATTTGTTCAGCATCATCGGGTTCAGTAGTCGGTATGCTGATCGCGTCATTTTCATCTAACCAAACTAGTGCATCGTAGTAACGACGAATATTATCCACATACTGGACTGCAACGTCACCGCGCGAATAGCCATACTTGGTTTTACGGTAGTAACGCTTTTTGATTAATAGCGGTAAGCGTTTTTTCACATCAGCCCATTTATCAGGGCTAGCACCTTGCTGCTCGGTAATAATACGAGCATCGTTCACGTGACCCCAACCAATATTATAGGATGCTAAAGCTAGCCAAGTACGATCTGGCTGAGGAACGCGGTCGGGAATTCGTTTTTCTAGCTTCGTCAAATATTCTGCGCCGCCTTTGATATTTTGCTCAGGAGCAAGACGATTAGTTACGCCGACCTGCTTTGCAGTATCACGAGTGAGCATCATAATACCACGAACTCCTGTGGGGGATTTTGCTCGCGGATTCCACATTGATTCTTGATAACTTAAAGCTGCAAGTAATCGCCAATCTAGGCTGCCTGCATATTGCTCAAACCAAGGTTGATATTTTGGCAGTGTTTCTTTAATTGCTTCAATATAGGCAAGGGTATTAACGTAGTTAAATTGGCGGACATGGCCAAAATATTTTTCTTCAAGTACATAAAGCTGATTACTTTGTTTTACTTCACCAAAAAACGGCACCATTAACGCATATAACGAATCGTCGCCGTCTTTGCGCAGCAGCCAAGCAATGGGATCGTTACGAGTGACAGAAAAACCAATACTAAGATTAGGGTGATAGCGACGAAACAACGATAGGGTATGTGAGTCGGCAAGAGTGTAATCAATTTCACCATCGATCACTGCTTGTAATAGCTCTTCTTCGTCGAGATCTTCTGTTTCGCGCCAATTTAAATTGGGGTGAGTTTGTTTAATTTGTTGCAGTGCCAATGAATGGCTACTTTTGGCAAGTACTGTCAGGTTATCGGTTAGATCATCAAAATCACGAGGTCTTACTCTACCTTGTTTATAAACCAGTTTTTGGCTAATTGTGCGATAGGTTGGGCCAAAACGGTAATCTTGGGCGCGTACTTTATTGTACGTTAAACCAGAGGCTATTAAGTCTAAATCGCCGCTATCTAAGCGTGAAAACATGTCGGATAAGTTAAAAAATGGCACCATCTCCAGTTCAACCCCAAGGTGATCTGCAAACTCTTGCGCTAACTCATATTCAAATCCTTGTTCACCTTGCACTGCTTGATAATAATTACTTGCTCCAGCTAACGTACCCACTCTGATTTTGTTTTGAGTTTTTATTTGGCTAAGTTGAGATTGCTGTTGTTGCATATCGCAGGCACACAAAAGCATTACTAACGTAATGATTGTTATTAGCTTTTGTTTAAACATACTGTGCCCCTTGAATGCTATTACACCCTTATATCAAAACTTTGCGATGACGTCACTTGGCGATTTGTCATAGTTGACTTTACTGTGTTTGATATTTCATCTGCCACTAGGCATTATTAGTAATAAACGATGCTAACTTATAGCGCTCTTGCCGCAATTTTAATTCCCTGCTTAACCTGTATTTCCGAGTTACTTGAGTATATAATACCCGCCTAAAATATCGTTCAATCCCTAACCCCGGATGAAAATACCTATGTTGATCCTTCGTGGTGCACCAGCACTTTCCGATTTTAGAGTTCAGAAAATTTTAGCCCGTTGCCAACAGGCGCAACTTCCAGTCACTAATGTATACGCTGAGTATGCACACTTTGCAGATCTAACCGCACAGCTGTCAAGTGATGAGCAAACTAAGCTTGAGAAGTTACTTACCTATGGTCCAACGATTGCCGAACATACACCTGCAGGCACTTTGGTGTTAGTAACGCCTCGTCCTGGCACAATCTCGCCATGGGCTTCAAAAGCGACGGATATTGCACATAATTGTGGCTTAACTCAAGTACACCGTGTTGAGCGCGGCATCGCTTATTATGTTGAAGGTGACTTAAACGCTGAGCAATTAAATCAAGTTGCAGCCTTATTACATGACCGCATGACCGAAGCAACGCACAGCGCAATGGACGACGCTGCGACGTTATTCCGTACTGATGCACCGAGTCAAATGTCATCAGTTGACATTTTAGCCGGCGGCCGTGAAGCGCTAGCAACTGCAAACGTTGAGCAAGGTTTTGCCCTTGCTGATGACGAAATTGATTACTTGGTAGAAAACTTCCAAAAGTTAGGGCGTAACCCGAACGACATTGAATTATTTATGTTTGCACAAGCAAACTCAGAGCATTGTCGTCATAAAATTTTTAATGCAGATTGGACCATCGATGGTGTAGTTCAGCCTAAATCGCTATTCAAAATGATTAAAAATACCTACGAGCTAAACCCTGAAAACGTATTATCTGCTTATAAAGATAACGCCGCAGTAATGAAAGGTTCGAAAGCAGGTCGTTTCTTCCCAAATGCTGAAGGTGAATATGCATATCATCAAGAGAACATTGAAATCTTGATGAAAGTTGAAACCCATAACCACCCAACTGCGATTGCACCATTTTCTGGTGCTGCTACCGGTTCAGGTGGTGAAATTCGTGATGAAGGTGCAACAGGCCGTGGCTCTAAGCCAAAAGCAGGTTTAGTTGGCTTTACTGTATCAAACTTACGTATTCCTGGTTACGAGCAACCGTGGGAAACTGATTTTGGTAAGCCTGCTCGTATCGTTACAGCATTAGATATTATGACTGAGGGCCCATTGGGTGGCGCTGCGTTTAATAATGAGTTTGGTCGTCCAAACTTAGTTGGTTACTTCCGCACTTATGAAGAGCAAGTAACCAGTCATAATGGCCTTGAGGTGCGTGGTTACCACAAGCCAATTATGCTTGCCGGTGGTTTAGGTAATATTCGTACTGACCATGTACAAAAAGGTGAAATTCCTATTGGCGCTAAGTTGATTGCGTTAGGTGGCCCAGCGATGAACATTGGTTTAGGTGGCGGCGCTGCTTCATCAATGGCGTCAGGCCAATCAAATGAAGATTTAGATTTTGCGTCAGTACAACGTGAAAACCCAGAAATGGAACGTCGTTGTCAAGAAGTCATCGATAAATGCTGGCAGTTAGGTGATGCTAACCCAATCGCGTTTATTCACGATGTCGGCGCGGGCGGTTTATCAAATGCATTCCCTGAGCTTGTTAATGACGGTGGTCGTGGGGGCAAATTCCAACTGCGCGATATTCCGAATGATGAGCCGGGCATGGCACCGCATGAGATCTGGTGTAACGAGTCTCAAGAGCGTTATGTACTTGCTGTCGCGGTTGAAGATTTTGACCGTTTTGAAGCCATTTGTAAGCGTGAACGTGCGCAATATGCTGTAATAGGTGAAGCGACTGAAGAGCGTCATTTAACCGTTGCAGATAGCCATTTTGGTAACAACCCCGTTGATTTACCACTGGATGTGTTATTAGGCAAAGCACCTAAAATGCACCGTGAAGCGCAATCTCAACAAGTTATTGGTAAAGCGCTGGATACTGCAAATATTGACGTAAGTGAAGCGGCAACACGTTTATTACGTTTACCTGCGATTGCTGAAAAGACGTTCTTGATCACCATTGGTGACCGCTCAGTAACAGGGCTAGTTGCTCGTGACCAAATGGTTGGTCCTTGGCAGGTGCCAGTTGCTAACTGTGCCGTAACTGCAGCAACGTATGACACTTACCATGGTGAGGCAATGTCTCTTGGTGAGCGTACACCTGCAGCATTGCTTAATTACGGTGCATCAGCACGTTTGGCCGTAGCTGAATCATTAACCAATATTGCTTGTGCTAACATTGGACCGCTTGAAAATATTAAGTTGTCTGCTAACTGGATGGCAGCAGCTGGTCACCCTGGCGAAGATGCGGGTCTTTACGAAGCAGTTAAAGCGGTGGGTGAAGAGCTTTGTCCTGCGCTTGGTTTAACCATTCCTGTGGGTAAAGACTCTATGTCGATGAAAACCCAGTGGGATGAGAATGGCGAGCAGAAGTCAGTAACAGCACCATTATCACTTATTATCACCGCGTTTGGTCGTGTTGACGATGTACGTAAAACGGTTACTCCGCAGCTACGTACAGATAAAGGTGAAACCTCACTTATCTTGGTTGACTTAGGTGCAGGTAAAAACCGACTAGGTGCATCAAGTTTAGCGCAAGTTTATAAGCAATTAGGTGATGTAACGCCAGATGTAGATAGCCCTGAATTACTAAAAGGCTTCTACAATGCAATGCAAGCGTTAGTCGCTGATAATAAGTTACTTGCTTATCATGACCGTTCAGACGGTGGTTTATTTACCACAGTGGCTGAAATGGCATTTGCGGGTCATACTGGTGTGACTGTTAATTTAGATGGTTTAACAGGTTCTGACATTGAAGCACTTTATAATGAAGAGCTCGGAGCGGTAATCCAAGTTGCTAACAGTGATTTAGAGGTCGTGAACGCAGTATTTGCTGAACATGGAATTGCTGCAATCAGCCATGAAATTGGCACACTTAACAGTGACGACAGTGTGGTATTTAACCGCGCTGGTAACCCTGTACTTAGTAATACGCGTACTGAATTACGTACTATTTGGGCAGAAACCACCTACCAAATGCAAGCACGTCGTGATAACCCTGATTGTGCTAAGCAAGAATTTGATGCCAAGTTTGATGTTAAAGATCCTGGTCTTAACGTTAAACTAAACTTCGATTTAAATGAAGATGTGGCAGCACCGTATATTGCGACAGGCGCTAAGCCTAAAATGGCTATCTTACGAGAGCAAGGTGTTAACTCGCATTTAGAAATGGCAGCAGCATTTAACCGTGCTGGTTTTGCGGCAGTTGATGTACACATGAGCGATATTCTTGAAGGGCGTTTAAGTCTGGAAGAGTTTAAAGGCTTAGTGGCATGTGGCGGCTTCTCTTACGGTGACGTGTTAGGTGCTGGTGAAGGTTGGGCTAAATCAATCTTATTTAATGATATGGCACGTGAGCAGTTCCAAAGCTTCTTTGAGCGCCAAGACTCATTTAGTTTAGGTGTGTGTAACGGTTGTCAGATGTTATCAACATTAAAAGAGTTGATCCCTGGCACTGAACATTGGCCACGCTTTGTAACGAATAAATCTGAGCGTTTTGAAGCACGTTTTAGCTTAGTTGAAGTGCAAGAGAATCCTTCGGTATTCTTCAACGGTATGGCGGGCTCTCGTATGCCTATCGCAGTGTCTCACGGTGAAGGTCATGCTGAGTTTGCTAATGATGCAGCAGTGAAAGCAGCGCTTGAGTCAGGTACTGTAGCGGTTAAGTTTGTTGATAACTACGGTAACCCTACTACACAATATCCTGCTAACCCGAACGGCTCGCCAGAAGGTATCACAGGTATTACTTCAGCTGATGGCCGTGCTACTGTAATGATGCCACACCCTGAACGTGTATTCCGTGCGGTTGCTAACTCGTGGCACCCAGATGAGTGGCGCGAAGATAGCCCATGGATGCGTATGTTCCGCAATGCACGTAAAAATGTAGGCTAAACTATATTTATACACACTAGATTCATTATCTAGTACTAGAATAAAAGGCTGCACTATGCAGCCTTTTTTGTTTATGCTGGTCAAAGGTCAAAGGTATTTTAAGGATAATATGTTTAAGCGTGTAGGTTGGGGGTTATTAATTCTAGTGCTAAGTGTACTTTCACTTGGCTATATTTTTCGCATGCCGATCACCTTGCATTTTGTTGCTCCTTCACTTCATCAAGCCGGAGTTGAACTGCATTGTTTGGATTGGTCGTTAACAACCAATCTGGATCTCCATGTACAGCGAGCATGTATTGGCTATCAAGGGCAGTTGCTTGAATTAGCTGATATTACGGCCAATACTCAAAACATTACGGTTAACCGTGCAAATTTAATACTGGTAACCCCCGATTCTTCGAGTGAGCCTAGTGTGGCTAAAAAGCTTGCTTTGGCGCTACCGCAAGCTCGCCCGTTGTTACACCTAAAACGTTTAGTGATCACTCATTCTCAATTAAAAAAACCACTTATTATCAGCATAAATGAGCCGGTGTTAAATGAGTTTGTTGTTACTGGTGATGTGAAAGCTGAGGTTGACGTTAAAAATACCAAGTTGGCAGGAAATATTGAGCTTGATGAGCGACTACTTTCTACAGTTAAGGCCGCGACTGTAAACTCGATTGCAGGACTTAATTTAACTAGCCAAAATAGATTCGCTTTTGATGGTATTGTACTTGATATAGACACTCAGCTAGGTGCTGATTTCACTTACGCCATCAATACCTGCTCGATGACAATTAAAAGTAGTGGCAAAGTCAGTAGTCACTATAACTTAAATTCAAAAACATTAACCCTAGATGCTCAGCAATTAGCAACAACACTCAATGGCAAAAATGAGTGTTTACAAAGTTTGGCTGGTGTTATCGATGATGATGCGCAGCAGCAATTTGTTACTCGGCAAATACCGTTAAATTGGCGATTAGTTTTACCTAGTAAGATCATTGTGCAAGACACTCAATTGACATTAGATCAGCTAACATTGCAGGCAGGATCACAACTGCTCATGAATGTTAAACAGTTAGCGGTTGATATAAAGAACCCTTTAGAAACCCTATTGGCACAATTCGCGTTGTCGTTTTCGAGTGATGATATTGCATTATTAGATATAGCCGCGAGTGTTGTTAGCAGTGATATTGATGGTAACTATCAGTTAAAAGTGGCTGCGCTGCCTGATTTTATCGATGTTGATGCGCAGCATATTAGTGCACAAGGGCATTTTTCAATAAATAGCATATTGGCTGCACAGCCTGCTCTCGAATTGTCAGCACAATTAGCGCTGGGGCAATTAAAAGTGCATGATATTGGTATTGATAATTACCAAGCAACTTTTAAGGCGAAGCTACAAAGTAATCAATACTTAACCGCTAGCTTATCGAGTCAGATTGATACTGTTAATATGGGGGATATTAAACTATCTCAGCTGGCGAATCAGCTAACTGCTGCAGGAAGTTTGTCAGCAGGGGAATTGTTTTTTGATTTAACCAGTGAAACAAAGTTAGCCAAGCTACAAACGGAAGAATTACGACTTAACGATATTCGTATAAGCTCAAAAGGTTTACAAAGTCGTGCCCTGCAGGCATCTCATCATATATATGTAGAAGGGATAGAGCTTGTAGCAATGCATAATATAACAAGCACAGCTCATCCATTTGAGGTGATCATTTCAGAGCAGTTAGTTACTAAGCTTAATCCACTGCTTCATCAATTTGTGCCGCTTGCAACCTTAACAGATGGTAAAGTCAGTGGCCGTATTGCTGGTGATATTAATCTGCAACAGGCCGATCTCTCTTTACAGGTAGTCGGTGTAAGTGGTTTATACACAGATTACCTTGCTAAGCATTTTAATACTCAATTTATAGGTCGTTATGATTCAGGGCAGCTTAATGTTGTGCCTTCTACATTTGAACTAAATGAATTACGAGCTGGTGCTGTGGTGAAGCAGCTAACAGGGTTTTGGCAAGTACGGGCAAATGAACTTGCTGTTACGGAGCTTACAGGGAAGGTTATGGGAGGGCATTTCTTGCTGGATAAATATCGCCTTACAGAAGAGCCGCAACAAGCATTAGTTACATTTGACAATATAGATGCTAGCAAGGTCATTACCCTTGATGCTAAATCGGGTATTAGCTTAACGGGAAATGTAGCTGGACACTTGCCTGTTTATTTCACAAAAGCGGGTATTGAGGTTAAAGGTGGGCAGCTTGTTAATCAAGGTGCTGCTAAATTACTTATCACTGATAATGCAGCTTTTAATTCGGTAAAGGCTCAACAACAAGAGTTAGGACCTATACTTGGCTTGCTTGAAAATTTAGATATTCAGAGTATTAAAAGTAGTGTTAACTTAAAACCTGACGGCTGGATGACCTTAGGCGTTAATTTGCAAGGGTATAATCAACAGCAAGCACAGCAAGTTAATTTTAACTATAATCATGAAGAAAACGTGTTCACACTATTACGAGCACTGCGCTTAAGTGATGAAATTACGCAAAAAGTTGAACAAGAGTATTCAACAAAAGGAAGTAATAATGACTAAATGGTTAGTAATATTAACCGCATTGGGATTGCTCAGTGCATGTACGCATCGTGTTGAGGTGGCCGCTAAGGAACCTATTACAATTAACTTAAATGTTAAGGTCGATCATGAAATCCGCGTAAAAGTTGATAGAGAACTCGACAGTTTATTTAGTGATGACAGCGAATTATTTTAAGGAGCAAGTATGAATATAGTAAAAAATAAAAAACTAAGCATTGTCACTTTATTAAGTGCGGTGTGTTTGTCGTTTTCGGCTTGGGCCATTTCGTTAGATGATGCAAAAAATCAAGGGCTAGTGGGTGAGGACAGCTCTGGTTATTTAGGCCTTGTGGTGCAAAATGCAGAGGCAAAAGTGGTTGTCGATGAAATTAATGCTAAACGTAAAGCACAATATTTAAAGCTCGCTAAAAAGAACAACTTGTCGCTTTCTCAAGTAGAAGCGCTGGCTGCTGCTAAAACGATTGAAAAAACCCAATCGGGTCACTTTGTTGAAGTGAACGGAGAATGGGTTAAAAAGTAACATTCCTTTTTACTAAAAGCTGAGTGATTAAGCACTCGGCTTTTTACATCCAGCAAGTAATTGTTGCCAAAAGTCGATGCCTTTTCGGCGAGCTAAATTGATGTTGTGATCTGGAATTGATTCAGGTTCATTATAATCATCAAGTGCTGCACTCATACTAGCCTCACGAATTAAATGTAAGGTAGGAAAAGGCGCGCGGTTAGTGTAGTTTGCTGCATCATTGTCATCACTATCGGCAAACACATAGTCAGGATGAAAGTTGGCTATTTGATATTTACCTTCAAAGCCTTGGGCAACTAATAGCGCATTGGCTAAATCCACTAAATCTAAAAATTCCTCAAAGTCAGTAAAGCCTTGTTCAAACATCAATAATGTAGTCTCTCGAGCCGGTTGTTGATCAAGTTCAATACATTGTTCGATCATCTCCATCACAGCATCATCAATGCTGGTTGCTTGGCTAGTTTGATAATGTATGCAATTATTTTCAACTTCTTTACGGGCAAAGGGGCAAAAGTTATATTTAACAATGACATTAGCTACCCATAAGCGGGTTTGTTGTTCTGGTAAGGTTAGTTTTGTTTGTTCAGTCATTGTGTGGCTCTAAAAATTTGTTAATGATGGTGATAGTTTTCGCGATGGCACCTTGGTTGTTAGCAACACATTGTGCTGCCTGTAGACCTAGCTGCTGGCAAAACGCTGGTTGTTGATGAAGCTCGTATAGTTGCTCCGCTAACATCTTTGTATCGCTTACTTGTATACACCCACCTGATGCAATCAGTTCAGGGTAAACATGGTTGAAATTATAGGTATGCGGGCCTGTTAAAACACCGACAGAAAATGCCGCTGACTCGAGAGGGTTATGCCCGCCACGTGCAATTAAACTGCCGCCAATATAATTGATGTTGGCCATACCATATAAACATTGCAATTCACCTAAAGTATCAGCAAGGAGTACTTGCTCGCTTTGATAGTTATTTTTACTGCGGCGGCTAAAGCTTAATGGTGAGTCTTCAAGCAATGTGGCGACCTTATCAAATTGTTCTGGGTGGCGCGGCGCAATAACTAGCAGTGCATCTGGAATCTGTTTTAGCAGCAGCTGCTGAGCAGCTAATATCAGCTCATGCTCACTAGGGTGCGTGGAACCGGCAACCCAGATAAAACGCTGATTATTGTATTGGCTTTTTAGGGTATCGACTTTGTCTAACTGCTCGCTAGTTGGCTTTATATCAAATTTAATTGAGCCAGTAATATGCACTTTTTGCTCATTGAGGCCAAGCTCAATAAAGCGTTTAGCGTCTTCATGATTATGACTAGCTAAAGCGGAAATTGATTGCATTATAACCTTAGTTAATGGCGCTACTTTTTGATAACCTTGTTGCGATTTTGCTGAAAGCCGCGCATTGAGTACCAGTACAGGAATATTTTGTTGTTTGCACTGCGCCATAAAATTAGGCCAAAGTTCGGTTTCTAAAATACACATTAACGTGGGTTTAACACGCTTTAAAAAGCGCGCTGTAGCACAAGGGTAATCAATAGGTAAATAGGCGCACTGTACCGAGTCTTTAAAATTATTATGTATTTGTTCACGGCCTGTGGGGGTGTTACAGGTTATCATAAATGAATTACTTGGCTGCTGGTATTGTAGCTCTTTGAGCAAAGGCGTTGCAGCAAGTACTTCACCAACTGAAGCGCAGTGGATCACTATTAGATCATCTTTTAATACTGTACTTTCTTGCGAGGTATTTTTTATCGTAATGAAGCCAAATCGTTCCGCAAAGTGCGCGCGATAACCTGCGTTCTTTTTACCTCTAAGTATATATAAATAATAGGTTATGAGAGGACTAAGCAAATAAAGAATCAGTGAATAAAAAAAGCGTGCCATTTTCCAGCCTCGAATTATAAACACTAATGATAACGCGGATACCCTTTAAGCAAAATGCGAAATTGTTAAAAAGCGTTAGAACAGAGAGTTTTGGGTGTTTAGTTGCAGCTAATTTGGTAATATTTAACTACCATTATGAAAAATACAGTCGTTATGAAATTCAAATTGATAAAAGCCGTGGTATTAACCAGTTTTATGAGTTGCGCATTGCCTTCACTTGCAACACCAACTGCTTACTTACCAATTGGCATGGATGCACAGCTTGATCATCAGCTCGATACGTTATTTGCCTTGACGTCAGGCACACCGATGACAAAGCCTTATCGCTTAACGGAAGTTGAAGCGGCGCTTACTAAATTGCAAAATGCACAGCCAAGTTTAGTCGCGGCAATACGTGCTAAAATTAAGCCTTATCAAGGCAACGATAATATTACTCGAGTAGGTGTTAAGCTGCGTGCTGATGGCAGCAATGCAACCAAGCTTGCCAATCAACGTGGTGTGAGCTCTGATGAATGGGGGCAAGTGTTCTTTGAGGGTATTTGGCGTCCTAATGACTATACCTTGATGCAAGTGGGAGTTGATTATCGCGCGAAGCAAAATAAATTCGTTAATTATAACAGTTTTGTCAGTTTTGCTGGCGATGACTTGCAGTTAAATATTGGTTACAAAGAGCATTGGTTTTCGCCGTTTAAGCAATCAGCGCAGATTATTTCTACTAATGCCCGTACCTCGCCATCAATTTCATTAGGGATGGTGGCACCAGCCCATAACTGGTGGAACTTTGATTTTGAGCTTTATTACTCCGAGCTTGAACATGTTGAAAAAGGCATATTATATCAAAATGAATTGCATGATGGCACGCCTCGCTTAGCTGGCACACATATTAGTTTAGAGCCTGTAGATGGGTGGAAAATTGGCATTAATCGTATGATGCAATTTGGTGGTGGGCCTCGTGATGTTGGTTTTAGCGATGTAGCTAAAGCATTCTTTGACCCTGCAGGTAATGATAATGGTGCAATAGCGGGGGGCCCTGATAATGAACTTGGCGACCAGTTTGCTTCAATAACGAGTGTTGTGAACTTTAATTGGGGTATGCCGGCAGAGCTTTATTTTGAGTATGGCGGCGAAGATACCAAAGAACACAAAAACTACCAATTTGGTAATATTGTTTATAATTATGGCGTGTTCTTACCTCAATTAACTAGCGATCTGTCACTTCGCTACGAATATACTAGCATGCATAGTCTTTGGTATATGAATTACATATATCCAACAAATGGCAATACTAATGATGGCTATGTTATTGGTCATTATGCTGCTGATCAACGTTATTTTGGTGATGGTGTGCCTTCGAATATACATAGCCTTGAGGTCTCTTATGCAGCCACACAGGATTCTTTTTGGCGTACAAAGTTTACTTTAATAGATAACGAGAGTGGCTATGTTAACGATTTTGGTGGTGTTAGTGAGCAATATAAACAAGCCATTGAGTTACAAATCAGTAATAACCGAAAGTGGCATGAATATAATATTGAAACAACTTTAACTTACGGCGAAGATGTCTTTGGTGATAACTATACGTGGTTGTCAGTGGCACTTTTTTGGTAGTAGCTAGTCAGACTAATTTTGAGAGGATTACCCATGTCTAATATTGATTCTGTAGCGAGCAGCTACCTTGAAAGTTTAACCCGTCACCAAGTATTGTTTGAAACGATGGAAACATACCATCCTCAAGTAATGCAATTGCTTGAAGTTTGCCACAGTACTTTGCAAGCTGGTGGAAAAGTAGTTTGGTTTGGTAATGGTGGCAGCGCAGCAGATGCTCAGCATTTAGCAGCAGAGTTCGTCGTACGCTACAAATTAGAACGTGGCCCATTAGCATCTATGGCGCTAACAACCGACACTTCCATCTTAACTGCGCATAGTAATGACTATCACTTTGACACAGTTTTTGAGCGTCAGGTTCTTGCGTTATGTAAGCCTGAGGATTTAGTGATTGGTTTAACTACCTCTGGTACTAGCGCTAATATTAATTTAGCGCTAGCTGCTGCAAATGAAATAGGTGCTTATACAGTTGCATTTACAGGCCGCGATGGCGGTAAAGTAAAAGATATCGCTAAATTATCCATTATTATTAAAGATGACGAAACCGCACGTATTCAAGAAGCACATATGTTTATTGGTCATTGGTTATGTGAAGCCATTGATATGGTTGTAGCGGGGCAGAGTTAATGGATCTAGCGTTATTAAAAAACCTGTCTAACGCTAAAATATTAGTGGTTGGTGATGTGATGCTTGACCGTTATTGGCATGGTGATTCAGGGCGCATATCGCCAGAAGCACCTGTGCCAATAGTGAAAGTAAGTAAATTTGAAGATAAAGCCGGTGGCGCGGCAAACGTGGCAAAAAATATTGCCCGTTTAGATGGTAAAGTTGGCTTGTTGGGTTTAATTGGTGAAGATGAAAGCGGCCAAATCTTAGAGCGAATTCTTGCTGATGAACGTATAGATTCACAATTAGTCAGTGTTTGTGATTTGCCAACTATTTCAAAAATGCGTGTGATTAGCCGTCATCAACAAGTCGTTAGACTTGACTTAGAAGAGATGTTTACTGAGCAACACAGCCAACTACTTTTAAACCGTCTGGAATTAGTATTAGATGAGTACGACTTTGTTTTATTCTCAGATTATAATAAAGGCTCATTAAGCTTGATCCAGCAAATGATAAAACTTGCTAAAGGTGCTGGAAAAACAGTTCTAATTGATCCTAAATCCTCAGACTTAAACTTATATCGCGGTGCTGATTTTATTACTCCTAACTTGAATGAATTTAAGCTTGCCGGTGGTAAAACAGATTCTGAACAACATTTAGCAGACAGTGCCCGAGCACTGATCAGCGATGCAGGGATCGCGGCCATGCTATTGACTCGCTCAGAGCAAGGTATGTCACTTATTAGTGCCGATGAAAAACACGATTTTGCAGCGCAACAGCTTGAAGTCAGTGATGTTACCGGTGCTGGTGATACTGTTATTGCAACTCTGGCGGTGATGTTAGGTGCAGGAATGCAGCCTAAAGATGCAGTGGAAATTGCTAACCTTGCGGCTGGAATTGCAGTGAGTAAATTAGGGGCAGCTACGGTATCGCCTGAAGAGTTAAGTCGTAAGTTAGGTCAATACTTACAAAAAACCGGCGAGCATTATCAAACCCCATTTGATGATGTGCTTCAGCATATTGAGTTTGCAAAGCAAAATGGTGAAACTATCGTGTTCACCAATGGTTGTTTTGACATTTTACATGCGGGGCATGTGCGTTACTTAGCACAAGCCAAAGCACGTGGAGATCGTCTAGTCGTCGGTTTAAATAATGATGAATCAATAACGCGTTTAAAAGGTCCTGAGCGCCCTATTAACCCGCTTGATGAGCGTGCTATGGTGCTGAGCGCTTTGGCATCAGTTGATTGGGTAATTCCATTTGGTGCAGTTGAAGAAAACGATACACCCGCTAAATTAATTGAGCTGATCAGTCCTGATATCTTAGTAAAGGGTGGAGATTACACTGTTGAACAAATTGCAGGCGCTGATCATGTACTTCGCCATGGCGGAAAAGTTGAAGTACTTGAGTTTTTAAATGGCTGCTCTACGTCAAAAGTGATCAGTAAAATAAAGGCTTAACGGCTATATTTTAAGAGTGGACTGGTATGCTGTGTGTAACTGCTGCCAGTCTGTAGTTTGCCAATGCATTACTTGATTTCGGCCTTGCTCTTTATGAAATGAACGAGCAAGGCGGGTCATATTAGCTTGTTGCCAATTACTGGCGGGGAGTTTTAGTTCACCGCGGTCAAAGTCAATAATGTATATCTCGCCCGTTTCATCAAATAGAATGTTGTTAATATTCAAATCAGCGTGATACACCCCATGATTATGAAAATCCGCAATCGTGTGTGCTACTTTAATTAACTCTTGTGCGCTAAAGGGACGTTGTTTTAATATATCAAGCACACTTTGTGCGCCTGCAACAGCTTGAGTAATTATATCGCCACGGTAAATTAAGCCAGCTTGCGATATTTTAGCTGCAATCGGCTTTGGTACATTTAGACCTAATTCGCACAGTTTCATCATTAATGAAAACTCTTGGTAAACACGGGTTTTTTCCAGTCCAAAAAACACATATTGATCACTTAGCACTTTACCCACTAAACCGCCACGCCAATAATGCCTGAGCACAGCTGTTAGCCCGTTATGGCAGAAAAACCATGCAGTTGCGCGACCTTTTTTGGCGCCGACAATTTTTCCTTGCTGCTGCCAATATTCATTATCAAACCAATTTAAGCTAATTTCGGCACTATGCTCAGGATGGCTTAAAATAATATGTTCATTGATGGTTTGCTGGTTAAACATGGCGTACTTATTTTATTGCAGGTGATAGTGCTATCTTAACCTGTTTTAAAGCCGAGCATAAGTGCTTGCAATAGTGAGTGGTTAATTTAAGATCATGATAATTATCCAGCATAAAGCAAAGGACACCTGTGACTGACTCAACCACCTATTCAGATATTTGTATTTTAAGACTCTCAGCAATTGGTGATGTTTGCCATGGCGTATCTGCAGTGCAGGCAATTCAAAAAGCGCACCCCAATGCAAAAGTTACCTGGGTGGTCGGCAAAATTGAAGCCATGTTACTAGCTGATTTACCCGGTGTTGAGCTGGTGGTGTTTGATAAAAAACAAGGCAAAGCAGCCTATCAGCAATTAAAACAAAAATTTAAAGGGCGTAAGTTTGATGTGTTGCTGCATATGCAAGTGGCACTTCGAGCTAACTTAGTGGCGCGTTGTATTCCTGCAAAAGTTAAAATTGGTTTTGACTGGGCGCGCTCAAAAGAATTGCATAGCTTGTTTATTAATCAGCGCATTGCACCACAGCAGCAGGCTCATGTGTTAGAAGGCTTTAAAGGCTTTGCGCAGGCGATAGGTGTACCTGATTATCAACCAAACTGGCAAATGCCAGTCAGCGAACATGATCAAAGTAATGCTGATGAATTACTTGGTACGGAGCGATTAGAGGGGCGAATTTTTGTGATTTCTCCAGCTGCCAGTAAAAAAGAACGCAATTGGCTGGCTGAACGCTATGCTAAGCTTGCAGAACATGCCTACAAGCAAGGGTTTCATGTGGTGATCACGGGTGGCCCGACAGAGCTTGAAGTGACGCTCAGTGATGACATTATTGCAGCCACTACAGCGCCAATCCTTAATTTAGTGGGTAAAACCAAACTCAAAGAGTTGCTTTGCGTACTTAAACGAGCTGCATTGGTATTAGCACCTGATACAGGCCCTGCTCATATGGCCGTCACCGTAGGCACTCCCGTTATTGGTTTATATGCCCACTCAAACCCGAAACGCACTGGACCCTATTTATATCAAAATTACGTGGTTGAGGTGTATCACCAAAACTTACTCAAGCAAACTGGTAAAACCGCTGAGCAATTACCTTGGGGTACACGGGTTAAAGGCAGTGATCTAATGAGCCAAATAAGTGTTGATGAAGTAGCTTTGATGTTTGACCTTGTGGTTGAGAAAGAGCAATTATGAGCAATATCAATAAAGCCTTATTTTTAGACCGTGATGGCGTGGTTAATATTGACCACGGGTATGTTTATGAGTCGGATAAATTTGAATTTGTGCCAGGCGTATTTACTGCATGTAAGGCGTTTGCTGATGCAGGCTATAAACTGATCATAGTGACTAATCAATCTGGTATTGGCCGTGGTTACTATTCAGAGGCGGATTTTCACGCTTTAACACAGTGGATGATAGCCCAATTTGCTGCGCATCAAGTAAAGGTGACAGATGTTTACTTTTGCCCACACCACCCGAAAAAAGCATTACCCGAATACCTCAAACAGTGTGATTGTCGTAAACCAGCTCCGGGCATGTTACTGCAAGGCATCGCTGATCATCATATCAATCCAGCTGGCAGCATTATGGTTGGAGACAAACTAAGCGACATGCAAGCGGCAAGTAAAGCGGTTATTGGCACTCGGGTGCTTGTACGATCCGGGCAGGAGTTTGATGCGGTAGCCATCGACTCGGCAGATCATGTTTGTGATTCGTTAGCAGACTTACCCTCAATACTGCTATAGCCCAATGTAAACTGGCAGCATAAGTTGTCAGTTCCTTATTTATGCGATGAACTACAAACAGTGCATTTGTTTGACTAAACTTTTACAATAGCCACAAAGATGAGCCGTGTTAAATTAAGTACGCTCACCCCGTTCAATAATTTGGAGATTACAGATGAGAGCATCTGCGTTTTTTACTCAGCTTCAGCAGCAAATTGAAGATGTAAAAGCCGAAGGCTTATATAAAAATGAGCGTATTATTACTTCGCAGCAGCAAGCACAAATTCAAGTTGCTTCTGGTGATAAAGTTATTAACTTCTGTGCAAATAATTACTTAGGTTTAGCGAATAGCCCTGAGCTGATCCAGGCTGCACAAAACGGCTTAAATGACCATGGCTTTGGTGTTGCGTCAGTACGCTTTATTTGTGGTACACAAGACATTCATAAAACATTAGAGAAGAAGATCAGTGAATTTTTAGAAACTGAAGACACGATTTTATATTCATCATGTTTTGATGCCAATACCGGTTTATTTGAAACAATTTTAGGTGCTGATGATGCGATTATCTCTGATTCGTTAAATCATGCTTCTATCATTGATGGAGTTCGTTTATGTAAAGCAAAGCGCTTCCGCTATGCAAATAATGATATGGCAGATCTTGAAAAGCAATTGATTGCTGCCGATGAAGCGGGTGCAAAAACAAAATTAATCGCCACCGATGGTGTGTTCTCAATGGATGGGGTTATTTGTAATCTTGAAGCGGTCTGTGACCTTGCTGATAAATACAATGCACTTGTTATGGTTGATGACTCTCATGCCGTTGGCTTTGTTGGCGAAAATGGTAAAGGCACACCTGAGTACTGCAACGTGCTAGACCGTGTTGATATTATTACCGGCACTTTAGGTAAGGCGCTTGGCGGTGCATCGGGTGGTTATACATCTGGTAAAAAAGAAATTGTTGAATGGTTACGCCAGCGCTCTCGCCCATATTTATTCTCAAACTCATTAGCGCCTTCAATCGTTACAGCATCAATCAAAGTATTAGAAATGCTCGAAAATGGCAGTGAATTGCGTGCTAAGTTATGGTCAAACGCTAAATACTTCCGTGAGCAAATGGAAGCGGCTGGATTTACCTGTGCGGGTAAAGATCACGCGATTATTCCAGTAATGTTAGGTGATGCTAAAGTTGCGTCTGCAATGGCTGATAAGTTATTAGCTGAAGGCATTTACGTCACTGGTTTTTCATTTCCAGTGGTGCCAAAAGGCCAAGCGCGTATTCGTACACAAATTTCTGCTGCGCACAGCATTGAGCAATTAGATACCGCAATTGACGCCTTTACCCGTATTGGTAAAGAAATGGGCATTATCTAATTAATTAATTTATTTTAAACCGTTGCCTTCGCAGCGGTTTTTTTATTGAGTGTGATTCATGAAAGCATTATCTAAATTAAAAGCAGAACCAGGTATTTGGATGACGGATGCGCCAAAACCTGAAGTTGGGCATAACGATTTATTAATCAAAATTCGTAAAACCGCTATTTGTGGTACTGACGTACATATTTATAAGTGGGATGAGTGGGCGCAAAACACCATTCCTACGCCTATGGTAGTAGGTCATGAATATGTCGGTGAAGTGGTTGATATGGGTCAAGAAGTTCGCGGTTTTAGTGTTGGTGACCGAGTATCGGGCGAAGGGCATATTACCTGTGGCCATTGTCGTAACTGTCGCGCTGGGCGTGTTCATTTATGCCGTAACACCACTGGTGTAGGTGTTAACCGCGAGGGGGCTTTTGCCGAGTATTTAGTGATCCCAGCGTTTAATGCATTTAAAATTCCAGACAATATCAGTGATGAGTTAGCTTCTATTTTTGACCCATTCGGTAATGCAGTACACACAGCACTGTCATTCGACTTAGTGGGTGAAGATGTGTTGATCACAGGTGCAGGCCCAATTGGTATTATGGCTGCTGCAGTTGCAAAACATGTTGGCGCACGTCATGTAGTGATCACCGATGTCAATGAATACCGATTAGACCTTGCGCGTAAAATGGGCGCAACGCGTGCAGTTAATGTGGCTAATGAAAAGCTTGAAGATATTATTAAAGAGCTTGGTATGACAGAAGGCTTTGATATTGGTCTAGAAATGTCAGGCGTACCGGTTGCATTTAATAGCATGTTAAATAACATGAATCACGGTGGTAAAATTGCCATGCTAGGTATTCCACCATCTGATATGGCGGTTGATTGGAACCAAGTGATTTTTAAAGGCTTAGTGATCAAAGGGATTTATGGCCGTGAAATGTTTGAGACCTGGTACAAAATGGCCAGTCTTATTCAGTCAGGGCTCGATCTAAACCCAATCATCACTCATCAATATTCAATAGATGACTTCCAAACTGGCTTTGATATGATGATTTCAGGCCAATCGGGGAAAGTAATTCTTAACTGGAATTAATTATCCACTTGTTAAGAGAATTAAAGGCGGCATTTGTCGCCTTTTTTGTAATTATAAGAGAGTACTATGGCATTTAAGCATATTTCAATTACCGAAACTCAAGCACTACTTAATAAAGATGATGTCGTGATTGCTGATATTCGCGATCCTAATTCGTATCAAGCAGGGCATATTCCGGGTTCAGAGCATTTATCAAATGCCAATATTGGCGAATTTATGATGAACAAAGAGTTTGATCAGCCAATTATTATTGTTTGTTATCATGGTATGAGCTCACAAGGCGCAGCCAGCTACTTAGCTGAGCAAGGCTTTGAAGATGTATACAGTATGGATGGTGGTTTTACCCAGTGGGAAACCCAATTGCCGGAGCAAGTGGAACGATGATCGAACTGGGTAGTATAAATAATCCACGTGCAGCACAAGGCTTTATTGATTATATAAAAAGCCAAGGCTTACAGGGCGAGCTTCGATCGCAAGATGGAAAAACGGTAATTATTTGTGTTGCCCCAGAGCATTTCCATCAAGCTCAGCCATTATGGCAAGCGTTTGTAGAAAACCCCAATCATGCCCGTTATCAAGAGGCATCTTGGCAAGTAGGAAGTACGCAGTCACCGTTGAGCTATCAAGGCCAAGAATTAAATTTAAAAGCACGTTTTAAAGCATTGAGCTGGTTAAACCAAACGGTCACTTTATTATGTGTAGGTATTTACATTGCCTTCTTACTCGGTGGCTTTGAGTCAATTTATAGCGTATTACAGTTTAAACCCGATCAACCATTAACTTGGCTTACACCTGCAATTGTGCATTTTACTGCTGTGCACTTAGTGTTTAATATTATGTGGTGGATCATGCTAGGCGATGGTATTGAAAAGCTCAGTGGTAAAAGTACTTTAGTAGGTCTTTTTTTAGTGACTGCGCTATTTAGTAATTGGGCTGAGTTTATTATGGTTGGCCCTAACTTTGGCGGCTTAAGTGGCGTTGTTTATGGTTTACTTGGGTTTTGTTGGATCCATCGGGCATTGAACCCGCAACAGCCGGCTTTAGTAACTAATGGTATTATTGGTTTTATGCTGATTTGGCTGGTATTAGGCTTTGCTGACATGTTGTTTGTAAGTATGGCTAACTGGGCGCACTTAGGTGGGCTATTAAGCGGTATGGCTTACGCCTTTACCGCTCAATTGTTTACTAAAAAAACAGCCTAAGATACTCTGTTATATAAGTACTTAGTGATATAAATATTTAGTAAATAATACTTCGCGAATGATCTCTTGCCCTGTTTCTTGTTTTAACAGGGTTTTGAGTTTTTCGGCACAACGCTTTCTGATCTCTTCACGGCCGGTGAGTGATTTAATTTTTTCTTCAGGCTCTTTTGATAAAATTTCTACCAATGCATCTCTAAGTAACGGGGTGTGATGCTCAACAATAGCAATATTTGACATATCACTGAGCATTAAATCTACAGTAATACGCACATAACCTAACTTTTTATTACTCTGACCAATATAGTTGGTAATGATATCGGGTTCGAAACCAAAGTAGCCCACAGTTGATTCAGCTTTGCTTGCAAAGCTGCTAAACAAGCTAATAAAGAAAGTGCTAATTAATATGCCAGCGTAAAGCGTTTTTTTCATATTCAGTAGAGAGCCCTGTAATTAATTGTTATTAGTCTATACGTAATAATGGCTAAGATACAGGCTGATGCAGCTATTATATTCATTAATCATCACTTTTTCCCCGACGCGGGCAGTGGTATCATTTAAAGGGTTATTATTAAATAGAGTTATCGTGATCACATTTCCTGTTTCTGTAACTGCGGATTGGCAGTTAGGTACATCAATCAATTATTTGTCTTGTAACGAGCAAGACTGGCTACTTGAGCCCAACTCACTGACGGCGAAATTAAAAACACAGTGTGGTGAATTCTCTGTAAAAGTGCTTAGTGAGAAAGAGTTTGAACTGAGTATTTCACAACAACAATTATTAGATTGTTCACAGCGTATTGGTATTAATCGTGAAGTTTTGCTGCTTTGTGATGGCATCCCTATGGTATACGCACAAAGCTGGCTACCTGCCACCGATGATATGCAACAACAGCAATTATTGGCACTGGGTAATCGGCCTTTAGGTGATGTTATTTTTCAACATCCGGACTTAAAACGTACCGAAATTGAAATAGCACGTTTTGATTGTCAGCACCCAGTACAGCAGCTTGTTAGCCAATACTCTGCAGCTACAAAACCCTTGTGGGGGCGACGCAGTATTTTTTCGTTGGCGCAAAGCCGTTTTTTAGTAGCTGAAATATTTTTACCAGAGGCTTATCTATATTTATGAAATTTGCCGCCTTACACATTGCTCATATACCGTATTATAAGCAGTTAATGCGCACCGATAAGCCTATCGGTACTTTATTGCTATTGTGGCCTACATATTGGGCATTGTGGCTTGCAAGTGATGGTATGCCAAGCCTACTTAATTTTGTGGTATTTAGCTTTGGTGTATTTGTTATGCGCAGCGCAGGTTGTGTTATTAATGATTACGCAGATCGTAAAATTGATGGCGCGGTAAAACGCACAGCACAAAGACCCTTAGCTTCTGGCTTGGTGAGTAGTGGCGAAGCACTAAGCTTATTTTTATTGCTTATCATAATTGCTTTTATACTGGTGTTGTTACTCAGTTGGCAAACCATATTATTGTCAGTCGGGGCATTGCTATTGGCATTTAGCTACCCATTTATGAAACGTTACACTAATTTACCGCAAATAGTGCTAGGTGCAGCTTTTGGTTGGGCTATTCCGATGGCTTTTATGGCTGCAACAGGTACTATCTCACTGCTTGGCTGGTTGTTATTTATCGCTAATATTGCGTGGACTACGTCCTACGATACCATGTATGCCATGGTAGACAGAGATGATGATTTGAAAATTGGCGTAAAGTCTACAGCGATATTATTTGGTAGTGCCGATCGAATCATTATTTTTGCGCTAAATGGTGTATTTATAGGTTTGTTGGCTTTAATTGGTTATACGAGTCAATTAGCAATGCCGTATTGGCTTGGTCTATGTGTGGCATGCGGCTTTTTGGTTTACCAACAATTTCTAATTCATAGTCGTAATAGAGAGCGTTGTTTTAAAGCTTTTTTAAATAACCATTATGTCGGTATGGTCGTTTTTATTGGCTTAGTGGCGTCCTTGCCATTTAATCTATAGTGTTAGCGAGGTGGATCAATGACGCCACTGATTGAAGTGTTTTTCCTAAACCAACCCGCAACTGAATAGCGATTATCAATTGTCGGCAGTACTTCATGCATAAAGCGTTCGCTTTCAAACATCACGAACGTGCCAGCTTTGGGCTGAATAGTGATTTCAACGTCTTTACTTTTAGGTTTGTAAATCACTAACTCACCACCAGATTGCACTGTATTTAAGTAAAATACAGTAGTAAATACACGGTTCGAACGCCCTTTAAATGCGTCGTAATGCTTTTTATAAAAGTCGCCATGCTGGTATTTCGCATAGTGACACTCATAATCAAATAAACCCAAAAAGAAATAACGATTCAAGTTTACTCTGATATCTTCAAGCGCATTTTGATAATCAATTTGAGCTTGGCTACTACCATCAAACCAAAAGGTCTTGTCGGTGCGTATGCTCTTGTCTATTTGTAAATCCTGCTGACGGCCAATACCTGCTGATTTGAAATTGGGGTTGATACGATAACAATCTTCTATCAACGCGTTAGTCAGTGTTTCAGCAAACATATTTTCGATCACGGCGTAGCCATGAGTTTCTATGTCAGTTAAATAACGTCCAGGGATCAGGTTAAGGCTCATTAATTGTACTATATAGCAGGGAAGGCGCGTAGTTTAGCTTAAAATGATGCAAAGGTACTACTGAAGATTTAGAAACCAAGCCTGAGTTCTGCTTTAGGCTTGGTTTTCATGCTGTTACTTAAGAATTAATTGATAACGCTGTCTTTTCTATTAATGACAGGAGCTGGTTTATTGGGTCGTCAGCAGTAACTTGCTGGCTGGTTTGTACAATCAATTGCTCATGAGCTAAGTTCTTATTGGTTTTTAACTGGAGCAGATTATTATTCTCTGCGACCGAACTTGCATGTTCAATACTGCTAATTGCAACATGGTTTGATTTACACAACCCGTCCATTACTTGCTCAATACTGCCAACTTTTATACTGCTGGTCTTGTTTAAGCTATCGACAGCCTCATTCAACATAGTTTGAATTTGTTTTGATTGTGAAAAACAACTATACATAGGGTAATCATTTAAATCTTGTTTGCAAAGATTGTTCTTATTCGCGAGAGGATGGCTTTTTGCAACGAATAAAATAAGTTGATCAGGTAAGTGTATGTCATTGCCAATACTATTAACTGCTTGCGAACAAACGCTAATATCAATTTCACCTAATTGCAGTTTACGAACCAACTCACTTTGTTCTTGTAGTTGCATTTCGATTTTTACATGAGGGTATTGTGCTAAAAATTGGCCACATGAAATAGGCACTATGGCACTAGCATTATTGGTATAGCCAATCACCAGCTTTTCACTTGCACAGCCATTAACGGATTTAAATAAACGCTTTTTAGTTTCTTCGAGCTTGCTTAGAGTGTCTTGTGCGTACTCTAAAAAAAGCTCACCTTCAGTTGTTAGCTTCACGGAGCGAGTCGAGCGTTTGACTAATTCATAGCCAACTTCATCTTCTAAAGTCTGAATACTGCGCGTCAATGCTGAGGTACTAATTTTTGTTGTTTCGGCCGCTTGGCGAAAATGTCGTAGCTGGCCTAAAGCTACAAATTGCTCTAATTGTTCAAATCTCACTTTTATAGTCCTTTGTATAAGTAAGCCGCACTACTGGCGAACATAATTGATATTATTTTAATAGATAGTAATCCATTGTACCCAATTTGAAAAGCGCATTTCACACAATTGTTACAAGTATCAGTTAGGGTAACGCTCTTTTATCTCCAAAAAAAGTGTTAAATTGTTAATAAATATGTCCACAAGTTTTGGCTCAAACTGTTTGCCACTCTGTTTCTTGAGCAAATCGAGTACTTCTTCAAGCGGCCAAGCTTTTTTATAGCAACGATCACTGCCAAGGGCATCAAAAACATCCGCTAGAGCTGTAATACGACCAACAATGTGAATATCTTTACCTGCAAGTTGATTAGGATAGCCTGAGCCGTCCCATTTCTCATGATGTGTATGAGCAATGATTGAACCACATTTTAATATTTCGTTATTCGAATTCTTTAGAATATCATAACCAACTTCGGCGTGAGTTTGCATAATCGCCCACTCTTGATCATCAAGCTTACCGGGTTTATTGAGAATATGATCTGGAATACTTATTTTTCCAATATCGTGCAAGGGGGAGGCGAGTTTTATTACTTCACACTCAAAGTTATTTAAGCCATATAACTTACCTAACAGTTCACTATAGTGTGCAACTCTTTTGACATGTGAACCGGTTTCTTTTGAGCGTTTTTCAACGGCTTCACCGAGAATATACGATAGCTCTTTTTGCGAATCTTTCATCATTTCGCGTAATTTCAAGTTATCGTAAGCCAGAGCAATATTGTTGGCAAAAAACTCCAAAAGCTGATAATCGGTGGTTCCTAATAACGAGCCTTTGCGCACATACAACATCGTTTCGAGACCCGCTTGAGTTGGAAAGTAGCCAATGTAGTCATGCATGGTTTTTTGAGATGATTTGCGATTGTGTGCTTCAACAAATAATTGCTTTACATCTTCGGGGATCATATCGGCATTAGGTTCAGGCTCAACACCTGAAGCTGCCAGTAGCTTAAAATCAGTGGCTGGGGATGTTTGTTGGTTAACAGCTGCGGCACAATAAATTTCAGTGTCATCTAAGCCCATAACATTGGTTACATGGGATAAAATTGTTGATGCAAATTCATGGACACTATCACATTTTAAAAATGAGCTAGAAGCGTTGATTATTTTTTCAAGGCCTTTTCTATGACGCTCAATAATTTGAATATCACGATGTGAACGCAGAGCTGAATACAATAATGTTTTCATTTTTATTGCCGTCAGCTCGGTTTTATTTTTGTAATCGTTAATATCGTATTCACGGATCACCGCTTCTTCAGGGGCTTCGCCAGGTTGACCCGTTCGAAGAATAAGGCGGATGTCGTGGTTATTGATATCATCACGGATAAATTTTATTAAGTCTAAACCTGCATGGCTAGTTTCCATTACCACGTCGATTAAACCAACCGAAAAATCGAGATTTTGTTGCAATAATTCTTTTGCGGCTTTCGCTGAATAGGCATGATGTAAACACAAAGCTTTATCTTCAAAGGTAAAGCCAGATAGTACAAGTTTAGTGACTTGGTGAATATCATCCTCATCATCGACCACAAGGATATTCCAGAACGCTTGTGGTGACTGAGCTTCTGACTCTTCAATGACATTTTCTGAAAATAAAAAGTCGTTCACGTTTACACCTTTAGTTTAATCATCCAGCTAAAGAGTATAGTGCTTGTTTTTTAGTCTGCCTTGTTGCTCAGTGGTTTTTTTTCAATGTTTTTAAGCTCAATTTCAATCGCATCACATGAAATATGTATTTCATATAAAGAGGTTAGCAACGATAGCGCAAGGCTGGCTAAGCTAATACCAAATAAAATTACGCCAGTGGTTTTAAACTCAATAAATAATGCAAACATTGAGAATGTACACATTAAAAAAGAAGCAACGCCATAGACTTGCATAGTTCGAATGAGTCTAATACGTTTCCTTAGGTTAGTAATTTGTGCAACGACTAATGGTCGAATAGTGTCACCTTCACGGGCATTAAGTTCACGAATTAATTGTGCTAGCACTAAAAAACGATTGGTATATGCTAATAACAATAAAGAAATTGCAGGGAACAGCAGTCCTGGTGTCGTGAGGGTCATGATTATTTCCTATATAACAATTACTTCGCTTAGAGTAGCTTAGGGTAATTTAATCGCAAAGTAAAAGAGGTTGTCATTGCAAAATAAAATAAATAACAACAATACAGAGCAACCCCCATTTCAATGGTTAACAATCTATTGCGCTGCAAATGCGGTAGAGGCAAACATTGTCAAAGGGTTATTACTTAACAGCAATATTGAGTGTCAGTTACTCGGTGAGTCCTTACAAGGAGCCGTTGGCGAAATACCTTTAGATCAAACCCAAGTGAGAGTGCAGGTTTTTGTGATTAAAGAGCGCCAGGCGCGGCAAATATTGGTAAACTACACTCAAGTAAAACAATCCGCTCCTGATTGGGTATGCCCCAACTGTAACGAGCATAATGGGCCAACATTTGAAATTTGTTGGTCTTGCAGGACACCAAATAATGACTAAAGCGAATAATTTTCAGCGTATAAGAGAGCTTAACTATTTGCAACAAGCGGTACTGGCAGCAGCATTAATTGAACGTATGCTACCTAATTATGGTTTATTTAGTGAAGCAACAGGATTTGGTGACGAAGCTATTTTGCGTAGTGCACTTAATTTGTGTTGGGAAAAAATCTTACTGCCGAAAAGTAAAATAAGCCTTGAAAAGCAAATTGAGAAAATAGAGCCTAATGTTCCAGAACTCACTGATTTTGATATGTTCGGTACTTATCCAGCGATAGATGCCGCCACTGCCTTATTAGGTTTAATGCATGGTTTAATTGCCAAAGATGAGCAAGAATTTATCAGCATTAGTAAAATCTCTCAGGCGACTGTTGCGCGTTTTATTGAATATCAATTAACGGTTGAAGGTGAACTGGCTGATAATACAGCAGTACGTGAACATCCGTTAATGCAATACGAAATTGAAGTGTTAGGCGAGTTAATTGATTTTGTTGAGCAGATGGGCAGAGTAACAGCTGAAAATGTGAAAGCGTTAAAGCAACACGCTATCGCTGATGGACAAACAAACATTGGTATTACACTTTAAGTAACCAGAAACTCTGGTTAATAGATTTATTTTAAGAATTTAAAAGTGCCAAAGGGCATGGGAGAAAACTGCAGTGCGAATTTTAGGCATTGAATCGTCGTGTGATGAAACGGGAATTGCAATCTATGATGATGAACAAGGTTTACTTGCTCATCAACTCTATAGCCAAGTAAAAGTGCATGCAGATTATGGCGGTGTAGTGCCTGAACTTGCATCTCGAGATCATGTTCGTAAAACCTTGCCATTAATCGATGCTGCTTTTGCACAGGCCGGTTGCGGACCTGAAGATATCGATGGTATTGCTTACACTGCAGGCCCAGGACTGGTGGGAGCATTATTAGTGGGTACTTCAATTGGACGCTCACTTGCCTATGGTTGGAATATTCCAGCAGTGGCGGTGCATCATATGGAGGGCCATCTACTGGCGCCCATGCTTGAAGAAAACGTGCCTGAATTTCCGTTTATTGCTTTACTCGTATCAGGTGGACACACCATGATGGTTAAAGTCGCTGGGATTGGTCAATATGAAGTATTGGGTGAATCGGTAGATGATGCCGCAGGTGAAGCATTTGATAAAACAGCTAAGTTACTTGGTTTAGATTACCCAGGTGGGCCACGGTTAGCTAAACTTGCTGAGCAAGGTGTTTCTAAGCGCTTTATTTTCCCACGACCAATGACAGATAAACCGGGCCTTGACTTTAGTTTTAGCGGCTTGAAAACGGCGGCTGCAATTACTATTCGTAATAATGACGATGATCAGCAAACCAAAGCAGATATCGCTCATGCGTTTCAAACCGCAGTTATTGATACATTAGTTATTAAATGTAAGCGTGCTTTAAAGCAAACGGGTATAAATCGCTTAGTAATTGCCGGTGGTGTAAGCGCCAATATAAAGCTACGTGCGCAACTAGAGCGGGTAATGCAAGGCATGAAAGGACAGGTTTATTATCCGCGCACAGAGTTTTGTACTGATAATGGTGCCATGATCGCCTATGCGGGTATGCAGCGCTTAAAGGCTGGGCAGTTTGCCAGCCTTGATATGAAAACGAGACCACGTTGGCCGATAGATAGTTTAGAGGCTATTTAAATTTAAGTATTGTTATCATCTTTAGTTGGTGGCGTTTTTTTGTCACCAATTTTAGGTTCTTTGCCACTAAATAAACGTTTAATATTGGCGTGGTGGCGAAAGATAATCAAAATAGTTAAAAATGTTACTGGTAAGGTATAAAGCGGTTTGATCCACCAAGTGTATAATGGCGCTAAAGAAACGGCGACTAATGCCCCAAGTGACGAATAGCGTGTAATAGCAACAACAGCCACCCAGGTTGAAATTAATAACCCGCCTAACAACAAGCCAATGGGTAGCAATGTTCCAAATGCAGTTGCAACTGCTTTACCGCCTTTAAAGTGAAAGAATACCGGAAACATATGTCCTAAACACGCAGCAACCCCTATCAATCCCAACATTAGTGGTTCAAGTTGTAAAAAATAAGCGCCCCAGACAGGAATAGTCCCTTTGAGAATATCAAACACTAAGACTAAGCAGGCTGGAACAGCCCCACCAAGACGATAAACATTAGTTGCGCCTGGGTTGTTTGAGCCATTGCTGCGAGGATCGGGTAGTTTAAACAGCCGAGACACTAGAATGGCCGATGAAATCGACCCGAGTAAATAGGCTAAAACTAACATTAAAACGGCTATCACGCGCTTCCTTATTTTTTAATCACAGTTTTTCGGCTATCATTGGCCGCAAAAATTGCATTCATACTTTTCGTGGTTCAAATAGCAGATACATAGTGTATCTATACGCATATATCATATGGGTAATTTTTACATGATGTACCTATAGGCTATTGTATGGGTAATTTTTACATAATAAAACACAGTTAAAGTGTATAAAGGCTATAAATGCAAATTATAGCCGATGTAGACTCAAGTCAATGAGTTTTAAGTTTTTGCCAGTTGGAGCAGTTATGGATAAGGTTTTTATATCGCAACTACATGTTGACACTATCATAGGCGTGTATGATTTTGAAAAAGAAACTAAACAGAGTTTGTATTTTGATATCGAGATGCTGTGTGATATTAAACCCGCAGCAAAAACCGATGACATTGCCTTAGCACTTGATTACGCAAAGGTGAGTGAGAGAGTAATCGCACACACGACAGCAAAGCCTGTTGAATTATTGGAGACCTTAGTAGAGCAACTAGCGGCTATCATTTTAACCGAGTTTGCTACAACACAAGTTACCATTCGAGTTAGTAAACCCGCAGCCGTAGCGCAAGCACGCACTGTAGGTGTTGAAATTACCCGACTCAAGGCACGTTAAGATGGCGCAAATTTATATTAGCCTTGGCTCTAATGTTGATAAAGAACATTATATCCGCCAAGCGTTAATCGCCCTAAAAGCACACCTTATAGAATTCGAGCATTCCAGTGTCTTTGAAAGCGAAGCCGTTGGCTTTGCAGGTAATAACTTTTACAACTCAGTCATTGGTGCACAAACACAGATACCGCTTCCCCAGTTATGTCAGTTACTCAAACAGATTGAACGAGAGAATGGTCGTACAAATAATGATAAAAAATTTAGCCCGCGTACACTCGATCTAGATTTACTGTTTTACGATGATGTAGTGTGTGATTCTCCTGCACAGTTACCCCGTGATGAAATCACCAAGAATGCCTTTGTTCTTCAGCCTTTGGCAGAAATAGCTCCCGATTTTTATCATCCTACAGCAAAGCAAACAATCGCTCAGTTGTGGGATACTTACAACAACCCCAAGCAAAAACTATGGAAGGTGGAGTTTACTAACCCATGAGTATTATCGAAATTATTGTTTTAGCCCTGATCCAGGGATTAACTGAGTTTTTACCTATTTCAAGCTCAGCTCACCTCATTCTCCCTTCACAAATTCTTGGCTGGCAAGATCAAGGCCTTGCCTTTGATGTTGCTGTGCATGTAGGCACGCTGATTGCCGTAATAATTTACTTCAGAAAAGAAGTTGTCGAAATACTTGCTGCATGGTTTAAATCATTTGGTGCACAAGGTACAACAGATGATAGTAAACTTGGCTGGTGGATTATTTTAGGCACTATACCAGCCGCTGTACTGGGTTTAATTTTTAAAGACTTAATCGAGCTCTATTTACGCAGTGCGTGGGTAATTGCAATCACCACTATTTTGTTTGGTTTATTACTTTGGTATGCCGACGTAAAAGGTAAGCAAACTAAAACAATTTATCAATTAACTTGGAAATCAGCACTGATGATCGGTATGGCGCAAGCGATGGCGATGATCCCAGGTACATCACGCTCGGGTATTACGATGACCGCCGGTTTAATGCTGGGGATGAATAAACAAAGCGCTGCGCGTTTTTCATTTTTACTCGCAATTCCAGTGATCTCAATGATGGGCTTGTATTACACCATTGAGCTGGCATTAGGGGATCATATAGTTGATTGGACAACATTAATTTTAGGCGCTGGTTTATCGTTTCTCTCTGCGTATGCGTGTATTTTCCTGTTCTTAAAAATAATCGAACGTATGGGGATGATGCCATTTGTTATCTATCGATTATTATTGGGTGTGGGTTTAATGGTCTTTTTGATGATGTAACGCTAGGTTTATAAAAGATCAATAAAAACGCCTTAACTCAATGAGCTAAGGCGTTTTTTTACAAGCCAAATGCACCTTAAATTAGAAAGTGTATTTTGCACCCATCGATAAGCGACCTTTCCAGTGAGGCTCTGTAATTACATCTACATTTGAGCGATTAAGCTTAAGTAAGGGAACTATTTAACTTATATACTTATTCGTTGTCATTTAGCACAAGTGTTGTGTTAGATGGCAATGGTAACTGAGCGCTATTTTTGGCATTATGGCATCTCATTTATTATCTATTTTTTAGCGCTGCGTAAGCTATGTTTGGCGGCAAAGGAATAATATGCATATTCATATTTTAGGCATTTGCGGCACCTTTATGGGTGGTATTGCAGCGATAGCTAAGTCGCTAGGCCATACAGTCACGGGCTCGGATCTAAACGTATATCCGCCAATGAGCACGCAACTTGAAGAGCTTGGTATTAAATTAACCCAAGGCTATGATGTCTCTCAGTTAGAACCTGCACCAGATATGGTGATTATTGGCAATGCAATGAGTCGTGGTAACCCATGTGTTGAATATGTATTGGACAAGGGCTTAGCGTATACTTCCGGCCCTGAATGGTTAAAGCATAATTTATTACAAAACTCCTGGGTACTAGCGGTTGCTGGAACTCATGGTAAAACCACCACTGCAAGTATGCTGGCATGGATTTTAGAATTTGCGGGTTTAAAGCCAGGATTCTTGATCGGTGGTATCGTGCAAAATTTTGGTTTGTCGGCACGGGTTGGCGAAACGCCATTTTTTGTTATTGAAGCTGATGAATACGACACTGCGTTTTTTGATAAACGCAGTAAGTTTGTTCATTACTTACCGCGCACATTGATTTTAAACAATCTTGAGTTTGATCATGCTGATATTTTTGAAGATTTAAACGCTATTAAAAAACAATTTCATCATTTGATGCGTACACTACCAAGTAGCGGCAAAGTTATTTGGCCACAACAAGACGATGCTCTGCAAGATGTAATTAACCAAGGTTGTTGGAGCGAAAGTGAAACACTAGGTGCTGATTGGGGATATGAGCTGATTAATGCCGATGGCAGTGAATTTGCAGTGTTACTCAATGATGAATACCAAGGCTCAGTAAAATGGCAAGCGTTTGGTGAGCACAATGTTAAAAACGCTATTATGGCGATTGCTGCCGCGCGCCATGTCGGGATTGCAATTGAACATAGCATTGCAGGGTTAGGGGAATTTATTAGTCCTAAACGCAGGATGGAGCTAAAAGCCGATATTGCCAATATTAAAGTGTATGACGACTTTGCTCATCACCCAACAGCTATCACTACAACGCTTGCTGGGTTGCGTGCAAAAGTAGGCAATGAAAAAATTATTGCGATATTAGAGCCGCGCTCAAACACTATGAAAATGGGCGTGCATCAACATACGTTATTGGCGTCATTAGCTGATGCTGATGATGTGTATTTATTTGAGCCAGATAATTTAACCTGGTCGTTAAGTGAGCAAGCCAAACAGGCAGGCATGGTATGCTTGAGTAATACCGATGAGATCGTTGAACAAGTGGTCTCCCAAGCGCAACCGCAACAACATATTTTGATCATGAGTAATGGTGGCTTTAATGGCCTTCATGACTCATTGATAACAGCTTTGCAGCATAAATTTATCCAGAAATAAACCGGAGCGACAGTGCAATATAAAGAAACCATAACGCTGGCCTTTAGTGGTGCGTCAGGCGCGCCATATGGCTTACGATTACTTGAAGTATTGCTCGCGCAGCAGTTTCGCGTGTATGTATTGATCTCAAGCGCGGCGCGTGTAGTGCTAGATACAGAATCAAACATTAAATTATCAGCCAATGAAGATAAAGCCACCGAACAATTAAGTAGCTTATTTAAAGCACAGCCAGGCCAGTTACAAGTATTTGGTAAAGATAACTGGTTTAGCCCTGTGGCATCTGGCTCTGCAGCGCCGAAAAAAATGGTCGTGTGCCCGTGTAGTGCAGGCTCGGTCTCTGCAATAGCGATGGGGGCCTCTGATAATTTATTAGAGCGCGCCGCTGATGTCGTGATTAAAGAGCGTGGTCAGTTAATTTTAGTGCCACGAGAAACGCCATTTAGTGAAATCCATTTAGAAAACATGCTAAAGCTCGCAAAGCTCGGGGTAACAATTATGCCAGCTGCACCGGGGTTTTATAATCAACCGCAAACCATTAACGACTTAGTTGATTTTATGGTTGCACGTATTTTAGATCATTTAAATATTGAACATACGCTAACTAAACGTTGGGGTTATGGGGAGGGTAAATCATGAGTAAAGCATTGGCTTTGAATATTGAAGGCCTTACCAAAGTATATAAAAATGGTGTTGAAGCCGTTAAAGGCGTTGATCTAAAAGTATATGAAGGTGATTTTTTTGCCTTGTTAGGCCCAAATGGCGCGGGTAAGTCAACTACCATTGGGGTGATCTCATCATTGGTTAATAAAACCAAAGGCTTAGTAGAGGTGTTTGGTCACAACATAGATTCAGATTTAGAAGCCGCTAAATCACAACTAGGCTTAGTGCCACAAGAGTTTAACTTTAGCCAGTTTGAAACGTTGACGCAAATACTGGTAAATCAAGCGGGTTATTACGGAGTTCCCCGTAAGGTGGCGCATCAACGAGCGGATAAATATTTAGCGCAATTAGGCTTACTTGAAAAGAAAGACAAACAAGCACGAACACTATCAGGTGGCATGAAACGTCGTTTAATGATTGCTCGCGCGTTAATGCATGAACCAAAACTGCTAATTTTAGATGAGCCAACCGCCGGTGTAGATATTGAATTACGCCGTTCGATGTGGGATTTTTTAAGACAAATTAATGAGCAGGGGGTGACGATTATTCTCACCACCCATTACTTAGAAGAAGCCGAACTGCTGTGTAAAAATATCGCGATTATTGATTCCGGCATTATCGTTGAAAACACCACGATTAAAGCACTGCTTGCCAAACTAGATAAAGAAACTTTTATTCTTGATTTAAAACAGCCTGTCCAGCCAGTTACCGTTACGCTTGATGGTTATAAGTTTACTATGGCTGATGATCATACTATTGAGGTTGAAGTAGCCAAATCACAGGGCTTGAATGCAGTATTTACAGCATTAACCGAGCAGGGCAATACCGTGCTTAGCATGCGTAATAAAGCTAACCGATTAGAAGAGTTGTTTGTAGGTTTACTAGAGCAAGGGCGGGGCAAGTAAATGTTTAAATATGGCGTAGCCTTAAAGAGTTTATGGTTTAAAGAGTGCATTCGATTTTTGCGTATCTGGGTACAAACACTCGTGCCACCGGCAATCACTATGAGTTTGTACTTTGTGATTTTCGGTAATCTTATTGGTTCTCGTATTGGTGATATGGGTGGCTTTAGTTATATGGAGTTTATTGTTCCGGGTCTTATCATGATGTCGGTGATCACTAATTCGTATTCTAATGTGGCATCAAGCTTTTATTCAACCAAGTTTCAAAAAAGCATTGAAGAGCTGTTAGTTGCACCCGTGCCTAATTATATTATTGTGCTTGGCTATATGGGCGGTGGTATGACCCGTGGCATGCTGGTGGGATTAATTGTTACGTGTGTGTCGTTATTATTTGTGGATATTCAAATCCATAATATTTTTGTGATCATCGCGACAGTAATTTTAACTTCTGCGGTATTTGCTTTAGGCGGTTTGATCAATGCTATTTATGCTAATAGCTTTGACGATATCAGTATAATTCCGACCTTTATTTTAACGCCATTGACCTATCTAGGTGGTGTGTTTTACTCAATCACTTTATTGCCAGAGTTTTGGCAAGGCGTATCGCAGGTTAATCCAATTATTTATATGGTTAATGCCTTTAGGTATGGTTTCTTAGGCGTGTCGGATGTTGATTTAACGGTCGCATTTGGCGTGTTGTTATTATTTATTACAGCCTTATTTATATTAGCTTTAACGTTAATTAAAAAAGGTGTGGGGTTAAGACACTAATGAGTGATGCAAATTCACGAAGTATTGTATCGAATCAACAAGGCTTACATGAAAAGCTGGATGATATAGTTAATAAGCATTTAACTGCCCAGTTTAAAAAACCCATTGCAGCACATACGCAAACGGCGTTTGATCAAGTAAATGAAAAAGTGCAGGCTTTTAATGGGCCCATTATTTTAGATTCGTGTTGTGGGGTAGGGGAAAGCACGGCTAATTTAGCGAAACGACACCCTGATGCGTTAGTTATAGGTATTGATAAGTCATCGCATCGTTTAGATAAGCATGACATTGAATATAAACAAACCGATTCAGGTCAGTACATTTTAGTGCAAGCCGATTTAAATGACTTTTGGCGACTCGCAGTGGCGGCTAATTGGCAACCCACACATCATTATTTGCTGTATCCAAATCCGTGGCCAAAAGCGAAGCATATTCAACGTCGCTGGCATGGCGCTGCTATTTTTCCATTTATCGTTAAATTAGGTGGGCTGTTAGAAGTTCGCAGCAATTGGGATATTTATGTGAAAGAGTTTGCTCAAGCACTCAAACTCACCGGAAATGACTGCACAGTAGAGCTTTATCAAAATGATTTGGCAGTTACGCCATTTGAACGTAAATATTGGGCAAGTGGTCAACAAAGTCACCGTTTAGTAATTAATTTAGATCCTGGCTCGAAATAAAAATTAAGTATTTTATAACTTAATGTTTTCGTAAATCTCTTAACCTGAGTTTAGGTTAAGAGATTGGATACGATTGGTTTTTATTTGCAGTAATATGTGGCACAGGCTCGGCAAAGTAATAGCCTTGCATTAGTGTCACATTAGCTTTTTTAAGCGCGTTGGCGATAGGCTTACTCTCTACATGCTCAGCAATTAGCTGTAAGTTGAGTTGCTTAGCAAAGCTGGCAATATGCTCAATATATAAATAAATATCTTTATCGTTGATAATTTGCTTGATCAAACTACCATCAAGCTTAATGCCATCTACTTCTAATTTTAGTACATTAGAGATATTCGAATAACCTGTACCAAAATCATCAATTATTACCCGTACACCACGATTTTTAACCATAGTTATAAATGCTTTTACCTCAGAAAAATTTGCGATAGCTTCGGTTTCCAATAGTTCTAGGGTGATATTACTCGGTAGTGGATAGCGTTTAAATTCGTTTTCTAAAAATTCAGCAAGGCTTGGGTCAAGCATATCTTGGGCTGTGATATTGATGCTCCAGCAGGTACTGGTTTTTCTAAATCGTGCAAAGCATTGTGTGAGCATTGTGCGGGTGAGCATTCCATCCATGCGAGAGCGATTAACGACATCTAAGAATGATTCTGGTTTTAGGACTTCCCCGTGACAGGTGATCATACGAGCCAAACATTCATACTGAATAATGGCATTCGTTTCATTATTATAAATTGCCTGAAAATAAGGCACAATTCTATTGTTCTCAAATGCTTCACGCACTTCTTTTGCCATTGCTACATTGTACTGATATTGGTTTTTTACATCATGGAGTGCGCTTGAGTAATTAATCACAGTGCGGCGACCTTGTTTAGCTTGTAATGCGGCAATATGAGCATTTTCAAGTAACATTGATTTATTGCCACTGGCGATGCCTGCGCACAAGGTGATGTATATAAAAGGGTCGGTAAGTAATGGGGTACTGCAATTATAAGCTTGGATCACCTCGAGAAAACCTGCATTATCTTTACCAAAAGGAGCGATGAGGACTATTTTGTTGGTCGTTAGACGAAACATCTGACTACCCGCAGGGCGGCGCTTTTTGAAGTGTTGCAACAAGTTTTTCATAACGCGGTCGCCTACTTCTGTACCATAAAAGCTGCTTATATCTTCAACTTCATTTACCCAAATAACAGCAAGTTGCAGATGATGATTAGGGGAGTTTTTAATATAATATTCAAGTGCAATATGATTGGCAAAGCCACTACTGGTATCGGTTGAAATCGCACGTTTCAATAAATATACATAAATACCGGCAACCAACAGAGCAATAAAAAAGAAAAACATAGCCATGCCCGCAGCTTTAGATACACTTTGCGCTAATCGCTGATTGAGATCGTATATAGTGATATCGGCCCCAGTTAAATAGGTGACTCCATTGGCATCGACAAAAGGGACAAAAATTGTTTTAAAATGCCCCCATTGATCTTTTGAAATTTCAAACACTGGCTCTGTTGAATAAAACGCGCCAATATTAGCGGCAGTTGCTTCAGGGTATAGATCGAGTAACTGGGTGATTTTACCGGTATTTTGATCGTTCTGAGTGTAACTCGATGCACTAAAATGTACATTACCGTCTTTTAAAACCATGGCATATACATAAGCGATATTTAACGCATTAGCAAACTCTGAAAGTTGCCGGCTTTTTTGTTGGTATTCGGTTGATGATATATATTGGCCTGCATTGATTTTTTGATGGTATTCATCACCAAGCATATGCTTAACGCTTAATGCCGCATTGAGTAATCGAGTATCAACGCTGTGCATAATATCGTTACGAGTGCTGTTGTAGGTGTAATAGATGTAGCTCAATAAACTGATAAAAAACAGCATGAAACCCGCGATTATCCAATTTGTCCGTAAATTTGTATTTATCATGCTCTTCCTTGATTTATTAGCCCTTCTATTATACAAAAAAAGGCTGTATCGCCTATAAAAATATAGTTAGTTATTTGAATGATAAATATTAATCAAATTATCATTAATTTGTCATGCAATTGGCTACTTTTGTGGCTTTATACGAGACATTTCAACTCTATTACAGTAGAGTTAACGCATTTCGTGGAATCATTGTAGTTTTGGCGTTATTAGTAATGGAGTTCTTAGAGATGGATCTTCAGCTAAACAAAGCTACATTTACTGGGTATAAAGATGGATCAAAAGCGTTGTGCCGTCGCCTCTAAAGAAACTCTGATGCGTATATTTACTGTGCCTGAAGCACCAGACTCAACTTTGAGTAAAATCGAACTTGAGATCTCGAGCAATTTAGCAGGTTTTTTGAATGAGAACATAGCGGCAATTGAAAAGCCATTGCATGAGATTGAAAAAGATTTTCAATCGGCAGCGATCCCAGAAGATCCGACTTTTGTATCTGCTTATGCGCAAGATATTATGGAGCAACTTGTCGCTCATTCAGTGCATACCGCTGCGCCAAGCTTTATTGGGCACATGACGTCAGCATTACCGCATTTTGTATTGCCACTTTCTAAGTTGATGGTTGGCCTTAATCAAAACCTAGTAAAAATAGAAACCTCCAAAGCATTTACTCCACTTGAGCGCCAAGTGCTTGGTATGATGCATCATTTGGCATACGGGCAAGATGACAGTTTTTATAGCAAATGGATGCACAGTGCGAAAACGTCGCTAGGCGCTTTTTGTTCGGGTGGCACAATCGCCAATATTACCGCATTGTGGATTGCTCGTAATCGCTTACTGAAAGCGGACGGTGAATTTAAAGGGATTGGTTCACAAGGTTTGATCAGTGCCATGTTGCATTATGGATATAAAGGCCTTGCAGTACTTATTTCCGAACGTGGCCATTACTCGCTAGGAAAATCAGCTGATTTACTTGGCATTGGTCGTGATAACTTTATTGCCATTAAAACTGCAGATAACAATAAGGTTGATGTTGATGCAATGCGCGCCAAAGCCCATGAGCTAGCAGCGCAAGGTATAAAAGTGATGGCGATTGTTGGGGTAGCCGGCACGACTGAAACCGGTAATATTGATCCTCTTGATGCTATGGCTGATTTAAGCGCTGAACTTAACTGTCATTTTCATGTCGATGCCGCATGGGGAGGAGCTACGCTGCTTTCTAATACATATCGCTCGTTACTGAAAGGCATTGAGCGAGCAGATTCAATTACCGTCGATGCTCATAAACAAATGTATGTGCCAATGGGCGCTGGGTTAGTGCTATTTAAAGATCCTACAGCTACGGATGCTATAGAACATCATGCAGAATACATCTTACGTAAAGGATCAAAAGATTTAGGTAGTCATACGCTTGAAGGTAGTCGTCCTGGTATGGCGATGTTAGTGCATGCTTGCTTACGCGTTATTGGCCGTAAAGGCTACGAAATCTTAATAGATAAAGGGATTGAAAAAGCCCGCTACTTTGCTGATTTAGTGAAAGCAGATGACGACTTTGAGCTGATCTCAGAGCCTGAGTTATGTTTACTGACATACCGTTATGTGCCAAAACAGATAAAACAAAAAATAGCTCAAGCAGATGAACAAACGCGTTTGGATATCTTTGCCTCGTTAAATCGTTTTACTGCCAGTATGCAAAAACGCCAACGTGAAGCCGGTCGTTCATTTGTATCCCGTACCCGTTTAACTCCCGCGCAGTATGATCATCAACCTACAGTGGTATTTCGAGTCGTACTTGCAAATCCGCTGACATCAGAGAGTATTTTAAAAGATATACTTGCTGAGCAAAAAGAGCTGGCTAAAACAGATCCTGTATTTAAGAAATACCTTAGTAAATACATGGACTGAGCAGTAACAGTTGCGTTATTCCCAGGTTGCGTGGGGATAACGCAAGCAGCACTTTCTTTGTTAGCTAAAACACGATGTTCTGATCATTTCAGTGATAATATGTTGAGATGGTTTAATTTTTTCCATCGCTAAAAATTCATCGGGTTGATGAGCCTGATTAATTGAACCCGGTCCCATCACAATCGTTTCACAACCCAATTGTTGAATAAATGGCGCTTCAGTACAGTAGTTCACTGCAACTGCTTGCTCTCCTGATATTTTTTCTGCCAGTTTAACTAATGCCGAATCAGTACTACCGGTAAACGCGGGGATGGGCTCGTGCATATCCATCACACTGACTGAATCTGGATATTGGTTGTTGATCTCTGTAGCTATTTTTAACAGCATCATTTGCAGTTCTTGCACACTTAGACCCGGTAAAGGGCGCATATCAATATGCATTTCACAGCAGCCACATATGCGATTTGCATTATCGCCACCATGAATGTGTCCTAGATTTAAAGTAGGGTAAGGAATAACAAAATGCTCAACTGCATATTTATTCTTTAATTGCTCTTTTAAAGTTAACAGTTTTGCAATAACTTTATGCATCACTTCAATGGCATTTAAACCACGTTCAGGATCAGAGCTATGTCCGGAACGACCGACTACGCGAATCGCGCTGCTCATATGTCCTTTATGTGTGAAAACAGGTGTCATATCAGTAGGTTCACCAATAATACACCGAGCTGGCTTTAAGTTTTTATGCTGACAAACTTGCTGTGCACCGGCCATGGTGGTTTCTTCGTCGGCAGTAGCTAGAATCAAAATTGGCTGTGTTTGAATATTCTCATCTAGTTCACTGATTGCTTGCAATACAAAAGCGAAAAACCCTTTCATATCAATACTACCTAAACCATATAATTTATTGTTATCTTCACTTAATTTAAACGGATTATAGTTCCAACGACTATCATCAAATGGGACTGTATCGGTATGACCGGCAAGCATTAAACCACCATCTCCCTGGCCACGTTTTGCGAGTAAGTTAAAACGACCTTTAGGGCCCGACAACTCAGTAATTTCACATTCAAATCCAAGACTTGTACACCAAGTAGCTAATAAATCAATCACCCCTTTATTGCTCATAGACAATGACTCATCCATGGCACTAATTGAAGGTGCAGCAATCAATTGCTGATACATAGATAAAAAAGACGGTAATGACATAAAAAAATCCAAAATAAGTATTCAATCTAATTGCATAACAATATAAAAGTATTTATGATGAATATCAATTCACTTTTTAAGCATAAATATATTAAAGCGACGCAATGAATATAAAACGACGATAACCAGATTTCATTCATAAAATAGTGTTTTATGCACTGTTAAACCCGATTTGAATATAAATGTAGTAACAAAAAACCAAAAAGAGTAACGAATGAAAGTAGTGATTATTGGCGCAAGTGGCTATAGCGGCGCAGAATTAGCAAGTTTGGTAATAAAACACCCGCAATTAACCTTAGCTGGTTGCTATGTATCTGAGCAAAGCTTAGATAAGGGTAAATTATTAAGTGACTTGTATCCTGAGCATTTAGGTTTGCTTGATTCTCCTTTATTGCCTCTTAGTGAGGGCGCTTATAACGATATTGAAAAGTCGGCCGATTTTGTATGTTTGTGTACTGATCATAAAGTGAGTGTTGACTTAGCGCCACGTTTTTTAAGCATGGGCAAAAAAGTATTTGATTTATCGGGTGGCTACCGTTTAAGCAGTAATGAAGATTATCAAACTTATTATGGTTTTGCGCATCAACATACGGAATTACTCAGTGAAGCGGCTTACGGATTGGCTGAGTGGAATAGTGAAGCAATCGCCAAGGCGCAGTTAGTCGCTGTGGCTGGTTGCTATCCAACAGCAGCGCTGAATGCGTTAAAACCATTGCAACAAGCCGGCTTATTAGCCGAGCAAACCATTATTATTAATGCTGTATCGGGTGTAACCGGTGCGGGGCGTAAAGCTAGTGTAGCCACGCATTTTTGTGAAGTGTCGTTAGCACCTTATGGATTGTTTAATCATAGACACAGTCCTGAGATTGAGCAGCATTTAGGTCACAAGGTGCTATTTACGCCGCATTTAGGTAATTTTCCACGCGGTATTTTAGAAACTATTTATGTGCAATTGAAACCTGGAGTTACACCAGAGCAAGTTACACAAGCTTATCAAGTGCTTGCTGATGAGCCACTGATCAGATTGCTTGGTAATAAAATGCCATCAATTAAAGGAGTTGCAAAGCAGCCTTACGTTGATATTGCATGGCAGCAGCAAGGTACGCAGCTAATTGTGATGGCAGCTATTGATAACTTATTAAAAGGTGCTGCAGGGCAAGCATTGCAGTGCATTAATTTAGCCATGGGTATTGCCCATAGTACAGGTTTAAAAGGGTAGTTAGTAATGCAAAGATGGGTCATTAAACTCGGTGGTGCAGTACTCAATACAGAAGACGCGGCTAAAGCGTTATTTGAGGCGCTTGCATCGCAAACTCAAGCACAATTTGTCATCGTTCATGGTGGCGGTTCACTAGTTGATAACTGGTTGACTGAGGCTGGTTTTGCTAGTGCGAAACATCAAGGTTTACGCATCAGTCCAAAAGAGCAAATGCCTTATATTGTTGGCGCGCTTGCGGGGTGTGCTAATAAACAATTAATGAGCCAAGCAATTATCGCAGGTCATAAACCGGTCGGGCTTAGTTTATACGAAGCGGGCATTATTTCGTCACAAAAACTCAAAGCGCTTGGTCAAGTTGGTAATTGTGACGGCGGTGTGCAAAGTGTGATACCGGAGTTATTAAAACTTGGTCGTTTACCTCTGGTCAGCTCTATCGGTTTTGGTGAAGATGGCCTTTGGTATAACGTAAACGCTGATGAAGCGGCGGCGGCAATAGCTAAAGAGCTTAATGCGGAAATTATTTTTATGACTGATGTAGAAGCTGTACTTGATGCAAATAAACGGCCGTTACATCAACTTGACACAAACCAGATCAATACTTTAATTGCAGAAGGAGTAATTTTGGGTGGGATGGAGGTCAAAGTTAAGACCAGCCTTCTTGCTGCCCAGCACTTACGACGTGGCGTTTACATTTCGAGCTGGCAAAAGCCAGAAAACTTAATTGCTCTACTCGCGGGTGAGCACGTCGGAACAAAAATTACACCATAGGTTTTATATGTTTAATCATTTTTTATCGGGTCTAGAGTTAGACCAACAAGGCGCACTTAAATTACTTAACTTAGCGCAAAAAATTAAAGCTAACCCAGCTGATTTTAGTCAAGCACTGGCTGGCAAATCGGTGGTTACTTTATTTGAAAAACCAAGCTTACGTACGCGTTTATCATTTGATATAGGTATTAATAAGTTAGGTGGACATGCGGTGTATCTTGATTCACAAAATGGCGCCATGGGCGCACGTGAATCAGTAAAAGACTTTGCATTGAACATTGCCAGTTGGGCTGACGGTATTGTGGCGCGGGTATATCAGCATAAAACATTAACCACACTTGCTGAATTTTCAAGCGTACCTGTGGTCAACAGTCTGTGCGATTTATATCATCCATGCCAAGCACTTGCTGACTTTCTAACACTGCAAGAAGTATATGGCGATGTAAGCCAGCTAAAATTAGCTTATTTAGGTGAAGGCAACAACGTAACGCATTCACTGATGTTACTTGCGGCTACTTTAGGCACAGATTTTGTTGCCGTATGCCCTAAAGGTAGTTCACCAGACTCGCAAATTTTAAAGCAGGCTGAGCAAATTGCCGCAATGAATGGTGCATCAGTGATGGTGAGTGATCGTGTTGAAGCGGCTGTAGGCGCTAACGCAGTGTATGCCGATACATGGGTATCAATGGGCGATGATACGCCACTTGAACAAGTAAAAGAAAAGTACATGCCGTATCAATTAAATGCGGCGTTGCTTAAACAGACTGGGGCTGACACTGTACTGCATTGCCAGCCAGCACACCGTGAATTTGAAATTACTTCTGAGGTAATGGATGGTCCGGCGTCAAAAATTATACAACAAGCAGAAAACCGTATGCATGCGCAAAACGCATTGCTTGTTTCATTATTAAATCCAAATTTTGTGTAAGGTATCACCAATGAGTTCTATTAAAAAAGTTGTATTAGCCTATTCTGGTGGTTTAGATACGTCAGCCATCGTGCCATGGTTAAAAGAAAACTACGGTTGTGAAGTTATCGCGTTTGTGGCCGATGTAGGTCAAGGTGCTGAAGAGCTTGAAGGTGTTGAAGCAAAAGCGATCGCATCTGGTGCTTCTGAATGTTATGTAGTTGACTTAAAAGACGAAATGGTAAGTGATTATATTTACCCAACGTTAAAAACCGGTTCAATTTACGAAGGTACTTATTTATTAGGTACGTCAATGGCACGTCCTATTATTGCTAAAGCGCAAGTTGAGATTGCTCGTAAAGTAGGCGCTGATGCACTTTCTCATGGTTGTACAGGTAAAGGTAATGACCAAGTGCGCTTTGAATCTTGTTTTGCGGCCCTTGCGCCTGATCTTCAAGTTATTGCGCCATGGCGTGAGTGGGACTTATCAAGCCGTGAGTCATTACTTGATTACTTGGCAGAGCGTAATATTCCATGTTCTGCATCGGCAACTAAAATCTACAGCCGTGATGCAAACGCATGGCATATTTCTCACGAAGGTGGCGAGCTTGAAGATCCGTGGTGTCAACCAAGTGAGCAAGTGTGGACTTGGACTAGCTCACCAGAGCAAGCACCCAATGAGCCTGAATTTGTTACCTTAAACGTGGTTGAAGGTGAAGTTGTTGCTGTCAATGGCGAGCAGCTTAAACCGTATGATTGTCTAGTTAAACTTAATGATATTGCATCCCCACATGGTGTTGGTCGGGTTGATATCGTTGAAAACCGTTTAGTGGGCATGAAATCCCGTGGTTGTTATGAAACCCCTGGTGGCACAGTAATCATGGCGGCATTACAAGCGATTGATGAGTTAGTACTTGATAAAGCAAGCCGCAAATGGAAAGAAGTACTGGGCGGCGAGTTTTCACATTTAGTCTATGACGGTCGTTGGTTTACACCACTTAAAGATTCAATCTTAGCGGGCGCAGAAGCGTTATCAACAGTTGCTACTGGCGAAGTTATTCTTAAGCTTTATAAAGGCCAGGTAACAGCGGTTCAGAAAAAATCACCTAATAGCTTATACAGCGAAGATTTTGCAACGTTTGGTGCAGATGATGTTTACGACCAATCGCATGCTGAAGGCTTTATTCGTTTATTCTCGCTTTCAAGCAGAATTTCAGCACTAGCGAAGAAGTAATTTTACTACAGCCCCGTAACAATAAGGCGGGGCAGTTTCAGGGTTTGGAGAGATTTCATGGCATTATGGGGCGGACGTTTTTCTACGGGTCCAGATGAGGCGTTTAAACAATTTAACGACTCACTTCCCTTCGATTATCAACTCGCAGAGCAAGATATAGTTGGCTCTGTAGCGTGGGCAGGTGCCCTTAAGCAGGTTGACGTATTAAGTAGTGACGAACACAAAAAGTTAGTCGCTGCATTATATGAATTACTCGACGAAGTAAAAGCTGATCCACAAGCAGTGGCAACGTCAGGAGCTGAAGATATTCACTCACATGTTGAAGCTGCATTGATCGAAAAAGTGGGTGACTTAGCTAAAAAATTACACACCGGACGTAGTCGTAACGATCAGGTCGCTACTGACTTTCGCTTATGGTGTCGTGATACCGCCGCTCACATACTTACGGCGCTTGGTCAGTTAAAAGGTGAGTTTATCGCTTTAGCTGAACGTGAGCTGGGCACTATCTTACCTGGTTATACCCATTTACAACGTGCTCAGCCATTGTTGTTTAGTCATTGGTGTATGGCTTACGTGGAAATGATCGAACGTGATGAAAGCCGTTTAGCAGATGCTAAAGCGCGAATGAATTTTTGCCCTTTGGGCAGTGGGGCACTTGCCGGTACTGCGTACCCAATTGATCGGCAAGCACTTGCCGTGGGGTTAGGTTTTACCGCTGCGACTAAAAATAGTTTAGACGCCGTATCAGATCGTGACTTTGTGGTTGAGCTATTAAGCTGTGCATCAATCTCTATGATCCATTTATCGCGTATGTCAGAAGATTTGATCTTTTATAATTCGGGTGAAGCGGGTTTCATTGAGTTAGCAGATAATGTCACCTCTGGTTCATCATTGATGCCACAAAAGAAGAATCCCGATGCGCTAGAGCTTATTCGCGGCAAAACAGGGCGTGTATTTGGTGCCTTTAGTGCCATGATGATGACGTTAAAAGCACTGCCACTTGCTTATAATAAAGATATGCAAGAAGATAAAGAAGGCTTATTTGATGCCATGCCAACGTGGCTAGCTTGTATTCATATGGCGCAAGCGTGTATCAAAGGTATAAAAGTAAATGGCGAGCGTACTTTAGCCGCTGCTAAAGGCGGACATTCAAATGCGACAGAGCTTGCTGACTATTTAGTCGCCAAAGGGATCCCTTTTAGGGAAGGTCATCATATTGTTGGTGTGTTGGTACAAATGGCTATCGCACAAGGGAATAACTTAGAAGATTTAAGTTTAGAACAATTCCAATCGGTGCATAGTATTTTTGCACAGGACGTATATGCTGTACTAGAGATAGACGCATGTATAAAAGCGCGCCAAGCACTTGGTGGTACATCTTTAGAGCAAGTTACAGTTGCAGTTAAAGATGCCAAAAAAAAACAGCAAATAACAGTTCGTGACGCTAATCTTGACGATGTAGAGTCAATTGCGAAATTGATCCAGCACTGGGCTACGGTAGGTGAAAATTTACCGCGTGCTAAAAGCGACATGGTACATTCAATCAATGAGTTTGCGGTTACCGAAGTTGCTGGAGAAGTCGCGGGCTGCGCATCACTGTATATTTATGATACTGGTCTTGCTGAAATTCGTTCACTAGGGATAGATCCTGAAACCGGTATCACTGGGCAAGGTCGTCAGTTAGTTGAACACTTATTAGTTAAAGCCAAAAAATTGGCACTAAATCGCATCATTGTTTTGACGCGAGTACCTGATTTCTTTGAAAAACAAGGTTTCACATTCTGTACCAAAGACAGCTTACCGGAAAAGGTAATGAAAGATTGTGAACTGTGTTTACGCAGAGACAATTGTGACGAAGTCGCGATGGAATTTATTTTGAAGCAAAGTCGGAACGCGGAGATCCCGTGTAAAAATGTAGCTTAAAATCCCTGGATATAAAAAACGTACGGTTATCCCTGTGCGTTTTTTTATGCCTTATCATATCTGGTATGACCTGTTGTGTGGGATGCGCTGTAGCAAATAAAAGATCAAAAAAGATCGTTTTTTAAAATGTTGGATCAGTAATTGCTTATTACTAGATGTAAGATGGCTCAGCGTGAGTTCATCTTTAAAAGCGCCAAGCAGTTATCAGAGCGTTAAAAACAGTGGCTTATTTAATAAGTCATTTATTCAACATTTATTGAAAGGATTAATCTTATGCAAGTTACAGCTAACAGCCAATTACAAATGCAAGCATACAATAATATGCAACAATCAAAGCCAGCACTTGAACAAAGCGCTAGTAATAAAACCCTACAATCTGATACAGTGTCTATATCTAATGAAGCCTTACTAGCGGCTAAAGGTGAAGCTGAAATCCAGCGCGGTGGTGGGGTGATGCTTCCTCGAGATAAAAGGCCTCAATAGGAGTGAAATGTTTTTAACTGAACAATTTGGTTTTTTCTCCCTTTCTGCATTGAGTGCTTGGGGGTTTTTAATGGCATTTTTTTTTAATATCTTTATATACTCTATAGATGTTAAAAGAAAAACTACGCTGTTAATCAGTTCATTTATTATGATGATCTCCTATATGGCAGGGGATCATTTCTTTACATGGCTATCTTCTACTGCAGTCACATATATGCATTGGGCATTATATGATTTTGTGACATTACTATGTTTGGCGGGATGCTATCTCGTTATAAAGAACTCTACACCGTCATTTATTTATCTTGTCTGCGGTTTGTCTATAAATATCCTATTGTTTGTTTCTGTGTATTTAGATGTTCAGGTTTATGAAAATTCAACTTATTGGATTCTTTGGGACATATACTCTTTTGGTGTAAATATCATTGATTTTACAATGATAGTAGCCTTGATTGTCGATCGTGACATTTTAGGTTTAATTAGGCTTAAAAATGCAATTAAAGCATTATTTAAAACACATCACATAAAACACTCCATTTAGCCTATGTTTATAAATGACGTAGTTGGTCCGTACATCGGTGTATTTATCGAGTGGGGATTCTTAATGGTCTTTTTATTAAATTGGGTACTGTACATAAATAACCCCAATAAAAGCATAGTAATACTTTCATTTATAATGGCCGTTTCTTATATAACGAGCGAGCTCTTATATTTAGTGTATTCAATTTATTTGAACTGGTTTATATACGATTTGCTTACTCTTACATGCATTGGATTGTTGATCAGATATCAAAAGATTAGCCCCTCTCCAGTTAATTGCTATATTATGTGTGGGCTTATCTTAAATGCGATTTTAATTGCCGCAATTTATTGCGATATCTATGTGCGTTTAAATTCTGAGCCTTGGTGGCTTTGGTCAGTTTATTCTTTTGGTGTCAATATATGCGATGTGATAATGATAACAGCCTTAGCTATAAATAAAGATTTTTTAGGCTTAAGCAAATTATTACAAAAAGCTAGGATAATCAAGGGTCTAAATAAAAATCAGGCCCTTGTTTCGAAAACTTAAAAACGGTATTCCCAGCTGGTTTTTAATGCGCTGTTGGTATCAGACTCGTTAGCAAGTTCGTCTTTATACACTGAGCCGCTGATCTTCCATAAACCACTAAAAATAGCCTGCTGATAACCAAGCTCTAATTGTAAGCGTTCAAACGTTTCGGCGACTTGGGTCAAGTCGGTGATGTCAGTTTTAAACCAACGTAACTTCGCATAGCCGCCATAACCGTTCATAGTATGATAATGCGCACCTAATACTGCTGATTTACTTTGCTGTGGTGTTGCAGAGCCAATTAACCGATCTTTATGATTATAGGCTTGGGCATAATTAATAAATGCTTCATTAGCATCGTCACAACTAAGTTGGGCTGTACAATCTTGTTGTGTATTTGAATATTCAAAATAGGTTTTTAGTAATTGCTCTTGGCCGCCAAAAAAGCTCTCAACGCCAATTGTATAAAAAGCATCACTTGGTGCTAAGCCACTGTCATTTTTTCCCATTAGCTCGGTGTAAAATGCAATCGGTTGCTCTGCTATAGTGGTTGAGTATTTGGCATCTAAGCTTGTTAAGCGTTGCTTATTTGTTATTACTTCCAGCGTATTAGGATTTACTTCTGTATTGGTTAAATAATCAGAGCTTGCGGTACTAAATGCAACCTCAAGTCCTGGTAGTGGTGTGCTGGCAAAGCGCATGGCCCAGTAGTCACCTTTTTCACCATTACTTAAATGTGGTTTTTGTTTTGCGTAAATACCAGTCAACTGCCAGTTACCAATGAATGATAACCAACTTGGGCCGACATATTGGGTGTTAGCACGGTTAATTCTTAGCCCTTTCATTGGTGCGGCATTATTCGACAGTAGTAATGCATTGTCGTTACCTGGTCCCCACCAATGGCTTACTTGTTCGGCGCTAACAGACCAATTGCCCATTAATACTGCTAAGTAGCTGCCATGATAGTTTATGTGTTCATCATCAAGTGCCTGATCAGCGTAATTAACACTTACTTTGGCGCTAACACGGTCGCCAGTGATAGAGCCATAGCTATTAATGCCACTTTTTTGTTGATCGCGTTTGCCAAAGCTTTGTTGCAAAGTCGGCTCACTATTGTAGTTAAGCCTCACACCAGAGCTACTGCCTTGTTTAGCGTTCTCTAAGGCATGTTTTACGTGTTGATAAGCAAATCGACTTTGTGTTGATAAACTGCTGCTTTCAATTGTATTTAAATCTCTGGCAATGCCTTGCCACATCAAGGGATAACTATTGATCGGTTGTTTAATCACGCCTTGGTTAAAGAGCATCTCAATTGAGGCTCGTAATAAAGGGTCGTCACTTTCAATCCAAGGTGATGCAAACGCGGGTGTGGCAATCACAACAAGGGTGCTTAAATAGATATTTAACTTCATCCGTGTAACTTTTCCTGTAATGCTTTTACTACAATAGGGTGTACAAACTCACTGACATCGCCTTTATGACGCGCGACTTCTTTAACTAGGGTTGAAGAGATAAATGAGTTCTTTTCAGCTGGGGTTAAAAAAACACTCTCTAAATCAGGATTTAAACGACGATTCATATTGGCAAGCTGAAACTCATAATCAAAGTCAGACACCGCACGAATACCGCGGATCAGTACATTCGCACTATGATCGCGTGCTAAATCAGCTAGTAATCCAGAAAAGCCAATAACACTGACGTTATCTAAATGAGTGAGTAAACTATTGGCAATTGCTACCCGCTCATCCAGGCTAAAGCAGGGTTTTTTACTAGGATTGTGAGCAACTGCAACAATTACAGTATCAAACATTTTAGCTGCCCGCTGGATCAGATCTGTGTGTCCATTGGTTAATGGATCAAAGGTGCCAGGATAAATTGCGGTGACTTTCATAAATATCATCTTAGTGTTATTTTGAGGGTTATATTAACAGTCTTTGTTGTCCAGATCAGCCTGCAAATTGCGACTGCATATTTTCATTTGTAAATGAGTTTATTTCAATAAGAAACAATAACTACGAATTATGGATTAGAAATTTTCAAGGTGGTATTTTATTGGATTATATTTGTATATACTGCGCGGCTAATAATACTGAGTGAATTATGGGCATTTACTCTAATAAAAATAATCAGAGTAGCAGGATATGAGTACCAAGGATAAAATAATTACAACCAGCATAATGCTATTTAACCAACATGGCGAGCGTGCGGTCACAACCAACCATATCGCTTCACATATGGGCATCAGTCCCGGTAATCTTTATTATCACTTTAAAAATAAAGAAGACATTATTCGCCATATTTTTGCATTATATAGTAAGCATTTACACACTCAATTTGTGCCAATGGAAAAGCAGGATGAAGCACTAACACACTTAACTGGGTATCTTGATGCTTTGTTTGAGTTGATGTGGCGTTTTCATTTTTTCTATGACAATTTGGGTGACATTTTATCTCGCGACGAAGTACTGAAAAAAGATTATATTGAGTTTCAAGAGGCTTTGTTAAGTCAAGTGCGCGAAATTGTGATTGGCCTGCGTGAAGGTGGGATGATCGCAATTGATGATGAAGATACCGTTGAACTTGCTCATATGCTAAAAATCACCGTCAGTTTTTGGACTCCTTACATTAAAGCCAGACGGTTAAGCGGTGAGTTAATGCAGCAAGATATTTATAATGGTATTTTAAAAGTGTTAGCGCTTTTTAAAGCATTTGGTACCGAGCAAAGTATCCCAAAAATTAACTTGTTACGCGAAAAATACAGTAAATTAGCGGCACAAGCAGAGCCTGTTTAATTAAACGCAGCGGTTGTTTATTTCCTAGACGTTAGATTTTTTGTTATAATCGCGCGCCCAACACGTGGGTGCGTGAATCCTAAATATTGTCTAACGAGTAAACTATGCTTAAATTTATCGTCAAACTCCATCCTGAAATAGCCATTAAAAGCCGCTCTGTGCGTAAACGCTTTACTAAGTTGTTAGAAAACAACATTAAAATTGTGTTACGCAAGCTTGACGAAAAAGTACAAGTACAAAATAACTGGGACAATATATCCGTCGTAACTAAATCAGATGACGCACAAATGCGCCTTGATTTTATCGATGGCTTACAACGGATCCCAGGTATTGTGCAGTTTATTGAAGTGACCGAAACTAACTACGAAAACCTGCACGATATTTACGAAAAAGCGTTAGATATGGTTGGCCACACCGTCGTGGGCAAAACATTCTGTGTACGTTGTAAGCGCCAAGGTAAGCATGATTTCACCTCTACCGATGTAGAGCGTTATGTGGGTGGTGGTTTAAATCAGCACGTCGATGGCGCCAGCGTAAGACTAAAAAATCCTGAAGTAACTATTCGTCTTGAAATTAAAGATGATAAAGCTTACGTAGTAACGCACACCCATCATGGTATGGCCGGTTTCCCATTACCAACGCAAGAAGATGTCTTGTCGTTAATGTCAGGTGGATTTGACTCAGGCGTTGCTAGTTATCAAATGATCCGCAAAGGCGCTCGTACGCACTTTTTGTTCTTCAATTTAGGCGGTGCGGCGCACGAGATTGGTGTTAAACAAGCCAGCTATTATATTTGGAAGCAGTTTAGCTCAACCCATAAAGTTAAATTTATCAGTGTTGACTTTGACCCCGTTGTTGCCGAAATTTTAGAAAATGTTGAAAACAGTCAAATGGGTGTAGTTCTCAAACGTATGATGATGCGTGCAGGCAGCCAAATAGCTGAAAAAATGGGGATTCAAGCGCTTGTTACCGGTGAGAGTCTAGGCCAAGTTTCAAGTCAAACATTAGCCAACTTAAGTGTGATTGACCGTGTTACCGAAACGCTTATATTACGCCCGCTGATCCAACACGACAAACAAGAAATTATAAACATCGCTCGTAAAATCGGCACCGCAGAAATGGCCGAAACTATGCCGGAATACTGTGGTGTGATTTCTAAAAAGCCTACAGTTAAAGCTAAAATTGCCGTAGTAGAAGCTGAAGAGCAAAAGTTTGATTTTGATGTGCTCAATACTGTTATTGAAAACGCACGTATTATGGATATTCGTGACATTGACGTTGAAGCTAAACAAGAGCTAAAAGAGGCCGAGTCAGTTTCTGATTTACCAGCTGATGCAGTTGTTGTTGATATTCGCTCGCCGGAAGAAGAAGATGCAGCACCGCTTGAAATTAATGGGATAGAAGTTGTGCATTTGCCATTTTTCCGCTTAGCGACCAAATTTGCAGACCTACCGCAAGACAAAGACTACTACTTATATTGCACTAAAGGTGTAATGAGTCAGCTACAGGCGCTTATTTTACATGAAAATGGCTTTGCCAATGTTAAAGTTTATCGCCCGTAAGGTTGATAGTTATTAATAACAAGCGCGAGTTAAATCGCGCTTTTTTTATGTCTGATAGCATCGAGTAAAGATTGATTGTGAGGGGTATTAATACCGAGTTGATTACCTTTTTGGCAAATATAACCGCACATCGCGTCAATTTCTGTGATGCGATTATGGGCGACATCTTGATGCATTGATGAGTAATTGTTTTTGGTATCACTCATCACTTGATAGGCGTTCGCTAATGCTTCAGCAAGTCGCACATTAATACCTAGTTTATTTGCTACGGTACACGCTTCGTTTAAGATATTTAAAATTATGCCACTAAACTGTGGTGCAGTCAGTGCGCCATTTTTCACATTGTGCAGCGCACTGAGTGGATTAATAGCAATATTAACGAGTAATTTTTCAAAGCGTAATTGTTGTATATTATTTGTGGTTGTTAATTCAGGAATAGCGTTTAGTAGATTTTTAACTTCAGCGAGTTGTGTTTTTGCTTGCTGGTTACAATCACCTAAAATGCTGCTCCCGATACCAGTATGCAACACACTAAAAGGTGTATCTTTGTAGCCCGCTAAACGTGTTGTTAAAAAATATAGTCCTTGTTGTTTTGTAAGTTCGCTATTTATTTCATCTACATTACCCATGCCATTGTGAGATAAAATTAATTGGCATTGAGCGCTTAAAAAAGGCTTTAGTTGCCTAAATGCGGTGGCAACTTGATATGCTTTAACAGTAAAAATAATAACATCGACTTGGCCGTGCTCGGATAATTTAGTCAGGTTTGTCAGTTGGCAATTAATTGTTTGTTTTGGCGCGTTTGCTTGTTGATAAAAACGAGGTTCGTCAATAGCATGCTTGGTAAGTAGGGTGACCCTGTGCTGTTGACTCAAATAATGGCTATAGAGCAGCCCAATGGCACCATCGCCAACGACGAATATATTAGCCATTTTGATTCTTTTTAAAACGAGAATAAATACCGAACAACAAAAAGAAACTAGCAGCCCCAGAAAAGTCAGCAACAACATCAGCAACAGAGGCGCTACGATAAGGGATTGTGCTTTGCATTAGCTCAATAGCAATGCCATAAAATGCTAATAACACGAGGTGAACGAATACAGGTAGCTTGAATGCTCTGACCATGACGGCTGCCAGAACAAAGAAAATAGTAAAATGTACTAACTTATCTAGGTGAGGCAGTGACGATACCCCAACGCCCCTAAAATCGCGGGCAAACAAAAAGGTAAATACCAGAATACTGATTAAAAATAGGGTTTGATAAACACGCCGAGTCACGAAAAATCCTAAATCGTTTAAAAATAGAGCCGTAGTATATCAAACAAATTTCGTATCGCAGCTGAACAAAGCATAGAAAAGTGTAAAGATTTATAAAATTTATATAGTATAATTATCGACAATATAAATTTGAATTAAAAATATCTTGCTAGGAGAGACTTATGCCTTCATTTGACATTGTTTCGGAAGTCGAAATGAACGAAGCAAAAAATGCTGTTGATAACGCTAACCGTGAACTTGAAACTCGCTTTGATTTTAGAGGCGTTGATGCGTCAATAGAGCTTAATGATAAAACCATTAAACTAAAAGCAGAAGCTGATTCACAGGTTATGCAGTTGTTTGATATTTTAGCGAGCAAAATATCAAAGCGCGGTATGGACGTATCAAGTTTAGAGCTGCAAGATATTTCACGTGCGGGAAAAAATGTTTTCCGTAATGTTGCGCTAAAGCAAGGTATCGAAAAAGATATGGCTAAAAAAGTAGTTAAAGCCATTAAAGACTCTAAAGTGAAAGTACAAGCCGCGATCCAAGGCGAAGAAGTACGTGTAACGGGCAAAAAACGTGATGACCTACAAGAAGCCATGCAAGTAGTACGCAGTGCTGATTTAGGGCAACCATTTCAGTTTAAAAACTTTAGAGATTAGAAAGCTAGGAGCTAGGTTTCTAGGTGCTAGAAAAAGCCAAATTGCAGCAATGTAGTTTGGCTTTTTTAGTTTAGAACTTATGGTTATTCCTAGAACCTAGAGTATTTAGATGTATAGCCGTCCATTGACTTTTGTGCTTAAAATAATCACAATAGCGGCCTATTTTCAAGGTGCTTGTGGTTACTTTTCAAGGTTGTTGATTAAGTAAAGCAAGATAATCGGGAAGTTGGTGGCGTTTATAGGATATAAACGAAGTCCAACACTGCCCCCGCAACGGTGATACATACTTTTAGCTAAATTTATTAGCGAGTTATGTTAAGTCCGGAGACCGGCCTTGAAGTCAATTTACTATCACTTGTGCGGTGGGCGCGGGTCAGGGGATATCATGTTAAACAAATCTACTCTAGGCGTAGCAATTGCCGCTGCGTTGTCTTTTTCTGTGTCTGCAGAGCAATCAATTGAGCATATTACCGTCACAGCCAATAAATTTGAGCAATCAATTACTGATGTTCTTGCCAGTGTTACTGTTATTGAGCGCAGTGATATCGAAACAAGTAATGTCCGTGATTTACCAAGTTTGTTAGCAACACAAGTAGGTTTTCAAATAAATTCCAATGGTGGCTTTGGGCAAAACTCTGGTGTATCGCTTCGTGGTTCAAGTTCGCGTCATACCTTGATTTTAGTAGACGGTATTCGTACCGGATCAGCAACCCTTGGTTATACATCAATTAGTAATATTCCTCTTAATTCAATAGAGCGCATTGAGATAGTTAAAGGCTCGCGTGCAGCTGTATATGGTTCTGATGCTCTTGCCGGTGTGATTAATATCATTACTCGTAAAGAGCAGCTATTAACGCTAAATGCAACATTTGGGTCAGACGCTTATCAAAATTATCAAGTCGCTGGTACAGCGGTAGTTGATGCCGTTACAGCATCGTTTAATGCTGGATTTGAAAAAACCGATGGTTTTGACGTATTGCAAGGTGTAGCGCCGGATGAAGATGGTTATGAAAACAAAAACATTGGCTTTAACATTCAATATGCCGATGAATTGTTAGGGGAATTAACTGCGAAAGGGCAATACAGCGAAGGCTATGCTCAATACGACAGTGCGTTTTCGCCTGTTACAAGTACCGTAGAAAATAATGAATTTGAAAACTATCAATTAGCTTTTGGGTGGGAAAAGTCGTTCACAGATCAACAACATTCTGTCGATATAGCGTTATCAAGGGATGGTTCAGAAAATGCGCGCGTAGATTATACTGGCGGTACCGTTGTGGATGTATTCGACACTAAGCGTTCTCAGATTGATTACAATGCTCTTTATATAGTTAATGCGGAATTCGATATCAACAGTGGTTTAAACTGGTATAAGGATGATATTTCAGGGACATCAGGTGATTATGCACAAAATAGCCGTGAGGTGTTCGCCGGCTACATTGGTGGTTATTATGATAATGAGCAATTTTTAGCTAATTTAGCAGTTCGTTATGATGACGACCAATATTTTGGCGATGAAACAACTTATACAGCAGCTATTGGCTATCACTTGCATGAAAATGCAACATTTAGAGTAAGTCAAAGTACGGGCTTTAAAGCGCCAACATTTAATGACCTGTATTATCCAATGTCAGGTAACCCAGATTTAGTCCCAGAAAAATCGGTTAATCAAGAGCTTGGCCTGAGCCTTGATTTTTCTCAAGCAAAGGTGGACATATCGATATTCAGAAATGATATTGAAAATCTAATTGCGTGGGCACCTAATGCAGCTGGTGATTGGCAGCCAGCTAATATAAATGAAGCTCGCCATGAAGGTGTTGAGTTTAGCTTTGCTAATGAAATATTAGGCTTTGATAATCAGTTTAATTTTACTTATTTAGATGCTGAGAACAAAGAAACAGGTACTGCTCAAACGTATGTTTCGCCACGTACAGTAAATTGGTCAGTTACGAAACAGTGGGGCGATTTTGATGCTGGTTTTGAAATGCAGTACCGCAGCGATCGTCAAGGAAAAGTAACTCAGTTAAGCTCTTATACTTTATGGAATTTGGCCGCAAATTACCAACTCAGTCAATCGGTGTCACTGTCATTGCGAGTCGAGAACTTATTCGATAAACAATACAACGCCGTTGATTCAAGCATAGACTCCACAAGCGGCGAAGTGTTTTACTACAATACCGCTGACCGTCGCTTCTTTGTTGGCGCCAGTTATCGGTTTTAGTCTTTTTGGGTTATATCACACCGCATTGAGGGTTTTGGCTTTTAAGTATTCTAGCTTAAACAAAACCCTTGGTTAAATTATTTTTCATTATTAATAGTGTGAAGTATTCTTAATGTTTTCAATGTGAATCAGTAAATTTTAAGATTAATGGATGAATAATAGAAGATTTATTGCTTATTTTATTGAACGTAAAAAATTATATGTATATTTTTATAATGGTTTTAATTTAATTTAATTTAATTTAATTGAAATGTATTTTTTGTTGCGTTATAGTTAGTACCTGTTTTATTTACTATGGATTGTTATGTTAATAAAGAACTTTATTGCTTTATCTGTTTTTTTACCTTTGTCATTCAGTGTGGTGGCGAATAATAATACTTATATACTTCAAGAGTCATATGATAAATACTCATGGCAGTGGGCATTTAGCTGGCTTTTAGAGCGAGCAAATGCTTATGCAGATAAAAAAAGAGAAGTGCCGGATCAAAATGCAATGATATTAATTGGCTCATTTAAACCTGAGTTAACATATAATAGCTTTAATTGGGAAGTGGGCATTTGTGGTCATGATAAAAGATCTAAATGGTTGGCCCCATGGGTTAATACTAAGAAAAGTTCAATAAATACTACTCTTTGGTCTGATTATCCCGTTGAGAAAGATATTGCAGTTAAAAAGTATATGGTATCTACAGGTGTGCCATTTGAGATAGAGAGTAAGAATTATAAAAGCGCAGGTTTAAAACAATTTGCAAGTTTTAAATATTCGTGGTTTATTTCTGAAGGTATTAATCTTGATGTAATTCAAAATAACAGTTCTCACGATTATAATCATCATTACACATTTGACACCATAGGTGAAAAAAATATTTTGGGAGTCGTTTATTCTGATTATGATTTTGGCTTTAGCATTAGTACAAGTTTTGGGCATGATGGTGCAGGAAACTATTCATATGATGGAACAAAATTTAAGCCTACTTGGGGGAAAGATATGGGAGTTTATGGCTGTGGTGCGGCTGTGGTCCAAGTGGAAAAAAATACAAGGCCAAAAGTTGTACAAATTCGTACTGGCCTTAGAGAGTTACCTGATGGTTTACTTATTATGCAAGCTGCGCCTATTCTAAGTGATGATCATACGGATAGTGATAACCTCTTTTATGAACTAGAAATTTTTAAGGATGGTAAGAAGATTTCTAACCCTAGCGATAATAAGAACCCATGGTTTCCTGGATTTTATTATTCTGATAGGAAGAGCCTTACATATAAAATAGTAGTCTCTGATGGCGACTTAACAACAATTAAGCAAGGCAAGATTTTTGAATAAATATATATTTTTTTTATTGCTAGCTTCTTTTATATTTTCATTTTATATTTTTAATAAAGAGAAAGGTAGTGATTTATTGACTGTTAAACAGGTCAATATTAATAAAAGTACTAACATTACTAACGCAAACATTGAAAAGGGGCTAATCAAGCCTGAAATTTTAAATGAAAATGGTAATTTTCAAGAAGTAGAAGTTAAGGATAGCTATGGTTTAGGAAAGTTAACTGAGTATAGTGATATTACTTTTTTTGATGAGACAAAAAGAATATCCAATTTTATATCATTAAACATGGAGTGCAAAGCTTTACGTGGATATGAGAGTGATGAGGATTTTTTGGCAAATTATCATCTCTCAAATTCAATGGATTATAATGATGCAGTAGCTCTAATTAAGTCTTGTAATAAAACTTCGATTAACTATGATGAGATGATTTATTTAATCTTTAAACATCATTCTGAATACGATAATGAAGATTCTTTAAAGTTATTCATGAAATATACGCCAAGGAAATTCACTCGTTATAAAGAGTTGGTATTTGAAGGGATTGAAAAAGGTTATTCAATTTCTCCAGAGATACTTTCTTTACTTAAAGTTACAGATGATGCTTATCTTCAATACTTTTTATCATACTATTTACAAAGAAAAGGTGATCTAATATACGATAAAGACGTTATTTCTAGTTATATTAATAAAAGTCAGGTTGAGCTGGATGCCTCTGAATTAGAAAGAATTGAAAATTTAGTTAATGAAGAAAATATTAAATTAGAAAGTTTTGGTCGAACGAACTCTTTATAAAATTAATTTTAAAACCTCCTACTATGATTATGGCTGGAGGCTTTTCGTAGTTAAATTTTCTTTTTGGTATTTACTTATTTAATCTAAATCAAAGAGTCTATAAAAAATTTCTCAAACTTTTTCAGTTTAGGTTCAATCAATAAGCTGCAATAACGCTGCTCAGGGTTTTCGTTGTAGTAGTCTTGGTGATACTGCTCTGCAGGGTAGTAAGTGGTTGCAGGGCTAACTTCAGTGACGATATCTTCGCGTATTTGGCTTTGTAATTTTGCAATATATTGATTAGTTTGCGCTTGCTGCTCGCTATCATGATAATAAATCACACTTCGATATTGGGTACCTATATCATTACCTTGGCGGTTTAGCTGAGTGGCATCATGCAGGGTAAAAAACATCGCCAGTAAGGTTTCATAGCTTATCAGGTTACTGTCAAACTTAATCTGTACAACCTCTGCGTGGCCGGTGAGGCCAGTGCAAATTTGTTTATACGTAGGCTCAGTTGTTTCGCCGCCAGTATAGCCAGAGCTTACTTGTAAAACGCCTTTCACGCGCCTAAACGCGGCATCAATACACCAAAAGCAGCCACCACCAAATGTTGCTGTTTCATTTGTTATACTCATTAGTTGTTCCTTAAAGCTATTAAATTACACGGATGATCTAGCGTATCAGAAGAACGAGCAAGGTGGTTTATTATTTCATTTAATTACAGCAGGGAAGTGTGTGGAAGTGAAAAGTAGCGTTGCTATGGGTTTGCAACGCTACGATGAGATTAAAGCTCTTTTAGCGGCCTTTCAGCTTCTTGTTGGTTGAGCTTTTGTTGTAAAAACTCAGGAGACTGAGTATTGCGAGCCAGCGCATAGTACGCCGCAGGAACAACAAATAGCGTAAGTATGGTTGCGACAATAACGCCAGTAAACACCACTACACCAATTACCATACGGCTCTCTGCACCAGGGCCTGAGGCTAGCACTAGTGGCACCGCACTCATTACCGTAGTCAAAGAGGTCATAATAATTGGTCGCAATCTTTGGGTTGCTGCTTGTAAAATAGCTTCACTAAACTCTACGCCTTTATCGCGCAATTGATTGGTAAATTCGACAATCAATATACCGTTCTTAGCACTAAGACCAATCAGCATTACAATGCCTATTTGGCTGTAAATGTTTATGGTTAGTCCTGCAACCCATAAACCAAACATTGCGCCCATCAAACCCAGTGGCACAGTGAGCATGATCACAAAGGGGTGCATAAAGCTTTCAAACTGAGCGGCTAAAACTAAGAAGGTAACAGTAAGCGCTAGAATGAAAACATACGTCATCGCTGAGGCACCTTCATAATATAATTGCGATTCACCTTTATAATCAATGGCGCCATCAATTTCGTTTTCTTCCATTGCCACTTTATTTAAAAAGTTAAGCGCTTCTTCAAGGGTGTAACCATCGGCGAGGTTAGCGCTCAAAGTAATAGCACGCATTCGGTTGTAACGATTTAGCCTTGATGCAGTGGCTTCTTCTTTTAAGCTAATTAAGCTATCTAGAGGAACCAGTTCATCACTGCGAGATTTTAAGTAAATATTTGATATATCGGTAGGATCAGCAAAGTCAGCTTTAGTGCCTTTTAAGATCACATCGTACTCTTCACCACGGTCAATAAAGGTGGTAACACGGCGTTGACCTAACATGGTTTCAAGGGTGCGGCCAACATCCGAAACTGAAATCCCTAAATCCGCCGCTTTGTTTTTATCAATACTGATCAAAAATTGCGGAAAGGTTTCTTTGTAGTCATGGTCAATACGCACCAGTCCTGGGTTTTTCTCTGCACGTTCAATGATCCGGTCTCGCCAATCAGCTAATTGTGCATAATCATTACCTTGCAGGACAAACTCAATGGGCCGTGATGAGCCACCGCCACCAATACCACGGCGCATAATAGCAAACGCGCGCACATCGGTGACTTCAGTCATTTTTGCACTGATCTCATCCATTACTTCCCAAGTTGAACGTTTACGTTCATCCCAGTCAGCCATACCAACAATTGCTACACCACCGCTGCCACCCCAGCCTGGTACGCGTACCAGCACTCGACTTAGTTCGCCAGCTTCGGAATAAGGCATTAAACGTTCTTCAATTTTTGCCATGTTAGCGGCGTTATTTTCATAACTAGCCCCTTCAGGGCCACTCATCATGATAAAGAAAGTACCACGGTCTTCTTTTGGCGTAAGTTCTGAAGGAATTTGTTGGAACAATAAATAACTAACAAAACCAGCCAGCAGTAAGGTGATCGTTAAACCACCTGAACGCGTCATATTTGAGCGTAAAGAGTTTTTATAACTTTGCTCAATCTTACTAAAGATACGGTCCATCCATTGGCTGAATTTACTCTCTTTTGAGGATGGTTTGAGTACTAATGAACACAACGCTGGCGAGAGTGTTAATGCGGTAATACTAGAGAAGAATACCGCAGCGCTGACGGCCATCGCAAACTCGGTAAATAATGCGCCGATACGGCCATCCATAAATACCAAAGGCACAAACACCGAGATCAGCACTAAGGTGGTGGCAATAATTGCAAAGCCAACCTCACGGGCGCCACGATAGGCAGCTAGTAGAGCCGGTTCGCCCAGTTCGATACGCCGGTGAATGTTTTCTAGCATTACAATCGCGTCATCAACAACCAAGCCAATTGCTAGCACCAGCGCCAGTAGTGTCAATAAGTTAATTGAGTAACCCATCGCCAGTAAGAACATAAAGCTACCAACCAACGCAACAGGGACTGTTACCGCTGGGATCAAGGTAGCGCGAATGTTCCCTAAAAATAAGAAGATAATTAATACCACCAAAGCCATTGAAATAGCCAAGGTACTGTAAACCTCGTTAATCGATTCTTTAATAAATATTGACGAGTCATAGCTGTCTTGAATAGTGGTGCCTTCTGGCAGATTACGTTTGATTTTTTCAAGTTCAGCACGGGCATTATCGACCACGGTAAGTGTATTGGCCTTAGCTTGTTTAACAATACCAAGGCCAACCATGTTGCGGCCATTACCACGGAATAAGCTTTCATCGTCAGCGGCTTCTAAGTTTACATCAGCAACTTCACCAAGACGAACTAAGTAACCATCGTCACCACGTTTAATTACTAAGTTTTTAAAGTCACGCTGCTCTTTATAACTACGCGCTGTTCGTACGGTAAAATCACGGTCGATAGATTCAATTTCACCAGCTGGTAGCTCAACATTTTCAGTTCGTAGGGTGTTTTCTATGTCACTACTGGTTATGCCACGAGCAGCCATTGCTTGGCGATTGAGCCAAATTTTCATGGCATATTTACGTTCACCACCAACACGCACATTGGAAACACCATCTACCACAGCTAAACGGTCGACAATAAAGCGCTGTGCATAATCAGACAGTTGCAATGAATCCATCGTGTCGCTATTGAGTAAAAACCATGCAATAGGGCTTTCATCACTGTTAGATTTAGATACTTCTGGCGGGCGTACTTGCTCAGGGAGGCTATCTAGTGCGCGCGCTACACGTTCACGGACATCGTTTGATGCGGCATCAATATCACGGCTGATATTAAATTCAATGGTAATATTTGAGCGACCATTTCTACTTGATGAATTAATGCTTTTAATACCTTCGATACCGGAAATACGGTTTTCCAGTACTTGGGTTATTTTTGTTTCGATGATCTCGGCTGACGCACCCGTATATTCAGTGCTTACACTGACTATGGGTGATTCAATATCAGGATATTCGCGCAGCGGTAACATTGAAAAAGCCACTAAACCAAAGGTTAGTAACAGTAGGTTAATTACAATTGCAAAAACGGGGCGTTTGACACTGGTATCAGTAATTTTCACAGTTTACCCCTTCACAGTAACTTTGCTGCCTGAGCGAATTTTAATAATTCCTTCAGTAACAATTTGCTGCCCATTACTAATACCTTCATCAATGGCAACCCAGCCATTGTGACGACCTGCAACGTGAACCTCTACTTTGGTTGCTATTCCGTCTTCAATTTGAAAAACATAATGTTTATCTTGTTGTGGGATCACCGCTTTTTCTGGCACCATCATCGCTTGATTTGAGCTCAGTTGTAATGCTGTATTGAGCAACATGCCCGGGCGTAATAAACCACTTTTATTCGCGAAGCTGGCTGTGACTTCAACACTGCGGGTTATTGAATCAATTCGTGCACTAACGTGTGTTACTTTACCGGTAAAGGTTTTTTCAGGGTAAGCATCATTTTGGGTCATTACTTTCATGCCAACGTTTAATTGCGCAAGGTATTTTTCTGGGACTTTGAAATCGACTTTAATTATGCTTATGTCATCTAAACTTGTAATAATTGTGCTGTTATTTACATAAGCACCTACGGAGATTTGACGCTTACCTAAAATGCCTGAAAAAGGCGCGAAAATAGTCATTTCAGCCAATTTAGTTTTAGCATTTTCAAACTGCGCTTCGGTTGCATCAACGCGAGAAAGTTGCTCTTCGAGCAATGACTTTGCGGTTGCTTGAGAGCGAGAAAGCTCAGTTAAGCGTTCAAGTTGACGTTTTTCTTCACGTAAGTTAATTGCCAGTTCTTTAACGGTGAGTTCTTCTTGCTGCGATTGCAATTGTACGAGCTTTTGACCTTTACTGACTAAATCACCGTCTTTAAAATAAATGTCAGTTACGTAATCATTTTGTGCGCTTTTTATATAAATTGCTTGATTAGCGCGGGCACTGCCGATAGCCTCAATGAGGACTGCATTTTCTTCACTTGCTACAGTGTGAGCGGTTACTTGGGTAGCACTTGCTGTGAAGTCGGATTGCTCACCTTGGCTACTTGGTAAATAAAGATAAACACATAGCCCCAGAAGTAGAGTAATAATAAATGGAAATAGCGCTTTGCCAGATTGCTTTGCATACATTGTTAAAAATACCGGAAATTTAATTGCCTCTAGTGTACAAAATTACAGCGTGAATTGGCGGCCGCGTATCTCATAAATCTGTCGGTTAGGCGTAAAAGTTAAGTTATTTTTTTGTTTGTTCCTGTTTTGTGTTTGTATATGAGAGAGTTATGAAGTTAACGAGCAAATGTCCGCGTTGTATGAAAATACGAAAATTGATTATTTGGACTATAATTATGTACGTTTTTTATATTATTTTTTATCGTTATGGTTAAACGCAAAAATACTGTTTTAAAATTGCGTGCGCAAGGTGCGCGCAATGGTATCGAAATTCTCACTGTCGGTGCGGTGGGGCTGATATTTATAATGCTGTTTAATTTACTGCGGCCCGACGAAATTAGCATTTTCGAAACTTTTTTAGTGAGTTTATGTTTGGCTGCTATTTTTGTTGGTTTTTTAAAAACTCAAGAGCCATATTACAGTTTAGTTATTACAGAACAAGAACTTACTTATCAACATAAATATGGCTATTGGAGTCTGAAGCAAGAAAATCTAAATCGCAGTGGTATTCCTAAAGTAGAACAAGAACTTGAACCGCTTGAGTTAAATGCTGTAGGTATTAAACTTAATGACACTGATGAATTTTTATTACAATTAGCACCAAGAATTGCTGGTAAATTATTGATCGAACAACGGCATTTATTTATGCAAGTAATTCAAAAACATTGCAAAAATGGCAATTGCCCATCAGAATGGTTAGTTGAAGATAATCATTACACTTCTGTGAATGGTCGCAGTTTTAATGGCTTGATAGCCATGTTTGCTAATAGGATGCGACATCTGCGGCAATTAACAGGATATGATTTACTGTTACCCGCAAGTGTATTAGATAGAAGTATTTGGGATTTTAGCCATAGCTTAAATGCATGGCGGAATAACCCAGTCGTATTTATAGAATCTCAATTAGAGAGACAGACGCCTGAAAATAGGCGTTAGTTAGTAGGATGAAGCGATGAGTCAAGATAGATCTTTTATTAAAAGTGGCAGAAATACCATAATCCATAAAGATAAAAAACTCGATTTAGTGATCGTGAATTCTGAAATACACCCAAAAATCAAGGTAACTCAACATGGTTTAGAGCCATTTAAGGAAGAGTTGCCAAAAAATCGTCGTGAAGCTAAAGAGCGCTATTTAGAAATGGTTTACATAGGTAGTGCTGACGTATTTGGAGAAGAGAAGCGCTTACTGTTTATTCAGGCGTTAGATGGTCGTGAGTATAAGGTCGATTATAGTAAAATAGGCACAAAGTTATTTGTCCGTATTCACCAAGATAGCTATTTATAACATCCTCTTTTTGTATCTGGCATTGTTGTTGCTTAATTTATTGATTGGCGTGGCTATTAATATAAAAGCTACGTAATTTCAGTTTTAAATGAGGAATCAGTGCATGAAATCCCCTTTAATGGTTTTACCGTTGTTTGCTGTATTGACAGCATGCGGTGGTGGCGGAGGCGGCAACGATAATCCCGTAGTCGCAGCATCCGTATTTGCTGGCGATGATCAGCGCATTATTGAAAAAAGTGAATTTACTATTGAGGCCAAAGGGTCGCCTGCTGATGGTACCTTTACCTGGCAGCGAGTAAGTGGACCAATTATTGCCGGCTTTCCCCTCACTGGTGCACTACAAACCATTACTGCCCCTGATATTAAAGCAAACAGCGAGCTATTACTGCGTGTTAGTTATCAAACCACCGATGGCCAATTAGTTAGTGATGACTTGCTGATCGAAATTGAGTCAAATAATCAGCTTCCTCAAGTCATTGTCACTCAAACTGCACCCGAAACATTGCCTTCAGATTATAAAGATATAATTACCTTAAGTGGCGCCAGCTCAGTTGATCCGGATGAAAATGGCCAAATTAATAGCTATAACTGGCAACAAATTACAGGGCCAACGCTCGCTGTAGATAGTAATAGCAATGCAACAATTAGTTTCACTCATCCGTTACTTGATACCAACACGCAGATCACTTGGCTGTTAACGGTTGTCGATGATGAGGGGGGCGAGTCGAGCTCGCAGTATTCTCATACCTTAAACAAAACCAGTGAAGTCATTATTGCTAATGCTGGTATTGATCAAAGTGTTATTGAGCTGGAAAAAGTGACCTTAGATGCTACAGATTCAGAAACAGTAACAGACACCTTTAAATGCTACTGGCAGCAAACAGCAGGCACAGCGGTGCTTGATAACCAGCAGCAATGTATTACTTCTTTCACAGCACCGGCAACCGAAGCGGTCAACACCCATACTTTTGAAGTAACTGTGACTGATAGCAAAGGTCGCACTGATAAAGATAGTGTTGATATTGTGGTTAATTCTAAACCGCTTGGTCTTATCAATGATACTGGGATGAGCAAATGCTATAACAACACCCAAGAAATAGCTTGTACAAGTCCTGATTTTCCGCGTCAAGATGCTTCTGTTGGCCGCGATAGTGGGGTTGGCTCGCATATCGAGAAAGTGGGTAAAGGTGAGCAGGCTTTTGATTTTACAAAACTTAACCAGTTTGCCGATGAATTATTAGATAGCGCCGCTAATTTTAGTTGTATTCGCGATAACGTTACGGGTTTGATTTGGGAAGTAAAAAGCCCTAATACAGGCACTTTGCCAAATACGGCGTTGCGTGAAGGACAAAATCATTATACTTGGTATTTAACTAGTGAAGATGGTGTGCAAACGGGGAGTAGCCTTGGCACGCCAAACAGCACTTGCCCAAGTAATAATAATTGTAACTTACAAGTGTATGTTAATGAAGTAAATGCTCTTGATTACTGTGGCGGTACTAACTGGCGAGTACCTAGCTACACAGAGCTATTAACGCTACTTAATTATGGCAAGCATGGACAATCAATATTGCTTGATGAGAATTACTTTCCTAATACGCCTAATAGCAACTTATTAGCGGATGGACTAATTTATTGGACCTCACAAACTGCGGTAGATGGGACTAGCTTATCACAAGCGTATATTTTTGATATGAGCGACGGCAATGATTTGGCATATCCTAAAAGTGATACCGCGTTTGTGCGCTTAGTCAGAACCGCAGGAGCAACACAATGAAATCATTATTAATTGGCTTATTGTTAGCAAGCCCTGCAGCAATGGCTGTGCAGACCTGTTATGAAGGTGTAACACAAACAACGGCTACAGCGCGTTTTACAATGCACACCGATGGTACGGTGAGTGATAATATCACCGGACTTATGTGGCAAACCTGTAGTTATGGACAAAGCTATGACCTAACAACCAATAGCTGTTTAAACAGCATTGTGAAAGTTAATTGGCAAGAAGCATTAAGAGCTGCGGTAAACGACCGCACAGGTGCTTATAAAGATTGGCAAGTACCTAATAATAAAGAGCTTGCCAGTATTTTAGAACATAGCTGTGTAACCCCCAGTATTAATGAGACCGTGTTTTTGGGCAATTTAAGTGAGAACTATTGGACTAGTACATCAGGTATTGCCGATAAAAATTCAGCTTGGGTATACACCTTTGACAGAGGCCTTAACAGTTTGCACGATAAAGAGTCGTTCGTTTATTTACGCTTAGTGCGCTATGAAAAGTAACATCGCCGTTTAAAAATACTGCTGAAATACCTCTAACCGCGCTTGTTCTAGCGCGGTTTTTATTGCTGCGCCCTTAATGCCTTGCGTAATAAATTGCTGCGGGTTAATAGCTTTAGCTGCTTTGGTTGCTGTTAATAATAATTTTTGATTAGCCAGTGATGCTGCTTGGTTAATCTCAACGGCTTTAAGAACTGCCTCGAACCGTTCAGGGCGGCGCCATAAATCGAGTTGATTGCAGCAACTGAGTAATTGCTCTGCGGTGATTGTTTGGCTAGTTAAGGTTGCTTGGTGGGCATTGAGTTGTAATGCTAAGTCGCGTACGTCATTTGGTAAACGAATAGTTTGACTGAGAATTTTAATCTCTTCTTGCGTCAATGATGCAGTGGCTTGTACAAACAATAATGCCTGATCGGTTATATTTTGGCTTTGTGCGTAAGCGTAACGGTTTTTTAGTTGTTGATATAACTCATCGCTCCAGTTACCTGCTAAGGCAGGGCTGATTGCACTAAGCGCGCCTAACTGCGCTAAAATATTCAAAAACTCAGCAAATGCGCCATCCGTTAATGATTTTTCACATTCTAGCCAAATGCGTTCTGCGGTGAGTGTTTGTAACTCTCCTTGGTTGATCATCTGTGTTAGCAATTGCAGGGTTTCTTCGGCAATCGTAAAACCAAGATAATGATAACGAGCTGCAAAACGGGCAACGCGTAATATGCGTAGTGGATCCTCGCTAAATGCGTCAGATACATGGCGCAAAATGCGGTTGTCTAAATCTTGCTTGCCGCCATAAGGGTCAATTAAGTTGCCATCTTGTGCTTTTGCAATAGCGTTAACGGTTAAATCGCGGCGGCGTAAGTCGTCTTCTAAGGTAACATCTGCTGAAAACTCGCAGACAAAGCCGGTGTAACCTTGGCCTTGTTTTCGCTCGGTACGAGCTAGTGCGTATTCTTCTTTAGTTTTTGGGTGTAAAAAAACAGGAAAGTCTTTACCAACTTGTTGATAGCCTTGTTTGATCAGTTGCTCAGGAGTTGCACCGACCACCACATAATCACGTTCTTTGATGATTCGCCCTAATAGCTCATCACGAACTGCTCCACCGACCAAATAAACTTGCATAACTTCCCCTGAATATTAACTGTGCAAACTATTTTACGTTATTTAGCTAATAAAACGCTAACAAGGTTTTCACTTACGCTGTTTTTTTGCCATTATAGGCCGTGATTTAATCAGTAAGGAAATTTAGGGTGTATTTAAGCTATTTTGGCTTGTCAGAGAAACCGTTTTCAATCGCGCCAAATCCACAGTACTTATTTTTAAGCGAACGCCATAAAGAAGCGTTGGCGCATTTAACTTATGGCTTAGGTGAAGCTGGTGGGTTTGTATTGTTAACCGGTGAGGTGGGAACAGGGAAAACGACCTTAACCCGCAGTTTGCAAGAGCAGTTACCTGAAAACACACAAGTGGCGTTGATCCATAATCCAGCACTGTCACAATTGGAACTGTTAGCGAGTATTTGCGATGAATTTCATATTGTTTATGACGAGCAAAATGCGACGTTAAAAACCTTAACTGATGCAATTAAAAAGCATCTTGAAGCTAATCATCAAGCTGGTGGCCACACTATTTTGATTATTGATGAAGCTCAGCTTTTAGCCCCTGACGTGCTAGAACAGCTTCGTTTATTAACTAACATAGAAACAAACCATAAAAAATTACTACAAATAGTACTGGTTGGTCAGCCAGAATTACAGGCTTTATTAAAGCGTAATGAGTTGCGTCAGTTAGCGCAGCGGATCACTGCTCGTTATCATTTACTACCGTTAACTGAAGGACAAACTTTTGCTTACGTTAAACATCGTTTGTATGTTGCAGGTTGTGATCGGGGACTATTCTCAAATGATGCGTTAAAAACGATTCACTTAGTTACTGCAGGTATTCCGCGTTTAGTAAACTTATTATGTGAACGCTGTTTAATGGGAGCTTTTTCTAAGCAGCTAACGATGATTGATAGTGATATAGTAATGCGCTCAGCACAAGAAGCGTTACCGCCGAGTGCATTAAGTTCCGTTAACATAGAGCAGCAGTCGTCGTTTAATTGGCTCTATCCGTTGGCATTTTTAACTGTGCTCAGTCTGGGTATTGGTTTGTCGTTTATTCTTTAATTAATGGTCATATATGTCGTATTTATTAGATGCCTTAAAACAATCAGAACAACATGATGAAGCGTCAGCACATGACAGAAACGCTGAGCAATTAAAACAGCAGCAAGAACTGCAGCGTTATCGTTTTATTGCGATTTCGCTTGGCTTGTTGGTTGCTTTTTTACTGACCTTGATGGCAGGGTTTTCAATTGGTAAATGGTTACAAAAAAATCATTTTAATACCCCTGAACAAGTGGTAACGACTGTTCAGGATCAATCAGTGGAGCCTGCTGATGACAAAACACCTGTACCTGCCACAGTGAAGCCTGAGCAATCGATACCGGTGCAAATAAATCCAGTACAGACTAGCCCAGCGCAAGTTGCTAGCACGCAGCCGATGTCTCAGCCGCAATTTGTTCAACCTCAGCAATACCAACAAGCAGCAGGGCAATATCAGTGGGTGCAAGTGCCAGTAAATACTGCACCAGCTTATCCGCAAGGTCAGCCAATGCTGGTGCAAACACCTAATGGTTATCAGCAAGTATATGCAGCGCCTCAGCAGCAATATAATCCTAATGCAGTGCAAATGCAGCCAATGATTAACAATAGCGCTAGCAATATCGATATGAGTAAATACAAAGTATTGGGGAAGCCTATTGGCGAACCGACTAGAGAGAAATCAAAGCCGGAGGCAACTGTCAGCGATGAAGAACTTGAAACTGTGCCAACGGCGCTTAAAAACGCCTTTGCTCGCGCTATCGAAGATACTCAAAGCACCCAATCTCATCAAGTAACGCAAGGCACTAAAAATTCATCTTATGCTGAGCCGATTGAGTTACTACCTGATGCTTTGTTGGCATTGATGCCAGAAATTAAATACCAAGCGCATATTTACTCATCATCACCTGATAAACGTTGGGTAAAGCTTAATAATCGGGAGTTATATGAGGGAGATAGCATTGGGGACTTAAGAGTATTAGAGATCACTCCAGAGCAAACGGTGCTGAGTTTTGATGATTATGAATTTAGCTTAAAAGCGCTGCAAGATTGGCCTGAGTGACGATTATATAGCTACTTCGCGCAGGCCTATTTCGTTTTCGGTGATCATTACGGCAAAATTGAATTTTTGAAAAATCTAATTAAATCAATGTTGAAATCCGCTGGCTTAATGGCGGATTCTAACGAATCTTGATTTCGGTTATGCGCCAGATCTATATCTTGAACTTGCGTATAGTGAGCGTGTTTTGCATTGTAAAAAGTTTTCACTTGAGGTTTAAGAGGGCTGCTAGGGTTGCTTTTGGTCACTAGGCCGACTTTTTGACTCGATAGTTTAACTAACGTGCCAACTGGATGAACGCCAATACACTGAATAAATTTAGTCAGTAACTCGCCATCAAAGCTATCTGGGCAACCGTCTTTGAGTATTTTAAAGGCCTTGATTGGCTCCATGCCGGCCTTATAAACACGCTCTGCGGTAAGTGCGTCATAGACATCAACAATCGATGCCATACGCACGTACTGGCTTATTTCATCAGCTCGCTTGCCAAACGGGTAACCCGTGCCATCTAGTCGCTCATGGTGAAAGCCTGCAATATCGACAGCAATGCCTTTAAGGCCCGCTTGTTCTAAAATTTCTTTACTAAAACGCGCATGATCCTGAATCACTTTATATTCTTGATCGGTTAACTTACCCGGCTTATTAAGAATGTCATCCGGTATCTGAATTTTACCAATATCATGTAACAGCGCACCGGTGGCAAGTTCTTCAATAAGCGCTCGTTCAAAACCTAAGTGTTTGGCAAAAATACTGATTAAGATCGAGACGTTGATCGAGTGTTCTAGTAGGTAGGCGTCTTTTTCACGCATACGGGTGATGCATGCTAGGGCATCTTGATTACGAAATACCGAATCAATAAAGCCGCTAGCTAATTCTTTAAAGGGGGTAATATCTATAGTGTTACCGGCTTTTATATCGGTAAATGCTTTGCTTTGCAGTTGTTTTGCTTCGCTGTAGAGCTTAAATGCTTTGTCCATCTCTTGCTCAACACTGTGTGTTGTAGACCAAGGATCACGTTGTTTAGGCGGTTCAACCTTTATATCGCTTGTTGTGGCAGTAGGAGTGAGTTCAACGATGGTTTTATCAGGATCAATTTCAACTTCTAAGATACCGGCTTTTATAAGTTGCTGCACGCCAGCTTGCGTTTTTACCCAACCTTGGTTTTTGATTTTAATTTTACCCGTTTGTTTAGTTACGCTATGTACAAACATACCTGGTATAAGCTGATCGATTGGGATAATTTTCAATGTGTTTACTTCATAATAAATAACATACTACAAAGTTAGCAAAATTCTTACTGGATAAGTAGTAAAAAGGGCGCTAATTAGCGCCCTTTGTTAATATCTACTTAAACTCTACTCGTCATCTTCAACTAAAGTCATTAGTGATGTATTACCGCCTGAAGCGGTTGTATCAATACTAATGGTCTTTTCTGTTAATAAGCGCTTGATTAGCGTGTCGTAGTACTCAGCACTGATCACTGGCAAGATTGCTCCTTTACGTTGCGCTAGCTGTTGACTGAAGTAGCCTAAGCGTGATGAGCGCGATGCAACAACAGCACCTGCTAAATGAGGGTGCGCCAAAATAGCTTGTAACTGATTCGGTTTAGCTACTTGGAATACCCCTTCAGCAATACCTGTTGAGATAAACTTATCTTTAAAGGCCACCGCTTCGTCATAGAATAACTCCGACGCTACGGTGATCACGGTATTACCTGCAGCAAGTGCGGTGATGATCGAAATAGCCCAGAAGTTAAACGAGGTACTCTTATCGGCATAACATACAACACAGCCACGCGCTTCAAGGTGAAGGGTGTTTGATTCACCTGTTGGCCCCGGCAAAGTAGTAAACTTACGCATGTGCTTTTCAAGGCGATTAAGTTGGGCACGAGCATCGGCAAGTGTTAATGCTAAATCGTCGGCTAACTCGTCAATAATATCGACTGTGGCAACTTTAGCTAATAACTGACGTACCGCTGAAACACGATCGTTCAGTGGGGTTGCGCGCCAAATTTTTTCATCGCGCATTGAGTTTGCCATTAACTTCTCGACTTGCTCAGCAGCACCTGAATAGTGGTGAGTGTCAAGCTCATCTGGCGTCAAGTTAGTCATTTGCACGTTTTCAGGCGATGCTTTTTCTTTAACTAAACGAGTTAAGTAGTTAGGGCCACCTGCTTTAGGTCCGGTGCCAGATAAACCACGACCACCAAACGGTTGTACGCCAACAATCGCGCCAATCATATTACGGTTAACGTAGACGTTCCCGGCACGCGACATTTTTGCTAAGTATTCACAACGCTCTTCGATGCGTGAATGGATACCCATGGTTAAACCAAACCCAGTGTTATTTATTTGGTCAATCACGTTATCAAGTTCTGTGCCTTTAAAGCGAATGATATGTACACATGGGCCAAATACTTCACGTTTCAGTACAGATAGATCTTTGATTTCATATAAACGTGGCGCAAAGAAATACGCTCCGTTTTCGCTATTATCTGGAATATCACACTCATAATGCAGTGTTGCGTTGCCTTTTAAGTACTCAACGTGTTCGCTTAAGTTCTTCAAGGCTTTTTCATCAATTACAGGGCCGATATCGGTTGATAGTAATGATGGATCGCCAATGTGTAGCTCTTTTAACGCGCCTTTGATCATTTCAATTACGCTATCTGCGATATCTTCTTGAATGAACAATACACGCAGTGCAGAACAACGTTGACCAGCACTTTGGAAACCAGAGCTGATCACATCGTCAACGACTTGCTCAGGCAATGCTGTTGAATCTACGATCATACAGTTCTGACCGCCGGTTTCGGCAATCAACGGTACTTGAATATCATTACGTGCAGCAAGTGTTTGTGAAATGATGGTACCGGTCTCAGTTGAGCCTGTGAACATAACCGCTTGAATGCGCTCATCAGGAACAATAGTTTTACCTACTTCACTACCACGTGCAATAACAGGCTGTACCACATGCTCTGGTAAACCAACAGACAACATAAGCTCAATAGTGCGCAGCGCAATATAGCTAGTTTGTTCAGCTGGTTTAGCAATAACAGTGTTACCAGTTACGATTGCTGCAGCAACTTGACCTAAGAAGATTGCTAGTGGGAAGTTCCATGGGCTGATACATAAAATCACACCACGGGCTTCAAAGCGCTCATCTTCACTTAGCTCTTCGGCGCGAGCTGCGTAGTAACGACAAAAATCAACCGCTTCACGTACTTCGTCAATACCATCTTGTGCTACTTTGCCGGCTTCTTTGATACAGATAGCCACAAGCTCGTCGTGATGACGTTCTAGAATATCAGCAATACGGCGTAATAGGTTTGCGCGCTCTTTAACTGGCGTTTGTGACCACGATTCAAAGGCGGTTTCTGCATTGCTTAGTAGAGTGAGCATATCATCGCTATTTTGTAGCTTGATATGACCGATGATCTCTTGATGATTGGCAGGGTTTTTAACTGCAATTGAACCCTCAGGAATATCGCTTTCACTAATACGGTGCTCTGCAAACCAGTTATCAAGATTTTCCTTGAATGGCGTGATCACATTGATATCGGTTAAATCCATACCTTTTGAGTTAGCACGTTCAGCGCCGTATAAATCAATTGGCATCTTAATTTGCGTGTTGTACTTGTTACGCAAACCTTGCAGTGTTTCTACCGGATCCGGTAATAACGATTCAACAGGTTTAGTGGTATCTACAATGGCGTTAACAAACGATGAGTTAGCACCGTTTTCAAGTAAACGACGCACTAAATAAGCCAATAAATCTTCGTGCTGACCAACAGGGGCATATACACGACACTGAATTTTTTCTTCAGTTACGATTTGGTCGAATAATGATTCACCCATACCGTGCAGGCGTTGGAATTCAAAACCTTGGTTATCACCTTTAGCAACTTCTAAAATTGTTGCCGCAGTGTAGGCATTGTGGGTTGCAAACTGTGGATAAAGTACATCACGCGCTTCTAGCATTTTGATAGCACATGCTTTGTAAGATACGTCGGTGGTTGCCTTACGAGTAAATACTGGGAAGTGCTCTAAACCATCTTGTTGTGTGGTTTTGATTTCGGTATCCCAGTAGGCACCTTTAACTAAACGCACCATCATTTTACGACCAACACGGCTGGCAAGCTCAGTTAACCATTCAATCACAAAAATTGCGCGTTTTTGATACGCTTGCACAGCTAAACCAAAACCATGCCAACCAGCTAGGTCATCATCACTAAATACTGCTTCGATTACATCAAGTGAAATATCAAGGCGGTCCGCTTCTTCAGCATCAACAGTAAAGCCAATATCGTAGCTTTTAGCTGCCATGGCCAGCTCTTTAAGCTTAGGCACAATTTCGTTCATGACACGTTCTTTATGAGTAAACTCATAGCGAGGGTGAATCGCAGACAGCTTCACTGAAATACCAGGGCTTTTAATTGGGCCACGGCCATTTGCCGCTTTACCGATAGCATGAATCGCATTCATATAGCTATTGAAATAACGCTGTGCATCTTTCATGGTGCGCGCGCCTTCGCCAAGCATATCGTATGAATATACATAGCCTTTTTGCTCTTTTTCTGCAGCGCGTTCAATGGCTTCGTTAATTGTACGACCCATAACAAACTGCTTACCCATGATCTTCATGGCAAAGTTTACTGACTTACGAATAACCGGCTCGCCTAAACGACCAATGGTTTTTTTCAGTACACCAAACTGCTGTTCTTTGGTTTTATCAGTGTAGTTAACCATTTTACCGGTCACTAATAGACCCCAAGATGACGCATTAACGAATAGTGAGTCGCTGCTACCTAAATGAGAGCTCCAGTCGCCTTTGGCTAACTTATCGCGAATTAGCGTGTCTTGAGTAGCTTTATCTGGCACGCGAAGCAATGCTTCAGCTAAGCACATCAATACCACACCTTCTTCACTAGAGAGTGAGAACTCATTAAGTAGCGCATCAACACCGCTTTGACCGTCTTGATCGCGACGAATAGTGTGAACTATCTGGCGAGCACGTTCCCAAGCACGGCTGCGGGCTTTTACGCCAACTTCAGCAAGCGGTAAAATATGATCAATTACAGCATTTTCGTCAATGCGATAAAAGTCACGGATTTTTTGTCTGATTGGACACGTTGTTGTCAAATCGCCGTCAAATAACATAAGCAACCCTCTGGTGTATGGAGTCTTGCAGCTAAAAAATTTCGCTGCCCGATTTTTATGTACGTAATGCGTGCATTCTAATTAAAATCCAGCAGAATATGCTGGTTAAATTTAGCGTTTTACGATAATTTACAGGGCATACCTTAAACTTATCCGCATAAAATTCTGTTATGACAAGTCCGAATAGATTACGCATGCTCGATCGTATCGATTTAGCAATTTTAGACGTTCTGCAAAAAAACGGCAGAATATCTAATGTTAACCTCGCAAAGCAGGTTAACTTAAGTCCCAGCCCGTGTCTTGACCGAGTAAAACGGCTTGAACAAGAAGGTTATATCGAAGGTTACTTTGCCAAGTTGAGCGAAGCCAAACTTAATCAAAGCTTAGTGGCGCATGTGCAAGTGTCGTTAGTGACGTCAAATACTGCGGTATTTAAAGTGTTCCGTGAACATATTTTAAAAATCAAGCAAGTGGTTGAGTGCGACATGGTTGCTGGTGGCTATGATTATTTATTAAAAATTCGGGTTTCGGATATGGATGAATACCGTCAAGTGCTTGGTGATTTAGTCGATATACCGGGTGTTGGTACGCACCACACTTATATGGTGATCGAAAAAATTAAACAAGACACAGGGCTCAGACTCGATACTTAAATTTAAACTCGCTGCTACCAATACGTAGGCGCGGGTTTACCCCACGCAATTAGATTAAAGTTCTTTCAGTGATTAATTCACCACCGAGAACACAGAGAAGGAATAAGTGATTTTTACTTTGGTTTCTCTGTGTGGCGCGCAGCGCCTTTGTGCCCTCGGTGGTAAAATAGGTTTATCGGTGTAAATGTATAAACAGTCGCGAGGTAAACTCGCTGCTACCAATACGTAGGCGCGGGTTTACCCCACGCAATTAGATTAAAGTTCTTTCAGAGATTAATTCACCACCGAGAAGAAATAAGTGATTTTTACTTTGGTTTCTCTGTGTAGCGCGCAGCACCTTTGTGCACTCGGTGGTAAAATAGGTTTATCGGTGTAAATGTATAAACAGTCGCGAGGTAAACTCGCTGCTACCAATACGTAGGCGCGGGTTTACCCCACGCATTAAAAAAGCACCCAAGGGTGCTTTTTTAATATCAAATATAGTGGTTATCGATTAAGCCCAGCCGTCGTAACGTTTGCGGCGCGATAATACGATAGTCAAAATAATACCTAAAAACAAACCAATGAAGGCAATTGCTCCGCCATAAGTTAGTAGCTGACGTTTTTCTTTTGCACCGGCTTGTTGTTTTTCAGTGCGTTCAGCTTCTAAGGTACTTTTTAATTTAGCAATCTGCTCTGATAGAGCACTATTTTGGTCAGTTAAAGTTTGGCTTTGTTCTTGTAGCTGCGGTAATTCAATTTGTGCTTGACGAAGTTGCTCTTGCATTGATGCCATTTCAGCACTGAGTGTGCGGTATTGTTGGTGAATACCTGGAGTTTTAGAAACAAATTTAGCTTCTACCCAGCCTTCTCGTTCTTTATCATCAATAACTTTAACAAAGCCATTTTCTTCAGCAGATAGCTGGGTTAACTTTGTACCAGCATCAACAGAGCCAATAATGCGATAATTTTTACTCGCGCCAGAGTGCATAAATGTATAAAGATTATCGACTATATAAGCGGTGTTTGCATCGCTAGCTGAATTGCTTTCTTCTGCGTGACTCATAAATGCGGCCGCTGCGAATAGCAAAGCTAATAAAGAATGTTTAAACATCAATCTACCCTGTTAATGTAACCGTCTGTGGGACAGCAATCGTATTATTCATAGTTAAGTATTGAGATAGTATGGATTTAGCGCGCTAATAGCAAGACTGATATTGTAATCATGGCTGCTGTTTGCTGATTCAAATAAGCTAAAAAATTTGCAATGTTGGGCAGCTTTGTTTATTTTGAGCTCTTATTTATTTTAAAGGTAATCCTCAAGCCTAATGGATACTGAGATAGAACTGAAGTTTTTGGTGTCAGACGCCGTAATCCCACTGATCCCCGCGTTAATTACTCAATTTGCAAAAACGGTTACTAATAAACCTTCGCGTAGTTTACAAAATGCTTATTTTGACACGCCAAGCCGTGAATTAAGAGCGCTCGATATCGGTTTTCGTACCCGCTGTGCTGATAATCAATGTGAGCAAACTATCAAGCTTGCAGGAGAAGTTATGGGCGGGTTGCATCAACGACCTGAATATAATTTACCGCTGGAAAGTAGCCGACCAAATATAACTGCATTTGATGCCAGTATTTGGCCGCATGGTATGCAAATAAGTGCAATTGCCGCTAATCTTTATCCTATTTTTAGTACTAACTTCATTCGTCGTACTTGGCTTATTGAAACCGACAGTGGCGCTAAAATTGAAGTAGTGTTAGATAAAGGCGAAGTATCTGCATCGGGTTTGATGGAGCCAATTTGTGAGCTTGAAATTGAACTGGTTGAAGGCAGCCGCGATGAATTATTTGCTTTAGCTGATAAGTTAGTGAGTCAAAGTAATATTCGTTTAGGGTTATATTCTAAAGCGGCTCGTGGTTATCGCCTTGCGGATGAAAAACCACTTAAGCCAAGTAAATCAATTGGCTTTGTGTCATTACCTAAATATGCAACACAAGAGCAAGCACTTATAGCCGCAATTGGCTTTGGTATCCGTTTTGTACAAAAACATGAACAGTGTTATTTCGATAAACCGAGTTTAAAGACTCTGAAACGAGTGACCGATGGAATTAGTTTAATCCGTCATACGTTCTGGTTGTTTGACGATATTGTTGATAAAAGCACCACCGAGCTATTACGCACCGAGCTAAAATGGCTATTAAGTGAATTAGCATGGGTTGAAAACGCGATTCAACTAAAAACCTACACATCTAAGCGCCACGCATACTATAAAAAAATCAACAGTGCACCTGAGTTAACGCAAGTTATTAATGACTTAAAAGAGCTACAGCCAAGTATTGATGATATAAATCGGTTGTTTCATAGCGCTCGCTATAACCGCTTATTATTGTCTTTAACCACCTGGCTGGTGGATAAGCAATGGCGTAAAAGTTGGGGGCAAGTACAGTTTCAAGCAGCTGAAAAACCAGTCGCTGAGATTGCTAATCGATTATTTGAAAAAGATTGGCAAGACCTTCATCAGTTACTGCCAGAACAAAAAACACTGACTGTTAAGGATTACTTAGATTTACGTATGCGTTTAGAAAACAGCTTACTCAGTGGTAACTGTTTAGGTTCGTTATTTGAAAAAGATGAACGCAGTGAGTTTCGTATTCCATGGTTAGATATTTCACACGGCATGTACGAGCTCAGCACGCTTGAGTATCTAAAGCAGTTATGTGCAGGACAAGATGATGAAGAGCTGGCAAAAATTCAAAGCTGGCTTGAAAGAAAGTCTGAATTCTTGGTCGACGCAATGGAACAAAGCCGCTTAGCTTCATATAAAATATCACCTTACTGGCAGTAATCGCGTTTAAGCCAGTACATAGGGAATACACATGGTACGGCGGGTATTATTACTAATGCTGCTCTTTAGTGCCGATGCGCTCAGTGATGTTCAGCATTGGCAACTCTGGAAACAGCATGATGGTGCAAGTGTGTACTACAAAAAACATGACAATGGTATTTTTGAAGTGCAGGCTGAGATCACTATTGAAGGTGTCACGGCCAATGACTTTATGACATTGCTAAGTGATACTAACAGCGCGCCGTTATGGATTGATAATGTTACCCATGTGAAAGTGTTGGAACGACTAAGCCCCTCAGAAACTATTGTACATACCGAGTTTGACTCGCCGTGGCCACTCGCTGATCGCGATATGGTTAGTTACTCATGCTATCAACAACTGAACGGCACCCAGACGAAGTTAACGATTACTGCAAAAACAGGGGAGCTTGCAAAGCGCCAAGCTGTGATCCGTATCACTGATCTAAAAGCACATTGGTTATTAACTCAACATAGCAGTGAAGGGCAATCATTGTTAAGCATAACATATGAAATATACGCTAATCCTGGTGGTGCAATTCCGCATTGGCTAAGCAATAAAGTGGGATTAGAAAGTGCAATGCATACCTTGCTTGCTCTTAAATTACGCCTAATCAATAAAACCTATCAAACCAATCAGCAAGTAAGCCAAGTTGGTAATTGTAGTCACATCAATAAACAATAGCGTGTTAATTCTAACAATTGGTATAATCTGGATAGCTAGTTAACTCCTTGTTACTACTTTGTTTAATTGAACTTTTATTACAAATAATTACAAAAAAAATATTGTTGCTGTAACTTAAATCGGTAATATTCCCGCGCTGGGAACATACTACTTTAAGGACAGTAAAGTGTTTGCATCATCAGTTGCAGGATCAAGCCGTTGGTTTTCATTTGTTAACGAAAGTTGGCGCATCGCTACATTATGGCTAGCGGGTGTTCTATTGTTTATGAGCTTTCGGGTTTTCTTTTTAGTCTACTTTCATGACCGGATCACCACACCAATTGATCTTAACGTTATTTTAAACACCTTAGAAACAGGGTTTGCTTTTGACTCAGCTGCCAGTGGTGTGTGTTTTAGCATTCCTTTTTTATTAAATTGTATTTTACAGCCGATGCGCTTAGGTCATTGGGTAAGAATGGTGCGTAACTTTACGGGTAAGCTTTTTTTTGTAGTCGCTATTTTACTCTGTATAACCAGTATTACGTATATTGCAGAGTACGGTAGCCAATTCAATTACTTTATGTTTGAAGGGTTGCACGATGATCAGCAAGCAATTGCTTTAACCGTGATTGAACAATATCGGCCATGGGGTAGTTTTCTGGGGTTATTAGCACTGTTGGTGGTTGCATTTAAGTTATGCGAGCGCGTTGATAAGCAGTCGAATAGCTTTTTACAGCGCATTTTTACTGACTGTAAATGGAAGCGTACGTTGTTAATTAGCATCATTGTGGTGTTATTTATCTGTGCTATTCGTGGTTCTTTTGAGTCTCGTCCGGCATCACGAAAGTGGTCTGCGGTAACGCCGGACCCATTTATTAATAATTTGGTGATCAATCCATTTCGCAGCTTTTTTTATGCCATTAAAGATTACAACGATCTACAAAGCCATGGCGTAAACGGTGAAAATCCATATTTAAGCCATAACTCAGGGCTTGATGCCTTACCTTTAAATGCGCTGAGTAAACATACGACAGCGCCTTTGTTAGCTGCACCGTCACAGGTATTTGTAATTGTTATGGAAAGTTATGATTCTTGGCCGTTACAACAAAAGTATGCTGCACTTAATTTAACTAATCAGTTAAAAAACCTAGCTAGTAAAGGTATTTACCTAGATAACGTTTTACCTGTAGCTAGCAGTACCATGAATTCGCTATCCAGTATTGTATCTGGGATCCCTTATGCAGGGGTTAATATGAGTTTGATTGGGCCACAAAACCGAAGCAGCAAGCTATCGTTATTTAATCAATTCGAGCAGTTAGGGTACACCAGCCAGTTTTTTTATGGTGGTTTATTATCGTGGCAAAATGTCGGTGAGTACGTTCTATCCCAAGGTGTTGATAAGGTCTATTCAGCTATTGATGCTGGTGGCAAAGGTAGCGCCGGTGTCTGGGGCATTGATGATGGTCAGCTATTTGATTTGGTAGCAGAAAAAACAACGAAAAAAAGTTTTAATGTGATTCTCTCTGGTAGTTATCATGGCCCGTTTAATCTCGATTTAGATAAATATAACTACCCTTATAAGTCGGTTGCAGATTATCCAGCTGAGATAAATAAATTAGCTGGGGAGTTATTAGATCCTTATGTATTAGGGCACTTATGGTATGCAGATAAAATGCTGGGTGAGTTTGTGGCTAAGATGGAGCAACGTTATCCAGATGCATTATTTGTCATTACCGGGGATCATTATAGTCGCCGTAACTTTCATCAGCGCCCAAATTTATATGAGTTAACTCATGTGCCGATGGTGATTTATGGTAAAGGTGTTAGTGCAGATTTAGTGCCTGTGCAACAAGTGGCAAGTCATATGGATATCGCTCCAACATTATTAGATTTAATTGCGCCAGCAAATACTCAGTTTTATAGCATGGGACAATCATTATTTAATGCAGCGCCAGATAGGAGGGTATTTGGTTTTCAAACAATACGTCACAATGAACAGCTCTGGCGTGGTGATTTATCGGCGCTTTATGAGTATTATAGGGTTAATGAGCGGGATAAAACTCAGCTTTTACCGGCAACACCATCGCAATTTGTTGAAATTGATGCACAGACAGAGCAAGCATATACCCAGTATATGGCGACAGCTTGGCAGTTATTAACTCAAGGCATGGATTAAGGTAATGGTTTTACCCATCACCCGATAAGCAACACTTACACGCTAAAGATCATAAAATGACTAAACCAGAAATTAACTTAGTAAACAAACCCAACGGCATAGGAATTGGGCGTATTTTAAAAGCAACTAAATGCTCAATTAAAGGTTTTAAAGCCGCATTTAAGGAAGAGTCGGCCTTTCGTAATGAGCTTGCGCTAGGGCTTGTATTATTGCCATTATCATTTTGGCTAGCGCAATCATTACAGCACTGGGTGATACTTATAATCAGCTTTTTGTTATTGTTGATTGTTGAGTTGCTAAATTCAGCAATTGAAGCATTAACAGATCGAGTCGGTGTTGAATATCATGTGTTATCAGGGCGAGCGAAAGATATCGCTTCAGCGGCTGTGACATTAGCACTGATAGTGTTATTTATTGTATGGGCTGTGGCTGGGTATGAAAAGGTAATTACATTGATAAGTTAGGAAGTTAGGCAAAACGTCACTGGCTTTGAGCGACAAGCTTCGAATACACCCAAGTCACTTTCTAGAACCTAGCTTTAATTGCGCGGGGTAAACCCGCGCCTACGTCTGGTAGCAGCTAGTTTATCTCGCGACAAACACTTATCCTTCGCGGTGGCAAGCCACTCGGCTACAAGTAATATCCACCGCGCTCCTGTAGGTCGCCATTTATGGCGACAAGCCTATTTACCTCCGAGGGTATTAGGCGCTGTGCGCTACACCGAGAAGACAAAAGTAAAGTTAATTACTTACAGGTTTTTCCTCTATGAGCTCGGTGAACTCTGTGGTGAAATTATAAAAAAATAGGTTTGCACCAAGAGTAGTGAATGAGGAGGGAAATACCACTGGCTTCGAACGCGCCCTAACTCCCAGCCACTTCCTAGAACGTAGTTTTAATTGTGCGGGGTAAACCCGCGACTATGTCTGGTAGCAGCGAGTTTACCTCGCGACAATAACCTAGGCATTTACAACAATATAATCAGCAGGCATAAAAAAAAGCGCCAATTGGCGCTTTTTTGTATTCACACAGTGGCTGATATTAAAGACCAGCTGCTGCGCGAAGTGCGTCTGCTTTATCTGTGCGTTCCCAAGGGAATTCATCACGACCAAAATGCCCGTAAGCTGCAGTTGGTAGATAAATTGGGCGCTCAAGATCAAGCATTTTAATTAAGCCATATGGACGTAAGTCAAAGTGTTCACGAATCAATTCAATTAAACGTGATTCTTCAAGCTTGCTGGTACCAAATGTTTCAACACTGATTGACGTTGGCTCTGCAACACCGATTGCGTAAGAAACTTGTAGCTCACATTTGTCAGCAAGGCCCGCAGCAACGATGTTTTTAGCAACGTAACGTGCAGCGTACGCAGCTGAACGGTCAACTTTTGATGGATCTTTACCAGAGAATGCACCGCCACCATGACGAGCCATGCCGCCATAGGTATCAACGATAATTTTACGACCAGTAAGACCACAGTCACCCATTGGGCCACCGATTACAAAACGGCCAGTCGGGTTAATGAAAAACTTAGTTGCACTAGTGATAAGCTCAGCAGGAAGTACTGGCTTGATGATTGTTTCCATCACAGCTTCTACTAAATCTTTTTGTGAAATGTCTTCACTGTGTTGAGTAGAAAGTACCACTGCGTCAATACCTACTGGCTTGCCGTTTTCATATGCAAAAGTAACTTGTGATTTTGCATCAGGACGTAACCAGTTAAGCTCGCCGCTTTTACGTACTTGCGCTTGACGCTGCACTAAACGGTGTGAGTAAGTGATTGGTGCAGGCATTAATACTTCAGTTTCGTTACATGCGTAACCAAACATTAGGCCTTGGTCGCCAGCGCCTTGTTCTTCTGGGCTAGTACGGTCAACACCTTGGTTGATGTCAGGAGACTGCTTACCAATCGTGTTTAAAATTGCACACGAGTCTGCATCAAAACCCATATCAGAATGAGTGTAGCCAATTTCACGTACAGTTTTACGTGTGATTTCTTCGATATCAACCCATGCGCTAGTAGTGATTTCACCACCAACCATAACCATACCAGTCTTTACGTAAGTTTCACACGCAACACGGGCATGAGAATCTTGTTCTAAGATGGCATCTAGTACCGCGTCAGAGATTTGGTCCGCGATTTTATCCGGATGACCTTCAGAAACAGATTCAGAAGTAAATAAATGTTTTGCCATTGTCTTTGCTCACAAATATTGCGCTTCACAAACGTCGGTAAGAGCGCTAAAAAATTTAGGGGCGTATTTTATCTAAAACAACGATAGTTGCATAGTTTTTTTACGCCTAGACGTCTAAATAAAATTACTAATAACTTTTTGTTCTTAAAAAAAATTCATAATGCCCAATTTAATCAGGTTTTTAATTGCATACAGCCCCTACAATAAGTAAGAATGGATCTTCAAATGAATACACACAATAACCAGCGCAAATACAGTAAAGGTAGGAGAATCCATGCCGTCTCGCAAAGAACTTGCAAATGCTATTCGCGTCTTATCAATGGACGCAGTACAAAAGGCCAAATCAGGCCACCCTGGAGCCCCTATGGGCATGGCTGATATCGCAGAAGTACTATGGCGCGATTATCTAAACCACAATCCAACAAATCCAGAGTGGGTAGATAGAGATCGATTTATACTTTCCAATGGCCACGGTTCAATGCTTATTTATTCTCTATTGCATTTAAGTGGTTATGATTTACCAATTGAGGAAATTAAAAACTTCCGTCAAATGCATTCAAAAACACCTGGCCATCCAGAATATGGGTATGCGCCAGGTATTGAGACTACTACGGGCCCACTTGGTCAAGGGATCACTAACGCGGTAGGTATGGCGATTGCTGAAAAAGCATTAGCCGCGCAATTTAACCGCGAAGGTCATGATATTGTTGATCACCACACATATACTTTCTTAGGCGATGGTTGCTTAATGGAAGGTATTTCTCATGAAGCATGTTCACTTGCCGGAACATTAGGCCTAGGTAAGCTTGTTGCATTTTGGGATGACAACGGTATTTCAATTGATGGTGAAGTTGAAGGTTGGTTTAGCGACGATACACCTGCACGCTTTAAAGCCTACGGTTGGCATGTAGTAAGTGACGTTGATGGCCATGACTCAGACGCTATCCGCGCAGCCATCGAAGAAGCACGCAGCATCACCGACAAACCAACACTAATTTGTTGTAAAACAGTTATCGGTTATGGTTCACCAAATAAATCAGGTAGCCATGACTGTCACGGCGCACCACTAGGTGAAGACGAAATCAAAGCAGCACGCGAGTTCCTTGGTTGGACTGGTGAAGCATTTGAAATCCCAGCTGATATTTATGCACAATGGGATGGCAAAGAAAAGGGTAAACAACTTGAAGCTAACTGGGATGAAAAATTTGCCGCGTACGCCGCTGCACACCCAGAACTAGCCGCTGAATTTAAACGCCGCACACGCTCAGAGCTACCAGCTGATTGGGCTGAAAAATCACAAGCATATATTGAGCAACTAGACGCAAATCCAGCAAACCCAGCATCACGTAAGGCATCGCAAGACGCACTGAATGCATTTGGTCCATTACTGCCTGAATTTATGGGCGGCTCAGCTGATTTAGCCGGTTCTAACCTGACTATTTGGAAAGGCTCGAAAGGCTTAACACGCGATGATGCCAGCGGTAACTACATCTATTACGGTGTGCGTGAGTTTGGGATGTCGGCGATTATGAATGGTATTGCATTGCATAAAGGTTTTATTCCTTACGGCGCAACTTTCCTAATGTTTATGGAATATGCACGTAATGCTGTTCGTATGGCTGCACTTATGAAAGTGCCAAGCATTTTTGTATACACCCACGATTCAATCGGTTTAGGTGAAGATGGTCCAACTCACCAACCAGTAGAGCAAATTGCTAGCATGCGTTTAACGCCAAACTTAGTTAACTGGCGCCCGTGTGACCAAGTTGAGTCTGCGATTGCATGGCAGCAAGCGATTGAACGCCAAGACGGTCCAACATCACTTATCTTTACTCGCCAAGGCCTTGAGCAACAAACTCGCTCAGCGCAGCAATTAAGCGACGTGAAAAAAGGTGGTTATGTGCTGAGCTGTGATGGTGAGCCTGAGCTTATCTTAATCGCAACTGGCTCTGAGGTGCAATTAGCACAAGATTCAGCCGCTGAACTGCGTAAGCAAGGTAAAAAAGTACGTGTTGTCTCTATGCCATCGACCGATGTATTTGATGCACAAGACGCTGCTTATAAAGAAAGTGTACTACCAGCTGCAGTTTCACGCCGCGTAGCCGTAGAAGCAGGTATTGCTGACTACTGGTATAAATACGTAGGCCTAAACGGCGCTGTAGTAGGTATGACCACCTTTGGTGAGTCAGCACCAGCTAATGAGCTGTTTGAGCACTTTGGCTTCACGGTAGAAAACATCGTAAACAAAGCAAACGAATTATTTTAACCTTAAAGGTTAAAATGTAAAAAGCCCGCACTGTGTTAAACGCAGTGCGGGCTTTTTTATACAGAGCTGTAAGCTTTAAGCCGTCAGCCGTCAGTTTTTAATTTGAGGATAGTGCCAAGGAAAAATCGTAGGAGGGTGCTTTAGCCCCCGATTGTTTTGGGAGCTTTATCACCGATTTTATGGCGCTTGCGCCCGATTATTCTTGCCGCTTTTTTCGATTGTTTGTAATACCTTGTAGGCGTGAAACTTGTTTCGCACGTTGTCTATGTAGGTCGTGCTTTAGCGCGTAAGTTCGCTAGAGCTGAGCGAAACCCAACAGCCTGAGCTAAGCTGAACAAAAACTTAGTGATAGTAATATCTTAGCTAATTTGTTAAAACTATATAAAGTAGAAAGTGAGCGTTAACTTAGCAAAAAATAATGCGATTAGCGCACTATAAAGTTGTTATGTTTTAAAGGAATGTTTGGTGAATAAATTTATATGTTTAATATTCGCACTAGTTACTTTTACTGCTTTAATAATTATTTGCTCGTTTTTAAACCTATCATCGAGCGTTCCTTTTATTACAAAAATTTCACTGTTAAATGAAGAAATTCCTATTATTTTAAGCACACTTTATCTAGCAGGCTCATTGCTCATATACTTATTAATAGCTTTTGTAACCTCTAAAAATAGCTATAACAAATATAGAAATGAACTTATTGGTTTTAATATAAGTGTTCCTATAATTCTTGTGCTAACTATATTTCCAAATTCAGAGTCATTAACATACAACGTTGATCAGCGTTACAATCTATTGTTGTTTGGTAATTTATTTTTGCATGCGTTAATAACTAAATTTCTCGCACCACAACTCTGGGTTTTAGGTGGGCGTAAAATTGAAACATAACAAACGCCTCAACAAAGGACGTAAAAAGTTTGGCTTGCGTCACTTTATTCTTAATTTTAACCAAACTACTTTACGCCACTTAGCTTTGGCATTACCACTATCTATCAATGATGCATAATCGGCGGTTTAATGAATACATTGCTCTTAAGTCTCTAACCTTTTGAAGTGCTAAAGCACGACCAACAATGCTTGCTTAATTTTAGCAAAGGATTTTCGACTGTTTATTATGTTAAATTTCAAGATTCAAATAAAGGAGTAAACAATTGGAAGTTACATTAAAAACTGGAAAGGAAATATTAGCGCAGCAATCATTTAGTAATTTATTAGGTGCGGAGCTTGAAAAGTTCGAAGCAGGTTATGCTGAGTTACGTTTAGAAATTAAAGAAGAGCTAAAGCAAAATAACGGTTTTGTTCATGGTGGTGTGGTTAGTTACATGGCTGATAACTGCATAACATTTGCAGGCGCGTCAGTGCTAGGTGCATGTGTAACATTAGAGTACAAAATAAATTACGTCCGTCCTTCAATTGGTGAGCGTTTGGTATCAAAGGCAAATGTATTGCATGCAGGTAAACGTCAATCTACTTGTGAGTGTAAAGTTTTCGTTCAACAAAGCGGTGAAGAAAAACTAGTTGCTGTCGCTCTTGGGACGATAAGCAAGATCTAAGCTGTGGGATTATGCCTTACTCATTATGCTTGGCCATACAGTAATGACACAAAGCTAGAGTTAAAGCATTTATTTAGCCCTTAAACACTTGACGCGCTAAAGCACGACCTACAATGTAAGCCCGAAGCCCGAAGCCCGAAGCCCGAAGCCCGAAGCCCGAAGCCCGAAGCCCGAAGCCCGAAGCTCATGAGTATTTTTCACATCACTACACTTGCATGCTATGCGTCCTTAAGGCAATGTGGTCGCAGTTAAATTATAAATCAAAGAACAGGAGTGAGGATGTCTCAGTTTGATAATGTAAGTGTTGTTAAAACAGCGAACGTATATTTTGACGGTAAAGTATCAAGTCGTACCGTGGTTTTTGCTGATGGCAGCACTAAAACGTTAGGTTTTATGCAACCGGGTGAGTTTGAATTTGCTACGAGCAAAAAAGAATTGATGGAATTAAACGGCGGCCAGTGGGATGTATTACTCCCTGGTGAGACGAAATGGCAAACGATGTCAGCAGGGGAGTCTTTTAACGTTGATGCTAACGTTACCTTTCAAGTAAAAGTGACTGACTTTGCTGATTACTGTTGTTCGTATACTTAATATACAAATCAAGTGACACGCTGAAAGCCCGCCATGCGCGGGCTTTTGCATATTTAATGTGACTAAATTGATCTACATCAGCTGTAATAACAAATAAATTTCATATTTATGCTTTTCTGCCTTGTGTTAATCTAAATAGCCCCCAATACTAGTTATGAGGTAACATAAAAAAGGATACCCTATGAAAATTAATCTTTCTGGTCACCATGTTGACGTTACTGACTCTATTAGAGAGCACATCAACGAAAAATTTTCAAAAATTGCGAGTCATTTTCCATCTCTGATCGCACTAGATATCATTCTTTCAAAAGAGCATCATAAGCTCCAAGCAGAAATCAGTACCATATACGAAGGCGCGCGTTTATCCGTTAAAGGTGAGAACGAAGTTCTTTATCCAGCTATTGCAAACGCGGCTAAAAAACTCGATGCAGCACTAAAGCATCGTAAAGGCCAAATTAAAGCCAATTTACATGAAAAACCGGTGAGCACTACACCTGAAATTGCTCATGAAATTATTCAAGAAATGGACCTACGTTAAATAATAAAGACGCTAGATCTTAGGCAACTAGGATCTAGCGATTTACATCTAAAGGACTAGTCCTCTAAACCTCCGCTTTACTCTTTATTTCTTAATTAAAACGCTGTAACTTGCTTATTATTAACCATAAGTAATAAGTACACAGATGCAGTCAGCAGTATCAATTTGGCAAACTCGTTTAAACGCACTAGGTCCCGGTATTTTAATGGCGACCGCTGCAATTGGTGGCTCACATTTAGTGGCATCAACGCAAGCAGGGGCTATTTTTGGCTGGCAGCTATTTTGGTTAATCCTCGTTGTTAACGTGCTTAAGTATCCGTTTTTCCGCTTTGGTATCGAGTACACGCTAGCCACAAAAAAAAGCTTAGTTGAAGGCTATCAAAGTAAAGGCCCATGGTTTTTTTATAGTTTTATTGGCTTAAATATTATTGCTGCGGTGGTCAATACTGCTGGTGTGCTGCTATTAACGGCCAGTTTATTACACTACGCTTTACCTATTGCTATTTCAGTGACTTTACTGTGTTGGTTGATCCTCGCCGTTTGCTTAGTCATTTTATTACTCGGGCACTTTAAAGCACTCGATAACGTCGCCAAGGCTATTATGGGGCTACTTACATTAGCAACAGTCATTGCCCTAGCTATTGCATTTAGTAACGGCCCAATGGCACCTGCTGATTACGTTGGCCCATCTCCCTATGAACTTGCTATGCTGGGTTTTATGGTGGCATTGATGGGCTGGATGCCTGCACCGATTGAAATCTCAGCATTAAGCTCATTGTGGCTTAAAGAAAAACAAAGCCAACAAACGGTAACTAGAGCGCAGGGGTTATTTGATTTTAATTTAGGTTATTGGTTAACCGCAGGGCTGGCATTAGTATTCTTTTCACTTGGTGTGCTAGTGCAATACGGGCAAAGCGCGAATATAGAGCTCGGCGGCGTGGCATTTGCTAAACAGCTTATTGATATGTATGCCCTTACCATAGGTGAATGGGCACGACCATTAGTTTCAATTATCGCGTTTTTGTGTATGTTTGGCACAACTTTAACCGTGCTTGATGGCTACGCCCGCACATTAAACGAATCACACAAGTTATTAGGTTTTAAACAAAGTAAGCACAGCTTAAATATCTGGTTGATAGTACAGTCTTTGGCGGGGATGGCGGTGATCTTATTCTTTAAATCAGCCCTTGGCCCTATGCTTACTTTTGCTATGACGCTAGCATTTTTGACCACGCCGATTTTTGCATGGCTGAACTTCAGCTTAGTTCGCTCAGTGCCAAGTATTCAGCATTCCAAACTAATACAAAGCTTGAGCTGGTTAGGACTGATTTATTTAGTTGGCTTTGCGTTGGTATTTTTGGTTTGGAAGCTTGGTTAACAGCAAAGTAGTTAATTGGAGTTTGCGCGGGGTAAACCCGCGCCTACATATTGGTAGCAGCGAGTTTACCTCGCCACGGGCTGCGAGCTTCGAATACTAGAACCTAGCTACTACCTAAAACCTAGCTCCTATTTTTCAAGTACTTCAGGCTTACTTGAAAAAATCATCGTCGTTTTTAGCAAGCATAGCTTCAATATCTTCAATCATATCTTGGCTTAAATCATCTGCAGAGGTTATTGGTGCAGAGATTTTATTGTTTTCAAACGACCATTCGCCTAAATCAATTAACTGACAGCGTTTTGAACAAAAAGGGCGGTGCGGACTTTTTTCTGACCATTCGACTTGGGTTTTACACGTTGGGCAGCTTACAACTGTTGGCATAACATCTTCTCATACATATTGTTTACGATTTATAACTCTAAAACCTAGAACCCTAGGTTTTAGGATCTTAAAAACTAGTTACTCGGTTTATCTCGGCTAATGAAGTCATACCGGCGGCAGCTTTTCTGAGGCCTGATAAACGCAAGTTATTAAAGCCTGACTTTAACGATACTTCAGCAATTTCTAGTGAATTACCGCCACGCATAATGATTTGCGCTATTTCTGGAGTAATCTGCATTACTTCATAAATACCGACACGACCTTTGTAGCCATCAGTGCAACTATCGCAGCCTTTGGGAGCAAATAAAGTGAGTTCAGTTATTTGTTCAGGGCTAAAACCTTGGCGTTGTAACTCTTCGTCCGGTAAGCTTTCTGGTGCTTTACATTTAGGGCATAAACGTCGAGCCAAGCGCTGTGCGATAATTAAGCTAATCGAGCTGGCAACGTTATAAGCAGGTACACCCATATTAAGTAAACGGGTTAGGGTTTCAGGAGCAGAGTTAGTATGTAAGGTCGATAATACCAAGTGACCAGTTTGCGCCGCTTTGATAGAAATTTCAGCGGTTTCAAGATCACGGATCTCACCGACCATCACCACATCAGGATCTTGACGTAAAAACGCTTTTAGCGCATTAGCAAAGGTCATCTCTGCGCGCGGGTTAATTTGTACTTGGTTGATACCTTCGAGGTTAATTTCAACCGGATCTTCTGCAGTGCTAATATTACGCTCTGGTTGGTTAAGAATATTCAAACCAGTGTAAAGTGATACTGTTTTACCCGAGCCGGTAGGGCCGGTAACTAAAATCATGCCTTGCGGTTGTTGCAGCGCATCCATATAGAGCTTTTTCTGCTCAGGTTCGTAACCCAGTACATCAATGCCAAGCATGGCACTGGATGAATCAAGGATACGCATTACTATTTTTTCGCCCCACAAAGTCGGCAGCGTACTTACCCGGAAATCGATACTTTTACGTTCGGTGATTTTAAGTTTGATACGGCCATCTTGTGGTTTGCGTTTTTCGGCAATATCTAAGCGTGCCATTACTTTTATACGCGCTGATAAACGCGTGGCTAAGCTGTTCGGCGGGCTGGCCATTTCATGTAAAATGCCATCGATACGAAAACGCACGCGGTATTTATGTTCGTAAGGTTCAAAGTGTAAATCCGAGGCGCCTTTTTTAATTGCATCCATCAAAATTTTATTGATGTATACGATAATCGGGGCATCGTCTTTTTCGTCTTCGCCGTTGTTTTGTATTTCGCGAGGGCCTTCGGTATCTAAATCACTAAATTCTTTAAATTCTTCATCGCTAAGATGCAAGCTGCCCGATGCATCAAGCAGCTGTTCTATTTTTGCTTCAAGCTGGCGATAATCAACAACGACCACCTCACATGCAAGCCCTGTACTGAATTCAAAGTTTTCAAAAGCACCATAATCAGTCGGATCCGACGCGGCAATGTAGAGTTTACGACCTTTTTTAATTAAAGGCAGAATATGATGATCTTTGATCAGTTTTTCTTTAACAAGCTCTTTGGGGATCAGCTCGACGTCAAACTCACGTATATCAAAATAAGGCACTCGGAATAAGTCGATGCATTGCTCGGCAAGTTCATGACCATCAATACCGCTGCATTTTGCGATCAACTCTGCAGTTGAGCCATACTCACGTTGTTTGAGTTTGACTGTTTCTGCGTCAATACGGCCAAGCGTAATAAACTTTCTAAGTAATGGTGAATTAATATTCATTGCGCACCTTGGTTAGATCCTTTCATAGCCAGCAATTTATCAGAAAAAAGAATGGTATAACATCAGTCTTGTCGATTTAAGGTAATTTGACAACAAAAAGCTAAAAAGTTTTTGTTTATCACAACCGTTATCATCTTTATTAGTTAACTTTAGCCGTTAGTTGTAAGTAGTTTTGATGAAGTTGCATTATATCCTGCTCAACTAAATGCAATGGGCGGTTGTTATCAATCACATCGTCAGCTCGGTGGCGTTTATCCTCGCGTGACATTTGTGCGGCGATAATACTGCGTGCTTGCTGCTCAGAGGTGTTATCGCGGGCGATAGTACGCTTGAGTTGTATTTCTACAGGAACGTCAATCACTAAAGTGCGATCACAATATTGCTCAAGACCATTTTCAAATAACAGTGGTGCGACGAGTACCACATATGCGCTGTTTGCAGAGTGTAAATCAGTAAGAGTTTTTTCACGGATCAGTGGATGCAGTAAATTATTAAGCCAAGTTTTTTGCGCTGTATCAGCAAAAATAATCTCACGTAATTGCGCCCGGTTTAAACTGCCGTCGGGGTTTAGCACTTGGGCACCAAAATACTCACTAATAGCAGCTAAACCAGGGCTATGCGGTTTGACTACGTGGCGTGCAATAATATCAGCATCAACCACGGTAATAGCGAGTTTTTCAAACATGGCACTAACGGCGCTTTTTCCGCAACCAATACCGCCGGTTAAGCCCAGCACCCAATTTTTCATCGGTTTATGAGTGGATGCATTCATATTAATAACCTAACAAATTAAAATAAAATACTTGGATTTGTGTGCCCCATAACAAAGTAACCCAACCTGCAATGGCTAAATAAGGCCCAAATGGAATTGGCGTGGCTTTATCTTTGCCTTGAATACTCAATAACGCGATACCAATAATAGCGCCCACTACACTCGATAATAAAACAATGGTGAGTAATGATTGCCAGCCAAGCAATGCGCCAAATACCGCCAGTAATTTAAAATCACCATAGCCCATGCCTTCTTTACCGGTGATCAGTTTAAATAGCCAAAATACGCTCCAGAGGCTTAAGTAACCACATGCTGCACCAATAATGGCATCTGTTGGGGAGATAGTGATGCCCATTACCGCAGCAATTAATGCTAACCAGACTAAAGGTAAGGTGAGTTGGTCAGGCAGTAGCATATGATCAATGTCAATAAAGGTCAGGGCGACGAGCACCCAAGTAATTAAAATATACAGTAGTGCCTGCTCAGTCGCGCCAAAGGTGTAGGCCACTATTAAGCTTAAAACCGCAGTAAGCATTTCAGCAATTGGGTAACGTACTGAAATTGGGTTACTGCAACTGGCGCAGCGACCTTTTAACAATAACCAGCTAATAACAGGAATGTTTTGCCAAGGCTTAATGGCAGTTTTGCATTTTGGGCAAGTAGAGTTAGGCTTGACCAGATTAAACTCAGTTTCTGTATTATCAGCTTTTGTAGGTTTTAAATCGTCAGCCAGTAAAACACGGCATTCTGTTTGCCATTCACGCTGCATCATTATCGGCAACCGGTAAATAACTACATTCAAAAAACTGCCAATACACAGGCTCACTAAGCCAACAGTGAGTAAATAAAACCATAATTGGTTTTGCATAACAGTGATTATATCGAGAAAGAAATTTTGCATTCGCTAAAACCTAAAACCTAAAACCTAAAACCTAAAACCTAAAAACTACAAAAAGCCCGCGCTTACGTGTATGTAGCAGCGAGTTTACCTCGTGATTGTTTATACATTTACACCGATAAACTTATTTTACCACCGAGGGCACAAAGGCGCTGCGCGCTACACAGAGAAACCAAAGTAAAAAATCACTTATTTCTTCTCTGTGTTCTCGGTGGTGAATTAATCACTGACAGAACTTTAATCTAATTGCGCGGGGTAAACCCGCACCTACGCATTGGTAGCAGCGAGTTTACCTCGTGACTGTTTATACATTTACACTGATAAACCTATTTTACCACCGAGGGCACAAAAGCTCTGAGCGCTACACTGAGAGACCAAAGTAAAAAATCACTTACTTCTTCTCTGTGAACTCTGTGTTCTCGGTGGTGAATTAATCACTGAAAGAACTTTAATCTAATTGCGCAGGGTAAACCCGCGACTACGTATTGGTATCAGCGAGTTTACCTCGCGACTGTTTATACATTTACACAAACAAACTTATTTTACCATCGAGGGCACAAAGGTGCTGCGCGCTATACAGAGAAACCAAAGTAAAAAATCTTTGATTTCTTCTCTGTGTTCTCGGTGGTGAATTAATCACTGACAGAACTTTAATCTATTGCGCGGGGTAAACCCGCGACTACGCATTGGTAGCAGCGAGTTTACCTCGCGACTGTTTATACATTTACACCGATAACCTATTTTACCACCGAGAGCACAAAGGCGCTGCGCGCTACACAGAGAAACCAAAGTAAAAAATCACTTATTTCTTCTCTGTGAACTCGGTGGTGAATTAATCACTGACAGAACTTGAATCTATTGCGCGGGGTAACCCCGCGCCTACGTATTGGTAGCAGCGAGTTTACCTCGTGACAATTAGATTATTTTCGCGGTGGCAAGCCACTAGCCTACAAGTAATGCCCACAGTCAAAAACCTTTCTGAACAAAGAGTAGAATGAGAGCAAATGAGAAAAGCGCCACTGGCTTCGAATACACCCTAGCCACTTCCTAGCACCTATTTTTACAATTACTTCTTTAAAGCGCAGCGTTTCTTAATCTCTGTGGTGAATAAATCACTTAAATAAAAATTTTGTATTGCTTAATATAAATTAGGAACATTTTTGCTTACAGCTTACAGCTTACAGCTTACAGCTTACAGCTTTTATATAACCGACCCAAGTTGGAAAATAGGTAAGTACATGGCAATAATTAAACCGCCAACCAGTACGCCGAGTACCGCCATAATAAGCGGCTCTAATAAGCTCGATAGGCCATCTACTGCATCATCCACTTCTTGCTCATAAATAGTAGCAACTTTTGCCAGCATGCCATCCAAAGAGCCTGACTCTTCACCTATGGCGACCATTTGTATCACCATATCGGGGAATATTTTTGAGTTGCGCATCGCCCAGTTCATTTGATTACCCGAGCTTACTTCAGCTTTTATATCTAAAATAGCATAACGATAAACCGCGTTACCTGAAGCCCCAGCAGCTGAGTCCAGCGCATCAACTAGAGGTACACCCGCCGCAAAGGTGGTCGAAAGCGTACGGGCATAGCGCGCCACCGCAGCTTTATTTAAAATCATACCTATTACGGGTAATTTTAAAATAGCACGGTCGTTGGCATCGCGTAGTTTTTTGTTTTTTAGTAGTGCTTCCTTATAAGCGTAACCAAAACCAAAGAGCGCAATCAATATAATCCACCAATACTCTTGCATGAACTCAGATATACCAATCACCATTAAGGTAAATGCAGGGAGTTCAGCCCCAAAACCGGCAAAAATATCTTGGAACTGAGGTACAACAAATATAAGCAAAATAGAGGTAACAATACCTGCTATAACAAGCACTGAAATTGGGTAAAACATGGCTTTTTTAATTTTTGACTTTAGCGCTTCTGATTTTTCTTTATAAAGCGCAACGCGGTCAAATATTTTATCCAGTGCGCCTGATTGCTCACCAGAGGCAACTAAATCACAGTATAAGTCATCAAAATAACGGGGATGTTTACGCAGCGCATCCGAGAGTGTGCCGCCTGCTTTTACTTCATCGCCGACGGTTTCCATTAATTTAGTGACGCTTTTATTAGTCGAGCCAGAACCAATCATTTCAATTGATTGAATCAGCGGTACACCTGCCATTAACATAGTGGCAATTTGCCGCGTAACTAAAGCAATATCTTTTGCTGTAATTTTTTGAATATTTTGAATGCCAAACAGCGGTTTTGCTTTACGTTTCACTTTTGAAGGAGTAATACCTTGTTTGCGAAGCTGCGCTTTAACTAATGCTATACTTGCTCCTGTTGACTCACCTTCTAAACGTTTACCCCGAGCACTAACGCCTACCCACTGAAAGGTGTCGAGTCCTTTCTGTTCTTGTTTTTTAGCCATAAAAGTATTCCGCAGGTTTATATTTTGATAAAGTAGACTTTATAGTTGTAAGCATAACTTAAACTAATGATCCTTGGTAGAAAAGTTGCCTAACTTCTATATTCTTTGACCCACAGACCAAAAGCGTGGTCCATAAATATAGCCTTTGTCCGGATCTATGCTGTTATATATATGAATGGCCTTATTTAAATAAAAGCACCAGCCAATTATAAGTATAATTGTAATAATTATTTTCCAGTAGTTATTAATAGAAACAGTAACCTTATCCCTTTTTCTAACTCTTGCTAACAATAATCCCCAAATTATAAATAGTAGCGTTTGGGAAACCGGCATAACGTGCACACCAGAGCAAAAAGAATAAGTAATACCAATTAAAAATGAATAAAATAAACTCTCAGTAATAATATCTTTTTGATATCTTTTTATGTGATATGCTGCTTTTTTTATGGTTAAATAAACAGCAGTAGATAAGCATATTAATGCAATCCCTCCCCACTCATTTAAAGTTTCAACTATTGAATTATGAGGGTGGCTAAACGGAGCTGAACTTCCAAGTGACATCTCAAATATCCCTGGTCCGTTGCCAATAAAAATATGCTTAAAAGTAAAGTTGTTGAGTGTTGTTAACCATAAATCAATGCGACCAGATGTACTTGTTCTTGTTATATCAGCCCCACCAGGATTTAGAGAGTTTAAACTATAAAAAGCTATAAGGCTCAGAGTCAAGCATATTAGTCCAGTAAAAATCTGTTTTTTTAATGTGCTTTTTAAAATAAGTGCAAGAAGTGATATCACCAAAAAAGATAATAAAGCACCTCTAGCTTGGCCAATAAGTATAAGTAATAAATTTAAAAATAAAACAAAAAATACAATGCGTTGAATGTCTTTGAATTTAAGTAATAGTATTAAAAAAGGAAGAACAAAAACTTGTACTTGATTAAAAAATCTAATGTTTATAAATCCTGAGTAGATTATGTATGGATTTAAAGGCTGTTGTTCAAAAAGAGTAAAAATAATATTAAGCAGACAAACCAAAACTAAGCCCGTATGGGCTATTACTAAAGCATATATTAATATTAGAGCTGAACTCTTATCATTCAATGAACTTATCAAGCTCAGTGCGATAACTAGTAAGAAAATATGGGAAGTGTAAAAAAGGGAGAAAATAATTTCATCACTGAATATTGAAGAGATAACACCAATAAAGATAAATATTAAAAAGAATGCAGTGATATTTATGTTTTCTTTTTCTAAATATATAACGTTTTTTTGTATGTATAGATTAATAGCAAATATAAAGCTTAAACCTAACAATAATGCTATTTGTAAAATTCGTTGATGGTTATGATAGTCATAAGATAGTAATGGAATAAATGGTAGTAATGAGAGAGAAAAAAAAGCAATAAGTAATGTAATAGTTGTTAATTTTTGAGTTTTCATTATTTCACTAAAAATAAAGCGCCAAAAAAGGCGCTTTATTAAAATTTTACAGAATTAAGATTGTGGGCAACTTTTTGGTGCTAAATCTTCACTACCAGTTGTAATGCCTGTTGTAGCACAAGTCCATTGACCTGTAGAGCCTCTAGTCCATTGAATTACTGCAGATGCAATTTGAGTCGGTGCATTCAATATTTCGCATTTAATGCCAGTAGTGTCAACAGTTATAGTGCAGTTTTGTGTAGAAGCAGGTAAACCAGCTTTGGCTGCGTCTGGAGTTTCACCGTTGTTGACTGCTACTTCATAACCTGTTTTACCAGCTGAAATTTCAGCTAAACCAGCTGTTAATTTTGATGTTGCTTGGTAGTTAGAATAAGCCGGTAATGCAATAGCTGCCAAAATACCGATGATTGCTACTACAATCATTAATTCAATTAGGGTAAAACCCTTTTGACTTTGTTGTGTCATTTTTTCCATGTTCCTCTCCTAAAGGATAGTGTTTTTTGTAAGCTAAATAAATTATGTTAGTAAAGTGTGTAATCACGTTAGCTACTGTAACTGCTTTATCTTACGGTTTTTTTAAAATCGTTAAATTACTAATACCTAACCCAGTGCCTAGCTAAATAATGCTGGATAGGTTTTAGCAACTATTAAAATTACTCTGTTAGATCTACTTTAGCACTAAAACAGCTGATTGAAAGCGGCTTTAACTGCATTTCATCGAATTTTAAAAACTTTCTTCACCCACTACTTGGTATTAATGTTGTTTATTTAACTCACAGCTTTCATCAAAGTAGCCGTGCGGTGTAAAACAATACCTGAAAGTAGTTCTTTAGAATTGGTTGAAAGTTAATTCATTCATCCTAGAGGCTTACATTAGCACTATTTCGTATTATATAAAGCACTAAAATTAACATTTTGTTACAGTGTAAGCCTTTCGGCGTATTTAATGCTTTTTTAATCAGTTTGTCAACGCATTAGGGAAACATAATATTTGTTATTTAGTTTGATTATTACTCAAAACGCATTGACAAATCGATTGACTGTAAATTTTTTGTAAGTGCACCGCTGGATATAAAATCAACCCCAGCCTGTGAGTAGGTGCGCAGTGTTTCTAGGGTCATATTACCCGAAACTTCTAATTTAGCGCGCTTATCGGTCAGTACTACTGCTTGTTGAATTTGCTCAACGCTAAAGTTATCCAGCATTATAATATCAGCACCGGCTGTAATGGCTTGATCTAGCTCAATAAGTGATTCGACTTCTACTTCTATCGGTTTAGTTGGGTGATTAAGTTTTGCTTGCGCTACGGCTTTATCGATGCCACCGCAGGCGGCAATGTGGTTTTCTTTAATTAAAAACGCATCAAATAAGCCAATGCGATGATTTGCGCCACCGCCACATTTGACCGCGTACTTTTGTAATGCACGTAGGCCCGGAATGGTTTTACGGGTATCGAGTAGTTGGGTGTTGGTGCCACTGAGTTCTTTAACATAATGCGCTGTAGTGGTTGCTGTACCTGACAAGGTTTGAACAAAATTAAGTGCGGTACGTTCAGCTGTTAAAATAGCGCGGGCAGAACCTATTGCTGTAAATAAGGTATCGTTAGCTTTAACTGTATCACCATCATTTACCAATACATTAACGGCTACACTCGGATCAACTTGTTTGAATACTTCTAAGATAATGTCTTTACCGCAAAACACGCAATCTTCACGAGTGATCACTTTGGCATTAGCGTGCTGCGCCGCTGGAATTAATTGCGCGGTGATGTCGCCTTGTTCGGCTGTTTGGTAATTTAAATCTTCATCAAGGGCAAGTTTAACCAATTGGCTTAAAAGGCTGTGTGGGATAGACATTATAAAAGCTCATTATAATTAGGAAATTGCACAAATTTTACATGGTTTGAAAGTGAAAGAGAAGGCTGAAGCTATAAGTTTGATTGGTTCTAGGTTTTATGAAGTGACTAGATGCTAGGGGGAATTCGAAGCTCGTCGCTCGAAGCCCGCGGCATTTGTTCTTATCATTGTGCAAAAGTTTTTTAGTGATTTATTCACCACAGAGATCACCGAGCTCACAGAGGAAAAACCAATAGGTAATAGTGATTAACTTTACTTTTGTCTTCTCGGTGTAGCAAAGCGCCTCGGTGGGCTCGGTGGTGAAATAGTGTGTCTGTATAAATGTAAAAACAGTCGCGAGGTAAACTCGCTGCTACCAATACGTAGGCGCGGGTTTACCCCGCGCAATTAGATTAAAGTTCTGTCAGTGATTAATTCACCACCGAGAAGAAATAAGTGATTTTTTACTTTGGTTTCTCTGTGTAGCGCGCAGCGTCTCCTGCCCTCGGTGGTAAAATAGGTTTATCGGTGTAAATGTAGAAACAGTCGCGAGGTAAACTCGCTGCTACCAATGCGTAGGTGCGGGTTTACCCCGCGCAATTAAAATTTATTCACAAAGAGGATAAGAGGCGCTGCGCTTTAGATAAGTAATCTAAAAATAGGTTCTAGGTTTTAGGAAGTGACTAGATGCTAGGGCATATTCGAAGCTCGTCGCTCGAAGCCCGTGGCATTTGTTCTTCTCATTCACTTCTCTTTGTGCAAAAGTCTTTTAGTGATTTATTCACCACAGAGATCATCGAGCTCACAGAGGAAAAACCAATAGGTAATAGTGATTAACTTTACTTTTGTCTTCTCGGTGTAGCAAAGCGCCTCGGTGGGCTCGGTGGTGAAATAGTGTGTCTGTATAAATGTAAAAACAGTCGCGAGGTAAACTCGCTGCTACCAACACGTAGGTGCGGGTTTACCCCGCGCAATTAAAATTTATTCACAAAGAGGATAAGAGGCGCTGCGCTTTAGAGGAAAATAGGAACTAGGTTCTAGGGAAGTGACTAGCTGCTAGGTGAACTTACAGCCCGCAGCTCGTTACCCGTAGCCCTTGGCTTTCTCTTCTCGGTGGTGAAATTGGTTTGTCTATGTAAATGTAGAAACAGTCGCGAGGTAAACTCGCTGCTACCGGCGCAAAACAATGAAAGTGCTTTGCTGTTATTCTACTTGGAAATCTATTAGCATCTGACTATGCATTTATTTACAGGCCATTATGAATATAAACTATGAAAATAAACTCTTTTGGTGTCGTTAGTACCGCTATCCAGCGACCAAGTACGCATTTTGATGAGCGCCCACTAGGTGAGGAAATATCTTTATTAGTGATTCATAATATTTCCTTGCCAGCAGGGCAGTTTGCCACGCCGTTTGTGGATGATTTGTTTATGGGATGTATTGATTGCCAAGCACACCCTAGCTTTGCTGATTTAAAGGGGTTGAGAGTTTCAGCACATTGTTTTATTAAACGCAGCGGTGAAATAGTTCAATATGTGCCTTTTAGTAAACGTGCTTGGCATGCTGGGCAGTCTGAGTTTTTAGGACGTAGTCAGTGTAATGATTTTAGTATTGGTATTGAGCTTGAAGGTACAGATACAACGGCGTATACCCAAAATCAATATAATGCATTACAATCCTTAACTAAGACATTGATATATAAATACCCAGCTATCACACGCTCGCGTGTTGTTGGCCATTGTCACATTGCACCAGGGCGAAAAACAGACCCTGGAGACAGTTTTGATTGGAATCATTATTTTGCTGCTATATTTTAACTAGCGCCAATTTGGAAAGAGAAAAGTATGATCTTAATTTCTATAATAATAGCTCTGATATTAGAGCGTTTAGGTGCCCGATCTGATTATTGGCAAATAAGCTATTACGCGCAAGGCTATTTAACACGTTCAAAAAAACAGCTTGGCGAGCAAGGTCTATTCAATTCGCCTGCAGGATTTATTATTTGGCTGTGTTTGCCGGTATTACTTGTGGCGGTTATTTTTACCTTATCTGATTTTGTATTATGGCAGTTAGCCATTAATGTGGCTGTGCTGCTGGTTTGCTTTGGCTGTGCTAAACAACGTGCTTTATATAAGTCCTATTTAAATGCGCTAACCCGTGATGATCAGCAAGCGGCAACCTTATATGCACTGCAAATGGGGCAAAAGAAAACGGAAGAGCAAAAAGGCGGTGAAACCTTTGGACAAACGTTGGCTTGGGTAAACTTTCGTTTTTATTGTGCAGTTATTTTTTGGTTTGTAATATTAGGCGTACCTGGCGCGATCTTTTATGCATTAGTACGTACTTTTGCTGATTTAGTGCAGAACGACCATAAAGTTGTGTATGCCAAACGTTTTAAACTTATTCATTCATTATTATTTTGGCTTGATTGGTTACCAGCCAGAATCGCCAGCTTTGGTTATCTAGTAATAGGTAACTTTAATAAAGGCACCAGTTGCTGGCTGCATTATGCACTCGATTTTACAGTGAGTAACCGTAAAGTGGTTACTAATACCGCGCTTGCCGCAGAGCAAATAGAACAGCAACATTTTGGTTGCGCGTATGAAGCAACTTGTATGATGAAGCTTGTAAAACGAAATGTGTTGTTTTACTTGGTGTTGATTGCCTTGTTTACTTTATTTGGTGGTTTAGCGTAAATAAACAGATGCTAGGTTTTAGGTAAGTAATTGTCGCGAGGTAAACTCGCTGCTACCCGCGCAATTAAAATTTATTCACAAAGAGGTTAAGAGTCGCTGCGCTTTAGAGAAGTAACTATAAAAGTAGTGGCTAGGTGTTTGAGTCTATTCGCAGCTCGAAGCCCGTGGCGTTTTTTTTCATTTGCGCTCATTCACTTCTCTTTGTGCAAAAGTCTTTTAGTGATTTATTCACCACAGAGAGCACCGAGTTAATAGAGGTAAAACCTGTTAGTAATTAACTTTACTTTTGTATTCTCTGTGTAGCGCGTAGCGCCTCCTGCCCTCAGTGGTGAAATTGGCTGTCTATGTAAATGTAGAAACAGTCGCGAGGTAAACTCGCTGCTACCAATGCGTAGGCGCGGGTTTACCCCGCGCAGTTTAATTTATTATATAGTACACTTCGAGTTCAAAAAAACTCGCCCACTAGTTTTTGATTATCTGGTCAGACCATTGTGTTTTTCTATAAAACTCCTTCCTAAACACTGGCTTTATCTCATACTGTTTGATCTTTGTGCAAAATACGTTAGGGTGTTTTTTAAGGTGCGTCGCAGCGAAATTGACAGCAAACTTGCTTTTTGATAACGTATGGCTCAAATTTGGTATGACCAATTTACCTTTTGGTCTAGTCTCTGGGCACAAACTTGGATTTTTCAGGTTACATTTCCACTACAATGCGGACGTTGATTAATGTCTTTAAAGATTAAAGCAGCAAAACTATCGGATGTTATTTTACAGCAACTTGAGAACATGATTCTTGAGGGCTCATTAGCACCGGGTGAGAAACTGCCGCCAGAGCGTGAATTAGCCAAACAATTTGAAGTGTCTCGCCCTTCATTACGTGAAGCCATTCAAAAGCTAGAGGCAAAAGGCTTAGTAACGCGACGTCAAGGTGGCGGGACGTTTGTAAAAAATCAGCTAGAAGAAGGGCTCACTGATCCGTTATTTGACTTGATCAGTAAACATCCTGAATCACAGTTTGATTTATTAGAGTTTCGTCATGCTCTCGAAGGGATTGCAGCTTATTATGCTGCGCTTCGTGGTACTAGCACTGACTTTGCTAAAGTTAAGCAAAGCTTTGAATGCATCGCATTGGCTCATGATGATTTACTACAAAAAGCCAAAGCAATTAACGCGTTTCACTTTAGTGTGGCAGAAGCCTCGCATAATGTGGTGTTACTGCATTTAGTACGCGGTATGCGGGCATTGCTTGAGCAAAATGTTTTACAAAATTTAACGGTATTGTTAGAGAAGCCGCATATTAGTTCGCGCTTAGCTGAGCATCGCCGTTTATTGATGGATGCAGTGATTGAAGGGAATCCAGAGCAGGCGCGACTTGCCAGTAATGCTCACTTAGCTTTCATTGAAGAAGCGTTATTGGAAGCAGGTAAAGAGCATTCACGAATTGAGCGTAGTTTAAGACGCACAAAGCAAAATTAAGTAACAAAAAACTAAGTTAAAGATAAATAATTTAAGCAAGTGCTGTATATGGCAACACGATTACCACAGTGCTAATTAAGAACATTCGTATTTTAAACATAAGGAAACCTCCATATGTCTGAAGTCAATAAAATTGACGTAGACGCGCTAGAAACACAAGAGTGGTTACAAGCTCTTGAATCAGTTGTGCGTGAAGAAGGTGTTGAACGTGCTCAGTTTTTACTTGAGCAAGTATTAGAGCAAGCCCGTTTAGACGGTGTTGATATGCCTACAGGCATCAGCACAAACTACGTTAATACGATCCCGGTAGATCAAGAACCTGCTTACCCAGGGGACGTAAACCTTGAGCGCCGTATTCGTTCTATTATTCGTTGGAACGCAATCATGATTGTATTGCGCGCTTCGAAAAAAGACCTCGATCTAGGCGGCCATATGGCGTCTTACCAGTCATCTGCGGCGTTTTATGAAGTATGTTTTAACCATTTCTTCAAAGCCCCAAATGATGTAGACGGCGGTGACTTAGTTTATTATCAAGGTCACATTTCTCCGGGTATTTATGCACGTGCATTTGTTGAAGGTCGTTTATCTGCTGCGCAGCTTGATAACTTCCGTCAAGAAGTTGATGGCGAAGGTTTACCATCTTACCCACACCCTAAATTAATGCCTGAATTCTGGCAGTTCCCTACGGTATCTATGGGTCTTGGTCCTATCGCGTCTATTTACCAAGCGCGCTTCTTAAAGTACCTAGATGGTCGTGGCTTAAAAGACACTAAAAACCAACGTGTATACGCGTTTTTAGGCGATGGTGAAATGGACGAGCCAGAATCACGTGGCGCTATTTCTTTTGCTGCCCGTGAAAAACTAGACAACCTTTGTTACTTAATTAACTGTAACTTACAGCGCCTAGATGGCCCAGTAATGGGTAATGGTAAAATCATTCAAGAGCTTGAAGGTCTATTCAAAGGCGCTGGCTGGAATGTGATCAAGCTAGTGTGGGGCAGCGGCTGGGATATCCTACTAGCTAAAGACACCACAGGTAAGTTATTGCAATTGATGAACGAAACAGTCGATGGCGATTACCAAACTTATAAAGCTAAAAATGGCGCGTACGTACGTGAGCATTTCTTTGGTCGTTACCCTGAAACAGCAGCACTTGTTGCTGATATGACAGATGACGAAATCTTCGCGCTTAAGCGTGGTGGTCATGAGCCATCAAAATTATTCGCTGCATTCAAAAAAGCAGAAGAGACCAAAGGTCGCCCAACAGTTATCCTAGCTAAAACCGTAAAAGGTTACGGCATGGGTGAAGCGGCTGAAGGTAAGAATATTGCTCACCAAGTGAAAAAAATGGACATGTCACACGTTGCCCATTTACGTTCACGTTTAGGTCTTGATGATTTAGTATCTGAAGAGCAACTTGCAGAACTTCCTTATTTAACACTTGAAGAAGGTTCGGCTGAGCACAAGTACTTACATGCTCGCCGTGATGCACTTAAAGGTTATACGCCAAAACGTATTCCTAACTTTACTGAAAAGTTAGTACTGCCAGAAGTAGAAGCATTTAAGCCATTACTTGAAGAGCAAAAGCGTGATATCTCTACCACCATGGGCTTTGTTCGTGCACTTAATATCTTATTGAAAGATAAAGGTATTGGTAAAAACATCGTACCAATTATTGCCGATGAAGCGCGTACCTTTGGTATGGAAGGTTTATTCCGTCAAATCGGTATTTATAACCCGCATGGCCAAAACTATACGCCGCAAGACCGTGATATCGTTTCTTACTACAAAGAAGCAACATCTGGTCAAGTATTGCAAGAAGGTATCAACGAGTTAGGCGCAATGTCATCGTGGGTTGCTGCGGCAACATCATACAGCACTAACGATTTACCAATGATCCCATTCTATATCTACTATTCAATGTTCGGTTTCCAACGTGTTGGCGACATGGCATGGATGGCGGGTGACCAACAAGCACGTGGTTTCTTATTAGGTGCTACTGCTGGTCGTACAACATTAAACGGTGAAGGTCTACAGCACGAAGATGGTCACAGCCATATTCTTGCTAACACAGTACCTAACTGTATCTCTTACGATCCAACATACGCTTACGAAGTAGCGGTTATTGTTCAAGATGGTATTCGTCGTATGTACGGTGAAAGCCAAGAAAATATTTACTACTACCTAACGCTTATGAACGAAAACTATGCACAACCTGCTATGCCAGAAGGTGCTGAAGAAGGTATTCGTAAAGGTATCTACAAGCTAGAAAGCTACGCAGGCAAAAAAGCCAACGTACAGCTATTAAGCTCAGGTACTATCATGACTGAAGTGCGTAAAGCAGCCGCGATTTTAAGTGATGATTACGGTATTGCATCTGATGTGTATTCAGTAACGTCGTTCAACGAATTAACTCGTGAAGGGCAAGATGTTGAGCGTTTCAATATGCTTAACCCTGAAAGCGAACAGAAGACTGCCTACATCACCAGTGTATTAAATGACTCAGTGACTGTTGCCGCAACGGATTACATGAAAAACTACGCAGAACAAGCGCGTTCATTCATTCCAAGCAGCAACTACAAAGTATTAGGTACCGATGGTTACGGTCGTTCTGATAGCCGTGAAAACCTTCGTCGTCACTTTGAAGTTAACGCCAGCTACGTAGTAGTTGCGACGTTATCTGAACTTGCTAAACGTGGTGAAGTTGAGAAGTCAGTTGTGGTTGAAGCACTTAAAAAGTTCAACATCGACACTAACAAACTTAATCCACTGTACGCATAAGAGGTTTGCAATGAGTATTGAAATTAAAGTACCAGATATCGGTGGCGATGAAGTCGAAGTAACCGAAATTCTAGTGAGCGTTGGTGACAAAGTTGACGTTGACCAATCATTACTAACTGTTGAGGGTGATAAAGCCTCAATGGAAGTACCTGCGGCACAAGCCGGTACTGTAAAAGAAATCAAAGTAAACGTGGGCGACACGGTTACTACGGGTTCTTTAGTATTCTTGTTTGAAGGTGAAGAGCAAGCATCTAGCGAAGCGCCTGCAGAACCAGCAAAATCTGAAGCTGCAGCACCTGCTGCGTCTTCAGGTTCAACAACTAAAGAAGTCACCGTACCAGATATCGGCGATGATGAAGTTGAAGTGACGGAAATCATGGTTGCTGTTGGCGACACCGTTGAAGAAGAACAATCTATCTTAAACGTTGAAGGCGACAAAGCGGCAATGGAAGTACCAGCGCCGTTTGCAGGTACTGTTAAAGAAATTAAAGTTGCCGCTGGCGATAAAGTAAAAACAGGCTCTTTAGTGTTTGTTTTTGAAGTGGCTGGTAGTGAGCCTGCAGCTGCGAAAGCAGAAACAGCGCCAGCTCAAGAGTCTGCGCCGGCACAAAGTTCAGCGCCAAGCAGTAAAGAAGTAAACGTGCCTGATATCGGCGGTGATGAGGTTGAAGTCACTGAAGTGATGGTTGCAGTAGGCGATAAGGTTACTGAAGATCAGTCAATCTTAAATGTTGAAGGCGACAAAGCGGCAATGGAAGTACCAGCACCGTTTGCCGGTACTGTTAAAGAGATTAAAGTTGCTGCGGGCGATAAAGTATCGACCGGTTCACTTATCTTTGTATTTGAAGTGCAAGGCAGTGCACCTGCAGCTACCGCTGAAAAAGCGGCTTCTGAATCTGCACCAGCAGCGAAAGCAGAATCAGCTCCAGCTGCACAAGCAGCGCCTGCAAAAGCGAGCAATGAAAGTTTTGAAAACAATAGTGCGTATGCTCATGCATCGCCAGTTGTTCGCCGCTTAGCCCGTGAGTTTGGTATTAACCTTGCGAACGTAAAAGGCTCAGGTCGTAAAAATCGCGTTGTGAAAGAAGACGTGCAAGACTATGTGAAGAACTTAGTTAAGCAAGTTGAATCAGGCCAATTAGCGACAGCTTCTGGCAATACTGGTGGTAGTGAACTTGGTTTAATTCCATGGCCAAAAGTTGATTTTGCTAAATTTGGTGAAATCGAAGAGAAAAAACTATCTCGTATTCAAAAGCTATCGGGTAAAAACTTACACCGTAACTGGGTGCAAATCCCGCATGTTACGCAGTTTGATGAAGCTGATATCACAACTCTTGAAGAGTTCCGTAAAGAGCAAAATGCCCTTAGCGAGAAGAAAAAGCTAGGTGTTAAAATCACCCCGCTGGTATTTGTAATGAAAGCAGCAGCGAAAGCACTTGCTGAGTTCCCTACATTTAACTCATCACTATCTAACGACGGTGAAAGCTTAATTCTTAAGAAGTACATCAATATCGGTGTTGCAGTTGATACGCCAAACGGTTTGGTTGTGCCAGTATTTAAAGATGTTGATAAGAAAGGCATCATTGAATTATCGCGTGAATTAATGGAAGTATCTGTTAAAGCGCGTGACGGCAAACTTACCTCTTCTGATATGCAAGGTGGTTGTTTTACAATTTCAAGCCTTGGTGGTATTGGCGGTACAGCCTTTACGCCAATCGTAAATGCCCCAGAAGTTGCTATTTTAGGTGTCTCTAAGTCTGAAATTAAACCTAAGTGGAATGGCAAAGAGTTTGAACCAAAACTAATGGTTCCACTTTCTATGTCTTACGACCATAGGGTGATTGACGGTGCACTAGCGGCACGCTTTACTGTAACTTTAGCAAGTTACATGAGCGATATTCGCCAATTAGTAATGTAAGCAATTGCTGCATGTAGCGAAATAAATAGAATCAAATCCCAGCCAGTTGTTTTTTGCTGGGATTTTTACCATTTGCAATGATACAATCTTTGTATATCTTGCATAAATTTTTGATCTGCTCTCCCTTTCTGCCTTGCAGAAACATGGCAGTTAAACTTTAGGGCAGTGTCCCGTTCAAACAATTAAGGTAAAAGCATGAGCAACGAATTAAAAACTCAAGTTGTTGTACTAGGCGGTGGTCCTGGTGGTTATTCTGCGGCTTTCCGTGCTGCTGACTTGGGCTTAGAAGTAACAGTAGTAGAATCTCGCGACACATTAGGCGGTGTATGTCTTAATGTTGGTTGTATTCCTTCGAAAGCACTTTTACACGTAGCTAAAGTAATTGATGATGCAGCAGAAATGTCATCTCATGGTGTTACTTTTGGCGCACCACAAATTGATTTAGATAAAATTCGTTCGTGGAAAGAGTCAGTTGTTAGCCAACTTACTGGTGGCCTAGACGGCATGGCTAAAATGCGTAAAGTTAAAGTGGTTTACGGTTACGGTAAATTCACAGGTAGCAACACGCTTGATGTTGAAGGCGCTGACGGTAAAACAACAATTACTTTTGATAACGCTATCATTGCTGCTGGTTCTAAACCGGTAAACTTACCTTTCATTCCTGAAGATGACCGCGTAATTGATTCAACCGGTGCACTAGAGCTTAAAGACATCCCTGAAAAGCTATTAGTATTAGGTGGTGGTATTATCGGTCTTGAAATGGGTACTGTGTATCGCGCACTAGGTTCTGCAATCGACGTGGTTGAATTTGCTGACCAACTAGTACCAGCTGCTGATAAAGACATCATCAAGATTTACCAAAAATACGTAAGTGATAAATTTAACGTTATGCTATCAACTAAAGTTGTTGGCGTAGAAGCGAAAGATGACGGCTTATACGTTACATTTGAAGGTAAAAACGCACCAGCTGAACCAGTACGTTATGACAAAGTATTAGTTGCTGTTGGTCGTACACCAAACGGTAACTTATTAGATGCTGACAAAGCGGGTGTTAATGTTGATGAGCGTGGCTTCATTAATGTTGATAAGCAGCTTAAAACTAACGTTGACCACATCTTCGCAATTGGTGACTTAGTTGGCCAACCTATGCTTGCGCACAAAGCGGTTCATGAAGGTCACGTTGCTGCTGAAGTTATCTCAGGTCAAAAACATTACTTTGATCCGAAATGTATTCCTTCAATTGCCTATACTGACCCAGAAATCGCTTGGGTTGGCGTAACTGAGAAAGAAGCAAAAGAGCAAGGCTTAAGCATTGAAACAGCTGTATTCCCATGGGCTGCATCAGGTCGTGCAATTGCATCTTCTCGTACTGAGGGTTCTACTAAACTGATCTTTGATAAAGAAAGTGGCCGTATTATCGGTGGTGCTATGATTGGTATTAACGCAGGTGAAATGCTGGGCGAAATCGGTCTAGGTATCGAAATGGGTGCTGACGGTGAAGATTTAGCATTAACTATTCATGCTCACCCAACATTGAACGAATCAATCGGTCTTGCAGCTGAAATATTTGAAGGTTCAATCACTGATTTACCAAACAAAAAAGCAGTTAAAAAGAAGAAGTAAGTTCTTTTAGTTAATTGTTTAAAAACCCAAGCCTCGGCTTGGGTTTTTTGTTTTATAGGCGCGGGTGTGTAATACGTAATACCTTGTAGGCGTGGGTTTACCCCGCGCAAATAGATTAAAGTTATTTCAGTGATTAATTCACCACCGAGAACACAGAGAAGAAATAAGTGATTTTTTACTTTGGTTTCTCTGTATAGCGCGAAGCGCCTCTGTGCCCTCAGTTATAAATAATGGGCTTTATCGCGATGTAAACTCGTTGCTATCAGTACGTAGGCGCGGGTTTACCCCGCGCAGATGTAAAATGTAAGCTCGGAATAACATTCAGCCGCGAAACAGCTCTTGTCGCGAGGTAAACTCGCTGCTACCAATACGTAGGCGCGGGTTTACCCCGCGCAATTAGATTAAAGTTCTTTCAGTGATTAATTGACCACCGAGAAGAAATAAGTGATTTTTACTTTGGTTTCTCTGTGTAGCGCGAAGCGCCTCTGTGCCCTCAGTGGTAAATAATGGGCTTTATCGCGAGGTAAACTCGCTGCTACCAATACGTAGGCGTGGGTTTACCCTGCGCAAATGTGTTATAATATCCGCCGATCAAATTTAGGTACTATTTTAGGTAATAAACCACGTGAATAAACGCTCTTCTAATTCAGTACTTACTTTGCGTGCCCAGCAAATTAGTGAATCTCGCCGTGAGTTTAATGCTCGTGGCGGTAAAATGGATCGCTGTGAGCGATGCTTAATCGCAAAATATTACTGTATTTGTGACGGTGTGGAGCAGGCTGATAGTCAGGCGGCGGTATGCTTACTTATGTATCACAACGAGAGTTTTAAACCCTCTAATACAGGGCGATTAATTGCTGAAATTATTCCTGATAATCATGCTTTTCGTTGGGACAGGACTGATCCTGATGATAAACTATTAGCCTTATTAAATGACCCGCAATATCAACCTATGGTGATCTTTCCTGCTACAGATGTTGAAGATACCGCACGCGTTATTACTGATGTACAACACCAGCCTAATAAACGTCCCTTGTTTATCTTTTTAGATGGCACATGGCGTGAAGCGAAAAAAATGATCCGCAAAAGCCCTTATCTCGATAATTTACCCGTGCTGTCGATCACTGCAGAAAAACTGTCAGATTATCGCTTACGGGTTGCCCCGCATGCTCACCAACTTGGCACCGCTGAAGTGGCCATTATGGTGCTAGCACTGGCAGGGGAGTCTGATGCAGCAACTAAGCTTGAACAGCATTTTATGAAGTTTCGCGACGCGTATTTATTAGGAAAGCGCAATAAAGGCAGGCCGACGTAGGTTTTAGTTTATCCCGCGCAAATATATAATTTAGATGCTGGATAAAACTATGTTGCTTCTGTCGCGATGTAAAATCGCTTATATGGACTCCTCCTATAGCACAAGCCTTTTTACATTAAAATGATGTGATTGCGTGCTTATATACGGGCTCTAATGAGGCGCTACCTCGGCCACTTTGATGTTTTCGCGCCCTTGTGCCTTATCTGCTACACGGTATCTTCGTACACTAGCGATTTTTCAGGCTCTCAAGGGTGGGTCTCACCACTTAATGCTCTATCTTGGCTTGTTCAATTCTTTTGTTTACTGACTTTTTATTTTTACGCGGTTAATAATCTTGCTTCATAACTCGTTCCATTTTTGAGTAAGGCGTAGGCTGTTCGCATTGTTTTGTTTGCTAATGCAATAGCGGCGCACTTGACACCTTTTCTTATTAGAAGGTTTTTTACCCATCGTTCTTTTTCTGTCGTGGCTTCTCTGTTTTTTAATTTACTCACTACTGAGCGAGCGCCTAAAAATAGGTTTCGTCTTAATGCACCACCTCGTCTTTTGGGTATGCGCCCTATCTTTGCTTTGCCACCTGTCGAATGCTGTAATGGTGTCACTCCTGCACACGCCGCAGCACTTCTTCCATCGTTAAACTGTGTCGTGTTACCTAAAAAAGACAGGAGCTCGATAGCCGTGATTGGGCCGACTCCTTCGAGAGCCATTAAGCGTTGACAGCCATCATTTTGTTTTGCAATACGCTCTATTTGTTTTTGCAGCTCTACCTTATTGTCACACTGCTGTTTATAAAGTGAATAGCTGAGCGCGAGAGCATGCTTTAGTTCTAGCGGCAGTGTGTTTTCTGCATCTTCTAAAATATCGGGTATGGCTGCTTTAAATGCGGCCTCACTTTGGTTAATCACAATACCAAACTCAAGGAGTAGCCCGCGTATTTGGTTTGATAACTGAATTTTTTGTTTATCTGCTAACGCTCTTACTTTGCTAAGTGACTGTAAAGCCTGCTCTTCAATGGTAAGAATTTTACACGAACGAACATCCGGGACTCGACTGGCAACGGCTATTGCGATTGCATCGTTCGCATCAGTTTTTTGCCCCTGTCTAAATGCTTTCACGAACAAAGGGTCAAGGAGTATTACATCATGACCAAAGGACTGCGCAGTGCGCGCAAAATGCTGGGCGCTTGCGCATGCCTCCATAGCAACAACCGACGGTTTTGCTTTAACTAATAACTCAAGCAGCGTTTGACGGTTAACTGATTTATTGGACATCAGTTTGTTGCCTTTAAACTGCGCCGCTTGGAAAGTATTTTTTGCTAAATCAATAGCAACTAAATTACAATGTGCCATGTATGGACTCCTAATTTGGTAAAAGATTCTCTGCAATTTCTTTATACCGTACTCTCCCGTTAATGGGGAGGAGTCCATACATCTGCTACGAATGGGCAATATCTCGTAGGCGCGGGTTTTCAGCGTAACATGTAATAAAAAAGCGCGCTGTAACTTAATACACCGCGCTTTTTTAAACTTAAAACTTACCGCTTATAACTTAAAGCTCAGCTCCCAAATCAATGTGATACCACAATTAAGCGAATGGCATCTAACTGCAACTGTGCTTTGCCGATATAACTTGTCAGCTCTGTGCGTTGCTTATCGTAGAAGGTAAGTTCTTCTTCACGGATATTAGGGTTGATCTGTTTCAGCGCCGCTAAACGCGCCTGCTCTTCACTGAGCGATTGTTGCATTTGCTCAAGCGCCGCAGTGCGAATGACTTCTAACTTAGTTTGCGCCATTTCTTGGGCGGTTTTAAGCATTGGGTGAATCGCACTTTGTAATGCGCCAGCTAGTTTACTGGCTGTTTGACGGCCTACCGCAGAAAGCTGCTGATTAAAGCCATCAAAGCCGACGTTATCAGCTAAGTTGTTGCTGGCTTTGTCGAGCAAAATACGAATCGGCGTCGGCGGTAAAAAGCGGCCAACTTGCAGCGCTTTTGGTGCCATGGCTGCTGCTACGTAAATTAGCTCAACAAAAAAGGTACCTGGTGGTAATTTTTTGTTTTTAAGTAATGCGACTGACGCAGTACCAAAGTCATCATCACAGATCATGTCTAAGGTGCCTTGCACCATAGGGTGATCCCAGCTGATGAAATGCACATCTTCTTGTGCAAGTGCAGTGTCACGGTCAAATGTGACTGTCATGCCGTCGTCTTTTAAACTTGGGAATGACGGATTTAGCATATGCTCAGTTGGCTTTAAGATAATAGTATTTTCACCTTTGTCTTCTTGGCTAACGCCAAAGGTATCAAACACGTTGATCATATAACTTGGTAGTTCAAATTGGTTGTCTAGTTTTTCAATATCAACAACCAGCGAGTCTGCTGCACCTTGGCCTGATGAGTGTAACTCAAGCAAACGGTCACGGCCGCTTTCCATTTGTTTACGCAGTACTGCGTTTTGACCGGCTACTTGCTCTAGTAATGGCTCTAGCTCGTCTTCATCACAGTTATGGGCGGCAATAAACTCAAGTAGCTCATCTTTAAACTCTTTATACAAAAGTTGCCCGGTGCTTGAGGTGGTTTCAAAGGCATCTAAGCCTTCGTTATACCAACGCAGTAATACTTCTTGTGCGCTGTTTTCAAAGTACGGTACATGGATGTTGATGTCTTGAGTTTGGCCAATACGGTCAAGGCGACCAATACGTTGCTCAAGTAAATCTGGGTTCAGTGGTAAATCAAATAACACTAAGTGATGAGCAAATTGGAAGTTACGACCTTCTGAACCAATTTCAGAGCACAATAATATTTGTGCATTGTCGTATTCATCAGCAAAGAATGCAGCGGCGCGATCTCGCTCAATAATTGTCATGCCTTCATGGAACACTGAGGCTTTAATCGCTTCGCGTTCACGCAGGATTTGCTCAAGGCTGATAGCGGTTTCGGCTTTAGCACAAATAAGCAGGACTTTTTCGCGTTTAAGGGTTTTTAGGGTGTCGATCAACCATTCTACTCGAGGATCAAATTGTCCCCAGCTAGCGCTTTCGCCTTCAAACTCTTGGAATATTTTTTCAGGAAATAGGGCGCGTTGCGCGCTAAGCTCAGCATTTTTAATGCCGCTCATATTGCCCAATACTGAAATTGCCGTTTTATATTGTTTCGGCATCGCCATCGGGTAGGCGTGTAGTTTGCGACTAGGGTAGCCGTCAATGCCGCTACGGCTATTTCTAAACAAAATACGGCCTGTGCCATGGCGATCTAATAACATCGCCAAAATCTCTTTACGGGCCGCTGCATCGCCATTTTGCGCTTGTTCAAGCACCTTACTGATGTCGGTTTCTTTTAACAGCTCAATTAGCGTGGCTTTGGCGTTGTCATCAAGGGCTTGCTGTTGTAATAATTGATTAGCAGCCTCTGCCACATGCTTATAGTTACTTTCTTCAGCAACAAAGGCATCGTAGTCATAAAAGCGATCAGGATCGAGTAACTGTAGGCGCGCAAAGTGGCTGCGGTGACCAAGTTGATCCGGTGTTGCTGTTAATAGTATCAGCCCTGGAATATCTTGGCTAAGCTCAGCCATACGTTGATATTCAGTGCTTGGTTTACCGTTGGTAATACTTAAATGATGCGCTTCATCAACAATCAGTAAATCCCAATCAGCCATTGTTGCTTGTTCAAACCAGCGTTTTTTCTTGGTTAAAAACTCAAGGCTAGTTAGTACTAACTGTTCAGTGTCGAATACATTGGGTGAGTCGGCAAAGGCTTCATCACAACGCTCTTCATCAAAAATTGAAAAGTGTAAATTAAAGCGGCGCAGCATTTCAACTAACCACTGATGCTGTAAGTTCTCCGGCACTACGATGAGTACTCGGCTTGCGCGACCACTGATAATTTGTTGATGTAAAATCATCCCCGCTTCAATGGTTTTACCAAGGCCTACTTCATCAGACAATAACACTCGAGGAGCAAATCGTTTACCGACCTCTTGTGCAATATAAAGCTGATGCGGAATTAAGCTTGCGCGCTGGCCAATCAAACCCTTAATAGGTGATTGTTGGCGTTCAAACTGGTGTTGCCATGTTTGATAGCGCAATGTATAGCGATCAAAGCGGTCAACTTGGCCGGCAAATAAGCGATCTTGTGGTTTATTAAATTTGATGAAGTGATCTAAAAACGTTTCTTTTAATTGTGCTTTTTCACCGTTATCAATACGAGTGCCGTGATAACAAAGTAAATCACCGATAGGTTCAATTGACTCGACTTCAAGTTCCCATTCTTCAACGCTTTTGATCACATCACCAGGATTAAATGCCACGCGGGTAACCGGTGCTTCTAACATTGAGTAAACACGGTTTTCGCCACTGGCGGGAAATAAAATGCTGACCTGACGGCCCTCAAGGGCAACCACTGTGCCTAATCCTAAATCTGACTCTGTATCACTGATCCAACGCTGACCTAAGGAAAAATTCATGTATGTCTCGTCTATGAAGAAAAAGGCGGCTATGTTACCTGTTAGCTAACACCACTGCAAGGTGCGAACCAGCTGACTTTTAATTAATTTAATAACTGTGAATTATTCCTATTAAAGTTGCTGCAATAAGGATTAATTCAAAACAAAAAAAGGTTTGTCATAAAACAGACTTTTATGACATCTAAGCTAAACTTAGAATATACCGAGCAATTAAGTTTTTCAGGGTGAACATTCAACCCGTTTTACTTGATTAGTTGGGTATAGCATAAAAATCATAAAACGTAAGGAAAGTGCTATGGAAAAAGCTTCGAACCTTGATAGTAAAATGTATGTGCTAGATACCAATGTATTGCTTCACGAACCCCTCGCGTATTTATCATTCCAAGAACATGATGTTGTAATTCCCATGACAGTTTTAGAGGAACTGGATCATATAAAAGATCGTAAGCATGATGTTAGCCGTGATGCCCGTGTGGCCATTCGTGGCTTGGATGAAGTACTCAAAGATGCCACACCAGAACAAATGCTCAAAGGCGTCGCTCTACCTAGTAATAAAAAGGCCAAAGCGTCTTCGGCTGGCACACTTATTATTGTTAATGATCATTTATTTGCCGATTCTATCTCAGGTTTACCTGGCAACGAAAATGACCACCGTATTATCAATTGTGCCGTGCACCTACAAAAACAACATCCTAATAGCAAAGTGGTGTTAGTTACCAAAGATATTAATATGCGTTTAAAGGCCAAAGGCGCAGGGCTTAAATTTGTTGAAGATTATCGTACCGATCAGCTGATTGATGATATTGCTTTGCTCTCCAGTGGTTATAAAAAAATTGCTGGCGATTTTTGGCAGCATGTGGGCGAATGTGAAACCGAGCAACATGGTCGTGATGCGTTTCATAAAGTGGCAAAAAGTTTGATCCCCGATGTGTTTTGCAATGAATATTTACTTGATGACAGCGGTCAGTTTGCCGCACGAGTTAAATCTTATGATGAGCAGCATATTATGCTCAAAGATATCGGTGTTGAGCGTTTAATGCATCAGTCGGCATGGGGAGTAAAGCCAAAAAATATTTATCAAGGCATGGCAATGGATGCGTTACTCGATACCGGTATTGAATTAGTTATTTTAACAGGTCCTGCAGGATGCGGAAAAACAGGTATTACTGCAAGCTTTTTTTCAATATTTGTGCAGACCTATCTACAGACCTTATTCTTACTGAATAAATTGAGTATTTATAACAGGCTAAGATCTAATCTCTCTAACATGTCATTAAGTGTGACTTAAAGAATAGAACCATTCATCAATAAATATAAATAACGGATTTAACCTGCAAGAGGCACAAACAAAAATAATAAAGCTAAGGTAAATCTAAAATGCTAATTAATTAAAATCGTTCTCAAAGGAGAACTAAAATGAATAATCCAAGTGAAAACAAAAACCCAAGAGTATTGGATACATCGGCACTAGTTCATGATCCAAAGTCACTTCTTGCGTACAGTGAAGACGTATACATCTGTCTAACAGTTCTAGAAGAATTAGATAACTTAAAAGAAAGAACTAACAAATCGGTTAGTGCTGATGCTCGTGTATGTATTCGTATGCTTGAAGATATAATAAATGGGCACAGTGCAGAAGAGATGGAAGCTGGTATTCCACTGCCTTCTACTGAAACAGCTAAACGAGGAAGACTGTTTATTGGAATTGATACCCAGCTCGATATGGCTAAAGAGTTAAAGCACGGTATTGGAAGTGACGCTGACAATAGAATAATTAACTATGCACTGTATCTTCAGAAGGACTTAGATAAAGACGTAATAATTGTTAGCCGTGACATTAATATGCGCTTGAAAGCTCGAACCGTAGGGGTCATGGCAGAAGACGTTGCCGTAGATAATCAAATATCAGATATTGATCTTTTATACACAGGGGTACAAGCCTTTAAAGGAGATCTTTTTGATCGAATTAAATCAGACAAAGACTTCAAGGTTTCAGGAGAAGTTTATACTTTCCCAATAAGTCTATTTAATGATGAAGTTCAGCCAAACATGTATTGGTACGATGAAGCTGGACACATTGGGCGAATTTCAGAAGTAACAGATACTGAGATATTCACAAAGTTATTGCCTCGTAAACAAGAAAAAGTATGGGGCATTTTGCCTAAAAATCAGCGTCAGGCAGTAGCTTTAAGCCAATTAACAGATCCATATTATGACTTAAATATCATCCTTGGCCCTGCTGGCTCCGGAAAAACTTTTTTAGCAGTTGCTTCGGCGCTGCATCAAGTATTGGAGTTAAAAAAGTACAAAAAAATCGTTGTGGTGCGCTCCAGAGACTTTATGGACGATGATCCGGGGTTTTTACCCGGTGACCTGACAGAGAAATCAATGCCGTTATTAGCAGGTATAACAGATGCGCTTATATCAATGCATTCAGGTGATAACAATGAAGGTAATATTAGTGCAACTGTTGAGCATGTGATCGAAAAAGCCAATATAGAATTTACTAGTATGGCTTACTTCCGAGGTCGTTCAATAGACGATGCTGTTTTAATCATTGATGAAGCTCAAAACATGACTAGAGCGCAAATTAAGGGCATGTTAAGCCGTGGTGGCAAAAATTGTCGCACAATCGTGTTGGGCAACTTAGCCCAGATTGATGATAAGTTTGTCACACCCGCATCTTCAGGTGCTAGCGCGGCTGTTAACGTGTATAGAAACTATGAAAAAGGCTCAGTATTGATATTTGATGAAGTAGAGCGTAGTAGCTTGGCTGAATTCACTGAAAAGAACATGTAGGCATCAAACTACAATTCACATTTCCTTATAATATTGCGACAATAGCCACTGCTTTTTGCAGTGGCTTTTCAGAGAAGCCCGTTCCCACGAAAACAGGACGAAATGGATTTACTCTGAACTAAAAGATTAAATATTCACAAAAACTGAGTGACATAGGTGCGTGGCCTAGCGTTGCCGTTTTTTGGTGTATTGATGTCTTTTAATAAAGAAGACCTGCTAGTAAATATAAAAAGGCAGGCAAAACGATTATCTAAATTATTAACTATTCCCCTTGGACAAGCCCAAGAAGCCCTAGCTATTTGTCTTTACGGCTGTGACAGTTACAGCGATTTACTAGTAAAAATAAAAGCTGAATCCTTTGACAACCCATTGATAGCACTGTCTGCACTCTCACCAAACTCGGAAATATTTTTAGTAAAAATATTAGCTAGCCACCTAGATAGCATTATTGGAAATTTTGAAAAAAAATTTCCCGGCTCCAATATAAATGAAGAGATGGTCGTATCCCTGTTTGGGCTTAGCTTTTCAGAGTTCAAACTCAAAATATCTACCTAAAGTTGTACAAATACGTAAGTTGTCATTTTGTTTTTTGGCGATATTATAATATGAAGGCTGAACGGACAGCCTACGCCTACACATGTTTTTCGCCTTGAAAAACGTGAACAGTGAAGCGGAGCATCCGTAAAAATTTGGTTATTTGAACAATAAATAAAGCAATGTGTTGGTAGGCCATTGTTTGTTCGTTATTTTGTTTGGAGAACTAAATGATTTCACTTGAGCAATTGCATACTAAACTTCAATATCAGACTAAGCTTTTTGCTTGGTTACTTGAGATTCCCGAATTAATAGCAGAAGGTTTATTCGCGAGATGTGTTTATAATTTAGCTAATTTCTCGGCTGCTGAACAAGCCCTGCGACTAGAGTATTCAAAAAATCATCTACATGGGATTTTTGAACATGACTCACTCAAATATCTTTTCATAGGTGAAGTTGATGACGATGAATTGATTGATGAACTTCATGAAGAAATTGAAGTGATGTCGGCAAGAATAGTGTCACTTAATCTTATAGAAAAGCCACAATTGCAAATAATCTCAGCGATTTATAAATCAATGGGGTTACTTGATGAATCTCGGTTTATTGTAAACACAGGCGCTGAATTCCAGTTAAACTGGAAACCTTATTTTAATACGCTGACTGATCCTACAGAAGTGCTTTATGCTGATTTGTTGGTTCATACAAGACCATTTAGATTAGTAGCGACAAAATATCCGCTTAGCAAATTATCTTACGACAATTTAAATACATATCTTTCAAGAAGACTTAAACAAGATAGTAATCTCCATAAGGCTACTTTAGGAGCTGAAAGAAACAAAATAGAGAAACATAAAAATTGGCTTCAGAGCAATTTAAAATGCGCCTTTGGTGATGTATTACAAAATGGTAGTGAGACCCCAGCGTTTTATCACATACGACGTAAGCGATACCTTGTATTTGGTTTTATGTTGCTCTCAGAAAAAGCTAGAAAAGTAGATGAAGAACTACCAAGGTTAAATCTATTGGTCAAAAATACGAAGGAATTTCAGAAATATATTATTAAGATTGAACAACAGTCTTTGGTTTTTGAAACTCACCGCATCAGTTCGTCATTCTCGAATCACGAAGTACTCACAGACATGCAGATTGAGCAAAAGAAAATCTTAATGTCACACACTGATGCTAGCAGTGACTGGTTTGTGTTAAAAGGTAATCGCTTTTCCGTGGGGTTTAGACCGATCAAGGTAAAAGAGGCGGTATAAGCTGATGGAAAAAACATTTTTAGTCGATGTTAGTATTGTTTCTGTTTTTGACAGTATGGGCGCTAATAAGGCTTATTTAGGCGATGTGTTAGCTGGTCAGGTAATCGAAGATGAAACATTTAGATTTCGTCCCTATGAGCAAATTGTTACCTCAATAATTGTTAGCAAAAGATTTGCTGATAACACGATGGAGGTTATCACTCACAACGGTAACTGCTATTCGATAGATGGTAATTTAAAATTATTTGAGATAACACTAGACGAGTTAATAGTGATGAGAAATGGTAGTTATTCTCCAGAGGCAATAATAAGTATGCGATAGCTATAACATAATTTTTGAGTTTAATTTATTCGTCATAAAAAAGTATATGTTTTGGTTACTACACCGTTTTAGGGGAAATCCCTACTTTTAATTTAGGGTATTAATTCTATTCCAAACTGCTTAAGCAATAACGAAAACAGCCAAAAGCAAATTATCGTTATTATTGAGCTGATGAGTAACGATAGCCAAAAACTGTAGCGCTGCATCAGCATGGGGAAAAGTAAAAACATGGGCAATGTGGGAAGTACATACCAAAAAGTGTACCAAGCATGATTGGCTATTTTCTCTGACGGTTGCTTTTCAACATATAACCAAATCATGGCTAAAATTGTGACTGTCGGTAAGGCCACTATTAGTGCGCCTAGTTTATCATTTCGTTTTGCTAGCTCCGATGCCGCGACAATGACCGTAGCGGTGATCAAATACTTAGTTATTAGCCAACCCATATAATGTCCTTAAATGAAAAACCGATTGCCTATCGGTTTTTGTTGTGACAATATAGCCAACGAATTAAATAGAGTAAAGTGTTATGCAGTTAGGTGAACTAGAAAAGTTAGTGCTTCAACATTTCTGGAATGTGAAAGAGGCGGATGCAAAGCAAGTACATAAAGTACTGGGGTTAGCTCGTGGTAATTCGTTAAATACTATCCAAAGTACGCTTGATAGGTTATTTAAAAAAGAATTACTTAAACGCACTAAACAAGGCCATGCGTATTGTTATTCAGCCAGAGTAGATCGTGAAGGCTTAATTGCTCAACTTATTTCAAATGTAACCAGTGACTTTGTTGATGATGGTGAAAATAGCTTAATTGCTGCATTCAGTTCTGCTTCGGCACAGCTTAATGACGAACAACTCGATACATTAGAAAAAATGATCGAGAAACAACGCCAGCTTAGAAAGGAGCTGGCTTAATTATGTTAGTTGGAGATATGGCAATCGTTCTAAATTTGCTCAGTGTTTCAGTGCTTGCATTTGTGATCGGTATTGCAACTGTTGCTGTCGTATCTCGTTTTGTGTTGTTCAAACTCAAACAAGTCAGTTTTAATAGTCAAAAGTTTATATTGTGGTCACTAGTGAGTGCACCTTGGTGGATAGCCTTTTCTTGTATTAGTTACTTTATGCCTTACTCGTTAGGGTTTGATAAAGTTTTTAACATAAGCTGGTTCGAAGATTTTGCCCATTGGCACCATATCGATATTTTTAGCTTTTCAAGTTGGCACGCGTTAACCCTACTTTTAGCACTAATCTATTTAGCTTGGCGCGTAACTAACACTACCTTTGCTAGAACCAAACAGTCCATCGCATTATCGAGTTTACTAAGCTTTACTGATGCACAAAATGCTAGGACGACTAATGGCAATCAATATTTATTGATGCCTGTTAAAGTGCCTGTTGCCTTTACTACAGGTTTTATATCTCCCAAGATATATGTATCAACCGGACTGCAAACCCAAGTTAGTGATGAACAACTTAATATCATCGTTAATCATGAACTGGCTCATGTAACGGCAAGAGACCCGTTATTTAAAGTGCTTTTCGCGGCACTTGCCAGCTTCTATCCGTCACGTATAAAACAAACCCTAATCGAGCAATATGTCTTAATGACGGAAAAGATGGCCGACAATGAGGTCACAAAAGAATACGACCACCTTGATATCGCACAGACATTAATTGATGTCGCTAGACTTCAAAAAGCACTTCCTACGGATTGCGATCAGGCGTCTGTTAGCTACTTCGGACATGATCACACGAGTCTTCGTGTTGAGCGGTTATTAAATCCAATAACTAAACCGTCACTTTCTACTATCATCATAGCACTAGCATTATTGGCAACCATGCCATTACTAGCGGCATCCACTGTCGATAGTTTTCATCACTTTATCGAAACTTTTTTCATCCATTAATTAAGGATAGGGAATGAGATTTAATCTTTATAAAAGCAACGGGAAAAAACCGATCGGCAATCGGTTTTTGGCTGTTGGTCTAGTTTTAACAACGGGGGCTGGTTTAGTAACATCAACTCCCTTTTTGGCTAATGCGCAAATCCAGCAGCAATTACAGTCATCACATCAGGTTATAAATTTAAGCAAGGCTGTGACCATGACTCTACAAAGTCATCCTGAGCTAAAAGCCTTGATAGCTCAAGAAGCTGTGTGGCAAGGTAATATCGAGCAAGCTGGCATTGGAGAGCGTCCTCAAATAGGTTTAATGATTGAAGATGCGTTAGGGACAGGTGAGCATAGCGCATTACAAAGTATGCAATCAACGCTCACATACTCTTGGTTGCTTCAACAAGATCAAATTGATGGCAGAGTTAATGCGGCAAAAAGCCAAGCAAATGCAGTAATAGTAGAGCAAAAAATAAAAGCCCTCGATTTATCTGCGATTGTTGCTAAACAGTTTGTTGAAATCTTGATAAAGCAAGAGCGCTTGAAACTCAATCAATTAGCGGTATCTCAGGCACAGGAAGTGGTTGACGCGATTGCCAAAAGAGTAAAAGCAGGTAAAAGTTCTAATGTTGAAATGCGCTTGGCTCAAGCTGAGTTGGTTCGAAGAAATCTAGCTGTTGAAGATTTAGAGCACGAATTAAAAGCCAGCCATTATCAACTGTCATCCTTATGGGGTAAGCCTCAGGCAGAGCTTAAGTTAACGGGAAATTTAATGCTTAAGCCGGAAATTCCATCTGTAGAAAGCCAGCTAAACAAGCTTAAGCAAATACCGCAAATCCAGCAGTTCGCTAATGAACAACGTATCGCCCAGTCTCAAATGGAACTTGCACGTATTGAAGCAAAACCTCAGTGGCAATTCACTGCGGGATTAAGACGATATGAAACGACCGATGATTTTGGTTTAGTGGCGGGTGTCTCTATTCCTTGGGGGAGTGAAAATAGAAATGCAGGAACAATGGCTGCCTTACGCGCAAAACAAGATGTTCTGGCAAGTCAGCAACAAGCCCTAATGCAGAAACTCGATGCGCAGCTCTATGTGCTATTGCAAGAAATGGCACATTCCCATCATGTCATTGAAACGATTCAATTAGAAATAATTCCCGTACTAGAAACCGCGTTGACGGAAGCCGGTCAAGCATTTGATATCGGTAAGCTGAGCTACAACCAGTGGAGTGATATACGTAGAGAGCTGCTCAGCGCCCAAAATCAGTTACTTGATGCTTATCAATCTTTGCATTTACAACATATTGAAATTCAACGCCTAACTGGCGTGCCCGTTAGTGATAGCGAGTAAAACCATGAGTAAACTTATGAAAAATAAAAATATTCTGTCGTCATTAAGCTTGGCGATTATTATCTCATTCGCAGGTGTCGTCGCACCTAATGCTATTGCAGCATCAACACCTGCGGCAGAGCAAGCTGAACCAGAGAAAGGTCCACACCGTGGGCGCATGTTACGAGATGGTGATTTTGCCATTGAACTCTCTATTTTTGAAACTGGTGTGCCACCAGAGTTTCGTGTTTGGGCGACAAATGATGGACAGCCTATCGACCCAAAGAATGTCGATTTAAACGTAAAATTAATTCGCCTAGGCGATGGCACTGATGATATTAACTTCAATGCTCAAGGTGACTTTCTTCGCGGTGATATGGTGATTTATGAGCCTCACTCTTTTGTTGTTGCCATTGAAGCAACTTATCAGGGTAAAAAGTACAATTGGCGATATGACAACTTCGAGGGTCGCACCACAATTGAACAGGCAGTTGCCGATGCAATGGAAATCAACACTGAAATCGCAGGCCCTGCGACAATTCATCAAACCATACCCGCTTATGGAAAATTAAGTTTACCTGTGGACGCTAAGCGAAACATTGCTGCCCGTTTCGATGGTGAAATCACCAAATTACACGTCAATTACGGTGAAATTGTTAAAAAAGGGCAAACGCTATTCACAGTAGAAAGTAATGAAAGTCTTAAGCCCTACGTTATTAAAGCGCCCATTAACGGTGTTATTACCCAGTTATTCGCAAACGCGGGTGAGCAAACGGGTGGTAAAACCTTACTCACCATTACCAATTTTAATCGCCATATTGCCAAATTAGCGGTTTATCCTTCGGATTATTCCAAGGTTAAACTGGAAACGCCAGTTACGTTAAACATTGAAGGTCATGAGGACCCCCTTGTAGGTGAGGTGTCATTTATTGAACCTAGCGTGAGAGATGATCAGGCAAGAATAGTTTGGGTCGAATTAGAAGGTCGTAACCTTGCCGAAGGCGGCTTCGTAAAAGCTGACATTGAAGTTGCAACCATTGATGTGCCACTGGCTGTAAAGCGTGTTGGCTTACAAGGTTTTAGAGACTTTACTGTTGTCTACGCAAAAGTTGGTGAGCAATACGAAGTACGTATGCTGGAGCTAGGCAGAGCTGGAGGTGAATGGATTGAAGTTCTCGGTGGATTGAAAACGGGAACGGAATACGTGACAGACAATAGCTATATCTTAAAAGCCGACATTGAAAAGTCTGGCGCATCACATGACCACTAGGAGCGTTTAAATGTTGGAATCAATTTTACGCTTTTCAATAAAAAGCAAATTCCTTGTGATGGTAATGGTATTGGCAGTATCTGGGCTTGGTGTATGGAATTTTACGAAGTTACCGATTGACGCTGTACCTGATATCACCAATGTACAAGTGATGATCAATACTGAAGCGGCTGGTTTTACGCCTTTAGAAGTTGAGCAAAGGGTAACCTTTCCGTTAGAAACGGCATTGTCAGGTTTACCGGGGTTAACCTATACCCGTTCAGTTTCTCGATATGGTCTTTCACAAGTCGTGGCAATATTCAGTGATGATACCGATGTCTATTTTGCTCGTCAGCTTGTCAATGAGCGTTTGTCTGCGGCTCGTGCCGAATTACCGCAGGGTTTAGAACCTCAGCTTGGACCTATTGCGACAGGTCTCGGTGAAATTTTTATGTTCACTGTTGATGCTAAACCTGAAGCTACTCATTCGGATGGTTCGCCCATTACGCCAATGGATTTGAGAACCGTCCATGACTGGACCATTAGACCGCAATTGATGCGAGTTCCCGGTGTGGTAGAAGTAAACCCAATCGGTGGTTTTGAGCGTGAAATACTGGTCGCCTTTAAACCTGAGAAGCTACTTGCTTTTGGGCTTTCACAATCCGATGTGGTTGATGCTATCGCGCAAAACAATCAAAACCAAGGCGCAGGCTTTATAGAACAAAATGGAGCGCAATGGCTGCTGAGATTACCCGGTCAAGTTGCGGATATGGAAGCTATTGGCAATATACCTCTCAAATCGTTTGATGGTTCATCTATATATATTAAGGATGTGGCTGATATAGAGAACGGTAAAGGGTTAAGAACGGGCGCAGCTACACAAAATGGTCGTGAAGTTGTCATGAGTACTGTCTTCATGCTGATTGGTGAGAACAGTCGAACAGTCGCTTTCGCGGTTGGTGAAAAGCTAAAAGAAATAAATGCCACGCTTCCAGAAGGTATGGTTGCAAAGGCTGTCTATGATCGCACCAAATTAGTTGATAAAACCTTAGAAACTGTACAGTTAAACCTTGCTGAAGGGGCTATTTTAGTCATTGTCGTTCTATTTGTACTATTGGGTAATTTCAGAGCTGCATTTTTAACCGCGTTAGTGATCCCTTTTGCCATGTTAATGACTGTTACAGGAATGGTGCAAACAAAGGTTAGTGCGAATCTAATGAGCTTAGGTGCGCTGGATTTTGGCTTATTAGTTGATGGGGCCATTATTATTGTCGAAAACTGTCTTCGTAGGTTGAGCCAAGCAGGTAACACTCCATTACCATTAAAAGTGCGTATGGAGTTAGTTTATGACGCGACAAAGGAAGTAATACGTCCAGCATTATTTGGTGTGTTTATTATCACCGCAGTATATCTGCCAATTTTCGCTCTTGAGGGTGTTGAAGGTAAAATGTTCCACCCGATGGCTATCACTGTAGTTATCGCACTACTTAGTGCAATGGTGTTGTCTGTCACCTTCGTACCAGCAATGATTGCCTTGTTATTTAGAAAACCTGTGAAAGAAAAGCACAGTCCTGTCATCCGTGGTGCTGTTGTACTTTATAAACCCGCATTAAAATGGGTGTTACAGGCACGATGGTTTGTGGTCATTGTCGCGACATTATTGGTAGGTTTATCTGGATATCAAGCTACTAAGTTAGGTAGTGAATTTGCGCCCAACTTAGATGAAGGCGACATTGCCATGCATGCGTTGCGTATACCCGGAACCTCTCTAACACAGGCAATCGCGCTTCAAGAATCCTTAGAAGATAAAATTAAGCAAATGCCAGAGGTTGAGCGTGTCTTTACCAAGATAGGCACGGCTGATGTCGCAACAGACGCGGTTCCGCCAAGTGTTGCTGATAATTTTATTATCCTCAAACCTCGTGAGTTATGGCCTGACCCTAATAAACCCAAAGCACAAATCGTTGAAGAGTTAGCTGCTCTTGTTGAAGTTATTCCGGGCAACCGCTATGAATTCTTACAACCTATACAAATGCGCTTTAATGAACTATTGGCAGGAGTTCGAGCTGAGCTAGCCATTAAGGTATTTGGCGATGATTTCGAGACGTTAAACACGCTAGGTGATGAAATAGGTGCCGTTATCACTCAAGTCGATGGTGCAGCAGATATACAAATAGAGCAAACGACTGGTTTGCCTATGCTTAGCCTCGTGCCAATTCGTGAAAAACTGATGCAACTTGGTATTAGCATTGGGCAAGTACAATCTCAAGTGGCTACCGCTATGGGAGGCACAGTTGCTGGTAAGTTTTATCAAGGAGATATACGTTCCGATATTGTAGTTCGCCTAGCGGAATCAAAGCGTAATAATATTGATGAACTTGCTTATTTACCTATTACTTTGCCTGACGGACATTCAGTGCCATTACAAGAGTTAGTTCAAATTGAATTGGTTACTGGTGCTAATCAAATTAACCGTGAAAACGGAAAACGTAGAATTGTAGTAACAGCCAATGTTCGAGGTAGAGATCTGGGGAGTTTTGTTTCCGATATTCAATCTGTGATTGACGAAAACATTGAAATCCCTACTGGTTATTGGGTGGAATACGGTGGCACTTATCAGAAGCTGCAATCTGCATCTAAGCGACTAAGTATCGTGGTGCCTGTCACATTAATCATGATCATTGGGTTACTGATACTCGCTTTAAGCTCGTTTAAAGATGCAATGATTATATTCACAGGTGTCCCTTTAGCACTTACAGGGGGTATCGCTGCCCTGTTATTACGTGATATTCCATTTTCAATCTCGGCTGCGGTTGGTTTTATAGCCTTATCAGGTGTCGCGATCTTAAACGGTTTAGTTATGGTTTCTTTCATCAGAGAGTTACGCAAAGGTGGAATATCGCTAGATGAAGCGATATTTGATGGTGCGCTGACTCGTCTTCGTCCTGTATTAACAACGGCATTGGTTGCGTCATTAGGTTTCATTCCTATGGCGCTAAACACAGGAATTGGCTCAGAAGTTCAGCGCCCATTAGCAACAGTGGTGATTGGCGGAATAATTTCGTCAACGTTATTAACCTTGTTTGTTATTCCTGCCTTATATCGCATAGCACATAAGAATAAGCCACATAAAGAAAATGAGTCACTTTTGACTGACGTTGAGGTTTTGGAGTCACAAGATGCCAAATAACATGATTAAAATATTAACTTATTTGACTATTACACTATTAGCACTTGTTAGCATCGAAGCTTTTGCTCATGGTGTTGATGATAAAACTAGAGTGTTTTTAGAGCAGAATACAGGTGTGCAGTTTATCCCATTTTTATACATAGGCGCTAAGCATATGATTACGGGGTACGATCACCTGCTATTTCTAGTAGGCGTGATTTTCTTTTTATATCGCAGCCGTGACGTACTCTTGTACGTCACCATGTTTACTATTGGACACAGTGCAACCTTATTATTTGGTGTGCTGAGTGACATACAAGTTAATGCTTATTTAATTGACGCAATTATCGGTTTCTCGGTGATATATAAGGGGTTCGATAATTTAGGCGGCTTTAAACGTTGTTTTAATTGGCAACCCAGTACTCAATGGGCTGTGTTGATTTTTGGACTGTTTCATGGATTTGGTTTGGCAACAAAATTACAAGAGTTCCAATTACCAGAAGATGGTCTTATTACCAACTTAATTGCCTTTAATTTGGGGGTTGAGTTAGGCCAGTTTTGTGCTCTAGCTATTATCCTGATCGTTATAAATGCATGGCGAAAGCTACCATCATTCCAACGCTTTTCAACATTGACTAACACTGCATTAATGAGCGCTGGTGTTATGTTGATGGGACTGCAATTAACAGGTTATTTCACCATTTAATAAATTAAAAAGATAAGAGAAATATATGCAACATACAGTAAGTAGTAAGACATTGATTAAAGCGAGTGTATCAGCAGTTTTCGTTGCGGCTATCGCTATAGTCACGCTCATATTGCCAGCCGAATATAATATTGACCCAACAGGTGTTGGTGAAAAGCTTGGATTAACTATTTTAGCGACAGCAGGTGATGAACAACAATCAGTAGCTGATCCAATTGCCAATAAAGGGAGTGATGAGTTCCAAGCAATTGAAGTAACTGTACCTGCGGGACGCGGCATTGAATACAAGTTTTTCATGAAGCAACATGAAAAAATGACCTATGAGTGGTTAACAGACGGTGAGCCTTTGTACTTTGACCTACATGGTGAGCCTGAAGGAGACACAACTGGCTACTTTGAAAGCTATACCATTGCTACTAGTAATGAAATGAAGGGCAGCTATACAACGCCTTTCACTGGCTCACATGGTTGGTATTGGAAAAATAAGACCGATAACGCTATCGGTATACAGCTTATGGTAAAAGGCCAATACGAAGTGATTGGTCTGAAATAATAATTATTTCTTATTTATATAAACTCTGGAGAATGAAATGAACAAAATAATATCGATTATTGCACTATGTACGGCTTTACTAAGCTTAAATGTATATGCACACAGCGATCATGGAGTGATCAGTGGCCAAAAAGCGCTAGTTATTGCAGCAACAGCGATAAACAAAATGACCTTTAAAGATGTTGGTTTTTCCATTGGTAAGCTTGATGATACATGGAAGAGCTTAGAAAAATCGCAGTTTACAATTTCGAGTGTTGAAGATAGCTATTATGTGGTTAGTGCTAATAATCCTAAAAGTGATAAGAAAATCTATTTTAAAATAGCCAAGAATGGTGAAGTATTGGCAGCAAATAACCACAACAATTTCTAATCAAATTTGCTACTGTAGCAAGGTGGAAGTTTCCAAAAAAGGTTCCATCGTTAATTTGGAAACTTCACAAATTTTTAAGCTATTAACAGTATAATTCTGCTACTTTCTTCTCAGAGAACCACTCATATAAAACAAGTAATATAAATAACGTTTACAGTGTTATCGTTATCAAATCACCAACAATAACACTGGCAAGCTGTCGCTGACTTTCAGCGCCAACATTGTTAGATATTAAACCTTGAAAATAAACCTAGCGTAAAAGTTATTACGGTCATTAATACTGGCCTCAATCTAGAGGTTGCGTCCTCAAAAATTGCACTAGATGAGTCAAAACTATCTATGAAATGTTGGTTAATACCTTTGGGGGAATGGAGCTGTAAATGCCCTCCTATTCGAGAAGGGCAAGTTATTGCTTTAGCAAATAAACGATTTAAATTCTTATGTGTAGTGTCAAGTAAAAATACCGGGATTACAGTAACACCTTAAAAGCAATAAGTATTAGTACAATGCCACCTAGTAGCTCTGCCTTACTTTCAAGTAAGGTTCCACTTTTAGAGCCAATATATATACCCAGCCAACTTAAAGCAAAGGTGGTAAAACCGATAGTCAAACAAGCGGTCAGAACATTAACGTCCATTAAGGTTATTACGTAACCTGCGGCCATCGCATCAATGCTTGTTGCAATAGCCAATGTGAGTAAAACGCGGTGAGTGATTTGAGATATGTCTTCTTCAATACCTTCTGCAAATGATTCATAAATCATTTTACCACCGACGCAGAATAACAGGATAAATGCTATCCAAGGCGCATAATCGTCTACCCATGAAGATACGCCTTTGCCACTAAAATAACCAAATAATGGCATGACACATTGAAAAAAGCCAAAGTAAAATGCAGCTTTTAAAGCTAGTTTATTTAAATTAGTTGGTTGTTTAGCACCTAAGCCAACAGACACAGCGAAGGCATCCATACTTAAGGCTAGAGCAAGAATTAAAACGTCAAGCACTTAGTTTTCCTCAAATCTTTACTATCGTCTTTCAAGTTAATATGTTGTGGTTTAGTGATTTTGGCCACTACAGTTAAGATTGTAATCCCACACAAAACGTCACTTAAGTGTGAGATATTCGTTCATTATAAAAATTTTTCTATCTAGATAATTCTTTTATTTTCTTCCTAGAAAACCAACTGTATAAAACAGGCAGCACAAATAATGTTAATAAGGTTGCCGTAATTAATCCTCCGACAATAACACTGGCTAAAGGGCGTTGTATTTCAGCACCAACACCGCTCGACATTAACATTGGGATTAAGCCCAATGCTGAAGTGATAGCCGTCATTAATACGGGTCTTAATCTAGAGGTTGCGCCATCAAAAACGGCTTTGGAGATGTCTAACCCATCTTTAATACGTTGATTGATGCTCTCTACCATTACTACACCGTTTAATACTGCAACGCCGAATAAGGTAATGAACCCCACCGAGCTAGGCACTGATAAGTATTGGTTTGACAAATACAGAGAAAACACACCACCAATCACAGCAAGAGGTACATTGACTAGTATCAACATAGCCTGACCAACGGAGCCAAAGGCAAAGTAAAGCAATAGTGCTATTAACCCTAATGATAAAGGAACCACTATAGCTAACCTTTTTTGCGCACGCTGCTGGCTTTCAAATTGTCCACCAATAGAAATAGAATAACCGGAAGGCAAATCAACCTTTTTAGCTATTATCTCTCTAATATCAGCTACAACACTACCCATATCTCGATTCTGGACGTTTGCTTGAATAACAACTCGCCTTTGTACGTCATCGCGCCTGACTTGCGGTGGGCCAGACTCAAATGAAACGGATGCAACATCACCTAAGCGCACCCAAGCCCCAGTTGGTGATTGAAGTCGAATATCTGAAATAGCTTCTTTGTTTCGACGATATTCTTCTTCCAAACGTACATAAATGTCGTAGCGTTCATTGCCATCAATAATTTGCCCTGCCTCGACGCCACCAATGCCGTCTCGCACAACCTCCATTACGTCGATAACGGACAGGCCAAATCGTGACAATTCTTGTCTATTAGGCTTGATCACTAATTGAGCTTCACCAGCAATTTGTTCTAAAGCGACATCTCTAGCACCATCAACTTCTTTAATAACTGCTTCAATTTCCTGACCTTTATTGGCTAACACATCAAGCTCTGGTCCAAATAGCTTGATTGCTAATTGCGCTTTTACACCTGATAATAATTCATCAACACGAGTGGCAATGGGCTGAGAAAAGTTAAGTAGCAACCCCGGAAACTCTTCCAGTGACCTTTCCATTTTAGCTTGAAGTTCATATCGATTAGAAGCGCTTGTCCACTCAGAAACTGGTTTTAATCCTATATAAATTTCTATGTTGTTCACAGGCTCTGGATCTCCACCTATTTCAGCTCGTCCAATTCTGCTCAGGGCATAAGTTACTTCAGGAAAGGTCATTAATTTTTCTTCTAGAATTGGAGCAACAGTAAGTGCTGTATCTAAACTAGAAGAAGGAGCGAGGGTTGCTCTTAAATTAATCGTCCCTTCCTCTAGCTCAGGAACAAATTCAGTGCCAATAAATGGCACTAATGCAAATGCAGAGATAACTAAAACAAGTGAAGCTGAAATGACTAACTTCGTGCGTTTTAATGCGAAAGTAAGCCCTTTTCTGTAAAGTTTGTCTAAAGGTTTTAGTACGAAACTTTCTTTTTCTCTTACACCAGTTTTAAACAGATAAGTAGCCAGAGCAGGCACAACAAACAAGGCCACCATGATGGCAGATACTACCGCTAAGATGATACTGATTGCCATAGGTTGAAAGAGTTTTGCTTCTACCCCTTCGAAGCTAAATAATGGCGTAAATACCACTAAGATAATAGACGCTGCAAAAAATACCGGACGGGCGACTTCTTTGCCTGCTTCCTTGAGACGCAATTCAATACCGTGATCATCATGCTCAACATCGTGTGGGTCTGTGTCAGAGGCAGAAACTCTAGCGTGAACACTGTCTGAGTGAGTTGAATCTGGCTTATTTAAATGTTTAAACATGTTTTCAACCATCACCACCGAACCATCGACCAACATACCAATAGCCACAGCAATTCCACCCAGTGACATAAGGTTGGCAGAAATACCCCACCAAGCCATGATCATCAAAGCAATGCCAATTGAGATAGGAATTGAAATTAAAACCAAAAAGGTTGCCCGTAGGTTCATTAAGAAAAGCGCCAGTACAATACAGATGAAAACAAAAGCTAATGCTAGTGCTTCAACGACGGTATTAACTGCTTTCTCAATTAAATCAGCTTGATCATAGAAGGGTTCAAAGCGAACGCTTTTTGGAAGCGCTTGATTAATTAGTGGTATTCTTGCATTGATTCCATCAATGGTGGACTTAGTGTTTGACCCCATCCGCTTCAATACAATACCTGAAACCACTTCACCTAGATTCTCGACTTTGCCCTCTGCTGTTTTGCGAGTCATGGTAACAGCGCCTTGTCGAATTTCGCTGCCCATTCCAACTTTTGCTATGTCAGAAACGGTTATTACTGTTCCATCGAAGGTTTTTACTGGTACTTGCTTGATATTACCGATGCCAGCATCTCCACTTTCAAACCACCCCGTACCTCGAATGACCAGTTGTTCTTGGCCTCGATTCATATACCAGCCGCCAACATTGGCATTATTGCTATCTAGGGCAGTGACGACATCTTCTTGGGTTAGGTCGTATTCAAGAAGTTTTGAAGGATCAATGTTTACTTGGTATTGCCTAACGTTGCCTCCAAAAGACAGAACGTCAGTAACACCATCGACGGGCATGATAAGTAGTTTGACAATCCAATCATTGAGACTTCTAAGTGCCATCGCGTCAAAACCAGCGTCTTTATCTGATATCAATAAATATTGAAATACTTGACCTAACCCAGAGGTGTTCGGTCCCATATTCGGTGTACCAACACCTTCTGGGATCAATTCTTTTGCCGCTTGAAGTCGTTCAAAGACAAGTTGCCTAGCAAAGTAAATATCGGTGCCTTCTTTAAAAACGACAGTGACACCAGATAAACCTGTTTTAGAAATCGAACGTACTTGCTCAACATCAGGCAAGGCGTACATCACAGCTTCTATCGGATAAGTAATAAGTTGTTCAACTTCTTCCGCTGCCAATCCGGGCGCTTCAGTATTCACGGCAACCTGAACGTTAGTGACATCAGGGAAGGCATCCAAATTTAACTTTGGAATAACCATTACTGCACTAACAATAGCGGCAAAAAGAGCGATTAAGATAAGGAGTCGGTTGTTTACGGACCAATCAATAATTTTATTAAACATTGTATTTCTCCTTAGTGGTTGTGCGGATCAAATCCGCCTTTAGCAATTTCAGAAGCAACAAAGAAAGCGCCTTTGGTGACAATTCGTGTTCCACTTTCAACGCCGATTATTTCCCTAAAATCACCTAAGGCTCGTCCTAATTCAATTTCTACAGCTTTAAATTCTCCGGGGTGGTCTTCAACGAATATGGTCCAATCACCATCAGCACCGCGGACCAAGGCTTCTTCCGGCACAGCCATTACTTTCTCTTGGGTTGAAAATTGAAAATAGACTTTCACAAACATACCTGAATGGAGGTTGTCGTCTTTGTTTTCGACTGACAGACGAACTATCCTCGTTCTAGTTAATGGATCGATGGTGTGCGCTTCTTGAATGACTTTTGCGTTGTAACTTTGCCCCTCTAATTTGACTATCCCCGGAGAGTTTTTGGGCAAATCAAGCTTTTTATTAGGCGGTACTTTTGCTTCTACCCATAGTTGCTTTTCGTCTGCTAGCAACATCACTGTATCACCAGCATTAACGCGTTGCCCTTGGATAAAATCGTCTTGAAGCACTACGCCTTCACGCTGTGCTGTTAATGTATATTGCCCAAATGCTTTAATGTCTTTGTTAGAAATACTCTGAATTGCTTTTTCAGTTAACCCTAAAGCAATGAGTTTTCCGTAAGAAGCGTTGTAAGTTGTTTCAGCTAGCAACAAGCGGCTTTCGCTGACGGTTTTATTTCCTAGTTTTTTAATGCGTTGCCATTCTGTTGAAGCAATTAAATAGTCCCCTTGTGCTTGTGCCATCGCTTCACTAAATAATGTGACTAACTTTTGGCCTATTTCTACGTGTTCTCCGAGAGCTGCATGGCGACTAATAATGACCGACTCAGTACGAGGAGATACGACATAACTTCTGTAACCATTGGCCTTGATTTCACCGGGTGCGTATATCGAACTGTATTGATATTCTGGAACAATGCTTTCCACTTTTATGTTAGCAAGTGACATCTTTTTTGGGCTAAGAGTTATACCTTCTTCATGCTCTTCCTCTTTACTTTCAACTTCATGTCCGTGCTCGTCTTGGTCACCTTTATCTTCTTCATGGCCTTTTTCGTGATCGTCATGATCATCTTTATGTTCTTTTACATCTTGCTGTGAAATCTTTGCGGCAGAATCTAAAACATCTGACGATTGACCAAAAGCAATGTGACTCGTAGTAAGCCCAACTAAAAGGCTGCTCATTACTACGGCTAATAATTTTTTACTAAATATTGTATTCATTTTTATAACCTATATTTTATAAATTTGAGATTTCGCTTGTTTAAAATTGGAGCGGTTAAATCTCAAATTTGGATAACTGACCCATACTTGAAATGAAGGAAATTTCGGCAACCTTGAATTGCTTTTCCAGTTGAATTCCTGTTTGAAGTCCTTCTGCCCGTTGATTTAAAGCAAATAAATAATCAGAAGTATTTATGTCACCTGCTTCCCAGCGTTTGTTTAGTAATTTTTCGCTGTTATTCAACCTGCCGTGGGTAAGTTTTAACCACTGTTCGTAATATTTTTTACTAACCAAAAGTGATTCATAGTTAGCTTTTGCTTTAAAAGACTGCTTGCGAAAAACCGACTGAAATTTGGCTTCTGCGGCAATAGATTTTGAGTAGGCAAATTTAATAGTATCGGAGTAGTTATTCCTGATATTTAAAGGCATTGAAAATGTAAGTCCAACTGTACTTTCATTGCCACTTTCACCTGCACTAATCCCAATGGTGGGATTAGCTTTAGCTTCTATTGTGCTAAGTTGAGCCTTGGCTTGTTGCTCTTGCCAATACGCTTTAGCAAGTTTTACTTTAGGGTGTTGTTTAACCCATTCTGTATTGAAGGAATAATTTGTTGTCTTAAACTCAAACTGCTGTCCTTTGGCTATGTCTGGAGTCCAATCCGGCAGTAACTCTTGAACTTGAACTTCCGCATGCTTTAACGCAATTTGATATTCGGAAATTTCACTAAAGGTTTGTGCTAGGTTTAGATACACTAATTCAGCATCAATAGGGTCCAGTAGTCCCACTTTTTGCTTTTCATCAACAATGCTAACCAGTGTTCGCAGTTGTTCTTCTTTTTCAATTAACAATTTTGCTGCATCTTTGGAAGCCTGCCAATTAACAAGCGCGATTAGTGCTTCGGCTTTCTTTGATTCAAGTAAATCTAATAATTGCTGTTGATTCATGTAAAAAACAATTTCACCAATGTTTTTGTTGGATGACTGTTTATCCCATAAATCAATAGTTTGACTCAGACCAACTGAAAAGTTTTTAAAATCACCTTCCTTTTCATAACTAGCCTCAAACTCAGGGTTATAGATAGCTTTAGTCAAGCTTTTTGCCTGAAATTGACTAGCTTTGAGTAACTCTCTTGCCTCAATAATTTCAGGATCTTTATTTATTTGGTTTTCTAACCATGAAGTAGTTTTTTCCTTGCCATAAGAATTAATTGAAAAGCCTATAACAAGGCACATAGACAGGCATACACCTGCATTTTTTAAATATAAATACATATGAACTCTTAATTTTTAAATTAATAAACACCAACTTTTTTATCCTTGTGACAGGATATAAAGGTCATTAATAATCAAATAAATTAAGATTTAGGAGGGCGTAATATGGAGTCTTGGTAATCTTTTGTTTGATCTACCTGAGGGGAAAATCGGTTTATGAAATGTAACTTAGCAGTACTGTTTAAATTGCTAACTAATATCCATGATAGGTGGCTACCACTGCAATGCCCACAGTGATGACAATCTTTAATTTCGTGCTGACTATCACCTGCGTTTTCTTTGATAATATTAGGGTCATTTTTATGGTCATGTTGTGTTTGCAGGTGTTCAACGTCTACTTGATGACTATCATAAGTTGCGGACGCAATAGACGATAACGATTGCAAAACAATCGAAATAATCAGTAGTACCCTTACAGCAACAGATAAATTCAAAATAAACACCTATAAATACAAGAATGAAAAATATAACAGAAAGCTAATGTTTGGGCTAGTTATGTTGGTCCTTTTCAATCTCATCACGACAAGATTCTTGAGGAAATTCAAACTCAATGGTTGTATGAGACAACTGATGAGTAGAAAGCTCTTTAGCTATTCGTTGCTTTAGCTTAATTATGTCATCAACCTCTAGGTTATGAGTTAACTCTAAGTGTGCAGTCAATACGTGGCTTTCACCATCTAATGACCAAAAGTGCATATGATGAATACCACTTATTTCAGGTAATTCAGTTAGTGATCGTTTTATATTTTCTTGAGTTTCTTCTTCTGGTGCAGCTTGCAGAAACAATACTAGCGTTGATTTTAGGTTTCTGAATACATTAAATAAAATGAATAATGTAAATCCAATTGAAAGTAAAGGATCTAATATAGGTAGTTCAACAAAAAGAAGCACGACAGAAACAATAAGAACAGCAACCCAACCAAGCACATCTTCAAGTAGGTGCCATGTCAGCACTTTTTCATTTAATGTCTTACCCGCTTTTAATTTAAATACAGCATAGCCGTTGACGGCAACACCAAGCAAAGCTAGCCCTAACATTCCTTCCGCAACAGGCATTTCTGGACTGGACAACCTAGGTATTGCTTCAAATAAAACCCAAATAGAGCCAATAACCAAAACGATTCCATTGATGAGTGCCCCAAAAAGTGTGAGTCGCCGATAACCGTAACTAAATTTATCTGATGCTTCTTTATCTGAGAAACGACTCAATAACCAAGCAAACCCTATAGACAGGCTATCACCCAAATCATGAACGGCATCAGCCATAATCGCCGTACTGTTAGTTAGCCAACCACCAATGAATTCAATAATGGTGAATGTCACATTCAGAAAAAATGCCCAACCAATACGGTTGTCTTGTCCATGTTGATGACTGTGGTTATGGTTGTGCATTTTGTACCTCCAGTACTGTCTTTTTTCTAATATTAGCGACATTGAAGTTGATCAGATGACGGATCACTCGTTGATACATCCAACGTTTCACGCCTGATAAGTTAGTTCCTTGCTCACGATAGAACTCATCAGGGGAATCATAAAGTCCGAAATCGTCATGAATACCTTCTTTTTGTATATAAGTATCGGTTCCCCGCCAATCAGTATCTGGATATGAGAAGCATTTAGTTGCAACACCATAGCCACAAAAAACATCTTTTTCTTGGCTAAACCTTTGCTGTAAGGATGTTAGATATTGTGCATCCAAGATAAAGCCTTCTAAGTTGATCCAACGACCATCAAGGTATACCTCCACCCAACTGTGGATAATGTATTTAGGAGCTAACCAAAAAACATAGGTTGGTATGGCACCTTTTTGCAACTGTTGATTTATAGTAAACCCGTGAAATCGGCATGGAATGCCTAATCCACGCAATAGAGCCATCAATAGATTGCCTTTGGTATTACATTGACCATAACCATCAGACAGCACTTCACTCGCTGAAATATCATCGCTCTTGTTGTAGCCAAACAACATTTCATCTTTCAAAAATTGATAGGCGGCTCCAATTTTGTTGAATTCATTAAATTTGTTCCATCAGCGATGATTTATAAGGGACTGAATATCCTCGTGTTCAAAATTGACAATGCTGGTCTTGGTTAGATACTTATCACACATTTTTACCCCTTATTAACTTGTATGCTTTAACTATAAAACATATAGTAACTATAGAGTCAAGTTTGTTGGGAAGCTTTATGAAAATTGGCGAATTATCGAAAACATCAGGTTGTTCAATACAAACAATTAGGTATTATGAAAAAGAAGGGTTGCTTGCTGATCCAGAGCGTTCAGAAGGTAATTTCAGGCTGTATAGCAATAAAGCGATGAAGGAGTTGGAATTCATAAAGCATTGCCGAAGTTTAGATATTCCACTCGCCAACATTAAGCGCCTTATTGAATTAAAAAATAAACCCGAAGAAAGCTGCTTAAGTGTGAACATACTCATTGAGCAGCAACTAACGTTAGTTAATAAACGCATGAAAGAATTGAAAGCATTAAAAAAAGAGTTACAGCAAATGGCAAGTACTTGTGGCTCTGGTAGTACAATTGAAACCTGCGGTATTATTAAATCGCTCGATAGTTAAACAACGAACCATTATATAGCTTGGTTTTCCAGTTAATCTTAAAGGTCACAAAAATCAAATTATACCTCATAAATAGAAAGTCCCATTTACTTTGAGACTCCACTGTATTAATATTTTATAGGTATTTTTTTGAGATAATTTATGTTTAAACCACTTTCAAAAGTCTTAGTTTTAGCAGCTATGCTGATTGCCTTTGTTGGGCAAGCATTGGCTTATACTGCTATGTCTTGTGAAATGTCGGAAAATTCTCATCAATCTCATATGACTGTGGATCATTCTTCAATGAAGTCTTATGAGGGTATGGATCATAGTAAGATGAAAAGTAGTAAATCAAACAGTCTGAAGACTGTTGTGATGTAGATTGTGTATGTCCTGAACACGCGTGTTCATCAGTAATTTTGTTGATTTCTGGCCATAATAATTCTAGTGTTTTGGGTTTTACTGAAGCTGAAATAATTCAAACTTCTGAACAGCCAAACTCAATTTCCACTTCTCTTTATCGTCCTCCAATATTTGCCTAACAGAGGGTTAGTGTGCCAGCATTTCACGGAATGCTTCTCGTAGCACACACGTTTTAACTTTTCCTGTTAATTAATTTTTAGCGTATTAACGCTTTAATTTTCCAGCCTTGTCTGGGGGCAAAAAATGTTCAATAGATATATACAAATAGCAGTAACATTACTGTTTATACCAGCGTTTGCTCACGCTAACGAGCACAAACACGAAAATCACATTGAGGCTAAGCCAATAGAGTTATTGGTTTATAAAACGCCTAGCTGTGGATGTTGTAAAAAGTGGATATCTCATATTGAAGATGAAGGTATTACTGCGCATTCAAATGACTCTCAAGATATTAGCGGTATTAAAACGAAGTTTGAAATTCTACCCATCTATCGCTCTTGCCACACTGCTGTTACTAAAAATGGTTTTGTATTCGAAGGGCATGTACCAGCTAAATTCATAAAACAATTCGTAGCTGAAAAACATGACAACGCCATTGGTTTGTCTGTTCCTGTGATGCCAGTTGGATCTCCGGGGATGGAAGTTGGCGAACGCTTCATGCCTTATAACATTCTGATCTTGTTTAATGATGGAAGCAGCAAAGTCTATAAAAAAGTTAATGGTTATGAGGAGCAATTCTAATGAAATGTTCTTTATTAGGGGGAGCAAAACTCATACTAGGTTTCATGATCTGTCTCCCTGCCTTTATTGCCCAAGCAAATAAAGTTGTGTCGTTGGAGCAGGCAGTTGCCATAGCTCAACAAAATGATCCTTGGCTTCTCGGTAGCCGATTGAAACAACAAGCTGTAGAAAATAGAAGTATTGCTTCAGGTTCTCTACCTGACCCTAGAATATCAATAGGAATGATGAATTTTCCTACTGATACATTGGACTTTGATCAAGAAGGTATGACTCAGTTTCAAATCGGTGTGTCACAAATGTTTCCTCGTGGAGATAGCCTAAAGATAAAGGAAATTTAAAATCAATTAATGGGTTATTTGCTTAATAACTCAAATTTCCCTTCTAGTTTGCCGTAAGCCCGTTGGAGCTTATCAAACTCTACTTCTTTAATTTCAAGTTGTTTGATACGACTCTCATTTGCTTCTAGTAACCCAAGCAGTCTTGAGTTTTCTGCCACTAGCTCTTCGTTTCGAGATTGCAAAACATCTATTTCAGCTTCTAGTTCGTCAATTTTATTGTCGCTTGATTCAATAGCGAGGCTTGCTTGATTTTCAGATTCCTCATATTCAAGGATTTTTGATTGGTAATCATCAATAGTTGATTTAACTCTTTTTTCTGCAACTTGTTGTGCGACTTTGTAGCTTTCAATTGCTAGTTTTTCTAATTGATTCTTAGCAGTCTGTTGGTTTTTTTCTAACTTGTCTGCTATTTCAATCGGTAGCTCTACTTCTGTTGTATCTTCCTCTGTAACTGTTTCTTGTTCTTCTAGATGTTTGCCTTTGGTGACGTATTACAAAATGGTAGTGAAACCCCAGCGTTTTATCACATACGACGTAAGCGATACCTTGTATTTGGTTTTATGCTGCCCACAGAAAAAGCTAAAAAAATAAATACAGAGCTGCCTAAGCTAAATCTATTAGTCAAAAATACTAAGGAATTTCAGAAATACATTATTAAAGTTGAACAACAGTCTCTAGTTTTTGAAGCTCACCGCATCAGTACCTCATACGCGAATCATGAAGTTCTCACAGATATGCAAATTGAGCAAAAGAAAATCTTAATGTCACACACTGATGCTAGCAATGACTGGTTTGCCTTAAAAGGTACTCGCTTTTCCGTGGGTTTTAGACCGATCAAGGTAAAAGAGGCGGTATAAGCTGATGGAAAAAACATTTTTAGTCGATGTTAGTATTGTTTCTGTTTTTGACAGTATGGGCGCTAATAAGGCTTATTTAGGCGATGTGTTAGCTGGTCAGGTAATCGAAGATGAAACATTTAGATTTCGTCCCTATGAGCAAATTGTTACCTCCATAATTGTTAGCAAAAGATTTGTTGATAACAAGATGGAGGTCATCACTCACAACGGTAACTGCTATTCACTATCCGATAAGCCCAAATTATTCAGTGTAACGACTGATGAACTCGCTACTATGCGCTTAGGACAATATACACCTGAAACGATTTTAAAAATGAGATAGCTCAAATAACGTATATTTTTAAGTATAAATTTTAAAAAAATTATGTAATAAATTTGCTTTGAATTGAATGCGCAATAAAAAGTAAAGCTACAAACCAGACTAAAATAACCGCAATTGCGCTAATATAGCTTATTGGCTTTTCGTTATATTGTTGAGCTTTTATTTTTGCGATTCGTAATATTTTTTTTGGGGTTAAATAAATAATTAGTGCAAAACCAAGAGGCAGAATTATAAAGTCATCTATCAACCCCAATATTGGTATGAAATCTGGAACTAAGTCTATCGGGCTTAGTGCGTAAGCTGCGACTATAATTGCAATGGCTTTTACATACCAAGGTAGCGCTGGTTCGCGAGATATAAAATATACTACTAATGTTTGGCGTTTCAGTTCCCGTATTTTTTGTTTAAAATTTTGTAATCTCATTTATCACCTACATCAGTTCATATTTACAATTGATAGCAGAGGAATCGAAAGAGCAATTGTTCAGAAAAAAGCCAATAGAATAACAAGCCGAGTTATTCTTCTTTCAGAGAATACCAATGGTTTTTATACGCCAAACTTCCCCACAGTACATGGGCCAATGCGATCTCTGAAGTGTCACGGTTAACATCTATTGGTGATAGTGTGTTGAGTTCATAATTATATTGAAAGTTCAAAGGTGCTTTACTTGGCTGAAGGATGGTTACTTCATCATTAACCATATAAGCAAAATTCTCTGCATACTGCATCATAGCTCTATTAGAAGCCGTTGGAACTGTTAGGTCTTGACCTAACATTGGTGAAATATTCTCTATACCTATTAATGACAAAAGAGTTGGTGCTAAATCGATTTGACTGACTATTCGTTGATCTGAAGTGGGTCCTTTACCTGAGTTTAGAATCACACCCGGAATATGGAAATTGTTAATGGGAACAAGATCTTTACCCATTGCTCTTGCATCATGGTCGGCAACAACGAGGAATATAGTATTTTCCCAATAGTCTTGAGCTTTTGCTTTTGCAATAAATTGTCCTAAGGCATAATCTGCATATTGTATGGCTTTATGGCGCAGTAATTCTTTGCCATCATATTGTTGTAATTGTTTAGCAGTGTATTGAATTGGTGAAACAATACCGTCAGGTATTTCAAATGGATCATGGTTACTTGACGTAAATATGAAACTAAAAAATGGTTTTCCTTCGTTATGAAGCTTAGTTAATTCAATATCAGTTTGATTAAACAAATCACCATCGCTTGCCCCCCAAGACGCTACGAATTGTGGGTTTTCAATATCATTAAAGTCAACAATGTCAGTAAAGCCGTTTCCTAAAAAGAAGCTTTTCATGTTGTCGAAATGACTTTCTCCACCATAAATAAATTGAGTCTCATAACCATTTTCTTTTAGCAGAGATGCAATAGTAAAGAAGTCCTTTTGCGATTTGTCTAACTTAACCACTGCCCTAGAGGGAGTTGGAGTAAAGCCAGTTATAACCGCTTCAATACCTCTAACGGAGCGAGTGCCTGTTGCGTATAATCGTTTAAATGCCCAACCTTCTTGATTTAATTTATCAATTTCAGGTGTCAGCGGGATTCCACCAAGAGATGATACATATTGGGCACCTAAGCTTTCTTCAAGGATAATTACCAAGTTTTTTGGTTGCCCCTTAAAGCTCGGAGAGCGCTTACTTAAAGTGGGTAAGTTATCGTTTTTGAAGCTGTCCAAAGGTTGTTTTGACTCCTGACGAACTAGCTCAATAACTCGATCATCTTCCATCTTGCCATACAACTTAGCTGCATTTTTTTCATCACCGAATTGATTAAGCGCATAAGCAACACTGTAGGTCGAATTTAATGTAAGTGAATTAACTAGTGGGTCAGTGGAAAAGTACACTAAGGCAGGATTGATTGGTCTGTGGCCTAATGTCCCTCGTGCAGATAAAGCAATTATTACAAAAAGCATCAAACAAGAAACCAGCCTACTTCCGATTGCTGCGTTATCTTCTTTTACTTTGTTAGAGACTACGTGATCAGTAAACTGCCATATTTTTTTAACAGGAAATAGCAATAGAGCAAACACTATCAATATTGTTATCAAATGACCATTCACCAGCATTTTAGACACTTCATCAGGATAAGCTAGATATTCAATAAATAGCCTGTTTGGTCTAAAGCCGTATTCATTGATAAATGCGGGCGTTGCTAATTCAAAAAACAATATGCCCATAAAGCAGATCAGAAACCAAATTCGCAAAACCAATGACCAATATTCTTGAAATCTAGTTTTTGACACCCAAGGGTGCAATAACGCCGGGATGGCGCATAAGTAACCTACGCTACTTAAGTCTATACGAAAGCCATTTGTGATTAGGCTCCATATACTATTTAAGTCATTAAATCTATCTAATTGCCAGATAGCCAACCCTGTTCGTACTAAGGTTAGGAATAGCATGACAGAAACAGAGAATAGTAGGAATGGTCTGATAAAGCTGTAGATAGAAGTAAACATCGCAATTCTTTTTAGTGAATAACACGATGTTTACTGTATTAGGTTAAACTTAAGAATTGCTTAATTAAAACTGATAATTAGACATTAATGTTGTTTTAAAGCAGGTCGTTGAGGTAGAAGTATGATCAAAACTACTATTACAAACAGTAGTGTCGCGGTAGCTGAATATCTACTCAATTCCAAACCACCGTGCGCAACAGGCTTGTCTAAAAAGTCACCAACAACCGCGCCTAAGGGACGAGTCAAAACAAATGCAAGCCAAAATAACATTGTTCTAGATACTTTAGTGAACATATATAGGGTTAATACAATTCCTAAGCCTGTACTGAAAATATATGCAGCTCCAATATAACCCAATCCAGCAGTATCAGCAGTCCAGTCTCCCAGTGCAGTCCCAAGTGTTTGAGAAAACATAATGGTTAACCAGTAAAACGATTCAGCTTTAGGGTTGTCAATAGTAGAAACACTGATACTTCCAATTGTTCTATACCAAATAGCCAATGTAATAATTAAGAGAGTAGCTAATAGAGTTGAGCCTCCTAAATACCCAATTCCCAACGATCTATCGGCAAAATCAGCAAGTGTTGTCCCCACTGTCGTTGATGCAATAATAGTGATCCAATAAATAAACGGGCTAAATTTTGTAGATTTTACTTGCATAATAACAGCAGCAATAAAAAAGGACATAAAGATTACAGTTCCAACTAAATAGCCCAAATTCATTGACATTGAAACAGCATCACCACCTGTTTCACCTAACGTAGTCGCGAGTATTTTTATTATCCAAAACCCTATTGTTAATTGAGGTACTTTTATCAGAGCATCGTTAAATTGTTTATTCATATAAAATTCCTCTATGTGAGTATGTCATTAAAAAAGAACTACCAACCAAATACATATAGCAATCACTATACTCACTAATACTGCGGCAGACCCTAAATCTTTCGCTAAACCTGACAGTGGGTGTATTTCGAAACCAATACGGTCAACGACTGCCTCTATTGCAGTATTTACTATCTCGGTAAACATAATGAACAGTACCGCAATGATAAGTATGAGTTGCTCTTTCAGTGTAATATTGAACAAAAAAGTTACGGGGATCGACAATATAAGCAACAGTAACTCTTGTCTAAATGCGGCTTCATTCCTTAGGAGCCACTTGAACGCTCTGATTGAATTCAATGTTGCGAGATAAACTCGTTTAAGACCTTTAGGCTTGTTTTCACTATCAAACACGGATTAGTTTACTCCTTGAGAAATTGTTGGTGACTTTGCATTTGCTACGGAAACACCATTAGTACAATGATTAAAAGGGTTGTTTTTAGGTTGATAAACTTTTGACTTTACTTGCATTTCAGCAAGTAAAATATCGAATACGTTGTCATGAGATATAGGCTGTTCACTAATTTTATTTAAACAATCTAACTTGGCTTTGTGATGTAATTTATCCCCCCAATAAATCAATGGCACTTTTGTTTGTTCTTCTGGTGCAAATGCGTAAGGTAAACCATGTAAATATACGCCACTTTCGCCCAAAGATTCACCGTGATCAGAAACATAAATCATTGATGTTTTGATATTGTTCTCATTGCTCAATGCTGCAAGTTCTGTGATGATTTCTGACAAGACTAAATCAGTATAAGCAATAGTGTTGTTGTAGGTATTAACCAGTTCCTCTTGACTACAATTTTGGATATCACTTCGTTGACAGTCTGGAGAAAATACTCGTTTATTTTTGGGGTAGCGTCGGTAGTAAGTAGGCCCATGAGAGCCGATCATATGAAGTACAATTAGTGTATTGTCGCTTTCCAATGAATGAAGTTTCTTTCTTAATTCGTCAACCAGCACTTCATCGAAACAGTACTCACCATCACATAATGGATTTTTACTATTAGTAGAAATCTGCTCCGTTTTTACCCTTGAGCAAACGCCTTTGCAGCTACCATTATTATTGCTGATCCAATACACTTCAGCTCCTGCCAAGTGAATTAAATCAACGGCATTTTGTTGTGCTACCGCCACTCTTTTCTCGTAGTTGTTTTTGTTTAACCTTGAAAACATACAAGGTACAGATACCGCAGTTGCTGTTCCACAGGAGGTAACATCTTTAAATGAAACAACGCCTAAGTCTTTAGTTAGGCTATTGGTCTGCTTTTCATAACCATTTAAAGAAAAATTTTGGGATCTTGCTGTTTCACCTAGCACTAAAACAGTAATACTTTTGTTACTATCATCATTTTTAATGGTTGGAGACGTGTCTAACAGGCTGAATTTTAACGGAGGATACAAATAGTTTTTTCGAACATATTTTACTGTTGAATCAATCAAGGCATATGGCGTTAGATAGCCCACTAAATCGCGATTATTTCGGCCAACAGATGCATAGTTTGAATAAAATACTATTGCAATTAGAAATATTACACCGACACTGCCGCTAAGTAATTTTATCCGTGCGAGCAATTCCCCGACAAAAGAACTATAGGTCAATTGAACGTTGGCAATAAGAAGTGAAGGTATTACTCCAAAAAATAGAAAGAACAATATTGCGGAGAAGTTAAAATAAGAAAATGCTTCAGCCGTATCCGTTTCAACTGTATTTTGGATCATGCCATAATCAAAAACTATACCGTATGTCACAGTGCTATAAAAAAGAACAGACGACAATAAAACCAATAAGATGAGTAGTGGTTTTGTTATCCATCGAAAGGATAAAAAGCATTGAACGAAAATAGACAATGCCAATAAAAAAACAGGGACAGACAGTAAGAAAAAAAGATTGTAAGATTCAAGGGCTGTAACCACTGTCGTTATTTTACTTAAAAATGGGAAATTCAAAACTAAAGTGATGTATACGCAGGTATAAATCACTAATTGATTAGTTGTGAGCTTAATTTGGTTTAAAAAATTGATAATTTTGTACACTTAACTTACCTTAGAAAGAATGTTTAGTGGTTATACGAAATTCAACACCATTGACATTGGCATCAGAGGTTAATGGCTTGATAATATCGACATGAATGACACGTGCTTCACTGGTTTGAGTAGAGTAAAATCGAGCACCCAGTCCCACAGAAGTCATCCATGAATCTTGGTTGGTGGTATTATCTGAACTACCGAAAACTCTGCCTGTATCGACAAAAATAGCTCCGCCTAACTCAAGTAATTTATAGATATTGATGTGAGGGTAATAACGAGCTTCAGCCGTAAATTGAGTGCTGTGATCGCCATGCCTGTATTGTAATGGATAACCCCGTAAGCCAGTTTCACCACCTAAGACAATAGGGTTGTCTTGAAATTGATTCTCACTAAATTGACTGTTGTTTTTTAAATAGGCACTCCAGCTATCATTTAATTTATGAAAGTATTCATTATTGACGCTTAATACAGTTCTATTTGCATTGTTGGAATCACTGTAAATTTCCCCACCTAAGGTTGCACTAATAAACCAAAAAGCATCATCAAATATTTCTATGCCTTTTGTTAAACTTGACCGCCAAAGTAATGTTGGTGAGGTATCTGTATTCCCGATATCAGTGCCAACTTGAGTTGTTAAATTCCACCCAAGGTTGAAGTCTTCTATATGATTTATCAGGTTGAGGTTAGATAATTTTCTGAAGTCTTTTTGCAAATACTCAACACTAAGATATGGATATATAAACTCTCTATTAGAAGGTACGACAGAAATTAAATCTGGGTTTTGTATCTCATTAACTGCTGAAAATTCATGCTGTTCATTAGTAAAACCAATACCAAATCTTAATGTATCTTCACTGGAATCATTTTTAAGCCATTGCCAGCTAGCTGTTGAGTAACGTTGATTGTGTTCAAATTGGTTGTAAGTTTTGCCAAGTTTGTATTGGGTATCTATTTGCCTAAAGTTGTCAAAGCCAATATTAAATGCATTGTTGGTATCAAAACTTACAAAGTCTTTCTGTATGAATACAGATTCAGATGTGCCGTCGTCGCTGTTGGTTAGATTAACTTGCGCGTTAATATTATTATTGAGGAATAATGGGAAATTAGTTTTAAATTTATATCCACTGCGTTGATCATTGGTAAACGATTCAAGCTCAGCGTCTATACCCAAGCCTAAGAAATTTCTGTCTTTGATACCAATAGCGTATTTATTCTTTCCCCCCTTACGGCCAAAATCTACTGTTGGCATTAGTGACCAGTTATCCCAAGCTTCAACTGTGATTTTGTCAGAGTTATCGTTTCGAGTTACTCGTGCATTTCTTATGTATTTTTTACTTCTGAGGTGGCGTTCCAGTTCTTCAAGATCTTCTTGGCTTACATCGCACTTTTTGATGAAAAATGCTGCTTCATTGTACAGTGTTTTATTTTTGGTTTTGATATGAAAAAAGTTAGCCCAGCGATGGAGAAAAATAGTGTCTGGATCTTCTAAGTTAAAAATGTCGTAGGTCTTTAATTCTATTTTATCTTTTTGATTACAATTATCGTCAGTTGCATTCGCTGCTTGTGCTCTACAAGTTAAGAAAATTATTGATGTTGCAAGTAGGTTGATAACAAAATGCTTTTTCATAAAGACACCTCTTATGAGTATGGCTTTATGGTAATTTTGTTAACTTAAGATTTGCTTAGTTCAAACTGATAAATGGCAAAGTGTTGCTATTTTTTGCTTAGAAAGGCTTTGCTATTATTGAATTACGGTAGTTAGTTTTAGAAGTTAATTAGAAATGTAGTTTTTATCTTTTATTTGTAGGAAGGTTATGCCGATATTGCTTCTTAATGTTTCTCAATAGAACTTATAAGTAGTGTTGCGACTTCTTCTTCCTTGTGTTCTTGTAAAAGCATAATAGGAATATAGTCGTAATCAATTGCCAGCCAAATATGCGTCTTTCTAGTACTATTTTTTCTAATCCTGCTTAACTTGATGCAATTAAGTTCCCCAAGAGGTGTGTCAATAGTAACTCGTCCACCATTCAGGAAGTTAAATTCTTTGAAGCCACTTGTATCATAAACGGTGTAATGCAATTGTTTTACATTAGAAAACCCATCGTTTTTCAGTGCGTCAAGCCTTAACATTTCAAACACAAATAGTGGGTCTAACACGTCATCTTTTAAGGTTTGCTCACTAATATCGCCATTCATTTTAGCTATTAAAGTTTGGTTATTATGATCAAAATTTAACTGTAAATGTTTATCTTTTTTAAAAGTTCTCGAATCTTTTCCTTTATAGCTCAGTAACGCTACTTTATTGTCCTGCCATAGAAAATTACTTATCTCACTCGTATCTATGCTATAGAAAAAAATTGATGCGCTAGTATTGAATGATAACGAATAAGAAGTATTATTTTTACTTAGTTTTCTTGTGGCTCGACCATATTTTTTCTTGCCCCGTAATACACTATATTTCGCGGTATATAAATTCAATTCAGATGTTTCTTCAGAACCACTTTTAATAAGAGGGGCAGCAGTTATTGGTAAGGCAAAATAAAGCATTACCAATATAATAATTTTAATAACGCTGTTGTAGTTCAACATAATTTCTAATGTTCACCAGAGTTATGCAATACATCAAGCGTACTATCATATATTGATGACTCAAGGCTAAGCGCTCCTAAAACGGTATGAAAGACATTAAACTGATTATGGCTATTAGCTTGATTTAAGTTTTTAAGCTTTAAATTTCTTGCATCTAAAAAAGTATCTGATGCCCAAAATAAAAATGGGATATCTTTTTGATAATCTGGTGCAAATGAATATGGTGTGCCATGCAAGTAAAGTCCATGCTCACCAAGTGACTCACCGTGATCAGAAATATACATCATTGCTGATGAAGTTTTCGCTAAGGTTTGTAACTCCATTATCAGTGTCGTCAGGAAATGATCGGTATACAGCAGGGTATTATCGTAGGAATTAATCAACTCCTCCGGGCTACATTTGCTAATTTCCTCATCACGGCAGACAGGAGTGAATTGGTTAAATTCTTTTGTGTATCGTGAATAGTAGCTTGGTCCATGGCTCCCTTTAGTATGCAAAACAACAAAGATCTTTTGTTTATCAGATGAATCGATAGCGTTAATTAAATTAGTCAGTAGTACTTCATCTAACTTACAGCCTTCACCCACGCAGTCAGCTCGTAATTCACCCGCCTCGGTATAACTTGTTACTTTTATTGGTGGTTCACCCCAGTTATTGGTTCGCCACTGTACATCAACGCCATGTCGGGCTAAGTAAGTTGGTAATGCTTCAAAGTCTAAGTATTGATCACTAGGTGCTAAAATACATGCCAGAGAACCTGTGGTATAGGTAGTGCAGGATTTTGTATTGTTCAGCACTAGTAGGTTCGGCTGTTCTGCGAGCTTTGGGTTAGTTAATTTAGAATAGCCATACAATGAGAAATTGGCAGCACGAGCAGTTTCACCAATGACCAATACAAAGACTGTTTTATTGTTATCCAGAAAATGGCCATCTGGTAACGCTTTCTGTCCGTCAGTTGTTCTATTTATAGATGAGTAATATCTACCTGAATTTATTATGTATGACCAAGGTAAAATCTTTCCGCCTAAAACGCTTGCATGCTTATCAATCCAAAGCCAACTAGTAGAATTCGTATACAAGAATGCACCAGAGACTACTAAAGCAATTGACGCGTTACCTAATATTTTTACTCTATCAACTTGTTTAATTTTTATTAAGGCAACAAAGCAAGCTGGCATTAAACCCAACATTATTATCGGGAAAACTAAGCTTACGGTGAGTAGTTCAATAGATTCTGAATAGCGGGTGTTAAATATATTTCCCATCATGGTTCTATCTAGCACCACTTGATAGTTACTCATGTAATATATAGCGGAAGCATTTAAAACAGTGATGATTACGAGAAATATTTTCAGAACTGTTGGTGAAATAAGCGCTAGCAATGAAAATATGGTGTATGAAAAGATAAATACTATCACAACAGTAGATAGAAATATTCCAAGTCCGCTAGTGCTCCATACATTGGTGTTTTGATTAACATACTCTAACAGCACCAAATTGTAAGCAAACGTCATTACAATGCTTACCCAAAAAGTGAAGCTGCTTGCCTTCAAAATTGAAATTTTAGAAAGGGCCTTAGTGTTCATTTTGTAATATTGATTTTAATGTGATGTATGTACCAACAATAGCGCTTACTGAAATTGCTATCCAAATTATAGTTAGTTCAGGAAGCTTTCCACTGATAGTACATACTAAAAGGATGAAGCAAAATCCAAGGACAAAATATCCTAAAATAGCAGGCTTTACTTTTGCCCAATTCCACCATTTTGAATAATATCTTGATAAGTATTCGCCACTTAACCCTGAAACAGTGCCTATTATTGCTCCAAATGCTAAATCTGCGGGCCAATGAGCACCGACAGCGACTCTAGAAATGGCGACTACTGTAGCGACCATAAGCGATAAATATATCCAATACGTTTTATGTTTCTCACTGATTTTAGCTTCTCTTAAAAGAACAAATACCATTGCAGAGATTGCTGTAAAAATCGTAATAGTATGACCAGATGGAAAACTTGTATAAGCAGTCAGGGTGTCACCAATAATAGTAAATTGATGATGTTCTAAAACAGCAGCGGGTCTAGGAATGGCAAAGAAACTTTTACCTAAATGACTAAGTGCGCAAGCGAGAGGAACAGCTCCGAACATAGCTGCCCACATTCTCGTATTTATAAGGCAAATGAAGGAAAGCAGCGGAATTAAAATCAGAGCATCTCCCAAGTACGTAATATTGTGCCAAATTTCACTGGGTAGTATTTGCAGAGCGTTATTACTGATAGAAAAGATATCTTTTTGGCTGGCGATATAGGCGTCTTTATTCATTGCCATACTTACCATTACGGCACTCATTAAACATATAAAGCTTATAAGCTTCCAATAAGGAAAACTGCCTTTAGGATATTGTTGACCAATTGTTAGCTTTACTGGCATAAAATCACCCCAATGTTGGTGATTACATGCTAAAAATTAAAACTTAAGTTTTGCTTAGTTGAAACTGAAACTTTAAATAAGATTGATTGAATGTTGCCTTAATCAAAAATGAAGTCGAATTTTCGCAAATAGATTATGAGCATCTTTTGCATTTATTGATTGTTTATAAAGGTTTCTTTTTCCAAACTTCGCGAGATCGTCTTCAAATTCCCCACCAAAACTATAGCTGAGGTAAAGCGCGGTTAATTTACTTAAAGAATATTTATAGCGAAGCTGGAAAGCACTTTCAGAAAATGAAAAATCATCTTGGTTTTTAGAGCCTATCAACTCACCCTGTGTATCAACGATGTATTGATTTAGGTGATTTGCTTTCCCGATAACAGACTCAAGTTTAAAACGTACTTCCTGACTTTCACTAATTTGATAATCTACACTTAGTTCAATGCCTTGCTCTGTGAAGTTAAATTCATCGACGGTATTACCGTCATCCCATTCAAGCCAACTATCACTATTGTATTGTGATACCGTTAGTCCAATGTGTAGTAGAGTACTAATCTGCTGCTCAATGCTCACTTCAGCGTTGTAAAAGTTACCAGACAACCCCTCCGTTCCCATCTCAATTGCCACTCCAACGCTTCCCCAGTCATATTCTGGAGAATTCAGTTCAAGTTCGGCTATATAAAAGGACGGTAGCCATACGGAATTATTCCCTCGCGTTAGTAAATCATCATATCCAGACGAACCCAACTCCAAAGAAAGTTGATATTCAAATTCTGCATTTGTCACCAATTCAACACCTGCACCAACAATACGAGGTAGTTTTTCATTTTGGTGGTTCTTTTTTAATTCAGTTTCAAACGCAAATGTAACATCTCTTATCGACCATCTATCTAAATCTGGAATTTGAAATTGATATTCATATTCAAATTGCTTGCGATTGACTCGTTTGACATAGCCGATGTCATTTAATTGTAAGTCTTCTCCATAGTTAAAAAGACTAAACTCATGACTATGCTGCTCGGATGACTCTGTACTTCCTGTCAGCCACCAACCGAGGTCGCTCGTTGTTTCAGGTCCTTGTTCGATATCAGATCTGATTATACCGAAATTTAGCTCAGTACTATCTGAGTATGCATAATTGAAATCAGACTCAATAATAATTGCATTTCGTTCAATGCTAGGCGTATTAACCTTATTAAGTGAAGCGCCAAATTTGTTAGCACCTAAACGGTACTGGCCTCTGAACAACCAAAAATCCCTACCAGAGTTCCCGCTATCGGCACTTTCAAATGCAGATAAAAGCCCAAAATCTAATTGTTCTCTACTTATTGTGTATTTAATTGCAGAATCCAACTCACCTGAATAGTCTTCATCATAATATGACTCCCCGCCAATTCTTGGCGTATGTACTACTCTGAGAGACTCTGGCCCTGAAACTTCAAATAAACTTTGACTATCATTGAAAAAAGGTCGTTTTTCTGAGAAAAAGCTTTCTATGGCTGAAAAATTAACGACTAACTCATCTGATTCCACCTGTCCAAAGTCAGGGTTTATGGTGGCACTTAATTGCTGACTTTTAGTAGGTTTCCAAAACAATTCAACCCCTATATCAGTAGAGTTTTTGTTGTTCGTAATGTCTCGATTAGCCGAAATGTATGGAAAAATATCTAGGCTCGACTGATTGTTAATTTCAACTTTTTGTTTGCTGAAATTTGTTAAAAAACTATTCATTGAAGCGTTTGCCGGAATTGATGAATAGGTTGCATTAGTGGATTCATCAAAACGGGTAATAGAAAGGCCGAATTCATTCTGCTCTTGAATGGCAAAAGACATAGCAGTCCAAGGGATATAAACTTCAGTGCTCCACGAATCGGTAAATACTTTAGTTTTGAAGTTCCATTGATTGCCCCAATCTAAATCTAACTCTTTATTTTGCTTATAGATACCATCATAATAATATCCTTGATGATTGACTGAAAATACATAACTCGTTTGCTCGGTATTATTCATATCTATCATTAGTTGAATATGATCATTGGTAAAAAGCGAGTCGTTTTCTTGTGTCCTTACTCTTAATGGTTGCTTAGTTGTTGCCACAACAGCTATGTATATGCCGTGGTCAGTTGTTATTATTTGATAAGAAAAGTTGCTCTCTACCTTTGTTAGCGTTTGTGGAACAACTTGGTAATTAACTGTGTTTCTCTTCGCGCTTTGCCAACCTGAATCATTCAGAGAGCCATCAACGACAACTTCAGTTGCAAAGGCAATACTTGAAGCAAACAGATAAAGAAGTTGTAAAGAAGCGTTAAAAGACTTGTTCATTACAGCGATACAGTAAATGTTATTTTCTTCTCAACTAGCGATACTGAAACAGTTGCTCCAATTTTTTCACAGTAGGATTTTACTATTGCTAAACCTAATCCAAATCGCTCTGTTGATGTTCTTGATTCGTCTTTTTGCCATAAAGGATCAAAAAACAATTTAAGCTCATTTTCTTGATAATTTTCGTAGCAGATATTTGAAATTTTGATTAAAGCATTTCTATTATCAATTTTTGATGTTGTTATCTCTATTCCTGAATTAGTTGGACTATAAAAGATTGCATTGTTAATTAAATTTGATAACACAGTTTCTAAAGCAAATTTGTTGGTATTTACTATTAATGAAGGTATATCAAAAAGAAGTGTAATATCTCTATCGTCTGAATTTTCTCTTGAGATAATGTTACTAATTAGATCTGTTAGGTTAATTTTGCTAGTTTCTAACTCATGGCTACTACTACTTTTTTGTAATAGCATGATGCTACTAACGATATTTTTTAAGCGATAGGATATTCCATGGACATCGCTTGCAAGGTTATCTGATATTTCCTTTTCATGAGGAAACTTTAAGGCAACTTCGCTCAAACTTATAAGCTCTGCAATTGGTGTTTTTAATTCGTGAGCAATGTCAGAAGCCATTCTCTGCTCTCGAATGTACAGAATATGATTTTCTTTAATAAACTGATTAACGCCTTCAGCTATCGGAACGAGTTCTTGCGGTAAAAATTCTACTGAAACTTCCGGGTTTTTAGAGTTTAAACTTATTTTTCTTAGCTGCTGACTGAGTTCACTAATTGGTTTTAAACTCCTATAAACAACAAGTTTGACAATTATTCTTATAATAAATACGGAAAATATAGATGTGAAAATAAAAATAATATCAACAAACCAGAGGATATAGTCTAACTCTTCTCTACTTAGCGCATAGGCAAGTTCCATTGGTTGTTGATTCTTTGCAAATTCTTCTCTGCTTATACCGAGTATTTCACGAATGTCAGAGTCAACCTGAGGAAAAAACTTTGTATACAGCATCCTGCCATTTCTACCGTCTGGTAATACGGTATCTTGAATAATAAATTCATGTAGTTTTACATCTAATCTAGAGAGAGCTTTTATTTCAAAAAGCTCTAGAGTGTCAGATCTCTCAAATACTTCGCTTTTGTACCAAAGTTGGAAATATTCAGGGTTTTCTTTGCCTTCAAATTCCGGCATAAATTCCCCAGCAAAATCAAATTCTATTCCGTTTTCATCTTCTTCAACTAATGTTTCAAGTAGTCCAACTTTGTTGATCATGGCTCGGTCAAACTCATCACTAATCCATGTATCAACACTGATATCAGTTGCTAATAAGATACAAATTAAGAGTAATGAGATTGAAATTGATAGATAGTGACTTAGCTTTTTATGAATTGAATTCATTAATGACTCTCAACGAAGTAGCCAAAGCCACGCTTGGTTTTAATTGGAAGCTCGTAACCAATAGCTCTTACTTTTTTCCGAGCAGAAGAAAGGTGAGCCTCTATAGAATTTTTTGCAATTGCATCATATTGTCCGGCTAGGTATTCGCTGAGCTTTTCAGAAGAAATGACTTTTCCTTGACTGGAAAATAAGCATTCAACCACTTTGTATTCATTAGGGGTTAGCTGAGCATCTTTACCACCACATCTTAATTGTTTTAAATGTAAATCTAGTGATACGGCACCAATATTAATACTGTTAGCGTTCACATTCAAAGTACCGCGCCGCATTAAACAGAGTAAACGGACATGCAGTTCGTCAAAAGAAAAAGGTTTAGTAAGGTAGTCATCAGCACCGTTCAGCAACCCTTCAACTTTATCTTCAGTAAGGTCTTTCGCAGACAAAATTAATACACGGATATCTTTTCCTGCCTGACGAATTGCCTTTAATATTGAAGTACCATCGACAGAGGGTAACATTAAGTCGAGAATTAGTAGCGAATAATCTCCAGACAAAGCCATGCTTAGTCCCTCAGAGCCATCACCAGTATCATCCACGGTGAAACCGAGGTTGGTTAATCCTACCCTTAAACTTCGTCTAAGTGATATTGAATCTTCGATAACTAAAACTTTCACTGATAAATACCTTTCATAAATATTTTCCAAAGTATCACTGTAAACTTAAGATTAGCTGATTTTTTACTTAATTTATTAAATAGTTGTTTCATCAAAGTTTCTTGCTTCCCCTCTAATTTTACATTTAAATTTGAGTTTATTTAGCAAATATTATTGAAATAATAAGTAAAAGGAATTTCAGTGTCAGCACAAGTGAACTAGCTTCGGGCAATGAAATGGCACTTTAGGGTTAGATGTTGACAAAATAACTCATAAGTGTTTGCAGCTTTTCTGTTTACTTATTCAAATAAATATATTAGATTTTCAATTGTATTTCTTAAAGAGAGTCTTATGTCTAAAGTATTTTTAAAAGTCTTAGTAATGACGCTTATGCTGGTTGCCTTTGTTGGGCAAGCATTTGCGTATTCTGCTATGCCTTGCGAAATGTCATCAGGTTCTCACGAATCACACATGAACATGAACATGAACATGAACATGGATCATGGTGATATGAATAAAAGCAGTAATGGTCAATCAGAAGATTGTTGTGACGTTGAATGTATTTGTCCTGCAAATGCTTGCTCATCTACGACAGTCCTAAATTCCAGTATTGATTCGACAGATATTCAAATATTCAGTGAATCTGTAGCTGCTCTGCAATCTAAACAACCTCATTCAATTTCCACTTCCCTTTATCGTCCACCAATTTTTGCCTAATACAGGATTAGTGCGTCCAAATTTCTCGCACATGTAATTAATTTTTCTGTTAGTCAATATAGCGTCGTAGCGCTATAGATATTTTCCAGCGATGTCTGGGGGCAAAAATGATCAATAAGTATTTAAAAATAGCAGTAGTAATGCTGCTTTCACCTGCGTTTGCAAACGCCAACGAACATAACCATGCACACAATAACGACGTAACACCTTTGGAGTTAATCGTTTATAAAACCCCTACTTGTGGGTGTTGTAAAAAATGGATAACTCATATTGAAGACAAAGGGATCGTTGCGCATTCCAAAGATTTCCGAAACATCGGCAACATCAAAACTAAGTATGGTATCAAACCTAATTACCGTTCATGCCACACGGCAGTGAGTAGAAATGGATTTGCCTTTGAAGGTCATATACCTGCTAAATTTATTCAGCAGTTCTTATCAGAAGAACATCCCAATGCGATTGGGCTTTCAGTTCCAGCAATGCCAGTTGGCTCTCCCGGTATGGAAGTCGATGACCGCTTTATGCCATACAACGTGTTAATTCTATTTAAAGATGGAACGAGCAAAGTCTATGCAAAAGTTAAGACATACGAGGAGCAATTCTAATGAAATTGAACTCTTCAAACCTTACTTCACTTTCAACTGCATTAATACTCGGCTTATCTGTATTCTCAGCTCAAGCTGAGAAAGTAGTGTCGCTTGAACAAGCTATCACCTTAGCTCAGCAAAATGATCCTTGGCTTCATGGTAGCCGATTGAAACAAAGTGCAGTTGAAAATAGAAGTATTGCTTCAGGTACTTTGCCTGATCCGAAAGTATCGCTAGGGATAATGAATTTACCAACAGATACTTGGGATTTAGATCAGGAAGGAATGACTCAGCTAAAGGTTGGCGTCTCTCAAATGTTTCCGAGAGGCGACAGTCTAGAGATCAAGAAAGACCAGTTACAAATTGAGTCCACGAAATTTCCACTGTTACGAGAGGATCGTAAAGCTAAGTTGAAAAGCCAAGTGTCACAACTTTGGTTAGATGCTTACTTAGCCCAACAAACTATTAAATTGATTGAAGATGATTGGTCTCTCTTTGAGCAGATGGCGGAAGTGGCTAAAGCTAGCTATTCAAACGTTGTTGGTAAAACTAGACAGCAAGATGTTATTCGTGCTCAGTTGGAAATCGTGCAGTTAGATGACAGATTAACTTCGCAAAAGCAGAAACTAGAAACGACAATCGCTCGTCTCAATGAGTGGCTTCATATTTACGATGCGGATCGTTTGAATGAATCATTCAACTTTGACGCGCAACCATTAGAGTTTAGCGTCTCAAAAGAATTGCCTTCGATTCAATTGAATAATCCAACAGTCCTAAAAGCATCTAATTACTCAAGAAATCTATTGGCTCAGGAGCTTTCGAATCACCCAGCCATACTTGCGATTGATATAAAACGCAAAGCTTCAGAAAAAGGAATTGAGTTAGCCAAACAGCAATATGAGCCGCAATGGGGTGTTAATGCTAGTTATGCCTATCGCGACAATATGCCCTCTGGTGATAGCCGAGCTGATTTATTTTCTGTTGGGGTAACGTTTGATTTACCCTTGTTTACCGAGAACAGACAAGATAAGCAAGTTGCAGCTTCTATTGCAGATTCAGAGACTATTAAAACCGAGAAACTATTACTGACAAAGCAAATGATCAGTGTTTTAGAAAAAGAACTAAGACAGCTTAAACGCTTATCAGATAGACAATCTATCTATCAAGAACAACTCCTTAAACAAACTCATGACCAAGCAGAAGCGTCATTGACAGCCTACACAAATGATGATGGCGATTTTGCCGAAGTTGTTCGAGCAAGAATTGCCGAATTAAATACCAGAATATCAGCTTTAAGAATTGATGTTGACGCACTTAAAACAGTTGCTCGTATCAACTATTTCTTTGCGCATTCTCAATCTAACTCAAATGCTGAACATAAGTCGATGCAAACTTCACACAAAACTAATCAGCACTTATCCAGTCAGCAATTTGGAGAAAAATAATGTCAACGAATACAAAAACAATTATTGCCATCATCATTGGGGCAGCACTTGGTGCTGGAGCATTGAGTTTATATCAAGGTACTGGCTCAAACAGTAATAGTAATGAAGCAACATCAGGAGAAAAAAAGCCTCTGTATTGGGTTGCACCGATGGATTCTAATTACCGCCGGGACAAGCCCGGTAAGTCGCCTATGGGGATGGATCTAATTCCAGTGTATGAGGAAGGATCATCTGGTGATGACTTTGGCCCCGGAGCAGTAAAAATTGCGCCTCATGTAGTGAATAACCTTGGGGTTCGCACTGCACCTGTTGAACTGAAAAATATGCATACTGAAATCTCAACGGTAGGTTATGTTCAATATGATGAAGATAAGCTAATTCATATCCACCCACGGGTTGATGGCTGGATTGATAAACTTTACATCAAAGCAGCAGGTAACCCTGTAGAGAAAGGGCAGCCTCTTTATACACTATATTCTCCTCAGTTAGTTAATGCTCAGGAAGAGCTGTTAATAGCGTTAAAGCGCAACAATAGTTCTTTAATTTCAGCAGCCAAAGATCGCCTAAAAGCGTTACAGCTTTCAGCAGACTTTGTTCAAAAGCTAGAAAAGACACGAAAGGTTCAGCAAACAATTACCTTTTATTCACCACAAGCAGGTGTTGTCGATGGTTTGAAGGTTAGAGAAGGTTTTTATGTAAAGCCGGGAAACACCTTATTAAGCATTGGCCAGCTAGATCAAGTTTGGGTTGAAGCAGAAGTGTTTGAACGTGACGCAGCCTTAATTAAAAAAGGACTTCCTGTATCAATGACACTGGATTATTTACCCGGTGAGGACTGGGCTGGTGTCGTTGATTATGTTTATCCAACATTGAACAGTAAAACACGCACACTCCGAGTGAGATTGAAATTTGATAACACAGACTATCAATTAAAACCAAATATGTTTGCACAAGTCTCTATTCACGCTAATCAAGCTGATAGCACCATCCTCGTGCCTAAAGAAGCCGTTATTAGAACAGGTAAACAGGACAGAGTAGTACTTGCGTTAGGTGATGGGCAATTTAAATCTATTGAAGTGACTATTGGCCGGGTTGATATCGACAGCATCGAAATATTAGACGGCTTAAATGAAGATGACGTTGTGGTGACATCTGCCCAATTCTTGATTGATTCTGAATCAAGTAAAAGCTCTGACTTTAAACGAATGACTCATGATGAAGTGCCTAACTCTGTTTGGATGCAAGGGGATGTTAATAGTGTTATGGCAGGGCACCGCATGGTTAATATTTCACATGGCCCTGCTGAAGCTTGGGATTGGCCTGAAATGGTTATGGATTTTACTGTGGCTGAAAAAGTCGATATTGACTCATTAAAGTCAGGTCAATCTTTGCACTTTGAAGTGAGCAAAACCGAAGACGGTGGATATGAAATTACTGGAATTCATATCATGAGTGAGCCTGAAGTATCATCAGCAACAGTATCTGGTTTGATTAATGCGATTGATATTGATACACGGATTCTAAATATTAGCAGAGGCCCAATAGAGAAATGGGATAGACCTGCTGCGACGATGGATTTTATCGTCGCGGACAATATAGAAATGGTTGATTTCAATGTCGGTGATAATGTCACTTTCACTTTTGAGGTTAGAGATGACTTAGTTATCACTGACATTTCTCTTGAATCAGATGAACAACACGGCAAGGAAAATAAAGCTGCTGTTGATCATTCTAATCATTAAGTGGGAGAAAAATAATGATTGAATCAATTATTAGATGGTCTATCGGCAATCGTTTCTTTGTTTTGTTGATTACCTTAATTATCGCGTTTGGTGGTTTGTATTCATTACAAAAAACACCAGTAGATGCACTCCCCGATCTTTCTGATGTGCAGGTGATAATTAAGACGAGCTATCCGGGACAGGCACCACAAGTAGTGCAGGATCAAGTGACATTTCCTCTTACTACAGCGATGTTATCAGTGCCGGGGGCGCAAACTGTTCGTGGTTACTCATTTTTTGGTGATTCCTACGTCTACATTATTTTTGATGACGATACTGATTTGTATTGGGCTAGAAGCAGAGTACTTGAATACTTAAGCCAAGTAGCATCAAGCCTGCCTGATTCGGCAAAACCTCAATTAGGACCTGATGCAACAGGTGTGGGTTGGGTATACATTTACGCTTTAACAGATAAGTCTGGAAACCATGATCTAAGCCAATTAAGAAGCATTCAAGACTGGTTCTTAAAGTATGAACTACAAACTGTTCCGGGCGTGTCCGAAGTTGCCGCCGTTGGTGGTATGGTTAAGCAGTATCAAGTGCAAGTAGATCCTGATAAATTGAGAGCTTACGATATTCCTCTAAGTTTAATACAAATAGCCTTACAAAAAGGGAACAAAGAAACTGGCGCATCCGTTGTGGAAATGGCTGAAGCTGAATATATGGTTACCGCAACGGGGTATATTCAATCAGTTAGTGATATAGAGAAAATCCCACTTGGTATTAACGAACAAGGCACGCCATTGCGTATTGGTGATGTTGCTACCGTTAATTTAGGGCCTCAAATGCGCCGTGGTATCGCAGAGCTTAATGGTGAAGGCGAAGTTGTTGGTGGTGTTGTCGTTATGCGCTTTGGTGAAAACGCTCAACAAACCATAAACGGGGTAAAAGAAAAACTTGAATCGCTTAAATCTTCTCTACCAGAGGGGGTGGAGATTGTCCCTGTTTATGACAGATCGAAGTTAATAGATCGTGCTGTTGATAATCTTTGGAGCAAGTTGCTAGAGGAGCTTGCAGTCGTTGCTATTGTCTGTGTGGCTTTCCTATTTCATCTTCGCTCATCTATTGTGGCAGTTGTTACTCTGCCATTAGGTATCTTGGTGTCGTTCATTATCATGTATATGCAAGGCATCAATGCCAACATTATGTCTTTAGGCGGTATCGCTATTGCGATTGGTGCGATGACTGATGGTGCAATAGTGATGATTGAAAATATGCACAAGCATATGGAGAAAACACCACTAACAGATGAAAATCGCTGGCAAATTGTTGCTAAGGCTGCGAGTGAAGTAGGCCCTGCACTATTTTTTAGCTTACTGATCATTACAGTCTCATTCTTACCTGTATTTATCTTGGAAGCGCAAGAAGGAAGAATGTTCTCTCCGCTCGCCTATACAAAAACCTATGCAATGGCGGCATCAGCAGGTTTGGCGATCACATTGGTGCCTGTTTTGATGGGCTACTTTATTCGAGGCAAAGTTGTTTCTGAAAAGAAAAACCCGTTAAACCGATTATTGATTGCTATCTACATGCCTGTTTTAAAGCAAGTCATGAAGTTTCCAAAATCGACAATAGTAGCAGCAATATTAGTGACTATCGTTGGCTTTTGGCCTGTCGATAAAATTGGTAGTGAATTCATTCCGCCATTGGATGAAGGCGATCTCATGTATATGCCTACTACCTATCCCGGTATTTCAATTGGTAAAGCAAGGGAGTTATTGCAGCAAACAGACAAGCTTATTCGCACTGTGCCAGAAGTTGAAACTGTATTTGGTAAAGTAGGAAGAGCTGAAACTGCAACCGATCCTGCACCTTTAACCATGATTGAAACCTTTATTCAATTGAAGCCACAAGAGCAGTGGCGAGAGGGTGTGACTACTGAATCGTTAAAAGCTGAGTTTGATAAATTGGTTAAGTTTCCGGGCTTAACGAATGCTTGGGTTATGCCAATCAAGACCCGAATCGACATGTTAGCAACAGGCATAAAAACGCCTGTGGGTATTAAAGTCGCCGGACCAGAGCTTGATGTGATTCAGGAAATCGGCCAACAAATAGAGCAAATTTTACCCGAAGTTACAGGCACAGCATCAGTTTACTCAGAGCGAGTTGCAGGTGGACGATATATCAAGGTTGATATTTCACGCGATAAGGCAAGTCGCTTTGGGTTAAACATCGAAGATGTTCAACAAGTGGTTTCTACAGCTATTGGTGGTATGAACGTTACCCAAACGGTAGAAGGTCAAGAGCGTTACCCTGTTAACTTACGCTATCCGCAAGACTATCGAGACTCTCCTGAGCAGCTATCACGATTACCTGTTGTAACACCAAGTGGTCAACGCATTGCACTAGGTGATGTCGCAGATATTCGAGTTGAGAACGGTCCGCCGGGGATTAAGAGTGAAAATGCTCGTTTAAATGGCTGGACGTTTATCGATATAGACGGTGTTGACGTAGGTACTTATGTTGAAAGTGCAAAAATACACTTGGCTAATAATCTAAAACTACCAGCAGGTTATTCAATTACTTGGGCTGGGCAATACGAATATATGGAAAGAGCGAAAGAAAAGCTCACCTATGTATTGCCTTTAACACTCGCCATTATTGTTATTCTACTTTACTTAAACTTCAGAGCGTTTAGTGAGGTGGCTATCATTATCGTTACCTTGCCGATGGCGATGATTGGTGGCTTATGGTTGATGTATCTGGAAGGGTTTAACTTCTCTGTGGCTGTTGGCGTGGGCTTTATTGCTCTAGCTGGGGTAGCGGTTGAGATTGGTGTGATAATGTTGGTCTATCTCAATCAGGCACTTGCTGAGCTTAAGGAAAAAGCTGAAGAGCGAGCTGAACCTATCTCTGATGATGCATATCAAGATGCATTATTGCACGGTGCAGGCTTACGAGTTCGTCCAGTAATGATGACAGTTGCAACAATCATTATCGGCTTGATGCCCATTTTATATGGTACAGGAACAGGTTCGGAGATTATGAGTCGTATTGCTGCACCTATGGTAGGCGGAATGACAAGTGCTGTGCTACTCACTCTTATTGTGCTCCCAGTAATTTACTCAATCGTTAAAAAGCCAGAATTAAACGCCTTTAACAAGGAGCTTTCTAAGGCGGAGCTAAAAAGTAATGCTTAGCGAAGTTAAGAAACCATAAATAGCAATTTCAATAAACTAAAATAGAGGTAAATATGAAAAAACTAATTAAATTTTTAACCGTAATCAGTGTCGTTTTTAGTAGTGCGGTATTTGCGCATGTGCATCTTGAAAAAAGTGTGCCTGCTGATAATGCAATGCTAATGAATCCTCCAGAAGAGTTAACTTTGGTGTTCACCAAAGAGGTACGTGTTGTAAAAGTTTCATTGGCCAATAAACAAGGCGAAGAATTTAAATTTGGATTCGAGCCTTCTAAAGTCGCTACTAGCAAATTTACATGGAAACTACCTAAATTAGCTCCTGCAAACTATACTGTGGATGTAACCTTCTTAGGTAACGATGGTCATAAAATGAAACATAGCTTCGGCTTTATGGTTCACTAAAATAGGCGGTGTGATTGATATGGAAATGTATATCTGGAATACAGTCATTGTACTGTCAAAAATTGTATTTTACGTCGGCTTTGCCTGTATTGCAGGTTATACATTTTTCAGGCAAATATTTGAGAATAATGAATCTCATACTAATACTGTAATAGCGAATTTAACGTGGACAAGAACTTATATAGTTATGGCTTTGATCGCTAATATTACTTGGTTCTTTGCCAGTACTGGTGCAATGGCAGAAGAGGGAATTCAGGGGGCGATAGACGCTGATATATTGGCTATTATGTGGGACTCCTCTGTCGGCACTGGAGCTTTGCTTCGAGCGCTTGGGCTAGTTACCGCAATAATCGCTTTAGCTTTAAGGTTCAAACTCGCTGTGAACTCGTACTTAAAACAAAGCGCTTTAATGTTGAGTTTATTAATCCTTGCATACTCATTCACGTTACTGGGTCATATTTCTGAGTTAGGCACAATTGAAAAAGGCTTGCTTATTTTGCATGTGCTCGTTATGGCATGGTGGTTTGGGGCGTTATTGCCACTAAAACAGGCTTGCCATCAGCTAAGTTATGCAGAACTTCATTTGCTGATGGAAAGCTTTGGCAAACAAGCAAGTTTTACATTGAGCCTATTGTTGGTAGCAGGCCTCTGGCTCGTGATTCAATTGGTCGGAAGTCTTGATGCACTAATAAGCTCAAGTTACGGACAAACACTGTTGTTTAAATTGGCCCTTGTAGTGTCTATTTTGGCACTTGCTGCTAAACATAAACTAATACTCGTTCCACAACTTAAAAATAGTCAAGGCAGAGAGGCTTTATCTAAATCTATCTCGATAGAAATGGTAGTAGCTTTTGCCATTTTATCTGTAACTGCTGGGCTTACTAGTGTTGTTGGTCCTGCAAATTAAAACCTAAAAGAGAAAAAGAAAATGAAAACAATAAATATCCTACTCGTTTTATTAATGACGTTTAGTTTCGCAGCAAACGCTCATGGTGATAAGAATAAAGACAAAGGATTGTTTAAAGGTGTAGATACACCAGCCGCAAAAGTTGTTTTGGCATTTCATCAAGCACTTGAAACTGGCAATCAAAAACAGGCTAGAGCGCAGTTAGCGGATGATGTCACCATTTTCGAGGGAGGCCGCGTTGAAAGGAGCGCTGATGAATATGCTCATCATCATATGTTGTCGGATATGAAGTATTTAGCAGCGATGAAGAGCGACACACTTGAACATCAAGTGACGATACTTGGAAATACAGCTATCTCTGCCTCGCGTAGTCAAACTAAAGGTACTTACAATGGTGAAGAACGTGATTATCAAGGGATGGAAACAATGGTTCTCGAAAAGCAAAACGGTGAATGGAAAATTACGCACATTCATTGGTCACACTAATTTATTGGTCAAACCTCGGAGAGTAAAATGAGAATTAAAGATCCATTACATCAAATTTCTACACCGCGTAGACGCTTTGTACAAGGTTTAGCTGCTGGCGGTATATTAGCTGCTTTTCCAAGCATTCTTCATGCTGCTTCATCTTTAGTGGCTGGAACAATAACAGGTACTGTGCCCGAACTAAGTGGAGAAATAATAGATCTGGTGATAGATGAGTCACCCGTAAACTTCACAGGTGTTGTAAGAATGGCTACAACAATCAATGGCTCAATACCAGCTCCTACCTTGCGCCTCAGAGAAGGTGATGACGTTACTATCAGGGTAACTAATAAATTATCAGTGCCGAGTTCAATTCATTGGCATGGGATCATTCTTCCGTATCAAATGGATGGCGTACCGGGTATTAGCTTTAAAGGTATAATGCCGGGTGAAACCTTTGTTTATAAATTTAAGCTGCAACAAAGCGGCACATATTGGTATCACTCACACAGTGGCTTTCAAGAAATGACAGGTATGTACGGCGCATTAATTATTGAGCCAAGAGAAAAGGATATTATTAGTGCTGACAATGAGCATGTTATCCAATTGTCTGATTGGACTGATGATGACCCAATGGATTTGTTCCGCAAGTTAAAAGTACAAAGCGATGTATTTAACTTTAATCAACCTACTGTTCCAGAGTTTTTTGATGACATTTCAAATAGCAGCGTTTCAAATGCGCTACAACGCCGGGAAATGTGGAATAAAATGAGAATGAACCCTACAGATCTTGCAGACTTATCAGCATCTGCAATGACTTTTTTAATGAATGGTTGTGCGCCTTTGACAAACTGGCGTGGAATGTTTAAAGCTGGCGAAAAGGTTAGGCTTAGATTTATTAACGGTTCTAGCAATACGTTTTTTGATGTAAGAATACCTGAGCTGAAGTTAACAGTTGTACAAGCTGATGGACAAAATGTTGAACCTGTGACAGTAGATGAATTTAGATTTGGTCCCGGTGAAACTTATGATGTACTTGTCGAGCCAAAAAATGATGCATATACGATTTTTGCACAAAGCATGGATCGCTCAGGTTATGCTAAAGGTACTTTATCAATGGCACCTAATATTGATGCACCAGTACCTGCTCTAGATCCCGTTGAATGGTTAACGATGACAGATATGATGGGGAATATGGCCCAAGGTGGTGAGCATTCCGCGATGGCAGGTATGGCAGACATGTCGGGCATGAATTCTAATAAAATGGATCATAGTGCAATGGGTCATGGAGCGATGGCAATGGATCATAGTAAACATGGAATGACTAAAAACCCATTAGCTGTTGCTAGCACTAAAGTGCGTCATGCAAAAACAGAGTATGGAGCTTCTGTTGATATGCGTGTTGATATGCCTAGAACAAACCTTGATGATCCCGGTATAGGTTTACGTAAAAATGGACGCCGTGTTTTAACACTTGCAGATTTACATTCTCTTGAGGGAATTACAAACCAGCAAGAGCCAGAGGCTGAAATTGAATTACATTTAACTGGAAACATGGAGCGTTATAGCTGGTCATTTGATGGCTTGGAATTTGGAAAAAGCACGCCAGTTCACATGAAGCATAATCAACGTTTAAGAGTTATTTTACAAAACGATACAATGATGACACATCCCATGCACCTGCATGGTATGTGGAGCGATTTGGAGAATGAAAAAGGTGATGTACAGGTTCGTCGCCATACTATCCCTGTACAACCAGCGCAAAGAATTAGTTTTTTAACAACACCTCATGACGTAGGTCGCTGGGCATGGCATTGCCATTTATTATTCCACATGGATGCAGGTATGTTTAGAGAGGTAGTTGTATCATGAAAAAATTAATACTAACCAATACGTTAAGACTATTATTAATAGGTTTGCCCCTTATAAGTGTATCTGTATCTGCAAAAGATGAGATGACTGAGATGGGTGATTCTAAAATGCAAGCACAAGGTGGAGATGCACCTAAAGATGCTAGAGACCCCCATGCTTATGCAGCAGGTACAACTTTGACTGAAGGTCCTTATGCACTCAGTAGCGACAAACGACTGACTTTGGCAGATGAGCATTCATTTTACGCGCTACTAGGGGATCGTCTTGAATATAATGAGCAAACAAACGCAGGTGTTTTTGACTTTCAGGCATGGTATGGCACTACTTTTGACAGGTTAGTCATAAAAACCGAGGGTGATTTTAGCAAAGGAAATCTAGAGGAGAACCAAACAGATATTTTATGGGGCCATGCTGTTTCAACATATTGGGATACACAAGCAGGGATTCGGTTTGATTACAATAAAGACGGTGAAAACCGACAGTGGCTAGCTTTTGGCCTTAGGGGGCTTGCTCCATATTGGTTTGATCTCGACATGACTGGCTACTTGGGCGAAAAAGGCAATACAGCACTATCGCTTAGAGCGGAATATGAGCTATTACTCACACAAAAGTTAATTGTTCAACCACGTGCAGAGTTAACGCTTTACGGTAAGGACGACGTCCAAAATAACCTTGGTAGTGGTTTATCGAGCAGTACTATTGGTTTTCGGGTTCGTTATGAGTTTACCCGCCAGTTTGCTCCCTATGTTGGCGTTGAGTGGACAAATAAATTTGGTAATACAGCCGACTTTGCGAAGTTAAATGGGCAAAGTACTCGTGATACTGCTTTTGTTGCAGGTATCAAGTTCTGGCTCTGATGTGAAGAAATACTATATTGACTTGATGAGAGCTACCGCAACTATATTGATGGTAGCTTTCGTTTTTTGGGATTTAAACCATTTTAGTTATGTTAGGAAAGGCCTAGCTAATAGTTTTTTTGGAAAGAACTAAGAGCAGTAATAGTAAGCTACTTCTTATTTTCAGTCGGTGCCAGTCTGGTGTATACCGGAATATCAGCTAAGAAGTAAAGTTGGCGAATGGTTAAGGTTAAAGAGTCAAGGCAAAAAACATCGCCATTGAAAGACGTACAATAGGCCATTTTATCACTTTTGATGAACGGGAATTGGGTGTGCCCGGGATAGAACCGATTGTTGCAAAGTACTGCGCTTAAAGCTGAACAATTGGAAAAATGATCCCTTACTCAATACCTAGTTATGAGCGTAGGGTTTTTATTTCTTTTAATGGTGCTCATGCTTGGCTTCAATCTCATGAGTATAAATTAGACACCCCTTTATACTTGTGAAGTTTAAGCTGTTTAAAAAAGTAAAAAGTAAAAAGTAAAAAGTAAAAAGTAAAAAGTTTAGGTTTTAGTTCAAAGGTTGATCAAGATCATAAAATTATTTTTATAAAGTGGCTAATATTGTAGGTGCTAAAGAAGGAATGATAATGTTTGGACTTTTCAGGTGGTTTAAAATAGTGATAATAACTGTGTTGCTTACGCAGCATAGTTTTGCTATTGCTAAACCAATGAATTGTGAAGAGCATCATAATGGCTCATCCGACACGCATATTATACAACCAAGCAAAAATATGCATCATCAATCAATGATTGACAATAGTCACTATCACACTGAAAATTCGCAAGACTCTAAACACCTTCATGGTGATGAAGACTGTGAAAAATGTAAAGCTGGTGATTGTGTTTGTTGTGAAGGCGGTTTTTGTACAAGCTTTCATTTAAATGCCTATCTTGTGGAAGCGCAAGACGAAGGTATTTGCAATATTCATTCTGAGCTAATTCTACAGCGTATACCCCTACCAAAATCTGGTATCCATCTCTTACTTTATCGTCCACCAATTATTGGCTAATCACGGGATCAGTGCGCCTTTTTTTCGCCAGTCCCATCAAAAATAAAACGATTTACTGATTGGTTTAAATTACCAACCGTTTTGAACAATTAGCACAATATTTTTTGGAGGCATGATGAACATGCTCAAACTATTGCTATTTACAGTACTTAATGCTGTCGATTTTGACCGAGATTTCTCTTTTACCAAAAAATTAGTTTTTAGCTTATTCACTAGAATTAGTACTTGACCTGTGTCTTAGACACAGGTCTAAGCTGAAGATGAGAGTACAAACTTAGCTAAAAAACTGAGGAGTGAATATGAAAGTTGCGGAGCTGGCAAAAAGCCTTGGAACGACTGCTGATACGGTGCGCTATTACACCAGATTAGGATTGTTAAAACCTGCTAAGTCAGTGAACGGCTACAAGTCATACTCGAATAAAGAAGTATCGAGACTTAAATTCATTTTAAGTGCTAGAAACCTTGGTTTTTCCGTTGCAGATATCAAGGAAATTATTAATGAATCTGAAGATGGTAAAAGTGCGTGCCCATTAGTCAGAAGCCTGATCAAAGAGCGGCTTGAAGAAACAGAAAAGCAGTTTCAAGCAATGTTGGCACTTCGAGGAAAAATGTCTTCTGCGCTTTCTCGATGGGAAGAAATGGAAGACAAAGCACCGACTGCAAACATGGTTTGTCATCTCATCGAAAACTTTGAGCAAATTAAAAAAGCATAGGAGGAAAAAGGGTGGCTACTAACACAAATATAAAAACTGAATCAGGCTGTTGCTGTCAGGCAAAAGCTCAATCCTCTTCGTGTAAAAGTAAGGAGAATACGTTGGAGAAAGTATCACATAACCAACAGCTTATCATTGAAGGTGCTGGGTGTGCTAGCTGTGTAGGCAAAATTGAAGGGGCGTTGAAGGCAACTCTTGGAGTCGTCAGTGCGGAAATGAATTTTGCTGATAGGACAGTAACAGTTTATGGGACAGCTAAAACAAAAGAGTTGATCAAAGCTGTTGAGTCAGCGGGGTATAACGCGAAGCCAATTGATGATAGCTCAGCAACAGATGCGCTTGATGAGAAAGAGGCGGCGGATTTTGCATATTACAAAAAGCTAATGCGCGATACGTTTATTGCCCTTTCACTCGGCGTTCCTTTGATGATCTACAGCATTGTGGTTGGAGAAATGACGGTTGAAACAAACCTTGAGCGCATGTCTTGGCTGGTTGTAGGCATTTTAACTTTTGGTGTTATGTATTTTTCAGGTAAGCATTTTTATGTTGGCGCTTGGAAAAGCTTTAAAAACCACTCCGCTAATATGGACACCCTAATTGCTTTAGGAACAGGTACAGCTTGGTTGTATTCGATGGTTGTCGTGTTTGCACCTGACGCTGTTCCATTGATGGCACGGCATGTTTATTTTGAAGCTACCGCCATGATCATTGGCTTAATTGATTTAGGTTTAGCATTAGAAATCAAAGCCAGAGGTAAAACCTCTGAGGCCATTAAACGTCTTATCGGCTTGCAAGCCAAAACAGCAACCGTGGTTCGTGACAACAAAGAAGTTCAGATAGGTATTGAGCAGGTTTTATTTAACGATATTGTGAAGGTAAAACCGGGTGAAAAAATTCCCGTCGATGGCGTGGTATTGGAAGGACACACCTCTATTGATGAGTCCATGCTGACAGGCGAACCTATGCCTGCTGAAAAAGCTGAAGAAGATGAGGTTGTCGCAGGTACTTTGAACAAATCAGGCATGATTTTATTTAGAGCCACACGCGTTGGTAAAGACACGGCGCTTGCACAGATCATCAATATGGTGAAACGAGCACAAAATTCGAAACCGCCGATTGGCCGTTTGGCCGATGTTATTTCAGCTTTTTTCGTACCTGTCGTGATGATCACCTCTGTGTTAAGTGCGCTAGCATGGCTTAACTTTGGACCTGAGCCAGCCATTGCTTTTGCCATCGTTTCAGCAACTACTGTGCTTATTATTGCCTGCCCGTGTGCTTTAGGCTTGGCAACACCCATGTCTGTCATGGTGGGAGTAGGAAAAGCAGCAGAAGCCGGAGTGCTTATTCGCAACGGTGAGGCACTGCAAACCGCCTCTAAAATCACTGCCATGATTTTAGATAAAACGGGCACTATTACTGAAGGGGCACCTAAGGTAACCGATATTATTTTAGCAAAAGCTACTGACGAAAAAGACGTACTACAGCTTGCAGCAAGTTTAGAAAGCGGCTCAGAGCATCCTTTAGCGCAAGCGATTGTTGAAAGTGCGTTAGATCAGGATATTGAGTTACTAAAAATTGAAGCCTTTAACGCCATTACGGGTTTTGGTGTAGAAGCAAGCTGCAACAACAAAGCCCTGCTTTTCGGAAACGATAAACTAATGAAGTTAAAAGGCATAGACCTCACAGGCTTTGTTGAACAAGCACAGTCTTTAGCCAAAGAAGCCAAAACACCTATGTACTTTGCTGTAGATGGTGAACTTGCAGCAATCATTGCTGTTGCAGATCCTATCAAGTCAGACTCAATCTCTGCTATCAAACGGCTTCAGGCTAATGGTATACGCGTCATCATGTTAACGGGTGATAACAAGGAAACCGCTGCCGCCGTAGCTAAAAAAGTGGGTATTAGTGAGTTTCTTGCTGAAGTGCTGCCAGAAGATAAAGCCAACAAGGTGAAAGAGCTACAAGAAGGCGGCGAAATTGTTGGTATGACAGGAGATGGCATCAACGATGCTCCTGCGCTAGCGTTAGCCGATGTTGGCTTCGCCATAGGCACAGGGACTGATGTAGCTATCGAAAGTGCTGACATTACCCTAATGCGTGGTTCACTTCATGGCCTTGCTGATGCCATAGCGGTAAGCAAAGCTACTTTACGAAATATCAAACAAAACTTGTTTGGCGCGTTTGTCTATAACGTAGCCGGGATTCCTTTTGCTGCGGGGGTTCTATATCCCTTCTTTGGCATTCTGCTTAGCCCTGTAATTGCAGGTGCTGCAATGGCGTTTTCGTCATTGACTGTAGTGTCAAATGCAAATCGACTTCGCTTTTTTAAAGCAAAAGAGCATTAAGGAGAATCACAATGATGGTTATTAACTTATTAGGCTTAATGTTAATCGCGCTGATTGTTTGGTGGTTTTGGCTATATAAACCCAATAAAACAATCGTTCAAGGTAATGAAGTACTCATTGAAGTGAGGGATGGTGTGTATTCCCCATCCTCAATTCAGGTGTCTGCTAGCCAACCTGTCACTCTGAAGTTTATGCGCAAAGATCAATCCCCCTGCGCTGAAACAATGCTTATTCCTTCATTGGATATAAGCGAACAGCTTAAATTAAATGAAATTACTCAAATTACCCTATTGAACTTATCACCGGGAGAGCATGAGTTTCACTGTCAGATGCAAATGTATCGCGGTGTCTTAAAAGTCGTTTAGGAGGGCAATATGAAAAATCAACACCCTAATTTTTGGTCAACACCTACAGGCTGGGCTGCACTGGCACTTATTGCCGCAGTGACCTACTTCTTAGTGCTTGAGCATGGTCAACATATGCTGCAATTTCTTCCCTACTTGATTTTATTGCTATGCCCCTTGATGCACGTATTTATGCATGGCAGTCATGGTAAACATGGTCACGATCATTCACATGCGCCTGATGAAAAAAAGGAAGAGAGCTTTCAAGAACTCACGGATAAAAATGCAGCCTATCACGATGGCTACATACAAGGGTTAGAAAAGGCACGTAAGGAATCACATAAAAAGGAAAGCAGTGATGAATGAAACATATGATTATGGCTTATGGTCAATGGTGATACTGAACTCAGCAATTTTTATCTTTTTTGCCTTTAGTTTTGTCAAACCAAAAACATCAACTGATTGGAGAAGTCTAAGCGCGTTCTCTGCCTTTATTGTTGCCCTATTTACTGAAATGTATGGCTTTCCTTTAACTATCTATTTTCTGTCGGGGTGGCTGACGGAGACCTATCCAGAAGTAAATTTCTTTGCGCATGAAAATGGGCATTTATTACATACTTTCTTTGGATTTCAAGGTGATGCCCATTGGGACCCATTTCATATAGTGAGTATGGTGTTAATTGTTGCAGGTTTCTTTATGTTGTCTTCAGCATGGAATGTATTGCATCACGCGCAAAAACATCATCAATTGGCTACAACTGGATGGTATGCAAGGTGTCGCCACCCACAGTATGTAGCTTTCATTCTAATCATGTTCGGCTTTTTATTGCAGTGGCCGACAATCCCAACACTTGCGATGTTTCCGATCTTAGTCGTTGTTTACGTCAAGCTAGCGAAACGCGAAGAAGCACAAGCGATTGCTGAGTTTGGTTCGGAGTACCACAGGTATATGGAATCGACACCAAGTTGGATCCCAAATTTTAATAAAAGTGTAGAAGGTAAAAATCATGAAAACGTTAACTAAATCAATTTTATTTATTAGTTCACTACTTATAACCACTAGCTCATTTGCCCAAAACAATGAGCATAAGCATGAAGGTGCGAACAAAGCTGATATGCATCAAGGCATGGCAATACCACATGAGAACATGGGAGAAATGCACAAAAAGATGATGGAAATGAAAAAGGAAGTCCATGCCATTAAAACTGAAAAAGATCCTGAAAAGCAACAGCAGATGATGGTTGAACATCACCGTTCAATGATGAAGATGATGCAATCCATGCACAAAAACATGGAAGAAATGCCAATGCATCAACAAATCAAGATGGCTGAACATCATTTAGAAATGATGGGGAACATGATGCCGCAGATGAACCGTAAAATGGAAGAAATGAAAGATAGCAATCAACAGCATTCACACAAACATTAGGAGAAAAATTATGAGCGATTTAAATCATAGAGTTGGCGTTAAAGAGCAAAATTTAGTTGTTCGAAACCTAAAGCTTAGCAATGTCACAGAAGAAAGCTGTGACGAGTTAGTAAAAGAAATAGATCAGCTTTTTGGTATAGATGAAGTTAGTTACAACATCAAAGAAGGTGAAATACACCTTGCCTATGATGCCGCAAACGTAAGCCTTGATGGGATTGAGGAGGTAATCCGTAAGTATGGCGCAGATGTTCATGATGATTGGTGGACACATACTAAAGAAAGTTACTATAAATTTGTTGATCAGAACATCAAAGATAACTCTGTTCATAAGCCTTGGAGTTGTCATCAAGCACCTTCGGGGGCTGGCCGGAAAAACAAATGAATTCATAAAAAAGTGTATAGATAATTAGTTAGTCAAATGAGGTAACAGTGATGAAAACACCCTATATAAAAGCTCTTTTATTGCTTACATTCGGTTTATATTTAGTGGGTTGTTCCAATACCACTTTTTATCATAAATACATGATGAGAGGTCAGGTAGTAGAAAGTTCTGATAATCGAACTCTAATCTGTATTGGTGCTAAGCATGGCGCAGAGGTTGGGCAAAAATACAGTGTTATTAGATTCCATGAAAGAATAGTATTGAGTGAAGGTGAAGATCCCTACACTATCGAAAAGGTAGGAACGGTACAAATTACTAAAATTGTGAATGATCATTTCGCAACTGTAAAGCTAGTGTCTGGTGACATTGCAGCGAAAGATATGGTGGAACTTGAAAACTAATAAAGTGGTGGCGAAAGCCACCACAAGAGCATAACAATAAAACTTAATGAAAAAGCTTTAGTGTTATTTTGTACAACCTTTGAGATTGTTTGCTCAGTTCTGGTTATCTTGATGCCAGTACGACAGAAAAAATGTTACATATGGATTAGAAAGGTGTGGGCTGGCATCCTAGGTCTAATCTTAACAGTTAAGGGGCCGCCGAATAGAGCTATACCTTTACATCAGCAGCATAATCAATGCTCCCGCGATCATAAATAAGTTTTCAGATAGCGATACAAATCCAAGTGGCACACTGCTATCGCCGCCTACACAGGCACACTTTAACTGGCGTTTGTCAATGTAAACGGCTTTGAAAACTGAAATTGCTCCAACTGTGCCGATAAACAATGAAAATGGTGCCACTGCGAGAGGCTGTAGTTGGGCAACCATACCAATACCTGCATATGCTTCAATGAAGGGATAAATATAACTATATCTTATCCATCTCATCGCTAGTAAATCATAAGTAATAAACGAATTTGTGAAACTGTATAGGTCTTTCAGTTTTTGCACCGCTAAGAGCGTCATTGAAAAAGCTATAAATAGCATCAGTGTTCTGATGGAGATAAATGAGCCGGAAGCAAAATGTTGAGATGCGACAGCAAGAAGTGCAGCTATCGAGAAAATGGCTACAACTGGCGTGTAGGTTGTGCCAGTTTGACCTGCTTCATCTTTACCAAAATACTCTCTTAAGTCATCGTATCCTCCGACACGCTTTCCTTCAATAAAGGTTTGTGGCGTAGTTTTGACATCATGCTTATCTTTGAAGTCATCAGCTTGTTGTCTTGACGTGAGCTTATGATCTTCTACATCATACCCTTGCCTCTCCAGCAAATCTTTCGACCTTAAACCATAGGAGCAGATATGTTCGTCAGTGACCATTCTGTACAGGGTAGCTGTCTTAGTCATCTTAGTCTCCTTTGTTCAGTGTGCCTTCAAACTTTGGGAGCGGTCGTTGCTCAGCCTGAGCTTGTGAGCTGACCTTTCCATTTTCAGAAATATCCTTAATCAGCCATTCCATTTCTTTTATTTCTTTTCGTTGGGCTTTAATAATACCATTTGCCAATTCACGCACGCGTACATCCTCCAAAGTTGAATGCTCACTAGTAAGAATAGCAATGGAGTGATGAGGAATCATCGCTTTCATGTAGGCAGTGTCAGAAATTGTGCTTTGAGAGCGAACAAGATAAAGACATATGGCGAACAGTATTGTCGCCAATAGAAAAATAGCCATGTTGAGCTTCTTGTTACTGTACATGCCAAGCATAAAGGCCAGCATGATCATTGCCATACCTGCTCCCATATACAACGCCATATAGATACGCGTTTCACTAAACCATATATGTGATACTGCGTAAGTGTTGAGATACATCATGACAAACATAGCAATGGTTGAGGTGATGATCATTGCAGCAAATCTTGAGTATTTCATAAGTAATCCTTACATTGATAGTGTAAATATTTCCCACTGTTAGCCTATTATTCTCTACATGTGGTCATGTTCTCGAAAAATTGCAAGTAATGAGCCAGTATCAATAAGAGTATTTGTAATACGATTGACTCAATTTCAGCGTAATTATTGTGAATCAGTACTAATCTATACATTTCGGTATAAGAGTTTATGGGCAAAAAATTTTCTTTGAAGGAGATCAAATCAGCTTATATTTAGAGTTTAAGTTTTGAACTTGTAATAGACACAGGCGAAATTGGCTTTAGTTAACAACCTAATGTGGGGACTCAAAGTACTACAAGCTGAGCTTCAACAAATGGCAAGCTCGTGTACAAGTGAAGACACAGTTAAAGCATGTGGAAGAATTAAACTTGATAGTTAGAGTTGTCATTTATTTCACTTTTTAAATGAACGAATATTGATCTTTTATCTCGTTCATGTTTGAAAGCTAAAAGTTTCCTACACATGAAAGTGTTTTTGCAAGAGTATCTACTTTTGCAAGAGTATCTACTAGAGAACAAGATTTGAATGCTTAACTGTTCAGTTGGGCTATTATGGTTGTAAAAAAGTATTATAAGGCAATGTGTCTGGTACTTCGTTTAGAAATGAAAAAGTTAAAGAAGCTAATCGATTTCATCAGGTGGGTGATGAGGTAATTGTTACTCGCCTTGAGCGGCTAGGCCGATCATTAAAGTTTATTTTTGAGGGCATTGAAAGTACTCACAAACGGGGCGATTGTTCAAAGATTATTAATGGTTCTCTCAATACTAAAAATGATAACCCGTTTGCTACCCCCATGATCAACCTTTGTGAAGTATTCGCTCAACTTGAGCTAGATCTTATAAAAGCCAGAACCACAGAAGGTCGTGAAGAAGCTAAAGCTAAAGGCAAACACATGGGCAGCTTGCCTGCTTTATCTGACAAGTAAAAGAAATACTAAAGGATGAGTTTAATGGAGGGGCGATTTAAGAAATAGCTAAAAATATTCTGTTACTAACCCTACTCTTTACCGGACTCTCGAATGAATGAAGCAGCTTTCAAATAAGTAGTTCTTACAAGATAAGTAGGTGCTCCACTTTCAAAATTGAATATATGTAGGGATTTGTTAATATCTAAGTATTAAGGATAGACAAGAAATAAAAATGGAAAAACGTTTAGAGCCACAGTTAAAAAATAACGATGAAATTAAGGCGATCTTAAACAAGGTCGATTTTACTCATAAGCTAGATGATGGAAGGAGCGTTGAAGCACTTCTTATTTATTTAGCTCCTAACGGTATACCTGATTCATTAACCCAATTTTTTTCTTCCTTAAAAAACGGCATTTTGGCAAGTTTTGTTTTCAAGTGCTCTGAAATTGAGAAAAAGCTCGGAATAAAAAAAGAAGGTGCAGCGACTAAACTTTTCGATAAAGCAATTCGCAAACTAAGCCAACACACAGCTCAAGGCGAACTCGGTGAACTAATTCTTTTTACGTTGCTGGATGTTTATCTTGAAGCCCCCAAATTACTGAGCAAAGTCGCTAACAAAACATCAAGGAGGATGCCTGTATATGGAGCAGATGGCGTTCATGGTCAATTCTATGACGGTAATTTTAAACTATTTTTAGGTGAGTCAAAATTACATATAGACTTTAAATCGGCTGCATCAAAAGCCGCAAAGTCGATCAAGAGTGCTAAGGATAAATATCAGGAAGAATTTGATTTACTTGATAGTGAAATGGACTTTCCTAATATAGATGCTGATTTAGAAGAGTACCTTTTAGAGGTTTTAGACCCTCTTTCTGATACTGATTTAGATGAAATTTTACATAATTCATGCTTTATCGGTTTCTCAAAACCAGAGTTGCTTCAATGCTCCACAGAAGAGTTTGAACAAGAATACTTAAATATTGGGAAAGAATATATTGCGGATTTTTACATGAAGCTGGAAAAGCAAGATTTACCAGCAAATAAAACCGTATTGATGATTTTACCATTTAATTGTATTGAAGATTTAGTGGGACAATTTATTAAATATATGGACATTAAAAAATGAGTGAGTTTATTAAGAAGCTTTCAACACGAGCGCTAGCTAGTGAACGTTATAAGGAAGCAACTAACGAACTGTTTCGTTCATATATTTATAAAATGATTGGTATGGAAGCCGAGATAAATAGAGAGCATGTAAAGCAATTAATAACGATAGCTCAATATTTTTATAAAGTTAACGATAGTAAATTCCGAAAGGAAGGAGCCGCATTACTCTCCATGCTTCTTGATGTTTGCGGCAATTCATACCCAGAAATAATTGCTATAGCAAATCGTGTATTCTCTAGCTCTGGAGACTTTCCTAACATTAAACTAATTGAAAAAAACTACCCTGACCTTAGTTTTAAATATAGCTTCTATTCAGAAGCTGAGATGGATTTTAGGCAAGAGTTAAATACGGTTGATGAGCTAAGTTTTCCTCTAACTGATTTCCAAAGGACCTTATGGGAAAGTCTTATATTAGATGAAGATGTTATAACCGTAGCTCCAACTTCAGCTGGGAAAACACACATCATTCTTAGTTACCTCATACGAAGAATGATTGATTCTGACGGTGCATTTGCCGCGATAATTGTCCCCACCAGAGCTTTAATATCAGAAGTAGCGAATAAACTTTACGAAATAGCTAAAGAACAGAATTACGAAAAAGAAATAGAGATTTGTACAGTTCCACAAGACGATGGTTATGCAGACAAAACCTTTTTTGTCATGACACAGGAACGCTTACTTGAGGCGTTACAAGCAGGTGACTTATCTTTTAACTACTTGTTTATTGATGAAGCTCATAATATTACGGATGAGAGCCGGGGTGTATTACTTCATTTGACAATAGATAAGTTAATGGAAGACAGCTTTCCCCAAGTAATCATAAGTATGCCTTCGGCTAGCTACCAAGATTCTTTTTCAACTGTTTTTGAAGATTTGGAGTTTACCAAAGAAATTACATCAATTTCTCCTGTTGCCAAAATATTAATGGAAGTGAAGCCTGTAGGCCGGAACCTCGTAATTGAAAGGCTTAATACCCAAGATTCAATAACAATTCCAAAGGGGTTTAAGGATAAACATCTCTCAGATATTGCTCTAAAGTTTGGCAGAGGTCACAGCAATATAATTTATAGAAATCAGACGGATCATTGCGAAAATATTGCACAAAATATTGCTGATAAAGTAACAAAATATGATACTCCAAATGAACTCGAAGAGGCTGCAAATTATGTTGAAGAGTTCATTCACGATAGATTTTCATTGGCAAATAATTTACGCAAAGGGGTAGCTTTTCATTATGGCCCTTTACCTAGCTCTTTAAGAATTATGATCGAAAACCTCGTTAAAGAAGGTTTTATTCAATATGTTGCCTGTACAAGTACATTAGCAGAGGGGGTTAATTTACCTGCTAAAAACTTATTTCTCTATAAACCTATGCAGTCAAAGGGAATGGGGGCACCAGAAAGATTAGATGATGTAAAAATCAATAACATCACTGGTCGAGCAGGAAGGATGCTAGAACATTTTGCAGGTAATATTTTTATAGTTGAACCTGACGAATGGCAGGTGAAAGATTATTTTGATGACAAAGAGAACGATGAAGAAAAGATCCCAACTTACTTTAAAGCGATTAATGAAGACCTTCCCTTAGTTTTTCAAGCGCTGGCTGGTGTTTATGCACATGATGCTGAAAACCAGTATAAGTTCTACACTATAGCAAACAAATTGATAAAGGAAGTGGCTGAAGGGAAGTTACATAAGACGCTTGAAGCAACCGAACTTGATTTAAGCTTAGAAGAAATTGATGCATTGGAAGGAGCTGTAAGAAATGCTCACAGCAGTTTAAAAGTTGCTCCATTCACACTAGAAGCAAGCCCAACAATAGGTTATATCCAACAAAATAAGTTATTTAATTTTATAAGTAATATTGATAACTTAAATGATTGGACCCTACCTCACCCAAAATCCAAGGAACTTTACAACGTATTAGTTAAAGTTTGTGAAAAACTAGTAGAATTTGGCGTTTATACTCCAACTGGAGAATATTACATGTCTTATATGTGTGTTATTGCAGCTAAATGGGTTCAAGGTGAGAGCTTAAAAGAGATTATTAACGAACAAATCGAGTGGATGGACAAAAATAACAAGAAAAAAGGTGACGATGTAAATCCGAATAAGGCTGTAAGGGATGTTATTAAAGTTATCAATAACGATATTCGATTTAGAATGGCAAATGCTCTACGTTGCTATCAAGTACTGTTGACAAATGTTATCTCATTAAAACAGCTCGATATTACAAGTATCAAACTTCATTCCTTTATTGAAATAGGGGCTAGTGATGATAGGATGATTGAGTTGATTAACATCGGCTTATCTCGTGAAGCTGCAAAGGAAGTGAATGAAAAACTTGCTTATAACATTGATGTAGATTCTTTACACAGGCTGTTAGAGTTATTAAGAAGTGATGTGTTAGTTGGCTTGCATCCTATTACTAGAAAAGAAATATTATCAATGTCAAAATAAAGAATCGTTTGTAACTATTCTTTATTTTATTGATTTAGAATTTAATATGCTCCAGTTGTAACCTGAAAAATTTATTCATCAACCTAATGATTGAAGCTGGCTAATGCAGCCTCTAGTATCTCTTGGGCAATTTTTTCATCAATATATTTATGACGCGTTGTTATCTCTGTTTTATAGTTAAAGAATGCATTGCCAAAATCTAAATGAACAACTGATCCATCTTCATTTTTTCCCTTTACTTTAAGAAGGGTACAATCGTCGTGATTTGATAAATAATTAACTATTTCAATAACATTTTCTTTAGATAAGCCCGTATCTTCTTTCTCGTCAATGGCAAAGTCTAATGCCAGTTGCATATTGCTCTCTAAATATGGAGCACTACTTAAATCCTTTATTAGTTGAGGCGCATTTTCAGAAACATCAGATAATGAAGAAGTCCCAATCTTAAAATGTAAGCTACTGTAATCATTGATTTCAGTTAGCCTAGAAAACTCTTTTTCTTTCGGAATTAGTTCTAGTTTTACTTTATCAGTTCTATTGTTACTGAACTGTTCAAGTAGAGAAGTTCCTACACTTTTTAAACTAACGCTAGGTCCAGAAGTAAAGCCGATAACTACCTTTAATTCAGGGATGATTGAAAAAAAGTATGGATCACCAATAATACCTTGATTTATTGCAATAGAAGAAATTTTTCCATCACTTGTGGCTTTGGTTTGCCATGTATTTCTTTCGCGTACAATTGTAACAGGAAATACATCTAAGGCAGATTGTTGAACACAACTTGAAGCTTTGACTAAATGCTTTTTATTTCGAATATTAATGATTCGAGTTTGGTTATCATTATTTTGATTAGCTTGATAGTTAGATATAAACTCAGAAAAAAAAGAGTTCTCAGCTTCTATGGCGAAAAACCGGACAGTAATGCTCTTTTTTAGTTTGCTCATAATATTCCGTTACGTAATCAAATAGATTTTTGTGCTTTCAAAGAGTATAGAATAATCTCTCATATTCATAATAGAAAGTCCACAATCGCTGTTTAAATGTACAGTAACTGTGTTAGTCAGTTCTTTAATCAGTGCTTATTTTTAACTTTTTTAAGAAGCTTGGATAGATAGTACTTGATCATTGTTAATGACGAAGGGAGTAATTTAATGTATTTAGTTCATTAGCCTCTAGAAAGAACAAAGGAGAGCCTATGCTCTCCTAAAGTTACTGTTACGACAACAAAGATGTTGAAGGGTTAGCCGCTGCCTAACCTGCCAAACACTCGTCCTTTACGAACCGACCTTCAGCAATGGTGCCTACGCGGGTCTCTTCTGGATTTTAAGAGCGGGGAGACTCAAGCACACTCTGTATTTACAATTATGATGTTAATTGACGCATTCGTCAAGATCATTTCATAGATGAACTTATTAAGCTAGCCCCATGTATTACAGCTTGCGGATATATCGATTCTACTAAGTTATGAGCTGTTTTTAGCGTAGTTCCTGTTGCTAATAGATCATCTACCAATAGAATTCGCAGAGGTTCTAATTTCTCTATTTCTGTATTATTCAGACATAGTGGTGGGAATTCACTTCTAAAGGGGACGGGAATCCCTTTGAGTGAAAATGCTCCTTGAAATCCACTTTCCTGTCTTTGCTTTCTTAACCTAAAAGATAAAGCCTTGTGTTCATCTACACTTATGTCAGCTCTATCCAAAAGATTAAATGCTTCATCAATTGTCAATTTACGTAAAAAATTATCGGAATGGTGAGCTGAAAAAGTTCCTGCCAAACGTTTCCCTATAATACGGCTTATATTATGTGCAGATGGCATTGAAATGACGAGATCGTAACCGTTTGGTTCACTAGCTTGAAAAATACTTATAATAGAGTTGTAGCTAATTCTAAGCTTTTTAATACTTGTTAAATCTGTTGTTAGGTTATCTTTACCTTTGAGTGCGTAGATGATGGGACAGTTATCACCGGGAATTTTGTTTCGATATTTTCTTCGAATTTTTTTAGAAGTTCGTAGTCTTTTAAATAGAGAATAAACAGTAAGCCCTTCTATAATTTCTTTAGTTGGGTTTCCTTGTGAGCTGGTTTTTAACCACTCTTTACTATCGTGATCAACTACGACGACCCTTCCTTGTACTATTAGTCCCACCTGCTGCCTCTAATAAATGTAATTATTGTACTCAGTTTATCTATTTATTGATTAGTATGGAATCTTCATAATTTGTTTTTGGAACAATAGATCGTCTCTTTTTTGGATAAGAAGGGATTTGATAGTCCCGTAAGAGCAATAGACGCAACTATCAACTTTTAACGGTTTAAGCAGTGCTTTACAGCTTGTACATTCGTAATACCGCTGACAAGGAGTTGGCATGGTTTCAACCTTGCAACCCCATCGATTCAATATCAGCGAAACTGCTACTTACATAATGAACATCAGTGATTCAATCTCTTTCAGCGTAAACCTTAATTATTTAGCTTTAAAATAAAGTTAAGTTGATTTGCAAGAGCATCTGCATAGACTCGGTAACCAAATTCTGATTTTAAAGGCTGCTCTATCATGCCTTGATGTTCACAAAACGAATTTATATTGAGATCTAAGGCAAGTTTACCTATAGCTTTCATTTACAGAACTCTTAAATAATTTGCTTGATGTGTATTAACAAATACTATTAATTTTATTGTGTTTTTAACTTCGCTTTTAACTTTGCAATTTCCAATAACAATTCTTGATTCTCAGCATTCTTTTCATCTGCCAACTCAAAAGCTCTTTGAGCATCCAAAGCTAGTAGAACTTTTTCTGATTCCAAAGACTTTATCTTCAGATCCTTTTTATTAGCTTCAGTTTCTTGACCCATACGCATTCTACTTTCGACGTATGGTTTTATTGATGATTTGGCTCTATGTGTCATGGAAGCTTCCATCTGTAGAGCAATGGATGCTTCGTCAGCGCTAAATCCAAGTTCAGTCGCTATAGCTAAGTGTTTATCTACGCTATCACCTGCAAACTTATGCCTTAGTGAATAAATTGACTTGCCTTTAGGCCAACCTAATTCGGATGTAATTAAGCTAAAAGTCTTTGATATGTCTGCCGCAGATAAAGGCTTTAGTGTATCTGGGTTCAAGAATAATTGACCTTCATATCGACCAACTTCATTACCTTTTATGTAGGGTTCTAGTTCATTCTTGATAAATGCCACTACTGTAAGGGTAGTTGAAATAGGAAACTTTATAGGCATGGTGTTACCCTGTTTAGCCTTTTTGGGCACAACATCTAAAGTTGCCTTTTTTTCTTTGAATAGTTCTTTGTCAACAATGTCTTTATGAAACTGGTATCTGGTTAGACTAGCTATAGAAATAGGGCGTGCACCTGCCTGATTCATAATCTGTGCTATGAGCAATAATGAAGCCCTTTCATAGCCTCGGTAGTTTGCAATGATATGACAATTCAACTCGTCAAGCTCCATCTCAGTCGCTGAACGTTGCTTTCTACCTCTTGAATCACAGTTTTTAAATAACTTAGGGTACAGAGCATCATTATTTGGCTTTTCTTCTATAGATATCGCAATATCTCTTTGTAACTGCGATGAAGTAATTTGAAATGCATTGGTATTCTCTGCATCGAACCCTAAAATATTAGGGTGATAACTACCTTGCTTTTGAACCCAATAATAAAAAGCATAAATTGGCATCAAGTAGTCATTATTCGTTGTTTGTTTGGCTATGTTTTCTTCTTCGCGATAGCGAGAGTCGGCTTTTGTCTCTTCAAGGCTCCAATCTCTAAACTTCTCCATATGGTAGTCGTTCATATCAAGCCAAGACATAGTATGTGTTCGAGTATTAATGTACTTAAACAAGCGTCTAAGAGCCTTTCTATACTTGCTCTTGGTTTTTATATCGCCTTCAAATTCGAGAATAAAATCTGTAGGTGCCCACAGCACTTCGCCCTTAGCATCTTGATAAACGTAATGTTCTTTTCGGTCATATGTAACTTTGGTTTCAGTGATCATATTCATTATATTAACCAACTAACTCTAGTGGAGTACCAAAATATCGAGCACGATTAAAATCAGTAGAATTAAACTTTTTATTTAGAGCATCTCGATCTCCAATAAATATAAGACTGCTTCTACTCGCATTAATAGCGGTGTAAAGCCACGATTTACTAATCAAATAAAAGTTATCCAATACGAGAATCGTATTTTCAAACTTGTAACTTTGAACTTTATAAGCGTTGATCGCGTAGGAAAGACTTAAACATTCAAGATCGTCTTTCGTTAACTCCAATAGCTTATGATTTACTTTGATGCTTAAAACACATTCTCGACCTCGTAATAAAATGGGGGCGTCGTATACTTTATGCACTATCGCCATTTGCCCAGACTGAATTTTGAGATATTGGTTTTTCCTAATAAAAATTACTTGCTCGCCTTCGTAGTAAGTTTGTTCGTTGCTAGTAAAACTAATAACATTTTTCTTAGTAAATCTTAGTTGCTGAACGTGCTTATTGATTTGGTCACAAAGAGCACTATGAGCACAAATTAATTGATATGATTTATTAAAGTTTAAATACATTTCTAGCCAGATATTAGCAGCGATATTGCTTAAAATTTCTTGAGATGTTTCTTTGGTCTCGTAGATACTAACATCCTGAATCTCTGTAAAATTAGCAGAAGGAAGTTTGTTTATTTCATCATTTCCTTTGACCAGAAGAGATGAAGATATATGAGTAAGTAAGTTATCGGGCGCACAGCCGTATTGATGCTTCAAATGGGTAATCAATTCAGACTTATTTGATATTAATTGACCAAACACATAGCCGGGACCAACGGGTGGCAGTTTACGATGATCACCTACAAAACATAACCGTGCGCTCAAAGGTAGGCACTTAAGCAATTTATAAAACATTAAAGCATCAATCGTATGTGCATCATTAACGACAACAATTGAATTTTTTAATGCATCAGCCTTATTCCTTTTTGATGAATTATTGATAAAGGTATTAACAGACTCCTTCCCAATCCCTGATAGATACTCTCCGTCATCTCCTGACGGGGATGATATTAACCAGAGGTTTTCGCCATTGTTAAGAAGCACTTCAGCAATGACTTGGATGATGAGTTTTTTCCCTGAATTACTAGGGCCATCGACAAAAGATAGCGTTTTAGTTAGTCCATTACTTATAGCTTTGATTTGCTGTGCAGTCATTCGTTCCAAGCTAAGTTCACTCTTGCTTAGTACTATATCTATTTCTGCTGTATTAAAAGCCTGATCAGTTTCTCCTAATGAAACGCGTTTATTAAGCAAAAAACTTATGGTTCCCTCAATGGCACTATGCCCTAAAATCTGAATCTTACTTTTATCCTTGTTCAAGCAAAGCGTTTGAAACTCATCACTTTGTGTATTAATGCTATTCAAAGAAAAGCTAATATTAGATTCTTCCAATGCATCAATTATAGTTCCAATTGGTAATGCCATGTGGCCATGTTCACGGTATGCGGAATATAGTAATGACTCAATAAATGATATGGCTCTGCGGCGATCACTTTTCTTAATATTAAAGCTTTTTCTTATTGAGCGATCAAGTTCCTTCCAGTGTCTGTTAGGAGCTTTAATCGATATTATCGGATAGAGTAAATAAGGGTTTTTATTTAACAGTTCGATTGCGTCTTTACCAAATAATTGACGTGCAGTTTCAACTAGTTCTAGAGGAAATCCTTTCGCATCAAAGTATTCTATTAATTCGCTTTCATCAGCTAATTTAGTCCAGCTATTTAAAAGGTTATGAGCAATACTTTTAGATAAATTCATGCCTTTTGTCGCAGTCAGTTCATCTATTGAAGCATGTTCCAAAGTAGAGTAAAGGTTATTTCCGAATACCCTTACAAGCTTATTTGCGTAGTAACGAGTGATACCGGTGAAAGCAGTACCAAATACCAAGAAGTCTGCCAAAACATCTAAAGGGGTATCTTTGTCAGGCAGTAATTTGTGAGCCTTTTCTGCTTTGAACTGAGAGCCGTAGGTATTATCTGTTTTATGTTCACCCGTAACTAACCAAATATCCCCAACATCAGGGAAGCTTTTCATCGAACCGAATTCTGCAACAACGACGAATTTGGTTCTTTTAACCTTAATTTGAAAAATTGCAGAAACACCACGATTATCTCTAGCGGTATGGATTATGTGAGTAACAACTCCCATTAAGTCAATTCGACTATCATTAAAACTAATACTCGATAACGTCATCAAGAGTTCCCCTGTCCTGAGTAGAGTTTAGGAATGTATCTTCCAGTCGATATTAGGAACTCTTCTGAAGCCAAGTCTAATGTTATTGAATCTAACCTGCGCTGGAGAGCGTCAATTTTTTCCTTTAGTTCTTCAGTGGCTTCGGGCGTAGAATCAGGCGATGTTTCTGAATTAGCGTGCTCTGAATTTTCACTAAGCAGCTTTTTCTGTTTAGCTGCTAATTTTTCAATAGGCCCACCTTTAGCAAATAAGTCTCGAAGATCTGGGTTTGTCTCTATCGTCGATTTCGGTATTTGATGCATTCGACAAATAGCAATCTTATTAATTTTTTGCTGGAAAATAGGTATGGCTGGTTCTGTCTTTAACCAGTCACTGATTTTCTTTGCATTTAATTTACCTTTCTCTTTGGCCGAAAGAGTTTTCTCTTTAGTCATTACTTTTCACTCCGGGAAAGGTAATGACTGAGGTCTCTTTTTCTATGTCTGAGTAATCAATACTATGCCTATGTAACAATTCTTTTAGCTTGTTTACTGTAATGGCTAACGCTTTTTCTTCGTTATTTAACTGCCTTAATTTCTTTGCTTCAAACTCCAGTTGTTGACGCATTATTTCTTGGACACCTTGAAGCTTGTTTTCTGCGTTTCTTAATTCGCTTTCGAGAAATTTATTATCAAGTCTCAGTTGTATAAGTTCAGTGGCCAAACCTTGTTTATTGGTTTCACTTAGCTCCAGCTTTTCTTCAAGCTCTTGGATTTTTGTTTTTTGTTTATTGCTTCTTTGAATCAGTGCAATTTCTTTTAGGCGTACAAATAGACTTAATTTATCGTCCGCTCCCTCAACACGAATTCTCGTGTTGAACGACGCAGCTTTCCATGTAGCATCTGACGTTTGATAGTGAGGTATCATGTACTCATTGACCACATTCTTACTGTTTTGTGTGCCATTCCATAAACGAAGCCCTCGAACACTAGTAGGAAAGTACTCCAATAGGAACTTTCCCTTATCATCAAGCTGTTTGTTACCATCAGCTAATTTGTATGGAATACCTTCATCCAACCACTTTTCAAGAATACCTATTTTTTGCTCTAAGCGTTCAAAGGCTTCAGCACGCTGTCTTTCTATCTTTGAATTATCACTTGCCATTCGATACTCCTTTTATAAACAAGGTCTTACTTCTTTCCATTGAGCGTTCATGTACCTCTATCAGTTTAGAAAGGTTTGCTATATCTTCATTGGCTCGAAAACGCTCAATTGGTAATTTGGATATATCAGATTGAATGGTTTTTAGCTCAATCAAATCGTCTATCATTATGTTTAATTGTGCTTGTTTTACCTCCTGATAAGGACAGCCTGCACATTTAATTGGCTCACAAGGCTCGGCATGTTTCTTAGCTTCTCCTTTTCTGCGATGACAAGTTGCGTGCGGCTTCGGGCGATGTTTATGTCCCTTTTCATCGAGCATTTTGGCCATAACTTCACTTTTATCTTCAGGAGAAAGATCGTCAAAGTCACTACCATAGTTTTCGTTGGTTATCTTATTAAAACTAACACTTTTCTGGAGTACGCGATAAACCCTTTTGAGATATGCAGTATATTTTCCTGCCATCTCTTCCGTTCCCATTAATAGAGTCAAAATGTCATTTGCAGTGGCTTCAATACCGACTTCTTCTATCACTTTTTCCAGCGCTTTATTCTCTTCCTGAATGGCAATGGTAGATTCTGTTTTTTCATTCTTCGTTAGCTTAACCTTATGATGAAGTTGTTCATGCTGGTCTCGTGCCGCAGGTTCCGTGACATAGACAGTTGTGTTATCTGGGTCTACATGTCCCATCTGATGACACAGCGCTAGCAAATCAGCATTTTTAAACTGGTAATGATAGATAATGGCATAGATGCGCCTGAATGTTTGACTGCCAGTGGGAATATCACTAGTTCCAAGAGTCAACTTTAAAAACATGTTGCCAGAAATTCGGGAATCTTTACCTTTATTGAAATTAAATTTATAGTGATTGAAGTGACCATTTTGCGAGATAGTAAAGTTCGGTACAACGAACAATCCTTCAGCATGTGTTCCATTCCATGCTTTTTTTAGTTTGCTCAGTATTTGAATAGCTTTTGTGCTGCTATTGTTCAATGTATACCAACGGCGCTCATTATTCTTTTCGTTGTATAAACACGCCTGATACCAATTAAGTTTTTTACTCTTACAAATAAATAGATCTTCTTGTACACCAATTACAGGATCTTGAATCTCGGCTTGACGCCTACAGTTATATGTTTGCAATGCAACATAGCATGAAGACACTAGCATAGTGATTATTTCAGTAAGAGAGTAAGCATTAGGATTGCTTCTTGAAGAATCTAAGCTGGTTTTATGTATCTCTATTGAAAGCATCTTTTCTAGTTCTCTAGCTTTACTAGACTTGCCAACAAACTCTGGAAGCAATGTTCTTTGAATATAATCTTCAGAAACCCCATCAGACAACAACTTGTCTTTTTCTCTACAAACCTGTTTTACCAATGAAATTAATATGGAAGATATTTCGTAAAGCCACTGGTGTGAACTTCCTAGTAAGTTCACAACATCTTCAACATCAAGGTTGCCTGTTCTACCGGCTTGCTTTCCTAAATCTTTAGATAATTTATATGGTTCAGGAAAAGGTACTATTTGTAGCTGATCAGCAGTATCTAATTTTGCGAATTGGTTCCAAATACTAAACCAATTGCCGAAAGATTTTTGACTCGGTTGACCTCCAGTTTCAATACCTTTCTGACCAAATTCCTGTCTCACCGTAACACCTTTCTCTTGTAAGTGATGGTAAATTTTTCGGTAGATACTTTTAGGTACTTGGTTAGCTAAACTCACACAGCCAATAGCTTTTGCTAGTTTGGGTATTTGAATGCCTTTAACCTTGGCGTTTTTGCTTCTATCATCTCTTCTTAAATATGGCTCTAAATTATCTTCCTCAATTAGTTTATCTATAAAGCTCTCCAGACGTTGAGGAATATTTAACATAGATGGTATACCACCTCTCTTAAGTACACTTTTAAGTCCCTCAATATGCTTCTTAGTGATGTGTGATAAATGTATATGCCCATTAAGGCAAAAATACTCTACGAACTGGGAAGCAATATTAAACTGAGAAATAACACCTGTTTTGGCAAACGAAATGGTGTGCTTAGCATTGTTAGCATACTTATCTACAACATCAACTATTGCTTTGACGTAATCTTTATGAAGCAAAAGTGGTATCGGATGTTGCCAGCCAATGGCTCCCGGAATCCATACTTCAGCCAAGTCTATTGAGCCTGTTTGCTCTTTCCCTTCAACTACAGCCCTATAATGTAGTTCGGTGCCTTGAATAGATAGCTTTTCATCCGTTAGAACTAATCCTTTTGCGTTTTCTATCATTTGGTCTTTGTGTGATGACCAAAATGATTTGGCGGACGTTTCATCAATGAATTGATATTTAAGGTTACCTTTCATCATTCATTGCCTCCTTGGCTTTATTAAACAGCACAGGGTTGGTGTACTCTACATATTTCACTAAGCCAAATGTAAACCTCATACTTGGCGCTATATACTCGTCAAAATACTCTTTTCCACGTTTATTCAGTAGGTGTTCTCCACGACTTATATAGAATGCCTGCTGACGTAATGTATGGGTGAATTCAGTTACCCCTATTTCAACTCGATTAAACTCACATCCGCCTTCTGAGTGACACTTTCTTCCCTTACAAAAAGAATCTTTTTTCGATCTATCGACATTGGCGAAAATATCCATACAAGAAGAACCATCAGGTAATAAGAACCAATCAGGCAGGTTTTCATCATCTAGATTGTTCGACGCGATCAATAAATTTTCGTCAATGTTAGTTTTAGCGAAACCGTACTTTTCTAGTTTATTTTCATCATGGCGAAATTGAACCGTAGTCTCAAACCTACGTTGAAAATCAGCATTATTTGCTTCGTACTCCACTAATGCTATTGGGTGAGTAAGGTAGCTAGCAGTCACTCGACTCGATGCATGGTTTCTTTCTTGTTGTGATTTGAATAGATCACCATCAATTCCTTTTCTTAGATTGATCATGTGCTTAGCCAAAAGCTCAATAGAGAAGCGAGGAAGCTGATAATGCTCTATGAATTGTGCCAAAGTTGAGTTTAGGAAGCTCAGATTAGTTGATTTCGGAGTTTCCCAAATAGCATCAGGTGTAAAACCCAACATTCTCATGTTTTGGTTGTGCTGAATGAGTAAAGCAATGGTTTCATTAATTTCTTTTTCATGAGGTTCAATTTTTACCTCACTAGTAGGTTTACCAACCTTATCTTTAAAACCCGTTATCTTATATTCGTCATTAGGTATAGTCTCAGGAATGTCTTTAGTAGATAGTTGAGCGATAGCGTCTTTATTCCAAGTTGTCCTAACAACCAATCGAAGAAAACATGCTAACAATACGTTCTTTGGCAGTAGCAATTCAAACCAAAATAAATCACTAAACCCTTTGCCTGTGAGGCTAAACCAATGCTTTACTTCCTTAGGTATTAATTTACTCTTGTTTGTACAGTAAATCGTTCCTACAGTCCCCATTTCATGTTGTGCTCTCGTGTAACACGCTAAGACCATTTCACTTGAATACGACTCTAAAATACTGTCACTTAATTTGCGGTTGTCACGTTTTTGACTTCCCTGATCTAGCTTAACAAGATCAGCTAACGCTTCTGGAAATCTAATCTTGTATTGTCCCTCTTCATCTTTTTGACTGTATTTTTCGTATTTACTTAGCAGTCCCTTATAAGATTGAATCTCTTTCTTACATGCCTCCAAAACCTGATTTATTGGTTTTTGGTAATAGTCATTGATTGACTTTTTGAGTTCTACAAGTGAAAGATGTTGGGTTTGTGTCGGACTCGGAAGTAAGTCACCATTATAATCAATTGGTTCAATAAGCTTCTGAGCGTTAATTTCTTTTGATGCCTTGAACCGAGAATTAAATCCACAGTTTTTGACTGCTATTTTGTTGTTAATTTTTCCAGCATATTTGCTTAGAAATGTTCTTAATGATTGGCTTTTATTGGACTTAATAGATATATCTTGTTCGTCGATAATATCTTCCAATTGCTTAAAGGCTAACCTGAAATCTCTTTGATTTAAATGCTCTATTGGGCTATTCAGCAAATCACATATCAAATCATTGTCGCTTGCTGTATTAATAATGCAATTCAACGTCAGGTTTAAGTTTCTCAGCGTGGTTAATGTTACTGGTTTATTTTCGGATTCTTTTTTCAGTTTAATTAAGCTTTTATATAGTATTCCATCAGACGACGAAATTTTTTTTATCTTAGTGATATTTATTGACGTTGAAGAGAAATTTTTCTTTCCATTGCTTTTTGAAACTGTTTGAAATGAAATTGATTCCGCTTTAGGAGCATACTCTGGCTGATAAGAGATATCTCCAAAGGGCTTACCATTTTTCGTTGGTGTTGTGTCTATTGATACAAATCGCAGGAATAATGAGAACACCTCAATGGCGTTATGCACAAAGTTGGAAGTAATATACGTTTCTATTTCCTTGAAAGCTTTTCTTATATGAAATGGCAAAGCTAAAGCGCTAGGTCTAGATAACACAAAATGGGCGTTTTGCAGATCGTGTTTTTCAATAGCTTTCAAGACTTCAAATATGTTATTTATATCTTGCTGATGTATAGGATTTTTAAAGCTTTGCTTCTCTAGGATGGATAAATTTTTAGCTGCAATACCATCAGTTTTAGCAACTGTGGGTATTTGAAATGTATCAATCTTAAAATGACCTAAATCCGTATTAATAGTGTAACTAGGTATAAAGTTGAGAGTTCCTTTGGCATTAAATACCGATTTGTACGTGCCTTTTAATTCTGCAAGTTCAGGATTGTTAGGAAAAGCATAAGTAAACAGTAACTTTCTAAATTGACTGCTAACTAGCTCTGGTCGCTTATCTTGTGAATTGAGATACAACTCTTTTTCAAAACTTCTAATAGATTCTAACAGGCTCTCTGCATTCACAGTGGCAGATGATTGATTCAATAACTTTATTGTTGGGCTGTTAGTACCCCAGTAATTGATTTTATTCAATGTTGTTCGGAGAATCCTCATGTCGCTTAGAGGTATTGCTTCTGAACTCACCGCAAGTTGGCCTATTAAATCGACCAAAATTGACCCTTCAACAAATAAGTGTTCGTAAAAATCAGGATCAATGTAAAATTTTCCAAAACTACTAGTAATGTTGATTTCAAATAGTCCAACCTTCGAATTAGGTTTATAAGAATCGATATGGCCGAGAACGGAAGGTCTATATGCTTCAGGGAACAGCTCCTGAACATTTTTGGGACTATGCTCCTTTAGAAAGTATCTTGAATTTCGGCTGTAGGCTAATGCTTTGTTATGCGAGAACTTTGATAATAACAATAACTCAATTGATTTAAAGCCCAACCAAACATCTTTGACCGTTAGTTTGTTCAGGTCAGAATTCAGCAGTTTTAGCAAATGCCTTGAATTATTACAATCCTCTAAAATCAAGGGCAAAAGTTTGGAAATCGAGAGCCTTTGGTCATAGCTAGCTTTTGACTCTGTTTTTACATTTTCATCATCCCATTTTGAGTTATCCAGACAGCATCGGAGTAAACTACCTAGAGGGGCTAAGCGTGTAAAAATTGGTGCGGCTCTGCTGAGGATGCTTTTTTTATTTTGTTTATTCATTTTGATAACGCCGTTAGACCCTTTTATGCAGTAATTGATTTTAAAAATCATTTAAAAATAAAGATTACGCTCAGTCGGTCGGTATGTCTAATTTAAAATTATAATACCTGAAAACATTACTAGCGCTTGCCTGTGCTTTAGAAATGGTGGTTGAAAAAGGTATTTACGATAAGGTAATTGTCACCCGAAATACTCCTGAAATTGCTGAGTCGATCGGTTTTTTACCAGGTACCGAAGAGGAAAAAATGGCACCATGGTTAGCTGCGATCACCGATACCTTAGAGGTATTACACAAAGGTGACGAAAATCCTATTTCAAGCCGTAACTATATTATGGAAAAGGCAAACATACAGTTTAAATCAGTTAACTTTATGCGTGGTCGCAGCATTCAAAATGCCGTGGTCATTTTAGATGAAAGCCAAAACCTTACCGCCTCACAGCTGAAAACTATTATTACCCGTTGTGGTGAAGGTACTAAGTTAATTTGCTCTGGTAACCTTGCGCAAATAGATAGTAACTACTTAACTCCTGTTACTTCTGGTTTAACTTATATTGTGGAGCGCTTCAAAGATTTTGAAGGCAGCGCCACGGTTAACTTAAATGGTGTGGTGAGAAGCCGTTTAGCATCGTTTGCGGAAGAAAATTTATAACTTGCGCAGTCCCACTTGGCTCGCTAACCTTGTTGACAAATTTAGCGCCAAGCATCGGATTGTAGATTGAATTTTCTACCTTTAAAACATTACTATCGTTCACTGGCTGTGGCACTTATTGTGCCGCTGCTGGTGGCTTTTCTATTATGTTTACACTTATATAATATTAAATTAGATCGCGCCGTTGCTAAACGTGAAGCGGATTTTGCCAATATAGCAGCGCAAGTTGAGCATGCTATGAATGGTGCTGATGGCTTGATCAACACACTGTTCTCTTTATACGAGCAACCTTTGTCGTATCAATTTGAGCCGCAATGGCTTGAAGATATTAATCAGCAAGAGAATTATTATTACCGAAAAATCCCTGATGGAGGCGGTGAAATTGTCGGGCAAGGTAAGTTTTCAACCACTCCTAATGCGATAGCTCAATGGCAGCAAGTGATCGCCTTGGGACCTGCTTTTAATACCGCATTATCGTTAATTCAATCCTTATCGGCAGTTGCTTATGTTAATGAGCAAGGCTTTGTTTATATAAAACGTCGTCGTGACGAAGATAGCCTAATGTTAACTCAAGTATTGGATGGCCAGTTGCGCCCAGCACTGGCTGACAATTCACTGACATCAAGTGCGATAGTAGAGGTGGCTGGTAAAAACTACTTATCAATAGGGCGTGCGCGTGAGCAGGGCAGTGAAGATTATATTATTTTGATTTATGACTTATCGGCAGTATCGCAATGGCTAAAAAAAATATCGCCGCGCAGTGGCGAATATATATTTTTAAATAGTGCGCAGCACGTCATTATCAGCTCACTTTACGATATTGAAGAAGACACGCCATTAGCGGAGTATTGGCCTTCAGCTAAAGCGTCATTAGCAGAATTAGATAATCAGGGTAATCTCACTCTTTTACAAGCGCAAAAGCAGCTACCAATTTATGCGGGTTATTTTGCATCACATGATGAATTAGCCTCACCGATTGTAACTGATGTATTAATTGAACTTACTTTTTTGAGTATGTTTTTAGTGATGATGTTCAGTACCTTGTTATGGTTAAGCCAGCGTATTTTTGTGAAACCCATGACATATTTAATGGCGTATCTTGAGCAAAATGAGGAGCATTATAAAGATTATTCAAATTATCATATACCAGCAAACTGGCAGCCGTGGTTTAGCCGAATTAAGTGGGTGCTTAACAAAAATCAGCAGTTGGTAAACTCATTGCAGCAGGCAAATAGTGAACTTGATGACCAAGTAAAAATAAAGACCCGTGAACTCGCGCGCAGTTATGAGGCTAAAGAACGCCACTTAGCATTATTGAATACTATGCTCAATAGTGTGCCAGATCTTATTTATTTTAAAAACATTGATGGCTCATTCTTAGGATGCAATCGTGCTTATGAACAATACATAGGTCTTGAGCAAGAGCAGTTAGTTGGCTTACAGTTATGTGATATTAGTGATGATAATGGTCAGATCAGCGAATTAGAGCAACAAGTTTTAACAACAAAAACTAAAGCTGAGCAACGTCTTGAAACCCAGCAGCAAACATTTCAATTAACCATCGCGCCATTTTATAACGATCAAAATCAGTTACTAGGTTCAATGGGGATTGGCCGGGATATAACTGCTCAACAACAAGCTCTTTTGGCATTAAAAGCGTCAGAGTCTAAGTTTCGCAGCGCCATAGAGTATGCTGCTAATGGAGTGATTTTACTTTCACTTGAACAGACCGTATTACAACTTAATCGAACTGCGCGAAAGATTTTTAAGATTGATAAAACTGAGCAGGATTTATTATTAGTGGATTTATTTCCACAGCAACAGTGGCAAGAAATAGCAACGCTTTTAGCTTTATTGCTGAGTGAGAAAAAGAAAGTTTACCACCTTACTTTAGGACAAGAAGAGCTAAATTGCTGGTGGCAGCTGAGCGTCTCTTTAGTATGGGATGAGCAACAAGCACCTTACTATTATGTTATTCATATTCAAGATGTCAGTGCATTGACTCAGGCCAAACAAGATGCCGAGCGGGCAACCGAGGCCAAAAGTCGGTTTATTGCTAACTTAAGCCATGAAATACGCACGCCACTGCATGCTGTGACAGGCCTTATTGATATGGTAACTCAGCAAGGCTTAACAGCGCAGCAGCAACAGCATGCAGTTCAAGCAAAAAATGCTGCGCAAAGTTTATTAACCATGCTTAATCGAATGCTTGATTTTGCGCGAATCGAAAATAACCAAGTGCAATTAGACTTAGTTGATTTTGCTGTAGTTGCACTTGTTGACAGCTGCGAGAGTGTATTAATAGGGCTCTGCCAGCAAAAAGATTTGGCTTTTAATATCGATATTGATCCGCTAATTGCTCCGCAGTTAGTCGGCGATTACATTCGCTTACAGCAAGTGCTCGGTAATTTACTCACCAATGCCGTGAAATTTACTGAACATGGCAGTATCACTTTGAAAATAACAGCCGTTGAATTGACGCCAACAAAACAAACCCTGTGTTTTAAAGTGATTGACACCGGGATCGGTATTGATAAAGCTGATCAGAGTCGATTATTTGACGCATTTACGCAAGGCGACGAATCACTCACTCGCACCCATCAAGGTGTTGGTCTAGGGCTCGCTATAGTCAAACACGAATTGGCATTAATGGGAGCTGAAATTAAAGTTGTCAGTAATAAAGGCCAAGGTAGTGAGTTTTTCTTTACTATAACCTTTAATGTTGCCGCTCAAATCGACCCTATCGCCTGGCACAATACTTTAGTGATTCATTCTGAGCGGGGAATTAATTTACCTGCCGCATTAGCGCCATTAAAACCGCTAGAATTTTCTGAGTTAGCTGAATTAACAGACCACGCTGTATTAGCAGATTATCAGCGGATCATCATTAATGACGTTGATCTACCGAGAGTAATAACGCGAGACAATATAAAAACAGCATTGATGAGTAATAACACGCAGCTTTATGTTGTTAAAAATGATCCAAATACTCCGCTGCCTACTCTTAAAGGTATGCAAATGTGCAGCGTGAAAAGTTCTGCATTAGTACAACGAATACAGCAAGTTGAGCCGGTATCTAAACGCCCTGATGTAAATCTGACAACGGCAGAGAGTAAACTCAACGTTGCGGGCTTACTAGTGTTAGTTATTGATGATAATCAGCTTAATTTAGATATTATTAGTAATATCTTAAGCCAAGCACATATTAATGTCATGACAGCAAATTCGGCGATGGCAGGGATAGATTTGGTTGCACAAGTCATGCCTGATCTGATCTTAATGGATATTCAAATGCCAGAAGTCGATGGGTTGCAAGCAACCGCTTTATTGCGACAACGTTATGATCAACAGCAATTACCTATTTTTGCGCTAACTGCGCATTGTGAAGCAGCTGACGAGCAACGCTCACTTGCAGTGGGTATGAATAAACATTTAACAAAACCAGTAGTTGCAGCGACGTTATTAGCGGCGATAAATGAGCTGAAAATTACCGGCGCTGTTTTTTATAATCATTCTTTTGCATTAGAACAATTCTCGGGCCATAATGATTTACTACGGGTTATGTTGGGTAAACTTGCTAAGTTGTGTGTAAGCCATCTGCAGCAATTAAAAGTGCCGATGCAAACAAAAGCGTTGGAACGATTAGTGCATAGTATTAAAGGTGTGTCAGGAAACCTTGGCTTTAATCGCCTAAGTGCTACCGCTCAGCAATTAGAAAGTAGACTACGTAAGACACCAGACGTAGGGCAAATATCCCTGAGTCAGTTAGAGTTCGAATTAGTACAAGTAAATAGATACATTCAAATACAAGGCTCAGTAAATGTTGAAGAAAGCCAAAATACTGATCGTTGATGACGACCCATTAAATCGATTAGTGTTGGAAAAAACATTAGCGAATGATCACGAAATATTTTTAGTTGAAAGTGGTGAAAAAGCCCTGACATTTGTTAAATCAACGGCGGTTGACTTAATTATACTCGATATTGTAATGCCCGGCATTAATGGCTATGAGGTATTAATTCAGTTAAAAGAAAATTCAACTACGCACGCTATTCCAGTTATCTTTATTTCAGCTAATACAAGCCATGATGATGAAGCGAAAGGGTTTGAATTAGGCGCAATGGACTATATTGCTAAGCCATTTAGTCCCGCAATAGTACGTGCACGAGTGCGTAATCAATTATTGATCAAGCAAAAAAATGATTTGTTAGAAATGCTCGCCTCAATTGATGGGCTGACAGAAATACCTAATCGGCGTTATTTAGATGAAAGCTTATCGCGAGAATGGCGTCGCAGCCGTCGAGCTGGTACACCGTTATCGGTGCTATTAATAGATATAGACCACTTTAAGCGTTACAACGATTGTTATGGCCACCGTGCCGGGGATGACTGCCTTAAACGTGTTGCACATGCATTAGTTGCAGCGTGTGAGCGAGGTACTGACTTTGTTGCGCGCTACGGCGGTGAAGAATTTGCTGCAGTATTACCCGACATCAACCAGTACGAGGCATTGGAATTTGCTAATAAACTCAGAGATGCTGTTAATGCGCTTGCTATACCGCATAAAGCATCACTCAATGCCGCTCACATTACGATAAGTATTGGGGTTGCTACAACTGAGTTTGGTCAAGTTTATGCTGAGCATATATTACTTGAAGAAGCCGATTTAGGTTTATATCAAGCTAAAGATAGTGGTCGCGATAAAATTATCGCTCGAGTTATTGACGCAAGTTAGTAAAGTCAGTTATTACAGCAAATAAAGAGTGAATATGCTCCACTCTTTACTGCTTTAGTTTTGTGTCTAAATGGCGCTAAGTGAATTATAAATACTATCACCCACACCAATCAGTTTTTCGTTTTTAAAGACCAGTGGAGTACATTCATCTTTTGTCATTTTTCCGTCAGAGTGAATACTATGGGTGGCATAAAATAGTACTTGGTATACATCACCGTCTTTTTTTAATAATTCTGTAAAGTCGGGAGTTTTTAATTTATTTAATACATTTTGATAGCTGGTATCTAAAGTGAGCCCCGAGATGCTTTCACGATTAAATTGATGATGTTCTTCCCAGCTCGAACTATTACCAGCCCAATGCGTTTCTGCTTCACCATCGGATACTGCAATTACACAACCAGTAAGAAGAGGGGCTGTAAGCGCGGCAATTAAAAGTACTTTTTTCATTATTTTATCCTGATACTAAATATTGATTTTAATTTGTCTATTAGTAAGCAAAGAACTGGCCAATGTTTTATATTATTTAAAATCAATATATTAGGTTTTTTTGTAAGGCGGTAAATTACATTTAACCACCTTGTATAGCGTAACTAACTAAAAGTTAGTTGATTAGACCAGTCTATTTAAGCTTTCACCTTGGCTAAATGCGCTAATATTTAAGCTGACTTGCTTTACTAAGCGAATGATTGACTCTTCACTGGCCCATGCAATATGTGGAGTCAGAATTAAATTATCCCCACGATAAGCAGCCAATGGATTATCCAGCGCAGCTGGTTCTTTGCTTAATACGTCAAATCCCGCTCCTGCAATTTGATTATTGCTCAGTGCGTTGGCTAAATCAGCTTCATTAACGATACCACCGCGAGCGGTGTTAATTAAAATGGCATTGGGTTTCATCATAGCAAGTTCAGCAGTACCAATCAGATCACGACTTTCATCGGTTAAAGGGCAGTGAATGCTAATAATATCAGCTGTTGTTATTGCCTGGTAAAATTCTGTTCGGCCCTCTCTAGTTACTTGGTTTTTACGCTCACTGATAATTACATTGGCGCCAAAAGCACGTGCAACATCCGCAACGGCTTTACCAAGCGAACCATAACCGATAATTGCCAGAGTTTTACCTCCAATATCATTAAAACGGTAATCAAGGCGGCAGAACATCTCACTTTGTTGCCATAACCCTTGTTGGCAATCAGCAATGTAGCGGTGAGTATTACCCAGTAAATTTGTGATCAGTGCAAAGGTATGTTGTACAACCGAAGGTGTTGAATACCCGGCCACATTGGTAACTGCAATGCCAAACTCTTTAGCGGCGACTAAATCAACATTGTTAGTGCCAGTTGCGGCTACACATATGAGCTTTAATTCAGGAAGTTTTGCCAGTGTTTCGCGATTAAGTACCACTTTATTGGTGATCAATACATCAGCGCCTGCACTGTGCGCTAATACTTGTGCTGGACTGGTTAGTGAATAACTAGTGAAATTGCCAAGTGTTTGAAAAGGCTCAAGTGATGTGCCTGCTAATGTGGCAGTATCGAGAAGGGTAATATTCATGCGCTTTCCTTATTAAATAAAATAATTTTAATGCTTGACCTTGGTGTGTACTCTAAGGTTTATACTTGGCATCAGTTGATAATACACTCATTGGAGACACAGATGAAAATAGGTGAGTTTGCTAATCAGTTGGGTGTCTCTACAGATACCCTAAGATACTATGAAAAACATAATTTGTTAACGCCATCAAGTCGAACCGGGGCCGGTTATCGCGATTATGGTGAAGCTGCATTAAAGCAAATGAAGTTTATTTTGCGTGCTAAAAATGTTGGCTTTAGCTTGGCAGAGATCAAAGAACTATTACAAATTAAATTTAAAAAACATCAGCATTCTTGCCATGAAGTTAAAAACTTAACAATACAAAAGCGTGACTTAGTCGCAGAGCGCATTGCTGAATTAACACGTTTTCATCAATCATTATCCGTGTTAGCTGATAAGTGCTGTGGCGGACAAGAGCCCGCAGATAACTGTTCAATATTAACCACTTTGGAGGACATCGATGGACTTACTCAATAATTTTTGGCAGTTATTTTTATTATCTGCCCCTTGGTTAATGCTTGGTTTACTCATTGCCGGGTTATTAAATGTGTATTTACCGGCAAATTTTTTAAATAAACATTTAGGTAAAGAAGGTTTTTGGACCACAGTGAAAGCTGCTTTAATTGGTGCGCCAATGCCGTTGTGTTCGTGCGGTGTAATACCCGCTGCAATTGGTTTAAGACGTGCTGGCGCTTCAAAAAGTGCTACCACTGCGTTTTTAGTATCGACTCCTGAAACTGGGGTTGATTCGGTGTCGGTATCGTATGTGCTACTCGGTCCTTTTATGGCAATAATTCGTCCAATAGCGGCGATTTGTAGTGCTATTGTCGCAGGTGTCTTAGTGGGGAGTGATGCTGAAAAAACGCAAACTACAGATCACTCTAGTGAAGTTAATAATGAGCAAAAGCGAGCAGCTACAACAAGTTGTTGTTCAACAAAATCAGCAGTGGCTGAAGAGAAGGCAAGTTGTTGTTCAACGAAATTAGCAGCGGCTGAAGAGAAGGCAAGTTGTTGTTCAACGAAATCAGCAGTGGTCGAAGAGAAGGCAAGTTGTTGTTCAACGAAATCAGCAGTGGTCGAAGAGAAGACTAACTGTTGCGATACAACAAGTGCAGCACCAGCTAGTCAATGGCAAAAGATGAAACAGGCAGTGAGTTTTAGCTGTAACAAATTGCTATCAGACACTATGAAGTGGTTAATGATTGGTTTGTTCTTTGCAGCTTTAGTGCAAACTTATGTGCCAGAGTCATTTTTAAGCCAATGGGGCAGTGGTATTTTGGCTATGCTGGTGGTGATCGTGATTAGTATTCCCATGTATATCTGCGCGACCGCATCAACGCCGATTGCAGCTGGTTTGTTATTGAGCGGTGTATCGCCGGGGGCGGTGTTGGTGTTTATGCTTGCGGGTCCTGCCACGAATGTCGCAACGCTTGGCGTGGTTGCTAATGAGCTTGGTAAACGTGCAGTAGTTGCTTATTTAGTTGGTGTAATAGGGGTTGCTTTAATATTTGGCTTTTTAACTGATTATTTAGTGGCTGAATTTGGCTTTGTTGTTACACCATTATTAGGTGAAGAACATCAAGTGCTACCACATTGGCTAACCCTTCTCTGTGGTACTATTTTAGCGCTGTTAATGGTGCGTTTAGTTCTTAAAGGAGCGCTTAGTAAATACCGTAGTACTGGTAAGAGCATTGCATAATTGAATGTTATTAAATAGATTTTTAGCGGTTATAAAATATAAACAATGGACCAAATTAATGACTTAGTTCGCATTTTAGGTTGTCTGAGTTATAATCGCCTATAGAATATAAACGGTGCGCATGAGCGCACCGTTTTTTTAACTTTAAAGATGCAGTAATGAGTGAGCCAGTGGACAAGTACGCAGATATAAGACCTTACAATGATGATGAAGTAGCCGCTTCGGTTGCACGTTTGATTGATGATAATGCGTTTATTGATGTAGTTGCAAAATATAACTTACCGCGTTTTTTATCAGCTGTACCTTTGCTGTCTAGAGCATTGGTAAAGTATCAGTTACGTAAAAAGTGGGGCGCTATCAACAGTGTTGAGCAAGTTCAACAAATCGTTGCTAAGTATTTAGCACAGCTGGTAAAACGCACCACAACTGAGGTGACTTTTTCTGGTTTGGATCAACTTGATCCAAAGCAAGCGTATTTGTTTATCTCAAATCATCGCGATATCGTACTTGATCCTGCGTTAATTAATTGGGGCTTATTCAGCCATAAAATGAAGACAGTCCGTATCGCCATCGGTGATAACTTACTGCAAATCCCTTATATCACCGAACTGATGCGTTTAAATAAAAGCTTTATTGTTAAGCGCTCTGTTAAAGCGCCAAAAGAAATGCTTAGAGCACTATCGCAGCTTTCAGCTTATATTTACGATTCGCTTGCTGGTGGTGATTCAATTTGGATTGCACAAAAAGAAGGCCGCGCTAAAGATGGCTTTGATCAAACAGATCCTGCGCTACTTAAAATGTTGCAGCTTAATGGTCGTAAGCAAAAGAAAGAGTTTGCTGAATATGTACGCGAGCTAAAAATTGTACCAGTATCAATTTCATATCAATATGAACCTTGCGCAACAGCCAAAGCCAAAGAGCTTTATCATAAGCAACATCATGGTAAATACGTTAAGTCAGCGGGTGAAGATATTGCCAGTATTGTTGAAGGTTTTAGTACCGCCAAAGGGCATGTTCATTTAGCATTTGGGCAACCAATTGAAGAAGGGTGTGAATCACCAGAGCAGCTGGCAAAAACCATTGATCAGCAAATTATTGATTCGTTTTTTTTACATCCTGGGAACTACATTGCGGGTGGTTGTAAACAAGCGGTGATTGATAAAGCCGACGCTCAGGCATTTGAGATGCGTCTGGCGCGTGTGCCAGATGAGCTAAAACCACTGGTGTTAGCAATGTACGCTAAGCCATTTCATCGTAAAGTTGAGTTTAAAAGTAGCGAAAGCGGCCAGTAACCAATGTAAAACATCTTCAAAAAACCGTAATTAAGTTACGGTTTTTTTTCGTTTAAAAAACGGGCTATAATAAAGTTGTGTATATTGACTGATGTTTGCTATGCAACAAATTGAAATTTTTGAAATTCCAAGTCCTTGCAAAGACATTTGCGAGGTAAATAACCGAGGCTATTGTAAAGGCTGCTACCGAAGTCGGGAGGAGCGCTTTGGTTGGAATTCATTTTCAAACGTAGAAAAAAAGCAAGTCATCAGTTTGTGTCAACAACGTTATAAGCGTTACTTGCAAAAACGCCAAGCACTTGGCGCTAAGCCAGCAGTACCTGAGCAGGGGGATTTTGGTTTTTAATCAAGATGATGTTTAGCCCTGAGTAAACGAATTGTGCCATTTTCATTGAGTTTATGCAGTTGCTCTTCAAGCTTAGGTATTAACGCGCTATGGCGTGAATGCAAAAAGTGAAAGCTTTTTATCGGTGCCAGTACTTCAGTTTGAAATTGCTTAATATTAAACTGAGGGTGTTTAGTCGATAATAAAAAGTCGAGTAAAATTACACCTTGTACTTTACCTTGAGTGAGTAAATTAAGTTGAGCAGTGACGCTTTTCACCTTAATAATGTCACCAATAAAAGGGTGTTCGTTAAGGTAACTCTGCGCTGCAGGATAACCAACTTGAATGGCGATATTGTCTAGCTGCTCAAATGTACATTGCTGGCAGTTTTTTAATAGCACAAGGTTAAACTCAAATAGCGCAAAGTTAACCGGATGCAAGTTTTGATATTGTTGACTGATACTGGCCACTCGCCCTAATTGGCCATCAAGCGTGCCATTGTTCGCTGCAGATAAAGCGCTTTGGTGATTAAAGTCAATAATATGTACATCATAGCCAAGTTCTTTATATGCAAGGGTCATCAGCTCAATAACATAGCGAGCCTGTGGGGTATCGGCTGGGCGATTAAATAGCATATGTTGTGTGTTTGCTATAGTGCTCAGTGGCGTTAGTAAATAACAGAGCAATATGAGAGAAAAAAAGCACTTAATCACAGCGTTTCCATATTAGGACTAAAAACGCCACCAATCTACGTTTAAAAGCTAAAAAGCGCAAGTTTAGCCGTGACTCTTTTAGGCAAATGTTTGTTATACTCTGGGCATTAATATGATTAGTAATAACTGGTAATTTATGTCGTTTAACTTATGCTTACTACCTCGTGAACAAAAATATCAAATTCAATTGGATTACGAGGCATCGTTTTGGGCTTATCAAATAAAGCGTGGTAAGAGTACTCGTGAGCAAATATACAATACAATTCATAGTCGCCCAGTGGCAGAGCAGATGTTTTTGAAGCAGCAATTTGAACAATATTTAGCGACGATGCAAAGTTAATGACGGCATTGCGTTTTGAATGCCTAGAGCCAATTAAAACCCCCTTAGTGAATAAGTTTTACAGCCAATATAAAGCCCGAGGTCGGGCAACCAGACAAGATCAAGTGTGGGTTGTTTATCATGACTTAGTTATTGTCGCGGCATGCAGAATTCAAAATCGCAGTGATTATTTGTTTTTGTCTACCTTGCTGGTTGCACCTGCTTGGCGTGGTCAAGGACTTGCCAAACAGCTACTAATACATACCTTATCTAACCAAAACTCACTCGTTTATACATTTGCTTATACGCATTTAGCTGATTTTTATCAATCAATTGGGTTTAACTTTGTGTTAACATTGCCGTCACCTTTGGATACACTCTTTACTGTCTATCAGCAACGAAATATCGTAGCTATGCAGTGCTAGTTAAAATAATTAGTTAAAACAACTACGTGGAAATTTAAATGGGTCAATGGTTTAAGGCTAGTATATTCTTTTTGTTAGCCGCCTCAGTTGTTGCTAGCCAAGTTGCTATGGCGCAGGTAAAACGTTTATCGCCAAGTGAAGGTTTATCACAAAGCTATGTCAGTACCATGTTGATAGATAAAAGCGGCTATCTTTGGTTAGCGACGGAAGGGGGCTTAAATCGTTACGATGGCTATCAGGTTGTACATATTGCAGGGCCTAATGGTGAACTAGATGAAGCAATTATTGACCTTATATATCAAGACCCTGATGGTTATATTTGGATTGCTTCGTTAGTTGCAGGGCTATTTCGCTATGATCCAAGTACCGATAGTTACCAACAATTTTTATCAAAACCTACCACTGAAGAGCAAGTTTTAAGTCAGTCCGTATTTAGTATGGTTGCCACCGATAATAAGTCATTATGGATTGGTCGCGGTTGGGATTTTGCTCGCCTTGATTTAGCGACGGGCCAAATTGAGACTATTTTTGAATTACCAGAGCGCACTCGTAATACCGTGATCCGCGATTTATTACATTACAAAGGTTATATCTTTATTGCCGCCAGTACTGGCGCATATGTCTATCATATAGCAACTGGGCAATACCGAAAATTAGAGCATTTAAGCACTGAGCCAGACCATGTATATCAAAATTATATAAAGTCGTTTGCAATAGGCGAAAATGAGCAACTGTTAGTGGGGGCCGTACGTGGTTTATATCAAGTTGATATTAGTGATTTACCGAGTATGTTTGAGCGCCCAGATGTGCCTTTTAAAAATAAAACCATATTGAATGATCTTAATATTTGGAAAATAATAAATGACCATGGGGTGCTTGATTTAGGCACCGATAAAGGTTTATTTAGTCTCGATTTGAATACCGGTGAGCTGACTAAAAATAATAGAGTAAAAGAAAGTAAATACTCACTAGCAGATCCAAGTGTTATCGATATTGTCAAAGATAGTAACGGCGCTATGTGGACAGCGACTAAAAGTGATGGGGCATTTTATTTACCTTATGATAATTATCATTTTGAAAATGTTAATGCCAGTATGCTCTCTGGTGATGGTTTATCGCACCCTTCAATTTGGGGCATAACTGAGTATGAAGATAAACTCTGGCTAGCAACCCATAATGGCTTAACTGCGGTTGATTTAAAAACTAATCAAGGGCAAGTGTTTTTAAAAGATTATCAAGCTGATTTGTTTACCACTGAATTTAATATCTACGCTATTTCTCCCTATAAAGATAAATTGTGGCTGCGTACAAATCGCGGGATTTTTAGTTTTGATCCGCATAGCTATGAAATTTTTCCAGCGACAACAGCCGACCCAAGCCAGCAACACCTGATCACAGGGTGGGTACATGGCTCAGTATTGATGGCAAATGGTGAATTATTTTATGTTCATTCTGATCATGGCATGTTTGTTTATAATATCGACAGCCAAAAGATCACTCCTTTAGGTGGTGAATTTGAAAAGTTTGAACCGTTTTTAGCTTATGGTTTCTTACCGCCTTTATCTACCAAACCTGACTCCCCGTTATTTTATAATGCAGGGGTGCTTTATCAGGTTGATCCAAACTCATTTGCTTTAACAAAAATCTATACAGTGCCACAGCAACACGAAAATGTAGCCGTTAATGTAATGTCTTATATTGTTGATAATAATAATGTGCTGTGGATCACGTTATCGAATTTTGGCTTAATTGGTCTTGATGCATCGAATTACAAGCTGTTGTATACCATAGATTTAGATAAAAATAAGCTCGGCACCTTATTGTACGATATGGTGTTAGATGATGCTGGAATGATCTGGATGAGTAGTCATAAAGGAATATGGCGATTAAATCCAGAAAATAAACACTTTCAGCAATTTACAACTTCAGAAGGACTGGTCTCTACCGAGTTTAATAGTGGTGCATTTACGCGTTTAAAAACTGGCCAAATAGTCTATGGTACGTTAAAAGGGTTTAGTTATTTTTACCCAAATGATAATCACCCTAGGCATGGTTTAATTGATCACGTAAATATAACCAGCATTGATTTGATGTCTCGTGAATTATCTACGGATCTTAAGCAACCTATAAAAACAATCACCTTAGAGCACGACGATATAGGTCTTGAAGTGGCTTTTTCGGCAATGGCATTTAATTATCAGGAACGTATTATTTATGAGTATCAACTCTCTGATGGGCAAAAATCTTATACCCGTAATAATAACCGAGTGCTATTTCCAAAACTTAACCCCGGCAAATACCAACTAAAAATTTGGGCTAAAGATCCGCTTACTGGCGACTACACACAACCGGCAGTGCTGGATATTGTGGTTAAATACCCGCTATGGCGCGCACCTCAGTTTATAGTGCTTTACGCACTGGTATTTTTTGGATTAGTAGCAGCTTGGATAATGCGTCGTAATCGAATCCAGCAATTATTATTAGCAGCCCACAGAGAAAGCCAAGAAAGTGAAGCGCGCTTAAAGTTAGCATTAGAGGGCAGTCGTTCAGGGGTGTGGGATTGGCAATCTTCAAGTCCAATCATTTATCAACCACGACTTAAAAATGAGCTGGGTTATGATGTTGAATCGGTTAATTTGGATGATTATTTAGCAAAAATACATCCTAAAGATAAACAACATTTTCGTATCGAATGGTTAGAATTTTTATCCACCGAAAAAGGCTATTTTAACTGCACCTATCGTTTACGCCATAAATTAGGCTATTGGCGCTGGTATAAAGACTTTGGCAAAGTGGTTGCCTGGCAAGGAAGTACACCCGAGAAAGTGGCCGGCACTTATACTAATATGACTCGTGAATTAGTGTTTGAAGAACATGCCCGTTTATTTGGCGCAGCATTTGAGCAAACCCGCGATTGGGTCTTTATTCTAGATAAAAGTTTACGTATTTTAGCTACCAACAAAGCACTGCAGAGCGCATTTAACTTTCCTGTTGATTATCGTTCTAGCTGCTCATTACACTTAGGATTAAGTCGTGCTGTAAGAGTTAACTATTTACGTGTAATGAAGGAGTTGCAAGCTGGCGAACACTTTTCTGCAGAAGATACTGTTTGCTTGGCGAATGGCGAGCCGCGTCATGTGCTTATTAAAATTAGTGCGGTTGCTGATACGGAGCAACGCTTAGAAAGCTATGTGGTTATTCTGACTGATATTAATGCCCAAAAATTAGCTGAAAATGAATTATTCTTATTAGCAAATTACGACAGTTTAACGGGGTTACCAAATCGTACTTTATTTAATGATCGAGTTGAACATGCACTTGAACAGGCAAAAGGCCAAAACCTAAAAGTTGCGTTACTCAATATTAATATCAAACGCTTTAAGTATTTTAATGACTCACTAGGGCATGAAGCTGCCGATGAGATAATAAAGGCGGTGGCACTGCGGATCAAATCGCGTGTACAGGCGAAAGACAGTGTAGCCCGCTTTAGTGGTGATGAGTTTATGCTGTTAGTCGAGGGCATTCAACAAATCGAAGAGGTTGTTTTACTGTGCGTTAAGTTGATGGCTAGCTTGAATGACAACATCATTATTAACAATCAAGCGATTAGTGTCAGTTTAAGTATTGGCGTGGCGATTTCGCCTGATGATGCACTCAGTGCGAAAAGTTTAATTAAAGCGGCTGATATTGCACTGTATCATTCGAAAAAGAGCTTGGAAGGTTGTTATCAATTTTACAAACAAGAAATGAATCAGCATGTACAACGCTCACTGCATTTAGAATCACAATTAACTCAAGCCTATCAAAATCATGCGTTTTGTAATCATTACCAAGTGATTGTTAATGCTAAAACTCATCAGGCCGAAGGGCTGGAAGTATTGCTGCGCTGGCCAGAAAATAACAGCTATGAAACACAAGAGTTTGCGCTTGCTGCTGAGAGTATTGGTTTGATAACAAAAATTATGTTGCAAACCCTAGCTAGAGCATTGATTGAACTTAAGCAATGGCAGTTACAAAAGCCTGACTTGTATGTGTCTATTAACCTGTCTGCACTGGATTTTGAGTATAAAAATTTAGTTGATGAAATTCGCAGTGCGCTAATTAATGCCGATGTATCAGCCAGCTCTGTGGTGTTTGAAATTACAGAATCAGTGCTTATGCATGACTCCCCACAAGCGTTAACCAGCATGAGAAAGCTAAAACAATTAGGCTGTCGCTTATATATGGATGACTTTGGTACAGGCTATGCGTCACTCACCTATTTAAAGCGCTTTCCGATCGATGTACTGAAAATTGATCGTAGTTTTGTAACCGATATTGGTATAGATAGTGACGATGAAGCGATTATTCAGTCAACGCTTGCATTGGCGAAAAGCTTAGGTAAAGAATGCGTCGCAGAAGGCGTTGAAACTAAGCAACAGCTTACCTTTTTGCGCAACCTAGGCTGTAATTTATTTCAGGGCTATTTATTCAGTAAACCAATCCCAGGTGATGATGTAAGCGCATTATTAAATAAAGACTGGCAGTCGTTGTGGAACGATGACTAATGCTCGCTAGAGTTTTATTAAATGGTGAAATTATCAGAGCCGAATCTATAAATGGTTACTTTTTTTAAGTTTTTAAGCTTAACTTGTTTTAGCAAAACAATAATTATTACGAATAAAGGAAGTTATGAAGCCTGAGAAGCCTACTATTATGGATATGTCCGAATTTAAACCATCAGCGAGATGTCCTAATTGTAATTTGATTATGTACTTAGGAAACAGGTGCCCGCATTGTGATTATTTGCTCAGTCATACGGAGCAAAAAACTCAAAGAGAATTTTGGCTTAAAGTTCGAAATGCTGGTTATATAAAAGGTGTGGTCTTCTTTGCTTTCTTCTTTTTTATAGCTTGGGTTTTATTTGCTGAGTGAAATGTTTTTGAGACTCAACACTACAATTAAATCAATCGCTGTGTTGATGCCTTAAATACTTGAAACGTTGAACTAGAAGCTATATCTAGTCTTGGCGTTCACCGCAGTGACGGCAATATAGGTTTTTAGTGCGTGCACTAAGTTGAGACTTAATTGCTTTGTTTGCTTCTTGCTTACTTAAACCAAGCTTACAGCGCAAATTCTCTAGATGCTCCAGTTGCGCATCATCTAGTTTGCCATCATGCAGACATTCATGCACCGCATCACTAAACATGATCCTACGCTTACGTAGCTGTTCAGAGAAACTCGAAGCTAATAAGCCGGTGGGTATTGCTACCATTCCCATACTCAGTAACGTGATCACGCCGCCAAAAAAACGCCCTAGCGGTGTTACTGGCACAACGTCACCATAACCTACAGTGGTCAGCGTTGCCATTGCCCACCACATTGCCGCAGGAATGGAGCCAAATTTATCCGGTTGTATATCGTGTTCAATTAAGTAAATTCCGCAGGAAGCTAAAATTAGCACCACTGCCATTATAAAGAATGCGGCCAAAAGCGAACTGCTTTCATCACGAAATGATTGTAAAAGTAGCTGCATTGCTCGTGAGTAACGAGTGAGCTTAAAAACACGTAGGAGTCTGAGCACTCTTAAAAAACGTAAATCAAAGGTGATAAACATCATTAAGATTGTGGGCAGGATTGCCACTAGATCAATTAAGGCTAAAGGGGAGAGTAAATATTTTAAACGACGTTGAAAATTACCACAGTTTAGATTTTTGTACTCGGCACGTTCTACGCATGACCAAAGGCGAAGCAAATACTCGATAGCAAATATAATTACTGAGCCTAACTCTAACATTAAAAATTCATGCTTATATTGATGAGCTAAACTCGCAATTGATTCAAGCACAATCGCAACGACATTAATCATTATCAGCGATATTAGAAATATATCGATGTAATGACCAGTCTTACGGTACTCCCCATTACCTTCAAAAAATAGCGCTGTGCGTTTACGTAAATTATTCAAGCTATTATCCGTGTGTGTTATTGGGAGTTAAAGCAAGTACCATATTAATGCTGCCTTCTTCAAAGTCGCGGCTGATCTTAAAGCCTAGTTTTCGGGCTAATTCAATCATGCCGGTATTTTCCGGCAGGGTGATACCCTCAATAAATTGTACGCCTTGGCTTTGACAATACTCAATAGCGGCGCGCATTAATAAGCCACCTAAGCCAAGGCCTTGGCAGTTTGAGCGTACTACTATAGCAAATTCGGCATGCACTTTATCAGGGTCCATTAACACCCGAGAGACGCCAAGCGTGGCGTTGTCTTGAGTGATAATAAACGCCATTTCACGATCGTAGTCAATTTGTGTCATTTTAGCGAGTTGATCGTGGTTAAACTGCGGCAGCTCGCCAAAAAAGCGTTTGTAGCGATCTTCTTTGCTGAGAGATAGATCAAACTCTTGGTGCGCTTGTTCATCTTCTGGTTTTATTGGTCTGAGTGTCGCAAGGGTATTATTTTTCAGCGTCACTTGTTTAACCAGCTCAATTGGGTAAGGGCGAATAGATAAGCGTTTACGATGTGATTGTACTTGGTAGTGACTCAGGGTCATGGTGGCATCAAGCACCAAAAACTGGCCATTACTGGCTAAAATAGGATTTAACTCAAGCGAAGTTATATCGGGTTGATCAATAACTAACTGAGAAATACGGGTCAGTAGTGCACAGAGGCGATACTTATCAACTTTCTCTGGCAAAATACGCTCTTTAAGCACGCCTTTGTCATGCGCCGCAGCAATTAAATACTTTGCTAAGTTCATATTCAAAGGTGGTAAAGCAACCGCTGCTTGAGCAAACTCTAGACCCGTGCCGGCTTCTCCTAGAAGTATTACAGGACCAAAATTCGGTTCTGTTTTTATCGCAATACGTAGTTCATTGGCGCCAGCTCTGGGAGCCATTTTTTGCAGTGAAAAGCCTTCAATAATCGCATCAGGGTAGGTGTTTTTTATTCTTAATAACATTGCAAAAGCGGTTTGCTCAACTTCTTGTGCGTCATTGAGATTAAGTACTACACCACCGACTTCTGATTTAGATGGAATGCTAGGGCTGATCAGTTTCAGTGCTACCGGGAAGCCTAGCTCTATGGCTTGTTCTTTTGCTTCTGTTGGTGTGTATGCGACCTCGGTTTGAATACATTCAACGCCATAGTGAGCGAGTATTTGGCTGGCTTGATGGGTGGATAGATAGCTTTGCTGCTCTGCTAAAAATTCATTCACGAGCGCTTTTGCTGCGTGTTTATTGATTTTAGCGTCATCTGTGTTTGACTCTGGAGTTTGCGTTAAATGTTTTTGATTACGGCGATAACTTACTAAGTGCATAAAGGCGCGTACTGCGCCCTCAGGGGTGCGATAAGTAGGAATGCCGTAGTTGCTACATACGCGACGGGCGGCATAGGCGGCATCTTCGCCCATAAAATTTGTGATCACATAAGGACGCGCCATTTTCGGTAATTTATTCAACGTTTCAGCGATAATTAATGCATAGTCTTCACTTGGCGCAAGGGCTGATGGCGTATGAATGATCAGTAGATTTTTTACTTCCTTAGCATGCAATAAAATTTCCAGTGCTTGTTGGTAGCGTGCCGGAACTGAGTCACCAAAAATGTCCACCGGATTAGAGGTCATATCCGATTGTGGGATCACTTTATTGAGCGCCGCACGGGTTTCTTCACTCAATTGTGCCAGCTTACCAGAACTTTGTAATAAGCTATCAACGGCCATTACGCCGGGGCCGCCGCCATTAGTTAAAATGGTGAGTTGTTCCACCTTTAATAATTTAGGATGCATAGCCAGTGTTTGTGTAGCAGCAAACAGTTCAGTTAAATCATTTACTCGTAACATACCTGCGCGTTGGAAGAGGGCGTCATACACTGCATCTGAACTTTGCTTGCCGCCAGTGTGAATTTCGGCAGCAAGCGCTCCAGCCGCTGTTTTACCGGTTTTAATGGCGATCACTGGTTTACTAAACGCAGCGGCACGAGCAGCTGAAATAAAGCTGCGGATATTCTCAATGTTATCGATGTACAGCAAAATAGCCTTCGTTTTTGCATCGCGACCTAAAAAGTCGAGTAGTTCAGCAAAGTCGATATCTAAACAATCTCCCACAGAGACAAAGTATGAAAAGCCAATTTCTTTATGTTTTGCCCAATCTAAAATAGTGGAGCACACAGCTGCGGACTGTGAAATAAACGCTAATTTACCAGGGCTTGCGATAGTGTGAGAAAAGCTCGCATTGAGGCCAATATGAGGGATCAACAAACCCAAACAATTAGGGCCAAGTAACGATACTTTGGCTTGTTTAGCGGCTTCTTGCAGTGCTGTTTTTTGCTGATGATTGAGTCCGGCTGCGATCACAATCGCATTTTTACAGCCAAACTCTCCCAGCTCTGCAATGATATTAAGTAGAGTGTGTTTGTTCGTACAAATAACTGCAAGGTCCGGTATTTTCGGTAGCGCCGCAATAGACGGATAGGCCAACACGCCATGTACGGCGCTATTAGTCGGGCTTACTGGCATGATAGGGCCGTTAAATCCGCCTTGTAATAAGTTGCGCATTACTACAAATCCTGCTCGGGAAACGTTATTCGATGCACCAATCACGGCAACCGAAGTCGGGTTGAAAAACTGACTAATGCGTTTTACACTCATGGTCTTTCCTTGCGGGTTATTTGTTTTCTAGCGAGGTGATATAATCTTTTTGCTAACGACGCTCGCATCTTGAGGTGGTTTGAGTATATGCTCAATGTAACCTGTTTAGGTTGATTTTTCGAGCATCATAACCACATATAATTGATTATTATCAAAGGATCATTAAATGAATAAACCAAATGGATATTACCAGTTGCTTGGCGCAGCTGTATTGAGTGTCGCTATACTTGGCTGCGGATGGATTTTAAAATCAGCAGCGCTTGATGTAAAAAATATGGAACGCACGGTTGAGGTTAAAGGATTAGCAGAGCGTGAAGTAACTGCTGATACAGTGATCTGGCCGGTACAATTTAGTGATGCTGACAATGACCTCGAAAAGTTAGTTGAACGGGTTGAGCAGAAAAATGCCGCAGTGATCGCTTTTTTAAAACTGCATGGCTTTGATGAACAAGAGATCAGTCAAGGTAGGCAATCAATTGTTGATAAACAAGCGCGCGAATATGGCTCTGAAAATCAACAGTTTCGCTATATTGCCCGCGCAAATATTACCGTGTATTCGCAGCAGCCTGATAAAGTGCAAAATGCTTTAACTAAGGTGGGCCAGCTAGCCAAACAAGGTATTGCGATTGTGCAAGATAACTATGAAACCCGCATTGAATATTTGTTCTCTGGGCTAAACGATATAAAACCAGCAATGGTGCAAGAAGCCACCGAAAAAGCTCGCGAAGTGGCATTAAAATTTGCCAAGGACTCACAGTCAAAACTAGGTAAAATCCGCACCGCAAGACAAGGGCAGTTTAGTATAATCGACCGCGATTCAAACACTCCGCAGATCAAAAAAGTGCGAGTTGTAACCAGCGTTGAATATTATTTATCTGATTAATATTATTTATGTTGTACAAGGTAGCGCTCAACTTGTTCTGTTTTACAGCGTAAGTAAGCGCCACTGAGCAGTATTTTATAGTCACTGAGTGGCTTGTCTGGGCTTGTTTGAGATAACGTGAGTAAGGCTTTTAAGAATGCGGCAGTGTTTATATTGCCCTGATTTTGTTTAAACTCAACTTCCATTAATGCCAGCAAGGCCGAAAATTCATGCTTTGGTAAGCTGTGTTGAGCTGGGTTGTTTGCAATGTAACTAGCAACTGGGGTCAGCCCGATATCATTAACTTGCGCTAATGCTTGCAACAAGTTTTCGTTACTTTCAAATAGCATCAGTGAACGTACATAATTAAACGGTAATTTAGCCTCACTACACTCGCTAAATAAGCGGTGCAATACATTTTGCTGCTGTTGGTTTTGTTGTGTAAAACCATGATTGAACTTTAGACCAGGGGTAAAAAAACTTAATTGGTCGGTATTATTTAGCTGACTGATGATGGCTGTTGGTAGCGAGTGTTGAGTTAATATGCGTGTGGCGATATTTTGCAGATAAGTATATTTTACACTCATGCGTTGCGCACTGCTATATAAGTGCTGTAACTGCATGGCTTGTTGTATTGTAGATAAACTGGCAAAGCTATCAACAATGGCTTGCAACTGATGCTGCTGCATCTGTTGATTTAGTTGACTGATACATGTATCCATTGTTAATCCTATACGTTACGTGTATATCAATTGCTTTATCCTAGCGTAAAGCACTTGTTGGTCAAGTGTTTATCTATCTTTCAGGCAATAAAAAAGGCCGTAGATACGGCCTTTGTATATGTTATAAAGTAAGGATGCTTAAGCTGCTAGTTTGCTTGCAACCCACTCATCAACAAAGTTTTCAAGTACGTTTAGTGGCACTGCGCCATTTTTAAGTACTACATCGTGGAATTGGCGAATATCAAACTTATCGCCTAGTTTAACCTTGGCAGCTTCACGAAGTTCTAAAATCTTCAGCATACCTACTTTGTAAGCAGTTGCTTGCGAAGGCATTACAATGTGACGTTCAACCATTTTAACGCCGTCAGACGTCGCGTTTGGCGTGTTATTTACGTAGTAATCAATACCCTGTTGGCGAGTCCACTTCATTTCGTGGATACCAGTATCAACCACTAAGCGACATGCACGCCATAGTTCCATCGATAGACGGCCAAAGTCAGAATAAGGGTCTGCATACATGCCCATTTCTTTTGGTAATAACTCTGAGTACAAGCCCCAACCTTCGATATAGGCTGTGTAGCCACCGAATTTACGGAACTTAGGCACGCCTTCAAGCTCTTGCGAAATTGCAATTTGCATGTGGTGACCTGGAATACCCTCGTGATAAGCCAGCGCTTCCATTTGATACGTTGGCATTGCTTCCATGTCGTAAAGGTTAGCGTAGTAAACACCCGGGCGTGAACCATCTGGTGCAGGCTGTTGGTAGAATGCTTTACCAGCCGCTTTTTCACGGAATGCTTCAACACGCTTAACAATCATGTCGGCTTTAGGCTTAACAATGAATAGCTCATCCAAGCGTGATTTCATGGTGTTAATAAGTGCCGTGGCTTCGTCAAGGTATTGCTGCTTACCTGCTTCAGTATTAGGTAAGTAAAATTGCTTATCGGTTTTCATAAACTGCATAAAGGCTTTTAAATCGCCTTTAAAGCCAACTTTTTCTTTGATTTGGCGCATTTCGTCATGAATACGAGATACTTCAGCTAAACCGATGGTGTGGATTTCTTTAGCCGTTAAATCAGTAGTAGTCGTGCGCGCTAATGCGTTGTTGTAAAACGCTTCGCCATCAGGAAATTTCCAAGCACCATCACGATCATCAGCACGTTTTTCAAGCTGTGCTAAATAATTAATCAACTTAGAGTAAGAAGGTTTTACAGCCGCTTTAAGGGCTTTCTCAGCATCGCTGATCAATGCGTCTTTATCAGCTTGAGCAATTTCAAGCTTAGCAACTTTACGTTTAAAGTCGGCAAGTAAGGTGGAATCATCACCTTGTTCAAATGGCGCACCGTGAATGATATTTTTGCTTGAATCAATCACATGTGGGAATACAAATTTAGGAGCGATAATGCCTTTATCAGCACGTACTTCTAAATCGGTGATCAGTTGATCAATAACCGTGGTTACGCCATTTAAACGCGAGATATAGGCTTTGGCATCGGTAACATCAGAAATCTGGTGTTGGTTGATTAAAAAGGCCGGGATCATCGAGTGAGTACCAAACATTTGGTTCACTGGGTAGTTATGATAGCGCCATTTAAAATCAGCAATGCTGTTTTCAAGGTCTTGCTTTTTAAGGTCATAACTAACTTTTGTGGTGTCATCTAGGAGTTCGCGGTTAATAGCGTTTAATGCCACTAAATCATCTTTTGTTTGTTGATGATCTTTCAGTACGCGCGCTTCGCTACCGTCATCCCATTTGTCGTAGTCTTGTTTGATACCCATGTATGTTTGATAAACAGGGCTGCTCATTACATCACGGTTAAAGGTATCTTCGAAAAATGCATTGGCTTTGTCTATTTCACTTTGTACAGGTTGTGTTTGTACAGTTGGCGTGGTTTTTTGCTCTGGTGTTTGCTGGCAACCACTTAGCAGTGCAATACTCACGGCTGCGGCGATAAAAGTAAGTTTACGCATGTTTTCCCTTTTTGTTGTTAGAAACCTGTTGAAGGTTATTAATTATTATTAAAATGAGTAATTACCAGTGCTTGACTGACAATTACACAAATAACTCTAGTAGATCATTTAAAAAACGATGACCTTTTTGACTTACCTGCCAATGACTATCCGTTTGCTCAAGCAAGCCCTTAACGACTGCTTGCTGTAGCGCATCAGCCTGACTTTGCAGTGGTAATTGTGTTAATGCTGTAAAATCATTAATTGGGCAGGGTTCAAATAACCGTAAGCGATTCATAAAAAATTCAAACGGTAAGTCATGTTGCTCAACTTGCCACTGTTTAAATAAATAGGGCTTTGCTAAATCCATGTATCCACGAGGATGTTTTACTTTTTCAGTACGCGTGATGATACCTGTTTTAGCGTCAGTTACCTTACCATGGGAACCGCATCCAATGCCTAAATAGTCGCCGAAGCGCCAATAATTTAGGTTGTGTTGACATTGGTAGCCAGGTTTTGCATAGCCAGATATTTCATATTGCTGGTAGCCAGCTTCTGCAAGTAGGGCTTGGCCTTGCTCTTGAATATCCCACAAAATATCATCAGCTGGTAATATTGGTGGCTTAGAGGCAAACTGTGTATTAGCCTCAATAGTGAGTTGATACCAAGAGATATGTGGTGGATTTAAGGCAATCACTTTTTTTAAATCATCAAGTGCATCATCTAATGATTGCCCAGGTAAGCCATGCATTAAATCCAAATTAAAGCTGTTTAAGCCTGCTTCATGGGCTTGCTCTGCAGCATAAATGGCTTCATCGGCACCATGAATACGGCCAAGTGCTTTAAGCTTGTCATTTTGCATGCTTTGCACGCCAATCGAAATACGATTAATGCCAGCAGCTACGTATTCTTTAAAGCGGCCAGTTTCAACCGTGCCCGGGTTGGCTTCTAAGGTGATTTCGCAGTTTTCACTCAGGCCAATTAATGAATCCACCGCCGTTAATAAATTAACGTAGGCCTCACCGGTTAATAAGCTAGGCGTGCCACCACCGATAAAGATTGAATGAATTTTACGTCCTTGCACTAAGTGCAGATCGGTTTTTAAATCATCAATTAAATGCTGCACATATTCCTTTTCAGGGATCTCACCTTTTTGACCGTGACTATTAAAATCACAATACGGGCACTTTTGCACACACCAAGGGACGTGCACATATAAACTTAATGGTGGTAAATTCACAGGCCGCCTTTGAGCTTAAGCTCAGACAATAAACGTTGTAATGCCTGACCACGATGGCTTACTGCATTTTTTTGCTGTTTAGTCAGTTGCGCACTGGTGCATTCAAGTTCTGGCACATAAAAAATAGGGTCGTAACCAAAACCACCTTGGCCATCTTGGCTTTGCGTAATTTGTCCTTCCCAGCTAGCACTGCAAATCAGTGGAGTAGGGTCATCAGCATGACGCATTAATACCAGCACACACCAAAAGCGCGCACTGCGGTTAGGGTTGTTAGCAAGTTCGCTTAATAATTTATCAATATTATCTTGATCGCTAGCGCCTTCTCCGGCATAGCGAGCTGAGTAAACGCCAGGGGCGCCGTTAAGGCCATCAACCTCTAACCCTGAGTCGTCAGCAATAGCTGGTAGCCCCGTTATTTTTGCAGCATGGCGAGCTTTGATAATAGCGTTTTCAACAAAGGTGGTGCCTGTTTCTGCTACTTCTGGCACGTTAAAATCGCTTTGTGGCACAACGTTTATTTCAAGCGGGTTTAGCATTTGCGCCAATTCGTTGACCTTACCCGGATTGCCAGTGGCTAACACTAAAGTTTTTTTCATGAATTAATCTACGTAAAATTTTTGCTGGAACTGCAGCTTTTGAAATTGATTACCTTGTTGTATTTCAATTTCAAAGCGCAGAATTTCTTCGTTAGTAAAATCAACTTGCGCGAGGTAATAAATTGCATCGCCTTCGATGACTTCTTTGAATTCCAAGGTTTGCTTATTACCAAGTAGGTTTTTAGCAGTGCCTTTAAGAATGGCAGTTTGCGCTGTGGCATCAGTATCTTTTTTAAGGATTGAAATATTTACAATGCCCTTATAACCACTACGTTCTAGGCCATAGGTTTTAGCTATTTGTGGTTGAATAAAGGTTGACGGAAATGCAATGTAATGTACTTGCCATGGGCCGAGTTCTTTGTATTGTGCGCCTTGCATTTGTTCACTGTGAGCACTAAAGGTAATGCCTGCCAGTGCAAAAAATAAAATACTTGCGAGCTTTTTCATAAATGACTCTTAAAAAAGAGGCCTAGTAGGCCTCTGTGTTAATGATAAGGTTAGCCGACTAAATCCATAAACAAAAACTGGGCAAATTGCAGTGCGATAATTAACACTAAAATTGATAGATCTAAGCCGCCCAGTGGCGGTAACACTTTACGAATAGGTCTTAACATTGGTTCAGTTAGCTGCTGAAATACCGCTTCTACTGGATTGTTGCCTTGGCTAACCCAGCTTAATAACGCGCGAATAACTAACACCCAAAACAACAAGTTTAAGCCTTCTTTAATCACCGTTACTAGCGCATTTAAAAGTACAAATCCAACTTCCCATGTCGCGCCTACTAAAAATATCAGCGCAGTAATTTTTGCAGCAGCGACAATGAACGCCAGTAATAACGAAGCTAAGTCTAGGCCACCTAACCCTGGAATAATTTTACGCAGTGGATTAACAGCAAATGAAGTAGCTTTGACCACAAACTGACTCAACGGATTGTAAAAATCAGCCTTGGCGGCTTGTAGCCAAAAGCGCATTAATACGACCATTAAAAATAGATCGAATAGTGTGCTTATTAAAAATTGCATGGCGTTCATAACGTACCTTAATTAAAAACCTTAAACATAAATAGGTCTAAAAGCAGCAAAGTGCTTTTAAAGTTCTTGTTCCATTTGTTCCGCGCGAGCAATACAGGCATCCATTGCATCGGCGACAGTGTTAGTCAGACCGTGTGCTTTTAAATGTTCAACAGCTGCATGCGTGGTGCCACCTTTTGATGTCACATTAGCACGCAATTGTGAAATACTAATCTCAGGCTGAGATAGTGCCATTTCAGCTGCACCTAATGCTGTTTGCTGTACTAAGCGACGTGCGTCTTCATCGCTAAAGCCAAGTGCTTTGGCTTTTTCTTCTATGGCTTCCATAAATAAGAAAAAGTAAGCCGGTGATGACCCCGTAACAGCAATAACATCGTTAATTTGTGACTCTTGCTCAACCCATACCGCAATACCTGTACATTCAAATACTTGTTGCACAAAAGTGTGTTCTTGCTCGGTTTCGCCGGCACCAAATAAACCTGATACACCGCGCCCTAATAAAGACGGGGTATTTGGCATACAACGTACCATCTTAACGTCTTGTCCGAGCATTTCACGTAACCGCTTAACCGTTAAGCCTGCGGCGACAGAAATAAATAGCTTATCGCTAAAGTCGATACCCGAATCTTGAAATGATTGACATAAATCACCCATCATTTGCGGCTTTACAGACAACACAATAACATCGGCATCGCGCAGTGCTTGGTTATTATCTGCGGTGGTTTTAACCCCGAAATCCGCTGCTACCTTAGCGAGTTTTTCTTGGTTACGATTTGTTGCAATAATACTCGATGCAGCAAATCCTTTTTTTACCATGCCGCCAATAATGGCGTAGCTCATATTACCTGTGCCTATGAATGCAATTGTTTTATCTGACATATCTTAGTTATCACCTTAGCTTCGTTGGCCAAAAATATCCGTGCCGATGCGTACCATGGTTGAGCCTGCTGCAATCGCAGCTTCGACATCACCACTCATCCCCATCGACAGGGTGTCTATTTGAGGATATTGGGCTTTAAGTCTATCAAAGCAAGCACGTAATTGCTCAAAATATTGTATTTGTTGCTGTGGATCGTCAGTTTTTGCTGGGATTGCCATGACACCACGCAATTCTAAATGCGGGCAATGGTGAATAAATTCAGCGAGGCTTGCAAGTTTATCGGGGTGGCAGCCTGATTTTGAGTCCTCTAAGCTGATATTTACTTGGATCAGTACTTTTATAGGGGCTTTATCTGCGGGCCTTTGATCGTTTAAACGTTGCGCTATTTTTTCACGTTCAATACTTTGCACCCAATCAAAGTGGCTGGCAACAAGGGCGGTTTTATTTGATTGAATAGGGCCAATGAAATGCCAAACAATATCGCTATAATTTACTAATTGGGTTATTTTATCAACAGCTTCTTGAACGTATGATTCACCAAATTCTCGGTGACCTTGTTGATAAGCCGCTAGAATGAAATCAGCAGGTTTGGTTTTTGATACTGCCAACAAGCAGACATCGTGCTCATTACGATGATATTTTTTTGCCGCTAAGGCAATTCTAGCATAGGCGGACTTAAGTCGTTCTGCTATTGTAACCATATAATTATCAGTTAGTTGTGGAGTCATAAATGGATATTACCGAATTGTTGGCCTTTAGTGTGCAGCACAAAGCATCAGATTTACACTTATCATCAGGGGTTGCGCCAATGATCCGTGTTGATGGTGATGTGCGACGTATTAATATACCAGCGCTGGAAAACAAAGATGTTAACAGCCTAGTTTACGATATTATGAACGATAATCAACGCAAGGACTATGAACAAAACCTTGAAGTGGATTTTTCGTTTGAAGTGCCAAACTTAGCACGTTTTCGTGTTAATGCCTTCAACTCAAATCGAGGCCCCGCAGCTGTATTTCGTACCATTCCCAGTGAAGTGCTGACGCTTGATGATTTAGGTGCGCCAGATATATTTAAAACAATTTCAGATACGCCGCGTGGTTTAGTGTTGGTAACAGGACCTACAGGCTCTGGTAAATCGACCACATTGGCTGCGATGGTGGATCATATAAATCAACACAAGCATCATCATATTTTAACCATCGAAGATCCCATCGAGTTTGTGCACGACAATAAACTGTCGTTGATTAATCAACGTGAAGTGCATCGCGATACGCATAGTTTTTCTAATGCATTGCGCAGTGCTTTACGTGAAGATCCAGACGTAATTTTGGTTGGTGAGCTACGTGATTTAGAAACTATTCGCCTTGCCATGACTGCTGCTGAAACCGGCCATTTAGTATTTGGTACATTGCATACTACGTCAGCCCCGAAAACCATTGACCGTATTATCGATGTGTTTCCTGGTGAAGAAAAAAGTATGATCCGCTCAATGCTTTCAGAGTCATTACGCGCAGTTATTTCACAAACCCTGTTGAAAAAAATTGGTGGCGGGCGAGTCGCAGCACATGAAATCATGATTGCAGTGCCTGCGATCCGTAACCTTATCCGCGAAGATAAAATTGCGCAAATGTATTCGTCGATTCAAACTGGCGCATCGCATGGTATGCAAACCATGGATCAGTGTTTAATCAATTTAGTGAATCACGGTGTTGTTACCAATGCTGAAGCGCGTGCTAAAGCACAAGATAAAAATAATTTCGGCGGCTAGGCCCGAGTAAGGAGCAGTAATGACACATTCTCTTGATTACTTTTTACATTTGATGATTGAAAAGCAAGGTTCGGATTTATTCGTATCGAGCCAATTGCCAGTCAGCGCAAAGATTAATGGCGAGCTAATTGCACTTGGCGACGAAAAAATATCAGACGAAGAGTCGCTGCAATTAGTTGAATCAGCGATGAGTGAAAAACAAAAAGCAGAGTTTCATAATACTAAAGAGTGCAACTTTGCCATAGCTACCGATGAAGGGCGCTTTAGGATCTCGGCATTTTGGCAACGAGATTGCGCGGGTATGGTTATTCGCCGTATTGTTACGCAAATTCCTGATGTTGCTGAGCTTGGTCTACCGTCGACATTGACTGATGTGATCATGGCTAAACGTGGTTTAGTGCTGTTTGTTGGTGGTACTGGCACCGGTAAATCAACGTCGTTGGCTGCATTATTAGGTTACCGTAATCGTAATCAACGTGGGCATATCTTGACCATTGAAGACCCGATTGAGTTTGTCCATGAACATCGCAAAAGTATTATTACTCAGCGTGAAGTTGGCTTAGATACGGAAAGTTTTGAGGCGGCGTTAAAAAGCTCATTACGCCAAGCCCCCGATGTCATTTTAATTGGTGAAATACGTTCGCAAGAGACCATGGAATACGCACTTAGTTTTGCTGAAACCGGTCATTTATGTGTTGCTACATTACATGCCAATAACGCTAACCAAGCAATTGACCGTATTATGCATTTAGTGCCTAAAGAAAAGCACGATAAGCTAAAATATGATCTATCCTTAAACTTACGAGCTATCATAGCACAACAACTAGTGCCTACAGCCGATGGCAATGGTCGAGTAGCTGCTATCGAAATTTTATTGAATACCCCGATTATCGGCGAGCTTATCAAAAAAGGCGACATTGGCGGCATTAAAGAAGCCATGGCTAAAGCGAAAGATATGGGTATGCAAACCTTTGATCAAGCGTTATTTGAGCTCTATAAACAGCAACGTATCAACTATGCAGATGCTTTGCATCACGCTGACTCACCTAACGATTTACGTTTGATGATTAAGCTTCGAAATAATGAACAGCAAGGGGCTGGTTTTTTACAGGGAGTAACAATTGACGGGTTAGAACCTAAAGGTCAGTAGTATGAAAAAACGCATAAAATGGTTACTTGTAACAGTTAGTTTTTATGTTGTTAGTAACTCATTTTTTGCGATGGCGACAGATCAATCGATTGCTATTTTTATCCGAGATGACGTGCATTATGATTACACACATTTTTTAGCCGGTAGAGCACCGCAGGATATTACTGATTTTAGTGGTCGATTTATACGTCGCGATGTAGTTGATATGATCATTGCCCAACAAGCCTTGTACTTGGGGGGCTTTAATAAAACTTTCAGTTATCAAATTGGTAAAATTAATTTTCGTAATACCAAACTGTTAGAAAAAGGTGAGCTACTGATCAGCTTTGATAGTTATTGGTATGAAGATGCCAAATCACTGGCAGATAAAGTGTATATCAGCGATGAGCTGATCCGTAAAGGCGAGTATTTTGCGGGGATTTTTACTTCTCCAAACAATAAAAAAGTATTTCAGCTGCAGCACCTGTCAGATTTTAATCAACTAACTAGTGTGTCTACGCCGCGTTGGCGTACAGATTGGAAAACTTTATCGCAATTACCATTAAAAGATCTAGTTGCAGAGGATGAATGGCTCAGTCAAGTGCGTATGGTATCGATGCAATGGATTGATTTTATGTTAATGCCACTGATGCCACAGATGGGTAACCAATATGTACTTGAAGATATTGTTTTGCAAGCGGTACCTAATGTGCTGATATTATTAGATGATAGTCGTCATTTTGTAATATCAAAACGCCATCCTGATGGCGCTCAGGCTTTTAAAGCGTTGCAAAAAGGCTTAAAGATATTACGAGAACAAGGTGCGATAGAAAAAGCCTATCGCCAAGCTGGATTTATTCCTGAACTGAGTGAGCAGCTTATTATAAACCTACCGCTTACCCGTAAGCTTGTTCAAAGAAGCTTTCCAAAATAATAACAGCCGACATATTATCCACATTTCCTTTACCTAAGCTACGGTAACCGCCTTGCTCAAATAATCGTGCTTTTGCATCTGCAGTGGTTAAACGTTCGTCTTGGGTCTCTACAGGCAGCCCATAGTGATTATGTAAGCGGTTGGCAAACTTTTTAGCTTTAAAGGTGACTTCTTGATTTGTGCCATCCATATTAAGCGGTAATCCAACCACCAGTAAATCAGGTTGCCACTCATCGACATGCTTTTTAATAAAATCCCAATTTGGAATACCATCTTTTGCTTTGATAGCGCTTAGGCTCGATGCGGTTCCTGTTAGTTCTTGGCCGATAGCAACACCAATGCTGGTGGTGCCAAAATCAAAGCCCATCACGGTGCGTTCACCTTTGGGCTTTAGTTGTTTTTTAGTCATGCTATCTCTGTGCTTTAAAATTGTGGTTGACCACGCTTATGCGTGGCCAGCTTCCGAACTTAATTGGCTAATATCAAAACCGAGCGTCGCGACTGCTTTTTCCCAGCGTTGCTCTATCGGTGTGTTAAAAATAATCTCAGGATCGGCTTTTATAATTAGCCATGAATTTTCGAGTAGCTCTTGTTCGAGCTGGCCTTGCTCCCAACCCGCATAGCCCAGTGTAATAATAAACTGTTCTGGTGCTTGGGCTGTGGTTAAACTTGCTAACACATCTTTGGATGTGGTTATCATGATTTCGCTGCTAAGTTCTTGGCTTGCGCTATAACCTGCTTTTGGAGAATGCAGTACAAAACCACGATCGGTTTTTACAGGTCCTCCAGCAAATACTGCAACACTTGCTGCGTGGGTGGATTTGTCGTTATCAATCTCTATTTTGTCGAGCAAGTCGCCGACTGTAATATTGATCGGCTGGTTGATCACCAGCCCCATAGCCCCGTCTTCATTGTGCTCACAAATATACGCGACAGCACGTTTAAAAAAAGGGTCTTGCATTGATGGCATTGCGATTAAAAAATGATTTTCTAATGATTGCATAACGATACCCCTTTATTGTTAGTAAATTTAAGTATGGCTCAGTTTTCTTTCTATGGCATCAAATAAGCGCCCAGTAATTGAAATATCATAGGCAGCTTCGATTTCTTTTACGCAGGTAGGTGCTGTAACATTAATTTCTGTTAGCTTATCACCAATGATATCAAGACCTACAAAAATAAGTCCTTTCGCTTTTAATGTTGGTGCAACGGCTTCGGCAATTCTACGATCTGAATCACTGATTGGGCGTGCTTCACCACGACCGCCAACAGCTAAATTACCACGTGTTTCACCATTTTGTGGAATGCGGGCTAGGCAATATGGGATCACTTCGCCATCGACCACCAATACGCGTTTATCACCTTGTTTGATCTCTGGGATATAGTTTTGTGCCATGGCAAAACGGCTACCGTGTTCGGTGAGTGTTTCGCAAATAACCCCAATGTTGGCATCATTTTCAGTCACACGGAAAATAGAGGCGCCACCCATACCATCTAAAGGTTTTAGAATGATGTCTTTATGTTCAGCCAAAAATGCGCGGATCTGGTGCTTACAACGGGTTACTAAGGTGTCAGGTGTATGCTCACTAAACCATGCGGTGAATAACTTTTCGTTCGCATCACGCAGGCTTTGTGGCTTATTAATAATAAGCGTGCCTTCAAGTTCGGCGCGTTCTAAAATATAGGTTGCGTAAATGTACTCAGTATCAAACGGTGGATCTTTACGCATTAAAATAACATCTAAATCAGCAAGTGCGATACTGGCTTTTTCTTCCAGCTCATACCAATGGTTTGTATCGTCGAACACGGTTGCTTTTGCGGCTGTGGCATACGCTTTGCCTTTACGCAATGAAAGATCATTCATTTCCATGTAGTAAATTTCATAGCCACGGCTTTGGGCTTGCATCATCATTGCAAAACCGGTGTCTTTTTTGATGTTGAATCCGCTGATCGGATCTGAAATTATACCTAACTTAATTGCCATGTTCGTTGCCTTACTGAATCTGTTGCTATTGATATGAGGGTGGTTTTACTAATTTCAATTAGCTAAATCGCCAAATTGTAGCTGTAGTGCACTTAAGACTGTCAAAGCGGCAGTTTCAGTGCGCAGCACGCGTGGGCCGATATGGATATCAACAAAATTTTGTTGTTTGGTCTGGGCAATTTCATCATCAGTGAAGCCACCTTCAGGACCAACTAAAAACCGCACGCCAGCGCTAGGTACTTCGATTGTTTTAATACTGTGCTCTGCACGAGGGTGTAGGGTAAGCTTAATTTCATCACTGCTTTGTGCTAGCCATTGGCTGATGTCTATCGGTGGATGAATCGTGGTGATTCGGTTACGACCAGATTGCTCTGCTGCAGCAATCGCTATTTTTTGCCATTGCTGGTGTTTTTTTGCAAGTCGCTCGGCGCTTAATTTAACGCCACAACGTTGACTGAAAATAGGGGTGATTTCAGTGATCCCTAATTCAACAGACTTTTGAATGGTAAAGTCCATTTTGTCACCGCGAGAAATCCCTTGCCCTAGGTGAATGCTCAGCGGTGATTCAACATCTTTTTCATTAAATTCAAGCGGCATTGCAACGACTGATTTTTTTCCTACTTCAATGAGTTCGCAAAGATATTCGCCGCCTTGGCCATTAAATAATGAAATATGCTCACCGACTTTCATCCGTAATACGCGACCTATGTGGCCTGCTGCATCATCTTCTAACTGAAGTGCAGTGGCAATTACAATAGGACTTGCTTGATAAATATGAGGAACTCTCATGATGACCTTCAACAAAAATAGCTAATATCGTTATGGTATGTAAGTCATCTCTTCGGTGCAAATACTTATTGTGAGTCAGTGATAATTAGTTAAGTTTTATTTTAACTAATTATTAAGCTTTTCACATAATGCGTCTAAATTTTGCGGTGTTTCGGCTATTTCGGTTTGACATGATAAGTGATTGTTTTGTGCTAGGTCTGTGACTGGTTCAAACAGGTATCCATCATCAATCTCTTTAATTAAAAACCGTACAGAATGTAATGAATTGAATATAAATCGTTGTTTATCATCAGCTAATAAATAATCCGTTTGATTGCATAGTACACCGGCAATATCATGGTGTTCATGTAAATAACTCGCCAGTTCTGACACGCTAATTTCATTACTAAAGTCGCAGTAGCAATAATCTTTGATCAACTGGTCAAACATTAATTTAACCAAGTGACGGGTATTTGCACCAGCAACAACAAGGGTACTTGGACTGGTGCCGTGTGGCTGAGCAAAATAATGTTCAGTGAATTGCCGGCTGAATTCACTGTCGTTATCGATCAGTAGATAGTTATTTACTTCAAACGGCATAAGGCCCCACGTATTACGTCATTTTCAATATTAAATTGAAAACATACTTATTAGTAAATAGCCTATAGCGCTGAAAACAGCAAATTCAATGCAAGCTATTCCAATATTATCCTGATGATCAATTTCAAGCTCAGTATCAATGTTTGGCAAAGAGATGAACTTGATTATAGTCGTTAATAGATACAGTAATAACCACATAGTGCCGCAATGTAAAGCTAATGTGAATAAATTCTCAACCATTTTACCACTGTGAAAAGTGGCACTGGCAAGACCCGCATAGATAGCTAATGCAAGGCCAATGGATTTACCAGCATAACGAATGCCAATAGAGGTGTTTTCTAAATTAAAGTTACTTTGTAATGACGCCCCTTGATTGGCGCGAGCAAAGCGATATTCACGGAATTTACTGTCTAAGGCAAAAATAGTTTGCAGTAAAAAGAAGCTGACAAAAGCAATTAGTAAGCTGCTAAACCCTTGGGTATGAGACCAGCTGTATAGCCCTAATGTAATAATACAGTTAGCGATCAACATGCCTGAATCTACCAACGCGGCACAGACATTTTGTTTTAGTATGGCGGCTTCTTCATTAAAGCGGTGCAAAATCCACTTGCGGTGGATCAAGTGGCCTACTTTAATAAAAGTAAACAACAGTACTATCAGTATAATCATCTTAAGCGGGTTTGATTGGGCTGCACTGATACTAATTTCATCAAATAAAAATGCTACAGTCGCGATCACTACACTGATTTCTGACGCAAAACTAATTCCTAGAGCAAAATTGTCATGTTGAGCAAGTTCTTCTTTTAATGCTTGTTTAGCCTTGAGTTGACTTACTACCCGCAAACAAATAACAGCTAAACAAATAACCATAAAACAGATAGCAATCGCGAGTAAACTAGTGTTAGATAAAGATAAATATGACATTGAGAACCTAGGGTGGTTATTATTATGTTAACTATTCTAGTACGGTTACGACTGATATAAAAGAGAGTATTTGATGACACCAGGCGAACAACTCCCAACAGCACTGCATGGCTTAGGCAGCGAACGTTTTTTTCAGCTATATCCAGAGCTTCCTGCTAATGAATTAATTATTAATTTGTTAGGTTTGAGTGACTTCGCCTGGCGTTGCCTGCAATCTCAGCCGCAGTTAATTGAGATGTTGCTCAGTGATACTCAAATGAGTTTGCGAGATAGTCCTAACCCATTTCAAGACTTAAATCTTACCGAGGTTGATGAAGCGCAGTGCCATAAAATTTTACGCCGTTACCGGGAACGCTATTGGCTAAAAGTAGCATGTTTAGATTTATGTTACAGCAATGATATAGCCGATAGTATTGGCTATATCTCGGCTTTAGCCGATCAGCTAATTGATAGTGCCAATAACTGGGCATTTGCCCAAGTTGCTCAGATTAATGGGCAACCATTCGATGAGCAACAACAGCCACTGGCGATGTTGGTATTAGGAATGGGTAAGTTAGGTGGCCAAGAACTTAACTATTCGTCAGATATCGATTTAATTTTTTCTTATCCGCGTAGTGTAAAAACTCAAGGTGGGCGGCGCTCTTTAGAAGCGCAAGTGTTTTACACTAAAGTGGCACAAAAGCTGATTGCCGCACTTAATCAAACAACGGTTGATGGACAAGTATTTAGGGTCGATATGCGGCTGCGGCCTTTTGGTGAAAGTGGCCCCTTGGTGATGAGTTTTAATGCCATGGAAGATTACTACCAAGATCAAGGCCGTGAGTGGGAACGCTATGCGATGCTCAAAGGACGTTTAATTGGCCCTCAAACGCGCTACTGTGATGAATTTTATCAGTTATTAAAGCCTTTTGTGTATCGTCGCTATATCGATTTTTCAGTGATTGAATCGCTGCGTAAAATGAAGCAAATGATAGCTCAAGAAGTACGCCGTAAGCGCTTAACCAACAATATAAAACTAGGCGCTGGTGGGATTCGTGAGGTCGAGTTTGTGGTGCAAGCATTGCAAATGGTACGAGGTGGGCGTGAAGCCAATTTACAAACACAATCATTACAAAAAGCGTTAGCTGAATTAGTAAATATTCAAGTTATTGGCGCAGATGAAGCAAAATTATTACGCCACAATTATTTGTTTTTAAGGCGAGTTGAGCAATATTTACAGATTTTTGCAGATCAACAAACGCAAACATTGCCAGATGATGCCCTGAACCAACAACGGCTAAATTACTTGTTAGAGCAGAGTGACTTCAGCGCATCTTTAGCGCAAATAAATGACATTATGGCTGGCATCCACAGTGAATTTGAACAAGTTATTGGTTATGAAAGTGAGCCAGTCGATCCTTGCGAAAGTGCTTTTATAAGTGCTTGGGAACACACCGATATTAGTGTTTTAACCGACCCAAATGATGCATGGCAAATACCATTAGAAGATTTTAAAGCCCGCTTAACGAAAACTAAAATTGGTCATCGTGGCCGTGATATTCTCGATAAACTCATGCCATTAATGCTAAAGCAACTATCAGACAGTCAAGCAAGTGGTGACGTATTTAGTATGATCTGCCAAGTATTAAGCAAGGTTATTTCACGAACAGCCTATTTAGAGTTGCTGTTTGAAAACCAAGGCGCGTTAAAACAGCTTGTTTCGTTGTGTTGTCATAGTAAATGGATTGGTGAGCATATTTCGCGTTACCCGATTTTACTTGATGAGCTTATCGATCCTGCGGTGCTGTATAAGCCTACACCACTGACTGCATATAAAGACGAAATACGACAGTATTTTTTACGTATTGATAGCGCAGACTTAGAACAGCAAATGGAAGCACTGCGTCAGTTTAAACAAACCCATCAACTACGTATTGCTGCCGCTGATGCAACCGGTGTGTTAGATGTAATGAAAGTAAGCGATCATTTAACAGCATTAGCCGAAGCGATAGTTGAGCAAGCGGTGAACCTTGCTTGGCAGCAAATGGCGCAGCGTTTTGGTATTCCGCCTAATACTGATGAAGAGCACAAGGGCTTTGCCGTAATAGCTTATGGTAAAACCGGTGGTTTTGAAGTGGGTTATGATTCTGATCTCGATTTAGTCTTTGTACATAATAGTGATGGCTCAGAGCAAACTAATGGCACTAAAGCGATTGATTCACGGCAGTTTTATTTAAAATTAGCACAGCGACTAATGCATTTATTTAATACTCGAACGGCGTCGGGCATTTTATATGAACTAGATACGCGGTTACGCCCAGAAGGTGCCTCAGGGTTAATGGCAATCAATCTTGAGAGCTTTAACCACTATCAGCAAACGCAAGCTTGGACATGGGAACATCAAGCGCTAGTGCGTTCTCGGATGATTTTTGGGCAACCCGAATTACAGCAGCGCTTTGCGCAAATTCGCTTAGGCATTTTGTGCCAGCAGCGCGACCCGCAAAAGCTTAAAGACGATGTGATCACCATGCGTGAAAAAATGCGCACACATTTAGCGAAAGGCAACGATATTGAGTTTGATTTAAAACAAGATACTGGCGGCATTGCTGATATTGAGTTTCTGACTCAATATTTAGTGCTTGATAACGCTTATAGCTTGGAGCAACTAACTACTTACTCAGACAACGTAAGGATTTTAACCGATGCAGCAAGGCTTGGTTGTATTAGTGATGAGATCAAGCAAGGGCTTATTACAGCCTATATTGATTATCGCTCGCGTTATCATGTGTTGAGTCTAGATCAGCAGGGACGTTGTGTAACAAAAGCTGAATTTGCGAAAGACATCGCATTTGTTACACAAGCATGGCAGCAGATATTTGAGTTAAGCGCTTAACTTCTTAGGCGCTTACAGTTTTCGCGCACATATTCAGAGGGCAGCTCGGTGATCACGGCTGCTCGCTGTTTAAAACAAAAGAAGGTATAAACTTCGTTTTCAAAGTCATCATTGATCGCCCGGCCAACTTGATAAAGCGTTGAATTAAAATTGCTATCCACTCGAAAGTGTTCTTTGATCACATAGTCTTTACTTAAATACCAATACAGAACGATATCTTCATCGCGTGCGTAATCAGTTAATACTTTTTTTAAAGTCGAGCCATTTTCAAAGCGTCTCGGCATTAACTCACCAGTCCAATTTGGTGAGGATGGTTCAACAACTTTAGCGCGCTCGGTCAGCGCCGCATCTATATTTATATCCGGATTAGCTAATTTAAGTACGTATTTATCGCGTTCATTGCTTTTATTTACCTGGTTGCGTAACGATGAATAAAAACGTGATAAACCTTGCGCAGCCGCATTTTTAGTATCTTTCATGTCCATGACTGGGCCATGACCTAATAAAAAATAAATCGCTGCGGCAATCAAAATGGCAGCTAGTGATAAATGCTTAACCCAAAACCACATGGCTCATACTCTTGTATTTATATTTACTAATAAAAGCATATTACAGCGGCGTTGTCACTTGTAATAAGAGGGGGCGTTCTCATCCGGCCTGGTTTTAAAGCGTCGATGAACCCACATATATTGTTCTGGTGCGGCATTAATAGCTTCTTCAATGCGTTGATTTACACGAGTCACATCGGCGAGGTTATCGCCAGATGGAAAGTTTTCAAGCATAGGGCGTACTTCTAAATGATATTTTCCCTGTTCGTCACGTCGACTTATAAGACTGACGGTTTCACAGTGCTTACTGGCTGCAAATAGCAAAGTCCCAGTGGTAGTTGCGGTATCTTGAACTGCAAAAAAAGGTGCAAATTCACAGCGTTGGCGGCCATAATCTTGATCGGGTAAGTAATAACATAATTTTTTATTTTTTAAGGCTTTGAGTAGGCCTTTAACATCGCGTTTGCCAACCACAAATTCATTTGAGCGTAAACGACCATTAGTAATAAAATATTCCATTAGCGGATTATTATGGGGGCGGTAAAAACCAATACCTTGATAGTGTAATCCCATGACACGGCTTGCCATTTCAAGATGCAGTATGTGTGGGACTATCATTAGAATCCCTTTACCAGATTGTTGTATTTGCTCAAAGTATTCAAGCCCTTTAACCGAGCCGCAAACTTTTTTTACACGCCAATCAGGCCACCACCATGACATGGCTGTTTCAATCATACCTATACCGGTATTTTCTAAGTTAGAAAGTACTAATGCTTGTTGTTCGGCTGCGGGCATATCTGGAAAGCAGCGTTTAATATTGACTTCAGCAATATGGCGACGACTTTTCATAAAACGATGGACTAAGCGACCTAGCAGTCGGCCCAATGCAAGTTGTAATTTCTGCGGTAGCCAAGAAATTATATACAAAATAAATACGCCAAACCAAGTAAACCAATAACGAGGGCCCAAGAAAGACCATTTAAATGGGGAGTTGTTGACCACAGAAGTATCTCATATGCAAAAGAAGCTAGTTTAACTGGATGAATAAAAAAATACAAAAAAGCCAGCAAGTTGCTGGCTTTTAAATGAGTAATGTTAAGCTTATCTTTATTGGATTTCTTTTAAACCTTGGTTGATGGCTTGTAAATCATTACTTGTTAACGTGCCCGCTGCTTGTTTTAAGCGTAGCGTTGATACAACGTAGCGATAGCGTACATCAGCGAGGTTACGTTTGGCGTTAAATAAGTTTTGTGTACTGACCAGTACGTCAACAATAGTACGAGTACCCACTTCAAAACCAGCTTCAGTGGCTTTTAATGCACTTTCAGCAGAAACTACTGCTTGTTCAAGGGCTTTAAAGGTCGCAATATCTGATACTACTTGATTATAAGAGGTGATCACCGAACGGGTTACGCCACGTAGACTTGCTTCTAAATCTTCACTTGCAGCAACATAAAAAGCACGTGCTTGCTCAGTCGCTGCAGTAGTAGCACCGCCTGAATATATTGGCACACTAAAGTTAATGCCAATATTTGTACTATCACCACGTGGGCGCGCAGTGTTGCTATTGCTATCAGTTAGTGTATCACCGTAGCTGGCATCTAAAGTCAGCTTAGGGTAATGACCCGCTTGTGCTAAATCAATTTGATCTTTAGCGATATCAACCGTTACTTTAGAGACCTGCAGAGTTAAATTATTTTGTTCTGCAAGCTTAATATAATCGGGTGATTTTTTTGCTGGTTGAACGGTAGAGAAAGTCTCAGTGTTTAACATATCCAGCTTAGCGTGATATTTACCGGTGATTTCGCGAAGCTGCTCACGGGCGGTTTCAACGCCGTTTCTGGCAACGATTTCGCGGGCAACCGAGTTATCGAATTGTGCTTGCGCTTCATGCACATCGGTAATTGCCGTTAAGCCTACTGCATAACGCTGTTTGGTTTGCTCAAGTTGACGTTCAATAGCGCGTTTTTCAGATTGTACAAATTCTAAGTTATCAATCGAACTTAATACGTTGAAATAGCCATCAGCAACACGAACAATGAGATCTTGCTTGGCAAAGTCATATTGAGCAGCTGCTTGCAACGCTTGTTTGTCTGCAATACCGAGTGAATTCCATGCACCTAAATCAAACAGTGTCTGGCTTAGTTTAAGACCACGGCTGAATGTATCTGAATCGCTATCGACCTTGGTGTAACCTGCCGCATCAGTACCATTAAATGATGTGCTATCGGTTTTATCATACCCCATAGAAAAACCGATTTGTGGCAATAATGCGCTCATTGCACGGTCACTGTTATAAGCTTGTGCGTTTGCTTGGGCTTTTGCTTTTAAAACAGTAGGATCGTTAGCTGTGGCAATTTCATAAACTTGTAATAAGTCTTCAGCATTTGACGCTGTGGCAGTTAATGCGCAAGATATACCAATCAGCGCAGCAAGAATGTTTTTTTTCATTATTCGTTCAGTCCTTAGACAATTTACGTTCTAAAAGCATGGTAACCTGTTTTACTTAAGAACAAAAAAAAATTTGCGTAAAACAGCGTAAACAAGTGTAACAGAATATATACCCAAACCACCTCAATATGTGAGTTTCAGTTGGAATTAAAAGCGATTTAGGCAAGGCATTGATTGTAAGTTATAGTGGTTCTATTATTAAAATCAATAACGCAGTATAAATCGCTTTTAAACCAACCCCCCTGGGCGTTTCACAGGAACTTACTCTCATCGTTGTTACTTCTTAAAAGGGACTGCCATTGTTGCAAAGTAACGCCTTGATATTAAGCCCCTGTGAAACGCTGGATTCTGCATCTTGAGGTGGTTTGGGTATAATCCCCGGACATGATAGTAAGTATCTAGGTTTAAATTCAAGTAATAGCATGTGTAATAGGAAACTTCATGGCTGATGAAAAGCTCACAAAATTTACCAAACAAGACGTTAAAATTGCTCCTATAGAAGTACTTTATAGCGGCTTTTTTAATATTAACTTATATCAGTTTGAACATGCATTATTTGCGGGGGGTCAATCAGAGACTATCCGTCGTGAGATACTCGAACGCGGTGACGCGGTTGCAGTTTTACCGTATGATCCCATAGCAGACAGTATTTTGTTGATAGAACAAATACGTATTGGCGCGATAAGAACTAAACAGTCACCTTGGTTATTAGAATGTATAGCAGGCATGACCGATGGCAGTACTAATTATGAAGATGTCGCTAGGCGCGAAGCATTTGAAGAAGCGGGCTTAGTACTGAGCGAATTGGAATTTATGCTATCGTACCTGTCAAGCCCAGGAGGGACTACTGAGCGGTTACATCTTTATCTTGCAAAAACGGATTTAAGCCAGCTGCAAAGTGACGTGTATGGACTTGCAACTGAAGGTGAAGATATTAAAACGCATATTCTCAGTTTTGATGATGCAATGGCGCGTTTAGCAACCGGTGAGATAGATAATGCTGCCTCGGTAATTTCATTGCAGTGGTTAGCGCTTAATCGCGAACGTATAATTAATCAGCGCAGCTAAAATAGTAATAGACTACCCTTAACCTCTAACTTTATGGCGGTAATGTGACAGCACTTGCAGTGAAACAACGATATATTCAGAGTCTTCCTAAATACTTGACGTTATGTGAGCATAACTACTTACGTGCTTTAAAATTGTTGCCCAATGAGCGCAAAGAAGGCAATACACGTCAAGTACAATTGGGTAATAACCAGTTTGTAATTAAGGTGGATGGCTGTGCTAAATACACGATGGATATTTCAATAACGCAATTAACCGGTATGTTAAAAGGGTTTAATCCGCTGTTTTTAACTGTGCGTTTATATCACGATGCAAAAGTTGCTGAAATAATTCACCATGATTACCATCAAAGGATCAAACCTTCATATGGTTACCCTAATCCGCAAATGCATCAAAAAGATGAAAAATATCAACTTAATGCGTTTTTGTATGATTGGTTAGTGGCGTGTGTTGAAAGTGGTCGAGCGGTACTTAACTGGGATATAAATGATGGCCTGGTTTGATGAGTCGGCGCAGTTCAATAATACTCAGCTGCGCTTAGCGCATATTACCGATTGTCACTTATTTGCAGACCCACAAGGGGAGTATTTTGCGGTCAATACCGCTGAGCACTTTTCTCGCGCGCTTGCAGATATGGCAAAACAGTCATTGGACGCCGTGATCTTTGGTGGCGATTTAACCCAAGATCACAGTTTTGCATCATATTTGTTGTTTGCTCAGTTGATTGCCGATTCTGCGCTTACTTGCCCTGTTTTTTGGCTGCCTGGTAATCATGATGATATCAGTGCGATGCAGCGTATTTCTGGTGGTCAAATCAATAGCGCAAAACGATTAATTGCCGATGGCTTTGAAGTGTTGTTAATTAGCTCTAAAGGGCCAACACCAGCAGGTTGGGTAAGCGAAGCCGATTTAAATGAACTCGCTGATTTATTAGCGACTTCACAGTCGCCGAGCGTGGCTTTTTGCCACCATAATCCATTACCTATTAATGGTTACCTAGACAAGCATATGCTCGAAAATGGCCCGCAACTACTTAATGTATTGCATAATAGCGCGCTAGTAAGGCAGTTATTTCATGGTCATGTTCACAATGACTATCAATTTAAATTCAGAAGTATTGAGATTTTTGCTACGCCAGCAAGCTCAGTGCAGTTTACTAAATACACCGATGACTGGCAGCAACACAATGCGGGGCCTGGTTATCGATTGTTGACAATATCAAAGCCAACAAACAGTGCAAAACTATTAATTAACTCGGAACTGATGTGGCCCAACGAGTAATTTATATTCATGGTTTTAATAGCAGCGAACATTCATTTAAAGCTGTCCGCTTTGGTGAGTATATGGCACACTATGACGTTGATTATTGTGTGCCACGGCTAAGCCATGAACCGTTTCATGTGATAATTCAAATTGAACAATTATTAACGCCAAATACTGTATTACTTGGCAGTTCTTTAGGTGGTTTTTACGCCACTTATTTATCGCAAAAATATCAGTTACCAGCAGTGGTTATAAACCCTGCGGTTAAGCCTTATTTATTATTGAGTTCTTTGTTAGGGCCGAACTATAATCCCTATCAGGATAGCCATTACGAGCTCAACAATAGTCATATTAACGCGTTAAAATCACTGTCGATACCTAGCTTAGAGCGCCCATCATTACTGTACTTATTACAGCAAACGGGTGATGAAGTACTGGATTATCAGCAGGCCGTTAAATATTATTCACAATGCAAGCAACAGATAGAATTTGGTGGTGATCATAGCTTTGTTGGCTTTGATGACTCCATTGCTAGTATTGTAGATTTTCTTAAAATCACGTAAAACTTAGCTAAGCGCATAAAAGATAAAAACTATGAGTCAGCAAAATTATAACGCCGAAGCCATTGAAGTATTAAATGGGTTAGAACCTGTTAAACGCCGCCCTGGTATGTACACCGACACCACCCGTCCTAATCACTTAGGACAAGAGGTTATTGATAACAGTGTCGATGAAGCCATGGCCGGACATGCCACTAGAATTGATGTCATTTTGCATGAAGATAATTCGCTAGAAGTTAGCGATGATGGCCGTGGTATGCCTATCGATATTCACCCAGAAGAAGGTATTCCTGGGGTCGAATTGATTTTTACCAAGCTGCATGCTGGTGGCAAGTTCTCTAATAAAAACTACCAATTTTCAGGTGGTTTGCACGGGGTAGGGATCTCCGTGGTTAATGCATTATCAACGCGCGTTGAAGTGGTTGTGCGCCGCGATGCACAACAATACATGATGGCGTTTGAAAGCGGTGATAAAGTTGAAGATCTTCATGTTATAGGCACCGTAGGTAAACGTAATACAGGTACAACTGTACGTTTTTGGCCTGATGTAAGCTACTTTGACTCAGCTAATTTCTCGTTGACTAAATTACATCATTTATTAAAAGCTAAAGCCGTACTTTGCCCAGGTTTACGTATTAAGTTTGTTAATAAACAAACCAAAGAAACCCAAGAGTGGTATTACGAAACAGGCCTTAAAGACTACTTAAACGAAGCTGTTAAAGGTTACGAAGTACTGCCAAAAGACCCATTTACCGGTGAGTTTTCAAGTTCAACGGAAGGTGCTGATTGGGCGGTTGTTTGGTTACCTGAAGGCGGTGAATCGATAGCTGAAAGTTACGTTAACTTAATACCAACTGCGCAAGGCGGTACTCACGTAAATGGTTTGCGACAAGGTTTACTTGAGGCTATGCGTGAGTTTTGTGAATTTAGAAACTTACTGCCGCGTGGCGTTAAGCTCACCCCCGATGACATTTGGGAACGGTGTAGCTACGTTTTATCAGTGAAAATGCAAGATCCACAATTTGCCGGTCAAACCAAAGAGAAATTATCTTCTCGTTCGTGCTCGGCATTTGTATCTGGGGTGGTAAAAGATGCATTCAGTTTATGGTTAAATGAGCACACCGATACTGCTGAGTTACTGTCAGAGTTATGTATTTCTAATGCACAAAAACGTCTTCGCGCAGCCAAAAAAGTGGTGCGTAAGCGTGTTACCGCAGGCCCCGCATTACCGGGCAAATTAACCGACTGTAGCGCTGCAGATAACGACCGTACGGAGCTGTTTTTAGTAGAAGGTGACTCAGCTGGTGGCTCAGCTAAACAAGCACGTGATCGTGAGTTTCAGGCAATAATGCCACTACGTGGTAAAATTTTGAATACGTGGGAAGTTGAATCAGGGCAAATTTTAGCGTCACAAGAGGTGCACGATATTTCTGTGGCGCTGGGTATCGACCCTGACTCAACTGATATCTCTTCTTTACGCTATAATAAAATTTGCATCTTAGCGGATGCTGACTCCGATGGACTGCATATTGCGACTTTGTTGTGTGCACTATTTGTTCGTCATTTCCCAACGTTGGTGAAAACGGGTCACGTATATGTAGCTATGCCGCCGTTGTTTAGAATCGACATTGGTAAAGATGTTTATTATGCCCTTGATGAAGATGAAAAATCCGGCATCCTAGCGCGTATTGAAGCAGAGAAAAAACGCGGTAAAGTAAATGTTCAGCGTTTCAAAGGCTTGGGGGAAATGAACCCACTGCAACTACGCGAAACGACCATGGATCCTAATACTCGTCGCTTAGTTCAGCTAACCTTAGAAGATGAAGTTGAAACCATGGAAATGATGGATATGTTGCTGGCGAAAAAGCGCTCATCAGATCGTCGTCAATGGTTAGAAGATCACGGTAATCGTGCTCAAGTGTGATTTTTCAAGGGTGTAATGCCATGCAAGTACAGCAAGGGAGTTGTTTTAAACATTTAAACAGTTTAGTTTTATTAACGATTCTTGTTACTTGTTTGTACTTGTACTGCGCACCTTTAAAAGCACAGCAAAAAACCGCTTTTGATGAGCAATGGTTAACAACACAACTGCATACCGCCCACGAAAAAAGCATTCAGGATCCAGGCCAAGCCATTGAGTTTGTAGCGCTATTATTAGTAGAGCATACGAGTCGCTTAACAGTGTTACAACGCACAAGGTTACAACTCAATTTAGCTGAAAATTACTTGTTAAATGGTGAAATAACTAAATCCATTGAATTGGAACAGCAAATAGCGAAGCAGCTAAACTCACTAAGTAGTGATGCGCTGATAAGCTACTACTTAGTAAAATCGGATATTTACAATTTTACTGGGCAAACTGAAAAATCATTAGCGGTTTTAATGACTGCCAAAAAGTTAGTTGAACAACTTGATAATGATAAGCTAAAAAGTGATGTATATGGCGCTTTAGCTAATTTTTATGTGTATAACCATGATGATATTCGGGCATTAGATTACTTCTATAAAAGTTATGTAATTATTAAGCGTAGTGGAAGTTTACTTGATTTAGCCTACATAGAATCAACAATGGCAAAATCGTACGAATATTTGTTTGATTACAACAAAGCAATTGAAGTGCAAACTAAGGCATTAGATTATTTTTTAAAACATGACTTAGCGTTTGACAGTTTAGTGTCGTATTTTCATTTAGCTAAAGTTTATTTAAAGATGGGGCGCAGCCAAGAGGCGATTGCAAGTAGTCAGAAATTACTGACGTTGAGCAAAAAGTTAGCCAATGAAAAATTAGTGTACTACGGTTATATTATCTTAGCAGAAGCATATTTATTAGAACAAGATATGGCTCTAGCTAGCCATTATTTGTCATTGAGTAATCAATATTTTGACAGGCTTGAAGATGTAGTTACCATTGCTAACCACTTCTATACTCAAGCAGGTATTGAGTTAGCACTGAATTTGCCTGAGCAAGCCACGATAACCTTAACTAAAGCGCAGCAGTTGTCGAAGCAAATTCCGATAGAAAACAGTATCACATCACTATTGAAGTTAACCCGCTTGCTTACTCAGCTTGCGGTGCAGCAACAAGATTATCAGCAGGCGTACTTACATCAGCAAGATCTTATCGCTTTAAATGCTCAACATTATAATAAAGTGCGAGAGTTATCCCGTTCTCGCTATCAAGTTCAGTTTGATACTAAACAAGTAGAAATTGAACGACAGCTGCTTGAAAAAGATAAAGAACTTAGCGAATTTGCATTACAAGAAATTAAGCAACAGCAAGCATTACAAAAAACCATTATGCTAAGCGTACTATTATTATTTTTATTGCTGTTAATTTTTTCATGGCGACAATATAGTTTAAAGCGCAAATTTAGTGTGCTAGCCAATACGGACGTTTTAACTGGTGTGGCTAATAGACGTAAAATAATAGAGTTAGCTCAGTTACAGTGGCAACAGTTAAAAAAAGACGATCACAATTTTTGTTTGATTGCTTTTGATTTAGACCACTTTAAAAACATTAATGATGATTTTGGCCATCCGGCAGGGGATTTAGTGTTACAAGCGATCACGAATACATCTCTGCGAGCGATCAGAGAGAATGATATTCTAGGGCGCATTGGTGGTGAAGAGTTTTTAGTGGTACTCAACAATACCACTCTAGCTGAAGCCACTGAAATTGCTAATCGAATTAAAACTGAGATTGAAAAAGAACGTATAATCAGTGATGGAAATGAGATCAAAGTCACTGCAAGTTTTGGTGTGGCGCAAAAGCAAGCGCAACTAGGCTCATTTAAAGATTTATTTAAAAAAGCAGACAAAGCGTTATATGCCGCAAAAGATCATGGCCGTAATAGGGTAGAAATCGATGAATAAATTACTAGTTTCTGTATTAACATTAGGCTTGCTAAGTACTCCCTTAGCAGCAAAAGAAATCCTTAAAGAACTCAGTGTTCCTGATGGCTTTACTGTAAACATATTTGCCAGTGATGTGGAAAATGCACGGCAATTAGCAGTATCTAAAAAAGGTATTGTGTATGTTGGCTCGCGAAACGCGGGCAATGTGTATGCACTGATTGATCACAATAGTGATGGGGTTGCCGATAAACAAATTTTGGTGGCCAGTGGTTTAACTATGCCTTCAGGTTTAGCGATCAAAGATGGCGACTTATATGTTGCTGAAGTGCAACGTATTATTCGCTTCAAAAATATTGATACACAATTGAAAGCACCTAAATATGAAGTGGTTTACGACGCATTACCGACAGAGCGTCATCACGGTTGGAAGTTTTTACGCTTCTCACCAACCGGCGAGCTGATCATTCCTGTGGGTGTACCTTGTAATATTTGCGCTGAAGATGAGCGCTATGGGCGAATATTTTCATTGGATGTAAACACCAAACAAATGACCACGTTAGCACAAGGTGTGCGTAACTCTGTTGGCTTTGACTTTCATCCTAGCACCCAAGCTATGTGGTTTAGTGATAATGGCAGAGACATGATGGGTGATGATCTTCCACCGGATGAACTAAACCGCTTAACAACCGAAGGTGAACATTTTGGTTTTCCCTATGTGCATGCAGGTGCCATCTTAGATCCTGAATTTGGTAAAGGTAAAAATATTGCCGATTACAGTGCCCCAGCTTTAGCCTTGGGTGCGCATGTAGCCCCATTAGGGATTCATTTTTATCAAGGTAAACAATTTCCTGCTAATTATAAGCAACAATTATTTGTTGCTGAACACGGCTCTTGGAACCGTAGTAAAAAATCTGGATATAAAGTGGCAGTTGCCACTATTGAGCAAGGACGTGTGATAAAATACACGCCGTTTATTACGGGCTTTATGAAAAACGAAGAAACATTGGGTCGTCCGGTTGCTTTTGCAGAACTTGCCGATGGCAGCTTATTGATCTCCGATGATTATGCCAATGTGATCTACCGTGTAAGCTATAAAAAAAATTAGGTAGGCTTTGATGAGTGATACAGATACCTTGCTATTGCAAGGAATTGAGCAACAAACAATGGGGCGTTTTACCGAAGACGCCTATTTGAATTATTCCATGTATGTGATCATGGATAGGGCATTGCCACATATTGGCGATGGTCTAAAACCAGTACAACGTCGTATTATTTACGCCATGAGCGAACTGGGGTTATCGGCAACGGCTAAATATAAAAAGTCAGCCCGTACCGTTGGTGATGTACTCGGTAAGTACCATCCTCATGGTGATAGCGCTTGTTATGAAGCGATGGTGTTAATGGCACAACCATTTTCTTATCGTTACCCATTAGTTGATGGGCAAGGGAACTGGGGTGCTGCAGATGATCCAAAGTCATTTGCGGCAATGCGTTATACCGAAGCGCGTTTATCTAAGTTCTCAGAAGTACTGTTAAAAGAACTTGGCCAAGGGACTGTTGATTGGACGCCAAACTTTGATGGCACAATGGACGAGCCACAAGTATTACCATCACGCTTACCACATATTTTACTCAATGGTATTACGGGTATTGCAGTGGGTATGGCAACTGACATTCCGCCACATAACGTACGCGAAGTAGCCAGTGCCTGTTGTTTGCTATTGGATAACCCTAAAGCTGAACTAGATCAATTGCTTGAGCATGTACAAGCTCCCGATTACCCAACTGAAGCTGAAATAATTACTTCAAAAGCGGATATTCGTAAAATTTATCAAACCGGCCGTGGTTCGATAAAAATGCGCGCTATTTATACAGAGGAGCACGGCGATATTGTCATTACTGCACTGCCACATCAATGTTCTGGTGGTAAAGTACTTGAGCAAATCGCAGCGCAAATGAATGCCAAAAAGCTGCCTATGGTCGCTGATTTACGTGACGAATCAGATCATGAAAATCCAACCCGGATTGTCATCATTCCGCGTTCTAATCGCATTAAAGTGGAGCCGTTAATGGCTCATTTATTTGCCACTACAGACTTGGAAAAAAATTACCGCGTTAATATCAATATGCTTGGCCTTGATGGCCGTCCGCAGGTAAAAGATTTACGAACAATTTTAACTGAGTGGCTGGTGTTCCGCCGTGAAACAGTGCGCCGTCGCCTGCAATACCGTTTAGATAAAGTATTGGCTCGTTTACATATTTTAGAAGGTTTATTGGCAGCCTTCTTAAATATTGACGAAGTGATCGAAATTATTCGTGCCGAAGACAAGCCAAAGCCGGTATTAATGGAACGCTTTGGTATTACAGACATCCAAGCCGAAGCAATCCTTGAATTAAAACTACGTCATTTAGCGAAACTTGAAGAGTTTAAAATTCGTGGGGAGCAAGATGAGCTTGCCAAAGAGCGCGATAAATTACAGCTGATATTAGGCTCTGAACGTCGTATGTCGACGTTACTAAAAAAAGAGATTCAAGAAGCAGCAGAGCTGTATGGTGATGAACGCCGTTCACCGATTGTCGAACGTCTTGAAGCGAAAGCATTAAGCGAAAAAGATTTAATCCCATCAGAATCAGTAACCGTTGTGTTGTCTGAAAAAGGTTGGGCGCGTGTTGGTAAAGGCCATGATTTAGATGTTGAAGGGCTCAGTTATCGAGCTGGCGATGCATATAAAGCCTCTGCCCGTGGTAAGAGTAATCAACCTGCGGTGTTCTTAGATTCTGCTGGGCGTGCATTTGCCACTGATGCGCATGGGTTACCGTCGGCACGAAGCCAAGGTGAACCAATGACAGGGCGGTTTAACCTCACTGCAGGTGCTAATTTTGAGCATGTAGTGATGGGCGAAGACAAACAAGTACTGTTAATGGCATCAGATGCAGGTTATGGTTTTATTACTGATTTTGTAGATCTAGTAAGTAAAAACAAAAACGGTAAAGCCTTGGTTAGTGTGCCTAAAGGTGGGCAATTATTAGCGCCAATTAGGGTTAATGATGTTGCTAACGATTACTGTATGGCGATATCGAATGAAGGCCGGATGTTGTTATTCCCATTACGTGATTTACCAAAACTAGGTAAAGGTAAGGGTAACAAGATAATCTCTATCCCAAGTGCCAAAGTACAAGCGCGTGAAGAGTTTGTTAAAGTGCTGGCAGTGGTGCCTGAAGGTACCAGTGTTACCCTGCATGCAGGTAAGCGTAAGCTGACTCTTAAACCCAGTGATTTAGAGCATTATCATGGTGAGCGTGGTCGTCGAGGTAATAAATTACCGCGTGGTTTACAGCGTGTCGATGAAGCGGTTGTAGAGTTGACGGCGATTGATGATGACATTGAGCCGACAGAAACCGAGTAAGTATTTTTTTAATATCTATGAATAAAACGGCCTGCTATTGCAGGTCGTTTGTTTTTAAAGCAGAAAATTATTTTAAGCTTACATGTGTTCGCTAAAAACTCGTTTAGCGGTAAAAATAACGCTATAATGCTGGCGTTATTATTTTTGGAGCGTTTTCTTTGTTAGCTATTATTCGTATTGTTATTATGGCATTGTTTATTTTATTAAGCTGTGTATTTGGTTTACTCCTTTGTTTAGTAAAACCTTTTCATATAAATAATGTACATATTATTTCAAGTTGGTTTGGCACAGTGGCTAAAATGCTTGGTGTAAACGTGGTTATTACACGCCATCCTGACGCGCAAAGTTGTGGCCCTGCAGTATATGTTGCAAACCATCAAAATAATTACGATATTTTCACTTTACCGGCGGCGGTACCAAAAAACTGTGTCAGTTTAGGTAAAAAAAGTCTTAAGTGGATCCCATTTTTTGGACAGCTATATTGGCTTTCGGGCAATATTCTAATTGATCGGGGTAATCGCTCTAAAGCGGCTGGCACGATCACTAAATCGGCCGATAAAATCAAACAAAAAGGCCTGTCAGTGTGGATTTTCCCAGAGGGAACCCGCAGTTACGGACGTGGCTTATTACCATTTAAAACAGGTGCATTCCACACGGCTTTAAATGCGGATGTACCTGTAGTACCCGTATGTATGAGCACAACATATAAAACCATTAAGCTAAATCGCTGGGACAATGGTATAATCTACATAGACATGTTAGCGCCAGAACCACTTGATAAAACGATTGGAGCACGTGAACACGCAAAGCGTATTCATAGCAAAATGGCTGCTAGAATAACTGAATTAGATGCTCAAGTGAGAGAAAAGTAATGGAAAATTGGCGTGAAATTAGTGAAGACATTGTAACTTCGTTATTAGAAGATGGTTCTGATCCTGAGATCTTATACGAAGTAGAACATCACTTTGTTTGCGAAGACTTTGTCAAGCTTGAGCAAGCTGCACTAGCTGCGTTTAAACTAGGCTATGACGTTGAAGAGCCTGCAGAGCTTGAGCTTGAAGACGGCAGTAAGATTTGGGGCTTTGACATCGTTGTTGAAGCTGAGTTAGATGTTGACGTAATAATGGAAGATGTTGATAAACTAGCACAACTTGCGATCGACACCGACGTAGAATACGACGGCTGGGGCACTTACTTCCAAGAGTAATGTGTTAGCCACTAGGTCCTAACCACTAGGACCTAGTGTAATCCATAACTATTATTGACTCGCCAACTCGCCAACTCACCAATTCATCATTTCCTAGTGCTTATTTCGTATTCGTTACTTTTGTTATAGACATTTGTAGTGGATCGTTGATAATCAGTAATTATTATTTTTTGAAATGAATTAATCACTTTATATGCTTATTACCCTTCCAATTTCTGAACTCGTACCAGGAATGTTTGTTGACAGTGTTAGCAAGCAGTTTGAGGGGGTTGATAGTATAAAAATCAAAACTCGCGGCCTAGTTCGCGATAAATCGATCATTAAGCGCTTGGTATCCGAAGGAGTTCAAGAGCTGCTGATAGATTTTACGCAAAGTGATGTGAGTGTTCCTGCCAAATATCAGCTCAAACCTGAAGTCGCTGCTGCAACGGCCAATAACCCTAATAAATTAAAGATAAAAAAGGTTATTTCAGTTGAGCAAGAGTTTGCTAAAGCGAGTGTGAGCTATGAGCAACATAATCGTAATTTACAAAGTTTATATGGCGACGTTACCTCAGGCTTAAAGATGAATATCGTACTGCTTGATGGTATAGCTAAAGATATTGTGGCATCGGTATTTCGTAATCATAATGCAATGACTATTTTAACCCGCATTAAAGATAAGCATATGTACAACTGGCGACATATGACTAACTGCGCTATTTTTGTCACTGTATTTGCCAAGTACTTAGGTTACAAAGAAAGTGTTGTGCAAGAGCTTGCCATGGGTGCCTTGCTGCACGATTTGGGACAAGCTAAATTACCACAAGGGATTTTTTCTAAACCTGAAAAAGTAAATAAACTTGAGATGCAAGCGATTAAAAAGCATGTAGCGCAAAGTTTAGGCTTGGTAAAAGGCGAAAAAGGCATTACCCCATTAATGCTTGATATGATAGTTAATCACCATGAGCGCTTAGATGGCAGTGGTTATCCTCGAGGTCTGCAGGGTGAAAAACTTAGTCGACCAGCACGAATTATGGCGATAGTTGATGTGTATGACGCGATGACAGCGGACAGGCCCCATCAATTAGGTGATGAACCGGTCAACGCACTGCGCTATTTATTAGCTAATAAACACATGTTTGATGGTGAGTTAGTACAGCGGTTTATTAAGTGTTTAGGTGTGCATCCGGTCGGTACGATTGTTAAATTAACCAATGAACGATTGGCATTAGTAACAGAAGGTAATCATCAGAACCCCATTCAACCTAAAGTTAAAGTTTTCTATAATGCTAAGCATAGTCATCATATTACGGCAAAAGATGTTGATTTAACTTCACCAGATCATGACTTAAAGATTTTAGCGAGTATCAAACCATTAGATTATCAGCTTAATTTGGCTCGTTTGTTAAAAGAGCATCTGTTGGTTTAAGGGGTTTTTTGGTTATTGCTTTGTTACAGTGTTTTTTAGTTGATTGCTTAGCCGATAATAGCGCACCACTGAAGCAACTCACCATTAATAATAGCCACAATAAAGTCCCATTCTCTGAATGTAACGCACTGCAGCAGCACACTAGTGCGACTAAAGCACAAACGATAGCACCTAACCAATAATGGTTAACAGGGTTATCGCATTCACCAGCTCTGGTGCAGGCACAAAAATTAGCTTTGCAAAAGCAATATACACTTACCCCACAAAAAGCCAACGCAGCAATAATTAATCCTATTTCCACCGCTTCATCTCCTTTGCTAGTCTTGTTTGGCAGTCTAATAGTGCTGATCAAGCAAGTCAATCTAAATGATAATTAATTGCAAGTGAGTTTTATTGTAACTTATCCGATGAGTTTTAAAAAACTGTTACTTTGCTGTTAAAAAATGGTTTTTATGGGGTTTTTAACGCTTTGTTACAGTTTTTTATTTAAAAGTAAGGTACTGTGCTAAGGTTTTGAAGTAACTTACTCCTAATAATTAGAGACAACACATGGGAACCCAAACATTTAGTTTGGTTAAGGAAACACAATGAAATTTACAAAAACTTTAATTGCAGCATCACTTGCTGTTATGTCTGCAGATACGTTTGCAGCGGCTTTCCAGCTAGCAGAGCAAAATGCCTCAGGTTTAGGGCGTGCATATGCTGGTGAAGCAGCAGTGGCTGATGATGCCTCTGTAGTTGCGCGTAATCCAGCTCTTATGTCTGTATTTAAAGAGCAGCAGTTAAGCATTGCAGGTATTGCTGTCATTCCAGATGTCAGCCTTCGTGGCACTGAAGCTAGTAATCAATCAGTTAACCCAGGTCAACTAAACGACAGCAGTATTGCGCCAGCAGCTTTTGTTCCTGCAGGTTATTTTGTAATGCCTATCGATGACAAGTTTGCTGTTGGTTTTGGTGCGTTTTCAAATTTTGGTTTATCAACTGAATTTGAAGCAGATTACCCTGCAGGCCAGCTTGCTGGTGAAACAGAGATTGTTACTGTAAATATGAACGTTAGTGGTTCATACAAAATCAATGAGCAATTTAGTGTTGGCCTTGGCTTAAACTATGTTTATGCAGATGCGAAAATCATTCGTAACTTTGGTGCCAATCCATTAGGTTTACCAGCACAAACTCAAGCAGTACATTTAGAAGGCGATGATACTGGCTTTGGTTGGAACTTAGGAGCTAGCTATCAGATTGATGAAAATAGTCGCTTTGGTTTTAACTATCGTAGCGAGACAGATATCACATTTGATGGCGAGTTTTCTAACCAATTACCTGCACAAATCGGTGGCCTAGCTGGCGTAAGTGTACCTGGAAGTGTTGAAATCACTCTCCCTGCGATTGCTGAGTTCTCTGGTACACACCAGTTAGATGAGAAAACAGGCTTACACTACAGTGTATTATGGACTGGTTGGGATAGTTTCCAAAAGCTAGAAGCTTATGTTCCAGGCAAAGATACACCTGTATTCTCTAAAGATGAGCACTTCTCAAACTCAATGCGTTACTCAATCGGTGGCGATTATCAGTTTAACGATGCTGTACTATTACGTGCTGGTATTGCTTATGATGAATCACCTGCCGATCAAAAACACCTGTCAATTTCTATCCCTGATACTGACCGTTTTTGGTACTCGTTTGGTGTTAACTACACCATGAGCGAACAAGCAAACCTAGATATTGGTATGAGTATTCTCCGTGGTAAAACACAAAACTTTACTGAATCTGATGGCTTAGGTCAGCAGTGGGGCTTTGAATCAAAAGGCCATGCATACTTATTTGGTGCGCAGTATAACTACACGTTTTAATTTGTAGGCGCGGGTTTATCCCGCGCAAATAAAAAGCCGCGTTATTTATTAACGCGGCTTTTTTTGTGTCTAGCTGTGCGGGGTTCCCCGCATCTAGTTACAAGCTTTCGATCTTGGCTTTTTGATCAAGTAGTTTTGCTTTCGCATCTGAGAACTCTGCAAGTTTCTCATTTTCTTTAGCAAGGACTGCTTCAGGTGCATTGTTAACAAACTTTTCGTTTTCTAGTTTATTTTGCACTTGAGCTAGGCCTTTTTCGGCTTTTTCAAGCTGCTTAGCAATACGTGCAAGTTCGGCGTCAACATCGATTAAACCTGCCATTGGGATCATGATCTCAAGGTTACCAACATAAGATGTTGCACATGCAGGAGCATCATCTTTATTTTCAAGTAAAGTAAACACTTCAATCTTAGCAAGTGAAGCTAAGAAGCTTTCGTTCTCTGCAATGCGGCGTTTATCTTCATCTGATGCGTTAGCAAGTAATACAGATAATGGCTTGCTCGGGCTGATATCCATTTCGCCACGGATATTACGAATGGCGAGAATGAATTGTTTAACCCACTCTAAATCGTCCATTGCTTTAGCATCAACGTTTGCTTCAGTGTAAACAGGGAAGGCTTGAACCATGATGCTAGTGTTTGCAGTTTCAAGGCCAGCCAGTGGCGCAACACGTTGCCAAATCGTTTCGGTAATGTATGGCATCATTGGGTGCATTAAGCGCAGTAGGCTTTCAAGCACAGTAATAAGCGTATGACGCGTACCACGTTGTTGTGCTTCATTGCCTTTGAATAATACAGGCTTAGTCAACTCTAAGTACCAATCGCAAAATTGGTTCCAAGTGAACTCATAAAGCGTATTTGCTGCAAGGTCAAAACGGTAGTTATCTAAGTGCTCAGTATAGGTTTTAACAGTTGCTTCAAATTGGCCTAAGATCCAACGATCAGCAAGTGAATACTCTTTAACAGCATCATTTGTAAAGCCACAATCTTGCTCTTCGGTGTTCATTAGTACATAACGGCTGGCGTTCCATAACTTATTACAGAAGTTGCGGTAACCTTCAAGGCGGTTCATATCCCAGTTGATGTCACGACCAGTTGATGCCATTGCCGCTAAAGTAAAGCGCAGTGCATCTGTACCGTGGGCTTCAATGCCGTTATCAAAGGTTTTACGAGTATCTTTTTCGATTTTCTTAGCAACTTTTTCTTGCATCAGGTTACTGGTGCGTTTTGTTACTAAGCTTTCAAGGTCGATACCGTCAATCATATCGATTGGATCAAGTACGTTACCTTTAGATTTTGACATTTTATCGCCATTTTCATCGCGAATAAGACCCGTAACGTAAACCGTTTTAAAGGGCACTTGTGGCTTGCCGTTATCATCTTTGATGAAATGCATGGTCATCATGATCATGCGCGCTACCCAGAAGAAGATAATATCAAAACCAGTTACCAATACGTCAGACGGGTGGAAAGTTTTCAAATCATCTGTGTTCGCAGGCCAGCCTTGGGTTGAAAAAGTCCAAAGTGCTGATGAGAACCAGGTATCGAGTACATCTTCGTCTTGGCTAAGTGTTACGCTATCAGCAATGTTGTTTTCACGACGTACTTCTGCTTCATCACGGCCAACAAAAACGTTGCCTTCGCTGTCGTACCAAGCAGGAATGCGGTGACCCCACCATAACTGGCGCGAAATACACCAATCTTGTACGTCGTTCATCCACGAGAAATACATGTTCTCGTATTGCTTAGGTACAAATTGAATATCGCCATTTTTTACTGCGTCTTTTGCAGGCTCAGCCAGTGGTGCAACACGTACATACCATTGGTCAGTAAGTAGCGGTTCAATAACCACACCAGAGCGGTCGCCGTAAGGTACGGTTAGAGCATGATCTTCAATCTTTTCAAGTAGGCCTAACTGTTCAAATTCAGCCACAATTGCTTTACGTGCATCGAAGCGGTCAAGACCATGCAGGCGCTCAGGAATTGGTGCATCAAACTCAAGCTCTTTACCATCAAAGGTGTAGGTTTCGCCTTGGCTTAGAATTGCGGCATCTTTATCGAAGATATTGATCAACGGCATTTGATGACGTTTACCAACTTCGTTATCGTTAAAGTCGTGTGCTGGCGTGATTTTTACACAACCAGTGCCTTTGTCTTTATCGGCATGTTCATCAGCAACAATTTTAATTCGACGATTAACAATCGGCAGTAAAATCTCTTTACCGATCAAGTCTTGATAGCGTTCGTCATCTGGGTTTACTGCAACACCTGAGTCACCAAGCATGGTCTCTGGGCGAGTCGTTGCCACTACAATGTAGTTTTTACCGCCTTGGGTTGTAACACCATCAGCCAATGGGTAACGTAGGTGCCACATGTGGCCTTGTTTGTCTTTGTTTTCAACTTCAAGATCAGAGATAGCCGTGTGTAGCTTTGGATCCCAGTTTACTAGGCGCTTACCACGATAAATTAAATCTTCTTTGTGTAAGCGTACAAACACTTCTTTAACGGCTTCTGATAAGCCGTCATCCATTGTGAAACGTTCACGATCCCAGTCAACCGATGCGCCAAGGCGACGAAGTTGTTTTGTGATAGTCCCGCCAGATTGTTCTTTCCACTGCCAAATTTTGTCGATGAAAGCTTCACGGCCTAAGTCGTGGCGTGTTTTACCTTCTTCAGCAGAGAGTTTACGTTCAACCAGCATTTGCGTAGCAATACCTGCGTGGTCAGTACCTACTTGCCATAATGTGTTATTACCTTGCATACGTTTAAAACGCGTTAAGGTATCCATAATGGTGTCTTGGAAAGCGTGGCCCATGTGTAAGCTACCAGTGACATTGGGTGGCGGGATCATAATTGAATATGCATCGCCTTTACCTGATGGTTTGAAGTAGCCTTTTTGTTCCCAGTCTTGGTATAACGACTGTTCAATATCTTGCGGATTGTAGGTTTTATCCATTACACAGAACCTTAAATAAGTACTTAAATGAGTTAGTTAGCTATTTATACAAAAGGTATGTTAGCTATTAATATCTTGCGTGGTGATATTAGCACCGAGTTGGCGTAGCTTTTTAAAGCGCTCACGGGCAGCTTGTTTAGCAGTGGCTTCAACGGGCACAAAATCAAAAACTTGGTTAAACCGACGAATAAAGTCCGGCAATTGTGCAGCCAAGTTAATTAAAACTTTACGATTACCGACTGGCGGGGTAGTACCTATTTCAACGGGCGCACCACCTTTTGGACCTTCACCTTGGAGATTGTGAGGCACAAAACTGTCGGGGTCGAATGACCAAATAGTTTCATCAATGGCATGGGCAATTTCAAGATCATCAACGTAAATAAAGATACGATGACCAAGACGATACTGTTCAGCAGCAATATCAGCCGCTAAGCTAAAGTGATCATCAGCCTTGGCTAATGACTCATCTTGTTGCTTTAGAACGAAAAACTGGGCGTTCATGCTCATTGTATCGGGGCTTCCCACAGTATTGAAAATAATACTTAAATCAAAGCAGGGATTTTGCCATATAACGCGTTTTGCTTCAATTAATACGCTAATTTATACGTTAATAAGTGGGGAATAAATAAGGCGCTAAAAAGCGCCTTATTTAAATTTACAATGTATTGTTAAACGCGGGGTTTAATCTTGGCTGGTTTCGCTTACACCGGCACGGTTTAGTAAATATTGCGTAAGCATCGGCACCGGTCTACCTGTTGCGCCTTTGTTTTTACCACTGCGCCAAGCAGTGCCTGCGATATCTAAATGGGCCCAGTTATACTTTTTAGTAAACTTAGATAAGAAGCATGCAGCTGTTATCGTTCCCGCAGAGCGGCCGCCTAAGTTAGTAAAATCAGCAAATGGGCTTTCTAGTTGATCTTGATAATCATCCCACAGTGGCAACTGCCACGCACGGTCGCCACTTTGCTCAGATGCTTTTAACAAGTCATGTGCCAGTGGGTTGTGGTTAGATAATAACCCCGTTGCATGAGCGCCAAGGGCAACAATACAAGCGCCAGTTAAAGTAGCGACATCAATCACGGTTTCAGGTTCAAAGCGCTCAACATAAGTGAGTGCATCACATAATACTAAGCGGCCTTCAGCGTCGGTATTTAGTACTTCAACTGTTTGCCCTGACATAGTGGTCAAAATATCACCCGGACGATAAGCATTCGAGCTTGGCATGTTTTCACAACCTGCGAGTACACCAATTACGTTAATCGGTAATTGCATTTGCACCAAAGCACGCATTGCGCCAATAACACCGGCTGCACCGCCCATGTCGTATTTCATTTCATCCATGGCTTCGCCTGGTTTGAGTGAAATACCACCTGAGTCAAAGGTTAAACCTTTACCAACTAGCACTATTGGGGCTTGATCTTTCGCGCCGCCTTGGTAGTTAATTACCGACATAATAGATTCGTTATCACTACCACGACCAACTGCTAAGTATGAATTCATACCTAACTCTGCCATTTTATCTTCGCCAATTATATCAACCGTAACGTTGTCAAAGTTAGCTGCAAGTTCTTGCGCTTGTTCACCTAAATATGCAGGATTACAGATGTTTGGCGGCATGTTCGCTACGTCTTTACATAACTTACTACCTGCAGCAATCGCTAGGCCATGTTCAATGGCGCTTTCACCAATGGTAAGTTCGCGGCGAGTTGGTACGTTAAACACAATTTTACGCAGCGGGCGACGCGGGTCACTTTTTTTGCTTTTTAATTGGTTAAAGGTATACAAACAGTCTTGGGTGGTTTCGACCGCTTGGCGTACTTTCCAGTAGGTGTCGCGACTTTTAACATGTTGCTCAGTTAAAAAGCATACCGCTTCCATCGACCCAGTTTCATTTAGGGTATTGATAGTTTTTGAAATAATTTGTTTGTATTGTTTGTCGTCTAGCTCGCGCTCTTTACCACAGCCGACCAATAGTATGCGTTCACTTAACACATTGGGTACATGATGCAATAATAGCACTTGTCCCGGCTTGCCTTCAAGGTCGCCGCGACGCAATAAATTAGAGATATAACCATCACTGATTTTATCGAGTTGTTCACCAATGGGGGATAAACGACGTGGCTCATAAACGCCAACTACAATACATGCGCTACGTTGCTTTTCAGGACTACCACTTTTTACGCTAAATTCCATTGTCACTCCTAATTTTGAGTCATTTAACCCTTAAATAAGGGTAATAAAATAAAAATCCAGATACTAGCTTAATATTAGCTTATAAACGCTGACTCATTATGTGTATTTGAACTTTATACTTTTGTAGCCATCAATACCACTAATGCGACAATATATCGAGTTGCTAGGTATGATATTTAATGTTGATGACATATAATAAAACCCTAAGTTTACTCAAATTTTCTTACTCTTGAAGTAAAACATCATGTTTAACAGGGGCGATCATTGCTAATTTTCCGTTATTTGACCACTGAAGTTTTAAAGTCTCAGGTCGCCGTATTTTTAACTTTGATGACAATTTTTTTGTCGCAAAAGTTTGTCGTTATTCTTGGCGACGCCTCTGAAGGCGGCATTCCTGCTAAGTTAGTGCTGTCAATGATTGCACTAAAGTTACCGCAATTGGCATCATTAATATTACCGCTAAGTATCTTTTTAGGGATTATTCTCGCCTATAGTCGCATTTATGCCGACAGTGAAATGACCGTTCTCAAAGCCTGTGGTGTTAGTGAATGGTACGTAGTGCGTGTAACCTTAGTTTCTAGTGTGGTATTGGCGCTATTGGCAGGAGTACTGACTTTATATATAGCCCCATGGGCGAGTGAGCAAGAATATCAATTGAAAGAACAAGCCAAAGCGGATGCCGGGTTATCAGCGCTGCGGGCTGGGCGCTTTCAACAAACAGGTAACGAAAAAGCGGTGGTGTTTATTCATAACATCGAAAAAGGCGGCAAAGAACTACACAAAGTATTTGTAGCGCAACTACCAGACAGCGAAAAAGATAATCTCGCACGGTTAGTATATGCGCAGCGGGGTGTAGTGATCGAGCAAGAAAGCGGTGAGCAGCAATTGGTGCTCAGTGACGGTAAGCGTTACGAAACCGACGGCAAAACCCCTGCGCTAAATTTAACCGAATTTGATGGCTATAGCGTACAAATTCGTGAGCAAGAAATAGAACATCAACGCCGTAAACTTGAAGCTGTGCCGACCATAGATCTGTTTGCGATGAAAACGACAGATGCTATTGCTCAGTGGCAGTGGCGTCTTGCTATACCGCTTTCTATTCCACTACTTACTTTATTAGCAGTACCGCTGAGTGTCGTTAATCCGCGCCAAGGTAAGTTTGCCAAATTAGTGCCTGCCATCAGCTTGTATTTAGGTTATTTCATCTTATTGAATGCTGCAAAGTTTGCGATTGAGGATGGTAAAATTCCGCCTTCAATTGGCCTGTGGTGGATCCATTTAAGTGCTTTATTTATTGGCGGCTTTTTGATTATCAAAGGGCGACCGCTCGGCGCATGGTTAAAAGCAGTATTAACTAAGCGGGAGTTAGGCGCATGATGAAAACACTTGATTGGTATTTAGGCCGCAGTGTTTTACAAACCACCGGTTTTGCTTTGATGGTCTTAGTTGGGATCAGTACCCTGATTAAATTTATTGAGCAGCTTAAATCAGTCGGTCGCGGTAGCTACGATATTGGAACTGCTTTGCTATATACCTTATATAGCATGCCTGATGATCTTGTGGTGTTCTTCCCAATGGCCGCTTTAATTGGTGGCTTAACGGGGCTTGGGGCACTTGCATCAAATAGTGAACTGGTGGTGATGCAAGCCGCCGGTATGTCGCGTTTGCAAATTATTCTCTCAGTAATGAAAACCGCAATATTTATGGCGCTTTGTATGATGGCATTAGGCGAGTGGGGCGCACCAGCGACACAACTTAAAGCGAAAGAAATGCGTAATCAAGCAATACATGGTGGTGATGTATTTAACGCCCAGCAAGGTGTATGGGCCAAAGATGGCAATAACTTTATTAATATAGAAGATGTTGACCAAAACGGCGTATTACATGGCGTGAACATGTATCATTTTGATAGTTCACTACAACTTACACAAATTACCAAAGCCCGCGAAGCGGTAGGCCGTAAAGACGGTTGGTTACTTCGAGATGTAAATAAAGTGCAACTCAGTGAAGAGTTGATCAGCACACAGCAGCAAAAAGAAGAGTTTTACGAATCACAACTTACAGCTGAAAAGCTGGGTGTCGTATCGGTAAAACCAGAGTCTCTGTCATTTACAGGGTTGTGGTCATATTTAGGTTATTTGAAACAAAATGAGCAAGATACTAGCACCTACGAGCTTGCTTTATGGCGTAAGATTATGCAGCCAGTATCGATAGCGGTGATGTTATTAGTGGCGCTGTCGTTTATATTTGGCCCACTGCGTACAGTGACGATGGGCGCGCGGATTATAATGGGTGTAGTAACCGGTATTGCATTTCACCTAACCAATGAAATATTTGGTCCTGTGGTGATGGTGTATCAAATCCCTGCGATAATCGGGGCGACTTTACCAAGCATAATATTTATAGGTTTTGCGACTTACTTGCTTAATAAGCGAAATTGATAACGGGGAGCTAGCAGCCTAGCTCCTCATAGCTAATTTAAAGAACGATAAATTCGTTTGTTTTCTTCTTTTGTTAGCGCAACAACCTCGGTTTTAGACAGGTAATCTTGCAGCGCTCGTTTGTTTTTAAAATCAACTAATACCACTAAATTACCTAAGCCAAGTAATGCGGTTACGCTGCGAATAACGGCTTGTGGCCAGCTAATTAGCTTACCATCGCGAGTTTGTACTTTTAAACGCCATGCGCGCATACCAATCGTTTGGCCACTCTTAGTCCAAAAATAGACAAAAAATATAATATTTACACCAACGAATAATGTACTGCGAATACCGTACAGCAATGGAGAGTCCTGAATTAAGGCGGCCGGATCTTCTGTCTGCGCAATTAGATCTAAGCCAATTAACCCCTGAATGGCTGCAAAGTAAAGTATGGCAGTAAGCATAGATAGCGAAATCACAACTAAAGAGTCGTAAATTAAAGAGGCAAAGCGACGCCAAAAGCTCGCACGCGGAAATTCAGCAGACATAAACAAACTCACAAAGTTAATATGCGCGCTAGTTTAGCAAATAGCGAGACAAATACTAGCCGCACAGTTAGTAGCTTTTATGAGTGAATGTTAATGGTTGCTCAATTGTTAAGCGGTTGATCGTGGTTTTGTAAAAAACGCTTGCTGCTCCTCTTATTGTTTGTATAATGCATGGCATAGAGACAAAGACAGCTTGATAAGTCCTAGCTCTAAAGTGGTTTTTCTTTATCTTCTCATGTTAGAAGGTTAAAGAAAAATGATGCCAGCGTGATGAAATTGGTATACATGGGGGATTCAAAATCCCCTGCCGCAAGGCGTGCCGGTTCAAGTCCGGCCGCTGGTACCACTTTTAATAACCCTGACCACATTGGTCGGGGTTTTTTTATGCCTGAAATAAAGTCGTCAGTGGTCAGTTTTTAGTTTATAGCCATATGATGTGGCAAACGATTAATACCGTATAATCTGCATTAATCGTTTGATTTTTAGTTAATTACTTCTGTATATACAGACGCTATCGCATAGTTTTAAGAATTGAATACTTTGCGTTACTGATTGGGCTATTTTTCCATCTGAGTATTTGTCTTGGTTGCTATGAGACCTTAAAAACCAATAGCCGGCTTTTTCCTTTTTGAAAAGTTTGTAGTTGATCACATCAACTTCTTCAGAATTATCGATACAACTGCTTATTGTTTCATCTTGACTACAAGGAGTTATGAAGCTCATGCTATTGTCTTCTTCAAACTGCCAACGGCCATTAGGGCCAAAAATACCACCGCTATAAACAATGGCTGTACCGTTATCGTGAGGCTCTATAACGGCATGTTTGTTGTTATTTAACAAGTTTAAATCGTTAACATAGAAGGTTTTCATATAATCTTCTTGAGTCGCATTATAGGTAGTATCTGCTTGGGCTAGATTAGCGTAAGAGTAGCTTGATTGTTTTTTGCTGGAGTAAAAATCGTCTATAGTAGCAATGCGATTATCGTAGAGTTTTACATAGCGTACATTTCTGGTTTCAGTACCAATGGTGAATTCTAAAGTCCCCCCCAAGTTGTTTAAAGTAACCTCATAAGTGAACTGTTCACCAGTAAGTGTGTTTTTCACTGAGTAATGTCCTGACGTTTCTGAATCAACCGTGATAGGTGCATTGATTATTGAAAAGGAACTGCCATCAGCTAATTGCACACTTGAATACAATGGAGATAAGCCGAATAACACATCACCCGCTGAAAATTCAGGAACTGACGCTTCTGCAACACCTCTAAATACTTTATAGGTTTTGCGATCAACAAGCTCTTTTCCAAGCTCAGGCCAATTAGCCGTATCTTGAGATGTTTGAGGGATAAAGTGATAGGTGACTTCAAAAACAGCAAAATCATCTAAGCTTGCAATGAGTTCGGCTTGTTTTAATTGAACAGAAAAACTGATTTGTTGATATGAGCCATCAGTATTTTGAAACGTTTTTGTATAGTCTTGCCTAAATATACTATTACCTTTCTCTTCAGGCTCAATAAATTGATATACACCGTTGGTTAGAATTGCATTCTCGTGAAATCCAGCCAACTGAGTGTAACCTTCTGCTTTAATCGCTACATTGGCAAAGAAAGTATATTTGACGCCTTCTTCATTACCTAGTTGGCTTAGTCTAAGTGTTTGCTCTTGGCGTTGATCGCTATAAGTATCAAAACTAAGCGCTTTTTTCTCGCCCTTAATCAGGGTAAGCCAAGTGAATTCGGTTTCACTTGTGTACTTTTTAGCTAGGATAGAATTAGCTTTCTTAGCTAAAATCTCGAGAGGTATAAACTTTGAACGCATGCAATTTTCAATGCATTCAAACTCTTGAGTATGCAGTTCAACATCATCTGGGTTATTCCAGTTAAACAGAAAGTTGTCACTGTCAATTTTTGCAAAACCTGTTTGGTCAGCTGAAAAATGAAATAGTGAGCTTGAGTCTGCTGTAGTCCACGTGCCGATTAATTCTTCATCTGCAAGTGTAATTGCTTCGCCAGGAAAGTTAACGGCATCATAGTGAACGTCAATACTTAGGTTAAACTGGTTCGACTCTTTACCATCACTAATTGATAGGTCGACTTGATGTTCAGCTATGTCAAAAAGAGTAGGCGAAGCACTGAGCGTTAGTGTATTTTCACTTAGTTCATAGCTTAGCCAATCAGGTTTGTTTATTATAGAAACAGTTACTGTGTCGTTGTCTTTATCGCTTACAGTAAGTGCATGTTCTAAACTAGATCCCGCAGCGAGTTCAAAACTGAACTCACCCGCTATAGTAGGTTTGTTATTTGGTGCTTCTTGTTGTTCTTCAGAACTACTTCCCCCACCACAGGCAGAAAGTAGTAAGGTTAAAAGACAGACAGCTGTTGTTTTTAGTTTCATCACTAATTTTCCTTAATATTTTATGCGATTATATCAGATGGTTAACTTGAATGGACCAAACGTAGGTAAAGTTAAGAAGGAAATGCTTTAAGTCATTAAGCGCTTTGTTGAAGATTCTTCTATTGAAGTTTTGCTACTAAACCTAGTTATATGAATGCAAAGGCTTAAAAAAATGATAAAAAAGTTAGGCAATCCTAATTAAATCATAGCAAAGCAAGTCGACACTGTTTTTCAACGTTTTTAAAAACGTGAAGCGGACCAAATTGGTCGGTTTTTTATGCCTGAAATAAAGTGCTAAGCCATAAGCTTTGGCGAGAGCTTGAAGAAGGGTAGTAATGACGATGCTTGGTGAATTATTAAATGACATTCAACTGGATTGAATGCCATTTTATAGAAAAACTATTTTTAATCAGCTTAGTCGATTAGACTCACTTTACATTGGTAAGTATTCTCACCCACAGAAAAGCTGCCTTTGCCATTCCATTGATTATCAACGCCAAAGCTTGCCGTAAAAGGTGACTGGTAACTACCAATTGCAGGTGGTGGAAAAGACACCACTGCTTGACCTGTTAGCGCGCCAACTTTAGTTACATCATTATAGCCAGTTGCATGCATATGGCCCGATGCGCTAGCGGTGAAATGAGGTGAATGCTGCGTTCCTTCTTGGATGCTGCCATTCGCTCGACCATTTAATGAACCTGTTTTTGGATCTACAGCAAACTGAATTTCCATAGAGCCACCACCAACAACACCAGATTGAAATTGTAATTTAACGAGATATAAGCTTTCATCAGACATTTTCTTGTTCCTTTTGTAGATTGCATTCACACTGTTATATGGTTACTCAGTAACCGAGTGAAAGTGTAGAATGACCACCACAAAAGACATATTACAGCGTATTACAGCTAGGTCATGTAAATTAGTTTACGGCATAGTCGCTCTATTCTTGCAGTTCAAATATCTGCTGTAATGTGTTGGATTAGTCGTTTTTGCGATAGATTAGGAATGCAGGTGAATTTTGAGCTATTAAAAAAGCAGAGTAGCTTGCTCTATTTACAAGTGATGAAAATAAACAGCATTTATCAATATATTCCAAATAAATCAACCGTACCACTAATAGGTATGTTTAATTCTCTTTGTTTATCTTGTAAAGTTAATAATATAAAAAACTCAACAACACTTTTTATGGTTTTAAAAACATGGCTGTGTGTTGAGTTTAGAAAATAGACAATTAACCACTTGTATCTACATTGCAAAGCTAGCAATGTGTATAAAAAACCTAATATTAAGCCTTAATAGTAAAAATGGAGAAAGTTAATGGAATTTAATTCAATGATGTTATTTGTTATTGCTTGTCTGACTATCAATTTAATACCGGGGCCTGATGTTATCTACATCGTATCAAATACCATGAAAGGTAAGATGGTCAGTGGCATGAAAGCTGCGCTTGGCTTGGGGGTTGGTTACTTTTTTCATACATTAGCGGCCTGTGTGGGATTATCAGCCATTATTTTAAGTTCAGCTTTAGCTTTTAGTATCGTTAAATGGCTTGGTGCTCTTTATTTAGTTTATTTAGGTGTTCAAGCACTTATTTCCATGTACAAAGGGAATAGTCGGGTAGTCGTTAGTGAAAGTAAGGATACGAAAGGAAATATTTTTATGCAGGGGGTTGTGGTCAGTGTTTTGAACCCTAAAGTTGCTTTGTTCTTTCTCTCATTTCTCCCGCAATTTATAAATACATCCACTGGCTCAGCAGCCTCGCAATTACTGATTTTAGGATTAGTTTTTAGTGTGTTAGCAACCCTCTGCAACGTACTGTATGCAACTGTTGGAAGTTGGTTGTTCAATCGACCTAACGCAGGTAGATACACGCGAATATTGGAAGGAGTATCAGGAGTATTGCTAATTGGTTTAGCTGGTAAAATTGCATTGAGCGAACGTTAGGGAGAAGTTGATTCTACAAAGAGCTGCATCAATTAGAGTTGCAGCAGTTGTTAACTCAATATTTGAAATTTGTAAAGGAGGGCGTTTGGTTGGATTTTGTATTCCTTGCCGATAGGGCTGCCATGAAACCCGTTATAGCAAAGTGGTATTTTCAGCAGTGGGGGCACCTGATAGAAGACTCTTCTGTCGAATTGTTTGATAATAAGCTAAATGATTACTTAAACCGCGATAGTATTCCTTTAGTTATCATGGCTGTCGAGGGGGACGATGTATTGGGAGTCGCACACTTACGTTACCATGAAGTGACTATTTATCCAGATAAAGAGCATTGGTTAGGCGGGGTGTATGTTACTAATGAATACCGAGGAAAAGGAGTGGCCTCTGCATTAGTTAATCACCTTGAATCTTTAGCGGCTTCGCTCGGTGTGATTGATATACACCTACAGACTGAAAAGTTAGATGGTGGCCTTTATAAGCAACTTGGTTGGTCACCTATTGAGCTGGTTAGCAATCGTGGTGTTGAAGTGCTTGTTATGAGTAAACACATTGCTTTATTTTCTTGAAGCAGCTGATGTTCAGTTTTAGTTAGGTCAAATTTGAGCTAGTTATGTGAGCGCTGGTCATTTTTAATAACAATAATCTTCGAGAAAAACAAGCTAAACGGAACGGTTGATAACTATAATATTGCTAGTTTACTCCCACTATAATCTAAGCGATTAAATATCGAATACAGAGGCGTTAAAAGATGATTGCGAAGTTAGATAATGCAAATGAGGCAGTCGCAAAGCAAATTTACACCACCTTTCAACGCTCTTATAAAATAGAAGCTGAATTAATAGGTACGCAGAATTTTCCGCCTTTATCGCGCACTGTTAATGATATACACAATTCGCAAACGCTTTTTTATGGATTTTATGACGATACTCAGCTTGCAGGGGTTATTGAACTGGTAATTATCAATGAGCGATTAGAAATTAATAGCTTAACGGTTGACCCAAAGCATTTTAGAAAAGGCATCGCCGATAAGTTAATCCGCTATGCGTTAACTAACTTTATTGAAACAGCATCAACAGCGATAGTTGAAACCGCAGTAGTTAACGAGCCCGCTATTAAGTTATATAAAAAGCATGACTTTGTTGAGTTTAAAAGATGGACGCCCGATCACGGTATTGAAAAGCTGGCCATGATTCGAACTGGCATTGTTTGATTCAAAAGCCACAGTGTAAAAAACGTTGTAAATTCAATTTCTTTTCAATTATTAGTTTAACTAGCAAATACTTATCGAAAGGTAACCAACGGTTGTTATTTTGTTATGCCAATCACTTAAGTTTATTTTAAGTTTTACTGTTTACGCTTAACCAACCATATTTAAACATGATTTTTGAAATACAAATTTTATGTTTTAGATCACTAAATACTTAGTAACGATAGGTTACTGTATGTGGAGTATTTAATACGTACAAGGGTAGAGGTTACCTCTTCAAGCTCTCAAAACATAAGAGCTAGGTTGAGACGTTTCATTTTTCGAGGGGCACTATGAATTTAAAAAATACAACAACTAATTACAATACACTCTCCATTGCTTTGCATTGGCTGATGTTCATATTGATTGTCGCTGTTTACGCAAGCATTGAACTGCGCGAATTATTCGACAAAGGGACTACAACCCGAGATGCCTTTAAAATGTGGCATTTTATGCTTGGTTTATCGGTTTTAGCTTTAGTAAGCGTTAGGCTAATTGCTCGCGTTGTGGGTGGCTCAGCTCCTGATATAAAACCAGAACCAGCTAAATGGCAAAATAACCTGGCCAAACTAGTGCATGTTATTTTGTATGGGTTCATGTTTGCTATGCCTATTGCGGGATGGTTAATTTTGAGCACGGCAGGCAAACCAATTCCGTTTTTTGGTCTAGAGCTACCGCCATTGGCCAGTAAAGATTTAGACTTGGCTAAAACCATCAAAGAGCTGCATGAAACTGCTGGGGAAGTTGGCTATTACTTGATTGGATTACATGCCGCCGCCGCCTTATTCCACCATTATGTTTTATCTGATAATACGGTTGCACGAATGCGTTTGCCGAAAAAGTAACAGCTAATTAAGTGGTTAACCTGTTGTTTGCGCACATATTCAAGGATATGAGCGACGCGCGTATATTGTTCCATTTAGAACTACTTAAAGATAATAGAAAACTTAGTGATAGTAATATCTTAGCTAATTTGTTAAAACTGTGTAAAGTATACATATGAGTGTGGTCGGAGCAGAAAGATCCGCCCTTCGCGCACTATAAAATTGTTAATTTTCAAAGGTGACCATGACTGACTGGAAGAAGTATGAGCGTTTCATAGCCGAACTTTGCTCTGAGGACTATCAATCTCAAGATGTCACGGTCATCCCAAATGCCAAAATCAAAGGTTGTTTAAGTCAAACGATTAGGCAGGTAGATGTCCTAATAGACTCTCGCTTTGGTGACGATAGAAATCGCAGGATTATTGTAGATGCCAAGAAATATAGCCGTCCCCTAAATGTTAAAGACGTTGAAAGTTTCCATGGAATGATGATGGACTGCTCCTCAAAAGCTGGCATTTTAGTTTGTCCAAACGGCTATAGTGAGGCGGCAAAAAGAAGAGCACAAGATTATATTAATTTGAAAATTGTTGCTCTCTCTGAATTAGAAAATGTCGATCTCTCGCTGTGGGATGACTGTATAAGTGATAGTTGTAATGAAAGAAAAGAGCGAGGTCTAGTACTTTGGGATTCGCCTATGGGTATAGGAGCACCATCTACTCCAGTATCAATTACTACTATTGGTAAATGCGATATCTGTGGGGATTTTCATATTTGGTGTTGGGACTGTGGTGGTAAATTTTGTTTGGGCGATGAAAGTGAGTTGAAGTGCAACTGCAACCACCCTTGGTTTTGGCTTACCGCCATCGAAGAAGATGAAAGTAGTGAAGGTGGCAACGAAGTATTGAAGTCTGTATACCTGCTTTTGGTTACTTTAACAGATGCATTAATCGCGGATAGAAAGCCGCTAAACTGAAATTAACAAGCGCATTTTGTTCGCCCCTGCGGGGCTGGACCTTCGTTCCGCTGCGCTTCACTACGGCCCCAAATGCGGGCGTTAAATGCCAAAGGAGATTATGTGCAGTATTTGAAAAAAGTAGCGGGTATGGCTTGGAGAATATTCCCGCATTTTATATTGGTTGTTTCCGGTGTATTCCTTTGGTGGTATTTAAATGAGACCGCGAACAGCTCTACCAATCTATTTGGTTCTTTGGCTAGCGGTATTATCAGTGGTCTAATTACAGCATTATTACTTTTCGTTTTCGCCATTTTATGGCGAAAAAACATTGAGCCTTGGTTTGAAAATCTTCTATATCAAGATGTATGCATTGAGGGAGAGTGGTCTGGAATACTGATACCCTACCTTGGTCTAGAAGATCTTGATAGAGCTGCAAAAAAGGCTGCTTGGCGAAGGTTTCAAGAGCGCCTTAGAAAAGAAAGAAAGGCCGAAAGAGGTGAGCCTGTTCCTGCTTCATCAGTTACTGAGCGGGGCGAGCAGAGAGAAGTAAGTGCTGAACTTATTCTTCATGACGACTCAGAAGAGAAGCAAGAACCCGAAAAAGAGAAACACATTAAAATAGCTATTGGTTCCGTACCAATTATCGTAAGAGTCGAAATTTGTAGAATAGGGCACAAAATAAATGGGCGCATCATTGAGATCGGTGGTGCCAGCAAAGTTCACACCTACACCATCTCAGGGACTTTTAAAAATTTAATACTTTCTGGTTGTTATGAAACGTGTAGCAGAGATCATATAGATCGTGGGGCATTATCGCTCATGTTAAAAAACAATGGCAAGGTTTTTGATGGCTTCTTTTCTTCATATAGTGACAGTGAGCATAAAATAACTCCGATGCAGTGTATTCTAAAAAAGAAAAACCAGTTGAGTGACGAGTCTAATGGCATTTAACAATCGCAGGCACAGCGACGGCTTTTCCGTTACGGCTTCGCCTACACTACAAATCCGCGCGTGCTGCGGGGTTGACAGGAGTGTGAAATATTTGAAATTGCCTATGCTGCTGCGACAAATAGGTTGTGTTTCTTTACAGGCACGGGATTTTCTAAAGCCGTAACCGAAAATGGTGCGCCGAGCTGGCAAGGATTACTTGAAGACCTTTGCGACCTTTTACCCGAAGCTGATGAATTAAAAGAATCGCTATTTCCAGATGACAAACCAAGCCCGCTCAGTTTAGAAGAAATAGCACAGGTTATTTCGATAAAGCTCACAGCTGTCGATAAAAGCATACATGAAGAAACTGCAAAATTAATTGAGAATATCGAGTTGGTTGGTAAAAATCGCCAAGTAGCAAAATTTTTTTCTGAAAGGCAGTTTCGTGTTGTAACAACTAACTATGATAAATTGGCAGAAGAGCTGACAGGGGAAAGTGAATGCCAGTCTCTAGCACCAGGATTACCAATCCCTAGATCGTCGGCAAACGTAAAAGTTTATCATGTACATGGATCAATCGATTCACCTGATAATATGGTAATTACCTCTGAGGACTACTTTAGATTTATAAATGGTGACTCTTACTTTTCTAGGAAATTAAGTACGGTTTTACATGAGAATACTGTAGTTATTTTGGGTTATTCGCTGGGAGATACAAATCTTAAGGCAATAATCAGTGACTATAAAGGGTTTTCTAAGACACACGTAATTGGTTCGAATATATTTTTAGTGTCTAGATCTCGTGTTGATCAGCATGTTAAGGATTATTACTCGCACTGCTACGGAATTAGAGTGTTAGATAACATCGATATTCCTGATTTATTTGAAGATTTAAATAAAAAAACTCCAAAAGTTGAGAGTATTGCCACAAGATCAATAGATAGTATTAGAAACGTTGTACATAAAAAATATCACTTTAAAGAAGCTTATCTAAAACTCGAAGACTCCTTCTATCGAATAATTTCAGCGTTATCAGCCGAAGGTTTGAGTTTAGAAAATAAGCGTGTAGTAGAAGTGATAGGTGAAGTTATAGATGCCAAAAGAAAGTTAACGACTGAAAGTAATGCATGGGAGCAATATGAACATTTGGCGAGATGGCTAATTTATCTTGGCACAATATTAGAAATTAAAGGCACTTCTATTGAGGGAGCTTATTTGAAAGCGGTATTGCGCTCAATGAACACTATGAGTAATAGATTGATTATTGGGTATTCTTGGCATGCTTATAAAGCATGGAAGCATAGATGGCCTTCAGTCATGTCTTCAAATCGCGCGCTTATCAAAAAACATGTTGAAAAAAATACATCAGATGGAGATGCTTTGTCTGTGGTTAATTCCATATAGTCATAACAAGGCGCTGCTATCGGGCAATTTTTACGCTGTGCTCCAAAATTGCCGCAGAGCGCGGCGTTTTGAGGTTGTAGAATTACTCTTTTTTTAATAAAAACAGCTTGTTTTATGGGTTCCAAAATACATTACCTAATGCTTTAAACACGCTTAGAGTTAATTACAGGAGCTCGTTTTTTAATTGAATTTGGCTGTTGGAGTTATTCTACAGCCTCCTTATAAGCCCCAATAGAATTGAGTTTATGTCTCTTTTAGTATGTAAAAAATGTTATTCGACGATTGTTGCAAAGGATAAAACTCCAAATGCTAGGGAGCGGAACTATATTTGTCCAGTTTGTGGAACTTCAATAAATATATTTAATATCAAAAACTATTTAATCGCTTTTGCTGTGTTATTTCTTTTGTGGGCAATTTCGTTTTTTTCTCACCATATTAGTGAGGGGAATTTAAAATGGGATTCGGCAAATCAATCATCATTATTATTAGCTGTTATTATGGTAACCTCTATTGCGTTCGCAATTTATCGGCACTTAAAGGTAAATGACAAGTCAAAAAAATGGGTGGTATTAGGCTGTATTTCTTTAGTTTTGCTGCTCAATGAAATCCATATTGCAGCATCAAGAGTTTGGGGCTTGTAACAACACGCTCTGAGGTGGACAGCAAGCACTAAAGCTCTCTTTCCACCGCAAATTTTAACAGCCTTGCTCCCTTACTTTTCAATGCTGTTAGGTAAGTTGACTTATCTTTGGGCGTATGAGTCTTACAGCACCTAAAGAGTGTTCGTATCCATTTAAATGCCAGTGATCTGATGATGGTTGTTCTTACTTTATAAGCATGGGGATTCCTGTGGCTTCTTGCTGCCGTCTATCGCGGTTTAGTAACGATGCTTTACCAAAATAAATAACACAAGATAATCCTCCATTGTGTTCGGTGACAGGGGATGACATCTGTTCAAATAAGCCACTTAAACACCTGTCATACCTTCCAAAACGCCAATTAAAGCAACCGCAAATCCTCTTTTTATATTTTACGTAAAATCGAAGTAACCGATTGAATCAAAATAGGAACTCAGCTATGGTTAAACCATTAATAAAAATAAATTAAAAACGAGTTATTCTACAGGCTCGTTAGGTGTTTTCATATGAAACAAACATTTGATGAAATCAAAGAAAAGTTAAAGCAGTTCGTAGAGAGTGGCGAAGACAGCTATTTTAGCTCATCTATAAATAGCCTTTATTCTCAGTTGGTAAATCACTTTCCAGAGATTCCTGACGTACGCTATCCGTTTGATGAGCTGCAATCGTACTCTCATCAACTAGAAGTGGCAGAGCACGATGAAATACAGAAATACTATCTGCTTTGCCTGCAACGTTTGGCAGTACTAGAAAGTAAAGCTGAGCAAGCTGGAGCTGTATAAATGGAATCGAGTGCCCTCCCTAACACATATGAGCCTTAACTCTGTCAATAGGCACTAGTATTTTGTTTGACCGTTTTTATATAGTGACGGTCAATTCTAAATCAATAAACAAATTCGTTTACTTCGTCTGTCGATGTGGCTGTTAAGCAAGTAGCTTACGGCAAACACATATAGAGGCTCTCTTATTGCGATCTCATCGCAGCCAGGTTTTTCCCATATCCTTTTGGGGTAGCTGGGGCACTAGACATTCATCGGTTAACCTCATCATGGCACTATTCAAGGCGGCTGTTTTCATCATTGTGATCCAGTTAGTTTCAGGCTCAAGTCAGGTGTAAGCGACTTTGTTTATTGTATTAATGCACGCGTACTGAGCGTCTAATCAAGGCAAGTGGCTTTGGTCTGTAGGCATATAATCAGGTTAAACCTTGTTGGTTATTAACTCACCCAATTGATTGATGCTCAGCCTTATATCCAGTTAGATGTCCAGCTCACTCAGTACCGTGACTAACTCTTTAAGAATTTCGCTTCATCGAATACCGTCTCTTTTTTAAGCATATAATAAACACAGCGACCAAGCTTATGTGCAAGTGCTGACAGTGCTTTGGCTTTGCTCATTCGCTTTTGTAGTTTTTCAAGGTATTTGTTGGCGTTGTGATTGTGACGCAGCAGCAATACAGCGGCTTCGGAGAACGCCCATTTCAGATGTGCATTGCCAATTTTGTTACCTTGGGTGCCATAGGTTTTACCAGCAGACTCCGCTTTGCATTTGACTAACCGACTGTATGAAGCGAACTTTTGTACGCTTGAAAAACGATTGATGTCACCAATTTCGTAAATGATGGTAAGTGCTAAAATGCGGCCTATGCCATTAATTGTTTGCAAAATATTAAGGTGGACAGGGTTATGCTGCTTGGCCATTTGTTCAATATAATGCTCTAAAGGCTTAAGCTCCTTATGATAGCAATCGAGTATAGCCATGTTTAAATTAATAGAGCGTTGTACAACGGGATCAGGAAAGTAATAGCGCATCTTTTCTCTGTCGCAGACGTTCTTTAAATTGACATTATGGGCAGGTAAATTGTACTGGCTGGCAGTATTGGCGACATGGGCTTTTAAATCAGCGCCGTGACGAACAATTTTGGTTCTGCGACGTAATAAGTCACGCGTAGCACGCATATCTTTGTCATACACATAAGCAAGTGGGAAGTTACCGCCACGGATGAGTTTGGCAATCTTATGTGAATCTATTTTATCGTTTTTAGCTTTACCGCCATGAATCGCTTTCATATACAAAGCATGACCAAGAATAAAGTCGATAGTGTGTTCTTTGCAAAAATCAGCGACCCAATACCAACAGTGCATGCACTCTACGCCAACTACAATGTCACCGATATACGGCTTAAGTAGTTTTAGTAGCGCTTCAGGATCATCTTTAATTTTCTTGTGAACAAGGATAAGTCCTGTATTATCAATGATACAGACGTAAAGTAATCGCGCGTGTAAATCGATTCCACAATAATATGGATGCATGTTATTGTAAAAGTTCATTGAGCTTTCTCCTATAAGGTTAGTTGCCTTTTCAGCGTAGCGAATAATCGCGATGCTGGGGAGGAGGCTCAATGAGTATCAAGGCGCTGCCGCCGACAAGCGGCAGAGCGCGGCGTTAAGTTTAAAACATGACTATGCAAGAAGATTACGAAGGGTATGCTAAAGAATCTAGTAAGCTTCTCCCAAAGCTAGAAGGAGCCACCTTGCATACCGTCTTGATCAATGTGGTAGATCCAGAATTTAACGTAGTTTACCTCGGCACTTCGAATGGAGTGTTTGCTTTGCAGGGGGAAGTTGGCGGCGAATATCTTGGTGTTCATGAATGCCTTGATTTGCCTGAAATTACAAATCAAGACGGCTACATTATCTGCAAGCATCAACCCTTTGAGCGATTTATCGGCAAAACCATCGCACAAGCTAGGCAAATAGGCGACGTCTGGAACGGCCACGGATATGAGCTGGCATTCTCCGGCGAAGAAAATCATACGATGATTGTTCAGTCCATTTATTGTGGTGTAGAGCCGAAAGAACTCAGTGACTGCCTTCGACTCGGAGTTGGCGTTTATGAAAATCAATGGGCAAAAACTTAACAAACGCATGTTGTCGGACCGGTTTTCCGCTGCTCTCCAAACCAGTCGCAAATTCGGCGTTAAATTTCAGGAGAAACAATGAAGCTCATTCTAGCAACAATCCTCTCGCTAGTATTTTCTGCTAGCACTTTAGCAAGTGAGGCAGTTGAACTTCGCCATAAAGGTGTGGAGGCAGCATCGAAAGGTGATTTTGCATCAGCTCAAAAATACCTAGATCAGAGTGCAAAACTAGGATTTTACACAGCACAAGTTGAGTATGCATATTTGCTAGAGTCTAGCCCTGGCTCAGTACAAAATAGTGTTGAGTCTTATGCTTGGTACAAAGTGGTTATTGCGCGAGCAGGTGCTGACACAAAGTTTGCAAAAGAGGGTTTGGCTCGGCTAACCAAAGTAATGTCTGAGGCAGAGTTAAACCAAGCAAAAGAAACTACCACAAAATATATTGAACAATATGCCAAGTAAAAATTTAACACATATGAGCCTGAACTCATTTCATAGGCACTTGTGTTCTATTTGACAGTTTTCATTTAGTGACGGTCAAATTCTAAATCAATAAACAAATTCGTTTACTTCATCTGTCGATGTGGCTGTTAAGCAAGTAGCTTACGGCAAACACATATAGAGGCGCTTTTATCGCAGCCAGGTTTTTCCCATATCCTTTTGGGGTCGCTGGGGCACTACGACCAAATGGATTTAGAAGGTAGAGCAAAGCAGTATGCCAGAGCCGAGACATTCATCGGTTAACTTCATCATGGCACTACTCAAGAGGGCTGGTTTCATCAATCGAATATGTCAGTCTAGTTTAGTCTAATTTTAATCTACATGCTCGTTAGCTGTGTTTCCTAAATTGCTTACTCAGTGCTACTATAGTGATACATTTTTATGGAGGTTATTATGAGAGTAGAGTTAGTAACAACATTGAAACGCCAAGCGACGAAAATATTATCTGAGCTGCATTTAACTAAAGAGCCCGTATTAATCACCGAACATGGGCAACCGTCAGCGTATCTTGTTGATGTTGATGACTTCGAATTCATGCAAAAACGTATGCAAATCCTTGAGGCGTTAGCTAAAGGCGAGCAGGCAATAAGTAGAGGAGAAACTACGTCTAATATTGAAGCTAAAGAGAAAATGAATAAATGGCTGAAATAATCTGGACAAATCCTGCTCTGGAAGATCTAAACGATATCGCTGAATATATTGCATTTAGTAACTTGCTGTCAGCTAAAAAGTTGGTGGCGAAAATCTTTGCTAAAGTTGAACGCCTTGAAGAGTTCCCTGAATCAGGGAAAACACCGATTGAACTCTCAAATCTGAATTACCGTGAAGTGATAGTTAATCCTTGTCGTATATTTTACAAAATAGACAATGATAAGGTTTTTATTTTACACATAATGAGACAAGAGCGTGATTTACGTAAGTTCTTGTTGCAAATGTAGCTTACACTAATCGGGTAGCCTGAGCTCTTTCAACATCACCCATATGCGCTTTTTATTACAGTAAGTGCAGTGGGCGGTTCACCTCCTGTAATCACGATGTACTGATAAGGCTAGGCACTTACCACCTAAAATAAGCCACTCAAACACCTGCAAAAATGCCAATTAAAACAACACCAAGCCCTCTTTTTATATTTTACGTGAAAGCCAGTTGTCGATTGAATCAAAATAGCAACTGGGCTATGGTTGAACCATCAATAAAAATAAATTAAAAACGAGTAATTCTACAGCCTCGTTAGGTGTTTATGAGATTAGTAGCATTTTTCTATCTTTTAGTGTTTATATCAATTCCAAAGTCTTTCGGAATGGAGCAGTATTCACATGAAGAAGCAAAAACTAAAATAGCGCCTCTTCTAGCTAAACTTAAAGCTGGTGTAACAAATAAAAATGTCTCAATTTTAGAGGAGATTATTTTATTTCCACTAAATATTAGCTCAAGTGAAACATATGTTTCTGATGATGGTTATTTAAAAATAAAAACTCGAAAAATCGAAAATATAAAAGAGCTAGAAGAGCAATTTGATAGTATTTTTGTTCCAACTTTGGTTAACCTTATTGGCTGTGTCACTCCTGAAAATATGATTTATAATCCCTATAAAGGTTTTTCTGCTGCGTATGGAGCAATTTGGTTTTTTGACATCATTGAAAATGATTCTGGTATTCGTAGGTTTGCATTATCAAGTTTATCTACAAATGAAACTGCAACTAATAAGTGGCTTGGTCAGGAGTGTAAAAAAACCTAACACATATGAGCTTTAACTCTATCAATAGGTACTAGTGTTTTATTTGACCGTTTTTATTCAGTGGCGGTCAATTCATAATCAACTCTAATTCAATAAGCAAATCCGTTTACTTCGTCTGTCGATGTGGCTGTTAAGCAAGTGGCTTACAGCAAACACATAGGGGATCGCTGCGCAATAATCCTTACGTTATTAGCATAGCATTTGCTTATAGCCCTCTAAAGCGCAGCGCCTCTTTGTGAATAATTCACTTAATTTTTTGCACAAAGAGAAGGGAATGAGAAGTAAATGAGGATGAACTTGAAGGCTAAAATTGGTGTGTGAAAACCGCTAGGGCTAGGTCTTGTCTAATCCCTTTGTTTCCAGTAACGATTTTTACAAGTTAAAAGACCACTTTTTAATTTAAGTCGATTTAGCTACGGCTAACTTAACCAATTGTAGTTATATTAAAAAAACATGCTTGACTTAAATTAACTGCAGTTTATTTTTTCGTTGCTCGTTGCTCGTTGCTCGTTGCTCGTTGCTCGTTGCTCGTTGCTCGTTGCTCGTTGCTCGTTGCTCGTTGCTCGTTGCTCGTTGCTCGTTGCTCGTTGCTCGTTGCTCTCGCTCTAGCAGCTTTTTATTTATTCGGGTATCATTTGCGCAACTTTGATTATCAGTTGCTATTTATGACCACGTTAAGTGCTAAGGAAAATATTCAAGCCATTGTTAAGGCGATTAAAGCTGAAGAAGCTAAGCTTCGTCAAAAGCACCCGTTATTAGCCCATCAAAATACTATCGGGATGGCTATTTTATTATTATCACTCAGTGCGTTAATTGGGGTTGGTGCGCTTTATTACTTTGCTATTATCCCTGCGTGGCTATGTATTATTTTAGCAGCCATTGCAGCGTCAATTTCCCACGAGCTTGAACACGACCTGATCCATAAACAGTACTTTAGTAACCAGCCTTTTCTACATAACTTTATGATGCTAACAGTGTGGCTAATGCGCCCAAATACTATTAGCCCATGGTATCGCCGTAAAATGCATTTACATCATCATAAAGTGTCGGGTACTGAGCAAGACTTAGAAGAGCGCTTAGTGGGTAATGGCATTAAAAAGCCATTGTTACGGGCGTTGGTAATTGTTGATGGCTTACTCGGCTTGTTAATTAACGCTAAACGTTTTAGTAAAGAAATCAAAGGGTTTAGCTTTTTTAAGGTATTTAACGCAGGGTTTCCGGTTACCACAGCGTACTTTGCTATTTTATACAGCGTAATTGTGTTCCATTTAGTTGATTTATTTACCCCACTTGCGGCTAATTCGCCGGCGTTGTTGCTGGACATTATGGCGGTGTTTGAGTTTTTAATGGTGGTGTTGATTGTGCCTAATATTGTGCGTTCAAGTTCATTAAATTTTGTGACTTCATCAATGCATTACTATGGCGGCGTGAATAACATGCTGGAGCAAACGCATGTTTTAACGAGTCGCTTGTTCGCACCGTTTAACTTGTTTTGTTTTAACTTTGGCCATACCCATACGATTCACCATTTTGTGCCGAATCAACCGTTTTATTTACGCCAAATGATCAGCAAGAAAGTACTTGAGGTAATGAAAAAACACGGTGTTCGCTTTAACGATTTTGCTAGCATCAAACAAGCAAATCGCTATCAAGCATCTTAATATCAAGATACCAATTACTAATTGACCTCAAGTTAAGTTAAGGTTTTAAAGTCGTTATCTGACTCAATATTTAGGTAACGACTATGAACCTTAATCAAATCACTTTACCCGTCTGTGACATCGAAAAAGCAAATCAATTTTACCTGGCCATGGGCTTTACACAAATTGTAAAAACGGATCATTACTCACGCTTTGAGTGCCCTAATAAAGCTACATTTTCTTTATTATTAACTGATGATGTGTTTAGTAATGGTGCGGTTATATATTTTGAAAACGCAGAACTAGAAAAGTGGGTCGCCTCCTTAAAAGCTAAGGGCTTTGAGTTTGAATCAGTGATCACTGAGCAGCGTTATTTATGGCGAGAAGCTGTGTTAAAAGACCCATCAAGCAATAAAATTAAACTTTATTGGGCGGGGGGGAATCGGCTGAATCCACCATGGCGAGTTGAAATTACAGATTGATCGTATTCTTGCTATGTCGGGTATAAAGATATTTTGTAGAAGAGTCAGTTATGTTTGATAGTAGCCAAGTGTCTAGAATTATCGAGATGGCGTGGGAAGATCGCACGCCATTTGAAGCCATTGAAAACCTTTATGGTTTAAATCATTCCCAGTTAGTTAGTTTTATGCGCGACAATATCTCATCGGGTTCGTTTAAAGTCTGGCGCAAGCGCCATGCTGGCCGTACAACAAAACATTTAAAATTACGCAATCCCGCTATTATGCGCAGCCACTGTAAAACCCAGTATAAAAACCGTTAATGACCTAAACGTTTGTTGAAAATACAAGGGAAGTTGGCGTAAAGTGATACCACTTTAGTTAGTTAAAATTCTATGTAGGGATCTTAAATGCAAATTACCGGACGTTGTCATTGTGGGGAAGTTACTTACCATGCTGAAGTTGATGAAAATAAAGTAATAAATTGTCATTGTACTGATTGCCAAATTATCGCAAGTTCCCCATTTCGAACTGTGGTTATATCACATCCTAACGCGGTTACGTTTACTGCAGCTGTGCCGAAAGAATATATAAAAACAGCCGAAAGTGGTAATAAGCGTGCACAGGGATTTTGTGGCAATTGCGGCACCTCTTTGTATGCAACGTCAGTCGGTGATGGCGATAAAATTTATGGCCTACGTATTGGGGCTATTGAGCAGCGTGAGCAACTTATTCCTAAAGCACAAATTTGGTGTCGTTCAAGCCCATCTTGGTTAAAAGAGCTAAACACTATAACTGGCTTTGATACTGTGCCTTAAGCGTCTAATTTCGTAATGTATATTACTACTATGCGCGCTCTAACAATTTTTCAAAAGATAAATTAGCGCGCATTGCTACGTTTATATCTGCTTTAATAGCCAGTGAATTGATCACGGTATTTATGTGTGCTGCTTCAAATTGCGAATCAAGACATGTAACTAAATGGGCTTGAAGCAGAGCTTGAAAATTATCGTCCACCGCCAATGCCCCCAGCTTTATTGCCAAGTAACAGTGATGAGAAAGCCTGCTTTGGGCGCTGTTTATTTTAGTCGTGGATAGGTGTTCAATTTCTTGCTCAACCAATGCTGTACGATTTGGCTGTCTTTGCAAACATATTTGTTTTAGCACGTTTAGGCTATTTAACGCCCGAGGGGCACCAATGTAGGTAACCATATAAGAAAATGCACTATTAAGCTCATCAATGGTATGTCCTTTATCTAAGGCTTCGTTCAACAAGTTTTTTAGACGATATAACTCCCCCATTGCTGCAAGTGCGGCAATAGCTGCAACAAACGGGTATTTTGTGTGGTTATTTACTTTAAGCATAATGTCTCTTTAAAAATTAAATTGTTAAAAAGCAAAAATATCGCAGTAGGTAAGCTTTACCTTAGGCTGCTTAATTTGCTGTTTAAAATAGTGCGTAGAGAAGTGAATTATTTGGGTTTTTATAGTGATAACCTGTCAGCGCATTGATATGCCTGAGCGAATATTTATTATTACTGATAATGGCTAAATGTGTTTGTTAAAACCAATGTGTTTTTTGCCTAAAACAACAGATCGTGATTGTTTTTAATATTTATGAGTGTGCTTAGTGCTAAGCTTTGATTAAAGTATGATGAGATCAAATTAAAACGCGATGACTAGTAAACAGACCTTAACCGAATCCGTGTTAGCAATTGCTACACACGATGGTATTTTTAACACTCAGATAGATGCGCTTAAATTAGTACGTCGCAGCAATGTGTCTGAGCCTATGCCATGTGTTTATGGGCTTGGTTTAGGCATAACTGTGCAAGGTGGCAAGCGTGTTACCTTGGGCGAAGATATTTATGATTATGCAGAAGGACAAACATTAGTTGCCTCTGTTGATGTGCCAGTTGTAAGCCATATTACTTCAGCGTCTATACAACGCCCTTTTTTAGGGTTGCACTTATGTATCGACAGTAAAGTTTTAGGTCAAGCAGTTGCTAATATGGATTTTTCATCTCAAGATCATGTAGCTCGTCAATGTGCTATGTCGGTAGTCGATGCTGATGAGGGTCTTTTAGATGCTATAAATAGGCTGATTAAATTATTAAACGAGCCTAAGCTGCTTTTGCAACTCGCTCCTTTAATCCAAGAGGAGATTGTTTTTCGGTTATTACAAAGCCCACATAGTTATCAATTAAGGCAAATAGTAACCGCAGGATCCGCTAGTCAAAAAATAGCTAAAATTTTATATTGGTTAAAACAAAATTATAAAGATGATTTTTCGATAGTTGACTTAGCTGTTGAGGCGCATATGAGTGAATCAACGTTTCGCCAGCACTTTCGAGAAGTGACTAAACTCAGCCCTTTGCAATATATCAAGAATTTACGTTTACAAGAGGCGAGGCAATTAATGCTGAATCAGCGCCTTGATGCGAATACGGCTGCTTTGCAAGTGGGCTATGAAAGCGCCTCACAATTTAGCCGAGAGTACACCCGATTTTTTGGTCGTCCTCCTCTTAAAGATATAAATGCATTGCGTTTAAGCAATGCATTTATTTAAGTGCTTTAGTTGTCATTTCTCATGGTGATATTACGTCCACCTAAATAACCAAATACGGCGCACAATGCACTCGCAAAAGCACATAACCATAAGGTGGTTGTCCAATTGCCAAAGTAGCTATGTAATGAGCCTGCGATAATCGGCCCAGAGGCGGCAAGTAAATAGCCCAAGCACTGTGCCATGCCTGAAAGTGATGTAGCCTGACGGGTGTCATGAGTACGTAAGCTAATAAACGATAAACCTAAAATAAAGCAGGCGCCTGAGCAAAATCCTAAGGTGACTGCCCACAAAGAGGCAAACTCAGGTAAATAGAGCAGCCCAAGTGAGCATGTTGCGGCTATTAGTGCTAACAAGCTGGTTAAAATACGTTGATCTTTAAGCTTTGCCAGCAGTGGTATTAAGATAATGCCAGGCACTGCAGACGCTACTTGAAAGGCACCTTGTAGCGCACCCGCATGCTGAGCTGTATGGCCACCTTCAAGCAAAATGCTCGGCAACCAACTAATCATAATATAGGTAAAAAATGAATTTAATCCCAGCAGTAAGGTAATCTGCCACGCAAGCGCCTCGTGCCATACTTTGTTGGTGTTGACACTCGCCAGTAGATCTTTTGTTGGCTTAGTATGAAGTTTTAACTGTGGTAGCCAAATAACAATACTCACTAGGGTAAGTAAGCCATAACAAGCAAGGGCTAATTGCCAGCCGATACTTTTATATTCAGCCAGCGGAATAATAAGCGCGGCATAACTACCACCAAAAATTCCCATCGCTAGTACGTAAGTAGAGGTCATCACTGCCACTTTATGCGGGAAGTCGCGTTTAATTAAGCTCGGTAACAGTACGTTACCAATTGCGATACCGATGCCAATGACTGCTGTACCTAAGTAAAGCATTGGCATAGAGTCAATTAGCCGCGAAGCCAAGCCCAAACCAATCAGAATAAGCGCAATAAACAGTGATATTTCTAAGCCTTGTTTTTTAGCAAGACTTGCCGCCATCGGGCTGGCTAAAGCAAAGGCAATTAACGGCAGTGTTGTGAGCATACCGGCTTGCGAAGGGCTTAAGTTAAAGGTCAAAATTATTTGCTCAAGCACAGGAGCAATCCCTGTAACCGGTGCGCGTAAGTTAGCGGCAATAAAGATAATGCCTAAAATTAAAATAGCAGAAGAAAAAGCAGTTCTTTTAATGGCAGTCGAGTTCAAAACTAAAATCATCAATAAGAAAGAGGGAGCGCAATTATAACTCAGCACTCGTAACGTAGATATTAAATGGGACGAATAGATGCTCATTAAAAAATAATTAACCCCACTTTTTAAAGTCATCCGTTAATAGCCTTAGTGAACCTCATTTGATAGACAACAAGGTGATTTTATGAATAACAAAATTAGTAACACCCAATCAATTAATTTGCGTTTAACTGTGCTGAGCCTTGCGGTTATAGTTGGTTTAACTGGCTGTGAGCAAAGTGCGCCACGTGAGATTGATGAACAACAAAGCCAAGCAAACAACGCGGCGCAAAGCAAACAAAACGATGAACAGCAATTAGAGTTACAAGTGCAAAAAAGGCAGAGTAAAAATGCCATAAGTTTTGCAGCAATGCCGCAAGGAATGGTACATGAAAGTGTTGCTATGCATCGCCCAGGATTACAGCTACAGCTAATGCCGCCAGCCCCTATTGATGACATGGCATTTGAGTCAGAGCAAGATCGTGAAAATTATTTAAAATCCCAGCAAAACCCAGTAAAACAAGTTGGTACTGAACCGGTTTCAACCTTTTCAATTGATGTTGATACGGGCAGTTACAGCAACACTCGGCGTATGCTCAATATGGGGAAATTACCACCTAATGACGCAGTACGTGAAGAAGCTTTTATTAATTATTTTGACTACGGTTACAGTGCACCCAATAGCATAGCTACACCTTTTAATGTTCATACCGAGATGGCAACAGCTCCTTGGAATGAGCATCGGCAACTGTTAAAAATTGGCATTAAAGGTTTTGAGATTGAAAAAGCCGATTTAAAAGCGGCGAATTTAGTGTTTTTACTGGATGTATCTGGCTCTATGAATGCACCAAATAAGTTACCCTTATTAAAAACCAGTTTAACCATGTTAACTAAACAATTAGATGAAAATGATTCAGTCGCTATTGTCGTGTATGCCGGTGCTGCAGGCGTGGTATTGCCAGCAACGAAAGGCAATGAGCAACAAACTATCAGCGCCGCGTTAGATAAACTGGCAGCAGGCGGCTCAACTAATGGCGAGCAAGGTATTGAACTGGCTTATCAAATTGCGGCCGAAAATTTTAAAAAAGGAGGTATTAATCGGGTGATTTTAGCCACTGATGGCGACTTTAATGTGGGCACCCAATCAATCGATAAACTCAAAGAGCTGGTGGCATCTAAGCGCAAAACCGGGATTGCCTTAACTACTTTGGGATTTGGCCAAGGTAACTATAATGATGGCTTAATGGAGCAACTCGCTAATATTGGCAACGGCCAACATGCGTATATTGATAACATTAACGAAGCACGAAAAGTGCTGGTTGATGAGCTTAGTAGCACCATGCAAATTATTGCCAAAGATGTCAAAATTCAGGTGGAGTTTAATCCTCAGCAGGTGGCTGAGTATCGGTTAATTGGTTATCAAAACCGTATGCTTGCTGCTGAAGATTTTAAAAACGATAAGGTTGATGCGGCAGAGCTCGGAGCTGGGCACACCGTAACTGCGCTGTATGAAATAACTTTAGCGGATTCTGAGCATAAACAAATAGATGAACTGCGTTATCAGTCTGAAATAAACGAGAAACAGACGGCAAGAAATGAGTTGGCGTTTGTCAAAGTCCGTTATAAAGAGCCAGACGCCGAGCAAAGCAAGTTGCTGACTCAAGCTATTAGCAATGACAAAATTCAGCCTTTATCGCAAGCCAGTTTCGACTTTAAATTTGCCGCCGCAGTGGCTGGTTTTGCGCAGTTATTAAAAGGTGCAAAATATACCGGAGACTGGCAGTATGAAGATTGCGCTAAATTAGCAACCGCTAACAAAGGCATAGACACATTTGGCTATCGTAGTGAGTTTGTGCAATTGGTTAATAATGCCGCGGCATTGTAATTAGGACGTTATGACAGAACTAGCTGATGAGCAATTAATGTTGAGTTATGGACAAGGTGATGTACAGGCTTTTACCCAGCTGTACCTGCGCCATAAAAATAGCTTATATCGTTATTTTTTACGCCAGTGCGCAAGCCCGCAAGTGGCTGAAGAGCTCTATCAAGAAGTCTGGAATAAGCTGATAAAAGCGCGCTCACAGTATCAAGTGAGCGCTAAATTTACCACTTGGTTGTATCGTATTGCGCACAATGAATTGATTGATCATTACCGCCGTACTGGTACGCAAAACAAATGGTTAGACGGTGATAATCAAGACATTGAAATTGCCGAATTTGCTGATCATAACAGTCGACCAGATACTGAAAAGCTCGAGCAGGCTCAGCAAGCAGCGCAGTTAAAAGTGTGCCTAGCGCAATTACCACGTGAGCAAAAAGAGGCGTTTTTACTTAAACACGAAGCTGATTTTACCCTCAAAGAAATTGCCGAACTAGTGGTAGAAACAACTGAAAATATCAAAAGCCGCATCCGTTACGCTATAGCCAAGCTAAAGCAATGTATCAAGTATAAAATGGAGACTAACAATGAGCGATAAGTTAACCGATCATGATATTGCTTCACTTTATAAACGAGGTGCAACGGAGCAACCAAGCTTACAACTTGATGAGCAAATATTACAACATGCAGCTGATGAGGTTGCAGATAATAACGTAACCAATATTAATAAGCGCAAACGCTTTTACCAAACGTGGTATGGACAATTATCGACTGCGGCATCACTGGTGTTAGTCGCGGTTTTATATATGCAAAATACTACTCAGTATCTTAAGCCGTCAGAGGCAATGAATGATCTACAAATTTTAGCCGATGAACAGACTGCTTTAGCACCTGCAGCCTCGTCTGAAATGATGCAAAGCGAAGTGCTAGAACAAAAGCAGCTAGAGCAATTAAAGCAAACTCAAAGGCTTCAACGCAGTACACAATCTTACATGGCAGGACGGCAATTTGAGTCGCAAAGCATGACCGCTAAAAGCGAAGTATTATTAGAGCTTGAAATTATCACCGCAGAGGTAGCAAATAAATTTAAACGTATAGATACACTTATTGCTGATGGTGAAACAACCGCCGCTAAAGCTCAGCTTGCTGAGTTATTAGTAGCGCACCCAGAACTCAAGGTGCACTTAACTGAGCAGTATAAACAGCTATTACAGTAAAAGGTAATCTAGTTATGTTCGCTATATGGCTATATTTTTTGTTTTATACTACCATGTTCGCTATATGGCGAGTTTTTGGTGGCTGCGATGAATAGAATAGAAATAGGAAAAGCGCTTGCTCAGGCGCGAAAAGAAAAACAACTAACACAACGAGAAGTGCAAAAATTGACGAACATTAATAAAAGCACACTATCTGAAATTGAAAACGGTAAATTTACAGGATCATTGGATATCCTTGAGCGTTATACTCATTATTTAGATTATGAGCTAGCTGTAGTACCAAGAACTTTGTCTAAATCACGGTTACCTCGTTGGGATGAATTAAACGATCTTTTTAGTGAGGATAGCTAGTGACGGCTTTTAACCTACCTGAAAAAGTACAAAAGTTGACAGTGTGTATAGATGACAAAGAGCTGGGTGTGCTAACTCATGATGCAATACACGATTATAAGCAAACGCAAAATGAGTTTAATCTATCATTAACTATGACTGAAAAAGGCATGGATGATAGTTATCGATCTGGTGCATTGCATCCTATTTTTGCGCAAAATTTGCCTGAAGGGCATAACCGTAGATACATTGCACAAAGGCTTGCTCGTTACGCCAAAGTTAACGACATGTACTTATTAGCTTTGCAAGGAAGTGATGGTATTGGCATGTTATCTTACCAAGGTGACTTTAAATTACCGCAAGTTGATAGCGTGTCACTTAACGATATTCTTACGTATTCGCATGCACAGCCTTTATTTCCGCAGTTATTAGAAAAATACTATCTCAGGAATACCTTGTCAGGAATGCAACCCAAAGTAAGTATTCCAAGTGTTGAGCGAACAGTTCATCAAAAAGATCTGATCGTAAAATCATTTGATGAAGAGTTTGAGCTGCTTACTGTTAATGAATATGTGTGCATGCAAGCAGCTAAATATTGCGGTCTAGCACCGCCAAATACGTATTTATCTGATAACCTTGAAACATTTGTGATTGAACGCTTTGATCGTGGTGAAAGTGGCACTCAGTTGCTAGGTTATGAAGACTTTACAACTTTGATGAAGCGCTCTTCAGATCCCGATGAAAAATATCGGGGAAGTTACGAAACCCTACTGAAAGCAACCTATTTGTACACGAATAATATGCTCGAAGTTGAAAAAATGTATAAGTACATCGTTTTCAGTTGTTTAATTGGTAACGGTGACGCCCATCTTAAAAATTTTGCGCTGCAGTACACGCCAGATATGAGCAATATTTTTGTTTCTCCACCTTTTGATATTACTCATACATTAATTTATCCAACCATCAATAATAAAATGGCACTTAATATTTGTAAGAGCAAAGAGTTTCCAGACTGTGATCACTTAATTAAGCTGGCTAATCAAGGTCATATCGTAATTAGGAATGCGCAAGAGATTGTTGAATCGTTAGCTCAAGGGGTTATAGAGTATGTTTCAAGGTCACAAGAAGTCTTGCTCTTAAGTGGTTTAAAAGAGTCGATTTTAGCTGGAGTTGATAAAGTGATGACTGCAACTTACAACTCAAAATCATATCGCCATGATAAAAAGAAAAAGTTTGAGTAATAGCAGAAATCACTTAATTCAATATTTACCAAGCGTAACTTGCTGAGAACATTATATTACGTGGTCGCCCAGGAAAATAACGGTCGCCAGTAAAGCTGGTGTAATCGGCACGCTCTGCATAGGCGGTATCAAATAGATTGTTAATGCGCGCGGTTAGTTTCAATTGTTCAGTCAGTTGCCATGCTGCGCGTAAATTTAGTAAGTCATGGCCTGCGTAACTGTGTTGGTTTTCAGGATCGGTAAAATAGTCACTGACATGATGCCACTCAATAGCAATTAAGGTGTTATTGGTGACTTGCCAGTTAGCTTGTAGGTTGGCGATATTACGCGGTGCTGTGTCTATGTCGTTACCGTTAATGTTTACTTCAGATAAAACTTGGTCATAGTCGTATGTGTGTATTGCATGGCTTGCTGCTAGGGCAAGTTGAATCGACTGAGTAAGTTGATAATCCAGCTCCAGTTCAATACCACGGTGCTGAGTTTGGCCATCATTAATGGTGAAAAAATTGCTGTCGCGAAAAATCACGTTTTGTTTATTCATCGTATACGCAGAGACTACATAGTGCAGTTGTTGATATTGCCCTTTGAGGCCCACTTCTAGATTGTCTGCTGTTTCAGATTCGAGATCAGCCACTTGTTGTTCGCGCTGTAGCTGATAAAGTTCAGCCGCTTGCGGCGCACGGTAACCGCGAGATAGATTTGCATATAAATAATTATCAGCACTTAATTGATAACTCAAGCCAAGTTTAGGCGATGTATTGGTAAAGGTATTCTTACTACTTGGCGGGCGCGAGTAACGACAACCGCCAAATCCACATTCGCTGCCATTCTTGTCAGTGCGACCAGTCAGCATATTATTGGTGTAGTCGTAATCAAGCTGCTCAAAGCGTGCGCCTAAACTGATAGCGAGTTGCTGCCATTGCCAATCAAGGCTAATAAAAGGGGCGAGTAGGGTGCTGGTTACATCGTAATCGTAATGCTTACCTTGTGGCACAGTTGCTACTAAAAATGCTGAACCTTGAGTTGGCTCGTCTTGATATTGCAAAAAATCTGCACGGGTGTATTCGCTGTCTAGCCCTAAATTAACAGTTAATTCGTTTGAATACGCATGCTGCCAAAGTGATTGCACGCCAACGCCATTTTGGCTGTTTTCTTCAAGCGGTGTGCCCGGTAAAAAATGCTTAAAGAAGGTCATACTTTGATTGCGCACATACGGGGTAATGGTTAGCGTATCTTTTGCTGTTTGCCATTGTGTTTTTGACCAAAGCCGAAATGAGCGGGCTTTTCTAAATGCATCAGGATCAAAGTTTTGCTGGGCTATTTCATCGTTTTTATAGCTTTCAAAGCCTTCAATAAATCCGGCAGTTTTTTGATCTAAGTGGGTATAGCTCAATCCTGTTGTGACGGATAGATCATCACTTGTATAGCGATGGCGCAGATTGAGCTTTTCTTGGTCTACGCTTTCGTCATCACGGTATCCGGTATCGCGAGTGATACTGGCATTAATACCAAATCCTTGATTGCCTAAATCTTTTCCGCTGCGCAGTTTGAACCGGTTGTAACCGTAAGAGCCTAAATCAACGCCGAGCAAATGTTCATCATAAGTGGTATCAGGGGTGATCACATTAATTACGCCATGCACAGCATTTGAGCCGTAAAGGGCAGAGCCTGGGCCTTTTAAAACTTCAATACGTTGCGCCATTTCGGTGTGCGCTTCAAACAATTCGTTAATATTGCAAAAGCCTGCCGCACGCAGGGGGATGCCATCTTCGGCTGTTAAAATACCGCCACAGGCGCCAGCGCCAGAAAGCACCGGAGAGCGCAGTGCGGGCAAATATTCTTGACCGTTACCATGTTGTACATTGGCACCTGCAACTTGCTTTAATACTTGCTCGATATGGGTCGGTGCGATTAAATCTAACTGCGCTTTAGTGATACTGCTTATTACTAAAGGTAGAGGATCGGCGCGTACCTCAGCACGAGATGCTGTAGTGGTAATGCGTTCAATGTCGTTTTGCGCGGCGAAAGAATTAAAGGCTGTAGGTGTGATCAGCGCCAGACATAATAATCGAGAAAGCATGAAAGCCCTTTATCTAAAATATTTCAAAAGGGCAGGATATAACCTTTTTTAGGAATTCTAAAGCTTTAGCGATAAACGCTTGTTAGTTTAATGTAGAGCTGTTTAGTTATTTGCTCGTGCTGTTTTAAAATTAACATAGCAGTTAGTAAAATTAATAAGAAATATAAACTGCCACCACTGCTGCCGTCTTTATGATTAACATTGGCTATTTTGTCTTCTTTGACACGGGTTTTAAATGAACCAAGTTCAGCATCTAAGTTTGTGATCATGTCATCAACAGCTAAGTTAAAACTGCCTTGCGACTGCTCGTTTAAGGTTTCATCAATACCGACGGCTGTACTGCGTTGCTCTACTTTGTTAATACCCGGAGCTCGAAACAGCATTTTTCTACTTTTCACATCGAAAACAGCTGTATCAACAAAAGTTTGTACGGTGTTTTCGTTGCCAGGAATAACGTATAACCCTACAATTGTTAAATATAAGAATGCAGCATTATTTTCGAGAGTTTGTGATACTTGGTCATATGATACCAGCGCAATAATATCAACGTCATATAATCTAGATACTTGCTCAAGAGTGGTAAATCCTTGACCTCCTTTTAAATAACTACTAGGAATAACTTCAATACGGTCAATGTAGTCATATTGCATAAACTGTTTTTTTACTTTCTCAAGCAAGGCAATTTCGTCGTTACTGCGAATGCCAGAGTCATATTGGTTAGGAATAAATGCGATACCTACAGTTGCGGGTAAGTTAAGCGTTGGTATGCTTGGTTGATGAGCCTGACGGCTTTGTTCATCAGGGTATAGAAAATCCACGAGACTACTTGAGCGAGTTTTTTGATTCGTATTTTGGCTGAGCATACTACTGCAGCCAGCTAACGAAGTAATTACAATCACCAAAACCAATTGTAGAGTTTTCATATTATTCCTTTTTATAATTAAGTGATCCGATGAGTTTGAACCTGAAACGATGAAAAAGTTCTCGCTGTGCTATTTTAAGATAATGTTAGTTAGTACATTAGATTGCTTTATAAACTCCTCATCGTGGCTCACCAATATAAAGCTGCCAGTAAAATCAGCCAGATTTTGCGCAAGATGTTGCTTGTTAGCCAAGTCCAAGTGGTTATCGGGTTCATCGAGTAACAATAAAGAGTGCTGCGCATTTTGCGCCGCTATAAGCATGGCTAATTGCATTTTCTCGCCGCCGCTTAATTGGCTAATTGGCCGATAAATATTCTCTCCCTTAAAGCCAATATTCGCAAGCAAATGGCGTACTGTTTGTTGTTTTAGCTGACAGTGTTTTTCTAATGCATTGCATAAAGTGTCTGTTGCTCCTAAAAAAGAGCTGTGTTGATCTATATAAAGCACTTTACTATTTAATTGAAGCGCTGTTGATACTGGTGAATTTGCCGAGTCATTAATCATCCGGAGTAATGTTGACTTACCGCTGCCATTGGCTCCTTTTAGGTGTAACTTATCACCACTAAAAATTTGCAGGGTGATTGCTTTATTAGCGCTTGAAAATGGCAAAGTAAGTTTTTCAATAAATAGTAGGCGTTTATTGCTAGTCGGTTGCGTAAACTTTACTGTTTTAGCTTTACTATTTGGTAACTGCTGTTGAAGTGTTTGGCGTTTTTCGGTTAGGGCTTCGTGTTTGGCTGAGGCTAGCCGCTCAGAAGCCCCTTTACTTGCTTGGGCACTGTTTTTCTTAAAGTCTAACATCACTTTTGGTTGGCTGGTGGTGTTACGTTTTTTATTACCTTGTGCTGCTCTTTGTTGGGCTTTTTCACGATTAAGCTGGGTTTGCTGAAGGTGTTTTTGTCGCTCCTTGTCAAGGTTATTAATTTGCTTTGTAAGCGCAGTTTGTTGTCGTGTTTTTTGCTCATTGAAATGCTCATAATTCCCCGTTTCATAATGAACACCTTGACTGCTAAGCTCAATAATAGCATCGCATTGATTAAGTAATTGGCGGTCATGACTTACTACAATTACTTGCCCTTTAAACGCATGTAATTGGTCAATTAGCCATTGCTTTGCTGATTGGTCTAAATGGTTACTTGGCTCATCTAAAATCAGTAAATCAGGCTTAGTTTGCAACGCGCAAAATAGCATTAAACGCCGCTGTTGACCGCCGCTTAAATGCTTAATTGGCTGGTTTAATGAGGTATCAATAGCAAGGGCTAAAAGTTGTTGTTTGTAATATTGCTCGCATAACCAATCATCATCGATTAGGTTAAAGTCAGCCTCATGGCAGCTTCCTTGTTCAATACGATTAAGGGCGGCTAACTTTTTATCAACTCCTAATAGTTGTGCAATCGTGGATGACGATGTTTGAAGGTGCAGCTCACTTAATTGTTGCTGTGAAATAAGCACGCGAGTACCACTAAATTCAACATGTCCCGAACTAGGTTGTTGTTGGTTTGCCAATATACTCAACAATATTGATTTACCGCTGCCATTAGCACCAATGATCGCGGTGAGCTTTTCATTTATTGAAAAACTAAGTTGTTTAAATTGAGTTTGGCCATCTGGGTGTTGATAGCTTAAATTGTGGATGTGTAATGTATGCATAATGCCTCTGGAGTGTTCAGGGCATGGCGCGCAAAGCAATTAAAATTAACTAGGTATCGTTAAGTCGATAGCAAGATATATGACGAATTTTGCGCCCACTAACCCTGTAAATTCAAAAAATAAAACGAATTTCAACAGGTGTTAGTTATTCATTAATGCGCAAACTCCAGTAAGGTCAGTGAGTTAATAATATACGAATATGTTGTGAGCTGTCAGCCAGTTTTTATTATTTATTGTTTTACAGCATTTTATTTATTTTCTTTAATATAGCTAACTAATTGTTTGTTAAAACACAAAACTGTAAGTACTCACTACCTTTACAAAGTTTACAATTCATTTCATCTTTCATTCAGGCTGACTTGTTAGGCTTTAGTTATTCACACAGATTATGCTAGGAAGTAGCTATGAATAAATTAATCCCCCTGTCTTTGGCTGTACTTGGTTTGAGCCTATTACCGTTTGCAGCAAATGCTAAGCACGAGCGCGAACATTATCATGAGCATCATCATGAGCATAAAAAGCACAGTAAAAAGTACCATAAAAAATATTATAAAAAACACCATAAGTCAGCAGATTATAAAAAGTTGCCGCCGGGTTTATACAAGAAAGTAGGCTACGGGCATGGTTTACCGCCGGGTTGGTATAAAAAATATCATCGTGGCGATCGCCTTGATAGAGATATTTACCGCCGTGGTCGAGTTGTTGAGCGTCATGACCGAAAGGGGATAATTTTACTGGAAGTTGATGATCAGCTAATTCATTTAGTGCATGACACTCGAGAGATTCTCTCTATTGTTACTCGTCACTAAATTTTTACCAAGTCACAACTTGATGTAGGGTTATTTAATTTACTTCATAACGAGTTCATGAATTATTGCTATTCTTTAAATGAACTAAATAGGGAGTAAAATATGAAAGCACTTCTATCTACTGCTTTGCTTGGCTTAGTACTTTGCAGCGGCGCAGCTTTTGCAAAAAATGATAACCATGACAAAGACAAAAATAAAGGTAAAGGGAGTTTACCGCCAGGATTACAAAAAAAAGTTGATAATGGTGGTCAATTGCCTCCTGGTTGGCAAAAAAAGTACCACAAAGGTGACAGATTAGATTACGATATCTATCGCCATGGTCGAGTAGTAAAACCGATAGACCGTGATGGTCGTATTACGATTGAAATAGACGATACCATCATTCATATGGTGCATGATACTCGCGAAATTTTGTCAATTTTAAGTCGTTATTAATAAAGGATTATTGAATGCTAATTGTGCTGGTAAGTATATTAAGTGTGTTATTAGTTGTGACACTTTTACCTATGTCTTTCAGCCAGCATTATTTAATTCGTAGTTGCGACTTTGTTCGTTTACAGGTTTTTTATCTTGCATTGGCTGGGTTGCTTTTAGGTGTTTATTTTGCATTAAGTGGACTATCGCCTTTGGTTGTATCGTCGCTAATCATGGCAACTGTAATTTTGCTTATTCAAGGTAAATGGATATATCCTTATACTTGGCTTGCTAAAAAAGAAGTGGCGCAAAGTCCCGCAGGCAGTGGGCATAGTATTCGTATTATGTCGGCTAATGTGTTGATGTCGAACACTCGCTACCAAGACTTAATAGATTTAGTCCATGAACACCAGCCAGATTTACTTATTACGCTTGAGTCAGATACTAAATGGCAACAGCAACTTGCAGCCATTGAAGAAGATTATCCATACAAAATATTTTGCCCGCAAGATAATCGCTACGGCATGCATTTATACAGTAAATATAAGATAAAAAAACAACAAGTATGTGAGCTTGTAGAAAACGATATTCCCTCAATTCACGTTCTATTTGAAACTGCAGAAGGTCTTGAAGTACAAGGTCATTTTATTCATCCTGCTCCTCCAAGTCCTACTGAAGAAGATACCTCTAGGCCACGAGATACCGAACTTATTTTGCTTGCTAAGGCTTTAAAGAACAACAAACGTCCAACAATTGTTGCCGGCGATTTAAATGACGTTGCTTGGTCAAGAAGTACCCGTTTATTTATGGAAATCAGTGACTTTTTAGATCCACGCAAAGGCCGAGGTTTTTTTAATACCTTTCATGCTGGGTATTTCTTTATGCGCTGGCCGCTTGACCACTTATTCCATAGCCATGGCTTTACTGTTAAACGTATAAAACGGCTAGAAAAATATGGCTCGGACCATTTTGCTCTTTTAACTGAGTTAGTGCACAAACCTGGTAATAGTAACCAGCAACTAGATGACGACATGGACATTCAAAAGGCGGTTAATGAATTGCAAATGGAGAATACTTCTAGCCGAGAAGTGCCTACCTTTAATGATGAAGTAAGTAAAATATAGCGAATAACAGTTATTGTACACTTAACTTATTTAGTCATAAAAAAAAGGGCCAATTAAGGCCCTTTAGAGTATTTTTTATTAGGAGTAGTTAGCTATTAATCATAATCGCTTTAATATTAACAAACTCTCTCATACCAAAACCGCCGTGCTCACGACCATAACCACTGTCTTTAACACCACCAAATGGTAAGTTTGGCTGAGCCAGCCCATAACCATTTATGTTAACCATACCGGTATCAAAATGCTTTTTAGCAAGCTCAATGGCTTTCTTTTCATCTTTACAAAGTATGCCGCCACCTAGACCATAGCGAGAGTCGTTGGCAATGCGCATCGCATCTTCGTTATCTTTGGCTTTGATAAGTGAAGCGACTGGGCCAAATAATTCATCGTCATAGGCCGGCATTCCGGGAGAAAGATTCTCAAGTAATGTGGCTGGATAGAAATAACCCGTTTGCTTAGGTATTTCACCACCAGTCACAATAGACGCACCAGCCTCAACTGATTGCATTACTTGTTTATGAATTTTGTCTCTTAAATCCTCGCGTGCCATTGGGCCAAGATCGGTGTTTTCATCCATAGGATCGCCAACTATTAAGGCGTTAAATTGCTCTGTTATGCCTTTTTTAAACTCATCGTATAAGGCTTCTACAACCACAAAACGTTTTGCTGATACGCAGGTTTGCCCGTTATTAATCATCCGCCCTTGCAGGCAGGTTTTAATTGCCAGCTCTAAATCTGCATCATCAAGTACTAAGTAAGCGTCGTTACTACCAAGCTCTAGGACTGTCTTCTTCACGTGTTTACCTGCTTGCTCAGCCACTTTTTTACCAGTGCCATCACTGCCAGTAAAGGTAACACCACGGATTGCTTTATGGCTAATAAGCTCGCTGGCTGTTTTACCGTCAATCAGTAAATTTTTAAATACATGACTAGGGAAACCTGCATCGGAGAACATTTCTTCAATTTTTTCAGCCATACCAAACACGTTACTAGCATGTTTAAGTACTGCCGTATTACCAGCCATAATGTTAGTCACGGCATAACGAATTACTTGGTAGAGAGGAAAGTTCCAAGGTTGTATGCCTAGTAACACACCTGTCGGTTGATATGTAATTATAGCGCGACCGTTTTCCATAGGGCGTTCTTCATCCGCTAATATCGTTTGGCCATGTTCGGCGCTGTAACGACATATAGCTGCACAAAGCTCTACTTCTTGTAGGCCTTGATTGTATAATTTGCCCATTTCTTGAGTCATCAATGTTGCTAGTGACTCTTTTTGTTGCTCGAATACATGTGCAAGTTTGTTTAAATACTTAGCACGATCGGTAAATGAAATATGGCGCCACTCTAAGAAAGCCTCATGACTTTTATCTATCTCATTTTTTGCTTGCTCTAGGTTAAGCAATGTATAGTCTGCAATAGTTTGTTCAGTGGCAGGATTAATTGTCGATACTGTGTTAGTCATTTTCATCTCCTTACAAATAATATTGAGTAAAGGAATGCAAAGCTAACACCAACTCGGTGCAAATCATTTGATTTTTTTAAGTTGTTGATATAAAGTAACTTTTAGTTTTTTCATTATTATTTTTACTCAGCTATTATTTTTGTATCGGTAAAAAGTTCTGGTGGCTGAAAAAGTTACAAGGAGAAAGTGATGGCGTTATCTTTATTTAATACTCAACGACCCCTCATTCAGGCGCCAATGGCGGGTGTGCAAGATTTTCGTTTAGCTGCTGCGGTGAGTAACGCAGGTGGTTTAGGATCATTACCCTGTGCAATGCTCTCAAAACAACAGTTAGTGAGCGAGCTTGATAAACTGACTCAAGCGACCAGTAATCCCTATAACCTTAACTTTTTTTGTCATACGGTCGGTGATTACACCAGCCAACAAAAGCAGCAATGGCATAATTTGCTAGCGCCTTATTTTGATGAGTATGGTATTGATGCTGAAAGCTTAACTGCAGGGGCTTCTCGTCAACCAATTGATGCAGATACAGTCGCGCTGATAGCGCCTTTTAAACCCCCAGTAGTCAGTTTTCATTTTGGTTTACCTGATCAAACGATTATGGCGCAAATCAAAAGCTGGGGCACTAAAGTGATTTCAACTGCTACCACTTTAGATGAAGCTATTTGGCTGAGTGAAAATGGCGCTGATGCTATTATTGCGCAGGGTTTAGAAGCAGGTGGCCATCGAGGACATTTTTTATCAATGGATTTGGCTTTGCAGAAATCTACCGCAGTATTAGTCGAGCAATGCGTGGCTGAACTAAATGTACCCATCATTGCGGCAGGTGGTATTGCAACCACTGAAGATGTACAGCAGATGTATGCGCTAGGCGCCGAGTTGGTGCAAGTAGGAAGTGCCTACTTATTGGCTCAAGAGGCAACTACTTCAGCGCTGCACCGCGACGCTATTTTACAGCAGTCAGCGAATAGCACGGCGCTGACAACGGTGTTTTCTGGGCGCGCTGCCCGAGGGATTGAAAACCGCATTATGCGTGAACTTGGCGCCATGCCGCAGCAAGCTCCTGCATTCCCATTTGCCAGTATTGCGCTAAGTGCATTGCGATCTAAATCAGAAGCACAAGGCAAAAGTGATTTTTCGCCGTTATGGTGCGGGCAAAAATACATTGCAAGAGAGGGGATTAGTGCTGCTGAAATCACTGAACTGTTAGCACCAGCCAATGCATAATTTAGCGATGTTGCCGTTAGGAGATAGTTATCATGCATTGGCTAATGATTTGCTTGTTAAATGTGAGCAGCAATTTGCAGTGAAAACATTTTCTCGCGGTGAGGTGATCTTACAACAAGGCGATAAGCAGCAGTATGGTTACTTAATTTTAGAAGGCGTACTCGCTGCATTGCACACTACTGAAAGTGGCGGGCAAAAATGCAAAGAATATTATTTTAAGGACGAGTTTGCTCTTTTATTTGCTAACTGGCTTACCAATACTCCTGGGCTTTATCAGTTGCAAGTGGTTAAATCAGCGCGATTAATTGCCATTCCGTTAGCTGTATTTGAGCAGCCCGATTGGCAACAACTAAAACAACATTTATTGACCCAACAATTAGTGTTTAAAGAAGCTAAAGAGGCTTTTTTATTATTAAATACACCAGAGCAGCGCTATCGCTATTTATTAGCGCAAAAACCACACTGGATTGCGCAATTGACGCTAACCGAAGTGGCGATGTATATCGGCATTTCTGCTATTTCTTTATCACGAATTCGTCAGCGCCTTAACTTAAGTTAAGGCGCTGCAAGGCTAGGTTAAATTAGACTGCTGTTTTTTTCAGGAGTCACTATGTTTTTAGTTTCACAATGCTTAGTCGCTATCGCTACTTTATTAGATTTAGCGTCATTTCAATTTAAATCTCGAAAATTAATATTGCTGTGCTTATTCAGCTCTGTGCTTTTAACCGCTACACACTTTTTTTTGCTGGATAAAATAAGTGCTAGTTTATTAATGTTGATAGCGGCAGTTCGTTATTTTTATTGTATTTTTAATCGTAGTCAGTGGGCAATGTTGGGTTTTATGTTGTTAAGCACTGTGGCTGTTATATTAACTTGGCAGGGTTGGTTAAGTGGTTTAGCATTGCTAGCAACATTAATACAGACGTTTGCTTCTTTCCAACCGCGAGATATGTTGTTGCGACTATTTATGGTGTTCGGCACTGCATTGTGGATAAGCCATAATCTACTGGTGGGTTCACCGATGGCAGTATTGATGGAGTGCTTGTTTTTGCTCAGTAATTTAGTCGGGTTATGGCGTTTTTATTTCTGGTCGAAAGAAGCTAACAGAGCAGATTAGCTTCTTTACAGGGCTGTGATCCTAAAGTTGCTTAGCTATCTGTTTTAATAAGTAGGTTTCGCGAATGATTGATAGCCCTTGCTTATCGCTGTTTGCTAGCGTTCGCTCATTATGAGCAATGGCATCATAAATATTAACCCATTTAGCAACCATGCCATTTTGTTGCTCATAATGTTCTAGTTGGGCTTGCCCTAATTGCTCATCGATACTACAAAAATAGCAGTAAGACTTTATATGGATCACTGCATAATCATCTTTATACCAAGGGCGGTATTCTTCATAAAGGCCAAACTCACCGAGTACTTTGATGTTTTGTGCGCCAGTTTCTTCTTGTAGCTCGCGGATTAATCCTTGCTCTGTGCTTTCACCTTCATCAATGCCGCCGCCAGGCAAGCTGAAATCTTCATAGCGGGCAGTGTACATTAATAAAATATCAGTGCCTTTTAAGGCAATAGCACGGCTCGTTAGGCGAGTAAATTGACGTGGCTCGCTGGCACTCACACTGGGATGAACGGTGCTTTTAAGTAAGCGCATCAGAATGTTCCTTAAAATTTAATTTAAAAATTATATCTCAAAAAAGATCTAAATCTATTTAGATAGCGTAAATTTCCAGTTAAGCATCGATTTTGTAGAATAAGGCAGTTAAGATGTGGGGCTGGGCAATGATAATAAGCATAGGGATTTATCATGTTAAACATACTGTTAGTTGATGATGATAGCGAGTTTAGTGATGTCGTTTGTCATATCGTAGAGTTTTTAGGACATAACATTAATACTGCTGCTAATTTAGCAGAGGCTGAGCAGTGGTTTGTAAATAATACCTTTGACCATGTATTGTTAGACTTTATGCTGCCTGATGGAAGTGGTTTACACTTGGTTGAGCACCTTAAAAGTATTGGTCAAAAACCAAAAATAACCCTTATTTCAGGTCATCCTTCAGTCAAAGGTAAGTTGGCTGAAATGTGTGAGCCTAACGTTGGTCATCTAGTTAAGCCCTTGCAGCGCGAAGATATTGAGCGCCTTCTCAACCCTAAAAAAACCACGGCTAAGAAAAAAGCCGAGCCAAGTATTAAAAAGCATTTTGGCACCTTAATAGGTGAATCGCCGCAAATGCAGCATTTGTATACCATGATTGAGCGCGTTGCTAACACCAACGCCAACGTAATGTTAATGGGTGAAAGTGGTGCTGGTAAAGAAGTTGTCGCACAAGCGATTCACAATGCTAGCGCATGTACAGGACCTTTGGTGGCTACTAACTGCGGTGCGTTATCGAAAGAACTTATTGGTAGCGAATTATTTGGCCATGAGAAAGGGGCTTTTACTGGTGCTATTGCCCGTAAAGACGGTGTATTTGAGCAAGCAACCGGCGGAACATTATTTCTAGACGAAGTGACTGAAATGCCAATAGATATGCAGCCTAATCTATTGCGCGTGTTAGAAACTAAAAAAGTAACCCGAGTAGGTGGCAGTAAAGAAAGTGCGGTAGATTGCCGAGTGATTTCTGCGACTAACCGTTCATTAGAAGATTTAGCGCAAAATAATGTTATTCGTGAAGATATCTACTTTCGGTTAGCGGTATTTCCTATTGATATTCCACCACTGCGTGAAAGAAAAGAAGATATTGCCTTATTAGCCAATGCTTTTTTAAATCAATTAAATGAAGAAAACAATACCGACTTTCAATGGCAAACTGCACAATTAAAGTTACTTGAAAGCTATGATTGGCCAGGCAATGTTCGAGAACTGCGCCACGGCATTCATCGTGCTTTTATTATGAGTGATCCAAAAGGTAAAGCGATTACTTTGCCAGATAACTTAGAGTCACCATTTTCACGAGTGAATAAGCAAGCTCAAGCAAATCAAGTGACTGCAGGGCAAACTATTGAAGAAGTTGAAAAAGAGCTGATCCACGCTACGTTGGATAAAGTACAAGGCAATAAAACGCTTGCAGCACAAATGCTAGGTATAAGTACTAAAACTTTATACAACCGTCTAAATGCCTATGGTGGCATTGGCGAATATAGCTAAATTAAACTCAAGTAATCAACCAAGGGGTAGCATGGCTAATAACGATAAAATCAATAAGTTGATTCATGATGCACGCGGACCACTGAATCGTATATCGATGAATGCAGAATTGATCAAATTAGTGCTAGAAAATGATATGCCAAAAGAAAAAGCATTGGCAGCACTTGATAAAATAATAAGTAATTGTCAGCAATGCAGTGACAGCTTGGAACAAATATCGAATCTCGGCGTCGTTGAATAAGATAATATAAAAGGATTATAAATGAAGCTGCAAAAGCAACAAGGTAAGGTCAAGGTAACCTGGGCCAGTTTTATCGCGGTGCTGCTGTGTATTGTGGTGGGGAATGCGATTTTGGCAATGAATACCATTCAAAGCCTGACTCAAACCCAACAGCGTTTAGATGATACTAATATGTTAAACACCGCAATTGAGAAGCTTCATCTTTCAATTGTGCAGGCAGAATCAGGACAACGTGGTTACTTATTAACGGGCGATAAAGATTATTTAGCACCCTACAACGACGCTATTATGCAGCTCAACTCACAAGCTACACTGGTTAAAAATTTACGTACTGAAATTGCAGGCCAAGCAGATAAAGTAGCGCGTTTACTATTTTTGGTTGATGATAAAGTTGCGGTATTAACCAGAACCGTTGATTTAGCATTAGCAGATAAAGAACGCCGTGCTCATTATTTACTAGAGACGCATCAAGGCCGTAAGCTTTACGAGCAAATTAGAGAGCTCGCTGATGAAATTCAAGATGCGGAGTCTGCTTTTAAAGCTGTGCAGTTTCGAAAGTTAGGGCAAATTAAAAAAGAAGCCAAACTCACTTTTGCAATTACTGCCGTAACCAGTGCTTTATTGATCCTTGGTATGTTTATGCTCACGCGTATTAACTTACATACAGCGGCAAAATATCAGCAGGAACTTGAATATCAAAACGAAACACTGGCTAGTAAAGTGACCGAGCGTACACAAGAGCTGACCTTGTACTCTGATGAACTAAGTCGCAGTAACCGTGAGCTTGAAGAGTTTGCCTTTGTAGCGAGTCATGATTTGCAAGAGCCACTGCGCAAAATTCAAGCATTTAGTGATCGCTTAGAAACCATGTTTAAAGACGAATTGGGTGAAAAAGGCATTGATTATATCGCGCGTATGAAAAATGCAGCGCAAAGAATGTCTAATTTAATTAATGACTTGTTAGAGTTTTCGCGAGTGACAACACGTGGTAAAGACTTTGCCGATACGGATTTAAAGCAAGTACTTGATGATGTGCTAAGCGATTTAGAAATTGCGATTAAAGAGTCAAATGCGCAGGTCAACGTGGGCGAAATGCCAGTAATACAAGCAGATCTGAGCCAAATGCAGCAGCTATTTTTGAATTTGATTTCAAATGCGGTGAAATTTAGACGTCCAGATGTGGCACCAATTATCACTATTGAGTATCAGCATCAGACTGAATTTAATGATGATTATAATACAGAGCTGGAATGGCAAATCATTACAGTGAAAGATAACGGTATTGGTTTTGCGCCAGAATATACCGACAAAATTTTTGTTCCGTTTCAACGTCTGCATGGGCGTTCGCAATATAAAGGCACGGGGATTGGTTTATCCGTGTGCCGACGTATTGTAGAGCGTCACGGCGGTACGATAGCGGCACAAAGTGAAACCGGTGAGGGAGCAACCTTCATCATAAAACTACCTGTGGAAAGCGAGCTTTTCACATTGCAAGGAGAGGCTTAAATGCCATTTTCTAAAGTAAAGCCAATCACCATTTTAATGGCTGATGATGATGAAGATGATCGTTTATTAACGCAAGACGCACTCGCTGAAAGCCGTGTATTAAACGAGTTATACTTTGTTGAAGATGGTGTGGAGCTTTTGGAGTACCTAGAGCGTAAAGGTAAGTTTGAAGACAAAAACTCATCGCCACGACCTGGGTTGATTTTATTGGATTTGAATATGCCACGCATGGATGGACGCGAAGCGTTGCAAGCGATTAAAGGCAATTCAAACTTAAAAGGTATTCCTGTAGTTATTTTAACCACGTCTAAGCAAGAGGAAGACATGGTTAAGGGTTACGATTTAGGCGCGGCTTCATACATTACTAAACCAGTTACGTTTGATGGCTTAGTTGAACTAATGAAAACGTTAGGTAAGTACTGGGTGGAGTTTGTAGAGTTACCTAGTACGTTTAATGACTAAATAAAAAACTGGAGACGCTATGTTAGATAAGGCAACCAGACTGTTACTTGTTGAAGACGATGAAGATGATTATATTTTAACCTGTGATTATCTAGAGCAGCTGAGTTCGCATACATTTGATATAGAGTGGATCAGTGATCCCAAGCAGGCAGTTAAGGTACTTAGTAAAAATCAGCACGATATTTGCCTGCTTGATTACCGCTTAGGGGCTTCAGACGGCTTAGCAGTTTTAAAGCAAGCTGTAGAAAATGGTTTTAATGGCCCTATCATTATGCTCACAGGGCAATCAAACGACGCCCTTGATTTAGCCGCTTTGGATGCCGGAGCTGTTGATTACCTCGTAAAAAGTGAAATGAGTTCAAGTCGCTTTGCCCGCTCTATTCGCTACGCATTAGCCCGACGCGATGTTGAAGATGAACGCCTTGAACGACTCAAAGCAGAAGCCGAAAATCGTTCTAAAGACCGCTTTTTAGCACATTTAAGCCATGAGCTACGCACTCCGTTATCGTCAATCTTGGGCTATACCGAGTTGCTTATGCAAAGTGAATTTAACAATCATGCCAATAATGAGTTAGGGGTTATTTATCGTAATGGTAAGCATCTACTTAGCTTGTTAAATGATGTTCTCGATTTATCAAAAATAGCTGCCGATAAACTGGAGCTCAGCTGCAGTGATGTCAACCTTGATAGTTTAATGGCTGATGTGTTTACCTTAATGCGAGTATCTGCGCTGGATAAAGGGCTGTCGCTGCGTTTTGAGTCATTACAACCTTTGCCCCTTGTAATTAGTATTGATGCGACACGGTTTCGGCAAATTTTAATTAATATCATCAATAATGCGATTAAGTTCACCGAGCAAGGCGATATCATTGTTCACGCATGGACAAAAGTTATTGATGGCCGTGAAATGCTGTTTTTTAGTATTAAAGATTCTGGAATGGGTATTGCCCCTGAGAAACAAGCACTTATATTCAAACCATTTGAACAAATAGCCGATGTAGAATCGCGCTCAGTTGGCGGCGCGGGGTTAGGTTTAGCTATTTGCTCTGAATTGTTGAGTCGTATGCAGGGCGGGATCACATTAGAGTCTGCTATCGGTCATGGATCTGAATTTACTATTTCAGTGTATCCGGGCAATATTCAATATGTAGAGCGCAGTGTATTGAAGCTCGATTTGACACCTAATATGCAGCAAAAAATGGCCCCCTGTAAAGTCAGTGGCCGAGTATTGGTGGTTGATGATTTACGAGATTTACGGGTGTTAGTTGGGCATATGATCTCTTCTGCTGGTGCAAAGGTTGATTATGCTGAACACGGTAAGCAAGCACTTGATAAAGTAACTAAAGCACAACAGCAAGGTGATCCGTACGACATTATATTTTTAGATATTCATATGCCGGTGATGGGGGGCAAAGAAACTACGATTGAACTTAGAAAAATGGGTTTTAAGGGTGCGGTAATCGCGCTTACTGCTGCCACGATGAAAGGTATACATAGCGAGTTATTGGCGCTGGGCTTTAACGATGTGATAGGCAAACCTGTTGATTCAAGCTTACTTTATCAGTGCTTAACTAATTACTCTATGGCGGCTAATAAGCCCGTTGATAAATTAGCGCAACCAGCGCGAGTAAAAAGTTGTGCGCGTTTTTTATTGGTTGAAGATGATGCAGATGCGGCGCAAATCACCCAGTTATTACTGGAAAGTTTAGGGGTTGAAACCGTTGTTGCAACTAGTTATGAGCATACTTTAGCAATTCTAAAAAATGACTCTCAATTTGATAAAGTGTTATTAGATATGCATTTGCCTGATGGCAGTGGCTTGGATTTAGCTCGTTATACAAAGCAGTATTATCCAGATCTAAAGCGAGTAATCGTCAGTGGTATACAGCCAGATCCGAAGCAAATTGAACTCCTTGAGATAGAGCAAGTATTACTTAAACCGATTAATTTAGCATTACTAACCCAACTTATTGAGGGTTAGTAATAATTGATTGACGCACCACTAATTCAGGTTCAAAAAGAGTTTGTAAAGCTGGGGTGGTTTTTTTATACACCTCACTTAAAATCCAGTTAGCAGCCATTTGGCCCATTTCGTTGATTGGGTAGTTGACGGTACTAAGTGGTGGATACACATGACGGGTAAAAAATACGTTATCGTAGCCCATAATAGAAAGTTGCTCAGGCAAGATTAATGATGACTCACGGGCACTGGCCATAGCGCCGGTTGCCATTTCATCATTGGCACAAATTAGCGCTGTAAATTTTGAATTACCGTTATATAAATGCTGAAAGCCTGCAGTGCCGCTGTCTTCCATAAAATCACCTTGATATAGTAATTGCTCATTAAAACTAATGTTGTGCTCTGCTAGAGCTTGTTTGTGCCCTGCAAGGCGATCTTGAGCATCTTGTTTCCACAGTGGGCCGCTGATATAAGCGATATTCGTATGGCCTTGCTCTAATACGTGTTTAGCCGCTAAATAACCGCCTTTTACGTTATTTAAAATAATGCAGCGCGATGCTAGTTCGCGAATGTATCGGTTGATGAGTACAAAAGGAGTTTTCCCTTTGCTCAACTCTATTAAGTAGTCATCACTAATTGCTTCAACATGTAAAATTAAGCCATCACAATTACGACTAATTAAAAACTCGATTGCTTGTTGTTCACGTTCTTCGTCACTGTGACCTGCTGCAATGATCACATGCTTGCTTTGTTTACGAAAAGCGGTCTCAATGCCGCTCATCATTGGGCCATAGAAAGGGCCTTGTAGTTCGGAAACTAATAAACCAACACTATTTGAACAGTTAGATGCGAGAGATTGTGCTATGGAATTAGGCCGGTAACCAAGCTGTGTCATCGCAACGGTTACCTTTTTTCGCGTTGCATCACTGACATTAGTATTATTATTCATTACCCTTGAAACGGTCGCTAATGAGACCCCAGCAAGTTTTGACACCTCATAAATGGTCGCCATGATATTCCTTGTTAAGTACTACTTCTTTGGGCTAAATCAGCGTTTATTTTCTCTAAGGTATTATTATCAAGAATATACCTTTTCATGATCAACGCGACAAGTACACTACCAATTGCAGGAAACAGTGTAAACGAGGTTAAAATACCGACTTTAGTTGCTTCATTAAGCTCAGTGTTAGCTTGATAGCCATAGTAAGCCAGTAACCAACCAGCAATAGCTCCGCCCAGTGCCAGGCCTAGTTTAATAAAGAACACCACGCTTGCATAGACCAAGCCAGTTAGCCGATGGCCATTTTGCCATTGTCCGTAGTCAATTGCATCTGCCATTTTTGCCCATAACAATGGAGTTGCCATTTGGGTGAAAAAACACCATAAAAAATAGACTGCAAACGCGAGCACTAATTGGTCGTCAGATAAGAAAAATGCAAAACAGCTTATGGCTGCAGAGATGTATTGGAGATATATATATGCTGCTTTTTTATCAACCCGTTTACTCAGTGGTTGTGCGCAGGCGCAGCCAAGGATATTACCGATCATTCCCAAGGTAACAAATTGCGTAACTAAGTCGGCTTCACCAAGAACATATTTTACGTAATAAATTGCTAAAGTCGTACGCAGCACCATACTCGTGAGCAGCATAATGGCAGCACCACAGAGTATTTTAAAAGGACCATTTTGCCACAACGTTGCCATTTGTGCTTTGAGGCTAAGGGTTTGTTGCTGTGGTGCAACCACGCGTTCTTTAGTAAAGCGAAAGCAGGTCAAAAATAATATCACACCGAAACAGCTCATCAGTATCATAGTAAGCTGATAGCCAAGAGCATTATCGCCTTTACCAAACCAGCTTACTAATGGCAATGTGCAAGCACTGACGAGTAAGCCACCGAGCATACCAAATACAAAACGATAAGATTGAATGGATACGCGTTCGCTCGGATCGCGACTTAGTACTCCACCCAAAGCTGAATAAGGAATATTAATTGCGGTATAAACCAGCATTAATACCGTATAGGTGACAAACGCGTAGATGACTTTTCCTGTCGCGTTTAAATCTGGTGTGGTAAAAGTAATTACACTAACCAGCCCAAACGGGATCGCGAGCCACAATAGGTAAGGCCGATAACTACCATATTTGGTTCGGGTTGCATCGGTGAGCGCCCCCATTAACGGATCGGTGATTGCATCAATAACTCGCACCACTAGGAACAGAGTACCAACGATGGCCGGAGAAATACCAAATATATCGGTATAGAAAAAAGTTAAAAATAGCATCACGGTTTGAAAAATGATGTTACTTGCAGTATCACCTAAGCCATAGGCTATTTTTTCTTTTCTAGTTAGCATAATTGGCACTCATGTTGTTATTATTTTTTGCGCTGTGTGAGCAATGCGCGATATTGTATTGCGCTCTCTTTTAGTATGCGTTGCTGGTTTTCATAATCAACATAAACGAGACCAAAGCGTTTTTCATAGCCGTATGCCCATTCAAAGTTATCCATTAAGCTCCATGCAAAATAGCCTTGTATATCAACTCCTTGCTCAACTGCGTCATGCACTGCATTGAGGTGGGTATGATAATAACTAACGCGCTCTGTATCGAGTACTTGGCCATCTCGTAGTGTATCAGCCATGGCCGCACCATTTTCAGTTACATAAACTTTAGGTAGTTGGTATAGCTCATTTAATGATATTAACAACTCAGTTAAACCTTGTGGATAGACTTCCCAGCCCATGTCAGTCACAGCTATGTTGTTGATTTGTGCTTCGGCAAACCAGTTATCATCAGTGTTTTTGTAGTGTATGCGGGTATAGTAATTAACGCCAATAAAGTCGATTTTTTGACTTATTATCGCCATATCATTAGCAGCTATATGGGGTTGCACTTCACTACTGAGGCTATTTAAAAGCGCCGGATACTGACCTTCTAAAACTGCTTTGATATACCACTGATTGTGATATTGATCGGCTAATAATGCTGCTTGTGTATCGTTTTCTGTCATTGGATAAGCTGGGCTGAAGTTAAGAACAATACCAGCTTCTATATTAGGGCAATTGGCGCGCAGTACTTGCATGGCAAGACCATGGGCTAACAATAAATGATGAGCCGCTTGACGACCTGCTTGTTGGCTTTTAATACCGGGTGCATGTACACCCACTTCATAGCCTAAATAGGCACTGCAAAAAGGTTCATTTAAAGTCGCATAAGAGTCAACTAAACCTGTCAACTGCTTGGTAACTAAATCAGTATAGTGAGCAAATGCATAGGCGGTGTCACGGTTTAACCAGCCACCGTTATCTTCCAAGTGTTGGGGTAGATCCCAGTGATATAAGGTGACATAGGTCTTGATGTTGCGTGCTTTTAAAGCCGTTAATAAATCACGATAAAAGCCAATGCCTTGCTGATTAATACTGCCATCTTGATGCAATACGCGCGGCCATGAAATTGATAATCGGTACGCATCAACGGCTAAGTCAGCAATCATTGCGATATCTTGTTGCCATAGTTCAACATGGTTACAGGCTGTATCGCCATTGCTATTGTCGGTGATAGCTCCTGGCTGGTCACAAAAAGTATCCCAAATAGATGTCAGGCGGGCGCTGCGAGCTCCCTCAATTTGAAATGAGGCTGTGGCTACACCAAAGGTAAACTGAGGTTTAAGTAGCGCAGAGCTAGGCGGCAGAGAAATAGTTTTAAACACGATTAGGTGCATCCTTTAACATTCAGTTTTGGCAATTACTTTTACATTAAGCACAGCATAGTCATTAAAAATGGAAGCGCTTGCAGAATGTTTGTAAATAAATTGCTAATTTTGATTTATATGATATAAATGTAAGCGCTTACATTTTATGTTGCAACTATTATTTGCTTTTTTTAAGTAATGAAAAAGTACTTTAATAAATGTAACGAACTGATAATTAAAATAATTAGAGAGTTTAATATGGCACACGTCACACACAATTTGGCAACGAATGAACATAGCCTACAACCAATGGGCAAACAAACGTTTGCTTTAACGTCGTTGACTACCTTATTTTTTATGTGGGGGTTTATTACGTGTCTGAACGATATTCTGATCCCTTATTTAAAAGGGATGTTTTCACTCAATTATACCCAGGCGATGCTAATCCAATTTTGTTTCTTTGGGGCTTATTTTGTGATGTCGATACCCGCTGGTAAGTTGGTGAGTAAAATAGGTTATCAATTTGGCATTGTGGTGGGCTTAGTGGTAGCAGCGGTTGGTTGTGCATTATTCTATCCCGCAGCCGTAGCGCATGTTTATGAGCTGTTTTTATTGGCGCTATTTGTACTGGCTTCGGGGATTACCATCTTACAAGTGTCAGCCAATCCATACGTAAGCGTACTTGGCGCAGCAAAAACAGCGTCGTCGCGTTTAACCATGACCCAAGCATTTAATTCGTTAGGTACTACGGTTGCGCCAATCTTTGGTGGCTGGCTTATTCTAACTGAAGTCAGCCAAGCAACCGCAGAGCAAGTTAAACTTCCTTATTTAATGCTTTCAGCAAGTTTACTGGTACTTGCTGTTATTTTTGCTTTTTTAAAATTACCTAAACTTGGCAAAGCTGCTGATGCTGAGAGTGAAAATCAATATGTTGAGAACTTTATTGATTTAGGTAGTGTTTGGCAGTATCGCCATTTAATTTTAGGAGCCATTGGCATTTTTGTTTATGTCGGTGCTGAAGTCGCAATCGGCAGCTTTTTAGTAGGCTTTTTAACCTTAGACCATATTGCGGGTTTTACTGAGCAGCAAGCCGCACATTATATTAGTTATTACTTCGCGGGCGCCATGATAGGACGCTTTATTGGTGCTGCCATCATGCAAAAACTCAATGCAGGTAAGGTATTGGCATGTCATGCATTACTTGCCGTGGTACTGGTGTTAATGGCGATGACAGGACAAGGGGCATTAGCAATGTGGGCTATTTTGTTGGTCGGACTATGTAACTCAATTATGTTCCCAACCATCTTCAGTTTAGCCCTTCAAGGCCTTGGCAAATATACCTCTCAGGGTTCAGGTATTTTATGCTTAGCCATTGTCGGTGGTGCAATCATTCCATTATTACAAGGCGTCTTAGCTGACAATTTTGGTGTGCAATTAGCACTATTACTGCCTATCGGCTGTTATTTATATATTACTTACTTTGCGCTATTTGGCTCAAAAGTAACAACCTCAACTCGTCATTGATAACTAGGTGGACAACATGACAATAACAAAACCACGTACTCTTTTGGTAATGATGATTGCAGCAATGGCGATGAATGGCTGTTCGCAATCAGAACAAACAGCAGCGACCAATGAGATTTGGCCGATGATCAAAAGCGGTGTTAAAGACGATGCCAATATGGAGCAAAAAATTGCTGACTTGCTCGGCTCAATGAGCTTAGAACAAAAAATAGCCCAGATGATTCAACCTGAAATTCGCGATATAACAGTGGAAGATATGCGTCAATATGGTTTTGGTTCTTACCTTAATGGCGGTGGGGCTTTTCCTAATAATAATAAACATGCCACGGCTGCTGATTGGATTGAACTAGCCGAAAAAATGTACCAAGCATCAGTAGATGATTCCCTTGATGGTAGCCGTATCCCAACTATGTGGGGAACCGATGCAGTTCATGGTCATAATAATGTTATTGGTGCAACGTTATTTCCACACAATATCGGTTTAGGTGCGGCTAACAATCCACAATTGATTGAAAAAATTGCTGCAGCCACTGCGCAAGAAGTGATGGTAACCGGTATTGATTGGGTGTTTGCACCTACTGTTGCAGTAGTACGAGATGACCGCTGGGGCCGCACTTATGAAGGGTATTCAGAAGATCCACAAATTGTTAGAGATTACTCAGCCGCAATAGTAAAAGGCTTACAAGGCGCAGTTGATCAAGACTTTTTATCAGATAAACGGGTGATCAGTACGGTTAAGCATTTTATTGGTGATGGTGGTACACAAGGCGGTGATGACCAAGGTAATAATATTACCAGCGAAGCAGAGTTATTTACCATTCATGCGCAAGGTTATGTGGGAGGCTTAGGTGCTGGAGCACAAACAGTTATGGCGTCGTTTAATAGCTGGCATGGCGAAAAAATCCATGGCAGTAAATATCTCTTAACTGATGTGCTAAAAGGCAAAATGGGTTTTGATGGCTTTGTTGTGGGTGATTGGAATGGTCATGGACAAATTCCTGGTTGTACCAATGGAAACTGTGCACAAGCCGCTAATGCCGGCCTTGATGTATACATGGTGCCTACTGATGCATGGAAGCCACTTTATGAAAACCTTATCGCACAAGTTAACAATGGCACAATTGCGCAATCACGAATTGATGATGCGGTAACGCGTATTCTGAGAGTAAAAATGCGTGCGGGTTTATTTGAAAAACCAAGTCCTGCAAATCGTCCACTTTCAGGAAAAACAGAGGTCATTGGTAGTGCTGAACATCGTAAAATCGCAAAACAAGCAGTTCGCGAATCTTTAGTACTCCTAAAAAACAAACAACAGTTACTGCCGCTTTCGCCAAAAGCAAATGTGTTAGTAGCCGGTCTAGGTGCTGATAATATCGGTATGCAATCTGGCGGTTGGAGCATTACTTGGCAAGGTACGGGGAATCAGAATAGCGATTTTCCAGGTGGCACGTCGATTTTGGATGGTATTGAACACACTGTTAAGCAAGCGGGCGGGCAAGTTCAGTATGACTTAAACGGTGAGTTCAATACTCGTCCAGATGTCGCTATTGTAGTATTTGGTGAGCAACCTTATGCAGAAGGCAATGGGGATTTAGATAATCTTGAATATCAGCGGGGTAATAAAACGGATTTAGCGCTACTGCGAAAATTCAAGCAAGCCGGTATTCCCGTTGTATCGTTATTTATTAGCGGCCGCCCAATGTGGGTAAACGCAGAGCTTAATGCCAGTGATGCGTTTGTTGCGACGTGGTTGCCAGGTAGCGAAGGGGATGCAATTAGCGATGTGTTATTTGCAAATGTAGATGGCTCAGTAAATCATGATTTTAAAGGCAAGCTGTCGTTTTCTTGGCCGAATAACCCAGTTGATAACGAAAATCGTGGTGATAAAGATTATTCGCCATTATTACCGTATGGTTTTGGCTTAACTTATTCAGATAAAAACACCTTACAAGATGATCTTGTTGAACAAATGGGAACGTCACAACAGCTTGATGATTTAGTCTTGTTTGAGCGCGCGGTTAAAGCGCCATGGAGTCTGCATTTACAAAGTGGTGAGCAGCAAAAAGTGATGGCAAGTAGTCGCGAATCAATCGGAGCTGTTAGCGTTAAAACCTTTGATAAAGACGTTCAAGAAGATGCGCGTGCAATTACCTTCAGCGGCGATGAACTAGCAGCAGTGCGTTTAAGTGCGGCATTCCCATCTGATTTACGTTCGTTTGTTGAAAAAGCAGGGCAGTTACAAATGCAAATTAAGGTTGAGCAAAGTGCCGATGCCCCGCTTTGGCTTGGTATGCAATGTGGTGATGATTGCCAAGGTAAATTGGATATTGCTAAGCAGCTAAATGCAACCAATGAATGGCAGACTTTAAGCATTGATTTACGGTGTTTTTCACAGCAAGGTGTTAATTTAGGGCAAGTATTCTCACCTTGGCAGTTAAGTACAGCTGCGCCATGGCAGGTATCGATTGCGAAACTCAACATCACTAGCGAGCATGTATCTACTGAGGTTATTTCATGCCAGTAATGCCTTTGTTAGGCTTAACACCACTGACATCGATCTAGATAAATAGCAATACGAAGTTAATTGCCAATAAACGTCATAAAAAGTAGTCTAGGCTGCTTTTTATTGAATAGGAAAGATAGAAATGAAACCAGTGAATCCATCAAAAGTCATTTGTATTGGTCGTAACTATGCTGCGCATATTGCTGAGCTTGGTAATCAAGAGGCAGACGAAATGGTGGTGTTTTTAAAGCCGCCAAGCGCGATAACAAATACCTTAATGTGTACTCATAAGGATGAGCAATTACATTTTGAGACTGAAATTTGTTTTCAAGTTAACAATGGCTGTTTAGCTGCTGTGGCGGTGGGACTGGATTTAACTAAGCGAGATTTACAGAGTAAATTAAAAGCCAGCGGTTTACCGTGGGAACGCGCGAAAGCCTTTGATGGCTCTGCATTGTTTAGTGAGTTTGTACAAATAGACGAACAAGCTATTGAGCATTTAAGCTTAACCTTACTGATAGATAATAAGGTGCGACAACAAGGCGGCGTTGAGTTAATGCTTTATAAACCTGCGGTTATTTCAGCCCAAGTTAGTGAGTTTATGACTTTAATTGATGGCGATATTATTATGACTGGCACACCTGCAGGGGTAGGAGCTGTGAACGCAGGAAGTAAATTTATTGCTCAGTTACACTTGGGCTCAGACTTATTGGTTCAGCAAGAGTGGTTGGCTGAGTAAGTTTTAATATCTGTTGTTGATATTGTTGATCAAAATCCGCAAAGGTATTTTCAAGCAATACACGCTGTGTTTGCTGGTACTTTGCAGACGGCAGTATGCTATTTGTTAGCACTCGATTTATTTTTTTTAAGGCATTATTAGCAAAATTATTAGGGGCATTGGTTGAGCAGCCAATCGCACCTAAAACCAGCTTATCGGCGTGATCGGCAATAGGTAAGGTTACTACATTATCAAATTCGCTGAAGCGGTTGTAGTAATCGGCTAAAAAAGGATAGTCGATAGTGTAATCAATATACCCATGATTGAGCCGATTGATCACCGAGCTGCTTTCGTTTTCACTGTTCCAACTTAATGATGTATGTTGGTCGCTTTTAGTATTTCGAGCGATGGTATTTAACTCTGGAGTAAATTTACGCGCAGCGGATTGACCAAAAATAAATTTATTATCTGTCAGTAGTTTAACTAAATTTATCGGTGAACTGTGTTGTTGGCTAATTACTTTCGCTGTTTTAGCTGAGGCAATGATAGCAAATGGTGGGTACACCGTTGTTGGCACCGAATAGATCACTCGCGGGGTGTTAACTTTACGGTGGATCATACAAGGGTAACATGCTTGTTGACCTTCATCGAGGTACTTGCCTATACGTTTTTGCGGCAACATTTCGCGGGTATGCTCTATATCGGGTAACTCAATGATGAGCTGTTCGACTAAGTAATCACATAAGCCTCCATCTGGAGTTTGCGCTGTTTTAGCCAGATGAAAAGGCGCCGCATCACTTTGGAGCCAAGTTATGTGAGTTACTTCATCGGTATTATTAGCAAGTACATAGGCGCTTGAAAAAAAAGAGAATAATGTAACGAAGTAATAGACAATACGCATAGCTATATTTACTTTATCCGCTAACAATTTAAATCGAGTATACAATAACTAATATTTTGCGCTACTAAAGGATGGTAAATTATTGCATTAAGTTAATTTTTTAATGCTTTTGTGGGGTTTTTTGATTCACTATTTGTGAGAAGTCGTTTTTCAAGTATTTTAATCTGGTGGAAAGCCCAAGCATTGATAATGATTGGGCTTCATTGATTAAAATGGCATTGGGTATTGCTTAAATACATTACCAATATCAGTTAAAGCTTGTTCGCTTAATTCGATGTTGAACGCGGCAATGTCATCTTTTAGTTGTACTAAGCTGGTTGCACCAATAATTGAAGAAGTAACACCATCAACTTGGTCACACCATGCAAGCGCTAATTGTGCTGGGGTTATTTGGTATTGCTGGGCAATTTCAACATAGTGGCTGATTGCTTGTTGCGATTGTGCTGTGTCACGGAATAAACCATTACGCTGCACCAGTGTCCAGCGGCTACCATCGGGACGTGCGCCATTTAAATATTTTCCACTTAACATACCGCCTGCTAAGGGTGACCAAGGTAAATAAGCAATATCTTCGTGAATACATTGCTCTATTAGATAAGGCCAATCTTTAGCGTGTAATAAACTAAATTCATTTTGAATAGAGACCATGCGCGGTAAATTGTGTTGTTCACTTAATCGTAAAAATTGGCTAATACCCCATGGCGTGTCGTCAGAGAGACCACAATGTTTAATTTTACCAGCTTTAACACAGTCGTTTAAACCTTCAAGAATATCGAGCATACCCGCTGTGTGTTGCTCTGTATTGGCGTCACTAAAACGGATCATACCTGGCCATTGTTTGCTAAAGTGCGGTGATTGACGATTCGGCCAATGTAGTTGGTATAAATCAATTACATCGGTTTGTAGGCGTTTTAATGACTCGTCAACTGCATGAACGACTGCTTGACGAGTAATATCGCCGCCATCGCGTATCCAAGCTAGGCCATTGCCAGCAATTTTAGTGGCGAGCACAATATCGTCTCGCTTACTTGGATTACGCGCTAACCAATTACCGATAATTTGCTCTGTTTTTCCGTACGTATCTGGAGTGGGAGGGATGGCATACATTTCTGCAGTATCAATGAAGTTTACGCCATGCTCTAAGGCATAAGCAATTTGCTCATCAGCATCTGCTTGATTATTTTGTACGCCCCACGTCATGCTGCCTAAGCATACACGAGACACATTGAGACCACTGCTACCAAGTGGGTTGTAACGCATAATGATTCCTTACTTTTATGATTCTCGGCTGTACTTATGTAATGCAGCCAATAATGGCTCACTTAATTGTGCTTTCTTACCCGTTTTAAAATTAAACATCACCACTTGCGATGACCCTAATGTAGTCAAGGCATTTTGCGCTTGGCTAAATACGCTGTAGTGCATCATAAAACGGTCTTTTTGAATATCACTGATGGTAACGCCTACCAACACTGTATCAGGAAATGTGACTGGGCGTTTATAACGCGCGTTATTTTCACTGATCACAGGACCAATACCTGTTGTTTGTAAATCTTCGAGTAAATTTATTTGATTAAAAAAATCAATTCGAGCAGTTTCAAAATAACGAAAATACACCACATTATTGACATGTTGTAAGGCATCCATTTCTCCCCAAGCAACATTAATTGCTGTATGGATAGGATGTTGTTCTATGAATGATTGCATATTCGACAGCTCTTTAAAGTAAAAACGTAGATTAGCAATTGGTGCTGTTTAGCTCAAGATAATTAGGAAAACAGTGAAAATGTGCTAGTTTTAGTAGTTCACGGTTACGTAAATGAATACTTTAATCTGATTTAAAGGAGCTAATTATGAATACAGTGACAGCAAAAATAATGAAACGCTTAGCGCTACTGGTGGTGATCTGTTTGGCATTCGTTTGTTATGCGATGGGCAATGCTTCTGGGATGGTGATACTAATCGTAGTTGGTTTTATTTTAGAAGGTGCTTTTTGGTTATTCGGTGCGAGGTTATTTAATCGTAAAAAATCTTCACAGCAAGAATCATCGAGCTGATGACTTGCTAATAAATCAAACTTAATGAATAATAACTGTTCATTTGTACAGTGCTTGGTTTGAGGAATGAAAAAGTTTATTCATATTGACATGGATTGCTTTTACGCAGCGGTCGAAATGCGCGATAACCCCGCGCTTGCTAATGTACCTTTGGCAATTGGTGGCAATAGTCGCCGTGGGGTGCTCTCTACTGCAAATTACATCGCCCGCGAATACGGTGTGCGCTCAGCGATGTCTAACTACCGTGCCAAACAATTATGCCCAGATTTAGTGATTGTACCAGGGCGTATGCAAGTTTATAAACAAGCCTCTTCGCAAATTCGTGCTGTATTTAAGCGCTATACCGACCTTATCGAGCCTCTTTCTTTAGATGAAGCTTACCTTGATGTGACTGAAAGTAATGCATGCCATGGTAGTGCGACCTTAATGGCAGAGCAGATCCGCGCCGATATTTTTGCAGCCACCGGTTTAACTGCTTCGGCTGGAATTGCGCCGATAAAATTTATTGCCAAAATTGCCAGTGATGAAAATAAACCGAATGGTCAATTTGTAGTATTGCCTGAGCAAGTGGATGACTTTTTAGCGCAATTGCCGTTGGGTAAAATACCCGGGGTCGGTAAGGTTACCCTTGAAAAACTCAATTTAAAAGGCTTATACACCGGTGCTGATGTGCGCGCTAAAGGGGTTAATTGGATGCAGCAACACGTCGGTAACTTTGGGGTCTCGCTGTATCAAAAATGTGCCGGTTTACATATTGGTAAAGTATCCACAGAACGTACCCGTAAATCGCTCAGTGTTGAGCATACCTATGAATATAATAAAACCAGCTTACAAGCGTGTTTAGAGCAATTGCCAATATTATTGGCTGAGCTTCAACGTCGATTAACAAAACAGCAATTAGAGCAACGTATAAATAAACTCAGTGTCAAAGTGAAGTTTGCTAATTTTGTGGTGACATCGGCCGATCAAACTTGCCACCGACTTGATGAAACTATCTTGGCTGAGCTGCTGAGCAAAGCATATCAACGTGGCTTGCAGCAGCCAGTGCGGTTACTCGGTGTAGGGGTCGGTGTTAAAAATGAACCGCAGCAACATCTACAGCTGAGTATATTAGACTAAGATACTGCGCGCTATTTGGTTCAATCAACGATAAGTGGGCAGTGAGTAACTGCTGTATTTTACACTGTAACTCCAAGTTGCCAGCGTTATGTTAGCTCGTCGTACATTGCTGGCAATAGCTATTTAAATCAATGATAATAAGCTCCTACGTATTTTGACAACAGGACCTTTTTTTATGGCATATCCTCACGCAGTTGCAGCCCCGCAATTAGATAACGCAAAACATGATGCGCTTATTATTATTGCCGATAATTTTTCTGAGTTAGACGATCCGAATCTAAGCCAAGCTATTAAAGCGCAAATGGCGGTTGATGCACGTATTGGTAAGCAAGTCACGCTGCTTGTTGTTGATTCTAAACGGGTGATTTTAGCGCCGACAGGTCCATTAAATCGTGATTATGACGATGTACGTCGTTATTTTGATGCAGCTAAATTGGCTATCAATGAAGCTAAAACATCAGGCAGTACAAAACCTGCTATTTACTTACCACAAGCAAGCCAAGATAGCCGTTATCAGTATGCCTTAGAAGTTGCTTATCTAGGTGCTTGCCAAGCGTTGTGGCAGCCGCTTGAGGCGCGCGAGTTTCATGGCGAAAGCATTGAACCGATCACTCAAATAGCCTTGTTTGGTGCTAATGAGCAAACAATTAAAGCGGTGAATGCCATTGCCGCAGGGCAGTATGCTGCTCGTGATTTATGTGGCACTGAGCCTGAGCGTATGGCGCCACCACGTTTTGCTGATTACTGTGTGGATTTATTTAAAGGCAGCAAGGTCAATGTTGCAGTGATTGCAGATATTGCCACGATTGATAAAGAGTACCCGATGATGAGTACTGTAGCTCGCGCTTCATATGCGGTTGAGCGTCATCACCCTCGGGTTGTAAAACTTGAATATGTACCAGAGGGCGAAGTAACACGTACCTTAATGTTTGTCGGTAAAGGCTTAGTATATGACACCGGTGGTGCCGATTTAAAAGTGGGCGGGCATATGGCCGGTATGAGCCGTGATAAAGGCGGCGCAGCCTCTGTTGCTGGTTTTATGAAATCAGTGGCAGACTTTCAACCACAAGGCGTTAAAGTTATTGCATACTTAGCGGTAGTTCGTAACTCAATTGGTTCTGATTGTTTTGTACCAGATGAAATTATTACTAGCCGTGAGGGCGTACGTGTTCGCATCGGTAATACGGATGCAGAAGGGCGCTTAGCTATGGGGGATTTACTCAGCGAGATGAAAGATTTAGCAAAAGGAGAAGTTAATCCTGAAATCTTTACGGTCGCAACCTTAACCGGGCATGCAGCTCGAGCAATGGGACCTTACAGTGCATATGTTGAAAATGGCCCTGCACGTGCGGCTAATATTTCTCGTAAGCTGGCTGACAGTGGTGACTTATGGGCTGATGGTGCAGAAGTTTCTCGCAGCCGTCGCGAAGACTATGATTTTATTAAACCGCGTACTTTAGCTGATGACGTATTATCAAGTAACAATGCAGCATCAGCAGTTACCGCACGTGGTCATCAGTTCCCTATGGCATTTTTAGCTATTGTTGGTGGCCTTGATAAGCATGGTTGTGAGTCAGCACAGCCTTTACCTTATGTGCATATGGATATTGCCGGTAGTGGTGTTGAAGGTGGTGATTGGCAGCACGGTAAACCAACCGCAGCAGGCCTAAGTAGTTTATTTGCTCGTTACTGCTTATAATAAGCAGCATTAAATACAACAGCCCCGTCATATAAAATGACGGGGCTTTTTTGTAATTTGTTTTTGTTAATTAATCTAATTTAAAGCGATTAACCACATCAGTTAGCTGTTGGCTACTGTGTTTAAGATTATCGCTTGCACCAGAAAGTTGTGATGTATTGGCCAGAGATTGTTCGGTTGATTGCGATAGTTCATTAATTCGCAAATTGACTTCATCAGCGGCGCTTGATTGTTGCTCCGTCGCACGGGCTATTTGACCATTCATATCGGTGATCACCGACACCAGACGTTCAATTTCAGTTAATGAGGTATTGGCAGATCCGGCTTGTTGTACTGTGCTGGTGGATAATTGTTGGCTAGCTGTTACCGCCTCTACAGCCGCCTTTGCGCCTTTTTGTAATTTGGCTATCATCGCCTGAATTTCGTCTGTGCTCTTGCCTGTGCGACTTGCAAGAGTGCGTACTTCATCAGCTACAACGGCAAACCCCCGGCCTTGTTCGCCAGCACGTGCCGCTTCGATTGCAGCATTGAGTGCCAGTAAATTGGTTTGCTCCGCAATACCGCGGATCACGTCTAGTACCGATCCTATATTATTACTTTCTTGAGCTAAATCAGCGGTAACTTGACTCACAGTCTCAATATTTTTGGACAGTGTTTCTATGGCTTGAATTGTTTTAGCAACGACTTCTTTACCTTCAGATGCATTCACCGCAGCTTGGTTAGCTGCTTGTTCAGCCGCTTCGGCATTACGGCTAACGTCATGAATTTGGTGGGTCATTTGCTCCATTGCTGCAGCGACTTGCGTTGAGCTATCGTTTTGCAGTTCAATAAAAGAATGATTGGTTTTACTCGCATCATCCACTGTTTGGGCATGCTGGTTAACATCATTGGCATTATTTGCCACTTGTTTAAGTGACTCACGCATTTTGGTAGTAAATAAATTAAAGTGGCGAGATAACCGTGATACCTCATCATTACCATTTTCATCTAAGGTTTGGGTTAAATCCCCTTCACCTTGAGAGATACTTTTCATCATATTTGCAGCAAGCCGAGTTGGTAATAAAATACTTCTGGCGATTAAGTAACTTAAACTAATTAATAGCAAAATAATCACTGCGGCATTGAGAATAACTAAATTCCGTAAGCTGGCAAAAGCCTCATCAATAGTATCAATATAAACACCTGAACCGACGATCCATTGCCACGGGGTAAAACCTTTCACATAGGCTATTTTATCAACTGGTTGATCTTTGCCTGGTTTAGGCCATTTGTAAGGGATAAAACCTTCACCACTTTGCTTAACTATTTTAACCATTTCAACAAATAACGGTACGCCATCGGGGTCTTTACTGTTGCTGAGTGATTTACCGTTTAACTCTGGTTTAAAAGGGTGCATAACCATGGCTGGCTGAAAATCATTGATCCAGAAGTAATTGTCATTGTCATAGCGAATACTAGCTATCGTAGTTAGTGCACCTTGTTGGGCTTGTTGCTCGGTGAGTTCGCCGCTTTGTTGTAATGAATGATAATGGGTAATAACACTATAAGCAGCTTCAACCAGATTTTTTGTTTTCGTATATTGGCCTGCTTTGAGTGAACTATATTGCTGAGTTAAACTGGTAATACTTAAAAAAAGTAAACCAACAACGACCAAACTTACCAAGATAGCTAAGCGCTGAAAAATAGTAAAACGGCGTAGGTACGACATAAAAAATCCTTTAGAAGTGCTCGCAGAAGGCGCGCATATATTAAGCGTAGTAAATATTACTTTAAAATCTAGTTAACTGTCCCTTGTTTTGGTCTAAAGTTTTTAAATAAATAGGATTATCATTAAGTCAAAAAAAAGGCTGATTTTTCAATCAGCCTTTATGCGGTCATTACTGATTTACTCTACATCAAAATGACGATTAAAGAAGTTAGTGATTGTTTGATGTAAATGAGTTTGCACTTGTTTACCCCGTAAGCTGTGCTTGGAACCTGGGTAAGTCATCATTTCAAATTGCTTTTCGTTATCTTGCAATTGTTTGAATAACTTAGTGGCATGGGTAAACAATACGTTATCGTCGGCCATACCATGGTAGATCATTAATGGCCCTTTTAAGCCATCTGCATATGGAAATACCGCACTGTCTACATAGCCTTTGGCATTTGTATAAGGATGTCCTAAATAACGCTCGGTATAGTGAGTATCATACAGTGCCCAATCAGTCACTGGCGCTCCAGATACGCCTGCTTGAAAATAATCACCAGCTTTAAACATGGTCATTAATGCCATATAGCCACCGTAACTGTGACCATAAATACCAATACGTTGTGGGTCAACATAATCAAGCGTACGTAAAAATTCGACGCCTTTGATTTGATCAGCCACTTCAACCACACCTAAATGTTTGTAAATGGCATCTTCAAATTTTTTACCACGATTATACGAACCACGGTTATCTAATTGGAACACTACATAACCTTGCTGTGCCATATATTGGAAATATAAGTTCTTGCTGCGCCAACTATTGGTTACGCGTTGTGCGTGTGGGCCGCCATAGACATTGACAAGAACAGGGTGTTTTTTACCATCATTTACCGTTGCAGGTTTAAATAAACGATAGTGCATCACTTGACCATCATCAGCAGTCAAAGTGCCATATTCAGGCTCTGCTAGATCAGCAAGATAAGGGGTCAGAGGATGGTTTTCATCAAGTTTGTTTTGCTCTAACCAAGTAACAAATTCACCGTTTACTTTACGCAGTGCCGCTGAGTTTGGTTTGTTGACCGATGAACTGTTATCAATAAAAGTTTTACTGTCTTTTGCCATTACCACATTGTGATAAGTACCTTGCTCCGTGATACGTTTAATATCGCCCTTTTTAAACAGTGGAACACTGTATAGCTGGCTTTCCAAAGGCGTGTCTTTGCGTCCGGCAAAGTAGACAATGCCTTTTTTCTCATCAATACCTTTTAAGCTATCAACCACCCAGTCACCATCGGTGATCTGACGCACTAACTTACCATTGGTACGATATAGATATAAATGCTTAAAGCCATTGCGCTCAGAGGCCCAAACAAAATGTTTTTTGTCTTTCAAAAACTGTAGATCAAAATGTAAGTTGATCCAGCTATCACTAGTTTCTGTTAAGGCGACTTTTTGCTCTGTTGTTTCGCTGTTATAAAAGCGCAATTCTAAGTTGTGCTGTGAGCGGTTTTGCCACTGATATGATAGGGTTTTGTCATCTTCTAACCATTTTGCACGGGCAATGTAAATGTCTTCGTCTTTACCTAGATCAATCCAATCAGTTTTTTGATTATCGAGCTTAACCACACCAAGTTGAATTTTTACATTATTAGTGCCGGTAAATGGGTAGCGTTGGTTAAACAGTTTCACTTCATCAGCGTAAATTTCATTGCGGATAGCTTCTTTAACTGGGCTTTCGTCAATGCGAGTAAAGGCTATTTTTGATTCATCACCAGACCACCAATAACCTGTCATTCGGCCCATTTCTTCTTGCGCGACAAACTCCGCCATGGCGTTTTTGATCACACCGCCGCCATCTTTACTCAGCTGAATTTCTTTACCTGATTTAAGATTTAGCGCATAAAGATTTTGTTCACGGACAAACGAGACAAAGTTTCCTTTTGGTGAAAAGCGTGCGTCGGTTTCAAATGCCTCAGTATCGGTCAGTTTACGGCTTTTTCCAGCTCCTAGCTCGTAATAATAGAGGTCACCATTAAGTGGAAATAACAAGGCTTTACCGTCTTTAGACCATTTGTATTCTAAAATACCTTTACCAAAAATACGTTGGCGCTCACGGCGTGCTTTTTCTTCGTCTGAGAGGTTTTCGGGGCCTGAAAAAAGTTTGGCAGAGTCGACTAAAATACGATTTTTGTTATCTTTTAAATTATATTCCCACAAATCATAACGGTTGTAATCGTCGCTTTTACCTTGCAGGTAGGTAACTCGGCTACCGTCTGGTGAAAACTTAAGCTGTACAGGTGCTTTACCCGCTAAACTTGGATCATCAAAAATACGTTCTAAAGTAAGAGGCTTAGCTTGCACTGTGATGGCTGTTGCCACCAAAGGTAGCAAGTATGAGAGGTGTTTAATTTTTTTTAACACGTGTTTACCTTCGCTCGAATAAAAACTGCAACGATGGTAAAGCCAAGCGTGGGCAACTGCAACTAAATGCTATAAAGTAGCGAAAATGTAATGCACTTAATTTGTAAGGAATAAAAATGACCGTTGAATTCTCTTTAGCCCCAGAACTTGCACGTGATTGTATTGAACTGGCCGATTGGCCATTATGCAAAGTGTTACTTATGAATGATAGTCAATACCCGTGGTTTATTTTAGTGCCTCGTAAAGCGAATTTAAAAGAGAGCATTGATCTAAGCGAGTCTGAACAGGTATTGCTAATGCAAGAGTCAGCGAAGTTAAGTCGGCTACTCAAAGAGGTACTTAACCCAGATAAACTTAATGTCGCAGCGCTTGGTAACATGGTTCCACAGTTACATATTCATCATATTGCTCGCTATAAAACCGATGTCGCATGGCCTGCGCCAGTATGGGGTAAATATCCCGCAGTGCCTTATAGTGAAGAGCAATTGGCACGTTTAAAAACACATTTTTAATCGTGGTTGAGTGTTTACATAATAGAGTTTGATCACAGTATTATGATTTTTCGTTGGGTAAAAATAGACTATGCTTAGGGTCACTAAATCGTGGCTGTTTATTACACTCAGTATATAGGGATTGCAAACTAACTGATGAAAGCTTTTGTATTGTTTACCTTGCTAAGTGTATTTTCGCATCACAGTGCTGCAAATACATTTTACTTTGTTGGTACCACCTTTCCGTCGGTACTTGAAAAAAATGAACAAGGTCAAATAGAAGGCTTAGGCGCCGACATCGCAGGTGAAATTTGCCTGCGTTTAGGTTGCCAAATTAAAATTGATATTTTGCCTTTTAAACGGGCGCTAAAAATGGTTGAGCTTGGTAAGGCTGATGCATTTATAGGTCCTTATAAGTCGGCTATTAGAGAGCAGTATATGGTTTATAGTGAGGCTGCTTTCTATCAAGACCCGCTGGTTTTTTATGTCAAAAATAGTAATGAATTTCAGTGGCATAATAATTTAGAGACATTAAAAGAGTTATCGATAGGGTTAACCCGAGGTTGGAACTATGGTGACGATTTTGAGCGATATAAAAGTCAGTTAGAAATTTCTGAAGTGGGCACTGTTGAAGCCAGTTTTTTGCAATTAATTCATGACCGTGTCGATATTATAGTGACTCATCCAAGAGCCGCACAGCCCGTTATTAAGCAGTTAAGTTTAGCCAATCAAGTGAAACAGTTACAGCCGCCATTAATTGTTAATAAAGGCTATTTTGGTTTTTCTAAAAAACGTAATTTAAATGAGTTTATTACCTTATTCGATAAAGAATTAAATAATATGATTGCTAATGGTGAAGTAAAAAAAATGAGTGAAAAATATGGTTTAGCATTCCCGTAATAGCAATATTGAATTAAAAAAGGCGTTTTAGGTGAGCCCCTAAAACGCCTTTTTAGTATTAATTATATTATTCTAAACCTAACTCTTTCTTACCTTGTTTAAAGGTGACATCTACAGGGATATTAGCTTGGCTTAGTTTTTCTAAATCTTTAGCAAGTTCCACTTTGATATCACCATGTGTGGCAATCAGTTGATCGACTTTCTCATAATCACCATCACCTTGTAAGGTTAAGATCAAACCAGATAGCTTGGCCATTGCTTGGCCCATTTTTTCCATATTTACGCTGTAAAGGCCTTGCTCATTTTTAGAGAATGCACCTTCTTCTGCGAAAAAGTTAAAGCGGATCATATTTGCTTTACCATGGGCACTTGATGCGCCAAAACGCACTGAGCGGAAAATACCGGCCATAAAAGTGATGTAATAATCTTCAAGTGTTCCCTCAGTGATCTCACCTTTTTTGAGTAACTGCTCAACCATGTACAAGCCTAAGATATCGGCTTTGCCTTCTTCTAAAGCACTGGCATGTTCTTGTAAAGACTGACGAACAGTGCCTTTATCTGTGATAGTATTTTTGATCCCTAAACCATGAGCGACTTCGTGGAACATGGTATTGGCAAAAAATGCATCGAAAGTAATGTGTTTACGTTGCTCAGGAACAATTAACTGCTCAGCGATTGGCACCAATATTTTATCAAACTTAGCGCGCATCGCATTTTTCAGTTGTAAACGGCGAGTGCCTTTTTCAAGTTGTACTTGTTCGTCATTTGGTAAGTTAATGGCAATGGTTTTACTGCCAGCATTAGAATGACCTGCGTAGTAAACAACATCATATGCATTTAAGTCCGCATCAGAGCCAGGCACTTCTTGTTTGTATTTGGCATCAACAGGGAGGCCTTTTTGTAGCTCTGGTAAAAATGCTGCAAATTTAGCAAGACGTTCTGACCAAGCTAAATCTTTCACTAAAACATACGATTCAAAGGCTGCGCGAGAGCCGAACAATTGATCTTCATAGGTTTCGATTGGACCAATAACGATATCGATGGGGTTGTTCTTCATGTCCATCCAAGCAAAGTCTGATGCTTGATAATCATCGTTTTGTAGTGCATCTGCACGTAAGTTCAGGTAACTAGCAAACTCTTTATCATCGGCAAGCTTGCTCGCCTCACGTAATAAGTTAGCTGCTTTTTCAAGCGCTTTAGCATATTCAACCGAATAGGCAACGCTATACAGCTTGCCTTGTTCATCTCGCTTAATGACTGAATACAGACCATTTTTATCTGCTACGTCAGCCTTGTTTAGCTCTTCTTTAGTGATATCGGCTGGATAAAATTGAGCTCCGGCTGTTTTATCTTCATAGCCTGACAAAAAGACTTGATCGCCATTTAATCTATCCCATGGTCCATAGTTAATATCGGCAAATTTTTGTACTTTAGGATCATTGATTTTGGCTAAAAATGCCGCTTTATCTTCACCAAATGCTTGGCGCCAGAATAGATCATCCATAATTTTAGACGCATCAATAAGTTTTGCTATTAACGCTTTTTGGTTGTCGCTTAAATGTGATAAATCAGTGGTTAAACTAAAATCGGTATAGATATCAAGGCGACTAGTGTCAGCGTTAATAAGTTGTGGGCCGCTATCTTGTACTTGCTTTGTAGGGGCTGCAGCAGCATTTGACGCTTTAGGTGCGCTGGCTTGATCTGAACATGCACTAAGAAAAACGGCACCGGTAAGAATAAGTGCTTGGCTAATTTTATTGAGAGTCATTATATTGCCTGTTAAAAAGTAAGTTTAATTATAGATACCCTTGAGAGGGTATTTCGCTTCCTTGTTATGCCAGCATTAAAGCAAATCTTATGCGCAAATAGCAAGTTTCCTGTGTTGTGATGGTCTAAGCGAAGGGATATAAACTGTAGTAGAAAAATAAACTAACATAATTTCTATAATTTCCTTAACTTTAGCGGTAACTTAGACAATACTGTATCTATAAGAAATAAACATTCCATGGTTTGGATGTATTAAAAAATCAATACAAAAGGATGGCACATTTATGTCAACAGAAAACGCACTACTGACCATTTTGGTTGATCGTATTAATAATGACACGTTAGTTTTACCAACCTTGCCTGAGGTTGCGGTTCGTGTACGTCAAGCTGCCGATAATCCAGATGTAAATTTAGCGCAAATGGCTGATGTGATCTCTCATGATCCGGCATTAGCAGCACGGATGATAAAAGTCGCAAATAGTGCTTTTATGGGGCGCACAGTTAAAGTTTCTAATATAAATCAAGCGGTAACGAGAATTGGTCTGCGTCAGATCAAAAATATCGCAACAGCAATGGCGATGGAGCAACTATTTGTTTCAAATAATGAGCTGATCAAAGGTTATATGGATAAGGCGTGGCAGAAAACTTTAAAAGTAGCATGTCACTCAATTACTGTGATGGAGTTTTTCCTAAAGAAAAACAAGCAGACCTCATTGAATCGTGACACCATTACACTCGCATCATTGGTTTATAACATTGGTGTATTGCCTATTTTGACGGAAGCGGAACGTCACCCAGAAGTATTTGCCAATCCAAGCTTTTTAGCGCATGCGATTCAAAAGCTTAGCGGTAAAGTAGGGGGAGCCATCATGCGCGCTTGGGAGTTTACTGATGAATTTGTTGAAGTAGCAGAAAGCTGGGCCAATCCTAACTATCGTCCAGAACATATTAGCTATGTTGATTTCATTCGTATCGGTGCGATTATGGAAGGTATTTTACAAGTTTCAGATAAGTCAGCGGCATTACAAACTTACATTGATAAAGGTGTGATCCCATCACTGGATATTTTCTCAAGTGATGAATACAACGATATGCTTGATGATGTGAAATCAGTATTTAATTAAGCTAAGTCGTCAGTTAAAAAAAGCGCCAATAGGGCGCTTTTTTAGTATTTAAAACTTAGTCAAAATTTAGGCTAAATCTTCAACGTCACCTAAACCAGCCGTAAGTTCTTCTAGCATTAGCTTAATTTCTTCAGAAGCGAGAATAAAGTCAGCATCAAGTTTGACTAACATATCTTCTTTAGGGATGTCGGCGTTTTCTTCTTTTAATGTTTCAGAGTAGCTTAAGCGCTTAATAGAGCCATCATTTTGCAGCATGAACTTCAGGCGCTCTTGCCAATCTAGTGCAAGTTTAGTTACGCGTTTACCGCTTTCAAGGTGCGATTTAACTTCATCACAAGCTAAATCATGGCCTTTAAGCTTAACTTGAGCACCGCTATCGTCTGCTTCTTCAAGCTCTGCGTCAGAGCCTATAGCAAAGCCTTCAGGTGTACTGAAGTTAGTTAACCAGTCCGTTAAAAACACATCTAAATCATAGTTTGCAAATGCAGGAACTACCGGCAATGTACCCAATGATTTGCGCAGTAGTGCCAGTAACTCTTCTGCTTTATTAAAACTACCACTGTTAACGACTACCCAGCCATTTTCTTGGTCAATAAAGGCAAACTGTAAACTCGACTTTTTAAAGGCTTGCGGTAATAAGCTATGGAGGATATTTTCTTTGAGCTCGTCTTTTTCTTTTTTCTTAACAGGGCGATTTTCTTCGGCTTCGATAAGTTCTATTTTTTCAGCAACCATGTCGTTGATAACGGATGCAGGAAGTACTTTTTCTTCACGTTTAGCACAAACCAAAATACTCTTTTGTGAGAAATGAGAAAGGGTATCACCATGTTTACCAAAGGCTTTGGTCCAGCCAAATGTACTTAAATCTTGACTACCGCAAGGGCGAAATAAATCTTGCTCTAAGGCTTTCTCAAAGTCTTCTTGGGTGTACGACACGTCTTGCTTAAAGCGGTAACAAATAAGGTTACTAAACCACATAGGGAGATTGATCCATTCGGTAAATTTGCCCAATCATAACAATAAAAAGCTGATGCGCAAATGACTGATTGGCCAAACGTTTAGCAATTAAGCAAAGTGTTAGGCAAACAGTCTCGGCGCATTAGTTATTAAATATAGACAAAGGTTTTGGCATGTCTTTAGGGAAACTAATATGATAATGCAAGCCGTTCCCCGGTGAGCTTGTCGCATCGATTTCGCCGCTCAAGGTTTGCTTAACCAAATTGAAAGTAATGTGTGTGCCCAGACCACTGCCGCCTTGATCGCGTTTAGTCGTAAAAAATGGGTCAAATAGTTTTTCAAGTTGCTGTTCGGTAACGCCATTACCATTATCTTTAAAGTCGATAATCACTTGGTCATCTTCATCTTTGATAGCAATGTCTATAATGCCATTGCTGACACCATCAAAGCCGTGGATCAATGAATTCATAATCAAGTTGGTAAATATTTGACTGATAGCACCAGCAGGTAGATTTAAGGTTAAGTCTACCGGGCAATCTAAATTAATATGATGACTGGTATTTTTTATCTTAGGGTGTAACGAGCGAATAATTTCACCAAGGTATTCTTTTAGGTTGATGGTGCGCACGGCTTCACTGGCTTGATCGACCGCAATTTGCTTAAAGCTGGCAACCAGCTCTGAAGCACGGTCTAAGTTAGTGGTTAATAAGCTAGTACTTTGTTTGGCATCATTGATAAACTCCTCAAGAGCTTTAGGCGAGAGTGTTTTATCTTTGTAAGCATTTTCAATTTGTATTAAGCGCTCTTGCAAAAAGGATGAGGCTGTAACTCCAATACCGACCGGGGTATTGATATCGTGGGTAATACCGGCGACTAAACCACCTAAAGCAGCCATTTTTTCTGAGCTGACTAAACGCTCTTGCGCCATATTGAGTTCATCAACATAGCGTTGCATTTCAGTTTGTTTGGTGAGCAGCTCTTGTTCAGTATGGCGACGCAAATCAACTTCTTCGGTGAGCGTTAGTTTTTGTTTTTCCAACTCGTATTTTTGTTGCTGTAAATCCATCATTGCTTGACTTAAATTTGATGTTTTACGTGCCACTTCTTGTTCAAGTTGTAGATTTTGCTGATCGAGCTTTTCGTTACTTATTATTAATGCTTTTTGGGTGTGTTCAAGCTCTTTGCGGTATTGCACAACTTTATCGATCAACTTATTGAATGATTGCTCCATTACTTTTAATTCGTTGTGCTCAGTTGTTTCAATTTCGATATGTTGACCTTCGAGGTCATCTAATTGAAGATCTTCAATTTGCTCTGTTAGTTGTGCTAGAGGTTCTGTGAGTAGTTTTCTAAATGCCATTAAGAATAAGATGATTAAAAATGTAGTTTTGATCATCGCATTGCCAATTAAAAAATAAATTGAGATCATAATGCGACTAAATACCACTTCTCGGCTCGAAAATAGCGTGACATCACCAACTTGGGTGGCGCGGCCAGAAAATTCAAAGATCAATGGAAAGGTATAACCGAATAAGCCAGATGGAGTATCTTCGATAATGGCTTCTTCTTGTACTAATTGTTGGCTGTATAGCTCGCGAATATCGAGTGAGCGACCTAATTGTGAGATTATTTCGCCGCTATCGTCACGCACAATAATACCTTCAATCATTGGAATTGCTAATAAGCCTTCTGCTGTGGTGATGGTTTGTTTAGTGTTTAGCTCCCAAATAGCACGGGTTAAACTACGACTAAATGTTTTTTGTAAGGTCGTCAGTTCGTCACGTATATAATCTTTCGTGTTTACATATTCTGCAATAACTTGCCCGCACGTGACTACAAAAGTTAATAAAAAGTAGACGGATAACACGCTGGTAAGTAGCTTTTTTGATAGGCTTTTTTGTAGCATCGGTGGCCTATAGCTCCTTTATTTTTTTCACAAAGCTTAATTAATACCCTAGCAACGAGTACACTCAGTACTAAAGTTAGCTAATAAATGTTTAAAAATAAATAAAATAATCTTATTTAACAGTACAAACATTGTTAATTTTCTTTTTTCAGCAAAAACTTAAGCTTATCGCTGTTAAATTTTTGTGTTATAAAATCACAACAGTATTATAACATTATTATTTACTGAGTGATTAGTTGTCTACTCAGTAATCTATTATACGTATTTTAGTTGTCTATATTATGAATTTTTCCGTACTGGTGTGTGATGATTCAACAGTAGCACGCAAACAAGTTATACGCTGTTTAAATGAGTGTATCGCAGCAGATATTATGCAAGCAAAAAATGGCCGTGAAGCGTTGGAGTTAATGCATATACATAATTTCGATTTACTGTGCCTTGACTTAACTATGCCCGAAGTCGATGGAGTACAAGTTCTTGAGAGTATTAAAGCACAAAAGATTGAATGCTTTGTGTTGGTTATCTCGGCAGATATTCAACTTGAAATGAAACAACGTGTCGCTAAGTTGGGAGCTATAGCCTTCGTTGATAAGCCGATAGATAAAACAAGATTAAATGAAATACTGCATAAATTTGGCATTCATTAGATTTCTTTATAATCAAAAAGCATAATTTATCTTTTTATTTGGGGTTGACAGAATAGGCCTGTTTAAGGCAGTCTAAGGGCTATGAAAACAAATAATCACGCATTGACCATTATTATTACAACCACCATTCTTACTGGATAGTGGCATAGGTCGGTGCAACAAATTTAAAGGCCTGTGTTCACAACGAACACAGGCCTTTTTTCGTTTTATGGGATGAGGAAACATAAAAAATGCGAGTATTAAAATTTGGTGGGTCGTCACTTGCTGACTTTGCCTGCCTACAACAGGTAGCACAGTTAGTTAAAGCACAATTAAAAGACGAAATGTTATTGGTGCTATCCGCTCCAGGTGGCATGACCGATTCATTGGTTGCACTGGCAAGCGCTGCTGAACAAGGACTTGATTATGATACACAGTGGCACGCATTAATTGAGCGTTGCCAAAGCTTAAAAGCAGCCGTTGAAGCTGAATATGGTAGTGTTCAAAACTGGCCTGATTTAAACGAACTGCAAAATAAGCTAGCGGGTGTCAAACTCATCCAATGTTGTCCAGATCAAGTGCGTGCTTATGTTATTAGTTTTGGTGAGCGCATCAGTGTATCACTGATGCAGTGTTTATTAAGCTCACATAACGCTCACTACCTCGAAGCAACCGATTGCATTGCATCAACTAATGGTCATATTGATGCGGAAGCTGATCTAGTGGCGAGTAAAATTCGTTTTCAAACGGCTTTAAAAGCTAATCCTGCGACTATTTATATTATGCCTGGCTTTACAGCTAGCAACGAACAAGGCCAGCTAACTACACTGGGACGTAATGGCTCAGATTATTCAGCCGCAATTGCCGCAGCGTGTTTAGAAGCGCAAGTATGTCAAATTTGGACTGACGTTGATGGTGTGTACAGTGCTGATCCGCGTTATATCAAAAAAGCCACTAAAGTTGATTTTTTATCATATAAAGAAGCGATGGAGCTTTCTTACTTTGGTGCCAAAGTTCTCCATCCTAAAACAATTCTACCGTGCGCTAAAGCTGGCGTGCCGTGTGAAATTAAAAATACCCATAATCCGGATGCACAAGGATCACTGATCAGTAATGATAATGTGTCATCGGAGCCGGTAAAAGCGTTATCTAGTTTACAAAATCTTGCGATGCTAACGGTTTCAGGCCCCGGCATGAAAGGTAAAGTAGGCATGGCATCAAAAGTTTTTAATGCCCTTGCTCACGATAATGTTTCGATTGTACTGATCACTCAATCGTCATGTGAATTTAGTATCAGCTTCTGTGTCCATGAATCAGATTTGCCATTGGCTCTTGAGGCATTGCAAACTGCGTTTGAGCTTGAATCACAGGCGGGACTAATTGAACCTGTACAAGTGCAGCGTAATTTAGCAATCGTTACTTTAGTGGGTGATAATATGCGCGCTCATAAAGGCTTAGCTGCTAAATTTTTCGCATCACTCGCCCAAGCACAAGTTAACATTGTCGCTATTGCCCAGGATTCAACTGAAAGTGCAATTTCAGCAGTGATTGACGGCGAGCTGTGTAATGATGCTGTAAAAGTGTGTCACGAAAACTTCTTCACTCATATCCCATCAATTGATGTATTTTTATTAGGCTGTGGTTTAGTTGGCCAAGAACTTATTAAGCAGTTAGAGCGTCAGCAAGCATGGCTTGAAAAACGTAATATCAAACTAAACTTGTATGGTGTTGCTAATTCACGTCAATTACATCTTGATAGCGAAGGAATTGCTTTTGACGATTGGCAGCAAAAGTTGGCAGCATCAGAACAACCGTTTGACCTCAAACTGGTTGAACAATTTGTTAGGCAAAATCATTTAATCAATCCAGTGCTGGTTGATTGTACGTCTTCAGATGCTTTAGCGGCTCAGTATGTAGACTTTTTGAATGCCGGTTTCCACGTTGTGGCTGCAAATAAAAAAGCCAATACAAGTTCATATGCTTATTACCAAGATTTAATTACAGCAACGCAAAAAAATAATCGTAAGTTTTTATACGAAACAAATGTCGGTGCAGGTCTTCCAGTAATCGATAACTTACAGTCACTGTTTGGTGCTGGTGATGAGTTACTTGAATTTAGCGGAATTTTATCCGGTTCATTGTCATATATGTTTGGCGCATTGCAAGATGGTTTATCACTGTCTGAGGCAACCATTAAAGCCAAAGAAAGTGGTTTTACTGAGCCAGATCCACGTGATGATTTATCGGGCACTGATGTCGCGCGTAAGTTATTAATTATTGCCCGCGAAGCAGGTATGAAATTAGAGTTGAGCGATATCGAAGTTGAATCAGTGCTTCCTTTGGGCTTTGCCCAAGGTGATAACGTTGACGAATTTATGGCTAAATTGCCAAGTTTAGATGCTGCGTTTAATGACCGTATTCAAAGTGCTGCAAGTGAAGGCAAAGTGTTGCGTTATGTCGGTACTATCAAACAAGGCCACTGCAAAGTAGGTATTGAAGCGGTAGATGAAAAGCATGCTCTGGCTGTTATTCGTGACGGCGAAAATGCCTTAGCAATTTTGAGTGCATACTATCAACCACGTCCATTTGTTATTCGTGGTTATGGTGCCGGCTCAGCAGTGACTGCGGCCGGGGTATTTGCTGACATTTTAAAAACGTTATCGCGCTAGGAGAGTATAATGATCGAAGTATATGCTCCAGCCTCAATCGGTAATTTTGCAGTTGGTTTTGATGCCTTAGGTGCTGCGCTTGCTCCTATTGATGGCACGTTATTAGGTGATGTTGTTGCGGTAAGTTCTAGCGAGCTTGACGAATTTATATGCTCTGGGGATTACGCAGATAAACTACCAAGCGATGCCAGTGAAAATTTAGCGTATCAGTGTTTAGTGCATTTTCGTGAACATGTAGCGCCAACCATGCCAAGCGTTAAACTGGAATTAAAAAAGAACTTACCAATTGGCTCGGGTCTTGGTTCAAGTGCTTGCTCTGTAGTAGCCACATTTGCGGCGCTGGATCAGTTTGCAGGTACTGCACTGAGCCAAGTGCAGTTAATTGAATTAATGGCTGATTTTGAAGCGATTGTCAGTGGCGGTCGTCATTACGACAATATCACTCCGTGTTACTTGGGTGGTTTGCAGCTTACTGGTGATTTAATTCCAAATAAATCAATTGCTTTACCGGTTGATGAGCGTTGGTATTACGTAGCGGCTTTTCCTGGTTTTTCACTTAATACCGCTAAAGCGCGTTCAGTGTTACCAAAACAGCTAAGTATGCATGCGAGCGTTGAATTTGCGCAGCGCTTATCAGCGTTTAGTACTTTATTGTTAACTAGCCGATTTGATGAAGCACTCTCCATCATGAGTGATGAAATAGCGGAGCCGCATCGTGCGCCACTGATCAATGGTTTTAGTGAAGCTAAAGCGGCGCTGCCAGAGTTTGGTGCTGAGATTGTCAGTATCTCAGGTGCTGGTCCTACATTATTTACCGTGTGCAAAACGCTCGAAGCTGCACAGCAATGCGCACAGTGGCTTGAACAAAACTATATTAATGAGCAAGGCTTCTGCCACATTTGTAAACTCGATAACGCCGGCACGCGTCAGCTATAAGAATTTAAGGAACTAATAATGCAATTACATAATTTAAAAGATGATTCTCAAAAAGTGTCGTTTGTTGAAGCGGTTAAAACAGGTTTAGGACGTAATCAAGGAGTATTTTTCCCTGAATCGCTCGCGCCTTTAGCTGATGTTGATAGTTTACTCGATATGGACTTTGTTACTCGTAGCAGTAAGATTTTATCGCATTTGATTGGTGATGAATTACCTGCTGATACGGTTGCACAAATGGTGCAAAATGCCTTTAACTTTCCTGTTAAATTAGTTGAAGTTGAAGACAATATTTATTGTTTAGAGTTGTTCCATGGGCCAACGCTTGCATTCAAAGACTTTGGCGGTCGCTTTATGGCTGAGTGCTTGGCACAATTTAGCCAAGGTGAAAAAACCACAATACTCACAGCAACCTCAGGGGACACTGGGGCAGCTGTTGCGCATGCGTTCTATAACAAGCCAAATATTGATGTGGTTATCCTGTATCCAAAAGGTAAAATCTCATTAGCACAGCAAAAATTGTTTACTACTTTGGGTAATAATATCCATTGCTACGCTGTAGATGGTAGCTTTGATGATTGCCAAGCGATGGTTAAAAATGCCTTTTTAGATGATGAAGTTAAATCTCGTTTAGGTTTAAATTCAGCTAATTCTATCAATATAAGTCGCCTTGTTGCACAAGTATGTTATTACTTTGAAGCAATAGCGCAATTACCAAAAGAGCAGCGCGCCAAAGCACATATCTCAATACCTAGTGGTAACTTTGGTAATGTATGTGCGGCGATGATCGGTGCGGTGATTGGTTTACCGGTCGCTAAACTTAGCGCTACAACCAATCAAAATGACACTGTACCGCGCTTTATCCTTGATAAAAACTGGGCGCCTAATGCCACAATCGAGTCATTGTCTAATGCCATGGATGTGAGTAAACCTAATAATTGGCCACGTGTACAAACCATGCTTGATAACAAATGGTTTAGTTATGATGATTTTTATTCAACTAGTGTTGATGAAAATGATACCCAAGCAGTGATGAAAAAAATTCATCAAACAGGCTATGTTGCAGAACCACATACAGCGATTGCTTATCAGGGCCTAAAAGCTAACTTAGCAACTGATTCAACTGGTATTTTTCTGGCAACAGCGCATCCGGCTAAGTTTAAAGAAAGTGTTGAAGAGATTTTAAATATTGAACTTGAAATGCCAAAACCACTAGCTGATGCATTAGCTAAACCATGCTTAGCCGAGGATATCGCAGATGATTACGATATCCTGCGTGAAATATTATTAGCTAAACTAGGTTAGTTTTTACCCGCTAAGTAAAACTAAAAATAAACGGCATATGTGAAAGCAATGTCGTTTTTTATTGCTTTAAATTGTACTTAATAGCAGTAATGGAAAATTAAACTATTGAACGTGAACGGCGGTTTAGCACTCGTAAACAAAAAATTAAAATGGCTATAAGGCAGATCATAATCCCTGCAAGTATAACTAATTCATTCGCTACCCAATGGATTAGGAGTAATCCGCACATAAATAAAATAAATGGTTTAAATTCATAATAATAAAAGTGTTTGTTAACTTTAATGCGATTTACTTTATGATCTTTACGCCGTGAATTTGAGCGTAATCGCCAAATATTGGCACCATTGAAGAATAAAAAAATACCAATGGCTGTTGGTAAAACAGTGCTGAAAAGTAAAATGCAAAGTCCGCCAACAATGACATAACAATAAGGAATTGATTCGTAGATAGGTTTAGCTAGCATAGTAAATTAGTTCATCATCCATGATTACATTGGTATCATAATAGTGTAAACAATCGCGAATGCAACAGATTAAGGTATAAATAATGTAAATGTTATTTGCTTTTATTCATTAAAATTTCTGATGCTTTAATAAAAAAATATCATTACAAAAACACTGTGAATTAAATTCAATCCCTGTTTAAATATGTTCATCTTTAGACCATAGGCAAATTGACGTTTTCAGCGTATAATTCAGCCTTCAAAATACCATACACGTTGCCCTAGGAGCCCCCATGTTAGAACGTAGCATGAATATTTCGGATTTCGATCCAGAGTTATTTGAAGCAATCACTAAAGAGACTGCTCGCCAAGAAGAACACATCGAGCTTATCGCATCTGAGAACTACTGTAGCCCACGCGTACTAGAAGCGCAGGGTTCACAGCTAACAAACAAATATGCTGAAGGTTATCCGGGCAAGCGTTACTACGGTGGTTGTGAGCATGTTGACGTGGTTGAACAACTAGCGATTGACCGTGCAAACGAATTGTTTGGTTCAGATTATGCTAACGTTCAGCCTCACGCAGGTTCACAAGCAAATGCTGCTGTGTTCTTAGCTTTATTAGATGCTGGCGATACAGTGTTAGGTATGAGCTTAGCTCATGGTGGTCACTTAACGCATGGTTCACATGTAAGCTTCTCTGGTAAGCTTTATAACGCAATCCAATACGGACTTGACGAAGCGACTGGCGAGATTGATTACGCACAAGTTGAAGCACTTGCACTTGAGCACAAACCAAAAATGATCATCGGTGGTTTCTCAGCATACTCAGGTATTGTTGATTGGGCTAAATTCCGTGAAATCGCTGACAAAGTAGGCGCTTACTTGTTTGTTGATATGGCTCACGTTGCAGGCCTTATTGCTGCTGGTGTTTACCCAAGCCCAGTACCACATGCACATGTTGTTACTACAACTACGCATAAGACATTAGCCGGCCCACGTGGTGGTTTGATTATTTCTGCTTGTGGCGACGAAGCTATTTATAAAAAGCTTAACAGTGCAGTATTCCCTGGTGGCCAAGGTGGTCCTTTATGTCACATTATCGCTGCCAAAGCAGTGGCATTTAAAGAAGCACTACAACCAGAGTTTAAAGTATACCAAACTCAAGTTGTGAAAAATGCTAAAGCTATGGTTGCAGTAATGCAAGAGCGCGGTTATAAGATCGTATCTGATAAAACAGAAAACCACTTGTTCTTACTTGATCTAATTGATAAAGACATCACTGGTAAAGACGCAGATGCGGCTTTAGGTAATGCTAATATCACCGTAAATAAAAACTCAGTACCAAATGACCCACGTTCACCGTTTGTAACGTCTGGTTTACGTATTGGTTCACCGGCAATCACACGCCGTGGTTTTAAAGAAGCTGAGTCTAAAGAGCTTGCTGGCTGGATCTGTGACGTACTAGACAACATCAACGATGAGTCAGTACAAGCACAAGTAAAAGAGAAAGTTAAAGCAATCTGTAAAAAATTACCTGTTTACGCTTAATTGAGTTACAAACAGTAATTTAGATCACAATAGCTTAGTTTTTTGCTATTATAAAGGCCGCCTAAAAGCGGCCTTTTTTGTTTTTAACGGAAGCTGATACCTATGCATTGTCCATTTTGCACCGCAAAAGATACCAAAGTGATTGACTCGCGTTTAGTGGGAGGTGGTCACCAAGTAAGGCGACGCCGTGAATGCAATGAATGTCATGAACGCTTTACTACCTTTGAAGGCGCAGAACTTGTAATGCCTCGGGTGATCAAACAAGACGGTAGCCGTGAACCTTTCAATGAAGATAAACTCCTTAATGGTCTACACCGTGCATTAGAAAAACGCCCCGTCAGTACCGAGCAAGTTGATGAAGTGGTCAATATTATTAAATCGCAATTACGTGCCACCGGCGAGCGTGAGATTTCCAGTCACCTGATTGGCGAATGCATTATGGAAGCGCTGAAAAAACTCGATAAAGTCGCTTACGTCAGATTTGCATCGGTATACCGTTCATTCGAAGATATTCGTGAATTTGGTGAAGAAATTGCCCGTTTGGGAGAGTGATATGAACCAATATCAGTTTAGCGAACAAGATTTCTCTTATATGACCCGAGCGATTGAGCTTGCCAAACAAGGACGCTTTACTACCACCCCAAACCCAAATGTTGGCTGTGTATTAGTAAAAAATGACGTTATTGTTGGTGAAGGTTTTCATCAAGTTGCCGGCCAAGGCCATGCTGAAGTGAATGCATTAGCAATGGCGGGTAGCCAAGCCTTTGGCGCAACTGCTTATGTCACGCTTGAACCTTGTAGCCATTTTGGTCGCACACCGCCGTGTGCCGAAGGTTTAAAAGCTGCTGGCGTGGTAAAAGTAATTGCTGCTATGGTTGATCCAAATCCGCAGGTGGCCGGTAAAGGTTTAGCTATTTTAGCGGACGCGGGCATTGAGGTTGCGTCAGGTTTGTTAGAACAACAAGCAAGGCTGTTAAACCGTGGCTTTTTAAAGCGCATGGAGCAAGGTATGCCATTTATTACCTGCAAAATGGCCGCAAGCCTTGATGGTAAAACGGCACTTAAAAACGGTCAAAGTAAGTGGATAACGGGCCCTAAGGCTCGCCAAGATGTGCAACTACAGCGCGCACAAAGCTGCGCTATTTTAACCGGCGCGGACACAGTATTAGTTGATAATGCAAAACTCAATGTTCGTGTTGATGAGCTGCCAGAGCCGTTACCAACGCAATTACCTGTACGCCAACCTGTACGTATTATTATTGATTCACAAAATCGTTTAACACCTGAGCAAGCATTATTTAGCATTGCCAGTGAAGTAATTATTCTTACCACTGAACTTGATAAATCACAGCAATGGCCTCATTACGTAAGCCATATTGTAGTACCAGAAAAAAATAGTAAAGTTGATTTAGTGGCTGCCATGAAACTTCTAGCGCAGCAACAGTTTAATCATATTTGGTTAGAGGCAGGGGCAACCTTAGCGGGCCAAATGACTGAATGTAATTTAATTGATGAATATATTGTTTATCTGGCGCCGAAGTTGTTAGGGAATGACGGCAAAAGCTTACTAAACTTTACAGAGCTGACAAGTATGCAGGACGTTGTTAATTTATCAATTAATGAGAGTGTGTGTATCGGTGACGATATTCGTATCACGGCGACACCACGCAAAGCCTCATCTAAACCAAATAACTAAAGAGTAACCACTATGTTTACTGGGATCATCGAAGCAACGGGCACTATTAGCGAGTTACAACAAAAGCAAGGCGATTTAGCTATTCGCATTCAAAGTAATAACCTTGATATGGCGGATGTCAATTTAGGTGACAGCATTGCAACCAACGGTGTGTGTTTAACCGTAGTAGCAAAGCACAGCGATGGCTTTAGCGCTGATTTATCTAATGAAACGATTGGTTTGACAGGCTTTGCACATTATAAACAAGGGCAAAAAGTAAACCTTGAAAAAGCCATGCAACCGGTGTCTCGCCTCGGTGGGCATTTAGTGTCTGGTCATGTTGATGGTATTGCGACAATCACCGCAATCACGCCTAATGCCCGCGCCGTTGAATATTGGCTGAGCACCGATGCACAATTGATGAAATACATTCCCTATAAAGGCTCGGTATGCATTGATGGTATTAGCCTAACAGTAAATGCAGTAGCAGATAATAAATTTAAACTGACAATTGTGCCGCACACTAGTGAGCAAACGACTATTGCTGATTTTAAAGTAGGCACGCAAGTGAACTTAGAAGTAGATCAAATCGCGCGTTATTTAGAGCGTTTGATCAAAGGCGCAGAGCAGCCAGCTAGTTCAGATATTTCGATGAGTTTACTCGCCCAAGCCGGTTTTATTAAATAAACGCACTCCACAACTTACACGAGCAGATTATGAATTTACACAGCGCACAAGAAATTATTGATGACATTAAAGCCGGTAAAATGGTTATTTTAATGGATGATGAAGACAGAGAAAATGAAGGCGATTTAATTATCGCAGCCGAGCACATTAGTGCTGAAGCGATCAATTTTATGGCCACTCATGGTCGCGGCTTAATTTGCCTAACAATGACTCAAGAGCGCTGTGAGCAACTTGATTTACCATTAATGGTAAAAAACAATGGTGCGGCATTTTCGACTAACTTTACGATGTCGATTGAAGCATCGAAAGGTGTGACTACGGGGATTTCTGCTGCAGATCGCGCTCGTACTGTGCAAGCTGCGATTGCCAAAGGTGCTGTACCAAGTGATATCGTTCAACCTGGGCATATCTTTCCTATTATGGCACAACCAGGTGGCGTATTAACGCGTGCCGGTCACACTGAAGCCGGTTGTGATTTAGCCCGCTTAGCCGGTTTAGAGCCTTCATCAGTAATTGTGGAAATTCTTAATGCTGATGGCACCATGGCGCGTCGTCCTGATTTAGAAGTATTTGCTGAGCAACATAATATCAAAATTGGCACTATTGCTGATTTAATTGAATACCGTAACATGAATGAAACCACCATTGAGCAAGTGGCAAAATGTAAGTTGCCAACCGTACATGGTGAGTTTGATTTAGTTACTTATAAAGATACCATTGACGGCCAGTTACATTATGCGCTGTTAAATGGTGAGGTTAAAACGAATGAACCAACCTTAGTACGGGTTCATTTAAAAAGTACCTTCAATGATATTTTGTTATCTGATCGCAGTGCCGATAGAAGCTGGGGCTTGTCAGATGCGATGGCTTATATTGCAAAGCATCAAGGTGTGTTAGTTATTCTAGGTAAGCAAGAATGCACCGAAGAACTAGAAGCGACAGTCAAAGCGTTTGCTGCAGAAGATGCTGGTGAGACGGTCGCGCATCGTAAATTCCAAGGTACTTCACGCACCGTAGGCGTAGGGTCACAAATTTTAGCTGACTTGGGCATTGAAAAAATGCGTTTGATGAGCTTGCCTAAAAAGTACCATGCGTTATCGGGCTTTCACTTAGAAGTGGTTGACTACGTAGAGCCACAATAAGCACAACGCTTAAACTAGGCTATTATTTTATTTATATGGTATGATACGCAGCAATTTTTGCGCAATCGCAACCGCTTGAACTTATTTTTTAGGGTTATCGAATGAAAATTATTGAAGGTAATAAATACGCTCCTGGCAAGAAATTCGCTATCGTTATTTCTCGTTTTAATGACTTTATTGGTAGCAGCCTATTAGCTGGTGCTGTTGATGAATTAAAACGTACTGGTGGTGTATCTGATGATGATATTACCGTAGTTTATGTACCAGGTGCGGTAGAATTACCTTTAGCGGCGAAACGCGTTGCAGCAAAAAAAGAGTATGATGCAATCATCGCTTTAGGCGTTGTGATCAGAGGTGGTACACCACATTTTGATCTTGTCGCTGGCGAATCAAATAAAGGCTTAGCGCAAGTGTCGCTTGAGTATGATATCCCGATTGCATTTGGCGTATTAACCACTGAAAGCATTGAGCAAGCGATTGAACGCGCTGGCACTAAAATGGGCAACAAAGGCGGCGAAGCTGCTTTAGGCGCACTTGAAATGGTTAATGTGTTAGATAAAATTTAAGTTTAAGGAATTTTTGTGAAACCAGCAGCAAGACGTAAAGCACGTATCTTAGCACTTCAAGCCGTTTATTCTTGGCAATTAAGTGGCAATGCCATTGCCGATATCGAACAACAAATGTTGATCGAAAACGATGTGACTAAAATTGATGTTGAATACTTTAAAGATCTTTCGCGTGGTGTTGCTATAAATCATAAGCAACTAGACGAAGCAGTATCGCCACATTTAACTCGTCCATTTAACGAGTTAGACCAAGTTGAACGCGCTATTTTACGTTTAAGCAGCTATGAGCTGAAATTCCGTGAAGATGTACCTTATAAAGTTGCTATCAACGAAGGTATTGAGCTTGCTAAGATATTTGGCGCTGAAGACAGCCATAAATTTGTTAATGGTGTACTTGATAAAGCGGTAAAGCATTTACGTAAGTAATGCGACCGTAAAAGGAGAGCCGGCATAGGCCGGCTTTTTTGTGTATGAAGGAATTTGAATTAATAAATCGCTACTTTAAAGGTCGTGGCATAACTCGTCGCGATGTTAATTTAGGGATTGGTGACGATTGTGCATTGGTTACTGTTCCTGAAAATTGTCAGTTAGCGATTACCACCGATACACTGGTAGCAGGCGTACACTTTTTTGATGACATCGATCCGCGTGCATTAGGCCATCGAGCCCTGGCCGTAAACTTAAGTGATTTAGCTGCTATGGGGGCTGAGCCTACGTGGGTTTCGGTTGCTTTAACGTTGCCAAATATTGATGTTGAGTGGCTGGAAGAATTCACCGAAGGCATGCATGAAATCGCAGAGTATTTTAATGTGCAAATCATTGGTGGCGATACCACGCAAGGGCCGTTAACAATTACTATTTGTGCTAAAGGTACAGTGCCTGCAGGTAAAGCACTGCGCCGAAGCGGTGCTAAAGTAGGTGACTGGGTTTATGTTACAGGGCCGCTAGGTGATGCCGGGCTTGCGATTGAAGCTCGTAAGCAAGAGATTAAGATTGCTCCAGAGCACTTAAGGTACGTTAATCAACGATTTGATTACCCAACTCCGCGTGTTGCTGCGGGGCAAGTATTACGCGGTTTAGCATCATCAGCGATTGATATCTCAGATGGTCTATTGGCAGATCTTGGGCATATTTTAGCTCTGTCGCAAGTTAGCGCTTGTATTGATGTGAATAAAATACCAACCTCGGATGCATTGCGTGCTACTTTAGAACGAGATCAACAACTGCCGTTTATCCTCAATTATGGCGATGACTATGAGTTGTTATTTACGGTACCTGATAGCAATAAAAGTATGCTGGAAATGAAATTGCGCCAGTATGGTGTAGATGCAGCCTGCATTGGACAAATAAAAAGTGGTGAAGGCGAGGTTGAGCTGATGCTCGATGGCGAAAAATTAGCATATGATGATGCTGGTTTTGAACACTTCACCAAGGAGTCGGTTTGAATAAACCTGCATTATTTAATTTAAAGCGCCCTCATCAATTTTTTGGTTTGGGCTTTGGTTTAGGGTTAGCGCCTAAAGCGCCGGGTACGTTTGGTACCTTTGCTGCGCTACCGTTTATTTTTACTACTATGTATTTCCCGCTGTGGTTACAAATTGTATTTGCGGTAGTTATTAGTATTTTTGGTATATGGGCATGTGGCAAAACCGCTGATGATCTGGGAGTACATGATCATCCCGCGATTGTATGGGATGAAGTTGCCGGATTTTACATTACCATGATCGGAGCTGCATTAAGTTGGCAGTCTTTGTTAGTGGGTTTTTTGTTATTTCGTTTTTTTGATATCGCTAAACCAGGTCCTATTCGCTTTCTTGATAAGCGGGTTCATGGTGGTGTAGGTATTATGGCGGATGATGTTTTAGCTGGTATATTTTCTTTAATTTGTGTTCAGGCATTGTTTAAAATGGGTTATTTGCCCTTTTAACCTTAGTTTTGCAACGAGGTATTGACGTTATGATGCGATTTTTATTGGTTATTATTGTGCTGTTCTGCAGTATGCCAAGTAAGGCGTCAATTACCGACTATGTTGTAAAACAATGGAATATGCAAAATGGCTTACCATCGCAGTCACTTAAAAGTGTCGTGCAAGATAAGCAAGGCTATATGTGGCTGGGAACTCAGTTTGGCCTCAGTCGCTTTGATGGCAATACATTCACTAATTACAACACCTTAAATAGTAATTTCTTACCCAGTAACGGCATTAATAAATTACTAGTCGATAGCGAAGGCTATTTATGGATTGGTACTAAAGATGGTATTGTGGTCATCGATCCCACCACTATGGCAGCGCAAGAGTTTAGTGTAAAAGGCCCTGTACGCGATGTTATCGAAGATGCGAAAGGCAGTATTTGGATAGCAGCGAATGGCCTGTACTTTGTATCTCGCAATCAGATCAATGTCAGCGCAGTGCATGACTTACTAGTCCCTGTAATGAGTGCCAGTTCAGTAAAGCAGATTGTTGGTACTGTCAGTCAGCTGGCATTATCGCCAGAAGGGATCTGGCTGGTGAATGAACGATACTTGCTACGGTTAACTAATTCCTCCTCTGATTTTGCAAAATTACGCTTAGAACTAACTGCTAAGGTATCTATACCTGAGCGTTTAGCACAAACGATTATTCACGATTTAGCATGGCTGGAAGGCAACTTATATTTAGCGTCAGAGCTCGGTGCTTACTTTTTAGATTTAGATGACGAGTTAAGGCCCTTTCCACTGCCCAATGCGAATAACTCAGCGGTTTATAAATTTATGAGTGACTCAAATGGAGCACTGTGGATTTCGACCTATGGGCGCTTACTGTTTCGAGACAACTCCGGCGATTGGCAATGGGTTGAACCGAGCCAACTTGACCAAAGTATTTGGTTTGCTGATTTATATCGCGATAATGATAATAATATTTGGCTTGCGAGTTTTAGTGAAGGATTATGGCTTGCGCACGAAGGCCGAATAGAACGTCACTCAGCTATATCACAAATGACCGAAGCGGTTATGGCCATTAGCCAAGCGCCCGATGGGAGATTGTGGGTCGCTAACCGCAGTGGTGTAGGCTACTTTGATTTAGATAAAAACTTTATCAATCAAATCCCAAGTAATCAATACGGACGTGCAGCCGTGCATGATTTACAGTTTGATGGCTCACGTTTATATATCGCCACTGGACGTGGTGTGTATATTTATGAAAACAACACCTTGTTCACTGTCCCTGGACGCGCTTTAAAAGATAACCCGGTGTTTGCGATTAGTCGCTCCAGCAAAGGAGGCTTTTGGCTTGGTACTGGCCGGGGTATGTATCGGCTTAGTTACGGTGGTTTAACCCCATTTGCTTATAACGCATTTTTAGGCAGTAAGTTTATTACTTATGTCGTTGATGAAGCTAATTTTGGTTTAATTGGCACTAGCAAAGGCGCTTACTACTTTACCGATCGTGGTATTGAAAAAATTGGCGATCAAACGAGTCTTGAAGGTGCTTATGTTACAAGCATCTTAAACATTGATGGAGTTGGTATATTAATCGGCTCATTAAATGATGGTTTATTTTATCGAAGCACACAAGGGCATTGGCGTCAGTTAGATGCTACCAATGGCTTACCTTACGGTTCTATTTTTAGTTTACGTTATGATGAAAAGCTCAAGCGCATATGGGTTAGTACCATGAAAGGTGTCTACCGAATGCCGGTTGAACAGTTTAGTACCGATATTGAAAGCTTAAAAGTAGAGCAGGTTATTTCGTCATACGATCGTCAACTTGACGGTAAGGCCAGCCAGTGTTGTACCGGCCTTGGCCATGACGCTGTGGCGGAGTTAGGTAATTCAATGTGGTATCCGAGCCTACAGGGGGTCGTGGAGATCCCTAAGGATATTGAGCTGTTTGGCGTTAAACCATTACAGCCAAAGGTTGAGAGTTTAAATACTGGGATACGTAAACTTGCAACAGCTGCATTAGGGCGTAATCCTGAATTAGAAATCGATGAACGTGATATCACCCTTAAATATACAGCGATAGACTATTATGCACCGACCAGTATTGAGTTTCGCTATCGTTTAACTGGTTTAGACAGCGATTGGCGTTATGCTAATACCCGTCGTGAAGCTATTTATACCAATTTACCGCCTGGTGCATTTTTGTTTCAACTTGAGGCTAAACGACAAGGTGAAGGCTGGCAGAAGGCGCAACGTACGGAATATTCATTTGTGGTACCAAGACGGTTTGATGAAACAATTTATTTTCGGTTGTTGATCACTGGTAGTTTTATTTTATTATTTTATTTAGTGTTTTGGGTATTTAGAAAGCAAGAGCGCCGTAAGCAAACCGCGCTTGAAAGTCTGATCACGGAGCGCACCGGGGAGCTGCGACAAGCTAATGATAAGCTAAATCAAGTTAACTCACAGCTAAAGCTTATGAGTCACTCAGATGAGCTTACTGGGCTGAGAAGTCGTCGCTTCTTATTTGATCAACTACCAAAAGATATAGAGCACTTTCAGCGTAACTCACAATCATTACAAGCGCAGGGAAAATCCTTGGTGTTGCTAATCATTAATTTTGATAATTTTAGCCGCATTAATGACGCTTATGGACCGATTGGTGGTGATAGTTGTTTGCAGCAAATGGCTGCATTGCTTAACTCTCGTACCCAAGGATCTGATTATGTTGCCCGTTGGAGTGGTGATGAATTCTTGTTACTGCTACGTGACTTTAAACGCACTGCAATCGATAGTTATGTTGCGCAGCTATGTAAAGTAATCGCTGATCACACATTTAAGTTGCCCAGTGGTGACAGTATAAACTTGACCGCATCGATTGGCTTTTCATTTTACCCATTACCATTATTAGGTGGTCAGGTTATTGGTTGGGAAACCTCTGTCAACTTAGCGGATATCGCGCTACATCAAGTTAAAAAGCGCGGTGGCGATGGTGTTGCAAACATCACCTTTGATGAACAATTAGATGCCTTTGAGTTTGAGCAAACCAACAATGTTGAGCAACAACTGAGTGTATTACAAGCTAATGGTTTAGCAGATATCAAAGTGTGGATGCGCTAATTGGCTAATTATGCGTTTGCTTATTCTAAGACTGCTGTTAGTTAAAGATAAGAAATGCCTTAACTCGAAAAGTTAAGGCATTGGGAGGCCAACTAAAGGCAGTTAATTTAACTGTCCTTGATGGTTAGCGATTTAGCCAGCTTGGTAAAATAGCAACAGACTCAGGAGCTGTGAATGAGTAGCTTACGCTGGCTGCAATATCACCGCTGGGGCTATTGAGAATATTATCAAACCGCATGACTAAGCCATTTGATTTTTCGGCTACGTATAAATGATTGCCGGTAAACATAATATCGACAGGATTACCGAGCATGGTTGCAGGTCCGGCGATATTGACACTGACATTGTTCAAACCTGATCCGGTTCCTGCATTATTTAATACAAACAATTTACCATCAGTGGCGTCAGCGGCACTGCCTACATCTGAGACAATTAATGAGTCACTTAGTGGATCGTAATCAATGCCATGTATATTGGTAGGGGCTGGGAATGCGACTCCTGCTGTTGCGGGTGTAATTAAGCGATCTTCCCCGGTTACAGTGCTCATACCCGCCATTAGCTTGCTTTTAACTTCATCAAAAACAGCAATAGTCCCATTGGTTAATGCCACAAATGCTCTATCAGTAGTGACATCATAGTCAACATCCCATGGACGTGCACCACCGCTTGCTGTGAGCGTCAAAAGGGGCGTTACATCACCCGTAGTACATGTTGAGAATATTAATATTCCCGGTGTTGTGGCATTGTTTTCAGCGACAAAAATCATCCCACTGTCTGATGCTACATCAATACCTTTTGGCGAGATTAGGCCGGTATTACTGCCGCTGATGATAGAATCTTGGCTTAGTGTAAATACCTCGCCATCACGGTGCATCGCGACTTTATTGGAAATAACAATTCCACCTACAGAGGTTGTGCTGTTATCAAAGCTCGCATAGCTGTTACCGGCTTTATCAAAGGCAACACTTTCGATTGTTTGACTTGCATTATAACTGCCAATTTCACTTGTTAACTGTGCATTTAGACGTGAAATTTGTCCTGTTGTAGGGCCTGCCGCGCTTGGATTACTGCTTACAGCAATACCCATCAATGGCATATTAGTCATATAACTGTCAGATACATCAGGCATATCATTATGCATCACTGTGGCGGTTATTGACTCTGGCTTAATCGTTGCGGTGACGCTATCTGGACTAATGTCACCACTGACGCCATTAAAGATATTGCTAAATACCAGAATTGCATCATTAGATTTTTCTGCAACGCGTAAGTCGCTACCAGTCAGGCTGATATCCACAGGGTTACCAAGCATAGTAGCAGGGCCAGCGATACTGCGAGCAACCGTGGTATTGCCAGTAGCAAGGGATGCGTTGTTGATCACAAATAATGCGCCGTCGGTTGCATCACTGGCACTGCCGACGTCAGAAAGTACTAATTTATTTGTATCGGCATCATAAACGATACCATGAATATTAACGGAAACTTTGTTACCGCTTGCATCACTGGGTGTGATTGTACGAGTTGCCATAGCGGTAAAGCCACCATCTACATAATTATCGTATACTGCAACATCACCATTAGTGAGTGCCACATATAAGCGATCGTTTATATCATCGTATGTTACATCCCACGGTTTTGCGTCTGTAACTGTACTAGCTAAAGGCGCTGCATTTCCTGCGGCGGTAGCACCAAAGACAGTGATCTGCATGGCATTAAAGTCAGCGGCAAAAATGAGTCCGCGCTTATTTGATATATGAATACCTTTGGGATTGACTAACGTAGTGTTGCTGCCGGTAATGGTACGATCACGATTACTGTCAAACATACCCCCATCGGCACGGCTTAATACTTGGCAAACGGTGCTAAGAGCGCCATTACCAGAATCGCTGGCTTGAATTAAATTACCTAAGCTATCAAATGCAACACCTTCATTTGCACCACTATTAAATGTTTTTAACTTTGCAGCATTTTGATTAATCAAATCAACGGTGCCTGCATTATCAGCACCATTATTAGCCAAAATAAAAGTTGCTGCTGCAAACCCTGGAGTACCATCTGATCCATTCGTGCCATCGCTACCATTTGTCCCATCAGCGCCATTACTACCATCGACGCCGTCCATGCCCATTTCACCTTGCGGGCCTACAGCGCCATCTTTTCCATCATCGCCACTACAGCCGGTTAAGCCAATCAAAATTGCTAGAGTAAGCGCAGACAAACAAAGTTTACTGGTCATTAATTGTGCGTGAATAGATTTGGTGCTTTCGCCTGATTTTAACGTTTTCATAACTTGTACCTTCTTAAATATTCCATCAAATGTGAACATACAAAGAGCTTGGCTTAAAACAGCTTATACCAATCGTGTTAAGTTGTTAGTCATTTATAGCGACGGATAAATAGAGTGATAACAAGGCATGAATTTTTATATGTAGTTGTTCTACATGAAAAATTCATAACGCCGTTAGCGCTTTATTTAGCACGCTAGAAAGGCTAAATATTTAAGTCGATTGGTATTATATAAAAGCGTGAACACTTTGCTCACGAGCTAACCTCAGTGAATAAACGTGGCAGGGAAATAATTGGATGCAAGAAAGTTGAAAAAAAGTGAGATTTTTTTAAATGTTTGAAAATAAATAACAAAGGAGCCTACGCTCCTTTGTTATTTTATTAACTTAAACTTTGGTTACTTAGTAATAAAGTTTTTTATGCTATCGAGTATACCTTGTGAGCCTAAGCCCATTTCATCATGCATTTGTTCTTGTGTTCCATGCTTGATGAACTCATCAGGAATACCTAAATTAAGGATGCTTACTGTTGCTTTGATAGCTGCTAAATATTCATTAACAGCAGAGCCTGCACCACCAACAATCGCGTTATCTTCAAGGGTTACAATGACGTCATGATCGGCTAATAAAGTGTCGATTAGTGCGCTATCAAGAGGTTTAACAAAACGCATATCAACGAGGCTGGCATTTAATTCATTGACTGCCAGTTGAGCGTTTTCAAGTAAAGTACCAAAGGATAAAACTGCGATTTTAGCACCTTGTTTAATCACACGACCTTTACCAATTTCAAGCTCAGTCATTTGCTCGCAGATTTCAGTTGTGCCAGCACTACCACGAGGATAACGAACTGCAACAGGGCTGTTACAACGATAACCAGTGTACAGCATTTGACGACATTCATTAGTATCACTCGGTGCCATGATAATCATATTAGGGATACAACGGATAAAGCTTAAATCGTATGCGCCTTGATGAGTTTCGCCATCAGCTCCAACAATACCAGCACGGTCAATTGCAAATAACACGGGTAAGTTTTGCAGAGCAACATCGTGAATAAGCTGATCGTAGGCACGTTGTAAAAAGCTTGAATAAATAGCGACAACTGGTTTTAAGCCTTCGCAGGCAAAACCTGCGGCTAAAGTAACCGCGTGTTGCTCGGCAATGGCAACATCAAAATATTGCTCAGGGTATTCTTTTGAAAAACGCACCATGCCTGAGCCTTCACGCATAGCCGGGGTGATTGCCATAAGCTTTTCATCTTGACTTGCCATGTCACACAACCAATCGCCAAATACTTTAGAAAAAGTCGCAGCGCCTGGTTTTGATTTTGGTAGGCTGGAAATCGCAGGGTCGAACTTAGGTACGCCGTGATAGCCTATTGGATCTGCTTCTGCTGGTTTATAGCCTTTACCTTTCTGGGTTTTGATATGCAGTAACTGCGGCCCTTTTAGGTTACGCATATTGCGCAGTGTATCAACCAACATGTTTACATCATGACCATCAATTGGGCCAATGTAATTTAAGCCTAACTCTTCAAAAAAGGTGCCAGGGATAACCATGCCTTTTAAGTGCTCTTCCATGCGGCTGGCTAATTCTTTTACTGGTGGCACGCCAGATAGCAGCTTTTTACTACCTTCACGAATGTTAGTGTAAAAACTGCCTGATAAGATACGAGCGAAATGATTAGTTAGTGCACCGACATTTTCAGAAATCGACATTTCGTTATCGTTTAATATGATCAGCATGTCAGATTTAACATCACCTAAGTGATTCATTGCTTCAAACGCCATACCCGCGGTAATCGCACCATCACCAATAACCGCTACTGTTTTTCGTCCTTTGCCTTCTTTTTGCGCCGCAATTGACATGCCTAAAGCAGCAGAGATCGAGGTGCTTGAATGCCCAACACTAAAAGTGTCGTAGTGGCTTTCTTCACGAAATGGAAACGGATGTAAACCGTCTTTTTGGCGGATCGTGTGCATTTGATCACGGCGCCCTGTGAGAATTTTATGTGGGTATGCTTGATGGCCTACATCCCATACTAAGCGATCTTCAGGGGTGTTATATACATAATGAAGCGCTACAGTAAGCTCAACTGTGCCTAAACCTGATGCTAAGTGACCACTACTTTGCGAGACTGAGTTTAGTAAGTAATCACGTAACTCATTACTAAAAGCAGGTAATTTGTCTTGCGCTAAATCACGCAACTGGGCTGGTTCGTCAACCAAACCTAATAATGGATACTTGCTACTATCAAGTGTCATGATTTTTAATACATCCTTCGCTAACCAGAGGTCATTATAGCGTAATATTACTCTGATTCTTTAGTTATTTTGTACATCATTACTTGCTCAAGCTAGAGCCTAGAATTAATAATCGCGTTCAACAATATATTTTGCCAAGTTTTCTAGCTCAGAAGTGTCAGCATCTATTGCTGCTAACGCATCGAGTGCGCATTTTAGTAATGATTGTGCTTTTTGTTTTGCACCTGTAAGCCCAAGTAGAGCAGGGTAGGTCGCTTTATTTGCTGCAACATCGGAGCCTTGTGGTTTACCTAAGACTTGGGTATCACCTTCGATATCAAGAATATCGTCTTGCACCTGAAAAGCCAGCCCAATTGCATCACCAAACTGTTTTAATTGTAATAATGTTTGTTGATTTGTATCAGCTGCGCATAATGCACCTAAAGTAATTGCACAATTTAACAAAGCACCTGTTTTTAATTTATGGATACGTTCGAGCTCAGCTAAATTGACTAATTTGTCAGTCGCTGCAATATCCAGTGCTTGACCACCGACCATACCTTCAATACCCGATGCTTTGGCAAGTGCTGCAATCATTTTTAACTGTTGCTGTGCAGGAACGTTAAATGAATGGTTAGCAATTAAATCAAACGCTAATGTTTGCAGCGCATCACCGGCTAAAATAGCATGAGCTTCGCCATAGACAATATGGCAAGTCGGTCTACCACGTCGCAGGTCGTCGTCATCCATCGCGGGTAAATCATCATGAACTAACGAATAACTATGAATACATTCAATAGCAGCAGCCAACACGTCTAAATCTTGTTTATTTGCGCCAAGCATTTTTCCCGTGGCATACACTAAAAATGGTCGTAATCGTTTACCGCCATTTAAAACGCTGTAGTGGGTGGCTTGTTTGATGCTGTGCTCGGTATCGAGCGGTTGCTCAAAATACCGATTGAGAGTGGCTTCAACATTTTGTTGAGCACATTTTATTTGCTCTGTTATTAACACCCGTTATTCCAAATCATTATCAAAGTTAGTAAGTGGTGACTGACTATCACTACCCATTAAAATAGCTACTTTTTGTTCAGCTTGTTGTAACTTACTTGAAGATGCGCCGGCTAAAGCAATACCGCGTTCAAACTGTTTTAATGATTGCTCAAGGGAAAGCTCTCCTTGCTCCATTTCTGTGACGATTAAGGATAATTCATCAAGCGCTTGCTCGAAGCTTAGGTTCTCTGGTTTTTTCGTCGCCATACTGATTTAACTTAGATGATAGAAATGTGAGGCCAATTTTAGGGGGAATGCTAAACTAGGTCAAAGGGTGATGCATTTTTTTTGAATAATTAATTGTTTTCTTGCCACTTTTAATTATTTATACCTTTACTTAAGCCTTGCAGGTTATCAATGGTAGCTTAAAATGCTAAACAGGGTTGAAAACTTTCATTTCATTTTTTTCATTAAATGGTTTAAGTAATTCAATAGATTGCCGATAAGCTGTTAATAATAAAAATTTGTTGCTGGTAGCAACAAAGCATCGATTCCTCTGGAGGGGTAAGTGGATTTAGCAACCATTATAGGTATTCTCGGAGCTATTGGTCTTATTGCTATGTCAATGGTACTAAGTAGTGGCGGCGAAGTGGCTATGTTTTATAACACGCCATCGGTGGTTATTGTTTTCGGTGGTTCGATTTTTATAGTGTTATCAAACTATACGATGAGTCAATTCCTCGGTATCGGTAAAGTCGCGGCTAAAGCCTTCATGTTCAAAATAGAGTCACCTGAAGAGCTTATCGAAAAAGCAGTTGAACTTGCAGACTCGGCCCGTAAAGGCGGATTTTTAGCACTTGAGGAAGCAGAAATACCCAATGCGTTTATGCGTAAAGGGGTTGATATGCTTGTTGACGGTCATGACGCTGATGTTGTTCGTGCCACCTTGCAAAAAGATATTTCTCTTACTTCTACTCGTCATGAATCGGGGGCCGGTTTGTTTAAAGCGCTTGCCGATATTGCGCCTGCGATGGGTATGATCGGTACTTTGATTGGTCTAGTTGCGATGTTGTCGAATATGGATGACCCTAAAGCGATTGGTCCTGCGATGGCGGTAGCGCTTTTAACAACATTATATGGTGCGTTTTTAGCAAACGTGGTGGCAATTCCTATCCAAGTAAAATTGGAATTGCGTAAAGACGAAGAAGCAATGAATCAGCGGCTAATTTTAGATGCGGTATTAGGTATACAAGATGGCCAAAACCCAAAAGTCATCGAAGGTATTTTGAAAAACTACCTCGCTGAATCAAAACGAAAAGTGGATACTGAGGAGTAAGCATGTCAGATCAAGAGTGCAAGTGTCCACCACCCGGGTTACCAGCATGGATGGGTACCTTCGCGGATTTGATGTCACTATTGATGTGCTTCTTTGTACTTTTACTCGCGTTTTCAGAAATGGATGTACTTAAATTTAAACAAATCGCAGGCTCAATGAAGTTTGCCTTTGGTGTACAAAATAAAATAGAAGTAAAAGATATTCCCAAAGGAACATCCGTTATCGCGATGGAGTTCACCCCAGGTAAACCTGAACCTACTCCAATCGAAACCATTCAACAGCAAACTGTCGAAATGACCCAGCAAATGCTTGAGTTTCAGGCTGGTGATGAAAGCTCAGCTGGCGGTCGTCAAGAGCAACGCGGTAATAAGCGTGGCGGTGAGTCACAAAGTACAGCGCAACAACAAGCATCAGAACAATCTATTTCTGCAGCTGATCAAGAGCAGGTTAATGAGTTAGTTAAAAAGATAGCCCAGCAATTGGAACAACAAATCATGGATGGTGCTGTTGAGTTGGAATCATTAGGTCAGCAAATTATTATTCGTATTCGTGAAAATGGTTCATTTCCATCTGGGAGTGCATTTTTACAACCTAAGTTTAAACCAATCATTCGTGATATAGCTGCGTTACTAAAAGATGTGCCAGGCGAAATTACGGTGTCTGGTCATACTGATGATTTTCAAGTTTCGAATGAGCTGTATACCAATAACTGGGACTTATCATCGAAGCGTGCAGTTGCGGTTGCAACTGAAATGCAAAAAGCGCAAGGCTTTGATAAAACCAGAATGGTTGTTGTCGGTCATGCCGAAACTCGACCACTTGTTCCAAATGATTCTGATGCGGATAGACGACGTAATCGCCGCGTGGAAATTTCAATAATGCAAGGCAAGGCTAAGGAATCAGATCCGATAGATGTTCGTTAAGATGCTTGGCAAAGTACCTAATTTAGCTTAAAGTAGTTTTTTAACAAGTGTAACGGAGTGTCTGATGAAAAACGTTGATAAATATAGCTATATGCCGGGCAATGGTTCTGGTGGCGATGATGAAGAGAAGAATGTTAAGTAACGTCAATGCCTAATTGGGTGAACAATTTAATTTTTATACTTGAATATAGCTGGGTGTTATTTTTACTCCCAGCTATTTTTGTATTTTACATACGTAAGGATTGGTTGGCATTACGCTTTGTCTTGATTACAGCTGTTTTCTTCTTGTATGGCGCTGTGATTTATTCAAGCCTTAGAGAGTTAGATGACCCTTATATTTGGCGTTATGTAGTTTGGGCTTTTAATGATATTGCTTGGATGGCTTTGATTGCTTACTGGGCTATTAAAGATAAAGTGTATCTTTGGCAAAGTGTGATCGGTCAGTTGGTTGTAATTAGTGCGCCTATCTTACAATTATTTAGATTAGTGGATCGCCACCTTTGGGATTTATCGTATAGCACTATGCTATATAAAACGTTATTACCTTTAATCAATATTGGCACTGTCGTTGTGTGCTACCTTCCTCTGTTGTATTTATTTATGCGAAAAAATCGCAGTTTAAAGAGCTAATCATTAACTATTTGTAGATTAAATTACGTGTGCTAAACTACTGTGTAAATAACCAGTTGTTGATAGTGCCCTATGAAACTTTATATAGCCGAGAAGCCATCTTTAGGTCGTGCCATTGCTGATGCGCTACCAAAGCCTCATAAAAAACATGATGGCTATATTGAAGTGGCTAATGGCGATTGTGTTTCTTGGTGTATAGGTCACTTGCTCGAGCAGGCAGAGCCTGATGATTATAATGAGCAATATAAAAAATGGCGCTTTGATGACTTACCGATTATCCCACAGCAATGGCAGTTAAAAGCAAAATCTAAAACTCGTAAGCAACTTACGGTACTTAAAAAGTTAATCAAACAAGCTGATCAACTTGTTCATGCTGGTGATCCAGACCGAGAAGGGCAATTACTTGTTGATGAGGTGATTGAGCAAGTTAAACTTAGCCAAGCCAAAAAACAGCAAATTCAACGTTTATTGATCAGTGATTTGAATGTTAGCGCGGTTAAAAAGTCGCTGCAAAACGTTCGCTCTAACCGTGAATTTATTCCACTTAGTGTATCTGCTTTGGCGCGTTCGCGAGCTGATTGGCTGTTTGGTATGAATTTAACGCGCGCCTATACGCTTGCAGGTCAAAAAGCAGGGTTTGGTAATGTATTATCAGTAGGGCGTGTACAAACACCGATATTAGGATTGGTTGTCCAGCGTGATAACGAGATTGCTAATTTTGTGCCAAAACCTTTTTATGAAGTATTAGCTCATTTAAGTACCGAAAATAAAGAGCCGTTTACAGCAAAGTGGCAACCAAGCAAAGCGTGTGAACCTTATCAAGATGAAGAGGGGCGAGTGCTCCATCGAGGCCTTGCTGAGAATGTTGCGTCGCGAATTTCTAATCAATCAGGTGAAGTTACTGCGCTTGAACAAAAGCAGAAAAAGCAACAAGCACCTTTGCCGTATAATTTGTCAGCGTTACAAATTGATGCTGCGAAAGCTTTTTCAATGCCTGCACAAAAGGTATTGGATATTTGTCAAAATTTATATGAGCGTCACAAGCTAATTACCTATCCACGTTCAGACAATCGTTACTTGCCCAAAGATCATCACCAAGAAGCAGCCAGTATAATAAAGGCAATTGCCATCAATGGCGGGCAAAATGACACTCATTGCCAAGGCGCAGATGTGAGTAAACGCAGTAAGTGTTTTAACGATGCTAAGGTGGCTGCGCATCACGCCATTATTCCTACCGCTAAGCAGCAAAAGTCAGCAAGTTTGAGCGTTGAAGAAGGTAAAGTGTATGGTCTTATTAGCCGTCATTATCTGATCCAGTTTTATCCAGACTACATTTACAATGAAACAAAGGCTGAAATAACAATTAATGGTGGTATCTTTAAAGCCAACGCAAAACAAGATGTAAGTTTAGGCTTTAAAGCGTTAATGGGAAAAACCGCATTAAAAGATGAGCAGATATTGCCGCCATTAATTAAAGGGCAACAGTTGCAGTGTGAACGCGGTGAAGTAATTGATAAAATGACCAGCCCGCCAGCTCATTTCAATGATGCAACGCTGCTTAGTGCAATGACAGGTATTAGTCGGTACGTTAAAGATCCAGAAATCAAAAAAATACTCAAAGAAACAGATGGCTTAGGAACCGAAGCAACCAGAGCGGGTATTTTAGAGTTATTATTTAGAAGACAATTTTTAAGACGTCAAGGTAAACTCATTTTAGCAACCGATACAGGTAAAGCATTGATCAGTGCGTTACCGCATGGTTTAGCCAGCCCAGACCTAACCGCAAAATGGGAAGCATCGTTGGGCGACATAGCAGAACAACAAATGAGTTATCAACAATTTTTAAATCCTTTATTAGTGGATTTAGCGGCTTTTGTGGAACTTGCCAAAAATTGTGATAGCAACGTATTTGCACAATTACCAAAAACGCCGCAAAAGCGGCGTTTTACAAGAAAAACTAAACCAAAAACAAAATCGGCTTAGTCATCCATTGCTAAGATTATTGATTAAACAAAGCCACCGCAGCGTTACTCATTGCAGTGATACCTGTGGGGATTGCAACTTTATAGTCAGGTGCAAATTTACTTGAATGTAGTGAAGGTAAAGTTGCCCCTGATGTTTGTGCCGCTTGATATTGAGCTTGCTCTACACCACCTAACCAAAATAAGGTGATAGGGATGTTTTTATCTGTGCGGCCATATAAACCAAAATCTTCCCCTGCCATAACCGCTTCGGTTTCAAGCACATTACTTTGTCCAATCGCCGAGCTAATCGCACTACGTACAATATTAGTTTGTGCAGGGTCGTTATATGTAGATGGGATTGACTCATCTTCATGTACATAAACCACTGGTATTAAGCTTTCATCCAATCCTGCACTTAATGCAATGCCTTTAGTTATACGTTTTATCGCTGCAATTTGTTGCTCGCGAATTTTAGGATTATAACTTCTAAGTGTCAGCTGTAGCTTTACTTCATTCGAAATTACATTATGTTTAGCTCCACCGTGAATTGAACCCACTGTAATTACTGAGGGTTCAAGAGGTGATAATTCGCGACTGGTAATTGTTTGCAGTGCCAACACGATCCGTGATGCGATAACAACAGGGTCAATAGTCATATGCGGGTAAGCACCATGACCACCTTTACCTTTAACCGTAATATCTACTGAATCCACACTGGCCATGGTGTACTCATTTTTCATACTGACTTGTCCTGCAGGAACACTCGCACTAACATGCAAAGCGATAACGTGATCAGGAGTCGGATATTTACTAAATAAACCTTCTTTGAGCATCGCTTTTGCACCGCCTCCCACCTCTTCTGCAGGTTGTGCCACCATCATTAAGGTTCCTTGCCATGCATCTTTATGTAGCATTAATTGTTGCGCAGTACCAATAAATGAACTCATATGAATATCATGACCACATCCGTGCATCACACCAACGTTTGCTCCTTCATCATTTATAACAGTGACTGTTGAAGCATATGATTTACCAGTTTGTTCTATGATTGGTAAGCCGTCTGTATCAGTACGGATCATTATTGTCGGGCCATCACCATTTTTATATAAGGCTACTACACCAAAGCCACCCACATTGTCGGTTACCTCATAGCCAAGCGCACGTAATTTGGTGGCAAGCTTTTCTCCCGTTTCTTGCTCATGGTATGAAAGTTCTGGGGACTGGTGTAAATCTAAGTAAAACTTTTCAATGGCAGGCATCGTTTTATCTAACTTCAGCTCCAAGGTTGTTGAGCTTGCTAATGGACTAAGCAGTATAAGTGCAGCGTATAGACTATGAAATTTCATAAAAGACCTTTTTGATTTATGGCTTGTGATTCTGGGCTTGTAATTATTATGTTTGCCTCCATATAAAACCCTAAATAGTCTGATATGGCAATCAATAGCAATGAATAATATGGTAAATGTTAATCCGCAAAATCTTCAACAAGTGCTGGGTGAAACATCACAACAAAAACTAGTCCTGTTAAGTTTCTTTTCAGCACAAAGTCCAGAGTGTCAATCTCAAGCAGCTATTTTACAGACAATAGCCAAAGATTATGGTGACTATATATTAGTTGCCACATTAGATTGTGATTTAGAGCAAGCACTCGCAGCACAACTAGCACAGCAAGTTGGACTACAAACATTACCAACCTTAGTGCTATTAAAAGATTCAGCACCTGTTGATGTATTAGCCGGTGCACAAGCTGAAACTCAAATCAGAGAAGCGTTAAGTAAACATTTACCGCAGCCTCATGAAATGTTGTTAGAACAAGCCAAGCAAGCACTGATCGCTCAGGATTTAAATCAAGCGTTTAATTTTGCCAAGCAGGCTTACGAATTAGACAATACAAATGCGCGTATAAAATTAGTATTGGCAGATATATGCATTCAAATTCATAAACTGGATGACGCGCAAGCTTTGTTAGCTTCAGTAAATGAAAATGAGCAAGATGCATACTTTACAAATATTCAAGCAAAGTGCGCACAAGCACTTCAAGCACAAGAATCGCCAGAGCTAAAAGCATTACAAGCGAAAGTTGAAAAGTATCCTAACGATCTTGAATTAAAAGTTGAACTAAGTGCAGCATACGACCAAGCAGGCAAAAAAGAGCAAGCGTTAGAGTTACTATTTACAGTGTTGAAAAAAGATTTGAATTTTGCCGATGCCAAGGTAAGTTATTTAGCTATTATTGCCTCTTTACCGGATGGTGATAGTTTAGCGGCTAAATATAGAAGAAAGCTTTACAGTATCCTCTATTAACACGTTTTTATTTTGTTTTATGGAAAGCGCCGAAGTTAATGGCGCTTTTTTTATGCCAAAAACTTGCGAAATATCGATAATAGATAATACTGAAGATCCTTTCAGGGAAAAGTCGTTGTTATTTTGCACAGTTGACTAGGGGTTTTAGTGTGTTTAGCGCGTAAATTGAACGAACAGCACTTTATTTCAAGTTTTCTTTAAAAAACGCTTGCGTAAAATTCGCCGCGCCCTATAATGCGACCCCACTGAGACGGTAGCAGGCAACGCTTAAGCTGCAAGAGTTAATCAGTTAGTCGAGTAAAACTTGAGTTTAGATTTTAAGAAATTTTAAAATTAAGTGTTGACAAAAAAATAGGAAAGCGTAGTATGCGCAGCCCTAGCGAGATAAAGTTTAACTTTAACCGCAATGTTCTTTAACAATATAAAGCAATCATCTGTGTGGGCACTCGTACAGATTGAGTTCTAACAGCTGAGCTTAACTTTCTTTTAGATAGCTAAGCAAGGCAAAAAATTTAGAGTCTCAATTGAAACTGAGTGACCAACAGAAGTAACTTATTTATAAGTTACTTCGGCACAGTCAATTCAATATCGAAAGATATTAAATAAATTCAGAATTCATTGAGCTGTCGAAAGACAAAAAACTTTTAATTGAAGAGTTTGATCATGGCTCAGATTGAACGCTGGCGGCAGGCCTAACACATGCAAGTCGAGCGGTAACAGAGAGTAGCTTGCTACTTTGCTGACGAGCGGCGGACGGGTGAG
>NZ_CABVLM010000004.1 GCF_902498845.1 Pseudoalteromonas rhizosphaerae | reverse complement strand
GTAATTTAGCGAGCTTAAGGGCATCACGTTTATCGGTTTTAATCTTCTCGCCTGGTTTTTTAGGAATAAGAGACGGGGCAACCACATAACAGCAATGGCCAAGGCTTGTGATTAATCTGTAAATCCAATAACCACAAGGGCCTGCTTCATAAACAAAGTGTAACGTTGCGCCAGGGTATTTAGATTCAAACTGACGAACAAGCTTTTGAACGGCAACTTTGGAAGAGGAAAATCGACCAAGGTGAACAGGTTGTGCACCTCTATGTTCTTCAATATAGGCGACTTCATTGAATTCTTTATGTGTATCAAGTCCGATAAAAAGTATGCTATGTTTATTCATGTTAGCCTCTGCTGTTTAGTTGATAGACAAACTAATTATGGCTCTGGCTTTGAATTAAGCTAACCCACGAAAAGCGGAGGCTAACACCGTGTGGGAGTCATTATGTCTATGCGCCAAAAGAGTGTCTGGGATGATTTTTAGAAAAAAGGAAAAGTTAACTGCTCTCAAACTCTATTCTATTGGAGCCGATCAAAGTGGAATTCACCGCCCGAATTTAGTAGATCTGCTACTAGACTTTTTTAGTTCTAAATTCGGAGAGCTGCCTAGTAGCTTTGTGATACACGGGCCTTATGGTATTCCCAAAGGACAGGATATCGGCATTAGAGCGTTTAAGAATAAACTTAAGTCAAAAGGCCACGACAAATACTATGCACTCCATGGAGAAACAGAATCAAAATTGGGTTTTGAAGTTCTCTTTGAAGCCAAAATCGGTAATGAGTCTTATAGTGAGCTAATAATATGGTTTAATCCTGATCTTTTTTCAGCCTCCTTAAAAGACGTCGCCGTAGAGTTCCAAACCTGCTTTTACACAAGTAGCGGTTTTGACATAGAGATAAACCCTCTAAAACAAACAGTCACAGAAGATAAAATTAATAGAACAATTTTCGGTGGAACAAGTATTGAGGTGTCTTATGAGAATAAGCAATGGATTAAGGGGTTTAAAAACGGAGCTTTCCGAAAGGCTGATGGTAAAAACCTATATAGTGACATACAGTTCAAAGAGGTTGTTAAACAAGAGCCAACAACTACTTTTAATAAATTGGGAAATTTAAACTATGTGGAATTTGGCGCATAATCGGGTAGCCGGAGGTCTCTAACCTACAGCCCCCACACCACACATCATGCGCTTTCTATTAGCAGGAAGTGCAATGGGCGGTTCATCTCCCGTAATGAGTATTGATCCAAATATCTCTCAATGACACTAACCCTTGTGAAGCTAAGTAATCACTGCCTAATGCAATGTTAATTCCTTTTGTTTTTGAGCTTCTACAAGTGCCTTCGCTTCCAAGCGCCTACTTTTGGTACTGGTGATACCACATGCTATGGCGAGTCTTTCACTAACACCCAATTTCATTAAACTGCGTACTTTATGCGTGCTATTCCTTTGTAAAGTGCGCAATTGCCGCCAGTAACACAAATTTATCCTGCGGCGGATCCAATGATCTAAATCCACCGTAAGCTGATAAGCGTTGGCAGACAGCAAGTAAGCTACATCGACAAATAAAGGTCAAAAAATACTGTGCAATATTAGAGTTAAAAGGCATGAATAAATTGACCTTGCACAGATAAACGAAAGTGAATACATTCAAAAATGCCAATTAAAATAATCCTAAGTCTTTTTATATTTTACATGAAAGTCAGTTGCCGATTGCAGCAAAATAGCAACTCGGCTATGGTTTAACCATCAAGGAATATAAATAAAAAACGAGTTAATCTACAGGCTCGTTAGAGGTAAAAATGAGTTTCGGTACATTTTATAAAGTTGAAAACGAAGTTCGGTCTGCTTTCGAAGGAAAGGTAGCGAAAAGCGAATGGTATGATGTTTTAGGAGAAATTGAGATTCAGAATTATGAATCTTGCGATGCTGAAGAATCAATACCCGGTTGGGTCTTAGCATTAAAGAACCAAGGTGAACCATTGAGTTTGTTATTCCAAGGGGAGCTCCGTGCAGAACCAAATGAATATGATGATCCCGACGTTGTATTTGTTGGCAAAGAAATGATCGCGTCAATTGTGACGGAGCTAGAAAACAAGTCGAAGCCATATTTTCAAGAGTTGCTCTATGAAGTGAATTGTTCGCCAGATTTTTGGCTGTTTGACTCAATGTTTAATTTTTTAAAGAGCGCAGCATCTAATAACAATGCTATCGTAATTATATGGGGTGGATAGTGAAACCTAAGTTAAATTAGCTGTTCTTTATAATGAAGACCAAACAAGAGACTACAACACATTTACGAGCTCAGAATTATTCAAAAAGGAAAGCTTTTGACTCCGATTAAAATATTTAGTTTGCAGCAGCATAAAAGCAAGTACGAAGATCGCCCTTTAAAGTCTTATTTATATGTTTGCGGTGACAAAACGGCACTGCAAGTCTCGGGTTATGAAATAGAAAAACAATTTGAGCTCGCTGATTATTATCTTCTTCTACTTAACTGGGACTGCCTATTTGAAGAAGGCTGTGAAGTTGTTATTTTAAATAAGCAGATTAAGCTAGTAGCGACTTATAGTTTTACGCCATTTTACAACAGCTTTCTATTAACTGATTTTAACGAGCTATCTAACAACTGTTATGAATTGATTTTTAATCAATTCGAGCGATTTGAGTTAACAATTAACTACCCGAAAAAGCAGTTATTAAGTAAAGTTATTAAGGTACGAAAATTTACCTAGTCTTTCTTTGTAGTAGTTAATTTTTAGGTTTATGATGAGCCTAGATTACATATGCAATTAAAGGGATAACAATGTTCAGGTTGTTTTATTTTTATACTTACCCTTAAACACTGTAATCCAGTAATCATTTGCTTTTATACCACCTCCTAGTTGCTTCCAAGGCTTTTACAGCGCAAGAGTGGCATACATTATATCGCGACGTTATTTTAATCGTTGGCTGGTTTCCGCAGTAGGTACATGGTTTAGTTAAGAGCTTACAGCCAGCTTTGAGCTGAGTTACGAGAAACGATGCGCAATTCTCACAAATATAGCCTTCTAACCCAGAAGCTGTGGGGCCGCCACATGTCGTGAGTTTAATAGCGCAAACCCTTGAACATGATCCCTCAAAAGTTAATTTCTGTTGTGCCATGAAATACCTTGTTATAAGTATTTACTCAAGAAGCTCTGAAGCATCTTCAATCAGAGCCCAGTCTTTCATATCTTGAACAAATTGGCGATTCTATCGTCGATGGAATATGCTCCGTATCTCAGTGGTGCCTAGCCTCTGAAAATGATTGGTTTAGCAATTGTAACGATGTACATCATAAAGAGCTTCTTGTATCAATAGCAGGTCACAGTGAAAGTCAGCTATGTTTAGACTACAGAAAAAATGGGAGAAATGGTGAGCCGGGTTTGACTGCATTTTTTGTTACTCAAGTATCAGCTGAAATAGACTCAATTGAAAGTATAACTAACTTAATTCATATTTTAATCAAGTTCAAATACACTCACAGCCCAGTAGAGTGATCTACTATGCGGTGCAGTTATTGTCTAATGAGATCGTGATGATAAAGAATAAACTTGAAGGGTTAATGTTATCGATAATCGATGACACTCGTATCGAGGATTTTTGTTTTACTGATAATTTCGTCATAGCAACTATCGGTATCAAAGATGGTCCAATTTATGCTCCAGTTTTAGATTATGAAATTACAGGCGATGAATCACTTATTATTGATAAAGACAGTTTTAATATTGAGTGGAAGCAAGTAGTATTTGAAGGCAACACTATCTCTGTAATTAGAAATAACAAGCCCGCACTATATCGCGTAGCTCCAGATAAAAAGCGATAGTTTTTGTATTGTTCAATTAAAATTTGAATACTTAATTACATCTTTTTTTAAATATGCAAAACACTGATCTGGTGTATGAGGCGTTAACCAAGATGGAAAAATTTCTAGTAAGACCTGGATATAAAACAGAAGAGCTTTTAATTGAATTTTTGGGAGACCATACGGGGCCTCAGTATCCTGATATACAAAAAATTCTCGTACAAGGATTAAAAGCTGAACCTGATCAACTTAAGTCTTTTGAACCAACTCAATACTCTTCTTTTGATATTGCTTCAATGGCCGTAGCTGCAGATGAGTTTCTGACCTTCTGGAAATATCCAAATGGAGAATATGAATTAGATGACGATAGATGGGCTTTGGCTTTTTTCATTCATGCCCCTAAAAATAATCTACAAGTAATAACAGATATTGAAGGTGTTTTATTGGCTAGTGGTAAGTTTATTAAAGAAGAGGTTGATTTTAGTCAATACAAATAATGCGTCATTCACTTACTAGCAGATTCAACTTTGAAGAACAAATCAGTAAGCTGCTAGTATATTCAGCCATTAATTTGGTTTGTGTATTATCGTTCGCGCACACCAAACTTTAAACTATTTATCATCGGCATTTTAGGCCGTTCATCAATAGGTTAAAGGTTAATTTTTCAGTTAGATTTATGGATAATAAAAACATGAAAAATATTATTAAATACTTTTTCACTTTAAGCATTTTACTATGCTCTACTTCGACTTTCTCAAAAGAAAACGATATTCAATTTAAATGGAAATTAACACAAATCATTGCTTCAGATACAAATACCATAAAAATTAAAGATGGTAACTTTGTCAAAATTGATGATGCGGGGATCCTTGAGATGATGAAAGAGTATGGTAACAGGTATCATCCTTATCACAGAGAAGGGAAAATATTACATGTAACCTCAGCTGGAGAGACAACTAAATGGGAAGTATTACTTGTAGATAAACATAATCTTCATCTTGATACACCAATTGGAACCTATATTTTAAAACGTTAAATCTTATATTTATAAGTAGCTTAGCTATTTTGCTTTTCACGCGCTAATTGATTCGGTAATAACTGCTCTACAATCTCTCTTGCTGGCAATGTATAACGAACACCATCAAACATAACAGATGTAAATTCATTAATGCTAGTAATACCTGTAAGGGTCCAACCTTCACCGCGCTTTGGGCAATACACTGTGGTTGTAGGTTGTATTACTTTAAATTCGTCATTCATAATTAGCTCAGTTATTAACTTGTATGGCGGGTATCTTAAGGGAATAATAGCGGGCTTTAAAGCCGTAATTTAATTTTATTTATGAACAATGAGTTTGCACTAAGTCGAATCACATTAAAGCCAATTAAGCATAGGGACTGTAGTGCGTTGTGGGCTATTTTGTCTGAGCCGTTAGTTGCTCAGTTTAATGACTATGCAGTGCCACTTACGCGTGATGACGTAAAACAACTGATCCAAGATGATATTACTGGCATGTATGAAGGAAATACGCTGCGCTTTGGAATGTACTTATTAAATACGTCGACCTTGATTGGCTGCATTGGTTTATATGATATTGAAGAAGATACTGCTTTGCTAGGTTTTGAGTTGTCACCAAATCATTGGGGGAATGGGTATATGTCTGAAGCATTAGCATTCATACTAACAAATATAACAGCCCTTGTTACGCAGTTAGGCAATGAGTTGAGCATTACTAATTTAAAGGCTAAAGTGGCGATAGAAAACACCCAAAGCCAGCAATTACTTCGCCGTTTTAAATTCACTCATGTAGCGAGTGAACAATGGGTGTATCAACTGTAAATCATACTTTGTTACATAACGGTAGTTTAATTAAAAATACAGGTAAAGATTGTTTTTTAAAACAATCTTTACCTGAAAGCTATGCTGCTATAAAAAAAACTAAATCGCACTGCAATCATAATTCTATTGAGTACAGCCGGCTTCATTGCATGCGCTATTGTCATTTATAAATATAACGCGCATTACACGTCAAATTTTAAAGACATCACTATTTACTCTAAGGAATTGGATGAAAGTAGGAAAGTGTTTATTCGTTTACCTAGCAATTATGAGCCAAATAAACGCTACTCCTTGATCATTAGAACCGACGGTAACTTTAATCTTACGCAGTGGGATTCTGTGATGGCTGAGCTACCAGCGCAGCAGGATACAATTTTGGTATCGATCCCCAATCAATTTTGGCTTTTATTGAAGCGTAACAAACTACAAAAGAACACATCATACTAAGTTTATTAATTAAGATAACTCTGCATAAGAGTTATTTTTAACTAAAAGCTATCAAAAGGAATTATGAGCTTGATAAATCAAAGTTAGTAATTCGATTAAACGTATCACAAGAGTTATGCTTATTTGGCTTTGGAGGGATCTTCATTGATACAACGATTTACTAATAGGGCAGTTACAGAGTTCTTAAAGTAATCAGGTTCAGGTCAAATAAAAATGCACTTAACCACATAGAAAAGCGCTATTACTTTAAGTTAAGCTTTTAACTTAAACAAAGGGTAAGTTAAAAGCTTAAATTTAATGCCCAAAGTGAAACACAGCGTGAAATAAGTTGTTGCTAAAGAATAGATATTTTGCTGGTGAGTTGGCGTAGCATTTTTTCAGGTTCTGGCGCAGGTTCATTTAACCCTGAAATAATGGTCATAAAATAACAATCTAACATCACACTTGCTTTTATATCGTCAAACTCTTGCTGTTCATTGAACAGCCGTTTTTTAAACTCACTCATTTGCTGTTCAAAAAAAGCTGCTTGCCAAATCATATCGCTTATCAATATTTTACTAAATTCAATGTTATTACAATAAAATTCAAACAACGGTAGGGCATAGTGACGTAACTTAAGCCTTGGTGCATGTTGGCGATCAGTTAAACTAGCCTGATGAATGATCGTATCTATTTGTTGCTGCATTCCTGCTTTTAGTAAGTCGATTTTATTTTCGAAATGACTAAACACAGTACCAACGGCCACATTAGCCGCTTTTGCAATTTCTCGTGTAGATGTATGAGCATAACCTTGCTCTAAGAATAACAGCCACGCCGAGGTAAGAATTTTATTGTAGGTTTGCGTTTTTTTATTCATTGTATATCAATTAATTATATTTAACTTGTGATAGTAAAGATGAAGTTACTTGAAAAAGTGACTGCGCTCAATTATATTTATGAGCACGCTCATTTAAACAAGGAACTTATATGAACTTTATCAAAAAAGTTATTGGTTACGGACTATTTATCCCATTTATTATTTTTTATTCTTACATGCTAGGACCATTACTTAAAGCAATTTTATTACCGGGGGGAATTTTAATGTTATGGATAATTTTAGGACCTAAGGAAGGTTATTTGGCTTTGACAAAAGCGTTTGCAACTAAAGGTAAAGCAAAAAAGTGTGATCGCAGCGGGTGCTAAATATTAGCAAAACAGGCTGATTAAATAATCAGCCTGTCAGTGTTCTAGTTATATGTTCTAGTTATAATGTGTAATGAAAACCAAATGCAATGCCATCATCTTCTGATAGACCCATTTGATATTCTTGCTCTTTATCGGCACTTGAAAAATCACTAAAGTCTTTACGTGCTTCAATGTAAAAAATCGTATCTTCGTCGAATAGATAGTGAAAGCCAAGTACTGTAAATTGACGTTTAAAGTTGTCATTAGGGTCGGCGTTAAAATTTGGTTGGATCACGTAATCTGTTCCAGCATCATAGACGTTATATGCAATGAAGGTACGAATGTCATTATCAAACTTATAAGATAATAAAGACTCTACCCCAATCGCGTCTTTGATCAGACGGCCTAAGTTATCGGTATCATGATTTTCATTTTTGTTGATATTTGCGGCAAAATAAAGGCCATCATTGTTGAAGTTACCCCAAGTAACGCCTGCGCCATAAATAAAATCATTAACAGACTGAATTCGTCCTGCTGCGTAATTTACGGTCAGTTCTCCGCGGTTAAACCCAGCAGAAAGTTTTAAGTCGTCGCTTACTGAATAGGTAACGGCTGCCCCATAGGTTGAATTAAATTCTACTTGTTGAGCAAGATCACTGCCATTTTCCCACAAAGTCTGACAAGCAGCTTCAGAAATGGCTTCGATATCGCAAGTATAAAAATCATTATTTTTAAATTGCACTTGTGTTGCAATACTAAAATCACCGAACGTATTACGATACTGCAATAACTTGTCACCGCGCCCGGTACCATTAATTGCACCATCGTCTTTGTTGTAAGTGTAAACACCGGCTGCATTGCCATCCCACACTAGGCTGTAATTAGTACTATAAACTACGTCGTACCAAGCACCCCATTGTTTACCAATTGTCACTTGTCCGTATTTTTCATGTGCTATACCTACATAACCAAGTCGGTTATATAAAAATTTATCTTGAATAGATTCAAAGCGGTTGTTATAGATAATATCGCTACTACCAACAGGGTTTACACCCCATTCTAATAAGGCTAAAGCTGACCACTGATCTTTTAGTTTGCGACTAAAATCAAAGCTAATCCGTGATGCACCATTAACTATTTCAGTTTGCCCTTGTGTGTGGATTATTCTGGCGTCAATAAAACCACCGATGGTTAAATTGTTTTTTCCGTCATCATAAACCTCAACAGCGTTTACGCTCGGTGCTATCAACGCGCTTGCGATGATGACCCCAATTAATTTTCTATTCATTTAATATTGCCTTGTGTGCTATTTATCATTGTCCTTTGGTCGCGCAGACTAACAAAGCTAAATTAATGGCTAAAGTGAAAAAATATCATCAAAAAATGATAGAGGAAATTTGAATTGTTAATTTATGTTCTTTTTGTGCGCAGCTACACAATACTAGCATAATAAATTGACCTAAATTAGCTTATTTCGATGGACAGCAGCTATAGCCCACAAAGCTAATAATTCATGGAAAAATAGGCCTATTTGGTTTACACTCCAGCCAATTTTATTTCTTTGATTTTCCCCGTTGGAGGGTAGCGCTATCATCAGTACAGCTAACATCACCATGCAATTTGGTGCTAAACCGTTATTTGAGAATATTTCAGCTAAATTTGGCGAAGGTAACCGCTATGGTTTAATTGGCGCAAATGGCTGTGGTAAATCAACATTTATGAAAATCTTAAGTGGGGAACTGGAGCCGTCAGCTGGTAATGTAAGTACTGATCCAAATGAACGTGTTGCTAAACTAAACCAAGACCAATTCGCTTACGAAGAATATTCAGTTATTGATACTGTGATAATGGGCCACAAAGAGCTGTGGGCAATTAAACAAGAGCGTGATCGAATCTATAGCTTGCCTGAAATGAGTGAAGAGGATGGCATGAAGGTTGCCGATCTTGAAACTGAGTTTGCTGAAATGGATGGCTATTCTGCAGAATCTAAAGCCGGCGAGCTACTAATGGGCGTAGGTATTGCAACTGATCAGCATTACGGTCCGATGTCAGAGATTGCTCCTGGTTTTAAACTGCGTGTGCTTCTTGCGCAAGTGTTATTTTCAGATCCAGATATCATGCTACTCGATGAGCCAACTAATAACTTGGATATTTATACTATCAAGTGGCTCGAAGATGTACTGAATCAACGTGATTGCACAATGATCATCATTTCCCATGACCGTCATTTCTTAAACTCTGTATGTACGCATATGGCTGATATTGACTATGGTGAATTGCGTATATACCCAGGTAACTATGACGAATATATGTTTGCAGCAACGCAAGCTCGTGAACGCTTATTAAGTGAAAATGCCAAGAAGAAAAATCAAATTGCCGAGCTACAACAGTTTGTTTCGCGTTTTTCAGCTAATGCATCTAAAGCAAAGCAAGCAACATCTCGTGCCAAGCGAATTGACAAGATTCAATTAGATGAAGTTAAAGCATCGTCACGTCAAACACCGTTCATTCGTTTTGAGCAAGAAAAACAGTTATTCCGTAATGCCCTTGAATTAACAAACTTAGGCCAAGGTTTTGACGATATGCTGTTCACTGGCCTTGAAGGCTTAGTTGAAGTAGGCGAGCGTATCGCTATCATCGGTGAAAATGGGGTTGGTAAAACAACACTATTAAATACTTTAGCAGGTCGTTTGGCACCGAAGCAAGGCGAGTTTAAATGGTCTGAAAACCATAATATCGGTTATTATGCGCAAGATCATGCTGATGAATTTGCCACCGATATGAACTTATTTCAGTGGATGGAGCAATGGCAGCAAGAAGGCGATGATGAACAAGTTGTTCGCAGTTTCTTAGGCCGTATGTTGTTCTCACAAAATGATATTAAAAAGTCTGTAAAAGTAATATCTGGTGGTGAGCAAGGCCGCATGCTATTTGGTAAGATTATGATGCATAAACCAAATATCCTATTAATGGATGAGCCAACGAACCACATGGACATGGAGTCAATAGAAGCATTAAACCTTGCGCTAGAAGCATATGAAGGTACGTTAATGTTTGTATCTCACGACCGTCAATTTGTATCCTCAGTTGCAACCCGTATTTGGGAGATCAAAGACGGCAAAATAATTGATTTCAGAGGTACTTACTCTGAATATTTAGCCAGTAAAGAAGGCTAAAGCTCAATTTACTTACTGCTCAAAAAGCCATGCTAGTCATGGCTTTTTTGTTACTCGATATTCGCAATTTAACAATTAATACGTGTATAATAACCGCCTTTAATGCGGACATAAGTCCGCTATAGGTATTAAAACCATTACTGAGGAGTATTTATGACTGTTGGCATTATTATGGGTTCCAAGTCAGATTGGCCAACTATGGAACATGCGGCGATCATGCTAGATAAATTTGGCATCGCTTACGAAACTAAAGTTGTATCGGCTCATCGTACTCCTCAACTACTCGCTGATTACGCAAGTTCAGCAGCAGAACGTGGTATTAAAGTAATTATTGCCGGTGCCGGTGGTGCAGCGCATTTACCAGGTATGGCCGCTGCTTTCACATCGTTACCAGTATTAGGTGTGCCGGTTAAGTCTAAAACGTTAAATGGCATTGATTCATTGCTGTCGATTTGCCAAATGCCAAAAGGTGTTGCGGTAGGTACATTAGCAATTGGTGAAGCTGGTGCTGCAAATGCGGGATTATTAGCTGCACAGATTTTAGGTTGTCAGCAACCGGAGATATTCGCCAAAGTTGAAGCGTTCCGTAAAGAACAAACCGAAACTATTTTAGCTAACCCAAATCCAGCAGAGTAATATGACTATTTTAATTTTAGGAGCCGGCCAATTAGCACGTATGATGTGTTTAGCTGGTGCGCCATTGAATTTAAATGTGGTTGCGTATGATGTTGGTAGTAAAAAAATTGTTCACCCATTAACTGGGCAAATCTATACTACAACGTTAGAGCAAGCCATTGTAGATGCTCATGCGATCACTGCTGAGTTTGAGCATATTCCTGATGATGTGCTAACGCTATGCTGTGCAAGCAAAAAGTTTTATCCGGGTAAAGCCGCGATTAAAACGGGTGGCGATCGCGCCCTAGAAAAAGCATTACTAAGTAAAACCGCGGTTAAGTGCGCACCATATCAGTTAATCACTGAAAAAGCCCATTTAGAACAAGCCGTTGCTAGCTTGGGTAAGCCATTAGTGATCAAAACCTGTCAAGCCGGTTACGATGGAAAAGGCCAGTGGCGTTTAAAATCAGATGATCAAATTGAGCAGATATGGTCACAAATGGCTGATTTTATTGCCTCCGGTACTGAATCCGCGCCACACACTATTATTGCCGAACAAATGATCCCATTTGATCGTGAAGTATCAATCATAGGTGTTCGCGATAAAAGTGGTAATACCGCTATTTACCCACTTACTGAAAACCAGCATACCAATGGTGTTTTAACCTTATCTATCGCCGGTAAAGAAAAATCTGTGATTCAACAACAAGCTGAAGATGCATTTAATAAATTGGCTAATGAGCTTGATTACGTTGGTGTATTGGCGATTGAGTTTTTCGATGTGGCAGGGCAGTTATTGGTCAATGAAATTGCTCCTCGGGTTCATAATTCTGGTCATTGGACCCAACAAGGCGCGCATTGTAGTCAATTTGAAAATCATATGCGTGCAGTCGCTGGGCTGCCATTAGGTAGCACACAATTGCAGCGTGTTACGGCAATGGTGAATGTGCTCGGACAAGCAGCGATCCCTCAGCAAGTACTAAGCATTGCTGAGGTTACGAGTCATTGGTATGGTAAAACAGCAAAGCCTGGTCGTAAAATGGGCCATATTAATGTATCTGCTGCGAACCTTCATGAGTTAGGTGAACGCTTAGCACAATTGTCGGAGTATCTTCCGGAGGAAGATTATCCCGGCGTATTAGCGGCCAGCACCGCGTTGATTTTAAATTAACTAAAAAAGCCGAGTTTATCTCGGCTTTTTACTTGAGGAATGGTTTTATGATTAGCGCTAAATACAGAACCGTGGTATTCGCTTTTTTCATGGCATTATTTATGTCTGGTTTTATGTCATTGGTAATTTCAATTTTTAATGTTGGTTTAATTGATAACATAGTTTCTATTTGGTTAGCGGCGTGGGCTTTTGCATTTTGTGTCGCATTTCCTACCGTAATTCTTGTAGCGCCAGTTGTGCATAAGCTCACTACAAAGATTGTGCGCTCGTAACGAAGGGATTATTTTGTCTGTGTCTGAACGGATTAAAAAGCCTCTATACCTGCTTTGTTTTGGCCTGTGTATCACCCCTTTAATTGGTGGTGGTAGTGCCCTAATTTGTGGCGCGATGTTTGCAATTTTGCTCGGTAATCCATTTGCAGAGCTATCCCAAAAGGCAAGTAAATGGATGCTCAAAGCCGCGGTGGTTGGCTTAGGTTTTGCTGTTGATTTTAATCAGGTGATTGAAGTTGGTCGCAGTTCGCTGGCACTGACCATAGTCAGTATTACAGCGATCATTGGTCTTGGTGAAATTTTAACGCAAGTCTTTAAATTAAATCGTAACACAGGTGTATTAATATCATTCGGTACGGCTATTTGTGGAGGCAGTGCGATTGCAGCAATGGCACCGGTAATTAAAGCTAAAGATCACGAAGTAGCGGTTGCACTTGGTGTAGTGTTTTTATTAAACGGTGTCGGTTTGCTACTATTTCCAACCATTGGTCATTACTTTAGTTTAAGCCAACACCAATTTGGTTTATGGGCAGCGTTAGCTATTCATGATACCAGCAGTGTAGTAGGGGCGTCAGCAGCTTATGGAGCTGTGGCACTAAGTATTGCTACAACAGTTAAGCTCACACGTGCGATGTGGATCATTCCCTACACTACGATTGCAGGTGTCTTTTGGCGCTCAGAAGAAAAGGCCAGCATTCCTTTATTTATTGTTGGCTTTTTAGCTGCTGCATTGATCAATACGTATTTACCTCAATTTACGGATCTCTGGCAGCTGATCAACACCGTAGCAAAGCAACTATTGGTAATGACTTTATTCTTAATTGGCAGTGGCTTATCACTGGCTGTATTAAAACAAGCAGGACTAAAGCCCTTTATAATGGCAATTATTTTATGGATAGTCGTAAGTAGTGTCATTTTGTTATTAATTTTAGATGGATATATCGTATGAAGAAGCAGTTTTCTATCGCCACATTAGCGTGCCTATTAATCAGTGGTTTTTCTAACTCAGCATTGGCCGCATCATCTTTACGTGTAGCCACGTTTAATGTGAGCATGGATGCAACAAATTATGCTGAAAATGATAAGGACGTTGATCCTAATGGCCTGGTAAATGCGTTACAAACAAATCATCCACAAATCAAAAATATTGCCGAGATCATTCAACGTATTCGCCCTGACATTTTATTATTAAATGAATTTGATTATGTCAGCAAAGCGCAAGGCATTGATTATTTTAAAACGCACTACCTTGCTAAAAGCCAAAATAAACAGCCCGCTATAGATTATCCGTACAGCTATGTAGGCCCAGTAAACACAGGTTTGAAAACGCCATTTGATCTAGATAATGACGGCCAAGCAACTGGTATTAAAGGGGATGCATTTGGTTTTGGCTTTTTTGAAGGCCATTATGGTATGGCCGTTTTATCTCGCTACCCAATTGATTTTGATAAAATTCGTACCTTACAAACCTTTAAATACAAAGACATGCCAGATGCTAAAATGCCTATTGATCCAACTACAGGTGAAAATTGGTATAACAACGAAGAATGGCAAGCTTTGAGACTCAGTTCAAAATCGTTTTGGGATATTCCGGTTACTGTAAAAGGTAAAACGCTGCACGTTATTGCATCGCACCCAACGCCTCCTGTATTTGATGGTGCTGAAGATAGAAACGGCTTACGTAATCATGATGAAGTACGTTTGATTAAAGATTATATCGCCAGCGCAGATTACCTCTATGACGATCATGGTGTCAAAGGCGGGTTAGCTGAAAAATCACGATTTGTTATAGTCGGAGATTTAAATGCGGCTCCTGAAGGAGATAAAAAACGCCCAGAAACAACGGATCAACTTTTAAAAAATCCATTAATAAACAGCAAATTTACACCAACCAGTAAGGGCGCTAAAACCAGCTACAGTGAAAAGTATGCAGCGGCTTACACTGCAAACTGGCAAGCTCGTGCAGATTATGTTTTGCCTTCAAGTTATGGCATTGAAGTCCATGATGGTGGGGTATTTTGGCCAACTAAAAGTAGCGAGTTGTACCGGTTAATTAAAGATCGTAATGCATCGTCAGATCATCGCATGGTGTGGTTAGATATTTCTATAAAGTAACTTGGTTATTAAACAGCAAAGTTTGGCTGTTTGTCTGAAATAATTGCTATTACATAGGTGCTTCTGCTTAAATTGGGGGAATTACAATAACCTTACAGAAGCCCTATGATTTTTAAATCTTCTACTCAAAAAACCTTAATTGCACTTGCCGTCGCGTCCAGCGTTATGTTGTCCGGTTGTCAATCAACCGCATCTACCCCTACAGAGCAACCACAATCAACTGTTGCCAGCGTTGTTGTAACGCCTGCTGATAAAGGCAGCAGCGCAATCACACTTGAGCAAGCAATGGCTCATCCTGATTGGTTAGGCCGCCAAGCAGAGCGTGCGTTTTGGGCTGCTGATTCAAAAACAGTTGTCTATGCGCAAAAGCAACAAGGTAATGAGCTACGAGACTTATTTACACAAGCTGTTGATAGCCAAGCTGCAAGCCAAGTAGCGTTAAATAAGTTGCATACATTAGGGGCTGATGATGCTGTTTATTCAGCGGATCGTACACAGCAAGCTTATGTATTTGAAGGTAATATATTTGTAAAGAACATTAATACAGGTGCAATTACACAAATTACTCACGACAGTGCTAAACAATCTAAACCACAATTTTTAACTGATGGTAATTTAGCTTATCGTCAAGCAAACACTTTTTATAAAGTAGATCTGGCAACGGGACTGCAAGCTGAGCTTGTAAATCTTCATTTGAGCGATGCACCAAAAGGAGTTACAGAGCCTGAAACTTACATCGCTAAAGAACAGCATAAACTGATTGATTACATTGCGCTGACCCATAAAAATAAAAAAGATAAACAAGCGCGCAAAGAGCAACTCAACCAGCAAAATAGTTCAATTGCCAATGCTCAGTTTTACTTAGGTAAAGGCAATGAGTTAGCCGATGTGCAGTTATCTCCAAATGGTAAAGCCTTAATTGCTGTTGTCACTGAAGCCAGACCTTGGCGAGATGAAGCCGACATCATGCCAAACTATATTGCTGATGATGCACGGGTAAAAGCTGAAAAAGTACGTCGTCGTGTTGCTGATGAAAAACCACAAACCTCGCAATTTATCTACATAGATTTAACTGAGCAAACGCAAACAGTACTCGCATTTGATACCTTACCTGGTTTTGATGAAGATGTATTAGCGGCAGTTAAAAAAGAAAACTATGCCCGTGACGGCAAAACATATGAATCTAAAAAAGAACTTCGTGCTATCAACCTAATGATGGATTGGGGATGGGATCAAAGTGCTATCGTCTGGAACAAAGCCGGCACGCAAGTCGCGATTATGCTTGAAGCATGGGATAACAAAGACCGTTGGTTAGCTACTGTTGATACTAAAAATTCCAAACTTGTTTCACAACATCGTTTACACGATGATGCATGGGTTAACTATGCTTATAACGATTTTGGCTGGTTAAATAATTCAGATACCTTGTATTATTTATCTGAAGAAACTGGCTATAGCCACCTATATAAAAAACCACTCAATGGTAAAGCAACACAACTTACCAAAGGCCGGTTTGTCGTATCGAACCTCACACTAACAGATGACGACAGTGCAATTTACTACAAAGCCAATGTTGAGCATCCTGGTCTATATGAAATCTACCGCGTTGATCCACAAACGGCAAAATCAGAGCAAGTAACCAACTTAGACGGTATGACCGACTATAAATTAAGCCCTGATCAAAGCAAATTATTGTTAACACATTCCAAAATCATGGCTCCACCAGAGTTATATGTTGCTGATGCAAAAGCGAATACAACTGCAACGCAGCTAACTCATACAGTATCGAGTGAATTTTTAGCAAAACAATTAATTGCGCCTAAAATTGTTGCGGTACCGTCAAGTCATACTGAACAACCGGTATACGCTAAAGTATATTACCCAGCAGACTACGTAGAAGGTGAGAGCGGCAAAAACCGCAAAGCGATCATTTTTAACCATGGTGCAGGTTATCTACAAAACTCACACATGGGTTGGTCAGGTTACTTCCGCGAATTTATGTTTCATTCATTACTAGCCTCTGAAGGTTATGTAGTGATGGACATGGATTATCGCGCATCAAAAGGTTATGGACGTGATTGGCGTACGGCGATTTACCGTCAAATGGGTACCCCAGAAATTGAAGATTTAGCCGATGGTGTTAAATGGATGGCTGAAAATGCCAATGTTGATACCGGTGCTGTGGGTACATATGGCGGCTCTTATGGTGGCTTTATGACCTTTATGGCGTTATTTACTCAGCCTGATTTATTTCAAGCAGGGGCTGCGCTTCGTCCAGTTACCGATTGGGCACACTATAATGGTCCATACACATCAAACATTTTAAATCACCCAGATGTTGATCCAATTGCGTATGAAAAAAGTTCGCCTATATATTATGCGCAGGGACTTAAAAACCGCTTATTGATCAACGCCCCTATGGTTGATAATAATGTGTTTTTCCAAGACTCAGTACGCTTAGTACAGCGTTTAATTGAGCTTGAAAAAGAAAACTTTGAAACGGCTATATTTCCAGTCGAACCACATGGTTTTGTACAGCCTTCTAGTTGGTTAGATGAATACCGTCGTATTCATAAACTATTTAAAGAAAGTTTATAAGCACTTAAATGTTAGACAACGCCAAGCTTATGCTTGGCGTTTTTTTATATAATTGATCAGCAGTGGCGTTGCGAGTACTATTCCGCCAATTGCACCTATTAAGTGAGCATCAACAGCAACCCGAGAGGCAATTAATTTACTCACTTCAGCACTGGGGCCATGAAATTGTTCATAAGCAATTTTAAGCCAAATACCGATAAACAATAAACCGCCGCTTTTCATGCCAACTTCAATATCTTTGATTGCCCCCCACACAATGACACCATGCAGTAGTGCACTCAATCCGGTGTAAATGTGAATGTCAGGACAAAAAAAGTAAACCCCAATACCGCACCAAGCAGCCAAAAACAAGGTGTGCAATGCATATTGCGTCGGTTTTGTATGCTCAGCATGTAACGCCCATATCAGTACGATACCGGCACAATTTAATGCTAAGTGCGCCCAGTTAGCATGCACATATTGGCTCGTGATCAAACGCCAAACTTGGCCTTGGTCAATGAGCTGGCGATTAAACTCTAAAACATCATTTAAATTAAACGCTGCAAATAGGGCGCTTAATGCCATTAAACACAGCGGGGGTAAAATATATCGGGGTTGAAGTGGTAAATTGACCATTTTATTCTTATTTTTACAGCAAAATTTTGCATATTGTGCCCGTTTAACTTTAAGATGCCAAACATCTCAATGCAATTAAGGTCTTTTTATGTTTTTACCTTTTAAAACCAGCGTCGTCTTTAGTTTAACTCTTTTTACTTTACCGGTTTTAGCCACTCAAACACCACGGGAAGTACGCGAGCCAGAAGCCGCCACTGGCCATCAACTAAAGCAACATGTCACCGGTCAGCAGTATATGGTTGCTGCGGCAAACCCCTATGCAGCTAAAGCTGGACAAACCATACTCGCTAAGGGCGGCAGTGCTGTTGATGCTGCCATTGCAACACAATTAGTGCTGACTTTGGTCGAGCCGCAATCATCCGGGATCGGTGGTGGGACTTTTATGCTGTATTTTGACAAAGGTCATAATAAGCTAACCAGCTTTGATGGCCGCGAAACAGCACCAAGTAATGCTGACGAAACATTGTTTTTAGATGAAAAAGGTAACGCGGCACCTTGGATTGAAGCAGTGGTTGGCGGCCGTTCAGTGGGTGTACCTGGTTTATTGCATGCCTTCGCTAAAGCGCATCAACAATATGGCAAACTTGCATGGGCGGAGCTGTTTAAACCAGCCATAGAACTTGCTGAACAAGGATTTGTAGTATCGCCGCGTTTACATGCTTTATTAGCCAAACAAATAAATCCTGGGGTGACAACACTTCCGGTGATCCGTGATTATTTTTTCCCAGATGGTAAACCGCTTGCTGTTGGCACTGTTAAAACGAACCAACCACTTGCTGAAGTTTACAAAAAAATCGCCAGTAAAGGCATTGATGCTTTTTATAAAGGCGATAACGCTAAGAAAATGGTTGCTGCGGTCACTCATTCTATTGTTGCGCCAGGCACTTTAGCATTAACCGATCTAGCTAATTATCAAAGTAAACAACGTGACGCAGTTTGCACCCCGTACCATAGCTATAAAGTATGTTCTATGGCACCACCGAGCAGTGGCGGAGTCGCGGTGTTACAAATTCTCGCTTTGCTTGAAGATAAGAACATGGGTCAATTTAAAGCTAATTCTGCACAAGCCCTGCATTATTTTAGTCAAGCATCGCGACTCGCTTTTGCGGATCGTAATGTGTATATGGGCGACCCTGATTTTGCAGATATTCCTACTAATGAGCTACTCGATAAACGCTATATCGAGCAACGAACAAAATTAATAAGTGAGCGAGATGAAAAAGCCTATGCAGGGCAGCCTCGTCCATTACTAAGTTACGCACAAGATGATGCGTATGAATTGCCATCTACTACCCATGTATCTATTGTTGACAGTGAAGGGAACGCGGTATCAATGACCAGCTCAATAGAAATGGCGTTTGGTTCAACGGTTATGGTGAACGGTTATATATTAAACAACCAATTAACCGACTTTGCTTTGTCGCCGCGCAAAAACGGCAAATTATTAGCCAACCGCGTTGAAGCAGGTAAACGCCCGCGCAGCTCAATGTCACCGGTGATGGTGTTTAATAACGATGGCAGTTTACGCTTAGTGGTCGGCTCACCTGGCGGTAGCCGAATTATCGACTATGTCGCGCAAGTAGTTATTGGCGTATTAGATTGGCAACTAACTGCTCAACAAGCCATTGACTTGCCAAGAATTACTAATCGTAATAATAATTACACTAGTATTGAAAAAGGCACCGCTATCGAGGCAATTATTCCTGATTTACAAAAGCGGGGTCATACAGTAAAAGTGGTCGATTTAAACTCTGGCTTGCATGCGGTTGAAGTCGTCAATGGCACTTTATTTGGTGCCGCAGATCCTCGCCGCGAAGGGATCGCTTTAAGTGAGCAAAGTATTGTTCTTAAAGAGCACGAAATGCCAGTGAATAAGCCTTAATTGACATCGTGATTTAATGTACAATCTATTTTTACGTGTGTGTTAAGCACACACGTCTTATTTTCTCCTAATGGTCTGACAAGATTGAATATCATTGCTTTTTAATATTCAACAGTAATAATGACAGATCGTAACTTAAAGACTTCGTTAAGCTTGGACTTATGACTACAAATACTGACCCAAATTATCTTTATATTCATCACTCAGGCCCTGGTCTGATCGAAACGCCACTCTTAAATAAAGGCAGTGCATTTACTCAAAAAGAGCGTGAAAGTTTCAACCTTGCGGGATTACTGCCTCCTCGCTATGAAACGATTGAAGAACAGGTTGAACGTTGTTACCAACAATATTCAAGTTTTAAAGACAACCTAAATAAACACATTTATTTACGTGCCATCCAAGATAACAACGAAACACTTTACTATCGTTTAGTGCGTGACCATCTTGAAGAAATGTTGCCTATTATTTACACCCCAACCGTGGGTGATGCCTGTGAAAAATTCTCAGATATTTATCGTAGCGCGCGCGGTTTATTTATCTCTTATGAAGATCGTTATCAAATCGATGATATTTTACGTAATGCGACCAAAGGCAAAGTAAAAGTTATCGTTGTTACCGATGGTGAACGTATTCTTGGTTTAGGCGACCAAGGTATTGGTGGCATGGGCATTCCAATTGGTAAGCTATCACTTTATACCGCCTGTGGTGGCATAAGCCCAGCCTATACGCTACCGGTTATGCTTGATGTAGGAACGAATAACGAAAAGTTATTAAACGATCCTATGTATATGGGTGCTCGCCATAAACGTATTGCACAAGATGAATACGATGAATTTTTAGATCTATTTATTAAAGCCGTTAAGCGTCGTTGGCCAAATGTGTTATTACAATTTGAAGACTTTGCACAACCTAATGCAATGCCTTTATTAAAACGCTACCGTGATGAAATTTGTAGTTTTAATGATGATATTCAAGGCACAGCGGCGGTTACAGTTGGTTCGTTACTTGCTGCATGTCGTGTGAAGAGTGAACAGTTATCAGAACAAAAAGTAGTGTTTGTAGGCGCAGGCTCCGCAGGTTGTGGTATTGCCGAGCAAATCATTACGCAAATGGTGTCGGAAGGTATTTCTGACGAACAAGCCCGCAGCCAAGTTTTCATGGTTGATCGTTTTGGTTTGTTAACACAAGGTATGGAAGGACTGCGCGACTTCCAGCAAGCACTTGCTCAACCTACAGATAAATTAGCTGATTGGACATACAGCGGTGAATACGCCTCATTGCTAGATGTGATGCACTGCACAGCTCCTGATATTCTCATTGGTGTATCAGGGCAACCGGGTTTATTTACTGAGCAAGTCATTCGTGCCATGTATAGTGGTTGCGCGCAACCAGTTATTTTCCCGTTGAGTAACCCATCTAAGCAAGTTGAAGCACTGCCGGAAGATGTGATCAATTGGACACAAGGCAAAGCGATTGTTGCAACTGGCAGCCCATTTGCACCGGTTGTTTATGACGGTGAAACATTTGTAATTCCACAATGTAATAACAGCTATATTTTCCCAGGTATTGGTTTAGGTGTTATTGCGGCGAAAGCCACCAGTATTACTGATGCAATGCTCATGGTGTCGAGTGAAATATTGGCAGAATCATCACCTCGGGCTAATACCGGTAAAGGGAGTTTACTACCTGCACTAACAGAAATTGAAACACTGAGTAAACGCATTGCTTTTGGGGTGGCTAAAAAAGCCATCGAAGAGGGGGCAGCGCTTGAGATCAGCGATGATATGTTATGGGCAGCAATTGACAGAAATTACTGGTTACCAAAATACCGTAATTACAAACGTTGTAGTATCTAAGCGATCACTGCTGATTAACTAGTAAATTATCTAGAAACAGGCTTCGGCCTGTTTTTTTATGCTTGTTCATTTTAAATTAACCGCGTACGGTATCTAATAACGTTATTAAAACTATTAAGGATATGTATGCGTTATTTACCATTGTTAGCCGCGACTCTAAGTTTCAATGTATTTGCAGCCAGTACACCAGATGCCCCACACATTTATATTCAAGGCCAAGCGCAAATCTCCACTATTGCCGATAATGTAAAGTTAGGCGTTGCCATTGTTGAAGTTGATAAGGACTTGATGAGCGCTAAACAAAAAGCTGATCAAACTATGGCTAAAGCGATTAAATTAGCAAAGCAGCAGGGGATTGATGAAAAAAGTATTTATGGTTCACAGATCTCAATTAACCGAGAAAATCAATATAACCGTGAAACAGGTAAACAAGACTTTATTGGTTACCGAGTTAGTCGCACACTTTCACTCACACTGACGGATGTAACAAAATATCCATTACTGCTGCAAAGTTTAGTGAACGCAGGCATTAATGAAATAAATCAAACTGAGTTCACATCGAGTCGTTACGAGTCATTGCAAAAGAAAGTACAAAAAATGGCAATTGCAGATGCAAAATCAGCGGCAAAAGAATTTGCAGCTGAATACGACGTAGAACTCAAAGGTTTGTATAGTGCTTCAAATGCCCCTATGAACATATCAGCTCAACCTTACATGCGTGCTGAAAAAACCATGTTGTCAGACAGTAATTCTGGCAGTTTCGTACCTGATGCCTATCATGCTGGCGAAATCACAATCTCAGCAGACAGCTATGCAATTTATCTAATTAAAAATTAACACTCAACTCATTGGTGGCGAAATTTCGCCACCAATTTATCTCCCATTTCAGGGGAGATCCTCGCGATAGCATTAAGCATATTAATTATTTGCTCGCGATCATACTGATTACTAATATTTTCATTTACATCATCGATAATAGCATCTAAATAAGTAAATAGACTCTGCGCTGCTTTACTGTTCTGGTGGGTTCTGAACAAAATGTTTTTGAACGCTTCGAGTACATTATTCATCACATAACCATCACTTTTTGCATAGTTGCGGATTGGCGTGAAGTTATCATGCAATAATTCATCAAATGATGTTTCATGGAAATATAACAGTGGCTGTTTATCATCACTATGTTTTAAAGAGTAATTAACGTTATAAATGCTTAATCGATCAATGAGTAAAATACTGAGCATATCGATCGCCTTTACCGCAGTACCTGGATCGTTAATACCCGGGCTCATCGCTTTCACTGCAATCTCTGAAATCTGTGTCATTCCAAACCTATAATTGTCACTTACATATTCTTCGATATAAAAAATAAAGCAATTAAGTAGATCTTCAAGGAGTTGCTCGTTATCAGATAAATCATGATTACATTTTAAAAACGGATAGCCTTCAACAGTAAAAAAACCCTGCTTAACTACAACATAAATTTTTATATCATGTTGTTGGCAAAGGGCACATAGTTTATCGCTATTCACGCCTTTAAAGTAACCTTCTGTTTTACTTGAAATATTCGACCAATCGTCAAAGTTAGGAAATACATCGATAGGGTTATCTTTTTGCATGCTAATAATCGATTTCAATTCATTTTTAGTATTCTTATATAAGTCGTTTAATACGTTATCGACTTGAATAGCCCTTGAAATTGAATGGATGAAAAATACAAAAAAGCCTAACGATATTAGGCCAAAAACAAGTGAAAAAAGTATGCCCAATGAAGGAATTCCTATTTCACCATTATCCATAGTACGGATGTTGATCAGCATAACGATTGAAAAAATAATACTGCCGAGATAAAACCCCAAAACAAGTTGATGTGATTTACGCGTTATAAGCCCCGGTAATACTCTAGGTGATAGACTTGCGCTGGCACTATTAAGTACCACCATAACCATAGAAAAACTAAAAACAGTTAGCGAAATAATACTACCCGTTAATGTACTTAGAATCGTTCGTGCATTTTCTTCGCTATCAACCAATAGTACCTCAAGCAGCGACTTAAGCTCCATAACAAAAGAGGTGTACTCTGTTGTGGTAACAAGTACTGCAAACAATAAAAATATCACCGATAATAACGATGGATAGAAACCAATACTACTGACTAATTCTCGGTAATTATCGGCAAATTTTCGCGGAGTAAACATATATGAACCCTAAGATGACTTAGTTGTTGCACCAACAACAGCTAGTTTATGCAGTAAGCTTAACAACAAACTTTGTTGCAGGTCTAATTATTAATAGTAACAGTGCCAATAGGAACGTATTTTTTGTCCGCTGCAGGTTTAAAATCTATAATATATGGGCTTCTAATCGCGGGCGGTAAGATGTTGTTGCTTTATTTATATTTCATCATGATTAATCGGATAAATAGTAAACGCCATTGATACTGTACTGGTTGATTATCATTTGTTATTTAAATAACAATAGTTGTATAGTACTACCAATAATTAGGGAGACTTGGTAATACACAAGTTTTTATAAACACTTAGATAAAAATTAGGTTTATTGTGATTGTATCTTTATATGCTGCTTTATTAGCACTTTTTTATATTTATTTAACGATGAACGTAGTTAAAGTTCGTCGAGCTGAACGAATTTCACTTGGTGATGGTGGTAATCAACAACTGCAATGCGCCATGCGCGCGCATGGTAATTTTATTGAGTATGTTCCTCTTGCAATTATTTTATTGTTTTTAGTCGAGTATCAAGGTTTAGCCAGTCATTATTGCCACGCATTTGGGGCAGCATTACTGATAGGGCGCGTATTTCATAATTTGGGTATTGTCGATAAAAATCTCCGCTATCGCCAAATTGGCGCGCTAACAACCTTCTTAATAATAGCGTTAAATGCGTTTATCTTATTACTTACACGCCTTTATTAAATGTCAGAGAGAATCTTTATAATTGGCCTACCTCGTACGGGCACAACCAGTGTATGCCATGCATTTTTACAACTTGGTTTTAGTTGTGCCCATACAGCCTATACCAAGCAATGTTTTAACCAAGCGCAAGTGATCGCTGACACCCCAATTTTTAATGATTACGAATATTTAGATTCACTTTATCCAGGTGCTAAATTTATCTATTTAGAGCGAGAAGCAGATAAATGGCTGCCTTCAATTCGCCAATTATTACTGAGAATGCACACCAACTTGATGCGAGCGGATGGGGGGTTCAACCCTCATATTAAGCGTTGTTATCTGCATACCTTTGGCCGTTTTTCTGTTGATGAGTTACACAGTGATGCCTATTTGCAACAATGCTATGAGCAACACAAAAGTGCTGCTCATAACTATTTTGCTAAGCGAACAGCTGACTTTTTATCAATAGATATCGCCCATCCAAACAGTTTTAATCAGCTTTGTGATTTTTTGCAATTACAAACTGAACTGACAGAGTTTGAAAAAATGAATATTGGTGGCAAAGTAACAGCTTGGAATGCAATAAAACATCCACTAAAAGTTGCTTCAACAGCAAATGGTAAAATCGATAAATATCTATACCCATCGTCTTGATAGGAAGTAACTACTCAAGGTGATTAAAAATTATTGCTGTAACAAGATTTTGTAGTTCAATTGCGTTAAAATCTCGCCATTAGTTTTTAGGTAAAATATTTATGTTCGAATTAAAATACCATACTCCATTTGCATGGACCGAAGCTGTGATGGCAGACTTTGACACCTTTTTACAAGATCATGCCGCTGCAGAAAAAAAAGCATCCGGTATGGCTATGTCGATGTTGTCGCATTATCCAGATCGCCGCAAGCTTGTAAAAGCAATGACAGATTTAGCACTGGAAGAAATGATCCACTTTAAACAAGTATTAAAGCTACTGCTTGATCGTGATGTTAACTTAGGCAACGACCAAAAAGATCCCTACGTGAAACAAATTCGCGCGATTTTTAGAAATGGCCGCGACGAGTTCTTAATGGATAGATTATTAGTCGGTGCCGTAATTGAGGCGAGGGGACACGAGCGTTTCTCTTTAGTTGCACAAGCATTACCAATCGGCAAAGAAAAAGATTTTTATGTGGCAATAGCTAAATCGGAAGAAAAACATAAGAACTTATTTGTCGAGCTGGCTTATGAATATTTTGATAAAAATGAGGTCGATGCACGATTAGAAGAAATTCTTATCGCTGAAGCTGAAATATGTAAAAACATTCCATTTACTGCAGCGCTGCATTAAACATATGGGCACTAGCTGGTAATTTTATTTATCTAGTGCCTAACTGTAAGTTACTAATTTATCAACGTTTTAAAATTTTTGATTAATTCACTTAACTCAACAATTGTAGGGCTCCCGCCTAAATAATTGGTATCAATATGGTACGTATTTTCGATCCAATATGGCTTAGCGGTTGCGTTATGTCCATGAATAGAGAACAGCACGCCAAGGTTTTGAACCAGTTTTTTACTCTGCGTTATTTGTCTATCCCATAATAAGTCACTGATCAGTTGAGCATTTACTTTCATAGGTTGCTGCCAATCCCAACATGTAGCTAAAGTATGCGACAAACCAATTTTTTCGCCTTGGTAGTTCAATAAAATTGATAGTGGGCATGATATTAATTTATTACAGGCATTTAGTAGGCTATTTTTATCACTATGTTTGTGCCATAGACCGCCATTTTTTATCCATAAGTCATACGCTTGTTGATCTTTAGCAAGTGCCTCGAGCATCATATGCTCATGGTTACCCAAGACCATATAGACACCCAACTGTGAAAAGGTATCTAACAACTTTAAACTATCATTGCCACGGTCGATAACATCACCTAATGAAATTAGTACATCAGCGTGCGGATCAAAACTTACTGAATGGATGGCTTGTAGAAATTTATTATAATCAGCATCTAAATCACCAATCACAAACACACGTTTATCATCCGGAATATCAATAACTTTATTAGGGGACGCATACCGTATTTTATTCGTGCTAATTCCCATCAAAACAAATTACTCCTGTGATTTTACTAATTCTTCATACGATAACATTGTAGCTATGTAAGCTAAAACAATTTATAAATAAGCGAAGTGTTTACTGGTCATAAATAATCAAGCCGTAGTTCACGCTTAAAAAGTCGCTACCAGATAGTCAGCAATAAAAAACGCATCTTACGCTAGGGCACTTGCCTGTGAATATACTAAACGAGCTGTCACGTACAATTGAGCAAATACACGAACGAATGATCGTAGAGCTAGGACCATAGTTCAACCATCATAGCTGCCGGTAAAGTTTAAACATCGGCAGCACATTATAGTTGTGTGTAAATGAGCAATGCTCAAAGTCAGCTAATATAAAACAGATTTAAAGTGCGCTTAGAATCAAAGTTAAACGACCAGCCTTAACAATTAGTTATGTGTGAGTTAGGTATTTGAAATTGATGTAACTGATTTAATCTAAATTTGCATGCAAGTAGGGAAAATAGCGTTTATTAATCACGGTAATTAGTGTAAGCCGCCGCAGAAATTTAGAAAAAAAGACGCTAGATTTTAGAATGCTATTAATTATGTTAAATAGGCTTTACTTTTGACTTTATTGGTCATTACAATGGTGTTTACTGATGTGTTGAAAGAGTAGGGTTTAAACAGTGTTTAAACCCTTTTTAAATGTTAGCTAAAGAAAGCCTTGCGAGCCAAGATGAAATCTAAACCAAATTGTTTAAACTCGGTTTCGTTTAGTAGTTCGAGTACTTCAACGCCTTTACATGTTTCTGCATTGAAGTTAATGGGGAAGAACTGCTCCTCAACATTAAACTCTTTCGCAAGTTCCAATGCACTTTTTAGTGCTGATAATCCATTCTGATTTGTTTCAGAAAGTGAAATATTAATACCTTTGAACTTTATACCGCATAGCTTATCTATCTTGCGTTGGTATGGAGCGAGTACTTGCTCAACCGTTTGCACTGCAGGGCGTTCCGGTGCGGTTGGGCTTTGGAGTGGATCAACTGCTGTAATTGTGCCGTCTTCATTTGCCACGGGCTCTGGCAAGTTAGCGTTAAACTCGTTGACTTGGTTTAGCTCTACTAAGTACTCGTAGTAGCTACGCGCCCATTGCCATTGCTCGCCTTGTGCGGCAATTTCGGCAAATTTTTCAATATGCTCAACTTTACCCTTTGCTATAAGTTGCGACAGGTCATTTACTATTGGCCCTTGTACAAGTGTCGGTAAACCCTGCTCATTAAGAACGGGGGCTTCGTTTTCGTCTAGGACGATAAAATCTAAAAGTGGGGTTATGTTATTTGTCATTTTTAATCCATCCAAGTGGTTCAACGCAACGCGCAGTACCGACCAAAACAGTGTTACCGTTTTCGTCAAGCATTGTGGTTTGATTGTCTGCAATGTGAATTTTGCCATCATCGCCCCAGTCTGTACCGTTGTGTTTCAGCTCTGTGTATGCGTAATTGATAAAGCCTTGCTGGTTTTGAACTGTGTCGTAACTTAACGCTTTAAATGCCGAGCTTGAGTTTGTTGGAGCGGCGAGCGGGATGGCAACGTGCTTAGTCTCTTTACTTGCTGAGAGTTTACCCGTTGCTAAATCAATACCAATTTGATTTAAACTTAGTTCAGCAGCTTGATTGCTTGTTGATGTATTAACGTTACCAGTGAGTGCAAAACCCAAATCGCGCGCTTGGGTTGCTGAGTCAGAGATTAAAACGTTATTTAGATTTCTGATTGCAGAATGGACAGCGTTTTTAGTCATTTTAGCTTTGGTTTTGTACTGCCAAATTGTCACTTGGTTAGCTGGCATATTAGTGACTGTAACCGTGTTTTTAGCCGCGTTACCAATTGCTGTAGTGGCCTGAGTCCACGTTGCACCGCTATCGGTCGTATGAGTGCGGGTAATGTCAGAACCTAAACCAACATATGGGCGTGTGAGTGCAAAATCATCTTTCGCACCGTTGGGCAAATCCGGTAAATAGCTGCCTGTCCAGCCGTCTTTGAGGTCATTGCATTGTAGTATGTCTGGTATTGAGCCTTGCACATCTGTATGTATAAAAACTGAAGATAGCGAAGGTCCAATAGCTAATGACAGAACGTAATTAAGATTTTCACCCGCAGGTATGCCGTGACCAATAGCGGGGGCGATTGGTACAATACGAATGTTATAGCCCTCCAATGAACCTGACGATGAGTCAAGCAACGAAAATCCTTGTATTTTGAAATACATTGGACTGCCATTGTAAAAAATGCAAATCGATGAAAAATCTAGTGAGGAATTTAAATTATTTGTCCACCAACTTGGCTTCGTCATTCCTAAATTTAAATATGTCGTAGTGTGATACCCAGAGGTTTGCCCCACATTCGTTATGACGGCACTTTCTTGTCCACGATACTCACCTGATTTAATAGCTAAGTCGGCTTCTGCAAAATCTTCTTGCTTTAAACCCCACGCTGAATAGCGCATATCACGGCAGACACCGCCTTGGCCCCATGCGTAGATAGCATCATAGAAACGTCCATCAGGTCTACCAGAAAAATTGCTAGTCACGCTGCCGCCAATAGCCCCAGAAGCGACATATCCACCTGAACCATGATAATTAAAACAATCACTTCTACTCGTTAATTTTCTTTCAGTGTTTGCAGCCCACCATTTTACTCGGCTACCATTTGTATTTACGATGGTTGATGTGCCTTGAGGATTAAGGTGCGGGTGATATGCGCCCTGATTTAAGCGATTGACGGTACCACAAACTAAAAAATAACATTCACCGGCAACTGCTGAATCTAAATCGGCGGCACTTGAATCCGACATAGCCCCAAAAACTCCGGCATCGATACCCGCAACTGGATGAGCAATCCCCAAAGATTTTGAGCTGTATAGCGGAAATGCACTACCAATAGCTTGTGCTACGTCACGTTTCCCCTGTGGTCGCACATGCTTTATAGGATTCACAGAGGCATAATCTAGGTAACCTCGATTTGAAGCGTCAACAAAATCCCAGTTGTTGTTTCCGGTTCCAGCAAAACTGCGCCCACGAGCACAAAATTGATAAAATTTCCCCGTTGCATCATCAAAATAAATATTATTTTCAGGATCACTTGCAATGACTCTGCGTTGTGCTTCCGTAGCCGTTTGCCAGTTAACGCCTTTGCCGCGACTTGATTCATCCCCCTCATACCACGCAAAATAAGTGACTGGGCGAACATTATCACTTACCGTTGCTACACCATTGACACTTGTTGCTTGGCTTTGAATTAACCCATTGGCATAAACAAACGGATCAGCATCATTAATCTCACGTAAAAACCCCTCAAAGCCCCACATATCAACTCTATCAGTGACAGCTTTATTTGTTTCCGTTTCACTTGCAAATGCAATGGCGGGTGTTGCGTGTGTAACTGAAACACCCGTTTCACTGTCATAAGTGCGAGTACCGTCTTCAGTAGGGGGGAACTGTAAATAGTTATCTCTTGCTGCACTATTTAGATATTCTATTTTTGTTAGCACTCCTGCGACATTAACAAGAGGATAATCACTTTTAGAATTGCCTATAGCGCTAGTTGAACGCCCAAGGACTAAAGTTCGGCCTTGTGAATTTAAAACCCAAAGCCCTTGATTTATTGAACCACCCGCTCCGGTTAAATGCTTACCAAAATGCATAAAACCACTGGCCGCATACTTCTCATTGTTCGCAGCGCGGCGGGCTTCAAACTCTACCTTACGCATGGCCCACGGATAGGGATGGTATGCGTCCATTTGTGCTTCGTTATCTGCCTCAATTTGTTTGAGGGTTTTAACTGTTGTTGTGGTGCCGTCTTGATTAACGAACGTGACGTTACCCATATTTGTTTGCCAGTTTTGCATGGCCACAAAATTATCGTTGACGTTTTTATTTGCGTTGTTAATAGCATCAACAGCGGCTCTAAAATCGCCCGTGGTGGGTATTACAACAGCGGGCTGGCTAGACTGGCTACTGTTAGCCCAGTTTTTAACAAGCTCAATGTATTGCTGGCTTGCAGCGCCAACATAGCCGCGATTTATCTCAACTAAAAACCCAGCTAAAAATAAAAAATCACCTTGGCGAATGTTAGCGATACTCTCGCCGCTGTTGATTGTGACCACTTTAGAGCCGTTGGTCACGCTGGCTTGACTGGCTGTAAATGCTGCCATGGTTTAGACCTCTTGAGATATTAATGTTAGTTTTTGGGTGGTGGTATATGAACCCGACACCTGTAAGCCTGTACGACTGGTGATCGCTAATTTATAGGTGCGGTTTGATGCATTTTGTTTATTGTCTGTATAGGTAAACGATCCTGATCACGATTGATTCGTGCTCCAAAGGTATTTTCGAGATTCAAAATCGTACTCACTACTGACGCTGGCGCTGCCCGTGAATGATTGGGTTTTGCGTGATACCCAGCCACCATTTATATACTCATAAAGTACAATAGTATAATCAGGTGCGGGTGGGGCGCTTGGGGCTGTGTCACTACGACCAGTTGCGTACGCATTCGCTTGCAACGAACAAACAAGGTCGATCACACCACCATTACTTCCAAATGGGCCAATTGTTACATTTGCATTCGATGCCAAGCTTGTTGTTGTTAGCGCCGTGCTTAAAATACCTGTTGTGATCGAGCCGCCAAAATATGCGTTGCCTGACGTGTCTTTCCATTCGAGTGCGTTCGATTTACGTAACGCAGCTAGATTGGGTAAGCCATTACTCATTATTTTAGGGCCATACCAGTACCAAAGACTATCTGGTCCGAACCCGCTGGCAAGCTCAATTTTCATAAAAGCGCCACCAATCAAATCAATGCGGGGTGACTCAATACGAGTACCGGCTCTTAATACTTTTCCATCTAATGTATCGTCAATTAACGCACTGCCGTGGATTCGTAATGTGTAACTTTCCCACGAACTGCCGTTGTAGCGCTTTGTTGTCTGGATTTTTGCATCACTAGATTTATAAATAGTTACGCGATCGTGCTCAACGGGTGAACCAGGTACGCTGGCATTTGCTGTCGCATCTGACCACGCGCCTATTGACGTGGCTACACTTACCTCTATTGAACCACGACTACCATTGGTGCCATTAGTACCATTAGTGCCGTCATTACCATCAAAATAATCAATGCCTTTTATTGGGCTGTAACCCGCTAACCCCAATTGAGTAAATGCAATGTTAGTAAGCTCTGTACCTACTTGATAAATACTACAATCAAACCCGTATTCACCTGTTGGTGCCGTAAGTGATGAATAAAAAAGCACGCCGTTTTTGTAGTAATGTACGTGCTCGCCATCACACTCCACAGCTAGATTGTCTGAGCTGGTATAACTGCCAAAAAAGCCAACATACGTACCCGATTCATAGATACTAATTGAACCTTGATCACCGTAAAGTGCATAGTTAATGTGCTCATAACCACCCAACGTGTTGGCTGTTTGGCTAAGCCCAAAAATAGTATGGCGGCTATCATTTAACGTCGCAGATACAGCACATGCTTTGTATTTCATAACACTCTGAGCACCAGCATCCCAGCCTAATGATCCAGCAACCTTAGTAACACTGTTACCAGTTTTTACTGCATTGGCGTTTACAGCGTTAATAGTAAATGCACTCGCGCCATCTACGCCGTCCGCTCCATCCTGCGCTTTAATATCATCCAGTGTGTTTACTTGGTGGCCGTCACCAAGCACCAAGCGCCCACGTATAACATGCTGTGGGTTTTGCGGATCGGTATTATCAACGTAGGACGTTGGCACAAAGGTGTCACCAACCATCACGCCTTGGCGTATAACATCACCCACTAAATCAATGCTTGCAATTTCGCCATCGTTATAGCCCGCAATACCTGTTACGCGACCATTGTTATCAAGCGTCCAGCCACCGCGAGCAACCAGCTTACCGCCCACCGTGGTAAACAGTTGGCGTAGCTGTTTAATGCTTGCCGTGCTTTCACCGTCTGTTATTTGCATATTGGCGATAAATTCAGCGAGCGGGCCATTAACCCACGAACCGCCATCTGCAACACATTGCACCGCGTCATTTTCGCTGGTGATTTGCCCCTCAGCATTTACGCAATAACCTACTGCAGTGCGGGTGTATTGCTGAGCTGTGGCTATCGCGGTGTTTTTAGCGGCCTCGGTATCATCATTAATTTTGCTGGTTAGGGTTTGTTGTAACGTGCTGAACGCTTGGTCTTGGCTTGCAAATGTTTGGGTTATTTCGTCAAACTCAGCAATAGTGTCGTCAACAAACGATGCAAATTCTTCATCACGCAGCGTACTTGCTTCATTGATTGTTGCTAGGGCAGTAGTAACATCACTAAAACGCGCTGTAACGTTTTCAAACGTGGCTTGATAACGTTGGTCACGCACTACACTTGATTGATATTGATTTGCCACCGCTTTATTTAGTGATGTAATAATGGCATTGCTGTTGTTAAAAATGGCTGCTAACTCAAGCTGCTGCTGAGCCAAACTTTCAAAATCACCAGCTTGAGCTTGCAGCTTTTCGTTAGCGAGCGACGCTTTAACATTGAGCGTTGCCAACTCATTGTCTTGCATCATTTGGTTATACGCTGCAATTACATCATTCAAGCCCTGCGCTTGTTGCCCAAGCTCTAGCCCTTGAATTTGTACAATGCTAGTTGTTACCGCGCCCTCAGCGGCGTCTAATCGTTGTTTTACATTCGCAAAAGTAGCATTTACGCCGTCTTCTTTATCATTGAATAACGTGATCTGATTTTCAATATAACCCTCTGCCGCATTAATAAACTGCTGCGCGTTATTGGCTTTTTGCAAAGTGCCATTGTCAGCAAACTGCTGCAGCGTGGCGCTTATTTGATACGTTGCATTAAATGTATCAAGCAGTTGGCTTACGTTGCTTTGCGTTTGATAGCCCTGCAGCGTTACCCACGCTGCCCCAATTTCAACTGCGCGCTGCACTGCTGGGCCGTCAATCCATTCATGGCCAGCGGCAATACAGGCCATTGCGTCTGGTTCATCAACGCGGTTGCCCTCGGCATCTACGCAATAGCCGGTTACTGCGCGGGTAAACTCGTTAGCAGTTGCAAGCATGGCCAAATCTTGCGTTTGAAACTCAATGCGTAATTGTGAACCCATGCTTGCACGAGCTTGTTGCTCTGTGCTCACTAAATTATCAATGCGGTTTAAATCAGCCTCGGCGCTGCCCATGCGCACGCTTAGTTGCTGCTGCGAGTTGGCAGTTACAGTTAGATCGTCTGCATTGGCTTGTATTAAATCGTACGCAAATGCAATGTTATCGTTTATGCCGTTTGGTTTATTAACAAACTGGGTGATCAAGTTTGTAATGGTGCCATCAGCGGCATTTATCCATTGCTGGGCTTCTTTTGCTGCAGTGATTATGCCCTCGTCGTTAATCTGCTGGATTGTTGCAGTTATGCTGTATTCACCGTCAAACGTGCTAATAAACTGCTCAACGTTCGCGGCGGTTTGGTAGCCTTGGTTATTAACAAAAACGCTGGTGTAGTCGTTAATTAACTGTACCAGTGGGCCGTCAACCCACTCATGGCCAGCGGCAATACATGCCATGGCGTTAACTTCATCAACTTTATTGCCCTCGGCATCTACACAGTAACCAACAATGGCATCAACCCTTTCGTTGGCTTGTGCTACTGAGCGCGTACCCTCGTTGATAATTTCAGCGCGCAGCTCACGTTCAGTGCTTGAACGGGCGGTACGTTCGTTCGCAAATGCTTGGTTTAAACTCGTTAAATACGCAGCGTTTTGGCCGTATAAGCCCACTAATTCAAGTGTTTGCGTTGCGAGTGATTCAACATCATTAGTAACAGCGGCAAGCTTTTGATTAGCGGCAGCAAGGCTAAAGCTTTGCTCTGCAAGTTCTTTGTCTTGCTGCATTTTGTTGTATGCTGCAATAACCTCATTTAAGCCTAAGCCTTTAACATCAATTTCTAGGCCGCTTACTTGGGTAATGCTTTGGCTTATTTCGCCAGCGATGGCATCAATGCTTTGTTCAGCGGTGCTAATGCGCTGGTTTACACCATCGTCACTGTTTAAAATGCTGGTTACTTGGTCACGAATGGTGGCATTTGCTCCGTCGATCCACGTTTGAGCAGCGTTGGCTTTTACGATGATGTCTTGGTCGTTAAACTCTTGCAGCGTAGCGGCAATGCTGTACTGAGTATTAAACGAATCTATAAGCGTTTGTACGTTACTTTGCGTTTGATAGCCCAGGGCGTTAACCCAAGCGGTTGTTGCATACTGTGCCATAACGCCCGTTGCGGCGTTAATGTCTTGCTCAAGCTCTGTGGTACGCGCGGTAATGTCTGCAAGGGCTAAATCGTTTGCACCGCGTTTACCCACCTCGATAAAGTCGATATCACACGCGCCAAGGTCAAACTCTAAACTGGTAATCGTACCCGTGTAGCCCTGTGTTCCAGTAGCATCAAGCGTTAAAGTCTCAAAGTCGCTGCTCGTTGGCTCAGGCAAATGTAGGGCAGTGGCCCCCCCATTAAATTTAATATCACCTTTCCATGTTCCGCCTGAGTGTTTACGCACGCGCAGGCGAAACATCGGGTTTTCATCGGCGTTATAGCTAATTGCTGGGCTACTAATTTGCGCGGTGGCCACAATGTATCCAAGGGCATTATGGCTATCTGGATCAAACCCTTCGCTACTTGTATTAAACTGCCAACTGTATGCGGGTTGCAGTGCAGCTAATGCACCGGCTATCTGACTTTCAACTTCACTAAACGTGGCTTTTTGGTTGATTTGCGCGGCTTGAACAATAAGCTGCGCCTCAGCATGGCTAATACGATTTTGAGACTGAGCAATTTGCTGTGACGCAAGGGTAATTTTACTGTTCACACCGTCAATTAAAAGCGTAGCGCTATTAAAGCTTTCATCCGCATACGCAAAGGCACGGTTTACAATAGTGCCAGTATCCGGATCAACATACACAGCCGCATCAATCAAACGCTCATTATTAAACGCACGGCGCTCGTATTCGTTACGCCAGTTTGTATAAGCACTCGTTATGTTTAACAAACTCAAACCAATGTTTTGTTGAGCTAAACGCTGCTGCTCAATGGCAATATTATTGATTTTAATCAGCGCGGGTAAACTGTTTTGATTCGACTCGTCTAAAACTTCGGTTACGCGCTCTAAATCATCTATTTTGCTGTTTGAGTTGGCTAATTGCTGCTGTAAGTTGTTTGGGTTCTCAGCGTCAATCACTTGTACTTTTTCAGCAAGGCCGGTTATCGCATCAAGGTTTTTAGCAATTAAGCTCGGTAGGTTGTTCTCGGTTTCTGGGCGCAGGCGGTCTACTTGTGCGTTAATGTCTGCTATGAGTGTTTGGGCTTCTTCGCTTAGTTTAGTGAGGGGTAATTCATTAATGTACTCTGTTAAGTCAACAGTAGTCGTGGTGGCCGTTACATTCACCCAATCACTTTCGCCCAGGTGATTTACGCTGCGCACTCTAAATTTATAGTCGGTTTCGCTTTTTAAACCGATGCGATTATAAATTTGTGCAAGCACACGTTCGCCGCTTTGTGGCTGTGCGTTAGTGCCTAAAAACTCCCACTCAAATGCAGTGCCAATGCCTGCTGCAGCAATCTCGGCAGTGAGCGTAATTTGGTTATAATCAGCCGTTACATACACAGTGGGCAACGTAGGGGTGAGTACATTAAATTGCACAGCAACAAGCTGTGAGCGCTGGCCAAAAATGTTTTTAGCGCTAATACGTGCGGTGTATTCTCCCAGCTGCAAATTAGGGATTGTTACTTGTGTATACGTAACAGAGGTTTTAAATACCGGCTCGTTGGCGTCGGTATTAATAAACTCAACATCGTATTCATTAACTGCAAGCGGGGTCGGGTGATTCCATTTGATTATGCCGTTGCCATCACCATCTATTGTTACCCGTACATCAAAAACAGGCTGAGGTTTACCCACCAAATAGTCACTGTTTGGGGTTAAATCCTGCGCGCCAGGTATTATGTTATCAGCCCATAAATTAGGGCCGTCTTCAACACACATCAAGCTTACACCGCCATCTAATCTAAAGCGGCGCTCGGTTACACGGTAAATTTTATTGTTAATCGACTCGCGGGGTAAGTTTAAAAGCACAGTACGGCCAACCGCAGCAGCTAAGCCTTTGTGCTTAAGCGGTAGCTCTATTTCGCCAAGGCGTGTTTGCTCTAAATAAATTGTTGCTAGGCGCTGCGCAGTGGTGCTACTGCGTACAAATGGCAGTGAAATAGACTTTTCTAATATCTGATTATCAATGGTTTGATACCCAGTAGACACGACAGGCGGGGCGTCTGTACGATCGTAGTTTTGCTCAGGGTCGGTAAATGTGGCTCTAACAACATTGGCACGGTCGCGTAAATCAGCATGCCATTTAATTTTAATATTGCCGTGTACATCATCCTGGTTAATTGTATACGTCGGGTTGCCATACCATGCACCTACCCGCACATACCATTGGCCCATTTGTCTAAAAATTTTACCCGCAAAACAGGCTTCTAACTGGTTTAAAACATCAATTGGTTTGGTGCTAAATGTAAAGCTGCCATTGGTTGTGTAGCGCGGCTCAGTGGTAACAACACCCTGAGCGTCGGTAAACTCGGCGTCTTCATCACACACGTTAATTGCCGCAATCCACCACTGCAACGGCAACCTGCTAAAGGGCACTTCATACGCGCCATAAAACCGCACATAGTGCAGGGCGCACAGTACGGCGTTTTGACTCCAAAGCCAGGTGGTTTCATCATCAGGGTCTTGGCTTGTATCCCGTGGGTCCCACACTCTAGCGCCGCGTATTAAAAAGCCCATATCGCCAATGCCGTCTTCAAACACTTCGCGGTTATTTTCAATCTCTATAAAAATATAGCTTTGCCCAAAGCCCACATGCTCGCTCGTCCAGCCTGCCATTTTAGCCACCGCTTTTGCGTTAGCTGTGGTTTGGCGGCCATCGCTTAACTCATAATCCCAACTCTCACTTGGGTAATCACTCAGCTTTTTATCAGCAATGTAAATCTCTTCAAGGGCATCAATAGGCGCACCGTTAATGAGTACAATTAATTGCATCCATTTTTTATCGCCTTTTTCAACTTCCGCTTGGTGAGCAATAATACCGCCCACACGGTCACGGCCAAAAGTAATACGCCTTGGTTGGTCTATGCCTTTTTGCAGGCCTTGGCCAAGGGTTGCTAAATCATTTTCTGGCAAGTCCGGCGCTAACGAATCCCACAGTGCGCCAAGCCCTGTATAATCAAAAACAGTATCAACAACATTAACAACCGTATCTACAACCTTAGACATTGCGCTGCTCCAACGGGTAAACTGCTTTTACTGTGTCCATTGGTCGGGTTACTAAACCATATTCCCCCACACACACCACTGCGTTTACAGTCACTATGCCGCCCACATACTCACCTTTAAATTCAACTAAGGCGATATCACCACGGCGGGCGTAACTAAGCGCTATAGCAGGGTTTAAACGCTCTTTAAACACATTGAACATCATTTAAACCGTGTTTAAATAGTTGTTTAAACGCGCCAGTTTCAGTGCGGTATTTACCTCTAAAATCCGCTGCTACATCACTGCCAGTTGCAAATAACACCCAGTCGGCAACGAATAGGCAGCAATCATTTTTACCCCATTTAAACGGTTCACAGTTTCGTTGGTTAATAAATGCAGCAAGCTTAGCGGCGACGTTCATTGCGTGGCCCTCCTATATAATTACCAGGTTGCGTATCAGGTAGGTTTTGTTTGTTCGCGGTGGTTTGTTCACTAAAAAATACATCACCCGGGTAAAGTGATTTTTGCGTGGCGTCGTTCCAACGTTGATTTAAACGGGCTTCTTTCCAGCGCTCGCTTTCACCTGCAACACTTAGCTGTATTTGCGATACATCGCCGCGCTCTACGTCACAGGCAACAATGTATCCACTTTCAAGCAATTGGCTTTGGCTTACGCGGTAGTGTTCATCCACAGTAACAAGGTAAATTTCACAGCCCTGGCTTATAGGGTCGTTTTCGGCCACCTCGGCTAATACAGCTTGGTCTTGGGTGTGTAGGGTTAAACGTATGCTGGTGCTGTCGTTTTTATCGCTGGCGGGTATTTCGCTCACAGTGCCAAGCATGCCCACGCCATGCCAGGTTAAATTAGCAAAGCGGCGTTCACCGACACCTGTATGCAGCAGTACATCGCCGCTTTTAAACGCCAGGCGTACAAAAAAGCGAGCGCGGCCACTGGTGGCTAAATCAGTAAGTAGGGCGGCGTTTAGGCTTTCCATTAAAACGCCTCCCGACCTTTAATTTTCCAGCTTGTAACTATGCCGTTTTTATACTGCGCACTGGCAAGGCCTTGCTTGTTATCAGCCAAACGGAATAAACCAACCGGTTGTTTAAAGGTAATTAGGGTGTTGTCTGCAGGTATTTTACGCAGAGGGGATTCAAATATTACTGTGGCGCGGCCAAGTGAGTCAGTCACTAAATCTTGGGTTAAAACTTTTAGCTCAGTGTTTTGGCCAACACCTACTTGCATACGTTCGCCAACAACCAATAGGCTTTGGTTAGCGGGTAAGCCATCAATAATTAAAATATTGCCGTCTTGGTTATCACCACGCACATAACCCACAAAATCTTTATCAAGTTGTTCACGGCGGTAATCAATTAAGGTAAACGTGCCCACTTGGCCGCGTAAACTGGCAATAAAGCCATCAAGCGCCAACGCATCGCGCTCAGGGACATTGGCAAGTTCAATTTCAAATTCCCAGTAAGCACCCTCAAGGTCGTAAACCTCGGTCGCGTTATTGGCTTTATTTAAATGAGTTTGGCTATTTGGTACTAACGTAAAGTTAGAGAGCTTAGGCCGTTTGGGTAGGGGGAGTGGTTGCATCGTTACCAAGTTTCATAATAAAACACTGGTAACGAGTATAAAATTTAAGGGGTAAGCTTTCGGCTGGAAAGGGGTTTACATATGTCTTTCAAGTTCTTTTTTTAAGTTTTTATTTAAAAGTTTTGTATCAAATTCGAAGATCAAACTTACCAAATCTGTGTCAAAATTCATCTTAAAGGATTTTATATAAAGAGTATAGAGTACCTCTTCCTTTTGCTGGTACAACTCCTCAAGCAAATATTTGAAACTGTTTAATGCTTCATTTGTAATATTTTCATCTCTATCAAGATTTGAAATTTTTTCAACTATAACTTCTCCCATTAAAGGGAGTAAAATTTTCTCAAGGCTATCTGAATTTCTAATGAGCCCTACAACATCTAAGGGTTCATCAATTTTCTTATGATGTTTGTATAGTTGTAAGCAAGTTTTCACATCAAATTTTATATCTATTGTTTTTCTAACAAGGCTTTCAAGCGTTAACGGTTTTATATCGGCAAACGCTTCAACTTTTTCTGTAAGACCGGGGTTATCTCCTACTGCTTCTAATAATTTTCCGCAAACATCTAACTTAAAGCTAAATAAGTTGTTATCCAGAAATTTATCTCTTGTTATTTGTACTTGTTTTACAAATAAATCTAGCCCGTTCTGATTTATAACTAACTTATTTGATTCGTGGATTAAAGAATTTGCTTTTTTCATCGATTTAAGGTTTGAAGCTAATAGCCCAATCGTTATTAAAGTCAGTACAGGGGTTAAAACGTTATTAAAATAAATAGCTGTATTCATCCAGCCATCTAAATTTGTCTGAGCGGGTCTATAATCAAAATAATGACTAAAATGAAAAAATACACCTCCTATCAATAACCCAAGCAGGATTACCAAGCTTATTTCTTTCAAATATTTCACAAGCATTCCATCGTTTTAAAACTCCTTTTTACACCAATCTCAATTACTTAACAACTAAGCAGCGCCACGAACTGCTTTAATAATTGCACCATTACTTTGAATATTAGCCACAACAACACCAACAACCTGGCGGGCTATGTCTTGACCAACCGCTTGTGATGCTTGTTCATTAGCGCCACCTTGTACGGTAATTTGGTTTGTTATATTTAACGTAACTCCACCTGAGCCACCACCATCATTCGCTGCGCCGCCTGCATTGTAACGCCGCGCCATTTGGCTAATCTCAGTATTTTGTTTAGGGCTTAATACGCGCTCACCACGTTGTAATACATAGGTAGACTCATTCGGCACATAATCTAAACCACCGTGCGCAATACCCGCCGGTTGCTGGGCTTTAATTTGGCGCACTTGTTGTAAGCCACTCATTACTGCAGCCGCTGCGGCAACGCCACCCAACACAGGGCCAACAATTGGAATAGGCGCTAACGATGTATATGCAGCCGTTGCACCTTGGTACGTATTAATAACAGCCTGAGCAATAGCAAAGGCTTTGTACGCTTTAAAGGCTGTTTTACTTTGCCCTGCCATGGCTTTAAACGTGGCAGCACCTAAACCAACAATCGCGCTCGACTTTTCGGCTTCGGTTTGTTTTTCAAAGTTAGCAAAGGCTAAAACATTACTTTGCAGCGCTCCGGTATGGCGGGTTTTAATTTGCATTAACCGCTCTTGGTGCGCGGCTTCATTTGCTTCACGCTGGCTGTAATAACCATTTGCTGAGTTAAGCTCTGTTTGGCGTTCTAAATCACGTAGCTGATTATCAGTGTTATATTTTAGTTCGCCTACATCATCATTCGCCGCTAAGCCTATTTGCGCTCGGCGCTTGGCATCAACACGGGCTTGTTGGCGGGCTTGCTCTACACTCAGTTCGTTGTTGTAAGCGGCCAGTGCTTCACGCCCAGCAAAGCCTTTAATAGTGGCTATACGGTTTTCTAAGTCTGCCTGTAAATCGTTTTTACGTTTTTCTTCGGCTTGGTTTTGTATACGTGTTTTTTCAGTTTCACGTTTTTGTGCAATGGTTTTTAGGTCTTCGCCATATTTAACATCAAGCTGTTTTAAAATAGCGTCGTATTTAACTTTATTAGCAGCATCGTTTTCACGTGCAACGATCACCATTTGCTTACGTTTTTCGTAGCTATCTTTTAAGCGGGCTTCTTCGCCCATTAAGCTGACTTCTAAACGCTTTATGTTATCGGGAAGGGCAGTACTTGCTACAACTGGCTTAGGCTTTTCAGTTTCTTTAATTGCAAGCACTTGTTGCAGTGCCACAATTTCATTCTTTAAATCAGTAACGCGTTTTTCAGCGGCCTCTACGTCAGAAAACTTACCTTTTAAGAATGGATTGTTAAAACGATCCCGTGCTTCATCAGCAAGTTGAATCGCATTTTTTATACGCCCTTGAGCCATTAATAGTAAGCCTTGCGCTTGGCTACCGGTTAAATTGGCATAAGGGTTTAAGTCTTTACTCGCCTCCTTTAATTTATTAACTGAGTCGGTAGCGTCATCGCCTTGGCTTGCAAAGTAAGCAAGGCCAAGCCCTGCGGTAACGAACAAACCAACAGGGCCACCTAGTAACCCCATTACAGTGCTAAGGCCCCTGCTGCTAAGGTTGCTCTACGAGCAATAGGCACATAAGCGTTGGTTGTAGCGTTTACCGCTCCTTGTGTTGCAGCTACTTGCATATTACTTGCAGCCAACTTATTAATTGCAGCAGCTCTAGTGCCATCAGTATGCGCCATTGCTAGCTGTCTTTTTGCAGCAGCCTGATCAATTAATGCCCTTTGGTGCTCTGCAATAGCAGTCGCTTTAGATTGTTTGGCCAAGGCTGCATCAGCAATTAACGCACGGTTCTTAGCGGCAATATTTGCAATGTAGCCCTTTGTGCTGGCAGCTATTCCAGCAACTAAATGCCCAGCTAAAACGGCAGCTAATCCGCTGGTTGCCATCACTAAACCATTTACAACCTCTTCGTTCTCCCTCAAATAGGCCATGCTGTCGGTAATTGAGTCAACCACACTTGTAACAGCAAAGTTTACTGGCTCTTCATATTTGCGTATTAAACGTTGGTACTCATTCCCCATTTCCGCAAAGCTGGCGTTTATTTTACCCTCGGTGGCCTCGGCCGCACCGGCATAATCGTTAAGCGCTTTGATCAGATAGTTTTTAAACATCTGGCTGGTTACTTGGCCATCGTTCACCATTTGCCTAAAACCGCCGGCGGCTTTACCCGCTGCTTTATCAAGTTTTTGTAAAAGCCCTGGCATGGGTTCTGTTACTTGGTTTAACTCTTCCGCGCGTAAAACGCCGGCAGTCATCCCTTGCGTCATACCAAACAAACTCTGCCCAAGCTGCACATTACTGGCACCTGTTTTAGCAGCGGCGTTAGCCATGCCCTCTAAAATGGCTTTACCTTGGGTTTGGGTAACAACACCCACTTCTTGTAGCGTTAAAATTTTACTGTAAGAGTCGGCAAGGGTGGTGTAACCGGTGTTTAATCGGTCTGATGTGGCAAATAAATACTCTTGTACTTTAGCGTAGTTTTCAGCTGAACCAGTTAAACCTTTTAAGCGGGTATCGAGCAATTGTGCAGCGCCCGTATCGCGCACAAACATAGTAGCGGTGCCAATACCCACCAAGGTAGTGAGCGTTGCACCAATTTGCCCGTAGGCGCTATTCATTAACCTCAGCTGGCGGGTCATTGCGCCTTGCTGTTGCATAATGCGAGCTTGGCTGGCACCTAATTGCTGGTTAGCTACCATTTGCCGCTGTACTGCTTGTTGAATACGGTTTAATTCATTTACGTTTTGGCGCGCACCGGTGGTCACTGCTTTACCGTCATAACTTAAGCGTAACGCCAAATTCAAGTTGTTGCTCATCGGGTCGCCTTATTAAACCAATTATTGTGCGCTCTAGGGTTTGCAGTTTTGCAAAATCATCGGGGTTGAGGGTTATGTCTGCATAGCGCCAGGCTATATCAGCCCTGGCATAATCAAGGGCAATTTCTATCCCTTGGTTATCCCGTTGCCATTGGCTGCTGGCGGTGGTGAGTGCCACTACCGCCGTATGGTTCTGGGGCAATACAAACAATGTTTCCTCATCGTGTGGCGCAATCTGTTTAGGTGCGCCAAAATGGGCTTCGTCGTCGTTAAGTGTTTTACTGTCTGCTGCTAGGTCGCCCAAAAACCACCTAGCAACATCGGCTAGTTTTTTTCAGTGATACGGTACTGGGCGTTAATGCACTCAACACTTAATCGGGCCGCTAAGCCACTGTACGCCAGCATTTCTTCAAGTGTGCTTATATCAAAGGGTACGTCTTTACCGTCATCAAAAAAGTCATCCCAACCCACTAATAATGCACGCACAATCTTGTTGTCATTAGCACCTTGATTTTCAGTAAGTGTTTTAAGCTCGCTTTCAGGTACTAGCTTAATTTTTGCAGTAAATTTAAAAATAACCCCACCAAACTCAAAATTGAGTGGGGCACTAATTAAGGCACTTTTTAACCCATTTAATAATTTTAATTTCATTGTTTGTTTTCCTAATTTAGCAGTCGTAATTCGTTATTTCTGGGTGACTAACTTACTCAAACACTATCGTCAGTTCGTCATAGCCCGCGCCGCTTGGCACTAGCTTGCCGTCAAACTCATAACCAGTTAATTCAGATTCCAGGCTGGTGTATTTAGGCCAAGGCATTTGGTAGCGGCCAATAATGGTTACTTTTTTACCTGCGGCGGTGCCGTGGGTAAATTCAAACATTTGCACTTTGCCCACATCAGCAAACGGGTTAAAGGTGGCCAGTTCTTCAGCTGTTAGCGTAAAGTTAGCGCTGCTTTCGTGACCGGTTATCATTATTTCTTCATGATTAATGGCACGGTCAAACACCACGTTATTACCTAAGTCGACAGTAAGCTTGTGCAGCGTGCGTTTAACGTCGTTAAGCTTAAAGTCACTGCTATTACTTACGCCAAGTACTTCGGGGCGCACCCAACGATCCCAATCAACAGCAGGGGCGGCAGTACTTGCAACCGGCGCACTAAACAAGCCTTTAAACTGCCAATTCAGCATCGGTTTGCCTTTTTCAAGCGCAAAGCTCACATTACCTTTCATTTCGCTAATGTTGTGGGTGTTTTTACCAAAGCGTACTTTGCAGGTAACCGCTACAGCCGCGCCTTTGGTAAAGGTAACGCTTGAGGCATCCGCCACTTGCACCATGCCACAGGCTAATAACAGCGGGGCAAAGGCAGGCTCATTACCCACCGTGCCACTCATGGCAAGCGGGGTTTTAAAGTTAAGGCTTATGTGCTCACCGTAAAACGTCTCAAGGCTTGCACCGCTGTAACTGGTTTCTAGCTCGTCTTTTTCGCTTTCGCTTTCAAGGGCCAGTTCAACGTCACTGGCATAAATAGCGTGCAGGCCCGTTAAGGTTGTGCCCAGGGCATCAGCTAAAATGAGTTTGTCTTTAAATCGCCAACTGCTCATGCGTTAGTCTCCACTTTAATTAGCTCACCGTTTTTTAAATTAAAAGCGCCGGCTATTTCATCTCTGTTACCTTTAGCACTTGCCAGTACCTGGTTAACGTTTTGGGCAATCGTCATAGCGCGGGACTTTTTAGGGGTTGTGATCACAACGCCTGTTTCCTCAGCGGGTTTACTTGATTGCGGCTCGGTTTGTTTGCTCATGGCATCACCTTAACAGTTACAGTATGTAGGCCAGTTACACTAAACTGGCACTGATAAATTAGGTTGTTGGTTTTTTTGTTAAGCTCAATGGTACGGCCCTTATCAAGCTTTATTGGGTCCCACCCAGGGTATTGGCATCCCGCAATAGCGGCTTTTACATCACTGCGCAATTGCTTTACTTGTGCATCACTGTGGGCATTACCTGCAGCGCAGGGGATCACAATCATCACAGCAAACACGTCTTTAACCTGGTATTCATCACGGCCGTGTACTTCATTGGTGTTGGTGTTGTCATCAGCCAGTGGTAATACAAACAGCTGAGCGCTGTGTACAGCATGCTCGCGTACATGGTTAAAATCGCTCGCAAATCCCACTGATGCATCAAAAACAGTGTTGTTTAATAAGGCTTCTATGTTGTTTAAATCAAAGTTAAATGCCATTTAAATGCTCTTTAAATTAACCAATCAGTGATGATGTCGTTGATCTCGTTTTCTTGCACAGCAGCTATACCCAGTATTGGCCGTGCAGGTAACGTCACGCTTTTATTGCGGCCAGTTTCACCACCAAAGTGGTGTATGGCTGCGTACTTTTCACCTAAGCCATGCTCAAGCGTATTGCCGTTTACGTTGTGCGTAACAGAGCCTGCAAGGTTACGGTCATCAGTCAGCGTTAAACCGCCACGGTCTTTTGCCGCTTGCGACTGCTCCCACTTGCGGCCTTCGGGGGTTACTTCGCGTAAAAAGCGGGTGGTGACGTCCATGTCTAAAAATGCACCAATGTCGTCCAATACATCAGCTGGGGCAACGCTTGTGTTTGCAATTTGGGCTAAGCGCGGTAGGGCATTCCCGCTTATATGTATAAATACACCCGCCATTAATAGCGTTCCCAATTAAATTGAGAGCCTGCAGGTTTGGTTCGCATCCCAGTTCTTACGCCTGCAGGCGCGTCTTCCTTAATTTGGATCACACCTTTACTAACCTTATCAAGCATCGCCATGGCGTGGCTTTTAAGGGCTTTAAGGTTTTCGTCAGCAATGTTAGGGGCAAGCTCACAGTGCATTAAATCGTTAGCAATGCCTGGCAATACTGATTTATTAATATCATCTGGGTTTAACGCAAATCGTGCTACGTAGCCCGCTATAACAGCATTTACATTTTTTTGTGCTTGCGCATACCAGGCATTAATTTGCTCTTGCAACTCGCTGTACGTCTCACTTAAAAGGGCGGCTTCAACATCATCACGCGTCACGCGAGTGCCTGGCTCATTAAATTTATTCGACGCAAATTGCAACAGCGTATTAATGCCTATTTTGTCTATAACTGCTTGTTCTGTAGTAAACATGCACACCTCAGTTAGTAAAAAAAAGCCCCGAGCAAGTCGATATTGGTTAAACGCGGGGCCTTTACACAGGGAACAACAATGATTAATTAACCGGCTGGCGTCAGCACGTTGGTCAGCAAAATACCGCAGTCTTTCGCTAACACAATTTCTTTAACTGCTTCACCTACCATCACTTCTACACCGCCATTTAAGCCAGCGGCTACATCACGGTTTGACGACACACGCGAGCCATAGCGTGCGGTTAAAGCAAATGTCATACGTTTGTTTTGAAATGACGCCAATGGGTCGTGATACGTAAACGATAAGTTGTCAGCAAAGGCACGTTTAAGCACTAAGTCTTTGCCTTTTTTCGCTGTATTCAAACGAGCTTGGCCAACGTTGATATGGTCAATTTCGAGCTGCTCTTTAATCCAGCTCCAAGGTACTAAGCCCTTGTCGCCACTGGTGCCGTTATACGCTTTAACAATATTAGGGTGGGTACGTAACTTGGTAGACACTGTTTGAGACATAGTCATCGCGTTAGGGCGCATTAATGGCTCGTCTAGCATTTCTAAAAAGAACGGCAAAATATCAAGCGTAGGGTCATCTAAAAACTTAAATCCTTGCGCCGATAAGCTTTCAGACTTACCAAAGTTAGCCGCAGTGTTATACAGCTCAGCAACACGCACTTCACGACCAAGTAAAACTAAGTCGGCAATGCTCTCAGCGGCATGCGTACGCGGGTTGTAGTTTGCTGGTGCATTAGCCTGGTCATCATTTGGAATAACATCAGATAAACCATAATCAACAACAGAGCTTTCTTTTTCCGTTACACCAAACTCAACTTGATTCGGGCTAGACTTACGGCCAATTTTGGTATCTGGCAGCGTAAATTTGTCGCCTTTGTTGTATTCAGTCCATTCAAACGATCGTTTACCAACAGATGAATACGGCGCTAAATTATCAGCAATTAGCTTTTTATTTGTATAAGCAATGGCTATGGCCGTTTGCTCAACGTCAGGGGTAAATGGCATACCATTACTCATGGCAAATCCTCACTTTAAAAATTTAAGTTAACCCAAGCGCATTAAGCACTCGGAATAGTCGCAATTAACTGCGGGGCTAAAAATATGTCGCCAATGGTGCCAGCGTCGCCTTCTTCCATTGCCCAGCCTGCAACGTGTATTTTGGTTTCACCCACGTAGTCGGCTAAATCAAGGGCGATAGCTTTACCTTCAGTGTCAGCAACAATCAAATCACCTGCAGCAATATCACCACCAAATTCAACAGGGGCAGATTGGGTCATTACCACATCAACACGTAAATGGTTGTCAGTGCCTTGCTCTGTAACACCAACAAACACGGCGCTTGCGTCAACAGCCGGTTCAACCTGAAAATCTTCAAGTGCAGACACCGCCACTAATCGGTTGGCAGCAATAACAGCAACCGCGCTAAAGTTTCTAATAAATCCTGGTTGTGCCATGGTTTTAAGCCTTTTTGATGTGATCTAGCGCGGCAGTAATGCTAATTTCAATGCCCTTGCTAGATTGTGATTGTTGAAATTCAAGCGCCTTAGCTGCCAGCGCTTCTGCACTGTCGTCAGTTACTTCGCCGTCTTTATCGTCTTTACTAAACTCGTGGGTTAACCCTGTTTGCTCAGGTAAGCCTTTTAAAAAGCCTTCAAACCACGCAGCGGGTTTAAGCTCTTGGCTTTTACCGTCAGCGGCAGCAAACTCAAAAGTGGTGTCGCCGTCATCCAGCTTGGCCATAAACTCAGCCATGCCATCGGTATTGGTTAAACGTGGGGCCTTACCGCCATTTACTTCGGTGTTAATAAAGGTGCTAGCCGCTGCAACACGTTGCGCGTATTCAAGCTTTGCATTTTTAGCGTTGGCCGCATCAATTTGGTCTTGCAGCGCCTTTCTTTCTTTTTCATCCATTGCATTGTCCTCATGGGTGGGTGGGGTGGCGTTGCTATTTACATCAGTATTAATAGCATCATCACCTTTACTAAATTCGGCACCTTCACCCGCATTGGCTTTAGCACGTTCGTGCTCAGCAATAATGGTTTCTTCTTTTAACCATTCACCTTCGTAATGTGGCACAACTTTGTCAGCCGCTTCACTGCCAAAACGGTCAGTTAAAAAGCTGCGTAAGTTGCTCATAAGGCGGGTAAGGGCGTTTGATGTATGCAGCGATATGTTGTCAATATCACCTGCAGCAAATTCTAAAGTTAAAGTGTCGGCGTCATCACTTTGGTTAAACTGCCAGGCTAGGCCTTCAACAGCAGGGGGCTTGCCGCCCAAATAGCCAATGTGTGCCAGCTTATAGCCGTTATCAGTTTTTTCTAAACGTACAGAGCGGTTAGGGTAGCGCTTGCTTTCAACGGCCTGTGCAAACTCAGCACAAACGTCTTCAGCTTTGGCAAACAACGAGCCACCAACGGCTTTTAATTCACTGGCCCAACCCCACGCAGCGTCATGCATTTTAGGATGGCCAATAACCAACGGCGCGGTTTTAGGTTTAAAGTTGGCTACAACGCTGTTTAAATCAGCGTCGCTAAACGAATGAGTAACGCCTTTAGAGTCGGTTTGTGTGCCTGCTTTAAAAACTTCAAACCAATCAAATTGGGTGTTTTTGTTTGTTTTGTCTGCCATGTTCCAAGTGCCAATAAACTAACTAAGTGGCACCCAGTGTAGGGGGGGAGTGATTATTGAACCGCTGGAAAAGACTTTACAGCGTTAAGAATGGGGTAACCTATATAGGCTAAGCGGGTATTTAAAACACTGCAAGGAATATTTTATGGCTCGCTGCACATCATGTACAAAACCACTCACTCAAAATGAAATAACGTTTCTCGACGGCCAATGCTCAAACTGCGAAATTGACGCCCACGCCCAGGCGTTCTCACTCTGCAAATCGTGCAACAGCCCACTGTACACACCCATTAAACTAAACGGCGAGTTTTACTGCTCAAATAAATGCGCACATAAAAAAGAAGTAAAAAAAACCCGCTAAGTGCGGGTTTTATCTATTACTTTTATAGCTGTACAAGTTAATGTTACTACTACTTTTTATTCTTACCCTGATTGATCACTAATCTAAATTGTTGTGCTGTTTTAAAACCTTGAAACTGATCATGTGCTGCATAAATTGCTAAGGAGATAATAGCTCCCCTCACAGACAAAAATAGCCACTGCGCAAGGGTTGAATCCCCCCCATACAAACTAGAAATGCCATTAAACACAGCATCTAAAATCAATAATAAAATGATAAAAGCAGCATTGCTAATGACTTCATTTTTTAAATCAGTTAGTAAATTTATAGCCTTATCTATCTTTTTTTGAGCAGCCTTTAGCTCACTAACATCTTTTAACACACCCTCAATGTAGTTAAACAACGCCCATGTTAGTGCGCTTGCAGCAGTAACAAAAAAAGGGAAAACGGCCAATACCGTATCAAATAACTTTTTTGCAGCCCCGTTAGTTATGTGTAAAACAGCGAAACATAGAATTAAAGACACCAAAATATATAAACCAATTAATAATGGCTTTTTAACTTTTACCCATATGTTTAATTGTCGCATAAACTTCAGCACCTAAATTTGACTCTTTATAATTTAAGGTATGCACAGAATCAGCTTTTTCACCTAACTCCATTTGAGAGTCATCTGTTTCACTCTCATTTTCAATAGATGGCAGGCTTACTGTATCAATATTCTCGTTACTACTATGCGCCTTTTTTCCGCCCCTTTCACCTTCTGTAACAACACTCCAGCTTCCTTCGCCTTCTGCAATATACTCTAGGTAGTTTGACACTGGTGCTTCGGGTACTTTCAAATCTCCAGAGTCATTTTTCAAAGTAATGTCAATTTCATCTTGCCCAAATATATCTTTTAATGCTTCTACAGCATCCCTTGCTTTTTGGTTTGTATCTAATATGTTTGGAGATATTAACTTAAATTCTAGTCTATATATTTTACTTTTTGAGCCTACAATATTCCAAAACTTAGCTGATTCAGATTTACCTTCAATAAAAATGCGATGATTGTATGTAGCAAGTATTGGATCTGTAAAAGCTGACTGCAATGACCTGGCTATATGTTCAGGATCGCCATATCTCCAATCTTTCCTAACAAATATGTGTTGAGTTTCGATATCGATTACTACAGATAATGGAATCCAATTATCATGCACCACTTCAACGATGTCACCAGGAACCTTCTCGCCAGTTTGTTGTTTCTTAAGTTTTGCTATTTTTCCGCAGAAAAACCGCTCTTTTGGAAAATCATACCCAAAAGACGGAACGAGCCCTTTAAATCCAAGAACGCTATAAAGAGCGCCAGCTGACTTAAATTCTCTATCATTCTTGATCGCTGGTATTATTGCGTGACCTTTAACTGGTGGGATCGCTTTTACATTAAGCGCTTTTTGCGCTTCTTCCACTAGTGAGTAGCGTAAAATGAGATATTCTTTAACCATTCTTGTATTTCCCTATATGTATTATTATTTGTTTTTTTGAATAATACACACAAAGCAGACGGTTTAAAATCCTCTTTGAGCCAAAACACTAAACCATAACTTTAAATCCAAGTTAAACCATGTTTAAACCCTGTTTAAATTTAACTGAGCGTGTTTAAACGGTTTTGAGTTAAGCCATCATAGCCACAAAAATCAATAGGGCGCTTAAAATCGCTTACAGGCGTTAATGGGTTTTTAGCCTTTTTACAAAAGCTGTGCTAAAAAATAAGCCCCCGCTGCATTTAAATACAGCGAGGGCTTAACCCAACATAAAAAAGGATAAACTATGGATAACCAAAAAATAGAGATTGCTAAATTGTCCGTCCAACTATTTACAACAATGGTTGATAAATCGTTACTGTCACAACTAGCAAATGAACTGCAAACCCCAGAAATGACATATTCAGATGCGAGACCGCTTGAGCTATTTGACGCTATCTTTGCCCATGTCGAAACCAAGGTCAATGGTAAGTAAGTCATGCTCACTTAGAGCGCCAGCTCCCGCAGCGTAAGCCGCAATAAGCAATGGGCGGTTACTGTAGTAAATGCCCATTTGCTTGCATTCTTTTTTAACCAGCTCTACAACCCGCTGGCTAATAACAAGCGACTCATCAACTGTCATACTATGTAGCTTACTCATCATCATTCTCCAATCAGTTAAAATAAACACGTAAATTAAATACAATCAGTGAGCATCTACAATAACCAACCGCGGTAAAAACCACTGTCGGAAAAACCTTTACATATAAAAACGGGGTAGTTAATTTAACCAACAGGATCAAAACAAAAAGGAAACACATGAAAACTTACTTTAAATACTTATACTTCCCAAAAATGCTATTAATTGGTTTATCCCTCCAATTCTATTTTTTGTATTCTTAACCAATATGACTATTGATACTTTTAAAAAAATTGATATTGAACTTACCACTCAAAAGCTTAAAAAAGAGTTTGATGTTAGTAGTACCAGGGCACTTTCCCTTGCTATGGGTTTATCACAGTCTGCATTCATAAATGCTATGAAACGTAGCTCATTACCATACGAAGGTATTGTAAAGGCGTGTGTAGCAAAAAGTATTTCACTAGATGACATATTTGGAATAAAACAGACATTCACAATAAGTCACCAAAATGAATCAAATCTAGCTAATTCATATAAAACCATCAAAAAAGAAGTAACTCATTTAAACAACTTAGTGGAATCAGTAATAGATGAGACCATAGCGTTCAATGAGTTAACAGGAGAAAGGTCACTTTCTGTGCGTAAGTCGCTAAGACCAATACTTGTTGAAGCAGCTTTAGAATATGAGTGTGATCATACTATCGTACAAGCTATTGCAAAGAGTACTTTAAGCCTGCTTTAATCTTTAAGAAAAAGCCCCTAACTAGGGGCTTTAACATCATTTTTCAGTAATTTTCACTGTTTTAGTTATCAATTCTGACACTAATTTTGACGTAGTAGATTCGCTTATTGTCTTATTGGCAGATAATTGGCAGATATAAAACATACCCATATTTAGGAACGAAGTTCTCTCTGTTGTTGTAGTCAATAAATTAGCTGTTTGATTTATAGAGCCTGATATTTCAGCTAAAGCTTGTGACTTAGCTCTATCATCACCTTGACTTTCACTCACTTTAGCTGCTGTTTTAGACAAATTTAATATCGCTTCTGATATAGTTGCGTCACCTTCCGCATCTGTTGTTTTAATTGCCAAAGCAGTTTGCATGCACGCTCTAATCGTTCCATCAGGATCGTTTAAAATAACAGCTGCACTGGTATCAGGCTCCCAAACAAATAGCGTACCAACCGTTTTATCCTCCTTGTCAGAAATAGATATATATGATTTTTTGAAATATGTGCTGCATCCACTAAGTACAGATATAGCAATAATGATAAAGATGATTTTCATCGTGTATCCTTACAAGTGTTAATTTCATGTAAATCTAGTCTGCATAATTACACTTGTAAAGTTTAAAAATAATTAATTAATTAACGCACTTTACATTCAATTGCTTTCTGATACTTTCTCTTTAATTCTCAAGGAGAGACCAGTTATGACTACCCTTAATCAAAAAGAAAACATCCCTAGTGTTTTCACCTACAAATATTTCTGGCTAGCAATTGCTATCCCAGTATCAATTTCTTTGATCCTTATGTGTTTTATTTGGATAAATGATAGGTTAATACCTGAGTGGCCTAACAAAAATTCGTTAGACATATTCCTAACCTTTATGTCAGTTCCTTTATGGATTCTTGGATCTTCAATCCCACTAGCAACACTTGCAACAGCGAATTTCAGAGCGATTCAATTTCAGGAAAACTTAGAGTATCAAAAAAGGAATTTGGAAAGGCAAGAATTTGAGCATAAATTAGATCTCTACCACAAAGAACTTGTACTTTTTAAAGAAAAATTTGAAGCAGCGATTTACAATGGTGGGTTCAAATTAATCAGGGCAAATGATGCGACATCTATATATTGCCGCTTCTACCTTAAACCTAAGTCAAAAGATGATGTTCATAATAAAGTTGACGAAAATCGTGTTGAATACATATTTGCCTTTTTTATTAATTTTGAAAAAGAAGTATTTACCATTGCAAGGGGGCTAAATATGAATGAAATGAAATATGAATTAGTTAAGCACATTATTAATGATAAAGACCAGAAAATTGTCACTGCAGTTTGTTCACAAATCAATCCATACAAAGTAAAAATTATCGTGCTTTTATTAATTTTTGAAGACGTTTTGAAAGCTATCTGTGATGCGATAGGTATAAAACATTATTCTATTTTTAAATTCCCGTTAGCAACTGTTTTTGAAATGATAGTTGATATTTTTGCATTGCAACGAAGTTTGTTAGATAAAGGTTATTTGAAATACCACAACTTCTTCTCTTTTGAGAGGCAATCTCATCTGATCAGTATTATAAATTTTTGGATAGATCAAAGCCAAATTGAAAAATTTCAAGATAACAAATACTTATATGATGACTTTAAAGGTGAATGCTATATAAAGTACGGACAGATAAAAAGTAATAGCGAACTGTAGTTTTCAATCTGTTGGTGTTTAAGCGAGTTCCAATCAGTTCCATTTGTAGAGATCATATTTTACTTTGCAGTACATTTTCAATATCGCTTAAAGATAAATCATATAACCTAATATGATCACTGGCATTGTAGTTACTCATAAACTTTTGGTATTCAACAGAGCTAACAGGAGAAGTGTCTATAAAGAATGACTCGCCATCTTCTCCAAGTTTATTTGTGTAAGTAATTTGAGTTGAATGTTTTAGAGATATGAAAACAAAACCATACTTGTCATTAAATTTAGAATTTTGGAATTCAACATAAACATCAAAAAACTTAGCATTATTGTTATGACCTTTAACAATCGATAATTCACCAGTTGGATCTGAAGAATTAAAACTAACATCATAGTATCCAATTATTGGTATATAAGAGACAATCTTTTCTGTTTCTTTATACTGTTCAACTATAATTATTGAATTTACATTTTTATTAAAATTACTAATTTCTTCTCCTGAATTGTATATTCTCAGCTCAGTCTCATTCGCATGCTTTGCGACTGGATCATATAAAGAGATTTCCTTTAAATAGAAGTTAGGTTTAGCATTCAAAGAAGATAGCTTTAGCTGCTGATCAGCTAATTTGTAGGATGCAATAGCTACAAAAAGAGCTGCAATGCTTAATGATATAGGTGCAAAAGTATCAAAGTATATTTTATTTTTTTCTAACCAGACTCGCATAAATATAATCCATTAAAATTTGTACGTTACTATTTAAACCTTTGTCCTTTGCAGCACTCGCTCTACACGGCCAAGCACTGTGAACCTGCCAGATTCAATATCTTCAGCCTCAACAAAAAAACCAGAGTAAGCGTTGTTGTCACTAGTGACTTTATAACCCTTACTTTTAAAATCGTACTGAATACGTTTTACAAAAATCTCATCATCAAAGCGCAGAACACAAACACCTTCACGTGCTTCTGATAAATCATCTATCAACGAAACAAGCGTTAAATCACCATCGTGAAGTGTGTTTTCCATACTATCACCGCGAACGGGAACAACTGTTAACTTCTTATTATGTAAGTTGTGTTGTTCTAACCAACGCTTTGAAAGTTCAAAACGAGCAATAGGGTGCTCAGCTACCACTAATGCGCCACCACCAGCACTGGCTGATAAATCATATTGCGGCACCGCCGTTAAATCAGCATGGCTGGTTTGCAGGGCTGTGCCTGGTGTTGATGCGGCTGGTAAAGTATCTCTTTTACAGCCTTTGAGTACGTAATTAATATCAAAGCCAATATCGGATAAGGCAATTAATTTGTCAGAAGGGATTGGATATCCAGCTTCCCAACGAAGGAAAGTCGTTTTACCTACACCAATTGCTTTAGAAGCATCTGCTTGTGTTAGCTCTAACCTGTTACGCTCTTCCCGCAAGAAAGTTGTCATTTATTGAAACTTTTAACCATTAAAATTACTAGAAACTTCAATAATGTACAATATATTGAATACAATAATGCCAAATATTGAAACCTTGACGTTGACAGTTTCAACATATTGAAACTATACTCACCACACATTAACAAAAACATTCTCTTTAAATCTCGCCAAAGAACTGAAAAGAGAATGTAAACCAAAAGGTACTTTACAATGAAACCAGAGCAAATTAAACAAGCCCTTGAAGAAAAAGGCTATTCACTGTCAATTGTTGCTACTGCGCTGGGTTTAAACCTATCGCATGTTAGTAGTGTTGTTTATCAACATACCACCTCATACAAAGTGGCTGCTGCCATTGCCAAGATTATCGGTAAACCGGTAGACGTTATTTTCCCCGATGTACCTGCCTACATTAAAAACAAAGATTGTCGCGCTAAAAAAGTACAAGCGTTACGCGAGTTACTAGCCAGTGAGCAATAGCATCGGCAATCACGCGTATTAAATCAATGTAATTTTGCAAGAGATTTTTACCATGGAAAATTTAACAATGGCACAGCAAAAACAACTCACTAAAAGCATTCTAGATGCCGATGTAGCGCCTGATTGCGATATATACCACTTGTTTATTCACAGCGTATGTTCAGCCATGAAGCGTTCAGGCTTTAGTCGCCCAGTAATAGCTGACCGCATGAACGATGCACTACGCGCTCAAAACAACGATGTAGACCAAGCCAAACTCAATAAATGGCTTGCCCCAAGTCAAACTAACTATATGCCAATGCATTATTTGCCTGCCTTGTGTTACGCAGTGCGTTCAACAGAGCCAGCCAATATATTGCTTAAACCCATTTTGTTTAAAGCGGTCGATCAGCGCTCACAGCTACTGCAACAGCACGCAGAACTGCAAATGGAGATTGAAGAGCGAACAGCCATGCAGCGCTACATAACAGAGTCGTTATTAACTAACGACAATCAAGACTGAAAGCACCATTTCACCACCCGATATAAAACCCATATAAGGCTAAAAACAATGACAATCAAAGACCAAAAACCGTCTGCATTTTGTAAAGCCAGCCGCATAAACGCAGCCGGAGGCCATTATGAGCACTGAGTTAACGGATCAAACATTCTCTGCCGAAGAGCAACAGCAGTTAAGCGCCAAAATCGAGAAGATGGCAGGGCACATACAGCTCGTAATGCCAGATTCAGTTGACGAAGCATGGCAACTGGTTGTGCGTATGGAAGAACAAGCGCTGGTTGATACCGCAAAGCGCGGGCTGTTGTATATGTCGATCAAAATGCACTTAGGCCACGGCGAATTCGAGCAAAAACTAAAAGAGTTCGGTATTCCTGTTCGTAATACACAAAATTCGATAGCAGTAGCAAAAATGTTTTTAGCATTGCCTGATTCAAAAACGCAGACGTCTGCGCTTTTGAACATGAACAAAAGCAAGCTGATTGAAATGGCACGTTTACCGGTTGAAACCGTTGAATCGTTAGATGACGACGACCTAGACACGCTTAATGATTTATCAGTGCGTGAGTTCCGCAAGGAAATTCGCAAGCTAAAAGACAAGCATACCGAGCTTGAAGAGCAAACAGCCACGCTTATAAACGCCCTAGAGACCGAGCGCTTAACCAAAGCCCCTAAGCAAATGTACGAGCTGCCGATGTTGGTTGCACAGATTCGCCGTGATGCGTTTGCGCACAGTGCCGTTGTTAACGAGTCGCTCGAAGAGTTTATAGCCATGGCAGAGCAGCTATGCAACACACGCGACCTTGACCTAAACCACCGTATTGGTGCAGCGCAAACCACTTGGCATTTATGGCTAGGCATACAGCAGCGCATAACCCACATGTTAAACCGTTTAAGCGGGGAGTTTGGCCCTGAGCATTTAGCCGGCGCTGAGTGCATACCGCAATTTGCCGAAGACGAATGGCAAGACGCCCAAGCAAACCGTGAATACATGCTTGCCATGTTTAACGACCGTTTTAGCACTAATTCTAATAAAAAGTAGGAGAGAGCAATGCATCCTGCAGTACAAAAATACAATAAGTTACCCAGCACAGGTAACGAGCTGAGTTGGCAAAATGCCAGCGAAACAGCCCGTAAAAAAGCCCAAAATAGGGCGGTGCTAGTTCGCCATTTACTTACCCAAGAGTGCGGCATACCTAAAGCATTTGAGGCATTGGTTAAAGCCTACCGTGCCAACACGGCGCTTAGCACATTAGCAAGCGCGATTGATGCACTAGGTAAGTTACCCGGGCGCGCCACTATTTATAACTGGTGCAATGCGTATAAAGACAACGGCATTAACGGCCTATTACCAAACCACAAAGGCAAAGCACAAACCCAATACAGCTGGCTTGCCCGCTGCCTTGAGCTTTACCACAGCCCAAACAGCCCAAGCTTTGCACAAGTGGCAGATCAGTTAAACAAAGAGGGCTACAAGGCAGAGCATCACCAAGTGCGCCGCTTTATAAATGCACTCCCACATGAGTTAGGCCCACAAAGCCCGTATCGCATGGGTGCAAAACTGTACCGCGAAAAACATAAAGATCATTTGTTGCGCTCAACCGATAACTTAAAGCCTGGCGTTATGTATAACGGCGATGGCCACACGCTCGATGTATATCTTGCTCACCCTAAAACGGGTAAGCCATACCGCGCTGAGCTTACCGCGTTTCAAGACGTAGCAAGCCGCACCATTGTGGGCTGGGAACTCGGCTACGCCGAAAGTACACTTGATACGCTAGCAGCAATAAGCCGCGCTATTAAAGTGCATAACAATGTGCCTGCCATGTTTTACCTTGATAACGGCTCAGGCTACAAAAACAAACTCATGAACGACGACACAACCGGCTTTTATGCACAGTTTGAAATAGACGTTATTTTTGCCATACCAGGCAATGCCCGTGTTAAGTGGATAGAGCGGTTCTTTTTACATATGGAAGACCGCGTTGGTAAACGCTTTAGCACGTATTGTGGCCGCGACCACGACGATCGCCATAAGCAACTGGTACTTAAAGAGGCCAAGCAAGGCAAACGTAAACTGCCCACGGTAGACGAATGGATAGCCGAATTTAAAGCGTTTTTAAACGACTACCACAACAGCGAGCACCCTGAAATTAAGGGTAAAACCCGCCAGCAAGTATGGGACGAAAACATAGAGCGCGTACCACCGGTAGAGGGCGATTTTGTGATGCTACCGCGCGAAACCGTCAACATTCGCCGTGGCCGTTTTCGCTTGCACCAACGTGACTACAGTGCCGACTTTTTACACCAGTTTAACGGCCAAGAGCTTGTTGCCGCCTACGACCTACACGACGACAGCTACACCAAGCTTTATAAGCTAAACGGTGAGTTTTTAATGTTCGCTAACTTAAAAACTAAATCGCATGCCGTGCCTACATCGCGTATTGAGCAAGCTGAAAGTAAACGCCGCACTGGCCGCTTAAAACGCATTGAAACCAAACGCCGCGAAATCGAAGCCCAAGAAACGCAATATCGCATTATCGATGTTGATTCTGTGGCTAAGTTTGGTGCGCCAATTAAGGCTATTGCAGCACAACAAGCACCGGTAAATATTTTTGATTTTGATGTAACGCCTACGCAGCCACAGCACGAAATCGACCTAAACGAATTACTAGATCAACCCAATTTACGCAAGGAACATACTTATGAGCTATAGCCAACCACACCCATACACGCCAGAGCAAACGCTACGTGTTGAGCTAATAAACCAAGAGTTAAGCACCACAGGCATGACCGCCGAGGAGCTTAACTGCGGCTTTGCATTGCAGTCAGTTAAAGAAGTACTGGCAAACAAATGCACCATCAACCCTGAAAAAATCATTGTGGCGATGTGGCAAAAGCTGTTTGGTAACGCCGCTATTACTGAGATTGAAAAACGCAACGGCTTTAATAAGTCATATAACAAAGCTGATCGCGAACTAGCAGCCCGTATTTGCTTGCGTTTGCAATCGCCCGAAATACGCGAGCAAAACATTACCAGCGCCAGTATTGCTGTGAGTATGGGTAAAAGCCCTGCGTCTATTAGCCAATTAATTAACGGTAAATACAACGCAAAGCCAACGGCGCACTTGCACGACATTTGGGCGCTTATTTGCCCTGCAGAGGTTGACCAAGGCAAGCCATCTAATGAGCGCAAAAAAATTGAAATTGTGTACGGTGATGTGCGCTTTATTCCTACTAGCACCTCAAAGCTCATTGCTATGGCATGTGACCAAGCGCGAGCACGTAAACGCTTTAGTGTGTTTGCAGGCCAAGCGGGGTTGGGTAAAACCAAAGGCATTGCGGAATATTGCCGCCACAACAAAGAGGCTATTTTAATTGCCGGCAGCGAGCAAACCAGCAGCACCCAAGTGCTTGAGCAACTCACTACAGCCCTGGGCTTATCGCGTTGCCCAAGTGCCTATAAAAACATGCAAAAGATTATTAGCGCACTACGCGACACAGACCGCCTAATTATTTTAGACGAAGCCGACAAGTGCAAACCTAACTCGCTCGACCCGCTGCGCACCATAAGCGACCAAGCCATTGTAGGCGTAACGCTGGTTGGCAACATTCAACTCGTAGACAAACTGCAAACCCAAGAGCGCTACGAACTGATAGCAAGCCGCGTGTGCTTTTGGCCTAAACCCATTGGCCAAATAACGGTTGAAGACATACGCACCCTGTTTTTAGAGCTAACCGAGGGCACGGTAAAGCTCGCCCAAAACGATGCAAAGTGGTGGCAATGGCTGCACAAACGCGTTGAAGGTAATGCCCGTGAGCTGGTTGAAAACCTGCTCCCGCACTTGCTTAACCACACCAACAAAAATCCAGACACCGCCGTAGACAAGCTGTTAGTCAATGGCATTTTTTCATCAGTACTTAATAAACCAGCGGTTTAAACGCTGTTTAAACATATTTTAAATAAGGATTTAATCATGGCATTTTCAATTAATTTAAACACTCCACGTTTTACCGCACGTTTAGCAGTAAACGACACGATTAGCACGCAACACATGCTGGCTGTACTTGCTGATAAACAAGGCTCAGGCGAGTTTATCGACAGCTGCAACGGCAATATCAAAGCCGCGTTTTCAATGCTGATAGCCGAAAAGCTATTCACTATTCAGCACGTTTTAGGCGTTAAATCGCCAGAGCAATTGGCTATTCGCTTTAACAACTTACACCCAAACCTAGCGCGTATTTATACCCAAGGCGTTAGCGACTGGGGCATTAAGGTCATCAATTTACAACCAGCCATTGCGTTTGAGTTTATCCCGATGGAGCAAAGCGCATGAGCAACTTGATCCAACAAATCAAAATTGCGCAAAAGGCGGCGGGTATCGAGCAAGATATCCACCAACTTAATGTTGCCTACATTTGCAACCAGCGCACCAACACCTGCGCACAGTTAACCAAGCTTGAGCAACAGCAGCTGCTTGCGCGTTACCGTGCAATGAACCCAAATGCCGGCAAAAAGCAGTTACCCGCGCAGCTAAAAATGATTTACAGCCTGTGGGGCCAGCTACACCGCGCAGGCGCGGTAAACATTGACTCAAAAGGGGCGTGTGACTCATTTTGTGAAAAGCACCTGCAGGGTAAAAAACTCAGCCAAAGCGCCCAGCAATGGCCGCATATTATCGAAGTACTTAAGCAATGGCTTATACGCCATAAAGCAAAGCAGGGGGCGTAAATGGCTAATTACGAAGAGTACCAAAACTTTACCATTAACCCGCGTAAGCCGCCTTACACCGAGGAAGAACGCTATCGCCCAGTTAAAGCAACAGACCGCGAAAAGTGCCGCATTCGCCGTGACGTAGAGGCATACCAAGAGCAACGCCGACTAGACCGCGAAAACGGCTTAGATTATTTATTTGAGGAGCAATCATGAGCGAATCAACCATAGATTTACGGGCATTACCCCATGGCCTGCGCCGCATAGTTAAACACTTAGGGGTTGAACAAACCATTGCGGTACTCACCGAGCAGCAAGGGCAAATGTTTTATATCCCAGAAAAGCCAACCGAGGATCACGAAGTAGTCAAGGTATTTGGTAAAGCCCTAGTGCAAGAGCTAATAGATGCCAACGTAGGTTCAAGCTACCAAATACCCATGCTGCACAAAGTGCTGATGCAAATTCGCAATCAACAAATTTGCCAAGCCCTGGACACTAAAAGTAGCAACATTCAGCAGCTGGTTAAGCGTTTTAAGATCAGCCGCCAGCAAGTAAGCAGTATTTACAGTGCATACCAAGACGAACGGGCGCACGAAACACAATTAAATTTAAGTTTGTAGGGGGCTTTATGGAGCTTTTAAAAGACATTAAAGCAGAATGCTTAGCCTTTTTTAACGCTGCGACGTTACGCAGCAAACCAGTAATTCATTACAAATGCCCTGAGTGCGATAACACCTTAAAAACCATGCGCCCACCAGAGGGCGAGGTTTATAACGATCACACTATTTGCATTCATTGTTGGTTTGAGTTTATCCGTGTAACTGATGGTAAAGAGGTTAGAATCCAAACCTACCCCAAGCACAAACATGCAAAACAATAACTTTGTACTGCTCACTGCAATGCAACTTAGCGGCGGCAAAAAGCCAAAGCGGTGGCAGTACGAATACGGTTTAAACCTGTTAGCCCGTTACATCAACCAGCGTAAAGTTATGGGCCTAGATGTAACGGGTTTAATGGAAGAATATAGGGAGGCATATAAAGTCTTGATAAGTTATAGGAGTTGGCATAGTTTGTATTAAATTAAAAAGGAACTTCATATGCAAGACTACGCAACTCAGATAAATGATCTATTCAACGATGACTCATACCCACCCATGATTATATTTACTGGTAAATGGGGCATTGGTAAAACTTACTTTGCTGAAAAGTTTTTAACTTTTGAGCTCAAAACTAAATTCCAATATAAAATCACATATCTATCGGTACTAGGTATTACATCACTAGATGACTTTAAAGATTTATTAATAGCAAAAAGATATTTAGAAGAAAAGCATGATGCAAAAGGGGTAAGCCATCTAACACATTTACTTGCTACAGCAGAGAAAGTGACAGGTGGTTCTAGTATCATTAGTAACGTTATTAAAGGCTCTGCAGGTGCTGCAAAACACTATATGCTAAAAAATATTTCTGATGAATTATTTATTATTGATGATATTGAGCGTATCGAGTGTTCTTCTTTAAAAAAGCATATTATTGGAGAATGTTTAACACTTACACAAAGCGAAAATAAATTTATTTTCGTTACTGATGAACAAAAACTCAACCTTGAACAATCCTTTACTGAAAAAACATTCTCTGAAACAATTATTTTTAGGCAGAGTCCCACAGAGTTATTTTTAGCTATAAAGCCTGAGTTAAAAAAGTTAGCTAAAGACGAAGAATTGATAGTAACACTGATAAAAGAAAACAATTTAACCAATTTGAGGGTTCTCAAACGAAGTTTAAAGCGCATTGAATCTCTTATTTTATATCTGGAACAGTTTTCTAGGATTGACTACGAGCTAACGAAATCAAAAATAATAAGTGACGGGATTTTTATCGCAAAAAGTTTTTATGTTGATAACCAAGAGCAGATAACTGAACGAGATGATAAGTACTACAAGGCTTTTTCTTTTAGACAACACCAGAATTTTTTCTCATACATGACGGGGAAGGAAAATAATTTCGAAAATATTTTTCCCGAAAGTTCACTTCCTCAGAAAGATTCACATTTAGATAAGCTTCTTTATAGCCAAGTATTCACATTATCAGAACAAGACTTTGAAAAAGGTGCTGAAGAACTTAAAAATTACATACTGAATGAACAAAATGTTGTCGTACAGAAGTTTTTTGAATGTTTTGATTACTATGAATTTTTAGTTTCAAAAGGCTTTTTAGAAGAAGATGAAAGAATAACCTTTGAAAAAATTGATAATATTGCTAGTTCAAAACAGTTTGAAAATTATGAAGGGATGAGAAGTCGAACATTTGTTGAAGAAAAATATGAGCTAGAATTAGATAGATACCTTGATTCTATTTATAAAGATCAAAGAAGCCAAGAATTAACTAATTTAATAAATGAAATGGGAAAGTCATTCAAAAGTTCTTGCCTTTATACAGATGCAGGATATAAAACAAGACCGATTTTGCATGAAATAAAAATCGAAACTTTAAAACAATTAGTAATTGGTTGGGAAGGCCGAGATATTGGATATTTTGCAGCCTTTATAAATGGAAGAGTGGACTTTATAGGTGCATCCAGGGAGCTAGAAAAAGAAAAAGAAGTGACTAATGAGTTAATTATCTATTTAGAGGAATATCAAACATCATTGCCTCCATCACTTAAGAAAGGAGATATATGGTTTTTGTTAGTTGCTTTAAAAAAGTTTCAAAAAAGCGGTGAATAAAATTTTGGCTTGCCCCCTTGTATTAGCAAGCCTTTTTAATTTAACCTAATAGACCAGCTCGAAAGCCCCAGCCGCAAACAACTTTACAGTGTTACCCAATCCCCTAAATTGATTTACTACCAGCATGACAAATACAGTGCATGCGCCATTTATTGAGTTTTTAGCTCAACAAATTATTAAGGCCAGTTCTAAAGCCGAGCAAATTGCAATTTCTCGCCGTTGCCCGTTAAAAGACCTGCCCGCATTGCGTACCCGCGTTAAACAGCTGCTAAACCCAGCCAATAACAAACCAGTGCGCAGTACTCGCTTACCTGCCTGTTACGTCCTAACAAAACAACGTTTAACCAAAATGAGGACTCAACAGCATGGCGCTTAAAAGAAAAGTGGTAGTACCGACTGCCCCAAGCTTTACGTTTCAAGAATTAGTACCAAAAGCCACGTTTGAGCTTTATCAAGACGACCCTTTGTTTTTGATCAATCTATTTGATGATCGCGCATTGCGTATGCTGCAAAAGTTACGCAACACGTTTGGCCCATGCACCGTAAATAGTTGGAGCTGGGGCGGCGCTAATCAATACCGTGGTTTTCGCCAGCTTGATTGCGCAATTGGTGCTAAGCGCAGCCAACATAAGCTAGGTAAAGCATTCGATTGCAGTTTTACTAATTACACCGCTCAGCAAGTACGTGACTACGTATTAGCCCACCCGCAAGAATTCCCCTACATCACCGCCATCGAAGGGCAAGTAAGTTGGTTTCATTTTGATGTACGCACGCCTACATGGACGGGCATTAAAGTATTTAACCCGTAAGGAGCACCCATGAATCAAGAACAAGAAAACTTATTATTTCAAGCCATCGGTGAAATACAGGGTAGTCAGGCGGCTATTTTAAATGACTTAAAAGACATTAAAGCCGATATTCACCAAAGCATTGAAAAAAGCGAAGCGCGTCAAAAAGAAATAACAGATAGCTTAAAGCTTGATATAGAAAAAAGCGAAAAACGCCAAGTTACAGCCATTAATAAGCAAGACGAGCGCTTAGCGAAGGTTGAAGAAAAGCTCACTAACCAGCGGGTTAAAGTGGCTGCTATGGGTGGCTCTGCGGGCTTAGCTGTATCGCTGATAGCCTATGCTGTAAAAAATGGATTGATGAACTAATGGCGCACCCTGCAGAAAAGAAAAACGCCATTCGCCACAGCTATGTAACCGAGCTGCTCGCGTTAAGTGTGGCTGCCATAAAACACAGCGTGGCCGACGGCACAGCACGACGCTGGAAAATGGAAGCCAAAGACAACGGCGACGATTGGGACTTAGCCCGAGCAGCAAGCCGCCGCAGTGAAGGCACAGCAGGGGAGTTTACCACCGACTTTATTGAAGAATTCACCATTCAAGTAAACGAAACCTTTGAGCTTTTAAAATCAGCCGAGGGCGCAGCGCTGCCGCTTGAACAACGTACAAAAGTACTTAGCTCACTCACCGATATGATGAGCAAAGTAATGAAGGTATCGGGCGGTAATAAAAAACTTGAAAAGCGCACAATTGCCGCTGAGGTAGTTAAAATTCTTGCTAAGTTTGTATCAACCAAATACCCCGAATTTGCCCCTGAGTTTGTTGAAATACTCACAGCCTTTGGTCCACGACTCGATCAGGAGTTAAGCGACTAATGGCCGATATGAATTCACGCGAGTTCTTAGCTGAAATAGAACAGATCACCGGCTCACTGCGACGCGATATTGAAGCAAAAGAACGCAATATTGATCCAAGCCCTGCAGCGATTAAAGAACGCCGTAAATGCGTACTCGGCGGCGACTTTGAGTTTTTTGTGTATACGTATTTTCCGCACCACATGTGGCTAGACGACGATCAAACAGCGTCTGAGTTTCAAAGCTATTTTATGAACTGGTTCCCCGAAGCCCTTAAACTTAAAAATGGCTGGAAAAACTGGTTTGTGGCACCCCGTGGTGAAGGTAAAAGTACCCTAGCTGTAAAAATTGCCCCTGTTTATGTAGCGGTGTTAGCGCTATTGCAAGACCCTGATATTTGCCAAGACCTGGGCTTAGAGAAAATAAAGCAATTTATCGATTTTGTTATTTTGTTTGGCGCTGAAACCAAAATGCCAACCAAAACACTAGAGGTAGTTAAAACCGAGCTGCTTAACAATAATAACCTCGCGTTAGACTTTCCCGAAGTATGCCAAAAATCCCCAGTGTGGAAACTCGGCGAGTTTGTAACAGCCCAAGGCGTACGCTTTGAAAGCCGTGGTGCTGAGCAATCAGTACGCGGTACGTTCCATGGTGCCAGCCGCCCTAAGCTACTGCTATCCGATGACATTATTACCGATGCCGAGGCAAAATCGCCCACTGAGCGCGATAACCGCTGGCGCTTCCTAGAAGCGGCCGTGCAATACCTTGGCCCACCGGACGGTACCGTTAAATTTTTAGGTGTAAATACCGTATTAAATAACGATGATCCAATAAGCCGCGCTGAAGAAGCACCAGGGCATATTGTTCACCGCTTTAAAGCCATTAAACAAATGCCTGAACGCATGGATTTGTGGGAAGAGTGCCGCGATTTAATGGTGCATGACGACAAACACTTTGAAAAACGCGCCGCCGCCAAAGGTGAAGCAGTTTCAACCGAGCAAAAACCGTCGTTTAAGTTTTGGATCAAGCGAAAAAAGCAAATGCTTAAAGGTGCAACTACAAGTTGGCCAAGTGTGCGTTCGCTTTACGATTTAATGTGTATGTGGGCGGCTAATAAGCGAGAGTTTAACCGCGAAATGCAAGGCATAGCCAAAAGCGACGAAGAAGCTATTTTTTACCAGTTTGATTTTTGGGTTGATCGCCTAAACGAATGGATACCCTACGGCGCATGTGATCCAAGTATGGGCAAAACCGAAAAAGCCGACCCGAGCGCAATATTAGTGGGCTTTTACTCTAACGAATTGCAAAAGCTACACGTTGAATACGAAAGCCGTAAAGTACGTGGTACCAGCCGTTTACTTAACGACTTAATACGCGCTCAAAAAGAATATAACTGCCGCGTGTGGGGCTTTGAAAACAACAATGCCTTTGATTTTATGCGCAGCCAATTTATTACCACAGGCCTAGAGAAGGGCATTGCCCTGCCGTTACGCGGTGTTACAGCGGTTATTAGCGCTGAGGAACGCATAGGATCACTTGAAACCTACGTGACCAATACACCAGCGCAAATTGCCTTTCATTCGCACTGCCGCTTACTACTCGACGAGCTAGAAAACTGGCCAGAAAAACAAACCGCCCATCACTACGATTTAAGCTGTGCCCTGGCTATTTTATGGATGGTAGCTAGCACTGGTGCAGGCGGTATGCCGCGTGTTAATAGCCGCAAAGTCACTAAACAAATAAGGGGCTATCATGTATAGCAAGCCACGCATTAAATCTACAGCATACGCCGCGCTTAACCGTATGTTTGACCAAAACCGTATAGATCCAAGCCTTACGTCACTTATAACTGAGCTACCAAACCCTGATCCAATCTTGCGCCGCGCGGGTAAAAACACCGCTATTTATGAAGAAATAGCACGTGATGCCCATGTAATAGGTGAACTACGCTCGCTACGTAGCGGTTTATTTAGCTTTAATACCGAGCTTGTGCCAGGTGGTGACGATGCAGCCAGTTTAAAAAGTTATGAGTTAGCCAAAGCGTTTTTTGCCCGTAAGCCATGCCCACATACAGAATGGGCGGATATGGATTGGCACAACTACAGCGCAATTTTAAATGGCTTTAGTGTGACCCATTTAGGCAAATACATTAAGCACGACGGTCATTGGCAACCTGAATATGTAGAGACCTGGCGCAACAGCCGCTTTGCGTTTAATAGTGATCACGAGCTGCTTGTTAAAACCAGCGACAATCCACAAGGTGAGTTAGTCGATCACCGTCGTTGGTCGTGCGTTCGCCACATGCCAAGCGCCGAAAACCCATATGGCATCGCATTGTTAAGCAGTTGTTTTTGGCCGTGGACCTTTAAACACGGCGGCTTTAAGTTTTTTGTACAGCTGTGCGAGCGTTTTGGTATTCCATTCCCCGTGGGTAAATACCCAATTGCCAGTAAAGACAAAGATATCGAAAACTTGTTAGATGGCTTAGCACGACTTGTGCAAGACGGCATTGCAGCAATACCGGATGACACCAGTATTGAGATCATCGAAAGCAAATTATCTGGAGAGCCAGTGCCAGAGCGCTTAGTAAACTTTTGTAATGCTGAAATTAGCAAAGCCCTCACAAGCCAAACCCTAGCAACCGAGCAAAAAAATGGCGGCGCACGTGCTGCCAGCGAAACCCATGCAAAACGCGCTGGCGACAACCAACGTTCAGACAGGGCGCTTGTAGCTTCATACCGTAACCAGCTTTTAAACGCATTACACTCGGTAAATTTTGACGGTGGCGAACCGCCCAAATTCATCTTTAAAGACAAACGCGAGATCAACACCGACACCGTAACCCGCGTGCGCGAAACAGCCCGTATTGTGCCTGTTGGTGAGGACTGGGCCTATCAAGAACTCGGTGTACCAAAGCCAAAAGACGGCGAAGCAATACTTGATGTGCCCGAGGAAGGCCATGGCATTGCCACAGCCGCTAAAACTGAGTTTGCCAAAAAGCCAACAGACAGCGTAGAGCTTACCAACGAGTTTGATGTGTTTGATCACGCAAGTGACGACACCATTAAACAGATTTTTCAATTTGCCCAGGCATCTAAAAGCCTGGACGAACTTAAACAAAAAATAACCTCACAATTTCCTGAAATTTCAAGCTCTGCATTGGCGCAAGTTGCCCAAACAGCAATGGAGTATGAGTTTATGGCAGGCATGAACGAGGCTAATTCTAAAACTGTGGAGATAGACAATGAATAATGTTCCTGACGGGTATTTAAAAGACGGCAAAGGCAATTTAGTCGCCATTGCTAACATCAAACAAACCGATTTAATCAAAGACGAGTTTGTTAAAAAAGCCATCGATAAAGCCGTTGAAATGCAGGAAGCACTAGCAGAGTTTAAGCAAAGCTTAATGGCCGAAGCCGACGACTTTATAGAGCTATTAGCGCAAGAACATGGCGTTAACTTAGGCGGTAAAAAAGGCAATGTGACACTACGCACTTTTGATAGCCAACTAAAAGTAACGCTACAAACACAAGAACGCATTGAACTTGGCCCAGAGCTTACCCTTGCTAAGCAATTAATTGATCAATGCCTGGATGAATGGACGGAAGGCGGCAATCAAAACATTAAAGCAATTGTTAGCAAAACCTTCAACACGGATAAGCAAGGTTCACTTAACCCGCAACGCATTTTAGCCCTGCGTAAACTCGAAATTTCAGACGATTCAGGCAAATGGACCAAAGCCATGAACATTATTGCGGAATCCGTTGGCGTTGTTGACTCTTGTCGTTTTATCCGCTTTTACAAGCAAGATGATAACGGCATTGAGCAAGCAATTTCACTCGATATAGCAAAACTGTAGCGGGGCGCTTATGGCCATCACAAAAGAGCAGTGGATAGAGATAGAAAACGAGCTTGCAGGCACATTTGGTAATGTTGTTTTCTCTGTAGGCGATCACAAAGTCTCTGTGCAACGCCAGAGAAAATCTGAGTCGACAACCGTGTTAAGTGTTTATATTGATGATTTTATAAAAGGCGAATGGTTTAACAAAAAAGAGTCGCGCCCTGTATGCCTTGAGCAAGTATGGCGTAAACGCTCTATTTCATTATATAAGCCTAATGAGATTAAACGTATTCAAAAAGCCTTTGGTAAACGCGATTCAAAAAAATATTACCCAAAACTGCATGATAAAACTGAATATTTTGATTGTTTTTTTACAACGTCTAAGTCACTTGTTCGACAGTTTAAGCGCATTGAAAATATAGAGCTTGAACTGATTGGTGGCGTAACTTATGAATCAATGGAGGCATAAATGGACCCAATTACAATAGCACTTGGCATAGCAAAGCTCACAGGCCTAGATAAAAAAATAGGCGGTTGGATAGGGGGCGACAATGGATCAAAGGTCGCGTCTAAAGTGGTAGATATTGCGCAAACCATTACTAATGGTGGCACGCCAGAGCAAGCATTTAACCTGGTTCAGCAATCCAGTGCATTACAACAAGAGTTACGACAAACCATTTTAAACCGTGAAAAAGAGCTTGATGATTTAGCGTTTAAAAACACTCAAAGCGCCCGCAATATGCAGATACAGGCACTTAATCAAGATGATAAGTTTTCTAAACGCTTCATTTATTACTATGCGTGGTTCTGGTCGGTTGCAACCGTTATATACATAGGGTGTATAACGTTTTTAACCATTCCAGATACCGCAACACGTTTTGCTGACACTATTTTAGGCTTTATTTTAGGCACCGTTGTAGCGTCAATATTGAATTTTTTCTTTGGTAATAGCCGTGATAATTCACGCAGAAACGAAATTCAAGACATTCAACAGTCGTTAAAAGAGCAATAATATGGCCTTACCAGCTCCACAATATGGCGACCTTGTTAAGTTCAAGGAAGCCATTTCTCATTTCAAAGACAAAATTAAGCTTACCAGTGAGTCATATAAAGACTTACAGGGCTTAATTCACGCCAAAGCATTTACCGTTGCCGGTGCTACACAAATAGAGATCATTAACGAGCTATATACAGCAGTTGATAAAGCGATTAGTGATGGCGAGACCATATCGGACTTTAGAAAGCGCTTTGACAAAATAGTTGATGATCATGGCTGGTCATACAATGGTAAACGGGGCTGGCGTACTAAAGTTATTTATCAAAACAATAAAAACACCGCGCGAGCAGCTGGCCGTTGGCAACAACAAGAGCGTTTAAAACAGCGCAGACCTTATTTATTATACTTAACTGCTGGCGATAGTCGCGTAAGACCTGATCACGGTAAGTGGAATTACATTTTACTGCCTGTAGATCATCCGTTTTGGGATACACATTATCCGCCAAATGGTTATAACTGCAGGTGTAAGGTGGTATCACTTAATGCGCGTGATATTGCACGAATGGGGCTAACAGTTACTAAGCCTGAAACAGTGAACAAGTTTATGGAGTCATTCAAAGTTGTAGACCCATCAACAGGCGAAGAACTTAATAAGTTAGCAGGCATTGATCTAGGCTGGGATTATAATCCAGGTAAAGCATGGCTAGGTGCAGACATTGCAGCAGGTAAATCAGTTATGACGTTATCAACTGACATTCAAAAGTTAGCGGTACCACAATTTAACGAAGCAGTTTTAAAATCTCAGCAGTACTATATAAAGCAGGTAAACTTACAAGCAGCAAAGTTAGCGCTTAAAAAGTCAGTACCAGACAGCCAGCAATTTACGTTAGGGCACTTGCCTGTAAATTTACTAAACGAGTTGTCACGTAAAAACGCACCTATATATAGTAGCGCTGTTACAGTCAGCAGCACTCAAATTGAAAAGTTCTTAACTGGCCAGCTAGCAATTGAACAAGTACAAGACCTAATGAACGCTGTTCAAAATCCAAATACGTTTGCTTATATAGGCAACCAAGTAAAAATATCGTATCAGGGTTTTATGATCACAGTAGAGCTAGGCCCAACGTTCAATACAATAATAGCTGCCGAAAAAGTTTAAACATCGGCAGCTCAAAATATTTAAACAGCTTTTAAAAGGCGTTTAAAGTGTATTTAAAGGAAAGTTAAACGATCAACAATGATCTAATTCTAAACGTACAATGAGCAGGAATGATCGTGGAATGAGTCAGTTTGAACAGGTTTCGTCTAAAACCAAGCGTAATCCGAATTTACTTGATTTTGCGCTCAGGGTTCACCAAACCCAGTAATAATGGGCTTTTCCAAAACACGAGGGCGAAAATCTCCATATCATCATTATTCTAGAAATGAACAACCCCTTACAACAATTAGGCTGTTACTTATAAAACTTACTTTATTTAACATAATATAAATTATAGGTTATTAAATGCATTACTGTAAACCTCTGCAAATACACATCTAGAATCGCTCACTAAGTCCAATACTAGACGGTATCGGACTTAGTGATGGTTTATTTCAATAATACAGTTTAATTCGAGTATCTTTCTTGAGCTTCATTATCGCTTAGCATAGTATTAAAAATACAATTTAAGCTGTATCACAAGAAGTAAACAATATGGAATTTGTGCGCCCGTTAGAACCAATCCTAATAATTGATGATGTTCAAGATATACGTGACTACTTAAATCAGATCTTAACTGAGTTAGGTTTTGAAGATATTCTTGAAAGCAGAGATTTTGAATCGGCTAAAACGTTGATTGATGAAAAATCCCCGAATGTTATCTTTCTCGATATTGAACTGCCCGATACCGATGGTACAGAAATTCTTGAATACTTAAATGACAATTACCCACATACACATGTTGTCATGTGCTCTGGCCATAACAGCCTCGAAAATGTTCAAAATACTTGGGAACTAGGTGCTAAAGGTTTTATTGCAAAACCATTTAATGCTAAAAAAGTTGATACGGTCATGAAACGCCTCGAACTCATTTAATGTAATTTATCAACCTACAAGGTTACTATGCAACAGACCGTACAAGCGATCATTGATGATTTATCTCAGGTTATTTTTGGCAAACAGCAACAAATAAAACTCGCGTTAACCTGCTTGTTGAGCCAAGGTCATTTATTAATTGAAGATTTGCCAGGTATGGGTAAAACCACTTTATCGCATGCACTTGCTGCGGTATTAGGTTTATCATATCAACGAGTGCAATTTACCAGTGATTTATTACCCTCAGACATACTGGGCTCAAGTATTTTTAATGCCAATGAGCATAAATTTACTTTTCATAAAGGGCCTATCTTCAGTCAAGTTGTTTTAGCGGACGAAATAAATCGTGCAGGTCCAAAAACACAAAGCGCTTTATTAGAGGCAATGGAAGAAAACCAAGTTACTATGGATGGTGATAAACATGCCCTACCAACACCATTTTTTGTTATAGCAACTCAAAACCCTTTATATCAATCAGGTACTTATCCTTTACCTGAATCTCAATTAGACCGTTTTTTTATGCGTATTAGTTTGGGTTTTCCACCTAAAGAAGCTGAACGTAAACTCATTTTAGGCCAACATAATCGTGATTATGCACACTTACCTGTACGTATCGATACACAACAATTAATTGAAATACAAAATAAAGTAAGTGCTGTTATGTTAAGTGAACCAGTTGTTGATTATATTTTGGCGCTTGTATCTGCTACCCGAAATAACAGCCAATTTGCTAATGCGTTATCTCCACGGGCCAGTATTGCAGTTGGCAAAGCCGCGAAAGCATGGGCGTTTATTGATGGTCGTGACTTTGTTACCCCTGATGATGTGCAAACTATTTTTGCTAGTGTTACCGAACATCGTTTAGGTCTGCAGCATGATGTTAGCTCACAACAGATCAAACAATTAATAAATACTGTTGATGTGCCACTTTAAGGTATGAACAATAAAACAGGAAAGCGCCCTACTTTTTGGTTTCAGTTTAAAGCTAAGATTTTCAAGCTATTACTAAGAAATAAACATAATACCGAACATCTTACCTTAACGCATAACACAATATATGTTTTGCCATCAAAATTGGGCGTGAGCTTTTTAGTGGTTACTATGCTTAATTTTATATTAGGCATTAATTATCAGAATAATCTGATTTTAGCGATGGCTTATTTAATGCTCGTAGTAATGATATTTTCGTTACTTATGGGTTATAGCAATCTTAAAGGATTAAAAATTGATTATAAAAATCATATAGCTAGCTATGCTCCCTGCTCTGCATCATTAGAGCTGCAACTAAAAACCGAAGAAAAATGTCAATCATTGCAGTTTATTTATGAAAATAAAACCCTCACAACCGTTGATGAAATAACCAGTCAACAGCAAATAGTTAATTTAGATTTAGGATTAAAAGAACGTGGTGAATACCCCTTGCGCCGATTAAAAATAATCAGCAAGTACCCGTTTGGATTAGTATCAGTATGGAGCTATATGCAATTAGCACATACGGTATTTGTCTACCCGCAACAACTCAAACCATTGCATGAAGCTAGTTTGCAAAATAACCACAACACTGATGATGGCCTGCATAAAAACAGCCATGGTAGTGATGAATTTGATGGTTTAAATATTCATCAACCTGTTATGAATATGAAACGAATATCATGGAAACATTACGCAAAAACTCAGCAATTAATGGTAAAAGAGTTTGTAAATTATTCAGCCCAAAGTGTTGTTTTTGATTTTAATCAGTTACAAGGAAATACCGAATCCCGCCTACAACAATTAAGCTATTTAGTAACTCAGGCTTACTCACAAGGCGTTAGTTATGGCCTGCAATTAGAAGCAGGACTATACGCGATCAGTGATACCAAAGAACATTGTAAACAGTGTTTAGAAGCACTAAGCCGTTTTGCAAAGGATGAAAATGAAAGTCACTGATAATTTAACCGCGATCAATTTGTCGTTATCTATTGTTTATATTTTAGTGCTGAGTTTTATTTTCACTGAGTTACCTCCTCTATTTAATACATTATTAGCTAGTTTGTGTATTTGGAATCTAGCCGTTACCTTATTGAAACGAAATAAACCCAATGCCATATTAGCAAATACTTTGGCCGCTTTGAGTCTATTGATCTTGTTTTATGACGTAGGTTTTAGCGATACGGTGACTTTATTTGTTGCGATGCTGATCCTCTCTAGCTTATTTAAATTACTGCAAGCCAATACAAAAAAGCATTATCAAACTATCATTTTGTTAAGTTTTTTTAGTCTCTCAACAGTATATCTATTTTCTCAGAGCTTATTTGCTACGCTAGTAATTAGCATGCTATATATTTTAAATTTTGCGCTTTTAGCGCTGATTGAATCTAAACATAGTTTAAAAATTGCAGCTAAAGACAGCTGCAAACTTTTGTTGCTAGCACTACCTTTAGCGATATTTTTATTATTATTGTTACCGAAACTTCCCGCATTTTGGCAATTACCGGGGCCAAAACTCGCTAAAACCGGTTTGTCAGAAAGTGTTGATCCATTTGATATAGCCAAACTGTCTAATTCAGATGAGTTAGTATTTCGAGCTAAATTTGATCAACAAAAGCCATCTGCCCCCTATTACTGGCGAGCGATTATACATGATGAGTTTGATGGTAAACGCTGGTTAATATCGGACATTTTAAAAAGCCAACAAGTAATTGACCAAATCACCTCAGCTGAACGTGGTGAACCATTATATAGTTATCAAATTTTTGCAGAGCCTGGCGCTAAGCCTTGGCTTTATGGTTTACAGTTTGCCGACTCGGCCCATCAAGATGTAAAAACAACCAGCAATGGATTACTACTGCGGAAACGTTTTTTAGCTAATAGTATTAGCTATACAGCCCAGAGTTATGCTTTTAGCTTGGCTGAACTCTCTCGCTCTGCACACTATCAAAACGTGCAGCTTAATTTAGCTAAAGAGACTAATTTACAGTCGCAGTCTTTAGCTAAACGTCTGTATGAACAACATAATAACGATGATCAGGCTTTTTATTTAGCACTGTATGACTACTTTGCCAATAATAACTTTAGCTATACCTTAACGCCGGATCCAATTACCGGTAACAACACCCTTGACCAGTTTTTATTTGCTAATAAACGTGGTTTTTGTGGCCATTATGCCAGCACGGCTGCATTTATGTTTAGAAGTGTTGGTATTCCTGCCCGCGTTGTTTCGGGGTACTTAGGTGGTGAGTATAATCAACAAAATAGTTATATGAGCATCTATCAATATGATGCCCATGCATGGGTTGAAGTATTAATAAAAAATAAAGGTTGGCAAATTTTTGATGCAACTGCGGTTGTTTCACCTGAACGATTAAACGGATCTTTATCACAGCACTTGCAGCTTAATAGCGAATTTACTAGCAACTTGAGTTTTGGCTTATTACGATTGAGTAATATTGCTGGTATTAACTGGTTAAGGCTTAAGCTTGAAAATCTTGATTACCAATGGACAAATTGGGTGTTAGGTTTTGACCAGCAAAAGCAATCTTCCCTGCTAAAAGAATTATTCGGTAATAAACAGCTTTGGCAAATTTCACTGATCGTGATAGCAACCGTATGTTTAGCCTTTATTTGTTACTTTGTGTATTTGTCTTGGCCTAAAAAGCCAGAATCGCCAGCGCATTCACTCGCAAAAGACTACCTTACTGTTGTGCGTTGGTGTAATAAGCAAGGTATTTCTGCACCGTCAAATCAAACGCCGCTGCAATTTTTAGCATATGCAGCTCAACAGCTGCCTAACGAGCGGACATATATCATGCAATTTGCGCAATTATACTCCGATGTGCGTTATCGCCAGCTAATATTTAGCGCTTATCGTAAAAAACACAGTAAAAATCTGGTAAAATTAATTAAAACAACAACTAAGAGAACTCTATGAATGCAGTCGTGATTGGCGTTATTTTAATGCTTGGCCTTACTTTAGCCCGCGTTAATGTAATTGTTGCTATGACTTTAAGTGCTTTAGTCGCCGGTTTAACCGCCGGACTTAGCTTAAACGATACCCTAAACGCATTTAACGCAGGCCTCTCTGGCGGAGCTGAGATCGCTCTAAGCTATGCAATGCTAGGCGCATTCGCTGTTGCGATTTCAAAATCAGGCTTAACGCGCATTTTAGCTGCAAAGCTACTTGCTAAAGTAAATAACAATAGTAGTAATAGCGAAACAAATTTAAGCTATTTTATTTTACTGATAATTTTAGTGTGTGCAATTTCATCGCAGAACCTAGTCCCAGTTCATATAGCTTTTATACCAATTTTGATCCCCCCGCTACTGGTTATATTTAATAAACTAAGGTTAGACCGACGTGCTATTGCCTGTATTTTAACGTTTGGTCTAGCAACCTCATATATGGTTTTACCCTATGGCTTTGGTGGAATTTATTTATACTCGATTTTACATAAAAACTTAGTGGAAAATGGCTTAGATATCATTAATACCCAAGTACCTATGGCGATGATCATTCCTGCCTGTGGCATGTTAGTTGGGTTAATTGTAGCTGTGTTTATCAGTTATAGAAAACGTCGGGATTATCAGCATGATGAACATCAAGAGCACGCAACTAATGTGGTTGTAGAACAACCTAAAAAAGTATTGTTAGTCGGTATTACAGCGGTATTAGCATCTTTAGCAGCACAAAATGTCAGTGGTTCAATGATTTTAGGTGGCTTAGTTGGGGTGATGATTTTTAGTTTGTTTGGCGTAGTTAAGTGGGAGCAAAATAGCGACGTATTTAGTAAAGGCGTAGCAATGATGGCAATGATTGGATTTATCATGATCTCAGCTCAAGGGTTTGCCTCTGTAATGAAAGCGACAGACGATGTGACTAGCTTAGTACAAAGCGCCGCATTGATTATTGATGGCAACAAACCTTTGGCAGCTGCACTAATTTTATTAGTTGGTTTAATGATCACCATGGGGATTGGCAGCTCATTTTCCACAGTGCCAATAATAGCAACCTTGTTCGTGCCACTGTGCTTAGAGCTTAACTTTTCAATGATGGCAACCGCAGCTTTAGTGGGAACCGCAGGTGCTTTAGGCGATGCTGGCTCCCCTGCTTCCGATTCAACCTTAGGACCAACTTCCGGCTTAAACGCTGACGGTCAGCATGATCATATCTGGGATTCAGTTGTGCCTACTTTTATCCACTTTAATATTCCATTGCTAATATTTGGCTGGATAGCCGCTATGGTGCTTTAATACCTTAAATGTGAGTAACCAAGTAGAGAATAGATTAAGCCCCCTACTTGGTTACTAAATTATTGTTTTAACGCAGATGCTAAAGATATATAACAGTGAAATATAGTATGATGTGTTCTTTTTGTAAAGCAAAGAAAGCACCATAAAAGTGCTTTCTTAACTTAACAACTAGGTTTAAAAACCATAAATCATCTTATCGCATACAACCGGCGTAGGTCTGTGATTGTCATCGACCGCAACGAATGTAAAACTGCCAGTAATTGCCGAGTGTTTATCATCCCGGTGCATTGTTTCTAAGAATATTTCAACGTCTACTCTTAAACTTGTATTGCCTACATGCACAACTTTTGAGATCAATTCAGCGAAGGTTCCAGCTGGAATAGCTTCTTTAAAATCAACTCTATCTGATGAAATGGTTACCAATGGTTTACGGCAAAAGCGCGTTGCAGCAATAAATGCAACTTCGTCCATCCATGCCAATGCATCACCACCAAACAAGGTATTGTGGTGATTAGTACGCCCAGGAAATACTGTTTTTGTGACCGAAGTCGTTGAGTCTTTAATACGCTGAGCAATTATTTCTTCACGGTTTACTTGAGTTGTCATGTTCTCTACTTTTGGTTTGCTAATTTATCTAACATCATAAGTGCAGGATCAAGGCGTTCGCCTTTCCAATTAAAACGCCAATCCAGATGAGGGCCAGTTACACGGCCAGTCGCACCAATTTCAGCTATTTTATCACCGCGTTTAATGGTATCCCCTACTTTTACATCAAGCTTACTTAAGTGTATGTAGGTAGACGTGACACTGTGGCCATGATCTAAAATTAAAGTTCCGCCAGAGTAATAAAGGTCGTTATCAGCAAAAACAACGGTACCACTGACAGGCGCATAAACAGGGCTGCCTGTTTTGTTGGCTATATCTAAACCAAAATGTGGCCGACGAGGCTCACCATTAAAATAGCGTTGGCTACCATACACACCCGAAATACGTCCTTGTGCAGGTTTGTAAACTGGATCTAAAAAATACCTAAGCTCAGAGTCAACTTTTCGGGCATTTCTTACTGCCACAGCTTCGCGGCTGATGCGTTCACTTACCGCTTTTGGCGGTAACACATATTTACTTGCCACTCCAGTAATTTTATCAATTTTATAATCACGTTTAGTGATCTCAATCGCTTGCTGATGTTTGACACCATCTGCATCAACCCAGGCTAATTGATGGGTTAATTCAGCATCACGGCCAAAGCCAAATACAAACTCACCTTGTGCGGTGGTTTTTAATGCTTGGCCATTAAAAATAACTGACTTAACCCCATCAATTTGACCAGTCACTAACCCGCCTTGGGTTAAGTGACCTTTTAGCTCAACTGCATCAGCAAAAAAGCTCACAGTAGCAAATAACGAAACGGCTAATAATTTACGCATAACAAATGGACCCTTTGGCCACACCTTCGTATGCTGTGACTTTTACGTCATTGTCAGGATGCTGCGCTTTAACTTGCTCAGCAAGGTAACCTGCAATACATTCAACCGTAGTATCAATGGGTAAAATATCACACCGTTCTTTACTTATTGCCATTTCAAAATAGCCTTGTGCGGCGGTATAGGCAAAACAGAGGTCATTTTCTTTGGCGCTGATGTGCTGTAGCTGCGGCGCTTGAATTTGATCTTCTGCTGTAGCTAAATAAATATCTTGCCATTTATCAGCCCATTGCTTTTGTAATCGTGGCATTGCCATCCCATCAAGGGCAATACCAATTTGCGAACGGTGACCATGAATAATACGCTGGCAATTACCGTCGTGCTTTTTAAGGCCATGACTATAGTGATAATAAAAGCTCTTACTATGCTCTGGCTTTAACTCAATTTCGATTTTATCGATATTGCTTGGTAACTGCGGCATGATTGTAGCAATTAGAAATTCAATAACTGACTGCTCATTAATAACATCAGCATCAATTAAACAAAACGCTTGGTTTGGCGCGCTCATTGCTAAGTGGTGATCATCACCAAAAGTACAATCAAGTGTTGTGTAGTCACCATGGTTTTCAACTTGGCCGTTAATTTGGTTGCCAATGGCCAGCTTGTGATCAATACATTGGTCGATAATGCCTTTGATTTGCTTTTTAACTAAGCCAAAATCAAGCACCATAGACTCTTCATTTAACTTGCCATGCAAGGTTAAATCAACAATCCAGCTCTCGCCAACTGCGCCTCGTTTATTACACAAGTAAGAAAAATCAATTACGGTAAGTGCGTTAACAAAAAGGATCATAAACTTCCTTTATACTGGTTAAAAAATCACGGTAATTATAATGATTTTTGCTAGTAATTGCGCGATTTAATCGTGTAATTAGCATGTTCTTCACCTAAGCGGTGGTATTTCGTGCAAATAAATTATTTTTTTAACTGCTCCGAGTTGTTTAGCGTACAAGTGTACGCTAAAGTACGTGGCAATTTCTAAGCGATGAAAAGTGTTATGGAACCTAAAAATAGTTATACAAAAGAAGATTTGATCCTATGTGGTCAAGGTGAAATGTTTGGAGAAGGCAATTGTCGTCTACCAAGTGACAACATGTTAATGATGGATCGTATCATCTCAATCACTGATGACGGTGGAGAGCATGGTAAAGGTGAAATCGTTGCTGAGCTTGATATTAACCCTGATCTTTGGTTTTTTGCTTGTCACTTTAAAGGTGATCCAGTCATGCCAGGTTGTCTTGGTTTAGATGCAATGTGGCAACTGGTTGGCTTTTTCCTTGGTTGGTCTGGTGGTCCTGGTCTTGGCCGTGCGCTAGGTGTAGGTGAAGTTAAATTTACTGGGCAAATTTTACCAACAGCAAAAAAAGTGACCTACCGTTTGACCATGAAGCGCGTTATTAAACGTAAATTATTCATGGGGATGGCTGATGGTACTGTTGAAGTAGATGGCCGCGTTATCTACGAAGCAAAAGATTTAAAAGTTGGTTTATTCCAAGATACTAGCGCGTTTTAATTTTTTATTAAAACCCAGCTACAAAAACGCCGCTGTTTCATAAACAGCGGCGTTTCTGCTTTAATTCAATACTTAAAAATTAGGTTTTATACATATTGCGATTTTCTATCGCTTCGCGCCAACCGCCTAACCACTCTGATTTTGGGTCTACTTGTTGATAAGGGCATAGGTCTTTTGAACGGCCCGCGAGGCCTGCTTTAAAGCCTTGAGAATGAGCTCTTTCTAACCGATCTCTTTTCTGTCTCTTCATAGGTAAATCCTCACCTTTTATATTTATATATTTGTAGTGTTCGTGACATCTACATTTAATGAATAGTTAATAAAACTGTTAAATTCAAATCACAAAAGCAATTAAATAAATTGACTTTAACTAAGCTGCTGATGCAAAAATGAATTAACATATAAAAAAGTAAAGTGGTCGTACCATCTTCTGTGCGACCCATATATGTACAAAAAATTACGACTATCTAATCACTAACACGCAGTTTCCTGCTCTAATTGTGACTGCGGTTTATGGATGAAGTTCCTATAAAAAATGTAATTATGACAAATTTATTTCAACTCATTAATAGTAAAGAAGTTTAATTTTTGAACTTATTTCAGACCACTTTACTGCGGCTTATTCGCACTTAATTAGCCCACATTTCACGTACACTTTTTTAAATTGTTTAATAATTAATCCTTGCAACTATACCCAAACCACCTCAAGATACAGAATTCAGCGTTTCACAGGGGCTTAGTATCAAGGCGTTACTTTGCAACAATGGCAGCCCCTTTTAAGAAGTAACAACGCTGAGAGTAAGTGCCTGTGAAACGCCCAACGGGTTGGTTTAAAAGCGATTTATACTGCGTTATTGATTTTAACAATAGAACCACTATTACTTGCAATCAATGCCTTGCCTAAATCGCTTTTAATTCCAACTGAAACTCGCATCCTGAGGTGGTTTGGGTATATTAATACGATCGGTCTAATATGTGTTTATGCTAAAAAATAGTCAAAATCCACCACGACGTGGTCGCCCACCAAAAGTTGCCCGCAGTAATGCCGACACCAAAGCATTACTTATTGCTACGGGGGTAGAAACACTTACCGAGTTTGGCTTCAGTGCCACAGGACTTGATACTATTTTAAAAAAAGTAGGTGTTCCAAAAGGTTCTTTTTACCACTACTTTAATAATAAAGATGCCTACGGCTTAGCTGTTATAGACGCTTATAACGATTACTTTGTTGCTAAACTTATTCGCTATCTAGGGGCAAGCGATATCCCTCCTTTAGAGCGACTAATCAATTTCACCCAAAGTGCAGCAAGGGGTATGCAAAAGTACGATTTTAGTCGCGGTTGTCTAGTCGGTAATTTAAATCAGGAACTAAACCATCTCAGCGATGACTTTAAAAATAAACTATTAACCAGCTACGAGATTTGGCAACAACATGTGCAAGTTTGCCTGGCACAAGCTCAGCAGGATCGTGTTATTGCAGCCAACGTGAATACCACACAAATGAGTGAATTTTTTTGGATTGGCTGGGAAGGTGCTGTAATGCGTGCCAAGCTAACTAAAAATACTCAGCCACTTATTTTATATACTGAAATGTTTTTACGTGCATTGCTTAGGTAACGGCTTAAGTAATTGCTCTTTTTGCATAACAATTAAAAGACGATCGGTCTAAATGGAGTCCAGATGAACAATCAATTTAAAGCCATTGTTATAAATAATACTGACGATAAGTATACCGCGTCAGTACAAACACTAAATAATAGCGAATTACCCAATCTCCCGGTCAAACTAGATCTGCTTTACAGCACCCTAAATTATAAAGATGGTTTAGCTATCACAGGAAAAGGCCCCGTGGTGCGCTCATTTCCTATGGTGCCGGGTATTGATTTAGTGGGTAAAGTAACAGCCAGTGATTCTAGCGAGTTCGCTATTGATCAGTTGGTATTATTAAATGGCTTTGGTGTTGGCGAAAAATACTGGGGGGGTCTGGCTCAACAAGCCGCTGTTAATGGCGATTGGTTGATCCCACTCCCAACGTCGTTAACACCTAAACAGGCCATGCAAATTGGTACTGCCGGTTACACCGCGATGCTCAGTATTATTGCGCTTGAAAAGCAAGGCATCACTCCCGACTCTGGTGATATTTTAGTTACGGGTGCAAACGGTGGTGTGGGTAACTTTGCCGTCTATTTACTTAATCTACTAGGTTTTACCGTAGTTGCTGCAACAGGTCGTGTAGATCAAAGCGAACATTTAAAACAACTTGGTGCCTCTGAAGTGATCGACCGAAATGAGCTATCAAATCCAGGTAAGCCATTAGCAAAAGAACGTTTTGCTGCAGCCATTGATTCGGTTGGCAGTCATACCCTTGCTAATATTTGTGCTTCTTTAAAGTATGGCGGTGTTGTTACTGCTTGCGGTTTAGCACAAGGCATGGATTTTCCTGCATCCGTTGCGCCGTTTATTTTGCGTGGTATTTCATTAATCGGCATAGACAGTGTAATGCGTCCAAAGGTCGACCGCATCCAAGCATGGCAACGTCTAGGTGAGCTTGTTGAGCAGAGCTACTTAGATAAAATATCGACTGAAATTAATTTAGAGCATGTTATTAACGCGGCTGATGAGCTGATGGCCGGAAATATCCGAGGCCGTGTAGTAGTAAATTGCCAACAGTAAAAATAAGTTCTACCAATCGTGTTAAGTTACTAAGTATTTATAGCGACGGAGAAATGCAGTAATAACAAGGCAGGAATTTTGACATGTCGTTGTTCTACTTGAAAAATTACTGACGTAGTTAGCGCTTCATTTAGCCCGCTAGAATGGTTAAATATTTAACTCAATTGGTATTATTAAAGCTTCTTGTAAAAGAAGCTTTAATTTCTTCGTAATTACACGCCTAAAGCAGCAAGCTTTTCGTTTAATTCGTCTTTTGAAATTAAACTCATTTCATACTGTTTTTTAACTTTACGAATAGTGTCAAAATTATCAAGTTTTAATCGTGCTTTAGCTAATTTCTGTTCTTTTTCTGCTACAGAGATCACATCAAGTTTAACGGCTTTTTCAAGCTTCTCTTTTTCTTGATCGTATTCTTTTTGAAAAATTGCTTTTTCTTGAATGATGATTTGATCTTTTAGCTTTTTCTCAATTTCAATAGCTTCATCTTCAAGCTCAATTTTTTTCTCAAGTAACGGTTCAACACGGTTTAATGCTTCTTGCAAAGCACTTTCGATATTTTGTCCTTGGTTTTCTAGTAAATTTTCTACGTATTTTTTACCAATATCTTGATAACCAATATTTAGCTGCCCTTCTATTGAAGTGATCTCAGAGCGGATCGCCGATAACTTTGAGTTCTCTTTCATTGAGGTGCTCATATCAGAGCTTAGTTTAGACGTTGATTCGCTGATATTTGAACCAATAGTGGTAGCTTGTGTTTTAATTTTATTAAAAAGACCCATGTATATTATTCCTTAAATCTATCATCCAATGTTGTGGCGTCATGCCAATACTTATTAAAGCGCACTAATATTACCGATAAACTAAACAAATGTAAATTACACAAGCAAACTGACTTGATATTCTTGTATCAAATTATCGTGATAAAAATTATAATTCTGGGATTAGATTTTAGAAAAAGAGTGTAAAACATGAGTAATGAAGATTTATTCGGCAATAACCCGCTACAAGGCGTTAAACTTGAGCAAGTTGTATCAGAGTTAGTTGATCAATATGGGTGGGAGCTTTTACATGCTTATCTACTGCTAAATTGTTTTAAAAACAACCCTGACATCAAATCTGCAGTTAAATTTTTGCGTAAAACCCAGTGGGCACAAGATAAAGTTGAAAACTTTTATCTTTATAGATTAAAAAACCTTCCTAAACCCGATGATGTTCAATATGAACTACCACCACGTGACCGCGTTATTCCTGAAGATCATAAACCGGGTGAACCATGTGAGTTAAGTTTTAGCGACGCAAAACGTATTCAAGCGAAAAAAGAAGCCAAAGATCGTGCACGGACGCGTAAACAACGCTCAAATGCCAGTAATCCTTGGGGTAACTAGGTGCTAAGTGCTAAGTGCTAAGTGCTAAGTGCTAAGTGCTAAGTGCTAAGTGCTAAGTGCTAACAAATGTTTTAATAATTAAGCTGGCAGTGCCAGCTTTTTTGCGTTTATACGGATACTTTTCATAAATGTTCTAATGTACTTTCATTTAAAAAGCGACTTAGCTTTCTCAGATTTAAGCCCTCATTTATTTCTCATTCTTTCCTCTTTGTGCAATAAAATTTTAGTGAATTATTAACAAAGAAATTAAGGTTCGCTGCGCTTAAAGAGCTAGCCTACGCAAATAGAACCGATTTGATTAATTATTGGCTATTCGTATCACTGCAGTGCCCTTCCTTTTAATACATAATCATTTTGACAGCGGTTGCTAGCAACAATGCGGCGAAGATTTTTTTGACTAACGTGACTGGTAAGTGATGGGTAGCTTTGGCGCCTAACGGGGCGGTAAACCAGGATGTGCAAATGATACCGAATAACGCTGGTAAATACACAAATCCAGCAAATCCATTTTCTAGTGCAAAATGGCCGCTGCCTGAGCTGATGTAACCAATTGAACCAAATAATGCGATAACAATGCCGCATGCGGATGCACACCCTATGGCTTTTTTCATATCGACTGAGAAAAACGTTAACAATGGTACCAAAAGCGCGCCTCCGCCAATACCGATCATCGCAGACAAGCCGCCGATGATCGTGGTCATAATGGTTAACACACCTTTATTGGGCATGTCACGCTCAACCGATGGCTCACGCTTATTACTTACAAACATCTTTATCGCAATAAGTACCACTGTGACAGCAAACACTAAGCGAACAACCTGCTCAGGTAATAGTGCTGCTATAAAGCCACTGATAAGCGCCCCCAGTGCAACGCCCGTCATTACCCAAGGAGCAAGAGTCCATGGAACATTGCCATTTTTATGATGTGCGATTGCGGAAGACGTTGATGTAAATAATATTGATGCTAATGACGTTGCAATTGCGGCAATAACGACTTGCTCAGCTGGTAGAATTTCAAAATGCAGTAAAATAATACTCAACACAGGAACAATAACCAGTCCGCCCCCAATACCTAGCAGCCCTGCTAAAAAACCTACGCCACTGCCAAGTAAGGCGCAGTATAAAATCAACATTATCAATTCACTCATTGCGTTTATCTCTTATTATAATTTGGGAGCACTCATGCTAAATGAATGCGATTCTATTTCCGATTGAGCAGCTATCACTCACCATATTGGCCGCGAGTATATCAATATAACTGATGCCTATTGATATATTTGGCTACATTAAGCCCTGAATAATCCTCATGTTTTAGATGAAATAAATACAACTTACACACCTAGAAGTCTAAATGTCTGTATAGCCAAGTTGAAACTCTGTTTTTTCAAGTGCCACTTCAGATAATTTATAGCTAATGGCGTGCAATATTATTAGTTGATGAATACAGCTCATGTTTTAGGTGAAATTAAACCGTTTTTATTCATGTACCGATCCACGTATAAATAGCTCAACTCTTAGAGGCAACACAGTTTTACAGCGGTTTTAATTAAGCCATCAGGCACAAACACAAAAACTGTGAACATCACTTACGAGATCAGTAACGTTAATTCGCTCAAGAGCACAGCATAAACGCAGGTTTTAAATCAGATAATTGGATACAGATCACCATGACTAAAGATTTCACATTTACTATTAAGAGTATTTGTCTCGATGAAAATTATCATCCAGCAGCTAATACACGTATCACTACCAATTTTGCAAACTTGGCCAGAGGCAGTTATCGCCAAGCAAACTTACGCAACGCCTTAAAAATGATCGATAACCGTTTTAATGCCTTGGCGCAGTGGGATAACCCAAAAGCGGATCGTTATTCTGTAGAGCTTGAAATCATTTCTGTTGATATGGATATTGCTGGCAGTGGTAATAGCTTTCCATCGATTGAAATATTGAAAACAAATATTGTTGATCATCACACTAACAAACGCATTGAAGGCATTGTAGGAAATAATTTTTCCTCCTATGTGCGCGACTATGATTTTAGCGTATTACTGCAAGAACATAATAAAGATCAGTCTAAATTTAGTATCCCTGATAACTTTGGCGAGCTGCATGGCAAACTATTTAAATATTTTATTAGTTCTGACAGCTACAAAAAGCACTTTAAAAAGCCGCCAGTAATATGCCTAAGTGTTTCGGATAACAAGACCTATCATCGTACTGAAAATCAGCACCCTGCGTTAGGTGTTGAATATCAGCCAAATGAACCGTCTTTGACTGAGCAATATTTCAAAAAAATGGGCTTGCAGGTGCGTTATTTTATGCCGCCAAATAGTGTAGCGCCCTTAGCCTTTTATTTTGTTGGTGATTTGCTAAATGATTACACTCATCTTGAGCTTATTAGCACTATTAGCACTATGGAGACATTTCAAAAAATCTACCGACCAGAGATCTATAATGCCAATGCGACTGCGGGGAAATCATATCAACCAAATTTGAAGAACCTAGATCATTCACTCACGCAAATTGTTTATGACCGTGAAGAGCGCAGTAAATTGGCGAATGAACAGGGGAAATTTGCTGAGCAGCACTTCATCAAGCCATATCAAACAGTGCTTGAGCAATGGTCTGCTAATTACGTGTAATAGCGAGTTCAATCGTTAGATTCAATCGCAACTTAAAAAGTTAACCCAAATAAATGGCATTATTTATTATGAAAACATCTCTTAGCAAAACAATATTACCGACTTCAACTGCAGGCAGCTTACCTAAACCTTCATGGCTTGCAGAGCCGGAGACTCTTTGGTCACCTTGGAAACTTCAAGGTGATGAATTAATTGACGGCAAACACGATGCGTTACGGATCTCTCTGCAAGAGCAACAATGCGCAGGTATTGATATTGTCAGTGATGGCGAACAAACACGCCAACACTTTGTTACCACATTTATTGAGCACCTTAACGGTATAGATTTTGAAAACCGTAAAACGGTGAGAATTCGTGACCGCTATGATGCCAGTGTACCTACTGTGGTAGGTCCTGTTAGTCGTATCAAACCGGTTTTTGTTGATGATGCTAAGTTTTTACGCAGCCAAACCAAACAACCGATCAAATGGGCGCTACCAGGTCCTATGACCATGATAGATACACTTTATGATGACCATTATAAAAGCCGCGAACAGCTCGCTTGGGAATTTGCCAAAATTCTTAATCAAGAAGCCAAAGAACTAGAAGCTACGGGGGTTGATATCATTCAATTTGATGAGCCTGCATTTAATGTGTTTTTTGATGAAGTAAATGATTGGGGAATTGCGTGTTTAGAAAAAGCCATTGAAGGCCTTAAATGCGAAACGGCCGTACATATTTGTTATGGTTATGGTATCAAAGCCAATACAGATTGGAAAAAAACGTTAGGCTCAGAATGGCGACAATACGAAGAAGCATTTCCAAAACTGCAGCAATCTAATATTGATATTATCTCATTAGAATGTCACAACTCGCACGTACCAATGGAACTACTTGAACTTATTCGCGGTAAAAAAGTAATGGTAGGCGCCATTGACGTTGCCACCAATACCATAGAAACACCAGAGGAAGTGGCAAATACGCTACGTAAAGCACTGCAGTTTGTCGATGCTGACAAGCTCTACCCGTGTACCAACTGTGGTATGGCTCCGCTACCTCGGGCAGTTGCAAGAGGTAAGCTTAATGCGTTAACCGCAGGCGCAGAGATTATTAGAAAAGAGCTGGCTCAAAGTAATTAAAATCTAATTTATTTCATGAGGTGGAGTAACCACCTCGTCCTAATTTATTTTCAACAATTAGACTTACTACAAATACAATAAGCCTATATACACATAAAGTATTTAATACCCGCGCTTTTGCCAAAATTCGATTTATGACATTGACTCTTGTTCAAACACTGAAAATGTTTTATCGGCAATCAGTTTGCCGTTTAGCTCTATGGTCATACGCCAGTCACCTATTTTATTGCTGATGGGTTCCCACAAGGTATCACCTAGGTAAAAGTGCCAGTCATTGTCTTTAACGTATTCAAAGCCGTCAAATGGTGGCATTACCTCACCATCAGCATCCGGTATATCAGGATGGTATATACAATAATGAAGTTTTTCGCCTTTGGCTTTTTTAATATTAATGATAAAACCAAACTCCACATCGAGTTGTGCGGGTACTTTTGTGGTAAATGCTTGAATTTGCGGTAAGGCTTTTGATGATGAGTCCCACTTTGTATAAATACCAAAGCTTTGCATAGTGATTACAGGCTTAGTTTTTGCCATTATTTATCCTTTTTTTGATGCATTAGTTTAACGTATTTATACGGCAAAATTAAGCGCCAAAACGTTTAGGATCTTTAGGATAGAAAAAATCAGGCTGGCGATCACACAAGGCAAACTCACGGGTGTTTTTGTAAGGTAGTTTCATAAACCCGGCAACCCCCACATCAGTAATGCTCACCGCATATTGCATCAACTTATTAAGCAAGCGCTTAAACTGTGCTTCTTTAGTGCCATCTAACAAACGATAGTAATGATGTATTTTCATTCTATCTGGTAAAGCTTCAAAAATAATGCAGCCGGTATGATGTATTTGGTTTAACTCAAATACGCATTTGATCACTTTTTTAGGTAGCTGCAGTTGCTCGTCCGGATCTTTACCGTCTTCAAAATACGAATGTGGTCGGGTGACTTCTGAGCTTTTTAAATTCATTACCTCATAGTCAAGCTCTGGAAGTTGTTCAAACTTAAATGCACCTGTGCCATCACGCTCCAGTTGAATGGTCTTTCTGGCATCAAATAAACAACACTTAAATAAGCCTTTTTGATGAATGCCTTGTGCCAACATCACGGTATTATTAACCGCTTGGGTAAAAGCATGGCCTAGACTTTCGTCATGCATGATCAGTGATGATTCAACGAACAGTGATTCTTCTTTCCAATGAAAGCTTAATCCCCCTACTACTGGGTATTTCGCTAATCGGCTGATAGACGCTAAAAATGCTTTTTCAGTATCGCCAGTATCAAACAGGAATTCTTTATAATATCGGTCCAATTGAGCGTCATTTACATCAAGCAGTTGTTGGTTATGGTCGGCTTGGCGTAAAAATTGTTTACGTGAGCTATAAACCACAGTATCAGGTAGTTCGTCATCGTTACCAAACCAAAATGGAATATTGGCTCGCACATCTTCAGCTAAATTGAGCTCTGGTAAATATGCTTTAGCCATAGCAGGCATATTTCGCATAAAGTAATCACCCGCCCCGTCTCTTGTAATTTTATTTTTAGAGAGCATACCGTCAATCACTTTTGCAAGCTCCATAGGGAGCCCTAGTGAACTGGCTGGGATCACTTGCGCGCCAAATCGGCATGACTGTGCAGAAGCCAGTGCGTATAAGGTGGACGCCACGCCTTGCTCATCAAAACGCGGCGATGATTTAGCACCTGACATTTGCTCATCACCAATAAAATACACATCCCCCATCCGCGCATTGGTGGTACTTAAATCGCCAGACATTAAATCCATAAAGTTACTGGTGATTGGCTCGCCATTACTGTCTATTTGGGCATACACCGAGCTGCCCCAGTCCACCAGCGATAAGCCTTGGGTATGTTCATCCCACACTAGATTAGAGGGCTTGATATCGCCATGCACAATCGGTTGTGGCGTTATGCCATTTTGCTGAGTGCGTAGGTCTATTAATACATTACGTAGTTTTAGCGCTAAACTGGTGATTGCTGCGGCGCTAAAGCGGCCTTTTTTAAGTGATACTTTTTCTAAGTCTTCGCCCAACGCGCGAGCCATCATTAAAATGCCCTGCTTTTTTATCCGTTCAAAAGCATAAAACTTAGGCACTAATGGGTTATCAACTTGCGAGAGCATATAGGCTTCGTCCTCAAGTCGATCACGTACACTTTGCGCCAAGGTAATACGTGAAAATTTAAACACCCAAGGAAGTTTACGCTCATCTAAACCCGCAAATACAAATCCAAAAGCACCCGAGCCAATCATTTCAACCTGGCTGTAGCCTAAATTAGTGAGTTGCTTAATACAGATATTCAACCATTGGCGGTGTTTTTTGGCGTCATGGTGCGAAAGCAAATAGACCGACTGCTCTTCATTGATATAAAAATTGCGGATTGCTTTGGTTTTCACTGCGAGGTCTCAACGTATTCTAAAAATGTAAGGGATAAGGGTGAAGCTAGCTTATTGATTATTAATTTTTAGTTCTAAATTTCTAGTCATTTAGCCTCAGCTTAGCGTGTCCTGACATTTTGCGCAAAAAAAGTGTAAAAAGGCAATCTGTGTTAAAAAATAATGCCCCCAACTCACTAAACGACAGGTGATACTCTTTATTCATGGTAATTGCTTAGTTAGATATTACAGACTTTCTGATTGGTAAAATAAAAGAAAAAAAGCCGCGTGATCAGCGAACTGATCACAACAGCTTTTAACAACCAGAATCGTTATAAATTAGAGTGCTTGTTCAAGCTCTGGTAGCACATCAAATAAATCTGCTACTAAACCATAATCCGCCACTTGGAAGATTGGCGCATCGGGATCTTTATTGATAGCCACAATTACTTTTGAGTCTTTCATACCCGCTAAGTGCTGAATTGCGCCACTAATACCTACGGCAATATATAAGTTAGGCGCAACGATCTTACCGGTTTGACCCACTTGCATATCGTTTGGCACAAAGCCTGCGTCAACCGCAGCACGAGACGCACCAATTGCCGCGCCTAGTTTATCGGCAATACCATTAAGTAATGAAAAGTTCTCGCCATTTTGCATACCGCGTCCACCTGATATAACCACTTGCGCAGCAGTTAACTCTGGGCGCTCAGATTCGGTTTGCTCAACACTTACAAATGCGCTTAATTCACTGCTAAACACAGAATCAACAACACGACTCTCAGCGGGAGCTTGCTCACCTTGCAGATCAAAGCTACTTGCACGAACGGTGAGCACTTTTTTGCTATCCAGTGATTTTACAGTTGCGATGGCATTACCTGCATAGATTGGACGTTTAAATGTATCAGCGTCAACCACATCAATGATTTCTGAAATTTGTGCAACATCAAGTAATGCGGCAACACGTGGCATGAAATTTTTGCCCGTTGTAGTGGCACTAGCAACAAGATGCGAATAATCTGGCGCAAGCGATAACACTAAATCTGCGATGTTTTCAGCTAACTGATGCGCATACTCACTATGATCAGCCACCAGCACGGTGTTTACACCTGCAATACTGGCCACTATTTCACTCATTGGTGCTACGTTTTCACCAGCAATTAGTACATCAACAGCAAAACCAAGCTTTAATGCTGCGTTTATGGTTTTAGAAGTTTCAGGCTTTAAACTGCCATTGTCATGATCTGCTATAACTAATGTTTTCATTTAAATCACCTTCGCTTGTGTTTTTAATAAATCAACTAACTGGGCTACATCATCAACAATGATACCGCCACTGCGTTTTGCAGGTTCATGTACCGCAACAAGTTCGATACGCGGGGTTAAGTCTACACCTAAGCTATCAGCTGCAATTACCTCAAGTGGTTTACGTTTGGCTTTCATAATATTTGGCAATGATGCATAACGGGGTTCATTCAAACGTAAGTCTGTTGTGACTACGGCCGGTAACTTTAATGCCACTGTTTGTAAACCGCCATCAACTTCACGCGTCACATTAACAGTGCCATTTGCTATGTCGACCTTTGATGCAAACGTACCTTGCCCGCGCCCAGTAAGAGCCGCCAGCATTTGACCTGTTTGATTGTTATCTGAATCAATCGACTGTTTACCTAAAATTACCAGTTCAGGGGCTTCTTGCTCGACGATTTTAGCAAGCAGCTTTGCAACGTGCAGTGATTCTAATTTTTCGTCAGTCTCAATATGAATCGCTTTATCGGCGCCCAGTGCCAGAGCTGTACGTAATTGTTCTTGAGATGCTTTAGCACCAATGGTTACAGCAATCACTTCAGTGGCAGTGCCCGCCTCTTTTAAGCGGATAGCTTCTTCAATGGCAATTTCGCAAAATGGGTTAAGTGCCATTTTCACATTAGTTAGATCAACGTCGCTATTATCTGCTTTAACGCGTGCTTTTACGTTGTAGTCGATAACTCTTTTTATTGGAACGAGAACTTTCATAGGAACTCCATAATTATTTAAACCTACAAGCTAACGTGTACGTCAACCTATTTATTTTATGAAATCAGACTACTTCCTGTTGACGTAAACGTCAACCTAAAATAACCTTAAACTATTCATCGCCTGTAACGTTTCATTTGCAAGTATGAAATTGCCCTCGTAAAGGCACAGGTCCGTCACATAAAAGAGGTTAATATGGTCGATCGCGAAACCATGGAATTTGATGTCGTTATTGTCGGCGCAGGCCCTGCAGGCTTAGCTACCGCCATACGATTAGCGCAACAAGCACAAGAAAAACAACAAGAGTGCATGATCTGCGTGGTTGAAAAAGGCTCTGAAGTGGGCGCTCATATTTTATCGGGCGCAGTATTTGAAACCACCGCTTTGGACGAGTTACTGCCCAATTGGCAAGAACTTGGCGCACCATTGACCACTAAAGTAACCAGTGATGAAATATATTGGTTTAATAATGACAGCAAAGCCACCGCTATCCCTCACTTTGCCGCACCTAAAACATTTCATAATACTGATAACTATATTGTCTCTATGGGTAATGTATGCCGCTGGCTTGCAGAGCAAGCAGAAAACCTAGGGGTTGAGATTTTCCCAGGGTTTAGCGCGCACTCACTGATTATTGAAGATGACACAGTAAAAGGCATTATTACCGGCGATATGGGCCTTGATAGCAATGGCAATGAAAAAGATGGCTTTATGCCTGGCATGGAACTTCGTGCTAAATACACTGTATTTGCTGAAGGTTGTCGTGGTCACTTAGGTAAACAGCTGATCAATCAGTTTGCACTTGATCAAGATGCCTCACCGCAACATTATGGTTTAGGCTTTAAAGAAATTTGGCAAATCGATCCTGCTAAACACAAGCAAGGCACGGTAGTTCATGGCACCGGTTGGCCCTTAAGTGCAGATACTAACGGTGGTGCGTTTATGTACCACAGTGATAATAATCAAGTTGTAGTCGGCTTAATTGTTGATTTAAATTACTCAAACCCGCATTTAAGCCCGTTTGATGAATTTCAGCGCATGAAACACCACCCAATATTTAAAGATGTATTAGCCGGTGGCGAACGTATTGCTTATGGCGCTCGTGCGATTGCAAAAGGTGGCTTGCACTCATTACCAAAAATGCACTTCCCGGGTGGTTTGTTGGTCGGCTGTGATGCTGGCACCTTGAATTTTGCCAAAATCAAAGGCAACCACACAGCGATGAAGTCAGGTATGATTGCCGCTGAGGTGATCTTTAGCGCGCTTACAAACGAGCAACAGCATACTGACTTAGTTGACTACAGCGAAGCATTTAAACAAAGCTGGGCTTATAAAGAGCTATACCAATCACGTAACTTTGGCCCTGTGATGCATAAGCTAGGAAAATTTCTTGGTGGTGCGTATAACACCCTTGATCAAAATATTTTTGCAGGGGCATTACCTTTTACTTTTAAAGATAATATCCCAGATCACGCAACGCTAGTTGATAAAAACCAGGCCAGTGTCATTGATTACCCGAAGCCTGATGGTCAACTCAGCTTTGATAAATTATCTTCGGTGTTTTTATCAAATACCAATCATGAAGAATCTCAGCCGTGTCATTTAAAACTAAAAAATAGCGCTATTCCTATCGATGTTAATTTAGTTAAATTTGACGAGCCTGCTCAGCGCTATTGCCCGGCGGGTGTGTATGAGATACAGCAAATTGCCGGCAAAGACGAGTTTGTGATCAATGCACAAAACTGCGTGCATTGTAAAACTTGCGATATTAAAGATCCGAGCCAAAACATCACCTGGGTAACACCTGAGGGAGCCGGTGGTCCCAACTACCCAAATATGTAATCTAAATACAATTAAAGCGCTTGATACAGCGTTAAAATAATATTTTACATATAAATTATAAACCTATCCTAAATTGCAGGGGCTTCGGCCCCTTTTTTGCGCTATGCTAATAAGAATTATATATGAGTGAGATATTTTTATGCCGTCGTCTAATGTTGTATTCCGTTTTTTAGCAGAGCCCACCGATGTGAATTTTGGCGGGAAGGTTCATGGCGGTGTCGTCATGAAGTGGATTGACCAAGCAGGTTATGCCTGCGCTGCTGGTTGGAGTGGTCATTACTGTGTCACTGTATCTGTCGCTGGGGTTAAATTTCGTCGCCCTATTCTAGTTGGTCAAATTGTTGAAGTTGAAGCTAAAATTGCCCACACTGGCAAAACCAGTATGCAAATCTTTATACAAGTTCGCTGTGGCGATCCGAAAACGCGTAATTTAGTTGAGACTAACCACTGTGTAATTAGCTTTGTTGCCATGGACGAAACAGGTTACCCCGTAGCAGTGCCAGAATACATCGCAGTGAGTAATGAAGACAAAAAATTAGAAAACTACGCAATTAAGATGAAAGAGATTGCCATAGAAACTGAAACTTTATTGCATAAATCAGAACCCTGATCACCTAAACTATCTATCTGTAAAAGCTACATCCTAGTCAGAAATCTTTTCTCCAGCCAAACTGAACGAGCGTTTAAATAGCGCTCATTGGTATACTTTACATGCTATAAAAGACTATAACTGGCTGTTTTTAAGCCAAATTAATCATGGCACGCACAATGCAATATTAAAATTAACCGGTAATTTAAAGGTTATATTTTTATTTTGTAAAGGAGCTATTAAATGATTAAATCAATTTCACTTTCTGCTATCTCATTAGCATTATTAGGTTTTAATACTGCAGCTAGCGCAGAGACAACAAACATAGATTACCCTCGCGTATATACCGGTATTGGTTATGGCCAATACTCATTCCAATTTGAAGATTCTGAAAACGATATCGATTTTGACGACGACTCACAGATGCTCAAAGGCTATGTTGGTTCACAATTTAATAAGTATTTGAGTTTAGAACTGGCCTATCAAAACTTTGATGAAGTAAGTGATATAGATAGTTACGCTGAGGTAGATGGTATCTCCCTTGCAGCACGATTAGCAGCACCAATAACAGAAAGCTTTTCTGTCTACGCTAAAGGTGGTTGGTTAGAATGGGATGCTGAGGTCACCAGTGATATTCCAGCCCTTGGTGAAATATCAGCCGATCAAAGTGGTGGCGATATATTCTACGGTGCAGGTATTGAATATGCATTTACCAGTAATGTGCAAATACGCTTTGAGTACGAGCGTTACGAATTAGAAGACGATATTGATCCAGATATGGACGTAGCATCAGTATCTGTACAATATATGTTTTAAGGAATACTTAACCTGTTCTGAGGTTATTTAGCAGTAAAAGGCAGCTTCGAGCTGCCTTTTTTGTTGTTAGCGGTTAGAATATCGTATCTTTAACAGTAATTGAGTTTCATGAGCGATTTTCAACTAACGGCTATTGGCCATATTCAATCTCCTTATAAACAAAAGTTCGCCATTCCTCGCCAACCGCGTTTAGTTCCACAAGCAAAAGCTAAGTTGGTATTTGCTGCTGATTTTAACCGTGAAGAATTTGTTCGTGGTTTAGATGAATTTAGCCATATTTGGTTATTGTTTCGCTTTCATGAAACTGCTGATAAAGGCTACTCAGCCATGGTTAGGCCACCGCGTTTAGGCGGTAATGAGCGCAAAGGCGTATTTGCCACGCGCGCGACCTTTAGACCCAATGCCATTGGCATGAGTGCCGTCAAACTTGAAGGCATAGAATATAAAAATGGCCAGCTGTGTTTATTATTGGCAGGCATAGATTTACTTGATGGCACCCCGATTTTAGACATCAAACCATATTTACCTTATTCAGATGCCATGGTTGATGCCACTGCAGGCTTTGCTGACACGCGCCCAGAAACGCAAATGACCGTTGAGTTTAGCCCGCAAGTGCAGAAATTTATTGAACAGCAAACCAACTTCCCAGAGTTGCATGACTTTATTAGTAATGTACTTAAGCAAGACCCTCGCCCTGCCTATAAAAAGCAAAAAGAGGGTGAACAAAGTTATGGAATGACCTTGTATGATTTTAATATCCGTTGGCAAGTCAACGACGAGCATAACTATGTCACTAGCATAGAAAAAAGTTAGAAAAACACACTTAGCGCTTTAGTGTAAAAGCAACCGCTGCTAAACTGAGTGCCCAATTGAAATAATAATTTTATAACTATCGGAATAAACATGCGTACCAGTCAATATATACTCGCAACACTTAAAGAAACGCCATCAGATGCTGAAATTGTATCGCATCAATTAATGTTAAGAGCGGGCATGATCCGTCGCGTCGCGTCGGGCCTATATACTTGGTTACCCTCTGGATTACGCGTGTTACGAAAAGTCGAAAACATTGTGCGTGAAGAAATGGACAAATCAGGTGCAATCGAAATGTTGATGCCTGTTATTCAACCTGCGGATCTATGGGAAGAATCTGGCCGTTGGGAGCAGTTTGGCCCAGAACTTATGCGTTTTACTGACCGTCACAATCGTACTTTCGCGTTAGGACCAACCCATGAAGAAGTGATCACCGATTTTGTTCGTAAAGAAGTAAGTTCGTATAAACAATTACCGCTTACTTTGTACCAAGTACAAACAAAAGTGCGCGACGAACGTCGTCCTCGTTTTGGGGTCATGCGCGCGCGTGAATTTACTATGAAAGATGCCTATTCATTTCATTTAAGTGAAGAATGTTTAGATGCAACTTATCAAGTAATGCACAAAGCATACTGTAATATATTCGATCGCTTAGGCCTTGATTACCGTCCTGTTATTGCTGATACCGGCTCTATCGGTGGTAGCGTATCTCATGAATTTCATGTGTTAGCTGAATCAGGTGAAGATGCTATCGCCTTTAGTGATAAAAGTGACTATGCAGCAAACATCGAAAAAGCAGAAGCATTAGCGCCAAGTGAAGCGCGCCCTGCTGCCGCAAAAGAATTAAAAGTATTCCCAACACCTGATGCGAAAACTATCGACGAGCTAAAGAAACACTATGGTGTAAAACCTCATCGCAGTGTTAAAACACTGATTGTTTACGGCGCGCCAAATGAAGATGGTCAACGTGGTTTAGTTGCATTAGTAATACGTGGCGATCATGAGCTTAACGAACTTAAAGCTGAAAAACATCCATTAGTAGATTCTCCACTGGAAATGGCAAACGAGGCTGACATAATTGCAGCCATTGGTGCTAAACCGGGTTCATTAGGCCCTGTTGGCTTAACCATGCCAATTTTAGTAGACCGTACAGCCAATGTAATGGCTGATTTTGTAGCCGGTGCTAACAAAGATGACGAGCATTACAGCGGTATTAACTGGGATCGCGATGTAACTGAGTATGAAGTTGCTGATCTACGTAATATTGTCGAAGGTGATCCTAGCCCATGTGGTAATGGTACTTTACATATTAAACGCGGTATTGAAGTTGGCCATATCTTCCAGCTTGGTACTAAGTACTCAGAAGCGATGAAAGCGGGAGTATTAAACGAAAGCGGTAAAAACCAAATAATGACTATGGGTTGTTATGGTATTGGTGTATCGCGTATTGTCGCAGCGGCTATTGAGCAAAATAATGATCAATACGGCATTATTTGGCCACAGCCAATCGCCCCGTTCGATTTAGCCATTGTGCCAATGAATATGCATAAATCGCATCGTATACCTGATATCGCTAATAACCTTTACGACGGTTTAAAAGCCGCAGGCTTAGACGTGTTATTTGATGACCGTAAAGAGCGCCCAGGTGTGATGTTTAACGATATGGAATTACTCGGTGTACCTTTCACGTTGGTAATTGGTGAGCGTAATCTTGATGAAAACAAGGTTGAGTTGAAAAATCGCCGTACTGGTGAAAAATTAATGATAGATATTGATACCGCTGTTGAAGCAATCAAAGCGGCCATGAACGCTTAATCATCAGCACCTTCTGAAAAAAAAACCGCGTAATGCGGTTTTTTTGTTTTTGCACGATTATTAATTGTCATAGATGTTTCGTCAAACAGTCTTATAAACGTCATTCAAGTTGCTTAACTTTGTTGTTATTACACCGTGAGTAACCTCCTATGCACGACATCGAAAAAAGTGATAAAAAGTACTACCCAGCCGTTTGGATCTCCGATGTACATTTAGGCTATAAAGATTGTCGAGCAGATTACCTACTCGACTTTTTAAATAGTATTGAGTGCGATGCCCTTTATCTAGTGGGTGACATCGTCGATTTATGGTCTATGAAGCGAAATTTTTATTGGCACCCTAGTCACTATCAAGTATTAGCTTGTATTCAAGCCAAAGCAGTTCAAGGTACTCGAGTGATTTATATTCCCGGCAATCACGATGAAACATTCCGACACTACGTCAATAACAGCCTATTTGGTATTGAAGTCCACCAGCAGTTTATTCACACAACCAAAGCCAACAAACGATTTCTTCTGGTTCACGGTGATGATTTTGACTCAGCAACTAGGTATAACAAACTGATCAGTATTGCCGGTGATACAGGTTATGACTTTTTACTGTTTTTAAATCGCTGGACTAATCGTATTCGACGCCTATATGGTGGTAACTATTGGTCACTTGCTGCTTGGATAAAAGCCCGCGTTCATAAAGCGCGTGAAGCAATAGAGGCATTTGAAAATGCTGCTATTCATGAGGCTAAAAAGCAAGGCGTAGACGGTATTATTTGCGGTCATATTCATCACCCACAACTCAAAGTCGTTGATGGCATTGTTTACTGTAATGATGGCGATTGGATAGAAAGTTGTACCGCAGTAGTAGAGCAAGAAAATGGTCGTATCGAATTGCTACACTGGTCTGACACTCAAACAGTGATTAATTCTGCTGATATTACCAAACTTAATCAAAATCTTGGTGGACCAAAGGCTAAACCTGAAAAATCAGTAGCTTAAAATTTAGACTGTGTGGTTTATTTTAACCACATAGCTAATTTATCTTTCAAAACTTTTGGCTTTATGGGTTTGGTAATATAATCATTCATACCAGCTGTAATACAACGCTCTCTGTCACCTGCCATAGCGCTGGCAGTCATAGCGATAATAGGCACTTTCGCATAGTCAGCACCAGCTTTGTTGCTGCGAATTGCAGAGGTCGTGTCATAGCCATTGAGGTTTGGCATTTGGCAATCCATAAAAATCAGATCAAATAAAGCTGTTTGCTCTGTATTTAATATTTCTAGTGCATCGAGGCCATCGCTGGCACATACAATAGTGACACCGGTATTTTTTAATATTGCTTTGGCAACTTCAAGGTTGATCATATTATCATCAACCAATAACACCTTAAAATTTGAGAAATCGTATTCAACATATTCTGTTTGCTCACTACCTTGGCTAGCAACCAAAAAACTATTATTAACACCAAACAAACTTGCTAACTTATAGCTAAATTGATCTTGAGTAAGCGGCTTATTAAGTACATGGCAATTTTCAGGCACCTGCTCTTTGGCTTTTTTACTAAGCAGTAAATCCCGCAAGATTAATACATATTTTTTATTCTGCTTATTACATAAATTAATCAGTGTTTGTAAGTATGGGTGATCATTATCAACAACCAGTAAATCAACTTTTAACTCTTGATATTGTGCTTGGTAGTCAAATCGTTGAATATTATTGGCCGCTACTTGGCAATTTTTAATCAATAAATTAGTGACATTGTTATATACACTGTCGCTATCTATCAGCACGCCAACCTGAATATCTTTTGCCAACTCAACGGCTGTATTGAGCTTTTTCTCAGCTGCAATATGTAATTGCACTTGCGCTGTAAAACAGCTTCCCTTGCCCTTTTCACTGGTGACGCTAATATCACCGCCCATCAATTGTGCCAACTTACGACAAATTGACAAACCAAGCCCTGTACCACCAAAGTGGCGAGTGGTACTGGTGTCCTCTTGGGTAAAGGCTTCAAACAGCTTATCGATATTTTTTTCAGCAATGCCGATGCCCGAATCTTCAATAACAAAGTTCATTAATAACGTATCTTCAGTAAGATACTGACAGCCAAGAGTTAAACTGACTTCACCTTGATGAGTGAATTTGAATGCATTATTAAGTAAGTTTATTAATATTTGTTTTAATCGGTGGCTATCCCCGACTAACATACGGTCTATAACTTTATCGGTATGCAAAAACACTTCTAAGCCTTTACGCTGGGCTTGTAATGCCATAGAGGTGATCATATCACTGCATACAGTAATCACATCAAAACTGTGATTATCAATATCTAGTTTACCTGCTTCTATTTTTGAAAAATCCAAGATGTCATTAATTAATGTCATTAATGAGTTAGCGCTGCTATTGGCCAGCTCTAGGTATTGCTGTTGCTGTTGCGTTAGTGTGTCTTCTTTGAGCATTTCCAGCATCCCTAATACACCATTCATAGGGGTACGTATTTCATGGGAAATGTTAGCAATAAAATCACTTTTCGATTTACTGGCTGCCAACGCTTCTTCAATCGCACTTTCAAGTTCAGTTGTGCGTTGGCGAACCTTTTGCTCTAACGTACTATTGAGTTTTTCAAGCTCTACTTGAGTCTGTTTAAGTGAATTGATGTTTCGTAAAATCGCTGCAACTTGGTGGCGCTGGGTAAAAATATCAAACACGCTAGTAAGTGTAATTGAGTAAAAGTGTTGTTGATCCTGCGGATCAGTATACACGCCTTCAAATGATGGTTTTGACCCCTGCGCTATGGTTTCATCAATACATGAATTATCACTTTCAGCAAGCGTAAATAATTGCGTGAATTTGGTGTGATCAATAATGATATAAAAGCACTGTAACGCTGTTTTATTAGCATTACTGATAAGCCCATCCTCTTGTACTGTTAAAATTGCATCGAGGGAATTTTCAATAATCTTGTTATTACGCTCCTTCAAGGAGTGAAGCTCCAATTTGCGGTTTATATACCTTTGATAGAACCACACTAATAACCACAAAGCAGTGAAAAGTGAAATAATTACCAGCACAAAATGATCACGACGCTTAGCAACGTCTTTTGCCAAAATATCGGTATTAATCGATACCGCAAGTTCAAGGGGCAACATGATAATGTTATTTTCTAAACTAATACGTTGTTTTAAATAATAATGGCTTGGTAAATCATGAAAAGGTAAAGTCGCTTGGCTGCTCATATCTTGGCTTTGACTAAATACACTTAACCAAGTAATGTCTTGACCAAACTCAAAACCAAATCGTAGTTTAGGATCTGGGTGAAATAAAAACTGCTGCTGATCATTTAACAGATAAACATCAACCCCAGCAGGTGAACTAAAAGTAACACTATTAAATAACTCATCAGCAAAATAATTGGTTACTAATACAGCAAACACTGTTCCTTGTTTATTAAATACCGGCTTAGCAACTCGGTAGGTACTCACGTAGGGGATCTGAATTTGGCCATGCTCTCGATTATAGTTAATCGGTGATATATAGACAGATTCACTATCTAACTTGCTGGCATTAAGCATGTAATCCCGCTGCCCTTTTTGTTGTAATAAGTCTCCCTCGAGGCGCACCACAACATCATTGATCCTATCAACACGGACAATTTCTTGACCATTATCAGCAAGGGTAATATATCTGGCTTGTAATAGCTGCTGGTCAGTGCGCATAAAGCCACTAAATATTTCAGCTAAACGCGTTTGCCATATTGCTATGGGAGTATTTAATAGTGGATCAATAAGGTTATTTGCAGCGGCTCGGCTGATGCCACTGATAGGCGGTGTGGCATTTAAAAAGTTGATTGACGAAACACTGTCTTTTAAATGTCCTTTTAACATCAGTGCTTTTGTATCAAGCTCTTGCTGTAGTGTGGTTTGGGCAACCTGGTAAACATCTTTGCGTACTTTCAGCTCAAATATATATAAAGCAGGTATTGCGAGGATGAAAAAAAACAGCAATGCTAATAAAGAAAGTTTATTACTGCGAAATAAATTAAAAAATGTCAGTGAGTTGCGCATCAAAATTGCCAGTTTTCTTTCAAAACAAACTACATTATAGAGCAATTAAAAAGTTATCTCTGCGCTTTTTATCGATTCTTAGTTTTTCTAAGGAAACTATAATAATAAAAATGACGAGCTAGCCCGTCATTTTTATTATTTAACTGAGAGTATTGTAACAACCACGCCCAGCCTACTTCTATATAATTTATTATCTAAATAAGACTTCTTCTTTATTAAACCATTTAACACAAAATGCTAATAGTGCACCGGCAACAATCACGGTCGCTAAAAAGATTAGTCCAAGTAACGTGTAATCAATCGTACCTTTGATAATTTCTTTAATCGCTAAAGCCACATTAGTAACCGGTATAAATGCAGTTTTAGCTGTTAGCTCAACATTCGGTAGTAAAGCAACAATGATAGGAAATATCACCCCCATACTCAGTGGTGTCATGTAATTTTGTGCTTCTTTAAAGCTACGCGCATAAATCGATATTGCTAATGCAAGAGAAGAAAAAATCGCGGCGACGGGTAATAAAATAATAAAAATGAGTGCCAAATCTAATACTCGTAATGAACTAAATGCTGTTTTTATTACATCCAAATCAATGAAAGAAATCGCGATACTGATCCAAACGCCCATACTCAACACGGTTATCGTTGTAGTGGCGATTGACGCTGCAAGTAAAGTAATAAATTTACCTAATACAAGTTGCGTACGGGTGATTGGTGTAAGTAGTAACGTTTCTAATGTGCCGCGTTCTTTCTCACCTGCACCTAAATCAATTGCTGGGTATGTTGCTCCCATCAATACTAATGGGAGCAGTAAGTAAGGGATAAAGCCGCCTATTTTCTCACCTAAATTTTCTCGTTTATCAGCAGTATCAACTTTTACAACTTTGATTGGATCAATAATTGCACTTTGTTGCTCAACTGAAACACCGTAGCTTAATAGTTTTTCAGCTCTTAGCTTATTACCAAATTCTTCAGCAAGCTCTTTTACTCTGTCGAATAAAAAGTTAATCGCTTTAGCATCGTTATAAACCACTTGCCACTGGCTTTGTTTTGCGTCATCAAGGTTTTGTTTGGCATCTGCGGGTAAGAAAATACCCATATCAATGGTGCCGGCTTTAACGGCCTCTGTAAGCTCTGCAACTGTATTAAAGGTGTGATCACCTTTGTATAATTGAAAACTTTTATGATAAAAAACTTTATCTGTGAATGATTGCGCATATTCGCCATTGATAATGGCATAGGTATGAACTTTTTGTTCGGCTTCAAGTGTTGCTTGAGAACTAATAAATGCCATCACCGCAAATAATAATGGAAAGATAGCAACTGGTAATGCGACAATAAAAATGAGTGTTTTTTTATCTCGTAATAGCTCCTTTAATTCCTTTTTAAATACTTCAAACATTATTTTTCTCCGTCAATATATTCATAAACGCTTGATTTAGTTCGTCGCTTTTACCCACTTTTTTAAATTCGTCAAGACTGCCGTCAAAACAACTGATACCTTCGTTGATCACCGCAACGCGGTCACACAGTAGCGCTACTTCATCTAAATGATGGGTTGAAAATATAACAGGAGTCCCTTGCGCTTTAAGCCGTTTGATAAACTCGATCACCGTTTGAGTGGTCATAATGTCTAATCCAGTGGTCGGCTCATCAAGTACCACGACTGCCGGATGGTGCACAACTGCGCGGGCTATATTAGCTTTTTGCTTCATACCCGTTGATAAATTATCAGCACGTTTATCAATAAAGCTATGCATATCGAGTAAATCAAATAACTCTTCACACCGTGCTCTAATCGCGTCTTTACTCATACCGTGTAGTTTTGCAAAATATTCGATATTTTCTTTTACCGTTAAACGGCCATATAAACCGGTACTGCCAGATAGAAAACCAATAGACTTACGACCAAATAGTGGTTTTTTAATGATGTCTTCACCAGCAATAATTATTTGCCCTTCATCGGGTTTTAACGCTGTCGAGATCATTCTTAGCGTGGTGGTTTTTCCTGCACCATTAGGGCCGAGTAAGCCCAGCACTTCGCCTTTATTACAATGAAAGCTGACATCTCGCACCGAATGAAAATAATCTTTATCTTCACGGGGATCTATTTTATCGACTTTGTTTTTTTTATGGTCTTTAGTTAGCTTAAATTTCTTTTTAAGCCCCGTAACTTCTATCATGTTCGTGTCCTTCGTTTTGGTCTAAAGTAATCCGTATTACTATAAAACTCGGGGTTATTATTATCATACCAGCCTGGTACGCCTAGCAGTGGTAATGGTGAGAGCTGGCTATTGTCCCTTAAACAGTTATCAATGCTAATCATCTCATAAAGGGTTTGATCAATATACTGATACTGCTGGGCTAAATCTTTACAAAATATGTCACTCGGTACTTTTACAAATAATGCTTTACCTGTCAGACCAATATACGGCTTTGTTAGCATTTCATAATTAGCGTGGCCGAACATAAATGGCGCAATGGTTTTACCCCACAACGCTCTTTGCTCAATAAATGCCTGCTGCCATTGATGATTTTTAAGTAACGCAGGCCAAACATCATCACTTACAGCAAGTACAACCCCACATTCATCAAACAAGGTTAAAGCATTGCGGTGTTTTGAGCGTACTTTAGTGCCGTGAAGTGTGATCTCTTCAACATGACGTTGATTGATCAATGCTTTCGTTTTAGGAAATAAACACCAGATAAGTCCACCAAATAAGTCATGCCAATTTTGTTGTCGCGTTGGTACTTTACCGGTATCAAAAATGATTTGCTCATAATAGCGCTCTTCCTCACTAAAGCAGGCATCTTCAACAAAGCGAATTGTTTGCTGATTTGCATTTTTAGCATCTAAAAATGATGAAATCCACGCACATTGCGGCCAGTCGGATAAACCGTTTAAAGAAAACAGTGTATTTAAATGGCTAAATGCACCATTTTCTAAACTGGCGCTATGCCATTGTTCGTAAGGGGTAAAACGCTTCATGAGTATCTTTAGCTTTACAATTATTATGGTTGGAGTTTACCGCAAAAACTGGTTCTCTTTAATAGAAGTTCTTATACTGAGCTCACTTAAAACAAAAAAAGAGCGACTATGAAACGTTATTTTTCTCTGACACTCCTTGCAACTGCGGTACTTGCAGGATGTGCAACAACAAGTCTCACCTCTGATGATGTTAGCAAAGGGTATAATTCAATCAATGCCCAACAACTCGCAGAGCATGTCAAAGTGCTTGCCTCCGATGAATTTGGAGGCCGCGCTCCATCTTCAAAAGGTGAAGAACTCACACTAGCTTACCTTACTGAAGAATTTAAAAAATTAGGTTATCAACCAGGTAATGGCGACAGCTTCTTACAAGAAGTTCCGTTGGTGTCTCTTGAAGCAGATCCAAACATGGTGTTAACTATCGGCGGCAAAGATTACCAGTATAAAAAAGACATGGTAATGGGCAGCAGTCGCATTAGCGAACGCCAAAGTATTAAAGACTCCGAACTGGTATTTGTTGGTTATGGTGTTAATGCCCCTGAATATAATTGGAATGATTACGCAGGTTTAGATGTTAAGGGTAAAACTGTGGTGATCTTAGTCAACGACCCTGGTTTTGCCACTAAAGATCCTGCTTTGTTTACCGGTGATGCCATGACTTACTATGGCCGTTGGACTTACAAATACGAAGAAGCCAGCCGTCAAGGTGCTGCTGGAGCTATCATCGTTCATGAAACTGCACCTGCCTCTTACCCTTGGTCTGTGGTTGAAAACTCATGGAGCGGCGAGCAGTTTGGTTTTCAAAAAGAAAACAATAATATGGACAGAGTCGCTGTTGAAGGTTGGGTAACCACAGAGGTTGCTAACGAGCTTTTCACTAAAGCAGGTTTAGATTTTGCCAGTGCGAAAGCCAATGCAGCAAAAGGTGCTTATCATGTTGATATGGGCGATTTAACGGCGTCTGTTGCGGTTAAAAACACCATCAAAAAATCAATTTCATATAACTTCATTGCGACTTTACCCGGTAGTGAAAAACCAGATGAGCATATTATATACTCAGCACACTGGGATCACTTAGGTACGGATAAAAACCGTAAAGGCGACCAAATCTACAATGGAGCACATGATAACGCGACAGGCACTGCAGGCTTAATTGAAGTAGCAGAAGCGTTTGCAAGCTTACCAAAGCACCCTAGCCGCTCAATGACTTTCTTGGCAGTGACAGCTGAAGAGCAAGGTTTATTAGGATCTAAGTATTATGCTGCACACCCAGTGATAGCAGCAAATAAGACAGTCGCTAATATTAATATGGATAGCTTGAACTTGTTAGGCAAAGTAAAAGATATCAGCGTGGTTGGTATTGGTAAATCAGAAATGGACTCGCTATTAGCACAGGCAGCTAATACACAAGGGCGCACGGTATCCGGCGATCCTAAACCATCTTCAGGCGGGTACTATCGCTCTGATCATTTTGCTTTCGCCAACATGGGTATTCCAGCGATGTATGCGGGTGGTGGCAGTGAAGCACTTGACGAAGATACGGCTAATTATCGTAAACGCATGAGCTTAGTGCTACGTGGTTGTTACCATCAACCATGTGACAGATACCGTGATGAATGGGATCTATCGGGAGCTGTACAAGACTTACAACTGTTTTATCAAGTAGGTTTTGATATTTCAGAGCAACCACAATGGCCCAAATGGAATGCGAACTCAGAATTCCAAAGAAAATAACGCAAATGATATTGATTTTCATTTAATTTGAATCTAAAGTGCAACTTAGATAGTTTTTAGGTTGCACTTATGTTTTCACTTTCACTGCCCAAAATTAGTTTTCCAGCGTCCACACATTTTATTACCAGTAATAAACGGCTGCTATTACCGCTATTGTTGTTGTGTTGTTTAGCTTATGCTCCTTTGCGAGCAATGACATTGACGGCAATGAGTGATGCGTTTTTTCAAGTTAGTATATTTGTTGCCGTCACTTTATTTATCTATTACTACGCCATCGATCGGTTGCCTCACTTAGAGCTTGGCTATTTAAGCCAAAAATCACCCTTGTTAGAAATTAGTTTTGCTTCACTACTAGGAGCTTTACCTGGCTGCGGAGGCGCCATCATAGTAGTGACACAATTTACCAAAGGACAAGCGAGCTTTGGCTCTATCGTTGCTGTATTAACAGCGACCATGGGGGATGCTGCATTTTTACTATTAGCAACGAAGCCGCTTGAAGGCTTACTTATTATGATTATTGGCCTAAGCGTTGGTATTATCAGCGGATCCTTAGTCAATGCATTTCATAAGCAAGATTATCTTCGCCCAGCAAAAAATGATTATGCTGATGAGTGCTTAAATCAGCCTAGTAAGGCAATTATAGTCAGTAAATCAATTTGGCAAATTATTATGATGCCCAGTCTTATTGTGGCAATAATGATTGCTTTCAATACTGACTTTTCAGCCTTTGATGCTCTACTTGCTGAATCAATAACCTTATTTGGCGCTATTATGGCGCTATTGGCTGTGACAACTTGGGCGCTGTCGTCTAAAGGTCAAAGCTATCAACAAGTAACTTCAGAAGAAGAGACTATAACGCCCCCTTCAAAGCTATATAAAGTTTTGCAAGACACCCATTTTGTTACGGCATGGGTAGTTGCCTCATTTATGCTATTTGAGTTATTAGTAACATTTGCCGGTGTGGATTTAAAAGCCTGGTTTACTCACTATGCATACTTAGCGCCTTTAATTGCCGTTTTGATTGGTTTTTTACCTGGCTGTGGACCACAAATAGTGGTAACTACATTGTATATTCAAGGCATCATTCCCTTTAGTGCCTTAGCTGCGAATGCAATATCAAATGACGGCGATGCCCTTTTCCCTGCAATCGCAATGGCACCACGTGCCGCATTTGTGGCAACAATATATTCGGCAATTCCCGCTTTACTCGTTGGCTATGGCTTATATTTCTTTGGGGTGTAAGTCACTGACATAAAAAAAGCTCAGCGACTGCTGAGCTTTGATAAAATGAATAATTAAGAGCTACGCTTAACTCATTGCCATCATCATTTTGGCTGGGTTTTCTAAATACGATTTCCACAAGTTATTGAATCGCGCTATCGTGGCCCCATCAATCACTCGGTGATCGCCTGACCAACTAACTTGCATAATTGCAGCAGACACCACTTGCCCTTTGGCATCAAAACGCGGTAGATGTTGTAATTTACCCAATGCCACAATCGCCACTTCTGGCTTGTTGATAATTGGCGTCGCAACTGTTCCGCCAATCGCACCAATATTAGAAATGCTAATTGTGCCGCCTTTGAGATCGTCAGGGCTAACACGTCCTTCACGGGCAGCATCCGTCAATCGCGTTACTTCATTGGCTACATCAACAATACTCTTTGTTTGACATTGTTTGATATTTGGCACTAACAAACCAATTTTAGAGTCAACTGCCATACCGATATTGTGATCATCAAAGTAGCTAAGCTCAGTGCATTCATCATTTATTTTCGAGTTTAATACCGGAAATTCTTTCATAGCCAGCGATAAGGCCTTGATGAAAAATGGCATCATTGTCAATTTAACGCCTTGTTGCTTATATTGCTCTTTTAAATCACTGCGCAAAGCAATCAAAGTTGTTAAATCAATCTCATCACAAAATGTAAAATGTGGGATAGTCGTTACCGAAGCAACCATTTGTTTAGCCATTGCTGCTTTGATGCCTTTAATTGGCTCAATGCGCATGCCGCCAGTGTCGCTAGCTGTGGTTTTCGTAACGTCAGGCTTCGTTTGCAGTGGTGATGTATCAATACTATTTGGCACTTCCCCTTTCACAAACTGTTCAATGTCCTCTTTGTAAATACGGCCATTCTTACCACTGCCTGGGACTGTGGTTAGATCAACATCAAGTTCACGTGCTTTGCGTCTTACTGCCGGTGATGCGACCGCCTTTTTATTAATTACAGGGGCTGTCACTGACTTTTCAACTACTGCTGGTTTTTGCTCTACCGCTTTGGTTTGTGCTTTCACTAATGCATCATTGATATCGACAACGTTTGCTTGAGTGCCTGCAATCGACATTTGAAAAAGTGGACTGTGTACTTGTGCAACATCCCCTTTAGCATAATAAAGTTTTACCACTGTGCCGGTATATTTAGCTGGAATTTGTACGAGTGCTTTATCTGTCATTACATCACAAACGGCTTGGTCTTCTTCTATCAAATCGCCTTCGCTGACTAACCACTCAACAATTTCACACTCAACAATTCCTTCACCAATATCGGGAAGGATAAAATCCTCAACGACTTCAGAGTGAGTATTTGTTTGCGTGTGTTCTATTACGCTGGTTGTTTCTGGTTGAGTATGATCGGCTGTAGTCTCACCAGCTACATCCATTGCAAACAGTGGGGCATGCACTAAAGCAATATCCCCTTTAGCATAATAGAGCTTACTGATCACACCATCATGAACCGCAGGAATTTGCACCAGTGCCTTGTCTGTCATTACATCACAAATCGGTTGATCTTCAGCTACGGTGTCGCCTTCGGCTACTAACCATTCAACAACTTCACATTCAACGATGCCTTCACCGATATCCGGTAAAATAAAATCTTTTGCCATGATGACTCCTAAAATTCGACCGATTGCTTGATTGCTGCTAGCACTTTCAACGCATCAGGTACATATTCTTTTTCAAGCGCTAATGGATACGGAGTATCTAAGCCGCAAACACGTAAGATAGGTGATTCTAAATGCAAAAAACATTCTTGTTGGATTGTCGCCGCAATTTCTGCACCAAAACCATTAGTGATTGGTGCTTCATGGCTAACAATAAGTCGCCCTGTTTTTGTCACTGAGTTAACAATCGTTTCCATATCCCATGGTAAAATACTGCGTAGATCAATCACTTCACAACTAATACCCTGCTCACTTGCACGTTTTGCAGCATCTTCGATGATTTCCATCTGTGCGCCCCAAGCAAGTAGTGTTACATCCGTACCTTCACTAACTATTTCAGCTTTACCAAGTTCAATGCTGTAATCTTGTTCAGGAACTTCACCCGTTGATGCACGATATAAACGTTTAGGCTCAAAGAAAATAACTGGATTATCATCTTTAATTGCAGCACGTAATAAGCCCTTTGCTTGGTAAGGGTTGCGAGGGACAACAATCTTAAGTCCCGGGGTATGTGCAAAATAAGCTTCAGGTGATTGCGAATGATATAAACCACCGGCAATACCACCACCGTAAGGAGTACGGATAGTCAGGTTGCCAACATTAAACTCGTTACCGCTACGATAACGAAATTTAGCAGACTCATTTACTATTTGGTCAAAGGCTGGAAAGATATAATCGGCAAATTGAATTTCAGCAAGTGCTGGTGCGCCAAACGCTGCTAAGCCATTAGCAAAACCCATGATCCCTTGTTCGGTTAATGGTGTATTAAATACACGGTGCTGACCATATTTCTCTTGTAGTCCAGACGTTGCGCGAAATACGCCGCCAAAATAGCCAACATCTTCACCAAAAATACACGCTTGCGGATGTTCAGCCATAGTTATATCAAGGGCTGAATTAATCGCATGTAACATATTCATTTTAGCCATTACTTAATTCTCCCTGCAGTCACTGGGTAAGCATCGGGGTGTTGCTTGATATGCGTTTTCAATTGCTCGTATTGACGTTGCAAAGAAGGGATCGGTGTATCATATACATCCGACACCAACTCTTCTAAGGCCGGTTTTGCAATCACTTCAGCGCGTTTTAATGCGGCTAGGATATCTTCACGAATTTGCTCTTTGGCTTTATTGTCTTCTTCTTCATTAAGCCAGTTTTGCTTAATTAACCATTTGCGAAAACGTTCGATTGGACAAGATTGATAATTTGCTTCTTCGTCTTTTGAACGATAGCCACTAGGATCATCTGATGTAGAATGCGCGCCAAGGCGATATGCAATCGATTCAATTAAAATCGGCTCACCTGTTTTAGTGGCAAGTTCACGGGCTTTTTTAGTTGCGGCATAAACAGCAAGTGCATCAGCACCATCAACACGAATCGTTTTAATACCGTAACCTACGCCACGAGAAGCAATGCCGTCGCCCTTAAATTGCTCATCCGCAGGAGTTGAAATCGCATAACCGTTATTGCGAGCAAAAAATATAACCGGTGACTTATGCACTGCGGCCATATTTAAACCAGCATGAAAGTCTCCTTCTGAAGCAGCCCCTTCGCCAAAGTAACAGATAGTTATGTTATCTATCGTTGAGCTTAGTTCACCTGATTTTGCATCTATGTGTTTAATTTTCTGGCCGTACGCGTAACCAGTTGCTTGCGGTATTTGAGTGCCTAGCGGCGATGAGATAGTCATGTAATTAAGTGCACTTGAACCGTAGTGAATTGGCATTTGGCGACCTTTACCTAAATCCAACTCATTTGAAAACATTTGATTCATAAACTGATCAAGTGTGAAGCCACGATAATGAAGTGCAGCCTGCTCGCGGTATTGCGCCATGATCATATCGTCTTGATCAAGTGCCGCAGCAGACGCTGTCACTGCCGCCTCTTCGCCTAAACATTGCATGTAAAAGCTTACCCGGCCTTGGCGTTGAGCAGCTTGCATACGCTCATCAAGTGCACGAATAAAACGCATTGTTTCATACAAGCGCAGCGCAGTACTTTCATCAATACCGGGGGCTGTTGCACCGTCGTGGATATCGCCATCCTCGTTTAAAATACTCAAGGTCGGAATATTTAAGGCATGACCGTCAATAAATGAAAGATCGTGACTAATATTCAGCGATACGTTATTTGGATTGCTCATAACCTACCTTCTTTTGTTGTCGTAAACAGTACAAGTCAGTTGTTATTATTGGCTGTGCTCTGCAGGATAAACTTTGCAGAAACTGTACTGTATTTAAATTAAAGCTGCTAACACTTTACGTTAACGTAAAGTGTTATTCAACTAATCATAGACGAAACAAAGTTAATTGGCGACAGTGGCATTGGAAAGTTAACTATACAAGAGCATAAAGTATATACAATCATATAGTTAACGATTTGAGCTGACCTGCAAAGCAACAAATTAAATAATATTATCAGTCAGTTGTAATGGTATTACCGTTAATAATGCACGTTGTCCAAGGGCAACATCGGCATTAGGAAATATAATTGCTTCGCCTTCAACATCTGCGTAATAACAGGTCTGACCATCCGTTGCGAGTAAATCACCTTTGCTAAACCCGGTAAAATTCTCGGCATCATCCGAAAAAGGAAACGAAAAATCTTGTTCAGTGCGATTGATTGATCGGTGCACAGCAAATAACTCAAAGTCACTTGCATCAAATTCTTTATATATCACTTCTTTTTGGCTAATTAATGCGATTAGGGTCGCTTTGGTTTTCGCAAAACGACTCATATCATTTTCACCAAACGGTTTTACTTGACCAAGTTCAACGGTAAATGAATCTGCACCATGAACAAAAGAAGAATAGTAACTAAAAGTGGTGGCTGGTGATTTCATCATTAGCACCGTATTTACTCCACAGCTTAATAAAAACTGTAGTTGCGACTTTTTCCACGGTTTACCATGTAAAAATGGATATACAGCAAATTTATCATTTTTTGAACCACGAATAGCAGTATGCAAATCGTAATGACAGCGCTCTCGCTGCTGCCCGCCGCGTTGATAAAAGTCACTAACATATTGTTCAAGCTTGGCCGCTCGTGTGCGCTCATTATTCATCTTTACACCTTCGACAGTGTGATGACCATTAAATAAACGGTTTAGATTTTCTTCTACAAAACGCTTGTCAATATTAATTGATTGCGGGTTACCAAAAATAAACAGTACACGCTGTGCTAGTTGTAAATCGCCTAAGATAATACGCTTAATTAATTCATCGCAAATTTCAATAGGTGCTGTTTCATTACCATGGATCGCACTTGAAAGTACCACATCGATTGTAGTTGCGCATTTTGGTTGAAACTCTATAACGCCGGTGTCATGAATAGTTACAGTGGTACCATTACTTAAAGTAAAAGCACTCGGTGCTAAGTGCCATTCATTATTACGGCTGAGAGTTAAAAAATCGCCTTGCTGTTGTAATTCGTTTAAATACTCTGAGTTGGCTGTCATAATCCAAATGCCTTCATATTATTATGCAAATGAGAAACAAAAACGGCTGAATAAATCAGCCGTTATAAAATAGTCTAAGCGTTATTAACTAATCACTGAATCAACCAACTTCTTGGCTTCTTTTTCTAATAGCGCTAAATGTTCTTCACCTTTGAATGATTCAAGGTAAATTTTATAAATGTCTTCAGTCCCTGATGGACGCGCTGCAAACCAGCCGTTTTCAGTAACTACTTTTAAACCACCAATAGCGGCATTATTACCAGGCGCATGAGTTAGCTTTTGTAAAATAGGCTCGCCCGCAAGTGTATCTGCCGTAACATCTTTCGCACTTAGCCCTTTAAGTCGCTCTTTTTGAGCAGAACTTGCAGGTGCATCTATACGTTTGTATATAGGCGCACCAAATTCGAGCTCAAGCTCTTTATAAAGTGCTGATGGGGTTTTTCCTGTTACAGCTAAAATTTCCGCGGCTAATAAACCCATGATGAAACCGTCTTTGTCGGTATTCCATACTGTACCGTCAAAACGAAGGAATGATGCCCCAGCACTTTCTTCACCGCCAAACGCGAGTGTTCCAGTACTTAGCCCTTCGACAAACCATTTAAAACCAACAGGTACTTCTCGCACTTGACGATTATTACGGGCAACTACTCGGTCAATCATCGCACTTGAAACAAGTGTCTTGCCAATTTCAACGTCTTTGGACCAATCACGATGATTTAATAAGTAATCAATGGCAACCGCTAAAAAGTGATTAGGATTCATTAAGCCGTCAGGAGTTACAATACCATGGCGATCATAGTCTGGATCATTGCCAATGCTTATATCAAAATCATCTTTAAGGGCGATTAGGTTTGCCATCGCATAAGGTGATGAGCAATCCATACGAATTTTGCCATCTTTATCAAGTGGCATAAATGCAAAGCGCGGATCGACACTTTCATTGACGACTGTTAAATCTAAAGCAAATTTTTCGGCGATAATAGGCCAAAAGTTGATCCCTGAACCACCGAGCGGATCAATACCCACTTTAATATTTGCTTTTGCAATCGCTTTTACATCAACAACATTAATCAGATCTTCAATATAAGGAGTCATTAAATCTTGGTATTTAATAAAACCTGAACGGGCTGCTTTTGCAAATGGGAATAGCTCAACTTCAACTAAATCTTCTAGTAGTAGTTGATTTGCTCTGTCTTCTATCCACTTAGTAACGTCAGTATCTGCCGGGCCACCATTAGGTGGGTTATATTTAAAACCGCCGTCTTCTGGAGGATTATGTGAAGGTGTAACAACAATACCGTCAGCTAATTCATGAGGATGCAATTTGTTATGACACACGACCGCGTGGCTAATCACCGGTGTAGGTGTAAAATCGTCGTTTTCTTGCGTGATCACTTGTACTTCGTTAGCAACAAGCACTTCAATCGCTGAATTGTAAGCCGCCTCACTTAACGCGTGCGTATCCTTACCTAAGAATAGTGGTCCAAAAATATTATTTTGTTTTCGGTAATCACAAATTGCTTGAGTAATGGCGAGAATGTGAGATTCATTGAATTTCACATCATATGAACAACCTCGGTGCCCTGAAGTACCAAAAGCAACACAATGTTCAGGGTTTTGCTCTAGATCGGGTTCATTTAAATAATAAGCAGACACTAATTTTGGTACATTTACTAAATCTGATTGTGTTGCAGGTTTCCCTGCACCGGAATGAATCGCCATTACATTTCCTTTATAAGTAGTCTCGAATTTTTTCAGCTTGTTCAGCACTGTAGCCTAAGCCAAGTGCCACTTCGTGTAGCATCATTTTCTTACGGGTAGTATTTGAGTTGGTCATTACCCAGTATTCACTGTCGGTAATGTTTTTTGGATTCATACTGCTGCCACTGTTTACTAACGCTTCTTTGCTGGTTGCAAAGTAAACGCGATCACGCCCTTGCACATCCAATACCGCTGAAAAATCAGTTTTATGAGTTCTATGTAAAGCAGATAAAATAAACAAAAAGCGCCCTACTACGCCTTTTTGCATCGCCAACTCTTCTTTATTGAGTATATTAAAAACACTGGCATGCGCTTGTGTCAATGGTGTGACAGCGGCTGACTTTTTATTCTCGGTCGATGAGGTGTTTTCAGTTGTTTGAGTCGTCTTTGCAACCTCATGCGTGACGGGCTGTTCTGGTTTTTCTTGCGCGGCTAAATCATTTTCGCCGTGAATATTTAATAAACGACGTAAAATAGTTGAGGCGCTTTCGCCTATACTTTGAGTGTTACTTGCAATGTATTGATATAACTCGTCGTCTATGTCAATTTTTTTCATGTTATTCCTGTCGTTACGGGTCACATTTTTTTCATCCATGCTGATTATACCCAAACCTGATTTAATTCTCTATGTTTTGCAATTTGTTATTTCACTAGGCAAACTAGGCACACTTTTATGAGATTGTTTTTGGAAACTGTGATGCTGTTAAATTACAAACAAACTGGCCAAGGGCCGCATGTAATTTTGATCCATGGATTGTTTGGTTCACTGGAAAATTTAAATGTTATAGCCAATGCATTGGCAGAAAATTTTACAGTAACGAATCTTGATTTACGTAACCATGGCCGTTCACCACACAGTGATATTATGGATTACCCGGCAATGGCTGACGACGTACTCGCCTTAATGGACCATTTAAGTATTGATAAAGCCCATTTAGTCGGTCATTCTATGGGCGGCAAAGTTGCTATGCAAATAGCACATATTAATCCAAGCTCAGTAAATAAGCTCGTAGTATTAGATATCGCTCCTGTTGCATATCAAAGTCGTCATGATGATATCATTGCGGCATTAAAGCTGGTAAAAAGCCATGCTATTAATGACCGCAAAGAAGCGGATAAATTAATGACGCAGCTAATACCTGAATTAGGTGTTCGCCAGTTTTTGCTAAAAAGCTATGCGAAAAACGAACTTGGTGAACTGCAGTGGCGCTTTAATTTGACTACCCTAAGTGAAAAATATCGCAATATTTTAGCAAACATTAAAGCAAATGATTCTTGTTTATGCGATACTTTATTTATCAAAGGGAACGATTCTGATTATATATTGCCTGAATATCGAGAAGCTATTATGGCTCAATTTAGCAACGCAAAAGCAAAAATTATTCATGGCGCAGGCCATTGGTTGCATGCCCAAAAACCAATGGCGGTTAATAAGTCTATCAATGATTTTTTAATGGCTTAATAAAGCAAAATTTAATCACGTATTTTTGACTTAGCGCACTAAATTATTACAATTTTATATGCTATAGTACGCGCCGTTTAATTTAAAGGTTATACGTTGATGGTCAGTCAGTTAATTAACGAATTTGATACCCTTGGGTTGTACTTTGGCTTAGCCGGTGTGTTCTTTTTTATCGGTATGGCTATCCAAGACGTACTAAAAAAAGGTAATGTGCCTAAATTTGGCCGTTATGTAGTATGGCTTGTGCTATTTTTAGGGTGTTCTGGTTTTATCGCTAAAGGACTTATTCAAGTTTTTTGGCAAGGTGCGGGTGTGGGTTAACCATGGCTAAGTCTGAAACAGATAGAACAACGCTCGATTTATTTGAATACGAAAAACGCCCCGGCAGACCAAAAACGAATCCCCTACCAAGGGAGGTTCAGTTAAAGGTAAATAAACGTAATCAAATAAAAAGAGATAAAGCACGTGGTTTAAAGCGTGTCGAATTTAAAGTTTCATCGCAGTTATATCAAGCGTTAAGCGATATGGCCGATGCACAAAATATTAGCCGCAGTGCGCTGATTGAAACTATTTTACAAGAAAGATTGGCTATTGATAGATAAAAGGTTTTAAATCCATGGCAAGTGTAGGTATTTTTTTCGGAAGTGACACAGGTAACACAGAACACGTAGCTAAAATGATCCAAAAAGAATTGGGTAAAAAGTTAGTGGCTGTGCATGATATTGCTAAAAGTTCAAAAGAACAGATCGCAGAATTTGATTTAATCTTATTTGGCATTCCTACTTGGTATTATGGTGAAGCACAATGTGATTGGGATGACTTTTTCCCTGAATTAGAAGAAGTTGATTTTGATGGCAAACTTGTGGCTATTTTTGGCTGTGGCGATCAAGAAGACTACGCTGAATACTTCCTTGATGCGATGGGTATGATCAATGACATCGTTACTGAGCGTGGCGCTATTGTTGTGGGTCATTGGCCAACACAAGGGTATGATTTTGAAGCCTCGAAAGGCATGGCTGATGACAACCATTTTGTTGGTTTAGGCATTGATGAAGACCGTCAACCAGAGCTTACTGAACAACGTGTAAAAGCATGGTCAGCACAAGTTTATGAAGAAATGTGTTTAAGTGAACTTGCTGATTAAATGCACTTTATTGCTAGTAATCGTATAAAATAGTGACGTTCGTTTTCCTATTACACATTTTATAAGTATTTCTAGCAATTGATCTTTGCACTTAATGACTAGGCACGTTATTCTTATCGTTGCTAATGTGTCGTGTACATCTTTGTAAGGTGTCTAGTATAACCAAATATAATTGAGACAGATTTAATGACTGATCATAACTTGGAATTAAAAAAAGCCGGCTTAAAAGTAACTTTGCCGCGTATTAAAATTTTAGAGATTTTACAATCTCCAGATAACCAACACATCAGCGCTGAAGATGTTTACAAAATTCTTTTGGACCTAGGTGAAGAAATTGGCCTTGCTACTGTGTACCGCGTACTTAACCAATTTGATGATGCGGGTATTGTTAGCCGTCACCATTTTGAAGGCGGTAAGTCAGTATTTGAACTCTCTGGTAGCACACACCATGATCATCTTGTATGTTTAAAATGTGGTAAAGTTGTTGAATTTGAAGATGAAATGATTGAACGTCGTCAACTTGAAATTTCAGAAGAAAATGGTATTAAATTAACCAACCACTCTCTTTATCTGTATGGCGAGTGTACTGACACTGCAGCATGTAAAGCATTTGCTGATAGCCAATAATTTATTAGCTGAATAAAAAAAACCTGCAAATTGCAGGTTTTTTTATGTCTGTTACTTTTATCCCCTCGCCTTTGAGCGAAGGGATAAAAAACTACTGCTGCGTTTTAGTCCAAGAATCACGTAAACCAACTGTTTGGTTAAAAACAATGTTCTCTGACTTAGTATCACGGCTGAAGTACCCTGTACGTTCAAATTGAAAACCTTGTGCAGGCTCTGCATTAGCAAGTGATGGCTCAAGTTTTGCGTTTGCTAAAACCACTAATGAATCAGGATTTAAAGTTGTTGCAAAGTCTTCAGCTGCTGCAGGATTTGGTACGCTGAATAACCGATCATATAAACGAACTTCTGCGGTGATTGACTCACTGGCTGACACCCAGTGGATAACGCCCTTCACTTTACGTCCATCAGTTGGATTTTTGCCCAGCGTTTGTGGATCATAGCTACAGAAAATCGTGGTTATTTCGCCATTTTCGTCTTTTTCAACACGCTCTGCTTTAATAACATAAGCACCACGTAAACGAACTTCTTTATCAAGTACTAAGCGCTTGAATTTGTTATTTGCTTCTTCTTTGAAGTCTTCACGTTCAATATAAATTTCACGGGTGAACGGAACATCACGACGACCCATACTTTCATCATTTGGATGATTTGCAATTGATAAGGTTTCAACGGTATCAACAGCATAGTTTTCAATGATGATTTTAACCGGATCGAGAACGGCCATGGCACGTGGAGCATGTTCGTTTAAGTCTTCACGGATACAGGCTTCAAGCATGCCCATTTCAACCATGTTTTCTTGTTTGGTTACGCCAATACGTAAGCAAAATTCACGAATTGATGCTGGTGTATAACCACGACGGCGAAGACCTGCGATGGTAGGCATACGTGGATCATCCCACCCTTCAACATACTCATTGACCACTAAGTCATTTAGCTTACGCTTTGACATTATAGTGTATTCAAGGTTTAACCTTGAAAACTCAATTTGTTGTGGATGACATTCAAGACTGATGTTATCTAACACCCAATCATATAAACGGCGGTTATCTTGAAATTCAAGTGTACACAATGAATGGGTAATGCCCTCTAGCGCATCTGAGATACAGTGCGTAAAGTCATACATTGGGTAAATGCACCATTTATCACCGGTCTGATGATGGTGTGCAAATCGAACACGATAAATAATAGGATCACGCAGCACCATAAATGAGCTGGCCATATCGATTTTTGCACGTAGTACACACTCGCCTTCTTTAAATTCACCAGCACGCATTTTTTCAAATAGTGCTAGGTTTTCTGAAGGACTAGTATCACGGGTTGGACTATTTTTACCAGGCTCTTTTAACGTGCCGCGATATTCACGCGCTTGATCAGCTGTTAAAAAGCAAACATAGGCTAAGCCTTTATTGATAAGCTCTACAGCATAGTCATACAAAGTATCAAAATAATTTGACGAATACTTTATTTCACCATCCCAGTTAAAACCTAACCACTGAACATCTTCTTTGATTGAATTAACGTAGTTAATATCTTCTTTTTCAGGGTTAGTATCATCAAAACGTAAATTACATTGACCACTGTAGTCTTGCGCTATACCAAAATTTAAACAAATTGATTTAGCATGACCAATATGTAAAAAACCATTTGGCTCTGGTGGAAAACGAGTATGTGTAGACGCATGTTTACCTGATGCTAAATCTTCATCAATACGGGTTCTTATAAAGTTACTTGGGCGATTCTCAATTTCCGCCATAGGAATACAATCCTCACAATAGTGCATGGTGACAAAACTACTGCATTATACCCAAACCACCCCAAGATGCGAGTTTCAGTTGGAATTAAAAGCGATTTAGGCAAGGCATTGATTGCAAATAATAGTGGTTCTATTGGTAAAATCAATAACGCAGTATAAATCGCTTTTAAACCAACCCGTTGGGCGTTTCGCAGGCATTTACTCTCATCGTTGTTACTTCTTAAAAGGGACTATCATTGTTGCAAAGTAACGCCTTGATATTAAGCCCCTGTGAAACGCTGAATTCTGCATATTGAGGTGGTTTGGGTATATTATAAAAACAAACCTTAACATACAGTAATAGATGCGGGTTTATTACATATTGTGTGCTTAGCGGAAAATACTAGCTGAAGAACCACGTCTGGGTTGTTATTTAACCTCTTAATGGCGATAAATTGTTCTAGCGCAATAAAACAGTCATTCAACCAAGCTACAGTGGCGTCATTAAAGTAATTCTTTTAAGGAGAAAATAATGGCTTCACTTTCACAGCATCGCGTTTATATCCCAACTACTGCACGCGCAAACCAATATATCTTAGCGGAGTTCGTACCCAGTGCCGATTTATACGCACGTTTTAGCAATATACAGCAATGTTATGAACGTTTAGCACGACAGCTATTCTCTTCATGTGATGAATACGAGCTACACAATGTACATTTGATAGCAAACGATAAGCTTCCCGTTGTTAGGTTTCATGAAGAGTCGTATTGTTTACAAACAGAAAAGCAAATTTTATTCTTTTATAACCCGCGTTACCATGAAGCGCATAAATGCATTTACGACAGCAGCAAACCCAGTAAAAAAATTCGCTTGCTCTTCCTTGCTACTGGTGAAGACTTGCGTGCGAATGCTGCCATATTCCATACCCGTGTTAAAAAAGTACTCGAATACCTACAAAGCACATTATTGATCGATGAAACAGCAATAAAAGTGCGTGATCATCAGCATTTAACCTATGACTTGTTCGCCAAAGCGAAAGGATGTAAAGAAAGCTACGGTTATAAACTTAGAGGACTCTACCCTCGCTACCAAAGCCGCCATTGTACACTCCCTGCAGAACATAATGAGATGACTTATACGACATTTGCGATCCCAATAACACGTACCATTAAAACTCAGTTTCATCATTTACTTAATAAGCCAACATTCACAGAGTTTTACCAGCATTTTTATGACGCATTTATTCAGCAATGCGCCGCCAAAAATTTACATTTAGCGGCGATGATAGCAAATGGTACGATGCCAATAATTAGAAACAGTAAGACTGATAACAACGATGGCAATCATGAATTGCAAAAGCTGAGCTTTTCAACCGACGATCAAAAAACGCAATACAGTCATTATTGGCATGATGAAAAGCTAGTAGATTCACTGCATTTTGTTATTGTTGCCAGTGAAAAAGACGAACAAGGAATTGGCCACGGTCGGTTTATGAATCAAGTTGAAAGTGTGATCCGTACACTCATCGAACCATTATCTATTAATAAAGAGCGCCAAGATATCACTGTGCGATTTTTTCAACATATCAATCATTATCTATAATAGCGAGCTTGTCGATAATGACCCCCTTAAGCTAAGTTCAGGTTAACTACAAACTTTATCCCTGCCAGTATTTTTAGCATGGTAAAGGTTTGTGTCAGCAACTTTTAATAATGTATTAAGGGCTAGTCCTGGCTGCATTTGTGCGACCCCAGCACTGCTTGTTAAAGTGATTTTTTTATCGGTCAAGCTTAACGATTTTAAACAAATGCATAAGTTACCGATAAAATCATGCCCTTGTGCAAGTGTTAAGTTTGGCATAACCACAATAAACTCTTCACCACCAAAGCGAGCAAATTGATACTCAGTATCAGCTAACTGCTCAGTAAGTAACGCGCTAAAAGCAATTAGGGCTTGATCACCGATATCATGACCATATTGATCATTTACTTGTTTAAAATGATCAATATCTAAAATTGAAACTGAAAAGTTTTGTTGCTTCCCGATAAGTTGCGCTTCAATAAAATCGAGAATATAGCGACGGTTATGAGCTCCAGTGAGTGGATCTGTATTTGCTCTGCGTTGGCTTCGTAAATATGCTTTGCGTTGATTTAATGCGAAAATTGTAATGCTTAATATCGCTAATATACCAATAACAGAATAGGCTGCTTGTAACTGTCCTTCTTTAGCTAACTTGTCTAAAGTAATTTGTTGGTATTTTAATTTCTCTTCAGCCAACTGCAATTTGATATCTTGTTGAGTAGATTCAAATCGTGAGCGTGCTTCTTGCTCGAGTTTCTGCTGCGTTGTTTCTTTTGCTTGCTCTGTAAGCTTAATCAATAACCTCAGTGTATTAGTAGCCTCTGCAAAACGACCTAATTGTTCTAGGCTTTGCGCCTTTAAGCTGAGTGTATTACGGCTGTAACGGTTATTAAGCGGCCTATCGTAATCAGTCAACAATAACTCTGATGCTTGAATATATTCAAGTGCTTGCTCTGGTTGCTGTAATGCTAAGAAAGTTTTAGCAAATCCATTATTTAACGCAATTATATGCGCTGGATTTACAATCACTTTATTGACATAACTTTTAGCCAAGTATAGTAGTTGCAACGCTTGCGAATATTTTTTTTGCTTCAGAGCGACATTTGCCTTACCAGCTGGTGCCAAAAAAAGATAGCGCGGTGCTTTTACCATTGCTGATAACATTATCATTTCTTCATAACAAGCCGCCGCTGAATCAAGTTTTTCAGCGCGCTCATATGTCATGCATAAGATATAGATAACAGGCAAACCATTGACAACATCGCCGTTTTTGCTGGCGATATCGCGCGCCAAAACTGCATATTGCTCACCTTTCTCAAATAGTGACATGGTCGAATAATATGCCGCTAAACTATCATAAACATAAAGCATGGTAGTTGATGACATATTCGTAGTTTTGGCTTCAATGTAGGCATTTTCGATAATTTCTATTGCTTTAGGGTATTCCTCTTGCCAGAGCAACAGAGCCCCTTCAATAGACTCAGCTTGTACCAACATCTCTAAATCGTTTGCTTGAGTAAAGGCATTTTGTGCTAAGCGGATTTGTTTAATACTTTCAGGTAACAGCCCTTCTTCTAAAGAAAAAACACTCCGATACATTAACCAATAACCTTGGATCCAATCATCGTCTTTAGGCAGTTGTTGTTGGGCAAGTTCAAAGTAACTTTGTGAACGTGCGATATCACCTTTAAATAAATACAGCCGCGCTAACAAAGTATTATTATAAGCGTGTTCAGTGGTAGAAATACGCTGAGCTGCTTGTGTAAGAACTAATTCTTCGATCAACTGATTTGGTTCAGCTAATGCGCGTTGTTCGGTTACTAAAAATGCGGTACGAAATGAAGTAGATGAAAATAAATTGAAAGAGCAACAAAAGCATACAAGGTAGACTGTAAAATAAATTATTCGCATTACTGCTAGATCTTCCAATGATAAAAAGCAATCGCATATTATAACGGCAGTTTTGATTATTACCAGTAGATTTTATTGAAACAAGCTATTGATTTTTATTATTAAATAAACAGCTAAAGATTCTGAAATTTATTATTATCTAGACATAATACTTTATAAATAATGGCAATAAAAAAGGCTCACTAAGTGAGCCTTTTTTCAAAACATAGCGGGTTATTACCAGCCAGTTTTTTCTTTAAGTGCTTTACCGATATCAGCAAGTGAACGTACAGTTTTTACGCCCGCAGCTTCTAATGCAGCAAATTTCTCATCAGCAGTACCTTTACCGCCAGCGATGATTGCGCCAGCATGACCCATACGCTTACCTTCTGGTGCAGTAACACCAGCAATGTAAGAAACAACAGGCTTAGTAACGTTAGCTTTGATGTACTCTGCAGCTTCTTCTTCTGCAGTACCACCGATTTCACCGATCATTACGATCGCTTCAGTTTGTGGATCTTTTTCGAACATTTCTAAAACGTCGATAAAGTTAGTACCAGGAATTGGGTCGCCACCAATACCAACACAGGTAGACTGACCGAAACCTGCATCTGTAGTTTGTTTAACAGCTTCGTACGTTAAAGTACCAGAGCGAGAAACAATACCTACTTTACCAGGTTTGTGGATGTGACCAGGCATGATACCAATCTTAGTCTCACCAGGAGTGATAACACCTGGACAGTTAGGACCGATCATACGAGTACCTGTTTGATCTAGTTTAACTTTAACGTCAACCATATCAAGTGTAGGGATACCTTCAGTGATACAAACGATTAGCTCGATGCCCGCATCGATTGCTTCTAAGATAGCATCTTTACAAAAAGGTGCTGGTACATAGATAACTGATGCAGTTGCACCTGTTGCTTCTACAGCATCACGTACAGTGTTAAATACTGGAAGACCAAGGTGCGTTTGACCGCCTTTACCTGGGCTTACACCACCAACCATTTGTGTACCGTACTCAAGCGCTTGCTCTGAGTGGAAAGTACCTTGGCCACCGGTGAAACCTTGACAGATAACTTTTGTATCTTTATTGATTAATACAGACATTATTTGCCCTCCGCAGCAGCAACAACTTTTTCAGCCGCGTCTGTTAGTGATTCAGCAGCAATGATATCTAGACCAGAATTCTTAAGAACTTCACGACCTAGCTCAGCGTTAGTACCTTCTAAACGTACAACTACAGGTACGTTTACGCCAACTTCTTTAACTGCGCCAATGATGCCTTCAGCGATCATGTCACAACGAACGATACCACCAAAGATGTTAACTAAAACAGCTTTAACGTTGTCATCTGAAAGAATGATTTTGAATGCTTCAGATACACGTTCTTTAGTCGCGCCGCCGCCAACATCTAGGAAGTTTGCAGGCTTGCCACCGTGTAGGTTTACGATGTCCATAGTACCCATTGCTAGGCCTGCACCGTTAACCATACAACCAACGTTACCGTCTAATGCAACGTAGTTAAGTTCAAAACTTGCTGCATGTGCTTCACGTGCATCTTCTTGTGATGGATCGTGGAAATCACGCATTTTAGGTTGACGGTAAAGTGCATTACCATCGATACCGATTTTGCCGTCAAGACAGTGAAGGTTACCTTCATCAGTGATAACAAGCGGGTTGATTTCAAGTAGTGCGAAATCGAAATCAGTAAACATTTTACCAAGACCCATGAAGATCTGTACGAACTGTTTCATTTGTACTGGATTAAGACCCAATTTAAAACCTAGTTCACGTGCTTGGTAAGCTTGAGGACCTACTAATGGGTCGATCTCTGCTTTGTGGATAAGCTCTGGTGTTTCTTCAGCAACAGTTTCAATTTCAACACCGCCTTCAGTAGACGCCATGAAAACAACTTTGCGAGATGCACGGTCAACAACTGCACCTAAGTACAATTCGTTGGCGATATCAGTACAGCTTTCTACTAAAATTTTAGCAACTGGCTGACCATTCTCGTCTGTTTGGTAAGTAACTAGGTTTTTACCTAACCAGTTAGCTGCAAACGCTTTAACTTCGTCGATAGTTTTAACTAGCTTTACACCGCCAGCTTTACCACGTCCACCTGCGTGAACCTGAGTTTTAACAACCCACATATCACCGCCGATTTTCTCAGCAGCTGCTGCAGCTTCTTCAGGTGTATCGCAAGCGAAACCTTGAGAAACTGGTAAACCATATTCGGCAAAAAGTTGTTTTGCCTGATACTCATGCAAATTCATGATGCTTTATCCAATTTTTTATACTAAAAGAGCTGACTATTTTTCATAAATAGACAGCTATCCCAAATTGCGCACCTAGTATAGATCCCAAGGCTTAACATGAAAACCCCAGTACGACCAAAGGCGCAAAAAAAAAGCTGTGAATATGACTCACAGCTTATATTTTATACTACTGAATTAAACATCCAGTAATAAACGAGTTGGATCTTCAAGTAACTCTTTAATTGTTACTAAGAAGCCAACAGATTCTTTACCATCTATTTGGCGATGATCATAAGATAATGCCAAATACATCATAGGAAGAATTTCAACTTTACCATTCACAGCCATTGGACGATCTTGGATTTTATGCATACCCAAAATTGAAGACTGCGGTAAGTTGATAATAGGTGTTGATAGTAACGAACCGAACACACCACCGTTAGTGATAGTGAAGTTACCACCCGTCATGTCGTCAAGTGTTAACTTACCATCACGACCTTTAAGTGCTAATTCACGAATACCTTTTTCGATTTCAGCAACAGATAGCTTATCGCAATCTTTTAGTACTGGAGTCACTAGGCCACGTGGCGTAGAAACCGCAATGCTGATATCAAAATAGTTGTGGTATACGATATCATCGCCATCAATTGATGCATTTACGTCAGGGAAACGTTTTAGTGCTTCAGTCACTGCTTTTACGTAAAAAGACATGAAACCTAAACGGATACCGTGACGTTTCTCGAACACTTCTTGATACTGCTTACGAAGATCCATGATTGGTTTCATGTTAACTTCGTTAAATGTCGTTAACATTGCAGTAGAGTTTTTCGCTTCAAGAAGACGATTAGCAATGGTTTTACGTAAACGTGCCATAGGCACGCGTTTTTGTGTACGGTCACCCATTGGTGCCGCTGGCGCTGCTTCAGCTTTCGCCGCAGGAGCTGGTGACTTCAAGAATTGATCAACATCTTCTTTTGTCACACGACCATTTTTACCAGAGCCTTTAATTTTAGAAGCATCTAGGCCTTTTTCTGCGATTAAACGACGCACTGACGGTGTTAACACGTCTGAGCTATCGCTAGAATCAGTAGCTGGAGCTTGTTCTTTTGCTGCAGGGGCTGCAGCTGGTGCGCCACCGGCTTTAACTTTACCGATAACTTGGTCACCCAGTACTGTATCGCCTTCTGCGTGAATAATTTCACCCATTACGCCATCTTCTTGAGCAACAACTTCAAGAACAACTTTATCAGTTTCGATATCAACTAGGTTTTGATCGCGTGTTACTGCGTCACCTGGTTGCACATGCCAAGTAGCTACTGTCGCGTCTGCGACTGATTCTGGAAGTACAGGTACTTTAATGTCCACTTCTTTACCTTCTGATGCTGGTGCTGATTGCGCCGCTGGCGCGTTTTCTTGTTTGTCTGAAGCTGGTGCAGCTTCGCTCTTTGCGTCTTCAGTTGGCACAGCTGCATCAGCCTCACCAATGATACCGATCACTTGGTCGCCAAGTACGGTTGCACCTTCTTCTTGTGAAATTTCAGTGATCACACCATCATGTGGTGCAACAACTTCTAAAACAACTTTGTCTGTTTCGATATCTACTAAGTTCTGATCACGGCTTACTTTGTCGCCAACACTTACATGCCATGTAGCAACGGAAGCATCAGCAACCGACTCAGGAAGAACAGGAACTTTAATTTCTGTGCTCATTGCTTATCCTTTATTTTCAATAGTAAGCGCGTCTGCGACAAGCGCTTGTTGTTCTTTAGTATGCACTGACATATAACCACACGCTGGAGAAGCAGAGGCTTTACGACCTGCATATTTAAGCTTCGCACCTTGTGGGATTGCATCTACAAAGTGGTGTTGTGAACAATACCAAGCACCTTGGTTTTGCGGCTCTTCTTGACACCAAACAAAGTCTTTCACATGTTGATAACGCGCCATAATGGCTTCCATTTCATCATGTGGGAATGGGTATAACTGTTCAACACGCACAATAGCAACATTCTCTTGCTCAAGCTTACGACGCTCTTGTAATAGCTCGTAGTAAACTTTACCACTACAAAATACTACGCGTTCTACTTTCTTAGCATCAATATCATCGATTTCATCGATCATATTATGGAATACACCTTCTGCAAGCTCTTCAAGCGACGACGTTGCAAGTGGATGACGTAACAATGATTTAGGTGTCATAACAATCAGTGGGCGACGCAGTGGTCTTACTGATTGACGACGTAACATTGCATATACTTGTGCCGGTGTTGAAGGCACACATACTTGCATGTTGTGATCAGCACATAGCTGTAAGAAACGCTCTAAACGTGCTGAACTGTGTTCAGGACCTTGCCCTTCATAACCATGTGGCAATAAAATGGTCAGTCCACATAAGCGGCCCCATTTTTGCTCACCTGAACTTAAGAATTGGTCAAATACAACTTGTGCGCCGTTAGCAAAATCACCAAACTGTGCTTCCCACAGTACTAGTGATGTTGGCTCTGCTGTCGCATAACCATATTCAAACGCCACAACCGCTTCTTCTGAAAGCACTGAGTCAAATACTTGGAAAGTACCTTGATCTTCACTTAAGTGCTGTAAAGGTGTGTAAGTGGCCCCATCAGTTTGACTATGTACAACTGCATGGCGGTGGAAGAAAGTACCACGACCTGAATCTTGGCCTGTTAAACGAATATCAGTGCCTTCAGTTGCGATTGTTGCATAAGCAAGTGTTTCTGCCATACCCCAATCAAGTGGTTTCTCACCGTTAGCCATTAATTTGCGATCATCGTAAATCTTTTTAACGCGAGACTGGGCTTTATATTGCTCAGGGTAACTTGCTATTTTGTTACCCAGTTCTTTTAATTTTTCAACTGGAACGCTGGCATCGTAATCAACACTCCATTCATGGCCTACATACTTAGCCCAATCAGATGAGTGTGATGTTTCTGGTTGAATTTCCTCAACAACACAATTGCCTTCGTCTAAACCATTACGGTAGTCATCAGCCAGTGCTTTAATTTCATCTTCAGTAAACGAGCCTTCAGCCATTAACTGATCTGCGTAGATCAAACGTGGCACTGGGTGTTTTTTGATTTTTTGGTACATGATCGGTTGAGTCGCATTCGGCTCATCCGCTTCATTATGGCCGTGACGACGATAACAAACTAAATCAATAACCACATCACGTTTAAATTGATTTCTGAAATCAAGTGCGATTTGCGTAACAAATGCAACCGCTTCAGGGTCATCTGAATTAACGTGGAAAATAGGCGATTGCACCATTTTTGCGATGTCTGTACAGTAATCTGTTGAACGTACATCGTATTGTTTGCTTGTAGTAAAACCAACTTGGTTGTTCACTACAATGCGAATACTACCACCACAACTAAACGCATTTGTTTGCGATAAGTTAAAGGTTTCTTGAACAACACCTTGGCCTGCAACTGCAGAATCACCATGAATGGTGATAGGTAGTGCTTTAATACCTGAACTGTCACCCAAACGGTCTAAACGTGCACGAACCGAGCCCATAACTACTGGGTTTACGATTTCAAGATGCGATGGGTTAAAGGCAAGAGCCATATGAACTTTGCCACCTTTAGTAGCAAAATCTGAAGAGTAACCCATGTGGTATTTAACGTCACCTGAGCTTAATGTTTCTTTATGCTTGCCAGCAAACTCATCAAATAGTTCTGATGGGTTTTTACCAAGTACATTGACAAGAACATTTAAGCGACCACGGTGAGCCATACCAATAACCGCTTCTTGTTGGCCACTTTCGCCAGCACGGTGAATAAGCTCTTTAAGCATTGGTACTAATGCATCACCACCTTCAAGTGAGAAACGTTTAGCACCGGGGAACTTAGCCCCTAAATATTTTTCAAGACCATCCGCTGCGGTTAATCCTTTAAGGATACGCAACTTTTCATCTTTACTGAATGTTGGACGTGATTGCACTGACTCTAAACGTTGCTGTAACCAACGCTTTTCTTCAGTTGATGTGATGTGCATATACTCAGCGCCAACAGAACCACAGTATGTGGTCATTAGAGCTTGATATAACTCACCTAAAGGCATGGTATCGCGGCCTACGGCAAACGATCCCACGTTAAATTCACGGTCAAAATCAGCTTTAGATAATTCATGATATTCAAGCTCTAAGTCTCGAACACGTTCACGTTGCCAAATGCCCAATGGATCTAAGTTGGCATTTTGGTGACCACGGAAACGGAAAGCATTTATAAGCTGGAGAACTTTGACTTGTTTAGGGTCACTGCTTCCACCTTCTGCTACCACTACTTCTCTATGCTTGTTTTTCGCAAGCGCCGCAAACTGTGCACGAACTTCTGAATGCTTAACTTCAACATCCACACCATCAACTTTTGGTAATTGTTCGAACACTTCTCGCCATTCTTCTGGCACAGAAGTCGCATTGTCTAAATACGCTTCATAAAGCTCTTCTATATAAGCAACGTTGCCGCCGTTTAAATGTGAAGATTCTAGCCATGCCTTCATCACACCTTCGTGCATTTATAAGCCCTTTTCTTTAGCGCAGAAATTAATTGTAATAACAAGATGGCCAATTCACATTAGCCATCTTACATTTATCAAGATTATTAAACCGAACGGCTTATTAACATTGATTTGATTTGTCCGATTGCCTTAGTTGGATTAAGACCCTTAGGACAAACGCTAACACAGTTCATGATACTGTGACAACGGAACACGCTGAATGCATCGTCTAAATCAGCTAAACGCTCTTCAGTTGCCGTATCGCGGCTATCAGCCAAGAAACGGTAAGCATGAAGAAGACCAGCTGGACCTATGAACTTGTCTGGATTCCACCAAAACGAAGGACACGATGTTGAACAACATGCACATAGAATACACTCATACAAGCCATCTAACTTATCACGTTCTTCGATTGATTGAAGACGTTCACCCGCCGCTGGCGTGTCATTAATTAAGTATGGTTTAACTTTTTCGTATTGAGTGTAGAACTGACTCATGTCAATAACAAGGTCACGTACCACAGGTAAACCTGGTAATGGACGTATTACAATTTTACCTTTGCCATTTTTTTGTAGCGTAGATAAAGGAGTAATACATGCTAAACCATTTTTACCATTCATGTTAACACCGTCAGAACCACATACACCTTCACGGCATGAGCGACGGAATGATAATGTTGGATCTTGCTCTTTTAATAATAAAAGTGCATCCAAAACCATCATGTCGTGGCCTTCTTCCGTTTGCAAAGTATATTCTTGCATACGTGGGGCGTTATCAACATCTGGATTATAACGATAAACAGAAAACTGTACTTGTGCCATCGTCTCGCTCCTAGTAGGTACGTGCTTTAGGTGGAAATGCTTCGCGCAGTTTAGGCGCATAGTTAACATCACGTTTGCTCATTTCATCCGTTATCGGATTGAAAACAGAGTGACATAGCCAGTTTTCGTCATCACGATCTGGGAAGTCAAAGCGAGAGTGTGCACCACGGCTTTCTGTACGGAAGTTTGCAGCGACTGCAGTTGAGTACGCTGTTTCCATCATGTTATCTAGCTCTAGACATTCGATACGTGCAGTGTTGAAGTCTGATGATTTATCATCAAGACGCGCATGCTGCAGACGTTCACGAATTTCTTTAAGTTCTTTAAGACCTGCTGCCATTGACTCACCTTCACGGAATACCGAGAAGTTAAGTTGCATACATTGCTGTAGATCTTTCTTGATTTGGACTGGATCTTCGCCTTGACCAATTGTTGAGTTTTCCCAACGATTAAAGCGAGCAAGTGACGCTTCTAAATCTGACTCAGAGGCATCTTTAGATACTTCAACATCATTTAGGTATGTACCCAAGAAGTTACCAGCCGCACGACCAAATACCACTAAATCAAGCAATGAGTTACCACCTAAGCGGTTTGCACCGTGTACAGATACACAGGCAATCTCACCAACTGCAAATAAGCCTTCAACTACTTTCTCATTGCCTTGGGCATCGATTTGTAGTGCTTGACCATTTACATTGGTTGGCACACCACCCATCATATAATGACAAGTAGGAATTACTGGAATTGGCTCTTTAGCAGGGTCAACGTGAGCAAATGTTTTAGCAAGATCACATACACCTGGAAGACGTAGGTTAAGCGTTTCTTCACCTAAGTGATCAAGCTTAAGCTTAATGTGTGGACCCCAAGGACCATCACAACCACGACCTTCACGGATTTCTGTCATCATTGAACGAGCAACAACATCGCGTGACGCTAAATCTTTTGCATTCGGTGCATAACGTTCCATGAAACGCTCGCCATCCTTATTTAAAAGATAACCACCTTCACCACGACAACCTTCTGTTACTAGCGTACCCGCACCAGCAATACCGGTTGGGTGAAATTGCCACATTTCCATGTCTTGCATAGAAATGCCGGCACGAGTTGCCATACCAACACCGTCACCAGTATTGATGTGTGCATTAGTCGTTGATGCGAAGATACGACCTGCGCCACCCGTTGCTAATACAACAGCTTTAGATTTAAAGTAAACAACTTCGCCAGTTTCGATATCGATTGCAGTACAACCAACAACATTACCATCATCGTTTTTAACTAAATCTAATGCATACCATTCAGAGAATACATTGGTTTTGTTTTTAACGTTTTGCTGGTAAAGAAGGTGTAATAACGCATGACCAGTACGGTCAGCCGCAGCCGCAGTACGTGCAGCTTGCTCACCACCAAAATTCTTCGATTGACCACCGAAAGGACGTTGGTAAACACGGCCATTTTCAAAACGAGAAAATGGTAGACCCATGTTTTCTAATTCAGTAATTGCTTCTGGGCCTGTTTTACACATATATTCGATAGCGTCTTGGTCACCGATGAAATCGGAACCTTTAACAGTATCGTACATGTGCCATTCCCAGTTATCTTCATGTGAGTTACCCAAAGCAACCGTAATACCACCTTGTGCAGACACAGTGTGAGAACGGGTTGGGAATACTTTAGAGATAAGCGCACAGGTTTTACCTGATTCAGTGATAGCAAGTGCTGCGCGCATACCCGCACCACCTGCGCCAATCACAACGGCATCAAATTCACGAACAGAATATTTCACTTAAACACCCCATAAAACGATTAGACCAATAGCTACGTATGCAACGGCCATAAGGTTTAATACAAACCCTAAAACAGCACGTAATGTTGCATTTTTTACGTAATCAGTCAGTACTTGCCAAAGGCCAATACGGGTATGAACCATAATGCAAACCAGGGTAATTAACGTAAACCCTTTCATTGCGAGGTTTGAAAACAGGCCTTGCCATGCTTCAAAAGTGACTTCTGGTGTACATAAGAAATAGCCGATAATAAAAATCGCGTACGCGGTAATTACTAGTGCCGTGGTACGTAATGAAACATAATCTTGTACGCCATCACGCTTTAGAGTTGCTTGATTTAAAACCATATCCACACCCCTGCTAGAACAGAAGCCACAACGCCAAGTGCCATAGCAATTTTAGCGCTGAGGTTACCTGATTCAAGTTCTTCCCAATGTCCCATATCCATAATGATATGACGAATACCGCCGATAAGGTGATATGCCAATACAGAAATGGTGCCCCAAGCTATAAATTTGGCAATGAATCCGCTAAACAGACCCTTGACGAATTCAAAACCTTCAGCAGAAGAAAGAGACTCAGACCAAGCCCAAATGACAAACGTTAAAGCAAAAAATAACGCAACACCGGTGACGCGGTGAAAAATTGATGCTTTAGCCGTTGCCGGCATTGATATAGTTGTTAGATCTAGATTTACAGGTCTTTGCTTTTTCACAGTTACTTGCCCATCTTGCCCACTAGGAGCTCATCTACTTGTTTTTCTTAACCCACCAAAAAACGATTTTTCTGATGGAACTATCTAAGTAAAGCGTTTTGTTACGACTAAAATTCACATTTTTGCAAAGATTAGCTGTAAAAATAACGTTTACCTACAGACAATACGGTATAAAACCTTCGATAGTATATATAGCCAGAGGTCTTTTTACAATTCTTGTTTAGTTATAGCTATTTGCGAATTAGCCAATGGTATAATATTTAATCCCGTGAGAATATTTATTATACATTTGTGCATAATGTTTATAAAAATTGACTTTAACCCCCTCTTTCACGTTAAAATGAAAAGAATGTGCTTAAACAGATTCAGAACATAACAATCAGAGTTGTTATCTTAATAGGAGATAAATAGATGGCGGATAAGAAAGCCACAGTCCATATTGATGGTCTAGATCCAATCGAACTTCCAATTTACCAAGGTACTGCTGGTCAGGATGTAATCGATGTACGTACGTTAGGTGCTCATGGTCATTTCACATATGATCCAGGTTTCATGTCGACTGGTTCTTGCGAATCTTCAATTACATATATCGACGGTGGCAAAGGGATATTACTTCACCGTGGTTACCCAATTGAACAACTAGCCGAAGACTCAGATTATGTTGAGTTGTGTTATTTACTGCTAAATGGTGAGTTACCAACTAAAGAGCAATATGCTGATTTTGCATCACAAATTACACATAGCACGATGCTTGATGAGAAAATTGCAAACTTCTTCCAAGGTTTCCGTTTTGATGCCCATCCAATGGCTATGCTATGTGGTGTAGTTGGTGCATTATCATCTTTTTATCATGAAGATCTTGATATTACTGATGCAACACAACGTAAAACAAGTGCAGTAAAATTAATTGCTAAGCTACCAACTATCGCAGCGATGGCTTACAAATATAACGTAGGTCAACCATTCGTTTATCCACGTAATGATTTAAGCTATGCAGAAAACTTCTTACATATGATGTTCTCTGTACCAGCTGAAGAATATAAAGTTAATCCAGTGACTGCTAAAGCAATGGATAAAATCTTTATGCTTCACGCTGATCACGAGCAAAATGCATCAACGTCTACAGTACGCTTAGCTGGCTCTTCTGGTGCTAACCCATATGCATGTATTGCAGCGGGTATCGCATCACTATGGGGCCCTGCACATGGCGGTGCTAACGAAGCATGTTTAAACATGTTAGAAGAAATTGGCTCTGTTGATCGCATCGACGAATACGTTGCTAAAGCAAAAGATAAGTCAGACCCATTCCGTCTTATGGGCTTTGGACACCGTGTTTACAAAAACTTCGATCCGCGTGCAACTGTAATGCGTCAAACCTGTCACGAAGTACTTGCTGAGCTTAATATTCAAGATCCATTGCTGGATATTGCAATGAAACTTGAGCAAATTGCCTTAGAAGACCCATACTTTGTTGAGAAGAAACTTTACCCTAACGTAGACTTCTACTCAGGTATTATCTTAAAGGCAATTGGTATCCCAACAAGCATGTTCACTGTGATCTTCGCAATGGCACGTACTGTTGGTTGGATCACACACTGGGACGAGATGTTATCGCAACCTGGTCATAAGATCAGCCGTCCACGTCAGCTATATACTGGTCACACACACCGTGATTACGTAGCGACAGACAAGCGTTAATTTTAGTTAATGCTAAAAAGGGCCGCATTTGCGGCCTTTTTTGTATCTAGTCCTTGAGAAATATCACAAAGCCATTACAATTCCGATTCAGTTTTTAATTCGGCTTTGCTGTGCTTGGTGTTGAAAAGTTATGTTTAATATAGAAAAAATTCGCGCAGACTTTCCTGCCCTAAAACAACTCATCAACGGGCAACCGCTGGTCTATCTTGATTCGGCTGCAACCACACAAAAACCACTGTCAGTTATCAGCGCGACTGAGCAATTTTACGCACGCAATAATGCTAACGTTCATCGTGGCCGCCATACCTTAAGCGAACAAGCAACCCACGCCTATGAACAAGCAAGACAGACCGTTGCCAATTATTTTAATATCAATGCAAATGAATTAGTTTGGACCAAAGGAGCTACTGAGGCAATAAACTTAGTGGCGAATGGCTTAACTGAGCAGCTTGATAATGATTCAACCATCATCATTTCAGCCTTAGAGCATCACGCTAATATTGTGCCATGGCAACAGTTAGCAAAGCGCACGGGAGCAAAGCTACTGGCACTTCCGTTACAAAAAAATGGCTGCTTTGATGTTCAAGCATGTGTTGAATTCATCAGTCAGCATAAGCCATCTGTACTTGCTATCACTCACGCGTCTAATGCGCTTGGTAATATCACAGATCTTGACCCAATATTACATGCCGCAAAACGCCATGACGCAATTACCTTAGTGGATGGCGCGCAGGCTGCGCTACATTTACAGCCAAATTTACCTCAACTCGGTTGTGATTTTTATGTTTTTTCGGCTCATAAAATGCTCGGGCCCACAGGATTAGGAGGATTATATGGTCGCTATAATCGGTTAAATAGTTTAGCTGTGTATCAAACTGGTGGCGAAATGATTGAAACTGTTACATTAGCAAAAACAATATTTCGGCAGGCACCAGCAAAGTTTGAAGCGGGTACACCAAACATTGCTGCAGTGATCGCTTTTGCGGCTGCAATTGATTACCTAACCAGTTTAAATAAGACTAATGTATATACTCATGAACAAATAATTTTTAATTATGCGGCAGAAAAACTGCAAGCCATCGCAGGAATTACCGTTTATAGCAACCTTGAGAACAATATTGGCACCCTTTGTTTCAATTATAAAGACGAACACCCTTTCGATATAGCAACACTTTTAGATGGTTATGGTATAGCAGTTCGCAGCGGTCATCATTGTGCGCAGCCATTAATGCAACATTTAGGTATTAATGGCAGTGTTCGAGCCAGCTTTGCATTTTATAATAACCATAGCGATGTTGATTTATTTATCGCTGCTTTGCAAAATTGCTTAGAGTTATTAGACTAATTATGGATAAGACATGATTAAAACGTTTAAAGAAATTGCTTTATCGCTTGAGAGCTCGCCATCATGGCAACAAAAATACCGTGAAATAATGCTACTAGGTAAACAATTACCAGCTATGCCGGCTGTTTTAAAAACCAGTGATGCCCTTGTGCCTGGCTGTGAGAGTAAAGTTTGGCTGTATTTGGATTTTGATCTTGAAGAAAATTGCCTAGTTATTATTGGTGACTCAGATACCCGCATAGTAAAAGGATTATTAGCAATTATTCTGTCGCTTTATAATGGCTTAACCCCTGAACAAGCTATTAACACTGACGCATTTGCACAGTTTAATCATCTAGGGCTTATCCAGCACCTTAGTCCTTCCAGAGGCAACGGTATTAAAGCCATGGTTGAGCGTATTCAAACCATGGCAGAACAGAAAAACTAACTTTTCACGGTACGTGCGCAGCGATCTAAATATTTACGTATTGATTTTGCTGCGACAAAAAAACCAAAACTTCCGGTTACCATAGTCGCTGAACCAAAACCGTTGTTACAATCCATATTCATCGAGCCATCAGCCCCCTGTTTAGCATGACAAACGCTGCCATCAGTACTTGGATATACCAATTGCTCAGTTGAATAAACACAATCGATGTTGAATTTTCGCTTTGGATTGCTACTAAAGTTGTACTGCTTGCGCAAAATATATCGGACTTTTGCCAGTAATGGATCATGGGTGGTCTTTGCTATATCACCAAAAGTGATTTGACTCGGATCAGTTTGACCGCCAGCACCACCGGTGGTGATCACCGGTATTTTGTTACGTTTACAATGCGCTATTAATGCCGCTTTTTCTTTTACTGCATCAATGCAATCTATGACATAGTCAAAACCACTTATATGCTCACGAATATTATCTAAAGTAATAAAATCATCGACAACACTGACCTCACACAGTGGATTGATCAATTCACAGCGGGCCTTCATTGCGACAACCTTTGCTTCCCCTACTGTGCCTGTTAAGGCATGAATTTGCCGATTTACATTAGTTGCACAAATATCATCAAGATCAATTAAGGTTATTTTACCAACTCCAGTACGTGCTAGAGCCTCTGCCGCCCACGAGCCCACGCCACCAATACCAATAACACAAAAGTGGGCTTGTTGTAGCCATTCAAATTCAGTGTTGCCATATAATCTTTTGATACCACCAAAACGGATATCGGTTACTTTTTCACTCATTTACCAATCCAGTTGCCATGGTGTCAGCCAAGGCTGAAAATTTTCATGTTCAATTAATGTTGTAAACTCATCATCGTAATGCGGTAACAAACTAAACTGCTGTAGTTTACCTTGCCACACAAAACTTAGTGCAAAAGCATGTAAATAGGTGCGCTCAGCAGCAGTACCACCGTATATTACATCACCTAAAATAGGCGCAGAAAGGCTTTTTAGCGCGACCCGTAATTGGTGCGTTTTACCCGAGTAAGGCTTTAAGATAAATGCCCTTCTATTGGCTTTAAAATTAATAGAATAAAAGCGAGTTATGGCTGGGTTTTCTTTACTTGTTAGTAGCTTATAGGTACTACGGCGTGATTTAGCCATATCCCCTTTGATCCAACCTTGCTTTTTCTTCGGTTTGCAATCACTTATCGCCAAATAAAACTTATTAACTTGATGAGCAGTAAATAAAACTGTCAGCTTTGCAGCCGCTTCACTACTGCGTGCTAAAATTATTAGCCCCGATGTCACTTTATCAAGGCGGTGCACAGCATATAACTTTTCTGCGAGTTGTTGCTCAGCGAGTACTACAAAACCTGGGCCTTCTTCACTATGGAAATTAAGCCCGGCAGGTTTTTCTATAATATAAAAATCAAGGTGCTTTGCTATAACCTTGAGTAATGTAAACGTGTTCACCACTTAATGACTTTGCAGTATAGCGACTACACGCGCTAAATCATCAGGCGTATCAACCCCTGCTTGCGGTGTTATTTTTGCCTGTTCTATTTTTATTTTATAGCCATGATATAAAACACGTAATTGCTCAAGAGATTCAAGTTGCTCTAATGGGGATGGCGTCAGTGAGATGTATTGTTTAATAAAACCAGCGCGGTATGCATAAATACCCACATGACGTTGAAAATCTTGTATGTCTAACCCGTTATTTTCACCTGTGTACATATGACTTCGATCATAGGGAATGCTGGCACGAGAAAAGTACAGTGCGTTTTTATTTACATCGCTGACGACTTTAACTGCGTTGGGATTAAAGATCTCATCGACACTATCAATGGCAGCACTCAAGGTCGCCATTGGCGCACTTGAATTAGCAAGTAAAGCAGCAACTTGCGAGACATTTTCAGCGGCTAATAAAGGCTCATCACCTTGTACATTCACTACAATAATATCGTTATTGAGAGATAATAAATCAACAACTTCTGCTAGCCGTTCAGTGCCTGACTGATGATCATCTCGAGTCATTAATACATCATTAGTAAAACCTTTGACAACATCAAAAACCTGTTGGTGATCGGTGGCTATCACGACCTTACTTGCCCCTGACGCCATCGCCTTTTCATAAACATGTTGGATCATCGGTTTGCCACAAATATCAGCAAGTGGTTTACCTGGTAGACGACTCGATGCAAAGCGTGCAGGAATAACGACTACGAATTCCACTTTTCAATCTCTTCTAAGCTCAATTCACGCGCTTCATTTTCTAGTAATACAGGAATATCATCTCGAATAGGGTAAGCAAGTTTTGCAGCTGTGCTGATCAATTCACTGTTTTCTTTGTCTAAACGTAATTTGCCTTTACACACTGGGCAAGCAATTATTTCAAGTAATTTTGTATCAAAGGCCATCTAGGATCCCTTTTTCTCTCAGTAATAAGTTAAGTTTAGAAACCACCGCAGGGGATGGCTCTGCGTCAACGGGTAAAAAATACCACGTTGGTTTTGCAAATGAATGACATTTTACCGCATCTTTCTCCGTCATAAACACTATTTCATCATTAAATTTTATGAAATCTTGTGCTGTATAACCATAATGATCTCGAAAATGATGGCAACTTAGCAATGTAATGCCTTGTTGACGTAAGCTATTTTCAAAACGTTGTGGATTACCAATGGCGCTCACTGCGTGACCGGTCAAAAGCGGGACTTTAGTGGCTATATTAGTGGCAACATTTACTAAATCAGCACTTTTTAGCTGATAATTAAACGTGGCATTCCCCCCATTTTCAATAACTAAGTCAACTGATTTTAAACGTTTTTGTGTTTCTCTCAGTGGCCCCGCAGGCATTAACAAGCCATTGCCAAAACGCCGTTCACTATCAACAATACAGCACTCTATTGTTCTGGCCATTTTATAATGTTGCATACCATCATCGGAAATAATCACATCAAGCTGATAATGCGCAATTAATTGTTTTATATTCGCTTGTCGATCTGGGCCTACAACTACAGGGCAGTCAAGCCTGCGTTGAATAAGTACCGGCTCATCACCTGCCTGAGTCGTGTCGGTATGCTCAGTCACAGTAAGTGGATAGCTATCACTATTACCGCCATAGCCTCGACTAATAATGCCAACTCTTAAGCCACGCTGCTGTAAGTAATTCGCAAGCCAGATCACAAAGGGGGTTTTCCCATTACCACCAACGCTAATATTACCTACCACGATAACTGGCACAGGGCTTTGGTATGCCTTCAATAAACCTAGCTTATACGCTAATTTACGCAGATCACTTATAAACCAAAATAATACAGTCAGTGGTAAAAGTAATATGGTAATAAAGCTTATTTCTCGATACCAACTTTGTTCTATTTTACTCACCCGTGATCACCAAATTGCATCTTGCAAAGCGCTGCATACGTGCCATCATTAGCCAGTAAGCTAGTGTGATCACCACTTTCTATCACTTGACCATTATCAATAACATAGATGCGGTCGCTTTGTTCGATTGTTGATAATCGGTGGGCAATCACAATAGAGGTTTTATTTTTCATTAATGCTTCTAAAGCTTGCTGGATCAGTTTTTCAGACTCAGTATCCAATGCAGAGGTTGCTTCATCTAAAATCAAGATTGGTGCATCTTTTAATATCGCCCGCGCAATTGCAATTCGTTGGCGCTGCCCGCCTGATAACATTACACCATTCTCACCGACCATGGTATTTAGACCATCGGGTAAATCTTTAACAAATTCCCACACATGTGCTTGTTTTGCTACATTCAATACCTCGTCATCGCTAAGTGAACGTGCAATGCCATAACTGATGTTATTAGCAATAGTGTCATTAAATAACACCACTTGCTGGGATACTAAAGCAAATTGGCGACGTAAATCAGTTAACTTATAATCCGCCAATGGCACACCATCGAGTAAAATCTCACTGGGCGGTTGTAAGTCATAATAACGCGGTAATAAGTTTGAAATGGTTGATTTACCAGAACCAGAACGCCCAACTAACGCAATACTCTCGCCTGCTTTTATAGTGAGCGATAAGTTTTTTAATACAGCTTCTGCTTTCGTTGGGTAATTGAAGGTGACATTTTTAACTTCAATCATACCTTTTACTTTATCTACACTAACTGTACCGACGTCTTTTTCGGCCTCTTCATCAAGCACTAAAAAAATACTTTGCGCTGCAGATATGCCACGCTGTAAATCACTATTTACATTAGCTAATTGCTTTAAAGGGCGTAATAACATCATCATCGATGAAATAAGCACCACAAAATCCCCAGAGCTCACTGTATCAATCATTGATGGCATAGAAACCACCCAGAGAATAACGGCCATTGCACTGGCAGCCAAAATTTGAATCACAGATACACTAAGCGCTTTAGTGGCATCCATTTTGATACGCTGCTGGCGGTTATGGTTATTAATTTTTGCAAACTGGGTTATTTCTTGCGCTTGACCGCCAAAGCCATGAATAACTTTGTGACCACTGAGCATTTGCTCTGAGCTACGGGTAACTTGTCCCATTGCTGATTGAATATTTTTAGAGATATGGCGAAAACGTTTTGATACAACAGAGACAATAACGGCCACCAAGGGAATTATAACCAAAAAGATTAACGACAGCTTCCAACTGGTATAAAACATCACAGCTAGCAAAAACACCACAAACGCGCCTTCTCTGACCACAATGAGCATCGCTTTGGTGATCGCTTGCTGTACTTGCTCTGTATCGAACGTTATTTTTGAAATCAAATCACCCGTTGAATTTTGATCATGAAATGCAACAGGTAAATGTAAAATATGCTCAAATAATTGCTGACGTAACGAACGAACAACTTGTGAACCCACATAACTTAAACAATAAGACGAGATATAATTAAAAACGCCTCGGCCAAATACTAACGCGATGACAACAAATGGCGCGTATTTTAATACTTCAGCGTTGCGTTGATTTAAGCCCTGATCTATAAATGGCTTCATTAGCTGGATAAATAAAGCATCCATCGCTGAGTAGCCAATCATGCCAATTACAGCAAAAATGGCAACGCTTTTATAATCCCCCACATACGTCAATAAACGCTTATAAATTTGTGATGTAGTTTGGTCCATAATACTCTCTTATTCATAATCTGTGGCTATTGTAGCCTCCAGTTGCACAAAACTAAACTCAATCTTTTAGAAACCAATAACTTTCATCTTCACGAGCTAGGTTTACTGTGTAGTGATGTTGATAAAATTCAATTTTAACCTGCCCTTTTTCTGCTGTTGTATATTGTAAAGCATGCTGTGTAGCATAACGTGCTACAACTTCTGTACGTGGAAATTGCCACTGTCCTTTATATGCCGTTGAATGAATAACAATCTCAGGAGCAACCGCAGCAATAAATGCATCACTCGATGAGGTATTACTGCCATGGTGAGGACTCAGTAATACCGTACTTTTAAGCACCCCTTGCTGCAGGATTAGTTGCGCTTCTCTTGTTGCTGAAATATCACCTGGAAGCAAAACACTGAACCTGCCATCGCTAATACGCACGACACAAGAGTTATCATTATCAGTTATTAAATGCTGTGCTGGCTCGCTCACGGTAATGGTTAAGTTATAAAAACTATATTCGCCCGCTCTGCAAACTTGCTCTGGCCCATTTGGTTGTAGCAATTTAAAAGTATGCTGATAACCATGCTCTAACCAATGGATAAGCCCTCCAGCATGGTCTTTATCCATGTGGCTGATGAGCGCAACTTCCGCCTCAATGCCGTTTCTTTTTAAATAAGGTATTAAGGTGCTGTTGACCCGCGTAAATGTATTAAAATAAATTGGGCCAAGATCATAGATAAAACCTTTACCTTGATTACTGACTAACACCATGGTGCCATGACCGACATCGAATACATTTAGCTGCCAGCGCGGTTTGGTCAGTAAATAATGATCGAGTACAACCAGTAATAATGGTATGCATGCCAATAAACGCCAGGGCAAAAAACACACAATCATTGCTGTAATGTAGCTACTAACAAGCCATTGCTGGCTAAAATTTGTGGTATCAAACCAACGAAAATCAACCGGGATCAACAATAAGAGTTGATAAATATGTTGTAATAATGAATCAAACACGCTAATCAACCCGCTAATATCAAAAAATACACTCATTGCAGAAAACATTACTAAGCAAGGCATGATAATAAAACCAAGTAATGGGATAGCCACTAAATTAACAACTAGGCCAATTACACTGACCCCATTAAAATAATAAAGTGATAACGGTAGTAAACCAATAAACAATGCAATCTGTAGAATAATAAGTGTTTTTATGATGGCTAAAAAGCCGGAGCTGGTTACGGTTATAACACTAAAGACCCAAAAGATAATTGCCACCGCAGTGAATGAAAAATAAAGCCCCGGATTAAGTAAACTAAATGGATCAATAAGTAATACACATACCAATGCAAACAAGATAAATCGCCAGCGTAGTGCCTGCTTAGCAAAGTAATAAATAACTAAATAACACCCTAGCATGATCAGCGCACGCGTTGCAGAGACGATAAAACCACTTAAGTACACATAACTAAAAGCAAGCACAAATCCACCTAAACTATAAATAAGTGACAAATTGATCTGCTGTGTGGTTGGTTTAACCAAAAAAATAAAAAGGCTTGTTAAATAGCGAGTTATAAAAAAACCGATACTAAACATCAAGCCAATGTGTAATCCCGAAATGGCTAATAAATGGCTAATACCAAATTGCTGCAATTCTTGCTTTTGTGAAAAACTCATAGCACTGCGGTCGCCAGTCATTAGCGGATAAAACAGCCAATTAAGTGAGTTATGCTGGTAGGTATGTTTGATAAAATTACGATATTTTTCAACTAGATAAAATTCATGGTTGTTAGATATTTCGATAATACTACCAACTTGCTTGCCTTTAAAAAATAGTCGCTCACTAAATGCGTAACGCTCTTTATCAAACACATCATAATTTTTTTGGCTGCGATATTTTTCTAATTCAAGCCACGTTGTAACGTGATCACCTACTTTGAGTCTCTGGTCGTTTTTTAATGTGAGCAATGCAAAAGGAGGCTTAATATTTGATAGAGGCTGATTATCTATCTCATTGAGCTGAACTTTTAAATAATAGTTATCACGCTGAGAAATAACTTCAACAATCGTAATATTACTTAGATGTGGTTTATTTTCATCCAAAGCCAAGCTGGAAATTGCATAAAAGCTGGAAAAATGTCCCCATACACACAAAATTCCACAAATAAAACCTAACAATACACTGTAAAACGGCTTAAAATAGGCACTCGCAATTAACAGAGATAACGCGAAAACTGTAAATACAAGGGTCTGATAATAATAAACGGTTATAATACAACCAACGACAAACCCAACGCTTAACCAAACAGATGTAAATGGTTGCTTTAAATGGCTAAAAAAACGATCCAACGGTTTTTACCCGATCACAATAAAGTTAAACATCATAAATATTTAAAAATTTTTGGTCGTTTACTCCACGATGCTAATCTATGGCATTTAAATCGTCGCTCAGCTCGTGGGGCATTTTCAGTCGGTTTATTCTTCGCTTTCATCCCTGTTCCTTTTCAGATGGTGCTTGCTGCTGCGTTGGCTATTCCATTACGAGTAAATTTACCTATTTCTGTCGCCGTAGTATGGATCACCAACCCGCTAACCATGCCGCCTATTTTTTATTGTTCGTATTTAATTGGCACGTTAGTGTTAGGGCAGCCGGAGCAACATTTTGCATTTGAACCAAGTTGGCAGTGGTTTATGGAAAGCTTAACCACCATTGGTCCTGCTTTTTTAGTTGGCTCGCTTATTTCTGCCTGTGTTGCCTCAATAATAGGCTATTTCGGTGTTGATTTACTATGGCGACGCTCAGTGCGTAAAGCATGGTTAAATCGTCATAAAAAATAACTGTTTCAATTTAAAGTATAGACAAAAAAAACCCTGCTTAGCAAAGCAGGGTTTTTTATTTTAATACTAAGTGACCGTTAATACTGGATCACCTAGCAATAATTTCAATACTTAACGTAATATACGACGCAGACCAACTAACGGTAGTAACAATAACGTATACCAAGGGAAACTAGACGATTGACGTTCATAAGTTTCCGTTTCAGGAGCTGAGCAACTATCAATACTGCCGTTAATAGGAGATAACTTCACTGGCACTACAATACTTTCGTATTCTATTTCACCATTGATATCTCGTACAACACCGCCTAATGAATCAGTTTTCTCGACCGTTTTAGTAGCAACACCAAAAATTTCGTTTTTATTGTTAATTACTTTAGCTCCTGAAACGACATAACCATAACGTGTTTCACCATCTGCTTCGTAGCAAGGCAGTAGATCATTTATATTTGTAATCGCATCTTCACCAATCTTGTACAGGAAACCTTCGCGGCGACGCGCACCAACATTAAATAGGTCAGTTTCACCTTCACCAACAATATAACCATTGTCATTAATATCATTGGCAACTGAGCTGGAGCTATTAAAGAAATCCGTTGGGAATACAGTACTATTACTGGCAACATCATGATAAAAGAATTTTTGACGATCTGAGCCATCAATTCTCTTTATTCCATAACCAACAATCGTATTATTATTATTAATTGCTACTGCCTTACCACCTGTCCAATCATCTTCTTGATTGAGCATTTCAACAACGTTTCCGTCTTTGTAATAAACAGGCAACGATCTAATTGTTGACGATCTGTTATTATCACGAATGTCAGAGTAACCGGCAACAATACCATTACTATTAACAGCAAGTGCATTACTTATAAATGCAAACCCATCATCATCTTCTGGTGTAAGACCCAAACCAAGCGGTTCAGTTTTAGTAATGTTTAAATTTGTATCAAGTGTCCACTTAACTGCACGGGTATCGAACAATCGTGATGATGTGCTTCTATACAAATTCTCAATACAAACACTGACAGGTTCATCTTCACCATCACAATTATCATCAATATTTTCTTGTCTATCAACTGGGATCCCTGTTGATACTTGCCCAACGACAATATAACCGGTGTTTGTTTTAACGATATCGTTGGCTGAACTTAAGCCACCAAATTCAGCATACTCAGGCACTAACGGCACATTTAAACCCGATGGCGATACAACAACTCCCCGAGAGATAAAATCACGCACGAATCGTGTTTCTTCTTCACTTTCACCCTCAGGAAGAAAGCTAGTTTTCTCATAAGGTGCACTGCCCCAACCCACAGTAACACCGTCTTCAGCCACTGCATTATAGTTATTGCTAACTGATCGTGTAAGGCCATCATAATCGACTGATGCAACATCAAACAGTACTTGCTCTTGAGCTTCACCATTCAAAACATGGTAACCAACAATATTTGCCAGTTTTTGATATTCTGAGTTATTAGCTTGTGCTGATAAAAATGAAAGCATAAAACTGTGTGCATCTGGGTTAGTTGCCGCCGCATTATTTTTTTCAATATCATCAAGCGTAAAAGTAATTTCTTTATCAATGTTCTTAAAATACTTTTCTCGCTCACGGTAAGCACTTTCAATTACATTATCACCAAAATCGATATAACTAACATCAATAGGTAAATTGTAAATACCGTTAGCAACGCCGATTATATTGCCACTTTCGCTGACATCTTTTACGTAATTATGCTTGGCTTCGTCTAAAGAACTCAGCTCTGTCAACTGATATGTTGCACTGATTGCTGATGTACTCATCGTAGCTAGAATACTAGCCGCGAGTAATTTATATTTCATTTTAGTCCTTACTACTGATTCTTTAAATCTTCAAGTTCTTCCCAGCGCTCCAGAGCGGCTTCAAGGTCAGACTCAAGTTGTGCTAAATGGTTCAATTCTTTGGTTGTCGCACTGGCATCTTGTTTAAAGAAATCAGCGTCATTAACCACAACTTGCTGCGCTTCTAATGCTTGTTCAAGTTGTTCCAGCTTACTGGGTAATTGTTCTAATTCAAGTTTTAATTTGTAAGAGAGTTTATTACTTTTGTTATCTGCTTTAGCCACAGGAGCTGGTGCAACGACTGCTTCTTTTTTAGCAGGTGTAGTTAGCTGTTTTTTTTGTTCCTGTGCTAAATAATTAGCATAGGCTTCATAATCACTGTAACCACCGACAATATCTGTAATTACCCCATTACCTTCAAATGCCCAAACACTGGTACAGGTATTATCAATAAACTCACGGTCATGGCTTACAATTAACACAGTTCCCTGATACTGATTAATAATATCCTCTAACAGCTCAAGGGTTTCTATATCTAAATCATTGGTTGGCTCATCAAGCACAAGAATATTTGATGGTTTTAAAAATAGTTTAGCTAATAATAAGCGATTTTTTTCACCGCCAGAGAGTGCTTTAACTGGTGTACGAGCACGCGCAGGTGGGAATAAAAAGTCTTGTAAATAACCGAGTACATGACGTGAGCGTCCGCCCATCATTACTTCTTGCTTACCTTCGGCAACGTTATCTTGTACGGTGGCTTCTTCATCAAGCTTTTGGCGGTATTGATCAAAGTAAGCAAACTCTAAGTTCACCCCTTGCTTAACAATCCCTGCATCAGCTTCAATATCACCAAATAGCAGTTTTAATAAAGTCGTCTTACCAATACCATTAGGGCCAACTAAGCCAATACGATCGCCACGCATAACAAGGGTTGAGAAATCCTGAGCAATCACTTTGTCTTTATTAAATGCATGATTTAAGTGCTTAGCTTCAAATACTAATTTACCTGAACGGTCAGCTGTTTCAATGTTGAAGTCAGTTTTACCCACTTGATCAACACGCTGTTTGCGTTCATTACGTAGCTGTTTGAGCTCGCGGACACGGCCTTCATTACGCGTTCGACGTGCTTTTACACCTTGGCGGATCCACGTTTCTTCTTCTGCTAAGCGTTTATCAAATAATGCGTTTTGCGTTTCTTCTACTTTTAAATCATGGGCTTTTTGCTCTAGGTATGTCGCATAATCACCAGGGTATGAAATTAACTTACCGCGATCTAAATCAAGAATACGCGTAGCAACTGCACGAATAAAAGCACGGTCATGAGAAATAAAGACAATACCGCCTTTAAACTCTTTTAAGAATTGTTCAAGCCACATCACACTTTCCATATCTAAATGGTTAGTAGGCTCATCAAGTAATAATAAATCCGGCTCACTGACAAGTGCCCGTGCAAGGGCAACTTTGCGTAACCAGCCACCAGAAAGTGATTCAAGTTTGGCTTCTGGTGCTAATTCTAACTGTGTTAATACAAGTTGAATTCTACTATCAAAACGCCAACCATCTGCGGCTTCGAGTTGATTTGATAAACGTTCAAGTTTATTAAGTAGTTTATCTGTGCAGTCAGTTTGTAACTCAGTGCTGACGTGATGAAAGTCAATTAATAAATTTGCAATCTCAGGCATACCTTGAGCAACATAATCGAACACCGAGCCACTAGCTCCTTTTGGTGGATCTTGCTCTAGACGCGATATTTTAATACTACCTAACTGATTTATTTCACCATCATCTAAAATAACTTGGCCATCAAGGACTTTTAGTAACGTTGATTTACCCGCACCATTACGACCAACCACACACACACGCTCACCAGTTTCGATGACGGCATCAGCGTTGTCTAACAGTGGATGCGTACCATACGCGAGTTGAGCTTTAGAAATTCTAATTAAATCCATACTATCTGTTTACTCTTATTCTGTTTGCGTAAAAAACTGACGCACATCTTGCGCAGTGAAAGGCCAAAATAATTGCGGGCCTTGATCGCTTTTTAAAACGGGTATACTGGTCTGATATTCTGTAATTAATTCTTCATCACTCATAATATCAACAAGCTGTAACAGATCATCACCCAACAACGGCGTGATCAAGCTCTGCGCTTGCTCACATAAATGACAGCCATCGGTATGATACAAAATCCACTTAGCCATGGGTTATCAACCAGCTATTATGTATTTTTTTATTGCGTTTAAAGTCAGGAGAAATCGTCTGCTCTGAAATATTAACAGCTTTTAAGCCTAAGCCAATCAAGCCAACTTCATCCATGGTGAAGCCACGCATATTATTCGAGAAAATCAACGTGCCAGATGGACTGAGGATTTTTTTGACCCATGTCAGTAATTTAATATGATCATTTTGTACATCAAAAGCATCTTTCATGCGTTTTGAATTTGAAAACGTTGGCGGATCTAAAAAGATCAAATCGTATTGGCTTGTGGCATGCTCAAGCCACTTCAAACAATCAGCTTGTTCGAAACGATAACGAGTATTGCTAATATTGTTCAGGTCAAAGTTATCTTGGCCCCATTTTAAATAGGTTTTCGATAGATCAACCGTGGTTATCGCTTTAGCGCCACCCAGAGCGGCATGTACAGAGGCTGTCCCTGTGTAGGCAAATAAATTCAAGAAGCGTTTATCTTTGGCATTTTCTTGGATATAACGACGAGCAAGACGGTGGTCTAAAAACAAGCCAGTATCTAAGTAATCAAATAAATTGACTTTAAACTTCGCGCCAAACTCCTCAACTACTTGAGTACGATTTTGCTTAGCCATCGGTGTGTATTGCTCTTCACCTTTTTGCTTTTTACGTACTTTTACAGCAATATTTCCAGGTGCGATATTGAGCTGCTGTGAGGTTAACGAAATCACGTCTTGTAAACGTTTGTGCGCTGTTACATCGTCAATTTCTTTCGGCGCAGCGTACTCAAATATTACCGCTGAATCACCATAAATATCAACAGCTACATTGTATTCAGGGATGTCAGCATCGTAGACACGATAGGCCTGCACATCATTTTGTTTGAGCCAATTTTTCAAGCCTTGCTTATTCTTTTTAACCCGATTAGCAAACGACATTGAACCTTCAAAGTTCAATGCAGGCTTATCTTCAGTTGTTTGGCTGACTTGTTTGTCATCAAGTTGATATAAATTAAGTACCACATCAAGTGGACCATTTTTAAATTTATAACGCTTGAGTTTCACCAGCTTTAATAATTTAAATAAACTCTCATCCATGCCTAGTAGAGCAAGTTTCCAGTTATTAAAATGTTTTTTAAAGCCTGTACCTAAAGCACTGTGTAAACTTACCAACTCAGCCATCGAACCAATACGTTCACCATACGGTAAATTTGAAATAACCACACCTGGTAATTTCGCCACTGAAGTAAGCTTAGTTGCATCGCTTTGTTTAAACTTGATCACATCGCCTAGATCAGCTCTACGAGCATTATCTACTGCTTTGCTTAGTACATTAGCGTCATTGTCATGGCCAATAAGCCATAGTTTAGGATCTGTAATTTGTGCTGTAAGCTGCTCTTTTAACTCTTTGTATTTAGCAATACGGAAACTTGGTAAGCGCTCAAATGCAAATCCCTCACGGAATAAACCCGGCGCTTCATTACGCGCCATGCCAGCAGCTTCAATCAAAATAGTGCCAGCACCACAGCAGGGATCAAATAGCGGCTGTTGAACATTATCAAGCCAACCACTGCGTTTGATCAGTGCTGCCGCTAAATGCTCTTTAATAGGTGCCTTACCTTGACCTTCTCGGTAACCACGTTCAGATAAACGCGGCCCTGAATAATCGATATACATGGCCACACCTTGACGCGATAAACGCGCAACAACGCGTACATTGGCATCTTGTTTATCAACATTTGGCCGCTGTTCAAATAAATCATTAAAATAATCAACAATCGCATCTTTGATCACTAAACCTGAGAACTGGGTATTTTTAAGTGAGTCGTTGGTACCATTAAAGTCGACTGCAAAAGTTTGCGTTGGACCAAACCATTCCTGCCAAGGCTGTGAGCGAGCAAAATTGTAAAGGCTTTCTTTATTATTAACGCCCTCCTTCTCTTCGATCAACATCAGCACTCGTGTCGCGAAGCGGCTCATTAAACAGACCTTTTGTGCTAATGTAGTGTCGGCGTCAAAACGCACAGAACCGACTGTTTGTTTGGTCACCGTAGCGCCAATGTCAGTAAGTTCATCAACCAATAAATTTTCGATTCCGATAGAAGTAAGTGCGATAAAATGCAAAGTAATAACCCTTAATAGCTAATTGCGCGGGATTATAACATAGGTTGGGCGACAAACACGCGATAAACAAAGGAACTACAAAAAATATGCTTAGGCTGTTTTACTGTTTTGTGCGTGGTTATAAATTGGATGGACACGATTGTTAAGTATACGAATAGCTTCAAATTGATTAAGGCTTAAGTTTTCATCAAGCTTAAAATGCTCAGATAGACAAATGCATAAAGAGGCTTCTTTACAGTGGTCAACAATCAAAAACTCACCACTTTGTTCGCTAGTTTGCAATTTTATAACGGCTTCTATACTGGGCTCATTGCCTTTGTAGGGTTCGAAAAACCAACTTTTTGCCAGCATTGGCTTTAAATAAAATTTAGCTGCTGTCGCATTGAGCGCAATTTGACATAGCTGCGCGCCATTCCATAGATTAAATCCAGCAAGATATTGGTAAACCTGCTGATAAAAGGCGGCATCTTCTAAACTAAAGTTAGGTTGGGTTAAAATAGCATCGGTGAGTTGACGTAGTTTATAAGGCGTGCACAGCTGCATATCTTGATCTAAATCGATCAATAAACGATTTCTTACTGGACAAGCAATCCATTTCCACTGCTTTGATGCTTGTAACATGCGTTCCCTACGCCTCGACTAATTAATCTTATGAATATTGTAGTATAGCGGCTTTTGACCAATTAATATATATTTCTTTAGAACATTTATTGAACGATCAAAAGCTTAAATAACGGATCCTTATAAGCCTTGCAGGATCGTTTTTACCAATTGCGGTCCTTTATATATAAATCCAGTGTATACCTGTACAAGATCCGCACCTGCTGAAAATTTTTCTTTCGCACTGGCTGCATCATCAATTCCGCCCACTCCAATGATCGGCAACTTACCTGCGGTTAAACGTTTTAATTCTTGCACTACATGCGTGGAGCGCTCACGTACTGGCTGACCTGACAGGCCTCCGGCTTCATCAGCATATTGTTGTCCATGCACCGCAGCCCGCTCTAAGGTAGTGTTCGTCGCTATTACACCATCGATGTTGTTATTTAATAATGATTCACTAACTTGAGCTATTTGCACAGCATCAAGATCTGGGGCAATTTTTACTAGCATTGGCACTTGTTTATTATGTTTGGCGATCAAATCAAGCTGCTCATTTTTAAGGCTTTGCAAAAGATCATCTAGTGCAGCACCATATTGCAGATCGCGAAGTCCTGGCGTATTTGGTGATGAGATATTGACAGTAATATATGAGGCATGTTCAAACACTTTGCGCATACAGTGGATGTAATCGTCTTTACCTTGTTCATTTGGGGTATCTTTATTCTTACCAATATTGATACCTAGAATGCCGTCGTATTTAGCAGCCTTAACGTTATTAATTAGGTTATCAACACCTTTATTATTAAAGCCCATACGATTGATAATTGCATTTGACTCCGGCAGACGGAAAATACGCGGCTTGTCATTACCGACTTGTGGACGAGGTGTCACAGTACCTACCTCAATAAAGCCAAAACCCATCTTTGCAAACGCATCAATACATTCTGCATTTTTATCAAGGCCAGCTGCTAATCCTACTGGGTTTTTAAACTGTAAACCTAAAAATTCGACTGGACGATCTGCCACTGATTGCGACCATGCAGCACTGAACGGGGTATTGTTAAAACGGCGCAAGTTATGAAGTGCAAATTCATGGGCCCATTCCGCATCACGGGTGAACATAAAACGGCGAGCAAGATCGTAAAACATGAAATAATCCTCTTAATAAAAAAATACCCCAGACTAGGCTGGGGTATTGTATAACAATTTTAACGATTAACTCATTATTTTCATGTGGGAAAATAATCAGTCAGTATCAATTGCTTATTTTGCAGATGTATCACAGTTATGACTAAGTAGCATAAGTTCACGTAATGCAACTGAGAACTTAGCAAAATCATGACTTTGTGAAGTCTTAAATTCAGCTAACATTTGCTTCCAGCGTTGTAGTAATAAATCTTGGCTGTCCATCCACTGATCAATTTGACCGTCAACATCTTTGTTATCACCAGCAAAGTTATTTAAAACAACTTCAGATAGTGTACGTTGTTGCCAATCAAGCTCTTCACGGTATGAAGCGCGGGCCAATGCTTGCCAATGATTCGCCACCGGCTGATGAGTAATTTGGTCAAGGAACCAATGCAGTCCCATCCGTGCACCTAGTTTGAAGTAGGTATTAGATACCATATCAATACTACGCCCTGAATTTGCAGCAACTTCTGCTAAGTCCATTACTGAGAACAAGCTAGAGAGCGAAACAATACGTGTTGCAAGCTCAGCTGGTACTGCACTTTCAATAAGCTTGTCTGCGGCCGCAGATAAACGTTCACTTTCTTTTTCTACCATGTAGGTAGTTAAGTTTGCACTTAAATCAGCGAAGGTCGGTGCAAAGAAGGCAATTGTTTGCTCAATATTTTGCGCTTTATTGCGATGACGTAAGAACCAACGTGTTGCTCGGCGTACTGTACGACGTAACTGATACAACATTTCAGTTTGCACTGCGGCTGGGATCTTGTTATCAAGATCAACAATTGCAGACCACGTATCACGCATTTGGAATACTTCACTGGCAACAGAGTAACATAACGCAATTTCAGCTTCGTTTGCGCCAGTTTCTTCATGCATACGTACCATGAAGTTCAGACCCATATCGTTAACGATATTATTAGCTAATTTAGTAGCAATAATTTCTTTACGCAGTGGGTGATTATCCATCGCAGTATTGAACTTTTCACGTAGTGGTAAAGGGAAAGACTTCACTAATAGCTGACGATAATATGGATTTTCTGTGATGTCGTCAGTCACGAGTGACTCTTTAAGTACCATTTTAGCGTACGACACAAGCACCGATAACTCAGGGCGAGTTAAATCTTTACCCGCTGCAGCGCGTTCTGCCAACTCTTCATCGCTTGGAATAAATTCAATTGCACGATTTAACTTGCCATCTTTTTCAAGGGCATGAATAAAGCGTACTTTTTCTTTAAGCGTTGATGAGCCTTTTGATTGCGTAATTGACAGTGTATGCGTTTGACGATAACAGTCTTTCAGTACCAGTTGTGCAACTTCATCGGTCATTGAATACAGTAGCTCATCACGTTGTTTACGCGTTAAATCACCGGCTGTAACTAAACCATTAAGTAAAATTTTGATATTTACTTCGTTATCAGAACACGCAACTCCACCTACGTTATCAATGAAGTCAGTATTAACGCGCCCGCCTTTAGCAGCAAATTCAATACGTCCTAATTGGGTTGCACCTAAGTTGCCACCCTCACCGAGTACTTTTGCACCAAGCTCACTACCATTGATACGTAGGGCGTCATTTGCACGGTCGCCTACATCTGCATCGCTTTCTTTACTGCTCTTAATGTAAGTACCAATGCCGCCATTCCATAATAGATCGAATTCCATCATTAAGAATGCTTTGATCAGCTCGTTTGGTGTCATGCTGGCTTTTTTAGTGCCCAACATTTTTTTCATTTCTGGCGTTAAAGTGATTGATTTAGCCGCACGTGAGAACACCCCGCCGCCCGCTGAAATCAAGTTTTTGTTGTAGTCTTCCCACGATGAACGAGGTAAGTTAAATAGGCGCTCGCGCTCTGGGTAAGACGTCGCTGAATCTGGGTTTGGATCAACAAAGATATGCATATGGTTAAATGCCACTTGTAAACGGATATGCTTGGATAACAACATACCATTACCAAATACATCCCCAGCCATATCACCAATTGCAACTACCGTAAAATCAGTTGTTTGTGTATCAATGTCCATTTCGCGGAAATGACGTTTAACCGATTCCCATGCGCCTTTGGCCGTAATACCCATTTTCTTATGGTCATAACCTACTGAACCACCTGATGCGAATGCATCACCTAGCCAGAAGTTATATTCATTGGCAATGCCATTGGCAATATCAGAGAAAGTAGCTGTACCTTTATCAGCGGCTACAACCAAATATGCATCATCTTCATCATGACGAGTTACATCAACCGGCGGCACAATTTCACCTTGGATAATGTTATCTGTGATATCTAATAAACCACGAATGAAGATTTTGTAACACTCTTGGCCTTCTTTGAAGAATGCGTCACGATCCGTAGGCAGTTGTTTACAAACAAAGCCGCCTTTTGAGCCTACAGGTACAATAACTGTATTCTTTACTTGTTGTGCTTTAACTAGACCAAGTACTTCCGTACGGAAATCCTCACGACGATCTGACCAACGCAAGCCACCACGCGCAACTTTACCACCACGTAAATGCACACCTTCTACACGTGGAGAATAAACAAATATTTCAAATGCCGGTAATGGCAATGGCATATCTGGAATTAAGCTTGGATTTACTTTGAACGACACATAAGACTTAAACTGACCTATGTCATCTTTTTGGAAGTAGTTAGTACGCAGCGTAGCAATGATCATATCGACGTATAAACGAATAATACGGTCATCATCTAAGTTAGCAACGTTTTCAAGTTCTACATAAATTTGCGCAATTAGCTTATCAAGCGTTTTAACACTAGCAGGGCTTTTAACAGAGAACTTTTTAGCAAATAAATTAACAATTTGCGAACCAATGTGCGGGTAATTAGCTAATGTGCTCTCGATGTAGGTTTGCGAGAAAGTAACCCCAACTTGGCGCATGTATTTTGCATAAGCGCGTAAAATTGAGGCTTCGCGACCAGTTAAGCCACCCATTAACACTAAACGGTTAAAGCCGTCATTTTCTAAACGGTTACTCCACACACTAGTAAGTGCGGCACGAAAACGTGCTGATACTTTATCGAAATCTGCAATGCCTTTGCTATCAAGTAGCATTGAGAAATCCATGATCCAGTTGATACGGCCATCGCTGGTTTTAACCGAATAAGGCGTTTCACCAATGACGCGCAAGCCAAAGTTTTCAAGCATTGGCATAACGTCTGATAAATGGATTGGCTCATCTTTGTGGAATAAGCTCAAACGTACAATGTTGCTGTTCGCTTCTTCTTGCGGACGGTAAAACAACATTTCAAGCTTGTTATCGTCATTCAATAGTTCAAGCTTTTCAATATCAACAACAGCGGCACTTGGCAGTACTTCATCTTTGTAAGAACGGGCAAACGCATTACAATATTTGCGGTTTAATTCGTTACCACGTGCTTCACCAGCAGACTCTAACAGTGCTGATTGTAATTTATCTTCCCAAGTACGAGCGGCTTCTACTAAATTATTTTCGATGTCTTTCACGTTATATTCTATATTGTTGTCAGTCACACGCACGGTATAATGAGTACGCGCCAGTGTAGACTCAGAGAAGAAGGTAGTAAATTCGACTTTATCGTCTGAATTAAATGCATTGCCTAAAATATCTTGTGTTTCACGACGCAGTGCTGTGTTATAACGCTCACGCGGAACATAGACCATGCAAGAGAAAAAACGACCATAGGCATCTTTACGCACAAATAAGCGACACATATCGCGCTCTTGTACTTGTAAAACACCCATTGCAACTTCAAGTAACTCGCTTTCACGGGCCTGAACAAGTTCATCACGCGGATAGGTTTCAAGAATATTTAATACCGCTTTATAAGCATGAGTGCCTTTGGCAAAATCACACATTTCCATGATGCGATTTATTTTACTTTTTAAAACTGGCACATCAGCGGCGCTGTTGTTATAAAAACTTGATGAAAACAACCCGATGAAACGGTCTTCGCCAATCACATTCCCCTCATCATCAAAACGTTTAATCCCTACATAATCTATGTATGCTGGGCGATGTACGCGTGATAACGAATTGGTTTTTGTAAGGATCAACAGGTTATTGCTACGGGCTTCTTGACGGGCAACTTCTGGTAATTCAGATAACAGGCGAGAATGCTCTTCGGTTGAATTCTTCATCAAACCTAAGCTGCCCTCGATTTTACCTTTGAGCTGGTAATCGCCTTGTACTGGCGACAAATCGTATTGGCGATAGCCCATTAATGTAAAATTATCTTTTACTAACCAATCTAAGAATTCAACAGTCTCTGCAACTTCACTTGCATTGTTGTTATGATTACGTTTTGGTAATTCTTTACTGACCGCAATTAACTTTTTGCGGATCGGTTGCCAATCTTCTACCGCAGTAGACACATCGTTCAACACTGACTCAAGCTCTTTTTTGAACGAGTCAATCACTGAAGAATCTGTTTGGCGATCAATTTCGATAAAAAACACTGTTTTTGTAGAGCTAGACTCTTGTTCGGCTTTTAAATTTGATAAAGCCGAAATTTTAGCGTTTTTATCGCGTTGAATCTTAAGTGGGCTGTGTAATAGCAAGTGAGATGCGATATTTTCGCGGGTCATCGCCATACGAACAGAATCAACTAAAAATGGCATATCTTTAGCGATAATTTCGACGATTGTGTGTGATGACTGCCAGCCATCTTTTGCTACTTCAGGATTGAAAACGCGGATCACCGCATCATCAGAGGTATTTTTTTCTAGCGAGTTCCATAGGCTAAGTGCAGCGCCATATAAGTCACTATCATTGCGATGTGCCAAATCTTCTTTAGACATATTGCTGTACAAGGATTTGGCGAATTTCTCAACGAGTAACACATTATCAGCGTGAACTTTTTTCTGGATCAGCTTACAGACATTATCTAAGATAACCGAGGCTTGCCCTTCATTTCGTGTCATTACATGTTCCTTAAATCTATACCACCTACTTAGATGGAAAATTTGTACAGCAATTTATTGTGTGGAGTCAGGCAAATTCTAACCCTTTTAAAATTAATAAACAGCCCTTTCGGTGAAAACATTTTAAGCATTTCAGCTATTTGGTCATCTATTCACAAATTATAGATATAAATGGCCTTTACAGGCCATTTAGGAGCAAAATTATTCACATTATTTTTTCTGGTCAGTCCAGATCAAACTACCAATTGCTGGTAAAAGTAATACTGCGCCAAGCATATTGACTAAAAACATGAAGGTTAACAATATTCCCATGTCCACTTGGAACTTAAGATCAGAGAAAATCCAGGTGCTCACACCAATAGCTAACGTGATACCGGTAAATAACACCGCACTACCACGCTCAACGAGTGCATTACGATACGCCACTGGTAAGGCAACACCTTGCTTTAATTGCCCCATCATCGATGACAAAATATAAATCCCATAATCCACCCCAATACCTACACCTAGTGCAATCACTGGCAACGTTGAAACAGTCAGACCGATTTCAAGTTGTACCATTAAAGCTTGCGCAAGAGTCGATACAATATACAAGGGTAACACTACCGCTATGGTCGCTTTTACACTCTTAAAGCTAATCAAGCATAAAATAATAACTGCACCATAAACGTATAACATCATAGGTAATTGTGCAGCAGAAACTGATTCATTCGTCGCAGCCATGACGCCGACAGGCCCTGAGGCCAGCTTAAACTGCAGCATATCGGTTTGTTCTTCAATGGCAAATTGTTTAACACTGGCAATGATATGTTCAATGGTCTGCGCTTTATGATCATCTAAAAAGATAATCACAGGCATAACTGAACAATCACCATTGAGTAAACCGGTACTGGTTTCGACTCGTGAGGTAGATTGCACCAAACTTGCCGTATTACGAGGCAAACTTTGCCATTTTAAATTACCTTCGTTATACCCGGCATTAACCGACTGCGCGACTGAGCTTAGGGATACTGCTGATTGAACACCTGCTAAGTTTTCAACTTTATATTGAAAACGACTAATGCGATCCATTACGTCGTGCTCTGTACATGCTGCAGGGTAAGCTTCGACAATCACTTTTAGAATATCGGATGAAATTGTATATTTGTCCGATATTAAAAAGGTATCTTGGTTATAACGGGCATCTTGATGCAATGACGGTGCACCTGCATGTAAATCGCCGATATGCATTTTCCCTGCTTGCCAATAACCTACAGCAAACAATACTAAGGTGCAGCCAATAATGATTTTCGCGCATTTTGGATCAGTGGCTTTGACTAACAGATCACGAATTGAATCAAGTAAGTTTGGTTTTTCGCTGTTGCCTGATTGAATATGAACTGTGCTTTCAAAGCGCATATACGATGCCCATACTGGCAATAAAATCAAATTAGTAAAAATAATAACAGCCACACCTAAACTTGCTGTGATAGCCAGTTCACGAATTATACCTATATCTATGGTTAGTAACGTCAAAAAGCCGACCGTGTCTGACAGCAATGCAATACCACCGGGTATTAACAGCGATCTAAAACTAGCCTGACAGCAAAGACGCGTATTACTGCTTCCTTCGGCGACTTTTTTACCTATTGCATTGATCATCTGTACGCCATGACTTACGCCGATTGCGAACACTAAGAATGGTACTAGAATCGACATTGGATCTAGACCAAAGCCTAAGCTCGACAATATCCCTAACTGCCAAACCACGGCAATAATTGAACAGGCTATAGGTAAAATAGTGAGCTTGATGCTGCCGCAAAATAACCACACCATGATGAAAGTAAACGCGATAGCAATAGCAAAAAATAACACAACCCCTTTCGCACCTTCGGCAATATCACCGGCCATTTTGGCAAAACCAATAATGTGGATACTTACTTTATCAGTGCTCAATGGCTCTCGAATTTCGCTTTCTAGCTTTTGTGCAAACGCTAACGTATCTAATTTTTCTTGCGTTTGCGGATCAGTTTCCATCAACTGCGCGGTTACCATCGCACACGAATAATCAGAGGCAATCATCCTGCCTACGACTTTCGCTTTTTCGATATTCTCTTTAACAACCGCTAAACCTCGTTGATCAGCAGTAAAATTGGCGGGAATAATTGGCCCACCCGCAAAGCCGTCTTCAACAACTTCAACAAAACGTGCACTGGGTGAAAAAATTGAATTCACTAACGGACGATTCACCCCAGGAATAAAATATAACTGATCATGAACGGCTTTTAATTGGGTGAAAAACTCAGGATTAAAAATATCACCGCTATCATCACACACTGAGATCAAAATACTATTTGCGCCACCAAATTGCTTTTCATGCTTTAAATACACTTTCATATAATCATGATTAAGTGGAATATTTTTATTAAATGAAGCATCAAGTTGGATTTGTGTGGCTTTAAAACCTAAAAAACATGTTATTAAAATAAAACTTATCACCATCATTAATCGATGACGAAAAACTGCTTTCTCTAAAAAATTGACGATTGTGTGCATTATGGAGCCATCCCCTTCACTTTAATGCCATTTTCTGATGCCATAACCAATTGATTTTCAAAAATAACGGCATCAAGAATTGCTTTACCATCCGCTAACTGCTCAATAGTAAGTTGATTATTTTTATAGTGGAAAATCACACCGCTGTTGGCAAGTAACAACCATTGATTATCACCGCTAGCGATAATACTATTGATTGTGGCGGTTTTATTATTACTTATTGGTTGCCATTGCTCACCTACCTGACGGCTAAAAATATTGCCTCTTAAACCCGCGACTATTTCTTGCCCTTGTTCATCGCTGGCATAAGCAAAAAAAGAACCCCGGTAGATTTCTTCATCGCGTTGCCATGTTTTTCCGTTGTCTGTACTGTGCGCTAACAAACCCATTTCGCCCACTAACATAAGTTTATCTTTTGTTGTGACAATACGATTAAAGTGCGGCAATATTGATGCAGTTTCGGCTTCATAGCCTTGAGGATCGGATTCTTTTAAATCATTTAAGTAATCTCTATCATCTGCAAATAATAAAGAATCCAGAAAACGCTTTTGCCAATGTTTGCCACCATCACTGGTTTCATAAAACATACCATAGGCACCCACAGCAAAGCCGTGAAGTTCACTGGTAAATAAAATATCTAAGCAAGGTTTATCTAATTGCGTATTCACTTGTTGCAACTGCCAGTTTGCACCACCATCATTGGTATGAACAATAGTCGCATCATGCCCGCAAGCCCAACCGAGTTCACTGCCACTGAAGGCAACCGCCGTTAATAACACTTGCGTTGGAACGCTCGCTTGTTGCCAATTTTTTGCATTACTGCTGGTAATAATAGTGCCATGTTTTCCGACAGCGACCAGTTGCTTTCCCGTGTATTCAATATCAGTCAACAGGGTTTTATCTGCTTTAGTTGCGACAATTGCAGCAAGTGGTTCAGCTGCAATAGAAAGAGTTGAAAGGCTCGCCACAGCGGCAAGACCTGCATAAAGCATGTACTTCATAAATTAAAATCGCCTTGAAAAGAATGTGTTTGTCGGTATATAACGTGCAGTCGGGGGACTCGGTTAGTGTCATGACCCAGTGCGTGTCAGAGTGACAAACGCGATTTGAAATAATAAAAAAGCACCTAGATAATTCCAGGTGCTTAGAGTGTATTAACGACCTTCGCGGCGCAGTGCACTTGAGGTAAATTCATTATCATTAAACGATTGTGAGAAATCATACATTTTCTCTTGGTTATCTAAACCAATCGCTAGGTAACGGCGTGAATTCAAATCGTAGTAAACGTCTAATGTACTCCAGTTAGTGAGCGCATCGTAATAGTTAATTGTATGAGCCATCGCTACACGGTACATTTGGTCACGGTTATCATAGATATCCGTCACTTGTACTTGCCAGCTATCTTCATCAATATAAAATACGCGCTTCTTATAAATATGACGAGTGTCGCCTTTCAAATCTGCCTCTACAACCCAAACACGGTGTTTTTCATAACGCACATGTTCCGGATTGATGTGACCGGCCATCAGAATATCGTCATACTGTAACTTATCACTGTGTAACTTATAACTATTGTATGGTACATAAAGCTCTTGCTTACCTTTGAGCGTCCATGTATAGCGGTTTGGCGAACCGTTAAACATATCGAAATCATCGGTTGTACGCAAGCTATCAGCTGCTGTCCCTGGTGCATCATAAGCAACATTAGGCGCGCGACGAACACGACGCTGGCCAGAATTGTAAGTCCACGCTTGTCGCGGAGTTAAAATTTGGTCCATGGTTTCATGAACTAATAGGGCCGTGCCAGCTAAACGCGCAGGCTCGGTGACTTTTTGTTTAAATTTAAACAAAATATTAGATTCTTGTAACTCTGCTGGTGTTGCTTTTGGATCTGAGTACTTAACTAACAGTTGCTCATCAAAGCCAACTAAATTATACGAACCTGAGGCTATAGGAGCTGCTTGACCGCCAAAACGCTCAATTGACAGACCACGGTAGCGTAATAAATGGTTCCAAATTGCCTCTAAGCCAGTTTTTGGAATAGGAAAAGGAATACCAATTGCGGTATTTTTTATCCCATTACCTTCTTCTATCAACTCTGCAGTTGGTGCGTATTTTTTTGTCGCATCATAGACAAACTGTGGGTTTGAAGCACTGCGATGAGTAGTATAGATATTCATTTTAAACGTATCTGGATACGCTTCAAAAAGAGCTACTTGACCAGGACTTAAATTTGCTTTGTATTTATCAACATTCGATTTATCAATGGTGAAAAGTACTTTGTCGTCAGCGTACGGATCTGGATGATGCATTCCCGGCGTATAACCTGCCGGTGCTTTAGTAATACCACCTGTCCACGCAGGAATCGAACCATCAGCATTACCTGCTTTTTCTGCACCTAAAGGAGTTAGATCTGCACCTAAACGTGCTACTTCTTCACTGGTCATTTTGGCAACGACCGCTGTTGTAGAAAACAAACTACATAGCGTTAGTGCAATGAGGGTAGGTTTTTTTATCATCATGATACCCCTAAATTGAATATTTAATATTGAAAGAAACAAAATCACGGTCTGAGAAAGTATTTATATCACCGCCACCCCAGAAAGAGTTGTAGCTAAAGTCAAATGACCATGCATTTTGATAATTAAAGTTCGCTGTAACACCAAGTGACTTACGATCTTCTATAAATAAGAACATCGGATCGGGTGTGTTACCATTTACATCGTGCGAAAATACAATACGAGGTGAAAAGTTAACTCCTTTGAAGAAGTTATAGTAATCGCCTTTGGCAATTAAGCGATATCCCCACGATGATGCTGATGCAAACTCTTTTTGCTCTGGCCCATTTGATAAAGCCATATGAAGTGTTGAGTAATCATCGGTACCTGGTCCAGTCATAATACCGCTTCGACCAGTGCCTGATACATTTAAACGCATTTCATCATATTCAGGCATGTTATTAATGTGCACACCACCAATTTCACCCACAACAGCCCAGCTATCAGCCCAAAGTGATGGGCCAAATAAATGTGTTGCTGTAAACTGCAATTGGCTAGTATTACGCTCAATATAACCTTTTGCTAATTCGCCAGGTCCTACAACGCTAATTGCGTCACCCGGGCTCATTTGTGAAATACCTGCAAACTCAGGACGAAGCCCCGCTACCGCTAACTGCTCAGGCATAGCAGCATAAAGCAATTCTACGTCATCGATTTGTAATGGTTCGTCTTCACGGAAGGTGAACTCACCAGCAAACGCTGTTTCACCAATTGATGTATTAAAGCTTAACCCATACAGTTTAATATCTTCTGGATACTCATTGGTTGCTTTAGCAAATGCTTTTAAATCAGAGACATTGTCAGAAGTGATTTTAGTCGTTGCTAACATGGCTAAATCTTGAGCCATTGAGGCTTGTGTAAAGTTAGATACGCGACCAGAGATAAGCGGGCGACGACTATGGTAGTTTACATGATAAAGTGCAACCTCAGTGTCATTAAACTCTGGTAAAAACATACCTAAACGTAAACCATATTGGCCACCATCATCAGGCTCAGTTTTACCATCCCCTCCTTTGCCTTTAAGCGCGACTTTAGTAGGGTACGCTAGATAAGTTTGTGCCAATAACGCTTTACCTTCAGGGCTTGCAGGATCGATCCCTTTAGCGGCAGCAGCTTGACCAAAGGTGGTCATCAAGTTATTTAAGCTATCAGTTAAAAACGCTAAATCTATATCAGGGTTAGAGGTAAAACCAAGCTGTACATTTTGCTGATAACCATTTTCTGCGGCAAAGTCATTGGTTGAAAAATACGTACCAGCTGCAGGTAAGCGTGTTTCATGCCATTGGTACTGGTAAAAGCCTTCCAAAGTCACATTTTCAGTGATCCCTAAAGATGCCCATAACATACCAACTGGAATAAAGGCTTCTTTTAACTCGGCACCAGGCGCTTTTAATCGGTCAATATCGACCGGATTTACGTTAATACCGTGAGAAATTAATGTGCTTTCACCCCAGTTTATAACTTGTTGGCCAAGGCGAATAGAAAGTGGATTATTACCCTCATTCAAATCAAAGTTGGCCCATACGTAAGCATCTAATAGACGAATATCTGCGCAGCTTTGTTTTTTAGTGTCTTTATCATCACAAGGATCAACTCCTTGGCCTGAAGTTGGATTAACATAGGCGCGATCGCCATCCATCAATTCAAAATCATAAAAATACATAAAACGGGTGAAAAGGCCGTAGTTATCTTTGTTGATCGATAAATCGTGTGTCCCTTTCAACAGCTTTGAAAAAGACTCACCACTATCAAAGTTCAAATCCCCAGCGTCACCGTTATTAGAGTAAGAGCCAGGTTGGGCCCAGACATCTTGCGCTGAATAAATAGGATTTAAAACGGAGTTGTAGCCTGTCCAATCAAAAGACGGGTTATTACTTTTCCCTATTAAGTTAAAGTTTCGGTCTTCAACACGAATACTTTGCCCATAAGAGAAAGTCGAGTCGAAGGTTATATCAAACCCTCCGGCCTCAAATGTTGCAGCCTGTGTTGGTGCTGCTGATAACCCTAAAGTAGCGGCTGCGATGCCTAGTACTAGTTTATTTTTAACAAAAAGCGATCTTCTTATCATTGTGTGTCCCCCTGTCGCGGGTAATTTTGTGATCAAGTTATTGTTTTTAGTGTAGTCGTAACGATAGAAGCGAAATAAAGAAATTACAAATAGAACGCGTTCAATCGGTCATAATTTTTCTGTTTAGTTGACGTTCACCTAATGGTAAGACGTCCTACCAGATAATTTATACACGTAAATTAACAATAGGACAAATCGAATTAACAAAAAAATAATATTATAAGTGATTATTTTAAAATATTGTTTTAGGCAACACGTTCCAAACGTAAAAATTTATGCTCTGGGGTAAGCAAAAGTCGAAAGCGCCCTCTTACTCCTAAAGAAGAAATAAAAGGACGCAAATGGCTGGCCGCAAAACGTACTTTTTTGCCACCATCTTCAATTACTTGAACTGATGTATACTTACCTTCATAGTAATCCATGCACTGTTTGTAAGTTAAGTTCAGTAAAAAATAATATTCGACCATAATTTATTGTAGTGCTTTATCAACTTTTTCATACAAGTCGTCACTTAAATTATCAAGCAAAGCAAGACGTTGCAACTGAGCTTTGATAGCAACCGAACGTACTTCATCGTATCTGCGCCATGACATAAATGGCGTTAACATACGTGATGCATTTTGGGGGTTGATTGCATTAAGCTTAACTAATAAGTCACCGAGTAATTGATAACCTGTACCATCTTCACGGTGAAACTGTGCGGTATTAAAATGGCTAAAACTGCCCACTAACGCCCTGACGCGGTTTGGGTTTGAAAAATCAAAACAAGGATGATCATATAATTTTTTGATATTAGTAATGGCGTCATCGCCACCTTGCATTGCTTGCAATGCAAACCACTTATCCATCACTAACACATCATGACGCCACTGACTGTCAAATTGGTTTAACAACTCTTTTGCTAAGGGATTGTCAGCTTTTACCACTGCACTGAGCGCGGCGAGTACATTGGTCATATTGTGTGAATTAGCAGTACTAACAAGGAGTTGATTAATATCAAGCTCATTAATTTTTGCCAAATAATGTAAGCACATACCTTTTAATGCACGTATAGCGACAGCTGTTGCACTTACAGAGCCGTCATCAATTAAACTTTGATAACAGTCTAAGAGCTCACTACGCAATTGCTGAGCAATTTGTAACTCAAACTGATTTGTCACTGCAACCAATTGATCCACAGGGATCACATTAAACTCAGCTGCGAGGGTATCAAAACTAGGCAGCTTTAATAATTCCGCAATTAAAGCTAAATCTCCCTCCTGCTCAACTAATAAACTACGTAATGCAGAAATAATTGCTGGATCCAATTGATTATTTTCAGGTGTTGTAATGGCCCCTTTAACTGCCCCAATGAATAATTGTTGTTGAGCATCCCAACGCGAAAAGTCACTGCGCGCAAAGCGCATAATGTGTAATAATTCAGTGGCTGTATTTTGTTGCTCAACAATACACGGCGCAGAGAAATCCTCTAGTAGCACCGCTACAGGCTTCGCGGTTAAACCATCAAAGCTAAACGTTTGCTGCGCTGTTGTGACATCTAAGACATGATCAAGTGGCTGTCCTTCAAACTGTAAAGGGACAGACTCGCCCTGTTGATCAAGTAGCTCGATAGCAAATGGGATATGTAATGGCGCATTTTCTGGCTGATTAAGCGGTGCCAGCTGCTCTATATGCAGTGAAAAAGTACCATTGAGCTTATCAAACTCTTGTTTTACGATTAGCCGTGGTGTGCCAGCTTGGCTATACCAACGTTTAAACTGAGTTAAATCGATACCTGAGGCATCACTCATAGCCGCAACAAAATCATCACAGGTGACGGCTTGCCCATCATGACGCTGAAAATAAAGTGCCATGCCCTGCTGGAACTTTTCTTCTCCCAATAACGTGTGCATCATACGGATAACTTCAGCGCCTTTGTCATACACAGTTACTGTATAGAAGTTATTCATCTCAATCACTTGTTCAGGACGGATCGGATGTGCCATAGGACCGGCATCTTCACTGAATTGATGAGTACGCATTACTTTAACCGCATCAATACGATTCAGTGCCCGCGAGCCTAAATCACTGCTAAACTCTTGATCACGAAAAACTGTTAAGCCTTCTTTTAACGACAGTTGAAACCAATCACGACAAGTCACTCGGTTTCCTGTCCAATTATGAAAATACTCATGGCCAACGATTGACTCTATGGTGTGATAATCTTTATCAGTGGCGGTTTCTTGATTCGCCAACACACATTTAGAGTTGAAAATATTAAGACCTTTATTTTCCATCGCGCCCATATTGAAAAAATCCACAGCAACGATCATGTAAATATCTAAATCATACTCAAGATTAAAACGCTGCTCATCCCACCGCATTGATTTTTTAAGTGATGCCATCGCATGAGGGGTTTTCGGTAAATTCCCTTTATCAACAAACAAGGCTAAATCTATTGTACGACCACTTTGCGTAACAAAGGTATCTTCAAGTACATCAAAGTCCCCTGCAACAAGTGCGAACAAGTAACTTGGCTTTTTGAATGGGTCTTGCCATTTTGCAAAGTGACGGCCATTGTCTAATTTACCTTCCGCTAATTTATTACCATTTGATAATAAATGAGTAAACTGCTCGTCAGCAATAATCGTCACGTCAAAGCTTGCAAGTACGTCTGGGCGGTCAAGATAATAGGTTATTTTTCTAAAACCTTGCGCTTCACATTGTGTACAATACGCACCGCCAGATAGATATAAACCTTCTAAAGATGTGTTAGTTTTTGGCGCTATTTCATTAACGATTGTAAGCTGACATTGCGCTGGTAAATTATGGATCACAAGCTGCTCATCACGTAGGTCATAATCTGTATATGCGTTGTTATCTACAGTAATTGAGATCAGCGTCAAATCAATGCCATCAAGCACTAAATCTGCCACACCAGCTATTTTTTTCGTGATCGTCATAACACTCGTAACACGGGTGTTTAACGGCAATAAATCGAAGGTCAAATCAATGTGATCAATTAAAAATGGTGGAGCTTGGTAATCTTTAAGATACTGTGCTTGAGGTTTTTTTAATGCAGTCATGTGAAACTCCAAAGTGGCTCCTCTTAACAGAGGAGCGTATAATTTATGGCTATTGTTTTGGCTTAATACGTAAAATTTTAATGCCTAGGTAAGCATAAATAACAGCTAGTAATGGATTAATAAGATTAAAAAATGCATATAGCGCATAATCAAATGGGTTGATCAGTAATACACTTTGCATATATGCACCACAGGTATTCCAAGGGATCAGAGGACTGGTTATCGTCCCGCCATCTTCTAATGTTCTTGATAAATTAACAGGTTTCAAACCACGCTTTGCATATTCTTCTTTAAACATCCGACCAGGGACCACAATAGCGATATACTGATCTGCAGCAATTACATTGGTACCAATACAGGTCGCAATAGTAGCAGTAATTAAAGAGCCAGTGCTTTTCGCAATTTTAAGAATACTTTTTACAAAAATATCTAATAAACCTGTTTTTTCCATAATGGCGCCAAACATCAATGCCGTCATGATCAGCCACGTTGTGGTTAACATGCCAGACATCCCACCACCACTGAGTAATGAGTCCATTTTTTCATCGCCTGTCAGGATACTAAAGCCATCAAAAAATGTACTCCAAACCAATTTAAAATAACCGACAATTTGCCCCTGGGAGCTATCAATTTGTGTTGCAATTAGGTCTGATTGAAAAATCATTGCCCATACTGCACCAAGTACCGCACCGATAGAAATTGCCGGAAATGCAGGCATTTTTTTAATTGCTAACACCAGTAAAACAATCAGTGGCACCAGCATCTCTAAACCTATATTAAAGTTTTGTTGTAGAATAGCGGTTATTTCATCAATACGCCCAGCCTCACTTGACGCTGTGGCATTAAAGCCCATAAAAATAAAGATGATTAATGCAATCACAAAACTTGGTACAGTCGTCCATAGCATATGATGAATATGCTCGAATAAATCAGCTCCCACAACCGCAGGAGCTAAATTTGTTGTTTCAGACAGTGGACTGAGTTTATCGCCAAAGTAAGCCCCAGATATTACGGCACCGGCCGTCACTGTTTGCTCTAATCCAAGGCCAGTAGCAACACCGAGTAGCGCTACACCTATTGTCGCCGCCGTGGTCCAAGAGCTACCAATACTCATTGCTACAATGCCACAAATTAAACAGCTTGCTGCGTAAAACCAACTAGGATTAATTACCTGTAAACCATAATAAATAAGTGTAGGTACAGTGCCTGACAGCAGCCAAGTGCCGATCAGCGCGCCAACCATTAACAAAATTAATATAGCGCCCAAAGATAGAGTGATCCCCTCTATCATCGCTTGTTCAAGTTTTTTCCAAGTATAGCCATTTTTAAGGCCAATAAGAGCAGCTGTAAATGTAGCAAACAGTAGCGCAATTTGATTCGGTCCTGATGACGAACTATCACCAAATAAATAGACCGCAGCACCTAATAAACAAATCAGTACAGAAATTGGGATCAAGGCATCGAAAAAGCTGGCCTGTAGGATGGGTTTTTCTTTTTGTGAATTCAAAATTGAGACTCCTACGCGCATTTTTATGCGCGTTTAATTATTATTTTTTAGCACAGACGCGACGCTTAGCCTAACTAAGTTACTTACTTTTGTCAGCGTTTAATCAGTAATTATAGCAATATCAAGAGTTTTAGGCAGCAAAAAAGGCGCCAAAGCGCCTTTTTTATTAACCTGTAAAACAAGTTATTTCTTAGCTACACGACCAAACTTGATATAATCTTGGGTAATTAATGCAGCTTCTTCTAAGAATGGATCTAAGTCGTCTAAGACATCAGGCGCATCATCCAAGCTCTCGATTGGTTTTTCACCTAAACGAGTAAGCCTTTCATTAGTACGAGCTAATGCACGCGCTTCACCATCGTCTTTTTCTTTAATACGCTGCGCTTCTACAAGAGAAATAGTTTTCCGGTCTTTCTCTTCTTTATAACGCGTAATATCTTGAAAAACATAGTTAAACTCAGGTTCTGATTTAATGCGTTCAGCATGCGCTTTGCTTAAGTAAGCAATAGCTGGGTGTAAGTCATCAACCGAGTTATATTTGGCGCGTACGATACTGTCCCACGGTAATGCATTATCCTCTTGGCTTTCGCCCCATTCCGCTGGATCAATTGCTGATGGGAATGAAATATCTGGGATCACACCTTTATGCTGTGTACTACCACCATTGATACGATAGAACTTTGCAATCGTATATTGCACACTGCCAAGTGGATTATCGTATAAATCGTAAGCACGGCCTAAGCCCTTATGCTGTTGCACAGTGCCTTTACCAAACGTTTGCTCACCAATTATTACTGCTCGACCATAGTCTTGCATCGCTGCAGCAAAAATCTCAGAGGCAGATGCGCTGTACCGATCAACAAGTACTGTTAGGGGGCCGTCGTAAAACGTAACACCATCGCGGTCTTTTTGCTCTTCAATGCGATTATTTAGAGTATGAATTTGTACCACTGGACCTTGGTCAAAAAACAAACCAGATAGTTGTGTTGCTTCATATAATGAACCACCACCATTTTGGCGTAGGTCAATTATAATGCCATCTACTTTGGCTTCTTTTAATTTCGCCAATTCTACTTTAACGTCTTTAGACAAGTTGTTGTAGAAACCAGGGATCTCGATAACACCTATTTTGCTGGTTAAATCAGAATATTTTGCTTTGAATACTTCTGATTTTGCCGCTCTATCTTCGAGGCGAATTTTATCGCGAATAATTTCAACTACTTTAGGCGCGCCATGATCATCAGCACCTTTTAAGTATTGTAACCGCACCTTAGTGCCTTTTGGTCCTTTGATTAAATCAACAACGTCATCTAAACGCCAACCAATGACATCAACAAATTCTTCTTTGTCTTGAGCAACGCCGATAATACGGTCGTCAGCTTTAATTTGCTCCGATTTATCAGCAGGTCCGCCTGGAACTAAGCTGCGAATAACCGTGTAGTCTTCGTCGTAGCTAAGTACTGCACCAATACCTTCTAGTTCAAGATCCATGTCCATTTTGAACTGTTCAGCTCTGCGTGGCGATAAATAGGAGGTATGTGCTTCAATACTTCGCGCAAAAGAGTTCATTACGATCTGAAATACATCTTCACTATTGGTTTGCACTAAACGTTTTTGTGCATTGTGATAACGCTTAGTTAATAATTCTTTGATACCAGGCCAATCTTTGCCGGTCATTTTTAATCGTAGTGCATCATATTTTACACGTTCACGCCAAAGCTCGTCTAACTCAGCTTGCGTTTTTGCCCAATCAGCATCTTCACGATCAAAGTAATATTCATCAGCCTTATCAAAGGTCATTGGTGTTTCAAGTAACTTTAAAGAATACTCATAACGCTCAAAACGACGCTGCATGCTTAGGTTGAAAATATCAAAGGTAAAATCAAGTTTACCGGTCGTTAATGCATTATCAAATTGGTTGCGGTATTGCTCAAATGAGGCAATATCCGCAGCCAAAAAGACGCTTTTATTAAAATCAAGGGATTCGATATAACGGTCAAACACTTTACTTGAAAGTGCGTCATCAAAACGAATTGGTTTATAATGTGCACGAGTAAATAAGTTTGTCACCCGTTTGCTAGCCGTACTATGCTGACTCTCTTGCGTAAGTACTGGCAAGTCTTTTGCTGTAACTACATCATTAACATCAGCAATATCTGATGCAAATAATAAACCTGAATACAGGGCGGCAACTAACGGAATGAGCTTAAACTTCTGACTCATACACAACTCCTTAATTTATATACAGCTTAAATAATGTACAGGCTGTCTGCTTTAGTTTTAACTTGCATGCCAGTTACCAACTCTACATGAACGTCTTCTTTGTTCACTTCAGTGATTACTGCATTAACAAGGGCTTGGCCAAGTTTAACTTTAACTTTGTTATTAACCTTGACCTCACTTGCTGGTAAAGGTTCAATTTTACCTGAACGTTTAACCGGCGCAGCTTTTGCTGGTGTGGCATTAACTTTAGCGTTTTTATCGCCTGGTTTAGCGAATTGGCCTGGTTTCTTTTTGTAAGATTTTGTGTCTGAATCATTACGTGGACGTTGTGACTTTTTACGTTTAGCCATTTTCGCACGACTTTCTTCAAGTGCTTTTTGAGCATGATCAATGTGCTCTTGTTCCACTTTAGCATCTTGATTTCCATCAAGATCAATACGAAATTCAGACTTAGTCACGGCTTCTAAATAACGCCAGTTAGACGTATATTTTCTCAGTGCTTGACGTACTTGCGTCTTACTAACTTTTTCAGAACCTTCAATTCGCTCAGCGATATCTTTAAAGATACCTACTTTCAGCGGCTTGATGCCGTCTTTTTGTTTAAAACATTGCGGAAATTCTTGATATAAAAATTCCAACACTTCATTAATATCTTTTAGCTTGTTTGTGGTTTCCATTTTAGAACCTATTTTTCACATCTTTTCATCAAGGGACGAATCGACGTAGTGTGTTACCCAGTCGACCAGCTCTTCAAAGTCGGCTTCAATTACAGCCATATCACCTCGAAGGTGTTCCCAAATACCATTTATAATTTCATCAATTAATTCACATTCAGTATCATCAGGAAGACGATCCCATGCAATGTGGATTAAATCGTTGAGCGTTTCCGCTACATGCTCTTCATCCCCTTCCCAATCACCTACATCAGTGATGGCAAACAGATAATCCTGTACATTTACTAAGTCTTTCATGCAATAGTTGCCTCAAAGCACGCGATGAGTGCTTCTAAACCTTGCTTATCATCAGCATCAAACCTAGCAATACTTGGGCTGTCGATATCTAATACAGCAAATACCTCACCATTTTTGTGGATAGGTATTACTATTTCAGAGTTTGACGCCGCATCACAGGCAATGTGGCCTGCAAATGCATGTACATCTTCAACAAGTTGAGTTTGCGCAGTTGCAGCGGCAGTTCCACAGACCCCCTTTCCGACAGGAATTCGGATACATGCAGGATTACCTTGAAACGGACCAAGTACTAATTCAGTTGGTGAATCCATCAAATAAAAACCAGCCCAATTTACATCATCGAGTGACGTAAATAACAGCGCGCTAATATTCGCCATATTGGCAATAATGTTAGGTTCACCAGTAATTAGCGATTCAGTTTGTTTAACTAATGACTGGTAAAATTCTTGCTTTTGCATACCAAACTACTTCTTATCAAACATACAGTAGCTAAAGGTACTCTTTGTCGCCAATAATTGAAACCTTTTCAGGGCAAAAAAAAGCAATTTGCCCTAATTTTCAGCAAGCTTGGTTAATAATTCTGCTATTGAGGAGGCTGTTGTTTTATCGCACCTAACCTTAATCCATATAAAAACAGTCCCGCCGCTAAAGCTGACATCGCGGTATTAATTAAAAAGACCATACCACCTGTTGCACTGAGTAAGTAACTAAAAATTGCACCACCGAGTAAACCTAATGTCAGTACTCCCGAATAATTAACTTTCGCGTACTTGTACATCAATAAATATCCGGGTACTACAAAAGCAGCCATGGTTAAACCGACAATATGCGCGTTAGCTATCGCACTCATAAGTAACTGGAAAAAGGTAGTCAGCGGATCGGTATTGAGCGTTAATGCATAATAAACTCCTAACACACTGCCAATGATCACAGGTGAAAGTAATGATAACCCAACACTTTTTGCAAGCCGATGTTTCATAATGCGTCCTTAAAATCATACCTGAATAAATACTAAGAATGCATGATGTTTTACAACATCGAAATAGAGACTATGGTCGTAACTAAATAACTACATAAAACTTAGGCACAAAAAAGCCCGCTAATTTAGCGGGCTATTTTATATGGTGGAGAGATAGGGATTTGAACCCTAGAGGGGCTATAAACCCCTGCCGGTTTTCAAGACCGGTGCATTCGACCACTCTGCCATCTCTCCGAAACATTTATAAATCACGAATAAGAGTGTACTCGCAATTATTTTAATTAGGTGGTGGAGAGATAGGGATTTGAACCCTAGAGGGGCTATAAACCCCTGCCGGTTTTCAAGACCGGTGCATTCGACCACTCTGCCATCTCTCCGCACGGCCTGCATAATAGAGAAGGCAGTGCTCTTTGTGAAGCTTTTTTTTTCAAAAAAGTGTTCAAGTGCTTAAAAAACCATTGATTTGTATATTCTTAACTCACCACTGAGCAAAATTCACACTAAATTGAACTTTTCTTTTTAATTATCGGTCTATTGAACTACAAAGGTTTGCCCAAATATAGAAGTCTTGGTAATCTAACTTCAGTTTAATTATCGGAACTTACAATAGGTTTCTAAAGGAGCTCTAAAATGGCATTTAATCATTCGTACAATACCGCTAGACCGGTTATGTCGACCATTGAAACAAACAAGGTACTTAAAAACACCTATTTCTTATTGGCCATGACATTAGCATTTAGTGCTGTGACGGCTGGTATCTCAATGGCATTACAACTACCTTATTTTATGGGGTTAGTTTTTACTCTTATTTCATTTGGCCTTTTATTTGTCGTAAATAAAAAAGCCGAAAGCGCGTCAGGCGTTGCATGGGTATTCGCTTTTACGGGTTTAATGGGTGCGGGACTTGGTCCGTTACTTAACCATTATGCAGCGATGCCAAATGGCCCAATGCTTATCATGCAAGCGTTAGGATCAACTGCACTGATTTTCTTTGGTTTGTCTGCGTATGCACTAAATACTAAAAAAGATTTCTCTTTTATGGGCGGTTTTTTAACGGTAGGCCTTATTGTTGTGATTGTGGCCAGCATTGTTAATATCTTCATCGGCAGCTCGCTAATGTTTATGGTATTAAATGCAGCGGTTGTATTGATCATGTCTGGCTTAATCTTGTTTGATACAAGCCGCATCATCAACGGTGGCGAAACAAACTATATTCGCGCTACAGTCTCTTTATATTTAAGTGTATATAACTTGTTTACTTCATTGCTTGCACTGCTTGGCGCAAATAATGACTAATTAAATAGTTCTGTTAAAATAGCCCCTCTTTAGGGGCTTTTTTATTGGAATAGTTTTGGCACGATTTGTACTTTCTCTGCACAGCGCACCATCGGATCATGATACCACGCAACGTTTGGTTAAATTTGCACAAGCATGTTTAACACAAGGGCATAACATTGATGCCATTTTTTTGTATCAAAACGGCGTTTTTCATGCCAGCGAGCAACTAGATTTGGCAGCTGATGAATTAGCGATTAATGCTTTATGGCAACAATTACATGAGCAAGGGATTCATCTTATGTTGTGTGTTACTGCTGCCGAAAAGCGTGGCCTTGATATAAATAATACCGGTGTTTTTGCAGTCGCAGGGTTAGCTGAGTTTGCAATGCTTGCCAGTGATGCGGATAAATGGGTGCAATTTAAATGATCAATGTATTAGTTTTAAGCCACCATAGTCCTTTCGATGATTTACATATTCGTGATGCATTAGATATGACATTAATATTCGCTGCTGTTGAGCAAAATATTAGTTGGTTATTTAGCGGCCCTGCGGTACTAGCCCTAAAAAAACATCAACAACCTGAGCATATAGGTTTAAAGAACTACTTTAAGACCATCAGAACGCTAGAAATTTACGATGTTGAAAACATTTATGTATGTGAAAAGTCTCTGCTCGAGTATGGCCTTGATAAACATAACTTGTTAGTAGAAGTAAAAGCGCTTAATTATCAGCAGCAAACTCAACTTATAGCCCAGCAACAACACATAGTGAACTTATGAGCACTTTACACATATTTTCCAAGCCACTTGGCTATTACAACACGGATCAATTAGTTAACCTGATCCAGTCAGCAGACAAAGTATTATTATTAAGTGACGCATGCTTTGCGATTGCCCAATTTAGACAGCTTGCAACGCACTTATTAATACTTGCTGATGACGCCAAGGTACGAGATATCACAATCAATCAGCCCGATCACTCGCTTAGTTATGACGACTTTGTCGCACTAACATTAGCAACATCTCACTCTATTACGTGGTAATACATGCTTGAATTTAATAATCAAATTATCGACACGGATAAACAAGGTTACTTACTTGATCACTCGTTATGGAGTGAACAATTAGCCTGCGTTATTGCCGAGCAAGAAAACATTGAATTAACCTCCCAACACTGGGAAGTGATTCATTTTGTGCGTAATTTTTATTTGGAGTACAACACCAGCCCAGCAATAAGAATGTTAGTTAAAGCAATGGCAAAAGCACTGGGTGAAGATAAAGGCAATAGTATTTATCTGTATACTCTTTTTCCTAAAGGCCCAGCTAAGCAAGCAACTAAAATTGCTGGCTTACCAAAACCCGCACGGTGCATCTAGCAATGACAATAGCTAAACCAAATAATACAGCAAAACGCCGAAATAGCGGCCGTAGCTATAATCGCGGTGCAATTACAACCAAAAAAGTGAATAACTCAATAAAGCGCGAGATAAAACCAGCCATTACCGCCAGTGAGCGAAAAATTGTCTTATTTAATAAACCATTTGATGTGCTGTGCCAGTTTACTGATGAAGCAAACAGACAAACCTTAGCTGACTTTATTACCATTAAAGATATATATGCTGCAGGACGATTAGATAGAGACAGTGAGGGCCTGCTATTGCTCACTAATTGTGGGAAATTACAAAACACTTTAACAGCGCCAAACAAAAAAACCAGTAAAACTTACTGGGCACAAGTTGAAGGTGAACCAACTGATGCAGCAATTAAACAACTGTGCCAAGGCGTCGAGCTCAAAGACGGATTAACATTACCAGCCGTTGTTAAACGCATAGATGAGCCAACTTTATGGCCACGTAATCCTCCCGTTAGAGAGCGAAAAAACATTCCAACCAGTTGGCTCAGTATTACCCTTACCGAAGGACGTAATCGCCAAGTAAGAAGAATGACAGCACATATTGGCCACCCTACTTTACGTTTAATCCGCTATCGTATTGGTGACTATACGTTAAAAGGAATTGATAATGGCCATTTTAAAATAATCGCAGATGAACTATAGCTGTGCTTGAGCGCAGCTATTTCAAATATGCCTAGTAGCGCGCAGCTGATTTTTTGTATCAATCTTCACTAACAACGATACAATTACGCCCTTGTCTTTTTGCTTGGTACAAAGCTTTATCTGCCGCATCAGCAAAATAGATATAATCGCCAGTTTGGGGATTATGCAAAGTTTTAATGCCCATGCTTAGTGTTATATAGCCAATATCTGTATATTCATGCTTAATAGCTAATTGATTAACTGCTTGCTGGATTTGTAATGCACTATGTAAAGCCTTTTTCGGATCAGCCTCTGGCAGTAACACCACAAATTCCTCACCGCCAAAACGGGCAACAAAGTCCTTTTCGTGATTCATCGTGGCCACTGCAATACATTGTGCAATTTGATACAAGCATTCATCGCCTTTAATATGACCGTAGTTATCGTTGTATTGCTTAAAATAATCAATATCGATTAAGATCATTGATAACGGCTTTATTTTTTTATTCATTAATTCAAGTTCATTGGCCAACTTGTCATCAAAACAACGTCGATTGGCAATTTGTGTTAATGAGTCTAAAAATGCCATGTCTCGAAGTGTATCTTCAGCAGCTAAATGCTGTGTTACATCCTTAAATATAGCTAAAAATTCGTGCCTAAAATATCTTCCCGAAATTTCCATCATTATATGGGAGCCATCTTTACAAGTAACACAATAAACTTGTGGTTCAATATCAGTATCATTTTCTAACGCAAAGCTAAGAGCTTGTTGCCACGTTTGTCGCACCCACATCAGATAATGTGGATCTGGGTAAGCATTAAGCCACCAATCATTAAGTGTTGGAATATCCTCAATAGTGTAACCGAACACATCTACAAAACGTTGGTTTATACGGATTATATTCTCGGTGAGCATACATACATTACACAACGGTATTGGCACTTGCGTAAATAAATTAACGTACTCACTCAAATCATGCTGGCGGGTTAGTGGTTTATTATCTTGCGTTGAGTAATCACTATTTTGCACGATAACAGCATTATTTTGACTCGTTTCTACGCGCATCGATAGCGCGAAATGCCATTCTTGCCACCAGGTTGCTAACTGTGAAACGAGAAAATACTCAGACTCACTTGAAGTTTTCAAATTCACGGCAACACTTTTAAGTAGGCAATCTACTTTACTATATTCAATTACTCCCAATTGTTGATAATTTAAAAGAATATTTTCAAAAAGCCTATACGCATCAACTCTTAAAATACTGCGCGTGTCATCAACCATCGCTGTTAATTGTGATTTAGAATTACCAGCATATTGTGCAATGAAGTTAATTATTGATTGTTGATAGAAAATATAGTCCATATACATTGCCCATTAATTACGTGTGCATAAAAACATGCACTTGGAAGTACACCAGAATAATTTAAAGGAATGTAAGCAGATGAAAATATTCGGCGTGAGAAAATTCGTAAAGAGCAGTTGATTAATGTAAACAATATAAAAGTGAAATCGCAATTTAAAAATACCCTTAATAACTTTATCAGGTCCAGTAATTTACGTTATTTTAGCAATAAAACTTAGCCACTGTTTATTAAACAAACAAAAAACTATCATGTAAGAATAAATAGGGGTAGATTTATCATCTGAAAATGTATAAAAGTGCTAGCTCTTATATATTTTAACAATCCAAAAAGACGACTTTGTGGCGCACAATATGCTTATTTTCTTAAATAACTCAAGTATGTTATTACACTGCCGTTATACATTATTGTATGAATAAACTCTCGACTTAAAATACGGTATTAACTACATTATCGCGCGCATGGGATTAGATGCTAAATGGATATGACCAATGAAGAACTAAATTTTATATCAGATCTTTTCCAAGTGACGGTTCCTTCAAAATTGAGGGACAATCATACACTGACATTACAAAGCTCTATCCCTGCCAATATTGCTGAATTACTAAATAATACAAAATTAACACTACTGGCTGAAGTTGGCGATTATCAATTATGGTTTCCACTTGAAATAAGAATTGCTAAAACTGGCATTGTGACCCCTGTATTAAGCGCACCAGAGGTCATCGACACACAAGGAATAAAGCGCTGTTGGCGTGGCGGGAACCTCAATATTCGGAGCCAAGACTTTGAAGTTGAATCAATCTCAAGTACTGGACTTTTTCTAAAATCAACCACTCAAAAAGCTCCTTTAGCGATTGAGCAACAGATAAAACTAACCCTTCCAAACAAAAAAAATATTACTATCGACATCAAACCGGTACGTTTTAGTAAGCGAGGCATGGCTGCCAAGATCACTCATATTCATCAAGGGAAAGAACATCTAAGGGCTTATTTATTTGAAGCCCATAAGCGCCAAAATGCCAATTTATATGAGTCCTCAAACAGCTTATAAATATAATTCACAGTTGTGTATTAGTCGCAGCTAGTTGCAGTGAGGTTAGTACAGCGATAAGCTAAACCTTTATTGTAATAAATGAAGGTTCTATGAGCGAAAATAACTATCCAATAGGTACTCAAGGCACGCCTTGGAATGATAAAGATAAACAGTGCTGGTTTAACCTACAAACGATTAAACGTAGCTATCAATCTGAAGTTGTAACTTTAATCAACGAACTGGATAATGATTTCGAGGTTGAGCAATATGGTGCGCTCAGTTTTGATCCTACTCGCTACCCTCTTTTTATTATTAAATCAAAACAGTGGGCATCGAATAAACCGAGCATATTGATCACCGGTGGCGTACATGGCTATGAAACAAGCGGTGTTCATGGCGCATTACATTTTATGAAAACGCTAGGTATGAAATACGCTAAAGAGTTTAACTTACTGGTTGCTCCTTGTATTAGCCCGTGGGGATATGAAACCATTAATCGCTGGAACCCAGCAGCCATAGATCCAAACCGTTCGTTTTATTCACCAAGCCCAGCACCAGAGTCAGCAGCACTAATAAATTATATTAAAGCACAAAATATACCTTTATTAGCGCATATTGATCTGCATGAAACAACTGACACTGACAACAGTGAGTTTCGCCCTGCACTTGCGGCTCGTGATGGCAAAGTGAACACTAATTGGAATATTCCTGATGGTTTTTATCTTGTCGCTGATAGCAATAAACCTGAACCGCAATTCCAAAAAGCGATTATCGACACTGTTGCTAATGTGACTCAAATTGCCCCCAGTGATGAAAACAATCAACTCATTGGAGTGCCATTAGAACAACATGGTGTGATCAATTATGCAGCACGAGAACTCGGTTTATGCATGGGCTTTACAGATGCACAGTATGTCACGACGACAGAAGTGTACCCAGATAGTCCGACGGCAACAGATGAGCTATGTATTACAGCACAGGTGGCTGCAATTAAAGGTGCATTAGATCACCTGCTTACAAAATAATTATTGCGAGGGTCTATTGGTAATTATATTTAGGCCCTGTTCTGACATTTTTAATCTGGTTATTAATTAATCACTGATTAATTAATGCAAATTTATAAAAAATTAAAAAATACCTAGACTCCGCGTTTTAATTGTATAAAATTCGCGCTCTTAAATTTTCTTACAAGGAAGCACGTTGAAATTTAGCAATAAACATGGACAGGTTAGTTTACACCGCGAGCAAAATATAATCATTGCTAATTTTTGCGGGAATCTTAATGCAAGTTTAGTAACCTCATTTAGCAATGGCTTATTTGAGCAGGTTAGTCAGCTTGCCAATAAACCATGGGGATATATCAGTGATTCTCAAAATTTGTTGGCTGCAACTCCTCAGGCAGAGCAACAACTTACAGTGTTGGCCTCTGCCATGGTTCGTAATGGATGTATTGCTAGCGCTTATATTTTTGATTCAGCTATCGTAATCAATCAAATGCAACGCATTATTCACAATGCAGGCCTTAGCGTGGATATTCGTCACAGCTTGTTTAAAAGTTTAGCGCAAGCTAAAACCTTTGTTAACCAAACAATGAACGATAAAGCAGCTCAGTTTCACTCTGCATAAATTAGTTACGATAAAACACACTGCTTATTGATGTATTAATACTGCTATCTTCTTCGGCTGTGATCACAAAATCAAGTTCATTGAGCTTACTTGGTAAATCATAGCCATCGGCAACCACAGTGACCGGGATGCGCTTCATTTGACCAGGCTCGACAGCTGTAAGTTGAGGACTCTGTAACTTAGCCACATCAAGACCGGTAATCGCTACTCGGTAATGCACTAACTGCTGTGTTTTATTAATTATTGTCAAGGTGTAAGGGTTTTCAACTAAGCCCTCATAATTTACTCGATATAATGCATTACGATCACGCAGTACTGACACTTCGATTGGCGTGCGTTGAACTAACCACGCTAACATACTGACCATTAATAAAACTGTGAGTGCGCCATAACCAACCAGTTTCAACCGGTATGGATTAGTTTGCTCGCCAGCCATCTGTTTTTCGCTTGCGTACTTGATCAAGCCTTTTTGATAGCCAAACTTATCCATTGTATCGTCACATGCATCGATACATAAACCACAGTTAATACATTCATATTGTAAGCCGTTACGAATATCAATCCCTGCCGGGCACACTTCCACACATAAATTGCAATCTACGCAATCACCTAAATCTAACGCTTTAGGATCGGCCTTACGTTTACGTGGACCACGACTTTCCCCACGCGCACTATCGTAAGTGACAAGTAATGTATCTTTATCAAACATTACAGCCTGAAACCGTGAGTATGGACAAGCAATAGTGCACATTTTTTCTCTTAAGAAACCGGCATTTCCATAAGTACAAAAGGCAAACAAAAATACCCAAAAACTAGTGATGCCCGACCATTGCAGAGTAAACATATCCCCATACAAGCTTTTAGCCGGAATAAAGTAAGCCATAAATGACGTTGCTGTAAACAATGATATGATTAACCAAGCGCTATGCTTGATTGTTTTTTTCTGCCATTTTGATAACGTCCACGCGGATTTATCTAACTTTATACGTTGATTACGTGTTCCCTCTATACGTTGCTCCACCCATGAAAACATCAGCATCCAAATTGTTTGTGGGCATGTATATCCACACCATACCCGGCCAAGCCAATTGGTAACAAAAAACAACGCAAAAGCGCCTAACATAAATAACAACGCCAAGATCATAAAATCTTGGGGCAGTAAGGTCAGCCCAAAAATAGCAAACTTTTGACTCGCAACATCTAGCAATACCGCTTGCTGGCCTTTGTATGGGATCCAAGGAATAAGAATGAATGTAAGCATGAGTAACCAACCAAGGTTACGGCGAATACGCTGGAAAAATCCTTTTTGCTCACGGATATAAATAGGCCCTTCATGCTTATAGGGCTTGATGATCATATCTTCTTCTTTAATATCAAATTTCATAATAACTACTTACTGTGACGGTTAGGCCCGTAAGTTTGCAAGTTTCAGACCAAACAGAAATTAAATTAAGCAGTTGAATATTAATGAATTTTTATTTAATAAACTCGCTAAAATCGCGACATTTAGCGAGTATCGTGATATCTAACGATTTTTACGGATCATCAACTTGCGCATTTTTGATCGTAACGTACTCTCCGGCATGCCTAATTTAACTGCCGCGCCTTGACTGCCAGAAATTTGCCAATTTGATAATTCTAATACTGCGATGATATGCTGTCTCTGCGCTTCGTCAAGGCTCAGATCCGTGTTTAGGTTAGCGCTAGCATTGGCATCAAGTGGTTGCGATAACTGCAATACAGACTGCTTTGATAAAATAGCCTCTCGCTCTAGTACATTCTGTAATTCACGAATATTACCCGGCCAATCATAAGCTTGTAGCTGTGTTATAGCTTTTTCACTGAGTCCTTTGAGCTGTTTACCAAGACGTTTATTTAATTGCGCAATTAAATTACTACACAAATATGGAATATCTTCTTTACGCGCTTTCAGTGGTGGAACTGTGATTGGAAATACATTTAGTCGATAATATAAATCTATTCTAAAGCATCCTGACTGCACCATGGCCCATAGGTCACGATTAGTCGCAGCAATTACACGAATATTAACTTTACGTGTTTGACTACTGCCAACACGTTCAAATTCATGCTCTTGCAATACCCGTAACAACTTACTTTGCGCTTCAAGAGCAAGCTCTCCAATTTCGTCTAAAAAAATGGTGCCATTATTAGCCAACTCAAAACGTCCTTTACGATGCTCCTTAGCCCCCGTAAAAGCCCCCTTTTCATGACCAAATAACTCAGATTCAAGTAAGCTTGGCGTAAATGCGGCGCAATTAACCTTAATAAAGGATTGCCCACTGCGCCCACTTAAGCGATGTAAGTTACGAGCAACTAATTCTTTTCCTGTGCCGTTTTCACCTAAAATCAATACCGTGCTATCGGTCGGGCTAACAAGTTTTATTTGCTCAAGCATGGTTTGAAATACGTGGCTTTTGCCTACCAAACCAGACTCTTGCCAATCTTCATTAAGTTCTGCTATCAAATAGCTATTTTGCTCTTTTAATTGCTCACTTAAGTGATTCACTTGCGCTAAAGCATCACGCAGTGCGTGCTCTGTCTGGTGTTGTTTTGAGACATCGCGAAATATCGCGACAGCGCCGATCAACTGATTATTTTTATAAACGGGTGTAGATGTATATTCTACCGCGAAACAGCTGCCGTCTTTACGCCAAAATACCTCATCTTTAACATGGCGATGCTTGCCGTCAAACATAGTGCAATAAATCTGGCATTCATCTGCTGGATATGGCCGTCCGTCAGCGTGACTATGATGATGGTACTGATGAATTTTTTTACCCAGCAACTCATCTGCATGCCATCCCGTCATGCGTTCAGCAGCGGGATTTACAAATACCGCATTACCACTTAAATCAAAGCCATATATTCCCTCACCAACGGCGTTGAGTAATAAAGTTGGATCGTCTAAAAACTGTTTTATCATTGCTTACACCAATCTCGCGAAATATCGCGTTTATTATGCCTATAATGGCGAAGATTTGCACCCTAAGTGACTAACTCATACCGTTCATTAAAGCGAAACTATCCGTCGTTTTGCTTCATCATGAACCGCATCTAAAGTAACTGTAAGACTACAGCGCTCATCGTTAAATATTTGAAAAATAAATTAATAGATACCTAACTATCATCAAGACAAAGTTAATCAGCTTGTGATTGTAATGCATTAGCTTTGCAAATATGTATTAACTGCAGTGTCTGCACACTTCTTATTTAATTATTGCATAATCTTTGCTTACAATTTCATCTCTGGTAGTAGTTACATTCTTGGTTGTAACCGATTAAACTCAAAAAAAACAATATTGTAGGGATCACATGTCGTTAATTATTAACAACCTTGAAAAACACTATAAAACGGTTACTGCGGTGAATAAGCTGTCATTTGATGTGCAACCAGGAGAGATTTTTGCTTTACTTGGCCCAAATGGTGCGGGGAAATCATCATTAGTAAAAATGATCGTTGGTTTTTCCTCTCCAGATAGTGGCTCTATTCAACTCAATGATGCAGGACAAGCGTATTCATCTATTCCGGCACATTTACTGGGCTATCTACCAGAAGACCGAGGCCTCTATCCAGAAAAAACAATAAAACAAAATCTACAATTTTTTGCAGCATTACACGGCGTAAAAGATAGCGAATTTACGCAGCGCTGTGACTATTGGTTAGCTAAATTTAATTTAACCGCACGCTTGAATGACCCCTTAAAATCACTTTCTAAAGGGAACCAACAAAAAATCCAATTGATCACTGCAATTTTACATAAGCCCAAATGGGTAATTTTAGATGAGCCATTTTCTGGCTTAGATCCTATTAATCAGGAATTAGTTGTTGAATTTTTAGCGCAATTAAAACAGCAAGGCATGACCGTTATTTTAAGTGCACATCAGATGGCGATGGTAGAAAAACTTGCTGATCGGGTATTGCTATTAAATCAAGGTGAAAGTGTTTTATACGGCAAACTCAGTAATATACTTCAAAGCGCGCAAAATAATAGTATTCAAGTCGTATTCAACGATCCAATTAATCAAACTTACTTTGAGCAACTATGTGAACATTATTGTGTTGAGCAAATAAAAGCACAGCAACTAACTATCACCCTAAAGCAACACCAATCACTTAACCAGTTACTTCCTCAGTTAATCAGCATCGGGGAAATATGTGAACTCAAAAATAAAGCTCAGTCACTGCATGCAATTTATTTACACGCAGTAGCTGAGCATAACGCTAAACTGGATCAAGGAACGACGCTATGAATAAATCATCGCTTACACAGCAACAGCTCTGGATTGTTGCAAAATGGGAGTTCTTGCATTTTTTTAAATTAAAACAAGAAATTATTTCGAAGTTGATCATGCTCGCTATTGCTGGAGTTATTTATTTTTTTGCCACTGCAAACAGTCAACTTGAACAAGGTTATCATTTAGCAAGCAACCTCGAGTTTAGCGTCAAAACAGAGCCTACATCGACACAATTTAAGTTTACCAAACATGATGATTTAACTGCCATCATTGCAAATTTAGCTGAGGATACTGGCTATGATGGCGTACTTAAGTTTGACCAAGCGACTCACTCATATACGTTAATAACGGCTGTAAAATCAGCATGGCAAACAACATTGCAATCGCTCCTTAGAGCGCAATTGCAACAAGCTCAATTTGATAGCTTAGGCTTAAGCGAGCAACAACGACTAGGATTGACGAAAAATATTTCAATTGAACATAGGGTACTTGACGAGCTTTTGAAAAATCAAGCTGATCGTAGTCAAACATACACAGCATTTGGGGTACTGATATTATTATTTGTTGCGATGTTTGGGATCTTTGGCCAACTCTTTGTCAGTATTACCGGTGAAAAGCAAAACCGCGTAACGGAGCAATTGCTAGCCACCATGACACCACAAACATGGATAGATGGTAAGCTACTTGGGCAAATATTACTTGCAGTAAAAACCATGATTGGCACCTTGCTATCGATTATTTTATCGATGCTATTTTTTACTGTTATCATTAAACAACAAGCCCTCAATTTAGACTTTATTAATTGGTCATTACTGCCTTGGTTGTTAGCCTATGCGATTGTAGGTCTTGGCATCTGCGCTGCATTTATGGCTGCGATCGCAGCGGGTATTGATGATCCTAATCACAGTAGTAAAAGTGCCTTAATGATGCTGCCATTGGCACCTATTGTGATTGCATTTTTTGTTATCGATGCACCAAACAGTGTTTTAACAATCGTGCTTAGTTACTTGCCGATCACGGCATTTGCGGTTATGCCGGTGCGCATGTCATTAGTTGAAATACCAATTTGGCAAGCACTCTTATCCCTGCTTCTCAGTATTGGCTGTTTTTATTACTTACGTATATTTGCCGCTCGTATTTTTAAAATGGGTATGAATATGTACGCAAAAGAACCGAGTTTAAAGGCTATGTGGTTGAGTATCTTTAAATAACAAAACATATAGGCAGATAGCGTTGCGTTATCTGCTATTTAATGATTGTGAGTTTTGCTATTTATAAAATCAGTGAGAGCAAATAGCACACCTGATATCACAAAAGTAGCATGAATTATTACTTTCCACATCAATTCATCACTTGAGTGACTAGTAGAGCTTATAAACACCTTTAACAGTTCGACTGCAGAAATGGCAACAATTGCGCTGATCAATTTCATTTTAAGACCAGAAAAACCTACTTTACCCATCCATGCAGGGCGATCTTCATGATTACCAATATTTAATTTAGAAACAAAATTTTCATAGCCACTAAAAATAATTATTAATAATAATCCTGCCAGTAATGCGGTATCAACCAAGGTCAAAATACCCACCAGTAGTTGCTCATTAGTAGCGCTAAATGTATTTATCGCCATTTGATACAGGTATTTAAAAAACTTCAAAAGTAACAGTACAATTGCAACGAGTAAGCCTATAAAAAAGGGAGCTAGTAGCCAGCGGGCTCGAAAAATAAAGCTTTCAACAAACTGTTCTAGTTTAGATGCAACACGAGGTGTGGTGTCAGGTAGTTGGCTTTGAGACATAATTATTCCTAAATTGATAGCTGGCGTAAGATAGCATTGATTAACATAAGTTTCTCATTATTTTACCGTCTCTTATTACATTATATTTGTCTTTACGATAAAAATATTTCGTTATCTTTTATTGTCATTTCGTTTAAGAATCACTTACCAACAGCATGTTGCTTGATTGGATCACTGTTGTTTTTGAATATAAAACAGCAGTCACTACATTTTTTAGGAATACACGAATGAAAAAAGCATTGCTAGCGCTTATCGTAGCGCCATTATTTGCAGTTTATGCAACTTTTGCTGTTGCTGACGATGCTGTTGAAGCTTCCGCCGAAACAATTAAAGAATACACTGAGATGTGTTTAAACTGGGCTAAAGACGACGACATCAGCAATGAAGAGCTTAAACCATACGTACTAAAGTGCGTAAATGATGAACTTGAATCAGAAGGCTATAAAAAAGTCACTGACGTAAAAATCTAACGTCAAAAATGCCTCTAAAGGCATAATTTTTGATATAAAAAAACCGGAATTGACACAAGGGTGTGCATTCCGGTTTTTTTGTTTTCAGAGCTTAGTATTCTACTCAGCGTCCTTTTTTGTTTTTGCAGCGGCTTTTTTAGGTGCGGCTTTCTTGACTAGTGCCTTTTTAGCGGCTGGTTTTTTCTTAGGTGCGGCTTTCTTCTTTGCCTCTTCAACCCACTTTCCTGCATTGAAATGTGCAGTCCAGCCTGTTGCTTTACCGTCAACCTCAGTCATTACATATTGTTCTTTATTCTTACGGCTATAACGAACAATTGCTAAGTTACCATCAGGATCTTTTACTGGTGCATCAGCTAGATAATAAAACTTAGGTGAAATACGATCTCTAAAACGCTGTAACTCTTCCACTTTAGGGGCACGAGTTTCACGTGATTTAGGGAAGGTATTCGCTGCTAAGAAAATACCTGCAGCGCCGTCACGTAGCACAAAGTATGCATCCGATTTTTCACACTCTAATTCTGGTAACTGAACAGGGTCTTCTTTTGGTGGCGCTGCTTCGCCGTTACGCAGTAATTTACGGGTGTTTTTACACTCATCATTACTACAGCCAAAGTATTTACCAAAGCGCCCTGATTTAAGCTGCATATCTGATGAGCATTTATCACATTCAATGATAGGGCCATCATAGCCTTTAATTTTAAACGTGCCCTGCTCAACGACATAGCCCTTACAAGCAGGGTTATTACCACAAACATGTAATTTACGAGTTTCATCTATCAGGTATGAATCCATTGCCGTTTCACAAATTGGGCAACGCTTCATTTGCATCAATGTTTCGGTTTCGACATCTTCAACGTCAGCGGCAACCGCTTCATCACCTGACACTAAGTTCATAGTGGTAGTACAACGTTCTTTTGGCGGTAAATTATAACCTGTACAGCCTAAGAAAACGCCAGTAGAGGCTGTTCGAATACCCATTTTTCTGCCGCATGTTGGACAGTCAATATCAGTTTCGACCATTTCATTTTTACGCATCCCACCTTCATCTTCTTCACCACTGGCTAAAGTCAGTTGTGTAGAAAAATCAGCGTAAAACTTGTCAAGTACCTGTGTCCAGACACGCTCACCTTCAGCGATGTCATCTAACCGGCCTTCCATTTTTGCAGTAAAGTCAAAGTTCATCAGATCAGTAAAGTTCTCAACTAAACGATCGGTGACAATTTCACCCATTTTTTCTGCAAAGAAACGACGGCTTTCAACACGGACATATCCACGATCTTGTATCGTTGAAATAATCGATGCATAGGTAGATGGACGACCAATACCACGCTTTTCAAGTTCTTTTACTAAACTCGCTTCACTAAAGCGTGCTGGCGGCTTAGTAAAATGCTGTTTTGGATCAAGTTCAACAAGGCTTAATATCTCGCCTTCTTTAATAGCTGGTAGTGATTGATCTTCTTCGTTCTTTTTTCGAACTGCTGGTTGTACTTTAGTCCAACCATCAAAACGTAACACCCGTCCTTTGGCTCTTAATTGGAAATCGGCGGCAGTAACAGTTAATGTTGTTAAGTCATATTCAGCAGGGACCATTTGACACGCAACAAATTGACGCCAAATTAACTCATAAAGCTTTTTAGCATCCGGGTCTACGCCTTCTAGGTGACCAGATAACACAGTAACACTTGAAGGACGGATCGCCTCATGCGCCTCTTGTGCATTGCCTTTTGAACTATAACTAATAGCTTCTTTTGGTAAATACTTATCACCAAACTGCTGCGAAACATACTCGCGACACATTGCAACTGCATCTTTCGACAAGTTGGTTGAGTCAGTTCGCATATAGGTGATATAACCTGCTTCATACAAACGTTGCGCTAACATCATGGTCTTTTTAACGCCATAGCCTAAACGCGTACTCGCAGCTTGTTGCATTGTTGAAGTAATTAGTGGCGCACTAGGACGACTTTTACTTGGCTTTTCCTCAACACTAACAACTTTATATTCAGCTTGCTCTAAAGATGCAGTAGCTGCCATAGCTTGCGCTTCATTGACTGGCTTAAAGGCTTTATCACCTTGTTTGAACACCTCTAAACGAAGTGCCGACTCGGTATTTTTCACATCGGCATGAATATCCCAGAACTCTTCAGGAATAAACGCTTTAATTTCACGCTCGCGCTCAACTAACAAACGTACTGCGACAGACTGTACTCGTCCAGCGGATAAACCACGGGCAACTTTTTGCCACAATAATGGCGATACCATAAAGCCTACAACACGATCTAAAAAGCGACGAGTCTGCTGGGCATAGACCATGTCGGTATTTAGCTCACCAGGAGCCTCAAAGGCGGCCTGAATGGCATTTTTAGTTATCTCATTGAATACGACACGCTTATATTTTTCTGGCTCTCCACCGATAATTTCTTGCAGGTGCCAAGCAATCGCTTCTCCTTCCCTATCCAAATCCGTTGCGAGATAGATTTGGTCAGCGTTTTCAGCGAGCTTTTGTAATTCTTGAACAACTTTTTCTTTACCTGGTAATACTTCGTAATGTGGCTCCCAGCCTTTATCTGGATCAATCCCCATTCGAGCTACTAAATTTGTATAATCACGCTGTTTTTTGTACGCGGCCTTTTCTTCTGGTGCCATTTTACGTACTTCTGCAGGTGTTTTTACAGCAGCCGTTTTGGTTTTGCCTGAACCGGAGGTAGGAAGATCTCGTACATGCCCAATAGAGGACTTAACGATAAAATCGTTTCCTAAATATTTATTAATTGTTTTAGCCTTAGCAGGAGACTCTACAATTACTAGCGATTTGCCCATAGTTGCCTATTTCTAACCAAGTATTTTAAATGTGTTTTGCCCATTTACGGGCGCGAATATTTATAGGTATATCTACAAACACCAATTGTTACAAGCTTTTAATACAAACTTTTCCGCTTTTAATGAATAATTAAACAATTATTGTCGTTAATTTAGACAAAACGGTGTTTTAAGGTATTTGCAGTGGAATATATAGAATAGCAACAAAAATGCCAACCTTATGGTTGGCATTTATTTTATTTAAATGTTTAAAACTAGCTAACCATCATCACTAATTTGTAATTGTGCAGTGGTATTGTTCTCTTTAGGCGAAGTGAATGAAAGCTTTAAAAATCCAATAGATTTTTTATTCGGCTCCGCTTCACGACTTATAGAAAGGCCAATTAATGCAGCATTTGTTGCTGAAGAATTGCCAATCACAAATCCGTCTGTACCACTGTAATCTCCGTTTTCTGTACTTATCTCAACATTTGTTTCCGCAGCTAACGGGTTATTATAAATATCAGAGTAATAAAAATTAAAAGATAACGAAGCTAACTGAACACCCGAATCATAGCTTGCAATATTGAGCTCTGTGATATCACACATTTGATCGTTAACACTCTCCTCAAGACCAAGGATCACCTCAGATGTAGTGCCAACATTATATTGATTAGTGATGTTTTCACAGCGATTAATACTATTGGCTACTCCCAGAGCATTTATTGAAAGATTTCCAGTGGGATTACCAGCGTCATCTAACTCAATTTCAGCTAACGCCGCAGCAAACTTATTACGTAATGATTCTTTGTCAATTACAAAACGGTAATAAACTGTACTGCCGGACATAATAACTTCAAATGAACGGCGTACATCAATAAGCTCTTTATTACACATGTTAGCAGCCTGTGCTGCTTCGGTGCATAATAACCCATTATATTTGCCATCTAGTAATGTATGCATACCGTTAGAGTCTATATCACCTATTGGCTCCTCAAAATGGGCTCCATTCGTTGCAAACTCACTACATGGATCAGTATCTGAGCCATCTGTACAGCTTTGTGCATCTTTAGTTAATGAAGCTGTCACTGGGTCATAAATTGCCGATAAACCGTCGTAAGTACCGCTCTCATTATGATCTACGAACGCTTCATTTAAGTCGTAGCCTGAATAGTATTCATTGCTATCAAATAGGCCATTACCATTAATATCAATAAAAGACTCTTGCCCTTTAGCTGTAACTAACACTGTAGCACGTGCCCCAAGCGGTACACCTAATTCATTCGTGTTAGCATTCAAAATCCCATCAATACAAGGCGCAGGGTTATTCTTATATAAATCGCAGTTACGTGTTTCTTCAACCAATCCTGCAAAATTTGCATTTGCATTTAACTGAGTAAGTGTGACGGCATTACTTTGTACAAATGTAGGATTAGTAACGCCAACTATATCCTCCAAATATTTTGCTTTAACACGTAGCAACTTTTTAGGGTTGTAATCAGATAATTTATTTCCCCATTTATTTTCAGTAAATGGTCTCGGGTTCTGGCTACGCCATTGCACTGTACATGCACCATCAACAGAGAGACACTCTAGTTGTGGATTGCCCTCTTCACCATCTAAAGTACCAATAGCGCCGCCCTCTGTTGTTAAATACACTGAGGTACCATCTGGAACCGGGTTATTAAAATGGTCTGCAATGAGTACTGTTATATCAAACGTTTCATTATCGTATTGCAAAGTCTCTGTAGCATAGTTAGTAATCGAAGCGGTAAAACTATTATTATCAGGAAGCCCTGTACTAATAGAGAGTAAATCAGACACTGTGATAATTTGCTGATCCAATGACACCAGCGACAAGTTACCTGTTGGACAGCTTACTCCTTGGTCACGGTCTGCCTCTGCTTTTTGGCATTGCGTATATACATCTTGCCAGCAAGTTACATTATCATTTTGATCGGCTGGTATTTGCTCATCAGGAATAAAACATGCTTGCACTCGCACTGCCATCGGCACAAAACCTGAATTCACTTGAACTCGGGCCAAGCCAGCAGCATCAGTGTCAACACTATGATGCGATAAACTGATCCCACCATTAGTAGAAGTAAGACGGAAATCTAAGCGTTTACTCGTAACATCTTGGCCAATTTTGTCGATTAATTTAAATGTTAGTTCACTATTTTCTTTACGACCAACACCACCAGTACCCTTTAACGCAATTACATTTTGAGTCGCTGAAATAAATTCAATCGACGCCACATCAGCTTCAGAAACAGGAATATTAACTGACGCTATTTCGGGCGTGCCCCCTGTTAATACTGTTGCAATAACAGTATCACCTTGTGCACTTTTACAGCCATTTGTTCTATATGTTGACGTAGCAACACCACCAATACTGATCACTTTTTCATCAACAATTGATTTACCACTCTCAACACAACTTGATGTAAACTGAACATCAAAAGGCGTTACGATTAAATTATCATTAGTATCTCTAATTTCAACAGTTATAACGGTTGTTGCACCTGCAGCTAGTGGCTGATATTGACCCTCAATTGGATTACCTAAGCTATCTAATAAATTAGGCAAGCCATTATCTATTGATACTTTTAATTCTGCCGTACTAATTGAAAATGCTTTATTTAAGTTTGTATCTTTTGCTGTAGCAGTTAAAGTACCGGCTCCACTACTTGCTCCTGGTTGTAGTTTTAATAGCGCAAATCCAAAGTTATCAGTTAAGGCTTTTCCGGAATCAGGAAGTAATTGACCTAAATCTGTAGATAACTCAGCAATAATCCCTGAAATACCATCACCACTACTGGTGTCTACAACCTTAATGAGTACGTCAATAAGTGAATCGGATGAAAATGTATTGGTCACTGTACAACCACTAGAAGGGTCTAGCGGATTTAATGCGACAGTATTGCGATTTGTATCCCAATTAGCATTACACCCTTGGAGAAGTTTAATATCTAATTCTGCCTGAGCACTTTCAACCGGAGCATCGTCACCATTTGAAACAAAGCCAGCTGTTTTTGTTATTATCTCGTTACTTTCAGATTCATAGCTTGCAACAACTTGACCAGCTCCTTTGAAGTTGCCACTGCTTAGTGTTACTACGGCTACACCATTCTGATCAGTTAATGCAGTACCTAACTCTGGGGTGATTTTACCCGTGAATTTAGATGTAAAACTAATTAATTTAGAAGCAAGTGGCACACCATCATCTCTTAATGTAGCAGAAACAACACCTTTATTATCTTTACTAACCGGATTTAGCTCTGTAAATACTGCTCCATTTTGATCTAAGATATTTAGCTCTAAAGTTATAGTACCCGAGACCCCTGTATCACTACCCTGGCCACCCGTAGTCTGAAAATCAAAAGTTCCAGAATAAGACTCCCCACCGACATTATAAGTGGCAGTCACTTTACCTGCTCCCGCATCTTTACCTGCAGTAAGTTCGATTGTCGCAATACCATCATTTTGAGTTAATGCTGAGCCTGTTGTGGGCTGTAATAGGCCAATCCCATCTGTCAGCGTGAACAAAATACGCTTGCCAGCGACTATTTCGCCATTTTGCTTTAAAGTTGCTCTTAAGTCTAAAGGCGCTTGACTTGTTACACTATTTGAAATTGCTCCCGTATCTTGGCTATAGCCTTGAAGAGTAACTGTATAAGTGTCTTGAGCTGTACTGTCTTGATCACCTGTCGACGTAAATGTAAAAGGCTCTGCGGTGTTAAACGTTTCACCATTAATTGTGACCGACGCATTAACGGTACCGGCTCCAGCTGTATTACCCACGGAAAGGTATATTTTAGCGCTACCATCTGTTCCAGTCTTGACCGTACCCGAATCAGGGTCAAGCACACCATATCCGCCATCAGTAGTAAAATTGACAATTATATTAGGTGCTGCTGCACCATCTTTCAATAACTTAGCCACGAGCACTAAACGTTGTTCAGAAGAAACGTCGTTAGCAGATTCACCAGTGGTTTCTGACAAACCATTAATACTTAGAGTATATGAAGGAGAATCAGTGCCCTCTCCATCAAGGCCTCCACCGTCCTTTTCAAGTGTTCCACCGCCACCACACGCGGTGATAAAAAAACTCAACAGTATGACACTGAGCCATCGCATTAAAGGCATTGCCCTCTCCCTAGCGTTTGTAATTAATTATTTAAATATAAAATTTACCCAATATTAACCTATATCAAGCTTTAAAATCACAACTTTTATTACTTTTTTATGGTTTTTTTCAACAATATTTTTTTTCATATTTAGCGATTTTTTCTGTATAAAAATCTGCATGCTGGTAGGCTATGGCAAATTTATAAAAAATAGATTGTTACTATGTCAAAAATCCGTTCAATGAGTTTAACCACCCGTATCATGATAGGTATGTTTCTGGGGGTTGCTGTAGGCTTCATATTCCAAGCTATATTAGCTGGCGAAGACGATTTTCTAATCCCACTTGGATTATTCTCTTTGCCAATTAAGGGCTTTTTTGTAGATGGTTTATTTCATATTGGTGGACAAATATTTATCGCCAGTTTGAAAATGTTAGTTGTACCACTGGTATTTGTATCACTTGTTTGTGGTACATGTAGCTTAAGTGATCCGAAAAAATTAGGCCGTTTAGGCGGTAAATCAATCGTTCTCTATCTTATTACTACCGCAATTGCAATTACGGTTGCGATTACCTTGGCATTATTAGTTAATCCAGGGGAAGGGATTAACTTACCTTCTGAAGCGACGTATAGCGCAAAAGAAGCACCAACTCTTGCACAAGTAATCATTGGCATGTTCCCAACCAATCCAATTGATGCCATGGCAAGCGGCAATATGTTACAAGTAATTGTATTCGCATTGCTATTTGGTATTGCAATGGCTCTTGGCGGCAGTGCTGGTAAACGAGTAGCGGTTGTTTTTGAAGATTTAAACACCGTGATCTTAAAGCTAGTTACCTTATTAATGAATGTGGCTCCTTATGGGGTGTTCTGCTTAATGGCGAAGCTATTCACTACTATCGAGTTGAACTTGATAGTCAGCTTAGCTAAATATTTTGGTGTTGTGGTGGCTGCGCTATTTTTCCATGCCTTCATTAATTACACCTTACTGTTAAAGTTTTTAACCGGATTAAACCCGATTATCTTCTTGAAGAAAATGAAACATGCCTGTTTATTCGCATTTAGCACTTCAAGCTCAAGTGCAACAATGCCTATTACACTTGAAACAGCCACTAAAAAATTAGGGGCAAAAAATTCAGTTGCGTCATTTACAATTCCACTCGGTGCCACTATTAACATGGACGGTACAGCAATCATGCAAGGTGTGGCTACGGTATTTATTGCACAAGTATTCAGTGTTGATTTAACGATTTCAGATTACTTAATGGTAATTTTAACCGCCACTTTAGCATCTGTAGGCACCGCTGGTGTCCCTGGTGTAGGCTTGATCATGCTTGCCATGGTCCTGAATCAAGTTGGTTTACCTGTTGAGGGCATTGCCATCATTATTGGCGTTGATAGGTTACTTGATATGACTCGTACGGCGGTCAATGTCACAGGCGATTGTATGGTGACATGTGTAGTGGCTAAATCTGAAGGTGAACTAGATGAGGCAGTATTTAACGACCCAAATGCAGCCAAAGACTTAGAGGATTATCACAAATCAACTGACTAAAGTTGTGCGTGTATAAATGAAAAAAACCCGCAAATTTGCGGGTTTTTTTATCATTTAATAACGGAAACCTTTATGGGTTTAGCCCTTTTAAACGAGACAATAATGATATACCGGTTTTGTTAACAGTGTTACTCAACCCGATAGCAAGCTTGTCGCTTAAGCTCTTTTTAACTTTATATTTAATTTTATATATTTGTCGCTCATCTTGATACTTAAGCAATGTGTCATCACTGGTTTCTATGGTATCGACTAGACCTTTTTCAAGCGCTTGAGTCGCAAACCAGTGCTCACCTGTTGCCACTAAGTTAATATCTAAACTTGGCCGTTGACTGCTAACAAACTGTTTGAATAAGTCATGAGTTTGCTCTATTTCTTCTTTAAACTTCTCCCGTGCTTTATCTGTATTTTCACCAAATAAAGTTAGGGTACGTTTAAACTCACCCGCAGTGATTTGTTCAAAATCAACATCGTTTTTCTTCAGAATTTTATTAAAATTTGGAATTTGTGCTATCACACCAATAGAGCCAACGATAGCAAACGGTGCGGCAACAATTTCATCAGCGACACAGGCCATCATGTAACCACCACTGGCAGCAACTTTATCAATCGCAACCGTAAGGTGAATACCTCTATTTTTAATGCGTTGTAGCTGGGAAGCAGCAAGTCCATAGCCATGAACCACCCCGCCACCACTTTCTAGCCTAACCAACACTTTGTCTTGCTTAGGATCGGCAATTGCAACAATTGCGGTAATTTCTTCACGTAAGCTATCGACTTCATGAGCATCCATACTACCATTAAAATCAAGTACATATAATCGTGGTTTCGACTGTACATCAGTGGTTTTTTTAGCATCATTCTTTTGTGCTTTATGGTGTGCTTTTAATGCTTTTTTAGATAAGGTGCTTGCAATAAAATCATTTTTCAAATCATCTAACTGCTCAGAAATATCATCTATCTCAATCTCACCTTTTTTACTTTTAGGCTTTATCGCTGCAGCGACACTAATTAATATTACCGCAGCGGCGGCAATCACAAATGTCGCCGTTTTAGCTAGAAACAGCCCGTACTCATATAGAAATTCCAATCGTATTCTCCAAACAAAAATTTGACCTAATTTACCATTCAAACAAAAAAAAGCCACTTTTCAGTGGCTTTTCATTTATTTTAATACTCTAAAAAATTAATCAGTGACAATCTCGGTATTTTGAATAGATAACGCACGACCTCGAGTTACTAAGTAAGTTGCAATCTGTAATTGCATTTCACTTGTCGCGGCAGCGCTTCCTTCAGCCGTCGCGCCTGCGGCTGCATTCGGTGCAGGTGTAAGTACTGAGCTGTGATGCCCTTTGGTAAATTTAACTAAATAACTCATACCATCGTCAGTAGGCGCTTGCGACTGGGTTACTGTCGTTAAACCCATTAAGTTAGCAAGTGGCAGTGAGCCTGCAATTGGATTGTTTACAGTCATTGGTGGAATCACTTGGTCTGGTTTATTTCCATTAACTTCTCCATCTCCAACTACCACATTCATATAAACAGGTGTGCCAAGCGCTTTTATAGCAGATGCATAGTTTGTAGGATCCCCGCTATCAAGTGCCGTCTGTGCTGCAAATGAGAACTGACTCATTACACCTTGAATGTTAGCTAGCTTAGTCATTTCACCAGCTGCATTTAACGAAGTGTAATATTCTCCATACCCACATGAAATACTCTCGCTCGTAGAAACTGCTTCACCACAATTTGATACAGCAGAGCTCTCTCTATAAGCTTGGAACTCAGCAGATTCAGATGTCCCAGCTGATAGCAATACTGAGCCTTGAACAAATGGGCCAAAACTCGCCGATTCTAGTAAGAAGCTGGCTATCCCACCACCACCGCTAGCAAGTGCGACGCTATTGACTTTGAACAGACCATCAACTTGGCTATCTAAAGGTGTATTTGCTTGAGTAACAAAAGCGGGAGCAACTACTGAGCCTAATGAATGTCCAATAAACACTACATCAGAAGTGTTAAGTGATGTATCGTTTGTAAAGTTTAGACCAAGACGTAAAGCAAGTAAATCAGCTGCAGACTGTCTTAAATTGTCACGTGCTACTAGTAATGATTGCAAATTCATATACGCCAGGACAGAGCCTGTTGATGCATTAAAATCATCATTACCATCGTCATCCACGTCAATACCACGTTCACCATGCACTGGATGGTCTATTGAGGCCGTTGCAAAGCCTTGAATCGCTAAACTAGCCGTTAATGCCAGCATATCTTCTTTTTTAGAAGTAATACCATGTTGCATTATCACCACCGGCCAACCACCCGCTGGCATTTCAAGTGCCGACATACCAAGACTTTGTGTTCTGATAAAATTTATTACAGGCAAAATAGGTTTTGTTATCTGAACAGTTACTTCTTGCTGGCTTTGCACTTTTGGGATCGGATTGTATTTTGTTAAGTGGCGAGTAATATCAATTTTCGGGTAATCATGTAATCTCCCCTCACTTAAACCTTGGCAAAGCGGCTCATATGGACCAACATCAAACATTGTAGGATCAATTTCATCTTCTTTTCCTGCTTCGCGCAGCGCTTGATCAGCTGCTTGCTGATTAAGAACGGCAACTGGGCTTGAACACATGCCTTGCCAATATGTAGCAGCTAAATCTGAAATTTCTTTTCCTTCAGGCTGAGATAAATACATAGGTAGTGTCACACTACCTTTTTGATATTGAACACCTGCAAATGCTGGCGAAAGTCCCGTAATACCTTGTGAAGCAAAGACTTGCTCAACCGTTAACATTGGTTGTTCAGGAATTTGAACCATTGGCGTTGGCAAGGCTGGATTTTGTAAGCTCGCTGCTAGCAATTTTTTAATAGTACCAAGCACTGGACCTACAGATTGAATGGTCATCGCTGCTGAATATATAATCTCATCTTTAGTGATCGTGCCGCCTGAAATAAGTACATTTTCATAGCTATTTACCACGCCCTGCAGCGCGAGTTGCGATTCAGTTACTAATGGGGCTTCCTGTTTTACTAATCCGTAGGTTGAAGATGGCTGGATTGAACGCCCTAATGAGTCTTTAAGCTCAGTCGTCAGCACATTAATATACGAGCTGCCAGCTTTAAACGGTTTTAATGGAATAATAGCAACCGCATTGCCACTTGCTTTAGTGATGAAATCAACGCCAAAGGTTAATTCACCTAATAATTTACATCCTGCTCCAGCGGGTACCGCTGCGCAATCTGCATCTGTCAAACTAGCGCCCATAACAACTTCAAAAATACGCACAGCTCCCGGCGCACCAGCCGAACTTTCATCAAGGCTCACATTCGCAGGAAAGGTAAGATCTACTTTATAGGGAACTTGGCTAGACCAGCCATCAAGTGCACCTAGTGCCAGTGACGGGTTAGCATAGGCGCTTCTTGGCACTGATGCACCATTAGCACTCAACTCACCGGGGATATTTATAGTGCCATCTTTTGTACCACTCATTAATAAATCATTTGGTACTGAAATAACCCCATTTGCGGGATCAAACTTCACTGTAGCTGATGGAATAACTGGTGGTGTATCATTTTTAACATCTTCTAACGTTTCACCGCCGCCGCAACCAGCTAGAGCAGCTGTAATTGCAAGTGAGAGTAGCATTTTTTTCATATTGTTTGCTCCGCACGTAATCTTTTTTTTATGTGTGTTGATAAATAAGTGTAGCTAATTTTGTTACTAATTCTTTTAAGTTTTCGCGTAATATTTAGTTAAAATAATGTAATTAGGTTATTAATAAGACATTAGACCAGTTAAAGTTAACGTAAAGTTTCAAATTTCGCCACCTTATTTTGCAATAAATTCGATAACTTGGTGTTTTGCTATGTTAAAATCAATCAAATTGATTTTTTGGACCTTTATTATGCAAACCTATAAAGCGGCTGATAATGCCCTACAAGACAAAGTGATCTTAGTAACTGGTGCAGGTGACGGCATTGGCCGAGTGGCTGCAATAACTTATGCCAAACATGGCGCAACGGTTATATTATTGGGTAAAACCACCAGCAAACTGGAAGCGGTATACGATGAAATCATTGCCGTTGGCGGGCCAAAACCTGCGATTGTACCGATGGATTTAAAAGGTGCAAGCAAACAAAACTTTCGTGATTTAGGCGCTACCATCGAACAGCAATTTGGTAAACTAGATGGCTTGCTCAATAATGCAGGAATAATTGGCTCACTGGGTCCACTTGAGCATTTTTGTTCATCAACGTTTGATAACATCATAAAAGTGAATGTTACCGCTCAAGCGATGATTACAAAATATATGTTTCCAGTTTTACGTAAATCTCCAAGTGCTTCAATTATTTTCACCTCTTCTGGTGTTGGTCGCCAAGGTCGTGAGTTTTGGGGCGCGTATGCCATTTCAAAATTTGCAGTTGAAGGAATGATGCAAACATGGGCATGTGAAGTTGGTAAAACGAATATCCGGATAAATTGTATTAATCCCGGCGCCACCCACACAGCTATGCGTGCCAGTGTCTATCCAGGCGAAGATCGCGATAAACTAGCCTGCCCTGAAGACTTAATGCCAACTTATTTATACTTAATGAGTGATGATTCAAAAGACGTCAATGGTCAATCATTAGACGCGCAAACAAAGAAATAATACCAGTCGTGTTAAGTTACTGACCATTTATAGCGACAGATAAATACAGTGATAACAAGGCAGGAATTTTGACATGTAGTTGTTCTACATAAAAAATCCCTAACGCAGTTAGCACTTTATTTAGCCCGCTAGAATGGTTAAATATTTAAGTCGATTGGTATAAACCAAGTACTAAACATAAAAAAGCCGCTAATTAGCGGCTTTTTTAATGCAAGGCAGATATTAACGGCGTTTAGTTTGTTTAACGCGATTATTATGTTTTTTGACTGCTTTACGAATTTGATTAATTTTAGCGCGCTTATCTTTGCGTTTTTCAGGCATAACAGATAATTTTGTTTGCGTTTCACGGCCAAGCTTAACTGTTTTACGTAAGTAATTTACAGTCTCTAAATCTAGCTCAGCCCAACCACCTTGTGGTAGACGTTTATCGAGCTCTAATTTACCATAACGAATACGAATAAGGCGAGAAACCTCAACGTCTTGAGACTGCCATAAACGACGAACTTCACGGTTACGCCCTTCAGTCAGCGTTACATTATACCAGCGGTTAATACCTTCGCCGCCCAGTGGTTTAATAGTAAGAAATTTTGCCATACCATCTTCAAGCTCAACCCCTTTGGTTAAATTTTTGATAGTTTCTGCTGTTACTTCACCAAATACACGTGCTGAATATTCACGCTCTACTTCGTAACTTGGGTGCATTAAGCGGTTAGCAAGCTCACCATCATTGGTGAACAACATTAAACCTGCTGTATTTATATCTAAACGACCAACAGCAATCCAACGTTCACCATCAACGCGCGGCAGGCGGTCAAATACCGTTCTACGTCCTTCAGGATCTTTACGTGTACATAACTCACCTTCAGGTTTGTTATACATAACAACGCGACAGATACGTTCAGCTTTTTCTTCAATTTTTACCGTATGGCCATCAACACGGATCTGGTCGGTTTCTTCAACACGATCACCCAGCTTTGCTACTTTACCATTAACACTGACACGATTTGCATCAATGTATTTTTCCATCTCACGTCGCGAACCTACGCCCGCTCTTGCTAAGACTTTTTGTAACTTTTCACCTTGTATACTCATTCGGATAGTTCTCTCACAGAAGGATCACTCAATAACTGGTCAATTTTACTTTGCTGCTGTTTTGGCAGTGGCGGTAAGTTATCTAAACCTGTTAACGAAAAATAATCTAAAAATTGTTTGGTTGTGGCATATAAAGCGGGCCTACCTGGCACCTCTTTATGACCAACAACATGTATCCACTCACGCTCGAGCAGACTTTTAATAATAGTTGAGCCTACGGTCACTCCACGTACTTGCTCTATCTCGCCCCGAGTTATCGGCTGACGATAAGCAATAAGCGAAAGAGTTTCTAATAGTGCACGGGAATATTTAGGCGCCCGTTCTTGCCAAAGGTTATTTAACCAAGGGGCTAAGCTGGCACACGCCTGAAATCTAAATCCACTACCGACTTCAACTAAGCGAATACCACGGGTTTGATAATGAATTTGGATCTGTTCAATCGCGAGGTTAATACGTGTCATAGACACACTTAACTCAGTTAATACGGTGTCTTTTAAATGCCGTTTACTGACTGGTTTTCCCGCAACAAAAATCGCCGCTTCAATGATCTCAACAAGCTGCTCATCACTGATTCGTTTCGTAGCCATTTTCGTAGCAGATTTTGTCACCATAGGCACCAAGACGTTGCGGTATATTCAGCGCGCTATTATGCCAGATCAATACAAAGGTTGGAAAAGTTATTCTATAAAAATGTAAAATAGCAGCGATTAAAGCGCTGCTATTGTAGATAAACGAGCTAGTGCGTTACATTTTTAATCAAATTGTCGCACCTTGATATCGTTTCACAAACTCAGTAACCACTTCACCATTACAAATCAATGAGTTTAAGTTTGCTATTTTTTCTTTCACTGGAGCCAAACCTTGCTTCAAGGCAGTAATACATAGCTGTGTTTCTGCCTGTGAGTTTTTAGCAAACACTTCAATTACTTTTTCTTGGCGAACTTTATCATCCACTTTTTTTGCAATATCACGAATATCATCACCATTACACAAAATACTTTTTGAATAACGTGATAAATACACCCCGTGCTGGGCTGCAACTTTGCGTGCTGCAGTAAATCCTTCGTTAGCACTGATTGAGCATAATTTAGATTCAATTTTATGATCAGCATTATAATAATGTGCTGCACTGGCAGTCTCAGAGAAAGCAGTCGCTGCGACGAATAATGCTAATAATTGTAGTTTCATGATTTACCTTTAAGTGGAGTTATATTGTGAGCAATTTTTGCGCATTATATAGACCGAAGTTTACAAATCAACCGAATTATCTATTTAATTTTTTATTTAAAAAAGCGTTAACAATGTTTAATCAAAATTCATACTTTGTTCAACAATTGAGCGGCTTATTATTATAAATAAGCGCATGTACCATACGCTAATTGATGGTAGAATTTGCCATAATCTGCAAAAGATAACTCTAATTAAAGGTCAAGCCATGAAAGTAATTTCATTTAACATTAACGGGCTGAGAGCTCGTCTGCACCAATTACAAGCAATCATAGATAAACATCAGCCTGATATAATCGGCTTACAAGAAATAAAAGTACATGATGAAGCTTTCCCACTCGAAGATGTTCAAAATATGGGTTACCACGTTTATTTTCATGGTCAAAAAGCACATTATGGCGTAGCTATGTTATGCAAAACTGAACCTAAGTCTGTGGTTAAAGGATTCGCAACAGATACTGATGAATCACAAAAGCGCATGATCAGCGTCACTGTTAGCCAAGAAAATGGCCGTGATCTAACCGTAATGAATGGCTATTTTCCACAAGGCGATAACATTACTCATGAAACAAAATTTCCGTATAAGCGACAGTTCTACCGTGATCTAATGACTCACTTACAAAGCCACCACAGTAACGACGAGGATGTCATTGTCATGGGCGACATCAATATTTCTCCTACTGATCTTGATATTGGCATTGGTGAGGTTAATCGCAAGCGTTGGTTAAAAACTGGCAAATGTTCATTCCAGCCTGAAGAACGTCAATGGCTTGCAACCTTGCTAGATTGGGGATTTACAGACACCTTCCGTGAACTTCACCCAGACACAAGCGAACAGTACTCTTGGTTTGATTATCGCTCTCGCGGCTTTGATGATAATCGTGGTCTACGCATTGACGTTGTCCTAGCGACTCCATCTTTGGCTGCTCGTTGTATTGACGCGGGAATTGACTATGAATTACGTGGTATTGAAAAGCCATCAGATCATGCGCCAATATGGTCAACCTTTAGTTAACGCTAATGGATAAGCTAACGACAATCCCGATAATAAGCATTGAACTTCAGGCAATTACCTGGCTTGTTATCGGCTATATTTTTTGGTCGAGTGTCAATAAGTCACACTACCAACATTTAATAACCACGCCGGCCCGTCAAACAGGCCTATTTGTCTGTGCGTTAGCATTTGCCTTATTGTGGCGAATTAAAGCCGGCATATTACCCGGTCTTGAACTGCATATTTTAGGTGTAACTGCCATAACGCTTATTTTAGGCTGGCGCTTTGCATTATTGAGCGCCACCTTAGCCAGCCTGCTGTTAACGGCTTTTAATCAAATAAGCATTGCGCAATTACCTATCCACTTATTGTTAACCGCTTACTTACCCATTTTAGTCAGTTATGGGGGATTTATACTGTGTTATAACCTATTACCACGGCATTTTTTCATTTACATTTTTGTATGCACTTTTATTTGCGCCGCTTTCGTCGCCTGCTTTAAGATTATCACTATTAGCTTATTTTATTATTTAACCGGCAATTACAATTGGTTTGAATTAAGTGAAAATTATCTCTATTTATGTGTCATTATTTGCTTTCCTGAAGCGATGTTAAACGGCATGGCTATTACCCTATTGATCATCTATCGCCCACATTGGGTAAAAACATTTTATGATAAGGATTACCTAGACTCATGAGTCTCGATTACCAATGCCCGCTCTGTCAGCAGTCACTTGAATTACAGGCCAAAGTGCTAAAGTGTATTAACAACCATAGCTTTGACACTGCAAAAGAAGGCTATGTGAATTTATTACCTGTGCAACAAAAGAACTCTAAGCAACCTGGTGATAATCTTGACATGGTACAAGCAAGACGTGCTTTTTTAAGCACTGGGCACTACCAGTTTTTACAACATGCCGTTGCACAGCGAGTTGCTCTGCAAGTACCACAACAGGTAATTGATTTAGGGTGCGGGGAGGGTTTTTATACTCATGCGATTGCCAATGCATGTACAGCACACGTTTATGGCGTCGATATATCAAAATCAGCGGTTAAATATGCTGCAAAGCGATACAGTAACTGTAATTTTAGCGTTGCATCAATCAGCCAAGCTCCATTTAATGATGGCTCAGCAGATGTATTAGTGAGTATTTTTGCCCCATTATTTGATGCTGAATTGGCTCGATTAGCAAAAGTAGACGCTACATTGGTAGTTGCAAGCCCTGGCCCTTGGCATTTAAAAGAACTCAAGCACTATATTTATCGAGACGTCAATGCGCATACACCGATTGCTGCGCCTGAAGGGTTTGAGCTTATAGAGCAAACATTGTTAGAACAACAGATAAGTTTGCCATTTAAAGATGTGAAGAACTTGATCACTATGACTCCCTTTGCTTGGAAGTTTCGCCCTGAACATTGGCAACAACTAGAACAACAAGGTGAGCAAGCTGTCACCCTGTCATTTTATGTTAGTCAATTTAAACGTGTTACAGATTCTCTCGGGTAAACGCGCGGTCCATTTTATCAAACATATCATTGAGTAAATGGGCCAACTCCGCATAACGTGGTTTGTCTTTTGGAACATGCCCTTGGTAGCCATTGGCTACCATTTTCGTATGGAGCTCTTTATACCAATGCTCCATCGCAGGCTCAAGTACAGTATCTGCACGCTTGCCTAACCACAGCAATCCCTGTAGCGGTAGAGATAAAAAAAACAACGCGATAGCGACTGCTTGAGGTAAAAAACTGCTGCCTAAATAATTAATTTGCATAAATAAAGTGAGCATTGCCAAAATCGGCATTACTGTAATTGCCAGCTCGGTGGCTTTGATCACTCTAAACTCCGTGAACAGAGGCGCTAATTCTTTACGCATAGGCCATTTTTTTGCATATTCACGACCAGTTTGGACTTGTGACATCACACTTTTTTGCATCATGACTCCTAGGTGTCGCTGGTATATTTATTAATGTTACCGCAATGAGTGTATCATATTCACGGTAACATTCCTGTGTAAAATCCCTTCCACCTTTTTCGTCCAAAACGTGTTTTTGATCATGGTTTAAACTTACCTTAAAACAATTAATGAGTTAAAATAAGCGCACGTTAAGTCAACTAGACTTTAGTATAGTCATTACAGATATCCATAGCAATTTATCGACCAATGACTCTTTTACTTTAATCACTATGCTCGAGTACTTGGTTATATAACAACTAAGCTTAATGCGCAATTGTCAAAAAATGGGATCCTGTTATGTCTTCGCAATCATCACCTCATCATGTTCTTGTACTGAACTGTGGAAGTTCGAGTTTAAAATTCGCTATTTTAGATGCCACCACATCTGAAGAAATCATTTCAGGTCTTGCTGAACGCCTAGGCTCATCGTCGCCATCTGTGAAATACAAGTACCTTGGCAAAAAACAACTGATTGAACTTGCGCCTAATCAAGCTCACAGTGCAGCAATCGATACCTTAGTTAGCCTTATCAACGAACACCATTTAGCTGAAAACCTTATTGCAGTAGGTCATCGCGTGGTTCACGGCGGCGAGCACTTTACTAAATCGGTACTGATTGACGATGATGTAATTAAAGGAATCACCCAAGCCGCTACGCTTGCGCCATTACATGGGCACGCTAATTTATTAGGCATTGCTGCGGCGCAAGCATCATTCAAGGGACTACCGCAAGTTGCTGTGTTTGATACCGCGTTTCATCAAACCATGGGCAATGTTGCCTATTTATATGCCCTTCCTTATAAACTTTATACTGATTATGGTGTTAGACGTTACGGCTTTCATGGTACCAGCCATTATTATGTTGCAGGTCAAACAGCAGCCCTTTTAAACCAGCCTATTGAGCAAAGTAATTTTATCAGCGCTCACTTAGGTAATGGCTGCTCTGTGTGTGCAATTAAAAATGGCAAAAGTGTTGATACCAGCATGGGCTTAACTCCACTAGAAGGCTTAATGATGGGCACCCGCAGCGGAGATATTGATCCGGGTTTATTTAACTTTTTAACCACCCAACTTAACTACGATGCACAACAAATTGATGATTTATTAAACCAGCAAAGCGGCTTACTGGGTATCAGTGAACTTTCTAATGACTGTCGCACGATAGAAGAAGCTGCTGTCGCAGGAAATGAAAAAGCCATTTTAGCATTGGAGATGTTTTGCTATCGTTTAGCAAAACAAATAGCCGCATTTATGGTGCCATTGCAACGCCTTGATGCGTTAATTTTTACCGGTGGTATTGGTGAAAACTCCGATATTATTCGTGATAAAGTAATAACACAGCTGAGCTATCTTGGCCTTGATTGCGACAGTACAGCCAACCTTGCAGCCCGATTTGGCACACAAGGGGTTATCAGCAGTAATAATGCAAAAACAAAAGCAGTAGTAATGCCAACAAATGAAGAGTGGGTCATTGCTCTTGATGCCGCCTCAATTGCACAGGAGTTATAATTATGGCACGTCGAATTATGCTAGTACCTATCTCTACTGGGGTTGGTTTAACATCGGTCTCAGTCGGGTTAGTGCGTGCGTTAGAACAAAAAGCGGTAAAAGTTAATTTTTTCAAGCCCATAGCCCAGCCTCGCTCAGGTGAAACGGGCCCTGAAAAATCAACACAAATTGTCACCCAAGGCTCACCTATTACACCCCCTACTCCTTTTGCACTAAATTATGCAGAGCAAATGATCGGGGATGGTAAAGGTGATGATTTACTTGAAGAAATTGTTGAGCGCTTTGAAAATGCCATAGGCAACGATGTAGTCGCAATTATCGAAGGTATGGTCCCTACTCGCCGCCAACCTTATGCAGGTAGAGTAAACCGCGAAATAGCACAAACTCTCGGCGCTGACATTGTGTTTGTGCTCACTCCTGGTAATGACAGTAACGATCAAATTGAAGACCGCCTAGAAATTGCAGCCGGGTATTATGGCAGTGTTGACCATGCCCGCGTATTAGGCTGTATTTTTAATAAAGTAAATGCACCACTGGATGATGAAGGCAGAGCACGCGCCGATCTCGTGGAAGCACATAAACCCGACGAGCTTGACAATGAGCTCAATCGCTTAGCATCTTTACCTATTTTTAGAAAACATCCGTTTATGTTGCTTGGCTCGATCCCATGGGATTTTGAGCTGGTTGCGCCGCGTGTTAAAGATTTATGTGCGTATTTAAAAGCTGACGTGATCAACGAAGGTGATATGGCTCACCGTCGTCTACGCCGAGTAACATTTTGTGCCAGAACAGTGTCAAATATCTTAAATCATTTTACCCCAGGCGCACTGCTGGTGACCCCAGGCGATCGTTCAGATGTGTTAGTTGCGGCCTGTTTATCAGCCATGAATGGCACTAAATTAGGAGCTATCTTATTAACTGGTGGTTTTAAACCTGAGCCACGGATCATGACCTTGTGCGAACAAGCGATGGCCACCGGCCTGCCAATCCTCAGTACAGATGCTGACACCTGGCGTACTTCATTGCTACTGCATAACTTTAATATGGAAGTACCGTGCGATGACGTACAACGAATTGATAAAGTAAAGCATCATAATGCCAGCCATATTGATTCTGACTGGTTAGATACGCTTGCTAAAAGTGTCGGCAAAACTCGTAAAATGTCGCCTCCAGCATTTCGTTATTTACTCACGGATAAAGCCCGCCAAGCCGCAAAAACTATTGTGTTGCCTGAAGGCAATGAGCCTCGCACAATAAAAGCCGCCGCTATTTGCGGTCAACGTGGTATTGCGAAGACCATTCTATTGGGCGATCGAGAAGAAATTGAACGTATCGCTATACAACAAGGTGTTGAGCTAAACGAAAATGTAACCATTATCGAACCTCTTGATGTGATCAACGACTATGTTGCGCCTATGGTTGAAATTCGTAAAAGCAAAGGCCTGACTGAAGTGGTTGCCCTTGAACAGCTCCAAGACAACGTTGTGCTTGGCACTATGATGTTAGAGCGTGGTCAAGTTGATGGTCTGGTTTCGGGTGCAGTAAATACAACTGCCAACACCATTCGTCCGCCGCTGCAATTAATAAAAACCGCACCAGGGTCATCATTAGTCTCGTCGGTGTTTTTTATGTTGCTGCCTGATCAAGTACTGGTATACGGAGATTGTGCCATAAATCCTGATCCAACCGCTGAGCAATTAGCCGATATTGCCATTCAATCCGCAGACTCAGCCGCCGCATTTGGTATTGAGCCACGAGTAGCGATGATAAGCTACAGCACCGGCACGTCAGGCACTGGGGCTGATGTAGAAAAAGTCCGTCTGGCAACAAAGTTAGCGCAACAAAAACGCCCTGATCTGATCATCGATGGCCCTTTACAATATGATGCGGCGATTATGGAAAATGTCGCACTTAAAAAAGCACCAAATAGCCCAGTGGCTGGTAAAGCGACGGTGTTTATATTTCCAGACTTAAATACCGGTAATACCACTTATAAAGCGGTGCAACGAAGTGCTGATTTGATAAGTATCGGCCCAATGTTGCAAGGTATGCGCAAACCCGTCAATGACTTAAGCCGCGGTGCTTTGGTTGATGATATTGTCTATACCATTGCGCTGACTGCTATCCAAGCGGCACAAGCCGAAAACATTTAACACCATGGGTAAAGTGATTGCATGATGATCACTTTACCCTGTGCATTTCTTTAGCTAATAATAATTATAAATAAAATAAATAACTTAGCGTTGTTATACCTCCCTATTCCCAACCTTATCCACAGAAATTGTGGACAACATTGCTCTTTTATTTAAGTAAGATAATCTATACTATTGATCAGTATACACAGATGGGAAGTCTCACAATTAAAAAAGGGGTAGCAATGTCTAAGCAAACGTTACAACTGCATAGTACGGCCTTTACCATTCATAGCCTTGATGTTGATAGCGAGATCCCCGCTGCTTTATTCAAACAATCAATGTTTATTATCGCCAAAACCAATGATGAGTTATCTATTGTTTGCCCTAGCCAGTTCGCCATTGAAAGCCTTGATGCTGAGCACGATTGGCGCGCGTTAGAAGTGATCGGTCCACTTGGTTTTTCCTTAACCGGAATAATGGCAAATATTTCTGGAGTTTTAGCCAGAGCTAATATCTCTATTTTTGCTATTTCAACCTACGACACCGATTACGTTTTAGTAAAACAACAGCGTATTAAAGATGCCATCAGCGCGTTAAAAAAAGATGGCTATCAGTTTCTCAATGAGCCCAAATTAACATAATGAAATACACGGATATTAGTTATTTACCACAACGTCAGTTAGCGGCTAACAGTATTGCAATTTGTAGCCCTTTTAGTGGTAAAGTTGCCCCATTAAGCGAGCACCCAGAACCCTTCTTTAGCTACGGCACACTTGGCCCAGGGATAATGGTTGCCCTGAGCAATCATAAAATATTAGCGCCCTTTGATGGTACATTAATGCAAGTAAAAAATGCCGGTACTGAATTTATTTTACAAGCCAACAATGGCTTAAAAGTGCTTCTAAATTTATATTTAGACCAACAGCAACACATTAAACACACTCATATAGCCCAACTCAACGGCAGTAAAATAACCAAAGGGCAACGGCTCGCTTATTTTGATCTTAGAGATCTCAATAGCCCCTTACTTGCCAGCCTTATTTTACTTAACGGGCATCAACTTAAACCAATACATTATTCTTTATCTCAGGTTACAGCTGGGGTAGATACTCTTTTAACACTAACTAAGAAGTAATTAATATGACGACTCTTTACGGCATTAGTAACTGCGACACTATAAAAAAAGCCAAAAAATATTTAACCGATAACAATATTGACTTTAATTTTCATGATTACCGTAAAGACGGCATAAGCCTTGATATGATCACTGAGTTTGCAACGCACATCGACTGGCAAGATCTGGTCAATAAACGTGGCACAACCTATCGCCAATTATCAGATGAGCAAAAACAGAACCTTGATAAAGACACTGCCTTGGCAATTTTGGTAGCACAACCGGCAATGATCAAGCGCCCAGTGCTTATTCACAACAACAGCTATCATTTAGGTTTTAAACCAGCGCAATACGATGAGATTTTTGCATCATGAATCATCCCGTCATCGAACTTGCGCAAGCCTTAATACAGCGTCGCTCAGTCACCCCTGAAGATGCAGATTGCCAAACTATAATGAATGAGCGATTGGCACAGCTTGGTTTTAATATTGAATCACTATTTTTTACTGACACCCAAAATACATGGGCGCGTAAAGGCGACAGCTCACCGCACTTTTGCTTTGCAGGTCACACTGATGTAGTACCAACTGGACCAGAAAAGAACTGGCAGCACCCGCCTTTCTCTGGCTTTCTAGCCGATGGCATGTTGCATGGCCGTGGTGCGGCTGATATGAAAGGCTCTTTAGCTGCCATGGTGGTAGCAACCGAGCGATTTGTAACTAAACACCCCGATCATAAAGGCTCAATTTCTTTTTTAATTACCTCTGATGAAGAAGGCCCTTTTATCAACGGCACCACGCGAGTAATCGATACGCTGGAAGCCCGAGGTGAAAAAATAGATATGTGTTTGGTTGGCGAGCCTTCATCGCGTGATGTACTGGGTGATGTCGTTAAAAATGGCCGCCGAGGCTCACTGACTGGCTTTTTAACTGTCAAAGGCATACAAGGTCATGTGGCTTATCCGCAACTTGCTCTAAACCCGATTCATATTGCAGCGCCAATGCTTGCCCAGTTGACTCAAACGGTATGGGACAACGGCAATGAATTTTTCCCTGCTACTAGTTTTCAGATTTCAAATATTAATGGCGGTACGGGAGCTGGCAATGTGATCCCAGGCGAGCTTGAAGTGCAATTTAATTTTCGCTTTAGTACCGAAGTAACTCATCAGCAACTCCAGCAACGAGTTAACGACATTCTGGCTGAATATGATTTTGCATACGAGCTGAGTTGGATTGTTAACGGTCAGCCATTTATCACCGAAGGCGGCCCGCTTATTGATGCGACGGTTGCAGCCATCAAATCAATAACTGGCTTAAATACCGCACTTGAAACCACTGGCGGTACTTCAGATGGACGTTTTATAGCACAAACCGGCGCTAAGGTTATTGAACTTGGACCACGTAACGACACCATTCATAAAGTGAATGAGTGCGTTAATTGTGATGATCTCATTGCACTTGCTGATATTTACGAGCAAATTCTAGAGCAACTTTTAACATGATCCCTGCTAAGCTCACATCGCAACAGTTGGCTGAGTGTGCCTGTGGTAAAGACGAGCTGCTGCTTGTTGATTATCAAGCTCATAAACTGCATAAAGACATTATTGATGACTTTATGCAGTTGCAAAATGCAGCTCGCGATGCAGGCTTTGCTCTGACTATTGCATCAAGCTTTCGTAACTTTGAACGTCAAGCATTGATTTGGAATGCTAAATTTAATGGTCATCGACCTGTGCTCAATAAGCAGCAACAGCCCGTTGATTTAGCCTCCATGACAGACATTGAAAAATGCCATGCCATTATGCTTTATTCAGCCCTACCGGGAACCAGTCGCCATCACTTTGGTACTGATCTGGATATTTTTGACCAAGCCAGTGTTTCTGATGACTATCAGCTGCAGTTAGAGCCGCACGAATACCAAGACAATGGCCCTTTTGCAGCGCTGACCAAGTGGCTTGATAGTCATATAGAAAAGTATGGCTTTTATCGCCCTTATCAACATGATTTAGGCGGCGTTGCGCCTGAACCTTGGCATATTAGCCACATAGTGCAATCTGACATTTTACTACAACATCAGAGTTTAACCGTATTAGCTAATACTATAAATAACAGTCAGCTTGCCGGCAAAGCAGCTATTTTGGCGAATTTGCCGCAACTGTATCAGCGTTACGTGCTGAATGTCAGCCCTGCGGTTGTTTAGCCAGTAAAAAAACCAGCACAGCGCCAAGAATAACGGCGCTGGCAATAACAAACTGAATGCTTAGTTCTTCCGCTAAAAATAACATCCCTGCCAGTGCAGCTATCACTGGCACACAAAGCTGAACCACTGCGGCTTGACTGCTTTTTAATAAGGGTACGGCAACATACCAAACACTATAGCCAATACCCGACGCAAGAGCACCTGATGCACATGCAAGCGCGATCCCCTGCCAACTGATCCCCGATAAATAACCAAAACCCACGATCAACAATATCGGTAATGCAAATAAACTACGCACAAAATTAAACGTTGTGGTTTTCAGTGGGGATAGGCACACTTTTCCGCGAATACTGTATATCCCCCACGCAATACCGCTAATCGTCATTAATAATGCAGGGCTCATTGACGGCATCGTTGCCGATGGCAGCATTAAATACACAAAACCAATGACAGCGATAATAAATGCACACCACTGTACAGTTGTGAGTCGCTCCTTGTTGAAAATCCCCCAGCCAATCATAGTTAATTGAACAGCTGAAAATAAAATCAACGCGCCAGTTCCAGTGTCCAATTCTACATAGGCAATTGAAAAACATAACGCATAAACCAGTAAGCTAACACTGCTGCGCCAACTACCACGTTCATGCTCTGTATTATTAAGATTGTTACCTTCCCTAGCTAAAGACTCTGTTGGTACTGCTTGTATAAGGAAAATAAATCCTAAACACAATGCGCCACTGAATAGCCGCAAAGCTGTGAAATTCCATGGATCAATGTAATTTTGTGCTAATGCCATACGACATAAAAGAGAATTAGCTGCAAATGCCACTAGGGCGAGTACCGTAAACAATGTTGCTTTCAAAGTGATCCTTAGTTTTAATATTGCTAAGCATTAAACCCTATGAGGTGAGTTATTCTGTCGTTTAGTAGTCGGCAAGAACTCGAGCCATTAATTAATCAACATAATAAGAAAATCAGCTACCTGTTTGCCTGAAGTATCTATTTATACAGGATTGCCATAATAGCGCAAAGCTTACCTATTGTTTTGATCATTCGAATGTATCGTGCAACAACTCAGTGACCAATGATCGCGTAACTATTTCTTATAAACACGGTGATTGCTACGCTTTTTTACATTGTTTAACATCTCCTCTGGATTAGATTATGCTAATCTGTATTAACGCTTATAAAAGGAGTGCCATGTGCAACGCAGTGTTATTTTTGGCTTTTGTGTCATGCTAAGTGGATGCAGCACCATTGGGTTTAGTGATCTGTTTTCAGATTACGCTACCCAAATGACGCCTGTACGCCAAGCTATTAAGACCAACAATATCGACCAAGCCCAACAGCTTTTGCCGACTAATGGGCAGTCACATAGTAACTACTTGCTCAATCAATTAGAGCAGGCCCGTTTAAGCAATTTAAATAATCAAAATGAGGCTGCAAAACCACAGTACGAAGCGGTATATCAGCAAATGGAAATAAAACGCCAAGCAGCAAAAATACAAGTAAGCGCAGGGCTTGAACAAAGTAACGCCCTTTTAACCAATGATTCAGTCATTAGCTATACGCCAGCGGCTTATGAAATGAGTATGCTGCACAGTTACCAAGCACTTAATTATATATATCAACATAATATCGAAGGCGCATTAGTCGAAGTTCGCCGTGCAAATAAAGTACAAACAGATGCGTTAACGGCTAATCAAGACGACATAGATGCTAGCGTAAAAGCAGCACAAAAACATTACCCAAGTATGGATGAGGTGATCAAAAACGTAAAAAATGGCTATCAAAATGCGTTTACATTTTATCTGTCAGGTTTGCTCTATCAAAGTAATAAGCAATACGATGATGCATATATAGATTATAAAAAGGCATTAGAGATCAATCCTGAAAATACCTATTTGCAGCAGGTTGTGCTGCAATTAGCAAAACAGCAAGGGTTTGATCAAGATTTTTCCGAGTATAAAAAACGCTTTGCTGAATTACCAAAACAAGTCGCCAACAGCGGTGACGTTGTGGTCTTGATCGAACAAGGTTTAGTGCCAGAAAAAGATGAATTTGTGTTGCGTCTGCCTATTTATACATCCGGTGGTGATGCCCGTTTTTATAGCTTAGCGATGCCCGTTTATAAAGATAGAGCTTATATACCAGCGGTTAGTGATATTAGTATCGGAACACAGATTTTACCTTTGAGTCCATTGGTAAGAATAGAAGCGTTAGCGGCTAAAACACTTGAAGAGCAAACACCTGCAAGAGTATCGAGGCAAATATTGCGGTTAGTCGCTAAAGAAAAAGTACGGGCAGAGCTGGCTAGAAGTGGCGGCGATGTGGGTAATATACTCGCTAATCTATACAACCTAGCCTCTGAGCAAGCAGATACCCGCAGTTGGTTAACTTTACCTAATCAAATAAGTGTTGCGCGCACCCAGTTAACAGCAGGAGACCATGTTTTAAAACTTGCCAATCAGAAAGACATAAACTTTACGGTTAGTAAGCAAGGGTTAACCTTGATTTATCTAACCTCTATTAACAACTATTTTAATTCCCATGTAGTGCAACTTTAGGAGCTATCATGAAATATTTAGTGCCATTATTAACGGTCTGTCTACTTGCTGCCTGTACCAGTAGACCGACTACATCAGGTATAAGTGTTGAACAAGCTTCAGCGCAATACCAACAACAGCTAAAAGTCGATAATCCTGCACTAGGTAAAAAGCTGGCCATTAGTGATGTAAAGACTCGTCAAACGAATCAATTAACTGATGTCGTTGTCACACTTTCGAGTCAGTATAAAAAATCACAATATTTACAGTATCAATTTACCTGGTATGACGGCGATGGTTTTGTGATCAAAGGCAATCATTCTCCTTGGCAATCATTGACTTTATTTGGTTTTGCTAACGTGCAACTGCCAGGCCTTGCACCTACATCTGATGCGGTTACATTTTCATTAGCGGTACGCGAAGTATCGACACAAGCACAAGAATTTAAAGATTAAAGGACACCATTATGAATACAGTAAACACAACTAAAAAACCAACGCTTAAAACACTCTCGGGTTTTGCGTTGTTAGGTTTGAGTGCGCTTGCCCTCAGTGGCTGTGCCAATAAAGCCGTAGTCAGCTACGGAGACGCACAAGCTGTAGAAACAACTGATATTAACTTCGGTTCAACTGACTTACAAAAAGTCGCCAGCCAAATGACGGATTCACTGCTGGCATCACCTGTGGTCGGCACATTAACAGCTAATACTCGACCAATCGTATTTGTTGAACGTATAAAAAACAAAACCAGTGAACACATTGATACTGAATCAATTACCGATTCAATTTCAACACAATTATTGCGCAGTGGTAAATTTCGTTTTGTTGATATGGGTCGCGTAGAAGCCGCTCGAGAACAATTGAACTTTCAAAATGATGATGCCCTAGTAGACCCAACTAAAGCGATTGCATTTGGCCAACAAGTTGGCGCGCAGTATATGCTTTATGGCAACCTGTCGAGCATCGTAAAATCGAATGCTGATAAAGCCGACGTATACTATAAATTCACAATGCGCTTAATGGATTTAAAAAGTGGCTTAGTAGAATGGGCGGACGAAACAGAAATTCGTAAAACCCGCGAAAAATCAACCTTTGGCTGGTAATTCAGCTGAGGAGGTAAATGATGAATAAACTCATACTTGGGCTGTGTACAGCCCTGCTCATCAGTAATCCAAGCTTTGCCGCATACGAACGCAATAAAGCCGTTCCTGTCCAGCAAGTACTATTTGGCAGTGTTCAATCTGTACGTAATATTACCGAGCAAGAACTTGTTCAAGACAAAAATAGTGGCTGGAAAACCTTTGGCGGTGCATTACTTGGTGGCGTTATTGGTAACCAATTTGGCGGCGGCAGTGGTCGCACCGCAGCGACTATTCTAGGCTCGGTCATCGGTGGCAGTGTGGCGAACAACAGGCAACAAAGCAGCCATTATAATCAATACCACTTAGTCGAGTTAATGATCAAAGTTGAAAACGGTGAACAATTTATGGTGGTACAAGACAAAGACAATCAAATGATATTTAGAACTGGCGACAGCGTGCGCTTAGTATATTTATCAGATAATACAGTCCGCGTTGATAAAGCCTATTAAGCTATTACATTAAACTAAAAAGCGAGCAGTATTAATGCTCGCTTTTTAGTATTTATAACTTTATTACTACGTTAGCTTTGTCTGTAATCGCTGAAAAAGCGTTGCATCTTACTCATAGCAGTCGTTAAATCATCTTTGTTAGGTAAAAATACCAATCTGAAATGATCTGGATTTGGCCAGTTAAATGCTCTTCCGTGAACCAGTAAGATCTTTTCTGCTTTGAGTAAATCTAAAATCATTTTTTCATCATTTTTGATATTAAAACGCTCAGTATCTACTTTGGCAAATGCGTACAATGCTCCTTTTGGTTTTGCACACGAAATACCTTCTATCGCATTTAAACCACGCCATGCAATATCACGTTGTTCGTATAAACGCCCACCGGGATTTATTAAATCATCAATCGACTGTACGCCACCTAATGCTTGCTGGATCGCATATTGTGCCGGCACATTGGCACATAAACGCATAGAGGCTAAAATATCTAAACCTTTACGTAAATCATCCATCAATGCAGTACGGCCACTTAACACCATCCACCCCATACGCAAACCTGCTGCGCGATAGGTTTTTGCTAAGCCATTAAAAGTAATGATCGGCACATCATCACACAGTGCACCAATGGAGCTGTGCGTGATCCCATCGTATAAAATCTTCTCATAGATTTCATCACTCAATAACAATAATTTATGTTCACGTGCAATATCAATTAACTGCTGTAAAAGTGCGTCGTCATATACTGCACCCGTCGGATTATTAGGGTTGATCAGCACTAATGCTTTAGTTTTTGACGTGATTTTACTGCGAATATCAGCAATATCAGGGAACCAATCTTGCTCTTCATCACATAGGTAATGGACTGGATTACCACCCGCAAGTTTGACTGAAGCGGTCCACAATGGATAATCAGGTGCTGGGATCAACACCTCATCATCATTATTCAGCAAAGCTTGGGTCGTCATTTGAATTAATTCACTGACCCCATTACCAATATAAATATTATCGACGTCTAGGTTATATAAACCACGTTGTTGGTAGTGCTGATAAATAGCCACACGGGCTGAGTAGAGGCCTTTGGAGTCACAATAACCTTGGGCTGAATACAAGTTTCGAATAATATCGCGGTGCATATCTTCAGGCATATCAAACCCAAATGCCGCAGGATTACCAATATTCAATTTTAAAACTTTTTGGCCTTCATCTTCCATTTTGCGAGCCTGAACTAACACCGGCCCACGAATGTCATAACAAACGCCTTGTAATTTATGACTCTTTTTAATTTCTGACATTTTTACCTCTACTAGTGGAACAGCTAGATTAACCTAGTAGAGGGGCTAAATACCAGTGGATTTAATACCTCAAAACTGAAATAAATTCACGTCTGGGTATAGCTAACTAACGGCTTTGTAACCAATCAGTTAACTTAGCTGCTGATCCGGCAACTTGGTTGTCAAGCTGCTGAGCTGCCGCAAGCGCCTGAGAAACATCATTATTATTTAAGCTTTGTTCAATTTCTCTGGCCACCTGAGATAGACTGCTAGCACCAAACTGCGCGGCATTTGATTTTAAACTATGAGCATGGCGACTTGCGACTTGGATATCACTATGTATTGTAGCCAATACTTCAGAGCCTAATCGTTCAAATTCAGCACAACAAAAAGTCAGCGTATCGCTAAATTGCTCGCCTAATAACGATTCCATACTTTCCAATGCACTTTCATCAATGACTATTGTGTTCATTATTTATCCTTTTGTATTTAGCAACACTAAACCAGTAACTTATACTATTTTTATACTTTATCGTTCTATAGAAAAAAAACCAACTAATTGTCTCATTAAGCGTATAATTAGCGGGTTTTTCAACTTATTGCTATTAAACAAGATTCTTTTATGTCCCGTTCTTTGTGTGTTAATTGTAAATTTAGTCTACAAACGTGTCTTTGTGAAGATTTGTCGATACTGGAAAATAAACTCAAAGTTATAATTTTGCAGCACCCTAGCGAAGTAAAAATCACTAAAAACACCGCCCGTTTACTCACACTGTGCCTAACGCAATACGACATCATGGTAGGAGAAACGCAGGCTGATTTTGCACAACTAAACACACTACCCGTTGCCACAACTGCCTTACTCTACCCTGATGATAATGCCATCCTACTGGATGATGAAAGTACCGCAGCACAACAATTTAAAAGCCAGTTAAGTCATCTAATTGTACTCGATGGCACCTGGAAAAAAGCATTTAAGATCATGCAGCTTACCCCAGCCCTTGCGGCTTTTAAAAAGGTCAGCTTTACGACGATCCCACAAAACCGATATCGTATTCGCAAAGCTCCCCGTGCAGATAGCCTCTCCACATTAGAAGCGGTTGCACATAGTTTAGCCTTGATTGAACATATTAACCCTGAGCCTTTATATCAGGCACTGGAAGCGCTCAACAGCAAACAAACCCAGTTTATGCCTGAGCATGTTAAAGCGCGTTATCAAGCCAAATGAGTGCCAGCAATCGCTTAAAGCGCGGGTTTTACCGCCAAGGACCGGATTACCGATTTGATGACCAAGTTGACTTTAGTGATATCCGCGATACATTTGGTTTTCGTACTATGGTGGTGGGTAAATGGGTCACCAAAGAAGAACGCTTTATTAGTGCTAATTTAATTTACGACGCACTAGCCGATTTAGCGCAAATACTGCAAGTGCCGCCGAAGACCATTGGTCTGAGGGGGAAACTCAATTTTGCTTTTGGCCATGGCGGTCAACAACACGTCCAAGCACATTATAATAGCCGTACTCGAACTCTTGCGCTGGCAAAAAATGCAGGTGGTGGCGCGCTGGCGCATGAATGGTTTCATGCGTTTGATCATCACATAACTAAGCACATATTTCCCCAGCATTCGCCACAGCATTTTGCCTCTAAACTTTGGCTGGAGCACACGATTGAGCAAAGTCACCCACTAAACTTAGCATTAAATAAGTTTTACCAAGGAGTATTTCTAGAGCCAACCGGTCAACACGCTAATCAATATGTTTTAGACTGTATAGAATTTGATAAACAACAGCAGCAGTTTTATATGAGTATGCCTGAAGAGCTAGCTGCGCGTAGTTTTGAAGCATGTATTGCTTGTAATGAGCAGATCGTTAATCACTTTTTAGTCTCCGGGCTCAATAGCTCAGCACTTATTTATCCTAAACACGATAGCTTGAAAATTTGTAATCACGCACTTAATAATTATTTTTCCCAATTAGGTCAACGACTTTTTCAAGATCATTAACAAATACAGTGGTGGTTTCAAGATTTTCTTCAAGCCACTGCATGTAATCGTCAAACGGCAATGGTCGTGAAAAAAAGTATCCCTGACCAACTTCACAGCCATAGCTTTGTAATTTAGCCATACTTTGGCTGTCTTCTATCCCTTCAGCCACTACGTATGAACCCAGTGATTTGGCAATATCACAGGTAGCACGACAAATTGTTTGATCATTTTTAGAGTATTCAATATTCATTACAAATTGCTTATCTATTTTTATTTCATCAAAGCCCATTTTGCTCAAATACGCGAGTGACGAATACCCCGTGCCAAAGTCATCAATTGCTATTTTAACGCCAATTAAACGGTAATCATTCAGGGCATTTTTTATATCAACCCCCTCAAAGAGTGTTGCCGATTCCGTTAGTTCTAACATTACATTAGCCGGGTTGAGTTGATGCTCATTCAACAACGTTATAAATAACACGGGTAAATCTTTACGCAGCAAATCTTTAGCCGAAATATTGATAGATACAATATGCTCAGGCAATAATACAATCATTTTCTTTTGATATTGCAGTGCTTGCGTAATAACCCATTCGGTTAAATCTGAAATTATCCCTGATGATTCAGCAATAGGGATAAATAAATCAGGGGGAACATTACCCAATTGTGGATGCTCCCAACGTAATAAAGCTTCCGCGCCGTACACTTTACCGGTGTTTAGATATATCTGTGGTTGAAAAAATAAACTAAGCTGATCGCATTCAATGGCTTCTTTTAGAGCTGATGCAATCGCAATGCGCCGTTGCGATAACGTCACATTCTCTATATTAAACATATGCCAGCGTTCACCATGAAGGGGTTTAACCGCCAGTGCTTGCAGCCCTCGCTGGACTAGTTGTAATGAGGTACTGGCATGTAAGGGATAATTTGCTACACCGATTTCAACTTTATCAATTAAGTGAATGCGTTGATGAGTGAGACCCTCAGCAAAAACGCTATTGATCACACATACAAACTGCTCTACTTGGCTTAATTCTAACTTGCCGACTATTACAACCCCATAGGTGCTGTCATCTAACCTGGCAATACAACGGCTATGCTGATGGTTAGCTTCAACACACAGTACATTCATTGACGCTAATTGCTGGGCTAATTTGCCCATGGTTAATTTTATCTGCTCATTTACATGTTCATAGCCAAAATTTGCTCGAGCATTAATCAGTACAGCAGGCCTAAATAACAGTAAAGAATGCTCTGTTGATAATTTCACCTGACTATCAAGACGCTCTATTAGTAACTGTTTATTAGGTAGTTTTGTATCATCGTCGTGAGTGAGGCTGTAGCTATATTGCATAACACACTTACGCTCGTGAATGAGTAACACCATCACAAAAGTAATTACATTTAGCACCAGTAACATATCATTAAGTTGCTGTATCTGTGCACCAGCCACCAGCGTTGCTTGCCAACATAAAGTTTGTAAAGCCACTGCAAACCAAACCAGTACAAACTTAAATTGCATCGCTTTTTTGGTATTACTAAGCCAATAAAAAAATAAATAACTCAGCACCACCAACATAGAACCCAAACACACGGTCACTACAGCAAACTGCACTGATTGCTTCGTAAAACAGCTAAATAGTGCTGCAACACAAAATAAGCTTATATAAACTGTTAACTTATCTTGTCGAGCGTTTAAAAGATTTTGCGACTGTAAATAATGAATAAAGTAAAAGTTGACCACCCCTAAGGCTATAACTTGAAATGAAAACTGTAACTTTGTGTACCATAAAGACGCAAATTCAATATTAAAGTAATTCAACACCCCTTTTGCTATTAAAAACTCACTTAATACACACACTAGGTAAGCAAGTAAATAAAGCGATTTTGCTTGATGAGATAAACCATATACAGTGCCAACAACGGCAAGACACAGCAGTAATAGCCCGGTAATTAAAAAGAAATTTCGCAGTTTCTTGTTTATCAAATTGGCAAATTCATTACCAGTTGCAAGGCCAATGCTCAGCCTGTCATCTTCACTATGGCGAGCGTAAATTACAGCCCAACGAGCCTCACCTTTAGGTAACAGTGCGTGTGGCAGTACTTTATCAACATAACGGTATGCATCATTTTTTACTTCAACTAACGGGTTGAAACTCTCATCAAGAATATAAAAATTAAGCTGCGCTAAATGGGAGTTGTCTGCATAAATCACCTCAACTTTTGATTGCGACCGTTTATTTAAATCAACAATAAACCAATAACCTTGCTCTGCCTTGATACGAACATGTGATAAATCTGTTTTTGAATCGGTAGTTACAACTTGTTCTAGTAAAGGTTTGGTAGTTTGAAAGGGCGTATTTGCTGGCACTAACCAGCCACTGGCAGGCACTTCATCAGCCATGACAGACGCTGTAGCAGTAATGCTTAACAGTATTAAAAAAATCTTTATACAATATGCTCGCGCTAATATGCTTGCCTGATCCACTGTCACTCCATGTGCATTGAACAAATAGTAAATTATAAAAAGATAATTAAAGTATGGAGGTATTAAATGAAATAGCCAGTAAATAACCTGAACCGTGGATAATATATCAATAAAATGCTTAAGCAGTGTTTATGGTAATAAAATCGAGTGAGTGTATTTCCAAGCAATAAAAAAGGCCTATCAAGTGATAAGCCTTTATTTTAAAACTATATTTTAATTAGTTACTATCATCACTAATACGACTTGCAACTGCGCTGGTTTGATCTTTATATTTGGCATCTTTGCGTGTATTGTACGGATTTTCAGCAGGACCTGACATGGTCTCAAAGCTCATAGCGCCGATTTTCATCATAGGTCGTAATGCCAACGGCAATTTACCGGAGTTATAAAACTCTAACACGATATTACCAGACCAACCGGGATCAATCCGATGGGCCGTCACATGCACCATTAAACCTAGACGTGCCAAAGATGAACGGCCGTCAAGCCAGCCAACGATATCTGCCGGCAACGTGACTTTTTCATAGGTCATCGCAAGGGCTAATTCACCTGGGTGTAAAAAGAATGCATCGCCCTCTTTTAACACGATTTCATCGCTCATTATTGATTCCATTGCTTTATTAAGCTGATCTTTTGGACCACTTAAATCAACATAAGCTGCTGTATGATCTTGAAATACACGAAACTTATTACCTAAACGTAAATCTGCCGTTACCCCAGAAATCATTTCATCGGTCGGACTTGGCTCAATAATAATACGCTGTTGGGCAATATATTCTTTAATATGGGTATCTGATAATCTCATTAGTTAATCATCCGTAATCACAATTGCGACTGAATTATGATGGGGTTGTTGATAGTAAAGCATACTGGCAATCAGCCGCGCAGCGTCAGCATAAGTTTCACTCACCGCAGCCTGATTATCCATGGCGATTAATTTGCCTTGCTCTGAGTATTCGCGAATATCAATCGCCAAAGGAATTTGCGACAACACTGGCACACCATGACGCAGAGCTAATTTTATTGCGCCATCCTTACCAAATACATGGTTTGGTTCGCCGCAGTGTGAGCACAAAAAATGACTCATATTTTCAATCAAGCCCAATACTGGCACATTCACTTTATTAAACATGGCAATGCCTTTTTGCGCATCAGCAAGTGCTAAATCTTGCGGAGTCGTCACAATCACCGTGCCACTGGCAGGTACTTTCTGACTCATAGTAAGTTGAATATCCCCAGTTCCTGGTGGCATATCTACAATCAGGTAATCAAGCTCACCCCATGCAGTTTCATTTAACAGTTGCGTTAATGCGCCCGACGCCATCGGTCCGCGCCAAACTGTGGCATCATCACTAGGCACTAAAAAGCCAATTGATTGTGCTTTGATGCCATTAGCGTCAAATGGTAGCAATTGCTTGTCATTTTTAGCCGTGGGTGTTGCTCCTTCAAGGCCTAGCAACATTGGAATAGACGGGCCATAAATATCCGCATCTAAAACTCCCACTTTTGCGCCTTCAGCTTTGAGTGCACCCGCTAAATTTACCGCGGTGGTTGATTTACCCACACCACCTTTGCCTGATGCAATCAACACAATATGTTTTATCGCTTTGAACTTACATGCTTCAGTCAGCTCAATGCTTGCGTTAATTGTCACTGCTTGATTAAGTTGTTGGCTTACAAACGCTGCTACCTTTGGCATTTCAGATAACGCAGCAAATGGCAGCGTTAAATGAAGCAATATTGATTTATCATTTTTTGATTCAATGCTTTTAATGAATTTTTCATCAATGCCGACAGCAAAAGCGGCACTGCGATACCCTGCTAAGGCAGTAAGAATCGGTTGTTTTTGCACCGATTTAGAGGAGAATAGTTTCGACAATCCAAACATAACAATAAAATAGTGTTTCTTTGATGAAAATTGCCTCGGAATTATGTAACATTCAGGGCATTAACACCAGTCAATTAATGAAAATCGGCCAACCACGAAGGTGTTTCCTTTAGGTTTGCTGATAATATTATGATTTTCATCCGTTCCTTAACAGGAACCGTCAATTCGGAATGATTATGGCACAGCGAAAGATCCTCATTACCAGTGCATTACCTTATGCCAACGGCCCAACACATTTAGGCCATTTATTGGAATATATTCAGACTGATATCTGGTCACGTTTTCAAAAACTACAAGGCCACGAAGCTTATTATGTTTGCGCCGACGATGCCCATGGCACGCCAATTATGCTCAATGCACAAAAGCAAGGGATCACGCCGGAAGAAATGGTAAAAAATGTCAGCATTGAACGTCAACGTGACTTTGCAGACTTCAATATTAAATTTGATAACTACCACAGCACACACAGCCAAGAAAACAAAGAATTCAGCGAGCTTATTTATAATCGCTTAAACGATGCCGGTCATATCAAAAAGCATACTATTTCACAGTTATTTGACCCTGAAAAAGGCATTTTCTTACCCGATCGCTTTGTAACTGGTACGTGCCCAACTTGTAAGTCTGAAGACCAAAATGGCGACAGCTGTGACGCATGTGGCGCAACATATAGCCCAACAGAGCTTATCAACCCGCGCTCTGTGATGTCAGGTGCTGAGCCAGTACTTAAAGACTCTGAGCATTACTTTTTTGACCTGCCAGCATTTGAAGGCATGTTAAAAGAGTGGCTTCACTCCGGCACTATTCAGCAAGAAATGGCCAACAAACTAGACGAATGGTTTGCCGATGGCCTGCAACAATGGGATATCAGCCGCGATGCGCCCTACTTTGGCTTTGAAATCCCTGGTGCGCCTGGTAAATATTTTTATGTCTGGCTTGATGCGCCAATTGGTTACATGGCCAGCTTTAAAAACTTATGCGACAAACAAGGCATCGACTTTGATGCATTTTGGCAAGAAGGCTCTGACGCTGAGCTTTACCACTTTATCGGTAAAGATATCATCTACTTTCACAGCTTATTTTGGCCAGCAATGCTTGAAGGCGCAAAATTCAGAAAGCCAACCAATGTATTCGCGCATGGTTTTGTAACGGTTAATGGCGCTAAAATGTCTAAATCGAAAGGCACGTTTATTAAAGCGCGTACATATTTAGACAACCTCGACCCTGAGTTTTTACGTTATTACTACGCTGCTAAACTTAACAGCGGCATCACCGATCTTGACTTAAACTTAGAAGACTTTGCACTACGTGTAAATTCAGACTTAGTTGGTAAAGTGGTTAACATTGCCAGCCGTTGCGCCGGTTTTATTACTAAAAAGTTTGACGGTAAATTAAGTGACACTGTCATGGAGCCGCAATTATTAGCTGAATTCCAAGCAGCTACCGATACCGTTGCTCAGCACTATGAAAACCGTGATTATAGCCGTGCTATTCGTGAAATAATGGCGCTTGCTGATAAAGCAAACCAATTTATTGATACCTCAGCACCATGGGTATTGATCAAAGACGAAACGAAACAAGAACAAGCTCACCAAGTGTGTTCGCTTGGGCTTAACTTATTCCGCGTGCTAATGACTTACTTAAAACCAGTATTACCGGGTATGGCGGCAAACGTAGAAGACTTCTTAAATGATGATCTATCTTGGCAAGGCGCGCAAACTGCGCTTGTTAGCCACCCGATCAATAAATTTAAACCGTTAATGCAACGTGTAGAAATGGATAAAGTAAATAAAATGGTCGAAGAATCAAAAGAAAGCTTACTCGCTGCAAAAGACAAAATCGATCCAAACAGCCCTTTGGCAAAAGAGCCTATTGCAGCTGAAATCGAATTTGACGATTTTGCCAAAGTAGATTTACGTGTAGCGAAAATAGCCAAAGCAGAGCACGTTGAAGGCGCTGATAAGCTACTTAAACTAACGCTCGACTTAGGCGGCGAAACACGCCAAGTATTTGCAGGTATTAAATCAGCCTACGCCCCTGAAGACATTGAAGGCAAACTTACGGTTATGGTTGCCAACCTGAAGCCTCGCAAGATGCGCTTTGGCATGTCAGAAGGCATGGTACTGGCAGCAGGCCCTGGCGGTAAAGAAATCTATATTTTAAACCCAGACGACGGCTCAGAGCCAGGTATGCGTGTAATGTAATTCGACTTTAACTAGTTAACACTAAAAAAAAGCCCTTGTTTTAAACAACGGCTTTTTTAATTGCCACAACAAATTGTTTTTCCAGCCAATTTTGCAACACATTCAGCGTCAGAAAAAACGAAAGGACGCAATAACAATCTATTTGATTCTATTTCCTGCTGCATACTTTACCTAATTGTAGTTCTTAAGCTAGACATTACAAAATTTAGCATGAGTGCCTATGTAATTAAAATTACTTGCCTTTTATAATTTTAAAAAGAAGCTGACCTCCAAGCCTGCGCTCAAAACATAAATGAGTTTATTATTTGCGGGTAACCATTTCCATGGCTATTATCAAATAATGCAGCATAAGAATAATTAAATTTAGGAGTGCATGTGAAAATATTGTCCATCGACGATAACCCTCAAAATAGAAATATCATGGAAATGGTGCTATCTAAGCAATATGACATTACTTCATCTGATGGGAGTGAACCCATCTTAGCTTTGATGGAAGAGCATCAGCCACAGTTAGTACTGATGGATATCTTACTTAGTAATGACTTCACGGGTTACGATTTAGTTAAAGAGATAAAGGAATGTGGTGCGTACGACGAGTGTGAAATTATATTTATCTCAGCCTTAACATCGAGTGAAGACAAACTCGCCGCTTATGGATATGGAGGCGATGACTATATTGCTAAGCCAGTCGATTTCAAAGAACTTTGTGAAAAATTAAAACGTGTTGAGCTGCGTATTTCAGAGCGTAACAACTTAAAAGAAATGTTCGAAGTAGCTTCATCTACCGCTTTCACATCGATGCAACAGGCAAGTGAACTTGGAGAGTTAGTAACATTTTTTACCGACAATCTTGAAGTAACGGATCTGAATACCTTATTTAGCAACATCCAACGCTATTTTACCAATGTAGGCGCGAGCTGTTGTGTAGAGTTTCGAGTAGCAAAGCAATATCACCAATTTCCACAACACACTATTACTGGCTTAGAAAAAGAAATTCTTGAGTTAGGCCGAGGAGCCAAGCGAATAGTGCCATTTAGTTCCAATTTATTATTTAACTCGCCTACTTGCTCAATGATAGTAAAAGGGATCAATGCAAGAGATGAAGACTTACTTGGCCGTCTTCGCGATAACTTTGCTATCTTACTTACCATTGTAGAAAGTAGAATAGATTTTATTGAAGAACAATTAGAAAAAAGCAATATACGGCAAAGCGCATTAAATAACCTTAAAAGTCAACTTGCTGAAGATTTTGGCACGATAAAAAAGTTATGTTTAGATCAAGATAAACAAATAAGAATACTCGTTAATGATTTATCTCAAGCGGTGCAATCAAAAATGATTATCTTAGGATTGGATGAAGAACAAGAATCGGAGCTGATGGGGTTAGTAGATGAGACAAAAGAAGTTGTTGAAGAAACATTGGTACTATCTTTCACTCTAGAAGATAAACTTCAAGCTATAACAAAACGCCTTAAAGCTGTTAAATAAGCCAAGCGTTTGAAGTCATTTCTGATGCGTTTATTATACCTTCTTTATCGGTAATTCACTTATTTTATAGACTCGAAAAGGTCCCATACAAAAAGTGATTAAGCCATCATTTTTCTGAGGAGCTCGGTAATTCACAGTAATATAAGCCTCATTTATCGTATCAGTCTTAATTGTAAAGGTTGATACTTTATAATCAACTAGCTCATGATTGCTTTCAAAAGCATATGGTTCAGAAATAATTGTAGGAACATACAAGGTTACCCTATCAATTTCACCTAGAGAGATTACAGCTCTTACAGCCTCAGCAACACCATAATTAACAGGGTAATAAACCGTTATTTCTGATAAATCAGCGAAGTTATCTTGAGTTATAAACGCCAATACTTTCTTTATTTCGCTTTTTTTATCACAAGAAAAAGTTGATATTGAAGTAAATAAAAATAACAAAACTAAAAGTTTCACTGAGCTTCCTTAAAGGTATAACAATTTTATCTACGACATTTATCTTTTTACAAACAGAAAAACATCCATATATTACAATGCATTTATCTTAGCTATCAAACAAATACCTGTAAACAACGAGTTAACTTTACCTCATTTTTTATAAATGCAGCAATATACAAAAATGCTAGAGATCAGTAACATCTGACAAAATCATAAACACTATTTTTATATACAGTTTATTGTTAGGTGAGAGTCAACAACGCTAAATTTAATCGCTAAGCTATTTTAAGTTTTAGCGCTGTTATTTTTTGCACTACTATCTTTTATCAGTGCTATCCTTTACCAGACTATAACAGCGCTTACTATTACTGTAATTCTTTTAGAAGCCTGTTTTTACGTGGTAAATAATAGTCATCGTAATCCAGTGAAACTATCACTCGCTTTGCCCTTCCGAGCAATTCAGCTCTTGGTACTAAGCCTATTACTCGTGAATCAGCACTGTTATCACGGTTATCCCCCATTGCTAAATACATATCTGTAGGGATGATAAGTGGATCAAAATTTTGCATATAAGAGCGCTGCTTAGCGAGTTTTACGGTATGTTTTATGCCATGCAAATTCTCTATTTCCACTCGGTTTATGGCGGTTTCAGCTACAGTTTCGTAATCAAGCTTTTCACCATTAATAATAAGTTGATTATTAACTAAAGCAACAGTGTCGCCCGGTACACCTATCACTCTTTTTATTAGGCGATTTTGTGCCGCAACAGAATCAAATACAATAATATCGCCGGCCTCTGGCTCGGCTAGTTTAACCAGCGAAATTTTAGTAAAAGGCACTCGTAGGTCATACGCCATTTTATCTGTCAATATACGGTCGCCCTCAACAATGGTTGGCTGCATTGAACCTGTGGGTACTTCGTACCAGTCAGCCACTGCACTTCTAAAAACACACATCAGCGAGATAAATACTATTAATGAGCGGTTATTTTTCCATATTTTGTAAATGTATTTCACAGTTTTGTTCCATAAGTTAGTATGTTATTTAATAGACAAAGCAGATATTTATCAGTTCAATCAACTTTGTAACAAGGCGTGTATTACTTTTATTAATTAAGGCTAATAAACTAATACCAGTCGTTTTTCGTAGTGATTTTTTAGTTCTTTTGATGGATACTATTTGGAAACAAATAATAATAACTTCGCATATATGGAAATTACACAAGACAGACCAGCGCAAGCTAGCAAAGCTAAGTTTTGCTTAGACTTACTGCCAGGTAAATTAATCGACATTCAGTTCACCAACCCATTAAGTGTCAGATTTAAACTCTCTTTAGTTGGCTATGAAGCTGGTAAGTATTTAATTTTAAAGTACCCTGTGCAAGCAAAAAAAAGCCAATATGCTGATGTGTTGAAAGAAGGCAATGGCGCAATTGTACGCTATATAGTCGAAGGTGAACGTGGGGAGTGCGTCGCTTTTTCGACCACTATATTAGCTATTTCTTTTCGACCAGAAAAGTTACTTTACCTTGCTTACCCTAAGAATATTGAGAGTAGGCAACTGCGTGAAGTCAGCCGTTTACAAACCCATATACCAGCAAAGATTAGCATTAATAAATCGCATACTTATGACAGTGAAAATCTATTGCAAGGTTTGATCATCGATATTTCACCGACTGGTTGTCGCTTTACTGTGCATGTTAATTCAGGGTTTTTAGCGCTTAAAAAACGCCCCGTGTTTGTGCATGTTCTATCGCCTATCGACAACAGTGCCGTAGTGATCAGTGCGCATGTGCGCAACAATCAAATGCAGGGAGATCGTTTAAGTGTGGGCATCGAGTTTGCCGCACATGAACAACAAAAAATGCAAAACTTATTGGCCGCTTACACGATAGACATTGCTTAATAATTGCATGCTTAACAAATGAGAGTAACTAAATGTACTCTCATTGATAGCTCGTTATTGGTTTTTCAACTGCTGCTTAGCTTTTTCAAGCTCACCTTCACCAATACCAAGTGAATCAGCGGCTTCTTTGATTAAATGAGGCTGAGTCATTACTAAGCCCATTAGTGCTTGTAACTTCTCTGGTGGAATACCGAGTTGCTGCACAAGTGCCATTGCCATCATTGGGTTTTGAGTAAATGCTTGAAAAAGTTCGTGTACTTTTTCATCGCTAACATTGTGCTCTTTTAATGTTGCTATAATTGGGTTCATGTTTTTGCCTTAAATCGCTTTATAGTTGCCCATAGTTATATGGGCAAATATTGGTTTTTAAACTACTGAACTAATAATACAACTTTTCCGGCATTTTCGTTTCGTTCAAGAATCGCGTGAGCCTCACCAGCGTCTTGCCAAGGCAACGTTTTATAAATATTAAAATCAAACTGTTGATTTGCTATTTCGTCATAAAATTTTGCTACAAACTCATCGCGTAGTTGGCGTTTAAACGCTTGACTGCGATTGCGCAGTGTTGAGCCATGAAATGAAATCCGCTTTTGTAACAAGAGTGCAAAATCTACTTCTGCGAAGCGACCATCTAAAAATGCCAGCATAATTATTTGGCAATCCATTGCAGCGATTGCTGCATTTTTACTTAAATAGCGCCCAGATACCGGATCAACAATCACGTTCGCCGTTAAACCATGGTTTTGCATGTAAGCAACAAAATCGTCGGTTTTGTAGTTGATTACATGATCGGCACCAAGCGCTTTGGCATGTTCGCACTTTTCATCGCTACCTGCGGTAATAACAACCGTTGCCCCAATACGTTTAGCCATTTGTATAGCTGCCCCACCCACGCCACTTGCGCCTGCATGGATCAGTGCTGTTTGCCCTGCTTGTAATTTACCAAGTTGAAATAACGCACCAAACGCGGTTAAGTATACTTCGCTGATCGCTGCACCTTGCGCCATAGTTAAATCACTTGGTAAAGCCATTAATTGTGCTGCATCGACCGCCACATATTCGCTATATGCACCGCCTGCACACAAAGTAAATACCGCTTTATTAAGCCAGCTTTGATCAACCTCGGTGCCAAGCTCAATCACAGTGCCTGCACATTCAAGCCCTAGAATGGGGCTGTCGCCCTGTGGCGCTGGATACTTACCTTGACGTTGCATACAATCAGCGCGGTTCACGCCGATAGCAGCAACTTTAATTAACACTTCATTAGTTTTTAATTGCGGTTTAGCGGTGTCGCTTAATGTTAAATGCTGATCTTGATGAGAAATAAATTGCATTGCAGCTCCTGAATTGATGAGTTAATCGATTTTACGCCACACTTCGGCTTCAACTAACTTACCATTTTCTGTTAAAGAATGATGCCACAAATCTCCTTCAATTTTGTAATCAAAAGCCATGGTTTTGCCAAGCAACGATTCAATGTTACCGTAAACAAAAGTCTCTACAAATTGTTGGTTTTTTAAGGTGTACTGCCCGCCACCTGCATAATGAAACTGGCCATTTTTTTGGGTGATGTAATTAAAATGAGTGGCGGTTATTAGTTTAACTGAGGTCAACTCTGGCGCTTTGGCAGTCACAAACCCTTGTTCAACTGCATATTTCCCTTCCACAAACTCCCAACTACCTAATAGCGGGTTAGCTAAAACCAGCGGTGAGGTGATGAGTAAACTTGCTAATAATAGAGATTTCATGATTTTCCTTGGTTTTTGTTTTATGAAACTTTACCTTTTTACACGCCCAAAATTAATCAGACTTATGGGTAATAACCCCCGGCTAAAATCGCCAACTTTGTTTGTATGGATACACATCAGCCAATTGCCCAGCATTGATATCAGCTTGGCACTGCAGCCAAAAATCAGGACTAAATAAGTCTTGATGTTGCTGGCAAAAATGACTAAATGCTTGCTGATCAGCACTAAAAAACACTTTAAACTGACTCGGGAATACATCATTTTCGGCAACATCAAAGTAGCTTTCGCTGCTTAGTTCATCAAAACTATTTTCACTGCTCGGTAAGTCTCTAAAGTTACAATCCGTTAATGGGCAAATTTCATCATAATCATAAAATACCACGCGCCCCCAACGGGTCACACCAAAGTTTTTCATCAACATATCACCGGGGAAAATATTAGCCCCGGCTAACTCTTTAATCGCCTTGCCGTAATCAAGCATTACATTATTCAGTTGTTTATCGTCACATTGATTGATGTATAAATTAAGTGGTGTCATTTTGCGCTCAACGTATACATGCTTAAGCACTAAGGCTTTATTTGCAATAGCCATACTTGAGCCGATACTCGCTCGCATATGGGTAAGCAATTCATCGCTAAAACGATTTAAATCAAATGCTAAATAGCGAAATTCATGAGTGTCGACTAAACGGCCGACTCTATCCGCTTGTTTTACAAAGTCGTATTTTGCCATCACCTGTGCTTTGGTTGATGTTTTAGGCGCGCTAAATTTATCTTTTATTACCTTATAAACATAATCTGAGCCAGCAGTGGTAAATACTAGCATTACCATGCCTGGCGTGCCGGGGGCAATAATGTACTTATCATCTATTGGACTATTGTTGGTGGTGTCGACCTTATAGCGATAAAACTCTGTTTTGGCATGTTTAATAAAGCCAATGGCATTGAATAATTCAAATCGTTGCTTATGTGGCATTAGCACTGATAAGTAATCTACGTAGCGCGCGGGTTGGTCGGTATCAACCATAAAGTAGGTGCGAGCAAAGCCGAATAATAAACTCAGTTGATCTGCACCCATCATCACCGCATCAAGCTTTAAACCGCTTTGGGTATGTAAAATAGCGACAGCAAAGGGCATGTTATCGCCATTTTTAGCGATACAACGACCTATTAAGTAGCAGGCTTTATTTCTAAAAAACAGTGAATTAGCGTATTCAATATAGCCATCGTTTAAATTCATCAGCTCATACACTTGACGACATTGCTGCTGCGCACCTAACGCCAAAGTACGCTGCAAAATATCAACATCATGAGCTAAATCTGTAAATCCAACCCGAAAAGCTTGTCGATAAATAAGTTGCTCCACCGCCTGGCTAAAGCCATTTTGCAATGAAATACGACTTACTAAATTATCAAATGGCCGAGATTTAGCGCGGTATTTGGCTTTTAAAACAAATAAGTGCACGGTGCGAATTTTTTTATCATCCCAAATCGAGCCAAAAGTTGAATTAAAAAATGTATGCGCAATCGGTTGGTTTTCATGATCTTGCACCATTTGGCCATAAATATGCTTTGCCTGCTGCCACAGTCGCGGATCGTTGAGCTCTTTAAATGCAATGACTCGCACCGCTTCACTAACATTTTTAACTTGCCTTTCATATACTTGTAAACGCTCACGCATTGCCGATTGTACATTTTGCCATTGCCGTTGCTCAAAACGACTTTGTGCACCTAAGGTAATATTTAAAAACTCAGCAAACATCGCTTCAAAGCCTGCGAATACGGCACGCGCTAATTTGGTCGCAATGACTTGCTCAATTGCGTTGCTAGTTTGAGTCGATAACGTATTTGCTGTTTTTAGCTCTAGCATATTTCTATCACTTATGATGACTATGTCTATTTAGTGGTTTACACACCTTAGCAAGCACGCTTTAATTTAGATAATTAATACAGCGAATGAATAAGATTGATCAAATGAATATAAGAAATGTCGATCTCAACTTGCTTGTGTACTTAAATGTACTGATAGATGAGCGAAATGTCTCGAAAGCGGCAAATAAATTAGCATTAACCCAACCTGCAATGAGTAATGCACTAAAACGTTTACGTGATTTATTTGACGATCCGCTCCTAGTTCGTGCCGCAGGCTCTATGACTCCTACTGCAAAAGCGCTGAGTTTAAAACCTGAAATAGAAGCGCTGTTAAAAATGGCTGAGGCAATAACCCAACCCAGTGATATGTTTGATCCAACCACTGGCGAACTCACCTTTAGAATTATGGCGAATGATTATTTAGAATCAACGCTAGTCGCGCCTTTTATTACCCAGCAACTCAATAAACATCCAGGACTTAATTTTGATGTGCTTAGCCCCAGCGATGTTAGCCTGCAAGATATGGAAAAGGGCAGCATTGACTTAGCCATCAATCGCTTCAACGGCCTACCACGGTCTTTTCATCAGGCCAGTGTCTGGCGCGATAACTATTGCTGTTTAATGCATCCAGCTAACCCATACTTAAAACAGCCTGATCTAGAGCAATACTTAGCGTCAGAGCATATTTGGGTAAATCGTGCAGGCTGGGGGGCTGAAGCTGCCGTCACGAATAAATCAGGTAGCCAAAAGCTGGGATGGGTAGACGAAGCTCTTTGGCAGCTTGAACAAACCCGTCATATTCGGGTGTTTACTCGTCATTACATGGTGGCAAGTTTGCTATGCCAATCGCCACAACTGATCGCCACACTACCAAGACGACAAGCAATGCTGCTAACTAAACATACCGAGTTAGTGATTAGTCCTGTGCCGTTTCAAATTGTCCCAATTGAAGTAAAAATGCTATGGAGCCCATTACTGCATCATGCCAGCCCACACCAATGGTTACGCCGCGAACTGCAAGCGTTCGCTAATACGATTGCTGATCGCTAGAAAGCTCTAATTAAAATGGAGCTCTCTCGTTATTATTGATTAAATCAATATCAGTTATTGAAAACAACAATTTCATAAATAGTGTGCTTAGGGCTACAGTGAAGTCATACCAAATGAGTTAACCACTAACACTGAGAGACAACATTATGATGCAAACTACAGCAAGCTTCACCCAACAAGACGGATTATTTATCGACGGCCATTTACATGCGTTCATCGAACAACAACTTTGTAAGCAAACCACCCTTGAGTGTAATGATGTTTACCAAGCATTGGCGACTCTGGTTGATGAATTTGGCTGTCAATGTCGTAAAAACAAACATTTTGACAATGACAGTTTAGATGTACAAACGTTATTGCATGCGTATCAAGTTGAGCATAATCACCCGCATTGTCATGTTGATGCACAAACAACAACTGCGGTATTAGATGAATATTGCTGTCAGGTGCCAGCTATTATTGTTGTTGCTTTAATGGATACATTAAGCGGTACACCAAGCGATGAACACAATGCAAAAGCAATTTATCAACGTGCTGCAACACTGACTAATCGCCCTTGCATGTATCGTGCAAAGCTCTACAACGCCAATGCAGCGTAGCTCATGAAACTTTTAAACGCTCGATTATCCTTTGTGTAAAATCACTGCAACTGAGGATGGTCGAGTTTTGCTGCTCTGCCTGTAAATCAAAGGTCACTTCACCGGCTATGAATGTCTGTTGCAAAGCCAGCTCTATACTGTTGGCCGCTTCGTGCCAATTCATAAACCGTAGCATCATCACCGCACTTAAAATACTACTGGTAGGATTTGCACTATCTTGTCCAGCAATACGCTCAAACGTGCCATGAGTTGGTTCAAAAAAAGCCACTTCATTATTTAAATTTGCTGCGGGCATAATACCAATACCACCCACTTGTGCAGTCAACATATCTGCTAGATAATCGCCATTTTGGTTGGTTGTTACCACTACATCAAATTGCTCAGGATTCATTAACGCTTGCTGGAGCATGTTATCTGCAATCACTTCTTTAATAACTAACGGTGCCAAGCCCTCACGTGGTATTTCTAGCCAACGGCCATTACTGTGTGGTATTGCTGAGAACTCAGTTTGCGCCACGGCAAACCCCCAACGCTTAAACGCACCATCAGTAAATTTAAGTACATTGCCTTTATGCACAACCGTTACCGAGTCACTATTTTGTTCAAGCGCATACGCTATTGCATAGCGCACTAGCCGCTCTGACCCTTCTTTAGAAATATTTTTAATGCCAATACCACATTGTTGATCAAAGCGCAGACGGGTTACGCCCATTTCTTGGCATAAAAAATCCAGCATTTTTTCGGCTTCGACACTGCCAGCTTGCCATTCAATTCCAGAGTACACATCTTCAGAGCTATCGCGGATCACAACAATATTGGTATTTTCAGGTTTTTTTAACGGTGACGGTAATGCGCAATAGCCTTTAATCGGCCGCATATTTACAAATAAATCCATTTCATGACGAAGAGCAACATTGAGTGAACGAAAACCTCCGCCAATCGGCGTGGTTAAAGGCCCTTTAATCGCTATTTTAAATTGCCGAACCGCATGAATCGTCTCTTGCGGAAACCAATCCCCATCATATAGCTGCGCAGCTTTTTCACCGTTAAAGACTTCCATCCAGTGAATTTTTCGCACTCCTTGATAACATAACTGCACAGCATGGTTCACAATGTCACGCATACAAGGGGAGATATCCTGCCCTACTCCATCACCATCAATATAAGCAATGATCGGCTGCGCCGGAATATGCCACACGCCTTTATTATCAATGCTAATTTGTTCACCCTGAGGTGGGATTTCAATGTGTTGATAACCCATAACCTGCCATATTTTTATTATAAAATATCATATAAACATTAAACCATGGTTGGCAGTGAGTGTCGTGGTTTTAGCATCTATACTTATCATTCAACAATAAAATAGTGAACGGATTTTATGCTTTACTCGGTCTTTTGTGAGCAATTAAAAACCATTAAGTACCAGATATGAAACTGTTTAATCGAATTTTATTCGTTACTTGTTTAGCGAGTACATCTGTTTTCGCAGCCCAGCTTGATCCTCAAGGATTAACCGAGCTGTCAAAAAGCAAGCAGCAGATAATACTGCAATGGCTGAATTTTAGTCTTGAGCAAACTCAGGCAACTTTAGGCCCACTGCCATACTCTAATTTACCCATTTATTTACACCCTCGGTATATTGCATTTGAACCCGTGCCTTGGGGAAGTGTGCGCCGTGGTGATCCAGATGGCATAGAGTTACATTTTGATCGCTTTGCCAGTTTTACACAATTACGCGATGACTGGACCCTCTACCATGAAATGGCACACCTTTACTTACCGTTACTACCCTATTCGGGCTTCTGGTTAAGTGAAGGATTTGCAACCTATATGCAAAATATAATAATGCGTGATAGTAAAGTGATCACTAGGAAGCAATTTATACAACGACTATCTGCAGGGCTTGAACGCGGACGTCAGCAAACTCGAACAAAGCAACAGCCATTAAGTGAACTTGCCGACGATATGTGGCAACAAGGTGCACAACAAAGAGTTTATTGGAGTGGTAGCGCATTTTTTATTGAAGCAGAGCTGGCTTTACAGCAACAAGGACAAAGCTTGACACAATTAATAAAACGCTATCGCGAGTGTTGTTATAGCTCAAAAACAACAGCAAAAAAACTGATCACAACATTTGATCAGCTTTCACGCAGCGCCATTTTTTCAACCTTATATGCCCGTTATACACAGCGTACTGATTTTCCGGACATTACCCGTGAGCAGCTTATTTTACTGAGGTGAGTGACATAAAATATCATCAATTTCATCAAACACTTGATAAACTAAATGGCTATCTAACATCACGCTATCGGCTTTAAGGGCTTTGTCTAACTTGATTGCATGTTGGTACAATGTTTCGCACTCAAACATTCCAGCAGTTCCTTTTAGCATATGAACACTTTGTGCAAACCCTGTCATATCGCCATCTGTATATTGCTTGGTTATTGTTTCTCGCTGCTTTTTAAGCCCTTCTATGTACACCTGTTTAAGCACCTCAAATTCATGCTCTGGCAATTTTACATCTTCAAGCATTTCGATATCTAAATAACTAGCAATTTTATGACTAAATTCACTGCGGTCAATTGGTTTGCCTATATGATCAATAAACCCTTGTTTTAGATAGCGATCAACTTCATGCTTCATAGTATTTGCTGTAAGGGCAACAATGGGTGTAGTTAATCCTGTTGCCTGCATAATATGAATCGCTTGTTCACCATCCATTACTGGCATTTGAATATCTAATAAAATCAAATCAAATTGATGATCTAGGGTAGCTTGCACTGCATCTTTGCCATTTTCTACCGCAGTAACCGTTAACCCCATTCGCTCTAAAATACGTTTGATCAGTTCACGGTTTTCAGGATGATCTTCCGCTACCAGCACTTCACCCACGAGATTTCGCTGATCTTGACTTGGCAGCTCTTTTTCTTTGCTTATAGAGATCTCATCAAAACTATTGATCCAACGCACTCGTTCAGGCATATATAGCGCGATATTGAGGCTAAACTCACTGCCACTGCCAACATGGGAATGAGCGGTGATATTACCATCTAACTTTTCGGCTAAACTTTTTGAAATATTTAAACCGAGTCCTGTACCGCCATATTTACGTGAGATCGATGAGTCAGCCTGATAAAACGGCGTGAACAAGTCTTGTTGCTCAGCCTCTGTCATCCCAATGCCGGTGTCTTTAACTTTAATGATAAGCTGCTCTTTAGTGCAACTCACCACTAATTGAATATGCCCTACCGTGGTAAATTTTAATGCATTAGCTGTTAAGTTTAACAATATTTGTCGTAATCGGGTTGGATCAGAAATAATCCAATCAGGCAGTGGGAATTGGTAATCAACTTTAAATTTAAGACCTTTATCACGAATTTGTTTGCCTAATAGCGATTCTATATGCGCAATGGTTGCAAATAAGTCAGTCTCGACTAAATCAATTTCAAGGCGATTGGCCTCTATTTTTGACATATCAAGTATGTCGTTTATGAGTCCTAAAACATGGCGGCTGTTTTGTAAAATAACCCGAATACCATGATTTCGTTCGTGAGGCTTAATATCGCCTAAAATAATACCATCTGCGTAGCCTATAATAGAGGTCATTGGCGTACGTATTTCATGACTCATATTTGCTAAAAAACGGCTCTTAGCTTCACTGGCATCAGTGAGTTCTGACGCCAATTGTTGTAACTCCTGCGTACGCAATTGCACTTTTTGCTCGAGGTTTTTAGTAAGCTCAACATTCTCATCATGTAAAATACTAAATTTATTTGCCACTGCAAACGCGAGTAACATCGCATCTAAGGCGGTGCCAATCAAACCTAATAGGTACAAATCGATTGCAATCGGCGTCAGTACACCTAAATTAGTTAAATTTCCCACCATATTAGGAATTGCCATCGCTAGGTAAGCAAAGACAAAGTATCGCGCGGGTTTAAAACCACTCATCCAACTGCGAACCCCTATATACATGCCTAAGCATAAGGTGCACCCCGTTACTATTGTTGCCCAAATAAACCCAAAACCTGGCCACATAGCAGCGAAAGGCAAACCTGCGGTTGCCACCACAGCTAATATAATTGATGCTTTGGCTAATTGTGGAAAACTGTCTTTTAGCTTAAGCAAATTATTGAAAAATAATATGTTAGTTAATGGTATTAAAACAAACCCTAGCCAATGAAAATGGGCATTATAAAAACCAAATAGTTGATCTGGAATATGGAAAAACTGGCTCCAGGCAAATACCCAGCATGCTGTAAATAAGGCGTAATAAAGGTGGGTTACATCCCGTGCGCCAAAATATATTAATAAGTTATACAAACCCAGCGCAATGCCTACTCCAAAGCACAACATCATCACCATATTTTCGATGGTGACCTGAGTAAAGAAGTCTGCATAGGGTTTTAATACCAGTTTAGGAGGAGTGTAAAAGTAGTCACTTTCATACTTGGTGATCAAAAAGTAACGCTTGCCTGGTGTAAGGGCTATTTTATTGCCGTAATGAAAAGCAAATTCGTTTTTTTCAATCCCCCCTGTTACGTAACGCGCGGCCTCAGATGTGGGATCGGCCATATCATATACACGTGTTTCAATACGCGATACTAAGGTGTTGTAAGGGAACAACACTAATTCAGCTAGCTGAGTCTGATTTTCAAGTTCGACAACTAACCAATAACTTCCGCCATAATATGTGGTACTTGTTTGTGGTTTTTTATTGTCAAGCCACGTCGCAATCTGAGTACTGTTATCAGGAAACCCTTCATAACTTGCCGCTAATAAGGTACCAACTTGAAACAAATTTATATCTTGTTGTTGCTCTGTATAAACAAACACATCCGCTGACTGTGTTGCACGCACTTCGCAGACATATATTGTTAGCAAGCCTAAAAAGACTACATAGCAAAAACCTTGTATTGCTTTTAACAGCATACAATACGCCTCAGTTTAATGACAAAAAGATTAGAACTGATAACTGATATCCAAACCATAGCGGCGACCTTCCCCTTTAAAATCTTCCAACATGCCAAGGAAAGAGCTCAAATCAAACTTCAAATTACTGTACTCACTGGCAAATAAATTTTTGCCCCACAGTACAAAACCTAGGTTATCTAATTGATAACGAATATTACCATTGACTAAACTGTAACCATCTTGCATAGCATACGGATTTTGGTTTTGATCAAAATAATAGTCTGATTGATAATCCACTAGTAATTGTGTTGTTAAGGGATTACCAGCAAGCTCTAAACGATATTCTACGCCTGCACTCACATTCCACTTTGATGTAAATGGCAGCCGATTATGAGTCAAACTGTTACCCAAAGGATCAACAAATTCTTCAAATTCCGCATGGGGAATGTAACCCATCGCAAAACGCATTGAAAGTGCTTTAGTCGCTTGATAATCGAGTTCAGCTTCAAGGCCATAGATCACTGAATCACCAACGTTCTCTAATAATTGCACGGGTGGCTTTTGTGGTGAGTCTGATGGTTGGTTCATAAACACTTGCTGATCATTATAATCATAATAAAAAGCAGCCCAATTAAACCGCACACCTTGCTCAGGCCACCATGATTTAGTACCAATTTCATGCGCATTGAGACGCTCTTTGCCATAGTCAGCTAATTCGGCTTGCTCAGGGGAAGATAAAAACCCGCCATTATAACCCCCACTTTTAATCCCATTTGCAAAACGGTAATAGCCATGGGTTGTATCGTTAATAAGATAGTTCACAGCAAACTGACCAGAAAAACCATTATCGGATTGCTCGCCTTGCACATGATAAAATGGCACTAAAACCCCTGCTAAATCACTCGGATCAACTACCATATTTAATTGTGCCACTGAGTCATAATCAAGTGACTCATAGGAATAACGTAGTCCAACACTTAGCAACCAATCTGAATTAAGTTGATAGTCTAACTGGCTGAAAGCGGCAATATTTTGCGTGTCAATTTGGTTATCATAGAAGAAGGTTGCGGTTAAGTCGGTGGCTAATATACCGCGATAATCTCTTAAAATATCGTTAATATTATCTTGTTTGATTGATTCATCTGCGTAATATAAACCACTGGTTAAAGTATGTTTGTTCCATTGCGTTTGCAAGCGTAACTCTTGGCTAAATAAGTGAGTATCTAAACCTAGATTTCCTTCGCATAATCGCGCTGGTGAGCCATCACAATTAAATGCATGATCGCGCTCTAATTGATTATAACTACTAATCGAAATAATTTCGTTAAACTCATTTAATTGCCAATTAATATGTGCACTAAACCCTTTACCATCCGTTTTATGCGGAGAATCGTTATTCACTTTAACCGTGTAAAAGTCGTCACTGGCATCATTGAAGCCAAAGTTATCATAGCAATTTGTCGAACCAGCTTCGCTAGGACTACATAACTGACCTGTTAATGGATCCGCCACTACACCGATATTACCGACAGGCTGCACAATACCCTGCCAATCTTCGAGGTGCGCTTGTAACAATACCTGTACAGTATCAAAATCACTTAATAGTGATAACCGTGCATTGGTTTGTTGCATTCCAGCGGTAGGTGATTGTGCAAAAGTATTGCTGGTTGAATAGTCATAGTCTTGATGATTTAAAGCAACACGAAACGCGCTGTTATCACTTAATTGATTGTTATACATAGCATCAATACTAAACGCGTTATTATTTGCTATACCCGCTGTTAAATACCCCGACTCGTTAAATTCAGGGCGTTTAGTGCGAATTAAAATTGCTCCGCCAGTTGAATTACGGCCAAATAAAGTCCCCTGCGGACCACGCAAAATATCCACTTGCTCAATATCAAAGAAGTTAACGATCTGATTACTTGCAGATCCTACGGCAATGTCGTCTACATAAATAGCCACAGGCGAGGTGTTCGCCGTATTGTAGTCAACTAAACCAACCCCTCGGATATTTACCGCCGGTGGCGTGCCTTCAGCCGCATTTTGGCTGATTTTTAAATTAGGCGCGAATACCGATAACTCTGTTGAATCTTTATAATGTTGGTTTTTAAGGCTGTCACCTTTGACCTGACTAATGGCAATACTAACATCTTCTATTGCCTGCGCACGTTTTTGTGCATACACCTCAATGACTTCGAGGCTATGACTTGAGGCACTCAAATCATCATTATTTGCCTGTGCAGTCACAGATAAAACGAGGCTCGACGAGCACAGCAGCAATATATGATTTGAAAGAGAATAACGTTGGCTTTTCATTAGATGTGAACCTTAATACCGACAATGTAAAGATATTGTAATTATTTACGATTATAGACTAATTTATTGATTAAAGTCGCCAAGTTATCCATTAATTAGCTAGTTTTACAGCGCTTCAAAGGCATTTTCACCACTGATCTGCTGCGGATACCCACACAGTGCCCGTGCTGTTTGCATTCCAGCCATAACCGCCGCTTCAACACAACCTGCATTAACTCCTGTTTTGATCCAATCTCCGGTAATAAATAAATTACTAAATTGCGTGCCATCAGTTGCTAAACGATATTGACTGGAACCTGAAACCGACAGCACATAACGCTCACTTGGATCAACATTCACTCGCCAGTACTGTTGATCTAAGCGCGCTGATTCTGGCACGTCATCTTGTGTATATAAAATGGACCAATCAAAGTCATTATCGTTATAAGCTAACGGCCATAATGGCTGCATATTAGTTGTTAATAGTTGTGTTAAGTTAGTTTTTACTTGTGCTTTTGCCCGTGCGGGGAAACCATGATCACTCTGTGGTGGGTACTCTTGACAAGGAAATGCACTACAAAAATAGGCAATATTCTGCGGACTATTGCTTGCAGGCCACTGCTCTTTATCAATTAAGTTTTGCATTGCAGCCCAAGTATCAAACGGTTCGCTAAAACCACTCAAAATAGGCCCTTCTTCACTTGGCGGCATATATTGCCAACCTAACTGTTGATCTGTTTTATTTAACCAAATCTGACTGGCTTGTGTTGCTACCGAAAGAACATTTTTAGCCTGAGCAGCAAAGTTGTCGTCTATTGCTAATAATTGTGGGCAAACATGCTCTAATGAAGCAACTGAGACCCCAAGGATCAACCGGTCAAAATCATCTTTAAACTGCAGTGTTTTAGTTGGTAGTTGTGCGCCAAAATGTGCTTGGTAACAGCTGGGCCAATCACTCCAAAATGATTCTAAATTAATATTATTCTGCTTTAGTAACAGGGCCTGCTCGTGGTTTATCTGCTGATAAAGAGGCTCACTTGGCCAGCAAGCTAAGTTTTTCACATCAATTAATGGCTGATACTCTGATGAGTTATTTAAACTCACTTGCTGTTGTAATAACACAGAAGCAACACATTTTTGGCCACTTTCATCAATCCCAGGTGTAAGTTGCTGCAGTTGATGGAAGAACTCAAAGTTGACGCCTCTTTGTTTTAATAGTTCATACAATGGCGCAAAAATAACATCGCCCATTCCCGCCTGCATTTTCCACATTACCCCACCGCGATAACATAATGCGATTCTAAGCATGGCAAGTGCAGCAACTCCAGCTTCTACACTTGGTTTTTTAAAATCACCTTGTGGGTAGGCAAACACTAAATCATAAAAACCACGCACGGGCGCAGAATCGACACTGTATTGTTTATTCGCACCATTTTTTAATAACCATTGACGAAAATCATACTTGTTAATAACCCCAAAACCATCGCGATAAACTTTATCTTTAATCAATCCAACCAGCATCGCTATCGCTAAATCGGCACAAATATAAATACGCCTCAACTCTGCATTGTCATCCAGTAACTCGGTTAACTCTTGGTTAATCCAGCGTTTTAGTTTTCTGACAATATACCAAATCACTAAACTATCTTTCTTCTCAGAAATTTGTGGCTGCAGTGTGTTGTTACTTTGCACAAAGCTATTTAATTTATCGACAAGTAAGCTAGGTGTTGAAGTGATTTCTTGATTGAGATTTTGTATATCGTTGGTAAACGTTTGCCATGCCTCACTGCCATCAGAAACCAAGGTCTGAATTTGTTTATGAAAATGGCGTAGTAGGTATCTATCTCGTGGTTTTTTTGTCGTTAATTGTGTGCTCTTAGCTTGGACTCTGGCGGCCAGTTCAAATTGTGGTATCCATTCTTTCAGCCATGCAAGGGTCATTTTCACAAAGTCCCATACAGTAATATCTAAACTCCCATTCGCAGGATTGCCAGGTAAAACAGGAAACTCTATAGGCCACGTTTGCCACTGATCATCAATGTGCTCTTCAAGGGCAATAAAACTATGCGGTTTAAGTGCTTGTTGCCAAGTACTTAGTGCACTCGTTGGTGGTCGCTGTAGCTTGTCGTATACAGTTTCAATGGTTTTAAAGCTATTAACATAGGCACCAAACCAGACATGTAAACCATGCTCTTCTATGCGCTGCCCCATAACAGCATTACGGCCACTGGCTCCTTTTCCTCCTAAACGCCAACCTTGTTGGTACACTGTAATATGTCTTTTTTGCTGCCAATTAGGTTGTTCAGTCAGGTATAAAGCAGCCGTCATTGCGGCAACACCACCGCCTATAATAACTATTTTTTCTTGCTCCATAATGGATCCTTACTTAGGGAGTATTTGTGTAGCTTGAAGTTGGTCAAAATCCATCTTGATATAAAACGGCAAATACACAGCTTGCGCTCCTAGCTGTAAACCAAACATTTGCGCTAAAGGAAAACTATCTAGTTGCTGTAAATGTAGCTGATAAGCACCACTGAGTAGCTTAAATTGATGGATTTTCTTTATTTCTGAAGGAGAGTGCATAACCGCTTGAAAAACAGCCTTATCGCCTTGCCCGTCAGGAAATTGCTTAAATAGTATTTGATCCATCTGTGGATTCACAAAACCCTGTAACAGCTGCTTTAATAGCGAAAAATCAATACCAATATGATCCCCATCAAACAAATTGGCGACATGCTCGCCAAAGTCCTCTAATACAGATAATAAGCCATCGCTTTGCGTCTTGACGTTTTTGGTGACTGAAAATAAATGCTGTGATTGTAATTTTGACGTTGGCGAAAAATGCTTAAAACAATCCAGTGAAACTGAAAAGTCGGTTATATCAATTACCGAACTGGGCATCTGGTAATCACATAAATATTTATTGTAACCCCATGTTTCTCTGCCGTTTATTAATGCATAAACATTATTTACGCAAATAAACGCCGGATACCAATAAAGATGAGTGATATCTTCATCATTGCCTTGCTTTTCTACCTTTGCAACTGGCAACCAAATAATAATATCAGTCTCTTGCATCCAACCGTGCTCACTAAAAGGCGGCGTTAATGAGGCAATTTTTTCTATGTCGGTAAAGGTTAATAATGCATATTCGCCTATGCCTTTAAAATATAACTCATCCGTTGCAACAATATTAAGCGTTGTATCGATATACTGTTGAACTTTATCCTGATCTATTTTTGCAAAAAAACCATACATATTTGCATTAGTCATTCGACATGGTGGCTTTGCAACAGGGTTTGATAAAAAGTGACTATAAGGAGGTAGTTGTACGGTCATGATTTATAATTATTTTATTGGATAAAAAAATAAGTATAGCCAAGATTTTTTACAAGGTAGTAATTTCAGTTAATTATTTTCAGTGAGCAAGTATTGGCTATATTGTTGATAACCAAAGCTATCGAAGCCTTTTGACAAGGGATTCATAAACCCATGACCGTAGTCTGCACGCTGGCATTGCACTTTGATTTGCTGCTCTAAACAAGCGAGCACAGGATGAATATCAAAGTGCACTTCTTGCTTCGCAAAAATAAACTCGCAGGCCACGCTGGCAGACAAATCTAAATAATGACGAACTTGATTTGGATAAAATGCCACTAATCTTTTTATCTGTGAATTTTTCACAGTTGCTTGGCTTCGCCACGCAGCGGCTCCACCAGCACTAAAACCGATTACCGTAGTTGGTTTAGTTACTCTACTAAGAATGGTATTAAGCTTGTTGAAATAGTTATCGTGACCACACTCAGTGATAAATAAATCATACTGTAATTGCTCATCAATCACTGGCTGCAATTGCCCATCGTACGGATCGACAATTATGCTTTTAGCGTTAAATTGCCGTGCAAAGTGACTCAAATGAGCGGTTTTACCAAAAATATCACTAACGATAATGTATTCCATAGCCAAATCTTATTATTTACAGTTAAATTACCGCACAACAGTTAAAATACCGCTAAACGCCTTTTTCAGATTAGCTAATTAAAATACAGCAGTTAAAATACAATGGCTAGAATAAAGTTAAAATAATGCTTGCGTAAATAAAATTACTGGGGTAAATTGTCCTCTTGGTCCTAAAAAAGCCTCGCGGTTAACCTCTTTACCCTGATCCAGTAATCCCCGCAAAACGTATATTATAGAGCTAAGTTATTGTACGGCGAGAACCCCAATTCAGACTACGGCATATTTTTAAATAGTCGCATAAATGTCATAAAGATCGTCAACACTGTAATGAAGCTAAACACAACACGGTCTATCTAATTGTGCTTTGAAAGCTAATAAAGAAATTAGCGCACATTAAAGATAACAAGAAAAAAGTGAGTTTTATTATGTCTTATAGTTACAACGGATCTATGATCCAAATCGCACATCCAGTGCAATCAATTTCAGTAAATAAACAACGTGTTATTTTTTCTGATACGCAAGGTTTAAAAAATGCCTTGTTCACTAAAGCAAGTGACGCACGTCAATTTGTTAAATGGTTAAAAGCCAATTAATCGATACTGATTTGCTTCCTCGCAATTTAAATGACGCCAGCTAATGCTGGCGTTTTGCTTTTTTTAAGCTAACTATTCAACAGCTGCTACACTTAGTATATTAATAATTTATCTGTGGTTGAATTAATGCATTATGCCTTTCGTTATGCTTTTTTATCATTGTTAATTAGCACTCCTTTGCATGCTAAAACAATTGATTGGATAGTCACTGACTTTGCCCCTTATTATATTTTTAACGATCAATACGCAGGAACAGGCCGCGATGAAGGTGTTATCGCCTTATTAGAACAACAGCTTCCTAGCTATACATTCAACCGTACTATTTTTCCATCAAGTCGCACAATACAGGAGCTGTCTAACCCAAATCATACTTACTGCATGCTCTCGCTATACCAAAGCCCGCACCGCAAACAACACATCAGCTTTAGTGAACAGACTTCGACGGTTGGCTTATCGCCTTCTATTGCTATTCCCCAAGAGCTTGTGCAACATCTCAAGCTTGAAACAAGTACACCTGTATCATTGAAAACCCTACTCAATCAATACCAACTTGCACTGGGGATTTCTATGAGCCGATCATACGGTAATGCTATTGATGCAGTAATTAATAATAGTGCCGACGCATCCATAATTATTCGACCTGGTCGCGATACCCTTGCCAGTTTGACTTACATGTTAAAGAAAAAGCGCATTGATATTTTATTGGGCTACCCAAGCGAGCATTACTATTTAGCAAAATCGATGGGGTTTGAAGATCAGTTAATGCAATTGCCTCTGACTGAAGCTCCCGATCTGAGTTATGGCTATATTGGCTGTACTAATACCGAGCAAGGTATCGCACAAGTTGAAGTGCTTAATGCAGCACTGAAAGAAATAAAACAACAACCAGCCTACCATGAAGTGTTATTACGTTGGTTACCAGATAATTTAAAACCGTTACTAGAGCAACGTTTACAAGCAAACAAAAACGCCCCAACTGAGTGAGGCGTTTATCAATATTAGCATATTTATTTAACCTGAATTCAGGTTAGGTTTTACTTACGCACACCTTCAATATATAAACCAATATCAACATGTGTAGATGCAGGACCTAGGTTGTAATCAATACCAAAATCAGCAAGCTTTAAACTGGTTTCACCTTCAAAGCCAACTCGGTAACCACCCCATGGATCTTTACCTTCACCAATTTTATCGATTTCAAAGGTAATCGTTTTTGTTACACCATGAAGGGTAAACTCACCTGTTACATCAGCTTCATCACCCTCTTCATCAAACTTAATTGACGTACTTTTGAAGGTCGCTGTTGGAAACTTATCAACATTTAAAAACTCTTTACCACGTAAATGCTTATCACGTTCAGCATGGTTCGAATCGATACTTTTAGTATCAATATTAACCATGATCTGTGATGCATCTGGGTTAGCTGCATCGTAGCTAAAGCCGCCGTCAAAAGTATTAAAACGACCGTGTAACCAGCTATAACCTAGATGCTTAATTTTAAAATTTACAAATGCATGGGCACCTTGAGTGTCAATAACATAATCTGCAGCGTGTGCAGTATTAGCACCAAACAATGTTGCTGCTACTGCAGCTGAAAGTAATATTTTTTTCATTTATTAATCATCCTTTTGTGGTTTTATCATTCTAACTAAGGTTTTATCTTTATCGATAAAGTGATGTTTTAACGCCCCAAGAGCATGTAAAACCACTAATCCTATGAGGCTACACGCCACATAGTAGTGAACTTTACCTGCAATATCTGCTTGATTAGCTACTGAAAAATCAATTGCGGGAATACTAAATAAGGTAAACACCTCAATTGCACGACCATCCGCAGTAGAAATCAAATACCCTGAAATCACAATGACGCTAAGCAGTAAATATAAAAATATATGTACTGTATGCGCTACATTATTTAACGCTTTACTGCTGCCCGCTACTGGCTCAGGCTGCGTGCCCAATGCACGCCAAGCAAATCTAAAAATTAATAAAGCAACTAAGGTGATCCCTACGCTTTTATGTAAATCCAAAGAACCTTTATACCAACTATCGTAATAAGTAAGTTCAACCATGTACAAGCCAAGGCCAAATAAGCCAATCACCATTACCGCCATTAACCAATGTAATAAAATGGCAACCACACCGTACGAAGATTTTGTATTTTTAAGCATGTGTTATTAATTCCATTATCGAATGACATCAGAATAGCGCGTACCTGGATAGAAGAAAATAGCTAATAACAAACAAGTTATGTGCGTATATGCACAAGTAAGATTAAATTTAGCAAGTTAGCAAGTTAGCAAGTTAGCAAGTTAGCAAGTTAGCAAGTTAGCAAGTTAGCAAGTTAGCAAGTTAGCAAGTTAGCAAGTTAGCAAGTTAGCAAGTTAGCAAGTTAGCAAGTTAGCAAGTTAGCAAGTTAGCAAGTTAGCAAGTTAGCAAGTTAATCAATGATAAACATCATCACCCTAATAATTGTTTAATTATTTTCAACCAAACCGATATAAATTTGTGTTGTAGGATCGACTTGCAAGCAAGTGATAAGGTTTTCTTTGATGAGCTCTAGCATAGCAATAAAGCTAACCACTACACCACTGCGGCCTTCGTCAAGAGTGAATAAGTCAGTGAAAGGAAGTTGCGTGCCGACTGTCGATAACTTTTGCAAAATTAAACTCATTCTTTCGCGAGTTGATAAAGCTTCAGCGGTTATTTGATGATGCTCAAAAGTTTTAGCTCGCGCCATCACATCACTGAGCGCAAATAGTAAATCTTTTAAATCAACATCCGGTAACAATTGAGCATGCTCGCTCTGCTCAGGCACTAATGCGTGGGCAATAAAAATATCACGGCCAACACGTGGAATATCATCAAGGTTCTGCGCAGCTAGCTTAAATTGTTCATACTCTTGTAAACGACGAATTAATTCAGCCCGTGGATCTTCTTCTTCCTCAAGCTCTTCATGTTTTGGCAGTAATAGTCGTGATTTTATTTGTGCAAGTAATGCCGCCATCACCAAATATTCACCAGCAAGCTCCAATTGAAACTCGGTCATCATTTCAACATAACGGACGTATTGTTCAGTAATGCTAAAAATCGACAATTCCAGAATATCTAACTTATGTTTTTTTATTAAATATAGTAATAAATCAAGTGGCCCTTCAAAGGTTTCTAAAATTACTTCTAGAGCGTCTGGCGGAATATACAAATCTTCCGGGGTATTCATTACTTCTTTGCCATGCAAAAAAGCCAGCGGCAACTTTTGTTGCGCCGGCTCTCGTATTTGAGCTACATCATCAGTATGTAGTTCGTTCATGGTTTATCGGCGTAGTTATTCAAATGGAGCTGTATCGCCACAGCCTACACGCAGCACCTCAACTGTATCTTCTGACAGGTCGATCACTGTGGTTGCTTGCTCAGCTAAATAGCCGCCATGAATAATTAAATCAACTTGATTACCTATGCGATCACGTATCTCGTCCGGATCAGACTCAGTAAACTGCTCACCGGGTAAAATTAATGAACACGACATCAATGGCTCACCTAACTCGGCTAGCAATGCGCAGGTAATTGGATGTTCTATTACACGAATACCAATGGTTTTTTTCTTGTCGTTTAACAAACGTTTTGGTACTTCTTTAGTGCCTTTAAAGATAAACGTATAAGGCCCGGGTGTATTGTTTTTAATTAATCTAAATAGTTGGTTATCTACTCGCGCATAAGTAGAAAGCTCAGATAGATCACGACATACTAAGGTAAAGTTATGGTGTTTTTCAATACCACGGATGCGCTCAATACGCTCTTTTGCTTGTTTGTTACCTAAATTACAGCCTATTGCATAGCCTGAATCGGTTGGGTATACCACCACTCCACCTTGTTTGATAATGTCGACCGCTTGATTAATTAAGCGTGGTTGTGGATTATCTGGATGAATATGAAAAAAATCACTCATTTAGTTCTCCTGTTTGCCCTTCCCAAGTTTGCCAAACGCCTTGGCAATCTTTTGGCAAATATAAGTTTTTTCCTAATTCTAGCCAACTAGTAGGAAAATGAAAATCAGATCCTTGCGAACACAGTAAATCGTATTCACGGCTCAATTCGCCTAAAAACTGTCGCTCAGTCGGTGCTTGTTGTGGTTGTGCAACTTCCATTGCATCGCCACCGGCATCTTTAAACTGACTCAATAATTTGCGCAGCCATTTATTTGACATTTGATAACGCCCAGGGTGGGCAATCACAGCAACGCCACCTGCGGCATGAATGGCGGCAATGGCGGTTTGCATATCACACCAATCGCTTGGTACGTAACCCGTTTTAGCGCGGCCAAGGTATTTTTTAAACACCCCAGGAATTGTGGTTGCAACGCCACGAGCAATAAGTGCTCTTGCATAATGTGCACGGGTAATTTGTGCATCTGCGGCAAGCTCTTGCGCTTGTTGATAAATGCCATCAAAGCCATTTTTCTCTAAACGACGACCAATCTCGACAGCTCTATCAGCACGTTTTTGCTGTTGGATAGTCAATAAGCTGGTCAGTGTTGACTCGTCAATATCTACGTTTAATGCCACGATGTGGATCTCAAAACTTTCCCACTTAGTGGAAATTTCAACCCCTGATATCAAGGTTAATGGTAGAGATTCGCTTTCTATATATGCTTGTGCAGGTTTAACCGCAGCAGTGGTGTCGTGATCAGTGATCGCAAACACATCTATATTTTTTTCAACTGCACGCAATAATAATTGCTCAACAGTTAATTGCCCGTCAGAATGTGTGGTATGACTGTGTAAATCGTATTTTATCAAAAGAGAAGACTGCTCATATTAAATGTGCGAAAGTTGTTATTAAGTATAACAAAATTTTTTAATAAATTGTTTTAAATAAATACTTGACACTAACGCCGTTGATACGGTTTACTGTAGTCACTTGAGACACATATAGAACTACTAACAATGATCAATTCAATCCAAAACACTATCTGGTGGTGGCACTCGTAAATTATCGGGTGACGAATTGTCGTGTCTAACACATTCTAAACCCGCTTATTGCGGGTTTTTTTATATTTAAATTTTAGGGTAACAAACATGAATAACGTAGCAACTTTTACACATCATTGGTGGTGGCGCCTGGTATAGCGGGACGGTAATGGTCTATCTGAAACATAGGTATCGTTATTCAAACCCCGCATAGCTTAGCTTGCGGGGTTTTATTTTTTTGAGGGAATGAGGTTTGATTTTTAGTCATATAACAACAACGCCAGGTGAAGTTACTAGCATCACCGAAGTGCGAGAATATATACATAGCCCATTGGCACTATATGGATTGCTTGATAAAAATAATTCATTACTCTTAGAGTCAGCAGAAATTGATTCTAAAGACAGTGTCAAAAGTTTAATTTTGGTAGATTGTGCACTAAAAATAATCTGCACAGGTAAAACAGTCACAGTAACGGCGCAATCTAATAATGGTCAGCAATTACTGCCTTATTTACAAACTAAATTAGAAAACTGCCATACTCAATTAAACAAGCAAACTCTCAGCATCGAATATCAAGGTATCGATCATAATATTGATGAAGCCTCAAAGCTGATTGCCGATAATGCTTTTAGTGCCTTGCGCTGTTGTATAAATAGTATCAGCAGCACCACAAACAATCCATTTTCGTTATTTTTAGGCGGTGTGTTTGCTTACGACATGGTAGCCAACTTTGAACAACTGAGTGATGTACCAGATGGAGAAAATAGCTGTCCTGATTACGTATTTTATTTAGCTGAAACCTTAGTGGTAATTGATCACCAAGCTAAAACCACTGAGCTGATTGGTAACGTTTTTAATGGCCCTGATGTGCATGCAAACTGTTTTGAAGTGGGTAAAAAGCTCGAACGTTTAAATACCTTATGCGACCAAGCCGATAGCTATAGTGCGCAGCAAAGTGCTGGCAGCAGTGACGTCAGTGTTGATATTAGTGACGAGCTCTATTGCCAACAGGTCAATAGTTTGAAAAAACACATTGTCGATGGCGATATTTTTCAAGTTGTGCCATCGCGTACCTTCTCGTTAGCTTGCGCTAACCCATTACATGCCTACAGCCAACTAAAAAAACAAAATCCAAGCCCGTACATGTTTTATATGCGCGACAGTGAATTTGCGTTATTTGGTGCCTCTCCTGAGTCAGCTTTAAAGTTTTGTGCTACATCACAACAAGTTGAAGTATATCCAATTGCAGGAACTCGCCCGCGAGGAAAGTTTGCTAATGGCCAAATTAATCCTGATTTGGACAGTCGTATTGAACTGGAACTGCGCAACGATCAAAAAGAGCGTGCTGAGCATTTAATGTTGGTTGATTTAGCACGAAATGACGTAGCTCGTATCAGTGTCCCGGGAACTCGCCACGCAAAAGAGCTATTAAAGGTCGACCGTTATTCGCAAGTAATGCATTTAGTGTCACGCGTTGTTGGCACATTAAAACCTCAGCTGGATGCCCTACACGCTTACCAAGCCTGTATGAACATGGGCACTTTAGTTGGTGCGCCTAAAGTCAGCGCGGCAGAGTTGGTAAGGCAAACTGAAGGTAAGCGCCGTGGTAGTTACGGTGGTGCGGTAGGTTATTTAACCGGTGACGGCGCCATGGACAGTTGCATTGTTATTCGCTCGGCCTTTGTTAAAAATAATACCGCGTATGTACAAGCCGGTGCCGGAGTTGTGTTTGACTCAGACCCTCAATCTGAAGCTAATGAGACTCGTGCTAAAGCACAAGCGGTTATTACAGCCATTCAATCGACGTACCAAGGACACTAAAATGAGTGAAAACATCAACAACTTAACGGACTTAAAAATCTACTTTTTAGATAATTTTGATTCATTTAGTTATAACTTAGTCGATGAACTTTCTATGTTAGGCAGCGATTTAGTGGTATATCGTAACAACATAGACGCGCAGGTGATTTATGACAAAATGTGTGCGGAAACTAAACCAGTGATCTTAGTACTGTCGCCGGGTCCAGGCACCCCCTCTGCGGCGGGCTGTTTAATGGCATTGATTGAACTATGCAAAGGCCGTTTTCCAATGTTGGGGATTTGCCTTGGTCAACAAGCACTAACACAAAGTTATGGCGGTATTATTGGCCATGCTGGAGAAACCGTACATGGTAAATCATCAATCATTGAGCTTAGTGAGCACCCAGTATTTGCAGGTATGGGAGAACGTATGCCTGTGGCACGTTATCATTCACTGATGGCCACGAAAGTACCCGACAGTGTTGCAGTGATAGCCCACTATGAGTCAATACCGATGGCAATTTATCATCGTGACGATAAAGCCCTTGGCTATCAATTTCATCCTGAGTCTATTTTGACGCCCAATGGCGCCGCGCTACTTCAACAAAGTATGCAATTTTTAGCCAGTGCACAGCAGTAGAGGATAGTATGTCAGTAAACCAACAATCAGCCAGTGAGGCGAGCATTGGCTCAATGATTGATGTGTTATTAACGCAAACATCATTAAGCTTTAGTCAAAGCCAACAGTTATTTGATGCCATTATGCAAGGCAAAGTAAATGACATCGAACTGGCAGCCATCTTAGTGGCACTGAAAATAAAAGGTGAAGTAAGCGACGAAATCGCAGGAGCTGCCGCATCGATGCGTGCTAATGCGATACCTTTTATTACTCACTTAACAAACCTTGTCGATAGTTGTGGCACTGGCGGCGATGGCTCAAACACTATTAATATTAGCACCACCGCCGCCATCGTTGCTGCAGCTTGCGGTATAAATATGGTCAAACACGGTAATCGCAGTGTTTCGAGTAACTCCGGCTCCGCTGATTTACTCAAAGCATTGGGCATCAATATAGACATGAACCCAGCACACGCGGCGCAGTGTTTAGAGCAAACCGGCTTTACATTCTTGTTTGCTCCGCATTATCACAGCGGCGTACGCCATGCTATGGGTGTGCGAACGACCTTAAAAACCCGTACTATTTTTAATATTTTAGGGCCATTGGCAAATCCAGCAGCACCGGATGTGCAATTATTGGGGGTATATGATGAAAGTTTATGCTTAGCGATGGCACACACCTTAAAAACGTTAGGTACACCGCGCGCAATGGTCGTTCATGGCTCGGGTACCGATGAAATAGCCTTGCACGGTGAAACGACCGTCGCAGAGCTTAACAACGGAAAAATCAGCCAGTACACACTTACCCCTGCTGATTTTGGTCTTGCAAACTATTCACTTGAACAACTTGCCGGTGAAGGGCCAGAATATAACGCCAAGGCTAGCATGGCTATTTTAGCTGGTAACGGCACCGACGCGCACAATGCGGCCATTATTGTTAACGTTGCTGCGTTGCTTTATTTAACCAATAAAGCCGACGATTTTAAAAGTGCCGCAATGCAAGTTAAAGAGGTTTTACAAAGCGGCCGTGCATTGAATACCTTAAATGCCATTGTCATAAGCAGTAATAAAGAATACGCAAACTCCGAGGTAAGTAATGGCTAATGTATTAGACAAAATAGTTGCAGATAAAAAAATAGAGCTCATTGAACGCAAATCCAAGCGCCCTCTTGAGAGCTTTAAGCATCAAGCAATACCCACAAATCGTGATTTTTATAAAGCCCTTGCAGCGCCTGGCACTCAGTTTATTTTGGAATGCAAAAAGGCCTCGCCGTCAAAAGGCCTTATTCGAGAGCCGTTTGATTTAGCCGAGATCACCCGTGTTTATAAAAACTACGCTAGCTGCATCAGTGTGTTAACCGATGAAAAATATTTTCAGGGTAGTTTTGATTATCTCGAATTTGTGCGCAGTCAAGTAGAGCAACCATTGATCTGTAAAGATTTCTTTATTGATGAATACCAAATTTATTTGGCCCGTATTTATGGCGGCGATGCTATTTTATTAATGTTGTCAGTACTCGATGATACGCAATATCAATCGCTTGAAAAAGTTGCAAAAAGCCTAAACATGGCAATCCTCACCGAAGTGAGTAACGAAGCTGAAGTACATCGAGCCCTGGCACTCAATGCGCAAATTATTGGTATTAATAACCGTGATTTACGTGATTTGAGCACAAACTTAGCTACCACAGAGGCACTAAGAAAGCTTATTCCTGATAACAAAGTGGTTATTTCAGAATCAGGTATTTACACACACCAAGATGTAAAACGCTTGGCCCCGTTATGTAATGGCTTTTTAATCGGTAGTTCACTAATGGCTGAGCGTGATTTAGAGCGCGCTTGTCGAAGCGTAATTTTAGGTGAAAACAAAGTTTGTGGCTTAACCCGTAGCCAAGATGCCATTGCCGCTTATGAAAGTGGTGCCGTTTATGGGGGGCTAATTTTTGCACCTAAATCCCCTCGTTTTGTTGATTTAGATTGTGCAAAACAAGTTATGCAAAGTGCCCCGCTTGCCTATGTAGGCGTATTTGTAAACGCAACAATCGCAGACGTTGTCAATCATGCTCAGAGCTTAAAGCTTGCAGCAGTGCAATTACATGGCCAAGAAGATGCAGTCTATATTAACGAACTGCGTCCTTTGCTACCAAGTAATTGTCAGATTTGGAAGGCGCAAGCTGTGAAGGATAGCTTGCCAACACCTGTCAATGGCGCTGATCGCCACTTATACGATACTCACAGCGATACGCAAGCCGGCGGTACCGGTAAGACCTTTGATTGGGCAATACTCAAAGAGACTAAGCAGCCATTTATGCTTGCTGGTGGCTTAAATCCAGAAAATATTCAAGGTGCATTATATCAAGGTGCGCATGGACTCGACCTAAATTCAGGGGTTGAGCAAAGCGCCGGTAAAAAATGCCCAAACAAATTAAATGATGCATTTATTAGCATCCGTAAATATTGAGGTTAATATGAATAATCCAGCTTATTTCGGCGAATTTGGCGGCATGTTTGTCCCAGAATTGCTAGTACCAGCACTTAAACAACTCGAAAACGAATTTAATAAATCGCAAACAGATCCGGCTTTTCAAGCTGAACTGGAAAAGTTACTTAATGAATATGCAGGCCGTCCTACGCCGCTGACATTAACGCGTAACTTAATTAAAAACCCAAAAGTAAAATTATACTTAAAGCGTGAAGATTTACTGCACGGTGGCGCGCACAAAACGAATCAGGTGTTAGGCCAAGCACTATTAACTCAACGCATGGGTAAAAAACAAGTTATTGCTGAAACAGGCGCAGGCCAACACGGCGTTGCAACGGCACTTGCGTGTGCATTACTTGGTTTAAAATGCCGTATTTATATGGGCGCTAAAGACGTGGCACGCCAACAACCAAACGTATTTAGAATGAAACTAATGGGCGCTGAAGTGATCCCGGTTACTGCAGGCTCTGGCACATTAAAAGATGCCGTAAACGAAGCGCTTCGTGATTGGTCAGCAAATTATAAAGAAGCGCATTACTTACTTGGTACTGCTGCAGGTCCTCACCCATTCCCTACCATCGTTCGTGAGTTCCAAAAAGTGATTGGTGAAGAAGCGAAACAACAAGTATTAAAAGCTGAAGGTCGCCTACCTGATGCGGTGCTTGCTTGTGTAGGCGGTGGCTCTAACGCCATTGGTATGTTTACAGATTTTATTGACGAGCCAAGTGTAAAACTCATTGGCGTAGAGCCCGCTGGCAAAGGGCTTGATACCCACGAGCACGGTGCAACAATCTGTAAAGGAACTAAAGGTATTTTGCACGGTACTTATACATATATAATGCAAAATGATGATGGTCAGATTGAGGAATCATATTCTGTCTCAGCGGGTCTTGATTACCCAGCTGTTGGCCCACAACATGCGTTTTTACATGAAACTGGCCGTGCGCAATATGTGGGTATTACAGATACCGAAGCATTAGAAGCATTCCAATTACTGGCTAAAAACGAAGGGATTATTCCTGCGCTCGAATCAAGTCATGCACTAGCTTACGCACTGAAGTATGCAGAGCAGCAAACTGAAGAGTCAATTTTAGTAGTGAATTTAAGTGGTCGCGGCGACAAAGACTTATCACACGTTATGGATGTACTTTCTAAAGGGGATCAGTTATGAGCCAGACAGCAATTCAAAAAACAGACCGCTACGGTAAAATGTTCGCCCGTTTAAGCGAGCTAAATCAAGGTGCATTTGTGCCGTTTGTTACAATTGGCGATCCAAATAAAGAACTGAGCGTTGAAATAATCAAAAGCTTAATTGATGGCGGCGCTGATGGCTTAGAGCTGGGTATTCCATTTTCAGACCCAATAGCAGATGGTCCAGTTATTCAAGCTGCCAATATTCGCGCCCTTAAAGTAAATATAAATACCCAAGATTGCTTTGATATCATCAAGCAAGTACGCCAGTACAATGCTGATATCCCAATTGGTTTATTGTTGTATTCGAACTTAGTGTTTAAACGCGGTTTAGAGGCTTTTTACCAAGATGCCAAAGCAGTTGGCGTTGACTCAATTCTAGTTGCAGATGTGCCGCTTCATGAATCTAAAATGTTTCGCAAAGCGGCAATGAGTAATGGCATTGACCCCATTTTTATAGCCACGCCTAACGCACCTGATGACACTTTACGCGAATGTGCCTCTTATGGCCGTGGTTATACTTATTTGCTATCTCGTGCGGGTGTAACAGGCACAGAAACTAAAGCACAAATGCCGGCGACATCAATTGTCACTAAACTAAAAGAATACCACAGCGCCCCTGCGTTATTAGGTTTTGGGATTTCAACCCCTGATGATGTAAAAGCAGCACTTAATGCCGGTGCAGCGGGTGCTATATCTGGCTCGGCGGTAGTGAAAATTATTGAAGCGAATCTCGATACCCCTCAAGCTATGCTCAGTGGTTTACAACAGTTCGTAGCGAGCATGAAAGCTGCAACTGCGCTGTAAGTTCATACTTCGAAAATAAGAAAAGGGCCTGTTGCGGCCCTTTTCTGGTAATCAAACGCGTTAAATACTCTCTTTCAACGCTTTTGCTGCTTTAAATACAGGCTTGTTAGCGCCTTCAATGTCTATTGCCTCTCCCGTTTGTGGGTTGCGTCCTGTGCGTGCGGGATAATAACTTAACGCAAACGTGCCAAAGCCATTTACTTGCACTTGATCACCTTCTGATAATGATTTAGTGATGGCTGCAAGCATGCTTGATAACGCCGCTTGAGAATCTTTTTTAGTTAATTCACTGTGTGCAGACATTGCACTAATCAGTTGTGCTTTATTCATAAAATGCTCCTAAAAATACCGCTTACTCAGTCACTGTTCAGCAGATTTTGGTAATGATTGAATACAAAGGCACGCAGGCTAAGGGTTAGTAACTACTAAGTCAACCTTGTAAACAACACAATAAGTTGGTACAACCTCTGCAACTATTTTTGGTTTTAAATTTTTGGGCATTCTATGCATGCAATAATTGAGTTTATTCCGCTAATTTTATTTTTTGCGGTATTCAAGTTAGTTGATATTTACTGGGCAACGGCATTATTAATGGGCACCACTTTTCTGCAGGTCGCTTATTCTTATTTTAAAATAGGCAAAGTACCTACACGCCAATGGTTATTTTTTGCCATTGCAGTGATTTTAGGCACTCTTACACTGGTGTTTCATGATGAACAATTTGTAAAGTGGAAAGCCACAATCATCTACGCTGTGCTCTCATTAAGCTTATTGATCAGTCGCTACTTTCTTGGTAAAAATTTAGTTAAACAAGCACTCAGTGCCATTTTAAATAATGCATCAGACTCTGAGCAAGAAATTACCGTACCTGAGTCGCTTTGGGATAAACTCAACATATTGTGGATAGCGATCACAGCGGGAATATCAGCGTTAAATATCTATATCGCTTATAACTTTTCTCTCGATTTTTGGGTTAACTTTAAAGTGTTTGGCTTAATGGGGATCACATTTATCAGTCTTTTTGCCACTATCATCATGTTGTATAAATATTTACCCGATGAAGATGAGGCCAAAGTAGACAATAAAAAGCGCTCTTAATGTCATAAATATGTCGTCTTAGCTTGTTAGCCTAGTATACAAAATCACGCTGAGACGACCTTGAACGCCAATCAATACCGCTGGTTTGAATTTACCTTTATATTTGTATGCCTTCCTTTGCTGGGTTTTTACCTTCGTGCCTACCTTGCTAATTGGCTGATCCCCGCGTTAATCGTGTTAATGAGTGTCTGCGGTATGTTGCTGCTAGGCGATCCCCACTTTAAACGCTTTAGACTTACCAGCCTTGGTCAATTTTCCGCAGTGAAACGCCGACTGTTTAGTTTCTTTTTTATCGGCGCACTGTTTTCAGGGGTTTTTTACGGGATCATTAATCAAGGTAACTGGTTTATGCTGCCTCGAAACTCATTTAATGACTGGTTAATGTTACTCGCGTTCTATCCGTTATTGTCAGTCATGCCGCAAGAGTTGATATTTCGAACCTATTTTTTTCATCGTTATAAACGCATCATGCCAAAAAAAACGGTGCGCATAATTGTTAGCGCCACAGTATTTGCTTTAGCACATATTGTTTATGCTAATTGGGTAGCAGTACTACTGGCATTTATAGGCGGGTTATTATTTGCATTTACCTATGCTCAAAGCCGCTCCACGTTTGTCTGTGTTATCGAACATAGCTTATGGGGACTGTGGATGTTTACATTAGGAATAGGTCAGTACTTAGATTCGGCAACAATCCCTTAACTGAAAAAGCCGTGCTAATGATGCTTAACACGGCTTAATTATGGGAAGCTCAATTAATTGTATTTATTAAAAACCGAAAATGCTCATAGCAAAAAACTTAGTCGCTACGGTATTAATAAATATAACTACTAAAATTACCGGAATAAAGGTTGATAGCGAAAAATTAACGTATTTTTCAGTAAAGCTACCTGCATAGCCTGGACAACCTTGGCTTAGCTCTTCACTTAAACGTACTTTTTTCCAGCGATACATCACGAATAAACACACCATTAAACCATTCAATGGCAAGATAGTGTCGTAAAATACATCATACACAATATCAAATAAGCTTTTAGACGCTCCGCCATAGTTAGTAAATGAAGTTAACCCTTCAACCATACCAAACGACATAGTACATAACACTGTCAGTACACCGATGCTACCAGTTAATATCAGTAACGCCATTTTACGACTTATGCCTTTACGGTCACTTAGCGTAGCTGTTGGCACCTCAACGATGGATACCAACGAGGTAATTGCAGCAAAAAATACCAGCAAGAAAAACACAAACGCAACAATTGATGCACCGACATAGCCAATATCAGTTTGTAGCGCGAGTAAAATCTTTGGTAAGAACTCAAAAATCATCGACACAGATGAGTCAGACAATTTAGTAGGATCAGTATCTGGGTTAAAGCTAAAGATAGCTGGTAGCACCATAAGACCGGCAATAAACGCCACCAGTGAGTCAGTCAGTGCAACCATTTTAGCACTGCCAACAATGTCATCCTTTTTCGAGATATATGAAGCGTAAGTCATCAATATACCCATACCCAACGACAATGAGAAAAACGCTTGCGCTAATGCACCGTTCAAGACACTGGCATTCATCTTAGAAAAATCAGGGATAATATAGTACTTAACGCCAGCAATAGCATTGTCTAGTGTCAGTACATACGCCACTAATGCGATTAGCAATACAAACAATGCGGGCATTAAAAACTTAGCTGCTTTTTCAATCCCTTGCTTAACACCACCGACTAAAATCAAATTAACAATTAATGCCACGGCAGCCATATACGCAAACACGCTGGAACTATTAATAAACACCCCAAAGCTTTTTGGATCAGCCAACACATCTAAGTTACCAACCGCAACTTGGCTTAAATAACCAAAAATCCATACCGTGATAACCATATAAAACACAGCAATCATAAACGGGGTTAATACTGCTAAAAAGCCAGCAAAACTCCACTTAGTATCATTACCAGATAATAACTTGTAAGAGCCTAGTGGATCTTTTTGTGCTTGGCGTCCCATTGCCATCTCTGCCATCATTACCGGCAAACAAATAAACACAACAAATAGCGCGTAAACGAGCAAAAAAGCACCACCACCATTTTTTGTTGCTGAGACTGGAAAACCAACCAAGTTACCAATACCGACCGCAGAGCCAGCAGCTGCTAATATAAATCCGAGGCGGGAGCTAAAATGCTCACGAGTATCGCTCATTTAAAAACCTTATTATTATTTTGTACCATTCAAGCGACTCTACCAGTGTTGTGCTGGGCTTTTCAAGCAGATTCCGCTTAAAAATATAATGATACTGTAAACCTTAGAGGTTGTTGTTCTTTTAAGATTAAAATTTGTTCAAGCTAACAGTGATTAAATCGCAGCATCAATTTACAGCCTCGAAAGTTAACTAAAAACAGCGTAAAGCTTTCGCGCTTTAATAGCGCTCTAAACTAATCGTAATTTATTCGCCTATTAATTTTGCTGTGCTAATATCAGCATAATTCCAATAATATTGAAATCCAGAGAACACACCATGTTGTATATGATTTACTCAACTGATGTTGAAAATAGCTTAGAATTAAGAAAAGCCGCCCGCCCTGCTCATTTAGCACGCTTGCAAGAATTAGACGAGCAAGGCCGATTACTGACAGCAGGTCCATTACCTGCCATTGATAGCGCCGAGCCAGCTGACGCTGGTTTTACTGGCTCTTTAGTGATTGCAGAATTTAGCTCATTAGAAGCCGCTCGCGAATGGGCTGCAGCAGATCCTTACGTAAACGGTGGCGTATATGAAAACTCACAAGTTAAACCGTTTAAAAAAGTTTTTCCTGGCTAAGTAAAACCAACAACCAAACTGGATTACACTGTTTAAATGAACCAGAATTTAATACAAAGGCTATAAGACTTAGAGCCAAATCACCACAATTCAGTGTTTGTTCACCGGATGTTAATTAAACTCTGTTGCATTGAATCATCAGATTTAGTGATTTTTCACTTGAATTATAGCTACTTGGTTCATTAAACTATTCAGGTCTGGTTTAGGAGTTTCTCATCATGCGTACTGTGTTAGCTCTCAGCGTCGCCATCACTGTGCTATTTTCGAGTGTTTTTTCGACTAGTAGCCAAGCTGCATCTCAAGTCAATAAAGCTGAGATCAATAAAAAACAAGCTGTTGAGCTTGCTAAAAAAGTCGAAGATGGTAAAACTCTTAAAATTACCGTACTTAACGATATTTATACTGTAAGAATATTAAAATCGGACGGCCATGTCGTCGACGTTCATGTCAATAAAAAGACCGGCGAAGTGAAGAAGGATTAAGAAATGCGAATTTTAGTAATTGAAGATGATTTACACTTAGCAGACAATCTGCGTAATGCATTAGAAAAAGAACGTTATAGTGTCGATCTCTGTCATGATGGCGAAGCTGGTTTATTTCACATCACAGAATATCCTCTTGATATGGCGGTAGTTGATTTAGGCTTACCAAAAATCGATGGTATTGAACTGATCAATAAAGCCCGTGCACAAGGGGTCACCATTCCAATCCTGATTTTAACAGCACGTGACCGTTGGCAAGATAAAGTTGAAGGACTTGATGCTGGTGCTGATGACTATTTAACTAAACCATTTCATGTTGAAGAGTTAATAGCGCGTTGTAATGCGTTGATCCGTCGTAGCGCAGGTAAAGCAAATCCTGAAATGACTGCTGGGCCTATTAAAATTCATACCCGCTCACAACAAGTGTGGGTTGATGACCGAGAGCTAAGTCTCACCGCATACGAATACAAAGTGCTTGAGTATTTAATGGTTAATCCACAAAAAGTAATTTCTAAATCTGAGCTTACAGAGCACATATATGATCAAGACTTTGATTTAGATTCAAATGTAATCGAAGTATTCGTACTGCGCTTACGTAAAAAGCTTGACCCTGATGGTACTTTAAATCCAGTAGAAACACTACGCGGACGCGGTTACAGGCTTAAAAGTCAGTGGTAGCATCGCAAATACCGTTAAAAGTAAGGCAAGGATTTATCCTTGTCTTTGTTTTATTAGTCGCTTTACCTATCCTATTCTTCTCTATTGGTAAGGCGTACTACGCTTCATTAGTCGAAGCCACCGAAAAAACCCTCGAAGCCCATTTATATTCTTTAATTTCAGAAGTCGATTTTACTGAGCGCGGCATTATCATGCCCAGCACTATTTTAGCTCCTGAATTGAATCGTTTAAATTCTGATACTTATGCGATGATCTATCGTGAAGAGCAGCCTGTATGGCACTCTGAGTCGGCGGTAAATGTTAACTTTGTGCCTGACGAACTAGAGACCAAAGCAGGCGCTGCTGATTTTCGTCGTGTGGAATATAAAAATACCGTGTATTGGCAACTTAGTCTCACCGTCATTTTAAATAACATTGACCAGTCAGAGCATGCCCGCTTTATTTTATTAAAACGCAATGATGCTCTACTGCGGTTAATGGATGGTTTTAAACAAACCCTTGTAAACTGGATGTACGTCATGGGTGTAGCCATCGCAGCATTAATGGCTGTGGGCTTTGTCTGGAGCGCGCGACCATTGCAACGCTTGGATAAAGAAATAAAAGCCATTGAGTCGGGTGATATTCAAGAAATTAAAGGACTTTATCCTGTTGAGCTGCAAACTATAAAAGCCGATTTAAATTTATTACTCGAAACTCAGCAACGCCAAAAAGAGCGCTATCGTGCGTCTTTAAGTGACTTAGCTCACGCACTTAAAACGCCACTGGCAGTATTAAAATCGAGCCCGCTTGCCAACGATGCCGATGCCCAAGAGCAGCTTGACCGTATAAACGTGATGATCGAACACCAATTAAAACGTGCTGCAACAGGTGCATCTGATACTTGGAAAAAACAAACAGCCATTAAGCCGGTGCTCGATTCAATCCTCAATGCAATGAGTAAAGTTTACCGCGATAAAGATATTATTTTTACCCATGCGGTTAAAGACAAAGATTACTTTTTAGGTGACAAAACTGATTTACTCGAACTACTCGGTAACTTAATTGATAACGCCTGTAAAGCTTGTCGTTCACAAGTCGATATCCAAGTCATTCAAAAACGCAATCTCACCATCGCTATTAGTGATGATGGGCCCGGTGTGCCGATTGATAAACGCGAATCCTTACTTACTCGAGGTACCCGCTTGGACACCTACGAAAGCGGACATGGTGTCGGTATGGCGATTGTGTCAGATTTAGTAAAGTCGTATCACGGTACCCTGACTATTTTAGATGCTGATACCTTAGGCGGCGCGAAATTTATTTTAGAGTTTAACTATAATGATAAAAAATAGTCGGTTAACAACAATCTCAGCACTACTTTTAGCACTGAGTACAACAACGTTTGCAGCAGAAGAGCAATGTACTGTCGTTGAGCAAGCAACACCTGATGAAGCTAAAAAATATATTCAATGTTTAGATAAACAAATAGAAAGCTTAACCCGCATTCAACAAACCTGGATAAATAAAATCACTTTAGATTTAAATAAGATCCAAGAAGATAGCGGTAACACTCAGTTACTACCAATCTTTAAACGTAGCATTATTAGTCATGATAAATACGTGGAAGACAGCTGCAAATGGCGTTATTTACACAAAGTACCTAACGCCACCCAAGCTGCTATTGTATATAAACGCTGTGAATTGCGTATGTTAGAGCAGCACATCACTGTATTAAAACAACCTATCTAACCACCACTGTGGCTATTTAGACGGTGACTCGATTTCTTCACCATTACCCAAAAGAGTCGCTAACCAACGTCCTTCATCACTAGTTTCTAGGGCAATTTTAACAATCATCGTCAGTGGCACCGATAATAACATACCTACAGTGCCAATCAGCCAGCCCCAAAAGATCAGTGATAAAAATACCACTAAAGTCGACAACCCTAAACCTTTGCCCATGTACTTTGGTTCGACTATATTACCCATCACGGTATTAATAGTTAAATAACCTGCACCTACGATCCCTGCTACCAAGGGTCCTTGTGTGATCAAAGCTAATAAAACAGCTGGGATAGCGGCAATAATAGAGCCAATATTAGGGATGTAATTAAACATAAATGCCATTACTCCCCATAACACGAAGTAGTCAACATTTAAGATCCACAGTAGTAGCCCGGCTAATACACCAGTACCAACACTCACCACTGTTTTGATCGCTAAATAAGAATTAATAGAATTTAAAAAACGGTCTATTTGCTGCATTTTCATATCAGGATCGTCTAATGCCATATGAATTTTATGACTAAGCATAGGCCCTTCAAAAAGCATAAATACCACAGTTAAAATAATTAAGAACAAATTTGCCATCACGCCACCTAAGCCAGTCAGCATACCGGTGGCAACATCAATCATTTTTCCCGGGTCGAACATTGATATAACTTGCTCTTTATTGAGCAAAATATTGTACTTGGCAGCAACATCAACCAACCAAATAAACTCATCCTGTAACTTACTTTTATATTCAGGTAAATGCTGTGAAAAGTCAGTCAATGATTGCCCGACTAAGCTGGCAAGGCTAACCCCTAAGCCAACCACCATCAACATCACTAGCATGATCGCGATGCCTTTAGGTATTTTGTACCGACCAAAAAAACTTAATAAAGGACTACAAATAATGGCAATAAATGCTGCAAGTACAAACGGAATGACAATTACACTTGCTGCTTTAATACCGGCTAAAGCAACCACCAACGCTGCAAAGATAACTAAACTTTTGTTTACCCCAGTTAAACTAGCCAAACTACAATCCTTTAAAATATAAACTGCAGCTAGTGTATGTGAAAAGTCTGTAGAATGAAATATTTGCAAAGTGATCAAAGCAGCCTACCCTACGTATAACCAATAAATAATTACTAAAAGAGTTTTATATTGCTATGCATATCTTAATAACCGGCGCAACAGGCCTGATCGGTCGTCATTTGTGCCCTGAGCTGAACAAAGACCATCAATTGACAGTGCTCACCCGCAATCCTGCAAATGCGACAAAACTGTTAGGTGAGAATATTCATGCGACTGACTCCCTTGAAGAGGTTGATTTTAATAATCTCGATTGCATTATTAATTTAGCAGGTGAACCCATCGTAAATAAACGCTGGAGCGACAAACAAAAACAAATACTGCGAGACAGCCGTATTTCGCTCACTCAACAAATTAGCGCTGCAATTAACCAATGCGATACACCGCCGCATACTTTTATATCAGGCAGTGCGGTCGGATTTTACGGTCGCCAATCCACCAGTGTAATTGACGAAAGCTTTGTTGATGTGACCCCTGAATTTAGTCATCAACTATGCCATGATTGGGAACAAGCCGCCCTGCAAGCAGAATCAGTCAATACTCGAGTATGTTTATTACGTACCGGTATCGTTTTAGCTAACAATGGTGGTGCATTAGCCAAAATGTTACCACCATTTAAATTAGCACTAGGTGGTCCTATTGCTGATGGCCAGCAAGGCATGTCATGGATACATATCGAGGATATGATTAATTTAATTATACATATTATCAATAACGTGCAACTCAGCGGCGCAATTAATATGACCGCTCCAACACCTGTATCAAATAGCGAATTTAGTCAAAGTTTAGGTAAGGTATTAAATCGACCAGCAAAAATAACTATGCCAGCATGGGTACTAAAATTAGTAATGGGTGAAATGGCAGATTTGCTGCTTTACGGACAATATGTACAACCAACTAAAGCACTTGATAGCAACTATTGCTTTCGTTATAAAAAATTAGACAGTGCACTTACAAACCTATTACAATAAATGCAGCAATTTAATACTACCTTGCTATTTAAATACTAATACATAATAATTATAACAACAGTGACTAAAGCAGCTCGATTAAACAAGGCAGATTCATAATGCTACATTTACCTACTGTGATGAGCATATCATTACTTTTGAATGTCCTGATCGGCGGCTTTTTTTTTACCGTTTATAATTATAAAAAACAACCCTGTTATTTATACTTAGGCGGGTCGTGTATGGTATTTGTGGCCGCGCAAATTTTAGCATGCCTGCGAATAGTGCTTGATAGCCCTTTTATTACGCACTATCTGGCTGATATGTGCATCATAATTAGTCCTATACTCGCGCTTATTGGTTTGCAGAAAGTAACTAACCTCACTAAAAATACTAACCGGCACTTTTTAACCTTAGTGATTGTCAGTGCAATTGTGTTACTACCAATCTATGCTATTACAGCAGGCCAATTGGTGACAAGTATTGTTATTGCAACACTCTTTATTTACGGCGCATGTTTAGTTCATAAGATGAAATGCGTAGCACCAATGCAACAAAAAATCTTGTCCGGCTGTTTTATTAGCCATTGTTTGATCATGTATATACAAGCATTTATGTTAGTAGCTCCTTTGGTTAGTAATTCTGCAACTAATTATAGTCTTTGGCTACAAATAATTTTAGTAAGCCATGTCATTCTAGCGACTGCTACAGCTTTGGTATTGCCGTTTTTATTATTTGTAAATATTGAAGAAAACCTTCAGCGACTAGTCAATCACGATGTGCTCACCCGCCTCTTAAATCGACGTGGTTTTTTTATGCAAGGTGAAAAACTCCTCAAACAAGGCGTTGCATATCAGCAATCATTTTCGGTAGTTATGATCGATATTGATTACTTCAAAAGTGTTAATGATAAATATGGTCACAGCACAGGTGATACCGCTATTAAATGGATCGCGCAACATATCATGGCACAGCTAAATGATAACGATATTGCTGCGCGAATTGGTGGTGAAGAGTTTGCTTTATTACTCCCTGATCAATCTCTTAATCAAGCTCAGGTAACTGCTCAAAAACTCTGTGATGCAATTAGAGGGCATAGCTTACGTTTTAAAGGAAACACTATTAATTTATCAGTAAGTGTGGGAATTAGCAGTAGTTATGATGCCAATGCTTCAATTAAAACATTGTTAGATCAAGCCGATAAACGCTTATATATCGCTAAAGCAAAAGGGAGAGATCAAGTGGTTATTAGTGATCAACAAACCGACCATGTTGCCAACGGTGTTATGTAACCGAACTGAATTATAATTTTTTAAGCACTGAGTCCACTGAATATAACCACTGATTAAACTTAGCCTGGTGTCTTTGTCATATACAAACAATTAGCAAGTGGTATTGGCTCTGGGTAATCAGCAAGCACAAAGCCAAGTTTTTTATACGCTTTAATCGCACTTTTGTTATGAGCTAATACAAATAAAGAACATGTTTGCGTAGCTAAAGTTAATTGACCTAGTTCACTGAGCTGCGTAATTAGTGTTGCTACAATGCCACCGCCACGATACTCAGGGTTAACCACTAACCTACCTAGATGACAACGACCAATACGTAAATAAAACTGACCAAAAGCCATTAGCGTATTATCATCAGCAAGCAATACAAATGAGTTTATTTCATCAAGTTTTAAACCCTTTTTGAAAGAATTAAAATCGTACGGGTATCTAAAATTAGGCCCAGCCCATGCATGAACTTCTTCATCATTTAAAAACCATGACATGATTTCTTTTATGTGGGTATTTCTGACGTGAGTTAACAACATAACGACTCTTACTTAATCGCGGGAAGTACGATATATTCCATGTTAATTGATAACAAACAATACGTTATAAATATACCAACCGCAATTAGATAATAACAATAAGGTACTTTTTGCTTATGCTAATTGCTACTCCATCATTCAATTAGCCTCCCGTTTAAGTTCAGTTGTTTTCATATTTATGGGCATAAAAACCATGCGAACACTCATTTACCTAATAAAGTTACAAAGATGAAAATAAAAAATAATTGACCGATAATTATATATAAAACAATAAAAACCACATCCAAATAAACAAATTTAATACATTTTAGCTGCAATAAATTAAACACAGTTGTTGACGCAACATAAAAATTACACTAGCCTTTCTGGAAGCGCTTCCACAGAAATCAATACAAGCCACTATGGAAGCGCTTCCACACACAGTGATACCGCCGCATTTTTGTGGCGAGTAAATAATAATGATAACAGTACGAGGGAAGTCTAATGTCCAAGCATATTTTAATGAAAACAAAGTTAGCCACCAGCTTATCTTTGATTTTAGGTGCCGCAACCACTATGTCTACGTTTGCCGCCGAGGTTGAACAACAAAGTGAATTAGAAGTGATTCAAGTCACCGGTTTTAAAGGCAGTATCAAAGAATCAACTCAGCTTAAGCGTTACTCTTCTGGGGTTGTTGATGCCATTTCTGCAGAAGACATTGGTAAATTTCCAGACACTAATTTAGCTGAATCGCTGCAACGCATTACCGGTGTTTCAATTGATCGCAGCAATGGTGAAGGTTCTAAAGTGACGGTGCGTGGTTTTGGTCCAGATTATAATATGGTGACATTAAACGGACGTACAATGCCTGCGGCCTCTCTTCCTGCTGGCGGTGGTGCTCCAAACTCTCGAGCTTATGATTTTGCTAATCTTGCCTCAGAAAGTGTGAAATCAGTGGAAGTATATAAAACAGGTAAAGCAAGCATCGCATCTGGTGGCATTGGTGCAACCATTAATATCAATACTGCTCGTCCGCTTGATAACCCTGGTCTAGTTGCCAATATTGGTGTTAAAGCACAGCACGATACAACTAACCGTGTCGGCGATGACGTTACTCCAGAAATTTCAGGGATCTTTAGCTGGACAGATGAAGATGCTAAATTTGGTGCTTCACTCACAGCAAGTATGCAACAGCGTGATAGTTCAGCAACCGGGGCATTTGTTGGCGAATGGCGCACCACAGAATATGATGGCACCATCCCTCAAGCGGCAGATGACATTGTATTAGAAAATGCTCCTGCGATGGGCCAGTATTATTCAATGCCATCAGACTTACGCTACACCATTGCAGATCGTGAGCGAACTCGTACTAATGCTCAATTAACATTGCAGTACAGCCCAATTGACTCATTTACCGCAACACTTGATTATACTTACTCACAGCAAGAGTTATTTGAAGCCCGTGCAGAGCAATCAATTTGGATGGATAACTATAAAACCCATTTAACATTTGATGACAATGCTGTTAAAACACCGATTTATTACCGTGAAGAACGCCGCGACTTATCCACTCGCGACTTAGGCTTAGCATTACAAGAGCAAAATCAAGTAAACGAAAATAATTCAATCGGTTTAAACCTTCAATACTACTTTAGTGATCAACTGAACTTTACGTTTGATGCCCACAGCTCAAAAGCCACCAGCAAACCCGATGCGCCTTATGGTAGTTGGATAAATGCAGGCTTAGGTGCCAATGTCGTGGCCGCACAACAAGTTGACTTTAGCCGTGACTTACCCTCTATGGTAATAGATTTCGATGACTGTAGTCGCACAAATCTAAACTGCTCAGGAGCGCTTGATCAAGCTGATGTAGGTAGCTCAATTTTAGATGCAAACTTTGCAAGTCAAGAATCAACCGTTGATGAATTTCGACTACACGGTAGTTATCTCATAGACAACGGCAGTATCGACTTTGGTATTGAGTCACGCTCAATGGAAAGTCACTCTTTACAATCGCTAACACGTAATACAATGGGTAACTGGGGCATTGAAAACCCTGGTGAACTACCCGATGGCTATTTAGATCCAACTAATTTTTTAGCCGAATTTGATGATTACGATACCAGTGGTTCATTTGATCAAGGCTTTACCGGTAGTGCTTCACAAATTGGTTACTGGGCGGCAGATCAATACGGGTTCAATTTTGCGGCTGATGGCGCGTTTGCAACAAATCGCACTATTGAAGAAGATATTCAAGCGGCATTTGTACAATATAATTACAGTAACGAAATCAATGGCATGGTATTTAACCTTGTGATTGGTGCGCGCTACGAAACAACCGATATTACCTCAACTGCTAATATTGATTTACCTGATGCAGTTGCATGGGAAGGTAACAACGACTTTAATGTGCGTTACGGCACCAATAAAGATGACTATTCCTTGAGCTCAAGCTATAACCATTTTTTACCTAGCTTAGATTTTAACATTAACGTTATTGAGGATGTGACTCTTCGCGCCTCTTACAGTACCACTATTGCCCGCCCTACTTACGACAATTTAAGTTCTGCGGCAACAGTAGGTGTACCTACCGGCCCTTCGATCATTCCAGGCACCACTAATGCACCAGCAGCAACTGGTAACCCTAGCCTTGTCCCACTTGAATCGAATAATTTTGATGTATCTGCTGAGTGGTACTTCACTGATCTAAGTTATGTGTCGATTGGTTACTTTAATAAAAAAGTAGATAATTTTATTGGTCTATCACCAATGACTCAAAACTACTACGGCTTACGCGATGCATCTGCGGGTCCAAGAGCACAAGCAGCCAAAGCAGAGCTTGAGGCACAAGGTCTTGCGTTTACTGATTCAAATTTATTCCAAATGGTCGCTGCAATGGAAAATGGTGTAGCATTTGACTCGATGAGCTATGAAGAATTTGAAGCCGCTTACGACGTTCTACCAAACAGTGATGACCCACTGATGGACTTTACGGCACAAGTACCAACCAACAGTAAAGATGCCAAAATTGATGGTTATGAATTTGCCGTACAACACTTCTTTGGCGACACGGGTTTTGGCTTACAAGCTAACTACACCATAGTAAATGGTGATATTGATTATAATGTAGCCGCTGATCCAACCGTCACACAATTTGCCCTTGTTGGCTTAAGCGACACAGCTAACTTTATAGCCATGTACGAAAACGATAAGTTTCAGGCGCGTATCGCCTATAACTGGCGTGATAAATTCTTAAACAGTGCTGCCCGTTACGTTAACGAGCCGGGCTTTACAGAAGAGTATTACCAAATTGATTTTAATATTGCTTACAACTACAGTGAACAAATGTCGTTCTTTGTCGAAGGGCTTAACATTACTGAACAAAATATGCGCCAACATGGCCGGTATGAAGCACAGTTATGGAATTTAGAACAAAATGGTGCACGCTATAATATTGGTATGCGTTATAACTTCTAAGCAAGGGTTATTGACTCATTAACGCCATGAGTATTAAGCCGCTAGTTGTTAGCGGCTTTTTGCGTTGCAGGTTAATAGCAATTTTATTAAAACAACAGAGCACACAATGAATAATAAAATACAACACATTGTGGTATTAGGTGGTGGCGCAGCAGGTTGGCTAAGTGCAGGGCTATTAGCCGCTGAACACCCTAAAAAAAAGATTACCTTAATAGAGTCTGCAAACATTGCTATTTCAGGTGTAGGCGAAGGCACTTGGCCGTCTATGCGCAATACGCTCAAGCGAATTGGTATCGAAGAAATAGATTTTATACGTCACTGCGATGCTTCATTTAAGCAAGGTTCAAAATTCATAAACTGGCGTAACATAAATATAGGCGAAAACTACTATCATCCGTTTATGACTCCCGAAGGCTATTTAGAAACCGATTTACACGCTTACTGGCAACATCATGCAAGCACTCAAAAATATGCCGACGCCGTTAATATGCAAAGTTTTGTTTGCCAAGCAGCACTTGCACCTAAGCAGTTACACACACCAGAATACGCGGCGGTCACTAATTACGGCTATCATCTTGATGCCGGTAAGTTTGCCACATTTTTAAAACACCACTGCGTAAAAAAACTCAATGTGCATCATATTATTGATGACGTCATCGAAGTAAAAAATGACCATGACGATTATATTCAATCACTCACCACCATAAAGCACGGTGACATAGACGGCGACTTATTCATTGATTGTACCGGTGCTCGGGCGCGTTTGATTGGTGAGCACTATGGCGCAACGCTTATCACACAAGAGCATATTCTTTTTAATAATAGCGCTATCGCTGCACATCTCCCTTATAACGATAATCAACAAGAGATCGCCTCAGCCACTTTATCAACGGCGCAGCCACATGGTTGGATCTGGGATATTGGTCTACCGAGTCGTCGTGGTATTGGTTATACCTATAGCGATAAATACTGCGATGAACAAACCGCTGTGAACACCTTAAAAAGCTATGCCGCGCTATCTGTTGGTGAACAAGTCGCCGAGCAAATACAGACTCGCAAGCTGAGTTTTATTCCTGGTTACCGCACTCAGTTTTGGGTAAAAAACTGTGTTGCTGTTGGTATGTCGCAAGGTTTTATAGAGCCACTTGAAGCATCAGCACTGGCGATGGTGGAGCTTTCAATCAGCATGTTAAGTGAACAAATGCCGCAAAACCGTACTCATATGGACTTGCTGGCTAAGCGATTTAATCAGCGCTTTAGTTATCGCTGGCAGCGAGTAATCGACTTTTTAAAGTTACATTACATATTAAGTGAACGTGATGATAGTCAATACTGGCGTGATATAAAAAAACCATCGAGCATTCCTACTCGTTTGAATGAATTGCTGGCACTTTGGCAATATCAACCACCAAGCAGGTTTGATTTAATTGAAAACGAAGAGGTATTCCCCTCTGCCAGCTATCAATATTTATTGTATGGAATGGGCTTTCACACGCAAAATACAACAGCAGAAAATACCTTTAATAACTCTAAAGCTGGGCAGTATTTTTATCAGCAAAACCGTGAAAAAATTGCCAAATACTTACAAGGGTTACCAACAAATCGCGCATTATTACATCAACTTTTAAACAATAAGGCTTAACCTGACAATGACACACAACAAACCTATAAAAAATGTGGTGATCGCTGGCGGTGGTACAGCTGGTTGGATGGCTGCGGCTGCGTTCAGTAAACTCGTTGGTAAAAATATCAATGTCACCCTTATCGAATCCGACGACATTGCTACGGTTGGTGTTGGTGAAGCTACTATTCCACCGATCCGCACTTTTCATAAATTACTTGGCATAAATGAGCAAGCATTTATGAAAGCTACCCAAGCAAGCTTTAAATTAGGGATCAGTTTTGAAAACTGGGGCGAAAAAAACACCGATTATATTCACTCATTTGGCATGACGGGCAAAGAATGCTGGGCAGGTGAATTTCATCATTTTTGGCTACACAGCTTAACATTAGGACTTGAATCCGAGTTTGGTGATTACTGTTATGAACTGCAAGCAGCTAAACAAGGTAAGTGTGCTTTTAATCAGCAAAATCCAATTAATTATGCATTTCATATGGATGCGAGTCGTTATGCATTATTCCTACGTGAATTTTCAGAACAACTAGGGGTTAAACGTCTAGAGGGAAAAATAATCCACGTTAATAAATGCGCCACTTCGGGCTTCATAAACAGCCTAACTCTTGCAGATGAAAGTATCATAAATGGTGATTTTTTTATTGATTGTACCGGCTTTAATGGACTACTTATTGAACAGGCTTTGCATACCGGCTATGAAGATTGGTCACACTTACTGCCGTGCGATAGCGCAATTGCAGTACAAACTAGAGCCATTAGCGATGATATAGTGCCTTATACCCGCTCAATAGCACATGATGTAGGCTGGCAGTGGCAAATTCCTCTGCAACAGCGCGTAGGTAATGGTCTAGTGTATTGTAGCCGTTATTTAAACGATACTGATGCAAAGCAGCTTTTACTCAGTAATATTCAAGGTGAAACTCTCACTGAACCCAGAGTAATTAAATTTAAAACTGGCCGCCGCCGCAAAGGCTGGAATAAAAACTGCCTTGCTTTGGGGCTTGCCAGTGGCTTTGTTGAACCCCTTGAATCTACCAGTATTCATTTAATTATGTCGGGCATTATTCGCTTTATCCGGCTATTTCCATTTGATGGTATTACCGAACAAGCAATCCACGAATACAACAAACAGCTAAAAAGTGAGATTGAAAATATTCGTGATTTTATTGTCTTGCATTATAAAGTCACTGATCGCACTGATAGCGAATTTTGGCGTCATTGTAAAAATATGGAAGTGCCTGATACCCTTGTTCATAAAATTAGTTTATTCAAAGAAACTGGGCGGGTATTTTTAGATGACGGCGATATTTTTAGAGTCGACTCATGGGTGCAAGTAATGTTGGGTCAAGGTATCAAACCCAAACAATACCATTTAATTGCAAGCCTGATGAGTGATGATGAGTTAAGCCACTTTCTGCTCAGTATCAAACAGCAAATTACTCAACGCGTGGCACAATTGCCAACACATAAAGCGTTCTTACAACAATATTGTTCTGCGGAGTAATCTGAGTGAGCATAAAAAGCCCTTTAATCACTTAAAGGGCTTTGCACAACAAAACAAAATCAAAGACTAAGTTAACTATCTGGGCAGATAATTGTTGCCTGTTTTGCTCCCTCTGGCACAAAGTTGATATTCGCCACAGAAACCGAACCGTTACCCGTGCTCTGTAATGAAAATGGGCTAGTCACTCTTGAAAAATCAACGCCTTGCTCAGTAAAGCAGGTTAAGTCTATGCTGAGTGTTTGCCATCTATTTAATGTAGCCTTTTTGAGTTCTGAGCTGATATCAACACGTCCACCACAACCATGCTCGCAACTCATAGCAACAAATAATGGGGCAGCAAATTCGCTATTTATCTTGTAATCAAAACTCAGCGCTGAGTTTGCTTCGATATAAGCCACTTTATCTTCAGTGAAGTTACTATTGATTTCGGCTGTAGTAAGGCCTATACCTGCAAATACAAATGCCATTGCATCTTCTTGAATATCTTTATCTTCAGTACGATAACTAATACCTGATAATTCAACGCTATTGCTAGCTACTTGAACTTGCTGCTGTGCTGACTTTAAAAACAATCGCCATGGATCAGTCAGCACGCCATTAAAAATAGCCATATTAGGCAAACTAGCTATATCAACACCTGAGTCTTCATTTAAATTATCTGCCAGGGTATTTTTATCTGTATAGGTTAAACCAAAGCCATAAGGAAATAGTGGCGAATAGTCTACATCATCTTTATTTACTGCGGTTTGCAGTGGTGATTTTGGCCATGAAAACGACAATTTACCAGTAAAGTCATGCTGAATATCACCTCCTGCGTCAGTTAATAAGACATCGGCCACACCTTGTCCTTCTGTACCCGGTAGCCATGCGGCGACAAACGCATCAGAGGCATTTAACTCAGCGTTAACCCACATTGGTCGACCTGAAATGAATACCGATACGACCGGCACGCCTTTTGATTTAAGCTGTTTTAATAACGCTAACGACTTTTTATTATTACGCTCAAACTCAAGATTATCCCTGTCACCGTGGCCTTCTGCATAAGGTTCTTCTCCAAACACCACAATCGCCACATCAGGTTTTTGCGTAAAGTGTCCATCAGGACTTAAAATGGCCTCTCCACCTGCGGCCGTGATCTGCGCTTTTAAACCCGCAAAGATTGACGTAGCACCAGGGAAATCGGTATTTTCGTTATTGGTGCCTTGCCAAGTAATACTCCAGCCCCCCGCTTGCTTAGCAATATTATCTGCGCCATCTCCGGCAATTAATACTCGTGAATTAGCCGCTATCGGCAAAGTATTGTTGTTGTTTTTTAATAACACCAGTGATCCACGCACAGCTTGTCGCGCAATATCGCGGTGCGCTTGCGCGCCAATTAGCTGCGTTTTACCTGAGAACTGACGTTTTGCAGGGCTCGGTTTATCAAATAAACCCGCTCTTAGTTTGACTCTTAAAATACGCGCAACAGCATCGTCAATTCGGCTCATGGCAATTTCACCGGCTTTCACTTGCGCTATCGTATTTTCATAAAGTGGTTTCCACGCCCCCGTAGGAACCATAAAAATATCAAGCCCCGCGTTTACAGCCTGTGGGCAGCTTTCGTTACTACAACCTACAACTTGTCCGTGGCCATTCCAATCACCAACAACAAAGCCATCAAAGCCCATTTTCGTTTTCAGTACATCGGTAAGCAGGTATTTATTGCCATGATTTTTCTTACCATGCCAGCTATTAAACGACGCCATAACAGATTGACTACCAGCCGACAAACCACCAATGTAGCCTTGAGCATGAGTATCAAACAAGGCTTGCTCTGAATCGATATTGTTACCTTGATCGTCACCATCGACGGTACCGCCATCACCTAAAAAGTGTTTAACTGTGCTAATCACCCGCTTATTACTTAAAAAATCACCATCGGCATGGCCTTGCAAGCCGTTAACAATGGCAACTGAGTACCGGCGGACAATCTCTGGATCTTCAGAATACCCTTCATAAGTTCGACCCCAGCGGTCATCACGTACAACAGCAACAGTCGGCGCAAATACCCAATCAATACCAGTAACCATCACTTCGATTGCCGTCGCAGCGGCTATTTTTTCTATTAAAGCGGGATTATTTGCTGCGCCTAAGCCAATGTTATGTGGAAATAACGTTGCACCAATCACGTTATTATGACCATGTACAGCATCGGTGCCCCACATGGTAGGAATATCGATGCCATCAAGAGAGTCGTCAACCGATGCTTGATACATCTGTTCAGCAAGTGCAATCCAATCTTGTGGTGTGGCATGTTTATTCGCGTTCGGAAATGAGCCTCCGCCATTTAAATACGAGCCAAAACCATATTTACGCATATCATCAGTCGTTATATCGCGGATCTCAGGTTGAATCATCTGCGCAACTTTTTGCTCTAATGTCATCGTCTGCAAGTACTGAGCAATCTTAGACTCAATTTGCGGATCAGCTCGAACCACATTATTCAGCTTTGGCCAAATAGCTAGCGATTGTTGCTGCTGCGTTTGTTCAACAGCTCTATTATTTTCAGACGTATCTTTACTTTCGCTTGCTGAACAACCAGCCAGAGTAACTAATCCAGCTAACAAACTTAGTGTAGGTAACTTAGCTGTGTGTAAGTGTGTTTTCATTTTTATATACCTATCTATTATCAACTCATTGCTGCTTAAAAGACTCTAAGTACCTGCTGTATTACAAAAGCGAGACCAAGCGGTTTATTCATCTAAGCAACGGTAGAACTATTTTTTGTCATCATTGAAATTAAAATTTAACTGTTGACCTGTTAAGAAATAGTCACTAACCTAAATATGGAAGCGCTTCCTTAAAGTCATTAAATACCATCTATTGGCATTAATCAAATTAAATATGGAAGCGCTTTCAGATATGTTAGCTTTAAAAGCTAAAAATAACAGCATCACGGACTATAAAAAGAAAGCAGAGGTTTTCTATTAATGAAACAATTATCTTTACCTAAACACTCGCCGCTACTGAGCAAAGACTTCACTTTTGGCGTAGCAACTGCTTCATTTCAAATTGAAGGTGGTGCAGCAGATCGTCTGCCATGTATTTGGGACACCTTTTGTGCTCAAGATGATAAAATTGCCGATAACTCAAATGGTCTAATCGCCTGTGAACACTACACTCGTTGGCCTCAAGATATTGAGTTAATAGATTCTCTGGGCGTTGATGCCTATCGTTTATCAATTTCTTGGCCGCGCGTAATGCATCAAGATGGTAGTTTAAATCCATTAGGTGTGAAATTTTATACTGATCTTCTAGATGAACTTAAACGCCGCAACATCAAGGTATTTGTCACTTTATATCACTGGGATCTACCGCAGTATTTAGAAGATCAAGGCGGCTGGTTAAATCGTAATACCGCCTATGAATTTGCTCACTACACAGATCTTATTAGCAAAGCGTTTGGTGATCGTGTTTATTCATATTCAACCTTAAATGAACCTTTTTGCAGCTCTTATTTAGGGTATGAAATTGGTGTGCATGCCCCAGGTATTGTCGGTCGAGAATTTGGCCGAAAAGCTGCCCATCACTTATTACTAGGTCATGGTTTAGCGATGCAAATGCTGGCTAAAAATAGCCCACAGACACTTAATGGTATCGTACTCAACTTTACTCCCTGTTACCCGGTAACACAAAGTGACGCAGATCTTAAAGCCACAGCCTTTGCTGATGATTATATTAACCATTGGTATATGCGCCCTGTAATGACTGGCAAATACCCAGATATTATTGAGCAACTACCAGTAGAGCAGCGTCCAGATATTCACCCCGGTGATATGGAAATTATTGCGCAGCCATTAGATTACCTTGGCGTTAATTTTTATACGCGTTTACATTACCAAGCAAGCGCTGATGATTTTTATGACGAGCGCCCACATCAAGGCCTATTAACTGATATTGGTTGGGAAATTTACCCGCAAGCACTTACTGAATTATTAGTATCGTTAAATGAGAAATATACCCTACCACCGATTTATATTACTGAAAATGGCGCAGCAATGGCCGACAAGATGATAGATGGTAAAGTTAACGATTCAGATCGCATAGCTTACTATCAGCAACACTTAAACGCATTGCATAACGCAACTGAACAAGGTGTGGTGATCCATGGCTACTTTGCATGGAGCTTAATGGATAACTTTGAATGGGCTGAAGGCTATTCAAAGCGATTTGGTATCGTTTATGTTGATTATCAAACTCAACAACGTACTGTAAAAGCCAGTGGCCTTGCGTATAGTAGTTTAATTACTAGCCGGTAAACTTAGCTAGTGCTCCTTTAAAAACAACAATAAGAAACACACAGTGAACAAAATTCCTTTATACGAAAAAATCGGTTATGCGATGGGTGATGCCGGAGCCAACTTAGTTTGGCGAGGTGCACTTGCCTACCTAGCAGTATTTTACACTGACACATTTGGCATATCGGCTGCGGCCGCAGCTATGTTATTTTTGGTGGTTAGGTTATCCGATGGTGTAACCGATATTATTATGGGAATGATTGCAGACAGAACCACCACTCGGTTTGGTAAATTTAGACCGTGGATTTTATGGTCTGCTCCTTTTTTAGGACTGTTCATGGTGTTGTGTTTCACCACACCTGATTTCAATGACACCAACAAGTTAATTTACGCCTACGTTACCTACATAGGCTTAACGTTAGCTTATACGGTGAGTAACGTGCCTTACTCTGCATTAATGGGAGTAATGAGTCCAGACGATACCGAGCGCACGAAACTATCGAGTTTTCGCTTTGCCGGAGCCTTTGCAGGCGGTTTATTAGTGATGGGCTTTTTACCTGAACTGGTTGCTTATTTTGGCGATGGCGATAACGCCAAAGGTTATCAGTTAACCATGTACTTATTTGCAGCATTACTAATTGTTTTGATGGTGATCACTTTTGTTAGCACCAAAGAGCGGGTAATACCCCACAAAACAACCAGTGGTAATTTAAAATCAGAGCTCAAAGATTTAACTAAAAACTTACCCTTTATTATTCTGCCATTATTGGCAACTACCTTGTTCTTTTACTATCGCGAAATCTACAGTGGGCTATTTTTTGCATTTATCATGACTATGATGACTGTTGTGATAAAAAAATTACTCAACAAAGATCATCAAAATCTCACGGGAACTCAACGTGATATGGTTGATTTGCTCACCAACAAGCCTTGGTTAATTTTATTAGGCATGGGCTTTTTGACCATGATGTTCAACGGTATAAAGTATGGTGTAATTGCTTATTACTTTAAATATCAGGTTGGCAGCGAACTGATGGCAGGCCAATACTTCGTTGCGTTATTAGTGGTGTCTATCCTCGGCGCTCTTGCCACTGGTAAACTTGCCGAACTAATAGGCAAACGTAATTTATTTATCATCTCTTTAATATTAAGTGGCTTATTAACCACAGCATTTTATTGGGTGCCTGCTGACAACATTGTTGCCATATTTACTTTTGGTTGTGCAGCTGAATTTTTTGCTGCCATGATGCCTACCCTGTTTTTTAGCATGTTAGGAGATGCTGCCGATTATTCTGAGTGGAAAAACAAACGCCGCGCCACAGGCTTAATTTATTCAGCAGGGACGTTTGTGCAAAAAACTGGCGGCGGTTTCGCTGGGGCATTAGTATTAGTGGTATTGGCAGGCTATGGCTATAACGGCATGAACGAAGCAACCATTACGCAATCATTACCTGGCATGCAACTATTAATGAGTTGGATCCCCGCAGCATTTGCTTTTTTAGGTGCCGCCTTGATGCTTATCTATCCGTTGACACCCGCAATGACGCAGAAAATCACGGAAGACTTGGCTTTTAGACGCAGTAATGTGTAAATTATATTTCATTATCAATACGTTTTTATAAAGTGCGAATAATCACGCTAGGAAATTAATGGCTACAATTTATCAAGTATCAGAACTTGCAGGTGTCTCTCTCTCTACGGTATCAAGGGTTCTGAACGACAATGATTATGTAAGTAAAAAAACCAAGAAAAAAGTGCTCGAAGCAATGCAGCAACTTGGCTATCAACCCAGTTCTATTGCCCGTTCTTTAGCATCGAGTCGTACCAGTAGTGTTGGTGTTTTAGTCTCTGAACTAGACGGCCCATTCTTTGGCCAAATGATGTCGGCGATAGAGCAGCAACTTCGTGCCGCAGGTAAGCATGTTATTATTACCGCAGGGCACAGTGACGAAGACAAAGAGAAAAATGGCTTTGAATTTTTAATCAGTCGTAACTGTGATGCCATAATTGCCCATGTGGAAATAGTATCGGACGAATATCTAATTGAACTTAGTAAGGGAAAAATCCCCATTTATTTAATGAGCCGTTATGTTGAGGAAATTAAAGACAACTGTATTAGTCTTGATAACGTTCTGGGCGGTTATCTTGCCACTAAAACGATGATCAATAAAGGTCACAAAAATATTGCTTATATTGCGGGTCCACAATTTAAAGTTGATGCGTCAGACCGACTCGTAGGACATAAAAAAGCGCTTGCTGAATACAATATAGCCTTTGATGAAAGCCTTTTTTACATAGGCGACTTTAAAGAAACCGGCGGCAATGATGGCTTAAAACATTTTATTGAAAATAAAGCGCAATTTAGCGCAATTGTCTGTGCCAATGATGAGATGGCCTCAGGTGCGATGAAGTTCGCCAGAGAACACGGTTTTAATTTACCGAAAGATCTCGCCATTATGGGCTACGATAACGTGATTTTCACCAATTACCTTTACCCAACTCTAACAACCATAGATAACCCAGTCCCAGAGATGGGCAGAATGGCGGCTAACCTTGTACTTAAAGACATTTACAAACGCCCTGGCATTACAATTAATCGTGTATTCCAGCCGACTCTCGTTTTAAGAGACTCCACGCCAGATATTAATTAATGCGGTAAAATCATTCGTTCACTAGGTTGAATTTTCAACTAACAAATTTGCTGATCAGCTAAACTTAGATTCAGCCCATGCAATTCATTACGTACCCATCGACCATCTAAGTATTGTTCAAGGTGGTCTTGGGCAAATGTTAAAAAACTACGCGCAGCATGAGCAATATGCCGATCAGTGCGGATCACAAAGTACCAATGACTTGCTAAGCTTGCATCACTTACAGTTAATACTTTGAAGCCATGATCTCCAATTGGCAACACATGGCGAGACAGCACACCAATTCCCATTCCTGATGATACTGCAACGCGAATAGCCTCATTACTTGCCATTTGCACGCTGTTACTCAGTACTAAACCGCGTCTTTGCAGTTCGCTCTCAAACAACATCCGGGTTGCAGAGCCAGGCTCCCTTAATAAAAAGCGGTATTTCACTAGCTCAGAAAGTGTAACGTGTTGTTGATTCGCTAATGGATGATCAGTAGGCACAATAAACTCAAGCGGGTTTTTTAAAAAGCGCGCCGCCTTTGCATGTTCAAGTGACGGTGGATGGCTAAATACATAAATATCATCTTCACCGCGTTCAAAGCGCGCTAACACCTCTGCTCTATTGCCAATCTCAAGAGGCAACTCAACATGAGGATGCAAATTACTATAAGGCCCGAGTAATTTTGGCAAAATATATTGTGCGGTATTCACCATGGCGATTTTACATCGCCCGCGCTCGCCCCCTTTGAGTTCAGCTAAAAAATCGTTGTAATCATCAAAGTGGCCAAACACTCGTTGGCAAGTCCTAAATAACTCATGCCCGGCTTCTGTGACATGCAGTTTTTGTTGCTGCATAATCACCAGCGGCTCATCTACAGCCTCTTGTAAACGTTTAATTTGCAGCGACACCGTTGGCTGAGTTAAGTGTAAACGCCTTGCGGTTTCACTGATCGAGCCGGTTTTTACTACACTCATAAACACTTCAAGCAGCCGAAAAGAAATATGTCTTAAATCCATCGCTATCACATCCCCTTTGGTATTAATCAACCCATAGATAATAACCTATAACTAACTATCAATCATTTTATTATTTACAATGCATGATTTTATCTACAATAGCGCGACTTTAAATTAATAGGAGAAAGGTGTGCCAGATATTGTTGTAATGTTTTTTGTTTTGGCTTTAGTTGCGGGGATTTTACGTTCTGATCTCGTTATTCCAAAAGCAACCTACGAGACCTTAAGTTTGCTGCTGATGCTGACCATAGGCTTAAAAGGCGGCATGGTATTACACGGCAATCTTAGTTGGCAATTATTGCCAGAAATGGGCTCGGTGATGCTGCTTGGCGCGTTTATACCTTTAATGCTCTACCCTATTTTAAAATATGTCATCAAACTTTCGGTAGCGAACAGCGCAAGTATCGCCGCCCATTATGGCTCCGTAAGCGCGGGGACATTTGCAGTCGCCCTCGCTTATACTGAATCGGCACAGCTAGTAGTAGGTGCTGAAGTAACCCTGTATTTAGTGATGCTAGAGCTTCCCGCGATTATCGTCGGGCTGTTACTTTATCGACGACTTGATAAACAACATAGTGCCGATAATACCTTATCGCTTAAAGCACTCTGGCATGAAACCTTAACCAATAAGAGCGTTATTCTCCTCGTAGGCGGTGTTGTTATTGGTATGATGTATGGCACACAGCAAGGCAGCCAAGTAACTGGATTATTAACCAATAGTTTTAAAGTCGTGCTTGCATTATTTTTACTCGAAATGGGTTTAACGGCAGCGCAAACATTACGCCCTATACCTTGGCATCACTGGAAACTGACACTATTTGCTATAATCAGTCCATTAATATTAGGCGCGATTGGGGTCAGTGTCGGCACTTTATTAGCGCTTGAGTTAGGCTCAATCGTTATCTTGGGGAGTTTAGTGGCCAGTGCATCTTATATTGCAGCACCTGCCGCTATTAAAGCCGCGATCCCCAAAGCCGATATAGGTCTGGCTATGCTCAGTTCACTAGGCATCACCTTCCCATTTAACGTACTTATCGGTATCGGTTTGTATCATCAACTTGCTGTTGCGATGCAATAAATTAAACTACAGATAAGGGCTATTTAGCCCTTATCTGTCTATAGGTTAAGCAAGCTCGGGCCATTGAATTGACTTACTGTCTTTGCCATTTTTACAGCTAAGTGGATCATTACCTTTATAATTTTTGCATCCCCAAAACTGCCCTTTTGCGCTATTGCGTAATACCATTTCAGCACCGCATTTATCACACGTTGGCACTAGATGGTTACAGGCTGTATTTATACATAATTTAAACCCTGTATAGCGACTGCGAGTCATTGGGCTTTGGCACTGCTCGCACGATTTTTCTTTATGCTCACAACGCGGAAATAACGAACAGCCGTAGAATGGCCCAAAACGACCACTGTGTTTTTTTAATACCCCGCTATCACAGCGCATACAGTTTATATCTGCGATATGTAATTGATCAACATCACTAGTAAATTCATCCAGTTCTATGTCATGTTCAGCAATTAACTCCGAGACAAAACAACTGCTATTGGTCATATCAGCAATGATGTAGGCGCGGTGTTTTGCGCGCGTTAGTGCAACGTAAAATAACCGTCGCTCTTGTGCGTAAGCGAAGTTTTCTGGCGCTGGTAATAAAGCTTCGATAATTGCGGGCGCAACTTTTTCAGATGGAAAACCATGTTTACCCTTTTGTAATCCGATAATAATAACATGATCGGCTTCTTTACCTTTTGAGGCGTGAAAAGACTGCGACTGAATTTTTAACAACGGGTATTTAACACTCATGGTTTTAATATCCGTATTTGTTGGTAGCTGAAACCAAAAGCGCGCTAAAAAATACACGGTTGTGGGTTTACATGCCTTGCTGTGTATTGTGCAGAGTATGTCATCAATCGCACCATTTAATAGTTCAGGAATGTCACTGTAATAACTATTTTTATAACCAATAGACGCATTACTACTGCGCCTTAATAACGACACACTAGGATGTGAAACCTGAGTTAAAGAAGTAATCGTTTTATCAAGCTGCGCGGGATTTTTACTAATAAATGCTGAGGCAACTTCACCAATTTTATTATTGAAACGAAACGTAAGATCCAGCGCCGTTTGCGTAGTAAAGCCAAAATACGTTGCAAACTCAGTGGTCAACTTAATATCAGCGCCGCTGAATCGGTAAATTGCTTGCCAATCGTCACCCACTGCAAATACTGAACTACCCTTGTTGCTATCGCGAAGTGCTTTAACCAATCGTGCTCTTGGCTGTGATATATCTTGAAATTCATCAACCATAATATAACGCCAAGGCGATTTAAACTTGCCCGACTCAACATACTCGATTGCCTTGATAATCATATCATCAAAGTCAATTTCACCGCGCTGCTGCAAGTGAGCGTTGTAGTTAGATAAAATTGGTTTTAATAGCGCCAACGCTTGGGTTGTTTGTTTGCCGTCAAGGGAGCGTTTAATGACATCAACTTCATCAGCATCAGTTAAATAAGCCGCCTTATATAAACTCAGCAATTGACTAAATAACGCAGCTAATACGGTGATCCTGCCAGTTTCTTTTAAGCTTTCGAGCAGTGATTCTAAGGGCAATAACTGTGTTTTCACGCTCGCACTTAAAAGCGCTTGTTCAAGTTCGTTTAACAGCTTACCTTGTTTATGTTGCCCATAAGTCAAAGCTATACAGTGAGTGTTATTACTGGCATGAGTGGTATTTTTCCAATCAATTTCGCTATGGTATTGCGCTTTATCAATGTAAGGCGCAGTATTGCCAGCGTCATCGATGCCGTAATATTCAATGTAAATATCGTACTCAGGTAAATAAAAATCAGGCTTGTACTGTCTGCGTTCAATGGTTTTTACGTCAACTTTATAAGGCGCTTCGTATTGATAATCTATGCCGTGATAAAACAGCCAATTAGCTATATATAACTCACCAAAGCTTTTTACCTTGTCGCCTTTTAGGCTACGGATATCGTTATCATTTAAGTAGCTGTAATAATCACCCAATGTTTTAAAATCAAATTCATTTTTTTCAACATAATAGTATTTACTAAAATAATCTAAAACCAGATGACGATACTCGGCACTGTTTTCAATCAATGATTCAAAGCACTGCTGCACCCATTTTGCTTTCACTTTTTCGTCTTCTGCAAATACACTCATAGTCGGTTTAGCACGTTCAACTTGTGAGATAATCGCCAGCCCAACACTATGAAAAGTAGCGGCTTTTATTTTATCGGTGGCGAGCTTATCTTCGATCCGTTGATCCATTTCATCAGCAGCTTTGCGACCATAGGCCAGCAATAAAATATCACTGTAACTTGCCTGCTGACTTTGCACTAAAAACCCAGCCCTGCCAATCATAACACTGGTTTTACCGGTGCCTGCGCCAGCCAATAACAAGTTATTATCGTCATCAATCACACAAGCACGTCTTTGACTTAGTGTTAATGGATTTGCTTCAACACGGTCAAAAAAAGCGTGGTGTAGGTTAAGTTGCTTAGTAACGTATTTTTGTTGTAGATACTGGGTAAGTGCAGCATCCCAGTTTGCATATTGCTCTAATACGTTTATTTTTTTATCCACTAAAACAAATGCGGGGCTGTTTTTTATCCACGGCAACCAACGATCATGCTCTTGCTGTGCCAACCGCTGAATACGACTAACATAAGACTGGCGTAAATATCGCTGCTTGACTAGTTTTGTTATTTTATTAAGAAAAGTGTCAAGCTTAGCTTCATTAGCGTTCACCCAATAGCGTTCAAATTCAGCTTGAAATTTACGGTGAGCACCATATGCCAGCAGCGAAAATGTATGATTTTGTTGTGCCGTAACAAAAGAAATCGTTTGACCAAACAGGCCGTAAGCAAACGACGGCGGTGCCTCCAAATCACTCCAACTTATTTGTCTCGTTGAGTTACCTTGGCAAATGGTCAACATATGGTGATCAAACGCCAACATGGCTTTATTAGAAAACATCCTGCCAAACAGGCTAACTGCAATAGAATTCATTACTGCTGAATTCCTAAATAAAAAGAGTAAATTAACGGTATTTTAAGTTAATCAGCTGGATAAGTGTGAAAATAACGGCAATTATTTTAGCGTAGTTTTTCATCTGGATTTAAAAAGAACATTTTCTTCCAGCCTTGGCTTTGCGCGGTCATTAACCATGGGTACGGCAGTAACGATAAAATAGAGTAATGTACGTGAGGTTGTTTACCTGCCGCATTCCCCGTGTCTCCTAAGCTACCAATCACCTCACTGACTGCAACATAGTCTCCTGCACTTACCGAATAACTTTCTAAGTGGGCAAAGTAATGCAGTCGCCACTTAGGCCCAAGTAATGCCACCACTTTACCACCGCGCTTTAGCTCACCTGAATACAGCACCACACCACTTACCGAAGCAACCACTGCCGTGTGTTTTTTGCCAAAAATATCTATCCCTTTGTGTACACCTGATTTACCCCAAGGGCTATACCAAAAGGTATTATGATGCCAATCATTTGCTGTTGCACCTTTGACTGGGATCACTATTTTTTCAGGTATGAGCAGCCCAATAACAAGGACTGTAAAGAACGTTAGTCCCATGTACTTCATCACTTTCATTACAACTTCCTTGAAATAGTTTAACAGTGAAATAGTTCATTATTGTTTGATACGTGTGCAACCAGCCACTCACACAACTCATGTGTTAAACTATCTTTTTTAAGCTGTAATTGGTCTACCTGCTGCGTTTTAACCGCCGTTAGCCATGCCTCTAGCATTGACTCAAAGCCCCGTTTATATAGCGTTGCTTGCCAATCATTTTGCATCGCGCTCTGCTGTATTCCATTAACCATAGAGGTCATATTGGTTAGCGATTCAAACCGCCACTTTTCATTCAAACCGGTTATTTCAACCACTTCTTCATTGCAGCCACTTAATCTATCCATAGCGCCTTGAAATAACCGCCCCTCAAACTCAAAACTAACATGTATTGCTGCCAATAAGCCTTGTGGATCTAGCTGTGAAAACACCTGTAACTGGTTAAGTTGATCAAAACGCTCTACATTTGCAAAATGGCATAAACTATCAACCACATGGATGAAGTCATCAAAAATAAAAGTGCGCGGCTGTGCTGGTAAATTTAAGCGGTTTTTTTGCCATTTAAGATGGCGTATTTGTGGCTTTGCAATATCGGCCATAATTGGTAAAAAGCGACGATTAAAACCTAAAAATAATGGCGTGTTATGTTTAGTTGCTAACGCAATAAGTTCACTTACCTCACTAAAACTATACGCTAATGGCTTATCCACAAACGTAGCGATTTTTTGTTCAAGTGCCTGCTTCGCAAACGTAAAATGAGACTCAGTATTAGTGTGGATCATCACCCCATCGGGCTTACACGCCAGTACCGCTTGGTAATCTGTAAAGCACTTTTGAACCCGATACTGCTTCGCTAACTGCGTTAATGTTGTCAGGTTTCGTGTACAAAAAATAGGATCGATCTGTGCATGTTGCGTGGCAATAGGTAAATATGCTTTTTGTGCTATATCTCCAAGCCCGACTAAAGCGATTGTTAGCTGGTTCATTTTTACTACTGCCTCTTGATGAAAAATAAAAACACAGCATACCAAGTTATTATTTAGATTGATAAAACAACTACAAATTTTAAACAATTTCGCTAAAAAAATGATACCAAAATGACGTAAATAACCGGTTAATTTACCTAACTTAGCGTTCTAAATAAAATGTTGAGTAAATATTCAAATATAACTTTACTTGTGTTCAAAATCGGATTAAATTCGCCGCAAAATTAACCAACCAAAAATAATTGCCAGCTATTAAAACACTCCAACGCAATTATTTATGCCCTTTAAATCGGATTCTTTAATGGTTGAGCTCGCTGCCGGTCATAAACCAAATAACCCACTTGCACCTGTTATTGGTTTGTCTTTTTTTGCTATTGCCTCAGGCTTTTTAATGAGTCTAATTCCTTTATCATTGAGCGCCTTTGGGCTTGATAATGAACTTGCCTCTTGGTTAGCTAGTGTCTTTTATCTTGGCTTATTAATTGGTGCTTTTTTTATTGAGCGTATTGTTGCAAGAGTAGGCCACCGTCATGCTTTTCTGGCATTTCTGGGGTTATTAATTTTCAGTGTTGCAGCACAGCTTATTTTACCTAATGCCAACGTGTGGCTTTTAGCCCGCTTTGTAGCTGGTATCGCCGTAGCTGGGGTATTTGTGGTGGTTGAATCTTGGTTACTAATGACTGACACTGCCAAAGCACGAGCTAAACGATTAGGCCTGTATATGACATCCCTGTACGGTGGCAGCGCCGTTGGCCAACTAGCTATCGATCCGCTTGGCACCAGTGGCCCACTCCCCTATTTGTTTGTTATTGCTCTATTATTTTTAGCGATGTTAGCACCGCTGCTGATTAAATCAGGGCAACCGCAAAGTCAGCACTCGCAAAAGCTACAATTAACTGAGTTAAAAAAGCTCAGTCGCCCAGCAATTTTAGGCTGTTTGGTATCAGGATTAGTACTTGGCCCAATATACGGTTTAATGCCAGTATATATCGCTGCCCAAAGTGAGCAGGCCGCTTTTACTGGCACCTTGATGGCGGTGATTATTTTAGGCGGTATGTTAGTACAGCCGTTGGTGAGTTATTTATCAACACGAATGGCAAAAAGCTTATTAATGGCATTATTTTGTTTATTTGGCGCGATGGGTGTAGTTGGTATTATGCAAGCTGTACACTTCAACGTATTGATGGCCAGTTACTTTATTTTAGGGGCTGCAAGTTTTGCACTCTACCCCATTGCCATCACCTTAGCCTGTGACGCATTGCCAATCGAAAAAATAGTCTCAGCAACGGAAATTATGTTACTGAGTTACAGCTTTGGCTCGGTCTTTGGGCCTTTGCTTGCTGCCAACCTATTTGCTTCAGCTAACGGCATTATGTTGTATTTAGGCGGTTGTTTATTTACCACCTGTATTTATATGCTGATCAAAAGCCTTAAAGGCATCTCCACTGACAATACCCCTGTGGCAGGATAAGCCATAGCCTAATAACGCAAAAACCCCATGCTGAGTTAACATTATGGGGCTTTAATTCAAGTAATAAGGCCTAATTTATAACGATAGGTATTCTTTAGCACGAGTAAGGTTATGCGATACCATCGCGCTATCAGCCATTTGTGCAGCTTCATATAAATCTGAAAGACCAGCGGTATCATTTTTAGCCATCATACGTGATACACCGCGATTACTTAATGCAAACGATGTTAATTCACGTAATTTCATTTTTGGGCCTTCGCTTTGTTTTAGCAACGCAATCGCTTTAGTACACATTGTTTCTGCTTGCGCGTAATTTTTTGATTTCACGTTTAGTGCGCAATTATTAAATGATTGTTCAACTGGCTGTGGCGCTGTTGCTGTCTCAATAACCATTAATTTGTAATCACTTTGATCAGCCAGAGCAACAGCTGAACATGTTAATAGTGAGCTAAGAGCAATAGTTTTGATAAGTGTACGTTTCATGATTATATTCCTATTTGATTATTTGCCTAAATCGTGTCGTATCTGGTGCCGACAATTGAACTTTAGATTGTTAGCTCAATTTCAACAAACGATAAAAATAAACCTAATAGGTGAAGAAAATTATCTTATGGACTTTATAAAAATGAATTGTTACTGAAACTAGATTGAGCAACACAACTAAAAGGTGTCAATAGCGACACCTTTTTATCTATAAACAGCTACTTTATGTTTTTAATATGCGAGCTAATAATGCTGCTATTACTGATAAAATGTTTTTTCTGGGCTGGAAGGCGTTTGCACGAATGGTAAAGCAGGATCGTTCGTTAGCGTTTTTTCAGCTGTGGTACTAGGTATTACAGGGCTTGGGCCGACTGAGCCTTGCGTTGTTTCTGTGTTCAAAATTAATGGTAAACCATCTTTACCACCACCTATCACTACAACTTTACTATTGTTAGATTTGGCCAACTCCACTGTAGCTTCAATCCCTCGCCAGCGTAAATATGTTTCAGAAATACCACCACTGACTGTTTGCTGAAAATCTCGGATCCCTTCTGCTTCGGTCTTCTTACGCTGTGCTTCTTTTCTAGCAACAACTAAACGCATGTCGTATTCTTCGTTCAAATAATTTTGATTCACTTTTGCGATAATCGCATTATGTACCTTTTCTGGTATATTAACGCGCTTGATCAGCATATCATCCAAATTAACTAACACTTGCTCTGTATGCGTTGTTTTCTCTTGCTGTAAAATTGTTTTTTCTTGTAATTGCAGTTCCTTTAATACTTCATCTAAAAGCTCTTTTTGTACTTGTAAACGCATATTACCGTACACTTGCTCTGCCGTGTAACGCGATACAATCATGATCACTGCAGAGTTAACCTCGGGTAGCACTGTTTCTTTTAGATAATCCTTACCAACTAACTTATGTAGATAAGGTATTTGTGAGACCACTGGCCGATAACGCACAGTCACATCTAAGGAAATTTGTAAGCCTTGGGAAGTAATAGCATGAATAGTTTCATCAGCAGTTTGAAATCGACTTGAATAAAGCGTTAGCGTATCCCAAGGCAGAACTAACACTGTTCCTTCATCAAACGGTTTTTCCAAATAGGTACCACCGCCTAAACGTTTCCACAAAACTCCGACTTGACCTGAATCAATTTTAATAAACATCACTGGCACCAGTACCATGGCTAGAAACATAAAAACCAGTAATGTGATCCCAGCTCTAAAACGCCATGACAAAATACGTTTATGAAATTTAGGCTTATAACGTTTAATAAAACGCATACTGATATTAGTGATTATTAATGCAAGTAGTAAACCCGCAAACACCAACAGAGTTAAATCGGGAGTAATGACAATATTCATGATGAGACCCCATTGCTTACAATATCGTTATTATCGGTTAACTGCCCTTCCACCATTTTTAAATGGGCATCAGCTAAATGAAAGTATGTATCATCATGGGTAATTGCAATCACTGTATTTCCTCTTGCTTTGAGTCGTGGTAATACTTGCTCGTAGAATTTACGCCTAAAGATAGGATCTTGATCGGCAGCCCATTCATCAAAAATATATACAGGTCGATTTTCTAAAATTGTACTCAATAATGCTAAGCGCTTTCGCTGTCCTGACGATAAGTCAACAGTGCTAAATTGACCATCGACGATACTCACTTTGGTGTTCATTTCTAAAAATGCCAACCACTCATCAATTTCTTGTTGTTTTGTATCGTGAATACCATACAGCTGTTTAAATAAGTGAAAGTCAGAAAATACCGCTGTAAACAAGCTACGATAACCTTGCAGCGAAGTTTCACTGAGCTGTTGACCATCAAGGAGTATTTTTCCAGCCTGTAACTCATATAAACCTGTGAGCATACGAATAAAGGTAGTTTTTCCACTGCCATTGCCCCCAGTAATAAAAGTAATTTTGCCTCGCTGCAGCTGAAAATCAATGGGACCAACTACAAAGGCATGTTCACCAGGTGCACGATTATGCTGATAATATGCACCACTTAGTTGTATCTGCTCAAATGTTGCGAGCTCAGCATGAGCCGATTTAGTATGTTGAGTTTTTTCCTGTTCAGACTGTAACTCCTTTTCCAACGCTAACACATTTTGTCCAGCTTCACTGGCAGCGGTAAAAATAGGAATACCGCCGACAATACTGGTGATTGGGCCAATTAAAAACAGCGAAGCTGTGGTAACTTTAATAACCACATCGGTGTAGACATGCGATAACACCGGTACAATAAAAACCATAGCCCCAGTTGCCGCAAAAAAACTGATTTGCGATAAAATAAAATCGCTGGCAAACAAAGTTTGTGTTTTCGTCTTAGAGCGTTTAGCGCGCGCTGAGTCCATTGCAAACTCATATTCAAGATCATCCGCTCTTGGAACACTTAGCTTTACTTCTTTAAAGCCATCGAGTAAATCAGACAAGCGTTGAATTAATTTGTTTTCGCTCTCAAATGACTGCTGCATATTCTTTTGTATTTCGTCTGCCCGAAGCCGGTGAATGCTGCCGCCAAGCATAATCAATACGGCCAACACAATGAAAGCCACAAAGGAGTGATATGCAATATACATAGATGTAAAAAAAACTAAGCTAATTGACTGACCTATAATCACAAACAGTTGCGCAGACTGAGAAATAGTCTGTAATTCTTTGCTTAGCGTAGTAAAAATTTTCTCTTTACCAATCTTCTCTAAGGTCGCCAGTTCAGTATGACGAACACATTCAAACAACTCGACACGTAACCCATCTATGGCTTGTTCAACCATTTTTGCAGCTTTAGTCATTAATCTATGTTGGGTGAGACCATAAATAGCAATGGTTAACGAAAATAAAGCGAGATAATAAAGAATATGATTTTCGCGGTGAATATCAGCAATATTTTCCGCAACATTATTTATTAGCGCTAAAACGAGGGCATTTGCTAATCCGGAAATACAACCTAGCGCAGCAAAAGTTCTTTTTTTAACTGTGATGTTTCGACTAATTAAATCGTATAATACCATTTTAGAATCTTTTATTGTTTTTTGATGGTCTTTATCAACACTCATTAACGTACAGCTGAATAATATTACCACTGCTTTAAAACCAGTGGTTTAACTAAGCTATATAACTAATTGAGCGTTAAACGTTGTTATCCATGTCGGTGTATTACTTGTTATGTATCTTGGCTATGTGTTGTATCTTTTTTGTGCGCAAAAATTAATATTAATAAACCGACAAAAGGTGTCAGCATCAGCGACAGCAAAAAAAAGCCTACCGGGCCTGCAAAAGTGTTTCGCCCCCAGTAACAACACAATAAACATAATCCTAAATATAAAATGACGATCATTATTAATTCCTTTTCAGTTAAGCTGTAATCAATTGATAAATAAACCAGCAATAACTGCTGGTTTATTTAGGGTTTAGCTCATTCTACTTACACTGCAGCTTGGCTTTGTTGAGCACTTGCATCACCTTTGTCTTTACGATACTTCGCTGCGATCTCAGAGATATCACCTTTAATACTCGCTAAATTAAGGTCTATCAATGTACCGCCATTTTCAAAGTGTCGAATAAACGTAGAACCGACTGCATGCGAAGATGCCGCCGAGATCACTGGCATAAATGCAATGGAACTAAGCGTTCCAATGATAGGTATAGCTTTAAGGAAACTACTCAAGCCAGCCCCTCCCAATGTCTGTGGAAAAGAGCCACCAATTACCGCACTAATAGTGCCTCGCAGCTTATTCTCACTATAGGATTGGCCATATACCTTAGCAATCTCATCAATCATTTTTATTTGAATACCTGTCAAAGCTACCAAATCAACCACTGGAATTGGAATAAGTCCGCTGCCAAATGACCATTTGCTATACTTATCGACGATGATCTGCGCTACAGCAACTCGATTTTCTGCTTCAACGAGATCTGCTTGTTGCTCAGAAACGGTGTCAGTATTCGCCTTTTCGTCCTTCGCTGTTTTTGCCGCTGTCATATTTTTTCCTCTATGAATTAAATTAACAGTTGTTGAACCCACCAAATTACTGCTCTAGTAAAACTTTAGTCAGTAACTTGCCCTTTTTCACTTTTCTTTTCATGAATATGAAAAGAAAAGTAATACTTTGCATAAACATGCAAACAGTAATTGGACTACAACCACTCCTTGTTCAGGTTTGGTTCCAACTTTATTAGTACTTAGCCCACTGCCAGTACAAGAAACTAATCAATTCAATTCTTTTGACATTCACCAATTCATCGACACAACTTTACGCATCAATTAATATCGCTTGGCACTTATCTTCTCGGTGCTTATCACTGTAAAAAATTATATTTCTGATCTCACTTGCAATGCAGTCCGACTCGAATCCTGTTTTAACGTAATTACTAAAGACCATCACTGATTGATCCCGTTCCACTAAACGGTTAAAGCTTGTCACCCACGAATAAGGGTAACTACCTGAGTACTGTAAAAATTTTTCATACTGTCGCAGGTTTGCATCAGCAGGATCAGAGGGACAATCGGCAACTTTGCCAAACTGTAAAGGGTCAATAAATGTAACAAACCAACCATAGCCATAGTATTCGCATTGCGTGCTGTTACCGGTATTAGAATAAGGTGCAAATGCCACTAATTTTTGTGCCTCATCTAAAATTTTACTTGTGTATAATGCCTGATCCCACTTATGCATATCAGTCACTGTTGAGTACATATCACCAGCAGAATAAAGTACCAATGGATTGCTATAAGGATTCTTTAAAATATTCTCGTATGGCGCAGGACCGCCGACTAATGGCGGTCTGCCATTGGCTAGTGGTAAATATGGGTTTTGATTTGAGATATAGCCTGTGGTCATATTTTTATACACGCCAATGGCGCTAAATGAACCACTATCGTTCATATTAATGGGATCTAATATCTGTTCTTTAAGGAGGTTTTCGAACCAAAAGTTACGGTCAATATCGCCTTGGCTACCCGCAGCTATTTGCTCAATAATATTGCCGACTAAATAATAATTACAATTACTATATTGATACTTAGAGCCCGGAGTAAATGTCGGTTTTTCATCTTGTTCTGTACAAGTACAAAAACGATTACTGAAATCTTCAGGCCCATTTAAATTTAGCGTTTGATCATAAAGAAACGGCCGCCAACCATAATTATCATAAACGTCTTCATTATCACTGTAATTATTAATGCCTGAAGACATAGTCAATAAATTGTGCAATGACACATCCGCACATTGATTTTTAGGAAACCAAGGTAGATAGTCACCTATAGTCTGTGTTCTTAAATCTTTTCCTTTGAGCATTTTCATTAACATGGTTGCCGCAAATGCTTTAGTGTTAGAACCAATTCGGTATTTTGACTCTGTAGTATTTGCAATATCATATTGCATATTTTGCGGTCCACAATTAGCCTCGTATACAACCGCATCAGCAGAAGTAATATACACAGTGCCAAAAAAGACTAAAGTGTCACAATATTCTTGCACTGTTGCAGCAATCATTTCTATCTGAGCCGCTGTGATAGTGACATTTTTTGCTACACTCTTTTTTTGCAAACAAGACGCTAAAATCAAACTTAATAAGCAGACAATCATGATTTTAAACTTTACATGCATAAGCCATTTCATTATTCTTCTCCTGTAAATAGCCACATCTCTTTGCCAAAATCATCACTGCTAACAAAGTGAAAATAGTCTTAGTAAACTTATTGTAATAACAAACAGTTAAGCCATGCCAACCAGTACTTTTCGAGGACCGCTATATGCTTCTCGTCCATGGGTGTACAGCATGTTATCAAGCAACAAAATATCATTACGCTGCCATTGATAAGAGAATGTAAGCCCACGATACACATCATTGATTGCTGCTATGTCTTGTGGGTCAATGTCCGTGCCGTCACCAAAGTACGCATTACGGGGCAAATTTGCTTCACCGATACTACTTCGCATTGATTGCACCACGGCACTGTCCATACTTGAACAATGAAAAAGATGGGCTTGATTAAACCAGACTTTTTCACCACTTGAAGGGTGAGTGACAACAGCAGGGCGGCATTGGCGTGTTTGCAATTTATCGCCATCGACCCATTCGAACTGTATGTCGTTTGCATGGCAATACTGTTCAACATCACTTTTACTCTGTGTTTGAAACACTTCTTGCCAAGGTAAATCAATATCGCCGTAGTTTCGCACGTACATGACACCTAACCGCTCAAACTTTTCTCTGATCCGCATGGGTATGTGGTTATACACCGCACGACTATCGGCCAAGGGCGTATTGCCCCCAGTCGTCGCTGGCACCACACAGAAAAACCCCATTCTCTTAGGCCAATTATTCGAATATGCATTTTCGTTGTGTTGTAAAATCACCTGATCTGCATGGTATTCTGTGGTGGTATAAATATTATTCTTCAACGCAGTGCGTGGCGATGAACGATAAACATACTGCTTTAGAGGCTCACCAAAAATAGTTTCTAAAATAGTACTAAATTGGTGAGTACTCACAATATTTAGCCCTCTCAGTAGCGCTAAACCATCTTGATTTACCCAATCATTTATTAAGTCAGTATTGGCTTTAACCCATGCCAAACCACTTTGCTTTTGAGCGCTCATATCATGCACACGGCAATCGCTATTGTCAGTGCAAAAATCCATATCTATTGCTAATAACTGATCCATTTCATTCCCGTCCTTTTATAGGTAGAGGTTTACTGTAGAACATTTTTCACCCACTTGTTAATAAAGTGTATATTTACTTGCAATTTGTTCAACGATTGCAGCAACAAACTGATGCTGTAAGATTGACAGATGATTACCTGTGATCTCTATTGCCGAAAGTTCAGGGTTAACTACTCGCCAGCCCATATCATCAGCAAGCAATTGGCCTGCAAACTCTTTGGTATCGTGTGCTTTTATAACCATAAGCGGCACCTCAAGTAACTCTCCCTTTATTTCTACCTTTGCTTGTAACTGCGCTTTATATACGCATTGCAGTGTTAGCAATTGACGAGCACTGAACTGGTAGCCCGCAGCAGCTAAATGCTTACTTAACCACTTTGTTTGTTGTTCATCAGCAAGCGTGCAATATAACTGCTGCTCATCGTCAGTTAAGTTCAATTGAAAAAATTCACTCAGGTTCGCTATTAGTAACGCTGCTATTTGCCTGTCTTGCAGTTCTAGCACAGCTGAATTAGGCATAGGCGTATCAATTACTAGCAGTGAGGCTGGAGCTTTATTGCGCAGTACTAATTGCTGCGCCATTTGATGAATAACAAAGCTTCCAAATGAATGACCAACCAAGTGAATATTAGCGTCTATCCCCTGCTCAATTAACGCGTTGCAGTAATGGTGTGCGGTCAGTGACAATGAATTAATAATATCTGGCTCTAAAGCGATCAGATCTGGCTGCAAACCATAAACAGGAATACGTTGATCTAGTTGATTAACCAATGCTTGATAGATCATCAGTAACCCTCCCGCACCGGCGACTAAAATCACCGGCTGAAACCCTTGTTCACCGGCCTGTAAACAGACTAAAGTTGTAGGCTGAAAATCAGCAGCGTTGCTTTTTTGTAATTGCTCAATTGCCTCAGCTAAAGCGTTTACAGTACGGTGGCGAAATAACATATCAATAGATACCGTTAACTGCATCTGATAGCTCAATTGTGATACCAAGCGCATTGCCAGTAATGAATGACCACCCAGCATAAAGAAATCATCGTTGATCCCCACTTGCTCTATGTTTAACAACTGACTAAATTGTTCAACCAATAATTTATGCAATGGCGTGATCGGCGCACTATATGAAAAGTCATTATGACTACTCAATTGTTGCGCTGTTTTACTAAGCTGTTTTCGATCAATTTTGCCATTATTTGTACAGGGTAAGCTGTCAACAAATTGAACATTTTTTGGCACCATATACTCGGGCAACACACCAACTAAAGCACGAATTAGTTGCTCACTGGCTCGCTCTAGCTCACCCACATCAACAAATGCAACTAGCTGCTCATTGCCACTTTTATCTTTACGAACCACTACAGCACAGGCGTTTATTTGTGGCAACGCAAGTAAATGACGTTCTATTTCGGGTAACTCAACACGATAGCCGCGAATTTTAACTTGTTCATCTAAACGCCCTAAGAACATTACTTCTTGGGTATTTGTACAACGCACTTTATCACCCGTTTTATATAACCTAACGCCGCTTTTTGGTTCAATAATAAATGCAGCAGCCGTTTTCTTTACATCGTTAAGGTAACCCCTTGCTAACCCTTTTCCACTGAGGTACAGCTGCCCATTAACATAATAGGGAACCGCTCTTAAATATTTATCTAGAATGTGTAATTGTAGCCCTGCCACTGGTTGGCCAATCGGTACTTCAGAACCTGTATAATCAGTTACCTCAATTAATGTTGCAGAAATAGTTGCTTCTGTTGGTCCATAAGCATTGATCAAAATAATATTATCACTGTAATAAGCTTGCCATTGCTGCAACATTGCGGCTTGCATTTGCTCTCCACCAATTGTGATAATGCGTAACTGATCGGCAAGTGTTACTGGTGCTGCAGCTAATTGATGCCAATAGGCTGTAGGTAAACTCATTAAGGTCAAGTGACTATATTGCGATAGTTTAGCTAAATACTGGGTATCGAGTAATTTTTGTTGATCGGCCATCACTAAAGTTGCACCGCTTAGCAAAGTACAAAAAACCTCCTCTGCAAATACATCAAAGCTGCAACTTGCAAACTGTAAGTAATTATCTTGCGAAGTGATCGCATAATTTTTTTGTAAGCAATGCACATAGTTAATAACACTGTGTTGCTCAACCATAACTCCTTTTGGCACCCCTGTTGTACCTGAGGTATAGATCACATAGCATAAATCATGCGGTGTGTAAGTTACTGTTGGGCTGTAATTAGGTTGTAAAGCAAGTGCCGCAGCACAAGTATGAAGATCGATGTTAAGTGTTGGCGGTAATGCGCCCTGCCAGTCTTGATCGCACGTTAGCAATACTGCAAGCTCTGCATCAGCGGCTATAAACTGCCGCCTTTTTAATGGTAAACTAGGTGCAATCGGTACATAAGCCGCACCTATCTTTAAACTCGCTAAAATAGCGATAATCAAATCGCAACCTGGGCTTAAACAGATCCCTATGATCAAAGCTCTGTCAGAGCCTAGCGTATGTGTGAGTAAATAATTAGCCAGTCTGTTAGCGGCTGCATCTAGCTCATTATAACTCATTGTTTTCACTGGTAGGTTGTTATCAGCATTGTAATATTCCAGCGCTGTTGACTCACCATAACTTGCCACAATTTGGGTAAATCGTTGCTGCAGCGTTGTTGCTAAATCCCAGCTTACAGCTGCCACTTGCTTAGCTGGTAAACTAAACTCAGTTAGCTTATCTATACCTGTTGTAAATTGATGATCTACTAAATCAATTGCTAAGCTAGACAATGGTTGCTCAGGTGTCATTACAAACGCCTGTAATAACTGCTGCAACATAGCCAAGCAATGACTGGCAAGCGGATCATTAAATAGTGCGCTTTGATAACTCAAAGTCAGTGAGAGTTGCTCAGCTTGGCCAACAACTAACGTCATTGGATAATGAGTGAGATCTTTACTGTCATTCGCTAACACCTTAAATGGCATATTTGCAATTTCAGCCAATGGATCTGTCGGGAAATTTTCAAATACATACAAAGCATCAAACAATGGACTGCCATTAGCAATATTACTGTAGTTATGTACTTGGGTTAATGGAGTATATGCATAATCAGATACAGCTAATAAGCTTTGCTTAACTGACTTTAAATACGCTAACACCGACTGCTCACCCGATGTGGTTAACAACACAGCTTGGGTATTAATGTATAAACCAACCCGTTGCTCAACGTTAGTAAGTTGGCTCGGTCGCCCAGATACTGTTTGCCCAAATAAGGCGTAATCTGAATTGCAACAAACACTCAGCCAGTAACCCCAGGCACCTTGCAGTAAATGATTAACTGTTAAACCCTGTTGACGAGCAAACTCAACCAATTGTGAACACAATTCAGGCTCAAGCACTAAAGTTTGCTCAGACACCGTGTTGATATCATCGCCTTGCTTGCGCTGCGCAATATACTCAACCAATAATGTTGCCTGATCTATATTGGCTAGATAACCTTGCCAAAATTGTTGCTCGGTTGTTTTATCTTGTTGCTGTAGATACTTAATATAGTCGCTATAGTTATCTTTTTTTAGAGATAAACCATGCCCTGCAAGGCGAGCCTGATAATGCTGTAATAACTCTGAAAACAAAACAGGTAATGACCAGCCATCCATGATCAAATGATGGTATGTCCAAATAAATGCCATTTTTGTATCACTCAGAGCAAGCAAACGTAATCGCATACAAGGCGCCGCAGCTAGATCAATACCTTGTTGATATTCCTGATCTGCAATAGCAGTAATATAGGCTTGCTCATCAAGTATTGATTGTTGTTGTTGCTGCTGCATAATTGCTTCAGTTACCAAGTCAACCTGCAATGGTACATGGTATTTATCAACCACGATTTGCACTGGTCCCACTGGGCTTGCTACGAACGCAGTACGTAATATGCTATGTGTATCAAGTAGCTGGTGCCATGCATATTCGAAAGCTTCGATGTCAAGTGCGCCCTCAAGTAACAACGTCGTTTGTTCATAGTAAGCACTCTGTTGGGATAGTTCACCCGTTCGTTGACTATGAAACCACATGCCTTCTTGTAGTGCACTCAACGGGTAAATATCAACAATGGCTGATTGCTTAAAAGGGGCTAATAAATGCTGTAACTGATGATTTGCCATCGTTAGCAAAAGTGGAAAATCACTTACCGTATGGCGCTTAATGCCGTCTTGCATGCAATGTTCAAGCACCGTCATAATACTTGCTTGATAATGCATCATAAATGAAGCGACATCGGCTTCAGCTATGCGAGCACCATCATACTCCAGATGCATCGTCAAATGTTCATTGACTATTGCTGCCGTTAATTGCAGACCATAGTAGGCGTGATTATGTTGGCTATGCAACCTGCCCGCGGATTCTGGCGCATCAGCTAATAAACCATCATGTTGCAACGTACTATCTAGCTGGCCTAAATAATTAAAAAATAGATGATCCTGCGTCGTAATTGTCAACGATTGGCGAATTTCCTCATCCGGATGATAATAACGTAAGGCTCCATAGCGGCTCGCTTTAGTCGATAAACTGGCTAATTGCTCTTTCATATCACAGATCAAATCGGCAATATTTTGCGTATTGCTAAATAATCGAAATGGATACATAGCAGTAAGCCAGCCCAGCGTTCGAGTACTATCAAGTTGATTATTAAGTAACTCTCGGCCATGTCCTTCAAGAATAATAAGATGATCGTCCAAGTCATAATGCCTAACTGCAGACCATTGTAAAGCGGCCAACAGTAGCGTTTGGATACTGGTATTATAAGGTCTATTTGCTGTCGTCAAGAGCTGCTGCGTAACTGCACATGGGAGCGTTAATGTATGCTGTTGCAGTTGTTTTTTGATTGGCTCTTGCTGCCTTACAAAACGAAAAAAGCTGGGCTTACTCGCCACAGCAACCAATGCTTGCCAGTGTTTTAAATCATATTCATCTTTGCCTTGCGCAATTAAAAATTGACTAATGTCATATAAATTAGCAGTACGAGAAGCAAAACAAATATTCTGCTGTAATTTTGCAGCTGACAACGCTTGGTTAATATCTTCAAGCAAAATGCGCCAAGATACACCATCAATTAATAAGTGATGGGCGATGATCAGCAAGCGGTTATCACTTTGCTGAGCTGGGGTTTTTATATGGCAGATTTGCAACAATGCAGTGCCATCAAAGCGAAAAGCTCCTTGTTGCACTTCACATACTTTCTCTAATGCTTGAGACCAATCATCATTGTGCTCAGCTAAATCGATAAAATGGCAAACGTGTTCTGCACTAAGATGCTGTTTTATAAACAATTGCTTTTGCAGGCCTTTATCATCAACGACTAACCGCAAACTATCATGGTGCGCTAATAAAGCGCATGTTAACTCTTTAATATGTTGCACAGTCACTGTTTTATCAACCCTGAGTAAGAGTGACTGGTTCCAATGATCAGCTGCTACAAATTGTTGTTCAAAAAACCAATGTTGAATGGGAAGTAATGGCAATGCGCCTGAAAAGCTTTGCTGTGGCTCAACCTGTTTCCGTTGTGGCTGTTTGTGTACCAATTGCTCAGCTAGCACTGCAACGGTACTAAAGTTAAAAATATCAGCTACTGACAAACTAATATTTTGCGCTCTTGCCCGACTGGCAATTTGAATACTGAGGATTGAGTCCCCTCCCGCCGCAAAAAAATCATCATCAACTTGCAGCATCGGCTGATTTAATACTTGTCGATACAAAGTGAGTAGTAAGCTGCTTAATCCGCTTCCTTGTTGTGCTGCAGGTCCTTGATTTAATTGCTGTGTAACAATTTGTTCGCTTGGTGTGCGTAAGTGTTTATGTAATTGCAGATGATCTATTTTGCCATGTGCCGTCAGGGGAATTTCATCTACGTGAATAAGCTCACCCGGTATCATGTGATCCGGTAACTTAACTTTAAGACTTGCTATACTTTGGCGCTTAAATTGCGCTTGGAGCGAATCACTTATCTGTGGCGTGACAATAAAAGCCAACAGCTGCTTATGGCCTTCAGCCAATTCACTCACGCTAACAACACAATCTGTTACGCCAGCAATAGCACGTAAGTGATACTCAATTTCAGACAGTTCAATACGGTAACCGCGTAATTTAACTTGTGCATCATTGCGGCCAATGTAGGCAATACGACCGTTATTTAATTGCCTAACTAAATCACCCGTTTTATAGGCTCGCAGTTGTTGCTCTGCAACTGTCGTTAAGTAAATAAAACGCTGTGCTGTAAGCTCTGGACGGTTCAAATAGCCTCGCGCCAATCCTGCACCAGCTATATATAATTCACCAATCATGCCAGGCACAACCGGCTGCCCCTGCTGATCAACAATTAATAACTCTACATTATCAATCGCATAGCCTATATCTGGAGCCATACCCAGCTCTTCCGTTGTTTTACCAACCTCAGCCGAGGTGGCAACAACTGAGGTCTCTGTAGGGCCATAATTATTAATAATACAATATGGTTTTGCAGCTGATGGGCATGTTTTTAACTTGTCGCCTCCAACCAGTAAATAACGCAAAGTAACAGGCGTAAAAGCGTGATCTGCCAACATTATTTCAGCGATTGGGGTGGCTAAAAAGCAATGACTCACATGATGTTCATCAAGTAGTTGCGCTAATTGTTGCGGGTTATCTAAACTTTCTCGCGGCACAATTACCAGCTTTGCTCCGGCGCTTAAATAAGGCCAGATCTCCCAGCTTGCAGCGTCAAACGCGATATTTGCTGTTTGACTGGCAATACTTGATTTATCAACAGCAAATGCGCGTTGATGCCAACGGCATAAATTACTCAGCCCTTGGTGGGGGATCATTACCCCTTTAGGGTTACCCGTTGTGCCTGAGGTATATATGACATACGCTAATTGCGCCGCCTCTATTTTGGGTAATTGCACTTGACTTAGTGTATTACATGCAAGGTTTAAAGTGTGCTTAAATTGCTCATTATCAAGGTAAATAAGCTGGCTGTTCGCACCACAATTATCTTCTAACAGCGCTGCAAATGCAGTGTGAGTGATAAGCCACTGCGCACCACAATCATTAATAATATAAGCAATTCTAGATGCTGGATAATTCGGATCAACAGGAACATAACAGCCACCCGCTCTCATAATCGCTAGCAATGAAACTATTAAGTCAATGCCGCTTTGCATGCTTACAACAACAGGCTGTTCAGCTTGTAAGCCTTGCTGTATCAAGTATTTTGCCAATAATTCACTACGCTGATGAATTTGCTGATAACTCGCAAATTGCCCTGAGGCTGCCTCAATAATGCCAGTGTCAGTTTTAGCATGCTGTTCGGCTACAGCAGTGAATGCATCTATGACGGTTGCAACTGGCTTATTTAGCCGTTGCTCACCTTTGAGCACGCAGTTATGCAGCTGTTTATCTGTCAACATTGTAGCTGACTGTATAGCAACCTGCGGATCGGCTGTGAATGACCTAATTAAAGTGCATAATGCCGTAGCCATGGTTTGAATTGTTTGTGGGGTAAATAACGCCGTGTTATAAGCCCAGCTAAAGCGTAACTCATCGTCATCTTCACTGCATGCCAGCTCAATATCAAATTTTACTTGCGGTGGCTGCTCATCAATCGCTGTAACCTGTATATTAGGTAATTTAAACTGTGTATTTAACCTTGGGTTTAACGAAAATGTAAGCTGAAAAACACTCTGTTGACTCATGCCACGCGGTAACTGCAAAGCATCAACAATTTTTTCAAATGGCATGGCTTGATGCTGACCAACGGCAACAATTAATTGTTTTTGCTGTGCGAGTAGCCCTTCAAAACACATATCTTCGCGCAATTGACAACGGATCGGCAGTGTATTAATAAAGAATCCAATTAAGGGAGTTAGTTGCGTTTGTGAACGCCCTGAAAATGGCGCACCAATCACAACATCATCACACTGACTATACCTAGCTACAAATGCGGCATAAGCACTATGCAGCCACATAAATAAGCTCACATCAAACTGCTGGCATTGCCTGTGGATCGCCGAAACCGTGGTTTTATCTAGCTGTATTTGATAGCTCGCACCAGCGGACGTAAGCTGTTTAGGACGTATTTTATCCAGCGGTATTTGATGTATCGGTGGGGCATCTTGTAACTGTTGTAACCAAAATGCTTGGTGTTTATCTAACTGCTGCTGGTGTAACTGACTACGCTGCCAATGAGCATAATCCCCGTATTGAATTGATAAAGGTTGCGCAAGCTGTTCAGGCAACCGAGTTTGACTCGTAAAGCTTTGATAAAACGCTTCAAATTCACTCGCTAATATTGCTAAAGAATGTGCATCAGAGGCAATATGATGCATATTTACCCGTAACTTCCAATGCTTTGCATGCAGCTTAACTAAAATAATACGCAGCGGTAACTGGCACCTTAAATCAAAGGCTGTTTGGCTGTCATCGCGCAGCGTTTTTAACCACAGTCGTTGCTGTTGCTCATCGTTAAGTTCACTGGCATCTATGATCTTTAACACCGATGGAAATGTGTCTTGGACCACTTGCTGAGGTAAGTTTGCTTTACCGACTGTGATAAACGTACGCAACACTTCATGACGCTGCACGATAGCGTCACACACGCGTTGAAATGTATCAACATCAAGCAAACCATGCAGTTCAAAATTAGCTGGCATATGATATTGCACGTTTCCCGGCTGCAATTGATCTATGGTCCATAATCGTTGTTGAGCAAAAGATACCGGTAATTGCGTTACTGATTGCACTTTCGGGATAACTGCTGATGCTACAGTGTAATTGGCAGCTTTATTGCGCGCAGCCGCTAACGCGAGTGTGTGGACCTGCGGCGCGTAAAACAGATCAGCTAAAGTAATCGACAACTGAGCGTGTTGCGCTAAGTGACTGACTAATTGGCTAGCTAATAATGAATGCCCACCCAATTCAAAAAAGTGCCCTTGCCTACCCACGTTTGAAACCTTTAATATCGCCTCAAATGCCGCAGCGATTGCTTGTTCGTCATCCGATCCTGGAGGCTCATCTGCAGTTGCTTTAAGCTGTAATTGATCCAGCTCTAAGAGTGCTTTTTTATCAATTTTACCGTTCACCGTTAATGGCATCTGCAGCACGGCAATAACATTCGTTGGCAGCATAAATTCGGGTAATGTGGTGCGTAAAAACTGTTGTACTTCGCTGGTGAGTGCAGCAAATACGGCATCACTTTTGACGATAACAAATGCTGTGATCCGTGGATTAGTCGGCTGTTGAGTATTCAGTAACACTGTTGCGCTACTCAGCTTAGGGTGGCCACGTAACTGGTTTTCTATTTCACCCAGTTCAATACGGTAACCGCGTACTTTAACTTGGTCGTCAATACGGCCCATATAACTCAATTCGCCAGTTGCTAACTGACGTACTAAATCACCCGTTTTATATAGTTTTTTAGCTGCGTTAGCTGAAGAAAATGTATCTGCCACAAAGCGCTCAACGTTGAGCTCATCACGGCGCCAATATCCCCTGCAAACCCCATCCCCACCTACATATAACTCACCAACTGCGCCAACAGGTAGTAACTGACGATACTTATCCAAAACGTAGCAACTGGTCGTTGGTATTGGCCGACCAATATTGTTTGCACCAGATACCAGATCTGCGTCATGTAAACGCTTGAAAGTCACATGAACCGTTGTTTCAGTAATGCCATACATATTGATCAGTTGGCAGTCGCTAAAGCGTTTTGCCCAAGGGGCCAACTTAACGGGCTGTAATGCTTCGCCACCAAAAATGACGTATCTAATTTTGCTCTGCTGTATACGCTGCGAAGGCTTGGTTAACATTGCTGTTTGTAGCGCATAAAAAGCACTGGGGGTTTGATTTAGCACGCTGACGTGTTGATCTAGTAATAAATTTGCAAATGCATCACTGTCTTTTGCGGTATCTGCATCCACAATAACTAAGCGTCCACCAAAAAGTAACGCGCCGTACATTTCCCACACCGAAAAATCAAAACAAAATGAATGAAACAGAGTCCATACATCATGCTCATTAAAATCAAATAAACTCGGCTGTACACACAATAATCGGATCACTTGGCGGTGTTCAATTTGCACGCCTTTAGGCCGCCCAGTAGTGCCAGAGGTGTAAATCATATACGCTAAGTGGGATGGACAAATAGCTAACTCGAGGTTTTGTGTATCACTAATCTGATTAATAGCTGTGTAGATCGCGCAATCATCAATATTTATGCACGTTAAGTTATGCTGCGAAAACAACCCGAGACTACTGTTATCACACAACACTAAGTTACTCTGGACATCGTCTACAATATAACTGATCCGATCGCGAGGATAATTGGGATCAATAGGCACATAAGCAGCGCCAGCTTTTAGTACCGCTAATAACGTCACCACTAAATTAACATTGCGAGTTACGCTCACTGGCAGCATATCTTGCGCTTCAACACCCTGACTTAATAATACTCTGGCGAGGAGATTTGCCCGTTCATTAAGCTGTTTATAAGTGAGTGCTTCGTGCTCATCGACTAGCGCCAACTGGTCAGCAAACCTGATTGCTTGTTGTTCAAATACACTCACTATACTGGCGCTTTGATCCCAACTTGTACTATCCGCTTGCTGCGATGTGGCAGCGTCAGTTAATGCCTGTAGCTGCTGTTCATCAAGCAATGCCAATTTTGATATTTGGGTATCCGGTGCAGCAACAATGTTTGCTAATAATACGGCAAAACTATCTGCCCAGTGAGTAATTGTCGCAAGCTCATAAAGTGCTTCATCAAACTTCCAAGTAACTGTTAAACCTTGGTTGTCGATAACTGCATTAAGCTCCAAATCACATTTTACTGCGCTGTGGTGCTCTCGTGCTTCACTGCGAGCCTCCGCTATTTCAACACCCGGTAACTGAAAGGTTGGTTGCTCATCAACAGTTAAAGTGAAGAAAATTTGTACTAAAGGATGATGACTTAAATCGCGTTGACAATTGAGCCCTTCAACCAGTTTATCAAATGGCATATTGCGATATTCAAACGACTGTAAAATACGTTCTTTTTGTTGCTGCAACCATGCATTAAAAGTTAATTCATCCGGCAATACACCATGCATCACTAAGGTATTAACAAACAAACCGATTAAATCGTTTAGCTGTGGATGCTCACGGCCCTGAGTTGGCGTGCCGATCAGTACCTGTTCCGTTTGTTTAATACGGCCAATAAATAACATAAAACTACTTAACAACCACATAAATGGTGTGACTGATTGACTCGCCGCATGTTGTTGTATTTTTTCAACAAACGAGCGACTTAACCGTTGCCGATAAACTAAACCAGACTGCTTTTGAACGCTCGATCTAACTTTATCCGTTGGTAGTGATTGCAACGGTTCAAGATCGCCAAGTGTTGTACGCCAATAATTAATTGCTGCTGTAAAGTACTCTGCTGTTAAGGTATTTCGTTGCCACGCAGCGTAATCAGCATATTGAATTGGTAACGAGTCTAATTCGACATTACCTTGCAGTAGTTGCGTATAAATGGTTTGTAATTCTTGAGCAAATATTTGCATTGACGCGCCATCACTAACAATATGATGCATATTAAATGCTAAATAATGTTGCTCATTATCGGATACCAATAGCACTCGTATTAATACATCTCGACTCAAATCAAATGGCTGAGCTTGATGTTGTATCAGCGCTGCTTTTATTTGGCTTTGTCGCTGTGTAACTGGGAATGTTGATGCATCCAGCCACTGAAAAGGCGTTATAAAGGTGTCTGTTACTTGCACATACGGTATACCTTGCGGATCAGTTATAAACTGACTGCGTAATATTTCATGGCGACCAACAATGTGTTTGATTGCCGCGCGTAACAACGGCACATCTATATGGCCTTTTAGAGTAAACTCAGCAGGCATATAATATTGTTGGCTGCCTTGTAACTGCTCAATAAACCATAAGCCTTGTTGAGCAAAGCTCAAAGGCAAACACCTATCTCGCTCAGCGATGGCAATTACGTCCATATTACTTTGCAACGTAACCACTGACTGATGTTGCTGAAAATAGCGGATAATCGCCGCTTTATGCTCAATGATCCGAGCTTTAAGTTCACTTGGAAAACCGTTACTTTGTTTAAATGCTAAAGCACCTTGTTTTTCATACAAAGTAACACCTGCTCGTAAAGCATCTGCGATTAACTCTTCAATTTCTAGCAGTTGATTTTCCATCACAAAAACATCTCTTCTGAGTTATCATTTTCACTCATGGCGTTATTAGCGGCTTGATGAATGGCGTACCAGCTAGCAATAGCCGCAATTGTCGGCCTTTCAAACAGAACTCTCACTGGAATATCAGCCTGTAACCGCGCCTTGAGCAACGCCATACATTGTGTTGCCAATAATGAATGCCCCCCGAGCGCAAAAAAGTTATCGGTGATGCCAACAGAGTCAACTTGTAACTGCTCTGCAAAGATATCGACCAAGGCTGCCTCAAAGTCATTACGCGGCGGCACATTTTCAGTTGCTACTGCGACTGATTGTCCCCTTTGAAGCAGTTGTTTACTGTCAACTTTTGCGTTAGATGTCAGGGGAATAGCACTTATCGCATGCCATTTTGTTGGCATCATATAAGCAGGTAAATAGTTCGTAAGGTAGTTGCTAAGCATAGCCTGTTGCTGTGCGCCTAAGAGTGTTATTTGCTGCTCTTTCCCAAACGCTTTAATCAATGAGTTATTTGGCGTAAGCACTAAGTAAGCCTCAAGGTTTTCAGTGTCTTTATTTAATATTACACATGCCTCACTAATCTCTTTATGCTGGACTAACTGTGCTGTAATTTCGCCCGGCTCAATGCGATAACCGCGCAACTTAATTTGTTCATCGACTCGTGCACAAAATAGCAGGTGTTCTGGTTGGCCATGTTTATCAAGCAACCAACGCACTTTATCCCCAGTACGATAAAATCGCTGCACAGTTTGCTGATGCCCAAAAGGTAACCACACAAAACTTTGCGCCGTTAAACTCGCTTGATTTAAATACCCTTGAGCAACATTGTCACCAGCAATATAAAGCTCGCCAATGGCACCCATTGCGGATAATTGCTGATGTTCATCTAATATCACCAACTGACTATCTGCAATCGCCCGACCAATTGGCACCTGGGCCATTTTACGCCGTTCAAGCTCGCTAATTTGCTTAAGCTCGCAATGATAAACACTGCAACCTACCGTCGCTTCAGTTGGGCCGTACTCATTCACCCACTGGCAATTAGGCAAATACTGAGTTAACGATTTGAGCAACTGAGTGGGTAATGCTTCACCACCAATGACAACCACATGTGCAGTTGCTACTGCAGCAGCTGGAGCAAACGCAAGTAAGCCTTGTAAATGTGCAGGAGTGACTTTAAATAAACAGGCTTGGGAGCTGAATATCTGCTTTGCAAGCTGCTCAAGCATCTGCTCATCATCAGCAAGTAGTGTAATACTGATACCCATTAGTAAAGGTGCCCACAACGAAGTGACCGTAGCATCAAATGCCAATGGCGTACTCACCACGCTGGTTGTTAACGCAGCTGATAGATACTCACACTGTGCATGTGCTAAGTAACAGGCTAAATTACCATGGCTGATCATCACCCCTTTTGGGGTGCCTGTGGTACCTGATGTATAGATTATATAGGCAAGATCATCCGCCGAATATGACCCAGGCAGTGCACTTTTTAAACCATTGAGTGAGCCACACTGCCAACTGTTTGGCTCATCAAGCAATACACATAATGGCGCAATGATACTCCCCGGCCCTTCCGTTAAATGCTGTTTAGCAAACGCAGACTGTGTGATAAAACACTGTGCTTTACTGTCATCGATAATAAATTGCACTCTGGATACTGGTAATTTTGGATCAATCGGCACATAGGCACTGCCGGTTTTTAAAATCGCTAACATGGCAACCAGCATTTGTGCCGTTGCGCTAACACATAAAGCAACTTTACTCCCGGCGGCTATACCTTGTGCTTGTAAATAACTGGCTAACAGCTGTGACTGAGTTTCTAATTCAGCATAACTCAACACTTCACCATCAGGGCCAACGACCGCATTACGTGTTGGATATTGTTCAGCTTGACGTGCGATTTGCGTGACAAGGTTAAGTGACTGAGTGTGCCTTGCATAGGGTGGCGAAGATAAATTAAGCAGCACATTTTTTTTGGTTGCTGACACTACAGGTAATAGCTGCAACTTCATAAGAGGGTCACTTAGTATCGCATCAATCAATACCTCGAATGCTGCTGCATATTCAGTAATACTACTGGCATTAAATAATGTCTCACTAAAATTCCACTGCAGCTCAATGCCATCGCCTTGCTCAATTGCATTGACCTCTAAATCAAATTTCATTTTTGGTGCTGCGTGTGGCTGCATTTCAATATGTAAACCTGGCAGTGAAAAATCACTCGTTTCATTGTTTTGCAGTGCAAATAAAATTTGAAATAAAGGATGATGTGCTAAGTTTCGCTCAGGCTGCAGTACTTCAACTAATTGTTCAAATGGCACTTGTTGATGTTTAAAAGCATCTAAAATCACCTGTTTTTGCTGCATTAATAACTGCGTGAAGTTTTGCTGTCCTTCACTGCGGGTGCGGATCACTAAGGTATTAACAAAAAAACCAATTAGATTAGCTATTTGTGGCTGTTCACGACCAGCAACTGGAGAGCCAACTAAAATATCCGTCGCTTCACTCAATCGCATCATTAACAAGGAAAAGGCTGTGTGTAACCACATATATAAAGTAACACCGTGTGTGGCACATTGTTGGTGGATAGCTTTAGTCGTTGCAGCGGACAAATGCTGGTTAAAACATTGCCCTTGCAACTGCTGTTGGATTGCTCGAGGCTGCTCTATTGGTAATTGATGAACAAAAGGGGCACCTGTTAACTGAGTACGCCAATAAGAAAGTGATTCATGCAAGGCACTTTCACTGCATACTAAACGCTGCCAATAAGCGAAATCGGCATATTGGATAGCTAATGGTTGCTGTAATAATGCAGGTAAAACAAATCGCGGTTCAGCACTTGCAGCTCGGTAAAAAGCAATAAACTCGCGAACTAAAATTGCCATTGACCAGCCATCGCTTGCAATATGATGCATATTAAAATGTACAAAACTTTGCTCATTGCTAATTTTAGCAACCACCACACGCAGTAAAACGTCGCTTGCCAAATCAAACGCTTTACTACTTGCATGTGACGACAGTGATTGCCATTGGTGATCTTGCTGTTCACGATTAAGCATACTTAAATCGTGCAGCTCAAGTGGGATCTCAAAGTGTTCATTAATACATTGCTCAGGCGCTGAGCCTTGGTCGCGTGTAATAATAACGGTACGCAGCACTTCATGGCGTTCAATAAGTGCATATAACGCGCCCGACAACGCAGTCAGCTCCAACTTCCCCGTAAACACAAAGCTAGCTGGCATATGATATTGCACACTTTCATTATGTACTTGATCAATAAGCCATAATCGTTGCTGTGCATAGGAAAGAGGTAGCGCTTGCTGGCGAGATATTTTCACAATCTCTTGGTGTGGCTGAATTTTTTCACAGTTTTTTAATGCTTGCGCTAACGTTGCAATCGTTGGGGTTTTAAATAATTGCGGTAATGTTATGTCGAGCTGCTTACCTTCACGAATCTTACCAATCAAGCGGATCGCTAATAACGAGTGCCCTCCTAAATCAAAAAAGTTATCGTCTAAACCAATATGTGTAGTGAGTAAAATCTCACTAAACAGCTGTAACAAATATTGCTGTAATGGTGTTTGCGCGTGCTTGCTGTGTGTTGTGCTAGTTGGCTGTAAACAACTAAGTGCGTCAGCTATCAATGTGGCTTTATCAATCTTGCCGTTTTTCGTCAGTGGCATCACAGTAATAGCATAACAATGTGCGGGGATCATATACGGCGCTAAGTAATGCGATAAATGCGATTTAATGGTGTTAACGGCTAATGGCTTTTCATGTTGATGGAAAACAATATGTGCCGCTAACGTTTGCTGCTTGCTATCAACCGTCACCGCACAATCAGCCACTTCAGGGAGTTCTAGGATCAGCTGCTCAATCGCGGCTAAATCAACTCGAAAACCGCGCAGCTTGATCTGTTGATCCTTACGTCCACAGTATCTTAAATAACAAGCAGCACCTGTTTCATCAGCTTGCCATAACGCTATGTCGCCTGTTCTATAAAAACGCTTGGTCACTTTTCCACCCTGTTGGCTAGGCAGCTGCAAAGTAATAAAGCTGGTATTATTAAGCTCAGTCTGATTAATGTAACCTGGGCTGACAACAGGTCCTGCAATAAGTAATTCACCACGCATATTCACTGCTGCTGGCTGATCAAATTGGTCAACCACTAACAGCGTTACATTATCGTTAGCTAAACCAATTGGGACATCATTATGACGCAGTAAAACCTCATCACTGGTACTGTGATCAATTACAAAAGTGCTTGAACCGACTGTAGTTTCTGTTGGTCCATATTCGTTAATCCAACGACACAGTGGTAACTTTGCACGGATCGCCAACAACAATTCAGTTGTGAGTGCTTCACCACCGATCACCAATGTATGGGTAACATTGCTTACACAATAGTGCTGCGATAATGCCAAAATGGCACGTAAATGAGCTGGCGTGAGCTTAAACAGTTTAGCGTCTGTTGCTGTAAAGAGTAGTTCCGTCAGCTGGGTTAACTGTTCACCCCCTTGCGCAATAATTTCCACCACGCCACCTTGCATCAAGGCTGGATATAACGCCGTGACCGTTGCATCAAACGCCAAAGGCGTACTCAATACGCTGCTACAAAGGGCTGAATTATCGGGCATATAATGCGCAACCGCATGCTGTAAATAAGCCGCTAAATTGGCATGGTTTATCATCACCCCTTTCGGCCGTCCGGTCGAACCAGAAGTATAAATAATGTAACTCAAATCATCATCTTTGACATTGAGGCTGAGTTGTTCATCTGGCTGCTCCACCGGGTAGCCGTCGAAGTTAGAATCGTCATCAAGAAGATCATCAACGAGCAAAAAATCTGCGCCACTGTTGATCAGCGTGTCGGCATTTTCACTCAATGCTAAAATCATCATCAATTCAGCATCTTCAACAATATAACTTAACGTTTTTATTGGTGTATCTTGGTGTATCGGTACGTATACATGACGTGCCTTTAAAATAGCGAGTATCGCCACCAACATAGCGGCACCTGATGGCAGCAAAATGGCAATTCGACTTTGCGCAGCAAAATCCATTTCGAGTAAACAATGTGCAAGCTGATTAGCACGTTGTTCAAGCGCGAGGTAACTATAGGTTTGGCCATTACATCTTACTGCGGGGTGTTGCGGGTGCTGCTTTGCAAAGTGCGAAAAACAAACATGTAAAGGCGATAGTTGGGTATTTTGTATATCAATTGAGTCACTATGAGATAATGCCGCTGCGTGCTGGCTCGGGCTCCACAGCATTAACTCAGCGAGCTTGACGCTTTGATCAGCCAAGCATTGCTGCAACACATAACTAAATTGAGCAAAGAATGTCTCTATATTCGCTTGATGCCATAGTGCGGTATCGTATAACCACTCAATTTCTAGCACGTCACCGGTATCTATAACTGAGACTTCTAAGTCAAGTTTAGCGCTACGCACCTTGCTCTGTGAGGCTTTAATTGATAGCCCTGCTAGCTGTAAATTTTCATTTATCGTATTGTTTACTCTAAAGATGACTTGTACTAACGGCGGAATTGCTAAACTGCGTTCAGTGGCTAATTCATCCACTAAGAGATCAAATGGGATCTGTTGATGAAGCAGTGCTTCACTCAATGTTGCTTTTACATCAGCTAACGCTTGGTTAAAGCATGTATCCGCTGACACCGTATTACGTAATACCAGCGTGTTAACAAAGTTGCCAATAATAGGTTCAAGCTCTGCGGCAACTCGCCCTGCAACTGGCGTACCTAGCACACAATCTGATTGCCCAGAAACTCGACTAAACCACAAAGTAAATACAGTTTGTAAGGTTACAAACAAAGTGTCACCTTGGTTTGCAATAAACAATCTTAATTGTTCAGTTAATGCAGGCGACAACACGGTTTTATATAAACCGCCGCCGCTGAGCACATCGTTACCTCGCTCGTACTGTGTAGGTAACTCATGCACTGTAGGTAATTGCGCTAACTGTTGACGCCAGTAGTCAATACTTATTTGCCACTGAGGATCAGCTTGCATACTATGCTGCCAATGTACAAAATCAATATAATTATGCTCTAGAGTTTGCAAATCAGTGGCGTTTGTCATACCAATATGCTGATTATAATTGCTAGCGAGTTCACGGCATATCAAGCCAATAGACCAGCCATCGGCAACAATATGATGAACAGTAACAAGTAACTGATAATGGTGATCGGCTATTTTAATCAAGCTTGCCCGTAACATCAGCTGTGAGGTTAAATCAAATGACTGATTATAATCTTCCACTATCATCTTCTGTAACAGCTGCTGTTGATCTGCTTGGGTGCAAAGGTCTATCTGTTGCAATGAAAAAGCTAAATGGCCGTTAAAATATTGGCATGGCTGCGCATCAGCTGTACTTTTATAGTTATAACTTAGGATCGTATGGCGCTTAATGATATCTTTAAATGCCTGCTGCAATGCCACCACATCAACATCACCGCGCAGCGTAAACACGCCCTGTAAATTATATTGACGGCTGTGTCCTTGCAGCTGATCAACAAACCAAATACGCCGCTGAGAAAATGACAACGGGTGTTCCCCAGCTAAATCAATATGTGTTAATTGCACCTTTGAACTAGCTTGTTCACTACAGGTTAAATACTGGGCTAACTCCTCAACGGTTGCATGATTGAAGATGTCTTTAAGTGACAATGAAACGCCAAACTGCTGACGAATTTGGTTAAGTAATCTAATTGCTAGTAAGGAATGCCCACCGATTGCAAAAAAGTCATCTTCTAGACCAACCCTAGCAAAGCCTGTTAACTGTGCAAATAACGCCGCTACTTGCTGCTGCATTAGCGTTTTTGGCGCTACAAAAGTATCGCTGCTGCGTACCATTTGTTGTTGTAAGAATTTACGATCAACTTTGCCATTTTCAAGATAAGGTAATTGCTCTTTCAGCACAAAGAAACTGGGGATCATAGGCTCTGGTAATACACACTTTAAGTCCGTTTTGATCCGTTGTTGTAAGGCCTCAGCAGTTAATTGCTGGCCTTCATTAGATGCCACATAGTACGCAACTAAAGTATCTGCAGAAGCAATTTCGCGACAAATCACAGCACTATTTTTAACCACTGATAAAGCCGTTAACTTTGCCTCGATATCAAGTAAGTCAACTCTAAAGCCTCTGATCTTAGGTTGCTTATCTAAACGCCCTAAATATTCCAGCGCACCGTCTTTGCGCAAACGAACATTATCACCAGAGCAATAATAGCGTTGTTGTCCCTTGGTCGTGTTAATCACAACAAAACTTTTCGCAGTCTGATCCGTTGCACGAATATAGCCTGTTGCTAAACTCTCACCACCAATATAAAGCTGTCCAGGCATGCCCATGGCAACGGGCTCGTGGTGTGCATCTAGTATGGCAAGTTCAACATGCGCAAGCGCGCTACCAATAGGATAACTCATCTGCTCAGCAGTTTGATGATCCTCAATTTCATAGGTAGCCACCCCAATGCAGGTTTCTGTCGGCCCATAATGATTGATTAATTTAGCGCTTGGATAGAGCGCCCGAATTTGCGCTACTAATTGCGCTGTTAATGATTCCCCCCCTAACACCCACTGTTGAAGAGGTGCGCGAGGTACTTGACTCGCAGCAATAGTGGCTAATAGTTCAGCAGCAAAGCTGGGAGTGATCTTTAAAAAGTTAATTGCTTGCTCACTGAACGTATCGACAATCGCAACAGGATCACTTTTTACATGTGGTGAAATTAATACCACAGTGCCGCCACTCGCCCATACCGGATATATCCCAGTTAAACAAAGATCGGTCGCAAGCCCTGTAACCACAGCTGACTTGGTATCATTATTCAATTCAAGTCGCTTAGTAATACTTTGAACATAGTGCGCTAATGCAGCATGATTAATTTCAACCCCTTTTGGCGCGCCTGTTGAACCGGAGGTAAATATCACGTACGCGCTGTCATTAAGGTTTAAATTGGGTAAGCCAGTTAAATTAACCGCCGCTTTTGACAGCTGCGCAAAAGGCCATAATGTAATGTGTTGCTCATTTAATACCGTAACTGCTTGCTTTTCGAGCGCTGTATCATCAAATGTTACTAAATATTCACAGCCTGCCTGCTGTAAAATTTCCGCAATACGCGCCACTGGAGTGCCTTGCTCAATCGGTAAGTAAGCACGGCCTGTTTGCAATAGTGCAAACATCGTTAATAAGGCATCGATTGAGCGAGATACCAATAATGCAATGGGTGCTGCAGTTGTTTGTTGATGATGAGTTTGCAAAGCTAAAATATGGCTGGCGAGTGCTGCGCTTTGTTGCACTAATTGTTGATAACTCAAACTTCGTGCGGTTTTTCCATGTTGGTCAGCTTCAATACAAGCTGTTTTTTCAGCACTAAGCTCAGCCTGCTTTATCACCTGTACAGGTAATGCAATCACATCACTGCTGACTTTTTCATGATCTTTTTTACGCCCTAACAACTGGCTGGCATAACACGCAGAGGGTAACTCAACGGTTGCAATAGTTTGTGCTGCGTTATTGCCAAAAGATATAACTAATTCATTAAAATCATTGCTCATTTGCTGAATAACATGGTCATCAAATAGCGCACTGCAATAATCAAAACTAATATCTAAGCCCTGCTCTGATTCACTTACATTCAAGGTTAAATCAAATTTTGCAGTACCGTTATCTAATGGCAATAATTTAGCCGACAATGTTGCGGTTTCCACAGTACCGGTATCTACACCGTTATAATTAAACAGTATTTGAAACAATGCTGAATGTGCTGACGATTTAGCTAAGCCAAGTGTTTCGATAATATCTTCAACTGCCACACTTTGATTTGCTAGCCCTTGCGCCACTAACACTTTAGTTTGCGCTATTAATTGCGCAAAAGAGCTCTGCGGTGACACCATTTGTCGCATAGGTAAGGTATTGATAAAACACCCTATAACATTCTCAAATTCGGGCTGTTCACGATTCAATACAGGCACCGCCACCGTAATATCCTGTTTTTGGCTATAGCGCTGTAATAGTACATAAAACACACTTAACAACCCGACAAACCGAGTAGCACTTAATTGCTGACAGCAACTGTCAAATTCGGTAACCAGCCGTGTCTCGATAACACTGTGCTGGCTCTTGCCTTGATAGGTTTTTTGTTTATCACGAGGATAACTCGTTGGCAGCTCAAATAACTCCATCCCTGTTAGCGCTTGTTGCCAATAACTTAGCTGCTGTTGATATATAGGTGATTGTTTAAACTGACCTTGCCAATGTACATAATCTAAATACTGTAAAGGTTTACATGCAGCCGCATTATTAACGGTATTATTATTATTTGTCAGTATCGCCAATAATTCTTGCACCAAAAGCCGCACAGACCAACCATCGGCAATAATATGATGCATCGCAATGTATAACCATTTACCTTCACCTGAGTGGCCAATTAACGTTGCACGTATCAGTAAATCATTTTCCAGATCAAAGCGGTAACTTAATTCATCGTGTAATTTTTCAACTATTTGTGTGGGTGTTTCATGCCGTGCTATCTCAAGTGTATTCAATGCTAGGCGCAACTGGCTATTAACTCGCTGCACAACACCTTGATCAGTGTTAAAAAATTGCGTTGTTAATATTTGATGGCGAACCAACAATGTGTCAAATGCCCGCTGTAGTTCATTTATTGTCAATGAATCTGACAGCTGCAACAGACCACACATATTGTATGCAGTTGACTGCTGTTCATATTGATCAATAAACCAAATACGTTGTTGCGCACTTGATAAATCCCCTTGTTGCTGATGATGACGTTGCATATAGGCAATCAGCTCATCCTTACATGCTTTGATCTTTGCCAGTTCTGGTGCTGGGACTGTCGTTAACTTACTTCGTAACTTTAACCGCCCATCTTGCAAATAAACGAAGATACCTTGTGCGTCCAATTCGGCCAGTAAAGTTTTAATTGCTACATTATCCATGTTACAAGTCCATTTCAGTCATGCTGCTATCATCAAGGGCTTTACTAATATCACGGCCGCTCACTATATCGCTCACAACAGTAACCTGAGGCTGACTTTGCTCGGTACTTGCTGCTCGCGCTGATAATAAATCGTCAATTCGTAGCGCTAATTGCGCCACGCTAGGGTAGTCAAAAATATCGCCTACCGTCACCCGTACTTTAAATTGCAGATTAATTCGTGACACAAGCTGCATAGCGAGTACAGAGTTACCACCACAATCAAAGAAACTTTCTTGGGTACCTAACACTGCAACCTTAAGTAATGCTAAATAATGTTGCAGTAAGCTCGTTTCAGTCGCGCAGCTGGGGGCAATACGTACTATTGCCGATTGCATAGCCGCAGTCGGAAGCGGTAATGCTTTCGTGTCTAATTTTCCATTTGGTGTGGTTGGCCACTGCGTTAACCAACAGATTGATTCTGGCACCATATAACTTGGCAATGATTGTGATAGCACACGACGTAATTCACTCACACTCCAAACACTTTCCAAACTGTCGTCCTCAAGGCTATAAGCACATAAACTCGGCTGGTCGTGATTGTTTGGTTTGATAAAAACACGTACATCTTGGTTCGCAAATAACAAGCGCAGGTGGTGTTCAATTTCACTTAATTCAATACGATGCCCGTTTAGTTTAACTTGTTGATCTAACCGCCCTTGTAGTTCAATACGGCCATCGAGTAAACGCCTTGCACGGTCGCCAGTTTTATACAAACGCTGATGCGATTGACCATTAAAAACATGACTAACAAAACGTTCAGCTGTGAGTGCTGGTTGCTGTAAGTAGCCAGTCGCTAATCCTAAACCACCGATCCATAACTCCCCCCACACGCCAATAGGTAGAGGTAAACATGGACTTTGTGCATCCTCAGCCATAACATACAAGCTCGTATTAGCAATTGCTGAACCTATCGTAATATCATCACTGTGCTGAATATGGCTAATTGCAGACCAAATGGTGGTTTCGGTTGGACCATACATATTCCATAAATCCCCCTGCTGCGACAGCACCGCCTGAGCAAGTGCTGGATCAAGCGGTTCGCCACCACACAAGACCTTGATACCAGCTAAACAATCAGGTGCTGCATTTATTATTAATCGCCATAACGTCGGAGTCGCTTGCATAATAGACACTGGGAAATGTGCTATTAGATCGGTAATTGCATATGGGTCACTGCATGTTTGCTCACTCGCAAGCAGTACATTAGCCCCAACAATTAAGGGCGAAAACAGCTCTAACATCGCGATATCAAATGCAATAGTGGTAACTGCCAACAAGCAATCGGTTGGCTCTATTCCAGGCTGTACCGTCATAGCGAGCAACAGGTTTTGCAGCCCTTGGTGATTAATTTCCACACCTTTAGGTTGCCCCGTTGAGCCCGATGTATATATAACATAAGCGGTTGATAAAGGAGCAATAACGCGATCTGGATTACTGCTTTGCAAGCCTGTAAGTACCACAGTATCAATATCTAATACGGGCAATTTGTTGCTCGCAATAATTGGGCTACTATCACTAAAACTGTCACACAACAGTAAATCAGCTTGTGCATCAGCCAGAATATATTCAATGCGTGCTTGCGGAAAAGTAATATCGAGTGGCAAAAATGCAGCCCCCGTTTTTAATACCGCTAATAAGCTAATAATCAGCTCCGCACGCCTTGGTAGTGCAATTGCGACTAAGCTGCCGCCCCCAATACCTTGCTCAATAAGATAATGGGCAAAGGTATTTACTCGTTGATTTAACTGTGAATAGTTAAGGCTTTGGCCATCACAGGTAATAGCAATATTGTCAGGGTATTGAGTCGCAGCATATTCAAATGAAACGATACAAGAATCGACACAAAGTTGTTTATCAACACGCTCACATTGTTCAGTAACCAGTGTCGCTATTTGTAAATCATCTAACAATGAACAGTTCGCACTGTTTAGTTCGTCTGTCCCAACAGCGTTGCTAAACAACCCTATTAACCCAGATAACCAATGATTTACCTGTTCATATGTAAATTTATCTTGTTGATATTCAAGGGTGAGTGACCAACTGTTAGCAAACTGAGTTAAGTTACAACTTAATTGGAATTGGCTATAACTGGTGTTGCTTGGCATGGTATTTAATTGCAATTCAGTAAATGCCGGTAAGGCAGTAACTTTATCTAAATTAAATAAAGTATTAGGTAAATTAAGCGATTCATTTGCTAACGCTGAATAAGGGAAATGTTGATGTTCAAATGCAGTTAATAATTCAGATTGCACTGTTTTGATTAACTCTCGAACACTGCTGATGTTTGTAACATCAATGCAAATTGGTAAAATATTCGTGCAATAACCGACTAATTCGCTATCGGAAGATTCTGCGCTATCAGCTTGAGGGAGTAATTGTCGATCAGAGCAAGGGATCCCAACGGTGATCATTGACTGCTGGCTAAGCTTACTTAACCACGCTATATATAACCCCAATAAAGTGGCAAATTGACCGCAGCCCTGCTGTTTAGCCAGATCAGCAATATTTCCTTTGGTGTGCTCATTAAGCTCAACAGTCAATACCGATACTGCATAGTTCGTTGTCGTTGCAATCGCAGTGTTTGTTGGTAGTTGCAACGGCATACTTGGCGCTAGTTGTGCCAACCAAAATGCCTTATCTTGCTGGTAATTAGCAGACTCTTTATAGTGGTCAAGTGCTTTAACATATGCACTAAAGTCTACCGGTGCTGCCAACGCCTCTGTTGTGTTTTTATAGTGCTGGGTGTTGTTATAGTGTTGGGCAACTTTACTCAAAATAATCTGCAACGATACGCCATCACAGAGTAAATGATGCGTAACCACACTTAAGTAAGCAGTATTATCATTTTCTCTTAGTAGCGCAAAGCGACATGCAACTTCATTATTAAAATCAAAAGCATGGTAACGTAACTCCTGCAACTGAGTTGCTACAGCGATATTATTATCTGAGTGTTGTAGATTAATAACTAACAATTGAGGACGATGCTCAGCCACTAACCTATGGCAAAGCGTATCGCTATCAATTGCATACTGTAAAATAGTGCACTCGCGTACTGTTTTATCAACTGCGGTAACTAAGCGACTTATATCTAACTGACCTGTTAATTTAAGTACGGCTTGTAAGTGATACGCAAAAGCCCCCTCAGGTGACTTTGACGCTAAGGCAAGTAATTGCTGCTGCGCCTCGGTCAATGGAAATGTCGCCGCTAAGGTGGCCAAGCTCATTTTATCATCACGGTCACTACCAAAATAACCTGCCGCCTTTAAGCTCAAGGCACTGTCTTTAACTGCGGTAATAATGATCTCTATATCTGCATCTGTATGAGCTGCTGATAAAAAGCAGTTACGTCCTTCCCAAATAAAGATGCCACGATTAAGCATTTCATAAAAAAACATATCTAGATTTTGGCTAAATCTAAAACGAAATAAAGAGCTAAAAGCTTCAATTTGAATAGGGATCATTGCATCAGCAAAAAAGCGATTAAGGGTTGTTTTCAGATAACTGGTTTTATCACTTAGCCTTTGTTGTAACTGTGGTCCTTGGCGTTTAATTTCGCTTAAAACCGCTTTTGCACTGGCCATTGCCATTGGGTGTTTACAAAATGTTCCAGCAAAAAAAGTCGTATCTGCTTGTGGATAAGACTGATCACCATATTGCCATACACCACCATCAATACCGTCTAAGTAATCGGCACTGCCGGCAACAACCCCGATTGGTAACCCTCCACCAACAATTTTGCCATAGGTTGCCATATCAGCTTGGATCCCCACTAATCCCTGTACGCCGCCTGGGTGAGCACGAAAGCCGGTGATCATCTCATCAAAAATCAGTGCTATTCCATGCTCTGCGGTTATTGCTCTGAGCTCTTTTAAAAATTCCCACGGTTGTATTTCTGGGTATCTGCTTTGAACCGGTTCAACCAATACCGCAGCAATTGTATGTGCATTTGCACGAATAATTTCCAGCGCCTGCGCGCTACCGTAATCTAATACTAAGTTGTCATTAACTGCGCCTTGGCGAACACCTGCGCACATAGGCTCGATGTCTCCTTGGCCCACAGAGTGCGCCAAAGTACCATCATAATGACCATGGTATGCCCCACTAAACTGCACAATTTTGTCACGTTTTGTATAATTGCGTGCTAAGCGCAGTGCGGTCATGACCGCCTCGGTGCCTGAATTACAAAACGTCACACGCGCCAAACCAGTTAATTCGCTGATCAAAGCAGCCACTTCACACGCTAAAGGACTGGCTAAGCCTAATTGAATACCTTGATCTACTTGTTGCGCTAAGGCATCAGTCACAAATTCGGCTTTATGGCCAAATAAATTAACTCCAAAATCCATTGTAATATCAATGTATTCATTGCCGTCTATATCCCATAATCTGGCTTGCTCGCAGTGGTCTGCATAAATCGGATAAAGCATTTCCTTGCTTGATAACCTAAACCCCGCTGAGGCTCTGCAATCAGCTAAGTTGCCACGATGTTGAGCAACCAGCTTTTTCGATGCGCTGGTTTTTGCGCAATAATCAGCTTTTAGTTGTTCAAAATGCTGCTGCATAGCGGGTGACTGATGCTGCATGTGTAATTGTCTACTTTGCGATGCAGGAAGTTCTGTGGCGCGTTTATTTACGGGCATTGCAACTGTTTTTACTTGCTGCTGAGGCATATTGTCTGGCGTTACACTTGCCGTGGAGGTTATAGCACTGCCTTGTAGAAAACGTAATTGTTGCGCTGTCACCGCAGCAATACTTTGACGGCCAAAATCATTAGTTACACTCGCGGCAGCTTGCAGCTGCTGCTGGCAAATTGCCATGATAGTCTGTTGATCAAACCCCATATTGGCTGAAGAAGTTGTTGTATCAGAGTACGAAGGGTTATTCTGCTCTATAATTGCAATATCCGAGGTTAACTGGGCATCTTCAGTGTGTGGGTAAAAGTCACTATGTTGCGCAATATAATCCAATAAACTATCCACTGTGCTTAGTTCTTCGTAAAACTGGCGTACGCTAAACTCTAAGCCAAATTCTCTTTCATAGGTGCGTACGGCTTGCATTATCATTAATGAATCAACCCCCATTTCAAGTAAGGGAACATTCGTTTTTATAGCATCAACTGGTAATGATAATAAATTTGCAAGATTAGAGAGTACGATGTCACGAATAAGCTCAGTTCGTGCAACAACTTGGTTTATGTTTGTTATCGATTTATTGGCCTGCATATTTTCCTGCATTGCAGTACTTTTTAGCGCTGGTTGCTTTGCTGTTGGCACTATCCAATGTACATTTTTTGCAAACGGATAAGCGGGTAACGGCTGTTTTTGAATATTTATTTGTGGATAAATATGCGCCCAATTTAGCTCAATGCCTAGTTCAAAAATACGCCCTAAACTGGTTGCTAAACGTGCTTTATCAGCACCTTGACTGTGCAATATAGGTAAATATTCAGCATCTAAATGGGGCAAGTTTTCTTGCAATAACACCATCAAAACAGGTTTTGGTCCAACTTCTACCGCGCACAAATGCTCACGTTTATCTAACTCGCTCACGCATAAATCAATGCGAACAGGTTTAGTGATCTGCTCGATCCAGTATTGAGGTGTTGCTAAGGCGTCAGTTTCTAGCTGGCCAGTCACCGACGACAACAAGGGATAACAAGGTTTTCTATAGTTTACTTGCGCTGCTATAGCAGCAAAATCATCAAGCATCGGATCCATAAGTGGTGAATGAAAAGCACGTGCTGTGTTGAGCTGTTTAATCGTCAGATTTTGTTCTTTTAATAACTCAATGGCAATCTCAAGCGCTGAGTTTTCGCCTGAGAACACCACGCCAGAAGCACCATGATAGGCTGAAATTGCAATTTGAGTCTTGCCATTATCATGGCATTTTGTAATGACTTGCTGGGCAACTTGCTCACTACAACGCACTGCAAACATGCCCCCATTATCAGCAAGTTCATGCATGAGTTGGCCACGCGCAGCTATCAATAAAATAGCATCAGCTAACGAAAACACCTGAGCAATGCATGCCGCTGCATACTCCCCAACACTGTGACCTAATAACAGCTTAGGAGTGGCGCCAAAGTGGATCATTAATTTGGCCGTAGCATACTCAACCGCAAATAAGCCGACTTGAGTCCAGTTAGTTTGTTCTAAAAACTGTTTATGGCTTTGCTGATACAGAACCGTTAGCAATGACTCGCCGAGTCTATCGCCAAGTAAATGATCACATTCATCAATCGCGTTTTTAAATACAATTTGCGTATCATACAATTGTTTTGCCATTGCCGGATATTGCGAGCCCTGACCAGTAAATAGCATTACTAACTCATAATTTGTCGCAGCTTTATCATTTTCAGCCGCACTTAAATGTGAGGTTGTATTTAAGCCACGCATCGCACGTAATAAACCTGCACGATCTTCGCCGCATACGGCACGTTTTGCTTCTTTAAACTTAGTCAGGTGTGCTGCTGTGTAGATCAGCGCATCAAATTCATTATCAGATAAACTCTTTAATCTCGTTTCATAACGCGTCAGTAAATTGGCTAACGCATCTGGAGTTTTAGCTGATAACGGTAACAGGTAAAATCCCGTTTGCGAGGCTAAATCAATGGTATCGACCGCACGTTGAGGTGCACTCGCACAGATAATATGTGCATTGGTGCCACCAAAACCAAACGAGCTAACACCAGCAATACAACCATTGTCTGAACCAACAGGCCACGGCTGTAAATCACGATTAATTTTTAACGCAATTTTATGCCAAGCAATGTGTTTGTTAAGCTCTTTAGCATGAGCTTGGCCGGGTATTTTTTTATGCTGCATGCATAACATGGTTTTGATCACACCAGCAATGCCTGCACCCGATTCCAAATGGCCAATATTCGCTTTCACAGCGCCCACAGTAAGTGGCTCAGCTAATGTTTGTGGCCTATATACTTTACTCAGCGCCGATACTTCTATTGGATCACCCAGCTCTGTACCAGTGCCATGGGCTTCAACATATTGCACGTCATCTGCTGCAATTTGTGCATTAGCTAACGCCGACTTAATAACACTTTGCTGTGACAAGCCATTAGGTGCTGTAATGCCATTACTGCGGCCATCTTGATTGACTGCACTGCCTTTTAGTACCCCGTAAATAGGGTCGTTATCCTGTACTGCCTGCGCTAACGACTTTAATAATAAACATCCCACCCCTTCACTTCGTACATAGCCATCTGCGGAGTCTGAAAACGTTTTACAACGGCCATCTTTTGCAAGCATTTGCGCGTTTTCACAGGCGTTCGTTACCTCATCACTGAGGATCAAATTCACCCCGCCTACCAAAGCTTGGGCTATTTCACCACAGTGAATACTTTGCATGGCTAAATGCAATGCAACTAACGAAGATGAGCATGCTGTATCAACTGCAACACTTGGCCCGCTGAAATTGTAATAATACGATAACCGATTAGCCGCAATACTCAGCGCAGTACCAGTACCTAAATAAGCATTTTGCTTTTCATATTGCTGAGAAAGTAAGAAGTAATCATTTTGCGAGATACCAATATAAACCCCTACTTTTGCACCCGATAATTGCATCGGCGCATAACCTGCGGCTTCAATGGCATGGTAACTGGTTTCTAGCAATAATCGATGCTGAGGATCTATATGCTTAGCTTCGGTTGGAGAAATACCAAATAAATTTGCATCAAATTGTTCAATGTCACTGATGTAACCACCTAAACGGGTATTATCCAAATGTGGGCATAACATGCCGCGACTTTCGTTTGGCAGTCCAATTGCATCTTGTTGGTTACATAATAGCTGCCAAAACGCCTCTATACTTTCAGCTTCAGGGTAACGACATGCCATCCCTATAATGGCAATGTCTTTGTCCGTGCAGTCCCTTAGAGACGGAGCAGCTTCATTTAGTGTGGGTATAGCCGCGGGCATAGTGACTGCATTTGATGATATAGCAGCGGTTCGGATCGCAGCAAATTGCCATAAATAATTAGCAAGCTTTGAAATAGATGGATAGTCATATAAAACTGTCGGCTCTAACTCAATATCATGCAATTCCATTAACTCACCCGAAATACGCACCGCCTTCATTGAATCAACTCCTAAAGATTGAAATGAAGCATCAACAGCAAGTGATTGCGGGTCCATATCAACTTCCTGTGCAACGACGCTTTGCAACAAGCGAAGTAAATTTGCATGTTGTTCATCTTCAAGTGCACAGTGGCTACTGAATATATCTGCTGATTGTGGCTCAAACGTTTCGCTCTCAAAAGAACCACGCAATTGATAAAGTGGCGTTAGCTGCTGCGCTAAGTAATGACGTTTGTTTTCTTGACGTTGAATTTTTCCGCTAGATGTTTTTAATACTCGCCCAGGTTTTATCAGTACAACATCATAGGGCGTAATACCATGCTGCTCTGTAATCGCTTGGATCACATCTTTACATATCGCTTCAGGATCAAGTTTACGAACCGCAGTACGTTTTACTTGTTGCACAATGACAAGTCGCTCTTGCTGTTCGCACATTATTGAAAATGCCGCACCACCGTTATTATCAAGTGCAGCATTTGCGTTACTTACCGTCAATTCAATATCTTGTGGGTAATAATTTTTACCGCGAAAAATTAATACATCTTTAGAGCGCCCAGTGACGAACAACTCATCGCGATATACAAAGCCTAAGTCGCCAGTGCGTAAGTATGGGCCATCGTTATCATCAACATAGGCCTGAAATATTTCTTTTGTTAATGCGGTTTTTCCCCAATAACCTTGTGCAACACTTGCACCTTTGATCCAAATTTCGCCGGTTTCGCCATCAGCACAGCGTTTATTAGTGTCAGTATTAACAATGGCCATTGTATGGTTGTGCCACGTAATGCCACACGACACCGCATAATAAGGCGAGTTATCGGATGATGTGTGTAAATCACAAAATGAATCATCATCGCCATGCGTTACGTTTGTTACTTTACCTATTTGTAATTCTGCAGTGATAAGACGTAACACAGTTGGCGAGTGTGATAATTTACCACCGCTTGCAAATAAAGTTGTTTCCGCCATACCATAACAAGGAGAAATACTGTCACGGCGAAAACCACATCCTTTAAATTTCTCTACAAAGCGCTCCAACGTCGTCGCTCGAACGGGCTCCGCACCATTTAATGCAGAGCGCCAATGTGATAAATCGAGGTTTTTTAAATCAGTATCTTTAACCGTATCGACACATAAATCATAAGCAAAGTTAGGCGCACTAGAGGTTACAGCTTTAGTATCACTTAACAGTTTGAGCCAGCGATACGGCTTTTGTAAAAAGTAAGTCGGATTCATCAAAGCCGCTGGTGCACCAATATAGATCGGATGCAAAATACCAAAAATAAGACCCATATCATGAAAGTGCGGTAACCAGCTGACAATACCGGTGCTGTGATCATGACCAAAGGCTTGCTTCATCATTTCTTGATTATCGAGAATATTGGCTTGGCTAACCATTACCCCTTTTGGCTCACCCGTTGAGCCAGATGTATATTGTAGAAAGGCTAATTCGTCAGCTGCGACTTCGCAGTGCTGAAAATCTATAGTATCAATTTGATAAGTGGGTTCAGCGTCAGTGGTAAAAATAGCTAAATCAGCCAATAAAGGCTCAGCTTCAAATAATGGACGTGCTATTTCATTAATTTTTTCTGTGGTCAGTGCACCTTTCGCACCAGCATCAACAACAATAGTTCTTAAACGGTCAATATTTTGATTCTTTTTGGGAGGATAGACTGGAACAGCAACAATGCCAGCGTACATACACGCAAAAAATGCCTCCACAAATTCAAAACCAGAATTAAATAGCAATAGCGCCCTATCCCCTTGCGAAAAATGCTCCTGCAAGTGCCGAGCAATTTGCTTAGCACGTTCATCTAACTGCGCATAAGTGAGTGTTTTACAAGGTTGCTGATCGTCATAAAAATATTGATATGCAGTATCACTACCACGCGTGTTAGCTAATTTAACTAACCTAGCCGCTAAATTTATATTCATTCCATGACCTATTTTGGTTTGCGGCTCACTGCAACACCAAAGCCAAAATAAAGCTCTGCACTTCTACAGCTTGGTTGCCTCAGTGTATAAACCACTAAAATTGAAATATAATCAATTACATAGACTCATAACATTATTTAACGATTGCACATATTGTAATCCGCACAATATAAATAACGTATTGAAACTTAAAGGTAAACTAACCGCTAAAACCACCAGCTGCGCTAATCAACTGCACCTTAATTTTGCAATAACTTTCATTTAAAACTTGGTATATAAATACCAACAAATAAAGTTACTGTGATAAAAATAATTAATATTGCGACTAAGAGAGTAGTACAAAAAAACTAGACCAACATTAATAAAGCCAATAATTTACAAGTTAACACCAAAACCATCCTAAAGACGTATTTATTAATTAACCTCTATGCTGAGACTCATGTTACTTGATCAAACCCTATAGAAATATTACAAAACATTACGTTTTATTAAAAAACAATTAACCCAAAAGTGATGATTGATTTAAGGCAACAATTAGCTTTATTAGTAAATTCACTTTACCTACTTGAGCTATTTTCAGCATTTTTTGCGTGGGTATTATCGGGATCTTCAAGTTACGTGACTACATACACGGGGGGTAGATGCGAGGCAAGCATTTATAAGATATCAAACGCTCAGCTAAATCGCGCAATTTTGTTCAAGTTTTTATATTTCGATCTGCTTATACTCAAGCAATAGGTGATTAGCAAAGAGCGCGAAGCAAATGAATCAATTTCAGTACATCAACGATAAAACATTAAACCAGTTTACTTTACTTGATGCGAAGATGACCGACTTTAGCTACTCAAAACACGCCCATGAAGAGTACTCACTGGGTGTTACCTTAAAAGGTCGGCAAGATTTTTTTAGTCAAAGAGCCTTTCACAAAAGTCCAACTGGCGGAGTAATAGTATTTAACCCAGAAGACGTTCACGATGGTCACTCAGGTTTAACAGAACATCTTGAATACGTTATGCTCTATGTACACCCAAATGAATTTGAACCAATGTTTAAAGCATTGGGTTACACCAAACATGCAACGCCAAGAGTCGCTACACCTTTGCTGGCAGACCCACAATTAGCACAGCAGATTTTAGCGCTCAAACAACTTATCAGTGGTAACAATTACACAACCATTGATACCGAAAACACGCTGTTTAATATTGCTCATTCAATCATCAAACAGACAGGCTGCGCCATAGAGCCGCTGGGGCTCAGTTCAAGAAAAGACACTTTATTACTTAAAGCAAAAGACTACATTATGGCGAACTTAGGTCATGACATCTCAATTGATGATATCGCTGGTGTCGCTACTATGTCGAAATATCATTTCATTAGGCTGTTTAATGAGCAGTTTGGCCTAACGCCTTATCAATATGTGGTGAACTGTCGGATAAATATGGCCCGAAAATATATCGAATCAGGCGCACGAGCATCTCAGGTCGCATTAGATTCGGGCTTTGCCGATAACAGCCATTTAAATCGCCATTTCAAGCGTATTTATGGTTTAACTCCTAAACAATACCAATTACAACTTTCGCTCTAAACAATAAGGGATCAAAATGTTAGAAATATTCGCTTATGCAATAGGTATAATGTACACCCCTGGACCCATCAATCTGCTCGGTTTACAAAGTGGCATCAATAATAAAACCACGGCACATTTAGGCTTTTTCTCAGGTGTAGCCACCGCGATGCTAATCTTATTTATATTCCTAGGCTATGTGGGTATAGAGTTGATCCCGGCGAAAATATTACCAGTTTTAAGCTTTGCAGGTTGTTTATATATACTATATATCGCGGTTAGAATTGCTAAAACACAGGTCAATTTTAACAATCAAAAAACCACTACAAAATCGCTGTCATTTAGTAACGGCTTATGGATGCAGCTACTTAATCCCAAAGCACTGGCTGCGACATTACCCATCACCACCATTCAATTTCCAGCAGCGGATATATCAGGCATGGCAGTCATCGTTTGGTCATGTATCCTCGCATTACTAGCGTTTGGCGCTCCTGCGAGTTACTCATTAGCTGGCCATGCTATTGGTAAACATATGACAAACTCAAAATACTTTAAAATAATTAACTTAGTCATGGCTGTTTTGCTGGTCGTGGTTGCCATTGATATAGCCCTCACACACGTATTAGTACAGTAATTATGATTATTACTTCACTCAGTATGAGTGAAGTAAACAGTTAACTATCCTGCTTGAATCTCTACCTGCTTAATCTAAACCTTTTGATGAACGCACCACTGAATTCTAGCTGTTAAAAATAACATCTTGAAGATTACTTGCTGACAATTTCACATTTTTAACACTACAACCTTGCAACTAAACCTTTAAGAGTAAGCATAACGGTTATTAAAAACTCTGTTATACGTTTATATTATTTGATTACTTTAGCTCTTCAGCTAATCTATAAAAGGAATTAGTTTTTCTATATCAACCTGAACTCTGGTTAACATATGCACTAACAGGTTGATCTTATTTTATAAACTTATATTTCATATTTCCATCCAGAGACTTCCAGTGACAATAAAATGAACTTTCTATATAAAAACTTGATTTTTAAAGAAAATAAAAAAATAGAACGCTGGAAATAGATTTATTATCCACAGTTGAAATTGTATTAATAGTTAAAAAAATACTTAGTATTGTGTTCTTTACAGCGTCCCCGCCTTCACTGTTATGAATGTAATATGCCAAACCCCAATTAGAAGGTGTGATTACCAATGTTCAAAAATTTAAACTTAGGGAAAAAAATAGGTGTTGGCTTTGCAACGGTACTTTGTTTGTTATTAGTCGTTGTTGGCATCAGCATGACAGCATTACAAAAAGCCAGCACAGAAACAGATGAATACCAAAAAATAACGCAAATCACTACTCTAGCAGGTAGAATTCAGGCCAATATGTTGATGATGCGAATGTCAGCCTATCAATTTTTACGAAATAAAGATGACAAATCAATAAGCGACTTCAAAGAACGCTTTAATGCCACAGTGCAATTTACTACTGATAGCAAAAATAATATCAGCGACCCAAGAATAAATGCTGACATTAACCAAATATTACAGTTGATTAAAGAATATAATCAGGCGTTTGAGAGCGTTGTGGTATTAATGCGTGATATACAAAATGAACGTATACCTGCCCTTAGTAAATACGGCGAAGAAATGCGCCGTGAATTAGATTCAATTACCGACACGGCGTTTACTGATAACAGCCTGACTTCTTCGTATCAGGGCGCAAATGCACTAAGTTCAATGCTTACCGGTCGGGTTTTTGTACTTAAGTTTATTGAGTCGGTTAACAACAAGGACTACCAAGCTGCAATGAACTTTTTAGTCAACGATCTAAAAGGCGAGTTAGACACGCTCGATAGCAATCTACAAAATCCGCAAAGAAGAGCATCTCTTAAAAAAGCGATGCAAAGCTATAACTCATATATTAATCACCTTAAAGAGCTTAATGAGCTGTTAATTAAGCAAAACGATATTTCTAAAAAGACTTTAGACATGATTGGCCCAAAAGTCGCGAATCTAATTGAAGACATTAAGTTGGAAATGCTGAGTAAGCAAACCGCTCTTGGCACTGAATTAAAAGAGGCTATTAGTTATAGCTTCTATTTTTTATTATCAATATCGCTACTCGCTATTGTTATCGGTATTGCAGCTGCAATGATGTTATCCCGCATTATTACCAAGCCAATTCATGAAGCAGTAGCAGCTGCAAATCAGCTAGCAAAAGGTCAACTTAATATAAATATACAAAACACTGCAAACGACGAAACTGGCTTGCTACTTAATGCTATTACCAATACAGCAAACAATTTAAAAGCAATGATCTCTACGATTACAAATGCAAGTAATGAGCTTGAGTCTGCTTCACAAGAGCTTGCTGCGGTAACAGATCAAACCTCGCAAGGGATCCGCAATCAAGAATCTGAAACAGATATGGTTGCAACCGCTATGAATGAGATGACCATTACTGTGCGTGATGTAGCTAATAACGCAGCTCAAGCAGCCGATGCAGCAAATACTGCAAGTAACGAAGCCGTATTGGGTTACCAAGTTGTCAAAGAAACAATTTCCTCAATAAATAAACTTTCAAGTAATATTAATGATTCATCGTCCGAGTTAAGCGGTGTGCAACAATCTGTTGAGAGCATTAGCACGATATTAGATGTGATCAAAGCGATTGCCGAGCAAACTAACTTGTTAGCCTTAAATGCTGCTATTGAAGCTGCCAGAGCTGGTGAGCAAGGTCGAGGCTTTGCAGTTGTTGCCGATGAAGTACGTTCACTAGCATCTAGAACGCAAAATTCAACGGGTGAAATACACAACATCATCCAACAGCTACAAGCTGGCACCCAAAGTACCGTGGCAACAATGGGTATAGGTAAAGAAAATGCCTTAGCATGTGTTACTCAATCTGAAAAAGCCAGTGCAGCACTTGAGTCAATTACAAATAGTATTTCAATCATAAACGACATGAATATACAAATAGCCAGCGCCGCAGAGCAACAAAGCTCTGTCGCCGAAAGCATTAATCAAAATGTTGTCAATGTGAAAACTATTTCTCAAGAAAACTCAGTTGCAGCAAGTCAAACGAAGAGTTCGAGTGAGGATATCGCCCGTTTAGCAACGCAATTAAATCAATTGATCGTTAAATTTACTGTTTAACGTCATTTTTATATGTAACTGTGTGGTGAAGATTAATTACCGCACAGTTACAGTGCCAGCCAAAATGACTTGTAGAGCTCCATAACCCTTTACCAAATATATAGTTAGCTTGAGCTTTGGTTTAAATATTTAATAACATGTTGATTAAAAATCAATATTCGTTTTACTCTCCAGCCAGAGATAGATTTATCATCAACAGATCAGAATAATTAATGCTTGCTGTGGTCATACTGAATAAGCTAAATTACGCGCTTTTTAAACTATACTTGAGGGACTATTAAGCAGTGAGGAACTTTATGTCGGTATTCAACTGGTACAATGCGTCAATAAAGCAAAAAATTGGTGGATTATTTGTTTTTTTATTAACGTTTTTGTTTTGTGTTATTGTTTTTTCGGCCTATAAAGTAAATCAAATAGAGCGTGAAATGCGCGTAGTGGCTTTTCTTGATATTCCGTTAAGTCAGTTAATGCAACAAGTGGAATTCATAGAGCTTGAACAACACCTGCAATTTGAGCAATTTCAACTAAAAAACAAAATTGATGATAAGCCGCTCAACCCACATCAACAATTTGCTTTTGAAAAACAAAAAATAAAACAATTGCTCGATAAAGCGGTAGCAATGATTAATCACTCATTAGCATTAAAAGAAGTCATATTACAGCCTGAAGCACATCAAAAAGTGGCCACCACAATTGAAAACTATACGCAAAAAAGTGACGAGTTCGAAAACTATTTAGAAAATGTTTACCAACAAAATCAACTTACTGAGCAAGCGCGGTTGCAAGTCGAAACAATGGCAACTGAGCTAGAAAGTGCAGAAAAGCAAATAATAGCGCAATTAAATAAATTAACCTCTGATGATGCGTATTACACAGATCAGCACGAAAAAGACTTTCTATTTGTCAGCAGCTTACTCGGTATATGCGCCATCATCCTAGGCTTGCTGTTAACGACCTTTATTATTCAAATTATTTTACGTCGTATTCAACGCATCCAATCTAATATCGAAACGTTAAACTCTTCTGTTGAACACCATGAGTTACCCTTGGAACTTCAAAAAAAGATCAAAACTAAAGATGAGCTTGCAGCATTAGAACACGATATAAAAATTGTTATATCACGTTTGAATCAGGAAATGACTAGCCGTGAGGAAATTGAAAAACAATTAATAATATTAGCAACCCAAGATCGCTTAACCGGTGTATTTAACCGACACAAGTGGGAAGAACAAATAGAAAACCAGATCAATATGGCAGCACGAAGCGAATATCTATTTGCTTTAATAATATTGGATATTGATCACTTTAAACAAGTTAACGACCAATATGGCCATCAAATAGGTGATAAGTTATTAAAACATCTTGCGACACAATTACAGCCACAAATACGCACCATGGATATGCTGTTTCGTATCGGTGGCGAAGAGTTTGCAATTATTTCCCCCACACAAGATAAGCAACAAGCCCATCAACTTGCAGAGCGATTACGAGTGTATATTAGCGAATTAGATGAAGTGAGCTTACCTAAAGTGACCGCAAGCTTTGGGCTAACATGTTATCAGGCAGATGACTCGAGTTCAGTTATTTTTAATCGCGCAGATAAAGCACTCTATGAGGCAAAAGCACAAGGTCGTAATTGTATCGTAGTCGCTTAACTTGTACTGGCTGTATTAGTTCAGAGCAAATTTATATATTTAGGCTGGCTTTACACACATGTAAATACCTATGTTGATACTGTTAACTGGCAAACTCAATACAATATTCTGCCGGCTCTATTTGTACTTGAGTTACATACAAATCATTGGGTAGCTGCACATTATTAGCCATATCAGCTGAATTAAGCGCGTTGAGGTTAGCCATTAACGCTTGCCGCTTTTCGACCCACTCACTAGGAAAGCACGGATTATCAATAAAATGTGATACTGCTCTGAACTCAAAATAGATCGTTCTACGTATAGCTGAACCTTTCTGTCTACCTGATGCATGAACCGTGTTTACATGGTGAATTACCACATCACCGGCATTGGCCGTAATATCCACACTTTGTAATTGTGCAATGGATAGCTGGCGCTTTAAATCACACACACTTGCTTGGCTACAATGAGACTGCGGGATCACTGTTAACGCCCCTTGCTGCGCTATTGCATCATCTAAATACACCCCCACGGTAAAAATAGGCTCTTGAGTTCTCACCGCCATATCGCGGTGCCAATCAAATCCGCGTGCATCTAATGAATTTTTTATCACAAGTGACTCATAGCTAGGTAAAACAGCTTCGCCGATAATCGCTTCAACGTAACTCATTAGTTTGGTTTGCGCTAGCAGATGAGCAAATTGTGGCTGAAATTGAAAAAGCTCATTAACGCGATACACAAAAGGCTCATCTGCAGTTTGCATAACAGCAATATTATCAAATGGTAAACCGGCTACATAGTGTGACTGTGCTTGAGCAACCAGCTCATCACAAAAGTGCTGCAGTTTTGTGATTACACTTGGTTTAAGTACTTGTTTAATTTTTACAAAACCCTGCTGCTTAAACCGTTCAACCACTAAATTGGTTTGCATATTTAATATCTCCTTTTAATATACAGGTACTTAAATTTGTAGTCCGGCGCTATTAATAACTAAACAGGCTGTATTTCACTTGCCCAACAGTTCAGAAAAGTCATAAAAAAGCATACTAACCTTGCTCAAATCTAGCTAGCACATATTCGATGAATAATCTGACGCGCAATGGTATATGGTCACGATCCCGATATAACATAAATAAAGTGCGTGCCTTGCTTTGCCAATCAGGCAAAACATGCTGAAGCTCACCTTGAGCTATCATTGGTAATGCATAATAGTCAGGAATATAACCAATCCCCAAGCCTTTTTTAACCGCGTGTGTGAGCATTTGAATTTCATCAAGCTCTAAACGAATGCCCTTACTGGGTTGAAAATCATAAGCGTCATCATTTTGTTTATTTACTAATTGCCAAATAGACATCGGCTGGCAAATCACAGCGCTTTTTGCACATAAATCAGTGGGATGCTTAACACTGTCGGCCACCGTCTGCGAATTACTGCACAAAATAAAGTGAATATCTTTTAGTGGCCTCGCAATCCAATTATCAACCACCGTATTACCCACCCTAAACACCACATCCATTGCTTGCGCTTCAATATCAATTAAAGTATTCGAGAGCCTAATATCTAGTTGGATCTCAGGATATTGCAGTAAAAAATCATAAAAAATATCCCTTAAAAATTGCGAGCCGGCATTAATAGGTGCACTGATTATGATCTTACCTTTCGGTTGATTCTTCTCGATATGAAGATCATCATTAATGCCATCTAACTCAGCAAACAATGCACTCGAACGTTGGTAATACAGCTCCCCCATATGGGTCAGCGATACGCGATGAGCATCACGGTTTAACAATCTAAGCTGTAAATCATCTTCAAGTTGTCGAATACGACGGCTCAATGTTGATAAAGGCACTGATAAAGCCAGTGCAGCATCTTTAAAACTTTTTAAATGGGCAACAATACAAAAATAGCGTAAATCGTCTAGTGAATATCTATATTTCATTTTTGGAATCTACTCTCTTATTTTTGCTTGTTTATCCACATTATGGAAAGTAATACACTTGCCGCAACTTTTCAACATCTCTGGATTGCTGATGAACTTCTCAGCCAACACAAAAGCTATTTTACTCCTGTTATTATGTGCATTTTTTTGGGGAAGTTGTTTTCCTATTGGTAAACATGCATTAAATCAAGTACACGCACTGACTTTAGTATTTTGGCGCTTTAGTATTGCCGCAATCTGCTTGGCTATCTACTTAAAAATAATTAACAGTGCAAAACCGAGTTTAACGTTCAACCAATGGGCTTGGGTGATTATTGTTAGTGCTGTTGGCGTAGGTGGCTTAAACCTCGGTTTATTTACCGGGCTGGAACATACCAGTGCCGCAAACGGCTCGTTAATAATGGCGCTGAGCCCACTTGCAACCTCATTAATAAGCTCAGTTGCAAAGCGCTCAATGCCTACTGCAGCACAATGTTTTAGCTTAATCGTTAGCCTATCAGGTGTATTATTAGTTATCACCAATGGCGACTTAGCCGTGCTTTTGAATATGCAAATCAATGCCGGCGACAAAATGATCTTTTTAGGTATGTTAGCTTGGAGTTCATACACTTACTTTAGCCAAGGTATCAATCAGTACATGCCTGTATTGCCTTATACTTTTGTTAGTATGCTAAGTGGTGCAACAATCATTAGCTTAATGTGTTTAGTGACCGCCAATGTACACCCGCTTAGCGAACTCAGTAATAGCTCAATGGTAGGTATTATCGATGTTATTTATATTGGCTTATTTGGAACTGTTGCCGGCTATCTTCTGTGGCTTAATGGCATACGCCAACTTGGCTCAGCGAATGCGTCGTTATTTTTTAACTTCGTTCCGGTATTTGCCATGTTAACAGCATTTTTGATGGGCCAACCAATTACAGAACTACAATTAATTGGCATTATTGTTGTGATCATCGGCTTATTAATGCCACGAATTGTTACCCCAAAACGCATTCCTGAACCTTGTAAATAACAAGTAATACAGCACCAGCTCATGATATAGCGATGAGTTACCTGCAACTCTATCGCTATTTAACCGCGTATTATTTTAGGATCAACAGGTAAGTGTGGCAGTTACTCTTTAAATAGAAAGAGTTACAATAATGCATTAGCAGCACACATAAACACCAAAGAGCAAAAAAATGAAAAATAACGACACCTTTAAAACTATCGCCACCTTAATTTTTAAGCAGCTTTATCAGCAGTTTCCAACACCAGTCAATTTAGATCCGAAAGCTATTATAGAAAGTGCATCAGCAGAGCAAATCGAATCAGTTAAAGGCACAATTGCGTTTCTTAACTACGAAGGCTATATTTTTGCTACCCCAAGCGCGACTTTTTTATTAACTGAAAAAGGCTTTGATCACGCTTTATGTCCAAAGTTTTAAATATTAAATCAAGACGTTAGCCTATAGTTTACTAAAGCTAATCACATAAAAAAGCCCTAGTTGACTAGGGCTATTAAATACAATTTACTGTTCTACTTTGTTTTTTTATCTTTATCTAAACGCTTTTGTAAGCTCAATGCTGCATCCGCTGCAAGTATGCGCATAAACTCAGAGCCATTGCTTTGCTCGCCCTGCCCGGCACCTATTACAATTTCAGGCACTAAACGACTATTACCTAAACTGGTGAATAAAGCAGTTTGAATTTTAACTTCAGCTTTTAGTGTTTCATCAAACACATACTTAGGATCAAGGGCTGCCGATTTAGCTCGTTGACGCGCTTCGGCAAGTACATCCATCCCCATCGCTTCTAAGCGCTGCTGTTTTAAGATCTCTGCTTGCTCTTTAGCCAATTCAGCTTTCACCGCTACGCGTTGCTGCGCAGAAATAATTGCATTCGCTTTTACTCGTTCAGCATCAATTTGTTCTTTGATTTTTAACTTTTCTGATTCTGCGCGCTGTTTAGCAATCGCTTGTTCACCTAGAGCAACTTCAGTACGGGCTTGTTGTTCAGCTTTTTTTAAATTCTGTCTTGCTAAAGCTTCATCAGCAGCCGCTTGCTTTTGTGCCTCAAGTCTTGCATTAACCTTACTTTCGTAGTCAATATCAATAATACTGGCGTCAACCACTGTAATACCATACGCACCTAAAATAGGCGCATTACGTAATGCATTACCTTCTGAATCCTTTTTGATATTGATCGTGACACGTTGCTGTTTACTCAAATTATTTAACTCATCCGTTTTATCACGTTCACCGCTACTAATAATTTGTTCAGTCACAAAAATACCATTAGTAAGTTGATCTGCAAAATCTTGGCTTAATTGACCATTACCACCAGAATAATGCTGCTCTACAGACATCATCCGCGCAGATGCCTTTACATTTTCAGTGGTAGCGCGCATTAATAAGTTTGAGATCAAGGTTTCTTGCGAACCAAACTCTTCATGGATCTTAAGTAATCCACGTAAAGAACCAGATTCACCAGCAGGCACATTACCAGGTAACCTAAATCGCGACACCCCTCTTGCACCGCCTGTTGTTGTATCTAAAAATCGAATCGGAATTAGCGGCACAATGGCGCTTGCTGTAGCACTACTGTCGCCAGTAAAGTTAATTGAAATAACTTTTTTATAAGCAGATGTAGAACCAAAAGCTTTTAAATAAGGTCCAGCCTGATCGATAACAGTTAAGTTACCCGTAAATGCCGATTGATGAACTAAACGTTCATCAGCTTCATTCCATGAAATAACTTGCGACATAAGCGTAGCAATTACAGCTAATACTATAAAAATAGCACTCACTAAAATAACATTACGACGACCAAATCGACTTATAAAAGAACTCTTATTGCCTTGAGGGGTTACAGCTTGCTGACTATCCATTTTTATTACTCTCCATATCTAATTTTTTCTTAACAAAGTAAATAATTTCTTGCTCACTTAGTTGCCCGCAAAAACTACCAGAGCGATGCAACTCGATGAAAGTTGTTAAAATATCTTCTTTGCTTTTAAGCACTTCATTTTCGGTTTCTTGGGTTTTATTCTTTTCTGTTAGCTGGGTAATTAACTCATCTACAATCGTGTCTTTATCAAATAACACATTGTATTCTTTAGATTTATTAATCCTATTTTTATGCATGTTACTGTAAATTATATACAAAGCAGCGCACAAAATAATGATGAGTATCGTTATCCCAATAAGGTAAAAAATCATAAAATCTACTTATATTGTTTTAATATTGGGGGGTTGGTAATAAGTGTAAAAATGGTTTACACCTGTTAAGCCGAGTATTATACAAGGTAACAGGAACAAAATGCAGGTTTTAAAATACCAAGAAGAAATATAATTTCTCTAATTGTATAAGTAATAACATATAAGTGAGTTTTACGGTTGGCTCAGAAGAGAAACACTTTAAAAAACAAAAAACCACGTTGGCTTAGCCTAACGTGGTTTTGTCTTTAATCGTTTATAAAAACAATTATAAAGAAAGGTACTCTTTAGCGCGCGTCAGGTTATGAGAAACCATTTCGCTATCAGCGATTTGTGCCGCTTCGTATAAATCAGAAAGACCAGCCGTATCATTGTTTGCCATCATACGTGACACACCACGGTTGCTTAATGCAAATGATGTTAGCTCGCGAACTTTCATACGTGGACCATTACTTTGCTTTAGCAATGCAATTGCTTTGGTACAAATTTCATCTGCTTGTGCATAATTTTTTGATTTCACATTTAATGCGCAGTTATTAAATGATTGTTCTACTGGCTGAGACGCTGCCGCATTATCAATAATCATTAATTTGTAATCACTTTGATCAGCCATAACAGCCGCTGAGCAAGTAAATAATGAGCCAAGTGCGATGGTTTTGATTAGTGAACGTTTCATGATTATATTCCTATTGGTTACGTCGTATCTGTTGCCGACAACTAAACTTTAGAGTGTTAGCTCAATTTCGACAAACGATAAAAATAAATCCGATAGGTGAAGAAACTTAACTTATAGACTTTAGTCTAATGATGCAGCAACAATCACATTAAAAAGCCATATAAATCAGACTGTGAACACATAATTCCCCCATATTAATGAGTGAATTAATAGCTTAGCTTGTTATGTTATCAAGAAAATGAGCTTTCATTTTACTAGTGTTGGTATAACTCTCATTTGTAAAAGGAACCACAAGATCACTCGCTTCAATAAAGAGCAAGTCATTGTCAATGCAGTAATTTAAAGATCTTTTTAAAGAATCTAAGGCATCTTCATCTACAGCTAATTCGTGATTTTCTACAAACTCTAGAATTGCCTTTGGATCATCACTAAAACCTGAACCAGAATAATTACTTGAAATAGCACCACCACTTACATCTCTATAATTACTTAGTGGCGAATCATTAATTGCATTATAGCTTTTAAGAAAATTCACTCGATGCTCCCCTTCAATGAAAGATAAAGCAAAATTTCGCGAATAATAAAAATCATGAAGGTAACCAGATATTGCTGCAATAGCAAATGAGAAGGTTTCAGCAAAGTCGTCACATTTTTGCGGGGAAGAGCTTATCCATTGCAGCATATTGTCATAAATGCTTTGTATGTACTCTTGATTATCTTCATTTTCGTCAATATCTTTAGATCGTTCTGCAGCTAGACTAGGATCGTCTAGAACATCGAAGACATATTTTTTTAATTCACTTTTTGAAATTGCATGAAAAGTTACATCATAACCCATTTTTTAATCCTTTATTTCATTCATTAAAATGCCGTATTTCTAGGCAATGGATGGTATAAATACCTAGCAATTTTAATCACAAAACGTACCTAAAATAAAGATAAAATTTACATAAATAAACGTACTATCAACTTCATACATTTAATAAACGCCACTAAACTACAAAAGCCACGTTGGCATTAACCAACGTGGCTTTTTGTATTTCGTTTATAACGATTAAATTATTATAAAAAAGGGGTTCTTTCACACGCGCCAGCTTATTATAAAACCATTTCGCTATCTGTAGCTTTGCGGCTTTATAGATCACAACAGCCAACTATATTATTGGTCGTGATCGTGGGTAGTACGCAGTTAATCACTTTTTATGCTGTAAACTCATGTACTCTAAATTATGACTCACTGCTTTTTTGTAAAAGTGCAATTGCTTTAGTGCAAATCGTTTTAGCTTGTTCATAATAATATTCCTATTAGGTTAGTCGTGTTTGTTGCCGACAACTACACTTTAGAGTGCAGGCATAATTTCTACAAACGATATAAATAAAACCAATAGATGAAGAAAACTAACCCGTAGCACCCAGTCTAAAAACCATATTTAATGCACTGATATAAAAGTGGTTTTACTTTAATTTAAAGCGAGTGTTTAACAACGGTAGAATACAAAACATTAATACAAGCAATACGCCTTATCTAAAATTAAACACGTACAAACATACAAAATTTGCATCGCGTTTTTCAGCTAAATAAGCGAGATTAAGTCACACTTAAACCATCAATTTAGCAAAAGCTTAATTGGCAATTAATGCCCAATTAAAACGCAAAAACCCACATTGAATAATCAACATGGGTTTCTTAGTAATACGCTTCTGGCAATACAGCAATAGCTTATAGAGAAAGGTACTCTTTAGCGCGCGTCAGGTTATGAGAAACCATTTCGCTATCAGCGATTTGTGCCGCTTCGTATAAATCAGAAAGACCAGCCGTATCATTGTTTGCCATCATACGTGACACACCACGGTTGCTTAATGCAAATGACGTTAGTTCGCGAACTTTCATACGTGGACCATTACTTTGCTTTAGCAATGCAATTGCTTTGGTACAAATTTCATCTGCTTGTGCATAATTTTTTGATTTCACATTTAATGCGCAGTTATTAAATGATTGTTCAACTGGCTGAGACGCTGCCGCATTATCAATAATCATTAATTTGTAATCACTTTGATCAGCCATAACAGCCGCTGAGCAAGTAAATAATGAGCCAAGTGCGATGGTTTTGATTAGTGAACGTTTCATGATTATATTCCTATTTGGTTTGAGTCGTGTCATGTCGTCTGCGTTGCCGACAACTGAACTTTAGAGTGTTGACTCAATTTCGACAAACGATAAAACTAAACCCGATAGGTGAAGAAAATTAACTTATAGACTTTAGTCTAATAACTTTGTCATAGTCTTACTTAGCCCGCGCTGAAAACAACTTTAATATTGCCCAGTTTAATGCTAAAGCAAAGCGCTGCATGCAAGCCGAGCAAAACGACGCTGATTATGACCTGCTGGTTTTAAAGAACCGCGACAAAACAATGATGGATGAAGTGATCATTCTATTCTTTTTGGGTTTGTTTGTGTGCCATTTTATACCGGCCATGCAGCCTTATATGAGCAAGGGCTGGCAGGCCATGGGCTATAATGGCGCGCCCTGGTACTTTGAATTTGTGATTGTAGGTATTGCGGTTTCAACACTCGGGTTAATGCGATTGTTTAGAGCGTTTTGGGGTGGTAAGAGCAGCAATATGAAGAAAAATGCTAGTTAGGGATTAACACTTCATTTTTGTATCAACAGACAAGTTTTAGATGCCTAGTTGTGTTGTATAACTTATTTATGCACAATAAGACTTTAGAACTTCCAAAAATGGCATATTCTTATGATTCGTAATATTGTATGCCTTTTTAGCCTGCGGTGTTAACAACTTTGCCCTTTCTGTCTTCTGTAGATTCTTCAGTATTAAACCTACCAAAGCTTGGCCAAGAGCTTTCCATTGCTTCATGAAATTCTCTAACCATTTTACTAACTTCAGATATAGGCACGCCTTCATATTCTAACTGATACAGGAAGTTCTCAAGTCTTCTGGTTTTAAGATAATGCCATTCAGAATGTTCTTTAAATCGAAAAACAGTTGTACATAATATAGCAGCTCCAGGTAAAGCTGTGAGCGAGGCAAGGAACATATTTGGCAATGCACCTGAAGCAACAAGGATAGCTGAAGCTAAACTAGATAAAATACAAATTGAGTACATTAAAAACATTAGTGTCGTATGAACTCTAGCCAGCCTTCGATATTTTATAGATTCATTATTTAGTCTTACTTTCAATTCAAGAAACTTATCATCAACATCCATTTAATTAAAACCTCATAAAAAATAACTAATAGTTAAGGGCTACTTATAACTTTTTATTTAAGTTAGTGCTAAAACCATATAGCTTGATCAAGAAATAGGGATATTTGTCCCTCATACTTTATATTGTATAAGTAGCAAAGTATCTCGCTTTTCGCCACAAAATTTTATTTTGAAATAAATAATTTAGACTTTATTAATAGTGAAATCAAATAGGTGTTTGGCTTTTCCAATATTCAAGCACATCTATGCAGTCGATAAATTTTTCATCTACCTGTTCATCTTTATTTTCTAATATTTTCAACACTTCGCCATATGCTTCGGCCAAAAACACATGTTCATTCTCAGTAGTGCGTTTGCTTGTACCAATATGGTTAATTTCAAGATCTAGCCTTTTAACTATCCTATCGTTATGAGTTTCCCACTCTGCATCTGAAAAACTTTCATTAGCTAACAGTAAGTTTAACTCAATCAATAAAGCGTCAATTCTTTCTTTTATTAATTCTAATTTCATATTTTGCCTTTGTGAGTACCATTCAATTTCTAATGCGTTTTCAAATTTCCCTGCAACAACTTCAAGGCGCTTAAGCGCTCTTGTAAAATTTGGACCTGGCACACCATTCAGCGTTGCTGCATTGGTCTTGCTAATACCGCGAACTAAGTAATCACTGAGTGCTGCTTTTATATCTTCACTGGTGCTTTTACCAAACGATAAAAGTGCATCTAATCGCTCTTGGCTTTGTGAGCCTTTATGCAAATATTTCATAATTTATTTATCACTTAACTGATAATAAACTAATGATATTTCAATATTAGATAAATCACCAGCTATATGATCTTTTTGTTGTCACTTTATTGTCAAACATTGTCACTTTTTGACAACGCGATCTTTTTAAAATTGCTCACAGATCCTTTTGCTGGGCTGGCTGGCGATTAATTGCATGTCACTGGGGTTGTCAATTTGACGCGTTTTTTGCACGAAAGCGGAAGGCGAGGAGGAGTGAATTTTGGAGCCTTTTGGTTCTCAGCCCACACTTTTCGGCGGGCCTTAGCGACCCGACTAAGTACGATGCCATGTATTTTAAAAACGAAACTAAGCCGCTGATTAAATTAATGATGGACGAAGTGGCACGGCATCCTGAAATTGGAAGCAAATTGCAGCTTAACTTTGATTTAGCACCGAGTGCTTAAGATTTTAAGGCGCAAAAAATCGCGCCTTAAAATTATATTAATTCTCTATGTTTAGATATTTCTGTGTATAAACTAATTATTTCTTCAACAGCAGCTTTCCTTTCCATTGCACTGAAGGAATTTATTGTTGCTCTAAACAAACCTTCATTTTGTGTTGGCTGAACTGCTCTAAATGATTCCATTAAATTATCAAATCGTAGTTTTAGACTTTCTGGTAAGTCATTCTCTGATGTTATTTGCGCTAAATTAAATGAAACAGCATCGACAAGTCTACCCGTCTGATCTCCTTCACTTGTAAGACAATCAATTGCCAAATACAGCTTTTCCCAACCATAACTAATACTCATACCAACTCCATTTAAAGTAAAATTACATTTATCATTCATTCTATTGAATAGTTAAACTCTTTTTGGAAACCTTATCAATACTGTATATAATAACAGTGATTTTTATTAACGATGGGTGGTTATTATGGCGCGGGTTACTTGTCCAAATTGCGAAGCTAAAGCGACGATCACATCGCGTGAAAAGCAAAGCTCGCATGTGGTTAATTTATATTGCTCGTGCACAAATACTAAAGAATGCGGCGCTACTTTTCGTATTACCCAATCGTTTGATCACTTCTTAAACCCGCCTGTAAAAAGCACGCAAGAACTGGCTGTGGCGCTTATTAAAAACCTACCTCGAGAACAACAACTCGAATTAATTGGGTTTTAGATCTATTTATACATTTAATAAAAGCTTTTGATTTGTATATTAATTTAACTAGTTATTTTCTATAGATACTATATTTGAACCCTGGTCTGCTCTTGATAAATTTAGGTGTTTAAATTTTACTTTGTCAAATTTATCATCTTCAATAAATTTTATTAATTCATAAGATAAGTTACGGAATTCTGTTTGCGCAGCAGCCCATTTTCTATCATCAATGTTTTGGGGGGCATCACCATGTATACCTTTAATATCACTTAAACTTAAATTGCTAATGTCATTCTTCTTTTTATTGAAAAATGCTTCTACCTCCTGCTTTAGTTTTTCTTCCCTCCAATAGGTCACAGATTCATTTAAAGTATCTTTTACTGTATTTGGCAGGTTTAGAAACAATCTTTGGGCAGAATTAAATTTATCAGGTTCACCTTTGAGAGCAGTTAAAACCTCCCCTAATACGCGCTTCACTTCGTTATTTCCTTCCGCAACAGTTGTACCAACTTCAATTACATAATAAATTGCACTTAGCTGCTTTTCAGTTAACGAGCCAACCTTTAATACCTCTCTTAGTGAATCGAGCAAAATTATATTATACGATTCACTCGTAGGGCTTTTAATTTTTGCCACTCTCAGCGAGTCTTTGACAAGCTCATCTATCTTTGATGAAGAACATACATATGAATAATCCAAAATTAATTGAGCTGCTTTTGTAAAGCTATCTGAGGGCGCATTTAATGCATATTTTTGTTGGACATTTAATGCTTTTTCTACCAGAGAAATTACACCTTCTGCGTCAGGTCCCAGTAAGTAATAATTATTGTACAGCTCTGACGAACTTACTAAAAAGCTCGTCCCTAGTGCCAACTTCTCGAATGAACTTGCTGAAGCACCATTTATTGCCATCAAACCGGATGCTAATACTGTGCCTATTAAAAATTGATCCTTCACCCATCTATTGTTTTTATTGCTATACACTATATCGTGTAATGTATTTAAACAATTTGCTCTAGTTAGCAAAATACCTTCAGCTACAAAGTCCTCGAAATTTTCTCTGGTTGCCCCCGGTTTAATAGCATCTTTATATGCTTTATAAGAAGTATTCCTATTAGCTAGCTCTGCCTCTGGAACTTTTCGAATATGCTCTTCAGTAATGTACTTATTTTGATTTAATTTGTGGCTAGTGCATGCGCTTAGAGCTAAAGAAAGTATACATATTAGTAATGAGGAATGTTTCATTTTTGAAATCCTTTTCTATTTATTACTAAAGCATAGAATCTAAAGTGAAATTTGCAAAAATAAAAAAGGCCGACATCCCATGTCAGCCTTTTTAGATTTGAAGTTTTTAACTACAATAATAGTCACTTTTAAAGTTAGTCCCTTTTGTGGGTTTTGCAAATTATTAACCAAAACCGTTGATAAAAAAAGCAGACGAAATTTATTTTTCAAATAGCTAAATTTAATCGATAGTGAGTTGATTTATAAATATTTCATTTTTATCAGATGGTCAAAGGTTAATGACTACTAACACATGCGTGTTATCCCATCTTTATCCACAATTAGGGGCGTTTATGCCCCTTGCAAATGATCGCGTACCACTCTATCTTGTTACGGAACTTGAAAATTATACTACATATAGTGTGTACTTTCAGGGGAGGAACTAACACCATACGCCAATATGGTGTTAGTAAAGTCACTTGCTAAGATTTCAGCTAAGCGCTTAGGTTTGCAAAAAGAGCGTAACTTATTCTGGAATCTTGAGCAAGCCACATCTAAAAATTGGAGGATAATAAATTGAAAATCAATTTATCCTTAGAGATTTCAGATCGTGCAATTATTAACGTTATACATTTAATAATTGCAATCAGTTCATTTTTAGCAATGTAATTAGAAAGGGCTAAAGAAATTTAGCCCTTACATCTCGTACCTTAATATGACTTTTTTTCCGAGACTAATGTATTAACCTTAGTTCTAACAATTTATAAAAAAATCGAAGGACAGGTATTGATTTCATAGATAAAGAATGGGGCTTCGAAGTATCGAAAGAGACGTGTAAGTAAAAACATTCGTGGCTAAAGCGCACTCCTACTTATAGGGCCAAAAAACTCAACAACAATTTAAATATTGCTTTTAATTTAGATCACTGATTTATAAAAACTTTAACGCTGATACTCGCCCTTGTTTTCTCGACCAAAAAACGCGCCAGCAAGCTTAACGCCTACGATAATGCTCTTGTAGCTCGCAGTAAAATTTTTTCGGGCTAAAACTCAACCTACAATTGAATGCATTCATAGTTATGAGTTTTTAAGCAGGCTTTTCTTTTAATGAATGATTAAGTTTCGCAACACTCTAGCTAAGCTACCTGCGAAAGTATGATTACCATCATTTCATCATCCAAACCTATAAACTCCCTCGCCTGTATGCCATAATCTAAATAATTCATGAATTTAGTAACTTGGCGGTATTGCAACCGCTTCAAGCTAACTTAAAGGGTTTTTAAATGGCTTATCAAGAGCAAAATCAAGCAACTATTTATTGGCACGATTATGAGACCTGGGGGGCGAATCCGCAAAAGGATAAGCCGAGCCAGTTTGCGGGTGTTCGTACTGATCTTGATTTAAATATTATTGGTGAGCCGCTGATTGAATATTGCAAACCTGTGGCTGATTATTTACCGCATCCTGAGGCATGTTTGATCACCGGTATTACTCCGCAAGTAGCGATGCAAAAAGGTTTAGTTGAGGCTGACTTTATTGCCAAGATCCATGCTGAATTTAGTGTGCCTAATACCTGCGTGGCCGGTTATAACAGCATTCGTTTTGATGATGAAGTAAGCCGTTATAGCTTTTACCGTAACTTTTACGACCCTTACGAACGCGAATACAAAAACAATAACAGCCGCTGGGATATTATAGATTTAGTGCGTGCTTGTTATGCACTGCGCCCTGAAGGTATTGAATGGCCGTTAAAAGAAGATGGCAGCCCAAGCTTTAAGTTGGAACATTTAACGGTTGCTAACGGCATTGAACACGCTGCGGCGCATGATGCGTTATCTGATGTAACCGCGACGATTGCTTTGGCTAAACTAATAAAAGAAAAACAGCCAAAACTGTATAACTTCTTTTTTAGTTTGCGCGGTAAAAAAGCCTTAGCTGAGTTAGTTGATGTATTTAATATGACGCCGCTGGTGCATACTTCATCACGTATTCCTGCTACCCAAGGCTGTACCAGTTGGATTGCCCCGATGAGCTTTCATCCGACTAATAAAAATGCAGTAGTGTGTTTTAACTTAACCGAAGATCCACAGGTATTACTCGATTTATCAATTGAAGAGTTGCGCACCCGCCTTTATACCAAGCGCAGTGAGCTTGCCGATGATGAACTGCCTGTTGGTTTAAAATTGGTACATTTAAATAAATGCCCTATTTTAGCGCCTGCTAAAACTTTATTACCTGAAAACGCCGCCCGTTTAGGCATTGACCGCGAGCAGTGTTTAAAAAATCTTGCGATTTTAAAAGCCAACCCAAGTCTTCGCGATAAAGTCACTGAAGTATTTAACGATAAGCCCGATTACGGTAAAACCACCAATACTGATTACATGTTATACGACGGCTTCACCAGTCATGCTGATAAAGCTAAATTTGCCATTATCCGTGATGCCAGCCCTGAGCAATTAGCGGGTATGAAGTTGGATTTTGAAGATAAAAAGTTTGATAACTTATTGTTTAAATACCGTGCCCGTAATTGGCCGCAATCGCTTAATCAAGATGAACTTGATCAGTGGCGTCAATATTGCCAAAACAAATTAATGCATGGTGAAGATCAACCATCGATCAGCGCACAAGATTTTATGGTTACGCTAGAAAATCTCGCCCATGAACATGACGATAATGAAAAAAATCTGACTATTCTAAAAGCGCTTTATAACTACGCGCAAAGTATGTAGTTTGCAGAGATTTAAAGCCGCGAGTAGAGTTATTCGCGGCTTTTTACTTTAAAATTCAAACTCTAGGGCAAGGCGAAAACTATGATCTTTACCTTGTTGGCTCAGCTCGGTCACAAATCCTGCTTCCCACTTTAGTTGTCGCTTCGCTGAAAATCGATGCAGCCCAATAAAACCAGGGCCAATACCAAAGAAGTCTTCTCCGGCGTATAGCTCTAATGCAGGCTGAAACTCAGAGCGAAAACGATAGCGATACTGCGCGCGAAACTCAGTTTCCCATTCGTTTTTAATATCACCGCCCCACTCGTAGACTAAAAATGCATTCATGGTGAGGCTAGTCCGACCAAATTCTTTTTCCCATAAAAAGCCAGTTGTGGCTTCATAACTATCTTTGCCTTCTTGCTTTTCAAGTTCAAATAAGGCGCCCCAATCAGCCCACAGCCGCCCTTGCTCCACCAACTGCCAACGCAGTTCTAGTTCGTAGGCTGAGAAGCCAAAGTTACCGTCGTCATCACGTTCTCCAACCGCATAACCTTCCAAACTCATAGTGTCGTTAAACGAGCCACCTAAGCCAATTCGTTGGGCTAAAATATTGCCCTTATCTGTTTGATGAGAGATCAAACGCCATTCAAATTCGCGCTCAAATGGTAATACGTAAGGGTGGTAAACTTTATCTACGACTATTCCATCGGCTCGCACATTAAACGATGCCATGAACAAAAGCGAAGTTAAGCACCACGCGAGAATAAATCTCATGATGGCTCCTTTTGAGAAAATTGCCGAGTAAATACTATACTGTTGCCAATAAAGGCTATAACCGCCACTAGATAAAGCCATAATGCAGTTTTGCTTGGCGTTGCCTCATAGCCGACTAAGGCTTTGAGTACACGGCCTAACTCTGAGTTTTCGACTAGCACTGCACGCCAATCAAAGTAGTTGGACGTAATATTGATCAAGTCAATTTGGCTGGCCAGATCTAATACTATCAGTAATTTTGCCGAGGCATTAAAAGCCAAAAACAACATCAGTGGATACACACCAAATCGTGCTCTAACACTGTGCAGTAAAAATAATAGCAACACACCAAAACTACCACAGATCCCTATTCCCAAAGATGTCCCTATAAGCAAAGGTTTTGCTGTATCGGTGTTATGCCAAAAACCAACCAGATAAATAAAATAGTGACTCAAATACAGCGCCATAACCGCAACTATTGCAAGCAATGCGAATAAACGCTGCTGTTTACAACTTATTAGTGATGCAATATACACGATGACACATAACAGCATTTGACTAAACTCTAGGCCGCGATGATCAAATAACTGGCTCAACCAAGCAGCACTTTGTACATAAATAATACTACAAAGCAGCCCAACAAAAGCGGTCACTATCAGCACTCGCTGGTTTAGCTTTAGCAATGACTGTAACAGCACGAGTAAAATCACGACTGGTAACAGCTGATTTATACTCATCAATAAACTAGTTATCAGCATCAGTCTTTCCTTCTACTAATACTGCCCCACGGGCTGTGTTAGGTGAAAACTCGCCAAAAAACTCATAACGCCCAGGGCTCAGTGGCCCGATATAAATCACACTACTACGATTAGGATACAGCACTTTTTCTCGATTTAAATCAAAACTGTCAAACTCTTCTGGCGTACTATCTTGATTTTCAATTAAAAGTTTTAGTTTAGTATTGGCCGGAACAATGATCTCCGCGGGATAAAAAAGGTGATCTTTTAAAATTAATTTATATTCTTTAGCAAAACACGAAAATGGTAATACGCTAAATAGCAGCAGGCTGATAAACCCTAACCAGTTATTCACTCTCTGCTCCTTGCATAAATTCTACTCGTACTTGTAAGCCGCCTAATTCACTGTCGGCTAAAGAAATACTTGCATCATAAATTGTTACTATATGTTCAACTATCGCCATACCTAATCCGGCACCTTGCTCTCCAGAGGGGTGTTTATCACCTCCAACACGGTAAAAACGGTTAAAAATTCGTGCTTTATGGGCATCATCAATGCCAGGACCTGAGTCATCAATCTGCCAACCATACGCACCTTGCTGATTGCTTAAGCGGATCACTATATTGCCACCACTGGGCGTATATTTTATGGCGTTACTTAATAAATTACTAAATAAGGTTGCCAAGGTAAATTGGTCACCATTAATAACATAATCATCGCCTTCAATACTGATCATATGTTGTTTTGCATCAAGTCGTTCGTATAGCTGTGCAACCACTTGTTGACTGACCTCTAGCACTGAAATTGGGCTAAATTGTGCCTGCCATTGCTCTGGATAGGTGCGTCCCAAAATCAACATTTGCTCAACAATATTACTAAGTTTATCGATACCTTGCGCCATTGCATCAAGTTCCAAGCAACCATCACCTTGTGCGCGTAGATTATGAACATTTATTTTTAAACTACTTAGCGGGGTGCGTAATTCGTGGGCAGCATCTGAGGCAAAAAAGCGCTCTCTTAAGTAGGCACTTTCTACACGTTTAAACAGATCATTTAACCGTGAGATCACCGGTTTAATTTCGTATTCGCTCACTTGCCAATTAATGGCAGTAAAGTCATTGGCTTGTCGCGTTTTTAATAATGTTGAAAGGCGTGTTAAGGGCCTCAATCCTTGTTTGACAAATAGACTGATCAACACCGCAAGCAGTGGCACACTCCAAAGCAAAGGTGTCATTGCTGACAAAATCATGGTCTCACTAAGTTCATAACGTTTACTCAGCGGCTCAGCCACCAGCACTTGTTTTGTCTGCATGGTTAATCTGAATACTCGCATCCGCTGCCCGGCTAAGTTTTCAACACTAAATCCGTTCAGTCTTGGTTTTTGCGCCAGTTCAGCTAATGATTTAGACGCGCTAAGCAAATTGTTATCTTGCCAAATTTGAAACAGTAATCGAGTTAGATCACTTCTTAACACTGGCTTGTCGCTGTGTATAGGTTGCTCGATCAGTACATGAGCAATGGTTTGCAATTCGTTATCAAGTAGCAGCTCGGCCTGGCTCATACTTTCGCGGTAGCCTTTGCTGAATGCCAAAAAGCAAGTCAGGATCACCGTTGATAAAATAATCAGCGTTAATCTGCGTTTAATTGACACTAACGTTTACCTACCACATAACCTATGCCACGTAAGGTTTTAATTAGATCTTTAGGGAGCTTTTTACGTAGATGATGAATATGCACCTCAATAGTATTTGAACCTACTTCTTCGCCCCATTCATATAGTTTGCTCTCTAATTGTTGTTTGGACAATACGCGCCCTTGATTTTCAAAAAGTGCTTTTAGTAACATAAACTCTTTACGCGGCAGGTTTACCGGTTCCTGATCAAGTGTGACTGTAAAAGCGGAGGTATCCATTTCTACATTTGCTACATTAATAGTACTTGATTGCGCATGAGTTACGCGCCGACTAGCGACTCTTAAACGGGCAAATAATTCAGCAGGATCGAATGGCTTAGCTAAATAATCATCAGCACCTAAATCTAGCCCTTGTACTTTGTCGTCAATACTACCGCGTGCCGTTAAGATCACTACAGGTAAGTTAGGGCGATGCTTTTTGACGTGTTTTAATACATCAATGCCATCGCCATCAGGTAGTCCTAAATCAAGTACAAGTAGTTCGATCTCGTCATTTTCGAGCCATTGCATGGCTGATTTTATACTAGCACAGTGCTCTACACTGTAACCTTGTTGGCGAAGTGAACGACATAATCCTTCAGCCACTAACTTATCATCTTCAACCAGTAGTAAATGCATATTATCTCTTTAGTTTCTTATCTACTTTTACCAATAACTGGGTGATCTCTTGCTGGCGGTATAAATCCGCTTTTGGCCTATCAGGGCGTGCCGGTGCCTGTTGAGCGGCAAGTAAATGTGTTTTTGCCTTTTTGTATTCTCTTTCGTCATACAAAAATGCCGCGTATAAGTAATTACTATCGATACCGTTTGGATTAATAGCAAGCGCTTGGTTAAATAATGCATTCGCTTTGTCATCATCACCAAATCCAATTGGCCAACCCGGTACTTTACTATATAGGGTCGCTAAACTGGTGTAAGCAGAGCCTGATAACGCATTGGCATCAATTTCTATGGCTTGCTCTAACTGTGCTTTAGCATCTTTTGCTAATCCTAATGCACCTAAGCCGCCTTTTGCCCCAGCATAACTAGATAGCACAATACCATACCAAATATGGCTTTGTGCCTGATCATCATAGGTCTTTGCAAACTCAGCGGCCTGCTCTGATAACTTTTCAAATGCATTGAGCTGCGCTTTATCTACTAATTCATAATTCACAGTTGCCCAACTTGTTTGCACCTGAGTTAATTCGCTAGCAAGATCGGCATGCGCTGCGCTGGTTAAAAATATCCCAGTTAACAAGCAGCTAGTATAAAGTAGTTTAGTCATAGTCATTCACCTTTATCAATTTTATCTGCAAAAAAACTTTTAATTTTAGGAAGTTGTTTTGCAATTGCGTTATCTACTAAGGATGGAAAAGCACCATTTAGTTTGACAAATAAGCGTTCTGGAAAACCAATGTAACTGCGTGAATTTCCAGATTTCAATAATGAAATAAGCGCATCTGCCACTTTATCAGGTGGATCCATTGTATTGCCTAAAGCTTTATTCATCGCGCGTACTTGCACTGAATTGATATTTGTATCAGTTGCTCTAGGTGCTAAATATAATATTTTTACATCACAGTGACTGAGTTCGCGGGCCAGCGCTTCGGTCATTCCTCGTAAACCAAATTTACTTGCGCAATATAAGGTTTGATAAGGGTAACCAATACTACCAAACGATGATCCCACATTAACAATTGAGCCTTTTTTAGCTAAAATTTGTGGTAAAAATAGTTGGCATAACTTAATTGGCACCGACAGATTAACGATCAGTAAGTCATCTATTTGCTGCTCCGTCATTTCACTAAAACCTTGCATCACATTAATGCCAGCGTTATTGATAAGCATTGTTGCACCACCAAGTGATTTAGCATGTTCAAGTAATTTTTGGCGAGTCTGTGCTGATGTTAAATCACCAATAAATATCTCACAGTCTTGGCCACACTTAACCTGTAATGCCTCTAGTTGTGCTTGTTGACGACCAACTAACAGTAAACGCCAGCCATGCTGAATCAACTTTAATGCTACGGCTTGACCAATTCCGCCTGTCGCACCTGTTAATACGCAAAGTGGACGGTTCATGCAGTTTGCTCCAAGTCGCTACTTGCAAACTGTGGATCTGTATCTAATTCACGAAAAATATTGCCATATAACTTATAAAAACATTTAGCGGCATGCACAATCGCTTGTTGATCTGCAGGAGACTCTATTTTATTCATCAGATCTTCAAAAAACTTCACATGCTCAATATCCAAAGCTCCATGAGATGTTAAATAGCTAAATGCCTTTTTAGGTAATCCGGTCATATTGGCTATATTACTTGCCGCATTATCGGCTAACGCAATTGAAGTACCTTCGAGTACATGCACCATGCCAAAAAATGCCAATGGATTACCACGATTAATTGTATCGTAGGCATAAGCAACCATTAACTCGGTGGCAAATTTGGGAGCACTTTGACGTACTTGTTGTTTATCAAAACCACAGGCTGCAATATCATTGAGCACCCACTCTTGATGACCTATTTCTTCTTCTATATATTGTGCAACAGCCTCGCGGATCCACTCTTGTTCAGTCGATAATTTCGCGCCCACGGCCATCATTAATGGCACCGTATGTTTAACGTGATGATAGGCTTGAGCTAAAAATGAAGCATACTCAGTTGTGCTTACTTGCCCCTTGAATACTCGAGCAATGATCGGTGCAGCCAGTAAATACTCGCGTTCTGCTTGGGTTTGTGATTTTAATGTCTCGAAAAAATTGCTCATAATATTGCCTCACTGTACAGTGCTGTTAGTTGTGCATGATAATAGTTTGCTATTGCTTGGCGTTTAGGGCGGTTATTACTGGTTAATAATCCCCGCTCTGCAGTAAGTGGTTCAGCTAAGCGATGAAATGTTTTAATTTGGGCATATTCAGGTAATTGTGCGTTAATACCTCTACAATGCTCGGCTAATACCTCATCAGTCATATTTACTGATGCATAAATAAGTGCTACTAAATGCGCTTTACCTTCACCAAAGACAACAGCTTGTTGTACTTCACTGTTACTGAGTAGCAAAGATTCAGGCCACTCAGCGCTGATGTTGCGCCCAAAACTAGTAATAATTTGGTTTTTTAAACGCCCCTTAATAGTTAACCGACCTTGTTGTTGATCAACCAAATCACCGGTTGCATACCAACTCGTTTGATCATGGGGTTGTTGACCTAAATAGCCTAAAAATAAGGGTCCTTTAATAAATAGCTGCCCGTCTACCAGTTTGCTTTGCAAGTGATTTAACACCCGCCCTGCACACTCTATGTCATCATCATTTGGCGTGTTTAAGCTCACCACTGATGAAGCTTCAGATAAACCATAACCTTGATAAACTGGTAACCCTAAACTACGCGCCACAGTGATCAATTCACTGCTGAGTACAGCGCCACCAACGGCAATAAATTTCAGGCTCTTTGGTACTGTCCATCCCTGCTTGGCAAACCAAACTAAACAGGTCAATAATTCTGGCACCAAAATAAGCGTATTCGGTTGCACACGATCAATGGCATTGATCAGTTGACTGGCATCATTTAATTTTGCCCCAGAGAAGCCTAATTCTGGCAGTGTCATAACATGCACTTCACCTGCGGCTAATAACGGTGCAAAAACCCCTGCAATGTTTTCAAGTAATACTGGCAAAGGTAATAAACACAGATGTTTTGGCTGTTTTATCGCTATTTTTTTATGCAATGAGGTCGCCACTTGTAATTGACTTTGTAAAGATAAACACACTCCCTTTGGCTCACCGGTAGAGCCTGAAGTAAACGTCACTTTTTGGGTATCTGTAAAAAATGTTGTAGGGCTCGACGCGCTTACTTTATAGATATAAAGCGGGTAGCGGGTTAACACGCTCAAGGTCGCAATACATTCTAACCCGTCAAGTTCACAGGGGGTGTCGCTGATAAAATGCGAAACGCCGCTTTTATTCACGCTATTAGTTAGCTGTTGTGGGCTAAAAAAGGTCGGCAGCGGAATGCTTACTTGTTGTAACTCAATCAATGCAAAGTCAACAATTAACCAAGCAGGCGTATTGTCCATTACAAACGCCACGGCTGACATATCAAGCGCTTTAAAGTCGATAATTAACTCTGCCACTGCTTGCATCAGCATCTGTTTACTGATCGGCTGCATTTGTTGGTCATGATGATCAACAATCACAGTATCAAGCGCTGCGTGTGGTAATTTCGATAAAAACCCCATTATGCCTCCAATTGCGATGCTAGTTGGCAACTCGCTTGATGATAGTGCTGTTTAATATTAAACAAATGAGGTGTGTTTATTACGCAATCATGAGCAGCCGCTAAATCAACCACACACAGTGTTGGTTTATTTTCATAATAAGTCCCCCAATCTGCTGGGTTATCAAGTGCCTGACTATTGGCTAATGCAATTTCAGTGCAATTAACTGAGAGCATTTTTAATAATGCTCTAACCTTTGCAGTGGCACAAAATACCAAACGTTTTGCGCCAATTTGATAAAGTGCTTCATTCATTAGTACAAAATGAGCGAGAGTAGCTTTGCGATTTGTTGAGCATAAATTACCAAGCTCGTAAATATCTTCCCTCGGTACATCAACAAAGTATTCAATCGGCTCTGGTAAGTATTGCTCGATAAAAAGTGATTGAGTAGCAGCTCTAAGTCCCAGCGTGCAAGAATCAGCGGCAATACTTAATTGGCATAACACCGGCATAAACTGCTTAATATTGGCGCCGTAAGCTCTGGCAAAACTCGCTTTAACGACTTGCTCTAATTGCACACGAAATGGCATGTTTGCATTAGCACACACATAATCATGTGTGTTGGTAACAGGCAAGTTAGTAACTTGAAGTGATTGCATAGTGTTCGCTCTTTTTAGACTATGGGTAAAATCTAACGAGCAAAACTTAAATAAACCTTAAGAAAAATTAATTTTTATAAAAAAACCCAAACAATGTTTGGGTCAGTGATTACGTAACTGGAGATTTCAGGAATAATAAGCCACATCTACCCGCTAATTGCGGGCTTATGCAAGTAAATTTAAGACAGTTAGCGTTTAATTTACTTGCTGGAGATAGACTTATTATCCGACGCTCTGATTATCTATTTTTTATGTAACGCTTCGATGCGCGCCAATAAGCTTGATGTGTCAAAACGCCCACCACCAAGTGCTTGTACGTCAGCGTAGTACTGATCGACCGTCGCGGTCATTGGTAAAGTGGCACCATTATTTTTTGCTTCATCTAACGCAATACCTAAATCTTTACGCATCCAATCAACAGCAAAACCAAATTCGTACTCACCTGCCCACATGGTTTTGTAACGGTTTTCCATTTGCCATGAACCAGCCGCACCTTTTGCAATCGTCTCAATGACTTTTTCGCCATCAAGGCCTGCTTGTTTGGCAAAATGTAAGCCCTCGGCCAAGCCTTGTACAACGCCCGCGATACAGATTTGATTAACCATCTTACACAACTGCCCAGAGCCAACTTCGCCAAGTAACTGGCTAAAACGGCTAAATGCCGCCATAACTGGTTGTACTTTTGCAAACACTGCTGAGTCGCCACCAGCCATGACTGTTAATACACCATTTTCAGCACCAGCTTGACCACCCGATACTGGCGCATCAATAAACGCAATATCTTTTAGTGCCGCATTAGCGGATACTTCGCGCGCAACTTCGGCTGAAGTCGTAGTGTGATCGACTAAAATAGTGCCTGCTTGCATACCTTTAATCACCCCGTCAGCACCATAAACGACTGAGCGTAAATCATCATCGTTACCTACACACATAAATACGATATCTGCATGTTCTGCGGCTTTTGCTGGCGTTAATGCCACCTGACCTGCGTATTTTTCTGCCCATTGCTGTGCTTTTGCTGTGGTACGGTTATACACGGTTATTTGATGACCGGCAGTTGCTAAATGACCCGCCATTGGATAACCCATTACACCTAAACCGATAAATGCGACTTTCATTGACATAAAATTGACCTATTTCAGTGGTAACTTAAAAAGATAATTTGATTATCTCAACCGAACAGTAAAAAAGCGAATGAAAAAGTCTTCATTAAATTTCTTCATGGACGACACAAAATAGGTAACCTATGGATAGCATATATCAATTCAGTGCCCCGCTTTATAACGGCGAAAATTTTGCCTTAAGTCAGTTAAAAGGCAAAACGATTTTAATCGTCAATACCGCCAGTAAGTGTAACTTTTCGGTGCAGTTAAGCGCACTCGAGAAACTATATCAGCAATATAAAGCGAATGGTTTTACTGTGCTGGCATTTCCGTGCAATCAATTTGACTACAATGAGCCAATAGACAACATTGATATTAAAGACTTTTATCAACAACAGTTTAATGTTAGTTTTCCTGTGTTTAGTAAAGTAATGGTCAATGGCCCTGATGCTCACCCGTTATTTAACTATTTAAAAGCACATACCCGAGGAATTGCACAAAATCGTGCTATAAAATGGAATTTCACCAAGTTTCTAATAAACTCTGAGGGACAATTGGCGGTACGTTATGCACCGCGCACTAAACCCGACACCTTGAAACAGGTCATAGAGAGTAATATTAATGATGCAACTAACGGTAGCGCTTTTCAGTTCGCAAAAATATGAACATGCATCTTTTGATGCCTGTTTAAACAATCAAACACGTATCAAATTAACCCGTTTTGAACAATCTCTTGATGCGAAAAGTGCCATACTTAGCCAAGGCTTTGATGCTGTATGCGTATTTGTAAACGATATCGTTGATAAAACGGTTATTGATCAGCTTGCTCAATTCGGCGTGAAATGTATTTTATTACGCTGTGCTGGCTTTAATAACGTTGACCTAGCTGCGGCACATGCCCATAACATCAAAGTATGCCGAGTACCCGCTTACAGTCCTGAGGCAGTTGCAGAGCACTGTGTAGCATTAATGCTTACCCTCAATCGCAAAACTCACAAAGCCTATAACCGTATCCGTGAAGATAATTTTGATTTAAATGGCTTGCTTGGCTTTAACTTATTCAAGAAAACCATTGGTATCATTGGCTGTGGAAAAATTGGCTTGGCTTTAGTAAATATACTCAATGGCTTTGGTGCAAATGTATTGGTTTGCGACCCTTATGCAGTACCAGGCAATTATACAATTTGTGATCTAGACACTTTATTAAGTCAAAGCGATGTGATCTCTTTGCACTGCCCGTTAACCGAGCAAACTCATCATATGATCAACGAACACGCTTTTGCCAAAATGAAGCAAGGGGTGATGCTTATAAACACTTCCCGCGGCGCATTAGTTGATAGCAAAGCCTGTATTGGCGCACTTAAAACTAAAAAATTGGGTTATTTAGGGCTAGATGTGTACGAACAAGAGTCAGAACTATTCTTTAAAGACCGCAGTGATGAAATTATGCAAGACGATGTGTTTTCGCGTTTGGTAAGTTTTCCAAACGTACTGGTCACCGGCCACCAAGGCTTTTTTACCAAAGAAGCATTAAGTGAAATTGCGCAAATCACCGTAAATAATGCACTTGAGTTCGCCAATAACCAACCACTAAGTAATGAAGTTAAATAAGGGGTTGATTTAGGTGCTAGGTGCTAGGTGCTAGGTGCTAGGTGCTAGGTGCTAGGTGCTAGGTGCTAGGTGCTAGGTCAAAGTTTAAAAACTAAGGCTTAAAAAATCAACCAAGTTAGCTTGGTTTAAGCCGGTTAAGTTGCATAAGCTGGAGTAACAAATATCTGTTCTAACACTATTTAGAGTTCAGCTAATAGGCTGCTATGAGGGATAAGCGGACGTAATACTATTGTCCGCTTTGTAAAGAATTTATGAAATTTGGTAGGTGGCTTTCCCTCCTTCTATGGAGCTGAAGGTGCCACTTTTACCTACTAGGTTATTTTCATGGCTACTATCAACTATAGTAAATTCGCTTGATGCAATTCCACTCTCAAATCTTCCATCATGTTTTATTGTGAGTAAAACTTGTTCATTGTTTTTATCATATGTAATGGTTTCAAATCCGTTGAACAGAGCATCACCACTTTCGCTGTAGTAAAGCTGATACCTTACTTCGCTATTACCATTAATATCACCTGAGTAAGCTTGTTGTACCAATGCGGCACTCAATTTCTTACCCTTTTCAAATTCTTGTTCAACGGTTTCTTGCCAGTCGGTAATTTGAAATGTACCTTTTAACTCCATAGTTTTTTCCTTTTAATCAACCTAACAAAAAAATGTTACTACGTTATTAGTTGCTTGATATAGTAAAAACGCGACAATAAACAAAAGACTGATCAGATTTGAAAATAAATAATGAAGAAATAAAAGGGGTATTACACCGTCAGGTGAGTGAAGAGAACTATCACTTACGTAGATATTTTCCAAGTGACCTTTTTAATGGGTTTATTGAACAATTTTGGTTTGTGAATTGGAACTTAGAAGAGCAAAAAACTCATACTCAACAAAACTTACCAGATCCAAATTTTCACTTAATTATCAGTAAAGAAGGGGTTAAGTTATTGGGGCCTGTGAGCAAAAAATACTCTTATAAAATGGAAGGGGTAGGACGAATAATAGGTGTGAAATTTGAAACTGGAGCCTTAAAGGAACTTTTACCTCTGCCGATTGAAGATTATGTTAATAAAGAGGTACTAGCCAAAAAGATATTTGGCTTAGATTTCGTAAATAATTTAATATCTTTATATGAACATGAAAACGATTTAGAGGTTATTAGCTATATTCATGATAATCTTGCTTCTTTTGTTCAACCGATCACTAAGTCAAAAGCTATCACTCAAAGTTTGGTCTCATTGATCAAAAATAATGAAAATATTTGTACAGTTAAGCAAGTAGCAAGCTATGCTAACATCTCTTCACGATCTGTTCAGCGACACTTCTCAGAATATGTAGGTCTTAGTCCTAAATGGCTTATACGTAAGTACAGACTTAGTAGGGTTTTAGATGAACTTGAAACCAACTCCGTTAGCATCTTAGATATTGTTACCCAATTGGAATATGTTGATCAATCTCACCTTATTCGAGATTTTAAAGAAATTTTAGGAATAACTCCGAACAGATACAACAAACTAAAGTGAATTTTTATATCCTAGTAGAGTCAATATCGGCTTATGGCACACTCACGAAGTTCTGTTTGGAGCGAGAAGCAGACGGCCAGAAAAACTCGTTTTTGGACAGAAACGTGTCAGAACAGTACGATCTGACACGCGTATGGAAAAGAATAATTAGTGCAGGTTTCCTCTGACTTACCAAGACCTTTATCTTTCTACCAGTATTTGCGGCTGGCAAAAAGATGTCCCCGTATCTTTAAAGGCTCTTTAGTTCACTTAGAGAAAACGATCTTGATACATTGTTGGGGTTAAAGAAACGCTCCTCTTTTGGCGTATCATCATCAAATTTAAATGGCTCATGGTTAACTCCATTTTTTGTCAACCTAGTTCCATTTGGAAGTGTGACTTCATAGTGGGGTGTACGGCCAATGCCTGTATTTCCAAAAACCACAGTAGACTCTTCATAACCGCGGAGAGAGGCAATCACTTTACGAATATAGACAGGGTTTTCTACTTTTAATTTTTTTAAAAAATCGATGTCGATAGTTAATTTGCTCATCTAATAACCTTCATTTAAAACTTGTAGTTTCACTAAATCAGTGTGTTAAGATTGATACTTCAATATTTTATATGTGGCAGCCGTCTTGAAAAGCAGTGGTCTATCGTCTTGAGCGGTGATATTAACCTTACTTGGCTTTAACTCGTAGCCTCCAATCTGATGACACAACAGGAATTTGACTAACGATCCAATGAGCTGTTTCAGCCTATTTACTTTGTCTTCATCATTTGACATCAGTATATCTAACTTTAATAGCTCGGGAGTAAGAGCTTCAAGAGGACTCTTTCCTAGATAAACAGCGGTTTCAATACGAATAATATTTTCTGGCTTTTGAAGGAAGGCCCATACTGCTTGCCCTTCAGGTTCCTTAAATAGTGGGATAAATGAGCGGTGAAGATAATCTGTAACCAACATTGCACTAACCTATTTATATAACACACAAATACACTACATATAAAAGAACATAGTGTAAAGTGTTATTATTATTATAGTGAACGAAAAAGTTCTGAGTTGTATCAAACTTTGGGGCAGAAACGAGTTGATTATGAATGACTGCTCATGGCACAGAACCGCCCTTCAGCCTAACTCATGACTGTCCATAGACGGGTTTTAAATATAACTCGTCTCGCCCCATTCCAAGCCAGAACCCTTTGCTTACATCATTAGACTACTTAATTATTTTCGGATAAAATACGCACTCGCGGCTGCACATGAATTTCAGTCAACTTTAGAGAGAATACGATGATTGTAGAAAATGTGCTTCCTGAAGATTACGCAAAAATGCTGAATGTTTGGGAAAACTCAGTCCGAGCAACTCATGACTTCATAACAGAAGAAGATATTGAGTTTTTTAAACCAATTATCATTGAGCAGGCTTTTCCTGCTGTCACGTTAAGATGTATTAAAAGTAATGATGGCTCAATTCTAGGCTTCGTGGGTATCCATGATTCTAAGGTTGAAATGCTGTTCATTTTAAACGAGGCAAGAGGGCATGGTATTGGTAAGGTGCTACTGCAATACGCAATAGAGCAGTTAGGTGCAACCAAAGTCGATGTAAACGAACAAAACCCGCAAGCAGTAGGTTTCTATGAGCATATGGGTTTTAAAGTAGTTTCTCGTTCACCACTTGATGATATGGGAAAACCTTTTCCAATTCTGCATATGACACTTTAAAGCTCGGTTTGTCGTAACCAAGTTTGTTAGAAGAAACGCCCAAAGCTAATAACTTTGGGCGTTTCCGTATACGCGAGCGTTGTTCTAACTTGACTAACCCTTGCCCCATTCCGAGTTAGATTTACCGCACAGTAAAGTACAACACTCACCAAACTGTACCTTATTTTAAACAAGCACCTAGGCAACAATGATGAAGGTGTTTACTGCTAAATACAGAACTTAAAAACTGCACTTATTAAGTATATAACCCCTCTAACCCAGGCAGATCAAAAAACTGAGAGGGTTTACCGTTTTTTACTTGATGTTGATAGTTTAGACGATTGCTGCTGGTAACTAATATACAGTGCTTTTTTGCTCTAGTAATACCAACAAAATGTAGATTCAGCTCTTGCTCCCAGTTGTCGTAATGAACATCCCATGACCCTTGAACAACACGCCTTTTGGGGTGTACCCAGTCATAAAGATCTAAATGATAAACCACATCAAATTCCAGTCCTTTGGATTTGTGAAGAGTCATTACTTGTACTTCATTTTCGTTAATTGGCATGTAATGTTTTAGTAGTTTGCTATCAACACAAATATTATGAATTAGCTCTTTATCTGAATCTGAAACGACACAATCAAAAATACCTTCAGAAATCTTAATAATCGATTCTGCCAACTCTCCATATTCTTTACCTATTACATCAAAAATCAATCTCCGAAGATTAACGACCTGTTGCTCTTGAACTCTTATGTACCGATCAACCGTTTCGATTACATCGTTAATTCTATAATCTTCATTAAGACGATACCGTAATAAACTTGCATACAAGTTAGTGATACGAGTATTTCTTACAGCCAATGGATCTTCATCAAAAATTCTAAAAGGAACTTTTAGCTTTTGCTCTAGAAATTCCAGAGATATATTGTTTCTAACTAGAATACCTATTTTTGAATAAGAGTCTGTTATACCTTTTTCGATAATACCTTGGATAGAGTCACTAACTTGTTCAGACACATTAAGCTGAGTACCTTGATAACTCCATCTATGAACTCTTATTTCATCAGTAGAAATTAAATCGCAAGTTGGATTAAACAATCTGTTTGAATAGTTGGTAATTGAAGGGTGGCACCTGTGGTTTATATTAACTATGTGGTGTTCAAAGACATCAGGCTGCGCAGTTAAACTTGTAATATATTCTGGGTTACTTCCTCGCCACGCATAAATTGACTGCTGTGTATCCCCAACTGCAACACCTGTTAAACCTAGATCTATTAATTTTAAAAATAACATATGTTGAGGTTCAGATGAATCCTGATACTCATCAACATAAAGAGAAGAATACTTTGCTCGAAAGTAATTTTGGCAGGCTAATGAGGTATTTAGAATATGGTTAGCCATTACGCCTAACAGCTCAAGTAAAACATACCCATTTTCATATAAAATCTTAATATCTTGTTCAAATGTTGAATAAATGTCAGTTTTGATGTCACCAGAGTATCCAGAAATGGTAGGAATTTGCTCTTTTAAATTTTGAGGAACTTCATCGAATAATTTGCACTCTACAGCCGAAGAAGAGTGACCAATCAACCGTGCACCAAATGGGTAAATTATTTCACTTAAACAAAAATGATCAATGGTCCCGAAATAGCTAGCCTTTAAATCGCACGCACCTTTTTTGCACCGTTGTTTTAATTCTTTGCTGGCCTTTACCGTAAACGTAATACCAATCACGCCCTTATAGTCAGGGAGCGATTGGACTTCATTTCTTATTTTCTCTACGACAACAGTTGTTTTACCGCTTCCTGGGCAAGCAGTAATAACCATATTCGCTCTTGAAGCTATAGCAGCGTCTTGATCAGGGGTAAATTTAAAATCAGCCATACTAAGCTATTGCCCTAGCTACTGCGAATGCTAAGGGCTTTGCCAGTTCACCACTGACCAACTTGGCAAACGCGCCTCTATTTTGTGAAATAAACTCTCGCATTCTAATCGCTTTTTTACCTTGCAAATACTTGATGGCATCTACTACGTCCTCTTTATCTGCGAAAGCTAAAAGCTCGGCTTTCAACTCAAGTGCAATATCATTCTCAAGGTCTATTTTTGATAAGAACATACCATTTGGATTTACTTGGTTAGAAGCATTTTGCCAAGCACCATTATCAACAAGGTCTTGTGATGTAGTATTCGCCGGATAATATGGAGCATTGGGTAAACCCTTTAGAGAAAAACAGCGATTAAACCCTACAGCTCTTTTATCTGTTCTCCCCCTCGTTCCAGAAACGTCATTGTCCGTTCTCAGCACCCAAGGGATTTCCATTGCATCAAGTATCTGGCAATAAACTTTAAATTGAATACCATCAACACATAAGATTGTTATGTTGTAAAAATCTAAATCAAACCCTAATTGGATCGCTAGCTCTTCATAAAACAATTTTTCAGAAGGTCCTTCTACAAGAAATACGCAACTAGCAAAAAAAGCTTCTGCCGGAAGTATGCTCATTCTATACCCCAACTCATCCCATGCATCTGAAATACAATCGGAGCAGCCACCTTTTGCTGCTTTAGAGCCTTCAGCTGTTGAGAAGAGCCGTATAATAGAGTCAGGTTTATAACGTTCAGTTATTTGTGGAGAATGACTGGTGATAATTGTCTGGCCTGGTAATTCATGTATTAAGTAGTCAGCCAGTTTACGTTGTTGATGCGGGTGTAGGTGAGCTTCAGGTTCTTCTACACAATAGAATGTTACTTCATGTTCAGGGTCAAACTCTCTTTGACTTTTTGCCTTCCATAATGCTAACAATATCTGGTTATTTCTCCCATCACCCCCTAGCATTATTTTAGATCCTGAAGTTGAAGCTCCAAGCTCCAAATTATCAATGAACTGATTAACTTTAATGGCTCCTGTATCTAAGTGGACACTATAATCGCCATTTGTATATGATAACTTTTTTAATTCTTCATTAACTACAGATGTTGCGTCTTTAACGTAATTTAGCCCAGCTACTTTATCGTTCACTTGATTTAACTGCCCAGAAATTACATTCATTTCTGCTTGATCGGCAGCCAGGTCAGCCGCTTTAAGATTATCCAGAGATTGCTTTAGAAGTTTTTTCTTTTCTATATTAATGAACTTTTCGAGGTCTCTTCTAGAGCGAACATATCTTAGATTTAAACGCTTTAAATAAAATCTGGATTGGACTAATTCTAACTCGCCTTCTGAACAACCTATGAATATTTGGCAATCCAGTGTTGCTCTATCAGCGACCATTGAAATTACACATTTCCCATCGTCACTCACATGCCCTTTTAAAATAGATAAAACAGCATCCTCTGTGACTTCTGAAAAATATATATTTATTATAAAGGTATCTGGTTGTTCGCCATTCCTGTTGATATAAAAATCAGTTAGTTCAGGTTCTATATCACGGTCTGATAGAGACTTATCCAGCAACAAGCGCAAAGCATAAAGTAAGTTTGTTTTACCAACGTCGTTACTGCCAATCATCAAAGTTCTATCATTAAAACTCACTGATGCGGCTTTAAAATTTCTAAAACCATTGAGGTTTACTTTTTCGATTTTCAAACTATCCTCCTTGCGACTTTTTCTTCATCATACACTGTAAGCTATTCTGCATTGCTACATAAAACGACTAAAGGGCCGCATTGAATTGATTGTACATTATTGTTGGCTAGTAATGGCTGATCATTAAAGTTCATTTATCTTGATTGCAAGGAAACAGAGGGAACCTTACATTTAACTCACTTTTTAACTTTTATAAGCATGCTCTAACTTGTTTCTGTCCAAAAACGAGTTTACCCGACCGTCCGCTGATCGCTCTTTGCCGAAGTCCGGCTCAGTGCCATGAGCGGACATTTGTAACTCCGCTATAAAAGACGCGCGTTAGCGCGTCGAGTGGAGGCCGTTTTTGGCCGGAACGATTTTTGATAGCCTTGTTAACACGGATGTTACACACAATTTTAGCTTTAATGGGCATTGTCTAGCTTCCTGTGAATAAATGATACCGTTGACAAAATATCCAGTGCATCTAGCTCACTCATAGGCCACGATGTTTTTGGCGCATGAGCTACAGGATTTCTAACTGCGCCAAACAACCCTACAAGCATATTGCTAAAGCCTTTTTGTTCACTGATTTCTGTATCTGTTCTCAGAGCGTTTATCTTTAAGATTGGGTGCTTAACAGAAAATGCGGTATTAAATAGATCTGCGCCATCTGTTGTTAAAGATGACATATTGCGAATTCGTTCTGCAATACCCTTTACAGCTTCGAGGACAGCATGAAAGTAATTTTCATCAACTAGTTCAGCACGACAATAATTGAAAACCTCTTCATGAGCTCCGCGATCTTCGAGCTTTGAGCGAAGTGCGCCAGCTCGTTCTCGCGCTCCTTTCAATGTGGTTTCTTTTGTGGTTTTAGAAACCTTTCCATCTTCTCTTACCGCGAACCCAGAAAATGACAACACAACGTTTAGTTCAGAGCGGCGCCACTCAAATTTTTCTTTGTCCCTAGCGTAGCTAACTGGATCAAGCGCACGATTAATAAACATAATTAAGTGGTTTCCCACCTGATATTTATTCTGCGCTTCTGCAAGAGCATTAAACAGGCGTTTCCATTTTGTCATTGAAGGAGTGACATCTTTAATTTTGCAATCTTGAATCAGGCAACCTATTTCAGGGCCAGTTAGTCCTCGCTCAGTATCGGCTAATACCCGACAAGCGGCTTCAAGTTTCTGGGAGTTAAATGTCTCGATTCTTTGCATGATTTATAGTGTAAATAATTTATTCCATTTAATTTGATACGACATACGTTTTTGATTCGATATCGCTAATAATTGTTTGAATTAATGCTTCTGTTCGATCTATAAATTCACAAACTAAATGCTCACTCATAATGTAGAATTGAGTCTCACTTTCGTTAAGCTCCAAGGAGTTAAACATATTCAGCATTTTGTTTTTATTTTGCCTTATCGTGTCTTCGTTTTTACCTGCGAACTTTCCATTTTGATGCACAATTTCATTTCTCAGATTTTGAAACTGTCCTATTCGAGGCCATATATGCTCTATAGATGAAAATGGCAACCCAACAGTTATTTTTAAGTACTCAACTGCCTTTTTGATTATATTTCCTCCAGAAAGGCCATCATATGAAAAATCTGCTTTTACTTTGAATTTAACCTCTGTACATATTTGTGCCAAAGTACTTTCCAAAACGGTATAAACCAAAACGATCGAAGAATGATATAGATAGCTATTTATGGCTCTTTGTTCTTCTAAAAACATTTCTTGAAGTAATGCCTCATGCTCCGGGTTATCGATTGAATCTTGATATATTTGATCTCCTAAACTTTCCGTTCGTTCCTCTACAGACAGTGAAGAGAAATTCATATATTCCCGCAGGTATTTAATTTCATACGTGAACCTATCTGTTAATAGGTTTAAATTAAAAGTAACTTCTGAAACATCTTCTTTCTTAGTGAACATACAAACCTATGAGTTAACTTTTAGACATAACATCTTATAATCACTATTTTGATAGTTTATAAAACACCAAAAAGGTAGTTAATAATGTTATCAGACAAAATTAGGATTCGACTCATCAAAACAGGAATAAATTTAACTTTTTCAATAACTGGTTTTCGCTCTCAGCCGAACTTCGTAAAAGTGCCAGAAACAGACATTGGTAACGCCCGTAGCTGCGGACGCCTTGTAGTGACGAAGGAACGAAAAGGCGTTCCGACAGACTGTCGTTTATTACCCGATTATAGAGCTATTTGCTTATACAACAAATCACCATAACCAGATAATATACCACCTAAAAAAATGAAAAACGCAGTTATATATAGCGATGTGTTTTTAAGAAGTTTAAAGCGCCGCTCTTTATAAATTTCACATAGTAATTTTGCAGGGTGAATAACACTGGCCAAATTATTTAATTTTATTAAAAATACTGCTTCGCCAAATACAGCAAATAACGGAATAATAGCCCCCGCTCGTTGAATTCTTTTTCCGACACTCTCATCAATTAAATCACAACTAATCCAACCAACAACACACATCGTAGATAGAATTATAAAGAAGCACCATAAGACGAAATATTTCCATATTTTGCCTGCATCCTTATTAACTGACATGCGCAAAGATTCAGGGAATCCGTCATAAATATCCTTTAATGGTCTTTTATAGTTATCTTCTTCAGTTGCCAATTAATTACCCTTATTAAAGTGATGGATGAACTGCCCTATAACGTGGCTGTAGAATTACTCTAACAGCCAAATTCAATTAAAAAACGAGTTCCTGTAATTAACTCTAGGCGTTTTCAAAGCACTAGACAATGCATTTGGGCCCAATAAAATTGGCTGTTTTTCTTAAAAAAGAGTAATTCTACAGCCTCAACGCCCGCAACTCCGGACGATTTGAGATGGCTGCGTTTTTGCGGCCCTTTGCAAAAACGAAGACAGCTTAAAGCGTTCCGAGTGATTGCGTTTGTTAAATTTTATTGCCATAAACTTTGTGTACCTGTGAGTATAGGAGAACCATAACTCCAAATAACAGCGCCTGACGCGCCAAGAAAAAGAACTATTTTATGGATAATAGATTCATGCTTCGCATAACGGTTTATCTGCTGAAATAAAGATGGTGGTAATTGGGGTACGGCATCATTTAATAGATTACTGATATACCTTGAACGAAACTCAATAAACATTGCCATTACGCCAACTAATGCACCTGACCTTTCGAGCCACGAGCCAGCTGTTTCGAAGCTAGGCTTCATGAATGGCACAAAATTTAAAGTACCAAATATAATAAGTGTACCCATTAATAAGGCGACACATACCCAAAACTCTTTCTTCAATGCCGACTTGTATCTGTCCGCTAGTTCGATAACTTTTGGATCATTTTCGTCTGGCACGATAATTCTCGCTGGTTTAGCCATATGCTTGAGGATTCCCGCTTAGAAATTTAGACATAATGACTCCCACACGGTGTTAGCCTCCGCTTTTCGTGGGTTAGCTTAATTCAAAGCCAGAGCCATAATTAGTTTGTCTATCAACTAAACAGCAGAGGCTAACATGAATAAACATAGCATACTTTTTATCGGACTTGATACACATAAAGAATTCAATGAAGTCGCCTATATTGAAGAACATAGAGGTGCACAACCTGTTCACCTTGGTCGATTTTCCTCTTCCAAAGTTGCCGTTCAAAAGCTTGTTCGTCAGTTTGAATCTAAATACCCTGGCGCAACGTTACACTTTGTTTATGAAGCAGGCCCTTGTGGTTATTGGATTTACAGATTAATCACAAGCCTTGGCCATTGCTGTTATGTGGTTGCCCCGTCTCTTATTCCTAAAAAACCAGGCGAGAAGATTAAAACCGATAAACGTGATGCCCTTAAGCTCGCTAAATTAC
>NZ_CABVLM010000003.1 GCF_902498845.1 Pseudoalteromonas rhizosphaerae | reverse complement strand
AATCGACGTCATGACTAGGTGTATAGCCAAATTTAAAGTGAGTTTAAAAAGTAACAACACTTGGTTTTTTGAATAAAAAGATCAAGAAAACACAGCTGCCTGCTTGACCGGAACTTTCTAATGGGTGTCCCTTTAACTTCAAAAGTATGTATCAATATAGATTTCAAAAATGCTGTTTATATTTCATAGTGCCCTTAACTGAGAAGCAGAGAATTATATTGAGAGTGTGACTACTTAAAAGGTTTAGTTATTAAAATATTTTCAAATAATTTTTTTTGGAATATGTACAAGGCGTTTTTCACAATAGATGTGTTCAATAACGTGACCCAAAGCGCTGTGACTTTTATTTTCTTGCTAGGGTGATTGATTGCAGCCAATCCATAAAGACAGTTAGGCGTTTAGTTGGTTGTCTACGTGAAGAATAGAGTAAAGACACCGGCATTGGCTCGGCTTCAAATTGAGGTAGGACAGAAATGAGCTGGCCTTTCTTGATGAGGTTTTCTGCGCCAATCGCGGGGAGTTGGGCAATGCCAAGCCCTGCTAAGCAAGCATCTAAATAAGCATCTGTGCCATTAACCGCTAGGCTACTTGGCATGGATTGTTGTTTTACCTTGTCGCCTGCCATGTATTCAAATTGGGCGTCGAGATTACCGAGCGCATGAGAATATTCGATCAGTTTATGATTGGCTAATTCTGCAAGACTCTGTGGAATACCATATTTTTCAACATAGCTTGGCGACACACAGTTTACGCTTCGGTACAGCGTTAATGGGCGAGCGATAAGGCTGCTATCGTCAAGATTACCCACTCGAATGACGCAATCAATGCTTTCTTTAATCATATCTACTCGATAATCTGCGCTGCTGATCTTTAGGCGTATGTTCGGGTATTTTTCAAGGAAGTCGGATAAATGCGGAATGACAACCGTAGTGGCAAAACGACTCGGCATGTCTACTCTGAGTACCCCGCGAACATCGTCAGAGTTGCGTTGGAACTGGCTTGCCAAAGCGTCTAACTCGGCGAGCAGTGCTTGGCACTGTGGTAAGTAAGTCTCGCCGTCTTGAGTTAAGGTGACGCTGCGCGTGCTGCGATGAAAAAGCCGCGTGCCTAATTCACTTTCAAGCCCTTGAATAGCACTTGATACGCTTGACTTTGGTAGGCCAAGTGCGTCTGCTGCCTTGGTAAAGCTGCCAAATTGCGCAACCAATACAAAGCGCTGCATGGCTTCAAATTTGTCCACATCTTCTACCTTTGTTTGTTTAATCCGAACAATGTTATCACTTTTATCATGTATATCGAACACAATAAATTATCTACTCTGTTCTACGTGGCCAGAGCCGCTGTGGTTTAAGGTTTTAAAATTGTTACAGAATAGATTGGAGAGAGTGATGAATAAATTAGCAATTATTACTGGAGCTAGCCGAGGGTTAGGAAAAAATAGTGCTTTAGCGTTAGCTGACAAAGGCATAGACGTTATTTTTACTTATCACAATAATGTTCAAGCGGCACAAGATGTGATTGAAGAGATTAAACAAAAAGGTCAAAAAGCCTTTGCCTTGCAATTCGATACACGCGATTTTGATGCCATTCCTGAATTTGTTAGTCAGGTTAAGGGGTTGTTGAGCAATGAATTTGCACGAAGCGATTTCGATTATTTGTTAAATAACGCTGGCACAGGTTTGCGTGCAAGTGTGGAAGAAACTACTTATGAAGAGTTAGAAAATATGCTGGCAATCCATGTAAAGGGACCTTTCTTTTTAACCCAAGCATTATTACCACATATTAAAGACGGCGGTCATATACTTAATATTTCATCTGGCTTGGTACGGTTTAGTATGCCAGGTTCAAGTGCCTACGCGATGGCCAAAGGTGCAGTAGAAGTCATGACACGTTATATGGCAAAAGAGTTCGCAAACCGACAAATTCGCGTAAATACCTTGGCACCCGGTGCTATTGCGACAGACTTTGGCGGTGGTAATGTGCGTGACAACCAACAAGTGAACCAAATGGTGGCATCTGTTACCGCTTTGGGTCGGGTTGGGGAGGCTGACGATATTGGTAAAGCCGTTGCAATGTTGCTGAGTGAAGACAGCGGCTGGATTACGGGACAGCGTATAGAAGCGTCTGGCGGTATGTTTCTTTAATTTTCCGCTAATCTTAGTGCTCTGCCGCATTATTTTCATAAGGATTCAAAGCCCTCTTCGTGAGGGCTTTCATCACTACTATAAAGCTCTTAATATATTGTCAGAATTAGTTAAACTCGAGCAGTGTTTACTGGCTCAGACTTGCTTTGACAGTTCAAGTTAAGATTTATTCACATAAATTACAGTGGTTTTTTTAACCTGAATTTTGCTTTCGCTTTTTGCATTAACCCAGCCCTATTATTACAGGCTGGGCAGAAGGTAATTAAGGAAAGGTAATTTCAAATGTTGAGGCTTTATTCAATAGTGGTAATAAGGATTTTTCGCGTCTTAAGTCCTTTAACTCACGTTCTAATTGGCGTTGCTGTGTATTTAACTCTTTACGCTGCGTTTGCGTGATGTTATTGCTGTTTAATTGCTGATTAGTTTCAGAGAGTTGTTGTTTTAGCTCGGTTAGACGGTTATCAATTTCTATACGACGTTGTTGGATTTGATAACGGTCGTTACCTTCTTCCCACGCTTTTCGAAATGCACGGCTGTTACATACACCGTTATACGAGACTCCACGCATAGCAAGAGTAAAGCCGTTTTCAGGTTGACAATACACCGCTAAACCACGTTCGTAGCTACTTTTAAATTGTGCTATATTTGGGGTAATATTGTAATCGTTACACGCCGCGATCTTTGTTATGCCATCGGCATAATCACCACCGTTTACGCCGTGCTCATAACCTAAACTTTGCCAATTAGCGACTTTGCACTCATCTTGACTTAACGTTGTGCAGCCATTAAGTAGTGCTATACAACTTAATATAAATAAACGATTTGGCATAACTATCCTGTTATTTCGCTCTGTATCAATACGGTATAATACGTTTTATCGTTATTAAAAATCTACAATTTAAGCTGATTTGTAGACTATTTTAAGTAAAAAATTATGTGTTTTATTTAGTTTAATTGCTACAAAGCGCATCTCAACTAGTGGCGTTTTTTACTGCGAGGAGCGCCTAGTACAATCGCTATTTGGCAGACACATATCGACAAAAATCCACTTATGCCCAAAGCTCCGCCAAAATTACTAAGGTAAGGCACTAAATTATCAAACAAAATCGAAAAAATAACACTGGCAGAAAACAGCGTGTAAATACCAAAGCGTTTTGGTGCGCTCATGCCTATAAATGTTCCACCAAAAAAAATGCTGCTATATAGCTCTGCGTTGAACTCGGTGGTAAGTAAAATAAGGTAAGCGATAATAGCTAAAATTGCTGATGCTCTAATCGCATCTAGACGGTTATGCTTAGCTAAATAAAAGGTCAAAAACGCGCCAAGTAAAGCAAGTGTTACCGATGATAAACTCATGCCGCGAGCCCTTTAGCTAATACAAACAAAGCAACACTAATAAAGGCAATACTTCCTAATTTACCACCAAAGCCAGTAAACACTTTAGTCGTCAGTACGTATAAAATAGCCCCAATCAATGAAATAATTGCTAATTCCCAATAGGTATTAATCAACCCCTGAGAGCACATTCCAGCAAAACTACCAGCATAAACAGCTGCGTAAGGATGATTTGCATACTGTTTTGGAAAAGGAATAAAGCTGCCAATAAGTCCGGTTAGGCAAGATGCAATAACCGCAGGCACTGCAAATTGCGTATGAAGGGTAAAACAAGCAACACATCCACTAAAAAAAGCGATGTATTTTAGGAGAAAAAATTTAGTCATAGAGTCGGTGATTTTTCTTAACTGAAGTACTTAATTCTGAATGAAGTTAGTGCTAGCTTATTATGCTTGGCACTAACCATTATGCAATTAATCAAGGTGCAATTAAACTAGATGCAATTAAACAAGGTGTTGCTCAAAAAATGCTAAAGTTCGTTGCCATGCAAGTTCTGCATTCGGTTTATCGTAACGGCCCGTTGAGTCATTATGAAAACCGTGATTGGCATCTTTATACATATACATTTTGTAATCTACATTGAGACTTTTTAAATCGCGCTCATAGTCAGGCCATGTTGCATTTACGCGCTCATCAAGCTCGGCTAATTGGATCATTAACGGGGCTTTAATATTTTTGCGCAGAGCTTCGCTGGCGGGCGTGCCGTAAAATGGTACTCCAGCGCTTAATAATGATGAATCAACCGCAGCGAGGTAATTGACAATATAACCGCCAAAACAAAATCCAACGGCACCAAGTTTACCATTACTGAGTGGGTGTGATTTTAAATAGTGGGCTGCGGCAACAAAATCATTTTGAATTTTCTCTTTATCCATTGAGCTTTGCATGGCTCGCCCTTCGTCATCATTACCCGGATAACCACCTAGCGGAAATAGCGCATCGGGTGCAAAAGCGACAAAACCCGCTTTGGCTAAACGACGGGCCACATCTTTTACATAAGGGTTTAAGCCTCGGTTTTCATGCACCACTAAGACTACCGGGCGCTTGCCCTTTAATTGTGTTGGCACTACTAAATAACCTTGTCCTTTGCTATGACCATTGGGAGAATCAAAACTTTGGTAAGTTGCTTTAATTGATTCATCATTAAACGAAACTTGTTCGGCTAAGGCATAATTTGGTAATAACGCTGAAGTGAGCACTGTCATTGAATAACCAAGGGCGACTAAGCCACCAAGTTTTTTCATAAACGTGCGTCTATCCATTTTGCCATGAGCGTATTCATCGTACCAATCAAAGGCTTCTTGAGGAATGTGATCTGAATGTGGGTTATTCATTGCAGTGCCTATATGTTATTGATTTAAGATTTAATAACATAGCTGAGAGAACTCAAAATGTATATTCTGTATGCTTAATATACTTAGCTAACTTCTTCACCGGCATGTTTTGCGGCTAATTCATCAAGTTCTGCGCAAGTGTAATCAAACCCCGCGCCATCGAATTGATAATTTACTTTAACGTCAAAACCACCATTAAGAAGTTTTGTTTTTACTCGGGCGACAGGCCAATGCTTTAATTCGTTTAAAAAACGATTAGCGATTTGACCAGATTGGAAGCGATAGCGTATTTCTGAATTCATATAAAGTAAGTATAATTTGGGCTGTTAACTTCGCAGTTTGTGGATTTAGCCGATTTAGTCAAGTTTTTTGTTCTTTAACATGCTTGATAAGGTCAATTGTGCGCTTATTAGCATTGGTTTTCGTCTGCTTTTGCTTTAACGTAAGGGTCTGTCAGATATAATAGTTTGCGAGAAGATTACAAGGTATGCCTAAGTACGGTATAAGAGTGTCATGAAAACGCCAAAACAGATTTTACCGTTAATAGAAGACGGTATCGTTGATGAAGTCATCAGCCAATTAATGAGTGGAAAAGAAGCCTCGGTTTATGTGGTTCGCTGTGGCGAGCATATTCGCTGTGCGAAAGTGTACAAAGATGTACAACACCGAAGTTTTAAACAAGCAGTAAAATACCAAGAAGGACGTAAAGTAAGGAATAGCCGCCGCGGTCGTGCGATGGAAAAAGGCTCTAAGTTTGGTCGTAAAGAACAAGAAAACGTGTGGCAAAATGCGGAAGTAGATGCGCTTTTCACGCTTTCTCGGGTTGGCGTAAAAGTACCACAACCTCATGGTTGTTACGATGGTGTACTGATCATGGATTTAGTCACCGATAATGATGGTGATGTTGCGCCGCGTTTAAATGATGTGAGTTTAACTGCTGAGCAGGCAATTGAAGATCACGCTACTATGGTTCATTACATTCGCTTAATGCTATGTGCGGGTATTGTGCATGGTGATTTGTCTGAATTTAATGTGTTAGTAGATAGCTACGGTCCGGTGGTGATTGATTTACCGCAGGCAGTAAATGCGGCGGCGAATAACAATGCGCAAGAAATGTTTTTACGTGATGTACGCAATATGCGCTTGTATTACGGGCAGTACGCACCAGAAATACTAGATACGCGTTTTGGTGAAGAAATGTGGGCTTTGTATCAAGCGGGTGAATTAACAGCAGAAACTGTTCTTTACGGTGAGGTTGCAGATAACCACGCTGAGGCTGATGTTGATTCAGTGCTTGATGAAATCAAAGCTGCATTTGAGCAAATGCAAGAAAACCAAGAGCGAATAAAAGCAGCACAAGCACCTGAAGACGACTAAAGTTTATTAGCTTCATTATCGATTTTAAAGATGCGCGCTAACAGCATTAAATTCTGTTAGACTGCGCAGCCTTTAGCTACTCGCGGTGAGTTGCTTTAAATGACAGTTAGGAACGCAGGTGTCAAAATTTTTCTATCGTGGTAAGCCCGATATTATGGGTAAAAATAATCAAGGTACTTATCAGCCTAAACCGAAAGTAAAACCTGGTAGCGAAGAAAATCCGCTCGTTTTACAGGTGCAAAGCGCTGCACGTGAGCTTGAAATAAACGCTATTTTGATAGCTAATGATTTATTTGCAGATATTCGTGTTGATAGTACGCTTGCTGAAGATATTACTCCTTTAGATATTGTACTTAATAAACCTGTTACTCAAGTTTTTGAAAAAACACCACAACGTAATGATCCATGTTCGTGTGGCAGTAATAAAAAATACAAAAAATGCTGTGGTTAAAATACCTTGTTTAGGTGTGTAAACTCAGGTTGGGGCTGGTGTTAGGAACTTAAAAAATCAGCTCCAGTGATATAAAACGGCAGTTGTATTTAAAAGCTATATATTCATTAGCTTGTGATAGCGTTATTTAATATAGCGCTCACTTAATCAGCGAAACGTGTATGAAATACAGTGATAATAAACTTCAACAACAAACGGCAAAAAACACCTTACAACCCGTGTTTTCAGCTGTATTTGTAGTTACTCTGTTTTTAATAGTTACCTCGTATATTTATTTCTATCCTGAATTAGATAACAGTATTTTTTTTAATGGTGTACTTACCGACGCAATTAACCTATTAATTGTAATGGCTATTTTTATCATTGTCCAAAGGGCCAACTTATCAGTTTTTGCTTATGTTAATTTAAGCATCGGTTTATTATTGTGGTCAGCGGGTTTAACCTTTGATCTACTTGATGAAGTGCTGATCCAGCCTTTGTTTATTGGTATTTATGTTGAGGATGTTTTACGTACTGCAGGCATGTTGTTTACTTGTTATGGTTTAAAGTTAACTATAGGCGATTTAACAAGTGTGCAGCAGCAGTTATCAAAAGAGCTGATCACTGATTACTTAACCCAAATAGCGAACCGCCAATTTTTTTATCAATATATGCAAAAAAATCAATCAGCCTCGTATACAATTTTGCTTATTGATATCGATTTTTTTAAAGTGATTAATGATCAGTTTGGTCACGATAGGGGGGATCAAGTACTGATCGAATTATCATCTTTATATGCCGAAGCTTTACCTAATAATAGTGTCTTTGCACGTTTAGGTGGTGAAGAGTTTGCAATATACCTGCCCGGCGATGACCGACCAAAAGCCTGCGATTTAAGTGAGCAATTACTATCACTTGCACATACCATTGAACTTGCTGCTAATCGAACGGTAAGTGTAAGTATTGGTGTGTCATTTAAGGCCCCAGAAGAAGCGTTTAATGAGGTAGTTAAACGTGCTGATCAAGCCTTGTACAAAGCGAAAAATAGTGGCCGTAGCCAATATTACATTGCTTAATCCCTAAGCGATTGATTACAGTAAAATTTACAATTTTAATTGGGGGTTTTTACACTATCAGTTAAATTTATTTACCTGTTCCTGTTAATATTTATTAAAAAACGCTTATAAAACAATGCACTTATTTATTATGCAAGGCTGGTATTGAGCTTGCAATATGCTTATAAATATAACTTATAAGCACTACCAAGGTGATACTATGGCTGTTATGCAGCGCTTAAAGCAAAAAACACGACAATTTATTGATTCAAAGCATATGTTAACCAGCATAACGGCGGCTTCATTTTTAGAGTCAACAATAGTTCCTATCCCTCTTGAAGCAGTATTGGTGCCGTTGATGCAAGCTCGTCGTGATAAGCTTTGGCTGATAGCCTTAATGGCGACTTTAGGCTGTATTATTGGGGCCTTGTTTGGTTACGCGCTTGGCTATTACTTGTTTGATGCGGTTGGCGATTGGGTGATCAATACCTTTTCAAATCCAGAGCAGTTTGAACACGTAGAACAACAAATGCAGCAGCAAGGTTTTTGGTTTGTAATAATGTTGGGGATAGTGCCAATCCCTTTTCAAATAGCTATGCTCGCAGCGGGTGCGACCAAATATTCATTAATAATGTTTTTAATTGCAACGACTATTGCCCGCTCAATTCGGTATTTTGGTCTGGCGCTGGTGGTGTATTATGCTGGCAATCAAGCAGAGCGAATTATCACAAAACATAAAACCAAAGCAATGCTTGGTTTGACTGTGTTGGTGTTAGTTATTTGGTGGTTAACAACGGTAATATAGCCGCCAAGTGACGGCTATATTTGTTTCGTTTACTTAACGTCGCCATGGATAAGTGAATGTACTTGGCGCCAATCCACCAGTTTAAAATTTTGTGGCTGCTGTGGCATACGATTGTAGCCATCTTGCACTATTAATACGCCAAGAGGGTAGCCAGGCAGCGGTTTGGCTGTAACGGTTAAGCCATCGGTTTCTGACACGCCATCAATACCGTTATTTAAGTTTGCAAGAATATTAAACTTACTGACAAACTCAAGGGTAGGGTGTTTTTCACCTTTATTTATGCGATACACGACATAACTATCGTCACCTTGGCTAGATACCACTAATAAGCGCTCGTCTTTACCATGATAAATCTCCATACCTTCTACATCATCAACTAGCATTTCATTCACGGATTGCAATAAAATAGGCGCTTGCTGTGAATCAGGCTCTGCTTGGATAAACCAAATACCAGCGTCTTCCTCACCGGCAAAAAGTTCGCCGTTTTTATCATCACTACTACAACCTTCTGGCTGGCTAGGTAGAGTAAATTCGCGCACCAGTTTGCCCGAGACTTGTTGCTGTTGGCTGGTTATTTTATATTGCTGATATAACCCTGATTTATCATTCACAAATACATAGTCACCAGATTTCGATGAATACATGCATAAGCCATAAATCTCACTCAAATTGGTAGCCACGCTACCTAAGTGGTGTACGCTGTTTTGTATGTCGACAGTGAACAAACTAATGCTATTTTCACTGCGGTTACTGGCTGCAATTAGCGTGTGAGTTGGGTTGTTGATATTACTACTTTGACGAACGTCAACATTGTTAACTCTACCTACGTCAAGGTTTTGAATTTGCTCTCCAGCTAAGTTATAGATCATCAGTCCGCGACGTTTATCGGTGCCTATGATCAAGCTTTTAGCGGCGTCGGTTGGATGCGCCCAGATGGCTGGATCGTCTGCGGCATCACCAAATGCTGCAACTGGTGTCGTTTGCACGTTTGCATACACATGTGCTGTTTTTGCCGTGGTGGTGTTGGTTTTTGTCGTACTGGTGATTGGGTCTAAAATTAACTGGCTGCTGCGGTACGCGCCACTTTCATCGTCATACATAATGGCTTGAGCAGTAGTGGCGTTATTATCAATTACCACAGAACCAATACTGAGATCTCCAGAGACACGCCACTTTTGTTGTATACCTTGCTCTGGATTATATCGGTATAGGGTGTTATTGCTGCTGCTAGTAAACCAGAGGCTGCCATCAGTGCTGGTGGTTAATGCGCCAATACCGCTGGCCAGTTCACCAAAGGGAGCAACCATGGTAAGGGGTTGTTTACTCGCTGAAGATTCTGCATTGGCGTTCATTTGCCAAATGCCAAGTTCTTCTTCACTGATAAATAATTGTTGGCTTACATCATCAACCGCACAACCCGCAGCTTCATTTACACCGGCAAATTCTCGGACCGCAATGTTAGTGGTTTGCTCTGTGGCAAAGTTATAAATTAAGGTTTCGCGCATTAAGCCGCGAACATCAGCAACAAAAGCAGAAATACTCCCGGTATTGTGATTGTTAAATAGGCAGACCGCTTCAGGTTTTGCTTGTGGTGCAACAATCGGTGTGTGCTCCGTTAGCTGCCAGTTGCCGTTACTTTTAGTTAGGGTGAAAACGGCAACCAGATCACGTTCGTTATCAATACTGGTCACTAAAAAGCGATTATCGCCAATAGTACGCACTGACAGAGTTTCAAAGTTACCCGCTTTAAGTACTTCGCTATGTTGCTTATTTTGCTCTACAACAATTAAGCCTTGGCTTTCACTGGCTAGTAACCAAGCATCATCAAAAAGCCAAGCAGCTTGCGATCCTTGAATATTATTTTGTTGCCAAAATGGTGCGCTGTTAAGCTTTAATGTAGTTTGGCTTGGTTGAGTGGAATTAACATCTTGGCTGCTGCAAGCGCCTAATGTTGCTGTGAGTGTTAATATGCTCAGTGCATAAGCAAGTGGTTTAAGTGTTGGCACAAGTAAAGTCCTAAGTTAGCCATGTATGCGATGCAAGCTAAATAACTTTTATGACAAAACCGTGACAAAAGAAAGACTTCTGCAGTGAGAGTAAAGCTATTTAGGTTTCCTTTCATTCAATGCTTTTTATTTTATCTATCTGTTTTTATTTGTTTTTATTTTTAATTGTTAGTTTTTAAATGACCCATTAGGGCATCGCTTTCATGCTGAGCTGATGTGACCCTAAGCATGATATAGCGGTTATTTTTCTGTGATGGCGGTGTGTATTTCTGTTTTCATTTGCGCTAATGCTTGTAGCACGGAACGTTGCCAAATAGCTTTAAATGCTTTACTAAATAAATATAAGAATAGCAAAGGCATAATAAATAATTTGATGATTAGTAACGACACTAAGTTTAAAAATTCAATAAATAAGCCCTCTAAAGAATTAGCCATATCTGTAATGCCAGTCGTAACGGTATCAACGACTTTGCTAATTAAATTGCCAGAATTACCTGCTAGTTGGTCGTTATAATCATGCAGCTGTTGTTGCAGCTGAGCTTTCTGTTGATATAACGCGGCGAACTGATTGTTGATAGATGCTTGTTGTTGCTTTAACTCGCGCTGTTTTTGCAGTAATGGTTTAGCCTCGGGAAGCTCTGTTAAGGTGAGTTTTTCGGCTAAACTGCGGGTCGTTTGAATGGCGTCAATTTGCTTATTTAATTGCTCAAGCTGCTGTTGGTTATCTGTAATAATTGCTTTTAATTGTTGTTGCTGAACGGCAATAAGTTCGAGTTCATCGAGGGTTGTCTGCTTGTCACTGTTAATTTTTGCGCTCAGTTGTGCTGATAATGTGGAGGTTGCATTAGCCTGTACGCTAAGTGTGTCAACGGTCTTTTCAACATATTGATTTTGATAATTGATTTCTTCATCTAGAAAGGCTTGGCTGGCAAGCCCAGTTGCAAGTACCACAAATGGAATTAAAAACCGTACTAAAATCAGGCTAGCGAGTAACTTACCTTTAAGCTGTTTTAAATACCCAAAATAATCACAGACTAAATAACTAATGACGCTGGCGGTAAACAAGGCGCTAAAAAATACCCCTGATGAAATAGTAAATAAAATCCGCTGGATAAACAGTGAGCCTAATGATATGCGCATCGCATCGGCAATGTATTCGGCTAAATCGTTCACCGGATCAAGCAATTGCGCAGGCGCTATGCTTGCTATACCAATACCGACTTCAGCCGACTGTAATAAAGAAATAATGCCGTTAACACTGCGTGCAGAAGCATAAACTAATGATGACTGCACTAAGGTTTGGTCAAGAAAATCCATGATGTAGCTGTTAAATTGCTCTGACCAGCAAAGTAGTAGCAGTATAAGTATGGCAATATACTTGATAACATCTCGTTGTTTACTTTGCATGTATTCCTCAATAACATTAGTTAGCTTGTTCGACGCTACACTAATTAGGTGTCACTACGCAATTATGTTTGATTGAATTATTATAGCTATTAACGGTCAATGAGTGACCTTCACGCAGTTTTTGAGAATTTATGAAAGAATCCGCTTCACTTGTACAATGTTGTATTGATGATCTTGATCCCGTTCAAGATCTGGGTCGGTTAGTTGCTTATTTACGGTCAAATTTAGTAACTCATCTAGATGCTGGCCTTACGCCAATGGATTTAACTTCGGCGCAATATATTGTTGTGGTGCTATTAGCTCGAGGCAAAGTGCATACTTTGGCAGAGCTATGTGAGCATATGGTTTATGATCGTGGCGCGATGAGTCGTTTGTTGTCTCGTTTAGAAGAAAAAGGCTTAGTTGCAAAACAACAATCCGCAGAAGATCGCCGCTCTACGCTATTATGCCTTACTGAAAAAGGCCAACAGCTTTACCCTGAAATACTCCCTATTGTGAATAATATTTACCGCACAGCACTAATCGACTTTTCTGATGATGAAAAAAAATTGTTGGCAAAGCTGTTATTTAGAGCAATTCATAATTTGAAATCGTAAATCTAGTTAAGGGTCATATTGCTGTGAGTGCAGAGATTTGATAATATAGTTGCCTAGGCATTTATATTTAACAAGTCGCAGGGTGTTATGATCGAAGCTACTTTATTACAGCAGTTACAGCAGCAATTTCCAGAACATCAGTTTGCAGCCGAAAATTTAAATGTTGTTCATACCGGACGTTTTGCAAATGCTATTGTCTATCGTTATACCGATCAGCAACTCGATTTAGTCATTAAAGATTTTCAACATAGCCCTTGGTGGGTGAGAAAAACCTTTGCGCCTTTATCGGTGAATCAAGAGTATAAAGGGCTGGCTCGTTTAGCTGGCATAACTGGAGTGAGTGGGCGATTTTTACGATTATCGCCGATTGCTGTTGCCTATGACTATATTACAGGCACACCACTTAAACAGTTAGTACAACAAAAAGAAGTGCTACCCGTTAGTTTTTTTAAAGATTTTGAACGACTGGTTGCATTAATGCATCGCCGAGGGGTTGTACATTTAGATTTGCGCAATTTGGGTAATGTGCTTTGTAGTGATGATGGTAAACCGTATATCATCGATTTTCAGTCGACGATACGATACGCGCGATTTCCTCGCTGGTTACAGCAATTTATGCGTGGTGCAGATATGTCGGGTGTTTATAAAGCATGGGCAAAGCTTGCTGATCAACCTCTGCCAGATGCCAAAGCTGATTATTTAAGTAATTTTAATCATGTTAGAAAGCGTTGGATTTTTAGAGGTTACCCGATCCAACGTGCATATATGTGGGGATGTGGAATAGCTACGCAAATCGCCTCCGCTATCATGGAGCGTTTTTTATAAAGCGCGTTATTACACGCTTTATAAATGTTGTTAAGTTGGCTGGTTTAAAATCTTGGCCAACCATTTGAGTCCCAATTTAGTGTGCTGATCAATAGTTTTGGCACACCGTTGTCACCTTTATCATAAGCATGGCGAACCATTACATCGGTATTAAGAATATCTTGGCCGCCAGGTCCGGCCCACTGGCTGTTACCAGCATCTAAAATACTGCCACCACCAGAGAGCATATTGTTGCCATTCTTGTCTAAGTAAGGACCACGAATATCCGTTGCACGCCCATATGCGATACGATAGGTGCTATCGGTTCCTGCGCAACATTTACCAACAGATACAAATAGGTAGTAGTATCCTTGGCGATAGATGATCGTTGGTGCTTCAATGCCACCTGAGCGGCTAGCAAGGGAATAGAGCTCACCAAATGGTTTCATCGTTATTGGGTTGATCCGCATTAACTTGATACCTGAATTCCACGAACCGAATGTTAACCATGGCGCACCATCTTTGGCGACGACTAAATCTGGGTCAATCGCATTGTAGCTATTGCTGTTGGTGGTGTTTATCACTAAACCATCATCACGCCAATTACCGGCAGAGACACTACTTGCTGAGGTTAAACCAATTGCCGAAACACGCGAGCCAAAGGTTGATATTGCATAATAAAGCCAGCTACGCCCATTGTAGCTTTTAAGTTCAGGCGCCCAAACATCAATGCCATCGTGTTCAGGCACATAGTTAGACCACCAATTTAAGCCATTAGGAAAAATCGCTGCCGCATCATTCCATGCTACGCCATCATTTGACCACTTTCCAGCGATGCCAGGCCCAGTTTGAAATATCCACCACGTACCATTTTCGTAACTGATGGTTGGATCGTGAGTGACTAAACTACCGGTTAATGGCCAATGATCCGTTGCGCCATTGGTAGTTGAAGGATCAAAGGGAGCGGATTCTACGTTGGCCAGTTTATTGAGCTGCCAAAGCTGTGCATCACTGCCATTGTATGCCCATTGGCTGATATTAGCCCCGTCATTGCCGTCAAAGTCATACAGATCGAGCGCTTTTTGGCTATTGGCATTGATAAAGCTCACATAGCCGTTGCCTTCGCTATTAATTTGCCAATGCTGCGTTGCACCAGCGCTATAGTCATATTGGACTACGTTTGCGCCATCACTAGTTGACCACTCAAAGACCTCCATTGCTTTACCGCTGTTAAGGTTTATTACAGAGTAGTTATTATTTTCAACCTGAGTAATGAGCCAACGTTGGGTATCGTGATTAGTATTAGCCCATTGGCTAATATTCGCGCCATCCGCAGTTGATGCATTGGCGACTTCGACAAATTTGGCGCTATATTTTGATTTTATGGTATAGACACCATTATCGATAGCGAATGCATTATTAAAAAATGGGCTGGCGGCTAAACTAAGCCAGCAAAGTAATTGTGTGGAAAATTTCATTTTATCTCCAAAGTACTGTGTGTGTATGATCCGATAGCTCAAGCAAATTTAGCATTCGACGAGCAGCTCAACGGTGTAACCTTCAAAAGGTTAATTGTAATACTTTGTTATATTATTACTTTTGTAAAGATAAATGGTGATTTAAGTTAAATAAAAGTTGGGTTTGGGTGCGCGTGGGAGCATGTTTTGCTCCCCATTGTTGTTAGTTAATAAACTGGCTTGGAATTTCCCAGCTTTGAACTAGCAATTCACCTTGCCACGTTTGGAGTGTGATCCATGCCTTATCTTTGCTGGTTATTAATTTTGGTGCAATAGCGTGCACATGTTGACCATGACGCGTGCCATGTAAAATACCTTCATCGGCTTTTGATAACTGACTAAGTGGTAAAGGAGTGGGGCCAATATTCATGTAACCTTGGCGTACATCTGCTATTTTTCCTTTATTAAACATTACCATAAAATCTTTAACGTATTCACCATGGTGGCTATAGGGGGGCGCCATATTAAGTGGCATGGGTGCAAGGGTAAACTCTCCCATTGTTTGCTCGCCCCATGAGTCAGGAAATATGAGAATCATTGATTGATATAAAAACCAAAATGGTAAAATTAAAATACTAGCATGTAGTAGATACTTATAGCGTTGCCACCAAGTACTTTTAAGTCGCGCCATTATTGTGCCTCCTGAATATAGTCAGTCGTTAGCAGCTGCGCCTTTGTTGTCTTAGCTAACTTACTACGCCACATCATAAAGCCTGTAATAGACATACCGCTTAAGATCACGCCAAAAATAAACCAAACTAGCTTGGTCCAGATCCCGCCAATTGTGCCGTAATGCAAAGGGTCTGCAATATGAGAAATAGTTTGTAGAGCGTTCATTGATCCGGGACTTTTAGTCTGTGCTAATTCGCCTGTCCAAGGATTTATCGTCGTTGAGAACGCATAGTCATCATAGAAAATAGTGTTGTTCGAGCCGCTGATACTGTACATGCCTCGGCTATGTTCTGGGAACATGATGTAATGAGGTTCAAAGTCAGCAAACTGCTGCTTAGTGAGCTGTAGAGCCTGACTTAGACTGATGGCTGGTACCGTTTTAGAAGTGGGCAAATCAGCTACGCTTACCAGCGGCGGATGTTCTTCAATATCAATCTCGTTATGCCACATAATTGCTTGAGTTAAATACCAAAACCCCGTTAAGCTCATAATGAGTAAAAACCACATAGACCAGACGCCAGCTAAGCTATGTAAATCTTTTAATAAGGTTTTTTTACCTTGATTGAAGCGCAATTTAGGCTGAGTAAAAGCACGCCAGAAATTTTTATAAATAATCAGCCCGGTGGCTAATGCGCCAAACATGACTATTGCCATTGCAGATACAAGATAATAACCGACGCTATAACCAGATTGCCATGGAAACAACAGCCAACCATGTAACGCGCGCATAAAACCAATAAAGGTGATGCCTTGATTAACTGCTTGTATTTGCCCTGTGTATTGATTTACGTAGGCAATTGCTTGGGGTTTATTGTGATCTGTAAATATAATAGCGTTTACTAAATACGGTTCATACACCAATACTGATGTGATATCAGCAGTTGGATGTTGTTGTTCTACTGCTGCTATTAATTCATCGATTGGTTTTGCAGGCAAATTGTTAGGATTACTTGCTCGAGCAGCAGGGTTGGTTAACCAGGTAAGCTCATGACTCACTACAGAGAGAGTGCCTGTAATACAAATAAAACAGAATAAAACCCATACAGGCAATGAGAACCAGCCATGTAATTGAAACCAAAATCGCTTGCTTACTTTAGCCATAGTGAAACCTATTGTTAATGATATTTGTTATCATTAATATTGCATTTCAATAATTGTACTATTAAACTACCTTCAATTTCAATTTGTCCTAAGGAATATTAATGCAGTTAAGTGGAATAAATACACCGTTAAGTATTTTATCTTTGACTCTTCTTTCACTGTTAAATCCTTCTAATGCTGTTGCCGAACAGCATGCTGTGAGTGAAGATCACGATTTAGAAGTTATTACGGTAAAAAGCCAACGAGGTTTGATTTCATACATGAGTGCGTCTGGTGCAAAATCAGACGTGCCAATTATTGAAACTCCGTTGTCTGTTTCAGTTTTAACGCAAGAGCGAATTGAAGATTTAGGCGCACTAACTATTCAAGATGCAATTGGTTATGTGTCTGGTTTATATAACGGTCCATACGGTGTTGATACCCGTGGCGATTGGTCGGTTATTCGTGGTGTGTCGCCCGTACAATACTTAGATGGCTTAAAATCGTTGTATGGTAGTTATAATAATGTTCGTACTAACCCTTATGGATTGTCGCAAATTGAAATACTCAAAGGGCCGAGCTCAGTACTTTATGGACAGGGGTCAATTGGCGGGATTGTTAACTTAGTCAGTAAAAAACCAGAAGCTGAAACATCAGGACAGCTTTGGGGGCAAGTTGGTAATTACTCGCGCAAACAAGTTGCGGGAGATATTACCGGTGCATTAAATGATGATGCTTCATTACAAGGGCGAGTAATTGGTTTATGGCGAGAGAGTGATACCCAAACCGATTATGTGCCAGATAACAGTATTGTGTTTTCTCCATCATTAACCTGGTATGCCACTGATGATACAAAAATAACGCTATTAACTAATTGGCAAAAGAATGAATCAGGCACGAGTACCTCGTTCTTACCTCACTCAGGCACCATTTTAGAAAACGAAAACGGCAAAATTCCATCAAACCGTTTTGTTTCTGAGCCGGGTTTTGATCGTTATGATACTGAGCAAGCGTCAATCACTGCGATTTTAGAGCAAAATATTAATGCTGATTGGCAGTTTAAACTAGCTGCGCGTTACACCGATAGTCATGCTGATTATCATACAATTTACGGTTGGCCACCTGAATTTTCAGAAGATGGGCGCAGCGTCAAGCGAGTGTCTTATCTTAGCTCTGCTGATTCGCGGGCTATTGCTAGTGATGCCCAGTTTCATGGCAATATAATAACCGGTAATATTGAGCACACAATAGTGATGGGGCTCGATTATCAAAATGCTTATACCGATAACGACTCTGTTTCTGGACTTGCTGGCACGCTCGATTTATTTAGTCCTGTATACGGTAAAGTAGATAATTTACCAACAGCGGGTGATTTGATTGACGCTCCCCCATCAAAGACTTATCAAACTGGCCTATATATTCAAGACAGCATGAAAATAGCCCAGCAGTGGATTGTATCAGCAGCACTACGCCGTGATAAAGCAACAACAAATCCTGAAAACGGCAAAAGTGAGTCACAGTATGCGACCACCGGTCGTTTAGGCTTGATGTATTTATTTGACTCAGGGGTTTCACCGTATGCAAGTTATAGTGAATCATTTGAACCATTGCTAGGCTATGATGCCTTTGGTAATGCGTTTGTACCAAAAACAGGTGAGCAAGTTGAAGCCGGTATCAAATATCAACCTGCCGGAACAGAGCATCTACTTACGGCCGCCGTATATCATATTGTAGAGCAAAATCGCACTACCCCATTTAATGCAGAGCAAGCCACAGATAGCAAAGTAATTTCTCCAAACGGCCAAGTGCAACAGGGCGAAGTGACGGTAAAAGGACTTGAACTTGAAGCACAATTAGCTTGGCAAAGTGTCGATGTGTATGCGTCATACGCATACAGCGATGGTTACGTCAGTCAGAGCAATAAACAACGTGAAGATGGTGCAACACTTGCAGCGTTACCAAAGCAGCAAGCATCAATTTGGACGACATGGCGACCAGAAACTATGCATGGTTTTAAAATGGGCTTAGGTGCGCGCTATGTGGGAGAGACATCTGACGGTAGTGTCTATGGTGAGCGAGATGGCTTAGTAGTTGATCCAATTAAAACTACCGATTACACACTCTTTGACGCTATGATTGGCTATGATTTTGGGCAATACAGTTTCAGTTTGCAAGCACAAAACATTACTGATAAGACCGTGATCACCTCATGTTTAGCGCGTGGAGATTGCTTCTATGGTCAACGCAGAACAGTAACAGCGAATGTACGTTATAAGTTTTAATGAAGTTAAGATTTAGTATAAATAAAGGGAGCAATTAGCTCCCTTTATTTGCAGTATTGCTAGCCTAGCTATCAATACTTTGTTGGTTAATTGTGACAATTCGTTGTGGGAATGGAATTTCAATATCCGCACCTTGAATCGCACTATATACGCCACCGTTTACGGCCAGCTTGGTTTCTATTATTTTCGTCGTCGGCACCCAGTAGCGGTAACTAATTGTTACTCCACTTTCAGCAAACCGTTCAATGCCAACTTGTGATAGCGGTTCACTTGCGACTAACTCATGGTCTTTCAATACGTCTTCTATAAGCTCTATAGCATGCTCAGCACTGGCGTTATAGGCAATATCAATTTCACCTTTGACCAATGAATAATTAAATGAGTTATGTAGTATTTCGCCAACGATATGTTTGTTAGGAATAGTAATTTCGACTTTTTCTTCGTTGATCAAAATGGTGTAGCCTAACTCAATGGTTTTTACTTGACCGCTGACATTTTTAACTTCAATCGTGTCACCAACAATAAAGGGGCGGGTGGCAATAATAGCCAAGCCTGCGCCATAATTTGATAACATCCCTTGCAATGCTAAACCAGCGCCAAGAGAAGCGGCACCAATTGCAGCAACAAAAGGTGTGACACTTATGCCAATTTTACCTAGCGCAATAATAATGAACATAACGATAAACAATACTTTCACTACATTACTGACAAAATTAGTGAGAGTAATATCAATATTGTTACGCGCCATTAAAGCGGCAATCATCTTAGATATTTTTTGTGCCACCCACAAACCAAAAATCAAGATCAACAATGCGCCAACTAATTGCATGCTGTACTTAACGAGGTACTCAGTGATCATGGTGTAGTATTTTTCAACTTGTTGGATTTCTGTACTGATCATCTATTATCCATAAATAAAGTGGTTAAACTATTTCATCATAGCAGAGCTTGACTCAAAAAAGGATAAAGTAATGGTACGATTAAAGCGGTAAGTAATGCGCTCAATGCCATTGCCACTGAAGCAAATGCACCAATACGCGGATGCTCAACAAGTGCGGCGGCGGTGCCTATTGCATGAAATGCAGTACCAATCGCAACGCCTTGTGCCTGATGGTTATAAATGCCCACCTGACGAAGAATAAGTAGCGCGAACAAAGCACCTAATAAGCCGATAAAAATCACCATCGCAGCTGCCAGCGAAGCGATGCCTCCGAGTGAATCAGTGACTAGCAGAGTAATGGGAGTAGTGACCGATAAAGCGGCAACAGATGCTGCTAATTGTGTAGGCACATTAAATGCAGCACTGAGTAAGGTTGCAACCACAGTGGCATTGATTATGCCCAGACTACAGCAGCCAACAATCAGCAAGAGATTTCTTCGTATATGCACAAATTGTTGATATAGCGGTAATGCAAGCGCAACAATGGCAGGCTCCAGTAAATAGCTTAATAGCTGGCTATGGCTAGCAAATTGCGAATAAGGCAGTGAAAAACTCACTAGTAATATGGCTATAAGCGTAATAGTGATAAAAACGGGATTAGTCAGCGCTTTTAATAAAGGATTGTTAATGGTTGTATTGAGCTTCCTTAACCCTAAAAACAGCGTGATAATTACAGGAATACTTAACCACCATAGATCAATCATGTTCAATCCTGCCTTTAAATACACTGATCACTGCTGCGATAAGCAGTAAGCTGGTCAATGGCACCAAAATGAAAACTGCACTGAGAAATTGCCATTGCAGGGCGATGATTTCAAGGTGTTCGATAAAACCAACCCCAGCAGGGATGAAAAAAAGCGGCATGACATTTAATAATGGCTTAGCACAGGGAGCTAAGTGATGCTCTTTCACTACGTTTGTTAAAAGTAACGTAAGCAGCATTAGCATCGCTAATAGGGGGGCTGGAAAGCTGCCTTGCAGCCAGTGCATGATTATTTTTGCTATAGCCAAACAACCCAAAATCAAACAGCTGCTGAGTAAATAAGGGAAGATTTTTTTTAGCACAGTTCGGGGATCCATTGATTATTTACTCACTACAGGTCGTATTATACTTCAGCATATTTGCTTGTTGAAAACTATGCGACTTATTGCTTAGCGTTGATATTAAGTGAATTTGTTACCAACGTTTACTATTTTGATACTCGATGTTGTCGGCGCCTTTGGCTTTTGCAATGGCCTTTTTTGTATTACTGTTAATAAGCAGACGAATTTGGCTAATGGTTTCTTTTGCTAAAATTTGTCTTCTTGGAGTGTTAAAACTTTGTTGGGTAACGCGTTTGATTGCCGCTAAAGTATCCGGTGAGCGAGCTAATAAGGTATTGATCATTGCTAAACAGCGTTGCTTTGGATCCGCATTTACTTCGGTTATTAACCCTAATTGCAGCGCTTTATCAGCACTAATAGGATCTGCATGACTGGCAAGCCACATGGCATCGTCACGTTTTAGTAAGCTAGGTAGTACAACATTTGCACCCATATCAGGGCATAGTCCCCAGCGCGCTTCCATAATGGCTAATTTAGCATCTGGGTGCACAATCCGATAATCAGCCCCAAGAGCTATTTGCAGGCCACCACCAAAGCAATTACCTTGGACGACTGCGAATACCGGCACACTTAGTGATTGCCAACCCAGCACAACTTGCTGCGCTAAATTACAGTTACCCGGTAACCATTTAAATAGCAACTTGGCAATATTTATGGAACTTTTCATAACGGCAGCAACATCCAGTCCAGCACAAAAATGCTCACCATCACCTTGAATAACGACAGCGCGGATAGTCGGGTCTTTTTTAATTTTTTTAATGATACTTGTCAGCTGTTTGAACATGACAAAATTCAACGCATTTTGTTTATCTTTTCGGGATAATGTAACGAAGGCGATTGCCTGCTGTGTTTCAAAATTAATCATGTCAACTCCTCTGACCTGTTTAAGTTTAGCTTACGAGCTAATTGAATTGATGTAAAGCGTGGCTTTCTTGTTTGAAAAGCAAGCTATTTTATAGCCTGTTATTGTGAACCTCAGATACAAATGATTACAAAGTGGTCTATATTTTTAATCGGGTGGCTTGTTATATGATCGACCCATAATAGCCTCTGAACGTAACTTGGCGTTTAAACACAATTTAAAATAAACATATAAAGGTAGTGCGCGCAGCTACTAAGGAGATAAACCATGCTAAAAAGGTTCACGCCTAGCATTTTAGGAACTTACATGTCATTAGCGATCAAAGGGGTTGTTGGTACAACATTAATCGCTTTTTTAGCTGGTTGCTCAGATGATAATGCTACCAAACAAGTCGCTCCGCCTCCTGCGGTTTCAGTATTTAATGTTGTTACCCAAGAGGTGGGGAATTATCGAGAGTTTGTTGCTCGCACGGAAGCTCATCAGGAAGTGAAAATTCGCGCTCGTGTTGAGGGTGAATTAATAGAACGTCATTTTGATGAAGGCTCATTTGTTGAAAAAGGACAGCTACTACTGAGAATCGATCCAAGTGAATATCAATCTTCTGTTGCTGAAATTGAAGCGGACTTAAAAAGTAAGCTTGCTGGCGAAGATGGCGCATCTCGCGATTTAAAACGCGGTAAAGAAGTTGCTGCACAAGGGTTTATCTCACAATCTGATTTAGATAAATTAACCACTAAGTATGAGCAAGCTGCTGCGGCTGTTATCTCAGCAAGGGCAAGCCTTGAAAAAGCAAAATTAAATTTAAGTTACACCGAAATTAAAGCGCCGTTTGCAGGGCGTATTGGTAAGGTTAATTACGATGTAGGCAATATTGTGAGTCCTTCCTCAAATGAACTAGCGGAATTGACCGATGTGGATCCAATTTATGTTAACTTCCAGGTCGAAGAAGGTGATTACATTAGTTATCGTCAAAAACATCAAGACAGTGCTAATAACCCTCAAAATGTACCAATCGATTTATCCCTGCGTTTGCCAAATAACTCGGACTTGGGGGCTAAAGGGCAGTTAGATTTTGCCGATACGAAAATTGATCGCAGTACTGGCACAGTTGAATTAAGAGCGACATTTGCCAATCCACAAAACATTATAATGCCAGGCTTGTTTGTCACCTTAATTGTTGAAAGTAAAGATAAGCAATTACAAGCACTTATTCCTCAAGCAGCAGTACAAGAAAATCAACAAGGTAAATTTGTACTCGTGGTGGGTGAAGATAACAAAGTTGCTACGCGCATTGTGCAACTAGGACGGCGCATTAATGCGATGTGGGTCGTTCAATCGGGCCTTGAAGAAGGTGAGCAAGTGATTGTTGAAGGTTTACAAAAAGTACGTCAAGGGGTCGAAGTTAAACCAGTTGAAAAAAAGGTCGATCACACCACTGGTACAATTTCTAGTCAATCAGACGCTGCAAACTAAAGGAAACGCACATGATAAGTAAAACGTTTATCGCGCGGCCTAAATTTGCCCTCGTTATTTCGATAGTGATTACGCTAGCGGGTTTGATTTCCATGGGTTTGCTGCCAGTTAATATGTATCCCGAGATTACTCCACCGCAAATACAGATCACCGCAGTTTACCCTGGCGCCAGTGCGCAAATAGTGGAAGAGTCTGTGGTCAGACCCATTGAAGAGCAAGTTAATGGTGTCAAAGATATGATGTATATCGAGTCCAGCTCCAGCAATAACGGCACTGCTACGATAACTGCATACTTTAAGGTGGGCACGGATACTGATATTGCTCAAGTCAATGTACAAAACCGTGTCGCCTTAGCTGAACCAGGATTACCCAGCGAAGTAACACGCCAAGGTGTATCGGTTAAGAAAAAATCCAGTTCAATGTTATTGGGTATTAACTTGTATTCTAGCCAAGCAAACATTGATGCTATTTTTTTAAGTAACTATGCAACAAATTACTTAACGGAACCGCTGGGACGAATTAAAGGCGTGGCATCGGCTGAGGTTATGGGTGAGAAAACCTATTCAATGCGATTGTGGTTACGTCCAGATAAAATGGCGGCGTTAGGGCTGACAGTAGGCGAAGTTAGAGCGGCATTACAAGAGCAGAATACCATAGTGGCAGCTGGTAAATTAGGTGCTGCACCGAGTTTACCAAGTCAGCAGTTTGAATATTCAATTCAAGCTAAAGGGCGTTTAAAAACTCCAGAAGAGTTTGGCCAAACAATTATTCGTGCTAATCAAGATGGTAACTTTGTACGTTTAACTGATATTGCCCGCATCGAACTTGGCTCAGCTGATTACAGTATTAACGCTAAGTTAAATCAGCAAGATACCGCTTTTATAGTTATTTACCAATTAACCGATGCCAATGCAACGCAAGTGGCAAGTGATGTTAAAGCCACCATGGCAGAGCTTGCTAAGCAATTACCAGATGGTGTTGAATACTCAATACCATACGATACGACAGAGTTTATCAATCGCTCAATCGAAGAAGTGATTGTTACATTATTTCAAGCTGTTGGCCTGGTTGTTTTAGTGGTGTTTTTGTTTTTACAAAATTGGCGCGCGACACTTATTCCAACTATTGCCATTCCAGTATCGTTGGTGGGGACGTTTGCTTTTATGATGGCTATGGGTTACTCAATTAACTTAATCACCTTATTTGGTTTAGTGCTAGCGATCGGTATTGTGGTAGATGATGCAATTATTGTAATTGAGAATGTTGAGCGGATCCTCAAAGAAGAAAAGCTGCCGATTAAAGAGGCTGTCACTAAAGCGATGGAGCAAGTAACCGGGCCTATTATTGCGACCACTTTGGTGTTATTAGCTGTATTTGTGCCAGTAGGCTTCATGCCAGGTATTACTGGGGAGCTTTATAAGCAGTTTTCTGTAACGATTTCGTTTGCGGTATTAATTTCATCGGTTAACGCATTAACCCTAAGTCCAGCTTTATGTGCGCTATTGTTAACAGAAAAGTCAATGAAACCGATAAAATGGCTGGCGCCAGTCGAGCAAGGCATTGTTAAATCAACTTCCATCTATTCTAAAATCATCCACTTTGTTTTAAAACGCTCGGCACGAGTGGGTATTTTTGCCTTAGTTATTTTTGTGGTGGCAGGCTGGCTGGCTAAAAGCGTTCCAACAGGATTTGTGCCAGCCGAAGATCAAGGTTTTGTGTTTGTAGATGTGCAATTACCAGATGCGGCGGCTTCTGGTCGCACTGCTGATGTGATGCATAAAATAGGTGACATTATTAAACAAGAACCTGCAGCAACTGATTTTATTGCGGTATCCGGTTTTTCTTTGATTGGCGGGGCGGGCTCAAATAATGCTTTAGGTATTGTTATTTTAAAAGACTGGGAAGAACGCACTAGTGCTGAACTAGGCTTAAAGTCAGTGATTGGTCGTTTGATGGGAAAAATGTGGGCCATGCCAGATGCGCAGATAATGGTATTTAACCCGCCGCCAATTCCTGGTTTAGGTAATAGCGCTGGTTTTGAGTTTCGCCTACAAGACAGTGAAGGTCGGGATCCGACTGAATTGGCGCAAGTACTTAATGGTCTGGTATATGAAGCGAACCAACATCCAAGCTTGAGTAATGTGTACAGTACTTTTAGAGCAAATGTACCGCAGTACTTTTTAGAGATAGATCGCAATAAAGCAAAGGCTCAAGGGGTTGCATTAAGTGACATATTCTTAACGCTGCAAGCCCAGCTCGGCTCATTATATATTAACGATTTCAATCAGTTTAGTCGTACTTATAAAGTAATCATGCAAGCTGAGAGTGAGTTCCGTAAAAATCCTTCCGACTTACAGCATTATTTTGTGCGTAATAATGAAGGCGACATGGTGCCATTAACGACACTTGCTAAACTTGAACCAATTCTTGGGCCAACAACCCTTAAGCACTTTAATTTATATCGTAGTGCGAGTATCAGTGGTCAAGCAGCTGTGGGGTTCTCAAGTGGTGATGCAATAGCTGCCATGGAAGAGCTAGCTAAGCAGTTACCTAATGGCTATGTATTTGAATGGGCAGGGCAATCTAAACAAGAAATTGAAGCTGGCAATATGGCACCGTTGCTATTTGCTTTGGCCGTTATCTTTGTTTACTTGTTCTTGGTTGCACAATATGAAAGTTGGACGATCCCTTTTTCAGTTATAGCCGCAATTCCCCTGGCGATGTTTGGCGCAATGTTAGCGTTATACGTACTGGGTATGGAAAATAATATTTATGCACAAGTGGGGTTAGTACTGCTTATAGGTATGTCGACCAAAACTGCAATCTTGATTGTAGAGTTTGCGATGGAAGAACGGCTTGCCGGCAAGAGTATTTTTGATGCGGCTCTTAGTGCAGCCAAAATGAGGTTTCGTGCGGTATTAATGACGGCTCTTTCATTTGTATTAGGTGTATTACCGTTAGTATTTGCAACTGGCGCGGGTGCTGGAAGCCGCGTATCGCTTGGTGTCACTGTGCTAGCCGGCATGTTAGCCGCGACTATATTGGGTACTTTGCTGGTGCCATTATTTTATAGTTTGGTGCAGTCAATGCGCGAAAAAGTAAAGGGCACAGCGACAACGCAAACGTAAAATAAGCCCTGTATAAAAAAAGTCAGGGAAACCTGGCTTTTTTTTGTCAAAAATTTGCTGAGGTTTGATACTATATCTGGCATTAGCATCATGAAAGGTTTATGGCAATGACAGGATCCCGTTTATACAGTGAAGAAGAAGTAACGCATCAAGCTTACGATATCTTTTTAGAGTTAGCCCCAGATAACCTTAGTGAGCAAGATGTTGATGATTTTAACCAGCATCGTGAAGAGCTTGGCTTTATTGAAGAAGGTGAGCCTGATGACCAATGGCAAGATTTTGTCGCATTAGAAATAGAGCCAGAATTATTTATTCAGGTGTTAGTGGGACTTGAATTCGATAATCAAGATATTTTATTTGCTAAAATTTTGATTAGCCGTGATAAAGACGCGCCGTTTTGTCATATATTATGGAAAGATAGCGAATAATCTCGATGCAGTATCTTAGTGAAAACAGCCTTGTTTTAAATATCAACACAGCGAGCGAACAGTGATTAGGTTACTGCTGTTGTTGGGCTGTCTGCTTAGCTTTAGAGTCTGGGCGGTTGATCCTTTTGAAGACTTTCATGAGTATGGTCAGCTCTCAGATGAAGAGATCCATAAAATCCATCAAGGCGAACTATTATACGGCGATACTGAATTTGGATTTATTGTTAGTCGCGGTAATACTAATTCGACCAGTTTTAAGTTCAAAGGTAACTTATATCAAGATCTTGAGAATTGGCGTAATCAATTCAAGATAGATAGTTTATATAAACGTGATCGTAACGACACCACTGGCAATGATGAAGTCTCGGCAAACCGTATATTTTTCTCTGCGCAGGGCAACTATAAAGTAGGGGTAAAAAATGCCTCATTCTTTATGTATGGTGATTATGAAGAAGATGAATTCAGTGGTCTTGAGTTTAAAAGCACACTTGCGGCAGGTTATGGTAATCGTTTATATCAAGGGGTAAAAAACCAAGTTGATTTTGATATAGGGCCTGGTTTATACCGCTCGGTAGCACAAGATGATGCTGAGCTTGAAGATGAGCAAGACAAAACCAAAACCGGTTATTTATTACGTTTAGCACTGCAGTGGGAGCGTACGGTCTCGACTCGAACACGTTTCAATCAAGATTTAAGTATTGAACAGTCATTGTCAGGATTGAACTCACGATTAAAGTCAGAAACATCACTGATCAGCCAACTAATGGGCGCTGTATCATTAAAGTTTACTTATTTATATCGTTATAATTCTAAGCCGGAAGACGATAAGTTAAAGTTTGATTCAGAACTAAGTGCGACATTAGTTTATAGTTTTTAATATTTTAGAGAGTGTTATGTATCAGCATAAGCAATTTGCACTGTTCATTTTTGTTATTCTAAGTTGGATTGCCAGCTTTGTTGGTTTAGCTTGGTATTTAATTGGTGCCGATATGCCGTTAATGGTATTTGCAGCGATTTTAGTGCTGGTGGGGTTTTTGTTCCATGGTTTAACCATTAAAGTTGATGACAGCCAAATTAGCTGGGGGTTTGGTCCTGGTGTGTTTGGTGATAAGTTACAGTTAGTGGATATTATTGAAGCTAAAGCGGTAGAAAACTCTTTTCGTCATGGTATTGGCTTACGTATTACCCATGATGGTTGGGTATACACAGTGTCAGGATTTAGCGCGGTACAGCTAACTTTAAAAGATGGTAGCCAATATCGCTTGGGAACTAACGACCAAGATGGTTTACTGGCAGCGTTGGCGGGTAAGATAAGTGAGCCAGTAGCAGAGCCTACACCCGTTTGATTAAATTATAGATATAAAAAAAGCGCAGTAGCGCTTTTTTTATTGTCGGTTTATTTAGTTCACTAAGTCGATATTAGTGATCGTGACCACAGCCGCCATCACCATCACCATGAACATGGCCATGCTCTAGCTCGTCTGCTGTTGCATCACGCACTTCAAGTATTTCTACATCAAAGTTTAAAGTGATGCCAGCGAGTGGATTATTACCATCAACAATTACATCGTCTTCTTGAATATCAATGATCATTACAGATTGATCGCCGTCATCTGTTGAGGCACGAAATTGCATACCAACTTCAATTTCCATACCTTCAAACATCGACTTAGGTACTGCTTGCATCAGATCATCATGGCGTTCGCCATAACCTTGCTCTGGTGGCACAGTAACGCTGAGTGTGTCGCCCGCTTTTTTACCTTGCAGGGCATCTTCTAGGCCTTGAATTAAGTAACCGGTACCAACGATAAAGATCAGTGGCTCACCATCAAATGAGTTATCGATAGAGTTTTTGTCATTATCCATGACTGAATAATGCATTTTTACCACTTTATTTGTTGCAACGATCATAGTCACTCCTATTTATTCGTCTTCGAGAGAGTAGGGTAGAGGAAGGATTGATAGCTCTACCGTTGGGGCATGTTTTGCACGCAGTAACTGACTAGGTTCACTGTCGTTTGGCAACACAACAAGGCCAAATAAGGTTTTACTTTGTTGATTGTAGGCTTGGCTTATTAATTTGCCAGCACGACGCCAGTTTTCACCCATTTGGGTTTCAAGCTCTGGTTCAGCTAATTCTCCATCGCTGTGGCCTGATACGATATACATAGCGCGTTTATTTTTACCAAGGTATTTCATGCGGGCAACGGTTTCTTGGCCTGTGTAACAGCCTTTACGAAAGCTTACTCCACCGATAGCTTGCAGGTTAACCATTTGTGGTACGTATTCACCGAGTGCCGCTTCATTGAGCTCAGGCTCACCCGCTAAAATACTATGTTGGTGCCACAGCGCGTCGTTTTCAAGGACGATAACCTCATCAGGCAGTGAAAATTCATCATTAACCATCAGTAAAATGCGGTTTTTTGCTAATTTTAGTGCTTTACCATGACTAAAATCGCAAGCGCTATCTTGCTCATTAAAATGAATGTTCAACGCATTTAAGGTTGCAGCTAGATCATCACCGATTAAACCAATTAACTTGCTGGTAGCAGCGTGTATTTCAACTTTTGAAAACACCGCATACTTTTTTAATTCCGTTAAAGATTGAGTGGTTTCAACCGCTGATGCTGCTAAATAGTAACTATCTTGATAAGCAAAGAGCTTGGCTACACTCCATAATTTACCTTTGGCATTACAGTGCCCAGCCCATAAGAAGTTGGTTTGGTTGAGCTTATTAATATCTTGGGTAATTTGGCCATGAAGGTAGGCGAGTTTATCAACACCGCTAATGCGGATCAGCTGATGTGATAAAGGGCATGCGTGTACTGTTGACATAAAAACCTGCGTTACAAGAAATGTAGGCGCGTATAATACCGTAGTTAGCGCTGCTGGTATAGATGCATAAATAGCTGTTTATTCAGGTGCAATTTGTTAAACTGCTAAGCAACTTAGTACGAGGTAAAAAATGACTGAAATTCACAATAAAGCGCGTATCCGCTGGGCTTGTCGCCGCGGCATGTTAGAACTAGATGTGTTATTTATGCCATTTGTAGATGAGGCATTTGATTCGTTATCTGTACAGCAGCAAGCTGTTCTTCAACGTCTGCTAGAAGCGGATGATCCCGATCTATTTGCGTGGTTTATGGGCCATCAAGAATGTAAAGATCCTGAGCTTAAACAGATGGTACAACTGATTTTAGACCGAGTTCGTGTATAGGTTTAGGGTTACTAATAATGTTCCAGACCACAGGCCTTTTGTGGTCTACTTTAGCTTGTTCGCAGTGTGTTATAGCCTATTTTTAACTAGCATATTAGCGCAATTTATTTGTGTCGCCAGTAGTACTGTTTTTGGCTATGTAAGTTGGCACTGGTATAAAAAATCCCATCCTCAGCAAGGCGTTTTTATATTAGATTCTACGCAATGTCGTTTTGAAAATAATACGCTAAAAATAAATGGCCATATCAGCAACAAAAGCCGTGTTTATCAAAGCAGTGTTTGGTTATATATTAATGGCTTTGCAAGCTCCCACTGGCTGATTATTAATGCCAGCGGGGTTGATGAACTGAGTTTTGTGCGCTTGAAACGTCTTACTTTGGCAGCTCGTCATGAGCAAGCGGAGTTAAAATAGTGGGCGTTGGATTATCATTTAACTGCGGGTAGTCAATGGTATAATGCAAGCCTCTGCTTTCTTTTCGCTCCATTGCACTGCGAATTATAAGTTCTGCTACTTGCACTAAATTTCGCAGTTCAAGCAAGTTATTCGAAACGCGGAAGTTTGCATAATAATCACGAATTTCTTGCTGTAGTAATTCAACTCGGTGTAACGCACGTTCTAGGCGTTTAGTTGAACGCACAATGCCAACATAGTCCCACATAAATAGTCGTAGTTCATGCCAATTATGGGTGATCACCACTTCTTCATCTGAGTTAGTTACGCGGCTTTCATCCCACATCGGCAGCACTTTTAATGCTGGACTATGCTGTATTTTTGCTAAAATATCTTTTGCTGCGGCGTGAGCAAACACAATGCACTCTAGTAATGAATTACTGGCCATGCGATTAGCGCCATGTAGCCCCGTATAAGCGACTTCGCCTACCGCATATAAGTTATCTAGATCGGTCTTGCCGTTAAAGTCAGTCATTACTCCACCACAGGTATAATGTGCCGCAGGAACCACTGGAATTGGATCTTTAGTGATATCGAGCCCGACACTTAAGCATTTTGCATAAATGGTCGGGAAATGCTCAATAATAAAGTCTTTATCTTTATGGCTAATATCTAAATACACACAGTTAGCACCTAAGCGCTTCATCTCAAAATCGATAGCGCGGGCAACAATATCGCGTGGTGCAAGCTCTTCACGCTCGTCAAAGTCTTTCATGAATCGTGTGCCGTCAGGGCGCTTTAAATAAGCACCTTCACCGCGCATCGCTTCGGTGATCAGAAAGTTTTGTAGTTCTGGGTGATATAAACTGGTCGGGTGGAATTGGTTAAATTCCATATTGGCTACTCTACAACCTGCCCGCCAAGCCATGGCGATACCATCACCACTGGATACATCAGGGTTGGATGTGTAAAGATATACTTTACTGGCACCACCGGTTGCTAAGGCTACAAACTTAGCTGAAATTGTTTCAACTTTCTTCGCTGCTCGGTTCCACATATATACGCCATGAATATGTTTACCGTTTTGGCCTAATTTTTTATCACCAATTAAATCTATCGCGTTGTATTGTTCTAATAAGGTAATTTCTGGGTGCGCTTGTACTTGGCTTATTAGCGTTGTTTGCACTGCTCGGCCGGTGGCATCTGCAGCGTGTAAAATTCGGCGATGGCTATGGCCGCCTTCACGGGTTAAATGAAAGCGCTCTTTGCCTTTGCTATCAAACTCCATATCAAAAGGCACGCCTTGCTCGATTAGCCATTGCAAGCAGTCATGGGCATTACTTGCGGTGTATTGCACGGCGGTTTTGTCACATAAACCACCACCGGCATCTAAGGTGTCTTGTACGTGAGATTCAATGCTGTCATTCTTTTTATCAAACACGGCAGCAATGCCGCCTTGTGCATAAAGTGTGGAACCTTCCGTCAATTCACCTTTGCTGATCACGGTAACTTTACAGTGATTAGCTAAAGATAATGCTAATGAGAGGCCAGCTGCGCCGCTGCCAATAATAGCGACATCCGTGATATGGTGTTTATTTTGGTTCATGTCCGTGGTCTTTGCGGTTACAATGCCCAGATACTAATGTATAAACAGTAATGAGCAAATAATAATATTATGATAGGCGTATATGTATCATATTTGGCGCGACACTATTAGTGATTTTCAACTTTCGCCAACATATTTATATGCTATTTTATAAAAAAATAATATTAAACAGAACTTTTCATTCATGCAGCAGTCAGAGTATTTGTAAACAATGGCAGGATATGAATGACAAGCAATAATCAGACAGAGGAGTACCGGCTCGAATGAGCGAGCAGGATTTGGATTTAGCGCTAGTAAAAAGGGTCCAGCAGGGCGATAAAAATGCCTTCAATCTTTTAGTAAAGAAGTATCAGAACAAAATAGCCGGTTTGATTTCACGTTATGTATCAAATCAAGGCGATATTGCTGATGTTGCTCAAGAAGCTTTTATTAAAGCATACCGCGCACTTCCAAACTTTAGAGGGGACAGTGCCTTTTATACTTGGTTATACCGTATCGCCGTTAATTGTGCTAAAAATTACTTAGTGGCTCAGGGCCGCAAACCGCCAGCAAATGATATAGATGCTGACGATGCAGAGTTTTATGATGGTGCTGATGCAATGCGTTCAAACGCATCCCCTGAGAACTTGTTATTAAGCGAAGAAGTTCGCGCAGTGATTTTTAACACCATTGATAGTTTGCCTGAAGATCTTAAAACCGCGATCACTCTACGAGAAATCGAAGGGATGAGCTATGAAGAAATAGCCGTGGTGATGGATTGCCCAGTCGGGACGGTGCGTTCGCGTATTTTCCGTGCCCGTGAAGCAATAGATAACAAATTAAACCCATTAATAGGCGAGTCTTAATATGACAAAAGCACACGTTAACAAGTTGGATAATCAGCATTTATCCGCATTACTTGACGGCGAACAATCATTAACTGATGAGGTTATTGCCCAGCAAGATGCGGCAACCTTAGGACGTTATGCGCTAATAGGTGACGTAATGCGTGCTGAGTCAGAAGATGCGTTCGTCTTTGATATAAGCGATAGTGTTGCGCAAGCGCTGGAAAGTGAGCCAGTTTATGCTGATTTCACACAACCAGCGGCACAGCCAACACCATTGGCTGCAACGGGCACCGATAATGTAGTGGCATTTAACTGGCGCAAACCAGTTGCACAACTTGCAATTGCAGCAAGTGTCGCCATGTTTGCAATTGTTGGTGTACAAACATTGCCACAAGGTGAAAACTCACCTAGCAATGAAATTCCGATGTTACAAACAACACCAGTAACAGGAATGGCATCACCAGTTAGCTATTCGTCAGAACCCGCTTTACAAAATGCAGAGCAAGGTTTGCGTGAGTTACAGCAACAGCGTATTGGCGCGTTAGTATTAGAACATCAACGCCAAGCACGAGTTGCATATTCATTAGAAAAAGCTCACACTGAGGCGCAAGCCGAAGAGGAAAAAAACTAATTAAATGAAAGTAATTACTTTTATTTTGTCGTTGGTATTAATGGCTCCAGCCTTTGCTGACGACGAAAACCCCGCAAAAGAGCTACTGCTCAAAATGGCTGACGCCGTTCATAATCGTAACTTTGACGCATCATTTGTGGTCGTTAAAGGAAAGTCAATGGAACCATATCGTTGGTTGCATGCAAAACAAGGTAATACAGAACTCGAACATTTGAGCTTACTCAATGGCGCAGGCCTTGAGATGGTTCGTATCGATGACCAAGTTACTTATTTTGAGCCACAGTCTGAGCCTTATTCAATAGATACTGATTCTATAGCAGGCCCAATCCCAGAAGTGTTATTCAAAGATGTTGAGCGCTTAAGTCAGCATTACGATTTTGTACTCGGTGGTAAAGGCCGTATTGCAGGGCGTGCTGCGCAGCTTGTGCGCATCGAATCAAAAGACGAGTATAAGTTTAATTATTGGCTGTGGCTTGATGCAGAGTCATCACTATTACTAAAATCTGCTTATGTTAATCATGCCGGTGAGATGTTAGAACAACTACAGTTAACCCATATTAGTGTAACCGAAGAGCCCGCTGCGTTATTACTTGAAATGCTTAATCGTAAATTTCCAACGCCACTACCGGCAGCGGCAATTACCAAAAATGAAGCAAATACAGGAAGTAATAATTGGCAAATAGGTTGGTTGCCGGAGGGGTTTAGTTTACTAAAATCAGACCGTCATAAGCTCGATTTGAACAATGAACTGACGGATTATTATTTATACTCAGATGGTTTTGTCGAAATTTCAGTGTTCGTACAAAGACCATTACCAGGTCGCAGACCAAGCGGTGCATTGTCATCCGGTGCCACGACAGTATATGTGCATAATAGCGGTAGTTTTGATGTGTCAGTGGTGGGGAATATTCCAGCAATGACTGCAAAAGCAATTGCTGAATCGGTTGCAAGACCCTTGTAATATAAGCTGATAATGATAGAACAAACTCTTACAGTGGTGTCGATTCAAGGCGCCACTGCGCATTTAGAAGCCCAGCAAAAGCAAGCCTGTGAAGGGTGTAATGGCCGTTGTGGTTCACAAATTTTTAGTAAGCTATTTGGCACTGCTAAAAAAACCTTCCCCTATCGATTTGAAATCCCTGTTGTGGTTGGGCAAAAAGTAACCCTAGCACTGGATGATAGCCACATGGTAAAGCATGCTTTTGCAGTGTATATGTTGCCTTTGGTGTTAAGTCTGGTATTTGCGTTAGTGGCTGCTGAGGTTTTTTCTGTGCCTGAATGGTTGCAAATCATTGCCGCTATAGCTGGTGGTTTTACTGGCTTTGGCATCGCTAAAAGCCGAGTGAAAAGCCTAAAGCATGATGTTAAAGTAATAAAAATTCACCCTATTAGCCTTCCTTTAACTCAAATAGATGGTGATTGAAGCCAATTAAATGTAAAATTGCGGCTTTATACACTCAGTCCATTAAAATAGAAGTTTAGAATCCAGTTTATGAAGCATATCCGTAATTTTTCGATCATCGCCCATATTGACCACGGTAAATCGACCCTTTCAGATCGTTTGATCCAAGTTTGTGGTGGTTTAACAGACCGCGAAATGCAAAAGCAAGTATTGGATTCAATGGATATTGAGCGCGAGCGTGGTATCACCATTAAAGCGCAAAGTGTAACTCTAAATTATAAAGCCAACGATGGTGAGACTTACCAACTTAACTTTATCGACACACCTGGACACGTTGACTTTACTTATGAAGTATCGCGTTCACTAGCAGCGTGTGAAGGTGCATTATTAGTTGTTGATGCCGGTCAAGGTGTTGAAGCGCAAACTCTAGCGAATTGTTACACCGCCATCGAAATGAATTTAGAAGTAATTCCGGTATTAAATAAAATCGATTTACCACAAGCTGATCCACTTCGTGTAGCCGAAGAAATTGAAGATATTATTGGTATCGATGCCCTAGATGCCGTGCAATGTAGCGCTAAAACAGGTGTGGGTATTGCCGAAGTTCTTGAAATGATTGTTAAGGACGTACCGCCACCAGAGGGTGATAAAGACAAGCCGCTACAGGCGCTTATCATCGACTCATGGTTTGACCCGTATCAAGGTGTAGTATCGCTGGTGCGTATTAAGCACGGTGAATTAAGAACGGGCGACAAGATAAAAATTATGTCGAACGAGCATATACACACTGCAGATCAGGTTGGTGTTTTTACACCAAAGCAAACCAACACCGGTATTTTAAGAACTGGTGAAGTAGGTTTTGTTATTGCGGGTATTAAAGAAATACATGGTGCGCCAGTAGGTGACACTATTACCCATCAAAAAAATGCAGCACCTGAGCGCTTACCGGGCTTTCAAAAAATTAAACCACAAGTTTATGCCGGTATGTTTCCAATTGCCTCGGATGAGTATGAATCTTTCCGTGATGCGCTTAATAAACTGAGCTTAAATGATGCGTCGTTATTCTTCGAACCAGAAAATTCAACAGCACTTGGCTTTGGCTTTCGCTGTGGTTTCTTGGGCATGTTGCACATGGAAATCATTCAAGAGCGTTTAGAGCGTGAATACGATATTGACTTAATTACCACCGCACCAACGGTAATTTACGAAGTTGTAACTAAGGAAGGTACGATTCAGATTGATAACCCATCTGATTTACCTGCTGTAAACGATATTTTAGAAATTCGTGAGCCCGTTGTTGAAGCTAATATTCTTGTACCACAAGAATATTTAGGCAGTGTTATTACGCTTTGTATTGAAAAGCGTGGTATGCAAACCAAGATGAACTATCACGGTAAACAAGTCGCAGTTACTTATGAACTGCCAATGGCTGAAGTGGTGATGGACTTTTTCGATAAGTTAAAGTCAACCAGTCGTGGTTTTGCCTCGCTTGATTATAACTTTAAGCACTTTCAAACATCAGACATGGTACGTGTTGATATTTTGATCAATGGTGAGCGTGTTGATGCGCTTGCGATTATTGTTCACAGAGAGAGTGCGCAATCGCGTGGTCGTCAACTAGCTGATGCATTGAAAGAGCTTATTCCTCGTCAAATGTTTGATATTGCGATTCAAGCGGCAATAGGTGCACACGTTATTGCCCGTACCACTGTTAAACAGTTACGTAAAAACGTAATCGCGAAGTGTTATGGTGGCGACGTGAGTCGTAAGAAAAAGCTACTTCAAAAGCAAAAAGATGGTAAAAAACGTATGAAGCAACTAGGTAATGTTGAAGTGCCTCAAGAAGCATTTTTAGCTATTCTTAAAGTTGGTAAGTAAGTTTTTTAACCAAATTACGTAAGATAAAGGATTTAATGCATGGCAGGTTATTTTTCAATATTTTTAGTGTTGTTAACTTTAGGCTCAGGCTTAATTTGGTTAATTGACCATTTTATGTTTGCACCAAAAAGGCAGCAACGCTTAGCTCTTGCGCAAAGTTCTGCTGGCGGTGAGCTCGATGAAGAAACTGCAGCACTAATTGCGCCAGAACCGACGATTACTGAAACGGCAAAATCAATTTTTCCGATGATTGCGGCTATTACGATTTTTAGGTCGTTTATATTCGAGCCGTTTCAAATACCATCAGGTTCAATGATGCCGACACTATTAGTTGGCGATTTTATCTTAGTACAGAAATATTCGTATGGCGTGAAAGACCCTGTTTGGCGTACTCAATTAGTTGATGTGGCAGAGCCTGAACGTGGTGATATTGTGGTATTTAAATACCCATTAGATGAAAGTATTGATTATATTAAACGTGCGATTGGTTTACCGGGTGATAAAATCGTTTACCGTGATAAGCGTTTATACATTCAGCCAAATTGCGAACAAGGGCAAACACAACAAGGTGACTTATTGTGTAATGAATTTAATAAAATTGATATGGAGATCATTAATCGCGATGAATTTAAGCAAGGCTCTATGGATTTAGTTCGGTTAGATGAAAATTTGACTACGCTAAAACATAATATTTTAATTAACCCTGAAGCGCTGGAAATGAAAGGGCGTTACTATCAACAACCGGGTACACGTTCTGATGAATGGGTAGTGCCGGCTGATCATTATTTTATGATGGGTGATAACCGCGATAACAGCCAAGATAGTCGCGTATGGGGCTTTGTGCCAAAAGAAAACTTGGTGGGTAAAGCTGTCTTTATATGGATGAGTTTTGAATTTGAGAATGGCCCAGATGACATTTTACCAGGCTGGGTTCCAACTGGTGTTCGTTTTGAACGCCTAGGTAATATTCAGTAACAATGAAAAAAAATGTAACAGAGTTATATAGCAAAATAGGGTATACCTTTATTGATCAAGTATTGCTTGAGCAGGCGATGACCCATCGCAGCCATAAAGGACAACACAATGAACGCTTAGAGTTTTTGGGCGATTCCATTTTAAGCTTTGTCATTGCCAATGCTTTATATAGTAAGTTCCCCAAAGCGCGTGAAGGCGATCTTAGCCGCATGCGTTCAACGCTTGTGCGTGGACAAACCTTAGCTGAATTTGGTTTAGAGTTTGGCCTAGGTGATTACTTACGCTTAGGGCCGGGTGAGCTTAAAAGTGGTGGTTTTAGACGTGAATCAACTTTAGCTGATGCGGTTGAAGCAATTATTGGTGCGGTATTTTTAGATGCTGGCATTGATGTTTGTGGAGACTTGATTTTAGCGTGGTATGAATCTCGCCTTGATGCCATTTCGCCAGGTTTAAACCAAAAAGATCCTAAAACATTGCTACAAGAATACTTACAAGCCCGCAAATTACCTTTGCCAGGCTATACTGTAGTTGATACTAAAGGTCAGGCACACAATCAAACGTTCACGGTTGAATGTATTGTTGAAGGTATGGATAGCATCATCTCAGTTGGCAGTTCTCGTCGTAAAGCTGAACAAAAAGCCGCTGAAAAAGCGTTGAAGATACTTAAAAATGAATCTTGATACATTGATCCAACCGCACACGCGTGATTTAGATACTTTTTGTGGCATGGTCGCTATTGTTGGCCGCCCAAACGTTGGTAAATCTACCTTGCTTAATGAAATTATTGAGCAGAAAGTAAGTATTACCTCGCGTAAACCGCAAACCACACGCCACCGTATTATGGGTATTCATACTGTAGGTAAGCACCAAGCCGTTTATGTTGATACACCAGGCCTGCATGTTGAAGAAAAGCGTGCCATTAACCGTTTAATGAACCGTGCTGCTTCAAGTTCATTAGGTGATGTTGAGCTAGTTATTTTTGTTGTTGAAGGTACTCATTGGAATGCTGACGATGAAATGGTGCTTAACAAAGTAAAGCAAAATGGCAAACCAGTATTACTTGTGATGAACAAAATTGATCAAGTAAAAGACCGTGACCTTGTGCTACCGCATATGAAGTGGTTAGGCGAAAAGTTTGATTTTGTTGGCATTATGCCAGTATCTGCGACTCAAGGTAAAAATATCAACCTGATCAAAGATGAAGTAACTAAGCGTTTACCACCGTGTGAATTTTACTTCCCTGAAGATTACGTAACAGATCGTTCAATGCGCTTTATGGCAGCCGAAGTGATCCGTGAAAAGTTGATGCGCTTTATGGGTGAGGAGCTTCCTTACTCAGTTACCGTTGAAATTGAGCAGTTTAAATGGCAAGAAAATGGCATTTGGCATATCAATGGCTTGATTTTAGTTGAGCGTGAAACGCAAAAACGTATGGTTATTGGTAATAAAGGCGAAAAGCTTAAAGTGATTGGCCGCGAAGCCCGTAAAGATCTCGAAGAAATGCTTGATAATAAAGTGTTTTTAGAACTTTGGGTGAAGGTTAAATCAGGTTGGGCTGACGACGAGAGAGCACTTCGCAGTTTAGGCTATGGTGAAGATTAATAGCCTAAGCGATATTTATGGATAGCGACTTCTACACGGCATATTTATTACACCGACGTCCTTTTAGTGACTCACAAGTAATGCTTGATATGTTAGTAGAAGGCGTTGGCCAGTTGCGCATGCTGGCGCGAATTAGCGGTCGCCAAGCAACAAAATACAAAGCTCAGTTACAACCCTTCCAAGCCTTACTGGTAAATTATACCGGTAAACACGACCTGAAATATATCCAACGATTTGAACTACATGGCACGCAATCCACACTAGTTGGGGATCAGCTTTATTGTGGGTTTTATCTAAATGAATTAACCAACCGCATTGTACCAATTAATGAACCAATTGATCATGCCTATCAATTGTATAAAACTCACCTACAACAGCTTAACCAGCACCCTAACTTACAAGCTGTATTACGTTCTTATGAATTTCAATTATTAGAATTATTAGGCTATGGCGTTGACTTTAGTTTTGATGCCGCAGGCGATCCAATTTCGGCAGAGCAAACGTATAGTTACTTTGCTGAATACGGCTTTGTTGCCCAAGAAAATCAAGGCAGTGGCTTTTCTGGCGCGCAGTTAAATGCAATTGCAGCTCATGACTTTAGTGCGCCGGATGTGTTATATATGGCAAAACAATTAAGTCGTCATTTAATGAAGCCTTTATTAGGCAAAAAACCATTAAAAAGTCGCGAGCTGTTTATATCCAAATAGTTTGGGTATTCACCAACAATCTTAATACGGTATTTTTAACCGTTATTTTTACAGGTAAAAAAATGAAAGATATTCTTTTGGGTATAAACGTTGATCATATTGCTACCTTACGCCAAGCTCGGGGTACAAATTACCCAGATCCAGCACATGCTGCGAGTGTTGCTGAGCATGCTGGCGCTGATGGGATCACTATTCATTTACGTGAAGACCGTCGTCACATTCAAGATCGTGACGTGTATGTGATGGCTAAAACAATCCAAACACGAATGAACCTTGAAATAGCGGTTACAGATGAAATGATTGATATTGCTTTAGATGTTAAGCCAGCTTATGTTTGCTTAGTACCAGAAAAACGCGAAGAGTTGACCACCGAAGGCGGTTTAGACGTTGTTGGTAATCTAGATAAGATTAAAGCCGCGACAGCAAAATTAACTGACGCCGGTATTAAAGTATCATTATTTATCGATGCAGACAAAGCACAACTAGATGCAGCTAAAGCCTGTAATGCCCCTTATGTTGAAATTCATACTGGCGCTTATGCGGATGCGCAAACTGATACCGAGATACAAAAACAACTTGAGCATATTCATCAAGGCGTAAAGTATGCAGCAAGTTTGGGTTTGATAGTAAACGCCGGCCACGGTCTTCATTATCATAACGTGAAACCGATTGCTGCTATGAAAGAAATTTACGAATTAAACATTGGTCACGCAATTATAGCGCGCGCAGCCATTGATGGATTAGATAAAGCAGTACGTGACATGAAGCGACTAATGCTAGAAGCGAGAGCTTAATTTTAACTTCTCTTAAAATGCAAAAAACGACTCAAAAGAGTCGTTTTTTATTATTTGTATCTAACTGGATTAACAGTTAGTTTCTTTAGCGTTAACGCCTTCTTTTACTTCTTCACAGGCGTCTTCTACTTTGTTTTGTACGTCGGTCACAGCTTCATCGATGCGCTCACCGGCCTCTTCTGCATGATTGTCTTCACAACCCATGATAAAAAAACTAGCGAATAAAGCGATCACAGCGGTTTTAATAGTTGTCGATTTCATAATGTAATTCCTTGTAAAAATAATAGATGTGTTGTTATTTAAAATAAATTGTTATCACTTAGGGACATTGCCGCGCAATGCACCTGAAACGAGTGAAATAACTAACAATATAATAAAGATAAAAAAGATAATCTTAGCAATTCCTGCTGCGGCACCTGCGATACCACCAAAACCTAACACTGCAGCAATAAGTGCAATAACTAGAAATGTAATTGTCCAGCGTAACATTGTCGTCTCCTTGGTTTGTTAATTTGTTCAGAGTAAATAATGCTAGTTACATGCCATGTATTTAAATCCTTTATTATCAATGTCATAGAAGTTTGTTTCATTTCTCTTCATAAATTAGGTGGGAATTATTTACAGCTTTATCTGTAACTTATACTCGACGCTCTAAAAATCAATATTTTAGTCGTTTTTTGGTAAGACCAATTTCATTTTTGAGCCATTTGTATTTAATCAAGCGGTTGTTCAGTCGTTCAGTCGGTAGGTTTTCCAGCTGCGGATAAGCTTTTACTTATAAGTTATAGCTATATTCAGTATTTTTATCATCTATATCCTATGAAATTATAGCAAAATGTAGAGTGTTAACTTTGCTGAGCATATGTTAGCTTTGTATTAATTGGTTTTACCAATTTACAAAGTGTTGGACTTGGTCTTTTTCTTTGTTATGATTGTTGCATAATTATTTAAATAAAGTGATTTTTTACCTAGCGGGGCTGGGTGGAAATAATCAGGGGGGAGCAGGATGGATATAGGTCAGTTACTTGCTACAGCAGCAAACTTAATGATCACCGGGATGGTGGGCGTTTTCGTTTTTCTTTCGTTGTTGATTTCAGCAATTACCATTATGTCTAAATTAGCGAGTCGTTTTGAACAGCCGGTTGCAACGCCAACGCGTACACCGTCAATCAAAGCATCAGGTGTATCAAGTGAACACATCGCTGCGATAAGTGCAGCCATAGCTCAATACAAAAATAAACAAAAACTATAAGGGGTGACTTGTGGCTAAATTAAAATTAACAGAATTAGTACTTAGGGACGCGCATCAATCATTATTAGCAACGCGTATGCGTTTGGATGACATGCTACCGATTGCACAAAAATTAGATGATGCAGGTTACTGGTCGATCGAATCATGGGGTGGGGCTACTTTTGATTCATGCATTCGTTATTTGGGTGAAGATCCTTGGGAGCGTATTCGTGCTCTTAAAAAAGCTATGCCAAATACTAAACAGCAAATGTTATTACGTGGTCAAAACCTTTTAGGCTATCGTCATTATGCCGATGATGTTGTTGAAAAATTTGTAGAGCGAGCGCACAAAAATGGTGTTGATGTGTTTCGTATTTTTGATGCGATGAACGATGTTCGTAATCTTGAAACGGCTATTAAAGCTGCGATTAAAGTTGGCGCACATGCACAAGGTACAATTTCGTACACAGTAAGCCCGGTTCATACACTTGATATGTGGTTAACGCTTGCCAAGCAGCTTGAAGAGTTAGGCTGTCATTCAATTTGTATTAAAGACATGGCCGGTTTGCTTAAACCATACGATGCAGAAGAGTTAATCAAAGCGTTAAAAGAAACAGTCTCTATCCCAATTGCAATGCAGTGTCATGCCACAACAGGTTTAAGTACTGCTACTTACCAAAAAGCGATTGATGCTGGTATTGATATGCTTGATACCGCAATTTCATCAATGAGTATGACTTACGGGCACAGCGCAACTGAAACGATTGTATCGATTGTTGAAGGTACTGAACGTGATACTGAGCTGGATTTAAATCAACTCGAAGAGATTGCGGCTTATTTCCGCGATGTTCGTAAAAAATATGCCGCGTTTGAAGGCAGCTTAAAAGGTGTTGATGGTCGTATTTTATTAGCGCAAGTGCCTGGTGGCATGTTAACTAATATGGAAAACCAGCTTAAAGAGCAAGGTGCTGCGGATAAATTGAATGAAGTATTACTTGAGATCCCACGTGTACGTGAAGACTTAGGTTATTTACCGTTAGTTACACCAACATCACAAATTGTGGGTACACAAGCAGTATTAAATGTATTGACGGGCGAGCGTTATAAAACTATCACCAAAGAAACTGCCGGAGTGCTAAAAGGTGAGTATGGCTTAACTCCTGCGCCGATGAATAAAGAATTACAAGAGCGCGTACTTAATGGCGCAGAAGTCATTACTTGCCGCCCAGCTGATTTATTGCAACCAGAACTAGAAATACTCCAAGCTGAGTTATTAAAAGAAGCACAAGAGCAAGGTTTAAGCTTAGCGGATGAGCAGATTGACGACGTGTTAACGTATGCATTATTCCCACAAATTGGGTTGAAATTCATTAAAAATCGTAATAACCCAGATGCTTTCGAAGCTGTGCCAAGTGCTGAATCTGCTAATAAAGAACAACCAGTTAGCAATAAAAAAAGTAACAGCAACACAGTAAAAGCAGAGCAGTACAGCGTAAAAGTAGATGGTAAAGTTTATGATGTGGTGGTTGCACAAGGCGGTGAGCTTAAAGAAGTAACACTTAAAGATAGTGAGCATATTCCACAATCGGCGTCAGTTGCTTCCGGCGAAACACTTAACGCTCCACTTGCTGGTAACATCTTTAAAATCAAGGTGAAAGCGGGTCAAACGGTAAATGAAGGCGATGTAGTGATCATCATGGAAGCGATGAAAATGGAAACTGAAATTCGTGCAACCCACACCGGTACTATTGCTGAAATTCTTGTTGCTGAAGGTGATTCAGTGGCAACGGGTGACGCTATGATAGCACTAGCTTAGGAGCGCAGAGGATGGAAGCATTATTAAACCTCTGGCAAGCAACAGGTATTGCTAATTTTACATTTCCTGCGCTTATTATGATCGCAGTAGGGTGTTTATTGTTGTATCTGGCAATTGCGCGTAACTTTGAGCCGTTATTATTATTACCAATTGGCTTTGGGGCAATATTAACAAATATCCCCGTAGCGGGCTTATCAGACCCCGGTGGTTTGCTGTATTACGTTTATCATATTGGGATTGATACCGGTGTATTCCCATTATTAATATTTATGGGTGTTGGTGCACTCACTGATTTTAGTGCCTTGATAGCTAATCCTCGTATGTTATTGCTAGGTGCTGCAGCTCAGTTTGGTATTTTTGCAACCTTGTTTGGCGCAATTTTACTAAACTATGTACCAGGTTTTGAGTTTTCTTTACAAGATGCGTCAGCAATTGCGATTATAGGTGGTGCAGATGGCCCGACGGCAATCTTCTTAGCCTCAAAACTTGCTCCTGATTTATTGGGTGCTATCGCCGTAGCTGCATACTCATATATGGCGTTAGTGCCAATTATTCAGCCGCCAATTATGCGGGCTTTAACCACACCAGAAGAACGTAAAATTCAAATGCCACAGTTACGCACCGTATCAAAAAAGGAAAAAATTATTTTTCCGTTAATGGTATTGAGTTTAACGATTTTGTTTTTACCTGCAGCAACGCCACTGGTAGGCATGTTCTGTTTAGGAAACTTGATGCGAGAGTCTGGTGTGGTTGACCGTTTAAGTAATAGTGCACAAAACGAGATCATAAATATCACCACTATTTTCCTTGGTTTAGCTGTAGGCTCTAAGCTTGCTGCAGATAAGTTTTTAACCGTAGAAACAATTGGTATTTTGGTACTCGGCGCCTTGGCTTTTGCAATTGGTACAGCTTCAGGTGTATTTATGGCAAAAGGTATGAACAAGTTCTCTAAATCACCAATCAATCCCCTCATCGGCGCGGCTGGTGTATCAGCTGTGCCAATGGCTGCACGCGTAGTTAATAAAGTGGGTCTGGAGAATAATCCGCATAATTTCTTATTAATGCATGCAATGGGACCAAATGTTGCGGGAGTACTGGGTAGTGCTGTGGCTGCAGGTATCTTGTTAGCACTGGTAGGTTAAATAAATCATTAAACTATACCCAGCGAGCTGAGTATGGTGAGGTAACTTTTACTTCCAACCGACTGCGCAGTATTTACTGCGCTTTTTTTTGCGCTTAGGGTCTGTTGACCTTTCAGGGTTAAAATTTGTTCAAACTAGGGGCGATTTAATCACGGCGCGAGATTTGTAACCTAGTGGGCTAAGTAAAAATCGAGCAACAAAGAGTTAATCGCCCCTAGGCAGAACCCTTCGGGCAGCGCGTGTTTGGCATTTATGCCGCGTTATCTCCTATTTATGGGGAATAACCACATTACATAGGCTCTGCCTTGCCTAAAAACCAAACGCGCAGCTGCAAATTTAACCTCGAAAGATAAACAGACCCTAGGTATACTCGATAGATATTTTATTAAATAGGAATGGTATGAATATCTTCGTGATTTTAATTTCACTGTTTGTTGCATTAATCATTCTTGTGCCACTACTTGAAAAGTATCAGTCTAAAATGGGCCTAGATGGTGCGACTAAATACGCCAAATATATTTGGCCATTAGTGATGATTTCATTGGTTGTGCAATTGATTTATGTGTTGGTGAAGTAGAGCGTAGCTGTCAGTTTTAAGGTCTGGAGCGGTAAGCTTTAAGTTGTAAGTGATAAGCTCGTGTTTAAATGGACTGTGTAGGTTGGGTTGAGCACCGAGAAACACAACGAAAAAATTGTAACGGTAGACATCAATCTTTGAATATTTATCTATGCTCGTTACTCTGCGATCCCACAACAGTCACGCAGCTTTGGGTTTCCCGTGAAGGCCACATGGTCTGAACGATGTTTAAACGCTTTGTATGGATAATAAACCCATCTTGTTAAGTTATTAGTGCCCCATTGGATCAAAGTAAGCCACCCAGGTTAGAGCACAAGCTTGTTTTGATTTTGCTTTTTTCATGTAGAACATTGCATTTTCGTCAGTTGAACAATTCATAAGCGCTACACCTAAATTGTAAAATGCATGTTTGTTATTACTGCCTTGATCTATTGCTTTTTTAAAATATTCAGCCGCTTCTTGATGTTTGCCCATATCACATAGAACAGTTCCATAGTTTATGAGAGTTAGCTCATCATCAGTATGGTTATGTAAGACTTGCTCAAGAATGCTTTTTGCCTCATCAAAGTTTTGATGCCACTTGGAGTTATCTTTCCAAGTTTCATCTATTAATGATTTGGCTTTTTTGTTTATATCTTCAATGCTCATTCTGAAACGTAACAATCTATTTGTCCCATTTTGGTGGTTTTTTAGCACACCAAAACGGCGGTCACTAATGTTATCGGAGAAAATTGCAATATTAATAATCGCATGGCTAAATTTCAATCAATAAAATATTCAATTTTCGCTCATAGCCGTTTATCAGGTGACGTTTGCTTAACTTTCAAAACTATAAAAGTAGATATGAGGCAGCACATGCAAGTTCTATTGCAACATTAATTTGCGAATACAACCGGAGCGCATCACATCAAATAGTTCAACAAAAAGCCGTTGCTATTTACATAACAACGGCTTATATTTTTCGCTGACCGCTTACTTAAGCGCTAACTGTAGCTCTCGGTTGCGCTCTAGCTGCGCTAAGAAGTTATCTGCGATTGGTTTAAACTTAGCAAGCTCGTCGCGTGGCAGTGGCTCTGACTTCGGTAACTTAACCGTTTTAGGGTTACGGTGAACGCCATTAACTAAAAACTCGTAGTGTAAGTGTGCGCCTGTTACACGACCGGTGGAGCCGACAGTACCAATTTTTTGACCTTGCTTAACTTTTTGACCAGTTTTAACTAGTTTCTTGTTAAGGTGTAGGTATTTAGTGACGTACTGTGTGCCGTGACTAATAAATATATAGTTACCATTATACTTACTGTAACCGGCTTTAATTACTTTACCATTACCAGAGGCAACTACTGGCGTTCCAGTACGAGCTGCGTAGTCAATGCCACGGTGTGCTCTTACTTGTCCTGTTACAGGGTGTAAGCGACGTGGATTAAAGCTTGAGCTTATATATTTAAAGTTAACCGGTGCACGTAAAAATGCTTTTTTCATACTACGCCCTTCAGGCGTGTAAAAAGTACCATCGCTGTGACGAATAGCCGCGTAACGTTGACCTTGGTTAATAAACTCAGCAGCTATAATTTTACCTGTGCCAATAAACTCGCCATCAACATAATGCGATTCATAGATTAAACCAAATTGATCGCCTTTACGGATATCATTGGCAAAATCCACATCCCAACCGAATATGTCAGCAAAGTTCATTATTTGCCGTTCACTTAAACCAGCAGCAATACCTGAGGTCCAAAAGCTGTTGGTAATTTCTCCGCCTGTTGATTTAGTTAATGTTTCAATTTCTTTACTATCAATAGACGTATCGTAGTTACCTTCTTCATTTAATGTAACGAATAGGGTATCTGTTTTTGAAATCACATAACGTAACTGTGCCAAAGAACCATCTTCGGCGGTAGCAAAGCTTAATGTTTCACCAGGGTGAATTTTACTAAGTTTACGTGTTTCTGCATTGGTATTAAGCAGTTTATGAACGGTTTGCGCTGAAAAGCCGGCGCGTTTGAAAATAAGTGCTAAATTGTCACCGTTCTTTACTTCAAAATCGACTAGATTGTATTCTGGGAATTTTGCTGCATCTTCTTGCGAATTTAATTCAGTTAATTTTTCGTTATCATCAACTTTAATTTGTAATTCGTAGCGCTTGCCAATTTCTAGCGCATCAGCGCTATTGTCTTTAGAGGCGGTGGCTTTTTCTGAAGGAATGAGTGTTAAAGCAGCAATAGCAGAAACCAAGCCTAGAATAAGCAATTTGTGTTTTTTTGGGAGAGTGTGCACAACGCGAACCATAACGTGCCTTTTCCTGCTGTCAAGATAATTAATCACTAATATTGCAGGATATACTTAATAAAGCGTTAATACCAGTGTTTTGTAGATTTAAACTGGCGCGGATTTACGCTAGAATCACCAGATTGACTGAATTTTTTGGAGTAATACATAGTGGACTTACAAACCGCTCTAGCAGAGATAAAACGCGGTGCTGAAGAAATATTAATTGAAGACGAGTTAGTCGAAAAGCTAAAGTCTGGTAAAAAGCTAAAGATCAAAGCTGGTTTTGATCCAACTGCACCTGACTTACACTTAGGTCACACTGTGCTAATTAATAAAATGAAAACCTTCCAAGACTTAGGTCATGAAGTGATTTTCTTAATTGGTGATTTCACCGGTATGATTGGTGACCCAACGGGTAAAAATGTAACTCGTAAGCCACTAACCCGTGAAGATGTCTTGGCAAATGCTGAAACATATAAAGAACAAGTATTTAAAATTCTGGATCCGGCTAAAACCACGGTTGCTTTTAATTCAACTTGGATGGAGAATTTAGGCGCTGCAGGGATGATCAAGCTAGCAGCACGTCAAACTGTTGCTCGTATGCTAGAACGTGATGATTTTAAAAAGCGTTATGCTGGCGGACAATCAATTGCGATTCATGAGTTTTTGTATCCATTAGTGCAAGGTTGGGATTCAGTGGCACTTGAAGCTGATGTTGAGCTCGGTGGTACTGATCAACGCTTTAATCTATTAATGGGTCGTGAGCTACAAAAAGACGAAGGGCAAAAACCACAAACCGTATTAATGATGCCTTTACTTGAGGGCACCGACGGTGTGCAAAAAATGTCTAAGTCATTAGGTAACTACATTGGTATTACTGATGCCCCTAACGATATGTTTGGTAAAATCATGTCTATTAGTGATGAGCTGATGTGGCGTTATTATGATTTGCTAAGTAGCTTATCAATTGACGAAATTGCTGCGCTCAAAGAAAAGGTTGCACAAGGTACTAATCCGCGTGATATTAAAATCGATTTAGCAAAAGAAATGATTGCTCGTTTTCACAGCGATGCAGCAGCTGTTGGTGCGCATGAAGATTTTATTAAACGTTTTCAAAAAAATGCGTTACCGGATGATATCCCAGATATGACAGTAACGATTGATGAAGATACCGTATTTATTACTAACTTGCTTAAAGAAGCAGGCTTAGTCGCGAGTACGTCAGAAGCTATGCGAATGATCAAACAAGGCGCAGTTAAAATCAATGGCGAAGAAAAGGTCACTGATACTAAGCTTGAAATTGCAAAAGGCAGCACAGCTATTTATCAAGTTGGTAAACGTAAGTTTGCAAATATTACCTGTGCTTAATAGGTAAAGAATGAAAATTCAGTTTTAAAAACCAGCTTCGGCTGGTTTTTTACTCTTTGTGATTACAACATTGTTTTAATGATTTCGATGCCAAATATGACCAGTAACCAAAAGCCACGCGCTTGATTTAGCCGATTGATCAATACAGCAATATCATCAGCCTGTGGTAAGCGCTCAGTACCAATACGCATTTTATCAAATCGAGTATTTTGGTATATGGCAGGGCCACCGAGTTGCACACCAACAGAGGCCGAACAACAACTTAATAACCAGCCACTATTTATTTGATAAAAATGTCGTCCATAATGCTTAATATAATGAATGCTCAATTTACTGGCTTTACTTGCTGCAATAGTCAGCGCCAATATCCGCGTAGGTAACCACTCAAGAATATATAATAGCCAACTAAGTGATTTTAAAAATGGGCTATTAGGCATAATATCTTTGCGCCAAGCTTGGTGGATCAAAGTCAGTAAGCGATAAGCCAGTGCAGCCATAGGGCCAAATAGTAGATAAAAGAAAATAACGCTAAAGTAATGACGAGCCACTCTTAAGATCAGCGTTTCCATAATGGCTTTGCAAAGACCAGAGCCTGATAATTTATCAACCTGGCGAGCAAGTAGTGGTTTTAATAACTCTCGGGCTGTTGATTTTTGATTTTGTTTAACGAGTCGTGCAATGCGCAGCGCTTTACTTTCTACACTTCGCCACTCTAGGCTGAGGTATAAAATTAACCCTGCTAATAGTTCAGGGTAATAGGCAAATTCAAGCAGTAAGATTACCAAGGTCATGATCACTAAAATGACAAAGGTGAAACATAACGAAGATGACAAATATTGGTAACTTGCAGGTTCACTCTTTCGAAAAACGCGTTTCCCAAGTGCTCTAAATACTGCAATTAAAAATGTATTTGGGTGATACCAGCTTACTAAAGGTAAAAAGCGCTCAGCAAGGAGCGCTAATATAAATACAATAAAGTCCAAATGTTGCTGAACTAAATTGAGTAACACCTTATAGCGTTACCGTAGTCAGCTTTTCTAGTAATGCGATCACCATTTTTGATGAGTTTATTGAAGCGGTTTCTAGGTATTCTTCAAATGACTGTGGTGACTCTTTACCTGCAATATCAGACATTGAGCGGATCACTACAAACGGTGTTGCTAGTGAAAAGCATACTTGTGCAATGGCAGCGCCTTCCATTTCTACAGCTAACATAGTAGGGAAGTCCGCACGGGCTTTATCAATACGTACCGGATCACACATAAATGAATCGCCAGTACAAATTAAGCCGATCAGGGTCTTCACGTCACTTATGCTTTCAACACTTTGTTGTGCAGCCTCTATTAATTTAGGGTGAGCGGCAAAACCAGCAGGCATCTGTGGTACTTGGCCAATTTCATAACCAAAAGCGGTTACATCAACATCATGATGACGTACCTCAGATGAAATTACCACGTCGCCAACACTCAGAGATGGATTAAAACCACCGGCAGAGCCTGTGTTGATCACACAGTCTGGTTGAAAATTATCAATCAATAACGTTGTTGCAATACTAGAGGCGACTTTACCAATACCTGATTGCACTAAAGTCACAGTGTTACCAGCTAATTCACCTGTATAAAAAGTGAAACCTGCTTTAGTTAGAATTTGTGGATTTTGCATTGCTTCACGCAAAATTTTAACTTCTGGCTCCATCGCGCCAATAATACCGACATTCATAATTTTAAATTCCTCTAATTAGATGTTTAGATTATACGTGAAGTTAGCGATAAAAAACAAAAATGCGAGCTTAAAAGCTCGCATTTTATCGTTTAAGAAAACTTATATTTCAGCTAAAGCTGTGGAATGGGCTTTAGCTTGCGAAGGAGATAGTACCGCCGGCTTAGTAACACGGTTGCGTGTCGGGCGGCTAGTTTGTGCTGTTGGCTTGCCAAGCTTAAACATAATTGCTTCGCGTACTTCTGATGGCCGATAGCCAGATTTAACTTTCATACGGATATGTGGAATGCCAGCAGCTTCAAGTGCACCATTAACAAACCAGTCTCGTTGTGCTTTATGACCATCTTTATTGGCGTTGTTTACTAAGTCAACCGCTGCCACAATCGTCATCTTTTCTTTATCAATCAGCACATAATCCAGTTGTTTGTTTTTTGCTTTAGCGATTGCAGCACGTTTAGCTTTAGCAGATAAACCTTTTTTACAATCAATGATATCGATTAATTTTACACGGCTAACAATTTTATATTGATCGCCTACAGCACGTTCTAAAAGGTTTAAGAATGAGCTTTCAACTTGCGTAAATACACTGGTTTTACGCGTGAATGGGTAAGGGTTTCCGCCATCATCGGTAAACTTTGACGCAACAACAGATGCCCCTACGACTAATACTAGAATTGATAATAAAGCGAATTCCATACGGTAACTCCACAACAACAAATTGACACTGTAATATTGTTAGCAATTAACGTGCCCAGTTGTAGTGAAGTTACACTTTATAACAGCTAAGTTATGGCTGGTATCCGCCAGCAATTCCTTTTACTGCAATCGCTACAGCATCATGGGCATGCAGAGATTCATAATGGTTTATTTGTAGCCAGTAATCGGCGTATTGTGCATCTTCTAACACGGCTTTGATTTTACGCGCAGCATCTTCACAAAACATCAGATTTTGACCATTTAAACGGGCAAATTCTTGCTCATCTTCACGCTTAACTGCCGCTTGTACTGGGGTTTTAAGTTCATCTTCAAGAGTATTGATCAAGCTTAAAATATCAAACTCACGGATGCTGCTATCTAGTTTGACTTTTACATTGGCGATAGAGCGTTGCGAGTGAGGAGTTGCAACAATGCCATCAGTACTGCCAAGCCAGTTGATCACTTCTTCATGGCTAAGGGGATGCTGCTGAAACTTTTCAACAAAGGCTTGTTGAATAAGTTGCCGAGCTAATGCCGCTGAGCATGGGCAAGTTGATGAGTAAGTTACATCAAGGCTTAACTCAAAACTAAGTACACCGCGGTCAATTTTTGCCACTATGGTTAACGGGTAGCTTTTCCAACCCGCTTTGCCGCTAAGGAGTGATTTTCTGCGCAGCGGTAGTTCAAACTTAAATTCAATTTTAGCTTGATCCGATAACCCTTCATGGCTGGAAATAAAAGTATCTAGTGCTTGGGCAATCGTTGTGGGGTTTACCTGCTGCTCAGTTGATAAGGTATCGAGCGCTAAAAATAACCGCGACATATGAATACCTTTTGCGTCTTCTTTGTGAAGATTAACAAAAGCACGAGCTTTAGCGTTGACATTAATAGGCGCAAGATCACGAGATTCAAATAAAAAAGGCAGTTCAATATCAGCCATACCAACCCAGTCTAATTTACCTGTTTGTAAGGCGGGAGCCGTATCTGCTATATCGGGCATGTTGCTTTGCATGAAAAATCTCGTTATTGGCAATTGTAAAGCGCGATATTTTACACGAAATAAATAAAAAATACGTGGTAGATGAAAATTTTCTGTTTTCGTCGCGGAACATGAAAATAGTTAATGCAAAAATGCTAACATATTAGCACTAGTGGTTTTTTTGTAGCTGTGTAGTCAGCTGATTTTTTATATACTTATATGTATAGTTAAGAGACAGATTTATATATGATCGATTCCTCTTTGAGTCCATGGGCTCGAACACTTTCCAGTTTAATTACTCGATTCGGTGAATTCAAAACCGCAACTATCTGTTATGCATTACTATTAGTCTTGGCATTAATATTGTCGTGTATGTTTTATTATGTTGCAGTGGGCGAGGTGATGCTCGTTGATGTGCTTGCCGTAATGTTTTTTACTGCAGTAGTGTCGCCCATTATTATCAGTGTGTTGATCAATTCAATTCGCCAGTTAGATGCTTCCTATGCGTATTTAGATAGTGCCACCAAGCAAGAAAAATTATTAAATCAAACTTTAAAAGATAATATCAATCGCTTAAATGTAGAGATAGATGAACGTAAAATGGCATTTCATGCCAAACACCGTGCAATCGAAGAACTCAGACGAGAAATCGTCGAGCGTAAAAAAACCCAGCAAGAGCTTGCTCAACAAGGCATGTTATTGCGCTCTATTGTTGATTCATCGCCTGATTTATTTTATTACCGTGATAACAATGGTGTTTTTGCCGGTTGTAATAAAATGTTTGAAGAGGTGATGGGTAAATCAAGTGACGAGTTAATAGGTAAAACTGCAGAGGAAATTTATCCAACGCAATTCTTACCGGAAGTATTACTAACTGATAACAAAGTCGAAAAAACTCACGCCGCATTAACGCTTGATGTTGAATACCCTGTAGGCAATGAAAACCGTTGGTTTGAAATGCGCAAGCTCCCATTTATTAATGATGACGGTGACTACATTGGTTTATTAGCGTTTGGCCGCGACATCACCAGCCGTAAAGAAGCAGCTCAAGCACTTGAAACCGCTTATAAAGACAAGGGGAAATTTATTGCCACCCTAAGTCATGAATTACGAACTCCGCTCAATGGTATTGTGGGTTTAACCCGGATGTTGCTAGACACCGACTTGGATAAGCAGCAACGTAGTTGGTGTAATACAGTATTTTCTAGTGCTGAAACATTAGGAAATATTTTTAATGATATTATAGATTTAGATAAAATAGACCGCGAGCAACTCGATATTGTTACCGACTCAATAAATGTTTCCGACTTTATTAATGATGTGGTTAACTTTGCTGGATTAATTGCTGAACAAAAAGGCCTAGAGTTTGAAATTAAGCGCAAAGGTATGTTGGATATTTATGCGCAACTAGATCCGACCCGATTACGCCAAGTGGTGTGGAATTTAATAAATAATGCGGTTAAATTTACCCAACAAGGTAAAGTTCAATTAGCGTGTGTTCGGGAAAACCGTGCGGATGGTACGTGGTTAGTAATGAAAGTTACCGATACTGGACAGGGTATTCCACAAGAGCAATTACATCGTATTTTTGATATGTATTATAAAGCGCCAGATTTAAATGGCACTAATGCGATAGGATCAGGTATCGGTTTAGCTGTCACCAAGGCATTGGTTACTGCAATGAAAGGACAGTTACATGTGAGCAGTACCGAAGGGGAGGGCAGTTGTTTTGTTGTTGAAATACCGCTGGCCCTTTGTATTGCTCCGGCTGAACAAAGTTATGTTGGCCGTAGTTTGAATATCTTGCTAGTTGAAGATGTGCCGCTTAATGCTGAAATCGCCACTAACTTACTTGAGCAACGCGGCCATGAAGTTATCTGGGCTGAAACCGGTGAAGATGCATTGTCGTTTGTTGAAACTGAGGATGATCTGGATTTAGTACTGCTAGATATGCAGCTGCCAGATATTAATGGCGATGAAGTAGCAAGACAGATCCGTGCCGATAGCCATTTTGATAAGTTACCTATTGTAGCCCTTACGGCTAATGTGCGTAGCGCCGAAGAAGAGTTACAAGGTATCTCAATTCAAGGCGCATTAGCCAAACCTATCAATACCACGAAGCTTGATAAAATGTTGGCTGAACTATTTGATATTAAACATCTACAACAGTCTGATGAAATACGCCTGACGGTTAGCAAAGAAGCCAGTGAAAATATCAATGTAGAGTTACTTGATGTTGAAACCATAGAAGATTTTGTTAATTCGATGGGCATAGTTACATTTAAGCGCAGCAGCAGTTTATTTGAAAAGCTTAATCCACAGTATCAGCAAGAGTTGGCAACGTCACTAGCAGCCGGTGACCGTGAAGAGTATAAGTCCGTCGCACATAAGCTTAAAGGTGCTGCAGGTTCAGTTGGATTAAATGATGTACAGTTACACGCTAAGATCATGGAACATGGTGCGATTGAAGAAAGTGATGAAGTATTAAATACTTGGCTAACAATATTGGCAGATAAAATAAATGAAGGGCAACATGCCCTTCATTTATTCTTACAGCAATTAGAACGTTAATGCTGTCATTACTTGGTAGAACGGATATTAACTATCGATTTTACCAATGAAACGATAACCTTCACCATGGATGGTGCTGATAAGCTCAGATGTGCTGTTATCACTTTCAAAATGCTTTCTGATACGACGGATCGTTACATCAACAGTACGGTCATTTGCACGTAACTCACGACCAGTCATATGCTTGATTAGCTGCTCACGACTAAAAATACGGCCTGGAGAGTCAAGCATTAAACGTAGTGCTCTGTATTCACCTTTAGGTAAACGTTTGGCATCACCATTTGGTGATGTTAAACAGCGGCTATTTTCGTCAAGTTCCCAGCCATTGAAAGTGATCACACCATTTGTTTCAAGGCTTGATTCTTCACCGCCAAGGGCAGTACGTGAAAGCAAGTTACGAGCACGAATAGTTAATTCACGAGGATTGAACGGCTTAGTAATATAGTCGTCCGCGCCAATTTCTAGGCCTAAAATACGGTCTACATCATTATCACGACCGGTTAGGAAAATAAGTCCAACGTTACGCTTTTGACGTAATTCACGCGCTAATATTAGCCCGTTTTTGCCTGGCAGGTTGATGTCCATAACTACAAGGTTCACATCATCATTATTTGTAAGCTTGTCATGCATGTCATCGCCATCAATGGCTTCAATAACTTTGTAACCTTCAGCTTCAAATAAACTAACGAGGTTTAGTCGAGTTACGTCTTCATCCTCTACAATCAGAATGACTGGCGTTTGCATTATTAATTAACCTTTTTCGGAATATTTTATTTACAATTAATTCGGTATTGTATTATAAAACCGAATACTAGTGATTATAGGAGTATATCCAATTGTTAACAAGTAAAATCAATTCGGATGAAATTTAGAAACAGCTAATAACCGAGATTGCACTTTAAAACTGCTGCGCAACAACTGCTGTTTATTGATATACAGTCGGATTTTATTCCCTTCTTGGACCAAAGAGACAACGCCCCCTTTTTCTAAAAAATTGATACTCTCACCAACTGTTAAGGTATTTAATGAAATGGTATCGATCCAAAGTGGAATTATATCATCTTCCATTGTTTCATCAATGTATGTGATATCACAAAAGCGAGAAAGTTCAGAAATTTGCTGTTTTTTATCAATTAACACTGTTTCAATCGGTATATCGTTAATTTTAAGATTCGAATTATCCTTTAATAACTCACCAATTCCATGTTCAACGTCATAAAAACAAAAAGTCACAGCCTGTTTATTGTTAACTTTCGGGAACTCGACGAATTTTGCAATCTGAAATAGAAATGCCGATTTGACTTGTTCAGGTGATTTAGCCTGTAAAAATGCTGGAAACAGCAGCATCAGAGCCAGTAATAAACCCGTTAGTTTCATAATTTGCTTGCCTCAGTTAAGGGCAAGGTAATTATAAAGCGTGTGCCTTCTATATTTTGATCATCAAAATAAACATTGCCACCTAAGGCTTGTGTGACTAAGTTGTAAACTAGATGCATACCTAAACCACTGCCACCTTCGCCGCGTTTAGTGGTAACAAAGGGATCAAAAATGCGTTTTTTAACGCTTTTATCAACCCCGATACCATTATCATAATAGTTAATGCTCAGGCTACTTTCGTTGCGTTCCACTGTAATTTCGATTTCGTTATTTTGATTATCTTTAAAGCCGTGGATCACCGAGTTACTTAACAATTGCTGCAATATCTGCTGAAGCGGGCCTGCTTTACTTTCGATCATCAATTGTTCAGAACAATGAATAACGATTTTAGGAGCTTTGCTCTCTAATTCAGTACGCATTGAAAGCATCACGTTGGTGATAAGCTCATGCATATTGACCAGCGAATTAATCTCTCCATCTTGGTTCACCGCTACTTTTTTAAAGCTGGATACCAGTTCCGCAGCGCGATTTAAATTCCGATAGATAAGATCTAAGTTTTCTATACCATTGTCGATAAAACGTTTCAATTGACTTGAGGTTAAGGTTTTTTGCTCAAACCCTAGGCTTATTTCTGCCAGTTTATCGCGTAGCAGGGTAGAGCCAGTGATCCCTAAACCAATAGGTGTATTTACTTCATGTGCAACACCTGCAACCATTTGCCCTAAAGAGGCCATCTTTTCACTTTCAACAATCTGATTTTGGTATTGATGCATCCGTTCAAGGGTTGTTAGCAACTCTTGATTTGCTTCTCTGAGCGCGATTGTACGTTGGTTTACTTTTTCTTCTAAGCTTTGGTTTAATTGTTTAATTTCTTGCTTATCGTTTTTATGGCGCTCTATTTGATTTTGCGTGCGAGTCAGCATGATGTTTAAACTGTTCGAAAGCATGTTGATTTCGGTAATATTAGTTTTTGGGGCTCGGGCGTTGTAATTATGATTTTTCGAGACATCTTGCAGTAATCTGCTTAAGTGGTCTATAGGGTCGGCAATACGTTTTTGAATTCGTTTTGCTACAAAATAAACCAGTATTAAAACGAATAACGTTAAAAGAATGTCGATAAGAATTTTTTGGTTAATATACTCGTTGAGGCGCTCTAGGCCGCCACGAATATACACATAACCCTTAATATCACCTTCGTACGTGATTGGCTTGATTAGTTCTATGTAGTCTTCAGTGATCCTAGGCTGTTGGAGTTGTTCAATACTATCAACCCGAAGCGGCACTGGTGGCGTTTTTCGTGCATTAAAGCTGGTAAAAAATACCGCTTTATTTGAAATTTCGTCAATTGCGTAAATATGTATATTTTTAACGAGTGGAATTTTTTCGAAAGATTTAAGACGTTGTTCTTCGGTTTTTCTATCATCAAATAGTACGGTTACTTGGGCATTAAAGGCGATAATTTCTGCAAGGATATTGAGCTTGTTGACGATTAACTGTTTTTGCTCTTTGACATCAAGGTAGGTCGAAATAGAAATAGATAACGATAAACACAAGGCAGTAACAAGCATGACTGCACTGATCAGGGCTTTGCGAATACTTGTTGGCGATGTTGATAAAGGCATTATTGTAATGAAGGCCCAGTTATATAATTTTTATTGAGTTGCTGTAAGTCTAGCAAAGACCTATCAAAGTGACTAAAAAATATAATAACTTTGTTGAAAAGCTGCCATTTATATTATTTGGCAGCGTTTGTGAGGCAATAGTTGTAATTAACTGCTATACACTGAAAATTTGTTGGTTTTGTGTACTACTTGATAAGTACCGAACTGAGTTTCTAGAATTGGCGGGTATTTCAAGAAGCAGTTTGCAACAATAGTTAACTTGCCTTGCTTAGTTAAGTGCTGTTTAGCACCACTTAAAAACTGTTCAGCAACAGTATAATCAGTGGCAATACCGGTATGAAATGGTGGATTTGAAATAATAAGCTCAAATTTTCCAGTTACATTTGCTAATCCATCACTTAGTAAAGCGCTACCGTTTACACCGTTAAGTGCCAATGTTTGCGTGGTTGCATAAGCTGCAAGAGCACTAACATCCGTACAGGTAAAACTCAAAGCTGGATTTTTCAAACCTAAGAAGGTCGCAATAAGACCCGCGCCACAGCCAAAATCCAGCACATTGCCAGATTTAATTTCAGGTGCATTCTCTAACAGTATTTTAGTACCGCCATCAAGTTCACCGTGATTAAATACGCCAGGTACGCTAATGGCATTAAAACTAACGCCAGCCACATCAACATTAAATTGTTTGTGGTAACGAGTAATAACAAACTCAGCTAAGGTTTTTATCTCGGTGAATAAATACAAAGCACAATGGCGGGCACTGTCGATTTTATTGCTGTATTCACAGTGGCTACTAAATTGCTTTTCGATCGATTTCACACCACTTTTATTTTCACCAACCACCAGTAACTCAGCGTCTGGGTTGATAACCGCGCGAATATTGTCCAACGTCATCAATGCTTCAGGTTTTGCTTTTGGGTAGTAATAAATAACGAGGTCAAAGTGTTGACCGGCTATCTCATGGCTAACACAAACATCAATAGTGTTGATATTTTTAGCAAATTCGCCATTAGCATGGTTGTAGCTAAAAGCGCTGATCTTGCTGTTTGGATTTAACTGGCGCAGTTGTGACAAAAAGCCATCTTGCACAAAATTAACTACTAAAATAGAGTCCGCCGTTAGGTTTGCACTATTGCGTAGTAAAAGTGAACTTGGATTAGTTAATGCGCTCATATATGGCTTTGCCTTTAAAGTTGTTTTGATTAATTTAGCTAATACGCTCGAACATTAAATCCCAAACGCCATGACCTAAACGATGGCCGCGTTGCTCAAATTTCGTCAAGGGACGTAAATCAGGACGTGGCACATAATCGTTAGTCTCTGATTGGTTTTTAAAATGCTCCGCTGCTTGCATTACTTCAAGCATATGTTCTGCGTAGTTTTCCCAATCAGTTGCCATATGGAATACACCGCCAATTTTTAATTTGCTACGTAAGCTCTCTACAAATGCAGGTTGTACAATACGACGTTTATGGTGACGTTTTTTATGCCATGGATCAGGGAAGAATAGTTGCACCGTTGTAATGCTGCCCTCAGCAATACAATCAGCAAATACTTCAACAGCGTCATGCTCAAAAATACGTAAGTTTGTAATGCCTGCTTCATCAGCATCCATTAAACATGCGCCAACACCTGGGCGGTGTACTTCAATACCAATAAAGTTAAGGTGTGGTGCGCTCTTGGCCATTTCGACCAATGATTTACCCATACCAAAACCAATTTCTAAAACAACGTCGTTGTCATTGCCAAATACTTGGGCTAGATCAAGCATGCCTTGTTGATGTTCAAGCCCCATGGTTGGCCAGCATTTTTCAATTGCCGCAGCTTGTCCTTTGGTTAAACGACCTTCGCGCTTAACAAAACTGCGAATGGTACGAATATATTTACCTTCTTGCATCGCTTGCTCAAGGTTATCGTTACTTGAATCACTCATATATTTTGGCCTGATGAAAACAACATGTCTTAAAATGGTGGCGTATTATCCCTGACCACGGCGTTGATCACAAGGCCTTATCTTTTGTGTATGTTTATAACTTGATATTTTAACTCACTGCAATAGACTGAGCGCCATTAAGGGTCGGGTTTTAAAAGTAGTTATTTTGAAGTTAAACAACAGTGAAGCAAGCTGGTTTTCTCAGCAAGTAGTCGATTGGTATGAGTTACATGGGCGTAAAACCTTACCTTGGCAATTAAATAAAACACCTTACAAGGTGTGGGTGTCTGAAGTGATGTTGCAACAAACTCAGGTAATCACAGTTATTCCTTACTTTGAAAAGTTTATGCAAAGTTTTCCAGATATTATCGCTTTAGCAAATGCAGATGAAGATCACGTGCTGCATCACTGGACCGGATTGGGCTATTACGCTCGAGCTCGCAATTTACATAAAACCGCAAAGATAATCCGAGATCAATACAAAGGCGAGTTTCCAACAACGTTAGACGAGGTTGTTGCTTTGCCAGGAATTGGGCGCTCGACTGCAGGAGCTGTTTTATCGCTTTCTCTTGGCCAGCATCACCCTATATTAGATGGTAATGTAAAACGCGTGCTTGCCAGATTCTTTATGATTGAAGGTTGGTACGGAGTTAAAAAAGTTGAAAACCAATTATGGCAACTATCAGAGCAGTTAACTCCAGCAAAACAAGTGACTGAGTTTAACCAAGCAATGATGGATTTAGGAGCAAGCCTCTGCTCACGTAGCAAGTTTGATTGCCAACCTTGCCCGTTGCGCTCGCGTTGTGGAGCGTATAAGACTGAGCAGGTAAAACAGTTCCCTCATTCAAAACCTAAAAAAGCAGTGCCAAAGAAAGTGTGTCATCAATTAATTATTCAATGTAATGATCAAGTATTGATGGAAAAAAGGCCTAACTCAGGAATATGGGGCGGCTTATTTAGTTTTTTTGAGTTTGAGCAAAAATCTCAGTTAGATACTTTTTTAGCACAGCAAGGGCTTGCCGTTACAACTGTGCCGATTGAGCCTTTTACGCATATATTTTCGCACTTTGAATTAACTATTAATCCGCATGTACTCACTTTGCATAAAGTGCCTGATGTGGTGAATGAGCGACAACTAGTTTGGTACCCGTTGGACCAGTCCATAGAGGTTGGTTTAGCCGCTCCAACTAAAAAGCTAGTTAAACAAATTGCGACAATAGTTTACACTAACTGATATCGTTTCTAAGAGCACAAGAGAGCAATCATGGCACGCACTGTATTTTGTCAAAAGTTACAAAAAGAAGCCGAAGGGCTTGGTTTCCAACTTTACCCTGGTGAGTTGGGTGAAAGGATTTTTAATAATATTTCTAAAGAAGCATTTGCACAGTGGCAGCACAAGCAAACAATGCTGATCAATGAAAAGCATTTAAATATGATGGATCCAGAGCATCGTACTTTTTTAGAAGAGCAAATGGTTGGCTTTTTGTTTGAAGATAAAGATGTAGAAATCGAAGGCTACCGTCCGCCAGAAAAATGATTTTCACATGCGAATAAAAAGGGCAATAAGCCCTTTTTTAACGCTTGAATTAAATCAGATCATCTTGCTCTTGGGCATTACTAACTTGCTCTTTTAAAAACTGCGCAACACGGGAGTACTCAATCTCTAAATTATCACGCAGTTCGATTAGTTGATCACTGGTTAAGTCTTGTTCTTTACAGTTATCTTCAAAGTCAGCTGCCAGTTCAGCTACTTTTTCTGCGCCAATTGTTTTCGATATAGATCTAAGTTGATGGCAAGCTGCAATTATTATTTCTTTATCACCGGTCATTACCCCCGTATTAATGTCTTTAGCTAACGTATGGCTTTGCTCTAAGTACATTTTAAAGAATCGTAACTGCTTTGCGTCATCATTGTTTATGTATTTAGCGAGCATTTCAAAGTTAATTGGTGCTGACGGCTTATTAGGAGAAGCCGTAATCGACTCTTGTTTGCTTTCACTCCAACTATTAAGTGTTGCCTCTAGTGTATTTAATTCAACGGGTTTAGTAATGAAATCGTTAATACCGGCATTTAAACAGCGTTCTTTTTCACCCTTTAAGGCATTTGCCGTTACTGCAATAACATAAGGCTGAGCGTTGATGTCTTCAAGTTGCGCGGCTTCGTCGCGAATTTTTTCAACCATGTCATAACCTGACATTTTAGGCATATGTAAGTCAGTTAAAATTAATGGGTAACGACCGCTTTGCCACATTTTTAAACCTTGTTCGCCGTTTTCAGCAACCTCAACGCCAAACCCAAGTAAATGTAGTTGATCGGTAAGCACTTGTTGATTCAAAATATTGTCTTCAACAAGTAGCACGAGTTTGTTTTCTTCGCGTGCTTGTTCAATATTTAAATAATTATTAAGGGTTTTAACTGGTTTAACTTGTCTTGGTGTATGCAGCCCCGCAGCAACCAATAGCGACATCATAAAGTTTGACTTACATAATGGCGACGCATTAAGGTAAAAGATGTTTTTGTGATTTATTGCGGCTTCATCCAATTTACTAAGTACGATCACCTGTTGGTTATTATCTTCAAGGGTATACAGTAAACGGCGTAGTAAGTAATTAATGCTATCCATTGAATCGATACCATCAAGCACCCAAATAACACCGGGGTTGTCTTGATACTGTTCAATTTCTTGCACCGCTTGCACTGTAATTGTTTTTGCTCCCATAAATGATAAATAACGAGAAAGCGTTTGTTGTCTGCTTTGATGCTCAGTGACGAGTATCACCGAATGATCTTTCAAGGCGCCTTTATGGGCATACTTTATGGTGTTTTCAGTACTGAATGGCAATTCCACCACAAAGTCACTACCAATACCTATATCGCTGGTAACACTAATCGACCCTAACATTAACTCGGTTAAACTTTTACAAATAGATAAACCTAGGCCAGTGCCACCGTACTCACGGGTAATTGATCCTTCGGCTTGAATAAATGGATTGAATATTTCACGCAGCTGAGCTTGGCTCATACCTTTACCATTGTCGCTGACGCTAAAACGCAGAGTAAAATGGTCAGCAGTATTTTGTGCCACTTCTACAGCAATGCGTACCTGACCTAGGCGATTTTCATCGGTGCTTGTAAATTTAATCGCATTACTACATAAGTTATAAAGTACTTGGCGAACGCGAACAGTATCACCAATTAAATTAATTGGTACATCAGGGGCTATGGCAAGCTCTAAATCAAGCTGGCGTTTTTTTGCAACCGATGACAATACTCTGGCAACTTCTTCAATAGTATCCGAGACCGAAAAAGGAGTTGGATCGATATTTAGTTTGCCCGCTTCAATTTTTGAGAAATCTAAAATATCATCCAGAATACCCAGTAGTGAAAAGGCTGATTCACGAATAATTGTACTTAGACGATGCTGAGCGCCATTAAGATCTGTTTGCCTTAGTAAATCAATGGTGCCAATTACGCCATTCATTGGGGTGCGTATCTCATGGCTCATAGTTGCTAAAAACGTGGTTTTGGCTTCGCTTGCTTGTTCAGCTCTATGGCTCGCTTTTTCAAGCGCTAAAGTGCGGTTTTGCACTTCAGTTTCCAGACTGCTTTGCAGCTTATGCAAATCTTTTTGGGCTACGTCATTACTATTGATGGCATCTTGTACTTGCTGCAATAGTTGATTGATATTTTTAGCTACAACGCCAAGGCCGATATCTAATTGTTCGTCGATATGTGTATTGTAACTACCAGATTTAGTGATGCTTTCTAATTTATGCGCAAGAGTGTCACTACTTTTGCGGATCCGCGTATTAAGATAAACGTTAAAAAACAGCGCCAGTAAAAATAAACTTACTCCAGCAATTCCTGCAATAGCCAATGCAAGTCCGATGGAATAATTTGGCAGTAGAGGGGTTACAGCTATTTTTTGTTTAATGATCAATTCACCAACGGGTTGATCATTTAAATTTAATTGATAGTGAATAATACCTTGCTCAACTGAATATTGATCAAGTTTTAGCGGTGCAATTGCCGGTTTATTACTAGCAAAAACCAATTGTGTTTGTGCAGTAGGTGTATATCGATATAAGTAGTAATCAAATTGATTATTAAGCGCAGCACTTAAATTTAGTAGTTGTGTGGCATTATCTTGTCCTGTTCGAGTTAATGCATTTACTAAAGGTGTGTCTAATTGCTCAGCTAATGTCATTAAACTTAGTGAGCTTGGTGGTGCTTTTGAGTCTTCAGTGTGGCTAGGGTAAAAAGAATAAGCAACCACAGCGAGTGCTGTTACGGCTAAGTTTATTAGTATAAAAAGAGGTAATAGTCCTTTTACAGGAGAAGAAAATTTACTCAGCATTTATTATCCAACTTATCTATTATCAACCGCAATCTAAACAGTCGCTTGTGTACTGGAAATCAATCCTATCATTTACCAGAAATAATTCACTACGTTTTTAGGACTGTTGTACACAAAGCAGTTAAAATACCTATCCAATACATAAATTAAAGAGTTATAGCTGTAAAAAAACAGCGTACTTTACATTTATTAGTCGCTTTGTTGAAAAACTGTGCAAACAGTTATAAAGAATAAAAAAAAAGTTGACTTGAAAGGGCAAAACCAGTTTAATACGCCGCACACGCAGATAGCTCAGTCAGTAGAGCTAAGCTGAAGTTATATTAAAAATCCTTTGTGATTTTTATTAAAGCTGAAATCGCCCAGATAGCTAAGTCAGTAGAGCTAATTGGGAATTGTATTTAAAATCCTTTGTGATTTTTATTAAAACTGAAATTGCCCAGATAGCTCAGTCAGTAGAGCTAAGTGGGAATTGCATTGAAAATCCTTTGTGATTTTTATTAATACTGAAATTGCCCAGATAGCTCAGTCGGTAGAGCAGAGGATTGAAAATCCTCGTGTCGGTGGTTCGATTCCGCCTCTGGGCACCATTATTTAAATAATGGTGTTTAAATCAAATGATTAAAACATTATTATGCGTGCCTTAGCACACAGTTTAGTGTGCCGACTTAGCTCAGCTGGTAGAGCAACTGACTTGTAATCAGTAGGTCAACCGTTCGACTCGGTTAGTCGGCACCATTTATTTAAATTAAATGTTTTAAACATTTAATTAGCACTGTTTAAGTGCCTCGATAGCTCAGTCGGTAGAGCAGAGGATTGAAAATCCTCGTGTCCGTGGTTCGATTCCGCGTCGAGGCACCATTTATCCAAAGTTATCAATCTTTAAAATTGAAACGTGCCTTAGCACACAGTTTAGTGTGCCGACTTAGCTCAGCTGGTAGAGCAACTGACTTGTAATCAGTAGGTCAACCGTTCGACTCGGTTAGTCGGCACCATTTATTTAAATTAAATGTTTTAAAACATTTAATTAGCACTGTTTAAGTGCCTCGATAGCTCAGTCGGTAGAGCAGAGGATTGAAAATCCTCGTGTCCGTGGTTCGATTCCGCGTCGAGGCACCATTTATATTAAAGCCCTGCATGAAAATGCGGGGCTTTTTTGTTTTTTAAAAAAGTTTGCCAAATACATGGCTGTGCTTTTTAATTCTAGCACCTAGCACCTTTAATCCCACAAAACCTGCGCTTTATCGCGGTATCACCTAAGTATTTGTAATTTTATGTAAAGTCAGTTGAGCTATTAGGACTTGAGTGATTGAATTACAATTAGTAATTGATGTATTCAGGGTTAAACATGAACTGGCAACTAAAGCCGAGTATTGTTGCATTATCTGTGTTGTTCATTGGGGCTTGTACAACACAGCCGACTCAGCAAGAGCGAGTGCAACAACTCGATACACTGCCAACTAGCTGGCAACAAGACTCCACGCAAAAGTTAGATGAAGCTGTTGCTGATAATTGGTTGCAGCAACTTGAAAACCCACAAGTGTACGCACTGGTGGGGCAAGCATTACGTCATAATCAGGCTATATTGCAAGCAGGCTATGATGTTGCAATTAAACAGCAGCAGTTAATTGCAACTGGGGCGGCGCTTTGGCCAAGTCTCGATTTGTCCGCGCGCACAAACCGCAGTAAAAATAATCGCCCAGTTAGTTATAATAATACCAGCTCAGCTGACTTATCTTTAAGTTATGAAGTTGATTTATGGGGTAAACTTACAGCGGCTGAGCGCCAAGCTAATTTAGAATATTTAGCGCAAAAAGCGACCTTTGAACAGTCTCGCCAACAATTGGTAGCTGATGTTGTCAGTGGTTGGTTTAATGTAATAACGGCGCAGCAGTTATTAGCGCTTTATAAGCAAAGAGAACAAATCGCTGAGCAGAATCTCGCTATTATTGAATCAGGTTATCGCCAAGGGTTGAGTGAAGCACTCGATGTATATTTAACCCGTAATAAATTAAATACTGAGCGCTCTAATATTGCTCAGCAGCAAGCCACATTAACAGAATCGATACGTACTCTAGAGCGGTTAACTGGTGTCTATCCTAAAGGTGCCTTAAGTGTTGATGCCGACTTACCTTTACTTGATAAACCAATTCCTAAAGGCTTGCCGTCAGAGCTGCTTACTCGTAAACCAAACTTAATGGCGAGTTGGTATCAGTTATTAAGTACGGATGCCGGCTTGGCTTACGCTCATAAACAGCGCTTTCCTAGCTTAAACCTATCGGCTTCGCTAAGTGATAGTACCGATAGAATCAGTGATTTATTTTCCCCTTCAAGTTTAGCTTGGTCTTTAGTTGGCAGTATAGCTATGCCGGTTTTTGATGGTGGTCGTTTAGCTGCAAATGAACAGCAAGCAAGTCTAGCGGTTAAACGCCAAGAGCAGGCGTATCTTGAGTCACTATATGATGCATTTACTGATGTAGAAAATGCCATTACCCAAGAGCAATCCCTACAGCAACGTTATAAAACAACACTCGAAGCACAAACCAATGCTATTGCTGCTGAAAAGTTATCGTTTGAACAATATCAAAGTGGTTTAGTAAATTACACAACCGTACTGGATGCACAAGATCGCTCTTTTAGCGCGCAAAATTCAGTGATCAATATTAAAAGTCAGTTAATTCTAAATCGTATAAAGCTACATGTTGCCCTTGGTGGCGATTTTTCCGAGCCTAACCGAGAATCAGAAGAGCAATAATCATGAACAGTAAACTTCGTAAATTATTAATTCCGGCTATTGTTATCGCAGTGACAGTGGTGTTAATTGTCTTCATTAAAGGTAACCCACCAAAGACCGAACGTTTTGGCTCTGCGCCTAAAGCAAATGTTACCGTTGCTATTTCTCATCTAAAAGCACAGCCTTACCAAGTTATGATTAACAGCTTTGGTACGGTAAAACCGCGAACGCAAAGCATCTTAGTGTCGCAAGCATCTGGGCAAATTATCAATGTTAACGATCAATTTCGTGACGGTGGCTTTTTTGATAAAGGTGAAGTGTTACTAGAGTTAGATGACCGAGATCACCGAGCTGAAGTTAAGTCTGCACAAGCTAATTTATTGACTGCCCAACAAGCGTTATTAGAAGAGCAAGCACGTGGTAATCAAGCACAAACAGATTGGCAACGCTTAGGTAATGGCGAACAAGCCAGTTCTTTAGTACTGCGCAAACCACAACTAGCTGCGGCGCAAGCTGAGGTTTTATCAGCACAGGCACAACTAGAAAAAGCAGAACTTGATTTAGAACGTACTAAGATCAGAGCACCTTACGCTGGGCGAGTACTCAGTCGCAGTGTTGATTTAGGGCAAGTTGTGAGTAACAACACTGAACTAGCGTCTATTTATGCAATAGACAGTGTCGAAATTCGTTTGCCAATTAAAAACAAAGACTTAGGGTTTATCAATTTACCCATGCAATTTAGAGATAAAGATAACACTGAGCAGGGTGCTGATGTGGCCTTAACGTCAGAACTTGTTGGTCATCAACATTGGCAGGGACAAGTTGTGCGCACTGAGGGCGCTATTGATGAAACCGCCCAACAATTATATGTAGTCGCAAAAATAAATGACCCTTATAAAGCCACCGCAGATAAGCAGTATCCGATCAAAATTGGCCAATATATCAAGGCTGAAATTACCGGTAAAATATTACCCAATGCTCTCGTAATTCCCAATAGCGCCATTTATCAAGGCAGCTATGTGTATACAGTAAAAAATGGTGTTTTAAATCGTAAAGACATTACACTAGCTTGGCAAAATGCAGAAAAAGCAATTATTGCTACTGGTTTAAATAATGGTGATGACCTTGTATTAACCCCGCTTGGTCAAGTGAGTTCAGGCACCAAAGTAAGCGTCATGAGCGAAGAGCAATACCAAGCTATACTTGATGGAGGCAGTCAAAAGCCAAACAGCGCTAAACAAGGAGCGAAGCAATGATCGCTTGGTTTACCAAAAATCATGTTGCAGCTAACCTGCTATTGATCAGTATATTATTAGCCGGATTGTTTAGCTTATTCACGCAGATCCCGTTGGAAGTGTTTCCAACGATTCAAACTGAACGGGTGAACGTGAGTGTATCACTGCGAGGTTCTACACCTGAAGATGTAGAGAAAGGCGTGACCATTCGTATCGAAGAAGCGGTACAAGACTTAGAAGGCGTTAAACGTATTTCGAGCCGTTCATCAGAGGGCTCATCATCGGTAAGTATCGAAATTGAAAATAGTTATGATCCGCGAGAGTTGCTTGCAGATATAAAAAGCCGAGTTGATTCGATTAATACCTTTCCTGTGGATGCTGAAAAACCAATCGTATCGCTCGCTGAGTGGAAAAGCGAAGTGATCGCCGTCACCGTATCGAGTATCTATGGCGAGAAAGAAACCCTCGCTTATGCAGAAACGGTACGCGATGAACTATTAAGGGATCCAAGTATTACCCAAGTTGAGCTAAGTGGTGTTCGTGACTATGAGCTATCTATCGAAGTAAGCCAAGACGTGTTGCGCCAATATAGTTTAAGCTTAGCCGATATATCATCAGCAATTGCCAGTTCAAGCTCTGATGTTTCGGCAGGTAATTTAAAAACCGAAGGTGGAGATGTATTAATTCGCTCTAAAGGGCAAGCTTATCGTAAAGATGAGTTCGCTAAAATTGTCATTAAAAACCAAGCAGATGGTTCGATTATTCGGTTAGGTGATATTGCGACAATTAATGATGGCTTCGAAGAAACGCCAGTTCGCACTCGCTTTAATGGCAAACAAGCGGCATTTATTGATGTTTATCGTATCGGCCCACAAAGTGCTATTGATGTTGCCGATGCCGTTAAAAACTATATTGATGTTCAGCAAAAGTCGCTTCCTGAAGGGTTTGAACTAAGCTACTGGGATGATGAGTCAGAACTTGTTAAAGCGCGTATAGCGACTCTATCTACGAATGCACTACAAGGCGGAATTTTGGTTTTAGCCTTACTGACGTTATTTTTGCGACCAGCCATTGCGTTTTGGGTGTTTATAGGTATTCCTGTATCGTTTATGGGCGCGTTTTTAGCTATGCCATTTTTTGGTGTGAGCTTAAACGTAATGAGTTTATTTGGCTTTATCTTAGTGCTGGGGATCGTGGTGGATGATGCCATTGTTACCGGTGAAAACGTCTATACCCATATGAAAACTGCCGAATCAGGCGAACAAGCCGCTATTCGCGGCACCGAAGAAGTAGCCACACCGGTTACTTTTGGTGTGTTAACTACGGTAGCTGCATTTTTACCGCTGGCATTTATTGAAGGTCCGCGCGGAGCTTTATTCGCACAAATTCCGGTAGTAGTGATCCCTGTATTATTGTTCTCATTAATTGAATCAAAGTTTGTACTACCTGCACACTTAAAGTATTTAAAATTACGAAATGAAAAAAATGACCCATCAAAACTAGAGCGGTTTCAGCAGAGGTTTGCCGACGGCTTTGAACATGCGATATTAAAATATTATCAACCACTATTAAATCTAGCACTGCGTAACAAGTTAGCCACTATTAGTTTTTTTATTGGAGTCTGTTTAATTATTCTAACCTTGATCACCAGTGGTTGGACTAAGTTTGTGTTTTTCCCACGCATTCCAAGCGAGACAGTACGTGCAACTTTAACCTTTCCTGCTGGTACTCCTTTTGAAGTGACTAATAAATACATTATTGATATGTCGGATAAAGCTAAGGATTTAAAAGAAAAATACCGTGATGAAGATGGTCAAAGTGTAATTTTAAATATTTTGGCAACCACGGGGGGGCGTGGGGGCTCGTCAAACTCAGGCAGCGTAAGATTTGAAATTACACCGGCAGAAACGCGGGACTCAAGTATCACTTCTCAAGAGTTGGTAAGTGAGTGGCGAGAGTTAATTGGTATTATACCTGGCGCTGAAAGTGTTACCTTTAGAGCTGAATTTGGTCGTACCTCAAGTCCTATTGATGTACAGCTTAATGGTAGCTCAATTGCCACCTTAGAAAAAGTAGCTGATAAAGTAAAACAACGGTTAGCGACTTACCCAACAGTGTATGAAATTGCTGATAGCATGTCAGACGGTAAAGAAGAGCTTGAAATAGAATTGACCGATCAAGGTCTTGCGCTTGGCTTAAACAGAGTTGATGTATCGCAGCAAGTGCGTAACTCATTTTTTGGTGCGCAAGTGCAGCGTATCCAACGTGGGCGCGACGACGTACGTGTTATGGTACGTTTGCCCATTGAGGAGCGTCGCTCAGTTGCCGATTTAAGAGATATTCTTATAAAAACGCCAGCAGGTGGTACTGTGCCGCTGTCGCATATAGCCACGTTAGTACCCGGTAAAAGCCCCTCAACAATCAATCGGATAGACCGTTATCGAACGCTCAATGTGACCGCAGACGTTGAAAAAGGCAATACCAACATGACAGTACTGCAAGCGGATCTTAAAGCATATCTTGATGAATTAGTGCAGCAGTATCCTGGTGTAACTCACTCACTCGAAGGTGAAGCCAAAGAGCAAAGAGAATCTTTTGGTTCACTCGCATGGGGACTACTGTTTGTGTTCTTTATTATCTATGCCTTATTGGCTATTCCATTTAAGTCTTATATGCAGCCAATTATTGTTATGAGCGTGATCCCGTTTGGCATGATTGGCGCTGTAATGGGGCATTGGATCATGGGTATGGATTTGAGCATCATGAGCCTACTCGGCATGCTGGCTTTAGTTGGCGTGGTGGTAAATGACTCATTAGTACTGGTTGATTTTATCAATAAAAAGCGTGCCGAGGGTGGTGAACTATTAGAGGCAGTAAAACAAGCAGGCGCGTCACGTTTTCGCCCTGTAATGTTAACCAGTATCACCACTTTTATTGGTTTAATGCCGTTGTTATTTGAAAAAGCAACGCAAGCGCAATTTTTGATCCCCATGGCAGTGAGCCTTGGTTTTGGGATTATTTTTGCAACCTTTATCACCTTGTTACTGGTGCCCGTTAATTATATGTTGGTAGAGCGCGTACAAGGCTGGTTTAAATAAACAACTTTCCCCACAGCTAATTAGGCTGTGGGGAATACGAAATACGATGCAAAATTTCTCAAACTATTTTTTCAAGCTGAGGTAAACTAAACACAAAGTAGTTAAATTCAAAGGCTTCAACATGATTGAATACCCGATTGATCAACTCCCACAGCTTATTGATGAGCTTTTACAATGTGATACTACAGAGCGTAAAAATAAGCTGTTAGCTGACGCCAAAGAAATACTCTCGACAGAACATTTATCGTTATTATTTGAAGCCTTACCAAAAGATCAGCGTATTGATATTTGGCAATTATTAGATGAAGACACCCAGCACGAAATATTCATTAATTTAGGCGCCGATAGCTGTCGTTGGCTATTACAAACACTCGATGAAGATGACGGTTTTAAATTACTTGATGAAGTAAGCGTTGCTGAGTTACTTGAACTTGAAGAAGTGATCCCTGAGCGCTTTGTTGAATACGCTCGCCGTCAACTTGATGAAGTACAAACCAAGCAATATGAATTAGCGCAGCAATATAACCCTGAGCAATTGGGTCATTGGCTTGATTTTGATTCACTTAAGGTTTCAGACAAACTAACGGTCGGTGGCGCACGAAAAATCCTGCAAAAAGGCTTACCGCAATATACTGAGGTTATTTATTTAGTAAGCCGCAAAGGTACGCTAATTGGTGAGGTATCGGTTAACACGTTATTTAAAGCTAAGGATTCAGATACCTTATTAAGTTTTGCTGATCACGATATCACCTCACTGCATGCTGACGATGATTTATACGAAGCCGCGGAAGTGGTGATCCACAGTGAAAAAATGGCAATGCCTGTTGTCAATGTCGATAACAAGTTACTGGGGCGATTAAAAGTTACCTCAGCTTATGAATTACGCCAAGAGGTCACCGATGAAGCGGCGGCAAAAGCGGGTGGTTTACGTGAAGATGAAGATCTATTTGCCAGCGTACGAAAAAGTGCGAAAAACCGTGGTATTTGGTTAGGCATTAATTTAGCAACCGCATTTTTAGCATCCTGGTTTATTGGCTTATTTGGCGCAACCATTGAGCAAGTAGTTGCATTGGCAGTATTAATGCCGGTAGTTGCATCAATGGGCGGTATTGCCGGTAGTCAAACACTTACCGTAATCGTGCGCGGTTTAGCGCTTGGTCAGGTAACCGACTCAAACCGTAAGGCGTTACTTAAAAAAGAGCTTAGGGTAGGGGCTGTAAATGGCTGTGTGTGGGCTATGGTAATTGGTGTGCTTACCTATTTCTGGTTTAGTGATGTAATGCTCAGTATTACTATTACAGTGGCTATTTTGCTTAATTTAATTGCAGCCTCTTTGTCTGGCGTGGTGATCCCTTCGATTTTAGATAAAATGAAAATCGACCCGGCACTGTCAGGTTCAGTAATCTTGACAACAGTGACCGATATCGTTGGCTTTGTCACTTTCTTAGGGTTAGGTAGTTTATTACTACTTTAGTATTTTAGTGTACGCAGTATGATAACTTTTTACAGGCATTTAATTAATTTCATTTTTATTTCTGTTATGTGAATCTTTAGTGAAGAACTGGTTGGCGCGTATCATCTGGTTCTTTTTTATCATAAAGTACAACTCTCGCAGTAGCGAGCTACATAATTAAAAAGGAAATACTCAATGTCAAAGAAACCAGCTAAAGCAATCAGTAAAGAAGTAAAATCGATTAAAAAAGAAATCAGCGCTCGTAAAGATAAAGTCGCAAAACAAAAAGCCAAAATAGGTAAGCTTAAAAAAGCGCTGAAAAAAGCAGCTTAATTTAGCATACAAAAATACTGCTGTGCGGCTAGTTATTTAGTGCCATCAGTAAAGGTATATAAATATATTTTTCAAATGCTTAGGCGATTATAAAATATTTTTGTAATTGCCAAGCCAGTCTTTTATCCCACTTTTTGTTCATCATGCTCTGCTAGTGCGTAATATTTGTTAATAATTTTATGCAAATATGTTTTAATCTATGTATATCCTTTACAGCATTAAGCGTTTGCTTAAATTTTATGATAAAAAATTACTTAATAATCGCTATTTTTATCTTTATTTTCTCTACGCTAGCTAATGCGTCTGAACACTTTAGTGATCACGAACAATTCTGCTTACAGCAGCCAGAGAAAGACTGCTTAGTTTATATCAATGAACGTATAGAGAAATCAGAGCTTCATTCAACTCGGTGGTATAAAGCCAAGTCTTACTTATTTGATTATTATTACGATAAAAGTGATTATGAAACCTTAAAAACCATTGTAGAGCCATTCGCAGAACGAGATGATCTACCTGAAGTATTTAAAGTCCAAGCTTACTTTTATTACGCCAAAGCCTTACGTTATTATGGGGATATTGAGCGTGCAAAAATATATGCTAATAAGGCTCTTACAGATATACAGTTGATGTACGACGCGTTTGCAGATCCAATGCGAATGCTTGAGTTAGCCAATTTGCAGTATGTTTTTGGTAATAAAGAATCCGCTTTTCAAATGCTGCTCAAAACCGAACGAAAGTTTGGCAAGAGTAAAGACCCAATTTTTAATTTTGAATTACATTCCAATAAAGCAAATATTTATCATGCTTTTGGCGATTTAGAAAATGCCAGAGATAGTAGAAAAAAAGCACTCGATTGGATACTTCCAACTCAGCATCAAGGCAAAATTATTGTTGCACAAGGGAATTTAGCGCGTACATATCAATTGCTCGGACAGTATGACCTTGCCATTAAGTATTATGTTGACTCGTTAAGTTATATGGTCGATGGCAGCGATGATATTACCAAAGCTTCGCATACATTAAGGCTGGCAGAAATATGCTGGCAAGCAAAAGATAATCAGCAGGCCATTAAGTGGTTTAAAGCGGTTAAAGTGAGTGACTTAAATCGTAACCATAAAATAGTCTATGAACAATTAGCTAAAGCCTTAACTTTGTAGCGATTGTAACTATGCACCCTCGATAAGACGGCCCATATTTATATGGGCCGTAGTTATTTGTTTAATTAAAAGCTAAACGCTACATTCGCATAAACAAAGCGGCCATCTAAACTATATGGCGTGAACCCGGTGTAAGTGAAAATTTGGTTAAAATCACTATAACCAATATTACTTACCGTATCTTGCGGGTACTGATCAAATAGATTATTAGCACCTAAAGCAAGTTTCCATTGCTCAGTTGGACGATACGCTACTTCAATATCGGTGAGCCACTTTGCTTTGAGAAGTTCATCACCCTCAGCACTACTTGAGGTATCAACTACTTCACCATAGCGTGTTGCACGAAGCGTGGTTTGAATATTTTCATAATCCCATGTTGCAGACAGGTTCCATTTATCTGCTGGTGTGCCTTTTTCGAATCGAGAAATTTCACGTCGTGCAAAGTATTGATATCCATCACCTAACGCTTCCAGTTCCGGTGGATTGTCTTTCACATGAGTAACTTCTGTATCGTTAAAGTTTACAGCGGCACTTAAGCGTAAGTCACCATAGTCAGCTAAACCAAGTAAATAGGTGGCAACAATATCTACCCCTTGTGTACGCGAATCAATCGCATTGGTAAAGTAGCGCACACTTTGGGTATTAAGCTCAGCGGCTTGTTGTAAAATAGCTTCAACAGCAGGGCCTTCTAAGTTTTCAGAGAGCACAATGCGATCATCAATATCGATACGATAAGCATCAAGCGTGAAGCTAAAATTACCTTCTGTGAAGATAAAACCAGCGGTCATATTGACAGACTCTTCAGCGTCTAAATCTTTTGCACCAAGCGCTTTGGCAGCAGGCTCACTACTTGGAAATAATCCGACTTCTCTAGGTACACCATTTTCAAATACAGTGCTGACTGATTTATAAGACGTTTGTGCAAGAGACGGTGCTCTAAAACCACTACTGATAGCACCACGTAACGATAATGAAGGAGTAATGCTATAGCGGCTGGCAAGTTTCGCTGTAAAAGTACTGCCAAAGTCACTATAGTCTTCAAATCGACCCGCTAGCACAGCATTCCAATTTTCAGTGAGGTAGGTATCAAATTCAGCAAATAGGGCAATGTTATGGCGGCTTTTATCAGTTGCACTATCCGGTGAAAAACCTGATAAAACTTGTGCGCCACCGGCGGCAACAGGTACGCCTTGTGCATCAAGTACCGTTAAATAAGAAGCTTGTTCACCGGCTTTGATTTGGTAGTTTTCATGGCGATATTCAGTACCAATGGTAACAAACACGTCATCAGGCAAGCCTAAGTCAAAGCTATTGCTGGCATCCATGTTAACAAGGAATTGTTCATACACTAATGCGCCATTATCAAACTCTGTCGGACTGTTAGCACCCATAGAGGTATTGATGCTATTGCTAACACCTAAGGCAAAATCATTGCGACCATAATTAGTGCTGATATCCCATGTCCAATCATTACTAACCCCATTTAAACCGATAGCAAACGAATAGTCGTCAACATCAGTGTCAATGTTTGGTAAAAACCCATCTGGATAAACGCTTGGCACATTACGGTTGTCTTTGGCACGACGATAGAAACCGCCTGAGTTACCTTTACGATTTGAATAACTGGCAAAAGAGTAAAGTGATAAGTCATCACTAAAGTCGTAGCCAAGATTATAAAATAGCGCGATATCTTCAACATCGGCTTTACCAAAGCGGTGATTATAACGGTCAAACGTCAGCTCTTTTGGATCAAGCGCGCCGTTTTCATCACGATTATATTGTTCTCGCTCATCAATACCTGAGCGGTTAGTTGGCTCGTTGTTACGGGTTTCAATTGAGATATTGATAAAGCCATTCTCGCTAAGCGAAAAGCCCGCATTGGCACTTGCAGTTCGGGTAATACCATCGTTAACGCGGCGGTCATCACCTTTAACAAAACCAAGCTTACCTTGCGAGTCGATGATTGTTTCTTTTAACTGTGCAGAGCCTGCCATTTGCGAATCATATTGACCGTAAGTGTAGCTTATACTACCGCCTTCATCGGCATCTTTGAGTACAATATTAATCACACCAGCAATGGCATCTGAGCCATATTGAGCCGCTGCACCATCACGTAATACTTCGACGCGCTTAATCGCAGAGGTTGGAATATTATTTAAATCAACAGCCGTAGAGCCACGGCCAACGGTGCCGCCTAAGTTTAATAAAGCACCAGAATGACGGCGTTTACCATTGACAAGTACTAAGGTGTGATCGGGAGCTAGGCCTCTTAATACTGCAGGTTTTGCATGGTCAGTACCATCGGCAAGAGTGGCACTTGGGTAGTTAAAGCTAGGTAATTGGGCTGCAAGCACTTGGCTTATTTCTAGCTGGCCTGTGGTTGCCAGATCACGACTGGTTAGCAAGTCTACAGGAACTGTACTTTCCGACAGGCTGCGTAAACTACGACGTGTGCCGGTGACCGAAATAACTTCAATATCTTTTACTTCGTTTTCGCTAGTTGGTTGCTCTGCTGCAATGGCACTTACTTGAAAAGCAAATGTACTGCATATTGCTAAATGTAGGGGCAGTTTTTTTAAGTTAGCCATATAGTAATCCCTTGAGTATGTTGATTTTAACCAACAACATTTTACTAATAAAATGTTTACTCAACAAAGAATAGATCAGAATACCATAGTAGCAATGCACCTTAATTGTTAATATTTTGCGTCTTATGTAACTGTTAGTGTGTTTTATTTACAAGTTGCAGTTCTGTCTGCAAAAAGTAATAGCGAGCTGTAACTGATAGACAAATTATTTACCGTTATAGCGTATTAAGCACTAATACTAATTTTATTTCTGCCGTCAGATTTTGCTCTATATAAAGCCGTATCAGCGGCACATATTAGTGCTTCGCAGGTGCGGTATTGGTTATCAAATTCGCAGGCAATACCTTGGCTCACACTTACTTTAACTTCTGGCGGTAGGCCAATGTCAGTAAATGACATCGCATTAATTTGTTGTTGAATATGTCTGGCAACAACGGCGGCACTATCACGGTTGCAACGTGGCAGAATAACAGCAAATTCTTCACCGCCATAACGAGCGGCTAAACAATCTCTTGACGGTATACATTGCAAAATAACCTTGGCTATTTTTTGTAAGCACTTATCGCCTTTAATATGGCCGTAGGTATCGTTGAACCTCTTAAAATGATCGACATCAATCAGTATTGTGCTTAAAGGCTGATGGCTTTGAATACTCTCTGCCCAAAATTTATTTAATGACTCATCAAGCGTAAAACGGTTAGCAAGGCCGGTTAAGTGATCAGTCGAGGCTTGTATTTTTAATCGATTAAATATCGCTTTATGCGCGCTTAAATCATGTAATATACAAACGTATAGCTTTTGTGCACAGGCAATGCTTTGTGGCATGTTAGAAATAGATAAATCGGCTTCGATTATACTGCCATCGAGTTTATTTATTTTAACTTCATTTGGGCCAAAGTTAAGGCGAGTGTCTTTTATATCAAGCCAGTTTAATAGCGTATACATGTATTTGTCACGATCTGTTTCGTGCAAAAACGGCAGTAAGCTTTGGCCAATTAACGATTGTTGTGAGTCGCCTAAAAGCTGCGCCGCCATCGGGTTAACAAACTCAAACGTGCCTTGTTCATCAATAACAAAAATGCCTTCAGCAGTGCCATTAAATAGCTCTATTAATGCGCCAAACTGTATGTGTGACAGGCAGGTCGACAGAGTTTTACCGGCAGCGGTTGATTGCTTATTTGCATTAAGTGCTTGGTTATTATTATTTGTTTGCTTAGACACGTTTGATCCTTACGCTTTGCTATACGTTTTTGGTGTCTATAAATTTACTTAAAAAAGTGCAAACAAACCTTCTGGTAATCTTCTGGTTTTAAGGTGTTGATTTTTATTGTTTTTATTTATTCGCAGACTCTAGTTTAAGAGTCTGCGAAGTATATTGTAGTAATTGTTTAGGTGTTGTTAATTAAAATATATCTTCATTTTCAACTTGAGGGTCAGCGCTTTCGTACGCTTTGCCATTACACTCAACGTTAAAAATTAAGCACACTGTGCCATTATTTTCATTGCTGTCTATAATGATGATTGATTGGCTGTCATCACTCACTTTATAGCTAAAGTCGCCGGCACAATCACCTTTTTTATTGGTGATAGTGGCTCCGGTAAATAAAAAGCCGCTAGTAATAGTCGTTGGTTCTAATGTGTAAATACCTGCAGTCTCAGTTCTTACAACTCCACCGCCAGATACTTCTTTCCCATCTCTAAAGTATGTGAAATTGGCACTGTCGTTACTGTCTAGTTCAATTTTTACTGTAAAGTGAATTAGCTCTTGATTGTTATTCATATTATTTCCTTTTTTATTAATGTTCATAGTTGAAAATTGTTAATGCCTAAGTTTACTAGGCTTGCTTTTATTTCTGAAATTTCGTTTTCTTTGTTTAAGCATGTATATGCTTGTACAAGCGGGTAAGTGATTTTTACGCTTTGGGTTGTTTTTGTAATTTCGGACATGATGGTAATAGCTTGTTCACATAATTTTACTTGTGCATTTTTATTAACAGCTAATTTTGCTTTTATTAAGCTTATATTTATTATAACTATTTTATTTTCAACTTTTCCTTCAATTTTTTCTAATAATTCTTGTGCTTTTTGCCATGATTTTATTTTTATGAAATAGTGAATAAGGCTAATCTGTGTATTTACAATCTTTTTATCAGACAAGCTTTTTTCCTTAATAAAGTTAATAATGCCTTCAATCCGCATGTCTATGTTTACATCATCAGATAGTAACAATTGATGCGCTAAAAATTGATGATACATACGTTGAAACTTATTATTTTTTGGATCCTGAAGCCGGGCTTTATTTATTACCTCTGTGGCTTGTTTTGCCTTTATATAGGCACGTAGCTTATTAGGAAAATAGCTGAGCAAGTAACTCTGTTGTATATAAGTGTTAGCAAGACTGTTGAATAAACTGGCATCATTGGGGTATTGTGCCAAAATATTATTCAATTCATTAGATGCATTTTCTAACATTGTTAATGCCGTATTAAAATTACCCAAATTTTCTTCTGTACTGGCAAGCCAGCTAATTGTATCTGTTTTATCACGTAATAAGTTTTTATTGTTGGGTTTAAGCTCGAGTGCTTTGTTTTTAAGATTTAGCGACTCTGTGAAGCTTTGTTTTGCAGCAGTGTAGTTAAATTGTTTTAAATATAACGAGCCGAGAGAGTTATGTGAATAAGACAACTCCATAATGGAGTTAAAGTCATTGGGTGCTAGGGAGTACATTGTTTCACTATAGGCTTGGTATTTTTTAAACATTGGCTCTGTGGCAGCGTAATCACTTTTATCATAATGAAGCTGCCCTAACCAAAAGGCATTGGCACCCGCAAGCGTAAGTAACTCTAAGTTGCTAGGTTGGGTTTTTAATAATGCCTCAAGTCGGGTGCGGGCGCTCTCAAACGCGGTAAATGCTTCGTCGGTTTTACCGCGGGAATAGGCCACTTCTCCCATTGCCTCAAGGGTTTGTGCATATTGAAAGCGGTTGTTAAATTCGGTTTTTTGGTCTGTAAAGCGAAAGAGAGAGTTGTCCTCATCAGCTTGATTAGTAAAATACTCCAGCGCTTTATTGCTAATACCATCGAGCAAATCCATACGTTTAACGCTACGCAGTTTATCGGCAAATTCACCCACCATAAAACCAAGTAGGCTTTCGGCTTCTAAGCGTTTTTGCTGCGCGACTTGCTCGGCGTGGTAGCTGCGTACGCTCATAAAGGTGGCTATAAAACTGAGTAAAATAAGTGCAACCGCGGTGGCTTGTAACACTCTTTTTTTGCGTTTTGCCCTGCGGTTTGATGCTTTAATTAAGCTCAGTTCAGCAGCGCTGAGGGTAAACATAGCGTTATTTATCAGGCTTTGTGCTTCTTGTAACGGCTTGCCCTGGGCTAATAAAAAGTCGGCATGTTTTTGCTCGTTTAACCAACGCTCGGTGGCGATTTGTAAGCGACTTTTAATGGCTAAGCTTTGTTGGTGTTGGTTTATCCAGTCTATGGCGCGTTGCCACTGACGTAGTAGCGCTTCGTGTGCCAAACTAAAACAGGCTTGCTCGTTTTTAAGGTGCGATACAAATAAGCGGCTATCGACCATCGCTTGTGCAAGTTGTGTTTGTGCCGGGGTGGTGAGTTCATCCCAACGGGCTGCGCGGCTGGTGAGGGTTTCGCCATCAGCGTGCAGGGTAATGAGTTTTGATAATACCAAGCTCAGCTGGGATTGTTGTTGCTTGGGCTGTTGTGTAAAAACGTGCTCGGCTTTTTTACCAATCGCGCCTTCAATACCGCCCAATGCTTGGTATTGTGAGACTAATAGCTCATCGTTTTCGCTGCGCTGTAAGTACAGTTGTTGCAACGTGTATTGCAGCATTGGCAGGGCATCGGGGTTATTGGCGGTGTCGTTACAGAGCATTTCATCCAGTGGGGTTTGGTGCTCAGGGTCAAGCTGCCAACTAAGCCCTGCGGCTAAAGCTGGCAGGCGGATCATCTGTTTTAATTCAGTGCGAGTGGGCGGCAGTAAGTCAAAATGGGCGCCATTGGCTTTGCCCGCCATTAAGCTAGGTTGATTAACCACTTGCGGATAAAAGTCATTTCGACAGGCGCTAAATATAATCATGCAGTTACTGGTGGCCAGTAACTCTATAATTGTTAAAAACTGGCTGCGCTCTTGCTCGCTAAATACTGGCGACGACAGTAATACTTCAAGGCGGTCGATAAATAAAAATAAATACGGTTTTATATGGGGTGTTTGGCTTTGCTTTAAAGCCATTTGGCAACGCTCAATAACTTGCTCGGGCGCGTTTTGTAATAACTCGCTCAAAGTGTCGGCACTCATATCGCTAAGTACCGGGGCGTCGTTTATTTCTAAATCAAGTAGGGTAGAGGCTAAATCGAGAAATAACCGATCTTTAGTTATATCAGCAAAATCAAGTTGGCAGTATGACTCAACCCGAAAGCCATCAAAGCCTGACTCACTCATTAATGCCGGTAATATACCTGCATTGACCAAAGATGATTTACCTGAGCCGCTAGAGCCGAGCAATAAGCTAAAAGCACGGCCAAAACTTATTTGTGCCGATACCCGTTGTAATAGTGTGTTTATTTGCTTGCTGCGGCCAAAAAAAACATCGGCTTCATTGGGAGTAAACGCGCTTAAGCCAACAAAGGGTGAGCTGCCTTGCCATTTTATATGGCTGGCTTTTTGTTCTTCATCGAGAGGCAGCTCTATTTTGGCGATAACGCGGTAGCCGCGCTTGCGGATTGTCTCTATGTATTGCGGATCACTGGCTTTGTCGTCAAATGCTTTACGTAATTGCGTGATAACTTTGTGCAATGGATTATCGCCCACCGCAACAGTGCGCCAACAATGGTTAATGATCTCGTCACTGCTAACTAATTCTCCTTGTTTTTCGCATAATAACAATAAAACATCCATCGCTTTGGGCTCAAGTTGTTTGACTTGCGCACCTCGTCGTAAGCTATTGGTGGCAGGTGTTACTTGCCATTCACCGACAAAGAAAACAGATTTACGCATGCAGGGCTCATCATTGTTATTGTTAAAATTGAGGTTGCTTTAAACAGCTTTGTTTTATCCTACTGCAAGCAATAAGTTAATACAATATTCTGAGTTAAACGTTAAAAAGCTTTATTAAACAGTCACGGTACAAGCTATGTCTGATATACATTACTTTATGTAAAGCTTGCTTGACTTTTCTGTGAGCCTCAACAATACTTAGTCAAGTTTACTTGACTAAAAAGGCGAGAGCATGAAACAACAAACAGGATTAACATTCAAACAACGCAACAAACTAAACACTGTTTATTTAGCAAAGTGGACTCTGGCGTGGGTTTTAACTTTGGCGCTTGCGTCATTCGGGCCATTGTTGCTGTGGGACGAGCAGAACACGCTACTTAGTATAGTGGCAATTATGGTTAATGTTTTCGCAGGTATTATGATGATTATGGCAAATAAACGCCATTTAGCTGGCTTAGATGAATTGCAGCAACGGTTACATTTAAATGCGATGGCGATTACCTTAGGAGGGAGTTTAGTATTTGGTTTAGCATACTCGGTATTACAAACGAGCGGGGTAATTTCGTTTCGACAAGGGATTTCCCATTTAGTGATGTTTATGGGGATAACTTATTTAGTGTCTGTGGTAGTGATGAATAAACAACTTGGCGCTGAGGACGAAGAATGAAAAACCGCCTTAAAGTATTGCGCGCGGAGCATGACCTTACTCAGGCAAAATTAGCAGAGCTACTTGATGTATCAAGGCAAACGGTGAATGCTATCGAAAAAGGCAAGTTCGATCCTAGTTTACCATTAGCGTTTAAAGCAGCTCGTTTATTTAAATTAAAAATTGAAGATATCTTTCAAGATGAAGAGGTATAAATTCTACACTCTGCGTGCTTAAAGTACGCAGAGTGTAGTGCTGTTTTATGGGGCAACTAGTTGCGGTTTTTGTTTACCCATTTGCAATGCACTCAGTAACCACATAATAAATCCACCAGCAAATAACACTGCGGCGACATAGCCGGTTTGATTAGGTTGCGCGCCTTGTGCAATTGCTAAGCCGCCAACCCAAGGACCTATTGCATTTGCAGTATTGAATGCGCATTGTACAAGTGCGCCAATCATTGCGTGCCCATGCGGAGATACATCCATCAACATAGTTTGGATAACTGTGCCAAGTCCGACACTAAAACCAATAAAAAATATAACTGCATAAAGTAACCAAATGTTATGGCTTGCCATTACATAAGTTGTAGCAAAAACGATTGCGCCAACAAGTGCTATACCAGTGGTTTTAAGGGGCGAATGATCCGCCGCTTTACCTAAAATATAGTTGCCCAGCGTACAACCAATACCGAACATAACCATCGCAATTGATATAGTGTAGGCTGGTGTGTGGGTGACCACTAAAATTGTATCGGCAATATAAGTATAAATGCAAAACACCCCGCCAAAGCCAACAATAATGATCCCTAAAATTGACCAAACCAGCTTATTTTTCAGTACGCTCAACTCGCTTAATAACGACGAAGGGGCTGAATTTTTTGTGTTTGGTATGAACTTTACAATTAGAATTAACGCAACAAGTGCCAGTACTGCGGTGCCCGCTAAACAATAACGCCAACTAAAATTTTGACCGACTAAAGTAACCATAGGTACGCCAACAATCGTTGCTATGGTAAGGCCCATAAATACTTTAGACATAAAGCTGGCGCGTTTATTGGCAGGTGCTATATCTGCGGCTAATAAAATGGCAACAGCAAAATAAGCTCCGTGGGGTAAACCACTTAAAAAGCGAAATAATATAAGCTGCTCTAACGAATTAGCAAATGCGCTTAAGCCGTTAAATATAAACATCATCGACACAAATAATAGCAAAGCATTACGCTTGCGCATGTTTGCTGTGGTGATCATAAAAAACGGTGCGCCGATCACTACGCCAATCGCATAGGCGCTAATGGTATAACCGCTTTGTGCTGGTGTTGAGGCAAATGTTTCGCTGAACAATGGCAGCATCGGCATCATCGAAAATTCCGATAATCCTAAAATAAAAGTACCCAGTGCAAGTACTAACAAAATAGCGGTAGTGCTTAGCGTATTGTTCACGACGCTAGGTTCAGGTGACATAGATAACCCTTGTAAAAAGACTGACGACAAAATATGAATGATTTATTTAATAAAAAGCAGGAAACTGCAATTTTGAAGAACCAATTAAACCGCGATTGTATGATAAAAATAAGTCAGCGTCTTGCACTAAAAACAGTGTATTTAGAGCAGAAAATACGATTTTAGATTGCAGTGTTTTTGGCTGAATAGGAACGTTCTAATTTTCAATGACTTGATATATTCACCTTGGTTATTAAGCGGCATGCTGATGAAAAATAAATTTTCAGTGGTTGTGGCTATTTTATGTTTTTAGTGTTCTAACAGCCTTTTAAAAGTTATTAGCGTGTTTAAAATAAGAACAATAAACATCGAGTCAGAGCTTGGGGTGCGACAATTTGTCGCGTGTTCAGTGTTGTCGTCAAGTTATATACTTTGCTTATCTTAAACCTGCTGTAATTAAAGAATAAAATGAGCAACCACAATCCACCTATCAATTCACGTTATGCACTTTCTCCGTTAGCACTTTGCATTGCGAGTTTAGTCTCTCCTTATGTACTGGCTGATGATTCAATTGAAGTGATTGAAGTACAGGGCCAAAACGTTAACAGCCATGCAAATTTAGGTTCTGCTGAACAGCTTTTAACTGAGTTGGGGGTGGATTTCTCTGCGGCAGGTGGAATTTCTAGTTTACCTATATTAAATGGCATGATGGGCGATAGAGTTAAAGTACTGGTCGATGGCGCAGATATTACTGCGGCCTGTGGCAATCAGATGAACCCACCATTATCTTATATTTCGGCTAATCAGCTATCGTCTTATCAAGTGATTGCAGGTATTTCGCCAGTAAGCGCTGGTGGAGATAACATTGCCGGCGTTATTGTAGTAAACACCATTGCTCCGCAATATGGTGAGAGTGATATGTTAGTGTGGCATTCAGGTTATGTGTCGGCGCAGTATCGCAGTGTAAATAATGCGCAAGCGGTTGGTGTTGGCGCACGACTTGCCAGTGACAGCTTTAGTTTAAATTATCAAGGTGCCTTTGAAGACGCTGATAGTTATGACGATGGTAATGGTGATTTAGTATTAGATACTCTATATCGCGTGCAAAATCATGCATTAACTGCAGCGCTGCGAGATGAAAAACAACAGCTAGTGGTTAAATTAACGCATCAAAAAATACCCTTTCAGGGCTTTGCTAATCAATATATGGATATGACGGATAACACCAGTTATGGCATAGTCACTCAGTATAAACGCCAGCTTGAAAGTGGTGAGTTTCGAGCGCAAATAAACTTTAATGATGTAAAGCACGAAATGGGTTTTTTCAGCGCTGAAAAAACCGGCATGATGCCGATGAATACCGACGCGCAAGATATCAGTTATCAACTTAATTGGCGTTTAGACTTTGATGCTGACACTGTATTACTGCTCGGCCAAGAATACTATGGTTACCGCATTGATGATTGGTGGCCTGCGATTGAAGGCTCAATGATGATGGGGCCTAACGACTATGTAAATATTAATGACGGTGAACGTGACCGCTACACCGGTTTTGCTGAGCTGCAAAAGCAGCTAAATAACAAGTGGTGGGTCTCTGCTGGTACGCGTATTGAATATGTGCAAACGGATACCGGTGAAGTGCAGCCATATTCAGACATGGGTGATGGCATGAATGGAATGTCAGGTATGGGAAGTATGCCTGCAATGAATATGGCAGATCCAAATAAAGATGCTGCAAAAGAGTTTAATGCCATGGATCGCGCGCGCAGTGACACGCTTGTGGATGCCAGCCTATTATTACGCTACCAAATTACTAATGAAGATGAACTACAATTTGGCTTAGCACGTAAAAATCATGCGCCTAATTTATATGAACGTTATAGCTGGGGTGTCAGCACAATGTCGACCAGTATGATTGGTTGGTTTGGTGATGGTAATGGTTATATTGGTAACCCAGACTTAGTAGCCGAAACCGCGCATACCATCAGCACCAGTTACACTAAATCGGCAGAAGATGGTCAGTGGCAAATAACAGCTAACGCTTGGTATACCCAAGTAAATGATTATATTGATGTTACTGTTGTTGGCAGTACTAACCGCACAGATAAGGCATTAACTGAGCGTAATACCCTGCAATTTACCAATTTAGACGCCACACTTTATGGCACTAAGCTTGAAGGTATTATCCGTGTTGTTGATAGTAAAAATGCAGGCACATGGGATTTAACCGCCGCGCTTACTAGCACCCATGGCGAGCGTGATGACAGTGATGAGCCGTTATATCAAATAATGCCACTGCATAGCAAAATAGCCCTTGAGCAACAACTCGGTAAATGGCAAAACTCATTGAGCTGGGAGTGGGTAGATAGCAAAACGCGTGTAGATCCACGTCGTATTGAAAATCTATCAGCCAACTATAGCTTAGTGAATTTAGCAACCAAGGCGACATGGGATAAGCTAACAGTTAAGTTGGCAATTACTAACTTACTTGACGAATACTACCAGCAGCCTTTAGGTGGGGTCAGTATTGCTGATTTTAAAACAGATATGAGCCAAGGCTTCAGTCAATTAGCAGGACAAGGTCGCTCGGTTAATGCCGGTATCAGCTACGCATTTTAAGTAAATTAACTAAATGTAGCCATGATGTTTAGCATGGCTAAATTACAGCTGAACACAAAAATCTATAAACTGCGTTAACAACGGATTTTTGTATTTGTCTTTATGCATCACCAACCAAAACTGCCTTTGCATGGGGTGGTTTAAGTTAAGCTGCGTAACGCGGCCATCTTGTAAAGCGTACTGTGCCGCGAGTGACGATAAACACCCCAGCCCTAACCCTTCAGCAACGCTGTTGATCAGTGCTTCTGTCGTGTTGAGTTCAAAACTTTGGCTCCAATTATCGATATGCGTAGCAAGGTTTTGTAAAAAGAATGAGCGTGAACCAGAGCCAGCTTCCCTTAATACCCATTCGCTGTTTGTTAAATCATTAAAACTAAGCTGTGATTTTGCAGCTAAAGGGTGGGATAGCGGTGCAATAATGCACATGGTGTCTTGACTAAACACGGTTGAGACTAAGTCGCTTTGCTGGGCTTGGCCTTCTATTAGTGCAATGTCGAGCTCAAAATCGCGCAGTTTTTGGCAAATAAGTTCAGAATTTGAAATAAAAACCTGCTGTGAATAATGCTGCTGTTGTTGGCGAAATCCACTGAGTATAAAGGGCAACACATGATTACCAATGGTATCGCTGGCACCTATTTTTAAGGTGCCGCTGGCTTTTGCTTGGGGCGAAAAAAGCGTATTAATATCATTTGCTCTGTGCAGTAATTCATCGGCTAAGGGCAGTAATTTTTGCCCTTCTTGATTTAAAATTAAGCGATGATTTACTCGGTCAAACAGTGGGTGACCTAACTGCTTTTCAAGCTCGCTAAGCGCCATACTGAGTGCCGCTTTAGATAGATAAAGCCGCTCTGAGGCTGCGGTAAGTGTTGCATGCTGAGTAATACCTACAAACACTTTAAGTTGTTTAAGAGAAATATTCATGAGTTTTATGTTTAGTTTTTATGAACATGTGTTCTATATAATTAGATTTAACTAAACAAAATGCAAGGTTAAACTTCTTTATAAGATAAACAGTGAGTGTGGAGTATAAACATGTTTAATTATATAAAAGCCAAAGTAATAACCGCACCTACTCCAATGGGTGGATTAGCATTAGGCATAGCCAGCCTTGGTTGGGCTTGGGAAAACATGTTTAATGCAAATGGCGCAGCGCAATACACTGGGGCGGCAATTGCGAGCGTATTATTATTAATACTTGGCTTAAAATTTTTACTGCACCCGCAATTACTAAAAGCCGATTTAGCGCACCCTGTTGTAGGTAGCGTTGTGCCTACTTTTGCTATGGCAACGTTGGTAGTATCTAATTCGTTAGGGCACTGTAATCCATTAGCAGGGGATGTGCTTTGGGTAGGCGCATTTTTATTGCACTTAGGATTTTTATTGAGCTTTGTTATTCATCGTGTTCGTGAATTTAAAATTGAGCACATGGTGCCAAGTTGGTTTGTACCACCTGTGGGTATTATTGTTGCCGATGTCGCGTTCTCGGGTAACCCAGCACTGATGTTTTTAGCACAAGGGGCACTTTATTTTGGCATGTTAATGTACGCAGTTATGTTGCCGTTAATGATTTATCGGATAATATTTGCTGAGCAAATTCCTGATGCTGCACAGCCCACATTAGCTATATTAGCGGCGCCGGCAAGCTTATCGTTGGCGGGGTATTTCACTGTAGTGACCCAGCCGTCGCCAGTGATAATTGGAGGGTTATTTGGTATTGCCATACTAATGACATTAATTATTTATACGGCATTTTTTAAATTACTACGCCGCAGGTTTTGCCCTGGGTTTGCTGCATTTACCTTTCCCATGGTCATTGGTGCTACGGCGTTATTTAAACTCGCGGATTGGATGCTAACTATGAATGTTGATGTACAGTTTATAAACCAAATACATCATTTAGCGGTAGTTGAATTGCTAGTAGCAAGCGCTGTGGTTGGCTATGTAGCGATCCGTTATACGCATTATTTTAGTTCCTTGGCTTTAAACGGCTTGAAGGTGTGAAATTGTAATAGTATGAATACAGAACGAAGAGGCAATAATGAGATTTTGCCTCTGCGGTTAATTATTATTTTAGCGGCAAGTAAATATCAGTTATTAAATCACACTCATCTACTTCATGAATGAGATTTAAGTAATGAAAGAAGCACGGAAAATCTCTAACTTCTTCAGTGCTGTTTGGTAACCATTGACGATATAGATAATAAACAGTGTCGCTGATAGTGTCATGACTGCCAAAGTGCTTGACTAAAGCGCAGCGACCTGCCGGGATCTCACCATTTCTTACGCCATATTGATTATCGCTAATTGGTTGCTTGACGCTGCCGGCGAAGTCAAAGCGAAAATCGTTGTCGTCAGTCACCGCAGGATCGCTATAAGGGATGCCATAAGTATCACTGGTTTTTACCGGTGATAAGCCTGACTCTTTTCGCCATTTAATAAACTGCGCGGCTGTTTCCATAAGCTTAGTGGCCGAACCGTTGTGGGTAAGCAACGCAACAGCTTGCGGTGCAAAGTGAACAATTTCTACTTTCATATTACTAACCTTTAATTCAGGTATTTTAAAGTCAAACTGCGCATGCCAATGTGGCCAGTTTGGTGTGCTTCTGAATTGAGTTGGGGATTGAGCAAAAACACGTTTGAAAGCACGACTAAAAGCTTCAGGACTTTCAAAACTTGCCTCTAATGCAATATCAATAATGCGTTTGTGATGCTCAAAAGCAAGCCGATAAGAGGCGCGCTTTAAGCGAGCAAATTGCGTGTACTTAGTAACGCTTACCCCCATTATTGAGATAAATAAACGATGAAAATGAAATTTAGAACAATAGGCAACGGCACTTAAACTATCTAATGTAAGTGGCTCATCAATATGGTGGTTTATATAATCACAGACATGATGGATGCGCTGTAGGTGCGTGTTTTTCATAGTTACTCGTTATGCTTTTATTCAGAAGTGGCGTCAGTGTGACAAAGTAAGAGAATGCCTGCCTGATTGAAATTGCTCAAGTTGCTTTTTAAATAAAAAAGAGCCCAAAGGGCTCTTAACTGGGGGATTAATAAGGATTGATAGGGGAATAGAAGTTGTTGTTATTACCATTAATGCTCACGTCTAGTTGCACACCATTATGAGCGTGGCTAACCACATTGTAATTATCACCAGGTAGTAGTTTTACTCTATTAATATTTTGATAGTTAACAGCACTGCCACATTGCAATGTCACTCTTTGCGTATTAGCGGTTTCTTTAAAGATGTAAACTTCATTGCTGCCGTCAACAACACCTGTACCAGAGGCATCGATGAACAGTGAGGTTGCCTCACTGGCTGCAATAGAAAAATACTGATTGCTGTGATGGCCTAAAGACACGATGGCGCGCCCCATTCTGTTACGTTCTTGGAAGTGCGTATCGGTTAAGCTGTTGTTTAATACAGGCACATCAATAAATCGACTGCTGAAGTTAAGTGTTTCGTGGCAAAAGTCAGTGACTACTTCATCTGATACTGCGCCAGCAACGCCATCTGGGTCGTACACGCTGTTTGCCATTAATGCCATGCCTGCAGACGTTCCGCCAACGACACCGCCTTTATCAAAAACGTGTTGCACAGCGGTTTGTACTTTTGTACCTTGCCATTGATTAAGATAATCTGATTGGTCACCGCCTGCAATCCATACAAATTCGGCGCTGCGGATAGCCCAGTCAACATAGTCATCATTCGCTTTGTTGCGAGTATCAATGATCAGTGTTTCTACTGAGTCGGCATTCATTAAGTTCAGTAAATAATCGTTGTAGGCGTCAGTACCTGAGGTTCTAAGCACAACAACATCGGCACCGCTGCCAACATGGTTAGCAACGCGATTACTAAATGCTTGATCAACATCGCTGCCACCACCCATCAGTAATACAGCACCTTGATCAGCTGTTAATGTGCTGCATGAATCAGCACTGCCACCTTGTAAATATGCTTGTAATGAACCTGGCTTTGCAGGGCGAGAGCTATAGCCACAATCACCGCTGCCACTTCCGCCACCGGTGTTACTACCTTCACCAAAATTGACCGTTAAATCGTACCAACCTGTACCGGAGTAACGCGTTACTTTTACATAATAAGTACCCGTTGATTGCGCGTTATAACTGCCTGTTTCTGGAACATTACTGGTCGCCCCTTCGGCAACAGCAGATCCTGTTTCTTGGTATAATGCCCAGTCAAAATCATCGTTAGTATTGTGCTCAAGGCTGACCTCAATAGGTCCGGTTTGCGTTAGTTCGAATCTAAACCAATCAGTATCATTGCGACTCAACGAGCCTGCAACGGTGGTATTACTACAAAGTTGGGTATTTGCATTGCTTTCAGTGTCGTTTGATTCAACTTCGTTTGTTAAACAAGCATTACTTGCAAACGAAAAAAACATGCACGCGGCTAGTGATCCATTAAGAATTGAGAGTTTTCTTTTCATTATTGTTACCTGAATTTTAATTACATAGAAGCCTTCCTACTGCGAGGCATTATTGCTTTTAAATTATTCAGGTTTTTTTATTCGTCGAACCATTCACTTAAATGATAGTTGACAGAACATTCTTGAGGAGCACTAGGAGTGATAATAAATAGTTTGTTCATTTATGCCTCCTAAGTGATTATTGGTGTGTTTCAGCATTGTTGCTGAATATTCAATATTACAGTTAGGTGCTCAACTTGCAACCATTTATTAACTTTTATTTTACTTTCATTCCAAGCTTTTGTTTTTATTGATTTATAAACATGTTTCATCGTTTATAGACTCTATTTGTTGTTCTTGAGCCAGTAATGCTAATTTTTCACGTTCAGCTTTAGACACATAAGCAGGCTTATTACTTTTATGTAATTTTGCATTTGCGCGCTTATCTTTGTTATTAAACTTTGTAACGATTTTCTTTCTGCGATTCATGATCGACCCCATAATTTTAAGATGCGCATTATACTTCGTTGTATGCAAATATGACTAATAAATTTATAAAATGTTTGTTATGTGGGCATTTTAAATGCTCTAACACATTAAAAATTTAGTTGCTCAAAAGTAACAAGATTTACTGATAGCTCATTTATTTTAGAAACTCAACTATCCCTATAATATTATCGTTTATATCTCCTGCGTTTTCTGTAATACCCCTTACTAATTTGATGACTAATCTTGCTCTTTTTAAAATTCTCAACTATTAGATATTATTGAGTTTTGTTACTAAATGGTAGTGAATAGTAGTCACAATTAAAGTGTGGCTGTTAAAGAGTAGTGTTGTTAATTCTATGATTTAAATAGCTAATAAGAATGATATAGTCAAAGGATAAAATGATGTTTTTTAAGTCAAAGAATGCTGTTTTAGATAAACCTAAACAAACTGACCCAATGACCTCTCAGGCTCAAAAAGAGCTAAATGCAATTAAATCTAATATAGCTTTTATTAGTTTTACAGTGGATGGCATCATTGTTGATGCAAATAAACATTTTTTAGATGTAATGGGGTTTAAGCTTAGTGAGATTGTTGGCCAACATCATAAAATATTTTGTGATTCAGACTATGTAAATTCTGAGGACTATCGCCATTTCTGGCAAGATTTAAGTGCGGGTAAATCATTTGGTGGTACTTTTTTACGTTTTACAAAAACTAAGGTTCCTATTTATTTAGAAGCAAATTATTTTCCAGTTGTTGAAGATGATGGCAGCGTAAGTAAAGTTATTAAAATTGCCAATGACATCACGACTATAAATAATGTGTTGAAAAACAAAGATGCAATTCTTAATGCGTTAGATCTATCGTTAGCAGTCATTGAGTTTGATACACAAGGGAATATTTTAGATGCTAATGAAAACTTTTTATCAACCGTTCATTATTCACTTGAAGAAGTAAAAGGAAAACATCATAAAATATTTTGTGATAAAGAGTTTTATCTTAAAAATCCAGAGTTTTGGCAGAGCCTTAGTAAGGGACGATTTAATTCAGGTCGTTTTAAGAGATTTAGCAAAGATGGTCGCATTTTGTGGCTTGAGGCAACTTACAATCCAATCTTTGATGAAAACGGTAAAGTATATAAAGTTATTAAGTTTGCATCAGACATAACAGAGCGCGTTAACTTAGCATTTAACACGATTGATCAAGCTGCGACTATTTCAGAGGAAACCAGTCAAGTAACTTCCAATGCAGTAAATATTTTAGGCTTAGCTGTTGAAACATCAAAAAACATTGCTGAACGAGTTAATAATGCAACGGCAACAGGGAAAGAGCTTAAAATACAGTCTAAAAGTATAGTTGATATTGTGGTTACTATTCGATCTATTGCAGATCAAACAAACTTACTTGCACTTAATGCTGCAATTGAAGCTGCTCGAGCTGGTGAAGCTGGACGTGGCTTTGCTGTCGTTGCTGATGAGGTGCGCACACTTGCAAGTAATACCGCAGAATCGACAGCAGAGATAGGCCGTGTCGTTGAGCAAACTCAAGCGTTGATAAGTCAAATGGATGAACTTTTAGGATCTGTCACTGGTATTGCAAACGAAGGGCAAGAAAGTATTTTAGAAGTATCTCAAGGGCTAAGTGAAATTACGCAAGGGGTTAAACGTTTTGTTGAAATGGTTGATCAGATGAAACCTTAAGTTTCTTACAGTCTTTTTTTACCTAGCTGCTTTGCTCTATGTTTTATTAATAATAAGTTGTCGGTCTATCGCAAAGCATTGTTCGTTATTAAGCCAGAGCGTTATAATTGTGGTTCTTAGTTGTTAATTGAATGGGACTTGTTTTGAAAAAATTAGCTTTAGCTAGTATCGCTTTATTGGCCTTTAACGCACATGCAAAATTAAATAAGATTAATGACAGCGTTGCTGATTATGCTGTAAATACCTACCAAAGTGCGCAAATTCATACCTTAGCTAATTTAGTATCATTCCCGACGGTTAATAAAGACGGCATCAATACTCCTGATAATACCGACTTTATTGGCTTTAAAGCTTTATTAAAAATGAAAGCTGCTGAACTTGGTTTTGATTACCAAGATTTAGGTTATACAGTGTTAATTGGTATGGGTCAGCAAACAGATAAAGTAACCATAGTAACCCATGGCGATGTGCAACCTGCCAACGCAAGTAAGTGGAAAAAAAGCCCGTTTGAAATAGATAGTACCTCAGAGCCAGGTAAATTAATTGCGCGAGGAACAGAAGATGATAAAGGTGCTATCGCGACCGCCTTATATGCAATGAAAGCTATAAAAGATCAACAGATCACACTTAATAATCGTATTGAGTTGATGATTTACTTAGCTGAAGAATCTGATTGGGGTCCGCTTGAAGAGTTTATGAAAAGCTATCAGCAGCCTAAATATGCGGTTACTATTGATGCGTCATACCCGGTGGTTGTCGCGGAAAAAGGTTGGAGCTTAATTGCACCAACGTTTAATGCTACCTCAGCACAAACAGGAGTGTATGTAAGTGAACTTACTGGCGGCGCTTTTAAAAGCCAAATACCAGAAGATGCGAGTGTGGTGTTACATAACGCCGATACTGCGTTAGTCAGCAAACTTAAACATGCAGCGAGTGCTCTTAACGCTGTGGAATTTAACTTTAGCGAGCAAGCTGATGGTGTTGTTATCAGCGTAAAAGGGTTGTCTGCTCATTCATCAGAGCCAGAATCTGGGGTTAACGCTATTGCTTACTTAGCAGAAGTTTTTAAAGGTATTGAGCTTGAGAATAACAGTGATGGCCAAGCAATTGCGTTTATTAATCAGCTAATTGGTCTTGATATACATGGTAAACAGTTTGGTGATATTGCTTATAAACATGACTTTATGGGACCTATGACAGTAGCTCCAACGCTTATTGAACGTGATGGTAATGAACTCACACTTGCAGTGAATTTACGTCGTCCAATGGGTAAAGATGAAGCGGTATTACGTACGCAAATTGATACCGCACTGAGTAATTGGCAGGTGAGAAATAACGTAAAGTTATCTGGTGTTGATGTGGTGATTGGCACGCCAATGTTGCTCGACAGCGCACCTCATGCACAAGCATTGTTAGATATTTTTAAACACTTTACCGGTGATCAAGAGGCTGGGTTTGTATCTATTGGTGGCGGTACCAATGCCAAGCTATTTGATAATGCAGTATCGTTTGGGCCATCAATGCCAGGCAAGCGCTACACCGGTCACTCAGAGCATGAGTTTATTACCTTAGAGCAACTTAAGTTAAACCTTAAAATGTATACAGCAATGATGATAAAGCTGGGTAATATGTAACTTAGGTTGTCATACACACAAAGTAAAACGCCGCTAAATAGCGGCGTTTTTGACTTTTTACTTATTAAAACTGTGCGACAAATTTAATGCTATATACCTCACCGTCCGCTCTGTCGAAAAAGTTAGCAGTGAAGTAATATTGACTATCAATGAAGTACTTAGCTTCAAGTAATAATTTAGAATCAGCAACACCTGCACCAACCGCAACATGGCGATTAAAATAATAATTTGCAAGGCTAGTTATATAAGGATTAAAGTTATTATAGTGATAAGCAACATCTACAGCTAAATAACTATCAGCATTAAGATGTGCAAAATAGCGAGTTGATAAGCTCCATATTTCTAATTCATCGTCAGTGTTAGCTGTAAGGCCTAGGTAATCGCTATCATTAAGTTGATAGTTATATTGCGCTGTAAACCGATAGATCGTGTCGATATTTTCAAACTCTTGCATTTGCACAGATACTTTTAGATCGTCAGCAAATAAATAACCAACACCTACAGAGTAATCATCTGTTTCACTCAAATCAGAAAATTCTAAGTTTGCAAACCAGTTACCGTAAAAACCTTCGCCAAATACGCCAAAGCTGTTGGCTAAATCATTATTGGAATAATCTAATTTGATATTTGAATCAGTGTCTAAGTAGCCGTAATCATCCCATACGCCAGAGTTTTGCTGCGGCGCAAAATAATAATGGCTCGATAAGTACATAGTGTCATAGTCATAACCTGTATTTTCTAAGGTTGTGTATTGAATTGAGTTGAACCATTGACGAGTTTCAGACTGCTGCGCATTAACAGTGGCAGAGCAAGATAACGCAAGTAATGAAATAGGCAGAAAATAACGCATTTGTGTCCTTTCTTGACGATTTATATATAGTTTCGTTGCTATGGGTACAAAAATAAAGCGCGAATGTTATAGCCAATTAATGTTGATTGCTAGTTCTACTCGACTATTAATTTAGCCCTTAAGTCGTTAATTAAGCTAAGTTAACGTTTCAAAGTAGTCGTTCATTTACAATTTTTTATATTAACAACGTTGATTTTCCATAAAACACTTAACATTTACGCGACTAAATGATAAAAAGTTTTATCGCCTACTGCGTTTAAAATAAATTGGATAGTTGTAATGATGGAATTTTTAAACTTAGCGCTTACTTTCCCCACCGTTATTTTTTCAGCCCTGTTGTTAGTTGTGATGTTGTTTTGGCTAATAACCCTTATTGGCTTTGCTGATATTGACATGTTTGAATCAGATCTAGAAATTGAAGCCGATGCGTCGCAAAGCTCAGGCTTGAGTTCATGGTTTAGCATGGGGTTTGGTGGCATCCCAATTACTGTATCTATTAGTCTCGTAGTTATGAGTAGCTGGTTGATCAGCATCTATGCCCATAAGTTTTTTGCCTACTTGTTAGGCGATGGTATGTGGTTTTATATTTTTGGCGTGCTAATGCAGGGCGTTTGTTTACTGATAGCTATGCCAATTGCGGCCATTATTTCTCGGCCATTACAGCGCTTTTTTAGCAGCGCACAAACCTCGCAAAGTTCAGATTTACTGGGTTTAGAATGTGTTGTTGTCACTGGCAAAGTAACCAATACATTTGGCCAAGCACGGGTTAAATTTCAAGGTACTGAGCAGTTACTTGAAGTTAGAGCTGAAAATGACGAGCAATTTACATCAGGTGACACTGCGGTGTTGCTTGAACACCTCAAAGAGCAACACTGTTACATTATTACCGCCAAACCTTGGTAATACCCTAGTTTATTTAGGGGTAAGTAACACATAATAAATCGATAATCACGTTAGGACATAACATGGAATTTTTAGATAATCTCATACCTATATTGACATTTGTAGGTATAGCAATCGCTGTTATTTTTGCTATTTTGCTAATTATCGGCAAGTTTTATCGCAAGGTAGAGCAAGGCCAAGCACTGATCATTAATAAAATGAAGAACGAGCCCGATGTCACCACTACGGGCGGAATTGTTTATCCTGTGATCCATAAAATGGAAGTGATGGACATTTCAACCAAGCGCATGGTGCTTGAGCGTAAAGATAAAGGCGGTTTGATCTGTAAAGATAATATTCGCGCAGATATCGCCATTACTTTTTATATTCGTGTTAACGAAAACAAAGAAGATATTTTACGCGTTGCTAAGCAAGTCGGTTGCGCCCGTGCATCAGAGCACGCCACATTGCAAGAATTGTTTGAAGCGAAATTCTCAGAAGCACTTAAAACCGTTGGTAAGCGAATGGATTTTGTTGAGTTATTTACTCACCGAAATGAATTTCGCGATAATATTAAAGAAGTGATTGGCCAAGATTTATCGGGTTATTCACTTGAAGATGTTGCTATTGATTACCTTGAACAAACGTCAATTGATAAGCTCGATCCGCAAAATATTCTCGATGCCGAAGGTATTCGCCGCATCACTGAAATGACCGCAGTACAAAATGTATCTACCAATCAATTGAAGTGTGATGAACGCGCTAAAATTGAGATCCAAAATCAAGAAGCCACCGAAAAGTCACTGGAAATTGAGCGCCAAAAGCAAGATGCCATGTCACGTCAAGTGCGCGAAATTGAAACTGTAAAAGCCCGCGAATATTCCGAAGCTGAAAAAGTACGCCAAGAAGAGCGCTTAAAATCAGAGCAGGCCCGCATTCAAACAGAAGAAGCGATTGGCATTAGCGAGCAAAATAAGCAACGTGAGCTTGATATTGCCGAACAAAACCGATTACGCGTTTTGGGTATTGAAGAAGAGAAAGTTGCTCGTTCACGTGAAATTGAAGTGATCGAACGTGAAAGAGAAACCGAAATCCTGCGCATCAATAAAGAAAAAGCACTGGAAGTAGAACGTAAAGAAATTGCCGATGTAGTGCGTGATCGCGTGATTGTTGAAAAATCAGTGGCTGAAGAAGAAGAGCGCATTAAAGATGTGAAAGTACTCGCAGGTGCAGAGCGCGAGAAGAGTGCGATGATCATTCGTGCCAAAGCCGAAGCCGAACAGTCATTAGTAAAAGATATCGAAGCTGCAAAAGCGCAAGAGCAAGCCGCAGAATATAAAGCGCGTGAGCTTGAAACAATGGCCAACGCAGAGCTTAGAATTGCTAATCAACAAGCTGAATCGAAAAAGATTTTGGCGCATGCGCAACAAGTTGAAACAGCTGCTAAAGGGCTTGCTGAAGCGGATGTTATTAAAGCGAAGGCGCAAGCAAATGCAATTCAAGGTGAAACTGATGCTAAAGTAATGCGTCAAAAACTTGAAGCTGAAGCACAAGGTAACCGTGAAATTGGTTTATCTCAGGCGCAAGTACAAACAGCCATGGCTGATGCGAATGAGAAACAAGGTGAAGTGGAAGCGATTAACCTAGAGCGTAAGATGCGCGCCGAAGCAAAAGGCCTTGAAGAGAAGCTACAAGCCTTGAATGCGATGGATCAAGATGCTCGCGATTACGAAAGCTTTACGCTGCAGCTTAACCAACAAAAAGAGCTAGTACTGGCAAAAATTTCAGCCAGCAAAGATATTGCCGAGCATCAAGCACACATTATGGCGAAAGCCTTAGGTAATGCTGATATCAATATTATGGGCGGCGATGGTCAGTTCTTTAATCAATTTATGAGTGCAATCAGTTTAGGTAAATCAATTGATGGCTTAGTTGATGAAAGTAAAACCGTACAAACCGTATTTAAAGATCACTTAAATGGTGATCGTAATTTAATTGAAGACCTAAAAGGGGTGTTAGCTGGGGCGAATGGCTCAGCAGAAACACTTAAAAACTTCAACATGAGTAAGTTATTAAAGCAGTTAAGTAATACCTCTGCGGCTGAAAAAAGCCAATTACTAAGCATGTTAGGCGGTAACTTAGGTGGTGGGTTAGATGAGAAAATTAAACTAGATCCAAAAGACTAGCTTAATTTCTAAGTTCTCTCGTTGTAGCCGCAATAGTTTAACTATTGCGGCTAACTTCTATTAAATTTCAGGATAGGTTTCATGACGGACGCAACTCAACAAGCGCTAGAACAAGGCTCGTACGATTTAATTAAACGCCGCTTAAATAATTTTGGTGCTAGTTTAAAAACGCAAATAGATGATGTAAATACACAGCGTATTAACGAGTTTGGTAGCACTGATCTACAAGTAAAAGGGCGTGTTCGCGTTCGTACGGAGCAAAATTGTACCCCGCGCGATATCGTGATTATTGGCGATAAAGTTATTTTTGCTTACAACGTATTTCTGGGATTAAAAAAAGAAACCGCAATCAGTGATGTATTTAGTGTACAAAAGTTGGTGGAGCAAGACGACCATTACGAAATTGAGCCTTACCCAGAGACAACGCGTTTTTTAACCGATAGTCGTTTTATTCGTGATTTTGAAGAACTGTATACCTACTACAAACAAACCAGCCTACAGCATTTATATCAACAAAATGGCAAGCTATTTGCGCTATTCCAAATCGGTGACAAGTTATCGGATGTGCGGGTTTTTCGCTGGGAAATTCACCCAGACAACACCATTAATTATATCGATAACCGCGGTGAGCGTGATATTCAACACGCACATGACTATGATTTTGAATGGCTCAAAACTGACCGAAGTAACCACATAGAAGGGCGCCACGCTCATATCAACATCGCCGACCAAGTGTTTGTTGAAACCATAGGCGGTTCACTGACCATTAAAATAGAAAACAGCACTGACACCGGTGAAGGGATTTATCAAGAAGCTGTTGATGATAAAAACCAATCCCTTGCTGACAGCGAAGTTGAGTACGCGCTGGTAGGCGACTTAGTGCTGCTAAAAATTCTCCCATACCGCGAAAAAACATGGCGTTACTTTATTTATAACACTCGCACTCAGCAGGTCATGCGCCAAGATGCAATCGGCAGTGCATGTGTAACTTTACCTGAAGATCACGGCATTATTTTTCCTGGTGGTTACTACTTACAATCAGGGCAAGCACGCTCGTTTGAAGAGCAAATAGAAGATTTAGAATTTCACCGACATATAAAGTCACCGAACGGCGAAGATGTTTTATACGTGTTTTACGAGCCAAGTGAAGGCCGTTACGCGCTATTTGCCTATAATATTATTGATAAAAACCTGCAAAATCCAATTTATTGTCACGGTTATGCTATTTACAACGATGGTATAACGCTGACTTTTAAAGCCGATAAAGACCAAGCGGAGCGAGTACACCCGATTCAAATTTGGCAAAGCCCGTTTGTATCGGCTGAATTTGCAGCCAATGCACCGCCACTTACTAGCTTTTTTGGTAAAATAGGTAACCCCGATTTAGTTCGCGGTATTTCTGATTTATACAGTGTCTGTAAAGCCATTAGCGAGCAAAGCCCGACTTTATTTCATTACGAAGATTTAATTGCCCTTAGCCGGAATATCTTTGATCGTTATCATTGGCTTAACGAAAGCGAATTTGCGGAAATCGCACAAAACCTGCACAGCATCAATGAAACCGCTGAGCAAGTACTTGATGAGTTTGAAAAAGTCACCGAGATTCAAAACAAAGCCAAGCAAGCCTTGGTGGATATTAATAAGCAATACACTGATGTAACCCGAGAAGTACGTCCTGATAGCTTTAAAGTCGCACCGCAATTTGTGCAAGGTATTGATGCATTAAAAATGCTCAAAGGCCAAGTAATAAGCCTTGAAGATATTAAATATATAGATATTGCTGCACTGAATAACTTACAAAGTGAGATTGATTCACGGTTGGTGGAAGTAAGCCAAGCAACTGCTGCGTTTTTACAACAAGACAGCGCGCTGGCGCCGTACCACGAAAAACTTAAAGAGCTTGAAGAGCTAAGCAGTAAAAGCGAAAGCGTTAGCGAGCTGAAGACCTATATCGCACAGTTAGATGCGCAAAGTGTAGAGCTGGATTTACTTAACCACACTATGCTTGATTTAGACATCGACGACAGCCGTGTGCGCACGCAAATCCTCGAAGATATCAGTGCTGTTTATGCGTTGGTTAACCGTGCTAAAGCGAGTATTGAAATCCGCCAAAAGAGCCTTGGCAGTGTTGAAGCTAAAGCTGAATTTGCCGCACGCTTTAAGCTTTTTTCGCAAAGTATTACCAACGCACTAAATAATGCTAAAACCCCAGAGGCGTGTGACGAGCAACTTTCACGTTTGCTTATTCAGCTTGAAGAGCTGGAATCGCAATTTAGTGATTTTGACGAATACCTTACAGAGATCATTGCCAAACGTGATGACGTATATGAAAGCTTTGAAGCGCATAAACAAAGCTTAATTGATACCCGTCAGCGCCGCGCATTGAATTTAGCCAATGCCGCCGAGCGTATATTGCAAGGCGTTAACCGCCGTGCGCAAAGCTTTACTGAGCTTGATGCATTAAATACTTATTTTGCCGCCGATCCTATGATCAGCAAGCTTCGTGCATTGACTAGTGAGCTTAAAGAGTTAGGCGATGAAATTCGTGCCGATGATATCCAATCAAAGCTAAAAGCCAGTAAAGATCAGGGCATACGTTCGTTACGTGATAAACAAGATATTTTCACTGATGGCGGCAATACAGTCAGTATTGGTAAGCACGCTTTTAGTGTTAATAAGCAATTACTCGATTTAACCTTATTGCCGCGTGACGAGCAGCTGATGCTGCACTTAACGGGTACTGATTATTTTGAGCCAATAACAGATGAGAAAAGCTTACAAACGTTACAGCAAAGCCGTCATTTGTGGCAACAAACATTAGTTTCGGAAAGTGAGGTGGTTTATCGTGGTGAGTATTTAGCGGCGCAAATATTGCTCGCTTGTGAAAACAGTGAGCATTCGCTGACTTTTGCGCAATTAGAGCAAGCACAACGAGATAAACAGTTATTGCAGCTGGTGCAAAAATTTGCTGAACCACGCTATCAAGAAGGTTATGAAAAAGGCATTCACGATCACGACGCATCTGCGATTATTGACACCTTATTGACGCAAAAAAATAGTCTGGATTTACTTATTTATCCGGCTAGTTGTCGTATTATTGCGCAGTTATTTAGTGCGCAATTGTCATCTGCACAACTGAACGAATATTTCCATCAAGCGAGCAATGCTATTTTGATGGATAAACACTTTGCTGCAACCAGTTTTATCAGCACGTTAACCGCGCAGTTAAGTGAACAGATCAATGTCTTTTTAACTCAAGTTAGCAAATTATCTGCACGTTTTGCTGATTTATCCAGTGACTTGGCCGCAGCTTATTTAGTGCAACAATTAGCGCAACAAAAAACGGCAGAGCAACAGTTATTTATCGTTTCTCAGCAAGCTAAAAATTTAGCTGAACAGTTTAGTAGTGACGCTAAAGCCAAAGGTTATAGCAACGAGCTTGCTCAGGCCTGTGAAAACGTAAAGCAAACTGATGAGCGGGCATTATTATTTTTAAGTTGGCTTAATGCGTACTGCATGCAAAATCCTAAAGTGTCGGCGATGGTGCAGGCGGAAGCGGCTAACTACTTGCATCTCAGTGCCACCACAACATTAAAATACACTGTGTTGGACGTCACCCCAAACACCCAAGTTGAGCGTTTAATGGGGCAGCATAAACGAGTGCAAGAGCAAACTTTACATGTTGATTATGCAGAGTTTTATGCCAGAACTCGTAAATACATCACTGAGCAAGTACCGGCTTTTGAGCAGTATCATGCACTGCGCAGTGATATTTTAGCGGCGCAAAAAGAGCGTCTGCAACTTGATGAATTTAAAGCCAGGCCACTTAGCTCGTTTGTACGTAATCAGCTGATCAATAAAGTGTACTTCCCAATTATTGGTGATAACTTAGCAAAACAAATTGGCTCAGCAGGTAAAAACAAACGCACTGATTTAATGGGCATGCTATTACTGATCTCGCCGCCAGGTTACGGTAAAACCACCTTAGTTGAATACGTTGCTAACCGTTTAGGGCTGACTTTTGTAAAAGTAAATTGCCCGTCGATAGGGCACGATCAGGTGTCACTCGATCCTGCTCAAGCCATTAATGCTACTGCTGAAAAAGAGATTGCAAAAATCAATCAGAGCTTTGAAATGGGCAATAACGTGATGCTGTATTTAGATGATATTCAGCATACTAACCCTGAGTTTTTACAAAAGTTTATTTCTTTGTGTGATGGCTCAAGACGTATTGACGGGGTGTGGAACGGTAAAAGTAAAACCTATGATTTACGCGGTAAAAAGTTTGCCGTAGTGATGGCAGGTAACCCGTATACAGAATCTGGAGAGAGCTTTAAAATTCCTGATATGTTGGCAAACCGCGCCGATATTTATAATCTTGGCGATACCTTAGCCGGGTGTGAGCAAGAGTTTGCCATGAGCTTTATAGAAAATGCGCTAACATCTAATGCAGTATTAGCGCCATTGGCTAACCGTAACATGGAAGATTTATATAAGTTAGTGCGGATGTGTCAAGGCGAAGATATTTCATTAAATGAGCTTGAACACGGCTATTCACAAGCGGAAGTTAACGAAATTAAAGCGGTACTCAGCCGATTAATCACTATTCGTAATACCGTACTAAAAGTGAACGCCCAGTATATTGCCTCAGCCGCGCAAGATAATAATTATCGCACAGAGCCGCCATTTAAATTGCAAGGCAGCTACCGTAATATGAATAAAATGGCAGAAAAAGTCGTTGCTGCCATGAATGACGAAGAGCTAGAAAACTTAATTTGTGACCATTATCGTGGTGAAGCGCAAACACTCAGTAAAGGCTCTGAAGAGAACTTACTTAAACTCGGTGAACTGCGTGGCACCTTAAGCGCAGAGCAGCAGCAGCGCTTTAGTCAAATTAAAGGTGACTTTGTACGTTTAAATAAACTTGATGGCGCAGGCAGCCCGGTGATGATGGCGGTGGAGCAAATGGGCTATTTGCATCAATCACTGGAAGAGATTGCCGGTAAACTCAGTAAAAACAACCTAAGCCACGATTACAGCCAGTTATTACAAAGTGTTGGTGTGAATATTCAAGGTTTAGATAATAAACAAGCAATTAGTAGCATAGCGCAATCGCTTGATAATGGTTTTGTGAAAACGCCTTATATGGCAAGTTTAGAGCAATTAAGCCGTGCTATAGCTGGTAATAACTGTCAGCCACACTTGCTGGCGTTAATTGAGCAACTTGCAGCCCTTGATAATAAAGAGGCTGTGAATGCGCTAACTGCAGCGGTTACCAGTAACAATAACCAAACGTCATTTACTGAGCTTGTTAATGCAATTAACCAACAAACTCAAGGTATCAATAATAACAATGTGCAGGCTCAGTTTGAAAAATTGATTGCTGCATGGGGCGCGAAATAGCATTTAAATTAACCACAAAGGAAGCAATATGGATATCAAAGTACCTGAACTACAAGGAATGATGGGTAAGGCTACGATTTCGGCAATTTACGTTAATGAGGGGGATGCCGTAGTACGAGACCAAACTTTATTTGATGTTGATTTTGATAAAGTGGTGTTGGAAGTGGTTGCTACCACTGCCGGGGTTGTTCATAGCTTTAGTGCCAAGCAAGGAGATTTAGCTATATCAGATCAAGTGGTGATGCAACTGAGAGAAAAAGTCGCTGGTGAGCAAACAACATCAGAACAATGACTCTTACAGTTGAACTCGTCGAGCAGGATTAACTGCTCGGCGTGTTTATTGATGTTTGAAAAACTAATTATGTTTATTAACTAAAGTGCATTATAAGGCGGGTTTAATTGGCGCTTTTGAAACGCTAGAATCGCAGTATTTTTGATTATACCGTCTTCAATATTAATCGCGCGACGGATGGTTTCATCTTTTTGCCATTGTGCCTTGCCTGCTAATACTGTAGGTAAGTATACAATCATGGCGGCTGAGATTGAACGTGTTGCGCTTTCCCATAAATAACTAGGTGTATGATCAACCGCGTAATAATCAACGGTTTTATAGCGAAACATCGGATTTGCAAATGTGGTGGGTTTAGCAAAAAAGAACCCCATACCTTCGTCACAGCTTACATCTATAATTAAACTATTTGCTTTTAGGCAGTCCGCTTCAGATTCAATAACAAAATTAACTGGGTTTGCAGTTTCTTGAAAAGTGCCATTGACGATAATATCGGCTTCGCTAATGAGCTCCGTTAGTGGCCGTTGCGTACCATCGTGTTCAACCACCATCATCCGTGCTTCATCGTGTTGGCCTTGGCGAACTTTAACGTAATGGCAGTCGAGGATCTCTTCGCGTACTTCGTGATCGGGGCGCTGGATGCAAATCGTAATATCTCTAAAACCATGGGCTTTGAGTGCATAAATTGCACCGCGACTAACAGCACCAAAACTAAAGATGATGGTTTTACGCTGATCACCATAATGTCCATCAATACCTTTGAGCTGCAGTGCGTGTAACACCGCACAGTAGCCGGCCATTTCGTTATTTTTATAAAAAGTATGACGACCAACATTGCCTTGCGGCGACCATACAAACATATCTTCAAACGCAATGAGAGTGAGTTTTCTATCAAGTGCAGCTTGGGTTATTTCGCGTTGTTGTACGCAATGTACGTAGCCCCAAAGGGTTCCACCTTCACGTAGCTCCTGTAAATCAGCAAGCACCGGTTTGGCGATGATCACGGTGCCTATTTTGGTTAAAATATCACTGCGACTTGCAACACCACCGGTTAATGCGGCTATTTGCGCATCGCTCACATTAAAAGCTTCGCCGTAGCCTTGTTCAAAGATCAGTTGTTTTCTAAGTTGTTCTGGAATGCGCTTAAGGTGGTCTGGGTGGACAGGGTAACGTCGTTCATCTGTCTTGCGTGACGTACCAATTACGCCAATAGTTAATTCACTCATGCTATCGCCTTGTTTAAAGTATGCTGAGTTCATAAACGAATGATGCTACTTCGCCAACAAACTGTGGGCTGTTTTTCAGGCAAGCGAAACACTTGACTGTAAACAATGGTCTCAGTAAAGGGTTTTGTTATTTACTAAATTAGTATTTTTAATGTAAAGCGGTTTTAAATCAGGTGGTTAACTTGCATAGAATGACAAGTTGAAAGTAAATATGACATCGCCGCGATTGGCTTCTGCGTATTAGCATTTGAGTATAACAGTAAAACAGTGGCGCATGCGGTTAACACAGCAATAAGAAAATTAAACAAGTACAATGACTGTGGTGTATTTTGTGATGAAAGGACTCGATACAGCGAGTCCCACTTTTTTAGCAGCTTACTTTTCTGCAGAATATGGGTCTTCAGCCATTAGGTAGGCTCTCAAATCTGCTTTTTGCGGTTGTGCATTAAGCCATGTTTTGAGTTCTTTCACTTTTGTATAAGTGTCTGCGCCGAATTTATCAGCATATATGTCACTAAAGTTTTGCTTGGTACTTTGCTCTCTAATTTGGTTTTGCCATTGCTGTGTTACTACTGCATTCAATGTACCAGCTAAGCCTTCTTCTTTTAGTAATTCCCATTCACCTGCATCTAACCAGATCCCACCTACTGGTGCGCTGTAATCAATACGGTGGTCAGTTGATGATGAAATACGAAACTTACGCATAATGACCCCCGATACTGGGCAAATTAACGCTTTTTTAGTGTCTTTAGCGTCGGCTTCGAATGAGATATTGTCAGCAAATGCAAAGTTTGGGTTACGCTCTTTCCAAGCTGCAAAGTCTTCGATTAGTATCCAGTGGCCATTACAGTGCGTGCATGTGTGCGAACGAAATTGACCTTCAATAAAACTCGGTTTAAGTAACCCTTTACCACAACTTGTACAATTCATAGTATCCCTTAATTATTGCTATTTATTATTAATAATAACAATGATGTTACCGTATTTTTAGAATCAATAACAAAGCTTTGTTCTGTTTAACTGCAAATTTTAGCTAGCGCGTTGACTCTTCGTTTTTATTGCGTTTGCAACGCTCTGAGCAGTAAATAACGTTATCCCAGTCGCGCTGCCATTTTTTACGCCAAGCAAAATCACGTTTGCAAGTGGGGCAGGTTTTTTGCGGTAAAGTTAGTTTTTTATGAGCCATTGTGATGGTTTGTCTTGGTACTTTTTGTTCTAGGGGCGATGCTTACATGCTTTTTTAAAATCGCAGGAATAGCGCGCTTAACCTCAATACGTTCGCGATATTGCCAAAGCCGTTCTCTCGCTTCTTTAGACGCTTTGGTTAAATCTATCATCGGTGCAGGGTAATCGTCACCTAGTTTAAAGTCGTTAAATAATGCTTCCATGGGTGTTTGCTCCCAAGGTTCATGCAAGTATTCTACAGGCAGCTTTTCAAGCTCTGGGCACCATTTTTTTATAAATTCACCGCTCGGGTCTTGATCCTCAGATTGTTTAATCGGGTTGTAATGTCTAATAGTATTAATGCCCGTAACCGATGCTTGCATTTGTATTTGCGGGTAGTGGATCCCCGGTTCAAAGTCTAAAAAATAGTTAGCCAACGGCAGGCTTGCATGTTGCCAGCTAATATTTAAATGATGCGTAACAAAACTAACTAACATAGCGCGCATTCTAAAATTAATATAACCGGTGGCTTTTAAACAGCGCATGCAGGCATCAATAATAGGAATACCGGTTTGCCCCTGTGCCCAGCGTTCAATATCGCTAGTAACTTGTGCGTCATCGCGATATGGAAATGCATGGTACCCCGGATTTAATGCTTTAAATTCCATGCTGCATTCGCTTTCAAACTTTTGCATAAAATGGCAATGCCAGTGCAGGCGAGATACAAATGCAGCAAGCGGGCGCTGCCAACCTTTTTTATCAGCACAAGTGCTATGGTATGCGTCAATCGCCATTTGATACACTTGCCTCAGGCTGATATTTCCCCACGCTAAATAGGGCGATAGTCTAGAGCAATGAGTACGGCTTAAACTAGGGCTAGATATTCCTTTTTGATAACCCTTACCGCGTTCAGCAAAAAAACTTTGCATTACTTCACGGGCAAGTCGTGGTCCCCCATGCTGAAAATGTTCATTATCTTGCGTATAGGCACTAGGCAGCTTGGGGGTTTTATAGTCAGTAAGGATGAGTGGCTTTATTTGCTTCCAATTAGGTATAGCAATAGGTGCTTTCATGGTTTGTTGCCAGCGTTCGTTCCAATTGTGGCGATTTTTTTTGCCACGTATCACAGCCCCGGTTGGCGACTCTAACCAGTTAATATGATGGTGTTGGCACCATGCTTTAATGGTTTTATCACGTTCAAAAGTGTTGTTTAGCCCTATTTCTTGATGGCTAAACATGTTTGTGATTGCAAACTGCGAGTGAAGCGATTCAAGTAGGGTTTGCATGTCTTCATTAAATATATACACGCGGCTATTATAGCGAGCTAGTTGGGTATTTAAATCAACAATAGATTGATAGACAAAGCGCCAATGCCGCTCGTTGTAATGCCCATCGGCAAGCAGTAAAGGTTCAAAGTTATAAATTAATAGTGTGGGCAGGCCATTACTAAACGCATTTTTTAAAGGCTGATGATCGCTTAGGCGTAAGTCACGTTTAAACCAGACTATGTTTATTTTTTCTTTCATACTGGTGATATCAAAACCGTATCGTTTATAAATAATTAGGCATAAATAGTTTTATACGTATTAAATGTAAAAGTAGTTTAAAAGCGATTTTGTTAGACGACTAAAACTAAAAATATGAGTTTTAGTCGTTAGAATAGAGGTTACAAATAGGCTGGTTGATTGTAAGTGCTCAGGCAGACAGGTCTTGCTGCGTTGGTAAAGCGTCGAATGCACCAAACTTTGCGACAGTTGAGGCGCCACACTTAGCTGCAAAGTCGATTGCTTTTAATACTTTTTCAAAATTATTGGCCCAATCAATAAATTCGTTTTTATCACTTACTAGCGAAGCTACTTGGTATAAAAAACCGCCTACAAAAGCATCACCGGCAGCTGTGGTATCTACGACATTCGCTGGTGGACAAGGATATGTACCACTAAATGAGCATGAGGAAAATGTAATTGGCTCGCCACCATCAGTCATTAAAACCAATGACACGCCATTGTCTACCCAGCTTTTTATTGTGGTTTCAATATGCTCAATGCCATACAGGGCTATCAGCTCATCTTTACTTGCTTTAATAACATCAACCGTTTTAGCTATATCATTAATAATGGATGGGGCTGTAAGTGGTTCATCCCAAAAGGCAGGTCGAAAATTAATATCAAAGCATGTAACCGAGTCTGCTTCTTTAAAGTGTTTTAGTGCATTTAACGTAGTATTTAATATGTGAGCCTTAGCTAAAGAGCCTGAGCAAAAGCTCACTATTTTAGGGGCTGCAAATAAAGAGGGGGTTAAATCGGAAATCTGCAAATCATAATGCGCGGCGTCTTTATCGTAAAAATCAAATGTACGTTCACCGCTTTCATCTAATGAGACAAAGGCTAGTGCTGTTTTACCCTTTTTAGAAAAGCTAACATGTGATGTTTTAACATTATGTGTATCGAGTGCCTTTATTAAAAAACGACCAAACGGATCATCGCCTACCTTACCAAGCAGTGAGCTCAAACCGCCTAACTTTGCTACGGCGACAGCTACATTTGCGGGCGCACCTCCTGCAAATTGAGTGAATCCTGGCTCGCTGTTTAATACTGTTTTATCTATACAATCATTTGAGAGTAAATCAATTAAGGCTTCACCAATTGCAACTACTTCCATTACGTTATTCCTATAAAAATTGTCAGGGTGTCGTCTCGTTTTAAACGATACCTTTGGTTAAATCTAAGCCTTGACCACCAAGACAGTTATTGATTTTGGTGTCAAAAAATACGTCGCTTTATGTATCTTCTCGAATCAAGCCAGCTAACTTAGCTGGGTTAATGGCATTGATAGATTCACTCTTTCTTGAGCAGATGTACCCGTTACGATTATGTGCCCAAATCCTAAACCATTTTTTGCTTTTGTTGCGTGTGATTAAAAACTTGCTGTTTTATCAACCCGCCTCACCAGTTTGGGCAAATTTGTAAATAGAATGTAGAGAACTAAAAGTAATAAATCAACTATTATTACTTATTTTTTTGTACAAGTTTATGGAGTTATTTAATTGAATTTATTTGCGGGTAATCCAGGATATTAAAGCGCCGGCGAATAGCGCCGGCTGCTTGATAAATTTATTGGAAGCTAGTTGTGGGAAAGGCTGACGTTATCTTGAGAAAAGTTTATAATTAACGGTAGGTTAGCGCAACCTATTGATTGAGCTTTAGCACCAATAGAGCCGCTTTGTACGGCACAGCGATAAATGCCACGATGATCGGCTTGGCTTAATTTTGACTTTGTTGCTAATACTATTTTCTCTCTTACATTGATAGGGATTGCACCATCAATCACAATGGCTTCAAAATCAAAAATAGCCAGTGAGCACAGTGCTGCATAGGCAAGGCCATCTGCAACTTGATCTATCCATTTATCTAAAACAGGGCCTAAATCTCCCCAATATTCTTTTGAACTCCACACTATGTCGGTATTGTAGCCATCATCTTTAAGCATTTTTTCAAGGATATACAGCGAAGACTGCATGATCAGCTGTTGCGATGTTAGTTGGCCTTCACTATTGAGTACAGGCCTTGGTAATGAGCCAATAGCTCCCGCATTGCCTTTTTTACCGGTAAATAAGGTTTCATTTATAACGACTCCACCACCAATAAAAGTGCCAATAAAAATGTATAAAAAATCAGTAAAGCGAGCTGGGTTGCCAAAGCTCAGCTCTGCTGAGCATGCTGCGGTATCATCATTACATACATAGACAGGAAGAGAGATGATCTGATTGATTCTTTGTTTAAAATCGAAAGACTTCCACTCATTCATTACTTTCTTTGGTGCGCCAGCTTCTTCAGTCCAATTCCAAATTTCAAAAGGAGTTGCAACACCAATACCTAGAATACGCTCGGCTAACTCGTCACTTAAGCTCATTTTAAGTACGCTGATACCTTTTTCTAGAAAAGTGAGCAGACTATTTACAGTAGGGTAGGCACAGTATTCATTTAAGGTTGCGCGAATATTTCCGACCAAGTCAATTAAGGTTAAATCATAACTTCGGCGACCAACTTTTAAGCCGATGCCAAAAGCACCATCAGGATTTAAGGCAAACGGAATCGTGGGTTGGCCAACACGGCCACGCTGTGGCTCTTTTCTTATTAATAACGACTCGGCTTCTAAGCTATTGATAATAACTGTAACGGCTTGTGCAGAAAGACCCGTTTTTTGTGCTATCTCGGCTTTTGGCGCACTCCCTTGTTGACGAATTAAAGACATAATTCGACGTTCATTGTGAGCACGCAAGCCGGATTGGCTTCGGCCTTCTTGTGAGACGAGTCGTGGGTTTTTAGCTTTGATAATGATTCCTGTCTAATCTGTTATTGTCTTGAATAACTTAACTAATTGTACACTGAGCGGACATACTTGGCGACAGCATTGGTTTTATTACTGTGCTGATCATTTAATATTAAATTAACGACAGAGTACAATTAAGTATTGTTAAATGTAATAAATAACTATAGTTGATTTATTGACGAGGTGATATTTACCTGTTTAAATGCTTTACTCAAAGTTAACAACTGAGACATGGCAATGACCACACACACACATACAAAAACACCTCTTGTCTCTAAGGAGATGGTGGTTCCCTTTATTTTGCTTGTACTTTGCTTTGCAGCATGGGGTGCTGCAGCAAATATGACTGATCCGTTAGTTAAAGTATTTAGTAAAATATTTACTATGTCTTCAGTGCAATCGGCACTTGTACAGTTTAGCTACTATGGCGCCTACTTTTGCTTAGCCATTCCTGCCGCTTATATAAATAAACGCTTTTCTTACAAAACGGGAGTATTGACAGGCTTAGGCATGGCTGCGATGGGGGCATTTATGTTTTATCCCGCAAGCCAAGCAATGACTTACGGCTTCTTTTTAGCCGCTTTATTTGTGTTAGCTGGTGGTCTATCTATTTTAGAAACTTCAGCAAACCCCTATGTGATGGGAATGGGAAATCAGCAAAGTGCAACCCGTAGATTAAATTTAGCGCAATCTTTCAATCCTGTTGGTACTAATATCGGTGTGTTTTTAGCCGCAACCCTTATTTTACCTAGCCTAAATATAGCTTCCTCAGATGAGCGTGCAGCTATGAGCGCTGAGCAACTAACTCAGGTAATAAAAGCTGAACTAGATGCGGTTATGGTGCCTTATGTGGGTATGGCTTGCGTACTTGTGCTTATTTGGCTGGCAATTGCATTTACTAAAACACCTAACTTTTGCAAGCAAAAAAAGGTATCTAAGCATGTCGATTTTCGTGCAACCTTTAAACGATTATTTAAAAATACACATTATCGCTTTGGCGTTATTGCGCAGTTTTTTAATGTTGCAGCGCAAACCTGTGTATGGACCTTTACCATTCAATACGTTATGGAAGCACTTGATACAAACGAAGTGACCGGTGGAACGTTTTTGCAATACAGTATGATCACTTTTCTGTTCTCTCGGTTTGTGATGACATGGCTTATGGGATTTATTAGACCAGCAAAACTATTAATGGCAACCTCTGTAATTGCGACGCTATTATGTTTATATATGGTGCAAATGCCAACTATAAGTGGCGTTTGGGCTTTAGTTTGTATATCGGCTTGTTTATCGTTAATGTTTCCCACTATTTACGCAATTTCATTACATGGTTTAGGTGATGATGCAAAGTTAGGTGCTGCCGGATTAGTAATGGCTATTTTAGGTGGAGCAATAGTACCCGTGGTACAGGCTGTATTTATTGATACCTTCAGTGTCGCTTTTTCTTATATTGTGCCAGCAGGCTGTTTTATTATTGTGGCTGGTTATGCAGCATTTGATTTAAAAACAAAAATTAGAACATTTAATAATGTTGCACCTTGCTAAAATGCACAAAACCGAGTCTTAAAGGCTCGGTTTTGTGTGCTACAACTTTTATTCTCACCACCGCTATTCTTTAAGCATTATTAACTGCTTAACGGCCAATCTGCGGCATCTAACGAGTCTATGGCGTGTACCTCATCACCTTGCCAGTGATTAATAAATTGATTATTAGCATCGTAGGTTTGGGTTTGCTTTACTAAATTGAAATGCCTACCCGAACGAGGATCCGCGCCAACACCTGCAAGGTATTGCCAATTTCCCCAATTAGATGCCACGTCGTAATCAATCAGTTGTTGTTCAAAATAAGCAGCGCCAAAGCGCCAATCTAGCTTGAGCTCGTTTACCAAGCAGCTTGCAACTAATTGCCGGCCACGATTTGACATATAGCCGGTTTTATTCAGCTGTTTCATACATGCATTGACAATGGGATACGGTGTTGTGCCTGTGCACCATTGCTTAAATCGCTGTGGGTAAAAACTGGTTAGTGGCTTACGCTTTGTAATTCCGGCAAAAGAAAATAACTTATTGCCATAACGCAGGCTGTATAGTTGAAAGTATTCACGCCACAGTAATTCAAAATAAATCCAGTAAGTTGAGTCGTTTGCGCCATGAATGTGCTCATAATTACGCAAAGCGTTGACTATTTGCCGAGCACTAATGCAGCCATTAGCAAGCCAAGGAGAAAACTTGGTTGAGTTTTCAATACCAGCTAAAGCGTTGCGAGTTTCTTTGTAGGTAGATGGATTAGCACTTGAAAAGTAATCAGCTAGGTGATCAGTCGCACTTTGTTCACCACCTGCGAATAACGCTCGTTCTTTACTGACATTAGGCAATGTAGTTGGCCAAGGCATTGGAGCAATTAAAGGTCTGGCTATGTACTCTGGAGGATCTAAAAGTGTATTGATAGTGGGCGTTGTTTGCTCAATTAGTTTTCTGAATTGACTAAATGTTGCTGGCAGTTCATTAATAGTAAAAGGAAGTTGCTGGTTGTCATATAAGGTAAATGTATTAGCTTGTTTAATAACAAGATCAGCATGATTTTTCGCTACATTGAGTAGCGTTTGCTGCTCATCGTAACCAATTTGTTCACTGCAATATAGAGTACGCACGTTGTGATGGTGATAATAATGTTCAATCACCTCATGAGCAGCTTGATGGTAGATCACTAAATGTTGCCCATAGTCTTTCAGAGTATTGTTTAACTGTTGTAAAGATTGCGCTAAAAACTGCCAGCGATGTTGTCCCATTGATTGGCAATCATGGTGATTGCTTTTAAACCATTGAGGGTCAACACAATATACAAAGCTAAGTGCAGTATCTTGCTTTGCAGCAAGAGAGATTAGTGCGTTATCGCTTAGTCGTAAATCGTTAGTAAACCAGTACAAAGAGTGTGTCATAGTAATAAAGCGTTTTTTTCATTTACTTTGTCTTTAATACGTAACAAAGTGAAAAGGCGTTTAGTTTAATGAGTTTAAATTTAATGAGGTGATGATGTATTTTGATTTAACTGATCCTGACGAGCAAAAAGGGGCATACAGTAAATTGGTTGGTGGGATCACGCCAAGGCCTATCGCGTGGATAAGCACGTTAAGTAGTGATGGCGTGGCGAATATTGCGCCGTATTCATTTTTTACCGTGGCAAGTGTTAATCCACCGGTATTGAGTGTGACTCAGGTAAATCCAGCTGAGAATCAAAACAAGGATACCTTAAACAATTTACTGGCCACAAAAGAGTGCGTTATCAATGTGGTCAGTCATAATTTGGTGGAGCAAATGAATCAAAGCTGCGGTAATTTTTCTTCGCAAACTAGTGAATTTACGGCTGTGGGGATCGCATCATGTGCAAGTCAATCAGTAACTCCATTGGGGGTGGCAGCAGCTAAGGTTCGTTATGAATGTAGCTTACGTGACGTGGTCACTATTTCTGAACAAGCAGGTGGCGGGCAAATGTTGTTATTAAATGTAGTTGGTATTTATATTGATGAAAGTGTACTTGTTAACGGCTATATTGACCCAAGAGCTTTAAATACCGTTGGTAAAATGGGCGGAGATTACTTTACGACAACGCATGATTTATTTAGCTTGGCTAGGCCAGAGATTTAGCTGAAATTTTACGTTATTTTATGTTTATACCTTTTACGTATAGTAAAAACCGTGCAGTAAAAAGCCAAGTAATAATTACTTGGCTTATATACGGTTAATTTTTTAGCTTAGTTGAGTGCCATAGTGAGAGATATCTCAGCATTCATTAATTTTGAGATAGGGCAGCCTTGTTTGGTTTGCTCGCACAGTTTTTTAAATTCTGATTCAGCAATACCGGCAATTTTTGCCTCTACACTTAAGGCTATATGACTAACCTCAAAGCCATCATCCACTTCATCTAAACTAACCACTGCACTGGTGGTGATATCATCAGCAACGTAATTTGCTTCAGTTAACGCAAGTGATAGCGCCATACTAAAGCAAGCACTGTGCGCCGCAGCTATTAGTTCTTCTGGGTTAGTGCCCGCTTTATCTTCAAAGCGCGTATTAAAACCATAGGGCTGATTATCTAAAGCGCCGCTTTCGGTGCTAATTTGACCTTTACCAGATTTAATATCGCCAGACCAATGTGATTGTGCAGATTTCTTAATCGTCATACTCATCTCCTTTGTAATAATTTCGCTAACTGTGAAAAGATTTCACCTTTGCATAGCGAAATGGGCGGTTTATAGAGAGTGTTGCAACATAAGCACCAAGTTTACAAAAGTATTGAATGTTGAGTTACACGGATCCACTGACGATAAGAATGTGTAATAAATGAAATCAGCATGGCTAACTAAAAAGCGATCCTTACTGACCGCTTGTTTATCAAAAAATTAAAGTGCCGATACGTAATCTGAAATTTCTTTACTAGCGGCGTTTTTGCTGTCATCACCACCTGGCATATTTAGGCCTTCAGCATAAATAAAGTCCACATCTTTGATGCCTAAAAATGCAAAAAAGTCTTTTAGATACTTAGTTTGCGTGTCCATATCAGTACCTAAGTACATACCGCCACGAGCAGCAAGAATAACTACTTTAGTATTTTCAACTAACCCAACTGGGCCTGTTTCAGTGTATTTAAACGTAATGCCAGCGCGAGCAACACGATCGATCCACGCTTTTAATGTAGATGGAATACCAAAGTTATACATAGGGACGCCCATCACGATGAGTTTATTATTTTGCAGCTCAGTGACCAACTCATCAGAAATAGCAGCCAGTTTGTTTTGCTCATCGCTACGCTCTGAAGGCTCTGTCATCCATGCGCCCATTTCAGCTTGAGTTAGGTGTGGTAATGGGTTTTCGGCAACATCACGACGAGTCACTGTAATGTCAGTTTTTTGTGTAAGCTCAGCAATGAACTGCTCACTAAGCTGATGTGAATTACCGTTTTCACCGTTGAGCGATGAGTTGATTAATAATACGTTCTTCATAGCCGTTCCTTTAATTGTAAATTACTAATAAGAGCATATCCTTTTATATTACAAATTAACAATGCAATTTAATGGCTTAACCATTCGATTTAAGAGAATGTTTTAGTTTGCTGCTGAGTGGTTTTTGGTTATCAAATTGCGCTGTTGTTTTGCTACGACTGAAATGATGGCGATTACACTCTGCGATATTTGTTTGTCGTCGCCTTTTACTATTCTCTAAGTTAGCATCGAGATGGCCCATTAAGCTTGCTACGTATATAAAGGTTAAAAAAATGTAATTGTAACTTTATTAATTATTTAAATAAGATTAAGCTCAAGGCACTAATACAATAAGCAATAACAACAATAAAAAGGAAGTTTAGTGATTGATATAATTAAACATACACCGCTGTGGGTGTTCGCGTTATTTGCCGGCCTGATTGTGCTTGGTGTCAAACAAACCCGAGCAAGAGAGGTCACGTTACGCAGTGTTTGTGTGTTACCTGTCACAATGGCTGGCCTGTCAGTTTTTGGGGTGTACTCCGCATTTTCTGGTGTAATTGCATTAGCTGTTTGGTTTGTGTGTTTAGTACTTGGTTGGGGAGTCGCTCGTCAATTCGGTTTGCCAAAGGGAGTGCGCTACATAAGTGAGCAGCATGTGTTTCATATACCTGGTAGCAAAGTACCATTTATACTAATAATGGCCATTTTCTTTACTAAATATTGTGTTGGAGTGATGTTGGCAATACAACTAGCAGTTACGCAAAGTACAGAATTTATGGTTATTGTCAGCGCGATTTACGGTATTTTAAGTGGCATATTCTTAGCTCGCGGCTTACAGATCCTGCAGGCGCGAGATAACCAAATAGATTTACAGCCAGCATAAGTAACAGCGCGGTTAGTCATACTAATCGCGCTGTTAGGTTTTCGTTAAAAGTCGCTTTTACTGTGGCGCTCGGCTAGTTGCTCATCTTCTGGGCCCCAAGTCCGGTTAACTCTGCGACCACGCTTTACTGCAGGGCGGCGTTCAATCTGTTTTGCCCAGCGCATCACGTGGGTATATGATTCAACATCTAAAAACTCGGCGGCGTCGTATAAATATCCCAATACCAGCGAGCCATACCATGGCCAAATAGCAATATCTGCGATTGAATAGTCACTACCAGCCATGTAATCATGATCACTTAAATGGCGGTTTAATACATCTAGCTGGCGTTTAACTTCCATCGTAAATCGGTCAATAGGATATTGCATTTTGTGTGGTGCATAGGCATAGAAATGACCAAAACCACCGCCTAAATAAGGTGCTGATCCCATTTGCCAAAATAACCAGTTACGGCATTCGGTTTTACTGGTGTGGTCGCTTGGCACTAGCGCATCAAACTTCTCTGCTAAGTATTGTAAAATAGCACCTGACTCAAACACTCGCGTTATAGGGGTCGTACTGTGATCCATCAGCGCTGGAATTTTTGAATTAGGGTTAACACCCACAAAGCCTGAGCCAAATTGATCGCCATCGCCGATTTTAATTAAAAACGCATCATATTCGGCTTCAGTGATACCAAGCTCTAACAGTTCTTCAAGCATGATGGTGACTTTTTGGCCATTAGGGGTTGCCAGTGAGTAAAGCTGAAGAGGGTGCTCACCAACGGGTAAATCTTGCTGGTGCGTAGCGCCTGCAATTGGTCGATTTATTTTTGCCCAGTCACCGCCACTTTCCGCGTCCCACTGCCATACTTTAGGCGGGGTATAGTTTTCGCTGTTACTCATCAAAACTCCTTAAACGTTGGTTACTTTAATTAAGGTTACGAACAACCCATCCTAGTTGATCATTTAGAGCAAGGGAAGCAAAGATAACTTTCATGAGTAATATGAAGATCATTTAGATGATGCAATGTTTATGTTGTCTCCGTTACTCAGCTTTAAATTACGACATTTAATCTTTGAGCCACTGAATACTTTCTATGAATTTGAACGACAATTGCGTTACCACATATCAATGAGTAATGTTATTAAATATGAGCTAAGCAGAGCTGCAGAGCTCATTCGTACAACTACGACCATCCCTTGATTGAGCATGACCACCAAAGCACTGATCACGCCGTTGTATTAGTGACAATGACGCTGAGATCATAAGGTATAATATAAACTGCCACGCCACGTAATAAGCATATCGTGTGTTTATTGGTTTACATCGCGGCTATTTTTTAAGTGTTTTTTGTATAATTAGAAGATAAACCTGCAACTACTTAACTCTATTTAATGGAGTAAACAAAAGTGTATTAATGCCACTTTATTTTATCCGGTTTAAGAATTGAAGACTCTACTTTTATTTGCTCGAGGTTGATCAATTGCTGCGTTTTTTCAGTGATGGCTACAAATAAATTATCATCGTAACAATCAATGTCGCTTAGTCCTACCCAAGCATTTCTTGTTGATTCTTTCGCTGCATACAAACAGTGATCGGCAATATCTACAACTCGTTCCCAATTTAAACTTTCGGGATTATTTATTGAAAAAGGAAAACTAGCATAGCCAATTGAGCATGTTTTTTTGATAATAGTTCCGTCATCTATGACAAAATTATGCATTTCAAACGATGCTCTTAATCTTTCCGCAAGTAGCGGTGCATTTTTTCGGTCGGTAAAGCGGGCAACTACTAAAAACTCTTCACCTCCCCACCTCACAAGATAGTCGGTATTTCTAAAAACGTGTTTTAAAATAGGTTTAATTTGCATTAATACGCTATCACCTGCGGCATGACCATAAAGATCATTTATTTGTTTAAAGTGATCTAGGTCGATTATAAAAAAGATTAAGTCTGATTCACTATGATTTTCAATATCATTATTTTGATCATGAGTGCGATATTTTCGTAGCACTAAGTCAATGTCTGTTTGCAAATTATTAGCGACGAATCGTCTGTTATTTAATCCTGTGAGTTCGTCGGTTACAGTAATTTTAGCTAATTCGTCATTCGCTTTTTGTAAACCTAGTGTCCGTTCAGCCACTTTAATTTCTAATTGCTCATTTAGCTTCTTTATAAATATGACTTTTTTGCGTTGTGCGCGCACAAATAACCAAATAATGAACAGGAGTAACGTGCAATAAAATGAGTATGCCCACCATGATAGCCATGGCGGTGGTAATACAGTGACTTTAAGGGCTACTCCTTTTTCGTTCCAAATGCCATATGGATTGCTGGCTTTAACGCGTAAAATATAATTGCCGGTTGGTAAATTGGTATATGTTGCGCGGCGGTTTTTATAAGTAGTTGTGATCCACTTTTCATTAAAACCTTCCATTTTATAGGCATATTGATTCTTTTTGGGATTGGAAAAATGCAGTGTACTAAATTCAAATGTTACAAGGTTTTGTTGATGAGTTAAGGTGATTGCAGAAGTGGAGTGAATTGGTTTTTCTAAAGAATAGCTACTATTAGGCGTGTTTTTAATTATGTCTGATTTTTTATCTAATGGCACTACATTGCTGATAGGTACGGATTGGTTAGATAGTAACATATCAGTAATAACAACCTTTGGTTGTTGGGTATCACTGATTATTTTATCGGGGAAAAAACGATTAAAACCATTGATCCCGCCAAAAAATAATTCACCGCGTTTATTTTTAAATGATGCATCAGCATTAAACTCGTTACTTTGTAATCCATCATCCATATTGTAATTTTTAAATGTTTTTGTATTAAAATCAAAGTTAGATAAACCAAGATTTGTGCTCAGCCAAAGACTGCCTTTATTGTCTTCTTCAATCCTATAAATAACGTTATTAGGTAGGCCATCTTTTTTCAGAAAACGAGTGAATTTACCGGTAGTTTTGTTGAATAAGTTAAGGCCACTGGCGGTACCTATCCAAATATTTCCCTTTCGATCTTCGGTAATCGCGTAGACAGTGTCATTACTTAAGCTGCTAGGATCTGTTGGCTGATGTTTGTAATTAATAAATTTTTCGGTGTTTGGATTAAAAACATTAAGGCCCTTCCAAGTCCCTAGCAAAAGATCACCTTGTTGATCTTCAGTGATCACCCGAATACTGTCATTACTTATACTATTAGGGTTATCTGCTTGATAGCGATAATGAGTAAATTGCTCCGTAATTGGATTAAAGCGATTAAGACCTTTCCACGTGGCAAACCAAAGATCGCCATGCTGGTCTTCAGTAATGGCACTAACCGCATTATCACTTAGGCTGTTAACATTGCTAGGATCATGACGATAGTGAGTAAATTCCCCTGTCATTGGATTAAAACGATTAAGGGCATTACCATCAGTGCCTATCCAAAGATTATTTTGGCGATCTTCAGTGATGGCATAGACTTTATCGTCGCTCAAACTGTTGGGATCATCTTCATTATAACGGTAATGAGAGAACTGCTCGGTGACGGAATCAAAGCGATTCAAACCGCCTCCCCAAGTTCCTACCCACAGTATGCCTCGACTGTCTTCGGTAATAGCGCGTATTATATTATTACTTAAACTGTTGGGTTTATTAGCTTGATGATGGTAGTGAGCAAATTGTTTAGTAAGTGAGTTTAAGCGATTAAGTCCGCCGCCATCGGTTCCTATCCAAAGATTACCCTGTTGGTCATAAGTGATGGCTCGAATATTGTCATTACTTAAACTATTTAGGTTTGTTGTCTGATTGCGATAGTGGGTAAATTTTTGGGTTTTTAAGTTGAGATAATTGAGTCCACCACCTAAAGTTCCTAACCAAAGGTTACCTTCTTGATCTGCGGTAATGGCTGCTATTTCATTATGGCTCAGACTCTTGGGCACAGTTGCATTATGGATATAGCGAGTAAATTTATCGTAAGTGATATTAAAATAATTAAGGCCGCCACCCTTTGTTCCTACCCATAGGTTACCTTGTTTATCTTCAAGAATGGCACTTACAGCATTATTACTTATACTATTAGGGTTTGTTGCTTGGTGTTTGTAATGAGTAAATTGTTCAGTGATAGGATTAAAACGATTTAAGCCGCCACTCCACGTGCCTACCCATAGGTTTCCTTGTTGATCTTCAGTAATAACACTAACAGCATCATCACTTAAGCTTGCAGAGTTTGCTTGCTGATGACGATAATGAGTAAATTGTTCGGTGACAGGATTAAAACGGTTAAGGCCTCCACCGTCTGTCCCCACCCAAATATTTCCCTGTTTATCTTGCGTAACAGCATGCACGGTATCATTACTTAAACTGTTTAGATTTGTTGCTTGATGGCGATAATGCGTAAATTGTTCAGTTGTAGAGCTAAAGCGATTTAGGCCACCACCTCTGGTGCCGATCCAAAGATCGCTCTGTTGATCTTCAAAAAGAACAGTTACATAATTATTTGAGAGTGAGTGGAGATTATCTAAACTATTTTTGAAAACTTTAAACTCATAACCATCATAACGGGCCAAACCTTCTTCAGTACCAACCCATAAAAACCCTTTACGATCTTGTAACACCGCTTTCGCGCTGCTTTGAGGTAAGCCATCTTTGATAGATAGACGTTCAAAATGAACTGATGGCGCGTTAGCAAAAGCAAATGACATTGCAAATATGAGTGCTAACAAAACTATGCTCAGGTGTTTAATTATCTTTGTCAAAAATAGGACTCCGATCTACTATGTTTTATGGCTAAATAATTCTTAAAAAGAGTAATAATCAGCTAATAGCTACTCTTGATTGTAGTTATTTACCTGTTGAGCCATCGTTTACGCTAGGAAAATAGCAGCTTCGATTCATAATCATACTTTGAGAGTTATACACGAAGAAATAGTTTCTTGTTAAGGTATTGCTTTAATTATAGGTTCTATAACCGAGTGTAGTTAGTTATTAAGTAAATTTAAGTAGCTTAATCATTAAAAAGGCTCAACATTATTGGCAAAGTATAATAATTTAGCAGTATCAATATCTGATTAATAGCTAGCAAAATGCTGAAATCACTAATACAAGATTGCGGTTTCAGACCCTGGATAAAACAAACCTGCAGCTAAAGTTGGTTCCATATCGATTGATCGCCCCTAATTTACTCGAAGTTTGTTACCTGCTCAGCAATAATTATGGTTATTTTGCTGTACCGCCCACGATTATAGTTATTGCCAAGATGGTACGTATGAGCAAAGGCATATTGTTGATAATGGACTTCGTGAATGTGTAGCTGAAGTAAGCGAGGCGTAAATAGCACAACTCATGCTCGCGGTGTGCGTGTTGGCGGTAGTCCATATTCTCCAACAACATTTAGATGGGGTTATGGTTGGCCTTATCCTTTTGGATATAAAGCGCTAACCGAAATTGAGAAAGCGCAAATTGAATTAATCCGAGATAATGACGGTTAATATTTTATCTTTAACCTTGCTAACTTTAAAGCTTGTAACTTGCGCTTTTCTTATCTTGTTTTGCTAAATAATAGCCAATAAGAATACCAGCGAGTGCGCCAAACAGGTGGCTTTCAAATGACACATGGGGACGCTGTGGCAAAACGCCCCAAATTAAACCACTATATAAAAATACCACCGCGACACTAATAGCAATGGCCTTAAATGACCGATGCATAATGCCGTAGCAAATTAAAAAGCCCCACAAGCCATAAAGTACACCGCTCAGGCCAACGTGAATATTAGCGCGACCAAATAGCCAAACCAGTAATCCTCCAACCACAGCCGTAAAGATAAATACAGCCCAAAACCGTTTGACGCTATATTGGCAGACTAGCCAGCCAAGCACTGCAAATGGGATTAAGTTACTAAGTAAATGTGCCCAGCCGCCATGTAAAAAAGGCGCGAAAAAAATACCCGTTAAGCCACTTAGACTGCGAGGGTAAATACCTAATCCATTTAAGTTAACGCCTGGTAAGCTATTAATAATTTGCAGTAAAACACACAATAAAATAATACCAATAAGCGTAAAGCGTTTACTGACTAGAGGAGGAATGCTCAAAGAGCTTTTTGGGTTTGCCATACATCACTTAATTTTAAATATGTTTGACTGAGTATACCTATCCTGATGCTTAATTGAAAAGCCTTGCTGGGTTAAGCAAGGCTTTAGATACAATATTAAAGAATTAGCCTAATTGGGTTAGCAGTTTTTGCGCTGCAAGCTCAGAACTGGCAGGATTTTGACCGGTGATCAATAAGCCATCGACTAATGCGAGCACACCCCAATCATCCGTTTTTTGGTAATCACCGCCTTTTTTGATTAGCTCATCTTCTACCAACAATGGAACAATGTCAGTAAGTTGCACTGCGGCTTCTTCACTATTGCTAAAGCCAGTTACTTTCTTACCTGCAACCAATGCACTGCCATCTGAATTTTTAGCATTTAAAAACACGGCACTTGCGTGGCAAACAGCTGCAACAGGCTTTTCTGTTTTGATAAAGTCTTCAATCAATGAAATTGAGTCTGTATTGTCAACTAAGTCCCATAATGGGCCATGACCGCCTGGGTAAAATACGGCGTCAAAGTCGCTGGCATTTACATCACCAAGCGCTTTTGTATTGGCCATCAATGTTTGTGCTGCACTGTCGTTATCAAAACGTTTTGTAGCATCTGTTGCGGCATCAGGTGCGGCGCTATTTGGATCAATCGGTGGTTGCCCGCCTTTTACTGATGCGAGTGTAACCTCAGCACCGGCATCAATAAATGCATAATAAGGAGCCGCAAATTCTTCGACCCAAAAGCCCGTTTTATGACCGGTATTGCCAAGCTCTGCATGAGAGGTAAGAACCATAAGTATTTTTTTAGCCATAACCATATTCCTTCTGATGATTTAAATTTTTAATTTATCTTACTAACTACTATATGCACTAAGGTCACTTTAAACAACGATGATAAATTCAACTTTATTGGTTTAATAATTGATACAATAAAGTAAGTCAGTATAGGAGATCTTATGAAGGTATCGTTTGAGCAACTCAAAAGTATGGTGGTATTTGCACAAATTGTAGAGCAGGGCAGTTTAACGGCGGCCGCCAAACAATTGGGGTTTACTCGTGCAGTGGCAAGTTATCACTTAAAAAAATTAGAAACCCAACTGGAAGTGACGCTGCTTAATCGTTCAACGCGAACTATGGCACTTACCGAAGCGGGGATTGCTTATTATGAGCGCTGCAGAATTATTACTGAGCAAGCTAATGCGGCTAAACAGCAAATAGAAAATATAAAAAGCGAACCACAAGGCTTACTTAAAATTAGCTGCCCGGTGAATGTCGGTATGCAGTTAGTTGTGCCTGCAATCAATGATTTTAAACGTCAGTATCCCAAAATCGATATTGATTTACAGTTAAGTGACGAAGTGATTGATATTATTAAAAATGGCTTTGATTTTGCAATTCGCGGTGTGGCGCTTAGTGACTCCAATTTACAAGCGACTAAACTCACTACTATGAGTACCTGTATTTGTGGCTCGCCAGATTATTTTGCCCATTACGGTAAACCTAAAACTCCAGCGCAATTAAGCGAACATCAATGGGTGGTGTATCAGCTCGGCAGTAAAACATTAACGCTACAAAAAGATGGTAAAAAGCATAACTTAACTATGCAAGGTGGTTTAAGGACTAATAACGCTGCGGCGCGAACTGCTTTTGTTGAAGCAGGCCATGGCATCGGGCGTATTCCACTTTACGATGCATGGCCAAAAGTTCAAGCTGGGCTATTGGAAATTGTACTCGATGACTATAAAAGTAAAGATATAGAACTTTACGGCGTATTTCCACCCGGCGGCGCCGATTCTAAGAAGCTGCGCTTATTTATCGATTATTTAAAAGATTATTTCATAAAAAGGCATACCGCATTGGGTATGCTTAAAAATGTCTAATTTATGGCTTACAAAGTACGGTTAAATAATGCAACGGCTTGCTGGTACATGGTGATTGCGAGTGCGCCGTCGTATCGCTCACCCTCATCACGCATAAAGGCATGTTGGGCGTTAACTTCTTGCCATTGGTAATTAATACCCGTACTAACAGCTTGTTGATAAATTTTGTCGCGACCTTGTTGTGGCACATGGGGGTCTTGCTTTCCCCAAATAAAGTGAATCTCACCTTGTATATCAGCCATGCGTTCAAACGAGTTATTACCGGCTTGTGCGGGGAGTGTATCGCTATGAATGTCGGTGGCATATAAGCAAAATGCGGCTTTTATGTGTGGGTTTAATGCGGCTCTATAAGCTAAGTGACCGCCAATACAGACACCCATAGTACCTACAGAGCCGGTGCAATAGTCTTGTGTTTGTACAAAGTCGATTAACGCTTGGGTATCGCTGTCGTGGGATTCAAGCGGTTTTGCCCACTTATCGTTATTGCCTTTATCTTTACCCGCATCATCATAAGCAAGCACTGTCCCGATAGGGTTTAGCTCATGAAACACTTCTGGCACAAGTACTACAAAACCATGGCTTGCTAAAAGTGCAGCGCTGCGAGCAATAGGCGCGGTTTGCTGAAATATTTCAGAATAAAAAATAATCGCGGGAAATTGCCCTGACATTTCGGGGCGGTAAACCGTGGTGCGCATTAAACCTGTTGGGGTAGGCAAGTCTGCATGGTGGTGTTGGATGATCATAAAAGCGCTCAGTTAAATAATATAAAATATATGGTAACTGAGCGCGATAAAATAAACACGCCTTAAAGTTTAAATACTTGCAGGCATTTTATTACAGCTAGCATAGTAACTTACGGTTGCTGGCCAATCGGAAAATATCCCCATGACCCCCACTTCTTGTGCTAAAACATCAACCACAGTTAACATGTCGCCATCGTTATCTATAACATCACTAATAGATTGATAATAATAACCGCCGCCTTCATTTAGAGGGCCAGAGCGTTCAAGGCTCCATGCAATAATATTAAGCCCTGCGGCCTTAGCATCTATAGCGTACTGTGAGGGTACAATATTACTGTCGCTATCTATGGTTAGCAGCATCCAAATAGGGGGCGCTATAATTTTAACGCCATCAGTAGCTAGCTCTGCCATGCTTGGCTGCCATGTTGCTGCGTTATTAGGATCAAACCCTGCATTGCTGTCGCGACCATCCAAATACACACTTTGCGCTGCAAATTCAGGATTAGTGCTAATCCAATATTCTACGTCGGCTAGGTTAAATGATTGCGGATAAACATGGTTTGCGGGTACGTCCATTTGCGTGTATTCATCCAGCATCTTTTGTGCATATTGCGCTTGAGTCATACCATTAAAAGGCATGCTCACTTGAGGCGATTTCAGCTCCGGGGTCATTTTTACACCCAGCTCTTTAAATAGCGCAATACTTTGTTTATGGGTCATGAGTGTACCTGAGGTGGCGTATAAATCAGTGCGCCAACTCGGTGTTCCATTCATATAATCGTTAACATTGGTGGCATTGGTGTTCGCGCCATCCATTTTACCCTCAAGGGTTAAAAATTCCGCCAGGCTAATATCGCTGGTGCAACATTTAGCTGCAGCGGGTGTGCCACTGTTAGGATCCGCTGGCGTAAATGGCACACTGCATTTAGCGGCAAGTTCTGGGATCGCTAAAATATTAGTGGTGGTATGTAAATCGCATTGTGAATGGCGGCATACCAGCTCTTTATCATTTGTAAACGTCACATCGCACTCGACAATGCCAGCGCCCATACGAGCTGCTGCAATGTAAGATTCTTTAGTGTGCTCTGGGTATTGCATAGGTGCACCGCGGTGACCAATTGAAAAATCAGTACGATAAAAAGGGCCGTCTTTGCACGATTCTAATTTTGTTTTTAGTGCGCTGGTGGCCATATCGTCAATTAAGTAGTCGGGGCGAGCACCGAGTTGAATATTCGTACCTTGCGCGACTTCAACAATAACCGGGGTAGGAACTTTAACAATTTCAACCTCAGTGTTGGTAACAACCACTTCTTTTTCGACTATTTCTACATCGTCATCGCAGCCAGCGAGTGTAATTAATAATAAACAACTAGTTAGTAAAGGTGTGTGCTTCATTATTTGTCCTTAAAAATCAAAGTGGACGCTACCTTACTAATTATTAGTGACAGTTTAACTACAGGGTAACTAATTTACTCTTTTAGCCATTATTTGGTTTATCACTAAGGCAAATAGCATAACCCCCGCGCCAATACTTAATCTGAGTATGTCCGCGTCTCTATTCCAAATAAGTAGATTAACAACAATGCCTGCAGGAATAAGCAAGTTGTTCATCACCGCCAGTGCGCCCACATTGACAAGCGTGGCGCCTTTATTCCACATAAAATAGCCAACACCAGATGCCACAACTCCTAAATAAATCAATATGCCCCATTGTGTTGAGGTGCTTGGTAATTTGTTTGAGTTACCAAATAAGACATAACAGCTACTTGCAACAATCAGTGCACCAATAAAAAACCAGCCAAATACAGTTTTATCATCAAGCTGCTTACCTAGCATTAAACGTTTGTAGGTTACTTGTCCTACAGCAAAACTAATATTAGCGCCTTGTACCAGTAATAATCCGACTAAGAAGTTACTGTCTAAGTTTTCATAGCGAATAGTAATTGCACCCAGCACGGCAATAAAAGCGACTATAAAAAACTGTGGGTTAAAATACTTGTTGCACGCATCGTTTAATAACGTGATGTAAAGCGGGGTCATTACAGTAAATAGCAGTACTTCAGGCACACTTAAGAACAAAAATGAGTGGTAATAAAAGCTATACATAATACCGAGTTGTACTGCGCCTATCAGCATGAGTTTGCAAGCAAGTTGGGGAGGTGTTCGTTTTAAAAACGGTAAAAATAGCAGTGTGGCTAGGGCTACGCGAATTAATACACTAAACCAAGCATCAACTTGACCTGCTAAATATACGCCAATTAAACTAAATGAAAACGCCCATAATAGAGTGACGGCAAATAAGTAGCCCATAGTGCTTACTCCAAACTAAAAGCGCGAGTGTATACTACAAAGAGTATTAAAGGGAGTGGCTCAGTGAAGTAACCTGAGCCCGGTGATTAATTTACTGTTGTGAACTAACGAATTGCTTGGCATCTACTTTTAGCTGTTCAAGTGCTGCTTGATTGTAATAACTACTATGAGAAATAACCCCAGTGAGCTTTTGCGTGTTACGTACATCAATTAATGGGTTATCAGTTAAGAAAATGATATCGGCGGTTTTGCCTTCTGTAAGTTCTCCAAACTGCGCCGTTTTACCTAAAAACTGTGGTCCAGCAAGTGTTGCTGATTGCAATGTTTGTAATGGCGTTAAGCCATAATCACTAAAAATAGCCAGCTCTTGATGAAGAGATAAACCTGGGTAAATATACGAATTTAAAAATCCAGCGTCGGTCCCAGCAATAATTGATACGCCAGCCTGTTGTGCTAAAGGTAGTAATTGAGCTGTTTTAACAAAGCGTTCTTTACGTTGTTTGATTTGATCTTGGGTATCTTTATTGGCTCTGTCTACACGCCATTGGTAAGTGGCTTTAAGACCTTTACCTAAATAATTTAAAAACTCATCATCTTGATGGTTATCTTCATCAATATAAGCGGTGATTTGACCACCAATTAAAGTAGGTACTACGGCCGTGTTATTTTGAGCTAACACGGCGTATTTATTTAAAGCTGTTTGGTTATCAATATTTGCTGTAATAATTGGCAAAGCACTGCGGTAACTCAGTTCACCTGAAGCCACTTTTGCTGATATTTCAGGTTCATTAATTGCTGCGGCTTTTAACAAGTAGGTCATATGCTCAATGGCATCTAACCCTGCATTTGATACATCTGTAACTGATAGCGAAAACGGAATATGACCAGATATTTGGTAGCCACGTTTTTTCACTTCTTTAACTGCTTTTAAATAAAGTTCAGGTGTTAATGCACTATCGGTGATTTTCACAAAATCCACATTCATAGCATCAAGCGTATCAATAGCAGCATTCATTTCCTCGACTGTTTCAACTTCTAAGTCGCCAGGCCAAATAGAGTCTTTACCTTCGAGTTTGGGCCCTGATGTATAAATGGTCGGGCCAACTAATTGGTTATTATTAATTTGCTCTCGCCAGCTTAAAACTGACTCACTTAAATCAGCAGCAGCATCACGTACTGTAGTAATGCCATACGCGAGGTAAAGTGGTAACAGGGCTTTGTTTTCGGCTATAAGCGCTTCACCGCCGCCAAAATGGACATGCATATCCCAAAGGCCTGGCATTAAAAATTGATCATTAGCATCAATGTAATTATCAGTAATGTAGTTATTTTTTAGTGAGTTGTTAGCGCGCTTTATGATCACACCATCGCGAATAGCAAGGGATTGTTCAACGCTGAGTTGTCCGGTTGTTACGTCGATGATCGTCGCATTAGCGATCACTATATCGGCGTGCTCAGTTGGCCCTGTAGCACATGCAGTCAGTAGTAAGCAAGTTGAAAATAAAAGTATATTTTGCATTGTGTAACCTAAATTTTTTATTTAGATTAGCATATATATCTTCTGTAAGGTGTTGATTTGAGTTAGAAGGTAACAAGGTTAGGATGAATAATGGCGATAAAAAATGAGAGCCCATTACGGACTCCCATTATAATTAGTTTGGCTTACTTAACTAAACCACGGCGCTTAAGTAGAGCGTCGGTAGTTGGCTTTTGACCACGGAACTCAATATAGCTTTGCATTAAGTCGCGGCTGTTACCTTTTGATAAAATCTCTTTGCGGAAGCTATCACCGTTGTCACGAGTTAAGCCGCCTTGCTTTGTCATATGCGCAAAGGCATCAGCTGCAAATACTTCAGTCCAAAGGTATGCATAGTAACCTGCTGAATAGCCACCAGCAAAGGTGTGGCTAAAGTAGCAAGACTTATAACGCGGTGGTACTGGGTAGTAAGCAATGCCGTGTTTCTCTAACGCGTCATGCTCAAATTTTTGTACATCAGTTATTTTCTTATCAACACCAAATGAATGCCATTCCATATCAAGTAATGCTGCAGCTAAATACTCAGTGGTACCAAAACCTTGGTTGAAGTTTTGTGACTCAAGTACTTTGTCGAGTAATTCTTTAGGAATTGGTTCACCCGTCTTGTAATGCTTCGCGTAGTTAGCAAGTACAGTTGGTTCGATGTTCCAATCTTCGTTCGCTTGTGACGGGAATTCAACAAAGTCACGAGCTGTTGCAGTGCCTGCAAGGCTTGGGTATTTTACGTCTGAGAACAAACCGTGTGCCGCATGACCAAATTCATGGAACATAGTCGTAACTTCGTCAAAAGTCATCAGTGTTGGCTGACCATCTGCAGGTTTAGGAATGTTTTGCGCGTTATAAATTACAGGTTTTGTGCCTTTTAAGCCACTTTGGCTAACATATGCACTCATCCAAGCACCGCCACGTTTACCCTCACGAGCATAAGGGTCCATGTAGAATAAACCAATAGAACTACCATCGGCGTTGAACACTTCAAACGCCATTACATCTTCGTGATAAAGTGGTAAATCTTTACGCTCTTTGAAAGTAATGCCGTATAGTTTTTCCATCGCAAAGAATAAACCGTTATGGATCACTGATTGCATTTCAAAGTATGGCTTAACTAAAGCAGGATCTAGGTCGTACTTAGCTTGGCGCACTTTTTCAGAATAGAATGCCCAGTCCCATGGTTGTACAGTAAACGTTTCGCCTGATGCATCAATTACTTTTTGAATTTCAGCAGCTTCAGCTTTTGCTTTATTTACGGCTTTAGGTGCTAAGTCATCTAATATGCCATAAACGTTTTCAGTGGTTTTAGCCATACGTGTGGTCATTACATATGAAGCCCAATTTTTGTAGCCAAGTAGTGCTGCTTTTTGAGCGCGCAAATTGGTTTCTTTGATAATGATAGGGCCATTGGTATTTTGCGCACGAGTCGTTGATGCTTTAAAAATACGTTCACGTAACTTACGGTTTTCTAGGCTGCTGAGAATCGGCTGTTGCGTGGTGTTCACCAACGTGATCATGTAGCCTTCTTTACCTGCTTTTTTAGCGGCAGCGGCAAGGCTTGCTATTTCAGCGTCAGAAAGGCCAGCAAGTTCGCTTTTATCGGTTACTAATACAACGTCCTCTTTAAACGATTTTAATACGTTTTGCGAGAAGGCTGTTGATAACTTAGCAAGCTCTGCGTTGATTTCACGCATTTTGGCTTTTTGTGCTTCATCTAATTTTGCACCTGCGTTAACAAACTTAGTGTAGTAAAACTCAACTAAACGCTGATCTTCGGCATTTAACTTCGCTTTATTGCCATTAATGGTTTCAACACGTGAAAATAAGGCTTTGTTAAGATAAATGTCATCAGAATGCGCAGATAACACTGGGGCCATTTTTGCTGCAATACGTTGATACTCATCATTAGAGATCAAACCAGATAAGTTATAGAAAGCGGTTGAAACGCGATCAAGCAATTCGCCAGATAGTTCTAATTCAACTAAGGTGTTTTTAAATGTAGCTGGAGCTGGGTTGTTAGCGATAGCCGTGATTTGCGCTTTTTGCTGCGCAATACCTGCATCAAATGCCGGTTCATAATCACTGGTACCAAATTTATCAAATTCTGGTGCCATATATTGTAATGGACTTGGTTTCATTAATACGTTGTCTACATTGGCTGTTTGTACTTGAGTCGTTTGCTCTTTTGTATCTGCATCGTTTTGCGAACTACAAGCAGATAATAATAATGCACTAGCAATTGTAGTTGCTATAAGGGTCTTACGCATGAGAACTCCATAAAATAGGTGAGCCTTGAAAAACAGGCGAGACATAAAACACCCATAACTTAGCAAATTTTCATGTATATACAACTAAGTTTATCGGTTTAAGGTGGGGATTGAGCGCAAAAAACGTGTTTTTAGGTAAAAATAGTGCAAATCGAGAAATAGTAGCCTTAAACAGTAGGACGTATTAAAGCTACTACAGGTTGGTACTTAATTGAGAATTTTGGTTTATATTGCATGCGCGAAGTAGCAAAATTAGTTGTAACCTAAAACAAACTTTTTTTCGCTACCAAAACTTGCCGGTTGCTGGTGACCAAACTCTTTGTTAATGCAATTAAGAGTATGTTCTTGCTCTGCAAGCACAGACAAAATTTTATTGCGGTATTCAATACTTGATTCAAACAGTTGCAAATCAACTAAAGGTTGTAGCGTGGCTAATTTTTGATTTAAGGTCAGTTGTGACATCATTCGTTCCTCGTGCTTTATTTAAGCTTACAGTACTTATATAGCATTACCTGTAAGAAAATGTTAATGATTTGTTCATAAAAAACATATTGAACTTTAACTTCTCCGTAAATGCCATTATGGCGTGCTAAACTTACTTAACCCTGAATAGCTATTTGTTTTATTAATTTTGGAAAAAGTATGACGTTAGAGTCAATCTCTCATTATTTATCGTATGTAATTTTTAGCTATAACAATATCGAAATTACTGTAGCTAAAGTTATTCAAGTGCCTTTGATACTCTTTGCCATGTGGTTTGTGGTTACATGGATTGGTCGATTAATACGAAAAACTCTGCTCGCACGTAAAATGAACCCTGATGCGGTGCATTTATTTACCCGTATTTATTTAGTGTTAAGTATCGCAATTTTAATATTTACCTCCCTTGAAGTGTTAAATATTCCGTTAACAGCATTTGCCTTTGTTTCTGGCGCTATAGCTATTGGTGTAGGATTCGGGGCACAAAATATCATTAATAACTTTATTAGTGGCTGGATTTTAATGTGGGAGCGGCCAATTCGTATTGGAGATTTCTTAGAAGTGGGCAACGCCAAAGGGGTGGTTGAAACGATTAATACTCGCTCCACGCGCATTCGTCGCAACGATGGTGTACACATGCTTATACCAAACAGTCAACTACTCGAAAACACAGTGACGAATTGGACCTTGATTGACCGCAATGCTCGTTCGTCTGTCAGTGTTGGTGTGGCATATGGATCAGATGTATTGTTAGTTGAAAAACTGATCAAACAAGTGTTGAGCGAACATCCTGCAATACTCCCGACGCCGGCATCTTCAGTGTTATTTGATGATTTTGCAGAAAGCTCTTTAGTGTTCAATGCTATTTTTTGGGTTTGTGCTGAATCAGAAACCATGTTGCGCCAAGTCCGCAGTGATATTCGTTTTAGCGTATATAAAATATTTGCTGAGCATAATGTCGTTATTTCTTTCCCACAACGTGATATACATATTGATGGTGAAATTGCATTAAGGCGGGGACGAGCAACGAAATAAATCCAGCGGTACCGGTATCGTCTTGCAGAAGTAATTTGCTGCAACGAGTAGCAAATTACTTCGTTTTTATTGATGAGTTATTGCTGTTGTGCCATCTTTCTTAGCTTTAATGAAAATAATACAATTAAAGCACCAAATAGTACGGCGTAAGTGGCGACTAACCAAAGTAAAGTATGGATCCCTGCGCTAGGATTAAAGATTAAATATAAACCAAACAATACTGATATTGCCCCAGTAATAATTAATATCCACTCATTAGATATCTCCGCTCTTAATTTAAGCGCAATTAAAATTTCAACAGCGCCAATCGCTATGGCCCACGCAGCGACATAATAAAGTAATAGTATCGCGGTAACGTTTGGTGCAAATAGGGTAACTAGTCCTGCGATGATTGATAACACCCCACCGGCCAATAACCAGCGCCAATAGGGATTGTGTTGCTTAGAGTTCCAAGCAACCCATGTTCTTAGTATGCCATCAAATAAAAAATAGCCCGCAAAAAATAACAACATAATACTCAGAGATGCATTGGGTGCAAACCAAGTAATAACGCCAAAAATAATTGCAATGAGGCCGCGTACTAACAGTACTGACCAGTTTTTTGAAAGTGTGGTGGTTAGATCCATCTTAATCCTTAATGATTAGCTCTGTCGTGTTTATATACATTAGCATAAGGTATGATTTATCAATAAAATATATCGATTAACTTTGCAGAAGCATTGTATAGCAGAATTAAATTTGGCTATGCTAGGTTTACTCAATGAGCATTATAGTCACTTAGCGGCTCCCACTTGTGATGCTCAATACATTTACAACGATCTTATTGACAGGACAAATGTCCGCATAAAACAAATATAATTGCATAAAATCTCTCAAGTTCGCTTATCGTGCCGTTATTTGTTGTAAAAAGTTTATATTATTGTACATATTAATGCAGCAAAAGTGTCACACAATGCTATAATCTTCAGCGTTCGTTCAGCCTCTTTACTTCGTTTTGCACTCTCGACAAAGAGGTCCGCGCAGCTTAACTTAAGGCGCGAAAAATTGGCCGAGCCCGCCGAGTGAATTTGGCGCAACACATCAACCGTTGAATAAGAGTGCACTAAAAAGGTTAAACCCCGACATGAAAGCAATGAAAAGATCTACGTTAGCAACCCTAATCAATGCAACGTTGTTCTCTGCCGTAGCAGGTACTTCATTTACAACTCTTGCTGCTGATGAACAAGCTCCAACTGCGCAAAGCAAGCAATTAGAAGTTATTCAAATCACTGCGCGCAAGCGTGTAGAAAATGCACAGGAAGTACCTGTCGCAGTATCTGCATTGCAAGGCGATAATTTAGATGCTTACAGCTCTGCTGGCATGGATATTCGCTTTATGAATGCGAAAATCCCAAGCTTATCGATTGAGTCTTCATTTGGCCGTTCTTTCCCACGCTTTTATGTTCGTGGCTTAGGTAATACTGATTTTGATTTAAATGCCTCGCAACCAGTATCATTGGTAGTTGATGAAGTAGTACAAGAAAATGCTATTTTAAAGGGCTTCCCTGTATTTGATGTGGCACGTGTTGAAGTATTACGTGGCCCACAAGGCACCTTGTTTGGTCGTAATACGCCGGCAGGTTTAGTTAAATTTGATACAGTTAAACCAAGCCAAGATTTTGATGGCTATGGCTCTGTATCTTACGGCAGCCGAGGTGCAGTAGACTTTGAAGGTGCAGTTGGTGGTGCATTAACAGACCGTTTATCAACACGTGTATCAGTACTTTGGCAGGATAAAGACGATTATATTGATAATCGTGCGCCAGGCTTTGAACAAAAAGATGCTCTGGGTGGCTACACTGACCAAGCCGCACGTATCCAATTCTTGTATGAAGGCAATGATTTTACCGGTTTATTTAACTACCATGTGCGTGATATGGACGGTTCACCAATTGCTTTTCGTGCCAATGTTATTAAAAAAGGCAGTAATGATTTAGTTGATGGCTATGATCATGATGTAGTTTTTCATGATGCAGCTTCTCGTGCGACACAGCAGGTTGAATCTCAAGGTGCCAATCTAAAACTTGAGTGGGATTTGGCTAACCATACTATTACCTCTATCTCAGCATGGGAAAGCGCAGAAATTTATTCTCGCGCAGACATCGATGGTGGTTACGGTGGTTATTCAATTAATGACGTAGCTGTTGCAATGGGACCTGGGTTTATTCCATTTTCTTCAGAAAGTGCTGATGGTATTCCTGAGCACGACCAGTATACGCAAGAACTTCGTTTATCAAGTAACTTCACTGGTGACTTAAATTATCAAGTAGGTGTATTTTACTTTGATGAAGCGTTAACCATTGAGAACTACAGCTATGATACTGCTGCTAATGGAGCACTAAATGGTTATGTTATTCAACAGCAAGACACTAAAGCGTGGGCAGTCTTTGGTTCGGTTGACTACACACTAACAGATGACTTTAAAGTGACTGCTGGCCTTCGTTATTCTGATGATGATAAAGAATTCTCTGCAAATCGTACATTAAGTCCTGCTGGCGGTGGTGCACTGTTTTTAACTGAAAACCCTAGTGATGATCACATCAGCTGGGATATTTCATCAAGCTATAAAATTAACGACGATGTTAACTGGTATGCACGTATTGCGAATAGCTTCCGAGCGCCAAGCATTCAGGGCCGTATTCTATTTGGCGATGAAGTAACGATTGCTAAGTCAGAGACTGTTACATCATACGAAACAGGTATCAAATCAGATGTGTTAGATGGCCGCGGCCGTGTAAATGCGACTGTTTTTTACTATCAAATGGATGACCAGCAGTTAACGGCTGTAGGTGGTGGCGCTAATTTTAACCGTTTAGTAAATGCTGATAAAACGACCGGTTATGGTTTTGAGCTAGACACTGAGTGGGTATTAACTGATGAGTTGAATGCCACATTTAACTTAAGCTACAACAAAACTGAGCTTAAAGATAATGACCTTGCTGTTGCTGTATGTGCGCAGTGCACCGTGAAAGATCCTACATTCCAAGTTCCTGGCGCATTTGGCCCTGAAGATCGCGCTATTTTGGATGGCAATAGCCTTCCGCATGCGCCGGAATGGATCTCTAATTTAACGCTTCGTTATACTAAAGAAGTAGCTGGTGGTGACTTCTTCGCCTATACCGATATTTCATACCGCAGCGAAATTGACTTCTTCTTGTATGAGTCAGTTGAATTCGAAGGTAAATCACTATTAGAAACTGGCCTACGTGCTGGTTATAACTGGGCTGAAGGTGATTATGAGTATGAAGTATCTGCGTTTGTACGTAACTTATTTGACGAGCAACAAGTAATCGGTGCAATCGACTTCAATAATAACACTGGTATGGTAAATGAAGAACGCTATATCGGTGCAGAATTTAAAGTGAAGTTTTACTAAACTCCATTTTAGTTAAGTAGATTTAAGCCCGCATTATTTGCGGGCTTTTTTTTTTACGCTAGTGAAAAGCCTTATTAGAGCTGCTAAAGTAGCGACAATTAAATTTAACAAGAGAAGAGCAATGGCTGGATTTTGGAACTACCGAGTGATTTTTTGTGAAGCAACTAAAGATGAAGCGGCGCAATATCAAATACATGAGGTTGAATATAACCTAAATGGTAAAGTAACGAATTGGTCAGAAACGGGCGCAGCGCCTTTTGGCAACACCTTAGATGCGTTACGAGATGACGCAGAGCGTTTAAAAACAGCATTTGAAAAACCTGTACTAAAAGTTGTTAGAAAAGAACGTGGCTACGAGTTGGTAGATGTTGAAACGGGTGAAGAAGCATTTGCAGAGCCTCCAGCAGGTTTAACAGCATAAGTATTAAACCAAAAAGGTGCTATGAGCGCCTTTTTTGTTGCTGAAAAATAAAGGAATGAGGATGACATTAAAAGCAGTATTATTTGATATGGATGGCACTTTAGTTGATTCAGAAAGTGTCCACTTTAACTGTTGGAATGATGTTTTAGCACCGTTTGGCGTGCGCTATGAAGAAGATGATTTTTGCCAACGTTTTTCAGGTCGACCGACCTTAGATGCGGCAATTGAAGTGGTTGAGCAATATAACTTATCGGTTTCACCGCAGTGGTTAGCGCAGGCTAAATATGATGCATTCGAGCAATTTGTTACTACTAATTTACCTCCTTTAATGCCTTTTGCCGAAGAGGTATTAGAGGCAGTGAAGCAAAGCGATCTTAAGATGGCATTAGTGACGGGTAGTTCACGCCATGAGGCGTTACCTATCTTAAAAGGCTATGGCTTTTATGAATGGTTTGACTGCGTAGTGACTAAAGACGACGTGCAAAATCCAAAACCTGCGGGAGACCCTTATTTACTTGCACTGACAACATTAGGGATTTCTGCAGAGCAAGCAATTGCTGTTGAAGATACACACACCGGCGTTACAGCAGCAACTAATGCAAACGTACCTGTGGTTGCAATACCGAATAAACACACCCTAGGCCACGATTTAAGTTTAGCTGTTTCTCGCATGGATAATTTACAGCAGCTATGGCAATGGGTACAAACTAAGCTATAGTTTAGTCTGCTTGGTGATAAACAAGGAGACCGATATGCTTAAAGGACTAACAGTATTATGGTTGCTGATCAGTACTTTTACTTGCTTAGCAACTGATACACAGATCACCGCAGATGCCCAACTTGCCAAGGTTTACCAACAAGATCAAGTGCTTGCCATTGAAAACTATCTCGTTAGTGAGAAGTTTGATGGGGTCCGTGCGATTTGGACGGGAACACAGTTGATAACCCGTAATGGCAATGCCATTCATGCGCCAGGCTGGTTTATTGCTGATTTACCTAATTTGAGGTTAGACGGTGAGTTGTGGACCAAGCGCGGTGATTTTGCAGACCTCAGTGGTATTGTGCGCACTTTACAGCCGTTGGATAGTGACTGGCAAAAAGTCACCTATCAGATATTTGACATGCCAGATCAACATAATCCCTTTGCAGTACGCTATGAAAATTATCTACGTTTAGTAAAAACATTAAATAAGCCTCACATCCAAGCAGTACAGCAGTATCAGTTTACCACTGAGCAGGCATTATCTGCGTACTTTGATAAAGTAACTCAGCAAGGTGGTGAAGGTGTAATGCTGCATTTAGCCTCGGCAATGCATAAAAGTGGCCGTTCTGATGCGCTGTTAAAGTTAAAACCTTATTTTGATAGTGAAGCGGTCGTCATTGCTCATCTTCCAGGAAAAGGCAAATTTGCTGGCATGCTAGGTGCGTTAAAAGTAGTTACACCACAAGGAAAAGAGTTTTCAATTGGTACTGGCTTTAGTAACGCACAGCGCCAAAATCCACCCGCAATAGGAGCGACGGTGACATACCGATACCATGGTTTTACTAAAAACGGTTTACCACGGTTTGCTAGTTTTTTACGTCAACGCGATCCTGATTAACATTTAAAAAAAGCCGTAAGTATGCTAAATTGCGCGGCCTTTTGATGTTAGTTGTGGTGAAGTAATGGTAGTTGGTTTTGATTATGGTAGTTCTAATTGCGCAATGGGTGTAATGAATGCTAAAAATACTGTTGAGCTGGTGCCCCTAGAGCAAGGTAAGTTTTACCTCCCTTCAACCTTATACACACATCACAGTGCTTTAGTTGTCGATTTTGTTGCTCAGCATCTAACAGGTACAAATTATGAAACTGATTTTAAAACCCAGCGCCAAGCCCTGCTCAATAGTATGGTGCGGATCAAGTCTGACTTAGATCTAGCCCCCGGTGATGAAAGTCTTTTTATTGGCCGTGAAGCAATTAACGAATATGTGCAATTTCCTGAAGAAGGCTATTTTGTTAAATCCCCTAAATCGTTTTTTGGCGCAATAGGTTTAAAGCAAGGGCAAATCAACTTCTTTGAAGATATTGCCACCGCGATGATTTTAAAAATCAAACAGCGTGCTGAAACATCACTACAAAAAGAGTTAACACAAACGGTTATTGGCCGCCCGGTAAATTTCCAAGCCGTGGGTGGAGAGCAATCAAACCAACAAGCAATTGGTATTTTAGAGCGTGCAGCAAAACGAGCTGGCTTTAAAGATGTGGCTTTTTTATATGAACCACTCGCAGCGGGAATTGATTATGAAAGTGACTTAAATCACGATCAAAAAGTATTGGTTATTGATATTGGTGGTGGTACCAGTGACTGCTCATTTGTGCAAATGGGACCTAGCTTTCGTGATAGTAGTGACCGAGATCATGACTTTTTAGCGCATACAGGTAAACGTGTTGGCGGTAATGATTTAGACATTGCTTTAAGCTATCACGCATTAATGCCATTGCTTGGTTTAGGCAGTCAGTTTAAATCAGGTTTACCACTGCCTAATCAAGCATTTTGGCAAGCATGTAAAATTAACGATGTGAACTTACAAAGCCAGTTTTATAGTCAAAGCCATCATCGAGAATTACTTACGCAGTTACGTGAAGTACAAGCACCTGAGTTATTTCAACGACTGATCGATTTGCAGCAAAATAAGCAAGGTCATCAGCTGGTACAGCAAGGGGAGGCGGCAAAAATTGCGCTTTCGTCAGTGACTGAGTATGACTGTGAATTAGGGTTTTTAGCACCGCAATTACATAAAGTGCTATCACGAGCTGATTTAGCTGTGGCGGTTGATGATTCGATTATGCAAATAGTAAGTTTAGCAAAACAAGCGATTAAAGATGCAGGGACCGTTCCTGATGTGATTTACCTTACCGGTGGCAGCGCGCAATCGCCACTAATAAAAGCTGCATTAGTTGAGCACTTAGGTGATATTAAAATGGTAAACGGCGATCACTTTGGTAGTGTAACCGCCGGACTCACTAAATGGGCAAGTATGCTTTATCGTTAAAGGGTGCTTATAGAATTACTTGTCGGGTTGCGAGGTATTTCTCGTAATCTGGCAATGACCGTTCAAGCTCGTTATGCATCAAAGGCGAGCTTAAAATCATATCTGCGCTGACTTCATTACACGCCACTGGAATATTCCATACCGCAGCTAAGCGTAATAATGCTTTAACATCCGGATCATGAGGTTGAGATGCAAGGGGGTCCCAAAAGAAAATCAACACATGAATTTCATGCTCCGCAATTTTAGCGCCTAACTGCTGATCGCCCCCCATAGGGCCACTAAGTAGTTTGATAACTTCAAGTCCAGTATTTCGCTCAATTAAATGACCTGTGGTGCCTGTGCCATACAATGTGTGCTTACTGAGGTTATCGCGATGTTTATTACACCAGGCTAGCAAGGCTGCTTTTTTACCATCGTGTGCAACTAAAGCAATATTTTTTTGCGCTGGAAGGGTTTGCTGTTTTTGTTCCATGTTGACTCTTTTTTTTTTTAGATGAGTAGATTAACCGCAAGAACTACAAATACTACACCTGTTATACGATCAATCCAAATTTGGCTTTGCGGGTGCTCTCGAAAGTAGCCTGCAATTTTATCGCCAAAGTAAATATACGTGCAGTCAATCGGAAACGCAAAAAGTGGATACAGTAAGCCAAAGAAAGCTAATTGAAATGTAGTTGATGATGACAGGGTTGGATCAACAAACTGCGGAATAAACGCAATAAAAAATAACGCTACTTTAGGGTTGAGCACTTCAGTCATCATAGCCTGAAACATAACATTAGTTTTTTTCTTGGTGCTTACATGGGGTTTATCTTCGCTACTGCACTCTGACTGGATAAATGTGCTTTTAAACATCATTACACCTAAATAACATAAGTAGGCAGCACCAGCGTATTGTACGCTGGTATAAGCCACTTCTGAGGCTTTAAGGATAGCCGTAAGACCGACAACGGCAAATAAAGTATGCGCCACTCCGCCTAAAGCAAAACCAAATGCGCTTTGTAAGCCTGCTACGCGGCCATTGGCAAAAGTTTGCGCCATTAAAAAAGCATTGGAAGGACCTGGTGCAACAGCGATTAAAAAACTGGCGGCTAAAAATGACAGTAAAAATTCAAAATTGATCATTGTTTTTATGTGTTTTTAGGGTGATAAGCATGTGCTTTATTACTGAGCAGTATAACCCACAGTGGCAGCAATAATAATAAGTGAAAAGCAATAAACTCGGGCGCATTGAAAGGGAGCACTTGGGTGAGCATAACCAATGCTCCAGCGCCGCTCATTTGCATTAAACCGATTAACGCAGATGCAGTACCTGCTTGTTTAGCAAAATGTGACAATGCCATTCCAGCCGCTGAGCCTAAGCTAAGTGCAAAGCCTAGCGCAGCAATCAACACTGGTAGCATAAAAGCAAAGGCACTTTTAAACTGGCCGAGAATTAAAATCAGTACACCAGAGAAAATTAATAAACTCATACCTATGCGTAACGCTTTTTGACTATGGCGTTTGATATACAATGGTGCAATAAAGCTGGCTACAATGCTAACAATGGCATTGAGAGTAAACCAAAAAGTAAAATCGCTGACCGATCCACCTAACTCGGTCATGATCCATCCAGGTGCTAATGTTACAAAAGCTAAAATAGCCGACATTGCCACCATACAAATTAGGCTATTAAAAAGAAAAATAGGCGTGCTAATGATTGGTATAAAACGACGTAAATCGAGTATGTGGCCCTCATAGTGGCTATCCGCAGGGCGTGTTTCTTTAAAATATATGGCAGTGATCATTAGTCCAACACAAGCAAACCCCGCCAAAAATAAAAAGTTTATCCGCCAGCCAAATTGCACAGTCAGCCAAGCGCCTAAAATAGGCGCTAACGCGGGAATAAAACACACAATACCATTTAGGTAAGTGATCATTTGGCCGCTTTTAGCACTGCCGTAGGTATCACGAACAATCGCAAATGCAACCACAAAAGTGGCACAAGCCCCAAAACCTTGTAGTGCACGCGCAAGCATCAGAATGCTAAAATTAGGCGCTAAAAAAGCCAACATCCCAGCAAATCCATACAGTGTGATGCCAAATAGTGCGACTGGACGGCGGCCAAACTTGTCGGCTAAAGGACCTGCTATAAGCTGACCTAAGCCAACCGTCAGCATAAAAATAGCGACGGTAAGTTGCACTTGCTGCTCATCAATAGCCAATGCTTGCGCTATATCAGGAAATGCGGGTAAGTAAATATCAATCGCTAATGGGCAGAATATAACCAGAAGAGCGAGAATTAAAATAACACTAAGATGATTGCGGCGATCGGTTGTTGGCATGAGTGCTCCTTTTGCCGCGTATTTTAGGTCTGCAAAGATAAAAAAGAAAGGGCATATGACCCATCTATAAGAATATAGCTAGTAAGATTATAAGTATAAATGCACTTTTGCTAACTGGTCTGATGTGCTAATTTTGCAATAGCGACATTCAATGGAAAATAATAATGAGTAATAAATCTGCAGTTTTAACAGCATGGCATAGTTTTAAGCGTCTACCATTTGGCAATTGGTTATTTACTAAAGTCGTGTGTTTTAAAGCCCCTTATTTTGGCTCAATGAAACCCACTGTTTTAGATTTACGTGACGGACATTGCAGCGCAATGGTTAAAAACCGACGGAGTGTGCACAATCATATTGGGACTATCCATGCTATTGCGCAATGTAATTTAGCTGAGTTATGTGCCGGTGTGATGGTTGATGCTACCGTGCCGTATAAAACTCATCGCTGGATCCCTAAAGGAATGACGGTGCAGTACTTAGCGAAGGTTGATACTGATGTCACAGCTGTGGCAGAAATTGCAATGCCAAGACAATGGCTAGATAAAGAGGATTTAGTGGTGCCAGTGAAGCTTTACAATACTCGCAGTGAATTGGTCTTCACTGCTGATATTACGATGTACGTTACTAAGAAAAAGTAAAAGAAAAATAAAGCGATTATTTTTTCTCTGCGGCTTGTTTGTTGAAAAACGACAAGTCATTATCACCTTCACTGAGCGCAGATGTAAGCTCCGGCTTTGATTCTGCGTTATTGGTAATTAATTCAACCGTTTCAGCTTCATGGCGTTGTTTTAAGTTACCTTCAATAATTGCACCAGCATCAATACTTAAAGTATCTTGATAAACATCCCCGTGCACTTGCGCTGAACGTTCAATAACTACTTTGCTGGCGTTGAGTGAGCCGATTACTTTACCTTTTACAATCACGCTTTCAGCGACCACTGAGCCTTCAACACAACCGGTATTACCAATAACTAAATGGTTAACACGAACATCACCATCTATGCGACCATCAAGCTGTACTTCACCTTGACTCACTAGGCTGCCCGTTAAGCGAACATCTTCAGAAATGATCGAAGGAGTGTGGCTAGTTCTTTTTAGTTGAGAATTTGCAGAACTACTTACTGTTGATTTTTTTTTACCGAACACGAGAAAGCGCCTTTGTAATTTTGACTGGATTGACATGTTTGTCGTTAAGTAATACTTCATAGTGTAGGTGAGTGCCAGTACTTCTGCCAGTGCTGCCCATTAATCCGATAACATCATTTTTGGTTACCGTTTGGCCTTTTTTAACGTTGATTTTATTTAAGTGACCAAACCGAGTTACAAAGCCGTTTTTATGTTGCAGTTCGATAAAATTACCATAACCACCGTTGCGTCCTGCGCGTAATACAGTGCCATCAGCGGGGGCGAATATTTCGGTTTTATGCCAACCTGCTAAATCAACACCTTTATGATAAGCATGACGGTTATTCACTGGATCTTTACGCAGGCCAAAACTACTCGAAATATAGTAATTTGCTGCAGGCAGAGTTTGCGGTAATTCACTGAGTAAATTTTCAAGCTTATTCAACGCCAATAGTTTATCTGCGATGACTAAAAATTCAGCTGGGATCTTTGATTCATCAAATAAATCCAGCGGACCACCTTGCGCGGTTTCTGTCATATCACCATCTAGACGACGCGCCAAGGCGGTATCAAGTCCTGCACCTTTGAGCATCGCTAAAATATCGTGCTGGCGGCGTTCTATTTGTTGCTCTATTTGTAAAAAGCTGTGTTGGTATTGGCTATCGAGTAGTGCAAAACGTTGCTCGATATTAACAGAGTCAGAGAGTGAAAGAGTGTGTGCGTTGTTAGGGTTTTCATCAACTAATGGTTCGTGGAACTCTTCTTGTTGCTCACCGAGTTCACCTTCTGGCGGCGCTGCTGGCAGTGTGGGATTGCTCATCGACTCAGGTAAAGAATCGATCATACTCTGCAGTAAAGCATGCTTTTGCTCAAGCACCGCAAGCTGGGCTAACTGTTTATCGTATTGTGCTTGTTGTTCTTTACTTTGTTGCTGCCACTGTTGTTGTTTTGATAATTGGCTTTGTTCGATGTCGGAAATCTTGTTGGTTTGAGAGTATATTCGCAGGGTCGAAACAGCCAACCATACTAAAGCAATTAAAATAATCGCTACAGCTGATATTTGTAACCAAGGTGCTAATATCACATGTTTAACCTCACCATTTTGGCGGATCAACAGCTGTCTAGCTGGGAATAATTTGTGATAAAAAGACTTAATAAATGCTGACATGGCTTATAAACACTGGCTATTAACCGGATTAAGATAGCAATCTGAGCTGAAAAAGCCAGTAAAAAATTGTAATTAATCTTAAAAAAGGAGGCGTTGGTCGCCTCCTTATAATAAATACATTTAATAAATGTTTACAACTTAGTTACTTAGCAGGAAGAACCGTTCCTTCTACGCAGCCAAAACCGATACGAGCAAAACCGGCTTTTTCACACCAACCACGCATAATAACGTTGTCGCCATCTTCTAAAAAGCTGCGCTGCTCACCATTATTAAGGGTGATTTTTTCTTTACCACCACGAGACAGTTCAAGTAATGAACCGGCTTCTTCATGAGTTGGACCTGATTGCGTACCTGAACCCAGCATATCACCTGGCATAAAGTTACAACCATTTACTGTGTGATGAGTCACCATTTGTGCCACTGTCCAGTATGAATGTTTGAAACTTGATTTAGATACTAATGAAGGTGCAGCACCTTGTTCACGCATTTTAGCGGTCTCAATTTGCACGTCCATTTTTATATCAAAGGCGCCAAGCTCACGGTTTTGGCTTGATTCTAAATAATCTAGTGGCTGAGGGTCATTTTCATCACGAGTCCACGATGTTTTGTAAGGTGCTAATGCTTCGGTGGTTACAATCCATGGTGATACAGTTGAAGCAAAGTTTTTCGCAAGGAATGGACCTAATGGTTGGTATTCCCATGCCTGTAAATCACGTGCTGACCAGTCATTGAATACACAAAAACCAAATACATGGTTTTCAGCGTTTTCGATAGCAATGGCATCACCTAATTCATTACCTTTACCTAAATAAATGCCTAGCTCTAACTCATAATCTAAACGTTTACACGGACCAAGCGATGGTACTTCAGCGTCTGGCGCCTTAGTTTGACCATTTGGGCGATGAAAGGTTTGACCTGACACATCAATTGATGAAGAACGGCCATGGTAACCAATGGGTACCCATTTATAGTTAGGCAGTAACGGGTTGTCAGGACGGAATAAGCTACCGACTGCTGTTGCATGATAGATAGATGTGTAAAAGTCAGTGTAATCGCCAATACGACAGGGCAATGCAAACTCAATGTCCGCCTGGGCAATTAATGCGTCGCTTAACTTAGCTTGTTCAGCGGCGCCTTCGCGTAATGCTTTAGATAATGCTAAACGTAGCGCTGACCAATATTGCTGACCAAGACCCATAAATTCATTTAATGTAGCTTGGCTTGCTGCTGCTATGGCTGTTTGTGCATCGCCTGAGAAAATAGCTAACTCGTTTACTTTGGCAAGGTCGATAACTTGGTCGCCAATGGCAACGGCACCACGAAAAGCTTCGTCAGAGTTCTTACGACGTACTTCTGCAAATGGTAGGTTTTGAATTGGGAAGTCACAATTTGCAACGTTCGCTGAGGCAACCCAGCTAGTTAAATTTATATCATGGGTTTCGTTAATTAAACTCATTACATTTCCTTTGGTTTAGTCAGTCGCGCTTTACAGTGGATATGGTGATGAATAGCGCGATTTAAACAGTGAAATTCAGATTGTCATTTATAATATTGATGAAACGACAAAAAGCAGCGAAGTACGCTGCTTTTTAAATTTACAATACGGTGCTTATAAAACGCCGCGGCGCTCTTGGTCGCGCTCGATTGATTCAAACAGAGCTTGGAAGTTACCTTCTCCAAAACCGCCGTCATCAACGCGCTGGATCATCTCGATAAAGATTGGGCCAAATAAGTTTTTCGAGAAAATTTGCAATAAGTAGCAATTTTCACTTTGGCTATCGACTAAGATCTGATGTTCACGGATCTTTTCTTTATCTTCTGCAACCCAAGGTACACGATCGAAAATTGTATCGTAGTATTCAGGAATAATATCAAGCGTGGCAATGGTTGATTTATCAAGCTTATCTAGTGAGCTTACTAGGTCATCTGTTAAGAATGCTAAATGCTGCACGCCTGGGCCATTGTATTCACCAAGGTATTCATCGATTTGGTTGTTATCGTTGCCTTTACCTTCATTGATTGGAATCGAGAAGGTGCCGCACGGTGATTTAAGTGCATAAGAGATCAAGGCTGTTTTTTGGCCTTTGATATCAAAGTAACGAACCTCAGTAAAACCAAAGACGTCTTTATAAAAGTTAGCCCATGTTTCCATAGTGCCTTTATAAACGTTATTAGTTAAATGGTCGATGCGAATAAAGCCTTTATCATCAACAATGTTTTGTTCGCTTAAGTCTTCAAAGTCTTGCTCATAGATTGAACCTTTGTCACCAAATTGCTCAATAAAATAAATTAAGCTGTCACCAATACCGTAAATTGCCGGGTATGGTAGGTCTTTATGAGTTGAATCAGTCGCTGGTTTTGCACCACGCGCTACTGCGGTGTCAAATGCCTGTTGAGCATTCTCTACACGCCAACCCATAGAACAAATTGCAGGACCATGACTTTTTGCAAATTCTGCAGAGAAACCACCACGTTCATTATTTAGTAAAAAGTGAATATCGTTTTGGTTGTAATAAACAATGTCTTTACCTTTAAATGTTTTGAGCTTTGAAAAACCAAAATCGGTAAATACTTTATCCATATAATCTGCATCAGGTGTAGCGTATTCAGTAAACTCGATACCTACCAAACCTAAAGGGTTAGTTACTTCACTCATTATAATTCTCCCGCAATAAACACTGCGTCTTGTTGTGTCTGATGCGCAGATAATTAACCATAATTAGCGGCAGGGGAAGAGCCGATAGCTATTTAGGCAAACGGCTCTTTGTAAATTAAATGGGACGGTTTTTCATAAATTCTATAACCAGTAGCCATGATTCAGTGTTTGAAATAAGGATAGATAAAAATGGCTCCTAATTTGTTACATTAAGTCCATGTTATAATTATGTATTTACCTTTTAGGGTATAAGTAAAATAGGTACTTTTCATGCTAAAATACCTGATGCGACTGTAATTAATTATTTACGATAGAGGCTTGTTTGTTAAAAAACTTGCTACGTTTTTGTAACCAAGGGTTTGGAGTAATGGTTGGTGCGCTTTTATAGTGGCGCTCAACTGCTTTGTTTAGTTCACGTATTGTCGGTGTGAAAGACAGTGTTTGTTGTGCAGAGCCAAGTGATGCAATTTCTTTATCGGTCATTGCGCGTCCTGCAAAAAGCATTGCGTTTAAATAACCAGGTTTGGTTTCATAATCATTGTCAGTAAACAATAGAGCGGTTTTATCAATAGCCCAGCGGGAATCAATTTCCCCTTCATCTTTTATGCCAATGAGATCACCATTTAAATATATTTTAAGTACGCCGTTACTAGGGGCTGCATAAAATACAAATGCAATACGGTGCCATTCATTACTTGCTAAATTACCAAAGTAACCACTATCAGAAGTTGCTATTCCTATGCCATTATCGGTATTGTAATAAAGTTCAGCATCAGTAAGGTTAGTCAAGTCTGTTTGCAATAATGCTCGCCAGCTTTGAGTACTATCAGTCGGCCATAAAACATCCATAACTAAGGTATAATCTGAAATTAAATTTTGATCTGCAAAGTCGCCATTAGGGGGCACATTGGTGTTTAAAGTTATCCCTTCTACAGGGCTGTGGCGTGAAAAAGCCATTACACCTGAGGAGCCATTACTTAAATCACTAATATTTAACTCCGTAGTTGTTTTAAATTGTGTTTTTTCATCCCCCCAGTTTTTATCTTCAGGATCAAAATAAGTTAATGTTGCTGGGCCGCTATCGGCTTTAAAAGGAGTATTGGCATCATTAAAATTCCACACGGTAATTCCGTCATCTACTTTACATACATTAAGCTGACTGTCGGTATCTATGTATAGGCATTGACTGGTACGAAAGCGGGCATAGTTATCCAGTATTGCCCATGCTTCTGCTAGTAGGGTTGGGGTATTTAAGTTCACATTATTAAAAAATAGTTCGCTATTAAATGCTGGTCCTTTTTGTAAAGCAACCGTGTATGTCTGCGATTCTAAGATATCACTAGGTGCAATATATACCCAGTTAGGTTGGCTTGCTGTCATTGCTTTGAGTTCAGCTCCCGTAACGGATACTTGATAAATTGCGTTAAAACCTGCGGTATTAGACGGTTGCCTTTCGACTTGGTATGCGTTGTGGAAATCTTCTTGGGTTAGCGTGCCTGGTGTCCAGCGCTCTTGAACTTGGCTTGCGTCAAATAATACTGCATCAACATTTTGAAATTGGTGTACAGTGGCAAGCGCGGTTATTTTGCTAAGTTCTTTAACTGTAGGGTAATTTTGCGAAAGGGCTATTTCAGTTTGTGCATCTGGCGCATATTTACCCATAATTAAATCAATTTGTTGCTGGGTTTCTACGTCTGTAGTGCTAATTGTACTAGTTGCAACAGTGTTATAGTCAATATTACTCAGTGTTTTTGTTGCTACATTAAAAGTAAGGGTCAAGTCAGTAAGACCTTGGGCAAAGAAATTTGGCTGGATCACAACACTGCCATTATTAAGTTGCTGGTAACTTTCTCCACCATGAGTATGCCCACCAAGGACCAGATCAATGCCTTCGACATTCTCAGCGATACGGGTGTCGGTACCTTCCCCTAAATGACTTAACATCACCATATAATCGACATCTTGGCGATATTGATCGACAATATTTTGAGCTACTTCTTGCCATTGCCAATTCATTTTGAAATTAGCAATGAAGTCAGGAATTGGGTCTGTTTCAATTGGCTCATCCAGCTCATTCCATGGTACAGAGGTCATACCGAAAAAACCTACTTTAAGACAACCAACTTGCACAATAGAGAAATCAACACCGTCAAAGCCTTGTGTATTGTCACCTGCATAGCGAGTATTGCTAGCTAATACAATTGCATGCTGATCATTTACGTACTCGAGTAACTGCTCTGCTCCCCATGCATAGTCATGGTTACCAACAACACGAACATCGAATTTCATTGCTTTTATTGCCTCTACGGTAGCCCAGCCCTTTGATGTTTGCTCAGCTACAGTGCCTTTTTCATAATCATCACCACCATTAGTAAAAACAGTGAAGGGTTGCTCCTCTATGGCTTGCTCGTAATAGCCTTTAATACGACTAAAATAATGCTCCTTAAAACCAAACCGAGCATGTAAGTCAGCTACATGGATAAAGCGTATTTTTTGTTCGGTGTTTGTGCTTGGGCAGCTTGGGCCAATTGTTTTAGCAATAGGCATTTCTGTTCGCGATTTAATAGCAAAAGTACCAAACGTTGTAATTTGAGCGCTGATCAGGTTATTTTCTGATGTTGTACTGGCTAGTGATTGCCATTGGCCATTAATCAGCTGCACGATTGAAAACATCTGGTTGTCTGTTGGATTTTTAGCGACGATCGATAAAGTAATAGGTGTGTTAAACGTTAAATCACTCGGACTGAAAATGTAAATTGCCGAAGTGATGCCAATCGTTTTGTTTTCATTATCTAGGGCTGATTTACTAAATACAAAACTGGTATCGGTATTTACCGCATTTTTGGGGATATTAATAGTCACTAAGTCATTGTCGAAGCGCTTTTTCAAACCATCATTAACAGAAATTAGTAAGTTAGCTTCATCCACATCAAACGCGGTATCTTTGACAGTATCATCACCACCACACGCATTTAATAAAGGGAATAGAAAAATAATTAATAATAGTTTTTTTTGTATTAAAAGAGACATTATTGCCCACGCAAATATTCTGATCGACGACGGACATAGTAACAGTATCTAGAAACAAGATATAGAGATGTTGATTAGAAATCACCCACAAGCACGGCGGCTTGTGGGTAAGCAATAAACACAACGTTACGGTTTTTCAGCAACTACTTCAAGCTCTTCAGCTAAAATGTGTTCTTGTGTTTGTGGCTCGTGTTGACCTTCAGCACCGTGCATCCACTTAACAAGCTTGTCGCTTAGTAAGTACATGATCACAGCAGAGAGAACAGCAGTGGCACCTAAACCAATAAAAATGCCTAATGCGTTATCAAGCGCTTCTTCGCCTTCACCTAAGAATGAACCAACGAAACCTGCAATCTTATTTGCAACCGCAGTACATAGGAACCAAATACCCATTAGCATTGATGCTAAACGCAGTGGTGCTAGTTTACTCACCATTGATAAGCCGATAGGTGATAAACATAATTCACCCAGAGTATGGAATAAGTAAAATAACACTAACCACATCATGCTGATCTGTAACGGCTCACCGTGACCTTGAGTCATAAGTGCTAAAATCATAGTGATGAAACCAAGCGCTAAAAATATCAACGCAATGGCAAACTTAACGGGTGAATTAGGTTCACGTTTATCAAGTTTTAGCCAAACGATAGCAACGATAGGAGCACAAATGATAATGAAAATAGAGTTTAATGATTGAAACCAAGACGCTGGAATTTCAAAGTTGAACAACATACGGTCTGTGTAATCATTTGCGAATAAATTCATCAAGCCACCGGCTTGCTCAAAACCCATCCAAAATATGATACTAAATACACTCATAGTGAAAATAACTTTGATACGGTCAGTTTCTACTTTAGTTAGCGGCTCTTTGGTATCTGAAGTTGATTGTGATTGCGCTAATTTAGCTGCAGGAACAACACCAATATCACCTAAGTATTTATTACTTAAAACCACTTGCATCGCCACAGATACAAGCATACCAACACCCGCTACAATGAAGCCATATTGCCAACCCATAGATGCAGCTGCGAAACCCGCAACAAGTGGACCAAGCGCACCACCTAAGTTGATACCCATATAGAAGATTGTGAAGGCGCCATCACGACGTTGATCACCCTCTTTATACAAGTCGCCAACCATAGTTGAGATGTTAGGTTTAAATAAACCGTTACCCATACATAATAATGCAAGACCAATATAAAATACGTTTTCTTGTTGGCCGGCTAACATATCGTGGGGGATACCCATAGTAAAATGGCCAGCAGCCATTAGTAGACCGCCGATGATAATAGCTTTTCGTTGACCAAGTACGTTATCAGCTAACCAACCACCAAATAATGGAGTTATATAAACCGCCATTGTGAACGTACCATAAAGGCTTAGTGCGTCTGCATTACTCCAACCAAAACCACCGTCTTGGACAATAGCAACAAGATAAAGTACTAAAATGGCACGCATGCCGTAATAACCAAATCGCTCCCACATTTCTGTGCCGAACAACAGAAATAATCCTTTAGGATGCCCTAAAAAATCACCTGCTTTAGGTAATGAACTCATATTTACTTCCTAACTCAACGTTAATTATTGCGGCCTTATATTTTTTGCTTTGGTCGTTCATGTGCTTTCAACACAAATAGAACGGGTGGCCATGAATATTATTTTTAATGCAGCTAAGGTAATGGTTTGCTCACTAAGTTTTTGCTTAGTGGGTAAGAGTCACACCCTTATCCTAGCTACAATTGCGCCTAAGTATACATATACGGACAGTGCAGGGGAAGTGCTTGCGATAGTTAGCTTACTGATGACTTTCAAGCATTAATTAATAGTCAGCATATGGTACAACAGGGGTTCCTGGAAAAGTCATTTCTGTATAAACCGGTTTGAAATAGTATCTAAAATACAATTGTGCATAATTAGGTTCATAAAAATCTGCACGATCTAAATTGAAAAAGCCACCAAAAAACCAGTGTGGAGTATAGCGGTACTCAAAACTACCTCCTAAGTTGTAAGATATCCCCGAGCTTGTATTACCGTCAAAATAGGGGGTCACACCGGTTAGCGACTCTCGTTCAATGGCTTGTGCTTGCAAAAGAGGATCGTTAGGGAAAAACTCGCTGCCATCATTGGTAGTTGTTGACCATGATATACCTGCGCGTAACCTGTATATAAAGTCTTTATTTGCGCGGTGATCGAAAGTAATGGGCAGTGATACACCTACGTAGCTTTGTGGGCTGTAATAACCGCCATGACCAAAGGTTTCTTCACTTAAATTATATTGATATGACCAATGTAATAGATTAACACCGATTGTAAGCTCGGTATTTTTTTCACGTATGTAGCGGTTATAAGCGCCACCCATCAAACTATAACGTTGGTTATCTTTTACATTTTTACCTTGTAGTAATTGAAAGTCGGTAGAGCCCCAAAATCCCCAATCGAGTCCTAAGTCATGAGATAAATTAAAGCGTAAACTAGTGGCTCTCACTCCTCCCCACACTTGATTGGTAAATACATCTTTAAGGCCGGCATACGATAATACAGAACTAGTAATTGGGCGCTTATTTAAAGTGACGCTGTAGCCAAAATCACCGAAACTATCATTGTAATCAACACCCCAAACAATATCTTCAACTAAAAAGCCCAGAGGGGTTGTACCAATATCAAAGCGCCATGTATCATTTTTCCATGCTAAACCAATATCGAGACCTTCTTGTTTTGGTTCAATACTGCTTAGCGGGCAATCTAAAATGCACAAAGCACCTTGGCCATAGCGACTGCCAGAAAATGTCTCATCAAAACGAGTTTCCTGACTAGATATTGTCATAGGATCGAGTTTTATAATTGCCATGCCACCCCAAAGTGAAAAACCAGCCTCAATAGGAATTGAGCCAGCACCAAGGGTTGCATTATTTTGTGTGCTTGTTTGGCTACTAAAATTAACGCCTGCAGTTATATAAGCTTGGTCATGCTGCTGCATTCGGGCAAGCTCTCTCTTTGCATTATTTACATACCAAGGAGCCTTATCATCTAAGGCGTATAACTGGAAGTTAAGAGAAGGATCGTTTTTTACTTTAATACTGCTATGTGGTTCTATTGCTTCTTTATACCACTTTTCTGCGTAATTATTTTGGCCATGATTTTCGGCTACTTGCGCAGCTTGATAATACATTTCCTGACTATAATTAGATTTAACAAGTAACTCGTTAGTTAAGCGAATTACGTTATTATCATCTTCAAAATCAACAAGTGCTGTCATTAATAGCTGCTGTTGATAGGTTTGATCTTTGTTTACGTCATTTATCAATGTTGCAATAATACGATCTGATAGTGCATGTTGTCCTAGTTCACGGCTAACTCGAGCGACAGCTAATTCTGTTTCTGGTGCTAATTTTTGACCTTGTTGCAGCTGTTGCTGGTATAACTCAATAGCTACTTTTGGATGCTTTAACTCTATATTAGTAGCAATTAATGTATTGTACACAGCAGGAGTATCAGGGGAATTCTGAGCAAGTTGATTAAGCTGCGCAAGACGTTGCTCACCTTGGTTAAACTTGTTGATGAAATCAGCTTGTAGTAAAACCCAGCGTGTGTGTTGTTCTTTTGTCGCAAGTTGAGGCAATTGATAACTTGCAAACCACTGTTTAGTTTGCTGCTCGTTATCACTGCCTAATAGCCATTGACCGTATGTCATATGCCAATAAGGACTTAAGCTACTGTCACGCTCTAAAGCAGTACGTAATTGCCTTAGTGCATAATTATATTCATTAATTTGTTGCCACTGCGATGCAAGCTCTGCCTGCATTAAAGGTGTTAAAGGCTGGGCTTCTAGCTCTGTTAGATTAAAAATAATCGTACTTCTATTATCTTTGGTGTTATCAGCTAGTTTGGTCATCTTTGCATTGATTGAAAGCTGCTGCGCTAGTTGAGCAACCTCCTCTGTACGGGCGTTGTTAGGCACGTAGCTAAGGGTATCTAAAGCGCCTTGATAATCATTTAAAGAGCGTAAAAATAGCGCATGACTGTATCGTAACTCAGCATCGAGGGGAAATTGCCACAAGGTTTTATTGTATAAAGCTTTTGCGTGGTTCAATAAGCCTTGTTGTTGATATAAGTTGGCTAGATCATAATAAAGCCAACTTTCACTAGGAGTTTGTTTTATTGCTAATAGAAGTAAATTAACGGCCTGATCTAACTTTCCTTCAGCTGTGAGTTCATCGGCACGGGCGCGTAACTGACGGCTTTTAATTCGAGTATATTGTTCAGTTATTAAAGCCTGTTGTTTTGCTGTTAATTGACTATAAAACTGATGACTACGGGAAAAATTATTATCACTAGTTGTTAGTGTTAACATTGCCTCTAAGGTACGAGCTTGTAGTGGATCTTGAGTCAAAATTTGCTGATAATAAACCATAGCTTGCTGAGCTTGGCCTGCTTTTTCTGCCAGTTGCGCACGATAAAATAAAACGGTCTGAGGATCTTCATCAAGTGTTTGTGCTAAATCAAGTTGCAATTTAGCACGACTTAAATTGTTTGCTGCGATGGCAAATTCTGCGAGGTTAATATATTGCCAAAACTTTGCAGTGTTCGCTAAACCTTTAAGCACAGAAATACGGTTAACGTCCTCACTAAGTTGCTCTGCTTTTTTGAAATAACGGTAGGCTGCGGCATTGTCTCCTTGGCGTAGGTTTAATAGTCCTAAGCTACTGAGTACTTCCGGATCTTTAGGGCGACCAGCAAGTGCTATTTTAAAGTGTTGGTTAGCTTTACTATATTTTCCATTCTCAAGCGCAATAACCCCTTTTTGCCATGCTTGATATGCAGGATCGGCTTGTTTAATTAGTTCTTTTTCTAATTGTGTTTCAAAGTCATTATATTGCAATTTACCTTTACTACTTTTAGGGTAAGCCAAAAAATAGTCTTGGTAAGCATTTTGTGTTTTTTTATTAATTGGCATTTCTTCAAGCGCAGATAACCACGCAGATTCAGCCTCAACAGCAAGAAATTTACTGTGTGCATAGTGATTTAATATACGTAATGCATCTTTGTCTTGCGGATTTTGCTTTAATAAGTGCTTTGCGTAGGTGAGCTCAATACGACTAGATTCAGGGTATCGCTTTGTCAATGAGCGATAGCCTCGCAGTGCTTGCTGCCAGTTATTGTCGCTTTGCGCTAGCCAATTTATATATTCAAATTCATACTCAATACTAGGGTAGGTTGATTTAAATAAATTGTCGTAAATTGCCATTGCAGCACTGTACTGCCCAGCTCTCGCTAATAATTTTGCTTCTTGGACTGATGCTCTATCCTGATCGTTCACTCGAGCTAATAAGCTTATTTTCTCGATACACGGGTGGTGTGCATCCTTTATCTTACTGAGCAAGTTGGTTGCTTTGCTATTTTGTGCGAGAGCAAAATACACTTGTGCTTGTGCGCATTGCACCTCAATATTTTTAGGTGCAATACTTAACAGCTTGTCTAAGCTATCAGTCATTAACTGAAGATCTTGCTCGATCTCACCCAGCTGAACTTGGCTTATAAGCCAATCAACTGATTCAGTATCTAAGTCTTGCTGTTTAGATACTGACAGAAATGGGCTAAATAAGAGTACAGCAAGTAGCCATTTTATCGGCATTCATTGCTCCAGTTTGGAAGTAGGGCACCTTGCTTATCAATAGTAAAACGTTTACTTGCGGTACTCGTTCCGAATAAATATAAGACACTGTCGTAATAACGATTTGTGATAAAGCGAGTGTCAATCATCAACTTTTGCTGTAGAGCAGATAACGTTTGGGTCTGCCCCTTATCAGTAAGCAATGGTAGTAATGCTGCGATAAAGCCCACAGGGCCTGAACCTATAGCTTTACCTGTATCTACTCGGCTTTCAAGTGGCGCCCTATTATTGTTTACGAGGTACTGCAGCATAGGATCAAACTGTGCTATAAGCTCGCTTTTATATGGTGCTTCATCAGCCATCATACTTGCCCATAGATAGACACGAATTGCATTATAGCTACCAATTGTGGGGGCTTTCTCTGTGTGGTAAAAACCTTTCTCTGGGTTATACATAACCCAGTCAGGGCTGAAGCCTTTTTTGCTGGTCTCAAGTATTAACTTGGCTGAACTGTCATGAAGTGCTTGCCATGCAGAGTGTGGATAGCGTTGTGAAAACTGCTGCAAAATAAATAATGGCGCATAGCTTGGATTTAATTTCCAGGTTTGTTCGCTAGGCTCAAAACCATTGGGGGCAGGGAGTAATGTCAAGCCTAAGTTAGGCAAATAAGCTGTTTCTTCTCGTATAATACGTTCTGCCATAACGCTACTTAGGACTGCGTAACGTCGCTCTTGCCAAAGAGTCGCTGCTTGTGAAAGCGCATAAGCTATCCATAAATCTGAGTCGGATGCAGGATTCGAGTCGAGTATTTTACCTTTACCACTACCATCAATCCCCCATTGCCAAGCTGGAAGACGAGTACTTAAGTCGCCCTCTGCAAGGTGGGTTTGAGTCCACTCTAAAATTTTGTCAAAGCTTGCTTGATCGTTTGCAAGTAAAGCAAAAAATAAAGCATATGATTGACCTTCTGAGGTAGTAATACTTTGTTTACTACCTAAATCAATAACCCGCCCTTGTTCGGAAATAAAGTGCTTTTTAAAAGTATTCCACTGAGGCCAGTCGGCACAGCTTTGAGCTATAGAATTCAATGGCCAAATAAGCAGCATGCTGACGAGTAAGAAAACGTTTTTCATTATTTATTATCTCCTTCAGATAATCGTTTTTGCGTCAGTAACATTAGCAATCGCCATAACATAAATGATATTAGCAATAAGGTAATAATCGACAATACAGCGAGCAGGAATGGACGATCTGAAAAGTGGAACCAAATTAAAGTATGAATAGGCACATGACCAACAAAATATTGTTCATCGGTTTTTATTGTTTTTATACCTTGGCCGTTAATAATCGCGGAGCTGCCAGTAATTTGTGATGTTTGTTCATTTATAAGTAGGGCATCACTTAACAGTGGATAGGCTGCATTGTTAGTTGCGATTAAAGACACAACCGAGCGCTCAGAATCAAACGGAGATTGAAAACCAGATATAATGCCAAGCTTGCCCATACTTTGGATATTAACTTGAATTCTCTCAGGATCACTCGTATTAAATGCGCCATTATAAACCGCTTGGTTAACCACTCTATCGTTATCATTTATTAAAACACTGAGCGCACTGTTTTTGCTCATGTCATTTTGAAAAGAGTCTGGTTTACCGATAATAATAATATCTTTGTCGTCAAAGTTAATATCTTTTGCAGGGAATTTAATAGCCAGTCGATGTGATGGGTAACCCGTTATTGCACCTAAATGCCCTGTAAAGTTAAGTAATAAGCGAATACCTTCAACTGAGCTGTTTGGCTCCATAACTAACACTGTTTGATGTAAATCGGCAAATTTAGTGAATGGGAAGCCACTGTTTGCAAAAGCATGCAGATTTGGTAGTGCCATATAGTGATTAAATGCACTCACATCAATTGATGAACTGCCATCGATAGCGCCAAATTCACCACCTGCTGGTATGGCATTACATGTACCAGATTTAGCCACCGAAAAGTTAAAATCATAAGTAAGTTGATTTTTCATGGTCAAATCTAAACCAGTTAACTCAAAGTCCTGACGTGTCTGATTTGGATTAATATCAGATAGTAAAGGTAAGAAAGTATTTGTTGTGATGGTTTTTCCACCGTCATCATCCAGTACAAAGCCATCAATAAACTTACCGTTTATCAGCATGTTCAAGCGAGAAATTAAGTTTTTTTCTACAGGGGTATTACGGTAATTTAGGGTGATGGGGATACCATTTTCACGCCAAGTAAATAGATCTGGCGCAAAACGTAAATCAAGATTCACAGGTTGGCCACGAAACCCTTGTGACTGCAATTGAGTTGGGTATTGGATAAATTCGTCAAATGTCACTGCACGGTCTGAGCGAAGCCAAAGTGGTGCATCATAGGCTTTACGCAGTGGTAACTTACTAATATCGTCAATCACTGCAGTGCGGCCTGTCATCACTTTATGACCAAACAATAAGCCAATGACAGCATCTTTAAGTTGCTTTGTATCTTTACCTAACACAAGTAATACTTTGGCATAACGGTGTGTTGGGCTACTTATTATTTCTATGGTTGGTTTTTCTACATCGGGGTAGTTCAACAAAAAGTCAGGTTTATCATTATTGGTAGCAAACACCACACTATGAGTTGTCGGTATTTTGTTTATTGCTACTGGGAAGTCGGCTTTACGCCATTTTGCTTGCCCACCAAAAAAACTAGAAAGTGCTGATGCCGCTTCAAGCGTGGTTTCATCTGGCTGCGATGCAAAAATAAATGGTAAAGTTAATTGGTTATTATCCCGCTCATCATAAAAAGGAGCCGGAAAATATTCTAATAGGCTTTCTAAAGCCAAGCTTTGTTGTTCAATTTCTAGTGCACTATCTTTATCTATTTCAGCCCAAATAGTTTTGCTAAAATTATCTTGGCACGCTAAATCATAAAAACCAATTAGTTCAAAACGAACTTGGTTAAAGTCTTTCATCAGTTTAGCGTTGAGTTCAATATTGTGTTGTGACTTTGAACCTGTAAGCGCAAGTTTTTCATCAATAGGTAATACAGTCACCAAATGTTCATTAAAAAACACTTTAATATGAGAAACACGTTCAATTAGCGCAGGCGAATTGGTAAATGAAAAGTTGAGTATTAATTTTGTGCCGAGTTTATCAAGGCGATTGGTAAAATCAACGCGTGTATTATTACTAACTCCATCAAGCTTAAACTTGTTCAGACCTAAACGTTCAAAGCGCAAAGTTAATTGCTCTTGAGGAGGTGCTTCTGGGTAGCCATTATCAAATATAGACTTATCTGAAAGTGGCTCTGCTGCTGTAGCTAAGCAATTAATGCTAAGCGTACTTATAGCGAATAACACGGTGAATAATGATCTTATCATAATGTTTCAAATACTTTTTTAGGTTTTGTGGGTAAAAGTGTTGCAATAAATTCAATTGCCCGCGATGAAAATTCAATTAAGGGTTTTAATTCATTAGGGGCATGAAAAATTAAGTTTTTAAAGCCTCTTAGACTGACCTTCAGGACATTTGAAAAACTGTAAGAAGGCTTGTCATGTTTAAAGTTTTCTTGCCAATCAAGCCATGCATCCGCTCGCGAAAAAGTACATTGGATAAATGCTTTTTGTTTTTCAATATCAAGATCTCTTAAAGTTAGACCAATTTGTTTATCACGCGTATTGCAAATATAGGTAGCAAAAGAGTATTGCTTTAAGCCTCGGCTCATTAACAGTTCAACCTTATCGTTAACGCGGCAGGTTGGAATATGTTGGGTTTCAATTCCCACACCGCTGTCTGAGTAGTCAGTTATTTTCACTTTAATAGTATGGCCATTGGCTAATCTAATTGCCGCAGGGAAATTTGCATTAACACGGTGTGAGCTTCTGATTTGTTTCGCTTCTGCTGCAACAGCAACCGCAGCGCCTAATATAATAATGTTGTAGCTTGCCCAGAGCATGCTGATCAGCAGTACACCTATTTGTGATGTATCACCAAAAAATAGTCGCAAAATGCCGTAACCCATACCGACGACATTAATCAGCAATAAAAAGATATACGGTTTAGAAATGATCCAGTCATATCTTTCAGTATCGTTCAAGCCGCCTTTTTCAGTTACATTAAATTTCCCTTTATTAGGATTAATAAGGGCAACCGTGGTTGGTTTTAAAATATACCAGGCAAGTACTGACTCATAGACTTCGCCCCAAAATGAATAACGATACTTGCCCTGAATACGCGAGTTGGTAATTTTCACCTGTAGTAAAGTTGGCACTATATATAAGAAAATAGCGAGAAACGGGGCGTAAATAATCGCCGCATTGAAGTAGATAAGTGCTAACGGTGCCGTTAAAAATACTATGCGAGGTATGCCTGATAAAAAGTGTAGCATGGCATTGAGATAGCACATGCGCTGCGCCAGATTTAACCCTTTACCAAGTAATGGATTATCGAGACGGAATATTTGTGCCATGCCTCTCGCCCAGCGGATCCGTTGCCCTACGTGAGCAGAAAGACTGTCGGTGGCAAGCCCTGCTGCTTGTGGAATATTTATATAAGTTGTTTTATAGCCGGCTCGTTGCATACGCAGCGCTGTATGAGCATCTTCGGTAACGGTCTCTACTGCAAAACCACCAATTTTATCAAGCGCTTCGCGCTTTAGAACAGCACAAGAACCACAAAAGAAAGTTGCATCCCACATGTCATTACCGTCTTGGATCAGGCCATAGAACAGCATATTTTCATTTGGTATTTTACCTTGGTTATTTAAGTTTCGTTCAAAGGGATCTGCTGAGAAGAAATGGTGAGGGGTTTGCACCAGACATACTTTTTCATCTTTTATAAATTGCCCCATGGTTACTTGCAAAAATGAGCGGGCGGGAATGTGATCACAATCAAAAATAGCAATATAGTCGCCGTCAGTTAGCGTCATTGCATGATTCATATTCCCTGCTTTAGCGTGGTTATTATTAGGGCGTGTTAAATAGCCAATCCCGATTTGTTTTGCAAACTCAGCAAATTCTGGACGTTTACCATCATCTAAAATATATATATTGAGCTTATCAGCAGGCCAATCAATACTTTGTGCTGCGATAGCCGTTGGTTTTACCACACTTAAAGGTTCGTTATAGGTGGGTATGTAAATATCAACAGAGGGCCATAAAGATGAATCTGCTGGTAATTGCACCGGTTTGCGATTGAGTGGATTGATGGTCTGAAAGAAACCTAATATAAGCACCAGCCATGCGTAAGTTTCAGCGAGTAACAAGCCGATGCCTAAAGTTAACGCTAAAGGGTCGTCCCAGTTTAGCGTTTCTGTATAGCGCCACCATAAGTAGCGAGTAGAAGTCGTCACTGACAAGGTGATCATAGTAATAGTTGCTATCTGACCTTCAACACGACGCAAAGAGTAAGCAACTATTAGAATTAAGCTAATAAATACCGCCTGAGCTTCGACGCTAAAGGGGACCGTTACAAACACTGCAACTGCAAAAAATAGCAACATAATAAACGCGACTTTTAAAATTTGACTTTGCCAAACATTAGCTTCACTGATGCGTTTGTAATTAGCTTGTTGAGACTTTTTCTTACCTATAAACCAAGCATGCTTAAAGGCTTTAACTAGTTTTTTATCAACAAGGCGAATGACGCGAACTGAGCGTTTAATATCTTGCCACGTTTTTGCTCTTTCAGCTTTGAGCTCGCCAAGGCTAGCTTTATTTGTTCTAAAAAAAGCTAAGTATGACGTCTGAAGAATAATCCGAACACAATTACTGATTGTAAACACAGGTAAAGTAACATGCGGATAAAAATACCTTAGCCTTGATTTTAGTTTACGTTTTTTATTTTTATCTAATTTAAAGAATAGGGATAAAAATAATAATAAAAAAGGTAAACAAAATGCCGCTATCGCACTCATTTTGTGCTGGTTGAAATAACTATGAAATTTTAGAAAAATAAAGCGTACGAGTAGTTTGCTAAAAAATAGGCTCAGTAAAACCCGAATAGTCTTTTCAGCAAAAGACATGCGAGAACGATTAGCTTTCATCTTGGTTTACTCTGCTGACTAACCAACCGGCTAAAGTTTCAAAATCGTCATTCGCTACGCTATAAGGGGCGCAGTTGATAGCAACATTTCTAAAAGCTGTTGCTTCTTTAATGACTTCGTCTTTATTTATATATAAAGAAGCTAGAAGGGGAATTTCTGATTGCCAAAGTTGTAGTAAATCGAATTCTAGTTCAGATGCACTATTATAGCGGTTAGCTAAAAAATAATGCTGCCATTGTCCGGCTGCTTGCGAGAGGGTTTGTAGTCTTTTATAGATTAAGCTATGGCATATGGCATCACAATTAACGACTTCTAAAAAGATATCATCTTCATTTAATGAGTACTGAGTTACGTCAATGTGAGCCGGGCAATCAAACAATAGCCATGCATTATCGCTATTATCGATTTGCTTACAGCCTTCAATAATACGAGAGGACGAAAATTGCGCTTGGCTATTTGAGCCAAAGGGCAAGAAAATGACACCATCACTATCTTGATGGAATTGACAGCTTGCTTCGTTAAAAGTAGGGTAGTTACTCCATCCGTATTCATGAGCCCATGCTAGACCTAAGTGTAGACCAACATCAGATTTTGGATCTAAATCTATTACATATACCTGTTCTTTCGACTTTTTCAATACGCACGCTAAATTTGCCACCACTGAAGTTGTGCCAGTTCCTCCTTTTATTCCCTTTACGAAGACTCTTTTCATTGTTTAGTATGTGCTTTTGTTAATTTTATGTTCTTTAACTGTATCTGTAATAGATAAAGATATATCTTTGAGCAAAGGATATTTGTCAATTGTCGATTTATTTTTCATCACATTGACTATTTCAATATAACTTTGGTTTGCGCCGCCAAACTTACGATACAGGTTATCAATATCATAATCTGTTAGAATACTTGATTTTTTTACTGCAAAGTTAGTCATCTAAAGTACCTGATATGATAAAAATCGTTTAAATTTGTGATTTGTTTGTGTACATAAGCTGTATTATATATAGAATACAGCTTAAAACTAGTACTAAAGTATCTTTTTAAGGAATTGAGTTGCCTAATCTAAATATTTCAGGATTAAATAAAGCATTTTCTGAACTAAAGTGTAGTGCGAATTATGCACTGATTGCGCCTTTAGACAATCAGTTAATAGAATTAACTCAAAGCATGCTTTTTAATACTAGTGAACATATATTTTTGCTTTCAAAACAAATAGAGGCTTTTTTTGACGGCGATCATGCAAGCCACTTACATACCTTGTATGACGAAGGTAAGTTGCATCCATTTAATTTAAATTACGATCTCAGCTCTGCAAATAATTTACGGTTTTCCAAAGGTGTGCTGAATGAACTTAAAGAGTATACAGAAATAAAAAACAGCTGTGTGATTGTTCATCTGAGCTCAGATATGTTTGTTGGCTATAAAACACACGAACTCAAAAGTAAGATCACTCTTTACAAGAATTTTTCAATTGCAGAAAATGCGACCGTAGTGTTTTTAATTTCAGGAGCAAGCAATAGTGACTTACGCCGCCAGTTGTTAACGTTTAACGATGTGGTAGATGGTGTGATAAATATGACTCAAGAGGCATCAGTATATAGCCTAGAATATGACTTTTGGCATCATAGTGAAGGCGTTATTGCGGCTGAGACTATTAATTATCAACATAAAAATAACCAATTAATAGTATTAACTCCTGAAAATGAAGCCGTACAATCGTATCGCGCAACTAATCAAGATTTTGATGAAGATGATGTTTGGCTTGTAAAAAGTGCAGTACCAGCAGATACAAAACTACCGGCGTATTACAAAGTAATTGAAGGTAATGATGCTCTTTATGAAAAAGCATTTAAAATGAAGGCTGCCACACTCGTTTTTGCTGTAACTCGCTATACCGACTTATCTTTACTGGCTAGAGAATGCTTTTTTTTACGTAAACAGTGTGGCAGAAAGTTAAAGTTAGTAATTCAGAATGTTGATGGCATTATTCGACATCAGGATGAGTGCTTATTTTTAACCTTAGGGGTTAACCTTATCTTATATAGTTTTTCTGAGCCTTCACGTTTGCTGTCGCAGATTCAGTCTATTCAAGGTTTCCAATTTTCTAGACCTTTACCAAGCTCAATTGACGATGTGTTAAAATATAGCGATAGCGTATTGCATAAAGGTTACCTGCCACTCATCGATTTTGCTAAACAGGTTACCAAACACAGTGATTCTGCCGCTAATTTAGGTGTTAGTGGTGTGTTAGTGGTATTGGAATTATTACCACGTATTGATGCAATCCATCCGCTGCATTTATTTCATGTAAAACGAGAGGGTGATATTTTTAGCTATGTTGATGCTCAAGTATATCTTTATTTACATGCGTGTCGAGAACATGATGTTGATAGCGCTATTAAGCATCTATTTAAGTTAGATATTACGGATTTTTTTATTTCGAAAAATGTAATTGCTGATCATTTTTATATACAGCAAGAGTGTCGTCGTTTAGTTCGTCAGTATCAAGCAACTGAAGTTCCTGATTTTACCGAACAGTTAAAAGAAAATGTCAGTTATATTTTTGATGGTCAAATAGCGGATGTTTCAGCTTTGGCTATAGAAACTGCTGAATTTAGAAAAGTTGAGAGACCTATTTCTGAGCCGATTAAGGTTATGCTCAAAGGAGGAGCTAAGTGAGCTTAAATCAGTTTTTTATAACTTTTATAATTGCTTTATTACTAGGGATTGCTGTTAGCAATATTGGTAAAACGATTATAACAAAGCTTATTCGCGTCTATCGTAAACTAACATTTCGCCATGTTTTATTAACCCCATATACCCCCAAGAGACAGAAAAAGGATACCAAGTGAAGCTTTCAGGATTAGGTGTTTGGAATTTATATTTTTTAGCTAAATTTGCTTTGTATCTTCGAGGCGACATTGCATTTGATTGGTTATTTAATGCTGCTTTTTTTGCGTTTCTTTTGTTATCAATCAACTCACACATACTTACGCGCATTAAAAATGGACTGTCAGTCATTTTGGCTGTAGTGCTTTTGTATCATGACTCTTGGTTGCCTCCCATTTCTCGACTATTAAAACAAGTTGCAAACTTACAAGAGTTTAGTATTGGATATTTTTTAGAAATTGCAGCTCGAATGATAAGTATTGATTTATTGTTAGGCGTATTTATACTCGTTTTAGTTTACTGGTATAGCGCAAAGTGGTTACGTTATACCAGTATTACAGTGCTTGGCTTTGCGTATATATACTGGTTTTCAACGACACCGATAACTATTACTGATACGAACCATCCCGTTGTGGTAAAGAATAAAGTAGCCACTCAAGTGCCCGTTAATGTAACTTCCTCTGCACTTACAGGTACTCCAGAGCAACAATTAAAAATGTTTTATCAGCAGCAAGCTAAATTAAAAACACAGTTCGCTGATACGTTTCAAGGTGAACAGTTTGATGTAGTTGTGTTGAATATATGTTCATTAGCTAATGCGGATCTAAACGCAATTGGTGTTAAACCAAGTAACTTGTTTAAAAACTTTGATATTTTGTTTAGTGATTTTAATTCGGCCACCTCCTATAGTGGTCCTGCTGCGATACGTTTACTTAGGGCAAGCTGCGGACAAACAAATCAAGACTTGTTATTTAAACCTGTCGATGAACAATGTCACCTGTTTAATAACTTAGCTAAGTTAGGTTATAACAGCAGTGTTGCTATGAACCATGATGGCCATTTTGATGATTTTATTGGATTAATTAATCAGTATGGCGGGGTATCCGCCTCTAAACTTGATTTCTCAGAATTTTCACCGTCGCAGTATGGCTTTGATGGTAAGCCAATTTATTCAGATAAAGAAGTGTTGCTTGATTGGCTTGATAAACAACCTAACAGCTCTCAGCCTAGGGCTCTGTATTACAATACAATCAGTTTACATGATGGCAATCAGTTAGCAGGTCGTGGACGAATGAATAGCTTGCAAAGTTACCCAACCCGACAACAGCAATTATTCAATGATATTAATCTTTTTATTGATGAGCTTGAAAACCAAGGTCGCAATGTATTATTAGTTGTTGTGCCTGAGCATGGTGCGGCATTAGCGGGTGATAAATTACAATTTGCAGGTTTACGAGAGATCCCAAGCCCGTCAATCGTATCTGTGCCAACCGCTGTTAAGTTTATTGGCCCTAATGTAAAAAATCGTGAGCTTAGAGAAGTGACTGAGACAATGAGTTATTTTTCATTATCAGAGCTAATAAGTAATGCTGTTAAAAGTGATGTTTTTTCTGGTGCAACACCGATTGACAGGTTACTTGATAATACTCAGAGCATCACTAAAGTCGCTGAGAATCAGGATACCGTCATGATGTACATCAAAGGCGAACCTTATATTCAACTTGATGGTGGAGAATGGACCCGATATCCTAGTAATTAGTCGGCGGTTGTCCAAAAATCTTTACAATAGACTACCCAGCGATGGGTAGTTAGCGTATTATTTGCGACATAGTAGGTTTTCTCTTTTTGAGGGTGAAATGCGTTTAGATATCCATTGTGCAGACCGCATCGGTATTGCTCAAGAAATACTCAATATTTTAGTCAACTATCGCGTTGATTTAAAAGGTATTGAAGTTGATTCAATTAACTGTCGTATGTATGTGAGTTTTCCACCGATTGAATTTGAGCAGTTTCAAAAAATCATGCCCTCAATTCGATTAATTGATGGTGTGCAGGATGTACGTACCACCGCTTTTTTACCTTCTGAGCGTGAGCATAATGAGCTCAACACATTGTTGCGTGCGCTACCAGATGGTGTGATCTCAATTGATGCCAAAGGTTGGGTAAGGCTTTGCAACGATGCCGCATGTAAAGACTTACAGTTAACTGAAAAGGAAGTTATTGGTTCAAATATTAATAATCTATTGAAAGGCTTTAACTTTACCCGTTGGTTAGAAGGCAAAGAAGTACTGGGACAAACAACCCGGGTTGAGGTGGCTGGTGAAGATTTTATCGCGGATATCTTGCCAATCGCAGTACCACAAGGCAATGAAGGTGATGTATTAGCCGGTGCGGTGATCAACATCAAATCACAAAGCCGTTTAGGTCAGCAGGTAAGTGCGTTTCGTCGTTATGGTCAAGAAAGCTTTGCAACTATTCACAACTTTAGCACTGCGATGCGTCGTGTGGTTCGTGAAGCGCGTAAAATGGCGCAACTTGAAGCTCCGATACTTATCACTGGCGAAACCGGTACCGGCAAAGAGTTACTGGCACGCGCTTGTCACTATGCATCTAATCGTTCTGTGAAACCTTTTATCGCTTTATCGTGCGCTTCACTGCCTGATGATGTTGCTGAGTCTGAATTATTTGGTTATGCCGGTTATGAAGAAAATGCAGCGCCAAAACGCGGCGTGTTAGAGCAAGCGGATGGTGGCACGGTATTTTTAGATGAAGTGGGTGAAATGTCTACCCAACTTCAAACTAAGTTACTGCGCTTTTTACAAGATGGTACATTTCGCAAAGTTGGCGATGAGAACGAAGTAAAAGTAAATGTACGCATTATCGCCGCCACGCAAAAAGATTTACCCGCGATGGTACAAGAGGGTACGTTTAGAGAAGATTTATACTATCGGATCAATGTACTGACTTTAGAAATTGCTCCACTACGTGATCGTAAAGCTGATGTAGGGCCACTTGCAGAACATTTTATTCAAAAATATGCGCAGCAAAATGGTCATGCAATTCCGGAACTATCTGCAGAATGTTTGTCGTTTTTACAAGATTATCCTTGGCCGGGCAATGTCCGCCAATTAGAAAATGCGATATACCGTGCGGTCTCGTTATTAGATGATAACGAGCTGCGTGTTGAGCATTTACAATTACCTACATTTACCCATGATTTAGGGTACTTGGAGTCTGATTTTGAGGGCTCGCTCGATCAAGCTGTAAAGCGTTTTGAGGCTACATTATTACGTAAGTTGTACCCTGCTTACCCAAGTTCGAGACAGTTGGCTAAGCGTTTAGGGTTAAGTCATACCGCAGTTGCAAATAAGCTACGTGATTACGGCATTAATCGTAAAACGGTAAAAGTGTAAACTGACTCAAATCAACAGTGTTGGGTACTATTGCTTAGTACCCATATCTTTGGTTACACCGTCAATAGCGACAGTATCGATACCCTCAGCGGTGAACTTAATTAAGATACTGATGTTATTACGGGCAAAAAAGTAATCTTTGTTATCTAAACTGATAACATAATCCCCTTTTACCGCGCCTTTATATTGACGTTTTTCAAGTTTGATTGTGTGTTCGCCAATTTCCCAGCTGAATCCTTCAATAAAGCCATTATTAAATTCTTGCACCCACACTTGTTGCTCGTCTTTTGCTAAAGTAATAGCAATGGAATAGGATTCAGGTAATTGCATATCATAGCTTTTTTTACCTATAGTAAACTTGCTATTTTGTTGCTGCCAAGCAAACCCAAATTGAAACGGCTTTTCAACCCCAGTTGGATAACGTACGTTTCCTTCGCCTGGATAGTTAAAGTCGGCCATCGCGCTGGTACTCATCAATGCTAATACCACACTTAAATAAGAAACTGATTTTTTCATCATTTTTCTACTATTATTTATAATCAGAGAATTTCAGAGTAGAGCAGAATATTCTCCAATGCAATACGCTATGCTACACTCACAAAATTGTTAACTGGTAAGACCTTTATTGTGAACTTATATTTTCGTCTTTTATTATTATTTTTTAAAATCAAACGTAACCGTGATTATCAATCATTGTTAGACACTGTGGATATAGATTACAAAGCGCTGCCAAGTGATTGTGATATTAATTTACATCTTACTAACTCTCGTTATTTAGCAATGATGGATTTAGCTCGCACTTGGATGACTGAGCGAGTTGGCTTGCTTGAAACGATTATGAAAAAACGTTGGTTTCCTATCGTTAACGCCACGGCCATTACTTATATTCGTGATATTAAGCCAATGCAACGCTACACCATTAGCACGCGCTTAGTGGGTTGGGATCATAAGTATTTTTATATTGAGCAAAAATTTCATTCCGAGCGTGGCTTGCATGCGATCGCCTATGTAAGAGGTGTGTTTAAGCGCAAGCGAGGTGTCGTCAGTGTAGAAGAAATGCTAGAGGCGGTAAACTTCGACGGTGTTGTGCCTATATTACCAGCGGAAATTATGCACTGGAAAGAAATGTTAGAGCAGAAAAAAATAACAAATCTTCCCAGCTGATTTTACACACAGATAAAAAGGCCATCAGGCCTTTTTAGAGTATGTTTAAAAAGCGTATTTAACCCCTAACATGGCAACTACAGGGTCAATTTTTACTGTTGAAGTGAGGGCTTGCTTGCCACCGGCATACACAGTTGCATCGGTTTCAATATCCATGATTGATACCATTGCGTGTACGCCCCAGTTTTGATCTAGCATGTAATTGAAGCCTGCTTGGGCTACAAAACCAAATGAATTATCAAGCTTGACTTCAACGTTATCGGTACCCAGTACTGTTTTTAGTGCAGCTGAAGGTTGCTCATCAAAAAACACTGTGTAGTTAATACCCACACCAACGAACGGACGAAATGCTGAAGTGCTTTCTAAAAAGTGATACTGAGCGATTAGTGACGGCGGTAATTGCTTAATATCTGCTATTTTATTGCCAGCTAAACCACCTGCGCCATTAACTTCATGAGAAAAGGGTGTTGCAGCAACCAATTCTAGAACCCACTGATCGTTAAATGCATAGTCAACTGTAATACCTAGTTGTGTATCCGAGCTACCTTTTAAGCCTAAACTTGGATCTTCATTGATCGCTGAGCTGCTATTGTCAGGGTTAACATTAATAGCACCGACATTAACGCTTAAGTTTGCACTGGCGAAAGGAGACGCGATTAAAAGTGAGGTGAGTAACGCTGCGCTAAGTTGTTTTTTCATGCTGTTCTCCGAGAACTACTTTTTTGAATTGACGCTATTATCAGCCAAAAAAAAAATATAAAACTGTTCTAGATCAAGCTTTATAACAGGGTATAAAACGGCGCAGCGTTTGTTTGATTTAGATTAAGGTTTACTTAATTGACGTTTAAAATCGATTGACAGTGCACTCTTTTTTATTGCTATTCATCAATAGGTCAGGAAAATAAGTTATAATTGCTGCTTAAAGCAAGGGTATACAATGAACGAAACCAACCATCTTTTTCTGTCTGGCTCTATTAGCAAAGCACTGTTAAAACTTGCAGTTCCTATTATTCTTATCAACATTTTACAATCTGCCTATCAATTAACCGATGCGTTTTGGGTTGGTCGCTTAGGGGCGGCACAAGTTGCAGCGGTGTCAGTAAGTATGCCGGTGACTTTTTTAGTGATTGCGATTGGCTCTGGACTTGCGATGGCGGGGGCAATTTTGTCAGCGCAATATATGGGGGCTGGCCAACAAGATAAAGTAAACCATGTGGCCGCGCAAACAGTGTTAATGGTGACTGTGACAGCCATTTGTTTAGGAATTATCGGTTATTTGCTATCGCCTTATTTTTTACATTTACTGGGTGTTGAAGATGCCGTTTATAACGATGCTTTAAAATTTATGCATGTGTCATTTGTGGGGGTGGTATTTGTATTTATTTATGCCATGTTTCAAGCCTTAATGCGGGGTATTGGCCAAACCAGGGTGCCACTGATCATTGTTTCCGTAACCGTGTTGCTAAACTTTGTACTCGATCCATTATTTATTTTTGGTTATGGCAGCTTTACAGGTCTTGGGGTGATGGGGGCAGCGCTGGCTACATTGGTGACACAAAGTTTAGCAGCCATTGCTGGCATTATTATTTTTCTGCGTGGTCGCCATGGTATTGAGCTAAAGCTATCAAGTTTTATTCCTGATTATAGTTATATTAAACAAGCGTTTTTTTTAGGTGCACCAGGCTCTGTAGAGTTGTCAGCGCGTGCATTTGGTTTGATAATCATGTCTTTTTTAGTGGCTAGTTTTGGCACTCAAACCATTGCTTCTTATGGTGTTGGTTCGAATATATTACAGATGGTGATGATCCCGGCTATGGGACTCTCGATGGCTGTGTCGACCTTGGTCGGACAAAACATGGGCGCAGGTAATCCGCAACGAGCAGAGAAAATTACCAAGCTGGCGGCTCTTTGGGGATTATGTGGTTTGTCTTTTATAGGGGCGATTGCGTATATATTTGCACCTTACCTAGTGACATTTTTTATCCCTGATGATCAAGGCGTGATAGCCAAAGGTGCGCAGTTTATTCGTATAATGTGCTTAACTTGGGGCGGAATAGGTGTGCAATTATGTGTGGTGGCTGCATTTAGAGCATCAGGGAACATGCTAAATGCGATGTTGTTGGCGCTGTTTTCTCAATGTGTAGTACAGTTTCCGGTGGCGTATATTTTGTCAAAACACACTCCCTTAGGCGATCACGGCATTTGGTACTCGTTTGCTGTCACCAATGTGATCGTCGCATCGCTATCGTATCTGTGGTTTTGTCGTGGTCGTTGGCAACAAACAAAATTGACCAAAGATGATAAAGATATCGCTAAAGTCAGCCAAGAGGCATTTATCGAAGATGGCGCACACTAATACCAATCGACTTAAATATTTAACCATTCTAGCGCGCTAAATGAAGCGCTAACTGCGTTAGTAATTTTTCATGTACGACTGCATGGATGCAAGAGGTAGAGCAATGCAGGAGCAATTGCCGAGAACAACTACATGTCAAAATCTCTGCCTTGTTATCACTGTATTTTTCTGTCGCTATAAATGGTCAGTAACTTAAAACGATTAGTATAATCCGTGTTTCATAAAGCGGTCATAAATTCAGGTTGTAATGAATACACTCTCTCTTAATAAGGGTGTTAATTATGACTTTAGCTATCCAATCTCACACCACGAATGATGCAATCCACACTGATACTGTGGTCAGTTACCTTCAAAAGCTGATCCAATTTAAATCTGTTACGCCACAGCAAGCCGGGGCAATAGACTGGTTAGCAAAGCAGTTAACAGACTTTGGCTTTAACTGTGAACAGTTTACCTTTAATAATGTTACTAACTTAATAGCTAAAGTAAGCTTTGGTGATGGGCCACGCTATGCTTTTTCGGGGCATATTGATGTGGTCCCCGCATCTGGAGGGGCGTGGCGAGCAGAACCATTTTCAGGTGATATTATTGATGGCGCGATTTATGGCCGAGGCGCTGCTGATATGAAAGGGGGCGTTGCCGCCATGTTATGTGCCAGTCGTGCATTACTAGCTAACGTAGCTGCAAAAAAAGGTACTTTTTACTGGTTGATCACCTCTGATGAAGAAGGGGAGGCGGAATATGGTTCACTACTGATTGCCGAGCGTTTAGCGCAACAGGGCATCCAACTTGACGGCTGCATTGTCGGCGAGCCAACCAGTCATTTGCATGTTGGTGATACAATCAAAAATGGCCGTCGAGGTGCACTCTCTGCGCGGTTAGTGATCAACGGCAAAGCAGGGCATGTTGCTTATCCAGAAAACACCATCAATGCAGCTCATCTTAGTGCAGAAGTAATCAAGCGCTTGACTAGCATAACTTGGCAGCGTGACGAGCCAAGTTCACATACGAGCTTGCAAATAACCGGGATTAATATTGCTAATGTGGTCGATAACATGGTGCCAGCACGATGTGAAATGACATTTAATATTCGTTATAGCCATGGTTATAAAAGCAGTGATATAAAAAATGAGATTCAATTCGCGTTAGACGATTTACAAGCTTTGCTGAGTCTGGAATGGGAGCGTCCGTGTGAGCCTTTTTATACGAGTCATCAAACGCGTCGCTGTTTATTGACTCAAGTTGAACAAGCTATTTTTAATGTTACAGGCAGTTATCCTTTATTAAGTACCAGTGGCGGAACTTCTGATGGGCGGTTTTTTGCCAATGATTACACCCAAGTGATTGAATGCGGGGTACGAAATAATACCATCCACCAAGTTAACGAGCATGTGCCTATTAATGACTTACTAAAAATTGAGAAAATATATACACAGCTTTTAGAGCAGGTATTTAGCCGTATCAGCTGACTATAACGCAAGGCCATCATTAAACTGTTCATTATAAACAGACAATTTCTGACAATGTCCGACAAGCGCTGAGAGATGTCTCGTAAAGGATATGCTAACATTTTTTCAGTAAATTTCGCTATTCGAAATAAAATACTTAGTAATTGATTAATAAAAAATTATTAAAGTAATAACAGCGTTTAGTGCGGTTTTTAGCGTTGATAAAATTAAACATTATGGAGATTGTTATGAGCACCAGTAATAAAGGATTTAGTATTGCACTGTTGTTTGGTGTGGCAGCTGCTTTAAGTGGATGTGGTGAAAGCACGGATGAATTAGATGATAAATTAACCCATCAAGCAAATATGTCTTTCATAAATTCATTGGATTATATGGCTGACTTTCATGTCAAAAAAAGGAGTATTAGCACCGGCTACAGTGGTTTATTCGATAGTGATAACATCGCTGCGGGCGATGTAGAGGCCAATGCTGTGGGTAGTCGCTATAACTACAGTTATAAAGTAATCAATAACATGATTAACTTGGGAGTTAAAGATAGTATCAATGCGAATAAAGAGGAACGCATAAATACAACTTTGAGTAATAACGACGATTTATGGGTAATTGCTTGGCAATCTTCAGGTAAGCGGGCTTTGTCTGTCATTGATAAAAAACAAAACAATACTGCAGATGTATTTAATGTGCGTTTATTTGCCTATGGCGAGTATGATGTGTCAATTGATGATAAAAAAGTATTAACTACAAAAAAGGGCAGTGTCACAGCGTTCTTAGCGGTGAGTAATTGTGCTAATGGCCTAAAAGTTGCCAATCAGGCTATCGATTTATGTGCGGGTAATTTTGGCGCTTCATATTTATTAGTTGTCGATAGTAATGGTAAACGAGTAATGGCTGAAGAATAACTTTAGATTAAAACTCCTCTGGTTAGTGTGAAATAGTTGCTGAGATAGATGTATTATCCACAGTTCAAGTCTCTCAAAGGCGCTACTCTCATGTTGGAGATATAGCGCCATATCCACCTAGAACTACCACGCACTAACTACAAATAAGTAGCCTTTGGAACGGATAGTCTTAATTTTTATTGGGTTACGCGCATTATCACCGAGCTTCTTGCGTAACTGGCTAATATGATTATCAACACCACGTTCAATTCCATCATAGTGATAACCTTTTATTTTTTCAACAATGTCACTACGTGACAGAATAACTCCTGCATTTTTAGCAAGCAGTAGCAGTAGGTCATATTCGCCGTCTGTGAGCTGGATATGTTGCGTTGCTAAAGAGACAGTTCGGTTGTGCGTATTAATGATTAATTGCCCAAACGTTATAGACTCTTTCGTTTGTGGCTTTATGGCGAGTGGATCTGTGGGATGTCCACGTCTTAAAAAAGCTTTAATTTTTGCCAGTAGTAAGCGAGGTTTCACCGGCTTTAATAAATAATCGTCGGCACCAATTTCAAGCCCTACAACCTGATCAATTTCTTCTTCTCGTGCAGTAAACATCAAAATATAGCCGCTGTATGACTGCCTTACTTCGCGGCATACCGTTAAGCCATCCTTGTTAGGTAACATAACGTCAAGCAGCACCAGAGCTGGCTGCCACTGAAGAATACGGGAGACCGCATGCTCGCCATTTGATTCTACTTCAACCTGATAGCCTTCAATCGTTAAATACTCTTGAATTGACTCTGCAAGCGGTAAATCATCTTCTACCACTAAAATCTTTGTTTTCATTTCTTGTTCTCTATGTGGATTATCGATGTGTGCGTTTGGCTGGCCAATTTAGTATGAAACATGCACCACCTAAGCTGGATTGCTCAACACTCGCGGTTCCTTCATGCCAGCCTAAAATTTGTTTAACGATTGCAAGGCCTAGTCCGGTTCCACCGACTTGCAAATTACGACTTTGATCTTCTCGATAGAATGGTTCAAATACCTTCTCAGCACAGGGTAAAGGAATACCATCACCGTTATCAGCAACACAAATCAGCCAGCCTTTTGCGGTTTGTTCATAGCTTACTTGAATATGGTTTCTTCCATACGCTATGGCATTGCGCATTAAATTACTTAATGCACGGCTCATATAAAACTTATCAATCATTGCATGGCAAGCGCCTTGTTCAAGTAAAACAATCTCAGTATCAGGGTTGGCTTCTTGCCAACAGATTAACTCTTGTTTTATCCAATGATTAAGTTCAACGGTTGCAAATGTAAGAGTGGGTATTTCGCGCTCAAATCGAGCATGTGTAAGCATTTCTGACACTAATGAATTTAGTTCATTCAAAGATAATTCAATCCGCTCTAGTTGCCCTAGTTGATAGTCATTGGTTGTACTATTTCTAAGTAATTCAACATTGAATTCAATGCGTGCGATGGGAGTTCGCAATTCATGTGATACAGCATTGATCAGAGTTTTATGAGAAGAGATAAGGCGTTGTATTTTTTCGGCCATGGTATTAAACGTTTTGGACAAGTGGTTTAGATGGCTAAAACGAATTAGCTTAGCGCGAGCATCAAATTTACCTTGTCCAAGTAATATCGCCACTTTATTGAGCGATAACATAGAGCGCCAGCCAGGAATTAACCATATTATAATTGGTATAAGCAGAAAAAAGCCGAATATAAAATAAAAGATACTTAACATGTACACCACTTTGCCCTTTAGTTGAGGGCTAAAAGGGCCAAGTACAATTACTTTATCGCTATTTTTGATGCGCTGTACGGCAATGTCAGCGGGATAGCCAATAAAATCAGAATCCGCAGTTGATATGGTCACAATAGCTCCTGTTTTTAATTGGGCTATTTGTTGCTCTGTGTAAGTTAACTCACTCAATGTCATCAGTGCAACGGGATATGTAAAAGCATCACTGAGCGAATCAATTATCGACGGCCAGCTCTGCTGTGGGTGTTGCATCAGCATATTATTCAGTAGGTAAAAAGAGCCCATCATCCAACGTTGCGCTTCGTTGATCAGATGCTTAGGAACCGTATTGGGTTTTACAATTACTAATAGCTGTTCGTCATCTATTTTTCGATATGCTAAATCTGCTTGCGGATCACCCCAAATTTTATCCTCTGCGAGCCAAGATTGTTGCTCACTTGAAAAATCATTTTGTTGATAGTCTTGTAAAGTAAGTTCAAAGCCAAAATTAGCTTGTATGGTTTGTAAGTATGCCATTCTCTGGTGTTTAGGTATGGATTGTAATTGTTGTGCAAGAAGATCCGTAGATCCTGATGTTAAAAACTCTAAAGCCCATTTTTCAGTAGGGTATCTGACGTTACTTTCAAAATGAGGTATCACCAATAATTGAATGCTAACTACCGAAAAAATAATGATAAAAGCTAAAAATAGCAGGGACCTTTTCATAGCTGTTCTGTCAACAATTTGTGTACAACCACTTTATCATATCTGCACATAAAAACTACTTTTGATAGCATACTGCGAGCGCAAATTCACGTTACGGATCAAAAGTAGGTTTAGTAAATAAGCTAGATGGCTGGTCGCTGTTATTTTATACACCTTTGCGTTCTTAGTTCTTTCCTAAATATCTTTTTGCTTTGCCTTCTTTTACTTTTTCAAGATCAACAAGCACTAAGCCATCAATACAATTATTGAAATCAGGATCAACACTAAAACTTAAAAACTGTACGCCGCCAGGCTCACATAGTTCGGTGTATTGTTTAAATAAAGTGGGTACTTGGGCACCCATGTTTGCGAGCACATGTTTGAGCTCAACAAAGTCTTCTTTGACATCATTACCGCTAAATAGATTTGCGCACTGTATGAGTTGCTGCTCTGTGAGTTTGAACTCATTATTAGGTGTAGCAATAACCTGCTTAGCGCCGTAATAATGCTGATAATAATGAACTAACATGGCTTTGGCAGGTTCTGGCAACGCGTTCGAGACACTGACTGCGCCGTAGAGGTAGCGATACTGAGGATAATTTTTCACAAACGCGCCAATCCCATACCATAAATAATCAAGACTTTTACGACCCCAGTATTTAGGTTGTACAAAGCTGCGACCCAGTTCAATACCTGCAGCAAAGTAAGGAGTCATTGCATCACTGTAAGAAAATAAGCTATCAGTATATAAACCTTTGCGGCCGTGTTTATCAATAATAGCTTGAGCACAAGCAAGTCGGTATGCGCCAACCAATTCAAGTTGTGAGCCGTCCCATAAAACCAAGTGCTGATAATCCATATCGTACTTATCAATATCACGACGCTTACCACTGCCTTCACCAACAGTGCGAAACGAAATCTCTCGTAACCGGCCAAGCTCTCTGAAAATCGCTGAGCTGCCTTGATATTGATAAAGGTATATCTGCATGCCGTCTTGAGTTGTGCCTAATAGCTCACACTGTTCGATGGCTTTTTTTAGTTCCTTGCGGCATTCTGAGGAAGCGATGGGTGCTTGTGTTTTAAGCGGTAAGGTTTTCTTTGAGGTAAGTGCATAAAGCTGCTTACGGATCAGATTGACTACTTCTTTGTCTTTAAGGTTTTCAATTAAATAAGACTCTGGAGGTATCGATGCGCCTATTTCAAACTCTAATGATTTTTGTCGTTGTTTAAACATTTCTTTAACCAGTAATAAACTCGCTAAAGGCTTGTAAATCATCGATGTGCCATAAAAAAGTGGGCTATTTTTGGCTTTAATAAAAATCGGTAAAATTGGCGCATTGGCTTTTTTTGCGATCCGTAAAAAACCACTATTCCACTTGCAATCTTTAATTCCGGTAGGGCTTAAACGCGACACTTCACCTGCTGGGAAAATGAGAATAGCCCCAGCTTCTTTAAGGTGCTGGTGGATATTATTGAGTTCTTGCTTTTTACTGTCACCCGATAAATTATCGACCGGCAGTAATAATGAGTGCATTGGCGTAACTGACATTAACATGCGATTAGCAACGACCTTTAAATCCTTACGAACACTTGATAATACTTTAATTAATGCCAGTGCATCTAAAGAGCCAATAGGGTGGTTAGCAACAATAACTAACTTACCTTCGCTAGGAATATTCTCAATCTGCTTTGGCTTGTAGCGAGTATCAAAATCGAGTTCATCCAATACTTGCTCAACAAACTCAATGCCTTGTAAGTGCGGGTAGGCATCACCAAATGCAACAAATTCTTGTTCGTGAAGCAAATAACCTAACCCTTTTTTAACTAAACTTTTTACTTTAGGTGAGTTTTCTAATTGTGGTAGATTTGCTGCGATTACTTTATCAACACTGATCATAATTACCTCGTTTGCATATGGTGATCAATATATCGCCAGAGTAAAAGCTTGCCATGACAATTAGGTTGCAGTTGTGTGACTTTTTAAAGAGCCGAGCAGTAATTCGATTAGATTAAATGTTTTAACAAAGGTTATACTCTTTGCAAATCAACAACTCTATAGGCATAACATGAGCGTACTCGTTGCGATTAGTGGACGTGATTGCAGTAAAATTATTACTGCGTTAGCGACTAAATTACCAGGTGTAAAAATTTCACAGTGGCCAGATTGTGATAACTTAGAGGATGTTGAATTTGTGCTTGCTTGGCTGGCACCTGCAGATATGTGGGCACAACTACCAAATTTAAAAGTAGTTTCTTCATTTGGCGCAGGGGTCGATAGCATTGATTTAAACTTACTCCCTGACAATGTCGTTGTGACACGCATCGTTGATGAAAATTTAGCTCATGATATGGCAGAGTATGTGCTTACCCATATTTTAGCGCATAAGTTAAGGCTTAAAGACTATGTGATTAAGCAACAACAACGACAATGGCTGCCAAAACGCGCTTATAGTCATAATCATGTTGTGATTTTAGGTTTTGGTGAGTTAGGACAAAGCTGCGCTAAACGTTTACTGGCTAATAATTTTACCGTAAGTGCATTTTCACAAAACCCTAAAAATATACCCGAAGTAAATTGTATTCATCAAGCAAGTGAGTTACCGAGTTTGTTAGCACAAGCTGATTATCTCGTGTGTTTATTTCCACTAACCACGCAAACGAAGGGCTTTATTAATCGCAACTTATTAATGCAGCTACCAAGTCATGCTGTGCTCATCAATGTAGCGCGAGGCCAGCACGTCGTTGCAGACGATTTACTTTGGGCATTAGATAATCAAATTATAAGAGGAGCCACATTGGATGTTTTTGCACAAGAGCCATTAGCTGCAGAGCATCCTTTTTGGCGTCATTCAGCGGTTACAATGACTCCCCATTGCGCGGCATTGTCTGATCTGGAAACTGTAACGCAGCAGATTGCTAATAATGTACAACGTATGAAAACAGGCCTTAAATTAAATAATCAGGTTGATAGAACAAAAGGTTATTAAAAGTTCAGCGACAATAGTGTAGTACATCTTGTTAACATCTGTAATTTTAGTTAGTCTAGTTAACTCAAAAAACACTAACAATAATAATAAGGTGTACAATGAAACAGCATCAAACAGGCGTTAAATTTAGTATTATCGTTATTTCAGTGGTCTTAATGGGTGTGTCTGCATGGTTTAATCAAGCTAATGCAAGTGAACAAGCCCCCGTTTTACAAAGCCAAACAGAATAAATAGAACCAACAATTGATATCGAAGCCGGGTTAGCGTTTACTATGACGCTCCCGGTTCTCACTCTTCTTCTCATCACTTTTTTTAATTAACACATAGCTTGCACCACTGCCACCATGATGCCTAAGCGCACTATGAAAGGCTAATACGCAGTCAATTTCTTGTAGCCATTTATTGGTATAACTTTTTAACACTCCAGGGGTCTTTTTGTTTTTGATACCAGTGCCGTGGCGGATCACTACCACACGAATATTACGTTTTTGGCAATCAGTTATAAATTCAAATAAGGCTTGGCGTGCGTTTTTTAGTGTTTGGCCATGTAAGTCAAGTGTCGCATCAAGCTGATACTTAGCTAATCGAAGATTTTTAAATACAGCATCTTGCACTCCCGCATTTTTATAACTCAATAGTGCATTAGGCTCTAATAGCTCGACTAATTCACTACGTAGATAATTTTCATCGATGTTTAAATTTAATTCTGCGGCTTTGCGTTTTTGTTGCTGTGCTAAAGAGGGGCCAGTTAAGTGTTGTGATGGTTCGATCGTATCGTGATCTAGGCGAGCAACGTCTTCCATAGACGTTAAAAATAAATCAGAGTCAGTTAAAGGCATAGTGATACCCAAAGTAGCATAATACGCCGATGATTTTAACTTAGTTCATTTTGCTGCCCAAGTTCTATTCGCGCAAAAAAATACCCTACCGAGCAAAGCCCGGTAGGGTACATAAAATTATCTAGGGAGAGATATTAATTTTGCGGGACATTTAATTGCCCAAAGGTATAAACCTTGAACAAGTAAAACGTGTTTATCAACACTAAACTCATGTTTGAAATAACACTCGACGACATTAAATCCAAGCTAAATGACAAAAACAGTAAAGCACAGGCGCTGATCGCCGCGACACGCAGTATTGTTAATTGATTGATAAAAAACGCCCCTAATCCTAGGGCTAACAGGATAATATTTAAAAGCCAATCTAGCTCGTTTAGCATGGTTGTATCGTTGTTCAAGTGTTGAAAAAAGGAGCGCCATTATGTTGATATTTTGCGCACCTTTCAACCAAGTAATTTTATATTTTCAGATTAGTTTTTTTAATCCAAAATTAATTTTTGTAATGCAGAAAAAAAGCCGGCTTGTTCGGTTACTCGATATTTTTGACAAGTATCTGGTTGCTTATTGTTTTGACATAAATAAAGGCTATTACGCGCTAAATCGGCATTTGGCTGCAAATTTGAGTCAAATAACATGGCGCCATAACCAAACAGTCCCGGCCAATATACACTTTGCGTTACTAATCCTAATTTTTCATAGGTTAATAACTGTGGTTTGGGGATAACTAAAATAGTAAACACAATAACACCCGCTACAATAATGCCTGTGCGGCTTTTTTTTGTTTCAGCTAATTCACTACTAGCAGTTTGTGTTTGTGCTTGCGTGACGTTTGCCTGAGCAGGCGCTTTTCGCTTGTTAGTTGGTGCCGTTGGTTTTTTTCGTTGAGGCGTTTTTCCTAGCAAGGATTGTTTTTTTATATTATTTGACATAAAGCAAATCTGGCCTTTTAAGCAGAGCTCTCTATAATGAGATTATTAAATTAGAAAAGTTATTAAGCATAATAACTTAAACCTAGTTCATAACCTACGGGGATCAACAATGAATACGCAGCTTTCAATTTTAATAGTGGATGATGTGGGAACAGTGCGCAGCTTTCTCCATCAAACATTAATGCACTTAGGTATTGAAAATGTTAGAGAAGCGTCGACAGCTGCGCAATGTATAAGTGCTTGCCAAGCGGCCGATTATAATATTATTTTTTTAGATATTGAGTTGCCAGACGGTGATGGTAAAGAGATTATCGCGCAGATCAATGAAATAAACCCACAAACTAATGTCGTTATGGTATCGGCTCACTCAACGGTTGAGAATGTTAAAGATGCAATCGATAAAGGGGCTAAAGGATTTGTGGTAAAACCATTTACACCGAAGAAAATAGCGGCAATGTTGAAAAAGTTTTATCCAGAATTAGACGTTGTTTAACGCAACAACAGTGTTTAAATAATTTTAAGCGTTAAATGATAGATATAAAAAAACCGGTCAAGACCGGTTTTTTATATTCTAGCAAAAACAAATTATAGCGCTTTGATCTTAGCTGCTATGCGGCTCTTATGACGAGCTGCTTTGTTTTTGTGAATTAGACCTTTAGTTGCATAACGGTCTAAAATAGGTGTAGCAACTGCGAAAGCTTGCTGTGCAGCTTCCTTGTCGCCCGCTTCAATAGCAACAACTACTTTTTTGAAGTATGTACGCATCATTGAACGACGGCTTGCGTTATGCTGACGGTTTTTTTCGCTAGTGATAGCGCGTTTTTTTGCAGACTTGATGTTAGCCAAGGTTTGCTCCTAACAATCTTAAAATAAGCTTAATTTAAAGGCCGTGGAATATGCCTTTTTTAATCGTGAATGTCAATAAAAATTTGACATACCAAGAAAAACTGCTCCTATATAACGAACATCAATTTGCCGCTCTAGCACAGTTAATACCGCTATTGTAACAAAGGCGGTGAGTTCAGCCTAGTGCTTTAGAGCGATTTATAAAAAAGACTGTGGCATAATTGGTTTTATCGTTGGTTTTAAAGCAGGTTTAGTGTGGCAAAAGGATTATTTCGTTCCGGTATGATTGTAAGTGCAATGACAATGATATCGCGTGTTTTAGGATTAGTGCGAGATGCTGTTGTCGCAAATTTACTTGGCGCAGGTGCTGCCGCCGACGTTTTTTTATTTGCTAATCGCATTCCCAACTTTTTACGCCGCTTATTTGCTGAAGGGGCATTTGCGCAAGCATTTGTGCCCGTTTTGTCGGAAATCAAACAGCAACAAGGAGACAACAAAGTCAGGCTGTTTGTTGCTCAAGCCGCTGGCACACTTGGTACTATTTTATTGGTTGTAACTATAATCGGTGTAATTGCATCGCCAATTATTGCAGCACTATTTGGTACTGGGTGGTTTATTGAGTGGTGGCAAGGTGGCCCAGACGGTGAAAAATTTGTATTAGCCAGTAGTTTACTTAAGCTAACGTTCCCTTATTTATTTTTTGTAAGTCTTGTTGCACTCAGTGGCGCGGTGATGAATGTTTATAATCGTTTTGCTGTTGCGGCCTTTACGCCAGTGCTGTTGAATATTTCGATTATTGCCTGTGCAATCTTATTACACGATAAATTCTCGGTTGGTGCTTATTCGCTAGCTATTGGTGTGTTTGTCGGTGGAGTGGTGCAGTTATTGTTTCAATTGCCGTTTCTGTACCGAGCGAAAATGCTCAGTAAACCACGTTGGGCCTGGCAGGACGAAAATGTAAAAAAAGTCCGTAAGTTAATGTTACCGGCTTTGTTTGGGGTATCTATTAGTCAAATTAATCTACTGCTTGATACCATGATTGCGTCATTGTTAATGACAGGGTCAATTGCTTGGTTATATTATTCTGACCGGCTAATCGAATTTCCACTGGGGTTATTTGGCATTGGTATCGCGACGGTTATTTTACCTGCGCTATCTAAATTACATAGCAGCGAAAAAAGCAGCGATTTTCAGCACACCTTAGATTGGGGAGTGCGGTTTGTGATCTTTTTAGGCTTACCTGCGACGATTGGTTTGATGATCATTAGCCCGTTAATCATCTCTGTATTATTTGATCATGGCGCATTTAGTCAAGGGGATGTCGATCATGTTCAGGCCGTGAGTTTAGGGGTGATGGCTTACTCTGTTGGGCTTGTCAGTTTTATGTTGATCAAAGTTTTAGCGCCGGGATTTTATGCTCGTCAAGACACTAAAACTCCGGTGCGTATTGGCATTATTACGCTGGTGTTGAACATGGTCTTTAATATTATGTTAGCACCGTTTATAGGTTACTTAGGATTGGCGCTTGCGACTTCAATGTCGGCCAGTTGTAATGCGTATCTGCTTTATCGTCAATTAAGCAAAGAGCAGGTTTATCAGTTTTCGCGTTTTAGTTTATTGTTTACCTGCAAATGTTTGCTCGCCGCCTTATTGATGGGGGCTGTAGTTTGGTACGCTGCGACACAGTTTTTATGGCGTCAGTGGCATTTTAGTGAGCAAGTTGTTTTATTGATAGGTTTACTCGCTCTGGCAGGGGGGGTGTACTTTTTAGTGTTGTTTTTACTCGGGGTAAGACTAAATACCATAAAAAACGTTGTTAGTGCTCAATCAGACTAAAAAAATCAACTGAAACTCGCATCTTGAGGTGGTTTGGGTATAATCGGTGATTCTGTAACCCAAGTGAAATTTTACTCGGTACATAACGCTTACAAAGGCATTAGGTGGCATGGAGTTAATTAGAGGTATCCACAATATTCGCACACAGCATTATGGTTGTGTGTTGACCATTGGTAATTTTGATGGTGTGCACTTAGGTCATGGTGAAGTACTCAATGGATTACTCAATGACGCTAAAAAATATAACTTACCGAGTACGGTAATGTTATTTGAGCCTCAGCCACAAGAGTTTTTTGCCAAAGATAATGCGCCAGCTCGATTAACGCGGTTACGCGATAAGCTAGGTCTGTTAGCAAAGTTAGGCGTTGAACGGGTAATTTGTATTAGTTTTAATCAGCAATTTGCCAATATGCAAGCTGAGCAATTTGTGACAGAAATACTGATCAACAAGTTGGGTGTCAAAGCGCTAACCGTAGGTGATGATTTTCGCTTTGGCAAAAGACGTCAAGGTGACTTTAATTTACTAAAAAAAATGGGCCTCGCGGCTCATATGGATGTAAAAAGCACCGCGAGTTTTCGGCAATTAAATGCTAGAGTAAGCAGCACCTTGATCCGCCAAGCATTAGCTGAAGGTCAGTTAGCGCAAGCCAAAGCGATGCTAGGTCATGATTACGCAATATCAGGGCGAGTGATCCATGGCTGGAAACGCGGTCGTGAATTAGGGTTTAGGACTGCAAATATTGCGTTAAAGCGGCAAGTATGCCCTGTAAATGGGGTGTTTGCGGTACAAGTAACGTTAAACGATAAAACAGTGTATGGGGTTGCAAATATTGGCAACAAACCCACATTTAATGGAACACGCGCATTATTAGAAGTTCATCTGTTCGACTTTGCGCAAGATATTTATGGACAGTTTATGCACGTGGAGTTAATTAAAAAGCTTCGCGATGAGAAAAAATTCGAGACATTAACACAATTGACGGCACAAATAGCAACTGATGTTGCTGCCGCTAAACAGTGTTTTGGTTTAAATTAGGTAGCCGATACGGAAACTAGGATTAATGAGCGACTACAAGCATACTTTGAATTTACCGGAAACGACGTTTCCAATGCGCGGCAATTTGGCACAACGTGAGCCAAAAATGCTTAAGACATGGTATGAAGACGACCTGTACGGTCAAATTCGCAACGCTAAGAAAGGTAAAAAAACCTTTATTTTGCATGACGGCCCTCCGTATGCGAACGGCGATATCCATTTAGGTCATTCAGTAAATAAAATTCTAAAAGATATTATTGTTAAATCAAAAACCTTATCTGATTTTGATGCGCCTTACGTACCTGGTTGGGATTGCCATGGTCTACCGATTGAATTAATGGTAGAGAAAAAAGTGGGTAAGCCAGGCGTGAAAGTCACGGCTGCAGAATTCCGTGAGAAATGTCGTGAATACGCTAAAAAACAAGTTGAAGGCCAAAAAGTTGATTTTAAACGTTTAGGCGTATTTGCTGATTGGGATAAGCCTTACTTAACCATGAATTTTGACTTCGAAGCAAACGCAATTCGTGTGCTTGGACGTATCATCGAAAAAGGCCATTTACACAAAGGCGCAAAGCCTGTGCATTGGTGTACTGATTGTGGTTCTGCTTTGGCCGAGGCTGAGGTTGAATATCAAGATAAGCAATCACCAGCGATTGATGTGCGTTTTGAGTTTGTTGATCAAGCGGCCGTTGTTAGTGCCTTTGATTTAAAAGCCGATCATGAAGGTAAAGGTACAGTCAGTACAGTGATCTGGACAACTACACCATGGACACTGCCAGCTAACCGTGCGGTTGCCGTACATGCTGAACTAGAATATGCCTTAGTGCAAGTTGATGATGAAGGCGCGCAGCAGCGTTTGATTATAGGGTCAGAGCTAGTTAAAGATGCAATGGATCGCTACGGCTTTAAGCACTTTCACGTATTAGGTTATGTAACGGGTTCAGCACTTGAAAATTTACAAGTGGCGCATCCATTTTATGATTTTAATGTACCAGTGATTGTGGCCGATCATGTTACTACTGATTCTGGTACGGGTATCGTGCATACAGCACCTGGCCACGGTCAAGAAGATTTCGTGGCAGGTCTACAATACGGCTTAGAGGTGGCTAACCCGGTTGGTGCAAATGGTGTTTATTTACCTGACACTGAGCTTTTTGCAGGTCAACATGTATTCAAAGCCAATGCGAGTGTAGTTGATGTGCTGACTGAGCGTAATGCGCTTATGCATCACCATGCCTTAACGCACAGTTACCCGCATTGCTGGCGTCATAAAACGCCAATTATTTTCCGTGCAACGCCGCAGTGGTTCATTAGTATGGATCAAGCTAATTTGCGCCAAGATTCATTAAAAGAGATTAAAAACACTCAGTGGTTGCCAGAATGGGGCGAAAGCCGCATAGCAAACATGGTTGAAGGTCGCCCGGATTGGTGTATTTCGCGTCAACGTACCTGGGGTGTTCCAATTGCACTGTTTGTTGATAAAGACACCGGTGCTCTTCATCCTGATACTCAAGCTTTGATTGAAAAAGCAGCCCTGCTGGTTGAAAAATCCGGTATTCAAGCATGGTATGACTTAGAGCCTGCAACTTTACTTGGTGAAGCTGATGCTCAGCAATACATGAAAGTGCAAGATACATTAGATGTATGGTTTGATTCTGGTGTAACGCACGCCTGTGTGGTTGATGCTCGCGAAGATTTAGTTGGTCCAGCTGATTTATACTTAGAAGGCTCAGATCAACACCGCGGTTGGTTTATGTCATCAATGATGACGTCAGTGGCAATTAATGGTCATGCACCATATCGTCAAGTGCTAACTCACGGTTTCACTGTGGATGAAAACGGCCGTAAGATGTCAAAATCGCTAGGTAACGTTATTTCACCACAGAATGTGATGAATAAACTCGGTGCAGATATTTTACGCTTGTGGGTTGCTTCAACTGATTACACTGCAGAAATGACCGTATCAGATGAAATCTTCAACCGTTCTGCGGATCGCTACCGTCGTATTCGTAACACTAGCCGTTACTTACTCGCTAACTTAAGCGGTTTTGATCCTAAAACTGACCAAGTAGCTATTGATGACATGGTTGAACTTGATCGTTGGATTGTTGGCCGTGCGGCGCAATTACAAGATGAAATTTTGGCGGCTTACGAAAGTTACCAAATGCTCCAAGTAACGCAAAAGCTAATGAATTTCTGTACTGGTGAGCTTGGTTCATTCTATTTAGATGTGATCAAAGACCGTCAATACACAGCGAAAAGCGATAGTCATGCCCGTCGTTCATGTCAAACAGCTCTATATCATATTGCCGAAGCTATGACGCGCTGGATGGCGCCAATCATGAGCTTTACCGCGCAAGAGATTTGGCAAGCACTGCCAGGTGAGCGTGACCAATATGTGTTTACCTCAGTTTGGTATGATGGCTTAAAAGCGGTTGGCGAAGGCCAGTTTAGTAATGACGATTGGTTAACGATTCTTACTGTGCGTGATGAAGTAAACCGTGTGTTAGAAGGTGCACGTAAAGAAGACGTGATCGGTGCGACACTACAAGCTAATGTGAATATTTTTGCCAATGCAGAGCTTGCAGCTAAATTAGCAGCTTTGGGTGATGAGCTTCGCTTTGTATTCTTAACATCTAACGTTACTGTTACAGCTGTTGATGCACAACCAGATGCAACTCAAACAACTGAAATTGAAGGCTTATACATCAGCGTATCAGCTACCGATGCACAAAAGTGCGAACGTTGTTGGCATTACTGTGATGATGTAGGTGCAAATCCTGCGCATCCAGAAATTTGTGGTCGTTGTGTTAGCAACGTAGATGGCGAAGGCGAAACACGCCAATTCGCATAGGAGTAGGAAGTGAGCAAACTAGCCCAAAAAAGTGGTTTAGTGTGGCTTTGGTTAAGTTTGCTACTTTTAGTAGCAGACTTTGCCAGTAAAACACTGGTTGTTAAAACCATGAATTTACGCGAATCAATTGATATATTGCCATTTTTCAATCTAACCTATGTTCATAACTATGGCGCAGCTTTTAGTTTTTTAAGTGAAGCGGGTGGTTGGCAACGTTGGTTTTTAAGCGTTATTGCTATTTCAATCAGCGTATTATTGATCTGGTGGCTAAAGCGTTTACCTGCCACTAATAAAATTTTATGCAGTGCTTATTCGTTAGTATTAGCGGGCGCAATTGGCAACTTATATGACCGTATCAGCCATGGTTATGTGATTGACTTTCTACACTTTTATTATGAAAGCTGGAATTTCCCTGCGTTCAATATTGCCGACAGTGCGATTTGTATTGGTGCCGCATTATTATTATTTGATGCCTTTACTGGCGAAAGTCCTAAGGAGCAAAAAGCATGAGCCAAGCAGTTATAGGTGAAAAATCAGAGGTTATTTTTCATTTCTCAATTAAGCTATCGGATGGCTCTGCGGCAGATTCAACCAAAGTGCATAATAAGCCTGCAAAATTAACGATGGGTGATGGTAGTCTAACGGCTAACTTTGAAAAATGCTTATTTGGTTTAGCGTCTGGTGACAGCAAGTCATTTGAACTTGAGCCAGAAGATGCTTTTGGTCAACCAAACCCAGATAATATTTACTATGTAGACCGTAGTAAGTTTGGCCCAGAAACGCCGGCAAAAATTGGCTCTATTATTGCGTTTACTCAACCTGATGGTACCGAATTACCAGGAGTTGTTCGTGAAGTGCAGGGTGAGTCTGTGACCATCGATTTTAATCATCCGCTTGCAGGTCAACGTTTAACTTTTGAAGTTGATATTTTAGAGGTGAACGGGTAATGGAAATTTTATTGGCAAATCCGCGCGGTTTTTGTGCGGGAGTCGACCGTGCGATTAGTATCGTTGAACGTGCGTTAGATATCTTTGAAAAACCGATCTATGTGCGCCATGAAGTTGTCCATAACCGCTACGTGGTAGATGGTTTGAAAAGACGTGGTGCGGTGTTTGTTGAAGAATTGGATCAAGTGCCAGACGACAGCATTGTTATTTTTAGTGCCCATGGCGTGTCACAAGCTGTACGCAGTGAAGCTAAGCGTCGAGATTTAAAAGTATTTGATGCAACATGTCCATTGGTCACTAAAGTGCATATGGAAGTGACCCGCGCTAGTCGTAAAGGTATCGAGTGTATTTTAATTGGTCATCATGGTCACCCTGAAGTTGAAGGCACCATGGGGCAATACGATAACGCTAAAGGTGGTATTTATTTAGTTGAAACGCCTGAAGATGTTGCCAAACTAAACGTGAAAAATCCAAATAACTTATTTTATTGTAGCCAAACTACATTATCGGTAGATGATACCGCAGATGTTATAGATGGCTTAAGAAGTAAGTTTCCAGCGATTGATGGCCCACGTAAAGACGATATTTGTTACGCCACACAAAATCGCCAAGATGCGGTACGTGACTTAGCTGATAAAGTAGATGTGTTATTAGTTGTTGGTGCTAAAAATAGCTCAAATTCAAATCGGTTACGTGAACTTGCTGATAAAATGGGTACTGTTGCTTACTTAATTGATGACGCCAGTAATGTTGAAGATCAATGGTTTGCTAATGTCAATGCGGTTGGTGTTACCGCGGGTGCATCAGCCCCTGAAGTGCTTGTACAACAAGTGATTAACCGCCTTAAAGAATTAGGCGGTAAACAGGTTATTGAAAACCCAGGCGAAGTAGAAAATATCGTATTTGCTGTACCCGTTGAGCTACGCTAACCTTAGCGTACTGACAGGACATTTTTAAGGAGCGCGCAATGAGCAAGTCGGTGCAAACCAATACTTTGCTTTTTGCGGCGCTGTTTAAAGAACGCGGCGTACTTGCTATTTTAGTCGTTGCGCAAGTTATCGCCACTATACTAGCTTTCGCTCCTGCAACTGCGGATGATATTTGGATCCGCCTCGGCGGGATCAGCCTGTTTTTACATCTCACATTTTTGTCTAGTCTAACTTGGCTTTACTTACTACGTAAACCACTTGCATACTTGAGTCAGCCTTGGCAATTAAGTGCTTTAATGGCTTCATTACTACTTACAACGGCGGTTTTCAGCGGATTGTTAGTGGCCTATGGAGGCGACTTTATTGCACAACAACATACTTATCAGTTTATTTTAAGAAACTTATTAGTCGCTTTTTTAGTCACCGCATTATTTATTCAATTTTTAACTATTCATTTTGAAAAAGACCAGCAAACTAATGCGTTGGCTCGCGCAGAGCTAGATGCCTTACAGGCACGTATTCGTCCGCATTTTTTATACAACAGCCTCAATACCGCAGCGGAGCTTACACATTATGATCCTCAAGCTGCAGAGCAAGCGATTTTAGCGCTCGCGGCATTATCTCAAGCGGCAATGCGAGTGGGGAAAGAGACTGCACTAAGTGATGAAATAGCACTGACTCAGCAATATATTGCGCTTGAAAGTTGGCGGTTTGCTGATCGTTTACAAGTCAACTGGCAATTACCGGAGCAATTGCCAGAGATAACTATTCCGTGCTTAACATTACAACCACTGCTAGAGAATGCTGTTTGTCACGGTGTTGAGCCTTCATTGACTGGCGCTATAATTTATGTCGAGTTACATATTAGTAAACGCTCGTTAGTCATTTTAGTTGAAAACCCAATCTCGTCGCAGCAGCAAAAACGCTCAGGAAATGGTATGGCACTGAATAATATTCGCCAGCGGTTAGATCTTTATTATCAAGGTCATGCAAAGCTGACAATGACAACACGAGGTGATATTTTTCGGGTCAAGTTAGTGCTGCCCCTGGCTATTAATAATGCCAAGGAGCAAGCATGAAGGTACTCATAGTTGATGATGAGCCATTAGCACGTGCTCGCTTACAGCGATTACTTGCTCATTACCCAGACTATAACCATGCAGCACAAGCAAGTAATGGCAACGAGGCTTTGCAACAAGTGAAGCTGCAGGCTCCTGATATTGTATTTCTGGATGTTGATATGCCTGCTATGAGCGGTTTAGAAGTTGCAACACAATTGAATAAGTTGTCTGTCCCTCCAGCTATTATTTTCGTCACCGCTCATCCTGAGCATGCCTTAGAAGCTTTGCAACTCAGTGCCGCGGGTTATTTAGTAAAACCTGTGACGGAGCAAAATTTAGCAAAAGCAATAGATCAACTAGGCCGTTTAACGCGCGCCCATCTTCAAAAGCAACGCCCAGCGGCAATCAGTTATCAGCTTGCGGGGGTAACACGCAGTGTGGCATTAGAGGATGTGTGTTATGTCATAGCGGAAGAGAAATACACGCGTTTAGTTTTTACTAACGGTGAGGCATTGCTTGATCAAAGCTTAAAACAACTCGAGCAGGATTATCCTACACAGTTATTACGAATTCACCGCAAGATAGTGATCAATCTGTCCCGGCTAATCGCTCTAAAAAAAGCTGACGATGGCAGTCATGTGGTTTTATTAGAAGGTTGTAGTTGTTTATTACCAGTAAGTAGACGCGCCTATAAATCAGTAAAAGAGCATCTTTAAACACATTAACTTTTGCAGCAAAAATGCATAGTTAACCATTCATCAACAAATATAACCGTTCATCCTAACCCATCTTGTATCTACATATTATTAGCATATCCTTATAATCAGATAGTTTTATATTGGGTGTACTATGAGGTCCATCAAGCATACATCGCAACATGGTTTTACGTTAATTGAGGTTTTAATTGCGTTTGTGATTTTAAGCTTTGGCTTGCTCGGTGCGGTCGCACTACAAGCAAAAGCAAAACAAGCCAGCTTCGACTCTATGCAACGAGCAGCAGCAGTTGCTTTAGGTAATGACATTATTCAACGGATACGAGCAAATGACCGAGTTGCGTCAATCACTCAGTATAATGGCACATTCACCAGTAACACAGCACTTAAGCAGTCTAGAACATGTTACACCGACACATGTAGCTCAGCTCAAATAGCTGCTCTAGATCGTCAACAATGGATCCGTGCAATACAAGCCCGTGAAAATACTGGCGCGCTCGATGACGCCACTGTGTGTATAGAAAATACTGTAGCGGCAGGTAATGGTGGCAGAGGGTTTAATATTCAAGTCGTGGTAAGTTGGCGGGGACGTCAAGAGATCACTGCTAATGCTGAGACAAAAAAAATAACATGTGGCGAAGAAAGTAATACCCGCCGCGTTATGGTACTAAAAAGCTATGTTTATTCAAGGAGCTAGCATGAAGCAGCGAGGTTTCACTTTAGTCGAAATGATGATCGCACTTTTTATTGGTGGTTTAGTGCTCGGCGGAGTTATGTTTACTTACATAAGTATGAAAGTAACGACCAGAGATACTATGGTAATTGGTGAATTACAAGAAACGGGTCGTTTAGCATTAAATATTATGCAGCGCGATATAGAGCAAATCGGTTTTTGGGGGACATTCTACGAAGATTCATTTTCGAAAGAAAATACCACAACTCTAACCAACCCTACAGGTGATTGTTTTTCTGGACTTAATAACGGTAGTTTCCCCGTTAATAATGCAAATAGTAATTTTCGTTCGGTATTTGCACTTGAATCAACTGGAGGCGCGCAGTTGAACTGTATTACAGATTCAAACGATACAACAGATATCTTACAGGTGAAATTTCTAGAGGGTCTGCAAATTGATCCTGCTGATACCAGTTCAAGTAATTATTACTTTATAGCTGAGCAAGAGCGAGCTGAATTTCGCAAAGGCCCAATAGCTGCTGGGACTATAAACGGCAATGCAACGATTTGGCGTTATCGTCACCATGTTTATTACATTGATGAACAAACTTACCAAGTCAATGGACAAAATATCAATGTGCCGGTACTAATGCGACGCCGACTTAGCGCCAGAAAAGACCAAATGATTACTGAGACTATTATGGAAGGTGTTGAAAACATGCGTTTTTTATTTGGGCTAGATACAAATAATGACGGCCGTGTGGATTCTTATCGAAGCGTAGGAATGATGACAGCAACAGATTGGGAAAACCGCCGAGGAATATTAACCGTACAAGTTTTTATACTGGTGCGGTCATTACAAGAATATGCAGACTTAAATCAGCTCAATCAAACGTATACTTTAGGTGAGGATGCAGGTCAACGAGTGCTTAGGTTTAATGACAGGTTTCGTCGAGCTTTATTTACAACAACTATTCGCTTAAATAATGTGGGGGCTAACTTATGGCGTATTTAAAACCAGCTGCCAAACAGCAAGGAATTGTGTTGGTCGTTGCTTTGATTATGGTGGTCGCTGTCACTGGCATTGCGGTGACACTTATGAGCAGTAGTAGTGTAGATATAAAAATTACTAATGCTGCATTTGAGCGAGAAGAAGCTGAAAATTTATTAATGGGTAACGTACAACAATTGATTGCAGGTGAGGCTAACAAGGGCGGCACAAGTCATTTTCTATATACTCAAGCTCAAATACCAAATGGCACGCTTGAACTGCCTCAGATAGATGATACAACAAGTACGATGAGTAATTTAAATAATGGTGCACTAGACTTACCATGTCCTCGAAAGTTTAATTTTACAGCGGGCATTTCGTGCAATATGGTGCAGGTAAACAGTACCATTACGTTTGGCTCAAAAAGCAGACATACTATAACAGTAACATCAGGCATTGCTCAGGAAATGGCAAGCTTAAATACTGGCGGTTAAGTGAGTAAATATGATCAAGTTTAAAAAGTTAGTTATGAATATTTCACTTAGTATCGCGGTACTTTTAAGTATGCAATGCTATGCGGAAGATATTGAATTATATGTAAACCATAATGTAGAAATAGACGAAAGAGCGCGAGTTTTATTGATTTTTGATACCTCTGGCAGTATGGCGTTTTCATCCAAAACAGGTAAAGATTGTGGTCAATATAATGATGGTGGCTGGAAGGTATGTAATGACAGTCGACTTGGAGTGGCTAAAGATGCTATGACTGAGTTGATCACCGGTAACCCTGACATCGATTTTGGGCTTATGCGCTATAACAGTACTGATGGCGGTTATATATTGAATGGTATTGGTAGCTCACACAATGCTATAAAAGCATCAATAGATAACCTACCCGCCGATGGTGGTACTCCATTAGCTGAAACTCTTTGGGAAGCATATTTGTATATAACAGGGAAAGGTTTGCACTATGCGCTAAATCTCAGCGAGAGCAGTAGAGATACAAATGTTGAGAGTAAAGTTTATGCGGGAAGAGAGCAAGTTCGTAAATGTAACAACTGGGGGTGGAATTGTAGGTATGAATGGCAAGATAAATATAGTTATTCGTATATTTCACCTTTTGCAGATAGTGTAGAAGAAGCTAAGCGCTGTGATAACTCAGTAAATATAATTTATATGACGGACGGCGATCCATCTGCTGGAAGTGATAATAATAGTGACGGTGCGATAAGTGAAGCATATAAGTCATATTTCGGTCGTTATCTAAATAATAATGATTACATCTACAGTAACTACTTACATCAGTTAGCTAAAGTAATTCATGGTGTAGATGCGAATAAAAAGGCTAACATCGAAGAGGTCGTTGTTGATTTGTATCCTCAAACTCCCGATATTCACGAAACCGGCCGTGTATATACCGTGGGCTTTGGATCGGGGATGAGTAGCTCTGGTAAAAAACTACTAGAGGAAACCGCAATACTCGGTGGTGGTCAATACGAATATGCAGATACTGCAGAGCAATTAGCTGATGCATTTAAAAAATTCATCACCAATATCCGTGAAGTAAACGATACTTTTACTTCACCTTCCATAGCTAGTAATAATGTTGATCAAACTCGTAGTCGAGAATCTATATATTACGCTATGTTTTACCCTGAAACCGGCGCTCGCTGGCGTGGTAATTTGAAAAAATTAAAAGTGTCAGGAACTGAAATAGTTGATGCCAATTCGACCCCTGCACTGAACGACGATGGGTTGATTAAGTCAACCGCATCGACATTTTGGTTACCCGAGAACACTCCACCTGATGGTAATTCGGTAGAAAGTGGTGGTGTCAATTTACATCTTACCAATTTAGCAGAGCGAACTGTTTATACAGATTCCCCTAAAGGAGGATTGATTGAGTTTCAAAGCTCAACGTTGCAAACCGCATTAGGTAGTCTTGCTAAGGTTGCTACTAGCTTTGGCACAGATATCAATAGTGTTGGTTCAACTATTGAATGGGCTAGAGGGGTAGATGTTGATGATGAAGATAAAGATAGCTCTCGGCGTGATCAACGAAAAGATATATTTGGTGATCCATTACACTCAAAGCCAGTTACGATTGATTATGGTAGTGGTGACATTCGCATATTGATTGGTACTAATGCTGGTTTTCTGCATATGTTCCAAGATAAAGGTAAGGATGTTAGCGAAACATGGTCATTTATTCCAAGTAGTTTATATAAAATTTTAACTCCATTACGTAATAATCAAGCAGACACCAAAGTGTACGGTGTTGACGGCCCAATTACTGTATTTTTTGATGATGCTGATCGTGATGGTGTTGTTGAAGCTGGTGATCGCGTGTGGGCATTCTTCGGTATGCGACGTGGTGGTAACCAATATTATGCATTAGATATTACTAATCCAGATGTACCAAAATTAATGTGGACAATTCAAGGTGGCAGTGGAGTTTATAAAGAGTTAGCACAAACTTGGTCTGCTCCAACTGTGTCATATATTAAGGGAAAGAAAGAGCCCGTGTTAATTTTTGGTGCTGGTTTTGATACTAATAAAGACAATGTATCACTCAGTAATGATACGAAAGGGCGCGGTATATATATCGTCAATGCATCAGACGGTAGCTTGGTTTGGGAATTAACGCCTAAAACAGGCTTTAAAGGAAAACATAGTATTGCAGCAACAGTTTCGATACTTGATTCAGATTATGACGGTTTTATAGATCGCTTATATGCAACAGATACTGCGGGTAGTATTTGGCGTGTAGATATGCCAAGCGCAAACCCGACCGACAGTAAAAACCCTTGGACCCATTTCGAACTTGCTAAATTGGGGGGAGTAATTTCTAGTCAAGATAGGCGCTTTTTTTATAAGGCGACCGTAGCACGTACAATGTTTAGCAAGGTAACCAGTACCACAAGCAATAATCAAACAAGTATAATCCGCGAGGATACCCCATTTGACGCAATATTAATTGGTAGTGGTAATAGACCAAAGCCAACACTAACAACAGTACAAGATCAATTGTATATGATCCGTGATATTAATACTGTGACCATGTCATTTATAGGAGATGACATTCCTGAGACTATTACGCCTAGTGATTTAATGAATGTAAATAGTGATCCTTTTGCAAATGCGCTAGATGATATTGAGCAGTTTACAGAAGAGGAAGTGAAGCTTAGTAAAAAAAGCGGTTGGTATTATGATCTTCCTCGCAGTGGTGAAAAGTCGCTCGCAGCTGCAACTGTAGTTGGAGGAGTTGCTTATTTTACAAGTTTCACACCAGCTTCAGCAGATGCCACGATTAACCAATGTTCTTTAAGTGGAGGAAGTGGCGGTTTATATGCATTTCACTTGCACTACGGAAGCAAGGTATATAACCAATTGCGTTATGTCACGAGCAATGATGTACCAGATACACCGCAACTTTATTTTGGCACCTCAGAAGTTTGCGACAGTGATGGTAAAGCATGTAATGAACAAAGCCAGTTTTTATTACTAGGACCAGGAGTAAAGCAAACTAAAGCGACTGAAGATGAATTTAGTGCGAAAAACCCATTTATACCAAAAGAGATCCTAGGGCCAGGCATTTCGTTTGATGAAGATGGCAAAATTAAGCTTGTGAGTGATGCGGTGCCCATTGGCTTTGGTTTTAAAACTCAACAAACCTTTATCTATAAGCGAGAGAATAATGACAACCAAAAATAACATGCAGCAAGGGTTTACATTAATTGAGCTCATGATCACTGTAGCAATATTAGGCATTATTGCATCAATTGCTCTACCAAGCTATTTTGAACATGTTAAACGGACTGCTCGCACAGAAGCAATCACGTCATTACTTGATGCGGCTAATCGGCAAGAGCAGTTCTTTGTTGATAATCGAGAATATACAAATAATTTAGCAAATATTGGTGTAACGACACCAACTGAGCATGGTTTTTATACTATTGAGGTTGAAGTCGATAACGATGCAGGGACATTTAGCTTTACAGCAACTCCAGTTGCTGGTCCTCCATTAAAAGATGATGACTGTAAGACCTTTGTTATTGATGATGCAGGACTAAAAACCGCAACACCGAAAGCGAATTCTGCAATGTGCTGGGGTAAATAGTTTGTAATGGCTTTATTTTTGGTTACTCTTGGCATTTTGAGGTATTTTTAATCTTCGTTCTACCAGTATAGCTTATAGATATAGCAAGCCCTTTGTGGCTTGCTTGTTTATACTTAGGGCAATATATAAATGTACCGTTATGAAAGCCCATGGGTGTGCCGTTATATCGAAAAGTAATAAATGGCCTAGGGTAGGTAAGCATATCTTCAGAGTGTGTTGGTTCAATGTAAAATAGAACCTTATCTTTACCATCAAATTTACCCACCTTGTTAGTATCAGTAAACACAGTAAGTTCTTTGTGCCAATTATCGCTATGGCATTGATTATTTTTGAGGGCGCAAAATGTTACGTTTGCGCCATAAGATATTGCGCTTAAACGGGATAAGCCAATAGCTCGATTTACTTTTGCGATATGGTTGTCAAGGCGGATATTTATGAGTAATGGCTGATAATTAAATAAAACTAAGTGGCACATTATTGACATAATGCTTAACACTACCATAGTTTCAATCAACGTGGTTCCTAGTCGATTTGCTCCGTTGTTTATATCCTTCATCCTTGAAGTTCTCAATTATGACAAGTAGATTAAGCTTAGTTGACCCTAAATTAGATGCAAATGTAGAGCGAAATTTAATCACAGGTGCCGCTCGTATCTCCGTTATAAAATGCCGTACCAGATTGGCTGATTGTTAGTGCTTTATTGTTTTTGTTATCTTTATTTGGACAGTAGATGAATGTGCCTGGGTTAGAGGTAATACGACCACTTGCATCAAATATCAATGAATTATCACCTGAAAATGTTAATTGATTATTGTCAGGGACTTCTTCCATAACTCTGAGAATTCGGTCTCCTCTGCGTGGGTTATGATCGCCATTACTATTACTATCATAAAAGACGATTATAGAGCCGTCATTCCAACTATCTAAGCAGGTCACTTTTTTGTCATTTTCTATTCTGGTTGTATTACCACTGCATACTACGATCAATGAATCGGTGCTGGTGGCTTTTGCGCGAGCAAAGTTGATGTTACGTTTTAACTCCAGCAAATAATTTTCAGCTCGGTTATTTTCAAGCATGTCGCTACTATTCCAAAAAGCGATTGAGGCTAAAATTCCGACTATCGCAAGGGTGACCATCACCTCAAGTAGTGTAAAGCCATGTTGTTGTTTGTTCATGTTCACCTCTGGTACTGGATTGGCGCTGAGTAAATCAGTGCACTTTGAGGAACTTATCTTAAACATAATTGTTCCAATTGATATAATCATACCATTGCTGACGATTAAATCACCGTAATTCAATTGCTTTGTTTGCTATGAAGTGCAGGATTGTCTAAAATCGATTCAATTGGCAATATAAGAGTAGCGACTAATAATGAAAAAAATTGAAGCAATAATTAAACCATTTAAACTTGACGATGTTCGTGAAGCGTTGTCTGATGTAGGTATTACTGGCATGACCGTCAGTGAAGTGAAAGGTTTTGGCCGTCAAAAAGGGCATACTGAGCTTTATCGTGGCGCTGAATACATGGTTGATTTTTTACCAAAAGTAAAGCTTGATATCGTCCTTGGTGATGACGATGTTGACCGTGCTATTGAAGTGATAGTTAAAACAGCACAAACAGGTAAAATTGGCGATGGTAAGATTTTCGTCACTGACGTTGAGCGTGTGGTACGTATTCGTACTGCTGAAGAAGATGAAGACGCGATTTAATTTATTATCTGAGATTAAAAGTCAGACATAAAAAAGGCGCTACTTATAAACAATCAGTAGCGCCTTTTTTGTATATGTTAATTTATTTCTTTTTATTTAACTCACGGGTCATTTTAGCGTGTTTACTTAATTCTGGTAAACCAAGCTTGTTGTAGCTTTTTTCCATCATTTCCAGTGCATTATCTAAGTAACTACTTTGAGAATAATGCTCTACGACGTATTTACCGCGATTTGCTGCTGCTAAGTAAGCTTCACGTTCATAGTAGTAATCAGCAACTTTCAACTCATAACGTGCCATTTTGTTGAGTAACCAAACTAAACGTCTTTTTGCTTCAGGGGCATAGCCACTGTCAGGGAAGCGATTAACTAAAGTTGATAAATCAGTAAAGGCAACACGGGTACGATTAGCATCACGGTCGGCTCTATCAACACCAAAATACTCTTGGAATGCGTTTTTATCGGCTTTAATATTTACTAAACCACGCATGTAGTACATATAGTCTAAATCTTTGTGGTTTGGATTTAGGCGAATAAAACGGTCAATTGTTGCAAGCGCTTGTTCAGTATTACCCGCTTGGTAATGGGCGTAGACTAAATCCATTTGTACTTGTTTTGACATAGGCCCAAACGGATAGCGTGAATCAATCGCACTCAAAAGCTCAATTGCACGCGCGTACAAGCCTGAATCAAGTGTTTGTTTGGCATCATCATACAACGCTTGCGCTGATTTATTAGGAACGCGTTGGATATCTTCTGCATCAGGTGCTGACGAACAGGCACCTAAACCAAGTAATGAAACTGTAAAAACAATGGCGAATGCACGTTTCCCTATTCTATTTATCATTTTATTTGTTACCTTCGATGTCTTCGGCTAGGCCAAGTGGGTAAAACCGAGTAAACTATGCTTATTATATAATGCTTTTATTAAAAGCGATTCTAACCCAGTCGAGCACAGCTTGCACTGGTAAATTGGGTAAAGTTACTAATGTCAGAGCAAATTTCTCTTCAAGCCGAGGTGCCAACTGAGTTAGGCGGTAAACGTCTAGACCAAGTATTGGCGCAATTGTTCCCTGATTATTCACGTTCACGTATAAAAACGTGGATTTTGGATGATAAAATCACCGTGGATGGTGAGATTTTAAACACCCCGAGAGAAAAACTCTTTGGTGGTGAAACGGTCAATGTTGAAACTAGCATTGAAGCCCCACGTGAATATCTAGCGCAAGATATCAAATTAAACATCGTTTATGAAGATGATGATATTTTGGTTATCAACAAACCTATGGGTTTAGTTGTGCACCCTGGTGCCGGTAATCCTGATGGCACAGTGCTCAATGCATTGTTGCATCATTATCCAGATATCATTAATGTTCCGCGCGCAGGTATTGTGCATCGTCTAGATAAAGATACTACCGGTTTGATGGTGGTAGCTAAAACAATTCAGGCGCAAACACATTTAGTTAAAGCATTACAAAAGCGTGAAAACTTCACGCGTGAATATGAAGCAATTTGTAATGGCACAATGACAGCGGGTGGCATGGTTGAAAAACCAATTGGCCGCCATCCTACGCAGCGTACACACATGGCTGTGCATGAGCAGGGCAAACCAGCAATTACGCATTTTCGTGTCGCTGAAAAATTCCGTGCGCATACGCGATTGCGTCTTCGTTTAGAAACTGGCCGAACTCACCAAATTCGTGTGCATATGGCATTTATCAATCATCCATTGATTGGTGATAAAGCCTATGGCGGTCGTCCACGTCCACCAAAAGGTGCAACACCTGAATTGTTCCAAATGTTACGTGAATTTAATCGTCAAGCTTTGCACGCAGTAAAGCTAAGTATCGCACACCCAATTACGGGTGAAATGATGACTTGGCAGGCGCCAATTCCTGATGACATGGTTGCCATGACGCATGTACTTCGTGAAGACACCAAAGCTAATCCAAATATCGATTTTTAAGCTGCTTTAATGCTTTATCCTAATTGGACAGCGCCAACCAATGTAGAGGCTCTCAGTACAACTCGTCAGGGCGGTGTATCGCATGCGCCTTTTATGAGTTTAAACTTAGGCCTACATGTGGGCGATGATCAGCAAGCGGTATTAACGAATCGCGCACTTTTAGCTGCTCAGCTTCCTAAAGCACCGGTGTGGCTTAATCAGATCCATAGCAGTGAAGTCGTTGTTGTTGATGAGTATTTTGACCCACAGGCTAATTATGATGCGGATGCGCTGTATACCCGATTAAAAAATCAACCACTGGCAATTATGACAGCAGATTGCTTGCCGATTTTGCTTACCAGTGAAAGTGGTGATGAGGTGGCTGCTATTCATGGTGGCTGGCGCGGTTTGCATGCGGGTATTATCGCTAATACTTTGCGTCACTTTAGCAGCCCTGCAGAACAAATTATAGCGTGGTTAGGTCCTGCCATAGGTGCTGCAAAGTTTGAGGTTGGCAGTGAAGTAAAAGCGCTTTTCTGTGAACAATCAGCATCTCATCACACTGCATTTGTGGCGCAGGCAGATGGTAAATATTTAGCGGATATTTATCTGCTTGCAACCACACAGCTTATTAATCTAGGCATAAGAAATATTAGTGGTGGTCAGTACTGTACAGTTAGCAATAGCAAACAATTCTTTTCATATCGTCGAGATGGTCAAACAGGTCGCATGGCTTCTTTGATCTGGCGCAAGTAATTGTCTATTCAGTGAGTATATTTACTCCTAAGCCTTGATCAAAGTGCCGAGCATACCCATTAATTAAGTAATTAGTTTTTTTAATAGGTAACCCCTTATGCGTTTAGATCGATTTACCAGTAAATTTCAATCTGCGCTCTCTGACGCTCAGTCATTAGCGCTTGGTCGTGATCATCAATTTATTGAACCGGTACATTTAATGTATTCACTCTTGCAGCAAAGTGGCTCAAGTGTGCGTGCGTTATTAGCCCAAGCCAGTGTGAGTGCCGATGAACTTAATACCAAGTTATCGCAAGAGATAGAAAAGCTATTTAAAGTGGAAGGTGTTGGCGGCGACGTGCAGTTGTCAAACAACATGGTTTCACTGATCAACTTATGCGATAAGTACGCGCAAAAGCGTAAAGATAAATACATCTCCAGTGAGTTATTTGTATTAGCAGCGTGTGATGATAAAGGGCCATTGGGTGATATCTTCCGCGCTTTAAATATGACCAGCACTAAAATAGAAGCAGCAATACAAGCTATTCGCGGTGGTCAAAAAGTTGATGATCCGAATGCCGAAGATACCCGTCAAGCGCTGAAAAAGTTTACTATAGATTTAACTGAGCGTGCAGAGCAGGGTAAACTTGATCCTGTTATTGGCCGCGATGATGAAATTCGCCGCACGATCCAAGTATTACAACGGCGTACTAAAAATAACCCCGTGTTGATTGGCGAACCCGGTGTCGGTAAAACCGCTATAGCTGAAGGGCTCGCGCAGCGTATTATTAATGGCGAAGTGCCTGAAGGCTTGAAAAACAAACGTGTGTTATCGCTTGATTTAGGAGCCTTGGTGGCCGGTGCAAAATACCGTGGTGAGTTTGAAGAACGTTTAAAGTCAGTGCTTAATGAATTGGCTAAAGAAGAAGGCCAAGTGATTTTGTTTATTGACGAAATTCATACTATGGTGGGCGCCGGTAAATCTGATGGTGCAATGGATGCGGGTAATATGCTCAAACCTGCATTGGCTCGAGGTGAACTGCATTGTGTCGGTGCTACAACCCTTGATGAGTATCGTAAATATATTGAAAAAGATGCCGCTTTAGAACGTCGTTTTCAAAAGGTGCTTGTTGAAGAACCATCAGTAGAAGATACCATAGCGATTCTTCGAGGCTTGAAAGAGCGTTACGAGTTACATCACTGTGTTGAAATTACCGATCCAGCCATTGTTGCCGCAGCGCATTTATCGCACCGCTACATTAGCGATCGCCAGCTACCGGATAAAGCCATTGATTTAATTGATGAAGCTGGTTCGTCTATTCGCCTACAAATCGATTCAAAACCAGAATCATTAGATAAATTAGAGCGCCGTATCATCCAGCTAAAACTCGAAGATAATGCACTTGCTAAAGAGAAAGACGACGCCAGCCAAAAGCGTCGTTCTGAGATGCAGGAGCTGATCACCGATCTTGAAGCCCAGTACCGTGAACTTGATGAAGTATGGACAGCTGAGAAAGCCTCTTTGCAAGGTACTCAAGTAATTAAGGCTGAACTTGAACAAGCGAGATTAGACTTAGATGTTGCTCGCCGTGCCACTGATCTACAACGTATGTCAGAGTTGCAATACGGCCGCATTCCAGAGTTGGAACGTAAACTCGACTTAGCTTCACAAGCTGAAATGCAAGAAATGAGCTTACTTAAAAACCAAGTGGGTGAAGATGAAATTGCTGAGATACTTTCACGTTGGACTGGCATTCCTGTATCGCGCATGCTTCAAGGTGAGCGTGAAAAACTGCTGCAAATGGAAGAACATTTACACCATAAAGTGATCGGTCAAGACGAAGCCGTAGTCGCAGTGGCGAATGCGATTCGTCGTTCACGGGCAGGGCTTGCAGATCCAAATAGGCCAATCGGTTCGTTTTTATTTTTAGGCCCAACCGGGGTCGGTAAAACTGAGCTGACTAAAGCGTTAGCTGGATATATGTTTGATACTGAAAGCGCGATGGTGCGAATTGATATGTCTGAGTTTATGGAAAAGCACTCAGTTGCTCGCTTAGTTGGCGCGCCTCCGGGCTATGTTGGTTATGAAGAAGGTGGCTACTTAACAGAAGCTGTTCGTCGTCGTCCATATTCTGTAATTTTGCTTGATGAAATCGAAAAGGCACATCCTGATGTCTTTAATATTCTGCTGCAAGTGTTAGATGATGGTCGTTTAACGGATGGCCAAGGTCGTACTGTTGATTTTAAAAATACAGTGATCATCATGACCTCAAATTTAGGCTCAGATATTATTCAAGAGCAAACCGGTAACAACGATTATGCAGCGTTAAAAGAAAAAGTGATGGGGGTTTTGGTTAATGAGTTTAGACCTGAATTTATTAATCGTATTGATGAAACCGTAGTATTCCACCCACTTGCTAATGAACATATCAAAGAGATTGCAGATATTCAGTTAAGCAAGTTACGTGAGCGCCTAACAGGAATGGGTTACTTGTTACAAATAAGTGATGCAGCTCTTGATCGAATTGCAGCCAGTGGTTTTGACCCGGTTTATGGTGCACGACCACTCAAACGGGCTATTCAACATACCATTGAAAACCCATTATCGCAGAAGTTACTCGCAGGTGAATATCAAAGTGGTGACATGATAGTAATTGATGCTGACGAAAATGGTTTAGTGTTCTCATCACGCTAACTGATTAACTGAGTTTTAAGGCCAGTGAATATGCTGGCCATAAACTCGTTGCGAATAAAAAGTTATAAAGTAACTATTAAAGATAAACCTCTATCATTTAGCCCCGCTTAATTAAACCTTAAAAGTCAGTAAAATATCGTTAACTTTACGTGAGCCTTCAACAAGCTGTGCAGCACCTTTAGCGACATTAAAGCTCAACGTTAAGTTCTCGTCACTGTAATCCTTTATTTGTGTAATGTTGTCGCTAATATCGAGGCTGACAGTTTGTTGTTGCTCGGCGGCAGCAGATATTTGTGTCGCTAGTTGTGATATTTCACTTATTTGCGCGAAAATGCTATCCAGTTCAACTTGAGTATGTCCGGTGGTATTTACACATTCATCGGCTTGCGCCTTGGTGTTTTTCATGACCGTAGACCAGCTAAACAGGGTATCTTGAATTTCTTTAATAGAGCTATGAATTTGTGCAGTAGCACGTTGAGTACGAGAAGATAATGCACGCACTTCATCGGCAACTACTGCAAAGCCTCGGCCATGTTCACCAGCACGCGCGGCTTCAATTGCAGCATTTAATGCCAGTAAATTGGTTTGTTCTGCAATGCCTTCGATTTCAGTCATTACTTGACCTATTTTATCCGCCTCGGTTGCAAGGGAATTAGCAGTACTTGCCGCTTGTTCAACTTGTAAAGCAAGGTCAGACACCATGGCACTATTGTCTGCAATGTGCAGTTTTATATCAGTGCAGCTTTGGTAAGTAATATTTACTTTTTCAGCGGTATGATGAGTGTTGCCCGATATTTCACCTATGGTTGCGCTCATTTGTGACATTGCGGTGGCCATTTGGCCAAGGCGTTGTCCTTGTGCGGCAATGCCTTTTTCAGTTAATGCTGATTGTTGGTCTAGATTAGCCGCAATACCGGTAAACGTGACAGTCGTATCTTTTACTCGTCCTAATACGGTACGTAATTTAGCATTAAGCATTTGCTGGTTATATTCACTAATACTAAATGGATGATGGCCGACATAGACATAGCGGGATACAGAATCATTTACTGCCTTTAGCTGTTTCAGTGCTGTTGGTGTGAAAACTAATTCATCATAATTTAATAGCATAATTAGTAAACTAAATAACGCGGTTATCAATGCAACAGAAATAGATACAAAAGCTGCCAATAGTACTAAACCAAGTAAGCCAATCAGTAGGGCTGCACTTTGGCGAACACCTACCCATTCACGCCAAGAGGACAACGATTTACCGGCATTTATTTTAGTGTATAGGCTTTGTGCGCGTCGTTTTAGTTGTTCGCTCGGTTTTGTTCGTACTGATTGATAGCCAACGAGTTGACCATGTTCAAAAATAGGAGTAACAAATGCATCAACCCAATAATAGCGGCCATCCTTGCAGCGATTCTTTACCATGCCGCGCCATGAATGACCTTGTTTGAGTTTTCCCCACATTTCTTTAAATGCTGCTTTAGGCATATCTGGGTGGCGAACAATATTATGATTTTTGCCAATCAGTTCTTCAAGGGTGAAGCCGGCAATGTTGCAAAATTCTTTATTTGCATAGGTTATCACTCCACGTATATCTGTAGTGGAGACGAGCTCCTGGTGATCTGAAAAGGTGACTTCTTCGTTTATTAACTGCTGACCCCGACGCATAGGTAGTCCTTAAACATGCTTTATTATTAGTGATGATTATAAAGTTCATACAAATGTAATGATAGCAGGTTCAGTGATCACAGGAGTAAAATAGCTATTAAATAGCTTTTTAATGATCTAAAACAAAGAAACTTGCAAAAAGTGCGCGGGTAATAGCTTAATATATAAATAGATATCATTGCTCTAGTGCGAGCAATGAGTAAATGTCAGCAATGAGTTACAGATAACAAGCAAACATTTAATTAGTCAGTATCTTGCATTACTGTGGTGTCATTAAAGCAATTGTATATTAGCTCTTACAATGGCAAGATTAGTAAATATTTGGCTATTATAGCTTGGCTGCCCGCAGCAAGTTTGCTTTACAAACATACGGTGACCTTCTTGGAAAATAGTGGAAATTAGAGTTATGCCACTATTAAACCTTGAGTATTATCAATTTGCCCCCATTGACTTATGATTAGGCCACGTGGCTCGAGGAAGCATTTTTGACTACACATGATTTAACTAAAGCGTTAGCAGCGCTAGCCCCAGAACAGCATAAATACGCAATTAAAGGCATTCAACGCGGTATTGAAAGAGAAGCGTTGCGGATCAAGCCAAACGGTGTAATTTCACAGCAAGGTCATCCAAAAGGGGTTGGTTGTGCGTTAACTAACGGGCATATCACAACTGATTTTTCTGAGTCTTTACTAGAGTTTATAACACCCGTTAGTGAATCTGCTGAAGAAACGTTAAATCAGCTGCAAGACTTACAAAAGTTTACCCTATCACAGATGGGCGATGAATTATTATGGCCTATCAGTATGCCGTGTTTTATAGAACATCAAGATGACATTGTATTAGCTCAATTTGGTGATTCTAATATTGGACGCATGAAAACCTTGTACCGCGAAGGTCTTAAAAATCGTTATGGCAGCATGATGCAAGCGATTGCCGGTGTGCACTTTAATATATCGTTTCCAGAGTCATTTTGGCAGAGTTTAAAAACGATTAAAGGCGATACTGGCTCATTACAAGAGTTTATTTCGGCAGGTTATTTAGGACTGATCCGTAACTTCAAACGAGAACTATGGTTGATCAGTTATTTATTTGGTGCATCGCCAGCGCTGTGTAATTCATTTTTACAAGGGCGCAGTACGGATCTTCCTTTTAAAAAGCTAGGTAAAGGTACGCTTTATCTTGAAGTGGGTACAGCTTTGCGCTTAGGTAATTTGGGTTATACCAACAGTGCTCAGTCATCACTAAAAGTACTGTATAACTCACTAGATGAATATGTAGCAGGATTAAAAAGTGCGATTCATTCACCGTCAGATATTTATGGTCAGCTTGCTGATTATAAAGATGCCCAGCCTAAACAATTGAATAAAAATGTATTGCAGATTGAAAACGAATTTTATTCGCCAATTCGTCCTAAGCGCAATGCTAAAAGTGGTGAAACACCGACTGACGCACTGTTACGTGGCGGTATTGAGTATATTGAAATCCGGGCTCTAGATGTAAATCCATTTGCAGCAACGGGAATTGATATTGAGCAAATTCATTTCCTAGATGTTTTTCTAACTTATTGCTTATTGAAAGATTCTCCAACAATGGATTGGGATTCGCAACAGCGGAGCACCGAAAATTTAGATACGGTTGTAAGCCAAGGTCGCGCTTTAGAAGTGATGCTAAATCGCTCTGGTAGTTTATGCAGTCTAGCAACGTGGGGAGCAGATATCTTCGTACAGTTACAACAAGTTGCAGCCTATATGGATAATGCTTACGGCGTTAGCTATTACAGCGAAACGATTACTCGATTAAGCCAATGGATAGCAGATCCTGAATTAACATACTCAGGGCGCTACGTTAGTCAACTGAAAGGGTCTGGTATTGATAATGGTTATTTTGCCTTATCGTTGGCAAAAAGTTACCAGCAACAACATCAAGATACGCCATATAAAGTGTATTCAGACAGCTATTTAAAACAACAAGCAGAACAGTCAGTTATTGCTGAACGCGAGTTGAAAGCCGCTGATAATCAAACATTTAATGCATTTTTAGATGATTATTTTGCCACTAAGTAAGTTTGCAGCTAAATAAGCAGGCAAAAAAACGCAGCCCAAGTTGGCTGCGTAAAGATTCTTCAGGGATAAACAATGCTAAACTGCGCATTCATAAAATAAGACTTATACTTTTATAAAAAGTTCAGCGAGCAACAAAAAAAATGAAAAATAGTTTAATTATTTTATCGCTGGGGGCTCTGTTAACTGGTTGCGCAACAGCCCCTCCAAAGCAACCTAATGATATATGTAAAATTTTTGAAGAAAAAAGCGATTGGTACTATGACGCAAAAGATGCCCAAGAAAAATGGGGCTCACCTAAACATGTACTAATGAGCATGATGTATCAAGAAAGCTCCTTTAAACACGATGCTGCACCGCCAATGGAATACTTTTTGTGGGTTATTCCCACAGGGCGAGCAAGTTCAGCTTACGGCTACTCACAAGCAAAAACTCCCACCTGGTCTGATTATATTCGTGAAACGGGTAATAGCGGCGCCGATCGCGATGATTTTGATGACGCTATCGACTTTATGGGCTGGTTTGTTTATAAAACTCATAAAGTTAATGGCATCTCGAAATGGGATGCCTACGCGCAATACCTAAATTACCACGAAGGCTGGGGCGGTTATAAACGCGGCACCTATAAAAATAAAAAGTGGTTAATGGCAGTAGCTAATAAAGTAAAAAATCGTGCAAGTCGCTATGCGGCTCAGCTTAAACGTTGTGAAGACGATTTAGATAAAGGGTGGTTAGAAAGGTTATTTAGCTGATCTGACAAGATTCAAGATTTTAAAAAGCCCGCACAGCGGGCTTTTTAGTATTAGTTTATTTCCCTGGGAATTGATGAATATGTACATCGCGCTGTGGGAATGGAATGGTAATATTTTCTTTATCGAAGGCAATTTTAACGCGTTCGTATAAACCAAAATACACTGGCCAGTAATTTTCAGAATCAACCCATGCCCAGACCAACATGCCGATATGGCTATCGCCATGCTGACTTACATGCACAACCGGTTGTTTTGCTTCATCTTTGAGTACTAACTCGTAGCTATTTAACACGCCCATTAGTACTTCTCGCGCTTTAAGCACATCATCACTGTAGCTAATACCAAACTCAATATCGACGCGGCGAGTTGGTTCTGCAAACTTGTTTTTTACACAGCCATTAGAAAGTGCACCATTTGGGATAATAATTTTTTCATTATCATAAGTGAGTAGTACGGTAACAAATATTTGAATTTCAACCACTTTACCCATATAGCCTTGGGCTTCAATGACATCACCAATTTTAAATGGTTTAAAAAATAAGATCAGCACACCACCGGCGAAATTCGCTAGGCTGCCTTGTAATGCCATACCGACCGCTAAGCCTGCAGCACCGAGCATAGCAATGAACGAGGTTGTTTCTATACCGATCATTGATGCGACTGAGATCAGTAATAGCAACTTTAAAATAACCGATAAGAAGGAGACCAAAAAATGACTTAATCCGGCTTCAAATTTTACCTTTGCCATTGATTTTTCAGCCATACTGGCAATACGGCCAACAAACCACCAACCAACAATTAAAACAAAGATTGCCAATAAAAATCGAGGGCCATAGGTCATTAGCATTTCAATCGCTTTGGTGTACAGTGTTTCGATAGAGATATCTTCCATTGCATTTTCCACATCTATAAAGTTACAAATATAATAGCCTAATAATTAACACTTTATAGAGAATAATGAACAAAAAATTTGTTGCGGGGATGAGCTGAGGGAGTAGAGTAACCATAGGTTACTCTACAGATATTGCTTATATTTTGCGCTTGTTCGCTTGAATGCGCACCAGTTTGATCATGTTCTCTTTTACTTCAACAACTTCAATCGGATAGCCTGCAATACGCAAACTCAAGTTGGCATCAGGAATGTCTTCTAAGTATTCGACAATTAAGCCACTTAATGTTTTCGGGCCATCAAGAGGGAACTCCCAATCCATTTCTTTGTTTAGATCGCGTACGTTAGCACCGCCATCAACTAAAAATGAGCCATCATCTTGTGACACAACTTCTTCACTTGGAGTACGTGTTTGCGTAGTGGTAAAGTCACCGACCACTTCTTCAAGAATATCTTCGAGGGTAACTAATCCTTGAATATCACCATATTCATCAACTACTAAACCGATACGCTCTTTTGATTGCTGAAATTTAAATAGCTGAGTATTGAGCGACGTACCTTCAGGAATAAAATAAATCTCACGAACTGCGCGAAGCAATGATGGTTTATCAAATTGCTCTTTCGTTAATAACCGCAGTGCATCCCGTGAGTGAATAAAGCCTACCGCATCATCAATTTGGTCGCGATATAAAAGTACTCGCGTGTGTTGTGCATGGGTAAGCTGTTTACTAATTAGTTTCCAGTCATCATTGATATCAATGGCAACAATTTCGTTGCGCGGGATCATAATATCTTCGACAGTGACTTGCTCTAAATCTAAAATGGAGGTCAACATACTTTGGTGACGCGCGGGGATCAGCGCACCCGATTCATTCAGCACCGTTTTTAATTCTTCTTTACTCATGCTGTGCTCATCTATTTGTGCAGCACTAATACCAAATAGGCGTAATATACCATTGGTCATCCAGTTAACGACGACGACAAATGGAAAGAGAATTTTTAGTAACCCTTTGAGTATCACCGAACTAGGAAAGGCAACTTTTTCAGGGTAAAGCGCAGCTAGCGTTTTAGGCGTTACTTCTGCAAATATAAGCACTACTAAAGTTAGTGCGCCAGTGGCAATAGCGATACCTAAATCACCATATAAACGAATACCGATAATGGTTGCAACCTGCGCGGCAGCAATATTCACCAAGTTATTACCGATAAGGATAAGGCCAATAAGTCTATCAGGACGGCTCAAAAGTTTGTTGACACGCTTTGCTGCGCGGTGATTTTCTTTAGCAAGGTGGCGTAAGCGGATTCTGTTAATTGACATAATGCCCGTTTCAGAACCAGAAAAATATGCAGAACAAAGTATGAGTATTCCAAGTATTATAAACAAAACACTTGTAGAGATGTCGTCCAAAGAAGGATCCTTTTTTATTTAACCAATGCGTATTAAGCGGGAGTGAGCTGCCTGAGTCAAGTTAAAACTTATTCAGGATCACCTCTTGCACAAAACGACTGCCAAAATAAGCCAGCGTTAAAACAAAAGCAGCAGCCATGATAGCTAGTACGACCGGTTTCCCACGCCAGCCTTGCTTTAAGTGACCAATTGTCACCGTTGCAAACATAGCCCAAGCAATTAATGATAAAACAGTTTTATGAATAAATTCACTAGCAAACATGCCATCAAGAAAAATAAAACCAGATAATAACGCTAAGGTTAACAAAACCGTGCCTAGTGTTAATAAGTGATATAGCTGGCGTTCAACCACCATTAATGGCGGTAAATGGCTATGCACAATCGCTAAGTCTTTTCGTTTTAAACGTTTATCAATAAAGTAAAACTGTACGCCATATAAAGTGGCAATAATTAACACACAGTATGCAAGCAGGGAAAGCGAAATATGAGTGACTAAACCTATTTCAACATCAATACTTTGCAATAAAATATGATGTGGGATAAATAAGCTGGCAATTGTTAGCAAAGCGGCAAAGCCATAGACAACAGGCAGTAATAATGTGGCAGGGAATTTTAACGACACCGTAGTGACAGAGACCACAATCACCCAGCAGGTTAACAGTGATACATTAACAATACTTAAATCTTGGCCATCGGCGCGAAACACTGAATTCACCAGTAATAACATGTGCGCTAAAATTGCCACCGTGCTGAGGATAACCGTCAGCTTTTGGCTCGGACCTTGTTGGTGAAATAACCGAGACAGCACGTGAGACGTCGCGAAGATATAAAATAAACTGGCAATAATAGTTAAACTAATAATCAGCATAGTGCTTGGGCCACTCAATTTGAGTCAAATATTCCTTGTTAGAGTAAGGGCATTGTATTTTATAGTGAGGCAAATGCATAGAGTTTGTAAAAAGAAACTCAAACAGCTCACTTGAACACTGTATTGTGCGCCACCATTTACGGTATACTGTTTTTAATTAAAATTTTATTAATACTGATTATATGAAATCAGCGCTATTAATAGTAAGTGCTAAACTTGCGGCAATAACGTTGTTTGGGAAATTGGTATATCACGTTTGATCGGAACCTTTACATGTTTGAGAACCTCCAAGAACGATTAGGTAAAACCTTAAAGAATATCAGCGGCCGTGGACGCCTTACTGAAGACAATATAAAAGATACACTACGCGAAGTGCGTATGGCTTTTTTAGAAGCCGACGTCGCTTTACCCGTTGTTCGTGAGTTTGTTAAACAAGTTAAAGAGCGCGCGGTAGGTATTGAAGTAACTAAGAGCCTAAGTCCTGGGCAAGTGTTCATTAAAATCGTTCGCGAAGAGCTTGAAAAAGCCATGGGTGAAGCAAACGAAGAGTTGAGCCTAAACGCACAACCGCCAGCCGTTGTAATGATGGCGGGTCTGCAAGGTGCGGGTAAAACGACCAGTGTAGCTAAGCTTGCCAAATTTTTAAAAGAACGTAAAAAGAAATCAGTATTAGTAGTCAGTGCCGACGTTTATCGTCCTGCGGCTATTAAACAGTTGGAAACACTGGCCGATGAAGTAGGTGTTGAGTTTTTCCCAAGTGACATTTCACAACAGCCGGTTGATATTGCAAAGGCAGCTATTTCTCATGCGAAAAAGAAATTTATCGATGTTGTATTAGTTGATACTGCAGGTCGTTTGCATGTTGATAATGACATGATGGACGAGATTAAAAATCTTCATCATGCTATTAACCCAATCGAAACCTTGTTTGTGGTTGATGCCATGACAGGTCAAGATGCTGCCAATACTGCCAAAGCGTTTGATGAAGCATTACCTCTGACCGGTGTAATACTAACCAAGACTGATGGTGATGCGCGCGGTGGTGCTGCACTATCAATCCGTCATATTACCGGCAAACCTATTAAGTTTATGGGTGTTGGTGAGCGCACTGATGCGCTTGAGCCTTTCCATCCAGATCGTATCGCATCGCGTATACTTGGTATGGGGGATGTACTTTCATTGATCGAAGAAGTCGAAATGAAAGTCGATAAAGAGCAAGCTGCAAAAGTTGCTGAAAAAGTTTTTAAAGGTGATGGCTTTACTCTTGATGATTTTGCTGATCAATTAAAGCAAATGAAAAGCATGGGCGGCATGATGTCAATGCTTGATAAATTACCTGGTATGCAAAACCTGCCTGATGCAGTGAAAGGTCAGATGGGTGATAAAACCTTTATTCAGATGGAAGCGATCATCAGCTCAATGACGAAAAAAGAGCGTGCGCGTCCAGAGATCATTAAAGGCTCTCGTAAAAAGCGTATTGCAGCGGGCTCTGGTACGCAAGTACAAGAGATCAATAAGCTGTTAAAACAGTTTACGCAGATGCAAAAAATGATGAAAAAAATGAAAGGTAAAGGCGGCATGATGAAAATGATGCGCGGTATGAAAGGCATGTTACCACCAGGAATGATGGGTGGCGGTGGCCCTAAATTTTAATGTTTTAACTGACGCCATGCTGATGTAGCGAGTCAGTTAACTAAAAAGAGAGGCAAATAGCCTCTTTTTTTGTAGATAAATTATGCGTTGAAAGTTCTATATAGCCTGATTTAACGCGTAGATCATAGTTTAATCAACTTAACAGTCATTTCGAGTCACTTCTTACTTGCATTGTTGCTAAAAACTCGTACAATTCCCCAGCTCCCCATACTGGGGAGTAAATCTTATTAATGAAAACAGTCAATCTATTTAGAGGACGGTATGGTAACTATTCGTTTGCAACGTGGTGGCGCTAAAAAACGCCCTTTCTATCAAATTGTGGTTGCGGATAGCCGTTTCTCGCGTGACGGTCGCTTCATCGAGAAAGTAGGCTTTTTTAACCCAATTGCTAGTGGTCAAGAAGAAAAAGTACGTTTAGATTTATCTCGTGTAGAACACTGGGTAGGTCAGGGCGCATCTCTTTCAGATCGCGTAAATAAGTTAGTTAAAGACGCTCGTAAAGCGGCTTAATAGGCGTAAGTGTAACCATGAGTCAAGAGAACACCTCATCAATAATTGTCGTAGGAAAGCTCGGTGCCCCATATGGTATAAAGGGCTGGCTTAAGGTACATTCATTTACTGATGATCCCATAGGGATCTTCGATTTCAGCCCGTGGTTGATAGGGCAGCAAGGTAAATGGCAGACCTTAGAAGTGGTCGACTGGCGTCGCCACAACAAAGGCTTTATCGCTAAATTTGCGCAAGTAAACGATCGAGACGAAGCAATGGCTTATACCCATGCAGAAATCTCAATGGATGCAGCGCAATTACCAGAACTCCCGCAAGGTGAGTTCTATTGGCGAGATCTCATTGGCATGTCTGTTGTAACCGATAAAGGTTATGACTTGGGCATAGTTGATGACCTGATGGAGACTGGCTCAAATGACGTATTGGTTGTGAAAGCAAACAATAAAGATGCATTTGGCCAAGCAGAGCGTTTAATTCCGTTTTTAACTGATTCAGTTATTAAAGAGATTAAGCACGATGCAAAAGAAATTACAGTAGACTGGGATCCTGGCTTTTAATGAGTCAAACGAGTTCGTTGTGGGTAGGGGTTATCAGCCTTTTCCCGGACATGTTTGATGCCATTACAACGCAAGGTGTAACTGGTCGAGCAGTAAAAAATGGTCTGATCGACTTTAACTGCTGGAACCCACGAGATTATGCTATTGATAAGCATAGAACCGTGGATGATCGTCCTTACGGGGGCGGTCCAGGTATGTTAATGATGGTTGAACCACTGAAACAAGCCATTCTTGACGCCAAACAGGCGGCAGGCGATGGTGCAAAAGTAATTTATATGTCCCCGCAAGGGCGCAAATTAGATCAGCAAGGGGCAAGCGAACTCGCAAGCTCTAAAAAACTGATTTTAATTGCCGGTCGCTATGAAGGTATAGACGAGAGAATAATAGAATCATACGTTGACGAAGAATGGTCGATTGGTGATTTTATTTTGAGTGGTGGTGAACTACCAGCCATGACATTAATTGACGCAGTAGCGCGATTAGTGCCGGGCGTATTAGGACACAATCAGTCAGCAGAGCAAGACTCATTTTCGGATGGCTTGCTGGATTGTCCTCACTATACACGGCCAGAAACATTGGACGACAAACAGGTGCCTGCTGTATTACTCAGCGGAAACCACCAAGAGATAGCTAAATGGCGGCTGATGCAGTCATTAGGCAGAACTTGGTTACGCCGTCCTGACTTGTTGCATAACCTAGCTCTGACTGAGGAGCAAGCGGTATTACTCGCGAAATTTCAGCAAGAGTACCAAAAAGCTTGTGGCTAGAAGACAGTTACACCTAGGAAAGTGAGAAACATAATGGCAAAAGTAAACCAAAATATTATTAAAGCGCTTGAAGATGAGCAGCTTAAAACAGACGTACCTGCATTTGGCCCTGGTGATACAGTGGTTGTACAGGTAAAAGTAAAAGAAGGTGCTAAAGAGCGTCTACAGGCCTTTGAAGGTGTTGTAATCGCTAAGCGTAACCGTGGTCTTCACTCAGCATTCACAGTTCGTAAAATTTCGAACGGTGAAGGTGTTGAGCGTGTATTCCAAACGCACAGCCCTCTTATCGATAGCGTAGCAGTTAAGCGTCGCGGTGCAGTTCGCCGTGCGAAACTTTACTATCTACGTGAGCGTTCTGGTAAATCTGCACGTATTAGAGAAAAACTTAACTAATACGCGCTGTTTATCAACGCAAAAAAACGGGTTGCAACCTTCGGGCTGCAACCCGTTTTGGTTTTTAGAGATAGTAAGTTAGTTAGGGTAAAGTTATCGAATTAGAAGGCTAGTGAGGTTAAAGGGTAAAGTTAAAAGATTAAGATTGCTCAACGTTAAAGTGATCACCATAGCTTGATTAGAGCACAGAGAGGTCCAGTAAAAAAATACCCATCCAAGAATTACTCATAAATCAAATACAACTCGGCCAACTTATAACTTATGGCTTAGTGCTTAAAACTCAAATCCCATTCTTTTGCTTATTTAGCCTTTTAACAACTAAGCGATCCTGTTAGTATTTATCGTATTGATTAGTTTACTTTTATGTAAATTTAAATGTACGAAATTGCAGTTTCTAAGGTGGTAGTCGCGTGGCGGATATAAAAGAGTTAGATAAGTTAAGAGAGGGGATCGATGAATGCGATGCCCAGTTGGTTGCACTGCTGGCTAGACGTAATAGTATTACCGAGCAGATAGGCGCAATCAAACAACAAACGGGTGCGCCACTGCATGCGCCTGACCGTGAAGCTACTTTATTAGCAGCTCGTCGCCAAGAAGCGATTAACCAAGGTGTTAATCCTGAATTGGTGGAAGATATCCTACGCCGTATGATGCGTGAAGCTTACCAAAATCAACAGGCTAAATTAGCATGTAGCGCGCCACAGTTATCACCTATTGTAATTGTTGGTGGTCAAGGCGCTATGGGGCAGTTGTTTGCTCAGCAATTTATCCGCTCAGGGTATGAAGTTAGAATACTCGACAAAGAACAGCAAAGTAACGCGCAAGAAATATTAGCGGGTGCAAAACTGGTGATGATCAGTGTGCCAATTAATGCTTTAGAAACAGTGGTCAAAGCCTTGCCTAAGCTCGATGATGATTGTTTATTAGTTGATATTACTTCGGTTAAGCAAGCGCCGTTAAAAGTATTAAAAGCAGTGCATAGCGGTCCTGTAGTCGGTTTACATCCAATGTTTGGTCCTGATATATCTCATTGGGTAAAGCAAACAGTGGTGGTTTGCGAAGGCCGTAACCATGAGATTGCCCAAGGTTTATTATCGCAACTGCAAGTGTGGGGCTGTCAACTTGTTGAACTCGATGCGCAAAAGCACGATGAAGCCATGCAAATTATTCAGGTTATGCGCCATTTAACCACTTTTGTATACGGTCAGTTTCTAGCAAAACAAGGTCATACCCTCGAGGAGCTGCGCAGTTGTTCATCACCGATTTACCAATTAGAGTTGATGATGGTAGGGCGCTTATTCGCACAATCACCAGAGCTTTATTCAGACATTATGCTAGCGCAATTTGATAACGTAGAGCCTTTACTTGCACAATATCAAGATACGTTTGCAAGTACCTTGGCAAAATTAAAAGCCGGTGATAAGGCCGCTTTAATTGATTCATTTGCGGATGCTAAAGCGTATTTTTCAGATGCTACTGCGCATTTTTTAACGCAAAGTCGCAGCCTGTTAAACAAAGCTAATGATGCGAAAGTACTTGATTGATAACCGCTGTGTGAAAAACAGATAATAAAAAAGGGCTAATTTTAGCCCTTTTTTATATTTTACTTAGCGCTTAACTTTCTATACTAACAGCTTGCAGCGATTCGCTTTGGTAACAGCCCAGTACGCGTACATATTGGGTGTGCTCTTTTAGCTCTTCTAAGGCTTGTTTAACATGGTTATCAACTAGGTTCGCTTCTAAATCTACATAGAATACTTCTTCCCACGGGTTGCCTGGGACCGGGCGTGATTCTAGTTTTACTAAGTTGATATTATGTTCTTTGAAAATCATCAACGCATCAGCCAAAGAACCTGCTTGTTGCTTGGTTGCCATAATTAAACTGGTTTTAGTCGGGATCTGTTTTGATACATAAAGAGGCTTACGGGCAACCACAATAAAACGGCTATGATTTTCACGTTGATTCGCAAGGCCTGATTTAATCACTTCTAAACCCACATTTTTACCCGCTTGAGCTGAACCAATTGCTGCGCTATTAGGGGTATCTAATGCTAATTGTAGAGCGCTTGAGGTTGAATCGCATGTTTCGTGTTGAATATCTCCTAAGCCTTGTAAAAAGCGACTACATTGAGCGAATGGTTGCGGGTGAGCAAAAATCTTACTGATCTGACTAAGCTCAGTACCCGGTGTGACCAATAAGCAATGTTCAACACTGTGGGTTACTTCACCAACGATGGAGACTTGTGCGTGTTGCAGTAAATCAAACACTTCGTTAATACTGCCAGAGCTGGTGTTTTCAATGGGTAATAAGCCAAAATCTGCTTGACCATTTTCAACTTTACCAGTGATCTGTTCAAAGCTAGAGCAGCCCATTTCAACAAGTTTACCTGGGCGACGGCTAAAATATTTATGACAAGCAAGTTGGCTGTAAGAACCTTGACCACCTAAATAAGCAACACGGTGTGTTTCACTCATAGCATCTGGATTTAAGTTCTTCTGTAACATGGCTTGTTGATTAAGTACTGAATCTTCTAAGATTGTTTGGAAAACGTTATTCACATAATAAGCGTCCAAACCAAGAGACTTACCATAACCGATGAGTTTTTCTAACAAGGCAAGTTCACGGGCCTCATCACGTATCGGTTTATTATTAGCAATCTTATATTCTACAACGCCGTGGCTAATACGGCGACGTTTTGCTAATAGCACTAATAGGTCAGAATCAATTTCATTGATATCGTGTCTAAGTGAATTAAGTACATCATTAGTCATTTTTGGGTTCCTCATTCCAAAAAATTACCTTTTGGGTAATAAAAACAAAAAAGCCTCCCAATTGGGAGGCTTTGCTATTCGGTTGATTTAATCTCGCAAACAGGTAAGCCTCTTCTATCTAAAGAAGCTAAAAAACGAAAAATGTAATTGCGAAAATATTATATTCATAGGCTTAATGTATGGAGAGTGGGCTATAAAGTCAACACTCTAGCGGGTTTTATCGCCGCCAAAGGATAGTTTATTTTAGATATGGGATTTTTTCAGTAATTTCAACGAAAAATTTATAAATCTAAATAGGGATCTGGTATATTTATTTAGGTGAATTTAAATAAAAATAATTATTAAAAATAAGGTTGTCCTGTGGTGTATAGACGCCCACCATCACGCTTTGGTGTAAATTCGTTGAGTATGAAGCTTTCGCTGTTAATTTCGGCAATTTGTTTAATTGCTGGGATCTGTGCGGCGGTGTTGATGCTAAAATCAGAAGAAAAACAATTGGTATTTGAAGAACATGAAGTTCTCAAGCATTCCAGCGAACGTCTGATCCGTCAATTTAATACTCTGGTGAAAACCAAAATTAATATTGCGGAGCAAGCGAATAACGTCGTCTCTAGCCAATTATTCTATAATTCCTCGCAATTGCTCAGTAGCCAAAGTGCGCAGCTCAGCTTTGACCCCGATGGCAGTATTCGCAGCGCCTCTGATGATGGTTTATCTGCGGCTTTTATGCCACAAGATAAGTACTCACCTTTTTATAAAAAACTCATTAATGATTCTGAATCGTTATGGAAAATCGTAGCGCCTACCTTGATCCAAGATTTCTTTAACTTTTATTTAATCACCAAAGAGAATTTTATCCGTATTGCGCCACCTAATTGGGCTCTGAATGTTCCAGGCTCTCATCAGTTTATTGATAATCAAAGTTTTAATTACGCTAAAGAAGCGCTTAATCCAACCCGTTCGGCTGTGTGGTCTAAAGTTTACTACGATAAAATTTGGCATAAATGGGTGGTGAGTTTACTGGTGCCAGTTTATCTTGAAAATGAATTTTTAGGTGTTACTGGCAGCGATTTAGCACTCGATACGCTTATTTCGCAATTACCGATCGGTGACAAGGAGCAGCACTTATTTGTTTTTGATAGCCAAGGGCAATTACTTGCTCATCCTGATCTGAATAAAAACCTTTACGAAACCTACGGTAAAGCAGGCAAACCATTACGCACTGATGATTTTGTTAATGGCGATCTACAAGAGCTGATCAATCAGACTATCAAAATGCATTTACCAGAATACGCAGACTCTTTTGTACAAGATGGTGAAACGCACATCATTAATATTCGTAAAGTTGATAATTTAGACTGGTATATTGGTATTTACAAAAAACGTTCATCAGCACTTTCAGCGCTTGAAGAGCTAAAGGTGAAGTTTTTTGGATTGTTTATTTTATATGCCATTTTAGTCGCACTGTTATTACATCAAGCACTTTACCAACTGGTGTTACGTCGTATTCATTCATTAGTACATGCGGTAACCAGCTTTGGCAAAGGGCACTTACAAATTGAATTTCCAAAAGAAAATAAAGACGAAATTGGTACTTTAAATGGCTCTTTTCGCGATATGGCGATTGAAATTCGTAAGCTTATTGATGGTCTGAATCAGCGTATTACAGAAAAAGAGATTGCCGAAAAAGCCGCAAATCGATTATCTAAAGCGGTTGCTTTTTCTGGCACTGCAGTGGTGATCACCGATCAAAACTTCGTGATTGAATACGTCAATCCAAAAATGTTAGAAATGACTGGGTTTGAAGAAAACCATTTTATGCAGTCACCGCTATTAAGCATTATCGCCAAAGAAATGGCTATTTTGGTTGATGACATTGATATCGATTTACGCAGCCGAAATTATTGGCGTGGCGATACTTTGATCCAAGGTTTAGATAAAAAGCCAATCTGGGTATCGCTCAGTATCTCACCAATTCGCGAAGACGGTGGCAGCATCACCAGTTATGTTGCCTCAGCACAGGATATTTCGTTTGTTAAAGAAAGCCAGCGGAAAATGGAGCAATTGGCTTATTTCGACACCTTAACAGGGCTGGCTAACCGTACCTTCTTTAGAATGCAATTACGTAAGTCAATGGCGCTTGCAGAGCGTGGCCATTATGCGTTTGCTTTATTCTATTTTGATTTAGATGAGTTTAAGCGTATTAACGATACACTTGGTCATGATGCAGGCGATCAGCTACTAGTTGAGGTTGCTAATCGTTTGAAAAAACGACTGCGAGCGGAAGATACAATTGCCCGTTTAGGTGGCGATGAGTTTGCAGTTTTACTTAGTGGTATTGAGCGTCAAGAGCATGCAATGGATGTTGCTAACACGATTCAAAAAACATTGAATGTGCCAATAATGCTTGGCAATAACGAGGTCATTATTAGTGCTAGTATTGGCATTACTATGGCACCATATGATAGCAAAGAAGAAGACCAGTTATTAAAACACGCTGATTTAGCTATGTATGAGGCTAAAGCAAAAGGGCGTAATACTTATCACTTTTATAGCCAAGAATTAGATGCTGCTGCAAATGAGCGACTGTTTATTGAAAACGAACTGCGTTTAGCAATCAAAGCACGGCAATTTGTGATTTTCTATCAACCACAAGTTGATAGTCGCACTCAGCATGTGGTCGGTTATGAAGCCTTGATCCGCTGGTTCCACCCAACTGAAGGGATGATCCCACCTACCAAGTTTATCCCAATAGCTGAAGCAACAGGTTTAATAGTTGAGTTAGGTGCTTGGGTGCTACAAGAAGCGTGTGAGTTTGCAGCAAGATTAGCAGCGCAAGGGCGAGAAAATAATATTTCGATTAATCTCTCTGCTCGTCAGTTTAAAGACGCTAAGTTAGTGCCATTATTGGCATCGATTATTAAGAAAACCAAGGTGTCGGCTAAGCGGTTACACCTGGAATTAACCGAAAGTATGCTAATGGGTAATGTGGAAGCGGCAATTACGCAATTACATCAGCTAAAAGCGCTTGGCGTGTCAATATCGATAGATGACTTTGGCACGGGTTATTCGTCATTGAGCTACTTAAAACGTTTCCCGGTTGATATTTTAAAAGTTGACCGCTCGTTTGTTAAAGATATACCGGATGATCCAAATGACATGGAGATCACTGCGGCAATTATAGCGATGGCACAAAAGTTAAAATTGAATGTGGTAGCCGAAGGCGTTGAGACCATAGAACAAGTGGAGTTTTTACAAAACAATAACTGCTTTATAGTGCAAGGCTATTATTATAGCCCGCCTATAGCAGAGCAAGATTTGCCGAAGCTATTTGCAAAGCTTGATGATTGAGTTACAACACATGTTTAATCTAACTCAAGTTAGTTAAAATACCAAAAGGCACCATTTAGGTGCCTTTTTGCATTAACCTATCGCGGGGATTAAACCTGCCATCTGCAGCCCTTGGGCGCTGATAATAAGCACGCCGCAAAGCGCCGCTACTGCCAGACCAAAATTACCACCACGCACTGTATAGCCGCCTTTATCGCTGCTACGCTGCTTATAAACCATTGCTACTGGTAAAAACACTGCTAGTACGACTAAAGCGATAGCTGCATAGCCAAGCGCCATAATAAAACCTTGTGGGTAAAACAATGCAAATCCTAATGGCGGGATAAAAGTAATGAGGGCTGTTTTTATCCGATCTTTATTACCATCTCCTTTTTTAAAGGCATCAGCAAAGAAATCAAATAATCCTAGGCTCACCCCTAAAAATGATGTTGCCAGTGCTAAGTCTGCAAATAGCTTAACTGCAGTGGCAACAGCTGCGTTATTAGCGATACTGGCAATACTTGCCACAAAGCCTGGTAAGCCAGAGCTTTTTAGTAATTCAGCTTGACTCATCATACCTTGGCTGATCAACTGCCAAAAAATGTAAATAACCAGCGGCAAAGCTGCTCCGGCGATCATGACACGGCGTAAGGTTTTAATATCTAAACCAACATATTTAACGATCGATGGGATCGAACCATGAAAACCAAAAGAGGTAAATACTACCGGAATAGCTGATAAAATAAGGCCTTGTTCAATGGGCATTTCGAGTAAATGTTGGCCATGAACATACGGGGTTAACATATAAAATAAGCTCGCCAGTACCACAATTTTGATGCTAAATAACACTCGGTTTAGCTTATCGACCTTACTGGTGCCTAATGTCACAACGGTGCCTATTACGACAGCTAAAATGACTGAGCCGACTTGCGGGGCAATATCGAGGCTAAAGCCGTTATTTATTTTTTCTTGTAGTTGCGCGCCACCACCCGCAATATAAGCTGCACAAAGCGCATAGAATAAAAACATCACCGAAAAATTAGCCAGATATTGGCCGCGTTTACCTAACCATGATTTTGCTAACGTATTTAGCGTCGCATCACGATCAGCATGTTGATGTAATTCGAGCATTAATAATGCGGTGTAAGTCATTAACGCCCATGTTGAAATAATTAATGCTAATGCGGTTGTAAAGCCAAGTCCCGCAGAAGCGATTGGTAGCGCCAACATCCCTGCGCCGATAGTGGTACCTGCAACAATTAACATGCTGCCTATTGTTTTATTTTTAAGCACTTTTTGCTCCTGAAACATCGTGAGAGGCAGGCAAGATATAACTAGTTGGCACAAACTTAAATAGTTTTGTTACAAATCAAAGAAATTAAATGTAACTTATGATTTACAAGCCATCATTGTGAAGTCAGTTTTTGGTATAAAAACCACTCTAGCAGTTGACTTATTAACCAGTTCTGCTATTTCTATAAATTCAATTTATTATTAAGAATACTATTTACATGCAACAAGTTAACCGAGCCCTAACCATGCGCCCATGGCTGAATCTATCAGTTGTGCGCCCATTGCTGAATCTATCAGTTGTGCGCCCATTGCTGCGCTGCGGTTAAGTTGTTTTTTACTAACCGCGATTTCAAAGCGGTTAGTGCTGTATCTCCTTCCTCTTTGTTATCGCCACTTTGCTAAAAGGATCCGCTTGTGAGCGTTAAAGCATCATATTTTTTAATGGTCTTAATTTGGTCAACAACGCCTTTGGGAATTGTTTGGAGCAGTGAGTCTGTTACACCAACGCTCGCGGTATTGTTACGGATGTCGATAGGATTAGTGCTGGCTGCATTAGTTGTGGCGATTGCTAATATTCGTGTCCCTTGGCACCGTCGTGCGTGTTTTTTGTATGGTTATTCGAGTATCGGCATATATGGTGGCATGCTGTTGAGTTATATGGCAGCTAAAACAGTTCCATCAGGGCTGATATCATTAATGTTTGGTCTGGCACCAATTTTATCTGGTTTATTAGCACAGCGATTACTCAACGAGCCAAAATTCAGCGTTGTTAAACTAATTGCGTTAGCATTTGCGCTATTGGGGTTATTTTTGGTGAGTGAAAAACACATGCAAGGCTCATTGATGCAAATGCAGGGTTTAGCTTACGTATTTATGGCTGTGTGCTTTTTTAGTTTAAGTGGGGTGATGATCAAGCGAATAAAAATTGCTATTCATCCAATGGCGACCACATTTGGTGCATTAGTATTTGTTACGCCCTTATTTTTTATTACTTGGTGGTTGTTCGATGGTGAGCTCAATACGAGTACGTGGACAGTAAAATCACTGTGGTCAATTGTGTATTTGGGCGTGTTTGGCTCATTGGTTGGTTCGCTTGCTTATTTTCATGTGTTACAAAAATTACCAGCTAGTACCGTGGCGCTAACCACCTTGATCACACCAAGCTTTGCGATTGGCTTAGGGGGCTGGTTAAATAATGAAGCAATTGATCAACAATTACTTATTGGCGCTGTCATTATATTACTGAGCTTAGCGGTGTTTCAGTTTGGTGATGGTTGGTTGAAAAAAAGAGCCACGTTTAAAAAGCTTAACCCTTAACAACAGTCGTCATATAGCTAAAAGGCATTACTTCTTTTAGCTACATTTTCTCAATTTGTATCACTAAGCGGCGGTTTTTATCGCGGCCCAAAATATTATCGTTAGTCGCTACGTGACGTTTTTCACCAAAGCCTTGCGTTTCAACTTTAGTTTCATCAATTCCTAGGCTCACCATATATTCTTTGATCGCTTGAGCTCGTTTTTTAGACAGCTCTAAGTTGTTCCAACGACCACCGTAGCTATCTGTGTATGAGTCAATCGAAATAGCCGCAATCGTCGTATCGTACTTTAAATACTCAGCAATTTTATCTAAACGTTGTTTTGATGATTTAGTAAGTTTACTGGTATTTGGTTGATAATTCATAATCGTGAAGGAAATATCTTCAAAGCTGTATGGCAGTAATTCATCGCGGCATTGTAAAAATGCCCAATAGGCTTGTTTAAAATTAATGTTCGATAAGCCAACGGCAATTTTATCGGCACTATTTTGCCAGTCTTGGTAATAAAAAGTAGGTTGGTAGCCTTTTTCAAGCTCGGTCAACATTTCCCATGCCGTTTTGTTACCCAGTTCGCCGTCAAATTTTCGTAGTAATTTCATGTCAGCAATATCACGTGCTGGTAAACCTGCTCGCCAGATTGGCGGGACTGCTTTTAAACCAGCAATACTGTAATTGTCAGGACGGACAACCATATCCAAGTTAAATAGCAGGTCTTTATTTTTGCTCGCGGTAGCGCTGAAAATAGCTTCGCCATAATATGGAACTTCATGATTTAATTGGCATTGTAAGCGAGTTGTTTTTACAACTTCCCATTGTGAGTTATCTGCCGTGGCTGTGTACTGGCGCATTGCAGCGCTGGCCGTATCTGAAAGGCATGCAGTTGCAATGCTTAGACTGATAAACAGCATTGAAAGCTTCATTACGGGATCTCCAACAATTTATTACGCCAATATCTTGGCAAAAGCTGCATTTACAGAGGCTAACAGCCATCAAGGTGTCGTTAGCTAGCTCTAGTTCTAGTTAAGTAAAGCAAGTTATATGCCTAAATGTAAGTGTTAATTTAATCTGTAAAGCGCTAGCCTAGCCACTATGATTTTTGACATAATAGCCAGCTTACTCTGGCAAACCAAGAATACTATGGCAAATACTGAACAAACTCTTTTCGCAAAACGCTTTCGTGGCTTTTTCCCGGTGGTTATTGATGTTGAAACTGCAGGCTTTAATAAAGTAACCGATGCACTGTTAGAAATTGCGGTGTCAGTATTAAAAATGGATGATGAAGGCCTACTCAGTATTGATCATACTGTGCATTTTCATGTTGAGCCATTTGAAGGCGCAAACATTGAACAAGCCGCTATTGATTTTAATGGTATTGATCCTTTCTCGCCATTACGTGGCGCAGTATCTGAAGAGGAAGCGATCAAAGAAATTTGTAAAGTGGTACGTAAAGCTCAAAAAGCTGCGGGTTGTCAACGTTCAGTCATAGTGGCTCATAATGCGGCGTTCGACCATGGTTTTTTAAATGCAGCAATAGAACGTAATAATATTAAGCGTACGCCATTTCATCCGTTTGTTAGTTTTGACACAACCTCATTAGCGGGTTTGGCACTTGGTCAAACGGTACTTGCTAAAGCATGTCGTGCAGCTGGCATTGAATTTGACAACAAACAGGCTCATTCAGCATTATATGACACCGAACGTACGGCAGAGCTATATTGTTTGATAGTTAATCGTTGGCAACAGCTGGGTGGCTGGCCTTTAGCTGCAGAAGTGCCGGAAGATACAGAGCAAGCTGGTCATAACGAAGACTCAGCCGTTAAAACGACTGAGTAATTTTACCTTCGCTCATTTTAACTAAGTGGGGCGGATAAATACGCGAAAATTGTTTTGAATCTTTTGCGATTTTTAGCTCCACACCGGGATGCATTAACTCATTAATTTTTAAACGGCTAGTAGCTAAAAGCTGAGCTATTTTTTGTTTTACTAAATGTTTTTTACGTTTGGTGTTGGCAATACGAATATTAATTTGTTGCTCGCTGGCACTAATTTTGTCTAAAAATAATTGTCGTTTTGCTGGTGCTGGAATTTTAACTGCTTTTTTACGTGCTTGCTTTAATGCTGCGGATTTAGTGGCTAACAGTTTTTCAAAATCGGCAATTTGCAATTGTTTTTGTCTCAAGTCATGCCAATACTGCGCGATGAAAACTCGCGTTTTTGTGCCCGATGGGGCACCTAGCTCTCCGGTTTCAATTCGCATGGCATCTAAAATATTGCCGCCAATAATTTTACCGCGCGGATTATTTGCTTTACCAACGCGGATCAACCGCCGAGCACTCAAGTCACAATGTAATGCTTGTCGTTCAATAAAGAGATCGTGTTCGCTATGAATATGGCAATACTGGGCATAGCCAATTGAAATAGTCCGAGCGGCTTTAATTTTGCAAGTAAACGCTTCGTCATTTTCACGCTTACGACCAATTGCACCGAGCATAATTGTGACCGCACTGGCACTTTCGATCTGGCCTGATTCAACAAATCCCAATACCGTGATATCACCACTGGCACGCACGTGCATACCATCTTTTATATCGCCACTGATAATTACGCTGCCGTCAAAATCAACATGACCGGTGCCAATATCAACATTATCAAAACACAACACGTCATCAACGCGCATACCACGAGGGAGGGCGACAGGCACACCTTTACAATCTGCAATCAGTACATTGGGATTAGTTGGATCGAGTTTAGTGCCTTCAAATGGTTGCAATGGTAGATCTTTACCTGGTATGGCGGGCAGCACATCACCAAATACCGTATAACCATCTTCCCCAGGAGTTGCAGCAACACGCTGCATTAGAGGAGTGCCCGGTTTTACAGTGATGATCGCGCCTAAATTGCGCATATCGACCTTACCACCTTCTTTTGCTTGTGGACTCAATACACGATCTTGTGCTGTAGCGCACAAACGTACAAATTTAGCGTCGCTGCCTTCTTTTGGTCTACGACCATGAGCAACAATCGCTCTATAGGAAACACCCGCAGGCTTGTCAAATTGCTGACCTAAAAAATTGTCCAGTGCACGAGTGCTAATGCCATGTAACACGCCAGCATCAACGAGTGCTTCGCGAGCCTTGTCAATCGACATTAAGGCCCCACCTTTAGCCGTGGTTAATGTGGCTTCAGCGACCATATTTTTCTCATCAACTTGAATGAATATCGACGCATCCAGTGCACGAGTAACAATTAAAGAATCATCCTGATAGTTTTTGCTCGGTGAGAATAGCTTACCAATATTTGCACTGACTATAGCAAAATCAGCAAACGGAGACTGTTCGATTAACTCAATAAGTTGCGAACTTGTCACTGGGAAACCACTATTTTTAGGGTGCTCAAGCAGTGACACAAAACCCGTTACAGGGTTATGTATAAACAACGACATTTATTAATTTCCTATGTAATATGCCTGTTTTTATTATTTTGGATGTAGATGTTTTTTATTTATATGCCGCTCGGCTAAAACCCATAGTCAGGCATTTTCAAAGTAGCAGACCATTTGAACATAACTTTCAAGTATTGTTAAGTAAATGTTATTTATTTGCTTGATCTAGGAGGGGGTAGTAACATTTGTTGCGTGTTTAATCAGCAACTACATAGCAATATAAAATAAAGCATAAAAGGGCCTTGAGTATCAGCGCGTTACTCGGTTATACTGGCTGCACGCTCTGAATGAGTTTACTAATTCAGGGGCTGATTAGGATTCGACGGAATTCAAGAAGCCCAAGGTGCATGTCGAGGTGCGGTTTGCCTCGTTAAAAAGCCGCAATTTAAAGTAATCGCAAACGACGATAACTACTCTCTAGCAGCTTAGGCTGGCTAGCGCTCCTTCCATGTATTCTTGTGGACTGGATTTTGGAGTGTCACCCTAACACCTGATCGCGACGGAAACCCTGGCCGGGGTTGAAGCGCTAAAACTAAGCGGCCTCGCCTTTACTTACCGTGTTTGTCCGGGACTTAAAGGTTAATTAAATGACAATACTAAACATGTAGTACCGACGGTCGAGGCTTTTCGGACGGGGGTTCAAATCCCCCCAGCTCCACCAATATCGGTTTTTAAATTCGTTGATTTAAAAACCCTAAAAAACCCACCAATTTGAGCAATCAGGTTGGTGGGTTTTTTTATGTTTAAGGCGAGGTGTTTTATTGTTTTAATAGCTCATCGCTTATTTTTATTTTATTGAAATAAGCGCTTCATTTTGCTGGTGCTTTAGGTACTCGCATCTTATTTTTACTCATGCTAACGTCGTTATTCTGTTTTACCTGCCAAGTGGTCTTAGATGGAATTTTTAGCTGGCGATTTATTAACGCCGCTCAGCGTGATTGGGCTGATTGTTTTATCGGCCATTACCTCGATGATTTCGGCGGCTTTTGGTGCTGGTGGCGGGTTGATGTTGTTGGTGGTGATGGCGTCGTTATTGCCTATGAGTATTGTTATTCCGGTGCATGGGTTAGTGCAGCTGGGCTCAAATGCCAACAGGTTTATGCTGACTTTTAAGCACCTTGATAAAAGTATGTTTGCGTACTTTTCACTCGGTGGGATTATTGGTGCGTTTGCTGCGTCGGCTATTGTGACACGTATTCCACTTGAATTTATGAAAATTGTCGTGGCAGGGTTTGTACTTTATTTATTGTGGGGAATGACGCCAAAGCTGCGTGAAACCTCTGCTTTATGGCGCAGTACAGCTGGTGCTGTGACAACATTTTTATCAATGTTTGTTGGCGCGAGTGGCCCGTTAGTGGGCAGTTGTTTGTATGTTAATAATTACGAAAAGCTAAGATATACCGCTACTTTTTCCGCTTGTATGAGTGTGCAACATACTTTTAAAGCTATTTTGTATGGCTTTGTAGGTTTTTCGTTTTGGCAGTGGTTGCCTTTAGTTGCGGCAATGATCATCAGTGGTGCGCTTGGCACGTGGCTTGGTTTACAGTTATTACATCGTATTTCTGCCGATAAGTTTAAACGTATTTTTCGGGTTGTTTTAACCTTACTCGCACTGCAATTGGCATGGCAGGGGTTTCAAGCGTTCTAACTAACAGTTAGTTAAAGCGCTATAAGCCTAGGTGTCATAGCGCTTTATAAATTCTAACTAATTAGAATTTATACTCTATTTCAATAACACTCATCACACCATTTACGATAGTCTTCCATTCACCCGTAAACTCTGCACCGTATGAAGCTGCGATTGTTTTACCTATTTTTTGGGCTTCGTCATTGCTCCAAAGAGGGCCGGCTAATACAGTAGTTTTGAATGAGTTACTGCCTGAGTTTGCCACTTCAAGTTCAACTTCAACAACACTCATTTGACTTTCTACTACGGTATTCCATTGGCCTGTCCATGTGCCTTGATGTGCTGCGGCAACGGCAGGTGCTTTTTCTTCAGCATCTTTTTGATCCCAGATTGGACCTGCTGGGATATTCACTTTAAATGTAGCCATAAATTTCTCCTTAAATTGTTTTAATAGGTTGGCGAGTAAAAGCTAATTGCTTTACTCATTAAGGAGTATAGGAACAAGAGCAGGTTTTTCTATTACACCTCATTACAATGAGTGTTGCACTGATATTCTAAATCACACTGACTTTGGTAACGATGAATAGGCAATCACAGCGGCATCCCTGTGTGCTAGATCGGGGTGCTGTAACTTCTTACTGTATTCATCACAAAAGATGATTGCATCTCCTTTTGTTATCAATAAAGGGTCGTGAGTGAAGTTTAATAACAGCGATTGCCAGCGCTGTATAATTTCTTTTGGTGGGCTTGGCAGATTTTTTAATATTGCTTTTGATTGGGTAAATTGGCTGTGTATTGCGATGTTTAGCATGTCGTCGTTTGCGGCTCCTAGCCAGCTAGTACCGTTATCGCTTACACATAAAAGTGGCATATAAGGCGCAATTGCTGGACATACATCATTTCTATACACTTCAACTTTCCAATAGCTACGGGCTATTTTTACAAACTGAGTAAAATCTTTAATTGGGGTAAAGTTTGATGTCGCTAAAGGCAAAATCTCTACTCTGGGTTTATTGGCATTCACGGTGTCGTTAGAAACATCAATATACCAAGGACCAATAATAAATGCGTTTTGAAAATACTCATCCCGCAGTGAGCCCCATGCTTTTTGTAAAGGATTGCCTTGGGCAATAAGATCTTTTAATAAGCTGAGCCCTGGTTTTTGTGTGTGCGGCAGTTGTGCTTGTAATAATGTAAAGACCTCGTCTCTTATTTCTCTACAGCGGCCAATAGGGTAAGGTTTTTCAGCAAAGTAAGGCATAGTAGGCGCAAGTGTCAAATCGGCTATTAATCTTAGTTGCGCTAAGTCAGCACATAGTAAAGTAAGCTGCTCTGAGGAGAAGTTATTATCAAGCACGTATATTCCTTATCGTATTTATTGTAATTTTTTTAGTTGAGCTTGTGTGTAGGCGTCATTTCTAAGCCACCTTAACATGTTTGGATAACCGTTGGGGTGATCAGGTTGTTCGCACATAAACCATGAATACAACAGCGGATAGCCAAAGCCAGTATTATTGCTAAAAGCGGTTATTAAGCTAGCTGAACTGCCTTTATAACCGTGTTGATGAAATAAAACATCGGGTGCAATATTTAAGTAACAGGCTGCGGCCCATGACCATGCAATCGCGGTCATTTCTTCAGCGGCTTGGTGATCATGGTTTTTCATATCGCCGGTTAAACAGGTTCTGTTTGTCTCTGAGGTTACTGCAATATGCCCTGCTTCATGAAGGATGTCACCAGGGTAGAGGCATTTTTCTAAATCAAGTAGTAAAGTTCCCTGGGCTACTTTAATTCCCGGCAAAAAAGTCTTTTCGTTTAACGTTTCATACCTGTGCTTTATTCCAATATGAGTAACAAAGGCGAGAATTTTTTCAATCTCAGTGTTCATACCACTCCCTGTATTTAGCAATTACAATTGTTGCTTGCAATAATATAGCACTCTATTCTAATTAAGTTTAGCTAGTGTTAATAAATCAATTTAAGGTGTTTTGCTTGTCTAAAATCAGGCAAGAAAAAGGAGTTATTATGCAAAATGAATTGATAGCAAAAGTGCCATCTCTGCACACAACAGCGCAGAGCATACTACCTTGTTATAAAGAAACTGGGCGCTTAGGTCTATTTCAATTAAAACGAATGTGGCACAAAGCGCAATTACAAAAACAAGGCTGTGCGGATAAAAAAATAATAGAAGGCGAATGGTCGCTTGATGTCATGATCATGGATACTTTAGGCTTAGGGCTCACACCGACGATAGAATTCATTTTTTCATCGGATAGTTTTTTAACGTTCGAAAACTGGGTAGAACAGCGTTATGGCATAGCTATTTCAAATACAGTAAAAAGTAAGTTAAATGAAAAGGTAGCAGCATTTTTTCAGCAAAAAGACCCAAAACAACAAAAAATATTACTAAATCAGCCTCGTCATTATGTTTTAACGTCACAGCAGTGGCAAAGCTGGGATGATAATGGTTACGTTATTATTCCTGAGTTGGTGGAAAAAACGCTATGTGAAAACGTTTGTAATATGATTTATGAACGTTTGAATATGGATAAAAACAATCCTGCTTCATGGTACCGAAATCATGATCTTAAACAAGGAGTTATGGTACAAATTTTTAATGATATAACAATGCAAGCTATTCGGAAGCAGCCTCAGGTGCGGGATGTTTTTGAGCAACTGTGGGGTAAAAGTAATTTAACTGTAAGTACTGATAGGGTTGGTTTTAACCCGCCAGAGACATTGAGTTGGCAGTTTCCCGGGCCAAATCTGCACTGGGATATTAATTTTAATAAACCGCTCACCTTTGCAACGCAAGGGTTACTGTACCTTACTGACGTTACCGCTGATCAAGGTGCGTTTAGTTGTGTTCCTGGTTTTCATAAAAAAATAGACGGCTGGCTTGCTAACTTACCTAAAAACACCAATCCACATCATTTTAATTGCCAACAATGGCACAGTACGCCTTTGCCTGCAAAAGCGGGCAGTTTAATTGTTTGGCAACATACACTGCCGCATGGTAGTTGTCCAAATAGGACGAATAGTCCTCGAATTGTGCAATATATAAATATGAGCTCATTATAAAGCTAAGCAAAATCAAGCCTGCAGTTATTTATAAGAATAAAAATGATGCCATGTAATAACGTGTAATGTTTTTTATAACACTCCTGTGCCATGCTCAAAATAATTTAAATTAAGCTGCATTTACTAAGCCTTTTATTTTTTATGGTTTTTTATGATGTTTGATATAAATCAAATAAATTAAAGCTATATAAAATAAATGAAAATTAAAGTTGTACCCTATAGCTTTTAAACTAAGCTCTTAACTGAATGTAGTATTAATTCCCTAATAGAATTTAGCACGATAATTGGATATCAAAGGAATATTTCAGTATGGAAGCACATAGCTCACAGTCTATAGCGAGTTTGCAATACGCGGATCCCCAAGTTGATGAGTTATTAAAGCATTCAATACGTACTCAGCTTGAGTCTCTTTTGAAAGCTAAATTAACAACAGGCCAGCGTCAGTTACTTTTGCAAAAAAGTTTTGTGGATGCGATGACGTTGGTATTGAGTAACACTCAAGTTGAACACCTTCAGTTAGTTTACGCTTTCGAAGCTATGTACGATCAAGCTGTACAATCAATGGCATTGGCGCAGCTCAGCCAAGAGCAGTTAACGCGTCAATATGTGTCAGCATCTGGTTTAATTATGTCTCCTCATAATTGTAAACACACCATTAAAGATGTTTATCGCATTAAGGGATATGCGCGTGGGATTGATCTAGCGATACAAAGTAAACTAAAACACGCATCATCAATTACTATTTTATATCCTGCATGTGGCCCATTTGCGCCGCTGTTACTGCCTTTGTTGAGCTACTACAAAGACAGCCAAATATTCACATCAAAGCAGATCAACGTCATTTTGGTGGATGTACATCCTGGCGCAATATTGTCTTTACAGCAGTTAGTTAAAGACTTGCAGCTTGATGACTTTATATTGCGAATTGAAGCGGCTGATGCAACCGAGTATGAGCCCGCAGAATCGATAGATTTATTAGTATTAGAGGCCATGCAGCATGGTTTTACCAAAGAAGGGCAGCTCAGTATTGCTAAGCACTTAGTGCAATTTTTAACACTAGATGGCTGGATGATCCCACAAAATGTGTCGGTTAGGGGCATGCTGGTGATCGGAGAAACCGAGTTTAATCAGCAATGGAAAGAGGTGGAATATAGTCATTCGCTCAATACGAATACTAGCGCACAGCAAGATCGTGTGGAGTTGGGTGAAATATTAAACATCAATAAATCAACATTGCTCAATATGCAAGAACTTGAATTGCAAGATGGCGTGAAGGTTATTCCTGCAAGCAAGATTAAATTACCCACAGGTGTGAAAGATATGGGGGAGCGTATTTTAGCTATATATGCCCACATAGACACCTTTGCCGATGAAGGTGTTGAGCAATATGACTCAGGCGTAACTCATCCTAGGCCGGATATGACTTTTTACATAGATGCTAAACCTCGTGATGTGGAGCATACCCACTTTGTCGCTAGTAGCGGCGACATGGTGCAGTTTTATTATCAATTGAGCGGTTTACCAGGGTTTGTGCCGGTAAAGTTGTAAGGAGGTTGTAATGCAAAAATTCGCAGTTTTTACAGGCAGCTGTCAAAGCTTACCTGTTGTGCAATATTTATTACAAACCAATCAATTAGCTTGTGTGGTATTAGTTGATACGCAGCAAAACTATGACTTAATGCAGTTACAACATTGGTTGCAGCAAAGTGCTATAGAAACGCTCACTTATAAATGCTCAGATGATAAAGGTTTGATTGCACAGCTAGATAGGTTGGCGGTTAACCGAGGTTTAATTTATCTGTTCAGGCACAAAATCCGCCCTGCATTAATCCAGTATTTTTCAGGTCACCTTGTCAATATTCATCCCAGTCCTTTACCTGATTATAGAGGGCCTTTCCCACTATATTGGCAGTTGAGAAATGGTGAAAACACAACCGCTTTAACCTTACACCAAGTAACCGAATCGGTTGATTGTGGCAATATTGCGGCAGATGTTGAGATAGAAATTCACCCCTTCGATACCATGAACTGTGTGCAGTACAAAGTTGCACAGGCTCTACCAAGGCTAGTTGAAAAATTCTGTCAACTAGATGAAAAACAAGAAATAAAATGGCGTAATCAAGAAGGGAACGGCAGTAAGAGCGCGCCGCAAGTAGAGCAACAGCAGCTTATAGTCAATTGGCACAAGCAAACAAGCAAGCAAGTTGTAAACATGGCTCGTGCGGGTAATGTTGACTCAGGGTGCGCACTATTTCAGTTCCGCAGTGAGGCATTTCAATTGTTGCAAGCAAGCGTTGTAGATAGCGCTTTGACTGGCGTGCAAGCAGGCATGGTCATTGAAGTTGATAGGCAAAATGGACTCGTGATTAAGACCGTTGATGGCGCATTGCGCTTAGATATTATTGGCACGCAACAAGGAGTGTTTGATGGCTATCGATTTGCGGTGTTATTTGGTTTAGAGGCAGGTCTGTCGTTAGTACAGAAAGATTTTTAGCTGTGTGTTTGAATGTTTAAAACTTAAGTTTATTCGGGAGCAGTGTTTTTTCTGGGGCGATAAATAGATGTGTGTGGGTGTTATCGGCTTTAGGGTCAAACAGTGCTTAAAACATAACTTCAGATGTGAGATGGCAAATGAAGATAAATATTAATGTGACTAATCGATATGGTTATGACATAGCGATATACCCATACAACAACGGTGCATTGCCAAATAAAGAGGCAGGTCAGGTTGTTTCAAAGCTAGAAGGGAGTGGTGAATTAACCGTAGGTACGGGTGAGTCTGGGGTAATTGAAATCCCTGGAATGGGGTCGTTGGTGCTGATGTTTTTAGGGCAGCAAAAGCTTGCTAATTATCACGATAAATTTTGTGAGCAACCCGATGAATTCGACCAATGCGAGCAAATGGTATTGGTTCGCTATAAAACCACTGAACTGTATTGGCGTTTTCCTACTTCGGATAAATCGCCATCATTGGAGATCAGTGTAAATGAATTAGGTACAGTTTGTTTTGACAAAACATCGGTTGGCAGTATTCGCCAAGTATCCATACCTGAGTTATTTATTCCTCCTGTCTTTTCTGCAGATCCGTTTGCACAAGAACAGCAAGAAGACTCTCAGCCCAGTTAAGCTGAAATAAAAACTGTGCTATTGCGCAGGTTATGTATGACAAGTAATGAGTGAGTGACACGAGTGTAGAGTTTGAAGTCCGACAGTCACCAAAATGTAAATAAAGAGGATTATAGACATGGCTACAGATGCATATATTGGCACAATGACACCATTTGGCGGGAACTTTGCGATCGAACGCTTGGCGCTTTGCTCAGGCCAGTTACAAGCTATTAGTGAGAATACCGCATTATTTTCACTGCTAGGAGATAATTTTGGTGGAGACGCCAGAACGACATTTGGTTTACCTGATTTGAGAGGGCGTAGTCCTTTAGGCATGGGAACCCAGCCTGGAGGGATGGATTATAGATTAGGCTGGAAAGAAGGACGCGAAGCAACTTCATTATCGATTGACCAACTACCAACGCATACCCATGGTGCCGTATTCTCGTCTTCTGGGGGGGGGACAGTGTCAGGTGTAATGCATGCTGCAACTAACGGTGCAAATACGCAAGTACCTAGCGATGACACTTATTTAGCTGCTAATTCAAGTTCTGGGTATTATAAACAATCCGGTTTTTCTCCTGCTCCTAATTTGACGCCTATTAGTGGACTTGTAGTGGATGGCGGAAGTGGGGGGGGCACGGTCACTATAGCAAATACTGGCTCGTCTAGAGCTGTGAGTATAATCAGCCCATTTCAGGTGATAAATTGGCAGATTGTTTTACAAGGTATATACCCATCAAGAAGTTAGTTCGTTAAACATTTGTCATCGACCTTAAGATAGTACGGGCCTATCTTGATTTAAACAATACAATGGAGCGTGCACGCTATGCAATTAAACAAAATAACTCAATCTTTACATTTGCTTGGCGTGTCAGTTGCTCTTGCTGTATCAGCAAACTCGTGGGCGCAAAGTACGATAGATTATACGTCTGTTAATACTGGCGGTGCAGTAGATAATCACACAGCAACAGTCGGTTTATCAACAAGTACCGATTTTACAATTGATTGGGGAACAGGGTTACAAGGAAGTAATGAATATACTGATGAGAAAGTAATAGCGAGTAATGCTGCTATGCTTCCTTACAGTACCGCAGATGGAAACGCATTTAATGATTCCACTGGTGGGTTTCAATTAACAGCGACAAACTTTTTTGCTATTAAGTCAATGAATTTAGGTCGAAGGGCGACTGGTAATGATTTAAATAACAATAGTTTTACTGTTACAGGTTACAGAGGGGGAGTTGCTGTTGCAAGTGATGAATTGATTTGGAGTACATTTGGCTCAAGCGAACTTGAAGTTTTTACACAAGGAGCTGGGACTTGGGAGTCGAATGATGTCGATTGGAGTAACTTAGATAAAATAGTAGTAAGTTGGGCGACTGTGAGTAATGGTAGCGGTGGCGTCAATGGTTCTGCTGATTTTCAAGAAATAGCAGTTTTAAATATGGTTGTTGATGATCCTACTGTTTCTGATTCTACCGCGCCAACTTTAAGCGAAATTACAGCGGTTACTACACCAACAAGTGACAATACCCCAAACTATGTTTTTAGCACTGACGAAGCAGGCACTCTGTCTATGGGGGGGAGCTGTGGTACTTCTACTTCAACAACGATCAGCAGTACTGGTAATCAAATAATAACACTAACGCAAACAGACAATAGCTCGGCGTTGACAGACGGTACTTATAATAACTGTACCGTGACGGTGACCGATGCTGCCAGTAACGCAAGCTCTGCACTCAGCATTCCTAGCTTTACCGTTGATACCACAGCACCAACCGTGGCAGAGGTGACGGCGGTTATAACGCCCTCCAATGACACAACACCAAATTATACTTTTAGTACCACAGAGACAGGGACGTTATCAGTCGGTGGTAGTTGTGGTACATCAAGCTCAACAACGATTAGCAGCACGGGTAACCAAACCATTACTTTGACTGCGACAGACAATAGCTCAGCATTAAGTGCAGGTACTTACAGTGATTGTACGATTACGGTTACTGATGCAGCAGGTAATTCTAATACACCAATAACTATTACTGCATTCACAATCGATACAACGGCTCCCATATTTGATGATGCAAGTTCAACGCCAAATGATAACGACAGTAACGTAACTGCAAGCAATAATATTGCGATTGATTTTAGTAAAAACATCGCGTTAGGGTCGGGAAATATTACGATTCGTAATGTGACAGACAGCAGCAATTTTGAGGTGTTTGATGTTGCATTAGTCAGTGATGGCACGACTACAAGCCCTGGTGCAGGTCGTATTGGGATTACAAACGATAAAATTTATATTAATCCGACAACTGACTTATCGGGTAATCGTGATTATGCAATTAGAATTGATGCCACAGCGGTAGATGATAATGCAGGCAATAGTTTTGCGGGTATTGGTGATGATACCACATTTAATTTTACTACAGCGAATACTCAGCCTGTTGTTGATTTAAATTCAGGCACAGGTGGTAATGACAATAGCCTTTCTTTTTCTGAAGGCAGTGGTGCGGTTAACATAGCCTCAAATGCTGTAGTAACTGAATCGGACAGCGATACCATCACGACGATAACTGTTAATCTTGGCAATGACCAGGATGGCGCGTCAGAAGGCTTGAGTGTTTCGGCTACTGCACAAAATGCATTGACTGGTATATCGGGTGCCTCAGACATCACTTTACAAGATGCCATCTCAATCACCGGTGCAACAGCATCAGCCGCTGAAGTGGCCACCTTTTTGCAGAATATCACCTACAATAACACTTCAAATACACCCGATGAAACCGCTAGAACGGTGACGGTGGTTATCAATGATGGTAACGACAATAGCACCGTTCGTACAGCAACTGTATTTGTAAGTAATGTTACAGCCGCAAGCAGTTCAGCAACTGCATTTAATACGACAAACGGAACTAATTTATCTCCTAGCATTACTTTTACTAGCGAGAATGAAACACTCACAATTGCTAATACTAGCCACGTAACTGGGTCAACAGCCGATGGCGGTGGCGGTACTGATACACTGTCAGTAGTGTCAGGTGTAGATTTAACTGGGCTTACAAGTTTAGCTAATTTTGAAACCTTAACGCCATATAACAATGGTTCATTGACATTGAGTGAAACGCAGCATGATAGTTTCACTACTATAAATGGTACAGGTACAAATCAATTTACTATCGCTAGTGCCGATGGCGATCAAACGCTAACGGGTGATGCGGATATTGAAACTTATGTGCTTGGCGCAGCGATGGCCTTTACGCTTGGTAGCGCAGCGCAAAATGTAACTGGCAGCAGCGCAGATGATACCGTTAATATTAATGCCTTCACGGTAACAGGTACATTGAACGGCGCTGCGGGTACCGATATATTGCAGGCTGGCACTGGTGCTGATCTTAGTGGTGCAACAATATCTGCCTTTGAATCATTAACACTTGCCAGTGGTGCTAGTGTGACTATGACTGAAGCACAGCACGATAGTTTTACAACGTTTACAGCACCAGGCACAGAAACGATAACTATTAGCTCAGCAACGGATGGACTAACAGGCAACAGTGCGATTGAAACGTATGTTTTATCTGCACCAAATGCATTCACCCTTGGCGCTGCGGGGCAAAATTTTACTGGTAGCACCGGAGACGATACTCTCAATATTGGCTCAGTTAGCGCAACCGGTATTTTAGCGGGCAACACCGGCACTGATACGTTATCTATTGGTAGTGGTGGTAGTATTTCTGGCGCCACAATTAGCGGCTTTGAAAACTTGACGGTAGCAAGTGGCGGTTCAGCAAGTATTGCTGCATCACAGCTAGGATTGTTCTCAGGCACTGTATCAGGCAGTGGTAATGAGACGCTGGATATTTTGGGGGATGGTAATTTCGCTACAGTATCAGCAATTGAAAGCTACACATTAAATGACGATAGCACTAACGCGCGTACAGTATCTATTAGCGCCGCGGGGCACTCAGTAACAGCTAGCTCGGTAACTGATGCCATTACGTTTGATATTGGCACACTAGCTTATACGGGAACAATTACTGGCGAAAATAGTGTTGCTGATACATTATCTATGAGTAGCGGCGCAAACATTAGTAATGCCACAATTAGTAATGTAAGTAATTTAACACTTGCTTCGGGTGCGTCAGTATCGATGACGGCCAGCCAGCATAGTAGTTTTACGGGCACCATAACAGCGCCAGGTTCAGAAACTATTACTATCACCGGTGATGGTGATTTTACAACGTTAACTGGCATTGAAAGCTACGCTGTAGCTGATGACAGTACAAATACCAGAACAATCACCGTATCAACAGGGACCACTAATGTTACGGCTGGTTCATCAACCGACGCCATAATTTTTGCAATTGGTAACAGTGCATACACGGGCACGTTAATTGGCGAGAATAGTGTTGCCGACCAAGTACAAGTAACTGATGGTGCAGACATTAGCGGCGGTGGATTTTTAAATATAGGCACTCTTTCGTTAGCTAGTGGCGCAACAGTGGCTATTGATGCCGCTAATATTGGTAATTTTAGCACTGCTATAACGGGTAGTGCGGGCACTGAAACACTGAAACTTATGGATGGTGGGGCGTTTGATTTCACCAGTACCTCAGTGTCTGCTGTTGAAGGCGTGGCAATAGGAACTGACAATAATGCCACGATAACCTTGACTGACAACTTTAATGCCAATGGTCAAGCAGTATCAGTGTCAAATGCGAGTGGCGGTGAAATTACAGCAGCCCTATCAATAAATGCTTCAGCCTTTGCCAGTGACATGTTGACGATTACAGCCAGCAATTTCAATGGCGATGATACTATTGTTGGCGGTAGCGGCGCAGATACCATCCGCCCAGGCGGTGGTACTGATTCGATGACGGGCAATGCAGGTAACGATAATTTTGTCGGCAGTGCATCACAATTATCAGGGGATACCATCACCGATCTAGCCGTAGGTGATACCTTAACGATTACTGGCGTGACAGGGCTTTCAAGTGCAAATGTGCGATTTAATGGCACTAGCACATTAGAAGTTGATACAGATGCCACCGATTTTAATATTTCTGAGCTTACGCTCTCATTAAGTAATTCACCAGGCTCAAGTCTAGCTTTTAGCGTTGCTGAAAGTGGTAGCGATACCATAATAACTTTTGTTGAGCCAAATAGCGCCCCCGTATTTAGTAGTTTGAATGGCGGTGCAACCTTCATTGAAAATGGCTCTGCAATTGTTATCGACTCAGATGTGACTATCGCTGATACTGAGCTCGATGCCCTTAATGGCGCAATTGGTAATTATAATAATGCCAGTTTAACTATTAGTCGAAACGGTGGGGCGAGTACTGAAGATGTTTTTGCGAACAATAACTTATTGGGCGCGCTAATTGAGGGCAATACGTTTACTTATAATTCGACCACAGTCGGAACGGTAACGACTAACTCCTCAGGTACCTTGGTACTGACCTTTAATGCTAATGCTACATCTGCAATTGTAGACTCAGTTTTACAAAGCATTACCTATCAAAATAGTTCCGAATCTCCATCATCAGTGACTTTGGATTATGTCTTTAATGATGGGATAGCAAACAGCGCGGGTACAAATCAAGCGATAGTGAATATTACTGGGCAAAATGATGCCCCAACGGATATTTCACTTTCATCGGCAAGTATAAATCAATCATCAACTGGACCTGGTGCTAATATAGGGGCGCTTACTACCTCAGATGTAGATACCACCGACAGTCATAGTTATACGTTTGTAAGCTCAGGCGCAAGTGTAAACGGTACATGTAGCGCTGACACAAACAATAGCAGTTTTCAGATCAGTGGCACCTTAATTCAGACGCAAGCTGCACTTAGTGCAGGAAGTTACATTGTGTGCGTACAAAGTAACGATGCAACAACAACTTTTCAAAAAGCGTTTACTATAACGGTAAATGATAATGTTGCGCCAAGTGCGCCATCTACTCCTGATTTAAATGCGGCGGCTGATTCAGGGTTATCTACTACGGATAATATTACCAACGATACCACGCCAACATTTAGTGGCACTGCTGAGAGTGGTTCAACAGTTAGTCTTTACAGCGACCAAGTTGGCGCTGGAGCAACTGTAATCGGGTCAGGCATAGCGACCGATGGCAATTGGCAAATTACCACTAGCACTTTAACTGCCGGTTTAGACCATGCTATTTCAGCAAAAGCAACAGACTCAGCAAGTAATGTCAGTAGTAGCTCAAGCGCACTTACAGTGACAATTGACACAATCGCGCCGAGCGCACCAAGTGCAGCCGATCTAACTGCAGCCAGTGATAGTGGCTCTTCGAGTACAGATAATATAACCAATAATACAACACCCACTTTTACAGGTACAGGCACCACAGGCGACACTATTACTCTTATTTCAAGTGTTGATGGCTCAATAGGCAGTACTGTTGTTAGTGGTGGGGTGTGGAGTATCACCGTAGGCTCAGCAATGACGAGTGGCTCGCATACTATTGTGGCACGCGCGACGGACACTGCTGGTAATATTACCAATGGAACGAGTACTACAATAACCATTGATACTAACGTGAGTGCACCGAGTATTACCACCCCGATTGAAGTAGATGGTCGGATCAATGCTGTGGAAGATGCGCATGTGCTTATACAAGGTAGCGGCGCTGACTCTGGCGCTACGGTTAATGTGACCATCAGCGATGGTTCGAATAACTTATCACGGACTGTGACGGCCGATGGCTCTGGGGCATGGACTATCAGTGGTAGTGAGTTTGATGTCAGCAGCTTTAATAATGGCACGCTCACCGTCAGCGCCACACAAAGTGATGCGGCGGGTAACACCTCCAGCGCAGCCAGCACCGCGGTGATTTTAGATAACGCAGCCCCTAATGCTTTAACTATTGCCACCCCGATTGAGGTTGATGGCCGGATCAATGCCGTAGAAGATGACAGTGTATTGATCACTGGCTCTGGGGCAGAAGCCAATGCTAGTGTCAGTGTGACCATCAGCGATGGCGGGAATAACCAATCGCGCACTGTGACGGCCGATGGCTCTGGGGCATGGACTATTAGTGGTAGCGAGTTTGATGTCAGCAGTTTTAATAATGGCACGCTCACCGTCAGCGCGGCACAATCTGATGCGGCGGGTAACACTTCCAGTGCAGCCAGCACCGCAGTGATTTTAGATAACGCAGCCCCTAATGCTTTAACTATTGCCACCCCGATTGAGGTTGATGGCCGGATCAATGCCGAAGAAGATGACAGTGTATTGATCACCGGCTCTGGCGCAGAAGCCAATGCCAGTGTCAGTGTGACTATCAGCGATGGCGCGAATAACCAATCGCGTACTGTGACGGCTGATGGCGCAGGAATATGGACTATCAGTGGTAGTGAGTTTGATGTCAGCAGCTTTAATAACGGCACGCTCACCGTCAGCGCCACACAATCTGATGCGGCGGGTAACACCTCCAGTGCAACCAGCACCGCGGTGATTTTAGATAATACAGCACCGAATTCACCGACAATAGCCACTCCGATAGAGGGCGATGGTAAAGTTAACGCAGCGGAAGACAGTGACGTAGTGATCACCGGCTCCGGGGCGGAAGCTAATGCCAGCGTCAGTGTGACCATCAGCGATGGCGCGAATAACTTATCACGTACCGTAACGGCCGATGGCTCTGGGGCATGGACTATCAGTGGTAGTGAGTTTGATGTCAGCAGCTTTAATGATGGCACGCTCACCGTCAGCGCCACACAAAGTGATTCGGCGGGTAATACTTCAAGTGCAGCCAGCACCTCAGTGATTTTAGATAACGCAGCACCAAGTGCCTTGACGATCGCCACCCCGATTGAGGTTGATGGCCGGATCAATGCCGTAGAAGATGACAGTGTATTGATCACCGGCTCTGGGGCGGAAGCCAATGCCAGCGTCAGTGTGACTATCAGCGATGGTTCGAATAACCAATCGCGTACTGTGACGGCTGATGGCTCTGGGGCATGGACTATCAGTGGTAGTGAGTTTGATGTCAGCAGCTTTAACGATGGCACGCTCACCGTCAGCGCCACACAATCGGATACAGCGGGCAATACTTCAAGTGCAGCCAGCACCTCAGTGATTTTAGATAACGCAGCACCGAATGCCTTGACCATAACGACCCCGATTGAGGTTGATGGCCGGATCAATGCCGTAGAAGATGACAGTGTATTGATCACCGGCTCTGGGGCGGAAGCCAATGCCAGCGTCAGTGTGACTATCAGCGATGGCGCGAATAACCAATCGCGTACTGTGACGGCTGATGGCTCTGGGGCATGGACTATCAGTGGTAGTGAGTTTGATGTCAGCAGCTTTAATAACGGCACGCTCACCGTCAGCGCCACACAAAGTGATGCGGCGGGTAACACCTCAAGTGCAGCCAGCACCTCAGTGATTTTAGATAACGCAGCACCGAATGCCTTAACGATTGCCACCCCGATTGAGGTTGATGGCCGGATCAATGCTGTAGAAGATGGCAGTGTATTGATCACCGGCTCCGGCGCAGAAGCCAATGCCAGTGTAAGTGTAACTATCAGCGATGGCGCGAATAACTTATCGCGCACCGTGACGGCCGATGGCTCTGGGGCATGGACTATCAGTGGTAGTGAGTTTGATGTCAGCAGCTTTAATAATGGCACGCTCACCGTCAGCGCCACACAATCTGATGCGGCGGGTAACACCTCGACTACGGCAACCGCAGTAATTACGTTGGATAATCAAGCGCCAAATGCATTGACGATTACTACGCCAATTGAAGGCGACGGCAAAGTTAATGCTGTAGAAGATAACGATGTGCTAGTGCAAGGATCTGGCGCAGAGTCAGGTGCAACAGTTACAGTAAATGTTGATGGTATATCTAAAACCACCACTGCAGATTCAAGTGGTAATTGGACATTATCGGGCAACGAGCTGGATATCAGTGCGCTGAATAATGGTACGCTGACGGTCTTGGCAACTCAGACCGATAGCGCAGGTAATGTCTCAATAGCTGCAACTACAACAATAACGTTGGATAACCAAGCACCAAACGCACCAACCTTTATTACGCCTATTGAGGAGGATGGTAAAGTTAACGCTGCGGAGGATAATGATGTATTAGTCCAAGGCGGGGGAGCAGAGTCAGGCGCAACAGTCACTGTGAGTATCGGTGGGGTGACTAAAACGACTACCGCAGACTCAAGTGGTAATTGGACATTATCAGGTAATGAGCTGGATATCAGCGCTCTAAATAATGGCATATTGACAGTTTCGGCAACACAAACCGACGATGCGGGCAATATCTCAACGGCCGCATCAACTTCAATTACATTAGATAACATCGCACCAAATGCGGTGGCTATTACAACGCCGATTGCAGTAGATGGTATTGTAAATGCGGCTGAAGACAATGCTGTGTTGATCACAGGGTCAGGTGCAGAAGCTGGCGCAACAGTGACAGTGGGTATTAGCGGCGTAAATGCCACTGTGATAGCTGATAGCAGCGGTAACTGGACACTTAATGGCAGTGAATTAGACATTAGCGCGTTAAATAATGGCACATTAACAGTATCTGCAACGCAAACCGATAGCGCAGGAAATATTTCATCTGCAGCTACAACCACTATAACCTTAGATAATGTTGCGCCAAATGCATTGGCTATCACAACGCCGATCGCTGTTGATGGCATTGTGAATGCTGCTGAAGATAATGCGTTATTAATTGTAGGATCTGGGGCAGAGTCAGGCGCTGCAGTTAAGGTTGATGTTGGCGGTGTAAATGCCACCGTGACTGCTGATAGCAACGGTAGTTGGACTCTCAGTGGTAATGAGTTAGATATCAGTGCATTAAATAATGGCACATTAACGGTATCAGCAACGCAAACTGACAGCGCGGGTAATATTTCTCCAGCGGCAACGACGACGATAACCTTGGATAACAGTGCACCGCCAGTTGTTACTATTAATACGCCAATCGAAGTCGATGGCATAGTTAACGCTAGTGAAGATGATAGTGTATTGATCACCGGCTCTGGGGCAGAATCAGGCGCTGCAGTTAAGGTTGATATTGGCGGTGTAAATGCCACGGTTACAGCTGGTAGTGGTGGTAATTGGACGCTTAGCGGCAGTGAGTTAGATATAAGTGCACTTAATAATGGCACCTTAACAGTATCGGTAACGCAAACTGACACCGCAGGGAATACTTCACCAGCGGCGACCAGCTCAATTACTTTAGATAATACCACCCCAACCGGGCATGCAGTTAGCGTTGATCAAAGCTTAATTAATGCGGATAACGAATCTGCAATGAGTGTTAGTTTTACTGGGCTTGAAGGAAGTGGTTCGCTTAGTTACCAGATAAGTGATGGCAGTAATTCTGTTACTGGTAACGCAACTATTAGTGCTGTTACGCAGCAAATTACAGGTATCGATGTTACAACATTGGCAGAGGGAGTGTTAACGTTCTCAGCAATAGTTACAGACACCGCAGGCAATGCCAGCGCAGCAGTAACTGCCACAGTAACTAAAAAATACAACGTCGTACCGGTGTTAAGTGGTTCACCAAGTACAACTACAGCTGAAGATGCAGCATATAGTTTTATACCCACCCTTACAGACAGCGATACGCAAGATACCCATACCTTTAGCATCATTAATAAGCCAAGCTGGGCAAGCTTTGACACCAGCACGGGCGAATTAGCGGGCACACCACAGAACGAGGATGTGGGCAGCTACGCGGCTATTACTATCAGTGTTAACGATGGCACAGATAGCGCCAGTTTAACGCCATTTACATTAGAGGTAACCAACACCAATGATGCGCCGGTAGGGCAAAACTTTGCCTTTAATCTCGATGAAGCCGCGACCTTAACCGTGGCACTTGCAAACGGGTTATTAAGTAACGCCAGCGATGATGATGCAGGCGATACACTCAGCGCAGAGCTGGTCAGTCAACCACAATTTGGTAGTGTCAGCTTAAACAGCGATGGTAGCTTTAGTTATCAACATGACGGCAGTGAAAACCACGGCGACAGCTTCACCTTCCAAGTTCGTGATAGCGCAGGTGCGTTATCGGCGGTACAGACAGTAACACTTACGGTAACGCCGGTTGCTGATGCACCGGTTGCCATGGATGACAGTGCCACCACTGCAGAAGACACGCCAGTGAACTTTAGCTTGGTAGCGAATGACAGTGATGCAGAAAATGACCTAGTGGTCGCTTCAGCGGCCATCGTATTACCCGCGAGTAAAGGCACGGTAAGTATCACCAACGGCATTGCCACGTATACACCGAATAGCAATGTAACGGGGACAGACACCTTTACTTATACGGTAAAAGATGCGGCATTGAATACCTCAACAGCGGCGACAGTGACAGTCACCATTACCCCAGTGAACGACCTCCCTGAGGTACAAGCTATCAGCTTAAGTGTGGATGAAGACACCGCATCAGCAGTGACCAATGTGCGTTCACTGGCCAGTGATGTGGAAGACACCATCCCAACGGGCACGATTAACTTAGTCAGAGCGCCAAGCTCAGGGCAAGTGGTGTTTGACCAAGCCGCGGGCACCTTTGTGTATACCCCAGATGCGAACGTTACAGGGCAAGACAGTTTCACGTACACCATTACCGACAGCGAAGGCGGTGTATCACTGCCAGGAACCGTTACGGTAAATATAGGTGCGGTGAATGACCGTCCAGTTGTTGCTAATGATGCAGTGACGACCGATGAAGATACCGCAACAACGTTAGCTATTTTAGCAAACGACTCAGACGTAGAAGACAGTGGCTTTAATGCTGCCAACGTAAGCCTTGAAAACCAAGGCACGGGGGCGGGCATGTACGACTTTGCGACAGTCAGTGTTAACCTAGATGGTAGTTTAGCTATCGTGCCAAGCCAAGATGTGAATGGGGTATTTAGTTTTACCTACACATTAACAGACAGCGAAGGCTTAAGCTCAACCCCAGCGACCGTCACACTGACCATTAATGCCGTGAACGATGCACCAGTGGCGCTAGATAACACCGCCCAACTGCAAGAAGAAGGTTCATTTGAAGTTAACGTATTGGGTAACGACAGTGATGTTGATATCGGCGACAGCTTAGATGTGAGCAGTGTGACGGTTGTCAGTGCACCAAGCAATGGGCAAACTCAAGTAACCGCAACGGGGGCAATCATTTATACCGCCAATGCAGATTACTATGGTGACGACAGCTTTACTTACACAGTTAAAGACAGCAATGGCGCGGTATCTAACCTTGCTACTGTCACCATGACCGTGAACCCAGTCAATGATGCGCCGGTGGCACAAACGCAAACCCTTAGCCTTGATGAAGATGCAAGCTTATTGATCACATTGCTTGCGACAGACATCGAAAATGACAGCTTAACTTATCGCATTGATACTGATGTCGCACACGGAACGCTAGTTCAACAAAGCAGTGATAGTTGGTTGTATTCAGCTGCGGCAGATTATAACGGCAGTGATAGTTTCACGTTTGTAGCCAATGATGGTGCGTTAGATTCAGCTCCTGTTAGTGTTAACTTAACCGTTAATGCTGTAAATGATGCCCCAGTTGCCAGTGCAGAGGCGGTGTCAGTAAATGAAGATACGCCACTGACTATCAACCTTGCCGCCAGCGATATCGAAGGCGATACCTTAACGTATCAAATCAGCAGTCAGCCACAAAATGGCCGTGTTACATTGACTGGCTCGCAAGCAATATACCAAGGTGAGAGTGACTTCTTTGGCACCGATAGCTTTAGCTTTGTTGCTAACGATGGTAGCGTGGATTCAGCACCAGCGGTGATCACAGTGACCGTGAGCAGTGTCAATGATGTGCCAGTGATCAGCGGTTCACCGACTGTGTCAGTGAGTGAAAAAATCGTTTATAGTTTTGCGCCAACGGCAACTGACACCGAGGGTGATAATTTAACCTTTAGCATCAGTAATAAACCAAGTTGGTTGGGTTTTGATAGCAGTACCGGGTTGCTCAGTGGTACCGCTGGTAACAGTGATGTGGGTGTGTATAGTAATATTGTGATCAGTGTCAGCGATGGCATGGATACGGTAAGCTTACCGGCATTTAGCTTAACGGTGATCAACGTCAATGACGCGCCAACGATTGGTGGTGCTCCAACATTAAATGTTGATCAAGATACCCTTTATAGGTTTACCCCAACAGCCAGCGATATTGATGGCGACAGCTTAACCTTTAGCATTAGCAACAAGCCGAGCTGGGCAAACTTTGATAGCAGCACTGGGCAGTTGTCAGGTACGCCAAGTAATGATGATGTCGGCGTAAATAATAACATTATTATTTCAGTATCAGACGGCGCGATTACTACAGCACTGAGTAGCTTTAATCTCACAGTTAAGAACGTTAACGATGCACCGACAATCAGTGGTACACCGAACACCACGGTAAGCGAAGACAGTCAGTATCAGTTTACGCCATTAGTGCGTGATATTGATGGTGATAGCCTCAGTTTCAGCATCATTAATAAGCCAAGCTGGGCGAGCTTTGACACCAGCACGGGCGAATTAGCGGGCACGCCACAGAACGAGGATGTAGGCAGCTACGCGGCTATTACTATCAGTGTTAACGATGGTACTGATAGCGCCAGTTTAACGCCATTTACATTAGAGGTCACCAACACCAACGATGCGCCGGTAGGGCAAAACTTCGCGTTTAACCTCGATGAAGCCGCGACATTAACCGTGGCACTTGCAAACGGGTTATTAAGTAACGCCAGCGATGATGATGCAGGCGATACACTCAGCGCAGAGCTGGTCAGTCAACCACAATTTGGTAGTGTCAGCTTAAACAGCGATGGTAGCTTTAGTTATCAACATGACGGCAGTGAAAACCACGGCGACAGCTTCACCTTCCAAGTTCGTGATAGCGCAGGTGCGTTATCGGCGGTACAGACAGTAACACTTACGGTAACGCCGGTTGCTGATGCACCGGTTGCCATGGATGACAGTGCCACCACTGCAGAAGACACGCCAGTGAACTTTAGCTTGGTAGCGAATGACAGTGATGCAGAAAATGACCTAGTGGTCGCTTCAGCGGCCATCGTATTACCCGCGAGTAAAGGCACGGTAAGTATCACCAACGGCATTGCCACGTATACACCGAATAGCAATGTAACGGGGACAGACACCTTTACTTATACGGTAAAAGATGCGGCATTGAATACCTCAACAGCGGCGACAGTGACAGTCACCATTACCCCAGTGAACGACCTCCCTGAGGTACAAGCTATCAGCTTAAGTGTGGATGAAGACACCGCATCAGCAGTGACCAATGTGCGTTCACTGGCCAGTGATGTGGAAGACACCATCCCAACGGGCACGATTAACTTAGTCAGAGCGCCAAGCTCAGGGCAAGTGGTGTTTGACCAAGCCGCGGGCACCTTTGTGTATACCCCAGATGCGAACGTTACAGGGCAAGACAGTTTCACGTACACCATTACCGACAGCGAAGGCGGTGTATCACTGCCAGGAACCGTTACGGTAAATATAGGTGCGGTGAATGACCGTCCAGTTGTTGCTAATGATGCAGTGACGACCGATGAAGATACCGCAACAACGTTAGCTATTTTAGCAAACGACTCAGACGTAGAAGACAGTGGCTTTAATGCTGCCAACGTAAGCCTTGAAAACCAAGGCACGGGGGCGGGCATGTACGACTTTGCGACAGTCAGTGTTAACCTAGATGGTAGTTTAGCTATCGTGCCAAGCCAAGATGTGAATGGGGTATTTAGTTTTACCTACACATTAACAGACAGCGAAGGCTTAAGCTCAACCCCAGCGACCGTCACACTGACCATTAATGCCGTGAACGATGCACCAGTGGCGCTAGATAACACCGCCCAACTGCAAGAAGAAGGTTCATTTGAAGTTAACGTATTGGGTAACGACAGTGATGTTGATATCGGCGACAGCTTAGATGTGAGCAGTGTGACGGTTGTCAGTGCACCAAGCAATGGGCAAACTCAAGTAACAGCAACGGGGGCAATCATTTACACCGCCAATGCAGATTACTATGGTGACGACAGCTTTACTTACACAGTTAAAGACAGCAATGGCGCGGTATCTAACCTTGCTACTGTCACCATGACTGTAAACCCAGTCAATGATGCGCCTTTAGGTATTCCGCAAAGCTTAATACTTGCAGAAGATAATAGCGTTTTGATCACCTTGGTTGGCTCAGATATTGAGAACGATGATCTAAGCTATCGTCTTGATGAAGGCGCATTACATGGCTCGCTTGTGCAGCAAAGTAATGATAGTTGGTTATATACGCCAAACGCCAATTATAACGGCAGTGATGGCTTTAGCTTTGTTGTTAATGATGGACTATTAGATTCAACAATAACGCCGGTATCGTTAGTTATCACCGCAGTGAATGACGCGCCAGTTGTTGGTCTACAAACCGGCGTTACTGATGAAGACATGCCAGTCGTTATGAACTTACTCGGTAGTGATGTTGATGGTGATACATTAATCTATACAATCGTTAGTCAACCAACTCATGGCACTGCGACTATCTCAGGTGAGCAAGTTACTTATCAAGGCAGTGCAAATTACTTTGGTGACGATCAGTTTAGTTATATAGCGAATGATGGATTACTTGATTCAGCACCGAGCACAGTATCAGTAACGATTAATAGTATTAACGATTTGCCAGTGATTACTGGAGTACCAAGCTTAGCGGTTAATGAAAATGACTTATATAGCTTTGTACCACTAGCGACAGATAATGATGGCGATAACCTCAGCTTCAGTATTGAAAATAAACCAAGTTGGTTGAACTTTGATACCACCACAGGGGAGCTATCAGGCAGACCAAGCAATGCTGATGTAGGAAGTTATGCAGGCATCACGGTGAGTGTAACGGATGGGGTTGCAAGCCAAAGTTTAACCCCATTTACACTGACAGTAGTGAATGTTAACGATGCACCAACAATCAGCGGTTCACCTGCAACATCAATCGCGCAAGATACAGGTTACTCATTTACGCCAATTGTGTCAGATATTGATAATACCAGTTTATCATTGACGATTTCGAACAAGCCGAGTTGGGCAACGTTTGATAGCACAAGTGGTACATTAAGTGGTATACCGACACGAGATGACGTTGGTCTATATAGTAATATTTTGATCACCGTAAGCGATGGGCAGTTAAGCAGTACGCTTAACCCATTTAGTATTGATGTAACGTATGTAAATGCTTCGCCTGTTGCTAATGATATGGTAATGCGCGTTAAAGAAGATAATAACCTCAGTGTTAGTGCTCAGGTTAGCGACAGTGATAACGACAATTTAGTTATAGAAGTGGTCACTCAACCACAGTTTGGTAGCTTAACGGTGCAAGGAACGGTATTTAGTTATCAGCCACAGGCTGATTATCATGGTAGCGACACCTTTAGCTATTTAGTGACTGATGGTAAAGCAAGTTCAGCTGTAGCTACGGCGTTAATTACTGTTGAGTCAGTAAACGATCAACCGGTCGCTGTGGAAGATACCTTTGACTTAGCGCGAACTGAAAGCGGCCGTTATATACTTGATGTATTGGCGAATGACACTGATGTTGATGGTGATGTAATAACAATTATTGGTGCTAGGGCGTCAGTGGGTACAGTGAGTATTGTTGACCAGCAGCTTGTCTATCAATTTAGCGCAAGTACCCAAGGCACTATTAAAGTTGAGTATATTATTGCCGACCCAGCGCAAGCACAAAGCACAGGGTTTGCTTATATTAACTTTACTGATAGCCAAGCGGATGCACCAACTATTACACCTCCAGCTGCTGTGAATGTTGATGCAACAGGATTGTTTACTCGAGTTAAGTTGGGTACAGCTCTTGCGTTTGATAGCGAGCAAAACCCTCTACCTGTTACTACTATCAATCAAAGTATGTTGTTTACGCCAGGCGTACATCAAGTGTATTGGCAAGCGACAGACAGTAGTGGTAAAACCACAATGGCTAGCCAGCAAGTAATGGTTCACCCGCAAATATCACTAGGTAAAAATAAAGTTGTTGCTGAGGATCAAAGTTATACCACTCGGGTTTACTTGAATGGACCAGCGGCAAGTTATCCTATCACTGTACCTTACAGCGTATCTGGAACCGCAACATCAGATGATCATGATTTAATCAGCGGTGAAGTGGTTATTGAACAAGGCCTCGTTGGTGAGATCAACTTTAGAGTCTTTGCCGATAGTGAGGTTGAAGCGGATGAAACAATTGTTATAACGCTTGACGATAACCTTAATACTGGCGCGCAAGCTTCTAATATTATGACTATTTCAGAGAGTAATATAGCACCAAGCTTAGTTACGAAAACTGAGCAAAACGACCAGCCGCGGCCATTTGTTTTAGCCAGTGACGATCTCGTAACAATTACAGCGTTGGCAACAGATAATAACCCTGGAGATAATATTTCATTTAGTTGGCAAGCAGCAGATGAACGGATTGTTGATCTAGGTAATGCGGCTGATACATTTGTGTTCTCTACAGCTGAACTCGATATTGGTATTTATGAAATAGCAGTAACCGCAACAGATGACGCTGTGGATAGCTTATCAACTACAGTGACCAGTTATGTTGAAGTGGTAGCTCAGTTACCTGAGTTAACAACTGCCGATACTGATAATGACTTAATACCAGACAATATCGAAGGTCTACAAGATAATGACCGTGATGGTATTCCTGATTATTTGGATAATATTAATGAGTGTAATGTATTACCTGAGCAAGTAAATGAGTCCGCGCAGTTCCTTGTTGAAGGGGATGCGGGAGCATGTTTAAGAAAAGCATTCTCAAGCATACAAAATAGCAGTGGTGCAGCACAATTGTTTGAAAGTGAACTACCTGCAGATGTTGGTATGGAAAACTCTGGTGGCTACTTTAGCTTTATCGTAACCGCCATGGAGCAAAAAGGTGAAAACTACCACATAGTGCTTCCGCAAAGAATGCCAATACCAGCGGGGGCGATTTATAGAAAGCTTATCAATAATGAGTGGATTGACTTTAATACCAGCAACGGCGATAAGCTCTATTCTACTCAGGGTGAGCAAGGGTATTGCCCTTCACCAAATAGTCAGCTGTGGCAAGAAGGTCTAAAAGAAGGTGACTGGTGTGTACAATTACGCATAACTGATGGTGGTATCAATGATGCTGATGGCGTAGCGAATGGTCAAATTGTTGATCCAGGCGGCGTTAGCGTTATGAGCAGTAATAACAGCGCGCCTGTTACACAATCAGATCAAGTAACTATTGCACTAGGTAATAGTATTGTTATTGATGTGCTTAGTAATGATAGCGATGCAGATAATGATGTACTGACGCTCACCAGTGCAAGTGTTGATTTTGGTGAGGTAGCAATCGTTAATAATCAACTTAGCTATCAACCATTACTCGATTTTATTGGTACCGCAACAATCAACTACAGTGTGTCTGATGGTAAAGGTGGAACAGCCTTTGGTACAGCGACTGTTAGTGTGGTTGTGAACAGTGCCCCAACAACTATTGCTGATACTGCAAGCACCAATGATCGCACGCAAATAGTTATTGATGTGCTCTCCAATGACAGCGATGCGGATGGCGACGCACTTAGTTTAATAAGCGCGCAAGCTACGCAAGGCACAGTCACTATCAATAACGATGGCACATTGAATTACCAACCCAAAGCAGGTTTTGAAGGTGTTGATTTTATTCAGTATACAGTTTCTGACAGTAAAGGTGCTGAAGCTAAAGGAGAAGTAAAAGTGACCGTAAAAGCTTATACAACCACCACGGTTAAAAATAGCTCATCAGGTAGTTTAGGCAGCACCATGGTGTTGTTAATGATTGGTTTAGTCTTTATACGTCGCCAATCAAAACTGACGCCATGGGCTTTACTCGCTACGGCTGCGGTAGTCAGTCAGCCTGTACTAGCTGATGAGTGGTCTATGGATGGCACGATTGGTTATGCGGCCGTTGCAGGCTCGACCACAACTAATCAATCAGTCGAACTAGCGAATACTGAATACGATGATACCGATATTAGTTGGTCAATAGGCGCAATTTATTCCTTAGCGACTAATTGGCAATTTGGCGTACGCTATATCAACTTAGGTGAAGGTAGTATGACCTTTGTTGGAGATACGCTTGATCCAAGTAATGCGCAATTAAATGTATCACAAACCGTGCCGGTGTTATCACAAGGACCTGCGATACAAACTGCTTATGTATTTCCGCTGTTGGGCCAAGTTAAGAGTAAGGTTTTTGTAGGGGCTTTCCATTATCATTATTCAATCGATAGCCGCTCATCTACGGGGCAAAAAATTACATATAGTGACACTAATACACGCCCTTATTTTGGCGGGCAATTAGCTTATCCAGTGCTTGATAATACAGATGTTTCGATTAACTATAGCCATTATAAGCTAAGAGAAAATGATGTAAATGAATGGGCGCTAGGGTTCCAATATCAATTTTAGGAGTCATTAAAGCGTAAATGAAACGGCTAGCCTTCTAGCCGTTTTTACATTTAATACTTAAACAACCCAAGTTTAGCAACAATGCCTTTTTCAAGATCATTGAGCTGCTTAACTGTCTTATCAAGATGATCCGCTTGTTGGGCAGGCGATTACCTTCTAACATCGGAAATAAATTAGGGTATTTAAGATAGTGATCACCTTTAAGCCATTAGCTTCGGGTCTCACGGTATCGGGCCTCGTTTTGCTTTGGTGCTTTTGCTATAAGCTTAACAATTTGTTTTATGCATACGTATTCAGATCAGTTCGCCGTCAAGCGATTATGGTTGCGTGATCATAATCGCTATTTCGGTTTGGTAGTCACGAGCATATAAGCTGATCCGCACGGTTTTCTTGTCGATGGTATAAAACAACGTTCGGCGTTTATTATCACCGGTAATAAGCTCAGCCTTACCTAAAGCTTGTTGATAAAAAGCACTCACTTGTGTAATCGACTGAGCAACATAGCCAGTTTGTATCAGTGGGTAGTCATCGGCAATTTGTAATGAGTACTTAAAATCAGCTGGTAGCGGAACGCTGTCTAAATTTGCAGCGCAAGTCAGTGAGGTTAGGCTTATTGCTAACATCAGTGGTGTTATTATTTTTATCATATTGGTTCCTACTCGCTATTTTTGCTAAATTAAATTTTATTTCGAATTAAATCTCTTACAATAAAGCGGGCTGGGTGAATCGCTTGGCTTACTCGTTCACTCAAAGGCTGTGGTTCATTGTTAAGTGCAGCAACTAATTGTTCTGCACACAGGGGCGCACTGCATAAGCCACGAGCCCCAAAGCCTGTGAGTATGTGTAGTCCTTGTTGTGGTTTTTGTAAGGATTGATATTGATAGCGTTTCCCTGCGCGTAAATTGGCAAACGCGTGAATATAATCACTTTGCTGCGGCCATTCTCCGGCCATAGGGAGGTGATCAATAAAACTACAACGTACAGCAGCTTTAGCTGCCGTGATCTCACCTAGACTATTGGCAAAGTCGGTTTGTCCATAAAAGTGAAGCAGTTGCTCGCGATTTGTTTGATTGTCTTGGTCTTTGACTGCGCGGCTTTTTGAGTTTTTCTCGAATGTTGCGCCCATACAGTGATGGTCTAAATAAGCAGGAGTAAAGTAGCCTTTATGACATAGCACGGTTTTTAGTTTACGTGATGCAGGACTTGCTTGTACATGGGATACTTGACCACGCACGCCAACAATTGGCAGAGCCTGAGTTTGTACAAAACGGTCGCTGTGCTCACCAGCACATACAATAACGTCACTAAATGGGCCAAACTGTTGCCCTTGGCTGAATAGCAGCCAGCCTTGCGGGGTTTTCTCAAGCTGTTCGATATCACAATTAAAATGGCTTTTAATTGGTTTGAGTTTATGGGCTTGTTGGAACAGAGCGCTCACTAATTGTGGTGGGTTAACCCATCCACCTAACGGGAAATATACGCCAGAGTAGCCTGTACTTACACCGGCAATTTCATCACCTTGCTCAGGCGTTATGCCGTGCATGAGTTCATCTGGCCACAGCTGTTTATGTTCAATATTTTGATGGCGCTCAACTAAGGGTTGTTTGATCGCGTGTTGTAATACGCCACACCATTGATGATCATAGTGAAAGCCATTCTCAGTGAGTTGCTGATAAAGTCGTTTCGCATATAAAAAACTGTGCGCAAAAAGCTCACTGTGCGGGGAGTTTTTTGCTTGTAAGTGCGGATAAATCGCACCTTGCACATTATGAGATGCGCCCATCGCGAGTTGGGGATCTTGGCAAAAAAGTTGGCTGTTAACCCCACGTTTCGCCAAGCTATATAAAATAGCGCTGCTGGCTATCCCTCCGCCAATGACAGCAACGTTTTTAAGTGAACTTTGCTGATGAGCCAGATAAGGTGACGCCGATTGTGCTTGGTTAGCATGGGCTAAAGAACCAATCAGCATTTCATTTTTTTTGCCATGACCTTTGATTTTTTGTACCGCAAACCCTGCATCAGCAAGACCTCTACGTACAACACCTGCAACCGTAAAGGTTGCAAACGTGGCATTACTACGAGAAATATCCACCATTGAATTAAATAAGGCTGGCTGCCACATTTCGGGATTTTTACTCGGTGCAAAGCCATCTAGATACCATGCATCGATAATACCTGTTTGCGGGTAGCTTATAGCTGCGAGTGATTCTTGCACATCGCCAAAATATAAATCGAGTATAATTCGACCATTATCAAATTCAAGACGATGGCAACCAGCCAAATTAATCGGGTACTTAGCAAGTAACTGTTTACTCAATGGTGCTAAACTAGGCCATACTTGCAATGCCTTTTGCAGATCGTCTGTTTTAATCGGATACTTTTCAAAAGAAATAAAATGTAAGCGCTGCACATTCTGTTGTGCTGAGTTGTGAACTTCTTGGCTTTGATGTTGCCTACTGGTTAGATGATTTTTAAATTGTTGCCATGTATTTAAAAAATTAAGCCCAGTACCAAAACCAGTTTCAGCAATAACGAAATGTGCACGGTCATGATTTTGTAATCGATGAGGCATATTATTTTGTTGATAGAATACATAATCAGACTCAGCTTGGCCATCATCGTTCGAAAAGTAGACATCATTAAAGTTGTCTGCAATAGGTGTACCTAAGTTATTAAAGTGAATTTCAGCGTTTTTAATCATGGCATGCAATTAATGAGTACTTTTTTTCATTATTTTACGTGTTTTCTTTGAAATAGTCTGGCGTTATTTATAAGCTAGAGGTTCAGAGTACAAGTGTACGCTAGAAAGCTGACCACTTCGTTGTAAGTTTCAGCGTAAAATAGAACACAATTTAGTATCAAGCTAAGGTAATTACCCATGAGAAGAGCCGTTATTACGGGCATCGGTGTTGTATCAAGCATCGGTAACAACAAAGAAGAAGTATTAGAATCGTTAAAAACAGGTAAGAGCGGAATCGCTTTTAACCCAGAATTTGCTGAATATAAGTTACGTAGTAACGTATCTGGCAAAATTGATATTGACGTTAAAGAGTTTGTTGATCGTAAAGCAATGCGCTTTATGGGCGATGCCGCTGCGTATTCGTATATCTCAATGGCACAAGCAATTGCAGATTCTGGTTTGTCTGATGATCAAGTATCAAATGAGCGCACGGGTATCATTGTGGGTTCCGGTGGTGGTTCATCTAAATGGCAGGTTGAAGCGGCTGACATTTTACGTGAAAAAGGCGTAAAACGTGTAGGCCCTTATATGGTTCCGCGCACCATGGCCAGCACGACATCGGCATGCTTAGCAACACCATTTAAAATTAAAGGTGTTAACTACTCAATCAGTTCAGCATGTGCAACCTCTGCACACTGTATTGGTAACGCAGTTGAGCAAATCCAATTAGGCAAACAAGACGTTGTTTTTGCCGGTGGCGGTGAAGAGCTTCACTGGACATTGGCAATGGAATTTGACGCAATGGGCGCACTTTCTACTAAATATAACGAAACGCCTGAAAAAGCCTCTCGTACTTATGATGCTAACCGCGATGGATTTGTGATCTCTGGTGGTGGCGGTATTGTTGTTGTTGAAGAACTTGAACATGCGCTTGCACGTGGTGCACACATTTATGCTGAAGTTGTTGGCTATGGCGCAACATCTGATGGCTATGACATGGTTGCACCATCAGGTGAAGGTGCTGCACGTTGTATGCGTCAAGCAATGCAAGGCGTTGACAGCATTGATTATCTAAACACTCACGGTACATCTACACCAGTAGGTGATGTAAAAGAGTTAGGAGCAATTCAAGAAGTATTTGGTGGTAATTCACCGATGATCAGCGCGACTAAAGCAATGACAGGCCATGCACTGGGCGCCGCTGGTGTGCATGAAGCTATTTTCTCACTATTGATGTTAGAGCATAGCTTTGTTGCGCCTTCAATCAATATTGATGAGCTAGATGAACAAGCTGCAGGCTTAAACATTATCACTGAGCGTAAAGACGTTGAACTAAATACTGTTATGTCTAACAGTTTTGGTTTTGGTGGTACTAACGCCACGTTAGTGATGAGTAAATATAAAGGCTAATTAAAAAGCCACATCACAACTAAAAGCCGAGCAACTTGCTCGGCTTTTTCGTTTTCAAAGTCGGCTATGTTCGTTACAATAGCGGCTCTTAGTGCTTACTGGACTTGTTAATGAAAATTCTTGCAGATCAAAACATGCCACTTGTTGAGCAATATTTTGCTGATTTTGGTGAAGTAACGCGTTTTGATGGTCGTACATTACAAAGCGAACAGCTCATTGATGTTGATGTATTATTAACTCGCTCGGTAACCTCAGTAAATGAAGCACTATTAATACATGCTAATAAATTACGCTACGTAGGTACGGCGACAATCGGCGTTGATCATATTGATACTGATTTACTCAAACAACGTGATATTGCATTTACGAGTGCACCTGGTTGTAATGCCGTTGCTGTGGCTGAATACGTGATCAGTAGCTTGTTTGCACTGTGCCAAGAAAATGCCTGCACCTTGGAACACAAAACCATTGGGATTGTCGGAGTGGGCAGTATTGGTAGCTGTTTGCGAGATAAATTAGCTGCGCTTAATGTCACTGTATTAGTATGTGATCCACCTAAGCATGAAGCGGGACAATTAGCCGAGCATACAGATATTGATGAGTTGTTGAGTAATGCGGATATCGTCACTTTCCATGTGCCGTTAGTAACGACCGGTAAACATAGTACCTTGCATTTAATGAACAAAGCGCGTTTAGCAGCGCTTAAACCTGGCACTATTTTGATTAATGCTAGTCGCGGCGATGTGGTTGATAATCATGCTCTACTGGAAATTATGCGCGGTGGTGCCAAGCTCGATGTGGTATTAGATGTATGGGAAAACGAACCTTCTATATTAACTGAATTGCTTGAGTTTGTGCGTTATGCCAGTGTCCATATCGCAGGCCATACCTTAGAGGGTAAAGCACGTGGCACGCAAATGCTCTATGAAAAGTTGTGCGAGCTTAAAGGTTTGCAAACAGGCAAAGCATTAGCTGATTTTTTACCAGTGCCCGCGCTTACCCAAGTTACATTACAAGAAACCTTTAGCGAAGCTGATTTAGGTCAGTTGATCCATCTGGTTTACGATGTGCGTCGTGATGATGGTATTTTACGATGCAACTTAGCAAGTGAAGGGTTTGATAGCTTACGTAAAAACTACCCCATTCGACGTGAATTTAGCACAGTCAAAGTGCTAGGTGCAGGCGCATATTCGCCTTTGCTGCAAGGGCTTGGTTTCGTAGTCGAATAACTTAAAATTTAAACAGCGGCCACAATGGCGGCTGTTAAACGAGGAATACACATGTCACAAAAATATAATGTTGCCGTACTTGGCGCTACAGGTCTTGTTGGTCGCCAAATTATTGAAACGTTAGAAGATCGTAAGTTTCCTGTTGATCAATTATTTTTATTGGCAAGTAGTCGCAGCGCTGGTGAAGATATTAAGTTTCGTGGTGAAACTATTGAAGTGCAGGACGTTGAAGGGTTTGACTTTAGCCAAGCGCATATTGGTTTATTTTCTGCCGGTGGCAGTGTGTCAGAAAAGTACGCGCCTATTGCCGCTGATGCAGGATGTGTAGTAATTGATAACACTTCGCACTTTAGAAATGATTTTGAAATACCACTGGTTGTGCCAGAAGTAAATGCAGCAAGCCTCGCTGATTTTAGAAATCGCAATATCATTGCTAATCCTAATTGCTCAACCATTCAAATGATGGTGGCATTAAAACCTATTTATGATGCATACGGCATCGACCGTATCAACGTATCTACTTATCAAGCAGTATCGGGTGCAGGCAAAAAAGCGGTTGATGAACTTGCAAAACAAACTGCTAATTTAATGAATGCACGCCCTGTAGATAGCGAAATATTTCCAAAGCAGATGGCGTTTAATGTTATCCCACAAATTGATGTTTTTGAAGATAACGGTTACACCCGTGAAGAAATGAAGCTGGTTAACGAAACCCATAAAATTCTGGGTGATACCACAATTGCTGTTAATCCGACGTGTGTGCGAGTTCCGGTATTTTTTGGTCACTCAGAAGCGATTAACATTGAAACACGTATGCCGTACGACTTTGAACATGTAAAACAGTTACTTAATGACGCGCCAGGGCTTGAACTTATAGAAGACGAAGGGGATTACCCAACCCCGGTTACAGATGCAAGTGGTAATGACACTGTGTATGTAGGGCGCTTACGTCAAGATATCTCACATCCGCATGGTTTAAATATGTGGGTCGTAAGTGATAATACCCGAAAAGGGGCCGCAACGAACAGCGTACAAATAGCTGAAGAGTTGATAGCGAACTACCTTTAATTAAAAGTAAGAAAAGCGGCAGTTTGTCGCTTTTTTATTTTTTAACTGCCAAATAATTGCCGCATAGCTGCTAAAAGCGTATAAACTTAATCTTAACGATAAAAAATTCTTCCAGCTGATAAAGTTTAAGCTATTACGTATCAAAGTGTTGCGATGGATATTAAGCCGCAACTGGTTTATAGTTTGCAACTGGAATAGAGCTTGCTAGAAAGACTTAATTAACTATTTATTTATTTATGTTCATTATTTCTGCAAGAAATAATCAATGTTTAAGCGTCTAATTTAATGGCGCTGCGTTAACATTTAAACATTAAAGGATCAGCATGCGCGGTTTAGCTACACTCCTCTTATTAGCGTCTGCATTGGTGGTAACACCGATATACTCCCAAGACGGCAGCCAACTTAAAGGCCCTAAAGGCGTTGATTATGGCGTTCAAGGGCGTTCTATTGGGCCAATAAAGCCAACCGATACGCTATGGCGTATTGCTGCAAAAGTGCGACCAGATAACTCGGTCAGTATTTATCAGGTTATGCAGGCTCTATATGAAAAAAATCCGCAATCATTTTTAGATCAAAATCTCAATCATATGCGCGATGGCGCGTATTTAAAAATTCCTACCTTAGCCGATATCCGCGCAGTAAGCCCTGAGCTTGCCAAACAGCGCTCAGAGCAAGATGATGAGCTATGGGAAAAAAAGAAAAATGGCACGCTTACGAACAGCGAAATTACTGCTTCACAAACCAAAGTAACTCAAGCACGCAAAGTGGATGTTGATGAAGCTAAGCAAGAATTAAAACAAGAAATCAACAGCATTAAAACCCAACAGGGCAGTCAGCTTGTTGAATTACAAAAGCAGTTCAAGTCGTCAGTTGATAATGTCGAAGAAATCTTAGTTGAAAACAATAAATTAAAGCAACAGTTAACTGGTGTGTCTAAAGAGCTTGAAAATATTCGTGAGCAACTTGGTAAAGACAGTGAAATTCAACGCCAACTTTCTGAATTGATTGAAAAACAGAACGAAATTATAGAGCAACAACAAGCAAAAAAGCTCGAGGAAACTAGTGAATTTGACTTTGCTGGGCTATTAGCCAATCCGCTAGTTCTTATTTTATTAATGACAATTCCAGCGTTATTGATCATCTTTGCAATCGTGATGTTTTTACGTAAACGTAATAAAGAAGATGAAAGCACCGATGATGACGAATTTTTACCACAAAGCCCTAGTTATACAACAGAGGATGATGTTGACTTAGGACCATCACTTGATCCAATTATTCCAGATCCAGTTCAAGAAGACGATGATGTAAGTATTCAGCTTGATGATCTTGAAAACGATATTTTACCTGATGACGACGATATCATTTTTGATGACAATATTGATGATGCGTTTGAAGATGGTGACAGTTTATTAAATCAAGACGAATTAGATGGCTTACTGAGCGACGACATTGTATTTGCTGATGAAAGTGACGAAGCTAAAGAAGAAAATGATGAACTTGATATCTTCATGCAGCAAGATTTTGATCAAGCAGATGATGATAGCTTAGGCGACGACATTGATTTAGATATTAAAGCCGACAACAATGATGGCGATATTTTAAGTGCAGCAGATCTAGATGATTTATTTGCTAATGACAGCGATGAACCGACTGCTGAATTAGATGACTCGCTTGATTCAGATGATGACTTAGCAGCGCTCAGTGAAGAGTTAGCAGATGAAGGTGATGATTTTGACATTGATGCATTGATTGATGAACAAAGTAGTAATCAATCGACAGATAAGAATGACGGCGATAATGACGAATTTGATTTAGACGATATTGACAGCCTTATTGATGAAGCTGGCGATAAAGCAACTGCAGAGCCAGAGCTGGCTGAAGAAGACGAATTTGATTTAGACGATATTGACAGTTTAATTGATGAAGCTGGCGATAAAGCAACAGCAGAGCCAGAGCTGGCTGAAGAAGATGAATTTGATTTAGACGATATTGACAGCCTAATTGATGAGACTGGCGATAAAGCAACAGCAGAGCCGGAGCTGGCTGAAGAAGATGAATTTGATTTAGACGATATTGACAGCCTAATTGATGAGACTGGCGATAAAGCAACAGCAGAGCCGGAGCTGGCTGAAGAAGATGAATTTGATTTAGACGATATTGACAGCCTAATTGATGAGGCTGGCGATAAAGAAACAGCAGAGCCGGAGCTGGCTGAAGAAGATGAATTTGATTTAGACGATATTGACAGTCTGCTTGATGAAGCTGGCGATAAAGCAGTTGCTGAGCCGGAACTGACTGAAGAAGATGAACTTGATTTAGACGACATTGACAGTCTGCTAGATGAAGGTGATGAGCAAGTAACAAAAGACGCTGTAAAAGCTGCCGCAGAGACTGAACTAGTAGAAGATGATGATGAATTTGATTTAGGTGATATCGATAGTTTATTAGAGGATGCTGCTGAAGAAAAATCGGAACCAGAAGCCGGATCTGCACTTATTGAAGAAGACGATGAATTTGACTTCGGTGATATTGAAAGTTTAACAGATCAAGCACAAAGCACGCAGCTAGATGAAGCTCTTTCTGATTCGATGGAAGAGTTATCGAATGTAGAAGATGAACTAGACGTCGAAGACGTTGAATCTATTGCATCAAGTTTAGTTGACGAATCAGAAGTAACTATTGAACAAGAGCCAGAGCTTGCAGAAGAACCTGAACTTGTAGCAGAACCTGAACTTGTAGAAGAACCAGAGCTTGAAGCAGAGCCAGAGCTTGCAGCAGAGCCAGAGCTTGCAGCAGAGCCAGAGCTTGAAGAAGAACCTGAACTTGTAGAAGAACCAGAGCTTGAAGCAGAGCCAGAGCTTGCAGCAGAGCCAGAGCTTGCAGAAGAACCAGAGCTTGTTGAAGAGCTAGAGCTTGTTGAAGAGCCAGAGCTTGTTGAAGAGCCAGAGCTTGCAGCAGAGCCAGAGCTTGAAGCAGAGCCAGAGCTTGAAGAAGAACCTGAACTTGTAGAAGAACCAGAGCTTGAAGCAGAGCCAGAGCTTGCAGCAGAGCCAGAGCTTGCAGCAGAGCCAGAGCTTGCAGCAGAGCCTGAGCTTTTAGATGAACTTGGATCAGAGCTTGAAGGTTTAGATGATGATTTATTTGCACAAACGAGTGAAGAATCAAGCGACGATTTACTTGATGAAGATGATTTACTTGAAGAATATAATGATCCTTCACTAAAAAGTGTTGATGATTTACTCAATGAACTGCAGCAAGAAGACGATTACGTAGAGCCTCCACAATGGTCTGATGTTGATGAGCTCAACGATGATATCGAAGAAGTTGAAATAGATCTGGGAGATGATCCGCTTGCAGATGAAGAACTCGGTGATGAATTTGATTTAGCACTGGAAGACGAACCTCTTAGCAATGATACAGTAACACCAAGTTTAGAGCTTGATGATTATCCAGAGCTTGAACTCGATGATGAAGAGATTGATAGTGACGCAGAATTAGCCGATGAGACTGAGCTGGAAACGTCAGGATCAGATACTCCAGAGCTGAAGCTTAGTCAAGCTGAGCAAGATCTTGCTAATGCAATGGCGGGAGGCCACGATTTAGATAGTTTAGAGCAAGATTTTGATGATGAATTATTAATCGAAGATGAGCTGATTACTGAAGATGAGTCAGTTGCTGAAGACGAACTAGTTACTGAAGATGAGCCCGTTGCTGAAGACGAACTAGTTACTGAAGATGAAGCAGTTGTTGAAGATGAGCCAGTTGCTGAAGACGAGCCAGTTGTTGAAGACGAACCAGTTGCTGAAGACGAACTAGTTACTGAAGATGAAGCAGTTGTTGAAGATGAGCAAGTTGCTGAAGAAGAGCTGGTTGCAGAAGACGAGCCCGCTGTTGAAGATGAGCCTGTTGTTGAAGACGAGCCAGTTGTTGAAGACGAACTCGTTGATGAAGACGAGCTAGTTGCTGAAGACGACCCCGTTGTTGAAGACGAGCTAGTTGCTGAAAACGAGCCAGTTGTTGAAGACGAGCCAGTTGCTGAAAACGAGCCAGTTGTTGAAGACGAGCCAGTTGCTGAAAACGAGCCAGTTGTTGAAGACGAGCCAGTTGCTGAAGATGAGCCAGTTGCTGAAGACGGGCTAGTTGTTGAAGACGAACCAGTTGCTGAAGACGAGCCAGTTGTTGAAGACGAACCAGTTGCTGAAGACGAACTAGTTACTGAAGATGAAGCAGTTGTTGAAGATGAACTTACAGATGCGTTAGAAGATGAATATCATGGTGATTTCGCGACTGAACTTGAAGATCCACTGGAACAATCGTTGTCAGATGATCAGCTTGATGATGATTTTATGGCTGATCTCACCCAAACAGATTTTGATGCATTGCTTAGTGAGTTGGCTGAACCTGAGTCTTTAGAAATAGATGATAGCAGCGAGTTTGAAGTTGATTTCAATGCGTTACTCAGTGAAGATCTTGCTGCACTTGAAGAGCTTTCAGTACCTGATGATATGCCGTCGGCGGAGCAATTAAGTGAAGACGTGAATACATCAACAAATGAGGACATCGTTGCGGATGAATTTGTCGATATTGATGCTTTGATTGAACAAAGTGATGATACAAGCTTAGATTATGAACCTTATGATGATGTAAATATGGATGTCGGATTAAGTGAGTTTGATGCCTTACTTGCTGGAGATAACCCAACTGATGTGGATGCTGAAAGTGGCGGTTATTCTGCAAAACTTGATTTAGCACGTGCTTATATTGAAATAGGGGATATGGATGCAGCCCTTGACGCTATTGACGAAGTGATAGCAAATGGTCCCGAAGAAGTACAAGAAGAAGCACAAAGCTTAAAAGCAAAATTACTGTAAGTTGTTTCTGCATTTATAGTTAAAACGGGGAGTAAATTTAGTTTACTCGCCGTTTTTTTAGCAATAGAAAAAAGGTCGCTTGGCTACTGTGCGCTTAATTTGTATAGAGTCACTTTTATTGCAGCGTCAGATAGCATAAAATGCCCCGTTCATTAGCACAGTAGGTAAAGCAGTAATTATGCGAGTAGCACTTGGAGTTGAGTACAACGGCGCCCGTTATAGTGGTTGGCAACGTCAATCGCATGTAAATAGCGTACAACAAGAAGTAGAAACCGCGCTTTCGCGTATTTGTAATCATCCAGTTGAAATAGTCTGTGCTGGGCGCACTGATGCCGGCGTGCATGGCACTGGGCAAGTGGTGCATTTTGATACCGATGCTGAACGCGATATGGTTGCATTTACTATGGGTATGAATACCTTGCTACCGAAAGATATTGCTATTCGCTATGCAAAACCGGTGAGTGATGATTTTCATGCACGTTTTAGTGCTACAGCTCGTCGTTATCGTTATGTTATTTACAATAACGCCTTTCGAGGAGCAATATTAAATGAAGGCGTTACGCATTTTCATCATCCACTTGATGAAACTAAAATGCAAGAAGCGTGTCAATATCTATTAGGTGAGCATGATTTTACGTCATTCAGAGCTTTGCATTGTCAAGCGAATACTGCTACACGTACTATTCATCACTTGTCAGTTGAGCGTCAAGGCAGTTATGTGATTATTGATATTAAGGCTAATGCATTTTTACACCACATGGTGCGTAACATTACCGGTTGCTTAACCGATATTGGTATTCATAAGCAGCAACCTGTGTGGCTAAAAGAGTTACTTGATTTAAAAGAGCGAGCCAAAGCCAGTGCGACGGCAAAGGCGGCAGGTTTATACTTAGTTGATGTTGACTATCCGGCGCGGTTTGAAATTCCGTCGACACCACTTGGCCCTTTATTCTTAACGGATGTGAAGGGTTAATTGGTGATAAATTAAACATAACCTTGCAGGCATTTCACTACTAAGACCAGTTTTTTATACCGCCTGTGTGGAATTCATGTTTTAATTGAAAAAATTTGTCTGTCAATAATGATTTGGCAGGAACGCAGCAAAGCACAGAATAGTATTAAGAGAGTTGCAAATGAGTTGGTTAGAAAAAATCCTACCTAAAACAACAAAGTCTTCGGCTCGTAAAGAGATCCCTGAAGGTGTTTGGGCAAAGTGTACAGATTGTGATTCGATTTTATATAAAGCTGAATTAGAAAAATCACTCAATGTATGTCCTAAATGCAATCACCACATGCGTGTGAGTGGCCGTAAACGCCTTGAGCACTTTTTGGATGATGGCGACCGCCAGGAACTTGGCACACAGCACGAACCAAAAGATATTTTAAAGTTTAAAGACTCGAAAAAATATTCAGATCGTATTGCCGCCGCACAAAAATCAAGTGGCGAAAAAGACGCATTAGTCGCGATGAAGGGACGCTTAAAAGGCATTCCAGTGGCCGCCGTCGCATTTGAATTCTCATTTATGGGTGGGTCAATGGCATCGGTTGTTGGCGCACGTTTTGTGGATGCTGTTGATCAGTGTTTAGAGCATAACATGCCGCTAATTTGCTTCTCCGCTTCAGGTGGCGCACGTATGCAAGAGGCACTAATGTCGCTTATGCAAATGGCTAAAACCAGTGCTGCACTTGCTAAGATGAGCGAACAAGGCTTACCGTTTATCTCAGTAATGACTGACCCAACTATGGGCGGTGTATCAGCATCATTAGCTATGCTAGGAGATATCAACGTGGCGGAGCCAAAAGCATTAATCGGCTTTGCGGGTCCTCGTGTAATTGAACAAACTGTGCGCGAAACCTTACCTGAAGGCTTCCAACGCAGTGAATTTCTACTCGAGCATGGTGCCATCGATATGATTATTGATCGCCGTGAAATGCGTGACACACTTGCCCGCATACTAGCTAAATTTATGAACTTGCCTTCTACGGAACAAGAGCATAGAGTAGCGTAAATTTCAGCTTTACTGATTACACGCTATGACAAAAAATCTTCCTAGCCAATCATCAAGCCTTGATGATTGGCTTTGTTATTTAGAAAGTGTTCACCCAGCAAATATTGCCATGGGTTTAGAACGCGTTGCCAAAGTTGCCAATACCATTGGTTTACTAGATAGCCCAAGTAAAATTATTCTAATAGCCGGCACCAATGGCAAAGGCACCACTGCCCGATGTTTAGAATCACTGCTGCTTGCCCAAGGTTATTCGGTTGGTACCTATGCCTCTCCTCATTTAATTCATTATAACGAGCGAGTGCGCATTAATGGCGCTGAGCTTGATGATCAATTTCATGTTGATGCGTTTGACTTGCTCGAGCAAGGCCGCGGTGACACGCCACTGACTTATTTTGAGTATGGCACCTTAGGCGCACTGGCTATTTTTAAACGCCATAGCGTTGATTATGTGCTGTTAGAAGTGGGTTTAGGTGGGCGTTTCGATGCTACCAATATTGTTACTCCATTTGCCAGTGTGATCACCACCATAGATCTAGATCATAAAGAGTACCTTGGTGATACGCGAGAGCTTGTGGGTTATGATAAAGCAGGGATCTTCCGTACTGGCACACCTGCCATTGTCGGCGATTTAAATATACCGCACACAGTCACCGACTACGGTCATGAAATTAACGCGGTGATGCATTTATCAGGGCGAGACTTTATATTTAAAGAGCATGCGCAAAGTTTTAGTTGGCAATATCAAGCCCATCACTTTGAGTTTGCTAAACCATCAATCCCATGCCAAAACGCGGCAACGGCACTAACCACATTAGCTGTGTTAGATTTATTACCTAGTGAGGCAGTGATCCGTGATTGTTTAGCTAATTTAGTTGTTGAAGGGCGTTTTCAGCAACTAAGCAGCAAACCTATGGTCTATACTGATGTGGCACATAATGCTGAATCTGCACGCTATTTAGCTAAAAAGTTAGCTAACCTGCAAGATCAAGGCTTTAAAGTTCATGCGTTAGTCGCTATGCTGGCTGATAAAGACAAAGTCGCTGTATTAAATGAAGTTAGCCCGGTAGTTGATGCGTGGTGTTTAGCCGGACTTAATTGCTTTCGTGGCGATAAAGTAGAGAATTTAGCTAAATCCATGGATAATGTGCATACAAGCGCGCCAATTGAAAAATATCAAACAGTTGCAGACGCATTGGATGGTGTGTTGCCACAGCTTGATGAGAAGACGGTGTTAATCATATTTGGCTCCTTCTTAACTGTTGCAGCTGCTATCAATTATTGGAAAAAATAGAGAGGAATCAGGTGAACTCAGGCTTTATAAATCGTTTAGTCGGCACAACTATTGTGGTGATTGCAGCTATCGTGTTTATTCCTAATATTCTTGATGGCGAAAAAGTACATTACAAAGAAGGCTTTAAAGCCATTCCGGAACGTCCTGAGTTCACAACTATTGACTTGCAAGATTCAATAGATGATCAAGTGGCTAACGCACAACAGCCAAACGAAGAGCCTGAGGAAGATATATTGCCAGATGATGACCTACTCTCAAGTTCCTCTGATGCGGTTGAAGAGACGACGCTAGTAGCGAAAAAAATGGTTGAAGCATCGACTGAGCAAACTACTGTAGCAACGACTACAGCACAACCTGTTGAAAAAAAGTCTGAGCCATCACGTAAGCCTGAAGAAAATTTATCGAAAATGGCATATGTAATTCAGTTGGGGAGCTTTTCGCATAGTGCGAATGTAAAATCGCTACAAGCTAAACTAAGTGACAAAGGGTTTAAAACCTTTACCCGTCCAGTTAAAACACCAAATGGTACTTTAACCAAAGTTTTTGTGGGTCCGTCGCTTGATAAAGCCCAGCTTGAGAGCAAACTCCCTGAATTAAAAGCACTTACTAAACTTAACGGAAAAGTTACCCAATTTGAAGTAGCAAAATGATCTGGCATTTAGTGCTGACCTCTTATAGAATGCGCCCCAAATTAACGACTAGTTGGTTCATATGATCTGGGTTGATTACGCCATCTTTGGCATTATTGCACTGTCTACTATTATCGGTTTAATTCGTGGCTTTATAAAAGAAGCAATGTCTTTGGCTGTGTGGGCTGGCGCATTTATCATATCTAGCTTGTTTTACCAATATTTAGCATCATTCCTAACAAGTATTTCTGAACCCCTTTTAAGAAATGCAGCGGCCATTGCCATATTATTCTTTGCGACGCTATTGTTAGGCGGATTGTTAAACTACCTTCTAGGTGAACTTGTACAACGTACTGGTTTGTCTGGCACAGACCGTGTCTTCGGCATTGTCTTTGGTGCACTTCGTGGCGTGTTGGTCGTGAGCGCGTTACTCTTCTTTCTTGATGCTTTTACTGGTGCACCCAATACGCACTGGTGGGGTAACTCTATTTTGATCCCAGAATTTGGCTTTGTTGTTGAGTGGTTTTTTTCATACCTCGAAAATAACTCTAGCTTTTTAAATTCGGTCAACCGTTAATCGGCGAGGAAAAATTTCATGTGTGGTATCGTTGGAATAGTCGGAACATCTCCTGTAAATCAGGCGATTTATGATGGCTTAACTGTTTTGCAACACCGTGGTCAAGATGCCGCGGGCATCATTACCATTGAAAACAACACCTTTAGTTTACGCAAAGCAAATGGCTTAGTGAAAGATGTATTTCACACCCGTCATATGAAGCGTTTACAAGGCACTATTGGTATCGGCCATGTACGCTATCCGACAGCAGGTTCTTCTAGCTCGTCTGAAGCGCAGCCGTTCTATGTTAACTCACCGTTCGGTATTGCTTTAGCACACAACGGTAACTTAACCAATGCAGAGCAGCTTAAAGAGCAATTGTTCTGTGAAGCACGTCGCCACGTTAACACAACCTCAGATTCTGAAATTTTACTTAACATCATGGCTCATGAATTAAGTAAACCAAATAAACTACATCTTGACCCTGAAGATATTTTTAATGGTATCACCGAAGTTATAAATAAAGTTCAAGGCGGTTATGCCACCATCGCTATGGTAATTGGCCATGGTATTATCGCGTTTCGTGACCCAAATGGTATTCGTCCATTAGTGTTTGGTAAACGTGAAACTGCAAATGGCACCGAGTATATGTTTGCCTCTGAAAGCGTTGCGTTAAAAACCGATGGTTTTGAATTTGTGCGTGATGTCGCTCCTGGTGAAGCGATATATGTTACTGAAGGCGGTGAGTTTTACTCACAAACATGCGCAGATAAAGTATCTTATTCGCCATGTATCTTTGAATTTGTTTACTTTGCACGTCCAGACTCAAATATCGATCGCATGTCTGTTTACGCTACACGTGTAAATATGGGCACTAAGCTTGGCGAAAAAATTGCTCGCGAATGGGCTGATAAAGATATTGATGTTGTTATTCCAATCCCAGAAACATCATGTGATGTGGCATTGGAAATCGCCCGCGTACTTAATCTGCCATATCGCCAAGGGTTTGTTAAAAACCGTTACATTGGCCGTACGTTTATCATGCCTGGTCAGGAAATGCGTAAAAAGTCAGTACGTCAAAAGCTCAATGCAATTGACCGTGAGTTTAAAGGTAAAAACGTATTACTAGTTGATGACTCGATTGTACGTGGCACTACTTCAGCACAAATTGTTGAAATGGCGCGTGAGTCTGGTGCTAAAAACGTTTACTTTGCTTCTGCTGCACCTGAAATTCGCTTTCCGAACGTGTATGGTATTGATATGCCATCTGCGGCTGAGTTGATTGCCCATGGACGTGAAGTTGAAGATATCAATGCAAGCATTGGCTCTGATGGTTTGATTTTCCAATCGTTACCTGATTTGATTGCTGCCGTAGCGCAGGAAAACCCAGAAATTACACGATTTGAAACATCAGTATTTGATGGCCAATATATTACCGGTGGTATCGATCAGAATTATTTGAATCGTATTGAACAGCTGCGTAATGATTCGGCAAAAAGTAGTCGTGAAAGTGCCATGTCTTCTGGTTTAGAGTTACATAATCAAGAAGAAAACGGCTCAGATTAATCTCTGCCTAGCGAAATAAAAAAGGAGCTAAATTTAGCTCCTTTTTTGCGAAGGAAAGAAAATAATAACACTACTATATACTACATTTTACAGCTTCTAACGTTGAACTAGGTATCATGTAAAGGTTGGACTGACGATACCGTTGGTCCACAATATGGCGGTGACAGCTAAAATAATCACCAGTAAAATTAGTCCGCAAGTTACCACAGAGCTTGCGTAAATAAAGCCACGCTCTTGCGGTATATGCATCAAAATGGGCACACCGGTATACAGCAAGTAGACCGAATAGCCTAAAGCGACCAAACCCACACATACAACAAACCATAGTTCTGGCCAAAATGCCGCTAGTGCAGACATAAATACTGGTGTTGAAGTATACGCTGCAAGTTCTAAGGTTTGGGTAAAGGTTGGTTCTGCACCAAAAGTAACAGCCATCCAATGTGCTAAATAAGCCAGCGCAAACACACCTACAATTAAAGCGCCATACATAGCTGCAGCAATCAGTATTGCACTATCGTGGGTTAAAAATACCGGATTACCAGCCCCGATACTCCAGCCCAAATAAACTGATGAGTAATAACCCATTGCAGATGGAAACAACGCTATCAGTAATATATGTGATAGGCTATATGTTAAGCTCTCGTGGCGGTTATCTATTGTTTGCCACTCTTCGAGTGGATGGGCATATATGCCCCAAAGATGGTTTAGTATCATAATTGTGTGCCCCATGAAAAGGAATTATACCAATCGTGTTAAGTTACTGACCATTTATAGCGACAGATAAATACAGTGATAACAAGGCGTAAATTTTGACATGTAGTTGTTCTACTTGAAAAAATTATAACGCAGTTAGCGCTTTATTTAGCTCGCTAGAATGGTTAAATATTTAAGTCGATTGGTATTAGTTCGCTGTTTTATTTTTATACAGCTTGTATTAAGTTATGGTTCAGTAATGGGGTCTTGTCAAGAAACACCAATGAGAGACGAAAGCAAAAAAAATCAGCGGGGATATATTTAACTAGAGTTCGGGTTATTTAATTAATCAAACCCCCAGCTTTGTTTTATTATCAGTCATTTTTCATGATAAAATCATTTTCTTAATGATAGATACTAATGAGCAACTCCCTTCGTGCCACATAGCCAACTTTTAGAACCGATTAAGCAATTTTTACGTTGTGAAACCCCTTTAGGGTGGATTGATGAAGCCACTAAAAAAGAAAACCTAGCGGTTATTTTAATTGATCATCTCATCTGTGAGCTTAAAGCCGCGCAATCTGCGATGTTTTTAATTCGTAAATATGCCGTGGATAAACAAAGCAGCGATGCCTTGCTTGAGTGGCTAAAGCCGTTTGAAACGCTTATTTACAAACGCGAAGGGAATTGGCGCGATCTTGCGGCTAAAAACAAACTGACTAAAGCAGTGATCCCAAAATCTGATTCAGCTTATGGGCAAGATTTGGTTGATAAAATGGTGATGTTGATCAAAGAAGAGCTGCACCACTTTTATCAAGTATTAGAGATCATGGATGAGTACGGTATTGAGTATCAAAGTATTACGCCGTGTCGTTATGCTAAGGGTATGCTAAGACATGTAAAAACCTTTGAGCCAGATGCACTGGTCGATAAGCTCATAGTCGGTGCTTACATCGAAGCTCGTTCGTGCGAACGTTTTGCTGCGCTTGCACCTCATGTTGATAAGCGTTTAGGTGATTTTTATATTTCGTTATTGCGCTCAGAAGCACGCCACTATCAAGACTATTTAACTCTTGCCCAAGAAATTGCTGGTTTTGATATTACCGAGCGGGTTAAAGAGTTTGGTGAAATTGAAGCGCAGTTAATTACATCTTTTGATGACGATTTTAAGTTTCACAGTGGTACGCCGGTAAATAAAAGCGCTTAACCAACACCAACATGTGCTGCAGCTTTTCAAATCATGCTGTAGCACATACTTTATTATCAAAAGTGTTTTTAAATTAGACACATCAAAAACTCTCACCTAATATTTAAAGCAAGTTAAATTTTTATTTATCAGTTATTTTATTGCGTTGCAATGAATTGTGAATGAAAGGTATTGCTATTATTATTTTGGTGGGTATATATGGATGAAAAAGAGGGATTATTTGTATTTTCTGCTGAGGAAGAGTTAGTAAATACTGACCTTAAAGTATGGAAAATTCTAACCGTTGAGGATGATCTCGATTATCAACATGCATTAGTTAATAGCTTAAAAGCATTAAAGGCCAAAGAAGGCTACAAATATGAGTTATTAGCGGCCAACTCAGTACCAGAAGCTGCGCTTGCTTTAAGTATGCACCCAGATATAGCACTTGTTTTTATCGATGTGGTTATGGAAGAAGATGACTCCGGACTGCGTTTGGTAAATACCATCAGAGAAGTGATTGGCAACGCTGAAATGCGTATCGTGTTACTAACAGGGCAGCCCGGTTTCGCCCCTGAAACCGATGTGATGAAAATGCTCGATATTGATGAGTACTGGAATAAGTCTGACATTTCTGCGCAAAAGCTTGAATCAATCGTTAATAGTAATATGCGAACTTGGCAATATATTTCGCAAATAACAGCCGCTAAACAAGGTTTGCAACTTGTGCTTGATGCATCAAGGAGCATTAATAGCAAACATGATATGGGCTCATACTCAGCTGCCGTGCTGCAAGAACTAAGCAATATTTTAAAAATATCCGAGGGAGGCGGGATCCTTTGTTCAAGCAACCTTGATAAAGGCGACAATGCAATGATCCTCACTACCAACGGCTGCTTTAATGGTATGAAAGGACAAAAAGTAGATAGCAATTTACTGGCCGATATGTACGATGACTTCCAGCTAGCGATTCAAGAGAAACGTCATGTGTTTTCAAATCAGCATAGTATCTTCTTCTTCCCAGCAACCATTGCTGAAGGCACGCACTATATTACCTTGGTAAAATCAGATAATCCCATTAGTGAAGAAAACGAATATTTATTGAAAGTATTTAGTGAAAACGTCAGTAGCGGATTTGCTAATATTTCATTATTAAATAGATTAACCGAGCTTGCCTATACCGATGTTTCATTAAACTTACAGAATAGAAACTGGTTAACTCGCGAAATTAAAAATATGAACGTATATGAAAAATCCAAAATGCGTTTAATTATTTTTGATATTTATCAGTTTGATGAAAAAGCATTTACCTTTGGTTATGATTTTTGTAAAAAAATCATAAAACTGGTACATAAAAGTATTGTAGATGTTTTTTCAATATATGACCCCAGAATTGCGATTATTAGTAATAGTAGCTTTGGCATGCTCATTAATGTTGATTTTGATATTACAGATGATATTGCGCGTTTTCATAATAAACAAAAGTACGAAATTGAAAATGTTAAGCAATTTATTGACGTAAGAGTGTTGGAGTTAAAGCTAAGTTGCGCATCAAATATTACTCCCGAAAAAGTAATTAGCCTGGCAGAGTCGAGTTTAAATTACATGCAAGTAACTCAAGCGAAGTTTATTTTGCATACCGATGAGAAAACAGTGGCAATAACAAGGCGCTATGAGTTAATGGCGCGCTTGAGAACGGCTATTAGTACCAAAGAATTGCGTGTCGCTTTGCAACCAAAAATGTGCTTGAAAACATTAAAACCAATTGGTTTTGAAGCGCTAGCTAGATGGCAGTTAGCTGATGGCAGCTTTGTAAATCCTGAAGAGTTTATAGAACTTGCTGAAACAGCTGGTTTAATTAATGAGCTAGATAATGTTATTTTTGAAAAAATACTACAAATAATTAATCAACTTAAAAGTTGTGGCATAAATTTACCCATTGCGTTTAACGCATCATCTTATGACTTGATCGAGCCCTCTTACTTTGAGTCAATCAAAAGTCGGATTGAGGAATATAAAGTATCCCCCTCGATGCTGGAACTTGAAGTGACAGAAACCCAAGCGATCAGTAATTACAACTTTATTAAAGAGGCTTTATCACGATTTATGGCATTGGGTATTAAAGTGAGTATTGATGACTTTGGTACGGGTTATTCATCGTTAGCACATATAAATGAAATACCGTCGAATGCGATAAAAATTGATCGCTACTTTGTCAGCAACCTTGAGCATAATATAAATAATCAATACATGATCAAAATGATCATCAGTCTCGCAAAGCAATTTGATTTTAAAGTTATTGCTGAGGGGGTTGAAAACGAATTTGAGGTGCAATGGTTAAAACAAGCAGGTTGTGAAATGGCCCAAGGTTACTTTTTTGCAAAACCATTATTTTATGACGATTTACTGATTTGGTTAACACAGTTTGATAATGTAAATGACTAAAAAAAACAACTTATTTTACAGCGATAAAAAAGGCGTACTTATAAAGTTGCTGTTTATTTTATTTGTTGCGATATTAATTGGTTGGCTGGTGTATGAGCAGGTTTATCAGTCAAAGGTAACCATAATAAAAGAGCGCCAAGATGAAAAACTGGTGCTTGTGAGTACTGATTTATCTAAAGAGCTAAGCAGTATTAAAAAACTTACTCAGCTGTTAGCAAATGGCCAAGTATTAAAAAGTAATACAGATTTAAATACATTGAGCGCTCAAAAAAGCGACAAACTCATAAATGACTATTTTTTAAATTTTGCTTCTGTATCAACCAATATCTCGCAAATTCGTTGGCTTGAACGCAGTGGTAAAGAACGTTATAGAATTAATTTCAGCAATAAAAAAAGCGAAATTGTTGAGGTATCACAATTACAAAATAAGCAAAATCGTTATTACTTTAAAGAAGGGATGTTAGTTGCACCACCGAATACATTTATTTCAGAAATTGATTTAAATGTTGAACGCGGAAAAGTTGTTATCCCGCATGAGCCAACAATTAGAGTCACTTACAGAACGCCAGCTGATGATTATTTAATAGATGGCTTGTTAGTAGTGAATTTTAATCTGGATTATTTATTTAGTAATATTCGACAATATGATGAAAAAAACACCCAAGTAAATATTCTAAATCATGATGGTTATTGGTTGTATAACAAGGATCCCGCATTACAGTTTGGGTTTATGTATAATCAAGTTAATAACTCGCTAGCAAATAACTCTCCAGCGCTTTGGCAACATATCATTGAACATGACGTACAAAGCACCTCACGTATTTTTCATGACAGTTTATCTACTTTCAGGCGGTTCTCTATTGTTTCATTACGTGAAGCAACACACAGAACAGCAGACTCCGATAAAGAGATTATTATACTTATCGGTAGCCCTAAAGAGCTGCTTTATAATGCAAAAATGACTGCTTTTCAATATGCTGCACTGTGTAGTATTGTTTTATGTATTGTTGGTTTTGGTTTTAGTTACCGTGAATATTTATTCCAACAGCAGTTAATTACTTTATCGTATAAATTACAGCGTGAAAAAGTAGAGTTAGATAGTGTCAACAAACAACTCGATTTAACTATAAGGCAGCAGCAGCAATTACAAGCAAGCTTACTCGAAGCACAAAAATTATCGTCATTGGGATTGTTGGTAGCGGGGGTTGCTCATGAGATGAATACACCCATCGGTGGTGCTATTATCTCTGTGTCTAATGCGGATGTGGCTATTAATAAGTTGAATGAGGCGATGAAAGCAGGATTAACTAAATCGCAATTAGATAAAAGTACACAGAGCATTGAGGAAAATTTAGGGTTAGCTAAAGTTAATTTAAACAAGGCTGCGGTATTAGTTAAAAGTTTTAAAAAAATGGCCATAGATCGTCATAATGATGATGTCATCACATGTAATATAAGAAAAATAACCGAAGATTTACTGATCACCCTCAATTCAAGATTAAAAAACTCAAACATAAAAGTGAAAACCTTAGTTGAAACTGAGCAAGATATAAAAAGCCGACCAGGAATTATTTCCCAAGTGCTAGAAAACCTGATAATGAATGCATTAACCCACGGGTTTGCCAAAAATCAAGTTGGTGAAATTGAAATAAAAATAGCACAAGCGGCTAGTCAATCCATTAAATTAACCATTTCAGATAGCGGTATTGGGATTAAAGAGGATTCTCAACAGTACATCTTTGAGCCTTTTTACACCTCGGCTCGTGGTATTGGTAATACTGGGCTTGGCTTATATATGGTGCACCAATGGGTTACACAAATTTTGCAGGGGGAAATTAAACTACAGTCCAATCCACACTCTGTAGAGCGGTTTAAAACTCAGTTTATTATTATTATACCTAATATCATAAAGTAAAAGCTGGGTTAATGGTGAACTCAGATACCGACTCTAAATTTTAGCGCGGCGAATTCGTTGCTTAGAGTGATAGTTATATAAGTATTTGTGTTTTAACGTTTTAAAAATTGTAGGTATTGCTCAGTCTTAGCCTCTGAAAAGCCATGGCGTAGGAGAACTTGTGCGGCCTCACCATTATTTACAATGGTGTTGAAACCGTTTTCTAATTGTATTAATTGTTGCTTACTTTGCGTAGCAGATTTGGAAAAAATAATATATAGGTAGTGGGATGCTAAATGAGGAGGGATGTATACGATTGACTGTCCTGTTTGTAATTGTGGATGATTGTTTAACCAGTACTCACCGACTTCTTTGGTGCCTGCTACTAAGTCAACGCGGCCAAGCTGTAACACGCGTAAGCTGCTGATCAAGTCATTAGTCGCTGTAATGGCTAAGTTGTGTTCACTACTAAAATCCTCGCTAACTATATAGTTACTACCTTTACTTATACTGTATGGCTGTAACGACGTTAAACTGCCATCGTAGTTTATTTTGCTACTTTTTCGTTTAAATAATCCAGTAAATGAATTTGCTAATGGTCTTGAATAGTGGAATATTTTTTCTCGCTCGGCGCTATAATAAGCCCCTAAAAGAGCTGTTCGCTTATTTTTTTCAAGTAATCTTAGCGCACGAGCCCAAGTTGTAAACTCAATGCTAGCTTCAATATCTTGGCTTGCTAATGCGGTAACAACAATGTCAGCTAACCAACCCTGTTGTGGCAGTTGCTCTGAAAAATACGGGGGAAAAGGCTCGGTAACAAAAAGCCATTTATCTTGGCTGAATGTATGGCTTGCGTAAGGTAAACAAATAAGTATGAAAAATAATTTAAGCATTACGACCAGTATTAAAAAACGAGCAATATCGTAAGCGTAGACAATATTTTATATTTGTGCGAATGGCTCACTTACAAGTTCTTGTGTCTGCGCGGTAACGACTAAATAAGAACCTTGAGTATACCAATCACCCAACACTGTGCGAGTGAGTGTTTGCTTATCTACTTCATAATGATGCACATTAGGGCGATGAGTATGGCCATGGATCATATGTTTTACTTGGTGTTTTGCAAATGTTGCTAGTACCGCCTGTTCAGTAACATCTAATATTTCAAGCGCTTTACCGGTTTGATTTTGCTTTGATTTTTCTCTGGCATTTTGCGCAACTTTACGACGATACCACAGTGGCATAGCAAGCATTAATCTTGGCCACCACCAACTGCGGCCTTTTTTACGAAACTTTTGATATTCAATATCTTGTGTGCACATTTCATCGCCATGTAAAATGACGGTGGGAGTGCCATATAAGTCAATTACTAGCTGTTCAGGTAATAAGGTCATTCCAGCTTGTTTGGCGTATTTATCGCGCATAATGAAATCACGATTGCCATGCACAAAATATACTGGGGTGCCGTTATCACTCACTACTTTTAAATGCTTTGCAACTTCAGTTGAGAGTGCAGTTATATAGTCATCACCTACCCATACTTCAAAAAAGTCACCGAGTATATATAGCGCGTCTACATCCTTATTAATAATATGCGTGTCTAAAAACTGATAAAAAGCTGCACTGATATCTGGGCGATTTTCACTTAAATGGAGGTCGGCAATAAAGTAGGTTTGGCGAGTCATAGGTAAGTCTTTTAAAAATAAATAAAGCGGGCATATACGTATAGCATAAATACCCGCTAAAACGCCACGTTACGTGGGTAAGCGTACTATTAGTTTACAGTTACGCTTGTGATGATAACGTCATCAAGAGGTACGTCTTGATGAAAGCCTGTGCTACCTGTAGCAACGGCTTTAATTTTTTCTACTACGTCCATGCCTTCAACAACTTCAGCAAATACACAGTAACCCCAGCCTTGAGATGTTTCGCTGCTGAAGTTTAAGAAGTCATTGTTATTCACGTTAATGAAAAACTGTGCTGTTGCTGAATGTGGATCAGGAGTACGTGCCATAGCAAGTGTACCAATCTTATTAGAAAGGCCATTGTTTGCTTCATTTTGAATAGGATCATGCACTTCTTTTTGTGTCATACCTGGTTCAAAACCACCGCCTTGTACCATGAAACCATCAATCACACGGTGAAAAATAGTGCCGTCGTAAAAGCCTGCGTTAGCATACTGTAAAAAGTTTTTAACTGTGTTTGGCGCATCTTCTTTGTGCATGTTAATGGTGATATCACCAAAATTTGTGTGTAGAACAACCATGTGGTTTCCTATTAGCTGATTTATTTGCCGCTATTTTATCTTAGTTAGCTAAGATTAACAAAGTGCTTATTCAATTGATAAAGCGCTAGAGCAGGGGCTTTTCAAGTGTTAACATAGCGATTCAAGTAAATAGTCAAGGACTTAAAATAAATGGTAAATATATACAACACACTCACGCGTCAAAAAGAGCAATTTAAACCTATGGTCGACGGCAAGATCGACATGTATGTGTGTGGTATCACCATTTATGATTATTGTCACATTGGTCATGCCCGCACATTTGTTAGCTTTGACGTGATCGTACGTTATCTTCGTCACATTGGTTATGATTTAAAGTATGTGCGCAATATCACCGATGTTGATGACAAAATCATTAAGCGTGCGAATGAAAATGGCGAAGCGATTAACGACTTAACTGTGCGTATGACAAAAGCAATGCATGAAGATTTTGATAGTCTAAACATGTTGCGTCCAGACATTGAACCTACAGTCACAGGTCATATGGACGAAATTATCGAAATGGTTGAACGACTAGTTGCTAAAGGCCACGCCTATGTTGCAGCCGACGGCGATGTTTTATTTGACGTCTCAACGTTTGAACAATACGGTGCATTGTCACAGCAAGATTTAACTATGCTACAAGCCGGCTCGCGTGTTGAAGTAGCACAAGATAAAGATGATCCACTTGATTTTGTGTTATGGAAAAAAGCCAAAGCGGGTGAACCATCATGGACATCACCGTGGGGCGAAGGTCGTCCAGGTTGGCATATTGAATGTTCGGCAATGAGCTCAAAGCATTTAGGTGAGCATTTTGATATTCATGGCGGTGGTTCAGATTTACAGTTTCCACACCATGAAAATGAGATTGCGCAATCATGCTGTGCAAATAACGGCAAGTACGTCAATACCTGGATCCATACGGGGATGGTACAAGTAAATAAAGAGAAGATGTCAAAATCATTAGACAACTTCTTTACTGTTCGTGATGTACTTAAAGAATATGATGCTGAATCGGTTCGTTATTTTTTAATTTCTGGTCATTACCGCAGCCAGTTAAATTACTCGCAAGAGAACTTAGATCAAGCACGTTCGTCGCTTGAGCGTATTTATACGGCACTTCGTGGTGTTGAGCCTATCAGTTGTGATTTAGCAACAAATGAACATGTGGCTAAATTTAGAAAAGCAATGGATGACGACTTTAATACACCAGAAGCATTACCGGTGTTATTTGAATTAGCCAAAGAGCTAAACCGTGTAAAAGACGTTGATGCTGAGCAAGCGGGTAAGTTAGCATTTGTACTGCGCAGTCTTGGGGAAGTGTTAGGGGTTGCTCAACAAGCACCAGAGGCATTTTTACAAGGTGGCCAAGCAGATGACGAAGTTGCCCAAATAGAAGCGTTAATAGTTAAGCGTAATGAAGCGCGCGCTAGTAAAGATTGGGCTGCGGCTGATGAAGCGCGTGATGCTTTAAATGCACTTGGGGTGATACTGGAAGACTCTGCAGGTAAAACTACATGGCGTAAAGCGTAATTAATTACCTTACTAGTGCCAGTCAAATAGGCATTGCTGAATAAGACGTATTTTAGTAAGTATTATTTTAGTAAGTATTGTATTAGTAAGTATTACAAAGGGTTGCCAATTTGGCAGCCTTTTTATTTTTTCTAGCTTGACCTCAACTTAACCTTAGGTTTTACCTTTGCGTTTCTTAGTTATTTTGAAAGGAATGAAATGAATATTTTTCTTGCCATGATCCCAGCTTTTTTATGGGGCACCACCTATGCGGTCACTAAATATGCCACCCCAGATTGGCCGCCAATATTACTTGGCGCGTTGCGAGCATTACCTGCGGGTTTACTGTTATTTGTGCTTAAACCATCATGGCCTCAAGCAAAACAGTGGCGCGGTTTAGTATTATTAGCTGTGGTTAATATTGCCCTGTTTTTTAGTTTTATTTTTATTATGGCGGTTAATTTACCAGCGGCAATTGCCGGTGTTGGTATGGTCTCTGTGCCTGTGGTTGCGTTGATTTATGCGTGGGTTTTTAAAAAGCAGCGTCCAGCGTTTTTGCAATCGGTGTGCGCACTTGTATTAGTGATTTTGGCTTGGCGATTATTTGATCCCCAGCATGTCACGATTAATGCCTTAGGAGTATTCGCTTTAATTGGTGCGTTGTTAACAATTGTTGTTGGTAGTACTTTAGTGCAAAAAATGTCTACCCACACTCATTGGTGGACGGTATTAACATGGCAGCTGATCATTGGCGGATCATTGTTAGCATTAGTAGCAATGACTCAAGCTATTTACTTTGATCCACAACAATATCAAGTACTTGCTAATGGTGTCAGTTCAATACAGTGGCTTGCATTATTTTGGTTAATTGTGCCAAATACAGCGCTTGCGTATATCTTGTATGTTTGGTTACTTGGCCGCATGACGGTGGTTGAGTTTACTTTCGGTACGATTGCTAATCCGATCGCAGGTATTATTTGCGCCGTGGTATTACTAAGTGAGCACTATCAAGTTTGGCAATATACGATTATGGTTTTAATGATTTTCTTCTCTGTGCTGCCGCAATTGTTAAAACTAACACGGCGCCAGCGCTCAGCTAAAATAGTCTAACAAATAACAATAAAGGGTTGCTAAACAGCAACCCTTGTTAATTCTTGATGCGACGTTAGAGGCTAATTAGCTATGGTATTTTTCACAGGCTTCAAGGGTATTTTCAATCAAGCTTGCTACTGTCATTGGGCCTACGCCGCCAGGTACTGGCGTGATGAAATGTGCTTTTTGTTCAGCGATCTCATACTGTACGTCACCGACTAATTTGCCGCTATCTAAACGATTAATGCCTACATCGATCACAATTGCACCTTCTTTAACCCAATCCCCAGGAATAAACTCAGGTTTACCAACTGCCACAACTAACAGATCAGCACGGCGTACATGAGTTTCTAAATCTTGCGTAAATTTATGACATACAGTGGTTGTACAACCTGCAAGTAATAGTTCCAATGCCATAGGACGACCAACAATATTTGAAGCGCCAACAACAACTGCATGCATGCCTTTGTATTTTACACCGGTCGAATCAAGCAGTGTAATAATACCTTTTGGCGTACATGGGCGAAGAGCAGGCATACGCTGTGCTAAACGGCCAATGTTATAAGGATGAAAGCCGTCAACATCTTTGAGTGGAGTGATATGCTCAAGGATTCTTTCAACATCAAGACCAGCAGGAAGAGGAAGTTGTACTAAAATACCATCAACTTGTGCATCGTTATTGAGCTCATCAATTAAATCTAATAATGCTTGCTCGTTTGTATCTGCTGGTAAATCAAATGATTTAGAAATAAAGCCAACTTCTTCACAGGCTTTACGTTTTGAACCTACATAAACTTGGCTTGCAGGATCTTGCCCTACAAGTACAACTGCAAGTCCAGGTGCGCGCAAACCGTTTGCAACACGTTCACTTACTCTTTGTGCTACTGCACTGCGTACTTGTTTAGCTATTGCCTTACCATCGATGATGTTTGCCGTCATGGGTGACCTTTAATTGGGGTTAGTTAACTTAATACCGATACTTTAAAAAAACGAATGCATATAGAAATAGGGGTAATATAATGCTAATAAAGAACACGTTCTTTATTACTCGTTTTTAATATGCTTACTATTTTCGCAGAAAAGCGCTAATGCGCCAAGTTGCTTTTCTGATATAGCCGCTAATTATATAAAAGAGTTGAAATTTTAGCTGATCGTCACAATATTTGACCATTATGAACTAAAAATGACCGATTGATTTATTTTCTTAAAAAAAGGTTTGACCTGACACGGTCAAATCACTATTATGCACCCCGTTGTCAACGAGGTCACTCGCTAACAATAGTAAGCATCGGCGATTAGCGCAGTTTGGTAGCGCACTTGGTTTGGGTCCAAGGGGTCGCAGGTTCAAATCCTGCATCGCCGACCACTTTCTCAATTATAAAGAATGGTAATGATTGGTTTGGGTATATCCTATGCAGTCACAGGTTAAATGCTGAAAAGCAGATAACTATTCTATTATAATAGATTGGCTTATTGGTAAACTATGAAGTTTTCGATGCGCCCATAGCTCAGCTGGATAGAGCAACGCCCTTCTAAGGCGTCGGTCGAAGGTTCGAATCCTTCTGGGTGCACCATTTGAAAACATGTAAATATAGCGGTGGTTGTAGCTCAGTTGGTAGAGCCCCGGATTGTGATTCCGGTTGTCGTGGGTTCGAGCCCCATCAGTCACCCCATTTACAAAAAAGAATATCGGCGATTAGCGCAGTTTGGTAGCGCACTTGGTTTGGGTCCAAGGGGTCGCAGGTTCAAATCCTGCATCGCCGACCACTTTCTCAAAAAGTGGTCTCAAATACACAGTTTGAGTGTTCAATGAAAACGAGGTTTAATACTTCAATATCGGCGATTAGCGCAGTTTGGTAGCGCACTTGGTTTGGGTCCAAGGGGTCGCAGGTTCAAATCCTGCATCGCCGACCACTTTCTTAATTAATAAAAAACAATTCAAAATTCATATTTCATAGCTTAATTCTAAAGCTAAAATATTGCTAACTTGCTAACTTGCTAACTTGCTAACTTGCTAACTTGCTAACTTGCTAACTTGCCACTCAAACGCCTACTTTTTACCCGCTATGCTTGCTTAATCCGCTATCTGACCAAATAATTGCCCCCTAGACTCGACTATCATAAATATTAGGTTATAATGCCGCGTCTATTGTTTAACATAGTGCCCGAAGGGCAGAGCAGCATTGGTATCTTATAGTGAAGATGGGGTTGATAAGTCGCTTTAATGACTTTAAACGTGCCAAAACGCATAGTGATTACCGTGTTTGTAAGGAAGGCGAACAGTCGCCAAAATTGAAGATTGAGGTATATCATGCAAGTTTCTGTTGAGACGACTCAAGGCCTTGAGCGCCGTCTGACCATCACCGTTCCTGCAGAGAACGTTGAGACCGAAGTAAAAAAACGCTTACAACAACTGTCTAAAACCCAGCGTATTGATGGTTTCCGTCCTGGTAAAGTACCAACGTCTGTAATCAACAAACGTTACGGTGGCGCAGTTCGTCAGGAAGTTGCTGGCGAAGTAATGCAACGTAATTTTTATGAAGCTATCGTAGCTGAAAAAATTAACCCTGCTGGCGCACCAACATTTGCTCCTAAAGCACTTGAAGCAGGTAAAGATTTAGAATTTTCTGCAACATTTGAAGTTTACCCTGAAGTTGAAGTTCAAGGTTTAGATAAAATCACTGTAGAAAAACCAGCTGTAACTGTAACTGACGAAGATTTAGCAAACATGCTAGAAACACTTCGTAAGCAACATGCATCATGGGCTGAAGTTGATGTAGCTGCTGGCGAAAAAGACCGTGTAACGGTTGATTTCGTAGGTACTATCGACGGTGAAGTATTCGAAGGCGGAAAAGCTGAAGACTTCCCATTAGAACTTGGTCAAGGTCGTATGATCCCAGGTTTTGAAGATAACATCGTAGGTAAAAAAGCAGGCGAAGAAGTTGTTTCTGACGTAACTTTCCCTGAAGATTACCATGCTGAAAATCTTAAAGGCAAAGCAGCTCAATTCACTATCACAGTGAAGAAAGTTGAAGCGCAAGAGCTACCTGAACTTAGCGAAGAATTCGCAACTAAGTTTGGTGTAACTGAAGGCGGTGTTGACGCTCTTAAAGAAGAAGTTAAAAAGAACATGACACGTGAACTTGACCAAGCGGTTAAAGCTAACGTGAAAGACCAAGCAATTAAAGGTCTTTTAGCTAACAACGAAATCGACGTGCCTAAAGCCCTAGTAGATCAAGAAATTGATGCACTACGTCAACAAGCTGCACAACGTTTTGGTGGCGACGCTAAAAACATGCCTGAGCTTCCAGCAGAGTTGTTCCATGAACAAGCAGTAACACGCGTTAAGACTGGCCTATTATTAGGTGAAGTAATTAAAGCGAACGAGATCAAAGTTGATGATTCAAAAGTTGAAGCATTAATTGCAACAGTGGCTTCTGCATACGAAGATCCAACTGAAGTTGTAGAATACTACAAAGCAAATGATCAACTTATGCAACAAATGCGTAATGTAGCAATGGAAGAGCAAGCTGTTGAAGCTATTTTAGCTAAAGCAAATGTGACTGACGTTGAAAAAGCATTTGATGACATCATGAATCCACAGCAAGGTGCTTAATAAGTCATTGACTTAAGCCCTCGCTAACGATTAAATGGCTCGTGTTACTCTGTATTATGCAGTGTGCCCGAGCCATTTTAGTTTGTGGCCTTCAATTTCGCCAAAAAATAACTATGCTTCCTTATAATAAGGATAAGTATAAGCGCATAAGGAATTAGATAAATATGAACACTGGTATTACAGATCCACTCAATGCATTAGTACCTATGGTTGTTGAACAAACAGCGAAAGGCGAGCGCTCGTATGATATTTATTCGAGACTATTAAAAGAGCGAATCATTTTTTTAACAGGTCAAGTTGAAGACAACATGGCTAATCTGATCTTAGCGCAAATGCTATTTTTAGAATCAGAAAACCCAGAAAAAGATATCTTTTTATATATTAATTCGCCAGGCGGTTCAGTGACTGCGGGTATGGCGATTTATGACACTATGAATTTCATTAAACCAGATGTAAGTACTATTTGTGTTGGCCAAGCGGCGAGCATGGGAGCATTTTTATTGACTGCTGGTGCAAAAGGCAAACGTTATTGTTTACCTAATTCACGCGTGATGATCCACCAACCATTAGGCGGTTTCCAAGGTCAAGCATCTGATTTTGAAATACACGCCAAAGAAATTTTGTCTATTAAAGATAAATTAAACCGTTTAATGGCAGAGCATACCGGCCAACCATTAGATGTGATTTCAAAAGATACAGACCGTGATAACTTCATGAGCGCCAGCCAAGCTGTTGATTATGGTTTAGTTGATGCGGTATTTACTAGTCGCGACAGCAAGTAACAAATACAAGCTGGTAACTAACAGTACTAGCTTGAGCTGTTTACACTGTGAAAACCAATATTTTTTGGTATAGTTAAGCGTATTAAAATAGCTGCTAAGTAGTTTGGCAGCCAACGAATAAGATGAGGTAGCTGAATGTCTGACACTCCTACAGACGGCGACAAAAGTAATAAATTGTTATACTGCTCTTTTTGTGGCAAAAGCCAGCATGAAGTTCGTAAGTTAATTGCTGGCCCTTCAGTATACATTTGTGATGAATGTGTTGAGCTATGCAACGACATTATCAGGGAAGAGATCAAAGACATTGCGCCAAAGCACAATACCTCTGATAAACTGCCTGCACCAAAAGAAATTCGTAATCATTTAGATGATTATGTTATTGGTCAAGATCACGCCAAAAAAGTACTGTCAGTAGCGGTTTACAATCACTACAAACGTTTGCGTAATCAAACCGGTAAAACGGATATTGAGTTAGGCAAAAGTAATATCTTACTTATTGGCCCAACCGGCAGTGGTAAAACATTATTAGCTGAAACGTTAGCGCGTTTATTAGATGTGCCGTTTACAATGGCCGATGCAACCACACTAACTGAAGCTGGTTATGTGGGCGAAGATGTTGAAAACATCATTCAAAAGTTGCTACAAAAATGTGATTACGATGTAGAAAAAGCGCAACGTGGTATTGTTTACATTGATGAGATTGACAAAATTTCACGTAAATCTGATAACCCGTCGATCACTCGTGATGTATCTGGTGAGGGCGTGCAACAAGCACTGCTTAAACTAATTGAAGGTACTGTGGCATCTGTGCCACCACAAGGCGGGCGTAAACACCCACAGCAAGAGTTTTTACAGGTAGACACCTCTAAAATCTTATTCATCTGTGGTGGCGCATTCTCTGGTCTTGATAAAGTGATTGAGCAGCGTAGTCATAAAAATACCGGTATTGGTTTTGGGGTAAACGTAAAAGAATCTGCGGCGAGTCGTTCTTTAAGTGATACATTTAAAGATGTTGAGCCAGAAGATTTAGTGAAATATGGTTTGATCCCTGAGTTCATTGGTCGTCTACCAGTAGTGGCAACCTTAACTGAACTCGATGAGTCGGCTTTAGTGCAAATATTAAATGAGCCTAAAAATGCCTTAACGAAACAGTACGGCGCATTATTTGGTATGGAAGACGTTGAACTTGAATTCCGTGATGACGCACTGCGTGCTATCGCTCATAAAGCGATGGAGCGTAAAACAGGTGCTCGTGGTCTTCGTTCAATCGTTGAAGCGGTGTTACTCGATACTATGTACGAACTTCCTTCAATGGAAAACGTCAGCAAAGTAGTGATTGACGAAACCGTGATCAAAGGTGAATCAGATCCTATTTTGATTTATCAAAGCGCTAGCCAAGATAAAGCAGCGTCTGAGTAAAATTTACTCATTTTGATAATAAAAAGGAGCCTAGTGCTCCTTTTTTTATAATTTATTTAATCCAGTTACGTTAAATTGTTGAACTTTACTTAGGTTATCCCCATATACTTGAGTAATCTTTAAAATAAATGAAGAGCGAAGAGAAAAATAATGACGCTTGAGAGAACAGATCGAGTCGAAATCCCGGTGCTAGCACTGCGCGATGTCGTGGTATATCCGCACATGGTGATCCCGCTTTTTGTAGGCCGTGAAAAATCAATAAAATGCCTTGAAGCGGCAATGGATAAAGACAAACAAATTTTCCTTGTTGCGCAAAAAGACGCGACCGTGGATGAGCCTGAGCAAGATGATATTTACCGTGTTGGTACCATAGCCACGGTATTACAATTGCTTAAACTTCCTGATGGCACAGTCAAAGTACTGGTTGAAGGCACACAGCGAGCAAAACTAGAAAGCTTTATTGATAATGAAGACTTTTTTGTTGCTAATGCGCAGTTTATTGGTTCAGAAGAAATCGATGAGCAAGAGCAAGATGTATTTATTCGCAGTGCCATCAGTCAGTTTGAAGGCTATGTAAAGCTAAATAAAAAAATACCACCAGAGGTGTTAACCTCGGTCAGTGGCATTGATGAAGCGCCGCGCCTTGCCGATACTATGGCAGCGCACATGCCGCTGAAAGTGCCTGAAAAGCAAAAAGTACTCGAAATCACCAATGTTACAGAACGTCTTGAATATTTAATGGCGTTGATGGAAGGTGAAATTGATTTACTGCAAGTTGAGAAAAAAATTCGTACCCGCGTTAAAAAGCAGATGGAAAAGTCGCAACGTGAGTATTATCTCAATGAGCAAATGAAAGCCATTCAAAAAGAATTAGGCGAGCTTGACGACGTACCAGATGAATTCGAAGCACTGAAAAAGCGCATTGAAGAATCAGGTATGAGCAATGATGCGCAAGAAAAAGCGAACTCTGAACTTGCTAAGCTTAAAATGATGTCGCCGATGTCGGCAGAAGCCACGGTTGTACGTTCATACATAGACACATTAATTAATGTGCCATGGAAAAAACGTTCGAAAGTGAAAAAAGACTTAGCGGGCGCACAAAAGATTTTAGACAGCGACCATCACGGTCTTGATAAAGTCAAAGAACGCATCATTGAATATCTCGCCGTGCAACAGCGTACCAATAAACTCAAAGGGCCAATTTTGTGCCTAGTGGGTCCTCCGGGTGTTGGTAAAACGTCATTAGGTCAATCGATTGCTCGCTCTACAGGGCGTAAGTATATTCGTATGGCACTAGGTGGTGTTCGTGATGAAGCAGAAATTCGTGGTCACCGTCGTACTTACATAGGTTCAATGCCAGGTAAGTTGATTCAAAACATGAGTAAAGTGGGCGTTAAAAACCCATTATTCTTGTTAGATGAAATCGATAAAATGTCATCTGATATGCGTGGCGATCCTGCATCGGCACTGCTAGAAGTACTTGATCCTGAGCAAAATAGCCATTTTGCGGATCATTACTTAGAAGTCGATTATGACTTATCTGACGTAATGTTTGTTGCTACATCAAACAGCTTTAACATTCCTGGTCCGTTATTGGATCGGATGGAAGTGATCCGGTTATCGGGTTATACCGAAGATGAAAAGCTGAATATTGCCAAAGAGCATTTAATTGTTAAACAAGTTAAGCGCAATGGCTTAAAAGATGGCGAATTAATCATCGAAGACAGTGCAATCATCGGCATTATTCGTTATTACACCCGTGAAGCGGGCGTACGTAACTTAGAACGCGAAATATCTAAGTTATGCCGTAAAGCGGTGAAGAATATCTTGCTTGAAAAAGGCACTAAAACAGTCACTATTAATGCTGACAACCTTGAAGATTTCTTAGGTGTGCAGCGCTATGATTATGGTAAAGCTGAAGACGGCGATCGCATTGGCCAAGTTACAGGTTTAGCGTGGACTGAAGTGGGCGGTGATTTGCTGACCATCGAATGTGCCGCAGTACCAGGCAAAGGTAAACTAAGCTACACCGGGTCACTAGGCGATGTAATGCAAGAGTCGATTCAAGCAGCTATGACAGTTGTACGTAATCGCGCTGATGCATTTCGTATTAACAGTGATTTTTACGAAAAACGTGATATTCATGTGCACGTACCTGAGGGGGCAACTCCAAAAGATGGACCAAGTGCTGGCGCCGCGATGGTAACAGGTTTGGTATCAAGTCTTACAGGTAACCCGGTACGTGCTGATGTGGCGATGACGGGTGAAATCACCTTACGTGGTGAAGTATTACCAATTGGTGGCTTAAAAGAGAAACTATTAGCCGCTCATCGTGGTGGAATTAAAACGGTCATTATTCCAAAAATTAACGAACGTGACTTAAAAGAGATCCCTGACAATGTATTGGCAGGACTTGATATTCACCCAGTTACGTGGATTGATGAGGTTTTAAAACTGGCTTTAGTACACCCAGTTGAGAGTTTTTCAGTCGAAACATCAAAAAACCAGTAAAAAAGCGAAAAAAAGTGCTTTAAAGGGCTTTTCAAATCTAGATGGTATGATAAGTTAAGCACTGGTTTTCAAGCCGAGGCCTTATGTGGCCTAGGCTGAAGAAAAATTACAATCGTATGAGCATGAAAAAGTTTGCTCTAAAATTTTCAAAATAGTGATGTTAGTTTAAAAAACAATCGCTCTTGATAATAACAATGAAAGAGGATGATATTGTGAATAAATCTCAATTAATCGATCAAATCGCAGCTGATGCTGACATTTCTAAAGCGGCTGCGGGTCGTGCACTTGATTCATTCATCGAGGCTGTTTCTGGCGCTCTTAAAGATGGCGATTCAGTAGCATTGGTTGGTTTCGGTACTTTCTCAGTACGTGAACGTGCTGCACGTTCAGGCCGTAACCCACAAACTGGCGAAACAATTCAAATCGCTGCAGCGACTATCCCAGCTTTTAAAGCAGGTAAAGCGCTTAAAGATGCATGTAACAGCTAATCACTGCTCTTTAGTGAGTTGGTTTGGTAGTGTAAGAAGTTAATCGCTTTTACAGCTTAATTAACGTTCTTTCTCGCCAACTGCTTCAAGTAAAAAAGCGTATCTGGTAAGATACGCTTTTTTTACATAAGCAAGGCGATTTCTGCCTCGAATAGAATAGAGATAAATAAATGCTTGAGAAAATCAGAGAAGGTTCACAAGGACCGGTAGCTAAAATTATTTTAGGCGCGGTGATTTTATCTTTTGCCTTAGCAGGGATCGGTGGTTACTTAGGTCAAACCACAGAGCAGCCCGTAGCTGAAGTAAATGGAGTTAAAATTAGCCAAACCGAGTTTAGCCGTGCGTTCCAAAACGAACGTGCACGTTTAGAGCAACAATTTGGCGAATACTTTGCACAAATTGCTGCTGATCCAACTTATATGGCACAAATTCGTCAAGGCGTCGTTGACCGTCTAGTACAACAAGAATTGCAAACTCAACTAGCGGCCGAACTTGGCTTACGTGTTAGTGACGACAGTGTTCGTAAAGCGATTTTAGAATTGCCATACTTCCAAATTGGTGGGCAATTTAACAACGATCGTTACTTACAAGTTATCCGTCAAATGAACTTTCAACCTGACGCATTTCGTGAATATTTACGTGAAGAAATGACTCGTAGCCAGCTAATTTCAGCGGTTGCAGGCACCGATTTCGCTCTAAATAGCGAACTGACTAATGCCGTTGCGCTACAACAGCAAACGCGCAATATTGACTATGTCGTGATCAGCAAAGAGTCTTTACAGCAAAACGTGACAGTAACAGAGCAAGAAATTGCCGATTACTATGATCTAAATATGTCGCAGTTTTTAGCGCCAGAGCAAGTATCAGTAAACTACATTGATTTAAATGCAGCTAACTTAACACTTGAAACTCATGTTAGCGAAGCAGACGTTAAAGCATATTATGATCAAAACAAAGCACAATACGTCGAACCTGAAAAACGCCGTGTATCGCATATCTTAATTGATAACAGTGAAGATGATGATGCAGCAAAAGCCAAAGCAGAAGACTTGTTAGCACAATTACAACAAGGCGGTGATTTTGCGGCATTAGCAGAATCATCATCTGATGATACCGTTAGTGCTGAAATGGGTGGTGACTTAGATTGGATCGAACGTGACATGATGGATCCTGCTTTTGAAGATGCGGCATTCGCATTAGCAAATAAAGGGGATTTTTCAGACGTTGTACAATCTGAGTTTGGTTACCATATTATTCAGTTAACTGATATTCAGAGCCAACAAGTAAAAGCGTATGACACTGTTAAAGCTGATTTACGTGCTGAGCTTGAGCGTACTGAAAAAGTAAATGCATTCTATGAAAAGCAAACAGAAATGGGCGCTATTGCATTTGAAATTTCAGATACCTTAGTTGATGCTGCAGAAGTTGCCGGTGTTGAAGTACAAACAACAGCATTAGTTGACCGTAATTCTCTACCTGCGCCGCTTAATACACCAGCGGTATTAGCTGCAATATTCTCACCAGATGTGCTTGAAGATAAAATGAACTCTGAAGTTATCGAAGTGGGCGATGAGCATGTTGTGTTAGTGCGTGTTAAAGAGCATGTACCAGCTGCAACAAAAGCACTTGCTGATGTATCAGAGCAAATTAAAGCACGTTTAGTTAGTGAAAAAGCATCAGAGCTTGCGAAAGAAAAAGCAACAACGCTGTATGCTGAGATTGAAGCTGGCAAGAGCTTAAATGACCTAGTAACTGAGCAAAGCTTAGAACTTCGTCAAGAAGCGGCACTAACCCGTCAAGCTTACACTGTTTCGCCTGCAATCGTTCAACATGCCTTTAAAATGGCACATCCAACTGATGACACACCAGTAGTTGAAAAAGTTGACCTAAACAACGGTGACGCGGCAATCGTAGCACTTAAAACAGTAACTAACGCTACTGTTGAAGGCGAAATTGACGCACAGCTTAAGCAAAATATTACTATGGCCCAAGTTAACAAAAACTACATGGTATTCATTGAAGCTTTAAAAGCAAATGCAGAATTAAACTTACCTAAAGCGCAAGCCGCCACAGAGTAATGCTTAATTAAGCAAACCTAAAAAAGCGCCTAATGGCGCTTTTTTTGTGGGTGCAGTTAAAGGGGTCATGCGCTAGGTTAAAGTTAAAAGGTACTAGGTTAAAGGTGCTAGGTTTGAGTTTAGTTTACAAAATTGGGTAGCGTGCAACGAAAGCCTTTGAACCTGTGAAGTTTTAAATAGCAGTTGTGACAATTATTATTGATATTAGAATGGCAGAAAAACACACTAAGAATTATGTGATAGTGTTAAAATGCATGTTGGCAAAAAACTGAATATTAACTACTGTATATATTATCAGTGCAATTGACGTTTTTTTGCTTTTATCTGTATAAACACAACAGAAATTTCTAGTTGAGGAAATTATATGAACTTGAATCCACAAACTGAAGCTAACAAAGTACTTGAAACACTTTGGCTTAATCAGGACTTTCCTGTTGATCCTGTCTCGATAGCTAAAAAAATGGGATTACAAGTTTTGGATACAGAACTCCCACCTAGTGTTTCCGGCGCCTTGATTAAAGAGGCTGGTGCTGATCCGATCATCGCTTTACATCATGCTGATCACAGTAACCGAAAACGATTTACCTGCGCACATGAATTAGGTCATTACGTTTCCAGGATTGAGTCTAACGATGAAAGCCTTGAATATGAGTATGTTGACTTAAGAGGCCCAAATGCTTCAAACGGAACTGATGCTGATGAAATATTTGCAAATCAGTTCGCAGCTAACTTATTAATGCCTGAAGCAATTTTAAAAAAATTATTGCGTTCAGGTAAAAATCATTTTAATTTAGCAATGTATTTCGGGGTTTCTCATGAGGCGCTTAAGCATAGATTAAAAGCATTGAGGCTTTTATAATGACGGTACAAGAAAAGGGAAATTTAGCATCGTTAATAAAAGCGAGCCTGCAAGATAAAAGTAAAACTACCCCGACAGATCCTTTAGTTTCAGAGAAAGTTGAAGATTCAAAAGCAGATAGAGAATTAAAAAAATCCTATGCAAATTGGTTTATTAAAATACTTATAGGCCAACTTATCGTGATGAATATTGTATTTTTTTGCGTAGGATTTGGTTGGCTGGCTTTTGATGAATGGTCGTTAAATTTATATATGGGTGGTACATTAGCGGAAGTGTTCGGCGTAATTTTAGTAATCACCAAGAACCTGTTTCCAACCAAGCCAACAAATAGATGATTTTTCAGACTGTTTGGAGTTGATTAAGGTTCTATTTTTCCAGAACCTACTATTTCTGAGTTAAACGTAAGCACTATCCCAAATACGATGTTCTCATTTCGCATAAAGCGGTTGATAAATCCGCTTTACTATTGGCTTTCGTTTTTTAACCACAAACAGCGATAGATATATATCCCTTAACTGCTCTGGCTTTTCCTAGAACCTAGAACCTTTTTTTAGCAACTCAACAACTTCTGAGTGACTTTTGATTTTGGCTTTTGGAATACATCCTCGGTTCTACCGTATTCAACAATTTCACCGTGATCGAGTACTACAAGTTGATCGCTGATGTGGCGTACTAAACTTAAGTGGTGAGTGATCAAGATATAACTGAGACCCGTGTCCTGTTGAAGCTTGAGTAGCAGGTTGACGGTTTGTGCGCGTACAGAAGGGTCCAGAGACGATAATGCTTCATCAAGTACCACAACCTTAGGGTCGAGTATTAATGCACGTGCTAGAGCGACACGTTGCAGCTGACCGCCACTAAACATATGTGGGTAGTAATACTGATGGTCGTTTAATAAACCTACTTTAGACAGTGTTGCGGTGATTTTTTCAGCGCGAGTTACTTTATCCAAAGAAGTATTATATTGCAGGCAATCGTCGAGCATATCGCCGATCGTTAAACCTGGGTTTAGCGAGGCTTCGGAGTCTTGAAAAATCATTCTAATATGGCGGCATTGCTGATCGCGAACGCCTTTGTTTTCGATGATGTTGCCATCGAGTAGGATTTGCCCAGCATCTGCGCTGTCTGCTCCAGCGAGTAATTTTGCTAGGGTACTTTTACCAGAGCCAGTTTCGCCAATAATAGCCAGTGTTTCACCTTGCTCTAAACAAAACGAGATGTTTTTTAATACCTCAAAACGCTTACGTGAAAATAACCCAGCACGCAGGTTAAAGCTTTTTGACAAGGCTTGCACTTTTAACAGAGGTTGCATTATTTCATCACCTTAATGAGAGGGAAATGACACGCATAACTATGACCATGTTGTTTAGTTAAAGGCGGTGTTACTACACAAGCTTTTTGTGCCTGCGGACAGCGAGGACCAAGGCGACATCCTATAGGCAAATGCTGCAAGGTTGGGATTGTACCTTTTAGTGCATAAAAAGGTTCTTTATGGGCAAGCCCTTGCTCATAATCCGGTAAGCTTTTTAATAATGCTTGCGTATAAGGGTGGCGAGGCTGGGCAAAAATACGCTGGGTTGGGCCTGCTTCAACCATTTGTCCGCAGTAAAGTACATGCATACAATGAGACCAATTAATGATTTCTTCAAGTTCATGAGAGATCATTAAAATTGACATGTTTTTAAGTTGATTTAAACTTTTTAATAACCGAAATACTTGGGCTCGTGTGGTACTTTCAAGTGCTGTAGTTGGCTCATCGGCAATCAGTAACTTAGGTGTACGAGCAATGGCCATAGCAATCATGACCTTTTGACAAACGCCTTCTGAGAGCTCGTGAGGGTAGCTCGATAGTACTTTTTCGTGATCTTTAATGCCCACTTTGTGGATCAGCGCTTTTACGCGGTCTTTACGTTCGCGGTTACGCTTTAAGAAAAACCCGGAGTTTGCTATTTCAGGGAGCGTTTCGGCTATTTGCTCAAATATTTTTGCGGTTGGATCAAGACAGCGACTGGGATCTTGATAAATCATTGCGATGTCACTACCAACAATTTTACGTCGTTGTTCGTTTGATAGACGCATTAAATCTACGCCGCGCCAATGCATTCGGTCGGCGGTAATGTGCCAGCGTTTATTTAATACACCCACAATGGCTTTAGCAATTAAGCTTTTACCTGAGCCAGATTCGCCCACTAATGCATGTACTTCACCTTCTTTGAGGCTCAAGTTCACTCTATCTACGGCGCGAATAACAGTATCAGAGGTGCGCAGCTCTATGGTCAGATTTCGTATATCAAGTAATTGCATTTAATCAGCCTTACGTGCTTTGAGCACTTGGCGTAGCCCGTCGCCCACTAAGTTGGTCGACAGCACGGCTAAAAAGAGTAACACCCCAGGTAAGCCAACGGTCCAAGGTGCTAAATAAATTAAACCCAGGTTTTCAGCTAAAATTGCACCCCACTCTGTGGTTGGTGGTTGTGCCCCTAGTTTTAAAAAGCCTAAAGCGGAAATATCTAAAATAGCGGTCGATAATGCCATCGTAAAAATAACCACAATATGCTCATAAATATTTGGAAAAATCCCGCGCGAGAGAATATGCCAATTCGATGCGCCATCAAGCTTAAATGCAGTAATGTAATCTTTATTAAGCTCAGTGACGATGAGGTTACGCACCGAGTGAATAAATTGCGGTAATAGCGCTAAAATAATTGCCCACACGGTATTCATCAGGCCTGGGCCTAATATCGCAATAATAATAATCGCTAACAATAAAGACGGTATTGATAAGGTTATATCGAGTAGATGATTTAAAAAGCTTGAGCGAATACCTCGGCTAATGCCGGCAAATGTGCCTACTAACACACCTATGATGGTGGTGATCAGCGCAGCAATGACTGATAAGCCAAAGGTATAAGTTGCGCCATTCATAAGCCGTGAGAGTACATCGCGACCTAAGTCGTCAGTACCGAGTATAAAACGTACATCGCCCATTTCATGCCACGATGGAGGAATAAGTAACGCATCACTGTGTTGCTGGTTTACTCCATATGGTGCAATCAGTGGCGCAGCCGCAGCTAAAATAGCAAAGGCGATAAAAATCCATAACCCCACTAAGGCAGGATGATTGGATTTAAATTTGCGCCAAAATCGCGCTAATGGCGATTTGTTTGACTCTTCTGAAAATAAATTAAACTTTGCCATGCGCTTGATTCCGTGACAGCGGGTCGAACAAGGTATAGGTTAATTCTGCAATAATAGTCGCCAGAATTACAAACATCGATACCGCTAATAAGCCACCTTGAATGGCAGGGTAGTCTCGTTGATAAATACTATCAATTAACCAACGGCCAACACCGGGCCATGAAAAAATCACCTCAGTGATCATCGCCAGAGTGATCAAGGTACTAAACTGTAAACCAATTTGCTTTATAACCGGTAACAAGGCATTACGTAAGGCATGATGCATAATTAATTGGGCACGGTTTAAGCCTTTGGCTCGGGCAGTTTTAATAAAACTTTGCTCAAGCACATGTAACATTGACTCTCGTGTAAAGCGCACTAATACAGTTGTAGGGTACATTGCCAGAACAATGGTCGGCAGGGTTAAATGATGCAGAGCATCAAGCATTGCCAGACCAGAATAAGGAAAGTCTGCTAATACAATATCAATCAAAATAAAGCCAGTTTGGGAGGGGATCTCGTACAGTAAGCCCATTCGCCCTGACATAGGGAACCAACCTAGTTGTAATGAGAACACCATGATCAGCAGCAAAGCTAACCAAAATACCGGCATTGAGTAGCCCACTAATGTCGTGGAGTTAACTAGTTTATCTGGCCAGCGCCGATGGTAGGCCGCCGCGAAGATACCTGCCGGAACGCCAACCACCACAGAAATAATTAACGCATAAATACTCAGCTCTAACGTGGCTGGGAATAGCTCGATAATATGAGTAAATACGCTGTCGCCCGAAGCGAACGACACGCCCCAGTCGCCTTGCACAATACGCGCAATAAAAGCAAAATATTGCATTAAATAATTATCGTTAAAGTGATATTTTTCTTGTAGTTCACTGGTTTGTGAAAAACTGGTATTACTGATACCACTTAAATTACTAAGCGGATCGCCGGGAAATAAATAACTCAGTGAAAATGTAAATACACTCAAGGTAAACATCATAAATAACAGTAAGCCTAAACGGCGTAAAATATAATTTAACACCATTATTTTTTCCTCGCGTTGGCTAAGGAAATTGCGCCAAATGGGCCAAGTGGAATACCTTCTACATCGGCACTACTTGCTTGAAAACGCATACCGTGGGCAAGTGGTAATAAAGGTAGTTCACGCACTATCATCGCTTGTGCTTGTTGATAATAGGCTTTTCGTTTGGCTAAATCGGTGGTATCAAGCGCTTGTGTCAAGAGTAAGTCAAACTCAGGATCACACCAATTCGCAGGGTTTTTACCACTAAATGCCGCGGTGCAACTGAGTAGCGGGCTAAAAAAGTTATCTGGATCCGGTGTATCTGCAGCCCAACCTAATAACACGCTGTCATGGCGGTGTTCACCTATGCGTTGAATAAAGGTGTTCCACTCATACTCAACGATACTGACGTTTACACCAATTTTTCGTAAATCGCTTTGCATTAGCTCGGCCATTTTACGTGCGTTAGGATTATAAATTCGGCTCACTGGCATAGCCCAAATGGTCATATCAAAGCCATTTGGAAGGCCAGCCTCAATCAGCAGTTTTTTAGCTAGATCAGGGTTAAATCCGGGTAGTTTAGCTTGTGGTTGATATGCCCATGATGTTGGCGGTAATAACGATTGCGCACGAATACCGTTGCCGTAATAAACTGCTTGCATGATTTTTTCAACGTCAATGGCATGGGCCAGTGCTTGACGTACTCTTAAATCGTCAAATGGTGGGCGCTCGGTATTAAACGCCCAATAACCTACATTAAGATTGGTTTCTTTTTGTACGTTAATGTCGTCGCGTTGGGCTAAAATACTTAACTGTGCGCTACTTGGGTGTGCGGTTACATCGCACTCTTTAGTGAGCATTTTTGCAATTCGGGTGGTGCCATTTGGGGTGATGTCGTAAACCAACTGCTCCAGCACTACATGGTGTTTCCAATAGTCAGGATTACGATAATAGCGGACTAAGTGATCGCGCCGATACTCTTTATAAACATAGGGGCCAGTACCAACAGGGTATTGATCAAAAAGATTAACTTGGTCGCGCTGTTTTAATTGCATGGCATATTCGCGAGACAAAACCACTGCAAAATCAGTTGCCATATTGGCTAAAAAACTGCTTTCGGCATTAAATAATTCAAAGCGCACTTGGTAGTCGGACACGCGAACAATTTGCCGAATTAGCTGGTCGATGCCGACACTTTGAAAATAAGGGTAATTGGCATCCCCAACAAAGTGATAAGGATTATACACATCGAATAAACGGCTAAAGGTAAAGATTACATCATCAGCGTTAAACTCTCTGCTTGGGGTAAAGTATGCAGTAGTATGAAACTTCACTCCTTTGCGCAAGGTAAAGGTAACTGACTTGCCGTCTTTACTTATTTTCCAGTCAGTGGCCAGTTCACTTTTAAATTCAGCGGTCACGGGATCGATACTGATCAAACGGTCATACAATTGATTTGCAATAATATCGATCGTCGAACCTGTGGTCGTCACTTGGGGATTGAACGACACAGGGTTAGCCTCAGCGCAATAAACTAAGCCCTGATTCTTTTCTTCTAGCGTTTTTTCTTTGGTATCTAAGCAACCCGTTAGGCATACCGTTAAGATACCAAGTAATAATTTATACACTCGTTTAGCCTCTGACTATTATTGTTGATCTAACAAGTTGTATTTTTTCAAATAGCCTCGTAGTTGATGATACGTTAAACCAAGTACTTCTGCAGTTTTCTTTTGATTAAATTGACTATATTCAAGCGCTTTTTTTATTAAATCAATTTCAAATTCATTTGAGAGGTCTTTTAAGCTACATGGAAACTGAAATTGCGGGGTACTTGTTGCAACTATCGGTTCATTGGCTACAACTGCAACAGGAGCTGCTTCTACGGCTTTAGTGGGGAGTTTTTTAATTCGTTGCTTAGGTCTAAAGCGGCTTTCAAATGGGTCTAAAATAATCTGGTGAACGGGAATATGTTCACTGCCATGGCGATATAAGCTTCGTTCCACGACATTTTTAAGTTCACGTATATTACCTGGCCAATCATGCCCTTGCAGTATTTCCACTGCACTGCGGGTGAAACCACTGAATAGTTGCCAGTCCAAATCACGGGCCATATTCATCGCAAATTGCTCAGCGAGTAACATGATGTCTTCCTGACGTTCGCGCAGTGGCGGTAAAGTGATTACATCAAATGCGAGCCTGTCGAGTAAATCGCTTCTAAATTCACCTTGCTCGGCTAAATAAGGAAGATCTTCATTGGTTGCGCAGACTAAGCGAGTATCGACCTTGACGGTTTGTTTGCCACCGACTCGCTCAAATTCACCGTATTCAATTACCCGTAATAGTTTTTCTTGCACCATGGCAGAGGTATTTGCTAGTTCGTCTAAAAATAGCGTACCGGCATTGGCACGTTCAAAGCGTCCTTCGTGGCGTTTACTTGCGCCGGTAAAGGCACCACTTTCATGGCCAAACAATTCGCTTTCAAGCAAGTTTTCGTTAAGTGCCGCGCAGTTGAGCTTAATGTAGCTTTGCTCCCAGCGCTTTGATAAAAAGTGTAAACGGGCGGCAATCAGTTCTTTACCTGTGCCACGTTCACCAATAATCAGTACTGGTTTATCTAAACTTGCCAGCTGTGAAACTTGATCAAGTACCGCTAAAAAGCTGTCTGATTGGCCGAGTAAATTATCTTGTTGGCGAAATTGGCTCATATTCCCTAACTCTTAGTCATTTTTACTAACAGTTAGTGTATTTCATAATTAGGGAGAACTAAAGGAATTTGTATTTTTAGTTTAACATTATGAAAATATTACTGTATTTTATGTTTTATAAAGTTGGCAAGCATATTGTAACAGTAACAGCAGACCAATTAAGTTAAACACTACAGAGGTAAATGTTATGGGAATTTTTTCGCGTTTTGCAGATATTGTTAATTCTAATATCAATGCCATTTTAGATAAAGCAGAAGATCCTGAAAAAATGGTACGTCTGATCATCCAAGAGATGGAAGACACATTAGTTGAAGTACGTTCAACCTCTGCGAAAACATTAGCAGAGAAAAAAGAATTAGTACGTCGTGTCGATACATTAAAAGAGCAAGTCGCTCAATGGCAAGATAAAGCCGAGCTGGCATTGAGCAAAGACCGTGATGATCTAGCCCGTGCTGCATTGCTTGAAAAGCAAAAGTCAGCACAAGCGGTTGCTGCTGTTGAAGATGAACTCAGTCACATAGAATCTCACATTGATAAGCTGCAACAGGAAGTAAGTACGCTACAAGACAAGTTAGCGGATGCAAAAGCACGTCAAAAAGCGATTATTTTACGTCAACGCTCAGCTGAGTCACGCCTAGAGGTGAAAAAAGCATTAGACAGCTCTAAAGTTGAAGATGCATTAAATCGCTTTGAGCGCTACGAAACTAAGATTGATGGACTAGAATCACAAGTAGAATCGTACGACTTAGGCAAAAAGTCATTGGCTGATGAAATTGCTGAGTTACAGCAAAACGAAAAAATCGATGATGAATTAGCAGCACTTAAAAAGAAGCTTGCTGATAAATAAAGATAATAAATAAAGGGGGAGTCATCCCCCTATGCTTGATAAATTAATGGATGTGTAGGAGAGGGTTATGTTTGATGCAGAAGTGTTTGTTGCTCCAATTATCATTTTTATGGTTGTGGTAGCACCCCTTTGGTTAATTTTACATTACCGAAGTAAAAAGCAAGTAAGCCAAGGCTTGAGCGAACACGAACACCGCCAGTTACTTGAGCTTGCTCAAAAAGCAGATAAAATGGCTGACCGAGTAGAAACTTTAGAAGCACTACTTGATCAAGAGGCCCCACAGTGGAGGCGTAAGGTATGAGTGCTAAACGTGAACTGCTAAGAGATCCAGCACGTGGTAAAATAGCCGGTGTATGTGCAGGACTCAGTGATTATTTCAATATGGAATTGTGGTTAGTACGTATTATCGTAGTAACGGCAGTGTTACTAGCTGGTGGCCCGTTGTTTGTTGTGGCTTACATCGCAGCGTGGTTTATTTTAGATAAAAAACCTGCCAATGCACAAAGCAAAACTGATGCGGCAAAACACGAAGATCCTCTTGAAGTAAAATTTAAAGTATGGCAAAAAGGTGAGCCACCACGTCGTGCTTTACAAGATTTAAAAGACCGTTTGGGACGTGTTGATATACGTTTACAAGATATGGAACGTTATGTTACTTCAACCGAGTTTACGGTTAGCCGTGAAATCAATAAGCTGTAAAGGACTTAATAGCACTTTAGCCACCTAATTTATAATGGCGCTGAAGTGCTAGCTCATTATGATAAACACTTCATCTGCAAAAAACGCCTTTAATAAACTCAAAGGTAAGGCTGAAAAAGCTGTTCACCGTAGTTTAGATCAACACGTAAAATTAGCGGTAACTGGCCTCAGTGGCAGTGGTAAAACCGCTTTTATTACCGCTTTAGTAAAGCATTTAACCAGCCAAGCAACAGACAAAAACTTACCGTTTTTTGATGTTATGCAGCAACAGCGTCATATCGCCACAAAAATAGTGCCACAACAAGCGCTGACCATTCCTACATTTGATTACCCTAAAGCCCTGAGTGCTTTATTGCCGCTTGAAGGGCAACCACACTGGCCTGCATCAACCGAGCGTATAAATACTTTACGGCTGGCAATTAAATATCGGAGTGACGCAGGCTTACGTGGTCACTTTGCACCGCAATCAACCTTGTATTTAGACATTGTTGATTACCCCGGTGAGTGGCTGCTTGATTTACCCATGCTAGAGCAAAGCTATCAACAGTGGAGTGAGCAGCAATATGCATTACTACAACGCTCGCCTCGGGTTGAAAAGTCGCAGGCATTTTTAACTGCACTGAGCGAGCTTGATTTAACTGCACCGGTAGATGAAAGTGCGCTAAGCGCGATTGCTACGCACTATCAAACACTGTTAGTGAGTCTTAAAAAAGACACTAAATTGGCGATGCTACAACCTGGACGCATGCTGATGCCAGGTGAATTACAAGGTGCACCGTTATTATTGTTTTTCCCAGTTGCGCAGGCTAATGATGAGGTGGTTGCAGGGTCTAATTTGGCGCACTTGCAAAAGCGCTTTAATGCTTATGTGAAAGAAGTGGTTAAGCCATTTTATACACAACACTTTCGCAACTTTGATCGGCAAATAGTGCTTGTTGATGTGCTCAGTGCGCTCAATGAAGGGCCTGAGACGTTGCAAGAGCAAGGTGATGTGATCAAACAATTACTTGCCCATTTTAATTATGGCGAAACTGGCTTTTTAAAACGTTTATTCAAACCAAATATCGATAAGCTGTTATTTGCCGCTAATAAATCGGATCACATCAGTAGCGCGCACCATAAAGACTTAGCCTTGCTGCTTGATTCGTTAGTGCATGAGCAACGTAACCATTTAAAATTTGATGGCGTTAAAATTGAAACTATGGCGATGTCATCAATTGCTGCAACTACGCCAAAGCAAGTGGTTGAACAAGGCAAAACCCTAAATTGTATTTATGGTAAGCCGTTATTAGAGTCGCAATGGTTGACTTATTTACCGCCGCAACCACCACTGCGAATTCTGGGTAAAGACGAGTGGCCAAGTCATGGCTTTGAATTTTTATCCTTTGCGCCAATGCCAAGCCCAGATAAGCAGTTAAAACACATTCGTTTGGATCATGTCATGCAGTACCTGTTAGGAGACAAATTAACATGAGCGAGACCACATCAGGATTTCAAGCTGGTAGACGTATTGATACCAGTGAACAGCCTTTAGGGAATGAACTCACCTTGACCCCAGCAAAAGTAATTGAGCAAGGTGAGTATGAAGATCAACACGTAAATGACGCGCCGCTGGACGAGGAAATTGATTTAGCGCCAGTTTATAAAAAATCAAAATGGCAAACGCTTAAAGCCGTGTTTGCGATTAGCTTTATAACTTTAGTGTTAGCTGAATTTATATTTTCTATGGTTGTGACATTTCAGCAATCCATCATCTTAGGCAGCGTATATTTAATTGCAGTGCTGAGCGGGGTGTTGTTATTAGGCAAGCTATTATGGCGTGAGTATAGAATGTTGCGTAGTTTAAAGCGCAATCAATTGCATCGCCATGAGGCAGATAGACTACTGAATAGCGAACAAGTGGGAGGCGCATTACCTTGGCTTGAAAAGCTCAATAAACATCAGCAATTAACCGGCTTTGACGAGTTTAAAGCCAGTATTGATAGCCATCATAGCGATAAAGAGATCATGACTTTGTACGCTGATAGTTTATTAGTGAAACAAGATACCCAAGCGAAAAAACTGATCAACCGTTTTGCTACGGAGTCTGGTTTATTGGTGGCGCTTAGCCCTTTAGCGCTGGTGGATATGATGGCTGTGCTGTGGCGCGGCACTAAATTGATTGAGCAAATCGGTAAGGTTTACGGGATTGGTTTTGGTTATGCCAGTCGCATAAAATTGTATCGTATGTTGATCAAGCAGGTGATGTTTGTTGGCAGTGCTGAGTTAGTATCTGATTTAGCTGCAACGGCACTCAGTGCTGAGTTATTAGGCAAGTTATCAGGGCGAGCAGCACAAGGCTTGAGCGCGGGTATTTTTACGGCACGCATTGGTTATAAAGCGATGGAGTTAAGCCGCCCATTACCGCGACTTGAGCACAAGCGTAGTTTACTCAAAGGCACCGCGCAGTTGATTGCGAGTAAAATTGTGTCTCGCAAAAAAGCGACCACAGAGAGCTCAGCAGACACAAACTGACAAGATATCTGTACAGTGTCTTGGTGTCACTGTACAGAAGATAGCCATCTGAGCATCCGGCATGCTTGTTATCTATCAGCTGATACGCTTTGATTATCATATTAATAATAATCAAAAAAGATCAAACTATGAACACACTCCATATCGACAGCCAATGCATTCATGGGCCAGAAAAAGCCAACGATCCACATGGCGCACTAACGTCGCCTTTGTACCAAACATCAACATTTCATTTTAGCAGTGCCGCGCAAGGTGCAGCACGTTTTGCTGGTGAAGAACCGGGCTATATTTATACCCGTTTAGGTAACCCGACGACGACAGAGCTTGAACAAAAAGTCGCACAACTTGAAAGTTGCGAAGCCGCTGCAGCAACAGCCACAGGAATGGGCGCGGTTTCTGCATCGGTATTAAGTTTTTTATCGCAAGGCGATCACTTAGTCGCATCAAGCGCTTTGTATGGCTGTACGTTTGCTTTCTTCGCACATATGTTGCCGCGTTGGGGGATTGAAGTGACGTTTGTAGATATGACCGATGAGCAGCAATTACGCGATGCAATTAAACCGAATTCAAAAATGATTTTTGCCGAAACCCCAGTTAATCCAACTATGGCGGTAATTGATTTAGCGTTAATAGGACAAGTGGCAAAACAACACAATTTGATCAGTGTAATAGATAACACCTTTCTCACGCCGTTACTGCAAAAGCCAATTGATTATGGCATTGATTTAATTGTTCACAGTGCTACTAAATATTTAAATGGTCACGGTGATGTTGTGGCAGGTTTGGTGTGTGGCAGTCAAGAGCACATTACATTAATTAAAATGACCGTACTTAAAGATATTGGTGCAACAATTAGTCCACACGATGCATGGCTTATTAATCGTGGTTTAAAAACCTTAGCGATACGAATGCAGCGTCATTGTGAAAGTGCGCAAATTATTGCTGAATTTTTAGAGCAGCATCCCCAAGTTAATACCGTTTATTACCCCGGACTTGCATCTCACCCAGGGTTTAAGTTTATCGGTAAGCAAATGAAAGCCTCTGGTGGCGTTATTGCCTTTGAATTAAAAGGCAGCCTAAAAGATGGCGAGCAGTTTATTGATAATACCCAATTGTGCACACTCGCCGTGAGTTTAGGAGACGCCGAAACACTCATTCAACATCCGGCATCGATGACTCATTCACCGTATTCACCCGAAGAAAGAGCAGCTGCGGGTATTAGCGATGGTCTGATCAGACTATCTGTTGGCCTTGAAGATGTTAACGATATAATTAACGACCTTAACCGCGCTTTTACTTTTATTGTATAGTCTGTAATTTTATATTTACGGTTTGTGTTGCTTCTGGCCCTTTAAAAATAGCACTGTAAACTTTTTGATCTTAAAGTGTAATGTTTGGTGTACAAAAGATGGTTTGGTGCTAATAGCTGATGTTGTCTCAGCTATTAAACTTTGCCTTACATTTGCTTAGTATCTCCTTAACAGGTTGACACCGATATCGGTTTAACACTAAGAAGGTTATTATGGCTAAAGCAAGTAAATACACCTCCAAGACACCAGATGAAAATGGCGTTATCCATTGGAGCGAAGCAGAAAATAAAATATGGTCAGAACTAGTCGCACGCCAACTAAAATGTATTGCAGGCAAAGCTTGCAATGAATACATGGAAGGGCTTGAAAAAATAAACCTGCCTCATGACCGTATTCCGCAGTTAAGTGAGCTTAATGAAGTATTACTAGCGACTACCGGCTGGCAAGTTACGCCTGTGCCAGCTTTAATCGACTTTGATGAATTCTTTCGTTTATTAGCAAATAAGCAATTTCCAGTCGCAACCTTTATTCGCAGCCGTGAAGAGTTTGATTACCTGCAAGAACCTGATATTTTTCATGAAATATTTGGTCATTGTGCAATGCTTACTAATCCTGATTTTGCCAAGTTTACGCATAAATATGGCCAGTTAGGTTACGCTGCCGAGAAAAAAGATCGGGTTTACCTTGCCCGTATGTATTGGTTTACGGTTGAGTTTGGCCTAATGCAAACAGATGATGGTCTACGTATTTATGGTGGCGGTATTTTATCAAGTCCAGGTGAAACACAATACGTGTATTCAGATAAGCCCGAGATCAACCCGATGAATGTATTGGACGTATTACGCACGCCGTACCGAATTGATATTATGCAGCCTTTGTACTACACCATTAATTCTATCCATGATTTATTTGATATTTCACAACTGGATATTATGGCGTTAGTTGCGCAAGCAAAAGAATTAGGGTTACATGACCCAAAATTTCCTCCTAAAGAAAAATTAGCAAGTTAAGGATTTAAGATGTCATCATTAAGCGCACAAAAATGTGAAGCCTGTCACGTAGACGCTCCACAAGTATCAGATACCGAGTTAGCTGAATTAATTAAAATGATCCCAGATTGGGTGCCTGAAGTACGCGACGGTATTATGCAATTAGAGCGTGTTTATAAATTTAAAAACTTTAAACAAGCCATCGCTTTTACTAATAAAGTAGGTGATATGGCTGAAGATGAAGGCCATCACCCGGGCTTGCTAACAGAGTGGGGCAAAGTAACGGTAACGTGGTGGAGCCATTCAATTAAAGGCTTACACAAAAATGATTTTATTTGCGCTGCCAAAACAGATGAAGTTTTCGCTGCGCTATAAATAAAACACAGCAATTGTTCTGCCCAAAGAACATGAAAGGCGCTTAATTAGCGCCTTTTTTATTGTTTTAAGCTTTGGTTATTACATTTTATATCGCAGCAAAGTTAACCCCTGCGGCGAAGTTTGCTACAATCGCTCGTCTTTACTCAAATTTTATAAGGTAGTCGCGGGTGGTTAACCTAGGTCAATTGTTTGGTGAACTAAAAACGTGTTTAAGAAAAGATCAATTCATCTTTAAAAAACGCCTTCACGGCATAAAAAAAATAACCGATGAAACAAAACAAGCAGCCGTGATTGAAAAAATCACTGCGGATATAGCACGTAGCCAACAATTGCGAGAGGTGCGCTTAGCTCAGTTACCTAAAGTAACTTACCCTGATCAGCTCCCCGTCAGTCAGAAAAAAGACGACATTAAAGAGGCTATCGCCAATAACCAAGTGGTTATTATCGCGGGTGAAACCGGCTCAGGTAAAACCACGCAAATTCCTAAAATGTGTTTAGAACTTGGCCGTGGCGTTGATGGTTATATCGGTCACACCCAACCAAGACGTTTGGCTGCGCGCAGTGTCGCGGATCGGATTGCTCATGAAATGCAATGTGAACTTGGCCAGCAAGTGGGTTTTAAAATTCGTTTTAGCGATCAAGTATCAAATAACAGCTATATAAAGTTGATGACTGACGGTATTTTACTGGCGGAAATTCAACAAGACCGATTTTTAAACCAGTATGACACCATTATTATTGATGAAGCTCATGAACGTAGTTTAAACATTGATTTTATTTTAGGTTATTTGAAAAACCTATTACCAAAGCGTCCTGATTTAAAAATAATTATTACCTCTGCGACCATTGATCCAGAGCGATTCTCAAAGCATTTTAATGATGCACCGATTATTGAAGTGTCAGGACGAACATTTCCGGTGGATGTGCGTTATCGTCCTTTGGTTGAAATTGATAAAAATGATATGGAGGCTGAAGGCGACCAGCTGCAAGGTATTTTTGATGCCGTTGATGAGCTGTGCCAAGAAGGCCCAGGCGATATTTTAATCTTCTTAAATGGTGAACGGGAAATACGCGATACTGCTGATGCCCTTAGTAAACGTAATTTAAAAGGAGCGGATGTTTTACCTTTGTATTCGCGCCTTTCTAACGCAGAACAAAACCGTATTTTTGCTCCCCATAGTCGTCGTCATATTATTTTATCGACCAACGTTGCTGAAACCTCACTTACTGTGCCGGGTATTCGATACGTTATTGATCCTGGTACCGCGCGCATTAGCCGTTATAGTTATCGTACTAAAGTGCAGCGTTTACCGATTGAGCCAATATCACAAGCCAGTGCCAATCAGCGAAAAGGCCGCTGTGGCCGTGTGGAAGCGGGTATTTGTATTCGTTTATATGCTGAAGATGATTTTAATTCGCGCCCAGAGTTTACTGATCCAGAAATACTACGTACTAATTTAGCCTCAGTTATTTTAAAAATGCTCGGCTTAGGGTTGGGCGATATGGCCGAGTTCCCATTTGTACAAGCACCAGATAGCCGTAATATCAACGATGGCTTAACGTTACTAGAGGAACTTGAAGCGGTAAAACCTAGTCGTCACAATAGCAATACACAGCTTACTAAATCGGGTATTGAACTGAGCCGCTTACCGGTTGACCCGCGTTTAGCTAAAATGGTACTAACAGCACAAAAGCTGGGTGTGCTGCGTGAAGTGATTATTATTGTGGCGGCGTTATCGATTCAAGATCCACGCGAGCGCCCGCAAGAAAAACGCGCTGCTGCAAACGAAAAGCATGGCCGTTTTGACGATCCTGATTCAGATTTCATCGCCTTTTTAAATTTATGGAATTACTTAGAAGAGCAGCAAAGTGAGCTAAGTAACAGCCAATTTAGAAAGCTGTGCCAAAAGGATATGCTCGCTTATATGCGTATTCGTGAGTGGCAAGATATCGTTTATCAGCTCAGTACTGTGTGCAATGAAATGGGCATGAAAGCGACCAGCAATGTTGCCGATGGCGATAAAATCCATCAAGCGCTATTGAGTGGCATGCTCAGTCACATTGGTTTTAAAGATGAAAAGCAAGTATATAAAGGCGCTCGCAACAGTCAGTTTCATGTATTCCCAGGCTCTGGATTATTTAAGAAAAGCCCAAAATGGTTGATGTCGGCAGAGCTGGTTGAAACCAGTAAATTATATGCACGTATTAATGCCAAAATTAACATCGATTGGGTTGAACCATTAGCACAACACTTAGTAAAACGCAGTTACAGTGAGCCGCATTGGGAGAAAAAGCCCGGCGCAGTGATCGCTTTCGAACAGCAGGTACTATACGGGCTGATCATAGTGTCAAAGCGTCGCTGTGTGTACAGTAAGATTGATCCGAAAGTTAGCCGCCAGTTGTTTATTCGCAGTGCCTTAGTAGAGCAAGATTTAGGTCAAAATGAAGGGTTTTTGCAGTTTAATCGCGAACTGATTGAAGATATTCAAACTCTAGAAAATAAAAGCCGCCGTCGTGATATTTTAGTTGGTGAGCAAACCTTATATGAGTTTTACGATAAGAAAATTCCTGCTCAAATAAACAGTCGTGCAGCATTTAATAAATGGTATAAAACGCAAAAGCAGCAGGATAAACATTACTTGCAAATGACACGTGATGATTTAATGCAACACGGTGCTGATAGTGTTACTGAGTTTGATTACCCCGATGTATGGCAACAAGGTAATTTAATGTTGCCGTTGAGCTATCATTTTGATCCAGGCCAAGCGGTCGATGGGGTTGCAGTGCATATCCCGGTGGCCTTACTAAACCAAGTAGAAGAAGCTGGCTTTGACTGGCATATTCCGGCATTTCGTCATGAGTTGATCACCGGTTTAATTAAATCTTTACCTAAATCACTACGTCGTAATTTTGTGCCTGCGCCAAATTACGCAGATGCGGTTCTTGCAGCAATCGAGCCTATGCAAGGTAACTTCATTGAGGCACTCAGTACGCGTTTATTACGTATGACAGGTGTAAAAGTTGATCCAGAGGCCTGGGATTTAACCACCCTTGCGACTCACTTAAGACTGCAGTTTGAAGTTCGTGATGAAAAAGATAATGTACTTGCCCGAGGTATGGATTTAGCGAAACTCAAAGCGCAATTGCAGGGTAAAGTGACGCAAACGCTGTCTAAAGTGGCAGATAAAGGCATTGAAAAAGCTGACCTATTGCAATGGGATTTTGGCAAGTTACCGGTATCCTATGTGAAAAAACAAGGCCAGTATGAAATCAAAGCGTATCCTGCGCTGGTAGATAAAAAATCATCGGCTGCAGTGGAGCTATTTGATAACGAAGTTAAAGCGCAAACTGCCCATCAGCAGGGGTTACGCCGTTTGGTATTACTGAATGTACCTTCGCCGATAAAATATTTGCAACAAAACTTACCCAATAAGGCTAAATTAGGTCTATATTTTAATCCGTTTGGTAAGGTTGCTGATTTAATTGATGACTGTATTGCCGCAGGCGTTGACAGTTTATTGGTAAAATTAGGCGATGTACGCACCGAACAAGCGTTTGAGCAAGTAAAAGAGCACGTGCGCGGTGAGCTCGGCGATGCGGTTGTTGCTATTGCAACCCAAGTTGAGCAAGTGTTGAGTATTGCGCATGCGTTACATAAAAAAATGAAAGGGCGAGTTGATTTAACCATGATCACTGCACATGGAGATATAAAAAGCCAACTGGGATCTTTGGTATTCAAAGGCTTTGTTTCAAATCATGGCGCAGACAAACTTAGTGATTTAATTCGTTACTTAAAAGCAATAGAAAAACGCTTAGAAAAGTTGCCAGTTGATCCAAATCGTGACAGATTATGTGTACTTGAGTTAGAAAAGGTTGCTCAAGAGTATCAAAAACAGCTGAAAAAAGTGCCGCCTGGAATGCCTGCTCCGCAACAATTGCAGGATATTTTTTGGATGCAACAAGAGCTTAGAGTATCCTTGTTTGCGCAAACGTTAGGGACACCGTATCCGATTTCAGCTAAGCGTGTATTGAATGCTCTGAAAGAAATTGATTGAGTTTGGTATTTAGTAAACATCGAATACCTTGGAAGGAAATATTTGTTAGATGAGAAGGAACTGATATTAACCATGCGCTCATCCGCTAATACACACCCGCGTTTACTAGTTGTAGATGACGAGTACTTTAATTTTGAAATGCTCAAAGTCGCTTTATCAGCGGATTTTGAGCTCAGTTATGCTGAATCAGGTAAGAGCTGTTTATCGTCGGCTATTGCAAATCCACCGGATGCGATTTTACTCGATGTATGTATGCCCGGCCTAGATGGTTACGACACGTGTCGAATGTTGAAGAACACCCCTGAAACTCGTAATATTCCTGTTGTTATGGTGTCAGGCTTAGAATCCGTACAGGAACAACAAGCTGGTTTTGATGCCGGTTGCGATGCCTATGTGGTGAAGCCTTTTTCGGTCGTGGGGTTATTAGAAAAAATCAATACGGTTGTTTAGGAGTTATTATGCTAAATGAAGATAAACGTAATTTTAGACGTATGCAATTAAATGCACAGGCAAAATTAACCACACTTGAGCCAGTCGCTGATCAACATTTTGATGCTGTATGTGTCGATTTAAGTGCAACTGGGTTGTCACTGCAGTTGGATGAATTACTTGAACTGGGCACCATTGTGAAGGTGAATATTGATTCGACCAGCCCTGCCATTGCACCACTTGATGCAACAGCAAAAGTCGTTCGTGCCAGCAAAGAAAGTGATGGCACGGTAACCGCTGGGCTAGAAATAATGCAGTTTAATTAACCTGATGAACTCAGGTTAATTAGTTGCAGTCAGTTTAGTAAACTTTACAGATCAGGCCTTTTAGGTAAAAACCTTCAGGGTAACTGCCTGCGATTGGATGATCAGCAGCTTGGTTTAAACGCTCCATGATCAACAAATCCTTGCCAGCATCAAGGGCTGCATCAGCAACCACTTTTTGAAATAAATTTTGCTCCATTAAACCTGAACATGAGAACGTAAGCAACGTACCACCTGGTTTAAGAATTTGCATGGCAATCATATTGATATCTTTATAGCCACGACACGCACCCGTTAGTTGTGCTTTGTTATCAGCAAATTTAGGTGGGTCCATAACGATAGTATCGAATAACACCCCATCTTCACGGTATTGGCGTAGTAATTTAAATACATCTTGTTTTATGAAGTCAACTTTATCTAAATCAAGATTATTGTGCTCGACATTACGTTTTGCGGTATCAAGCGCGGGTTGCGATACGTCAACGTTAGTAACATGCTCGCAGCCGCCACGCAGCGCATACAATGAAAAGGTACCAGTGTAGCTAAAACAGTTAAGTACTCTTTTATCTTTTGAAAAACGCTCTAATGCAGCACGGCTATCACGTTGGTCAAGATAGAAACCGGTTTTATGGCCTTCGAGAATGTCGACTTCAATTTTAAAACCATTTTCTTCAATTAATACTGGCTGCTCAGGTTTATTACCCCATAACACGCCCATGGTCGGCTCTAAGCCTTCTTTGGTGCGCACATCGACATCAGAGCGCTCATACACGTTACAGCCTGGGAAAATAGCGATTAAAGCGCCAACTATTTCACCTTTATGGCGCTCAGCACCGGCACTTAATAACTGACACACTAAAAAGTTGTCAAATTTATCAATGGTTACACCTGGTAAAAAATCAGACTCGGCGGCACATAACCGAAATCCCGTTAAGCCACCTTCAGTAATTACTTGCTCGCGTGCCGCAAAGGCACGACGTAAGCGACGTTCAAAAAAAGCTTGGTCGATGATTTCTGTTTCATCAAAGCTCCAAACACGCGCGCGGATCTGTGAGTGCGGACTGTAAGCCGCTGTAGCTAAAAATTTACCATTACTATCGTGAATGGTCACTGTGTCACCTAAACCTGGCTTACCTTTTATTTTTTTGATGGCTTTTGAAAACAACCATGGGTGTTTTCTTTTTAGTGATTTTTCACGACCAGCTTCTAGGTATACGACAGATGACATTAGGCTTCTCATTACGGATAAATTAAGAGCGTATTTTAGTGAAGCAGGCTCGAACATACAATGAATGTTTTGCACAACAGCCTATAACCGCGGTAAAGTAACAGTAATTCAATGCATTAATTTGAAATTACAGGATTTATGGAACAACGTTTGCCCGTTTTAGTATTATCTGAGCCGTTGCAACAGCTAGAAAATCATTGCCGTGCTTTTATTTTGTCGTTAGTGAGTGCTGATGTCGCCCACGATATTACCCATATTGAACGAGTCGTGCGTGTTGCAAAACAGCTATGCTTTGCTGAAGATGCTTCGATGGACGTGGTGTTACCCGCAGCATGGTTGCATGACTGTGTTGCAGTGGCTAAAAACCACCCGGATCGCGCTAAAGCTTCAACAATGGCCGCAGATAAAGCAATTTCATTTTTAGCGTCAATAGGGTATGACGCGCAATATTTTGATGCCATTCATCATGCTATTGTAGCCCATAGTTTTAGCGCTAACATTGCAATTGAAAGTGTGGAAGCACAAATCGTTCAAGATGCTGATCGTATAGATGCGTTAGGAGCAATTGGTGTCAGCCGCTGTATGAAAGTAGGGGGCTCAATCGGACGCAATTTATATCACCCTGACGATCCATTTTGCGCCCACCGCAGCCCGGATGACAGCTTGTATACATTAGATCACTTCTTCATCAAGCTATTACATATTGCACAGAGTATGAATACACCTTCAGCAAAAGCAGAAGCGGTGCGTCGTACTGAATATATGCAGGTATTTATTGAACAACTTAAGTCGGAGATTGGCTAATGGCAATGCCTACTTTATCTGGTGTCGATCATTGCCATTTAAATGTGACTAACCTTGCGCAAGCCGTCACGTGGTACAAAACAGTCCTTGGATTTAATATTGTGCCAGAGCTTGCTTTTTGGGATGAGGGTACTGGGCCTTTAACACTAGAAGATCCTGCGGCAACTATTCGCTTAGCGTTATTTGAGCGAGAGGGCAGTAGTAAAGGGATTGCATTTGGCGCATCTGGAGAGCAGTTTATCGCTTGGCTTAAGCATTTGGCTGACTTAAATATTAAAACCGTGGTTGCTGATCACAAAGTTACATACTCTGTTTATTTTCAGGATTTAAGTGGTAATAGTCATGAAATCACCTCTCATGACTATGCATATATCTCGGCCAACATCTAGCATATGGTTAGCCTTGGTAGGCAGAGTACACTGCTAAAACAGCATCTAGCTGGCCTTCAAATAGTGCGATAAGCTGAGGATCAAAGTGTTTACCAGCTTGCTCGCGCATATGACTTATGGCTTCATCAACGCTCCAAGCTTGCTTATAGGGACGTTTAGAGGTAAGTGCATCGAATACATCGGCGATTGCCACAATACGTCCTTCAATCGAAATTTCCTCACCTTTAAGACCGTTTGGATAACCTGATCCATCCCATTTTTCATGATGCTCCATCGCAAGTATATAGGCGAGCTGCAATAACGGCGATGACGAGTTTGCTAAAATTTTAGCGCCGATTTTGGCATGCTGTTTCATGTGTTCAAATTCTTCGGCTGTTAATTTCCCTGGTTTAAGCAAGATTGCATCGGGAATGCCGATTTTACCAATGTCATGCATCGGCGCTGCTTGTTTGAGAAGCTCAGCATGTTGTTCATTCATTCCATAGGCTAGTGCTAAAATTTTACTGTATTTACTCATGCGCACAATATGCTCGCCAGTATCGGTGTCTTTATACTCGGCAGCGCACCCTAAACGATGGACTAAATCAACGTGAGCCAACTTTAGCTGCTCAGCCTGAACTAGGGATAAATGAGTTTTAACACGCGCTCTTACGATTGCAGGACTAATAGGCTTGGTTATGTAATCTACCGCGCCAATTTCAAAACCTTTAAACTCATCACTTTCATCCGCAAGTGCAGTCACAAAAATGACTGGAATATGCTCAGTAGCAGGGTTTTGTTTAAGCAGCTGACATACTTCAAAACCACTCATATTTGGCATCATAATATCGAGTAGAATGAGTTTGGGTGGCTCTTTTTCAACTAACGCGAGCGCGGCATCACCCGATTTAGCAAAAGAGAGGCGATATTGATTCCCTAATACTTCGCGCATGACTTTAAGGTTGGCGGGTTCATCATCAACAATAAGAATTCGTGGGCGTTCGGTTATTAAGTCCATCAGTGTGTTTCCAAATTTGCTGCCTGATTGAGCAGCTCTATTAATGCAATAAGAGTACTCTGGGCATTTTCAAAGTCAAACTGGTCGAAATATTCGATTAATGCATCCACATCACTTTGATAAGTAGCGGGGGCATTGTCTGCTAATGTTGCTAACAACTCATCATTGAGCTCTGCATTTTCTGCGTCTTTACGCAGTTGTTCACACAGTATTTTAAATTCGCTGAGCGATAGTACTTGGGTATTTTTTTCGCTGCTTTGCACAGCTATACAGCTGCTCGTTTTTCTAGCTAACAACTCATTGACCGCATTAAACTCTATCTGCAATTGCTGAATTATTTGCGCCTGCTGCTCAGGGGCTTGGCTGTTTTCTAAGGTTGAAAGCAGGGCCATCATAGTCGGTAAACCTAAATTACCAGATAAGCCTTTAAGGGTATGTAATGTGCCATTAATATCTTTTAAGGCATTTAGTCCATCATTAAAGATAATGTCACATGTTGCCTGCTGCTCTTTAAAAAAACGGTGTATTTCGCTCAGCTGTTTACACTTACTGCCCCAAAGTTGCTGTCCTTTTTTAAAATCAATATGCTGTGCTGCGGGATCACTGTGAGCAATTTGCGTTTCTATATTTAAACCAAAGCCAAGCACTTGCGCAATCTCTTGATTCAATTGATTGATATCAACAGGCTTATTGGCGAAGCCATTCATACCCGCTTTTTTAGCCGTTAATTTATCTTGCTGTAAGACACTGGCGGTGAGCGCAATGATCGGAGTCTTTTTTAGCTGTCGTTGTTGCTCAATTTCACGAATTTTTTCGGTCGCGGCAATACCGTCACATTCAGGCATATGGATATCCATTAAAATGACATCAAAATCTTGTTTTTCAAAAATAGCGATCGCTTCTAAGCCGTTGCTTGCAGAGCTAATCGTATGCTGATCTCGCGACAATAATAACTGTAGTAGCTCAACATTTTGTGCTATGTCATCAACGACTAAAATGCGCAGCTTAGGTAATTGCGTATGCAACTTATCAAAGTAATTGACTTGGGTTTCATCACCGACCTCTAAAGGCAATGAAAAATAAAAGCAGCTGCCTTTATCTTCTTCACTGACTACGTTGATTATGCCACCCATCAGCTCAACGAGTTGCTTACTGATAGTAGTACCAAGTCCAGTGCCACCAAAACGACGAGTAGTAGTCCCGTCAGCTTGTTCAAAAGGCTGAAATACCGCTTTAAGACGATCTTTAGCAATACCAATACCGGTATCTTGTACTTCAAAAAATAAGTAATTATTTTGTGTCGTACTGACAGTTACATTCACTGAGCCCTGAGCTGTAAACTTAACTGCATTACCAATTAAATTTGTTAAAACTTGGCGAATTCGGCCTGGATCACCGTAATAAGTAGGGTGAACAGACTCTTTGATGGTAAGTGTTAGTTCTAGATCTTTCTTTTTTGCTTCTAACCAAAATGTAGAAATAATACTATCAAGCACCGCTTGAAGATTAAAATGCACTAATTCAATGGTCAGCTTACCTTTTTCAAGTTTTGCAGAATCCAATATTTCATTTAATAGCCGTAACAGCGAGCGAGCCGCATTATTTACGATAATTAAGTGCTTTTGTTGGTCTTGATCAAGTGGGGTATCCATCAATAAATCACTAAAGCCAATAATCGAATTCATCGGTGTGCGAATTTCGTGACTCATATTCGCCATAAATGACTGTTTGGCTTGGGCTGCATCTTCGGCGGCTATTTTCGCCAACTTTAATTTATCTTCGTATTCACGACGTTCACTAATATCGATAATAACGCCGTCGATCCAAATCGCTTCACCTTGCTTGTTGAACTCAAAGCTACCTTTCTCAAGCACCCAAATTAGCTTGCCACTTCGATGACGTAGTCGGTATTCAATTGAGTATTGCGATTTAGCAGCGATCGCTTGCTCGACCGATTTATTGATGCGTTTGTTATCATCTTTAAAAATCAAATCACTAAACTGAATATGCTGATTGATAAATTCCGATGGGACATAGCCAGTTACTTCATTAATGCTAGGGCTAATAAAAATCATGCTCCAGCTTTTATCTAACTGGCAGCGAAATACCACGCCAGGCATATTATTCATCAGCGAGCGGTATTGTTGTTCTTGCGCTATGAGGTTTTGTTGTAGTTTGCGTTGCTCAGTCAAGTCAGTAATAAAGCCAACAAATATTGACTCTTGCCCTGGCTGGTTTGCTTCACCAATACCTAAGCGAATAGGAAATAGGTGACCTTGTTTATGTTTAGCAAGAACATCACGATTGACGCCAATAACTTTACCTAAATCGATGTGATGTGCCTTTAATAGATATTCATCATGCTCGGCTGCGATATCATCTGCCATCAGCATTTTTATGTTTTTACCCTTTACATCAGTGCTATGCCAGCCGAAAATATTCTCTGCAGCGTTATTAAAGCTTAAGATAATACCGCGATTGTTAATTGTTACAATGCCATCTATAGCGGTCGATAAAATAGCCTCTAAGCGAGATTCATTCCCTGTTTTTTCTTCAAGTAACATGCGATAGCGTACCATACCGTTAATGATAGCAACTATCGCGGTTAGAATAATGGTGGCGAACACTACGCTAATAGCAACAAATGTAAGTTCTGAGCTGGCGCTGTCATTACCAATTAATGGCGAGGTTGCAACAAACCGTGTTGCCGCCATTCCCATGTAATGCATACCTGCAACAGCAAAACCCAAAATGATTGCGCTGATCAACCGCGTCTGCAAAGAATTTAGTGTTGGGAGGTGCTTTTTAATATTAAAGCGAGCATATAAAGATATAAACGCCAGTACAACGGCAACGATAATTGACAACCCAAACATCAATGGATCGTAGCGTAGCAGCGGGCTCAATTCCATTGCTGCCATACCACTGTAATGCATAGTGCCGATACCTGCGCCGAGTAGTACCGAGGGCAGTATTAAACTGAAAATAGTGGCGTTATTTTTTACTAATAATGACACGCCAGTTAGGCAGGCTAAAAATGCTGGAATGAAAGATAAAAAGGTGAGTGTTGGGTCGTAGCTGATATTTGTACACAGTGAAAATGCCAACATACCAATAAAATGCATACTCCAAATACCGCCAGAAAGTACCAAGGAAGCCGTTGAGTTGGCTAATTTTTGATAACTTTTGAAGCGTGTTTCTTTGGCCAGATCGATCATGTAAGTTGCAAAAAATGCAGAGAAAATAGCCGTTAAAACAGACAGAGCGACTAAAAATGGGTCATAAACACCATTAATAAGAAGGCTCGGATCGTGATCGGTAATAAAAAAAGCGGTAAGCATAACGACTCAATACACTGTTATTTCAGTAATAACTAATATCACCTGAAATATATGTTAAGACAATTAATTAATTTTGCGCAAACGCCTGTTATTTGTTTACATATTTAGCTGCAAAATTTAACAAAATCAAAAACTTTTTAAAATCAATTCGCTAAGTTTCATTGTGCGCAATGTTAGCATCATTTATAACCAGTTTTATAGCAGGTATTTAGCTGAACTATTTATTTTCGCAGATAAAGTAATCGGTAATTATCGGGTCATACGTTTGACAAATACGACTACGAATAGTGCCAGAGAGAAACTCCCGCAAAACGCTTCAACTGCAGCAACGAATCGGGAGAAACCAACCGGAGTAATATCGCCATATCCTAAGGTTGTAAAAGTAACCACGCTAAAATAGAAGCTATTAAGTAGGGCTAATAAATTATCACTTAATGTTGCCGCCGGATTGAACTGCATAATACGACCAGCATCCATCACCCCAAAAATAAAATAACACAGGGCGCAGCAGATGATCAGTGACAAACTAAAACGGATCACATTTTCAGGCTTTTCACCATACCCGCACAACATATCAATACAGCTCGAGGCTAATCGTTTTTTTGAACCTCGTGGATATTGTGCGTGACGCATCCGCAGTTCTTTGTACGTGAAATTACCCGCCAGTTCAAATAAGCCTTGTTGTTCTGATGCTTTACGTAAATTGCGAAATATTTCTTCTGATTGTTCAAATAAGTCAAGGGCTGCGCTTTTATCTGTATGTTTAAGCGCTGCTTTAGCTTGTTTTTCCTGTAATAGTTCAGCGCCTAGCTCAATGTTATCAATACGGGTGTTGTTTAGTTTTATACCCAATAAATTTGTATCTTGTAGGTTGCAGTAATGCAGGCTTGCTTCGTGCAAGTTGGCTTTCATCAGTGAACTGTGGGCTATTTTATTATTAAACAGGTGAGCGTTGGTGAGCGTTGCACGATAAAAATTACTGTAAGATAAATCAAAACCATCCTCATCATCTTGTTTTATCAAATTAAGCCCATTAAGGTTAGCGCGTTTTAATTGCAATCCCTGTAATAATCCTCCCTTTTTTGCATAGCGCTCTAATTTTTGGGTCAGATCTAAGCCTGACTTATCAAATTTGGCATCATGCCAAAAACAAAAACCTGAGCCCATGTCTGTTTCTTGACAATGATGGCCATCGGGAGAGGTATAACGACAACAAGGCTTATCAGGCATGTTTGATATCGCTTTATTTAATTCTACTTAGTTATAGATTAGCAGTTATTTTGCAAGGTATTATAGTGACCTGTTAATTAGTTCAATGACTGTCGGTCAATTACAAGAGTTAGGTTTGTTTGAATATACATTAAAACGTAGTCGCCGCCGCAAAACTGTCGCTATCAAAGTCCAGCAACAAAGTGTCACAGTTTATGCGCCTGTTGGGGTTGCTAAAAAGGAACTTGAAAGCTGGCTGCTAAGTAAAACTGACTGGATCAATGCGCAAATTAATAAGCAAAGTCAAATGCTTGATACTCGCCAATACCCATTACAAGATAATCGCGTACTGGTTTTTTCACAACCTATGATACTGACTTATGGTGTCAGCTCGCGCAGCGCATGGCAGCTAGTAAAAAATCAGCAGGGGAATGTGTTACAGCTAAATCTTTCTGGACGGGTTAAGCATCAGCAGCCAATGTACCAAACCTTGCTCGAAAGTTTTTTACATGAGCAATTAGAAAATTATATTGAAATGCGTGTACATGCTTATTGCCTAAAAATGGCAGAGGCTTTACCTAGCAGTATTCGCATTCATACTTATAAGCGTCGTTGGGGCAGTTGTAATCGACGACGAGAATTGACCTTTAATTTGTTATTAGCCAGTGCGCCGCAGAGTATTATTGATTATGTAATTGTGCATGAACTAGCTCACTTGAAATATTTAAATCACAGTGCCGCATTTTGGAAGCGCGTCAGTGAGTTTTATCCTGATTATAAGCAAGCAACAAAATGGTTAAGGCAACACGGTGCGAGTTTACAATGGGTAGTCGAATGAGTTAGCGAGGATAAAGTTACCGAGGGTAAAGTTAGCGAGGGTAAAGTTAGCGAGGATAAAGTTACCGAGGATAAAGTTAGCGAGGATAAAGTTACCGAGGATAAAGTTAGCGAGGATAAAGTTAGCGAGGATAAAGTTAGCGAGGATAAAGTTAGCGAGGATAAAGTTACCGAGGATAAAGTTACCGAGAATAAAGTTACCGAGAATAAAGTTAGCGAGAATAAAGTAGCGAGAATAAAGTTAGCGAGAATAAAGTTCGAAGAATGAAGTTTTGCTGATAGTTAAGAAAAGTGGTGGAGGGAGCTGGATTCGAACCAGCGAAGGCTGAGCCGTCAGATTTACAGTCTGATCCCTTTGGCCGCTCGGGAACCCCTCCACACTAATTTTGTCGCATTTGGCCCCACTTAACTTAGCGGTAAGAAAAGTGGTGGAGGGAGCTGGATTCGAACCAGCGAAGGCTGAGCCGTCAGATTTACAGTCTGATCCCTTTGGCCGCTCGGGAACCCCTCCAATGCAACGGCGCTGATAATAGCAAAGTGAGCATTTAAGTAAAGAAAAAAGCTAAAGAAATATTAAATAAAGCCGATAAATATCTATTACTAACTGCAATCGGCTAAAGTCTATGCAAATCGATGATTTGTTAATCACAGAGAGTCAACTTAACAATCGTCTTGCCAAAAGTGTCTCAGAACACCGTCGTGGCGAGTTTGCATTATTATTGGCAATGCTTTCTCATGACGTGTTAGATTTTAGTCAATTTCATCTCCCTAAAACCCCATTTGATGCACATGCTTCAACACCAAATGAAGCGCAATTACGTGAACAATTAGGGGCTGGGCCTGAGCAAGCATTGGCTCCAGATGAATTTGATATGCTCATTGGCCAACATAATGCACAGCTATTACAACAAGGCAGCATGGCAGATATTCGTTTACGTTCGTGCCTTGCGCCGGAACCATTAGTGATCAGAGATGATAAAAACCATATTCCACTAATGGTGATTGATAATTGCGAACTAGTCGTGCGAAAGCGTCATTTAGATAAAGAAACACAGCTGGATCATCCGCAAATGGATGCGGCTGCATTTTACGATAGCCTTAATAATGCAGATCTTCATCAACCCTTACACCTTGCCCAAGCGTGATATTAAGCTGTAATAATTATCGGTAAAAATATTTTATTTATTTTAGTGTAAAAAAAGCATCCACAAACTAAATGCAATTGCTATAATGACCCCAAATGGCATTTCCAATTTACTTGGTATTATTGCCATCATCATTAAATCAAGGTAATTAGGAACGTAATGAAGAAAACATTCACGCTGAATCACGAGAAAATCAAATACCCTCGCATGGTAGATGCTGCAAAGCATGAAGTAAAAAAGTATTTGAAAAGAGAGCGTAACAAAACGTTGCCAATTGATGCTGATTACTGGGCATTTGATTGTAAATTTGGTAACACAGCTGAAGATGCCCAAGTGGTGCACGTTGCTGAAATTAGCAACTCAATCAGCGAAATTGAAAAACAAGGCTTAGAGTCGTTTTATGTTGAAATCATTGCTAGAGCTGCACAACGTCAAGTGCAAGACTCTGATGATGAAATTTAAAAGTAATTGATTTAATGAAAGAATGGGCTAAGTAGCCCATTTTTTGTGCTTGCAAAAAAGTAAGTCCAGCAGTTTATTTTGCACCTGGTTGGTGCGAAATAGATTTTTTATTTTATTTAAATAATGCAACTAATTGATTTATAAGTTTTTGTAAAGTTGGTTCTGTAATTGCTATTACTTTTAATTATGCAGTTAGGAGCAAACACATGGCAAGAATGAGTTATATCAGTAGCGTCGAACGTTACCAAGAATATCAAACCGTGATCCACGACTTACTTGACTCAGTGCTAGCAAGCTTAGAAGACGGTGTTAAAAAACAACAAGATAATCGTTATTTAATCGCTCAATACCCATTTTTAGAATTACAATACTGTTTAGATAAAAATGGCGTGCAGCTAGGTAACAATGTCTGCTTTAAACGTCAGTATATGAAGACCTTAAATAATCGTGGCGATTCACAGGATTTGAGTGAACGGCCGTATTTTCAAGGTATCCAACAACAGCAACATACTCGTTTTACGCCGCCCTATATTTCGATCGCGACCAATCACTTATGTATTTCAGCAATAAAATCGTTACATGCTTCATATGGCGAAAATCGCTATTTAGTGATTGATGTATGTCTAACGCAATTAATCGAATTTATTATGGGGGATCGTACTCGCGCCACGATGACGCCATTTTTTAAAGCGGGTTATGGCATTATTGTCAGTTGCTTATTTATCTTAGTGTTATTTTTACTTGGTAGGGTGTTTGGTGATATTTATAGCTTACTGTTTGTCCGCTCTATAGAAAATGATCCGCTCGAACCGTTTACGATCATCATTTTTATCACCCTCGCGTTAGCAATATTTGATTTAGGTAAAACGATTCTCGAAGAAGAAATTTTAATGCATAAAGATATCTTTAGGCACAGTTCAACGCGGCGCACTATCACACGGTTTATTTCAACTATTTTAATTGCAGTGTCTATTGAAGCGTTATTAACGATGTTTAAGGCAGCGCTGGGGCAGTCGCAGTATTTATTACCGGCAATTTATATGATGTTGGCGGTTGTAGGGCTATTGATTGCGTTGGCTATTTATGTGTATTTAGGGGCAAAAGCCGAAACCTTATTATTGAGCGCACAACGCAATAAGAAAGGGCATTAATAAAAATGGGGTAGGCGATGAATGCCTACCCCAACTCAACTTAATTTATTCTGCGCGGTCTTGGGCGCGACGAGTTTTAAAATCTGAATCGGCTTGCCATTTTGGCCAATCACCGTTGTTTGCCAATTGTGATGCGATATCAACAATTAACTCGATGTCTTGTTTTACACCACCTAATGACCACTGAGCAGAGTAATCATCAGCTTCTTTATGGTATTTATGAGCAATATAATCTGGATCTGTATCACCTAAACTCATAAACAGTAAACCAGGTACGCCTTGTTTAGCTAGTGAGAAGTGATCTGATCGGAAGAATAGGCCGTTTTGTGGCACGGGATCCATTTTTACATGACGGCCTTGTTTGCTTGCGGCTTTGCTAAGGTAGTCTTCCATTTGTGATAAGCCTTTGCCGTATTGCAGTATGTAATCGGTGCCATCTAGCACATTCATACCATCAATATTTAACAGAGCGACCATCTGCTTGGTAGGGATAAGTTCGCCACTGGCAAATTGCTCTGAGCCAATTAACCCTGTTTCTTCGGCGGTAAAGTTCGCAAAAATAATCGAGCGCTTAAACGGTTTTTGTTTATGCATGTTACTTAATATACGAGCGATTTCAATTGTGGCAGCACTGCCTGAGGCATTATCAACTGCACCATTATAAATTTTTGGCCCGCTATCAGTTTGCTTAGTGCCAAAATGATCCCAATGTGCGCTGACCACAATATATTCATCAGGCGCTTCACTGCCCGTTAATTTTGCAACAACATTGTGTGATTTAGCGTGTGACACTTCGTTTTTAAATGCAAGGTTTGCTGTTAAATTAAGCGCAGTAGCTTTAAAGTCGTCGTTAAGTGCTTGTTGCTTTAATTGTTGATAGCTCAAGTTTGCTGATTTAAATAGCTGCTCGGTTGCATCGAGTGTTAGCCAACCCATAACCGGTAGTTCTGATGCGTTTAGGTTGTTATCCATCAAGGTATATTTTGTGCCTGTATTTGAGCTTTCAACTACGCCCCAAGGATATGCAGCTGGCGCTGTTTCGTGCACAATAAATACTGCGGCTGCGCCTTGGCGAGCGGCTTCTTCGTATTTGTAAGTCCAGCGACCGTAGTAGGTCATAGCGTTGCCGGTAAATAGCGCATCGTTTTGCGTAGCAAACCCAGGATCATTTACTAACACAACAACCGTTTTACCCGTTACATCAATATTCTTATAATCATTCCAATTATACTCGGGCGCATTAATGCCATAACCAACAAATACTACCTCTGAATCACGAACATCAATAAGTGGCTGTAATTGCTTCGTTCGCGCCGTAAAATCTTTACCAGCGGTAAAGCTCAAGTCGCCAATTTTTAATTGCATGTTTTGATCAGCGGTTACCATCGCCATTTTTACCGGCTGTAAAAACTTATTATTATATGCACCAGTTAATCCAAGCGCTTGGTATTGGTCACTTAAGTAACCCACAGTTTTTACTTCACCGCGCGTTAATGGACCGCGTCCTTCAAATTCGTCTGAGGCAAGGGTTTTAATATGTTGTTTAATATTGCTTAAATTTACACTGGTTGTATTGTCAAGCGTCGTTTGTTCTTGAGCAGGCTCTGAACAGCCAGTTAAGCCCAATAATAAAGTTACACTGAGCGATTTAAAAAGAGGAGTCATAATTGCAGGTTTTTAAGGATACATACTGTGACTATATGGGGTGTCGGTTTTGCTGTCTAGTTTTTTGCCATGAAGCGCAGATATTTTTATAAAATACAATTAGTTGATTTTGGGTACTATGATTTAGGGGCTGAATTAAATTTCGTTGGGTGAAAGGGACTGGCGCAGAAGTTGTGTGAAAAAAAGCTAAAAGCCAGCGAAGAGTGCTGGCCTTTTGCAACAAAATAACACGTTTAAGCGTCAGCTTTCTTTACGCGGATCTTGCTTTTATCAACAGTACTTTGATTCAATGCTTTTATTGCTACAGCAGCTTCTGCATCGTTTGGCATTTCTACAAAGGCAAAGCCTTTCGATTGGCCAGTTTCTTTATCGAGTACTAAGTTACAGGTGGTCACTTTACCGTGCGCTGTAAATAAAGTACGAAGCTCATGCTCTGTTGTAGCACGAGAGAGGTTACGAACTAATAATTTCATGTTTAGCCTAAATGAGGGTATCAAATAAGATTATCTCAAGTAATTTGGCTTTAACCTAATGTTATTTTGTATCTTATACTAAATAAAATTTTTACGAACTGCTTTGGATATATCTGTAAACTGCTATTGTCAGTGTTTTGATTGATAATTATACAGATTCAAATTGAGTTATTTTAATAATCAAAAATAATTTTTAGCATTCTACTCATAAGTAATTATAATAAAACCATTATCTATATAATCATTTTATTACTGATTATCAAAACTGTGTGAGCCTTAAAGGAACATTTTTTACTAATGAAAAAAACATGGGAAGTGTTTTGTTGCTTTGTTATTTGGTTTTCTTCTCAGGATGTATTATCAAAAGCGTCGCATCAGTTTCCGCAAAGTCGATTTTATTCAACGCAACATGGATTATCACAAGCCTCGATTTATGATATTGAGGAAGACAGCAATGGGTATATTTGGTTTGCAACGCAATTAGGTATTAACCGATTTGATGGTTATGAGTTTGTTTCTTTTGGGCAAAAAACAGAGGATGGCAATGGACTTTCTGGTTCATATGTGTTTGATTTAGAAATTGATCCCAATAAAGGTGATTTATACGTTGGTAACATAAACGGGCTTGATGTATTAGAGCAGCAATCAGGTCAATTCAGACACATTTATTTAGATAGCTCAAAAAGTGGGAACGAGCAGTATATTGTTAGAAAAATTAAATTTGATGCTGAAAATAATTTATGGGTTGGCTCTAGTAAGGGGCTTTTTTATCGTCCGGTAGGAAGTAGTGAGTTTAAAAAAATTACTAATGAGCAAACACCTTACAATGTATATGATCTAGGTTTTGATAAAAAAGGCAATGTATGGGCAACGACTAAATCGGGCTTGTTAAAGTTCGATAAACAAAATTTTAATAAGCCTCCTACTGTATTGTTAGCAAATAAAAATGTCAGTACCCTGTTCATTGATAGTGAGCAAAAGCTATGGGTGGGGACCAATGGTTACGGTTTATTTAAATATAATATAAACGATCAGCAGCCAATATTAATTGAAAATATTAGTACCCACAACGGTTTAGTTGATTCTATTGTTAATGATATTCACCAGATGTCAGATGGCTCTATTTGGATTGCTACTGCTGATGGTGCATCTATATTCACTGATCCTAATGATCTTTTAGATTCAACGGTATTTAAGAGTAATGAGAATATCGAAGTGGATGAAGGTATCAATCATCACAATATTAGAAGTTTACTTGAATCTAAAAATGGCGTTATATTTTTTGGCACAATCGATAGTGGCGTTGGTGTTATTGACCCAGGTAAAACATTGATTAAATCATTAGAGTTTAAAAATAGAGATTCAATTTATTTTGTTACTTCGGGGAATAATGGCGAAATATGGGCATCGGGTACATCTGGAGTTTGGAAAGTAAATAGTGATTTATCAATAGAGGGGCCATTTCAATACGCAAATAATGGTGGTAACAATTTAGCGCAAAATAAGCTTACTGCAGTTTATTACTCTAAATTAGATGGTACTTTATGGGTGGCTTCAAAGCTTGGTTTGAGTAAGCTTAATGAAGAGACTCAGCTGCTAGAAACTCTACCTTTTAAAAGTGTGCCCATTTATACATTAACTGAAGATGAGCTGGGCATGCTGTGGATCGGTAGTTATGATAATGGTTTATTTTATTACGATCCAAAAAATAATGATGTTATTTTAAATATTGATACACCACTAGTTACAGAAATTTTAAGTTTAAATAAAGAGCAAACATGGGTTGCAACTATTGGTGGTTTATATTTGGTTAATAGCGTGACCAAGCATTTTGAACACTTCTCCCACGATCCGGACGATCCAAGCAGTTTACCCCATAATGTAATTACATGGATTTCTGAAATCTCTCCTGGAAATTACTTTTTAGGCACTCAAGGTAAAGGTCTGTGGCACATGCGATATGATGAATCGATGAAAGCGCCAATATTTGAGCAATTATTTGCTGATTCAGCTATTTCAAAGAGTTCTATAGGTGGTGTAATAAAAGGGAGTGATAATGGTTATTGGGCTGCAAGCTCGCGTGGTTTGTCTCGGATTAACGAGTCTTTTACGCTCATAGATCATTACTCGCAAAACGATGGTGTTAGTATAGGCGGCTATTATATTGCTAGACCAGCTGAAAATGAAGCTGGCTTATTATTTTTTGCAGGCGTTAATAGCTTTAATTATTTCGATCCTATGACTATAAACACATCAACTGATTTTCCAGCCCTTGAGCTTACAAAAATAAAAACATTAAGCTTAGAGAGTGAAGATGATATTTATGATGCTAAAAAAGCTCCTCTGAAAGAATTACCAAATGATTACGAGTTAGTGCTTGAACCTAATAATTTGATGGTTACTATTGAATTTACATCTCTTGAATATGGAAGTCCAAAGAGTATTCAATATGCCTATAAACTAAAGGGTTTTGATAATCGCTGGCAGTATGTTGATAGTATTAGCCGCAGCGTTTTGTTTACAAACTTGTTACCCGGTCACTACGAACTTGAAATTAAAAATACAAATCGTCATGGTGTATGGGCCACTAAAGCAAACGTATTGAGTATTGTAGTAAAAACGCCATGGTGGAAAACGACTGAATTTATATTTTTGAGTGTCATACTATTTTTTGTTTTTACATACCTTATTTATCGCTGGCGTACATACAACTTGCACCAACAAGCAATCGCTTTGAATAGTCTTGTTGATAGCAAAACAAAAGATCTAAAACATGCAAATGAGCAGCTTAGAATATTAACGGTAAAAGATTCGCTAACGCAATTAATGAATAGACGAGGTTTTACTGAGCGCTCGAATCAAGAGTTTGAAAAGTATCAACGTGATAAAAATGCATTTTGCATATGCTTATTTGATATCGATAAGTTCAAGAATATTAACGACACTTATGGTCACTCTATAGGTGACAATGTGCTTGTAGAGGTTGCCAACACCATTAAAAGTAGCGTGAGAGGATGTGATGTTGTTGCGCGTTGGGGCGGCGAAGAATTTATTGTTTTATTCCCAAACGTTGATTTAAGCAAGGCAAATGATATTGCAGAAAGAGTTAGATTGTCGGTTTCCTCGTTAGAGTTGGTAGTTAAGGGAATTAAAATATCACCTACTATATCTGGTGGTATTGCTAGTATTGAAAAATTTAATTCACTAGATGAATGCATAAATTGCGCTGATGATTTGCTTTATAAAGCTAAAGATTTAGGGCGAAATAGGGTGTGTTTATAAAAATTTAAATTATAGGGGGGTAGTTAAAATATTAAGCATTTGAAATAAAGTAAATTAAATCAACCCTTAGTTTAGATTTTGCTGCCTTAACAGGAACCCCTGTTGAACCTTGCAACGACGCGGCTGAAGTTGACTTGCGATAGGCCTAAGTTAAGGGTGTAGGGTCTATTGGATTAACAGGGCGTCAGAGATGATCTATAGTGCATAAACAAAAAAGCCGTTAGCTGTGAATAATTCATTGCTAACGGCTTTTATAATATAGGTTAAAAAGTAACTATTTTACTTCTTTACCCGCAGCTTGCTGATCAGCATGGTAGCTTGAACGAACAAATGGGCCTGAAGCCGCGTGTGTAAAGCCAATTTCATCAGCATACTCTTTTAGTGCATCAAACTCAGCAGGCGGCACGTAGCGTTTTACTGGTAAGTGATGCTTAGAGGGTTGTAGGTATTGGCCTACGGTTAGCATATCAACGTTATGCTCACGTAAATCACGCAGTACTTCTTCAATTTCGCTAATTTCTTCACCTAAACCAACCATTAACCCCGATTTAGTTTTAACCTCAGGGTGTGCTTCTTTAAAGCGGCGTAATAATTCAAGTGACCACTTGTAATCAGCACCTGGACGCGCCAATTTGTACAAACGTGGTGCTGTTTCTAGGTTGTGGTTAAATACATCTGGTGGCGTTTCTATTAAGATTTCAAGCGCTCGGTCCATGCGACCACGAAAATCAGGCACTAAAATTTCGATGGTGATTTTTGGGTTATACTTACGAATTTCACGAATACAATCAGCAAAATGTTGTGCGCCGCCATCACGTAAATCATCACGATCCACAGAGGTGATCACCACATAGCTTAACTTCATATCGCGAATAGTAAGAGCCAACTTCTCTGGCTCTGCGGCGTCTGGTGTTAACGGACGGCCATGGGCAACATCACAAAATGGGCAACGACGAGTACAAATTGCGCCTAAAATCATAAAAGTTGCTGTACCGTGATTAAAGCATTCTGATAAGTTAGGGCAAGAGGCTTCTTCACACACTGAATGCAGTCCGTGCTTACGCATGGCTTGTTTAATGCCGTCGATCCGCTCAGTTGATTTAGGTAAGCGAATTTTTAGCCACTCTGGCTTGCGTAACATTTCGTTTTTTTCAGTGGGTAATACTTTTACTGGGATCAACGCCATTTTTTCAGCGTCGCGTAGTTTTACCCCTGGTTCCATCTTGACTGGTTTATTCATTCGTTTTCAAACCCTTCAGTATACTTAACCTGTGTCGCATTAAGTTTTTTAATCATATGTTTTACGAGCCCAGCACCTGCTTGCGCAAGGTTTTCTGGGCCGTTCAAGTCGGTTGTTTGCACCATGTTCATACCGGCGTAACCACATGGGTTGATACGTAAAAACGGGCTCATGTCCATGTTTACATTCAATGCTAGACCATGAAAAGAGCAGCCACGGCGAACACGAAGTCCTAATGATGCTATTTTGCTATCGTTAACATAAACCCCCGGGGCATCTGCTTTTGCGTAGGCTTTAATACCGTAATCATTGAGTGTATCGATAATACACTCTTCAAGCCATGTGACCAATTCTCGTACGCCAATTTTCAAGCGACGTAAGTTAAATAATACGTACATCATTTGCTGGCCCGGTCCGTGATAGGTTACTTGACCACCTCGGTCAACCTTGATCACTTCTATATCTCCAGGTGCAAGTAGGTGTTCATCTTTACCTGCTTGGCCTTGCGTAAATACTGGCTCATGTTCAACGAGCCATATTTCATCCGCATCATGCTCAGTTCGAACATCAGTATAGTTTTGCATTTGTTGCCAAATTGGCATGTAACGCTGTTTACCAAGTTGACGGACGATTAAGGTATTTTCGCTCACAGCTTACTCCGCTTAGCGTTTAAAGCATGTGTCGTACGTCATCAATCGCACTGATCACGTTATAAATTTCTTCAATATGAGTGCCGCTGGTCACGGTAACGACTAAGCTAACTGACTCATAATTACCTTTGCTGCTAGGTTTAACTTTTGGAGCGTAGTCGCCAGGGGCAATAGGTTGTAACTTAGTTAGAATTTGGTCAGTTAAGTTGACGTTTGCCAACCCCATTACTCTAAATGTAAAAGGGCAAGGGTATTCTAAATATTCATCAAATTTAGTATTTTTTACCGGTGTAGCCACGACGTTGACTCCTCATACTTATATGTGTGTTTAGTATTTATTACCAAACAATAAACCGATTAGATAACCTGTTCTCGACCTTTATAACAATTGAATTAATCGCTTACATAAGACAATTGGTATTCTGGTTATTTGCGGGTTAGATATGGGGCGCATTCTACCATCTTTAAAGCAAAAAAAAACGCCTTGCTTTGCAAGGCGCTTATATTATTTGGTAGCGTTTTACATTATTTGTAAACGTAGGTAATCATAAATTTTACTAAAGAAGCTACCTTCTTCAACTTCTTCAAGCGTTACCAGAGGATACTGAGCAATTACTTCGCCTTCAAGTTGTAAAGATAAAGTACCTACGGTAGAGCCTTTCGCTAATGGTGCCTCTAAAACTTTATCAAGTTTAAAGTCGGCTTTTAAATTTTTACGTTGGCCGCGTGGAATAGTGATCGGCGTATCAACTAAAATGCCTAACGATACATTTTCTTTGTTACCCATCCAAATACGTTGCTCGGCAAAACTGTCGCCGGCTTTGTAAGGTGTGATTGTTTCAAAAAAACGAAAACCATAGTTAAGTAATTTTTTACTTTCTACTTTACGTGCACGTTCACTCGAAGTACCCATAACCACGGCGATTAAACGCATATCATCTTTAGTCGCTGAACTTACTAAGCTGTAACCTGCTTCCGATGTATGACCGGTTTTTATACCATCAACGTTTAAGCTTTCATCCCATAACAGTGAGTTACGGTTGTATTGCTTAATGCCGTTAAAAGTAAATGATTTTTGTGAGTAAACCGCATACTCGTCAGGTACATCACGAATAAGTGCTGCACCTAAGGTGGCCATATCTCGAGGGGTTGTGAAGTGTTCGTTGGTATCTAAGCCATGGCTATTAATGAAGTGGCTGTTACTCATACCTAATTTCTCAGCATGGGCATTCATTAAGTCTGCAAATGCGCTTTCGCTACCGGCAATATGTTCTGCCATTGCTACGCAAGCATCATTACCTGACTGGATAATAATACCGTGGTTTAAATCGTTAACACTAATTTGCTTACCCACTTCGATGAACATTTTCGAAGATTCAGGAAAGTTTTTAGCCCACGCTTTTTCGCTTACCGTAACCATATCTGTTGGCGCTATATTGCCTGCTTTGATTTCGGTACCAATGACGTAGCTGGTCATCATTTTAGTTAAACTGGCAGGTGCTAGGCGAGTATCAGCTTCACCCTCGGCAATAACTTTACCAGTGGTGAAATCAACAAGAAAATAACCTTTTGCATTAACTTGAGGCGGTGCAGGGATGATTTGGGCGGTCGCAGAAAAAACGGCAGCAGAGCAAACTACGCCACATACACCGCTAATAATTTTGGATTTAATAGATTTCATCATACTCATTAATGGTTAAAGTTAAAGATTCGCGTTTACCTCATTCTAAAGGTGTTATTCACTATAAAGCAAGAACGCGTTTTGAAATTGATCCTGTTTTAGTTTTTCAAGTACTTGCTGAGCTTGCTCAGCATTTTTAATTGGCCCTAAACGCAGCCTATAAATAGCATCTTTTTCCACAATATTAGTGGGCAATTGGTATTGCTGGCGTAAAGTGTACGCTAATGCTTCAATATTTTTTAAGGTACTGCCTGCAGCGACTTGAATATAACTCAAACGCGCAGTCGAATCGGCCATTGTAATAGCTTCAAGCTTAACCTTGGCTGTACCATGATGATAGTAACCAAGTTTATACGCTGCTGCATAGGATAAATCGATTAAGCGATCCTCATGAAATGGGCCACGATCATTTACACGGACAATCACAGATTTGCCATTACTGGTGTTGGTTACTTTTACAAAGCTAGGCAAGGGTAACGTTTTATGAGCGGCAGTCATCGCAAACATATCGTAGACTTCGCCATTTGAGGTGTGATAACCATGAAATTTACGGCCATACCATGAAGCGATACCTTCTTCGCTATAACCAGTTTCATCTAGCATCGGAGTATAGTTTTTGCCGTTAACTGTGTAAGCGCGCCCAGCACTGGCACTTTTGCTAACCTCTGTGACTATGGCATCTTGCATTTCTAATTCAGTGGGTACTCTCAGTGGTGCAGAATCATGACGCATACTATATCGGTCACTGTGATTTATACCTGAAGAGCTACAGGCACTTAAAAAAACCACGAACCACAAACAGCTGAATAATTTTAAACAGTAGCGCATTATTTTAACAGCATCCTTTTATCAGTTGCGATAGACATAATAATGCCAAACCCGGCCATTAAAGTGACCATCGACGTACCGCCATAACTTATCAATGGCAATGGTACACCCACCACAGGTAGTAACCCTGATACCATGCCAATATTTACAAATACATAAACAAAAAAAGTCAGCGTGAGTGCCCCTGCCAGTAATTTACCAAATGCATCTTGAGCATTAACTGCGATATACAAACCGCGACCAATAATAAATAAATACATGGACAATAAAACACATACACCAAAAAGGCCAAATTCCTCACTAAGTACTGAAAAGATAAAATCAGTATGGCGTTCAGGTAAAAACTCTAATTGTGATTGCGTGCCTTGCAGCCAACCTTTACCTTCAATACCACCAGAGCCGATAGCTATTTTTGATTGGATAATATGATAACCAGAGCCAAGAGGATCGCTTTCTGGATTGAACAAAGTTAGTACCCGCTGTTTTTGATAGTCATGCATACCGTAATGCCAAAAAGGCCACGCAGCTAAAGCAACCAAAGCGCTAAAAAAGCCGATTAATCGCCAGCTTAAACCAGACAAAAACAATACAAAGATCCCTGAACTGGCAATTAAGATGGAGGTACCTAAGTCGGGCTGTTCTTTGATCAGGAGTGTGGGAACCATAACAATGGTAAAACCAACAACTAAGTGCAGTGCTCTTGGCGGCAAATGATTACGGCCAATATACCAAGCCACCATCATAGGCACGGCTATTTTCATTAATTCAGCAGGTTGAAAGCGGGTAATGCCTAAATCTAACCAGCGCTGAGCGCCTTTGGAGCTGACGCCAAATAACAGCACCCCAACCAGCATCAGTAACCCAACACAATATAAAGGAATAACTAAACGCTTTAAGGTCGCGGGTGAAAATTGCGCTAAAATAATCATACCTAAAACAGCGCCGCCCATCCTGGTAATATGACGGATCATCATTGCAGGGTCTTGACCACTGGCGCTATAAACAACGGTTACACTGCCTGCCATCATTAATAGCAATGCCAGCAGTAGCGGCAAGTCAAGATGCATACGCATCCAGATTGAACGGCCATCATGCAAACTGGTCATGGTGTGTTATTCCTAGCAAGATTAACGGGATTTGCGGCAAAGTAGTAATCCATTAGTTGGCGAGCAATTTGCACACCGCCATGATTGTTTTCTAGAACAACAGAAACAACGATTCTGGGATCCTCATAAGGTGCAAAGCCTACATAGATAGTATTATCACGTTGACGCTCTTTGAGGGATTTTGCATCGTATCGCTCACCTTGAGCAATACTGACTATTTGTGCGGTGCCTGTTTTACCTGCTGAATCGTAATTTGTTCCTTTAAATGCTCTGTGTGCAGTACCTGAGGTTTTTTGAACAGTGTTATGCATAGCATCTAATGCGACCTGCCAATGGCGAGGATCTTTTAAAATAACGGGTGGCTTTTCTTCATTATTGATCTGTGTGACGTCATTGTCTTTTTTCACAACTTGTACTAAGTGTGGAGGGTGGTTAACGCCACGATTTACTAATATATTCATCGCGTTTGCGATTTGTAGGGGAGTTGCGGTCCAATAACCTTGGCCAATGCCAACAGAGATAGTATCGCCGCGCCACCATGATTCTTTAAAACGGCCTTCTTTCCATTCTTTTGATGGCAAAATAGCCGTGGTTTCTTCATGAATATCAATACCGGTTAAATCACCGTAGCCAAACTGTGCCATAAAATCACTGATTTTGGTGATCCCTAATCGATAAGAGACATCATAAAAATAGGTATCACACGACTCTTCAATGGCTTTGTAAACATCAACATGGCCATGGCCCCAACGTTTCCAATCTCGCCACTTATGATCAACATTCGGAATTTGGAAGAAACCAGGATCCCACATTGACGTTTGCTCGGTAACGAGACCTTCTTCAAGGGCCAGAACAGCCATGTGAGGTTTTACCGTCGATGCTGGCGCATAACGCCCTTGTGTGGTTCGATTGATTAGAGGTCGGTCAGGATTTAATAAGGCTTTGTAGTTTTTACTGCTAATGCCGTGAACAAATAAGTTCGGATCATAACTGGGATTAGAATACAGCGCTAACACGCCTCCGTCTTTGGCGTCCATGACGATCACAGCGCCACGCATATCTTTAAGTGCATGTTGGGCAATTTGCTGCAAGCCAACATCAAGAGTAAGAACAAGATCATTACCCGGCTGCGGAGGAGTCATACTTAAGGTGCGAATGACGCGACCACGATTATTGACTTCAACCCGCTGTGAACCTACTTGGCCATGCAGCAGTTGTTCATAATATTTCTCAATACCGAGTTTACCAATATCATGGGTTGCACGGTAATTAGTACCTTGCTCTTGTGCTTCGAGCTGAGCCAGTTCTTTTTTATTGAGTTTAGCAACGTACCCTAACGCATGGGTTAGGGTATCTGCAAACGGGTAGTAGCGTGCCAAACGTGCTTCGATACTAAACCCAGGGAATTTATGCTGATTGACCGAAAAACGGGCTACTTCTTGTTCGTTTAAACGTGCTTTTAATACTTGACTCTTAAAGCGACGGTTATGTTTTATATCATCAAGAAAATCGTTTTTTTGTTGCTCTGAAATATCAATAAATTGTGTCAGTGCTGACAGTGATGCATCAAGATCGTCAACTTCTTCAGGAATAACTTCTAAATTATAAACAGGCTTATTTTCAGCGAGCAACACACCATTGCGGTCATAAATAAGGCCTCGGTTAGGAGCAATAGGAATAACTTTAATGCGATTGTCGTTAGAACGTGTTTGATAATCTTGGTGATCATCAACTTGAATGGTATATAAATTGGAAAGTAAAACCGCGACTAAAATAGTAACAAATACAAACCCCACAAAGGCGCGACGAGCAAATAGGTTAGCTTCTGCTGAGTGGTCTCTAATTGTGGGTCTGTGTTTGCGCATGAGTAAATGTTACTCGCGGTGATACGGGTGGTTATTGTTCAAGCTCCAGCCTCTATATAGACTTTCAGCAACAATAATACGCACCAATGGATGTGGTAGGGTCAAATTTGATAATGACCATTTTTGCTCTGAGGCAGCAATACATTCTGGTGCTAAGCCTTCAGGACCGCCAATTAGCAAACTTACATCGCGGCCATCCAGTTGCCACTTCTCCATGTCTTTTGCTAATTGGTGAGTATCAAGCGCTTTGCCTGTTACCTCAAGCGTGACAATACGATTGCCTTTAGGGATAGCGGCTAAGGTTTTTTCGCCTTCAATATGCAAAATACGTTTAATATCTGCATTTTTACCACGTTTGCCTGCGGGAATTTCAATTAACTCCAGCGCCATATCTTTTGGAAAGCGGCGCTGATATTGTGCAAAACCCGTTTCTACCCACGCTGGCATTTTGGTGCCAACGGCAATCATCTGTATTTTCACGTGTTACATCCAAACTCGATTAAAATTAGTGAGCGGTTAGCTTGATATTAGCTCCATAGTTTTTCGAGGTCGTAATAGCTACGTGCTTGATCTTGCATTACGTGTACGATTACATCGCCTAAATCAACCAGTGCCCATTCACCATCGCTTTGGCCTTCATAACCTAGAGGCTCTTGACCTGCGTGACGAGCTTCTTTTGCTAAATGATCAGCAATTGACAATACATGACGTTTCGAAGTACCAGAGCACACGACCATAAAATCGGTGATGTCTGAGCTTGCGCTTACATCAATATTAACCACATCACGTGCTTTCATATCGTCAATTTTGTCTATTGCAAAGGCGAGTAGTTGTTTCGTATCCAAGGTGTTATCTCATTTAAAAGTGAATAGCTGTTATTTTATCACGCAACTGGTATTTATTCATCACTTAGATAAAGTTGCTGTGATTGAATATACTGACTCACGCCAGTAGGAAGAAGTTCATTGTAATCTATAGCATTTTTAATCGCCTTGCGAATATCGCTTGAGGCAATAGCCATTTCTTCGCCAGCTAAAAAATATAATTTTCCACCAGCTTGCGTTGTAAGCTCTGCGCTATTGCTACATTCTGCGGCTTGTTGGTATGCGAGTAACTCGCCATGGGCAGTGCATTTTAGGCCCGGGCGTTGAAATACCACAATATGACAAAGCTGAGTAATTGTTTGCCACTCAAACCATTTATCTAAGTTATTAAACGAATCCATGCCAATTAAAAATAATAATGGTTGATCTGGAAATTGTGTGCGGATCTCTTGCAGGCTTAATAATGAATATGACGGGCCACTGCGATTGAGTTCGCGTAAATCGAGTTGAAAATATGGGTAAGGTGCAATCGCAGCATTGAGCATTGCGATGCGATGCTGCGTACTTATCCCAGGTGCAGTCTTATGAGCTGGAATAGCACAAGGCATAAAGTATAAAGTCGCTAAATTAAAGTGTTTTACACAGTGCTTCGCCATATTTATATGGCCTAAGTGAACGGGGTCGAAGGTGCCACCAAACAGTGCAATCATTATAAACGCCTAATAATTAGTTAAGTGGGTGCGCAGGCAGTGGGATCACCAATGGCTGACAAAACACCAAACAAATATGTGCCAAAGCTTGATAAGGCTTGATTAAGTTACCTTGCTTATAGCTGGCATCAAATTGTGCGAGCAACTGGGTGATTTGCTCTAAAGTATGTATCGACAAACGATTAAGTGCTTGTTGAATCGGCCCTTGCTGATTTTTCCAGATGGCTTTTTGTTTAAATAGCGTTGCCAGTTGTTCACCTTGTTGTAAGCCTAATTGTAGGCTTAGTAAGGTATTTGCTTCTTTAGTGATGGTCCATAAGATACTCACAGCTTCAGTGTTATCGCCAGCGAGTTTATTTAATACTTTAATTGCTTGGCGACTATTACCTTGTAGCAGTGCATCACTTAAATCAAAAATATCAAACTTGGCTTGATTAAGTAAGCCTTGTAAAACCTGCTGTTGATCGATCATCGCAGTGCCATGCAATAACGACAGCTTTTCGAGCTCTTGAAAACACGCTAACAAATTACCTTCAGTAGCATCAATTAGGGTGCGTTTGGCATCTGCTTGCATATTGATTTTTAAGCGCTGGCACTGCTCATCAAGCCAACGGCTTAAATGATTGCCGGTCAGGGGGTAGCAGGGTACAAATACGCCCAGTTTATCTAACGACTTAAACCAAGCACTGCGCTGAATATCTTGACTGGCCTTGGCCCCTTTTACAATAAGTACGGTGTCGGGGTTGTTTAGTGCTACGAGCTGTTTAAACGTTTGGCTACCAACAATACCTGGCTTTTGAAAATTAAGATCTAGCTCGATTAAAGTGCGAGCACTAAATAACGACATACTTTGATATTGCGCTATTAGCTCTTGCCAATCAAAACCGGGCATTAAGGTAAATTTAACAACCTCATCAAAACCTTGCTGTTTCGCAATCTGACGAATTTGTTGAGCGCATTGTGCTACTTGAAAGGGTTCTTCACCAAATACTAAATAAAAAGGCTGTAAGCCTTTTTTTAATTCATTGGGTAATTGATTCGCATAACAGCGCATTATAGTTGCGACAGCTCTCTAACAATACGACGACTAGCTTGCATGCGAATTTCATTCAATAGCAACTCTAACTCTTTTGCTTTTGCTAAAGCGTTATCTGGGTCGTCTTGATAATTACGATAAAGCTCAAAACGTTGTTCAATTGCTTCTTTGCCTGGGCGCTTGAGTAAGTAGCGAACACTATAAGCTAGCTCGTACTCGGCAACCTGACCATTTTTAAATAATGATAAGGTTTGGCGTTCAAGACGATCTTTATATAAATACAGCTGAGCGACGTTTTTCTTAGGCGTGTCGAGTAACTCAACTTTGCTCAATGTGAGTTCTTTGCCAAGCATCGCAAATAACGCTGATTTTTCATCATCACCGTTTAAAGTTAAGGTGGCCAAGTCATCAGGCAGACTTGAGGCTTTTTTAAGGTGAAAGCCGCAGCTAGATAACAAAAAACAGACTAGCGCTAAGGCTAGTCCGTTTTTAATGGCATGAATAGCAGCCATAATTAGTTAGCAACCACGTTAAGTAGTTTACCAGGTACGTAAATAACCTTACGGATTGTTACGCCATCAGTGAACTTAGATACGTTAGGTTCAGCAAATGCTAGTGCTTCTACTTGCTCTTTAGTAGCATCAGCTGGCACCGTTAATTTTGCGCGTAGTTTACCGTTAACTTGCACGATGATCAGTTTTTCATCTTCAACAAGGGCAGACTCATCAACCACGGGCCAAGACGCATCTAAAATATCGCCTTCTTTACCCAGTTCTTGCCACAATTGATGTGACAAATGCGGCGTAATTGGTGCAAGCATAATTAACAGCGCTTCAAGCGCTTCGTTGGCAATCGCTACATCTTGTTTGTCAGCTAAAGGTGCTTTTAACAATTTGTTTGAGATTTCCATGATTGCCGCAATGGCAGTGTTGAATGTTTGACGACGTTCAACATCATCAGTCACTTTTGCAATTGCTTTGTGCAGCTCACGACGAAGCACTTTTTGCTCGTTGTTTAATGCTGATTTGTCTAATGCTTGGAAACCAACAGTGTTTACATCAACCGCATATTTCCATACACGTTTAATGAAACGATGTGCCCCTTCAACACCTGAATCAGACCATTCAAGCGTTTGCTCTGGCGGTGCGGTAAACATCATAAATAAACGTACCGTATCAGCGCCGTATTGAGCGATAACTTGTTGCGGGTCGATACCGTTATTTTTTGATTTAGACATTTTGCTCATGCCTGATGAGAATACTGGCTCGCCGTCAACTTTATGCCATGCTTTAGTCACGCGGCCTTTGTCGTCTGTTTCAGTATTTACATCACTAGGGGAAATCCAAATGTCGCCACCTTTTTCATCTTTACGATAAAATGTTTCGGCAAGTACCATGCCTTGGCATAATAAGCGGTCAAATGGCTCATCTGAATTAACTAAGCCAAAATCACGTAATAATTTATGGAAAAAGCGCGAATACAATAAATGTAAAATAGCGTGCTCAATACCACCAATGTATTGGTTTACTGGTAACCAGTAGTTTGCCGCAGCTGGATCTAGCATACCTTTGTCATGGCGTGGACTACAGTAACGTGCGTAGTACCAAGATGATTCCATAAACGTATCAAAAGTGTCAGTTTCATGAAACGCAGGTGCGCCATTAACTGTGGTTTTAGCCCATTGTGGATCTGCTTTGATTGGCGATGTTACACCGTTCATTACCACGTCTTCTGGTAAGCGCACCGGCAGCATATCTTCAGTCGCAGCAAGTTCGTTACCGTTTTCATCGCTTAACATTGGGATTGGTGAACCCCAATAACGCTGACGGCTAACACCCCAATCACGTAAACGGAAGTTTACTTTACGCTCACCAACACCCAGTGCTTCAAGTTTGTCGGCAATAGCCTTAAATGCGCCATCAAAATCAAGGCCATCAAATTCAGCTGAATTTACCAGCACACCTTTTTCAGTAAATGCCGCTTCATTTAGGTTTACTTCAAGATCTGAACCTGCGACAGGTGCAATAACTTGTTTGATGTCTAAACCGTAAGCGGTAGCAAATTCAAAGTCCCGTTGGTCGTGCGCGGGTACGGCCATTACAGCGCCTGAGCCGTAATGCATTAATACAAAGTTGGCAACCCAAATTGGTACTTGCTCACCAGTAAGTGGGTGAGTAGCAAAAAAGCCCGTTGCGATGCCTTTTTTCTCCATCGTCGCCATATCTGCTTCAGCTACTTTGGTGTTTTTGCATTCATCAACAAAGCGTGCCACAGCGTCGCTATTTTTAGCTGCTTCTTGTGCGATAGGGTGTCCGCCTGCAACAGCAACATAAGTCACACCCATAAAGGTATCAGGGCGAGTGGTATAAACGCTGAATGTTTCGTTGTTATCTGTGCGAGTAAATTCGATATCTAGCCCTTCAGAGCGGCCAATCCAGTTACGTTGCATGGTTTTAACTTGCTCAGGCCAATCTTCTAGCTTGTCTAAGTCATCCAGTAACTCTTGCGCATAGTCAGTAATTTTAATAAACCATTGTGGAATTTCTTTTTGCTCAACCACAGCGCCAGAGCGCCAACCGCGACCATCAATTACTTGCTCATTCGCCAGTACAGTTTGATCCACTGGATCCCAGTTTACCGTTGACATTTTTTTGTACACTAAGCCTTTTTCATATAGCTTAGTGAAGAACCATTGTTCCCATTTGTAATATTCTGGGTGGCAAGTTGCAATTTCACGATCCCAGTCATAACCAAAACCTAATTGCTTAAGTTGGGTACGCATGTAATCAATGTTTTCGTAGGTCCATTTTGCTGGGGCTGTTTTGTTTTTAATTGCCGCATTTTCAGCCGGTAGACCAAACGCGTCCCAACCCATAGGTTGCATTACGTTTTTGCCTTGCAAGCGTTGGAAACGAGAAACAACATCACCAATCGTGTAGTTACGCACATGACCCATGTGGAGTCGGCCGCTTGGGTAAGGGAACATAGAAAGGCAATAATACTTTTCTTTGCTCTCGTCTTCAGTGGCTTTAAATACTTGGTTTTCTTCCCAGTAGGCTTGGACTTTTGACTCTATGTCTTGCGGGTTATATTGCTCTTGCATCTACGGTTCCAGACTTCTTGCAAACTAATAAAAAATTGCCGTTAGGATACCCCAAAAAAAGCACTAATCACAGCGTCAAATCAGTGGATTTTATATGAAATTAGTTTTCAGGGCAGGTTAACCTATACTTGTGTAAGGTATAGGTTCGCTAAACACAGTTCTGAAGGAGTAAACAATGGCTGATTATAAGACGTGGTTAACAGATTTGAGCACATGGTTGAAAGACGTAAAAGATCATGAACTAAAAGATGCGATGGATAAGTTTATTGAATCTGAACAAGCGCTAAAAGATTTAGGACAAGAAAAATTAACTTTATACAGTGAATATTTAAAGCGCGATATTGAACACATCCAAGAGCACGATCAACACTATGGTTCCCTTGCATGGCAAGAGCTTAAAGAGTCTTTGTGGTTTGAACTTTCACATATCGAAGACAAAACTCAACTTGAGTGGCAAGCATTAAATCAAGATTTTAAGCACAATGGGGTATATCACCAAGGCGAATGGATAGCCATGGGCACATTAGTATGTAAGAATTGCCAATATAGTTATGATATTTACCACGCTACGCAAATTACAGCGTGTTCGCAATGTGATGGTATCTACTTTAGCCGCAAGGCACTACAACCTTAAATAGTTAGTGAACAGTGCCTTTTAGTGCACTGATGCCACCTTACAAAATCAACGAATATGTTGGTATAAAAAGAAGTTAGAATGACGAAGAAACTGCTGCCTTTATCTGTGTCGGCCCTTGCGCCGACAATTTCACTTAATCATGTACAAACGTGCATGAACAATCCATACCCTGAAACCTTGACTTTCATAGGTCAACAGCGGGCGCAAAGTGCGCTTGATTTCTCGTTAGGGATGGAATTACCTGGTTACAATGTGTATGTAATGGGGGAGGCCGCGCATGGTCGGTTTACCTTAGTCAAAGATAAACTTCAAGCACACAGCAAAGGCCGGCCAACACCAAATGAGTGGTTATACGTTAATAATTATGACGACCACCGCGAGCCTATCGCAATGTTTTTACAAGCAGGTCAAAGTAAACAGTTAGCTGATGATATTGACTCATTTATTGATGAAGTACTCGACACCTTTCCTGCAGCGTTTGATAACCCAGCGTACCAGCGTAAAAAGAAAAAAATCGACCGTGAATTTAACGACGCTTACGATAGCGCAATTACTGCTGTGGAAATTGCCGCGCTTGAGCAAAGTGTTGCCTTAATTGAAGAAAAAAGTGTGGTTGGATTTGCCCCGCTGATTGATGGCAAACAACTAAGCGATGCTGAATTTGCTGAGCTTGATGATGAATTGCGTGAACAATTTTATGAAGTAATTGAAAAACTCGAAGATGCACTCATTGAGGCACTGATTGAGTTGCCTCGTTGGAAACGTGAATCATCTGAAAAACTCCGTAATTTAAAAAAATCCACCGCAGAGCTGGCTACTAAGCCATTACTAAAAGATCTTGAACATAAATATGCTGCGCACATTGGAGTATTACGCTATCTAAAAGACATCCGCGTGGAAATTATTGATGCGGTACTTGAGTGGCTCGATGATGAAGATGTTAGCGACGAAAACAAAGAAGATTTTGACCGTAAAGGGATGCTTACCGACTTTTTTGCACCTAATATTTTAGTTGAATTTAAAGAAGGTGATGCTGCCCCTGTGGTGTATGAGCCAAATCCTACCTTTGGTAATATTTTTGGCAAAATTGAATATGCTACTTCACAAGGCTCATTGATCACCAGTTATCGATCGATTCAGCCGGGGGCACTGCATCGCGCTAACGGTGGTTATTTGATTATGGACGCTGAAAAAGTGATGGCTAATCCACAAGTGTGGGATGGTTTAAAGTTGTCATTAAAAACTCATCAAATCAAAAATGATTTACCGTATCAAGATAGTGCTGTTGGCAGTAGCTTTACCTTGCGTCCACAGTTGATCCCGCTTGATGTAAAAATTATTTTACTCGGCTCGCGTGAGTTGTATTACACCATCGGTGAATATGACGAAGAGTTTGCTGAGCTGTTTAGAGTGTTAGCCGATTTTGATTATTACCTGCCAAGCAGTGATAAATTACAGTATCAATTTATCACTAAAGTGATTGAGTACTGTGAGCAGACGCTAAAGTGTAGTCTAACTGAGTCAGCGATGGCACGATTACTGAAATTTAGCTACCGCCAAGCAGAACACCACAATAAGCTTTCAGCTCGTTTTGCTGATGTATTAGAGCTAGTGGCAGAAGCCAGCTTTTATACCAAGCAAGATAACTTAACTTTAATTGATGCCCATCATATTGATGAAGCGATTGAAGGCAAGCAATATCGTACTGGGCAAATTAGCGAAAATATGCTCAGCGATATCAAAGAAGGGCATACCTTAATTGCCACCGACGGTCATGCTGTAGGTAAAGTAAACGGTTTAACAGTATTACACATTGGCGATACTTCTTTTGGTACTCCGGCACGGATCACCGCCACGGTTTACGCTGGTGCGGATGGGGTAATTGACGTTGAGCGCGAAGCTGAGCTGGGTAAAGCCATTCACTCCAAAGGTGTCATGCTACTGACTGGCTATTTAGGTAATAAATATGCGCAGCAATTTAGTTTAACGCTCAGTGCTAATATCGCCATTGAACAAAGTTATGGCTACATTGATGGCGACAGTGCGTCATTAGCTGAGTTGTGTGCGCTTATTTCTGCAATTACTAGCTTACCTATTAGCCAGTCAATTGCACTGACTGGTTCAATTAACCAGCACGGTGACGTGCAAGCCATTGGCGGTGTAAACGAAAAAATTGAAGGGTTTTTTAAGCTTTGCAAAATGCGTGGTTTAACGTCTGCGCAAGGAGTAATAATTCCTAAATCAAATCAAGTAAACTTAGTGCTTGATGACGAGATCCTCAATGCAGTAGAGCTTGGCAAGTTTCATATTTATGCAGTTGAAACGGTTGACCAAGCGCTTAATTTACTGATGGATATTGCAGCAGGCGAGTTGAGCGACGGGCAATATCCTGAAAACTCAGTTAACGGCATTGCCTTAGCCCGTTTAAGTGAAATTGCAGATATCGTTAATGGCGATAACGACGAAAAAGAACACGAGAAAGAATAATCATGATCAACATTATTTTGGCGATTATTATCGCCATTTTATGCTTTTTGATTTTTCAAAATAGCAAAAAAGTAAAGCAACAAGCGGTCGCTAATGCGCAAATCGAAGCCGACTTTTTAGTGGCAAACAGCAAGGTTGAAGGGGTTATTGAGACCGCATCTGGTCTGCAATATAAAGTTGTTAGCAGCAGTGGTAGTGAGGCAAGACCAAGCCCAACTAGCATGGTGAATGTGCATTATCACGGTACTTTGCTAGATGGCAGTGTATTTGACAGTTCTGTTGAGCGTAATAGCCCAATCAGTTTTGGTTTAAATCAGGTAATAAAAGGCTGGACTGAAGGCCTGCAACTGATGAGTGAAGGCGATAAATACACCTTTTATATCCCTCACCAATTAGCTTACGGTGAAAAACGTGTTGGCAGTATTCCTCCAGCCTCTTTACTTATATTTGAAGTTGAATTACTTAAAGTAGAGTCTTAGTTGCAAAAAATGGCGAAATAAATACATTCGCCATTTTAAACAACTTTTACATGGCTTCTAGCTTGATACCACGTGTTTCTTTTATATATTTAACAATAAAAAATACGCTAATAAAGGCCGAAATAGCATAAAACCCATAGGCACCAGCTAACCCAATACTACCGAGCATAATCGGGAAGGTCATGGTAATTGTAAAGTTGGCAAGCCATTGCGCACTTGCTGCAACAGCTAAAGCAGCCCCTCGAATACGATTATTGAACATTTCGCCTAATAGTACCCATACAACAGGTCCCCAGCTTAAGCCAAAAAATACCACAAAGAGATTAGCCATGATAAGTGCAAACGTGCCCATACTGTCAGTTAATGCAAGTTTACCTGCCGCATCGAGGCCTGCGCTACCAAAGGTATAAGTTAATGCACTTAAACTAATAAACATACCAATACTACCTACTAGTAATAATGGTTTTCTGCCTACTTTATCGATAAGCGCAATTGCTATAAAAGTAGATAAAATATTGGTAGTACCCGCTAATACATTGATGAATAAAGATTGTGATTCATCAAAACCCGCTGCTTGCCAAAGCTCAGAGCCGTAATAAAAGACCACATTAATGCCTACAAATTGCTGAAAAACAGACAAAGCGATACCAACCCATACAATTGGGTGTATTTTCTTTTTACCGTCAATAAATAAGTCACGAATACTTGGTTTTTTATCGCCATGCAGTGACTGCTTAACATCGTTTATTTGTGATTGGGCATCATCATTAGATATTTTTTTAAATACAGCTTTGGCTTTTTCTAATTGGCCTTGGGCAACTAAATAACGCGGCGACTCTGGTATAAATAATACTCCCAACAGAAATAATCCTGCAGGTACAAGTTCTGCCCAAAACATCCAGCGCCAAGCCGCCAGCTCAAGAATAAAAATACCTTCAGCGCCGTTTGCCGCCGAAGCAATCAGGTAATTACTTAAAAAAGCAGCAAATAAGCCAAGTACAATCGCTAATTGTTGCAGTGTTGCTAATCGTCCACGCAAAGCCGCAGGTGCGACTTCAGCAATGTAAGCGGGTGCCAATACAGATGCAGCGCCAATACCGAGACCACCAAATAGACGATAAAAAATAAATTCAGCGGAGCTGTCTGCAATGCCTGAACCAAACGCGCTAATGGCAAAGATTACTGCAGTGATGATCATAATTGAGCGGCGGCCAAATTTATCAGCAAGCGGGCCCGCAATCAGCGCACCAAGAGCACAACCCAGTAATACCGACGCAACATTAAACCCTGTTGCGACGCTGCTTGAATTAAATGTTTTGCCAAGCGCCGACACAGTGCCGTTGATAACCCCGGAGTCAAAGCCAAATAAAAAGCCACCAATTGCTGCAACGCCAGATATAAATATAACGTAAAGTAGAGAATGGGTGTTTGTTGATAAAGAGTGATTCGGGCTATTAATCTTGCCCGACGATAAAGGTGTTGTCATGGTGATATACCTGGTTATTGTTGTAACGAATTATATAGTAGTGTGAGGCGACGCATATTTTAACATGATTTTATCGGGGCTGACTCTTTCATAACTAATATTAAAGTTATTATTAAGCACTTCGAGTAGACCTTTAACGTCGCCAGTTTTGAACATGCCTGCAACGTGTACTTGCTTCAAACGTTCGTCATCAGCAAGCTCAAAGTTAATATTGGTATAGCGGCTAATTTCGGTCATTGCGTCGCTAAGTGATTCGCCTCTGAAAATGATACTCCCTTGACGCCAAGATAAGTTTGCTGCCACATCAATCGCGTCAATTTTTTCAACTTTTTTGGTAATTTCACCCTTAAAGTCTAAATTGAGTTTCTCACCCTTTGATACCGGCGTGGAATGCAGCGATACATCTTTTGCAACTCTAGAAGTGCCATTATTTGAGAGGTTAGGTACAGCGGTTGTATACTGCTGAGCAACTAATACTTTTCCATCGGTAACAATAAGTTCTATTTGTTTATTGTTTACCTCTACATTAAACGCAGTTCCAACGGCTTGGATTATTTTATTACCAGTGACGACACTCAAAGGCCGTGAGGTATCATGTGCGACATCAATATGGATCTCACCACGAAGAAGATTGATTACTCGGGCTGATGGAGTGTATTTAATATGGACAAAACTATTTGTATTGAGTGTTATTTTACTTTGGTCAGGCAAAATAATATCTTTACTTTCTCCAATCGCAGTTTGAAAGTTTAATTGTTTTGCTACTACCGCAGATTTATTCGCTTGGTTAAACAGCGAAAAATTAAATGTTTCTTGAAAAAAGCTAAGCGCAACAGCCAATAAAATGGATGCTGCTATTGCGCCTAACCACACAGGGAGTTTTTGTTGTTGTTTTGATGCTTGTGGAAATAAGTCTGATAAACGACTTAACTCACTCATTTTATCCCACAATTGTGCAACTTCTAGCAGAACCTCAACATTTTTGTAAGAATCTCCAAGCCAAGCTTTAAGTGCTTCTTTTTCATCGCTGCTAAGGTTTCGGTCAAGTTTGGCTAGCCACTCACTCGCTTGATCTAAGCGTTCATCTTCAACTTGATTACTATCTTGGGAAGATTGATGGATCTGATGAATGTTACTCATATTTGCCTCCTGCACTGAGGTTTGCTGAAGGGGCTGGCTCATTATAGGTGCTTTTATTTGATTGACGCATAAACAGCGTACATCTTTTCATGCCTGTTGCAATATGCTTTTCCACGGTACTTTCACTAAGCTCCAATTGTGCTGCTATTTCACGCTGCGAATAGCCATACACTTTTTTTAATACAAATACTTTTCGACACTGTATCGGAAGCAATCTTACGGCTTCACAAAAATTCGAAAATTCATTATCGGTAAGTGTGCTCTCATACATCTCATCTTTGTATTGTTCACACAGAAGTTGCTCAAGCGCTTCCATATTATCAATACCGTCGACCAAGCGTATATTGGCCTGTTTTTGATAATCTAATGCTAAATTACGCGCAGTTTTATAGATAAATGACTTGGGAGAGTTAATATTGTCGCTGTTTTCAATTTTGCATATACGCACATACGTTTCTTGCACAATATCTTCAATTTCATGAGGTGGCACAATTTTAGCCACAACTCGCGAAATGCTTTTTCTTGAGACTAAATAAGCCTTGTGAAGTAGTGTGTCTTTCGTCATTAACGTTTTCTCATCGGATTTAGCTCTGCTGTTATTATTTTTATGCCAATACTTAGTAAGACGATTGAGATAAAAAAATCCACTAGGCAAAAACCATTTAATCGCATTTTTTTAATATAACGTTCCCCATTGCCCTTTACCGATCTATTTCTCGTTTTGCTTAAAGCTTGTAATTACAGTGTTAATTGTACTACAGTTTTTAGCAATCAAGAGTTCGGGTCTAGGCGCTAAGCTACTTAGCATCGTATGGTGCTTCTTTGGTTGTTAAAAAAACAGCGTAAAAATTATCTTAATTTACATCACTAAGTACTTAGATATTTACACCCAAATAGATACTTTAAATACGATTTGAACTTTTTAATTACTTGTTCTAATTGACGATATGCAGCAATTTTAGAAATGGGTTTAGCGGATAAAAACAGCAATTACTTTGCAAGCGAAACATTATTCAAAATTGAATATTTCGCCGTTGTATTTTAGTAATAATAAAAACAAAAAGGCTTAGCAATTTTCAGTATGACTAGTCAAAAATATATATTATTTGTAAATAATCGAAAATATTTATGGGGGAAAATAAAAACTCACTCGTCTTTGTTTTGTGTATGGCGAAAAACCATGCACATGAAATATCAAACATCTCAGCTTCATTTTTGTGTACTGGTTTTGGTTTTTACTTTGTTTAATACAGAGGCTCAAGCAAATACCAAAAATGGCAAGATTATGTTTGATATTCCAAGACAAAGGGCTGATCTATCGCTGATTAATTTTGCAGAGCAAGCTGATATTACCTTGTTGTTTCCGTTGGATAAAATCCAACAGTTGCAGACTAATAATATTACTGGTGAGTATTCAATAATAACTGCATTAAATAGTTTACTTGCAGGGACAGGCTTGCAATCACATGTCAGCGAAGATGGGCAAATATCTATTTCGATAGATCCACGCTTCGAGAGAAATGACAACATGACTAATTATAAAAAAAACGGGGTGGCGAGTGCCGTACTCGCAGTGCTTAGTAGCGTTACACTACCTGCAGTAGCCGATACCGCAGAACAAGGACCTGAAATAATTGAAGTAAGAGGAATAAGAGGAGCACTTGGACGCGCAATGGATGCTAAACGTGAAGCGGGTGGAGTCGTCGATTCTATTTCAGCAGAAGATATTGGTAAATTCCCCGATACTAACTTAGCTGAGTCATTGCAACGTATCACCGGTGTTTCGATTGACCGTTCCGGCGGGGAAGGGCAATTAATCACGGTACGGGGATTCGGCCCGCAATTTAATACCGTGTTAGTCAATGGCCGCCAAATGGCATCTGAAAACCAAAGCCGAGCATTTAGTTTTGATACTATCGCGTCGGAGCTGGTAAAGAGTTTAGATGTATTTAAAACATCAACCGCAACAAAGCAGTCAGGCGGTATAGGCTCAACAATCAATGTAAATACCGCTCGTCCATTTGCTATTAATGGCTTTAAAGTAGCCGGCAGCATAAAAGGTATTTATGACGACAATAGTGAAGAAACAACGCCAGAGGTATCAGGATTAATTAGTAATACATTTAATGACGATACCCTAGGTTTGTTATTCGCTGTGTCACGTCAAGAACGTAGAACCCGGTTAAATCAAGCACAAGTAGATGGCTGGTTAGAAAATGTTGGCGTGCCTAAGCCGCAAACACAAAGCGGACAAGCTTATACTGGCAATATTTTTTCTCCCCGTAATTATGATCATAAAGTAACCACAGAGACGCGCACTCGCACCAATGCTAATTTAGTTATTCAATATGCCCCGTCTGATGATGTAGTGATTACTGGCGATGCACTGTATTCTGATTTTGATGTTGAAGCCGATACAACGTCTTATGGACACTGGTTTACTGCACCCAATTTAGAAGGGTTTGGTAATGCTGATGGACCAACTGTTGACGAAAATGGCACGGTGATTGATCTTTATCAAGAAGTCGGGCTTGCAACGGATATGCACGCTAAAAAATTCGATCGTTTAACAAACTCCAGTGCGCTTGGGCTTAATTTACAATGGCACGTAAACGATAATTTAAAAATGAATTTTGATTTAAGTCATTCAAAGGCTGAGCGTGAAGCAAATAATGGCCGAGGTGATCAGTTATCTTTGATTGGTTATGCAAACCGTGTGCGCTTTCAAGTTGATCAAGGGATCTTACCTTATGCGAGTGAGTTTGCATCGGCTGATGACAGTATTTACAGTGGTCAACAGGAGCTAGATGGCAGCGCATATAACCCGGCAATTAGCCCTGATGGGGTCTCAAATCATTTAGATCCGGCAAATAGCCGAGCTCATGTTATGTTGCGTCGTGGCTGGGCGGTCGAAGATACCGTTGATCAATTTCGTTGGGATAGTACATGGTACAACGATGGTTATACGGGTCTTGTAGCCGTAAAATTTGGTGCAATGTATTCATCCGAAACTAAAAGTCTTGAACGTTGGGATAATGAAGGTGTAGGTATACATTGTACTTTCTGTGGTTACCCAGATATGCCTAGTATGGACGGACTCGCACAGTTTGTATTTGATGCCGGCGATGACTTTTTAGATAACGTCAGTGGCAGTGGTCGTATGCCAACATCTTGGCTTGCACATGATGGTGAAGCAAACTTTGCTTATCTTGAGCAATATGCCGCTGCAAATGGGCAGCCAATTAGCTTTGATGCAGTAAAGCGTAATAAGTCATTTGAAATAACAGAAGACACAATTGCTTTGTATAGCGAATTTGATTTTGAATCAGAGCTTGCGGGTATGCCCTTGTTTGCCTCAGCTGGGTTTAGGTATGAAACGACAGATGTTGAAGTGAACGGAAGCGATGAACCAGTTAACTCATTGTCAATTTTAGATAAAACAGAAATGTTAGCTAATTATGGCAGTGTTCAATCTATTTCAGCTAATTCTGACTATGAAGCCATTTTACCTAATTTTAGTCTTAAGCTCGAAATCAATGATGACTTAATTGCCCGTGCTGGGGTATCACAAACAATCACTCGGCCGACGCTCGATAGTATGTCACCGGTAACAGTGATAGAAACAACGCGCCAAGGTGGCAATTTAACATCCAGCTCTGGTAATCCAGCGTTAGCTCCTTTTACTTCTGATAACTTAGATCTATCTCTGGAATGGTACTACGGCAATGCGAGTTATGTATCGGCAGGTTATTTTAGAAAAAATGTTGCTAACTTCATTATCAATACCACTGAAGACTTAACCTTTGAACTGCCCGGTGGCGGTCTACTTACTGATCCTTCCACAGGTAATGATGTTGATAGTCCAGATCCAGCAGACACCACGGCGGTGTTTACCAATACCATACCAAATAACAGTGAATCAGCAATTGTTGATGGGTGGGAGGTTGCTCTACAGCATACTTTCGACAGTGGCTTTGGTTTTATGGTTAATGCCACTATTGTAGATAGTAACAAAGAGTTAGATGCTGCAGATATTACTCAAGTGTTTGCTCTTACAGGCTTAAGTGATTCATATAATGTGGTAGGTTTTTATGAAAATGATTCTTTTCAAGCTCGCTTAGCTTACAACTGGCGAGACAGCTTTGTGCAATCGTTAAGTCAACTTAATGGTGATGGTGTAACTATTGTAGAAGACTATGCACAGCTTGATGCGAACATTAGTTATGATTTAACAGAACACGTCACAGTCTTTATTGAAGGCATTAATCTAACTCAAGAGTATGTTCACAAACGAGGTCGTTTTGCTAATCAAATGCTACAAATTGAAGACAGCGGTCGACGTTTCATGTTCGGTATTCGCGGTAATTTCTAGGCATTAATTGGGTAAATAAAGTGACTTTTATGTATTGATTAAAAGTCACTTTTAATTGTAATCCACGCGAGTATTAAAATGAAACAACAAGAAAAAAGCATAAACACAGTGATTGTCGTCGGTGGTGGTATTGCGGGTTGGTTAACTGCGGGGCGATTGGCTGCAGAGCATAAGAGTAATACGGACGTTGGCGTCAAGGTCACGTTAGTCGAATCGCCAAACGTACCAATTATTGGCGTTGGTGAAGGTACTTGGCCAACAATGCGCAGCACTTTAATCGCTTTGGGTATTAGTGAAACCGACTTTATCCGTGAGTGTGACGCTAGTTTTAAACAAGGTGCTAAGTTTGCACAATGGGTGGATGGTGGCGAAGATGATTATTATTATCACCCATTGGTTTTACCGCAAGGATTTACTAAAACAGATATGGCAGGATATTGGTTAAACGATGGCGAGCAATCATCATCGTTTTCTAATGCGGTATGTTTTCAAGAAGCACTTTGCGAGCAAGGTCTTGCGCCAAAGACGATCAGAACGCCTGAATATGGCGCTGTCGCCAATTACGCTTATCATCTAGATTCAGCTAAATTTGCAGTGTTTTTACAAAAACACTGCATCGAAAATTTAGGTGTAACCCATATTTTAGCGGATGTTACTAAAGTTAACAGCATCGAAAATGGTGATATAGGTAGTTTAACAACAAAGCAGGCCGGAAATATAAGTGGCGATTTATTTGTTGATTGCAGTGGTTTTTCATCGTTATTGCTCGGAGGTCATTATCAAGTGCCGTTCAAATCCTATCGTGATGTTTTATTCATAGATACGGCTTTAGCAGTACAGGTACCCTATGAAAATGACAGTAGCCCAATCGCTTCACATACCATCTCGACGGCGCAAGAAGCAGGTTGGATCTGGGACATAGGTTTACAACATCGCCGTGGTGTTGGTTATGTGTATTCGAGCAAACACAGTACTGAATCGCAAGCAAGGGCAAGACTTGCCGACTATATAGGCGATAAGATTGATTCACTGACAATCAGAAAAATTCCGATAGAAAGTGGCCATCGCAGTCACTTTTGGCAAAATAATTGTGTTGCTGTTGGATTGTCTGCTGGCTTTTTAGAGCCACTTGAAGCGTCTGCTCTTGTGTTAGTTGAGATGTCAGCGCAAATGATTAGTGAGCAATTGCCACCGACTCGCGAGGTAATGGACATTACAGCGAAACGCTTTAACGATACATTTCTCTACCGCTGGGGGAAAATAATCGACTTTTTAAAGCTGCACTATATTTTGAGTAAGCGCACCGATAATGCGTTTTGGATAGATAATCGCGATCCTCAAACGATCCCACAAAGCTTGCAAGATTTAATGCAACTTTGGCAATATCGCGCTCCTGCTGATTATGATTTTGCGAGTAATAATGAAGTGTTTCCTGCTGCAAGCTATCAGTATGTCTTGTATGGAATGGGCTTTAAAAGTGATTACAGCAACTCACCTCACTTATTAAATGATAAAACATTTGCACAGAGTCAATTTGCTAAAAATAAACATATGATTCAGCAAGCAGTTTCAACATTACCTAGTAACAGAGAGTTACTTGATAAAATTAAGCTACATGGGCTTAGTGCAATTTAATTGTGCTGTGAAATATAAAGAATAAAGAGAACAATATGACTAATTTAGTTGCAATTAATTACAGTGCTCACAAACATTTAAAAATTGATACCGCGAAAACTCAAGAACACAGTGCCACGCAAAATATGCTTCCCGTTGTGGTTGCTGAATTTAGCCAAGTATCTGTGCAACATCCGATCGTACTTGCTAAGAGTGGTGAAACAGGCGAATTTACCTTAACGGTATTATTAGGTTTTGAGCAACATGAAAATTTATTTTCGAAAGACGGTCAATGGCAAGGAGTTTACATACCATTACAGTTACAAAGGCAGCCATTTTTTGTCGGTGATATACAAACTGAAGTAGCGGGAGATTATGCGGTTTGTATAAACTTAGACAGCCCATCGATAGTTCGCGACTCAGCGCAAAATAACGTCAATGACATCCAGGTATTATTTACTGACAGCGGTGAAGATAGTGATTATTTTGTTAAAATGAAACAATGCTTAGGGTATTTATTGCAAGGCGAAATAGAAAATAAAGCACTGATCGACACATTGTTAGCACTTAATTTAGTGCAGCCTCTTTCCCTTGACGTTACCTTTTGCAATAAGCAAAGTTCACGTTTAAACGGTCTATATACGGTAAGTGAAGAGAAAGTAGCGGCACTAGCTCCTGAACAAATAGGGCGTTTACATAAAGCACAACAGCTTAAACCAATCTACACGATGATCAATTCATTGGGTCAACTGTATCCACTTATTGAACGTAAAAATCAGCAGTTTGTTAGTGTACATGACTAGTGCTACTTTTTTAAACCCGGCAATGAAAGTTACACGCTTAGTTGTTGGTAATGAGCGCATACCTGTTTTAGTGATTGATGATTTAAGTTTAAACTATAATGAACTCATCGCCTGTGCTTGTGAAAACGTTAATCATAGCTCGGCATTTACTGCATCTAATGGAGATTTATACCCAGGGGTTCGCAAACCATCACCGGCTAACTATAGTGAGCAACTTAAAGAGTTACTCCCTATCTTAAAATCGTCGTTCAATTTTATTGATAGCAATGACATGAAAGTGGTTTTTTCTGCGTTTTCAATTGCCACAACACCGGTAACAAAATTAAGGCCCATTCAAATGTTGCCTCACTTTGATACTCCTAGTGTTAACCAGCTTGCTGCTGTGCATTTTTTATGTGCAAAAGCATATGGTGGAACGTCCTTGTATCGGCATAAAGCATCTGGCTTTGAACGTATAACACAGCAGCGACTCGCACCGTATCGTGCAATGATCAAACAGCAAGCCATTGCTCAAAGGCTCCACGAACGTCCTAGTTATATTTCCAGTGATACAACATTGTTTGAGCAAATAGCCTCACTAGAGGCGAAACCGAATAGGCTTATTGTATATCCAAGTAATGCCTTGCATTCTGGTAATATTAATCCTGATTTAGGACTATCTAGTAATCCATCAACAGGCCGTTTAACCATTAGTAGCTTCCTAGCCTTTGGGTAATAACAAAGGGTAATTTTTTTGCAAAAGAAAGCTAAAGTCTTATTATTTTGTGCCGATATTATTACCAGGATAATTTTAAGGATGAAATATGAAGATCTTACCTGTTATTACTATTCCTGAAGCTCGTGGGTTTCAAAGTAAATACGAAAAACGACTTGAAGAACAAGCAGCGCAAACAGAACAGCCTGAATATATTTTGTCTGAGTTTTTAGATGCTAAAGCGCAAGAGTATAGCGAAGATGATGTGAATTTTGCTGAACAGTATAACAATTTACAAAAAGTGTATGAAGATTTCGCTCAAAAGATCATCGTGCTACAAGAACAAATTAATAAATTAAAACAAGATCCAATTCAGCGAAATCTCAAGCTTGAAAGCCACAATAGCAACTTTATACAGCTGGAAAAAAACACCGAAGCGCAAAATTTAAAAATAGATCCCGAGCATACTGGTGCGAAAAAATACCGAGATTCTCAACCGCAAGAGCAAATTGATATATTAGTTCAGCAACTTAATGAGCTAAAGTCCAACCACGCAGAAATAAAGAAACAGATGATAGAAATGGTTATCACAGAGCTTAAAAAGCGAGGTAACGAAGAATATGATTTTAAAAAATAATTTTAATATTTCCAATATAGCAGCTTAATTTACGCTATTTAAGCTCAAAGTTAATATGCGCTAATTCAAGTTTAAAATTACCTTGCTGCTTTTTGGCGATCATAAGGCCCAATTGTTGTACATCTTTAAACGTTAACTCTGGTTGCTGCTCTAAGGTTTTACCACGGTAAGTGAGACTAAAGTCAGTTGGTGAGAATGTAACGACTTGCCATTGATCTTTTATCGTTTCAAATGAGGTTGTATACGCTGGTCCGTCTAGGTACTGACTCGTTCTTAAGCGAAGTTGATACGTTTTACCATCTCCTTTGAACCGTAAAGATATGAGATTGGCGTTTTCTTTATTAGTGTTTATTGTTGTGCGTATTGAAGCAAAGCCTCCATTATTTTCAAGAGAAACGTTGCCTGTAAAAATTAAGCTATTATCCTTCTCATAAGCTTGGCTGGTCGATAAACCGCCCATTACTGAGTCATTAACTATTTGCCAGTGCAGAGTTAAATCGCCGGAACCTGATAGTAAGAGCAAACTAGTTGTAGGGTTTGTTTTCATTTTTTATCGCAAAGCTTTGTGTTATAGATAAGCTCAATAATACGTATGTTCAGATAAATTGATCACTTTTTTTAAAGTAGGGAAAGCATGAATTCAGATAAATTTTTTAAATGGGTATGGAACTTAAATGGAATTATTTTATTAGTCGGGGTTTTAATTGCTACTGCGTTAATTTCAGTCCAACTTGTTACAACAGTATTTAATGATAACGACGTTGAGCCACCGGCATTAAATTTAGCCGATGACAAAAACGAAGAAGAAAAGTGGCGTTTGGGCTACCCGCGAAGAGTAGGAGAAACGGACTTTTATTATATAGAGCTAGAGTCTGAAAAGTTAACGGTTGAAGCAAGCATTCAAGCTGAATCGGAGGTCCTTGCAATGTTCTCTTCGAAATACAAGCCAACACGCTCAAAAAATGTGATGTTTATCAATGGTAAAACAAACTATGCAAATTGGCTTTTTGATACGACAGATCAGTTGATTACTGATATTTCTCCATTGTATTTATCTGAATTTGATTCGCAGTCAAAAGCGGCGGGTATTGCCTATCATGTTATTAAAAACGACACAAATAACGACGGCCTTTTAAGCAACGAAGATAAAAGCACTTTTGCGTTAAGTAAAATTGATGGCAGTGGTTATAGCGAGGTTCTCACAGGCTACGACCGCATTCTTGAGCATGCTGTTAATGAGCAAGGCAATTTGTTTATGTTGTTTATAGACAATGCTGAAGTGTTTTCAATGCTTGTTGATTTAACTACTTTTAAAGTGATTGATAAAAGGCAGCTACCTAAAGTCGGAGGACTATAACTATTACTCATGAGTATTATTTAACCTGACCTCAGATTAAGAGAATTACTAAGACACTGATTATAAATATTGTTCAGGTTATTTACACTCTGTTACAGTTATTCGCCGAACAAAGCTGCAATCCATCCTTATGTTGTTATGATGATATAAAATAACAACATAAGGATGGTTAAGTTGAAATTACGTACTTTTTTAACCGCAATAGCGATTGCGGTTGCGCCTACATTCTCACCCATAGCCGCGGCTTATGATACTCAAGATACGCGATTATTACGTTTTCCTGATATTCATAAAGAGTCGGTTACTTTTGTTTATGCCGGTGATATTTATATAGCAAATATCAAAACGGGTAAAAGCACGCGCTTAACAGATCACATTGGTTTTGAAACATTCCCTAAGTTTTCTCCAGATGGGAAAAGAATCGCTTTTTCAGCACAGTACAATGGTAGCCGCCAAATATATGTAATGAATCGCGATGGCAGTGATCTAAAACAGCTGACTTACTATAACGATGTTGGTGTGATGCCGCCTCGTGGTGGCTATGATTATCGTGTCCTTGATTGGACGCCTGATGGTAAACATATAGTGTTTCGAGCAAACCGTACACCTTATGGTAAGCGTGTGGGACGTCCTTACATGGTGCCTGCCGATGGTGGCTTAGAGCAGCCATTGGCCATACCTGAAACGGGTGGCGGCATGTTATCGCCTGATGGTAAGCAATACGTATATACACCAATTGATCGCGAGTTTCGTACCTGGAAGCGCACGCGAGGGGGCCGCGCACAAGATGTATGGATCTATGATTTAGAGCACAACAAGTCTACGCAGTTAACTACCGATAAAGCCACAGATCAGCAGCCTACTTGGGTGCATGATAATATTTATTATGTCTCAGACAGAGCATACACTTTAAACTTATATAAGCATCAAGACGGTAAAGCACCAGTAAAAGTGACCAATCACACGGATTTTGATGTGCTTTGGCCATCGGCAGGCCCAGATGCCATAGTGTATGAGAATGGTGGTTATTTATACCGTTTTGACGATGCAACGCAGCGTGAAGAAAAGCTGACTATTAACGTACAGGGAAATCGTGAATATACCATGCCTTATAGCAAAAATGTGGCTGGCTTTATTGATTCGATGGATGTATCCCATGATGGTAAGCGTGTGGTTTTTAGTGCCCGCGGAGAGCTGTTCTCAGTACCCGTTAAAAATGGCCCAACACGCAATTTAAGCCATACGCCTAAAGGGCGTGAAATTGCCGCTTCGTGGTCACCAAATGGCCGATATATTGCGTATATGAGTGATGAAAGTGGTGAGTACGAAATTTATATCCAAGACCGAGCTAATAACAACAAGGTTAAACAACTGACAACTAATGGCACTATTTGGCGTTTTGACCCTGTTTGGTCTCCGGACAACAAAAAGCTATTGTTTGCAGATCTAAATCACACCTTATGGTGGCTTGATATAAAAACCGGCAAGCAGCATAAAATTGATACCGCCAAGTATGAAGAAGATGGCTTAACTACGTATATTTGGTCACCTAATAGTGAAGATGTTGTATTTGTTAAAAATAACGAAAATCGTTATGCCTCATTATGGCATTACAATTTAACAGACAAACAAGTTACACGTCTGACCGACGATATGAGCAGTGAACGAAATCCTGCGTTTTCTCCTGATGGTCAGCAATTGTATTTTACTTCAGAGCGCGACTTTAACTTAACTTTTAGTAGTTATGAATTTGACTACATGTTTAATAATGCCACGCGAATTTATGCTGTTGCTGTCAATAGCAAAATTAAACCGCTGAATGCGCCACTGACTGATGAAATAAGTATTGTTGACTCGAAAGCGAATAAAGACGATGACAAGTCAGCTAAACCGCTAAGCACTTATATTGAAAGTGATGGTTTTATGGACCGCGTTGTCGCTCTAAATGCTCCGGCCGGAAATTACAGTGCTTTAACTGCTGTAAAAGATGGCGTATTAACACTCTCTGCGGGTGAGCTAAAATTAATACCTATTGCCGTCGATGGCGAAATTGCCACCGTAGCGAAGGGGGTTAATAGCTATAAAATATCAGCGAATGCGCAGCATATCATTGCTCGCTCAGGTGATAATTACAGTGTAATTAAGCCAGCCGCTGAGCAAGATTTAAAAGCCACCCAGTTAGACTTGCAAAATATGATACTAAAAATTGACCCGCAAACAGAGTGGGCGCAAATGTATCGTGAAGGCTGGCGGACATTACGTGATTGGTTCTACGATGAAAATCACCACGGCCAAGATTGGGATGCTATTTTAAAACGCTACCAACCAATGGCTGATGCAATCGCACATCGCGCCGACCTTGACTATGTGCTAAGCGAAATTGCCGGCGAGATTAACTCCGGGCATATTTATGTCAACTCTGGCGATATGCCAACTGCAACACGTTTACAGCATGGTTTATTAGGCGTAGAAATTAGCGCGCATAAATCCGGTTTTGTAAAAATCGAAAATATCTTTAAAGGCGAAAACTGGCACGAGAACTTCCGCTCACCACTCAACGAGCCGGGCGTTAACGCAAGCGTTGGTGATTATATTGTTGAGGTAAATGGTCGTTCAGTAAAAGATGTGGTTAACTTTTATGAATTACTTGAAAACACCCAAGGTAAATCGGTTGAGTTATTGCTTAGTAAATCCCCGAGCCTGAAAAAAAGTTGGAAGGTAACAGTTAAACCAATCGCAAGTGAAACCGGCTTACGTTATTTACAATGGACGCATAGCCGTGCTGAATATGTAAATAAACTATCCGACGGTCGTATTGGTTATGTACATTTGCCAAACACACATTACGAAGGTAATCGTTCGTTATTTAAAAACTTTTTACCGCAAACTAGCAAAGAAGCAATGATCATAGATGATCGCTACAATGGCGGTGGTTTTATCCCAGAGCATATGATCACTTGGCTGGCACGTAAACCGCTTAACTACTGGAAGCGCCGTGGCGTTGAGCCAACTAAAACACCACAGTTTGCCCATGATGGACCAAAAGCCATGCTGATCAACGGCTACTCCAGTTCAGGTGGTGACGCACTACCGTATTACTTCCGCCAAGCAGGTTTGGGTAAACTAATTGGCACTCGCACTTGGGGTGGGTTAATAGGTATCTCTGGTAACCCAGGGCTTGTGGATGGTGGTTCAGTTATTGCTGCCACCTTTAGAATACTCGACAATGACGGTAACTGGATCATCGAAAATGAAGGCGTAAGCCCAGATATCGAAGTGATTGACCGTCCAGAGCTTATTCAAGCAGGGCAAGATCCGTCGGTTGAGCGTGCCGTACAAGAGCTGTTAAAAGAGCTTAAGGCAAACCCGAAAAAAACCTTGATTGTGCCGCCAGCTCCAACAGAGTTTGGTAAATAATTAAATAGGCGTTAATCAAAAAGCCAGCATTCGCTGGCTTTTTGTGTAGAAGCTATTAATTCAATCACAGTGATAGAATAACTTGTCTTAAAACGTATAAAATAAGAGATATTCTATTTTATTGCCTCTATAAAATCTTTATCAGAATATAAATTTTTAAGCAGCTTTTGCACCAATTCTACATAGCTCTGTTGTCCATTCGGGATTGCAATTGCACCCATAAAAGATGAGTCGAAAGTATGCTCCGCTGATATTGTTTTTTCAAATAAATTAACATTACCTTCTGAAACAACAAAATTGACTTTTATAAATGCATCACCTTCTGAGAAACCTGTTACATCAATATCGTGATCAACTAGACTGCCTGAAACCTGCTTTTTGGCAACACCTGACCATAATTTGGCTAGCTTCAGTTCTTGCAGTAAGGCATTTTCGATATACTCGCCATAACTATCGCCAACAGATGAAACCAGAGGAGAGCCTCGAAGTGATATTTTATTTAGGTTTTTTTCTGATTTAATTTTACCTACAGATACAGATACAGATTCGTTTGGAATCTCTTTTAATTTTGATACATTACTAATATCTGCGCGATACGGGGGAACTTGAATTGTACATGCGCTCAAAGCAAGCACTGTAATTAGAGTTAATAAACTTTTATATTTCATTGTTATTCCCTTATAAATTTGATTTGTCTAGTTCTGCAACTAGCTCATTAAATGCTTCTTCAGTTGCGCGCTTTGCTGATAAGGAAAAGTCATTTTTAAATTCATCAAATTCAGCTTTGCCAACACCATTAACTTCACTTTTCCATGCAACATTCCCTTCGCTATCGAGTGTTTTGCAATTTAATGTGAATGTAAACTCTGTTGGAGGCCATGTGAATACACTATCAGAACTAGAATTTGTTGTTACGGTTGGAACAAATATATATTTTATATTTTTGTTTTTTAAAAACTCACTATCAGTCAATGATTCAAGACGATAGACGTTATCAAATTTATTTGATAGTACCGTATATAAAGCTGCTTCTGTATCTTTATAAGGTTTGTAGCTCACCTTATCACCGCCACCACCGGGTGTTTTCACTTGTTTTTTAATATTATCTTCAGAGATGTAATATCCTACAACTGATGTAGACTTACGCTCTGTAACTTTAAGATTCTCTGTATCAGGGTTTAGGCTTATCTGATGGGCGCAGCCACTTAAAGCAAGCACTGAAAATAAGAAAAACAAATTTGTTAGTAATTTCAAAATAAACACCATGTATATAATTTTTAGGGGTAGTTTTACGGATACTAAATATATATTTAATAATTACAGATGTAAATATTGTTAATCATTGGTTTGTAAATATTTGTAAAGCTTGGTTTTTACTTTAGTGGTTTGAGAGATAACAGTGACATCCATGTTTTTCATATAAACGCTAACTTAGCTTGAAATTATCACATGCGACAATGTACTTTATGTATAAAACAGCTCATCTAATTTAAAATACTCAACTCCCACACTCGGTTTAGTACTAAGCGCGCACATTTTTATGGCGACTTGTTTGCCCGTGATAGGGCGATACTTTCTTAAACCAGGTAGCATACATAAAATTGGTAACAATACACTGCCAAGCTTTTCACCAATACGAAATTCGTTATTACGCTCGCCAAGTAATAACGATGGCTGAATAATACTAATACGCTTAAATGGCAGTTCTTTGACAGTATTTTCAAGTTCACCTTTCATTTGTAAATATGCGTTACCACTATTGGCATTTGCACCACTGGAGGATACTAGCAAGTAATGGTGTACTTCGTGTTTTGCAGCAAGTTCAGCGACTTTTAACTGATAATAAAAATCAACCTTACGCTGAGCGGCAATAGAGCCAGCTGCTTTTTTGGTGGTGCCTAAACATGAAAATAATATATCCGCTTTAAAAAGCGCAGCGTGTTGAGCTAAATGGTTAAAGTCCACTGCATGATTAACGACTTTGTCACTGTTATAACTAATAGGACGACGCGTTAGGGTGATAACTTTACTGATATGAGTTGCCATAATTAATTCTTCAACTAAGTGACTGCCCACTAAGCCAGTTGCACCGATAACAATAGCTACATTACTCATACATTCTCCTTTGATAGCCCTAGCAAATAGCCAAAGTATGTTGTAACCATTGTTATGGATCGTTACTTGTATAATACCAATCGACTTAAATATTTAACCATTCTAGCGAGCTAAATAAAGCGCTAACTGCGTTATAAATTTTTCATGTAGAACAACTACATGTCAAAATTTATGCCTTGCTATCACTCCATTTATCTGTCGCTATAAATGGTCAGTAACTTAACACGATTGGTATAATTTTAGATTATTCATAACAAAGAACACAAGATTAATAGTAATACTTATTTTTTAAACAGTTATTCTAGTTATTTAAGCGCTAAGCATGGCATTATATATTTAACTTATTTATCACGTTGTAAAAAAATAATACAAAGTGCGCACCGTGACTCTCTACAATGAAAGGCCTCCTGATGACAATGATGACGTTAGCCACCCACAATACAGTTGCGGTTTTAACCTTAACAAACGGCGAAAACCGCCAAAATCCACATTTTGCACATCAACTAAAACAAGCGTTAGCAGAGGTTGTTGAAAACCAAAACCACAAAGCGCTAGTGATCACCTCAAATGATGATAAGTGTTGGAGTTTAGGCATTGATACTGATTGGTTGTTACCTGCTATGCAAGCAAAAAAGGCCGATGAAATACGTGGTTTTATGTACGATATGGACGATGTATTTAAAACCTTACTGCTTTTTCCTATGCCAGTGATCGCTGCCATTAATGGTCATGCTTTTGGTAACGGTGCAATTTTAGCGTGCGCGTGTGACTTTAGATTTATGCGCGGCGATCGCGGCTTTTTTTGCTTCCCTGAAGTGGATTTATCGATCCCATTTTTACCCGGCATGATTGCTTTTGTGAAAAAAGCGATCCCTTACTATCGCTTTAACGAAATGAAACTGACAGGGCGTCGCGTCTCTGGAGCAGAACTTGCAATTGATCACGTTATAGAAAAAGCCTCAACAGACCAAGATAGCCTATTAGCGGACGCAATGGCGTTTGCCGCTACATTTGATAAAAAGCGCGCCATTTTTGCTGAGCACAAAAAACGTTTACACAAAGAAATAATTCGTGTGATAAATGAAGAAAATAAACCATTTATAGATAATCTAGCTTTGATGGTTTGAGCTATAGGCTGCTCTCAATAACAATCTAAATAAAGATACCTATTTAATTTTAAGGACAAAGGCGTAAATGAAAGCGAAACAAATAGAACAATTAGCATTAACAGCTGCTGAAACTAAGGAAGTTATTACGCCCTATGCATTTAAAATAGATCAAGCATTATTGGGACTGCCACTTGCTTCACCGACTCGCCGCGCGCTCGCGATGGTAATCGATGTAGCGCTAATTTTTCTCGCGGCTAAGATCAGTGCTGCTGTAATCGCATTTGTAGCTGCAATGGCTTTTTATAAAGGCACAGCGCAAAAATACTTACCAACAATGTCGACTGTTTGGCGAAGAGTATTAAAAATAACTGCTGCCAGTATATTATTTATAAGTTCACTCTCAGTGCTTGCAATCGCAATCGATTTTTTTGAGGATGATACTGCGATTCAAGGGATAAGAATTAAACGCGAAACACCATTAAATGCAGAGGAAAAACAACAGATAAATACTTATTTAATGCAAACAGCACCAAGTCAAAATTGCGATCAGGCTTGTCAAAGCAATGCGCTTGCTAATTTAGTTACTCAAGTGCCACAATTGGCTGAAATAGATGAATCTGATAACGATCAGGTTGCCCGATTATTATTGAAAGTAATGGTTGAAGCTGATGAGCAGACTTCTGCACCTGAAGACGCACCTGTTAAAGCTGCACCTGTGAATAGTATTTTACAGTGGGGCAAAGGAATCATTCAAGATTTAGGTCTTGGCTTTGGTTGGGCTGCTGTATATTTTACATTATTTTCGCTGCTTTGGCGTGGCCAAACACCGGGTAAAAAAGTATGCAATATCCGAGTTGTCGCACTTAGTGGCGAAGATTTAAGTTTATGGGATGCGTTTGGCCGATACGGTGGCTACGGCGCAGGGTTTGCAACTGGGTTACTAGGTTTTTTACAAGTTTATTGGGATCCGAACCGCCAAGCCATTCAAGATAAAATATCAGCAACTGTGGTTATTAAAGGCAGTATAAATCAGCTAATAAATGAAGAGACAGTTAAAGCGATTGTTAAATAGATAGTTAGACTCTAAGTAAGTTTTATAGAAAGGATTAATATACAGAGCATGCCCTACTTATGAAAAATAGGGCATTTAGGGAGGTTCACAGTCCTAAAAACTCTAAATAAGGCATAATAACATCGATATTTGATTTTATGAGTGCGCTAATACCGGCAAAAAACAGCGCGAATAGTGTACACGCTGAAACATAGCTAACATGTCTATAAATCAGACGATAAAACTTGTCCAGAAAGTTCCACATCAAAAATAATGCGCCTATCCAAAACATGGTATCAAGTTTATATAACAGCGCAATTGTGACCACTGCTATTTCACTAATTAAACCGATAAGCTCAGCGCTAAAGCGTAGCCAAGGTTTTTCTTTTAATAAGAAAAAGCTAAGTTGGGAGATCCCCGAAAAATAAGCAAGTGGCAGTAACGTGAGCATACCAAGTTCAAAAGATTGTAGAGGCTGCCTTAGTTCGAGTAAAGGCGCGAACCAATCGGTATAAAATACTAACCAAGCTAATAGAGTTAACGTAAAACTAAGCGCAGTTAAATAAACAGATTGTGCAACGCGTTCATCTTGGCTGCCGACGGTTACTCTACCTGGAGCAACTAATATCATAAAACCAAAAGTTGATAACAAGGCTAATACACTGCAAAACCCAAAGATGCTGTTATCAAATATTAAGGCCAGCGCTGCGAATGTAATAGCTAATGGCCAACCTACCCATTTAGCTTCTTCTTTATCGTCACTAATGCGACTTAGCACCGAATAGCTAACAATGCTGCCTAAAGAGAATCCTGCAACCAGTAGCCAATATTCGTAGTGGAAAAAAATGAGCGAAATGATGGACGCGCCGTAAATCAAAAGTTCGTTGAGTAATGGTGGGAAATACGACATGATTTTGCCAATTAAGGCCAATAATAACAAAGCTGAAATAGCATATAGCGCGGTGGTGAAACTATCAATACGCTGCTCGGTGTCAGATATTGGTGAAGGTTGTTTGCTAATTTGATGGGCATTACCAATCGGTATGTCGGAGGTGTATGTTCCACTGTCTAAGTCAAAATGAAAGTTCGTTTGTGCTTGTTGATGTAAAAAAGTAGATTTTTCAGTAAACACATTCTCTGAAACAGCATTTTCAGCTTTTAACTCTAGTAATAACTGATATTGAGCTTGTAACTCATCCTTGGAACTGACTTCATATTGAGCGGCTAAACCCAAGGAGGGGATAGTAACCATCAATACGAACAGAATAAAATGCCTGACTCTGGCCATGTGCTGTGTAATTGATTGTTTGCATAGGGTGTTAATCCATAACATACGACTTCCTTGTTATTATATTTACGACAATTGATGTAGATGAAATATATCAATTATGTGATTAATTTTAGTGAATATATTTAACGATGATTATCTTTATATTTAAATTTTACGATTAATGCTGCGATTGTAATGCTAAAAATAAATAACCACACAGGCAAGTTACCGTATTGACTATAGATGCTGTCGCCTTGGATTAGCTTGATATTGACTTTAAGGGTGTCGGCTTCAAATTGTGGCATGCTGACTTGAATTTGACTGATTGGGTCGTATACGCCGCTGATGCCATTGTTGGTCACACGAATAAGCGGGCGTTGTAATTCAAGGGCGCGCATACGGGCTATTTGCATGTGCTGGTGGGGGCCGTGGGAGGCACCAAACCAGGCATCATTACTTACAGTAAATAAAATATCCGAATCATTGTGGTAATTACCACGCACTAAATCAGCAAAAGCGATTTCGTAGCAAATAGCCGGTAATATATTTAAGCCATTAGCACGTAAGTTATTTTGAACTTGGTCGCCGCGAGAAAATGATGACATAGGTAAATCAAATAAAGGGGCGATAGGGCGCAATATATCTTCAAATGGCACAAATTCACCAATGGGAAGTAATTGGTGTTTTTGGTAACGGTTTTTACCTAAGTATTGATAATGACCATGTTCGTCACCCTGCTCTTTATTACCAAGTACAATTAATGTGTTGAAGATTGCTTTAGTGTCGCGCTGATAGTCAACAATACCCGTAATGAGTGCGGTATTGTTAAATGAGGCTGCGCTATCTAAGCCTGCTAAATAGCTATCTGCAAGTGCTTCTATTTCAGGCACTGCAGCTTCTGGCCAAACGATTAAGTCGGCATCCCAATGCGGTCGAGTCATATCTTGGTACTTACTCATTGTGGTCCAAAATTCACTCGGGTCAAAGCGCAGATGCTGTTTGATATTACCTTGTACCAGTAAGGCGCTAATCGTTTTATCACTGTAACTGTTATTGCGCGTATAGTGAGTAATAGCGAATAGTAAAGCGATGCTAATTACAGTGGCTGTTGTGGCTTTAAAGTCTCTAATAAACAGCAGGCGATAGAGCGCAAAACCAATCGCGATACATACAAGGGTTAAGCCAAACTCACCAATTACTGGAGCGAGTAGATTAAGTGGGCTATCGGTTTGAGTATAACCAAAGCTTAGCCAAGGGAAGCCGGTGAGTACCACACCGCGTAAGTATTCGGTGACAGCAAAGCCTGAGAGTAATAATAAACCGTAGCTACTAGGGCCGCTGGCAAAGCGTGTGGCAAACATAAAGGCTAAAGCCGGGTAGATAGCTAAATAAGCACATAACAGCACCATCAGTAACACTGAGGCTACCAGTGGCATACCGCCGAAGGTGGCAATGGAGACATGCACCCAACTGATACCTGCGCCAAACCAACCGAGGCCAAATATAAAACCATATTTGGCGGCGCGTTTACTGGCTAGTTTGCCATATTGCTGCCCAGAATTATGTGTGTGGGTACTGTATATCGCTAATGCTAAACAGGCGAACGTGAGGGGCCAAATCTCAAAAGGGGCATAACACAAGGTTAAAAAGAGGCCCGCAACCAGTGCGAGCCATGCTTTTTTATCTTTTGCTAAATGCAGGCAGTTAGTCAGAAGTGTCTTCACTGTCGTTATCATCAGCCTTTGGCACTGTAACCTGTAATTGCAATAATCGACGATTATCGGCATTGGTTACTTTAAATTGTAAGCCATCTATATCAATTATTTCACCACGGCCAGGCATATGCCCAAAGGCGTGTAAAACAGTACCACCGATGGTATCAGCGTCTTGCGTGCTGTAGCCAGTTTTAAAATATTCGTTAAAATCATCAACAGGAGTAAGTGCTTGAACAACAAACACATGCTTTGCAAGTTGACGAATATCTAGTTGCTCTTCTTCGTCGTGTTCATCTTCAATTTCACCGACGATGAGCTCAAGAATATCTTCTATGGTTACTAAACCAGATACACCGCCGTATTCATCAATTACTAACGCCATATGGTAACGCTGTTGGCGAAACTCATTAAGTAGCGTATCAACACGCTTACTTTCAGGCACAACAACGGCTGGGCGTAAATAATCACGTAATGATGGCAGTAGATCATCTTTATTGAGGATCAGTGGTAATAGATCTTTTGCTAGTAAAATGCCTTCAATGTGGTCTTTATCTTCACACACCACTGGAAAACGTGAATGCGTTGAATCGACCATCATTGGAATGAGTTCTTCTAGTGGCGCTTCCACTTCGAGCGTGATCATTTGTGAGCGCGGGATCATAATATCTCGCACTTTTAACTCTGACACACCGAGCACACCTTCGATCATCTCTTTGGTTTCAGGATCAATGACATCCCGAACTTGCGCATCGGCAATTACTTCAGCCAGCTCTTCTCTATTCTGGGGTTCCCCTTGCAACATTTGGGTAATTCTACCCAACCAGGTCTTGCCAGAAGAACCCTGGCTAGTCTGCGAGTTATCGTCGCTCATTGCGTCTACTTGCTCCGTAAATTTAAATATCGTCCCGATATGGGTCTGCTATGCCTAATTCGGCAAGCAATTGCTTTTCAATGCTTTCCATTTCTGTCGCATCTTCATCCTTTATATGGTCAAATCCAAGTAAATGCAAGCATCCGTGGATCACCATATGGGCAAAGTGGTCATGAAATGACTTTTCTTGCTCTATTGATTCAGCTAACACTATGGCTGGGCAAATAACTAAATCACCCACCAAAGGTAGCTCTATACCTGCTGGCGCTTCAAATTCAAACGACAACACATTGGTTGGTTTATCTTTACCACGGTAGTCATTATTGAGTTGTTGGCTTTGCTCTTCATCAGCAATAACAATACTCAGCTCTGATTCGTCACGGTATTGACTAAGCACTTTATTAGCCCACAGCGCAAATTGCTCAAGACTAGGCAAGTTATCAAACTCGCAGGCTATTTGTAAATCAAGTTCAGTGTTCACGGCATCACTCTTTAGTCGAAGGTTGCGCTTGCTCTTGGTTTGCGAGCAAGTCTTTAGCACGTTGTTTTTCGGCGCGTTTGAGTCGTTCTGCTTCATCGTTACGTTCGTAGGCTTCAACAATACGTGCCACGACAGGGTGGCGCACCACGTCCTGTGATTGGAAGAAGTTAAAGCTTATTTCGTCTACATCGCTAAGTACTTCAATGGCGTGACGAAGCCCTGAGCGCGCACCACGGGGTAAATCTACTTGGGTAATGTCGCCGGTGATCACTGCTTTTGAATTAAAACCAATTCGGGTTAAGAACATTTTCATTTGTTCAACCGTGGTATTTTGGCTTTCATCTAAAATAATAAAGGCATCGTTAAGTGTGCGACCACGCATAAAGGCAAGTGGAGCGACTTCAATGACATTTTGTTCCATCAGCTTTTCGACTTTTTCAAAGCCGAGCATTTCAAATAAGGCATCGTACAATGGGCGCAGGTATGGGTCGATTTTCTGACTTAAATCACCTGGTAAAAACCCCAGTTTTTCACCGGCTTCAACAGCAGGGCGGGTCAATAAAATACGCCGTATTTCTTGACGCTCTAAAGCATCAACTGCTGCGGCGACAGCTAAGTAGGTTTTACCTGTGCCAGCAGGCCCGATACCAAAGGTGATATCGTGACGAAATATATTCGATACATAATGACCTTGATTGTCGTTACGTGGTTTTATTACGCCACGACGAGTTTTGATCATCACCTCTTTGCCATATTCGTTTAGCTCATCTTGCTCTAATGCATTTGACTCACTAATGGCTAAATGTACGGTATTTGCTTCAATTTCAGTAATAACACCGCGTACTGGCTGAGTTTCGACATATAAGTCTTTGAGGATTTCCATCGCTGCAAACGCGCTGGTGGTTTTACCGGTGATTTTAAAATAGTTATCGCGATGAGTAATTTCAACACCTAAGCGGCGTTCAATGTGTTTGATGTTTTCGTCAAACGGGCCACATAAAGATGAAAGACGTTTGTTGTCGGAGGGTTCTAAATAAATCTCTAATTTTTTTAATTGATTACTCAAAATTGCTTCCTGTTTTGATGTGCCAGCGAGGCTGGCACAGTAAGTTTCGCCTAAGGAACGAAAGTTGCAACACCTAATTCATCAGGGGTGGCTTGCGGCTCTGGTTGTGCTGCTTTACTTAAAATATCAGCAGGAGCAACCGCACGGCGTAAGTTCATTTGGGATTCTGTACGAATTAAGTCACCGCGTAAAGAGTTTGGCAGTGCCTCAGTTATACGTACATCAACAAACTGACCGATCACTGTGTGTGGGCCAATAAAGTTTACTACGCGGTTGTTTTCAGTACGGCCACGTAGCTCCATCGGATTTTTCTTGGATGGACCTTCAACTAGGATGCGTTGTTCAGTATCAAACATTTGACGACTGATCTGTTGCGCCATTTGAGTAATACGGTTTTGTAGTAGGTATAAACGCTCTTTCTTTTCTTGCTCGCTGACATCATCAGGCAAATCAGCCGCTGGCGTACCCGGGCGTGCGCTGTAGATAAAGCTAAAGCTCATATCGAAACCAATATCATTGATAAGGTTCATCGTCGCTTCAAAGTCAGCGGCGCTTTCACCTGGGAAACCAATGATAAAATCTGACGACATACTTAAATTAGGGCGAATTTTACGTAATTTACGAATCGTTGATTTGTACTCAATAGCAGTGTGACCACGTTTCATTAAATTAAGAATACGATCCGAACCGCTTTGTACTGGTAAATGTAAGTGATCGACTAATTCAGGTACGTCGGCATAAGCGTCAATGATGTCTGGTGTAAACTCTACCGGGTGCGACGTGGTGTAGCGAATACGGTCAATCCCGTCGATAGCTGCAACATAACGAATTAAATCTGAGAAGTAACAAATTTCACCATCGTGAGTTTCGCCGCGATAAGCATTTACGTTTTGACCTAGTAGGTTTACTTCACGAACATTTTGCTCTGCAAGTTGAGCAATTTCTAATAATACATCATCAAGCGGGCGGCTGACTTCTTCACCGCGCGTGTAAGGTACTACGCAGAAGGTACAGTATTTAGAGCACCCTTCCATAATAGATACAAATGCAGAAGGACCGTCTGCTTTTGGCTCTGGTAAACGGTCAAACTTTTCAATCTCTGGGAATGAAATATCAACCACAGAGCTGCCTTTGTTACCTTGCACTTGTTTGATCATTTCAGGTAAACGGTGCAATGTTTGAGGGCCAAAAATAACGTCAACAAATGGTGCGCGTTGGCGAATTGAATCGCCCTCTTGTGACGCAACACAGCCACCAACACCGATGATCAGATCGGGTTTGTCATCTTTGAGTAATTTCCAACGGCCTAGTTGATGGAATACTTTTTCCTGCGCTTTTTCGCGAATTGAACAGGTATTGAGTAGGATAACATCTGCATCCCCAGCTTCATCAGTTAACTGGTAGCCGTTGGTTGCATCGAGAAGATCAGCCATTTTCTGAGAGTCGTATTCATTCATCTGACAACCCCAGGTTTTAATATGCAGCTTTTTACTCATTGAAATATAGCCTCGTTTTCAATTCGGTAGTGGCACGGTTGTGCGCTAAACAGGATAAGCGGCACTTTCGCTTACTTAAAGGACGCGTATTTTAGCTGGATACCCGTCTAGATCCAAGTATAGTTTTTATGTTTGTGAATTGAAGTCAAACAAAGTGCGTTTTATGGTTGATTAAGATGAAACTCACTCGCACTTGTAAACAGAAGTACGATACAATCAAGCGCACTGAAAATAACCAAATTAGTGACTAAAAATGATGAAAAACAAGGTTGTTGTTGTTGGCGGCGGCATGGTTGGTGCAGCCACAGCAGTTAAACTCGCTAAACAAGGATGCCAAGTAACAGTGATTGAGCAGCAGATAATTGATGCTGATGCTGTATTGGCAAGTGAAAAAGTTGATATTCGTGTATCTGCTATCAATCGTTTTTCAGAAAACTTATTAGATGACTTAGGCGCTATGCCTATTTTACGAGTGCATCGACATGCCCCATATCAACAGCTCGAAGCGTTTGAACGAACGGGCGATAACCTTTTGTTTGATTGTCACGATATTAATACCACTCATTTAGGCCACTTAATTGAAAATAATTTAATTCAAGCGAGTATCTGGCAACAGTTTGCACAGCACAATATCGAAGTGATTGAAACACCTCAATCATTGTCCGCAATTGAGCAAAGCGAACAGCAAGTGACATTGCATTATGGTGAGCAGCAATATACAGCTGATTTAGTTGTTGCTGCAGATGGTGGGCAATCGTTATTACGTCAACAGGCAGGTATTGGTGTTACGGGTTGGCAATATGGTCAGCATTGTATGGGAGTATTAATAAAACTAGACGCTGCGCAACAAGTAAAAACATGGCAGCAGTTTAAGCCCACAGGTCCGGTAGCTTTTTTACCTATGCAGGCGCCATACGCCAATTTAATTTGTTACCACGATGCAAAGCAGTTAAAGCAATGGCAGCAACTCTCAGCAAGCGAATTAAAACAGCAACTGCTTGCACATTTCCCGCCCTTAGCTGGGGATTTTGATATCATAGAGCATGCTGTTTTTCCGTTAGCCCGCCAACATGCCAACAGCTATTCAGATGGCCGTATCGTGCTGGTTGGTGATGCAGCGCATACGATTAATCCGCTCGCTGGGCAAGGGGTTAACTTAGGTTTTCAAGATGTCGTAGCGCTTGCTGATATATTAAAAAATGCAGACGATATAGGTGCTGCACAATATCTTAAACAATATGAGCAAACTAGACGCAAAGCAAATTTGTTAATGATGAGTATGATGGACGCTTGTTATTTTGGTTTTTCTAATCAACTAACTCCATTGCAGTGGGCACGCAGTCAGTTTTTGAAAATGGCAAATAAAACCGGACCGGTAAAGCATTGGGTATTAAAATATGCGATTAGCGGTGAAATCAGTTAAGAATTCTCATTTTATTAAAAATATGATTATCATAGCGAATTATACCAATCGTGTTAAGTTACTGACCATTTATAGCGACAGATAAATACAGTGATAACAAGGCGTAAATTTTGACATGTAGTTGTTCTACTTGAAAAAATTATAACGCAGTTAGCGCTTTATTTAGCTCGCTAGAATGGTTAAATATTTATGTAGATTGGTATTAAATAGCTAACTAATTTAATGTAATTGGTGTTAATAGAATGGCTAGGGTGGGCGAAAGCTCACTCATATAATTTTTTGATAAAAGATAAAAGATAAAAGATAAAAGATAAAAGATAAAAGATAAAAGATAAAAGATAAAAGATAAAAGATAAAAGATAAAAGATAAAAGATAGAGAAGGGTATTTATAAAATTGGCTGGGATACCAGGATTTGAACCTGGGAATGCCAGGATCAAAACCTGGTGCCTTACCGCTTGGCGATATCCCAACTTTAAATTTTATTAGTTTTAGTTCTAGGTAAGAACATGGTGCGGAAGGAGAGACTTGAACTCTCACATCCTAAGATACTGGAACCTAAATCCAGCGCGTCTACCAATTCCGCCACTCCCGCATCGATCATATACAGTATTAATGTATTGGAACCTAAATCCAGCGTCTAATTAAAGACAACTGTCAATTCCGCCACTCCCGCATAGTCTGTATAATTATATACGTTTTTGCTGTTTATACTCGTAGCTAGAGTTATTCTTTAACAACATTCTTTGGTAGAAGAATGTTGGCTGGGATACCAGGATTTGAACCTGGGAATGCCAGGATCAAAACCTGGTGCCTTACCGCTTGGCGATATCCCAACAAAGAAACAGTTGATAGTTTTAATTCTTATCAAGAACATGGTGCGGAAGGAGAGACTTGAACTCTCACATCCTAAGATACTGGAACCTAAATCCAGCGCGTCTACCAATTCCGCCACTCCCGCATCGTGCATATACAGTATTAATGTATTGGAACCTAAATCCAGCGTCTAATTAAAGACAACTGTCAATTCCGCCACTCCCGCATAGTCTGTATAATTATATACGTTTTTGCTGTTTATACTCGTAGCTAGAGTTATTCTTTAACAACACTCTTTGGTAGAAGAAGTTGGCTGGGATACCAGGATTTGAACCTGGGAATGCCAGGATCAAAACCTGGTGCCTTACCGCTTGGCGATATCCCAACAAAGAATCAATTGATAGTTTTAGTTCTTATCAAGAACATGGTGCGGAAGGAGAGACTTGAACTCTCACATCCTAAGATACTGGAACCTAAATCCAGCGCGTCTACCAATTCCGCCACTCCCGCATTATCACTTTGAATTAATCAAAGAAATGGTAGTTATTTTAAACTCTTCATTGAGTTGCAATTTAACTCTTGCAGAGCCACTTCTAAAAAAGAAATGGTGGCTAAGACGGGATTTGAACCTGTGACCCCATCATTATGAGTGATGTGCTCTAACCAGCTGAGCTACTTAGCCATTGTTGGCTGGGATACCAGGATTTGAACCTGGGAATGCCAGGATCAAAACCTGGTGCCTTACCGCTTGGCGATATCCCAACAATAACAATTGATAATTTTAATTCTTATCAAGAATATGGTGCGGAAGGAGAGACTTGAACTCTCACATCCTAAGATACTGGAACCTAAATCCAGCGCGTCTACCAATTCCGCCACTCCCGCATCGTATATACAGGTAACAACGTTTTGGAACCTTAACCCAGCGTCTAATTCAAGACAACTGCCAATTCCATCACTCCTGCATACTTTGTGTAATAAAACACTAGGTAGTTATTTTAAACTCTTCATTGAGCAACAAAAAATAATGGTGGCTAAGACGGGATTTGAACCTGTGACCCCATCATTATGAGTGATGTGCTCTAACCAGCTGAGCTACTTAGCCATCTTTTTTGTTAGCACTTCATCGCTGAGTGCGGGGCGTATTATGCTGATATGACCCAAATCCGTCAACACCTTTTTTGCAAAAAAACACGTATCTTGGTTTGTTTGCGGGAAAAATAGGCTAACAGGCTAAATTTTAATAAAAATGGTGTTTTTTTAACTGCTTTATTGTGACTTATTCACAACAGCTGATATTTAATGATAGTGCAAAAATAAAAAAGGCTCGTAAAAACGAGCCTTTAAAAATCACTAAAGGTGATAGGTCACACTGGGATGGTGTTAAACATTGAACAAGAAGTTCATTACATCGCCATCTTTAACTATGTATTCTTTGCCTTCTTGGCGCATCTTACCTGCTTCTTTTGCACCACTTTCACCTTTATAGGCGATGTAGTCATCAAAAGCGATGGTCTGTGCACGGATAAAGCCACGCTCAAAGTCAGTGTGGATTTTACCTGCAGCTTGTGGCGCAGTTGCACCTACTGGGATTGTCCATGCACGTACTTCTTTTACACCTGCAGTAAAGTAGGTTTGTAAATGAAGTAACTCATAACCACCACGGATCACTAGATTCAAACCTGGCTCATCCAGACCAAGATCGGCCATAAACTCAAGTTTATCTTCTTCATCTAGTTCCGAAAGCTCAGATTCAATCGCGGCACATACAGGCACAACAACAGCATCTTCAGCAGCAGCAATTTCACGTACACGGTCAAGATATGGGTTATTTTCAAAACCATCTTCAGCTACGTTAGCAATGTACATAGTTGGTTTGATTGTTAAGAAGTTAACAGAGCTAATAGCCGCTTTTTCTTCTTTAGTTAATGCTAAAGAACGTAAAGTTAAGCCTTCATCAAGGTGTACTTTTACTTTTTCAAGTACGGCATTTTGTTCTTTTGCGTCTTTATCGCCACCTTTGGCTTTTTTCGCGTTACGGAAAAGGGCTTTTTCAGCGCTATCCATATCAGCAAGTACTAACTCGGTGTTGATCACATCAATATCATCAGCAGGATCAATGGTACCTGCAACGTGAATGATGTTGTCATCTTCAAAGCAGCGCACTACGTGGCCAATTGCATCGGTTTCACGAATGTTAGCTAAAAACTGGTTACCAAGACCTTCCCCTTTCGATGCGCCTTTTACAAGACCCGCAATATCCACAAATTCCATACTCGTTGTAAGAATACGTTGCGGTTTTACAATCTTTGCAAGTTCGTCTAGACGAGGATCTGGCACCGGTACCACGCCCGTATTTGGCTCGATGGTACAAAAAGGAAAGTTAGCGGCTTCAATACCCGCTTTGGTTAATGCATTGAAAAGTGTTGATTTACCAACATTAGGCAAACCGACGATGCCACATTTGAAACCCATAGTTAAGATACCTTGTTTAGATCCGCTTAACCAATTATGGCTTAAACGAATGTAGTCTGTTTTGTGCTTTTAACACACCGTCTTTTGCAAGTATTTCCATACAACGAACTGCTTCATCTACTGCGGCATCCATTTTCTCTTGGTCTTCTTTGGCTGCTTTTCCAAGCACCCATCCGGTCACCATTTCACGGTGTCCTGGATGACCTATGCCAACGCGCAAACGCATGAAATCTTTTTGATTTGCCATCTTTGCAATAATGTCTTTTAAACCATTATGGCCACCGTGTCCGCCACCTTTTTTTAATTTGGCAACACCGGGTTCTAAATCCATTTCGTCATGGGCAACTAGAATGCTCTCAACAGGAATTTTGAAAAAGTTGGCTAAACTACCGACAGCTTTACCACTTAAATTCATATAAGTAGTAGGGATCAGTAATTTGAATTCTTGACCTTGGATGATCACTTTGCCGGTAAGGCCGTGATACTTAGGATCGTGTTTTAGCGTACAGTTGTAGCGTGCAGCGAGTTGCTCGATGAACCAAGCACCTGCATTGTGGCGTGTGTTTGCGTATTCGGGGCCTGGATTAGCCAGGCCCACAAGCATTTGAATAGAATTCAAGGTGCAAACCTTAAAATTTATTCTGCAGCTTCGTCTTCAACTGGCGCAGCTTTGTTAGCTTTGATAGTTACGATAGACTGGTCGTGATCAGCACCTTTCGCTAAATCAACAGATGAAACACCTGCTGGAAGTTTAACGTCAGAGATGTGTATTGAGTCACCAGCAACTAGGCCAGCTACGTCAACTTCTACGAATTCAGGAAGTGACTTAGGAAGACACGTGATTTCGATTTCTGTTAATTGGTGAACTACAGTGTTACCCGCTTTAGTTACCGCTTCTTCACCGATGAAGTGAACTGGTACTTTAGTGTTAAGTTTGTGAGTAGCATCTACACGTTGGAAATCAAGGTGAGTGATTTTAGGCTTGAACGGGTGACGTTGGATATCTTTAAGGATAGCTTCAACTTTTTCACCAGCGATATCAAGAGTAAGGATGTGAGTGTAAAAACCTTCACTTTCTTGTGCTTTGATAATATCTTTGTGTTCAAAAGTAAGTGATGCAGCTTCTTTGTCAGCACCGTAAAGTATCGCAGGGATTTTATCTTCACGACGTAGGCGGCGGCTCGCACCTGTACCCGTAGCTGTGCGTAATTCTGCATTAAATGTATAAGTTTCGTTAGACATGATGTCTCCAATAATTAAATAGTGTAGGGCCTTTGCGACCAAGGTCCCTAGCCAAAAGGCGCGCTATCATACCACTGCGACTAATTAAAAGAAACACGATACATAAAAAAAGCGCCAACGAGGCGCTTTATTACATCAGGATATTTTAACTAAACCAAGTTTAGTGTTCAAACATCGCTGAAATAGATTCTTCATTGCTGATACGGCGAATTGTTTCAGCTAACATGTCTGCAAGTGTTAACACTTTAATTTTATCAATTGCTTTTAATTCAGCAGACAGTGGAATTGAGTCAGTTACAATCACTTCATCAATTACTGAGTTACGAATGTTTTCTACTGCTTGGCCAGAAAGTACAGGGTGAGTAGCGTAAGCGAATACTCGCTTAGCACCATGTTCTTTAAGTGCTTCAGCTGCTTTACATAAGGTACCGCCAGTATCGATCATATCATCAACGATGATACAGTCACGGCCTTCAACGTCACCAATAATATGCATTACTTGAGAAACATTCGCTTGTGGGCGACGCTTATCAATAATGGCAAGATCGGTATCGTTTAATAACTTAGCAATAGCACGGGCACGAACTACACCGCCGATATCAGGTGATACAACAACAACATCATCAAATTGACGCTCTTTCATATCTTCAAGTAGCACTGGGCTACCGAACACATTATCAACTGGTACATCAAAGAAGCCTTGGATTTGCTCAGCGTGTAAATCAACCGTTAGAACTCGGTCAACACCTACACTTGATAAGAAATCGGCAACAACTTTTGCTGTGATTGGTACGCGAGCAGAGCGCACGCGGCGATCTTGACGTGCATAACCAAAATAAGGAATGACGGCTGTTATACGACCTGCAGATGCACGACGTAAGGCATCAACCATTACAATAAGCTCCATCAAGTTATCGTTAGTAGGGGCACAGGTTGATTGCACAATAAAAACATCCGAGCCACGAACATTTTCGTTAATTTGAACACTGATCTCACCGTCGCTAAAACGGCCAACAACAGCATCGCCAACTTCAATATATAAACGTTTTGCAACTTTTTGAGCTAACTCAGGTGTTGCGTTACCAGCGAAGAGCTTCATGTCAGGCACGGTAGGGTTCCTCAGGCACTGAATTTTTGGACTAATAAGCGATAAAAAAGTATAGCTTATTAACTTAAACTTTATTTACTTGTACGTTACTTCATTGCTTCAATGTATAGCGTCCAACTGCGTATGAGCAGGAGAGATATTAACGCTGCTGGCAATAAAACCGTCCCAGTTATGGGGGAGATTTTCAAGAACATGTTGCGCTTCTTTTTGCGTGGCAAATTCAACAAAACAGCATGAACCTGTGCCAGTCATCTTCGACGGAGCGTATTTTAGCAACCACTGGAGGGTCTTTTCAACCTCAGGGCAGAGCTTTTTAACTAAAGGCTCGCAATCGTTGGCTAATGTTTGTTGCTGCCAGTGGCCTTTTAGCTTCGGTGTATTGCGTTTTAAATCTGGGTGAGTAAAAATTTTCGCGGTGCTGACATGTTCACTTGGATGCACTACACAATACCATTTTGATGGCAGCTCTACATTTACTAACTTCTCGCCAATGCCTTGAGCTAGGGCGCTTTTGCCGTTAATGAACACCGGCACATCTGCGCCTAACTGCACGCCAAGCGCTGCTAATTCAGACAGTGATAACTGGCATTGCCATAATTTATTAAGCGCTAAAAGTGTGCTGGCCGCATCTGAAGAACCACCACCAACGCCGCCTCCCATGGGTAATATTTTAGTTAAATTTATTTTTGCGCCAAAAAGGGAATTTGTGTGTTTTTGTAATAAAACGGCTGCTTTATAGATCAAATTATCTTTTAGGGGGATATCGGTGGTGTCACCAGTGACTTCAATTTCAGTTGTTTCAGTCAAAGTAAATGTGAGTTGATCGCCATAATTTAAAAAAGTAAATAAGGTTTCCAGTTCATGATAGCCATCTTCACGACGGCCATTAATGTGTAAAAATAAATTGAGCTTGGCAGGAGCCAATAACGAAAATGAAGTCATAGTGCGCGTAGTCATGTTAGTTAAAGTGCCACTCGTAAAGTTGAATTTTTATTTTAATATCTTGGTGTTTTAACGTGAGCTTTTTAGGTAACCAAAATCCGGCGTATTGTTGGTAATCAGCGTAGCTTATTTGCCATTGATCGCCATCGGGTGCGTGCCAAGTTACATTTTTTGCTCGGCCTAGTTCATCAACTTGCAAACTTGGATCGTCAACAGTGCCTTTTAACCAATTATCGGCGCTGTCCATCGGTATATTAAAACCAGTGAGCCTAGCAAGCAGGCGCGATGCATTAATGTCATGGTAAATGTGATCATCGTATTCAAGTTCAGCGCCGTTAGTATTTTGTGTTAATGCTAAAACACGGGTACCGATAAAACTAGTTAAAATAAGTTGGTTTAACTGTTCTTGTTGTTGCCAATTTAAGTTTGCTGATTGGCGTTCATCTGGACTAATAAAAGCCAGTTTTCCTTCAACTTGCCAATTGGTTTGTTGTGATAATTGCGACTTCCAATCGTCATAAAGAGCTGTTTGAGGGCTAATTTGCTGCGCACAACCACTTAAAAATAAAAAAAATATGAGTAAAATCAAATATAGTCGAATCAAATGTCGTTCCTTACTTTCCATATTCCGCTGATTTTTGGTAAAATTATCGTCTTTCGAGCACGGCTTAGCAATATTTGGCACATATGACCATAGTAGCACTTGGTATTAATCATAAAACCGCATCTGTAGAATTACGCGAAAAGGTTGCCTTTTCGCCTGAGCAATTGTCAGAAGCATTACAGCAACTGAGCGATCACGATCAGTTTAATGAAGCGGTTATTGTGTCCACATGTAACCGAACAGAAATCTATTGTAGCCTCGCTCAGCAAAATTCCCAAATACTGTTGCAATGGTTAGCTAGTTTCCACGGTTTGGATGAATACGAACTGAGCAGTAATGTATATTGTCATCAAGATAATGATGCTATCAATCATTTAATGCGTGTGTCATGTGGCCTAGATTCTTTGGTGCTAGGTGAACCGCAAATTCTTGGTCAAATAAAGCAAGCTTATAATAGCGCCAAAAATCACAATTCGGTGAGTGTGGTATTTGACCGGTTATTTCAAAAAACCTTTTCGGTAGCAAAACAAGTAAGAACGGAAACCGATATAGGCGCCAGTGCGGTGTCTGTTGCTTATGCTGCGGTTAATTTAGCTAAACATATATATGGCAAGTTAGATAAAACCAAAGTGCTATTAATTGGTGCCGGGGAAACAATTGAGCTGGTAGCGAAACATCTATATCAAAATGAACCACAGCAGATCACCGTGGCGAATCGCACCATAGAGCGTGCACGCCTACTGGCAGAAGATGTTAATGCCGACGTTATTGCGTTAGCGCAGTTACCTGAACGCTTACATCAGGCGGATATAGTGATCAGTTCGACAGCAAGTACTTTGCCAATTATTGGTAAAGGGGTAGTTGAACAAGCGCTAAAACAACGTCGTAATAAGCCAATGTTATTTATTGATATTGCAGTACCGCGCGATATTGAAAGCCAAGTTGGTGAATTAGATGCGGCCTATTTGTATTCGGTTGATGACTTACAGGCAATAGTAAGCGAAAATATCGCTTCAAGAGAACAAGCCGCCGATGAAGCGCAAGTGATTATTACCCAGCGCTGTGCGGAATTTGTGATGTGGATGCGTTCACTCGACTCTGTCGATCTGATCCGCTCTTATCGCCAAGATGTACACGATATTAAGTCTGAGCTGGTTGATAAGGCAATAAGCCAATTAAACACCGGTAAAGACGCAGAAAAAATTATTTTAGAGCTGGCCAACAAGTTAACCAACCGCCTAATGCACGCGCCTACCCGTGCAATTCAAGATGCGGCTAAAAAAGGTGAAGTTGCTCAGTTAAGCCAATTAAAGAAAATGTTAGGTATTGAGCAGGAATAGCAGTTACATGAAAGAGTCCGTTTATCGTAAGTTAGAAACCTTAGTAGAGCGTTATGAAGAAGTACAAGCGCTGCTAAGTGATCCGTCAGTTATTAGCGACCAAAATCGTTTTCGTGCGCTTTCAAAAGAATATTCTGAGTTGGAAGAAATTGTTAAAGCATTTTTAGGCTATCAGCAAACACAAGATGATGTTGCTACAGCAGAAGAAATGCTAAAGGATTCGGATCCTGATATGCGTGAGATGGCGCAAGAAGAATACAAAGAAGCCAAAGCGCAAATCCTTGCTATCGAAGATCAAATACAAGTGTTGATGCTACCAAAAGATCCGCGCGACAATAATAATGTGTTTTTAGAAGTACGTGCCGGCACGGGGGGCGATGAAGCAGCCATTTTTGCTGGTGATTTATTCCGTATGTATACCCGTTATGCTGAAACTAAAAAGTGGAAAGTAGAGATTGTGAGCACCAATGAAGGTGAGCACGGTGGTTACAAAGAAGTCATTGCTAACATTAGTGGTGAAGGCGTGTACGGGCAATTGAAGTTTGAATCTGGTGCTCACCGGGTACAACGTGTGCCAGAAACTGAATCGCAAGGACGAGTACATACCTCTGCGTGTACTGTTGCGGTAATGGCTGAAGTGCCAGAAGCTGAAGCGATTCAAATTAATACCGCTGATATTAAAGTTGATACGTTCCGTGCCTCAGGTGCCGGTGGTCAGCACGTTAATAAAACTGACTCGGCAATTCGTATTACCCACTTACCAACAGGTGTCGTGGTTGAGTGTCAAGATGAACGTTCACAGCATAAAAATCGCGCGAAAGCGATGTCAGTGCTTGCTGCACGTCTACAACAAGCGGAAGATGAAAAACGCCACGCGGCTGAAGCATCAGAGCGTCGTAACTTAGTCGGTAGCGGTGACCGTTCGGAACGTATTCGTACTTATAACTATCCGCAAGGACGTATTACAGATCACCGTATCAATCTCACTTTATACCGTTTAAATGAGGTAGTTGCCGGCGACTTAGGTTGTGTGATTGAGCCGCTAATGCAAGAGCATCAGGCTGATTTACTAGCCGCTATGGGTGATGAGTAATCGTGACCGACACGATTGAAAGTGCTGTTTCGCGTGCTACTTTGCTGCTGCAAAGTAGCAGCGATAGTGCTAAATTAGACGCTCAAGTATTATTGCTCGACGTATTACAAAAACCACGTAGCTACTTATTTAGCTGGCCAGAACAAAAGTTAACACCGCAACAACAACAGCTATTTGAAAGTTATTGTCAACGTCGCTTAACAGGTGAGCCAGTTGCTCATATAACGGGCACGCGTGAATTTTGGAGTTTGCCACTGCAGGTTAATCCCACTACGCTGATCCCTCGCCCAGATACCGAAACACTGGTTGAATATACGCTCAGTTTGCCTTTACCTGTGGCCGCTAAAGTGCTTGATTTAGGCACTGGGACTGGTGCAATTGCGCTTGCACTTGCCAGCGAAATGCCACTTTGGCAAATCACAGGGGTTGATAGGGTTGCTGATGCTGTAGCGCTTGCGAATACAAATAAGCAGCGGTTAGGCTTTATTAATGTAGACTTTGTGCAAAGTGATTGGTTTAGCCAAGTTACAGCACAACAGTTTGATCTAATAGTTAGTAATCCGCCGTATATTGAATATGATGATATTCACTTAAATCAAGGTGACGTTCGTTTTGAACCTCTTTCTGCGTTAGTTGCCGATGATGACGGTATGGCTGATATAAAGTATATTATTACTCAAGCACGCAATTTTTTAACGTCAAATGGTTACCTTGTTATTGAGCATGGATATCAACAAAGTACTAAAGTGCATAGTTTTTTTGCACAAATGGCGTATACAAATATACTTACAGTTAAAGATTTAGCAAATAACGATCGTGTAACGCTCGCACAGTGGCCGGGATAATTATAACAATTACAGTGCGAGAGCAAAATAAACGCCTTTGAGGACTCAGTATGATGGATGATTTTTTGTTTTCGGATGAACCACAAGATGTAGAAAGTGAAGTAGTTAAGGGGACATGGAAAGTCATCATTGTTGATGATGAGCCTGAAGTTCATGCTGTCACGAAACTGGCATTGAGTGATTTTGAGTTTCAAGACAAGCGTTTAGAGTTTATTAGTGCATACTCAGGGGCTGAGGCTAAAGTACAAATAGATAATAATCCCGATGCTGCAATTGTACTGCTTGATGTGGTGATGGAAACCGACGATGCAGGTTTGAAAGTCGCACAATATATTCGTGAAGTCGCTAAAAATAATCATATCCGTATTATCCTTCGTACTGGTCAACCCGGCCAAGCGCCAGAGCGCCAAGTTATTGTTAATTATGATATCAATGACTACAAATCAAAAACTGAACTTACCGCACAAAAACTATTTACTGTAGTGATGTCGAGCTTACGTTCTTATCGCGATATTTTATCGATTGAACAATCTCGTCAAGGGCTTGAAAAAATCATTAAAGCATCTCGAGATATTTTTTCAGCGCACTCACTTGATCATTTCATTGAAGGGGTGATGCAACAATTAACATCGTTGCTCGGCACTGTTGATCAAGCAATGTACGCCACCAGTTTAGTGGCAGGTAACCCACAAGATAATCAGCATAAATTAGTGGTATTTTCTGGGCGAGGCGATTTTGAACGCAGCGAAGGTAAAGCAATTGAAGAGGTATTAAATACCGAGCAGCTATCAGCATGTAAACAAGCATTTAGAGATAAAAACATTGTTTATAAAGACAATTATTTGTTTGCATACTGTTGCAGCGAACATAATCATAATTCAATGCTTTTTATATCCGGTATTCCACACGACTTATCGGATACACAGCGCCATTTGATTGAAATATTTTCGCAAAATGTACAGTTAGCGTATGAGAATGTGCAATTACAATCCGAGGTCGAAGCAACTCAGCAAGAATTAGTGCTTCGTTTAAGCGAAGCTCTGGAGCAGCGTTCAACCGAAACGGGCAATCATGTTAAGCGGGTTTCGCATATATGTCATACTTTAGCACTGGCGTATGGTTTATCGAAACGTGAGGCTGACTTAGTTCGTTTAGCGTCGCCACTTCATGATGTTGGAAAAGTGGGTATTCCTGATGCTATTTTAAATAAGCCGGGTAAATTGACCTCCGAAGAGTGGGACATCATGAAAACGCACACTCAAAAAGGTTACCTCATCTTACAAGATTCTCGTCGTGAAATCGTTAATGCAGGTGCTCAAATTGCACGTGATCACCATGAAAAATGGGATGGTTCAGGTTACCCACAAGGGATCCAAGGAGAAGACATTCATATTTTTGGCCGTATAGTGGCGATTGCCGATGTGTATGATGCGCTGCGCCATAAACGCTGTTACAAAGAAGCGTGGACGCTTGATGATGTCGTTAATGAAATCAATCAGCAAAAAGGCAAACACTTTGAGCCTAAACTGGTCGATGCATTTAACGACAACCTAGCGGAGCTTGAAGAAATTTTAATGCGTTTTCCAGATTAAAAAATAATACCCAGTGCATTGAACTGGTGAGTTATTTAACGCATTAGAATAGGCATGTTTAACAACATTGGTACAATTTCTTTTTTAACATTAATGAGTAGTTAGGGGCATATGGATTATTTAGCAGTCAAACACACACACATGGCAATTGCAGTTTTAAGCATTGTTCTATTTTATGTACGTTCATTTTCTCGCCTCGGCAGTGGTGCAATCGCTAAAAATAAATTGGTATTTATTGGTAGTCACGCAACCGATACGTTTTTACTTATTTCAGCCTTCGCGCTGATGGCTATTGCAAAAATTAATCCACTAGAACAAACCTGGCTGCTTGAAAAGATTATTCTTGTAGTGGCGTATATTGCACTGGGTATTATTGCCAGTAAACAGCAAAAAACCAGTATAAAAATTGTGTTTTTAGTTGTTACGACTGTGGTCATTGCCTTCATTGGTAAGCTAGCGGTTGCCAAAACAGCGTTTATTTTGTAACTAAAGGTGTTCAAAGGCTGCACTAAACAGTCTTTGAACGTTAATCTAACGTGCTACGTTGGTATCTGTGTAAAAAAATAGGTAAACTAGTCATTCATTTTCTATTAAAGATGTTGCCGTATTAATGACCACCCCTTGGTTTGAAGATCAAAATGAATCCTATCAAGATGAGGCTTTTGACACATTCGTTCCCCAAGCGTTGTATCGTTGTATAAGCGCTGAAGCGAAGTGGGATCCTCAAGCTGATTTAAGTGATAGCTTTGCCACACTGAGCGACTTTGAAAATCAAGTCACCGAACTATGCCAACAATACCCTGATATTCACGAACGGTTTGATGCGTTAGTTGATATGTTTTTTACTCAGTGGTTATTTAGCGTATCCAGTTTAAAAGTCCCAGAATACACCTTAAATAGCTTTAGCTATATGCTGAGTATGCGCAGTGGTTCTGAAACAACACTGGGTATTTTATTATGCCATTTGCTGAACCATGCTGGTTTTGATGCAAATGTAACGATTAATAATAGTGAAATAAATGTCCATGTCGCTATTAGCGATGAGGAAGGTTATTTACTTGAGCCGAGTTCAGGTCAACAAAGTTGGTATATTATTCCTGAAAACGCCAGTGAAGAAAATGGTGATGAGCAAGAGCCGCTTGAGCTCATTTTTGACGAAGAAGTGTATAAGCTTTATCTAGCACAACAAAAGTGGGCCTTTATTAGCAGTAATAAATTTGGTCATGCTTTGAGCTGTGTTGAGATGCTGATGGAGCTAATAGGCGATGATCCGTACGAAAGACGGGACAGAGGCTATTTACTTAACCAGCTTGATTGTCCGAAAATGGCACGTGACGACTTACAATTTTTTATCGATGAGTGTCCAGATGATCCTGCAATTGATATTATTCAGCATCAACTTGAAGAACTCGAAGATAATCACAAAACTCACCATTAACTTTTAAGGAATTTACATGGCTGACGCCCATACTGCCCTGATCACCAATGACGCGGTTGTCTTTGGTTTATTAGCAGTAATATTAGGCTTTATTTTTAAAACATCGAACAGTCAAAATAGCGCACTGAAAAAGTTTTACAAATATGTCCCAGCATTATTACTGTGCTATTTTTTACCTTCACTATTGAATACTTTTGGCATTGTTGATGGTCATTCATCTAATGTGTACTTTGTAGCATCACGTTACTTGCTTCCTGCGTGCTTAATTTTACTGACCATTAGTATTGATTTACGTGCCATTATTAATCTTGGCCCGAAAGCATTAATTATGTTTTTAACCGGTACTGCAGGTATTGTGATCGGCGGCCCGTTGGCCATTTTGATCATGAGCGCAGTGTATCCAGAAGCAGTCGGTGGTCATGGCCCCGATGCAGTATGGCGTGGCATGACCACGATTGCTGGAAGCTGGATTGGTGGTGGTGCAAACCAAGCATCGATGAAAGAAATGTTTGAAGTTGGCGGAGATATATTCTCAGCAATGGTTACGGTAGATGTGATTGTCGCCAATTTATGGATGGCAGTATTACTGTTAATGGCTGCCAACCATAAAGCCATTGATGCGAAAACAGGCGCGGATACTAGCGCGATTGAAGAGTTAAAAAATCGCGTTGAAAAATACCAAGCCGAGCACGCACGTCTGCCAACACTCAATGATTATATGCTGATCATTGCAATTGCATTTGGTATTACCGGTCTGGCGCATTTTTGTGCAGACTTTTTAGGACCTTACTTTGGCGCTAACTTTCCATGGGCACAAGAATATAGCTTAAACAGTAAGTTCTTTTGGTTAATTGTTATTTCGACGACCATAGGTATTGCATTGTCGTTTACTAAAGTACGTCATATTGAAGCCTTTGGCGCATCTAAAGTAGCCTCCAGCTTTTTATATATTTTAGTGGCATCAATTGGCCTTCATATGAATATTACGGCTATATTTGAATCACCTATGTATTTCGTTATTGGCTTAATTTGGATGCTTACCCATGCCAGTTTAATGTTAATTGTGGCAAAAATAATTAAAGCGCCGCTATTTTATATGGCCGTTGGCTCACAAGCGAATGTGGGCGGTGCGGCATCGGCACCAGTGGTTGCTTCGGCATTTCACCCATCGCTTGCGCCAGTTGGGGTATTATTAGCCGTTCTGGGCTATGGCGTAGGCACGTATATGGCATATATTTGTGGTTTAATGATGCAAGCAGTTGCACCTTAAGGAATAAAAATGAACAACCATTTAATTAAAATTAATGATATTGAACTGGCAAACGAAAAACCGTTTGTATTGTTCGGTGGCATGAATGTACTTGAGTCCCGTGATTTAGCAATGCGTATCGCCGAGCATTATGTAGAAGTGACCACTAAGCTTAATATTCCTTATGTGTTTAAAGCGTCATTCGATAAAGCAAACCGTTCATCAATTAATTCATACCGTGGTCCAGGCATGGAAGAAGGCTTAAGGATTTTTGAAGAAATCAAAAAAACGTTTAATGTTCCTTTGATCACTGACGTCCATGAGCCGCATCAAGCAGCGCCTGTGGCAGAAGTGGTTGATGTGATCCAATTACCAGCATTTTTGGCGCGCCAAACAGATTTAGTAGTCGCAATGGCGAAAACGGGCGCAATTATTAATGTTAAAAAGCCACAATTTTTAGCCCCGCACGAAATGCGCCACATCATTACTAAATTTAATGAAGCGGGTAATAACAATGTTGTATTGTGCGAGCGTGGCTCAAGCTTTGGTTATAACAACTTAGTCGTTGATATGCTGGGTATGGATGACATGAAACCAATGGCTCCGGTTATTTTTGATGCCACTCATGCTTTACAACGTCCAGGTGGGCGCAGTGATTCTGCCGATGGTCGTCGTGCACAAGCGGCAGAGCTTGCTCGCAGTGGCATGGCATTAGGGTTAGCGGGTTTATTTATTGAAGCGCACCCTAATCCTAATGAAGCGAAATGTGATGGCCCATGTGCACTTGCATTAAGTAAGTTGGAAGGTTATTTAAGTCAAATGAAAGCCGTGGATGATTTAGTTAAAAGCTTTGGCCCATTGGATACCAGCGCCAGCGACTTGTAATCGCAAAGCGTGATAAGAAAAGCGACGAAAGTCGCTTTTTTTATGTCTTGAATATACACTTCCTTGGCATGTGTATATAATCTTATCCATAAGAAAAACTAATTCTAAGTTTGATCACTATGTCTCGACGTGTTCCGCCACTAAACGCATTAAAAGCATTTGAAGCTGCTGCTCGCCATTTGAGTTTTACTAAAGCGGCTGAAGAGTTATACGTCACACAGGCGGCGGTAAGTCATCAAATAAAAACTTTAGAAGAGCATCTTGGCTTAAAACTATTTTTGCGAAAAAACCGTTCTTTATTACTCACCGAAGAAGGCCAAGGTTACTTTTTAGATATTAAAGAAATATTTACTCAGCTAATTGATGCTACCGAAAAGCTATTAGCCCGTGGTGCAAAAGGCTCATTAACCGTGAGTTTAACGCCCAGCTTTGCTATTCAATGGTTAGTGCCACGCTTGAGCTTATTTAACGAACTGCACCCTGAGATAGATGTACGAATAAAAGCCCAAGATCAAGACGAAAACTCACTCACCGATGATGTTGATGTGGCTATTTATTATGGCCGTGGTCATTGGAGTGGCGTGCAAACGCATAAACTGCATACCGAATACTTAGTGCCTTTGTGTAGTCCTATGCTATTAACAGGGCCAAAGCCGCTGGATCAGCCAAGTGATTTGGCAAACCATACTTTATTACACGATACCACCCGTAAGAACTGGAAAACGTGGATGAAAACCGCCGGTGTTCGTAATGTGCAAGTAAACCAAGGACCTATATTTAGCCACTCATCAATGGTGTTGCAAGCAGCAGTGCATGGTCAAGGTGTTGCTATTGGTAACAGTGTGCTTGCTAAACCTGATATTGATGCAGGACGTTTAGTTATTCCGTTTAACCACAGTTTAGAAAGTAAAAATGCGTACTATTTAGTAAGTCGTGAAACGCAATCTGAATTAGGCAAAATAGTATCGTTTAAGCAGTGGATGCTGAGTTTAGTCGAACAAGAGCAAGAGTATTAATATGACTATCGAATGGATTAAAAGTGACCAACAACCCGCTTTGGCACAATTTATTTTTGCCCATGGTGCTGGAGCCGCTAGTGATTCAGGATTTATGCAGAAAATGGCAAGCTTGCTGGCAGAGCAAGGTATTGATGTTGGCTTATTTGACTTTGAATATATGCAAATAGCCAAGCAAACCAATAAGCGTCGCCCGCCAGATCGTGCGCCTAAATTACTGCAATACTTTGAGCATATATTAACCTTTGTACAGCCAAGCTTACCGTTATTTATTGGTGGCAAGTCAATGGGCGGGCGGATGGCATCAATGCTTGTCAGTGAAGAGCGAGTAACAATGCCAACAATTTCAGGCGTATTGGCATTTGGCTATCCATTTCATCCACCAGGCAAGCCTGATAAATTACGCATTGATCATTTTGGTAAAATACCATGCCCGTTTATGGTGCTCCAAGGCGAGCGCGATACATTTGGTACCCGTGACGAATTAACACAGCTACAACTGGATAAACGCCCAGAGTTTGTGTGGCTAGCTGATGGCGATCATTCCTTAAAACCACGCAAACGCAGTGGCTTTACAGAGTTAGGTAATGTGCAAACTGCCGCTGAGCACGCGGCTAGTTTTATTAAACAGCATATTTAAAGGCATCTTTAGCAGGAAAAAAATCATGATTAAACTATTTTTAATGACTGGCAGTTTATTTTGCATGCTATCAGTGGTGTTGGGCGCCTTTGCGGCTCATGGTTTAAAAAGCCGTGTTTCTGAATATGCTATTGGCGTATTTAAAACTGCGGCAGAGTATCAGATGGTGCATGGCCTTGCGTTAATTGCGATTGCCATTTTAATAAAATGGGGAATTAATCTCACATCGGCTGGTTGGTTTATTATTGCTGGTATTTTGTTGTTTAGTGGCAGTTTATATTTATTAGCAATCACCGGTTATAAGTGGCTTGGCCCCATCACACCCGTTGGTGGTTTATGTTTTATTATTGGTTGGACTATTTTATTAGTGCAAGTAGCACGGTTTAAATTTTAATAGAGAATATCGCTCAAAAGAGCAATTAAAGGGTTTTTATGTCAAGTGTAGTGATTTACTGCCGTAGTGGTTTTGAAAATGATGCCGCTGCAGAAATAACATTTCATGCCGCAGAGCAAGGTTTTGCTGGGTATGTAAAAGCAAAGCCAAATACCGGCTATGTTATTTACGAATGTTTTGAAGCGCAGCATAGTGATGAAATCATCAAAAAGGTTGATTTCAAAAATATGGTATTTGCCCGTCAGTGGTTTGCCGGCACTTTACTTGAAAACATGCCCGTCGAAGACCGTGTTGGCGAAATAGTAAAAGCAGCGGTCGATTTTCCACTTTGCTCAGAGCTACGGGTAGAAACACCCGATACCAATGAAGGCAAGGAGCTGTTAACTTTCTGCAAAAAAATCTCTACCCCACTTAAAAAGGCTTTAGAGAAACAAAACACCGTGTTACGCGAACCTAAAGCCAATCGCCCCGTAATGCACATCATGTTTTTAACTAATAACACCGCGTTTGTTGGTCATTCATATAGTTATAATAATTCCCCATTTTTTATGGGAATATTACGACTAAGAATGCCAAGTGATGCACCGAGTCGCTCGACCTTAAAACTGGATGAAGCGTTTAATGTGTTTATTGCGGAAAAAGATCGTGAAGCGCGAGTTCAAGCCGGTATGCGCAGTGTTGACTTAGGTGCCTGCCCAGGTGGTTGGACGTATCAACTAGTGCGTCGCGGTATGTTTGTTAGCGCCATTGATAACGGCCCAATGAATGATGATTTAATGCAAACAGGTCAAGTTAAGCACTTCCGTGTTGATGGTTTTAAATACCGCCCTGAGAAAAGAAATATTACTTGGTTAGTATGCGATATGGTAGAAAAACCAACCAAAGTAACCAGTCTTATGATTGATTGGGCGGTCAACGCATACGCGAAAGAACTTATCTTTAACTTAAAGCTGCCAATGAAAAAGCGCTTTGACAGTGTGTATGAGTGCTTAACGATGATCAAAGAAGAGCTTAATAAATACGGTATAAGCTATGAATTACAAGCTAAGCATCTTTATCACGATAGGGAAGAAGTAACTGTTCATTTGAACGTCACTAAAGTGCCACAAAGTCTATATAGTTAATAAGCTTGCAAAGTTTAGATATATAAAAGCACAGCATTAGCTGTGCTTTTACGTTATGGCGTAAGTCTGCACTAACATAGCATTGCAAGTTACAGCATATAACGCGTAATATAGGGGTTATGGAGAATTAGTTAAGTTGCGGCATGAGTGCACTGCATTATAAAAGGTAAATATAAATGTACAAAAACCAAAAAGTAATCTTGCGATTACGCGCTAACATTCCATCGTTTGAATGTGTTGAAGGTTGCCATGATTGCTGCGGTCCAGTGACAACATCATCTGAAGAAATGTCGCGATTACCGGTAAAAAGCGATGCAGAGCACGAAGCGGCATTAAATGAATTTAATTGTGTACACTTAGGTCCAAAGGGATGCACTGTATATGATGAACGGCCATTAATTTGTCGTTTGTTTGGCACAACTCCAAGGATGCCATGCCCAAATGATCGCGCTCCAGAGCAGCCAGTTGATCCTAAAATTGAGCGCGAAGTGCATCATTTCATTGCTAATACACGGCAAGTTTTAGTGTAAATAGTGCTGCAAATAGGGGACTTAATAATGGCTTATATTGTCGTCCCCTCTGAGCGTTTTATTCGCGGTAGTTAGGGCGGTATTGATCAACCCATAAGCGAGTTGCGCCGCACACAGCGACAGGCATAACAATTAAATTCACGATAGGAATGGCTGTAAGCAACAATACTGCTAAGCCGAATCCATACGAGAGAGTTTGTTTTTGTTTTAAGTCTTCTTTCATTTCTTTAAAGCAAATTTTGTGATTATCAAACGGATAATCTTTGTATTGCACGGCATACATCCAACAGGTAAACATCACCCATAACACTTGGCCGATAACAGGTAATATCCATAGTAAGATAAAAAAGCCAATGGCACGTGGTAGGTAATAGCACAACTTGGTCCACTCACGGCCAAGCATTCGTGGCACATCTTTCACTATCTCCGCTAAGCCATCATCATTAATTTTTTGACCGGTTAAATACAGCTCTACTTTTTCACTGAGTAAGCCGTTAAAGGGCGCGGCAATGAAATTAGTGATCACCGAAAACAGCATACTGTAGCTAAATAAAATCACTAATACTGCAATAGGCCACATCAGCCACTCCAGCCAACTTAACCACGTTGGTAATAGATCATTTAAATAAGCAAACCCATCGGTAAGCCAGCCATATAAAAAGAATAATGAGCTACCAAAAAGCACGATATTGATTAATAAAGGAATAAATACAAATCGCTTCAAGCCTTTTTGGGTAATTAATTTGAAGCCCGAAAAAAAATATTCCATACCTTGTGTAAACTGCACGCTAAAACCTCTGATCATATCGACATTGCCCTCAGTATAAATTGCTCAGATATTTTGAACAGTATTTTTGCGTAACAAAGTGTTTAATATCTAATGAGCAATAGAGTGTATGGTCTAAAAAGCATTATCTTTATATTGATAGAAAAATCGGAGTTACTGATTGAATCGCAACAAACACTGGGATATGGTTTATATATCAACAATAATAAATTAAACGAGAGATGTTATCGGCTCGTTTATTACGCAGGAAGCTTTAAATGACTATGAAAAAGTTATATCTGTTTGCATTGTTACTAATGCCGCTGGTAAGTCAGGCTGATGTTACTGATTTGCAAAGTAAAATGATGCGTTTAGATACAGGACTTTTTGATTCTTTTAATCATTGTAATAACCCAGTACAACTTGCTAAGCACGCGAGCTACTTCGCGGAAGGTGTTGAGTTTTATCATGATAACGGTGGAGTTACCTGGGATCGCAATTCCATGATAGCTAATACTAAACAATATGCATGTGGCAAGTATACGCGGGAGTTGGTCAGCGGCACGTTTGAAGTGTTTACCATTAAAGATTTTGGTGTGATGACCAAAGGAACTCACATATTTTGTCAAAATGGCGGCAATAAATGTGACGGTAAAGCTGATTTTGTGATGCTTTGGCATGACTTAGGCGACAAATTAGAAATTACTCGAGTATTGAGTTATGGGCACCGTAGTAATATGGATAATAAATAAGGGAGCTTGCGGTTAAACTACCGCTTAACTTTGTTGTTGCTCTGTGGGTGATGCTGTCATTTAGGTATATACTAACGGCCTTTTAAAAATGAGTGACGTTAGATGTCTAAGATATTTATTATCGGTCTGCCTCGAACCGGCACCACGAGCATCAGTGTTGCGTTGTTAGAAATGGGCTTGTTGGTTGCGCATACCGCGTTTACTAAAAAAGCGTTTGAAATAGCTGATGCTATATCTGACGCACCGTGTTTTAGTGACTATATGCATTTAGACGGGTTATTTCCTGGTGCTAAGTTTATTTATTTAAACCGAGACCTAAAAGCATGGTTGCCATCCATCACGATGCTGCTTGAAAAAATGGCGCCACATCTTGATCTTAAAACAGGGCACTTTAGCCCGGTTCTAAAGCGCAGCTTTCATCAAACGTTTCCCTCTATTTACCCGTTGAGTGAGCGCGAGTTAGCCGATTGTTATACTAAACATCAGCAGGCGGTATTTAAGTATTTTAAAGATCGTGATGATTTTTTATCGCTTGATGTGAGCGAACCTGGCGGCCTGTTGAAGCTAAAACAGTTTTTGGGAATGTCGCCAGAGGGCGATACTGACTTTGCGAAATTAAATGTTGGCCGTAATGTGGCAAACTGGCGTGAGTATAAACACCCTAATAAGGTGAATGCCAACTTAGCCGGAGCAGAGCACCGTAAGTTCTTTAATTACGGTTGATTTTCAGCTGATTGTGGCTCTTCACTATCTACTGAACTACGAATGTTGCCACTGCTGTAAAAGGTAAGATCACCGATTAATTCAGGAACTAGTCGCTCGCTATTATAATCATAAATTTTATTCATTTGTGTTACGTGAAATGCGCCTTCTATCCGAGCAATATTATTTATTGCCCATGCCTCAACTGAATCTGAGCGAGTAAACTGCTCGGGCATTTTTTCTTTATCATCAAGTAGTGTTTGCCATAATTCGTTTTGGATCTGTGCGGGACTCCCTGTGAATTGCTCTAGCGCATCGTTTATCCAGCCCATGCCAATGTCGTTATAGGCGTTTAGGATATTGTTATAAAGCTCACGTCTATTAGAGTCAGAGCTAATATTATCTTGCTGTGCAACAAACTTACCATTATCCATTTGGTAATACTGCTTATTGGCTTGATAATTAGTTTGCTGTGCAAGGTAACTAAATAAGTTAGGTTCTTGGTCTTTATCAACTTCATTGAGCATTGCCAATACATCATCCGTTTGATGGTTTTTAACTAAGCTCATCATGTCGATGATACCACTGCTTTGTGTAAGTGTACTGTCAGATAAGTGGTCATTTAACTGCATAAGTTGATCTTCGCTGAGGTTTTTTTCTATTAATAAATTGGTGTAATCATTTGCCAATTCATATTTTGCACTGTTAGCCTTATAGTTTGATTTAAACCAGTTTATGGTTTCAGGCATACTGATCATTTCGACTCTTTCATTACCATGCTCATTTTCACCTAATGGTGACATCGGCTTCTTATAATCATTCCCTTGTTGTAATAATTTATCCATTGTTGCAAGAGTACTGCTCAAGGCATCATCTGACAGTTTGCTTAAAGATGAAATTAACTGTGCACTGCTGTTGTTGTTTTCTGTGCCAAAGTGATAACTAGATGTTGTAACAACAAATTGACTAAATACAGCAAGCTCTTCATCACTCATTTTTTGCACCAAATCAAGTAGTTCTTGTGTTGGTTTTAGGTGTTGGAACATAAATTTATGTTCACCTTCAAGCCGGTCTACTTGATTTAAAAAAGCATTTATATCATCGGGATCTGTAAAGTCACCATAGCGATAGGTCGGCTCTTTAATCGGTTCACCTATGTTAATGTTGGTGCTAGAGGTGACTCTATAACGGTTCATACCAATGTAAGAAGAGGGGGTGTAATCTTGATTAAGTTGGCGGCCTTTAAATGGATTATCAAGGGGTGTACTTGCTGCGTCTTCGAGTGTTGAAAGGTGATCTTGTGGTTCGACAAGAGAAGCGGCGGCTTTAAACTCCGTGGCGCGATTAGCCGACACCGTTTGCAAAGCTATTTGCTGCGCTTGACCAAGATTGGGGAGTTTCATTGTTATTCCTTTAACGTTAACTTAGTTATTTATCGACGCAGGGCGTTAAAACTTTAGTCGTTAATCTATTTTTTAACCCGTACTTTTATAAAAGGCGCTAACGTTTAACACCACAGCAAACTATTATTTTGACGTGCTTGCTACTTTTTAGAAAATAGCTAAGTGTTGTTATTTTGACATACGACAAAGTTGTGACTAATAAGATAGCAAATAAATGAAAAATCCAAAGTTCTGGGTTGTTCATTTGCAACAATTCGGTATAGTTTGTTATCAAACAATAAATATAATTAGAGCTTTTATGCAGTTAGTCGACTTAACCCCTGATGATCCGGATGTGATTAATGTTTTTTCTGATATCGATAGGCTTATAAATTCTCTGTACCCAGTAGCCACGGCACAATCGCTGTCGGTGAGTGAGCTTGGTCAAGCTAATGTTTACGCCATTGGCTTAAAAAGCGAGGAGGGTATTGTTGCATGTGGTGCGATTGTCAGACAGTTTGACACAGTACCTTATGGTGAAATTCGCCGTCTGTATGTCAAACCAAGTCATCGTGGTAAAGGCTTGTCTCGGCGTATAATGCAAATTTTATTGCATCATGCTGGCGAAGAAGAGATCCCTTTGATCCGGTTAGAAACAGGCCCGAAACAGGCTGAATCGATTAGTCTGTATGAAAATTTAGGTTTTCAACGCTGTACAAGTTTTGGTAATTATACCGATAATCCACATAGCTTGTTTATGGAGTTAGGGCTCAGTCAATAAGGCTAATTAGTGGCTAGAAACTGCCTACGCTTTGTGTTTTAGTTTTTGCGTACTTCATCGATTTAATCTCCTACACAACTACGGCTTATACACGGATATAAGTCGTAAATGGCCTTGGTCAGCGCCACTTTTATCATTGAGAGTCACGTTTTCGGCTAACTTTTTTATATATATTCCCTTTTAAGCCTTCTATTTTTTATACTAAATACGCCAGTGCCCAACAAATAAAAGGGCCGTTGTTATCGACACTAAAACTCACTCGTTACGAGCAAAAATACTTGTTGGACTTGATAAGCTATTTTTCTTTTAATGCGCGCAACAGCCGCAAGGCATTCATCAAATAAAAGAGAAAGATAAATGAAAGAGACAACATCACTAGAACAAGCTCGCACGAGTTACAATGTTCGTCATTGGAGCCAAGGTTTTTTTGGTATTAATGATCAAGGTGATGTGTATGTTGCGCCCAAGGCTGATGCCCCAGAGCAAACCATCGCACTTATTGATATTGCAAAACAACTTGAAGATAAAGGCTTGAGTTTACCTGCGTTGGTTCGTTTTCCACAAATTTTGCATCACCGCGTGCACAGCTTATGTGCTGCATTTAATACTGCGATTGAAAGCTATGGTTATCCAAAAGATTACTTGCTTGTTTATCCAATTAAAGTAAACCAACAGCGCGAAGTGGTCGAAGAAATTGTGGCAAGCCAAGCGAACGTAGAAAAGAAACAACTTGGTTTAGAGGCGGGCAGCAAGCCTGAGCTATTAACAGTATTGGCATTAGCTGAAAAAACCAGTGCAGTGATTGTCTGTAATGGCTACAAAGACAAAGAATATGTTCGCTTAGCATTAATTGGCGAAAAGTTAGGCCATAAAGTGTACATCGTACTTGAGAAACTCTCTGAGCTGGACATGGTACTTAGCCAAGCTAAAGAGCTGAACGTAAAACCGCGTATTGGTATTCGCGTGCGCTTAGCGTCGCAGGGTAAAGGAAAATGGCAAGCTAGCGGCGGTGAAAAATCAAAATTTGGTTTATCCGCTTCACAAGTATTACATGTTGTTAATCGTTTAAAAGAGACTGATCAACTTGATTTAGTTCAGTTGGTACATTTTCACTTAGGCTCGCAAATGGCGAACATTCGCGATGTGCGTTTAGGTGTTAGCGAAGCGGCGCGTTTTTATTGTGAACTACGCAAACTCGGTGCACAAATTGAATGTTTAGATGTCGGTGGTGGTTTAGCGGTTGATTACGACGGCACTCGGAGCCAGTCTCACAACTCGATGAACTATAGCTTAGCTGAGTATGCAAATAATATTGTCTACACCATTGGTGATATTTGTAAGCAGTACGAGCAACCATTCCCGACTATTATTTCTGAGTCTGGACGTGCATTAACAGCGCATCATGCTGTGCTTATCTCCAATGTAATTGGCACTGAAAGCTATGAGCCGGAAGAAATTCAGGCGCCAACAGATGACGCGCCATTATTATTAAACAATATGTGGACATCATGGCAACAATTACATGTGCTGACAGACGACCGTGCATTAATTGAGATATATCATGATAGCCAAGGTGATTTAGCTGAAGCACATAACCAGTTTGCGATGGGATTATTAGATTTAACTCAACGCGCCTGGGCTGAGCAAATAAATTTACGTGTGTGTTATGAGCTTAATAAACACATGGATAACAAAAACCGTTTTCATCGCCCGATAATAGATGAACTTAATGCCCGTTTGGCGGATAAGTTTTTTGTTAATTTCTCATTGTTTCAGTCATTGCCTGATGCGTGGGGGATCGACCAAGTGTTTCCGGTACTGCCATTAAGTGGCTTAACTGAGGCACCACAAAGACGCGCAGTATTGTTAGATATTACCTGTGACTCTGACGGTGCACTAGATCACTATGTAGATGGGCAAGGCATTGAGAGCACCTTACCTGTGCCGGCATTTAGTGCTGAAAAACCCTATTTAATGGGCTTTTTCTTAGTGGGTGCATACCAAGAAATTTTAGGTGACATGCATAACCTATTTGGCGACACCCACAGTGCAATGGTACACATGGATGAGCAAGGCGACGCAAGCATTGTAGAAATAAACCAAGGTGACACTGTAGCTGACATGATGCGCTATGTTCACCTTGATGTAGAAGGTTTTCAATCATCGTACGCACAGCTGGTGGCTGCAAAATTACCAGCAGACGAGCAGCAAAGTGTACTTGATGAATTGCAAGCAGGTTTAGACGGTTATACTTATTTAGAAGAGCTTTAATATGACCACTTTGTTTGATCATCCAGATCACTCATTGTATTCCAATGGCATGACGTTTTTACGTCAGCCAATGGTACAAAATATTACTGACATCAATGCTGATGTTGTGGTGTTAGGTTTGCCATTTGATATGGCAACCTCAGGACGTCCAGGTGCGCGTTTAGGCCCTGATGCGATTCGTCGTGCATCAGTGCATTTAGCATGGGAAGAAACAAAATACCCATGGACGTTCAAATTGTTCGAACGCCTAAAACTGGCTGATGCTGGAGATTTTACTTACCCTGTCGGTGACGCTGAATACTTTACCGCTAAGCTTGAACAAGCTGCTGCGGGTATTTTAAGCCAAGGTAAAGCAATTTTAGGTTTAGGGGGCGATCACTTTGTAACTTTACCGTTGTTACGTGCGCACGCTAAGCGCTTTGGTAAAATGGCGTTGGTGCATTTTGATGCCCATACTGATACTTATAGCAATGGCTCACGCTACGACCACGGCACCATGTTTTACCATGCGCCGATAGAAGGGCTGATTGATGTTGATCATAGTATCCAAATTGGTATTCGTACTGATTTTGATCAAAGCAAACACGAGTTTGCAGTGATTGATGGGATGGCGGCCAATGATTTATCGGCGCAAACGATTGCTGAGCAGATTAAAGCGAGAGTAGGTGATTTACCAGTGTATATCACTTTTGACATTGATTGCTTAGATCCGGCGTTTGCCCCTGGTACTGGAACACCGGTATGTGGTGGATTAACATCAGATAAAGTACTTAAGATATTACGTGCCCTTAAAGGCATTAATATGATTGGTATGGATGTTGTTGAAGTATCACCTTCGTACGACCAAAGTGAGCTTACTGCGATTGCCGCAGCCACCATTGCCAGTGAGCTACTGCATTTGTGGACCTATAAAAATAAATACTGAGCAATAGCTCCAGTAGTAATCCCTCAAAACGTGCTTTAGGCACGTTTTTTATTTACCAGATCCTTATTATCCTCAATATTTTGCTTAAAGCTTAACTTATAATATAACGCGACTGATTAACTTGCTGAGTATGGTGTAACGATTACCGCTATTAACAGCATGTTAAGTAAGATAATGTGATAATTAGCTGCTACTATATTGATAGACACTGTCGCAAAAATTTTACTTGTGATGCTTTTTAGTTTGTTGTCAAAGTACATATAACAGGGGATTGATTATGCACCACGCTGTAGTTATTGGCGGCTTAGAATTTAGCCCGTTAGTGATTTATTTCCCAATGGCATTTATTTTAACCGCTTTGACTCGCTTTATTTTACATCGTTTGGATTGGCATGATCGCATCTGGAAAGTCGCCTGGTTTGAAGTGTCTTTATTTATGTGTTTTCTCGCCTTGAGTGTCTTTTTATTAAGTGGAAGATAAATAGAATGGTTAGATATTTACGTATTATGCTTACTATCGTCGTTATTATCGCGGCTATTTTTGCAGGCCGTTGGGTATGGACTGATTATATGCACACGCCTTGGACTCGCGATGGTCGCATTCGAGCTGATATTGTTACTATTGTGCCAGATGTATCAGGCTGGGTAACAAAATTAAATGTCAAAGATGGGCAGCAAGTTGCAAAAGGTGAACTGCTTTTTAGTGTTGACCAACAACGTTATCAGGCGGCTTATGATAAAAGTAAAGCAAATACTAACAATAGTTTATATAGCTGGGAACTGGCTAAACATAAGTATGAACGACGTAAAGCATTAAATACTCAACAAGCTATCAGTGAGGAAAGCTTAGAAGCGACCCGCATTAGTACTGAAATTGCCAAAGCAAATTACGACTTAGCGAAAGCGGATCAAACGGTGGCGCAATTAAATTTATCTCGCACGCAAGTTACGGCTCCAGTTGCCGGGCAAATTATTAATTTAAATCTACGCCAAGGCAATTATGTTGCACAGGGCACGCCTGTGTTTGCTATTGTTCAATCAGATTCATTTTATGTAACAGGCTATTTTGAGGAAACCAAAATCCCACTGATCCACACCAATCAAAAAGCGACAATAGAATTACTGAGCGATACAAAGCCATTAACCGGTCAGGTAGTGAGTATTGGCAAAGCAATCGCGAATATCAATACGCAAAGTAATAACCAACTTTTACCTCAAGTGCAGCAGACATTTAATTGGGTACGTTTATCGCAGCGTATTCCAGTTGATATTAAGCTAGATGCTTTGCCAGAAGGGATCCAGCTAAGCGCAGGTATGACAGCGACTATTCACCTTGCTACGGAATAGGTATTAGTTTTGCATCTTGTTTTAAATAACCTTCTATGCCCCAAAGAACAGGCTATCAAGTTTGCATTAAAAGGGGTGATTGCCATGGCAATGTCGTTGACAATTGCCATTTATTTAAATCTAGATCGACCTTATTGGGCACTTGTTTCTGCGGTGTTTTTACAGATCCGCCCTGAAAGTGGCCTCGTTATTGAAAAAGCGCTTTGTCAGATTGTAGGCACTTTGGTGGGTGGCCTATTTGGTATTTTAGTGCTCACTCAGCTCAGTGCTTACCCTTATTTAGCGCTGGGTGGATTGGCTTTTTGGCTCGGTTTAAACTCTGCATTGTCAGCTATGGTGCGCCAAGCAAATTTTGTTTACGCATTTGCTATGGCCGGCGTAACGGCTGCTATCATTATTTTGTTAGTGATGGTAAATCCTGCAACAGTCAGTAGTGAAAGTATCTTCTCGGTGGCGCAATCACGAGTAAGTGAAATTATAGTCGGTTCAGTATGCGCAGGGTTAGTGAGCCATCTATTATGGCCTGTTAAGGTCAAGCAGCTCTTACAAACGCAGGCAAAGTCTGTCATTAATCAAACGTTACATTATTTGGTAACTGAGCTTGATAAAGCGGGCTCTTCTGAAAACCGTCATCAGCAAATAGATCGCATAATGGCAACGCTTGGCAGTATTAGTGAAGACTCAAGTGCAGTTCGCTACGAAGGGCCAAAAGGTCCAGGGCGTTCAAGGGCTGCCAATCAAATCGCACAAAAAGTTTTATCTCTTCTTGCCTTAGTACAAATAATGGGGCGCTTACAGCGTAATCATCCTGAGCAAATCACACCAAAGATTACTCAGTTAATCAAGCAATTAAAAGATATGTTTACGCTAATAGAAAAATCAGACTGTTTTGAATACTGTGCTAAAGAAGTAAAACAGTTGCGGCGCGCATTAACTGATCACCGGGCGCAACAAACCTGTGAGCTGCCATTTGAATCACATATTTTAAATGTCAGTTTAGATATCGCGAATGAATTAACAATTTTATTGCGGGCATATAAAGCATTAGAGCAACGAGATAAAACACTGCTTAATGCTCCGAGCATGTTGACATACCGAGATCCATTAGCAGGTATTATTGTTGGTTTTCGAACCAGCTTGGTATTTTCAATCGGGGCATTTATTTGGGTTAATACTGGATCATCCGCTGCATTATTGATCATGATTTTACCCGTTATTTTTTCGATTATGTTGGCTCGTATCCCGCTGGCAATTTTACAAATAGTTATGAAGCGATTGTTAGTTGGTGTTGTGGTAGCCTCGTTTGTGGCTATTTTTTATGCTTTAAACTTATTATCACAAAGTGGTGGGCAACTTGAAATATTATTGTTGGTGTTAGCTGGGCCATATTTTATTGGCTTATTGCTACTAGGCGATCAGCAAACGTTACCTTACGGGCTAGGGTTCTGTATTCCATTTACGATTTTAGTTAAGCCCAGCACTGACATGAGCCTTGCGTTTTCAATCAATTATACGCTCAGCTCAGCTTTGGCTATTTTTCTTGGAGTATGTATTTTATTTTGGATTTTCCAACTATTTACAGGTCCGAGTGTGCAGTTGTTAGTGCATCGCGTGTTTAAAGCAACCTATAAAGATTTATCAGAAATTCATCAACATAGCTCACCCGCTCTTTGGTATAACCGACGTATGGCTGATCGGTTACTGCGTTTAACCAATTATGATCAAGGCTCAGAATCACGTGCTATTACCGATCTTGCTTTAACTGGGCTTAATCTAGGTCATGCGTCGGTGCGTTTACACTCAATTTGCCAACAGGCAGTGGGTGATAATCAGCTTAAATATTTACAAAGGTGGCAAAGCTCACTGGCTAGAGCCTTTTTGCTGGCTACAAAAGGCCAGTGCGATGATACGTTTACAATGGCTTGTGATGAGCTTTACAACGAACTGATGATACATGTGAGTGATACATATCAGCTTGAAGCCATTAAAGGTATGTTTATCCGTATTAATATGACTTTTGAACGCAGCGCAAACAGCATTAATTGATCCTGTGAGGTTTTTTCAAGTTCAGAACTCGATGTTAAATCTGCTATACTGTGCCCATCATTTTATGGGGCTGTTATGATTTCAAAAAACCAACTCAAGTTAATTCGTGCATTAGGTCAAAAAAAGTACCGAAAGCAACATAATCAATACCTTGTGCAAGGTGAAAAAAACGTACTTGAGTTATTGGCAAGTGGTTTAACAATTATTGATATATTTGCGACAGCAGCCTTTATTGCGCAGTTCCAGCAGCAGTTTACTCACGTAAACATGATTGAAGCCGATGAAGATGTGTTAACTAAAGCAAGTACTTTAGTGAGTAATAATGCAGCTATTGCGATAGTTGACATGCCAACAGCGAGTGCACCGCAGGCAAGCGGTTTAATCTTAGCCCTTGATGGCGTATCTGATCCAGGCAACTTAGGTACCATTATCAGAGTAGCTGATTGGTATGGGATCAAGCATATTGTCACCAGCACAGATAGTGCCGATGCTTATAACCCTAAAACTATTAGCGCCACTATGGGCTCGTTTGTTAGAGTCTCAGTGAGTCAAGTTGAGTTGCCTGCGTACTTAAGTGGTTTAAACTTACCTATTTATGGCGCTTTTTTAGATGGAAAAAGCGTGCATAAAACTCAATTTACAGGCCAAGGTGTTTTGTTAATGGGTAGTGAGTCTCATGGAATACGTCAAGCTTGCGCAGCATTGGTAACAGATAAAATAACCATCCCCGCTTTTGGTGGTGCAGAATCTCTCAATGTAGCCATGGCAACGGGTATTATTTTAGATAATTTTAAACGCCAAGCTTAATCCCTGTACTTACTTTTATCGTCAAGAACGGTTAAATTAAATACTCAAGCTATAACAATAACAATCGGTAAACCAATTAGATGCGTTTGAGCACCATAAAATTAGCGGGTTTTAAATCTTTTGTAGAGCCCACTAAAATTCCATTCCCAGATCAAATGACCTGTGTCGTTGGCCCAAACGGCTGCGGCAAGTCTAATGTCATCGATGCTGTGCGTTGGGTGCTTGGCGAAAGCTCTGCTAAAAATCTGCGTGGCGATGCCATGACCGATGTTATTTTTAATGGCTCAACCAATCGCAAACCTATTTCTCAAGCGTCGGTTGAGTTGATTTTTGATAATACCCAAGGGCACTTACCGAATACTTTTGCCGATCGAAATCAAGTGGCGATTAAACGTTTGGTAACACGCGACGGGCAATCGCTGTATTTTCTCAATGGCAGTAAATGCCGCAAACGAGATATTACCGATATATTTTTAGGCACAGGTCTTGGTCCGCGTAGTTATGCGATTATCGAGCAGGGCATGATCTCGCGTTTAATTGAGAGTAAACCGGCAGATTTACGGGTGTTTTTAGAAGAAGCAGCAGGCGTTTCAAAATACAAAGAGCGCCGTCGTGAAACGCAAACCCGGATCAAAAGTACCCGCGAAAACCTTGAACGCTTACTCGATGTTCGCCAAGAGCTGCAAGCACAAGTTGATAAACTGGCAGTACAGTCAGTTGAAGCAAAAAAATACCGCGAGTTAAAAACCCAAGAGCGCACTTTAAAAGGGCAACTAGCGGTCTTAAAATGGCAAAAGCTACATCAGCAACAAGTGACTAAAGCCGACACAATGGCCAAGCTGAATGAGCAAATTAGCTTTTTTAAAACTGCTCATTCAGGTCATGACGATGTACTAGCAAGCCTTGAAAACCAAGTGCAATTGCAACTTGAAAAACTCAATGATGCGCAGCAAGCCCAGCACCAAACGCACACTGAATTGACTCGTGCTGAGCAACAGCAAATAAACTTAAAACAACAACAACAAGCGTTTAGTCACAATCTGATCAAACAGCAACAGTTGCAGTTACAAAATCAGCAGCTGCAACAACAACAAAAAGACCATACTGATGAGCTACAAAATGCGTTACAAGAGGCAATTGAACATACTTTAATATGTACAGAGCAAGTCACTGAGATGGCCGACGCGGTGGCACAGTTGCAAAATGCCAAGCAGCGCAGTGCTACTGATTGGCAACGAGTTAATGAACAGTTTCAGGCTATTAATACGCAATATAGCAAGCAACAAAATATAGCCGATCAACAGCTGCAAAATTTGCACTATATTAAAAACCAGCAAACGGCATTAGAAAGCGAATTAATAGAGCTGGCAGAAAACCCAATTGCTGAACAAGTAGTGCAGCAGCAGCAGTTAATGCAGTCACTAACGCAAGAGTTAGCAGCAAAACAAACAGCCTTAAACAAAGTAAATAGTAATCATCAACAAGCTCAAAGCGTGTTACGCACCTGCCAAGATGCACATCAAACACTAGCACAACAACAAAACGAGAATAAAGCCAAAATAGCAGGCTTGAATACAATACTCGCAGATACTCCAGCGCAAGGTAGTGGCGATGTTTTGGCACAGTTAGTTGTACGTACTGGATTTGAACATGTGGTTGAACAAGCATTACAAGGGCTTGAACAATTGAATGTGACATCTATAGCAACATCTAACGGAGTATGGCCAACTACCGACACCGCACCGCAAAGCTCATTAGCGGTGTTTATAGAGCAAGGGGTTTACCCTGATTTATTACATCGCATTAAATATAAAAATGATTTTGAATATAATGATTTAGCGGATGAGTATTGGCTTGCAGTGATTGATCGCCAAGGTAATATTCAGGGCCGCAATTGGTATCAACAAGCCAGTAAAAGTGCGGAAAATTCGTTGCTGATCAAACATAAACAGTTGGCCGAAGCAACGCAGTTAGCATCTCAACTCATTGACGAACTAGCTATACAAAGCAAGAAGCTTACAGAACAACAGCAAGTCTGTGAGCAATTGAAGGCACAAAGCGAAGAGTTAAAAGCAGCGGTACATCAGCTTGCTCAACAAGTGGCCTCAGGAAGCACTCGTCGCGATATGCTCAAAGAGCAATTACAGCAGTTTCAGAATCAACAACATAAATTACAAGCAAAGCTACAGCAGTTAAACGTTGAACACACGAGCATAGAGAATAAAGTGGCTGAACAACAGCAACATATAGCAAGTGTGGCAAAACAGCGTGATGAAATAAGTGTTGCGCTTAATGATGCTCAAGTGCAGCAGCAACACACTGATGAGCAATATAAACAGGCAAACGCTCAGCTTGAACACTATAAAACGCTTGCCCATCAGGCGACGCTAAGTGAGCAAAAAGCGCGCAGTGAATGCCAACTCAGTGACACTAAATTACAGCATGCAACGACCGCCAGCGAAACCGCCAGTGAAGCTGTCAGTGAGTTAACCGCGCAAATTGAAGAGTTGGTGATCCCAATAGAAGAGGTCGCAGAGCAAATATTATTATTGTTGGAGCAACATCAACAAAGTGACATTGAACTCAAAAATTTGCAAAGTGCATTGACGCAAGCTAAAACAGCTCTTGTAGATAAACAAACAACGCTTAAAGCGTCGCAGGGGGAGCTGGTACTTTTACAAGAACAATTACAACAACTTGCCCTCGAAGAGCAGAGCTTATTAATTAAAGCACAGGCAGCTCTTGAACCACTGGGTGAGTTACAGCAAAACTTGAAAGAAGTATTGGCACAGCTCCCTGAAAACGCCAATATAAACACTTATCAAGGACAGCTTAATAAAGTAGGACAAAGTTTAAGTGACTTGGGCGCGGTGAACTTAGCGGCGATTGATGAGTTTGAACAAGCGCAGCAGCGTAGCCAGTATTTAGATCGTCAAGTCGAGGATTTAAGCAAAGCATTGACGACACTTGAAGGTGCAATTGGAAAAATTGATCGCGAAACCAAAACGCGTTTTAAAATGACTTTTGATCAAGTAAATCACGATTTTGGTCAGTTATTTCCTAAAGTATTTGGCGGCGGCAGTGCATATCTTGAATTAACCAGTGATGACTTACTGGAAAGTGGTGTTAGTATAATGGCACGCCCACCGGGCAAGAAAAATTCAACAATTCACCTTTTAAGTGGTGGAGAAAAAGCGCTGACCGCATTATCATTGGTATTTTCAATATTCAGGCTCAATCCAGCTCCGTTCTGTATGCTGGATGAAGTTGATGCACCATTGGATGATGCGAATGTTGGGCGATTTTGCCGATTAGTGGAAGAAATGTCACAATCGGTGCAATTTATTTATATCAGTCATAATAAAATTGCCATGGAAATGGCTGGCAGGTTGACGGGTGTAACAATGGCTGAACCGGGCGTTTCGCGTGTGGTCGCTGTAGATATTGAACAAGCGGTGCAAATGGCACATGCATAAATATTAATATTTGAGTAGATAAATAATAAAAGGTGAGGGGATGGCCGAACAATTAAGATGGGTTTTAATCATTATCAGTGTAATTGTCATTGGTGGATTATTAATACATGGCCTATGGTCAGTTCGTAAAAAAGATGCACCCGTTGCGACTAATGATGAGCGGGTTGAGCCTGCAGATCAAGCGCCTACTGAGCGTCAAAGCGTAGCTGAGCCAGCATCTCATACTGAGCGTGATGAACCGCAGTTTGGGGATTTAAGTTTCAGTGCTGATGAAAAGCAACCACACTCTTTTGCAGCGTCAGATGACGAACCTGCCGCTGAGGTTGATGATGTGACTACTGCAACAGATGCAAGCGTAGAGGATGAAGCTGAGCAACCAGCTGCAAGTGATTTTATCATTGTGCATATTCAAATGCCTGAAGGCTTGAGTATGGAAGGCAGCAAACTATTGCCAGCAGTAAACACACTTGGCTTTAAGTACTCTGAAGAAGGCTTTTTTAATCGCCATTTAGATCCTGCTGGTCATGGTCCAGTGCTGTTTCGGTTAGTGAACATGTACAACCCTGGTACTTTTGATATAGATAATATGGAACAATTTAGCACCGCTGGAATTAGCTTGTTTATGACCTTACCGTGTGATGGTGACGGGCTTGCTGCATTTAATATGTTGCACAGTGCGGCTAAAAAGTTAGCAGATGAATTTGGCGCCGTTATTTTAGACTCACAACGAGAAGAAATGACCGTTGATAGTGTGCGCAATTATGTTGAAAAAGTGAGACGCTTTTCAGCTTAATCACCTGCAATATACAGTTAATTAATTAAGAATTTTATAAGCCACTTGGCGATAACTCGTTTAAGTGGCTTTTTTATGTTTTTTGAGGTCAGTATGTCCACTTTAGTGTTAGCGCAAATAACGCAACTTCGTCAGCAGTTAGAAGATCACAATCATAATTATTATGTACTTGATAACCCAAGTATTCCTGATGCAGAGTATGATCGTTTATTACAACAATTAAGTGCGCTTGAGGTAGCAAATCCTGAGTACTTGAGTACTGATTCACCGACCCAGAAAGTAGGCGGTGCGGCGCTTGCTAAGTTTGAGCAAGTCACTCATCAAGTGCCGATGTTGTCACTTGATAACGCTTTTAGTGAAGAAGAGTTCAGCGCTTTTAATCGCCGCATTAAAGAACGTTTGATGGATAACAATGAGCTGACCTTTTGCTGTGAACCAAAACTTGACGGTTTAGCGGTGTCGATTTTATACCGTAATGGTGTGTTAGTGCAGGCGGCAACGCGTGGCGACGGGCACACCGGCGAAAATATTACCACTAACGTTAAAACGATTCGTAATGTACCGCTAAAATTACGTGGTGATGACTTTCCCGAGGAAATTGAAATTCGTGGTGAAGTGTTCATGGATAGCGCCGGATTTGACAAACTTAATGCTGAAGCCGAAAAGCGTGGCGACAAAGTATTTGTTAATCCACGTAATGCAGCCGCAGGCAGCTTGCGTCAACTCGATTCAAAGATCACCGCCAAGCGACCTTTGATGTTTTATGCCTACAGTATTGGCGTAGTAACAAATGGTGAATTACCAAGTGATCATTACCAGCAATTGGCTAAGCTAACTGACTGGGGGTTACCACTTTGCCCGGAAACAAAATTAGTCGAAGGCCAGCAAGCTGCTTTGGATTACTATCAAGATATACTTGAGCGCCGCAGCAGCTTAAAGTATGAAATTGATGGTGTGGTGATCAAAATAAATAACAAAGCACTACAAGAGCGGTTAGGTTTTGTAGCGCGAGCTCCGCGTTGGGCGATTGCGTATAAGTTTCCTGCGCAAGAAGAAATCACTCAGCTACTGGATGTTGAATTTCAGGTAGGGCGCACTGGCGCAATTACCCCTGTGGCTCGTTTAGAGCCGGTATTTGTTGGTGGTGTCACGGTTTCAAATGCAACGTTACACAATCGTGATGAAATAGAGCGTTTGGGTGTAAAAATTGGCGATACTGTGATCATTCGCCGTGCTGGTGATGTGATCCCACAAATTACTCAAGTGGTATTAGAGCGCCGTCCAACAGATGCCAAAGAGATTGAGTTTCCGGCTACTTGTCCAATTTGTGACTCCCATGTTGAACGCATTGAAGGCGAAGCCGTAGCGCGCTGTACAGGAGGCCTGGTGTGCCAAGCACAGCGTAAAGAAGCGATCAAACACTTTGCTTCACGCAAAGCACTCGATATCGATGGCCTTGGCGATAAAATTGTTGAACAGCTGGTGGACAGAGAGCTCATTAAAACGCCAGCAGACTTATTCATACTTAAACAAGGACATTTTGAATCGCTTGAGCGCATGGGGCCAAAATCGGCGAAAAACCTAGTAGCAGCACTTGATGATGCAAAACAAACGACGTTGGCTAAGTTTTTATACTCATTAGGTATTCGTGAAGTCGGTGAAGCGACGGCGCAAAATTTAGCTAATCACTTTTTAACGCTAGATAAAGTAACTGCGGCAACAACTGAAGCGTTAGTCGAAGTTAGTGATGTTGGGGAAATTGTAGCCAAGCATGTGCGTGGTTTTTTTGCTGAGCAACATAATTTAGATGTCGTAACTGCCTTGCTGGAGCAGGGTATTCATTGGCCAGAACTCACGCCGCCAAGTGAAGACTCACAACCGTTAGCAGGCTTAACCTATGTGTTAACGGGTACTTTGAACGAGCTTAATCGAAATGATGCAAAAGCACGCTTGCAGCAGTTAGGGGCGAAAGTTTCAGGTAGTGTATCAGCTAAAACCGATGCGTTAATAGCGGGTGAAAAAGCCGGTTCTAAGCTCACGAAAGCACAAGATTTAGGCATTGAAATACTGACCGAAGATGATTTAATTGCATTACTGGCGCAACATAATGGATAGCATTATTACGCTTTTTCAGGATTTAGCACTGACCTTTGGTCAGTGGCTAAAGCCTTACTTATATAATATCGCATTGTTACTGGTGGTGTGTTTGGTGTCTTTGTATGCAAATGAGATTATCAAAACCACGAAACGCTTTGTAGCAAGGCGCCACTTTATACTCAGAGTATGTGCATTTGTACTGGTAACCGGGTTTGGTTTTGGCTTGTTAGTAGTATTTGTCACTCCATTACTAAGCCAGTTACTGATGTTCTTTGGTGTGCGCTGGTTAGGTGTTACAGCCGTGGCAGCATTCATATTACTTGGCGTAGTAGCCGAGAGGAAAAACCAGTTATGAAGCGTTATGGACCAGAGTATTGGGACAAATATGGCACCTATCGCACTCCAATCGCGTTTCATTTGAGTTTACTGGTATTACTTCGTGCCTACTTTATTTGGATCATTGCGGCACTGAGCAGGCGTCCTGAGCTTGATTTAATGTCATTAGTGTTTAGATCTAAAGCTGACTTTTTCAGTGCATTGGCTATTGGTGCAATAGCCATTATTCCTGCCGTAATTTTTTGTTTGCGCAGGCCACAAAAAAGCGCAGACAGTGCAGCATGGTTAGCGCGAGTGTGGCGTTTTATGCGGTGGCCATTATTAGCATGTGCAGCGATAGATTTAAGCTGGCTGATTATTCAAGCCGCTCATAGTTATTATCAGTTTTCGATGTTTTTAGCGCTGCAAATGGTGACGGTATTGTGGGTATTATTATATTTAGCAAAAAGTCGTTATTTAACGGTGTTTTTTAATGATTGGCCCGATCCTGAAACCGATGAAAAAAGTGCAAGTAAGTAATTTAGGTTAACGTTGCAAGGAGTCTTTGATGCGTAAAATTAATCAATTACTGGCGCTGATCGTCGGCTGTTTCGGTATCGTGTTATTATTGTTGAGTGTATTTACCATGTTATTTCAGCAAGCGTGGTTTGTATTGTTAATAGCTGTATGGCTATTTGTATTTAGCTCATGCTGTTATCGGCTAACACCACTATTTAAAGCACGTAATAGCCTAGATAAGTTTATTCGACGCGAACAACAGCACCTTTTGGTCTTTACCCTTTCAGGTTTTTTTGACCGTACTCACGGCCCACAATGGCTGCTTATTGATAGTATCAAGGAAATACAGTGCCATGATGACCAATTCTTAATTCTCTCCAGCGAACAGCGTCAATGCTCAATAGGCTTACCGGCAACTAAAGCAGAGCTAACACAATACTTTAATACACTATTGACTGAAAATGAAAAAAAATTAATTACCATTGTATGAAACTAAATAGTGATCAACAGGGTATATATAGTATGTAACAGCAAATAGGCTTAGTAAGAAGCTGTCATTGGTGTACTGAAGCTATTTAGCTCACTAATAGGCGTTGAGTCTATTGAGATGGCTGGTTTAACAGTGCAGATAAACGTAGCTAGTGAGTTTAAACATTCCCGTAGCCAGTATCAAAATGATTATTTTTCACCCCCTACAAAACCATTTTGTGCAGTGCGGATAAATCCAAGCTGACAATGTTATTAGCGCGATACCATGATAATGTGGATAGCAGTAAATTAACCCATCTTACTCAATGAGGTCAGTTATGTTGAATTGGAATGATATTCTAAACTTTGCCAATAAAGGCAATCCAGAGCCGAGCCGTAAAGTAGTAAAAACCGAGCAGCAATGGCGTGAACAATTAACCGAAGAAGCCTTTTATGTGACTCGTAATAAAGGCACAGAGCGCCCACACAGCTCAGATAGCTGCACCTTGTTTGAACCTGGTAAGTACGCCTGTGTATGTTGTGATAACTTATTATTTGATGGTGATGAAAAATTTGATAGCGGCACTGGCTGGCCATCATTTACTCAACCCGCGCAACTAAACTCGATTGCTTACAATGGTGACAAGACCCATGGTATGCAAAGAATAGAAACTGTATGTAATGTATGTGATGCGCACTTAGGTCATGTATTCCCAGATGGACCAATGCCAAGTGGTCTGCGTTATTGTATAAATGCGGTCTCATTGAAGAAGGTGTAATTTATTAGCTCGTAATTGACAATAACCAATGCCTTACTGAATTTACATGATCCGATTCCAGTAAGGCTGGATTTTAAAAGTCATATCACCGCTTATCAGCGATATTTTGAATTCCTCATTCTTATAAACAACACCTTATCTAAACTATTTATTATTCTATTTGGTTTTGCCTGGCTCTTCTAGATTAGCAAGTGTTAACCCCATACTCGTTGCTTGTTGTACTATTTTATTAAAGCGTTGTTGCTGCTCGTTGTCTAATGGTGTCGTATTGAGTAACGCATAGCATTTTTTTGCCATCATTAGGTTTAACGTTTGGCCATTTTGCTTGGAACTATCAAATAGACACTGCAATAAATTTAAAGCAATACTTGGATTACGAGGCATTACTCTAAATGCTTGTGTGAATGCTTCAAGAGCGGTATTTAATTGACCACGGTTAAACTGTGTAACTGCATGGTTATTCAGCTCTTTAGGGCCCATTTTTATATCACGGCGTTCACTTTGTTGTTGTTGAATATAACGTAAATAAACAGCATCACTCACTGTTGGATGACGTTCACAATGACTAATAATTTGGTTAAATAATGACTGTGCTTTGTGGTGAAAACCCAGTTCATGAAATGCCTTTGCTTTATCAAGTGCGCCGTCTACAGAGCGAATGTGGCTATCGTCATCGTCGAGCTGTTCAATCAACATTTTCGCTTTTTGATGCTCATCTTTCAAATAGTGTAAACGGGCATTTAAAACATCTATTTGCGCCTGATTGTGACTATTTGGAAATTGGCTTTTTAAATCAGCTAAGTATTTATTGGTTTGTCTTGAAATACGTTGAATTTGATCGCTTTGATCTGTTGTTAATGCAAAATCAATACCCGCCCGTGCTGCATTTAAATATACGTCAGGGTGATCGTGAATCGAATGTTTGGCAAAGTTGGCGATGTCTTTTTGTGTAAGGTAATTCTTTTCATAATCATGATTTACCAGCGATACATGGCTAAGTGATTTTTGGCGCTCGATATTGCGTGGAGCTATATCAACGGCTTGGCTTAAAAAATCTTGCGCTAATTCAAATTGGTTTAATTTAATCTCCAGCTTACCAAGTAAATCGAGTGCGACTAATCGTGTTTCATGACGGAGCAGCATCGTTTTTAGCATTCTTTGCGCAAGAATATGCTCGTTATTCGCAATTAATGCTTCAACTAAACCTACCTTTGCCCATGTAAATTTTTGAATATCAAGAACTGATTTAAAGAAAGCTTTTGCGGTATCTGCTCGTTTTAAGCGAAGTAGGGCGTCACCTTTTAAACGCAATAATATTGCACTATAAGCATTGCCTTTTTCATCAAGCGCAGTATTGATTGCTTTTAGCGCTTTAGAGTCATTCCCATCGTCAATGAAATTATATATTGCTTGTAAATGATTTTTACGCAGCAAAATTCGTTCTATACGTGTTTTAAGATCATATATGGTGAATGGCTTGACTAAAAAGTCATCGGGTTGCAGTTCAAGCACGCTGTGTACCAAAGAACCACTGGTTTCAGCTGAAATAAAAATGAACCCAGTAGAGTTTTTTATTAAACGCTTAACGCGTAACTCTTCATATAGCTGATAGCCGTCTTGCTGCTTACTTAAATTAAAAGAGCAAACAATCAGATCAAACTGTTCACTGGTGCACTGCTCTTTAGCCGAATTTGCATGTTCAGCAAAGCGCAGCTGTCGAAAGCCAAGTTTTTCGAGCGACTGTTTCATATAGCTTTGAGCAAGAGGTTGCTCTTCAACTATAAGTATTTTTGCATTAGAAAAAATCTTTGCTGGCATTAGACTTGTGACCACATGAACGTATCAGAGACTATAATAAACAGTCTAGTCGCTGACAAGGGAATTTAAAATTTAATACCGCAGACTTCGTTTATTTGATCAGTTATGAGTTTTTAAGCAGCTTGATTATCCATCAAGGAACATATTATACCAATCGTGTTAAGTTACTGACCATTTATAGCGACAGATAAATGGAGTGATAACAAGGCATAAATTTTGACATGTAGTTGTTCTACATGAAAAATTTATAACGCAGTTAGCGCTTTATTTAGATCGTTAGAATGGTTAAATATTTAAGTCGATTGGTATTAAAAGAGTTTCAGGTTTGGAAAAGAATTAGCGTATTTAGAGGCTTTTTGAATTTTATTTTTAACAGAATTACTAAGAGGTTTTATATGTGGTGGGTGATACTGGACTTGAACCAGTGATCCTCGCCATTATTTGTGAAGGGTGGCGATGCTCTTTCTTTTCAGCTGAGCTAATTATCGATTAAAGAATATAACGTAAGGTTTGATTGAGGGTATTAAAAGATTTTATATGTGGTGGGTGATACTGGACTTGAACCAGTGATCCTCGCCATTATTTGTGAAGGGGGGCGATGCTTCTTTTTTCAACTGAGATAATTATCGATTTAACGTGAGGTTTTATATGTGGTGGGTGATACTGGACTTGAACCTGTGACCCTCGCCATTATTTGTGAAGGGTGGCGATGCTCTTTCTTTTCAGCTGAGCTAATTATCGATTTAACGTGAGGTTTTATATGTGGTGGGTGATACTGGACTTGAACCAGTGACCCTCGCCATTATTTGTAAAGGGTGGCGATGCTCTTTTTTTTCAACTGAGCTAATTATCGATTAAAGAATATAACGTAAGGTTTGATTGAGGGTATTAAGAGGTTTTATATGTGGTGGGTGATACTGGACTTGTACCAGTGACCCTCGCCATTATTTGTGAAGGGTGGCGATGCTCTTTCTTTTCAGCTGAGCTAATTATCGATTTAATGTGAGGTTTTATATGTGGTGGGTGATACTGGACTTGAACCAGTGACCCTCGCCTTGTAAGGGCGATGCTCTCCCAACTGAGCTAATCACCCACATATAATTTTGATTAAATGGTGGGTCGTACTGGACTTGAACCAGTGACCCTCGCCTTGTAAGGGCGATGCTCTCCCAACTGAGCTAACGACCCCAAATAATCAATTACTAAACTTTACGATAACCATTTTATAAATGGTGGGTCGTACTGGACTTGAACCAGTGACCCTCGCCTTGTAAGGGCGATGCTCTCCCAACTGAGCTAACGACCCGTAAAGTTTTATATCTAAATGGTGGGTGATACTGGACTTGAACCAGTGACCCTCGCCTTGTAAGGGCGATGCTCTCCCAACTGAGCTAATCACCCATTTAGATATCATGTAATATGCACCATTCTAAGAATGGTGGGTCGTACTGGACTTGAACCAGTGACCCTCGCCTTGTAAGGGCGATGCTCTCCCAACTGAGCTAACGACCCATATTACAAATTTAAAACGCTACTATTAAAATAAATAGTACTGGATTTTAACCAGTGAACCTCGCCGTTAGTTGTAAATAGCGGTGATGCTCTCTTTTCTTGTAACTGAGCTTGTGACCCATATTACAAATTTAAAACATGCAACTACTAATATAATAACAGGTTTTATATGTGGTGGGTGATACTGGACTTGAACCAGTGACCCTCGCCTTGTAAGGGCGATGCTCTCCCAACTGAGCTAATCACCCACATATAAATTAAAACGCTACTATTAAAATAAATAGTACTGGACTTTAACCAGTGAACCTCGCCGTTAGTTGTAAATAGCGGTGATGCTCTCTTTTCTTGTAACTGAGCTAACGACCCATATTACAATTTTAATACAAATGACTATTAATATAATAACAGGTTTTATATGTGGTGGGTGATACTGGACTTGAACCAGTGACCCTCGCCTTGTAAGGGCGATGCTCTCCCAACTGAGCTAATCACCCACATATAAATTAAAACGCTACTATTAAAATAAATAGTACTGGACTTTAACCAGTGAACCTCGCCGTTACTTGTAAATAGCGGTGATGCTCTCTTTTCTTAGAACTGAGCTAATCACTCACATCTAAACAACAACTCATTGCTGCGTTGTTGTGGGGCGCTATTATAGATAGAGTTGTAAATGTGTCAACACTTGAATGAGGAAAAATGTTTTAGATGCAGGTTTTATAATCAATGCAGTAAGATTGAGATTGTTTTATAGCCAATTTACTTACATTCAATCTATATGTGCAATCAATTTACTCATTGTTTAATGCAACACTTCAATAGCTAGTGGTGCCTGTTAGTCAAAAGCGGATTTGTTTTTTAATCATGAAGGAGGAGGTTACAGTCAATCGCATTGCAAAATCCAAATACCGCTAGTTAAATACGATTGATATAAAACACCGACTCTAACTAATGGAGCCTCTGTGATCATATAAATAACTGACAATAGAGTGGGGGCGTTACAGTTAATTGCTCGTATGTTCATCTTAAATTCGTTTTACTTGGTGATGAAAACGTTGTTATGAAAAACAAGAAAACACTCCGACTTTATTTTGCATATAAATGTATACCTTATTGTTTTGATGTTTTAGAGTATATTTCACCTTAGTTAATCTATATTGTGCGCCTCTCAATCCTAATTTTTGTTTTGAAACAGCTCCCTTGCATGTATTTTGAGCGTCACGGTTTATTCATTATTCAGTTTGTTGAAAATTAAACCGTTTAAAGAAAGTTACTGAAAAAAATGTTGACATTATTTTGGTGGCTGCATAGAATGCGCCCCGCACTCAGCGATACACAGCACGGTTTAACTGCGCAAGTGTTTAGCAAAATAAGTTGGGGCTATAGCTCAGCTGGGAGAGCGCTTCGCTGGCAGTGAAGAGGTCTGCGGTTCGATCCCGCATAGCTCCACCAATTTATTAAAGTGTTTGTCCTAGGGTAACAGTTTTCTGTGTCCCCATCGTCTAGAGGCCTAGGACACCGCCCTTTCACGGCGGTAACAGGGGTTCGAATCCCCTTGGGGACGCCACTTAACTTTAGTTAGTTAAGGGCGGGTAAGCCGAGAAAATAGCGAACAAGTTAAGCTCGAGTCTTAATTTGTACTTAATCGCAATTACCTTAATCAGCTCAGGATGTGAGCATAACTAATCAATTGTCCTAGTGATACATTTATGTGTCCCCATCGTCTAGAGGCCTAGGACACCGCCCTTTCACGGCGGTAACAGGGGTTCGAATCCCCTTGGGGACGCCACTTACTTATTTTAAGTAATGTATAAAGCAGTGTGACACCGCACTCTCTATGCACGACGTTAACAAGAGTGCTAATCTCTTGGAGGCGACACTTACTTATGTTAAATAAGGAAGTGTAGTGTTATTAAACAGCTCGTCTGAAACGAGTTTAACCATTCAGTTGTCCTAGTGACACATTTATGTGTCCCCATCGTCTAGAGGCCTAGGACACCGCCCTTTCACGGCGGTAACAGGGGTTCGAATCCCCTTGGGGACGCCACTTACTTATTTTAAGTAATGTATAAAGCAGTGTGACACCGCACTCTCTATGCACGACGTTAACAAGAGTACTAATCTCTTGGGGACGCCACTTACTTATGTTAAATAAGGAAGTGCAGTGTTATTAAGCAGCTCGCCTGAAACGAGTCAAACCATTCAGTTGTCCTAGTGACACATATTCTGTGTCCCCATCGTCTAGAGGCCTAGGACACCGCCCTTTCACGGCGGTAACAGGGGTTCGAATCCCCTTGGGGACGCCACTTGCTATTTTCATAGTCAGTGCAGTGTTATGAACAGCTCGCCTGAAACGAGTTAAACCATTCAGTTGTCCTAGTGACACATATTCTGTGTCCCCATCGTCTAGAGGCCTAGGACACCGCCCTTTCACGGCGGTAACAGGGGTTCGAATCCCCTTGGGGACGCCACTTACTATTTTCATAGTCAGTGCAGTGTTATTAAGCAGCTCGCCTGAAACGAGTTAAACCATTCAGTTGTCCTAGTGACACAGAAAATGTTTCTGAGAAGATAATGCCATTCGCCTCGCAGGCTCGGCTCATCTTACGCAGAAATAGCAAATCAGTGATTTGCAAACTAATTTCTGCGTCCCCATCGTCTAGAGGCCTAGGACACCGCCCTTTCACGGCGGTAACAGGGGTTCGAATCCCCTTGGGGACGCCACTTGCTTATTTTAAGTAATGTATAAAGCAGTGTGACACTGCACTCTCTATACACAACGTTAACAAGAATACTAATCTCTTGGGGACGCTACTTACTATTTATTAGTAAGATAGCTTTTAATAAAAAGTATCTAAAATCAATTTACCTCCATTTCTATCATTAATTCAGAATTATTCATTGAAGTTAAAATATCAATATTAAATATTTTATATAATAACTCCTAAATTTTATTAGTTTCTTTTCTTTCCTTATATTCAGCTTAAATAAACTTCACCTATGTTAGCGTACATATAAACGTCCAAATGAATAGGAGGTTATATGGCAAGTGGATGGGCACGAGATGGTGCAATTCAAGATCAAATTGATGCCAGCGTTAATGATGCTGTGCAATATGCTAGAAGTAATTTAGTTTCTGGAGCTAGTGCCGAGCTATGTGAAGAATGTGATGAACCAATACTACAAGCACGAAGACTTGCGTTACCTGGTGTTAAGTATTGTGTAAGCTGCCAAGCTGAACTAGAAGGTAAAGGCACGCTTTCTAAAGGGTTTAACCGACGTGGCAGTAAAGACAGTCAATTACGATAAAAAAAGGTGCATACAGCACCTTTTTTATCGTATCAGAGTTGAGCTTAAATAAAAAACGGATTAGCAAACCTATTACATATATTTGCTAAAATTTACTCATATTTTATTTTTTCTGAATTAATTCAATTGAGTAGCCATCTGGATCTTTTACAAAAGCAATTTCTGTTGTGCCGCCTTTAACAGGTCCTGGCTCACGGCTAACATTGCCGCCAGCGGCCTTGATATCAGCACAGGCTTTATAGATATCATCAAACTCAATCGCGATATGACCATAGGCATTGCCTAAATCATAGCTGTCGGTATCCCAGTTATAGGTCAGCTCTAGTACTGCTGTGTCTTTTTCATCGCCATAGCCTACGAAGGCTAGGGTATAGCGGTACTCTTCGTTATCAGCACGGCGTAACTCTTTCATACCGAGTACTTGGGTGTAAAACTCAATCGACTTTTCTAGATCAGTAACCCGTAACATGGTGTGTAATAAACGCATTTATAGTCCTCATGGCAAGTAAAATCACCCTTAATTTTTAGATGATATGAAAATAGTGCAGGGATTCATTCTATCACTCTTTGGTGTAAAAAAATCTTCGTTAGATTGCTAATTTTATACAAATACATAGGCAAAACTTTTTATAAACTTTTTCGTAAAACGGTCGATAACATCTATGATTATGAGTGGAAGAGAATCCAACTAAGATTAATAAATTTTGGCTACCCCATTGATTATATAGTTCATGTTGACTATTTGAATATTGAGAAAATATATGAAACTGAAAGATTTAAGTGTAGGAAAGAAAATTTGGGGGAGCTTTGCTCTGGTATTTATTATCTTTTTCATTCTAAGCCTTATCATGAATAAAAGCTTATCTGAACTCGATGATAATGTTGATACGATAATTCAAGATAGCCTGCCATCAATCAGCGAATTAAAATCAATTCAAGTTATTTTAACTGATATCCGTAAAGATGAGTTTTCTTTAATACCTAATGCAAATAATCCTAAATTATCTACTTGGCTTGGTGAGCTTGATCAAAAACGTGAGTTATTAAATGAGACGTTAAGAAAATACGAAGCGCTTTCTCTTTCATCTGAAGAAGTGGCTGCTCTAAACCAGTTTAAAGGTGCTTGGAGTGATTATAGTGATGAAACGCAAGGATATGGTCAGTTTCTTTCTACAGGACAATTAGAAAAAGCTAATAAGGTTGTGCTAGACAGTTTCGACGCTTATAAAAATGCTATCACTAGCCTAGATGTAGCTGTAAAAATAAATGAACAAAACGTAGATAGAATATCTCAGACTGTCCAAGAACGATTAGATTTTACCTTATGGGTCTCTATTGTTGGAGCCTTGTGTGTTATTGCCGTAATAATCGCAGCTTCTATCTGGCTTATTAAATCGGTACGTAAACCCGTTCAGCATGCGCTTACATTAGCTTCGGCAATTGCTAAGGGTAAGCTTAATAATGTGCTAGATGAAAAAAATCTTAGCAAAGACGAGCTAGGCAACTTGTTGTTGCAAATTAATTTAATGCAAGATAATTTGAATGACCTTGTTACTGAAGTATTCGATGCAACAATTCAGCTGACATCTGCGGTTGAAGAGGTGAGCGCAATTTCGTCTCAGACAGCATCAGGAATGCAAAACCAACAACTTGAACTGCATTCTGTTGCTTCAGCCATGACACAAATGCAAGCCGCTGTATCAGAAGTTGCACAAAACACAGAACAAGCCGCAGGCTCAGCTAACGATTCTGCAAATATGGCTAAAAATGGCAGCTTATTACTAGAGCAAATGGTGACTGAAATATCAAAAGTATCAGTCACCATTGATGAATCAGGGCGCCTAGCAAACGATTTAGAAACCAGCTCAAATAATATTAATGTTGTTGTAGATGTAATTGGCGCAATCGCAGAACAAACGAATTTGCTAGCCCTTAATGCTGCAATTGAAGCTGCTAGGGCGGGGGAGCAAGGCAGAGGGTTTGCCGTTGTCGCTGACGAAGTGCGTTCACTTGCAAAAAGAACACAAGACTCAACAAGAGAAATTGTTGATATTGTTGAGCAATTACAGAAAAAGTCAAAAGCGATGGAAGTATCAAGTAGACAATGCCACGAAGGAATTGTTTCATGTGTTGAGCAAGCAAAAAATGCCGGCACACAAATTGACGAAATCGAAGAATCAGTTAATCAAATTGCTGATATGAGCACGCAAATAGCCACGGCTTGTAGTGAGCAAACTGCGGTATCAGAAGACTTGAACCGCAGTGTTGAACATATTAATAACTCATCAACAGAAATGGCAGAGGGGACTTCTCAAACAGCAATAGCATGTAGTGAAATTAGCAACTTAGCACATGGCTTGAAAGATCGTTTGAGTCGCTTTGAACTGCGTAATTAATACCTTAAATTAGTCTAAATATAAGCCGCGGACATTCATAGAATGATCGCGGCTTTTTTAAACTCTAAACTGGGGGTTAAACGACAGCCTTTACTGTTTAACTTTGCCCTTAAGAACATAGATTTCACCATCAAAACTCCCTTGAATCGTCAAACCTTGTCCTGCTAACTCTTTAAGGTACTCTATATGTTCCTCTGTAATATGCTGTCCCGGCACCAAAAGAGGAATGCCTGGCGGATAGGGGGTGACTAAACCGGCACAAATACGGTTGTTACTTTTACCGATAGGCACAGATTCGCGCTCGCCATAAAAGGCATCGCTTGGAATACACGCTAAGTCTATGGCTGGTAGATTCTCAGGCAAGCGAGATCGTCGCGTCGATTTTGACAACTTCACTTTACCGCTGTCGAGTTTTTTGAGCGCATTGTAAAGACGAATTATTTTTGAGCGTGTGCCGCCAAGCGTCAGTAATACTAAGATGGTGCTGTGAGTGTACTTCTCTATTTCTAGGCCAATTTCATCCAGCAGGTATTTATGAATATCCTTTAATGAATAAGGTAATTCGCTAATATCGATGAGAATTTTTAGCGGATCGTGACCCATGTTATCACCACTAAAGTGCGGAAATATTTCCATAAAGTCTTGTTTACCTAGCACTTTAATTTGCTTGAGTGAAGCCATCTGTTGTTTAAATTCTTCCACATGGTTCAACAAAGCATTGAGTAACTTATAGCCTTCCATCTCTAACTGCTTTTGGCACACGTCAAGCGATGCGATAAGCTGATATTTTGGCGATGTACTGGCGTAAATACTGTAAATCTCGCGAAAGAAATCAGCATCGAAATCGGGATCGTTAACATGAATATAAGACGCCTGAGAAAACGCCGATACCACTTTATGTGCTGAATGGGTGACGTAGTCAGCGCCAGCATGAATGGCGGAATAGTATCGTAGGCTTGGATGAAACAGGGAGTAAGCAAACCACGCTTCGTCAATAAATACTTTAATACCATGTTGATGGGCAAACTCTACCACCTGTTTCAGATCGCTCAGTAGGCCATCGTAAGTACAACCCGTGAGGACTAGCAATTTCGCATCGGTATTTTGTTCTATCGCCTGTTTAATGTCGGCCAACGACGGCGGCGCGAAGATGCCATATTTTGGATTTAAAATACTCGACAAATAAACAGGTAAACTAGCTGATTGTAAAATGCCATAGTGCACAGACTTATGGCAATTGCGGTCGATAATCACTTTATCGCCCTTGCGCAGCAATGTCTGCAAGATGATTTTATTTGAGGTAGACGACCCATTGGTAACGAAATAGGTATGCTTAACCTCAAACGTCGCCGCTGCTGACTCTTGCGCACGGCCAATGGTATTAGTGCTATCTGACAATGAACCTAACGAGTCCACTGAAACCGACAGGTCGCCAACGAACACATTACGACCATAAAACTGATAAAAATCTTTGATATAAGGGGAATTTCTAAAGCTAGAGCCGCCACTGTGTCCTGGTGTATGCCAAGAGTCGTTCGCTTCGCCAACATAACGGCGATACGCCGTCCAAAATGGGGTTTCTGAGCGGTCATCGAAATCATTAATCATATAGCCTAAAATTGCTTCAGGATCAGAAATTACCTCATCTTTAAAGAAAAAAGACTCAATCTCCTCCGACTCATTAACGATTTCTAGTCCTTTCGTATCATCGCCAATAACATAAACGGGCAACTCAAGGCGGATCCCCTTTAACTGCTCGATAAAGCGACTATAAGTTCGCTCGCCAACCTTATTTTGCAAATCCCAGCTAAGCACTACGGCCTGAATATCGCCATCTTCCTCTACAATGTCCAATGCTTGTTTTAGCTCAAGACGCTCAATAATATCGATATGAATATCATCTCGCTCAAAATTTGGGATGGTTTTCGACAGATTAGTAGAAAGCTCTTGCAAGGTGGCGGGGTCTTGCTCAATTAACAAGATACGAAGTATAGGTAACATAGGAATTCTCGCAATAAAATTTCATAATGCTCAACAGCATAACTAAAGGATTGACGCTTGTGAAATTAATACTTTGAAAATATTCTAATAATTACGCCAAATCACGAATAAACAGATTTTATTTAAATTGATTTACAAGGTATGGAAAATGAAAGGTGCCAAAGTTAGGCACCTACTTTAATAAACAGAAAAAAGACGGGAATGCGAATTAATCACTGAGCTTATTCTTATAAGCCTGATAATTGAGGTTTAAAATTAATAATCGTTTAAAATGAAGGTGTTTTATCTACAGGTTTGGGTCTATATCTACTCAGTTTTATCTTTAAACTCACACAAGTCTTCAATAATACAACTGCCACATTTTGGTTTGCGGGCTGTACAAATATAACGACCATGTAAAATAAGCCAGTGATGTACATCAACTTTAAACTCTGTTGGTACAACTTTAAAAAGTTTTTGTTCAACCGCAACAACACCTTTACCCATGGCAAGCTTAGTACGGTTTGATACACGGAATATATGCGTATCTACAGCAATGGTTGGCCAACTTAAATATAAGGAAGGAAGATGTAACTAGCTTTCAAAATGCTGGTAGTTGAAATCCTAAAGAGCAAAGATCATGTGTTTGCATTAGGCATCATCGGAACTTTTAGTTACAAAGTTAATTTGGTAACTCATATTAACTGTGTTGTAGTTGATATAATTACAGCACGAGATAGGGAATTATGTATGAAAGAGGATATTGATGAGCTAAAAAGTGAATTTCAAGCAAAACTTCTATCTTGGAATAATATAAAAAGTAAAAAAATTAAAGTTACATTTATATTCATATTTTTCGGTTTGATTGGATTAAAGGTTTTTACTACTATCTTAACTGTTGATTGGCTTGCAGGGTTAATATGATGATCACTTTTCGCCCACTTAACAAACATGATTTTAACTATTCAAAAGTTATAGACCTTTTTTTCGAAGCTTTTCCAAAAGTTCACAGACTACCAGAATGGCTTGTTAAATACAGAATGAGGAATGGAAAAAATGGCTTTGATGTTATTTATGATCATAATAAATGGGTTGGTTTTCTCTACACTAAAGAATATAAACAAATTATCTGTGTAAAGTTTTTTGCTATATCTGAATTGCTCCGCTCAACAGGTTACGGAAGCAAAGTAATGGATGCTATGAATGAAAAGCATTCAAATAAAAGAATAGTACTCACTATTGAGGAGCTTGATGAAAAGACAGAAAACTATCAACAAAGAGTTAAGCGCAAAGCGTTTTATGAAAAAAATGGGTTCAGTTCTACCGGGTTTATCATAAAAGAGCCAGCTGAGCGGCAAGAAGTCCTTATACGTGGTGGAACTATATCTCAAGAAGAAATAGAAGCTATGTACAAGCATTTTTTAGGAAATTTATTGTTTTCTTTACTTAAAATCGAAGTACTAAAAATTGAATAAGAATACCGTCATTTTAATGTAATTAGTTAGTCGTTAGCAGTTAAATAATGCATGCAAACAGCAGCAAAGATAAAAACTTAAAGTTTACTTATTGGCTCAAAAAAGAATAAACATTATTCAGTCTTGTCTTTAAACTCACATAAATCTTCAATAATACAACTGCCACATTTTGGTTTACGGGCAACACAGGTATAACGCCCGTGCAGTATGAGCCAATGTTGTACGTCTACTTTAAATTCTTTGGGGATCACTTTTTCGAGTTTTTGCTCAACGGCTACCACGTCTTTATCCATGGCAAGCTTAGTACGGTTTGATACACGGAATATATGCGTATCTACAGCGATGGTAGGCCAACCGAATGATAATTATCGTAGATAGGCATTAAGACTTACATACGTATTCATGTTAATAGTTTGTTGAAAATAATTTCACTACATCGCATATTGTTAAAACTTAATCGTTTAAGGGGCTTTATAAATGAAAAACCTTTCAATAATATTACTATTTTTAGGGCTGTGTGCCTGCACTAATATAAGTAAAAAAACTAAGACAACAAATATTTCCTCTAATTATGTTCCACAAGAATATGTGAAGTTAACGCATCCTCAGTGGAGTAAGAACGCAAGTTTTTATCAAATTAATACGCGACAGTTCACACCTGAAGGAACATTTGCAGCCGCTGAGCATCAACTACCACGATTAAAAGAACTTGGCGTCGATATTCTTTGGTTAATGCCGATTCATCCGATTGGCGAAGAAAACAGAAAAGGGTCGCTGGGTAGCCCTTATTCAGTAAAAGATTACTACGGTGTTAATCCTGAGTTTGGTACCTTAGATGACTTAAAAAGCTTTGTTAACGCTGCTCACGAATTAGGTATGTACGTTATTCTAGATTGGGTAGCAAATCATAGTGCTTGGGATAATGAATTAAGACATAAGCATCCAAATTGGTATACAAAAAATTCGCAAGGTAATTTTCAACCTACGCCGTGGTGGGATTGGTCAGACATAATCGACTTTGATTATAACGTACCAGAAATGCGTGAATACATGACTGATGCAATGAAGTATTGGGTCAAAGAAGTAAATATTGATGGTTATCGATGTGATGTAGCTGGTTTTGTTCCTCTCGATTTTTGGGAAAACGTTAGGGCGGAGCTAGACGCGATCAAGCCCGTTTTTATGTTAGCTGAATGGGAAATGCGTGATTTACATGCTAAAGCTTTTGATGCTACTTATGCATGGTCTTGGCAGGAAGCTATTCATGATATTTTAAGTGGTCACGCTGATTTAAATAGATTGTTTGTATACTATTCATGGAATGAGGGAGCGTATCCGAAAAATAGCTATCGGATGACGTATGTTTCAAATCACGATGCTAATTCATGGGAAGGAACCGTGTTTGAGCGTTATGGTAGCGAAGAAAAAGTAGCGACAGCAATCGTATTGTCTATTGTCGGTGAAGGTATGCCATTAATTTATAATGGACTTGAAGCTGGGAATATTAAGCGGCTTGAGTTTTTTGAAAAAGATCCTATCGAATGGAAAGAACATAAATTTAAGCCATTGATTCAGAAGCTCTTAGCTTTGCAGAAACAAAATAGTGCGTTGTGGCATGGTAAATATGGCGCGACAATGGAGCGTATTTATAATACTAATCCGACAGAGGTGTTTAGTTTTATCCGCGAAAATACCAAAGATAAAGTGTTTGTTGTGATTAATTTTTCTGATAAAGAGCAAGATATTCAATTTATGGGTCCACAAACAGCTGGAGTATATACAGAGCTATTTAGCAAACAAAAGGCAACGCTTACTGAAGACGCAAGCCTTAAGTTGGCGCCTTGGGAGTATAGAGTTTATGTCCGGTAATGTTTAAAGGTTAAGCGTTTATTTGAGGTTTTCAAATTAAGATAATCATACGTAGGGCACATATCGTATGATTATCTTAATATTTCAATTAAAAATTAGTTACTCAGTCTTTTCTTTAAACTCACATAAATCTTCAATTATACAGCTGCCACACTTTGGTTTACGCGCTACGCAGGTATAGCGACCATGTAAAATGAGCCAGTGATGTACATCTACTTTAAACTCTGCTGGTACAACTTTTAATAGCTTTTTTTCTACTTCAACAACGTTCTTACCCATAGCAAATTTAGTGCGGTTTGATACGCGGTCTATGTGGGTATCTACCGCGATTGTCGGCCAGCCGAAGGCGGTGTTGAGTACCACATTGGCAGTTTTACGGCCAACGCCGGGTAGGGCTTCTAGGGCTTCACGATTCTCAGGCACTTCGCTGTTGTGCTTATCAACTAAAATTTGGCACATTTTGTATACATTGGCTGCTTTAGAATTAAACAAACCGATGGTTTTAATGTAATCGCGAAGTTTATCGTGACCTAAATCTAAAATAGCTTGCGGCGTATTGGCGACGGGAAATAGCTTACGGGTGGCTTTATTTACCCCAACGTCAGTTGCTTGTGCTGATAGCGTTACCGCAACTAACAGTTCAAACGGGCTTGAATATTCAAGCTCGGTTTCTGGATGTGGGTTTTGCTCGCGCAAGCGAGAGAGTATTTCGTATCGTTTTTCTTTATTCATGCAACTTAAACGCACAGTAAATACTGTGCGCTTCCCCTTAAGTTAAACTGGTGACCCTTGCTCGTGGGCCTTTTTCGGCCACTGGTGGTGCTACTTGTTTTGCTTTTATTTGCGCATCAATGACATTTTTAGCAGCAATCAGTAAGCCCAAACCTAAAAATGCACCGGGTGGTAAAATAGCGAGCAAAAATTGATTATCAAAACTAAATACTTCAATGCGTAAAACCGATGCCCATGGGCCCAGTAGTAAATCGGCGCCATCAAATAAGGTACCTTGGCCAATAAGCTCACGCATTGCGCCAAGCACAACCAGTACTACCATAAAGCCAGAGCCCATCATTAAACCGTCAAACGCTGATAAATGAATCGGGTTCTTAGAGGCATACGCTTCAGCGCGGCCGATAATAGCGCAGTTAGTAACTATCAGTGGAATAAATATTCCCAGCGATTGATATAAGCCAAACGTATAGGCATTCATTAATAGCTGCACTATGGTTACAAAGCCTGCGATAAACATCACAAATACAGGAATACGGATATCTTTTGGCACAAAATTACGCACCGCAGAAATTGTGACGTTCGAGCCAACTAATACCAGCAGAGTGGCTAAACCGAGGCCCATCGCATTGGTTATCGTTGATGTTACGGCCAGTAGTGGGCACAAACCGAGTAATTGCACGAGGGCAGGGTTGTTTTTCCACATTCCTTCGTTAAATAGTTCTTTTAATTGGCTCATGGCTCACCTACTTGGCATGCGTTATCAGCACTAAATACCGCATCGAAATTGTTTTTTGAGAATAACACAGCGTGTTTTACTGAGCCAACCACGGCACGTGGTGTAATGGTAGCGCCAGTGAATTGATCAAAGTCTCCGCCATCTTTTTTTACTGCCCAGCGAGTATCGTCGTCATCAAGTACAGTTTTATCTTTAAATGAAGTGATCCAAAGAGATTTTTTCATTTCTACTTTATCACCAAGACCAGGCGTTTCTTCGTGTTTAGTAACACGTACTCCGGCAACGTCCCCGTTTGCAAATACGGCAGTTAATAAACTTATATCGCCGCTATAACCTTTTGGCGTCACGTGGCGCATTACTAAAGCAACAGGTTGGCCACCCTTGCGAGCACGATAAACGGTTTGTGGTTTATTACCAAGTAGTGGATCATCAATGATGGCACAATCTTGATAAAGAGTATTATCGTAAAAATTAGGGGCGAGTACATCTTGCAGCTGTAATGAAAGTTGTTTGCGCTCTTGCTCTGCAATACTGTCAGCCGTGAGGTTATGGATAATACCAACAGCGCCGGTAGTGAGCAGGGCAAACAGGGCTAAAATAGCGCCATTTTTTGTCATTGATGAAATAATCATTTATTCACCCCATGGCCATAAGTACGTGGTTGAGTGTAATAGTCTATCAGTGGCACGGCCATATTGAGTAGTAACACAGCAAACGCCATGGCATCTGGGTAACCGCCAAAAGTACGGATCAAATAAACTAATAAACCAATCAATGCGCCGTAAATTAACCGGCCGCGATTAGTGGTAGCTGCCGAAACCGGATCCGTGGCTATGAAAAAGGCCCCTAACATGGTTGCGCCACTAAATAAATGAAATACCATACCAGGCTCAGTACCAGGTGCTGCGATATAACCAATTGCGCTGCACACAGCAATTGATGCAATTACACCAACTGGGATATGCCAATTTATAACTTTGGCTTTAATAAGGTATAAGCCACCGATTAAAAAGCCAAGATTTACCCAGCCCCAACCTTGTCCTAACCAACTATTAAAAATAGCGGCTTGCATGCTTTCAGATACGGTTAAACCATGAGCGATATCAGTCTTGATGGTATCCAAAGGTGTGGCCATTGTTACGCCATCAACCCCAACTCTAAGTTGATCAACACTAAAACCTGCACTGGTAAAGCCATTAAAAATAACGCTAAGCTGTTGAGTAAGACTAATTGGGTTTGCCAGTAAGTCACTAACTGGCATCCAAGTGGTCATTTGCACAGGGAACGAAATAAGCAATAACACGTATGCAGCCATGGCAGGGTTAAATAAATTGAAACCAAGGCCACCATAGAGCTGTTTAACAATGACGATGGCAAAAAAGCTACCGATCACAATAACCCACCATGGGGCGAGTGGCGGAATACTTAATGCTAATAAGACCGCAGTAAGCCATGCACTGCCATCTCCAAGCGCAGGCCATACAGGGCGCTTGCGAATAAGCATAATAATGGCTTCACTGATACTAACCGTGACTAACGCTAAAATTAGCTGGATCAATACACCCGTACCAAAAAAATACAGTTGTGCGATAAGTCCAGGAATACAGGCTAAGATCACTGTTTGCATCAACCTGCTAAGTGATTTATGACTGTGGCTATGCGGCGAACTGGCCATAGTTAGCTTCATTACTTATCACTTCCTTCTTGTTGTAATTTTTTAGCCTTTGCACGGGCAATCGCTGCGGCAACAGCGGCCTTTTTCTTATCTTGTGCGGTCTGTTCTGGTTTATCTTCAGCGATTTCAGCTTCGTTTATCGCTGTAGCCGAAGTTTCATTTTCAGCATCGTCGTTTTCTACGCTTGCTGCTTGTTCAGCTTTTGCAGCCTTTTTCGCTTTAGCGCGGGCAATGGCGGCAGCGACAGCGGCTTTTTTATCATCGGCAGGTAAGGCTGTAGTGATTTCACTTTCAGAGTTGTCGTTTTCTACGCTAGCCGCTTGTGCAGCCTTTTTCGCTTTAGCGCGGGCAATGGCGGCAGCGACAGCGGCTTTTTTATCATCGGCAGGTGAGGCTGTAGCGACTTCACTTTCAGAATTGTCGTTTTCTACGCTTGCTGCTTGTGCTGCCTTTTTCGCTTTTGCACGAGCAATAGCAGCAGCGACAGCGGCTTTTTTATTATCGGCAGGTGAGGCTGTAGTGACTTCACTTTCAGAGTTGTCGTTTTCTACGCTTGTTGCTGGTTCAGCCTGTGCTGCCTTTTTTGCTTTAGCACGAGCAATAGCAGCAGCGACAGCTGCTTTTTTATCATCGGCAGGTGAGGCTGTAGCGACTTCACTTTCAGAGTTGTCTTTTTCTACGCTTGCTGCTTGTGCTGCCTTTTTCGCTTTTGCACGAGCAATAGCAGCAGCGACAGCGGCTTTTTTATCATCAGTAGGTGCAGCCGTCGTGTTATCGCTTTCATCTTCTGATGCCGCCGCTTTTTTCGCTTTAGCGCGGGCAATTGCAGCGGCCACGGCTGACTTTTTATCATCCGGATCAGCGGCTGTATTGCTTGCGGCTTTTTGCTCTTTGTATTTGCGAGCTTGCTCTTTGCGCGCTGCGCGCTCTAATGCTACGTCACTGTTATCTGGTTCAAGCGTTGCTTCTTGATTTTGTTTTTTAGCTTTGGCGCGAGCAATTGCAGCGGCCACAGCTGATTTGTCGTCATCTTTTGCTGGTTTGTTTTTAACGCGTGCTAGAGCATCGGCAATTTTTTGTTTTTCATCAGCCGATTTTTCAGCAGCTGGTTTGCGTTTATGGCGATTTTGTCGTGCTTCTTGCTCCCGCTCTAGGCGTTGTTTTCGAAGTTCAAAGCGCTCTTTCGCACGTTCAGCTTTAACTTGCTCAGCTTGCTGTTCTTTTATTTCAACTTTAGCCACACGGTAATACTGCACCAGCGGAATTTCACTTGGGCACACATACGCGCAAGCACCGCATTCAATACAATCAAACAGGTTATGCTCTTTCAGTTTGTCGTATTCTTTTGATTTAGCAAACCATTGTAATTGCTGAGGCAACAGTGAAGCAGGGCAGGCATCAGCACAAGCACTACAACGAATACAGGCTTTTTCAGGGCCGGGCTCTGCCAGCTCATCATGATCTGGGGCTAAAATACAGTTAGTGGTTTTTACCACGCCGATACGCACCGTTGGCAAAGTAAAGCCCATCATAGGGCCGCCCATTACAACGCGTTGCTGTGGCACTGGTGAAAAGCCTTGGCAATCAAGTAGATGTTTTATTTCAGTGCCTAATAAAGCCCATACATTACCCGGATTATGAATTGTATTACCTGTTACCGTAATAACACGTTCAATTAGTGGCTTACCTTCATAGACAGCTTGATGAACAGCAAATAAAGTGCCGACGTTTTGTACTAACACACCGATATCTGCTGGAATTCCCCCACTAGGGACTTCTTTATTGGTCAGTAGCTTAATTAATTGCTTTTCACCACCAGAAGGATAAACAGTAGGAACTGTTTGAATGATTATTTTGTCATTATACTCAGCCGCTGCCTGCATGGCTGCGATGGCCTCTGGTTTGTTATCTTCAATGCCAACGATAGTGAGTGTTGGTGTAAGCAATTGCTGCATGATCTCTATGCCAGCAATAATGCCTGCAGCATGCTCACGCATTAGTACATCATCAGCAGTAATATAGGGCTCACATTCCACTGCATTAACAATAAAATACTCAATTGCTTTGCGACTATCTGCTTTAATGTAAGTTGGGAATCCTGCACCGCCCATACCGGCAATACCGCGGTCATGAATAATATCGATAAGTTGCTCGTGAGAAAGCTGGCTTGGTGTTGTCACCGGTGCTAACGCACACCAGCTATCTTGGCCATCGGGCTCAATAATTACACACAATTCAGGCAATGCCGATGGATGCGCAGACGGCATTTGGCAAATATCAGTAATAGTACCAGAAGTGGGGGCGTGTATTGGCACCGACCAATTTGCAACAGGCTTTGTAAGTGCTTGCCCTTTAAGTACCTGTTGGCCTTTTTCGACGATCAGTTGACCGTTAGCACCAATATGTTGTTTTAATGGCACAACGAGTTTGTCGGGCAAAGGTAAACGGGCGATTGCTTGACTGTTGGAAATTGTTTTTTGTCCCGGTGGATGAATGCCACCTGGAAACGGCCACACTTTACCTTGTTTTATCTGTGCGATTAGCTTTTCCATAGGGAGCCCTTAATCAATCTGTGTTACTGGGATTGCATCTAGTTGCCATTTCCACGTTTGCTTAGTGGTTTCTACAGGCAGCATATCAATACAGTCAACAGGACAAGGTTCAACACATAAGTCACAACCCGTACATTCATCAATTAAAACAGTATGCATTTGGCGCGTGGCACCAACAATGGCATCGACAGGACAAGCTTGAATACATTTGGTACAACCAATACATTCATCTTCACGTATATAGGCAACGGTTTTTATCGGTTCAGCTTGTTCGCCACCGGCAAGGGGTTTAGCTTCAACACCCATTAAGTCAGCTAATTTTTTTACTGTCGCATCGCCACCTGGTGGGCATTTATTAATTTCATCGCCATTGGCGATGGCTTCTGCATAAGGGCGACAACCCGGATAGCCACACTGGCCGCACTGTGTTTGCGGTAATATAGTATCGATCTGTTCAACAATCGGATTACTTTGCACTCGATAGCGCACAGCAGCAAATCCTAAGATCAAACCAAAAATGAGTGCTAGGGTTCCCAGCGCAATCAAGGCATAAAACAAGGTCATGTTAAAACTTCACTAATCCTGTAAAGCCCATAAAGGCCATCGACATTAAGCCTGCGGTGATCATCGCAATCGATGCGCCTTTAAAGGGGGTAGGTACGTCAGCAGCGGTTAAGCGTTCACGAAGAGCTGCAAATAAAACCAGTACCATAGAAAAACCAACAGCAGCGCCAAAGCCATATACTGCAGATTGTAAAAACGTATGATCCTCTTTGACATTTAGTAACGCAACACCTAAGACCGCACAGTTTGTGGTGATCAAAGGTAAAAATATACCGAGTAAGCGATACAGCGTTGGGCTGGTTTTTCTGACTACCATTTCGGTAAACTGAACCACCACCGCAATCACTAAAATAAAGCTTAGAGTACGTAAATACGTGATATCAAGTGGGATCAAAATATATTGATTAACTAGATAGCTTGTTACAGAGGCAAGTGTTAACACAAAAGTGGTCGCAAGTGACATGCCTATAGCTGTATCCAGTTTGCCAGATACACCCATAAACGGGCATAGACCTAAAAATTGTACTAACACAAAGTTATTAACCAGTACTGTGCCGATCAACAGCAATACATATTCTGTCATGTTCGCCTCAAGCTATAATAAACGCCGACATTATCCTTTTTTATTGGCTGTTTAACAACACGTAGAAGGTAAATAAACGGCTCATTTAATAATGATAGTGAATTGCATTTAGAAATTTATAGCATGATAAATAAAGATTAACTGTTCATTAACCTAGTTACTGACATTTGGAATGATAAAGCAGATCAGGGGAGGGGGAAATAAACTACTAGAAAACTAAAAAGGTGCTCAAAGCACCTTTTAGATTGATTAAATATCTTTTGGCTTTTCGATGTAATAACCTTGCACACCATCAAGACATAAAGTTTCAATAATGTGTTTTTCTTCTTGGCTTTCAACACCCTCAGCAAAAACACTAACACCAATTCGATGCGCGAGGTCGACCATTAAACGCATAAAGTATTGGTTATTTTTATCTTCTTCAAGGCCGCGAGTATAGCTTGCATCCATTTTGATAAAGTCAGGTTTTAAATCGCGGAAAAACTTAAACGAGGTTAAACCAACACCAAATCGTTCTACCGTGATCCGAGCACCAACACGGTGGATCATATCTATAAAGCGTTTACTGGCTTTAATATTTTGCTGTAAGCCAAATTCACTCACTTCGAATACCAGTTTTGAGGCAATATTTGTGTCTTTTAATAAACGTCGCTCTAGCCAAATTACGAACTGATCATTGTGTGCGCTTGATGCGGTAACATTCAAACCAAAGAATTTTTCAGAGAAATTACGGCTCTTAATTTTTTCCAGTGATGAATTAATGATTAACTGATCAATTTCCATCGCCATATCAAGCTTTTCAGCCATGGCTAAAAATGAAGCGGTTGGCAATACTTGGTTTTCTGTTGTTTTAAAGCGTACTTGAATTTCAGCGTAGGCCTTCATGCTTTTACCAATTGGCATAATGTTTTGCATTACCAAATGTACACGCTCAGCTTCAATGACTTCATTAATCACTTTACGCCAGTTTTGATTGCCAAATCCTGCACTTACATTATTAACTAAATCAGTTTCGCGTTGTATATGCCAGGCGTTAGCTTGTTTTGATTGGGCCATGCTCATAGCATTGTCTACTATCGAAAGTAGCTCACCTAAGGGTTTGCCTTTTTCATAAGCGACGATCCCAGTATTTGCTACTGAGCTTAATTCTTGGTTTTGCTGATATTGAGTAAATCGAGATTGTAAGTTATCACCAAAACGTTCAGATTCCTTTAGAGGAGTGTTAGGCAGCACAATCGCGAAATCTGAGCTATTCAAACGAAAAACTTTACTGCCTGTATATGTGCCGCTGATATGTTTAATAATATCAGCCACAGCTTTGACATACTCGTCACCTTTTTGGTAACCACGAGTCTGGTTGATTGCTTGTAATTCACTACAACGAACCATTGCCAAAGAGCCAAAGGTGCTTTTTTCACTGCTTTCAATGTACTTCTCATAATATTCAACAAACATATTACGGTTGCCAAGTTCAGTGACTACATCTTTATAAGCTTCTTGCTTGATAGAATGTGCGGCATTTTGAATATCATCATGCTTACTTTGTAAAAAGTGCGACAGGCGATTAAAGCTAGGCACTAGGTCAACGCCCAGTTGTTTTATTTTGCTGCTATTAATTGCTGTTTCAAGACCGTTGTTGACTTGATTTTGATTGATATAAACATCAATTACTTCAGCCACTGTCATGCTTATATTTCTATTTAACTTACTAAACATGGTTTTCATAAACACAATGGGGATAATTGCCATTAAACCTGACACTAAAATAACAACAAATAACGCTTGTTGGAGTATCAACCCAAGATTAGTAGCGTTAATAGTAAATTCAACTTTAATATCAGACGCTTGATTAACAGCAAACTGCGGGCGAATAGAGTTAAAGCTAGAATCTACTAATTGTGCAATGGCTGGTAATGAAGTAGGGGATGTAATATTTATGAGTTCTTTACCTTGCTGATCACGCAAAATAAATGAAGAAAAAGTATTACCATCAGCAAGCACTTGCTGAAGTTTATCTGGTGCTATTTCAGCAATAGAATGCTTGCTAATATAATTATTCACCACTGATTGCGTTTTGTACTGCGCATCGCTTACTGCGTTATCAAACGCTGACGCAACAAAATAGCCACCAATACTTGCAAACAACAGCCAAGATATTAATTGAATAAATATGAGTTTTTTGAAACCAGCCATGTCTTATTCTTTTTAGTAGATCAAAGGGAAGGAATCAGATCCTTGATTAATCAAATTATTTTACACTTATTAAATGTGTATTAAAAAGAAATATTTTGATTGTAGTAGAGTAGTGGAATTGTTTAGGAAAGTCTAATTGATTCTTTAAGTTGGCTCCCCCTCCCCGACTCGAACGGGGGACCTGCGGATTAACAGTCCGTCGCTCTAACC
>NZ_CABVLM010000002.1 GCF_902498845.1 Pseudoalteromonas rhizosphaerae | reverse complement strand
CTCACCCGTCCGCCGCTCGTCAGCAAAGTAGCAAGCTACTCTCTGTTACCGCTCGACTTGCATGTGTTAGGCCTGCCGCCAGCGTTCAATCTGAGCCATGATCAAACTCTTCAATTAAAAGTTTTTTGTCTTTCGACAGCTCAATGAATTCTGAATTTATTTAATATCTTTCGATATTGAATTGACTGTGCCGAAGCAACTTATAAATAAGTTACTTCTGTTGGTCACTCAGCTTCTCTTTCGAGAAATCACATTGAGACTCTAAATTTTTTGCCTTGCTTAGCGAACTAAGCTTGGCTGTTAGAACTCAATCTGTACGAGTGCCCACACAGATGATTGCTTTATATTGTTAAAGAACGTTGCGGTTAAAGTCAAACTTTATCTCGCTAGGGCTGCGCATATTACGCTTTCCTATTTTTTTGTCAACACTTAATTTTAAATTTTCTTAAAAATCTAAACTTAAGTTTTACTCAACTCACTGAGTAGCTCGTGCTTCGCTATGCGTTGGCGTTCCCCGTCTCAGTGGGGTCGCATTATAGGGCGCGGTGAATTTTACGCAAGCGTTTTTTAAAGAAAACTTGAAATAAAGTGCTGTTCGTTCAAAATTCAAGCCAAACCCTACAAAAGAGATACTTTTTTAACTTCAAAATAACTTTATACGGTTATAAAACGCAAAAGCCCGATGAAAATCATCGGGCTTTTGTTGAATAGCTTTAAGTATACTTAGGTTAAGCTATACCATATTGCTCACGATAAGCTTTTACTGATGCAAGATGCTCGTTCATAGTACCTTTAGTTTCAAGGTAGCTAATTAAATCTGCAAGTTTTACTATTGAAACTACTTTAGTATTAAAGTCACGTTCTACTTCTTGAATTGCAGACAGTTCAGCTTTGCCTTTTTCTTGACGATCAAGAGCTATCAAGACACCACTTAGATCCGCACCATTTTCTGCAATAATTTCCATAGACTCACGAATTGCTGTGCCAGCAGTGATCACGTCATCTACTAACATGATTTTGCCTTTTAGCTCAGAGCCTACTAATGTGCCGCCTTCACCGTGTGCTTTCTTCTCTTTACGGTTAAAGCAATAAGGCACATCTTTATTGTGATGATCTGCAAGTGCTACTGCGGTAGTTGTTGCAATTGGAATACCTTTATAAGCAGGACCGAATAAAACATCATATTCAATGCCTGCATCTTCAAGGGCGGCAGCATAAAAACGACCAAGACGTGCAAGGTCACGACCTGTATTAAACAACCCCGCATTAAAGAAGTAAGGGCTAGTACGGCCAGACTTTAAAGTAAACTCACCAAACTTTAACACCTGTTTTTCTAAGGCGAATTCAATAAACTCTATTTGATAATCTTTCATTACTATAAACCTATTACTTATTAAGCTAGTGCTTGCTTCTGAACGTCAATGATTTCGCGGATTGAATGCTTCGCAAGAGTGAGTAATTCATCAAGCTCATCAAACGAGAAAGGTTCGCCCTCGGCTGTACCCTGCACTTCAATAATTTTACCTGTTTCGGTCAGAATTACGTTCATATCTGTTTCAGCGTCAGAATCTTCTAAATATTCTAAATCGCTAATAGCTTGGCCTTTATAAATACCTACCGAAATAGCTGCAATCATAAATTTAAGAGGATTTGAATTGATCATCCCCTTGCTACGCATATGTGTTAACGCATCGACTAGAGCAACACAAGCACCACTGATTGATGCAGTACGAGTTCCGCCATCAGCTTGAATAACATCACAATCAATAGTAATGGTATTTTCGCCTAACGCTTTTAAATCAACTGCGGCACGAAGTGCGCGTGCAATTAAACGTTGAATTTCCATAGTACGACCGCTTTGCTTGCCACGCGCCGCTTCACGGCCATTTCGGGTATGGGTAGAGCGCGGTAACATACCGTACTCAGCTGTGATCCAGCCTTTACCTTGGCCTTTCATAAAACGCGGTACACCTGATTCAACAGTGGCTGTACAAAGTACTTTTGTGTTACCAAACTCAACCAACACAGAGCCTTCAGCATGCAAAGTGTAATTACGTGTAAATGTAACCGGTCTAATTTGGTTAGGTGTTCTTTCGCTTGGACGCATTCACGATCCCCTTAATTCAGAATTTCCCACATTATATGTATATATAGCTGTAGATGCCATGCTGATTTAAACAAAAGCAAATTGTAAAATTCGCAGCAACAAAAATTTCCGCTAGAGCTTAACCAGTGTTACGGTATAATCACTTTTAATATTGTTTAATAAAACTAGGAAACCATCCATGATCCACAGTATGACTGCTTACGCGCGTCGCGAAATAAAAGGCGATTGGGGCACTGGCACGTGGGAAGTTCGTTCAGTTAACCAACGCTACCTTGAAACCTTTATTCGCGCACCTGAGCAATTTCGTGGCATGGAGCCGGTGATCCGTGAGCGCCTACGTAAACATTTACAACGCGGCAAGGTTGAAGTGTTCTTAAAGTTTGTGGCAAACCCAGCCCATGTTGGTGAACTTTCAATTAATGAGGCGTTGGCTGCACAACTGATCAATAGCGCCAAATGGGTGCAACAACAAAGTAATGGCGATATTAATCCTGTCGACATCTTACGTTGGCCTGGTGTTATGGAAGCTGAAGAGCTAGATATGGATAGCGTTAACACCGCACTCATTGCTGGTTTTGATCAAGTGATTGAAGATTTTAAATCTGCACGTGGCGATGAAGGCGCTAATCTTGAAGAAATGATAGCCACTCGTCTTGATGCTATTTTAGAGCAAGTAGCGATAGTTGAAACTCACATGCCAGAAATTGCCAAATGGCAGCGTGAAAAATTAGCACAAAAATTAGAAGATTTAACTGCAAATATTGACGAAGCTCGCCTTGAGCAAGAGCTCATCTACCTTGCACAAAAACAAGACGTAGCTGAAGAACTAGACCGTTTAAAATCTCATGTCAAAGAAACTAAAAAAATCCTTAAAAAAGGTGGCGCTTGTGGTCGTCGTTTAGATTTCATGATGCAAGAGTTTAACCGCGAAGCAAACACCCTCGCCTCTAAATCAATCAATAGCGACATCACCAATGCTGCGGTTGAGCTTAAAGTATTGATAGAGCAAATGCGTGAGCAGATCCAGAATATAGAATAACAAAATTAAAAAAGGCCGTAATTTAAACTCATTACGGCCTTTTTTAATCTGTTGTTATTTATGCGCACTACAGCGAGTTTAAAGATGCTTTTAGGGTCTCAAACTTAATTGGTTTGGTCAGGACTTTATTTATGCCGACTTTAAAGCACGATGCTTTATCGTCGGTTGCGGCATTGGCGGTGAGAGCGTAAATAGGAATATCGCTTAATAATTCATTACGTATGTATTGTGTAGCAGTTAACCCATCCATCGTTGGCATCATAATATCCATTAAAATTAAATCAAATTGTTTGAGCTTCATAAATTCAATCGCTTCGGCGCCATCATTGGCTATTGTCACTTTATGATTTAATTTTTGTAAGAACGCTTTAATTAATACCTGATTGGTTTTGTTGTCTTCCGCAACGAGGACCGATAAAACAGGATACTCTGCAGATAGTTCAGGCTTCATTTCACTAATAGGTGCTTCTGCAAATGGAATTAAAATAGTAAAAGTACTGCCAAGCCCAAGTTGCGTATCAACAGTAATTGAGCCCCCCATTAACTCAATTAGGTTTTTTGAAATACTTAACCCAAGACCAACTCCTTCATTCTTTCTGTTAATGCCATCGTTAACTTGCCTGAAAGGCTGAAATATAAAAACCAAATCTTTTTTTGCGATACCAACACCAGAGTCTTGGACAGTAAAGTTAAGCTTTCCATCAACAATACTTACGCATAATAAAATACGTCCAGAGCGCGTAAATTTGAATGCATTTCCAATAATATTAAAGAGGATTTGCCCTAATCTAAACTCATCTCCCATTATAAAGGTAGGTATATCGTCACTTATTGATACTGAGAAGATAATATCGTCACTATCTTCTATTATGTGTAACTGCCCTACTATATTCTCTATTAATAATTTTACATTAAGAGGTTTATTAACCAATAAAATTGTTCCTGATTCGATTTTTGAAAAATCAAGCACATCAGTGATTAGGCCATATAGAATATCAGCGCTTGAATTAGCATAGTCCAGCCACTGTCGTTGTTCTTTAGTGAGCTCAGTATCCAGTAATAACTCTATCATCCCCATAATCGCATTCATTGGAGTACGGATCTCGTGTGACATGATCGTTAAAAACTTTGACTTGGTTTGACTGGCCTCTTCAGCTTTTAATTTTTCACTTTCAAGTGCGGCCTCTCGCTCTTTTGAAAAAGTAATATCTTTGGCAATCCCTAAATAACCAATAAAATTTCCCTGATCGTCAAACTGTGATTTGCCATTAAGAGATACCCAAAGGGGCTTAGCTGCATAAACTTCAAATTCAAAACCACTAAAATCGTCATACTCTGCAAGTAAAGCTGAGAATTGCTGCCATTTCAGTGTGTTTTTTCGCTCATTAATAGTGAGTAAATTATCAATTTTTTTATTAATAAAAAGTTGGGCGTAAGTGTTATTTTCGCTTTCAATATTATTAACGCTAATAAACGTCATATTAAGATCTGTGCGCCAAAACCACTCACTAGCAAGCTCTTTAAATAAACTAGAGAGTTGAGAAAATTTATCAAGCAGTAAAATAGATTGGTGAGTTTGAGCGTGTAACTTCATTAAGTTCAAAAAAGCATAGAACGCCTGTTGAAAAAACAGCTTTATAAGATCTGAACCTACAACGTCACTGCCCCCATTTATGTCTACATTAGTAAAAATAAATATGCCTTGCTCATTGGAGGTGCTAACACTGATCAATAAAGACGCTTTAAGTGCAGTTTTGGCATTGCCCTCTAAAAAATTAAATTCGAGCTCTTCTGACGGATTGTTACAAAACGCATAGCTATTTTTTAATACCTGTAAAAACAATCTGCAATGCGGCCATTTCTGATCATAAAAATCAATATTGCTAGTGCCTATAGTTTGATAATGCTTATCAATTTTTTGTAGGATTATACAATTTTGATAATGAAGCAACGGCTGCAAAAAAGCGGAGATAGTCGCTAAAATATCAATTTCATCATTACATTGAGATAATGACTCTAACTGCCTTTGTAATTCACTAACAGTAATTAAATCACTATTTTGCATACCGGTTTCCCCACTTAAAATGCATCGCGTTTTGCAAAAAAAACTTAAGCCGATGACATGACTATTTAATATAGAACAAAATTCAATATAAATCATTGAGTTATTTTTTTTGCTAGAGTGGAATGATTTCTGCTTAATTAATGTAAATAACAAACACCAAGGCAAAACGATGAAAATAGTTTGCATAGGCGGTGGGCACGGATTGGCACAAGTTTTAAGCGCAATAAAACCTTTGTGTAATAACTTAACAGCAATCGTTGCAACCACCGATAATGGCGGCAGTACGGGTAGGATTAGAGAAGCACAAAATTGCATCGCCCTTGGTGATATTCGCCGTTGCTGTGTTCAACTAGCGGGTGAAGGTTCAATTGCTCATTCTGTGTATGAACACAGATTTACGAGCGGCGATATTGAAGGTCACAGCTTAGGTAATTTAACTCTTTTAGGTTTGACTCAAGTTATGGCCTCTCCTACTCAGGCTATTGCATGCTTTAATAAACTACTTGGTAATTGTGAAACCGTTTTACCCATGTCTGATATACCAACAGACTTAGTCGCTGAGCTTGATAACGGTGAAAAAGTGTTTGGTGAGTGTGCGATAGATGCCTTAAATTTACTACCTGAGAAAGTATATTTATCTAAAAAAGTACCTGCATCACCAGGCGCTGTTGAAGCTATTTTAAATGCTGACTTAGTGATTATTGGCCCTGGCAGTATCATAACCAGTATTATGCCCGCTTTTTTAATCGACGATATTGCACTCGCTATTCAAAAAACCTCTGCGTGTCGTGTATTTATTGAAAATACAGCGCAAGAGAACAGTGTAATGCAATACACTCATAGTGCAGGTATTGATTGGTTACAAAAAACGCTCGGCGCTAAAATATACGATTTAAGTATTTCTCCTCCAGCGATTATGGAAATTTTGCAACACGGAAATAAATGCAATAAAACGGGTAAACATTTACATAATATCGATGAGTTAAATAATGTATTTTCAGAATTATTAAAAAGCTCTTTTAATGCAGAAAAACACGCTTAAGCGTTATTAACTAATTGATTAATTTGTTGAAAAGTTTTTTTACTTTGCGAGTCAGCTAATTTTAACAAAGTCCTAACTTCTGGGTTTAAGCCATTGGTCTTAACTTTTTGCTCAATCAGCTGACATGTTTGTGCTAGATGTATTGCACCAAAGCTATAGCTACTGCTTTTTAAGCTATGTGCATGAAGCTCTATATCATTAGTGTTGGTTGAGTTAAGCATTTGTTCTACTAATTTTTTAGACTCGTCAACAAACACTTTGAGTAACTCAATAGCCATGCTGTCGCCAACATCATATTTTAGCTGTTCTATTACAGATATATCTATCATATTTTTCTTTTGAGGTTCGTTATGAATTGCCAGATTATTTTGTTTGTTGACTCTTCCATGATCGGTGGTATTGAAACCCACATCGTGGAACTACACAAACTACTCAGTAAAAATAACGTTTCTTGCTCTGTTTTATTTTATAAAAATCATGGCAATAATGATTTTTATACGTTACTTGATAAGCAAAGCATACGCTATGATTTTCTGCAAGGCACACCTTCGAGTTTAATTAAGCAATTGCGCCGCTACGATGACAATACAGTTATTCATACCCATGGTTATAAAGCGGGTATTTTAGGCCGTTTAGCCTGTAAACTTACTCATAAACATTGTATCAGCACTTACCACGCAGGTGATGCTGGGACAGGTAAAATGTGGCTATATAACAAACTAGACCTGTGGCTTTCATGTTTATCAACCAACTTTGCAGTCTCAGAGCAAATCAGCAAAACAATTAAGAATGCCACATTACTAGAAAACTTTATTGATATTAAAGAACCACCTACGGTTAACTTTTCCTCATCCCCTCTTAGAATTGGATTTGTTGGCCGGTTATCGTATGAAAAAGCTCCTGATATTTTTTATACCTTAGCCGAAAGTATGCAAAACAGTAACAATGTGATGTTTCACCTTTTTGGTGACGGTCCGATGCGCAATACCATCCCGCAACTGGAAAACTTACACTATCATGGTTTAACCAATCGCGACGATATTTGGCATCAAATCGATGTGTTGCTTATCTGCTCAAGAGAGGAAGGTTTACCCATGACATTACTTGAGAGCATGGCGCACCATAAAATCGTAATTAGCAGTCCTGTTGGCGCCATCCCAAATATCATAAAAAATAATACGAATGGCTTATTAATGAAAACAGGTGATGCACAAGAGTGTCAAAATTGTATTAACGCACTTTTAATACAGTCTCCTGATCAAAAAAGCGCTATGGCACAAGCCGCTTACGTCATGCTTAAAGAAAGGTTTTCTGGTAAAAACCAATTTTTGTTATTACAAAATGCGTACACCGCAAAATCACGCTTACGCTTATAAGTTTTCTTCCCAGCTTTTAATTTTTCTATAAAGGGTAGAAGGGCTAACTTCAAGTAATGCTGCTGCTTTGGGAATATTTGTTGAACATATTTTTATAACACGTTCTATATAGTCTTTTTCTGCTAACCAAAGTGCTTTTATATCACTTTCAATTTGCGGTAACTCTTCAAATTCTTGTATTTTAGTATGAGTAAAGCTTTCGTTTGGCTTGTAATTTGGTATTTCTTTCTGAGAGCTTTGTGGCAAGCTGGGCAACATATTTACATCAATCCACTCTTGGGCATTGAGCACTAAAATATTGCGGATCACATTTTCTAACTGCCTCACGTTACCAGGCCAATCATATTGAGCCAGTAAGCGCTTTACATCCTCTGTAATGCCTTTGTACGGATGTTGTTCTTCGCGAGCTATTTTGATAAACAAAGCTTCTGCTATCTCAATAATGTCTGTACTGCGTTCCCTTAATGGTGGCAACTCAATAGGGATCACATGCAATCTATAATATAAGTCTTCTCGAAACCGTCCAGCTTCGACCTCAACAAGTGGATCTCTGTTGGTTGCACACACAAATCGCACATCAACTTTAACAACTTTTTCACTGCCTACTTGCTGATAAGTGCCGGTTTGAATAAAACGCAACAGCTTACTTTGTAAGTTGACGTCCATTTCGCATAGCTCATCTAAAAATAAGGTACCGCCATCAGCTTGACCCGCAGCCCCGAGACGATTCGCAATAGCTCCTGTAAATGCGCCCTTTAAGTGACCAAAAATTTCACTTTCAATTAAATCTTTAGGGATCGCAGCACAATTTAACGCAACAAAAGGCTTATCAGCGCGATTCGATGCTTGATGTACCGCTCTTGCACAGAGCTCTTTTCCTGTGCCACTTTCACCGGTAATGAACACCGTAGCTTTACTTACCGATGCCGAGCTAATTATTTGATAGACAGATTGCATCTGCTTTGAGCTACCAATCAAATCAAAATATCGACCATTTTCGTAGGTATTTTTATATTTCGTGACGGTTTGTTTTAGGTCTTTTATTTTTAGCGCATTGTTTATTGTAATACGAAAGCGCTCTGCCTCAACGGGCTTTTCTAAAAAGTCACTGGCACCGAGCTTTATCGCTTTAATGGCCATTTCTTTTGTCGCATGACCAGTTAAAACAACAACCTGAGGAAAATGATCAGGAGCTAACTTGGCTAAAATATCTAAACCATTCATGTCTGGTAACATGACATCTAATACGATTAGATCAGGCTTTATTTTATCAATAATCGCTAAAGCACTTGCACCATCATTTGCCACCAGAGTATTAACACCTGTAGGAACTAGATAAGATTGATACAACATAGCGAGCGACTGGGTGTCTTCTACAATGAGTATTGTTGGTGGCATAATCCCTTTCCTTTTAGCAGCCCGCTAAGAATTATTTAGATAAAAAATATTAACTTATGAATGTTAAGTTAACTATAGTTACCTCATTAAATCAAATTCAATTAATTATTATTAGTGATGCATCATCAATTTCTTTGGAGAGTGTCACTTGCGAGTTTTTCCATAATGAGTGGGCAAAGTCCTCAGCAGAGTTGCTCTGTGTTGGGATTATTGTTTTTAACTCAGCCATTTCATCTTTGTCAGTAAAGCGATTATCGGTCCAACCATCCGTATAAAGTAAAATATGTTCAATATTTTCTAATTCAGCTTCATAAAGGGTGTATTGATGATCATTAGAAAGGCCTAACAATGGACCGGTTCCCTTTAATTGAGATATTTTTCCATCTTTATCAATAATAACTGGCGGTGGATGTCCGGCATTAAGCCAATACAATTTATTATTTTCTAAAAAACAAATTACCAGTGTAACTAAACTCGATTTGCATAGTTGCTGCTTATAAAGCGCATTATTAAGCGCCACCAGCATGTCTTGATATGCCAATCCAGTTGCTAAAAAGCCACTGATAAAGCCTTTAATCGCAAAGCTTTCTTTAAGTGCTTGCAAGCCGTGCCCCATCATATCACCGAGGATAAAAGCAGTCCCTTCATCATTAATCGGCATAAAAAAGTCACCACCGTTACCGACCGCAATTGAACCAAAAATATGCGCTGTTTTATTATTAGCTAATAACACTTTTGATGGTGTTAAGCCAAATGTGCTCTGATACGATAAGTAAGCGAAGCGGTGCGTTACCCTTTCAATACTTTGCAAAAGCTTATTTTTTTTCACTGGTTTAATTAAGTAATCATCGACTCCTAAGCGATTAATTTTACTGATCACTTCTTCGCTGTCATCACCGGTTAGCATCACTACCGATAATTGTGATTTGAGATTAGATTTATTTAGTTTTTCTAATAATGGCTCACAAGTGCCTTTTTTTAGTTGGTGATCAAGTAATAAAATACTGGCATCAGAGGTTAAAATAGCCTGCCAACCCGCCTCAATATTTTCGCAGGTGATCACTTGAAACTTGTCTTGAAGATAGGCGCTCATTAATGCAAGCTGGACAACATCATCATCAACATAAATAATACTTGGCCTTTTATCTATGTTAATTAAAGGAAAGGAAAAATAATTTTTAGAGGCTATTGTTTCATACGTTGCATCTGCAAAGTAATGACGAATTAACTCAACCCCCATTCCACCTTCAACTAATTCATGCGATTCGATTGTCCAAGATGAGTCATTTTTTTTGAATAAATTATAAGGCTTCAATTCATCTACAAACGTTAAATGATATGTGTCAGTATTCGTTTGGCTGATGCGCAACATAATAACGTGCTCATCCCCCTGATTATGCCTAATCAAATTAGTGAGGTACTCCGTTGCAACTAAACCTGCAGCATCCGCTTCATCTCGTTTTACTGACAATGCACCCAACACATGTTTTAACACTTGGCGTATCTCGGTTAACGTTGGCCATAACAATTCAAAGCGTCGTTCAAATAATATATCCATAAAGACCTCAATAATGCTTAAACAGCCACTTTTGCCTGTTGATTTTGTTTGTTAAAAACGTACATACTCTTGGCCATTGAGGTCTATATCTTTGTAAAAGTAATAGCATTCGTTCACCCAAAGGTGCAAAACTATATTGGCTCACTAATAATTTAATATTGCTATGGCCAGCTTGTTTAAGCTCTGCAACGCCGTTACACAAAGACTCTTCATCATTAACACCTAAACCAACTGTTACTAAAGTCAGTTCGCTACATAAACTCAAAGAGTGTAGCGGAATATTATTGCGATTGAGCTTTAACGCAGGAGACATATCAAGTAACACATAATCATATTCTTGTTTTAAACGGATCACAGCCTCATTGAGTACATGCTTATTTTTAGCCGAATCAATGGACTCTAAATTATGTATGCTCAAAATATCTATCCCCTGATAAGGTAATACACTTAACTGGCAAGAAATATCATCAAATCGCCATAGCTTAGTTAAGCTAGATAACTGCTTATCTAAGCGAAACGAACTAATGGGGTTAAGATCAATCACCAATACTGACTTATGTTGACTAACTAATCGCTGGGCAACACTGCTACACGCCGTTGATGAACCTTCGCCACCATACAGCGAAATAAATGTAATGCATCGTGCATCACTATCAACGAGGGTATTACAAATCGTTTCTAGCTCATGATACTGCTCTGGAATTAACTTCATAAACTCACCACTAAAGCAATTATTGTTATAAAATCTAAGAAATTATCTTTAAATTGACTTAATAGATCTTGCCCCTTATCTGGTACATACAAAGTATCGCCAGCCCTTAATACCGGAATATTTGCCGAGTTTGGTGATTTTATAAATGCTTCAAGATTGAATACTCGAGACTGCTCTTTACAACAAGAATGATTAACCACAACAATTTTATCAATGAGTGCGGAACTTGATGGCCCACCCGCTTCAGCTAATACATCTAAAATAGACATAGTGTCATCAAAGTTATAGCGACCCGGCTTTTGCACTGCCCCCATAATACGAACCACTCTCTCTTTAGGTGTACGTAACCAGTCTTTATCTTTTTCAGGAATAAAAATAGTGTCTCCGGGCAACACATGTGGAAAGAGAGTTTCATCTCCGGTTTCAAAGTACAGAGCTAAATCAAGCTTGCTAACCTTGGCACTATTACCATTACGGTGCGTTACTCTTATATTGCGAATGTCAGCATTGCCATTAGGGCCATCTGCAGCGGCTAAAATATCAATAAAATGCATATTATCATTAAACGCGTAGCGCCCAGGAGAGCCCACTTGACCCATAATATAAATAGACTTACTCGACGCTTGGCGTATCCATTGTGATTTATTATCGCCTGGGTCAACTGGCAACTCCTCTACAATCACTGTATCGCCTGCGATCAAATTTGGTAGCGCTGTTTTTCCATCAGTAATAGTGTACTTTTCGAGGTCGAAACGCTGAGTGACATCACCATTACGTAATATTTTAATATCATTAATATTGGCCCCTTTGGTTGGCCCGCCCGCATGAGCTAATAAATCGGTAAAGTCCATTTCATCACTCCATTCATAACGTCCGGGAGATTGAATGGCACCAATAATTTTAATCGCACGTTTAGTCGGAATTTTTAACCAGCTTTTTTCGTTTACATCTGTTTTTTCGGGCACGAAAATAACATCACCAGGATTTAAATCAGGTACTTTTGTCGTAATACTACCTTCACTGTAACCTTGTAAATCAAATAAAATACTTTCACCTTGCGGGGTTAATATTTTTATCTGTCGTGTTTCTGCAAAGCGTGTTGGCCCCCCTGCATTAGCTAAAATATCTAGAAAATTGGTACTATCTGCAGCCTCGTAAGCTCCAGGCTTTTGCACTTCCCCCATGATATAAACAGTCCGAGAAGTGGTGTTTACATCATCGACCATTATTGGCACATATATGGTTGAACCAGCTTTGAGAAGCGGCATATTCTTATCGGTGGGTTTATCTAAATATGCTTTTAAATCAAATATCACTGGGGACTTATCGACAATGACTCTAATTTTAGTCACATCAGCATAGCGTGTTACTCCCTCGGCACGCATTAATGCATCTAAGATGGTCATATTTTCTTTAAACGAAAAGCTACCAGGATTATGTACTTCGCCCAAAATTGTAATAGCGCTATTGTCACTGGCATCTCCCGTTGCGCTAAGTGTTTGTGCATCAAAGTCTATTTGTACATTACCAAGTAAAGGAGATACCGGTACAAACACCGTATCTTCACTTTTAAGGGTTGGAAGTAAGCTAATATTACCTGTATCTAAATAGGCTTTGTAATTAAACTCAATCACCTCATCGCCTCGTCTTATTTGCAAACGATCGAGCTGAGCGCCAGGCTTTAAACCATTCGCTTTAGCTATTACCATTTGAATATTACCATCATCAGGAATACTGACTTGGGAAGGCGTAATGACATAACCCATCACATTAATAAATATATCTCGGCTGCGGATCTCCACATAAAAGTCATCTATCGCAACAAACAACTCAGCCAAAACCGGTTTTAACTCAAGTTCGATTTGCGCCACTGTTTTATTGGCAACATTAAATTGCCCTACTTCAGGTATGTTGATCTGGCCTTTGTTATCTACTTCAAACGTGCCATCAAATTCAACCTCGCCAGGCACATATAAAAAGAGTTTATTACCCGCTTGCACAATTGAGTTATCCGCTTCATTTGCCGCAAAGCTGTTGGTCGCTAAAAAAAACAAAACAAATATTGTGAAAAAATATTTCATTATTTTACTCCTTTTTGCTTTGTATTATTTTAGTCCAGTTCATCAGCGCTTTAGCTTTATTGCTTTCTAAGCCTTGCGTGTTTGCGTCTAGAATTATTGCTTCAACTCTGCGGTCTGAATGACGTGTACTCTCAGTTTCTGCGGCATCACTGTAAGACTGCAAACTTCCTTGCGTTAGGGTTGTAATATTTTGCTGTGGCACGCCATAAACGCCAAGCCAATGCTTCACCGTATCGGCACGCTTAAGTGCCAACTCATAATTACTCCCTGAATCTCCAACCGCGTCGGTGTGACCCACAAGTAAAATACTAATACTGCCTAGTTGCTTCGCTAAATCTGCAGCTTGAGCAACTCGTACGGCATATTTAGGGGTTATTTCAAACGCATTAAATGCAAATTGGTTATCGCTATTCAATAGCTGTGCAATTTGTTTTTTGATACTAAATGACGCAGGTTGCTCATTAGTCGTAGAGGCACAATCCGTAACTTTTCTAACCGTATCAAAGTGATTCGTTAACTGATTAAGCCCATGATAATGAATCAGTAAATCATGCTCAGCATCTTCCCACATTTGCCCAGCGATTAATCTACGAATACGATTTTCATAAATTTGTGCTTTTAATAGTTGCGCAGGCATACAAGCTTTAATATCTTGCGATTTTAATAACTCAAGTTTAAGTACAAGGTGTTCAAATTCACTCTTCACAACATCCTCGGGCTGAGTGAAGTTTTCATCGTACTGCTCATCGGCTAATGGATATTTTTGATACTTTTCAGCTAAGCCACCTTGGCCGTCATCAGGCCAAGAAGCACAGCCGCCTAAAAACATTATAATAACAATTACTATGCGTGCCTTCATTGTACTCTCCCTGATACCTTTTATATTGAGTCAATAAATGGAATGGTTTTATCGACTCTTAATAAGTTCATTAGCTTAAACGGCTGCCCCGTTACATTAAGTAAAGATAGCTTATTACTTTGTTTTTCAATTCTTTTGTATAGAAAAACAATAGCACCTATTCCTGAAGAGTCGATAAATTCGGTCTTAGTAAAATCGAGAATCACGAAGTGTGTGCCTTGCTCGACTAGCTGTTCAAACTGATCTTTTAACTCATCGACAGCAAAGCCGGAGAAATCATTAGGAAGTACGACAACTGTTTGTTCTACTTTATTGGCTAAATTTTTCATCTGAATCACCTATTAAAATATAAATACAAATAGACTATTACAAGAAGAATGCCAGAATTAACAAACTGATATTTAAGGGTTTTAAATTATTTGATACTATTTTTTAGAGGAGGGATGCATAATGCAATTGCTTTTTGAGTGCACAATTGCATTATGCGAAACAACGTTACTGACCTTTACCAGTGAATATAACAGCCAACGTTTTAAAGAAAATAGTAAACTCCATATAACACCAACTGCGTGCAGATGAAGTACTTAGCATATAGGCGTAATCCCAGCCTATTTTGTTGCGCGCATCGTCAATGCTCTCATCGTAACCATTCATCACCTGCGCGAGTCCCGATATACCGGGCTTGATCCCATAAGTACGCTGACAAAAGTACGGGATGTCTTTCTCAAGCTTTGAATAAAACACTGGTCGCTCAGGCCGTGGGCCAATAAGAGACATTTCACCGATCAATACATTCCAAAGTTGTGGTAATTCGTCCAAGCGTGTTTTGCGAATAAATCGTCCAACTGCAGTTATACGAGGATCATCTTTACTTGCCCACACCGCGCCACTTTTTGCTTCTGCATCAACAACCATAGAACGAAATTTTAAAACATTGAATAAAGCGACAAAATCATCATCACTTTGTCCCACTCTCAGCTGTTTAAATAACACTGGGCCCTTTGAAGTCAGTTTAATCACTAATGCAACAGCTAACATAACTGGTGAAAGTAATATTAATCCAACCGCAGAGCCAACTACATCAATAGTGCGCTTAATGGTTTTGATGAATATTTTATTTGATTCTTGGGTTTGATGAACGCGCTGCCAATGCTGGTTATAATCACCACGCTCAAACTTAACAATCCCCCACAGAGCCATAAAATAAGCGCTGACGATATAATTTACACTATCCACAATTGGTAACTTAGTCCTGATATTAAAAGCTTTTTTTGCTACTCCTAAGCCATGAGTACAGACTATCGCAACACATACCACTTTAGGTATTAACAAGCTTGAAGATAGTGCAAGTGAAAAAAGTAACGCGTAAATCAGCAGCAGAATAATTGGCATGACCCCACGCAATACTTTATGTGAAAAATAGTTAAAACTTACCCAGCCTAATTTCGGATTTAATAATTCAAACAACATTTTTATTTGCTGCCAGTTACCCGCACCTAATCTTACTCTTCTGGCATAATCATGACTTTGTTCATCACATTCACGCTCAACGATATTTATTTCACTGTTTACAACGGCTTTCCCACCTTGGTTTAACGCTTTCATAGAGATAATAAAATCGTCATTTATGGTGTTTTCATCTAATAAAGCCGCATGAGCTGAGCGTATCGCAAACATAGCACCTGGCACGCCAATAACAGCCCCTAAAGACGACTCCATACTCTTTACTTTGTTTTGATATTGCCAGTACTGTTGCTGCTCAGCAGTGGCTAAATCATCTAAAATATATACGCCGGTGATCACATTAATATTAGGATCTTTAAAATCGGCATCAATTTTATTGAGCACATCAATACTCAGTAGCGCACTAACATCGGTAAAGATTAAAACATCATAATTTGGCTTACTTAGCTTTATCAGTTCATTGATGCCAAATGATTTACCTTTATTCACTTTACTAAAATGCAAATGACAAACTACATTTTGCTTTGCAAGATGCGACTGCGCTAGCATCGCTTCGTCATAAGTTTTATCGGTGCAGCCATCAAGATAAACATGAATGGTGTATAGCTCAGTGCTATATAACATTGAGCCTAAGTTATAAAGCTTCTCTGCTATGTGTTCTTGTTCGTTATAAGCACACATTAAAATACCAAAGTGAGTACTGGGTTGGGTATTTTCAGCCATCTCAATCGGTTTACTGTTACTAAATAGCTTTAATAACAGTAAGTAACCAACATGATGATATAAAGCCAGTGTAATTAAAACAGCCAATGTGATCAGTAGAAAAGTCATTGCATTCCCCTTATGAAGCTAAGCCATTATAGAAGTGGTCATACGCTTCACTCATTTTGTTTGCATCTGCAATTGAGAGAATATGCTCTCGAATACACAGCCCATATTTCATGTCTAATGCTTTCAATAGCGCAATTTTTAGGCCAAAAGAGTCATTTGGCTTGACTAATATACCTTGCTCTTCTGTAACGACCTCGCTGATACCGCCAACATCAGTCGCCACAATTACTTTGCCACACGCCATTGACTCTAAAATTGATAAGGGCAGTCCTTCTCTTTGTGAATAAAGACACATAACGTTAATAGCTGAGTAAAATAGCTGCATATGCTGTACATTCCCTAAAAAATGCACTCGTTCTACCACCCCAAGCGATACTGCCGCACTGAGTAACGAAAAGCGTAAGCTACCATTACCAGCAAACACTAATTCGATGTCTTTAGGCAGCAAAGGCAGTAGTTTAATGAGATCCAAATGCCCTTTTCCCGGCTCTAATCGTGCAGAGCAACCAATTAACTTTTTATCAGCAGGAAGATCAAGTTTGAGCCGTGCGGTTGCTTCATTGATGTGATTAAACTGCTGTAAGTCGATACCGTTCAGAATGGTTTTATCTGCCGTGATCGCTGTTTCATTATAAAATTCATTCGCGACCACTTGTGCATCTGCAACCCAGTGAATTTTAGTTAACTTATTAAGTGCTTTGGTAATTAAACGCTGTTTAAAGCTCTTTAAATACCAAGCATCATGAATAGTAGAGACATGCTTTACCTGAGTATTTGTAAGACAGGCTAGACTCGCGTACAACATAGGACCAATGTGATGACTATGAATCACTTTAATCTCGTGTGTTTTAATTATTTCAGTGAGCTTTTTGATAATACTTAGATCAAACCTAGGCGCTTTATCTAAGCTAATCAGTTTTTGTTCAAATAAAGCTAAAGCAGGCCACTCACTAACTGCTTCTTGCTCATTGCCCTCTAGCGAAACAATAATACTGGTGCTTGCGAATTGGCTTTTTTGCATTAAGGTCACAGCCATTTTTTCAAGGCCGCCTATTTTAAAGTGCTGAACTAAATGTAGGACGTTCATGCTAACTCCCCTTATTAATAAAGTGCATTGATGGGCTAGCAGGAACATGTAATGAACCTTTGCCAACAATAGGTAAAATAGTAACTACTTCCAAAGCAGATAGTTTTTCAATGGTTTGAATATCTTTTAAGTGACTATCAAATAATGTCGCTACAAATACACAGGTGGTGCTTGTAAATATGCCTAAAACAATCCCCAAAATAATCGCCACAACTAAAGAGGTATTAATTGGCTGGGTTGGGCTGTAAGCTCGTTCTATGGTTTTTACTTTGTCAGGCCCTTCATATTTAACTAATTTACCCGTTACTTTTGCCATCTCGTAACGTCCCAGCATATCTTTATAAAGTGATTGCTTAACGTCGTAATCCCGCTCTAGCTTTCTTAATTGTTTCTCTATATCGCTTGTAACTAATAATCTTTCACTCACCGTATTAACTTGCTGCTCCAACATGGCAAACTCTTGTTGATGTTGGAGCACAGTGTTTTTTGCTTCTTCTAATGCAAGTATCTGTGAAACAAGCACATTACTTTCATTGTCTTTGCCATCAGGAAGAGTATTGGCCATTTGCCAAAGTTGATCTATGTTTGTTGCATCTAGATTTTTGCCACTTTCTATTAAAGCCTGTTGGCGAGCTCGAATACTCAGCAGTTCACGTTTTTTCGACACGACTTTACTGTGCTTTTCGGTATAACGGGTTTTTAAAAAGCTCAACTGTGATTCGGCATTAATGATTTTTTCTTCTATGCGTCCTAAAATTGGGTTTGCTTGGCCCATTTTTGTTGTTAGCGCTTCAAGCTTGGCTTTTGCACCTGATAAGACGATAGACTTTTGTTGTTGATCACTCAGTAACTTATCGAACGTTTGTCTATTGCTATGTAAAACAGCAGGTAAAGTGTTGCTATTTTTAGCTTTAAAATTAGCTAGCGACTCTTCAGAAACCTCGAGTTCTTCTCGTAAACTGACTAACTGTTGATAAAAAAATTGCTCAGACGTATCAAGCGAGGCCTTGGTTGGTGCTAATAAACTCTCTATAAATTTCTCAACCACTTTTTCTAATACTGCTTTCATTTGAGTTTGGTCATGCCAAGTAAAGTTAACTCGCACCAATTCATCACCAACCAGTGATAAAGAAAGCGCTTGTGAGAGTTCTTGATGAATTTTTTCAATAACAGCAGGGCTTGCATCTTTAGCAACTAAGTTTGTTTCTTTCGCAACAGCTATCAACACCTTTCGACTTATTACAAGCGTGCGTAATGCAGCCATACGATTTGATAAATCAAACGAAAAAGACAAGTCATCTAAATATGGGTTTAGTAATGCAGATTCTTCTATTAAGATTGTTGCATGGTTTGTGTACTGCTTTTGCGCAGTTGCAGCGAGTAAAATAACCACAACAGGTACGATGAACAGAGGCAAAACAAATAGTTTCGCCCTTGTATAAACTGCATACAAAGCTAAATAAAGTAACCTTTTTATTTGCTCTCTAACTAACATAATCCCTACCTATTAATTTGCATATTGCAATGCGAAATTTAACGGCTATTTGCATAATAAAAATTTACACTGTAAATAGCCTAGTTTAATAAGGTAGTTGCACAGGGCGCGCCAAGATTACATTTTAATGCTCAATGTGGAGGATTTAGTCGCAGCAGGTCTTCGTTAACAATAAGCGCCTTTGCCTGCCAGCTGTGCGCTTTTGCTAGATTCTTTTGTACGCTGTTTAATAATGTTAATTGTGGCTGAGTTAACGAAAGCGCCTCATCGACCTTGTTAATAAAGTCATGACTAGAGTGAGCAATAAAAATATGCGGCGTATAATTACTAACTGCAGGAAAATCAGTTGCGACAATCGGTTTACCTGTCGCTAAATATTCTTTAAGTTTTAGCGGATCGCACGCTCTGATTTGCTCATTATTCACAAAAGGTAAAATCGACACATCCCAATGAGCAGAAAACGATACTAAACGGTCGTGGCTAACTGCGCCAATATGCGTAACATTTTTAAACTGCAATAGCTGTGTAACAGGGGTCACAATATCTCCGATAAGCACGAGTTGATAATGCGGCCTTGCAGCCACCAAGGCGGTTAATAACGCAATATCTAACCAAGCATTAATACTGCCGTAAAAGCCAATAATAGGTTCTTTTATAGTTTGTATTTCATCGGCTTTTTCAACGTCGCTTGTAAATAGCTCATAACTTACGCCGTGGGTCAGCATTTTTGTTTTTGTAGCGGGCATCTTTGCCAGCAATAACTCACTGATCACATAGATAAGATCTGCGCTATTAATAAGCTGCTGCTCAAAGGGGGCAACGAGTTTAGCATCAACCCCTGCCAACGCAGAAAAATCATCGCCGCAATAATAAATTAATTTATCAGTGGTTTTTTTATCAAATAAATAGTGTGCAGTTGGCACACTTAACCAATACATAATCGGCTCACTACAAGTTGAGGGTGCAAGGTAACGAGAAAAAATCCAGCGGTTAAAACATCGAATGAGTCGATTATCGTGCCAAGGTAATACAGGCAGCTTATAAACAGTCATATTGTTGGGTGTGGCTATTGCAGCAGTTTTAGACTGTCGAAATAACTGCTTTAACTTGCTGAGCATACGTTTAATGTCATGAAATTTAGCGCTTGGTTTTCGCATACCAATGGAGTTTATCCAGTGTACTTCATGCTGCTTAGCAAGCTCTGAAAATAAATGTTGAGTACTGCTTGGATGACTCGCCCAGTCTTCACCAAATACAATAAATTTCATACACTTACCCCTTAATTTTTTTAACTACTTTGGCAGGGTTTCCCGCAGCAATAGTAAAATCAGGAATATCTTTAGTAACCACACTTCCCGCACCAATTATCGCCCCCTCACCGATTGTGACACCGCCCAGTACAGTCACTCCAGTGCCCAGCCAAGCACCGCGTTTTATTATAATGTCACCAATTTGAGATTCATCATCGCTTTCAGAGTTAGCGCGGCGATCACAGTCAATTGGATGCCCAGGAAAACCGGCTAAAAAAACTCGTCCTGCCAGCCTGACATCGTCTTCAAGAATAATGGTGCGCCCTACAGAAAAAGCATTTTGCCAACCAATGTCAACATTATTGCCAATACTTAGTAGCGGCTCTCGCTCATTACTCACCCGCCCACATAAGGTGCTGATCCCTGAAATTCTCACATCGTCTTTGCATTCAATTTTTAACTTGCCAAGTATTTGCGGCATACCTGAATATAAATATAAGCGCTTTTTACTGCCCTTAATTTGGCTTTTAAATAAAGGTGTATAATAAAAAATCCGAACTAGCTCATGGCATAACTCTTTTATAAAATAATGCAAATAGTAAAGTGAAGCATGTAGCACAGGGATTACGATGATTTGCGGATTGCGAAGCGACTTTGCAAATTGAAACAACCATGTCGCTAATGGATTATTACTATTTTTTAGCCAAAGTTTAAGCTGTATCAACATATTGTTATTCCTTATTACTTTCTATAGTAAGCTTTTCTAGTGCAATAGTCAGAGCCAGAATAATATACAGTGGCCATGTAAAAGCTTGAGTTAAAAAAGTGCCAGCAACCATAAAGCCAATTAAACCGGCCTTTAATGCGTTAGCGTTCACCATCACTTCAGGATTAAAACTACGTTTATTAATACAATAAACCCGCGACAGACTTCGATAAATACTGGCTATCACGAGTAAAAAAATACAAAAGCCAACAAAGCCAGTTTCACCTAACACCTGAAACCATGTGCTATGTACTGCATGATTCTTGCCATCCCAATGAGGACTGTAAAAATAGTAATTTACAAAAAAATTATTAACTCCAACGCCAGTTAATGGATTAGACAACGCCATATTGATTGCAGCCTGCCAAGCATAGATCCTACCCATTGCTGATTCATCGACACCTCCTTCTGCCGCACCACCACTTTGTCGGTCAGAAATACCAGCAAAAATCATCATGGCAAGCATAGCGACACCACCGCACATAGCCACTACGAAGGGATTTTTGACTTTTTTATATAAAAAGAAACTTAAAATAGCGGCTATTCCTAATAAACCACCACGACTTTGAGTGGCAATAACACCGGAAATAGCCAAAATCAAACCAACTCCGGCAAAAGTACGTCGATACTTATTACTATTTGTATCAAAAAGTTCAGCTGCTAAAAATGAAACAGGAAACATCAACACCAAAGATAAATCATTGGGATCACCTAATTGCGAGCGATATTCCCGTGAAATAGTCACTCTAGTTCCTTCAACTAACCCCACACCGTTTATTTTGTTATTCAACGCCACTAAAGCGATAGTGACACCTGAGATCATAATACCCAGCCTAACGTAACTAAAATGCGAAAACCGCGTTAACCACCAGCTAATAGCAAATACCATAATAAATACTTTAACCAACACACCAGACCAATACTCAATAGCAACGCCTCTATTTGAAGCTGAAAATACGCATACAGTGAGCCAGGCGAACCAAATTACAAAAATAAGATGCGTAGAGCTCCAATGTGGTTTTAAAGTTTTAGATACAAATAAATGCCATGCAATGGCCAGTAAAGATGCTAAAGCAAGTAATTTAGGAATTTTAAGCGGCATTAGAAAAACAAACGCCTCGTGGATTCTAAAATAGCTAAACAAAATAAATAATATAATAAACACGGTGCTAATACGTATCGCCAAAAAACCCGCAAACGGTAATAGCAACAAGGCAAAAGCGGCTATGGGGCCAAATAGCGAATACAAACCTAAAATGAGCACAGTAATCACCAAGCCATTTATTAAGTGGCAATGCGCTTTATACCAATTAACCATGTGCTTTCCTTGTTACATACTGATTCAGTATTGCCATTATTCTGTTTTGATACTTATTAAATAAAACGCCTACTAGGCAAACTAAAGCCGCGATTTGCCAAATTACATAATGAGTAATTTCACTTACGCCCAGGGCAAAAACACTAATAAAACAGAGCCAGCTAGGTACTAATCGCTGAATACTAAATGCCAGATTTTCGAGCTTTTGGCTAACAACAACAAACAACACTGTTTTAAGAGTTTGTGCAAATACTAAGCTGACCACTGCGCCAAGCACTCCCCATTTAGGCACTAAAATACCCAATGCTATTAGTACGCAAGCTGCACTAACAGCATTAATAATAGTGACAAATAGTGCGTTAAAATGAATATAACAACCAATATTGAGTAGATCGCTGTGATGCCTAAGTACAACAATAAATATTAAACTGGGTAAAAGCCAAGAATTTAGTAAGTAACCTTGTGGTAAAACCAAGATAAATAAATGAGGCGCAACAATAAGCATTACTGCACACAACGCAATTGCGATTTCTAAACTTAGCTCACATAAAGAAACATAACGAGTGCGACAAGAAGTTAATTCATTAAAACGACGAGAAAACCACCACATTCTGATCGGTTCAAAGGTAAACGAAGTCATAACTGCAAATTGCATTGCCACATAATATTGGGCAAGCTTTTCTTTTCCGACACTGGCTGCAATAAACCAGTTTTCAGCGCCATTATTTGCATATACAAACAGCGATGAAGCAATAATACTTAATAAAAACAAACTATTTTTATAACTTATATTCCAAGGAACATAGTTAAAACTAATCGTAATTGTGCGGCCAATGACGCATAACGAAATCATCAGCACAATAAAGCTCGACACAGCACCCGACACCATAACCCCCGTTACTCCATAGCCTAAGTAAAGTAATATAATGGTGAGTAGCGTTTGCCCCACTCCTTGTAAAATAGCTAAAAAGCAGAACTGCTTAGCCATTTCGTAATATCTTAAAAAGCAAAACACAATGGATAGCACAGCAGAAAATGCTAAATTAACTGCTAATAACTGCAGATCAAGTTTATTAATGGAGATGGGTAATAACACACTAAATGAGCTGGTAAATAACACCATAATAACAACAAACAACGCACTCAAAACACTACATAAAATAATCGCGTCTCTAAACAAGGCTTGTTTATAAACCGCATTTTTCATTTGTTGCTTGAACAATAATTCGGGTAACCCTAAACACAACAACAAAGACATAACAGCGGAAATAGAAACTAAAAAGTTTAGCTCACCAAATTGAGCTTGGCTTAAAAGACGAGTAGATATAGGCAACAAAGCAAAGCCAAGTCCCTTAAGTAACAAGGTTGATAGTCCAAAATAGGCGATTTGCTTTAATCCGTTCATCTTTATTCCTTAAGAGTTTTGCACCCAAGATGACAATTTTTTAGCTTGTGAGCTGGCGTTAAACTTATTTGCAACTAAGCGTTTGGCATTAATTCCTTTGGCGTATCTCTCATAGGGATTTAATTCACAAAACTCCGTTAAAATTTTCTCCAACCCTGAAATACTCGACGGCTCACACTTAAAACCCACCGAGTCATTAACAATTTCTTTGGCTCCCATTAATTGAGTTGTGAGCACTGGAATACCACTAGCCATAGCCTCTTTTAAAACCACCGGACCAGTATCTCTATCTCCGTTACTTGAAATGCAAAATGGCGCAACTAACGCAGAGTAATTACTGGTGTTTTTTGATAGCCACAGTGGCGTTTGTTTGCCTAAAAATCTAACTTCTTTTTCAATGCCTAACTTTTCACATAAAAACTTTAGGTCGTTCATCAAAGGGCCTTCACCAACAACATCTAAAAATATTGAGTATTTTTTATTTAATTTTTTTATTGCGGGTAGTAAAAATTGTAGTCCCTTTTTTTCAACTAAACGGCCAATAAATAATAGTTTCACAGACTCATTAAGTCGGTTAGGCGTTGCGTTAAATAAACTTAGATCAACTCCACAATGCAGCAACTCAACTTTACCCGCTTTGTATTTACCTAACTTTTCAGCCATATCTTTGCACACGGCCACGGAGAAATTACACAATGAGAGTTTCAGCCTAAGATCAGTATCATTAACGTATACGTCATGCCCGTGGCCAATCGAGGAGATACTAATGCCTGCAATTTTGCTGGCTATAATTGAGTACGCCAGAGGCGCATGCATAAAGTGGCAGTGTATGTGGGAAATACCATGTTGTTTGATTATGTCAGCAATATTTAATCCGTAGCCAAGCAGTGAAGTGACCGAGATTGAGGTAAACCTTGTTGCTGTTAATGCCGCTTTAAATGCTGCCAGCGGTTTTTTCATGGCAAACTTGGCCGCATATAACAACGATTTTTCAATAGTAATGACGTTTACACTGCTATCAAGATTGGTACAACTATTTAAATTTGCAAAGGTGATAACACTGACCTTGTGCCCAGCTCTTACTAATGCGTTTATCTCAGTTACCACAAAGGTTTCTGAGGGGATATGGAAACTCGGTACCACAATGCCAATATGTTTCATGCTCAACACTCCAAATATAACTTATGGTTATTTCGCAAGAAGCATGCCCAGTTAAAACACACCAAAAACATGATTAAAAAGTCAATTTGCGAACATCTGTTGCAAAATGCAAAGCATTAGACAAAAACCCCCTCGCAAACCTATTAAAATAATTGGCGCTGAACTTGCGTAGTACTTAGTTAGTTAATTTATAAAACTAGGATGCGGATCATGAGTATAGAAATAAGCGTTATTATCCCTAACTACAATTGTAAGCAATATTTAGCCAAGGCCATTAGTAGTGTTGTTAAACAAAAAAACGTGAATTTAGAAATTATTGTGGTTGATGATGGTTCAACAGATGGGAGTGTTGAGTGGTTAAAAACCGCCCAAATAACAATTCCCCAGTTAATTGTTATAGAGCAAGAAAACACTGGCGTTGTCAATGTAAGAAATCGCGCTATTGCCTCAGCAAAAGGTGATTACATTGCTTTTTTAGACGCTGATGATTACTGGAGTGATGATAAGTTATACGAACAATTAAGCTATATGAAAGAGCACTCAGAGTGCGTTTTAAGTTTCACAAACTATATGCATATTAACGAAGAATATGAACCCATTGTCGATTGTTTTTCTTTTTGGCCTGAATTTTCAAAATTTGTTGATAAAAATAATATGGGTTATCAAAATTTAAAATGCCCAATGGATTTACTGATTTTTGCTAATGTAATTGGCACATCTTCGGTTGTAGTTAAGCGTTCAGCGATTAATTATATTGGCCGATTTGATAACCAATTAAATAGCGCTAGCGACTGGGATTGCTGGTTAAAACTTGCAAGGATCGGTGATGTTGCGTTTTCACCGCGTATCGCAATGGATTACTTGATGAGAGCGGGTTCTATTACTGCAAACCGTAAAAATAGACTCAATGCAATGAAAGAAATTGTCTCGCGTTGTAAACATGATGCTGGCGTTATGGCGAAAATAAAAGCACAAGCACGCATTTTAGAATGCTATGGTGAGTACTATCGAGAAATAGGTTCTAAATTTAAAGCCCTATCGATTGCAACTGCTGCATTCACACTTTTTCCACATAAGCGAAACCTACGTCATTTACTACATGACTTAAAAATGACCTTTGCCATTACAGTAAAATAAATCCGCATTGGTTTATTTAATCAAATAGCATGTAGTTAATCCTGCATGCTATTTTTATTAACTAACTAAGCTGAACTTTGGTTAATCATGAAGGCTCAAACTATAACTAAGCATCTTATGATCACTTCCTGCAAAATTACTCACTATTAAGCTGTTTAACGTAAATTGCTCGTCAAAAACACAGTGATCTATGGGTAACCCGGTTAGCAGTGTCGGCTTAATATTTAAGGGCATAAAACTACTATAAGGAATTGCTCCATAACAACTTTGTGTACTTTGCCAACTAAAATAACGTGACCAAGGGACAATATTTAAATCACCTGCAATTAGCCATGGTGTTTGCTCTTGTATTGTTGCTGCATGCAGCGCCGCGAGTAAAATATTTCTATTTTCCCAGTGCTGCTTGGTTCTTGGTGATGGTGGGTGTGCAATATACGTAGTGATAACTTCATTATTAAATAACAAGCGCAGTTTAATGTAACCTAACCTATCCCCTTGAAGTTTTACTTGTTGTCTATAAATTATAGGTAAACGCGAAATAACAACGATGCCGTAAGGGATCCCCTCTACTTCACGATAACCAAATAAACTAGCCTTGGTTAAAAAACGAGAGAGCAAATGCCGATTTAAATCACTAAACTCTTGCAGAATTAATACATCCCAAGATTGTTTTTGTAAGCGAACTAAGTGCGATTCAATAAACGGGTTACTATAATTTAAGTTTATTTGTTTTATCGAAATCGCATTTTTGGTTTGCTCACTTGGTAACGAATGCAATGGTAATAATGAACTCAAACTTATCAAGCATATAATTGATAGCGACCCACCTAAATATGTTGCTTTTATAATTAAAAGCAACATGGCAAAGCATAAGGCAATAACTAGTAATGGCATACGCAATGATACTAAAAGATCAGCGTAATAATATTGCGAAGGATTATAGGCAATCGCAATTAGCATAAACGCAGCTGCTGCGACAAAAAATTTTACTAGCCTCTTTTTTTGCAAAAGATCGCCATTGTTATCATTAAGAAACTTCAACATAAATCACTACCCTAACTAGTATAAAGAATATACCTAGGTGTATTCTTTAGCTTGATCACTTTACCGTTACTGCTTACCTTTGACTTTTACTACCTCATTTCAAACATCTGATGTTCTACTTGTGTATCAAACTGCCATGCGAATGAAAGGGGTTGAGTGCTGGTATCGTAAAACCAAATTTCTGCAATCAGCTCGATATCTTGTCTACTCATTGCAAGCGTAGTTTTTATAGATCCTTGCGATAAAGGAGCTCTAACTAAGCAGTTTCCATAATCAGCACGTAGGCTATTGGCCTTTTTTTGGCAAATATTTAAGTAAGCTCTTACGTCACCTATAGAGAGATCTACATCAATCTTTAGTTTAAATTTCGTTGATAAATCAAAACGATCATCTATCACTAAACTGGCCATTCCGGCTGAGTCGATGGTGATAGGAACGACACTCGATGGTAGTGATTCAACAGCTGCAGGTACTGCCGCAGTACTTTCGCTTTCACCACCACCACACGCAACTAAAAATGATGATAAGCATAAAATAACGGTTAATTTTTTCATTACTGTTCTCCTCTAACTGCCACATTATTGCTGTTGTAGCGATTGAACCATTGTGGATTTTGCTTTCCTGACGACTGAGCAAAATTAGCAAAGCTATCGTAGGCATCGGTTATATCTACACCTTCAAGTGGATGTAACCATTGCACTCCTACTTCAATCGCCCATGGTAGGCCGTTTTCAGTTAAGAAAAACAAACCACTTTCTTGCTGGCTCACATCATCTGCACCACTGAGATCAAACAAAGTCGCGTCAAATACTTCTGTGGGCGCTTGATTTTTCATGTGTACTTCCCAGCTGCGCGCATTTTTACCAACTAAAAAATCGCCGTGATAAAAGCCCTCTGTAGCAAAAATAAAAGGGTCTAATAATGTTCCGGGGGATAATATTTTCGCTTTAGGGACTTTTAATGGGATAGTCATACTAAAAGTTACTTTGCTGTTGACGTCGCAATTACTTTCCGTTCTAAAATACTCGCACCCTGATTGCTTATTCACATGCAGCCAAGTGTCTTGCATAAAAATTAAAATAGCCTGCTCTGTGTTTGCTTCCAAAAATGAGCCTGTTTGTAGTTCGCCATTAATCACAAACCGAATATTATCGGCATCGACTTCTCTACTTAAAATTGAGTAAGTTGTATTATTTACCGTCTCTTTAAGGCTTACCGCAAAGCCATTATGATAGGTTGCTCCTACACCAATTAACTGGCCATCAATTTTATAACCAACAACATTAGTGCCCTCAATGAGCTGAGTAGTACGGTAATTTACGACCACGTCATTAAAGTCATAATCACCTGCAAACGGCCATTTATCTTCATAAGCAAGTGTCACCCAATCGTTTTCTCCTGGGTATACAGCACTAACAAATGTTGTTATTTCATAATCTTCCACCTCACCACCTAAAACACCGCCAGTGGCAGTAATAAGCGAAGCTTCCGAGCCATCAGTTACCCTAAAACGAGCCCATGTCTGCCCAGCTTTAACATTACTAGGTACATTAATTAAAATACTGTTATCGCCTTGATTAAGTTGATATTTAGTTATTATGCGCTCACTTTCACTAAAGCCGCCATTTTGATCCCAATCAAACCATGCATATAAAAAGCTACTCGCAGAGGCGTTTACAATAATTTGGCTATCTTGACCCGCCGATATTGCCGTCACAAAGCTCACCCCATCATCTGATGCATCAACTGGGTTGTTGATTAAGTCGGCATCAGTATTGATATTTTCACCATCGACTGTATCGCCTAAATAAATCAGGTTACTGCCAGTGCTGTTAGGATCGAATAAATGCCTGGCTCCGCTTTGCTCTAAACTGGTGTTATAAGGTAGAGGAGCATCACCAAAATCAATCGAACTATCTGTTACCTCAACTTCGGCAATAGCACAACGAGCCCCATCGTTCTGACTTGACTTAGGGCCCGATGTAAACACATTCGCAACAGGCGTATAACCAACAACAGGACTAATACTTAAATCAACTTTGTGAATTTTTCCGCTTTTATTATTACTAAAATAAAACTGACCATTGATATCAAAATAGGCAGCACCAAATGCGCCCGTATCATCACCAATATCAACTTGAGTAATAAACTTGGTAGTATTTTCTGCAACGTTAATTTCATGCAAATCACCATTTGATTCAACTGCGTATAACAGATTACTTTGCGGATGAAATGCAAAATCAAATATACCTAAGTTCCATGTGTCGGTTGCAGGTAGTAGCCGAGCAGTTATGGGGGCATCTAGATCACCCTCTAGATTGATTTCATATAAACCAAAATTGGGAGTATATACATAATACATCGCACTTTGATTTGCTTGCTCACCAGTCACTTGAATATCACCTACATAAAAATTAGTATCGGGTAGGCCAGTAACATTTAACCGCTTCATTTCGTAGTTGCTACCAATTTGCACCACGCTTTTAGGCGATTGTCGGCTAAAACCGTATAAGTATTGGTCTTTGTAATTAAAACCGACGGCATTCACACTTTCATTATTTGCCTCGCTAGCAAACGTCAAAGCCGATGATAAAATCGTAGGTTTAGCCGATACTAAATCTATACCGTAAAGCTGTGCCTTTGCATCCTGCATCAAAAATGCCTGACTAGGGCAATTATCGAATGGCTGGCTAAATACAGCACAAGGAAGTGAAACTAAACACGCTATGGCTAAATGGGTTAATCTCATTAGTAAGCCCTCAATCATTAAGTAACTGTACCAATGCAGGCATCATTCCAAAAAATAAAACATTGAAATAAAACAAAATAAAATAAAGTTGAAGATGAAAGATGCAACTTGCAACGACCATTTTTGCATTATGCAACTAAGTACAAATAATCGTTAAAATGCGGGAGTTTTTTAAACAGTCATCATTGCCGTAACAAAAATACGGTTATTAATACGTTAAAATTTAATCACCTCACTAGGATACTTTCGGCAGTTGAGTAAACTTCACTAAATAAAGTACAATACCAAAATTAAGGCGGAGCTTATTAGCAGCTCTAGTCGGTTTATTTTAGGTAAAAACCCATGGCACACTCTTGCGGAAACTTATTTATTTTATCGGCACCATCTGGTGCGGGTAAATCCAGCTTAATCAATGCATTGTTAACTAAGTATAATGATATGAAAGTATCTGTATCGCATACTACTCGCTCGCCTCGTCCGGGCGAAGCAAATGGCGTGCATTACCACTTTGTAAATGTTGATGAATTCAAATCATTAATTGAAAAGAATGATTTTTTTGAATGGGCGCAAGTGTTCGATAATTACTACGGTACATCAAAGCAAGCAATTGAAGAGCAGCTTGCAGCAGGTATTGATGTATTTTTAGATATTGATTGGCAAGGTGCACGTCAAGTTCGTGATCTGGTCGCTGATGTTGAAACCATTTTTATCCTACCACCGTCAAAAGTTGAGCTTGAAGCGCGCTTAAATAATCGCGGCCAAGATTCACAAGAAATCATTGCTGGTCGCATGGCAAAAGCACAATCTGAAACGTCTCATTACAATGAATATGACTATGTCGTGGTTAACGATGATTTTGCAACTGCGCTGAAGGAAATTGAGACGATCGTATTGGCAAAACGCTTATCGCTACAAAGCCAAGCTATTCGCCATCAAGATTTACTCGTAGACTTACTGCGTTAAATCCTAATTTGGGTTCAGTAAGTATTTTATTTGTTTAAATTAACCACAAGCTATTGGCGAATCTGACTCGGTGCAGTAAACTACGTCTTTGCTTAAAAATTTATTTGGAGTGCTAAGATGGCTCGCGTAACTGTTGAAGATGCAGTAGATGCAATTGGTAATCGTTTTGATTTAATTTTAGTTGCGGCCCGTCGTGCCCGTCAAATCGCGGTCGGTGGTAAAAAGCCACTGGTTGATCCTGAAAACGATAAACCAACGGTTGTTGCTTTACGTGAAATTGAACTTGGTTTAGTAGATAGCTCATCAATGGATCTTATTGATCGTGAAGAGCAACAACATCAAGAGGCGGCTGAAATGGCTGCAGTTGCAGCTATTGTAGGCGGCAACCAATAATCTGACTTCCTTGTCTGATTTAGCCAACGGTATAGTATTTCTATTCTAGCCGTTGGCAATCCCTTCTTTTCATCGTATATTCTTAACATACCGTTACCTATTTGCTTCACGAGAACATTGGAGTGTGAATGTATCTTTTTGAAGGTCTAAAAAAGAAAATATCAGAATACTTACCTGCTGCTGATGTAGAGCTGGTACAAAAAGCCTATGTGGTAGCCCGAGAGGCCCATGAGGGTCAAACTCGCTCAAGTGGCGAACCTTACATTACTCACCCTGTTGAAGTAAGCCAAATTCTGGCTGGTATGCATTTAGATCACGAAACGTTAATGGCTGCATTAATGCATGATGTGATTGAAGACACCGACTTTAGCCAACAAGATTTAGCCGAAATTTTTGGTGAGACAGTCGCAGAATTAGTTGAGGGCGTAAGCAAACTTGATAAGCTCAGCTTTAAAGATAAAAAAGAATTCCAAGCTGAAAACTATCGAAAAATGATTATGGCAATGACACAAGATATTCGTGTTATTTTAATCAAACTTGCTGATCGTACTCATAATATGCGCACTCTTGGAGCATTACGTCCTGACAAACGTCGACGTATTGCCCGCGAAACGTTAGAGATTTATGCGCCGATTGCTAATCGTTTAGGTATTCACGATATTAAAAATGAGTTAGAGGATTTAGGTTTTCAAGCCCTCTACCCGATGCGTCATCGCGCTTTAAAGTCAGAAGTTGCCAAAGCGCGCGGCAATCGCAAAGAAGTCATTTCAAATATCCAAACCGAGATAACAGCACGCCTTGAAGAAGCTGGCATTACAGCCACTGTTTCTGGGCGCGAAAAACATTTATATAGTATTTATAAAAAAATGCTTAATAAAGAGTTACTGTTTAATGAAGTCATGGATATCTACGCATTTAGAATTGCAGTTGATTCAATGGATATCTGCTATCGGGTACTTGGCGTTGCCCATAATTTATATAAACCAATCGAAACTCGCTTTAAAGATTATATAGCAGTACCTAAAACTAATGGTTATCAATCGTTGCATACCTCATTAGTTGGTCCTCATGGGATCCCTGTTGAGATCCAGATCCGTACTCACGATATGGATCACATGGCAGATAAAGGAGTTGCTGCTCATTGGATGTATAAAAAATCCGGTGATAACGCAGGCCACACTGCACAACAACGTGCACGTCAGTGGATGCAAAGTTTGTTGGAATTACAACAAAGCGCAGGCTCATCATTTGAATTTGTTGAAAACGTTAAAACAGAGCTATTCCCAGAAGAAATTTACGTGTTCACTCCTGATGGTCGCATAGTCGAGTTACCTATGGGTGCAACCGCCGTTGATTTTGCATACGCGGTCCATACCGATGTTGGTAATACCTGTGTGGGTGCACGCGTTAACCGCAAACCTCATCCGTTAAGTAAAGCATTAGATACGGGTCAAACAGTTGAAGTGATTACCAGCTCAGGTGCGCACCCTAACGCAACGTGGTTAAACTTTATTGTTACCGGTAAAGCACGTTTAGGAATTCGTAATTACCTGAGGAGCCAACATCATGAAGAAGCTTTATTACTTGGCCGTCGCTTACTCGACTCAGCTTTAGGTGAAACGAAGTTCGATGATCTGCCTGACGAAAATATTAGTCGCGTATTAGCAGAACATGAACTCAATACTGTATTAGAGCTATTAGTTGAAATTGGCTGCGGTAATTTAATGAGCATGCTGATCGCACGCCGCTTACTGCAAAATGACAATGATGATTTAGGCGATATGACTAAAAATGCTAAAGCGACCATTATTGGTACTGAAGGCATGCTAGTTAATTATTCTAAATGTTGTCGACCAGTGCCAGGGGATGCTATCACCGCACATATAAGCCAAGGTAAAGGCATCACGGTTCACCGCCAAGAATGTAAAAATATTCGTGGCTGGGAAACTGAACGCTCCAAGTACTTGGTTGTTAAATGGGATGATAATCCAGAAAAAGAATATATTGCAGCACTGCGTGTAGAAATCATAAACCACCAAGGCGCACTCGCAAAACTAACCAATGTAATTGCTACAACTCAAGCAAACATAATAGAAATAGCCACAGACGAAAAAGAAAGTAATTTATACGTGATAGATTTAGGGATCACCGTGAAAAACCGTGTCCATGTTGCTAATATCATGCGCCGCATTCGCGTAATGCCTGATGTGCAAAAAGTCTATCGTAAAAAATAATATAGGAAAATCATGAATAAAGCATTTATTTCTACGGATCTAGCACCTGCTGCCATCGGCACTTATAGCCAAGCAGTAAAAGTTGGTACAGCAGTTTACTTATCGGGTCAAATTCCATTAGTTCCCGCAACGATGGAAGTGATCTCTGAAGATTTCGCAGAACAAACACATCAAGTATTTAAAAATATTAGTGCGGTATGTGAAGAAGCCGGTGGCAACATCCAAGACTTGGTAAAAGTTAATATCTATTTAACTGATCTATCTAACTTTGCGACGGTAAATGAAGTAATGAGCCAATACTTCAAAGCACCTTATCCTGCCCGAGCAGCAATTGGCGTGCGCGCATTACCAAAAAACGTGCAAGTTGAAATTGACGGTATTATGGAATTGCCTTCAACAAATTAAGCTTACAGCAATACACCTAAGTATTTATACTTAGGTGTATTAACTCATCAGTCCCCTTTTCCTCGATCTTCTTGACAGTTATTCAAATCTCTAGCACTCTATCTTTATATAATTATAAAAACCTTTAACTTAAGTGTTGTAAAAGGATGATCCGTGTTTAAGCTTGCTCATAACGGTAATGTACTACTCGATGTTATAGAACATTCGCCGCCTAGTGCCGCTTTTGTTATTGAGGCTCTAGAAAAATCAACATTCTGTGAATGTCGCATAGACTATGATGCTATCAATGCTTTTTTTAAAGAGCCTAGTAGCGAACGTAGTTTAGTGGTTGCCAGTAAGCATGACGCCACACTAACTGTTACACTCAGTGATGATAAAATGTTAGCAACAGGCGAACTCACACTCGCACAAGGTGGCAAAGTTTTGGCCCTTGATCAAGCGAAACAGCAGCTGATCAAAGCTGGGGTTGCTCGGGGCTACAAACAAGCATTTTTAGAGCAGCTGCTACAAAAACAATTTGAATTACCCGCTGGCACTACCGTTAAAGGTATCCTCGCTAAAGGTCGCTTACCAGAAGACGGCAAATCATCAAAATTACTCCCTCAAGTATTAACTTTAAAAGAGCGTTTGCATACCCCGAAACTGCGCGAAGATGGCACTGTCGATATGCGCGACTTTGGCAAGTTAGCAAGTGTTGAACCCGGTACATTATTAGTTCGACAGCAACCCGCAACCCCTGGTAAAGAAGGTTTTACCGTAAAAGGCGATGTCCTTCCGGCAAAAGCAGGAGAAAGTAGCCCGCTAGTTGCTGGTGAGGGCAGTGAAATATCAAAAACTAATCCTCTTGAATTAATCTCAAGTATTGCGGGCGTACCAGTCGAAATTCAAAATGGTATGCGCGTTGATGATATTTTTACGATTGGCGATGTCACAGTTAAAAGCGGCCATATAAACTTTGATGGCAGCATTATTGTCACTCATAATATAGAGCCTGGCATGAAAGTAACCGCAAAAGGCGATATAACTGTGATGGGCACGGTTGAATCCGGAGAGCTGACAGCGCAAGGTAATATCACCATTAAACAAGGTGTGATTGGCCACCAGCTAGATGATAAAACGCTTTCGTGCAAAATTATTTGTAACGGTGATATTCATTTATCTCACTCCCAATATAGCTACCTTGAAGGTAATAATATTTTTATTGAGCGCCAAGCTAGCCACTGCGCAATGAAAGCGACTAAGCTTTTACAGATAGGCCAAGCAGACAATCCACAAGGGAAGTTATTTGGTGGCGAGATCCTGGATGCCGGAATGATTATCGCTGGTGAAATTGGTAATGAATCTGGCGCTAAAATGCTCATAAACATGGTTGCTTCAGGAAAGTCTGTTACTACTGAAACCGATGAATGCCTTAAAGAATTAGCTAAAACCGATGAGCAATTAGACACCCTGCAAGCAACGCTAGAAAAGGCCGATTTAGTAAAAGATTTAGATAAGAAAAAACTATTGCTCGCTAAAATTGGAGCTACTCAGCAACATTATTGCCAACAAGCAGAGCAGCTAGAAAAACGCCTAACAACGCTAGAACAAAGTCTATATGAACTACTTGATAATGCTAATTTAGCGGTCAATAAAAAATTGCATTCTGGGGTAGAAATCCACATTTTCGATAAAGTATTAAGAACAAATCGCAGCTATCCTCCTTGTAACGTAAAACTGCAAGAAGGAAAAATAGAGATTGAATTTAAAACCAGTTGATCGCAAGCAGATAGAGACTAACAGCAGATAGTCTCTATTGTCTCGTCTACGTTATAAAATACCAGCCACTTGTTGTTTTAACTCCTCCGGCCATACACTTACTTGTACTTGACCGATGTGAGGTTTTTGTAATAACAACATCGCCAATCGAGATTGACCAATGCCACCACCTATTGTCTGTGGTAATTGTTTAGCTAGTAGTTGCTTATGCCAATCAAATTCTAAACGAGCTTGGTCACCGGTAATTGCAAGCTGTGCAACTAGTGCTTCTGGTGATACGCGAATACCCATTGATGAAATTTCAAAAGCATCTTCAAGCACAGGGTTCCACAGTAAAATATCACCATTTAAGCCACTGTATTGCTCGCAGGTCTGAGTCGACCAATCATCGTAGTCAGGTGCGCGTACATCATGAATCTTACCATCGGCTAATGCCCCACCAATGCCGATCAAAAACACCGCACCATATTCTTGTGTAATCGCTTTTTCGCGCTGCTTGGCGGTAAAATCAGGGTACATTTGACGTAACTGCTCACTGTGTACAAAAGTAATATCAGCGGGTAAAAATGGTGATATAGCAAATTCATCAGCAACAAATTGCTCGGTTGCTTTTAAGCCTTTATACAAGGCTTGTACTGTTTCTTTTAACTTATCAAGAGAGCGCTCAGAACTGGCACAAATTACTTTCTCCCAATCCCACTGATCAACATAAACTGAATGGATGGGGCTTAATGACTCTTCATCCGGGCGCAACGCTTTCATATGTGTGTATAAACCTTCACCAATTGCAAAGCCGTGCTCAGCTAGTGTTTTTCGCTTCCATTTTGCCAAAGAGTGAACCACTTCAAATTGACTCGCTGGAATAGTTTTAACTTTTACCGCAACCGCATTTTCAGTGCCACTTAGGTTATCTTGGATACCATCGCCTACTCTAGCCAAAATAGGCGCTTGTACTTCAATTAACCCTAGCTGTTGTTCTAGCTGGTGTGAAAAATACTGTTTAACTTTACTAATTTGCAGCTGTTGCTGGACAAAGTGTGAACTCATAATAATTGGCCTCATTCCCAGTTATTGTTACTTGCATAAATGCATGATTGCACTATGAGCAACCATGTCGTTAAAGCAATCCTCAATCATTTTGCACTTTAATTCAATAACCAATAACAAAAACACCTTTACCATATTAATTTGATTAATTTAGTGGTATAAAAAATGATGATTCAATAATTTAAAGATGATATTTATATGGAAAATTATCAAATCGATAATCTTGATAAACAGATCCTCCACGCATTAATGGATAATGCCCGCACAGCCTATGCAGAATTAGCCAAACGGTTCGCCGTTAGCGCAGGTACAATTCATGTACGGATTGAAAAAATGAAACAAGCGGGGATCATTACAGGCACCCAAGTTAGCGTCAATGCCAAGCAGTTAGGCTACGATGTGTGTTGTTTTATTGGCATCAACCTCAATAATGCTCGAGACTACCCACAAACCTTATTGCATCTAAAGGAACTTGAAGAAGTCGTTGAGGCTTATTACACAACCGGTAACTACAGTATTTTTATTAAGGTAATGACCCGTTCAATTGATCATTTACAAGATGTATTGATCAATAAGATTCAAGCTATCGAAGCTATTCAGTCAACCGAAACGCTAATATCACTGCAAAACCCAATTAGCCGCTCAGTAATGCCTTAAGACGGTAATTCCCGTATAATAGCGGCAATTTTATGAGTTCAGACAAGGCTAAAAATGGAAAACACCCGCTATCATCGCATTAAACACGTACTAGATCGTCGTCAAACCGATTTAACCGTGTGCTTAGAAGATGTGCACAAACACCATAACTTGTCTGCAATTGTTCGCAGCGCTGATGCTGTGGGTTGCCATAATGTTCATGCAGTATGGCCACAAAACCAAAAATGGCTCACCAATAATACCTCTGGGGGCAGTAAAAATTGGATCGCAACTCACTTACATAAAGATATCGACAGCGCTGTGGCTATGATGCGCCAGCATAATCCGCAAGTACAAATACTCGCTACTAACTTATGCCCTGATGCTGTTGACTACCGTGAGATTGATTATACTCTGCCAACAGCCATTATTGTCGGCCAAGAAAAAACCGGGATCTCTCCACAAGCACTTGCCCACGCAGATAAAAACATTATTATTCCAATGCAAGGTATGGCGCAGTCTCTGAATGTGTCTGTGGCCGCTGCACTGATATTATTTGAAGCACAAAACCAACGCCTGCAAGCTGGCTTATATGAGCGCACCATGCTGGATGAGAGCATAAAACATAAGATGCTATTTGAAGGTTGCCACCCAATCATTGCACAAAAATGCAAAGAAAAATCGCAACCCTATCCAGCCCTCGATGAAAATGGTGAAATCATCGCTGATGATGAGTTTTGGCACAAATTAAAACATGCTTGATGACAAGCCTGTTCACACGTAAACTAAAAAGTATCTAAAAATGAAAGATTTGAGCGTATTGTGTCAAAGCCAACTTTAAGCCGCTACCCAATCACTGACCTCAAAGGCGTTGGTCCAAAGATGGCCGAGCGGCTAAAAAAACTCGGCATTAGCACAGTGCAAGATATGCTCTTTCATCTACCGCTTCGATATGAAGACCGCACCCGTATTTATGCTATCAGTGATTTAGCTGTGCATAGTCATGTCAGTATTGAAGCCACCATAGAAACCAGCCAAATTACCTTTGGTAAACGTAAAATGCTCGTTTGCCAAGTTAACGATGGTACTGGACGACTCACCCTGCGATTTTTTAATTTTACTGCAGCACAAAAGAATACCTTAAGTAGCGGTAAGGTGATCCGCTGTTTTGGCGAGGTACGACGTGGCAGAGTGGGTTATGAAATGACTCATCCTGAATACAGCCTCAGCGATACACCGAGCGAACAACCAACAGCGACCACACTAACGCCTGTTTACTCGACAACGGAAGGGTTAAAACAACTGTCGATCCGTGCATTAAGTGATCAGGCGATTGCATTACTTGAAAAATATCAGGTAGAAGAGTTATTGCCAGTGCAATTCCAACACGCTGGTATGGATTTAACTCAAGCACTGCTAATTTTACATCGCCCCGCTAATGATGTAGATATCACCGCATTAGAGCAAGGCCTGCACCCGGCTCAACAACGTTTAGTGTTTGAAGAGTTACTGGCGCAAAATTTGAGCTTATTAAAATTACGTCAACAAGGACAGCAAGTAAAAGCAGTTGCTCTGAACCCTATTAATCATCTGGAGCATGATTTTTTAGCGCAGCTCCCCTTTGCTCCAACCAACGCGCAAAACAAAGTCGTCGCTGAAATAAAAAACGATTTGCAGTCTCCTTATCCAATGATGCGCTTAGTACAAGGCGATGTTGGCTCAGGTAAAACCCTAGTTGCGGCACTGAGCGCCTTAACAGCTATCGCACAGGGCTATCAGGTGGCATTAATGGCACCCACCGAAATTCTGTCAGAACAACATGGCATTACTTTCGAAAATTGGTTTACGGCTTTAGGTATAACTACAGCATGGCTCGGTGGTAAAACCAAAGGAAAAGAACGCAGCGCAACGCTTGAAAAAATAGCATCAGGTGAAGCGCAAATGATTGTTGGGACTCATGCGTTATTTCAAGAACAAGTAACATTTAATAACCTAGTGCTTATTATTATTGACGAACAACACCGCTTTGGCGTCCATCAGCGCTTATCGCTACGAGAAAAAGGCCGTTTTGGTGATTGCTATCCCCATCAACTGGTTATGACAGCAACACCGATCCCACGTACACTGGCGATGACAGCTTATGCCGATTTAGAAACGTCCGTGATTGATGAGTTGCCACCAGGACGTACCCCAATTAAAACCATTGCACTACCTGATACGCGTCGTGATGAAATTATTGCTCGTGTAAAAACAGCCTGTACCGAGCAAGGTCGTCAAGTATATTGGGTATGCACCTTAATTGATGAATCGGAAGCATTGCAATGCCAAGCAGCAGAAGATAGCGCACTGCAATTAACTCATGCACTGCCAGAGTTAACTATAGGATTAGTTCATGGCCGTATGAAAGCAGCAGAAAAGCAAGCCATTATGAGCGAGTTCAAAGCTGGAAAGATTCATATATTAGTGGCGACAACGGTCATTGAAGTCGGTGTAGATGTGCCGAATGCCAGTTTGATCATCATTGAAAATCCTGAACGGCTTGGCCTTGCACAATTACATCAGTTACGTGGTCGAGTTGGTCGTGGTGCAATCGCATCCCATTGTGTGCTTTTATACCACGCACCGCTGTCTCATACTGCACAAAAACGTTTGGCTGTTCTAAGAGATAGCAATGACGGTTTTGTAATTGCTGAACGTGATTTGGAAATTCGTGGTCCAGGTGAAGTGCTCGGCACTAAACAAACAGGCTTAGCGGAATTTAAAATTGCTGACTTAACCAGAGATAAGCACACACTCAACTTAGTCAGACCTATCGCACTACAAATGCTCCGCCAGTATCCTGAACAAGTAGAACAACTAATCAATCGCTGGCTTGCGGGTAAATCAGTGTATGCACAAGCTTAATAGTAAAAAGCCTTACTGTAATAAGTAAGGCTTTTTCAACGGTCTAAAGACTAAAACTTGTATTCCATGCCAACACCTAAGTAATCTTGATCTACATTGCTGTCCATATCAAAATTAGTGTAGAAGGCAAATAACGTGGTGTTTTTGCTCAATGAGTGATCAACACCTGCAGAGATGGCAGACTTTTTATCACCCGCATCAAAATCCATTACTTGGTATTGAACTTTAAATGTATTGCTATCAAGAGTGTAAGCCGCATTAACTAAATAACCATCGGCATCACCGCTACCATCCACTTTTTCTTGGCTTTGGTACATTGCACCTAATTTAAAATCAGCTACCTTCCCTTGCACGGTAGCCCGTACAACATCATAACCATTAACTTCACTGTCGGCAGCAACTGATGCATAAACATTGCTTTTCTTCAGTCCAGCATCGCCATAAGTAAGTGCTAATGAATAACCGCTATCGCCATCACTGTCTTTTTCTGCAACGTAAGTTGCAAGCACTTTAAAGCCACTTAAATCCTTTGATGAATAAGTAACTGTATCACTAAGACGGTTTTCACCTTTAAATAAATTTTTGATATCACCTTCAAGGTTATCAAATAAATCCAACTTTCCTTGTGATTGCTTTAAAGCAGTATCATTACGGCCAATCACTAATTGACCAAATCCACCTTTTAAACCAACGTATTGATTACGTGATGTAACCGTGTCTTTTGAATCATCAGAAACATTAACTTGAAATTCGAACTTATAAATAGCTTCTAAGCCATCACTGATGTTTTCAGAACCTTTAAAACCAATTCGCGATGCATTGCTTTTAATTTCGCTGAATGACCCTTCCCCGTCATCCGAAGATTGCACAGAGACATTTGCTTTACCATACACATCAACATCAGCAAACGCAGAAAAAGATAAACCACTTAACACAGCTAGTAATAAGCTCGACTTTGCAAATTTCATATTATTTCCTCAATAAACGCAACAGACTAATTTTTAATTCGCTGCATTTTGCCTGTGGTAAATGACAGAAATATTACAACCGAAACATTTGTGACTCATATTATTCATAAAAAGGAACAACAAAAGACATCAAATCAACATAAAACTGTCATATATAGCTTACTTAGCACTAAATTCACTGCTTATTGTTGGTGTTAATTCCAGTAATAAATTAACCAACGTCTCAAGCAAGGGTTTTTGCTCATTATCTCTGTGATAAGCGACAAAAATATCCCGAGAAGTATGTTCCACATCAGACACTCGATGTAGCTCCCCTTTATCTATATGGCTTTTCGCTAAAACTTCAGGAATAAATGCACTACCTCCACATTGTAGTATCAAATCTAATGCAATGCGTCCTGTGCTGGTGCGAAAATATGGTGGAGTGTGACCAGTAAATTGCCGTGCATGCCAAAGAGAGAAGGTAGTTCCCCAGTCAACATAGACATATTGATTATCAAAAAAGTTTTCATTCGCAGCTCCTTCAAATGCACTTATAGGTATAATTGGCAAGGTGCAAATACGCTCAACTACTAATTCATCCACTTTTGGTGGATCAAATAAAATAGCTAGGTCTAAGGTGCGCTCTAATAATAACCGTGTGCTTTCTTGTTGTGCTTTAACTTCAGCCACCAGCGATACCCCTGGCATTGCAGAAACAATATTAGTGATACCAAACTGTAAAAAAGCATCCCAAATATTAGGCGTCCCTGCTAAACTCACTTGCTTATGCATATTATCCGCAAGAGCAACATCGACTTTAGCCCGTTGCATACCAGTAATAATCATTTGCGCATGGGGTAATAAGCGTTCCCCTGGTGCCGTCAATTGGATGTTATTACGTTGGCGGATAAATAAATTAACCCCTAGTCCTTGTTCTAATTGACGAATTCGAAAACTCACCGCAGACTGCGTAATGTAAAGGTTTTCAGCCGCTTTCCCAAAGTGACGAGTACGTACCACTTCGACAAAGGTTTTCAATAAATCTATATCCAATTATTTATCCTCACGATAAAAATTTTTTGTTTAATAAATTGCGCAACTTGATCCATACTCCAGCTTGAAAATAGGGTATGAGGAAACAGCCATGAGCAATGATATTTCACTACTTCGCCAAGCATTTGTAAGCCAACGTCAGTTTTATGATGATCAAAACTTTCCGCGCGGATTCGGCCGCAGCGGTAATTTTACCTTACTAGAAGCCAGTATCCTTGAACAACACGGTGTTGTTCTAAAAGGGTTATATAATAAAACCCTTGAACCACAAAATGAAATCCAAGAACAATTTTTTGCCGTTGTCTCTGGTAATCAAGAACCAACCAACGCAATTGAACGTGCGTGGATTAAATACCTAAAGCTAACGACGTGTAAAGCAAAGTTTCATACTCTGTTTGGGCGTTCTAAAATTTCAAGTCCTGCACCACAAAATCCAGACTACTATTCGGAGTCTGATAGTTTATAAAAGTAATGGTGTTATTTGCTTTTTCGTGTTTTAACAGTTACAACTTGTATAACTGAACAAACTTGGCGATGCCAAAAACAAGGTGTTACGTGACACGAAAAATACTCATCATTGAAGATACGCCAACTATAGCGCGAGTGCAAAAGCACATTGCAATTAAAGTTGGCTATGATGCAGATATAGCCTGTTCCTTAGCGCAAGCAAAAGAGTTAATTAGTAAAAATAACTATTTTTGCGCTGTAGTAGACTTTATTCTACCTGACGCACCACAAGGCGAGGCTGTACCCTGCACTATTGAAGCTCAAATTCCTACTATAGTAATGACCGGCAATATAGATGCAAAGACCCGTGATATCGTCGAAAAATATCCAATAATTGATTACATCACTAAAGAGAACAAGCAAGCCTACCATTATTTAGAAAAGCAACTACAGCGCTTACCTCGCAACGAAAACGTTAAAGTCTTAGTCGTCGATGACTCACTATCAGCACGACTGCATATATGCAGCTTGCTTAAACGTCATAAATATCAAATATTACAAGCCTGTGATGGCATTGAAGCACTTGCAGTGCTCGAACAAACACCCGATATAGCCGTTATAATTGCAGATAACGAAATGCCTAACATGAATGGTGATGAGTTATGTGGTGAAATTCGTCGCTTATACAGTAATGATGAAAAAGCAATAATCGGTATTTCCGGCTCAAATGCAGCGCATCTTTCGGCGCGTTTTTTGAAAAATGGCGCAAACGACTATTTACGCAAACCATTTAATAACGAAGAATTTTATTGCCGTTTGAGCCAGAACGTTGACATGCTGGAACAAATTGCCACCATTCGCTTGCAAGCGAACACTGACTATTTAACTAAACTACCTAATCGTCGCTACTTCTTTGAAGAAACCACAAAATCATTAAAACAACTGCAGAAAAAAGAGTTAATTCCCTCTTTGGCGATGCTCGATATTGACCATTTCAAAGCAATCAATGATACCTATGGCCACGATGCTGGTGATGAAGTACTAAAAGGACTTTCAATTTGTTTTGCAAAATACTTTACAAAAGACTTGGCGGCTCGTTTAGGCGGTGAAGAGTTTGCTGTGTATTTTAATGACACAAATAAAGATGAAGTATTAAAACGTCTGGATAATTTTCGTCACTTTGTTGAGCTCAATAGCCCTGAATTTAGCAAAGAAAAAATTCAATTTACGCTGTCTATTGGTTACGCACACGGGCCTGTTTATCAAATTGATGAATTATTAAAACAGGCCGATATTAAGCTTTATGAAGCCAAAGAAACTGGCCGCAATAAAGTCATTGCTTAAACAGGCTTAGTGGGTGCAGGGATATTTTCACGTTTACGCTTTTGTGATTGTCGATAGGAGTCCCAACTAAAGATAGCCAGCGCACTCCAAATACAAGCAAATGTTACTATTCGTTCAGGACTAAATACTTCACCATAAAATACCACCGCCAACACAAACATTAAACTTGGCCCAATATATTGGAAAAACCCTAAGGTAGTATACTGCAATCGCTTGGCAGCACCTGTAAAGCAAAGTAGTGGCAGTGTGGTAATAACGCCTGCACTGATCAACAATACATTAGTATGCCAATCATTCGCTACGAAATCAGAGCTATTCGATGGCGCCATTAACCACCAATATACTAAAGCAACTGGCAATAATATTAATGCCTCTAGTAGTAACCCCGGCAATGATTCGATAGGTAACTTTTTACGAAGTAAGCCATACACCGCAAATGATCCTGCTAATGAAAGTGCGACCACCGGAAATGAGCCAAAACTAATAACTTGGATCACCACACCACATAACGCCAGAGCAACCGCTAGCGCTTGCCATTTGCGTAGTTTTTCACTTAAAAAAAGCATACCTAGCAGTACGTTTAATAACGGATTGATATAATAACCAAGACTTGCATCAAGCATATGATCATTATTAACCGCCCAAATAAATAGCCCCCAGTTAAAGCCAAGTAAGGTGGCCGTAATAACCAGCATAGCAATGAGTTTAGGGTGTTTAAGCACATGCTGTACTTTATGCCATTGCTTCATTACTGCAACAATGATGACGATGAATAATACCGACCAAACCACACGATGCATCAGTATTTCAAAAGCTGATATATGCTGTAGTAATTTAAAATAAATAGGTGCTAAGCCCCACATAAAAAAAGCCATACAGGCTAAGATAACACCTTTACGCTGTTCAGGATTAGTTGGCATAGATTGTTTCTTATGTAGATGAAAGGCCGCTAGTTTACCTGCCAGCTACGCTTTATCCAACTAAATAAGTTGCCGTGCCAAAAGCTATTTGAATGCCTTGTTCGTTATGGAGCTCCATCCGACATACGCATACTTTATTACCGGAGCGAATTAGCTTGGCACTAGCGGTAAATTCAAGCCCTTTGCCTGGACGCAAGTAATCAGTGCGCAAATCGATGGTGCCGAGTGTCGCTAGCTTGGTTTGAATACTAACTATATTAAGCTCAGTGAGCTTATCTATCATCGCCGCCGCAGCGAGCATCCCCCCCACATTATCAAGCACCGCAGAGATCACCCCACCGTGGAGAATTTTTTGAGCGGGATTACCTATAAAGACATCCTGCCAAGGAAAGCTTATTTGCGCTTGTTCCGCATCTAGTGATTTAACTTTTATTTGTAAAAACTGGTTAAACGGCATTTGCTCTACAAAAACTTTAGCAACTTGGTCAATTAATTGGGCTTTATTCATTATTATTATCCGCGACTTTATAACTGGTAAGATGAGTAAAGCACAACTAAAAAGAAAGTGCGATAAAAAGCACCTATGCAAGGTCGTCTAAAAGCTCTAAAATGTCCGCGATGAATACACCAAATCCCACAGCAAGCACCGTAGTGCGCAGTCCCGCAGCTATACTCAAACAAGTGTTTGGTTATAGCGAATTTCGTGATGGCCAAGAAACGGTGATCAATGCAGCCCTTAACGGCCAAGATTCGCTAGTATTGCTGCCAACTGGCGGCGGCAAATCAGTATGCTACCAAGTGCCCGCGCTTGCCTTAAGCGGTCTGACAGTCGTTATTTCGCCATTAATTTCCCTTATGCAAGATCAAGTATCACAATTACAAGCGCTCGGGGTGAAAGCAGCGTATATCAATAACAGTTTAAACCGCGACGAACAGCAGCAAATATATCAACAACTGCACAGTGGTTTGCTTAAGCTACTGTATGTTGCACCTGAAAAAGTGCTGCAACATGAATTTAAAGAGCGCTTAAGTCATCTTAATATTAGTTTATTTGCGATTGACGAAGCTCACTGTGTATCACATTGGGGCCATGATTTTCGCCCTCACTACTGCCGCTTAAGCGAACTAAAACAACGCTTTGCAGATGTACCTATGATGGCGCTCACAGCGACAGCTGATAAAGCCACGCGGTTTGATATTGTCCAGCAGCTTGGTTTAAATGCCCCCTATATACACACTGGTAGTTTCGATCGACCAAATATTCGTTACACCATTGAAGAGAAATTCAAACCGCTGGCGCAATTACTTCGCTACTTAAAAGAACAACAAAGTCAAAGTGGTATTATTTATTGCACCAGTCGAAAACGAGTTGATGAAATAGCTGAAAAGATCGCTGATGCTGGAATGAACGCAGCGGCTTACCATGCAGGTATGAGTAACGAGCAACGCCAATTTGTACAAACCGGTTTCGCCCGTGACGATATTCAAATAGTGGTGGCTACTGTTGCCTTTGGCATGGGCATTAATAAACCCAACGTCCGTTTTGTACTGCATTATGATATTCCCAAAAGTATCGAGTCTTACTATCAAGAAACTGGCCGTGCTGGCCGTGATGGCTTGGCCGCTGAAGCTATTATGTATTTTGATCCGGCCGATATTGGCCGTGTTAGGCGATTTTTTGAAGACATTGAAGATGAACAACGTCGTCGTGTCGAAGAGCAACGCTTTAACGCCATGGCCAGCTTCGCAGAAGCACAAACATGTCGTCGACAAATACTTCTTAACTACTTTAGTGAATATCAACGCGAACCTTGCGGCAACTGCGATATTTGCCTAAATCCACCAAAAAGTTTTGATGGTACTTTAGTGGCACAACAAGCCCTTTCGTGTGTGTATCGTGCCGAACAACGGTTTGGTTTAGGCTACATAGTTGAGCTACTGCGCGGAGCAAATACCAGCCGCATTAGGGATAACAATCACCACCAACTCAGCACTTATGGCATAGGTAAAGACCACAGTAGTGAATTTTGGCTCAGTATTTTACGCCAACTGATTCACCAAGGCTTACTGAGTCAAGATATCACCCAAGGCTCAGCACTGCGCTTAACCGAAGGTGCTCGCGCTATTTTGAAAGGTCAATACGCGCTGCAAATGGCTGAACCACGTCTGCAAGCGAAGCACGTATACCAAGACAAGCTCGCTCAGTTTAATTACGATAAAAAGCTATTTGCCAAACTACGCGCCTTACGTAAAGAGCTTGCCGATGCGGATGATGTGCCACCATATGTAGTATTTAACGATAAAACCCTCGCAGAAATGGCGCAACTGATGCCAACCAATGACAGTGAATTTCTCAAAGTGTCAGGGGTTGGCTTTACTAAACTCAATAAGTACGGCAGCCCTTTTTTACACGCCATACGCGACTACTTAGCCCAGTCTTAAATAAAGAGAAAATTGATGACTCAGTTGCAACTTGATAATCAACATAATGCCATTATTATTATCCCCAGCGAAATGCCCAACGATGATGATTTCGAGCTTTGGGCACAGTTATTTTTACATGGCCCAGAAATAGTAATTGGTGAATTTGCAGCGGGAGCGGATCGCCACCAATGTCGCTTTACGTATGCACAGCAAAGCTTTAATTTAAACTTTGAACACTACAGTAACAGTATTTGGATTAATGGCGAAGGCATTGAAGCTGAGCATTTATTAGCAGCCTTAGCACACTATTTCCTCACACTATTGCAACAATGAGGTAGACTTATACACAAACTTAGTGTGTAGTGGGTTAACGGTAAAAACCCATAATAAAGGATTTCAATGGTTGTAAATAACGCTTATGCATTTTTATTGTTTAGCTGTTGCAGCACTTTGCTCTATTCATCCTATGGCTTAGCGCAATCATCTGGTGACGAACAGCAAAGTTGCAGTAATCAACGCACAATTACACCCACTGAAAAAAATCTCCGTCGCCAACTTGATGTCGATGAGACACTGCCAGAAAAAACCAACAAAGCCAAAATTGCCCAGGTCGAACTTGATCAACTCAACGTCTTCAATACCAATTTAGAAGCAGAAAATAACGCATTATTTCGCTTTGCCAATCGTGTTCATATGACCACTGAGCCAGACGTTATAAAAAATATTTTATTGTTCGAACCTGGTGATCACTATGAGCCGAAAAAACTCGCCGAATCAGAGCGCTTATTACGTCGTCAAGGTTATCTATACGATGCCAGAATAAAAGCAGAAACTAACTGCGATGGTGACATTAATGTAAAAGTGATCACCCGCGATTTATGGACGTTACTACCAGAAATTAGCTTCAGCCGCAGTGGTGGCGAAAATAAATCGAGCATTGGGTTTCGCGAATCCAATTTATTTGGCTGGGGTAAACGTTTGTCACTTGCTCGCACTACCGATGCAGAACGTAATGGTTACCTGTTTGTTTATGATGATCCTAATATACTTTCTAGCCGCTACCGTGGTCGTATAGAATACTCAGATAACGACGATGGTAAACGCCATTTACTCGAGCTTAGCTACCCTTTTTACTCTATTGATACGCCTTACAGCTATGGCTTATTAAGCTACTCTGATCAACGAATTGAATCTCTCTATAAACGTGGTGAAGTATTCAGTCAATTTATCCAGAAAACAGACTATAATCGTATTCACTTTGGCCACTCTAAACAGCTTGCTAATAATTGGACTCAACGTATTAGCGTCGGTTACACCCATGAACAACAAGCATTTGAAAGCACTGTAAATACCGTCATACCATTGGCAGAAAAGCGAGAGCTAAGCTATCCATATATCAGTGGTCATTGGTTTGAGGATCACTACATAAAAGTGCGTAATTTCGACAGTATTTATCGTACTGAAGATTTAAATCTTGGTTGGAATGTGCAAGGTTTATTAGGCTATGCAAGTGAAGAGTTAAGCAATGACGATAGCCGCGCTATTTACTCTTTTGATGCGAAAAAAGCTCATTTTAGTGGCGATAATACCCTTTGGCGCTTTCATGCTAGCCTAGATGGTAATTGGAACGAACAACAAAGCAAAGTAGAGAACTTACTCGCGAGCACTCAAGTGCAGTATTATTTAAACACCAGTTTTGAACAATCGTGGTATGCCAAAATACGCTTAGACTATGCTAAAAACCTAACCCCCGACAAACAGCTAATCTTAGGCGGCGAAAATGGCCTACGTGGCTATCCGCTAGACTACCAACAAGGCGATCGTAGTTTTTTAGTTAATCTTGAAAAACGCTATTATTGGGAATACGACCTGCTTCAGCTGTTTAAAGTTGGTGGAGCTGCATTTTTTGATATTGGTCGCGCTTGGTTTAATGACCAAAATAACGGTAAAAATGGCCAAGTATTGAAAAATATAGGTATCGGGTTACGACTCGCCCCAAGCAGAGCAAATGCAGGTACTGTGATCCATTTAGATATCGCCGCTCCACTTGATAAAAGTGATGATGTTGATTCTATTCAATGGCTAGTCACTGTAAAAAATTCCTTTTAAAGTGTGCTAAAAACGCTAAACTAGTTGCTCCTAAACCGCATTTGGATTGATTGTGGAACTGTTAGATATTCTTAGCACGCAGTATAAACTCATCGTCACTTTAGTTGCTCTGTTACTTTTTCCTGTACTATTAAAACTGACTAAAAAATTACTCGAAAAAACTATTAAGGGCAAAGTCGATATTCACCGTAAATATCGTGCCGAACTATTACTGAAAATTATTCTCGCATTTGTAATGCTGTGCTTAGTGTTAGTTTTTTGGGGTATTGAATTACGGGGTTTACTGGTACTTGGCTCATCCTTGTTTGCCATGCTAGGTGTTGCACTATTTGCAGCTTGGTCGCTATTAAGCAATCTGACCTCGTTTTTGCTAATGTTTATTCAGAATGACTGTCGTGTTGGTTATTGGGTTAGAGTTATTGACGGCGCGAACTTTGTTGAGGGGCGTATTGTCGAGATGGGCTTGATGAATGTGGTATTAGAACATGTTGATGGGCACCGAGTTATTTATCCTAATAACCTATTTGTTACTCGTCCGGTGATGGTTTTAAATAAAGAGCCGAAACCTACTAAAGCAATCGCGGTTAAGCGCGCTATTGGACCTAAAAAGCTGCAATAAACGAAAAGCACATAACAAAAAGCCGTTTAAGAATATCCTTAAACGGCTTTTTTGATCAGTTACAATCAGCAATTAATTATTTAATTCCGCTGTTTTTAACTCATCTTCAATATCACTTATTTCATCAATAAAGGTTTCAAGCTGTTGTTCTACCAAGCTGTTTGCGTGAGCAAAATATGCTAAATGAAACACTGCATCACCTTCATTAACCAGTGGCATAGTTTGTTGACCAATCACTATACCACTTCTTGGCGCTAATAATTCCAGCTCAGAATCACCGAGTGGGCTACTGATATAAGCTAATATTTGCCCTTTCATTACTCGCTCACCCAATGATACTTGCGCACGCACAATGCCATCGACTTCAGCACGCACCCAACTGGTAGAGCTGGCAATAATTGGCTCAGGTAACTTTTTAGCACGCTTGCCACGGATCATTTTTAAATGACGCATGACATAATCAACGCCTTGCATACCAGCCGCTATTGCAATTGGATCAAACCGCAGCGCTTCTCCAGCTTCGTATGTGATCACCGGAATACCTAAGTTCGCGGCCTCACTTCGCAGTGAACCATTACGAAGTGACGCATCAATAACGGCTGGTGTACCAAATGCATTCGCCATTTGTGCCGTTGCTTCATCACTCAAATCTGCGCGAATTTGCGGTAAATTGGTGCGATGTATTGCGCCAGTATGTAAATCAATAATATGCGTACAATGAATGGCCACTTGCGAAAAGAACATATGTGCCATACGTCCAGCAAGCGATCCACGAATAGAACCTGGAAAGCTGCGATTCATATCACGGCGATCAGGTAAATAACGTGACTTATGAATAAAACCAAATACGTTAACAATCGGCACAGCAATCAGCGTACCACGCAGCTGGTTAGCATCTATTTTTGCTAATAATTGGCGTACGACCTCTACGCCATTGAGTTCATCACCATGAATAGCCGCACAGACCATTAAAACAGGCCCTGCTTGAACTCCATTCACTACCTCTATTGGGATATTCAACGGCGAATGGGTGTACAGCTTAGCTGCTTCTAGGGCCAGCGTCTTACGCTCACCGACACCCACCGTTTCACCTAATAAAGTAAACGCACTATTGATTCTAACCTTTGCCACGCGTTGCGGTCCTTTTGGTTGCAGCGGTTTTTTCGATAAATTCGATCACCATGCCTGCAATATCTTTTCCTGTTGCTACTTCGATACCTTCAAGACCTGGTGAAGAGTTAACTTCCATTACCAAAGGTCCGCGAGATGAACGAAGTAAATCAACCCCAGCTACGTTCAAGCCCATTGCTTTAGCTGCAGCTACTGCTGTTCTACGTTCTTCTGGCGTAATACGCACTAATGTTGCACTGCCACCGCGGTGTAAATTAGAACGGAACTCACCATCTTGTGCTTGACGCTTCATTGCGGCAATCACTTTGTCACCAAGTACGAAACAGCGGATATCAGCACCACCAGCTTCTTTAATATACTCTTGTACCATGATATTAGCTTTTAAGCCCATAAAGGCTTCAATAACACTCTCAGCAGCTTTACGTGTTTCAGCTAACACCACACCAATGCCTTGAGTACCCTCTAACAGCTTAATAACTACAGGTGCACCGCCAACCATTTCTAGTAAGTCTTTAACGTCATCTGGCTTGCTGGCAAAACCGGTTACCGGCATACCAACGCCTTTACGTGATAACAACTGTAACGAACGTAATTTATCTCGCGAACGTGAAATAGCAACTGATTCATTAACAGGAAATACATTCATCATTTCAAACTGACGCAGTACTGCACAACCATAAAAAGTAACTGAAGCACCAATACGCGGGATTATGGTATCAAAATCTTTTAAATTTTCACCGCGATAATGGATCTCTGGTTGCTCAGAGTTAATGTTCATGTAACAACGTAATGCATCGATCACTTTTACTTCATGACCACGCATCTCAGCTGCTTCAATTAAACGACGCGTTGAATATAAATTCTTGTTACGAGATAAAATACCAATTTTCATAGTTAAAACCTTAACTATCTAATAAATGAGATAAAGCCGGATCAACGACTATACGATTTTCCATGGCTGTGCGCCCTAATAACATTCTAAACTTCATACTCGCTCGGCTGGTCAAAGTGACTTCTATTGGCCAACTTTTATCACCAGCGCAGAGCTTAGTCTCAATAAAATACCGCAACTCACGCTGCCCACTTGAGCTGGTTACATATTTCATCTTTTTTACTTTAGCATCACACTCAATTTGAGTGTGCTCATCTTCTTGCAAAGGCTGAGCAATAAATTTAACCCACTTTTCGCCTTCTCGCTCATATTCTTCAATATTAAGAGCATGAATACATGACGTACGGGCGCCCGTATCAATCTTAGCCTTAATTTGATTAATGCCAAGCTCAGGTAAACTTAACCACTCACGCCAACCAACAATTATCTTTGCCGTCATAAATGTGCCCTTTAATAAAAAACTGTCTTATACGCTACACGGATAAAAACACAAATGAAATAATTTTATCCAAATGATAAGCTAATTTAATTGACCTAAGTCACTCAATAGTCAACTATATTAACATACAGGATTAATGAGAATTTACTATGTTCAATGGTTTACTACACGCACTTATACTTGATGAACAAGGCGGCGCACGCACAATTGATAATAGCGCAGACCTACATAACTGGCAGCCTGAGCAAGGTAAATTGTGGGTTCATCTTGATTATAGCCAAAGTGAAGCCATAGATTGGTTACAAAACAGTGAATTGTTGACTGATTATGAACTTGCATCATTAACAGCCGATGAAACACGCCCTCGTATCACCAAAGTAACTAACGGTTGTATGTTGTTTTTACGAGGCGTGAATTTAAATCCTGCACAAAGCCCTGAAGACATGGTCTCAATTCGTTTATTTATCAATGAAAATGTAGTGGTCACTACCCGAAAACGCCGTTTACTTTCAGTCCAAGATATTTTAGCTGCACTGGAAGAAAAAACTGGGCCAGTTAGCATTTCTGAATTAGTTTGCCAACTTACACAAAATCTTACCTCACGTATGCAAGGGGTAATTGATGGTTTAGATGACACTCTCGATATTTTTGAAGATGAAATTGACGAGCCGACCAAGCGCTTTGATAACCAAGGACTGTCGCAGTTACGCCGTCAATCAATTGGTTTAAAACGCTACTTAAGGCCACAAAAAGAAGCGCTCAGTACTTTAATGGCAAACAAATACAGCTGGCTTAGTGAAAACGACAAAGCCAAGTTAAACGAAACCACCAATCTACTGATCCGCTTTATTGAAGAATTAGATAGCTCTATTGAACGTGCGCAAATTATTCAACAAACCATTACTAATCAGGTTTCCGAACAATTAAATCAGCGTATGTATGTGATGTCGGTGGTTGCGGCACTGTTTTTACCGCTAGGATTTTTAACCGGTTTACTTGGCGTAAATGTAGGCGGTATCCCTGGTACAGAGAGCCCTTACGCATTTAGTTTTTTTGTTATATTTTTAGTCGTGATCACCGGTGCCATCGGCGTTTACTTCAAAAATAAAAAATGGCTTTAAAAATACTCACGGTTGTTCAACTACATTGATTGGTATAGTAATGATAAAAGTAGTGCCAGCACCTAATTGACTCTGGCACTCTATCGTACCGGCTAGTTTATGTATTACTAAATTATAAACAATGTGCAACCCCAAACCTAAACTCAGTTGTGCGTTATTCGTAGAAAAGAACGGGTCAAATACTTGCTTGCGGACATCTTCTGGCATGCCTTTACCATTATCGCTGATTATCAGCTGAAGTTGTTCATCATGTTTACTCACTGTAATGTTCACCTCCCCAGGCGTTGAATCATCAAAAGCGTAAACTAAGGCATTTTCCACTAGCTGCCCTAAAATTTGCGAGAATGCACTTGGTGAGGCAAAAAAACGAATTTCTTGCTGGTATTGGCATTTAACTTTATGAGGCGTTTGGTCAACACGTGAGTGGATTGACAGCAGAATATTATCGATATACTCACCTAAGTTAAACCAGCGATTTTCCTGTGTATCGTTGTCTACCGCAACTTGTTTAAAGTTATTGATTAGATTGGTAGCTCTGTGGAGATTCACGCTCAATAACTCTGTGCTTTGTATTATATGAGCATAGGCCTGATTAAACTCCTCTCTCGACATGTTACCCGCAGCCGCTTTGCCATGAATAGTTTTCGAGGTGCTTTCCAGTACTGATGCAGCCGTGACGCAAATGCCCAATGGGGTATTTATTTGATGAGCAACTCCAGCAACTAATCGTCCTAACGACGCATGCTTTTCATTTTCAATTAACTGTTGCTGAGTACGTTTTAGCTGTTCCAGCGATAATGTTGCTTCTTTGGTCTTAGTCTCAAGCTCAGCAGTACGCAGAGCCACTTTACGCTCAAGTACCGCATTTAACTGTTTTACTTGTTGCTGTGAAGACATCAACTTGGTATTCGCATCTTCAATCTCACTGACGTAGCTTTTTACTTGTAAGTACACATCATTTAAAGCAGTAATAATTGGGGTAAACTCATTGCGTTTAGCATACTCAACTGGCAGTAGATTAACTTGCTTATTACTACCATAACGAATAGAGCTTTTTATGATATTTAATACCTGATCAAAAGGGCTAAACAAAGCTTTGAGGATAAAAATCATCAGTATAATAAAGCCGAGCCCTATGCCACTGCCTGTGATTAAAGCCCAAGAAGACACTTTATCAACTTGTTTACTTAAATCATTTTTAGGAACTAATGAGCCAAAGATAAAACCGCTCTCACTAAGCTGATAAAAAATATACTTATCTTCAATTGCTAGCTGCTCAAACCCAAAGCTATTGACCTTACTTAACCGACTTTGAGCTACTAATGTTGCCGCCCAAGGAAAGTCATCGGTCAACTGCTGTACCGTTTGAGGCTTGTCTGTAAAGCCAATAATTAACTCAGAATCCCGGTGAAATAAAAATGATTGTGCATTTTCGGTCACTTTAATGCTGACTAAAAACTCACTTAACTCAGCTAAAGACCAGTCGAGCGTCGCCATACCAATCGGACTGCGGTTATCGTCAAGCATCACCGCATCTATAGTCATCATCAACGAGAATGAGCCTGCATCATCGTAATAAGGGTTAGTCCAAAATATTGGACGATAGCTGGATTGGTTTAATCCCCACCCTTGCTGTTCAGCAAGCTGGTACCAATCCTGAGAAAAATAATCGTACTGTGGTGTATTGAGATCCCACGTAAATTGCAGCTGTTTATTTTCTTTATATACATATGGGCCAAAATAACGATACTGCTCATCCAGTACCTGGGGTTGATACCAAAGCCCTCCGCCCATAGCTTGCTCAAAACTAGTAAACTTGTTTTGTAACGTGCGCTGAGCCAGTTCCTTGATATCAGCCATGGGAGTAGATTTTTGATGACGCAGAAAGTATAACTGTTCACCGCTTAGAGCCAGATCGATCGCATGACCTTGCATTTGTTCTGTAAGATGATTGATACGGGAAATAGTGCCATTAAACACAGCCTGAATTTCATTTTGCTTAAATTCATCCAAAGATTCTTTGTAAATTAGCGTGTTGAATAACTGTAGGGTTGAATAAGCCAATATCTCAAACAAAATGACAAACACCAGAATACGGGTTTTAATATTCATTCAATCTCCAGAGTACCCTTTGCTAAAGAGCTCATTTAACACAACACTCACAGGCATTGCCTAATAACAACTGTGCTCGACTTACTTAATATGCAAAAGGACATGAAACTGTAATCCCCCCATTTTTAATGGAGGCGAGCTGTAGTGCATAATACAATTCCCTAAGATAATGAATTATGAGTATAGTCCAGTTGTCAGTTTTACCACTTGTGCAATTTAATTAATTCTAAATATTGGTAGGGGTTTATTTACATCATGAGTACTAAAAGAGTGTGATTGAGGGCAAACACTGTGGAGTAAGATAGAGAGTTAGTATTGATTGCCTTTGATGAAAGGCTGGGCATTATTGCAAATGGCGCTCTCGGTAGGGATCGAACCTACAACTCAGCCTCCGGAGGGCCACGTGATATCCATTTCACCACGAGAGCACATTTGTGCCACCACACCAACTCGCGATATCAGTGCTTAGGCCGAGCAATAATAAAGGCATATGCAATTAAATGCTAGCTTCTATCGCTTAGATGCTTAATAATTCAGCAAATTATAATAAATTACTTCACAAGCAAGCAAAAAACAGCTATTAAATTATACTTAATAAAAATCACTAACCATTTTGCAACATATAAATGCCCGTTTAACGACTTTTTAAGGCGCTTGTAAAAGGTTTAACATGAGGAAGTATCTATGAGTTTAATGTCAACCGAGCAAGTAGCGGAGTTTTTAGGGGTTAAAGTTGAACGTGTAAAGCGTCTTGCCCGGGAAAGTTTATTAATATCGAAATCTGTTGATGAAAACGGCGAACCACTATTTGATGCAGATGAAGTTGCAAAATACAAAGAACTTGCGGCGCGTTTTGGTGGTCTTTAACGATGATCCATTGAGCTAATCAAACAATCCAACTGCGTACGCAACTCAGTCACTTTATTATCGACTGAGCGTGCGCTATACCAACAAATACACAACACTAAAAACACCAACTGATAGCATTCAAGCTTTTGCAGTGAATAGTGAAATTTTTGAATAGCAGGCAATTGCTGTTGGTAGTTTGAAAGTAAGCTATTTTTTTGCTTATCATTCAACGCAAAGCTAACAGTTAGTGCTGCTAAATCGAAGTATACGTCATTACTTTTAGCGTACTCAAAGTCAATTAAAAACATGCCTTGGCTATTCACAATAATGTTTTCTTTTACTAAATCATTATGGCAAAAACCTTCATCACGGGGTAATAACGCGATTTGCTTTAATGCATCCTCAACGCTTGCTTGATATTGCTGATATAAGCGAGTTTGTTTATAAAAATCCAGCTCATACTTTATATCCATCGCCTCAGTAACAACATCATGGCAATGAAAAGCAATCAACTTTTGCAGCAACTCTAAAGTGTAATCCCCTTGTGCAATATCCCCCTCTAGGTATTCAAAAATCGCCAGCTTGTTAACTTCATCAGTCCACAGTGGTTTGGGGCATACCTGCTGCTGCGCAAATACAGTTTGTGCTGCCAAGCCCTGCACTGGCCAATGCTCGCGATAGCACTTTAATAAAAAAGCCTGCTGTGCAGTACGCACTAAAAAGTTATCGTTACTTAAACCGCTAAATAGCCGCTCATTGCTCAATACCTTTAGTTGTGGATCAAAAGCGGCAAAAATGCCGCTAATTTCTTTACCTGTCATACTGCTTCTTATAATTGCGCCAAAGGCTTAGCTTGATTTTGCTCGTACTCTTCATACCAGGTTTTAAACCCCCATGCTGCCATTATGGTGTAAAAAATAAACAGCGCTAATGTTGGGTAGTAGCCTTTCTCGTAATACAAGTACATCGAAGCCGCATCAATAACAATCCAATACAGCCAATTTTCCAGTACTTTTTTTGCGACTAAATACGTTGTAACAACAGCAAAACAGGTTGTAAAACTATCTAAATAAGCAAAGTCTGCATGGGTATGATTGTTCATAACATAACCAAATATTAATGCCACAATCGAAGTCGCAATAATGATGAATAAGTGTTGATGCAAGCGCCATGAGGTAATCACTAATTGATGTTTATTAGCGTCGCCTTTTCGCCATATTACCCACCCATAAACCGCCATATACATATAGTAAAAATGCAATAGCGATTCCATTAATAAAGCACCATTCCAATACATTATGGTATAAATAAGGGTGCTAAAAAATGCTGCAGGCCAACACCACAGGTTTTCTTTTATTGCTAATAGCAAATATGCCATAGAGAGCGCCACTGCGATATATTCCCAGTGCGACATTGCAGTAAACCCTGCGAGAGTTTCTGTAATAAATTCCATAATTGATCCACTAAGGCTTTAGCTGCTATTGGGGAGAGAGATCACCATTGAGGAATTTACAAACAAAAATAGCTTTGCCAAACTCTTCGTATGAACGCTTTATCTCAGTACTAAGCACAGACATTACTAAATCGTAATCACCAAAAATTTGCGTCGACAAGGTATTTGTTATTACTTTTAAATCGTCATATTCATTTAAGCGATCAATAAACCCCTTAATAAATGGGATATAATCTTGATGAAGTGGGTACTTACTGATCTCTACAGATAATTTCATGACAATTCCTTGGTTTATTTAAAAATATGACCGTTATTGTAACTTGAGCTAAGCTACAAGTCATTCAAAGGTAGAGCGGATGTCGAAGAAGGTGTAAAATTAACGCAATTAAATTATTTTATGAGTGACTCATGGCACGACGCATTACGTACAAATTTAAAAATCAGCCTCGCGAAATTAATTTTGCAAAAGATAAATACCGTGATATGTATCAGGCTATTGCTGCGGCTGAAGGGATTGATTTAACAAATTATTTAAAGATGGAACAGCAAATTGCTATGACTTCAAAAGGCTCAGCGGCAGTGCGTAATTTTCGTGATGAAGAGTTTGCTCGCATGGGTTTTAGCGATGTGTATTTTATCAAAGAGTAACGCTTAGCATTACTCTAAATATTCATAGCTTACCCGTGGGGTAATATTACAGACTAACTCGTAAGGGATTGTCGTGGCACATTGGGCGATTTCTTCAACGGGTAATTCTGGGCCCCACATTACCACCTCATCGCCGACTTTGATGCCATCAGCATTTGCACCAATATCAACACTGATCATATCCATAGAGATGTTGCCAGCAATACCATAACGTTTGCCAGCAATCACTACAGGTGTGCCATGTCTAGCATGACGCGGATAACCATCACCATAGCCCATGGCAACCACTGCAAGCTTAGTCGGCTGAGCACTTTGCCAACAACCACCATAACCAACACCTTGCGCGGCATCAACATCGCGAATTGCAATGACCTTAGTGGTTAAGCGCATCACTGGCTTCAGCTGATGGTCTTTGCCAGAAGTGTTAAGCAGTGGTGATACACCATACATCATCAAGCCTGGACGCACCCAGTCGCCATGACCTGCAGGCCAAGCTATAATACCAGCCGAATTTGCTAAACAATGTGCTTGTTGTTTGCCTTGCACTAATGAATCAAACAAAGCAATTTGCTCAGCTGTTTTGGGATCATTAACATCATCGGCACTGGAAAAGTGCGTCATTAAATTGATTGTATCTTTAGCGTTATTCGTCGCTTGCAAGCGCTGATAAAAATCATTCAACTGCGTTGGTGCAATCCCTAAACGATGCATACCGGTATTGATTTTTAACCAGCAACTGATTGGTTCATCGAGCTTTGCATTTTCAAGTGCCCTGAGCTGATTTTCATCATGGATAATGGTTTGAAAGTTATTGGCTAATAAAATCGGCAAATCATCTTGATGGAAAAAACCTTCCAGCAACACAATAGGCTTGGTCAGCCCACCCGCCCGCAGTGCTAGAGCTTCATCTATTCGTGCCACTGCAAATGCGTCAGCATCATTAAGGTGCTGCGCTATTTTCACTAAACCATGGCCATAAGCATTGGCTTTTAATACCGCCATAACTTTACTATTAGGCGCAAACTGTCGCACTTGCGCTAAATTATGAGCAAGTGCTTGTAAGTTAATTTCGGCAATAGCTAAACGCATCAGTAATCGTCGTCTACAGCAGGTCCGGCGTAATTATCAAAACGCGAGAACTGACCTTGGAAAGTTAAACGTACTTTACCAATTGGACCATTACGTTGTTTACCTATGATAATTTCAGCAATCCCTTTCTCAGTACTGTCTTCGTTATATACTTCGTCGCGGTAGATAAACATGATTAAATCGGCATCCTGCTCGATAGAGCCTGATTCACGTAAGTCGGAGTTAATTGGGCGTTTATCGGCACGCTGCTCTAGAGTACGGTTTAGCTGCGACAGTGCTACGACTGGGCATTGGAGTTCTTTTGCTAATGATTTAAGTGACCGTGAGATTTCAGCAATTTCTAAAGTACGGTTATCAGAGAGGCTGGGAACGCGCATTAGCTGCAAGTAATCGACCATGATCATACTTATCCCACCGTGATCACGAGCAATACGACGCGCACGTGAGCGAACATCTGTTGGAGTTAGACCTGATGCATCATCAACATACATCTTTCCTTTTTCCATCAGTAGCCCCATAGTTGATGAAAGACGCGCCCAATCGTCATCATCCAATTGACCGGTGCGCACTTTGGTCTGATTAATTCGACCAAGGGATGCCAACATCCTCATCATAATCTGCTCCGAGGGCATTTCTAATGAGTAAATAAGCACAGGCTTATCTTGTGTCATTGCGGCATGTTCAGCTAAGTTCATCGCAAATGTGGTTTTACCCATCGACGGACGGGCGGCCACAATGATTAAATCTGATGGCTGCAAACCAGTGGTCATTTTATCTAGATCGGCATAACCGGTACTTACCCCCGTCACACCATCTTGTGGCGATTGGTACAACTCTTCGATTTTATCGACTGTTTTTTCTAAAATGCTGTGAATACTTTGCGGACCATCATTACTTTTTGTCCGCTGCTCAGCAATTTTAAACACTTTACTCTCTGCAAAGTCGAGTAAATCGTGGCTGGTGCGCCCTTCCGGATTGAAACCTGCTTCGGCTATTTCATTGGCAACGCCAATCATTTCACGTACCACAGCACGTTCGCGTACGATATTCGCATAGGCGTCGATGTTCGCCGCACTTGGCGTATTTTTAGCAATTTCAGCTAAATAAGCAAAACCACCGATACCACTGAGTAAATTCTTTTTCTCTAAGCTCTCTGATATGGTGATCAAATCGATTGGATCGCCTATTTCAGCAAGCTCGACCATGGCTTCAAAAATAAGCTTATGGGTACGTGTATAGAAATCTTGCGAAACTACCAACTCGGCAACACGGTCAAAGGCTTGATTATCAAGCATTAAGCCACCTAAAACAGATTGCTCTGCTTCAATGGAATGAGGAGGAACTTTAAGAGTGTCGACTTGTTTATCTGGTTTAGCCATAACTTCGCAATACTAACAATGAATGGCCTCTATTCTATCTACTTGGCTACGTTGTGCAAAGAGCAAAGCAGGATTTCTTTTCCTACTTTGCTACGGGAGATTACTTTTGCTTACGTAATTCTATGCGCCCACTGATAGTGTCTATTTCAATATCAGCATCACCACCATTAACCGCAAACTCCAATTCACTTGATGGCCCATATTTCGCTTTTTTAACTTTATCGTCACTCAACTCATTAATAATTTTACCATTGGCATGCGCTTCAATTTCAAACCGCGCAGAAACATCCGTCGGGAAGTAAAAATCGGCATCGCCACTAACAGATTCATAAGTAATTTGCGCACCTTTTAGTAATTCATTAATATGTATTTCACTCTCACCATTTACCGTGCTAATACGTAAGCTTTTTAATGCCTGAAAAGCAAAGTCGATATCGCCATTAACATTCTCTAAGCGAACTTCTTGAGCTGCTGTTTTGGATTTAATATCACCATTGACAGCAGTAAAGCGCAGCGTGCCTTGTGAGTCTTTGTCATTAATTTCGCCGTTTACGGTTTCATAGCGTATATCACCTTTTAAGCCTACCGCACTGACATCACCATTAACGGTATCCACACTAATATTGCCACTGATGTTTTGTAAGTTAATATCACCATTAACGACATCAATATCAGCCCCGGCGATCAAATTTTTAGCACTGATAGTGGCGTTAACACCGGTAAATTCAAGTTCGCTGCTCTTTGGCATATAAATAACTAATTGAGAACCATCGCCACTATTCCAACCGTTATTATTGTTACGCGGCATTTTAACGATAAATTCGATACGGTCCCCTGCCACTTCTAAACGATATCCTTGTGCTTTATCATCAAGCTCACCGGTGATCTGTAATTGTGATTTATCCCAGCCCTCAATACGTACATCACCGCGTTGGTTATCTATAAAAATACGCTTATTAGCGGGCACCTCAATTTGTTCATTGATTTTCTCACCAGCAGAGGCGAAAAACGGCAATAAAGTTAGTGCTAATAGTAATGTTTTCATGGTTGATACTCCTAAATTTGTTGCCACTTCGGTGCATGCACCTTATTGATTAGATCTAATTGCTGCTGATAAACCTGTGCGAGCATTTTTAATAACGCTGGATTCTCAGGCTCATTGTCGAGTGCTTGCTTTATTGCCCGCTCAGCGTCCTCTAATTCTGTTAATTGCTGTTGCCAGTTATCTGTCAATGCAGGCTGATTTTGATATTGCACCAACAAGGTTTGTTTTTGCTGGGTAAAATAGTCACTCATCACCACACTTGTCGCAGGCTCAGAGCCGGAAAACAGCAACTGCACGGTTAATAAAGCCGCCACCGAGCATGCTGCCACACCCGCTAATTTAGGCCACAGCGCAGCTTTACCTTGCGCTTGTGGAGCATGCGTTAATGCTTTTTCGATACCTGGCCATAAATCTTTTTGTGGTGTGATCTCTGACTCAGTGTTATTGATTGACTCAGCTAAAAATGTTTCAAAATTAGGCTTACTCATTTTCATACCACTCTTTTAATAACTGACGGGCGCGATGAAATTGCGACTTACTAGAACCCACTGCCATTCCTAACATAGTGGCAATCTCTTCATGGCGATAACCTTCAATGGCGTGCAGCACAAATACCATACGAGCTCGCTCAGGTAGTCGTAATACTAACTTGTCGAGTCCATTTAGACCTTGGCAATCTGTTGCGCTTTGTTCACCCATACCGCTTTGCTCGAAGCTCACTACTTTTTGCAACCAATTTTTATGTTTACGTAAATAGCTAATCGCAATATTACTGGTGACACTGTGCAGCCAAGTTGAAAACTGTGACTGCCCTTCAAAGCTAGCGATTTTATGCCACAGCTGCACAAATACTTCTTGAGTTGCATCTTCGGCATGTTCGCGATCTGCGAGTAACCGTAAGCACAATCCATAAACCCGCTTTACATGTAATTCATAAAGTGCAGCATAAGCATTTTGATCACCGCTTTTTACACGGGTAATAAGTGCATCTTCGCTTAGCTGTGTAAAAGCATGTTTTGCATCTATCAACATCGTTGATGTTGTCCCTTTATGATTATTATTATGAAATGAGTATACCTAAGCACTCAGGAAATACGATCTTTCAGAATTTTAAGTTTCTTGAATAGTTAGACGTGAGATGTAAGTAAAAAGGTTTAAATGACATAAAATTATTTTTAACAAAAAACGGCTAACTTATCAGTTAGCCGTTTTATCAAGTGGTTTTATAACGTTGCTTCTGGGGGATCTTCTTCGGGCCCTTCAGTGGTGTTTTCCGGTGCTTTATATGACCAGCCTAAAAAGGTAATTTTAGCTCCACCATTTGAGCCACCACCTGAAGTCATGTTTTTTAATGCAACATCGTATCTCGTTTCACCATTACCGCAATTTGATACGCTGCCTCCGCGGATAGAACCGGTATAACGAGCTCCGGCATCAACTCTAACATCAGTTAAGGGAGAATAAATTGTCGCGAACATATCAGCGTTAGAGGCGATATAAATACCAAATTTATCATTTGCGCCATCTTTCTTTTTACATGACAAAGCACCATCGCCAGATTTATACCCTGAAAAAATATTCAACGCATATGCATCTGAAGGTGTTAACTTTACAACAGTTTGTTCAACAACTGGGCTCTTTCGAATATGTATTTTCCCCATTACATAAAGGCTTAGACTCACCCCTTTATGTATTTTAAAATGAGACTCTCCACTGCCAGTAATTGAAAAATCACCCGCAATATAAATGCCGATTTTCTGATTGCTATCGCCAGCTAACAATGCATCTAAGCTGCCACCATTTATAGTTAAATCATTAAAAAAGTACATGTTTTCTTGTTTAGCACCTAACACGTTAGCGTCTTTTGCAAGGTATTCAGTAACCGTTCCATTATCAGTAAAAATAGCTTTATCTTCGTTAATTTGAATTTTTTTCGTATTTTTAGTTAAAAGTAAATCAGGGAAAGGTCCAAATGCATTTAATTCGCTTAAAGTACTAATATTCAATGGATCGCATTTATCTTTCGCATATGTAGGTATGCTATCTGGATCATCGGGATCTAAACCTGCAACATTAGGTACTTTCAAACCTTCAACATAAGCGCTGCTTGATAAAGTTTTTACTACAGAATTATTCGTATAACTAGCAGAGCTTAGTAAACTGCCACCATAAAGGATATCAGCAAGCTCAGCATTACTCTGGTTTACATGAACACCATTATTTAAGGTTAAGTCTTGTTCAGTGCGAACATAGCCGTTCACCGTCATATCTTTAAGTTGGATGTTTCCATTGGCAAAAATATTACCATTGATTTTTGTATTCCATGCACTTGTTCCTGACGGGAAGCGAATATCTTTATTTGCCCATAAATCCCCTTCAACAGATTGTGAAGAACTTACAACAATAGAACCTGTAGAGGCTACGCTTCCTTTAATTGTTCCTGTACCACTTAATGTTACATCTGCATTGTGAACTGTAGTTCTCACATCAGCATCATTACCAACATACGTTGCATCAGTAGAGTCATAGCTAGTTATTTTCCCCGATCCCCCCAATGACACACCGCGACAACCAATGATTGCATCTGAGTAAGGAGTCAGACTATTTCCTGGCGTAAATCCAAACCGTGCGACTAAATTACTTTGTGCATCACCACCATAACGCTCACCCAAGCTGATGATTTCTAGCTCTCCAGCAGCATTTTTACTAATACTGGCATTATAAGTTGCATCTTCGCCAATCAAACCGCGCCCTGATGCTGTGCCTGTCGCTGCGATCAAGCCATCGATATCTAAGCTTTTATCATCTGAAAAAGCTTGCTGTAATAACTTAGCTTCTTCGAAAATACCTTTTTCAGCGAGTAACCGGCTATTTATTTTCTTTTGAAAATTGCCACTCATACGCTCTTGAATAATATTTTCACGCAATGAATTAAGTACCACAATACTCGCCATACTGGTGAGGATAAGTACTGTTACAAGCGTAAAACCACTTTGTTTTTTAGCCATTACACACCACCAAAAGCATTGTTTAAAATAACATTAGAGACCGCAATATCAATGGCAATAGTGTCTCCAAATTGCGCAGGTAAATTCTCTGGGCCAACATGAATAGTGACAATGTTATTATCAATTGCAAAACTCAACTGGGCGACTCCCGTCAATAACCGCTCTGCTGGAGCTGCTCCTAATGTACACATTAAATTATTGCCTACTAGGCTATAAACTTCATTTATATCAGCTGTTGATACACTGCCATTACAGGTGATAACCCCAGCTGGCTGAGTAACAGTAATTACCGAGCCATCTGCTGCAACCAAAGGTGCGCTTGGTGTTTGTTTAATGCTACGCGTAAAAACCTTACTTGTGTAACGTATTACTTCTTGCGCATTTTCAAGCTCTTTACTAACTGAAATCGTGCCTTTAATAGCTGAGTATGAAAGGCTAACTCCAGCTAGTAGGAATGAACCAGCGGCTAGAGCCACCATCAGTTCTACAAGGGTATAACCTCGCTGACGATAAATTGCCATCATCAAATACACCCAACTGGTAGCTCAGGGTAACTAGCATTTAAGGTAATTTGATTTTCTAATTGAGCAGGATCTTGTTGCTTGATCCGCTCATCAGCCCATGAAACTGCAATTTGCATATCATGCGCATACGCCGCAGGCAAGCTCAGCTGATAATCATCGATTTGCGGGGCTAAAGAGGCACGAAAGTTAGCATCCGTGAATAAAGCCGGATTCGTCGTTTGTAACTCACACAAGCGAGGCCAAATACGCTCTAAAGTATTTTGCCCTTGCACCAGCGATGCTGTGTAATTAAAACTGTTGGTAGCATATTGTAGCGATTTGAGCTGAGCTGCTGCCAACCCAAGTAAAGCAATACCGGCGATAACAACCGACAGCATCACTTCTAATAATGAAAAGCCACTTTGTTTAATCATTATGCACATGCTACTGATTTTTCAGCTAACCAATTTTGGCCACTTTTTAAAATGCACAAGTAATAATCTACCGTTTTATCATTGTCATCTTTAATTAAAATCTCGCTCGCCGCAGAGATTTCGCCACTTGACCACACGGTACGATCAACTAAACCAACCGTTACACCATGATGTTGGATGACGAATTCTTTTAATACTGTATCAACACCATCAACAGCTGCTGTTACCTGCCATTTATCGCCACTTACCACTAGCTTAATCTCACGATCACGTTTTACCGCCTCACTGCGCGCATATTTATACACACTATTGAGCTGATTTGCGGTGGTAATAACCCGATCTTGCATGATTTGCTGGCTAAAAGAAGGAAACGCTAATACCGCCATAATCGCAACGATCCCAACCACAATCATCAACTCCACTAATGTAAAACCGGCTGTTCTAGTCATTGTTACTCCCAGCAACTATTAGCATCAGCTGATTGTGTGCCATCATGCTTAATCACTAATGCACCACAGCGATCTCCTGCTTGGGCAGAACCGATTTTTGGGGTTGCAGTTAATGTAAATGCACGACTTTTAAAATTAGCATCCGCTGCAGCACCACTAACACGGTTTAGCGCTTTATAAGTAAAAGTATAAAAATCTGTATTTGTTGCCGTATCAAAAGCGTTTGGATAACCACCATTACGTGAATAAATACGCTCTAATACTGCACCATGTTGCAACATAACTTGTTGAATATCGGCACGGCGACTACGCTCCATATGCTCAATATATGAAGGCATAGCTACACTGTATAAAATACCTAGAATAGCTACGACTATTAATAACTCGATTAATGTGAAACCAGAAAAAAGCTTCGTACTTCTCATCATCTGCTCTTTCAATTTTTACATCCTTAACACTATGCCCAGTGCACAAACAATATACAGTGACAGCGCTGTCACTGTCAACAATCTGTAATCTAATTACAATGTCGCTACATTTTAATAGGTATAAATAATTAGTTTTTATTTTAGATCAAACAATACCAGATAAAAACCTAAAAAAGGGACTTAAATCAATATTTATGTGGAAAATGATATGCTAGCTAGTGATATGGATGATAATAATAAACAAAAAAGCCGTACTTTTCAGCACGGCTTTTTTCGCTTAATTAAAAATTAAGCTTCAGCGATTACGATTACTTTGATAGTAGCCGTTACTTCTGAATGAACTGCGATTGATACGTCAAATTCGCCAGTCTCACGGATAGTACCTAGAGGTAAACGAACTTCTGACTTAGCAACTTCAACACCAACAGCTGAGATAGCGTCAGCGATGTCGCGAGTACCGATAGAACCGAATAACTTACCTTCGTCACCGGCTTTAGATACTAATGTAACTTCAGCTAATGCTTCAAGCTTATCAGCGCGTGCTTGTGCAGCAACAAGCTGGTCAGCGATTTTCGCTTCAAGCTCAGCACGACGTGCGTCAAAAGTTTCAACGTTAGCTTTAGTTGCAGGAACTGCCTTACCTTGTGGGAAAAGGAAGTTACGTGCGAAGCCAGATTTAACTACAACCTGGTCACCTAGGCCACCTAGGTTAGCGATCTTATCTAGTAGAATAACTTGCATGTTTCTACACCTTTTAAAAACGTGTTAATCCGCTGCTTACTTATGTAAGTCAGTGTATGGAAGAAGGGCTAAGTAGCGAGCACGCTTGATAGCAGTTGCTAGCTGGCGCTGGTATTTAGCGCTAGTACCTGTAATACGGCTAGGTACGATTTTGCCACTTTCTGTAACATAGTTTCTAAGAGTAGCTAGATCTTTATAATCGATTTGTTGTACGCCTTCCGCTTTAAAGCGGCAGAACTTACGACGTCTGAAATAACGTGCCATGAGATAAATTCCTCAAATAATTCTTTCTATATGCTGAGCATGCAAAACCAATTGGCTAAGGCCGTTACGACCTTCGTGACGATTTAAAAAACCGCTCACTTGCAATGCCTGCCCAACGTGCAAATGTTGAGTCTGTTGTTGCATTTGCTTACCACTAGCAACCACTTGAAGCCGAACATAACTATTACGGTTAAGGTCTGCTTCAACTTGCATTGATTTGTGTTCTACAACAAAAATACAATGCGGGATACCAGCAGGGCTTTGGCTAAACTTAGGTGTTTTACAAACAACCCCAGAAATAACCAGCTGATTCATAAAAGGACTGACCATATGGTTTACCTTAAAATTCTCGCTGATCAAGCGCCATGCTTGGACTCAAAACAATTAAGCAGCTGGTGCTTCTTTCTTCTCTTCTCTTACAAGAGGAGATGCTTCAGTTACAGCGTCTTTAGTACGCATAACTAAGTTACGAAGCACTGCATCGTTGTAGCGGAAAGTAGTTTCTAGCTCGCTGATTACTTCAGTAGGTGCTTCAACGTTCATAAGAACATAATGAGCTTTATGAAGCTTGTTGATTGGGTATGCCAGTTGACGGCGGCCCCAGTCTTCAAGACGGTGGATAACACCACCAGCTTCAGTGATAGAACCAGTATAACGTTCGATCATACCAGAAACTTGCTCACTCTGATCTGGGTGAACCATGAATACGATTTCGTAATGACGCATGGATATTCCTTACGGTTAATAGAGCCTTCTACCGTTTCAGCCGGTCGGTTTAAGGCAAGGAATTAATATTAAATAGGCCGAAATGAGCGCGCATTTTACGCTTAGTCGGAAAATTAAGCAAGTAGGTTTTTAGCTTTAAGTGGTAAGTTGAAAAATCAGCTATCAGCTCAAAAAGAAAAACCATGCTTATTAAGTCAAGCATGGTTTCAAATTTTATCTCTAAACTGACGGCTACAAGCTTAAAGCTTTTCTTTTATGGCTGTGTCGTATTTCTCTGACGCAGTACTTCAAATAAACAAATACCTGTTGCTACAGATACGTTTAAGCTTGAAACAGTGCCCGCCATTGGGATTTTAACTAACACATCACAATGTTCGCGCGTTAAGCGGCGCATACCTTCACCTTCAGCGCCCATAACAATCGCCATAGGCCCGGTCAGATTGGCATCAAATACATGCACATCGGTTTCGCCAGCAGTACCAACAACCCAAACACCGGCATCTTTAATTTCACGTAAAGTACGGGCAAGATTGGTGACTTGGATCAGCGGTACTGTCTCAGCTGCACCACAGGCAACTTTACGCGCTGTGCCATTTAGTTTTGCTGATTTATCTTTTGGCACAATAATGGCGTGAACACCGGCAGCGTCTGCACTACGTAAGCAAGCACCTAAATTATGCGGATCTGTTATGCCATCGAGAACCAGTAAAAATGGCGTTTCTTCACGCGCAATGATTGCATCCAAATCTTTTTCGTTAAAAGTCGGAGCTGCGATAACATTAGCAATAATGCCTTGATGCTGCTCACCCTTTGATTTGTTATCAAGGGCTTTGCGCTGCATAAACTGCACTGATATACCAAATTTACGCGCTTCTTCAATAATTGGAGATAAGCGTTTATCATCACGTCCTTTTAGGGCATAAATTTCAATAAAACGCTCAGGCTCACTTGCGAAAATTGCTTCAACAGAGTGAAAGCCAAAAATTAATTCATTACTCACGTATCACTTGCTCCTGAACTCTTACTTTTACGGGCATTTTTGCCGGGTCTTTTCGGCTTTTTCACGGCCTTTCTCTTTGGTTTTTTTGCAGTCGTTGTAGTGCCAGCATCCGCTGATTTTCCTGTAGGCTTCTTTTTACCTCGACTGGCACTGTTTTTTTTTGGCTTTGGTTTTCCCTGATCAGAACGACCGCTAAGTTCACCAGGCTCTTTCGCGTCAGCTTTTTTACCTGGTATTTTGCCACGTTTTAGCTGCGAACGAACACTTGCCGGCTGATGCCCTTTTGCATCACCACGACGACGCGCGTATCTGTCTTGTGCAACATCGCCACTGAGCGTTAAATTGATGCGACGCTCATCTAAGCTTACCGATGCCACCTGAACCGTGACTTTATCGCCTAAACGATGAACTTTACGAGAATGCTCACCAATCAAGCAATGTTTAGCGCCATCATATTGAAAATACTCATCGCCTAAATTAGTGACATGGATAAGGCCATCAATTTGTAAATCAGCTAAGCGAATAAACAAACCAAAGTTAGTAACCGATGAGATCACTCCTTCAAATTCGTCGCCCACATGATCTTGCATGTATTCACATTTCAGCCAATCAGCTACTTCACGGGTTGCGTCATCTGCACGACGCTCCGTATTCGAACACTGCTCGCCCAATTGCGCGACTTCTTCGTCACTATAAACATACGCACCCGACGTAACCATACCTTGGGCTTTCAAAATGCCTTTAATCGCACGATGTACGACTAAATCTGGGTAACGACGAATTGGCGAGGTGAAATGTGCATATTCACCTAATGACAAACCAAAGTGACCGATGTTTTCAGCTTGATATACTGCCTGCTTCATCGAACGCAGTAGCATAGTTTGGATAAGTTCAGCATCAGGGCGGTCGCCAAGCTTGGCTAACACATGGGTAATTTCTTTTGGTGTTGGCTCATCACTGAGTGTTGATTCAATACCCAACTCTGATAAAAACTGTCTAAAGTTAGCCAGTTTTTCTCCATCTGGTTCAGCATGAACACGATAAAGCGCGCTGGCTTCGTGTTTTTCAAGCATTTTAGCCGCAGACACATTGGCTAAAATCATACATTCTTCAATCAGCTTGTGGGCGTCATTACGCAGCACCGGCACTATAGATTCAATCTTACGCTGAGCGTTAAATACAAAACGTGTTTCAAGGGTTTCAAACTCAATCGCTCCGCGCTCTTGGCGGGCGGCTTTTAATGCCATATACATTTGCTGTAAATCAGTTAAATGTGGCACGACCGGTGCGTATTCAGTACGTAACTTCTCATCACCTTGTAAAATAGCGTTTACTTTGGTGTAGGTTAAGCGCGCATGCGAATTCATCACCGCTTCGTAAAAGCGATAGCCTGATAATTTACCTTCAGCCGATACCAGCATTTCTGCGACCATACATAAACGGTCAACTTTTGGATTTAATGAACACAAGCCATTGGACAATACTTTTGGCAGCATAGGAATAACTTGTTCAGGGAAATACACTGAGTTACCACGTTCGATTGCCTCGGCATTAAGTGGGGTATTCATTGCGACATAATGGGATACATCAGCAATCGCTACCCATAACCGCCAACCACCCGATTCAACAGGCTCACAATACACCGCATCATCAAAATCGCGAGCATCTTCACCATCAATCGTAACCAATGGTAAATCACGTAAATCAACTCGATTTTGCTTGTCACCTTCTTCGACAAACTCACCTAAGTGTTCAACCTGCTTTTCAACCGCTTCTGGCCATACATGCGGGATATCGTGATTACGCAGTGCCACTTCAATTTCCATACCAGGGGCTAAATGCTCACCCAGTACATCAATGATTTTCCCTACCGCATTCATATTACGGTTAGGGTTTTGGGTAATTTGCACTTGCACCATTTGGTTGTGACGTGCGCCGTTTTCACTGCCCGGCAAAATAATAATATCTTGGGTGATACGTGGATCTTCCGCCACCACCACTGCTATGCCGTGCTCAACAAAATAGCGACCTACAATTGGTGCTCGCTCGCCAGTCAGCACTTTAATAATACGCGCATCGCACTTGCCGCCGGAGCCTCGTTTGGTGCCTTTAGCCAGTACTATGTCGCCATGCAGCACCGAACTCATTTGATGCTTGGCAATAAACCAGTCTTTACTTTCGCCTTCGACTTCTAAAAAGCCAAACCCGTCACGGTGACCGATTACTTTGCCTTTAACAAGCCCAGCTTCATCAATTAAGGCGTAGCATTTAAATTTATTAAAGAACAGTTGACCATCACGCTCCATGGCACGTAAACGACGCTTAAAAGCAATTTGACGCTCATCATCGTTTACCGCTAACTCCTCACATAATTGATGAAAATTAGCAGGCTTGGCACGGTCTTTTATATGAGTAAGTATAAACTCACGACTTGGGACAGGGTTTTCGTACTTTTCTTGTTCTCGACTGAGATTAGGATCTTGGTTTGACATTCACTATCTTGTTAATTGGTTATGATGTTATTTTAACCCATAACCGATCAATGAGACAGGCAAAAGCTATGAAACTTTTAAGAAAGCGCTTTTACTTGCTTTAAACAGCTTATTACGGCGTTATAACCAACCTTTTTGTTTGGCTATACGCGCTGCATCTACTCGGTTTATGGCATTTAATTTAGCAATAGCGTCTGATAAGTAATTACGTACCGTGCCCTCGCTTAAGTATAACCTTGCGGCAATATCGGCTGTTTTCAACCCTTCACTTGAGAGTTGTAATGCTTTTCGTTCTTTATCTGTCAGCGGATCAGTATCATCTAATGCGTTAATAGCAAGCTCAGGATCAATAACCTTTTGCCCGTGCATTACTTTTTTAAGCGCGCTAATTAATTCATCGCTCGGGGCTTCTTTTAAAATAAAGCCCTTAACGCCAGCACTTAAAGAACGCCTAATATAACCCGCTCGCGAAAAGGTGGTCATAATAACTATTTTTATAGCAGGGTATTTTGATGCAATTTGCTCACTGAGTTCGATGCCGTTCATGCTAGGCATTTCGATATCGGTTAAAATAATATCAGGAAGAGAGTTACTGTCTAGCACGTTTATGGCTGTTAATGCATCTTGCCCATTACTTGCTTGACCAATTACCTCAATATTAAAATCTAGACTTAATAATGCTGCGATTGCGTCGCGCACAAGCCCCTGATCTTCTACTAAATACACCTTGATCATTAGAACCCCTTCGCTGTTAAAGGCAGCATTACATTTAAACTAAAGTTATCCTCACAGGTAAATGTAGCCTTACCATCTAGCTGCTCTGCTCGTTCTTTAATGCCATTTAAGCCATTTCCAGGTTTTATTGAGCTAAATGGTGCATGATCAATCACATTGATTATTAACTGCTGCTGATTTTGCGCTATGCTAACGATGCATTTCTTGGTGCTGCTATGGCGTAGTAAGTTAGTAACAGCTTCCTTAATAATAAGACTTGCGATACCTTCTACTTTTGCAGGTAACACATTTAACTTGACGTTAAAATCCGCCTCAAAACCTTGTTCGGTTAGCCTTTGTTTCAATTGGGAAATTTGACTCGCAAGATTGAGCTGTTTTAAATCACTGACAGCACTTCTCACATCACTCAATAGCTGCCTTGCAAGCTCTGCAACTTGGGCAATTTCAGTATTTGCTTGTGTGTAACGCTCACCTTGATTTAATTTATTAGCAAGCTCTGCTTTTAAAGCAATTGATGAAAGAGAATGACCTAAAATATCATGTAAATCGCGAGCAATACGCTCGCGTTCAGCAATTGCTGCTAATTGCTCTAATTGCGTGGCGTTTTCTTGCTCGCGGATTTTATATTGCTGCTCTCTTTTTGCAGCTATACCGTAGCTAAATAAGGCCGCACATAAAATTAAAGATATAGCGAGAAAGTATTCTACTTTTGCAATATCGCCAATATATGCACTTAATAGAACAGTTAAAATGACCACTAACGCTGAAAAAATTCGTTGCAGTTTACTATATGCATAACCGACAATATAGGCAACGAAACCAAATAATGTCGGTGTGCCTGAGGTATAAAAAGTAGCACTAAAACAAACTAACAACATAGCAATAACTAACTTAGTAGTATCGGTATCTTGGCAATTTATTGCTTTTACATAGAGCATAATAAAAGCAATATATAAAGCTAAGGACATAAAAATGTTGTTTGCGGTTAAATTTGCAAAGTTAATCATAATTGGCAACAAATAAAAGCCAGTAAAAATTAAATGTCCATACTTCCAAAACCCTTTATCGATTTGCTCAGCAACCGTGTCAAGTGAACTCATACTAATACCCCAAGTGTATCGTTTTATTTATAATTATGTTTTTACTAAATAACACAAAAACACATAACAGCATAAAGTAACCGGCGTAAGTAATACTAAAACTATATATTTCAAAAAAATCGCTGATATATAAACTGATTAAAATTAAAGCATTCATAATTACCTCCAGTTGAATGTGATAACTATGCCAGCCGCTAAAAAAAATAAGAGTGTAAAATGTCATCAACTTTGCTGACATTTGTCATGTTTTAAAAATTTCACCTTATTATGAGCAGTGATAAGATAGTAAAAAATAGCAGAGCGAATTTACATGCAACCCCAACAACAAAGTTTAATTTATTTACATATTGCGGTATTACTTTTTGGTGGCACAGCACTATTTGCCAAATTAATAAATCTCAACGCATTAGATATCACCGTGTACCGCGCAGCCATCGCGGGTCTGGCTATTATGATATTGCTGTTATGGCAAAAAAAAGCAATTAAACTCAGCGGTGCTAAAGATTACTTAATTGCTTTGTTGTTAGGGGCTGCTGTAGGTATACATTGGGTCACCTACTTTGCTGGTATGCAAATGGCTGGGATTGCGGTTGGCATGATTGCATTTTTTACTTACCCTGTGATCACCGTATTTATTGAACCATTCTTTAATGGTAGTAAGCCCAAAGTAAACGATTTGCTCAGCGCAAGTGTAGTAATAACAGGGATCTATTTACTGACACCAAATGCAGATATGGGTAATGATGTCACCTTAGGCGTGGTAACCGGTGTTATTTCAGCATTTTTTTTCGCGTTTAGAAATATTGTTCATAAGCGATACTTTAGCCACTACGGTGGGCCACAAACTATGTTTTATCAAACATTAGTGGCTAGCTTGTTATTATGTGCTTTTATTGAAGTACCAGTGATTAATATATCGAACCAAGATCTAGGGTTATTGCTCGTCGCTGGCGTAATTTTTACTGCAACTCCGCACTCTTTATTTGCGGCAAGTTTACAGTATTTATCAGCATCAACAGCGGGACTTATTTCTTGTTTACAGCCTTTATATGGCACATTTTTAGCTTTTTTGCTGTTGCATGAACAACCTTCACTACAGACCCTGCTTGGCGGTGCTTTAGTGATTAGTGCAGCATTTTACGAAACATGGTCAGTTACTCGGAAACACACATTATGATAAAAGTTTTTGCTCATCGGGGCGCCAGTGGCACTTATCCAGAAAATACCCAGAGTGCGATAACCGCAGCAGTCGAAATTGAAGTCGATGGTATTGAAGTCGATGTACAAAGCTGTTTGGATGATTACATGATCATCCATGATACTTGGCTAGATCGCACCACCAGCGGCCGCGGCAAAATAAATAAACTTACCCGAGAGCAAATTCAATGTTTTGATGCCGGCAATGGCGAATTTGTCCCAACCCTACAGCAAACTATTGATTGGACAGCCAATAAAGTGCTCTTAAACCTTGAGTTAAAACACACTTTCTCGTTGGATAAATTTGTTGAGCTGATTGAGTTAAATATCGTTAATAACAAACTATCTCAGGATATGCTGTTAGTCTCTTCATTTGATCATCATCAATTAATGTGGCTTAAACAGAAACTACCTTGGCTAAAAATTGGCGCGTTAACGGGCTCCATTCCTATCAACTATGCCGAATTTGCCCAGCGCTTACAGGCGTTTAGTATTCATGTTGATAAAAACTTTATTAACCATGAGTTTGTCGCGGATGCCAAACAACGCGGCTTACAAGTTTATGCATATACGGTTGATAAACAAGAAGATATTGAGTTAATGCTTAGTTTTGGTGTCGACGGAATTTTTACTAATTACCCATGCAACACGAAAATGATTTTAAACTCACTGTAGTTATCAAAAATGGCTACCGTTCATCCTATATTCTTGAATTAAAGTGAATTTGAACGATACTGAGTAAAACAATACAACAGCCGAGCGGGCAATTGATGAGTGGGTATATGCGTATTTATAACTTTATAGAACAAAGCTTCTTTTTTACTTTAACCCGAAAGATTGTTGGCAATCTTAGCTTTGTATTTATTTTCCAAGCTATTACTTTGATTTGGTTATATAAAAGTCTAACTACGCAAGACGCAGACACCAGCCTATTTTGGTTACTCACGGTGATTATTATTGCCGGCTTTGCCTTTACACTCTTTTACATGCGCTTTCTGATCGTGCGCCCAGTTACAGCAATGCGTGATACTTTAATAAAAATTAACCGCCAAGATGCAAACTTAGCAGCTAAACTCCCCCACTTTACCTATGATGAATTTCGTGAAATCAGCCAACAGTACAATACCTTTACTGATCATCTAAGCCAATTACTCGCTACCACTTACCAAAGTTCGCAGGCCAGCGCACAAAGTAATAATCAAGTGACTGAGTCAATGCAACATACGGCGCAGCTAAGCGAACAACAAATTGATTTTAGCCAAACAATAACCGCAGCCAGTAATCAAATAACTGATAGTCTGCAAAGTATCGTTACCAATACCGATGATGTTCATCAAGTAAACGCAGAGCATTTAAACTTTGTTACACACTCTGCACAAGAACTCACAAAACTAGTCACTCAAGTTAAATCGATTAGTCATGTATTGAGCAGTTTTTCAGAAACGATTTCTGGCTTAAAACAAAACAGCGAGAATATTCGTAGCATCCTGAAAATGGTTGAAGAATTTTCAGATCAAACTAATTTGTTGGCGCTCAATGCTGCAATAGAAGCCGCTCGTGCGGGTGAAGCTGGTCGTGGTTTTGCGGTTGTAGCAGATGAAGTAAGAACTTTATCGGTTAAAGTAAGTGATGCAACTCGCCAGATCAGCGATTTCATCAACCAAATGGATTCTTTAGTAAATCAAACAAATAAGGAATCTGAGCAACTTGTCAGTTATTCGCATAATGCAGAAACAACTATTAGTAATACATCCCATGGATTTACCGATCGGCTTGTTGAATTTGAACACAATCAACAACAATTACAGCAAATTGTAAGCGCTGTGCACTTACTCGAACAGACACAAAATCAAACTCATCAATCAGTTGAACAAATCGTTGCGTTAGGCAGCCAAGCAAAAGCACAAATTGATGTAGCGCTAGGTGATTGTCAATTATCACAACAACTAAGTGAGCAAACTCTGCAGCAGTTAAAGCGTTTTGTCTAAGCGCAAGCGTTTTAACTGTGCTGTAAATGTGTTAAATTGCGCCGTTATTTTTTCTTAATGATGTACCCATGTGAGTAGCTCAATATCCGATCACACGCAGTTAGCCCTTGATATAAAACAGTGGGGTAAAGAACTTGGCTTTGCTGAAGTTGGCATCACTGACATTGATCTAAGCAAACACGAAGCACAATTACAGCGCTGGCTTGATTTAGGCTATCACGGCGATATGGAATATATGGCCGCTCATGGTATGAAACGCGCTCGCCCTGCGGAGCTAGTCCCAGGTACTGTGCGGGTTATATCTGTAAAAATGAATTACCTGCCCCCCGATGCAAGCTTTGCTAAAACCCTCAAAAATACCGATAAAGCGTATATTAGTCGTTATGCGTTAGGGCGTGATTATCATAAACTGATGCGTAATCGATTAAAGAAATTAGGTCAAAAAATTGAGCTGCAAATAGGTCAATTAGGTTATCGGCCATTTGTTGATTCAGCACCAGTATTAGAACGTCAACTTGCTGAAAAAGCAGGTTTAGGCTGGCGTGGAAAACACAGCTTGCTAATCAATAAAGAAGCCGGTTCTTGGTTCTTTTTGGGTGAGTTATTTGTTGATATCCCTTTACCAATTGATAAGCCCAATGAGTTTGAGGGATGTGGAAAGTGCGTTGCCTGCATTACTTTATGCCCAACCGGCGCAATTGTAGAGCCTTACGTGGTGGATGCACGCAAGTGTATTTCTTATCTTACTATTGAGCTGCAAGGACCAATCCCTGAGCAATATCGCTCACTATTAGGTAATCGCGTTTACGGCTGTGATGATTGCCAATTAGTTTGCCCATGGAACCGCTACGGGCAAATTACCGATGAAGCCGACTTTCACCCACGAACACAACTAAAAGATAAAGATTTACTTGATTTATTTAGTTGGGATGAAGCCACCTTTTTAAAAAATACCGAAGGCAGTCCGATCCGTCGAATTGGTCATCAGCGCTGGCTACGAAATATTGCTGTAGGTTTAGGTAATGCGCAATTTAGCCAATCGATCGTTGACGCACTCAGTGCCAGCTATGATCAATCAACCGAGTTGGTAAAAGAACATATAGAGTGGGCGCTTAAGCAACAACACTCAAAACAAGATAAGTTGCTAAGAAAAACCGCCCGTTTGATACGTATCGTAGAAAAGGGCTTACCAAGAGATGCGTAGCTTCACACCCCTTGATTATTTACTGTTACTTTTTCAATAAGATAGACAGGTCTTGCTCAATTTCATGAAAAGCTGCTTTCACCCCCTGTACAGACTCTTCACGGGCAACTGATTTTTGAATTGCTTGATCTACCTTCTGATAAATAAACACTTCTTGATCTTCGTCTAGCCCCATTGATGGGATGCGCTGTTCTAACTCTTCTTGTAAACGCTTGAACACCGCTTCATTACTCTGACGGTTTTCATTTAACAGCTCAATTAAGCCATGAAACTTGCTATTAACCATAGTAATTGCATCATTTAGCTTTGTTTGCTGCGACTGTAAAGCTTCACGGGTCATGATTGCGCGTAGCTGTTGCTCCGTGACACTGACAATAAAGCACACATGATCTCGGATCCGGCCATGCTTATCAGGATCGTGATCTGGCATATTTAAAATCAATAAACTAATTAATTCATAATTAACTAAGATACGATGGGAAAATTCATGTAGCCGCCCCTTATTTTTGAGCATATCAAACAATTCAATTACAATCGGCGAACACGTTCCATTTAGGGCAAAGTGGTCAGGAGCATCAATATTAGCTCTAAACTCAACATTACTTTGTAAATCAAACGATCTTAAACAATGAACTAAGGCTTCACCCAGCGCTTTAGTATTGTTAATCATACCAATGCTCTCAATATAATTAACTATTTGCCCCATTTCACTACTGTTAGCCATGGCATTAAATGCAGTGGATGTGGCTTCTTCAACTTGCTGTTCTAACGATTCTTTTTCAATCAGTACTTGGTTAAGAATTTTCAGTTTCGATTTAAGTTCGTCCTGTCCAAATGGCTTAACAATATAATCTTCTGCACCGACTGCATACCCTTCCATCCGCTCTTCGACAGTGCCTCTGGCTGATACGAACATCACTATAATATTTGCAGTTCTGGGATTGGCCTTTAGTTTTCTACATACTTCATAACCATTCATTTGTGGCATACTCACGTCGAGTAAGATTACTTGCGGCGCAAACTCTTCCACTATGCTGAGGCACTCAGGACCACTGCTAACCATCTTTAATTCAAAATCAAGATCCAACAATATCTCTTCTATAATTTCTAAATTAAAAGGCTCGTCATCAACAGCTAATATTCTCGTTAAAGGCATAATTATCATCCATTTCATAATTCATATTAATAGTTTAGTCATAAAAAAAACTCTTACCAGTCAAGCTAAGTAATTTCTTCTTGAGTAGCAGAAATTTTTATTTCTAATGGCAGAGTTATACGAATCGTCGTGCCTCCTGAGCTGTTGTTATGAGCAGAAATAACACCTTTATGTAATGATACAAATTCACGACACAGAGCTAAGCCAAGCCCCGTTCCGCCAGCACCATTATTGGTTTTACTACTTTGTACAAATTTTGAGAACACATGTTCAAGCTCATCATCGGGGATCCCTATACCACTATCAATCACTTCAATAATTGCCTGCTCTTGCTGCTTAATTAAAACGACTTCAATACAGCTATGCGGATCACTAAACTTCAACGCATTGCCGAGGATATTGCGTAATAATTGATTTACTTGCTCTTCATCACAGTCAATTATAAGAGGCGGTTTTTGTGGTAAGTACTTCACTTCAATATCTTTTTCCATAGCAGTACCTGACACATCATCAATACTGGTTTTAATAATATTATTAAGATTGTGTGGGCGAGGATTAAAAGGGAATTTACCAACATCGAGTTTAGATAAGTCGAGTAAATTATTAAGTAATGAGAGCAGCCGCTCGCCACTACACTCAATACGAGATAAATATTTCTGTAGCTTTTCAACTGAAATATCACCTCTGCCGAGTTTATCTAAACCAAAGCGGGCAAAACTTAATATTGAATGCATTGGAGTGCGTAATTCATGGGACATGTTAGCAAGAAACTCTGATTTACTGTGATTTGCTGCCTCAGCGATATTTTTAGCGTCTTCAAGTTGTGATGTTCGGGCACGTACTTGCTCTTCAAGCATATCTTTTGCTTCGAGTAATAGCTCCTCTTTGAGCTTAAGGTGAGTAACGTTTTTAAAAATAACCGCAAGTGCAATATCACCATGATGATCTATCTCATTGAATGAACCAACTAATGGAATGGCATCTTCGCCTTCCATTGGCAGATACACGTCACAACTAAATTGACGATTTTTATTTAACGTCGCTATTTTTTCTTTGATTTGCTCAACAGACGTTGCATCCAATAAAGTAAATACTGAGCTGCTTTTCAGTGCTTTTGCCGATAATCGAAATAGTTTAGAGCAAGCATCGTTTGCTTCAATCACTTCACCATTGCGCTCAAATAACATAATCGCATCAGGTGTGTGCTTATAAATGACACGTAACAAGCTATCTTTTTCAATAAGTGCATCAACGGTATCTTGTAGGCGTTCAACTAATTCAGTGTTATGACGTTTTAATAACTCCGTTTGCCAAAGTTTATGCACCGATTGCAGTAACATATTTTCATTAATTGGTTTAACTAGTACGTCTTCCACCCCTTGGCGAATAGCTTCAATCATCGACACTTGATTTGGTTTTGAGGTAAATAGTAAACAACGACATTGCGGATATAATACTTTGAGGGCGGCAAATACTTCTAAACCAGATCCATCAGGCAAGCTAAAATCGCTCAATAGCAGATCAATTTCATGTCCTTGTGTTTGGCTAATCGCAGAGCTAATACTATTAGCTGTAATCGTTTTAATATGAGCACCTAATAGACTATTTGCTATTTTTTCAAGCCGCTGCGGAATATGGTCAACCAACAATACCGTTGGTAATACTAAAACACTATCGGAGCCAAGCTCTAACACACTCTCTAATAAGGTGCTGATCTCTTTATTCGCGAAGAAGGGATAAATCACCAGAGCATTTGGCGCCAGTCGATTAAGCTCACTAAATAAAGATAGTTGTTCGCTGTTTTCAACTTTAGGTGCAAGCAGTAAAAAGCGCTCTTGACTGACCTGTGTTACTAAAAAACTTGCGGTAGCCACTGGAACACCATGTGCAATAGTCACTAAATCATAAGAACTAAACGCAGTACATTCCTGTAGCATTGAAAAGTGGATCAATTCAACTTCACAGCCAATCAATTCAAGCAATACTTTTATCCGCATCGCTAAAATACTATTGCTATCAACGATCAATATTTTCCGCACAGCTTTGACTCCGCTTTTCATCAACTTAACATGATAAAAGCGTAGTCTAAGTTTTCTGCATTAACACCATCTAAAGGATTATTTTTAGTCGTATATCTACCCTAAATGCTTACCTAAGATAGTTAAGCTGTAGTGATTGTCGTCCATAATAGCCACATTAGGTAACTTTCCCCATTGTTGATAACCAAAGCGCTCGAACAATTTAATACTCGGTATATTATGACTAAATATAAATGCTAGTAGCACTTTAATATTTAATGGCTTAGCTTGCTCTTGGGCAAAAGTAAGTAAGCGTTTGCCAAGCCCTTGGCCTTGTGCAAATGCGGTAATATAGATACTGATTTCTACCGTTCCATCATAGGCTGGACGACCATAAAAAGATTTATAACTAAGCCAAGCTATCACCTTAGAGTCTTGCTCATAAACGTAAATAGGCCGCTGCTCGGTATGGCTATTAAACCAACTTTGCTTGTCTGCTATGCTTACTTGTTCGGTGTCGGCTGTAACCATTCTACTTGCTATTGTTTCATTATAAATTGCAACTATGGCGGCTAAATCATTACTATTTGCTAATCGTATTGTCATTTTGTTTTTAGCGGTTGTTGATCACTTCATTGCATAGTAACGTATGAGTTAAAGTCACACTACTGCAAAATAAACGGTAGACTGCCATCCAGGGTGATCAGCCACAACAAGTTAAGGAATCGGTATGTTTAAAAAATTATTATTATGCTGCGCAATACTCAGTTGTAGTGTTTATGCACAGCCAGAGCAAACAAGCCAACAGCAGGTTGAGGATACGTCATGTGATGATTTCACTAATGTTACTATGCGCAAACTTCGCTCTAAAGAGAGCATTAATTTATGTCAATTCAAGAATAAACCCTTATTAATAGTCAATACGGCAAGCAACTGCGGTTTTACGCCACAATTTGAAGGTCTAGAAGCGCTATATCAAAAATACCAAGATCAAGGTTTAGTGATACTGGGATTTCCTTCTGATGATTTTTTCCAAGAAGAAGATGACGAAAAAGACACCGCTAAAGTTTGCTTTGTAAATTACGGCGTAACTTTCCCGATGTTTGCCACCAGCGAAGTCAGAGGCAGTGATGCTAATGCTATATTTAAACATTTAAATGCCCAAACGAGTTCGCCAAATTGGAACTTTTATAAATATCTTGTATCTGCAGATCGCAAACAGGTTGAACGTTTTAATAGCAAAACCAAGCCTGATTCAGACAAGTTAGTTAAAGCAATAGAACAAGCAATTTCAGATATTTAATTTTATACTGGTACAAGTAGTTATTATTGAACTAGAATAACGTAAGATTTGATTAAAAAAACACCACCTTGAAACGGGAGATTTTATGACAGTGGCAAGTGCAAGACACATATTAGTAGACAGCGAAGCGCAGTGCTTAGATTTAAAAACCAAGATTGAACAAGGCGAAGATTTTGCTGAGTTAGCTAAGGTACATTCAAACTGCCCTTCAGGTCAGGATGGCGGTGCATTAGGTGAGTTTGGTCCTGGTATGATGGTTCCTGAATTTGATAAAGTGGTATTTTCAGCACCGATTAATCAAGTACAAGGTCCTGTGCAAACTCAGTTTGGCTACCACTTACTTGAAGTGACTAGTCGTACAGAATAACGTTGGTTTTATTACTAACCTAAAAGAAAGCCGCCTCTGCGGCTTTCTTTTTATCCTAAGGAAAGCACATGCAACTATTAGGCTCAACAACCTCGCCATTTGTACGCCGCATTCGTATTTGGGCACTGTTAAATCAATGTAGTCTTGAGTTTATCAACTTAGATATTTTTTCAGACACTGATCGTCAGCTGATGATACAAAATAATCCAGCCCGAAAAATTCCAGTGCTAATCACTAAGCAGCAAACTTTAGCTGATTCAAATAACATCATCCGCTTTTTGCTCGAACAACAAAGTCAAACTCGTCTGAATTGGCAACAAGAGCACCTACTAACAATCATTAATGCATGCAATGATTCGCTGGTTGAGCTATTACTTTGTCAGCGTTCAGGATTCGATACACAGGATGATAAATTATTTTTTAATCTACAAAATGAACGCATTGCTGAAACATTAAGCTATTTAAATAACCATTTTGCAGATGCAGAATTTAAAAGCTGTGAATACCTGTGCATCAGTTTATACTGCTTACTTGATTGGATTTGCTTCCGCGAGTTAACGGATCTAACGGCACATACCGAGTTAATGAATTTCTATTATTCATTTGCTCAGCAACAGGCAGTGCAGCAAACCGATCCACGTAATTAACATTTAAGGGTAAACACATGAGTGATATCGAAATTGAATCAGAACTAGTTAGTTTTGTTGAAAAAGTACGTCAAAGTGAACAAATCTGGGCGCTAGGTGCTGAAGATGGCGGTTTTGTGGTTTGTGACTCTAACCAATTTGAAAACACCGATGTACTACTATTGTGGGAAAGTGAAGCAACAGCAAAAGCCCAGTGTAAAGAAGAATGGGCCGATTACAGCCCACTGCAAATCACCTTGGATGAGTTTTTAGATGACTGGGTTGAAGATCTAAAAGAAGATGACGCACTGGTTGGCCTAAACTGGAATGACGACCAAGTATGTGTTGAAATCGAGCCGGTTGGATTAGCACGCGCACTAAGCGAATAAGCATTATTTAACATTGCTTTACTGCGCTGGTTTATTTGCTATAAACTAGCGCAAATCTTTACTTTCAGGGTATTACGTTGAAGTCCCATCTTGGTCGCCGCCCTTTTTCCGCTATGGAATTACATACGCTTTACCATGGCTATATATATGGTGATCAACGCTTACCTCGCGAACAGCCGAAACACTGGCATTTTTGGCTCCCTTTAATCGCTTATTACAGCGGAGCTTACAGTGATGAAATTGGCCATTTACAACTGTGCGATATTGTTGAACATCAACAGATCCTTTGTTTTCATTTCCATACCCACGGTAAAATAAAAGCCCGTATTGTGCCTATCCATCAAGCACTTTTTGATGCTGGCTTAAACGAGTATATCGCAGCAGTTAAACAACAAGGACACAATCGCCTATTGTTTGACTTACCATCTAAGTCAGGTCGCTATAGCGAGAAAGTTCGCATTTGGTTCTCTGGTGAAGGAGAGCGTGCCGGCTACTTACAAAAGTGTGATATTCCCAATATCGATCAACTTGGTATGAAAACCGCTGTCAGCAGTCTCAGGCTCAATTTTGAGCAGCAAATCCGCATTTATGCAATTCAAGCAGGCAATAAAGATGCTTTTAATTATCTGCTGGGTTTTAATGAATATGAATTGACTGAATTTAGCGATGTAATCACCCTTAATCAGATCTGCCAACAAATACGCGTGATCAACCAGCACATTGATTGGCACCGCTTTAATCAGCGCCACACCATTTGACAAACTTTGTTACCAACTAGCTCATTACTCACTGCTTAAAAACTGTTACGATAACTGAGCACAAAACTCTAACAAGAAAATATCAGGGATATCTATGTTTATTAAAAGCCTACTCACACTCAGTGTGGCCGTTGCAGTAAGTTCAGCTCATGCTAATGAGTTTGTCCTAGAAAAGCTCGCAAAACCAAGTTCTCAACACGTATCTCTAACGCTTGATCCAGCTCAAGAAACCTTTAGCGGTATGACCGAAATCGCCCTTGAAGTACTTAAGCCAACTAACTATATCGAGCTAAATGGTGTTGCTTACGCAACGCAAATGGCAAAACTGCTTGGGGCAGAAAACTGTGACTTAAGTGCTGAAATGCTAAAAACAGGTAAAGTAAAATTTAGCTGCGATGAGCAAATTCAACCAGGTAAATACACGCTTAAAGTCGACTTCACTGCCCCCTATAATCGCCAAAGTGTTGGCCTGTATAAAACCTTAGATCAGGGTGTGCCGTATTTATTTACCCAATTTGAAATGAGCGATGCCCGCCGCGCATTCCCTGTATTTGATGAACCAAGTTATAAAATTCCATTCCAATTAACGATTACAGCACCTAGCTCTCAAAAAGTGTATGCCAATACACCTGAGTTAAAAACGACCGTTAATGGCGATATGACCACTCACTTTTTTGATAAAACACCGCCAATTCCTTCATACTTAGTGGCCATGGCTGTCGGTCCATTTGAGGAGCGTGAAGTCAAAGGCATGCCAATTCCAGGTCGTGTGATCACGCCACAAGGTAAAATTCACTTAGGTGAATATGCCGAGCAAGCAATGCCAAAAGTATTGGCCGCGCTTGAAGGCTACTTTGGTATTCCTTACGTTTATAAAAAACTAGATTCAGTCGCTGTTCCAGAGTTTCCATTCGGTGCCATGGAAAACGCAGGCTTAGTTACCTACCGTGAAGATATTTTGCTGCTTGATTTGGCTACAGCGACTCGCAATAAAAAACAACGCAATGTATCTATCATCGCTCATGAACTTGCTCACCAGTGGTACGGTAACTTAGTAACCATGAAATGGTGGAATGACTTATGGCTAAATGAAGCGTTTGCAAGCTGGATGGCTGCTAAAATCACAGCCCAGCTTAACCCTGAATTTGAATCACATTTAGACCTGCCGCAAAATAACGTTATGGCGTTAGATGCTCGTTTAAGTACTAAGCCAATTCGTAAACCAATCAAAACCGAAGCCGATATTATGGATGGCCTAGGCTTAGCTTATAGCAAAGGCAGCTCGGTATTAGCTATGGTTGAAAACTGGATTGGCGAAGAGGCTTTCCAGCAGGGTATTCGCGCTTATTTAAAAGAGTTCTCGTATAAAAACGCCGAAGCAGCGGACTTATGGCAAGCACTTGGTAAAGCATCAAATAAAGATGTGGCAGCGGTTTTAAAATCGTTTATCGAACAATCTTCATTCCCACTGATCAAAGTAACTCAGCAAGGTAAAACGATTACCATTAATCAAAGCCGCTTTACTAACGCGGGCGTTGATGCTCCTGCACAGCTTTGGAATGTGCCAGTTGCAATAAAATACGGTGCTGGCGATAAAGTTAAAACTGCCAATATATTACTAACTAAAGCCAATCAAACTGTTGAACTTGAATTTGAACCTGAGTGGATTTATCCTGATCAAGGCGCTTTAGGTTATTACCGCTGGGTGATGGATGACAAACAATTTGCTGCATTGATTGATAACGCCGCACAGTCATTGACAGTACGAGAACGTTTAGCGTTATTGTCTGCCGCTGATGCATTACTAGATGCTGGTGTTATTTCTGCTGCACATTTAATGCAAACACTAGAAGTTTTTGTAAGCGACAAACACCCACGCGTTGCTAATACCGCTTTGGGTTATTTAGCCGCACAAAAGCGTACCTTTGAAGATGAAAGCAACCAAGACCTGTGGCCTGAATTTATTCGTAAAAGCATCATGCCTGCAGCTAAACAGTATGGTTTAACTGCAAAAGTAAATGAAGATGCTGCAATCTCGCAATTACGTACTCAAGTAGTTGCACGTTTAGGTTTTGATGGTGAAGATCAAAGTGTGATCAATACCGCCAAGGCACAAGCCCGTGTTTACTTAAATAACCCAGAAAAAGTTGATCCGTACCTTGCGTCAATCTACTTAAACTTAGCCGCATTCCATGGTGATAAAAACCTACTCGATGCGTATATAAATACCTTTAAAACTACCAAAGATCCGCAAGTGCGTACAAAAATGCTAGCGGCTATGAGTTACTTTGGCACGCCAGAGCTACAAACTAAGGTATTAAATTACAGCTTAACTGACGATGTCACTGCATCTGACATGCGTACGATTATGTCAGGACAGGCTTACACGAAAGCCCGTGAAGCTTTGTTTATTGAATGGATATACGCGAATTACGATAAGGTAGTTGCAAACTTGCCACCTTTCTTCGTACCTAACCTGCCTAACTTTACCACCTCAGGTTGTAGCGCCAGCAGCTTAGCAAAAACACAAAGCTTCTTTATGAGTAAAATTGCTGACGAACCAGGTTATGCCCGTACATTAAGCAAACTTGAAGAAAGCGTGAATAACTGTATTTCACTTAAAGAGCGTGAATTAGCGTCTGTAAATAGTTTCTTAAAACGTTAATTTGTACGGCAAGCCATTGGCTTGCCGTTTTTTATCAACAGCGTTATTTATCCATTGATAATTTTTACTAGCTGAGAAATAAACTCTTTTGCTCCTTCAACGCTGGTCATTTTAAAACCAATTCCATAATGGATTGGATTCGTGCTTTTAAAAATACGCGTTGGAAACCGTGTCATTTCACTACTATGAAAAAAACCGCTAATGCGGTTAACGCCTGCTATTTTATTAAAATCATCACTAAAGACTTCCAGTGCAGGACGAAGCACAAGCTTAGCTTGGCCACCTTCTATATGCAGATAAATTGCTTCTTTGGACTTAGGTAACATATATTCAGTGATATTCTTAATTCTAAAATTACTACGGCACTCTAATGCAATAAGTTGCTCGTTGATTTGCTCTGGACTAGCTGACATGGATATCCTTGATTTTCATTAAGCTCTTAGCTGTAAACTACAGCACAGCCAAGAACCTGCAAAGTTTTATATTATAGTTATTTAACGCATACAAAAGCGAGTTGATCATTTAAGTAGCTCATACGGGTAATATTGGTGTCACAGAAAGGCGTTAAATCAAGCCATAGCGAGACCTGTTCAGGGCTATTTAGCTGGCGCTGGTAAACACGATTATCGACCGCATAAATGACCGTATTAGCGTCTTTAAATGCGTAATCTTGTACCGTCTGCGGTAAACGAAAGAGGTCAGTGACGGTATTTTCTTGCGGATCATAACTTGCTAACCAGTGCTGCTGCGCTTTGCTATAACTAAATGTATAGGCAGCTAATGCATGATTAAATGTCAACGTACGGCCAATATGCTCAGCAACCACTTTTGGCTTCGCTGCAGCAACCTGAGTATATTGTAAAGTATGTGGTTCGCCTAAAATAAACATCACCATATCATTTTTGGCGCCCCAGGCATGATAACCAACTGGCTCTATCCACTCAAAAATACGACTTGGTTTAACATTATCGTCAAACGGATATTGCCATAACTTTTGCTTACCATCCGCCTCGACTACGATAGCTGACAGTGCCTTACCATTAGGTGTTAAAGTCGGCGAGTATTCACTCACAGCAGTATTTGTTAAATTAGTTACTTGCTTATTGGTAAAATCATAAAAAGCTAGATCTGTTTGACTTTGCCCTTCACTTTGCACTTCTTGGGTAAAATAAATACCACCTTTGGTAAGTAAAGGCTGATTATTATAAACATCATTATTAGTGATACGGCTTACTTGTAACCCATATTCTGTGTTAAGTTTAGCAAGTAAAATTTCGCTTTTTGGCATCGCAGCTAAAACGCTATTAGGGGTAACTGCAAGGGTGGCAACAAAACTTAGCCAAGGTAAAGTCAATTTCATATCATTCTCTAATTATTTTTATCGCCCTTATAATAGCGCTATTTTATAGTTATTCCCAAGTCTGTTATTGATATGTCACTTGACCTACCCCCTTACTACGCCTTATAACTACAGAGCTACTTAAAACGAGAAAAATTATGTCAGCTAAACATCCTATTATTGCGATCACTGGTTCATCTGGTGCGGGTACTACCACCACGACAAGTGCTATTAAGCATATATTTCGTAGTCTTAATATTGAGGCCGCATTTATAGAGGGCGACAGTTTTCATCGCTATACTCGTCCTGAGATGGATAAAAAAGTTCGCGAAGCGCAGCAAGAAGGTAAACACATTAGTTACTTTGGTCGTGAAGCTAATGACTTTGCAGCCCTAGAAGGTTTGTTCAGCACCTATGGCGATACTGGAGCAGGTAAATTACGTCGTTATTTGCATACCTTTGACGAAGCCGTGCCATACAATCAACTACCAGGTACCTTTACTCCGTGGCAAGAACTGGAAAGTAGCACCGATATTTTATTCTACGAAGGACTGCATGGCGGTGTTGTCGATGAAGATCATGATGTAGCTAAGCATGTTGATTTACTAATTGGTATGGTGCCTATCATTAACCTTGAGTGGATCCAAAAGTTAATCCGCGACACCTCTGAACGTGGTCACTCTCGCGAAGCTGTTATGGGCTCAATTGTCCGCAGTATGGATGATTACATTAATCACATTACGCCACAGTTCTCACGTACTCACATAAACTTTCAGCGCGTGCCAACCGTTGACACCTCAAACCCATTTAGCGCAAAAGATATTCCGTCCCTTGATGAAAGCTTTGTAGTTATTCGTTTTCGTGGCATAGATGACGTCGATTTTCCGTATTACCTACGTATGATAGAAGGCAGCTTTATGTCGAGGATCAACACCTTAGTGGTCCCTGGTGGAAAAATGGGACTCGCTATGGAGTTAGTATTAACCCCACTTATCAAAGATATTATCCTTAAAAAGCGTGCGCTTGCCGAATTAGCCCCCGTTGATTTGCCTATTTAAGAAATACGCTTGCTGAAATATATAGCTTATGTAAACTGCTGACTTCATCATAAAAGGAGATATCAGCATGACAGAGCCATTACGCATTCTCGTCGGTTCCAAAAATCCGGTAAAAATAAATGCTGCCCGCAGTATTTTCTCTCTCTATTACCCTAATATGACGATTGATTGTCAAGGAGTTGATGCACCTTCACAAGTACCTGATCAGCCAATAGGTGAAGATGAAACACGAATAGGCGCACAAAATCGTGTCTTGTATTGCCAACAGCATTACCAAGCTGATTTTTATGTTGCAATGGAAGGTGGTGCTGAGCAATTTAGCTACGGCCCCGCTACCTTTGCATTTGTAGTCGTTGCTGATAACCAACAACGTGCTATCGGTCGTAGTAGTAACCTTCCTTTACCCCCAAGCCTGTATAATGCGTTATTGCAAGGCAAAGAACTTGGCGATGTAATGGATAACGCATTTAATACTACCAATATCAAACAGCAAGGCGGTGCTATTGGTTTATTAACTAATCATCATGCCACCCGAGAAAGTACCTATACGCAAGCGCTGACACTCGCTATGGCGCCTTTTCTTCATCCCGCGCTTTACTCTAAGGAAGTTTAATGAAGTACACCCATGTTTTATTTGATGCCGACGAAACCTTATTTAGCTTTAATGCCTATGCAGGCTTAAAAAGAATGTTTGCAGTTTATGGCGTAGATTTTAATGACGCTGATTACAGTCATTATCAAGCAACAAATAAACCGTTGTGGCTTGAGTATCAAAACAATACTATTTCCGCTACTCACCTACAAGTCACTCGATTTAGTGAGTGGGCTAATAAGCTCAATGTTCCAGCTCAACAGCTTAATGATGATTTTTTAACTGCCATGGCTGAGATCTGCGAACCATTACCTGGTGCTATTGAACTGCTAAATAAACTAAAACCGCATGCTAAATTAGGCATTATCACTAATGGTTTTACCCAGCTACAAGCACGCCGCTTAGAGCATACCGGATTAAAAGAGATGTTTGATTGTTTAGTTATCTCTGAGCAAGTGGGAATTGCAAAACCAGCCGCAGAAATTTTTTATCACACTTTTGAACTGTTAGGTAATCCACCAAAAGAACAGATCTTAATGGTCGGTGATACCGCAAGCAGTGATATCTTAGGTGGCCAAAATGCCGGGATTGATACCTGCTGGCTACAGCACCCCAACACAGTTCTGCCAGAAGGCATTGAACCAACATACCAAGTGACTGAGCTGGTACAGTTACAACAGTTGTTAGGATTGTAAAAAGGTTTAATACCAATCGACTTAAATATTTAACCATTCTAGCGAGCTAAATAAAGCGCTAACTGCGTTATAATTTTTAAGTAGAACAACTACATGTCAAAATTTACGCCTTGTTATCACTCCATTTATCTGTCGCTATAAATGGTCAGTAACTTAACACGATTGGTATAACATTAAAAAACTAAACCGCAATATTTAAACAAAAAAAATGACGCTAGATAGCGTCATTTTTTATAACTGTTTTAAGTGTTTGCGATTAAGCTGTGGCTACTTCTAAACCTGGTGCTGGCATGTATACTGGGGTATCAAATGTTGCCCATTCCCATGCTGACTCAGTCGCCATAATTTTACGAAGTAACTTATTGTTCAGGTCATGGCCTGATTTATAAGCTGTAATTTTTCCTAAAATGTTGTGGCCTGTCATAAACATGTCACCAACACAGTCTAGAATCTTATGCTTAACAAACTCATCGCTATAACGCAGACCGTTAGGATTAAGTACTTTAAACTCATCCAATACCACGGCGTTATCCATACTGCCACCTAAAGCTAGGTTATTAGCATGCATATATTCAATGTCTTTCATAAAGCCAAAAGTACGTGCACGGCTGATTTCTTCTGTAAAGCTTTGCGTAGTAATATCTAAACCGATACGTTGGCGGCTTTCATTGATTGCCGGATGATCGAAAGCAATTTCAAAGTCGATATGAAAACCATCATATGGTTCAATCTCGGCCCATTTATCACCTTCTTCAATACGTACTTTTTCTTTAATACGAATAAAGCGCTTAGCCGCATTCTGCTCTGCAATGCCGCCTTTTTGTAACAAATAAATGAATGGTAATGCACTACCATCCATTATTGGTACTTCTGAGCTATCTAATTCAACGATCAAATTATCGATACCCATTGCCGCTACCGCAGCAATAAGGTGCTCAGTCGTAGATAAGCGAACGCCATCTTTGTTAGTTAAACAGGTACATAATTGCGTATCGCCAACGGCTTCAGGTGTTGTTTCAAAATCAACAACCGGATCAAGGTCGACACGACGAAATACTATCCCAGTATTTGCGCTCGCAGGTCGGAGAGTAATAGTGACCTTCTCACCTTTGTGAAGTCCAATTCCTATGGCTTTGACTATCTCTGCAATGGTACGCTGTTTAATCATAGCTTCGCTCACTTATAGTTACAGTTAGACCGCCGATTATATCACATATACGACCAGCTGCCAAATTCGTTCGCTTTTTAAACAAAAACAATTACCTTTTTGTTTAATCTGCTTGTTTTCTTAAAAATGCAGGGATGTCGAAATAATCGCCACCTTCTGATTTATCAGACTTTTTCCCGCTATCATTAGTTTTAGATAAACCACTATTGCTTTGCGTTGTCTTGCTCGATTCATGCTTTTCAATCGCTGGAGCAGCAGTCATTTCATCGCCACTACCTTGGCTTGCAAAGCTTGGTACATACATACTGCTAGTTTGGTTTGTTGAACTGCTAACATCAGAACCTGACGCTTTTTTAAAGCCGTTATCGACAATACCAAACTGTGGACGACGATCGCCGCCTAAACCTGTAGCGACTACAGTTACACGTAGTTCATCAGTCATTTCCGGGTCAATAACCGCACCAACCACCACAGTCGCATTTTCAGATGCTAATGCTTTAACGTGATTACCAACAATTTCAAACTCTTCAATTGCGATATCCATACCTGCAGTGATGTTAACTAGGATGCCTTTCGCGCCAGTTAAATCAACGTCTTCAAGTAGTGGGCTTGAGATTGCAGCTTCTGCAGCTTCTTGCGCACGATCAGGACCCGATGCAGACGCTGTGCCCATCATCGCAGTACCCATGGCTGACATTACTGTACGTACGTCGGCGAAATCCACGTTAATCAAACCAGAACGAGTAATTAGTTCCGCAATACCTTGCACGGCACCAAATAATACATCATTTGCTTTAGCGAATGCGTCTAACAGTGTAGTCCCTTTACCTAAAACTTTAAGCAATTTATTGTTAGGAATTGTAATAAGTGAATCTACAATTTCTGACAATTCGTTAATACCTTGTTCAGCCGCTGCTGCGCGCTTTTTACCTTCAAAGTCAAACGGACGTGTCACTACAGCAACCGTTAAAATACCTAACTCTTTAGCAATTTTGGCAACCACAGGCGCAGCCCCTGTGCCAGTACCACCGCCCATACCCGCTGCGATAAATACCATATCAGCACCTTCAAGGCTGGCACGAATAGTATCGGCGTCTTCTTCTGCTGATTTACGACCTACATCAGGGTTTGCACCCGCACCTAGCCCAGACGTGATCTGAGTACCTAGTTGCACTGTAATATCTGCTGATGAGTTACGTAATGCCTGAGCATCCGTATTAGCGGCAATAAAACGCACGCCTTCAATTTGTTGCTTAACCATGTGCTCAACAGCGTTACCGCCGCCGCCGCCCACGCCTATTACTTTTATGACAGCTTCTTCGCTGTGTTGTTCCATTATATCAAACATGTTTACTCTCCGACTTGAGTATTAAAACTCGCCTTGAAACCACTTCGTTATGCGGTTCCACCAATTATTATCGCCTTCAGGTTTCGATTTTTGTGCATTCATCGATTGCATTGTGCGGCCATATTGTAATAAGCCAACCGCCGTTGCATATGAAGGGTCATCTACATAATCTGTCAAACCAACTATCCCTATAGGTTTGCCTATTCTCACTGGCATCTGGAAAATGTCTTCAGCCACTTCCATCGCGCCAGCCATTTTAGCACTACCGCCAGTAATGACGAGTCCTGCTGCAATTTGGTCTGCTAATCCTGAACGATGTATTTCTTCCATCGCTAATTCAAATAATTCTCTAAAACGTGGCTCAACCACCTCAGATAAGGTATGACGCGACATTAACCGCGCTGGTCGCCCGCCGACACTAGGCACTTCAATAGTTTCTTCGCTGCTGGCCATTTGGCTACTTGCACAGGCATATTGTACCTTGAGTGATTCAGCATGGGATATCGGTGTACGAAATATTTTTGCAATATCGCCAGTAACTTGGTTGCCCGCTACAGGAATAACTGCAGAGTGGCGCAACGCACCATTGATATAAATAGTGATATCCATCGTACCGCCACCGATATCAAGTACCGCAACACCGAGCTCTTTTTCGTCATCGGTTAATACCGAATAACACGACGCTAATGCGGTGAAAATCAGTTGGTCAACTTCAAGACCACAACGCTCAACACATTTTTCAATATTTTTCGCCATATCGTTTGAGCAAGTTATGATGTGAGCACGGGCTTCCATTCGTACACCACTCATACCACGCGGGTTTTTAATCCCTTCTTGCATATCGATACTATATTCTTGCGGCAGTGCATGCAGCATTTTACGTTCGGCTGAAATAGGCACAGAGCGCGCAATATGAATAACATTTTCAATGTCTTCATCAGTCACTTCAGTGTTATTAATTGCCACAACACCACTTTCGTTTTGGCACTGAATATGTTTACCTGAGATCCCCAAATACACGGAGCTAATACGGCAATCAGCCATAAGTTCAGCTTCATCGATTGCACGACGAATAGACTCCGACACCAAGTTAAGGTCGTTTACGCCGCCTTTATCCATACCATGGGACACTTGGCTGCCAACCCCAACAATGCTGAGTTTGTTATCTGCGGTGATTTCACCAACCGTGGCCACCACTTTTGAGGTGCCAACGTCTAATCCAATCACTAGGTTTCTTTCTGCTGACTTAGTCATGCCTTACTCTTATTTTGTAATTGCGCTTCTTCCAGGAGCTTCCAGCTCACCGCAAGGCCGGTATCATACCGTAAATCCACTACATCTACTTGTGCATCTGCACGTTTTTCCATCCGCGGGTAAACATCTATAAACCGTTGTACCCGTTTAGCTTTTTCTTTACGCCCTAATTTAAGGCGAATACCGTTATCGAGCCATAACTGCCATGAAAATCGCTCTGACAATGCCAGGCTGGTTAACTTTAAATTATTAACCTTAAGCATTTCATCAAACTGCTTGAAAGCTCCCCATGCTTCAAATTCACTGCCCTCAGGGCCATAAAGTTGTGGCAGCTCGTCACTGAGCTTCGCACTGCTAGCTTGAAACACTTCACCGCTTTGGTTAAGTAATAAATCACTGTTCCACACTGCGACAGCCTGATGCTCTACCACATACACTTGTAATGTATCTGGCCACTGCTTACGTACCGATGCAGTAGCCACCCAAGGTAAGTCTTGCACTAGACGTTGTATGTTTTTCACGTCTAAATCAAAAAAACTCGATAAGTCGGCTTTTTTAATCGCGCTAATAATCGCTTTTTCATCTGTGTATTGAGGTTTCCCCAACACAGCTAAATGCTTTATTTGCGCATCTTTATTTTCTACCAACCACTGTCTAACGCCGCTGGTGATTTGCACCAAACTGAAAACCACGATTAAAAAAAAGCTCACACCTAAAATTAGCGACCAATTTAGTTGCTGTTTTAATTGTTGCGCTTTTTCCAAAAAGGGATGCATATTAAAGCGTTTGCTCCAAAATGCGAACAACTAATTGCTCAAAGCTTGCACCATTTGCTTTAGCAGCCATTGGCACTAACGATTTTTCAGTCATTCCTGGTACTGTGTTTACTTCTAACAAATAAAAGTTACCGTCTGCATCTTGCATTGCATCAACACGACCCCAACCACTGGCACCCACTAGATCAAATGCCGCTAAAGCCATTGCTTGTAAATGCGTGGTATCGCCAGCTGATAAGTCTGCTGGGCAATGATATTGCGTGGTATTTGACTGATACTTTGCTTGGTAATCATAAAAACCATTTGGGGTGGTCATTTCAATCACTGGCTGTACCTCATCGCCTAGTACAGTGATTGTAAATTCGCGCCCGGTTATCCACTGCTCAACCAGTACTTGGCTGTCAAACTTAAACGCTTCAGCTAAAGCAGCTTCAAGCTCTTGCGCATTATTTGCTTGCGCCATACCAATGCTAGAACCTTCGTGCGACGGTTTTACCATCACTTTTTTCAGTTCATTCATTATCGCTGTCGCATCAAAACCACGCTTGCTATCCACCACCGCATAAGGCGCAGTGCTCAAGCCCGCAGATTTAAATAAATGCTTACAACGTATTTTATCCATCGCCAATGCTGAGCCTAATACGTTACTGCCAGTGTATGGCAACCCCATAAACTCAAGTGCACCTTGAATAGTACCGTCTTCACCACCGCGACCATGCAGGGCGATAAATACTCGTTCAATGCCGAGTTCTTTTAATTGCCATAACGGTTGCTCTTTTGGATCAAAGCCAATGGCATCAACGCCCGCATTTTGTAATGCGTTCAATACCGCTTGGCCTGATTTTAGTGATACTTCGCGCTCAGCTGAGTGTCCACCAAACAACACTGCCACTTTGCCAAACTGTGTGTTTAATTGCGTCATACCTTTACCTGCTTAAGTTGCTCAATCGACAGCGATGTCGCCGCGAGTGTTTTTACTAATTGACCAATATTACCAGCACCTTGGGTTATAACTAAATCATTATCTTGTAACGTATCAGCTAATACTCCAGCTAGTTCAGAGCTACTTGCAACATGCAGTGGTTCTTTACCGCGTTGACGTAAGCTGCGACATAAACTTTTACTGTCTGCGCCAATAATTGGCTCTTCACCAGCGCCGTATACATCAAGCAATAATAACTGATCAACATCGGCTAACACTTTTACAAAGTCTTCATATAAATCACGAGTACGAGTAAAGCGATGTGGTTGATAAATCATTACTAAGCGTTTATCAGGCCAGCCTTGGCGAATTGCCGCTATAGTCGCTGCAACTTCTGAAGGGTGATGACCATAATCATCCACCAGCATTACTTTGCCACGTTCGTTTTCAAAATCGCCATAATGCTGAAAACGACGTCCGATACCTTCAAACTGTTGCAATGCTTCTAAAATCGCGTGATCAGCTATTTGTTGATCTTTTGCAACAGCAATCGCTGCAGTGGCGTTCAATGCATTATGTTTACCTGGCATATTTAAATGCACAGTTAATTCATCACCTTGCTTAGTGCGCACTTTAAACTGACTGGTATTTGCCGTTTGGCTAAAATCAGTCATGCGGTAATCGGCGTCGCTCGATTCACCATAAGTGATCACAGGACGGCCAAATCGCGGAATAAGCTCAGCTGCCACTTCTGAATCGATACACACCACAGCAAGGCCATAAAAAGGCAGGTTATGAATGAAATCCACATAAGTGTCTTTCATTTTTTCTAAGCTACCGCCGTAGGTATCCATGTGATCTTCTTCAATATTAGTGATCACCGATACCATAGGTTGCAAATGCAAGAATGACGCATCACTCTCATCAGCTTCAGCAATTAAAAAATCACTTTTACCGACTTTTGCGTTACTACCCGCACTATTAAGTAAGCCACCAATAATAAAGGTTGGATCCAGCCCAGCTTGAGCATAAATACTCGCGATCAAACTAGTGGTGGTGGTTTTACCATGAGTGCCAGCGATAGCAATACCGTGGCGAAAGCGCATTAGCTCGGCCAACATCTCGGCACGGCGCACAACCGGAATACGTGCCGCCTTAGCTGCAATAATCTCAGGGTTAGTTTCATCAATTGCACTTGAAACCACCACTACATTGGCATCTTTAACATTACTTTGATGATGGCCAATAAACACTTCAGCGCCAGCTTGGATCAAACGTTCGGTCATTGCACTGTGGGCAATATCAGAGCCTGTAATACGATATCCTTCAAATGCGAGTACTTCGGCAATACCGCCCATTCCTGCGCCACCAATACCAATAAAGTGGATAGTGCTAATTCGGCGCATTGCCGGGCGAGTGCTCTTGTGTGTTGACATTTGTTTCACTTAATTATCTCTTTTTTCTGTTACTTGCAGCGCTGACAAGGGGACACCTGCGGCATCCATACAATGCCATGCGACATTGGCAGTAGCTTCTAGTGTCGCCAATTGCTTAGCATTGCTTGCAAGTTCACTGATTAATGCTGGTTTGGCTAAATACGGGCGTAATAGTTCAACAATACTGTGTTGATTGAACTGCCCCTGTGGCATTAATAATGCCGCATTGCCATCAACTAAAAATTTTGCATTCGCAGTTTGATGATCGTCAACCGCATGCGGAAACGGCACAAACACGGCCATTTTTCCTGCAGCAGCAATCTCACTGACGGTTAACGCCCCCGCGCGGCAAATTACAATATCTGCCCAGCCATAAGCGGTATCCATATCATCAATAAACTCAGCCACCTTAGCTTGTTCAGCACTAAAACCTTGCTGCTGATATGCCTGTGTTACTGAGCCTAAATGACCTTTACCGGTTTGATGCCATGTATTGATCTGAAACTCTTCACTGAGCTGTTTAAATGCTGCTGGCAAAGTTTGGTTTAGCACCTGCGCACCTAACGAGCCACCAACGACCAACACGTTAACCGGACTTGATACTTCCCGCATTGCCACATTTGCTACGCTGGCTCGTACCGGATTACCAACTACGTCACTGTATCCAGAGGCAAATGCTTGCGGAAATGCAGCCAACACTTTATTGGCAAACTTGGCTAAGTACTTATTACTCATACCGGCAACCGCATTTTGCTCATGGATCACCAGTGGTATACCTAAGCTTTTTGCGGCAATGCCAGTCGGCCCAGTAACATAGCCGCCCATTGCTAACACAACATCAGGTTGTTGTTTTTTCAATACTTTGCGTGCTTGTAATATGGCATTAATCACCATAAAAGGGGCTTTTACTAAACGTGCAAGGCCATTGCCACGTACACCTTTAACATTAATAAAATCAATCTCAATATTATGCTTTGGTACAACCTGCGCTTCCATTCGATCAGCAGTGCCAATCCAACTCACTTGCCAACCTTGTTGCCTTAAGTGGTCAGCCACAGCTATGCCGGGAAAAATATGCCCGCCAGTACCACCAGCAACAACGACTAATTTTTTATTCATCGCTTGCCTCCACCGGATGTTGCTTGTTTAGTGGCCATTTTGGTTTCAAAATCCACGCGTAATAAAATACCTGCCGCAATAGTCATGATAAGTAAACTTGAGCCACCATAAGATACAAACGGCAAGGTTAAACCTTTGGTTGGCAAAATACCGGCACTCGCCCCCACATTAACCATGGTTTGAAATGCAAACCAAATACCTATTGCGAATGCAAAGTAACCTTCATATTCTTTGCCACATTTAAGTGCTTGCTGACCAATTAACAGTGCTCTAAACACCAAAGTACCAAACACCATTAAAATACTGACGATACCGATAAAACCTAACTCTTCGCCAATCACCGCAAAAATAAAGTCATTATGGGCTTCTGGTAAATATTGCAATTTTTGCACACTATTACCTAAACCTTGGCCAAACCAACCACCTTGGCTATATGCCATCAGCGATTGTACTAACTGGTAGCCTTTACCAAATGGGTCATCCCATGGTTCTAGAAAACCGACCACCCGTGCCATCCGATATGGCTCAACAATAATGAGCAATACGACTAAGCCAACGCCTGTTAATATCAAGGCAAAAAACTGCCATAACTTAGCCCCAGCTAAGAACAATAAGCCTACGGTAGTTACAAACATCACCACCACAGTGCCTAAATCGGGCTGTAATAAAATCAACAATGCGTAAACTGCAAACACCGCGATTGGCTTAGCAAAGCCTTTGATGTTTTCTTGAACTTCCTCGCGTTTACGCACTAAGTAACCGGCGATATAACTGAAAAAGAATAATTTAGCCGCTTCAGCAACCTGAAAGCCCACCGGACCTACTGGGATCCAACGTTTTGCGCCATTCACTTCACGTCCAACGATTAACACCACTATCAGTAGCGCCATGCCAAACAGTAATAAGTAAGGATTCGAGCGTTTCCACCAGGTCATTGGTACACAGCAGGTGATCCAAAACAGCACAAAGCCCATCGCCAAAAACATGCTGTGGCGAATAATAATATGATAGGGATTGTTAAATAAGCGATCAGCGGTCGGCATCGACGCACTCGTCACCATCACAAACCCCAAGCCAATTAGCATGATCACACAATATAACAGTGGCACATCGTATAACTGCGCCGATGGCTTAGGAGTTAAAGAGTCGCGGATATCAGCAAATGCGATCATACTGCCTCCGCTAAAACACATTGGCTAAAGTGATCGCCACGTTGCATATAATTGTTATACATATCGATACTGGCACATGCAGGTGCAAGCAACACAATATCGCCCGCAGTGGCAAGTTGCTTGGCAAGCATCACCGCTTGCTGCATATTTTCTGTTAAGTGGCCTTTGTCAGTCAACGCAACCAGTGCTTTGGCATCTTTACCAAAACAAATAAGCGCTTTAACTTGCTGTTGTAAATACGGCTTTAAGCTATCGAGATCGGCGCCTTTGGCATCGCCTCCGGCAATCACCACTAGTTGCCTGGCCTGATCGGCTAAACTTTCTATCGCCGCAATGGTGGCCCCGACATTCGTAGCTTTAGAGTCATTAAAATATTTAACCCCCGCTTGGTCGGCAACAAACTGACAACGATGCGCCAAGCCAGTAAATTGGCTAAAAGCTTGTGCAAACTGACTAGCACTGATATCAAATGGGCTCAATAATGCCATAACCGCTAACGCATTTAGCTGATTATGACGACCAACTACGGCCAAGCTACTAACAGGCAATAGAGCTTTGCCTTGATAACTAAAGTAACTGTCACCTTGATACGTCATTAAACAATAATCCGCATTTTCTAAGCCAAAGCTTAATTGCGGCATTGTTTGTGTATACGTTGCTGGGTCAGTCTTATTTACTACAGCCAGCGCGGCATTAGCATAAATCGTTTGTTTTGAATCAATATAGGCTTGGTAGCTCGGGTAACGGTCTAAATGATCTTCCGACACATTAAGTACCGTAGCGCTAACCGGCTTTAAGCTGTGCATCGTATCGAGCTGAAAACTCGATAGCTCTAATACGTAAACATCAAAATCATCAGCTAATAAATCCAGTGCGGCAGTACCAATATTTCCGCCAAGTCCGACCTTATAACCAGCCATTTTCAATACTTCATAAGCCAACGTAACGACTGTCGATTTACCGTTAGAGCCTGTTACAGCCACCACCGGCTTGTCTGTTAAACGGGCAAATAACTCAATATCACCAATCACTTCAACACCCGCTTGCATTGCTTGTGCAACTGCTGGAAGTGTTAAACTTAAACCAGGGCTGATGATGATCATATCGGCGCTTTCAAGCTGTGCAGTTGCTAAATCACCAAACTGCGTCGTTAAATTTGGCGCATGTTGTTGTAACCAATCACAACCGGGCGGTGATTGGCGACTATCAACTACATTAGGCGTTAAACCTTGAGATAATAAAAAACGCACAATGCCCAGACCGGTTACACCGAGTCCGAGCACTGTAATATGTTTGTTTTTCATCTCGTTTAAATACGTCATTTACCTAATCTTTAATGTTACTAGGCCAGCTAACACTAGCACGATAGAAATTATCCAAAAACGCACGATAACTCGTGGCTCAGGCCAGCCTTTTAATTCGTAATGATGGTGGATTGGTGCCATTCTAAAAATCCGTTGGCCACGTAATTTATAAGAGCCAACTTGTAAGATAACCGACAGTGCTTCCATCACAAATACACCGCCCATAATAATTAAAATTAACTCTTGGCGAACTAATACAGCAATAATACCCAATGCTCCACCAAGCGCTAATGAACCAACATCACCCATAAATACTTGTGCTGGGTAAGTGTTAAACCATAAAAAGCCTAATCCGGCACCAACAATGGCGGTACATACCACAACCAACTCACTGGCCAATGGTAAATGTGGAATATGCAAGTAAGCTGAGAAATTCACGTTACCTGTTAAGTAAGCAATAATAGCCAGTGCTGCTGCCACTAAAATAGTCGGCACAATGGCCAAACCATCCAAGCCATCGGTCAGATTCACAGCATTTGACGTACCCACCACGACAAAGTAAGTCATAACTATGTAAAACAAACCTAGCTGCGGTAATACATCTTTAAAAAACGGCACTACTAATGATGTTTCGTTGGCATGATTAGCAGTAAAAAATAATGCGCAGGCAACCACTAAGGCAATCACTGACTGCCAAAAATACTTCCATTTAGCAATCAACCCTTTTGGATCTTTGCGGATCACTTTACGGTAATCATCAACAAAGCCCACAATTCCCAATGAGCCGATCACAAACAAGGTAGCCCATACATATTTATTCGCTAAATCAGCCCACAGCAAAGTACTGGTAAAAATAGACGCTAAAATTAACAAGCCTCCCATGGTTGGGGTGCCTTTTTTCGATAAATGCGACTCTGGGCCATCGTTACGAACTACTTGACCAATTTGCATTCTTTGCAATGCCCGGATCAACTTAGGGCCAAAATACAATGAAATTAATAATGCCGTTAAAATACCAAATACAGCGCGAACGGTTAAATACGAGAACACATTAAATGCACTGTAATATTGTGTTAAATACTCGGCCAGCCAAACTAACATTGAGATACTCCATTGCGGCCAGTTTGCTGGCTGTTAACTAAATCTTGTACTAATAATTCCATGCGAGAACTGCGCGATCCCTTCACGACTATGGTGGTTTTTTGTGCTGAGTCAGTTAACTGTGCTTGTAATTGTTGCAACAGTTCCTCGCGGCTTGAAAAATGCCGCTGTGGTTTAGCAAATTCATCACTGGCGTATTGACTCAGTACACCTAAGCTATACAACTCATCAATACCTTGTTGTTTGGCATAGGCGCCAACTTGTTGGTGATAAAGCGCGGCTTCTTCTCCAAGTTCTCCCATATCACCTAACGCTAAAATACGCTGACCTTGGAGGTCGCGTAATAAATCAATTGCAGCCTTAACCGATTGCACATTGGCATTATAAGTGTCATCAATCACGGTTAGTGTTTCATTGACTTGAATTATGTTTACTCGGCCTTTTACTTCAGCCATGGTTGCGAGTGCCGTTGCCACCGCCTCAAGACTAACGCCAAATTCACAGGTTAATGCAGCTGCTATAAGGGCGTTTGTAACATTGTGACGACCTGGCAATGCAAGCTTAACGGGTACTCGCTGCTGCTTGGTACAAATATAAAAAGACGCCTGAGCTTGCTCATCGAGACTGACTTCTTCTGCCCAAATATCTAGTTTTTCAGTGCTTGAAAAACGTTTTACACTGCGCCCTTGTAACTTAGTAAGCCAACCATCACTAAATTCGCTGTCACAGTTAACTAGCGCAATGCCATGCTCTTTCAAACCATCGTAAATTTCACTTTTAGCCGTTGCCACACCCGCAAGAGAGCCAAAACCCTCAATATGCGCAGCTGCCACATTACAAACAACGGCAACATCTGGCTTAGTCATCGCCGTGGTATAGGCAATTTCACCAATATGGTTAGCGCCAAGCTCAATCACCGCATATTTGTGCTGCGGTTCTAGGCGTAACAAGGTTAATGGCACGCCAATGTCATTATTAAAATTACCTTTAGTCGACAGTACTTCACCGTGAGGAGCTAAAATAGCTGCGCACATTTCTTTTACTGTGGTTTTACCGACACTGCCTGTAATTGCGATAGTTTTTGGTGCCACACTGGCCATTACCGCAGCACCAATTTCGCCTAGCGCAATACGCGTATCCGTAACTAAAAACTGTGGAATATCAACGGCAACTTTTTGACTAACAATAGCGGCAATTGCGCCTTTGTCTTTCGCTTGTTGTAAAAACTGATGGCCATCAAAATTAGGGCCTTGTAGGGCTAAAAATACTTCTCCTTCGCATACGGTGCGAGTATCGGTATTAATATTTTTTACTGTTTGATTATCACCTTGATAATCAGTTGCTAGCACATTTGCTAGCCAATCAAAATCCATTGGGATCATAACTGCGATCCTCTTATTTGTTGTTCTTGTGGGTCTAGCTTTTGCTTTTGTTGTAAGTGCTGCTGGACAAATTTACGATCGCAAAAATCTATCCGTTGCGTACCAATTATTTGATAATCTTCATGGCCTTTACCTGCAATAAGCACTACGTCATTGGCATTTGCGTTATCTATTGCAAAGGCAATAGCATGAGCACGGTCAGCTTCTAAGTGCGCACGATCAGGCTGGCTTAAACCAGCAGCAACATCTTTAATGATCTGCCATGGATCTTCGCTACGCGGGTTATCACTGGTAATAATTACTTTATCAGCATTTTGCTCAGCCGCTTGGGCCATCATTGGTCGCTTGCCTTTATCACGGTCTCCGCCGCAACCAAATACACAACTTACGCCACCGGGCACATGTTGTTGCAATGCTTGCAATGCTAAAGCTAACGCATCTGGCGTGTGAGCATAATCAACAATACAGGTTGGTTGGTTTGGCGCGCTAAATGCTTGCATGCGTCCAGCAACTGGTTGCAAGCTTGCACAACCCGCTGCCAATTGATCTAATGGGTAACCTAAACCAAGTAAAGTTGCGATTGCAGCCGCTAAATTATATAAATTAAATTCGCCAAACAGCGGACTGGTAATAGCAATATCACCCCAACTTGTCGTCAACTGTGCCGATATACCGGTTTTATGGTAAGAAACATCAGTGAAGTACACAAACTTAGCACCTTTTGGCTGCAAGTTTTTATGGCCATAACACACTAAGTTATTAAAATCGTATTGTTCTAACCATTGCTCTACTTGGTTATCATCTTGATTTAGTACCACCAGCTGCGCGTCAAAATCTCGCATTAGCATTAACTTTGCATCGGCATAACTGGCCATATCACCGTGGTAATCTAAATGATCGCGCGATAAATTGGTAAACACAGCAGCTTTAAAGTGCGTTTTCGCAACACGCTGCTGTACCAAACCATGTGATGACACTTCCATCGCCACCAGTTTGTTATTGTCAGTGGCAAGTTGCGCTAATATTCTTTGTAAATCAACACAAGACGGTGTGGTATTGATTAACTCAGTTAAACTTTCTGGTTGCCCATACCCAAGCGTACCGATAATCGCTGATTGGGTGTCGCAAAACTTAGCTAAATGAGCAATCATCGCAGTGGTAGTTGATTTACCATTGGTGCCAGTAACACCCACCACATCTAATTGTTTACTTGGTTGTTGATAAAAATGACTCGCTAATGCGGGCAATTTCTTATTCAAATCGGAAATTAAATAAAGCGGTTCAAAATCACATTCAAACTCACATAAACGATCAGCAATCACTGCAACTGCACCATTTGCAATCGCTTTATCAATAAATTGTCCGCCATCTAATTGATGACCTTTAATTGCTACAAAGACATCCCCAGGGGTGACATCTCGACTATCCAAACGCAAGTGCTTTACTAGTAAGCTTGTTGCTGCTACTTCTATTTGTTGTAAAATTATTTTTAAATCACGCATCATCATCTATGCCCTTCACGTAGGCAACCGAGCCTTTGTCTGGTGCCACGTTTAAAATTCTTAACGCATTGGAGATTATTTCTGCAAACACTGGTCCTGCAGTTGCACCGCCATAATAAACATCTCCACCGGGCTCATTGATCATTACAACAACAGCTAAACGTGGATTACTCGCAGGTGCTATACCTGTAAAGTAACCAACATACTCATCACCATAACCACCTGCAGCGGCTTTTTTAGAGGTACCCGTTTTACCCGCAGCACGATAACCATCAACTTTTATGCGGCTCGCTGTACCACCTTCTTCAAAAACGCTTTCCATCATATGCACAACCGCTTCAACATCTTTTTGTTGAAAAATACGCTCGCCTTCAGGGATTGAATCTTGCTTGAGGATGGTCAATGGTCTATTGATCCCGCCGGCACCTAACATGGCATAAAAACGCGCCATTTGTGCGGTGCTTACAGCAACGTTATAGCCAAAAGAAAGTGCTGCAATTTCATGGTCAGACCAACGTCGATTCGGATAAAACAAGCCACTACTTTCACCAACCATGCCGGTGCCTGTATCAGAACCAAAGCCAACTTTTTGGAACAAGCCAACAAAGTAATCCTTCGGTACATCTTGCGTTATTTTTGTCACACCCATGTTACTGGAGTACTTTAAAATCTCACGTAAGGTCATTTCACCATGGTTACGCGAGTCTGTAACTAACGTACCACCGATGCGCATCCAGCCTGGGTAAGTATCAATTTTATCATCCGGTTGGATTGAGCCGTAGTCTAACCCAGCTAATATGGCTAGAGGCTTAACGGTTGAACCTGGTTCGAACAAATCCGTGATCGCTCGGTTACGGCGTTTATGCGGCGCTGCATCATTTAAATTATTTGGATTAAAAGACGGGCTGTTAACCATCGCTAACACTTCACCAGTTCTCACATCGACCACCATCGCAGAGCCAGACGTTGCTTTGTAGGTCAGCACGGCTGATTTAACCGCTTTATAGGCTATCGCTTGAATACGCTGATCAATACTAAGCTGGATGTTTTCGGGTTCAATCCGTTCACGTTCATCAAGCACTTCAACTTCACGCCCCTGTGCATCTTTACGAATTGTGCGACGACCTTCAACGCCAGTTAATGCGTTTTCGTAAAGCTTCTCTATGCCTTCGATACCTTTACCATCAATATTGGTAAAACCAAGCACATGTGCGGTGACTTCTCCGGCAGGGTAATAGCGTTTTGATTCATCTAATAAATGAATACCAGGCAGACGTAAATCGCCAATATAATTGGCAACGGCAGGGGTTACTTGGCGTTTTAGATAAACAAAGCGGCGACTGGCATCATCCCGCAAGCGACCATTAATTTTTTTCGGTTCAATACGCAGTACATCGGCAAGCTCACGCCAACGTAAATCATTTTTGTAGTACAGCGCAATACGTTGTTCAAGTAGCGCGGTATTTTCTGCAAGGGCATTCTCATCTTCGCCATTTTTGCGCGCCTGTTTGAGCACTTTAGCACGCAGTGATTTATGTAATGCTTTAGGATCCGCATATACACTTACAACCGGCACACTAACAGCAAGTTCTTTGCCATTACGGTCAAAAATCATCCCGCGTTGCACATGCAACTTTTCCACGCGCACGGTACGTTTATTACTTTCTGAACGGGCTTTATCAGGCTCAATAACTTGCAAATAAGCAGCACGAGACACTAAAGTCACAAAAACCAGCAGCACCACAGAGCACACCAGCATAAAACGCCATGTGATCAAACTATTTACTGGTTTTTTTCCTCTACTTCTCATGGCAGTACTATCACCTGTTCATCTTGGCTTGTGGACCGTTTCATTTGCAGTTGCTCAATAGCAATTTCTTCAATGCGCGCATGTTGCGAATAAAACTCTTCTTCAACTAATAGATAACGCCATTCTAAATCGAGTTCATCTCGCTGTTGTAACAGCTGATCTTGTTCAATCAGCTCTTGGCGAGCAAAGTGAGTGACCTGCACCACACTCAAACTAGATGCGAATATCACAACCAGTAAGGCCGAGGTTAACTTGTTTGCTCCTAGGCCTTTGATTATTTCTAAAAATAAATTGGGTTGTCGATGATTCGCTTTTGGCTTCATCCCAATCTCTGTGCCACCCTAAGTACTGAACTGCGTGAACGTGGGTTACGGTCAACTTCAGCTTGGCTTGGCTTAATAGCTTTACCCACTGCTTTTAACGTCAGATTTTGATTTATTTGTGCATCAGTTAAAGGCAGACCTCTGGGTAACGCCGCTCCCTTACTCTGTTTTTTAATAAACTGTTTAACAATACGGTCTTCTAGTGAATGAAACGAAATCACCACTAATCGGCCACCGGGCTTTAATACACCCAACGCAGCTTGTAATGCCGTTTGAATCTCTTCCAATTCACTGTTGATATAAATACGAATAGCTTGGAAAGTACGCGTCGCAGGGTGTTTGAACTTATCCTTTACTGGCACTGCTTCGTCAACTAAATCAGCAAGTTGCTTAGTTGTTGTAATCGGCGTATGAGCGCGCACTTCAAGCACTTTATGTGCAATACGACGACCAAATTTTTCTTCGCCATAAGTTTTGATCACATGAACAATGTCTTCCAGCTCGGCTTCAGCTAACCACTGCGCAGCACTGCGGCCGCTGGTAGGATCCATGCGCATATCAAGCGGGCCATCTTTCATAAAGCTAAAACCACGCTCGGCATCGTCTAGTTGTGGTGATGACACACCGATATCTAATAAAATACCATCTACTTTTCCTAATAGATCGTTTTGCTCTGCTACTTCGTATAGGTTAGAAAAGCGAGTATGGGCAATGGCAAAACGGCTATCGTCGGCAAACTTTTCGGCAGACTTGATCGCTTGTGGATCTTGATCAATGGCCTGTAATCGGCCATGTTCACCAAGGCGCGCCAAGATTTGTCCAGAATGTCCGCCACGGCCAAATGTACCATCCATATAAATACCGTCTGGCTTAATTGCTAGACCCTCGATGGTTTCGTCCATTAGTACGGAAATATGTTCAAATTGCGCTGTCATTAGCTATTGTTTGCCTTTTTATTGTGTGATCAGAGCGAAAAATTATCTAAGTCTGGGGTTGATTCAAACTCACCGAGTCGTTCAATTTCGGTATCTTGGCGCATTTGTTCATGCCAACGTTCTTCATCCCAGATCTCAAATTTATTCATCAAACCGACCAACATGATTTTTTTGCCTAAATCAGCATGAGACCGTAACGACGGTGCCAGCAATATTCGGCCATTTTTATCTAATTGGTATTCTGTTGCATTACCTAACAACATCCGTTGCATGCGTCGAGCGCGTGGATTCATATTGGAAATTTTAGCTAAGCGATCTTCTATATCCTGCCATTGCGCCAGTGGATACAACCACAAGCAAGGCTCGTTCAGTGCGACAGTACAGATCACCGTCCCCTGATCTTCAGACAACAGCGAGTCTCGGTACTTAGTCGGTACCGCAAATCGTCCTTTGTCATCCAAACTCAGTGAACTCGCACCACGGAACATAAAAAGCCTACTTTAAAAGTTTGTAATTAATCTGTTTTGATTAATTTGATCCAATTTGATCCACTAAATACCACTTTTTACCACAGTGCTCCAGTTTAGGGCTTGACAAGCTATTTTGTCAAGTCAGCAAAAACCTATAATGGTGTGTTAAAGCCAGAAAAAATAAGGCCTAGCGCGAAGCTACTGAATTACGTGGGAAAAAGTGGATAACATCAAAAAAAATATTTTATTCTGAGATAAAACAAAATAAATAGACTTAAATGATTAATGAATAATCAATGAACAGTTACAAAATATTAGTCGCGAATTGCTGCTTATATAGATCTTGTAAAATTTACGCGATCTTTTTGCAATAGTTACTTAAAGCGCTGTTATTTCAAACAACATAATTCACAAATAAAATGCAACCCATTGATTTATATTTAAATAAAAAAGATCGTAGAAGTGGTACGAAGGCTGCAACAAGTATTACACAATCTAGTTTTATATTTAAGGAACGATTACTATGACTACTTCAACATCAAGTTCAAATTCAGCTGCAAAAACCAGTAAAAAAGTTGATGATATTGCTGCTCACACTGAATCACCATTAACAGACAAAGCAACCTCAGCGGCTCATCTTGCTGTTGATTCGCTGTCTTCAAAGGCTGCAACAGCAGAACAAAGTATTCGTCATGGTGCTTCAAGTTCAGCTGAAACACTCACTGAAAAGCAAAAAATTGCGCGTGAAAAACTGTCTGAATACAGTGGTAAAACTCGTCAATTAGCCTCTGAAAACCCGCTTGCTACAGCTGGTATTGCGTTTGCTGCTGGTATGCTAGTGACAGCACTATTTCGCCGTAGCAAGTAAGCAATTATGCAACCACATACCGATCCTAAAGATAAACAGCATCAAGCCGCTGATCCTGCACCGCAAAGTGCTGATCAGTGGCAAGATCATCTTGCTAAATTATCTCAATATGGTGAGCAACTTTATCAAGACTATCGCCAACAGGCTGGTATTTGCAAAGAATTAGCGAGTGCCGAGTGGCGACTATCAACTCGCTCTTTGGCATTGACTATTATTTTGCTGGTAAGTTTTGCCGGTGGTTTAGTATTGTTGTGGGCCGGTTTGCTGATCACACTTGGCTTTGCGGTTTTTGCCTTTAGTCAATCAATATGGCTCAGTGCTGTATGTCTAATTGGCTTACAATTGCTTTGTTTAATGTGGCTGTGGAAAAACATTGGTTATATCAGCAGCAAAATTGGCTTTGATAAAACTGCGCACAGCATTAAACAATTACTCAATATAAATAGGGGTGAATAATGCTAATTGATTATTTTATTAAGAAACCAAATCATAAAGTTCGTCACTTAAGTCAAAAAATGAATAGCATCAATGCGTTAAAACAGCAACATCATCAAGCTTTCAACTACCGACTTAAACGCTTTGCAGTATCGAATGTCGGTATTGCCAGTGCCTTTACGGCAGGTGCAGGCTATCAAGCGCTAAATGGTCATGGCCAAAATTCAGCCAATAAAATAAAGCTAAGTCAATTTAGCTGGTTGTTACGTTTGCTATAAATCCTTATAGATACTGAGCTTTGCTCAGCACAATCTTACTCTTCAGAGCTATTACTTTGGTCTTTATTAGATAAACCGCAATTAACCTTATATTATATATGGTTATTTTCAACTTAATTGGCTACAATTTTGTACCAAAAGCCCAGTATGAAGAGTATTGTTATTTTTTCCTCATCGTTACAACATCGACTTTATCGGTTATTTATATTACTGAGTTTACCCGGCATTTTGGTGATCTTATTTAGCCTTTGGCATGCCAAAGAAACCGCACGCCAAGAAAGTCGGCTGCAGGCATTAACGGTTGCCGAACAGCTTGTTGAGCAGCAGACTGAGCTACTCAAAAAAATTAAGACATTTACCACTCAACTTGCTGATTTAAAAGATTTTGCCGCACCATTACAAACCGGCTGCCCTTATTACTTAGCTAAAATACAAAAACTTCAACCTGAAATTGCAAATATTGGTATCGTCAACATGCAAGGCGATGCGGTGTGTTTATCGCAAGGACGCAAAGAAAATATTAATATTGCCGATCGTGAATACTTTAAAAATGCTGTGGCAACTAAAAGCTTTGCCATTGGCTATTTTCAAAAAGATCGCAGTATCAATTCCCTCAGTTTCAATTTTGCTTATCCACTTATTGATCAGCAGCAACAAGTATATGGGGCAGTAGTAACGGTTGTCACATTAGATTGGTGGAGCCAGATACTTGCCAACTCTCACTTACCCGAAGATGCCATTGCTGTTATAACCGACAACAACGGTCGCATTATTGCAAATTACCCTAACGATCCATCGCTGTTTGGCGAAAATATTAACGCCTATGGATTTAGCTCTGAACTACCTATGCTCAATAGCACAATTGAATTGCAAGGTATTAATCACATTTTACACAGTAAAACCATGTATACCGATGAAACTAAAAATAGCCTAAATGTCTATGTTGTCATGCCATTTAATAACGCAATTCAAGCTGCCAACCAACTATTTTTTATCACATTAGCTGCATTTACATTGATGATTATTGGCCTGTCTATATTTGCTCATAGCCAATTAAAGCGCAACGTATTAACGCCCATAGCACAACTCACTCTGACGATTAAAGAGCTTGCGCAAGGGTTATTACCAAAACAGTTTTCTTTAAATAGCCCAGAGCTGAATACTCTCTATCAACATTTTAAAGCGATGGCGCAAACACGTCTGACGGCAGAAGCGAGTGTCAAACGCCAACATGACGAATTGAGTAGTTTATTAAACGCTTTGCCTGATACCTACATTCGGATCAATGTTCACGGTGATGTACTGAACTTAGGTGGGCAAATTTCACAGTTAAATTTACCTGTGTATACACGTTCAAAGTTACACCTTCGCGAGCTACTTGGTGAAGAAAAAAGTAAACAGTTACTTCAGCATTTGCCCTGCAAAAATAAAACTAGCCAATTTGAATTAACAATCAATAACAGCGCAATCGAGCAAGTATTTGAAGCGCGGATCAGTGCCAAGCATAATAGCAACGAGTACACTATTGTATTGCAAGATATCAGCCAGCGAAAGAACGCTGAAAAAGCATCTCATCTGGCCTCATTGGTCTACTCAAATAGCAGTGAAGGAATGGCAATTACCGATCCAAACGGCATTATCTTAGATGTTAACCCGGCTTTTTGTGAAGTAACTCAATACAGTAAAAATGAAATCCTGGGCAATACCACCGCTATCTTAGCTTCAGGCAAGCACAGCAAAGCGTTTTATCAAGAAATGTGGCTGCAATTACAAGAGACTGGCCGTTGGCAAGGTGAAATAATTAACCGTCGTAAAGATGGCGAGTTATTCACAGAGTGGCTTACTATCGATACTGTATACAATGAACATTCTGAAGCGCAGCGCAGAGTCGCGATTTTTACCGATATTACCGCTAAAAAAGCAGCCGAAGATCTGATATGGCATCAAACTCACTTTGATCATTTAACCAATCTACCTAATCGAATTGAGCTTAAAGAGCGCTTAAACCAGCGCCTCAACAACGCCTTAAATCCTAATGAGCCACTGGTGATCATGCTACTTGATCTTGATCATTTCAAAGACATAAATGACACCTTAGGCCATTTTTATGGTGACGAATTACTAAAGTTGATCGCAATTCGTTTGCAACAAGAAATTGTTGATATTGAGTTTATTGCACGTATTGGTGGCGACGAATTTGTCATTGTGCATGCCAAGCTAGTCACTGAAGAACACATTAAAAAAGTAGCCAACGATATCCTCAATGCCATGACAAAAGCATTTATACTCGAAGGCGAAGAACTACACATAGCAACCAGCATCGGCATCGCTATTGCACCAATCGATGGCGATAGCTCAGAGCTGTTATTAAAAGCCGCCGACCAAGCCATGTATAAGGCTAAACAAAGTGGTCGTAACTGTTTTGAGTTTTTCAATCACAACTTACGCGAGCAAGCACAAGCGCGTATGGATTTACTCAAAAATATGCGCTATGGCATTGAACAAAAACAATTTGATCTTTATTACCAAGCAATCGTTAACCTAGATTCTGGGCACATTCATAAAGCAGAAGCACTATTGCGCTGGCGCCACCCGACACGCGGCGTAATTAGTCCCGCAGAGTTTATACCTTTGGCCGAAGAGTCTAGATATATCAACCCATTAGGACAATTTGTATTTACTCGCGCATTACAAACGCTAACGGTTTTACGAGCTCAGGTTGATGCCAACTTTCAACTTAGTATTAATGTCTCGCCAGTGCAATTTAGTTGCCTTGATAGCGGTATTGATCAGTGGCCAGCCTTGCTAAAAGCCGCCAATTTACCACCGAGTGCAATTGTTAGCGAGATCACCGAAGGGTTAATGATCGCACCAGAGCAACTCACTCAACAACGCCTGAAAGCGCTGGTAAAATCCGGTATGGAACTCGCTTTAGATGACTTTGGCACCGGTTATTCATCGCTTGCCTACTTGCAACAAATGGACGCAGATTATTTAAAAATTGATAAATGTTTTGTTGATAACATTCAAGCCGACAATCAAGATCTCGCGTTATGCAAAGCAATTATCACTATGGCACATCAATTTGGTTTAAAAGTGATTGCCGAAGGCATTGAAACACCAGAGCAGCAGCAATTATTACTTGGTATAGGGTGTGATTATGGCCAAGGCTATTTGTTTGCAAAGCCATTACCCGAACAGGAATTTTTAGCGCTAGTAAGCAATCAATCCACAACAACGACCTAAATACGAAAGACTAAATACAGATCCAGCACAAACTATGCACTGAAAACTTAGCTAACTATTGTTTAATAAATAACGAACTGATAGGTTACCAAACAGATTTTATTAAATTAACTGTTAGCCGTGATTTCAAAATTGCCTCGTTGGGTAGAATATGGATCGTTTTTACTTGCGCTTGTTGCTGGGCTTGTTAATTCGATAGGGTTACTAGGGTTCAAACATCAATCAATTTCACATCTATCAGGCACTGCAACACTCCTTGGCACAAGCCTTGTTACCTCCCCCGTTACTGATGTATTACACTTAGCTCTTATCCTACTGAGTTTTTTAGTTGGTGCGGCGATCTCCGGCGCTTTTTTGCAAAGTGGTGCATTAAAACTCGGCCATAACTACAGTAGCTTGCTGTTATTTGAAGCCATGCTGTTAGCAAGCTCAGTGTATTTTTTATCGAATGACTCTGTAAACGGGCACTATTTAGCATCTGCAGCCTGCGGCTTACAAAATGCGTTAGCCACCACTTACAGCGGCGCAGTTATTCGCACCACCCATGTTACCGGTATCTTTACTGATCTAGGGCTAATGCTTGGCGCTAAATTAAGAGGCGAACCCTTTGATAAACGCAAAGCACTGTTGTTTTTACTGATCATCTCAGGATTCATTTGCGGTGGCACATTAGGTGCTTATGCATTCCAGTTTTATAAATTTAATGCCCTCTTTATCCCCGCCACCATCTGTCTAGTATTAGCCGTTAGCTACTCAGTGTTTAAAGCGATTAATAGTAACAAGACTTAGCCCTTTGCACAGTTAACACCACTTTTGCAGTACATCATTGCTACAAACCTACATCAACGTTCATCTCAAGAATCGATAGGTAATTTCACTAGGAATAATTCTTAGACATAATAAATTGATTTAGATGTATAATTCCTGAAAATGGAGGGATTTATGCGGATTGGTATCATTGAAGATCATCAGTTAGTTCGAGATAGTTTTAAAAAACTACTTGAGCTCGAGTTAAACTGGCAAGTAACAATTGAAGCTTGCTCAGTGAACGAAGCAAAGTTAGCAGTAAATATTGACCAGCCAGATGTCTTTATCGTTGATATTTCAATGCACGAAGGTGAGACTGGCCTGACTTTTCTATCATACTTAAATGAGCATTACCCAGAAATAAAAACCATTGTAGCTTCTATGCATGACCATGAACCGTACGTCAGTAATGCAATACAACTCGGGGCGCTTGGTTATGTGTCTAAGCGCTCAGCTTCAGACGCTATGATTGATGCGGTAAAAACAGTAATGCGCGGCCATCGCTACATCAGTGAAGACGTTAACTTCAACTACACCTGTGTTTCTGATAAAAAAGACCTTTTAACAAATAGAGAAATCGAGGCTCTACCACTTTTTGCCAAAGGCTTAAATGCCAAACAGGTTGCTCAACAGCTCGGCATGATGCCGAAAACCGCTCACGTACATAAAACAAATATTTGTAATAAACTAAACGCAACAACTTCATTTGAACTATTAAAAGTTGCCATTGATATCGGGGTTATTCAACTTAATGAGTTGGCCTAGGCTTACCATTGCCACACCTTCCACTACAAACATAGTACTAGGGGCAGCTAAGCAATGCGCGGTTTGCGTTGCTTATTTAATCGCGCTGTGTGCCTCTACATGGGTTAGTAACCATCTAGAAACCGTCCCACAAAGTAGTGCTATATTTCTCCCTGCAGGTATTAAACTGGCTTTTGTTATTATGTTCCCAACACGCTATTGGCCAATAATATGGTTAGCATCACGACTCTATGCAGCGTATTTAGGTTCTTTTTATACCCAGCAAGGGCATTTAAATTTATTGCATGGTGCGTGGCAAGAGGCTATCTATTTAGCCATTGTCTTCGCTTTTAAGTATAGCCGTTGGCCACCAACGATTAAAGATAGTAAAGGTGTGCTTTCGCTTATTTTACTAGCAAGCTTAGCGGCAGCATCAAAATGGTTTTTGTTTGCCAGCTCTTTTGAGTTCACAACTTGGTTAGAAGGTAAACAACTACTGCAATATCAGTTAAATATGACTTTAGGTGATTTGACTGGCAGCTTGTTTATCGCACCTTTTATTATTTTGTGTGCTAACAGTTATCGCCGAGCCTTTAGCCTAGAGGGCGGAGTTAAACTAATTATCACAGTCACTGTCTTTACCCTATTAATGCTGTCGATTTATCTGCTGCGCCCTGATATCTACTCACTATTACGCTTGGCTTCCCTACTACCAATTATTTGGTTTTCATATCACTTTGGTATTACAGGCGCTATATTTGGCGCAGCAGCAGCAAATGGCTTAATAATATTAGAAGCAAGCATCACACAAGATGCAACTAATACTTATATTAGCCAATTGTTTATTCTGACCAATGCCGCAACGAGTTTATTACTCGGTGCGGCAGCAGCAGAGCTGCGACAAAAAAATAATATGCTAACACTGACAAACATTGAACTTAGAACGCAATTAGAAAAAAACCAACAACTGGCTATCAAAATGGTGAATGTACAAGAAAGTGAGAGAAAGCATTTATCACAAGAGCTTCATGATGAATTAGGGCAAAACCTGACTGCATTTAAAACCGATCTTGCCGTTTTAACCAGTATGACGGATCAAAGCGTCAGCGCGATTGTGACTACGTTAAAACAAAATGCTAATTCAATGTATGATTCAGTCTATCACCTGATGCATTATCTGCGTCCGCGTGAGCTTGATGAATTAGGCTTAGCAAAAGCACTTTCACAAGGGAAGTTTAAAAGCTTGATGCATAAAGAAAAAGTTAGGTATATAACACATTTATGCATAAACGAAGCAATTAGAGATGAACATCAAATTGCGATCTATCGAATTTGCCAAGAAGCAATCACCAATTGCATCAAGCACAGCTGCGCATCTGAGTTGGTAATTAGTTTAGATTCCAACTCGGATCTGATCACGTTAATTATTCAGGATAATGGCAATGTCGCGACAACCGCCTCACACTCTGGTGGTTATGGCCTCGCTTTCATTGATGAACGCGTGACTGCTCTTGGCGGCCAATGCTCATTCTCAAACGAGCAAGGCTTCACCATTAATGCAACATTCCCCATATCAGCTGATGAACAAGTCCGCTAGCGAATATAAACTTGCTTGGAATAAAACTTTTTCCTTACCTGTATCGTCTCATTATCGTTAGCAGGTACTTGCACTTCAGCTTGATTACCGACTAACTGTAATAGCAATCCTTGAGCAATTTCCTTATCCCCGACTTTTGATTTTATAACCACTTTTTTGCCAATAGCGCCTTGCAGCCGAGGCTTAGGAAAAGTGACTTTATTGATTGGCTTTAAGCCTTCATAGTTAGTGAAAAGATTAACGCAGTGCTGTTTTGCCGCAAGTATCAAATCGTCTTTAGACTTCACAATATCGACATTATTCAAAAAGTGAATAAGTGCACTATTACGCCGATCAAACTCACTGGACACATCCTGTATATTAAGCGCTGATGCCCATTTACGCAGCACTAAATATTTTCCTAGTTTGAGCCGCGTCAAGCTGGTTGATGCCCCTGTCATCTTGCTATACCACTCGATGCGGTAGCATGATGAACCTAAGCTATGTAATAGCACCGTTGTATTGCCAAACTCCCTTGTACTGCCCTCGATCACGCTCATTCTAATTCCCTAAACTAGCAATAAAGCAATAGGTTAGGCGCTAATGAAAGAGGTTAATATCATCGTTTTTCTTATTACGACTAAGAAAATGGCTTATAGCATTTATGCCTAGTTTGGATTTAGAACGTATATTTCAAGCACAAAAAAGCCCGCAGCGTTAACTGCGGGCTTTTTTATTGAATGAGTGAGTCAGCCGTATAAGCCGGGTTCTGTCCTTTCCGAAGAAAGTGATAATCATTCGTCTAGGCCATAAATCGCTCTATGGCTCAAGCAACCTACCCGGTTCTCACGTGGGCCACGCGTTCATTATTTAAAATGATAGAACCCTATTTGGTCTTGCTCCGGGTGGAGTTTACCTTGCAACCAACTATTGCTAGTGGCCCGGTGCGCTCTTACCGCACCCTTTCACCCTTACCAATCCGAAGATTGGCGGTCTCCTCTCTGCTGCACTTGTCGTAGGCTCACGCCCCCCAGCCGTTAGCTGGCACCCTGCCCTGTGGAGCCCGGACTTTCCTCCCCCTGCGCATTTTCGTTGCAGGCAGCGATCATCTTGGCTGACTCGGCGCGCAGTATACCTGAGCTGGATTGTATGTGCAGTAAAGATTTAACCTTTTTCGTCAATAATTGTTTTATAAAGGGCATTTTTCTTCATGCCAAAATAATCGGCCACTATACCGCAGGCTTTTTTCATTGGCATTTCATTCTCAAGTAACGCCAACATTTTACGTGCTTCTGGCGGAATATCATCAACCTGCTTTGGATTACCAGGCAACATTAGCACTATTTCGCCGCGCTGTTTGGTAGGATCGTCGGTTAAAAACTGTTTGAGCTCACTGACGGTACCATTAAAAAATGTTTCAAAGGTTTTGGTTAGCTCTTTGGCAAACACCACTTGTTGCTCACTACCAAGCGCTATCTCCAAATCATCTAAACTTGCCATGATGCGATGAGTACTTTCGTACATAATGCTGGTTATATTGGAATTAACCGCTTCAATAAAAAAGTCTTGGCGAGCTTTGCTTTTTGCTGGGGTAAAACCAATAAACTGAAAACGATCTGTTGGTAAACCTGAACAACATACCGCAGTAATTGCGGCGCAAGCCCCCGGTATAGGCGTGACATGTGCGCCTTGCTCTCGGCATAAATTAACAACCGCATAACCAGGGTCACTAATTAGCGGCGTGCCTGCATCCGAAACTAGTGCTATATTTAAACCTTGATTAAGTTGATCAATAATTTGTTGCGCTTTTTGCTTTTCATTATGGTCGTGCAAAGCAAAGGTTTTTGCCTTAATGCCAAAGTGACTTAGCAACTTACCGGTATGGCGCGTGTCTTCAGCAGCGATTAAGTCAACTTGCGATAAAGTCGCGATTGCACGCTGACTTAAGTCGTCATAATTGCCGATTGGGGTGGCTACAATGTAAAGAGTGCCGATTTTCTGTGAATTCTCCTCATTTAACATTGAGGTCTCCTGCGTCAGTCAGTAATATAAGCAAATCGCGTTAACGTATTGGGAAATCATTGTGCGACTTAAACTTGTTAGTCTATTAATCATATTGTCAGGGTTATCGGCCTGTAGTACAACCGAAAAACCGACTAAAACCAGTGAAAACCTCAGTTCAGCTAATAGCGCATCACAAATTCAAGCGACTGACGCACAATCTATGTACCAACTAGCCTTAAATCGCCAAGGCGCTGATAAAATCCAACTTCTTTATAGTGCGCGTGATGCTGCGATCGCAGAGCAACAATGGCCACTGTTAGAGCAAATTAGTACTGAATTAGAACGTACTCCAAGCGTCGACCAAGTGCAAAATAAACTGTACATCGCTTTTGCGCAAATGCAACAAAACAAGAGTACTCAGGCTCTTGAGATGCTAGCCAGTTTAGACAATCAATTGACTCAACCGGAGCATTTTGCTTGGCATCAATATTTAACCGCCAGTGTGTATGCATCACAAAATTTGCCTAAAGAGGCGATGACCTACTTCTTTCGTGCCTCTGAAACCGCCAGTAAAAATAACTTAACGATTCCACAGCTCAACAAAGACCTGTGGCAAAATTTACAACAATTATCATCGTATGCTTTAGAGCGCTTTAATCGCGGCTCAGTGATACAACAAGGCTGGGTAAACTTAGCGCTCTATCACCAAGTATATTTAGGTGCTCCAGTTGAGCTTGATCAAGCAATTAATAATTGGCAACGCCGTTACCCTGGTCATCCAGCAATCGCCGTGTTGCCAAAAAAAGACGCTGAGTTAATTGCTGCTGAACCACTGAATATTGAGCGCTTAGTTGTTTTATTACCCCAATCAGGTGCTAATGAACGCTTAGGTGATGCCTTAAAAGCTGGCGTGTTAGCGGCACTAGATAGTACATCTATTGCTGAAACCATTTTTATTGATGAAATGCTTAGTTCTGCTGAGCTGTCTGCAAAACTGCTCGAAATTAATCCTGACTTTATAATTGGGCCGTTACTCAAAACGAGTATCGATAAGCTAGTTGCAAGCAAAGCATTACAAGATTACCCAGTTTTGCACTTAAATACCTTTGATGGTGAGCGCCAGTCTCCTCAGCATTACTTCTTTGCGCTTAACCCGGAGCACGAAGTACAGCAAGCACTTGAGCACTTTTTAACGGCTGGTTATCAAAAACCTATGCTGCTGGCGCCAAATAATAGTTCAGGCCAGCGTTTAGTTGATTTTTTCAACCGACAATGGCAACGCTATAGTGAAACCACACCAGAAGTTGGGCTTTATAACGATAAAAAAGATATGCCAACAACCATTGTTAACCTGCTCGAAGTAGATAAATCAAAAGAACGCATTGCGACCGTTAAGTCATTATTTAGACAAGAAGTAGAGAGTGAAACTCGCTCTCGTCGCGATATTGATGTTATTTATATTCTCGGTGATGCGATTGAAACTCGCTTGATTAAACCTTATTTAGATGTAAATGTGAGTACTTTTGCTGATCGCATTCCACTGTATGCCAGTTCAAAAAGTCATAGCAAGCAAATCGATAGCACAGATAAAGGCGATCTCGATGGTTTGTATTTTACCGAGTTACCATGGATGCTTAGTGGGCAAATAAAAGATCATGCCTTACGCCAGCAATATAATTCGCTGTGGCCAGAACAGGCTGATATAAGTCAGCGTTTATTTGCCATGGCCTATGATTCAGTTGCTATGCTAAGTAATATCACACAATTGAGTATGCTCCCCGGTAAGCGATTTAATGGCTTAACTGGCCAATTGAGTATTACCAGTGATGGGCAAATTAATCGCCAACTTAATTGGGCGCAATACAAAAATAGACAAATCCAAGCGGTACAGCTAGCAACATCAGCGCCGTTACCATTATTTATGCAATCAGCTACCAGCCTGTCACACAGTGAGTAGTTAAAAGCAATATAAAACAAGGATGTTGTGATGTCGTGGTTTAAACAACTGTGGCAAAATAGCCGAGAAAAAGGCCAGTATTACGAGCTTCAAGCGCAAAAATACTTAGTAACGCAAGGGTTGATCCCGTTAGAGCGTAACTATAACTGCCCCTACGGGGAGCTAGATGTAATAATGCGCGATGGCAACACGCTAGTGTTTGTGGAAGTGAAATTTCGTAGTAGCTATGTTAAAGGTGGAGCAATCCACGCTTTAGGTAAACAAAAGCAAGAACGTTTAAAACGCTCTATTTACCATTATTTAGCAACGAAAAAGCTTAGTGATCAAGCAATAAGAATCGACTTTGTCGCAATAACTGGCGACACATCGCAACAACTTAATTGGATAAAAAACGTATTTTAATATGCAAGATACTATAAAAGAGATTTTTACAGAAAGCATTCAGGTGCAAATAGCCGCCGGTGAAGTACTTCCTAGCGCCTTAGAAGCCGCTGCATTTACCATAGCGCAGAGCCTAATCAATGGTAATAAGTTGATTTGTTGTGGTACTGCCAGCTGCCACATGCTGGCCCAACATATGGCTGGCGTATTGATCAACTACTACGAAACCGAACGTCCTTGTTTACCGGCAATTGCGCTATCACAAGAACATATCAATCTTGGTCCAAGTAACCAAAGTGACGACCAAGAAACCTTTGCCCGTCAAGTACGAGCGTTTGCTCAACAAGGTGACTTACTATTGGTTTTAGCAATCAATGGCAACGAAAAAAACATCATATCGGCAGTCGAAGCCGCACTCACCAAAGACATGAAAGTTATTGTTATGGTTGGTGATGACGGCGGTGAGCTAGTAGGTTTACTCGGTGCCAATGATGTCGAAATTCGTGTTCCGTCAAAACGTCCGAGCCGCATCATAGAATCTCACTTGGTTAATCTTCATTGTTTGAGTGAACTCGTCGACTTGACCCTATTCCCACAGGAAGAAAGCTAATGTTGAAACAATCTCTAATTGTTATTAGTACAGTACTATTATTACAAGGCTGCGCTGCTGCAGTTGTTGCAGGTACCGCTGGTGCCGTTACCGCAGCCAACGATCGTCGTACTCTTGGTTCGCAAATCGATGATAGTAATATCGAAATCAAAGCTGGGGTCGCAATAAACGATGTACCTCGCCTTGCTGATCATGCCAACATCAGCGTGATTAGCGTTAACGGCATTGTATTGTTAATAGGCCAGGTTGCAACTCAAGAAATGAAAGACGAGGCTCAGCGTACGATTGAGGGCTTACCTGCTATACGCAAAATACATAACCAAATTCGTATTGGTTCTAACATTAGCATGAGCACCCAGACCCATGATTCTTGGTTAACCTCTAAAGTAAAAACACAATTACTTACCACCGACAACATCAGTAGCAACAACATCAAGGTAGTAACTGAGAATGGCGAAGTATTTTTAATGGGCTTAGTATCAGATGCAGAAGCAAACACCGCTGTAAGCGTTGCTCGTAATGTATCGGGTGTAGAACGCGTTATTAAGGTATTTGAATATTTGTAAAGGTACCAGGTTCTAGGAATTAAAAGCCTTGCAGTTGATATCGCAAGGTTTTCTATACCTGTAGGCGGGAGCTTACCTCACGCACCTTCACTAAAAAACGCGGGGTAAACCCGCTGCTACAACAATCAACCTTAACCTTCTTCTCACAACTCGTCGCTCGTAAACTTTAACTAATACCAATCGACTTAAATATTTAACCATTCTAGCGAGCTAAATAAAGCGCTAACTGCGTTATAATTTTTTCAAGTAGAACAACTACATGTCAAAATTTACGCCTTGTTATCACTGTATTTATCTGTCGCTATAAATGGTCAGTAACTTAACACGATTGGTATAAATCTGCGTGGATAAAGCCCCGCCTACAATAAATCCAAACACCCATGCCAACCCCGAAGCCCCTAGTTTACCTAGCGCCTTTTACCTTTACCTTTACCTTTATCTTTTACCTTTTACCTTCAGTCTACTTTTATACAGGCATAAAAAAACCGCTTAATCAGCGGTTTTTATCAAACAATTACATATTACTTAATAACACGTAAGTGTGAGCCTTTTTTCTTTTCAGGCTTAGAAGGAGCTGGCTCGTCAGGTAATAATTCATCTGCGATATCAACACTTTCTAACTCAGCTGCAAACTCGTCTTCATCTTCTAAAAACTCATCTGCAGTAAACACAGTGCCTTCACCGTTTTCGCGGGCATAGATCGCAAGCACGGCACCAATTGGCACGTATACTTGCATTGGCTGACCACCAAAGCGGGCACTAAAGCTTAACTGCTGATTATCCATTGAGAATTGTGTGACAGCTGATGGGCTAATATTCAACACAATTTGTCCATCTTGAACAAACTGTGTTGGTATTTGCACGGCTGGAAAATCAGCATTAACCACTAAATGCGGTGTACACTGATTATCAACAATCCAATCAAAGAAAGCACGAAGTAAATAAGGACGATTAGGCGTCATTACAAACGGATCTCGCGCTCAGTTTCAGTAAGAGAAGCTTGGAATGATTCACGCTCAAATAAACGGATCATATATTCTTTCATCTCTTTAGAACCTGCACCAGTTAGCTCAATACCAAGCTCTGGTAAACGCCATAGTAATGGTGCTAAGTAACAATCAACTAAACTAAACTCTTCACTCATAAAGTAAGGAGCTTCAGTAAAGATTGCTGAAACAGCAAGTAAAGCTTCTGTTAGTTCTTTACGCGCTTGCGCTGATTCAGCGCCATTAGCATAAATTTTAGCAGCAAGGCTGTACCAATCTGTGTCGATGCGATGCATCATTAAACGGCTGCGGCCACGCATTACCGGATAAACAGGCATTAGTGGAGGGTGAGGAAAACGTTCATCAAGGTATTCCATGATGATGTTTGCCTGATATAAACCAAGCTCACGGTCAATCAGTGTTGGCACTGTACCGTAAGGGTTAATTTCATGAAGTGCTTCTGGCAGGTTGTCCTTTTCGGCCAGATGAATATCTACACTTACGCCTTTTTCAGCAAGTACAATGCGTACTTGATGGCTATACATACAGTTAGCACCAGAAAAAAGGGTCATTACAGGGCGCTTATTGGCAGCTACGGCCATGCCTACCTCCATTAAATAACAAAAACAGCAAAAGGGGCTTAAGCCCCTATTGCAAAATTACCTTTAAATATGTTCAAAATTAATGAACATCTCTCCAGTATTCTTTCTTCAACATGAATGCCAAGATAAATAGGATAACTAAGAATCCGATAACCTTGATACCTAACGCTTCTGATTCAAGACGTGAAGGTTCACCCACGTACTCAAGGAAGTTAGTTAAGTCACGAGCCGCTTGATCGTACTCGTCTACACTCATTTCGCCAGTCCCATCTGTTTCAGTACCAATAACTTTAATCACAGTGTGACCATGTTCTTCGACTTCTTCAGTAATAGGCGTTGGTAAACCTTGCAGTTCTTGCAAAACGTGAGGCATACCTACCGATGGGAAAACAATATTGTTAACTCCAAACGGACGAGATTCATCTTTATAAAATGACTTTAAGTACGTGTAAATATAATCCGGAGATTTTACACGTGCAATTAGAGTTAGATCCGGCGGAGCCGCACCAAACCATTTTGCTGCATCATCTTTAGTAATTGCGTTAGTGATATGGCTACCAACTTTTGAACCGTCAAAAATTAACTGCTCAAGGCCAACGGCGGTTGGAATACCGATATCACGGAAAGTACGCTCATAACGCTGATACTGCATTTGGTGACAACCAAGACAGTAGTTCATGAACAACTTTGCACCACGTTGCAACGAAGGCTGATCAGTTAGGTCATTACCGGCTTCCATTAATGGAACCGATGGACCTGCCGCCATTGCCGGCAATACGTTTATTGATAAAGCAAATAAACCGATAATTAGCTTTTTCATCATTTCGTTAACCTCTCTGGCAATGGCTTAGTTTTTTCATTCTTACTGTATACAAACAACAGTACGAAGAACATAAAGTAAGTCACAGTACAGATTTGTGAAATGATCGTCTTCATATCAGTTTGTGGAGTTGCACCCACCCAACCAAGAAGCACGAAAGTAACAACAAAACCTGCGATGTTCCATTTATGGAAGCCACAACGGTAACGAACCGATTTCACTGTGCCACGGTCAAGCCAAGGTAATAACGCCAGCACTACAATCGATGCACCCATCGCAGCAACACCAATTAGTTTATCTGGGATTGCACGTAAGATTGCATAGAATGGCGTAAAGTACCAAACTGGGAAAATATGTTCAGGTGTTTTAAGTGGGTTTGCCGCTTCAAAGTTTGGTCCTTCAAGGAAGAAACCATTCATCGCAGGCATAAAGAACACCACCCAACAAAACAAGATTAAGAAACCAACCACACCCACAATATCTTTTACTGTGTAATAAGGATGGAACGGAATCGCATCAACAATATCTTTCTTGTCAGTGTAATACTCATGGAATTTAAATTTAGGCTTATCTTCTTCAGCAACAGAGCCTTTCTTACGCTTGATCTCAACACCGTCAGGGTTATTTGAACCCACTTCGTGCAGTGCCACAATGTGTAAGAATACTAAAATTACGATAACCAATGGTAAAGCAATAACATGTAATGCAAAGAAGCGGTTAAGCGTTGCACCTGATATTACATAATCACCACGGATCCAAAGTGTTAAGTCATCACCAATAACCGGAATAGCCCCGAATAGTGAAATGATTACCTGTGCACCCCAGAATGACATTTGACCCCATGGTAATAAGTAACCCATGAATGCTTCAGCCATTAACGCTAAGAAGATAAACATACCGAATAACCACAGTAATTCACGTGGTTTTTGGTAAGAACCGTAGATCATGCCACGGAACATATGCATATATACAACGATGAAAAACGCTGATGCACCTGTTGAGTGCAAATAACGTAGTAACCAGCCGTATTCTACATCACGCATGATGTATTCTACTGAAGCGAATGCGCCCTCAGAAGACGGAACAAAGTTCATCGTTAACCAAATCCCGGTAAGAATTTGGTTTACTAGTACTAACATGGCCAATGAGCCAAAGAAATACCAGAAGTTAAAGTTTTTCGGTGCTGGATACTGTGCAATATGCATGTTCCAAACACGTGTCATTGGGATACGGTCGTCTATCCAACCAATAATTTTACCGAACATTAGGCTACCCCTTTTTCTTCGCCCACTAAAATAGTGGTTTCATCAAGAAATGTGTAAGGTGGTATTTCTAAGTTTAACGGGGCAGGTACCGATTTAAACACACGGCCAGCCATATCAAATTTAGAACCGTGACATGGACAGTAGAAACCATCATCTGTTCCCTCAACCTTTTCACCAAAATTACCTTGGAAAAAGCCAGGTGAACACCCTAAATGCGTACAAATACCTACAGCGAGAAATATCTCAGGGCGTAATGAACGGTAATCATTTGTTGATGATTCTAATTGTTGTGGCTCTTGCGATTGCGGATCACGAAGTTGACCTTCATGTTCTTTCATCTGCTCAAGCATTTTAGGGGTTCGTGATACAACCCATACAGGTTTACCACGCCACTCGACACGTATTAATTGTCCCGGCTCAAGTTTGCTGATATCTACTTCTACAGGCGCACCCGCAGATTTAGCTCGCTCACTTGGATTCCAAGACGCAATAAAAGGAACAGCAGCCCCAGCCGCACCAACACCACCTACAACAGAGGTAGCTATGGTTAAAAAGCGACGTCGGCCATTGTCTACAGGCGCATTGCTCATCCACTTATCTCCACTATGATTCTCAACACTTGCTATATTGAGAACATCAGTTACAGCAGGTTAATTTTTCGAAATTTTAAAATAGAAGCGATCATAATTAAAACCCTTGATTAAAACAAGGTTATTAACAGCCTCATGCTCGAATAATCCCGACTTTATCAACTAATTGACTAAGTTAGCTCGAGCATAGAGCCGTTTTATGATATGACTTTTACAAAAACAATATACTGACCAAGATCAACCTCACTAAAAGGAAGCAGATAAACTGCACATGGTGCTGTTGAACTCACTCACATTACTTGCCAGACAATTGTAGCAAAAAAATTCATCAATTAACTGACGGATTTACACTTATTACGATAATTATTGAACTTTTTTTAAAGTTATACGCAACAAAGGCAGTAGCAGGTTAATTATTAGCCGCATATTTGATACGAGTTTGCTGGTTACTTATTAAAAGTGCGAGTTTGTTTATCTCTGCTAAAAAGTGCGAGTTTGCTTATCTCTGCTAAAAGGTGCGAGTTTGCTTATCTCTGCTAAAAAGTGCGAGTTTGCTTATGTCTGATAAAAAGTGCGAGTTTGCTTATGTCGATAAAAAGTGCAAGTTTGCTTATGTCTGATAAAAAGTGCAAGTTTGCTTATGTCTGATAAAAAGTGCAAGTTTGCTTATGTCTGATAAAAAGTGCGAGTTTGCGAGTTTGCGAGTTTGCGAGTTTGCGAGTTTGCGAGTTTGCGAGTTTGTGAGTTTGCGAGTTTGCGAGTTTGCGAGTTTGCGAGTTTTATCAGAATGAATTTTAAACGCGGTAGTCAAGTACTTAGTCTATTTACTCTCGCTAACTTTACCCTCGCTAACTTTACTCTCGCTAACTTTACTTTCGCTAACTTTACTCTCGCTAACTTTACTTTCGCTAACTTTACTTTCGCTAACTTTACTCTCACTAACTTTACCCTCACTAACTTTACCCTCACTAACTTTACCCTCGCTAACTTTACTCTCACTAACTTTACTCTCGCTAACTCTTTACTCTCGCTAACTTTACCCTCGCTAACTTTACTCTCACTAACTTTACTCTCACTAACTTTACTCTCGCTAACTTTACTCTCGCTAACTTTACTCTCGCTAACTTTTATAACCCCAAAAACAAAAAACCCAGCATAAGCTGGGTTTTTGAAATTCTTGATAACGTAAATATTAACGTTTTGAGAACTGTGGACGCTTACGCGCTTTCTTAAGACCCACTTTCTTACGCTCAACTTTACGTGCATCACGAGTAACGAAACCTGCTTTACGAAGTTGTGGACGTAGTGACTCGTCAAACTCCATAAGTGCACGAGTGATACCGTGACGGATAGCACCAGCTTGACCAGTAGTACCACCACCAGCAACGGTGATGTAAAGATCAAACTTTTCAGTCATATCAACAAGCCCTAAAGCTTGACGAACAACCATGCGTGCTGTTTCGCGACCAAAATACTCTTCTAAAGAGCGATTGTTGATTACGATGTTACCAGTGCCTGGGCGTAAGAATACGCGAGCACTTGAACTTTTACGACGACCTGTACCGTAGTATTGATTTGCCATGTTAGTGCTCCTTAAATGTCTAGAACCTGAGGCTGTTGTGCAGCATGGTTGTGCTCAGTACCTGCGTAAACTTTAAGTTTACGGTACATTGCGCGGCCTAAAGGACCACGTGGCAACATGCCCTTAACAGCCTTCTCGATGATCATTTCAGGCTTTGCAGCTTGAAGTTTATCAAAAGTAGTAGACTTAAGACCACCTGGGAAACCAGAGTGAGCATAGTACACTTTATCTTTGAACTTGTTACCAGTTACAGTAACTTTCTCCGCGTTGATAACGATGATGTAATCACCAGTATCTACGTGTGGAGTGTACTCAGCTTTGTGCTTACCGCGTAGGCGATGAGCGATTTCAGTAGCGATGCGACCTAAAGTTTTACCTTCAGCGTCAACTACGTACCAGTCACGTTTTACTGTTTCTGGTTTAGCAACAAACGTTTTCATTTATAAAAATCCAATGTTTTTCAATTAAAACCACAGGTAATTATTATTAATTACCGCTCTAAATGTTTGCTCCAACCCCTTCGAGTTTAAGACTTTTGCGCCATTCAAAAGAGGCTAATCTAATGAAGGCAATAGAACGCAACGTGGCAGACGCGGGAGTATACCAGCACTTTTACCACATTGCTACTCGACGGTTGTTTTTTCCACAAGAAAATTGTTCGATAAGCGATAAAATTAAAAACTGTACTTGTGTTAAGTTAAGTACAGTTTTGATTTGTGTCTAACTTACGACTTATAACTTACAGCTACATTAAACCAAATGCTCTCTTGCTAAGTATTCTAACGACTGCATTTCTTGCAATCGACTAATACAACGTCTGAACTCAAAGTTAAGATTGCCTTGCGTGTAGAGTTCCGTAATCGGTTTTTCAGCAGAAATAATAAGTGTGACGTGGCGTTCGTAAAACTCATCGACTAACGCAATAAAGCGTCTGGCGGCATCATCGTTATTTTGGCCAAGCTGTTTTACGTTCGATAAAATAACAGTGTTATATAAACGGCTTATTTCCATATAATCGACTTGGCTACGTGCGGTTTCACACAACTGAGAGAAATCAAACATCACAATACAATCAGCGACCTTACGGGTTTTGATCATTCGCCCTTCAATTTCGATGGGGTGATCGAGTTTCCCCGGCTCTGGAGATAACTTATCAAAATACTCAAACAGATTTTTATCGGCTTGTTCATCTAATGGGCTATGAAATATCTCTGCTTGCTCTAAAGTACGCAATCGGTAATCAATACCAGAATCCACATTCACAATCTCAGTGTTTGCATTAACAAGTGCAATTGCAGGTAAAAAGCGAGCACGCTGCAAACCATTTCGATATAACTCATCAGGTATAATGTTAGACGTTGCCACTAACACAATGCCGCGCGCAAATAAGGCTTCCATTAAACCACCAAGCAGCATGGCATCAGTAATGTCTTGCACAAAAAATTCATCAAAGCAGATAATGTCGGTTTCAGCTTTAAAAATATCAGCCACAACTTCTAAGGGATTAGCCGTTTTGTCTAATTTTTTTAGCTCTTCGTGAACACGGTGCATAAAACGATGAAAATGCACGCGCATCTTGCGTGTTCCCGGCAGCGCCTCATAGAAGGTATCTACCAAATAGGTTTTACCACGCCCTACTCCCCCCCAAAAATACAAACCTTTTATAGGCGCCGTGCTATTTTTATTAAATAGTTTAGAGAACCAGCCTTTAGCTGCGGGCTTTTGTGCTGTTAAGTCATCGAAAAGCCTTTGTAGATGACGTACTGCATTTTCTTGTGCAGCATCGTAAACAAAGTCTTCACGCTGTAAATCTTGTTGGTACTTTTGCCAAGGAGTCATAGATAGTTACAATAAAACACGGTTTAATTTACGCAATATGTTAACACGCATCGTAACTCGGGGTATATTAGCAGCAACAGGATTTATTCTTGAGTACGCAATCTAGGCGTTATTTTATTTTTATGTATTAATTCCCAAAGGGGTAGAATTATGGGTACAGTTACTTGGATCGGCATTATTGTTATTGTGGCAGTAGCTGCATTTTTCCTTGGCGCCTTCGTCACTAAAAAGCAATTTAAGCAAGATGAATTAGAGCAACAAGCAGAACAAGCTAAAAATGCATTAGAGCAATACCGTCAAGATGTTGCAGATCATTTAGCAAGCACTGGTAGACTCGTCAACAAAATGAAAGACAACTACGACCAATTGTTAAATCATGTTGATGAAACTAACAAGCTGCTATTAGCTGATAAAAAACAGCATCCTAACGAACCATTCTTTTCTAAAGAAACGACTGAGCAGCTACAGCGCTCACTAAAGGAACGCCAAAGTGACCGTTCATCGGCACATGCTCAACCTGCTGATTATGTATCAGGTGAATCAGGCTTATTCGCCGGCGAACCAAAAGTAGCCGAGCCTGACAAAGTTTAATTAAGGTTTCAGAAATTTCTAAAGCTTCTTGATGAACTTTTTTTTGACCCCATAGTCTGTTTATAAAGCAGCTTATGTTTTACATGCATTTCAAAACATTCCAAAAGAGCGAACCTACTTTAAAATGTTTTGAACTAAATTGATAAAAGGCTGCTTATGCAGCCTTTTTTGTTTGTGCTTTTTCCTGTGATGTGGAGTAAACCCTGACTATGAAAATGAAATTATCGTTAATCAGTGCAGCAATGTTATCTGCCAGTTTATTATTAACCCCTGCAGTATCAATGGCTAAGATGCCTATCGCAGTCAATGGTCAACAATTACCGACGTTAGCGCCGATGCTAGAACAAATAACACCAGGCGTTGTTAGTATCCAAGTCTCCGGTTCAAAGGAAGTCCGTCGTCGCGCTGATCCGCTTGATTTCTTTTTTGGCAATCCGCAACCGCGTAGCCAAAAGCGTGAATTTAGTGGTTTAGGCTCAGGCGTTATTATTGACGCCAAAGAAGGCTATGTCGTTACCAATAACCACGTAGTTCAAGATGCTGAAAAAATGTTGGTTACTCTTGAAGATGGTCGTGAATACGAAGCAACTAAAATCGGTAGTGATAAAGAATCAGACATCGCGTTATTAAAAATTGATGCCGAGGATTTAGTTGCCGTTAAACTGGCAAACTCAGATCAACTACGAGTGGGTGATTTTGCAGTAGCAATTGGTAACCCATTTGGTTTAAGTCATACCGTTACCTCAGGGATTGTTAGTGCAATGGGGCGCAGTGGTTTAAATATTGAAGGTTATGAAGATTTTATTCAAACCGATGCTGCTATTAACCAAGGTAACTCAGGTGGTGCGCTAGTTAACTTAAACGGTGAGCTAATTGGTATTAACACGGCCATTTTAGGTGCATCGGGTGGCAATGTTGGTATCGGCTTTGCAATCCCATCCAATATGATGAAAAATCTTGTTGACCAAATTATTGAACATGGTGAAGTACGCCGTGGCTCACTAGGTATTTCTGGGCGTCCACTGGATGCAGGCCTTGCTAAAGCACAACAGCTTGATGTAAAACAAGGCGCTTATGTTATGCAAGTAATGGATGATTCTGCCGCCAGTGAAGCCGGTATTAAAGCTGGTGACGTAATTATTAGTATTGATGGTAGTGAGATCAGCGGCTTCCATGAACTGCGCAGTAAAATTGCCACCCTCGGTGAAGGCAGAAAGGTAAAATTAGGCATTTATCGTGATGGCAAAGTGCAAACCGTTAAAGTGACCCTTGATGGGGCATCAGCACTAACCGCAGCCGGTGATGAACTACATCCAGCCTTCCAGGGTGCAACACTTGAAAACACCCAAAAGAATGGAAATAAAGGGGTTGAGGTGACAACTGTTGATCCGCGTTCACCAGCAGCTAGAGTCGGCCTTGAAGAAGGCGACGTGGTAATGCAAGTAAACCGTCAGCGTGTTGAAACAATTAGTGACATGAATAAGATCATCGAAAACACTAAAGGTAACATCGTGCTTGGAGTACAACGCGGTCGTGAATCGGTATTTGTTTTAATTCAATAAAATAAATATTAGGTAAATCGCATAAATAATAGCAGTGGTACTTGCCGCTGCTATTTTTTTTGTGCCATCATTAGAAGCTCGCTCATTAAGAATAAGAACATTGTGCTGAAATTTTTTAAGTTTGTCCTTCCCCCGCTATTTGCCGGACTCGGTATCGCATTTTTGGTAGTATTTTTTAGCCCAAATATGCGTGCAACGCTGTTACCCAATGTCCCCTTACCAAGTGCTATGAGTATTGACCATTTGAGCTTTGCCGATGCAGTACAGCGCGCAGCGCCATCTGTTGTGACAATCATTTCTGAGAGCATTTCAAAGGAACCTCGTTATAAACGGCAAAACACCGTGCAAGAACTTGGCTCCGGTGTGATCATGTCAAGTGATGGCTATATTCTTACCAACTATCATGTGATCAATAATGCTGATCAAATTATGGTGCTGCTTACTGATGGCCGCCGTTATTTTGATGTTCAGCTCATCGGCTTTGATACCATCACCGACTTAGCACTGTTGAAAATTAACGTTGAGCACTTGCCAGTTATCCCAATTAGTGAGCGTTTTACGCCTCGCGTGGGTGATGTGGTGCTGGCGATTGGTAATCCGCTGAATCTAGGGCAAACAATCACCCAAGGGATCATCAGTGCCACGGGTAAACAAAAAATTACCGATAGTCCTTATAATAGTCTGCTACAAATGGATGCGGCAATTAATGTCGGCAACTCAGGTGGCGCACTGGTTAACTCTAATGGCGACTTGGTTGGGATCACCTCAGCACAATTTAAAACCCGAGAGAATCTGGATATCCAAGGCATATTCTTCGCCGTACCGTACTCGTTAGCGAAAGAAGTAATGGATAAACTGATCCGTCATGGTCGTGTTGTGCGTGGTTACTTGGGCTTCACAGGTACTGCCGTTGATAGTACCGGTAAAGAAGTGAGCGATAAGTTCACCCCTATTGCTGGCTTGCGTATAACCAACCTAGATCCATTAGGTCCAGCATGGCAAGCTGGTATTAAAGAACAAGATATTGTGATTAAAATTGGCGGTGAAGATGTCACTAACCCACAAAAAACCTTAACCAGAATTGGTAATTCAGAGCCGGGCCATGAAATAGAATTTGAACTTTATCGAAATGGAAAAGTACTAAAAGTGATGGTGAAGGTTGCAGAGTTAGAGACTAAACTATAAAACCTAGGGCCTAGAAGCTAGGACCTAGGTTCTAGGCTATTAACTACTTCGGCGTTTGATGTTTGCACCTAACGCGCTGAGTTTATCTTCAATCCGTTGATAACCTCGATCAACGTGGTAAATACGGTCAACAACCGTTTCACCTTGTGCCACAATCCCCGTTAAAATTAGGCTCGCTGATGCACGTAGATCGGTTGCCATTACTTGTGCGCCACTCAAACTCTTAGTGTCACCACAAATTGCCGTATTCCCCTCCAAACGAATGTTAGCACCCATACGTTGTAGTTCTGGCACATGCATAAAACGGTTTTCAAAAATCGTTTCGGTAATGGTCGCGCTGCCATTAGCGACTACATTTAACGCAGTAAACTGCGCTTGCATATCGGTAGGGAAACCTGGGTGTGGCATGGTTTTAATATTAACGGCTTTGAGCTCACGGCCACGCATATCAAGATAAATACTATCTTTATGTACTTCAATCAACGCATTAGTTGCACGCAATTTTTCAATCACAGGCTCTAAACTATGAAAATCGGTAAGCTTACATAGCACTTCGCCACCCGCCATTGCTGCGGCCACTAAAAATGTGCCAGTTTCAATCCGATCTGGCAAGATGCGATGCTCACAACCATGCAGCTTTTCAACACCTTCAATTTCAATACGGCTAGTGCCTGCACCGCTAATTTTTGCGCCCATTGCTGTTAAGCAAGCAGCTAAATCTATAATCTCTGGTTCACGCGCCGCGTTTTCTAATACGGTTTTGCCGTCAGCTAAGGTTGCGGCCATTAATAAATTTTCGGTCGCGCCAACGCTGACCATTTCCATGTAGATTTCAGCACCTTTTAAACGCCCATCTACCTTTGCATTGATATAACCATTTTCAACGCTAATAACAGCGCCCATGCGCTCCAAACCTTGAATATGAATATCAACCGGGCGAGCACCAATTGCACAACCACCAGGAAGCGATACTTGTGCTTGACCAAAACGAGCAACCAATGGACCTAATGCTAATACTGACGCACGCATTTGTTTGACTAACTCGTAAGGGGCCAATGTTTTATCAACTTTGCCACCATCAATAACGAGCTGTTCGCCGTGCCAGTGTATTTCTGCGCCGAGGGTTTTTAATAATGCTTCAGTAGTGCCGATATCACGCAGGCGAGGAACATTATTAAAGGTACTTTTACCGTCAGCTAATAATGCTGCAAACAAAATAGGTAAAGCGGCATTTTTAGCGCCAGAGATAGTGACTTCACCGGCAAGTCCGGTTCCACCCTGAATTACAAATTGATCCATGAGGAAACCTTTTTTATTGAGGTAAAATGAATTTTTGTTCGCGCTTCCACTCAGTAGGTGTAAATGCACGGATCGAAACTGCGTGGATTGTGCCGTCAGAAATGGTGTTCATCAACGGACCATATACCAGCTGTTGTTTTTTCACTCGGCTTAACCCATCAAAACAATCGCCGACTGCGATAACTTCATAATGACTACCGTTGGCTTTCACATGTACTTCAGCTAATTGCAATTCGTCGCGCAATAAGGTTTCGACTTGGCTTGTTTCCATAACTCTCACTCAAATAGGTTGGTAACCTGTCCCAACTGCATCAACTTTTGCAGTTGTTCAGGAATATTTTGCAATTCAAGGTGAACACCTTGCTGCTTTAATTCTGCGAAAGAGTGAATTAACCAAGCTAAGCCCGCCGTGTCAACCCTAGACACCTCAGAAAGGTCAAAATACCAGTTTTTATGGCTAGTTTGTGAGTTTTTATTCAGAAGTCGTTCAGCGGAAATTGAATTTCGAGTCAATTCACCACTGACTCGATAGTGCTGTTCGTCAATCTGAGTAACCGTTACTTTACTCATTACCGCCGTCACCTCTAAATTGCACTGGCAACTTACTTTTCTGTTCAAGTAGGTCACTTACATGGTTAATACCTTGCTGGCGCAAAATGCCTTGAAATTCACTTTGCTTGGCATCTAATAAACTAATGCCCTCAGCAACCATGTCATAAGCACGCCATTCGCCATCGCGATCTTCACGTACTTTAAAATCAATTTTAATTTCCGGCTTACCTGGCTCGACAATTTTGGTTTTCACTAATACAAGGTCTTGTCCTGCAAACTCTTTGCTTGCACCAAACTCTACTTTTTGGTTGGTGTATTGGGTAAACACGCCAGCATAAGTGGCGATTAAGTATTCTTGAAACACATCAATAAAGTGTTTGATATCCTCAACCGCTTGCTTTTGCTCAGCAGGATCTTTAATCGCACGCACTTTTGATACATGACTTCCTAATACACGCAGTGCAGCATATTTATAATCAATGTAAGGCATCAACTCTTCTTTGACGATAACCCGTAGATGCTCTTTATCTTTTTCGATTAAAGGCTGGTCACGAGTAATACGTTGAAAAGTATTATCAGATACTTGGCGGACCATTTTATATGGGTCTGTTAAATCGACCGCATCGCTTGCTACGGTGATCGCGCTGAAAGTCAGCGCAACTAAAATTAAAAATTTCTTAAACATAATTACTTACTCGCCGCCTTGATTGAATAAAAATTGCCCGATTAACTCTTCAAGCACCAATGCTGATTTCGTGTCAGTGATATAGTCGCCATCATTTAAGGCTTTGCTTTCAACACCAAATAACTCGTCTAACCCTAAGTTTTTATCATTACTTGTTACCGCAACACCTAAACACGCTTGTTCAGCTGATTTTGGGGCAATGACAGGGTTAATCCCTAAATATTGCTCACCTAGGATGCCTGATGTCAAAATTGAAACTGAGCTGGTATCTGAAAAACGACATTTATATTGCGCATCAATCGTCATATCAACAACTGGCACAAATTCTTGTGGGTGAATTGAAATACCCTCAACTCGACCAACCACTACACCACCTACTTTAATCGGCGCACGTGTTTTTAATGAACCAATGTTTTCAAACTTGGCTTTCAATAAGTAAGTTTCGCCGTTGCCGCTGATCCCTGCATTGGCAACTTTTAACGCCAACATAGCAAAAGCTGCTATGCCTAGCGCAACAAAAAAACCAACTAAAATTTCTAATTTCCGTGAATTCATTATCTATACCTTTATTAGCTAGTAAACATTACCGCTGTCAAAATAAAATCAAACCCTAAAACAGCCAAAGATGAGTGTACAACTGTCTCTGTTGTTGCTTTACTGATCCCTTCAGAGGTCGGTATACAATCGTAGCCTTTATAAAGCGCAATCCATGTAACCACGATGGCAAATACAAAACTCTTGATCATGCCATTTAAAATATCTTGCTGAAACGATACTTGTGACTGCATGATTGACCAAAAACTCCCCGTATCAACACCCAACCAATCAACACCCACTAAATGAGCACCAATAATTGCAACTGCTGAAAATATTAACGCCAGTAATGGCATACTGATAAAGCCCGCCCAAAAGCGTGGCGCGATAATACGTTTAAGAGGGTCAATGGCCATCATTTCAAGACTTGATAACTGCTCAGTCGCTTTCATTAAACCTATTTCAGCGGTTAATGCACTACCAGCTCGCCCGGCAAACAATAATGCAGTAACAACAGGGCCTAACTCTCTGAGTAAACTCAATGCGACTAATGGACCTAAGCTGTCCTCTGCACCATAACCAACTAGTACGGTGTAGCCTTGCAACGCCAATACCATACCAATGAATAAGCCCGACACCATGATAATCAATAGTGACTGCGAGCCGACCATATATAATTGTCGTATTAAAAGCGGCGTGCCTTTTCTAAAATTAGGCAAACTCCATAACGCACCTATCAACATCTGAGTGGAGCGACCAAGTGCAGCAAATCGTCCTAACGTTTTATGACCTAGCATTTGCAAAAAATCAAACATCAGCGGCGCCCTCCCAGTAATTCTTCTTGATAAGGTTGAGCAGGAAAATGAAACGGCACTGGGCCATCAGATAATCCTTTTAAGAACTGCTGAACTAGGGCCGATTCATGATTACGCATTTCATCCGGTGTACCGCTACCAATAACGCCTTGATCGGCAATAATGATAACGTGATCGGCAATGCTCATCACTTCTGTTACATCGTGAGTTACGATTAATGATGATAATCCAAGCACTTGATTAAGCGATTTAATCAACTTAACTAATACCCCCATGGAAATTGGGTCTTGGCCTGCAAATGGCTCATCATACATAATTAATTCAGGATCAAGTGCGATTGAGCGCGCTAATGCAGCACGACGTGCCATACCACCTGACAGCTCAGAAGGCATTAGATCTTGTGCGCCACGCAAGCCAACAGCTTGTAATTTCATTAGCACCACAAGGCGAATTAAATCTTCACTTAGACGAGTGTGTTCACGCAGCGGAAAAGCGATATTGTCAAATACTGACATATCGGTAAATAATGCGCCGCTTTGGAACAACATACTCATTTTGGTTCGCGCCGCATAAAGCTCTTTGCGCGACATGGCAGGAATGTTATTACCTTCGAATAAAATAGTGCCGCTATCTGGTTTTAATTGACCACCAATTAAACGCAACATGGTGGTTTTACCAATTCCGCTTGGTCCCATTATTGCCGTAATTTTTCCTTTCGGGACACTAAAGCTCATATTTTTATATATGCAGCGATTGCCCCTAGAAAAGCTTACATCCTTGATTTCTACTATTGGTTGCGACAAGTCGCTCTCCATTACTATTTTCACTAGTTCACCTATTTTAAGCGTTTTTACAGCAAGATGGAAAAAACAAATCGTAAAATTTTGTAATATTCTATGTAATAGCGCTGCAAACCTTACAGCAGTAGGCTTAACCGTCGCTTAAATAATTATTCTCAGTCCAAATCAGTCCATAATCTAACAAGCTTCGCAGATTCTTTTATTTATACTTTCAGGTTGGCTTTTGTTACTATTTGCAGTCATCTCATTTTGAATAATTGGCGTAACGTAATGGTGACTTCTTTTGTCATTTTAATTCTCGGATTTGCAGCTCTAGTTTGGAGTGCGGATCGCTTTGTTTATGGTGCTGCGGCACTGGCAAAAAATTTCGGTGTTCCTACTCTTATTGTTGGCTTAACCGTTGTTGCGATGGGCTCGTCAGCCCCTGAAATGATGGTCTCAGCATCAGCTGCGCTTGCCGGTAAAACTGACACTGCCGTGGGTAACGCCGTTGGCTCAAATATCACTAATATTTTACTTGTTTTAGGTATTACCGCGCTATTGCGCCCACTCTCAGTATCATCAATGACATTAAAACGCGAAATGCCGCTTGTACTACTAGTGTCAATCGCTGCCTGGTATGTATTTTCTGATAACTACTTTTCATTTGCTGAGGGCGTTGCATTAATCATTGGCTTTGTGGTCTTTATTGCGGGCTTAGTTATTATTTCTATTCGCGCTAAAAACCAAGCTGACGACCCATTTGTAAGTGAAGCCTGTGAAGACGTACCAGATAACGTGCCCACCAAATCGGCTTTATTTTGGTTAATTATTGGTATGATATTACTGCCTGTCAGCTCACATTTTTTAGTTGGCTCAGCAGTTGATATAGCCAAATACTTTGGCCTAAGTGATTTAGTAATAGGGTTAACCATTATTGCTATTGGTACCAGTTTGCCTGAGCTGGCAGCCTGTATTGCTGGGGTATTAAAAAACGAAGATGATTTAGCACTGGGTAATATTGTTGGCTCAAATATCTTTAACATTTTAGCTGTGTTGCCACTGGCTGGGATTATCAACCCTTCAATTATTGATCCTTCAGCTGCAAACCGTGATGCCTTAATAATGATTGGTGCCACCATAGCCCTTATTGCTATGTCCTTGAGTTTTAGGGGCACAAGACGCATTAATAGAGTTGAAGGTGGCCTGTTATTGGTCGCGTTTTTAATCTATCAAGGTTATATTTTCAGCCAAGTTGCTTAATGCTAGCCACAAAATGGATAACACAATGACGCAGTTAAATTTTATTGAACAAGGTAAGCGGGTGCTAGAAATAGAGCGCCAAGCATTGCTTGATATAACCCAATATCTAGACGAAAACTTTAATCAAGCTTGCCAATTGATGTATCAATGTCACGGTAGGATCATAGTAGTCGGTATGGGGAAATCTGGGCATATTGGTAATAAAATTGCTGCAACACTGGCAAGCACTGGCACGCCTGCGTTTTTTGTCCATCCGGGTGAAGCAAGTCATGGTGATTTAGGGATGATCACTCGTGATGACGTGGTTATGCTTATTTCTAACTCAGGCGAAACCAGCGAAGTACTGAATATTATTCCGGTTATTAAACGTATTGGCGCAAAAATGATCGCCATGACAGGTAACCCTGAATCATCAATGGCAAATTGGGCTGATGCACATGTATGCATCAAAGTAAGTCAAGAGGCCTGCCCATTAGGACTCGCTCCGACTGCGAGCACGACTGCAACACTTGCGATGGGTGATGCAATAGCCGTTGCTCTGCTAGAAACCCGTGGCTTTACCGCCGATGACTTTGCGCTATCGCATCCTGGTGGTAGCTTAGGTAAACGTTTACTATTGTGTTTAAAAGATATTATGCACAGTGGCCCAGCAACGCCTATGATCAATGATAAGCAATGTATCAAAGATGCATTAATAGAAATGTCGGCAAAAGGCTTAGGTATGACAGCTATTGTTGATGACACAGGGCAACTTGCAGGGCTTTTTACTGATGGTGATTTACGCCGAATTTTAGAGCAACGAATAGATATTCACAGTACTTTGATAAGCACTGTCATGACCCGCTCTTGCACTACTGCAACTGCTGATATGCTTGCCGCCGAGGCACTCAATATCATGGAGAATAAGCGTATCAATGGCTTAATTGTAGTTGATGATAAACACCACCCTATTGGTGCTCTTAATATGCAAGATTTGCTCAAAGCAGGAGTTTTATAATGCAGTTTGCTGACTTATATCAGCCACTTTCAGATGATGCTCGCGAGCGAGCACAAAAAATCAAACTCCTGATCTGTGATATCGATGGGGTGTTTTCAGATGGTCGTATTTATCTTGGTAACCAAGGTGAAGAACTCAAAGCGTTTAATACTAAAGATGGCTTTGGTATCAAAGCACTGATCAATAGCGGTTTTGAAGTTGCCGTGATCACCGGTCGTCATTCACAGATAGTTCAGCAACGGATGACTAGCCTGACAGTACCGCATATTTACCAAGGCCAAGAAAACAAGTTGCAAGCTTATCAACAGCTCAAGGATAAATTGCAGTTAAGCGATGAACAAATCGCTTACATAGGCGATGACGGACCTGACTTGCCGGTAATGGAATTGGTTGGTTTTGCGGTGGCAGTAAATGATGCGCATCCACTAATCAAACGCATTTCACATTATACAACCATGCTACCTGGTGGCTTTGGGGCGGTGCGTGAACTCACTGATTTATTAATGCTCGAAAATGGTAAATCATTAACCAGCGAAGGCACGAGCTCATGAATAGTGCGCGTTTAATATTATGCGTATTATTTGTCGGCTGCATGGTATGGCTGTGGTATCCGTATTTTTATCAAAGTACCGCCATAAAACAACACCAAGAAGATATAATAGCAAAACCTGATTATACTGCGGTGGCATTAAAACAAACCGCATTTGATGAACAAGGTAAAATTAGCCACAAAGTAACAGCTGCTAAAATGGAACTCTACCAACAGTTAGGGTTCACTTACTTTGAACAACCTATTTTTACGCTCTATAATCAACAGCAAACGTGGCAAATTAATGCCGATGAAGCCACCTTATATGAAAATCATCAATTAATTTTAGAAGGTAATGTGGTTGCTAAAAACCTGACCAATAATGCCATGATTGAACATATAAACGCAGATAATATTCAGGTTGATATTGAACTACAAACCATGAGTTCAGAACAACCAGTTGAATTAATCGGACCAAATTTAAAAATCACTGGGCGCGGTCTCCATGCCGACTTAAAAGCCGAAGTGGTAGAACTAATTAACCATACGCGAACCATATATTATGACCAATAAATTTGCTCACTTGCTTGTTATACCAAGCTTATTCATTGCTTTTGCAAGCTTTGCTGAAAATACGACACCACCTGCAGATCAAGTCTCTATCAGTGCTGACACGCAGCTTGCCCAACTGAAAGATAATATCGGTATTTTTGAAAAAAATGTTGAAATCATTCATGGTAACCGCCGTATCAAAGCGGATCGACTTGAAGTCCATAAGCGCGAAGATTTAGGCGATAACAAACAACTACTTGTCGCAACTGGCAGTCCGGCTTACTTTGAAGAAAAACAAACTGATGGCACAGTAATGAGTGCCAGTGCTGATGAAGTCCGTTACGATGTCGCTAAGCGCTATTTAACCTTGGTTGGCAATGCACAAGTCACTCAGGCAGGTCAAAAAATCAATGCCAAAAGCATTACCTATGATATGGACCAGCAACTGATCAGTGCTGAAAAAGGCGCAAGCTCAAGCGATCGTGTGCACACCATTTTGGTACCAGTAGACAGTAAAGAAGACAAATCTAAAGGGCAGCCATGAGTACATTAAAAGCTGAATTTCTAGCAAAAAGCTATAAAGGTCGCCAAGTTGTAAAAAGCGTGGGCTTAGAAGTTAGCGCAGGCAGCATTGTTGGCTTATTGGGTCCTAATGGCGCTGGTAAAACCACCACCTTTTATATGATTGTGGGTTTAGTTCCAAGCGACAAAGGTAAAATCAGTATTGATGATAATGACATCACCTTACTGCCAATGCACAGTCGCGCACGGTTAGGGATTGGCTACCTGCCACAAGAATCATCCATCTTCCGTAAATTAACTGTTTATCAAAACCTGATGGCTATTTTAGAAACTCGTAAAGAGCTGAATAAACAAGCCAGAGAAGAAGCGCTCGACAGCTTACTTGATGAGTTTAGCATTCAACATATCCGCGACAGCCAAGGTATGGCATTATCTGGCGGTGAACGTCGTCGAGTTGAAATTGCACGCGCTTTAGCCGCAAACCCAAAATTTATCTTACTTGATGAGCCTTTTGCTGGCGTTGATCCTATTTCAGTGTTAGATATAAAGAAGATTATTGAACACCTTAAAAACCGTGGTATTGGCGTGCTTATTACCGACCACAATGTACGAGAAACCCTTGATGTTTGTGAAAAAGCCTACATAGTTTCTCATGGGGAGTTAATTGCATCAGGTACCCCTGAGCATGTACTCGCCGACCAAACAGTCCGCGATGTTTACCTGGGCGAGCAATTTAGGCTATAAAGCCACGCTCGGCTAAGTATCTGCTAGACTTAACGATGATAACAATAAAAGGATTGTTAGAGATACATGAGGCAATCACTCCAGCTGCGCATGGGCCAGCAACTTACAATGACACCACAGCTGCAACAAGCAATTCGCTTATTGCAACTCAGTACATTGGATCTCCAGCAAGAAATTCAAGAAGCGCTCGACAGCAATCCATTGTTAGAGCTAGAAGAACATGAATACTCAGACGACACGGCTGGTAAAAACGAACAAAAACAAGATAACGATGACTTAACCGTTAGCGCATCAGCGGACGACAAGCCCAGCGAATATGAACAAGAAAGTAGCGAAGCATTAAGTAAAGAGACCTTAAGTGACGAAATGGCTATGGACGTCACCTGGGACGAATACATGAGTGCTGCGCCAAATACGTCATCTGGGCCAATGCCTGAAGATGAGTCAATTTATCAAGGTGCCTCAACTGAAACCCTGCACGAATATCTGATGTGGCAATTACAGCTCACACCTTTTAGTCCAACCGATGAAGCTATTGCCATTGCGATTGTTGAAGCTGTTGACGATTCAGGTATTTTAACCTTGAGCTGCGAAGACATCGCAGAGAGCTTAAATCAAGGTAATAACGAAGAAGAAATCGAACTAGACGAAGTGCAAGCAGTGTTAAAACGCATTCAGTTATTTGACCCTGTTGGTATTGCTGCGCGCAGCCTACAAGAATGTTTATGTATTCAATTAAATCAATTTGATCCTGCAACTCCTTGGATTAGCGAGACTAAAATGATTTTAACTGATCATATCGATTTATTAGCTAGTCGTGACTATCGCACTTTGATGAAAAAGACTAAGCTTAAAGAAGATGAGCTGAAAGAAGTAATGACATTGATCCACAGCCTTAATCCAAAGCCTGCGGATACTATAGTACGCGAAGAATCAGAGTATGTTATTCCTGACGTTTCGGTGAAAAAAATTAAAGGTCGCTGGGTGGTTGAACTCAATCCAGACAGCATGCCAAAAATTAGAGTGAACAGCCAATATGCAGCGATGTCACGCTCTGTAAAATCAAGCACTGACAGCCAATTTATACGCTCGCATTTGCAAGAAGCTAAATGGTTTATTAAAAGCCTAGAAAGTCGTAACGAGACGTTACTCAAAGTAACCAACTGCATTGTTAAACAGCAGCAAGGATTCTTTGAGCATGGCCCTGAGGCCATGCGCCCTATGGTACTAAACGACGTTGCCGAAATGGTTGAGATGCACGAATCAACAATTTCTCGTGTAACCACCCAAAAATACATGCATACCCCTCGTGGTATATTTGAGTTAAAATATTTTTTCTCGAGCCATGTAAGTACTGAGAACGGCGGCGAATGCTCATCTACAGCCATTCGAGCATTGATCAGAAAATTGATCAGTGCAGAAAACTCAGCGAAACCATTGAGTGATAGTAAAATTGCAGATATATTGGCAGAGCAAGGTATCAAAGTAGCTAGACGGACTATTGCAAAATACCGCGAGTCACTGGCTATTCCACCGTCAAATCAACGTAAAAGTTTGATTTAAGGCGTAAAATCACAAGAGGAAAATGCTTATGCAACTAAATTTAACTGGTCGTCATGTAGAAATTACTGATTCATTAAGAGACTATGTAAACAATAAGTTTGCCAAGCTTGAAAGGCATTTTGATCATATCAATAATGTCCATGTCATTCTTGATGTAGAAAAGCTAAGCCAAAAAGCAGAAGCCACATTACATGTCAGTGGCGCTGAATTATTTGCCTCAACTGAGCACCAAGACATGTATGCAGCCATTGACGGACTAATCGACAAACTTGACCGTCAGGTAATTAAACACAAAGAGAAGCACGCTCGACACTAACACTATGAAATTAAGCTCACTTATTTGCCAGGACTGCAGTAAAGCTGCGGTCCTTTTTAATAGCAAAAAACGGATCATTGAATTTATCAGCCAATTGGCTCATGAACAACTTCCTCAGCTATCACAACAAGAAATCCTTAACGCACTACTGTCGAGAGAAAAACTAGGTAGTACGGGTATTGGTCGTGGTATTGCTATTCCTCATGGCCGTATGAGTGGTGTTGAAAACCCGCTAGCAATAATTATAGTGAGTGAATCACCGATTGATTTTGATGCGATAGATAATCGCCCAGTTGATATATTTGTAGCTCTCATCGTGCCAGATGGTGATAGCCAACTTCATTTGAAGACGTTAGCCACAATTGCTGATAAACTCAACGACAAAGATTTTTGTAAACAACTACGTAGCGCAAAAACAGACCAAGATTTGTATCACGTAATTGCTGCGCAATCGTAGCCAAATGAAGGAGAATTTACATGGAGTTAATCATCATCAGTGGGCGTTCTGGCTCAGGTAAATCTGTTGCTCTGCGTGTAGTAGAAGATCTTGGCTATTATTGTGTAGATAATATTCCGGTAAACTTATTACCTTCATTAGTGCGCAGTGTCTCTGATAATTATGACAAAATTGCCGTCAGTATTGATGTCCGTAATTTACCGAAAGAGCAGGAAGAATTTAACGATATTCTTGAATACTTGCCTGGTTTTGCAAATCCGACGCTATTTTATTTAGACAGTGATGATCAAACCCTGATCAAACGTTTTTCTGAAACTCGCCGCTTACACCCATTATCTTTGGACTCTTTGCCACTGGATTTAGCCATCAAGCAAGAAAAAGTATTACTTGATGTATTAACTACTCGCGCTGACTTTATACTTGATACCACTGATCTGAGTGTCCACCAGCTTGCAGAGTCAATCCGTGAAAAGATTTTAGGGAAAAAAGATAAAAAACTAATCATTACCTTTGAATCATTTGGTTTTAAATATGGTATCCCAAAAGAAGCTGATTATGTTTTTGATGCACGCTTTTTACCAAACCCACATTGGGAGCCTGAGCTTAAGCCACTTACAGGCCTTGATCAGCCAGTAAAAGATTATTTAGCCAGCCATAGTATCGTACAAAAATTCACTTGGCAGATCCAAACCTTTGTACAAACTTGGTTACCGCATTTGGAGCGTAATAACCGCAGTTACTTAACAATTGCTATTGGTTGCACCGGTGGTCAACATCGCTCAGTTTATCTAGCGCAAACTATAGGTGAAAGCTTCTCGATGAGCCACAGCAATGTGAAAATTCGCCATCGAGAACAAGAATAACAACTCACGTTTACAGTAAGGAATGTTGATGCGTTTAGAAGATACATTTTTAATAAAAAACAAACTCGGTTTACATGCTCGCGCAGCCAGCGTATTAGCGCAATTAGCTGTGCAGTTTGATGCCAGCATCACACTTCATCAAGATGACAAACAAGCCGCAGGCGATAGCGTACTCGGCTTAATGCTATTAGAAAGTAGCCAAGGCAAAGAAGTTAAAGTTGTATGTGAAGGCCCGGACGCTGAACCTGCTCTTGCAGCAATTGGCGAGTTGATCGCGCAACGCTTTAACGAACAAGAATAGCTCGTAGTCAGTACCACTAAATTGCGTTAAACTAAATAAAGTCGTTAATTAAACAGACCAAGCGCATTAATTATCGATAACAGTTACCCTACCTATCAAGTGTATTAATTTTTTAAGGACGCCAATGCCAGAAGCTTTTGAACAAGATTACCCACTACAACAACTAAAACAAGTGACCAAGTCACTTAACAGTGGTCAATTTGTTCAAGTAAGGCGTATGTTGGCAAAAACAGCTCCGTGTGACACTGCATTATTACTCGAGTCATCCCCGCATAAAATTCGTACCTTGCTATGGCAACTGGTTGATCCAGATGTACAAGGTGACGTACTCGAAGAACTCTCAGAAGATGTTCGTTTAGGGATCATTGCCCAAATGGAGCCGAAGCACATCGCTGCGGCAACTGAGGACATGAGCCACGATGATCTAGGGGAAGTACTACGTAGCCTACCTGATACCGTCTACAAAGACGTTGTTAGTGCCATGGACAGCCAAGATCGAGAACGTGCAACTCAAGCACTCTCTTATCAAGAGCGCTCTGCTGGCGCGCTGATGAACACCGATACAGTCACCATCCGTCCAGATGTCACTATCGACGTAGTACTGCGCTACTTACGTTTACGTGGTGAGCTACCAGAAGGTACCGATGATCTTTATGTTGTTGATAAACATAACTGCTTTATTGGTGCCATGTCGTTAACGACCTTGTTGACTAACTCGCCAGATAAAATTATTCGTGACTTAATGGATGAAGATTGTGAATCTATCCTCATTTCGATGGATGAAACCGATGTAGCACAACTGTTTGAACGTCATAACTGGATATCAGCACCAGTGGTTGATGATAATGACCATCTACTTGGCCGTATCACCATCGATGATATCGTTGACGTTATCCGTGAAGACGCCGAACATAGCTTATTAAGCCTAGCTGGTCTTGATGATGAAGAAGATACCTTTGCCCCAGTGTTAAAAAGTTCGAAAAAGCGCTCAATTTGGCTTGGCGTTAACTTATTAACCGCGCTACTTGCTGCGATTGTGGCAAGCTTCTTTGAAAACACTTTAGCAATTTTACCTATTCTAGCGGTACTCAACGGTATAGTGCCATCCATGGGTGGTGTTGCGGGCAGCCAAACATTAACCCTCGTAATACGTGGTATTGCAGTGGGTCATATCAACCAAACTAACCAACGCTTTTTACTGATCAAAGAGCTTGCAATCGGCGCAATAAACGGGATTGTTTGGTCCATTTTAATTGCCGGTGTTGTCGCTATTTGGCAATGGGACTTTAAGCTTGGCGGCGTACTCGCCTTTGCCATGTTTATGAACTTAGTAGCCGCAGGTATCGCCGGTGCCAGTATTCCGCTACTATTGAAAAAAATGAAAATTGACCCTGCATTAGCTGGCAGCGTAGTACTGACAACCGTAACCGATATTGTAGGGATCTTCGCCTTCCTAGGCACCGCCACATGGTTGTTGGTGTAGTTAAAAATTAGTTAAAGGTTAAACCCATCGTAGGCGCGAGTTTATCTCGCGCATCTCTTAGCGTTACATCAACCGCGCGGCATAAAGCACCGCCTACGATAAACCCAAAACTTTAACACCCGTAGGCGTTAAGCTTGCTGACGCACAAACACCAGAGCACATTTAAAACGCGGTGGCAAGCCACTCGCCTACAAGTGATTTAACACCGAGATAAATGTTAACACCCGTAGGCGTTAAGCTTGCTGACGCACAAACTCCGAGCCACATTTAAAACGCGGTGGCAAGCCACTCGCCTACAAGTAATTAACTAAACATCAAAGTAAATTTAACACCGAGATAAACTTTAACACCGTAGGCGTTGAGCTTGCTGACGCACAAACTCCGAGCCACATTTAAAACGCGGTGGCCAGCCACACGCCTACAAGTGATTAATTAGACATCATAGTAAATTTTAACACCGTAGGCATTAAGCTTGCTGACGCACAAACACCAGAGCACATTTCAAAACGCGGTGGCAAGCCACTCGCCTACAAGTGAATAATTAAACACTGAGATTAACGTTAACACCCGTAGGCGTTGAGCTTGCTGACGCACAAACACCGATACAATATTTAATATCGCGGTGGCAAGCCACTCGCCTACAAGTGATTAATTAGACATCAAAGTAAACCTTAACACCGTAGGCGTTGAGCTTGCTGACGCACAAACTCCGAGCCACATTTAAAACGCAGTGGCAAGTCACTCGCCTACAAGTGATTTAACACCGAGATAAACTTTAACACCCGTAGGCGTTAAGCTTGCTGACGCACAAACTCCGAGCCACATTTAAAACGCGGTGGCAAGCCACTCGCCTACAAGTGATTAATTAGACATCAAAGTAAACCTTAACACCGTAGGCGTTAAGCTTGCTGACGCACAAACTCCGAGCCACATTTAAAACGCAGTGGCAAGTCACTCGCCTACAAGTGATTTAACACCGAGATAAACTTTAACACCCGTAGGCGTTAAGCTTGCTGACGTAGAAACACCTATGACTATAATAAAATGAGAGGTTAAACATTCTTGGGGAAGGTTATAAGTGGATGTTCTTAATGAAAATAACAACATACACTTATAATTTTGGTATATAACATCCTAGCAAAATCCTTCTAATATCTACTTATTTAAAGCCCATTCCTTGCTGCTTTTACTTCGCTCCTTGATGCGCTATTCATTAGTTCCTTCCATTGCTGTGCCGTCCAAAGTGGCTTTGCGCTTTTTACGATCCCTTGTTGGTTTTTCCTTAATACGTTATCCATAATGTTACTCCTTGCCATCTATTGGCTGTTCATCCTTGTTATATTTCACACTGTGACTCTAACGACGTCCGATTATATAAATTGCATGTATCAGACCAGGAATATACCCTAGTAATGTTAACAAAATATTAATCCAAAACTGAGCACCTAAACCAACTTGTAAAAATACACCAAGTGGTGGAATAAGTACTGAAAATATAATTCGTATTAAATCCATGACTCTCACTCCCTGAAATTTATATAAGAAAGCCCAGTATAACTGGGCATTCGTGGCTTATAGATTATTCAGCTACAATAGTTAAGTTATCAACTACATCGCGAACATCTTCGGCATTCTTAGCAATTTTCACCGCTAGCTGTTTTTCAGCATCCGAACCAACAGTACCATTTAGCGTTACCACACCTTTATCGGTATCTACGTCAATATCCGTACCGCCTACTTCAGAATTAAACAAATAGCGTGTTGTAATAACGGTAGTAATTTTAGCATCCGTTAAATCACTTTCTGTGCTATCTGATTTCATCTTCTTGCTTTTTGTGTCCGTGTTTTTAACGACCGTTAGCTCGTTATCAACATCAGTTACACCATCTAGACTTAAGATAAGCTCTTCCGCTAGCTCTTTATCAAGCTCACTTTCAACTTTACCAGTTAGTACAACCTTGCCATTTTTTACATCAGTGTTAATGTCAAAGTTGTTTAAGTTAGTGTTCATTAACAGAACCGTTTCTGCCTTACCATCAATCCAAGCATCTTTACTTTCATTTTCCCAGCTGTTTGCTTGCGCACCCATAGCGGTTGTACCAAGAACTAACGCTGCAATAATAGATTTGTTAAATGTTTTCATAATCTTTCTCCTTTTGATTAAAGACAATATGATTAATGCGAACATCAAGCCAACTTTTAAAGCACTTAAAATCAATAACTTAAGCTTTATTTGATATAGCGCTAGCTTTAGTCTTGGTAATTATTTACAGACTGCTCGGTAATTTATTCTGGTCGTTGCAAAATTAACCATTTAATAGCATTATTCGTTAATCTGTCGTTAATATAACAAACGCACCTAACAAAAATAAATTTAAATTATTGATTATTAAGCTAATTAATAAATGGCCTAAGCTTTGCTTTAACTATTGCAGTACTGAGCAATCATAAAATACACCAACAGCATCACTTATAAGGAATACATCATGACTGTGAAATTAGAAGATCGCCCAATTGAGCAAGTGCGTGAACAAGTTATTGATCAATTAATATATAACTACAGTCATGCTGTTATTTCAGCTGATGCTTTTGAACGTCGATTAGATCAGGCAATGGCTGCGAAAGATAACCAAAGCTTAATTGATTTGGTAAGTGACCTAGAATTAACAACCGATAGTAATTACCAGTGGGAAAAACGTGCGCAGTTTAGCCCAAACTATAGTAATAAAAGCAGCGATGAAACATTGCACTTGCGAAGTATCTTAGGATCAAACGAGCGCAGTGGGCAATGGGTAGTACCAAAAGAAATCCACCTGACGAACTTACTTGGTTCTATTGAACTTGATTTCACTGACGCCATATTTCAGCATCAAAATATCACCATCCATGTCAATTGCTTACTAGGCAATGATGAAATTTATGTGCCAGAACACGTCAATGTTGTATCAAAACTGTTCAGTATTATTGGTAGTGTTGAAAACAAATCAGTGTCACTGAATAAACACCAAGGGCCAACCATTACTATCGAAGGAAAAGTTATTCTGGGCTCTGTGGAAATTAAAATTAAGCGCACCATTAAAGAAAAGTTTGTCTCATTCGCCAACAGCCTTAAAACCAGTTGGCAAGATATCAATAAACATTAATGGATAAAACACAGTTAAAGCTTAACACCCGTAGGCGTTAAGCTTGCTGACGCAAAAACACCGAAACAATATTAAATATCGCGGTGGCAAGCCACTCGCCTACAGTGAGTAATTAAACACTGAGATTACCGTTAACACCCGTAGGCGTTAAGCTTGCTGGCGCAAAAACACCGAAGCAATATTGAATATCGCGGTGGCAAGCCACTCGCCTACAAGTGAGTAATTAAACACTGAGATTACCGTTAACACCCGTAGGCGTTAAGCTTGCTGACGCAAAAACACCGAAACAATATTGAATATCGCGGTGGCAAGCCACTCGCCTACAAGTGAGTAATTAAACACTGAGATTACCGTTAACACCCGTAGGCGTTAAGCTTGCTGGCGCAAAAACACCGAAACAATATTGAATATCGCGGTGGCAAGCCACTCGCCTACAAGTGAGTAATTAAACACTGAGATTACCGTTAACACCCGTAGGCGTTAAGCTTGCTGACGCAAAAACACCGAAACAATATTGAATATTGCGGTGGCAAGCCACTCGCCTACAGTGAGTAATTAAACACTGAGATTAACGTTAACACCCGTAGGCGTTGAGCTTGCTGACGCGAAACTAATGTTATAAATCATTATTACGCTCACTAGGAATATCACTTAAATATTCAACAAACTCTATTTCAAACCCTGCAGGGTCAATAAAATACACATTTTTACGAAATGGATTTACCGCACCTGGCTTATCAATACTGTAACCAGCGCTTTCTAAACGCGAAATTACTGCAGCAATATTATTCGTAACATAAGCAAAGTGCGCTAAGCCAACTTGATGTCCGGTTAAGTCACGGTTGTGTTGTTCCCCATGATCACTCAATGCTAAATACTGAAAATCATCGCCAAAGTGTAACCATTTTCGTGGTTTACCGTGCCACTCCCCTTCGCCTTGGCTTCTGATAGACCAGTACGGAAAAGCCGCCTTATAAAAGTGCAGCATAGCTTCAACATCATCGACTACCAAATTTACGTGCTCTAAATACATAATTAAGTTCCTTTATTTAAGTAATTAAAGCCACAATAAAACCTCAAGTAACATTGAGGTAAAGTGTTTTTTATAAAAGATTTAATAACAAAAGATGTGTGAGGATAAGGGTTAATGAGAAAACAATATAGGTTAAAGGTGCTAGGTTTTAGGGCCTAACCCCTAGTGTCTTTCCTAGAACCTAGTTCCTTTAAAAAATTTGCGCGGCATAAAGCCGCGCCTACGCAAATTAAAACTTATAGCTTTAACCTAGCTTCCCGCAATCTGCATTTGTTCAATCAATACCGAACCAGTCTGAATTCCACCACGGCGCTCTATGTCACCGCCTATGCCGCTAATGCCTTTAAACATATCTTGCAGTTTACCAGCGATGGTAATTTCGCTTACAGGGTATTGTATTTCGCCATTCTCAACCCAAAAACCGGCAGCACCACGCGAGTAATCACCCGTTACAGTATTAACGCCTTGGCCCATTAACTCAGTGACCAATAAACCGGTGCCCATTGTTTTTAACAGCGCAGCTAAATCAGCATGAGTTTGTTCTACTAACCAGTTATGAATACCACCAGCATGACCGGTAGGTGTCATATTCATTTTTCGGGCTGCGTAGCTCGCTAATAAGTAAGTTTGCAGATCACCGCCTTGAATGATTTCACGGTCGATGGTTTTTACCCCTTCACTATCGAATGGTGAAGACGCTAAACCTTTTAAAATATGCGGACGCTCTGAAATATTAACGCACTTATTAAATACTTGCGTGCCAAGGCTATCCAACAAAAAGCTCGATTTACGATACAGCGCACCACCACCTATTGCAGACACCAAGTGACCAAACAATGAATTAGCAATATCTGCACGAAAAACAACAGGGACTTTCATGGTACCTAGTTTTTTGCTATTGAGCTTAGCAAGAGTTTCACTCGCAGCCTCTAAACCTACTGCCGCAGCATCTTTCAAACCAGCTTGGTCTCGCGCTACGGTATAAGCTGAATCCCGCTGCATTTGCTCACCATCTTTACCAATCACCATAGTACTAATGCTGTGGCGAGTACGCGGGTAACCTGTGATAAGACCATGGCTATTACCATACACACGTAAACCTTGATGCGATGAAAAACTGGCGCCATCTGAATTAACAATACGCGCATCGGCATTTAGCGCCGCTTGCTCTGCAGCATGACACAATTCAATGCCCTGCTCAGGGCTGACATCCCACGGGTGGTATAAATCCAAATCAAGCGGAGCAAATTCAAGTAGCTCTTTATCGGCTACGCCATTATGTGGATCATCTGAGGTAAACTTGGCGATATCAATGGCTTTCTCTACCACTGTACGCAGTGTTTTGGGGTTTAAATCAGCTGTTGACGCAGAGCCTTTGTGATTACCAACGTACACACTGATCCCCAGCCCACCATCTTGGTTAAATTCAATGGTCTCGACTTCACCCATGCGGGTACTAACAGACAAACCTGAGGTGCTCGACATCGCCGCTTCAGCGCCAGTAGCACCGAGTTTTTTCGCGTGTTCTAAAACCTCTGCAACGGCATCTTTTATTTGAGAAATTTGAGTATAAATAGGATCTTGCTGTTGGCTTTTCATATTTTTAGTCCTGAGCTTGGAGCGTTTTGCATGCGCAATCATAATACTTAAATGCTAACACACTCACTGCATTGCATCAGCTAATATTAATCATTAAAAGAATCACGTATATACCCAAGCCACCTCAAGATACAGAATTCAGCGTTTCACAGGGGCTTAATATCAAGGCGTTACTTTGCAAGAATGGCAGTCCCTTTTAAGAAGTAACAACGATGAGAGTAAGTGCCTGTGAAACGCCCAACGGGTTGGTTTAAAAGCGATTTATACTGCGTTATTGATTTTAACAATAGAACCACTATTACTTGCAATCAATGCCTTGCCTAAATCGCTTTTAACTCCAACTGAAACTCGCATCTTGAGGTGGTTTGGGTATAATGACTGCAGTTAACGTTATCATATGAGTACCCCATGGCGAAGAAAAAAGGCAAGCCTGCTGAAATTGAAGAAGAAATTATCTATATATCAAAAAGTGAGCTAAAGCGCGAAGCGCAAGAGTTTCATCAGTTAGGTGCTGAAATTGCCAAAATGGGGAAAAAACAGCGCGAGCGCTTACCCTTAAATGACGATTTAAAAGCGGCAATGGTTGTTGCAGACAAAATCAGTAACAAAAGTGATGCATATCGTCGTCACTTAAATTACATCGCAAAAACTTTGCGTACCGTTGAGAATATCGAAGAGATCAACGCTATTATCGACATTATGTTGAATAAAAATAATCAAGCCGAAGTGATGATTAAAAAGATTGAGCAATTACGCGATGATTTAATTGCCCAAGGTGATGATTTAGTTAATCAAACCATTGAGCAATACCCGACTATTGATCGTCAAAAGTTACGTCAATTGGTGCGTAATGCGGCAAAAGAAGTAAAAATTGAAAAGCCAGCTAAAGGCTATACAGAGCTATTTCAATATCTTAAAGAAAGTATCATGCGATAAGCTACATGTAATGTAGTAATGAATTGCCTATATTCAGTCTGGGTAAAACACCCGCTATTTATAGGCAGTTACCGTTTAGTAAGCAGTAACGCCTCCCTCGCAGCAAATTAAAACCCTGTAAGTATTAAGCTTGCTGACGCACCAACACCACGCCACATTTAAAACGCGGTGGCAAGCCACTCGCCTACAAGTAATTAATAAACATCAAAGTAAATTTAACACCGAGATAAACTTTAACACCCGTAGGCGTTGAGCTTGCTGACGCAAAAACACCAGAGCACATTTCAAAACGCGGTGGCAAGCCACTCGCCTACAAGTAAGTAATAAACATCAAAGTAAATTTAACACCGAGATAAACTTTAACACCCGTAGGCGTTAAGCTTGCTGACGCACCAACACCACGCCACATTTTAAAACGCGGTGGTAAGCCACTCGCCTACAGATAATTAATTAAACATCAAAGTAAATTTAACACCGAGATAAACTTTAGCACCGTAGGCGTTGAGCTTGCTGACGCAAAAACACCAGAGCACATTTCAAAACGCGGTGGCAAGCCACTCGCCTACAAGTAATTAATTAAGCATCAAAGTAAAATTTAACACCGTAGGCGTTGAGCTTGCTGACGCACAAATACCACGCCACATTTAAAAACGCGGTGGCAAGCCACTCGCCTACAGGTAATTAATTAAACATCAAAGTAAATTTAAAACTTTAACACCCGTAGGCGTTATGCTTGCTGACGCAAAAACACAATATGCGCGAGTTTGCCTCGCGCAGCTCTTAGCATTTAACCAGCTATTCCTAGCGGTTTGGCACTTTGCCATGCACCACGGGTAAAATCAGGAATATCAATTGACGCACTACGATTACTAACTGACTGTGCCGACAGCGGCGATATAACAGACCAAGCAGCGCCGTCGTAAACATCTTGATCAAGCGCCTCACCATTACGTAAACAATAAATCATCCGCCAGAACATTAAGAAGTCCATGCCGCCATGGCCGCCGTTACGCTCTGCCTCTTCGCCCATTTTGGTCCACAGTGGGTGGTCGTATTTTTTATACCAATCAGCCATTTCATAATCCCACTCATGGAAGCTCTTCGAACCACCATCTTCCAGCGCAATACGATTTGGAAAACCAGCAAACACACCGTTAGTGCCTTGAATTAAATTATGGCGCGAGTATGGACGTGGCGTGGTGGTATCATGTTGAACCATAATACTGCGCCCTTTTACTGTTTTGATAAGCGTGGTATTCATATCGCCAGCAATATAATTAAGCTGATTACGTTGATGATCGGCTGGAAATTCTTTCTTTGCATAGGCGCTACGGCCCAGTGCCGGTGAACTCATTGAGGTTAAAAAATCAAATCGATCGCCGCGATTAATATTCATATATTGTGATACAGGGCCTAAACCGTGCGTTGGATACAAATTACCGTTTCGTTTTGCATGCCAAGCGGTACGCCAAGAACCAGTTTTATGCTCCACTTCTTTCATTTGCCAACGTAATTCATGAATATACGCCGCCTCACCATGTAGCAGCTCACCAAACACGCCTTGGCGAACCATATTCAATACCATTAACTCATCACGACCATAGTTGACATTTTCCATCATCATACAGTTCTTTTGCGTGCGCTCAGCGGTATCAACTAGTTGCCACATTTCTTCAACCGTCAATGCTAATGGCACTTCAACAAAAGCATGCTTGCCACTATTCATGGTATCGATTGCCATCGGTGCATGCCATGACCATGGCGTAGAAATAATCACAATATCAATATCATCGCGATTAAGCATTGCTTGATAGGCATTATCGGCGCCAGTATAAAGTGCAGGCTTAGCCAACCCTTTGTCAGTGAGGTAGTTAGCTGAACGCTGTAAGACTTCGTCATGGGTATCACATATTGCTTTAATTTCTGTACCAGCAATATGACTCATACGCTTTACGTGGCCAAAACCACGCTGTCCTAAGCCTATAAACCCAACCCGTACTACATCCATTTTTGGCGCGACAAGGCCAATTACAGAGCGCCCTTGCGCTGGGGGAATAATAACGCCACTTTGAGTACCTGTGGCACATCCTGAAATCACACTAGCCGCTGCCGTAGCACTCGCGGCTTTTAAAAAATCTCGACGATTAAACTGCTTCATTATTATTATCCTAGAACTAATCTAGTTTTAACTTACCTAAAACAGCTTGGGAGGTAAAGCAGATGGGGATGGATAGCATAGGAAAAGAAGGGGTTAGAATTAACCTTAACTCTTGGTATTTAACCAATCTCAATCGACGATGTAGGAAATGGCTTTAGCCATGAATTTTATAAACCGCGCCTACGCTTTAAAACATAGGTACTAGGTTATAGGCTCTAGGCCCTAGTAACTTCCCTAGTACCTTTATCTTCCTAGCACCTTTAACCTTTAACCTTTATCACACATCTCTTAAAATAGCTTTAAGCGTGGTTTTTTTTGCGAGAATATCACGATATAAAGCAAACTGATTTTGCGCACGTTCTAAGTTGTGGTTAGCATGCTTGATTGAAAAATAATGATCACCGTCAATGTAATCAGTTAAAAAACGTAGGCCAATCATAAAGGTCATTACTTTGGTGCCTAACCAAAAGCTTTGTTTTTCTTGTTCGGTAATCAAGTCTTTCAAAGGCTCTACATAACCTTTAACTACCGCTGCAAAAATCTCTTCACGCACACATACATTAGCTAAATCCGTTGAATCTTCTTGTTCAGGAGAGCAAAAAGTACGCACCATATCACCAAAATCATACAACCAATAACCAGGCATACAGGTGTCTAAATCAATCACTGCTTTGGCATCATTTGATGTATTACAAAACAGCATATTATTAATTTTAGTATCATTATGACATGGTCGAACCGGTACAATGCCCGTCAATGCTTTAAGCTCATCAATTAAGCCAAATTGCGCGAAACAAAAATCAACGTCAGCTTGGCAGCTGGCTAAGCGCTGCTGTGGATCTTTTGCAACCACAGCTTTGAGCTTTTCAGCGCGCATCGCTAAATTATGAAAATCAGGAATAACATGATGCAGTTGCTTGGCATCAAAATCTTCTAAAGCAACAGCAAATTGACCAAATGCATTGGCTGCAGTTTGCGCTTGTGAAGTATTTAAAACTACATCTTCACTATAACTGCCGCCAATAAATTCGAGTGCGCGCCAAACACCGTTATCACAATCAACTAAATAGTTATTTTCAACTGTAGGAACATGGCGGATGATTGCTAAATCATACTCGCCTAATTGACGTTTTTTAGTTAAATGACGTTCAATTAAACGAGCATTTTTAACTAACATATCTGGTTCAGGAAAAACCTCGGTATTTAGTTTTTGAACAACTAATGATTTTTTTGGTGCAGTTAATAGCATAGTGCTATTTATGTGACCACTACCAATTGGCTTCATGCTGATTTTTTCACTACCAAGACCAAAACTCTCAGACAAGTAAACCGCAATGGAATTTGACTTCATACTTACTTCGCTATTGTTGTGCCCGGGAAAAGGCAAGATCGGGGCTAGTTCATCCGTGACGTAATTCATATAATTTACCTGTAACATCCTGTAATTCTGATTTATAAGTCACTCCATACCACGACTCTTTTGCGCTATATATGGTAACTATTTGTTGATTAGATGTGATCGCTTGTTGAACTTGATCGGGTAAATAATACTCCATTCTGACACCGTTGTCATACTTTTGCAGAAACTCGTCAAATCCTGCTTCTAGGCGGTCAAAAAATGTTGGCGTAATTGCCCAAAAACTCATTGATGCCAACGCATCCACGGCAATTCTCTCACGGAGCCCCTGCGGATTGTCACCCATTATTTGACCGTTCTCGTGCTGAATATTTAAATACTCAACAACATCAATTAATTGGTTATTTTTAACTTGGCATACGCCTCTATTCACCCCACCTTGATCTGACAAAGTATCAATAATTGGGTAACCCACCATAGCCCAACTAGTCAGGTTTTTAAAATGTTCAGCGAGTAATAAAAATGACGACGCGCCATAATAATCATCGGCTGTGATGACGATCGCGGGGTTATGAACATGATCTTTAGCGCATAATAAAGCATGCCCGGTGCCCCAAGGCTTACTTCGCTGTTGTGCTAGTAATTGGAATTGTTCTGGCACTAAATCAATGCGTTGTTCAACCAACACAACATCAATCCCCGTTGGTAAGCGCGGTAAAATCACTTGCTCAATCTCGCTGCGCACAGCCTGATTGATCACTAATACAACCTGAGTTACTCCTGCGGCAACAGCATCAGCAATACTCAACTCCATAATGGTACAACCCAACCCAGCAATCTCAGCGATTTGTTTATTGCCACCAAAACGAGAGCCCAAGCCACCCGCGAGGACGACTAAACTTAGATGATGTTTTTTCATTTTTAATCAGCTTTAACGTTTAATAAAGCTGAGTTTACCAGTTTCAACCGCCAGATCTAGCTATAGGAGCTAGGTTTTAGGGGATAGGTTCTAGCCTAGCACCTAGTCACTTCCCTAGTAGGCGTTAAGCTTGCTGACGCAAAAACACCAGAGCACATTTCAAAACGCGGTGGCAAGCCACTCGCCTACAAGTAATTAATTAAACATCAAAGTAAATTTAACACAGTAGGCGTTGAGCTTGCTGACGCACCAACACCACGCCACATTTTGAAACGCGGTGGCAAGCCACTCACCTACAAGTAAGTAATAAACATCAAAGTAAAATTTAACACCGTAGGCGTTGAGCTTGCTGACGCACCAACACCACGCCACATTTTGAAACGCGGTGGCAAGCCACTCGCCTACAAGTGATTAATTAAACATCAAAGTACAACTTAACACCCGTAGGCGTTGAGCTTGCTGACGCACAAACACCGTTCCACATTTAAAATGCGGTGGCAAGCCACTCGCCTACAAGTGATTAAACATCAAAGTAAAATTTAACACCGTAGGCGTTAAGCTTGCTGACGCAAAAACACCGAGCCACATTTAAAACGCGGCGGCAAGCCACTCGCCTACAAGTAAGTAATAAACATCATAGTAAATTTAACACCCGTAGGCGTTGAGCTTGCTGACGCACAAACACCACGCCACATTTTGAAACGCGGTGGCAAGCCACTCGCCTACAAGTGATTAATTAAACATCAAAGTACAACTTAACACCCGTAGGCGTTAAGCTTGCTGACGCACAAACTCCACACCACATTTAAAACGCGGTGGCAAGCCACTCGCCTACAAGTAATAAATTACACATCAAAGTAAAATTTAACACCCGTAGGCGTTAAGCTTGCTGACGCACCAACACCACACCACATTTTAAAACGCGGTGGCAAGCCACTCGCCTACAAGTAATTAATTAAAACATCAAAGTAAAATTTAACACCCGTAGGCGTTGAGCTTGCTGACGCACAAACACGAAGCCACATTTAAAACGCGGTGGCAAGCCACTCGCCTACCAGTAATTAAACATCAAATAAAATTTAACACCGTAGGCGTTAAGCTTGCTGACGCAAAAACACCGAGCCACATTTAAAACGCGGCGGCAAGCCACTCGCCTACAAGTAATTAATTAAACACCAGAGTAAACTTTAACACCGTAGGCGTTGAGCTTGCTGACGCACAAACACCACACCACATTTTGAAACGCGGTGGCAAGCCACTCGCCTACAAGTAATTAATTAAAACATCAAAGTAAAATTTAACACCGTAGGCGTTGAGCTTGCTGACGCACCAACACCGAGCCACATTTAAAACGCGGTGGCAAGCCACTCGCCTACAAGTGATTTAACACCGAGATAAACGTTAACACCCGTAGGCGTTAAGCTTGCTGACGCACAAACACCGTTCCACATTTAAAATGCGGTGGCAAGCCACTCGCCTACCAGTAATTAATTAAACATCAAAGTACAACTTAACTCCGTAGGCGTTAAGCTTGCTGACGTACAAACTCCGATACAAAATTGAACATCGCGGTGGCAAGCCACTCGCCTACAAGTGATTTAACACCGAGATAAACCTTAACACCGTAGGCGTTGAGCTTGCTTACGCACCAACCACACCACATTTTAAAACGTGGTGGCAAGCCACTGATTAAACATCAAAGTAAACCTTAACACCGTAGGCGTTGAGCTTGCTGACGCACAAAGAGAAGACAATGAGGGTAAATGCCATGAGCTTCGAGCAACGCGCTCCTAGTCACTTCCCTAGCACCTAGCCCCTTTATCCTTGATCTTTAACCTTTTACTCCCCCTCAAAACAAAAACGGCGGCCTAAGCCACCGTTTAATCATCAAACTAATAAAAATTAATTACCAAATTTTTACGCGATCAGCTGGTTTGATGTACATTTTGTCGCCTTCTTTAACGTCAAATGCTTGATAAAACTCAGGCATATTCGACAAGATACCGATCACGCGGTAATGGCTTGGTGAATGCGGATCTGTCATTAATCGGTTACGTAGCTCTTCGTCACGGTATTTACGACGCCAAATTTGCGACCAACCCATAAAGAAGCGCTGATCACCGGTATAACCATCAATGACTGGCGCTTTATCGCCACCTAGCGATAACTGATAAGCAGTGAAAGCAACCGTTAGGCCACCTAAATCGCCAATATTCTCACCTAAGGTCAATTGACCATTAACACTGGCATCTGCAAATGGTTGATACTCGTTATACTGTGCAACTAACTGACCAGTGCGCTCTTCAAACTGTTTAAGGTCTGACTCGCTCCACCAATCACGTAAATTACCATCACCATCATACTTAGCACCTTGGTCATCAAAACCATGGCCTAACTCGTGACCAATTACCGCACCAATTGCACCGTAGTTAACCGCATCATCAGCTTCTAAGTTAAAAAATGGTGGTTGTAAAATTGCCGCAGGAAATACAATTTCGTTATTCACCGGGTTATAGTAAGCATTGACTGTTTGTGGTGTCATATGCCATTCAGAACGATCCACTGGCTTACCTAGCTTGTCAATCATATCGGCATAAGCCCATTCACTATGGCGAATATAGTTACCAACTAAATCATCCGCATTAATGCTTAACTGTGAATAGTCTTTCCAGTTATCTGGGTAGCCAATTTTTGGGGTAAATTTGTCGAGCTTTTCTTTCGCAGCAAGCTTGGTTTCAGGGCTCATCCACTCAAGATTTTCAATCGCAACGCCATAGCCTTTGATCACGTTATCAACTAACTCTTCCATGCGCGCTTTTGCTTCTGGCGGGAAATTGTCTTTAACGTACACTTTTCCTAAAATTTCACCTAACACTTCATTTGATGCATCAACGGCTTGTTTCCAAAGCGGAGTTTGCTCTTTTACGCCGCGTAATGTGGTGCTGTAAAAGTTAAAGTTTAAATCAACCAGATCTTTATCTAATATACCTGCATAGTTACTTACTAAATGAAATTTAAGATATTGTTGCCACGTTTCAAGGTCTGTTGCTTTATAAATATCGGCAAATTTTTCAAAGTAGCTAGGCTGACTAACGATAATATCTTGTACATTTACACCAGACGCTTTGAAGTATTCAGTAAGGTCAAACTCACCTGTTAGCTTACTTGCATCACTTACGCTCATTTTGTTATAAGACTTTGTAGCATCACGACTTTCAACACGCGTCCACTGTGCATCAGCAATACTGGTTTCAAGTGCAATAATTGCTTTAGCAGCTTCATCGGCTTTTTCTACACCTGCGCGTTTTAGAACGTCAGCAATGTAAACTTGGTACGCGGCACGAATTTTAGTGAACTTTTCGTCGTCTTTTAAGTAATAATCACGATCCGGTAAGCCAAGGCCTGATTGATACGCATATAATGCATTTTCACTCGAGTTCTTAGCGTCATTATTTACATACCAACCAAATGGCACCGCGCCACCTTGAATACGTATTTGCGCCATAAGTGTAACTAAATCAGACTTATTTTTAACACCATCAATAGCAGTTAACGGACCATTTAGCGGTGTTATACCTAATTCATCACGCTTGGCTTCATTCATGTAACTCTTAAAGAACGCACCTAGCTTATATTCATCAGTTCCGGCTTTAGCAGCTGTATTAGCAGCCGCTTGTTCAAGCACTGTTTTCATTGCGGCTTGAGAGTCGTCATACAATTGTGAGAATGAACCGTAATTTGATTTATCGCCAGGGATCTCAGTCGTCGCCAACCATTGACCATTAATGTGATAATAAAAATCATCCTGTGCACGGACCGACTTATCTATATTTGCTAATTCAATACCTGAATTTAACTGCTCTACTGGTGCGCTAACCACCGTGGCCTCAGGCGCTTTTGTTGATTCTTGTTTTTCGCCACAACCGACTAATCCCAAAGCAAGTGCAATACTTGCCGCAGTTAGAGTTACTTTTTTCATGACTATCTCATTTGTTAGTTATCGTTTAAATATTCACCACTCAAATAAAGTACTTCGATAGAATATTCGCTATTTCCATATTAAACTTGTTCAGTGCAACAATAAACCGATGAACCAAAACAAGCGCTTTTAATATGTAACAAAGTTTGTAAGCGAGGGTTTATCACTCGCAATTTTAAGTTCACCACCGAGCAATGAAAGATATAGGTTAAAGGCAGAGACTAGCTCCATCTAACATCTAAATACAAAAGCGCGGCATAAAACCACACCTACAAGCAATTAATTAGACATCAAAGTAAATTTAACACCGAGACAAACTTTAACACCCATAGGCGTTGAGCTTGCTGACGCACAAATACCACACCAAATTTTGAATATCGCGATGGCAAGCCACTCACCTACAAGTAATTAATTAGACATCAAAGTAAATTTAACACCGAGACAAACTTTAACACCCGTAGGCGTTGAGCTTGCTGACGCAAAACACCACAACACATTTTAAAACGCGGTGGCAAGCCACTTGTCTACAAGTAATTAATTAAACATCAGAGTAAAATTTAACACCCGTAGGCGTTAAGCTTGCTGACGCACAAACACCACGCCACATTTTAAAACGCGGTGGCAAGCCACTCGCCTACAAGTAATTAATTAAACACCAGAGTAAAATTTAACACCGTAGGCGTTGAGCTTGCTGACGCAAAAACACCACACTACATTTTGAAACGCGGTGGCATATTACGAAAGAGTAGATTAGATGTACTGGGATTAGTTTAAATATACACAATTCCAAAATGGATAATCACCCACACTTTTAACCAAGCCAGCCCTGAGCGGGTTTGCAACTATATATCTAGCTTGGTTAAGTAAATCTTCATCAGATCTAAGCTTGTGATCATAAAAGTTAGCTTGCCAAATTTTTCCGCTAGAAAGTAAATAACGGTTCAATTTAATCGTAGTAATACTTTTAAATTGACCAATAACTTTGGATAAATCATCAGTATCTCTAAGCTGAAATAGCCAATGCAAGTGATCAGGCATTAATGAAAAACAAATTGTCTTAAGGTTTCCCGAATGCGAAAAATAATGTAACTCCCTCATAATTAAACAGCTACTATCAAAATCACAAAAAAGCTGCATTCTATTTTCAGTACAAATTGTAACTGAGTAATAATGATTAATTATCGAGCATCGCCCTTTAGTCCGCTTACTTGTATCAACCATTACTTTCCCCCAATTAACTACAAGTAAATATAGCAATTAATCGAGATCCCTCCAGTAGAGATTGAGCTTTCTTAATAAACAAACACGGAATTTTAAAACGCGGTGGCAAGCCACTCGCCTACAAGCAATTAATTAAACACCAGAATACAATTTAACACCGTAGGCGTTAAGCTTGCTGACGCACAAACACTACATTTAAAACGCGGTGGCAAGCCACTCGCCTACAAGTAATTAATTAGACACCAGAGTAAAATTTAACACCCGTAGGCGTTAAGCTTGCTGACGCAAAACACCACAACACATTTTGAAACGCGGTGGCAAGCCACTCGCCTACAAGTAATTAATTAAAACATCAAAGTAAAATTTAACACCCGTAGGCGTTGAGCTTGCTGACGCACAAACACCACGCCACATTTTGAAACGCGGTGGCAAGCCACTCGCCTACAAGTAATTAATTAAACATCAAAGTAAAATTTAACACCCGTAGGCGTTGAGCTTGCTGACGCACAAACACCACGCCACATTTTGAAACGCGGTGGCAAGCCACCCGCCTACGTAAATTTAAACATCCACTTTTATTTTTTCGATAATTTCTACGTTGGCGGCAGGAAAATTGTAATCGTCTAACTTATCAATCGCGACCCATGCACTTTGCTGACCTTCTGCGCCATGGGCTTGGCCGCTAAAATCAGTAACTAAATGCACGTCGAGTTTTACACATTTATCGCCATAATCATGCTCAATAACCATCAGCTCGCTTGAACTATTAATTGTTAAACCTACTTCTTCTTGAAGCTCGCGCTTTAGTGCTTCGAATACGGTTTCGCCAGCTTCTACTTTGCCGCCCGGAAACTCCCACAAACCACCTTGGTGTTTATCGTCAGGGCGCTTACAGATAAATAGTGTGTTATCTGCTTTGATAACCCCCACCGCTACATGCACAATTTTTTTATTCATCGTAATACCTTTATTAAAACCGCGCTAATACATAGGTTCAAGGCGCTAGGTCCTCCCCCTTTATTTGCCTCTTAAGCGCAGCGCTCTCTTAACCTCTTTGTGAATAAATCAATTAAACAATTTTTACCACTGAGGCGCTTCGCGCTACACCGAGAAAGTAAAGTTAAGCCTAGCACCTAGTCACTTCCCTAGTACCTTTTTCCTTTAACCTTTTAAAACCCGCGTCTACGCAAATCTAACCTTACAAACAAAAAAAGCGACGCAGGCGTCGCTTTTTAATTGTTAATTATAACATTTGGTTATTTTAACTTACCACAACACTGTTTGAACTTTTGACCCGATCCACATGGGCAAGGTTCGTTGCGGCCAACTTTTGGCTCTGCGCGTGATGTTACGACCGCACCTTTTGGTGCTTCGCCGCCTACGTGCTCAACCTCTTCATGTTGATATTCGCGAGGAGCATTTTCACTTTGGCGGTGTTGCTCTTCAATTTTTTCAACATCTTCTTCAGCACGTACTTGTACTTTACTTAAAATACTAACTACATCAATTTTCAGGTTCTCAAGCATTTCAGAGAACAATTCAAACGACTCACGCTTGTACTCTTGCTTAGGATTCTTTTGCGCGTAGCCACGTAAATGAATACCTTGGCGAAGGTGATCCATCGCAGCAAGGTGATCTTTCCAATGTTGATCCAAGCTTTGTAGCATGATTGCTTTTTCAAACTGACGAAGTACAGAATCGCCAACTTGTTGCTCTTTCTGTTTGTAAGCTTGCTCAACTGACTCTTCAATCCGCTCACGTAACTTTTCTTCGTAAAGTTTGTTATCGTCAGCTAACCATTGTGTAATCGGTAACTCAATTAAGAAGTCTTGTTTTAAGCGCTCTTCAAGGCCCGGAATATCCCACATTTCAGCTAAACTTTGCGGTGCAATATATTGGTCAATAGTGTTACCCAATACGTCGCCACGAATAACCGTGATCGTCTCTGAAATATCGCCTTCTTCAAGCAACTCATTACGTTGTGAGTAAACAACACGACGTTGGTCATTTGCTACATCATCGTATTCAAGCAACTGTTTACGCACATCAAAGTTACGTGCTTCAACTTTACGTTGCGCGTTTTCAATAGCACGGTTAACCCATGGATGCTCAATCGCTTCGCCACGTTGCATACCTAGTTTACGCATCATATTAGTCATACGTTCACCAGCGAAGATACGCATTAATGCGTCATCCATCGATAGGTAAAAACGGCTTGAACCGGCATCGCCTTGACGGCCAGAACGACCACGTAACTGGTTATCGATACGGCGTGATTCGTGACGTTCAGTACCAATGATATGTAAACCACCAGCAGCAATTACTGCATCATGGCGAATTTGCCATGCTTCTTTAATCGCTTTAATTTGCTCATCAGTTGGGTTTTCAAGTTTTTCAACTTCGCTATTCCAGTTACCGCCTAACACGATATCAGTACCACGACCAGCCATGTTAGTTGCGATCGTTACTGTGCCTGGTAAACCAGCATCAGCAACGATGTCTGCTTCCTGGGCATGGAATTTAGCATTAAGTACGTTGTGCTTGATTTTTTCTTTACGTAAAAATTGCGATAAATACTCAGAGCTTTCGATTGAAATCGTACCCACCAATACTGGCTGGCCGCGCTCTTGGCAATCTTTAATATCGATTAGAATGGCTTCGTATTTTTCTTCTTGCGTTAAGTAAACTAAATCAGCGCGATCTTCACGGATCATCGGCTTGTTAGTTGGCATAACAACAGTATCTAGACCATAGATTGACTGAAACTCAAATGCTTCAGTGTCGGCAGTACCGGTCATACCTGCAAGGGTATCGTAAATACGGAAGTAGTTTTGGAATGTAATTGACGCTAACGTTTGGTTTTCGTTTTGAATTTTTACATTTTCTTTTGCTTCAACAGCTTGATGCAAACCTTCAGACCAACGACGCCCTTCCATTGTACGGCCAGTGTGTTCATCAACAATGATTACTTCGTTTTCTTTTACAACGTAATCAATGTCTTTTTGATACAGCTTATGGGCACGTAATGCCGCATAAATATGGCTAAGCAGGGTAATACTCGCAGCAGAATAAAGCGAGTCGCCCTCAGCTATCAAACCACGTTCAATCAGTAATTCTTCAACTTTGATTTGACCACGTTCAGTTAAATGAACTTGCTTGGCTTTTTCATCAATAGTGAAATCACCATCGCCTTCAATACCTTCTTCATCTTCTTTCTCTTGTAACTCAAGAAGCGGAACTATGGTATTAATTTCAGCATACAGCTGCGAACTGTCTTCAGCGGGGCCGGAAATAATCAGTGGAGTACGGGCTTCATCAATTAAGATCGAGTCAACTTCATCGACTACCGCATAGTAAAGTGGACGTTGTACGCGTTCGTTAATGCTAAACGCCATATTGTCACGCAGGTAATCAAAACCAAATTCGTTATTAGTACCGTAAGTAATATCAGCGGCGTAGGCTTCTTTTTTCTGTTGCGGCATCATACCCGGTACGTTACAGCCAACAGTTAAACCTAAAAATTCAAATAATGGGCGGTTAGTTTCAGCATCGCGCTTGGCAAGGTAGTCATTCACAGTAATTACGTGAACACCTTTACCTGTAATACCACGTAAGTATGCTGGTAAACTTGCGGTAAGGGTTTTACCCTCACCAGTACGCATTTCTGCGATGCGGCCTTGGTGTAAAACCATACCACCGAGCAACTGCACGTCAAAGTGACGCATACCATTTACACGTTTTGATGCTTCACGTACCACAGCAAATGCTTCTGGTAGAATGTCATCAAGACCTTGTCCGTTATCGTAACGCTCTCTAAACTCTGCTGTTTTGGCTTTTAAATCTTCGTCTGAAAGCGCTTCAAGTTGCGTTTCAAGCGCGTTGATCAGCGCGACCGTCTTTCTTAAATTTTTAATAGTGCGGTCATTGCGACTACCAAAAATCTTGGTAAATAAATTAGATATCATGATAAAACCGTTACAATGTGTTCTTTGCTAGCCGAGTATCAGCTAACCCATTTTTATAATTACTAATTAATAGATTACTCACACGAGCACATATTAATTAGCAATTTCGAGAAACGTTGTGAAATACAGCGTTCAATACGTGCGCTACTATACCAGACTCTGCGAAACATCAAACCATCGCGTAGTTAAGATATCAGTTTTCTGCAAGAAAATTTAAAATAAGCCGTAAACATAACTTTAATTAAGACTATAAAATTATATTAACTATGGAGATATGGAGGTGGATAAAAGAAAATCAAGGGGAGTATAAGAACTTAGGTTCTAGGTTCTAGGTTCTAGGTTCTAGGTTCTAGGTTCTAGGTTCTAGGTTCTAGGTTCTAGGTTCTAGGTTCTAGGTTCTTCAATACAGTTGCAAACTAAATATACATGGTAAACTTTTCCTAGCGCCTATTTCTTCTAGCGCCAAAAACCTTTATTTTTTACCATGCCTCGCTAGTCGCTCTAGCTTTTCTTTTAGTGACGGTGGTGCGCTTTGTGCAATCGCATTAAGGTAATCAGCGGTTTGTTCACTCATAGCTAATTTATTCGCGGGAGTGGCGTTAGCTGTTTTTAACGCATTATTTGGACTTAATCGTTGGCTGGCTTGTGGGTTAGCGGTAATTTTGATTTGCCCAAGTTCTGCCATACCGGCACTACGAAAGTGTGACAGCATATCCATTTTTAAGTAGTTTAAACGCAGTGCTATAGGTGCAGATACCGCCTCAATCATCAGCGTACCATCGCGATAATTACTAACGCGACATTTTCCACCTAAATTAGCGCCCAAAAATTCACTTAACAACGTTTGTTGTTTATCTAATGCTTGGCTTTTACCTGCATACGACGACAATCGACCACTCAGGCCAGCCATAATATCGTTTAAAGGTTTTGGCGCGAACCTATCTTTAGCCATGCAAAACACCAAAAGTTACATTGAAGAGACTGAGTTTAATTGAATGCAAAGGTTAAAGCTACCTCGAGAAATGAAAGATACGGGGTAATAGGTGCTAGGTATTAGGTTAAAGGTTAAAGGTTAAAGGTTAAAGGTTAAAGGTTAAAGGTTAAAGGTTAAAGGTTAAAGGTTAAAGGTTAAAGGCAGAGATTAGCTACACCTGAAATCTAATGACTGATGGTTCAATACAAACGCGCGGCATAAAGCCGCGCCTACGCTTTAAAATATAGGGACCAGATCTTAAAGCGCAGGTCCTAGTCACTTCCCTAGTACCTTTGTCTTCCTAGCACCTTTGACCTTTTAGCGGTGGCAAGCCACTCGCCTACAAGTAACTAATTAAACACCAGAATACAATTTAACACCGTAGGCGTTCAGCTTGCTGACGCACCAACACAGAGCCACATTTAAAATGCGGTGGCAAGCCACTCGCCTACAAGTGATTTAACATCGAGGCAAACTTTAACACCGTAGGCGTTAAGCTTGCTGACGCGAAAACACCGAAACAATATTGAATATCGCGGTGGCAAGCCACTCGCCTACAAGTGATTTAACACCGAGATAAACCTTAACACCCGTAGGCGTTAAGCTTGCTGACGCGAAAACACCGAAACAATATTGAATATCGCGGTGGCAAGCCACTCGCCTACAAGTGATTTAACACCGAGATAAACCTTAACACCCGTAGGCGTTTAGCTTGCTGACGCACCAACACCGAGCCACATTTAAAACATAGGAACTAGGTTTTAGGCTATAGATCCAAGTCACTTCCCTAAAACCTAATACCTTTGTCTTCCTAGCACCTAGTCACTTCCTTAATACCTCCAACCTTTTAATTTGACATTTTTTATCCTAACCTTGTTTCTAATTTGTATAATTTAATCAACAAGGAGCAACCATGAAAATTACCCATCATGGAGCGGTGAATGGGGTTACAGGGTCATGCCATCAGTTAGATTATGATCAACACTCATCGGTGTTGATTGACTGTGGGCTTTTTCAAGGGGAAGACGCCGGGCCAAGTTTAGCTATCAACTTTGATATCTCAACTGTCACTGCGCTGATTGTTACGCATTGTCATATTGACCACGTTGGCCGCATACCTTACTTATTTGCTGCTGGTTTCTCTGGCCCTATTTTTACTTCGAAGGCATCAGCAAGTCTATTACCATTAGTGATTGAAGATGCACTTAAAGTCGGGGTAACGCGAGATCAAAAAATTATTAACGCCTGTTTAAGCTTACTTGCCAAGCGTATTGTCGCTATCGAATTTAATAGCTGGTTTGACTTACCAACCACCAGCAACAAGCCCACCGCGAAAGCTCGCTTACAACGTGCCGGGCATATTTTAGGCTCCGCCTATGTTGAAATCGATATAAAAACTAAAACTATCAAGGGAAATTCCCATCGCGTAGTATTTTCTGGTGACCTAGGAGCGCCGCATACTCCGCTACTGCCTTCCCCAAAAGCGCCTTACAAAGCCGATACTTTAGTGATCGAGTCAACCTATGGTGATAAAAACCATCAAGGCCGAAAAGAACGCACGCAAACACTGAAAAAGGTGATTGAAAAAGCCGTTGCCGATAATGGCATTGTATTAGTGCCAGCGTTTAGCATTGGCCGTACGCAAGAGTTACTGTACGAACTGGAGCAAATAATTCACAACGCAGCTAAAAATTCACCATGGCAAAATATAGAGGTTATTGTGGACTCCCCTATGGCAGCTAACTTCACCACAGAGTATCGAAAATTTAAAACCCTCTGGGACGATGAAGCAAAAAAACGCTTAGCCAAAGGTCGCCATCCATTAAACTTTGCGCAGTTGCATACTATCGACAGCCACCAAGAGCATATTGCCGTAATTAATTACCTAAGCAAACGCAAACAACCCGCAATTATTCTTGCCGCTAGTGGCATGTGCACCGGCGGGCGAATTGTGAATTACCTAGAGCGATTTTTACCTGATGAAACTACCGATGTGATTTTTGTTGGCTACCAAGGCCGTGGCACGCTCGGCCGAGATATTCAAACCTATGGACCAAGTAATGGTTATGTGCATATTAATGACCATAAAATCACCATTAACGCAGCAGTACACACAATCAGCGGCTACAGCGCGCATGCAGATCAAAACGGCTTAATAAAATTTGTAACCGGCATGCGTAAAAAGCCCAGCCATATAAAAATAGTCCACGGTGATGATGATGCAAAACAGGCATTAGCTCAAAAGTATCGAGAGGTATTAGGAGAAGGAATTAAAATTGAAATTGGGGAATAGCAAAGTTACGTTGGCGAGCTTCGAGTAACGGGCTACGAGCAGCCCAGTGTTAAATTTAGCCTAATCTTAGCTGTATTGCTCGGAGCTCGGTGCACGAGGCTAATTAATTATCCTCGTCACTTCCCTAGCTCCTAGTACCTTTACTCACCTCTGAAGCGCAGCGTCTATGACAAACCTTTCGCGGTGGCAAGCCACTCGCCTACAAGTGATTTAACACCGAGAAACTTTAACACCGTAGGCGTTAAGCTTGCTGACGCGCGTTTACTAACACCTTTATAAATAAATCTCGTAAAAAACATACTTTAAATAAAGAGAAGACAACTAATGAAGATTGAACTAACTCAAAAGGTAAAGTTACAGGGAATAACCTAGACCCTAGTTTATCCCTAGCACCTAAAACCTAAAACCTAAAACCTAAATTTTACACTGCCTTTAAATGACTTGGTTTTTTAGGGTTAACTAACTCTGCAACAAAGCTTGTAAAGTCAGCACCTAGGTTTTCATCACGCATGCTGTATTCAACAATCGCTTTTAAATAACCTAATTTATCACCACAGTCATGAGCTCGGCCACTCATATGAAATGCTTCAACCGTTTCAATTTTCATAAGCATATCAATAGCATCGGTTAGTTGTATTTCACCACCTGCGCCAACCGGAGTTTTATCAAGTAATTGCCAAATAGTTTTTGACAGTACATAACGACCAACTACAGCAAGGTTTGATGGCGCGTCACCAACACTTGGTTTTTCAACCATTGTTTTGATTTTCGCACTTTCACCCGCAGTAATTACAGCGCCATTTATATCAGCAATGCCGTATTTACATACATCTTGCTCAGGTACGGGTTCAAGCATAATTTGGCTTGCTGATGTTGCTTTAAAACGTGCAATCATTGCCGCTAAGTTTTCAGTTTTTTGATCTGCAGTATAAGCATCAAGTATTACATCAGGCAGTAAAACTACAAAATCTTCATCACCAATGATTGGCTTAGCACACAACACTGCATGACCCAAACCTTTAGCTTCACCTTGGCGCACATGTAAAATAGTTACATCAGGTGGGCAAATAGAGCGCACTTCATCAAGTAACTTACGCTTTACGCGTTTTTCAAGTGTCGCTTCAAGTTCAAAGCTAGTATCAAAATGGTTTTCAATCGCATTTTTAGAGCTATGAGTAACAAGCACAATTTCTTTAATACCCGCAGCAACACACTCATTCACTATGTATTGAATAAGTGGTTTATCAACCAGTGGGAGCATTTCTTTTGGAATAGCTTTAGTCATTGGCAACATACGTGTACCAAGACCCGCAACAGGGATAACAGCCTTCATAATAGATCCTTTATAGAGTGTTTAAATCAATTTAGGATCAAGTTAGCAGCGCAAAGCTTTATAGGGAGTGAATGAGTTCGGGCTTCGAACAGCGAGTTCCTAGCACCTTTAACCTGTTCGCGGTGGCAAGCCACTCGCCTACAAGTAATTAATTAAACACCAGAGTAAAATTTAACACCGAGACAAACTTTAACACCCGTAGGCGTTAAGCTTGCTGACGCACAAATACCACATCACATTTTGAAACGCGGTGGCAAGCCACTCGCCTACAGGTAATTAATTAAACATCAAAGTAAATTTAACACCGAGATAAACGTTAACACCCGTAGGCGTTAAGCTTGCTGACGCAAAAACACCACATCACATTTTGAAACGCGGTGGCAAGCCACTCGCCTACAGGTAATTAATTAAACATCAAAGTAAATTTAACACCGAGATAAACGTTAACACCCGTAGGCGTTAAGCTTGCTGACGCAAAAACACCACACCACATTTTGAAACGCGGTGGCAAGCCACTCGCCTACAAGTAATTAATTAAACATTAAGGTAAACTTTAACACCCGTAGGCGTTAAGCTTACTGACGCGTGTTTATTAACATCTTTATCTTCTCGCCTAAGGTAAAATGTAAAAACGTAGGAAATGGCTTTAGACATGAATTTTATAAACCGCGCGGCATAAAGCACCGCCTACGCAAATCTAAACACCAATCCCGCCCCCGTAGGCGCGAGTTTACCTCGCGTAATCTTATGTTCACCACCGAGTTCACCGAGGCGCTTCGCGCTACACTGAGAAATGAAAGGTAAAGGTTAAAGCTACCTCGATAAATGAAAGATACTGGGTAATAGGTGCTAGGTATTAGGTTAAAGGCAGAGATTAGCTACACCTGAAATCTAATGACTGATGGTTCAATACAACCGCGCGGCATTAAGCCGCGCCTACGCTTTAAAACATAGTAGCTAGGTTTTAGGCTCTAGGTCCTAGTCACTTCCCTAGCACCTAGTACCTTTGTCTTCCTAAAACCTAGTCACTTCCCTAGCACCTTTAACCTTTAACTATTACTTAATCACTACCAAATAAATCTCGCGTATAAACTTTATCTGCAATATCACTCAGCTCTTTAACCATACGGTTGGAAACAACAACATCAGCAATTTCTTTAAACTCATTAAGATCTTTAATCACACGTGAATTGAAAAATGCTTCATCTTTTAAAGCTGGCTCATATACGACAACTTCAATCCCCTTAGCTTTAATGCGCTTCATGATGCCTTGAATAGCAGATGCTCTAAAGTTATCTGAGCCGGCCTTCATAACTAAGCGGTATACACCGACAACTTTAGGATTGCGTTTAATGATTGAGTTAGCAATAAAATCCTTACGAGTTTTATTAGCATCAACAATTGCCCTAATCATATTATTCGGCACTACTTGGTAGTTAGCTAAAAGCTGCTTGGTATCTTTTGGTAAACAATAACCGCCATAACCAAATGAAGGATTATTATAATGGTTACCAATACGAGGGTCTAAGCTTACACCTTGTATAATTTGCTTCGCATTTAAGCCATGGCTCTCAGCATAGCTATCAAGCTCATTAAAATAGGCAACACGCATTGCTAGGTAAGTATTTGAGAATAACTTGATTGCTTCGGCTTCTGTAGAGTCAGTAAACAGAACCTCAATATCTTGCTTTATTGCACCTTGAGCCAATAAATTAGCAAAAATATTAGCCCGCTCACTTTGCTCACCGACAATAATGCGAGATGGATACAAATTGTCGTGCAATGCTTTACCTTCACGTAAAAATTCTGGCGAAAATATTACATTATCAGTGCCAAGCTTTTCTTTAATCGATCGAGTAAAGCCCACAGGCACAGTTGACTTAATTACCATAGTCGCCGTTGGGTTAATTCTCATTACATCTTTAATAACCGACTCAACACTATTGGTATTAAAATAGTTTGTTACAGGATCATAATCGGTAGGAGTAGCAATAATTACAAACTCAGCGCCAACCAGAGCAGACTCTTTATTTGTGGTCGCGGTAAAATTTAATTGCTTGTTTTGTAAAAAATCACTTATTTCAACGTCAACAATTGGCGATTGCTGGTCTTTTAAAAGCGCGACTTTTTTTTCGTCTATATCAACAGCAACTACTTTATTGTGTTGCGCAAGTAACATAGCATTAGACAGGCCAACATAACCCGTGCCAAAAACAGTAACTTTCATTTCACCGTCCTTAAACTTCTGATTTGAGCGTCCTAACCCTAGTACAGGCGCATAGCCTAATATCTAGAGACTTTCATCCAATTCATTAATTTACATCACAATATATGATTAAAACAGTTTAAAACCTAAAGTCTTTAATCTCTTCTCTGTGAACTCCGTGCTCTCCGTGGTGAATAAATCATTTAAACCATTTTTACCACCGATTACAGCAAGGCGCTTCGAGCTACACCGAGAAGGCAAAGTTAAGCCTAGCACCTAGTCTTTTACCTAGCCCCTAGTACCTTTAACCTTCCCCTACCCCTTCAAATTAACCACATTCGCTTGAGGAGTACTTTCGAGCTGTTTGCCTTTTTTAGCATTCCATACCAAATCACAGATACCATCCGTTGGGTTAAATCCCGTTGGGGCGTCGAGTAACAATTGGCGGATCATTTCGTGATCAAAGTTATGACAGGCAATGTCAAATGCTTCTAAAAACACTTTTAATTCAGGTAGCGGCAACATAGCTTCATTTGCCGTCATAATTCGCTCATGTGGCGTTTCGCCAACGTTATCACCGATTAATAACTCTTCGTAAAGCTTTTCACCTGGGCGCAGGCCGGTGCATAAAATTTCGATGTCTCCATGAGGGTTGGTTTTATCTTTCACTTCAAAGCCTGAAAGGCGGATCATCTTACTGGCTAAATCTTTAATTTTTACCGAATCCCCCATATCAAGTACAAATACATCACCGCCTTTACCCATAGAGCCGGCCTGGATTACCAATTGCGCAGCTTCTGGTATGGTCATAAAGAAACGGGTGATATCTTGGTGGGTAAGCGTAATAGGGCCACCTTCTTTAATTTGCCTGCGAAATAACGGTACCACAGAGCCAGACGAGCCAAGCACATTACCAAAACGAACCATGCAAAAACGCGTACGATGCTCTTTACCTTTGGTTTGCGCTAAACCTTGTAATACCAGTTCAGCCATCCGTTTGGTTGCCCCCATTACATTAGTTGGGCGCACCGCTTTATCGGTGGAGATTAATACAAAGGTTTCAACCTTTGCGTTAACGGCTGCTTTGGCTGCGTAGTAAGTACCAAATACGTTATTACGCACACCTTCAACCACATTATGCTCAACGAGCGGAACGTGCTTATAAGCAGCAGCGTGGTACACCGTTTGTACACCAAATGCCATCATTACGGTTTCAATACGGTTAATACGTTGTACAGAGCCCATTATTGGGATTAGCTCTAAATCAATATGATTATTAGCTATGTACTCATTTAGCTCTTTTTCAATTGAATATAAACCAAACTCAGAGATTTCAAATAACACCAGTTTTTTAGGTTGCTGCCTAATTATTTGCCTGCACAGCTCAGAGCCAATAGAACCACCAGCTCCAGTAACCATTACTATTTTGCCAGCAATGTTGGCAGCCATAAGTTCGGGTTTTGGGGTAACTGGGTCACGGCCTAATAAATCCTCAATTTCAACTTCTCTAAATTCAGAAAGCTGCGCTTTACCTTCAACTACATCTGCCATACCAGGGATAGATAAAACTTTAATTGTTAATGGCTCTAGCTGCGCAAGTACTTCTTTGCGCCTTGCTCGGCTTGCGCTAGGTAACGCTAAAAGCACTTTAGTAGCCTTGCCCTTATTAATCAGTTCATAAATATCTTTAAAGCTAATTACCGGAATACCTTGAATGATAGACCCTTGTTTGCTTTGATCATCATCAATAAAAGCACGAACGTAATATTCTGGCCCGGCACCGAGTGCAGTTGCAAGCTGCCTTCCCGCTGAGCCTGCACCATAAATAATAACCGATTCTTTATTAACAGTTGCCATTTTGCCGATCATCGCGCGCACTACAATGCGCGACCCACCAACAGTAAGTAAACATAGCCAAGCAAAAATAAATGGCATAGTACGCGGAATAGTAATACCCACGAAAAACGACAACAAGACTAAACAAGCCGTAGTTATAATAGTGCCCAGCACAATAGCCCATAACGCCTGTGCGTTCATGTACCTTAATACAGCGCGGTATAAACCAAGATTGATAAATGCGATTAAACCAGTAGGTATTAACATTGCTAGCAGCAGCCAATTACCCACTTCACTAAATGGTGCAAGGCTGTCTAAACGCACAATAAGTGCAAGCCAAAATGCTGCGGCAATAAAAAGTGAATCAATAAATAAGGTGATCGCACGCTTTTTAGCGCGAGAAGCATTCAAAATAGACCGGATGAAACTATCCACAACAAGTTCCCTTTTCTTGTACTCTGTTGATTCGAAAAATAAAGAGCAAAACAGTAGCTCTTTAATTGTTAAAATTTTATCAATTATAACCCTAAATGAACAAAACAGCCACAAACCAATACATAATCATTAGTTATTGATTTTAATAAAAATAGAGGAGCTAGGAGCTAGGAGCTAGGAGCTAGGAGCTAGGAGCTAGGAGCTACCAATATCATAATCAGGCTCTTGCTCTTTAACAAAGCCTTTTATGTATAACAATTACACCAGCACTAAATAATATAAACTGAGGAGATCTAGATAAAAGTAAATCTATTGGCTTCTAATCTCTACCTCTGTTCTACTCTTGGCCTCTGTGGTGAATAAATCACTAAAAATATTCTACCACCGAGGGCTCAGAGGTGCTTCGCTACACAGAGCAATTAAGATAAAAGCTATCTATTAACTCTCTCCCTCTGTTCTCCTCTTGGCCTCTGTGGTGAATAAATCACTAAAAATATTCTACCACCGAGAACACCGAGGTGCTGCCTACACTTAGTAAAGGCTAAAAAATATAAATATATCAGCTCTTTAATCTCTACCTCTGTTCTCCTCTTAGCCTCTGTGGTAAGAGCTTACTTAATTTTTTACCACCGAGAGCACAGAGTCGCTACGCTACACAGAGCAATAAGGTAAAAGCTATCTATTAACTCTCTACCTCTGTTCTACTCTTGGCCTCTGTGGTGAATAAATTACTAAAAATATTTTACCACCGAGAACACAGAGGAGCTGCGCTACACAGAGGAATGAGAAGTAAAAGTATAAACATATTAGCTCTCTAATCTCTACCTCTGTACTCTTCGTGGCTCTGTGGTGAATTAAGTTATTTAGTTTTGTACCACCGAGGCGCTGCGCGCTACACCGAAGAAGGTAAAGTTAAGCCTAGCCCCTAGCAACCTATTACTTACTCGCTAACCCAAACACTTCTTTCATAACTTGGGTTGTTTTAGCTATTTCATCTTCTGTAAGGGTCGGATGGACTAAAAACATGATTGACGTTTCACCTAGTTCAACTGCATTTGGTAGGCGTGTTTCTGGGCGCCACGGCGTGTTGTCAAAAGCTTTTTCTAAATACACTTCTGAGCAGCTCCCCTGAAAACACGGTACACCACGCTCTACAATTGCATTAACTATACGGTCGCGATCCCAACCAGAGGCCAATTGTTCAGGCTTAATAAACATATAATGCTTATATTCAGCGTGTTCAATGTATTCAGGAACCTCAACTAAACGGATACAATCAAAGCCAGTTGCGGCTTGGTCAAGTTGTGCGCCATACGTTTGGCGTTTTGCAGTCCACTCTGTCATACGAGTAAGTTGAATACGGCCAAGTACGGCTTGCATTTCGGTCATGCGCCAGTTAGTACCAAAGCTTTCGTGTAACCATCTAAACCCTGGTGGATGTTCACGGTTATAAATTGCATCAAAGCTTTTACCGTGGTCTTTATAGCTCCACATAGTTGACCATAACTCTTTAGAATTAGTGGTTACCATGCCGCCTTCGCCGCCAGTAGTCATAATTTTATCTTGGCAAAAGCTCCACGCGCCTACATGGCCAATACTACCAACAGAACGGTCTTTATATTTAGCACCATGGGCTTGGGCGCAGTCTTCAATGACATAAAAGCCATGCTCTTTACTGAGTGCCATTATTTCGTCCATTTCAGCAGGCATACCCGCTAAATGCACTACAATAACCGCTTTAGTTTTAGGTGTAAGTACCGCTTTAATGCTTGCAGCAGTAATCGCTTGGCTGTTTAGGTCAACATCAGCAAATACAGGTGCAGCGCCAGCAGTAACTATACTCGAAGCAGACGCTAAGAATGTGCGAGGTGTAGTGATAACTTCATCGCCAGTACCCACATTTAACGCTTTAAGCGCTATATCTAGCGCTAAAGTGCCATTACCAAGTGCGATTGCGTACTCGCTATCTGCCCAAGTGGCAAATTCTTTTTCAAATTCACGGCCTTCAGTACCTGTCCAGTAGTTAACTTTGTTTGACAAAACTACGCGACTTACAGCATCAGCCTCATCAGTAGTGAAGCTAGGCCAAGGAGAAAATGGGGTATTTAACATGATGTTCCTATTAATTTCATATAGAAATGAGTGTTTAATTTATTTTGCTACTGCAGGAGAGCCAAATGCAATAACATTATCAGGTATATTTTTTAAAACTGTACTACCAGCACCAATCAAACAATTGTTACCAATTGACACTAACTGTTTTACTTGACTACCAATACCAACCCAGCTTTTACTACCCACAGTAACACCGCCTGCTAAAGCAACATTCGGGCAAATATGAGCAAAATCATCAATAATGCAATCATGCTCAACAACCGCTCCAGTATTAATAATACAACCAGCACCCACTTTGGCAAATGCATTAATCACAGCGCCGGCAAAAACTACGGTGCCTGCTGCTATTGCCGCATATTTACTTATCACTGCAGCTGGGTGAATCAAAGTAATAAGATTAAAATTATTTTGTTGTAATAATTTTATTTTTTGCAGTCGGATTTCATTATTACCAATCGCTACAACCACATCATAACCAAACGAAGCATCCGCATTATTCAATGCAATTAAATCGGCACAGGTGCCGTGTATTGGCCAATGCTCAATGTGAGTTTTAGTGGGGTAAGCATCATCATAAAAGCCAACACTGAAGCCAAGTTGTTCGGCAATATCGGCAACAACCTTGCCATGGCCGCTTGCGCCAACTATGGCTAACTGTTTAGTCATTATTAGAGCCTTTAAACGGCTCAATCGTTACATGCCCATCAGCACTAATGCCTTCTCGAACAAATACCTTTTTGACCGTGAGTAATAATATTTTAAAGTCGAGCAACAAGCTTTGGTTATCAACATACCAAACATCAAATTTAAACTTTTGCTCCCAACTAATTGCGTTACGACCATTTACTTGTGCCCAACCAGTAATACCTGGCCGTACATTATGGCGACGTGCTTGCTCAGGGCTATAAAGCGGTAAATATTGCACAAGCAGAGGCCTTGGCCCTACTAAGCTCATATCGCCTTTAAGTACATTAAATAAACCTGGCAGCTCATCTAAACTAGTCGAACGCAAAAAAGCACCAAACTTGGTCATACGTTCATCATCTGGTAGTAAATTACCTTGTTTATCTTTGCCGTCAAGCATGGTTCTAAACTTCATCATTTTAAAAATTTTACCATGTAAACCAGGGCGGTCTTGAGTAAATAAAATAGGCGAGCCAAATTTAAAACGAATAAGCACTGTAACAATAATAATTACAGGTAATAAAGTGAGTATTGCACATAGAGCTACTAAAAAATCAAAGAAGCGTTTCATTTAAATAACTCCATAAACTTATTCCCTAATGTCGAAAAAACACGCTGTTCGACTAAAAACCTATGCCCGTTTCCACCAAGTTCATTAAGCTCAGCGGCACTCATTTTTTGGTATTTTTTAATAGCGTCAACAAATGATTGTACATCCTCTGCGGGGGTAAACTCGCCACTATTAGCTTCATTAATCATGGATGGATAGCCTGAAAACATACAGATAACTGGCTTCTTAGCGTACATATAATCAATAAATTTATTTAATGAAATGCCATATCTATATATTTTTTCATTTCTTACTGAAGCAACTAAGATATTAGATAGCCTTAGAACGTGCTGAACCTGCTCTTTTTTAATTGCTGGTGCAAAGGTAATGTTATTGATGCCCCTTGCTTGCTCAATTAACTGCTCTTTTAGGTAACCATCTCCGACTAGTAAAAAATGCACATTAACTAATTGTTCGCTCTGTAAAACTTTTGCGGCACTAACTATATATTCTAGTGCATTAGCATCACCCATAGTGCCTGTGTAAGTAACGATAAATTTATTTTTAGGTATATAATTTACTATAAAATCTGAAGATAACTCTTGTTGATTCTCTGTATAAAAATCTAAATTAACACCTTGCGGAATTGATACAACTTTACCGCCTAGCCCGACTTCATTTTCAACATGATCTTTCAGGCCCGGCATTGTACCAACTATTGAATCTGAGTATTTATAACCCAACTTTTCAACTTTTGACAAAAACCAAATTAATGGGTGATTATGGGTAAATCCTTTTAGATCAATAAGTGTTTGCGGCCAAATATCGCGCACCTCAAAAATAAATTTAGCTTTGTAAAAACGTTTATAAAAACAACCTGAAAGCACAGAGAGGATTGAAAGTGACGATGCTATAACTACATCTGGTTTTTCATATTGCTTACGAAACGCCATAATCAACACAAAAAACTCAAACCAAAGCCAACTTAAAATTCGTTTGATGCTCGTCGCTTTACTGTATTTTAAAGTGTTCACCCAAGTAACTGTATAGCCATCGTTTTCCATATCCTTGTAGCGAGACTCAAACTCAGGTAAAGAACTATAAAGGTGGGACGAGTTTGAAGTAATCAGCCGTACGTTATGACCAGCTTTTGCAAACTCTTTACAAAAACTAGCTTGTCGGGTATCTGCACCGTAAGCATTAATATTTGCATATTTTGAAATATACCATAATTTTTTTTTCATAAATATCAGCCAGTTGAAAATTTCAATATTTTATATTGCTCAAAATAAAAGCTAAGGTAAATAATAACCTTGTTTCTATATTAATTTTGAATAAAGTTGAAACAATTTTTCCTCTTCAACATGCCAATTGTACTTTTTAAGAACAGCTTCTCGCCCTCTAGCCCCCATAGCCTTGGCTACTTCAAGATTACTAGCAAGGTAATTCATTGCATCAGATATCTCTTTACTTGAATAAGGGTTAACACAAATGCCGCAATCCTCACTAACAACTATCTCTTCCCATAATGTGATATTTGAGGCTATTACTGGGATACCTGAAGCCATATATTCAAACATTTTGACTGGTAATGCATCTTTATAATTTTCAATCGGATGCAATGTCACTAAACCAGCAAAAGAACGTCCTAAAACACTTTGAATGTCTTCACGGTTTAGCCAACCAAGATCATCAACCTTTTTCCAGCCACTAAGCCCTACAACATCACTTCGTACCTGCTTTTCTAAAAAGTTACCAGCTAACAATAAATCACCACGAGCTCGACTTAAATCCATCGCATCCACAATTTCATAGATACCTCGAACTTTGGTAATTCCTCCTATATAACAACAAGACTCACGTTGAGTAAAATTAGCTGTTTCTATATTGATAAATTCTTCAACCTTAGGGAAATTATTAATATCAACTGTAGTAGAGTTTATCTTTAGAAACTTATCTCGAATAAAAGGAGTTGCAGCAATAACAGCATCAATACGTTTACATAGAAAACGCTCATAAATTTCTGCTATTTTTGATATTACTTTAGCTACTCTTGACGATAAATAAGGCTTACTAAGTATTTGAATGGGCAAATCTTCATGTGCATCAAAAATTACCTTTTTACCTTTTCTTTTTAAAAGTAAAGCTACTAAAAGCAATTCCGGATCATGCATATGGTATATATCAGCGTCCAACTTAAGTGCAGTTTTATAAACCTTAAGAACTGTTTGTGTCATTCGATTAAAACGACCACCTCTTTTCGCACCAACATCTATAATTGCAACTCCGTTTTTTAATTCAGAACCTTTCCCATCAGCTACAACTAATGAAACATCATACCCTGCAGAATATAGAGAGGTACACATTTTTACAAATATTCGCGTATCGAACCTTGGATGAGCGGATGTTAAATGAACAACTTTATTATTAAGCATTAACTTCTATTTCCTTTAGCCAGTTCAAATATAATAAAAATAAAGCCAACTCCAAATAAAAAAGGAGTCGCTCCCCAAAGAAAATTTACTAGCATTGTTGAATCTACCTTAGGATAAATAAAAATGAAGCGAGCTAAGAATATAGAGTAAATCAGGAGTAATAATGGGCTACCAGACTTCATTACATGTTTATATATAAACGTAAATGCCAAACCTACGAAAAACATAAAAAGTGGGCCTGCAATATTAAAATTCACGAAAGCCTCACCAATTGCACCTGGTGTTGGCGCTCCTGAACTTTCAGGAATATAAAGTTGTTTTATTGTTAATCCTATAGAGGAAGGCTCCATACCAAAAAATTGCCCTATAGTATTTCTAATCCAATCAAAGTAAGTTAATCCTACAGCAGCCTCATTTATACTGTATGTATGAAATATAATAACTAATTGTTGAAGGTCTGCAACATTCCCACCACCGATTATAACGTCAAAAATATTTTTATCGAAAGCATCGCCCTCAACACCAATAAACAAGCTATTACTTAGCATTCTTAAAAAGTAGACCAAAAATGCAAATGACATTAGGGATACAAAATATATAAAAACCTTTTTCCGTAAATTCTCATCTTTTAGCGCGAAGAAAAACATTTGAGAAAACAAAAATGTAATAGCTAAAGTTATCCGGCCTTGTGATAGATTTATAATCAACCCTACGACACTACAAAATAAGAAAAACTTTGTTACACGCTCACCTTTTATATGAATTGCTAAAAGCCATAAATAAATACCGGCATAATAAAAGTGGTATGGGAGTGTACTAACCTTTGCATCTTCAACTAAATGCCTGAATGCTTGAAAATACATTAGCATATTAAGCATCCCGCCAGCTGTCACATGTGCTATCCAATACCAGTAAACTAGCCCCACAATTAAAAAAGGAATAACTAAATAATGATAATACCTTGTATAAAAACACCAAAATCCATTCGCATCGAAACTATCTTTAAATTTCACTCTTTCTTTGAATATAGTGTAACCCAAGCCAAAACAAAGAAAACAAATGATCGCGTAAACTAAACTAACCCTCATCAAATCTACAACAGTCGATGGCTGTAAATTAAGAAAGCCCACAAATTTACCAAAATAATTAGTTGCTTCAGAATAATAAAAACCGCCAATAGCATAACCAAGATACATAATAGAAAACATGGATAAAGGTGAATAGAAATCATCATTATTTAGGTAAAGGTTAAAAGTAATAATGGAGACAATAAGAATAAAACTTAATGTTGGCAAAAATAGATTTAGTGCATAAAACTCCATATAAATGGTAAGTAGAGCTATCCCCATTACAGAAGCGAGAAAAAAAACATGCTTATTATTCATTCTTATCATTTCACGGTTTCCTATAAGTACTTATAAAGCCCAAGAAAAGTTTAACCTCTTTCCAAAATAATATAATAGTGAACAATGTAAGTCCTAAATATGAAAGCAGCCTAAACTCTAAAGATATTCCTGCATATATATTAAATGTTGAAGCTAACAAAATATGTAATGATATTATTAAATACATTCTAACACGTTCAAAACGAATCCAGATGTGACTGGAGTACTCAGTTTTTATGATAAAGAAAATAAAAAACGCTAAAGCAGACGAAATCGCCGCTCCCCCGGATTGGAGTATAGGTATAAGTAAATAATTCCCGAATACATTTACAACCAAAGCCATGAATGTAGCTAGTAATGCATATATTGTTTTTCGTTTAACCCCTATACCTACACCTGTAGCCTCAGATAAGGTATATAGCAATGGGTATGCAATTACCGCAATGATTAACACATCAACTTTTGCGTATTTATCAGGTAAAATAAATAAACTTAACCACGATAGCAATCCAGTTAAAGACCATACAAGACAAATTAAAAGAGCTAGAATTTGCACTAAATTTTTGACCTTTTCTTCTCCTTCACCTTTTGCAGCCCATTTATATACTTGCGGTGCCCAAACAGTTGAAAAAATAGCTTGTAATACTAACGCAGCTCCAGAAAAGCTATAAGCCATTGAATAAATACCAAGCTCTTCAAAAGTTGATAACAACCTTAAAAAGAACTTATCTGTTGCAGCCAAGCCCCAAAACGTTAGCCCACTTCCTATCAAAGGAATTGTATATACTAAAACTCTTTTTAACAAAGTAAGATCAAAGCTTGCTTTCGCCGCCTGTATTAAAGATTCTCGAGTATTAATAATAAGAATCACAAAGGCACTACTAACTCCAACCAGTTGAGCTAAAATTAAGTATTCAAACTTAGATGACACCTCAAAGTACAAATATACTAGCAAAACTAATAAGAACACTAGTTTAGGAAGGAGTTGGCTCAATGAATATGCTAAAGCTTTTTCATTCATTCTTAGTATTAGCGCAAAAAATCGAGATGAAAATGCTAGCATAACTCCCAGTGCTATATATAAGCTAATCCATCCTGATTTGATCCCGGTAATAAGAAATGACAAATCAACAGGAAGCAAAAAAATTGCTAAAACAATGAAAAGTAGTAGCGCTACAGCTGAAAGGAATAATGTTTTAAATAATGTATCTTTTTGTCTACCAGGAGAGTCATGATATTCTCGTACATAGCCCTGATCGAGCCCCATCCCAAATAAAATAATTGAAAAGCTAACTACGAGTTGATACATAGAGAGGCGGCCAATATCCTCAGTTGTAAAAAACCATGCTGAGATAGGTAATATAAATAAACCTAAAACCGCATTACCTAATGGCCCCAGAGAAAATAGTAAAATTTTACGAAGATTCATTTACTAGTACACATTTTTTGATATATGCCGTTAAAACTAGCTACGACGCTATCGATACTATATTTTGATTTTAACCTTGATAATGCCAAGCTATTATCTATTTCAGAAGTATCTGTGACTTTATCATAAATAATATTCAACCCTGCAGACGAATAGTCAGTTAGCAGCAATCCATCATTTTCTTTTAAGAAGTCTCTGTACGATGGAAGATCACTAAGCACCGGCAAACTACCAGCTAAAGCAGGCTCAATAACACCACCGCCTAAACTATCAGAGTGTGGAATAGAAAAATGCATGTAAGTATTCTTATATAATGCATATAACTCTTGAGGGCTTAATAGTCGATTAATAAAAGTTATATTATCTATGTCAACTAAACTAGCAAACTTCCTAACACTTTCATCATTTGCAAAGCCACGAAGTACCACAAGACGCTTTGCTAAGATACCTTTAGTAATTAAATAATTAATAATTTTAGCAGCGCCTTCCGGATTGTAAACGCTCCCGAGCCCGCGTGGGAATACAATATTTTTATCTGAGGTTAATTCAAATTCATCACTCAATTTTTGGTAAGTGCTATTTAATAAGTCTAATTCAAGCTCTGGAAGTGGAAAGCCCCAATAGAAAGTAGTTATTTTTTTATGCACTTCTTTATATTGATTTTCTGCCTCTTTTGCTACGTGATTACCCGATGTATGAATAAAGTCAGCACGCTTTAAAACAAACCAATTAATTACTCTAAAAAGCTTTCTTTTGATAAATGACCCTGTTTTGGTCGAGAGCATCACATCAGATCCCCACAACGCAACTAAAAGTGGTTTTTTCTGAAAAGCAGCCATCAAACCATAATGATTCAATACATGCGCATGCACAATATCGGGCTGGTGCTCTTTAACCAATTTGTTTATTTTCCAAAAACAAAGGTAAGAAAACATTGAGCGACATGGCCCTAAGTCAATTACTCCATCTTCATTTGCTGCATCATGAGATGCAACAATAAGTTCTATACCTGCATTTTTTAATGCCGCGATTAAACTTCTTACAATTGGAGAATGTATCGGCGCTACAATTAAAACTTTCATGATAGTTATAAATATGGGTGCATAGGTAAACTAAAAACAGACTTTGCCAACTTTTCAGCAATAGGGAAGTCCCCAGCTTGATAGCCCAACAAGCTAAATGCAGTCTGCTCGTGCATACATGTGCCATAATAAATCATGGTTGGTATACCTTGCTCTTTATAGGCGGCCATATCTGCATCACGGTTCGTCGACACCAATGTATACTGTGCCCATGAGCTTACATAACCAGTAGGCACTTGTGGGGTTTGATGTTTATCTGACAGTGTTTTTTCATAGTTATCAGCCGCTTTATTACGATTAACAAGCTCGGTCGGAAATTCAGCTAATTTTTCAAGTAATATGGCAGCTTGAATGGTATCTAAGCGGCTATTCATGCCGATGCGAATGTTGTCGTATTTATCTTTACCTTTGCCGTGCACTCGGTATGACTTTAATAGTTCAGCGTATTCGTCATTGTTAGTAAAAACAGCACCGCCATCGCCATAACAGCCAAGGGGTTTTGCTGGGAAAAAGCTGGTTGTGGCAATATCACCAAAGCTACCTGCGCGCTTGCCATCAATACTGCCGCCAAACCCTTGCGCGGCATCTTCAATCAATTTTAGGTTATATTTATCGGCAATCTTTTGGATCTCAGGGTAATTTGCAGGTAAACCAAATAGATCAACAGCAATAATCGCTTTAGGGATTAATTTACCTTCAGCTATTGTTGCTTGAATACGCTTTTCTAGATCGATTGGGCAAATATTAAACGTGGCTTCATCTGAATCAACAAATACAGGGGTTGCACCTTCGTAGGCTATGACCTCTGCTGTGGCAAAAAACGTAAAAGTTGGGCAAAAAACTGCATCGCCTTCTTTAATGCCAAGCACCATCATTGCCAGTGTTAGCGCATCAGTTCCGTTTGCACAGGTAATAGCGTGTTTAACACCCACGTATTTTGCGAGCTCATCCTCAAGCTCTTGCACTTCTGGCCCCATTATATAGTTGCCGTGGTCTAAAACTGTTTTAATTCGTGCGTCTATTTTTGTTTTTAAGTGTTGGTATTGCGCAGCTAAATCTATAAATTGTATGGTCATTTTAAATTCTTTACATTAGGTTATATATTTGGTTTGCAGAAGCTTATTAAATTACAGCCACCAAACCCTAAGGGTTTGATGGCTTAATCGGCTAAAGCCAGATCTACAATTAATAATTGGCGATGTTTGAAAAGTGTATGTTATTTAATAAACAACACATCTCCTTCTAAAACATATTCTTCACCAGTATGTTCACACGTGGTACTTTCATTACCAGTTAATGGCAAGTCAAGCTGCTCACCATATTTACTAATCCAACCAATTTGCTTAGCAGGTACACCGACCATCAATGCAAACGCAGGTACATTTTTATTAATAACAGCACCAGCACCTACTAAACAATACTCACCGATTGTAACACCACATACAATAGTGCAATTAGCACCCAGTGTTGCGCCTTTTTTTACTAATGTGTCGCGGTATTCTGTTTTTCGCTCAATAAATGAACGCGGATTATACACATTGGTAAATACCATACTTGGCCCACAAAATACATCGTCTTCAATATGAACGTTATCGTAAACCGATACATTATTTTGTATTTTAACATTATTACCGATAGTCACTTTATTACCGATAAATACATTTTGACCGAGCGAGCAGGCCTCGCCTATCTGAGCACCACCACACACGTGCACAAAATGCCAAACTCGTGTGTCAGAGCCTATTTTTGCGCCGGCATCAACAATGGCGCTTTCATGTACATGGTAATTCATGGTTATAATACCTTTGAAAGTAACGGATGCGCTTTACTACCCGCTTGAGCAAGTGGCATTTCACGGATTTTTTCGACGGTTTCAATCGCTACACGGTTTTCATCAATACCAAAACCGTTACCCGCTAAAATATTTTGATAACTTTGCGTATGTAAATCAGTGAAACCACCTGAGAACTCAAGCTCCTCGGTATTATTACCGTCGTTAATGGTAATACTGCGGTAGGTTAATTTTTCACCCTTAACTGCATTTTCAGGCAAGTTATTCGCATCAATTGACAAGAACCACTTAACGCGCGCACGCTCATACTCAAGGTAGCCGCTAGAGGTTTTTTCATCTCTAAAGTGGACTTCATTATGCTTAAGGTCACCAAAAATGAAATGCAACATATCGTAAAAATGTACACCGATATTAGTTGCTACACCGCCTGACTTATGATCAAAGCCTTTCCACGATTTCATGTACCATTTACCGCGAGATGTCATATACGTTAGGTCAACATCAAATATTTTATCTGCTGGTGCGGCTGCCACTTTTTCTTTTAAGGCAATGATTGATGGATGTAATCTTAATTGCAGTATTGAGTTTACGCTTGCGCCATATTTTTCTTCATATTCTTTTAGAATATCCATGTCTTCAGAGTGCAATACTAATGGCTTTTCACAAATTACATCAATACCATTTTTTAAAGCGTACTTCATATGTGGTGCATGCAGGTAGTTAGGGCTGCATATAGCAACATAGTCAAGTTTTTGACCTTTCATTGCGCAGTCTTCAACAAAGGCGGTAAAGTCTTCAAATTCGGTAAAAAACTCAGCGTCAGGGAAATGGCTATCCATAATGCCTACGGAATCATTTATATCCATTGCCACAAGTAGATTATGACCAGTTTCTTTAATTGCTTTTAAATGACGCGGTGCAATATAACCTGAGGCACCGATAAGGGCGAAATTCTTCATGTTACAATCCTTCATTATAGTCTAATGTCTGAGTCTTTAGGGCCAAATACATGTTTAACATCGTATAGCACATGCTTTTCTTTACCCAATTTGCGAATAGCTTCTACACCCATATTTTTGAATTCACTGTGATCTACCGCTAAAACGATACCATCATAATGATTTTCTTTTAATGAGCCAATTAGAGACAGACCGTATTCATGTTCAACTTCTGCTGGATTTGCCCAGCCATCGTATACATCAACACTCATATTAAAATCATTAAGCTCATTTACGATATCGATGATTTTTGTATTACGTACATCAGGACAATCGCCTTTAAAGGTAAAACCTAATACCAATACTTTTGCCTCATCAACATGGATTTTTTGGCTTGATAGTTTTTTAACTAATTGAGTTGCAACATATTCACCCATGCCATCATTAATGCGGCGACCAGCTAAGATAACTTCGGGACGATAACCAACCTCTTGCGCTTTGTGTGTTAAGTAATAAGGGTCAACACTAATACAATGTCCACCAACTAAACCCGGTTTAAACTTTAAGAAGTTCCACTTAGTCCCTGCGGCATTAAGCACTTCTTCAGTATCAATACCAAGACGATTAAATATCTTTGCAAATTCATTAATAATAGCGATATTCAAATCACGTTGAGTATTCTCAATCACTTTTGCCGCTTCTGCCACTTTCAGTGAACCAGCCAAGTGAGTGCCTGCTGTAATTATTGAACCATATAAGTTATTTACAAACTGACCGATTTCTGGAGTAGAGCCTGAGGTGATTTTCATTATTTTTGTTAAGGTATTAACTTTATCACCTGGGTTAATACGCTCAGGTGAGTAGCCGGCGAAAAAATCTTGGTTAAATATAAGCCCAGATACTTTTTCAATAATAGGTAAGCAAACTTCTTCTGTTGCTCCTGGGTATACTGTTGACTCATAAATAACAACATCGCCCTTTTTAACAAATTCACCTAGTAATTCAGAGGCTTTACGGAGGGGTGTTAAATCTGGTGCATTACTGTCATCAATCGGGGTTGGTACAGTTACTATATAAACATTACATTCAGCTAAATCTTGCTTGTTACAAGAGAAGGTTAGGTTTTTTACATCAGCGAGTTCGTTATCACTAACTTCTAATGTGGCGTCATGACCAGCATCTAATTCATCAACACGCTTTTGATTTATATCAAAACCTAATACCTGATATTTTTTACCGAATTCAACTGCTAATGGAAGGCCTACGTAACCTAAACCTATGATGCCAATCTTTAGGTCCGTTAATGAATCGTGCATTTTTAATACTCTCTTGATGTTAAATTTAAATTAGTTCTAGGTTCTAGGTTCTAGGTTCTAGGTTCTAGGTTCTAGGTTCTAGGTTCTAGGTTCTAGGTTAATCAGTTTTCAGGTAAAAGATGAAAGGTTAAAGTTTTTACGGCTATAACCCGACCTAAAAGTCATTTTACCACCGAGGGAACAGAAGCGCTTTGCTGCACCGAAAAACCATTCGTGGCTAAAGCCGACTCCTACGTACTATCTGTGGTGATTCTTTTACTTTTATCACAACTGCGCGGCATATAGCCCCGCCTTTAAAACAAGTTCTACCACCGAGGGAACAGAGGCGCTTTGCTGCACCGAAAAACCATTCGTGGCTAAAGCCGACTCCTACATGTTCTTTGTGGTGAACCTTTTACTTTTATCACAACTGCGCGGCATAAAGCCGCGCCTATAAAAAATTTTTACCACCGAGGCGTTCGCTACATCGAGAAAAGCTAGATAAAAGTTAATTTATTAGCTCTCTAATCTCTACCTCCGTGAACTCAGTGTCCTCTGTGGTGAATTTACTTAATTTTTTACCACCGAGAACACCGAGGCGCTTTGCTGCACCGAAAAACCATTCGTGGCTAAAGCCGACTCCTACGTGTTCTTTGTGGTAAACCTTTTACTTTAATTGCAACTGCGCTGCATAAAGCCCCGCCTACATTTGAAGCCAAAGGTTTTAGGTCCTAGTTACTTACCTAGCACCTATTTAACCTTTTTAGCGATATAAAATCGCCGCTACGTTTTACTTATCCGATTTATATTCGTAATTGTAGTAACCGTAATAGCCGTAAGCGTTACTGGCTTTTTTAACTACACCATTGAACACTACGCCTTTAACATCTGTGCCATTTTGTTCAAAACGATTACGGGTAAGTTCGATCTCTTTAATATGATTTTGGCCAAAACGTGTTACTAATAATGTAGTGCCAGTATGGGCGCTAACTATTGCCGGATCGGTTACCGCTAAAATAGGTGGTGTATCAACAATTATTATATCGTATGCGCTACTTACCTCGGCAACTAGCTTACTAAAATTACTGTGCATCAGTAACTCTGATGGGTTTGGTGGTATTTGCCCACGGGTAATAACACTCAACCCTTCTACAGTGGTTGGCTTGGTTACTTGCTCAAGGTTTAAACGCCCAGATAAGTAATCACTCAAGCCATCATCCCACTTTAAACCAAACTGGGTTTGTAAGTAGCCTTTACGCATATCGGCATCGATTATCAGTACTTTTTTACCGCTTTGTGCCAATACTGCTGCTAAGTTAACTGATACAAATGATTTACCCACACCCGGGCTTGGGCCGGAAATTGCAATTAGGTTATTTTTAGCTTCCATCATCGCAAAATGTAAACTAGTACGTAGGCTTCGCAGTGCCTCAATTGATAAATCCGCTGGGTTATCAAGCGCCAAGATGGATTTAGGTTTATTCGCTTTGTTTTTAAGTGATTTACTAAAACCAGTGAGTTTATCTTGATAATCTGAGTACGGTACGCTGGCATATACTGGCAGGCCAATTGCCTCAATCTCATTTGGGTCTTCAACGCCTTTGTGCATGGCTTTTTGCACCAGCACAATTGCAACAGCTAACATACCACCTAGCATAGTAGCCATCACGACTATCAAGGCTTTTTTAGGCTTAACCGGTTTTGAGGTGTTCACCTCTGCAAAGTCAATAATACGCACATTACCAACTGTGCCTGCGCGCACTATATCAAGCTCTTGGGTTTTGCTCAGTAGTAACGTATAAATTTGGTTACTTACTTCTACATCGCGCCTTAAACGCAGCAGCTCTTGTTGAGTCTCTGGTAGGTTACCTACTTCACCCACTAGTTCCTTTTTCTGCTCATTAACTGCGTTGATTTGCTCAATTAAGCCTTGGTAAGTTGGGTGATCTTTTTTAAACTTGCGGCTCATTTCTAAGCGTTTTAACTCAAGCTCTTGTAGTTTTGTTTCAAGTTTAACTACTTGCTCTAATACGCCTTGGGTTTCAAGGGTAATATTGATTGACTGACGTTTAATTTGGTAGTCGTTAAAACGTTGCTCAGCAAACTCTAACTGCTTTTTGATCTCTGGTAGCTGCACTTCTAAAAACTCAAGGGATTTTTGCGCTTCGGCTGAATTACGCTCTACATTACGGCGTACATAAATACCCGCGACTTTATCAAGTACTTTTTCAGCATAATCTGGTTGTTCGCTCTGCAGGCTTAAGTTAATAATACCGGAGTCTTTGCCCTTTTCGCTGGCATCAATGGCGGCCTGTAAGTCTAAAATAGTGTTTAAACGGTCTTTGCGTAGTATTGTAAACTCAGTACCAGCACGGGCATTTAAGCTACGTATCGTTAAGTTAAACTTACCATTAGTGAGCTCTTGCCCTACTTTACCCGCTAATATTTGCTCACCATCACCATTTAATAATGCCACAACATTATTTTTTTGTGCTACTAAAGTAAAAGCCGAACCAATCGCTGAAGGTGGTACATCGAACCTAAATACATCAATGCTCTCACCGCCCCACGCATACGAGCTAGCGCCAAAACTCGGTTCAGCTAATTCGCCGTCACTCATTGGGCTAAATTTACGAAACGCACGGCTACCTATAAACGGGAATAATTTAGGCTCTGCAACTACATCAAGGTGCAAGGTATCAACCGCTTCACCAATGACTGAGCGTGATTTTAGCAGTTCAATTTCAGTTACCGCAGCTGAAGTACTTTCAAACATGCCCGACATATCGTCAAAACCAGGCACTGAGCCACCGCTTTCTTCAACTTGGATCATCGCTGTAGCTTGGTATACTGGGGTCGAAAACACCGCGTAAACCACACCCACAGCCATAAACGCAGCTGTTAAGGCGATTATAAAAAATTTACGATCTATCAAAGCACCTAACAGCGCCATTAGGTCAATTTCTTGGCTTGCTTGCGTGTCTTGTCTATTTTGTTTGTTTGCTGCTAATGCAGTGGGCTGAGCATTCATGTACTAGCCTATCCTTATAAATACTTTTGCCAAGCGCTACAGGCGCTGTCGATTAATGCATAAACGTGTTCAAATGCTTCAAGACTCTGCCGATATGGATCTGGCACTTCTTTATCATCCAACCATTTACCGAGTAAAAAGGTTTTGCCGCGCGCTTCGGGGTAGCGACTACACAGGTCAGTTAAGTGGCGTTGTTCCATCACTAAAATAACACTGTTTTGCGCAACTAGGCTTGATGTTAACTGCCGACCTTGGTGCTCGTCCATATTTATACCATTCGTTGCAGCAATCTGCTTTGCTGTCGCGTCGGCAGCTTTACCTTCAAGCGCGGTTAAACCAGCAGACGATACTTTGATATTTTTACCAGCTAACTTACTTTTTAATACGTATTCAGCCGTTGGACTGCGGCAAATATTACCTGCGCACACTACTAAAATAGAATCAAACATCTTTTATTAACCCTTAATTAGTGTTGGCTACATCGTTAACAGCATCTACTGTTGATATTGATGGTAGTAATAGGCTAATTACACGGTTCCAACGAGCAAGCGGTGCCGATGTTACATATACGATATCGTGAGGTTGTAATTCAAATTGCTCGGCCAATACCAACGCTGCAACATTTTTTGCATGCAGCTGGTATACATCGGCAATCACACCATCGGTTTCAAGGTTACGTTTACGTAGCACAAACACACCATTCGCATCGGCGGTGTTTTCGTTTAGTCCACCGGAATTACTGAGTGCTTCAGCAAGGTTTAAACCATAACGGTTTACATCAACTGAACCCGCTTTTTTAACATCTCCTAAAACAAAAACACGCTGTAAATCATTACGGTTTACATGCACTATATCGCCATGTTGTAACAAACGGTTTTGCGAAATATCGCCATGCGCATAAAAATCATCAAGCTTAATTACTTCAGTTTTGTCGCCGCGAGTAAACGTTACTGTGCGCCAATCAGCATTCTCAGTCAGTCCGCCGGCTTGATTTAAGGCATCAATCAATGTGAGTGGTATTTCGGTTACTGGGTATACACCAGGCTTAGTTACTTCGCCAGTTACGTAAGCTTTTTGGCTGCGAAAACCAACCACTTTGATATCAACTTGCGGATCTTCAATCACCCGACTTAAGCGCTTAACTAACTCATTATGTACTTGTTGTACTGTTTTACCTGCAGCCTGAATATTCGGCGCATAAGCGTAAGTAATGGTACCGTCTGCTTGCACGCGAAAACCATCAAACTCAGCGGTACGTTGTACTGCAGCTGGTATGGTTAATTCTGGGTGATCCCATACACCAATGGTAAGTACATCACCTACACCAAGTATGTATTCGTAATTATTAACATTTAAACCATCAAGGCTTGAAGGTGGCTTAGTTTTTTTGCGCGATTGTTTTTGCTGATAAATTAAAGATGAGTCAATAATTTGAATATTTACTTTTTCAAGGTCTTGTTCAAGGTTTTTTGTTTGTTCACCCGATTCGATTCCTTCGAAATGGCTACCGGGGATGATTGTACAACCTGTCATTGTTAGCAACGTGAGTGATGCTACAAGTGTTTTACAGCTTAGCGCCATTGTTTATTCCCAAATAATATTAAATTCTAAAACTTTCAGCTTATTTTAAATATATTGCTGTTATTTTTTGCTGGCTAATTAAAGCATGGCTATCCTTGCTTCGCAAGGTTGCTTGCACGTTTACTGTGCAAGCAGTTAACTTTTTTGTTAATTTAGTGTTCTAGGTTAATCAGTTTTAAAGCTAAAGATGAAAGGTCAAACCTTTCGCGGCTAAAGCCGGCTCCTACGAAAACCATTTTTATCACCGAGCACTGAGTAAACATTCGCGGTGGCAAGCCACTCGCCTACAAAACCATTTTTGCACAAAGAGAAGACAATGAGGGTAAATGAGAAAACATACCTATTTATGTCTTACTCTTAAGCGCAGCGTCTCTTAACCTCTTTGTGAATAAATCACTTAAAATCTTTTGCTCGAGATAAACCCACGCCTACAAAACAATTTTTACCACCGAGGGCACCGAGTCGCTTTGCTGCACTGAGAAACCATTCGCGGCTAAAGCCCGCTCCTACGAAAACCACTTTTTGCACAAAGAGAAAACAATGAGGGTAAATGAGAAAACATACCTATTTATATCTTACTCTTAAGCGCAGCGTCTCTTAACCTCTTTGTGAATAAATCACTTAAAATCTTTTGCTTGTCTAGTCCTTCGGACACGCTTCCGCCCCTAGGTTACAGTTCCTACGTTCTGGTCAGTTTAATTCAAATTGTAAAATACAAGACCTTTCGCGGTGGCAAGCCACTCGCCTATAAAACTGTTTTACCACCGAGAGCGCAGAGATGCTTCGCAACACCGAGAAAACATTTATGAAACCCTTAGGTTAACTTATTATCCCTTCCTCTGTGATCTCGGTATTCTCTGTGGTGAATATTTATTCTTTTCGGGCTAAAGCCGGCTCCTACGAAAACCATTTTTATCACCAAGCACTGAGTAAATCTTTCGCGGTGGCAAGCCACTCGCCTACAAAACCATTTTTACCACCGAGAGCGCAGAGATGCTTCGCTGCACCGAGAAAACATTTATGCAACCCTTAGGTTAACTTATTATTCCTTCCTCTGTAATTTCGGTGTTCTCTGTGGTGAATCTTTATTCTTTTCGGGCTAAAGCCGGCTCTTACGAAAACCAATTTTATCACCGAGCACTGAGTAAATCTTTCGCGGTAGCAAGCTACTCGCCTACAAAACCATTTTTACCACCGAGCTTCGCAACACCGAGAAAACATTTATGAAGCCCTTAGGTTAACTTCTTATTCCTTCCTCTGTGATTTCGGTGTTCTCTGTGGTGAATATTTATTCTTTTAGGGCCAAAGCCGGCTCATACGAAAACCATTTTTATCACCGAGCACTGAGTAAATCTTTCGCGGTGGCAAGCCACTCGCCTACAAAACTGTTTTTACCACCGAGAGCGCAGAGATACTTCGTAACACCGAGAAAACATTTATGCAACCCTTAGGTTAACTTATTATTCCTTCCTCTGTGATCTCGGTATTCTCTGTGGTGAATCTTTATTCTTTTAGGGCCAAAGCCGGCTCATATGAAAACCATTTTTATCACCGAGCACTGAGTAAATCTTTCGCGACGGCAAGCCACTCGCCTGCACGTAATTAAACACCAGAATACAATTTAACACCGTAGGCGTTAAGCTTGCTGACGCGTGTTCATTAGGTCATTGTCACTTCACTAATGCCTTTAACCTTTAACTTTTACCCTACTTTTCTTACGTCGCTGTTATCTACGCTCATTTCTATTTGTTTATTGAGTAGGTTAATTAACAGTATGCTGCGCATCTCGCCATCTGGCTCTTTAAATATTGCTTGTACGTCTTTAAATGAGCCATTATTTAGGCACACTAAATCACCGGGTTGCGGTAAATTATTACTATCTTGCGCTAGCTCGAAATTTTTTAATTCTTTAATAAGTTGTGCAGGTACTAATTGATACGATGCACCATACGACACAAAACCACTAATACCGCGGGTGTTTTTTACCGCAGCAAAGTTGCCGGTGTAGGGATTTAAGCGAACAAATAAATAATTAGGAAACACAGCAGATTGCTTAAAAGTACGACGACCCTTAATTAGCTGTTGTTTTTGTAGCTGAGGAAAAAAAGCTTCAATCCCTTGGTTTTGTAAATTAACTTGGGCACGAGCTTCTTGCCTTGATTTACAAAATAATAAGTACCAACTATCCATATCAATCCCTAAAATAGTGACTTTGCGTCTAAGAGCTGCATATTCTCATTTCAGACGCGGGGGATTATACGTGCTACTTTAGGGTGGTGTCTATAAAAAAACCGATTAAAACTTTTCAAGTTAAAATAGGGTAGAAGATCAAACTCTACTTTTAATTGCATTGATGAAATAACACATAAAGTAATACCAAATATTTATTGGTGAAATGAATTTTTGCTTCTTTAGTATTTTAAAATGCCATATCGCAGCTTTAAATTTATTTGCAGACAGGCTATTAGTATGCACTCTATAATTTGCTAAGGGGCTAGATACTCCTACAGAATCAGTTTGTGTCAAAATTCTAAGCCACATATCATAATCCTCATGTCCAATAGGCTCCTGCATCACAACACCTAACTTGCTAACGCTATATATTCCAGTCAAATTGCCAATTTGATTTCCTTTTAGCATATCTTTATAAGTAACTAACTTTTTAGCTTTTTTAAAGCCTAAAAATGCCCCCACGCTATCAACTCGGTTATAAGCAGTATGAGATGCATACACACCGTTTTCGACCATTGCTTCCAATTGTAAAACTAGCTTCGAAGGTTCCCAAGTATCATCACTATCTAAAAAAGCAACATACTCACCAGAAATGTATTTCAAACTGTTATTTCGAGCCGACCAGGCACCTGATACACCATGATTAAGATAATATTTTATTCTGTCATCTTTAGCGGCATAATTTAAAATAATATCTTTTGTACCATCTGTTGAATTATCATCAGTAACTAACAATTCCCACTGTGTGTGAGTTTGTTTTAAAATTGATTCTATACTTTGAATAATTGTGTGTTGTGCGTTGTAAGCGGGCATAACTATAGATATTAACGACATATCAAAAACCTAAAAATTAGTTGCTTTATCATACTTTGGGGATTTAATCTTAGAGTTCAAGTTCGCTTATCAAGTGACGAATACCATCACGTAGACTAGTTTTCTTATGTTCAGTTACAACAGAGGTTAAGCGTGAAACATCTAAAATATTTGATTCAATCAATGGACTTGGGGGCTTTATATAATTAATTACATAATCACACCGCCCGCTTAATTCGCCGTCTATTACCTTGATGATATCCAATGTTGATAGACCTCCTCCAGATCCAATATTATATATTGAAAAAGGTAAGTCATTAGCTTCTAATAATTGGATGAACAAATTTACAAAGTCATCTATGTAAATGTAATCCCTCACTTCATTACCAGTTCCCCAAACCTCAATACTATTAGAGTTTTTAATTCGTCCCAAAAGTACAGCAATTAACCCTTGCGTTCCTTTAATATTTTGGTGCTTCCCGTATGGATTAGCAGGCCTAACAATTAAAAATTGTTTTCCTAAACGCATACTTTCTAATTTGATAAATTCTTCTAACTCAACTTTACTTTTACCGTAAGGGCATATAGGACCCAGCTCATCAATCTCATGGTGAGGATTCTTACTATCTTTGTAAACTCGCCCACCGGATGAAAAAAATATAACTCGCTCAACAATTATAAATAATGATGTTAAGGCAGCTTTATTATTAGCAATTTCTTGCTTATAGTTATCCAGACTCCCATTTACAGGTACTGTATTGACTAAATATATTGCATCATGTATTTCTTCTGGCGATAAAAAAGCTAATTTTTCAGATATCTCATGCAACTCCCCTTTGATAAAGGTTAAATTTTCTGAAATTATACTTGGCTCAGTACGCCCATAAACAAAAATCCTATATGAATCAGAAAGAAACTTTTCAATTAAATTTAAGCCAATAAAGCTCGCCCCCCCAACTAAAATAACTTTTTTCATATCATTTCATCTCTATTACTGAATTGTATAATTTTTCAGTTATTTTTGTTACTTGCTTCCAACTATGATTATCAATAACATATTCATGGGCTTTAAGTATTTTGACTGTTAAATCTTCACGAGTATAACTACTAATTTCTAAAAGGTGCTTTGCGATTGATTCTGGTGTTCCTTCTGCCAACCAGCCAATGTCGTTTTTATTTAATATTTCCGACATATTAGCACCCGGCGTAACTAAGCATGCAATACCAAAATATAACGCCTCAAGAATTGCCATGGGAAAACCTTCATATCTAGACGTTAAAACAAATACATCTGATTCTTTAAAAGCGTTAATTTTCTGCTCACCAAAAACACCACCTTTAAATTTTATGTAAGGTGAATCTAAACTTTTAATACAAGATCTAACAATTGCCTCTTCTTTCTCACTTCCGATTCCATAAATATCTAAATGTATACGGTCAATCAAACCTTTTTCTTTTATCAACATTAGAGCATCAAGCAAAATATCAGTGCCTTTATGATTAAAGTCAATTCTAGAAAGGTAAATGAATCGAATAGGCTCTTCTTTACTGACCGTCTTTTCAGTCGGATTTTCATAATTAAAATCTAAAGCATTTGGCTCAATATACTCGCTGTCATTCCAGGACAAAGAATTTTTTTTCTCATCTTCATTAGTAAATATCGTTCCAGCGGCTGAAGATATAAACTTTTTATAAAATACTCTATTTGCAATCATCTTCTTTAGCTTTGACTTTTTCTGAGCCGCTTTCATCAAACTTGAATGAGGTTTTACAATATATTTAATGTTTAGAGACTTTAATAGCTTATATAATGAATAATACTTTAGATAATAAATACCATGAAAAACTACCAAATCGAAGCTTTCTAAAAATAGTGAGGGTGTTTTAATGTCAAAGAAATTAAACACCTCAATTTCTTGTGAATCGAATGAGTTATCAAAAATCAAAAGTGATGGTTTTATTAATTCACTGTGTAGGCTGTGCATTTTGATCATCTCAGGGATCAATCGACCAATACCGTTCGATGGCTCTATTTCATTCCCAACAACATGTAAAACTTTCATTACTCTTCCTTTACCTTAGCCTTTTTCTTTAAAATAAAAAAGCCGGGCATTTTAACGACAATTAAAAACACTGACAAAATAATAAAACATAACCAAGACTTGAAATACAAGAAAAATGAAAAGTCATTATTGATTGGTAATGTAAGTAGCGTGACAATATAAACGGCATGGGCATAACCGTGCAGGTATCTGCTGAATACCCCCTTCAAAATATATAAACCAACGATATTCATAGTGACAATTAAAGGAGCTATTATAAGCGATATATCGCCAAAAATAGTCCATGCATGTGATTGCATATAAGTATTCGAGTTAACCCATGCACTACCAGCTGTAGGAAAAAATATTGTAATAATTTCAGCAGCAGGATCTATTGCCGCAAACCCAAACGAGCCAGCTAATGGCATACCATAAGTTATACGCTCAAAGTCTGGGGTCAGTACATCATACATCATGTATGCGCCTTCGGCTTGGCCAATAAACATTCTTCCAGCAACTGCGTTTAAAACCTCTCCAATGGGCGTTTCATGTAAAACCATGAAGCCACCTGCCAAAAACATTAATCCTATTAGTGGTGTAATTAATACATAAAAGTAGTTAATATTTTTTGCTTTTTTTAGATACAAAACAAATAACATAAAAAATACCATTACTAATTTAGACTTTTGTAGGTCATACAAGCAATAAAAAGTCATCAGGTAAAAATTAATATAAAATATCTTTGATGTGGAGGGTAGTATCTGTTTACATATGTAGGAATAAATTAGTGATACATAAGGGAAATACATAAAAATATACCCTATAAAAAGCCCACCCATTCCTGTTTCTTGTTTAAGTATTTTTGCCTTCAGCAGAGCAGCACCTATAGCATCTCCCTTTAGAGCCAGTAGGATCGGTAGCTGCCCTATAGAAGCAACCTTAATAAACACTACAACAATTGAAATTAGCAATAACCCTACACCCATTCCTTTTGAGACAGGCACCGTTTTTAGATTAATATCTAAATCAATGTATTTAGAACAAAAAGATAGCATGAGCAATAAAGTGGCAATTGAACATGTTGTATAGCGAAATGTTAATTCTAAAAGCTCTTGCGACATTCCAGTTTGAATATTCAAGACTAGAGGGAAGGCAAAAAATGAAACTAAAATTGTACCGGGTATAATTTGAACAAATAGTGTTAAAAAAAGATATGACCCTAAAATAGAGGGTCTAAAAGAGAAAATCCTCAGTTGATAATTTGCTACAAGCGTAGCAAAAATCAAAAATATAAAAATTAGTAGATTTTCTATCACAAAAATTGACCTCAAACACTTAATTATAAAAACTTTCTAATCATTTTATAAAGTCTATATGGCCTAAATAGGCATGTTATGTAATGATAAATTAAATATGTGTTACTTCTTTTAGTGCCAACAAATTTGAGCCACAATGTTTTTTCTTTGAAAATAATATAGTCGTCCCAAATTTTGAATACATCTTTATAACTCAGCTCAGGCCAAATACAATCCTTTTGAAAGCAATAGAGTGAATTCAAGTATTTAGCATTGCCAATAAACTCGCTATGTTGACTCAATGAGTCTCCGACTCGATAGTAGACAGTCTCTTTCTCAAAATAATCAAGACCAATACCCTGCTTTAAAATTTTATACCATAATGGATAATCTTCGAGCATAGCGTATCTCTCGTCAGCGAAGCCAACACTCTCTAGCGTTTTTTTACTCATAAACGATGTTGGTGCTAAAATATTGCAACCCTTCAAGAGCATATTAAACTGCTCAGCTTGCGTCATAGCAAAAAGTTTTTGATCATTTTTTACCACTTTTTGATTTTTTAAATCACCCGAAAATAAGATGGCGTCAGAGAATAAAACTTGCGCTTCAGGATGTTCTTTTATGTAGTTAAGATTATCGCAAATGCAGGTATCTACTAATATATCGTCGGCAGCAATCGTTTTAACCCATCGTCCAGTCGCATTTCGCCAAACAATATTGCAGTTTGCTGAAACTCCTTTATTTACTTTATTTTTATATAAGGCAGCTCTGTAGAAGTGATGCTGATTCGATTGCAACCAATCACTGGCAACTACGGTAGTATTATCACTAGAGCCATCATCGCTTATTAATAACTCTATATTTTTTGCTTGATAGGTTTGCGTTAACGCACTATTAAGTGTTTCGAGAATTGTGCTTGAAGAGTTATAGGCAACAATAGCAATTGTAATTACTTCTGACATATAAAGTCACTCATAATATTAGATTTAAAAAGGCAAGTTGAAAGGTTTATTTAAACATTAGAGCTGACTTTTTATTACGCAGGTAATTTAGAGTAATAAAAGCAACAACTATAAAGTATACTGAATAATTTAAAGCATAAGCGTAAGTAACACCATTTAGGCCGTATTGACTCACAAGGTATTTTGCTAAAAGTACAAAACCAATCGAAAACACTATTTCCGTTGTTATGAATAACTTTGTCATTGCCTTTGCCAACATTACGTAACTAAGAAGCCACGAAGCCAATTTAATTACATCACCTATAAGCTGCCATTTAAAAAGCTCAGCCATGGGTATAAACTCCTTCGAGAAGAGAACTTGTATAATAAGTTCTCTAAGAAAATATATTAACATAGCCATTAAAATCACTATTGGAAGTATTATTTTATAACCATTTATCAATTCTTTTTTAATTTCTTTTTTAGATGTTAATTCAGCAAGCTTAGGTAGGTAATAGATCCCTAATGTTGTAGTAACCACCATTAAATACATACTTGAAATATACCAGATAGCTTGCCAATAACCCGCCTCTTGCCAACTTAAATTATTACCTAAGTAGTCGCGAACGATAAGGTGAGAGATAGGAGCTACTGCAGCACTTGTTAAAGTCATTGCTGAAAATTTAAATAATTTTTTAGCTTCTATTTTATCAAAGCGCTTTCGAAATGCTGACAATTTAATCAGTGCATGGTGACGAATCGCCCAAACAAGTACCAATAATATTATTGATTGATTGGTTACCATAGCAATGAATACGCCTTCTAATCCTAGCCAATAGATCATCACTAAGGTAAAAATTAAACTAAAGACGCTTTGCACTATATTTATACTAATGAAAACTTTTATCTCTTTGAGACCATTTATTATTGATAAAAGCAGTTGGTTTAATACAAAGAAAATAATACTAAAACCAAAAAGTATAAATATGTAGGTGTAATCACGATTTTTTAAGAAGTAATCGGCCAATTGTCCTGAAAAAACGCATACGATTATTCCGGCACTAACAGCAGTGAAAAAACTAATAACTGTTGCGGTACTAAATAGCGCACTTGTTGTTTTATTTTCAACTGAATACTCAGCTGTATGCTTTACAACCCCTTGGTTAATACCACCTTGACCAGCAGTCATAGCAATCTGAATAAAATTTTGAAGTTGGCCCATCAATGCAAGCCCTGAAGGGCCAACTAAAACAGCTACAGCTTTATTTATCACTAGAGCAGCGAGCATTTTCACTGCGGTAGCAATAAAACTCAAAACAGATGTTTTAAGTAATGTCATATAAAGAAACAGCGTTGATTACTTGATCTAAATCTTCACTTTCCATAACAGGAGACAACGGAAGACTTATAACTTCTTTATGGATTAGCTCGGTAATTGGAAACGATTGATTACTCCAATCCGGATAAGCACTTTGCTTATGTGGTGGCTTAGGGTAATGAATTAAAGTTTGCACACCCAGATCGTTCATATAGGCTTGAAAAGTAACTCTATCAGTAGCCCTAATAACAAATAAATGCCACACATGTGTTTCTTCAGTTGTTATATCTGTATCATCTGCAAATGGAAGTATAAACTGAGAACCCTTCAAAGCACTCATATACCTTGCAGCTACCGCACGTCTATGGGCTATTTCGTTATCTAAATAACGTAGCTTAACCCTAAGCATAGCAGCTTGTATTTCATCTAAGCGGCTATTGACACCTTGATAAACATTTTCATACTTTTCTTTACTTCCATAGTTGCCAAGCGCACGAATTGTATCGGCTAATTCTTGATCACTGGTAGTTACAGCTCCAGCATCACCAAGGGCTCCCAAATTCTTCCCTGGATAAAAGCTAAAACCACTGGCATCACCCCAACTACCCGCTTTCTTACCACCTAGGCTAGCGCCATGGGCTTGAGCGGAATCTTCCAGAACAAGTAAGTTACTGCGCTTTGCTATACCCATAATAGCTGGCATATTTGCCAATTGCCCATATAAATGAACTACCAGTATTACTTTCGTTTTAGAAGTAATTGCTGCTTCGGTTTTTACAGGACATAGATTGTAACTATGCTGCTCAGGTTCAACTAATACAGGTTTTAATTTATTTTCTGTTATAGCTAAGATACTGGCTATATAAGTATTTGCAGGAACGATAACTTCGTCACCGTCCTTTAACTTTCCTAACTCTTTCCATGCCCTCAAAGTCAACGTAAGTGCGTCTAAGCCGTTAGCAACACCAATGCAATACTTTGTGCCACAATATTGAGCAAACTCACTTTCAAATTCAGCGACTTCTTTACCTTGAACATACCAACCTGACTCTATAACTCTGCTACAAGCAGAAATTAAGTCAGCTTTGTATTGATTGTTAATTTTTTTTAAATCTAGAAAAGGGATCATTATCAACTCTATTTATTTTTTCAACAATTAACTGTAATCAAATACTAAATTCAGCAATCCACTTTTCCACTTCGGCCTGAGGATATCCGCGAGTAAAATGACTTCGCCAAGGGTAAGCATTTCGGTTGGAACCATCTTTAAGTTTTATCTTAGTAATTTCACATATAGGTTTAGCCGGATTACCAGCTACAACCCACCCTGAATTTACTGTTTTCCCGACAATACTACCTGCACCTATCAATGTATCAGATTCAACTTTTACCCCCGGTAAAATAACTGACATGGTCGCAATTACAGCAAAGTCACTAATTTCACAACCAAGTAGAACTTCACTTGGTGGGTGGGGATCATTTGTAAGTACGACATATGGAAAAATCCATACATAATTACCTATTTTTGACTTATTCCCAATATGAACATTACTATGGCACTTTACGTAATCGCCGATAGTGCAATGCCCTTGGATATCACCCAACGTACCAATTTGAAATCCAACACCTGCCGTTGTCTTCTCTCTAATAGTTACACGATGGCCTGTGACTAAATTATCGCCAAAGGTAGAAGCAGCATAAAAAATACTATGGCTACGGATATAGCTATTTTTTCCAAGAACTAATGGCAACCCTTCAGAAAATGCATTCTCGACTCCTAACTCACAGAACGATTCAATAACTGAGTTATCGCCTATAGATACATTTTCGTGAACAATAGTAAATGCTCCAATTGTTACATCTTTTCCAATTGAAGCTGTTTCACTAATAATAGCTGTTGGATGAATCAAATTCGCCATCTTGAGTTCCTTTTAATAAGAGTAAAAACCAATACCCGTTTTTCTACCTAATTTTTTTGCGCTAACCATTTTACGAAGCAAATATGAAGGTCGATACTTTGAGTCTGAAGTTGCTGTATATAGAGCCTCCATAATTGATAAGCAAACATCATTACCGATAAGATCAGCTAAAGCTAATGGCCCTAATGGGTGATGAGCACCTAATTTCATTGCCGAATCAATCTCTTCAGCACTTGCAACTTGACTACTTAAAATTTCAACAGCTTCATTAATCATAGGAATAAGCAACCTATTCACAATAAATCCAGGGCTATCTTCAACACGCACAGGTTTTTTCTGTAATAAAGTACAAAAATCCCAACACTTGTCCACTACTGAGGTTGAGGTAAGCATTGATGGTATTATTTCAACCAACTCCATACTCGCTACAGGATTAAAAAAGTGAATACCTATGAAGTTTTCTGGGTATTTATAGCCTGCAGCCATATCTGTTACAGATAAACTGGATGTATTTGTTGCCCAAATAGTATTCTCTGTTATGAAACCAGTATAATCTTGAATAATTTGCTTTTTTTGATTTATATTTTCACTAATAGCTTCAAAAACAAAATCATAACTAGCTTCGTTCGCCAACTCTTTTACGATATCAATTTTATCTAATACATCGCTCTGCGATTCTTTTAATTGCATTCGCTTTAAAGAGCGTTTAACTAATTTTTCAAGTTCAGGTTTTAGGCATATGACTTTTTCTTCACTTCTAACTAAAATGGTAACGTTAAAACCTTTTAGGGCGAATTGACTCGCAACTCCAGCCCCCATAGTACCGGCGCCTATCACCAAAATATTACTAAACATTATTTACGCCTTTTAAAAACTCATCATAATTTCGAATGTAATCAGATTCATCGTAATGTTCACTTGCTAATACAAGTAACACACAATCATCGCTAAAATCGTGCATTTCCCGCCATATCATATCTTCAATCAAAATACCTTTAGTGGCTGAATCCAACCACTCTTCTTTTCTTTGTATGCCATCATCAAGTGTCATGCGGCATTTACCTGTTACACAAACGGCTACTTGCTTTAGCTTTTTATGGGCATGAAAACCTCTAGCAACACCAGGCTTAGTTCCAAAAATGTAATACACTCGCTTGATATCAAATGGTATTGACTTATTACTTTCAAGAGAAACAAGCGATCCTCGTTCATCACCTAATGGCGGTAAGTTAATTAGTTTAATTAAGCTCATAATTATTCCTTAATTATTTCTAACAAATACTGCCCATAATTATTTTTAAGTAGTGGTTTTGCTAAATCTATTACCTGTGACTTGGTAAGCCAACCATTATTAAATGCAATCTCTTCTAAGCAAGCTACTTTATAACCTTGACGTTTTTCAATTGTTTCAACAAAGCTTGCAGCTTCTAATAAGCTTTCGTGCGTTCCAGTGTCAAGCCATGCAAAACCGCGCCCTAACATCTCTACATTAAGGTTTTTACTTTTCAGGTACATATCATTTAAGCAAGTTATTTCTAGTTCACCACGGCTAGAAGGTTTTACATTTTTTGCCATTTCCACAACTTGGTTGTCATAAAAATACAAACCCGTGACCGCAAAATGAGATTTAGGCTTTATAGGTTTCTCTTCTATTGATATGGCCTTGTTATTCTCATCAAACTCAACAACACCAAAGCGTTCTGGATCTTTTACTTGGTAACCAAACACTGTTGCACCATTTTTATTTTTTGCATTCTCAACGGCATGTTTTAGCTTTGGTGTAAAACCTTGTCCATAAAAAATATTATCACCTAAGACTAAGCACACATCATCATCACCGATGAAATCCTCACCGAGTATAAAAGCTTGAGCTAACCCATCAGGACTTGGTTGGATAATATAAGAGAAATTAACACCAAACTCACTGCCATCACCTAATAAACGTTCAAATCCGGCTATATCGTCTTTTGTTGTGATTATAAGTATTTCACGGATCCCAGCTAACATCAGGACAGAAATTGGATAATAAATCATTGGCTTATCATAAACAGGCAGCAATTGCTTTGAGACACCTTTAGTTATTGGATAAAGTCTTGTCCCCGAACCACCTGCTAATACAATACCTTTCATTATTTATCTTCCTTCATTTCATTCAGTGTGCCTAAACGCTCTCTTTGATAGGAACCATTTTGTACATTCTCACACCAGTTAGTATTAACCAAATACCAATCCACTGTCTTACGCAAACCAGTTTCAAACGTTTCTACTGGTGTCCAATTGAGTTCACAACTCATTTTTGTTGAGTCTATTGCATAACGCCTATCATGACCGGGACGATCTGCTACATATGTAATTTGCTCTTTATATTTCGATTTTTTAGGTACCAGCTCATCTAATATGCTGCAAATAGTTTGCACAACTTCTATATTTTTCTTCTCATTATGCCCACCTATATTATACGTTTCTCCAACTTTTCCTTCAGTGACCACTTTATAAAGAGCTCTTGCATGATCATCGACATATAACCAATCGCGAATTTGATCCCCTTTACCATAAATAGGGAGTTCTTTTCCATCTAGTGCGTTTAGAATAACAAGTGGAATTAACTTTTCAGGAAAATGATATGGACCATAATTATTAGAACAATTAGTTACTATTGTTGGTAAACCATAAGTGCGAAGCCAACTGCGGACAAGGTGATCGCTTGATGCTTTACTTGCTGAGTAAGGGCTACTCGGCGAGTAAGATGTCTCCTCTGTAAATAACGGAAGAGTGCCGCTTTGTTCATCAGGGTGTGGTAAATCACCATAAACTTCATCTGTAGAAATATGATGAAATCGAAAATCAGCTTTTACAGGATCACTTAATCGATTCCAATAACATCTAGCAGCCTCTAGCAAATTATATGTGCCAATAATATTGGTTTGTATAAATTCAGCGGACCCGGTAATTGAGCGATCAACATGGCTTTCTGCTGCCAAGTGCATAACCGCATCTGGTTCATATTGATCAAATATGCGATCTAATTCTGAACGTTCACAAATATCAACTTTTTCAAAGTAGTAGCGCTCGTTATCCTGAACGGCAACTAATGATTCTAAGTTTCCAGCGTACGTAAGTTTGTCTAAATTAATGACCGTATCGTTCGTATTTTCAATTATATGCCTAATGACTGCTGAACCAATAAACCCAGCACCACCTGTAACAAGAATTTTCAAAATATATCTCTCTAAATTTAATCTTATCGACCCATACCAAATAATACGACTTTAACAGTCTTAAATAATATTTTAATATCCAACCAAGTACTATGATGCTTGATATAATATATGTCATATTTATGCTTCCAAATGGCATCTTCTGTAGATGCACCATAAGGATAACTAATTTGCGCCAGCCCTGTAATACCTGGCTTCACAGCATGTCTAAAGCGGTAATAAGGAATTTCTTTTTCGAGGCTATCTATAAACACCTCTCTTTCTGGACGAGGACCAACAATTGACATCTCACCTCTAAAAATATTAATTATTTGAGGTAATTCATCAATACGTGTTCGCCTTATAAACTGTCCAACTCGTGTAACTCTACTATCATTTTTTGATGCCCATTGTGCACCTGATTTTTCTGCATTCTTGCTCATTGACCTAAATTTAATCACAGAGAATTCTTCGTTATATTGCCCTGTTCGCCTTTGCTTATAAAAAATAGCTCCTGGTGATTCTAATTTAATAAGTAAGGCAGTTATCAAGCCAATAGGAAGCGCAATTAACGTAAGTAAAAGTGCAGCGGCTATATCCATAACCCTTTTTGCAAACTGTGTTCGCTTATGCGATAAAATCGAAAATGCCTTCTGATGCAAAAAGTAACTACTATGAAGTAAAGCAACTTCTGTATAACCAAATCGTGCATCTAAATAACTAACGAGAGGCTCCACCCAAGCGCCTAATTCAGTCGCAACAACTAAGTAATGTCTTTGCTCTAAACTTAAATCCGCAGCTTGGTAGTGACATATTACTTGCTTGCTTAAATCTTTTAAGCTGTAGTCATTGACCTTGATATCAAAATCATAGTTACCGACAAGCTTATTAATTAACGACTCTAAACTTTCAGGGCAATATACATATATAGTTTTTTGTTTTAAAGCTTCACTACTTGCTTTAAATCTATTATGTACATGTATATCTGTATGATTTATTTTATTTTCGAACATTCGATTTCTTTCTATATTTAATTGCAACATAACTCTTAGCGTAAAAGTCTGTCTAAATAACAACACTTCATCGCTAAATAACAGCTATACTAGAAGTCAGTTTTTTTTAGAAAAATACTGCATTAGAACAAACATCACGCTCAAGGCAAAGCCTAATACGGCCCCTAGGATACATATAAGCAACCTCTTAGGTTTGAACTTTTCCTCAGGAACAATAGCTTTATCTATTGTCTTAAAAATATACTCATCTCTAACCTCAGCAAATAAAATTGTCTTCGCTTGTTCTTCTATTAATTTAAATAAAATAGTACGAATACCAGCAATCGTGGTTTCTGATATTTGTTTATTTAAAAACTCAGTGCTGCGCTTAGCCTCGAGCACATCCCTACTTTTCATTTCAGCATTAATATCTTCAACCAGCCATGTAACCCAATTCTTTGCTATATAAGGTGATACATGTTCGATTGAAATCGTCACCATTCCACTATCTTTGGCTAATGCAACAGACATTATCTTATTAAACTCTTTGTATGCTTCCTGCATCGATGGCTCAGCTTTAAATGGAAGATTAACATCTCTCACCCACTGACTTTCTGACACTAGGTAATCATCTTCATCATAACTCAAAGTATTATCAGCCATATTCCATGAATCAACTGCCATTAAATCAGGTAATATTTTATGACGCTGTATAAATTCACTAATAAATTGTCTTGACTTGATTACTTCTATAGCCATTTTAACGTTTTCATCCCCATCGTCGCCAAGACTTATCCCTGCCATACTTGCTAGGCCACCGAGCTGCCCAGCTAAAGCACCTAACCCTCCACCTGACTTATCTGTATCGGCAGGTGCAAGTAGCGCTTCTGACTTATATATATTAGGGCTATTAATCGCAAATAATGCAGCCCCTAAAGTAAATAAAGAAGTGATAATTACTATCAATATCTTTTTCTGTAAAATAGCTAATATCAGCTCATTCGGATCAATTGAATCCTCAGCTATTTCCTGCGTTTTCACACTAACTTCTTGATAATCATTCTCTGTCTTTAACATTACTTCAATTCTCTATTTACAATACATATCACGGATACTGCTTGAATTAGCTACTGAAATCCTGGAAACCGTTATATACATGACTCTAACTCATAGTAACTAGCGATTTGTGAGTTCATTACCTAAAGACTACCAATAGCTGCTACTGCAATACCTAATTGATAAACGATCTGTGTAACAGTACTCCACAGCGTGAGATTGTCCATGTAATTTGAATTAAGCGGCACTACTATTGTGTCACCAGCTTCAATCAGCTGAGAATCATTAACAGCAAACCAACTACCACTATCAGGAATTTTAACTGAACCGTTTGCTTTAATAATGTAAATCCGTTCATCATCCGCACGCTCTTTTAAACCACCACTTAGGGCTATATAATCTTCAAAGCTGGTTCCTGGTTTATATAAATGTGAGGTTGCGTAATTTACTTCACCGATGACGCTGATAGAGTCGCGTTTACTTGGTACATATAAAGTGTCACCGTCTTGCAGCACTAAGCGTTGTTTGTCTTCAACGATTAAAGGTAAATCAATAACTAATCGACCAACCGCTTCTACATTAGCTAAGTCATTAAGTAACTTATTCATCTCATCATACGAAAGTGAATTACTACCGACCGAATTTTCAAAACTCTTCTGCGCTATATCTCTGCGTAATTCTTCAGATAACTTAGCGAGTTGCTGTTGCTCTTGTTTACGAATTGATTCTCGAGTGAAAATAGCTGCTTTTTCTTCGGCAAACTCTGAAAAACCACCAGCGCGCTCTAGTAAGTTAGTTAATGTTTCACCACGACGAATTGTATACGACCCAGGAAATTTAACTTCACCTTTTAGCTCAACTTTTACATTTTCTTGCCAGTTAGGGATTGAGAATACATTTAAACTGTCTTTACTACGAAGAATGCGATTATCATCAGACTCTCCAAGTATAGCTTTATGCAAATTAAACTTAATATGCTCTACTTTTGATGCATCACCAGCTAATATACGGGTAATTTCAGCTTGCTCTGTATAAGCAGATTCAAGTAGACCACCTGCTGCAATAATAAGATCATTGACCTCACTACCTATCGTTAATGGATAAATCCCTGGATAAGTAACATGACCATTGATCTCTACCAGTTGCATTGCTTGTCTAACATTTGCTTGCAGTTTTAACTTTGCGATAACCGGCTTTAGTAAGTTATTACGACTAAACAGAGCATAATCTTCAGTCTTTAGTTTTTGCTCTTCTTCTTCAGCTTTGCGTTTTGAGATTTCAGCAATAGTTAAGTTCGAATTATCCTTGAGTTTTAATTCCATATCATCTGTAGCAACACCAATGTATTTTTCAAACTCTTTCTTTTGGTATTTATGCCATTGCTGAACTTTCACCTGCTGCGCTTGCTGTTCTTCGGTGAGGGCCATATTTTTTAAAGCTAACTCTTCAGCTTCTTTTTCTTCGTAACGACTAAAAACTAATAGTTTATCGTTTGCTTTTAACTCAAAGTCATGTGCAGTTGCTTTTACAATAGCTTGCGCTATGTCGAATTGACGCACTTCAATATCACCTGAAATATTAATTTCACGCACTAATAAAGCGTAACTAAGGTCAGCTTGTGGTAACAAATCACCACGAACTGACGTTAATACATCCGAAATATGCTTGCCTTGATACCATTGATAATTACCTGGTCGTGCAACAGCACCAATTACACTAATTGAGTTTTGATACTGCAAGCTTACAGGATTAAAGCGAATTCTATCGCCATCACGTGGGATATACGCAATATCTTTGCCGCTAAAGTCTACTGATAAAATTTCTTTAGCATTGTAATTATTAAAACGCTCTACAATTGCTTTTTGTGCATACGCTCCAGGCTTCAAGCCACCGGCCATTTTTAATACGTCTTGGGCATTTTCATTATTCTTCAATTCAAATATAGCTGGGCGCTTCACTAACCCTTCAACGGCTACTTGTGAACCAACTGGTGGAATAAATACTACATCCCCTGGCTTTAAGATGATGTCGTTGCGGCTATCACCTTTTATAAGTAGATCATAAAGATCAAAGTTTGCAACAACTTTACCAGCACGTTTAACTTGAATGTTACGCAAAGATGCAATTTCAGATACACCGCCGCTAATAAACAAAGCATGTGACACTGTGGTCAACGACGATACGCTATAACTACCCGGCTTATGTGCTTCACCCAATACTAGGATACGCATGCTGCGTAATTTTCCTAGCGATACAAACGCTTTTACACCTATAACTTCTTGTGCAACTTTGGCTTTGATAAGTTCTTTTATTTCACCGAATGTAAGCCCAGCAACTTCAACAGGGCTTAAATTAGGGATATTAATTCGGCCTTCACGATCAACATTAACTTCATAGCTTTCACTTTCTTTGCCATAAAAATTAATTTTTAATTGATCACCACGGCCAATTAAATATGTTTCTGGTACTGCCGCATTTTCACTTGGCATAAATGTAGTTGGCTCGCCAGAAAACAACTCGTAGCCAAATGGTTTTATTTCGTCTAATTGCGGCTTAAAGCGTTCTTCGTCGGTTAACTCAGGCTCTTCTTGTAATTGGCGAGGCTGAATTGTAGGCTCATCTTCTTTTATTGAGCTTGATGATGATTTACCGGTAATTGTGGATAGATCGACACCATACTGCTTAGCCAGTGCCTCTTGCTGGGCTTTTGGCAGCTTTTTAAATTGTTCAATCTGCGCTGCACTCGGTGTAAATGCAAATGCAGATGCAGTCGTTAACAGTAAAAAAGTTATTAAAAATCGTTTAAAAAGCATCACAAGTAGGTTTATCCCTAGAACTACAGCCAAAAGATTGGCTATTCTACATTATTTCACTACAAATAAAAAAGGGACTTTCGTCCCTTTATTACAGTTAAATGTCACTTAACAGAGCTAAACTGTTAAAAACTGTAAACCAGTGTCAGCGACGTTTCTGTGTCTGTACTCTCTTTATCATCAGCAACATCTGAGTTGTTGGTGATGTTGTAAGCAACTTTCATTTGTAATGAGCCATTTATCTTAGCTAAAAGTGCAGTCTCTGAGCGTGTTTTAGTGTTGGTATCACCATATTCAACTGCAACTAACTGAGTAAACTTAGCGTTGTCAGATATCTGCCAATTATAATCAAGCTTACCTAAAGCAATAACTTCACCTTCACGCTCACCAGCTAAAGAGTTGCCATTTTCATCTACTTCACTACTTGTATCAGGGTATTGAAAATATTTATAACCAGGACCAATTTCAGCATTTAGCCACATGTCAGAACGATCTAACAAGCGTTGACCATAACCAGCTGAGATAACAGACTCACTGCGATAAGCACCAAAGTAATCTGAAACATGTGAACCATAGATATATAAATGAGCATGATCTTCATTTAATTTATAGTTACCTTGTGCTGATAACGAATATTTTTCGTTAGTACGCTGCTTTTCTTTTATACCCGCTTCATTTTCAACGTTGTCTTCTTTATAAAGACCGTTAATTTTATACTCGTTATTCCAGCTTTCTAAGTTATGTAATGCCTTGATGCCACCCTTAAGAGTGGTTGTTTCAGTATTACCGCTAGTTATGATTGCACCTAGCTCACTGGTAACTTCCCATGTTCTAGCGTCTTCTGCGAATGCGTTAGTTGTAGCTGATACTGCAACTAAAATTGATAAAAGCTTTAATTTCATTAAAAATAACCTTTGTTACTTGTATATTGATTAATCTTGCTTGTGCAAATGAACATCCATTTGCGGAAACGGAATAGTGATATCCGCATCATCTAATGCGATTTTAATGTTCTCAATTAAAGACCAATAAGTTGGCCAGTAATCGCCTGAGTTAACCCACGGACGCACAATGAAATTTACGCTTGAATCTGCGAGTTCAGACACTGATACGTTATAAGCTGGATCTTTAAGAATGCGTGACTCTTGATCTAGTACTGATTTAAGTACTTCTTTTGCTTTGCGTAAGTCTGCATCGTAACCAACACCAATAACTAGATCGATACGGCGAGTTGATTCGCGCGAGTAATTAATAATTGAGTCAGACATAATTTTAGAGTTTGGCATGATGATAACTTTGTTATCTGGTGTGCGTAGTTCAGTAGAGAAAATTTCGATTTTTTTCACTGTACCAGCTTTACCGCCAGCTTCGACATAATCACCCGATTTGAAAGGACGAAGTAAGATAATAAGTACGCCAGATGCGAAGTTAGATAATGAACCCTGCAGTGCCAAGCCAACTGCTAAGCCTGCAGCACCTAAAATAGCGATAAATGAAGTGGTTTCTATGCCTATTTGTGACAACGCCATTAAGATTGTTGCCATAAATACGATGGCATAAACAATGCTTGATACGAACGAACCTACAGCTTTATCTACTTTCTTTTTATCGAATGCTTTTTCAGTTAGGTTAGAGCAAAATTTTGCAACACGACCGCCCAGTAAAAAGATCACCAATGCAATCACAGCTTGAATGCCATAATGCAAAATCAAACCTGAGTTTTCGTTTATCCAGTTAAGTATTGTATCCATTATCACTCCTGATATTCAGTATTAAGCAGTTTGCTGGTTAAATTATATCTGATTTCAATTTATTATTTAATTAATTAATCTATTTATCTTTAAAAGAACGTCTTCAGGATTAACTTTTATTTTACCCAACCAGATAAAAACGATTTAAACATTCATTCTCTGGCTGCTTTATGAACAAAAATATTCAATTTTAAATTTTTTTCACTTTTTTTGCTCTTAACCCTTCACAAGATTTATTATTTTATGTATTATCCGCGCCACACCAAACAAGGTGTGTTGTGGCGGTTGTAGCTCAGTTGGTAGAGCCCCGGATTGTGATTCCGGTTGTCGCGGGTTCAAGCCCCGTCAATCGCCCCATCTTTTCCCTTCTTATCTCAATATCAAATACGCTCTTAAAATTCCATTTTATTAATTAATATTAAGCACAAACCAAAAATAATGGCTGAAGCCTGTTCCCACAAGAAAAATACACATGCATTACTCGTATGAGAGCGCTTTAGCGCCGATTGGTTGTTGCATATAACCTAAGCCTAAACACAATCACGGCTGAAGCCAGTTCCCACAATAAATACACGCATGCATTATCCCGTAGCAGAGCGCTTTAGCGCCGATTAGCGTACCCTCGCTAACTTTACTCTCGCCAGCTCGCAAGCTGCTTTCTTGCAGACAAAAAAATGCCACCTTTCGGTGGCATTACACACGGGATTATTTCTACATTATAGAAATTCTTTTCAAAAATCAGGTTCTAGGTTCTAGGTTCTAGGTTCTAGGTTCTAGGTTCTACAAAGCTAAACTTTTACCTTGAACCTTTCAACTTTAATCTTATTTCCAGCTTTTCATCTTGTGCCCTTTTACAGCATAGAAAAGAATGAATAAATAACAAGGTAACATTACGATATAAGCGCCCTGCTGAGCCGCGGCAGAATCCACACCACCACTTGCTAGACCCCAAAATAGAGGACCAAATGCCCCACCGGCGATGCCCATTACAAGCAGACCAGAACCAACACTGGTTAATTTACCTAACCCAGACAACGCTAACGGCCATACCGCAGGCCATACAATAGCATTAGCAAATCCTAACACAGCTATCATCAATAGTGTATCTGGTAATTGCACTTCTAGACCAAGCGCTGTTGCGATCACAACTGAACTAGTATCGCTAAATACCACGGCAAGGGTTAGTACACAGCCTAAAATTGCAGACACACTTAGCGCTGCTTGCTGCGAAATAACACGCGGAATAAGCACAATACCGACTATATAACCTAACACCATGCAGCTCATGGTATAAGAGGTCATGACACTATATTTTTCAATACCTAGCGACAATGCAAAAGTACCAATGGTATCGCCTGCAATAACCTCTACGGCTACATAAACGAATAATGCAACCACACCTAATGCTAGGCTTGGGTGAGAAAGTGCTTCTTTTACTTGTCCTTTAGCACCTTGCTCCTCATCATCAATAAGCTCTGGTAATGGCATTTTTGTCACTGCAAATGCCAATGCACCAATAAATAGCGCTAACCCTAAATAAGGATAAATTAAACTATTTGCCATTGAATCAATTTCAGCTTGTGATAAATCTTTACCAACAAGGCCGGTGAAATCGCTTAGAATTAATGCTGTAAATACGATTGGCGCAATCACGCCAGCGCCTTTATTCAATATCCCCATGATGCTGACACGTGCTGCGGCCGATTCCTCAGGCCCAATCCGAACAACATACGGGTTAACTGCAGTTTGCAACAAGGTTTGCCCTGCCCCCATAACCAACTGCGCAAATAAAAACAGCACAAACACTTGAGTTTTTGCAGCTGGAATAAATAATAAACCTGCCACCATCATGGTTGCCATACCGAGTGCCATGCCATTTTTATAACCGACTTTACGAATGATCATCGCCGACGGTACAGCAGTAAACGTCACCGCTATATAAAACGAGAATAAAATCAGTGAGGCTTGAAATGGACTCAGCTGTAATACTTGTTTTAAGTATGGCATTAGTGAACCATTTAACCAGGTTGCAAAACCTAGGATAAAAAATAAAGTGGCAACAATGGCCATGGGTATAAAATTACTTTGTTTATTTATTTTTGACACTGTGGCTTCCATAAAACTTCTTCTTGTTGCGAGCTATCGTTATAATTATTTATTGCAATTAAGTTCAAAAAACTTAAATCGACGATTAGCGTTGCTGTATTTTATAACACCTTGGCGACATTTAAATGACAATGTAGAAACAAAAATGACAGCGCTGCCATAAAACTTTACGTTAATTACCGCCATATTACTAGTAACAATTTATTTTACAACGGCACAAAAAAGGGCCTTTATGGCCCTTTCAAAACGTAATTAGTTACTAATATATTAATTTATATGAGTAATTCTGCTTTTTAGTTTGCTATCTAAGCTACTACGTAATGCTACAGACTGCTGTTCAGAAACACTGATCGGAGCTGTATATTGCTGCCAACTCGCGCCATTATCTAAACTATACTCGGTATTTAAATATGTAAATGGCGTATTAACCTCAAGCTGACCATTGTTAATCACGCCACCAGGTACCGGCAAATGTAAAGTTATGCCTGCATTGGCCAATTTAGTAAGCTCTTTCAAACCAACTGCAGCAGAGAATTGTGCCCAGTCTTGTTCTTGGCTTTTACGATCAACCTGCTCGCCTTCCCATGGTGCTTTATGCCATGCACGCTCAGCAACAGACAGAATACGCGGGAATATCATTGCCAATACTTGATCTTCGGTTCGAATAGTTTCAGACCAAACTTGTCCTTGCATACCTAAGATGTTTTCTGGCTTTTCTAATTTTGGTAGTGGACGACCAACTAAAGCTTCAAGGTTATCTATCGGCTCCCGTGTTCGGGTGTAATCGGCATTTGCATACACATCGTCTGGCATATAATTAAATGCTTTTTTAGTATCGGTATAGCGAGTTGCCCAATAATACCCACGTTCTTCTGGGTGAGCTTCATAAGGATGGTCAAAGTATAAGTGTGTACCATGCGATAGAATCACTTGGTAGCCAGCATTGGCAAGGCGATAAGCTCTGTCTGCAACACCCCACTCCCAAATATTGTCCCAGACGTTTGCTGTAAAGGTTTTGTTTGGAAACTCGTCGCGCTTAAATGGGTTTGTTTGGTCATACATTAAACCGTCTTCCCATGCGCCAGGCGAAATCCCGCGTTTTTCAAGTAACTTGGCCACACGTTGTGTAAAGTAAGGTTTAAGATCTGCTGCACCGGCAACACCATTATTTGGATCGGCAAACATTGCTTGGCATATTGGCGAGCCAACCCATGAACCGGCACCCACTTCATCGCCACCAAAGTGTAAGTTAGTCAATTGCACACCGGCTTCGCGGTACATTTGTTGTAATTCGTAGGTAACCTTATCTAAAAAAGCATAGGTTGAATCCATGCATACGTTCATCGAGTTATCTTTGTAGTTTTGCACCGTCATATAAACCGAGGTGTCTTTTGGATCACTCAATAAATACTGGGTTGCAGCACTGATATCGACTTGCTGCGTTTCTTTCCCCGCATTCTTTTTATTAACAAGCTTATTTTTGGCTACTCGTTGCGCCTCATCGGCAAGCTTATGATAACGTGCTTCCATTGCTTTAATTGATGCGCGAGCATGCCCCGGCCCTTCAATTTCTGGAATGATTTGAATATGGCGGTCTTTAGCAAACTTTAATAATTCAACAAACTCACTACGAGTTAAGTAACCGTTACCTGAGCCGGATTTAAATGGCCCGGTGCCTAACTGGGTTAATAAACATTCTCTTTCTTCAAGGTCAAAACAGCGATAACCACCAATATCAGTTAACTCTGGTAATCCTGGAATTTCTAAGCGCCAACCTTCATCTTCGGAAAAGTGCCAATGTAGTTTATTCATTTTATAACGCGCCATTTGCTCAACCAATTTGAACATAGCGTCTTTACCGTGATAATTACGGCCATTATCATAGTGCATGCCACGCCAGCCATAGCGTGGGCTGTCTTCAATCTCAAGTTGTGGAATGTCTACAGTCCCTTGGCTATTTGCCGGGAGTAGATTAAGTAAGCTCTGCATGGCATAGAATACACCGGCATTATCACTACCAACAATTTCAATACGATCGTCATCTATTTCAAGAGTGTAACTTTCTGATTTACCATCGGCCAACTGTGGATTTACTTTTAAGCTGATCAGTTTTTCTTTTGCTAGTTTGATGTGATCTGGCTGGGCTTTTAAGGTCAGGCCATAGTCATCTTGCAAATCTTGCATAAACACCATGACTTCGTTCTTTAACTGACCTTGGAAAGTGATCTGCCAGCTGCTATCAAGTGTCGCAGTGCCGCGATTAAACTCTACTTTTTGTGGCTTTGGAATGATCCGCTTTAATGCGTCTTGTTGCGATACTTGACTTGTCGTTTGTTGATTACGCTCAAAACGCACTTGTGGGGTGACTAATACCGTTAAATCTTTTGGCTCGTTATAACGGCGCAGTTGATTTTCACGCTCAAACGGTGCAACAAACTGGGTCATATCTTCACTGTCAGTATTTGCAAAAATAGCCGGTTTATTATCACCAGAGACAAAAAAAGCACGTGGCATAAAGTCAGAATAAGCAACCACCCAAACTTGAGCGTCAAACTCAAGTACTAAGCTTTTACCTGAAGCTAACCCTGTAAAGTTTTTAGTTGGGGTAATGCGGTGTAAATCGCCATTTACGTGTTCAATATTTAAACCCGCAACTAGCTCAGTACTGATCTTACGAACTGAGTGAATATACAACTGCCAGTCACTTTCACCAGCTGGAAGTGCAACATCAGATTGGTTGTTTAATGTAATTGTCCCTAAAAAACCAGCGGCTTTATTATGAAAGTTATCAACCACAGCAAATGTCAGGGTGGTTTCTTTGGCAAAGTTGTTCACTTCATTTTGCGAAAACTGCGCCTGTGCCATTAATGGCATTATCGCGATCAAACTCGCTAAAGTTCGCTTTTTAAAATCCATTGCTCTCTCCTCGTTGTATACCCTAAGACTACGCATTTCCCCCCACGTAATCTGTTATTTATTATTATTTATTCACCACCATCATATAAAAGATAAAATGACAGCGCTATCATTAATTGAAAGAATAGGGAATAAGCGGTAAGCGGTAAGCGGTAAGCGGTAAGCGGTAAGCGGTAAGCGGTAAGCGGTAAGCGGTAAGCGGTAAGCGGTAAGCGGTAAGCGGTAAGCGGTAAGCGGTAAGCGGTAAGCGGTAAGCGGTAAGCCAAAAAATTTGAGCGTTGCTAATTATTATGTCAACACTTAAAAAGCACTCGGACAGCTTAAAACTTATAGCTTACCGCTCTAAAGCTAAATTTTCATACACACATATTTTTCTTCGAGGTACTCGTCGAGCCCTTGGTGGCCACCTTCGCGACCAAGACCTGACTGCTTAACCCCACCGAACGGTGCGACGGGGTTTGATATTAACCCTTCATTAATACCTACCATGCCGTACTCTAATGCTTCGCTCACTCGGTATATTTGTTTCAAATCTTGGCTATAAAAATAAGCAGCTAAACCATAAGGCACATCGTTGGCCAGTGCTAAAACTTCAGGCTCTTCATCAAATACAATGATACTCACCACCGGGCCAAAAACTTCTTGATGGTAAATGTCCATCTCCGCAGTTACCCCATTTAAAATAAGCGGTGCTTGATAGTTACCACCAAGCTCAACATTATCACCTATTTGTACTGCGCCTTTTGCTTTGGCATCTGCAACCAACTCTTGTACTTTTTGCTTAGCTTTAGGATAAATCAACGGCCCTATATCTGTTGCGTCATCAAGCCCATTACCGACTTTCAGTGCTGTAACTTTTTTAGCTAATTTATCGACAACTTGATCAAGCACGCTACGCTGCACAAAAATACGGTTAGCGGCGACACAAGTTTGCCCACCATTTCTAAATTTTGCCCCCATAAGGCCCGTTACCGCTTCATCCAAATCGGCATTATCAAAAATAATAAACGGCGCGTTACCACCAAGCTCCATTGAAGTACGCTTAATAGTAGAGGCACATTGTGCAAGTAACTGCTTACCTACACCCGTTGAACCGGTAAAAGTGAACTTACGAACAAGTTCAGATTCAGTTAGTAACTCACCCACCATTTTAGCGTTTTCAGAGAGCAATACATTAAAAGCGCCTTTTTCAAAACCGGCTTGGTCAGCCAAATAAGCCAATGCTAAAGCACATAAAGGTGTATGTTCCGAAGGTTTTAGTACAAAGCTACACCCAGCGGCATAGGCTGGTGCAACTTTACGGGTAACCATAGCAATCGGAAAATTCCAAGGAGTTATGCCTGCAACCACACCAATAGGCTGTTTAAAACTAGTTAAACGATGATTGTCATCAGTGGCGGGGATCACATCACCATAGCTACGTTTGGCTTGCTCTGCGTACCACTTAATAAACCCAGCCCCATATTCAACTTCACCAAGGGCTTCTTTTAATGGTTTACCTTGCTCTTTAGTCATTAATTCTGCAAGGGTTTGTTTATGCTGCATAACCAGTTCAAACCAACGCATTAATACATTACTACGCGTTGTGGCATTGGTGGCTTTGAGTTTAATAAATGCGCCGTGAGCGGCGTTGATGGCTTTATGAACCCCATCATCATCGATATCACTTACCATGATGATGCTTTGCTGTGTAGCGGGATCATCAACACTAAAATGTTTTTCAGTGGAGTAAAACCCACCGTTAATGAAAGAGTCGTTAAATAGTAGATTATTCATAAAACCTCCAAAGCAATTATTACGGCATATAGCCAATGTTATGTTCACCACTGATAAGTGAAAGGTACTAGGTTAAAGGTTAAAGGCAAAGACTAGCTCCACCTAAAATCTAACATCTCAATACAACCGCGCGGCATAAAGCCGCGCCTACACAAATTCAAACATTGATGCCAAACCCGTAGGCGCGTGAGCGTAAATGAGAAGACATACCCTTCACTTATCTCTAAAGCGCAGCGCTCTCTTAACCTCTTTGTGAATAAATCACTTAAATCTTTCGCGGCTAAAGCCGGCTCCTACGCAAATTCAAACATTGATGCCAAACCCGTAGGCGCAAGTTTACCTCGCGCAATTTTCGACCTTTATAAACAAAAACACCGCGTTCAAATTGAGCGCGGTGTTTTCTTTAAAGCTTAAGGCTTACAACTTATAGCTGCGCTTTAAATCAATGCTCTTCATTAACGATATTGAGATTGTACTTCGGTATTTCAACTATTAAGTCTTCATCACGGATGATTGCTTGGCAACCTAGGCGTGATTCAGGCTCTAAACCCCATGCTTTATCTAGCATGTCGTCTTCAAGCTCGTCACTTTCGTCAAGTGAGTCAAAACCTTCACGAATAACTAAATGACAAGTGGTACACGCACATGACTTTTCACAAGCATGTGGAATACTGATACCGTTTTTAAGTGCAACATTAAGAACTGTTTCACCACTTGGTGCATCAATTGCAGCGCCGTCAGGACATAATTCCGGATGGGGAAGAAAAATAATTTGTGGCATTCTAACCTCTTTTAAACGTTGTCTACTGACTGCCCTTGCAGTGCTTTTTTGATCGATGCATCCATTCTTAACTCAGCAAATTTACTGCTGGCGTTATCAACTTTCTCAATGGCTGCTTTTATTTGATTTGGCTCGGTAGCTGTCTCACGAACTGTAACTAGCTTCGCTATTTCAGCGTTCAAGTTAGTTAATTCATGTTCAGCAAGTAAAGCACTGTCTGTTGCTAATGATGCATAAAGTGCTTCGATAACACGCAATGCTTCAACTTGTTGCTCTTTGAGCATACGCGCTTGCATATCATCTTTGGCATTAGTCATCGACTCTTTAAGCATATTAGCTACTTGGTCATCTGACAAACCAAACGATGGTTTAACCTGGATTTCAGCTTGTACGCCAGTTGATTTTTCCATTGCAGATACGCTAAGTAAGCCATCGGCATCGACTTTAAAGGTCACACGAATATGCGCCGCACCGGCTGCCATTGGTGGAATACCTTTTAAGCTAAATTTAGCCAACGAACGGCAATCATCAACTAGCTCTCGTTCACCTTGCAATACATGCAGAGACATTGCAGTTTGACCATCTTTAAAAGTGGTAAACTCTTGTGCTCGTGCTACAGGTATAGTGGTATTACGCGGAATAATCTTTTCCACTAAGCCGCCCATAGTCTCAAGGCCAAGCGACAGTGGTAATACATCAAGTAACAACATGTCTGAATCAGGCTTGTTGCCCACTAACACATCCGCTTGTAATGCTGCACCAAGTGCAACGACACGGTCCGGATCAATAGAGGTAAGCGGCTCTTTATTAAAAAACTCAGCGACTTGGTTACGTACGATTGGCATACGGGTTGAACCGCCGACCATAACTACTTGCAGCACTTCGTCGTTTGTAATACCAGCATCTTTAACTGCACGGCGACACGAACGGAGTGTTTTTTTCACCAGCACCATGGCTAGTTCTTCAAACTTTTCGCGAGTGACTTCAACCGTGTATTTTTCATCATCAAACTCAAGACCAACATTCACTTTAGCATATTGGCTTAGTGCTTCTTTACAAGCTTTAGCTTTATTAATAAATAAGCGTAATACTGATGGAGATAGCGTCATCACACCGGTTTCACGTTTAAAATGATCCACTAATAATGAGTCAAAATCATCGCCACCTAGGCTTGAATCACCACCGGTTGCTAGTACTTCAAATACACCTTGGTTTAAACGCAAGATTGAAATATCAAAGGTACCGCCGCCTAAATCATAAACTGCGATAATACCTTCTTGGCCTGAATCTAAACCATAAGCAACCGCGGCTGCAGTTGGCTCATTTAATAAACGCAGTACATTAATACCAGCAAGCTCTGCGGCATCTTTGGTGCTTTGGCGCTGTGCATCATCAAAATAAGCAGGTACTGTGATCACGGCACCTAAAATATCTTGCCCTGCAAAGCTTTCTTCGGCGCGTTGCTTTAATGCTTTTAAAATATCGCTTGATGCGGTGATTGGGCTGATGTTGCCAGCCGCGGTGGTAATCGCTAATGCGCCATCATGCTGACAAAAATCATACGGTAATTGGCCGTAGCTTTGCTCTATTTCAGCTTGAGTTTTACCTAAAAAACGTTTAACTGAAATTAAAGTATTTACAGGATCTTGTGTTGCAGCTTGAGCGGCAAGTTCGCCTACTGTTATACCATCAGCGGCGTAACGTACAACAGACGGTAACATGGCTGCGCCATTAACATCGGTTAATGTACGGGCTTCGCCACTTTGTACTGTCGCAACAAGTGAGTTGGTAGTACCAAGGTCAATACCAATTGCTAACTTATGTTCATGTGGTGCCGCGCTCTGCCCCGGCTCAGCAATCTGCAATAATGCCATAATGATCTTTAACTCTTGTTTGACTTACCAATGGTGCAGTAAGTTAGATAATTAATCGTCGAATAAACTGTCTTCAATACGCTCTAATTCATCTCGTAATTTATACACGAACTTTAATTTTCGAATGCTATCAGCGGCTAACTGCCATTGCTGCTCGTCATTACTTGCCAATTGCTCAGCAAGTTGCGCGCTGTATTGGCTGTCTAATTGTTTTATTTGCTTCTCGAACTGAGCAATCGCTGTGTCTGGATCATCGCTTGTGCTTAGCTCTTCAAGCTCTTCACGTAATTCCATTTGCTGCATTAAAAAGAGTGGATCTTGTAGTGTTTGCTGCTCGGCACGAATATCAACACCCAATTCACTCAGCATATATTCTGCGCGTTTTACCGGATGCTTTAAAATTTGTAAGGCATCATTAATTTCTGCGGTATTTTGTACGGCTAATAACTTATCACGGCTGCTGGCATTGGCATGGCGATCTGGATGAACGGCACGCTGGAGTTCGAGGTAATTCTTAGTTACTTTTGCCAAATCTACATTGTAATCAACGGGTATCGCAAACAATTCAAAATAGCGCATAATTCCAACCATGCCAACAATCTATTGGCTTAAAATTCAGATAGAACAAAGCCCTACAGGTGCAGGGCTTAAGAGTACAATCACTTTATTGTTTATACTGTGAAACTTTCGCCACAACCACACTCATCAGCTTGATTTGGGTTAATAAATTTAAACCCTTCGTTCAAACCTTCTTTAGTGTAATCAAGCTCGGTGCCATCAATATAAACTAAGCTTTTAGCGTCGACGATTACTTTAACCCCTTTAGATTCAAATACTTCGTCGCCTTCAGATAACTCGTCAACAAACTCAAGAACATATGCAAGACCTGAACAGCCCGTCGTTTTAATGCCTACGCGCAGGCCTAAGCCTTTTCCGCGATTTGCTAAAAATGATTCTACGCGGTTTACTGCCGCTTCTGTCAATGTCACTGCCATGATTTATCTCTTACTTCGCTTGTTTACTTTTGTAATCTGCAATTGCTGCTTGAATTGCATCTTCAGCTAAAATTGAACAGTGAATTTTCACTGGAGGCAATTCAAGCTCAGCACTGATATCAGTGTTTTTGATCATTGCAGCTTCATCTAATGTCTTGCCTTTAACCCACTCTGTTACAAGTGACGATGAAGCAATTGCGCTACCACAACCGTATGTTTTGAATTTAGCATCTTCAATTATGCCTGCAGCTGATACTTTAATTTGCAGCTTCATTACGTCACCACATGCTGGTGCGCCAACCATACCCGTTGCTACTGATGGATCATTTTTGTCTAATACACCTACGTTACGTGGGTTTTCAACATGATCGATTACTTTATCACTATACGCCATAATTCTATCCTCATTACCTGCTAGTGGATGTGCTCGTCAATTAATGATGAGCCCATTCAACTGAATCTAAATCAACACCCTCTTGATGCATTTCCCAAAGAGGAGACATCTCACGTAAGCGACCGATAGAGTTTTTCATTAAATTGACGGTATAATCAATCTCTTCTTCGGTGGTAAAACGACCAATACTAAAACGAATTGAGCTGTGTGCTAATTCATCGTTGCGGCCAAGCGCACGTAATACATAAGAAGGCTCTAAACTTGCTGAAGTACAGGCAGAACCTGATGATACAGCAATATCTTTAACAGCCATCAATAACGACTCACCTTCAACAAAGTTAAAGCTGATGTTAATTATTCCTGGTACTGATTGGTCCGGCGTACCGTTAAAGTACACTTCATCCATATCAGCCATAATGCCATCAATTAAACGCTTACGAAGCGCGCTGATGTGAGCATGATCTTTTTCGAAATCTTGTTTGGCAATTCTAAATGCAGCACCCATACCAACCAACTGGTGAGTCGCTAGCGTACCAGAGCGCATTCCACGCTCATGACCACCACCATGCATTTGTGCTTCTAAACGAGCACGCGGTTTACGGCGAACATACAATGCACCGATACCTTTCGGGCCATATACTTTGTGCGCTGAGAAAGACATAAAATCAACTTTAAGCTGTTGCACGTCGATTAAAACTTTACCGGCACTTTGTGCAGCATCAACGTGGAACATGATTTTACGTTCGCGACACATTTCGCCAATAGTCGCGATATCTTGAATTACACCTAGCTCGTTGTTTACATGCATAATGCTCACTAATACTGTGTCATCGCGCATTGTGTCGGCTAATTTTTGTAAATCAAGTAGGCCGTTTTCTTCAACGTCCATATAGGTTACTTCAAACCCTTGACGCTCTAGCTCACGACAGGTGTCGATCACTGCTTTATGCTCAGTTTTAGCGGTAATAACGTGCTTACCTTTCTTTTTATAAAACTGTGCTGCGCCTTTAATTGCAAGGTTGTTTGATTCTGTCGCACCCGAAGTGAAAACGATTTCACGTGGGTCTGCGTTAATTAAATCTGCGATATCAGTACGAGCTTGATCAATCGCTTCTTCAGCTTGCCAACCAAAACGGTGTGAACGTGATGCAGGGTTACCAAAATTGCCATCCATTGTTAGGCATTGCATCATTTCTTTTGCTACACGCTCGTCAACTGGCGTGGTTGCTGCGTAATCTAAATAAATCGGTAACTTCATTTCTTTCTCCGCTGGACGCCAACTTATAGTTGGCAGCTTACTTGAATATTTTCCAATTGCTTAAGTGCATTATTAACGCTGTTATCTTGGCGAGATGAAACTTCCTTCACATCTGACTTTTCCACCAATTCAGCAAGGGTAATACCGTTTAAAAAGTCTTCTATTCTGGTACTTAGATCAGACCATAGGGTGTGAGTTAAACACCGCATTCCGCTTTGACAGCCGCCCGTTGCACCATGGCATCGGGTTGCATCTATTGATTCATCAACGGCGTTGATCACATCACCAACCGAAATTGCATGCGTTTCTCGACCGAGTAAATAACCACCACCAGGTCCACGCACAGAGCTGACTAAACCACTTTTACGTAACCGGGCAAATAACTGCTCTAGATACGACAAAGAAATTTCTTGTCGTTCTGAAATATCAGCAAGGGGAACTGGCCCTACATTTGTATGTAGCGCAACATCCAGCATCGCTGTGACGGCATACCTGCCTTTTGATGTTAACTTCATGGAGCCCCCGCACTAAAGAGTGCAAATTTTAATTACCAGAGTAAAATAGTCAAGTATTAAATAAAGTCTAGGTTCTAGGTTCTAGGTTCTAGGTTCTAGGTTCTAGGTTCTAGGTTCTAGGTTCTAGGTTCTACAAAGTTTATATAGCTCGATTCTAGTCAAGCTATTCCTAGTGCCTATATCTTCCTAGCCCCTCAATTAACTTCAATACCCGACTGTTTTAGTCAAGTACTGTGTTCATTGTAATTACCTGAGTAATTTAGTCAAGTATTAGCGGCAAATAGTCTTATAACTTTCGCTTATTTAGTAGACTTATTTATTGAGGTTAAAATACCGCGCAAGATATTTAGCTCTGCATCTTCTGGGCGTGCACGGTTAAATAAACGACGTAGCTTAGTCATTACCATGCCCGGATGCTGCTTAATAATAAAGCCTGTTTCCAGTAAGGTTTGTTCTAAGTGTTCGTAAAATAACTCGGTTTGTTTTGAGCTTGGATACACAGCATCATCTACTGGCGTGGCTTTTGGTTGTTGATTTAAAAATGCCATACGCGTTTCGTAACATAAGGTCTGCACAGCCATTGCTAAATTAAGCGAGCTGTATTCAGGATTAGCCGGAATACACACATGGTAGTTGCACAGTTGCAGTTCTTCATTACTTAAGCCACTGTTTTCGCGGCCAAAAACTAATGCTACAGGACCAGTAACAGCTTCGGCAACTAGCTTCTCACCACATTCACGTGGTTCCACCATAGGCCACGATAAAGTACGTGAACGGGCGCTAGTACCAATAGTTAGAGCACAACCTGCAATCGCTTCAGCAACTGTGTCAACTATCACCGCATTACCTAGCACATCAGTTGCACCAGCCGCTAATGCGCTGGCGTGGCTATCAACTTCACACGCTGGATCAACTAAATACAGTTTTGATAAGCCCATGGTTTTCATCGCGCGCGCCGCTGAGCCGATGTTACCTGAATGCGAGGTGTTTACTAAAACAATGCGGATGTCATCTAAGATCATTACTGTTTAACTCATACCAAAAAATTGCGCGAATTATAACATAGAGAAAAGCTGTAAGCAGCAAAGATTCTAGGTTCTAGGTTCTAGGTTCTAGGTAATAAATATGGGGAATTTTATGTATCAACGATCAATGCTGGCTTTTGTCTTGTAATTTTTACCTTGCAACTCAACACAGTACAAAAAACACTCAAAAATTTTTGGGGTTTATTGTTTACTTTGTGTCAAAAATCGCTAGAATACGCCGGCTGAAATATATAGAAATATATACACGTTCTTTTACAACCCAAAGGTAATACCATGCATCCAATGTTAAACATTGCGGTTCGCGCTGCGCGTAACGCAGGCAAAATTTTACTTCGCGCTGGCGAAGATTTATCAAAAGTTGAAGTGCAACAAAAAGGCACTAATGATTTAGTAACGAATATTGATAAAGAAGCCGAAGCCGTAATTCGCGACACTATTTTACAATCTTACCCTACTCACTCTATTGTTGGTGAAGAGTTAGGTGAGCACGTAGGTAAAGATGCAGATTACCAATGGATTGTTGATCCTATTGATGGCACTACAAACTTCATCAAAGGCATCCCTCATTACGCGGTTTCTATCGCACTTAAAGTTAAAGGTCGTCTAGACCAAGCTGTTATCTACGATCCAATTCGTGGCGAGCTTTTCACCGCTTCTCGTGGTCAAGGCGCACAGCTAAATAGCAAACGTCTTCGTGTAAGTAAAACTACCGTTCTTTCTGGTACTGTTCTTGCCACTGGTTTCCCATTCAAAAACAAACACCATATGGATGCGTATACTGAAGCATTCAAAGCATTGTTTGTTCACACTGCTGATATTCGCCGTGCCGGTTGTTCTGCACTAGACATGGCATACGTGGCAGCTGGCCGTGTTGATGGTTTCTTTGAAATTGGTTTGAAACCATGGAACTCAGCTGCAGGTGAACTAATGGTTAAAGAAGCTGGCGGTATGGTTGTAGATTTTGCCGGTGGTAATAATTACGCTCACAGCGGTAATATTATCTGTGGCGCACCGAAATTAACACAAGCGATGATCCGTGAAATTCGCCCAGTATTAACTGAAGCGTTACTTCGCTAATAGCGAGTTATACTCAGATCGATACTAAAAGGAGCCTAGGCTCCTTTTTTAATGATTAAAATAAGGGTTCTCTAATTTGATCTCAACAGTGTTTTGCGGATCAAATGGCAAGGCCTTTAAATCATCGCCAAAATACTGGTTAAATAGCTCATCAAAACTACCGTTCTTTTGCATAATAGCTAAGCCATCGCTGAGCGTTTTTGCAAGTTCTGGCTTGTGTTTGGCCACAAAGTAATAAAAAGCACTCGGGTAGCTAATATATAAATTTGGCACAATAACCAGCGCTTGCTTATTAACTTCTTTTAACTCTGAGCTTACTTCTATGAAGGAGCGAGGAAAGTAATCAACTCGTCCGGTCAAAACGATATTAAACATCGCTTGATAATTTGCAAACGGTCGCACCGATAAATCATTATATGCCAATATTTTGGTATCGGGCCAGTCATGCCCTTGAATTGCAGTAAACCCTTTTAGTTGCTCTTTACTCTTGATATCAACAAAGCGATTAAGAAACGACTGCCTAGTTACTAAGGCTCGCTTACCAATATAATCTTTAAATAACGGCACTTTTATCGGTATTGCTAAGGTTTCTCGTTCTGGGCTGGTCATACTCCAATATAGGTCAACGCTATTATCGCCAAGGGCTATGAGCGCCCGCTGTTGGTGAGGATGTACCACGACAGATTCTAACTGGGCTGAATAATTAGCAGCATCAAGCGCACGTTGCAGTAACTCTTTTAAGTATGCATCTCGTTTATATAATGTTCGAGGTTCTTGAGCGATTGTGACCGTTTCTTTTGCTGCAGTTTTAGCACTGCATACGGTACTAACAATAAGTACCGAGAGCGAGATGAGTGAAAAGAAATACCTAGTCATAATTATTATTTTCTAGTGTTTTAGTAAAGCTACACGCTGAGCAATAAATACTCAAGAAAAACAGCCCTACTTAACGTTATTTTATATGACTTGTTTCTCAGGACTTAAACGCACAACCGCCAAAGCAGGACCACGTCGTTTACATAAAAATAGATAGCTGTGGCGATAGCGTTTTGCTTCTTTTTTAGCATCTGTTGCCAATGCAGCAATTTGATGGCTATTAGTACACTGCTCTAGATCGGGTTCAACAACGCCAATCGATAAAGTAAGTAAAGGTACAAATTGCTTTTCACCTTCACGATTAGTTGCCCAATAACCACCACTGGCAATATGCTCTGGAGTAAAGAATGCACGAGATTTCAGCTCAAACTCAGTTATTATGTTGTTACATACTGTAGCCGCATCATCACCATCAAAGACCACCATAAAATCATCGCCACCAATATGACCAACAAAACTGGGCACATTACTACAAGCTTGGGTGGTTACATCGGCCAATAATTTGATAACGCTATCACCACTGGCGTAACCATATAAATCGTTGAACTGCTTAAAGTGGTTTAAATCAATATAGGCTAATGCAAAGCTGTGTTTAGCTCTTAATCTATGCTCAATTGCTTCGTTAATTGCAACATTCCCCGGCAGCATAGTTAGTGGATTAGCATGCTGAGCATGACGAATTTTCTCTTCCGTAATATGTTTTAAAATATCCCGCAGTGGCGCGAGCCCTAAGTACTGCTCAGTGCGAGTGATCACAATATGACGGCGAATATCAAAATCATTTTCGGTAATTTGCTGACTAACAGTATCAAGTAGCTGATTTTCATCAACTACCAAGGGTTGCTTATGCATTAGTGCCGTAACCGGTTGTTTGTCATATAAAGCATGGCCATAAGGAGCCGCAAATACTTCTGTCAGTTGATCTTTGTGTAATAAGCCTATCGGCTGTAAGTTTTCGTCTACAACCGCAAGACTGATAATCGATTTATCTTTTTCAAAAATATTATGCGCATCTTTACAACGGGTATGACTGTCGATGGGGGCTTGTTCGATTGCTAGCCAACCTATCGCCATTGATTGCTCAAACTGATTGTTAAGTGGAGTAAAACTTAATTGCTGTAATTGAGCTGAGTCAAACGCTAAACTAGGCTTTAAACTTGGTCGTTCCAGCAAAAAGCCTTGCGCATTCACAATGCCTAGCCCTTCAAGTAAACTGAGTTCTTCAACCCGCTCTATGCCCTCTGCTATCACCGCTGTTTTGGTAACTTTCGCTAACTCTATAATTGATTTTAAAAATTCTTTTTTAACCACGCTTTCATCACAATGGTCAATAAAATAACGATCAATCTTCACATAGTCAGGACATAATTCTGACCATTGCTTTAATCCTGAGTAGCCTGCACCTAAATCATCGATGGCAATCGAAAAACCGAGCTGGCGATAATGAGCAATTGTTTTCAGCAATAAAAAGCCATCATCGACCTTTTCTTGTTCGGTAACTTCAATCACCACTCTATTAGCGGCCAAACCAAACTGCTTAATTAGGTGTAATGTTTCGCCTTTCGGATGGCAGGGATCAAGTAAGGTTTTAGGGCTTACATTTAAGAATAATTTGCCTTGTAGTTTTAACCTTACAAAATTTTCGATCGCTTTTGAACGGCATAACAATTCAAGCTCTGAGATTTTATCGTGCACAATTGCAGCACTAAAAAGCGTATTTGGCATCTCTAGTGCACAATTTTTAGGACCGCGACTTAATGCTTCGTAACCTAATATTTGCTGCCCAGCGATATCAAAGATGGGTTGAAACAGTGTCGTTATTTCACTATTTCGCAATATATTGTCTAATATACTTAGCTGAGCACTCACTTATCAATAACCCATTACTTCATTAAGAGGCAGTTAAAGTAGCAAGCTGGTATGACAATTTTATGGCAATTGAGTTTAAGCTATTTACTTTAATGCTTGTTCAACCTGATCAAAATGAGCAATTACCTCAATAATCTCAAGTTCCGCATATTCATAAGCTTGTTGATCAACAAATCCTAAACGAGCAATCGCTTGTACAGTCGCAGGATGAACCAATAAATCCTTACCGTGATAACATATGGGCTCGTCAAACTTAGGTAGCTTACCATCGCTATGATAACCACTTTCAATTTCTTCTAGGGGCAATGAAGGGAGTAAATCAGCAACAGTAATAAGCGCATTTAAATATTCAGCACATTGTGGATAATTAACTATCAAGTCACTGAGGATAGTCTGCGATAGCGCGACTAAATCAGCAGATTGAGTTTCTAAATTAGCCGCATCTTTTTGCACTCTAATACTGCGAAGTAAGTTGTTAGCTTGATGCTGATAATGCTCAAGTGTTGTTAATTGATAAGGTTGTACAGCAGCCTTTGATTGCTTAGGTTTAACGTTGTCATCACATCCGCTAACAATAATTAGACTACTAGCGACTACAAGTTGCTTTAACATTAGTTGGTTACATCAATACTTAATCAATAATTACTATTATAGGAAATATTTAATTTCATAAATAGCAATAATTAAAATTCGCCATGATAAAACCCCGCTTACGTATAGCCTTACACCAATGCCAACCCGCAGGCTTCCCAAAACCCTAGCACCTTTAACTTTATCCCTTTAATCTCTTCCTCTGTGAGCTCTGTGCCCTCTGTGGTGAATTAATCATTTAAACAATTTGCACCACAGAGGACACCGAGGCGCTTCGCGCAACACAGAGAAAGTAAGGTTAAGCCGAACCCTATTACCTTCCTTTACCTCTTTGTGAATGAAAAACTTAAAATATTTTTCACAAAGAGAAGACATTTGAGTCACGCGGCACAAAGCCCCGACTACGCAAATCCAAACACCAATGCCAACCCGCAGGCGGAATTACTTGACCACGGTACCTCGCGCAATTTTAAATTCACCAGTTAGACAGAGAGTTGTGAAAAACCTTTCGCGGTGGCAAGCCACTCGCCTACAAGTTAATAAGCACCAAAGTAACTTTAAACTCCCGTAGGCGTTAAGCTTGCTGACGCGCGTCTCTTAACCTCTTTACGAATGAATAACTAAAAATATTTTGCACAAAGAGAAGACATTAGAATATTTTTAATAGCGCGGTGGCAAGCCACTCGCCTACAAGTTATTAAGCACCAAAGTAACTTTAAACTCCCGTAGGCGTTAAGCTTGCTGACGCGCGTCTCTTAACCTCTTTGCGAATGAATAACTAAAAATATTTTGCACAAAGAGAAGACATTAGAATATTTTTAACAGCGCGGGGGTGGCAAGCCACTCGCCTACAAGTTATTAAGCACCAAAGTAACTCTATACTCTCGTAGGCGACACAAACACTTAAAAGCAAAAAACCGCTCAATGAGCGGTTTTTTAAACGTAAACTTAGATTTATACCTATGGCATAGCGTCTAAATCTGCGCCTTCTTTTTCGATAACTTCTGGTATTAAGTCTTCTTTACTTACGCCCATCGCAATCGCAACGGCACTAGCAACATAAATCGAAGAATAAGTACCAATAAACACACCAAATAACAGCGCTGTAGCAAAACCATGAATAGTTTGACCACCCCAAGCAAACAAGGCAATTAACACTAAAATAGTGGTAATTGAAGTTACTAGAGTACGGTTAAGTGTTTGCGTTAATGAAATATCAATTATCTCAACAGTATCGTCGATACGCACTTTGCGGAAGTTCTCACGAATACGGTCAGACACAACGATAGTATCATTAAGAGAGTAACCTATTACCGCCAGTATTGCCGCCAATATGGTTAAGTCGAACTCTAACCCTAATACTGAAAACAAACCTAAAGTAATAATTACATCGTGTAAAAGTGCCGACACTGCACCTACCGCAAAACGCCACTCAAAGCGAAATGCCACATAGATCAAGATACAAATAAGCGCAGTTAACATGGCAAGGCCACCCTGCTCTTTTAAGTCTTCACCTACGCTTGGGCCAACAAACTCAATTCGACGCATTACTACGCTATCATCGGCTTTTTTAAGTGCATCAATTACTTGGTTACCAATTACTTCGGCTTTAACATCATCACCACGTGGTGCTAAGCGAACCAAAATCTCTTGGCTTGAACCAAATAATTGTACTGATGCATCTGCAAAACCATTTTCAGCTAACACTGAACGTACTTTCTTTAAGTCTGCTGGTTGTGCAAAACCGACTTCTACCGCTGTACCGCCCGTAAAATCTAAGCCAAAGTTTAAACCTTTAACGAAGAACGATGCGAACGATGCCAAAATAAGTAGCGTTGAGATGCTCATAGCAACTTTGCGCAGCGACATAAACCCTAAAGTTCTGCCGCCTAATTTTAAAATTTGCATATCTGCTCCTTAAATTGACAGCTTATCAATGCGCTTACCACCAATACATAAGTTGATTACCGCACGGGTACCAACAATGGCTGTAAACATTGAGGTGATAATACCTATCGCAAGTGTCACTGCGAAACCAGCAATTGGGCCTGTACCCACTGCGAACAAGATAATCGCAGCAATTAAGGTGGTAATATTGGCATCAAAAATCGTACTAAAAGCACTATCATAGCCATGATGAACAGCCTGTTGCGGACTACGTCCATCGGCCAGCTCTTCGCGAATACGCTCAAATATTAGTACGTTGGCATCAACTGCCATACCTACCGTTAGTACGATACCAGCAATACCTGGCAGTGTTAGTGCAGCGCCTGGGATCAACGACATAACACCCACAATCAATACTAAGTTAGCTGCTAAGGCAATATTAGCGACTAAGCCAAAACCTTTGTAATAAACTAACATAAAGATCAGTACAAACAGGAAGCCTAAAGCAACCGCCGTCATACCTGCTTCGATATTTTCTTGACCTAAGCTTGGACCTACCGTGCGCTCTTCAACAATTTGAATTGGCGCAACAAGTGCTCCCGCACGTAGTAATAAGCTTAAGTTATGTGCTTCTGCAGGGTTATCAATGCCGGTGATGCGGAACGAACGATCAAGACGCGCTTGTATAGTTGCAACGTTGATCACTTCTTCCACCTTAATTGGTGGTAGCGCTTTACCGTTTTCGTCTGTTTTACCAGAGGGCTTATACTCTATAAATACCGTCGCCATACGCTTGCCAATAGCACGCTTAGTGAAAGCATTCATTTTCGCGCCGCCTTTGCTATCAAGGCTAATACTTACTTGCGGACGTTGGTATTCATCGGCACCCGATTGCGCACCAGTAATGTGACTACCTTCGAGAATAATGCGTTTTTTAAGTACCACTGGGTAGCCGTCACGGCTCATGATCATTTCAGTACCAGGCGGAATACGCCCTTGCGCTGCTGCCGTTGGATCGGCATTCTCGTCTACTTCACGAAACTCAAGCGTTGCTGTAGCACCCAAAATCTCTTTCGCACGCGCAGTATCTTGCACACCTGGTAGCTGCACAATAATACGCTCTGCACCTTGACGTTGTACGTTAGGCTCAGCAACACCGATTTGGTTAATACGGTTACGGATAATGGTTTCGTTTTGCTTGATAGCATAGTCACGAATTTCTTTGAGTTTTTGCTCGCTGATGGTGGCATAAAACGCGTTATCGTTAGAGCTATCATCAATGTAGTTATGTAATGGGTAGCGTGACTGTAAAAAACGCTCTGCCGCATCTTTATCTTCTGCGCTGCGCATTTCCACACGAATACGTTCAGTACCGGCTACACGACGTACCGTGCGATAGCGTAGTTTTTCTTCACGTAAATCACTTTTATAGTCTTGATCCATTTGTTCCAGCGCGTTATCAACCGCTGTCACCATATCAATTTCCATCGTAAAGTGAACACCGCCACTTAAATCCAAGCCCAATTTCATTGGGTTGCCGCCAAGGGCTTTTAACCAATGAGGTTGCGCCGGGGCCATGTTAATGGCTGAGATGTAATCGTCACTCAATGAATCACGCAATAAATCTTGCGCTTTAAGCTGCTCTTCAACATTTTTAAAGCGGACCAATACTTGGCCGTTCTCTAACTTAACTGATTTTACGGTAACGTTGTGCTCTTTGAGGGTCGCATTTACTTTGTCTACTACAGCTAGATCTGCATCAGTTCCTTTAGTACCTGAAATTTGTATGGCCGGATCACGACCATACAAATTAGGAGAGGCATATAAAAGACCTACCGCAATCACAGCTAGAACAAGTAAATACTTCCATAATGGAAACTTGTTTAACACGTGGGCGTCCTTATTATTATTATAGCGACTTCATTGTGCCTTTAGGCAATACTGCTGACACTGCTGATTTTTGTACAGTTACTTCAGCTTGATCGTTAAGTGAAATAACGATGAAATCTTTATCTTCAGAGATTTTAGCGATTTTACCCACTAAACCACCTTGAGTAAGAACTTCGTCGCCTTTTGCCATCGCATTCATCAGCGCTTTATGCTCTTTTACACGCTTAGCTTGTGGACGGTAAATCAAGAAGTAAAATACTAAGCCAAAGATAGCTAGCATGATCAACATCTCATAACCACCACCGGCTGGCGCTGCACCTGCCGCACTTGCGTGGGCGTTTGAAATAAATAAACTCATAACACTTCCTCTTTAATTTTTAAATTTAATTTGTGGTATCTGCAAGCTCTGGCACTTCTTGGCCGCGGCGTGCATAAAAATCATTTACGAATTCATCTAACTTACCGTCACCGATCGCATTACGTAAACCTTCCATAACGCGCTGATAGTAACGTAAGTTATGAATTGTGTTTAGTCGTGCACCTAAAATTTCGTTACATTTATCAAGATGATGTAGGTACGCGCGCGAATAATTCTTACAAGTATGGCAATCACACTCAGGATCAAGTGGGCCGGTATCTGTTTTGTGCACAGCATTACGAATTTTCACAATGCCACCGGTTATAAATAAATGACCATTACGCGCATTACGAGTTGGCATTACACAGTCAAACATATCGATACCGCGACGAACGGCTTCAACTAAGTCTTCAGGTTTACCTACACCCATAAGGTAACGGGGTTTGTTCTCTGGCATTTTATAAGCACAGTGATCAAGAATGTTAATCATCTCATTTTTTGGCTCACCGACCGATAAACCACCGAGTGCGTAGCCATCAAAACCAATTTCTTCAAGACCTTGTTGTGACTGAGCACGCAACTCCGGGTACATACCACCTTGGATAATACCAAATAAAGCTGATGGATTGTCACCGTGACCTTCTTTTGAACGCTTAGCCCAACGAAGTGATAACTCCATTGAATCTTTAGCTTCTTTTTCGGTGGCAGGATAAGGCGTACATTCGTCAAAAATCATTACGATGTCTGAACCTAAATCACGCTGCACTTGCATGGCTTTTTCTGGTGAAAGCATAATTTTTTCACCGTTAACAGGCGAGCTAAACAATACACCTTCTTCGGTAATTTTACGCATTGCGCCTAAGCTAAACACTTGAAAACCGCCTGAGTCGGTTAAAATTGGTTTATCCCAATTCATAAAACCATGTAATCCACCATGCTGCTTGATGATTTCAGTACCAGGGCGAAGCATTAAATGGAAGGTGTTACCTAGGCAAATATGCGCACCAGTGTCTTTGACTTCATCTGGGGTCATACCTTTGACAGTACCGTAAGTACCTACTGGCATAAATGCTGGCGTTTCGACTACGCCTCTATCAAAAATCAAGCGGCCGCGGCGGGCTTTACCGTCTGTACGGTCTAATTCAAACTTCATATCATCCTCAAATGTCAGAAAAACAGTCCAACAAGCTATAATTTAACCGCTCGATTCTACCCTTTTTGTAAAACCATTACTATTAATTGGGCTCAAAGCTGAAATTAAAAGTGCAAAAATCAAAACTAAAAAGCCCAACGCAAGGCTGGGCTTTAAGTGCTTTTATAGAAAAAACTATTTACGGGTTAAAAACATCGCATCGCCGTAGCTAAAAAAGCGGTATTTTTGTGCAATTGCAGTTTGGTATGCACTCATAATATTATCTTGCCCAGCAAATGCACTAACCAACATGATCAATGTCGATTCTGACAAGTGAAAATTAGTGACCATGGCATCAACTACATTAAATTGATAACCTGGGTAAATAAAAATATCGGTGTCACCAAAGTAACTGGCTAATTGGCCGCCATGTATCTTAGCTGCTGATTCCAGTGAACGTACCGAAGTTGTGCCTACCGCAATCACTCTGCCGCCGTTAGCTTTGGTTGCAGCGACTGCTGCAACAACATCATCAGGCACTTCAATATATTCGGAGTGCATTATATGATCATCAACCGAGTCTACGCGCACCGGCTGGAATGTGCCAGCGCCAACATGCAAGGTAACAAATGCCATGTTTACACCCTTGGCTTTTAATGCAGCCATGAGCGTATCGTCAAAATGTAGACCGGCAGTTGGCGCTGCAACCGCGCCAGGTTTTTCACCGTAAACTGTTTGATAGCGTTTGCGGTCTTCGTCAGTATCTGGACGGTCAATATAAGGCGGCAGTGGCATATGACCAATATCGTTTAAAATTTCCAGAACGTTTTGCTCACCTGTAAACTCTAGTTCAAACAATTCGCCATGACGACCCACCATAGTCGCCTGCGCTTTACCTTCGAGAATAAGTTCTGTACCTGGTTTTGGTGATTTACTGGCGCGTACATGAGCCAGCACGCGATGCTCATCAAGCACTCGCTCCACTAAGACTTCAACTTTGCCACCTGACGCTTTTTGGCCATACATACGAGCAGGGATCACTTTGGTATTGTTAAATACCAACAAGTCATTTTCATTTACTAAATCAATAATATCGCTAAATATTTTATGTTCTACAGCGCCACTTGGGCCATCTAAGGTTAATAAGCGACTGCTGGTTCGATCCTGTTTAGGAAAACGAGCAATTAATTCATCAGGTAAGTCAAAGCTAAAATCAGCCACGCGCATAGGATATATCCAGATCAAAAAAGTCGCGCCAAGTTTAACTGCATCGCGCTATTAGCTCAACCAACGGCTTTAATTAAAATACAATGGAATGTTCTCTTGTGGTTCGAGACAAATGGCATTATTCTACTCAACTTAATTAGATCTAGGTTTATAAGAGGTGTGACATAAATGGCTAAGCAGCTAACTTTGCTGATCTTAAACGCCAGTGTCGCTGAGCGTCAGGCTGTTAAGTCAACCTTAAATCGGCTCAATGTATTTACTTTCCTTGAAGTAGCCGATAGCCAACAAGCCCTCGAAATTCTTAAATCTCAAGCGGTCGATGTCATTATTACCGGTCTTAATGTTGGTAAAATAGATGGTTGGCGATTTTCTCGGATGATCCGTTCAGGGTTATTAAAAACCCCAAAAAACACACCAATTGTGCTTACTCCGCCTATCTATTGTGAGCGAATAGCCGAAACGACAGCACGCAGTTATGGCATAGATGCGGTATTACCATTTGAACGCCAAGATATGCTGCCACAGGTACTGGCAAATGTATTATCAACGCATTTAGAAAAAAGCAGTCGCTTAGATTTGTTGCTGCTCGAAACCGACAGTAGTAAAGCCGCCGAAATAACGCAACAACTACAGCTAAACTTTGCCTGCACCCATGTTTCTAGTAATAAGCAAGCATTATCAATCTATTTGCAGCAAAAGTTTGCCATTGTGTTACTTGATGCAACCGCAGCACACGCAGGAGCTGCCAGTCAATTAGTTGAAGAGATTTTACAACACAACCCAAAACAAGCCATTGTAACCATTATAGACACGAAAGATGCCGATCATGCTGAACAACTATTGCTTTCAGGGGTTACTGATTTTATTCGTGCACCGTATGAACAAACCTTGTTAAGTAAAGTATGCGACCATGCTGCGCGCCGTGAAGATTTTATGGTCAGTTATGCAGAGTTTGCACAAAAAGTAGAACAACTAAGTCAAAGTCAAAGCCGCTATAAGGAGCTATTTTCAGCCCATCAGCGGATACTATTACATCTTAATACTGTGGTGCTTGAATTTGATGAACAAGGCCGCATTCGTTTTATCAACCCTGCGTGGGAAGCACTCAGTGGGTTTGGCATAAAACAAACCTTGAGCAAAGCACTCTCTGACTTTTGTATCAATGATTGCAAAGATAAACTACTGCAAACAATTAGCAGTATTTTGCATGGCGGTGCCTTGCAACAGCAGGTTGAAGTGCAAATTATTCATAAAGATGGTCAAGCTATTTGGGTTGAGTGCCGCTTACAACTAATCAAAAACAGCAGTAATGCTGCCACGATCACCGCCACAATAGATAATATTCATGAGCGCAAACAAGCTGAATTACAGCTGCGCCATTTAGCGCTACATGACACCTTAACCGGCTTACATAACCGCTATTATTTTGATCAACAACTCAATCGAATTTGCCAGCCGCAACGCACTAATGGCGACATAGAGCACGCTTTAATTTATATTGACCTCGATCATTTTAAAATAATTAATGACAGTAAAGGCCATCAACAAGGCGATATAGTTCTTAAAGAAGTTGCGCAACTATTTAACGCCAATATCAGTGATGAACACTTAGTGTGTCGCATTGGTGGTGATGAATTTGCGGTGATCTTAAATAATATGAATCTGCTTGATGCACACTTAATCGCAGAAAGCATCTGTATGGCGATTGAAGGTCATCAGTTTAAATCTGAAGAACAAGTTTATTCAATTAGCTGCTCAATTGGCTTAACGCAAATAACAGCAGCGAATCATGATCCGAGTGAATGCTTAAAACAAGCTGATATTGCCTTGTACGTTGCTAAAAGCTTAGGCCGTAATTTGGTTCATTGTTACTCTAAAGAAGATGCCAGCCATAACACCTTGCAAGCTGGATTAGAGTGGGGACACAGTATTCGCCAAGCATTGCAACAAAACCAAATTGAATTGCATTACCAGCCGATTTGGGACTTTAAACATGGTGGTGTAGCTTATTTTGAAGCACTGTTACGCTTAAAACTAGACGGTGAACTGGTTTATCCAAACCAATTTATTCCGTCACTTGAATTATTGAACGACACTTACTTAATGGATCAATGTGTGATCAGCAATGCAATTTCTGCCATTGCCGCTAACCCTGAGCTAAATCAAGTTGCAATAAACCTATCTGCGCAATCGTTTTTAGATGAACGCCTATTACCGCATATCGAATCGACCCTTGAAAAGTGCGATATCAGCCCTACCCGGGTTATTTTTGAGATCACCGAGTCCGCCAGTATCAATAATTTAACTGCCACTCGTGCGATGATCGAAAAGCTCAATCGCCTGGGCTGTCATTTCTCAATTGATGACTTTGGCACTGGCTTTAGTACCTTTAATTATCTTAAGCAACTGCCAGCTCAACACGTAAAAATAGACGGTTCGTTTGTTCGCGATATGCTCAATGATCCAATCGACTTGGCGTTAGTTAAAGCAATAAACGATATTAGTCGCTCGCTCAATAAGCGTTCAGTTGCTGAATATGTTGAAAATGAAGAGATCTTTTTAGCACTAAAAGAAATAGGTGTTGATTATGGCCAAGGCTACTTTATTTCACGCCCAGTGCCCGTAGAAAAAATCAAACATCAGTTACAAAAAATTTATCAAAACAAAACTTTTTACGAACAACCACCTAGCTAAAATAGCGAACTTTTCATACAAATCTACGCATTTTTTTACTTCCATCTTGTGATAACTCATCTATACTTTGCTCATCGGGCGATAAATGTCTTGTGATTATGATGATAATCAAAATTTCACATGACATCGCTAAATCGTAGCAACATGCCACTTACAAACTAACATGTTGTTATTAGTATCATTGTCAATTTATGGAGTGAATTATGATGCAATTAATAGTGTTACTATTAGCGGTAAACTTAGGGATAACTTACCAATGCTATCGATATGCCAGTATCAAAGGTTACCCGGTTGTAACTTTTACCTGCTTAGGTTTGATCCCCTACTTTAACTTAGTGGTGTGGGTTTATTTGTTATTTTTACCAGATATTACGCCATTCAATAAACAGTTTGAATATGAAGGGCATAACGAAAAGCAGCCTTTATAATACGGCTGCTTGTTGGTCAGGGATAAGTTATTAATTGAGCTCAGTTAATATCAGCTCGGCTAATTAAAATTGGTAGCTAATAGCTTTTTTAGTCAGTTCGCTGGCTTTGATATCGCCGGCGACACACTTTTTAATATCTGATTTATTAAATACTTTTATTAAACTCGTATTTTTATCGCCGAGCCCTTTGAGAACAAAACTCACATGCTCGTCGTTTGGTAAACTACGTAAACCACTACCGTAATCACATAACGTAAGACTGATACTTGTACTTACTTGCTCCAGTAACTGTTGTTGCTCTGCGGCTTGTTGTTGCTCACGCTCGGCTTGCTTTGCATTGATATTTTGGCGTAGCTGTTGCTGCTGTTTAGTGAGTGTAGTTTGTTGTTTTTCCAGCTTCGCGATATCTTTTTCTAACGCTTTTTTGCGTTGTTCAAGCTGTTTTTCTTCGGCGCTATTATCATGGCGGCTGGCAAACTCTAAATCGCGCTTTTCACGCTCTAAATCCCGCAACTTTCGGCCCACATCACGCTCTTGCTCTGCAATTTCGCGCACTTGTTCTGCGCCTTCACGCATTAGTTCCATCGCTTGTTGATAAGCTTCTCGTGATGATTCAACAACATCTTCGGTAATAAACTCTACTTGATCACTGATAATTTCAATATCCATATTAGCAAAATCAATTTCAGGCAGTGGTGGTAACGGCGCATTAGGTGCGTTACTAAAAATAGTCTGCCAGCGGCTAGAGCCTCTTACGTCCAGCTCAAATACCACTCCCTGCTTAACAAAATAGTTGGCTTGAATCGCACGGATCCTTTTATTGGTATCTTGCTTTAACGCGCTGCTTAAAATGTTTTCCATTATTGCTACTTCACGCTGTATTGATGCCAACTCCGCTGGGGCTTGCGCAGATACATTAGCACTTAAACACCCAAGTATGGCCATTATGGCGCTGCTGATAAGTTTTTTATTCATGCTCTATACTCCTAATTTTTCGCAATCGCGGCTGTTGGCTGCTCTTGTACTTGTTCGGCTAAATCATTTAATTGCATCCGTAGATACGCTTGATCTTGAGCTCGCTGGGTTTTGATGTAAGTAATTAAACTGGCAATATCTTCTTGGCGTTCAACTCGTCCTGTTGCAATGGCCTCTTTTGCTAATTGATACATCTGCTGTTGCTGCAATTGATTTTGCGCAGTAATAATTTTTTGCATTTGGTCAATTTGCTTTTGTTGAGACTGCAATAAATGTGTTTGTTTCGTTACTTGTGCAAGTAACCCCTGCGCATCTGATTGCGGTAAAACTAAAAAGATTAACGAACAAACCAATACTGATGCTGCAACAGCCCACGCTCCAGCGACGCTAAACACACGCACAGCAGAGAACTGCGATATTGTTGATTGGCGATCCCAGATTGGTACAGGTACAGCCTTATAGTCACGGCTATGCTGTTGCCATACTTGCGCTTGGCTCATCAACGCTGCATATTCGGGATCGTTTTCGAGCTGCTGCAATTGTTTATCGCTCAAAACTTTACCATCTAACCATTGCTCAAAAAGCGACTCTAAACTAGCCATCTACGGCCTCCAAATGAACTTTTAATTTTCCTAATGCACTGTATAACCGCGACTTAGCAGTATTAGTTGAAATATCTAATTGCTCAGCAATCTCTTCAAAGGTGCAATGCTGGAAAAATTTCAACTCCACCACTAAACGCTGCTCCCACGGTAACTTATTCAACATACTTTTTAATTGCTGATGCTGGGCCTGAGCTACACTATTGACTTCTAATTCACTGTGTTCACAGGCCTGTTCTGGCACATCATCTAAGCTCTGATAATGCTTGCGACGGCGGTAGTATTCAACGCTACGCCGATGCACAATTTGAAATACCCAAGTATTAAAACTCGACTCACCACGAAAGTTCGGCAGACTTTTATACACCGAAATAAAAACCTCTTGCATTAAGTCCATGGCATCATCTGGGTTACTTAGCATCCGCAAACAATAGTTATAAACTTGGCTTTCATGCTGCTTAACCAGCTTAAGCCAGGCGCGCTTATTTCCTTGTTGTGCTTTGGCGATTAATGTTTCTATTGATTGAAAAAACACGATTCTCGATGCTTAGTTATTTTACTTATGAGGTTAGTCGATAGAGTGAAGCAGATAGTTTGGAAAAGATAAAAATAAATGAAAATAAATAAAAAAGCTCACCTAAATGAGCTATTCATCCGCCATTAAACGGCATTGTTGCTTTAAAAAGCTTTCTAGCATTTGGCTAAATAAACGAAAATCTCGAATACGACCGGTTGTTTTGCGCCACAGAATGCCAATATCCCGGTAAGCGTCACTTTGTGAAGGAGTGGCAAGCATATTTTTGTTCGCTAAAATACCCGCGTTAATCGCCATTTGCGGTAAGAAAGTCACACCGAACTGGTGCTCAACCATGCTAAGTAAGGTGTGTAAGCTCGCCGCTTCAAACGGATTGATACAGCTTGAACGATTTAAATGACAAGCACTTAATGCGTGCCCTGTCATACAATGTTCTCGCTCTAATAAGAACACGCTGGCTTCCGGTAACAAGTTAAAATCTTCTATATTCTTAGCAGGTAAATAGTCTTTATGATGTACTAAGCAAAAGTGATCTTGCGCGAGTACTTGAGTATGAAATTTATCAGTATCGTAAGGTAGTGCCAATAGCGCCATATCGATATGGCCATGCTCGAGTTTATCTAACAAGCTATCACTGGTGTCTTCAACCAGTACCAACTCTAAATCAGCAAACTGTTGCTGACAAAGGTGATATAGAGGTGCCGCAATAAAACTAGCAATCGTTGGAATAACTCCGAGGGTGAGCGTACCGCTTAGCGGTGTTAAATGGCTTTTAGTCAGCTCTCTAACACTTAGCGTATCGTCAATAATTTTGCGTGCCCGCTCTACCACTTCTTCGCCGATGGCTGTGAACATCAAACTACGATTTTCACGCTCTATGAGTTGGCAACCGAGTGTTTCTTCAAGGGTTTGAATTGCACTGCTGAGTGTTGATTGACCAATAAAACACGCACTTGCAGCGCGGCCAAAATGCTGATGCTGATGAACTGCCAATAAATACTGCAGCTGTTTAATACTTGGTAAGTTCGTCATACTTTTTGTACCCACAAATAAAAAGACCCCAACACCAAGGGCGTTGAGATCTTTTCAAGCTAAAAGTCTGTAATACTTAAAGACTGCTGGATTTAAACTCCAAAGGCAGTTCTCAGTATGTAGAAAATAACAATAGCAAGGGCAGCGCCAACTGGCAATGTAATTACCCAAGAAACTACAATGTTTCTGATCACACCCATATTAAGTGCAGCAATTCCACGTGCCATACCTACCCCTAATACCGCGCCAACTAAGGTTTGTGTAGTAGAAATTGGCAAGCCTGTTCCCGATGCAATTACAACTGTAGAAGCAGCAGCTAATTCAGCAGCAAAACCACGACTTGGTGTTAAATGCGTAATGCCTTCACCAATCGTTTTAATTACTTTTTTGCCTAAAATTGCAAGGCCTGCAACAATACCGAAACCACCTAGTGGTAAAATCCACCATGCGATTGTCGCTTGCTTAGCTATCTCACCGTTATTTTCAACAATGTTTACAACTGCAGCCAACGGACCAATAGCGTTAGCCACGTCATTAGAACCATGAGCAAATGCCATACAACATGCGGTTAATACCATTAAGATAGCAAACACTTTCTCAACGTTATTAAATTGCATTTTCTTATCGGCTTTTGGATCAATCTTTAACCGAGAAATAACGATTTTACCAATAATACCAACAATAACAGCAATACCGATTGCTAATGCATAACCTTCAACAGCACCTAAATTAATACCAATGTGCTTTAAACCTTTCTTGATGGTTACTAAAGACATGATAAAACCGGCTAAACCCATGTAAATAGGCACATAGCGTTTGGCATTATTAAGTGGCGCATCGGTGTCAAAAATTAACTTTTGCGCACTCATAAATATTAAGTAGGCAATAAACCCTGAAATCGCCGGGGTAACAATCCAACTCCCCACAATACCTGCAACTTTGTCCCATTGAATCGCTTCGCTGCCAACTGCAACTAAGGCAAATCCGATGATAGCACCAATAATTGAATGCGTGGTTGATACCGGCCAACCTAAGAATGAAGCTATTAGCAACCAACTACCCGCTGCAAATAATGCCGAGATCATCCCTAATACCATAAGTTCTGGCAGGTCTAAAAACGGCGTAGAATCGATAATGCCTTTACGAATTGTCGATGTTACTTCGCCGCCAGCTAAGTAGGCGCCTGCAAATTCAAAAATCATCGCTATAAAAATAGCTTGTTTAATAGTTAATGCTTTTGAACCTACCGATGTGCCCATCGCATTAGCAACGTCATTCGCGCCAATACCATAAGCCATAAAAAAACCGACTGCTGCGGCAATTAAAATTAATACCGTGCCATAAGATGCAATGATATCCATTGTGTAACCCTAATCTTTCGTTATTGAACTGAGTGTAAATTACCGAGCTAACATCAGCTCAAGACGCGAACCAACGCGTTCTGCGATATCCGCAAGCTCGCCGACCCATTCGATGATTTTATATAAAAACATTACATCTACAGGATTGAGTTCATCTTCGACGTCACGTAATTGGCGACGTATTATGATTTGCATATCATCCGTGTCTTGTTCAATTGCATCCAATTCAACGAGCATTTTTTCTACTAAGGTCACTTCACGACCTTTAAAACCAGTTTCTAGTAACTCATCCAACTCATTGATTGCGTTTGATGCTTGTTTAGTTGCATCAACACAGCGAGTTACATAGGCTAAAAAGTTAACTTGAATTTCTTTTGGAATGGTCATCTCACGACCAATTACACGACCAGCAATGTCTTTTGCTTTATTAGCAATTTTATCTTGCTGGGTGACGAGTTCGAGCAGATCTGTACGCTCTACCGGCATAAATAAACCGCGCGGTAACTGTAAACGTATATTTCTTTTCATGTCGTCGGCTTCACGTTCTAAAGTACGAATGTTCAAGCGAATCTCTTCTGCTTGTTGCCACTCTTCTTTAAATACATGATTGAAAAAAGGGATCAAAGCTTTACTTGCTTGATGTACCTTCTTGATGTGATCTTCCATTGGCTTTATAGGAGATTTTGCGAATACCCCTAAAAATGCGTTTGTAGGCATAACTGACCCTTAAATCAAATTAGTATGCTTTGCGGCGTGAATTTTACAGCATTCACCGCGATTGTGAATGCTTTTATTACATCACAGCTGCCGCTACAGCATTATAATTATAACGAAAACATGAAAAGCGACCATTGGCCGCTTTAATAAAACAAGACGGTATCAAAAAATCTATAACGATTTTTCTATATCCTCTTGAGATGTATGACGAATATCTTTGCCATTAACAAAGTAAATAATGTATTCAGAGATATTTTGACAACGGTCGCCAATACGTTCCAATGAACGTACTGACCAAACTAAATCCATAATTTTTGGAATTGAACGTGGGTCTTCCATCATATAGGTCATAATTTGACGAGTAATTGCTTCATACTCACGGTCAACCTTGGCATCTTCTTTGTGCACTTCAAATGCTTTTTGTACATCCATACGTGCAAAAGCATCTAATACATCATGCAGCATTTTTGAAACTTGGCGACCCATATTTTCGATGTTAACTAATAAATCTTGCTGATCTTTAGTAAATGAATCTAACGCAACTTTAGCAATACGCTCAGCCTCATCGCCAATACGCTCTAAATCGGCAATGGTTTTAGCAATCGCGACCACTAAGCGTAAATCACTTGCAGCTGGCTGACGACGAGCAATGATACGGGTACATTCCTCATCAATATTTACTTCCATGGCGTTTACTTTATAGTCGTTTTCACGCACTTTACGCGCTAACTCAGCATCGCCATTACTTACCGCATCAAGCGCGCTATTAAGTTGCTGCTCAACTAAACCACCCATGCTTAATACATGATTACGAACGTTTTCTAGCTCTTGGTTAAAGCGGCCAGAAATATGCTTATTAATATTGTGTTCCATTGTTTACCTTCTTATCAAAATCGCTAACGTCACCCAAAAACAGTTTGACTCAGCCTAGCCATAACGACCGGTGATATAATCTTCTGTTTTCTTTTTCGTTGGGGTAGTAAATAACGTATTGGTATCTGAGTACTCTATTAATTCACCCATGTACATAAAAGCCGTTTGATCAGAAACCCGCGCTGCTTGTTGCATGTTGTGGGTTACGATAACAACGGTAAACTTATTTTTTAAATCGTTGATAAGCTCTTCAATTACCAGTGTTGAAATAGGATCCAATGCTGATGTTGGCTCATCAAGTAATAATACTTCAGGCTCGATGGCGATAGATCGCGCAATCACTAAACGTTGCTGCTGACCACCTGACAAACCAAATGCGCTATCGTGCAACCTATCTTTTACTTCATCCCACAGTGCCGCGCCTCGCAGTGACTGTTCAACCACTTCGTCTAATTTACGTTTTTCTTTGATACCTTGTAAGCGTAGGCCATAAACCACATTTTCGTAGATTGATTTAGGAAACGGGTTCGGACGCTGGAATACCATACCAACATTGCGACGCAGCGCTGCAACATCTACCTTTTTATCATAGATGTTTTGCCCGTGTAGTAAAATTTCACCTTCAATACGGCAAATATCAACCAGATCATTCATACGGTTAATACAGCGCAATAACGTAGATTTACCACAGCCAGATGGTCCGATAAATGCGGTTACTTGGCCTTTGGGAATATTCATATTCACTGAGCTAAGCGCTTGTTTTTCACCATAGTAAAGATCTAAGTTTTTGATCTCGAGTGCCGTTTGCTCGGTGCTTAAATTGTCTAAGTCCAATTTCAAACTGGTGCTTGATTGGTTTACTTGTGGAGCGACTGTAATCATGTTTGTTACCTATAGAATCTTTACTAATTATTGATCAAGCGATCTAAATTTTTCACGTAAATGGTTACGTATGCCTATCGCGGTGATATTCAGTGTAATAATTACTGATACCAGTAAGAATGCGGTGGCATACACTAGCGGACGTGCCGCTTCAACATTTGGGCTTTGGAAGCCAACATCGTATATATGAAAACCTAAATGCATGAACTTTCGATCTAGATGAAAATACGGGAAGTTACCATCAAGCGGTAATGTCGGTGCCATTTTCACCACACCCACTAGCATCAATGGTGCAACTTCGCCGGCAGCACGCGCCACCGCTAATATTAAACCGGTCATAATCGCAGGACTAGCCATTGGCACGATAATACGCCATAACGTTTCAGCTTGCGTTGCGCCCAGTGCTAAAGAGCCATGACGAACCGTACTTGGGATACGTGATAAGCCTTCTTCGGTTGATACAATCACCACAGGCAACGTTAAAATAGCAAGCGTTAAGGCAGACCAAAGTACCCCTGGAGTACCAAATACTGGACTAGGTGAGGCTTCTGGATAAAACAATTGATCCAAACTGCCACCTAATACATAAACAAAGAATCCTAAACCGAATACACCGTAAACAATTGAAGGAACACCAGCCAAGTTAATGACCGCGATACGGATCATCTTGGTAACCGCATTTTTAGCCGCATATTCATGTAAGTATATAGCTGCTACAACCCCAAACGGCGTTACAATTACAGCCATCAACATTACCATAAAAACAGTACCAAAGATTGCCGGGAATACACCACCTTCAGTATTAGCTTCACGCGGATCATCTGAAACAAATTTACCTAGTTGTACAAAGTAGTGACCTAGCTTTGCAACAAAGCTCATGTCATTAGGAAACCAAAAATCCAAAACCTGATATAAAGGCAAAGTAACAATTTCACCGCGCATATCTTTTACGGTTACCTGATCACGCTTAGCTTGTTTGCGCAGTGCAAACAATTGCTTTTCAAGTACGCCATACTCGGCTCTTAGATCTGCACGCTGTTGCGCAAGCTCAGCCACTCGTTCATCGGTCAGAGCATCATCGAGTAAATACGATTTCTCTTGTAAACGTAAACGCTCTAATTGATAGTTAATATGACCAATGTCACCGTTTTGCAAATCAAGCGCTTGCTCATTAAGCTCAACGGCACGTTCAACTAATTCTTCTAATACTTCAGTTTTATTATCGGTGATCACTTGGCCGTCTTTTATTACTTGTTCGACGTAGCCATAAAAATTACCGTTTTTACTGCGTTCAAACACCGCTATAGCCGCAGGCATGGTATTTGATTTTATGTCGGTTTCTATTACCCAACGAAAATCTAAATCAACGTATTCACGGTTACCGGTTTTAATTAAATAACGCTCTAGTTGCTCTTTATCATAACCAGATAAATCAACACCGGTTGCCTCAAGGCGCGATTTAGGCACCATTTCACGGTCGTATATTTCACCAATTACAGTTTGCTGCGCAACCGAGCCCTGTAGCTCTAGTTGCACGACTTGTGATGGCCAGAAAAAGCTCAACCCTTTCCAAGCAATCATTGCTAATAAACCTAAGACAGAAATCAAACTGATACTTACTGCACCACCTGTCATCCATATCCAAGGAGAACCTGACTTAAACCACTGCTTTAACATGTCGTGTCTCCCACTTACATCGAGCTGTATTTATCACGCAACTGCTGACGCACAAACTCAGCAATTGTGTTGAAAATAAAGGTGAATATGAACAATACAAAAGCGGCTAAGAATAAGATCCGATAGTGTGAACTACCCACTTCCGATTCTGGCATTTCTACTGCGATATTAGCGGCTAAGGTACGCATACCTTGGAAAATGCTCCAATCCATTATTGGCGTATTACCTGTTGCCATTAGTACAATCATCGTTTCACCTACGGCGCGGCCTAAGCCCATCATCACAGCAGAGAAAATACCAGGGCTGGCGGTTAATAACACCACACTAACCAATGTTTGCCATTGTGTTGCGCCTAGCGCCAATGAACCGTTTGATAAATGCTTAGGCACACTAAATACAGCATCTTCTGCGATAGAGAAAATAGTCGGAATAACCGCAAAACCCATCGCAATACCGACTACCAGTGAATTACGTTGATCGAAAGTCAGACCCAATTCGTTAGTCAAATACTGGCGAACATTACCGTCAAACATCCACAACTCAACCACCCCGCTCATCGCAAAGGCTAACCAACCAATCAGTAACAATACTGGTATTAGTAAGATTGAGTGGGCCCCTTCAGGAACTCGGTGACGAAAGCTTTCTGGTAATTTAGTCCACGCAAATGCGGTCGCTAAAATCCCCAGCGGCAGCATAAACAACAAGCCAACAATCGCAGGTAAATGCTCTTCTATCAACGGCGCAAGCCATAAGCCCGCTAAAAACCCTAAAATTACGGTTGGTAATGCTTCCATTATTTCAACCGTTGGTTTGACTACTTTACGCAATGGACCTGACATAAAATAAGCGGTATAAATTGCTGCAGAGAGCGCAATCGGCACTGCAAATAGCATCGCATATAAAGCAGCTTTAATAGTACCAAATGAAATTGGCACTAAAGAAAATTTAGCCTCAAAGTCATCACCAGCAGACGTTGATTGCCAAATATAACCCGGCTCTGGATAACCCTCATACCACACTTCTTGCCACAAGGCTGACCATGTCACCTCAGGGTGTTCATTGTGAATTTCAATCACAGTTAATTTGTCATCAGCTAGAATAAGTGCCGCATTTGAGCGTGGTGCAATAGCAAAGTTTTCAATCGGACCTTCACTGATTTTACCTTGCCATAGTTTTGCTTCACTGGTGGTGTAATACACGCCTAACTCACCATTAGAACTGGTGGTAAAGAACGTACGACGATAAAACTCAGTGAATATATCTAGCTTAGGCTGCTTTGAGGTTTCAAACGCACGTATTTTTTGATATTCACGGCCATCGTCAGTATTAATTTCAAACCACTGCGAAACTTCACCATTATCATTCGCTAGCATCAGCGAGTTAGCACCGGCTAATAATTGCGCCGAAACCAAGTTGGCATTTTCTTCATTCGCCGCAAGCATTTGGATCAGCTCAACCTCGCTTGGATTGCGAGTATCGTAAACATAAATTTGATTTGCTGAGCGCACAAAAGTACGGGTGGTATCTGGCGACATTAGTAGTTGGTCTACGCGCCCTTCAACATCAAGTTCAGTGCGTTCAACAACCCATTCAACTTCACCGCTGAACATGTTTTCTTCAGCAACAAAACTGCTAAAAATTACACGCTTATCAGCCGTTTGTGCCACAACAGCGGTTTTATCTTCATAATGGCTAAATGCAAATTGTTTAATGGCAGCACCATTGTCGTCAACCAGCAATGTTTTTTCACCAAGTGGATAACCCAAACGCGGGGTTAATTTACGTTCGTTATTAGGAAAGGTAACTAAGAATTTAGGTGACACTATCATCACCGAACCATTTTCTAGTCCGTATGCGTAATGTCCTTGAAATGGCGCGCTGGATGCAAAACTACTCACTTCGCTGTCAAGTGGCACAACTAAGCTAGCAAGCTTTTTACCAAAGCCCTTTTTCTCAACACTGTAATAATCAACCTTACCTTGTTTGCTCAGTAAAAAAGCAATTTCAGTTTGCTCTTCAATACCTAGGCCAACAATTTGTTCAGCATTACTAAGCGCAAAGCTATCGCGCGTTTCTACTTTCGCTGATTCAAAAATAGGTTGCACAACATACAATAAATAGAAGAATATCAATAGCAAAGCTATCAATACCATAATACCGCCAGCGGTAATGCTAAATTTGGCAAACCGATCTTTAAATAGACGGCTTCTATCCGTATTAAAAGACGGTTTATTCGGATTGGAAGTCATCAAAACACCTATAAATCTTAACGTTGGGTAGATTATATTTCACCAAGATGACAGTATTGTTACAAACGTCATAATTGCTAAGACTTTGTTGTGGTATTCATCATAACAAAACAAACAATGTTTATATTCAATAACTTGAAAAACTTTCAACTTAGTGCTTTATTATTGATAAACAAAAGTTTAGATAATTCAGACTGTAAACTCACACTATTTTACTGTTTTTAAATTGAACTATTGGCAAAAAAATTGGACAAATTTGGGGACTGAGTCAATACTCAATCCGGTTCTTTTTAATCATTCAATAATTTCATGCCTGGGCATTTATTATTTAATTACGGCACTCTTTAGGAATTATCTATATGAAGCAATTGGTTATAACTATTTTGGGACAAGATCGTCCGGGACTTGTAGAAGACATCTCATCTGCAATTTTAAATCATAATGGTAACTGGTTAACCAGTAACTTAAGCCATTTAGCCGGTCACTTTGCTGGCATCATTGAAGTAGCTGTGCCAGCAGAGCATCTGCAAGAATTACAAGATGCATTACATGGCTTACCACAATTAGAAGTACGGATTGAAACAGGCGCGCATGAACTACCAGACACACCTGCTGAACAGCTTAATTTTGTGATAACTGGTAATGACCGACCAGGTATTATTCAAGAACTTGCAGGAGTATTGCGTCACAAAGGGGCTAATATCACTCACTTAAACTCTAAGCAGCAAAGCGCACCAAACTGGGGGGTACCAATTTTCAGCGCCGTAGCAACAGTTGCTTTGCCAACGGGCATGAATAAAGACGAAGTTGTTGCTGCACTAGAAGCAATTACATCCGACTTAATTGTTGATATTGAAGACGCTTAAGTCACACCTCACAGCCATCTTCTATAGCAAGACAAACATGTAATAAAAGTGACATGTTTGTCATTTTTATGTCATCTAAGTGTTCTATATTTTGTTCAGTTGCTGTCCAAGGAATAGAATATGAACGCCTGCGCTGATGTGTCTCAAACGATTAATTATTTTGCCCCAGAGTTAAGTTGGCTGTCTTTTAATGATCGTGTTTTACAAGAAGCTAAAGATAAAAATAACCCGATTATTGAACGTATTCGTTTTTTGGGGATCTTCTCAAACAATTTAGATGAATTTTTCAGAGTTCGGGTTGCCGATGTAAAACGACGTATTCTATTAAATAAACTACCAGATACTAATTTTGATGAAGATGAAATTTTACTGACCCAAATTCAGCAAAAGGTTTTGCAGCTTGGTAAAAAATTTAACGTTATTCATCAGCAAATTCTCGATGATTTAAATACCCACAACATTCATGTTGATCGTCCCGAGCAGCTTAGTGAATTTCATATTAACTGGCTAAAAATATTTTTTCACGACAATGTATTACAGCATATATCGCCTATAATGCTAGATGAAAATAAAGACTTCTCAGATCATATTAACGATACAATGACGTACTTGTTTGTCGAAATGTTTAACGACAAAAGTCATTATGCGATGTTAGAAGTCCCTACCGATCGCGTACCACGCTTTGTAATTTTACCACCCGAAAAAACCCGTCGTCATAAAACTATTGTGATGTTAGATGACATTATTTTGTTTTTTTTAAGTGACGTATTTAGCAGTTTTTTTAGTTTCACTGAGATCCAAGGCTACGCAATCAAGCTGACCCGTGATGCAGAATATAACCTAGATGACGAACTAGAAGAAGGCATTTTAGATAAGATGTCTAAGGGCCTAAAACAGCGTATTTATGCCGAGCCAGTGCGCTTAGTATACGACCAAGCGATGCCCGAGCCAATGCTTAAAGTAATGAAAAAACGCTTAGGTGTTACTCATCACGATGCGTTGATCCCCGGTGGTCGCTATCGTAACTTTAGAGACTTTATTGGTTTTCCCAATGTTGGTCGGCAATATTTAGAAAACAAATCATTACCGGCTTTGCAAAGCACAGCATTTAATAATCATGCCAGTGTGTTTGCTGCAATTAGTCAGCAAGATATTCTACTTTATTATCCATATCATACATTTAATCATCTACTGGAATATGTTCGCCAAGCAGCATTTGACCCTCGAGTAACACAAATTAAAGTAAACATTTATCGTGTTGCGAGTAAATCTCGATTAATTTCATCACTGATCAACGCGGCAAAAAATGGCAAAAAAGTCACCGTTATGGTGGAGCTAAAAGCACGCTTTGATGAACAAAATAATATTGAGTGGGCAAAAGTACTCAGTGGCGCAGGTATTAAAGTTATTTTTGGTATACCAGCTCTTAAAGTACACAGTAAGTTATGTATTATTCATCGTCGTGAAAAAGGTCAAATAGTAAAGTACGCGCACATTGGCACTGGTAATTTTCACGAAAAAACCGCCAAAATTTATACAGACTTTAGTTTATTTACTAAACATCAAGGTATTTGTGACGAAAGTGATAGCGTATTTAAGTTTATTGAAAGCAGTTATAAACCGTTTATGTTCGAACATTTGATGATTTCGCCAGTGAACGCTCGACAGCTGTTGCTTGGTTTAATTCACCAAGAAATAACCCATGTTGAAAATGGCCACGCTGGTAAAATAACATTAAAAATAAATAACTTAGTAGATAAAGAACTGGTTGATTGCTTGTACTTGGCCGCTCGTAGCGGTGTTAAAATTCGCATTATTGTCCGTGGTATGTGTTCCTTAGTGCCAGGACTCAATAATTTTAGCGACAACATTCGGGTAATTAGTATCGTCGATCGCTTTTTAGAGCACCCACGAGTTATGATCTTTGGTAATAATGGGGATGAAAAAGTCTATATTTCATCTGCAGATTGGATGACACGTAATCTTGATCATCGAGTTGAAGTTGGCGTGCCTATTTATGATGAAAAACTAAAACAACTCATTGTTGACGTACTTGAACTGCAATTTAAAGATCGTACCAAAGCGAGAATCATTGATAGCGAACAGAAAAATCATTATGTTAGACGCGGTAATCGTAAAAAAATACGTTCGCAAATAGCTATTTATGATCACTTAAAAAAATGGGAAGGCAATTACAATAATGAATGATTACCCCTCAATAGCTGCGGTTGACTTAGGGTCAAACAGCTTTCATTTAGTGGTCGCAAGAGAAGTGGATGGCTCTTTGCAAATTCTCCACAAAGAAAAGCAACGCGTTTACTTAGCCGATGGCTTAGATGAAAAAAACCAATTAAGTCAAATGGCTATCGATAGAGCATTAACGATATTAAAGCAGTTTGCTACTACGCTACAAGACTTCCCTGCGAGTAATGTAAAAATTGCTGCAACTTATACATTACGACGAGCTAAAAATATTAATTCATTTTTAACTCAGGCAAATAGAGTTTTTCCTTATCATATTGATGTGATCTCAGGTCAAGAAGAAGCGCGCTTAATCTATCAAGGTGTTGCTCATTATGTTCATCACGATGAAAACCGTTTAGTTATTGATATTGGCGGCGGTAGTACCGAGCTAATTATTGGCAAGCATTTTAAACATAAGCTGCTCTCTAGCCGTAATATGGGCTGCGTAAGCTATACCAAGCAATTTTTTGCCGATGGTATTATTAATGATAAACGCTTTAGCAAAGCACAAATAAAAGCAGAGCAAGAACTTGAGGTTATTTTTGCCAATTACGTCAGCGCAGGCTGGCAATCGGTAGTGGGGACGTCAGGCACCATCAAATCAATATTAGCCATGATCAACGCTAATGACCCTGAACAAAAAAATATCACACAGGAGCGATTGCTCGAACTTAAAACTCAGTTTATAGCCGCTAAAACTATCGATAACTTACTTATTGAAGGTTTAAGCCCGGAGCGTCAAGTAAGTATTTGCGGTGGCTTAGCTATTTTACTCGCGATTTTTCAGCTGTTTAATATTACCGAAATGGATTACAGCGACTTTTCACTACGTGAAGGTTTACTGCATGAAATGCAGCAAAAGTTAGCGCTTAAAGATATACGCACCAATACCATAGCTAATTTAAGCGAAAGAAACACAATAGATAAAGTACATGCACAACGTGTTGCAAATACTGCCGATTGGTTATTCCTACAAGTACAAAAAGAATGGCAGCTCGACTCATTAGATAATCATCAATTATTAGTGTGGGCAGCGCAATTACACGAAGTGGGTTTAGGTATTAACTCATCAGGCTTACACAAACATAGTGCTTATGTTGTTGAAAATAGTCAGCTGCCAGGATTTACTCAACAACAGCAAACATTATTAAGCTGTATGATACGGTTTTACCGTAAAAAAATTCGTTTAGAAGAATTTCCAACTTTACTCTCGGTGCCCCACTTTCAAATATTACAATTAATTGTATTACTCAGACTAGCTATATTATTAAATCAAAAACGCCTTAACGATCAACATCAAGAGTTAGCAGTGTCAGTAAAAGGCAATAGTATGCTATTGCAGTTCCCAGCTGATTGGCTCAATGAACAAACCTTGCTTCATGCTGATTTACAACAAGAGCAAAAATATTTGAAGAAAGTAGGCTTTTTAATCGACTTTGTGTGATTTACAGACATGGCTGAATTTGGATAGCATGCGCTATCCAAATTAGATCTTCTATTACATATCCATATGGCGATTAGCACTTTGCATCATTTGCTTTAATCCTTGATGTTCAAGCTCCAGCAATTGAGATAGTTTCTCTTTACCTGTTGGCGTTTCTGCACGACTAAGTAAGTATTGATAAAGATTGATCACCTTTTGATGCTGATCTGATATATAACCTTGCATGGCTTGCTCATCAACACGCGTATCACGGTTTAAATCTGTAAAATTAATCAGTTCAGAGTTTTCAGCAAAGTACTCGTAACAATAAGTATCTAAGGTATTGATCTCCGTGATAGCTTTAAAGCCAACTAAATCCTCAGCCAACTTTTTTTCGTACTTAACAAAATAGTCTGCCAGCATTTGGTTATGCTCTGCTAAATCGTCTCTGAGACTAAAAAAATTTGCCGCCATTTGGGTATGAAATAGTACAGTCCAGTCGTACACTTCTTGTATTGTTTTAACTTGCATGTGCGTTCCTTAATTAACCCTAGTAACCATACTCTTGCGTAAAACGTGCCAATAAAAAGTTAAATTAAAACAGAGAGATATTGAAAGTAAATCACCCAAACTCGTATAAGTTACAAGTCATAGGGTAATTTTTATAGAGTGGCGGTAAAAAGCGGTGGCTCCTATTTTATTTAAACTATGGCTAAGTGAAATACCGAGTCAATAACAGGCATTATTCAGATAAATCAATATATGTTCATTACAGACTTTTCATATCCTAGCCGTAGATAAAATACGCGCTGCTAAATATAAAAAGGCAATAACAAAGAGCTGAGCTATTCTTGCTATTTATACTGATGTTGAAGTGAGGCTGGTTTACCCCTCTTCAAACTCTTTATAAATAAGCCACTTTGGAAGGTAGGGGGTGTCGTGTACCTGCCAGCCATGCTTATCATAAGCAAGGCTAGCCACTGCGCTTATCAGTAGCGCTACATCGCCTTTCCAGGTCACTGCGCCCTCTGGTGGATCATTGTAGAACTTGTAATGCAACTCAATGGCTGTGTGGATTGCCCGTTTATAATGCGCTTCATCGTTTGATAAAAGCGCCACCCACACATCCAAGTAAGGCAAGAAAAGTTTGTTTACATAAGGCGCTCTAAACTCATCAACATGCTCAGGGCCTGATTTTTCCATTACCTCGCGTAATAACACTGTTTGGTCTGCGTCTTGTATAAATATATTTCGCACAAACTTGAGGAGTGCGAAGTCAAAGGCATCAGGGTACTCAAGCCAATCTTCTTCGCACCGGCAGATTAACTCAACCGCATCAGCGTCTCTTAAGCAAAGCGCTAAACTCAATTGCAATAACCAATTATCAACCATTATAGAGCGATGCTCAGCACGACCCTCTAAGCGAAACACGTGCTCTTTTAAGGTAAAAATATGGCGCTGCCCTGGGTTCGACACTAAATTATAGTGCGCATGTAATAAATCTAGGCCAAAGCGCATAATAGGCACGCCCTCAAGCCCTTTCTCTGCATTTTGTGCATGAAAGCTTAGACTTATACAATCCATTGCGTCAGAGTTTAACCGTGCCTGCGGCTCCTCATAAATCGCGGGCTCTAGCTCGAGATAACGCTGCCACCTATTGTTATAAGTATCTAAATGAATTTGAAAGGCATTTTGCAAGTTCACTAATTTATAGTGGTCATTGTGGTACTTTAAATCGCTCATAACTGAATCTTTCCAATGGTGTAATTTGTCACGTCAAACGTTGGCTTTAAGGTGCTGCAAGTTTGAAACTTCTGTTGCACTTTACGAAACTCAATTTTATCAGAATAATTATCAAATGCTTGTAAAGTATTACCTAGCGCTTTTATTTCGGCGCTGTTATTGCCTGCATCAATCGCTTTTTGGTACTCACGCTGCATGTTTTCAACCACTGACTGCACATAAGAGGTACTGCCTTGCTCAACGCGTTTACCTTTATCTTGCAATGCTGCTCGCAGCGACTTTGCATCAGGCAGCTTGTTACCATACAAAAGCGCAATGGTCAGGTCTTTCTTTTTGCCACTATCTTACTCATTCGAGAATAATGCAGCTGAAAATAATCGCCAACCTCTTTCAATGTATGCCCACCGGATGCATAAAGAAATAATAGGGGTCAGATCACTTGCTTCATAATACTCTGTCATGGTTGTTCAGGTACTGGCATATGAGTAGTGTTGTGAAGCAACGAACCTGACCCCTGTGTACATTTAATGCGAAACAAGAAAAACTAGCTAAATCTGTAAAAAATACATAACGAATTTAATGATATAAGTACAATTGCTGGTGTCGATGTTGCCTATAACGAACAATCATCTGAAGTTGTTGGCGCAATTACAGTACTGAATGCTGATACATTAGAAGTACTTGAAGTACAAACCAGCATTGAACCTATTAGCTTCCCTTATATTCCCGGGTTATTTTCTTTCCGCGAACTCCCACCACTTTTAAGTGCATTTAATAAACTCACAACTGTGCCAGATTTGATCGTTTGCGATGGTCATGGCCTTGCACACCCAAGACGTTTCGGCCTTGCTTGTCACTTAGGTGTCACCTTAGATATCCCCACTATAGGCTGTGGCAAGAGCAAGTTATTAGGTGAGTTTAAAGAACTTGCAAAACACCGTGGCGCAACGTCTGATTTAATAGATGACGATGAGATTATTGGCAAAGTGCTACGTACGCAAGATAATATCAAACCCGTTTATGTATCCATTGGCCATAAAGTATCACTAGATACTGCAGTGAAGTGGGTGTTAAAACTAGCGTCTAAATATCGACTCCCAGAAACCACTCGCCAAGCAGACCAATTGGTTAATAGTACTTTAAAAGAGCATAGAGAAAAGACTTATGAAAAACCATAAGTCTCACATACTCATTAATAAGTTTTATTTTCGTATGAAATATTTACCTCCTTAAAATTATCATTTCGAAAAGCAATGACTTCATCTAGTGCTAAATTAACTAAATGGTGAAAGCTTAGTTCTTCTAGCTCCAGCCAAGCATGTTTGTTAAGCTCATATAAAATATTCCTGCTAATATTTGAGACAAAAAGCGTATTAACTGGGAATTCTAACAGCGACGGCAGTAATTCTGTAAATTTTATATCCGTTACGTCTTGTAAGCTAAGCTCTATAACATTATCAGAAGGCAATTTTTTTATATCGTTAAAGCTAGTAATTTTTAGCGGTGAATTATCAACTGCAGCATTCAAACAAAAAATATCGTCAATACTTTTATAGATATATATACCACGAAGCCTGTTTTCTTTACTAAAAGCTAACTTTAAACTTCTTTTATCCTCTGCTTGAAACCTAGCTTCATAATGAGATAACACTGAAGGCTCATTCCATTCATATTCATACTGAAGAGGCCCTGCGCCATAAAATAATTCAGAGTAGCAATCATGCTTTTGAAAGTGTTGTGCTATTGCATCAGCAATCCATCCATTAACGATGCAACGTACATCACACACCCATCCATAGGCAGTCTCATAGACAACACCATTAAAAGGTTTGCCTTCATGGATAAGCTGAAAATTTCCATCCCATTCTTGATCAATGGCCGCATCTAAAAGCTCAAGCCCTTTAATGTCTATAAAAGGTAAATCGTAATCACCCAATTTTTGACCATTAAGAAATTGCATTTTACTAACAACAATCCCGCTTTCAGCGAAAATAGCAACGCCGGTAAAGGGCGTTCCTTTAAAAAAGTACGTATTATCTTGGTTCACTAGCGCATCAAACACAACAAGTGGTGGAGCTTCACATTTCATTATTCAACTTTTCCCGTGAGAATTTCAAACTTTTTTAATATACCAGAACAATTCATACAAGCAGGAAAGTTTGTTCCAGCGTCACCGCCTTTTAACTTCACAGTTGCAATCGAAATATCTGAAAAACTAACTGTGGGATTCTCTTTTAATATTTTATTTACTGCTCGAACTTCAGCATGAAGCCCAGGAGCACCTGCTCTTCCATGAGGTATTTGAATTTCATGTTTATAAGCAAAATCTAAATATGATTCTATTTCTGTAATTAATCGCGTATCTAACACTTCTAAATTTCCATTGTAGAAGTTTTTTAGAAATGACATATATGATTTAGGATTAGTTATTATCAATGTATCATTTGATGAGCCATAGCCAATTCCATTAGTTCCGTCATTTACTATATTCGATACTTTTGCTGGCCTTCCAGTAAAGTTAAAGAAAGCACCTGTTTTACTTGAAGCTTTCCCAGCTATAAAAAATAATAGGGGTCAAAAAATAATAGGGGTCAGATCACTTGCTTCATAATACTTTGTCACGATTGTTCAGGTACTGGAATATGAGCAGTGGTGTGAAGCAACGAACCTGACCCTTGTGTACATATATTTGCCCCAGCATAAAAATAATAAATTAAAGTATTAGAATAAAGGAGTCAGGTAGTTAGCCCACTCCTTTTTATTATCTGCTTTACAGATCCCGCTTTCGCCATAACAAATAAACGGCTGGCAGTACCAACAATGTTAATATAATGGCGCTGAACATACCGCCGACCATCGGTGCGGCTATGCGGCTCATTACTTCACTGCCGGTGCCTGTGCCGTAAAGTACGGGGAGCAAACCGATTATAATAGTGGCGACTGTCATCATCACTGGGCGTACTCGCAGGCCTGCGCCTTCGACTATGGCTTGTTTAAGCTCTAAAAAACTAAGCACTTTACCTGCTTGTTGTGCTTGCACGCACTTTTCATAATAGGCTTGGTTTAAATACACTAGCATGATCACGCCAATTTCCACCGCAACCCCGGCAAGGGCAATAAAGCCCACTCCCACTGCGACTGAGAAGTTAAAGCCTTCTAAATACATGAGCCAGATGCCGCCGATCATCGCCAGCGGTAAGGTTGCTATTATAATTGCCACTTCTACAAAGCTTCGAAAGTTGAGGTACAACAACACAATTATAATCGCTAAGGTCAGTGGTAATACATAGGCGAGCTTTTCTTTCGCACGTTCCATGTATTCATATTGCCCTGCCCAGGTTATTGAATAACCTGCTGGTAGCACTAGTTTTTCGTCAAGCACTTTGCGCGCATTGTCGACATAACTACCAATATCAATGCCATCAATATCAATAAAGCTCCAGCCGTTTAAGCGGGCATTTTCGCTTTTTATGCCCGGCGGACCATCTTCAATAAATACGTCAGCCACATCGGCAAGAGCAATGCGTTGCCCTGCTGGGGTGACTATTGGCAATAGCATCAGTTCTTCGGGCGAATCCCGATAGTCTTGCGGATAACGTAAGTTTACCGGGTAACGCTCTTGCCCTTCGACCGTTTCGGTTACATTCATGCCGCCAATTGCGGTGGCAACCACTTGCTGCACATCGGCAATATTTAAGCTGTAACGGGCGGCTTTTTCACGGTTGATATCGACCTTTATATAACGCCCACCCGCTACTCGCTCAGAGTAAACGGAAGCCGTGCCGGGTACATCTTTAAGTAACACTTCAATCTGCTGGCCAATTTTTTGAATCTCGCTCAAATTTGGTCCCGCAACTTTAATGCCCACAGGGGTTTTAATCCCAGTTGCCAGCATATCAATACGAGTTTTGATCGGCATCACCCATGCATTAGTCAGGCCTGGAAACTTCACTAAGCCGTCGAGTTGTTTTTTCAATTTGTCTAAGGTCATGCCTTCGCGCCACTGATCTTTTGGCTTGAGCTGAATAAAGGTTTCAATCATGGTCAGTGGCGCAGGATCGGTTGCTGTTTCTGCCCGGCCGACTTTACCAAACACGGTTAACACCTCTGGAACTGTGGCGATAAGTTTATCGGTTTGTTGTAAAATCTCGCGCGCTTTCCCAATCGATAAACCAGGATAAGTCGTCGGCATATACATTAAATCGCCTTCATCCAGCGGCGGAATAAACTCACTGCCAATTTTATTGACCGGATAAAAGCCAATAACAGCGACCACCACAGCCAGTACTAAAGTCATTTTAGGGAACCGCAAAACCGTGTTCAGCAGCGGCTTGTAAGCATTCACTAGCAAGCGGTTTACTGGGTTGTTTTGCTCAGAAATAACTTTGCCGCGTATAAAGTAACCCATTAATACAGGTACTAAAGTGATTGCCAAGCCCGCAGATGCGGCCATGGCATAGGTTTTAGTGTACGCTAACGGAGCAAACATCCGGCCTTCTTGGGCTTCTAAAATAAACACTGGCATAAAGCTCACGGTAATGATCATTAAGCTAAAAAACAGCGCTGGACCGACTTCACTGGCAGCATCGGTGACAACTTGCCAGCGGTTTTCATCGGTTAGTGGCGTTTTTTCCATGTGTTTATGCATGTTTTCGATCATTACAATCGCGCCGTCGGTCATCGCGCCAATGGCGATAGCAATACCACCGAGCGACATTATATTGGCGTTTATGCCTTGCCAATACATGATGATAAATGCCGTTAATATTCCCAGCGGTAAAGTGATAATTGCCACCAAGGACGAGCGTACATGGAACAAAAATACGATGCATATAAGCGCCACTACCACTAGCTCTTCAAATAGTTTGCTGGTGAGGTTATCCACTGCATTTTTGATCAGATTAGAGCGGTCATACACAGGCACAATTTCTACCCCATCGGGTAAGCCTTTGCTGAGTGATTCAAGTTTTGCTTTCACCAGCTCTATGGTTTTTTGTGCGTTTTCGCCATAGCGCATCACCACTACGCCACCAGCTACTTCGCCCTCGCCGTTTAGCTCAGCAATGCCACGGCGCATTTGTGGCCCAAGGCGAATATCGGCTACATCGCGTAATTGCAGCGGTGTGCCGTTGGCATTCACCCCAAGTGGAATTGCCTCTAAATCAGCGACGCTTTTTATATAACCGGTGCTGGTTACCATGTATTCGGCTTCGGCCATTTCCACCACCGAAGCGCCCATTTCTTGGTTACCTTGCTTAATTGCGGTTTGAATTAAACTCAGTGGTATACCATAAGCACGCAGTTTATCTGGATCTACATTGACTTGATATTGCTTCACCATACCGCCCACTGAGGCCACTTCTGACACCCCTGGTACAGTTTGCAATTCAAACTTTAAAAACCAATCTTGCAAGCTGCGTAACTGGCTAATGTCGTGTTGATTGGTTTTATCCACCAGCGCGTATAAATAAATCCAACCTACACCGGTGGCATCTGGGCCCAGCTCTGCGGTTGCGCTGTCGGGCAAGCGGCTTGCTACTTGACTTAAATACTCTTGCACTCGACTTCTAGCCCAGTAAAGATCGGTGTTTTCATCAAAGATGACATATACGTAGGAATCACCAAAAAATGAAAAACCACGTACCGTTTGCGCCCCGGGTACTGAGAGCATCGCGGTGGTAAGTGGGAAAGTAACCTGATCTTGCACCACCTGTGGCGCTTGCCCTGGGTATGAGGTTTTTACAATCACCTGCACATCGGATAAATCAGGTAAGGCATCAACTGGGGTATTTTTTACCGCAAATAAACCACTGCCAATGAGTATTGCTGTTAGCAATAATACAAAAAAGCGATTGGTAACGGACCAACGAATAACTGCTGCTATCATAAAGCCTCCTAATGTCCGTCATGCGATGACATGGCGCTATTGTCACTAGTTCGCATGCTTGATTCAGTATCGATAAGCTGGATCACGAACTCACCATCTTGCACACTAAAAGTAAATGTCAGCTGTTGCTTCGGCTCAAGGCTAATTAAATCAATATGTTCAGCAAACATAAAGTCCATAGTGGCCGGATCTCGGTGCCATTTCTCAATTGCACCACGGCTAATATTGGCAGTGCGCTGGGTTTTATCAATGCTGTTGATAGTACCGGTTACGGTCGCCATATTTTGCGCTTCGCTCATCATATGGGTGGAATCCATAATATGAATGCCGCTAATCATATAACTGCTATCAGTTTTTTTAGTCAACTCAAAATGCAGTGTTTGCCCAGCTTGCAGCGCTTGAAAATCAACGCTATCGGCAACCGTAAAGTCCATTTTCATACTAGGCCAATCGAGCTCTTCAATAGGGTCATGGCTGATATTCACCATACGGTGACTTGCCATTACACTATTAACGACTCCTTTGCCCCACACGCTAGTGGTAGCTTCTGGTGTTTGCATGCGCTTAAAATCAGAGCTTTTGCTGGATTCTGAATCTAACAAGAATTGCGCTGACGTCACCACTTCATCATCGGCTTTAACGCCCGCTAAAATAACGGCGTTATGGCTATCACTGCGGCCCAGTTCGACTGCCACCGATTTAAAGCGTCCTTCGCCTAAAGCGATAACAACACGGTCTTGGGAACCGGTGCGGATCACCGCTTCTTTAGGTACTATAAGTTGTTGCTCAGCAGCTTTAGCATGGATGCTTACTTGCGCAAACATATTCGGTTTTAGTTGATGATCTTGATTATTAAAGCGTAAACGCACCCGCAAAGTACGGTTTTTGGCATCCAATGTTGGGTAAATATAATCGACCTTACCGCGCCAGCTTTGTCCGGCAATATAATCTAGAGTCATAGTCACCGGTAAACCGACTTCAATAAGCTGCGCTTGCCGCTCGAATACTTCGGCTTCGACCCAAACTTCATCAAGTTGAGCGATACTCATCATTGAGGTGCCTGGCTTGACATAAAAACCTTCGCGCACATTAAGTTCATCAACCACACCACTTTGGCGAGCATAGAAGGTAATATTTTGCATCACCTTTTTATTAACTTGTAGGCGCTCGACAAAACCATCCGACACATTCAATGCTTTTAAGCGCGCTTTGGCTGCACGAATAAGCACGGTGTTATTACGATCAACAGCCAGTACAAATTCTTCTTGAGCATTTACCAGTTGCGGAGAATATAAGGTATACAGCGGTTCCCCTTGTTTTACCTGATCGCCAGCGGCTTTAACGTACAGCGTTTCTATCCAGCCTTCTACACGCGGGTGAATATGCACTAACTGATCTTGATTGTATTGTACGTAGCCCACCGTTTTTACTTCACTTTGCAGTGCCTTGAGCTGTACTTTAGCCGTTCTAACCCCTAAATTATTAACAACAGCAGGGGAAATTGTCACTGCACCGGGACCATCTTGATTGTTGTTAGCTCCTTCACTATACACAGGTACTAAGTCCATCCCCATTGGTGAAAGCCCTGGTGCATCACGGCGATAATTACTATCCATAGGCGCAACCCAATATAATGGTTTTTTCTCTGCGCTGATCACCTCAGGCTCTGTACTATTACCGAAAAAATACAAGCCACTAGCAGATATTCCTGCACCTATAAGTACTGCGATAAGCAATTTTAAATTAGTGTTCACGGTGCTCTCCTGCTAATTGCTCAACCATCACAGCAGCATCTTTGCTACTAGCGTAATAATTCAGGCGAGCAATAATAATTTGTTGATCAATCTCTATGTTTAACGCATCAATTTTGGCATTCAGTTCGCTGATACGGGCGCGCATTACATCTGAAAAGTCACCGTCATCACGGGTATAAGCATTTAATGTAGCTTGTGCTTGCTCCGCCATTTGTGGCAATAATTTAGTTTGATAAAGTGCATCACGCTTTGCTAATTGGGGCAACTGACTAAACTCTTTAAAATACATCCCTTGTAGCTTTTGTAATGCAATTAGTTTTTGAGTTTTCACCGCCTCAGCCATAGCTATCGCCGCATTAACTTGTTGGTCTTGGCGGTTATCAGTAAATAGTGGTAAATCAACACTCACACCAACTGAAAACAGATCCGCTCGGGAATCCCCCATTGGCGTATCATCGCGATAACCATAGCCCATATTTACCCCAAACTGCGGTTTATAGCCTTGTTTTGCCACCTCAACTTCTGTTTGTTTAGCCGCTACTGTTTTATCAAGCGCGACAATCGCTGGATGCGCCATTAATAATGGCATCAACTGTGCAAATTCAAGCTGCGCAAAATCAACTAAAGGCGCTATATCATGACGTTTTGCGCTGACAGGCTGAGTTAACATGTTGATTGGTAACCATTGCGATAAACGCTTTTTCGCGCTTTCGAACTGCTGCTCTAACATCACTAATTTATCTTCAAGGCGGGTTAACTCTAGCTGCGCTCGAATAATATCTTGTTGGCGGGTGTTACCTACTGAGCTGGCATAACTCGATTCAGTAATATCAATAAGCTGCGAGAACAATGCTTTATCTTGCTCAATTAACGCAATACTTTGCTGGGCACGATATGCATTGAGCCAAGATTCAATAACAATGGTTTTTACTTGAGCGAGTCTGTCGGCTCGTAGCCAAGGATATTGCTGCGCTGACTGCGCTAACGCATGCTGCTTAAGCGCTAAGCTATCGCCACGGCTAAACATTTGGCTCACGCCAACTTTTAATTGGGTCATGCCTTCTTGGTCAAAAGCAAAACCGTCGGTGGGTAAATTCATTAAGCCCACCGTTAATACTGGATCCGGCAGTGTGCCTGCCGCTAAACTTTGTGCTTGTATAGCAGCTTGTTGATATTTGCTGGCGGTTAGCCATGGCTCATTATCAAGTGCATAGCTGAGCGCTTCATCAAGGCTTAATTCATTACTGTGTGCTGGAATTGCAGTTGTTAGCATAAGCGCTAAAAAACTGACTTTAAATACTGCGAAGTGATTCATCACTTACTCCACTAAAATTAAAAGACAACTAAATTTAGGGGCAGAAAAGGTGATTTAGGTAAATTTTAGACGCACCTATCCTGCAATTAAGCAGGCATAGGGGGGCGATACAGTGAACTGGCTATACGATGTTGATTTTGCGGGATATAAAGTTGTACTTTTTCAGACGTCGTCAGTATAACGGTAACTAACACACTCATGTTTAACATTGAGTGGGTACTGCAGGCGCTCATTGGACAACCACACTCTTGATTAGCGCTTGCGTCATCGTCACAACAATCCATGTTCATCATACCCGCAGACATGTCGTGATGCATATCACTACTATCAGCCATAGTTGCATGCGGTTGACTCATGTGTGGCATATCACAACTCATAGTTACAGACGCAACCGCTTGACCCACTAAAGTGAGCAATAAAACGACTGTGAATAAACTAATATAAATGCGTTGCAAAAAAGTGCCTTTTATAAATTAGGTTCTAGGTTCTAGGTTCTAGGTTCTAGGTTCTAGGTTCTAGGTTCTAGGTTCTAGGTTCTAGGTTCTAGCGAAGTTTATGATAACTATTTAGTTAACACAAACGTTTAGCTATTTTTTGGCGTAACTTTAATTAAGCTGCTGGCGGCGATGGCAAATAAGCAATAACCGGTAAAGTACCAAAAACCTGTACCAAATTCGGCATGCATGTTGATCAGTTCTCCCATCTGGCCATCGGCGTTACCAGCAAGGTAGGCCACAATCAAAGCAATGACAAATACATCTACCATGCTCCATTTACTCAAGCCTTGTATAACTTGACCGAGTATATGTTTTAATTTGTTCATCGGTATTAAACAATAAACTAATTGCATCAACAGTTTTAAAGCTGGCACCACAATTGAAAACAATGCTACCAATGCTGCGACTAGGTAATTTTTATTATTGGCAAGTTCGTTAACCGTGCCCCAAATGCTCCGTGTTTTTTTATAAGCACTAATTTCACCTTCGAGTTCATCAAGGCCCAACATGCTCGATGCCATCATTAACATACTGCGGGTATGACGGTCACCTTCATCAGCAATCATAGCAATGCCCGTTTTGGCGAGCTTTGATTTATCAATTTTCCCCTCAAGGGTTAGCACAGGCTGAGTAACGCCAGGTAATAACAACGCCAGAGCAATTAAAATAGTCGTGATCGGCAGTAATAAACGCATAGTCGTCTTTTAAAGTATATTGATGATGGCGCATCATACTCAAGGTATTAAGTATCTTCAATAATTGAGGCTAAAACCTCATCGCCGTATTGCCGTGCTACGAGCATGGCATTATAAACAATATCAATGGCAGAAGCTGGGCGAATAGTTTCTAACAATTTAACTGCTAATGGCCAATTATCTTCCTCTACCGCGCGAGCTAACTGCAAAGTAGCACCTAACATACCGTTAAAGTTAAGCAGTGCACTCGATAAATCATCGCCTAAACAAAACTCTTTTGCGATAACATCCAGTTCCATATTTAAAATAGCATCGAGCACTGACATCAAGCCAACTAAGTAACCACGCTGAGACATTTCCTTACCGCCAGGCTCTAGCATTAACTGCATGAAATGCGCACGAGTTAACCCCAACTTAGTTAGTTCACTAGGTTTATCAACCCCTAGTTCACTAAGCGCCAACACTCTTACAAATTGACGAATTGCATCTTCACCTAAATAAATAACCGCTTGTGAAATAGAGGTGATCACTAAATTTTGGTTACCAGAGCGGGCATTCACTAATTTAAGAATACGGGCAGTTAAACCGACGTCTTTCGCTACCCGCTGGTGGACTTCATCAAAATCGAGATCTGGGCGCGACGTACAGCGCAGCAAATCAAAAACAGCAAATTTAGATGGCTCAACATTATGGTAGCTGAGCATTTCTGGACGCGCGAAAAAGAAGCCTTGAAAGTAATCGCAGCCGGCACTTTTTAGCAGCATAAATTGTTCGTGCGTTTCAATTCGTTCAACTATGATTTTTACATCAGGAAAACGGCGTTTAAGCTTTTTTAACAGCATATTGGTTTTAATGATGGGCTCTTCAACTTCAAGCTTTATATAATCAACTAAATGTAATAATGGCTCCCATTTTTCATCTCCATCATAATCATCGAGAGCAAAAGTATAACCCTCTTTTTTTAGAGCCGTAACTCGATTGGTCACTTTATCAATGTTGTCGGCTCGTTCAACAATTTCTATTACTGCGCTATCGGGTTGCAATAATTTAGGGAAATCATCTAGTAGGGCATCTGAAGAAAGGTTTATAAAAGCGCGTTGGTTCGCAGTAAGTTTATTTATACCAATAAGCATTAAAGCGTTAAAAAACAGCCGCCCAGTAGCCTGACCATCTGTTGTGCCAATAGGGAATGCGTTATTTATCGAATCTCGATACAGTAATTCGTATGCATAAATGCCTGTTTCAGCATCAAAAATTGGCTGCCTAGCAATGTATTGTGTAACAAGTTTTGGCACCTCGGCGGTTATTTGCGTATCAAGCATATTATTTCCTGCTAATAACTATAGTGACTCATGCCAGCTAAATTGTTGTTATTTTATGTACTCAGTATAGTAAGGTTTTTGCGCCTTGCCTAAGCAATAATGCTCCTTTTACTGAATGTCTGCAAACGACCTGTAAAACCAAAGTTTTCACTATACCCACACTAAAATAATGGATAAGTTCTAATTTGACTGATGATTGAGTATAATAAGGGCTTACTTTTCTGTTAACCCCCAAAAGAGCCTTGATATGAGCATTGAACAAGCCTTAGTTGAACGCAGTAATAACCAATGTGAGTTATGTACTGCAACTGAAAACCTTTCTGTATACGAAGTGCCACCTGTCACTGAAGCTCATTCAGATAAATGTATTTATACCTGCCAGACGTGTAAAGACCAAGTTGAAGGCACTACTGATATTACCCCTACTCATTGGCATTGTTTAAACGATAGCATGTGGAGCCAAACACCTGCGGTACAAGTGGTGGCGTACCGTATGCTGACCCGTTTAGCTGCTGATAATGGCTGGGCACAAGATGCGCTAGACATGATCTATCTTGAAGAAGATACGTTAGCATGGGCTAAAAAAGTACTTGCTGAAAATGATGATATTAAACATGTTGATAGCAACGGCGTGGTACTGCAAGCCGGCGATACAGTCACACTTATTAAAGATTTAGATGTTAAGGGCAGTAGCTTAACGGCTAAACGTGGTACTGCTGTGCGTAATATCGGCTTAACCAGCAACCCTGAACATATTGAAGGACGTGTTGACGGTCAGCGCATTGTTATTTTGACCAAGTTTGTGAAGAAGTAAATATCTCTGTGCCTACAAAAAGGTGCATTTATGCGCCTTTTTTTGTTCCTAAATATAATTAAGCTATGATTAAGTAATCGCGCTGTAAACTACCCATAGATTAAAAATCAACCGATTCATTTATTTCAAGGAATAAACCATGCTATCGAACAAACCTTATTCAGTTTTAAAATCGATTGCCAGCATTAGTTTATTGGCCAGCAGTGCAATGGTACTTAACGGGTGCAAGAGCCTACCTGATCCACAAACTAAACAAACCACTGAAGATGCAGCCATGGCCACTTTAACAACTCAAGTTAGCTACCTTGATCGCAGCATGTTAGGTCCTGGATCACAACTCACAGTGACTTTAGCTGATGTGTCAAAGATGGATACTGAAGCAGAAATAATTAGTCAACAAACTATTGATATCAATGGCGCACCACCTTATACGGTAGAGCTTAGCTACGACGCGAGCAAAATGGATCAACGTCATCGCTATAGCGTAATTGCACGTATCACTAATCAAGATCAGTTATTGTACGTTAGTACTACACATAACAATCCATTTGAGCAATCACAACAAGCACCTTATGAAGTAGTCGTGTCTAAAGTTGCGCCGCAAAAGCCTAATGTCGATTTAGTAAATACGTATTTTAAAGCTGTTACTATAAATGGCGTGCAAGTCACTGTTGAAACAAAAGAACCCTTTATTCAATTTAGTAAAGATAACAAAAGCCATGGCTTTTTAGGCTGCAATAATTTTGCTGGTAGTTATCAAGTAGATCAACAAGCACTGACATTCAGCCCGCAAGCTAGTACTAGAAAAATGTGCTCTCAAGGTATGGAACAAGAAACTGCAATGTCTGGCGTACTAGAAAATACTGCGACGTGGAATATTAATGGTGAATCACTCACCTTAAAAGATAAGCAAGGTAAAGTACTGGCAACCTTTAAAGCCGTGTATTTTAATTAACTCTAATCACTCTCTGTAATTAAACGCCCAGTGAACTGGGCGTTTCAATGTTTATTCGGCAACTAATTGCTCGCTGCGATAAAAGCCTGATGAATCGCTTAATAAGGTAACTAGTTCAGGTAATACCTTATCCATAGTTTGTTTTAACTTCCACGGTGGATTAATTACTATCATCCCCGATGCAGTCATGCCATGCACGTCGGTATCGGCTTCAGTCGCTAATTCAAATAACTGAATATTACGCATACCTGAAGCAATCAATCCCTCTTCCATACGCTCAATTCTTTCTCTGTCGACCACCGGATACCAAATCATGTAAGTGCCAGTAGCAAAGCGTTGATAAGCCTTCGTTAATGTTTTTACCACAGTGTCGTAATCGTCTTTAATTTCATAAGGTGGATCAATGAGTACACATGCTCTGCGCGAAGCGGGGGGTAATAACCCTACTAGACCCGTAAAGCCATCCTCGCCGCGGACACGAATTGAGCGCTTACCGCTCATGTTTTCTTGTAGTAATGCCAAATCTCGCGGATGTAGCTCAAAAAACCAACCTTTGTCTTGGCGACGTAAGAAATGCTCAGCAATTTTCGGCGAGCCCGGATAAAAAGCTAATTGTTCTGTATCATTAAATGATTTAATTAAATCAATATAATCATTTAGTTCCTGATGCTCACTGCGATGTTGATAAAGCTTAGCAATGCCATTTAGGTATTCTTGCGTTTTTTGTGCATCAGCACTGGCTAATTCAAAAAAGCCAGCTCCTGAGTGAGTATCGATATAGTCCAATGGCTTATCTTTGAGCGTCTGGTAACTTAATACCTGAGCTAATACCAAATGTTTAACGACATCGGCTGGGTTTCCAGCATGAAATGAGTGTCTGTAACTGAGCATAATATAATTTCGCTTAAATAAACTCATTGAAGTTAGTTATATTCTACAACATAAAACGCCAAGGGTCATAAATTGCTGGCCATTAAGTGAACCACTTATGAACAAATTAGTCGCTAGCCTGAACAGCTTATTAACATTAAATAAAAATCAGCCAAAACACACGTAAATGCTGGCATATAAAGCAACTTTGCTTTACATTTGCATGACAATAATCACAGTTTTATGAGCGCCTTTATGAATAACGATACCCTTTCTCAACTAGAACAATTGATCGACCAATTAATTAGCCAAAATTCACAGCTACAAACTCAGGTTAGCGAGCTTAAAGATAAAAATAGTAAGCTAATCGATGAAAATGAAATTCTTCAACTTGAAGTACTTGAAAGTGAAGAAAAACAAAAAGACACCAGCACAACTTTAACGGGTTTACTTGAGAAGCTACAAAGCGCCCAACAGGCTAACTAATGTCTGAGCTGCAAAACCAGCGAGTCACAGTTGAGTTGCTTGGTAAAGAGCAGCAATTTGCTTGCCCAGCTGGGCAAGAGGATGCACTCATTGCATCAGCTAAATACTTAAATGATTTGGTTGATCAAATGAAGCAGCGCTCAACAGTGCGCAATGATCAAAAAGCCTTATTAATGGCAGCCTTGAATATTAGCCATGAGTTACTCGAAGCAAAAACACAGCAAAGCGTTACCCAACAGCAGCAGGATCAACTCATCGATAAGCTCAGTGCTTACTTAGGGCAATCGTCAGCCGAATAAAAAAAAGCGCACTCGCGCTTTTTTTATTATCTCGTGGATTCCAGTATCAATTAAAAACAAAATCAGCTAACTTGCCTATTTTATTTTCTCTATTTTGGCAATACTGTTATGACTCACCCTTTTTATATCCCCACTCAGTTAACTGCACTTTTATTGCTAAGCTTTAGTCTTGTTGCACCCCGCTCTGCTGTTGCAGCAACACAGTGGCAAACAATCTCCCCTAACGTACAATTTTTAGAGCAGCAACGAGCCCTACGCTTTTATGACTCAAACCAAGTGCTCATTGAAGGTGATAAATGCGCGCTAATGTTTGATGCCAGTGGCGACTTTGCCGCTGTTGAAGCAACCGTTAAGCAACTAAAAAGCACCTTAAAAACCCCCTTGTGTTACTTAGTTGCTAGTCACTTCCACGACGACCATTTACTGGGCATGGCTATTTTGCAGCATCATTTCCCCGATGCTCAATTAATTGTCCATCAACAGCTTGCTACTGAATTTAGTCAACTCCAACAAACCTATACTAATAAACTTGATAGTTATGAAAAAAGTATCGAATTGAGTTTACAGCGTTTAGCCCAGCAGCCCGAAGCGCAACAACAGCACTGGCAAAACAAACTCAACTTAGCTAAGCAGCGATTATTACGATGGCGCCAATATCAACTACAACCACCACAAACTTACGTTGTTGATAGCTTAACCATTGAACTTGGCAACTACCCAGTCACGATTAACGCACACCAAGCCCATACTAATGGTGATTTAACTCTCAGCGCCGAAAATCATCGCATTTTAGTCGGTGCTGATGTGGTTGATTGGCTACCTTATCCCGGCCATGGTAATTTTAATAACTGGTTGCAAATACTCACACAACTTCACTCAGATCAGCGCATCAAGATAATCCTGCCTGGCCACGGAAGCGTACTAAAACGAGACGATTTACAGCAACCATTAAACTTTTTGCACGCGATACAACAGCATGTAACAAACTATCCAGAGCAAGATTTAGTGCAATTACAGCAAAGCTTTAATCAGCAGTTTGCGAAAGACTACCAAGTTGATGAGATAGCACGAAAAGCTTACCCGCTGTTTCTAGAGGCTGGACTTAAACGAGTTAAACAGTCAAAATAGCGCTCGCACGTGGATGTGCTAGACTTTTAAAAGGATATTAATTTAGTGATGTTTATGCGCAGTTACCTCTTAGCCCTGTTTGTGACTTTAATTTTACTATCCGGTTGCCAAACAACTGAGCCACATTCAGCGCCAAGTGATACTGTGCAAGCTCCGGTTATTTTTAATCACGTTAAACCGTCATCAAATAGCTCAGCACAGCCCACAGATACCAAGCATAAAAAACAAAAAATAACATTAACAGCTCCAGCGCAACAAGCCGCTACATCACCTCAAGCGCACACTCGCAATAAAGATTTATGGCGACATATAGCCGACAACTTAACCATTCAAATTTACCTAAACAAAGCACTAAATAAACGGATTACCTGGTATACCAAGCAACCAAAATACTTACAGGTTGTCAGTGCCCGGGCTGCGCCTTATCTTTATCATATTGTTAGTAAAATAGAGCAACGTAAGTTACCCATGGAATTAGCTTTATTGCCTTTTGTAGAAAGTGACTTTCGCCCGACTATTAGCTCCTCAGAACAAGCTGTTGGGGTATGGCAATTAGTCGGTGCGACGGCTCATCACTTCGGCATAAAATCAGATCAATGGTATGACGGGCGCAAAGATGTTCTCGCTTCAACAGATGCCGCTTTGGCCTATTTAGAGTATTTACATAAGCGCTTTGATGGCGACTGGCTACATGCATTAGCGGCTTATAATAGTGGCGAAGGACGTGTAAAGCGCGCCATCGCAGAAAATAAAAAGCGCGGCAAAAGCACTGATTACTGGTCGTTGAAATTACCCAAAGAAACCTCTGAATACGTGCCAAAGCTAATGGCATTAAGCTACTTAATACAAAACCCTCAGCGCGGATTATACCGCCCTAAACTTGCCAACAAAGCCCTTACAACTGAGCTTAACGTTGGCCAGCAATTTGATTTTTCGGTGATCGCCAATTTATCTGGTATTGGTCGCAGCCAACTACACAAACTCAATCCTGGCTATTTAAAAAACCAAAGCTCACCTAATGGTCCTCATACTTTATTACTACCACTGCAACAGCAAAGCTTATTAAGCAGCCAGTTCTTTAAAAATAATTTCACTGGCGAATATACAGTGAAAAAAAATGATACTTTGTACTCGATTGCCCGTCGTTTTGGATTATCAGTTAACAAACTAAAAGCGATGAATAACAAAACCTCTAATTTAATCGGTATTGGTGAAGCATTGATGGTTGGCCAACCTCGCACCATGCCAGACTCGTTAACTATCAATTATAAAATCAGTCCTTACCTTGAACAAACTGAAATAGCGATCCCCACTATCGCAATCCAATACCAGGTAAAGCCTGGTGATACTATCTGGGGAATCAGCCAACTTTATGATGTGCCGCATAGTGATTTAGCCCGGTGGAATAAACTTAGTGCCTCGAGTATTTTAACGCCTGGCACGCAGCTGGTGCTACATTTGCCGCAAGCAACAAAGGCCGTGTCACAATTGCATGACGAAGGTTTACTTTCAGAGCTTGCAAGAACCTTAAAGCAACCACACTAACCGAACCAGTAGTTTATAATCCGGCTTATTTAGCGTAAAATTAGCTTTTCATTACAGTTAAATTAAAGAGATCGGCATGCAAATTAGCAAAAACTCGGCAGTTGAATTTCACTACACATTAAGTGAAGCGGGCGAGCAACTAGAAACAAGTACTGGCAGTGAGCCGCTAACCTATATTCATGGTTTGGAAGGTATGCTTCCTGGTCTTGAAACAGCTCTTGAAGGCAAGGCTGCTGGCGATAGCTTCAGCGTGACACTTACACCGAGTGAATCTTACGGTGAACGTGTTGATGATCTTATTCAACGCATTCCTCTTAAACACCTTCAAGGTGACACTAAAGCATGGAAGCCAGGCATGACAGCAATGGTTAGCTCTAATCAAGGCCGTCATCAAGTAACGATCGTGAAAGTAGGTCGTTTCAATGCTGATTGTGATTTAAACCACCCATTTGCAGGCAAAACTCTAACGTTTGATGTACAAGTACTTAGCGTACGTGAAGCAACCAGCGAAGAAGTATCACACGGCCATGTCCATAGCGAAGGCGGTTGTGGTCACAACCACTAAGGAAATTCCATGTCAAAGGTTGCTATCGTTACAGGCGGCAGTAAAGGTATAGGTCGTGCTGTTGTTAAGCGTTTTCTAAATAATGGTTACCAAGTACATAACCTTGATCTAGAACCTGCAGATTTAGGCACTTGGCACCACTGCGATGTGAGTAATGTTAGCGCAGTAAAAAAGGTTATTGCAAAGATTGCCAGTAATGGCAAATGTATAGATGTGTTGGTATCGAATGCCGGCCGTCATCTAAGCGCGACAATTGAAGACACTGACGAAGCAACCTTCGATAGCTTGTTTGCACTTAATGTAAAAGGTGCCTACGCGGCAATTCAAAGCGTGTTACCAAGCATGAAAGCGCAACAAAATGGGGTGATTATTTTAATTGCCTCAGATCAAGCCATCATAGCTAAAAACAACTCGTTTGCGTATAACCTGACCAAACATGCGTTAGCCTCAATGGCAAAAACCACCGCATTGGATTATGCCCAGTTTAATATTCGCACCAATGCAGTGTGCCCAGGCACCATAGAAACACCGCTTTTTCATAATGCTATCGACGCATATTGTGCTCGTAGTGGCGCCGATAAAGCCACTATAGTTGCCGAAGAAGGCGCATTACAGCCACTCGGACGATTAGGCCAAGCTGATGAAGTCGCAGCATTAGTTACGTTTTTAGCCAGTGATGATGCCAGCTTTATTACCGGCAGTTTGCAAACTATTGATGGTGGTTATACCGCGCAATGAGTGAACGCATTATTGACCCTCACGTACACTTTTTTAATTTAGTCCAAGGGCAATATGATTGGCTACAAGGTAACAATCCTGTGCCTTGGCCAAATTTAGATACGATTAAAGCGCCCATAAGTGTTAACCAATTACAGCATATAAGTCAGTTTGAAATTGCTGGCCTAGTACACATTGAAGCAGGCTTTGATAACCAGCACCCCATCAATGAACTACACTGGCTAGCTGAGCACTTAGGTGGCCACAATTATAAAGCTATCAGCTTTGCCAATATTAATAGTCATCCCGACGATTTTAATAATGCAATTACCGCTTTATCACACCCAAGCTTAGTGGGCATTAGAGATATCACTGAAGGCGCTGATGCCATGCGCTTAAGCCATGCTACATGCCATGATAACTTAGCGCTATTAGCCAGTAAGCAGCTGATATTTGAAGCTCAATTTGAAGTTGAAAAGCTCACGATTACCCAACAGCTAATCAACTACTGCCAACAACTTCCGCATTTACAATTAATAATAAACCATGCGGGTTTACCCAATAATCTGTCAATTTGGCAGCAGGGGATCAGCCAATTAGCGCAACTACCTAACTGCTGGATTAAATTTTCAGGCTTTGAGCTACTCACCGCGCAGCTGCAAACTCAGCAACAGCAGTGTTTTAACTTTATCCTGCAACACTTTGGTCAGCACCGCGTTATGTTTGCTAGTAATTTCCCTGTGTGTCAAATCAACGCGAGTTATCAACAGCGTTGGTCAAACCATTTTGAGCTGTGTAATACTCATAGTGTATGGCAACAACTTAGCTACAAAAATGCGCAGCACTGCTACCAAGTTTAATTAAAAACCGCTATATTGAGTTTATATTGTATAAAAAATAGATCATCACTATGGCTGTTTCCTCTATTCAAAAGCTCACTATTGGGCTTTTCAATGTTTCTTTTCTAGCGCTTCTTTCTGGCTGTGGTGGCGGTAGTACAATGACCGACAACAACAATAACAGCAATGGTGATGGCGACACTGGTAACAGAATCAATTGGACACAAGGTGTATTTCAACCCTCAAGTAATTTTTATCAACAATGCCAAGCATTAAACGAAAAGCACTGGCTGCGCTCATGGAGCAATGAAACCTACCTTTGGTATGACGAAATTATCGATCGTGATCCAGCGCTGACCCCTGCTGTAAATGAATATTTTAAATTACTAAAAACCGAGCAAATTACCGAGTCAGGCGCAAACAAAGATAACTTTCACTCTAGCCTACCAACCGCACAATGGGAAGCCCAAAGCCAATCAGGAGTGACTTTTGGTTACGGTTTTAAGGTTAAATTAATCAGCCCTACAGCACCACGTCAAGGTGTGATCAGCTATACAGAGCCCAACTCACCTGCAAGTGCGCAAAATCTTGCCCGCGGCTTTGAAATTTTAGAAATCGATGGTGTTGATTTTATCAATGCCAGCACGCAAGCAGAGGTCGATATCCTCAACGCGGGTTTATATCCAACTCAAACCGGTAAAAGTACTACCTTCGTATTCAAAGATATTAATACCGATGAAACCCGCGAAGTTATTTTAAACTCACAAACGATTACTTCTAGGCCAGTCACAAACGTGAAAACCCTGGCTGATGGCACTGTTGGTTACTTTCAATTTAATAGCCACAATGCAATTGCTGAAAAACCGCTTTATGATGCCTTTAATAATCTCAAAGCAAGTAATGTCACTGATCTGATTATTGATATTCGTTATAATGGCGGTGGTTTTTTACAAATGGCCAGTCAAGTTGCTTATATGATCGCAGGCCCCGCGAACACCAACGGTAAAGTTTTCGAAAAAACCATTTTTAACGATCAACACCCAACCTTTAACCCTGTTACTGGGCAGCGTTTGGAGCCTGTGATGTTCACCGATGAATTTGTTGGCTTTGCCGAGAACCCGGCATTAATACCAGGTACACCATTACCAAGCCTTAACTTAAAACGCGTTTATTTACTAACCACTAGTAGCACTTGCTCTGCCAGCGAAGCGATAATAAATGGCTTACGCGGTGCAGATATTGAGGTAATTCAAATTGGCTCTGGTACCTGCGGTAAACCATACGGTTTTTATCCCACCGATAACTGCGATACAACTTACTTTAGTATTCAATTTACCGGTGAAAACAATAAAGGTTTTGGTGAATATTCAGATGGTTTTGCGCCGCAAAACACCACTGACAATGCCCGCTTACCAGTACGCATAGCCGGTTGCGCCGTTGCTGATGACTTTAGCCACCAGTTAGGCGATCCTGAAGAAGCGGTACTAAAAGCCGCGTTGGGTTATAGTGATAATGGTCGTTGTCCAGCAGCCAGTTCAATAGCCAGTAAGCAAGGTTTTGCACCTGCACGCTTTGGCGATACCCCTGCAGTATTAGATACACGGGCTGGATCTCTTGCTGAGCAAAATAAAATACTGCCTTCGCATTAAGCGTTAGCATTAAACTCAAGGCAGAATTGTTATGCTAAAAGAATGTTCATTATCAATACTAACCGCGCTCTTGATCAGCGGCTGCTCTGTGCAAAGCAGTGAACCAACACCAAAATTACAGCATGCATTACTAACAGAGCCACAAGGGGAACTGATTGCTCAAGGAATTGCTCGCCTAATGCGCTCAGAGAAGATTGCAGTAGCTAATGATGTGTTTATGAAGCGCAGCTTGATGGTCGTTGATAACGTCACTAAAACCGACGAGCTTGGCAACCCTATTATGGGTAAACAGCTAAACATGCCAGACCGTTTTGAATTACTGATAAAAAACAACCTATGCTTTGTACGTCATCTCGATAGCAAAGCCACCGAGCCGCTACCGGATGTACAATGCAAGGTGAATGATATCTAGGTGCTAGGAAAATTTTAACGTTTTGAATTAGTAAGAAATAGTTTTAAATTTGCAAAAGCCAAAGTAGATAAACTTAATGAATAGCGAGCTGAAATTAGCTCGCTACTCATAGCTCGTAGCCTATGATTTTATTTGATCTCAACACGCTGAGAGCGCATCACGATTTCGTCGTTAAGTTCAATACCAATACCTGGCTCTTCAGACACTTCAAAGAAACCATTTTTAGGCTGTGGATCTTGCAAGCATAACTCACGGTTCCACTTTTTAATTGCATAAGTGTGATGCTCATGAATTAAGAAATTTGGAATAGCCGTTTCTAAATGTAATGATGCTGCGGTTGCAACGGGGCCGCCACAGACGTGAGCCTGAATACGCACATCAAAAATATCAGCGTAATCACACACTTTTTTAGTTTCAGTAAAACCACCACATAAACCGATATCTGGCTGTAATACATTAATACTTTGATCTTCTAAGTAAGGGCGCACACCCCAACGATTATATAAACGCTCGCCACCAGCAATTGGCACTGATACTTTATCTGCCACTTTGGCATGTAACGAATGATTTAAGTAGTTAACTGGTTCTTCATAAAACATACAGTCAAATTCTTTAGCGATTTCACCGATTTGAATAGCAGAGGTAACACCCGGTAAACTGTGGCATTCAAAAATGATATCGACTTCATCACCAACAGCTTCACGAATTGCCTGCATACGGGCGCGATATAGCTTCATTTCAGCACGTGAAATAATGTTAGTGCGGTCGTAATAGGTATTGCCGTCTTTATCATATTGGATCGGATCAACTTTAACGGCATCGTAGCCTTCAGCCACTGCTTTTAACGCCGCTTCTGCGTATTCTTGTGGATGTACCAGAGCTTTAAACTCAGTGTCCCAGTCAAACTGTAATTGCGAAGCATAAGTACGCAGCTTGTCGTTAACTTTACCGCCTAACAACTGATACACAGGTAAACCTAATGCTTTGCCCTTAATGTCCCATAAAGCGGTGTCTATCGCGCTCATTGCTGCATAGACTACTGGGCCCCCACCTAAACCCCAAAAGCTTTCACGCAGCATACGCGACCATAACTTTTCGGTTTGAAATGGGTCATGACCAATTAAGAAAGCATCAGCCATTTCTTTGATCATAGCAGCGGCAGCACTGTGTCCTAAATCATAAGCAAGGCCAGCTTCGCCAACCCCGCTAATACCTTCGTCAGTATGAATACGGACAAATACAGGAGTCCAAGCAGGTCTGTCTGGACAGTGGATATCAAAAACTTCAACGCGATTAACTTTCATGACAATTCCTTATTAACCAAGGCTTAGGTTATTTTGCAAAACTAGGATCAAGACGATGGGCCTTACGTAACATCGCAGGCCAAGCTAATTGCCCACCGGTACTACCGCTGTGCACTACATTCGCTTGATTATAAATATTATCGATTATGGCTTGAGGTACTGGTGTAACAGCTTGGCCACTGGCTTGTAAAGCCAGCTGTATTTCACAAGCACGCTGTAAGTCATAAAAACGCATAAATGCATCACCCACCGTTGGCCCCACAGTTAAACCACCATGGTTTACTAACAACATATGATTAGTATTAGCGAGATCATCTTGTAAACGTTTTTTCTCATCGCTATTAACTGCTAAGCCTTCATAGCCGTGATAAGACAATGACGGCAGTGAAAACATTGAATATTGACTAAGTGGCAGCAGACCATTTTGCTGCGTGGCAACGGCAATCGTTTCTTTAGTATGTAAGTGAATAACACAATGAGCGTCATCACGCACTTCGTGAATCGCGCTGTGAATCGTAAAACCAGCAGGGTTGATTGCAAATGGCGTGTCATCTAAAATATTTCCGGCCAAGTCCACTTTGACTAGGTTAGAAGCTGTTACTTCATCAAATGTGAGGCCAAACGCATTCACTAAATAATGGTCAGTACCCGGCAAACGCGCCGATAAATGTGTGTAAATCAAATCACCCCAACGAAAATGCTCAACCAACCGATAACAGGCGGCTAAATCAACTCGTAACTGCCATTCTTGTGCAGAGACTTTATTTTTTAAATCAAGTTGTGGTAAATCAAACATTATGGGGCCTTATTTAAACGCGTTAAAAGCAAAACACGATATAGATGGATAGAAGTCTAAAGTAGTGTGCGTGGATGATCAATATTTAAAACAAAACAGCCACACCAAATTGGTGTGGCTGTTTTCTGTGAGCCCAGTGATAACTCACACTCAGCAAAAATTATTTTACGTTTGCTAAGTAATCGGCAATAGCAACCATTTCTTCTTCAGTAACAGTCGCAACCATCGCTTTCATCGCTGCAGTCATGCCATTGTTGCGCGCACCTGATTTAATGTCTTTCATTTGTGCCACTAAGTAGTCTTTATTCTGACCATTTAGTTTAGGATACATTGCCATGATCGGTGCCTTACCTTCAGGACCATGACATGTTTGGCACATTTTTGCTGTATAAAGCGCAGCACCATCGGCAGCCATGCTGTTAAATGACATACTAGCAACCATTGAGAGGCTTGCACCTAAGAGTAATTTTGTTATCTTGCTCATTGTATTTTCTCTTCTTTTTGACGGTTTATAAAAATTATTAGCTTAATTGTAGACCATAATAACGGATCTTTGTACATCACATATGTACGTAATTTATACACCAAGTAGATCACCAAACACGCTGTTCAAGTCATCTCTTAGGCTACCATACTAAATCATCTGGTACTTCAAAATCAGCGTATGGGTCATCAGCATCTTTGCCTTTGTCTTCTGGCTCTACATGAAACACGATGTACTTTTCATCAACTTCTGCCACTTTACGGGCTGGCTCATCTTCAAGTACAAAAAACTGCCCTTCCAACACACAAATTGCCAGTCGGCCACCTGACAAGGCTTTTTGCGTTTGTTCATTTACGTCGAGCTCTTTGACTTTATTTTCGTAAGTAAAATTGAAAGTCCGCTCACCACGAATCGAATCTTGATTATGATGTTCTAATATCTGCTTTACGCGGGCAACTTGCTCACGTTGCTTTAACTCACCTTGGCGAGCTTGATTTAATTCTTCTGCTTTTTTCTGCTGTTCTAACTTTGTTTGCTGAATATGCTTTTGCAGATCACTAGGGTTACTGGTCGCCCCTTTTTTTGGCTTTTTTTGTTGCTTACGCTTTTCACTTTTAGCAACTTTAGCTTTATGTGATGTGGTTAATCCTGCTTGTAGCAATTGGTCTTGTAATGAACCCATAGCTTTGTTCCATTAAAAACTGATATTAGCTTTATTTTATACCCAAACCACCCCAAGATGCGAGTTTCAGTTGGAATTAAAAGCGATTTAGACAAGGCATTGATTGCAAGTAATAGTGGGTCTATTGCTAAAATCAATAACGTAGTATAAATCGCTTTTAAACCAACCCGTTGGGCGTTTCACAGGAACTTACTCTCAGCGTTGTTACTTCTTAAAAGGGACTGTCATTCTTGCAAAGTAACGCCTTGATATTAAGCCCCTGTGAAACGCTGAATTCTGCATCTTGAGGTGGCTTGGGTATAATCACCAATTAAAACAAATCATAGTGCTGTGACCATTAATCTAGCAAAGTGTTGTGATTGAAAACCTGATTTAGCGCAATAAATACTTATTTCTAGAATAAAAGTAACCACTTAAAGAACGCGTTGAGGTTGAATTTAATATCAATCAGGTTAAGCTGTGGTTTTTGTAGTAGGGCCAATAAAATGCGTTTCGGTCATTTATTAGTTTGCTCGCTGTTTATCTTTTTCGTGCTCTATGCACCGCAGCCATTATTAAGTTTATTTGCAGAGCAATTTTCAGTTAGTCCTGCAACCGCAGGTAGCTTGATGACGGCAACTATGCTCCCTTTGGCGATTGCTCCTTTGGTATACGGCTTATTACTAGCTAAACGTAACCCTTTAACAATTCTTCGCTACGCGATGCTAGTACTAGCTGTTACCTGTATTGCTTTTGCCTACGCCCCCAGTTTTGAGTTATTACTGTTACTACGATTTTTACAAGGTTTAACCTTGCCTGCCACACTCACCGCAATGACCACTTACATAGGCAGCACTTATCAAGCTGATAGTTTGCAAAAGAATATGACCTTCTATATTGGCAGTACAATTGCTGGGGGTTACTTTGGCCGAGTGTTAGCGGCTATTTTTGCTGATTTATGGACTTGGCAAAGCTTCTATTTTGTTATTGCCGCAGGTTTAATTAGCTTTGCACTGAGTATTCCACGTAATCAAACAGCCATTGTTAACAGCACTCTTTCCCCATTAAATTATTTAAAACAGCTCGCGAATGCTGCGGTATTAAAATTATATGGTGCGGTGTTTTGTATGTTTTTTTGCTTTGCTGCGTTATTAAATTATTTACCGTTCATTTTACAAGACACTTTTTTAATTACTAATACCCGTGATATTGGCTTAGTTTATAGCGGTTACTTGATTGGCGCCCTCGCCTCTATTGCGACTCCTTGGTTATTAAAAAAGAGTATTTCACCGTGGCATTTATTGTCTGCTATATTTGCTTTTTACAGCACTACACTAGTATTTTTGATGAGCTCACAATTAGTGATTTTTTTACTGGCATTCACTGGTTTTTGCGGCGCAATGTTTATTATTCATTCAACCGCAGCGCCACTGGTTAATAAAATAAGCAGTGCACCACCGAGTGTCACTAATGGTGCTTATGTGTCGTTTTATTATAGTGGCGGGGCTTTAGGCTCTTTTGTACCAGGCTTGGTATATCAACAACTTGGCCATATCGCATTTATGGCCTCGTTATTATTAGTCTGTATATGCGGATTAATTTTAGTAAGTTCGGCTTATCTAGCAGGTAAAAAAACCACTTTAGGCTGATGCCCTGTGGTGGCAAAAAAAGCGTCTAAATCGGCTTTTTTTAATAACCATGTTTGGGTGTTCTCAAATGGATGACAATGAAATAGATCACCAAACCATATGTCTTGGTCAAGCCATAAAGTGACATCATTTTGCTTATCATTCATCAAAGCAAGCATAGATACACATCCAGGTGCGACTTTTAAAAAGCGTGCTAAGCGCTCATCGGAGGCAAACCCTAAGCGTGACAAGCCTTGATATTTAGCCAATGATTTTAAGTCTAATTGCTTGTCATGTGCGGTGATCACTAAAAAATGCTTTTTACCTTCGTTATCACGCAAAAATAAGTTTTTTAATCTTGTTCCGGGGCGTTCCACCATTAATTCATCTGCAGCAAGACTACTATGTAATGCAGGGTGTTCGATAACGTCATAATTGATATTTAAATGCGCTAACAGCGCCGCTAATTTACTTTTATCCGCTAACATTTATAAACAACGCCCCATCAAGCGTACACTTAAATCTCGCCACAATACTTCATTTATCTCATATTTATCGTTGCGACAATATTTTTTGTCATGCAGCTCTTGTTTTAATAAGTGCACGGCTTGATCTTCTAATTCTAATTTTAAGCTATTTGATTCTTCAAAATATTCTTGCTCTGCAAAGTTTTTAAATTGCTGGCGTGTCAGTGGTCGATCTAAGTTTAAATTTGCGCGACTATTGGCTTTAACCGATACCACATAAGCAAAAATCTTATTACCTTGCTCATCTAATTTAGTGTGTAACTGTTTATTATTAATTTCAAAAGGCGGCTCATCACTTTGGCTAGCACAACCACAGAGTAAAACGAGTAACATCAACGCGTATTTTTTCATTATTAGTATCATTCCTGTTATCCAGTGACCGTTAGTCTACCAAAAATTCATTGTTTGCGTAAAAATTCAAAAAATATATAAATAATACTTGACCAAATTTAGAAATCTCATTAAAGTTCGTCCCGCTTGAAACGGAACCTCAAGTAGGTTACGAAATTCGTAACTTTAGGAATGTGGGGCTATAGCTCAGCTGGGAGAGCGCCTGCCTTGCACGCAGGAGGTCAGCAGTTCGATCCTGCTTAGCTCCACCACTTTCCTACTCTTCAATTTTTATCACTATGGCTCTCATGCCAAATTCAATTTTTAAATCTTTCTCATTTTAATCAAAAAACTGTTTATTTTATGTTAGTTATTTTTTAGCTATCAGTTGTGCGCTGCATGGTATTTACGATCAAAAATGCCGAGCATAAACTCGGCATTTTAATTTGGTTATTCGACTACCAATTATTCGCGAATTTGACCTACACCATTGACGAGGTATTTCTCCGTCGTTAATGATTCTAAGCCCATTGGGCCGTAAGCGTGTAATTTTGACGTTGCGATACCAATCTCTGCACCTAAACCTAACTGTGAGCCATCAGAGAAGCGTGATGAGGTATTAACCATCACTACTGAGGCATCAACACTGCGCTGGAACAATTCAGCCGCGGCTTGGTTTTTAGTGCAAATAACTTCCGTATGGTTTGAACCAAATTGCGCAATATGCTCAATTGCACCAGCAAAATCTGGTACTACACGAATCGCGATTTCTAAATCTAAATATTCTTCGCCAAATTCCTCTGGCGCAAGCACTGTTGCATCATCAAAATATTGTGCGGCTTGGCTATCTGCATTTATTTTTACACCTTCTTGGCGTAATACAACAGCACATAAATTTAAAAACTCATCGGCAACATCCTGATGAACGACAAGGCCTTCTAATGCATTACATACGCCAGTACGCTGAGTTTTACCGTTCAGTAGCAAGTTAATCGCCACTTCTAAGTCAGCGTCTTTATCTACGTATAAATGACACACACCTTTAAAATGCTGGATCACAGGAATTGTACTGTTATCTGTTACAAAGTTAATTAGCCCTTCGCCGCCGCGTGGAATAATTAAGTCAATGCTGTCACGTTGCTGCATCAATTCCATTAATAATCCGCGGTCTGGATCTGGAATAACGGAGATTAACGCTGCCGGTAAATTATGCTGCTCTAATACTTGATGCATGACACTCGCAATTGCTTGCGAGCTTTTAAGCGCCTCTTTACCACCACGTAAAATAACCCCATTACCTGATTTGAAGCATAACGCTCCAGCATCAGCGGTTACATTTGGACGCGCTTCATAAATCATACATACCACACCAAGTGGTACGCGCATTTTACGAATTTTAATCCCGTTAGGACGTTCAGTAATATCGCGTAATTGACCCACAGGATCATCAAGGCTTACAATCACTTCAATGCCTTCAGCCATCGCTTCAATACGTTCGTCATTGAGCGTTAAACGGTCAATCATAGCGGCTGCTAGATTGTTATCGCGGGCTGCGGCTAAATCACTTTCGTTCTCTTTAATAATAAATGCTTTTTGTTGGCGTAATGCTGCAGCCATATCCAGTAGCACCTGATTTTTGGTCTCGGTATCGAGTAAGGCTAACTGATGTGCCGCTTTTGCTGCCTGACGTGAAATATCTGTAATTAAACTCATGACTTCTCCAATAATGCGATATCTTTCTCTGAAATAACGGGACCAATCGAATCTTGCATCTTGTCGCTAAATTCGCTTTGTTCGTTATCAGCTATAAAATTCAATAAACAACTACTGTAATTTGCAGTTGCTTTGGCTAATCGAGTGCCGTCGCTGCTACGTACCAAAATGGTATCGCCAATTGCAAACTCACCATGCACTGCGACAATTTCATCGCCACGGATACAGCCAGTTTCACCTTCTAAAGACTCATCGTATGAACCTGCGACAACGACTTCACCTTGCTCACTTGCAGTATGAGTCATCCAGTGAACAGCTTCTTGCATCGGTTTTTCGTACGGTAAGAAAATAGTACCTGGGTTCTCACCTTCCAGCAGTTTTGTAAATGTCTGCTCTTTAAAACCATTAATTATATAAGTAGTAATACCATGTGAAGTCGCTTTTTCAGCTGCTTCAATTTTAGTTTTCATACCACCTGTACCAACCGCACTGGTAGCAGATCCTGCCATAGCATAGATTGATTCATCAATTGATTTAATTTCAGGCAGTAATATTGCATCGTCGTGCAAATTAGGGTTTTTATCATAAAGCCCATCCACATCTGAAAAAATCATCAATGCATCAGCATCTGCTGCTGCAGCGACCATTGCCGATAAGTTATCATTATCACCGACTTTTAAATCATCAGTTGTCACCGTATCATTTTCATTCATGATTGGCAGCACACCATGATCCAACAAAGTGAAAACAGTTTCTCTAATACTCTCATAACGCTCACGGTCACGTAAGTCACCATGAGTTAATAAAATCTGCGCCGATGGGAAATCAAAAAAGCGGTCCCACATAGCCATCATTTCGGTTTGCCCTGCTGCTGCCATGGCCTTTTTCATTGCCACAGTGCGCTCTTGTGTCTTCGGAAATAAATGCGCGCCAGCGGCAACTGAGCCTGACGAAACTAAAATAACTTCAATTCCTTGACTACGACAACGAACAATAAACTGAGCGATGGTTAATAAATAGCGTGAGCGACAACCATCTTGATCAGGTGCAATCAATGCGCTACCTACTTTTAATACGATACGTCGCCAATTTAACTTTTGCATAAATGTTCAACTTTCCATTTTAACTGTGACTTACCCTAGTTTGGATAAATCTGAAAACAACCACCTAGTGTTTACCTAGGTTACGAGTTAACAATTTGCACTTGCTTTTGCTCACTTTCTTTAGCCATCACTTTTTAATACTCAGCCGGAAACGCTCACTTAGTTAATTAACAAAGTGCGTTAGATATAGCATAACTTTGGCTCAATCATTAAGACTGAACAGTTATAAAGTAAATAAAAAGTGTTGTTTATGCATCGCTGTAAAAAGCTGTGTGAAGCTTTTTTATTAACAACATACATAGAGCCTCTAAAGTCTGGTACACCAACAGATAGGGTGATGACTCAAGGACCGAGATTTGCTCACCACGATGGGTGTCAAATATTGAGTAAGTAACAGTTCAACTCAAACAATATGAATCACAATAAAATGTAATTTATGTTCAAATTAACTAATTACTAAAAATGAGTAAAATTGTACAAACTGCATTCAAAACAATTAACAAATTGATTTTTAAGCATATAAATATAGTGACCTCAATCTAAGTTGTTGTAATTTAAAGCAACTTAAAAATAACTATATGTATTCGCTTAGACCTAACAAGTAACTAATTAGATGACTAATTGTTTGAACACTAACTATATTACGCTACTTTTAGCCTAAAGATCAAGACTATATTTTATTCACTCGGCTTACTATTGCAGCCAATAAATTTTAAAGTCTTTAAGATTCAGTTGGTTAAACAGAGTTTAATTTGTTTCAAATATTTTAAAACCAATAAATTATCATTTCTTCTACAAATAAGTTCGTAAACAGCTAAAATTCTATTAGGAAAAATTAACATACACGTGTATACCCCTGTATTATAAGTATCGAAAGGTTTACTCCTAACTGTTGTAATAAATAAGGAATACTTCATCTATGTCAGCTATTTATATCGCAGGGATCGCTCTATGTTCGGTTCTCGCCCAATGGATAGCATGGGGTTTTCGTGTCCCAGCTATTTTATTTTTGTTACTTACAGGCCTATTGCTTGGCCCTGCTACGGGTTTACTTGATCCAGATGCACTGCTTGGTGATTTACTCTTTCCTGTCGTCTCGCTCAGTGTTGCGGTGATCTTATTTGAAGGTTCTTTAACTCTACACTTTCGAGAACTCAAAGGTATTGGCAAGGTAGTCCGTAACTTGTGCTCTATTGGCATGATTACGACTTGTATAGTGATAAGTCTCAGTGCCTATTGGATTTTAGAACTCAACTGGCGTGTAGCAGCGGTGCTCGGTGCGGTATTGGTTGTTACTGGCCCAACAGTTATTGCACCGCTATTAAACTCAATGCGGCCAACCCAAGACATTGATCGCATACTACGCTGGGAGGGCATTGTTATTGACCCAATTGGTGCTTTATTTGCGGTTTTAGTATTTGAAGCGGTAATGCTAGTTGGTCAAGGTGAAGTGTTTATCCATACCGTAATCGCCTTGTTTAAAACCTTAGGAGTCGGTTTATCTATTGGCGTGGTCGCAGGTTGGCTTACAACGTTACTGATCCGCCGCGAATGGCTACCATTTGAATTACATAAATTCGGCATCTTAGCTCTGGTACTTATTAGCTTTACAGTCTCAAATCATTTGAGCCATGAGTCAGGTCTATTAGCGGTTACTGTATTTGGTATTTGGTTAGCGAACCAAGACGATTTAGAAATTGATTCTGTTTTAGAGTTTAAAGAAGATCTGTCTATGATCTTAATTTCAACCTTATTCATTTTGCTTGCTGCGCGTTTAGAATTAGCTGATTTAATGATGCTTGATGCCGATGTGTTTATCTTTTTGGCTATCGTATTATTTATCGCTCGCCCATTGTGTATTGCGATCTCCACTTTCGGCACTGAGCTACCAATTAAATCTCGCTTAGTACTCGCGTGGATTGCTCCGCGCGGTATTGTCGCAGCAGCGGTAGGCTCTGTTTTTGCTATTAGTATGATGGAAGCTGGTGTTGCTGATGCCGAGAAAATGGTGCCACTGATTTTTACCGTTATCATTATCACAGTAGTTCTGCAAAGCTTAACTGCGATTCCGATTGCGAAGCTATTAGGGGTTCGTCAGCCTTCACCGAATACTATTTTGATCATTGGTGCAAACCATGTCGCTCGTGCCATTGCTTGTGGGCTAAAAGAGCAAAATATTCAAGTACACTTATCAGATCCAGCTTGGGAAAACTGCCGCATGGCACGTATGGATGGGCTGCCTTGTTATTATGGTAACCCGCAATCAGAACATGCTGAACGTTACTTACCCCTGACAACTCTACGCAGCGTAATGGCGCTTTCGCCAAACCGCCATCATAACGCGCTAGGCGTGCAGTATTTTTCACATTTATTGAATGAAAAGAACGTCTTTTCATTGCGTTCTTCGACCTCTCACGCCAAAGCAAACAAAGACAGCGCGACGTTTCTATCTCGGCAAATTTTGTTTGGTGACAGCGGCTCTTATGCACGTTTAAGTAGCTTAATTGCCAAAGGCGGCAAGGTCAGTGTAACGCGAATTTCTGAAGAGTTTAACTGGGGCAAATACCAAGAGATGAACAGCGATGCAATTCCGTTATTCATCCTCAATGGTGACAAAGATAGTGATGATGATAGCCCTATTAAACTGCGTCCGTTTACTATTAATATGGAAAAACCGCCGCAAGAAGGTGAACGTGTCGTCGCGATGCTGCCACCAAAAATGTCGGTATTGAAAGATCCTAATAATGGTAAAAACAAAGAACCGAAAGAAATAAAAGAGTAAAACGAAAAGGGCTAGGTATCGCACCTAGCCCTTTTACTTTCAACTCGCTAGTTTTCTAACTCGCTAACTAATCTACTCAAACCTACAATGGCAATCGTGCACGCGCTACTACACTATCGGGCATTTTTTGCGCCAATTGGGCTAGTGAGCGTTCAATCTTTTTATGGGTTGCTTTATCTGCAACCATGCTATGAAATAACCAACGATACGCGTCTTCGTAATCACGTGGACTACCATAGCCTTGATTAAATAAATTAACTAACCGCAATTGTGCTTTTAAATTTCCTTGTGATGAAGCTTCACGTAGGTAAGTCACAGCAAGCGCTTTATCCTTTTGCACCAATCGGCCCGTGTCATAGTATCGCCCGAGTTGCTCTAATGCCGCCGCTAAGCCTTGCTGTGCTGCTTGACGCATATAATACACACCAAGCTCTACATTACGATCAACACACACCGCATACGCCAGCATATCGCCATATAAAAATTGATAAGAAGGCAGTGCCATTTTATTGGCTCGTGCTTCGATATCTTGTACTAACTGGCAGTCATCTGCCTTTACTCGCGCAAGATGTGTATTACTATTGATCAAAGCAAGCAGCTCAGTTTCTGTATATAGTGGCACGGCAGCTATGGTCTCTTCAGACTTGGCGTGGCTTGCCAGCAAAAACGATAACGGCACTAATGATAAACAAGTTAACAAACGCATTTAGGTCACTTTAAATTAAAAACCATCTTGCTAAAGTTTATACAAAGATCGTTCCATAATGAAATTTATAAATAGCTTATTTATTATAAACACTATCCCCAGACACAAAAAAAGCTGCACAAGGCAGCTTTTTTAGTACTATTAGTAATTATGCAAACGGACTGCGTAACACCATAGTTTCTACACGGTCAGGACCTGTAGAAATAATATCAACAGGTACACCGGTGATTTCTTCAATGCGTTTGATGTAATCTAGTGCCGCTTTTGGTAGCTGCTCAACAGTAGTAGCACCCACTGTATTTTCAGTCCAACCAGGCATCTCTTCATATACTGGCGTTACTTTATCATAACCTTCAGCAGCAAGTGGCGTCACATTAGTGATAGTGCCATCTTCTAACTGATAACCAGTACAGATTTTTAGTGTTTCTAGACCATCTAACACGTCTAGTTTAGTTAAACAAAAACCTGAGATAGAGTTAATTTGTACTGCACGGCGCATAGCCACAGCATCTAACCAACCAGTACGACGTAAGCGACCAGTCGTTGCACCAAACTCATGACCTACGGTACCTAAGTGCTTACCAACTGGGTCTTGTTTTTCTAAACCGTCGTAAAGCTCAGTAGGGAAAGGACCAGAACCAACACGCGTGGTGTAAGCTTTGATAATACCTAGTACATAATCAAGATTTAACGGACCAAAACCAGCACCTGTAGCAACGCCACCGGCAGTGGTATTTGAAGACGTTACATATGGATAAGTACCGTGATCGATATCAAGTAATGTACCTTGCGCGCCTTCAAACAAGATGTTGTCGCCCGCTAAACGCGTTTGATCAAGTAACTCAGTTACATCAACAACCATTGCTTTAAGGATATCTGCAACAGCCATTGCATCATCAAACGTCTGTTGGAAATCTACCGCATCTACTTTGTAATAATTTACTAAAGTGAAGTTATGGTATTCCAATACTTCTTTAAGCTTCGCAGCGAATAATTCAGGGTTGAATAAATCACCGATACGCAAACCACGACGGGCTACTTTATCTTCATAAGCAGGACCTATGCCGCGACCTGTTGTACCAATCGCTTTATTACCACGTGCTTTTTCACGAGCTACATCTAATGCGATGTGGAAAGGCAAAATAAGCGGACATGCTTCACTGATCAATAAACGTTCACGTACTGGTACGCCACGTTCTTCAAGCATGCCAATCTCTTTCATTAGCGCTTCTGGTGAAACAACAACACCATTACCAATCACACACTTAACATTGTCACGTAATACACCCGATGGAATAAGGTGTAAAACTGTCTTTTCACCTTCGATTACCAGTGTATGACCAGCGTTATGGCCACCTTGGTAACGAACTACTAAAGATGCTTTGTCTGTAAGGAGGTCAACTACCTTACCCTTACCTTCGTCACCCCATTGGGTGCCTAATACAACAACGTTTTTACCCATTGTAAATTCACTTAGAAAAAATTAGGACGAGATTTTACCAGATAATGAGGGGAAAGATCACCCCCGTTTAGGTTATTTTTTCTGCGCAGTCGTACAACGACCTTTGCAATAAAAATTAACTGGTTGAATAACATTAAGTTACTCATGAAAATTCATCTTACTAAAAGAAAAACCCTGCATACACAGGGTTTGGATTTGTGCTAGATTTAGAAAAAGATTACTGCGCTGCAGCACCTTTCATATATCTAAAGAAGTCACTGTCTGGTGATAATACCATTACGTCTTGCTTATCTTTAAAGGTCTTTTTATAGGCCTCTAATGAACGTACAAAACCAAAGAATTCAGCATCTTTATTGTACGCATTGGCATAAATAGCCGCAGCTTTTGCATCGCCTTCACCGCGAACGGTACGGGCATTACGCTCAGCATCAGCCAGCATTACTGTGACACGACGGTCAATGTCAGCGCGAATCGTTTCGGCTTTTTCTTGACCTTCAGAGCGATGCTCTTTAGCAACAGCAGTACGCTCTGCACGCATACGTTGGTAAATCGAATTACTCACTTCTGACGGTAAATTGATTTGCTTAACACGTACATCAAGTACTTCAATACCAAGCTCTTGAGCACTTTCAGAAGCTTGAACTAATGCTTCTTCCATTAACTCGCTACGCTCACCGGAAACAATCTCACGGATAGTACGTGAACCAAAGTTAGTACGTAGACCATTATTTACTTTTTGCTTAAGTAATGCTTCAGCGTATTGCTTATCACCACGGGCACGTAAGTAAAAAGCACTAAAATCACTAACACGCCATTTAACGTAAGAATCAACGATTAAGTCTTTTTTCTCGCTAGTAACAAAACGATCTGGCGTACCATCTAAAGTTTGAATACGCGCATCAATACGGCGTACTTGGCTAAAGAAAGGCACTTTGAATTGTAAGCCAGGGCCATAAACAATTGCTTTATCATCACTGTCTTTTTGCACTTTACTGAATAGCATAACAATTGCTTTTTGCCCTTCAGGTACTACGAACACTGACGAAAAAGACAACACAACGGCCGCTAATAATATAACTAAACTAAAGTTTTTCATTGCGCTTATCTCCCGTCGTTAAAGCGATCAGCACCAAAGCGGTCTGAACTTGAGTTCACAGTGCTATTGCGCGATGTATTAACTTTATTGCGTAAGTCGTTAATATCACTTGAGCTAGGTAATGCAACACGGGTTGCGTTCCCTTGCTTATCCATGATTTTATCAAGCGGTAAATACATCATATTATTGCCGCCCTTAACATCAACTAGGACTTTTGAACTGTTGCCTAGCACTTCTTCCATGGCATCAATATATAAACGCTCACGGGTTACACGCTTAGCAGCCTGATATTCAGGTAATAACTTTTCAAAACGCGCGACTTCACCTTGTGCTTCTAAAATAATGCGCTCGCCGTAACCTTCAGCTTCTTGCGTCATACGAGTAACTTGACCACGAGCACGTGGTTCAATTTCACGCGCGTATGCTTCAGCTTCACGAATAAAACGTTGTTCATCTTCTTGTGCGGCAATGGCATCATCAAACGCGTCTTTAACTTCAGCCGGTGGGCGTGAGTCTTTAAAGTTAACGTCAGTTACGATCAAACCTAAGTTATACGGTTCGACGATTTTATTCAGTTCATCCCAGGTATTTTGACGCACAACCTCACGGCCATTCGTTAATACTTGGTCCATTTTTGAATGACCAACAACATAACGCAGTGCACTCTCTAGCGCTTCTTCTAAGCTAGAATCAGCATTAGTTACACTAAATTTGTATAGGAAAGGGTCAATAACACGGTATTGCACCTGAAACTCAACGCTTACCACGTTTTCATCTTCAGTGAGCATAAAACCAGACGTCGATAATGAGCGAACGGCTTCAATATCAACCGGAATTACCGTTTCAATAAACGTCATTTTCCAACGCAGACCTGGATCTGCAATGCGGTCAAATTGACCAAAATGTAAAACGATGCCGCGCTCTGCTTCTTTCACGGTATAAATACCGCTCAATGCCCATACAATTGCAGCAATGATCAGTACAAATGAAAGACCAGCTCCACCAAGTCCGCCGCCGCCATTGCCGGATTTTTTACCGCCAAATAAGCCACCAAACTTGCTGCTGAATTTACGAAACACCTCGTCTAAGTCAGGTGGGCCTTGATCACGTCCGCCTTTTTTGTTCCACGGATCTTTGTCATTGCCATTATTACCCGGTTCATTCCAGGCCATAGCTATACTCCATTGTTATCTAAATAATTTAGGTAATTACGTTAAATCTAACAAAAATACCGCAGTTCTCATACTAAAAATGACATTGTGCAGTAGTTTTTTCGAATTACGAAATAAAAGCGTCGATTTCAGGACCAAACTCTTTTCTTAAACGATTCCATTCTACCATAGGCAGTCGAGTAGCAAGTAACCAATGACCCTGTTCATCAAAGTCTTCTTGATGCACGGCATTTAAATTGAACAACGCAGCACGTAAACGACCATATTGCGGAGCTAATTTAAGCGTATGAACAAACATTTTCTTTGCTAACAGCTCGCTGATAGCTTCAGACAATAGTTCACACCCTGCGCCACTGTGTGCCGACAACCATACTCTAATAGGCATGCCTTCATCGTCACGGTCAATACGTGGTTCAATATCTTCAAGCGCATCAATTTTGTTGTAAACCAACAATTGCGGCACTTCATCAGCTTCTATTTCTTTAAGAACCGATTGTACCTGTTCAATATTCTCTTTACGACGATGATCCGCAACATCGACCACATGAAGTTGTAAATCAGCTTCACGAGTTTCGGTTAGCGTCGCTTTAAATGCGGCAACTAGGTCATGGGGTAAATGACGAATAAAGCCAACGGTATCGGCTAAAATTATCGAACCAACATCTTCTATTTCGAGTTTGCGTAAGGTTGGATCAAGCGTCGCGAACAGTTGATCAGCAGCATACACATTAGAGTTAGTAATGCGATTAAATAACGTCGACTTACCCGCATTGGTATACCCTACCAACGACACCGTAGGAATTTCATTGCGGTTACGAGCACGTCTACCTTGCTCACGCTGCACTGCCACTTTCTCTAAACGCGCGCGAATACTTTGAATACGAACTCGCAATAAACGTCGATCTGTTTCTAGCTGAGTTTCACCAGGCCCGCGCAAACCGATCCCGCCTTTTTGGCGTTCAAGATGCGTCCAGCCTCGGATCAAACGCGTCGACATATGACGCAATTGTGCTAGCTCAACCTGCAACTTACCTTCATGGGTACGTGCACGTTGCGCAAAAATATCAAGAATAAGCGTCGTTCTATCAAGCACACGACATTGGCAAACGCGTTCTAAATTGCGTTCCTGTGACGGTCTGAGTTGATGATTAAAAATGACGACATCTGCGTTGTGGATTTTGACAATCTCAGCGATTTCTTCAGCCTTTCCGGTACCGACGAATAGTTTCGGATGTGGTGCTTGACGGCTGCCTTGCACAACCGCCAAACTGCTAACACCAGCAGAAGATACCAACATTTCCAATTCATGAAGATCTTCACGATCCCCTTCTTTTGGAAAGTCGATATGAACTAAGACTGCCTGTTCGCCGGCTTCATAACGGTCAAACAAACATTATGCTCCTAATTTAAAAATTTCCAGCTTCAGGCTCTTCACCGTCTTCGCTTCCTTGAATACCTTGGAAGTTAACAGCACGAGCAGGAACTACGGTAGAAATCGCATGTTTATACACCATTTGATTCACGGTGTTTTCTAGTAAAATAACAAATTGATCAAATGACTGGATCTTACCTTGTAGTTTGATGCCATTAACCAAAAAGATTGATACTGGAATACGCTCACGACGTAGCGCATTCAAAAATGGGTCTTGTAACGATTGGCCTTTTGCCATGTTATTTTCCTTCGTTCTAGGTGTTATTATAATTAAGTGGCTGAACTCATTTAACAAAGCTAAAAAATTTCAACTACTACTAGCTTAGCGAACTTACAACACGTTGCAAGTTTTCTTCATCACCCGTTGTTAACCACGTTACATCGGGCCAACCTCTTAGCCACGTCAATTGACGCTTAGCAAGCTGTCGTGTTGCTGCAATACCGCGAAAGACCATTTCATCGTAATCAATCTCGCCAGCAATGTAATCCCACATTTGTCTATAACCCACGCAACGAATGGAAGGTAAGTTAGGGTGTAAATCCTTACGTTGATATAGGGATGAAACTTCATTTTCAAACCCCTGCTCAAGCATTATTTTAAACCTTTGTTCAATTCGCTGGTGTAAATCGGCGCGATCATCAGGCGCGATAGCAAATTGATGAAAAGTATACGGTAAACTCGGCTGCTTACTTTTTTGTAATTCAGTCATTGTTTTACCCGTTAATCGGTAAACTTCAAGGGCGCGGTTAATACGTTGCGAGTCATTCTCGCTCATTTTTTGTGCCGCTTGCGGATCAATTATCTCAAGCTCTTTATAAAGTGCCGGCCAGCCATGTTGCTTGGCTTGTTGCTCAAGCTCTGCTCGTACTACCGGGCATGCTTCAGGTAATGGCGATAATCCATCAATTAACGCTTTAAAGTACATCATTGTACCACCAACTAATACAGGCACTTTACCTTGTTGGTGAAATTGGTCAATCTTTTCAATTGCATCACGACGAAAATCAGCTACTGAGTAACTTTCGCTAGGGTCGATTAGATCAATTAAATGGTGTGGCGCAAGCGCTAACTCATGTTGATCTGGTTTTGCCGTACCTATGTTCATATCTTTATACACTAAGGCTGAATCGACGCTGATTATTTCAGTTTTTAAATGTTGGCATAAGGCGATTGCTAATGCAGTTTTGCCTGCAGCGGTTGGGCCCATTAAAAAAATGACCGGTAAATTACTCAACTCGATAACCTTAATCTAACTGTGCTAAAAAATAACTTAAATCTATTTTAACTGCTTTTGCAGATAAACGCTGGATTGTTTGCGGATTATTTTGCATTCGCGTAACCGCCAAGGCAAAAGCTTGGCTGGCAAAAAAGCGCTCGGGCACTTGGCTAAGCTGCCAGTTTAGCCATTGCTCCACACTATTAAGCTCAGCCTTAGTGGCTTTTAATAGCGCATCTACGGCTTGGCTCACATCAAGCAGATACAAACTCTGTGGCAACTTTTTAACCATCACAAATTGCTTTTCAATCAATAACTCAAAGCCCAGCAAGGTAAACCATGATTGTTGCTGTGTTAAGCTTTGGCTGTCTTCTTTACTGATATTAACTCGCACAGGCAATAGTAAGGCTTTTCCTTCTAAGCTGCCTTGCTCAGCAATAAGCTCAAGCCAATCATTGACTAATAAATATTTAAAGTGTGAGCAATATAATTGCTGTTGCAGGCTAAATACACAACCGCCATCACTTTGTACCAGCAACGGCTGCGCACTTTGCGTCTGTAACAATGGTGCTACTTCTTGAGTAACGCCAATAGGTTGATCAAAATGGCTGGCGTGTTGCTCATTGACCCCTTGATAAAACGCACTCACATCTTGATGATTTGTCCGGCTCGCTTGCTTGCTTCGCTCGCTTGAACCTGCATATCCACCACCACTAGGTGCTGGATTAGCACCGTAGCGAGCTTGCTCCGCTGGTTGTAAGTGCGACTTAGGATAATCAAACAAACTGCCTGCTGTATTGCTGGAGTGAGCGGGTGTTGCTGTATGCGCTGCTTTAGCATCGCTGTGTTGCGAATCAACATGCTTAGTAACACCAGCAAACTCATCTTGAAGCGGCACCACGACTTGTTTAATTGCCTGCAAAATAAAGTCATGCACTAAGCGACCTTGATGAAAACGCACTTCGTGTTTCGCAGGATGCACGTTTACATCCACTTGACGCGGATCAATGTCGATATAAATAACAAAGCCCGGTAGCTCTTCTTGGCCTGCGACTTCTTCGAACGCTTGGCGAATGGCATGAGAAATAAGCTTATCGCGCATCATACGATTATTTACATAGGTATATTGCGTAGTATTACTCGATCCGACCGGTAGCACCCAACCATGTAGCTGCAAGCCTGTATCGCCTGACTCAATATATAACCCCTGCTCAGCAAAGGCTTTACCTGCAACCTGAGCAACCCGAGCAATAGCCTGTGCAGGGTCGGTTTTAGCACGATATTGACGCACTACTTTATCGTTATGGGTGAGGGTAATTGACACATCAAAACGGCTCAGGGCAATACGCTTTATCAACTCATCAATGTGAGTGAATTCGGTTTTTTCGGTGCGTAAAAATTTACGTCTAGCGGGCGTATTAAAAAATAAGTCTTTAACTTCAATGGTTGTGCCGTCAGGGTGAGCTGTGGGTTTAATCTGCACTGCCATATCTCGCCCCTGCGCAAATGCTTGCCAAGCCGCCTCTTGCTGTTTGGTTTTTGAGCTAAGCGTCAAACGCGATACCGAACTAATGGACGCCAATGCTTCGCCGCGAAAGCCCAAAGAACAAATATTTTCTAAATCATCAAGGGACTTTAATTTACTAGTAGCATGGCGAGAAAGCGCCAACGTGAGCTCGTCTTTATCAATGCCTGAACCGTTATCACGAATGCGAATAAGCTTATGACCGCCGCGCTCAATATCAATTTGAATACGTGTTGCGCCTGCATCTAGGCTATTTTCAACGAGTTCTTTGACCACAGATGCGGGTCTCTCAACCACTTCGCCCGCAGCAATTTGGTTAGCTAATCGCGCGGGTAATATTTCAATGCTCATACTGATCCTAACGATTTTAACTTTGCGGAATGTCTAACTCTTGACCAATAAACAAGGTATTAGATTTTAATTGATTGACTTGCTTAAGCTTACCCACCGATACCCCATAGCGACTAGCTAACAAACTTAACGACTCACCAGGACGAACTTTATGTTTAGTGGGATATTGCGATTTTAACGACGCAAACAGCGAATCATCCGGAGGATTTTTCAGATAATAACTTTTGATAGAAGTAAATATTGCTTTCGCTAAGCGCTCTTGGTGATTAGCACTTTTTAATAGTTTTTCTTCGCGTGGGTTTGAAATAAACCCAGTTTCGACCAAAATAGATGGAATATCTGGTGACTTTAATACCGCTAGGCTAGCCGCTTGCGGCTCTTTTTTATGTAACTTAGCGACCTTTTTAAGCTCTTGAACCATGCCTTCCGCAACGCTGAAACCGGTTTTCATCGAATGATCCATCGACATATCCAACAGCGCCTGCGCCAAGTACTTTTCACTGGCCGTGTCTTTAATCACTCCAGCAGCACCACCGAGTAACTCTGAATGTTTTTCTTTATCTTCTATCCATTTACCAATTTCTGAATTAGCACGACGAAGTGATAACACCCAAACAGAGGCGCCATTTGGTTGCGGGCTAGTAAATGCATCCGCATGAATTGAAACTAAAAAGTCAGCCTTTTTCTGCCTTGCACGGCTAGTGCGGGTATTAAGTTTGACAAAGTAATCTCCACTTCGCACCATTCGCGAAATCATCCCGCGCTCGGCATCAATCATCCGCTCTAAGCGTTTGGCGATTTGTAGTGTGATATCTTTTTCATAAGTACCAGAAGGACCAATTGACCCAGGGTCTTCGCCGCCATGGCCTGCATCAATAGCAATAATAATATCGCGTTGTTGATTAAGCTCACGCTTTTTAACCGCAGTATTACTCGTTGCAGCTACTGGCTCTGCTTGATTTTTGTCATATAAGTCGACCACTAAACGATTTTTATAAGGTCCCGTTGGCGCCAATGCAAAAATCACCGGTTTAACGGCCCCTGTAAGCTCAAAAACAAATCGTACCCCCTGGCTGCTTTTCGCTTTCGAGTAACGTAGTTTACTGACGATTTGATGCTTACTGGGAATAGTTGGTAGGTCTTTTATTTTATCTGTATTTTCTAAATCGACCACTAAGCGCAGTGGATTTTTTAGCATAAAATAACTGAAGTCGGGCTTATCCGTTAAGTCGAATACTACCCGCGTACTATCTGGCGATGGCCACACCCGTACACTATTGATAGTATTTTGTGCATAGAGATTAGCACTGATTGCTAACAGCAAAAAAGCACCCATCCACTTTATGACAACTCGACTCATCGGTATCTTCACACCCTTGTTATTTGTTGTTATTCACTATGGTTTTTGAGTTTATCCACGATACGGTGACCACGCGGGCTAATACTTTGGATCTCAATTGCTCGTGCATCGCCGACATAACGTAAAGTAATATCTAAGTCTGGTGTTGGGATAAACTCGCCGCCTTTTTCAGGCCATTCCACCACACAAATAGCTGTTGGCGAAAAATAATCTCGAATACCCATGTATTCTAATTCTTCTGGGTCGCCTAAACGATATAAATCAAAATGATAAACATTGGCCGTTGCCAACTCATAAGGCTCCACCAGCGTATAAGTTGGACTCTTAACTTTGCCTTGATGACCAAAGCCTTGGATCACACCACGTGTTAAGGTGGTTTTGCCTGCTCCCAAATCACCGTGTAAGTAAATAACTGCCCCTTGCTCCATTAGCATAGCAAGTTGATTGCCCATTTTAACCGTTGCAGCTTCATCAGCGAGTTGAAAACCAACACAGTGCGTCATTCTAACCTCATGGATAGTATTAAAAACGATAACTTGTTAATCATACCAGATTATTTTGCTAAGGCGAGAATCGACACTTATAGACACAAAAAAACCGGCAAAGTTGCCGGTTTTTTTTGTAATTAGGATTATAGACCTAATTTTTTCTCAAGATAGTGGATGTTAGTGCCACCATTTTGGAAGTTTTCATCCGCTAAGATGCGCTTATGTAATGGCGTATTCGTTTTAATACCGTCAATCACAAGCTCATTCAATGCGTTACGTGCACGGGCAATTGCTACATTACGGTTTTCACCGTAAGTAATTAATTTACCAATCATTGAATCATAGTGTGGTGGCACTGTGTAGTCAGCATAAATATGGCTGTCCCAACGAATACCTAAACCACCTGCTGGGTGGAAACGCGTAATTTTACCCGGTGACGGGATAAACGTTTCAGGGTCTTCAGCATTAATACGACACTCAATTGCATGACCACGGATAACGACATCGTCTTGCGTGAATGATAGTGGTTGGCCCGCTGCAATTTTTAACTGCTCTTTGATCAAATCAACACCGGTAACCATTTCTGTCACTGGATGCTCAACCTGAATACGAGTGTTCATTTCAATGAAATAGAACTCACCATTTTCGTATAAGAACTCAAATGTACCCGCACCACGATAACCGATTTCGATACATGCACGCGTACAACGCTCACCGATAAACTTACGCACTTCAGCAGTAATACCTGGTGCTGGCGCTTCTTCGACTACTTTTTGATGACGACGTTGCATAGAACAATCACGTTCACCTAAGTGAACAGCATTACCTTGCCCGTCAGCCAATACTTGAACTTCGATATGACGTGGGTTTTCAAGGAATTTTTCCATGTAAACCATGCTATTACCAAAGAACTGTTTTGCTTCTTGTTGCGTTAAAGCGATTGAGTCAATTAACTCAGCTTCACTGCGAACAACCCGCATACCACGACCACCACCGCCACCAGCGGCTTTGATGATCACTGGGTAACCGATACGTTTAGCGATTTGCATGTTGCGGTCTTTATCATCCGATACCGGACCATCTGAACCTGGTACACATGGTACGCCAGCTTTACGCATTGCTTCGATTGCAGATACTTTATCGCCCATTAGACGAATCGTGTCGCCGCGCGGACCAATAAACACAAAACCACTTTGTTCAACTTGATCAGCAAAATCAGCGTTTTCTGCAAGGAAACCATAACCCGGGTGGATAGCAACTGCATCGGTTACTTCAGCTGCCGCAATAATGCGCGGAATGTCTAAGTAACTTTCAGTGGCAGAAGGTCTACCAATACATATTGTTTCATCTGCAAGCAATACATGCTTAAGATCGCGATCCGCCGTTGAATGCACAGCAACCGTTTTGATCCCAAGCTCTTTGCAGGCGCGCAATATACGAAGTGCAATTTCACCTCGGTTTGCAATGACTACTTTATCTAACATTAGAGTTGGCCTTTTAGGTTGCGCTATTATTCAATGATGAATAAAGGTTGATCAAATTCTACTGGCTCGCCATTTTCAACTAAAATCGCTTTCACTGTGCCCGCTTTATCTGACTCAATTTGGTTCATCATTTTCATCGCTTCGATGATGCAAAGCGTATCACCTACTTTAACTTGTGAACCCACTTCTACATATGAAGGCGCTTCAGGAGAAGCTGCTGTATAGAAAGAACCTACCATTGGCGATAATACTTGATGGCCAGTAGGACCGGCAGGTGCTGCCGCTTCTACGTTTGCAGCAGGTGCAGCTGTAGGGGCTGGAGCCGGTGCTGGAGCGTACTGTGGTGCATAATGTGGAGCGTAAGCAGGACCTGCACTCATATTATTACGATTGATACGTACTGATTCTTCACCTTCGGTGATTTCTAATTCAGCAATACCTGATTCTTCTACTAGTTCAATTAGTTTTTTGATCTTGCGAATATCCATGAACGACCCGCCTGTTAGTTTGTTAGTTTAAAATTAATTCGAGTTTTGCAACCGATTGACCGCAGCTTCAAGTGCTGCGCGATAACCCATTGCGCCTAATCCACATATCACGCCCTGCGCCACATCAGAAAAATATGAATGATGACGAAACGCTTCCCGCGTGTGCACATTAGTTAAGTGCACTTCAAAAAACGGGATATCAACAGCCAGTAACGCATCACGTAAAGCCACGCTTGTATGCGTAAATGCCGCTGGGTTGATAATAATGTAATCAATGACCTGCCATGCACTATGTATGTGCTCAATTAAAGCTTGCTCACTATTACTTTGAAAATGCGTTAGCTCAACATCTAGACCATGCGCAAACTCAGTTAGTTCGCTCATAATCTCACTCAGTGTTTGTAAACCGTATTTTTCTGGTTCACGTTTACCCAGCATGTTTAAGTTAGGGCCATTTATAACTAAAAGTTTAAATTTTGCAGCCATAATACGCGATAATCCTATAAATAATGAGTTAAGCCATTTTGATTAGAAATCCCCGCAAAATGTAGAGGGGAAAAACTAAAATAGCAAGTATTTCTCACGTTAACCACCTATTATAGCCAGTTCGATGTAAATAGCAGCAAAATACTGGTCTAATCACTAGTAGCCACCACAAAAACAAAAACGCCACTCATATAAAGTGGCGTTTAAAATAGCGGTGCGAAAAATGTTTATTTAGCGCTATTTCTCACTTTAGCTAAATGCTCAGCAAAGTCCTTGGCATTTAAAAAGCCCGTCACACGCTGTGCTGCAAGCTCTTCACCTTGTGTATCAAAAAACAAAATACTGGGTAAACCAAATACCGTAAACTCTTCCATTACAGCAATTGTTTTATCATCACTTTCGGTCAAATCAATTTTTAACAACTCAAAGTTTGCAAATTCACCTTGTACTTTAGCGTCAGGAAAAGTGTATTTCTCGAACTCTTTACACGCAGTACACCAATCTGCATATAAATCGACCATCACTAAACGACCATCACTGTTTGCATCATTTATTGCTTGTTTGAGCTCAGCTAAGTCAGCAACTAATTTAAAGCCGCGTTCTTGTTGCTCGCCATTTGCGGCACTAACAACTTGCGCTGTTGGCCATATATAGTTTTTAGTTAAGCTCACACCGCTAACAACTAATAACGTTGCAACAAACCACAATGCAGTTTTTAACTTACCTTGTGTTTGAGCGCTCTGCCAATGATGTAAATACAAGGCCGTTGCTAATGCTAATAAGCCCGCCATAAGTAATATGATGTCTGCATCGACAATACGTTCAAGCAAGATCAATGGCACTACCAGCATGATAAAACCAAACAGGGTTTTAACTTGTTCCATCCAGCCGCCTGCTTTTGGCAATAATTTACCGCCGGAGGTGCCTAATAACAGCAGCGGAATACCCATCCCTAAACTCAGCACATACAAAGTTAAGCCGCCAACTAAATAATCGCCGCTTTGCGCAACAAACAATAGCGCAGCTGATAACGGTGCGGTGGTACAAGGTGACGCAATTAAACCCGATAAAACCCCCATTAAAAACACGCCAATGTAGTTGCCGCCTTTTTGATTATTACTTACTTGTGTGAGCTTATTCATCATGCCGCTAGGGAGCTTTATTTCGTACCAACCAAACATCGACATAGCGAGTAAAACGAATAATAAACTAAAACTAATCAATACATATGGGTGCTGCAAATAACCTTGCACTTGACCACCAAGTGATGCAACCACAAGGCCCAGCGCCGCATACGTAACGGCCATACCCTGCACATAAACAAAAGAAAGCGCAAAAGCTTTTTTAGTGGAAAGATTTTTTTGTCCTGCAATTAGGCTCGACAAAATAGGAAACATCGGAAATACACATGGCGTAAATGCCAAGCCAATACCGACCAAAAAGAAAATCGCTAAGTTCGCTAACAAACCTTGCGAGGCCAGTTTTTCAGTAAAGTTTAATTCTTTTTCTAAGTCATCTTCTTGCGTTACAACATCTTCTGTAACAGCCGCTGATTCAGCGCTAAGCGCAGCTAATGCATTGCCTGCTGTTGCATTATCAGTTACAGGGGGTTCACCGGCAATCATACTCAATGGAATGGTGATGATCTCTGGCGGGTAACATAGCCCTGCTTCAGCACAGCCTTGATAACGTACTTTAATTACGCCATCTTCAGCTATATTACTTAGCTTGCTGATCACACTCAGTGAATCAAAAAACACTGCTGTTTTGCCAAAAAACTCATCTTCAATGATCACGCCTTTACCAAGATCAGGCACTTCAATATCAGCACCTTTACCAATAATTTCTAGCTTCTTTTTATATAGGTAATAACCTGGCGCAATATCCCAACCAATAAAAAGAGTGCTGCCTTGCTGATCAAAATCAAATGAAAATGCCTGCTCAACAGGTAAAAATGTTTGCTCTGCGGGCTGCAGCAAATCACTTAATAAATTATTAGTTGCAGCCTGTGCTGGCATTAACGACAGCGCACAAAGCAATAAAAGAAAACAACGCATTAATTAAGTACCTCATCCATCCAATTAAAATAGGCTAAATTGCCAGTGGCCACATCAATAACCTGTATTTCAGGAATTTCATAACTATGTAATTGCTTGATAGTTTGAATCAATTCATTCATTTTTTCTGACTTTGTTTTAATTAATAATTTACACTCGGTTGCATAAGCAACCTCTCCTTGCCACATATAAACAGATTCCACATTTGGAAGAATGTTCACACACGCAGCTAATTTAAGCTTAACTAATTGCTCAGCCATGGAGCGTGCCTCACTTACATCTGCGCAAGTGGTAAAAATAAGTCGAAAATGAGTCGTCATATTGAACCTTTGATTGATTGCTCTGCCCAATGCCATAGTAGCTGATAGCTAAGGCAAAGTGTAGTTAACCTAAACTGCGGATAATAAATCGCTTAATCAGAGTTCAGGCTATTTAGCCAACACTGCTTTACCACTAGCCTTGAAAAAAGACCTGATAACCCATATTTATATTTCATCAACTCAACTGAGTGATCACTATTTAGAGAGCCTTATGTTTAGATTTTTGTTTTTATTATTTATTCTCGTGCCAATTATTGAAATTGCGTTGTTAATTCAAGTAGCTGATGTAATTGGTGGATTCGCCACTATTGCACTGGTTATTGTAACCGCAATATTCGGCGCAAAATTAGTTAGAACACAAGGTATGGGCGCACTGCAAAATGTGCAAACACAAATGGCGCAAGGGCAAATGCCAGCCAATGAATTATTTACCGGTTTATGTGTGATTATCGCCGGCATATTATTGCTAACTCCAGGCATTATGACCGACGTATTCGGTTTTTTATTATTGACCCCGGCCATTCGCAATAAACTAGCTGCAGGCCTTGCTAGTCAAGCAACGGTGCGTATGAGTGCAGGCATGCAACAAGGTCCAACAGCATTTAATCAGCACACCCATTCAGAGCCAGAACCTCGCAAAATGAGCGAGCCGACCACTATTGATGGTGAGTACGAGAGAAAAGATTAAAAATTTTAATTTTTATCACTTGGGTTTTGAAGCAATACCCCCATTACTGAGTACAACTAAATCAATTGCCTTGAACCACAGGGTTTAATGCAAACTGGTACATATAAAGCTTTTTTCTGTCCTGTTCAGAAACTGTTAGGAGAACTAAATAAAATGAACATTCGTCCTTTACATGATCGCGTGATCGTTGAGCGCCTAGAAGAAGAAACCAAATCTGCTGGCGGTATTGTATTAACTGGTTCTGCGGCTGAGAAATCAACCCGCGGTAAAGTTGTTGCAGTGGGTAATGGCCGTACTCTAGATAACGGTGATGTGAGAGCATTAGAAGTTAAAGTCGGTGACACTGTGTTATTCGGCTCATATGTTGAAAAAGCTGAAAAGATCGAAGGTCAAGAGTACCTGATCATGCGTGAAGACAATATTTTAGGCATTGTAGGCTAAAGCTACTTTTCGTTTAACAAACATTCAGAATTCAAAGGAAATTAATCATGGCAGCAAAAGAAGTACTTTTTGCAGGTGACGCACGCGCTAAAATGCTAGCTGGCGTAAACATCTTAGCAAACGCAGTTCGTGTAACTTTAGGTCCTAAAGGCCGTAACGTAATCCTAGACAAATCATTTGGCTCTCCAGTGATCACTAAAGATGGTGTATCAGTGGCAAAAGAAATCGAACTTGAAGACAAGTTTGAAAATATGGGCGCACAAATGGTTAAAGAAGTTGCATCTAAAGCAAACGATGCAGCCGGTGACGGTACAACTACTGCAACAGTATTAGCACAGTCAATTGTAAACGAAGGCTTAAAAGCGGTTGCTGCGGGCATGAACCCAATGGACCTTAAGCGCGGTATTGATAAAGCAATCATCGCAGCTGTTGCTGAGCTAAAAGAACTTTCAGTACCATGTGCCGATGCAAAAGCAATCGCTCAAGTGGGTACTATTTCAGCTAACTCTGATAAAGAAATTGGCGACATCATTGCAGAAGCAATGGAAAAAGTAGGCCGTAATTCAGGTGTAATCACTGTTGAAGAAGGTCAATCACTTGAAAACGAACTAGATGTTGTTGAAGGCATGCAGTTTGACCGTGGTTACTTATCTCCGTATTTCATCAACAACGCAGAAAAAGGCGCTGTTGAATTAGATAACCCATTTATTCTACTTGTAGATAAAAAAATCTCTAATATTCGTGAGTTGCTACCTACATTAGAAGCCGTTGCTAAAGCAAGCAAACCATTACTTATCATTGCTGAAGACCTTGAAGGCGAAGCACTAGCTACTCTAGTTGTTAACAACATGCGCGGTATCGTTAAAGTATCAGCAGTTAAAGCACCTGGTTTTGGCGACCGTCGTAAAGCAATGCTACAAGATATCGCAGTATTAACTGGCGGTACGGTTATCTCTGAAGAAATCGGCCTTGAACTTGAAAAAGCGACAGTTGAAGATTTAGGTACTGCAAAGCGCGTAGTTATCACTAAAGATGATACAACTATCATCGATGGTGCAGGCGAAGAAGCTGGCATCAACGGTCGCGTTGCGCAAATCAAAGCACAAATCGAAGAAGCAACATCAGACTACGATAAAGAGAAACTACAAGAGCGCATGGCTAAACTTGCCGGCGGTGTTGCGGTAATCAAAGTAGGTGCTGCTACTGAAATAGAAATGAAAGAGAAAAAAGACCGCGTTGAAGATGCACTTCATGCAACTCGTGCTGCGGTTGAAGAAGGCGTAGTGCCTGGTGGTGGTGTTGCACTAGTACGTGCAGCAAGCAAACTTATTGATTTAGTTGGTGACAACGAAGATCAAAGCCACGGTATCAAAGTAGCACTACGTGCTATGGAAGCACCACTTCGTCAAATCGTTACCAACGCAGGTGACGAAGCGTCTGTTGTTATTAACGCAGTTAAAGGCGGCACAGGTAACTTTGGTTACAACGCAGCAACTGGCGAATACAACGACATGATTGAAATGGGTATCCTAGATCCTACAAAAGTAACGCGCTCTGCACTACAATTTGCAGGCTCGATTGCTGGCCTTATGATCACCACTGAAGCAATGGTAGCTGAAATCCCAAAGGATGAAGCTGGCGGCGCTGATATGGGAGGCATGGGCGGCATGGGTGGTATGGGCGGCATGATGTAATTCATCTCCTAACCATCTAGCTAAAATAAAAACCCAGCTTCGGCTGGGTTTTTAGCTTTAAGAGCAACGATAAAGTAGCAAATAAAATGACTCCAGCGTATTGCAGTGCTTTTTAACTGTATGCCAAAACCATACTCAGAGTTAATTTTATTTATAAGCCATAATTAAGGATATTAAGATGAATAAAAAGCCTGAACTGATCATCTCGTCACTCGATGCTGATAGATTGTATGATTTAATGGAATCATTACCAGCAGGAAGCTTTGCTGGCGAAAAAGAACTTGAAGCTGAACTTGGCCGCGCAACAATCGTTGAGCCAAAAGATGTGCCTTCGACAGTGGTTACTATGAACTCAACGGTAAACTTTATCGTTGAATCGACCCAAGAAGAATTCACTAAGACCTTAGTGTATCCAAAAAATGCTGATGCAAGTGCTGATAAAATATCAATTTTAGCACCAGTAGGTAGCGCCCTACTTGGTCTATCGCAAGGCGATGAAATTGAATGGCCAAAACCAAGTGGCGGTCTCATAAAAGTAAAAATAAAAGCAATCACTTATCAGCCAGAACGAGCCGGTGAGTTACATCGATAATATTTATGTTATTAAAAACCCAGTGAAAGCTGGGTTTTGTTTTTAAAGATAATAAGTTTAAAACCTAGCGCCAGCCACACGTAAGTCCAGATTTATCGGGAAAAGCTTTCTGACTGAAGTCAGACCTACGGATAAATCTAGCACCGCACTTAACGTACCAGTCTTTTGTCCTCGGGTTATATTTTCTTATATGCTAAAAAGCATCTTTAAGCACTGCATTATTTCAAGGTAGGACAATGACAAACATAAAACAGCATATAGGTAGCATGGCATTAGTTGTAGGGAATTATGATGATGCGATTGCATTTTACACTCAAAAACTGGGGTTTGATTTAATCGAAGATACTGATCAGGGTAATGGCAAACGCTGGGTATTAGTATCACCACCTAACTCTAATGGCACTAATTTATTACTCGCACAAGCAAGTACTCAACAGCAGTTAGAGGCTGTGGGCAACCAAACTGGGGGCCGAGTGTTTTTATTTTTACATACCAATGACTTTTGGCGAGATTATGAATTAATGCAAAAAAATGGCGTTAACTTTAATGAACAGCCCCGCGTAGAAGAATACGGCACCGTTGTGGTATTTGAAGATTTGTATGGTAATAAATGGGACTTACTACAATTAAATTAAAAGCAGTCTGTGAGAGGTCACTAATCGCGATAAATCACAACCTACTGGCGCTTAATATGGAACCTCTGGTTGACTTGATATTGTTCAATTAACCCTCATTAACTAACTATTAGTAACCATATTAAAAACAAATGGATTTATTAAACAAAGTTAGCATTGAAACATTATTAGTTCACCTTGGTGTAGTGACGTTATTGTTACTGGTGATATTGTGGTCAATGGTAAAAATAGTTGTGTGGGGTAAAACCATGTCACGAGGGGCTTTTTTATTTTTGTCGTTCTTTCCGCTTATTTCGTTATTCCCTATTCCACCCCCGCAATTTGAGAATGTACAAAAAGCCAAACAAGAGCAACGTAAACGCAAAGAAGACTCCGGCGATCCACCAGAAGAGGACGAAGGTGAAGCATCGCGCTGAGATTCTCAGCTAACGATGCTTGAAAAACACTATCAATGAATCACATTATTGCTGACTAATTTGATATAAACGCTGTGCTTGGCTATTTGAATCTTTGCTGACGCTACGAAATTCTTCAGCATCACTGGCATTTTGCACAGAGATCTCACGAATTCGCTCTGCCAAGTTTTTCACATTTTCGGTTACCTGTGATTGCTCTTCAGTCGCTACGGCAATGCTTGATGAACGCTCTTTAATATCATTAAACGCGGTAACAATACTTTCATACTGTGCACGTGTTGTTGCTGAGCGCTCGTTCACTACTTCAGAGTATTCACGGCATTGCCCAATAACGTTAACCCCTCGACTAGCGGCTTCTTGCAATTGGCTGATCATGGTTTCAATCTCGCCAGCCGATTGCTGAGTACGATGTGCCAAGGTTCTAACTTCATCAGCCACTACCGCGAAACCACGTCCTGATTCACCTGCTCGAGCGGCTTCAATGGCAGCATTAAGCGCAAGTAGATTAGTTTGTTCTGAAATATTCATGATCACATCAAGCACCGAGCCCACTTGTTTTGAGTCTTGTGCAATCCGTGAAATGGCATCTGATGATTCCGTTAATTTATCAAATAATAACTGGATTGATTCGGCATTCTTCTCAATAACATCAAAACCAGAATTCACTAAATCAGCTGATTGCGTAGTAATATCTGCAACGCTCAAAACATCTTGTGAGGCTGATGAGGCTGCTATCGACATTTCATGAATTGCCTCAGCCAACATGTTGTTTTCTTCCATCAACTCTTGGGTACGAATTTGGCTGTTATTACTTAAGGTATCCATCGCTTCAGCGTTGTTTTTAACCGCAGCGGCTTCTGCTTGGATCTGTTCTAAAATCTTAATCAGATGATCGCCATAATCATTAATCGCTTCGCATAAGTGGCTCATTTCATCACTTCCGCGCACCGCCAGTTTTGAATTCGTGCGACCTTGCACCAACATTCTAACTTGCTCTGTGGTGGTGTTAATTTGCTGCACCAGGCGATTACCAAAAATCAGTAATACTGATACAAAAGCGAGAATAAGGGCGATAAATGAACTGTATAAATAATAAGTGAGGGTGTTAACGGTTTTCTTGGCAATTGCGGCAGGAATAATAACCCCGGAGCGCCAATTTTGCTCTGCCAATGAGTAAGTTACTAAAATAGATTCGTCATTATTAACCACACCACTGGCAAATTCAGCAACAGTTGTATTACTGTTTTGCAAGGCGCTGACCAACGGCTTTAAGCTACTGTCTTTACTGGCAACCTGAGTAAGGCTCATCATTGCTAAATTAGTATTGCGTATCGATGGAATCGATACCAGTTGCTCGGCGCTATCTAAAATAAAGTTATAGGTGCCCGTAGCATTGTTCTCTGCGATCAATGAGCTTTCGATAGATGCCAGTTCAACGTCTAAAGTGGCAACCCCCCAAAATTGGTTATCACGGATTATTTTCACGGAACAGGTAACCATCGGTACATTCGATACCGTGTCTACATAAGCTTCGGACCAAACGCACTCACCCCGATTAGCGTTAATGGCATTTTTATACCAGGTTTCTTGTTGATACGCGCTGCTGTCGGGCTGGTTATAATCATCTAAAAGTTTATATTGGCCATTACCTGTTTTCGCCCAGAAAAGAGATGCCTTTGCTGCTGAAGGCAGCATTTTATTCGGCTCAGGCCAAATACCACCACCCGCAATACCTTTGCCACTTGCAATCAAAGGAGCAATATTTTCAATAAAGGCCGCTTGCTGCAATGGCAAAGTCTCGGCTACCACGGCTAAGCTTTGCGTTAAGGTGGCACTTTTAGCTAAATCTTTTGCTAACGATTCGCCGATCACCTTTGCTTGTAATTTTGCGCTGGATATAGCGTCATTTTTAATGATTGGCGTAACAACTAGCTGCATTATTCCTGACAGAATAATTAAAGCAAACAACAGCAGCAGAAAACTCCCTAGGTACATTTTTTTTTGTATCAACATCTTCTTTTTACCTCAGTAGTAAATAATAGCCGCGCAAATTAGAGTATAGGGACTGTGCTGTATTTAGCAAAACGAGTTCCTAAAAATAGTGACCAAAAAGTATATTTAACCGCTATTTACCATTAATGAGCTGCCTAACAATAGCAAATAAATCACTTGGCAACATGCCGCGCTCCCCTTCGCGTTCTGCCAAAATATCGGCTGCTTTAGCGTGCAATGTCACACCGTAACATGCGGCTTGATCAACAGCGAAACCTTGAGCAAGTAACGCACCTATGATGCCGGTAAGCACATCACCACTGCCACCAACGGCAAGCGCTGGATTACCATTTTCGCACAACCAAGTTTGCTGCCCGTTGGCGATCAGGCTACCCGCGCCTTTCAGCACACTGGTACTGGTATAACGTTTAGCTAAATCCGTAGCAGATTGAAAGCGATTTGCTTCAATCTCAGCAATTGAAACTTTCATTAGCCGTGAGGCTTCACCAGCATGCGGGGTTATTATGCAATTTTTAAGGCGATACTCTAAAGCATGCTTAGCCAACAAATTTAAGCCATCAGCATCAATAACTAATGGTAAATTATTTGCTAAGCAATATTGTATAACCTGCTCAAATGCGATTTGCGCCCAACTATCCTGACCAAGACCTGGACCAATAATGACACAATTTGCCCATGCAAGGGCTGCGGATAAACTGTCGCAACTGACCATTAATTCAGGGCGACCACTACTAACGACTTGTACACTGCTTTGATGAGTATAAACACGCACCATTGCAGCGCCTGTACGAAGTGCTGCTTCACTTGATAAACGAATGGCCCCGCTAGTACCTTGATTCCCACCGACGCATAACAACTTGCCGTGGTTCCCTTTATGGCTATTGCGACTTCGTGCAGCAAGTGGTTTAAAACTAGTGATATTGATAAGTGTTGCGCTAGCATCCACTAACTTGGTAAATGATTCTGCGATCCCTAAATCATTAAAAATGATTTTTCCTGCAGCACTTCGCCCGGCACCGGTTACTAAGCCTTGTTTAATCCCCACAAAAGTAACGGTAATAGTAGCCTGAATAGCGATGCCAAGTGGCTGCCCGGTGTCGGCGTCTATGCCTGAAGGTAAATCAATTGCCACTATTGCGCTAGGTTGCGCGTTGGCATCTTCAATCATCGATAAAAATGGCCGACGAACTTGACTATTAATTCCGGTACCTAACAAACCATCAATAATAATATCGGCATTATTGAGGCGACCTTGCGTGTAACTTTCAACTTCGCCCCCCAATGCTTGCCAACGTTGCTGAGCTGTAAGCGCATCCCCGGTGAGATGTCTACTGGTATCGGCTGCAAGTACAATGACTTCCTTACCGGCTTGCTTGGCAAGGCTTGCCACAATATAGCCATCGCCCGCATTATTACCATAACCGACCAGAATAAAGTAGCGCTGAGCATTCGGAAAATGCTCGATACACTGCGAGAATACCGCATGCCCTGCGCGCTCCATCAAAGTGAACATGCTAACGCCTGCCAAGGTCGCTGCTTTTGCTTCGTGCTCCCTCACCTGCTTTGCCAAAAATAGTTGCTGTGCTAGGCCTTGATTCTGCATATTGATCCATAATAGAAGACGGGCTGTTTACTTAGACTATTAGCCACAGCTGCTAGCGTCAAGGAATGTCGTCACCAACATTTTCAGGCTAATTTAGGAGGTATACTTAGGAAGGATGGTCTTTTCGTTTGCTTTTGTTGCTGCATTTAGCAACTTTAATAAAAAACGGCGCGCAATTTACATTGCGCGCCGTTTTTTAAAACTTACTAATTAAGTGAGTTTATTCTGCTTCCGGCAGGTTACGGCCGTAAAAGATTTCTTGCATTTCACGTGTTAATTTAGAACGAATTGCTTCTTCTTCGTCTTCAGATAAATCACTCGTAGTAACACCAAATAAATAAGTATTTAGGTCTGTTTCTTTTAGCATCATCTTAGTGTGGAACAAGTTTTCTTGATACACATTCACGTCCATCATTTGGTACGCTTCTTTGGTATCTTCGGTCATGTAGTTTTGAATTGAGTTGATCGCATGATCGATATAGTGCTTAACACCATCTACGTCACGGGTAAAACCACGCACTCGGTAGTCAATTGTTACAACATCTGACTCTAAGCTATGAATTAGGAAGTTTAACGCTTTTAATGGCGAAATAATGCCACAGGTTGATACTTCGATATCGGCACGGAAAGTACAAATACCATCATCAGGGTGAGCTTCAGGATAGGTATGAACGCAGATGTGGCTTTTATCTAAATGAGCAACAACTGTTTCAGGTAATGGTCCTGGTGCTTCATCAACTTCATAAGTTTGCTGCTGCTCAATTGGCTCTTCTGAGATCAGAATTGTTACACTAGCACCTTGAGGATCGTAATCTTGACGCGAAACATTTAAAATATTCGCACCGATAATGTCTACTACTTCACCTAAAATATCGGTTAGTCGATCAGCACTGTACTGTTCGTCGATATATTCAATATATTCTTTACGTTGTTGCTCAGTCTTTGCATAGCAAATATCGTAAATACTAAAGCTTAAACTTTTGGTTAAGTTATTAAAGCCATGAAGTTTAATTTTATCGAAGGGTTTGTTCATGATAAACCAACCTATAAACAAGTGAAATCTGCCAGAGCAGAATGAAAAGTTCGCGGATTTTATACGAATTTCACCTCAGGAAAAAGCGTTATTTTCCCTGTTCTTGTATAACTTCGTGTGTGTGGGTAATTTCTACTGTTTTATCAAGCATTAATGCTACTGAACAATACTTCTCTGCAGATAGTTGAACGGCACGCGCAAGGTGCTTTTCTGAAACGTTATCGCCAGTCACAACAAAGTGTAAGTTAATCTTAGTGAATACTCGCGGAGCGGACTCTGCGCGTTCAGCACTCAATTGCACTTGCACATCTGAAAACTGTTGTTTAGCTTTTTTTAGAATACTGACTACATCAACCGATGAACAGCAGCCAACTGACATTAATACCATTTCCATTGGGCTTGGTGCGGCGCTATCGCTACCAGCATCAAACACAACATTGTGGCCAGAATTAGAACGCCCTAAAAAAGTATCGCCTTCAACCCATTTCACATTCGCTTGCATTTTATTACTCTCAAAGAAGTTATTTCCTTGATTGTAAGGAAGTCACACGCAGTTGCAAATTAAAAACGATGTATTCAGGCACTTTCGACAACTGCGCTATCAAAGAGGTTTTTTACCAATGCGGCAAATTCATCGATAAATGCATGTTGCTCTATTGTCACTTGATTACTGGTGACGCTGCTGAGGACTTCTTGTAAGTCGTATACAATGCCATCTACTTCACGCACGATTTGACTACGTTGTTCAGTAGAAAGCTCTGTGTGTTGCTGGCATAACAACATAACATTTTCAGCAATATCATCTTCTATTAGCTCCATAATAGTAGGAGCGCCTGGTTTTATTTCGCCGGACTTCTCAAATAATGCTAAATTTTGAGTAAGATACATGATGAGGTCATCATATCCTTGCCTATCTAAAACCATAATTATCCACACCTAATTAAAACGACTGTATTGATTTAAGCAGAAAGCGCTTTTAATTGCTACCTTTGAGCATTAACCAATACAAAAAAAGCAGCCTTGGCTGCTTTTTTAGTTATTTATTACTATTTGACCAAAATCGATTAATCGATTTTTAAGCCAGGGCTTAATGTTGCTGGCATTGCTACTTTTTCAAGTTCAACAGAGGCAACTGGGTATGCGCAATAATCAGCTGCATAGTAAGCACTTGCACGATGATTACCTGATGCACCAATACCACCAAAAGGAGCTGCACTTGAGGCACCGGTGATTGGGCGGTTCCAGTTAACAATACCAGCACGGATACGACGTAAAAAATGGTCGTAATCTGCCGCATTATCACTGAGTAAACCCGCAGACAAACCAAAGCTGGTATCGTTGGCTTTATCAATCGCACTATCAAAATCTGTAAAGCGGAATACTTTTAATAGTGGACCAAAGTGCTCTTCATCTGGGAAGTTAGCAACATCTGTGCACTCAATAATACCAGGCGTTACAAAACCTGTATTTTCAGTATGCTTAAGCTCAACCAATACTTCAGCACCAAGCTCAACGAGTTGTTGCTGTGCTTTTACCATACCAGCGGCCGCAGCTGATGAGATCATCGAGCCCATAAACGGTTGCTCTACATCATCGTAGTTGCCCACTTTGATGGCTTTAGTCGCGGTAATTAAACCGGCTAAAATTGCATCGCCTTGCTCACCTGCTGGTAAAAACAGCTTGCGTGCACAGGTACATCGTTGGCCACTTGAGATAAATGCTGATTGAATAATATCGTGAATAACGGCTTTAGTATCAGCAACATCAGTAATAATCAGTGGATTGTTACCACCCATTTCTAATGCTAAGATTTTACCTGGTTGACCGGCAAACTGCTCATGCAGAATATGGCCTGTGCGTGATGAACCGGTAAAGAATAAGCCATCAATACCTTTGTGAGCAGCAAGAGCCTTACCTGTGGCTACTTCGCCTTGTACTAGGTTAATAACCCCTGCTGGTAAACCTGCTTTTTCCCATAACTTAAGCGTTAGCTCAGCAACAGCTGGAGTTAGCTCCGATGGTTTAAACACCACGGTATTGCCCGCCAAAAGTGCAGGCACAATATGGCCATTAGGTAAATGACCAGGGAAGTTATAAGGGCCAAATACCGCCACTACACCATGTGGTTTATGGCGGATCATTGCACGACCTTGCGGCATTGGGTTTTCTACGTCGCCAGTGCGCTCTAAAAATGCTTTTTCAGAGATAGCTATTTTACCGACCATAGCACCCGCTTCAGTGCGAGTTTCCCATAACGGCTTACCCGTTTCTTGGGCTATTACAACAGCAAGCTCTTCGCTGTGCTCTTTTAGGGTTTCGGCAAAAGTTTTTACAATCGCTAAACGTTCTGCAAATGATTTATCAGCCCAGCTATAAAATGCTGCACGCGCAGAGTTAACAGCGGTGTCTACTTGCTCACTAGTGGCTGAGTTTGCTTGCCAAATAATTTCGTTATTGGCTGGGTTTACTGAATTAAATGCATCGCCTAGGCCTTGTGACCATTGACCATTAATAAATTGTGCAGGATGAGTCATGTACTTTCTCCTAAATTATATACGTGTTGCGGTAACTATATCGCCAGCTTGTAAGTGCAGTGCATCGGCCATTGCCTGTGGCAAAGTCAACTCAGAGCTTGTTTCATCAAGGTTTAGTTGTGCAACGGTTGCTCTAAAATCATTGAGTTTGTCATTCGCTAGCATGATAGCCGTCTCGCCGCTGTTTTCACCGATTTTTACGGTAAAGTTTTTGGCATTACGAATAGTTGCAATATTATCTACTTTTGCTTCTACCGTTGGGCCAGCATCAAAAATGTCAACGTAGCCATTAAAGGTGAAGCCTTCTTTTTTCAGTAGTTCAATCGCAGGGCGCGTATTATTGTGCACCTTGCCGATCACGGCTTGCGCCTCTTTACTTAATAAGTTGACGTAAATTGGGTACTTTGGCATTAGTTCAGCAATAAACACTTTTTGGCCAATACCGGTTAAGTAATCAGCTGTTGGAAAATCCATCGAGAAAAAGTGTTCTTCTAACCATTGCCAAAATGGACTACTGCCGTGTTCGTTAGAAACACCGCGCATTTCTGCAATTACGGTTTCAGCAAAGCGTTCTTGGTGCTGCTTGATAAACATAAAACGTGCTTTTGAAAGCAGCTTACCGTTATTATTTTTACGGTAACCATCTTTTAAAAACAGCGTACAAAGCTCAGTTGCTCCAGTGTAATCATTACACAAGGTTAAAATATCAACCGCTTTATAAACATTCAATGTACGAGATGAATGAATCGCTTTACTTAAATGATAGTGATAAAACGCATCATCTAAACCAACCGCAGCTTCAATTGCTGAGGTACCGACTACTTCACCTGTTTCGCTATCTTCAAGAACAAACAAGTAACCTTCATCACCCGGATGAGATGCACTTTTTGCGAATGAGCTTATTGAATGAGCTATCTTCTTTTGTAATAACTCTTCGTTATTAGGTAAAGAGGTAAAACCATGTCCTGATTCGTGGGCAATTTTCAATAAAGCTGGGTAATCACATTGCTGGATTGGGCGAAGGATCATCATGAGTCCGCTTGCTCCCTTATAAATAACGGTAAATTAAGAATATTAGGGCAAGCTTGCTACTTGCCCTTATTATGATTAGAGGTGTTGATTAACCGTTCACAACGTTGGCTACGGCTTTTTCAAAGCGTGCCATCCCTTCACGGATATCCGCTTCAGGGATCACTAAAGATGGAGTAAAACGCACCACATCGGCACCCGCTACTAACGACATCACACCTTCAGCGGTTCCTGCTACTAAAAACTCTTTAGCACGACCTTTAAACTGCTCATTAACCACAGCACCAATTAATAAACCTTGACCACGAATTTCCGAGAAAACGTTGTACTTATCGTTAATTGCAGTTAGTAATTCATTAAACAATGCTGACTTTGCTTTTACGCCAGCTAATACTTCTGGTGTATTCACAGTATCAAAGGCTGCTTCACCAACAGCACATGCCAACGGATTGCCGCCATAAGTAGAACCATGAGTACCTACTTTAAGGTGCTTAGCAATCTCTGTCGTGGTGATCATTGCACCAATTGGAAAACCGCCGCCAAGTGCTTTTGCAGTAGTTAAAATATCAGGTACTACATTTAACCCTTGGTATGCGTAAAGATCGCCAGTACGACCGACACCAGTTTGTACTTCATCAAAAATAAGCAATGCGTTATGTTTAGTACATAACTGGCGTACACCTTGAGCAAACTCGTCAGTAGCAGAGATAATGCCGCCTTCACCTTGTAATGGCTCCATCATTACCGCACATGTGTTATCAGAGATTAGTGCTTCAAATGCGGCTAAATCGTTATAGTCACAATGTACGATATCTCCCGGCTTAGGACCAAAACCATCAGAGTAAGCAGCTTGACCGCCCACGGTTACAGTAAAGAATGTACGGCCATGGAAACCTTTATTGAAAGCGATGATTTGCGATTTTTGCTCACCAAAATTTTCAAGCGCAACACGACGCGCTAATTTTAGTGCGCCTTCATTTGCTTCTGCGCCTGAGTTGGCGAAATATACTTTTTCAGCAAATGTAGCATCTACCAATTTTTTAGCTAAACGAAGTGCTGGCTCATTAGTCATTACATTTGATAGGTGCCAGATTTTTTCGCCTTGCTCTTTTAATGCTTTAACCAATGCTGGATGACAATGACCTAGACAGTTAACAGCGATACCACCGGCAAAATCGATATATTCACGACCTTGCTGATCCCATACACGTGAGCCTTCGCCACGAACAGGAATAACGCTTGAAGGTGCGTAGTTAGGAACCATTACTTGATCAAATAATTCGCGATTGACTGTCATTTTATATCCTCTTAATTGTGATCCTACAGAAAGTTTAAAAAATAGGCTTGATGATAGACTGTTGTACCATCTCCTTTGGCGTAAATCAGCATAGCTCACATCGCCAAAAAATACTCTCTGGTTCAATTTTCAGATAATCATTATTTCAGAGTTTTTCGTTATTGTCTCTTATAAAACTTTCATGTAGCCCTTGTTATTAAAGGCTTTGAGATATAATTTCAGAGATAGTGAATAACTATCTGAATAACGAATTATGGGGTTGTTTATTCTATATCGCTGCCCCACCACCCACCAGGCAGAGCTTTGCAAGATAAAATATGGGTAAGAGTAGATATTAATGATGAATGAATAGTCGTAAAAAAATTAACAAAAAATTTATGAAATAAGGGCGTGTTGACCTTTCAGGATTAAAATTTGTTCAAATTAGGGGCGATTTAATCACGGCGCGAGATTTGTAACCTAGTGGGCTAAGTAAAAATTGAGCAAAGCTTCCGCGTCCTGCTCACGCCCCTTACTTACATCCATGTAAGTAACAAAGAGTTAATCGCCCCTAGGAAGAACCCTTCGGGCAGCGCGTGTTTGGCATTGATGCTGCGTTATCGCCTATTTATGGGGAACAACCACACTACATAGGCTCTGCCTTGCCTAAATACCAAACACACTGCTGCAAATTCAACCTCGAAAGATAAACACGCCCTAGTCAATTTTAATATGAAAGTGCTGCAAATTGGTTTTTTCAAGCTGTTCTAGTTCCTGTTTTGATAACCCAACGTAATCAAACCAGAGTGATTTTTCATCACTTTCCACCAGCTGATGTTCGCTCAAAGTAACACATTGACTATAACAACGTGCCTTTTGCATTAACATTGCTAATGGCAATAGTGAATCCCCTTTGGACACACCATTAATCAACTGCGATAACACAGCATTAAAAGGTAAATACCGAAACGCCATTTTATCAATCACCGTCGCCGTGACTTTTAGCGCATGCTGATTAAGTAAAGTACTTAAAAATAACGGATCAGGTTTTAACTCTAACAATGCGGTGTGAAGATCTTTATGTTGGTCTTCTCGGGCAAGGGTTACTTTGCGCTGCCACACTCGTTCGAATGTGCGTAAATAGAGTCGAATCAAAGCTATCTTGCCAACATCGAGTAACATACCCAAAGTAAATGCATGTACTTCATTAATACCATTGAGCTTAGCCAACTCTTGCGCCGCAATCGCGCAAGCCATTGAGTTATCGCGTAGGCGACGCTTTAATAATGGAAATGGTTCGGTGCTGTGTGGCATCCAATGACGTACCGCAAAGGTAGGCACTACAAACTGTAAGTTGTCTAAACCAATATAACGCAGAGCTAAAGAGGGATTATCAACTTTTACCGAAGTATGTTTATTGCGCTGCGCGCGATAATAAGGCAAATTCACAAAGGCAACTAACTCACGTCCTAACCAGGTTAAATCTTTAACTAATGGCTCAAGGCGTCCTACCGATGCTGATTTTACCGCAAGTATGTCTAAAATCGCGGGGACATTATCTTCAATACCAATGGTTTCATGTAGTACCGTATCAATATCGGCTAACTGCTTGTTCATGGCGGTATCAATAACTTGATGTAACTGCTGGCTGGCTTGAGCGCGGTACTTATGATGCGAAGTACTGGAGAGTTTACGTATTTTTTGCGCAGCAACTTCAACCTCAAGTAAGGTACGCTGCTTTATCGCTTCACCATAATTTATATCTAGAGTATGAATATAGCCAATTTGACGTTGCGCAAAGCTATGTCCAAGCAACAAGTCATGGGCTCGCTGCTCTAATGCCTTAGCTGTCCTTTGTTGGCGTATTTCATCTGTCATTAATGGTTATCTTTTATAAATAAATTAAGGGAAGCTACTAGGTTTGTTAGCATAAGCCTAGAACCGAGTTAAAAAGTTAGCAAGTAATTCAAGTCCTCGCTGCGTTAAAATTGCCTCTGGGTGAAATTGTACCCCCTCTAACGCTAAGCTATTATGAACTAAGCCCATTATTTCATCTAACTGGCCACTTTCAGTTTCGGTCCAAGCGGTGATCTGCAACTCATCAGGAATGCTATCTTGTTCAACAACCAACGAATGATAACGACAAACTGTTAATGGATTTGGTAAGCCGGCAAATACACCTTGATTAGCATGATAAATTGGCGAGGTTTTACCATGCATCACTTGTTTTGCCCTAACAATGTTCGCACCTAGTGCTTGTGCTATTGTTTGATGACCTAAACAAATACCTAAAATTGGAAATTGACCTTTTAATTGCTCAACAAGCTCCAAAGATATACCCGCTTCATTTGGTGAACATGGGCCTGGAGATATCACGATATGCTGAGGGTTTAACTGGGCAATTTGACTAACCGAGATCTCATCATTGCGCTTTACTAGCACCTCTTGATCTAAACGTTGAAAATACTGTACCAAATTGTAGGTAAACGAGTCGTAGTTATCGATCATTAAAAGCATGTAATAAAGCACTCAAAATAGAAATTGTTTGCAGGCAACTGCCTGCGTTCATATTCTAACTTAAGCCCGCACGAGTGTCAGTGTTTTGTATTCAGGCAAAGGGAAATTACTTTAATAACGATAATACTGAGCTTGATGTTGATTTATTTTAAATCAGCCCAAGCTCTATTGTATTGGCAAAACGCCTCAGAGCATTTAATTTGACTAAAACCCATGCGTGTTTATCTATCGAGATTAATATGTAACACGCTTTAATAAGGAGCGACCTATGTTAGGCGAAGATCATTCATTAACTAAAGATTTCCCTGAATACCAAAGCACTATCACTAAGCTCAACACTGATAATGAAGAGTTCGCGGCAAGGGCAAAGCAATACAATGCAATTGATAAAGAAATCCGTGTCCTGGAGTTACAAGATGCCCCTATTGATGATGAAGCAATGCATCAATTAAAACACGATAGAATGGCATTAAAAGATTGGCTCCATCAGCAATTAGCTGATGCTGCCAACTAATAATTATATTATATATATCTGGCGCTTATTTAAAACTAAGCGCCAGCACTGAGCCTTAACTCCCTTTCACTCATCCTATTTGCCTAAAATTACATCCATTATGGTGCAAAAGCATTGCTATTCGTTTAGCTTAGAGACAAGCTATCTTTATCTAAGTTAAATAACATTATATTTTATGTGCAAATACATACTCTCGATTGACCAAGGAACTACGAGCTCTCGCGCCATCTTATACACCAAAGATGCCGAGGTTTTTGGCACAGCCCAACAAACTTTCCCGCAGCACTTTGTGCAAAATGGTTGGGTTGAACACGATCCTGTAGATATTTGGCAAACCGTATTCGCGAGCGTTAAAAACGTATTGGCGCAGCAACGGGTAACGGCTGCCGACATTATTGCCATAGGCATTGCTAATCAACGAGAAACCACCTTAGTGTGGAGTAAAAAAACCGGGCAACCTATTTACAACGCGATTGTGTGGCAAGACCGACGCACTAGCCAGTACTGTGATAGTTTGCGCGATGCTGGCCACAGTAAAATCGTCAATGATAAAACCGGCTTATTACTCGATCCGTACTTTTCTGCCACCAAAATTCGTTGGATCTTAGATAACGTCACTGGCGCTAAAGAGCAAGCACACGCAGGTGAACTGGCGTTTGGTACGGTAGACTCCTACTTACTATGGCAATTAACCGATGGTAAAGTACACAAAACCGATGCAACCAATGCCTCTCGCACATTACTGTTTAACATTCACCAGCAATGCTGGGATGAAGACTTACTCGCCTTATTTGATATTCCAGCCTCGATGCTACCTGAAGTAATGGACTCAGCGGCTGACTTTGGTGTTACTAGCAGCGAGTTATTTGGTGGTAAAATTCCAATTAGCGGCATAGCGGGTGATCAGCAAGCAGCTTTAATTGGCCAAGCTTGTTTTGAAGAAGGTATGGCAAAAAGCACCTACGGAACAGGCTGTTTTTTAATGCTTAACACCGGCGATAAAGCACTAAAGTCAAACAATCGCTTATTAACCACCATCGCATATAGACTTAACGGCAAACCTACGTATGCCATTGAAGGCAGTATTTTTATGGCAGGTGCCACCATGCAGTGGATTGTAGAGGGCTTGAAATTATTAGAAAGCGCGGGAGAAAGTGAAGCCCTCGTCAAAGGTGTTCCCTTAGATCATGGGGTATTTTTAGTGCCCTCTTTTACAGGTTTAGGCGCTCCCTATTGGGATGCCAATGCCCGAGGTGCTATTTTAGGGCTTACTCGAGATTCAGGTATTAGTACGATTGTCGCTGCAGCTTTGCAATCAGTGGGCTATCAAACTAAAGATTTACAAAAAGCGATGGAAGGGGATGGCTTGCGCCCCAGCATCTTGCGCGTTGACGGCGGTATGGCTAATAATAATTGGGCTATGGAGTTTTTAGCTAATATTTTAGGTGCGAGTGTTGAGCGCCCCACCTTAACCGAAACCACCTCGCTTGGCGTCGCCTATTTAGCAGGCCTGCAAAGTGGTGTTTATGAATCAACAGCGCAACTGGCAACTATGTGGCGATGTGACCGCCGCTTTGAGCCAACTATGAGTAGCTTTGAGCGTAACGATTTATATGCAAAATGGCTACATTGTATTGCGCAAGTGACGCTTGCTAATAATCCGCAGAATGACGGCTAATCGCGTTAATATAATCTGGCATTAACAACTAACTTTAAGGTTCACCCGTGCAGTTACTCGATAACGAATATGATTTACTTGTCATTGGCGGTGGCATTAATGGTGCTGGTATTGCAGCAGATGCAAGTGGTAGAGGCTTGAAAGTATTATTGTGTGAGCAAGACGATTTAGCCTCAGCCACCTCATCAAACAGCAGTAAGCTTATTCATGGCGGGCTGCGCTATTTAGAGCACTATCAATTTAGGTTAGTAAAAGAAGCATTGCTAGAGCGTGAAGTGTTATTAAAAAAAGCACCGCATATTATTTGGCCGCTCTCGTTTAGGCTTCCTCATCAGTCACATTTGCGGCCGCCATGGATGATCCGCCTAGGATTATTTATTTACGACCATCTAGGAAAACGAGACACGCTACCCGCTTCCAAGTCGATTATTTTCACAAAAGACAGTGTGCTGAATGCATCAATTACACAAGGGTTTGAATATGCTGATGGCTGGGTAGATGACGCGCGTTTAGTGATCTTAAACGCCCTTGCCGCCGAACAACACGGAGCAACCATAGCAACACGTACTCGTTGTATCAAGGCACAGCGCAATATTGAACATTGGGATGTAACTCTAGCGCAACAAACGACCCAGCAGCAACTACAAATCAAAGCCAAATGCATTGTTAATGCCGCAGGCCCTTGGGTTGCTTCATTGTTTGATAATGTATTTATTCAGCCATCACCACAGCATATTCGCTTAGTCAAAGGCAGCCATATCGTGGTGCCACGTATTCATCACGAGCCATGTGCCTATATTCTCCAAAATGAAGATCAACGTATTGTTTTTGTCATTCCCTTTGAAGATGACTATTCTCTCATTGGCACTACTGATGAAGAATATGCCGGCAACATTAAAGATGTAAAAATTAGCAAACAAGAAATTAGTTACTTAATCAATATTACTAATCATTACTTTAAAACTCCGATTGAAGCGACTGATATAGTACATACATTCAGTGGCGTACGGCCATTACTCGATGACCACTCAGCAGATGCTCAAGCTGTCACCCGCGATTATAAGCTGATATTAAATAATGATGATAATCAGGCTGCTTTGTTAAGTGTGTTTGGCGGAAAAATAACTACTTATCGAAAACTGGCAGAAAATGCTGTGGACAAACTCGCGCTATTTTATCCTCATATGACTGAAGCGTGGACAAAAAGCGCGCCGTTACCAGGCGGAGATTTTAGTGAAAAAGCGACGTTAATAACGCAACTACAAGTAAAATATAATTGGTTGCCTGAGTTATTATTAAATAGGCTGGTACGCTCCTATGGCACGCTAACTAATGCACTGCTAGGTAATTGCAGTGCATTGGCTGACTTAGGTTGTCATTTTGGCCATGGTCTATACGCTCAAGAAGTCGATTACCTAATTAACAAAGAGTGGGCAAAAACCAGCGATGACATATTGTGGCGCAGAACAAAGCTCGGGCTACGCTTTAGTAAAGCGCAAGTCACCGCTTTAGATAACTACTTGCGCACCTTAAATTACTAACTACACATTAAGAAGCTGCAATAAAATGCTCATTTAAGGCTGCTTTTTCAACACGAGATAAAGCTTGCTTAGCTTTAGTGGCAAAGTCGTAACGTACCAGCACTGTTTTACCTATTGCGCAGCATTTATCTTGCTGCCATGCCTCTTGGCGAAGCACAAATGAGCTGCTGCCAATATGCTCTACCGATGTTTTAATACTTACTTCATGCGAGTAAAACAACTCACCTACAAACGACACCTCAATTTTAGCAATAATAAGCTTCCAATCGTGAGGATTTAAATCGGGGGTAAAAAATTTAAAAATAGGTGCACGTGCGGCTTCAAACCAAACAGGGAGTACGGTATTGTTGATGTGTCCGAGTGCATCCGTTTCGCTAAAGCGCGGCATCACTTTTTCAGTAAACATAATAATCCAATAATAATTAAACAGGTAACTCATGACGGACTTTATCCGCGTGTATAACAACGCGCTCAGTAATGACTTTTGCGATAACTTTATCACCACCTTTTCGCAAAGCCCGCATATAAAACAGGGGATGACATCAGGCGGCATAGATCTTAATAAAAAAGATAGCCACGACTTACACTTAAACAATCATCCTGAATACGCTGAGCAATTAAAACATATTCAACAAACTACTGCACAATATGTTTTTAACTACATTGAAGAACATATTTTTATAATGATTGGGGCGTTTGGTTTAAAAGTGTACCACCCCCAAACAGGACAACCTGTTGATTTAACGCAAGCTAATTTTGACGAGGTAGGTAAACCGCAATTACCTTTATTGGTACAGCAAATTTTTCGACTCGGTAATATCCAAGCGCAAAAATACGAAGTTAACAAAGGCGGCTACCCGTATTGGCATAGCGAAGTGTATCCGCAAGCAGGCCACAATGACGCCCTGCATCGAGTACTACTATTTATGTTTTACTTAAATGATGTAGAGGAAGGTGGCGAAACAGAGTTTTATTACCAACAGCGTAAGATTTCACCCAAAAAAGGCACTATGGTAGTAGCACCCGGCTACTTTACCCATACTCACCGCGGCAATAAGCCAGTTTCGAACGATAAGTATATTTTAACCTCATGGGTGCTGTTTAACCGCGCAGAGCAAATATACGGACAGCCACAGAGCTAAGCGAGCGCATTGTGAACTTTAAGGGCATTTGAGCAAGGTTAAAGCTTCTAAAACTTGAACCTTGCTGCTTGAAACTTTACCCTAAAAGCTCATCAAACAAATCAAATAACTTATCAAGTTCTTCGATGGTGTTGTAGTGCATGCAACCAATGCGTACAACGCCGCCAGTATCCAATACACCCAATTGCTTGCATAAGCCCTGAGCGTAGAAGTTACCATCCCACACACAAACATGTTGCTTGCCTAAAAACTCAGACACCTGGCGTGGCTCAAGCCCTGCAAAGGTTAAAGCAAAGGTAGGTGTTCGCTCTGATAAACGATCTAAATCATCAATACCAAATAGTTTGATCTTAGGATAGTTAACTAGTCGAGTAAGGAAGTACTCACTTAACGCCATTTCATGCTGTTTAGTTTTTGCAAAAGCAGAAGCTAATTTATCGCGGCGTGAATAGCTATCATCAAGCTCACTAATATCTGCAATGTAGTCAACAGCAGCAATTAAACCTGCGAGTGCTTCAAAGCTTTGCGTGCCGGTTTCCCAGCGCCCAGGAATAACATCTTTGGCAGGCTCGACTTTGTATGGTCTAAACTCTTCAAGGTGCTCACGCTTACCGTACACCATACCTAAATGTGGGCCGAAAAACTTATACGCAGAGCAGGCCAAAAAATCACAATCAAGATCTTGCACATCAACTAACTCATGTGGCGCATAATGCACTGCATCTACATACACCAAAGCGCCTGCAGCGTGAGCCATTTCAACAATACGTTTAATGTCGTTAATAGAGCCGGTAGTATTTGATGCGTAAGTCACTGCAACAAGTTTAGTCTTAGCATTTAACAAACTCTCAAAATGTGCTAAATCTAAACTACAATCAGCTTCGTTAATCAATACAGTATTAACCTTTGCGCCTTTATCTTCTGCAGCCTGCTGCCAAGAGGATACATTTGAGAAGTGATCTGCGTTGGTCACGATAATCTCATCACCCGCTTGCCAATCACGAGAAATTGCACGGCTAAAGCTAAAGGTAAGGCTAGTCATATTCGCACCGAAAACAATTTGCTCACGTGATGGGGCATTGAGTAAATCAGCCGCCGCTTGGCGCGCATCAGCCATTAACTCAACGGTTTTTTCACTCGAAAAAAATGCACCGCCTAAATTCGAGTTGTAATAACCTAAATAAGCCGACATTGCACTCAAAACAGGCTGTGGTACTTGTGAGCCACCCGGGCCATCTAAAAATATTGGTGACTTACCAGCTACTTGCTGCATTAGGGCCGGAAATTGGCGGCGTAATTGTGTTAAGTTCATTGCTATTCCTTAAGCTGTCAGTACGAAGCAGTCAAGATAACCCGCTTTTGTGTCATCAATTTTATTCATCGGTGTTGCGTTATGCCATACTTCACGATCATTAATTAATGCAAACATACCGTCTTTAATTTCCATTTTAAAACACGGCTCAGCTTGTTTGTTTTCATAAACGAGTAATTCACCACCTTCTAGGTTTTCATGTGATACACCACAAATACATACATGATCAAAGCCGTCTTGGTGAATACCTTCTGGCGCCGGTGGCGTGTCGCTTTCGATTGCTAACATTCTAAACTGATGAATTTCAATATCACGGTCTTCGTCTATGCCTGTAATAGCACGAAACTCATTAACGATACTTTTCATGCCTTCACTTTGCAGTAAGTTTGACTCTAAGTTCTCATAAGTGCGCTCAACATTACCTTGGAAAGTATTGATTGAATCATCTTGTACAAAGGCTTTTGTGGCTTGTAAAACAAGTTCATCATTTTGCACTTTAATTACTGAATAGCGGCGTTTACGAAACGCACCGTCGGCATACGGGTTAGCCGGAAGATTAGCAAACGATGGCTTAACAGCCTCAATATGAGCTTGGTTTACAAAGCGAAGTTGTAATAGGTTCTGGTTGTTTAATGCTGTCATAAAATATCACCTAAAAAATAAGAGACTAACTCATAAATATTGAAGGGGATTTTAATGCAATTAGAGAGGATTTTTTGCGTCTTTATTCATTTAAAGATAGGTAAATGTATAAAATTAAGATCTAAAAGTGGGTTTTATTGAATTTTTAATTTAAAAATAAAAACGACCACATAAGGTGGTCGTTTTATCAACTACAAAAGATATTCAATAAACTTATGGTGTTGTCTCTACAAACTCAACATTTACTTCGCACGACTCTGTGATTGGACCTACAGAATAATAGGTTGTTTCTAATGTGCCATCACAGCCTGTCACCGAGCCTATTTCGTAACCAGTATCTGGGTATAAATATATATTTCTGGTTTCACCTTCACTTAAGCTAGGTTCACTATCACTGACAAAGCCATTTCCTATAATATTAACAACAACACGATAGGCCACTGAGTAACTAAGGTTGTAACCTTGATTGTCTTTTAAATCAGTCAAATAACTCACCGTTTCTGCTGAAAGCGGATTATTATCAAAATACATTACAAGATTTGTGCTTTCAGTTGAAAATTCAATTCCGGTAATAGTCGTTATCATTGCATCACTAGCGTATACAACCCACAATACTGGGTTATTAGAAAAGTCTATACTTGTAATTTTTGTAGCACCAATATTGAGTATAGTTAAATTACTTAGTTGGCTTATATCTAATTGCGTGAGTGGGTTTAGGCGCATTCCCAATTCACTTAGCTGCTCAGGTTTATCGATAATAACTTGACTAAAGTCCGCAATCCGATTCCCTTCTAAATTTAAAGACTTGAGATTATCGAGGCCTGTTGAGTCAAATGATGTTAATTTGGCATAAGTTACGGACAACGATTCGATGCTCGAGAATTGCCCGTTATTGATTAAGTTCTGATTTAAGCCACTAATATTTAACTCTCTTAGGCTATTTAAATACGATAAGTCCATACCAGCTAGAGCAGCTGTATAGCTAATATCTAAATAATTCAGACCTAAACTTTGGCTAAGATCTAACGTAGTTAAAGATGTTGTACTTACGTCTAAGCTATTTAGAGTTGGGTTATTCAAGACCAAGTTCGTCAATGGGTTCGTACTTATATTAAGCGTTTCAAGTAATGTGTTGTTACTTGTGTCTAAATATACCAGTTGATTATCACGTAAGCTCAACTCTTTTAAGTTGCTGTATATTGATACATCAAAACTCGTTAATGCATTATCTGACAAATTAATATGCTCGAGCAACTGAGCATCGTTAAATTTTATATCTGTAATAGCACTATCCAGAATTGAAACTCTCTTTAACATAGTTAAAGCTGTGAGATCAATCGACCCACCAATATTTAAATCACTTAAATATAGCTCGCTTAAACTAGAAAGTGCAGCCAAACCTTCTAATGAAGAAATTTCACCACTCCTTTCACAAACTAAACGCGTCGTATATTTAACTTGAGTGTGATTTGCATTATTGACACATTGCGCAAGTACCGGATCAGTTATACCCGCTTTATCCGCAAGTGGGATTGCCTCAACAAATTCTACATTAATCTCGCACGACTCTGTGATTGGACCTACCTCATAATAGTCAGCTGAGTGCCAAATACCATTACAACCTGAAATAGAGTTAACTTCATAGCCTTCATCAGGGTATAAATTCAGGCCACGAGTTTCATTATCACCTAGTATAAAACTACTATCACTTACCACGCCATTACCTGAAACAACAACATCTACAACATAATTTGTACTAAAATAAATGTTGTAATAACCTTGGTTATTGCGTAAATTTTCCAAATAGTTAGCGGTCTCATTACTTAAAGGGTTATTATAAAACTCTAAGACTGCTGATTTTTCAGCAATAAAATCAACCCCTGTAATAGTCGACAAGTTCGAATTACTGAGTCTTAACTCTGTTAAAGCTGTATTATTTGTTAAATCAATATTTGAAACATTAGTATTATCCAGATACGCAAATTCTAAGTTTGTAAAAGCATTTGTGTTAAAAGAACTCAACTGTTGGTTGTTGCTTAAACCCACTGATATCAGTTGTAATGGAGAGGCAATATTTATTTGCTCACCTAAAGTAAACTGATTACCCTGCAGAAATAACTCTTTTAAATTAATTAAACCACTTGTATCAAATGAGGTTAAATCCGCATTGTTAAATTCTAACCTCCTAATATGCGGAAACTGATCATTACTAATTAAGCTTGAGTCTAATCCGTCGATACGTAGAGTATACAGATTTTCAAGATAGCTTAGATCTAGTCCTGCTAAACCATAGCTGTAACTAATATCTAAAAACTCTAATTCAAAATTATTTGATAAATTTAACTCATTTAATGCTAAAAAGTTCGCATGAAGTCTCTGTAACTTAGTATTCTGAGTTAAATCCAATGAACTTAGTGGGTTACTGTTAACCCAAAGAACTGCTAAGTTAGCTTTATCACTAACATTTAAGGTTGTAAAAGCATTGTTCTCCACATCAAGATGAATCAAATTATCGGTGCTGCCGATCGATAATGTACTTATATTGTTAGCCCAAGCACCAAGATATACCAATAAAAGTTGATTACTAAGATCCAGCTCTATAAGTTCATTATTACTTACCGATAGACGAGCAATTAATGGGTTCGCGCTGACATCTAGCTCGGTAAGATTATTATTACTTAAATCAAGCTCCAGTAAATTAACATAGCTACTAAGATCGAATGTTGTTAATCCAATTGAATTTAATTTCAACACTTCAATTAAAGAAGGATCTGAAACCTCAATTGTGCTTACTTGGCTATCGCTAACTGAAAGCTGACGCAGTAAAGGCAGGTTGGTTAAATTTAGGTTTTCTCCTGTATTTACATTACTAAGTCCTATACTTTCTAAATTTGTAAATGCCTCCAGCCCAGTCAGCGTAGTAATTTCACCATAACCATTATATTGACAATTTAATTCAGTCACACTCTCTAAATTAGTTTCACCTGAATTATCTACACACATCGCAAGTGCCGAGTCAGTGATATTAGCCTGCTGTGATAAAGGCACAAACTCTTTAAAAGTTACATCGATTTGACAGCTTTGACTAACAAAGGCAATTTCATAATACCCCTCAGCATTTACAAATCCATCACAACCAGAAATAGTATCTAATTCATAACCCGAGTTTGGGTTAATTGATGCCCACCAATTTGAACCATGACTAACAATACTTTCATCACCAACACTTAATGAGCCGTTAATACTGCTATTGACTGTTATCATATGCTTTGGTAAATCAAACGATAAGTAAACTTTATCTTGCTCTAAGCAAGTATTACCTTTTAAGTATTTGCAGAAGGTAACATTACGGCGATTGTTATCGACTAATTCAATAACAGTATCTTGACCGTCCAGGGTTAACTCTAACTTGCCATCAACTAGCTCAACATATACAGGTTCAGTGTCGTCAATCTGGAAAATATAGTGTTGCTTATTTAGCACTTCATCATAGTAATCATAGGTAACAGCCCAGCGAGCAATACCATTACTATCATTTTGATAAAGGCTAAAAACTAAGTTATGTTCTTCGAACTGAGCGACATCTGTTGAAGGTGTGTAATCATGTATATATAAATGTGCTGTAGTGTCTCCACCATTTACTGCACCGCTAAGCGTCCGTTCTATAAAATAACGCTGACCATCAACAGCAACTAGGGTATATATAAACTCCCCCTCAAGTGTGCATGTATCTAAAGAAACATCGCACCAATCAACCCTCTGATAGATGCCATCAACGTATTCAGAATATCGATCACGTTTTAAATGTCCACCTTCAAACCCTCCTTGAAAAGAGCTTGTGTCAAAAGTAAAGAAAACCTCTCCATCATCATAAACTTGTATTTCCCCCCAATGGGTGTCTAGGTCATGACCATCTCTAAATTGGTGACGACCAGCAAAGTTATCGGCACTAATTGGTTGTTCATTACGACGCACCATGATACCTGAATCTGTATAATGCTCACCGTCAAAAACACCTTGAGTAACAAGCTGGTAACCAATATTTAAACCTTTAGTGATATAAAATGATTCAGTTCCGTTATCTTCAGGAAAGAAAAGCGCTATAGAGTTATCAACTATTTGCCAAGTGAAATTCTCTTCGGATAAGTCACTTATATTATGAGATACACCAGACCCATCAAGATTAAAATTTACTTTATAAACAGTCTTTTCCCCGACCAAGTCAACTGACCATTGTCCTGCGATATCATCGGTTGTAATAGCTAAACGTTGATCGAGTGATGTTTTACTCACTTCATAAGAAGTTGTGTATTCATCAACTAACACATCATCTTTATATTGTTCGATTACTCGATCTAACTCATACCAGTTAATGCCTTTCTCTGGTAATGGTTTTAATCTCAGGCTTGTAGCAATATCTTTAAAATTAACCTCAAGTGGAAAACCCTCTGGATATTCTATATTTTGATATTCATTAAGAATAAACGCTTGCTGTGGGGTGATTTCAATCACACCTTGCTCATCCTCTTGCCAAGTAATATCAACTTTACCGTTGTAAGTTAAATAGCCGGTATTATCTTCATTAAGATCTACAGTATAAGCACTTGCATAATACAGATCTTGATTACCAATAATGAAGCTACCAACTGTTTGCTGTTGCTCTTTAAAGGTTGCTGTAATTTCACAATCAGTGTTACTTGCAAATGCAATGTAGTGATTACCTTCAATATAGCCATCGCAGCCTTCAATTACGTCTAAAACGAAACCGTCGTCAGGAATGATTTCAAACCCAACTTTTTGATACAAAAATGACGCTTGTGATGCGGGTGAAATTTCACCATTGCCACTTGAGTTAGCGCTAAGGGTAACTTTAGGGCGCTTTGGTAAGTAAGTAATTTGTGACGCAGCATTACACGTGCCACCATCTTGATAATGGCAAACTACAATGCTGCCGGTATCTGATGAAACAAGCTCAAGATGCCACGTTTCACCATTTCGGTCATAACTTAATACACCGTCATTAAAGGTTGCGCCGGTGTAAGTCTGCCCCTCTAATTCAACAACGTATATTACGTTACCGTTTTCGTCATATTCAGTATAAATTCTATCTGTTTGGCCATCTGCTGAATAAAACTCTGTGTAATTCTCTAATAGCTCTTCGGTGAATGCGCTGTAGGTTAAGTCTTTGCTGTATTCATAAACTAATATTGCACCGCTTTGAGACCTAATCTCACCATTTGGTAAATAGTAATTTAGAGTGCGCTTAATGTAATACAGGTTACCAACAATACTGATGAACTCATGAATCATTTCACTTTCAAGGTAGCAACTTGCACCAAAGCCTTCACATGACGTAACAATTTCATTGTTATAAATAAAACGCTTACGTGTAAACTGACCATCATTTAAATGCCCCTGCCAATCAGTGATGCCTAGGCCGATCATCATTGTGCCATCGCTAAAAATATTTAAATCATACGATTGAGATGTGCCGATAAAGCCATGCCAACGACCAATTAAATCATCATTCGTAGTCGATACCGCTTGTTTTTTGATTAATAGCCCTGTTAGGGTGTCACTCGGCTTATCAAAGCTCGTATCAAGACCAACTAATTGATAGCCGCCACTTAATGCTTTTGTAAACCAAAGCTCTAGCTGCCCTGTTTCGCCGCCGTCATCATAGTTAACAATTAAGCTATGGCTGTTTAGCTGCCAAGTAAACGCTTCGCTACTATCAACAACGCCTGTACCGTCAGCATAAAATTGCAGAGTTTCAGGTAGGTTGGGATCGTAGCTAGTATAAAAGTCATTATCTTGTACATGAAGTGCCCACTCACCTACCAGCTGTTCAGCTAATAATGAAATGGTTTTATTTTTATATATTAGATTCGTCGTATATGTTTCATCATCTTCAGTCGTCATTGTAACTGAACCGCTGTTGCTATTAACAACCGTTCGCTCTGTTGAACGCGTCACTTCGATGGTTCTAAACACATCGTTTTCAGCCAATACAGTAAAGCTGAATCCAGTTAAAACTACAGACTCTGAACTTTCTGCATCTGAATTTTGATAAATCGTAACTTTTTCAGCAAAGTCTAATGTATAAACGCCTGCATTTTCAGCCCAAGAGATCGCACTACTGGTATTAGAGCTAAACTGCCCGCTTCCATCAGCCCTTAAGCTAAGGTGGAATGCTGTATTGGTATGATAACGAGGTGAGTTAATAATATAATTACCCTCGAGCGTACCTGTTGCGCCAGTTACGAGAGCATCATCTTCTTTAATTTCTTTTTTGGTTTTTTCGATGATTTCAGGATCTTTCTCTATCACTTCTTCTTCAAACTGCTTCGCGACTTGTTCATTCGCAACAAGCTCCAGCGTGCTATTAATACCTTCAGGTAATTGATAATCTGGATTATCAACAACAATCTTAATAAGTGTTGCTAGCTGAATCTTCTCATCCGCATCAACATTTAACAGTGCGCTATTAAGCTCTTCTTCACTCGCAGGCTCTGTACCATCACGTGTTAAAAGTGCAAATTCAGCAGTGGTAACATTAGTGATATTGACACCAAAATTATCATTACTATCAAGCGTATTATCCTCGCCCGCTTGTGCTAAAAGCTTTTCAACTGAACTTAGCTGCGATACAAACTCAACACCTGGGTTTAAGGCATCTAGTCCTTTCGCTTTTACTCTTACCAACTTTTTAGTTGATGACTCATCGATATTTAAAACCGCTGTATAACGACCACTATCATTTGCTTGAACCTGGAACGATTCACCACCAACAACAATTTCAAGTTCAGCATTTGCAATTGGCTCATCAGTAACAAGCCCTGTTATGGTTACATTGGATACTTTACGCTTGATGAGCACCGCTTGAGAGGATGATGCTGAAGCACCATCATTATCAGTAACCGTTACAGTAAAATTAACCGTAATGTCTTCACTGATATCGGGGGAAGTAAAGCTCACTTCAGCACTGGAAAGACCATCACTGATAAAGTCAAAGCTCGCATCGTGCCTCCAACTATATGACGAAATTTCACCATCAGTGTCATTTGCTGTCGCTTTAAGAGTGAATGTTTCTTGTTCTATTTGTTCATCTACAGCCGTTAGTGTAACTATTGGGCCTTGGTTAACTGGGTCAACAGGTTTTGGCGTTGTACTACCGCTATCATCACCTCCGCCTCCACAGCCAGTTAAAAATAGTGCACTGGCTAGTAAGCCTATGCGTAGCTTTATTTCAAAAAAACCCATTTTATTCCCCTTTTAAATGGATGCTATTGAGGGAGCTGTGTTTAAATCATTTCCCTTTAATAATTTAAAAAAGCCTTAGCTTAATGTGGCTTTAAAATTTTGTTTTCGGTTCTTATAACTTTTTATATTTATACTTTAAGAATTACACCTCAGAAGCCTCAAGCTCGAATCATCATTCTCAAGTTATTAAATCTCCCAATCCCCTGATTCTCATAGGCTAATTATTCTTTCGTACACTAAAGATATTGATGCTGCGTAATTTGATGTGGTAAATGAAATTGAAGTTAGCTAAGGAGTTTACGATGGTGCCTTTCATTGCTGATTAATTATTTTAATAGCATGAAGGAAGTTATCGCCTTTTCCATGGCAACTAATAACATATGTTAATTTTTTATTGGTAAGATTCTAGACTAAGAAAACTTTTCGTCAAGTGGAAATGAACAAAGGCTTAACAAAAACCCACATATTGTGGGTTTTTTTGCAACAAGTAGACTTTTAAACAGCTTGTTGAATAATCACGTTGTCTGCTTTTTTAGTGTAAGCAGGCATGCGATGGAAGTTCAAGTAACGGTATGTATCTGATGCTGTTGCATTGATCTTCGCAGCATATTCTTGATACTCAGCAGATGTTGGTAACCTACCTAAAATTGCAGCGATTGCAGCAAGTTCAGATGAAGCTAAAAATACGTTTGCGCCATTACCTAAACGGTTCGGGAAATTACGTGTAGAGGTAGACACAACTGTTGCTTGATCTGCAACACGTGCTTGGTTACCCATACATAGTGAACAACCTGGAGTTTCGATACGTGCGCCAACACGACCAAAAATACCGTAATAACCTTCTTCTGTAAGTTGGTCTTTATCCATCTTAGTTGGTGGAGCAACCCAAAGCTGAGTCGGTAATTGACCTTTAAAGCCATCAAGCAACTTACCAGCAGCACGGAAGTGACCAATGTTAGTCATACAAGAGCCGATGAATACTTCATCAATTTTCTCGCCTGCAACATCAGAAAGAAGACGCGCATCATCTGGATCATTTGGTGCACAAAGAACTGGCTCTTTAATTTCGGCTAAATCGATATCAACTATATGAGCGTACTCAGCGTCTTTATCAGCTTCCATAAGTTCTGGGTTAGCTAACCACTCTTGCATTGCTGTAACACGACGTTCAATCGTACGTACATCGCCGTAACCTTCAGAGATCATCCACTTCAGCATAACAATGTTTGATTCTAGGTATTCAGAAATAGATTCTTTAGATAACTTAACAGTACAACCTGCCGCCGAACGCTCTGCAGATGCATCAGATAATTCAAATGCTTGCTCAACAGTTAGGTGCTCAACGCCTTCAATTTCTAGTACACGACCAGAGAATTCGTTAATTTTTCCTTTTTTCTCAACGGTTAATAAGCCTTGCTTAATACCGTAGTAAGGGATTGCATGTACTAGGTCACGTAATGTGATACCAGGCTGCATTTCGCCTTTAAAACGGACTAAAATTGATTCAGGCATATCAAGTGGCATTACACCAGTTGCTGCTGCGAATGCTACTGCACCCGACCCAGCTGGGAATGAAATACCTAATGGGAAACGTGTATGTGAATCACCACCAGTACCGACGGTATCTGGTAATAACATGCGGTTTAACCATGAGTGGATAATACCGTCACCTGGGCGAAGTGAAACACCGCCACGGTTCATGATGAAATCAGGAAGCGTATGGTGAGTATTTACATCAATAGGTTTAGGGTAAGCTGATGTATGACAGAAAGACTGCATTGTTAAATCTGCAGAGAAACCTAAACAGGCTAAATCTTTAAGTTCATCACGCGTCATAGGACCGGTTGTATCTTGCGAACCAACAGTGGTCATTTTAGGCTCACAGTATTGACCTGGGCGAATACCAGCAACGTTACATGCTTTACCAACCATTTTTTGCGCTAGTGTGAAGCCTTTATCAGAAACTTCTGTTGCTGTTGGTACTTTAAATACATCTGTTGCACCCAAGCCAAGAGATGTACGCGCTTTGTCAGTTAAACCACGACCAATGATTAGTGGGATACGACCACCAGCACGAACTTCATCTAAAATTACCTCAGATTTAAGTTCAAAAGTAGAAATAATTTCATCAGTACCGTGACGCTTAACAACACCTTCGTAAGGGAAGATATCGATTTGCTCACCCATGTTAAGTTCATCAACATTTAATTCGATTGGTAATGCGCCTGAATCTTCCATTGTGTTGAAGAAGATTGGCGCAATTTTATTACCTAAACATACACCGCCAACACGCTTGTTTGGTACAAACGGGATATCATCGCCCATAAACCAAAGTACAGAGTTAGTTGCTGACTTACGAGAAGAGCCAGTACCAACAACATCACCTACGTAGGCAAGTGGTAAGCCTTTCGTTTTTAGTTCTTCAAGTTGTGTAATTGGACCAACTTCACCAGCTTTATCAGGTGTAATACCGTCACGTTCAATTTTTAGCATTGCTAAAGCATGCAATGGAATATCAGGACGTGACCAGGCGTCTGGCGCTGGTGATAAATCATCAGTATTTGTTTCGCCTGTTACTTTGAATACCGTAACTGAGATTTTTTCAGCAACCGCAGGTTTATTGGTAAACCATTCTGCAGCAGCCCAAGATTCAATAATTTGCTTAGCGTATTCATTACCCGCTTTTGCTTTTTCTTCAACGTCATAAAATGCATCAAACATTAATAACGTATTTGCAAGACCTTTAACAACGATTGGCGCAAGCGCTTCTTCGTCAAGTAGCTCAATCATGGGGGCGATGTTGTAACCGCCAAGCATTGTGCCTAATAGTTCAGCTGCTTTTTCTTTTGAAATTAGTGGTGAAGTTGCCTCACCTTTAGCAACTGCGGCTAAAAAGCCAGCTTTGATGTAAGCTGCGTCATCCACACCTGGCGGCACGCGATTTACTAATAAGTCTAAAATAAACTCTTCTTCACCTGCAGGTGGTGTTTTAACTAGCTCGATAAGATCAGCCGTTTGCTGAGCATCCAATGGCGCTGGTACGATACCTAACGCGGCACGTTCTTCTACGTGTTTACGATAATCTTCTAGCACAATATTGCCCTCTTGGTGACGTGAAAGTATTCAGTAATACACATTCTCGCGAAAAATTACTCAATACTTATAGTATTCTGACGATTAATTATAAAGCTTTTAAATATAGATGAAAATCCGTGCAATCAAGCAAAATTCTATACTCATTATAAATACTGTGAATAACCAATTAGGAAAAAACCATTCACATGAATGTTAATTAACTGCGAATCATTGCTATTTTTTAGGCATAAAAAAACCCAGCATCTTGCTGGGTTTTTAATAAATCAAATGCTATTAACGCTTAACTTTCACGCGCTCAATTGACTTAAGGTGTGCTTCTACACGACGGTTTTCCGCGTGTGCAGCAGGTGTGTTGTCTGTATTTTTAAGACGCTCTTCGCCTAGACCAACAGTAGTAATACGATCTTCAGCAATGCCATCAGCAATTAGCTTAGCAGCAACTGCATCAGCACGCTTTTTCGATAACCACTTGTTATACTCAGCTTTACCAACAGCTGAAGAATGACCTTCAAGTAATACTGTTGTGTCTGTGTGCTCTTTTAAGAAGCTAGCAACTTGGTCAATACCGCTGTCATATTTACCAGCAACTTTTGAGGCGTTGTTAGGGAATGTTACTAACAAGCTTTTAGTTACTTCACGGTCTTCATATAAAGTACAACCTGTACCATCAACAGCATCTGTCATTGGTGTGTTTGCACATTGGTCATCTGCATCAGGGATGTTATCACCATCGCTATCTACCGGGGCAACTGCTACAGGTACTACTGTAGCTGGAGCTGGAGCAGCTTTAACTGGCTCAGCAGCTGAACTTTGCTTGCCAAATAAGTAGCTAAGACCAAGTTTAGCACCTACATCTGTGTAACCACGGTCAAGACCTTGATAAATAGATGTTTCAGCATTAAATGCGAAATTATCAGTGAAATAATGTTGGTAACCAGCACCTAGATTAGCAAAAGTTAGGTTTTCTGTAATATCGATTTTTTTAAGACCGAAAATACCATAGAAAGGGCCGCCGTTGATGTGATAAAGACCATCAATACCTAAACGGTCGCCGTCCATGCTTGTTGCGTTCATGGCAGGATTTGCATTTGAAATGTCAAAATCCATATCAGCATATTCTAGACGTGCACTCCAGTAATCGTTAAAACGATAACCAATTTCTGCACCCCAACCAGTTGAATCATCAACGTTAGTACCTGCGCTTCCACGGACATTTTCCCATGAAGCATCGTAATAATCGCCAAAAGCACCGATAAAGAAACCTTCTTTTTCAGCAGCGAAACTTGAAGCGCTAGTTGCAGCTAGTGCTAAAGCAATAGTAAGTGATTTTAATTTCATTGTTTCCTTCCCATTTTCACAATTAAAATTGTAGCTAAGAGACCCTAGCTCAATAAGTTTAACCATAGAGTACCGTATCTTTAGTTAATCATTACTTAACGAAAATATTTAAATGCATATTTTGCAATTTAACTATTTATTAAAATAAAGCGCCCTACATTATAGTTCAGATAAAAAACTTTACCTAACTTGCACATCTATCGATTGTCAGCATTGTAATTGCTATCACTGCAATTTCAGCCACAACGTTTCTAATATCTTTGGCTTTAATAATTTAAATGCTTAAGCTAATGAGTGCATTATATTGGTTAATTTTAAATCAACAAGTAGTTAAGCATATTTATTTCTTATAATTATTAATAAATAACAGCTTTTAACTAAAGATCTGGATGTATAAGTCACATCAATTCATTAGTCATCGCTCAATTTACGAACAATACGCCTAACAATCAGCACTGCGTTATTATGTTCCGCAGAATGTTTGGTAATTAGTATCCCCATCAACAGGCGGGGAGTACCAAAATGCAGGGCTTGCCAACAATTGGTAAGGCGACCTCAAGGCCGTTAAATATTCATCTAACATGCTGCTTTCACCAGTACTTTCATACTGCTGTATTATGCTTTCAACAATATGATTACGCGGGATCAAGCGTGGGTTGGCTTGGCGCATCAGCTGATAGCTTTGCGTATTTGTTCTGGCTAACCACTTAATAGACCAACCAGCCAAGTCACTCGGAATGGCAGTCTGACCTTGCAATGATTCTGTTAAGGAGTCAAAAGTATTGGTGTAATCAAGCTGATGGGTTTTCAGTAAAGTTAATAACTCGGATACTAATTCAGCATCGCCATCTTGATGACCATCAAAGCCCAGTTTTTTCGCCCACATCTGTGTAAAGGCTTGATGAAACTGCTCAGCAAAACCATTTATTAATGGGCTTAATAGCTCAACAGCCTGCTCTTCGTCATCGCTAATTAAAGGAATTAAACTTTCAGCTAAACGTGCACAATTCCAATTAGCAATATTAGGTTGATTGCCAAAAGCATAGCGACCTTGGCGATCAATAGAACTAAATACAGTATCAAAATCAAACTGATTCATCATTGCACAAGGGCCATAATCGATGGTCTCACCACTGACGAGCGTATTATCAGTATTCATTACTCCATGAATAAAACCAACCCGCATCCAGCTAACAATCAGGCTAACTTGCTTTTCAATTACCGCACTTAAAAATGCCAAATAACGCGCAGAGCCCGTAGACTTTATCTCAGGATAATGACGCTCAATAGCTAAATCAGCTAAGGCTTTTAAACCAGTCTCGTCACCTTGCGCAGCTAAATACTGAAACGAACCGACACGTATATGACTACTAGCAACGCGGGTAACAATGGCTCCTTGTTGTGGTGGTTGACGGTAAACTGTTTCACCACTGGCAACAACTGCCAAACAACGTGTCGTCGCTATGCCAAGCCCGTGCATTGCCTCACTCATTATATATTCACGTACCGCAGGACCGATTGCACAACGGCCATCACCTCCACGTGAAAATGGCGTAGCACCAGAACCTTTGAGTTGAATGTCCCAAAGCTGTTGCTGCTGATCAGTGACAGCCCCTAATAAATGTGCTCGCCCATCACCTAAACGCGGTGAAAAATGTCCAAATTGATGCCCTGAGTAACCTAATGCCACAGCAGCAACATCGCTGTTATTAAGATTACCAGAAAAAATTACCGCACGTTCTGATGTGACAACCTCAATATTAAGCTGCCTAGCTAACGTATCGTTCCACAGCAGTAAGTTTGGAGCAATAACAGCACTTGGCTGATCAGCCACAGCAAAATCATCAGCAATCTGGGTGTAACGAGCAACTAATTTCATAGTATTCCTTAAGCTTGGGTTGTTTGTATACCAACGCGATTATCGCCCACGCTGTATGCAACTAACAGACTGAGCTCTTGTAGGCTTAATCCGCTTTGTTGCTGCAATTCATTAAAAAAATGTTGAGCGCTGGCAAGTGACTTTTTAGTTTGTAAACCGCCATCAATTATTTTATGAGCACGGAGATAACTTTCTACATCACGCGATAATAAAAAAGTATCTTTCCCTAAGGTTCGCAATGCATAAGGGCCGGTGTTACCACCTAAACGCGCCCCATGCTTTTTTAAATACCCCCACAAACCAATAATATCGTCGCTCGGCCAATCTGCAATAAACTGACTAAAACTGCCATGTTCACTTGCCACTTCATGGATCATATACGCATTTTCTGGGATCGTTTGCACTTTTTTAAAGTTACGAACGATTCGCTCATCGGTGGCTTTTTGCTCAAGCATATCTGGCGGCATCATTAATAATTTAGCCACACTAAAATCCCAAAATACTTCCCGAAAACCTGGCCATTTATTGTTGATCACTGACCAATAAAAACCACTTTGAAAAATTTTGCGGGTAAACTCTTCAAGCCATGCATCATCAGGTAAAGCAGTTAATTGCTTTGCATTTTGAGGGGCAACAAGTAATTGCTGTAACATTACTTCGCTACCTTTTCGCTGTGCCGCTCGTTGATATATATCTTGAAATTTTTCCATTACTCACTACCACTGCTTGTTATTACGCTTACTGTAACGCTATTTACGTTGTAAAAAAATGTCAGGAGCACATTGCAGCTAAAAATAAACTTAAAAATATCCAGCCTTGACACCTAGACGGCTAAAATGCTTTAATCTTTCGCATTACCCCTATTAAAGGTGTGAGTTTTAAACGATAAAACTTACACCATGGGCTAGAAGAGGTGCGTTATTCAGGTAACGTATGTGAGGAGCACACACTCCAGTGATCATACGTGAGGGGAATTAACGCCGAGAAGTAACACTTTTTGTGAAGTTTTACTTCGGGCGACTGGGTTGAATCCCAGCGACTGTCACCAATAACAGCTTGGCTGTTAAAATATTTGGTGGAGAGCTTCTGGTCTTAGCGTAATAAGGCCATAGCGCCCTATTATATTAAGCCCATTCGCTCTTCGAATTATTAGTTCGAACGACGTTAATGTGGCTCCAATCATAAAAGCTTATTAACTCCTCGAATCACTTATAAGTTCGTGAGAGATGATCAATAACTTCAATTTAAATGACTACCCTTTGTGGACGGCACTCGTCACGCCATTTACTGACGCTGGTGAAGTCGACTATGCCACTCTTGATCAGTTAGTTGCACAGCAGCAAGTGGCTAACAATGGTATTTTATTACTTGGTAGCACCGGCGAAGGCCTCGCACTAACACTCAAAGAGCAACAAGCGATTGTTGAACACGTGTGCCAATTAATGCCAACAGTACCGCTGATGGTTGCAGTAGGCGGTATAAATCTAAAGCAACAAATTGCCTGGGTTGAATACTGTAATCAGTTACCCATTCATAGCTATTTACTGGGCACTCCCCTATACGCTAAGCCCGGCGTGGTAGGCCAAACACATTGGTTTGAAAGCTTACTTAATACCAGTAAACATCCTTGCATGCTTTATAACGTACCAGGGCGCAGTGCTGTTGATATTCCATCGGCCGTAATTAGCAACTTGAAAGACCATAAAAACTTGTGGGCACTCAAAGAAGCCAGTGGCGACATTGCTAAATTTGAAGGTTTTAGAAAAGTCGCACCTAATTTAGCTATTTTTAGCGGTGACGATGCACTGATGCCTTACTTTGCCCAGGCTGGCGCAAAAGGTTTAGTCTCTGTGGCTGCTAATGCATGGCCTGTGCAAACCCATGAGTTTGTAAAACGAAGTCTCAGCGGTCAACACCCCAATTTATTTGCCGACTGGTCACAAGCCATTCAAAGCTTGTTTGCTGTCGCAAACCCTATCCCCGTCAAAGTATTGATGCATTTACAAGGGCGAATTAACAGCCCGTACTTACGTCCACCTTTGACGCATCTTGAGTTAACGCAAACTGATTGTATTAACAACGCAAACAACACCATTTTATCTTGGCATTAAATACAGGTTTTTATAATGAGCTGGTTAGAACTACTAAATAATTTAGAATCGGGCGCAGTGCGCGCAGCAACACAAGACGACAACGGCCAATGGCATGCTAACGTTCTGGTAAAACAAGGTATTTTAGAAGCGTTTAAAAATGGCACTAATACCGAATTTCCAGGTGGCTTTGTTGATAAACACAATTTAGCACCACAAGGTTTTGCAGCCGATGCTGGAGTGCGTATGGTGCCTGGTGGCTCAAGCGTTCGCCGTGGCGCACACGTTGCTAAGGGCACGATTATTATGCCACCAGCATATGTAAACATTGGTGCCTTTATCGACGAAGGCACTATGGTTGATAGCCACGCGTTAGTGGGGTCGTGTGCGCAAGTAGGTAAAAATGTACATTTAAGCGCTGCTGTACAACTAGGCGGTGTACTTGAACCTATTGGTGCAAACCCGGTGGTGATAGAAGACGATGCATTCATCGGTGCAGGTTGCGTGATTGTTGAAGGCGTAGTAGTGAAAAAAGGCGCGGTGCTCGCACCAGGTGTACGCTTATCAGCAACTATTCCTGTTTATGACTGTGTAAATGAGCGCCAGCTGGCTAAAGGCGAGCCTATTCCTGAATACGCGATTGTTATTCCAGGTTCTCGCCCAGCTTCTAATACTTGGGCCCGCGAGCAAGGATTAAGTATGTCGTGTGCATTAATTGTAAAATACCGTGATGAACAAAGTGATGCATCATTGCTGCTTGAAGAGGTTTTACGTTAATGAGCTTTTTGAGCACGCCAGTTAAAACCGCCATTGATGAGCTATCAACTGCGCTTGATACACCCTTTTTTATTTACGACCTTGATACATTAAACGCACACTTAACGCGGTTAGTGACGCAAACTGAGGTAAAACTGTGGTATGCCGTAAAAGCTAACCCATTATCTAAAGTCATTCAAAGCTTAGATAACGCGGGTTTTAACTTTGATGTGGCAAGTAAGGGCGAACTTGAGCAAGTACTTGCTCAAGGTATTAACAGCGAGCGCGTGCTCAATACAGGGCCTGCCAAAAGCCCAAAACAAATTAAACACTTTATTGCGCGCGGCGTACGTACCTTTGTTGCCGAAAGCCTTAATCAAGTACGCTGGCTTAACGAGCAAGCAAGCTTACAAAACTGTCAGTTACAGATATTACTGCGAGTGCAATTACGCTGGCCTGAAGGGGAAAAAAACCCACTTGGTGGCGATAGCCTTACTCCATTTGGTTTAGGTTGCGATGAATGGCAAGCGCTAAATACTAGCGACTACCCAGCGCTTAGCTTTGATGGCCTGCATATTTTTCAATGGGGCAACATGCTCAGCAGCGACAAGCTCGCTGAACTTTGGTCACAAATGATTGCACCGCTAACAAAGCTTGCCAACGACTTAGGTATTCACTTAAAAGTACTCGACTTAGGCGGTGGTTTAGGTATTCCTTACACTCTTGATGCACCAACCTTAAGTTGGGATGCGCTCATTGATGCATTAGCTAACATTAAACATGCCGCAGGCGTACAAGAACTCTGGATGGAGCTTGGCCGTTATGCTGTGGGCGAATGCGGTCATTACGCAACGCCTGTCGTTGAGCGAAAACTTAACTATGCCCAACAACAAGTGATCTTAAGCGGCGGTATTAATCATTTATTGCGCCCTGCAGTCACCAGCCAAGATTTCCCAGCACGATTATTACGAGACTCAACTGCTGCATACCAAACTATGAGCTTATATGGGCCATTATGTACAGCACTTGATTGCTTAGGTGAACACCAATTACCTAGTGATTTAAATGAGCAAGACTGGCTGGTGTTTAGCCAATGTGGCGCGTACGGCTTTACCGAAAGTATGCCGTATTTTTTATGTCATGAGCTAGCCGCTGAATACACATTACAAAATGGCGAGCTTAACTGTATTCGCACAGCTGAAGATGCCAACTACTACTTAAGGTAATTGAGATGAGTACGACTAAAGCTATAAGCCAAGAAAACATAGTAGTTGGTGAAGTTGCCAACGGCCTACCGCTCACAATTCCTGTCTATCGTTTAAAAGGCGATGGCACTGGGCCAAGTGTGTATGTGCAAGCTAATATGCACGGTGCAGAAGTACAAGGCAATGCGGTTATTTACCAATTACTTGAGCAGCTTAAGCATCTTGAACTCAAAGGCGATATCACCCTGGTGCCTTACGCGAACCCAATTGGTTGCAATCAAAAATCGGGCGAATTCACCCTTGGTCGTTTTGATCCAATCACCGGCACCAACTGGAACCGCATGTATCACTGCAATAGTAAGCTCGCGAGCCAATTTGCTGAGCAATATAGTGATGCCGATGAGCAAACCTTAAAAAGTGAGTTTAAAGCCGCACTGATTGATGAAGTAGAGCAACAACTAAGCGGTCCAGCTTATCGCCTAACTACAGGCAAACGCATTGCACTTAACTTGCAAAAGTTGGCACACCAAGCTGATATCGTGCTCGACTTACACACAGGCCCCATTTCGAGTCAGCATTTATATTGCCCAGATTATGCCAAGGCCAGTGCCAACTACTTTAATATTCCTCATGTATTAATCATCCCTAATGATTTTGCAGGAGCAATGGATGAAGCAAGTTTTTGCCCATGGTGGCAATTAACCGAGGCATTAGCTCAACAAGGGCGTGAATTTAATGTTCAAGTTGAAGCTTTTACGGTCGAACTCGGCAGCCAAGAAAAGATAGATTTAACTGCGGCCCTTGATGATGCTAATAGTATTTTAAGTTACCTAAATCATAAGCAGGTATTCGTTGATGCCCCCTATCAGCCAAAAGTAATGAAGCGCTACGGCTGTGATTTAAATGATTACCTTGCTTACTATGCACCTATGGGCGGCATGGTTGAGTATATAGCGCCACTTGGCGGCCATATCAAAGCTGGCGAGCCGATTGCTAGAGTATTGCGAATGGAGCGCTACCTAGCAGAGCAACCATTACAAACCCTAACCCTTGATTGTGACGCCATCGCGATTTTGCATTTTGCTTCAGCAAGCGTAAACCAAGGCACCGAACTATATAAATTCTTTACTAACGTATTTGAGCTTTAATTTTTATATCAAGCTCAACCCTTCTCATTGCGTGAGAGCACGACGATCCAATTGGAAAAAGTGCATTGAACAAGCGGCTTCGGCCGCTTTTTCTTTGTATTTATGGGCAAAAAGCGCCACAATCAACTAAGTTCAGTAACAATTCACTGATATTCAGTTAAAGTAAATGCTGGATAAATGTATGGGATAGGTATCTTAGTCGTTTTATGATACTGAAATTAGCCTATTCTCATTTACGAAAAACACAATAGCTACTCTCTATTTGATTTTATCAAAGGAATAATAATGACTTGGCACTATGGGATCCTATTTACTGCACTATTATCAAGCTCTGCATTCGCACAATCAGAATCAACAGCAAAAACCAACGAGCAAGATGATGATGTCGAGCTAGTAAAGCAATGTATTTTAAATGAGGCAATTGGCGGGGCTGGCGAGATGACGCTAGCACAACTGCGTGAAAAATGCTCATCACTTGATGAAAGCAAACAACTTACCGCACTCGATAAGCGCCAAGCACGCGAAGAAGTAAGTAAAGAAAACCGTAATGTTATTACCCCACACAAACGTAACTACATTTTACCTGTTTCTTATGTATCCCACCCAAACAATAGCTCGTTTGAAGCGTATGACGAACTAACCGGTGAAAAACAAGATGAACCACTCGATAACTTAGAAGCAAAATATCAGCTTTCAATTAAGGTACCTATTTTCGATGATTTTTCTGATGAAGACCAGGCTATATTTTTTGCCTTTACATTACAGTCATATTGGCAGCTTTATAACAAAGAAAGTTCCTCACCATTTCGTGAGACCAACTATGAGCCTGAAATTTTTTGGGTTAATTATTTAGATAAAAAGCACGTTCCATGGGGCGACGAAATGGCAGTAGTCCTTGGTATTTCGCATCAATCTAACGGTAATAGTCAGCCTGATTCGCGCTCATGGAACCGTATTTATGCAAACTTTTTGTGGGAAAACGATGGCTATGTGTTTAGCTTTAAACCTTGGTACCGTATTTCAGAAAGCGAGAAGGAAACGCCATTAGATCCAAGAGGTGATGATAACCCTGATATTTACAAATACATGGGTTACTTTGAATTTAGCGGTGCATATCGACTTAATGATCATGAATTTAGTTTTATGACCCGCAATAATTTAAATTCAGATAACCGCGGTGCAATTCAGCTTGATTGGTCATTCCCATTATGGGGCCGAGTTCGCGGTTACGCCCAATACTTCAACGGCTACGGTGAAAGTTTAATTGATTATAACGCTGACATAGAACGTATTGGCGTGGGTATATTATTAACTGATTTACTATAAAAAAGGCCAAGCAATTGCTTGGCCTTATCTTTTGTTTGCTCTGAATTCTAACTACTTAATAATTCTAAATGTACCTTCAAACTCAGCAGCCAGTAACTCACCATCGTAGATTTCCACTGGCACTACATAGCTCGCTTTACCTTCTGACTCTAACTCGGCTAATTTACCCTTACAGCCGCTTAAATCAACGCTGCCACGTGGGTCGTTATTAAGCGGTTTTAAATATTTAATATTAGCATCAGCTAACACAATATTACCTTCAAGCCCGGCTTCTTTGAGTGCTAAATAAGTCGCGCCCCAGCCGGTTAACGTCGCTAAACTATAAATAGAGCCAGCAAACATAGTGTTATGCAAGTTTAAGTTCGCATTTAAATCTGCACTGGTGGTAAATTGCCAATCAGTGTAACTTTCAACTTTAATGCCCATAGCATCGCTGATCGGAATAGATTCGCGCCAGGTATTTTGCAGAACTTGGGTCCAATTGGGATGGCGGAACCAGCCTGGCTCAGACGGTTTTTGTTTCACCATTTTCCAGTGTTGTACATCATCGTAAGCTAAGTGAGCCTTTTCTTTTAATTCATAACCATGACGTTTGTAAAATTCTAATGCTCGTTCACGAGCGAATAAAACTAACTCATCGGCGTCTTGAGTCCAGGCTATTTTCTCGAGCTCATGCAATAAACGGCTACCAATGTGTTGATTACGGTTACCTTGTGCAACGGCCATATAACGGACTTGCGCTTGTTGTTGATTATTAAAATGCAGTCGTGCAACACCTAACACTGCCCCCTCTTTATTTTTAATAAAGCGATGCTCAGCATCTTGCTCTAAATCATCCTGCTCAGAACCACGCGGTTCATTCCAAGGCGCGCGCAATACTTGCCAACGTAATTGATAATACGCTTGCCAATCTTCGCTACTTTGTGGTGTTGTCACCTGAAACATAATCACTCCTGTTGCTACCAAGGCCGCAAACGCTTGCTAATTCAAGATGCGTTTATCTAACTAAAAATGCGGTCAGTTATTATTTGCAAACTACCATACTCCATCTGGTAAAAACTTGGAATACGACTTTGGTGAGCAACGCAAAATAACTGCTTTACCTGTAAAACTTGATAGACATATTGGCACTTTAGATTGACTCGTCTATGCTGATGTAACTATGGAACATTTTTTTGAAGACAACGGGGCAGTAAAACACAGCTTTATCGAAGATTGTCACCGTATCGGGCAACTACTCTATTGGCACAAATATGGCGCCGATTGCATTCAGGTACGCCAACATAAGCAGTTACGTTGGTTATTGATCAACGAAACACTACAGTCAGTGGTCGAGAAAAGCAGCCCAAGCCATTTGCTGTTTCCGCATTTACAATATTTAGCGCAATTATGGCAACCACTCCCGGCACCAAACGCCGTACTTGAACTGGGCTTAGGTGGCGGCGCTATCCGCAATTACTTACAACACACCTACCCTGATAGTCAGCTACTTTCTGTAGAGAAAAATCCGAATATCATTCATTGCTATAAGCGTTTTTTTGGTGGTGAGCATGCATCGAATTTACGCTGTTTTGATGCTGAAGCTGTATTAGAGCATGGCCCACAATACGATTGGATCATTCTTGACCTATTTAGCCAATTAGATGCGCCGTTATTTTTATACAAACACCGCTTTTATGAAAAACTGCGCTGTGCTTTAACTAAAAATGGCTATTTATTTATTAATTTTTTATCTGGTCATGAATCACAATTAAAGCAGTTAGAACATTTGCTGATCACCACTTTTGGTAAAATACCTAGCATCGAAAAAATTCCAGGTTATGCCAACAACATCGTGGTGATCAGAAAATAACTGCTAGCCTTAACTACACTGTTAAATTAAATGTCACCGGCCCATCATTACATAAACTGACTTGCATATCCGCAGCAAATTGCCCTGTAGCTACGCTTAACCCCATAACTCTAGCTTGGCTAACAAAGTATTCGTATAGCTCATTAGCTTGTGCAGGTGTGGCTGCTGATGAAAAACTTGGCCGCATGCCTTTTTTAGTATCCGCCGCCAGAGTAAATTGCGATACCACCAATAACTCACCTTGAATATCTTGCAGGCTTAAATTCATTTTGTCGTTTTCATCGCTAAATACGCGGTAATTGCTAACTTTATGTAGCAGCTTATCAGTGCTTTGTTGATCATCATGCTTTTCAACTCCAAGCAACAATAAAAGCCCCTGCTCAATTTGCCCAACCACCTGACCATCCACTTCAACTTTTGCGTGTTTTACGCGCTGAATTAATCCTTGCATCTATTCCTCGATAATTTGATCCACATAAGATCGGCTGCACGCCGCACTGCCGCTAAATATACATTACTATCAACACCATGCCCAACACCATCTAAAATAAGTAACTGTGCGTTGAGTTGCTCAGCTAAATGCTGTACGGCATTAAAACGACACACTAAATCATGCCTGCCATGAATAAACCAAGTAGGAATTTTACTAATTCTTTTATAGTGTTCACCAATGAAGTTATCAGTAATAAAACACTGAGCAGTAAAGTAATGGACCATTAAACGCGCCATATTAAGCCCCAACTGTGGTGAACTTAACCCCCATTGATGTTGCTGTTTACCATGGCTTAATACGTTTTCCCATTGGCACCATAATTTAGCAAAGTGATTTGCATTAATTTGATTATCATCATTTAACTGCCGCCGATAAAACGCAAAAATGCTGGCAACATCAGGTAACTCCTGAGAAAAACGCGCATATAATTCAGGATAAAAATGTGCAGCAGCACCATGACGACTATATAGCCACTGAAAATCGGCTGAAGTAGCCAAAAACGTGCCTCGTAAAATTAACCCATGTACATGTTGAGTGTGTTCAATGGCATACAGCAAACACAGAGTTGCTCCCCACGAACCACCGCTTAACACCCACTTTTCTAGTCCTAAGTAAGTGCGTAAATAATCAAGGTCAGCGACCAGTTCTGTGGTTGTATTAGCGCTAGTTAAATGAGGCGTTGATTGCCCGCAGCCGCGTTGGCTATATAAAATAATACGATAACGGGTAGGATCAAAGAAACGGCAATTATCAGCATGCAAACCCATGCCGGGACCGCCATGGCAAATTACCACCGGCAGGCCAGCTGGAGCACCGAACTCTTGTACATGAATTTGATGTCCACTCCCTACACTCAAATGAAAGTCATGGTATGGGGTAATATTTGGATATAACTGCATAATGCCGATTCTCCTATCAGCGATGCAGTGAATTACTTATTAGCATCGCCCTCATCAAGGATAATATCGGGTGTATCTTCGATATTTTTAGGGCCAATGCACACTGTAAACTCTGCACCGAGTAACACAACCACCCACGACAAATACACCCACACAAATAAAATTGGAATAGTTGCCACCGCACCATAAATCACTTCGTATGAAGGAAAGTGACTGATATAAAGCGCAAAACCTTTTTTAGTTAATTCAAACAACAAGGCTGCAAATAAAGCACCTGGTACTGCAGCTTTAAAAGATACGCGAGTATTAGGCACTAAAGTATAGAGCATAATAAAGCCAGCCATAGAAATTAAATAAGGCAGTAATTTTAATAAAAAGCCACTAAAGCCCGGAATCCCCTGATCGGCAAATGATACTAACGACACAATATATGAAGTAACACCAATACTTGCGCCTAATAACAATGGCCCTAAACTCAACACCATCCAATATACCGCGAAAGAAATCATCATTGGTCGCTTGGTTTTAATCCGCCAAATTCGATTCAGTGTCGCATCAACATTACGGATCAGTAGCAATGCTATCGCTGCAAGAAAACCAATACCTACAGCAGTCATTTGATTCGCATTACCTGCAAAAGACGTTATATGCTCTTTAATTACATCTGATGAGGTGGGCACAAAGTTAGTAAATAAAAAGTTTTCAATAGCAATACGGGTATCTTCAAAGCCAGGAAAAGCCGAGAAAATAGCCACGCCAACTGCAATTAAAGGAACCAATGAAAGTAAGGTTACATAGGCTAAATAACCAGCATTTACAGTAATTTGGTCGTCAATACAGCGATTAATATACTGCATCCACCACGTTGGCTGCTGACGTATAAGTACCCTCAACTGCTGTTTATAATGTGCGACCTTTTCATTCATAAAGTTAACTTTCTGCTAAAATAGTTTTGATTATCATAGCAATCCACCACATAATTTACAGCACTAACGGATTTAAAAAGGGATCTCGATGAAAAAACTGACTTTACTCAGCGCACCAATATTGGCCTTATCACTGGCTTTATCTGGCTGCCAATCTGCATATTACTCGGCTATGGAATCAGTTGGTGTGCATAAGCGTGACATTTTAGTGGACCGCGTAGAAGCAACTAAAGAGTCTCAAGAAGAGTCTCAAGAGGAATTCCAATCTGCACTTGAGCGTTTAACAACATTGATTAACTTTGATGGTGGAGATGTACAAGCAGCCTATGACCAACTCAATGATGACTACGAATCTAGCCTTGCGGCTGCTAATGACGTTACAAATAACATCAACAAAGTTGAAGATGTAGCTGAAGCATTGTTTGAAGAATGGAGCGATGAATTAGAACAGTATTCTAACGCCTCACTTAAACGTGAAAGTAATAAAAAGCTCACCGCAACCAAACGTGACTTTGATAAACTATTACGCTCTATGCGTAATGCTGAAAGCAAGATGGAGCCGGTACTGTCATCACTGCATGACAATGTTTTATACTTGAAGCATAACCTTAATGCACAAGCTGTATCAGCCATTCAAGGTGAATTCACTAATCTTAAGCGCGACATCAAAGTGTTAATGGATGACATGAACAAGTCGATTGCTGATTCAAATAAATTTATTGAGCAAATGAGTAAAGCAGGCTAAATCAGCTGTGAGTTTGCCTGTCACTTATCAAGAGCGCTAGTTTGCTAGTCGCAGAGTAATCAAAGCCTACATTTATGTAGGCTTTTTTGTTGTTATATCTTGTTACTTTTTAAGTGTTTTTTCATCGGCTATTTTTGCTACAATTCTACCTAATTAGAATTATAAAAACATTAAACAATGAAAATACGTGCAGTTAGTTTAATTATCGCATCAAGTTTATTAGCTGCGTGTAGCACTGCCAATCATGTGCAAAGAATTGCAGGCGCTGATACTGTTGTGCCACTTCATCAAGAGGGTGAACAGGCTGGGCGCTACCACAACCTCTATCCAGGGAAAAAAACCTATCCGATTAGCTGCGAAAGTGATTGTTACCCAAGTAATGCTAACTTGATATGTGAAACTCCGGGTGAAAACTGCCTCTATCAAGGCGCGCAACTAGCACCACAACTAAATACCGGCTACACAGTTCGCTGGCTCGGTCACGCCGGGTTTATGATCAACACTCCTAACGGCCAGCAAGTTGTATTTGACCCAGTAAAAGAGCAATTTGACTCCCCTGTTGATTTAGCTTTTCGACTGGCATCTGGGTTTTATCGTAAACCTGGGGACTGGCTTAGCGAAAGCGAGCTTAACAATCTAGACGCAGTAATTTATTCTCATATCCATTACGATCACTTCAATAAAGCAGACATTGAAAGCATCGGTAATAAACCTCGCTACTTAACACCACTTGGTATGGCAGATAACTTTCCTACCGGTGGTTTTAATATTAGCGAAATGGCGTGGTACGCAAACACTAACATTGATGATTTAACCATTCATGCGCTACCTGCACATCATTTTAGCGCCCGCGTGCTGGTACCTTTTATTTATGAAGATCGCGATAAAGATTTATGGAATGGCTGGTTACTTGAGCAAAATGGCAGCACTTTATTTTTTGCAGGCGATACTGGCTACTCCCAACATTTTAAGGATATCCAACAAAAATACGGTGATATTGATATCTGTTTAATGCCGATTGCCTCTTATTACCACGAAGAGAATGGCAACTGGTATCGTTATGTACATACTACTCCTGAGGATGCCTTAACAGCCGCACAGCAGCTTAATTGTAAAGTTATTATACCTTGGGGCTATGGCAACTCAAGTTGGAAGATGGGCGATCACAGCAGCCATTCTGCATTGCTGCGCTTATTGCATATGAATGATGAAATGAAGTCACAAATCCCGCTGTATATTTTAAATGAAGGGCAAAGTGTCGCACTATAAAACGACACTTGGGTACTGATACGATTGCTCTTCCGCCTTACATTCATCATCACCGAGAGAGCGATTTATTGGCCCAAGTAACATACTAAACAAACCATTAATGATATTCGCTGTTTGATGTGTATCTGAACTATCAAGCGAGTGGTTCTGCACTTGCCGTTGCTGACTTTGTGCACTACCAACAACAAAGTCACAACCCGAGCTCATTACTTGCGACGAAGTACAGCCAGATAACAACATAGCCGCAATCAACAACAATACGTTAGCCACAATTATTCCTTTTATATTAATTCTAGTAGTGCCATTACTTTACCTGTTAATTACACTCAACAATGTAAAAAACTGTATTCACTTACGATCCATTACTATCACTAATTTTATACCTGAACATTCTGTCTGTTGTTTTCAATTTTTGTTTCAGTCACTATTGAGCCACAAACAAAATAAGAAACTTTGAGAATTAGATGAAAACAGCCGCGCTTACCTTAAGCCTATTAATGAGCAACGCCGCTATGGCTATAGATGTAGAGCATACAGCAACACCAATTACTATTGACGGTGTATCTGAAAGCCCATGGGACCAAGCAAAATGGCAGCCTATGCCTTTTCTTATGGATGGCACCTTGCCTGACTCAGATAAAGACTTTAAAGGCCGCTACAAGTTACTTTGGGATGAAAACTACCTGTATTTACAAGCCGATATTGTGGATGATGTACTAATTGATACCCATCCAGATCCTACCGATAAGTACTGGGACGATGATGCCTTAGAAGTGTTTATTGATAGCGACGCATCTGGCGGTAACCATCAGTTCAATCATACTGCATTTGCCTATCACATTGGTCTTGATAACCAAGCTGCCGATTTCGGAGCTGATAAAAAACCCCAGTTATACACAGATCATTTAATCAGCCACTGGCAACGAAACAGTACCGCCCCATATAACATCACATGGGAAGTAGCCATTAAGCTCTACCCGAATGATTTCCAAGAAGGCGCGCAAAACACCCCACTTAAATTAACGGCAAAACAAGTCATCGGCTTTATGCTCGCCTACTGTGATAACGACGGCACCGAAGTGCGCGAACACTTTATGGGTTCACACGAAGTACAACCCGTAAATGGCAGCCGCAACCTAGGCTATATCGACGCCAGCGTATTTGGAAAGGTTACGTTATTACCGAAAAAGTGATAGGAGTTGGCGAGTCAACTAGAGTAAAGTTAGCAAGTTAAGCAAGGTTGGGTTGAGCGCAGCGAAACCCAACGAAAAAATACCCCGCTAACAAAAACAGGGGCTTTGCATTATCAGCTACTTTAAAAGCCCTTCCTCTTTTACTGCTCATTTTCTTCTCCTTGTGCAAAAAAATCTTTAAGTCAGTTATTCACAAAGAGGATAAGAGCCGCTGCACTTTTAGAGGAAAGAGGTTATGTTGCATGGTTTATAAAATCTAGCGATTTTTACCTAATAACTATACAAACACCAATCTAGCCAACTACGCTGTTCTAATCTGACAGCTGACCGCTTATAGCTTACAGCTCTTCCCCTCACAAACTTTACTCTCGCTAACTTTACTCTCGCTAACTTTACTCTCGCTAACTTTACTCTCGCTAACTTTCCCCTCGCTAACTTTCCCCTAGCTAACTAATAACCACAAAAAAGCCGCTGTATTTTGCAATACAGCGGCTTTTAAAATCAGCTTAATTTATAAGGTGATTATCCTTTAGGCGCACGACCAGCACGTTTACGTTCGTTTTCTGTAAGATGACGCTTACGGATACGAATGTTTAGTGGTGTTACTTCAACTAGCTCGTCATCATCGATGAACTCAAGCGCTTGCTCAAGTGAGTAGTTTAGGTGCGGAGAAAGCGTTTGCGCTTCATCAGTACCAGATGCACGTACGTTAGTTAACTGCTTGCCTTTAAGGGCGTTAACTGTAAGGTCGTTATCACGGTTATGAATACCGATAACCATACCTTCGTATACTTCAACACCGTGACCGATGAATAAGCGACCACGTTCTTGTAAGTTGAATAATGCGTTAGTAAGTGCTTTACCTGTTGCATTTGCAATCATTACACCGTTCTTACGAACACCGATCTCGCCACCTTTGTGCGGGCCGTAATGGTCGAAAGTATGGTACATAAGACCTGAACCTGATGTAAGCGTCATGAAATCAGTTTGGAAACCGATTAAACCACGACTTGGGATCATAAAGTCTAAACGCATACGACCTTTGCCATCTGGCGTCATATTTGTTAGTTCGCCTTTACGAAGACCAATTTGCTCCATTACAGAACCTTGGTGCTCATCTTGACAGTCAATTGTTACTGTTTCGAACGGTTCTTCTAGAACGCCATCAACAGTACGTAAGATTACTTCTGGACGAGAAACAGCTAGCTCGTAACCTTCACGACGCATGTTTTCGATTAAGATACCTAGGTGTAATTCACCACGACCAGATACACGGAAGCTATCTGGGCTAGCAGTATCTTCAACGCGAAGTGCTACGTTGTGTACTAATTCTTTGTCTAAACGCTCACGGATATTACGTGACGTTACAAACTTACCTTCTTTACCACAGAAAGGTGAGTTATTTACAGAGAATGTCATTGTTACAGTTGGCTCATCAACACTTAGTGGTGGTAATGCCTCAACGTTGCCAGGGAAACAAACTGTATCAGAAATCTTAAGCTCACCAATACCAGTTACTGTTACGATGTTACCAGCGTAAGCTTTATCAGTTTCGATACGCTCAAGGCCTAGGTAGCTTTGTACTGCGCCAATTTTGCCATTACGTTTAGTACCATCGGCACTGATAATAGTAACTTGTTGGTTAGGAGCAACAGAACCACGTTTGATACGACCGATACCAACTACACCAACATATGAGTTGTAATCAAGTTGCGAAATCTGCATTTGGAAGTCACCTTCAGGATCTGCATCCGGTGGTGATACTTCGTCAACGATCATCTTGAACATAGGTTCCATGTTGTCTGATGGCTCGTCTAAATCTAATGTTGCCCAGCCGTTGATTGCTGATGCATAGATTACTTTAAAGTCTAACTGTTCGTCAGTTGCGCCTAGGTTGTCGAATAAATCAAAGATTTGATCCATAACCCAATCAGGACGTGCACCTGGCTTATCAATTTTATTGATAACAACGATTGGCTTTAAGCCTTGCGCGAATGCTTTTTGCGTAACGAAACGCGTTTGTGGCATTGGACCTTCTTGAGCATCAACAAGTAGTAATACTGAGTCAGCCATCGAAAGTACGCGTTCAACTTCACCGCCAAAGTCGGCGTGTCCAGGGGTGTCTACGATATTGATATGGTAGTCATTCCATGAAATGGCTGTGTTTTTAGCCAAAATGGTAATACCACGTTCTTTCTCAATGTCGTTTGAGTCCATCACGCGCTCTTCGTTACCGCCGCGTGTTTCTAATGTACCTGATTGCTCAAGTAGTTTGTCAACCAATGTTGTTTTACCGTGGTCAACGTGCGCGATAATCGCTATATTTCTTAACTTTTCGATGCTCATATTTTTACTCAGAGAAATTAATTCTCAATGATCCTGCAAGATCTACGCACTCACCTGCGTTTTCACGAGATGTCCCAGCATAGGATTTAAAAGGGCGCATATTATCCCTCATTAATGACATGGATGAAAGTTTATCCAATATATATTTCACAACTTTCTTCATACTTCTAATAAGTATCTGTTTTATATATGACATTTTAATTAATTTAATTTTTCAATTTGTCACTATTTTGCTCATTCCTAGCTATTATTGTCATAATTTGGCAGTATTTGGTGAGTAAGTTAGCTTTATGTTGGTGTTTATAATCTATACAATTTAGCGCTAAAGAGAAGCAACCACACTGGCGCACCAAAATGATCATAAGACGATCCAATATGGTGCAAAACATATAAAAGCTGGATGTATAACTTATTTTTTAACCTTAAAAAACAATGCACTATAAAAATGGCATAAAAGCCGCTTACTATAAAAGCAAAAGCAATTATGCAGCAAAATAAAACCCAACAGTTGGAGGACACATGTCACAATCGGTTTTAGATTTTATTAAAGAAAATGACGTTAAGTTCGTTGATTTACGCTTTACTGATACCAAAGGTAAAGAGCAACATGTTTCTATTCCTCATCACCAAGTAGATGAAGATTTCTTTGAAGACGGCAAAATGTTTGACGGTTCTTCAATTGCTGGTTGGAAAGGCATTAACGAATCAGACATGGTATTACTACCTGTTGCTGAGTCTGCTAAATTAGACCCTTTCACAGAAGAAGCTACTTTAATTTTACGTTGTGATGTTGTTGAACCTGGCACATTACAAGGTTATGAGCGTGATCCTCGTTCAGTTGCTAAGCGCGCTGAAGAGTACATGCGTTCTACTGGTATTGCTGATACCGTGCTATTTGGTCCTGAGCCAGAGTTCTTCGTATTTGATGACATCAAATACAAAACTGATATGTCAGGTTCAATGTACAAGATTGATTCTAAGCAAGCAGCTTGGAACTCAGATAAAAGCTACGAAGGCGGCAACACTGGCCATCGTCCAGGCGTGAAAGGTGGTTATTTCCCTGTTGCTCCAGTGGATGATTTCCAAGATTGGCGTTCAGCGACGTGTTTAGTTCTTGAAGAGCTAGGTCAAGTTGTAGAAGCGCATCACCACGAAGTGGCTACAGCTGGTCAAAACGAAATCGCAACTCGCTTTAACACTATGGTATTAAAAGCAGATGAAATCCAAGAAATGAAATATGTTATCCATAACATGGCTCATTTATATGGCAAAACAGCGACCTTCATGCCTAAGCCAATCGTTGGTGACAATGGTTCTGGTATGCACTGTCACCAGTCTTTAGCTAAAGACGGTGTTAACTTATTCGCAGGCGACAAGTACGGCGGTCTTTCTGAAGAAGCGCTTTACTACATCGGTGGTATTATCAAGCATGCTAAAGCAATCAATGCTTTTGCAAATGCGTCTACTAACTCGTACAAACGTTTAGTACCAGGCTTTGAAGCGCCAGTAATGCTTGCGTACTCTGCACGTAACCGTTCTGCATCAATCCGTATCCCAGTGGTTCCATCAGAAAAAGGTCGTCGTATCGAAGTACGCTTCCCAGATCCAACAGCTAACCCATACCTTGCTTTCTCTGCAATGCTTATGGCTGGCCTTGATGGTATCAAAAACAAGATCCACCCTGGCGATGCAATGGATAAAGATTTATACGACTTACCAGCAGAAGAAGCAGCAGAAATCCCAACAGTTGCAACTTCACTACAAGAAGCGCTTGCGTCTCTAGATGCTGACCGTGAGTTCTTAAATCAAGGTGGTGTATTCACTAACGATTTAATCGATGCTTACATTGCGCTTAAGTCTAAAGAAGTTGAAAAGCTTAACATGACGACTCACCCTGTTGAGTTCGAAATGTACTACAGCTGTTAATTAGGCTGTAGAAAAATTATCTTATAGATAATATATGTGTGTTCTCAAGGCCCGTTCTGCGGGCTTTTTTTATGGCTAATTTTCCCATTCTCCACTAAAGTTTAATTAGTGCAAAAAATGCAAGGTGACAAGGTGAAAAAGACGCTTTTATTACTAGTAACTCTGATTTTAATCAGCTTTTATGGCTATTCTGGCGATAAGAAAATTTATTCTTGGAAAGATAAAAATGGCGTATCAGTATTTTCAGATACTCCTAAACCAGGTGCGCAAGAAATCAAGCTCACCAATCAAAGTTTGTCGATGCCGACTGTTGATACAAGCATTTTAGATGAACAGCAACCAGCGGCTGTGAAAAGCTATAAAGCGGTTATTTCTTCCCCTGCCGATCAAGGCACTGTTCGTGAAAATACCGGTTCAGTGTATGTAACTAGCCGTATAACACCACGCTTTGAGAATGGTTTTAAAATTCAACTACTAGTTGATGGCGCACCGTACGCAGAACCTAGCAATATCAGTACTTTTGCCCTGCGCGAGGTAAACCGTGGCGAACACACATTGCAACTGAAGCTATTTGACCCACAAGGCTCTGTTGTCTCTGTTAGTCCAGTGAGCACATTTTATATGCATAGAGCATCGTCTTTATAAAAACCATGTATTTCTATCAAAGACCATAATTTACTTAAAATATTTGTGCTAAGCTGCTAATAATCATCAACGCACTAAAATGGTGCAATCATGCCCGATAATAAAAATTTTAACCCTGAGTTACTAACTAGCATTTGGCAAAACCTGTCAACGGCAGTGATCTTACTTGATCAACAATTCACCCTTATTTACGCTAATAATAGCGCCAGTGAACTGTTAGGATTAGGCCCTAAACGTATCCTCAATCAACCGTTTGACAGTCTTTTTAATTACCATTCCATTGACCTTAAACGCATTGCACAATACTCTTTGGTAGATGGTGTAGATTGCCACCAGCACAGAGCTGACGTGGTTTTTGTTGATTCTCGTCATGCCAAACTAGCAATTAGTTCGCGTCGCGTGAAGTTACAAAATGAATATTTTATTTTATTCGAGTGTCGCCAAACTGATGATGAAATTCGCCACGATCAAGCTTCTAATCAAATGCATCAATATCAGGCAGCACGTAACCTAATTAGAGGGCTTGCTCATGAAATCAAAAATCCTTTAGGCGGAATTCGCGGAGCGGCGCAATTATTGCAGTATGAGGTTGATCAGCAAGAACGGGATGAATGTGCAGAATTAATTATTGAACAAGCCGATCGCTTACGAGAGCTTGTTGACAGGCTACTGGGCCCGAATCAATTACCACAAAAGTCATACGGTAATATTCATCAAACCTTAGAGTCTGTAATTAAACTAAGTACATTAGATAATTGCGCCAATATTAGCTTGGAAAAAGATTACGACCCAAGTATACCTGATGTCTATATTGACCAAGGTAAAATTCAGCAAGTAGTACTTAACATCGTTCGAAATGCACAACAAGCGTTAGTCGGTGGTGGCGTGATAAAAATTAAAACACGTATTAATCACCAGCAACGTCGCCCCGGAAAAGCCCCTAAAAAGGCACTGCTGATCCAAATTTCAGATGACGGACCAGGTATCGATTCCAGCATCAAAGAGACATTATTTTACCCGATGATCACCAACAAAGAAGGTGGTTCTGGCTTAGGTCTCTCGATTGCACAAACCTTGATCGATCAACACAACGGCTATATAGAATGCGATAGCTGGCCAGGTCATACAGAGTTTAATATATATCTGCCTTTTGCGGATTAATCGGTTTTTGGAGTTTGCATGAAAACAGTTTGGCTGGTTGATGATGATGCATCTATTCGCTTTGTACTTGAAAAAGCACTAACTCGCGCAGGATTTAATGCTGAAAGTTTTTCTAATGCACAAGACGTGCTGTCAGCATTAAAGTTTAGCCAACCTACGGTACTGGTGTCTGATGTACGTATGCCTGGTATGGATGGTATGGCATTATTAGAACTGATCGCTGAACAAAACCCAGGCTTGCCAGTGATCATCATGACTGCGCATTCAGATTTAGATTCAGCGGTAAATGCGTTTCAAAAAGGTGCTTTTGAATACCTAGCCAAACCATTTGATTTAAATGAAGCAGTTGCGTTAGTAGAAAGCGCGTGTCGCGCTAACTCAACTAAAAAAGTAAAACGTAAACCCGCACCACCTAAAAGTGCCCATATCATTGGCGAAGCGCCAGCCATGCAGGAAGTATTTCGGGCAATAGGTAAGCTGTCAGCATCAAGTATGAGCGTACTTATCAATGGTGAATCTGGTACCGGTAAAGAATTGGTAGCCAGTGCTTTACATAACCACAGCCCACGCAAAGAAAACCAGTTTATTGCCTTAAACATGGCAGCTATTCCAAAAGAGTTGGTTGAATCAGAGCTATTTGGCCATGAAAAAGGCGCTTTTACTGGTGCTGATAGCGTACGTAAAGGTCGCTTTGAGCAAGCCAATGGCGGTACGCTATTCTTAGATGAGATTGGTGATATGCCGCTGGATGTACAAACCCGTTTGCTGCGTGTTTTAGCTGATGGTGAGTTTTACCGTGTTGGTGGCCATCAAAGTATTAAAGTTGATGTCCGGATCATTGCCGCGACTCACCAAAACCTTGAAGACTTAGTAAAACAAGGCAAATTCAGAGACGATTTATTTCATCGCTTAAATGTTGTGCGCCTGCGCCTACCTGCACTGCGTGAACGTACCGAAGACATTGAACGCTTAGCACAGCATTTTTTACATAAAAGCGCCAAAGACTTACAAGTCGAAAGCAAAATTCTCAGCTCAAAAGCCACCGACTTACTACGCTTGTTCAACTGGCCTGGCAATGTTCGTCAACTAGAGAACACCTGCCGCTGGCTTACCGTTATGGCTCCCGGCGAGCTTGTGAGTGAGCAAGACTTACCTCCAGAGATCTTAGCAATTGACGAGACTCAACAAGAGGGTGATTGGCTTGATGCCTTTCAACAATGGCTTAACCTAGAGCTTAAGCAAGGCAAAGAAAACATCTGGCCTAATGTACAAGCGCAATTAGAAACCCGCCTAATTAAAACCGCATTGGCAAACTGTGCAGGACATAAACAAGAAGCCGCAGTAAAAATAGGCTGGGGCCGCAATACATTGACCCGTAAATTAAAAGAGCGCAATATCAACTAACTTCCCTGCTCAAACGAAGGAAAATAAGTTGAAGTTAATCGAGCATATTCCATTAATAAAGCAGATGGAGATACTTAATAGGCTGAGTTTTTTTAGAGAGTTCAGCCTCAATGAGCGCCAAGTATTACTGGAGTCATTCAGTCACTTATACTTGATCAATAAAGATCGCTTTGTGTTTAAACAGTTTGATAACGACAAACAACTGTATATCGTGCTCAGCGGCGCTATTGTGGTATTTAAACATAGTCATCTGATGGATTTAGGCACCATTGAACCAGGCGAATTTATTGGTGAAGGTGCGTTTATAAATAACCGCGAGCACAGTACCAGTGCTCGTGCTAAAAGCGATACCATAGTACTGGCGATTACCAGCGAAGCACTAATACGTTTACCAAATGTGATCCGCGAAAAAATTAAAGACCGCATTATCGAAGGGATGAGCGAGCGTATAGCCAAACTTAGTCACTACCTAGAATCACGGGGCTAATCCATATACACAACTTGCAGCGAGCAGTTTAACCAATGCGGCCCTGTAATGTGTGCGTTATAGCGAAATGTGTCTGAGGGCTTTTCCCCAAAAGGAGTAGCAACCAAAGGGCTTAAATGCGTGTATGACTGCGAAGTATCTCTATAATTGATGACTAAATAATTTTCATAACGCTGCCAAACTAACTGAGCGCGGGCACCATTTAGTAAAGCAAATTCAACCAAGTTATCAACAAATCTAACTTTGAGACCATTGTAACGATCTTCAACGCAACCAGTAGTTCGCATTTGTTCTGGCACATCAAAACCTAGCTCTATTTGCTCACCACGCAAGTAAAAGCCAATATTGCCATTGCTATAATGATGATTTGCCGCCGACACATAGTGTATCTGTGGCTGATAGCCCATTGCTTGCATAATATCAGCAAGCTGCTCGGTTTCAGCTGTAAGTAGCTTATCTTCGGAAGTTAACAGTGTCGCAGCGGCAAACTCTTTGGGGATTGGTAATTGAATAAACTGATACGGTAATGGTTGTTGCTGTAAGCGTATTGTTAGCTGTTGTTTTTCTAGCTCTGTTAACGCTTGCGTGTACACATATATTGTTGGTTGTTGGCACGCAGTTAGTAATAACAACATGCCAATTAAAATGCCATATTTCATAGTCACCTCGAATAGATTACAACTGTAGTCTATTCGAGGTGACTATTTATAGCAAGTTAATTCACTTGGCTATTGAGCCAAGCATCCACGCTTTTACGGGTATATAAAACATCCTTAAACAAGCGGTGTCGTTGAAACTCAAGTAGTTTTTCTTTGCTATTTTCACCACAACTTAATTGGCTGTGATTGTCGTTAAAACGTGAAATTAAAGAAAAACCACGATCTGACCTATCAGGCGCTTTTTTTACAATCTTGCTAAGTTCAGACCTTACATCATCAGCGGTCATAAACCCTGAACCCTCCAGGCCCATTAACTCTTTTTTCATGGCTGATCTAACACCCATTTTAAATCTCCAGTACTGCGGCATTTGTAATAAAATGACCAACTAAATATCGAATACGACACGAATAGCAAATTACAGGCCAGCTACTGACGCGGATACTACGCTTGAATTACTACCGTTTTTTTAAAGACGGTAGAAAATTCAAAAAAGTTTCAGATTAATTCTATTTAATGCCCTGTATACTTTTGGCAGCTTGATGCAAAAGTCGCGCACAGCCTTTATACTACAGGCTGTGCCCTACCTTAATGAGATCAAACATGAACGACGAATATATTGAAATTGAATTAGAAGAAGAGCCAATTGAGCTATGCAAACTCTTAAAAGTTCTTGATTTAGTCGAAGGTGGCGGCCAAGCCAAAAACCTTATCACTGAAGGCTATGTTGGCGTTAACCATGAAATTTGTACAATCAAGCGGAAAAAATTATACAGTGGCGACATTCTTGAATTTGATGGTGAGCAATTTCAACTGACATTAAGCGAAAGTGCTATTCCAGCAGAGCGCCCTGTTACATCAACGCAACCTGAACCACAACAAAGTGCAGAGCCTGCGACTAACGCGCCTGCTAAAGCTAAGCGTAAACGTACCAAAAAACCAAAAGTGGATGAAAAAACAGGCCGTCGCCCTATTTCATTCGGCTAATCCAATTTAGACTACGTGCAACTTGTAAAAGTAGCCGTAGTCGCCTTTAATAACTTTTTAAATAATAGTTTAAAAGGTAATGTATGACTCCTCCGCACTGGTTAAAATCTGTCGCTTGGGCAGCCCTTATTTGGAACTTGCTAGGGGTAATTGCATTCATTATGCAAATGCTCATGACTCCAGACATGATAAGTAAACTCCCTATAGAACAACAAGCTGCATATTCAAACACACCAATTTGGTCAACTATTGCATTCGCTACCGCGGTTTTTGGTGGGGTATTAGGCTGTATTTTATTATTACTTAAAAAAGCCCTTGCTCGAGTGCTTTTTGCGCTCTCACTCGCTGGGATTTTTATCCAGCAATTTTATAATTTCATTGTTATTAATAGTATTGAATTACTCGGTGCCAGCGCGGTGTTTATGCCAATATTCGTAGTCGTAATTGCAATTATCCTGCTACTGCTAAGCCACAAAGGCAAACAGCAAGGTTGGCTACTGTAAAACACGCTATTGAGTTGCTATTGTTTTACTGCTGACGCTTGAAATATAAATTTTCAGCATCATATATACCCTATTACTTGTATAAAAATCGCACAAAAACACACTGGTATGTACTTTGCATTTTAATTATTCAAAGAGAGGTTACATTTACCACTTAAGTACCATTTAAGGATATTCATCTAACTTAGGGGCACATAATGAACAATAGTTTTGACACCCAAAAACAACTCACTATCAACGGTGAGCAGTTTCATATCCATTCACTGCAAGGTTTAGGCGATAAAGCCAAGCGACTGCCGTTCTCGCTCAAGATCCTACTCGAAAACTTACTGCGCAATGAAGACGGCGTAAATATTAAAAAACAAGATATTGAAGCGTTGCTAAACTGGGATTCACAAGCCAAGCCCAGTGCTGAGGTAGCATTTACACCCGCCCGCGTGGTGATGCAAGATTTTACTGGCGTACCAGCAATCGTCGATTTGGCCGCAATGCGTGATGCTATGGAAAGACTTGGCGGCGATCCTGCGAAAATAAATCCACTATCTCCAGCTGAATTAGTTATCGACCACTCAGTACAAGTAGATGGTTATGGTGAAGATGGCTCATTTGATTTAAATGCCAAACTTGAGTACGAACGTAATAAAGAACGTTATGAGTTTTTACGCTGGGGCCAAACAGCCTTTGATAACTTAAAAGTTGTGCCACCAGCAACGGGTATTGTTCACCAAGTGAATTTAGAATACCTTGCTCGCGTTGTCTTTAATGAAGAGCGCAATGGGCAAAAATTTGCTTACCCTGACACCTTAGTCGGTACTGATTCACATACCACTATGATCAACGGCTTAGGCGTACTTGGTTGGGGTGTAGGCGGCATTGAAGCAGAAGCTGCAATGCTCGGCCAGCCAATTAGCTTGCTGATCCCACAAGTTGTGGGCATGAAGCTCAGTGGCCGTTTACCTGAAGGCACCACAGCGACAGATTTAGTACTGACCGTCACTGAGATACTGCGCAAACATGGTGTGGTGGGTAAATTTGTTGAATTTTATGGTGACGGCCTTGCCGACTTACCATTAGCAGATCGTGCCACCATTGCTAATATGGCGCCTGAATACGGTGCTACGTGTGGTATTTTCCCTATTGATGATGAAACCATTAGTTACTTGCGCTTAACTAATCGCGATGAAGAGCAGTTAAAACTGATTGAAGACTACGCAAAACACCAAGGGTTATGGCGTAATGATGGCGATGAAGCTAATTACACCGATAAACTCGAGTTAAACCTCAGCGATGTGGTGCCAAGCCTTGCCGGTCCAAAACGTCCACAAGACAGAATTGCACTGGATCAAGCCGGCGAAGTTATTGCCAATCATTTAAAAACCTTTCAAGATGAACGTCTTGCTAAACGCGACAATAGTGATGAACAGCAATCACGTATCGAAAGTGAAGGCCCTGTCACTAATCCTGATGAGCCAACCAACGAAGCGCAATTTATGGGCGCAGCAAAGGTTAACTTTAAAGGCCAAGAATTTGAGTTAAAAGATGGCGCTTGTGTAATTGCTGCCATTACTAGCTGTACCAACACTTCAAACCCAAGCGTTATTTTAGCTGCGGGTTTAGTCGCGCAAAAAGCTCGCCAATTAGGAATTAACGTAAAACCTTGGGTAAAAACATCACTCGCACCTGGCTCACAAGTGGTCACTGACTACTTAGAAAAAGCAGGCCTGATGGATGATTTAGATGCCCTTGGCTTTAACCTAGTAGGTTATGGCTGCACTACCTGTATTGGTAACTCAGGTCCGCTTGCCGATGAGATCAGTGAGGCAATTCAACAGCACAAATTAGTAGTAAGCTCTATTTTATCGGGTAACCGTAACTTTGAAGGACGTATTCACCAAGATGTGAAAATGAACTTTTTAGCCTCACCACCTTTAGTTGTCGCCTATGCGATTGCAGGTCGTACAGATATCGATGTTTATAACGAGCCACTTGCGCAAGATGCTAATGGTAACGATATTTACCTGAAAAACATTTGGCCTAGTGTCAGCGAAGTGAATGAACTGGTGAAAAAAACCGTCACTAAAGAAATGTTCGCTACCAGTTACGGTAATGTTTATAAGGGTGATGATCGCTGGCAACAAATCAAAATTCCTGATGGTAAACTTTATGACTGGGATGATGCCTCAACGTATATTAAAAAAGCGCCGTTTTTTGATGGCATGACGACAGAACCACCAGGCATCCCTACTATTACGGGTGCTCGCTGTTTAGCAAAACTTGGCGATTCCGTCACTACTGATCATATATCCCCTGCTGGTGCAATTAAAGCAAGCGCGCCTGCTGGCGAATACTTACAAGAAAATGGCGTAGATAAATCGCAATTTAACTCATACGGTTCTCGCCGTGGTAATCATGAAGTAATGATGCGCGGTACATTTGCCAATGTACGCTTAAAAAACTTGCTTGCACCAGGCACCGAAGGCGGTGTAACGCGCACTCAACCTGATGATGAGCTTGCCAGTATTTACGATGCTGCAATGGCGTATCAACAGCAAGGCGTGCCACTCGTTGTGCTTGCCGGTGCTGAGTATGGTACGGGTTCATCACGAGACTGGGCAGCGAAAGGTTCGCTATTATTAGGTATTAAAGCGGTCATTGCGCAAAGTTATGAACGTATTCATCGCTCGAACCTAATTGGCATGGGCGTGCTACCACTGCAATTTAAAGCAGGTGAGAGCCATGAATCACTGGGGTTAACAGGTCAAGAGCAGTTCGATATCGAAGGTCTCTACGATAAAACCAAGGAAGTTAGTGTCGTTGCCACCAATAGCGAAGGCAAAAAACTAAGCTTTAGTGCCGATGTCCGTATTGATACCCCCAAAGAGTGGGATTACTACAAACATGGCGGCATTTTACAGTATGTACTACGTAATATGTTAACTAGCTAATTAATCTATAATATTAGGGCTTTGCAAAATTAACTTGCTTAGCCCTTAATTTTTTGATGTAAAACAAGTCAGCTTACTCATTATTAACTACACTTAATTCATCTTATCATTAATGCCTGCATACTATGACCGAGCAGAAGATCATCAAAGTACTAAAAGTATTTATTGTCCTTGGCATATGCCTTATTGTGACTGGACATTATTTATTAGTGTCTGATCTGTTTGGTGAACAAAATAGTATTCATGGCATTATTATCAGCGCCGCTTTTATTGCTATTGGGGTGCTATTTTCTCTGCCTACAAAAATTTACCTCACTATTGTTTTAATGAACATAGAGGCTGTACATGACCAACATGTATAGCAGCAAGGTATTGCAATTAATCAAACCATTTAACACCTCTAAAACTTTATTAATAGCGGCACTTTTAGTGCTTTGCTTACCCATTCAATTACGTGCAAATGACAAATTGATTATTGCATCCGGTAATTTTGCACCTTATTTCATGCAAGATAACGTAACCGGTAATGGTTACTTCGATCAGCTTGTGGTTCAAGTGTTACGGATACAAGGCTATCAAAACCCGCAGTTGGTGCCGTTAAATAATGATGCTATTCAACGCTACTTCAACAATAAAGTCGCTGATATCGCGATCAACTATACGGCACAACCAGCTGCACACGCATTTACTTCTCGTTATCGTGTGCGATTTATGAACCGCGTGACCATGCTCCGTTCTGCATGGACCGAGAAAGTAACTACGCTGAACGATTTGAAAAATTTAAGAGTCGGTAGTTTTATAGGGGCGAGCGATATCTTTGGTGCTGAGTATAAAAACATGGCGACACAGGTATTCACTCACTATAGTGAAGTAGGAAATCAACAAGCCCTAAATAAACAGTTACTTACCAATAAGATCGATGCCCGTATCGGTGATTATTTAATGCTCTACTGGCATACATCAACAAACACCCAACTTGACCCTACAAGTTTTATATATCGCGATATTTTAAACTATCAAGGCTCTTACATTGTTTTTCAAGATAAGTCTGTCAGAGATAATTTTGATAAAGGCCTGACAAGGTTAGTTGCTTCAGGAGAACTAATGATAGCTACTGAGCGTTGGTTAAAAGCTTATAACCTGCCAATCATTAAGCAACAATTTTTTGTAACACAGCCCGAAAAAACACAGCAAAACAACGCTATTGAAGCAAATTAATGCGTCTCATCTAACGATTTAGTGCGATGCTCTAACTGTTCTTTCACTTGCTCTGCATCTTCAAACAGCTTTTTCATCACCACGGGATCATAAACACTGCTTGAGTTTGGCATTAAAGACATATTAGTTGTTTTTGAGGTACCTTTTAAAATAGACGTATCTTCTGCGGCAGTTACCGTAATATCACGCGGATCAAGAATTACTTTTTCACTTGTACCGTTAGGATTAGGCTGATCGGAGTAATGCCATTGCCCTTGCTGATCTTGCCATTTATAAATAACGGTCGTTGCTACTGAGCTTTCATAGGTAATTGATTCAACAACTTTTTGACTAGTCTCACTGACCAATTTGGCAGCTATAGCAAAGGTGTCACTTGATAACTCAAGCATTTGATCTGTTAGCTGATTTGATTTACTACTAATACCATCACTGGTTAACCACGTTTGGCCATCGGGTCGTTGCAAGTAAAATAATGCCGCGACACTGATCAGCAATACCATAATTGCTAGGTACGCAAAATACTTCATCTTCAATCCTTTGAGTTAAACTTTTTTCTTTCTATTTTCTTACTATCATTGATAGCGAGCTATGATTTTAGCTAGGCCACCATTATCTTTCAAGCTTTGTAAAAAATCATTAAATTCTTTTGCCCGCTTCTTGCCACGCTCAGTATGTGCAAATTGTAGCTGCAAAGGCGCCTCACCGACATTAAAAGCACTTACACCAAGAGCTGAGAATTTAGGGTATTTATTGACGTACCAATCAAAAACCGCGCGCGACATAATAGTAAAACGTCTACTAACATGGTTATCATTATAAAGACTCTGTAATACATCTAGATCCGAATAAAAGTTCTCACGATGCAAGATTTGATCACGCACCAATGGCTCATATTCAGGATATACATAACCAAAGCGCCCAAGCAGTACACCATTATGCAGCACTTTTTCATCTTGAAAATCACTGGGGTTTGCACCATGGGTCACCACCATGACATCTTCAACCATCACAATTTCTTGACTCCAATAATACTTATGGGCTGTCAAGAGCCAACTTTCAGATTCCATACGCGCATCAACCTCACCATTACAAACCATTTTCTCCGAGCGCATTTCAGGGACATATGTATACTCAATAGTAAGGGAGTGCTGCTCAGCAAACAGGGTTATTAACTCATTCAACAGTCCTTTTTTAGCGCCTCCAATAATGTGATATGGGGGATAATTCTCATCAGGTAACGCAACGCGAAAGGTGTCAGCAAAAGAGTGGTTTGGAAAAAATAAAAACAAGATAGCAAAGTATCTATTCATCAATGATGCACACAAAGCTAATGGCTACTTACTTTATACTGTAGTCAAAAAAATAAAGCACAGCTAGGCTGCGCTTTAAGAATTTAATGATAACCGTAAGATTAGATCCCATCACCATCAATGTGTAGGCCACATTCGCGGTTTAGACCAAAAAAACGGGTCTCTTCTTCGCTCATACCTGGCTCTAGTTTACGCGTAGTATGCACATCGCCCATTGATACATAACCTTGCTCCCATAATGGGTGGTATGGCAAGTCATGTTTAGTCAGGTACTGATAAACATCGCGGTTTGACCATTCAATGATTGGATAAACCTTTACCGTGCCACGGCTAATTTCAACAACTTGCTTGTCGGCACGTGTCGATGATTGGTCACGACGCAAGCCGCTAAACCAAGTACCTGCATTTATATCTTTTAATGCGCGAGTCATTGGCTCAACTTTATTAAGCTGGTTATATTGTTTAATACCCGCTTCGCCTAGCTCCCATAACTTACCAAACTTGGCTTCTTGCCAAGCTGGGCTTAACTGCGACTTATACACTTTTAAATTTAGCGATAAACGTTCGGTCATTTGCTCAATAAACTGATAAGTCTCTGGAAATAAATAACCGGTATCAGTTAGCACCACTGGAATATCGGCTTTTTGTGACGTTACTAAATGCAACATTACCGCGGCTTGAATACCAAAGCTTGATGATAAAAACTGCGTGTCTGGCAAGTTTTCCAGTGCCCAAGCGACACGCTGTTCAGCGCTCATATCTTTTAATATGCCGTTAGCATCTGCAAGCAGTGTTACTTGGCTTTCTTTATCAAGCTGTAAAATGTTTTTAAATTCACTCATAGTAAATTCCAAACCTTAGCAAGCGTAACCGCTTGCTTTTAAATTAAGCGTAGAAATCGGTGACTGAGACTTTAACTTCAGCAACAATGCCTTTACGGATCACAAAATCACCAAAACATTCGCCGTCGTTACGCTCACTTGCCCATTGACCTATTAATTTATCAAAGGCCTCTAAATACACGTCTTCACCGACATTCTCTAAATACAACTTAGGAATACGCGTACCTTCAAGATTGCCACCTAAGTAAACGTTATATTTGCCAGGTCCTTTACCCACCAACCCTGCTTCAGCCAACATTGCGCGGCCACAGCCATTCGGGCAACCTACAACACGCATGATAATACTGTCATCAGGAATACCGTGTTTAGCAAGCAACGCTTCAGTTTTTTCAATTAAGCTTGGTAAATAACGCTCGGCTTCCGCCATCGCTAAAGGGCAAGTCGGCAGTGAAACACAGGCCATTGAGTTTTTTCGCTGCTCTGAATCTTTGTCATCAATCAAACCGTGTTCACGCGCTATTTTTTCAATTATTGCTTTTTGATCAGCAGGCACACCGGCAATGATCAAATTTTGATTTGCTGTCATACGAAAATCACCTTGGTGAATTTCAGCAATTTTTCGACAACCTGTTTTCAGTGGTTTACCCGGAAAATCTAAAATACGACCACTTTGGATAAATAAGGTTAAGTGATGCTTGCCATCAATGCCTTCAACCCAGCCAATGCGATCGCCACGATGAGTAAACTCATAAGGGCGGCTTGGTGCAAATTTAACCCCTGCACGCTGCTCTACTTCTGCTTTGAATACATCAGTACCTACGCGGTCTAAGGTGTATTTAGTTTTTGCATTTTTACGGTTTGAGCGATTACCCCAGTCGCGCTGTACAGACACCACATGCTCAGCAATTTTTAGCGTATCTTCGAGTGCGATAAAACCAAAATCATCGGCTTTACGTGGATACGTTGCAGTATCACCGTGGGTCATAGCAAGACCACCACCTACTAGCACGTTAAAACCAACTAATTTACCGTTATCAGCAATCGCGACAAAGTTTAAGTCATTCGCATGCACATCCACTTCGTTGTTCGGTGGAATAGTCACTGTGGTCTTAAACTTACGTGGTAAGTAAGTTGAACCTAAAATTGGCTCTTCTGTGGTTTCGCTTTTTTCGCCGTTTAGCCAAATTTCAGCATACGCTTTAGTTTTTGGTAACAAGTGCTCAGAAATTTTCGCTGCCCACTCATACGCTTCTTGATGCAGCTCAGATTCAACCGGATTAGTAGTGCATAGTACGTTACGGTTTACATCGCCCGCTGTTGCGATAGAGTCAATGCCCACGCTATCCAACATTTGGTGCATGCCTTTTATATTTGGCTTTAACACACCATGAAACTGAAACGTTTGGCGAGTTGTTAAACGAATACTACCGTAGCTGGTTTTTTCATCAGCGAACTTATCAATTGCTAACCATTGCTCTGGCTTGATGATACCGCCAGGCATACGTGCACGTAACATGACGTTGTGTAATGGCTCAAGCTTTTGCTTAGCACGCTCACCACGAATATCACGGTCATCTTGCTGATACATACCGTGGAAACGAATTAACTGAAAGTTATCCGCAGTGAAACCACCGGTGATCTCATTTTTTAAGTCTTGTTCAATTGTGCCACGTAAAAAGTTACTTTCTCTTTTCAAGCGCTCGTTATCAGAAAGCTTTACGTTTTTATCTTGTTCGCTCATGTTTAATCCTAAATTTGTTACAGTGACGGCTGTTAGCTTTTAATAAAATAAACTACGTGCGCTTAGTACACGTCTTTCTGATAGCGGTTAGCGCTGCGCAAATCTTTCAAGTATTGATCTGCATCTTCATAGCTCTTACCTGTGTTCTCGCTAATAATATCAACCAACGCATTGTGCACGTCTTTTGCCATTCGATTAGCGTCACCACAAATATATAAATGCGCGCCCGCTTCTAGCCATGCAAATACGTCTTTGCTGTTTTGGCGTAGCTTGTCTTGCACGTAGACCTTCTCTGCTTGGTCACGGCTAAACGCCACATCAACTTTACTTAGTAGCCCTGATTTTAAGTAACCTTGAATTTCTACTTGATATAAGAAATCTTGGGTAAAGTGTGGGTTACCAAAGAATAACCAGTTTTTACCGGATGCTTCGCGGGCATCACGTTCTTGTAAGAAAGCACGGAACGGCGCAATACCAGTACCAGGGCCGACCATGATCACTGGCGTTTCGTCGTTAGCAGGTAAACGGAAGTTATCGTTATGCTCGCTATATACTTTTACTCTACAGCCTTCTTCGGCACGACGTGCTAAATAACCCGAACAACCACCTAAGTGCTCACTACCGAATGCCTCAAATTCAACTAGACCAATGGTTAAATGCACTTCATCTTCAACCTCAGCTTGGCTTGAAGCGATAGAATATAAACGCGCTTGTAGTTTGCGTAGGCAATCAACTAAAGTTTGTGCTTCAAGCTTGGCTGGATTTTGGCGGATCACATCATAGATTTGACGAGGCTCGATGTATTCACGCATTGCCGCTTTATCTTCAACCAGCTTTAATAACTCAGGTGTGCCTGTCGCTATCGCGTACTTTTCCACAAAGCCAGGGTATGACTGAGTCAATTCAAGTTTTTCAATCAGTGCATCACGAATACTGAGCTCTTCATCAGCGATTTTAACTTGGCTTGCAGCATCAATTTGCGTCAGTGTCAGTACTTCATCAACCAGTGCTTCATCATTTAAGAAGTACACACCCAGCGAGTCACCCGGTGTGTAAGTAATATCAGACCCTTCCAGTGAAATCTCAACATGGCGCACATCTTTGGTTGAATCTCGACCGGTGATCTTTTGCACTAGGCTAAGCTCTGCTGGAAATGGGTTTTGCTTAGTATATTGGCTGGCAGCTGTTGCTGGTGCACCAAATGACACTACTTGCCCACCTGTTGCGCCTTGCTGTGCTTTTAAATCAGGTTCAAATGCATCAAGTGCTCCGCTGATCCAGCTGGCGGCTTCATCATCGTAATCAACGTCTAAATCAGCACGCTGATAAATGGTTTCTGCACCGAGCTTATTTAAGCGCTGTTCAAAGTCTTTTGCTGTTTGACAGAAGAACTCATAGCTTGAATCACCTAAACCTATAACCGCAATTTTAACGCCATCAAGCTTAGGTGCTTTTTTGGTTGCTAAAAACTCATGTAATGTTTCGGCATCTTCCGGCGGCTCACCTTCACCGTAAGTAGAAACAACAACAGTTAAGAATTTTTCTTTTTTCAGGGCCGTTGGTTTGTAATCAGCCATGCTAACTAGCTTAACAGCTAAACCACGAGACTCCGCTTGCTCTTTGAGCTTAGTCGCTACACCTTTTGAATTACCGGTTTGTGAGCCATATAAAATGGTCAATGCCGCTGCATCCCCAGCACTTGGCGCAGCACCTACAACACCACCTAAGGCCGCCGTATTGGCATTCGCAGCAAGGTAGCCACTTACCCAAGCTTGCTGAATTGGATTAAGCTCAGCCACTAAACCTTGCAGCTTTTGTACTTGCTCTTGCGATAGCGGACTTGCCGCGGCATTGAGTTGACCTAACAACATGAATTAATTCCCCGTAACCCTGAAAGTTATCTGCAAAATGATCACTGATTGCAGTAATCACTTTGCCTAAAATTTGTGTCGCCTTTAAGGCAAATAACTCAGGCCCTAAAGATTTCTCTGAGTGTGAAGAATAACGGGGTACGCGCCAATAAAAAAAGAATAGAATCTGCTTTGTTATTCCATTTAGTTATTAATTTATAAATTAACCAGTAAAAACAGATTAAAAGGTAAAAATAACTGCTGATGATTTCAGCACCACGCTTAGCCGATCAGAAATATCATACAAAAATTTATTCACTTCATTTTTTTCAAAATACAAATTAACTTTTTTGCAACAAATCTTGAGTAGGCTATAGTGGATTTGGCCACATTCTGTGCGCCGACTATAAATACAATAAGGAAACACTATGTCACACGGGGCATATAGAAAACTCATACTCAGCAGTGCTATGTTAGCTACAGCACTTCCCTGCATGGCCAGCATTAATAATGGTGACTTTGAAAACTGGTCAAGTAATAGCCCAAACGGCTGGAGTACGATTGACTCAGGCATTACACTATCAGCTTCAAATACCATAGTGAATTCAGGAGCTCTTGCTGCAAAAGTAGTGGTTAATACCGCTAGTCAAAGCAATACTGATTTACTGCAAGAAGTTACTGTTGAGGCCGGCAAAAGCTACTTATTCTCAAGCTGGGTTTATCACACCGAAGGCGGCATTAAAGCGCGCTTAATTGCCGACGGCTATCAAGGCTATTCAAATCCAGCGTTATTAAATCAGTGGCAACAAATAAGCTATACATATACAGCAACCAGCAATGCTACGATTACCGTGGGCCTGCGTTTTTACGATGTCAGCGGCTTTGATGGCAGTGAAACTATTTATGTGGATAGTTTTACACCAGGTGCTAGTGATACCACCCCACCGCCACCAGTCGGTTGTGCTGATAACACCGTTAACTTAGCACTGACAACTGATAACTATGGCGAAGAGACTAGCTGGCAGATCACTAACGCCCAAGGCACAGCAGTTGCGTCAGGTGGCAGTTATAGTGGCAACAACAGCTACACAGAGCAAGCTTGCTTAGTTGATGGCGATTACACATTTAGTATTTTTGATAGTTACGGCGACGGTATTTGCTGTTCATTTGGTAATGGCAGCTACGCGCTAACATCCGCCCAAACAACATTGGCTAACGGCAGTAGTTTTCAAAGCAGTGAAGCAACTCCCTTTATACTTGGTGATAATACCAACCCAGAAACGCCACCCAGCGAGCCAACTGGCTACTATGTTACAGCACAAGGTTTAACGGGCTATACACTTAAAACCGCGCTTTATAACATTATTAAAGGTCACAACTCACAAGGTTATTCAGCTATTTGGAGTTTTTACGATCTTGCTTCACGGGATAAGTACTTTGAAAATGACAATTCAATACTCGATCGCTATTCAGAAAATCCCACCGGTCAAGACAGCTATAACTATGTCGCTGTAAGTGATCAATGCGGCACTTACAATAGTGAAGCTGATTGTTATAACCGCGAACATTCATTTCCGAAAAGTTGGTTTGGCGGCACAAATGAGCCTATGAACTCAGACGTACATCATATTTTTGCAACCGATGGTTATGTTAATTCAAAACGTAGCAATTACCCATTTGGCGAAGTAGGCAGCGCCAGTTTCACCTCAAGCAATGGCAGTAAGCTTGGCAGCGCAGCAAGCTCGATTAATTACTCAGGCACGGTATTTGAGCCAATCGATGAGTTTAAAGGTGACTTTGCTCGCGCCTACTTCTATATGGCAACCCGCTACGAAAACGTCATTGGTACTTGGCAAAACAACACCACGGCTAGTAATGCCGTGCTTAACGGCTCTAGTAACCAAGTGTTTGAGAATTGGGTAGTGACTATGTTGGTTAATTGGCATAACGACGATCCAGTCAGTCAACTTGAACTTGATAGAAACCAAGCCGCTTATGAGCATCAAGGCAATCGCAATCCATATATCGATCATCCAGAATTTGTTGAGATGATTTGGTAAAGGTCAGCGGTCAGCGGTCAGCGGTCAGCGGTCAGCGGTCAGCGGTCAGCGGTCAGCGGTCAGCGCAGAAAAACATCAGCCTTTGCACTTGCAAAGGCTGTTTTGCTCTCTAATTTTATAACCCAATTTATGCAGTAAGAATATAATTAATGCTCTTTTGTTTGTCATTGTTGGGCATCTTTTTTGTTGCTCAACCCATGCTAACGCAGCAGTTGCAAATTCACTGTTATTTGCAATTGAGTGATCCACCGCTTCTGCAAGCTTCACAATTTGCAAAATAGATTGTCTATATTCGGTAAGGCCTAGGCTTAAAAGGTAATTTTGAATCGGACACATAGCATTTAATCAGAGTGAAAAAATACAGCATAAAAGCTGGAGCTAGGTTAAGGTCAAGTAGTTTTTTATGAGGGAAATTTATCGACGTGCTTTTTCTATGGTATGAATTTTTATACCTGCATATTCTTATACCAATCGTGTTAAGTTACAGACCATTTATAGCGACAGATAAATACAGTGATAACAAGGCGTAAATTTTGACATGTAGTTGTTCTAATTGAAAAAATTATAACGCAGTTAGCGCTTTATTTAGCTCGCTAGAATGGTTAAATATTTAAGTCGATTGGTATTACTGTTCTCTTCTTCCCGGCCCTCAATAGACTCAACCCAAGCTACGGTGGGGAAATTTACTCCGCGCTGACGGCTGAAAGCTTACCGCTAAAAGCTGCTCCAAACGCAAAAAGCCCCAGCTAATGCCGGGGCTTTTTATAAAACAGACTTAATTAAAAATTAAGCTTGTTTTGGACTAGAAATAACGTCTACTAATGTCCAAGACTTAGTCTTAGAGATTGGAGCGCATTCACGGATAGTAACAACGTCACCCGCTTTTGCTGTGTTATTTTCGTCATGTACGTGTAATTTAGTCGTACGTTTGATGAATTTCCCATAGATTGGGTGCTTCACGTAACGTGCGATAGCGATAGTGAAAGATTTTTCCATCTTGTCGCTGATTACAGTGCCTTGAAGAGTACGAATTTTATCACTCATTATTGACCTGCCTTCTGGTTAATAACTGTTTTTACACGCGCGATATCGCGACGTACTGTTCTTAGCGTGTGAGTTTGAGCTAACTGACCAGTGCTTGCTTGCATGCGCAGGTTAAACTGCTCACGAAGAAGACCTAGAAGTTCAGCATTAAGCTCTTCTACGCTTTTATCTTTTAGTTCGCTTGCTTTCATCACATTACCGTCCGAGTTACGAAAGTTGTTTTGAATGGCAGTTTACGAGCAGCAAGGTCGAATGCTTCACGAGCAAGCTCTTCAGAAACACCTTCCATTTCGTAAAGTACTTTACCAGGCTGAATTTCAGCAACCCAATATTCAACAGAACCTTTACCTTTACCCATACGAACTTCAAGAGGCTTTTCTGTGATCGGTTTGTCAGGGAAGACACGGATCCAGATTTTACCTTGACGTTTCACGTGACGTGTCATGGCACGACGAGCTGCTTCGATTTGACGAGCAGTCATGCGGCCACGGCCAGTAGCTTTCAAACCGAAAGTACCGAAGCTTACTTTGTTACCGTTTTGCGCTAAACCACGGTTGCGGCCTTTGTGCATTTTACGGAATTTTGTACGTTTTGGCTGTAACATTACTCGCTACCTCTACTTAGCACTTTTTTTGGCTTTCTTTGGTGCGCGTTTAGCTGGCTTCTCTTGCTCTTGTACTAGTGGTAAACCACCAATAACTTCGCCTTTGAAGATCCAAACTTTAACACCAATGATACCATAAGTGGTTAAGGCTTCAGAAGTTGCGTAGTCGATATCAGCACGAAGAGTATGTAGAGGTACACGACCTTCACGATACCATTCTGAACGTGCGATTTCTGCGCCGCCAAGACGACCGCTAACTTCAACTTTGATCCCTTTAGAACCGATGCGCATTGCATTTTGTACCGAACGCTTCATAGCGCGACGGAACATAACACGACGCTCTAGTTGAGAGGCAATGCCGTCTGCTACTAGTTGTGCATCTAGTTCTGGTTTACGTACTTCAGAAATATTGATCTGAGCAGGTACACCAGCAATCTTAGTTACCGCTTGACGTAATTTTTCTACGTCTTCGCCTTTTTTACCGATAACAACACCCGGACGAGCCGTGTGAATTGTTACGCGGATTGATTTTGCTGGACGCTCAATAACGATTTTAGACACAGAAGCCGCTTTCAATTCCTTAGTAAGGAATGTACGTACTTTGTGATCGCCAAAAAGCTGTGCAGAGAAATCTTTTGAACTCGCGTACCAGGTAGAAACCCAAGGTTTAGATATACCTAGGCGAATACCAGTAGGATGAACTTTTTGTCCCATTACTTATACTCCTAGCTATCTGAAACCACAACAGTGATGTGGCTTGTACGCTTAAGGATGCGGTCTGCGCGTCCTTTAGCACGTGGCATAATACGTTTCATTGTTGGACCATCGTCCACAAAGATCGTTGTTACACGTAGCTCATCAATGTCAGCACCTTCGTTATGCTCTGCGTTAGCAATAGCAGACTCAAGTACTTTCTTAACTAATACAGCCGCTTTCTTAGGGCTGTACGCCAGGATTTCTAGTGCGCGATCGACAGGTAACCCGCGGATCTGATCTGCAACTAGACGTGCTTTTTGCGCCGAACCAGAGGCGAATTTATGTTTAGCTAATGCTTGCATTTATCATTCCCCTCTTAACGTTTCTTCGCTTTCTTATCCGCAGCGTGGCCACGGTAAGTGCGAGTTGGTGCAAATTCACCTAGTTTGTGACCGATCATTTCGTCAGAAACGAAAACTGGTACATGCTGGCGACCATTATGGACAGCAATGGTCAATCCGATCATGTTAGGTATGATCATTGAACGACGGCTCCAAGTTTTAATTGGCTTCTTGTCACCGCTTTCCAAAGCTTTCTCTACCTTCTTCAGCAAGTGTAGGTCTATAAAAGGACCCTTCTTGAGAGAGCGTGGCATGGCTATTCCTCAATATTACTTAGTACGACGACGTACTATAAATTTATCCGTACGCTTGTTCTTACGCGTCTTAGCACCTTTAGTCGGCTTACCCCATGGAGACACAGGATGACGACCACCAGATGTACGACCTTCACCACCACCGTGTGGGTGATCAACCGGGTTCATGGCAACACCACGAACTGTCGGACGAATACCACGCCAGCGATTTGCACCTGCTTTACCAAGTGAACGAAGCATATGCTCAGCATTGCCTACTTCACCTAGCGTCGCACGACAATCTGATTCAACTTTACGAACTTCGCCTGAACGAAGACGTAATGTTACATACTGACCATCACGAGCAAGGATTTGAACGTATGCACCAGCAGAACGTGCGATTTGAGCACCTTTACCTGGTTTTAATTCTACGTTGTGAACAGTCGAACCTACAGGCATATTGCGCATAGGTAATGCATTACCAGGCTTGATTGGTGCATCAACACCAGACTGGATTGCATCACCAGCTTTTAAGCCTTTTGGTGCGATAATGTAACGACGCTCACCGTCTGCATATAATACAAGTGCGATGTTTGCGCTACGATTTGGATCATATTCTAAACGCTCAACAGTGGCTGGAATGCCATCTTTAGTACGTTTAAAATCGATTAAACGGTAATGCTGCTTATGACCACCACCGATATGACGAACCGTAATACGACCATTGTTATTACGACCACCTGATTTAGAGTTTTTCTCTAATAGTGGTGCGTATGGCTTGCCCTTATGTAGATCTGGGTTTACCACTTTAACTAGGTGACGACGACCCGCAGAAGTTGGCTTACACTTTTGAAGTGCCATAATTCTAACTCCCCTTATTACTCGGCGCCGCCGACAAAGTCTAGTTCGCTGCCTTCTTTAAGAGTAACGTAAGCTTTTTTCCAGTCGCTACGACGACCGAAACGTGCGCCAGTACGTTTTGTTTTACCCTTAACATTAAGTGTGCGAACACCAGTTACTTCCACTTCAAAAAGCTTCTCTACAGCTGCTTTAACTTCAGCTTTAGTTGCGTCATTTACTACTTTGAAAACGATAGTGTTGTTTTCTTCAGCAGCAATAGTGCTTTTTTCAGAGATATGTGGAGCAAGGATCACTTTTAAAAGACGTTCTTCACGAATCATGCTAGCGTCTCCTCAAGTTGCTTAACAGCAGCTGCTGTAATAAGTACCTTATCGAAAGCGATTAAGCTTACAGGGTCGATACCAGCTACATCACGCGTGTCAACCTTGTACAGGTTACGTGCCGATAAAAATAGATTCTCATCTACTTCTTCAGTTACGATTAGAACATCTTTAAGCTCAAGTTCTTTAAGCTTAGCAACTAGTTCTTTAGTTTTTGGTGCTGCTAGAGCAAAACTTTCAACAACGATTAAACGCTCTTGACGAACTAATTCAGATAAAATGCTTTTGATCGCACCGCGGTACATTTTACGGTTTACTTTTTGGCTGTGGTCTTGTGGTTTAGCTGCGAAGCTAACGCCACCTGAACGCCAAATTGGACTACGGATTGTACCAGCACGTGCACGGCCAGTACCTTTTTGAGCCCATGGTTTTTTACCACCACCGCTTACTTCAGAACGTGTCTTCTGAGCACGAGTACCTTGACGAGCACCTGCTGCGTATGCAACAACTACTTGATGTACTAATGCTTCGTTAAACTCACGTCCAAAAGTAGCTTCAGAAACTTCAAGACCGCCAGAAGCGTCTTTAATTGCTAATTCCATCACTAAATCTCCAGGACTTATGCTTTAACAGCAGGTTTAACGATAACGTCACCGCCGATAGCGCCAGGTACTGCACCTTTAACTAAAAGCAAGTTACGCTCAGCGTCAACGCGTACTAGTTCTAAGTTTTGAGTCGTTACACGCTCAGCACCCATATGACCGGCCATTTTCTTACCTTTAAACACCTTACCAGGTGATTGGTTTTGACCGATTGAACCAGGAGCACGGTGAGATAGAGAGTTACCATGTGTAGCGTCTTGCATGCTGAAATTCCAGCGCTTAACACCACCTTGGAAACCTTTACCTTTAGAAGTACCGGTTACGTCAACTTTGTTGATTTCGTTGAATAATTCAACAGTAAGCTCAGCGCCTACTTCAAAATCGCCTTCACCACCATTTAGGCGGAATTCCCACAGACCGCGACCCGCTTCAACACCAGCTTTAGCGAAGTGACCCGCTGTTGCTTTGTTTACACGGCTTGCTTTTTTAGTGCCTGCGGTTACTTGAAGCGCGTTATAACCGTCTGTTGCGTCAGATTTGATCTGAGCAATGCGGTTAGGTGTCGCTTCAATAACTGTCACAGGGATAGATACACCATCTTCAGTGAAGATACGTGTCATACCCACTTTACGACCGACTAGACCTAATGCCATTTTCCTAAAACCTCTCTAATCTTTCGATTAACCCAGGCTGATTTGAACATCAACACCAGCAGCAAGATCTAAACGCATAAGTGCGTCAACAGTCTTGTCAGTTGGTTCTACGATGTCGATCAGACGTTTATGGGTGCGGATCTCGTACTGATCACGCGCATCTTTATTAACGTGCGGTGATGTAAGTACAGTAAAACGTTCAAAGCGTGTAGGTAGTGGAATTGGACCACGTACTTGTGCGCCAGTGCGTTTCGCAGTTTCCACGATTTCCGCCGTTGATTGGTCAATCAAACGGTGGTCAAAAGCTTTTAGGCGAATACGAATGCGTTGATTTGACATTCTTAAACCTCAATATAAAGAGCATTTAAAAGAGCATAAAAAAACGACCGAAACAATCTTAAAAACATAAGATGCCGGTTGTTGATTTATATCTACGTTGAGTTCCAAATCGGAACTCCTGTTTTATTAGCTTGAAATCCAAGCTTAATGTTCCTTCCAAGTTCCCGGGGGAATTTTGAAAGCCTGCGTATTATAGTGATATTGGTGATAAATGCAACAACTATTTCAAACTACCAGAATGAGGATTATTTATACTGTAAAAAAGGGTTGTCACTATGTCGTCATTACTGGGAATTTACTATAGTTAGGAAGCCATGCAATCGTACTTGGCACTAATGATAATGGTCAGTCCAGTTTTTAATTGTTATTATTCATCCTTATTTTGCTTTTATCTCTTAATCCTTAACCTTGGTGAGTTGATGCGTATTTTTAATTATTGCTTGAATTTTGTGTCTATGGTGATGAATCGCCTATTTGTGAAAAGCAAAGTACTGCCCGAGAACCCAATTGAACAATACGGTCTTAATCCCGCCTACCCTACTTTTTATATAGTTAAACTTAATGCTCGCTCAGATTTAGCGGCTCTTGACCGAGTTTGTAAGAAGTACAACCTGCCCAGACCAACTGAACAACAGCTGTTGGGTAATGCAGAGTTAGACCGTTTTATTGGCCTACAAAATCCACCACCACTGTTTGGCAGCCAAGCGAAGCCAACTGACGCGCTAAACCAGGGTAAACAAATAATTGCTCAACTATTTACCAGTGGCGAAAAAAACGTGCAAGTCATTCCGGTCACTATTTTATGGGGTCGTAATCCTGGTAAAGAAAAACCAGGTTTAGGTACGCTAGTTTCGCACTCACTTACACCTAGCTGGTTTCGTAAGTTTTTTGTATTACTGTTTTCGGGGCGCGATAACTTTATACGCTTTAGTCAACCGTTGGATTTATCGTTATTAGTAAATGAAAAAGCCGATGTTGATGAATTACCTCATAAATTACTTCGCGTCGCTAGGGTGCATTTTCGTCGTCAAAAATTGGCGGCAACGGGCCCTAAAATGCCCTCACGCGAGCAACTATTTAATTCATTGTTAGCATCACCGACTATAAAAAAAGCAATTAACGATGAAGCAAAAAGCAAAAAAATCAGCCATGAGCAAGCACGGCAAAATGCGTTAAAGCTATTAGATGAGATTGCTGCTAACTACAGTGATGCCACCATACGTGTTGCAGATCGTGTATTAACCTGGCTATGGAATAAGCTCTACAACGGCATTGATATAAAATACACCGAACAAATCCATGATCTAACCAATAAAGGTCATGAAATTATTTATATGCCGTGTCATCGCAGCCACATGGATTACTTATTACTTACCTACTCGATTTATCATCTTGGTTTAGTACCACCACATATTGCTGCTGGTATTAACTTAAACTTCTTCCCAGCAGGCGGCATATTCCGCCGCAGTGGCGCATTTTTTATTCGCCGCTCATTTGCTGGCAACAAGCTTTACTCTGCTGTATTTAAAGAGTATTTAAGTCAGTTGTTTATCAAAGGTTACTCAGTTAAGTTTTATACTGAGGGCGGACGTAGCCGTACCGGGCGTTTACTACCACCAAAAACAGGTATGTTGGCGATGACACTACAAGCTATGTTACGTGGTATTGATCGCCCTATTTCGATTGTGCCGGTGTACATTGGTTATGAACACGTCATGGAAATAAATACTTATCTGAAAGAACTCGCAGGTGATGATAAAAAAGGCGAGTCGATTTTCGGTATTTTCAAAGCCATTAAAAATCTCAAAAACTATGGCCGCGGCTATTTGAATTTTGGCGATCCGATTTCGGTTAATCAATATTTAAATGAGCATCAACCTGATTGGCGTGAATCTATTCACCCAACTGATGTACAAAAACCACAATGGCTTGGTCCGCAAGTGGCGACTTTAGCGGATAAAGTGATGGTTAATATTAATAGTGCCGCCGCGCTTAACGCAGTTAATTTACTGGCAATGATCTTACTGGTAAATGATAAGCAAGCATTGAGCAAACCTAAATTGTTAGCACAACTAGACTTTTACTTACATTTACAACGTAGCGCTAGTTACAGTGAAAAAATCACCACCCCAGATGAAACTTCATCACAGTTACTCGAACATGCTTTAAAGTTGAATAAATTTGACGTTATAAGCGATGAGTTTGGCGAGATTATCGCGATTAACGATAAAGAGAAAATCCTCTTTAACTACTACCGTAATAATATTCTTCATGTGTTTGCCGTACCAAGCTTACTGGCACTGCATATATTTAAAAGCCATAAAACGACAGTATCGCAGTGCCAAAAATTGGTTAACTGTTTTTACCCGATGTTTGCTAAAGAATGGTTTTTACACGAACTTGATGAAAATTATATCACCCGCATACTGGCCAGCTTTGTAGATCAAGATTTAATAGAAATTGATGGTGATAACATAAAAATCACCAACAGTAATGATTGCTTAGCCAAGCTGGAAATTCTAGGTCGTGCGCTTAGCTTAACCCTGCAACGCTACGCCATTGTGATTGGCTTTATTCAAACCAGTAAAGAAATTGAACGCGCAGAACTTGAACGCGAAAGCCAAGTATTAGCGCAGCGCTTAGGTACCTTGCATGGTATTAAGACTCCTGAGTTTTTTGACAAAAAAGTATTGGTAGGCTTTATTAGCAACTTGCGCGAACAAAATTTAATTAGCGAAACCGAGAATGGCTTACAGGGCAGTACTGAACTTTGTGAAGTGTATATTCATCTTAAAGCCTTGCTGCCAGCGCGAGTCTGGCAGTCAATTAGTGATATTGTGCAAGGACAATGTAAGCAAAAATAACTGCAAGCGGCATATTAACGCTGACGCATTACACCTTCTTGGATCGTTGAGGCAACTAAATTGCCTTGACGGTCAAAGAACTGACCACGCACCAACCCCCGCCCTGAGCTCGCACTTGGGCTATCAATGGTATATAAGATCCAATCATCCATTCGAAACGGACGATGAAACCACATCGCATGGTCAATTGTTGCTACTTGCATGTTTGGCTGCATAAACGAGACACCATGGGGCTGTAGAGCCGTTGGTAAAAACTCAAAGTCAGACGCATACGCCAATAAATAGTTATGAATACGTTGATCATCTGGCATCTCGCCATTGGCTTTGAACCAAATATGTTTAACCGGCTCCATTACCTCTGGCTTAAATGGGTTATGAAAGGTGACCGGACGCATTTCAATCGGCATTTCGCGAATAAACTTATTGCGGATCACCTCAGGTATATGAGATGCGTGCTCTTGATAAAACTCCAGTGATGAGCGCAGCTCCTCAGGAGCAGGTACATCCGGCATAGTAGCTTGATGCGACAAGCCATCTTCAGCACCTTGAAATGATGCCGTCATATAAAAAATAGGTTTTCCATATTGAATAGCACTAACTCGGCGAGTACTAAAGCTCTTACCATCACGGATCGTTTCAACATCGTACACAATTGGCTTTGCAGCATCTCCAGGGCGTAAAAAATAAGAATGCAGTGAATGAACAATACGGCCTTCCGGTAAGGTTTCTTTAGCTGCAGACAGTGCTTGGCCCATGACTTGACCACCAAATACCGCACGAAAACCCAAATCTTGGCTTTGCCCTCGATACAAGCCCTGCTCTATTTCTTCTAACGTTAATAACGACAATAAATCATCTAAAACTTGGCTCATAGTTGCTCCTCAATCCCATTTAGATTTTAATGATACTATAGACAAGTATGATGTAAATATTTCAAGGATCCTAGTTATGGCGTATTGGTTATTTAAAACTGAACCCGATGCATTTTCAATCGACGATTTAAAAAGCGCCCCTGCACAAACCACTGCATGGGAAGGTGTGCGCAACTACCAAGCCCGTAATTTTATGCGCGATGGCGTAAAGCTCGGCGATTTAGTAATGATTTACCATTCTAGCTGTAAACACGTCGGCGTTGCAGGTATCGCAATAGTGACTGCTGAAGCCTACCCAGATCCTTGCCAGTTTGATTTAAGCAGTGATTATTACGATCCTAAATCAACCAGTGATAAACCGAGATGGGTTGTGGTTGATGTGACCTATCAGCAGCATTTAAATAAATTAGTCAGCTTAAAAGCGATTAAAGAAAACGACGCCATCACCGAAATCGCTCTAAAAAAAGGCGGTCGATTATCGGTAATGCCAGTGACTAAAGCGGATTGGCAAGCAATTATAAAAATGGCAGAGTAACAACAATAGATTGTTGCTAATACATCACGTTTCCTTCTTTTTCCAAATTTGCTAAAATAGACGGCTTGTTTTAGTTAGGGGGTTAGATGAAATTACTGTATTGGTTAGATGAGTGGTTAACTCTACCTCAAGATGAACAGCAAACCAGATTACCTATCTCTGGAGGCGATTTACTTGGCGATGTTTTTGTTAAGTATCACTTTATTGATATAAATAAGCCTTTATTGTTCACCTTTTCTCCTGCAGGTACTAATTACCAAGAGCATGATCTCAATGATGATTTTAGCCCTTGGGGATTTCAACTAGCGCAAAAACAACATGTGAATGTTATTTCTTTTCAGCACTTAGGAATAAGTAATTGGTTTAGACACCGTAATTTACTGTTTTTCCTCGAGCAACTAGCTCCCTTGCTAACACCCTTTACCCAGAGATTAGGCTACGGCTTAAGCCGAGGTGGCTTTGCTGTGGGTGCATTTGCTAATTTACTAAAGCTAGATAAGGTACTGTTATTTCACCCTGTTAGCACCAAAAATAAAGCACTTGCTCCTTGGGATGACCGCTCAAGTACCGATATAGCACAACAATTCGATTGGGAGCAAGATTACCACGATCTCGATTTAGGCAATGCTAAAGGCTATATAATTTACGACCCGACCAATCGTATTGACCGTGGCCATGCTAAGCGCTATTCGCAACTAACCCACTTACGCGTGTTTGGTATGGGTCACAGTACCCATGCCACCTACCTAAATAAATTTGGCTTCTATAAACAAGTGGCCGTCGACTTTATTAGCCATCAACAAGTCGATATTGCGCAATTTCGCCTACAAACCAAAACCCTGCGCTTTAAAGAAGACTATTATAGAAGGCTCAACAAGGCGAATGCTAAATCGGCACACCGCCAAGTATTATTAAGCAAAGCGCACAACATACTAATTGATGAAAAAGCAGCGCATGTGCAAGAGCATCAAGCAAAAATTGATATTCAACCATTGATTGATGTCGCGCTAAAGCACCAAGATGAACACCCTAAGGATGCCATTCAGCTGCTGGAAGTTGCTCAGCAACTTGCCCCTGATGATCCTTTAGTGGAGCACAAACTAAAACAGTTAAAATAAAAAACCGTGCTTGTTTAATCAAGCACGGTTGGCAAATTTATATGTAAACTGACAACTCAATTTTAACCTTTCTTTTTCTTGGTAGTTTTCTTTTTGTGCCCGTGCTTGGGCACTATCGCAAAGTACATTATCAGTGCGAGCCAGGAGAAAAGGATAATGCCGATTAACCAGCCATTTTTTTCATGACCTTGCGTGCGCTTACTGTTAAGCACAATTACCACTGGTAAAATATAAGCACTCAAAAGTAGAATTAAAAACGCCACTTCATTCATTGCTTAGCAAGCCCCTGCCAATCGACTTCGCTGCTTAAAACACGATCAACCGCGATATAATGTAAAATATCACCACTGTTAACCGGATAATCCAGTGGTGGATTTAAATCCATATTTTGCGCACTTAGATTGTGTGCAACACCAAGTAAAATAGCATCATGGTCGTGTTTAAAATGATGAAATAATTTACCAAATTCCATTACCGCTAAATCATCAGGAATAACTAAACTAAACTGGGTATCACCATGCAAAGTAGATAATAATTCCTCTTGTACACGACTAGAGCCTGGGTCTTGCATTGAGCGTACTAGAATTTCGGCTGACTTAGCCGTTGAACATTCCACGTTGTAACAATGTTCTAGCAGCATTTCGACTTTACTCTCATCGTTAAAGTGCGCACTAATATGGCAGTCATCTTTTACTAATTTACTAATGCGCAGGGCGGTGGTAAAAGTTTCGTCGTCGTCTTGCCCGTCAATAATAATTTTATCTGCCAGTTTAATTGCGACCCTTTCCAGCTCGCTTAAATCTGTAAAACTAGTTAAGCGTACAAAATCAACATGGGCATTAGCTAAAAATGGATGCTCCATTGACTCTGTGACCGCAAGCAAAATTCGTCGATCCAAACGCTTTTGGTCAGCGAGAATATAATCAATCATTTTTTTAGTACGAATTTGATGCCAGCCAAAAATAATAATGTGATTGTGAAAATGTGCAAAACTTTTATCACCCGTCATAGCGCGCCTAATTAAATAAGTAACTGTTTGCCCTGTTTTACCTAACAGAACACCAAATAAAGCTAAACCAAATGGAATTTGCAGTATCGCTACAATCCATCTACCCAGATCTGTAGTTGCACTAAAATCACCATATCCTACCGTTGAGGTAGTAACGATATAGTAATAAACAAAAGTGCTAATTGGCCTCAGTGCTACTTCTCCTGCGAAGATTAACAACAACCAGATCAAGACCATATGTAATAATGTAGCAATAGCGACAGCTTGCCAACTAACCTGATCAATATGATTTCTGACTAGTAAAAATAATCGTTTAAATATAAAAGGCATGCCCACACTTGGTTATTCAGCTATCAATTATCCGATAAGTTACTGTAATGCTGAAATGAAGGCAATGCTTGAAATACCTTTGAGGATCAAGATTATTATCTAGACTGCTTTTTTAAAGTAGAACAGTGTAAGCTATACTTGAATTATTAATTATAAAGTCGAGCGTGTTATGTCAGGTGTATTAGCTTCTGTTGATCAACGAACTCAACTCGTTGGTGAAAATCGCTTAGAGTTATTATTGTTTTATTTGCACAGTCGTCACTTGTTTGCTCTTAATGTCTTTAAAGTTAAAGAAGTAGTGAAACTGCCGCATCTTAGTATCATTCCACATGCCCATCCTAAAATATCAGGCGTAGCCAATATTCGTGGTGAATCAATCCCTGTTATTGATTTACGCCAAGCGATTTGCATGTCTGCGGCTAAGAATACTGAAGATAGTAACTTAGTGATCACTGAATACAATCGTACAGTACAAGGGTTTTTAATTGGTAAGGTTGATCAAATCGTTAATATGACATGGTCAGATATAATGCCACCGCCTTCCTCTATCGGTAAAAATCATTATCTAACTGCGCTCACTAAAATTCAACGTGATGGTCAAGAGCAGTTAGTAGAGATCATTGATGTAGAAAAAGTATTAGCAGAGATTATTGAGTACGAAGTGCAAATCTCTGATGAGGTACTTGACCAAAGTATCGTAAACGAATTTGTTGGCCGAAAAATACTCCATGCAGACGACTCACCTACAGCACGAAAGCAAGTGAGCGATACATTAACGCAGTTGGGTATTGAGATTATCCCAGCGAGTAATGGTCTTGAAGCACTCAATATGCTTAAAGCCTGGGCTGATAAAGGCATGGACGTAGAAAAAGAGTTACTGATGGTGATCACCGATGCAGAAATGCCAGCAATGGATGGTTATCGCTTAACGCACGAGATACGTAACGATAACCGCTTAAAAAATCTGCATGTGGTACTTAACACATCCCTCAGTGGCAGCTTTAACCAAGCCATGGTCGAGAAAGTGGGTTGCAATGCGTTTTTATCTAAATTTCAACCAGATTTACTCGTAGAAGAAGTACAAACACGTTTAAAAGCGGTCCTCGCACCACAGAAATAGCACTGTATCTAAGCGTGGCTTATGCCACGCTAGTGCTTGAATTAACGTTTATTGTAATGACGAACAAATACGCGATTTAACACCACGACTACAACTCTATTTGCCAATTAAACGCTTTCGTGATTAATTGGCAATATGTAGCAATAATCAAAACACACAATCATTATGCTAAATCATGTTGCCAAACCGTTCACTAAATTAGTGGAACGTTACCTACCCGATCCCTTTATTTTTGTTATTTTACTCACACTACTTACCTTTATAATTGCGTGTGTAGTGACACCTTCAAACCCACAACAAGTGCTGAGCGCGTGGGGCAGTGGTTTTTGGAACTTACTGAGTTTTGCCATGCAGATGCTGTTGGTATTACTCACCGGATATATGCTGGCAAGTACACCGATGATGAGCCGACTGCTCACGCAATTAGCAAAACTTGCCAATACTGCGCCAAAAGCTATTTTATTAGTGACTTTTGTATCATTACTCGCCAGTTGGATTAACTGGGGATTTGGCTTAGTTATTGGCGCTTTATTTGCCAAAGCAATTGCCCGCCACACACTCGTTGATTATCGCTTACTGGTTGCCAGTGCGTATTCTGGCTTTATTGTTTGGCATGGTGGCTTGGCAGGTTCAATTCCATTAACCATTGCTACTCCAGGGCATTTTGCTGAGCAAAGTATGGGCGTGATAAACACCAGCGCCACCTTGTTCTCAGGTTTTAATATCGCCATTGTGGTGGGCTTATTTATTATTATGCCACTGGTTAATCGTTATATGTTACCCAGCGCAAAAGACAGCATTTATGTTGATAAAACGCTATTAGCAGAACCGACACCTAAGCCCAACAATGTTACTCGCCCTGCCGATAGAATTGAACACAGTAAGTTATTAGGACTAGGCATTGGAGTGCTTGGGCTAGTTTATTTAGCTAATTATTTTGTGTTTAGTGGCGGCTCACTTAATTTAAACAGTGTGATTGCACTGTTTTTATTTTCTGCGATTTTACTGCATCAAACGCCGTATAATTTACTTAATAGCCTGCAGCAAGCAGTCCCCAGCGGCGCAGGGATTATTATCCAGTTTCCATTTTATGCTGGGATCATGGCAATCATGGTACAAACGGGTTTGGCGCAGCAGATATCACAAGGATTTATCGCCATCGCCAGTGCACAATCATTGCCATTTTGGAGCTTTTTAAGTGCTGGCTTAGTAAATATATTTGTGCCCTCAGGTGGCGGCCAATGGGCGGTGCAAGCGCCTATAGTGATACCCGCAGCACAGGCTTTAGGTGCCGACATGCCCCGCGTAGCAATGGCGGTAGCCTGGGGTGATGCCTGGACTAACCTGATTCAGCCATTCTGGGCTTTACCGGTACTGGCAATTGCCGGCCTAAAAGCCAAAGACATTATGGGCTTTTGTTTAGTGCAGTTAATTATAACCGGCGTGTTTATATCCTTGATGTTGAGTTTTTATCCGTAACGCTTGCTGCAAAAATACAGCGTGAGTAACACCTCACGCTATTTAAATTTGTTAACTCGATAGAATTTTCATCGGCAGGCTTAAAATTGCGTTTTCAGAGTCAGCAAAGTGCATCATCACCCCGACGTGTCCTGCAACGACGAGTGCATACATTACCGCTGAAAAACCTTGCCCGTATTTATCTAGTGGCAGTAAATGCGAATAGTGGCGGCCGCGCCATTCAAAGGCGATTTCCAGTGCACCGATAAATAAGAAAAACACTAATAGCATTAAACCAAAGGTGTAGCTTAGCCATAAGCCAAATAACACGCCTAAAATACAAATACTTAAACCAACCCATGAACGCATTGAGAAGCTAATACTTTTTAATACATGCCCGCCATCAAGCGGTAAAATAGGCAGCAAGTTAAATAAATTCAATAATGCGCTGAGTACTGCGACCCCGGCAAATATTTCCATCTCGGTGGCATAATAAAGCACCACACCAAGTATGGAGGTGATCAAACCAAATGCAGGCCCCATTAAAGAAATCACCACATCTTGCCAGCGGGTGGTAATTTTATCGTCGCTTACGGCAAGCCCACCAACAAATGGGATTAAATAGATACCCTTGGTTTTAATACCAAAATATTGCATTGCTCTGACATGGCCGTACTCGTGGATCACCAAACAAGCAATTAGCATAAGCGCAAACTCAAACGTAAATAACCAAGCATAACCAGCCACTGAGGCGCCCGCTAATACTACCTTAACGACTTTCGCACTTTTAAAAATCTTAAAACCGAGCGCAAATAATCCAAGCAGCCCCTGCTTAGGTTTAGTTTTTTCAATAGGCGGTAATGTCAGTTGTTTTACAAACTCATTATCAATATGTAGCGCTATACTATGCTCAATGACCGTACTGGTGTCTAAACCAATCACTTGATTATCTAGCTTAAATTCAAAATAGTTAGCACGTGGATTATCAAATCCGATTGCCTGTTGTTGCTGAAAAATTTTTACAATTTGTTGCCCCGCGAGCACTAAACTAAATTGTTGATCAGCAAGGGTCAGCTGTATTTGCATGATGTCACTTCAAATCTTAAAAATTATATCGTTAGTATACCCATTTTTTTAGCTAGATTATGGAATATATTTGCAACTATAAAGCTGACACCTTCGCTATTCTCGACTACTTTTAATTAACGAGTAAATTTTATTTCAGGGAAGAAAATGACAAAGCTAGCACGCAGCATTTTGGTCGTTGATGATTCAAAAGCTATTTTAGTAGTGATGCAGGCTATCTTAAATGAGCTTGATGTGCCCAATGTAACAACCTGTTTAGATGCGCAAGATGCCCTCAATAAAGTAAAAGCGCATCCATATGCATTTGATGCCGTATTTACTGATCTGAATATGCCGAACATGGATGGCATGGAGCTTATTCGTCACCTTGGCGAGTTACATTACCCAGGGGCAATTGTCATTATTTCTGAAATGAATTCAAAAATCATTGATTTAGCGGCTGATTTAGCGCGTAAAAACAACGTACATTTAATTGGTAATATCGCCAAACCAGTACAACTCAACCAAGTTTATACACTGCTACAAAAACTAGAGTATTTAGCTTGTCATACAGAAAAGCCCACAGAACCAATTTCTGAAACGCAATTACTGCATGCGATAAGCCATAATGAGATAACGCCGTTTTATCAACCAAAAATAAACCGTACTAATAATAAAGTTGAAAGCGTAGAAGTATTAGCCAGAATTGTGACAGCAGCACAAGGTGCTATATTTTTACCTGAACGGTTTATTTGTGTTGCTGAAGATTTAGATTTAATTAATCTGATCACGTTTCAGTTGTTTGAAAAGGCAACAGGCGATTTCTCAGAAATAAAAACTCGTTTAGGCTACAAACTTAAACTGGCTTTTAATTTGTCCCCCTGCCAGCTAGAAGATTTAAGCTGCCCAGATAAGCTGGCTTTAATTTTACATCTTAATCAACTGACCCCAAGTGAGATTATTTTAGAGATCACAGAACAGCATGCTTTATCCAGTTCTGCACAGCTAGAAACTCTAAACCGTTTACGAATGCGCGGTTTTGGCATTTCTCTTGATGATTTTGGCACCGGCTTTACCAATGTACAACAATTAAAAACATTGCCTTTTACTGAGGTGAAAATAGATCGTACCTTGATCAGTAATATTGAAAGTGATTTATTTTCTCAAGTCATTGTTAGTAGCTTAGTAAATATAGCCATTCAAGATGACTTAACAATTGTCGCTGAAGGCATTGAGCGCGTTGAAGAGCTTGAATACTTGGATCGTTTTAAAGAGCACATCTTAATGCAGGGCTTTTTGATCAGTCGCCCAAAAGGCAAAACTGAATTTATTCGTTGGGCGCAATCATGGCTACATATGGTTTCATTAAATAGTCATAGCCGACGTTAATTTTTTCGTTTCGCCATGGTATTCTCAGCGCTTAACAATTTATTGCTACTTTCCAAGCGCTGACGCCAGCGTTGCTTAGCAACTGCCTGCATATTAGCTGATTGATCATGCTCATCGACTATTTCAAAGCCCATTAACGCTTCGATCATATCTTCGAGTGTCACAATCCCCTGCACATCACCATATTCATCTATCACTAAACAAATATGAGTACGCTCAGCTAGCAGAGTATGTAATAAAGTAGGTACGTATAAAGTCTCTGGCACAGTATAAATAGGTTTTATCAACTTACTTATTTTATAGTTTTCACCCAACCTATGATACGCCAGCATAATATCGTTTTTATGCACAAAACCGATAATATCATCACCATTTTTATCATATACCAACACCCGAGAAAACGACGCTGAACCATGCTCAGCCAAATATTGATTTACGGTTAAATCTTTATGTACTTTAAACAAGACGGTACGCGGGGTAATTAGCGCATCTAATTTGGCGTGACGGAAATGCAATAAACTACGGATGATTTCAGACTCTTCCTGATGTAAGGCACCTGATTGCGATCCCATATCAGCCATGGCTTCAATTTCTTGGCGAATATAGTACTCTTCGTTGTAATTACGGCCCAACATACCGGTGAGTTTTTCGGCAAGCCACACAAAAGGTTTGAGTGCGATGACTAAATACTGTAATGCTTGGGTCACCATAGGTGCAAGCGTTCGCCAATGCTTTGCGCCCAGAGTTTTTGGAATGATTTCTGACAACACCAATACTAACAAAGTCATTATCGCCGAAGCAATTCCCACCGCCGCATCAGAAAAAACTACGGCAGCTTGTGCCCCTACACCGGCAGCTCCAGCAGTATGGGCAACCGTATTTAAGGTTAAAATAGCAGCTAAAGGCTGATCAACATTGGTTTTCAAGTGCTCGAAACGCTTGGCTAGTTTAGGCTTTTTTTTACGTAATACTGCAACATAGCTAGGCGTTATACTCAATAATACGGCTTCCATAATCGAACATAAAAAAGAAATCGTAATCGCCGCTACCATGTAAACGATTAATAATGTCACTGTTACCTCTACGCTACTCAATTGCTCAACACCTTATCAAGTGTCAGCCCTAACCTCAAACCTTACACTGCTGAGCAATGGAATCCATCGCAGAGCACTTTTTGACACCACAACCACATGCTATATTAAATTAAATTCCCTACATCAGGCTCAATAATGAATTTTAGTTCACTATGGCGCGGAAAAACACCTCGCCTAACAACCACACTCGCGGTGTTAACTTTAAGCACGTTAAGTAGCGCTCTAGTAGCTGCACCATTAGATAAAGCAGATATTAAGTTTATTGGCCCAATTGCAGCCGACATGCAACTAAAGCCATACCAAACTGAGCATCAAGATGCGATTATTAACGCCCTATTACCTAGCATTCAACAACCAACAACAAGCATTACGGTATTTGGCGAAAAATTAAAGTGGCAAACCTTAGATAAAGTAAATGCATTAACTCTGGGCGGTCTACAAGCATTAAAGTTTACCACTCATGCTGAGCGCTTTAGCCAAGGCACATTGACACTTAAAGGTATCGAAAAAGCGCAGTTGTTTATCAATGGTGAAAAACAAACAGCCACAAAAGAAAGCTACGAACTGGCATTACCGCAAGGCGATCACCAAATAGTGATTATTGCTGAACAAGTTGCTAATTGGCACGATGTTGACGTTGATTTCAACCCTAAAGCAGCAATTGATAGATTAACTTTTAGCAATAAAGAGCAACATGGTTTATCTGCCAAGCAACTGTTTGATGCCACAACGGTCAGTTCAATATCTTTAGCACCTGATGCCAAACAGCATTTAGTGGCAAAACGCCATTATCAAGATAGCACGGGTAACCAAGCAAATGTGATCACTGAGCTAAAAAATGATGATAATCAAATAGTTTACCGTTTTGAGTCGGGTCAACCGAGTAACATTATTTGGAGCCCTGATAACAATTATTTAGTCTATCTATTAGATGGAAAATTAAAGCAATTAAACCGCAAAACCCTTAACCTTAAAGTGATTGCCAACAACCTAGAGGGCGCGGGTGACTTTGCTTATTACGATAACAACAGCTTAATCTTCAGCTGGTCCAAATCACCAGCAGCTGATAACAGCCTAACTAAACACTACCAAGGTTTACAAGATCGTTGGTCATATGCCCGCACAACCTCACAAGCTTACTTATTAGATATAAGTACAGGCCTGAGTAAAGCATTGAGCCAAGGACCACTTAGTCACAGTATTGAAGATTTTAATAGCAAACGTGGTACGGTATTACTGAGTCGTGGTGTGCAAGTAATGCAAGCGTCGACTCACCCCACCACAGAGTTAGTGGAACTGAATATTGCCAATGCGAGCAACACAGTTATTGGTCAGTTTACTACGTTTAATCAAGCCAAATACACAGGTGATGACATTTATGTCACTGCGGGTCCTGATTTTAAAGATGGTTTAGGCAGAAACCTACCTGAGAATATGCTTGCCAACAACTATGATGGACAGCTTTACCTATTAACTGATCATGGTAAAAATGCAGCACCATTAAGTCGTGAATTTGATCCTGCCATTGGTCAACTTGAAGTACTCGCTAATGGCGATGCCCTCGTTAAAGTCACTGAGCAAGATACGATTGCTTTATACCTGTACGATAAAAGCAAACAACGCTTTAGCAAACTCAAAACAGGTTTTGATGTAGTTGAACAATTCAGTTATTCAAACAACCGCAGCCCAGCTATTTTAGTTAGCGGCTCTAATGCATCATCTCCACAGCAATTAAAACAGTTAAGTATTAATAAAAACACCGCAACCACATTGTGGGATTCTAAACCACAAGCGTATGCGAATACCGATATAGCCAGCTTAGATGAATTTAACTTTACCAATACCGCAGGTGTTGAAATTAAAGGTCGTGTTTACTTTCCAAGCAATCTTGATAAGAACAAACACTACCCTGCATTAGTATACTACTATGGCGGTACATCACCGGTTACTCGTGGGTTTACTGGCCGTTATCCTTTCAATTTATGGGCCGAGCATGGCTATGTAGTCTATGTAGTGCAACCGACCGGTGCAACTGGGTTTGGCCAACAGTTCTCCGCTAAGCATGTGAATGCGTGGGGTCAATATACTGCTGACGATATTATGCAAGGTACCCAAGCGCTATTAAAACAGTATCCATTTATTGATAAAAATCGTTTAGGTAATTTAGGCGCATCATACGGTGGCTTTATGACTATGTTACTAACCACTAAAACAAATATGTTTAGTGCCTCAATCGCGCACGCAGGTATTTCTAATATTACCTCGTATTGGGGTCATGGTTGGTGGGGCTATTTATATTCTGGCGAAGCTTCTAAAAACAGCTACCCTTGGAGTAATAGTGAACTATACAGCCAACACAGTCCGGTTTTCCACGCAGACAAAGTAACTACACCGCTACTGCTATTACATGGTGATGCTGATACCAATGTACCAGTAGGCGAAAGTCACACTATGTACACTGCGCTGAAACTACTTGGCAAAGATGTTGATCTTATTGAATATAAAGGAGCGGACCATCAAATTTTTGCTCGCGATCAACGCTTTAACTGGTGGGATACTATGCTTGCCTACTTCGATAAGCATTTAAAAGAGCAACCGCAGTGGTGGCAGTACTTATACCCTGAGAAGTAGCTTTGCATACCGTTCAACAGGTAAGCCTAGTATGTTTACCTGTTGATAATAATTAATAAATAATCTAAATAGAGCATAAATACTAAAAATCGCCCTTCTCTCCTTTTGCGAATGAGTGATAACATAGCGGCATCATTAAAGGTAATTAAGATACTATGACTATTCATGTTTTATTGGTTGAAGATGACGAACTATTAGTTAAACGCATAATCAATCATTTTGCAGAGACTGAATTTTGCATTGAGAATGATGCAACTGGCGCTGATGCCTTAGCTATAGTGCAATCTCGCGCTAATAATTATGATGCCATATCATTAGCAATTATTGACATAGTATTACCTAAACGTGATGGCTTACATTTAGCAAAAGAACTCAACACCCTCACAGACATTGGTGTGATCATGCTTTCAAGCCGAGATTCTCAAGCCGATCGTATTGCCGGACTTGCTCAAGGCGCTGATGACTATATTTGTAAACCAGTTGATTTATTAGAGCTTGAACTGCGTATAAGAGCACTTTATAAGCGCTTAAAAAGCAATAATAACAGTAGCGATGAAAGCGAAGAATTTATTGAATATGCTGACTTCAAACTGCATCCAGACAACCGCACTTTAATCACTGCTAATGGCATTGAATCTAGGCTCACTGAAGCGGAACATAAAGTGTTAATTTGTTTGATCTCAAACGCAGGAAAAGCCACGTCTCGTGAAAAAATATCAGAAGAAATTGGCCAGCCAGATTGGAGTCCAAATGACAGAACTGTTGATGTTTTAATTGGTCGCTTACGTAAAAAACTGAGCGATGAAAAAGACCAAAAACGCATCGTTACGGTACGCGGTAAAGGCTACATGCTGTCAATTTAATGCAATCTAACCGCTAATACTGGGTTAATTGTGATAACAAACGTTCAAATGCACGATAATTGAGTGCCTCTTTTAGTTCATCAAAACTAATATTATCTTGCCCTTTTAGATCACTAATTGTTCGCGCTACTTTGATCACTCGATGATAAGAGCGTGGCGATAATGATAGCTTTTCACTGGCTTTAGCTAAAAACTGTAACTCTGGTGCTGCAAGCGCGCAATGCACACTCATTTCTTTATTATTAAGTCGCGCATTGACTTTCCCTTGGCGACGCAATTGCAGATTATATGCCGCCTCCACCCGTGTGCGCACAGTCGCACTACTTTGTTCTTCTTGAGTACTTTGCAATTGCGCACTGCTTAAACGTGGTAGCTCTATTTGTAAATCAATACGGTCAATAAATGGTCCTGACACTCGCGATAAATAACGCATAACTTGATCCGGAGTTGCGCGCTTATCATTATGACAACCCGTAGGACTTGGATTAAGAGCCGCAATTAATTGAAACTGTGCAGGAAACTCCATTTGCCTTGCCGCTCTTGAAATCGTTACAGTGCCTGTCTCCATTGGCTCGCGTAATGAGTCAAGCACCTTACGTTCAAACTCAGGTAGTTCGTCAAGAAATAATACGCCATTATGTGCCAGTGAAATCTCCCCGGGCTTTGGGTTTGAAGAGCCTCCTACTAGCGCCACTGCGGAGCATGTGTGATGAGGATTACGAAATGGTCGCTTGCGCCAATTAGTTAGATCGACACTTTGGCCAATAATTGAATACAACGCTGCGGTGGAAAGTGCCTCATCATCGGACATGCCCGGCATAATAGTCGGCATACGTTGCGCGAGCATTGACTTACCCGTACCAGGTGGCCCCAAAAAAAGTAAATTATGGCCACCCGCAGCAGCGATTTCTAACACTCTTTTTGCGCCCGGCTGGCCTTTTACATCACTTAAATCAATTAAGAACTCAACACCGCTATGTTGCTGTTCTGGGTAGCTAATATTAAGAGGTAAAGGCTGCTGATTGAGTAAATCACTCCATACTTCTTGGATAGAAGAGACCGCTTTGCGCTCAACGCCATTTACTAAACTCGCTAAACTGTCATTTACTAAAGGTAAAAAACAACAACGCCCTTGTGCTTTAGCTGCTAAAACTGATGGCAGTATTGCATTCACGCCACGCACTTCGCCATTCAGTGCCAGCTCACCATAAAATTCATAGCGCTCAATATCAGTGCAAACAATTTGCTCTGAAGCGATGAGAATACCAACCGCAATCGCTAAATCAAAACGCCCCCCTTCTTTGGGTAAATCAGCAGGTGCTAAATTGACTGTAATGCGTTGGTCTGGAAAACCAAATTTAGAGTTTTCTAATGCGCTGCGTACACGATCTTTGGCTTCTTTTACTGAGGCTTCGGGCAAACCTACAATATGAAATGCTGGTAAACCATTACCTAGATGCACCTCAACGATCACTTCAGGTGCTTGAATGCCCACTTGGGCACGAGAATAAATTCGAGCTAATGACATCCTTTGTCCCTGTAACGTTCTGTTCTTTACAGTCTAGTCAGGATATTTAAAAATATGTAGTGTTAGTTGCCATTTCATTGCTGCAAGGCGTAACAGCAAGGTGGTTAACATCGCTAACACCATCGCTATCTCTGTCTCAATGTTCAATACAATTGCTTGGGTATAAACAATACCACCAGCAATACAAGTAATTGCATATAGCTCACCTTTTAATAGCATAGGAATATTGCCTGCCAACACATCACGCGTTACCCCGCCAAAGCAACCGGTGATCACCCCCATAATAATTGCCGTTGTAGCTGGCATCCCCGCGAGCAATGCTTTTTGCGCCCCCATTACAGCAAAGAACGCTAAACCAAACGCATCTGCAACTTGTAAATGATATAAAGGAATTGATTTTTGCTTATTGATCAATCGCGTGGTAACAAAGACAGACGCAAATATCGCGATAAAATAACTTTGGTCATGTAACCAAAATACCGGAACATCTAAAATCAAATCTCGAATTGTGCCACCACCTATCGCGGTGACCGTCGCCAGTACCACGACTCCAAAGCCATCCATTTTTTTATCATAGGCAATTAAAGTGCCTGACATGGCAAATACGGCGATGCCAATTAAATCAAACCAATGATAAAGTTCAGTCATATATCCAAGCCATCCCAAGATGCGAATCGAAGTAAAATAAACATTGCTTAACGACGCCGTTTTAGCACAATAAATGCAAAGTTTTAAGCGAACTTAGATTTATTGCTATTTCTATTAATTCAGTAACTGCTGCGCTGTCTGCAACTGCTTATAGCGTACGATCAATGTAACACCACGCAGTAGCATAAAGCAGGTCATTGCTAACCAAAGCGCATGATTTTGCCAAGCATTAAACACCCAAAACACGCCAAAGAATCCAACTAATGCTGAAATTAGCATAGTATTTCGCATATCTTGAGCTCTGGTTAGGCCAACAAAAATACCATCAAACAAAAAGCAACTCATTGCCGCTAATGGCATAAAAATCAACCATGGTAAGTATTCATAGGCGGCTTTGATCACTTCAGGAATATCTGTTAATAAGGTAATAATTTGCGAACCAAACAATGCAAAAAACACGCTATAACAAAAAGCAAATAGCACTCCCCAAAATACGCTTATTTTTACCCATAAGTTTATACGTCGTACGCTATGTTGACCTTTTGCTTGGCCAACTTTTGCTTCACTTGCATAGGCAATACCATCAAGAGCAAAGCTCACTAGCATTAAAAAGTTCAGTAATACAGCATTTACCGCAAGCGTTACCTCGCCAATGCGTGCACCATAGAAGGTCATAAAGCTAAAACACAGTTGTAAAATTAAGGAGCGAATAAAAATATCACGGTTAAGACTTAATAACGCCCACATTTTATCTCGGCTAAACCACCCACCTAAAAATAGCGGCACAGTCATTTTTTTCGCCAACCTAAAAACCAAGAATAATGCAAATAATAGCGCGGTATAATCGGCAATCAACGATGCCCAAGCAGCTCCGGCGACTTGCCAATCTAAGTACACAACAAAATAAATATCTAAAACAATGTTGGTGATATTAGTAACTAGTAATAAATAAAAAGGCCCTTTACCGTAATGAATCCCTAACATCCAAGCTAATAATACCAAGTTACATAATGCCGCTGGTGCACTAAAAATACGAATTTCAAAATAACTATAAGCTTGTGCGAGCACCTGCGCACTGGAACCAGAAAGGTAAGCTATGGCATTTTTAATAAGTGGCGATAAAGCAATTAAAGAAAATGCCACGATAAGCGCTAATACTAAACTGCGCTTTAATAATCCGGCTAATTGAGGATAATCTTTCTTGCCATAAGCTTGTGCAACCAGCCCTGTGGTACTCATGCGTAAAAAGCCCGCCAACCAAAATAGCAATGAAATCACCGTGGCGCCCAAGGCAATTCCGGCAAGAAAATGAGCACTACCAAGGTGCCCTATTACTGCAGTATCAACTATTCCTAACAGTGGCACGGTTATATTTGATAATATCATTGGACCAGCTAACAACAGCAAGCTTTTATGGTGTGCTTTATGACGATTAAGAAATTTTTTCACAGTCTGCTATCGATCCTCTTTTGTCTATCTTTACCTGCTCACAGCGCAGTTATTTTACAATATCACCATGTCAGTGAGACCCTGCCAGCAGTCACCAGTGTCAGTGCAGAAACCTTCACTGAGCATTTAAACTATCTAAAACAGCATGACTTTAACGTAGTGCCACTGAATGAATTACTATCTGCTTTACAACAAGGCCAAAGTTTACCAGATAAAGCCGTCGCTATTACCTTTGATGATGGTTACAACAATAATTATGAACAAGCAGCGCCGATATTAGAAAAGTTTGCTTACCCCTATACTATTTTCGTTAATCCAAAATTAATTGATGAAGGTAAAGGCTATGTAATGGGCTGGGATAAACTCAGAGAACTTGCCAAAAAAGGTGCTCTGATCAGCAATCACAGCGCACAACATGATTACCTACATCGTAAATTAGCCGATGAAACAACCCAACAATGGCAGGCGCGTATTAAGCAAGATATTTTGTCATCACAACAACGGATCAAAGAAGAAATTGGCCATGACTATAAATACTTAGCATATCCATATGGCGAGTTTAATAACCAATTACAAAGTTTAGTGAAAGAGTTGGGCTTTATTGGTATTGGCCAACACTCTGGTGCCATCAACAAAGACTCTGATTTTAGCCGTTTACCACGCTTTCCGGCTTCTGGGTTTTATAGCAAGCTTGATACGCTAGTGACCAAACTAAACTCTCGCGCATTTTCAATCCAAGAGCTTACTTATATTGATAGCGTGACCAGCCAAAATCCACCTCAGATCAGCATTAAATTTAATATGGGAGACTTTCATAAAAGTCAGCTAGCTTGTTATGTATCGGGCATCGGTCAGGCAAAACTAAACTGGTCAGCAGCTGATACTGTGACCATAAATTCACCGAAAAATTTAGCTCAAGGGCGATCACGATTTAACTGCACAGCACCATCAATTGCTCATAAAAATAGCTATTATTGGTTTTCACAACCGTGGGTAATTGTGCAGTAAAAATATAATCCCTTGATAATTATCAACCTGAGCCCGGGATAATCAGCTCTAGTTTATAAGATGACTACTTTTTCATTGCTTGGTTTAGTAGATGCTGCGTCACTTTATCAAGCGAGACCACCGCTAAAGCTGCTCCGATCTCTACAGCGGCTTTAGGCATGCCCCATACCACTGACGATAGTTCATCTTGCGCTACGGTATAAGCACCATGCTGTTTTAGCGCCAGTAAACCTTGCGCGCCATCGCTCCCCATACCCGTTAATAAAGCTGCGATGGTATTTTTAGGGCACACTTTAACCAGCGAGTTAAACAATACATCAACCGCAGGACGATGACGGTTAACCGGCTCGCTCTCATCAAGCTGACAATATAAGCTGCCTCCTTGCTGTATAACGCTTAAGTGTTGACCACCCGGGGCGATAAACGCCCAGCCAGCTTTTAACTTATCGCCTTGCTGCGCCTCTTTGACATTAATAGTACATGTCCTATCCATGCGCAAAGCAAATGAACTACTAAACACAGGTGGAATATGCTGCGTGATAACGATCGGAGGGCAGTTTTCTGGCATTCTTATTAGCACCTCTTTAATCGCCTCTGTTCCTCCTGTTGAAGCTCCAATCGCCAAAACCTTATTGATACTAAACTGTGCATTACTTAGCGTTTCGATAGGTTGTACTTGGCTTAATTTAAAAGGCCGTACTCGTGCCGCCGCTGCCGTACGGACCTTTTGTTGCACTAATTTAGCATACTGGCTTAATTGCTCAGATACATTGACTGTCGGCTTAGCTATAAAATCAACTGCTCCTAATTCCAGCGCCTCCAAAGTTATCGGTGAACCTTTTTGGGTGAGCGTTGATATCATTACCACAGGCATAGGCCGTAGACGCATTAGGTTTTTCAAAAAACTAATGCCATCCATTTTCGGCATTTCAATATCTAAAGTCAGCACATCGGGATTAAGTTGCTTAATCATTTCTCGTGCTTGATAAGGGTCTTCTGCACACCCTACGACCTGAATATCATCAGCCTGGTGCAGTACCTCCGTCAATACTCGTCGAATCAATGGCGAGTCATCAATCACTAACACCTTGACCATTTTTTACCCCTTAAAATAACTCAATATCGGTTTTAGAATCTTGTTCTTCGATATCATGTAAATAACGGACTTCGCGTTTTTCAATCACATCAGTGTGCATGTCGCGCAATTTTTTAACCTGTGCTTTGCCTGTTTGAGGGTTAAAATTGACCTTACGCGGCCAAGGCCCCCCCACATCATGAGACACTAATTCTAGCCCTTCTTCTTGCACATAAGAATAAGCAAAGCGAATATTACCAAGGCCAATATCTGTCATCGAGCGAATAATTTTACCGCCGCCAAACAGTTTTATTTTTAGATTTTGCCTAGAGGCGCCATTTTTAAGTACTTCATTAATTAAAAACTCCATCGCCCAGTTACCATAACGACAATTTAAGTTATGCGCACTAGTTGGCTCTACGCCTTTTTCAATCGGTAACATAAAGTGATTCATGCCACCCACACCAAGCTTGTCATCATAAATGCAAGCAGCAATACATGAACCTAGCACAGTGGAAATCACCTCATCGTTTTTTGACACGTAAAACTCACCGGGCAATACTTTAGCAATAACTTGCCGCTGACCTGAGTCCCAAAACCGCTTAATATGCTCAAAGCCATGTAATACTGGCTTAAAATGACTATCCATAAATCACCTTCTGATACATAGTTTTACCTAAGTTTTTAAACTCACTATGCTCCTTTCCCATGGTTTCAGAATGACCTAATAATAGGTACCCATGATCAGCTAAAATATGACAATAACGGTGGAATAACTGATCTTTTGTTTCTTTATCAAAATAAATCACCACATTGCGACAAAAGATCACATCAAAAGGCCCTTTCATTGGCCATTCTTGTAATAAATTCAATCGCTTAAAATGAATTTTTTGCTGTAATTCAGGTTTAACTTTGAATAACTCACCATCTTTAGTTTTTAAAAACCAGCGCTGTAATTGATGTTGTTCAAGTCCATTCACATTAGCCGCAGTGTAGGTACCGGATTGTGCTTTAGCTAATACGTTTGAATCCAAATCAGTGGCTAAAATTTTCACATCCCAATCGGCTGGAAATAACCCATGTAAGGTCATAGCTAAAGAATAGGGCTCTTCCCCAGTTGAACAACCTGCAGACCATATCCGAACTCGCCGAGTGCTTTTATTTGTCACTAATAACTTTGGTATTACATGGGATTGCAAATAATCAAAATGATGTGATTCACGAAAAAAAGAAGTCAGATTAGTTGTTATTGCATTGATAAAATCACTAAATTCTTGCTCTTTATGTGCCTCTAAATAAGCTAAATACTGTTTAAAATTTGTCAGCTGCAATGTTCTGAGCCGACGAGCAAGACGTGAATAGACCATTTCTCGTTTATGATCACCTAATACAATGCCACACGCGTCATAAACTATTGCAGCTATTTGCTTGAAATCATGGTCGGTTAGTAAAAACTCTTTCATTTCAATTACTCGCAATAGGCGTGACTGAGCTGCGATTGAATATTAACAAAATTGCTAAAAGTTAAGACTCTGGATTTTTCAAAGTACAGAGGCTCAACTAGTAATGCGATTGCAAAAAACGTTAAAATTCCTCCCATTCATCAGCTGAATTAGCAAAATTATTACCTCGCGCTTTACTACGGATATTATTACTACGTGGTGGCGCGGTAGTAGGAGTTACTGGTGCAGTATTAATTACAGCGTCTTGCTGACTTAAAGTGAAAAAGTTCAGTAACCGGGTCATATCATTCGCTTGCTCTGACATTGACTCGCTGGCCGCTGATGCTTGCTCAACTAAGGCCGCATTTTGCTGGGTCATTTCATCCATTTGCGAAATAGCTTTGTTGACTTGCTCAATACCTGAACTTTGCTCTTCGGATGCTGCTGCAATATCAGATATCATTTCAGTTACTTTTTGCACTGCAATAACAATTTCTTTTAAAGTGGCTCCTGATTCATTAACTAATAAAGTGCCATCTTCAACCTTACCAACGCTATCTCTGATCAACTCTTTAATTTCTTTTGCAGCACCCGCTGAACGCTGCGCTAAATTACGCACTTCCCCAGCAACAACAGCAAAGCCACGGCCTTGCTCACCAGCTCTTGCAGCTTCAACAGCTGCATTAAGAGCTAATAAATTAGTTTGAAAGGCAATCTCGTCAATCACACTAATAATATCGGCAATTTTTTTACTCGACTCATTAATTGCCGACATGCTGATCACCGCGCGATTAACAACTTCGCCACCTTGCTGCGCTTTATCGCGCGTTTCTTCAGCTAATTCATTAACCACTTTTGCATTATCAGCATTTTGACGTACTGTACTGGTCATTTCCTCCATGCTTGATGCTGTTTCTTCAAGCGATGATGCCTGCTCTTCAGTACGCTGGCTTAGATCAGCGTTGCCTTGAGATATTTCCTCAGCTCCACTTGCCACTAAGGTTGCCGAGGTATTAATACGATTAATGACTTCCGTTAATTTATCAGCCGTGGTATTGGCATCACGCTTAAGCTTTTCAAACGACCCCTGATACTCTTGCTCTATGCGTTGTGATAAGTCACCATTGGCCATCGCATCAAGCATATTACCAGTACCGGTGACAGCATCATCAACAATACCAATTAAACCATTTAGGCCTTTAGCTAAGCGTAAAAAGAAACCGCCTTTACCTTGCTCTGTAACACGGGCTTCAAGATTACCTTTACCTGCCGAGCTAACTAAATCAGCCATCTCTTTTTCCATTGCCACTTCAGCTGTTCGATCTTCCCATTCCACCACAGTGCCGATTCGTTCATTTTCTGAGTTAAAAATAGGGTTAGCAACTAAACCAAAAGTGCGCCCGCCAACCAGTATCTCTGCACTGTAAGTATCGGTTAGCTTGCTTAACAGATTGCGTTGATGCGCTGGATTTTTATGAAATACATCAATGTTTTGCCCTAATAACTGGCTACTATCAAAATTAGGTAAATCGCGACGTAAATCTTGCTCAGCGTTGCGCATCATATTTTGCACCGCTTCATTCATATAAATAATATCGTTTTTCGTATTTGCAATCATGGTATTTGTTGCAACTCGATCCAGAGCTTGACGCACCCTAAGATTTTCTTCAGCAGCACGTTTTTCAGCAGTCGCTTTTTTAATACTTTCGGTTAAATCTTGCCACTCAATTATAGTTCCTAATCGTTTGCCTTCTTTATTAAACCAAGGGGTCGCAATAATATTAAAAATTAATGATGCAATTTCTAGTTTTGATTCAATAGAGTCGGTCAAGTTTGTATACAACTGAGCCTGCTGTGCTGTATTTTCAAAAAATGCCGTAATACTTGAGCCCACTATACTATTGACGGAAAAATCACCTAGTACACTCTGTAGCTCACCTTGTCTGGCTTGGAGCATTTGTTTTAATTGATTATTAGCAAACACTATCTGTAAATCATTGTCTGCCATCATCACACTCGCCTGGCAGATCGTTAATGCGCTCGATAGATCAGCATCCCTTTTAGATTCTTTTTCTAATTCTTTTTGAGCTGTGATGTCTGTCGCATATTTAACCACCTTATAAGGTTTGCCACTGAGATCAAATATTGGATTATAAGATGCTTGGATCCATACCTCACTGCCATCTTTAGCAATACGTAAATACTCACCGGAGTCAAATTCACCACGACCTAATTTTTGCCAAAACAGTTGGTATTGCTCACTTTTAGCAACCTCAGGCTCAATAAATATACGATGATGCCGCCCGACTATTTCCTCTAACTGATAACCAAATGTCTGCAAAAAGTTGTCATTCGCGGTCAACACGCTGCCATCTAAATCAAACTCAATCACCGCTTGAGATTTGCTAATAGCAGCAATTTGCCCCGCAGCTTCAACAGCGACCATCTTTTGCGCCGAAATATCACTGGCAAATTTAACAACTTTTATAACATTTCCATGCTCATCCTTAACGGGATTATAAGTTGCTTGGATCCACACTTCTTTGCCACTTTTACTGATCCGCTTAAACTCATCAGCAATAAACTCTCCGCCTTTCAAGCTTTGCCAAAAGCTTTTATATTCACTGCTCTGAGCTTCTTTTTTAGATACAAATATTGAATGATGCTGGCCCTGAATTTCTTCTAAGGGGTAACCCATTACATCTAAAAAGTTATTATTCGCCGTAATAATTATGCCGCTAGGTTCAAACTCAATCACCGCAAGTGACTTATTTAATGCCGTAACGATTAAATCATTATTTGATTTTTTAGAATTACTAAACCACCCCATGCCCATCACCTTCTTGTTGATCACCATTTGCTATATTTAGTACTTGGCTAAATATCCATTGTTTTTTGCAGGTCCAATAACGCGACCATCTTCTCACCGACATTCACTAACCCTGCGATAAACTCAGCATTCTCTGAGCCGCTAAAGTTAGGCACCGTCTTCGCATCTTGCTCTACAATACTGTAAACATCAGATACGGCATCGACTACCATTCCCATAATCTTGCTATTTTGCTCAAAAATTACTTTCACTACGATCACCACGGTTAACGGTCCATAGTCAATCGTCGCTAAGCCAAACCGTAATCTAAGATCTAAAATAGGTACTATGGTGCCACGTAGATTAATCACCCCTTTGACATAATCTGGGGCATTCGGGATCTCGGTGATCTCCTCCCAACTGCGAATTTCTTGAACAGTTAAAATATCAACTCCGTATTCTTCATCAGCCATAATAAAGGTTAAAAACTGCTTAACTCCTTGGCCCTGTTCAAGCATTATTTTGTTATTTAACTCGCTGTGCGCAGAGATCATGAAGCCTCCAAGTTAGCTTGCGATTCAATAATCAATTCTTGGCTACCGGGTTTTCTTAATCCTGATAATTTAATTAAGCCGCTGATATCGACAATCAACGAAACCCGACCATCCCCTAATATAGTGGCACCTGACACGCCATCTACTTTTTGGTAATTAGCTTCTAAACTTTTAATCACTACTTGTTGCTGTGACAATAAATCATCAACTAACAAACCAATTTTTTGATTATCGCTTTCAACTACCACTAACAAGGTTTTATCAAGCGTTTCTATCGCACCTTGATGATTGAAAATACTGTATAAACGCAAGATAGGAATGTATTCATCACGCAGTCTAAGTACGTCTAAGTCTTTACCCACTCGACTGACTTTATTGATATCAATTTGTAATGATTCAACAATAGATATTAATGGAATAATATAGGTGTGCTTTGCAACCCTCACTAACTGACCATCTAAAATAGCCAGAGTAAGTGGCAAGCGAATAGTAAAGGTAGACCCAACACCTGCAGCAGATGACACTTCAACCGAGCCATTGAGTGATTGGATATTACGCCTGACCACATCCATACCAACACCACGTCCGGATATATCACTTACCTCATCTGCGGTTGAAAAACCGGGCATAAAAATGAGCTCATTAATTTCATCATCATCCAACTCATCAGCTTCGCTTACGAGCCCATTAGCAACCGCTTTTTGTTTAATCTTTACAGTATTAAGGCCTTGTCCGTCATCCATGATCTCTATAACAATATTGCCACCTTGGTGAAATGCATTAAGTGTGACTGTACCGACTGGGTCTTTACCTGCAGCAAGGCGCTGTTCAACCGTTTCTAGCCCATGATCCAGCGAATTTCGTACTAAGTGCACCATAGGATCTGATATTTTTTCCATTACGGTTTTATCAAGCTCGGTCTGTTCACCTAACAGTTTTAGCTCAACTTGCTTATTCAGTTTTTGCGAAATATCTCGCACCAAACGCGGAAAACGACTAAATACAAAGCTGATTGGCAGCATTCGGATACGCATTACATTTTCTTGTAAATCACGAGTGTTATGGGCCAATTGCGCTAAGCCTTCCTGCAAAGAGGCGATCGTCGCTTCGGTGATCTCTTGTTGACCAATTTGGCTTAACATCGCTTGAGTGATAACCAGCTCTCCAACCATATTGATCAATGAGTCAACTTTATCTATGCCTACTCTGATTGAAGTAGATTCTGCAGCTGGAGTGCTTGCTTTGACCGCAGTACCTTTTTTTATTGGCTTAACCGCAGCAACATTGACAACTGCTGGGGCTGAAGTTGAATTAGGGTTTTCCTCAATCACATCAGGCGCTGTAATTTGTGTATCATCATCAGCAAATAAGCCGCCGCACAACGCGATAGTAATATCAGCATCATCTTCAACCCACTCAAATATTTCTCGAATCGCACTCTCATCTTTTGCTGTGTTTAAAAAGAATCGCCAAGATAAAAAACAATCGTCGGGGCTTAAATCAGCAATGTCAGGGATCTCATTATTGAAAGCTTGAGTCTCTAAATCGCCCAATTCAGCCAACTCACTGATCATATAAAGTGGCTCATTGCCTGTTTTAAATAAATGATGATGTGGTTTAAAATCAATCTGATAGGTGTTTAGCGCAAGTTGAGCGGGGCTAGCAGTGACTTCCAGTTTATTTTGTTCGGCTTGGTTTACTCCTAAAATCTGTTCAAACTTAATTCTCAGTGCAATTGCTTCTTCTAAATTAGGTTCTTGCTCTGCTTGTAAGCCACGAAGTAACTCCCGCAAGCAATCAACAGATTTAAGTAATAGGTTAACATGCTCTGCGGTAAGCTCTCGTTTCCCCTCACGAATTTGATCTAATAGGGTTTCTAGCACATGAGTAAAGTCAGACACAGAGTTAAAACCAAATGTACCACTGCCGCCTTTGATAGAATGCGCAGCACGAAAAATGGTATTGATTGTTTCTAAATCTTCTTCGCCAGGTACTAAGTTTAATAACTCAGCTTCCATCGCATCTAAGCCTTCAAAACTTTCCTCAAAGAAGACTTCAAAAAATTGACTTAAATCTATACTCATACCCCGTCCCCTAGATTAGCGAATTACTTTTTTTAAAACCGCTAATAACTGTTCAGGATTAAAAGGTTTAACTATCCAGCCTGTTGCACCAGCAGCTTTCCCTTCTACTTTTTTGTCCATACCTGATTCTGTTGTTAGCATTAGCAATGGCGTAAATTTATAGTTTGGTAAGGTGCGTAACTCCCTGATCAAAGTAATACCATCCATCACTGGCATGTTTACATCTGAAATAACAGCATCAAAACCTTGTTGTTTTGCGATGCTAAGTGCTTCACTTCCGTCCTTTGCCTCAGTGACATCAAAACCCGCCTTTTTCAGTGTAAAACTCACCATTTGACGCATTGATGCCGAATCATCCACGGCTAAAATTCTTTTCATATGAACCCCTTAATCTACATTTTCAAGTATCAGATATTCACTTAGGCCTAAGCGACTAATGGCATTTTTTAAAGGCTCACTTTGCCCAACCCAAATAATTTTGTGATGTACGCATAGCAAGTGCTTTTGCAGAGCACACAATAGTTGAATAGAGGCAGTATCTACGCGCACAACTTCACTAATGTCTAAACAAACATCATCATTGCGGTGTAATTCTTGTAATAAATCTTGGTGTAAGTTTTCAACTTGGGTGATTGCTAGTTCAGCGGGAAGCTTCATCATATTGTTCGCACTTTCCATGTTTAACCAATTCATAACAAAAGCTTAGACTGAGTTAGTAAAAATGCCATAAATGCGTTGAAAAAAGAGTGAAATTATTTACAGGGGATAAAAGAAAAACAAAAAAGGAGCTCAACGCTCCTCGAAAAGAATTAAAGTATACTTTCTGGCTCATTTATTGATAATGATCGGCGATCTGCTTAAATTCAGTTATTAATAATTTAGCATTAATTAATGGCACACTGCCTTGTTTAAATTCAGGTTTAAATATGGCTCTTACCGCTCCTTGAGGGTCAACCATCGCAATTGAAGCACTATGGTCAACGGCATATTCTTGCTCATCACTATTACTAATTGCGTAAATCAAACCTAACTCTCTAACTAGTGGAAATAGATCTTTATGTTCCCCTGAGACCGCTAAAAAATCAGGATTAAAATAATCAATGTAGGCTTTGCGTTTAGCGACTGTATCGCGTTTTGGATCGACCGCTAAAAACCAAATTTGCAATGGGTATTCATCTTTCAACGCTTTATAAACGCCATTGAGTTTAGCTAATGTCAGAGGGCAAATATCTGGGCAACTGGTATAACCTAAAAACACTAAATTCCATTGACCTTGCAATGTTTGCTTAGTTACGGGCTGAGCATTTTGATCTTGTAAAGTAAAATCACTCAAAGGTTTGGCTTGTTCATATACCAAAGCTTCAACGTCAGGCATAGCGCTGTCACTACAAGCTGTTAACAGCAATAAACTTAACACCAACCACACTCTTGCCCCACGCTTAACTGCTAAGCTATTCATATAACGAACCATTTATCTATAAATAAGGCGACAAAGAGTATCATTAAATGAATAATTGAAAAACGGAATAAATCCATTGCCGTATCGTCATTCCCCGCTATTTTTAGTTTTACCGCTTTATAGATGAAAATCCCATTAAGTAGTGTCGCAGCAATTAAATAAATGAGCCCCGACATACCAATTAAATAAGGCAATACACATACCAAGGCCAATAAAATAGAGTATGCAACTACACAGGTTTTACAAAAATCAATACCATGAGTGACTGGCAACATGGGGATCTTAGCGCGTTCGTAATCACTTTTGCGAGCAATTGCCAGCGCCCAAAAATGCGGCGGAGTCCAAGTAAATATGATCATCACCAATAACCAAGGAGCCGCTGCCATATGCCCGGTTTCTGATACCCACCCTAACAACGGCGGCATGGCACCGGCCAGCCCTCCTATAACAATATTTTGTGGCGTTGCACGCTTTAAAAAGGAGGTATAAATAAACGCATAACCAACTAACGCAAATAAGGTTAATACAGCGGTTAAAGTATTAGCCCAGATCATCAACATAATGAAACCACTCACCCCAATAACAGCGGCAAAACTTAAAGCATGCAGTTTAGATAACCGCCCCTTCGCCACTGGCCGATGGCGTGTACGTGCCATTTTGCTATCTATTTCGCTATCAACCACATGATTGATCACCGCAGCTGCTGCGGATAACAAGCCAATCCCCAGTAAACTAATAAACTGTACGCCAATACCACGACCAACATCGGGTGCCAGCGCTAAACCAACCCATGCTGTTAATACCAACATCGCGACTACTTTAAATTTACTGATCGCTAAATAATCATTTATTAAGCCGCTAATTTGGCTAGGTGCTAACTTTGTTATTGCTATTAATGGTGTCATAACTGCCCCTATGTACGTGCTTTTAAGTAAAAACATAAACGAACGACTGTTAACAATAGTATGGCAGCCATTAAATTATGTGCCAGCGCAACGCCGAGCGGGAAATGCCAGTGCACAACCGCCAAGCCCAAACAAATTTGACACAGCAACGCGACCAATACGGAGACTGTACAATGCTTTATTTTTCTCGACACAGCACGGCTATAAATGCGCCACATGATCAGCGCTAATACTACACAGGTAACTAACGCCCACATTCGATGTAATAAATGGATCGACATTCTAGCCTGCTGTGAAAGTACACCATATTCATAAGTACTTTGCTCTAATGGCAACTGAAATACACTACTCAATGAAAACGGCTGTCCGTAACTACACAATGGCAAGCCATTGCAGTGCGGCGCCGCATAATTAGCAGCAAGCCAACCGCCTAGCGCTATTTGCAATACCAACACCACTAATGCGACTAGACTAAGTTTAAAGTAACGCCGAGCTGGGGCGTCGCCGCCAAAAATTGGTTTTGCCGTTAGCCGTAAATACAATAATGTAACCAATGATAAAATACTAAATCCACCTAATAAGTGCCCCAATACAATCAGCGGCTGTAAATTCATGGTGACGGTCCACATCCCTAAAGCCGCTTGAAACACCACCAGTATTAGTAATAGTAAGGGTAATTTAATTGGCGTGGTTGGATATTGACGTTTTAATAAAGCCAATATAAATAACGCTAAAATAAGTAAACCTAACGTGCCGGCAAAATAGCGATGGATCATTTCTTTCCACGCTTTAGCGGTTTCGAACATCATATCTGGGTAGGTTTGCTCTACATGGGCTAAATCAGCCTCATGCTTGGGTACCGTCAAAAAGCCATAGCAACCGGGCCAATCCGGACAACCCAATCCGGCATCACTCAAGCGCGTATAAGCCCCTAAGCCAACAACTAAGATCGATAACATAAAAGTTGCTAATACCAAATGTTTATAGTTTTTATACATAATTGGCACTCCTTAATTTAGCTAGAACGCGAATAGTTAAGTAATTTTTTTAAATCTTTTAACAGTCCTTTTTGAGTCAAACGGTTTTGCTGTGGCTCACTATGGTAAGGATACTGCAAGACCACTAAGCCCATATGATCAATTAGATATAAACTAGCTGGTTGCAGTACATCAACCTCTGGTAACTGACGCCATGGCAGCTCTTTTTGCTGTGTCTGGCCAAGGATGGCTACATCGACTTTACCTTGATTTTTACCAAGAGCGATGTAGAGGTTCTCTAGTGCTTGTAACTGCTGTGCACAAGCTTGTTGGCATTGTGCTGGGTGATTTAAAGCAATAGTCCATTGTTTATGCTCCGTTTTTTTCCAATCTTGTAGTTTTATTTCCTGTGTTAAAAATTCCCCTTTATTACTCGATGCACTAGGTATCCACTCAAGCTTTAACGCCAAATACGCCAGTATTAAAGGCACTAAACAACAGCCAATAAATATTAATAACGGATTGTTTTTCATTGTAATTCCTTCTTTTTAAAAGCAAATACAGCAATAACAAGGCAGGCAATCGCAATCAATAACCATTGCACTGCGTAGGCTTGATGTTTTTCGGGGCTCATCACCACAGCTTGGTAATGCGGCGCAGCAATCTCATCCGCGATACCTTGCCGATAACCAATAAAGTCAATCATGTCGCGACCTGTTTGCTGTGAAAACAATACTAAATCGATAATTTGTACGCGCTTGGGCCATGCTGTATCCGTCTTGTGTTGTGCATCTTGCAAAGTAAAGCCACTGAGCTTTCCTTGCTTTAATTGCACGGTCATTGCCAAAGGAGTCGATGGTAGGTTTATACTAGGGAGTTGCTGGCGAGTAAGTGGTGCTTTAACCCAACCCAAATTCACCAACAGAGTTTGCTTACTTTGCTGTAAACGCAGCAAGGTAAGTACATCGTAGCCAACCTGACCTTGGTAAACTTGATTATCTAACAACCAATATTGCTGCGTATCTAGCACTCCAGAGATACTTATCTGCAAGCCCGTTTTATTCCAATCACTAGGCAGTTGCTGCATTTGCTGCCAGCTCATTACTCCCTGACTTTGCAGGGCTGCTATTTGTGTTAATTGCTCAGTTTTACTTTCAGCTCGCTGTAATTGCCAATACCCTAGGCGTAAACACACCAATACCACAATGGTTACCACGCAAATGGTAATAATTGAGCTAAGCTTTTGTTTACGCCATAAAATTAACTGCATAAAGGTGACCCAGTGATTATTAAAATTATTATCGTACTGTTGCTACTATTTATACTTTTTAACTTGTTCCGTGCCTTATTTATTATGGTATCGGGTAAAACAGATGGACGGCCTATGTCTCACTATTTAGGCCGTCGTGTGCTGTTTTCTGTTATCGTCTTAGTGATTGTTATTGCGGCCCTTAAACTAGGTTTCATCCACAGTAACTCATCACCAATTGACAAAGTTACAGCACATATACAAACACAAATAAACACAACCACACCACATCAACAAAATGCCAATACCAAGCTGCGGCTTGAAACGCAAAATGTTTATCTGGGCTAAAGTGGCCCTTTAAAATACGGATCAGCATGACTAATAATAAAATAGTTCCTAAGGTCACATGCATGCCATGAAAGCCGGTTAGTAAAAAGAAAGTATTGCCATATACGCCAGCATCTAAGGTCAGTCCTAAATCCTGATAAGCATGCAAATACTCTACGACTTGCAGCCCTAAAAAACAGACCCCTAGTACGATTGTCAGTGCCATAAATACTTTTAATGGCCCACGCTTATTGTTCTCCATGCCTACATGAGCAAAATGTAAGGTAACCGATGAGGTTAGTAATATTAATGTGTTGATCAGCGGCAATCCCTGCCAACCCATAGCCTGTGTCGTACCACCACCGGGGGTAGTAACTAAGGGCCAGATTGCCTCAAAAGTAGGCCACAGTACCTCATTGGTCATGGCATTATTTCCGGCGCCACCAAGCCAAGGCACAGAGATCATCCGGGCATAAAAAAGGGCACCGAAAAAAGCCATAAAAAACATTACTTCAGAGAAAATAAACCAGCTCATACCTTGACGAAACGAGCGATCCATCTGTGCTGAATATAAGCCTTGATCAGACTCTTCAATGACATTTTTAAACCAGCGAAATAGCATAAACAGCAACACACCAATTCCTGCATAAAGCACATAATGGCCAGCCCCACCGCCGCTGCTTGCTTGCATTACGGTAAGACCTGCCCCAACAGCAATAAAAAACATCGCAAATGCGCCAACTATTGGCCACGGACTTTGCGCGGGAACATAATATTTTTCGTAATTTTTATCCATTTTGTTTGCTCCTAATTAGCTATTAGCTTGGCAACCTAATTACTAGCCACTATCTGCCCGCTAATATCAAACACGGTATAAGACAAAGTTAACTCTTCAACATCTTCAGGTAATTGCGTATCAACATAAAAAAGCAGTTTAAATTCCACTTCTTCACCTGCTTTCAAAGGTTGTTGATCGAAACAAAAGCAAGCCATTTTATGCAAATACTTAGCTGCTTTGCCTGGAGACACCGACGGTACCGCTTGCATAACTTTATCTTCATTACTGGTATTTTTTGCTCTAAACAGCACTTCGCGCATAGCTCCGGGCTTTACTACCACACTATACTCATGTGATTGCACCTCAAATGGCGCTCCACTTTGCGCATGAGTTGTGAAGCTTACGTCGATTTCTCGTGCCTCATTAACACTCGTACTTTGCTTTGCTTGCTCTAACGAAGGCTTACCATTAAGGCCTGTTACATCACAAAAAACGTCGTACAACGGCACCAAAGCAAACGCAAAAGCGAACATGCCAAGACATATTAAAACTAAGCGCTTAAGCAGTGGTGCATGACTCATTACTTAATCTCCGGTGGCGTTTCAAAAGTATGATAAGGCGCAGGCGATGCCACCTCCCATTCCAAACCCTCAGCACCATCCCACACTTTGGCGGGCACTTTATCGCCGCCTCGTGCACACTTAAATACTACAACCACAAATAACAATTGTGATAAACCAAAAGCAAAGCCACCAATACTAATAATCGCGTTAAAGTCTGCAAATTGCAGTGCGTAGTCAGGAATCCGGCGCGGCATACCGGCCAAACCAACAAAGTGCATAGGGAAAAACAATACATTCACGCTCACTAAAGACAACCAAAAATGCCATTTAGCCAAGGTGATATTGAACATATTTCCCGTCCATTTTGGCAGCCAATAATACGCCCCGGCCATAATTGAAAATATCGCCCCAGTCACTAACACATAATGAAAGTGCGCCACCACAAAATAAGTATCATGGTATTGAAAATCAGCAGGAGTAATCGCCAGCATCAACCCAGAGAAACCACCTAAAGTGAATAACACAATAAACGCAATACTAAATAACATAGGCACTTCAAAACTAATCGAACCACGCCACATGGTGGCTACCCAGTTAAATACTTTGACCCCAGTTGGCACCGATATCAGCATAGTTGCATACATAAAAAATAATTCGCCAGCGACAGGCATACCTGTGGTAAACATATGATGCGCCCAAACTATAAAGCTCAGTAAAGCAATCGAAGATGTGGCATATACCATAGAGGCATAACCAAATAATTTTTTACGTGAAAAGGTCGGCACTATAGTCGAGATAATGCCAAAGGCTGGCAGTATCATAATGTACACTTCAGGGTGACCAAAAAACCAAAATATGTGCTGGAACATCACCGGATCACCGCCCCCAGCAGCATCAAAAAAGCTGGTTGCAAAATACTTATCAGTCAATACCATAGTCACAGCACCGGCCAATACCGGCATCACAGCAATCAATAAAAAAGCGGTGATAAGCCATGTCCACACAAACAGCGGCAGCTTCATCCAAGTCATACCTGGCGCACGTAAATTAACGATAGTTACAATCACATTGATTGCGCCCATAATTGAGCTAATACCCATGATGTGAATAGCAAAAACAAATAATGCGGTATTATCGTTACTGTAAGTTGTTGACAGTGGTGCATAAAAAGTCCAGCCAAATGCCGGGCCACCACCTGGCATAAACAGGGATGCCAGTAAAATAATAAAAGCAAAAGGTAAAATCCAAAAGCTCCAATTATTCATCCGTGGTAATGCCATATCTGGTGCGCCAATCATGAGTGGTACCATCCAGTTAGCCAATCCTGTAAAGGCCGGCATAACGGCACCAAATACCATGATCAAGCCATGTACTGTGGTCATTTGATTGAAAAAGTGAGGCTCTACTAACTGTAAGCCAGGTTGAAATAACTCTGCGCGGATCACCATCGCCATGGCGCCACCAATTAAAAACATCGTCAACGAAAAAATTAAATATAAGCTACCGATATCTTTATGGTTAGTAGTATAAAGCCAGCGTTTAAAACCTTTCGCAGGATGATGATGTCCATCATGGTGTGCAGCTTGATCATGTTGTTGCTCTGTTACGCTACTCATTATTTAGCCTCCGAAGTTGCATCAATCGCGGCTTGTATCTGACTCGGTTGAATTACATCCCCAGTGTCATTGCCCCATGCATTACGCTTATAGGTGATCACAGCTGCTAGCTGCTTGATTGATAACTGCTTGTCAAATGCTTGCATAGCGGTACCTGGGCGACCATGAAGCACGACATCAATATGATCTTTAATATCTCCTAATACTACCGGACTGCCTTTGAGCGCAGGGAAAACCCCCGGTAAGCCCATACCTGTTGGTTGGTGACACGCAGCGCAACTGGCCATATAGACTTGCTCGCCGAGTGTCATTAATTCTTCTTTTGGTAATGTTTGATCTAATAATGCAGCATCAGCAATTGCAGCGTTTGCTTTTGCCTGCTTAGCTTCGCTCAGCCAGTTTGCAAATGCTTGCTCAGATTTAGCTTCAACCACCACAGGCATAAAGCCATGATCCTTTCCGCATAGTTCTGCACATTGCCCTCGATAAATGCCCTCTTCATTAATTCTGGTCCAAGTTTCATTGATAAACCCAGGGTTAGCATCTTTTTTCACTGCAAAATCAGGCACCCACCAAGAATGAATAACGTCGTCTGAGGTCATTAAAAATCGTACTTTTTGATTAATTGGCAACACCAAAGGTTTATCAACTTCAAGCAGGTAATTAGGGTTTTTATTTGCAAGATTAGTTATTTCATCTTGAGGTGTAGCAAGCATTGAATAAAACTCAACATCTTCACCCATGTACTCATAATGCCATTTCCATTGAGAACCAGTAATTTTAATCGTGAGATCAGCTTTACTAGCATCTTCCATTGCAATCAAAGTTTTTGTCGCAGGAATTGCCATACCAATTAAAATCACAAACGGGATTGCCGTCCAAAGGATTTCAACTTTAGTACTTTCATGAAATTGGGCTGGTTTTGCCCCTTTAGATTTACGGTGGTGGATCAGTGCCCAAAACATCACGGCGAACACTATGACCCCAATCACACAACATATAATAAATATTGTCATGTGCAGCTGATAAACATCATTACTTATATCTGTTACGCCCTTACGCATATTAAACTGGCTATTAGCCAATACTTGCTGCGGTAGAACAAACAATATAAGCCACAAGGTAGAGCTCAATTTACCCATGTGACGGCTCCTTTAAATGCTATTGCAAAACGCAAAGCGAAAAGGCGGCACAGCTTTATTCGCGCCAATTCGTTATTTTTTATTGTTACTGAATATTAACGCAACCCTAAATTATGCTATTGAGCAAAATTGTTAGACTTTTAAAGTAGCTGTTAACACAGTGTATTAACCAATTAGTTAAAAAATGAACAATTAGCAAGTTTTAAGAGCAATTAAATTCTTTTTTGGTGCATAAATAACAGCTAAAAATCAGCGCGTTATTTTGTAATTAGGGATAATATTAGAGGGCTAAAAGTAGCTGACAAGTAGATTTGATAGGGCTTAGGACGCTATAGCTAAGTATAAAATCTAGCCATTAAAGCGGTAAAAAATTAAATGCACCAAACTTCCCCAATTTGGTGCGAAATATAGATCAAAAAATTTACATCCAATCAGCGTTGCGGATCACCCCAACAGCTAACCCTTCAATATTGAAAGATTCATGTTCAAGATCCACTTCAATCGGTGAAAATTCATCATTTTCAGCATGTAAAAAAACTTTTTTACCTGCTTTTTCAAGGCGTTTTACTGTTACATCGTCATCAACACGGGCAACCACCACTTGGCCATTTTCAGCAACTTGAGTGCTGTGTACTGCCAATAAGTCGCCATCCATAATACCAATGTCTTTCATACTCATGCCTTGCACACGCAGTAAAAAATCAGCAGCCGGTTTAAACAAGAGTGGATCTATTTTGCAATGACTTTCAACATGCTGCTCTGCCAAAATAGGCTCACCAGCGGCAACTCTGCCTATTAGAGGTAAACCAAGTTGTTCCGGCTCATCCTCTTCAACTAACTGAATACCTCGACTAGCACCGGGCTTCATTTTAATAACGCCCTTTTTCGCTAATGCCTTTAAATGTTCTTCCGCTGCATTAGCACTTTTAAAACCTAACGTTTGCGCAATCTCAGCACGGGTTGGCGGCATACCGGTATCTTTAATAAAAACTTTAATAAGTTCGAGAATTTGAGCTTGGCGATTCGTTAATGGGCGCATACAACTGGTTTTCCATACAGTACATTTAACTGTGAGTATATACAGTTATCTGAAAATCGCAAATATAAATTGGCTTAAAATCGCGCCGTTAATAACAAGCTCATACTATTTAAACCACTTCCAGAATCTAGCGCAGATCCAAGACCAAACTTTAATGCTACATGTTGATTAAACCAATATTGCGTTTGCAGTTCATAGTTGTCTTTTAGATTTTTCTGATTACGAATATTAGCAACGACTCCCACTGACCATGCTTGATTTACATAATAAACCGCCTGCCCCTGCACATAACGATAACGCCCTGCCAATTGCTTTAGCTCTAAATCCCAACCTTGATTGCTAACTATATTTGTCCAACGAACATAAGGAGCATAAGTCCATTCAACCGCGACTCTTTCATTATCTTTGCCAAACCACATATCATGGCGCTCTAAGCGACTGTAATATACATTGAACCCTAGTTGTAACTGCTCATTCATTTGCTTACCAACAGCGGCACTCACTAAATAATCAGTATTTTGCCAATAGCTATTATCTTCACAGAGGCGCTGCGCGCTGGCACTAATAACTAATCCTGCGGGACCATAGATGGCAGCATCGGCATTTAAATAGCTAAAATCATCATTAGCAAACCCACCAATAGCATAATTATTGACTTGATTTAAATACGCTTTTAGCTCGTATGGACCAGTCAACGATTCAAGATCTTGCGCAAAATATCGATACCGTGCGCCTAAAAAAGATTCATCTAAACCAGCTAAATCGGTAAAACCAATATCGAGTTGATGTTGGGTACTAGCAACAGCCTGCGGCTGAGCAACAAGGCTCATTAATAATATTGCACCACATCCAAATACCTTTACTTTCATCCTTAAGATCCATTAACAGTTAGATAATATAGGTACATTTTATCTATTTTTATGATCTTAACTGTAGGAAAATGTTTAAAAGTGTAGACTGATTTAGTAAATAACTTAGTGAGGTAGACAGATGAGTATTTGGTATCAACCGATCACCCTAGCACAATGTAAGCAACTTGATGACGGCATAAGTGGTCAAGGCACATTGATGAAAACCATGGGCATTGAAATAAGTGAAATAGGCGATGATTATTTAGTAGCAACGATGCCCGCGATCCCAGCTCATCATAACCCTATGGGTATGGTGCATGGCGGCGCAAATGTTGTACTTGCAGAAACGGTGGCGAGTTATGCTGCAAACTTTGCTGTTGATTTTACAAAGTTTTATTGTGTTGGCCAGGAGATCAATGCCAATCATCTAAAAGCATCACGTAATGGTATATTAACCGCGATAGCAACACCACTACACTTAGGCAAGCGTACATCCGTATGGGAAATAAAAATCACCAATAGTCGTGGAGAACTGTGCTGCGTATCAAGAATGACCGCAGCAATTGTAGAGCGAAAAGGCTAACTTGAAAGTGGATAAATTGTAATTTCAATACCTGCGCCAATAGCAGAAATACGCAATAAAGTATCGGCACTGAGCGCTTGATTAAAGCATTTTGGCGAAGTGCCTGATTCAAAGCCAATATCAAAGGTGCGCTTTGAGCATGATAACCACTGCTTTAATGCATTGCGTGAGCAAGATTCAATTAACTCACATAAGTGGTTAATCGCTTTATCTGGTGAGATAACGTCTTCATTAGACTCAATACGTGCTAGTTGACGGTACTCATCTTTATCGTAATGCAAAACCACAGCACTTTTTTTTAAGTCTGCAACTAACAAACTAATATCTTGCTTTGATTCAAGCTCTAGATCTACATTTAAAAATTGAATTTCCGACATTGTTTCATTTTTACCCTGCGTTAATAACAACGCAAACTTTAACCTAATTTTGCGTATATACCAAATCTAGAGTAGCTAGTTTTATTTTGTTGATGCGACAATTTGCCACATTGGCAAACTCAATATAATTTATAGAATACCGCACTAATAACAAACAGGTAGTCACTATGGATAAACGCATTTTTAAACATGCGCGTAAGTTTCACAAATGGTTAGGTTACTTATTAGCGCTACAAATTTTTGCATGGTTACTCGGTGGTTTAATTATGAGTGCTATACCGCTTGAAAAAGTTCACGGTAAACATTTAGCTGCGCGGCAATTAAATAACCCATTCAAACAAGCTGATTATCTAGCCTCAGTTGATAATATCGTTGCAAAAATTACTCAACCAAGACAAATTAGTTATAGTCACTTTTTAACAATCCCTACCATTATTGTGAGCAACAGTAACGGTGAGTACAGCTTTAACGGAGTTACTGGCCGTCCTTTGGTAGCACCGAGTAAAGCGCAAATTATTGCCAATGCCCAAGCTCATCTATTAATTAATGCGCAAGTAACAGACGTGATCAAACTAGCTAAAGGTACTCGCGAAGTTGGCTTTAAAGAAAATATTTGGCAAGTAAATTTTGACGATACGTTTAACACCACACTATATTTATCCGCTGATAGCGGCCAAGTTATTACTGTTCGCAGCACAATTTGGCGAATTTTCGATTTTTTCTGGATGTTACACATAATGGACTATGATCAACGTGAAGATTTTAATAACCCATTATTAATTAGTTTTGCAGCCAGTAGCATATTGTTTTGTTTAACTGGCTTTATTTTATTACTACAGAATATCCGTTTTAGAAAACGTACTTCCCGTCGCCCAAGTAGCTAACCTTACCTTGTAGATGAGTTGAAATTCCCACTACATCACACAGTTAAGCGATTTACTTTTTGAATAATCGCTCTAAACTAGCGCTTCCTGTAGTTCACTAAAGTGATTGGATATGCCGCATTTAATTATTGCGCTGGTATTGTGTTGTGTGAGTTTTAACCTTTATGCAGAACAATTCACCAGTTTTTACAGCGCAAAAAAACACCTCATCAAAACCCTTCCTGATAACGCCACCAGCCTCTATTGTGGCTGTAATATTAAACGCCAAGGTAAAAAACTGGTGCCCGACCCAAATGCATGTGGTTATGTGCCTCGCAATGCGGTTACTCGTTCAGGCAAACCAAATGCGCGCGCAACTCGGATTGAGTGGGAACATATTGTGTCTGCATGGGAATTTGGTCACCAGCTACAATGCTGGCAAGATGGCGGCCGAAAAAATTGCATTAAAGTCAGTGCGCAATTTCGGAAAATGGAAGCTGATATAAATAATCTCGCTCCGGCAATTGGTGAAATAAACGCAGACCGCTCTAATTATAGCTTTGGCATGATTGCAGGTAATGCAAGCCAATATGGTCGCTGCCAAGTAAAGGTAGATTTTAAACAGCGTGTGGTAGAGCCGCCCTTTTATGCACGAAAACGCATTGCCGATGCTTATTTTTATATGCAAAAAACCTATGGTTTAAAAATTTCCGACAAGCAACAAAAATTATTTACCGCATGGCAAAACCAAGCTTTGGCAGCGAAAAATAGCAATGCTGTACTTTAAATAGCCAAAACCATAAAAAAGGCGCATTTCGCGCCTTTTCACTTAAAACCTACATTTAGTTTCGTCATTAAAGATCTTGATGTGGGCCAAACACCTCGTAGTGAATACGCTCAGCAGCGACTCCTAATACGAGTAATTGCTGTTTAATTGCAGCCATAAACCCCGTTGGGCCACAGATGTAGAAATCACCTTCTTCAAGCGGTAGCTGCTCAGCAACAGCGCTGACATTCATCAATCCAGTAAACTCAGCTCCCTCGCCACCTTGATTAAACCAAGTGTAGTAATTTAATCGAGTATGCGCCGCGGCTTGCTCCGCCAAAAACTGACTAAATGAATGCTGCAGGATATTTTCACAGGCGTGTAAATAGGTGACCGCTTGATTCGATGTATCACATAATAATGTTTGTAGCATTGCCAGCATCGGTGTTTGACCAACGCCCGCAGAAATTAATACCACAGGTTTTTTATTTGCGCGTAAAAAGAAGTCTCCAGCCGGTGGATAAAGCTCCACAACGCTGCCCACATCAAGTGAGTGCAAATAATTAGATACAATCCCCGCTGCTGGCAATAACTCTTTTTTCACGCTAATACGGTAATTTTCACCATTACTTTGCTGAGAAATAGAGTATTGGCGTATCTCACTATACTGTGCATAAGCTGGTTTTACTTTGATACCTAAATACTGCCCTGGTTTATGAGTCATTACCGCTTTACCATCGACTGGCACTAAAGTAAAACTGGTTACTAACTCTGATTCAGGCTGTTTTTTAGCAATAACAAATGCTCTAGTACCCGACCAGCCACCGTGGTTATTTTTACTGTGCTCGTATAGTGCCGCTTCTTCGGTAATACAAATATCAGCAAGTAGTGCGTAAGCCTCACGCCATGCATATTCAACTTCAGCTGTAAATTGCTCAGGGATCAATTCTTTTAAAGTGCCAATCAGGTGTCCGCCAACAATTGGATAATGCTCAGGTAAAATATGCATGCTGGTATGCTTATGATTAATGCGTGCCAGCGCCTCTTTTAATACGGCTAAATTATCAATATTTTGCGCATACGCAGCCAAGGCATTAAATAATGCAAATTGCTGACGGCCACTACGTTGATTGGCCATATTAAAAATATCCTGCAGCTCAGGGTTATGACTAAACAGCCGGTTATAAAAATGCTCCGTGACAACGGTGCCCGCCAGCGCCAATAAAGGCGCTGTGCTTTTTACTATTTCAATGGTTTTATCAGATAACATACAACTTCCTTTAACCACGACGCCCATCAACACGACGCCGCGTTAAAATAGGAATACAGTGGAATAAGAACAATAAAAATGCCACGATCCACAGTACAGCACTCAGCTGCCATGCGATGTGTGGCCCAATAACAACAGGTAATAACGAACGAATAATTGCTGCAATAAACACTAAAGCAAACGCCACAGCCATAAAGTGAGGAATAGTTAAAGGGCGGCCAGTATGACCATGAGATACCCGCGTCATCATCGCTAAGATCATCATGCCAATCGTACCTATAGTGATCATATGCAGCGCGTCTTTAAACAAAATAACCGAGCTGTAAAAACTCAGCGCAAGCAATACTAAACCAAGCCCAAGAGCTAGATAGGAGAAGTGCAACGACCATAACAGTGGTACTTTGAGCATTTGATTATTCCACCACAACAATGAGCGACTTAAATGCACTACAGCAACAACAGCCAATGCCCAACCAGGATTAACGCTTGCTATAAATAATTGGCTGATAAAATAAAGCGCGACAGCAAACAATGAGCTGTAAAGCAGCACTTTATCTAAACGAGGAGTACGCACTTGCTCCGCTAAACCAAGACCACGAGCAGTAAAAAAAGGTAATACCCGCCCAGCCACCACACCGACAAGTAAGGTCATTACTAGTACTGCGGTATCGGCGACTGCCAATGCAAGTAGCATGTTTTGTTGTATTGCTAAGCATAAATAAATAATATTGAGCACACACAATGCGCTTAGCATCGGTAAAAATTGGTAGTTATTTTTATTGCCAGCTTTAAGGAGCATATTAGCCAGCGCCATAACTGCACCTAACCACCAAAGCAATTGGAACAATAACACCGCATATAAACTAAAGTTTTCAATACCTGCACTGGTAATAAAAAACGCAACACGAGCTGCTAGCCACACTAGGGTTAGCAACATCAATTTACGACCATTAATACTCGCAACCCCGGTCCAAGTTTGTGCTGCGGTTAATAAAAACCCCACAGCTACAGCGCCTGCAAAGCCAAACATCATTTCATGGGCATGCCAAAGTGTTGCTGGCATAGTCAATTGCCATCTGGCATGGCCTGTTAAAATGAGTAACCAATAACTAATCGACAAAACGGCCAACAAGCCAGCTCCTAAAAAGTAGGGCCGAAATGCTAACATCCATAACGGCCATTGACTGACTTGATAAAAACGCACTTTTTTGGGCATTGGTTCGGTTAAATTGATTGCTCGCATCAGCGTATTAGACTCATCTATCTAGGTATTTATAACACGCTACTGCACAAGCCGAGCCAAGATTTAAACTGCTTATTATTCAACATATTAACTATTTTACTATTGACAAAAAAGTCTTTATGACTCACCTTTAAATAAGATAAAAACACATTTGAGTCATTTTGACATGGCAGATAAACAAAGCTTACTTAATGTCGCCCTTGTGCTTGCTAAAGTGAGCGACCAAAAGCAGCCTTTTCAGCAGTTAATTCAGTGTATCAAGCAAGTAATACCCAGTGACGCTATTGCACTGCTTACCTTACAAGGCGATGTGTTAAAACCACAAGCTATTCATGGACTGACGCCTGACACCCTAGGACGACGCTTTGTAATAAACGAGCATCCACGTTTACATGCCATTTGCAACGCTAAGCAACCATTACAGTTTGCCCATGATTGCCCAATTCCTGATCCGTACGACGGTTTACTATCGAGCAAAACTGGCGATATCCCTGTTCATGCTTGCTTAGGCATCCCCCTACTTGATAGCGAAGATAACTTACTCGGTGTGATCACCCTCGACAGTCTCGATGCAAATGCATTCGACAGTTTTGACCTTGAGCTATTTACTCAACTAGGTACGCTTTGCACCGCGCATTTGCAAACTGTATTAAAACTGCAGCAATATCAAAACCACGCGCAACATAGTAGCGCTTTAGTGCAAGAGCTAAACCGCGAAGCGCTTACCCGCGATGGTGCAGAGATCATCGGCCAAAGCACGGCCATGCAAGCCCTTCGAAGCGATATAAAACTAGTGGCGGCTTCTGAGTTTAGTGTCTTGATCCAAGGTGATACTGGGGTAGGTAAAGAGCTAGTAGCACGCAATATCCATCTTCATTCAAAGCGTAGCGAAATGCCGTTAATTCACTTGAATTGTGCATCATTACCAGAGAACCTCGCCGAAAGTGAATTTTTTGGCCACGCCAAAGGCGCATTTACCGGCGCCCATAATGCACGTCAAGGCAAGTTTCAGCTGGCTGATGGTGGCACCTTATTTTTAGATGAAATTGGTGAACTACCACTTGCCATGCAAAGTAAACTATTGCGCGTCTTACAAAGTGGTGAAATCCAAACGGTTGGCGAAGATGAAGTAAAATACGTCGATGTAAGGGTTATTGCGGCTACAAACAGGCATTTAAAAAACGAAGTCGCTCAAGGGCGTTTTCGAGCCGATTTATATCATCGGTTAAGTGTTTACCCGCTCAACGTTGCGCCACTTAAACAACGCGAAAACGATGTAATTCTACTTGCAGGTTACTTTGTTGAAAGAACAGCCCGTAAGCTAGCTATCAAACAACTCAAACTCAGCGTCGAAACGCAACTACTACTCACTCAATATGACTGGCCGGGAAATGTGCGAGAACTTGAGCATGTGATCAGCCGTGCAGCATTAAAAGCCAAACAAAGCCAGTGGCAGCAAGCAATAATTACTATTGAACCTGCTCATTGTGAACTTAACCTAAGTACAAATAACCCAGCGCCTGTCGCATTAACAACTGCCGATAACAATAACATAAATAAACAAAATTTCTCGCTCAAACAAGCAACGGATACATTTACTCAGCATTTAATCAGCCAACAGCTAGAACAACATAATTACAACTGGGCCAGTGCAGCACGAACATTAAAAGTTGATCGCGCTAACTTAGTGCGATTAGCCAAACGTCTCGGTATTACAGTAAAAAAATCTATTTAATGTGTATTTTATACACCCAAACTTGGCTATAGTGCCAACTGGTGTAAAACCACAATAAACATCTAAACAGGAGATATTTGATGATTGTATTAAACCCCCTTGCTGGGCAAGTAAGTGCTTAATTTTATTTTTTAATATTAAGTTTTGCCCGGCCATTAGCCGGGGCGCTGTTGATAGCTAAAATTTAACAGCAAACCCCTTTGTTATTTTTACTCTTTGCAGTAATGGGGTTATATGAATACTAATTTAAGTTTAAGCCAACTGGGTTGGCGTGCATTTTTCCAACAACAACTTACGCTCAATGATTTAGAGCACACACTGATTGCACGGATCATTACCTATCATCGCGACCACTTTGTTGTACAGAGTGAGCAGGGTTGCCACAAGGTATTGGTAAATTCAGATCATCCCCCCTTAACTGTGGGTGACTGGATATTACTTACGCAACACAACGAACACTGGCTGTTTACCCGATTGCTTGAGCGCTTAACATTGCTCAGTCGCAAAAGTGCGGGAAGTAAATTAAGTGAACAGCTTATTGGCGCTAATATTGATACTTTGTTTATTGTCAGCTCGCATAATCAAGATTTCAATCTAAGCCGCTTTGAGCGCTACTTAGCGTTAGCATATCAAAGTGAGTGTTTACCCGTTGTTGTACTGACCAAACGCGATCAATGTGCAGAACCAGAGCAACATATAGCACAACTAACTGCGCTTGATAATCACTTAACCGTGCTGTCTGTTAATGCATTAGAGCGTGGCAGTGTTGAGCAATTAATGCCATGGTGCGGCAAAGGTCAAACATTAGCTTTTGTTGGGTCTTCGGGTGTAGGTAAATCCAGCTTAGTTAATAGCTTATGTGAACAGCAGCTAAGTGACACTGGTGCAATTCGTGAGGACGATAGCAAAGGTCGCCACACCACGACTCATCGAGCATTGCATGTTCTTAACGTAGGAGCGCTGTTACTCGATACTCCCGGCATACGAGAGCTGCAACTAAGTGACTGTCAACAAGGTGTAGAGCTTACTTTTAACGATATAAGTGAACTGGCGCAGCAGTGTCGATTTGCCGATTGTAGTCATCAGCTAGAACCCGGTTGTCAGGTGCTAGCTGCGTTACAAAAAGGCTTATTAACGCAGCGGCGTATCACTAATTATCAAAAACTGTTAAAAGAGCAGCAACGCAATACTCAGAGCCTTGCGCAATTACGTAGCCAAGATAGAAGCTTAGGTCGGTTTTATCGTAACGTACAAGCAGACATGCGTAATTTAAAAGGACGTTAATTAATTTTTCTCAGTCGTTAAACAAAACGTGGCTAAATACTGTTTAGCCACGTTTTTGCTGATAGAAAGATTAACCAGCTAAATTACGCGAGCTTATGCTCCTTAAAATACGCTTTTAAAAGCTGACTGAACGCCTGTACCTTAGCTGTTCGGTGCACTAAGTGATGGGTTACTAGCCATAAATCCGTTGGCCAACTCAGTTCATCCGCTAGTATTGGTACTAAATCAGCATACTGCGCCGCCACGTCATGCTGCATCCCGCCAATTCCCAAGCCTTTAACAATCGCACGGGTTGCCTCTGAGGTTTCAGACACGCGTAATTTCACTTGTGAAGTTGGTATATTTTCATCAACCCAAACAAAATAAGGCACTTTGCCATTATAGCCGGCCACCCCCGAAACAAAATTATGCAACGGCAATTGCTTAATACTTTTTGGCACGCCATGCTTATCAATATAACGCTTTGATGCATAAAATCCTGACGACAAATGCGCCAAATGCTGGGCGATATAATCACCTTCATCAGGACGAGGACCTGCGCGTACCGCTATATGTGCTTGGCCGTGATCAAGACGTAACCGGTTTTGATCAAGTATCACTTCCAGCTGCACTTGCGGATGTAAACTTTGAAATTGTTCACACACATCACTCAGTACATCAATAAAACCACTGACCGTTGTAAGCAATAAACTACCACGCAAAGTACTATCTGCGGCAATAATATCATTGTGTAAGCGTTCAAGTTCACTATTAATAGACTGCGCTGCTGTAAAGAGTTTAGCGCCAATCTCAGTTACTTTATAACCCCGGGCATGACGATGAAATAAACGTGCATTTAAACTTTGCTCTAGGTTATTAATGCGCCTAAGTACCGTACTGTGATGGACGTTGAGCTTTTCAGCCGCCGCTGTTAACGTTCCTAACCGCGCAACTTCATAGGCTACTTTTACATCTTGCCAGTCATCAAATTGAATCGCCATACCTGCCCTTAACCTTAAGTGTGCGTATATGCACATAAGTTTTGCGTTTATTTGGCTTTTCTGCAAGTAAATATTTGCTAAAGTAGTTAACAGGCAAACCCAACTACGTTATTGAAGGCGACCACCATGACAGCACCAAAAATTATTGCCTTAGCAGGCAGCTTACGTAAAGACAGCTTTAACCAAAAATTGATCAATGAAGCAGCCCGCTTTGCATTAGAAAGCGGTGCAGAAGTTGAAGTAATTAAACTGGCAGATCTAAACTTACCCATGTTTGACGAAGACGTTGAAGCGCAAGGCACACCAGTAGGAGCTCAGTTATTAAAAGACAAACTACGCGCTGCAGATGGCATCTTACTTGCCAGCCCTGAATATAACGGTTCAATTACGGCGGTACTAAAAAATGCCATTGATTGGGCATCACGTACTGAGCAAGGCGCAGTTCCAGCATTTCGTAACAAGGTAACGGCTTTATACGCCTCATCACCGGGAGGCTTAGGTGGCTTGCGTGGTCTAAACCACGTTCGCGATATTTTATCGGGTATCGGCAGCTTGGTATTGGCAGATCAACTTGCCGTACCTGCAATTCACACTTTGCTTGATGAAAATGGCCGCATTAGTGACCCTGTGACAGCAGAACGAATTGCAGGCCTTGCTCAGCAGCTCGTCAGCGTTGCCAGCAAATTAAATAAATAAACCGCTTAAGAAAGCTTTGTCGCTGCTAACTTGGCAGCGATAAAATCCTCATGCGCGACATACAACAAGTTAGAAACACGGCGAATTACATACTCTTCTTGCGGATCTAACTCACCATCGGCATACGCTAAGCGCCATAGCAGCTCTATAATTTCAATGCGTTGCTCTGCGCTGCATTGATCATTAATTTGTTTAGAAAACTGAAAGTAATCAATCGCGTCATCCAAACTTTTTCCTGCGCTTTGCATTAGCTCACTAACGTCTTCATCACTCAAATTAAAATACTTTTTTAAAGTCAGAGATAACGTTTTCAATTCATCGTCTTGCTGCTCGCGATCAGCACGCATGACTTCAATCAATAATGCCGCTACAGCCGTTTTCAAATCATGCTCTTGCAGCTGAGCTGGTTGCTCATCAAAAGCTGAAAATAGTTGTTTTATTTGTTTGAACATCACATTTTCCCTTTTTGGGTGTTAGACTTACAGCATAACTCGTTGCATCACTGTAATTAAATAGTGCGCTCAATACAATAATGGAGTTAAAGGTTTATGAAAGGAAAAACAGCAAATAGGCTAGTAATTATCAGTGCACTGGCACTATTAATAGGCAGTAATGCGGTATTAGCAGAAAAAGGTGAAACCGAAAAACTCTATGACTTTGATGAAAAAGTCCATTATTACCAAACAAAATTAGACGCAAATAACTATCATCTAGAAATTCAATCTGACGACTATCAGCACTTTAAAAATCAAAGTGTATTTTTATTGCGCCATGCTGACCGTTTATGCCGTGGTAATCCGTTTATGCTAAAAGTGACTGATGGTGTACAAGAGTATGATCGTTTCCCAACCAAACCCCGCGCCTATCAGCCACCTTTAACGGTATTACTACAATGTGAGACAAAGCCCAGCAAAGACTAATCTTTAGTCTTTATAACCCCAAGGCGCTGGCGGTGGTGTAATTGGTTTTGTTAAATCAAAATCAACGCGAAACTCGCGGCCTTGGCGAATTAAACGATAAGTAAACTTTTCAGGGTAAATATACATCTGCCATGTATTACCGATAGATTGTGGAATACCTTGGCTAACAAACAATTCTTTTGAATACTGATCCGCAGGGAACGACTGCACGTTAGCAAACCCAGCATCAACCGTATGACCACCGTACATAGTCGATACATCATCAGTCCCATCTTGATGGCGATGATCGTGTTTTAAACTCAAACCACTACCGGTTTTGGTAATGATCCACGTACGTGATGCATCATCACCTACATGAAACGGTACTTGTAACTCGCTATCAGTGCATTTACGAACATGCATGACTAATTTTTTACCCGCAAACGAGCTAGGACCAGTGGCATTATCAACCGTTACTTTACCCTCAAAAGCTTTACCACAATAGGCGGCAATATTATCAAAAAAGCCATCATGAGTTGGGATAGATACCAAAGGCGCAGGGCGAGCAAACGCCGCCGTAGACGCCAGCAATAAAGTTGCCGCAGTTAATAATTTCATAGCATGTTCCTAAAAGTATAAAGTTGCAGCTTAGCCTGTTAATAAATACAAAGGAAGTAATCGCGGTGAATGGTGGTCCAGCGGTGAGTAAGCTAAAAAAGTTTGCAAGCCAACCATAAAATAGCTTAAACGGCTTTTTCAGCTCGGCTTTTCATCAACTTTAATAGTGAATTATGAAAGTCTTGAAAAATAACCTCACCCCATAATCGAGAGTAAATAGTAAAGTTGGTATTATCTTCAACAGTGGTTTTTAACGTTAAAACGGTTTGTCCATTAGCGGTTTCTGCTAAATAATAGCCTCCATAAAGAGGAGAAAAATATTCTCCACCTAGCTTTACATGTTTATCTAGTGCGTTGTCTGGAATCAAATCAGGGTCGATATCAAACTGGTAGAGCACTTGTTTATTTGGCTGCCAATCGGTTATAACTTCTTTAAATACAATGTTCTTTTGCCATTTACTGGTTCTCACTGCACCTACACCTTGTGCATCCATATCCGCCTGCAAAGGGCGAGGAATACCTATTAATTGCGAAAATGACATTGGGAACTCTTCGTCTGCAATGTAACTTACATTCGCCAATTGCCGCCAAACAACATCTATTGGTGCATTGATAACAATTGAATTTTTAACTTCGTATGTTTGCGATAGCTTTAAAAAATTCACCTCTAGCGGTGATAAAATCAAAGGTATTAATGCCACTGACATGACGACTTTTTTACTTTCTTTTTCTAATTTACGATGTACAAATCCAGCTAAGACTCCTCCTATACTTGCAAATAACATAAATGCTGGTAGCGCCATGGCGACACAGATACTCCCCTCTAAAAGAGTGACTACACTGACCAGTAAAAATACAAAAATAGGCTGCCAAGCCTTAACTGCCATTTGCTTATAAGACATTGATTTATTGAGTTTGCATTCAAAATAAATACGAATATAGCCAATCGCAATGGGGACTAAAAACATAAAAGAAATAGTGACTAAACTGCCGAAGTTAAACGCATCACTAAACTCTAGAAATACCCGTATAGATATGCCGTAAAGCACACCTAAAATAATGCCTATATATTTTGGAGAAAGCGTTCGCATAAATAGTTCTTTCAATGTTTAATTGCCAATAATGTTCCGAAGTTAACAACTATTTTTAACCGCAGCAATAAAAAACGCGGCCTGAGCCGCGTTTCATTGTTTAATAACTTTTAAACCTTTACTGCCAAGGGCGCTCAGCGTTAAGCTTTGCTTCAAAGGCGTCAATTTGTGGGTTGAGGGTTTCGGTGACACCGATAAAATCTAAACCACTTAATAAACGCTCTTTTACGTCTTTGCGAATATCAAAGCTAATTGGGGCAAACTTGTTACTGGTAAGCACCTGATTTTCAAGGTCGATGTCGATATGAATATCGTCATGTTGCTCACTCAATACAAACAAGTCTTCCAATGTTTGCGCTGGTAGTGCAATAGCTAGCATCTGGTTATTGCCACAGTTATTAAAGAAAATATCAGCAAAGCTTTCCGCTAAAATCACTTCAAAACCATATTGCTTAAGCGCCCATGGTGCATGTTCACGTGATGAGCCGCAGCCAAAGTTATCGCGAGTTAGTAATATTTGCGCGCCTTGGTAACATGGCCGATTTAAAATAAACTCAGGGTTTGGCTCGTCGTTATCTAAATAGCGCCAATCATAAAACAATGCCGCATCAAAACCATCACGGCTGGTTGAGGTTAAAAACTGCTTGGGAATGATTTGGTCGGTATCGACGTTGTTTTTATCAAGTGGGGCCATTAAGCCACTAAAATAAATGCTCATTAGGCTTCTCCTCTAATATCAACAAAGCGACCATGAATAGCTGCCGCAGCGGCCATTGCAGGGCTTACTAAGTGTGTACGACCACCACGGCCTTGGCGACCTTCAAAGTTACGATTTGAGGTGGATGCACAGCGCTTGCCTGCACCTAAGCGGTCATCGTTCATGGCTAAGCACATTGAGCAACCCGGTTCACGCCACTCAAAACCAGCAGCTTTGAAAATATCAGCTAGGCCTTCATCTTCAGCCTGTTTTTTCACCAAGCCAGAGCCAGGTACGATTAACGCCTCAACACCAGCAGCCACTTTTTTACCTTCAACAATCTGTGCGGCGGCGCGTAAATCTTCAATTCGGCTGTTGGTACATGAACCGATAAATACCGTATCTACGCTCGCTGACGATAACTTATCACCGGCCGTTAAACCCATGTATTTAAGCGCGCTGCGAATCGCATCAGCTTTAATTAAATCAGGCTCTTGATCTGGATCTGGAATGCATTCATCAACACCAATAACTTGCTCAGGGCTAGTGCCCCAAGTAATTTGCGGCTGAATGCTACTCGCTTCTAGTTCAACTTTTAAATCAAACTGCGCGCCTTCGTCAGTTTTTAAGGTTTCCCAGTAGACAACTGCAGCTTCAAAATCATCGCCTTGTGGAGCAAATGGGCGGCCTTTTAAGTAATCATAAGTAATTTGATCCGGTGCGATTAAACCTGCTTTTGCGCCCATTTCAATACTCATGTTACACAATGTCATACGCGCTTCCATTGACAGTGCTGCAATGCCTTCACCACAAAACTCTGCCACATAACCTGTACCACCAGCGGTACCTAGCTTACCAATCACCGCCATGATCAAATCTTTGGCTGTCACAGTTGGCCGTAGTACACCATTAATTTGAATTTTTAATGACTTGGCTTTTTTCTGTTGTAGTGTTTGCGTCGCGAGTACGTGCTCAACCTCAGACGTACCAATACCATGGGCCAGCGCACCAAATGCACCGTGAGTAGAGGTATGGCTATCACCACAAACAATGGTAGTGCCAGGTAAAGTAATACCTTGCTCAGGCCCCATTACATGCACTATGCCTTGGTTAATTGAGTTTAAATCGTAAAGTACAATACCAAACTCTTTACAGTTGGCATCAAGCGCCATCAATTGGTTTTTTGATACTTCACTGGCGGCATCTAATGAGCGGCTTTTGGTCGATACATTATGATCCATCGTTGCGATGGTTTTTTCAGGACAACGCACTTTACGGTTTTTCTCTCGCAGGCCAGCAAAAGCTTGCGGCGATGTCACTTCATGTACTAGATGACGGTCAATATAAAGTAAATCGGTTTGCTCATTAATACTAGCAACTACATGTGCTTGCCAGATTTTATCGTATAACGTTTGGGCCACTTGCTGATCCCCTAATTTGTTTGACTCGCCGCGTGACGGTGCAGCGAGTGAATAATTGTTTAAATACGTGCTGTTTTATATACGAGCGACAATTGCTGCGGCAACGTCTTGCGTTGTATAACCTGCATTTGGGTAAATATCCGGTGTACCTACGCCTGCTTCGACCGCTTCGGCTACTGCTTTTTCAATGCTGCGCGCCGCTTCATCTTGGCCTAGTGAATAACGTAGCATTAACGCGGCACTTAAAATTTGTGCGATTGGGTTTGCAACCCCTTTGCCAGCAATATCAGGTGCCGAACCACCAGCAGGTTCATACATACCAAAGCCTGACTGATTTAAACTTGCCGATGGCAATAAGCCCATAGATCCGGTGATCATCGCGCATTCATCTGACAATATGTCACCAAATAAGTTATCACACAGTAACACATCAAACTGGCTAGGTTGTTTAACCAGTTGCATTGCCGCGTTATCAACGTAAATATAATCAAGGCTTACTTCTGGGAAGTCTTTGCTTACTTCGGTTACTACTTCGCGCCATAATACACTTGATGCTAATACGTTGGCTTTATCAACCGACGTTACATGGTTATTACGTAATTTTGCTGCTTCAAAGGCAAAACGTGCAATGCGTTCAATTTCTTTGCGTGAATAAGTTTGTGTATCAAATGCGGTTTCTTCAGCCCCTTCGCCACTGCGGCCTTTTTCGCCAAAGTAAATACCGCCGGTTAGCTCGCGCACGCATAAGATATCAAAGCCTTTTTCGCTTATATCGGCACGTAATGGCGATGCAGCGCTCAGTGCTGGTAATAGTTGCGCTGGGCGTAAGTTACAAAACAAACCAAAGTGTTTACGTAGTGGCAAAAGTGATGCGCGCTCTGGTTGCTCATTGGCAGGAAGATGCTCCCACTTTGGACCGCCTACTGAACCAAACAAAATTGCATCGGCACTTTCACACGCTGCAAGGGTTTGATCGGGTAACGCTTTACCAAATTGATCAATCGCAGCGCCGCCAATGGCATGATGATGACGAGTTAAAGTAAAACCAAATTTACTGCTCACAGCATCCAATACCTGCTCTGCTGCTGCCATTACTTCTGGGCCGATACCGTCGCCTGCTAATACTGCAACGCTATAATTTGATTGACTCATCCTGCTTTCCTTTGTTGTTTTAAATCAGACACTTTTTGTGCGCGATAAATTAAGTTATAAACGCGGATCATGGCGCGTACTGACGCCTCAACCACATCCGCTGCAATGCCCGCGCCGTGATAAGGGCGGCCATCGTATTTAGCTATTATATTTACTTCACCTAATGAGCTGGCACCTTCACCGGTCGCCTCTAGATTAAATTCAATCATTTCAACAGCCATACCCGTTAAACGTTCAATCGCTAAGAATGACGCCTCTACAGGGCCATTGCCGGTAGCCGCTTCTTGTTTAGACTCTCCGCCAATCGTCATCCCAATCGTTGAGCTTGCTACTGATTGCGAGTTAGACGTTGAGTTAACAAACTCTAATTGGTATTTGTCGTCTTTATCACTGATTTGGTTAAAATAAATCATCGCTTCAAGGTCATAGTCGTACACTGTACCTTTTTGATCTGCAAGGGTTAAGAAGCTTTCATATAGGCTATCCATATCGTAATCAGATTTTTGATAGCCTAATTCTTCAAGGCGGTGCTCAATAACATGACGACCCGAACGTGAGGTCATATTTAATTGGTTATTTGGTACGCCGACGCTTTCTGGTGACATAATTTCATAGGTATTTTGCGCTTTTAATACACCGTCTTGATGAATACCTGAACTATGGGCAAAAGCATTCTCGCCAACAATCGCTTTGTTAGGTTGTACTGGCATATTACAAATTTTCGCCACTTGGCGTGAGGCGCGATAAATCTCTTCACTGCGAATATCGGTATACACTTTTAAGTGGTCTTGGCGCATCTTCATGATCATCGCCACTTCTTCAAGTGAACAGTTACCCGCACGCTCACCAATACCATTAATAGTACATTCGATTTGCCGTGCACCGGCTTGCACCGCTGCAACAGAATTGGCAACAGCCAAACCTAAATCATTATGACAATGTACACTTAACCGCGCTTTATCAATATTTGGCACGTTATTCATTAAATGGCGGATCATCGCCGCGTATTCGTCTGGCGTAACAAAACCAACTGTATCTGGTAAGTTGATGGTTGATGCACCGGCATTAATCGCCTGCTCAACAATTTTGCATAAATCCCAATGCGGTGTACGGCCTGCGTCTTCGCATGAAAATTCCACATCATCAGTATAATTACGGGCAAGCTTAATTGATTTAACCGCCATGGCTGTCGCATCATCTAAGCTCATACGTAGCTTGTGTTCTAAATGCAAAGGGCTGGTAGCAATAAAAGTATGAATTCGACTTTGTTGTGCTGTGCGAAGTGCTTCGCCACAGGCTTCAATATCTTTAGCAACAGCGCGTGCTAAACCACAAATAATAGGGCCTTTCACTTCTGTCGCTATACGTTGCACTGAACGAAAATCGGCAGGGCTCGAAACCGGAAAACCTACTTCCATCACATCCACATTTAGGCGGCTAATAGTATGTGCCAGCTGGATTTTATCTTCTTCAGTCAGGCTCGCTTTAAGCGCTTGCTCACCATCACGTAAAGTGGTGTCGAAAATCCATACTTTATCTTGTTCTTGCATAATCTACCCTTAATTCTCTGCTGCCCTGGATGCGAGATAAAAAAAACCCCGCGATATGCGGGGTTTTTTGTGTTTACTTAATGCAAATACACTAATCCCCGCTCACGTGCGCTTGCAGTAAGAGGTTCAGTTTTAATGTAATTAAATGAGTGTTTTGCATCGTCTTTACTAAATGTGTGTGTTCAGTGAGCCCTATTTTTAACACTTCAAAACTGCGCATGCAAGCATAATATTTCCACAAAAAGGAATTTAACACCACTCAAAAAGAATTAACAATCCAAAAAGTTAAATTTAAAGCATAGATTAATACAAAAAACCAAAAATATAAGCCTATTAAACTAATCAGCTTAAAGCCTACGCTTAGATTAACTCTTTGCTATTTTTTACTCTTTATTACCATCTCGCACATAATTACTAGCGCCACGCGTTATATAACGTAATTGCCAAATTAAACGCTCGACTAACTCTTCTCGTTGTTGCCCTTCTATGTCTAATGCTTCAGCACCGGCATTAAATACTAGCGTGACCATAGCCTCTGCTTGAATATACGCATGAGTTGCATCGCACGGGGTTTCGCTTTCAAGATAATGAGCAAGCTCTAAAATAAAGTGTTTAATTTCACGGGCTACAGCGGCACGAAATGCTTTAGAGGTGCCGGAGCGTTCACGCAGTAATAATCTGAATTGATTACTGGAGTTATCAATAAACTCCATAAAAGTAACAATCGAGGTGGTGATAATGCTACCGCCACTGGCTATACGGCGGCGCGCTTGGCGCATTAGCTGGCGCAGCGTTAAACCGGCTTCATCGACCATGGTTAAACCCAGTTCATTCATGTCTTTAAAGTGGCGGTAAAATGAGGTTGGTGCTATACCTGCTTCACGGGCAACTTCACGTAAACTTAAATTAGAAAAGCTATGATCGGCGCTTAATTGGTTAAATGCCGCTTCAATTAAAGCTTGTCGTGTTTTTTGTTTCTGTTGCGCGCGAACACCCGACATGAACTACTCCTGATTTAATTTAAATCAATTTATGGTGATTTTTATCTTAATTCTCCAGTCTAATACTTGACGGCAAGAGAATGAAATATTATTTTAGCTTACAAGTGTACGCTCAGATTTGAAAAGATGAAAAAACCACCGATTATTTGGACCAATGTCCTATTTTTTAGTATTACTTTTTTGGCTGCTGCCACATTAGTGCCTTGGTATGGGTTTACCCATGGCTTTACCAGTAGTCATTGGATCGCATTTGTTGCTTGTATGTTTTATGCTGGTATGTCAATTACCGCAGGCTACCATCGCTTATGGGCTCATAAAACTTACGACGCTCATCCTGTTGTAGAAGCCTTTTTTGCTTTAGGTGGTGCTTTTGCACTACAAAATAGTGCGCTGCACTGGAGCAGCGATCACCGCGTTCATCATGGCCAAGTTGATGACCCTGTAAAAGACCCTTATGCAGCAACTAATGGCTTTTGGTATAGCCACATAGGTTGGATGTTACGCGATTACCAAGGCGACAGTTATGGTGATTATAGTAATTGTCGTGATTTACAACGCAATAAAATAGTGATGTGGCAACACCGTCATTATATGAAATTAGTATTAGCAACTAATATTGGTATCCCTGCCCTGCTGGGTTTAATAATTGGTGATGTAATTGGCATGCTGTTGTTAGCTGGATTGTTGCGTTTGGTATTGAGCCAGCATTTCACCTTTTTTATTAATTCGGTGGCGCATATCTGGGGCTCTCGACCTTACACCGAAAAAAACACTGCTCGTGATAACGGGGTACTAGCCTTGTTTACTTATGGCGAGGGTTACCATAACTTTCATCATATTTTTGCCAGTGATTATCGCAATGGCATAAAATGGTTTCATTATGATCCCACAAAATGGATGATCCGCGCTTTTGCGGCTGTTGGACTTGCTAAAAAATTAAAACGTACGCCGGTTGAGCGCATCGAAAAAGCCAAAGCCGAAACGTTAATGAATAGAACGCAAAACCGTTTAGCGAAATTGCCTTTAGCGCAAGATAAGCTTACATTATTGCAGCAAGAGTACGATTTATTGCTGAAAAAGCTACAACACTTTTGCGCACTAAAAAAGCAAGTTTTAGAAGTTAAAAAGAATAACATGCTGCAACAATGCGAAAAATCAGCTTTAATGACACAATATCATGAGTTGGAAGCAGCCTGGGAAAATCAAAAGCAGGCGTGGCTTGCACTCAATGCGAGGTTATTAAAAGCCTCTTTTAGTTAATGTAGGAGTGGCTGTGGCCAAACAACAAGTAAAGCAAGAACAACCATCATTTCAATATGATGCAATTATTATAGGCACAGGTCCTGGCGGTGAAGGTACCGCCATGAACCTGTCTAAAAGCAACAAAAAAGTGGCCGTTATCGAACGCCAAGCTGCCGTTGGTGGTGGTTGCGTACATTGGGGTACTATCCCTTCAAAAGCACTACGTCACTCTGTTAGCCGCTATATAGAATACAAAGCAAACCCATTGTTTAATGTGGGTGAGCGCCCTAGTAGGTTAACGTTTCCTGATATTTTGCGCCACGCCAGCTCGGTTATTTCTAAGCAATCAAATTTACGCAGTAGCTTTTACGATCGTAATCGCATTCATATGTTTCAAGGTGATGCTAGCTTTGTTGATAAGCACACAATTGAAATTAAACGTCTTGATGGGTCAACCGAACGACTAACTGCTAAAACCATTGTTATTGCTACAGGTTCTCGCCCTTATCGCCCACCTGAAGTCGACTTTACCCATTCTCGTATTTACGACAGCGATACTATTTTAGGCCTAGAGCATGACCCTCATCGTGTGCTTATTTACGGCGCTGGTGTCATTGGTTGTGAGTATGCGTCTATTTTTAAAGGTTTAGGTGCAAAAGTCGATTTAGTTAATACTCGCGACCGCTTACTCGCCTTTATGGATGCTGAAATCTCAGATGCTTTAAGCTATCACTTTTGGAATAGCGGCATTGTGATCCGCCATAACGAAGAGTTTGACCGCATTGAAACCCGTGATGATTGCGTTGTTATGCATTTAAAATCAGGAAAACGCGTTAAAGCTGACTGTATTTTATTTGCCAATGGTCGCACCGGCAACACTGACGGACTTAACCTTGAAGCGGTTGGCTTAAAAGCTGATGGCCGCGGGCAGTTAAAAGTTAATGAAACTTACCAAACCGAGGTCGATAACATTTATGCCGTTGGTGATGTCATTGGCTACCCAAGTCTTGCTAGTGCAGCGTTTGATCAGGGTCGAATTGCAGCCGATGCAATTGCCTGTGGTAATTGCGATGAAAAACTAATTATTGATATTCCGGCAGGTATTTATACCATCCCTGAAATGAGCTCAGTAGGTAAAACAGAGCAGCAGTTAACCGCCGCGAAAATCCCTTATGAAGTCGGCAGAGCTCAATTTAAACATTTAGCGCGAGCACAGATTGCTGGTACCGAAGTGGGTAGTTTAAAAATATTATTCCACACTGAAACCAAAGAAGTACTGGGTGTGCATTGTTTTGGCGAGCGTGCCTCTGAAATCGTGCACATTGGCCAAGCCATTATGGAACAAAAAAATGGCGGCAATAATATTGATTACTTTGTAAATACCACCTTTAACTACCCAACTATGGCTGAAGCCTATCGTGTTGCGGCGTTAAATGGTTTGAATCGACTGTTTAAATAAACACGTTGAGACAGCTAATAAAAAGCCCGCTTACTGATAAGCGGGCTTTTTTGATTATAAATGACAGTGCTTGTTACAGCTGCAGTTACTTATGATATTGCGCACTAAACTCATGTACGGCATTAATAAATACACCCGCGTTTTCAGGATCAACATCAGGCGTAATACCATGGCCTAAGTTAAATACATGACCTTCACCTGTGCCAAAATCTTCAAGGATAGTCGCTACTTCTTGGCGAATACGATCTGGTGTGCCATGTAACATTGATGGATCCATATTACCTTGCAGAGCTACTTTGTCGCCGACACGGCGCTTAGCATCGCTAATATTAATTGTCCAATCGAGACCAATTGCATCACACCCCGTTGCTGCTATCGCTTCAATCCATTGACCACCATTTTTAGTAAATAACGTAACGGGCACTTTGCGGCCATCGTATTCACGAATTAAACCATCAACGATTTTGTGCATGTACTGCAATGAGAACTCTTTATAATCACGCGGGCTCAATACACCGCCCCATGAGTCAAACACCATTAGAGACTGCGCACCGGCTTTAATTTGTGCATTTAAGTAATCGATCACTGAATCAGCAAGCTTATCAAGTAACAAATGCAGTGTTTTTGGCTCAGCAAATGCCATTTTTTTGATTTTGCCAAAGGTCTTGCTGCTCCCGCCTTCAACCATATAAGTAGCAAGTGTCCAAGGTGAACCCGAGAAACCAATTAGCGGTACTTCGCCTTTTAGTTCACGACGGATCGTGCTTACGGCATTCATAACATAACCAAGCTCATCTGTTGGATCGAGCTTTGGAATTTTTTGTACATCAGCAAGTGATGAAATTGGACGCTCAAATTTAGGACCTTCACCGGTTTCAAAATACAAACCTAAGCCCATCGCATCTGGAATCGTTAAAATATCACTAAATAAAATAGCGGCATCTAATGGGTAACGACGCAGCGGCTGTAATGTTACTTCACAAGCGAGCTCAGCATTTTTACACAGGCTCATAAAATCGCCCGCTTGTGCACGAGTTGCGCGGTATTCTGGTAAGTAACGCCCTGCTTGGCGCATCATCCATACCGGAGTCACATCAACTGGCTGTTTTTGTAGTGCACGTAAATAACGGTCGTTTTTTAATTCGCTCATAGCGTAAAGGATCCTAAAGCTGATAGATATTGCGCAGATTGTATCACCATATCGCACACCTCTCTATCGCTATGGCACTAATTAACCTTAGTATTGATACAGATTAATAATCTATTTTAAGATGCTTGCTTGGTACAAAATTAATACAACAAACAATAACATTTGAAATTTTTTATTAATATGTTTGCAACATAGTAAAAACCTTGGTATAACTTGTCCCGCGTTAACAATAAAAACAATAAAAATTACATAACAATAAAAATAAAAATCTTCTAATAACAATAAGAAAGCTTGTTTAAACAAGTCATGGAAAAAGAAATTAACCACCTTTATGGTGGTTTTTTCTTGCCTGAAACAATATAAACGATTTGTATTTTATTAAAAAAACTGTTTATATATCATATAGTTCTTGTTTTATTACAAAATTATAAAAAAAATGTGTTGATCTTTGCGGCATATTTCATTGTTATAGAAGAAACCAACCCAGCTAAGGAGAATGATAATGCTGACGCGTTTGGAAAAAGCTCAACAAAAATGGGGTGGTAGCCACACCGTGATCGACAAATGGCTCTCAGAACGCCAAGAACTATTAGTTTTATATTGTCGTATTGCTGGCTTTTCACCGTATGATAAAAAAGACCATGCCTTACCTGACCAATTACAGATCCAAAATTTTTGCCAACTATTGATGGATTATTTATCTGCTGGTCACTTTGAAGTGTATGACGACATTGCCAAGGCATGTGAGCAAAAAGGCCCTAATAGCCAGCAGCTTGCCAATGAACTTTATCCACGAATTTCGCAAACTACTGACATTGCACTTGATTTTAATGACAAATATGCAGAGGTGGATAAAGAAGATTTACTCAATGATTTTGATGACGACTTATCAAAACTTGGTGAAACACTTGAGCTGCGTTTTGAGTTAGAAGATGAGTTGATTGATAATTTATATTCTAATCACACCTAGATAATACACACAATTATTACGTTACAAGGAGCTAAGCTCCTTGTTTGCTGTTTACTTTAAGTCTTTTCTTACCCATCTATAAATTTAATATTCCCATAACACCCCATAAAATTGAAATTTATATTTCAATGATGTAATTATAGCCTTATTGTGCATTAAAACTACACAGGCTCGCCATGAATAAACGTACATTTTTGAAATCTGTATCACTCCTCAGTGCAGGGTTACTCGCAGGCAATAGCGCTCAAGCAGCTAACCTATCAAGTCAAACTGCACTAAGTTTAAAAAAGCCGAACGCCTTACCAAGCAGAGGCACAATTGGTGTAGCTAGCCCATCAGCAGCAACAGCAAATCAAAAAGACATTATTTTAGCTAAGCAAGTAATTGAAGCACTTGGCTATAATGCTAAGTTAGCACCTAATATTATGGCTAGACGTGGCCACCTTGCGGGCACTGATACACAACGTGCAGACGATCTTAATGCGCTGTTTAACGACAGCAGTGTTGATGCTATTTTTTGCTTACGAGGTGGCTCTGGGGCGGCACGTATTTTACCCCTACTGGATTATGCAATGATCCGTGCTAACGCCAAACCGCTGATGGGCTACTCAGATATCACCGCACTTCATAACGCGTTGCTGGCTAAGGCGGGTATTGTTAGTTTTCATGGACCTAACGCCTCTAGTGATTGGAATCCATTTCATGTTAAACAATTTAAACAAATGTTTGAGCAACAAACCCGCATGCACTTTAGCAACTTGCCAAAAGCCGAGGATGAATTGGTTAATAGCCAATACCTCACCCAAACCATCACACCAGGTAAAGCGACTGGACAACTTATCGGCGGTAATTTAACTGTACTAACAGCGCTGGCTGGCTCAACTTATTTACCACAATTTGACGGGGCTATTTTATTTTTAGAAGACATTGATGAAGCACCTTATCGGATTGACCGCATGCTCAGCACTTTAAAACTAATGGGTGCACTGGACAAAATAGCGGGGTTTGTATTTGGTGACTGTAACGATTGCAGCCCGGGAAATGGCTATGGCTCATTGACGCTAGATGAAATTTTTGCAGATTATATAAAACCGCTGGCTATCCCTGCCTACCGAGGGGCGATGATTGGCCATATAAAACGACAGTTCATATTACCGGTCGGTACGCAAATCGAACTCAATGCTGATACTGGTACGTTGACTATGAAAGAAACCGCCTTTAGCTAAGATTTTAGCAACAAAAAAAGGGGCTAATTAGCCCCCTTCTCACACAGAATAAATAATTACTCTGCAGCTGCTGCTTGCTCTTCATTTTGAATTTCAAGTAATTCAACTTCAAAAACAAGTGTTGAGTTAGCTGGGATCTTACCTAAGTCACGATCGCCGTATGCTAGTTCTGCTGGAATAGTAAACTTATACTTAGAACCTACAGGCATAAGTTGTAAACCTTCAGTCCAACCAGCGATTACGCGGTTAAGTGGGAAAGTCGTTGGTTCGTTACGAGCATACGAACTATCAAATTCAGTACCGTCAAGTAGTGTGCCTTTGTAGTGTACTTTAACTACGTCAGTTGCTACTGGCATTTCACCATCACCTTGAGTGATCACTTCGTACTGTAGGCCTGATTCAGTTACTGTTACGCCTTCTTTCTTAGCGTTATCAGCTAGGTATTTTTCACCTTCAGCTTGGCTTTTTTCAGCTTCTACTTTGGCATGTTGCTCTTGCTTAGTACGTACTGACGTATCAAGTGCAGTTAATACTTCACGAATTTTCTCTTCGTCAATTTTTGCGTCGCCAGCAAGGGCATCTTCAAAACCACGAATTAATAATGCTTGGTCAAGCTCAATGCCTAACTCTTTTTTATCAGCTAAATCTTTATTTAAAAAGTTACCAACAGATGCACCAATACCGTATGCTTGTTGTTGTACTTCAGTTTCAAGTTTAACAGGTGCTTGTTCTTGTTTTGCTTCTTGATTACAAGCTGTTAGCGCTAAAACTGACGCTGCAATCAATGACAATTTAATCGTCTTTTTCATTTTAAATCTCCGACACACTTTGCAGATGTCATTTATTGTATTATTACTAGTTAAAGGTTAACGGCCCATGGTAGGCTACTTATCTAATTTCTGATTGTAGGCTATACGCTCACTTTCACGTTAATTAGATAAACAACCTAGGCTTTCACGAGCCCTAGTCTAACCTCTCAATCACTAAGAGTTAAGGGGAAATAGCTGTAATATGTCGATATTTCGTACTTTTTTGTATCTTCTGTGCTGCACCTTGCTGATTGCCTGCTCAGAACAAAAAGACCAAGCCACTGCAAGCTATGAGCATGCAGCCAGAGGCGCGTTTGCCTCCGCAATATCTCATGATGGCAAATACAGCCTGATCTCATCTATACACCATGGGGTCGCCCTATGGGATAATCAACAGCAAGTACTAAAATACCAATGGTTTCAGCAACAAGACGCCGATAGCCTAGTACATACCGTGGCTATCGCTTATGACAACAGCCACGCTGTTACCGCTGAAAAAACCACTTTTGCAGTATGGGATATTGCCACTGGCAAAAATACCGGCTACTACAAAATAAAAACCGCCACTATTCGTGATATCGCCATTAGTAACCAAGGCCGCAGTGTTTTGTACGGTCGTAGCGATGGCGTTGTTGTTTACCTCGACTTAGAGACCGGTAGACGCATTGAGTTCCTTGGCCACCAAGAAAAAATTAACGCAGTTGCTTTATCGCCCAACGGAAATTTTGCTCTCAGTGGCTCCAACGATTATGCGGCGTACTTTTGGGATACTCGTTCCGGACAAGTGATCCATCGCTTTAACCATCCAAGTCGTGTCACCCAAGTGACCTTAGATCCGCAAGGTCGCTATGCATTTACCGCAGACAGTATGACACAAGCACATGTATGGCAGCTGACAACTGGTGATCTTGTTAGTAAACTGCAGTATATTGCCCGCCAGAGAATTTTCACTGCGGTACGCTTTAATGAAGCAGGCACCTTGCTGGCAACAGGCTCACCTAACCGCTTAGTGGACCTATGGCAATTATCCAGTGGTGAACAAATTCAAAGTTGGCATGTAACACCGCGAGAAGGCAGTAGACCAAAATCAGCAGTGGTACTTGATGTCGCTTTTACTGACAACGATACTGCGTTGTTAACCGAAAGCTCCAGTGGGATCGCTGAGCGCTTTACTAGACGAGAAAAAAATGAACACAATTGAACATCGCTTAACAGAACTTGAAGCCAAAGTGGCTTTTCAAGACGAAACGATTGAAATTTTAAATGATGAAATAAAAGTGCACCAGCAGCTGTTGGCAAAAATGAAGCGCCAAACAGAGCTACTGGCTGAAAAAATTAAAGAGTCGCAATCATCATCTATGATGATGTCAGACACGCCAGAGCCTCCGCCGCCACACTATTGATGGTTGCGGGCGCTTAATCGCCAGGTTTAAACACGCCAATGACTTGTTCAAATTGGCGTGTTGATGCCTGAACAGCCTGCTCTGGCTGTGCCATTTTATGGCCGCACTGCATGCATTCGACTTTCTCTACATCGTGCTCTTTGTAAAGCATCATCATATCCATGGTTTTACACTCTGGACAGGTTGCCCCAGCAATAAATCGTTTTTTCTGTTTCACTACGTTTTCCCACAGTTTGAAAAGAAACTTGCTACATTTTAACCCAATAACTACCCAGTTGATACGCTGACGATTGAAATATAGTCCAGCTTCCGTGCTATGATAGCGTCAAGTTCACAAAGGCACAGTAAAGCGCAGACTACATGATCCAGATCTCAGAAATTGAATTACTTCGCGGCGGTAAAGCACTCCTTAAAGATGCCTCAGCTACATTATTTCCAGAACACAAAGTTGGCCTAGTTGGCGCCAATGGCTGCGGTAAATCAACACTCTTTAGTTTATTGAAATCTGAACTACAGCTTGATGCCGGTAATTGCAGTATCCCTAAAGACTGGTCTATCGCCTCGGTAAAACAAGAAACGCCAGCGCTAGATATCAGCGCAATTGATTATGTATTACAAGGTCATCCTGAGTATTACGCCATGCGTATTGCGCTGCGCGAAGCCGAACAAAATGATGATGGCGATACCCAAGCCAAAGTGCACATACAACTTGAGCACATTAAAGGCTATAGCATAGAAGCCAAAGCCGGCGAGTTACTTCACGGGTTAGGGTTTGCAAATAACCAAATTGAAAACCCCGTTAGTGATTTTTCCGGTGGTTGGCGAATGCGCTTAAACCTTGCCCAAGCGCTGATCCGTGATGCCGACTTGCTGCTACTGGATGAGCCAACTAACCACTTGGATTTAGATGCGGTGTACTGGCTGGAGCGTTTTTTACGCGCTTACACCGGTACTTTAGTGTTGATATCGCATGACCGTGAATTCCTCGATGCTGTAGTTGACCAAATTTGGCATATCGACAAGCAAAAGATCAATGTTTACAAAGGCAACTACTCGCAATTTGAACGCCAAAAAGCAGAGCGTTTATTACAACAACAAGCGATGTTTGAAAAACAACAAGATCAAATTGCCCACCTTGAGCAATTTATTACCCGCTTTAAAGCCAAAGCCAGTAAAGCCAAACAAGCACAAAGCCGCGTTAAAGCGCTTGAACGTATGGAAAAGCTCGCACCAGCTCATGCTGATTCGCCCTTTGACTTTGAATTTGCAGAGCCTACCGCACTACCAAACCCATTGATGACACTCGATAAAGCTCAAGCCGGCTATGGCGATGTCACAATATTAAATAGTATTAAACTTAACTTAGTCCCTGGTAGTCGCATTGCCCTACTTGGCCGTAACGGCGCAGGTAAATCAACCTTAATAAAGTTATTGTCTGGCGACTTACAACCGCAAGCAGGCGAAGTATTCCAACATCAGGGCTTAAACATAGGTTACTTTGCTCAGCATCAATTGGAATCGCTAGATTTAAAAGCCAGCGCGATTACCCATTTGCAGCGTTTAAATCCTAAAGCCACCGAGCAATCACTGCGTGACTTTTTAGGTGGTTTTGCCTTTATTGGTGATAAAGCCCTTGAGCCCGTAGCACCGTTTTCAGGGGGTGAAAAAGCCCGATTAGTACTCGCAATGTTGGTCTATCAAAAACCAAACTTATTACTGCTCGATGAGCCAACCAACCACCTTGATTTAGAAATGCGTCATGCTTTAGTAATGGCGTTGCAAGGGTTTGAAGGCGCGATGGTTACCGTTTCCCATGACCGTCACATGCTAAAAAATACCGCCGACGAATATTACTTAGTGGATAACGGTGAAGTAACCCAGTTTGGCTACGACTTAGACGAATACTATCAATGGCTACTTAACGCTAATAAAGAAGCGGCAAAAACCACTCAAGATGACAATGAACCAAAAGCAAACTCAAGCGTTAACCGTAAAGAGCAAAAACGCCTAGAAGCAGAGTTTAGAAAAGCCACACAACCACTTAAAAAGCACATCGAAAAGCTTGAAAAGCAACTTGATAAACACTCTGCCGAATTAGCTGAAATCGAACAAGCACTTGGCGATAACGAGCTTTATAACGATGACAACAAAGCAAAACTCAAAGAATTACTAGCTAAACAAGCGACATTAACACCGAAAGTAAATGACATCGAAGAGGAGCTATTAATGGCCCTTGAAGAGATGGAAGAAAAAGAGCAGGCCTTTGCCGATGAACTTGCTTAACAGCAACGATTTTTGGCAATTTGCATGTCAGCTTTATAGCAAAGATGGCATGCAAGCACGCCTGTTGGATTATCAAAACCAGCAAGGTAAAAACGTTAACCTGTGCCTGCTACTGTACTATTTAGATTCTCTCAATCTAGCAATTAGCCAAGCACAGCTAAGCAAACTTGAACAATGTATTAGTGCATTTGATCAACAGGTTTTAAAGCCCCTACGTACTTCCCGCGCCTATTTAAAAGCCAATCACACCGAAATTGCAGAGTATGCTGCAATTCGTAAAGAACTGCTCAGTGCCGAGCTAAAGCTAGAAAAACAACAACAACAGATGTTAATAACCACAATTAATAGCTTTGCGCTAACACCTTGCAGCACGCCACATAACACATCGTTATATTTGTAAAAGTTCTCATGTAGGTCGTACTTTAGCGCGACAATCCTACTAACAAAAATAATTCATGGCTAAAGCCATTTCCTACGGGTAACCAAATTTTTCATTCCCCCCTCATTTACTTCTCATTCTCTTCTCTTTGTGCAAAAAGATCTTTAAATGACTTACTGCAAAAATTGTCGCCATAAATGACGACCTACTGTAATTCGTTACTTTGTAACTACTTCTTTATTATTAACTCAGTAAAGAGATCAAACTTGAAAAAGCAACAACAGCAGGTGTTGGTGGAAAAATTAACACATTAACATTAGAGTCTGATTCCAAGACCATTAATGTAATACTATATATTGGTGAGCTTTAAGCGCTCGTTTTTCTTTGCAATTTCAACCCTGTCAGGGTTGCTAAAATAATAACTAACAATGAAACGGGCAACTCGATAATGGAAGTTTTTGAGAAAAAGTAAAACTCTTGCAAGATCAATGAGACAGTTATTGCACCAAGAAAAAAGCCTAAAAAACAAACATAAAATGCATATCGCCAAGCATAATTATCACTGCGATATGCCATTACACCATATAGTAAAAAAGATAAGACACTGGATGGGATGATTGCAATAAGAATATAATCGCCAAGCCTCGATGATGCATAGCGCTCAAAACCAGCAACAATATTGAGTAATGTCGATAAAGCAATTTGCAGCAGCATAATCACTAAAGTGTATTTAACTATCCGTGTAATTTTCAATGTCTACCACCATTATTACTAGGTATAAAAAAATAAAGTTGAAATTATAAGCCCAAACAGATGCTATTTCTAACAAGCTTGTCAGAGCCAACTTTACTGCAAATAAATTTTGCATTCCCCTCATTTACTTCTCATTATCTTCTCTTTGTGCAAAAAGATCTTAAGTAACTTATTCACAAAGAGATTTAGAGGCGCTTCGCTTAAGAGTAAAGCAAAGCCATGATTTAGCTTATCACTTTACTTCAAAAAAATTATCGCCATAAATGACGACCTACAGAAATTTATTACCTTGTAACTGCTTTTCTATCATTAACTCAGCGCCGTCGAACTCAGATAAAGATAAAGTAGACACTGTACTTTATAGAAGAGTCAGTAAACCCCTATCATTAAACCCCACTTTAATATCGTATATCATGCTACGTATTGGTCGCCCGATATTGAAATACCTCCTCTAAAGGTAACTTAAAGACGGCTGCAATTTTAAAGGCGACTTCTAATGACGGTGAGTACTTATTTGCCTCAATCGCCATCACAGTCTGACGCGTTACCCCAATAGCATCGGCGAGTTGCTTTTGGGTCATTTCATTGTATAAAAACCGTAATGTCCGAATAGAGTTACTGATTGCATATTCACTCATAGATATCACCCGTTCTACCTTTATATAACTGCGCTATGTAGTTCGTTATTTCAGCAATTAAAAAAGCACCTACCATCACATGCATAGGTAAATAAGGAATGTTGTATTCAATAGCAGGCCCCCAACCATTTGCTTCAATTTGATATTGAAAAATAGCAATACAAATACCCACTTGTAAAATTACCGCTTTATACTTATAACCAATTAAATTTATTTGTTTTTCCCTAACATCAAGTGGCTGTTTTAACTCGTTATCACTAATGAATGCGAGCAATAAATAGCTCAATACCATAAGTACCACAGAGTAAGTTAATACCTGTAGCAGTAACCCTGACAGCCAAGAGACCGAAGCGAGCTGCTCTGTAGTTGCGTTAATTAAGCTGTCTACATAAAAAAACGAAATATATACGCTGACCAATAAATCGATACTAAGCGTAAGCTCTCTAAAGCTTATACTTTGTAAAAGCTCTTTCAACTGTTCTGAACGAGTCATATATAATTAACTCCAAGTAAAATATTTTTGACACCAACTAAGTTAAGGCTATTTTTTAAACATGTCAATTTTTTTTGACTTCAAGTTTATTTTACTTTACTTTGCCTACCCCCCCCTTACCAGTCACTCCGCCACTTGACTTAACTTTGTTGATCCAAATCAACTTCTCAATCACGCTTTTTATAATCAACAAAATAGCTTGATCTGGATCATATCAGCCTCTGCCAACTCGCACTATGATGAACCCATAGACATTAGGAGGCATTTATGGACGTATTCTTCAGAGACTTTTTTAGTGACCCAGTACTATTTTTATCATTTGGTTTTCTGGGAGTAGTGATCAGTTTATGCCTTTTCTTTGTGTACTTTTTTATCAAAAAAGTACATGACGACAAAACACCCAATCAGAATTAAGCACGACGCACAAAGCCCCTATCAAGTTATTTGATTAGGGGCTTTTTATTATTAAAAGTTTGTTACACTAGCGATTCTATTAGCTAAACATGTTTTAACTTATGTCTACAGATTTCAAGCCAGCTTGGTGGATGACTAATCGCCATGTGCAAACCATTATGCCACGGTTTTTTCGGCCTTTTCATAATACTCGCTACCAATTAGAGCAGCTTGATACTCCCGACGGCGATTTTTTAGAGCTCGCTTGGTCACAACCCAAAAACGATAACGCGCCGCTGGCAATTGTATTGCATGGCCTGGAAGGTAATATCAATAGCTTTTATGCAAAAGGCATGATGAAAGCCCTCAAAAAGCAGGGGTTTAGTGTTGTTTTAATGCATTTTCGTAACTGTTCTACTGAAGTTAACCGCCTACCCCGTGCATATCATAGTGGCGAAACCGGCGATCTCGATTTTTTTATAAAACAACTTAAGCAGCAGTTTCCAGATCGCTTGATGGTTGCAGTTGGCTTTTCACTCGGCGGTAACGTACTGGCCAAATACTTAGGTGAACAAGGCGAACAATGTTTACTTGATGGCGCGGCGGTTGTTTCAGCTCCTTATGATTTGTCGCCATCATGCCAAGTTATTCGTAAAAGTTTGGCTAAGATTTATCAAAAGTATTTACTCGATCGCATGAAAAAATCGATGCAGCGTAAATTACCGCAAATCACAAAACAGATTGATTTAACACCAGATCAGCTAATGGAAATTGATGATTTATGGCAGTTTGACGATAAACTGACAGCTCCTTTACATGGTTTTATTGGTGCTGAAGATTACTATCAACAAGCCAGCGCTAAGCCTTATTTAAAACACATTACAACACCCACATTAATTGTTCATGCGAAAGACGACCCAATGCTGTCAATTAAAGCTGTACCCAGTAGGCAAGATGTTAGTGAGCATGTTACGCTGCAAGTCTCAGAAAAAGGCGGCCATGTTGGCTTTATAAGTGGAAAAAATCCATTTAAACCGATTTATTGGTTAGAGCATGTAGTGCCAGATTTCTTCACCCAAATCGTCAAAAAAGAGCAGCTATGATCATTCCCCATGAGCAACTAGATAAAGACACTCTATACAATTTAATTGAAAGTTATGTGCTACGTGAAGGCACCGATTACGGTGAGCAAGAATTCAGTATTGAAAGTAAAGTGGCGCAAGTAAAACAACAACTACAAAATGGCGATGCCATGGTGTTTTTTTCAGAACTGCACGAATCAGTTACTATTATTTCTAAAGGTGAATTTAAAGCACTGCAAAGTGAAACACAATTTAACGAGTAAACTTGTAACCCTAGTTGTAAAAATAGACAATGGCTTTTTTACTAAAAGAGCCATTAAAAATGATAAAACTAAGCTCAGTAGTTATTGCCGTTGCACTTGCTTTATCAAGCCAAGTGCAAGGTGCAGACATTAGCGCATCAGCTAAAGCAATTAAACTCACCAAAGACACTATTTTAATCGATACTCATATCGATGTGCCGTACCGTATTCATGCTAAATGGGCTGATGTTACTAAAGCCACTGATGACGGTGATTTTGACTACCCACGCGCAGTTAAAGGTGGCTTAAATGCGCCATTTATGTCGATTTATATTCCTGCGCATTTGGAGTTTGAAGGGAAAGGTAAAAGCTTTCAGCTAGCAAATCAACTCATTGATAGTATGGAAGCAATTGCCCAGCGCGCCCCTGACAAATTTGCTATTGCCGATTCAACGAATGATATTAAAAAGCAGTTCAAACAAGGCAAAATGTCGATAGCAATGGGGATGGAAAACGGCTCACCAATTGAAGGTGACATGGCAAACCTACAGCACTTTTTTGATCGTGGTGTACGCTATATCACCCTTGCTCATTCACAAAGCAACCATATTTCAGATTCATCTTATGATATTCGCCGTAAATGGAAAGGTCTAAGCCCATTTGGTAAAAAACTGGTTACTGAGATGAACAATATCGGCATGCTGATTGATGTTTCACATATTTCAGATGATGCATTTTATCAAGTAATGGAGCTATCTAAAACACCGGTTATTGCCTCACACTCATCACTGCGCAAATATACGCCTGGTTTTGAGCGTAATATGGATGACGATATGCTACTAGCGCTGAAAAAGAACGGCGGGGTTATTCAAATAAACTTTGGTTCAAGCTTTGTAACCGCTAAAGCAGGTGATTGGGGCAAGCAGTTAAAGAGTAAAAAAGAGTCGGCAAAAAAAGAAGGCACTAAATTAAGTCAAGATTTTGATGCCGCGTATCGTGCTAAAAACCCGTATCCATTTGCGAGTCTTGAGCAAGTACTTGAGCATATTGATCACGTTGTTGAGCTAATTGGTATCGATTACGTTGGCATCGGCTCTGATTACGATGGTGTTGGCGATTCACTGCCAGTAGGCTTAAAAGATGTATCTAGCTACCCGAATCTAGTGCAAGGATTAATGGATCGTGGTTACAGTGACAAAGATATCAAAAAAATCCTCAGTGGCAATGTGCTGCGCGTATGGCAACAAGCCGAACAGTATGCAAAAAAACATTAATTGATAAATAATTAGGTCCTGAGGTTCAGGGCCTAATTACTCTTTGATGGCTGAAAAATCTCATTTATCAATTTCTCTTGAGACGTGGCCCCTGCCATTTTTATCAACTCATACATCGTTCCTGTTGTCGCAAATGTGCTTTGTGTACAGCTAAACGCGTCAAACAAGTTGTACTGGTAATGCGTTGACTCAGCTAGTAAATCACCTGAAGACACATCATATACAAAAAACTCAGCATAGGTATGAAGCGCATTTTCATCTTTATAATAACCGTCTTTAGATCTATATTTAAACGCGCCACTGAAAATCAAAACCGTGTCTACATTTTGTTGATTATTAAACTCAATGTTGCTCCATCGCGAGACGCCTACATCAGTATTAATGATCGACATAGATTGCTTATTTAACGGCACTAATGTGGTATCAAAACCAGCAAAGCGCGCAATTATCCGCTGCGTTAGCAGCTCATTTAAATCCGTAGGGAGCGCATACAACTGCCGTTCATTGCTGAATACCGTAACCCCTGTATGCGTACAAAGTAAGTTATCACCAATCAGCGTAATCACACCAACTTTACCAAGCGGTTTGCGATTATCTGCGATGCTGAGGGTTGCTTTTTTGACACTGTCTTTTTTAACCTTTTCTTGCTTTGTTGCGCACCCCGATAGGAGCAAAAACAACGCAATAAAAAACCACTTAAGTATATTCATATTTTTCTTTTCCGTGCTGTATACAACGACCAAACAACATGATGTTTGCAAAGAGAAGAGTCTCCTTGCTTAATTAAAAATAAAATTAATCTTCGTTATCAATCATACTTAGCGAATAAATTATAATACGCTGAAGCACACTTAACTTTCTACATCTTTTAACAGACTTATAGCCCCAAAAGCGGTAAATTACGCCTTTTCAAATATGGAGCCTCCACCACATGCCTATTAGTAAAGGATCAGTCGCAATAGCCCTTGCCTCAGCCGCACTTGTGATCTCGTGTTACGGTACATTTTTCAAATCAGTGAGTTTACCTAACGACAAAAGTAGCACTGAACAGTCATCGATCATTGTTACTAATATGCCACTGAATAATGACAGCAACGAACTTTCAGTTACCCAATTGCATAACAAAATAATATCTTTACAGCGACAAGTTACCAGCCTAAAAATAAAAAATACTTCTATAGATCAAGAATATAATAACGATGACTTTAAGGAGTTAGTGCTTGCCGTACTGACGGAAAAAGAACAGCAAGAAATAGATGAAATGCGTGAAAGCAACCCACTCTACGGTTTTTATGCCGACTTACCTCAAGACTATGAACTACGCATAAAGTCAGACTCTGACTATGCGAAAAAAATAACCACACAATTACGAGAGCAAATACTCGACCCAAATGCCACAGACATCGATAGACTCGCAGCCCTAACTCAACTACAAATGAATATGTATATTTTGAATAAATCAAAAATACCTGAGTATGACTTTGTGGTAGTCGATTATATTTTAGAGCTGGCCGCTAATAGTGATGATGAGAAATTCAAAATTCAAGCCATTGAAGTCATAACTCAAGCACCCGTAATCGATCAACGCCTGACTGAGCGCTTTACTTCACTACTGCAGCATGAGTCTAACGATTATATTCGCCGTTTAGCGGGGCAAGGATTGATATCGCAATACTATCAATCGCAAAGCTCAGAAGATGGCAATAGCCAACAAATTGCCAAGCATATTTTATCACTTTACCAGCACACTAGTGATGATAATGTCCGCTCTGTACTTGATGAAATGATTGGCAATGAAAGCATGCTAGCAGAACTGCGAAAACATGCTGAAGGTTAAACGTATTAAAAAACGGCTCTCATTCTGATATAAAAAATTCATATTTCTACTCATGAAGGATTACTGAGTTTTAACTATACTGTTTTGCATAAGTCGCTAAATAAGCTATCGACATAACGCAATATGCGCACGATTAAAATTAAAAGTGGCATTACAATTAGCTATCAAGATAAAGGAAAGAAATCAGCGCCTGTCATCATTATGATTATGGGCCTTGGAGCGCAGCTAACAGTATGGCCTGATGAATTATATTTAGGCTTAGTAGCTAAAGGGTTTAGAGTCATCCGTTTTGATAACCGCGATACTGGTCTTTCAAGCCAACTTGAACAATTTGGTAGCCCTAACCTATTCAAAATATGGCTAAATAAACGGTTACCTATTAAATCCCGCATCCCATACACCTTAGATGATATGGCAAATGATGTATTAGAATTAATGGCCGAATTAAAAATCAAAAAAGCGCATTTAGTCGGTGCATCTATGGGCGGCATGATTGCGCAAATTATCGCAGCTAAATATAAAAAAAAGGTCTTGAGCTTAACCTCAATTATGTCAAGTTCGAGTAAACCTAAGCTATCGGCGTCTAATTTAAAGCTATTTTTACAGCTTGCAAAACATCGTCGCGCCCAAGCCAGTCGTGATGGTGCTATACATTATAATATAAGGCTAAATCAATTAATTGGCAGCCCAGCCTATCCACAAGATGAACTAGCTTTGCGTAAACAAGCTACCCTAGGAGTGGATAGAGCACACAACCCGCAAGGCTTTAACCGACAACTTGCCGCTATTACTGCCAGTGATTGCCGGCAACATTTAATGCCGAAAATAAAAGCCCCAACCCTCGTCATACATGGCAGTTTAGACCCTGTCATGCCAATAGCCGCTGGAAAGCAAACCGCAGCCCAAATCAGGAAGGCTAAATTAAAGATAGTAAACGGTATGGGCCATGACTTCCCGCCAGCATTAATGGTAAAAATGACCAAGTGGATCAGCAAACACGTTAAGAAAGCAGAACAAAAGCGCGCGCAGAAAAAGTTAAAAAAAGCGGTAAGCGGTAAGCGGTAAGCGGTAAGCGGTAAGCGTGTAATGGTCAACAAATTCTGTAGAGATTCTAAGCGGCATTTTTTAATTCATTATATTTCTGATGTGGCGTCATATAATTAAGCGTAGAATGCCTACGTTTGTAATTGTAAAACTGAATATAATTGTCCACCTCACTTATAACTGAATGATGATTTATAAATGACAGGCGATTCAGTCGCTCTGTTTTTAAACTTCTAAAAAATCGCTCCATTACTGCATTACCCCAACAATTACCTCGACGACTCATACTTTGCGTTATAGTTAGTTGTGATAACCGAGCTCTAAACGAGGCCGCAGAATACTGACACCCCTGATCGGAATGAAACATCAGTTGATTAAGAACCGGCTGTTGACGCTTAATAGCATTATTCAATGCTGCTATAGCCAATTCAGCATTTGGGCTTGTTGATAAGGCATACCCTACAACTTCCCTCGTTGATAAGTCTAACACACAGGCCAAGTAGCTCCACCCTTGATGGTTCCTGATATAGGTAATATCACCGACCCAATGCGTGTTATGTGAATCAGGGTTAAACTCTCGTTTTAAGAGGTTCTGTGCGTACTTATGTTCATCACCTGAGTTAGGGTAGTAATGTTTTTTCTTCGGCCTGATGGCTTTTATATTCAACTTTTTCATCAGTGCCGCTGTTTTATATATTCCAATCGTATGATTTAACGCATTCAGTTCAACGTTCACTCTGCGTCTACCATACGTATAACCAGAATCGTCAGCGATAGATTTAATTAACTCCAGCAGTGCCTGCTCTGACTTATTTGGCGCGACGGGCGCATAGTAATAACTACTTGTACTGACTTCTAAAGCACGACACAACTCAGATACCGTATAGCTTGGGGTCGCTTTCTTCAATGCTTTAATTACTTTAAATTTTGATTGTCGCGAATGAAGAAAGCGGTGGCTTTTTTTAATATATCATTATCCCTTAAAGCGCGCTGTAGCTGCTTCTCTAGCAATTGAATACGTTGCTGTTCTGGTGTGAGTGCTTGTACATTTCCCGGGCTCTTACCATCTAGCTCAGATAGATATTGTTGCTTCCAACGTGATACTGCTGACTTTCCTGCGCCAGACATCTCTTCAATTTGCTTATTGGTATAACCTTCTTCTACCATTAATTTGGCATATTCAAGTTTTTGTTGCGCACTGAGTGTTACTTTTGATTTTCTGGTCATAGTGATACCTTTTGGGTTTAGCTCATTTTACGCTATAAACCTGTCCAGTTTCATTAGACCATTACAGCGGTAAGCGGTAAGCGGTAAGCGGTAAGCGGTAAGCGGTAAGCGGTAAGCGGTAAGCGGTAAGCGGTAAGCGGTAAGCGGTAAGCGGTAAGCGGTAAGCGGTAAGCGGTAAGCGGTAAGCGGTAAAAATCTAGATCTCCTCAACTTAAATAGCAAGAAAATTTAATATATTTACTTTCTGTTATAAACGCGGTGGCAAGCCACTCGCCTACAAGTACATATTAACGCCGAGCAACTTAAAACTTTCCGCTTAGAGCTTACAGCTCAAATCGCAGACATTAAAAAAGGCCACCGAAGTGACCTTTTTCTAACAATTAACTTAAAAGTTAATTATTACTCTACGATAGTTGCTACTACACCAGCACCTACAGTACGGCCACCTTCGCGGATTGCGAAACGTAGACCTTCATCCATTGCGATTGGAGAG
>NZ_CABVLM010000001.1 GCF_902498845.1 Pseudoalteromonas rhizosphaerae | reverse complement strand
AGTTTGCGAGTTTGCGAGTTTGCGAGTTTGCGAGTTTGCGAGTTTGCGAGTTTGCGAGTTTGCGAGTTTGCGAGTTTGCGAGTTTGCGAGTTTGCGAGTTTGCGAGTTTGCGAGTTTGCGAGTTTTATCAGAATGAATTTTTAAACGCGGTAGTCAAGTACTTCGTCTCTTTACTTGTAGTGGCTCATATCTGATCTGACACTTTTATTTGCTGGTTTAGATACCATCTGACAGGCCGCTTCAGACAATTTGCGGACGTTCAACTTGTCTTTTAAATTCGAGCCTGTCAGCGATAGCTGTTATTTTACCCATTTACGCTTTTTATTTCAGTATACCGAAGGGTCTTCCCCGTCCCACAACTTTAAATCAGCCAATATCTCAAAGGTTGCATAAGTAAAATCATTTACACTTAGTGACACCGAATTGCACATTCCAACAACAGACGTTTGGGTGTCTGGTCTTCGAATGTAGCTGGTGCCTGTTCCAACCCAACCACCGTTGTGGAAAAAATAGCGACCATCGGTATTTTGCCCATTGGCGTAGTACCATTTCCCCTCATCGCTCTCTGGCACATTCACATTTGGCTTATTCATTAGCGCAATTAACGCTTTAGGATCTTTGCCCAACTTAGGATCATTAAAGTGATTATCCCATATCAGCATGTCATCTATGGTGCTGAATAAGCCTCCATCACCAATTGTGTGTAAAGCAGTCAAATGATTGCGTTGTTTTCCTGCTTCAGGCGAACGGTATCCGGATGCTCGGTTAGGAATAATCTCTTCGGCGCTATCTGAAAAAAACGTATGATTCATACCAAGGGGCTTAAATATACGCTTATTGGTGAATTCGCGTATCGTCAATCCACTTATTCGTTCAACTAATTTTGCCAGAATGATATACCCGTGATTACTGTATTCCATAGTGGTATCAGGTTCATGTACAAGCGGAAAGTCTTTAATGACAGAATAGTACTCTGAATTTGATACGAACTGTTCACTCCCAATAAAAAAGCCGCTTAAGGAAGACTCACGAAGTGTACTTAGGTGATCTTCAAAATCGCCCAAACCGCTGAAATGTCCGAGTAGTGAGTTGATGGAGATCTTTTTTCCATATTCTTTTAATTCTGGCAAATGCTGGCGAATATCGTCAGTGAGCGCGATGGCGCCATCATCAGCTAACAGCAAAACAGCGAAAGCTGTAAATTGCTTTGATACCGACGCCATTCTGAATACCGATTGACTACTGAGCGGTATTTGGTGTTCAACATTAGCTAGTCCATAGCTCTTTTTGAATATAAACTCTCTGTTCTGAATTATACCTATAGAACATCCAGGCCCATCTGGGCTAATGCTCTTTTCGGCAATAGCGTCCATTCTTTTTTCTAAAAGCATTATCTGATTATTTTGTGCAACAGCTTTACCTGAATTTAGTAGTAGGCCAATAGTGAGCGCCTGAACTAATCTGTGCATGAGTTATCCCTATCTAATTGTTTTCGTGTAAAAACGTTTGCTTTCCATGTGAACTGATATGTGAGATAAATTAGCATTTCAGATTTTTCGTATCACACTATCAATGTTTTCAGCTGGATAACTGTACACTGTATTTGTATGATAGAGAATGCGAAATATCCGCTTCACGTACACAAGAGACTGTCAGATTTGATATAACTCTACCTGTGAAAGTGTCAGGTTAAATGGCGACTAATCCACTTTACTCCCACTAACATTACCTGTACTAGCTCAGACTTTACCCTCGCTAGCTACCCCTCCCTAACAGCTCAGCTTTTACTTATCACTTTAATTAATCCGCCCAGCATTTTAGATAATTCGGTTGTTTCATTGATCCACTGAAATGCCGTATTCGAATCGATTTCTCCTATTTCCATAGATATATAAAGTTGAGACCTCAATTCACCACAACTGCCTTTGGCGTAATACAAAAAACGAACACAATCTTTCGAAGACATTCTTTCATAGCCTTCCGCTATATTCGATGATATTGACAAGCTAGAACGGGTTATTTGATCTTTTAAACCTCGCTCATGACTTGATTTAAAGTGTTTAAATACAGCTACTGATAGTGCCGCTGATCGTTTCCATACATCTAGTCGCTCAAAATTCATAATATAAATTATTCAGTGTTTTATATATTTATAGTACAAAAAATCAAAAAATAACATTAAAGGTACAACTTTACCCTCGCTAACTTTACCCTCGCTAACTTTACCCTCGCTAACTTTACCCTCGCTAACTTTACCCTCGCTAACTTTACCCTCGCTAACTTTACCCTCGCTAACTTTACCCTTGCTAACTTTACCCTTGCTAACTTTACCCTTGCTAACTTTCCCCTCGCTAGCTTTTCCCCACAAAAAAAGCCGCTTAGTTTAACTAGGCGGCTTTGGAGGTTAGTCTCACTGTATTTGGGCGTGTCTCCAAACGAGTGAATACGTTACCAAGGAACTTTTTGTTTATTACGCTTAGATTGACTCTAAGGCAATTTTAACCATTTCATTGAAGGTGCTTTGACGCTCTTCACTTGGGGTTGCTTCACCAGTGATCACGTGGTCACTCACGGTAAATAATGCCATGGCTTTTGCGCCATATTCAGCAGCAACGCCGTATAAACCGGCTGTTTCCATATCTACCGCTAACATACCTAGTTTATCAAGTTCTTGATAAAAGCTGTTATCGGCTTGATAAAATGTGTCGGTGGTAAATACGTTACCCACTTTCGCTTTAATACCTAGCTCTTTTGCTGCATTAACGCCGTTTAATAGTAAATCAAAATCAGCAATTGCTGAGAAATCATAACCACGTACACGCGCACGGTTTACATTTGAATCTGTGCTTGCGCCTTGTGCAAAAATAACGTCACGAATTTTAATGTCGCTACCAATACCGCCACAGGTGCCGATACGAATTAGGTTTTTAACGCCGTAGCTGACGATTAATTCGCGTGCATAAATCGACATTGATGGAATGCCCATACCAGAACCCATAATGCTTACTGGTTTACCTTTATAAGTGCCAGTAAAACCATACATGTTACGAACGCCGGTTACTTTTACAGCATCATCAAGAAAATTTTCAGCAATGTATTGCGCACGTAATGGATCACCCGGCATTAATACCGTTTGTGCAAAATCGCCATTATTTGCGTCAATATGTGGAGTACTCATTATTCGTTTCCTTTTACTTTTAGCGCGTTAAGCTTATCAATAAAGCCATCGCCATATTCAAGTGCAGGTAAGTTAAACCACTGGGCAAGTGTTTGACCTATGTCTGCAAAACTAGCACGTTCACCAAGCGGGGTATTTTCAAGCCCTACCTGATAAGCAAGTACAGGCACATATTCGCGGGTGTGCTCACTGCCCGGGAATGTTGGATCACAACCGTGATCCGCCGTAATAATTAGTACGTCGTCGGCTTTAAGCTGCTTAAGTATCGTTGGTAAGTAATCGTCCAACTGTTTAAGCGCTTTTGCATACCCAACAGGGTCGCGGCGATGACCAAATTTTTCATCAAAATCAACTAAGTTAGTAAATATCAAACTGTGATCTGGCGCTGATGCCATTACCTCAGTGGTTTTTGCTAACAAGTTTTGTAAGCCTGGGGCTTTGTGTTTTTGGGTAATACCTTGATGTGCATAGATGTCAGATATCTTCCCTATACTAATCACTTCACCACCGTCATCGGCTAGTTTGTCTAGCAATGTTGGCGCTGGCGGTAACACTGAATAATCTCGACGATTGCCCGTTCTGGCAAAGTCTTGATTATTGGAACCCAAAAATGGCCGCGCAATCACTCGTCCTATGTTCATTTCATCAAGCAGCGCCCGTGTGATTTCGCAGACCTGATAAAGTTTTTCTAGACCGAAAGTTTGTTCATGCGCGGCTATTTGAAACACGCTATCAGCTGAGGTGTAACAGATTGGTTTACCTGTTTTTACGTGCTCTTCACCTAGCTGTTCTAAAATAGTAGTACCCGAGGCATGGCAGTTGCCTAAAATCCCTGGGATACCGGTACGAGCAATCAGCTCGTCAATTAACTGTTGTGGAAAACTCGGTTGTGTTTTAGGGAAATATCCCCAATCGAATAACACCGGTACACCGGCCATTTCCCAATGACCTGATGGGGTATCTTTACCGCTAGAAAGCTCTTTAGCGTAACCCCAAGCAGCAATCGGTGTTTGGCGGTCGCTAACAAGGCACGGTTCGTTGCCTGCAGCTTCACATGCATCAACTAAACCTAATAACGATAAATTAGGTAGTGATAGCCGTTCGCCGGTTTCTTCAAAGTATGCTTTAAGCAAATGTGCAAAAGTGTTTGCGCCCAAGTCGCCAAACTTATCAGCGTCTGGTGCTGCACCTATGCCTAGGCTATCTGCCATTAATATAATTGCTCTTGCCATACTCACCTCGATTATCCAATGTAGCTACTTTATATTTTTGTGCTTTTTAACGTACAGGACATAAGTCCTGTTTCATAAAACCTAAACATTATAAATTTCACCCCTTAAAGCGAAGCAAGAGAGATTATTCGTGTCTTTTTTGCTATTGTGATCTACCAACAATGTATCCTTCTGTGTGGATGAGAACTTTAGTGACACGAACAATAATAGCCATTGCTGGCGCTTCTGCGTCTGGCAAATCTCTTTTTAGCCAAACAATTTACAATGAATTGGTAAATGAGCTTGAACCAGGCGCCATCGCCGTGATTGAAGAAGATGCGTACTATAAAGACCAATCGCATCTGCCGTTTGATCATCGTACGCAAACGAATTACGACCACCCTGATGCGTTTGAACATGAGTTAATGTGTAAGCATTTAACACAGTTACGTGATGGCGAAGCGGTAGAAGTACCTACCTATGATTATGCGCAGCATACTCGCAGTGACAAAACACGCACTGTGATGCCAGCAGAAATTCTCATAGTTGAAGGGATTTTATTGCTTAGTGATAAAGCGCTACGTAAAGAATTTGATATCAAAGTGTTTATTGATACACCGCTTGATATTTGCCTGATGCGCCGTATGCAACGTGATATGGAGCAACGAGGCAGAACATTACAGTCCGTTGTTGAACAATATCAAGCTACAGTGAGACCGATGTTTTATCAGTTTATTGAGCCTTCAAAGCACAATGCTGATTTAGTGGTTACACGTGGTGGTATGAATCGTGTTGCGATTGATATAATTAAAAGTAAAATAAAATATTTACTGCAAAAATAACAACGGGAATAAGCAAAGATGACAACATTTATGAGCTTAGTCGGCATGTGTATGCTGCTAGGCATTGCATTTGCGGCTTCGACAAATCGCAAAGCAATTAGTTTAAGAACTGTCGGTATCGCTTTTGCCCTGCAATTTATAATTGGTGGTTTTGTCCTGTTTTCAGACGCAGGCAAAAATGCATTAGTTGGCATGTCAAAAGCCGTATCATCAGTGATCGGGTTTGCTAATGATGGGATCAGTTTTTTATTTGGACCGTTAGCAAATCAGGATACGTTAGGGTTTATTTTTGCTATTCAGGTATTGCCAGTTATTGTGTTTTTCTCAGCATTAGTTGCTGTGTTATATCACTTAGGCATTATGGATTGGATAATTAGAATATTAGGCGGTGGTTTACAAAAGCTGTTGAAAACCTCACGCACTGAGTCGCTTTCAGCAACCGCAAACATTTTTGTTGGTCAAACTGAAGCGCCACTGATTGTTAAGCCGTTCATTGCAACGATGACTAAGTCAGAGTTATTTGCAGTGATGGTCGGTGGCTTAGCAACGGTAGCGGGCTCAGTAATGGCCGGTTACGTGATTATTGGTGTAGAGCTTAAGTATTTAATTGCAGCCAGCTTTATGGCAGCACCCGGTGGATTCTTAATGGCCAAGATGATTGTGCCAGAGACCGAAACACCAAAAGATACTTTAGCTGATTTAGAGCTTGACGAAGACAAGCCGGTTAACGTAATTGATGCAGCAGCATCAGGTGCAGCAAACGGTATGCATTTAGCCTTGAATGTAGGCGCAATGTTACTCGCATTTGTAGCTTTAATAGCGCTGCTAAACGGTTTATTAGGTGGTATTGGTGGTTGGTTTGATTATCCAACCCTAACATTACAAGAAATTTTAGGTTATATATTTGCGCCGGTTGCCTGGTTACTAGGTGTACCGTGGAGTGAAGCAATTATAGCTGGTAGCTTTATTGGTCAAAAATTAGTAGTAAACGAGTTTGTTGCTTATTTAGACTTTATGAATTATCGCGATACGTTAAGTGCGCACACACAAGCGATTGTCACATTCGCGTTATGTGGGTTTGCTAACTTATCATCGATAGCCATTTTACTAGGTGGATTAGGCGGTATGGCGCCTAGTCGGCGAAAGGATATCGCACGCTTAGGGCTCAGAGCAGTGTTAGCAGGATCTATGGCTAACCTTATGAGCGCCGCAATTGCAGGTTTTTTCCTCTCGCTAGCTTAGAAACTTTGAGATGAGCCTTGGTTGCAAAACAATAGGGTAAGCCTTTAAGGGGTTAAAGACTTATCTTACTTGAACGATACTTCACAAAGGGCCTTTATGGCCCTTTTATCGTTTTTAATTCACTGTTTACTTTCATAATACTTTTCTTAGTTATTGCTATACTCAAAGTTCTATCGCCAAAAAGAGAAAATAAATGCGGCTATTTATTCATTTGCTACTTCTTTGTATCAGTGCCCAAAGCATTGCCCATCAAAACTTAATGGTTGTGACCGAGTTGTCACCGCCGAATCAAGTTTTGCTGAATAATCAGGTAACTGGTTATAGTACTGAGTTAGTAAATATGATTATTTTAGAGGCTAAGCTCAATGCCCCAATCAACATGTACCCTTGGGCACGTGCTTATAAAATGGCGGTTATTTACAGTATGGCACGCACTACGGAGCGCGAAACACTGTTTCATTGGATTGGGCCAGTAGCACAGTTTGAAATGGGCTTTGTAAAACTCTCTGAGCGCAGTGATATTAACTTTGATAATACAGAGCAAGCCAAGCAATATAAAATTGCCGTACAGCGCCATGATCTTGCATCGCAAGTATTAGTAAAACGTGGTTTCGAAGTATTGCTGACCACTGATATTCAAAAGTCATATCAGTTACTACTGGCAAGAAAAGTTGATCTGGTAGTCGACGATGCTAATTATCTAGCTTCAATGAGTGAGCAGCTAGCGATCAATGCTAACGCACTGACGTTCGTACATGCCATAGAAGGACTGGCAGTAGCTGGTTACTTAGCTGCAAATATCAATACTGATGAAGATATTATAAAAGCACTGCAGCAGGCTTTTTTAAAGGTTAAAAGTACTGAAAAATACCGTCAATTAATAACAGCTCATTAACTAGCTATTGTACATAACGATGCCGATAAGCGTCAAAGTTATCCACCGCTTTAAGTTTTTCTAACTGCTCATTGAAGCGCTCAACTATCTCGATAGGCATCTCTTTATTAAAAACTAAATAATTACCCTGTAATGTATTTACTGGCAGCTCAACAAGTTTGACGACTTCTTTACCACCGTGACCAAATTGCTGTAGTTGGTAATCTAAGGCAAACTCTGAGCCGAGAATTAAATCGATTTTATTTTTAAAAAATAAGTTCATATACTCATAGTGATGAGCTACTTTTAATAAGTTTTTATCTTGTTGGAAACCAATACTCTCCACTAACCCCTCATAAATATTGCCTCTAACGACACCTAAGGTGTATGCACTAACTTGAGTAATATCAGTTGGATTAATGTGTTTGTTATCACGAAGGCGATAAAAAAATGTACGTGAAGAAACCAACGGGCCAACCCAGTAAAATAAATCTTCTCGCTCAGCACTGCGAGCGGTTGATACTAGCCCTGAGAGCTGATTTTTTTGCACTAAATCGTATGCCCTTGCCCAAGGCAACAGCTCAAATTTGCACTCCACTTGTGAAAGCTCACACAACGTACGCACAATATCTAAATTAATCCCTTGCAGCTGCCCTTTATTCGAAAAATTATAAGGGGGAAACTGTTCAGTAAAAATAGTAATTATTGGCTTTGCAGCGCAAGTAAAAGTGAATCCAAGGCTAAACACTAGGATAAGTAATCGGTAGATAATCTATCTCGTTACAGAATAATAATAGATAAAGAATAGGAGGGGGAGCAAGTTACGTCAATTTTCAAACACAAAAAAGCAAGCCTAAGCTTGCTTTTTTTATTCTACCTAAAAGGTAAAATTATACAGCAGTGATGTTCTCTGCTTGTGGACCTTTTTGACCTTGTGAAAGAGTGAACTCTACACGTTGGCCTTCAGCTAAAGTTTTGAAACCTTCGCTTTTGATTGCTGAGAAATGTGCGAAAACGTCTGGGCCATTTTCTTGCTCGATGAAACCAAAACCTTTAGACTCGTTGAACCACTTAACTGTACCTGATACGATGTTAGACATTGTAATATCCTGATATAAAAATAAAATAATTGCTCTAATGAGCGGTGTAGCAAAAAATGAGATGGTACTTTAAAAACTTCAGGACGGTACTACAAGTATTACTTATACAACATCGAAATGGAGATTTATAGCTTTCATGCTTTCTTTCTAGCTGCAGCAAACTATACAGGGTTAATAAGTTATGTCAACCCATTTATTAATTAATATATACTCAGCCATGAGCCAACCTGTAGTAAATTCAAAACTAAAAACACAGCACGCAGCGGTAACATGCGTTTTTATAATGGCTTGTAAATACGATCAATAAAAAAGCCCTTGCAGCTAACTGCAAGGGCTTTTCTTAATCGTTACTAATATTATGATTAACGCTTACGGCGACGACCAAATATTGCTAATGGAGTAAGTAATAACATCAAGAAGCTCAGGCTACCGCTACTTGATTTCGATTTAGGCTTTTCAACCACAGGTTCTGCTTCGTTACTTACGGCAACCGTTACTTGCTCGGTAACCGATACGGTGCCATCACTGACCGCAACTTCGAACACGACTTCTTCGTCACTTGTGATTGCGCCTGGAGTAAAGCTAAGTACCGCAGTATCTGCATTAGATAGTGTTGCGGTTGTGCCGCTTACCTGTGTCCATGCATAAGTAAGTTCATCTGCATTTCTATCCGTGGCTACAGCATTTAAAGTACTGGTTACTGATTCCGTAATACCTAACTCACCAGTAACTGTTACTATAGGAGCTGCGTTATCACATGCGACTGCATCGCCAGCAATTACTGCTGAGAAGATTGGCGTTGTTACATTGTTAAATGTAAGGTTATCAATCCACCATCCTAAATCACCAACAGCGCCATCTGATGAAAGGCGAAAGCGTAGTTTTGCTCTATTACCATTGAGTTCACTACCAAAATTAATTGTTTCGTAGTTACCGTATACGTTGCCCTGATTGATGTTGTTACCTGTAAACGTATCACGCTCTTGGATAGCTTGGGAGTCATTCTCAATTAGCGGACCATCGTAACCTCGATTAAATGTACCACCCATTTCAGTCACATCAACCCAGCTACCACCATTGACGCTAATTTCAACAACACCACCATCCCACTCGTTTTCAATACGATAAAAATGCCAGAATGACACCTCAAAGTCACCTGCAAAGCCAATATCAAATCCTTTAGTTTCTATCGCTACATCTGATTGGAAATCGTTGTTCTGCAAGAACATCGTTTGCTCACCAAGCTCAAAACCAAAGCTGTTGAAAAAGGCAACATTATCATCAGCTGCCATGCTTTGTGTACCTTTAGCTAAATCACCACCGATCATTACATTTTCTTTTAGATCATATAATGATGCTCTCGCTACTTCCATGTTATCCATAGTTTGCGCGCCGACTGGCTGTTTTTCTTTAAAAGCCATGTTGACCGAATAAGTAACTTTTTCAGTGGCAGCTTCAACAATTTCATCGTCAGCAGATAACTCTGGGAATGATACTTCAATTTCTAAGTTTTCAGCTGTACCTGATTCATTTAAGGTAAACTTAAGGGGTGAACTCGTTGCAGTCGAAAATGGCATTGTGTCAGCAAATGTAACTAAACCATCATTTTCAAATGTCACATCATGATCACTGACCACAGTCAGTTGAGCTTGCGTACCAGTAAGCATTTTACTACCAGTATTTGTAATACTCACAGTTAATGTGGCCGTTTCACCTTTATCGACAATACCGTCATTTGAACAAAAGCCTAGCTCTGCACCATTGTAGTTTGCATCAATAGCCACATCTTTGAGGTTAAAGCTAGCCAGTTCCATCTTGTCAGATTCTACAACGCCCGTTAAATCTTCACTGAAACGATCTGGCGCTACAGCACCTAAACCCATGCCGCGCTTAGCAAATGCACCTAAAATAAGCTCATAATCTTTGGTATCAACAGCGTATGCCGCCGCTAATATCGCATCACGTGCTTCAGTATATAAAGGCGCAATTGGTGTTAATTTATAGCCTGCAACAAGGTAGTTAGCCATGCGATTTTGTGCTTCTTCAAAACCATGTTCATTGATTAATGCTACATAACTTTCCCAAAGCATAGTCGCCCAAATTTCACCCGCAGCATGTGGAGAGGCTACACTTGTTGGTGAAATGCCTACATCTGCACCTGCATTTTCAGTAATATGACGGAATGAAAGCGGATTAACTTCTTTATTTGTAGAGTATGGTACACGACGAATACCATAGTAGAAGTCTTCAACAAACGTACCACTGCCGTATGCTTTTTGAAACTTGTCGTTACCTGTGATGTTGATGTCATCAGCTTTAGCAATAAACATCAGGGAGTGGAAATCACCCCAGCCTTCACCCATTGCACGGCCTTGGAAGTTAATTAGACCCGCAGAGTTACCAACTAAACGATTACTAATATAGTGGCCCCATTCATGAGCAATAATACCGTTATCAAGTGTGCCATCTTTTAACTTGGCATTATTGAACATATTAACAGTAACTGTATTACCAGCACTTATAGAGTCATACATCAGATGACCATCAGCAAAGTTAAGACCCATATTAGGAATTAACACCGCATCATCTTCACCGCCCATAGCCGCAGGCTCATCAGTGTCTGGAACGTTGTTTACAACAATTGCGCCGATTGCTCCAACTTCTTGAGCATGTAAAACTTTTGCTGTGAAGTTACACGAACCACGATCAATTAGGGCAATTTTTCCAGCTAACTCTGCGCCATTAGTTGCAGGCTCACAGCCATCGAAAACGCTACCTGAATCAGTGTCATTACCATCAACCAAACGTACAACTTCAGCTGTAACATCAGCAAATTGAAATTGCCCAAAGCCCGAGACTTTAGAAGACTCAAGAACTCCAATAGTTGCGTCAGAGGTTACAACCACACCAAAGTCTGTGCCTACTTTTGCATCTTTACTATTATACAAATACATTTGCATACGTGGACTTGCACCATCAGCTGGTGTTGCCATATTAGCATTATCTAAACCGCTATTATCTTGCGCTTGAGCCTCAATAGGATCCCCTTCAATGCCACCGCGCTCATAGTTAGAGAGCTGAGCTACATTCGAAGTTTCATTAAAACCATGATCATAGAAGAAGTCGTGCAAAAAGTTATTCATGTAGAATAAGTTTACAATTGCCGCTTTGCGATTGTCGTAACTGTTTGCGACTTGATCAACTTGATAGGGGTAATCAAATGTAAAATCTGAGGTTGTTTCAGCAGTGAAGTCACCTTCAGTGAAACCTTGTGGTGCTATAACGTCGGCATATGCAAATACGTTATTACCAGATGTAGTTGTAGCATCATCAGTAAGCCATGGATCCATGGTGCTTAACTTACTGTAATAAGAAAGGCTCACTATCGGTGCATCAAGGATTTCGGTTTCATCTGTTTGATCAGGACCGTCAGCAGGAATAACATCACCATGTGGGCCTTCCCATGGGTAACCATCTGCATCAGCCCAGACACGGTAGTTAAAATCAGCAGCATGCGCTTTCAGGTCTTTTTTGAAATATACTTTGCTGTTTTTTGCACCAATAACATAGCTGAAGTAGTCACTTTCTAAACTGTTCTTATCTGCGACTTCAACTTCAACATAATAAGCTGATTCAAGTTGACCATTAACCTCAAAGAATACTTTTTTAGCGCGCGGCTGGCCAACTACAACTTTATCACCACTTTGATTAGTTACAGTGTATTTAACGTAATCGCCTTGTTCAGTTGATTTTGTAAGGGATACATTAATATCTGCTAGCTTTTTAATCGCTTGTTTAATGCTCTGCTCAGCACCAACAAAATCAGCTAATGGTGCTAATGAACGTTTAGTATTTGCACTTGTGTTAGCAAAATAGCCTGATCCTGCCACCAAGTTATGTTCCTTATCCATGATAAGGTTATATTCACGATTAAAAACTTCTACGCCATGAACTTGTTGTTTATATTTAGCCGTTACAGAACCACTTTTTTGTTTAGATAAATCTGCAAGAACTGCGTTTGACGTCCCTTTTTTACTAGTACTGAAACCGGTTAAAGCATTTAAATAAAAATCTGCAGCGTATGCATTTCTTTGTTCAGGTAAAACAACTGACATATTAGGTTTTGCTTGACCAACGGCTTGCCAAAGAAACGTTGCCTTGCCAAGCTGAGCATCAAAAATTGAATCATGCCCCGATACTGTTCTACGTTCAGCTAATGCACGTTGCTGGGTTATTTGTGGATTAAATTGAACTTGAGAGCTGACGCTTGGCGCATTAAAAAATCGAGTTTGCTCAGTAGCTTGTACTTGAGTCGATGCCAAAATAGCCGTAACCATCGAAGCAACGGCCGTTACTTTAAATTGATACATTAATAATCCCCTGTTGTTATAATTTTAATTTGGTTAACATTCACAACCAAGAACAATGTACACTAATGATGTTAACCAAAGAAAGCCAAATGTAAACAAAGGTAAATGGAGAAATTTAAAAAATGTCAAATAACTTTAAATTACAACTAGTTATAATTACAATCGCACTAATAAGTGGATGTAAAAAAAATGAAACACTAACTGATAGTACCGAAAACAGCATCAATACTAGCAATGAAAAAGCTCAAGAAGTAGCTTTAAATACTTCACAAAAACTAAAGAATGTAGAAACAACACTTTTAGTTAGCAATTCAATTAATAATAACGGGGAAAAGATTAGCTATAAAACGGATAAATTACTTAAAGGAACAACTGTCCATAATCACGCGACATCGGAGCAAGGAATTGTCACTGGAGCCGTGTTTATCACCTTGAAAAGCGACGATATTCCGCTAGCACTCAAAAGTACGTACAACACAAAAAAAATTACCAAGCACACCTATCAATTCCTAGTCGATAAAAATACCGACTTGAAATCAACAATAAGTGATTTAAAGCAATATACCGTTATTGATACTATTGAAATCGCAATTAATTATTCACCCATTGAGGAGCAGTTTTAATTACTCGACCACAAAGTCAAAATAGGTATTCGGGTAGGCTTGCGGCTGATAGGTAAAGTGCCACCACTCCATTGCGTAAGGTGAAAATCCAGCGGCAAGCATAAGATTTTTCAGTTTATACCTATTCGCTTGTTGGTCATGCGTTATACGCGGGTCGTCAGTATTTGAAATGGTATCGAACATATCAAACAATGAGCCCATATTTAATCCTTTGCCTTGACTATCTGTCAAAGTTAAATCGATTGTTGAACCACGGCTGTGGCCTGATTTAGCTGCGATATAATCACCGAGTAACTGGTCTTTTCCTAAATTAGGGTAATACGCTGCTTTAGTTTTTGTGTCAGTTGCGTCGTTAACCCAACGCACAAAGTGGTCAACGGCACGTTGTGGCCGATAACAATCGTAGATTTTAAAATTATAACCAGCTTGCTCAGCTTGAGAATGCGCTTTTACCAGCGCTGCGGCTGCCGTTTTATGTAATAAGCATTTAGGTGCGTTATAGCCTTCGATTGGTTTACCGACAAAGTTTTGCCCACTAAAATAGCGGATATCAAAGAATGCAGTTGGTATTAACGTTGCCACATCAACAAACTCACTACGATGGCTTTGAGTTGGGTCGGGATATTTAGCGTTAGCGTCATGGGCAATTGCTGTACTGCTTAAAGCATGTATTCCAAGCAGTGATATTAGTTTAAAACTGATATTTAACAACATTGTAGTAGCCTATAACATTAAAAACAGGCTAGTAATATTGCATAGTTAAAAGCCATTGCCAATAAATTATTGCTGTTCGACAAACTCAGATTGGATAAACTGAGAATCGATAATGCATCGATTACGGCCAGTTTTTTTCGCTTTGTATAAAGCCTGATCCGCTTGTTTGAGTATCTCTTCAACACTCAATTGCATCAGTGGCCAGCCAGAAATACCTATTGATATGTTGATACTTCCTACTGGTTCGATGATTGTTTCTGATACACGCATGCGTAATCGTTCCGCAAGTAGATAAGCTGACTTGGCGTTAATATTTGGTAATATAACAATAAACTCCTCTCCTCCCGTACGTGCAACAAAATCATTTTCACGGGTTACATCAACAATAATCGTAGCCAACGATTGCAAAACAATATCACCAATATCATGGCCAAACTCATCATTAACACGCTTAAAAAAATCAATATCGATAGCAAGCACAGTGAAAGACGTTTGCTGTAAAGTTAATTGATCTAACATGAACTCCAGGCTACGTCGGTTATGTAAGCCCGTAAGTGGATCTGTTTGTGCTTCATGCTGTAATAGACCAATCTGGTTTTGTAATAAGCCGACTCCTTTTAGCATAGCTAAACGCAGTTCAGAGCTTTCATAATACCAAGACCGCACTTGCTTTAACTGTTGCGAAGTTGACGGGTTATCAAGTGTTTTAGCCGTTTCTGCAAGTTGCCTTAAAGGCTGTGAAATTAATCGAGCTAGCACCCAAATAAATATAAAAGTTGCCAACCCTACTGGCAGGGTTCGATATAGAACATTCATCATCAAACCATCTAGTGGCGCAAATGAAGCGCCTAATGGTCGTTGTGTGACAATGCCCCAAGAGGCACTTTTTAATGGTGCATAACCTGCCAGCATGGCAATGTTTTGACTATTAATTAACTGCCTAGTGCCGCTTTCACCTCTTAGCACCGCTTCGATCACTGGATTGCCAAAAACTTGTTCACCAATCCGAGCAACATCAGGGTGATAAAGTAAGCGCCTACTCTTATCAACAACGTAGATATATGAGCCGTCTTTATGAAAATGTACTTGCAGTAAGTCATGTAAAATCCCTTTTTGTTTTAGATATAATGTCCCACCTATATAACCAAGGTATTCATCTTGAGAGTTAAATATCGGATGCGAAATAAATATTATGAGATTCCCTGCCGCAGAAATATAAGGCTCACTGATCATTGGCTTTTTCTTCGCTAACGCTTGTTTTGCGCCATCACTTTCTAATAGCTGTCCTTTGAGCTTTAGACTCAATGGCGAGAGCCCCAAAACTACGCCATCTTTGTCAACGACAACGGTTGAATTAAAGCTATCAGTTTGCAACCGAAGACGCTGCGTTTCTTGTGCGAGAGTGTTTGCATCATTAAACTGGATAGCAAGGATTTTTGCTGAATAAGCGAGTTGCTGCTGAGCAGCCAGTAGAAACCGGTCAGTGGCAGAGACAAGTTTAGCGGCATACGCATTATGGTTTTTTAAGGTTTGTGATTGTAGTTGCTGTTTTTGTACTTGGTAGCTGGAATAAAAGCCATTTAGAAAGGTGATCACAGTCACTGAAATAGCTAAAAACAAGATTAACTTTTTTAAATCAAGGTTGATATTCTTAAGGCTTCGCAAAATAGTTTTTCTCTATGCTGGCCTTGTATTTCCTTGGCGGTTATTTAAACACCCAATACTAGCAAGTTACTCTCACCAGCTCTAGGTCAATCAACGATTAACTTGATTTAGCGCAAATTAACAGTGTATTTATTAACTTTTACTTGTTCTAATCGCTGGCACTAAGCGATTGCTGTTTCCCCATAGAAAAATCAATTTATCTGTTTGCGCTTTTAACAAAATAAGCGAAGAAAATTTACCTTGCTCAAAATGAATAAATTATTACAATTAAAAAACAAATAACAAATAAAAGAACATTATGGTTAAACATCACTGCCAGAATATATTGTCACAATTATCCAGTCATCGTTTGCTCGCCTTAGATGTACTGCGAGGGCTCACTATCACTGCGATGATTCTAGTCAATAACCCAGGGAATTGGTTATATATGTACTGGCCGCTTAAACATGCTGATTGGCATGGCCTAACACCCACTGATTTAATTTTCCCATTTTTTATTTTTATTGTTGGGATGTCGATCACACTATCGGTTAATGCCATGCAGGCAAAAGGAATTACGAAACAAAGTATACTCAGATCTGGTGTAGTGCGTACGGTAAAGCTAGTTGCATTAGGTTGGTTTTTAGCCCTGTTCTACTATAATTTTCGCGATCCTAATTTCAGCTGGCTAGATGAACGTTTAGCAGGTATTAGGATCATGGGCGTTTTACAACGCATCGGTCTAGTTTATCTGATTGCCTTAGCTTGTTACCTTTATATAAAACCAAAGTATATTGCGCTTACCTTTGTTAGCTTACTCATCGGGTACGGCGCATTAATGATATATACGCCCTATTCATTGCCTAACGGTGAAATCGTTAAAGGGCTGTGGCTGCATGGTAATAACCTCAGCGCTTGGCTTGATAATTTACTGCTCGGTGCAAATCATGTTTACTATGCTACAGCAAAACCTTTAGCATTTGATCCAGAAGGAATACTCTCAACCTTACCTGCAATTGCAACGGCATTATCAGGAATATTGTGCGGATACTATATAAGCACTGAAAAAAACCTTGGCAAACAAGTCAGAATATTTACCCTAGTGGCTATTACAAGCATTGTTTGCGGGTGCTTACTTTCACTTTTAATACCAATAAACAAAGCACTATGGACACCAAGCTATGTAATAATCAGCTCAGGACTAGCGATGTTATGCTATGCACTGTGTAGCTATATTCTCGATATTCGTAAAGTTCGCTTGTGGAGTGCGCCGTTTTTAGTGTTTGGCGCTAACGCTATTTTGTTCTTTATGTTTGCTGGCATCGTAGCGCGTATTTTAATTATGATCCCAGTGGCTGATACAAGTTTAAAAGGTGCTATATTTAATCAAGTATTACAACCGCTATTTGGTAATTATTTAGGCTCTTTTAGCTATTCGTTGCTATTTTTACTCGCCTCTTATCTAGTGATGTATGCGTGCTATAAACGCGGGATTTTTTGGAAAGTATAATGTCTAAGCCTCATCAAGAGGCTGCTTGACTCACTTTATCTAATAAATACAGCACAGATTGGTAGTTAATACCGCTGTGCTGAGTTAAGCCAATTTCACAACTGCGGCTATTAGAAATACCGCTACTGCAATTTTGAGGCACTTGGTTACGCAGCGTTTTCAATGCATTAGCATTTAGCTCTGGCAAGTTAAAGCCCTTATCGCCGGCAAAGCCACAACATTCAATATCAGCTGGAATAATCACTTCGTTACTGCATGCTTTAGCTACGGCAACAAGTTGTTGTTCACTGCCACGGCGTTTGCTACTACAGGTAACATGTAACATAACCGGCTCGGGTTGGGCTGTGATGGTCAACTTAGGCAATAAATATTGATAAGCAAACTCAGCGCTTTCGAGTACTGTTAAACCGCGCTGTTGCGCTGCTTCATTGCTTGTTAATGCACATGGACTGGCGTCAAAAATAATCGGATAACGACCATTTTCAGACACCTGCTGCGCGATATCGAGTAACTGCTCAGCTTTACTTTTTGCCTGTTCAGGTAAACCTTTACTCGCAAAGGGCATGCCACAACATAGCTCATTAATTTGCATCGGCAGTAACAGTTCAATTCCCGCTTTAGTCGCGAGGCTATGCATAACTTGCATAATTGAGCGGCGATCATCCGCTTGCTCATCGGCTGCAAACACCCTGCTGGCACAACTGGGAAGATAAACCACTTTATCAGGCTGTTGTGCCTGTACTATGCTGTGATTAATTGGCTGCTCCCCCCTTGGCCACGCTGAATAATAAAGTGGGGTGCCAATCAGCTTATTAGTAGGTTTGGTTAAAGTACGCAGTGCCTGTGCACCAATGATGTTTCGCACCATCGCCATACTGGTTAAACCAAAGCGTGCTGTATTTGCTAATACCGCAAAATGTTTGACCGCAAAACTGGCTATGCGCGGCGCCACTTTTGCATTGAGTTGCTTTTTTGCCCTCAGGGATTTTATAAATTCACCGGTGTTAATACCAACGGGGCATTTCATGCCACACAGCCCGGTTGCTGCACAGCTATCAATACCTAAATATTGAAAATCTTTTTCGATACTGCTGAGCTGACGATTAATGTGCTGTTTTTCGCTAATATCACCGGTGTTACTAAGTTGATTAACCAATTCAGTGCGACGTCGCCACAGCGTAATACGTTGGCGCGGCGTTAAGGTGAGTCCTTTTGATGGGCATACGGTTTCGCAAAAACCACACTCAATACATTTGTCGATTATATCGTCGCTGCTAGGCATGGTTTTTAAATGTTGAATATGGCAGTTTTCATCGGTATTGATGATCACTCCTGGGTTTAAAATGTGGTCTTTATCAAACAATTGTTTAATACGTTGCATCACAGCAAAGCCATCAGTGCCCCATTCAGTTGCCACAAACGGCGCCATATTTCGCCCAGTACCATGCTCAGCTTTTAATGAGCCATTCAGTTCAACCGCCACCAGTTGCGACACGTCCCGCATAAATTGCTCATAACGCGCTACTTGCGCTGGTGTATCGAACGCTTGGGTAAATACAAAGTGCAAATTACCCGCTAAGGCATGGCCAAAAATAATCGCTTCATCGTAACTGTATTTATCAAATAATTGATGCAGAGCTTTAACACCCTGAGCTAATACATCCAGCTCAAAAGCCACGTCTTCAATGATCACAGTGGTGCCATTTTCGCGCACTGCACCGACTGCCGGGAACGTACCTTTACGAATATTCCATAATGATGCATTGCGCTTAGCATCTGTTGAAAACGCCATAATCGCTAATTGATGGGCGCTAAAATGTGCGACAAGCTGATCCACTTGTTGTTGTAAATTAACTAATTTTGTTGCGTCTCCTGCACGTACTTCGATTAATAATGCTGCACTATCTGCTGGGTAGTTATGAACATCTTTAGGCATGATGTCATGCTGCGCGACGCACAGGAGCGAGCGCTTGTCCAATAACTCAACCGCCGCTACATCAAGCGTTGCTAGCTGCTTTACTAATTCACAGACTTGGCTTATATCATCAAAAATAATAAACGCTGAGCTTTTATGAGCATGCTCAATCACCGTGTGGTAAGTAATATCAGCAATAAACCCCAGCGTACCTTCAGAGCCAATCATTAAATGCTTAATGATCTCAATCGGATCAGTGTAATCAATTAGCGCGTTTAAACCATAACCCGTGGTATTTTTTAAGCGGTATTTATGAGCGATACGCTGTGCCAACTCAGGATTATTTGTAACCTGCTGGGCAAGCGCAGTGATATCGTTAATAAACGGTTTATGGCTATGTAAAAATTTAGAACGGCTTTGCTCACTGCGTGTATCAAGCACTGTACCGTCAGCGAAGATTAAGGTCATGTCCTTTACTGTATGGTAACTATTTTGTGCCACGCCACAGCACATACCTGATGAATTGTTGGCTGCCATGCCAGCGATTTTACAACTATTGATTGAAGCGGGATCAGGGCCAATTTTACGGCCAAAAGGCGCAAGTACGGCATTGGCGCGAGCACCAATAATAGCTGGCTCTAACCGAATAGCAGCGCCGTTATCTTCAATTTGATAACCAGACCAGCAATCACTAAGCAGCACTAATACAGAATCTGTAATTGCTTGGCCTGATAGGCTAGTACCGGCGGCACGAAAAGTAATGGCAACTTTATATGTTGCAGCGGCACTGATGACCTGTTGCGCTTGTTGCTGATCAGCAACCAGTACTATTAATTGCGGCACTAAACGATAAAAGCTGGCATCAGTGCCAAAAGCATAGCGCCTAGGGTAATCTTCAATAAACGCCGAGGCTGGCAGCTTATCACTGAGTTGTTGTTGAAATAGTGTCAGTGCTGTTGCCATTATTTGCCCCTTTGCGTTCTGTTAATTTACTCGCTTGGCGACCCACCAAGCATTATGGAATATATTATTACTTGAAATAAGAGCGAATTACCATTAATAAAAGCTCGTCTAATATTATTTTTTTTCATCTAAATAACTATTAACTCTTAATATTTATGTAATGATCAGGCAAGCATGTGATTCGTCGGTGGTTTTTGCAGTTCTGCAAAAAAACCGTTAATTTGACAAAAATATGTTGTATTTTAATCCAAAATGGCATTACCATCAGGAATAAAATATTCATAAATAAAATAAGCAATTCAGCTTTGGAGCCTACTGTGTTAAATAAGTTTGCCATATCATCAATTCTCTTTGGACTAGGGTGTTTATTACCAATGAAATCGACCTTTGCAGCGACCAATTTAACCCTTGAGCAACAGCTTGGCCAAAAGCTGATGCTCGATTTTCGTTATTATTGTGAGCAAGACAGCGAGAACACACCTGAGCAAAAATGCCGTAATGCAGTCACTGAATTACCTGCAGATTTAGCCAAGGTGATCACTAAACATAATATTGGTGGGGTGATCTTATTTGCTGAAAATATCGATAATATTGCGCAAATCGTTAAATTAAATAATGCTATGCAACAAGCTGCGGCAAAGTCGAGCTTAGGCGCACCATTATTTATTTCAATTGACCAAGAAGGCGGACGTGTTGCACGTATTCCTCGTGATATTGCCACTTCATTTACTGGTAATATGTCGATTGGCGCAAGTTATGCGGTTCACGGCACCAAGTTTGCTACACAATCTGCACAAGTGATTGCTGATGAATTAAAAGCCATTGGTGTGAATGTTAACTATGCACCAACTGTTGATGTAAACATGAACCCTGATAACCCGGTTATTAATGTGCGCTCATACGGTGAAGATCCAACACTTGTGAGTATTTTAGGTGGCGCACAAGTTGCTGGCTTTGAAGGTAATGGCGTAATTACCTCACTGAAACACTTTCCAGGCCATGGTGATACAAACGTTGATAGCCACACCGGCTTGCCAAAAGTAATGCACGATAAAGAAACTATCTGGGAAAAAGATTTACCTCCGTTTCAAACTATTATTAAAAAGCAAAACCCTGGCATGATCATGACTGCGCATATTCAGTACCCAGCACTGGATAGCAGCACATTTGTTAGTAAAGATGGCAAAACCATGATCAAACCTGCGACGATGTCGCATAAAATCATCAGCGAATTATTACGCGATGAAATGGGCTATCAAGGTGTAGTGATCACCGATGCGCTAGATATGGCTGGTATTAGCCACTTTTTCGAACCAATTGAAGCCGTTGTAAATACCTTTGCTGCCGGGGTTGATATTGCTTTGATGCCAATTGAAATTCGTAGTCCAAAAGATTTAGTCGTATTAGATAAACTGATCAGCCGCTTAGTGAGCGAAGTTGAAAAAGGTAATTTACAAGCCGACGAAATCGCTATCTCTGCTCAACGCATCATCAATTTAAAAAGTAAATTTAAACTGACCACAGAGCTTGCCGAATCGTTAGCAATGCAAAAAGCACAACTTATTCTCGGTGATGATAATCATCGCAAAGTCGAAGCTGAGCTGGCTCTTGCCGCCATTACCCAAGTTAAAAATGACCAGCACACCTTACCGATTAAACTGACGAAAAATAGTAAAGTACATATCATCATGCCTGATACCCGCAAGTGTTTAGCGCTACAACAGGCGATTGCAGAAAATACTCAGCAACCACTAGCATTTAGCTGCACCAGCTTACAAGGCTTTGAGCCCACTGCGACGTTAAAAGCAATCAATGAAGCGGATATCATCATTGCAGGCAATGCATCACCAAACCAAAGCGCGGTAGAAATTGGCGGCATGGATGACCTTGCTGATAACCCTGCATTTGCAATTGCAAAATCGGCGCAAGGTCCGGCACTTGAAAAACTGCTTCAGCAAGCGCAACAAGCTGATAAGAAAACCGTTTTTGTTAGTTTACGAGCACCATACGATATTGCCACATTTGGCCAATATGCGGATGCAATTTTAGCAACTTATGCGTATAACATAGATGTAGATAATGATGTTAAAGTAGCAGGGCCAGCTTTTACTGCTCTTGCAAAAGTACTAGTTGGTAAAAAGCCTGCGCAAGGTACTTTGCCTGTTACCGTCAGTGGCATTAACAACAACTAAAAGTTTACGAGGATACTATGCAACATAACGCATCACTTACTACGCCTTACGCTATTCGTAATATGATCAGGAATGAAGATTATACCGGTAGTACATCGGGCTTTGTTCCCGGCTTTGTACAGGCTAATTTAGTGATTTTGCCCCAGCGCTATGCGTTTGATTTTTTACAATTTTGCCAAGCAAACAAAAAAGCGTGCCCAATTGTAGCAAGTAGCCGCACGCCTGGAGCTACCAGCATTCCAAATGTTGCTCATGATTTAGATATTAGGACTGACATACCTCGCTATCGTATTTTTAAAAATGGCCAATTGATTGAAGAAGTAACGAATATCAAAGAGCAATGGCGCGACGACTTGGTCACTTTTTTAATTGGTTGCTCGTTTTCATTTGAAGAGTCGTTAAAGTTGGCGGGCCTAGAAATACGTAATATTACGGAAAATAAAAATGTACCTATGTACATGACTAATATTCCTTGCGAAAGCGCCGGTATATTTCATGCTAACATGGTCGTTAGTATGCGACCGATGAAGCCGGCAGATGCGATTCGGGCAATCCAAATATGTAGCCGCTTTCCAGATGTGCATGGAGCGCCAGTTCACTTTGGGGATCCAGCTGCAATAGGTATTAAAGATATTAATCGCCCTAACTTTGGTGAATCTGTCACCATTAAAGACGGTGAAGTACCGGTATTTTGGGCCTGTGGTGTCACGCCGCAAGTAGCCATAGCTAATGCTGCGCCTGATTTTTGCATTACACATAGCCCAGGTCATATGCTGATCACCGACATTCAAAACGCCCATATCTCGGCTTTTTAAACGGAAATAATGATGAAGCTCAATTGTGATTTAGGGGAAAGCTTTGGCGCATGGCAAATGGGCCTTGATGAAGAGGTAATGCCGCATATTGATATGGCTAATATTGCTTGTGGTTTTCATGGCGGTGATAGTGATGTTCTAGCACGCACCCTGATGCTTGCTAAACAACATAACGTCATTATAGGCGCGCACCCCAGCTATCCTGATAAACAGGGCTTTGGTCGTCGCTCCATGGCATTAACACCACAAGAGCTAAGCAATTGCCTGCATTATCAAATAGCCGCAATTGAAGGTATGGCAAAAGTACAAGGCCTCACTTTAGAGTATGTGAAGCCACATGGCGCGTTATATAACGATATGATGGCCGATAAAACAATTTTGACCACTGTGATGCAAGCTGTTGCCAGTTACCCGAGCCCTTTAAAACTAATGCTTCTCGCCACTGCGAAAGCAGAGCAACATCAACAACTTGCTCAAAAATATCACCTTGAATTAATTTTAGAAGCATTTGCTGATCGCCAATATACCGATGACGGTCAATTAGTATCACGGAAAATTGCTGGTAGTGTACATGATAAACCTGCGCTAATAGCGCAAGTTAAACAGTTACTCGCCACCGGCTGCGTAACCACACAATCGGGCAAACAACTGCCTTTACACGCCGACAGTTTATGTGTGCATGGCGATAACGCTGCAGGCATTGCCCTTATTCAAGAGATAAAAGCGTTATGCCACACTCGTTAAGTGATGAACAATTAAGTCAAGCAATCGAAACCATGATGGTAGAACAAAACCTACGTGGTATGCAAAATCTCTATGCCTATCAACAGACAGGTACTTATCTGCGCGCTGCAAAGTCGTTATTTGATGCCAAAAGTACGGTACTCATTGGTACCGGTTTTGCCGTCAAGCAAACCTTTGAAACCGATGGCCCTGTAGGCGCCATTGCTTTATACAATGCTTTAATTACGCTGGGTAAAAATCCTATTTTAGTCTGTGGAAACCCCCTTTACAGTGCACTGAAAAATGAATTTAACTGTTTTGAATTGCCACTGAATAATTTTACTGATGCAATGGCTTTTAGCAAAGCTGCGCTGGCTGAATTAAAGCCAGATTGCGTATTGTCTATCGAGCGCCCCGGGCTGTGTCACGGCAATAAATATTACAATATGCGTGGTATTGATATTTCGGCTGATTGTGGTTGTTTTGATTTTTTTGTCAGCCAAGCCTCCTGCCCAACTGTAGCTATTGGTGATGGCGGTAACGAAATAGGGATGGGCAATTTATCACAATATATGACCGAGCTGAGCATTATGCCATGCCTTACTTGCTGCGATGAACTGCTGTTAGCGGATGTATCAAACTGGGCAGCTTACGGCATTATTGCGTTTTTAAGCCGCTGGCATAGCCAAGACTTACTCGCAGAAGTCGATACTTTAGCAATCCTGCAATATTTGAGTGAACGTGGCAGTGTAGATGGCGTTACTCACAAAAACGAATTAACCGAAGATGGCTTACATGCTATGCATGGCCAACAACTCATCGCAAGACTACGTCAGCTTAGCGGTGTTGCCAATCAGAATGAGGATTTATAATGAGTACGGTGTATTTAAACGGCGACTATATGAACGCAGAGCACGCAAAAATATCGCCAATGGACAGAGGCTTTTTATTTGGCGATGGTATTTACGAAGTGATCCCTGCCTATAATGGCAACATGCTTGGCTTTGCAGCGCATATTGAACGCATGAAAAATGGTTTAAATGAACTGGAAATTGTACTCGATTATACAGCTGATACATGGCGTGAAATCTGCCAGCAGCTGTGTGAGAAAAATCACGGTGAAAACCTTGGTATTTATTTGCACGTTAGCCGTGGCGCTGATACTAAGCGTGCTCATGCTTATCCTAGTGGTATTACGCCAACGGTATTTGCCTACGCCTTTGAAATTCCAGCACAACCCGTTAGTGATATCGACAACGCCACGACTTATACTGTATCCGTTGAGCAAGATAAGCGCTGGCAGCGTTGCCACATCAAGTCAACCGCATTACTCGGCAACGTGATTCATTACCAGCATGGTGCGGCTGCTGGCAATAAAGAAACCATTTTATACAATCGCTTAGATGAGCTTACCGAAGCAAGCTCAAGTAATGTGTTTATTGTTAAAGATGGCGTGATCAGCACCCCCCCATTGGATAACCAAATTTTACCGGGTATCACTCGCTGGTTAATTTTAACGATATTACACAGCCACAGTGACTTTAAAGTTCAAGAACGTATTATTACTAAGCAGGAACTATTTGCAGCCGATGAAGTATGGATCACCAGTGCCACAAAAGAAGTTGGCCCAGTGGTAAAACTCAACGGTCAACTGGTCGCTGATGGCAAACCAGGGAAAATATGGCAACAAGTACAGAGCTTATTTACTGAACATAAGTTTGATTATTAATAGCGCTAAGTGGTAATTATAAAAGCCGGGTTTGTTAAGTAAACACGGCTTTTAAAATCCAATTAAATGTTCGCTTACTTAGGCTGATACGGCCAAACTTCTAGTACTCCATCACTGCTTTCGCTGACAATTGTTTTATTTTCTTTATCATACGCTACAGCTAAAACTGAGCCACGAATGCGCAGTTGTGTCGCTTTATACTCAGCCAATAATGTACCATCTTTTACACGCCATAATTGTATCGTGTTTTTCGGTGAGCCGGTAAAAAACCTTTTATCATCATTTACAAACCGCGAGTGGTTAAACTCTATAAAATTAGTAAATATATTTAGCTCAGCTTTTTTAATACCGGTGTTTAAATCAAGAAATATACGATCATCAACAGAATCTATCGCAAAACCTAAACTTGCATTTTCGTTTATACTGACATGATTAACACGAGTCGCTAATTTGAACTCTTTTAAAATAGTGCCATCTTTCGTTGACCATAAATAACTAAACTTATCGCTTGAACCGCTTAATGCTGTTTGTCCATCTGCAGATAGTGCTACAGAATTAATATCAAGGCGATGAACTTGAAATAGCGTATTTTGCTTCGTTAGAGAGTTGATCACATCAGCTTCACAGCTACGATAGCCTACCACTATTAACTGACCGTTTGCTGATATTGCAATATCACGAGCAATGTTTTTCCCTGTTGACCAACTACCCAGTAGTTGACCATTTGCAACTGAAAATAATATTAATGCTAAAATAAATATGTTAGTAAATCTCTTAACCAAAGCTCAGCTTAAATAGTCATAGCCTTTACTTTATTTATGAAGTTATTAGTGTATTATCAAAGCCTTACTAATGGCACTAAACAAAACAGCAAAATGTTATGGATTTTTCTCTTTATACTAAACTGAGCCCACAACTTAGTCATAATAGTTATTGTTGTGAGTTTGACAGTAGCAGTTTTATTGACAGTGACTTTTTAAATTATCAGATTGTGTTACCGCAACAACTACAAAAGGCTGTTGTTAAACGAAGAGCTGAATACCTCGCCGGCCGTTTTTGCGCAAAACAGGTGTTAACCGCCCTCAATATCCCCTGTTTTGATATTATCTCAGGCCCCGATCGCGCGCCCATATGGCCTAAAAACATTATTGGTAGCATTACCCACACGCAAGGGATCGCAATGGCCATGGCATGTCAGCACACTGATATCGCTGGAATTGGTATTGATATAGAGCAACTAATGAGTGCCAAACAAGAGCTAGAGCTACAAAAGCAAATTTTGCATCCTGATGAATATCCACTTTTTAGGCGATTGGCTGGGCAGCTTTCACATCCATTAACCGTCATTTTTTCAGCAAAAGAAAGTATTTTTAAAGCACTATATCCAAGCGAAAAGCAATTTTTTGGTTTTGAAGCTGCACAGCTAATTGCTTTTAATCAGCAACAATTGCAGTTTAAAATTACTAAAACGCTCGCAGAGCAAGTGCCTCAAGACACTTACGTAACCGTTTTCTATCAATGTAATAAAAGTGTAGTACTCACCGAGTGTGAATTTACTATCGCAGCTCAACCACTCAAAAATACTAATGTCGGCAAGTAGCCACTAATAATCAATCAGGTATTCATCGCATGATGGTGTACCTTTGGGTTTTGTTATTCTATAACGGTTAGGTGCGATAATTAATAACAAGGAATTAAAATGAAATTGATTGCCCCCGCAGCCCTCCTAACCTCGCTGTGTTTTTCAGTATTAGCCAATAATAACCTGCAAACTTTTCAACTAGAAAATGTATTCGACCTTGAATATGCCAATCAAATTGAAATGACTAACGACGGTAAAACCGTCTACTTTGTTCGTAATCGGATGGACATTAAATCAGATAGTAAAGTTAGTAATATTTGGTCTGTCGACAGTAGTTCAAAGCAATTACAACCGCTTACATCGGGTGTACATATGGATTACTCCCCTGTCTTGTCGCCAGACCAATCACGTTTAGCGTTTATTTCAACTCGTGATGGCAGTAGCCAAATTTATGTAAAATGGCTAAAAACAGGCGCTGTTGCAAAAATTAGTAATCTTACTCAAAGCCCTGCAAGTTTGCAGTGGTCACCTAATGGTCGGCAATTACTGTTTAGCCAATTTGTACCAAGTAAAGTTAGTTCTCCTATTAACTTACCAGGCAAGCCTGAAGGTGCCAGCTGGGCAGAGCCTGCTAAATTTATTGATGACGTATATTATCGTGCCGATGGCGGCGGTTATACCAAGCCTGGTTTTCGTCATTTGTTTACTATTGAAGCCAATGGCGGTAATGCCCGTCAGTTGACCTCTGGCGACTTTGACCATGGCGGGCCAGTTAGCTTTTCTGAAGATGGTAACAGCCTTTATTTTTCGGCTAATCGCCATGCTGACTTTAAACTCAAACCAACAAATTCTGAAATATATCAGCTGACATTAAATGACCTACAAATAACAGCGCTTACCGACCGAGAAGGTCCTGATCAGCAACCGCAAATATCACCAGATGGGCGTTATCTTGCCTATACCGGTTATGATGATAAACGTACCAATTATGAAAATACCCAGCTATATATTCGCGATTTAAAATCGGGTGATACCACAAGTTTAACCGCTGATTTTGACCGCAGTGTCGAGCAAATTAAATGGGCTGATAATTCTAGAGGGCTTTATTTTAGTTACGCCAGTGAAGGCCAAACCGCACTCGCTTATCAACCACGTAGCGGCAAACGAAAAGTGATCACACAAAAAATAGGGAGTGTTTCCTTCGGTCGCCCTTATTCTGGTGGTGACTTTGATATAAGCGACGATGGTGATGTGGCAATCACGCTTGCTGATACCCAACGTCCTGCTGATATAGCAATAGTTAAAAATGGTAAAACACAACGTTTAACAAAATTAAATGACGACGCGCTTGGTAATAAACAGCTGGCAAAAGTAGAAGAAATTTGGCTGAAATCAAGTTATGACGACTTACCAATTCAAGGTTGGGTCGCCTACCCTCCTGAGTTTGATAGTAGTAAAAAATATCCCCTTATTTTAGAAATACACGGCGGCCCTGTCGCTAACTACGGTCCACACTTTAGCGCTGAAATACAATTATTTGCCGCTAAAGGTAATGTGGTTTTATATATGAACCCGCGTGGTAGTGATTCATACGGGAAGGAGTTCGCGCAAACTATTCATCACAATTATCCTAGTAACGATTTTGATGACTTAATGACTGGCGTTGATGCGCTTATTGGCAAAGGTTTTATTGATCAGTCAAAACTATTTGTAACCGGTGGCTCTGGTGGCGGTGTACTTACGGCGTGGATTGTTGGCCATACCGACAGATTTGCCGCCGCTGTTGTTGCCAAGCCGGTGATCAATTGGATCAGCTTTGTACTAACTGCTGACTTCTACCCATTCTTTGCCGATTACTGGTTCCCAGGTAAGCCATGGGATCATATTGAGCATTATATGAAGCGCTCGCCAATTAGCTATGTTGGTAATGTTAAAACACCAACCATGCTACTCACTGGTGAAGCGGATTACCGCACTCCTATTTCTGAGACCGAGCAATTTTATCAAGCATTAAAGCTACAAGGAGTTGATACAGCAATGGTACGTATTCCTGATGCATCACATGGCATAACAAAACGGCCGTCAAACTTGATGGCTAAAGTCGCTTATATTCAATGGTGGTTTGATAAACATAGTAAATAGAAATTAGTTAGCGGCGAGAGTAAAGTTAACAAGTTGCAAGTGTGAAGCTAGAAACCGTAGCTTGGTCCTTAGCAACTTTTACTCTCGCTAATTTGTCACTAGTCAAATCCCCTGTAAACCCCCTTTACAAAAAGTGAGTGCTCATTCACATATTCTAAAGTTTACACAAATATCGGACTTTGTAAAAAATCGAGTTAGTAAAATTTCGGTTTATGACATTTTTTGGTCATTGAGTTAGTAAAAAATCGGTTTGAGTCACTGTTTATGGCGTTTAAGTTGGTAAAAAAGTGGTTTGTAGTCGGTTAGAGTTGGTAAAAAATCGGTTTATATTTTCTGATTAATGGCTAATAACGGCCATTTTTATCAAAATCCCCCCTTTCCAAAGAGCTAAAAGCTGATTAAATCGCTAAATTGATAAGAAATACCGCCAAAAAATTTACTTGATAAAAATCTGATCCAAAAATTGAAAGTAAATCTGATGCTAGTTAAATACTGATCCAAGCCTTAGTTAAAATCTGATCTGAGCGGTAAAGTTAGCAGGTGTAAAGCTGTATATCCTGTGTAATTGCTAGCATCAAAAAAAGGGCCTTGCGGCCCTTTGTAACATTGTTGAGTTGGACTGTTATGTTAGAACTGGTTCATAGTGTTTGCTTCGCCGCCAGCTTTAAGCGCATTTTCACCTGAGAAGTACTCTTTATGGGTATCTCCCATGTTAGAACCTGCTAAGTCTTGATGCTTAACGGATGCTTGTTCGCGGCGAATTTCTTGACGCTGCACATCACGTACATAAGCCAGCATACCTAAGTCACCAAAGTAGCCTTCTGACAGAATATCAGTGCTCAATGCAGCCGTGTGATAGGTCGGTAGCGTAATTAAGTGGTGGAAAATACCAGCTTCGCGCGCGCCATCACGTTGGAAGTTTTGTACTAACTCATCTGCTGCGACTGCAAGTTCAGTTGCATCCATCTCTGGTGCCATTAGCGCCTTATTATCATCAATGCTTGGATAAGCAGATAAGTCTTTACCTTCGTCTAACCACTGTTGATAAACTTGCTCGCGGAATTTCAATGTCCAGTTGAAAGAAGGTGAATTGTTATAAACCAGTTTAGCGTCAGGAACTTGCTCTTTAACCCGATTAACCAGTTCAGCAATTTGTTTTACATGTGGTTTTTCAGTTTCAATCCACAGTAAATCAGCACCCGACTGCAAGCTGGTAATGCAATCTAGTACAACACGGTCTTTTTCTGTGCCTTCGCGGAATTGGTATAAACCATTATCAAGGCGAGTCGGCTTACATAATTGGCCGTTCAGCTTCATTGCCGTATCACCTTCATTTAAATCTTCAACACCGTTAATTGGCGTGGTTTCTAAAAACGCATTGTACTGACTAGCAAGGTCGCCAGGTGTTTGTGATACCGGCACTTTTTGGGTCAAGCTAGCACCAAGTGAGTCAGTACGTGCGACAATAATACCGTTATCAATACCCAGTTCTAAAAAGGCATAACGCACGGCGTTAATTTTTGCTAAAAAGTCTTCGTGTGGCACAGTTACTTTACCTGCTTGGTGACCACATTGTTTCGCGTCTGAAACTTGGTTTTCGATTTGGATAGCACATGCCCCCGCTTCAATCATTTTTTTAGCGAGTAGGTAGGTTGCTTCTTCATTACCAAAACCAGCATCAATATCTGCGATGATCGGCACCACATGACTTTCAAAGTTATCTATTTTATCAAGTACCGCTTGTACATCACCACCAGTTGCTTTGGCGTTATCTAAGTCTTTAAATAAATGGTCAAGTTCACGAGCATCGGCTTGTTTTAGGAAAGTATAAATTTCTTCAATCAACGCCGGTACTGAGGTTTTTTCGTGCATACTTTGGTCCGGTAGTGGGCCGAACTCAGAGCGCAGCGCAGCAACCATCCAACCGCTTAGGTATACGTAGCTACGCTTAGTGGTTTTTTGGTGACGTTTAATCGCCATCATCATTTGTTGGGCAGTAAAACCATGCCAGCAACCAAGCGATTGTGTGTATTGGCTGGTATCAGCATCATATGCAGCCATATCTTCACGCATGATGTCAGCTGTAAACTGAGCGATGTCTAATCCCGTACGAAAACGATTTTGCAAACGCATACGACTTGCGTATTCAGGATTAATTGCTTGCCATGTTTTACCTTGTGCTTGACAAAGTGTAGCTAAAGTATCGGTTTCACGTTGATAAGTAGTCATAATAAAAAATCCTCTGAACGGGTTAAAACTAAATTTTATTTATATGGTTGTGTGAGAGGCTAAGAGTTAATGCTCTGTAGCGCTTAAATCAACATTAGGCCGATTTATTGGATTTAGTAAATTTATAGTTGTTATGCTGGCTATATATTTAGTGAATGGCTAAAAGAACACCTATTGCGTATTTTTAGGTTATGGTTAACAAAAGATTGCTTACATGCAGTCAATTGCACCGTGACCGTTTAAAAGGATATCGATTATGACACTCTCTCACAGCCAATTTGGATTAACAGTAGATAACCAATTAGCCGATTTTGTTAACCAGCAACTGCTACCCGGTACAGGTATTAGCGAACAACACTTTTGGCAAGGATTTGCTGAAATTATTGATGATCTTAGTCCGCTTAACCGTGCATTATTAGTTAAGCGTGAAGACCTACAACACCAAATTGATAGCTATCACCTAGCAAATAAACACTGGGATGCAGCGCAATACCAACAGTTTTTAACTGACATTGGTTATTTAGTCCCTGAGCCCGATAATTTTTGCATTGAGACAGAAAATGTTGAGCCTGAAATAGCCCGCACAGCTGGCCCTCAGCTGGTTGTGCCAGTAAGTAATGCACGCTTTGCACTTAATGCCGCTAACGCACGCTGGGGGTCGTTATACGATGCCTTATACGGCACTGATGTACTTAGCGAAGAAGATGGCGCTGAAAAAGGCAGCAACTATAATCCTGTTCGCGGTTTTAAAGTAATGGCCTACGTTAGGCAGTTTTTAGATAAAGCGTTACCACTTGAAAATGGCTCACATATTGAAAGTACTAATTATTCGGTAGTTAATGGGCAGCTCATCATCACCTTACGTGATAGCTCACAAACAGGCTTAAAACAACCAGCGCAACTTGTTGGTTTTCAAGGTGAAGCGCAAAACCCCAGGGCAATTTTATTACTCAGTCATGGCCTCCATATAGAGCTACAAATAGATCATAATCATAGCATTGGTGCCGCCGACAAAGCGGGCTTAAAAGACGTCCTCCTCGAAGCTGCACTTACCACCATTATGGATTGTGAAGACTCCGTTGCCGCCGTTGACGGCGAAGATAAAGTGCAAGTTTATCAAAATTGGTTAGGCTTAATGAAAGGCACTCTCGCTGAGTCATTCACAAAAGATGGCAAAACGATTGAGCGTACACTCGCCAAAGACCGCAGTTATTCAGGTATTGATGGGAAACCGCTAAGTCTAAAAGGGCGTAGTATGATGTTTGTGCGTAATGTTGGCCATTTAATGACAAACCCGGCGATTCAAGATAGCCAAGGCCGCGACGTATTTGAAGGTATCATGGATGCAATGATCACGGTCACTGCCGCACTGCATGACTTAAATGGCAATAGCCCGGTAAAAAATTCAACTGCAGCCAGTATCAATATCGTCAAACCGAAAATGCATGGTCCTGAAGAAGTTGCTTTTACCAATACATTATTTAGTCGTATTGAACAGCTTTTACAGTTACCGAAAAACACTATCAAAATGGGCATTATGGATGAAGAGCGCCGTACATCGGTGAACTTAAAAGCCTGTATTAATGCTGCTAAACAGCGTGTGGTATTTATCAATACTGGCTTTTTAGACCGTACAGGTGATGAAATTCATACCTCAATGCAAGCAGGTGTAGTATTACCAAAAGCAGCTATTAAACAACAACCTTGGATCAATGCTTATGAAGACAGAAATGTCGATATCGGTTTGCAAACCGGGTTAAGTGGTCGCGCACAAATAGGCAAAGGTATGTGGCCAATGCCCGATAAAATGGCGTTGATGATGGAGCAAAAAATTGCCCATCCGCAAGCAGGCGCTAATACTGCCTGGGTGCCCTCCCCTACTGCAGCCACCTTACATGCTATGCACTATCATGACGTTGATGTGTTTGCCTGTCAAAAAGCGATTGCCCAGCGACAACAAGCTAGTTTAACAGAACTATTAACTCCGCCTTTGATGGTTGATCCTAATAGTTTGAGCAAAGAAGATATTCAGGCAGAGCTGGATAACAATGCTCAAGGTATTTTAGGTTATGTAGTACGTTGGATTGATCAAGGTGTAGGCTGTTCTAAAGTGCCTGACATTAACCATATAGGATTAATGGAAGATAGGGCTACACTGCGTATTTCAAGCCAACATATGGCTAACTGGTTGCAGCATGGGGTATGCACGCAGGCACAAATAGAAACTACTATGGCGAAAATGGCAAAAGTAGTGGATGGCCAAAATGAAGGGGATCCGGCTTATGTTAATATGGCCGATTCAGTGCAAAGCTTAGCACAAAGTATTGCATATCAAGCTGCATTAGCCCTTGTATTAGAAGGAGTTAAACAACCCAGTGGTTATACTGAACCATTGTTGCATGCGTTTCGTATAAGATACAAAGCGCAACAATAACTCCCCTTCGAGTTTGTTAGTGTCATATTGCCAGCCCTCGGGCTGGTTTTTTTTGCTTAAATTATCCTTTAACCATAACTTTGCTGAATAATCAGCATTCAGCAAAATAAGCTATCAACAACAAAAAAGCACATTTCAGCAATGAAATGCGCTTTTGTATCTTCTCGAAACTACTAACTTGCTAACTTTATAACTTCAGCCTAATTCACTACCGTGGCGTTATGATAAACGTTTTGTACGTCGTCACAATCTTCCAACATTGCAATAAATTTATCAAAATTAGCGATAACATCGGCATCAGTAATTTCTATATGCACTTGTGGCACGAAGGTGATTTCGTCAACTTCAAAAATAATACCTTCAAACGCCTCTTCTAATGCTGTTTTTGCTTTGTAATATTCGGTATGTGGAGCAAAAACCGATACTTTGCCATCTTCAACTTCTACATCGGTTACATCAACATCAGCCATCATTAAAGCTTCAAGTACCACTTCATCATCGTCACCACTAAAACCAAGTACAGCTAAATGATCAAACATATGTGCTACACAGCCTGGTGTACCTATTTTTGAATCAGTTTTAGTAAACGGTAAGCGAACATCTTTAATAGTACGATTTGGGTTATCTGTTAAACAGTCAACAATCACCATACAGTTACCTGGGCCATAGCCTTCGTAACGGGCTGTTGCATAATCTTCACCAGCTCCGCCAGCAGCTTTCTCTATCGCTTTTTCGATGACATGTGCTGGTACTTGATCTCGCTTCGCGCGTTCGATTAAGCGTTTTAGCGACTGGTTTACTTCTGGATCAGGTTCACCATTTTTTGCTGCTACGTAAATTTCTTTACCGTACTTAGAATTAACTTTGGTTTTAGCATTGGCTGTTTTCGCCATGGAGCTTTTACGTACTTCAAATGCTCTGCCCATCTTATGCCTCTATTGGAAACTCGATATTGGCAACATTTTAACAATTTGCGCAGTATTGAGCTAGTGATTAAATGACTGCAAAATCACAATTATGACATTTCGCTTAACAGTACTTACGCTTATAAAAGTTAAACAACACGCTATTTAACATAACACTAAAATTCTACTCAAACGGAAGCATTTATAAGTCGAGATTGTCGTGTTTGTCCTAAATTATTTATTAACTTAGGCAATTCAGAAAAATGGTGCAGAATATAATCAGCTTGTTCTGCATATGCAGGAACATCACTCGGTGCATATAAACAAGCACGCATATTGGCATTATGTGCAGCCTGGATATCATAAAGATAATCACCAACATAAAGTATATGTTGCTGATCTATTCCCCATAACGTTGCAATTGCATTCAAAGCACTCGGATCTGGCTTAGGGGGGGCATCACTACGCGTGAGTACAGTTTGAATTGGCAACGGATTATTTTTTAATTTCAGCGCAGTAGCGCGGTCGTAATTACGTGTCACGATTGCCATTGGTATTGCTTGCTCTTTTAAACGCGCGATAGCTTGCGCTACACCGGGTAACAACGTTGCATGTTGAGCATCAATAAGCTCATGCTGATGGACAATATTCATTGCTTCCTCACGCATGTAAGGCGAAGGAAGACCATCAATAAAACTAAGTAGATCATGCTCGTCAGGGCAACCAACTTGAGCTTTGATAAGAGTAAAATCAAGTTCAGATGATACTAAGGTGCCATCTAAATCAAAAATTACCCCAGCTACTTTACTTTGATACATATTCATACCACTCCTTGTATATGATTTAATTTTCATCCAAATTACTTACTTTAAGATAGTTTACGCAATTAGATATGAAAAGGAACATATTCGTATTTAATATAAAAATTAATAAAAAACGCGCACAAAACTACTGTGCGCGTCGGTTGGGGGACTTTTAAATTTGCCTACTTTGTTTGCTCTACCGCTGTATTAGCTGGTTCAAAGCGCGCTTCTAGCCAAGTGTCATCTTGGGTAAAGTGCAGTGTTTTCACTTTGCCTTTACCTTCAACATTAACCATATTCACTTGCGCAGGCCATAAATCGCGCAGCGCGCCGTGACTCATACGGATACCTTTAATATCCTTTGGGATCGGTGCCTCTTGATAAACCCAAAAAAACTTACCATCAACTTGCGCACCCACTTCCTTCAGCACTAGCGGCTCACCATCGAGTGTTTGTAAAGCAACATGTGATTCGATGTAATCTACAAAGCGTTGTTGATCTTCTTTATTACTAATAATATCTGCACCACCGGCAAATAAATGCTCCACAGCATGCTCGGTATCATGTAAATAAAAACGATGCATTAGCTCAATATTACTAGTACGTTTATTAAATAAAACTGTAGTTACTGATGCTTTAAGTTGATGCGCCATCGCTGGCATAGCAACTATAAAAGCAAGAATAATAAGCATAAAACGCATTATTCTTGCTCCTTATCGCTGTCTTTTTCGTCACCTGTTTTTAGCTCAGTTTTAATATCGTGCATGATATCGCGGCTGACTTTGGCTTTACTTTGCTCTTTTTTATACACTTCAATACGTGAAGGGATAATACGACGAGGGTAGTTATTATTTTCAACATCTACGTCTGCAGTTTCCCAACGAGGATCAACCGTTACTGATACCAAAGGCTTGTTCTTATCAGTAATAATAAGTTTTTGCACATGTTTGTGGTTGCGACGCCAGATTTCGGCAGGGATCATACGATCTTCTTTAGTACCGTCTTCATAGCTAAGCTCAAGTAAAATTGGCATTACTAGGCCGCCTAAATTCGAAAATTCAAGCACGTAATAGTTTTTATCTTCTGCAACTGCGCGATCGAGTACTTTACGCTCCCATGGCTCTAAGCCTTTTAAGAATTTATTATACGAGTTGCGCTCTTTGTTAGTAACAGTGAAGCGGTCGTTTTCATCGTAGAAATCAGTTACGTCGGAGTTTTCTTCAACCCATAGCTTTTTAGCTTCAGCCTTATTACGTTCCACAAATAGCGGCATAGGTTTAGCCGCTTCAATATCACGTAGGCGATTAAAATCTATATCAGGGTTTTTAGTATCTAAACGTAATTGATAGACTTTATCGAGCGAGATATCAACATGATCAGTGCTATAGAACCAGCCACGCCAGAACCAATCTAAATCAACACCTGATGCTTCTTCCATGGTACGGAAAAAATCAGCAGGGGTAGGGCGCTTGTACTTCCAACGCTGGGCGTACTCTTTAAACGCAAAATCAAACAACTCACGGCCTAAAATCACTTCACGCAAAATATTCAGTGCGGCCGCAGGTTTGGTATAAGCATTAGGCCCTAAACGCAGTACGCTGTCTGACTGAGTCATTACCGGCACTTGATTTTCAGACTTCATGTAGGCAACAACGTCACGTGGTTCAACCCCCCATGGAATAGTTGGATCCCATTCACGCCCAGCAACACCATCTAAAAAGCTGTTTAAACCTTCATCCATCCAAGTCCATTGGCGCTCATCAGAGTTCACCACCATAGGAAAATAAATATGACCAACCTCGTGGATCACCACGCCAATTAAAAAGCGCTTTTCAGCTTGTGAATAAGTACGCGAACCGTCATCCTGTAACTCAGTTCGAGGGCCATTAAATGTGATCATTGGATATTCCATACCGCCTACTGGACCATTGACTGACTGCGCAACAGGGTATGGATAATCAAATGAAAAGCGTGAATAAACTTCCATTGTATGTACGATTGCTTCGGTCGAATACTTCTTCCATAGATCGCCACCTTCTTTGGGGAAAAATGACATAGCCATCACTAATGGCTGATCATTACCGCCTTGTTGATAACCTTTTGCATCCCACATAAATTTACGCGACGACGCCCATGCAAAGTCACGCACATTTTCAGCTTTAAAGTGCCATGTTTTGGTCTTGTCTGTGCCTTCTTTTTCATTTTCTAAGGCTTCATCTTCAGTAACGATAAATACTGGGCGCTTTGTATTTTTGGCTTGTTCTAAACGGTTTCGCTGAGTACGGGTCAGCACGCTACTAGCATTATCAAGCTTACCCGTTGCAGAGACGATATGATCGGCAGGAACAGTGATCTCAACATCATAATCACCAAATTCTAGCGTAAACTCACCACTGCCTAAAAAGGCTTTATTAGTCCATGCTTCGTAATCTGTATAAGCAGCTAAACGCGGAAACCATTGAGCAAGTAAGAATATGTCGTTGCCATCTTTTTCAAAATGCTCGTAACCAGAGCGAGCGCCAACGGCATCTTCTTCGACGATGTTAAAAGCAAAGTCCATACTGAATTCGGTGTCTTTGCCTGGTTTCAGTGGTTCATTTAAGTCAATACGCATTAGTGTATCAACAACTGTGACTTTTAATTCTTTACCGTTATCATCTTTAACATTAGCAATTGTAAAGCCAAGTTCATTGTCACTCATAAATTGTTGACGACGTAACTGACTTAAACTTAATTTAGTTGCTTTTGGTTGTGGATCTCCCTGTAGGGCAGAGCCGTTAAATGTAGCAGTACGTTCTGCAATAGAGTCGCTTTTAAAAATATTTTGATCGAGTTGCAACCATAAATACTTGAGTGTGTGCGGTGAATTATTTTTATACTCTATGGTTTGACTTGCTGTTAAGCGACGTGCATTTTCATCAAGCTTTACATCGATGTCGTAATTAACATGCTGCTGCCAATATTTTTCACCAGGCTCACCTGCTGCACTACGATAAACATTCGGTGTAGGCAGCACTTCATCAAGTTGGCGAAACTTATCAACATAACTGCCTTTTGTTTGCTCAACTGCAGAAGCCATAACAGTACTTGAGAGAGCTAACGGTAAAAATATAGCCCCTAAAGTTACAACTGCTTTTTTCATAATTAATCCTGTTAATTTTTCGTAAGCATACTTTGTCAAAATAGTCAGATATATTCAATGAAATAGCGATAAACCGCCGCATTTATAGGGTAAAAAATAACTTATTCTTAAATACTGATGATTAACAACAAGGCAATTATTGTAAAGGGGGTTTACAGCAACTTTTGTACGAAATTCAGGCTTAATTAATGCAAGTCTATTACAGTTAACTTTACAGTTTGTAAACACGTTAACCTAAACGATGAGTAGTAAACCCTCTTATCATAGTATTGAATAAGCTAGCTGACAGCTTGCAGGGGTAAACAATGAAATTTTACATTGTAAAAAAAGATAATAGTGTTGCGGTAATTCCAGCTCAGACTGAGCAACTAAATGAATATCAAAAGCGGGGCTTCGAGTTTGTTGAAGTCGTTGCGGCTTGCGATAAAAACGACGCACTCGATCGCTTTCCAAAACATAGTAAAAAACGTAAAAAGTGGCTTGTTTTATGCAGTAGTTTGGTGGTTATAAGCATAACTTTTAGCTTAATTTCGGCTATTTTTGTATTAATGGCTAAATAATGAATTCTTTAGTTGACCTTTATAGTCATTTGTATTTAAAATCGCCCACTTTTTTGATTTGAGGGGGTTAAAAGCATCGCTTTTCTCCTCAAAAGTGTTTCAACATACTAGTAAAATGCGGTGGGCATATGGATTTTTATATCCTAAAAAAACAACAAGAAGTAATTGCAATTCCAGCAGATGAACAAAGTTGTAAACAGTATTTAGATTCAGGTTATTTTTATATTGATAAAGTAGCTGCCTGTAACGAAACGAATGCGTTAAAAGTACTGCAGGCCAAACAAACCAAAGCACTCAAAGTACCATTAGTGCTGGCATTGTTAGCTTTACCCATGGTGATCTTTGCTTGGTATAACCTAACAAGTTAAAGATTCAGCTTGTGCCCTTGCATCTTAATTTAGCTTGGGTATATTGACGCTCTTAACTGTTTTTTAAGAGCGTGACATGAAAGTCTTACATACCTCAGATTGGCATTTAGGCCAACAATTTTACGAACACAATCGCTGCCAAGAGCATCAGGTGTTTTTCAGTTGGCTGATAGACACGCTCATCACACAACAAATAGATCTGCTGTTAGTCGCTGGTGATATTTATCACACAGCTACCCCGCCTGCTAGCAGTGAAAATCAACTCTACCAATTTATAAAAGATGCTAAAAAACACTGCCCTGCATTACAAATAGTGCTTATTGCCGGTAATCATGATTCTGCAAATCGCATAATGGCCGCCCAGCCGCTGCTTGCTCAGTTTGATACTCAGGTCGTAGGCCGTTTTGATGCGAATAGTCCAGCAGATGTGGTACTGCGTTTAAATAGCAACCCTGTAACAGCTCATATCGTTGCAATGCCATTTTTACGTGCCAGTGATGTTAGTTCACTTAGTCACACTGAAAACGGTCACGATTACGCTCAAGGCATAGCTAAGGCGTACCAGCTAAGTATTGAGCATGCGCTCATTGATAAGCCTGCAACAACGCCGCTAATAGTGATGGGGCACTTACATGCCAAGGGCGGCGATATCTCTAGTGATTCTGAGCGAAATTTGATAATTGGCGGAGAAGAATCAGTCACAGCAAACGTGTTTAGCAATCATGCTGATTACGTTGCCCTGGGCCACTTGCATAAAGCGCAAATAGTCGCAAAGTCCGAGACAATCCGCTATAGCGGTACACCAATGCCGATGTCGTTTTCAGAGCGCAACTATAAACACCAAGTATGTGTTGCTGAGTTTACAACCACCACTGATGATACGATTGCAGTGACTGTAAACCCCCTTTACATTCCTCGCCCAACAGAAGTGATTTTATTACCTGAAGGAGAGTGCGTACCTCTTGAACAATTATGCCAACAACTATCGAGCCTAGACCTAAGCCAATATAGCCAAGCTCCGTATGTAAGAGTAAAGCTTAGTGCAGGTGATACCGATACAACTTTTCGAGAGCAAATTGAAAAAGCACTAGAGAACAAAGAAGTGCGCTTTTGTGGCATAGAACGCGTTCGTCAGCAAAATAAAGAGCAGCGTTTAACTGTCTTTGAAGATTTAAGCCAAGTCGAGATGCTCAACCCGCAAATGTTATTAGAGCAAGCGTTTGCCAATAACAAAGACATGGCGGGGCAAGCTGTCCCGGATGAGCTAAAAACCCTTTTAAACGATGTAATAAGCGAACTTGCGGAGCAAGAACAACTATGAAAATAACCGCAGTACGCATCCATAACTTAGCCTCAATTGTTGACGCCGAAATCGACTTTACCAAAGCACCGTTAAGGGATGCTGGTTTATTTGCCATAACGGGCGACACCGGTGCAGGAAAAAGCACTTTTTTAGATGCGATTTGCTTAGCCCTTTATACCAAAACAGCTCGATTAAGAGGTGATAAAGGTAACTTAATAGATTTTAATGGCGACAGTATAAAGTTAAATGACCCACGTAACTTATTACGTAAGGGTAAATGGGAAGGTTTTGCCGAGGTCGATTTTTTAGGCCAAGATAAACAGCTCTATCGCGCGCGCTATACCATTCAAAGAACTCATAAAAAAATAACCGGCAAGTTAAAAGTAGCTGAGCACAGCCTCTATACTTTGCCAGACGAAACGCTAATAGCTGATAAAAGCAACACCATAAAAGAAGTCGAAAGTAAAATAGGGCTCAACTTTGAACAATTCTCGCGGGCGGTATTATTAGCGCAACATGAGTTTGCGGCATTTTTAAAGGCCACGGGTGATGAACGAGCCCAGCTTTTAGAATGCTTAACTGGCACAGATAAATTTAGCTTGATTGGTAAACGTATTTTTGAGCGCCATAAAGAACAGCTAAATAAACTCGAATTGCTCAAAGCCAGTTTAGCCAGTTATACCTTACTCACTGACGAAGAACTTGCCGCGAAAACTCAACTACTTGATGATTTAAAACAGCAAATTGAAGATACTACAAAAACCTTAGCTGGCATCGAGCAGGGTATAAACTGGTATAAGCAAGCCAATAGCTTAGAGCAAGCACTTAATCTAGCACAACAAAATCAACAACAAGCCAGTACAGCGCTTAAAGCCATTGCAACACAAAGTGAACAGGCTAAACAAGCGCAAAGTGCACTGGAAATTAAAGACAATCGCAATCGCTTTAAAAGCTTAACGGCGCAAAATAATGAACTAAATACCAAGGTAAATGATTTAAAGAGTATCGATCATATGGCACTCATTACTGATCTTGCCAGCGCACTTGAAAAGCACAACGAGAGCTTGCAAACGGCGAAACAACAGCAAAAAAGCGCAGAACCAATCATTGCTAAAGCGCGTGAGCTCGACAATCAACTTGCGATGCAAACACAAACAATAACCAGCATTACAAGGCAAAATGAAAAAGAGCAAAAACAACTTACTCATTTACAGCAGCAATTTAAACAAAGCCAAGCAAGCCATCAACAAGCAAAAAAACATTCCGAGCAACATCAGCAATGGCTAACCCAGCATAGTCAACTTAAGCAGCTAGCGAGTGATTGGAATTACTATCAGCATAGCTTTAATCAGTTTTTGCACGCTAAGCAGCAATTTGCAACAACGACTGAGCAAAGTACACAGTTAGCAGCTGAGCTTATACGGCAAAACGAGCAGCTGGAAACACAAACTAAAAAACTGACGCTAAGCGAACAAACACTTTTAAGCGAACAAAAAAAGCTTGATCAACTCAACAAGCAACACGGCCAATTTAATATTGAGCAATGTGATGCCAAACTTAAAAGTATCGATTACTTAAAAGAGCAACGCGAGCGTTACAAACAGTTTAATCAAGAGCTAAAGCAAAGCACGCAACAACAAAGTGTTATTGCAAGCAAACTAAGTCAGGGCGAGCAAACACAAACAACGCTAACCCAAAACCTTGTAACACGAGAACAAACGCTTAAACACAGTGAATACGCACTAAATCAAGCTCGCTTGCGTGCCAGCGAAAGTGTCGAACATTTACGTGCTCAACTTACGCCAAATGAACCTTGTGTGGTATGTGGGGCAACCGAACATCCATTCGCAGATCAGCAATTAACTAACTTAATCGCTGCTTTTGAAAATGACTATAAAACTGCAAAACAGCACTACGAAAATGCCCTAGCAGAGCTTCACTCGCATCAAACTCAGCATGCTGTGCTCGTTGCTGAACACAAACAACACAGCCAAGCGGTACAGACTGCACAGACTAAACAGCTTGAAATAAAACATACCATGCAAGCGGCCCGCACTGAACTTAATGACTTAACCTCAGAGCAATTGGAGGCCAGTTACATTGCGCTCAATGAACAAAAAACACAGTATTATGCAACACAAAAACAACAGCGCAACTTGCAAGAGCAGGTAAACCAACTGCAAAGTATCTTTAAAAATGAGCAGCAAGCTCAACAACAGTTACATACACGCCACCTTGAACTAAGCAATCAACAAAGCCAGCTCAATAGCAAGCTAAGTGAGCTAAGCACACAAATTAATGAGCTAACCGCGACCCTTGGTTCACAATTTCAAGAGGCTCAATTTTGGCAACAACTACAAAATAATACACTTGATTTAACTGAGTTAAACCAGCAAGTTGAGCAATATCAGCACAACCAAGAGCAGCTTGAGCAAGCGCAAAAACAACTCGATAGCGCTGACCAACAGATGCAGCAGTTTACACCGCTGATCAGTGATGCTGAGCTAATCTTAAAAAACCTAAATGATGATTTAGCCAAAGCACAGCAACAACATAGTAGCTCGCAAAGTGAGCGCTTAGCGCTATTTAATAATGAACACATTAGTGCTGACGACTACCAAACGAAGCTAGCTGCTCAACAAGAGCAATGCCAAGCACAGCTTCAGCACAGCCAAAAAGCGCACGATAACGCGATAAAACAACGCGACGAGCACGCGATAACGCTGCAAGGCCTCGAGCAACGGCTACTTGAAAATACGCAAGAACAAGCCGACCTCGATACTCGCTATAATCAATGGTTTGCTGAATTTAAAAGCCGCTACAGCGATGCAAGCCACGAACAGGTCGCAATTTTACTAACACTAAGTAGCGATGAAATTAAAACGCATTTAAAGCAACATGAACAATTAGCGCAAGCTTTAATAGATGAAAATGCCGCGTTAAAGCAGCACAAACACGCTTACCTACAGCATCAAAACAGCAATAAACCTAAGCAAAGCCATGCTGAGCTTATTCAACAGTTAGCCAATTTAAACGATCAGCAAGCTGCGCAGCACAAAGCACAGCTTGCAACCAATACTGTACTTGAACAGCACAATCAAAACCGTCAGGCGCTGCAAGGCAAACAAAATGAATTGGCAACCTTGCAAAAACACGTCGAGCAATGGCATGTACTTAATAAAGTGTTGGGTGATGCAACGGGTAAAACCATGCGTAACTTAGCACAAACGCAAACGCTAAAAATATTATTACACTATGCAAACAGCCACTTACGAACGTTAAACAAACGCTATGAACTTACAGCTATTGAACAAACCTTGGATATCGCCATTGTTGATAAGGACATGGCTGATGAGCAACGTTCAGTTAATACCTTATCCGGCGGCGAGTCGTTTTTAGTCTCGTTGGCACTTGCGCTGGGCCTTGCATCTTTGTCATCCAATAAAGTAAGTATTAACTCTTTGTTTATTGACGAAGGCTTTGGTACGTTAGACAGTGAAACATTAAGCATTGCCATGGATGCACTTGATTCATTACAAGCGCAGGGGCGCAAAGTGGGCGTGATCTCCCATGTATCTCAAATGACAGAACGGGTTGCTACCCAAGTTCATGTCGCCAAGAAACCTGGTGGCTATTCGACTGTTACAATTATTTAAGGAATAGTAATGCCAACATTTACACAAGACGAAGCAACGCAGTATGATTCTCGCATTCCTCGTTTAGTACCGGGGTATGAATTACTGCACAACAGTACCGCAGCGCAACTACAAGCAACGCTCGGCGATGAAGCACATATTTTGGTAATAGGCGCCGGTACCGGTAAAGAAGTCGCCCTCCTTGCTGCCTTGCAGCCTAAATGGCATTTTACTGCACAAGATACCTCACAAGACATGCTCGATATCGCAAAGCAACGATTTGTTGAGCTTGGGATCAGTGAGCGGGTTACTTTACACTTAGGCTCGCCATCCGAACTTAAACAACAAGCGGATGCCGCATTATGCTTATTAGTGATGCACTTTGTGGCAGATAACGGCGATAAAAAAGCCATGTTGCAAGCAATTAGCACACAGCTAAAAGCACATGGGCAATTATATTTAGCCGATTTAATGCGTCCAGAAACACTTTTTGAGCGTGATGCCCAATTGATACTCAGCAAACAATTAGGCTTAACTGAAACAGGGGTAGAGCGCATGCAGCATAATTTTGAGCATGAGTTTTTCCCACTTGATAGAATTCGTCTTGCCGACTTACTCGATGAAACAGGCTTCAATAGTGGCAAGTTGTATTTTAAAACACTTGGTTTTAGTGGTTATGTGGCACAAAAACGCTAAACGTAAACTAATAATTTACCTTTCACAATGCTGTATTACTTCCTAGACATGCATTAAAGCATTTTTAAAACCGTTTACCCAACGCTGGTTAACGGTTTTAATATTGACACTTTATTTTTCAATATCTTACCCTAACCAAATAGACTCGTATTAGGTCTAATAAAACCACCATTACTTGGGATTGTGTATCATCCCACTAACAACAATGTACTGACACACTTAGAATCAATAATAATTTTTTCATGTGCTTTTAAGCCAAATATAAGCTTTTAACGGTTACCGTCTTATTTGGTTGTACCTATAAAGTTTGCAATAACAAAAAATAATGGTAGGCTGTAAGTTCATCTTTTACAGGACGTAACTAATGAAAAAATGGATTTTTATATTAATCTCCCTCAGTTTCAGCCCGCTATGTACTGCATCCGCTGTTTACTCCCCTTTGACACAACCGCAATTAGAACAACCTGACACAACACTATTAACTCGACTAGCTGATTTTTGTAATCGCAGAGAAAACATCACAACATCAACCGATAAAGACAGCTTCACGAATATAATTGAATCACCAATAACAGCTGGTTTTTATCTACACTCATATAACAACACGGCAAAACAGACTGCATGGCGCAATTTTTATGAGTTGCCAGCGCGCTGTAAAACTAAAGAAAACGCCACCATTAATGCACTTTGGTGTACTGAGCATCAGCGCAAAAAACGCCAACAGTTTGAATTACAATGGCAAACAGCGGGCAACTTACAACGTGCCGAAGTACAACCTAATGATCATGTCTATGAAATCATCCTACCCAGAAAAGGCATGCAATCGATTAGTTTAGCTACTAAAAACGTAAAGTCACTCCCCCAAACAAGCTTATTACAACATGCTTCTTCATTAATGGGGATTGTCTGTATTTGTTTGTTTATTACCGTTTTGATTTTATTTTTTAGTTGGCGACATGCTAAAAGGGTGAAGCGGTTCGTAATCTTAACTCATACCAATAAAGTAATTTATAGCAGCAAGTAACAGCCCAGAGCAGGCTGCTACTAAACGAAATAGTCTGAGCTTTGGAGAATAAACAACCCCCAGCGACAATTAATAAATTAATCGTCGGTTTTTAACTGTTTTGCACGCTCTTGTGCTGCAATTAATTTGGCTGATTTTGGCACTGTTTTTTTCGGGACAATCGTCGGCTTTTCTTTTGAATTTGGATCCCAAGTAGGGTCGAGTGATAAATTAGCAAATGGATTAGCTTTACTCTGATTTGGATCTGCTACAGATGCGCCAGATATATCATCTCTTTCATCTTGCTCTGATGCACTATGCTGCTCTGCTGCTAATTCATCGTTTAATGCAGCAAGCGCCTGTGCTATTTCATCATCACTGTCAGTTACCGTTAAAGTATCAGCTTGTGGTTGAACATCCACGGTCGTTGATAGCTCAACTTCCCTCATTTGCGAAAGGCCTGATGTGAGCACTTGGCCACTACTATTAACAGCATCCGAATGGACAATTTCATTTGCTACTTCATTCGTTGCGCAATGAATAACGTTTTCATCATCCATTTTAGGTAATTGCTCAGCTTCGCTATCGAGCTCTGTTGTGGTCGTTTGGTGTGGTTCTAAATTAGTTTCAAGATCAGCTTCAACATTTATCGTCGCAGACTTTATGACATCTTTAGGTTGTTGTGGTTTCTGACCTGGTAATGGCGCATCAGGATCAAACATACGCACTTCAGGCTCTTTAAAATCATGCTCATTTTTAAAAAGCCGCTGCGTTAGCTCAACTTTTACGTTTACATCGTCTGCACTTATCACTTCAGTTTGTGGAGTTGCAATGACTACTTGCTCTGCTATAACCGCTTTTTTTGGCGCAACAGTGGATTCGCTTGCTGCGTGCTCAGCCTTTGCGGGGGTTAATTTTGATACAGCGGCTTCTGTACTTGAAGCCTCATCAGTTGCAGGAATTAGCGATACAGTTTCAACTGCTGCTTTTTTGTTAGCCCGTAAGCGCAGCAGCAACATTGCAGCTAATAATAAAACTACTAACAACAATAAACTTGGCATCAATAACGAATCCGACTCAGTGCGCACTGGTTCTGGGGCTGTTACCTTTATCGTCGCAGGTTCGCTTGTTATTACGGCTTCGGGTGTAGCGTCAACTTCATCATTGTTTTGCCCAAGCGGCTGTTCGACTGTGGTTTCTGCGCTGCTCTTTTGCTCAACTTCAATACTTTGGACATTCTCAACATTTTCAACAATTACAGACGCCTCCCTTTGAACTTCTGCTGGCTCATTTTTGGCTACTGACGAATTGCTGTCAAGGGGGTTTACAGTCGAGTTTTGCGTCTCTAATGTAGATTTTATTTTATTATCAACATGTGTTTTTGGTGCAACCACTACAGGTGTTGGTTTCGCTTGAGACGCTGGAGGTGGGTTACTGCAGTTGTTTTTATAATCTTTTGCCGCATTTCGATAACTACGGCTACTTGTATTATCGCTGTATTGTTGCATTTGTTGTTTGTACAAAATGCACATAGCTTCACTGTATTTAGCAAAGCTATTGAAACTAAAAGTAAATAAAATAAATAAGCAAAGTCGTAATACGTGAGCCATCATAAATCTATTAAACAAAATAACACAATAAACCCAGTTTAATAGTTGTGCGCAAATTTATCTAGCAGTGTGTTTTGCTAATCAATTACCATCAAGGTACGGTATTCATCGTAAGCAAATTGATCTGTCATGCCGCTGATATAATCTTGAATAAATCGACAGCGATAATAAAACTCATAAGCGAGTACATGATCGGGTTCAGCTTGCATCGCTTCAATGGCTTGTAAATAGCTATTTAAATGCTTTTTCGAAAGTTTTTTGAGCAACCGTGTTTCAATTAAGAAGCGACCATCCCCTTTGACCACCCGTTTAAAGTCATCATGACTTAACAGCAGTAATGGCTTATAACAATCAAGTAATCCATTGATAATTCGATAGCCTTGTAATTCAAGTTTACCGACTTCCTTATGTGAAAACACATACTCAAACGCCACTTGTTTCAAAGTGGTGGTTATAGCGTGTAAATGACTGCGGTCTTCTAACAAGGCTTGATTAAAATCACCATGATAAACCGCTTCAATATTATCTATAAAACGTTTGGCCGCATAATTAACCAGAGGGTGGAGTAGAGTTACCCGTAAATAAATAAAAAACTCGCTATTAAAGTTATAAGGTTGCTGAGCGGCCTTATCGAGGGCATAGTTAACTGCTTTTTCAACCACGTGCTGATGCTCTACATCGTCAATGGTAAGATTAGTTAACACTTTTTGATAATGCTGTTTGAGTTTATCGCATAATAACTCAACAGTAATGATGCCCTTTTCTACGGCATCTTCAATATCAGCTAAGCAATATGAAATATCATCAGCCGCTTCCATTATATAACTGGCGGGATGGCGACATTGTGGTTCGATGAATAGCTCTTTTTGCAATCTTTCAACAAAGTTTTTTTCACTGTAGTAAAAGCCTACTTTTTTCATCAAATAATTTTTAGTTCGCGGTATATCTTCTTTAGCCATACTTGCCGGACGCGTGTATTTTAAAATACCAGCCGTTTGGCTATAGGTTAAATTAAGTGATAACAGTGAGTGTACAATACGGATACCTTGCGCATTACCTTCAAAGTTACAAATATCTTGTGCTAAATGTTTAAATATTAAGCCAATTCCCGTGTGTGGATCGGCGCAGCGCTGAGGGGTAAGCGTTGCTAAATTTGCGTTAAACCAGTGATTAATCGCCGCTTCACCAAAATGACCAAACGGTGGATTACCTATATCGTGCATCAAGCAGGCCATTTCAACCAGACTTTCTAGCGGCCTCTCTAACCCTGTTAGGCCATATTCAGCTTGTTGTTTGGCCGTTAAATTCGCAAAGATGCGTTGCACTATAAAACGCCCAACTTGTTGTACTTCGAGAGAGTGAGTTAACCGCGAGCGTACCGCAGCATTACGCTCCAACGGAAACACTTGCGTTTTTTGTTGTAAGCGGCGAATTGCGGCACTATTGATGATACGGCCACGATCGCTTTCTAACGCCATCTGTAAATTAGGGGTTGAGCGCAGCTCACGCGCTGACGTTATTTTTTTGCTGAAATCGATCATAGACGCTCCTTTTATTGTCTACTTTTAATCTAACAGCTTGTTTACTAAATTAATATCCATGACTGCTGTTCGCACATAAATTTATCTATTAATAATTATCACGGTCATAAAATAGCGGTACACTGCATATTAAACATAAGCATATCGTAACGTATTTGTTTATTTTCTGATTACCAATAATGCCCAACAAAGGTAGTAATACAATGAAGCCTATTTTAAGTTTTCTGTTATTAGCATTGCTCATTTATAGCTCTTTTAGCCACGCTAAAGACGATAAAAACTCTGCAAGTAATACCGTAGTACTTGTTTCTCTTGATGGATTCCGCTGGGATTACATCGAAAAACACGGTGCTAAAAATTTAGCCGCAATAGCTAAATCGGGAGTTCGCGCAACTAAAATGCGCCCGGTATATCCGACTAAAACGTTTCCTAATCATATATCTATTATTACAGGTTTATTGCCAATTAATCATGGCGTAGTAGATAACCGCTTTTGCGATACACAAAGAAATGAATGCTATAGCATGGGAAAAGGGAAAGACGACAGCACATGGTTCAACGGTATTCCACTGTGGAATTTGGCGTCGATGCAGGGATTAAAATCAGCCGCTTATTTTTGGCCAGAATCAGATGCGCGATTTAATGGCATGCTGCCGGATTACTTTTACCATTATTCAAAATACAGTGATTATCAAAATCGTGTTGATCAAATTATTCAATGGCTAACATTGCCAGCAGCGCAGCGCCCGCAATTAGTTGTTAGTTATTTTTCACTGGTAGATAGTATGGGCCATGAATATGGGCCTGATGCTGAGCAAACCAAGCAAGCGGTAAAAGAAGTAGATGTATTAATGGGGCAATTACAGCAACGCCTTAATGAACTAGAGCAAAATGTTAACTTAGTGATTGTCTCCGATCATGGTATGAGTACCGTTGAGCCAAACCAAAGTATTGCTATCAGCAGCTTACCGAAAGACGACAAGTTTATGGTTAAAAATACCGGACCTAGAGTATTGATCTATGCTAATAAAGACACTACAAAAGCTGAGATCACAGCATATAAACAACACTTAACGAAAGCAGCAAAAGGGCGCTATACCGTACTAAGTGATGAACAACGTAAGCTTTATCACTATGCTAACAATGGCCGAACTGGTGATATTATTTTACAAACCACAGCACCAAGAAGTTTTGCTGATACCGGTAAAGTAAGCTATTTAGGTACCCATGGCTATGCGTATAGCGAAGATATGGCGGCAACCTTTATTGCCAATGGCCCAGCATTTAAAAATTCATTAGTAATCGATGAAGTAAATAATTTAGATATATATCCACTTATTGCCAAAGTACTGGGAATTAAAGTGCTCAATACAATCGATGGCGATGGTGCAACACTTTGGCCTGCTTTAAACTAACTAAGCTGATCTTTGAGTAATAAATCTATCATAATTAGGTTTGGTTTAATTAAATAATAAAAAGAGCGCAAATGCGCTCAAAAGGGAAAAAACTATGTACTAAAAATAAACGCTATTTAAAGTTAGCAATACTGTCTTTAGTGGCATTTACTGTACGCCATGCAAACGACTCACCAGTTACACCATAGGGGATACCATTAACATCCCAGCTAGGGTTAGAAAAGTAATCGTATTGCGTGGCACTTCCAAACACATGAGGGTACGCCATAATACTGGCAAACTGATTTTGTACGCCATGGCCCATACCATCAACATAAACACCACCGGCGGTATCGCCTTGCTTACGAGAGTGCGCTAAGCCTTGATTGTGGCCTAATTCATGTACGAAGGTTGTTGCTCCACAATCTACCGCTGTAATGCTGTACATACTGTTACTTACTGAGCTATATAAATTGCCGTTACTGCCACTGCCAACCCACGCAATACCACACGAAATTAAGTTACTGCCAGCGCTTTGACCGGTGCCAAGTACCGCGACCATATCAGCACCCCAGCTATTGCGTAAGCCTTGAATATAGCTACTGTTAGTGACTGAATTTAACCAGCTACTTGAAGGTGTAATCGCATGATTTCCTAAGTTTTCGCTACCAACTAATCGAAGCGTAATATCAATACCATTTTGACTGTAAACTTGGTTACTAAAGGCAATATACTGGTTAATTTTAGTATTAATGTTTGCAGTGGCAGCCGCCGCTTGATCTGTATATAAAATCGCAATATCAATTGTCGCAGCGTGGCTAGTTGCTGTCATACCTAATGCACAAAATGCAGCTAAGGGAATTAGTCGTTTATTCATGTTAGTTCCTTTTTGGTTGTGTTTATTGCCTTATAAAAATTTATTTTGCTAAATTTCTATAAATTATTACCCGTAGGTTTTGGCGCAAATGGATCTTCACCATTACTTGGTTGAGGGGTTGGTTGTTTCGTTACTTGATGTTCCATATGATTTTTATAAAGATCTCGCTTTGCCGCAAGCCAACCATATTGACCTTTACTTTCAAATACATAATTACCGCTTGGTGCAGTTAATTGACCATATATAGCGTCTTCGCCAATAGTCATTACGGTGGTGTGAAATCGCCCATCAGCACCAAGCACTCGGCCAAAAATACTTTTATCACCATTGCTTGCTGCAATAATATTAGTCACCTCTGCACTAAAAGTTTCAGCAGTTTGTGGAATAGCTAGATCAAAATTATCACCTTGCTTGAGCTTTCTGAGCGCCACTAAATCGAACTCGATATAAGCTTCGTTATGTAAATCTGTAGGCAATAATCCTGAGGCTTTGAGAACTTGCTCTGCTTTCTCTGAGAGACGATTAATAGCATCAAATTCATCATACGTTTGATCTACTACAGCTGGCTGTGTAGCTGACACACTTGGCAACGATATATCAGCTGATACTTTAGCGGCTAGCTTCTTAGGCGCTATACCCGATAACTGAACGTCACTCGCAGCAACCGAATGGGTGACATTGCTTTCTTTGTAGATAACAAACTCATATAGCAAAAAAGCGCTGATCGGAACGACAATTATAAATGCAATAGCCCTTTTCATTTGTCTCTCTTTTAGATCTAAAAGTTAATATATTGTTATTTTTACATCAGAGTAAATTAAAGCGCAAGCATAAATTTGTTACCGAAAATAAAAACAGTCTTTTTAAATATTTATCATATTAATCTTATGGTTAATAATTTCATCAAACAAAACCTATTAAAAGCTAACTTTCACCCTCATAACACAACCTTTTAAGTTAACATTAACTTATCAATTATACCTTTTACAGTTACATACTTTATTGCAATAAAAAAACACCGACTATTGATTAACCAAAATGAGATCTGAAAAATAATATTATCGTGACGATAAAATTTATTTGTTTTACTGCACATCTGATGAACCTCATACTCCGCGTCTTTTGCCGCAGACTCTCATCATCATAAGAGACTGTGAACATCTATAACGTAGTGAGCCTATTTTTTCTGTGAGCTGCGGATCAATACTCAAGAGGAAATACCATGCGTGGCTGGATCATTTATAAAGACAGTGCTGGATTACTAAAACAAGAGACCTACGAAGTAGAGCGTTTACTGGCCGCAGCAAAAGAAGAAGGTATCGATTTACAAGTTTTCTCTCCCGATCAATTTGATTTAACTATCACCCGCGAAGATGGCAAAAGCATTCTAATTGACGGTGTAACCACAACTTTGCCTGACTTTGTTATTCCTCGCATGGGCGCCAGCACCACCTATTTTGCACTAGCAATTATTCGCCATCTCGAGCGACTAGGGGTGTACTGCGTTAATAGCTCACAATCAATTGAGACGGTAAAAGATAAACTGTTTGCACAGCAAATTTTAGCTGAGCGTAACTTACCTACACCAAATACTATGCTGGTAAAATTTCCAGTAAATATAGACTTAGTAGATAGGCAAATAGGCTTTCCAGTGGTGATTAAAACACTTTCAGGCTCGCAGGGCAGTGGCGTATTTTTATCAAAGTCAAAAAGCGAATTTGACGATTTAATGCAATTAATTGAAGCCGCCAACCCGCAAGCTAATATCATCTTGCAACAGTTTGTTAAATCTAGCCATGGTCGTGATTTGCGAGTACTCACTATTGGTGGCCGTGCTGTCGCATGTATGGAGCGAAACTCTGGCGGTAAAAACTTTAAAGCGAACGTGAGTGCAGGTGGCACTGGTAAACCGCACCCAATTACTCCAGAGATTGAATGGTTAGCTACACAAACAGCTAATGTACTCAATTTAGACGTTGCTGGTATTGATTTATTATTTGATGATAATCACTTTAAAATTTGCGAAGCAAATTCAAGCCCTGGATTTGAAGGCTTAGAAGCTGCACTGGGGATCAATGTGGCTCGTGAAATCTTGCATTTTATTCGCATTCGCTTGGGTATTTTTGACCGCCCAGAGAATTTAAGCTTAGCCTTGGATGAAGACAGTAAAGCAGCGATGGAACAGCCTACTCCAAGCCCCAAATTAAGCGCTGTAGTACAGTAAAATTTTAGTCGTAAATAACGACTATTGCTTTGTATACTAAGCTGTCATTGGTGACGTGTGAAAACTGTTACACCGTCGCCATTACAAATCTAACACTTTATCACTACCTCAGAACATCAATACTTTCTCCAACCAGTAAGACCTTAGTCATAAGTAACCTCGAAAGATAAACACGCCCTAGCATCAAAGTAATATTTGTGTATAAATAGAACGATTGAATTCAACGATTTAGGAACCACATGCAACTATCAAATCAACTATTAAACCGTTTAACTGCGGGCTTAGTTGCGGTGATCATCGGTTTTACCAGCTCTATCGCACTTATTTACCAAGTCGTTATTGTGCTAGGTGGCACAGCGGAGCTCGTTGCAAGTTGGGTACTTATGTTAGGTCTTGCGATGGGTGTCACTTCAATTGGCTTATCGTACTACTATAAAATCCCAATTTTAATTGCCTGGTCAACAACCGGTGCCGCTTTACTCATTACCAGTGCCCAAGGTTATAGTTTAAATCAAGCTGTAGGCGCATTTATGTTCAGTGCTTTACTGGTATTTATATCAGGGATCACTGGCTGGTTTGAAAAAATAATGCAACGTATCCCGAGTCAAATTGCCTGTGCAATGCTTGGCGGTGTTTTAGTGACTTTTGGCATAGATGTATTTAACTTTATGGGTGAAAAACCATTGCTAATTGGTGCGATGGTACTGGTTTATTTAGTCTGTAAGCGTTTAATGCCACGTTTTTCAATGCTTATGGTACTGATTGCTGGGTTTGTAATGGCTGGCGTTACAGGGCAAATAGATACTAGCAGTTGGCAATGGAAAATGAGCGAGTTTGCGTTTATCGCTCCTGAATTTAATTTACAAGCGATGATCAGCATAGGTATTCCGCTTTATATCGTCACCATGACTTCGCAAAACTTGCCTGGCATTGCAGTGTTAAAAGCACATAATTACCCTGCACCTATCTCTGCAGCGCTCAATGTCACTGGTTTTAGTAATATCCTTATTGCCCCCTTTGGTGGCTATGCCATTAATTTAGCAGCTATTACTGCGGCAATTTGCATGAGTGAAGATGCCGACAGCGACCCTAAAAAACGTTACTGGGCAAGTATCGCGGGCGGTGGCTTTTATATCCTGATGGCGATTGGAGCAGCGACTCTAGTAGGTTTAGTGGCAAGTTTGCCACAAGCACTTATTTTAGCCTTGGCGGGGATTGCTTTATTCACCACCATTGCCTCGAGCTTACAGCAAGCTTTGTCTGATAGTTACTACACTGAAGCGGCAATGATCACTTTTTTGGTCACCGCCTCTGATCTTACTTTATTTTCTATTGGCTCGGCATTTTGGGGGATATTGTTAGGCGCGCTGACTTTATGGTTGATCCCGCGAAAATAACACTCGCAATAAATCAGCTTAACGCATCGTTGAGTAGCGATTGTGTTAATTAGTGGTTTATAAACTCACGCCTAAAGTGATCATTATTTAAACACAGTTAGTATAACAAAGTAATAACCGCCCTAGTGCATAAGGAACTGACTAAGGCGGTTATTATATTAGTCGAAAGTATGATGACGGGTGACACTAAACCGGTTAAGAATATGATGCATAATATACACCGCACATAAACTCACGATTATCGCAACCGATACAGACGAAAACCGATAAAGCGCACTGTAAACCAAGTCTTGCCCAGGTCCGAGAGACTGACCAAATAAAATTCCAAATGTGGTAATAACCCCAAATCCAACACCAGGGATACCGCCACCTAAAATATGATAACGGCTAAATATAAAGGTTAAAACCCACAAGATCAGCGCCGGAAAAATCAGAATATCGGTGTGATTATACAAAAACAGCTGCGATACTAACGCTAAATTACAACCAATTAATGTGCCAATTGCTCGTTGCCAACCAGCCATGCCAGCGGCTTTCCAGCACAATGGAAACAAAATTAAGATCGATGCCGCTTGTGCTGAAATTGAATCTTGTAAATCAAATACCTGAAAAATCACAAACGACAGTGTAGCAACCGTAGCGCACAACAGTACTTCGTGGCGAATACTCTCTTTTGCTTTTGTTGGCATCACCCGACCTTGGCGTGGTGCAACATCAGGAAATACAAAGTGCATTAATACCGCCGCTAACACGGTCACTACGACTGCTAAACCATTGCTGATGATCAACGGATAAATACTTGTGCCATTACCAACATAACTAGAAAAGTGCAGTTGAATAGATAAACTAACGACACTTAAAGCACCAAACAAAAAGTTAGCACCGCAGCTCATTTGATAAAACAAAAATGCAAACGCTAAAAAGCACAGCAAGGTCATCGCCACTGGTAAATGAGAAAATAACCCCTGTACTATTAATACAAATAACCCACTAAATGCCGCGCTGGCAAAAAACTGACGAATGATATGTGCATTTAAAATCGGCACTAATCCTAATAACAACATAGGATAAACGGTGAAGAAAATACCATTTGGCCAATTCATCAATTTACATAAACTAAATCCTAACGCGCTGCCGCCAGCGATACGTAATGCTTGCCGAAGGCCATTCTGGTCTAGTTTTACAGGGACTGATGCAGACATAATAAAGCCTTATTAGTAAATGTAATGCAGTAAACTGATAAAGCGAATTTGCATGACACCAAACCATTGCCCAATTACTGACTCAGGCAGTAGCTGCACTGTTGCACGTGCACCACTAGGTAGTTTACTTAATAGCTGTGCTTGCTCTAAATCAATGTGAATACGTTGGCGCTGCGCATCACGAACCCAGCGATTACTGCTTTCAGTACTGCTTAATAAGCCATTAGCATTGAGCTGCCCATTACTTACGCCAGCTTCAAAAGAGTTCACTGTAGCAGCAAATACTTGGCCTGGCAGAGCATCAAACGTTACTTTTGCTTTGCTGCCCACTTTAATATTAACTAACGACTTTTCACGAAAATCAGCCACTAAATCAGCTTTATTGGCCACAACAGCTAACATCGGTTGACCTTTATTAGCAAATGTTCCGGTGCTTACTTGCAAGTTTGCGACTTTACCATCAGCATCAGCAGTCACTATGCTGTATGATAAATTGAGTTTCGCTTGTGCCAGTTGGTTTTGCGCATGGCGTAATGCTAGGTTGTCTTCGCCTAATTGCCCTCGTGCCAGTTTTGCCTCGGTTAACTGTGCTTCAATAGCTGCGACATTCGCTTTACTTGATTGATAATTAGCGCTAATTGTTTCGTACTCTTGCTCCGAGATAGACCGTTTTTTCAATAACGATTCACTGCGATCAAATAACAACTGTTGCTCATGCAGCTTGGCATTTCCAGCGGCTAGCTGAGCCTGTATCGCTTTAACACTGCTGTCTAAGCGCTGGTTTTGCAACTGCGCATCAGCATAAGCCAGTTGTGCTTGCTCTAGTGCTAATTTAAAAGGAGCTGCTTCTATTAAAAATAGTGCTTCACCCGTTTTAATCGCTTGATTATTATTCACCAATACTTGGTTCACGCGGCCACTCACTTGTGGCGTTACTTGCACTACAGGGTGATATACGCGCGCTTGCGGAGTAACCGGTAAAAACATATCGGCAACGACAAAGTAAGCGAACAATAAAATAAACCCAACTAATGATATTTTTACATAGCGGGCAAATTTTTGATCCGGTGTCATGAATTATTGCTCTCCAGAAAAGTGGCTAATACAACGTCGAGCATTGGCTTCCATTTGCACTAAACCATAGGCCATAGTATCAAGCTGTTGCGTTGTAAGTTCTGCATAAAGTTGTGTTTTAACCTCAGCCATAATATCTCTGAGCGCATCTAATAATAGTAATCCTTGCTCAGTAAAATAGATTTTACGACTACGTTTATCATCGCTATCAATGCGACGAACAATAATCGCTTGTTGCTCTAACTGTTTAATTGTTCGCGTTAGCGAAGGCATTTCAATCCCCAAACTGCTAGCCAGTTCTTGTTGTGTAACACCTTGTTTTAAATGATGGATATGGATCATCGCAGTCCAACGAGATTGTGTTAACCCTAAAGGCTCAACAGCGAGAGTAACGGCATCGCGACAGAGTCGGAAAACGCGCCCCATGCTACCGCATAAACTTAAATCTAAAGTTTCATGAAAAGGAGGTGATGAAATCATAATAGTACCTAGTTACTTAGCATGCTAACTAGTTTAACATTACTTAGCATGCTAAGTAAATATTGAAACGCTCTAAAAAAATAACGGCAAAGAGGGCTTTAAAAACGATTTAATATCACTGTGTTGAGCAAATTAGCGAATAATCCAATGGGGGAGGAATTGTGAACCAAGTAACATTATAAGGAGGCTATTTTATTAATTTTTTCATCGTTACCTCTTCTTAAGGCTGAACGGCTAATAACTGAGTTATTTCTTGCTCATATTGCGCTTTTTTACTGTTCTTAAAGCCAATATGGCGATATTTTATTTTGCCATCACGGCCGTACACATAACTACTTGGCATACCGAGTAAATCGAATTGTTTGCCTATTAGTGCATCAGGATCATAAATAATAGGAAAATCAGCGGGAGTGTGTGCTAAAAAATCAACCGCATCTTGATGCTCAACATCTAAGTTAACTGCCAACACCGTAAAGCCTTGCGATTGGTATTTTGTTTGCATTTCATTAAGCCAAGGAAAAGACTTACGACAAGGTGTACACCACGAAGCCCAAAAATCTAAGAATATCACTTGGCCTTTAAGCTCTGCTAACTTATCGGTTAGTTGTTGCTGACTGGAGATAACTGGAACAACGGTTTCTTTACTTAACACTGGCGCACTCGCCATAGCAGTAAAAAGTGCCGTCACAAGCATAAACCGTGATACAGACCGAGAAATAATCACCACTTTTTAAGCCCCTAAAAATACCTAGAAAAATAATTAGTTTAACAATAGCAGGCAATTCTTAAGAAATACTTAAGACAAGCCTAACTATAACTTTCGCTCAAAGCACACTATCTATCAGTGCAGCAGCAGGAACCTTAAACTAATCTATGAGGGAAGATTCGATTAGAAATTTAATCGGGTATTAACTTAAAAAGGGGGAATTAGTAGTTAGCTTTGATGGCCAGCAAGCTGGCCTAAGTGTAGTAACAAATGGCCGTAAACTTTAGAAATTGAGTAAGTTTGCGGGTGAGTACTGATCAGTGAGTACTTTTGTATCGCTAGGCCAGTCTTTATTATCTTTGGTCGAAATCATCCCTTCGCTCACCGCTTTGATATCAACGCGATAGGGGGCTAATAACGGGGTTAGCTTTTCTATTCGCTGTGCTAGCTGCACAGGACTTGGAAATTTATTAAAGCCAGCTAAAATAATTCGATTACTATTTTTCTCAGTGCTCACATTAATAAAGTCACCAAATACCGCTTCATAAGTGGCAGATTCATGCTCATAAAGTTTGCTTGATGAAAAGGTATTTGCCGCTACTACGCCACCATCAGCCAGTACACTTTTCACTTCCGCAAAAAACTCTTTAGTAAGTAAATGCTCAGGGATGTAATCACCATTAAATGCATCAAGAATAATCCAGTCATACTTGGCTTGTTGGATTGCTGCGCGTTTAATAAAAATACGCCCATCTTGTACTTTCGAAGTAACTTTATCGTTCTCTTTAAAAGCAAAATAATCACGCGCCACTTTTATAACTGCGGGATCAATTTCAACATTTTCAATCATTGCGTCAGGATATAGCTCGCTGATCACATTTGATAAGGTGCCGCCGCCAAGCCCGATAATGAGTACATTTTTTGGATTGTCTATCAGTAGTAAACTGGCAAAAGTGAGTTTGGTATAATTAAACACTAGCTTTTGTGGGTTGCTTTTATATATGCAACTTTGACTGCTTTTACGGGCTTTTTCGTCAAACTTTAAACAGCGTAAATCGCCGGTCTCTTCAACTAAAATATTACGATAAAGCGACCGCTCTTGATGGATCACCTTAGCTTGGCTGCTAAACCCAATTAACAGTAAGGTCACGAGTAAATACTTAAACATTGTGTTTCTCCTTGTTAGCTAATTGATTTACGCCAATTGCCAATAAACCTAATAGCCCTAATGTCGTCGCGAAACCCAAAATAATGGTATTCACATCAAACGCTAGCACCATGTAAAACGAGGTAATAATAGTCCCTAAGGCACTGCCTAAGGTGCTGACAAAATACAAGCCGCCAGCGACTTGGCCGCTGTGCTCGCTATCGGTCACTAATAAACGCACAGAGTAAGGCGAAATCATGCCTAAAATAATAGTAGGGACAAAAAACAACGCTGTAGAGGCCAATAACGAGCCATAACGGCTGTCTTCTATGTGAGAAAAAATATACGCCATAATTGGCTGGGCAAATAATGCAATGGGCAGCACCATAATACTGGCAACTAAAAATATTAAACCGTATTTGGTTAACGAAGGCTGGCGAATTGAAAGCTTTCCTCCCAATAAATAGCCAAACGATAAGCTGAGCATAAACACAGTAATAATACTGCCCCAAATATGCACACTACTACCAAAAAAAGGCGCTAAAATTCGCCCGCCAAGTAGTTCTATTCCCATAATACTAAAGCCGCTACTAAAGGCTAAAAAATAAATTAAAGCATTGGTTTTTAAAGTCATGTAATTATCATTTTGTAACTTATTTGAAGCACTATACTAACGTGATGTAAACATAGCCGCCAGTGTAATAATTAATCGAGTCAACATAACTCAAAGCTACTTTTATAAACCAAGACAGTCTCACTTTAGTTATGGGGCAACATAAAGTCAGCCATCAGAGAATAGGGATTAATTTCACTAGCCTGCAAAAGTATTAATGCGCAAATATGATGCATGTTGTTTAGTAACTGTTAACCCCCTTTACAGCCTTTATTAACTTTAAAATCACGACTCTTCTATATCATCTAGGCAAAGGCTCAATGAATAAGTAAAAAAGCAGTAAGGTTAAAACGCTGCACTTAAGCGCAGCGTTGCTTACCTTTTAAAACTGATAACTTACGCGGGCAGAAAAGTTACGCCCGGGCTGGGTATATTGGCTAAAATCAGCCCCCTGAGATTGCCCTGCAATCAGTTCAAAGGGTACATATTTTTTATCTAGCAGGTTAATTACACCAATATTTAGCTGCCATGTTTGCCATTCATAACTTGCGTATAAATCCACAATACCGTAACCATATCCTTGCGTTGTTTTATCACCACTTGCATCTCGCACTACATCAGACTGTGATTTAGCAAAGCGCCATGCTGCGGTCCAATCAATATCGCCAAGTGCTGTTGTTAATTGTATTGAACCGTTTAATGGACTGATACTGGTTAACGGCTCATCTGTTTCTTTGTTTTCGCCTTCAACATATGCAACATTTGCCTCAACTAAAACATTATCGCTTACATGCATCAACACGCTCGCTTCAACTCCGCTGATCTGTGTTTCACTAATATTTTGGTATTGGTAAAAAGTTTTATTTACATTCGGTATGAACGTTGGCTCAACAGCTGCAATTGCAACATCAATAAAGTCATCATAAGCGGCGTAAAATGCACTTAAAGTAACGTTGATATCATTACCAGAAAAGCGCATGCCAAGCTCATATGAGTCGCTGCTTTCGGGTGCTAAATCTGCGTTTGGTAATATTTGATAAAATGGTTCAACACCATGGCTTTGATACGCTTGATCATGCGGGGGAATTTTAAAACCACGTACATATTGCCCATACCAAGATAAATTATCATTAACTTGATAAATCATCCCAAGTTTTGGTGAAAACGCAGATTCGGTAATGTCATCAAGCTCAGCATCGCTATAAAGCTCATCATCTTTAGCTGCTAATGAATAATAATCAAAGCGTACACCTGCAATCAAAGACCACGCGCTATTTGCAAATTTAATATTGTCTTGCATAAAAACGCCCACTAAAGAGGTATCAGCGCCAGGAAAAGCTTTTTGTTTTTGATCTGTAAAATCGACTGTTCCATCAGCCAATAAGCGTGTTTTATAACGTGGACGTGTTGTATCGTATATATCTACGTCAGCACCATAAACAAAGTTGTGGGTCGCATCTTGTAAGGCTATTTTTTTATTAAATACAGCCCTTAACCCTAAAATATCTTGTTCAAAGCCATAGTCGTTGTAATCGGTATGCGCTGCTGTAGCACTAATTTGATCACTTTGCTGCTCATAACGACTAAACGATACTTGCCAATGCCATTGATCAAACGCTGCTGTGGCCGCTTTTGAGTCGTAATCCAGCGCTAGCGACCAATTAGTATTTTCGTCTTTAGTTTCTTGGCTCGCTTTGGTGATTACTTGTTCAGTAGTTTGATTAAAATAATCTAAGGTGTATTTTAACGTGCGCTTTTCATCAAGTTGCTGCTCTAGTTTAACCAATAACGAATCTGATTTAGCATCATAACCAGGTAGGTTTTCAGTAAAGTTTTGTACTTCTTCGCTATCTCGGTGGCTATAAACGGCACTAACACCTAAATCTCCCAAATCTTTAGCCGCAGTAATATCTACCGACATTTGATTACTCTGACCTTGATATCCAAGCGCCACTTGAGCAAAACTATTTTCGTTTAATAAATAATCGCTCGGATCTTTAGTGGTGATCACCACAATACCACCCAGTGCATCTGAACCATACAATGAAGACGCGGCTCCCTTGGCGACTTCAACTTGCTTTATCCCAGCGACATCAAAATAGCTACGACCAACCAAATAGCCGTCTCCGCCAGCATAACCATCGTTAGTTCGACGGCCATCTTTAATAAACACCACGCGGTTACCACCGACTCCTCTAATTGAAAGCGTTTGAGCCGCAGAGCCACTGCCCGAGCTTGATATACTGGGGTCATAACGAAACATTGTTTGTAAATCAACAGCCAATTTACGTTCTATGTCTTGCTCTGTAATCACAGTTACAGAGCCTGTTACGTCTTCAAGTTTTTGTTCAAACCGAGAACCGCTGACAACAATATGCTCACCAATTATCTCCTCGGCAATGGCAGAGCCCGAACCAAGTAGTAACGTTGCTAAAGCAGTAAGTTGAAAATAAGGAAAATTCACATTAACTCCAAATGATAATTGTTGTTATTTAGTAGGGGAGGGATGTTACAACTAACTAAAAACAAGATCAATTATTTATGATAATCATTTTCATTTGCATTTAGTTGAGTATAATAATCGAAAATAATGATTGGAGTTTTTTATGAGATACCTTTTTATATTGATTTTATTGACTGTTCACCCCCTAAGCGCGCAGGAGCGTATAGTGAGTGCTGGCGGTACATTAACTGAAATTATTTTTGCCTTAGATAAGCAAGATACCCTTGTCGCGGTGGATCAATCGAGCCTATATCCAAAACAAGCGACACAGCTCGATCAAATTGGTTATTACCGTGATTTAGCCGCAGAAGGTGTACTTTCGGTGCGCCCAACTAAACTCTTAGCACTTGAAGGAGCAGGACGAGCACAAGCGCTTGCACAAATAGAAGCCACTGGTGTAGAGCTTATCCACTATAAAAAACCCAACTCAATTAATGACTTACTAAATCTTGTTAAACGCCTTGGTAAAGACTTAAATGCGAACGACAAAGCTCAAGCCCTCGTAGCACAAATAAAAAATTCATTACCTCCAAAAGCGAGCACCGAAACACACAGCGCTTTATTTTTACTCTCAGCTAATGAGCGCGGGCTTGTTGCTGCGGGCACTGACACGGTTGCTGACTTATTACTTGATTATGCTGGAGTCACTAATTTAGGCGCTACGCACAAAGGTTTTAAAGTAATAAATAACGAAGTACTTGCCGTAAAACAGCCCGATTTTTTAATCGCACCAGCCCATGTTGTTTATAGCCTTGGCGGTAAAGAGGCTTTTTGTAATCAACCAACACTGCGCTTATTAACAGCTGCAAAGCAGTGCCGATTATTGGTGATGGATAGCCTGCTATCACTGGGAATGTCGCCGCGCATAGCCACCGGTATTAAAGAATTAAGCGACTATAAAGCTACCTTATGAACACATTAACTTTGAGCCGTTTTAAGCCTGTTTCTATAACTGCAAACCAAAAGTGGATGCTGCTAATTACTGTGTGTATTTTTGCTCTAGCACTACTGAGCATAGGATATGGCCCCGCAGGCTGGGATTGGCGTTTAGCCATCGCATGGATTGCCCCAGAGTATTTTAATCAATTTGATGCGCTGCAAATCAATGTGGTCACGCAAATACGTCTACCTCGATTTGTACTAGCTGTATTGGTTGGCTTAGTGCTTGCCCAAACTGGCGCTGCAACGCAAGCTTTGTGTCGTAATCCTTTGGCTGATCCATCAATTATTGGTATTAGCGCAGGCGCAGCCATGGTCGCGGTCGCCTTTATAGCATTTAGCGCCCAGTTTAATTTTAATGCTCAATACTATTTACCTTATGCCGCATTTTTAGGAGCATTGTTAGTGACCTCTTTAGTGTATTTAATTGCTAAGCAGCATAGGCAGGTCAATATAACCACACTAATTTTAGTGGGGGTTGCGATCAATTCTTTATCCTTTGCTGTTATTGGCTTATTAAGCTATTTCGCTGACGATAGTGCGCTTAGATTAATTAACTACTGGACGATGGGCTCATTAGGTGGTGCCAATTGGGATGCCATAACTCAAGCAACACCATTATTGCTACTGAGTATTCTTGGTCTGTGGCGACTCAAAGAACCGATGAACTTACTATTGATTGGCGAGTCTCAAGCACAGTATTTAGGTGTCAACACAGACAAGCTTAAACTGTATGTAATTATACTCGTGGCATTAGGTGTTGGTGCCGTTGTAGCACTTACTGGCTTGATAGGTTTTGTTGGCTTAGTTGTGCCACACATTGCCCGTTTAATGGTTGGCCCGCATTTACGTAAAATGTTACCGCTGTGCATGTTATTAGGCGTTGTTGTGCTGCTGCTTTCTGACTGGTTAGCACGTTTAGTTGTTATGCCTGCAGAGTTACCCATTGGTATTATTACCGCGCTACTTGGCGCACCTTTGTTTATTTATCTGATCATTAAAACTAAGCGAGGGTAATGATGATTACTTTTAATAACCTAAGTGTTGGTTTTGGCAATCACAGTGTTTTAAAAAACATAAGTGGGCACATTGCAAAAGCTCAACTAGTAGCACTGATAGGCGAAAATGGCGCAGGAAAATCAACACTGCTGCATGCTTTAGCCGGGCATTATGACTTTAAAGGCGAAGTACGGTTTAATAATTATCCTCTGAGTACATTGTCTCAAGCACACTTAGCCACTCAACGAGCAGTAATGATGCAAAGCAATCTTGTTGGCTTTGATTTTAGTGTATTTGAGCTCATTGCAATGGGACGCTACCCCTATGCCGAGTCTCTTAAAATGCAAGCTGAAAAAGTCCACAAGTATGCCGCACTCATGGACTTAACCCAGTACTTATCCCGCCGTGTCAGTAAGCTTTCAGGCGGTGAGCAACAGCGCGTTCATATGGCGCGTACTTTGGCTCAGTTAGATGCTTTTTCTACTCATACCAAGCCTAAATTGATGCTGCTTGATGAACCTACATCAGCACTAGATATGCGCCATCAACATGCTCTATTGAGTTGTGTTAAAGCATTTGTAGAGCAGGGCAACAGTGCCATTATAGCCATTCACGATTTAAATTTGGCCAGCCTTTACGCAACCGAAGCTATTTTATTACATGATCAAAAAGTACTCGATAGCGGGCCAATAAACACAGTACTTACAGAATCTAATTTACAACAAATGTACGCCATGAAACTGCATGTTAATTCTCATCCATATAACAATGCACCCATGGTTTTTTCTCAACGTCAGGAGTTTTCATGAGAGAACAAGCATTAAGCGATGCACAAAAGCTGGTTTTTAAAACCCATGCTGGTGTTATGTCGACTATTTCTTACAACTTAAGAGGTTATCCGTTTGGTTCGGTAACCCCTTATATGTGTGATGAGCAAGGCCGCATCTACTTTTTTATTAGCGATATAGCCCAACACACTAAAAACTTAAAGCACGATTCTCGTATGAGCTTGACTATTTTTGATGCCGCTGACCATGGCGACCAAAACGAGCATGGCCGAGTCACACTGGTGGGCGATGGTTGTGAAGTTGCAGGCCCTCAGGCCGAAATACTGCTTAACAAATACATAGCGTTATACCCAGAAGCTGACAGTTATCGGAACGCCCACGACTTTAAATTATGGCAATTAGATGTTGTGCGAGTTCGCTTTATTGGCGGCTTTGGGAAAATATTTTGGCTTGAAAAAGATGAGTGGCAAAGCGCTGCTAAAAGCTGGGACGAAGATCAAGAACAAAGCATGATCAACCACATGAATGAAGATCATCAAAATGCAATGGCGCTAATATTAGCTCAGCATTATTGCGTATCAGATAATGCACCGGTTATGAGTGGCATACTGCCACAGGGGTTTTATATTCAAAGCCAACAACGTAATTATTTTATTAGCTTTGAAAACGTGTGCGAGACACCACAAGCAGTGCGAAAAGCGCTTGTTGCCTTAACCACAAATGCTCGCAATAGCATAGAAGAGCCAGCATAAGAAAACAAATGAATCACATGTGTGGTTATAACGCTTAGCACTACTAACCCAGTAGTGCATTTTCGGTATCAGAGGCCGCAGTAACTAAGCTGCGGCTGTTACAATTTAACACTGATGCCAATTAATTTAGTATGCACCTGCGCTGTAAATAAGCTCATAACTGTGGCTGTAAATCTCGAGAATGTTACCAAACGGGTCTTCCATGTAGATCATGCGATACGGTTTTTCACCTGGATAGTAGTAACGGGGTGCTTCCATACGCTTTTTACCGCCAGCTTCAACAATACGCTCAGCAAGGCCTTCTACATCTGGATCTTGAACACAAAAATGGAATATACCGGTTTTCCAGTATTCAAAGTTATCAGCTGGGTTTTCTTGATTTTTAAACTCAAAAATTTCTACACCAATACGATCACCTGTTGAAAGGTGCGCTATTTTAAATTTTTCCCATTGTTCACCAAATACTTCAGTACACATTTCGCCTATTGGGCTTTTATCTTCGGTAATTAAAGTCGGCTCCATAATGGTGTACCAACCCATTACTTTGGTGTAAAACTCAACGGCTTTTTCAACATCGGGGACCGAAATTCCAATGTGCGAAAAACTACGTGGATAGGTATGACTCATAATAATGCTCCTGTTTAACTATGCTTAGTTGATGGAGTTAGTTTACGAACCGACCTGTATTAAGTAAAATTATCATTAATCATCATTTTGAGTACGTTTTATAATGATAAATCCTACATGGTTACATACCTTTTGCACCTTAGTGGAAGTAAATCACTTTACCCAAACTGCAGAACGCCTTTATATGACCCAGTCAGGCGTAAGCCAACACATTAAAAAGTTAGAGCAGCAGGTTAATTGCGCATTGCTTGAACGCCATGGCAAGCAGTTTACCCTTACCGCACAAGGGCAAGGCTTATATCAAAAAGGAAGTCAGTTACTAAAAGAGTGGCAGTTTTTAGAGCAACAACTACATGACGACTCACCCTACAGTGGCAATATAAAGATTCAATCACCAGGCAGTTGCGGGCTTAAGTTTTATAATCAATTACTTGATTTACAAGGGCAACATAAAGCACTCACTATTGATTATCGCTTTGCCCCAAACGAAAGCGTGGAACAGGCCGTTGCTAATCACAATGCTGATATTGGTTTTTTAACTCAAGCCCCAACACTCAGCGAGGTTACCAGCCATAAAATCGGCCAAGATGCACTATTATTAATTACACCAATCGATTACCAAACTCCAAGCTGGCAAAACTTATGCGAACTTGGCTTCATTGCTCACCCTGATGCAAAGCATCATGCGCAATTATTATTAAGCGAAAACTACGCGGAATTTGAACACATTGAGCAAATAAAGCGCTCTGGTTTTTCAAACCAAATTAATTTAATTCTTGAACCTGTCAGCCTTGGTCTAGGTTTTACTGTGCTACCAGCACATGCTGTGAGTGCATTTAGTAAACCACAGTTGATTAACGTCCATCCATTACAGCACCCGATCAGCGAATCTATTTATGTGTGTTATCACCGTAATCGGCCTTTGGCAAAACGAATGAGTAAAGTGATCGAGGTGATCAAAGCTGGGCTGTAACTGTTTGCAAAAAAGTGAAGTCGTTGCAACAAAAGGTTTAATCACCAACAAAAAATAAACCCTTTTTATAGCGTATTTATTAAATACTTCATGCTTTTTCTGTTAAGTTAATACTGAGTATTAATGCTAAAGGATAGTCTCAATGGAAGTAAAACAGCTAGCAAGTAAGACCTTAACCGGCTTAAAAGTAAGAACATGCAATGCCAATGAAATGAATACTGGCACAGCAAAGATAGCTGAGCTTTGGCAAAAATTTGGCGAAAAATATACCTCAAAACTCACAAAAGACAGTAAAGTCTTTGGTGTTTACACTAACTACGAGAGCGATGTGACCGGTGATTTTGATGTCATTGCCTGTAGCGATGAGCAATCAATTAACCTTCGTGATTCAGTAACAGTTACAACGCACGCAGGGAGTTATTTAGTCTTTAGTGGCGAAGGCGAAATGCCCGACGCTATAATTGATTTATGGGGTGAAATTTGGCAATACTTTAGCTCAGATGATTGTCGTTACACTCGTACTTATACCAGCGACTATGAATATTATAAAACCGCAACTGAAGTAGAAATAGCGATCGCAATTGCTGAATAAATAAGGAGTCTGTCGCTGTTCAAATGAGCGCTGAGTTCCTTTTTTTCGTGGGGGGGAGTGTGGGATTTCGCACTTCCCCAATTAAAAATATTATCTCATTCAACTAAATTTAATCCCACTAAAAATAAGTCTACACTCCATACCTAGATCACTTTAACAAAGCGAATGCAGAGACGGTAAGCATGGCTACGACTCTTCTTATTTAATCAATATATGTTCACAAAATTAACTTGGCTTTAAAAAGAAAAGTAAATAAAGCTTGTTATATGGTTTAAGTTACTGTTATCCTGCTCTGCATCGGGTTGATAGAAAGCCCTGTTTATTTGTAAGTACCACGTTGTTATTAGTAATAATCCTTCGCGCTATCCTCAGTTAAATACTTGTTTTCTTCCTGCTAAATTGCCTATTTAAAGGCGAACTTTTATTAATTCTTAGGATTCTATTATGTCTACTACAACAACTGGTTCAGTAAAATGGTTTAACGAAGCTAAAGGTTTTGGTTTTATTGAACAAGAGTCTGGTCCTGACGTTTTTGCTCATTTCAGCGCAATCTCAAGCGATGGCTTTAAGACTCTAGCTGAAGGCCAACGTGTACAGTTTACTGTTACTCAAGGTCAAAAAGGCCCGCAAGCTGAAAATATCGTTTGCATCTAATTTTTAATTAATGGGTTAGTGATAACCCGTTAATGCACTATAAGTTTGAAAGAAATTCTGTTTATTTGTACGTACCACGTTGTTATTAGTAATAATTCATCGCGTTATCCTCAGTTAAATACTTGTTTTTTCAGCTAAACCGCCTGATTTTAGGCACACTTTTATTAATATCTAGGATATCTATTATGTCTACTACTACAACTGGTACAGTTAAATTTTTCAACGAAGCTAAAGGTTTTGGTTTTATCGAGCAAGAGTCAGGTCCTGACGTTTTCGCTCATTTCAGCGCTATCAGCGGTGACGGCTTCAAAACTCTAGCTGAAGGCCAACGTGTGCAGTTTACTGTTACTCAAGGTCAAAAAGGCCCACAAGCTGAAAACATCGTTTGTATCTAAACGATTGTTTTAGTTAATACGTTTTAACGTATTAAAAGCCCACTGATATTAATTTATCCGTGGGTTTTTTTATACCAATCGTGTTAAGTCATTGGTAGTTTATAGCGACGGATAAATAGAGTGATAACAAGGCATAAATTTTGATATGTTTTTGATGTGTAGTTGTTCTACATAAAAATTTATAACGCCGTTAGCGCTTTATTTAGCACGCTAGAAAGGCTAAATATTTAAGTCGATTGGTATTAATGTCTACGCTATTTTGCATAAAGCCAATCTAAACCTTGGATCAACGTGGTTGGAAATGCCGTCGCATGTTTTGCGCCATCTATTATAGAAAACTGCAATTGCACCTGCTGATCATTACTTTGCCGTATTTTGTCAGCAAGCTTGTTCGCTCCCGTTACCATATCTTGCCCTTCGCCAAATTCAGGGGTTTCTTTGCTACCTACTGATAAGTAAACCCTAACGTTTTGCTTAGCTTTAGTAATCGGCTGAGATAGTATGCTCTCATTATCAAACCACACCGACGGGCTACCGATAATGTAACTTTCAAACATATTAGGCTGAGTAAAAAGCACATAAGCGGCAAATAAACCGCCAAGAGAATTTCCCACTAAAGTACGTTGCTTTGGCTTTATTCGGTAGTTAGCTTTCATATGTTCAAACACCACATCAGCTATAAAATCGATATGTTGCGCGGCTTTACCGGTCTCTAACTGCCAATCTTTGGCTTTACTTGGGGTGAAATCACGTATTCGGCTTGATGAGCCTTTAGATCCTTGCGAATAACCAATGGCAACGAGTATTGCTTCATCCATTTTACCGCTGTTCATAGGAAAACTTGTCGCTCCCGATGCCACTTGAAACGCATACGAGCCATCGAGCAAGTAAACAACAGGGTATGTTTTATCCTTATTTCGACTGTAGCTTCGCGGGAGCTTTATAAATACTGGATAGCTCAGCTTGCTTTGCTGATCGATAAGTTTAACCACCGAGCTTCTGGGTATTTCAAATGCCTGTTCGGCCGCGCTACTAAAAGTGATAAGTAGCATCGCAGCTAATAATAAATATTTCACTATAATCCTTGTTTAGTTAAAAGCGTTAAAACAAAATTAAAAGTCTTCACGCCCTTGGAGCTCAGTAAAATCACTCATAATCCATTTTTGATAGCCAGCTCTGGTTTTTAGTAATTCAAACCACTGAGTCACTCGCTCCGGCAATGTTATTGCTAACCCCTGAGATGTTAGGCGATGTAAAATGGCTCCCACACAAATATCAGCCAGGGTCATTTTACCACCGGCAAGATAGGGGGCATGACTTAGCTGTTGTTCAATTATCTGTAAGCATTGCTCGCACTCTTGTATGTCCCGTGTGATTTGCTCCATACAACGGTTTTTTTGCGTTTTACGGTAATAGCCCCAAAATGTGGCCATAAAAGCAGGTTGAAAAATCACCTGTGACCAATCCATCCAGCGCTCATATAACGAACGCTGATAGGGCGATGCATAATACCAATCTGTAGTGCCATAACTTGCCGCCAAATAGCGTAGTACACTGTGCGACTCCCAAATAACATTATCGCCATCCACAAGTACCGGCACTTTTTGCAACGGGTTCAATGCTAAAAAGTCATCACTATCAAGGCCGCCAAAACGACCACCCACTTCAATATGCTGATAACTCATGCCCAGCTCATCCAGAAACCAGAGTACTTTTTGTACGTTAAACGAGGTTGTTCTTCCATAAACTTTCATTGTAATTCCTATTATTGATAATCAACCAAACTGAGATTTTCTTTTTTACACACGTTAATAATCGACTCTCGCTTAGCTAAGCGACGTAAATACTTGTTGAGGTACTCAAAAGAAAGCGGTGGTTGTTTTAGTTCATCCGCCCATATCGCAAGCATAAACAAGTAAAAATCGCAGATGCTAAGTTGCTCACCAACTAAGAATGTTTGATTTTCCAGCTGGGCATCCAGTAAAGCAAATATGTCGGCAATTCGCTTTTCTTGTGCAGCGACAATGGCACTGATATGACTGCTATCGATACTATGGCGCTGCGGATAAAAGTAGACCATGAGCTCAGCTTGCAAGGTATTCGTTAGATACATCATCCATTGCAAGCACGCAGCTCGATTGTGCTCACCTATTTGCGGAATAAGCATCTTAGCAGGATGTGCTTCAGCAAGATGAATACAGATAGCGGCACTTTCAAAAACGACTTGTTGACCGTCCAATAATGTAGGTATTCGCCCTGCGGGGTTCAAGGATAAATAACTGGCTGCTTTATGAGCCTCGTTTTTTCTATCCACTAAAATTAATTCAAAATCAGTTTGCAGTTCTTCGAGGATAAAGTGCGGCGCCATACTGGCGTTGAGCGGGTAATAAAATAGTTTGTACACAATAAGTCCTTGTTACACTTTAATATCAACCATACATTAAACTACCACCGATTTATAATACTCTGTAAACCCTGTGAGTATATTTGTTGTAGCAATTGCCGATAAAATTAGCCCCATCACACGGCTAATAACGCTGGCGCCACTACTGCCAATCACTTTACTGATATAGCCCGATAACAGCATTAATATATAAACCACAAGCAAAACAGATAGCATAACTAACGCTGTTTGCAGTTGTTCCCAAATACTAAAAATAGCGTTTTCTGTTAACAATACAGCCGTTAAAATAGCGCCAGGACTGGCAATCGAGGGAACAGCAATCGGATAAATAGCGGTTTCTTTATCCGATTTAACAAGCAGCTTGAGTTCTTCTTCGGGTTTGCTATCACCAAATATCATACTCAATGCAAATAAAAATAAAACAATTCCCCCTGAAATTTGAAACGCAGGTAAGGGAATAGATAAGGCTTTTAAGATTATTTCGCCAATCACGACAAAAAATATCAGCACTGCGGCCGAAGCCAATGTAGCCATTAGTGCAATGCGCCGTTTCGTTTTTGCATCGTACTTTTCGGTCACGGCAACAAATACTGGCACCGTGCCTATGGGGTCAATAACAGCAAAAAAAGTAATAAAAACAGCAATAAAGTCAATCATGCATTTTCCACCCTATTTTAATAGCTGTTTAGAAAGTAACATTTTAATTTAAACAATTGGATTAATTTTAAATATTTATAAGCAAACTGCCACAGTTGATTAGCGCGCTATATTTATAGCTTAAGTACTGATGTTAATTTTCAAAAGGGCCCACCATTAAAAAAGGGTTTTGCATGGCTGTAGCTAACTTACTTTAGGAAACTGCATCTAATTTATAGATGGCTGCAATCGTTTTAAAGTATTGATCTAGATCTAGTTTTTAATCGTTAATATTCTATATTGGTATAAGGGATGAACTTCAACAAGGTTTATCAATCAAAGTATTACATTCAGTAGCAAGTTAATTGTTATGAACTAAGCTTTTCAACATAGCGATTTATAGACCGAGTTTTATATTCCGATAAAGGAGCTAAAAATGAGCAATTCAGGTGCGGGTAAATGCCCAATCATGCATGGTAGCAATACACAATCGTCTAATTCCAATACTGATTGGTGGCCAAAGGCCTTAAATTTAGACATTCTTCATCAACACGATACTAAACCTAATCCCTATGGCGATGACTTTAATTACGCTGAAGAATTTAAAAAATTAGATCTTGAAGCCGTTAAAACCGATTTAAAAAATCTGATGACACAAAGCCAAGATTGGTGGCCTGCCGATTGGGGTCATTATGGTGGCTTGATGATCCGTATGGCGTGGCACTCAGCAGGATCATACCGTTTAGCTGATGGCCGTGGTGGTGGCGGTACAGGTAACCAACGCTTTGCTCCTTTGAACTCATGGCCTGATAACGCTAACCTTGATAAAGCACGTCGCTTACTTTGGCCTATCAAGAAAAAATACGGTAATAAGTTATCGTGGGGCGATTTAATTATTTTAGCCGGCAATATGGCTTATGAATCAATGGGCTTAAAAACCTTTGGTTTTGCCGGCGGGCGTGAAGACATTTGGCATCCAGAAAAAGACGTCTATTGGGGCGCTGAAAAAGAATGGCTTGCCCCAAGTGATGAACGCTATGACAACGTAGCAAAACCAGACACCATGGAAAACCCATTAGCGGCCGTGCAAATGGGCTTAATTTACGTAAATCCTGAAGGGGTCAATGGAGAGCCTAATCCGCTAAAAACGGCAGCACAAGTACGCGAAACTTTTGCTCGCATGGCGATGGATGACGAAGAAACAGCAGCGCTCACGGTGGGCGGCCATACGGTGGGTAAAACCCATGGCAATGGCAGCGAAGAGAACGTTGGCCCAGAGCCAGAAGCCGCGGATGTATTTGAGCAAGGCCTTGGCTGGAATAACCACAACTCACGCGGTATCGGCCGCGATACTATGACATCAGGCATTGAAGGTGCGTGGACAACTCACCCAACTAAATGGGATAACGGTTATTGCTATCTACTGTTAAATTACGAATGGGAGCTTACCAAAAGTCCAGCGGGTGCAAACCAATGGGAACCGGTAAACATTAAAGAGGAAGATAAACCTGTTGATGTTGAAGATCCATCAATTCGCTTAAACCCGATTATGACCGATGCCGATATGGCAATGAAGATGGACCCAAGCTATCGCAAAATTATTGAACGTTTTTATAATGATTTTGACTATTTCACTGATGTGTTTGCACGGGCTTGGTTTAAACTCACTCACCGTGACTTAGGCCCTAAATCTCGCTATTTAGGTGCAGATATACCAAGCGAAGATTTGATCTGGCAAGATCCCATCCCAAGCGTAGATTACACATTATCTGATGCTGAAATTAGCGAACTTAAAGACAAACTGCTAAATGCAGGCATTAGCGCCAGTGACTTGATCAGCACTGCATGGGATAGCGCCCGTACTTATCGTGGCTCTGATCACCGTGGTGGTGCCAACGGTGCACGCATTCGCTTAAACCCGCAAAAAGATTGGCAAGGTAACGAGCCTGAAAAACTTGCTAAGGTGTTAACGGCCCTTGAAACAGTACAAGCAAGTTTAAGCAAACCGGTGAGTTTAGCGGACTTAATTGTACTTGGCGGTACAGCAGCCGTTGAGCAGGCAGCAAAAGCTGCGGGTGTCGATATCACCGTACCATTTGCAGCAGGTCGCGGCGATGCGAGCGACGACATGACCGATGCAGAGTCGTTTGATGTATTAGAACCAATTCATGATGGCTTTAGAAACTGGCAGAAAAAAGATTATGCTGTTTCAGCCGAGGAGCTACTTTTAGAGCGAGCACAACTGATGGGGTTAACAGCCCCTGAAATGACAGTACTACTTGGTGGGATGCGTGTACTAGGCACTAACCACAGTGGCAGCCAGCATGGTGTATTCACCGATAACGTGGGTACATTAAGCAATGACTTTTTTGTTAACCTAACCGATATGAACTATCGCTGGGAACCGGCAAGTAAAAGCACGTATAACATTATTGAGCGCAGCTCTGGTAATACTAAATGGACCGCCACTCGCGTAGATTTAGTATTTGGCTCTAACTCTATTTTACGAGCCCTTGCCGAGTTTTACGCTCAAGACGATAACAAACAGCGTTTTGTGCAAGACTTTGTAAATGCATGGGTTAAAGTAATGAACGCCGACCGCTTTGATATTTAAGTAAAGCACTAGAAGACGCGAGCATATTTTATGCTCGCGCTTTTATCTAACTAATACAACTACTGAGCTGTCTAGCCGCTGTAAACCCCCATTACATAATACAAATGATTAACGCCTAAGTTATTGTGATGCAGTATCCGCGGCACAGTTTTGCAACGACTTATTTTCTGACATATCAATAATCAAGCATTTATCTGGCAGCGCATGATTAAGGTTATCGTAAATACTAAATGCTTGAGTTAGGGCTGATTTTAGCTGACAAATGTTTTTACCTTTATTGTCACTACTTACAACACACCTTGTGTTGTTATTTAATAAGTTTGCCATTGTTTGATAAGTTTGCTGAGTTGTTTGGCTAATATCAGCAAACGCAAGCGTTCCAGCGTTACGCACTAAGTAAAAGTCGGCGATAAAATCGAGCACTGTTTTAGCCTGTAAGCCTTGGCGCTGTACTTTAGATAGCTGGCTATTATTGTTAAACAGAGCCGTGATCTCTAATAACGACATATTCAATACTTGCTCACGAAAGTCTTGTGGCCACTCACGAGGAATAAACCGCCACTTTGCCAAAGCTTGTAAGTGCATTTTGCTGTAACTGTGGTAGCTTTTGGCTGTCAAAATACGGTTATTCCACAGCTGCTCTGGGGCATTTTTGTTTAGATAGTCATACTCTTTTTGATAGGCGCTAAACAGTTGGTCAAACTGGGCAACGTTATCAATCGTAATCGTATCCACCTTTGCTAACTGTTTATTAAGTGTGACTAACTTATAAGCAGGGCGGTATGCCGCGATAGAAGGTGCTTGAATATTAAATAGGGTGTTATGCTCGCTCTCAATGACCGATGTGTCGTTCATGTGCATGTGCCCGCCAATGTGCAGTTTCAAACCAGTTTCGGCGAGTAATTTTCGAGTATCAAGACTAGGCTCTCTGGCTAACTGAAAAGCCGTATCACCAAACAGTGATTTAATCGACTGCGTTTGGCCATCGTAAAATTCCCCCATCGGAAAATGGCTAAACGCAACTAAGGTTTTACCTTGTGCTTTTGCCCTTTGCACTACTTGTGTGATCCACTTTAATAAATAAGGCTTTTCAGTCAGCACTTTGTTATAGCCTGCATTGCCCGAGCCTTGAAAGATCAAATGGCCATTTTCCAGTTTTGGGATATACACGTTCGCATCAATAGCCAATAACCAAAGTCCTGCAACAGGTTCAACTAAATAGCTGGTATCGGGTACTTGCTTACAACGTGATTGGTCATTCTGCGAGCATTGGGTATAACTGCGATCAGTGAGCAACGCCTGCTTGCCAAATGGTGTTTCCCACAGCAAATCGCGGTTATCTGGCTGCAAACCAAATGGCGCCATTATATCTACAATTTCTTGATAACCAGCATGAGCGATTTTATCGCTGCATACTAATGAGTGATTATCTTTAGCTACATGTTCACAACGAGGATGATCGGTTGAATAAATACCAATTTGCTGACCTTTAGAACCCAAAAAGTCTGATTTTCCGCCGGCGGTTTTAAATGGCCGAACCGGATCATGATTACCTGGAATAGCAAAAAAACGCATACCGTACTTTTTTGCATAATCGTCTAGTATCGTTTTTAAACCATTAAGATGCACAGGTTGGCCATCATCAGTAAAATCCCCAGGCAGGGCAACTAGCTTTACGCCTTTAGCGGCAATATCATCAAGGGTGGCGATTAACGCAAAGTAGTTTTCATTAAATAAGCGAGTTGAATGAATTTGCGCCTGCATGCTACGGATGCTCACCGCATCCTTTGCTTTATCGACTGGTATGCCCGCAAACCCCGCATCAGAAAAGTCCCCATAAATATCGTGAAAGTGAATGTCGGGAACAAAGGCGATTTGGGTGTTTGTAGCCGGCGCAGCAAAAAGCGGTGTACAGCTCAAAAAAATGAGCAATGAAATGAGAAACTTCATTTTAAATATCCTGTGACTGGAACACTTTAAACAAAAAAACCGGAAGCAAAATGCTTCCGGTTATTAGCTTTATAATATATTAAAATATTGCGCGAACACCTAATGCAAAGCGTCTTCCAGAGAACTCATACATTGATGGGAAAGCTGGATCTAATGTATATCCTTTAGTCGCTTCATCGGTAATATTAATGCCCTCTAATGTGAATTTTACTGAATCATTAATGCTGTAACCAAATGAGACATCTGTTTGACCATACGCATCACGATAAACTGGATACATATCACGCTCAATGTACTCTACGTATTTGTCTTTATAGTTATATGAAATACGCGCATCAAAGCTTTCATTTTCATAATAAAAAGTCAGGTTGTAGGTTTCATCTGCAAGCCCCTCTGGCGGGGTAGGGATACCTAAGTCAGATGCACCCGTTAAGGAGTTATTTAATGTCGTGTAGTTAGCATTGACACCAAAACCTTCTAACATGCTACTAATACGAGCAAATGGAATTTGTGCAATAAACTCAACACCACTAACATCATACGAGCCTTCGGCATTCACTTTTTGATAAACATCAAAATCATAAACACCGTCAACAGTACCATTATCATTGTACTTAGTTACGCCATTAACAACACCTGTGAGTGATTCACGTACGACGCCTTCAATTTCTTTTTCAAAGTAAGAAACCGCTAATAAGCCGCCATCTTCTAAATACCACTCTAGGCCCACTTCCCATTGATCAGCATAAGTTGGTTTTAAGTCTGGATTACCATCGCGGTATTTAAACTCGTTTAAGCTCACTGTGCGTTTATAAGCAATATCGGTAAGGGCAGGGCGCATTAATGTTTCTGAAGCCGCAGCACGCAGTACTAAGTCATCATTAAGCTCAAGGGTAAAGTTAATACTTGGCAGTACTTCAGTGTAACCACCACTTTTAGAGACTGGTGTTGACGTATAAGATGTTGAGCCATCATCATTTTGTACTTGGTGATAACCTGATGAATCAACTTTAGTATCAATATAACGCACACCGGTATTCAAGGTTGCGGGCATATCGCCAATATCAAAAGCAAAATCAGCCATTGCATAAATAGCCGTGGTTTTTTCTGCTACTTGATAATATTGGTCTGGTTCGAAATCAACACCAAAGCCTTCATATCTAAGTTGGTTACGAGCATAACGATTAGAAATTTGACTCCAACCTTGTTTAGACGGTACGTCAGATAGATACTCGCCACCATTAACCAAATCTGAAATATTAGTTAGTTCACTGTCAGCTAACGTACGCGTGCCTACCCAAGAGGTATCACCTGCTGATGGACCTGTTGCTCGGTTAGTACCATAATTACGCTCTTTTGATTTGTCGGTATACCGCGCCCCAAACTGCAACTTGGTTAACGCAGGGAAGGAATCTAAGCTAAATTGGCGAGAGAAATCCAATTGAGCAGCATATTTATCATCTGAGATTGCTTCAAGATTAACTTCGTTATAGTCAAATAAATAAGCCTCAGGTGAGTTATACATATCAAATGTATCAGGATTATTACTTGGTATAGTTTCTGCGCCTGTGCTGGTATAACGTGAACGTGTTGCACGATAGGCTGTATGTTTTAAATTAGTGGATTCGGTTGTTTTATCTGCGCCACTATAACCCACTAAACCGTATATATCCCAGTCACCTACAACCCAGTCCATTGCAATGCTAAATTGTTGGTAGTCAGTATCACTACTGTGTTCTTTACTTAAAAATTCGTGTTGAGTAGCCGCATAGTCAACGTCGGTTAGAACAGTGATACCGTAATCACCTAGCGTAGAGCTATCATATTGATTAATGCGTTCTAAAGAGCTAACACTTGATGCGGCATAAGCGGATGCATCATATTCGTCTTCATGATCATCAAAATTACCCAGTAAGCCATCAAAGGTTAAGCTAAATTCGCTGCTAGGTTTATATTGTAATGACAGTGTTGCCCCCCATTTTTCTTGCTCTGTTAAGTATGAACGATCGCCTACTTTATTTAAAAACACCACGCGGCTTGTTTCATCGCTATCAAAGCGATCATTAATTGTTATACCGGTATCACGCTCTAATACGTCCACAGCTTGGTCAGATTGCCATTGCGATGAGCCTTTCTTTTCTAAAAATCGAGAAAGGGGGCGAAAATCGATCCCTGAATTACTATCAGTACGATTAGTCCGTTGAGAGAATGCAAACGAGGCAAGTGCCCCCCAATCACCAAATGTATCACTGGCTAAAAAGGTTAGTTTAGGATCTGATTTTTCTGATATTTCGTTATAAGCCCCTTCGACCGATGCCACTAACTTACGGCCGTCATAATCAAATGGTCTTGCTGTTGTGATTGCGACTGAACCTGCAATACCGCCTTCTTCATCCGCAGCCGTTGATGATTTTTTTACTGTAACACTTTGAATAATTTCAGAGGCAAACATATCAAATTCAACATCACGCCCGCCACTGCCCGATGCCGTAGCAAGATTATTGATTGATACGAACGTAAATTCACTCGGTAAACTACGTACATTCACCTTTTGACCTAAGCCCTTATTACGCTCAATAGTCACCCCTGGCATACGCTGTAGCGCTTCGGCTAAGTTTTGCTCAGGAAAATCCGCAATATCTGAAGCGACTATCGAATCTGAAAAGCCAATATTACTACGTTTTAAATCAATCGCTTGCTCTAAGCTTTTAATATAACTACCGGTTACGACGATTTGCTCCATCGCTTGATCTTCTTTTTCAGTTTCTTGTGCATAGCTTGGTGCTACAAATAACGAGCTAAGTGCTAATGCTAACGGTGATAGAGTAAAAATTCGCTTAGTCATCATGTTGGTCCTGTTGTATGTATTACGACTTTAAATTGATTTCGCTTCTAATGACGGTGCAAAAATTTAATAGGGGACGTATTTATTTGATGAAGTTTTTATGTCGGTTTTGCGACATCACACTCATAAAAGTGTCATCAAATCATCATAAAAATAGTGTCACCTTTGCTTTAGTATGAGCGTCTGTTAAATAACGTAATGCTGTAGATATCGATACAACGATGCCCCAAACTCAAACATCTCTATCGCTTGCAAGCAAGCAAAGTCAATCTCATCGACCATTGGTTAAATGTTTTATTGCGAATCAAGATGCATTAAAAAGTTTCTTTCGTCGGGCGGTTGGTGAACAAGCCGATGCAGATGATTTATTTCAAAAACTATTATTAAAAGCGTTAAAAATTGAGCGCACAGAGCATATTGATAACCCACTAGCGTATGGTTATCGGATGGCACATCATTTAGTGATTGACCATCACAAAGAGCAAAGTAAATATCCCGAGTGCCTAGAGCATGAGCCATTAAGTACAGAGCTTTCCCTTGAAAACTTACTCGACCATGAGCAACGACTGCGTTTATATCAACAGGTACTCACACAAATGCCTGCGCTACGTCGTGATGTGTTTATTCGAAGGCGGTTACATGGCGAAAGCCGCCAACAAATAGCGCAAAGCTTAGGGTTATCAGAAGAAGCGGTAAAAAAGCATATTTCCCGCGCGATGGATATGCTCAAAGACGCAATCAGCGAATTTATTGCCGACTAAGTGTCCCCTTAATGAACGTTAAGTCGTTATATCAATAATAGAGATAGATAGAGAAATAACATGGTCACCTCATCCAAACATGACGATGAAAATAAAGATCCACTCAAGCAAGCGATTTGGCAAGATGCCGCACTCATTGCAGCATTACAAAAATTAGACTCACAAACACAAGTGAATCAGCCAACACAGGCAGAACCTAGCCAAGAAAAGCCTTTTTGGTTGTGGGGAAGTGCGCTTGCAGCCAGTATTATTGTGGCCGTGGTTGGCGTTATGCAATTAAGCTCAGAGGTAACCCCTGAAGCTTCTTCGCTCGTTGCTGCACAACAGTATTTTGCCACTCAAGCCACAGATGTTACTTTGTCAGATGGCTCTGAAGTTGCATTAAATACACACACTAATTTGCAATTTAATGAAAACGATAAAGCCAGACAAGCAACCCTGAGTAAAGGCGAAGCTTATTTTTCAGTAAAACGTGATGAACATCGCCCGTTCACCATCAATACCGGTAACGCAACAATAAGCGTATTAGGCACCGCTTTTAATATCGATAAAACCCTACGCGAAACCACAATTGATGTGTTTCATGGCAAGGTGGCGGTAACCACACCAGATAACGCACAGCGAGTAGAATTAGTAAAAGGGCAGCGAGCTCGCGTTCATAATAATCATATTATTGTAAGTACATTTAAAGCACAGCAGCCTGATTGGCAACTTGGCTGGCTTGATTTAGAAAATGTCACCATTAATGATGCTATTTTTCAACTTAATCGCTATACCGACAAACCATTAGTTCTGAGTAATGTGGATGCTAACTTACGAGTCAGCGGTCGTTTTAAAACAACCGATGTCGTTGGCGCGGCATCTTTAATCGCGCAATTAAACCAGCTTGAGGTTAATCGCTTTGACGACAGTATTGTATTGTCGCCAACAAACTAGTTTGAGCATATTTTTGCAGTTGGTGGCATTGTCATAAATTGTTCATTTATATTCTGCACACTGTCGTTTTATTAATGAAGTAGCAAGGCCGTTCATAGATGTTACGTATAAGCAGTTTTTTATGTGTAGCACTCTCGATTTTTTCTATTGCAGCTGATGCCGCAACGGCCAGTTTAATAGAGCAATTAACTGACCTATCTAAACGGTTTTCCACTGCGATAATATACAACACCTCATTACTAGCAGGCTTAACCGTTGAGCCCAGTACTCAAACCACACTTGAGCAAACTCTTGATTTATGGCTGACTCCTAGGCAATTAAGCTGGCAAAAAACCGCTTCTGGCATCGTTATTTTTCAAACAGCAACATCAGTACCAGCACCGGCAATATCAATACCCGAAACTAACAATACGCAGGTGATTGAAGAAGTAACAGTAACCGAGTCGTTACCCACACCATCCAATGGTGATGCCTATAACCGCAATTACCAACAAGCAATTAACTACGCCCAACAAATAAAGAGTAACTATGTAGGGCAAAGCGAAATAGCTGTAGGCGCAATGCTCAATCAACTGCCAGCTGAAAATCTTGCCGAGGCACTACAAGCAGTACCCGGCATAAGCATTACCCGCGATCGCGGTGAAGCCCTTAATATTAATGCCATGGGATTGGGTGCGGAATATCAATTAACGCTGTTCAATGGTCATCGCCTTGCAAATACCGAAAACGTTCGTAACTCAAACCAATATGGGCAACAACACCGCTTTGATATATTTAGCGCTGGTTTATTTTCAAATATCGCGGTGTATAAAACCACAAACTCAAGCCTTCCTAGTGGTGCAGTAGGCGCTACCGTTAACTTGCTTAGCGATGACCCCCTTGCTTATCAAGACAATAACCTACAAGTTATGCTCACCACCGCTGCGCTTGAAGGTGAACAAAACCTTCAACCAAGCTTTGGATTAACAGGCAATGCCAAAACAGCAGATGGTAACTTAGCTGTGATGATAAAAATGAACTATGAGAACCGTCTGCAACGTCAATTTCAGTTTGAAACCTGGCACTGGGGAGAAAACGGCGGCGCACCGCAGCCTTACCAATGGCCTGATATTAATAAAAACATCTTGGTGCCTACAGATGGCTTAGCACTGACCATAGAAAACGAAGATCGCACTCGCGCAACATATTATGGCGCTTTAGCCTGGCAAGCTACTGAGCGTTTAAAGCTTAATACTCTGTGGTTTAGATCAGATACTGACTTTTCGTTTGATGAGCACCGTATTTCGATTAACCCACAAAGTCAGTCAGCTCAAGCACAGGTTAACGATGAAAATAATAGCCTAAACCAATTTGTATTTAACGCTGTAAATGCCAAAACTAGCCGTGAAGAATCCAACTTATATTATGCCAACCAAACCATACAAGTTGATGCTAACTGGCAACCAAGTGCGCATTTACCCTTAACGCTTTCGCCATTTTACAGTAGCAGTAAAGCAAACAGTAAAACTAAAGAGCCTATCACTCGCGTTCATGTTGCGACTTCACCTATGCAAGCAGACGTAGCTTTACAAAACACATCGGTTGATAACTTTAATTTTACAAGCAACTTGGGGTTAGTAAGTAGCTACTCACATATTAGCCAAATGAGTAAACGCACTATCAATGTGCTTAATGAAGTACAAGAGTGGGGCATAGATAGTCATTTCAGTGCTGAAAATAGTTGGGGCCTGCAAGCGCTGGATATCGGCTTTTTACATTCAACACAAAGCTATCACTACGCCCGCAAAGATATCAGTTTATCGCCCTCAGCTTTAGAGCAACTACCTAATTTAGATGGCCGTTGGCTTGAGCCAATTGCCAATCAGTTTTCAGCAGGATTTATGAACGCTGAAGTACAACCTTGGTTAATCCCAAAAAGTGACCTGTTGCAACTTTATGATATTGATTTGCCGTTCGCAGAAATGAATGAGAGTGACCGATTAAATAGTTACAAAGTAAGCTTTGCATCAAAAGAAGGTTATATCTCTTCACAGTGGCAATTTGAGCAAGTAACGCTAAGCACTGGCTTACGATACAGTAATACATTAAGTGAAACACAAGGATCGCAACTAACAAAAACTGGGGGGGTGGCGCCTATCAATAGCAGCAATAATGATAGCGCGTGGTTACCGTCAGTTAATTTAAAATGGCAGCCTTCGCAATATTGGCAATGGCGGGCGGGCTTTAACCGCGCTTTAAATCGGCCAAATTACTCAGATTTAAACCCAAAACTGCATGTAAACTCAGGAGGCCTACCATATGCAGAACTTGGTAACCCCAATTTGCAACCGGTTATAGCCAACACCAGTACGCTCTCTGTTAACTGGCAACAACAAAGCGTAAGCGCACAATTGCTGGGCTTTAATCACCACATGAATAACTTTATTGTTGAGCAAGCAGCAAGCTTTAATTATCAAGGCCAGCATTACAACTCTTTGCAACGTACTAACGATGGCCAAGCTCAAGTCAATGGCTTACAAGCAAGTAGCCAGTGGCAATTACCGCAATATAGCCAGTGGTTCTTACAAAGCCAATTATCAGCAAGCATCACCCATATCAACAAAGCAGATGTAAGCACCTCAGCTGGTAATCACTTTAAAGTAGAAGGAGTCTCTGACTGGACAGGTAACCTGCGCTTTTTAGTCAGTGATAAAAAATGGCAAGCTGCATTTAATATTAATTACCGTAGTGACTTTTTGGAGCAACGCGACATTAGTAATAATGCCAGTAGTTATGTTGAAGACTACACCAGCACAGATTTAAGCTTTAGCTGGTTTTACTCAGCCAATGCCAGCCTGCGCTTAGACATGTTTAACGCCACCAATGAAACACTCACCCGCACAGCTAAAACCGACTATGCGAGTTCATTAATGAAAGCAGAAGAATTTGGCCGCCGCGTGGTAGTTAGCTTGTCATTAAGAATATAAGTTTTTGAATTTACCACACGTAAACAAAGATCGCTTTTGTAAACCCCCATTACGTTTTGAATAAAAATAATACAAGCAACTAATGTTTAAAGCTAGCTTATGCAAACCCAGTAGCCGCTGAGTTAATGGCTTGCTAGTATCGAAATGATACATAACGATAATTACCTCAGGCAATCCTCAAAAAAGACGAAGATGGCCCAAATATACATGTTTTATATAGCCAAAGTGAAGGTGGCATAAATTGGGGTGAGTTTTAATCGGTATTAAATAAAGCAGGCACGCCACTAAATGGCGTTATTGAACAGGATTTAAAAGCCTTACAACCGACCTTTTAGTAAATATGTTAGCGATGAGCTAGAGCCTAGCTGGTTTATCAATAAAGCAAACAACGTGGTTATGGCTTTTCGTGATCAACAAACTCTACCGACCATACAGTATCAAGGTAAATACAAACGCATTGGTTACAGCTACCCAAAAAGTTATCTTTGGCAAAACAGCTTATGGATAAGCTACGCAATTAATAAAGAAGATATAGCCGTAACAAAGTTAGATTTAGCACTGGTAGAAGGGCCGTTGAATTAATAATGTGTGTTATGGTGAAGATAGTAACACAAGAAAAACAGGTTTATTGATGATTGATTTTTAAAGTAAAAATCGCTTGCATGCATTAAAATATTTTCCTCGCCTATCGAGATATAGCAATATCATCTATGCTTATCAGCAGGGGCAAAAACTCTCATCGTACTTCTCAACAACAGAAAAAGGCTAATTATGGTTCAGCATCTAGGTTCTATATTTGTATCACATGGCCATTTCGAGTTCAGCCGGGCAAAAAATATATTGATTTACAAAATAATTGGTGCTTGGAACCTGCAAATGGCTGAAGAATTTAATAAACATTTACTTAAGGAAATATCCGAACTGGAGAATCCAGGTAAATGGTGTCGTATAATGGATATGAGTGAATATCAGTTGTGTACATTTGATGCGATAGAAGAGCTTATGAAGGTAATCGATATTGAAGAAAGCCGTGGATGTATTTTACGTTGTTACTGCAATATCACAAGTACCCACAAACAGTTAGTTGAAAAAAAATACAAGTCTAACCCGCCCGTATATTTTAACTCTGTTAATGAAGCTAAGCTCTATAGCTTAGAGCAACTAGAAAAAATAAAAACCTAAAAAATCTCATTGATTAGATAAAGTTTTCACGACGTTGCATGTAGATATCAGCCATACCTCATTGTCCAACTAGTAATTTATCCGTCTTTTACTATAAATAGAAAATCAGCAGCTATTTTGTAATTATTATTGTTAATGTACGTACCAGTCACAATGACACGCTCACCACTGGCATTTAGCTTAGGCTCAACTACTTGTCCATGCACTTTCAATAGTGTCGGATTCAAGCCATGCCTTAAACTTTTCAGCTCTTTTTTGAATAGCGTACCAGTGCCCATAATTCTGAGTTGCATCATTGGCAAACAATGAGCGGATAAGAGACCCTTTATTGGCATCCATCGCGCTTATCAATGCTAAAACAACTTGCTTTGGCGAATAAATTTTATCTACATTTTTACTATCAGTGACTTGTGCCGATAAAGTAGTAACAACGGAAACTTTTATAATTAATAAAAGTGAGTGGCTATGCAGCCACTGACTTACATTAACGCGCAACAAAGCCACCATTAATAAATAAAGTCTGCCCCGTCATCCATTGTGATTGAGCTGAAGCTAAAAACTGAATATGCGGTACAATGTCAGTAATCGTACCTAATCTATTAGCTACACTCGCTGCACACATATAGGCAGTTGATTGTTCGTTTTCTTCTCCATGGAAAAACGCTGTATCTATTGGTCCAGGGCAAACAGTGTTAACAGTGACCCCGCGACTACCAATTTCTTTAGCCAACGCTTTGGTAAAGTCTTCTAACGGTGCCTTTGAACCTGCATATAGAGCATAGTTTCCTGTAAAAGCAGCCAGCAATGACGTGCCCATACTAATGATTCGACCATTGTCTTCAATATGCTTAGCAGCCTCTTGCATCACAAAAAAGGCAGCTTTAGTATTTACATTAAACATTTCATTATAATCATCTTCTGTATACTCTATGAATGGTCGTTTGATCACTTTACCTGCGTTATTAATTACTATATCGATACGACCAAAAGCCTCTTTAGCTTGAGTAAATAAATCAGTGACATTGCTTGGCTCGGAAAGCTCGCCTTGCACTAGTATAGCTCTTTGACCTGCTTGCTCAACTAAACTAGCAGTCACTTTAGCATCACTTGCTGAAGCATCACTGTTGTAATGAATAACAATATCACAGCCATCTTTTGCTAATGCCTCAGCAAACGCCCGTCCCATATTTCGTGCTGCCCCCGTGATAACCGCCACTTTACCTTGTTTTTGTGATGTCATGATTTTGCCCTTATTTGTTGAATTAATCACCAGACAACTATAACCTTAATGTACATAAAGAAAGAACCCGCTAATAATTCATTTAATACATGCGAAAATTACAATAAGTAAATATGAAAGAGATAACAAATGAACAGCTGTTTATCAGAGTTACTGAAGCGGGTAGCTTTAAAAGAGCCGCTGAACTTCTCAATACCGATCCTTCTTCGGTCAGTCGCAGGATAGCTAATTTAGAAAAGCGCCTCGGTGTAAAGCTTGTTGAGCGTTCAACTAAACATTCCACTCCAACAGAGTCAGGACAACAATACTACTCTGGGCTAAAAAGGTTACTGAGTGAACAAGAGTCTCTAGAAAACTTAATTAAAAACACGGTTAATAAACCTTCAGGCCTATTAAAAATTGCTGCTCCCCATGACTTTGGTTGTAAGTTTATTGTTCCTGTGCTTGAAGAAATGACTACGGATTACCCTGACTTATCTATTGAGATAGTATTAGGGAGCCAATTTGAAGATTTAAAATCACAAAGCATTGATGTTGCCATCAGAATTGGAAAGCTGCCCAACTCAAGTCTTATCTGTAGAAAAATAGGTGAAGTGCCACGAGTTGCAGTTGCTTCAACAGGCTATATAAACCAATTTGGTGCGCCACTAGACGTACAATCGCTTGCAACTCATAATTTTATTCTTTATAAAAAAACACAATATGATACGCCGATCTCTACAGATGAATTAAAAACTGAATTGCATGGAAACTTCACAGTAAATAGTGTTAGCGCTGTTAAACGACTCGTCTTAGATGATAAAGGAATTCACATAGGTCCAAAATGGGCCTTTAAAGAAGAGCTTTTAAAAGGCGAAGTAATTCAATTACTCCCTGAGTTAGCGCTCACCAGCTTTCCAGTGCATGCATTGTACGTATCTAAAACGTATTTACCTGCAAAGGTTAAACAATTTATCCAAAAGCTAATTGATAAATATCAAGGTAATGACTTTACATAAAATGTCGGCAATCCAAAATAAGGTTAAAAGTAGCCCGCTTATCTAAAGCTTAGAGAGTTATTTTCAATCTCGCGAATTCCTTTATACAGATACTTACATCCCAGATATTACGCTTTCATCAACATAATTAGTATCAGTAAAATGGACTTGCCTCCATTATTCACGACTACCGTAATAAAGCTGAAGGATTTGACATACTAAGATGCGTTTGCGCTTTAAAAACTAGCCCGAAAAAATCTAAACAATATTTAATTGCACCGCATAGCAAATGCGGTATTTTTATATTATTTACTACTTAACTGTATTCCTAGCGCTGCTGCTTGGCTATAAGCATTATCGAGTGACTGCTGATGACGAGTATCGGCAAACTCTTGATACTCAGAGGCAATTTCATGAATGGTGCTCACACCTAAATATTTGCTCAACGTACGTAAGTGCGGCACTAAATGGCTCATATGCTCACGTATACCACCTTGCTCAAAACCAAACTCACCAGTTGAGGTGATCACAACCAAAATCTTACCGCCAAGTAAAGGCAGCAGCGGAAAGTCGCCACGGGCCAGATCAAAATCAAAAGTTTTGTTGATCCTAACAACTAGATCAAACCACGCCTTTAGCTGCGCTGGCATACCGTAGTTATACATAGGCGAGGAGATCACAATAATGTCAGCACCAGCAATTTCTGCAATGAGTAAGTCAGACAACGCCAGTAACTGCTTTTGCTCAGTAGTCTTTTTATCATCAGGAGTAAATACCGCACCTATCCAGCCTTGGGTAATAAAAGGCGGCGGATTCACACCTACATCACGATAAATATACTCATCTATAGCTTGGTGCTGTGCAAAGCTATCAATAAAACGCTTAGCAATATTTTTAGAGATTGAATCATGAGCTGGGTTGTAATTTTTAGCGGCTCTTACGCTTGCATCAATGTGTAGTAGGGTAGTCATACTGTTTATCCTCGTAGTGAATATGATGTAATCATCTAACGAACAGCGGCGATTCACAAACGAGTTAACCTCAGCTATAAATAAGTTATACTCATCTATAATTTATTTTATCATTTGCCAACATTTATTATGCAAGTCTCACTACAAGCGCTTAAAGCCTTTGAATCAGCAGCACGTTTAGGCAGCTTTAAAGCCGCAGCTGATGAACTATCGCTCACGCCAACTGCAATTTCGCATCATATAAATAACCTTGAAAGCCGATTAAATGTGGATTTATTTTACCGCCAAGTTAGAAAAATAACCCTCACACCAACCGGGGAATATTTAAGTGCGGCCACGAGTGACGGCTTTAACCGCATCGAGCAAGCGCTGGCTACCGTAAAAGCTAAAGGCACCGCCGTTAAAATAACCACCACCTCATCACTGGCCGCACTGCGCTTAATTCCCGCATTGCAGGAATTATCTATAAACCAGCCTAATCTTGAGGTTGATATATCAACCAGTGAAGCTGTTGATAAACAATTACACACCTTGCCCATTCGCTTTGGCCAGCAGCACAATACAAACGCTGATGACATTATTAAAACCGAACAATTTAATCTATTTGGCTCATACAAAGCAGCAAATACCCCATGGCAAAATGGCCCTGTTACGCTGTATACCACAAAATGGAAAAACACCGCCCTGAGTGAGCCACCACTTAAACAATGGCTTACTCAAAACAACTTAGATCCTGCGTTATTTATTATTAAAACCTTTGATCAAGAGCTATTTGGCATTCAAGAAGCCATGACAGGCTCTGCACTGGTATTTTGCTCAACCACGCTAGTACAACGATTATTAAACACCGAGTTACTTAAAAACTTTAATACTCAAGCAGTTGAATCTGAGTTTTGTTATTACATACCCAATAAACAGCGTTTTCAAACCCGAGATACACGCCTAGTTTTAGAATGGGTAGAAGGGTTGTTGGATTTAAAGTGCTGATTAGTTAAAAGCAAGGGGTTACTGGCCTATCGATTGCTTTAGACTTTGCTCGATAGTAAAAATGAGGATAACTGTTCAGGCAAAAGAGTGATGTCTGAAGTCAAGATTTAACCTCTTCTGTTCTCTGTTTTTTACGATTTTCCCACTTTATCTCAGAGTTCTTGACAGTTCCATAAAAAATCCAATGAGATAAATACTCATCGGATTTTCATATCTGTAGAAGGTCAGCCAAATGATCAGTAAAAAACTCTTAACTGTTCGCATTAGCCTGACGGCGATTTTTTAGATCTATTTGGTTAACGCTATCGCTTCACCAGCAAGTGCAAAAATATTTTTAAGCATTAATTGCAAAATATGCCTAATAGAAGCGTAAGTAAAAGAAATCACCTGAAATGGATAGCCACAGAATGTTAGCATATGCCCTAAAATCCCTTTTACATCTTTGGTACAATTTTTAGAGAAATCGATGCTATCAGCTAATGCTTTAGCTATCTGATCGTATACTGTGAGAGCGTTCGAAAAATGATTTTGTATCGCATATAATTTACCAGTCTCACGTAAATGAGTAATTAAAGCTGCACCAATTTTCCGAGCCCATTTAGAGGTGCGGCTACATTCGAGTCGTCTCTCATAATCAAGCCTTACCTCTTCTTGAATCCGTTTTTCCATTCCCTTGTTAATAGCAGAATAACTTTTAAAGTTGCTTGCTGTATGCAAATATCCTGGCGTCTCCTTAGTCATACTATGTGCTTTTGGAGTAATGGTGGCAGCACCGTGTAAAATATATTCTTGCTCCGTATGCATAAATGGCCACACAGGCACTAAAGGAACAGGGTCGGCTGCATGTACACAACGATAAATGCTGTTATCTGTTGCGGACTCAGTTTTTACTGCAAAACTATTATAACCTACTCGCGGCGCGCCAAAAGTATATAATTTTACATTGGCATCAAAGCGGTGCTTTAACCAGTTAGCAGCTAAGTTTGCTAAAGCACCACCTAAACTATGACCTACAACATGAATGTTTAATTTTTTCTTAGTCCTGTGTTTAAAGTATAGCTCTAACTGATTTTTAAAGGAGTTAAATGTATGGTTGAAGCCTGCATGTACAGGTTGGTCATTACTACAAGTACTTAAACCACAATGTAAATCAGTAACAACATCACGGATTTTAGCCGTGCCACGTAAAGCTAAAACATAATCATCTTCATATGCACCCTTCTTACCTTTTGCAATACAGCCAAAATTGGTCGAGTGATTAAAAACTCGCTCAAGAATAGAACCACTTACACCTTTTATAGATTCTGATTCGAATGAAAATAAAGAGCTAATCCTTTCAAAATATGGGTTAGCTCTCAAACCTCTTTTATCAAGGCTTTCGTATGAGATAGCAGCAAAGTTAGCAGCTATTGCAGGGCTTAAAACATTCATCAATATTTCCTTATAATTTAGGTTTTGTTTTATTAATTACCATCCGTTTCAATTTCTGAAAGGTCAAAATAAGCATTTTTTTCCACTACTTCAAAATCATCAGACCAACGACAAATACTTAAAGCTTCAAATTTATAGCCTTCAGTTATCTTATTCTCAAATTTAAAAAGAACCTTTTCATCAGTGGTATCGGCTATTAATTGCCTTAATTTTTTTGCATATTCCTCTCGGTATTTAGCGCCTGACAATCTAGAACCCCAAAGGCAATATTCTTCATGATTGTAGGATAAATAAATAGCTTGAGAAGTAAAAATCTCAGCTAATGGAACTGCTGGTTGATTAGAGCGAATATTAATTTCAGGTAGTAAGAAACTTCCGTTCTTATCCGTGTAAGTGAAATCTTCATAACATTTGCCATCAGAAAAATTTAATACTCTGTCTATTCTCACATTAGATAAAGGCTCGCCCTTTTCACTAACTTGGCCTTTCACCTCAGGGCACAAGTGCACTTTGTAAGCACCAATATGATTACCAAACTTTTTAAGTGTCGTTAAAAATGACATAAACAAGAAGCCTTAAAAATAGGCAGTGAACTTTTTGTGGAGGATTGCTACATGATTCCCTATCAAGCTCAATTATTCACATGCCTTTGTAAATAGACCCCATATGATAAACAAGCTTGTATAAAATACAATGGTTAAAACTTGAGATATACAAGTAAATCAAAAGATGAAGGCAAGCGCGAAGTAAAATGACGTTTAGAAAAGCGATTAACTTGTGCAACGGCTATTAAATACCGAGTTACTTAAAAGCTATGATACTCAGGCAGTTGCATCAGAGTTTTGCTACTACATACCCAATAAACAGCGCTTTCAAACCCGAGATACTCGCCTAGTTTTGGAATGGGTAGAAGGGTTGTTGGATTGATGTAGTTAGGATGTTCGAAGTAATTTTAAAATAAAAATTAGCCGTGTCCTTTCTAACTTTCTTATTTCAACAAATAAAGATTTTGAAATAATACTACTTTAATGATATATAACTATTTCAATTGTATTCAATTTTGAGATAGAAATGATAACTAGACCACCTAGTCGACTAAAAACCAGTCCTTTTCAGTATATTGCAGAAAATGAACCATCTAAAATAGATGAATATATGAGTTTATTTTCACCAACTGATTCTAAAGGTCGTTATCTACATTTCGATGAATTTAAATACCGTCTTCCTAAAGGTCTTGACTCGAGTGTATCTTGGTCAGTTTTAAAAATGGCAAGGGAAAGACAACTTCAGGATGTATTTGAAGTTGGAGATCCAAAAAAGCTTTGTAAATTTTATCTCTCCCCAACAATTCAAAAAGCGATCTCAGAAACCGACAGAAACACAACCAATGCCTCTTTAGAGTGGATGTGTAGTAAAGTTGGAGAAGAAAAGCACTTAGAATATTTATTAAATGACCTTGTTGAAGATGAAGCGATCAGTAGCAGTCAACTAGAAGGCGCAGCAACAACCACAAAAGTAGCTAAGGACTTACTAAAAAGAAAAAGAAAGCCACGCTCCCCTGACGAGAAAATGATCGTAGGAAACTTTAAAATGATGAAATTCGCTTGGGAAAATAGAAATGAACAGCTTTCTATCGAGTTAATCCTAGAACTACACAAAATAGGTGTGGATAATATTAATAATGACAATTACACACCAGGCGTATTTAGAAAAGATGATGATGTTGAAGTCGTTGATGCTGAAGGAAATACAGTCCATACACCTCCCCCAGCAAAAGGGTTAACAAAAAGGATAAAAGAGTTATCGAAATGGATAAATATATGCCATCACGACATTGATAATAGAAACTATTTTCATCCTTTAGTCAAAGCGATAGCGCTACACTTTGCAATCGGCTATGAGCACCCTTTTAGGGATGGGAATGGTCGTGTAGCTAGGGCCTTATTTTATTGGTATATGTTTAAAAATGATTTTGCAGCATTTAGATATATTGCTATCAGCGTTTTATTAAAAACTGCACCAATTCAGTATGGTAAAAGTTATTTATATACAGAAACAGATGAAATGGACCTAACATACTTCCTTGATTATCAATGCAATATAATCATCAGAGCAATAAGTCAGTTTAAAGAGTCTTATGAAAAGACCTTAAAAGAAACTGAGTTATTTAATAAATGGTTATGGGAATCAGGCCTATATAAAAAATTAAATGATAAACAACAAACGGTGTTCCAAGTAGCAAGAGGAGGTGTAGCGCAAAGTTTTACAGCTGTGAATGTAAAAGAAAATTTAGGATGTGCATATAATACTGCTGCAAATGTTTTAAACGGTTTGGTCGAACTAAAATTATTTACAAAACAAAAACATGGAAGAGAATGGGTGTATTCCATTTGTAGCCCTAAGAAAATAGTCGAAGACTGGAAAGCTAGATAGTTTTTCCTCTCGATTTAATTTGTAAACCCTCGTTACATTTTGATTAAAAAAGCCACATACTATTTATTAGTATGTGGCTTTTTAGTCTCTAAACTAACTTATTGAGTTATTGATTCAATAAGTTCTTTTCAAAAAAATCGGCCATCATAGTGTGATAGTGCAAGGTGGTACCTTTGCCTTCTCGTAAGCTATGTGAGCGATTTGGATATGAGAAAAACTCAAACTGTTTGTTGTACTTAACAAGCTCGTTAATTAAACGCTCTGAGCCCTGGTAATGAACGTTATCATCCCCTGTGCCGTGAATAAGCAATAGCTTACCGGTTAGGTTTTTGGCAAAGGTAATTGGCGAGGTGTTGTCGTAACTTTCAGGATCGGTCTTTGGGTTACCCGCATAACGCTCTTGGTAAATAGTGTCGTACAAGCGAATATCTGGCACCGGTGCTGAGGCAATACCTACTTTAAACTTATCGCCATGGCGGAACAATAAATTAAGGGTTGAGCTGCCACCGCCTGAGTGACCCCATACACCAACACGGTCGGTGTCTATTACATCCCAGCGTTTTGCCATGGCATCAAGCGCATCAACTTGGTCTTGTACAGTGACTGAGCCGATTTTTTTATAAATCGATTTACGCCAATCACGGCCTTTTGGTGCTCGCGTGCCACGGTTATCAACCGATGCCACAATAAAGCCTTTTTGCGTTAATAGTGATTTATACAAGTAGCTGTCACCTTCAAAGCGGTCTTGCACTGTTGAGCCCCACGGTTCGCCATACACGTAAAAAACGATTGGGTATTTTTTACTGTTATCCATGTTTTTAGGGAACATAATGTAGCCGTCAAGCTCAGTGCCATCGCTCGCATTCACTTTAAAGAACTCGTGATTTGGTAAGCTTTGCTCTGCGAGTTTTTCTTTCAGCTCTTTATTTTCAACTAAGGTTTTAACATTACTGTGATCGCTTACTTTAATGATCTCTTTAGTTGGCGGCGTGCCAAATTGTGAGTAAGTGTGCATTGCCCATGAGGTATCTTTAGACATGTAATAGCTGTTTGAACCTTGAAATTCAGCAGGCGTTACGCGTACAGGTTTACTACTACCATCCAAAGACGTACTAAATAAATAACGTTGACCTGCATCGTCTGGCGAAGCGGTAAAATACATCACGTTCTTATCTTCGTTTAGCGCCAGCATATCAACAATATCGTAATCACCTGGGGTTAAATCGATAATGGTTTTACCATCGCGAGATACACGATAAAGGTGACGCCAGCCGTCGCGCTCGCTGTGCCAAATAAAGAACTTACCATCTTTTGACCAGTTGGCTTTGTAAAACCACTCGATAAAAGCATCGTCTTTATCTTCTAAAATTTTGGTCAATTGCTGTTTTTGCCAATCGAACAGCCAAACCTTGTTGTGGTTTTGCGGGCGGTTTAAGTCTTGGATCATTAATTCCTTACCGGTGCCTGCCCAGCTAATACGAGGAATATAGCGGTCGCGATTATCGCCTTCAAGTTTGGCCCAGCGGGTTTTCTTATCAGCAAGGCTAACAACCCCCACGCGTACTGCCGAGTTAGTTTCACCGGCTTTTGGGTAAGGAAACTCTTTTAAAGTAGGGTAAAGCTCGTCGGTGTTGTTGATCATGGTGAAAAACTTAACGCCGTTGGTATCAAGCTGCCAATAGGCGATTGATTTGTTATCTGGGCTCCAACGAAAGCCATCAGCAATGCTGAATTCTTCTTCGTAAACCCAATCAAAGTTACCATTAACGATTTTAGCGCTGCCATCGGTTGTAAGCGCTGTTACTTTGTTGCTGCCAACCGCTTGCATATAAATGTTGTTATCACGCACGTAAGCTACTTTTGAGCTGTCTGGTGAGAATTTAGCAAACATCAGTTTTTTAGGTTCTGGTTGCTCACCGCCGAGTTGCTGTAATTTATTGGTTTCAAGGTTTAAGAGCCAAAAATCACCACGGCTGCGAGAGCGCCACACTTGCTCGCTATTGGTAAATACCATCAACCATTTGCCGTCTTTTGACCACTGGTAGCTTTCGATTGCAAATGGCTCATCTGCGCCCTCTGGCAGTAGTTTTTCAAACTCAACTAGAACTTTGCGGCCAGTACCATCGGCGTTGTAAAATACAATGTCGTTGCCTTTTACACCGTGCTCTTTTTCGTCATCTGCTTTGGCATTTTCAGCGTCGTCTTTTTTATCTTTTTCGCTTCCACGTTCTTCAAGCACGGTGTAGCCGGTGCCATCATCAAGCCATTTAAAGTAAGTGCTACGCTGCGCTTTGAAATATTTATCTTTATAGATTTGTTCAAGCGACAGTGGATTGCTAATTTGATTCATCGTTGTTGTAGCCGTGACGTTGTGTGTTACCGAACAGCCTGATAGCGACAGCCCAGCCAATACCGACAGGACAAGCCCTGAGGTTTTGATTATATTCATTATATGATCCTAAAAGTGCTGTTATTAGTTATTGTATTTGTTCAAATGGTTGAGGAAGTGACAAAATGATTCGCTCGTAAAACTGAGCAAGGTTAACTACAGATACTTTAGCAAAGTTTGCATATAAGATCAGAACGTTCATCGCAAGCATTCATCCATTGACCCCAAACATTACATGCAATATACAACATAAAGTTTAATCTTTTTTGTTTAACTGCCAAACAACTATATTTGCCGGTACAACGCCTTTAACTCCATTCGCAATAGCTTCACATCTAATTAGTTGTAGCGAATAAGCATGGTGATAGTGATCAAATACCTCTTGAGCGCTAATACTGTATGGTGTGCCATCGCGTTTAGACTGATCATATACACAACAAATAAGTAGCTGTGGTGCTTTTTGTGTGATCATCACTACATGCCTGCTATATTTTTTACGTAGTGTAAAAGGCAGGGCTACTAATGATCCGCGATCATATATAACATCAACAGATCCAAGTAAGTTGGCGGTTAGTGCAAAAATATCTCCCACCCAAATAGCCAAATTATCCGCACTATACAGTTTAAACTTGTCGTGCACCGTTACTGTAGGTGTAACATTTAAAGAGCCAAGTAGGTGTTTAATGGCGCTTTCACAGAGCTCAACGCCCACAACCTGTATATTCTGCTCGAGTAGCCATGCAATGTCGTTTGTTTTACCACATAAAGGCACGAAAACTCGGCCATTTTGAGGAATTTTCAAGTTAGTAAAATAACGATCTAAGTATGGATTTACTCGGCTTTCATGAAAACCAATATCATTGTTTTTCCAACGATTTAACCAATAATCAGCAGACATAGTAGCTCCTCAAAATAGCAATAAAACAAGCGAGCTGATATAAATTCCTGCACCAAATACACAATGTGATACACAGCTTTTAACTCTGGCCGACGCTGGTCTTGGCGTTTTACTCGCAGCAATACCCAGCCCAAGCGCAGGTTGCATAATAAAAAAAGGCGTACATACTGTGGCTAAACCAAATATAAGGGCGGGTATTAGGCGGGGGGATACTAGCCAGTCATTTGACATAACCAATAAAAAAGTAAAACTAAAAATAACGCCTATTACATAATGGATAAACCAACCGATTGCGCATTCGCCTTTTTGCGATGGCGCTTTGTTTATTGCTGTATGGTTAAATTGACCACTTCGCATCAAGCTTATCCAGCGACCGACCATACAAAAGTTTAAAGATGGCACGCCAAACACTTTCGCAAGTAATAGCGACCAACTATCAAGCACTGCTGTTGCGCCTACACCGATAACAATAACAGCTACCCAATTAATACTGTGTTCCATAAAAATACTCTTTAACAAGAAAACCTAAGAGCAATGATATAGACTTACTAAAATGTTAAATATAAAGCTTTAATCAAACTTAAATTGCAAAAGTGGAATCATGCTAGATGATATAGTGCTGTTTGTGCACATAGTACAACAAGGAGGATTGTCTCAAGCGGGGGAGTATTTATCGCTGCCTGCGGCAACAGTTACGCGGCGTTTACAGCGCCTTGAATCTCGCCTTGGGCAAAAACTGCTGCATCGCTCTGCACGCCAATGCACACTCACACAACAAGGACAGGTGTACTATCAAAGTTATGCCAACTTAGTTGAGCAATTTGAACAAACTCGTTATCAACTCAATCAACAAAAAGAACAACTTAGTGGTAAGCTAAAAGTGCTCGCGCCACTGAATATCTGTCATGGTTTTTTAAAGCCGATGTGGTTGTCGTTTTGCAAGAAATACCCTGATATTCAGTTGGAGCTGATTTTAAGTAATCAACTTGACGATATTATTAAAAACCAAGCTGATTTAGCGCTCAGGATCGGCCCTCAAGCTGATTCGTTATTACAGCAAAAAAAGCTCGCAGAAGCCGACTCTATTTTAGTAGCGACCCCAAGCTATTTAACCAATGCACCCGTGCTCACTGAACCTAGCGATCTTAAACAACATCGCTTAATTGGCACAACGCTGAGAAATAACTGGCCACTCACCCACATAACTACGCGAGCAAGCTATACACATATGTGCCGCTTTAGCAGTATTTATAACGATACTAGTTTTGTTAAGTACCAAGTGGCAGATCATCAAGGGGTCGGCTTATTACCTCGATTTGAAATTATAAACGAGCTGGCAACGGGAGAATTTGTCAGGGTGCTGCCACAATGGCAAAGCCATAATCGCGAAATTTATGCTATCTGGCCAAGCGGCCGTTTACTTAGTAAAAAAGCGGTTTGTTTACGTGATTACATGCACGAATTTATTCAACAGCGGCTTTAAACATTTTTATGCCACTGATATTCCATTTGCTTTGCTGTTAGCTCTGCGTGTGCTGGGCTTATTAGCTCTGCAACTAGGGCTAAGCTCATATCAATACCCGCAGAAATACCGCCAGAAGTAGTTAATTTACCTTGTGACACCCAACGCTTATTTGCGATCACATTTAGAGCTGGGAACATGGCAGCAAGATCGCTCTGATCTTCCCAATGAGTTGTCACCGTTAAACCATCAAGTAAACCCGCTTTGGCCAGTAAAAAAGCGCCGGTGCACACCGAGGCAACTTTGCTAGCAGCGCCAGCGGTTTCTCTGATCCAGTTTATTACGGCTGGCTTTTCAAGCTCATGTGTATGTAAACCACCTACAACAATCAGCACATCAAAAGCGGGGTGATCAGCAAAACTGTAATGGGGGTTTACACTAAAACCTGCACGGGCAATAACCGGCCCGGCATGCTCGGCTACAAAAAATACCTGCCAGTTATTGTCTGCTAAACGCTTTGCCGTGCTAAACACTTCAAATGGGCCTGAAAAATCCAGCACTTCGGCATCATCGTAAATATAAATAGCAATATTCATCATGTGTTTTCCTTAGCTTCCTCTGCATCGAACATTAACTTTAACCACCTTAAGTCTTTTGCATCTAAGTTTGCTTGTTTATGTAATGAGGGATCATCATAAACATCTTTATAGACATGGCAAATCGCTACTTCGGTTAACTCACGCCATTTGTCGTCATTAAACTCTGATAGTGAGCCATCTGCTAAATTAAAAGAACTGATAGGATCATGCTCAGCTTCAGTCGTTCTAAGAGTTAACTCTAACTCTTGTAAAATAGGGTTGATCAACTGTAGCGTATTTGCGGCCTCAAACTCTGCAATTATATTGCTTTGGGCTGCTTTGATTTCTTTTTCAAGTTGATATTGAGACAATTTATCGGCAGAGGCACGCACACCATATTTATTCAGTAGGCCAGTGATACTTGGCAGCATAGCTTTAGCTGCAATGCTGGCTCCTAACAATGGATTTGCAATAGCCGCTAAGCCACCAACCAAAAGCATTCCGTAAGTGAGCTTTTTATCTAAGGCATCAATATCATTAGCAAGCGACTGTAATGAATTAGTTTGCCCGACAGCTTGATCACGCATAATTGCATCAGCACTATTTAGCATGTAATGGCGAAGTCCGGCCTCAGCATGCTCATTAGGAAAATGAAAAATACGCCGCTTAGGTAAGTTATTAATCTCAGGTACGCCGTTTGGCAAATAACGCATGGTGTGTAAAGCGAATTGATGTTCCGATAGTGCGAAAGGAATTACAAAATAATGCTTTTCATCAAATGACGTAGGGGTTTGCGTACCAAAGCGTTCAAATGACATAAAAATAGGCAGACCATCAATCATTTCTTTTGCTAATACATAGCCTTTATTTAATTCATCAAACATTTTATTAGATGTCGATTTTAGCTTAACAATTCCTTTATTTATAAAATCTTTCATAATTATTTGTTGATCCAATTCGATTCTAGCTGCCGTAAAGGTAAAACAAGCTGCTCTAAAAACTCAGTAGTTAAATATCAAACTTGAGCAGCTTAAACGCTACCTTGCGTTTCAATAACTAACACTCGCGCTTCACCTACAGGGTGTGCTACGTGCTCAGTGCCTATTGAGGCATAAAAAATGTCACCACTTTGCAGTACCGTTGAGTGCGTCTCGCCATCTTGTTTGTAAAACATTTCAACGGCTCCATCAAGCACCACAAAGACTTCTTCGCCATCATTGATATGCCATTTATAAGGTTTATCAGTCCAATGTAAGCGGGTAGTGATGCCATTCATATTGGCAATATCTTTTGCTCCCCATGCCTTTGTTGCGGTGAACTCTTTACCACGAATGATCTGCATACAATTTCCTTATTCGTCTAGCTCTAATTGCGCCCGCTCTAACGTTTCGGCGGGTAGTTCTTTTTGTACTGATACGCCAAGCTCTTTAAATTCTGAGGCTTGTTTTATTAGGTTGCCTTTACCGCGATATAACTGCGAAAACGCTTTATCGTAGCTTTCTTTGGCTTTATCTAACTGTTTACCAACACCTTCCATGCTGGTTAAAAAGCCGTTGAGCTTGCTATAAAAACGCTCCGCGCGATTAGCCAACTCTTTGGAGTATTTAGTTTGCTCTTCAAAGCGCCATAACTGTTTCACAATATTTAAGCTGGTTAAAAGGGTAGTGGGGGTGGCAACCAGAATATTCTTTTCTATCGCTTGTTGATAAATATCACTTTGATACTTAAGTGCTTCAACAAAGGCTGATTCTATCGGCACAAACATCACCACCACTTCAGGAGAGTTAAGCCCAGGTAAGCGATCATATGATTTACTCGCCAGCTCATTAATACGCGCTTTTACAGCCTCAACATGCTCTTTAATTGCTTGTTGAGCCTGCAGTTCATTATCTGCATTTACGTAGCGAGTGTAAGCGTTTAGCGAAGTTTTAGCGTCAATCACTAAATGCCGACCTTGAGGCAAATACACCACCACGTCAGGGCGCAGGCGGCCTTCTTCGGTATTAAACGATACCTCGCGTTTATAATCAGTACCAGCGCGCAACCCTGCGCTGTCTAACACGTTTTCAAGCATTAGTTCGCCCCAATTACCTTGGGTTTTCTTTTGCCCTTGCAATGCGTTACTGAGCCTGTCTGCTTGCTCAGTGATTGCTTGGCTTTTCGCTTGTAGATGTAATAACTCTATTTTCAGAGCTTCACGTTGTTTTAGATCTTCAACATGAATTGATTCCAATTTATCCCTGAAGCCTTTTAACTCACCTTGGACAGGTTTTAACAGCTGCTCAATACTTTCTTGATTAAGGACTTTAAATTTTTGCGATTTTTCTTCGAGTATTTGATTAGCAAGGTTTTCAAATTCTTTTTTAAGTTGCTCTTTGCTTTCTTTAATATGTTGTAACTGCTGCTCAAAATGGCTTTGCTTTTGCTCAAGCATAGTGCGCATATTATTGAGCTCAACATCACGGGCATTGTATTCGCTTCGTAGTGTTGTTAAATCAGCTTCAGCCTTGCGCCAATAATGGTTGTATTGCTGGCTTTGCTTTTCTTGCTCAGTGAAGCGGGTTTTATAGTGCTGAGTTTCGTCGCGTTGTTCTTGGTGGCTTTGTTTAAGTAAATCGTGTTCATCTATCAAGGCAGTATATTGCTGCTGTTTTTCATTGGACTGTGTTTGCAATAAAGCTAGTTGTTGCTGCTGCTCACTTAGCTCTGCTGTTAGTCGCTTACCACGACTTGCATAAATAACACTAAAAAGCACCGCGCCAACACTAAAACCAATCCCAACACTTACCCAATCAATGTTTGTAAGTAACTGTATATACATAAATAAACTTTAATTAACCAAAAGACACTTCATGATAGCCAATCTAAAAATACCACGATAGGTTTTTTTACTTTTTTATGACTCTAAAAATCATTACAGAGCATTACAAAAGACCCATCTTAATTAGTTATATAAACAATTTTATTCTACACTCAGAACAATAATAAAAACCAACAAGTGGTTTTACTTATACAACAATACAAGGACTGAAAAAATGAACGATATCAAAACCCCAAATATTGAAGTGCAATGTAAAGCAGATAACTACTTTTCCGTTAAAACGTTGACTGTTTTACCTCATACACAAGAAAATTGGTTAACATTTTTTAATAACGAAATAAATCCGACTGAGTCGCTGAGTGTTTTGTTTAATAATGCAGGAAAAAACGATCTCATAAGCACTGAAAAAAGACAATACGTAGAACTTATTATCAGCCTAGATCCGTCAGTGGCTGCCGATTGGGAATTTTACGGGAATGGTGTTGAATATTGTGGTGCCGATAGCAATTGCCAATATAATATATCTACCGAGATCACTGATGACGACACCTTAGTTTTAAGAATTGCTCAAGTAGAGCCGACCTATGAATTTAACGGTGTAGATAAAGACAACCTTGAAAAAGTTGTTGAAGTAACCGAAGGCAAAGAAACTGAGTATTTACCTATTTCGTTTAGGTATACAGCTAAACATGTGCCTTCTGGCAAAATTTATATGTCACAAGATCCTAAAATCATTGTTCGTAGGCCTGGTGCTACATACTAATATAAAGCACTAGCACAACGAAAAGAAGAGTCATATTGCTGCATTAACGCAATAAACTCTTCTTTTTGACACCAAGGTTTAAACCAGGGTAAATTAAACCACATTGGGTGATAACCTATCATTAATGACTTTTCTATATACATTAACGCTGACTGATATTCACCAATCACACTATACACAAGTGCTGCTGTAAACACATATTCATAATGATCTGACGCAATACTTATTGCTTTATTGAGTGCTTGTAAGGCAAGTTTAGCTTCGCCTAACTGGCTGTGTGCTTGTGCGACTTCTAAATAACTATCAAGAGTGTGTTGATCTTGTGCCAACTCAACTACTTTTAGATAATTTGCCGGGTATGATTCCACCAGATTAAGTGCCTTTTGAGTATCAGCTAAGTTGAGTCTAAAACCTACATGCCCCGGGTTTATATCCACAGCCTGTTGGGCAACTATTAACGCTTGATCAAACTCCCCTTGCAAAGAATAAGCAATGCTTAAATTACTTAAATTCGTACTATCAGGTTTAATCTCAATTGCCTGTTTATATTGCTTTATAGCAATGGCTAAATCACCTTCTGTTAGGGCTATATCTGCCAGTAATTGATTTGCCATATAGTTTTGAGAGCTTAAGCTTATAACTTCATTAAGCAGCTGCTTTGCCTCTTCAATTTGACCTTGCCACCATAATACTTGCGCTAAATTTTGCTTTATTATTGGATTTGCTCGTATTTTTAATGCAAGTTCAAACGCCTGCTGTGCTTCAGGCAACTGATCTTGTTGTAAATATAATAAACCTTTAAGTTCATAAAGAGCGGTAGAACTTGCTCCAACTTGTTCAGCTTTAGCTAAATACTGCTTCGCAGTTAACCAATCTTGCCTAGCAACCGCGATTAGCATTGCATTTGTAGCAAATGCAGGGGTGTTTTGATACGCAGTTGGTGAGTTAAAAAGTAATTTACTGGCAATATTTAAATACTCTGCTTGCTGTGATTGCTGATATAAACTCAGGGCGACTTCACGTAATAACTCATAGTTGGCATATAACTGCGGGGTTTGTTCTATAGCCTCTTTAATACGCATAAATAATTGATCAGTGTAATCACCAACTTGCTGCACTTTTTGATAAAGCTCAATATGTTCTATTTGTTCTTTGTCACTAAGCTGCGCCATTGCAATATATTTACTATCAAAATCAGGGAAAAGCGCTGTTAATTGCTGACTGCTTAAATGGTACATCTGATTATAACTATCAATTACAATGGGCCATTGCTTACGCGCTTTTACCGTCCAATTTGGCGCCTCGAGCCGAACTAACGTTAAATAGCATTGCGGTTGCATGCAATTAAGCTCAGCGGTCACCACTTCTTGTGCACCCGTTGCTTGCTTTAATTTATGTAACTTATCTGTAAAAGTAAGTTTAGCATTGCCGCTTTGTAAAATGAGCGCAACCTCATCCTGCGAAATAAGATTTAACTGCTTACTATTAATAATACTTTGCCTAATAGCATCATCAATTGTGGCTTTGAGCATATTTGTATCTGCGGATAACAGTGCGGCTGATTTTACCACCGGAGGTAAAAATGCAACATAGTGCTCTGCTGGTTTATGTACTTGCAGCTTATACATTAAGCCTGTTGCAACCACGGCAATACAAAGCAAAGTCCCTAAAAAAACAGCCTTTTTAGGCGATTTTTTTTGTAATGCGAGTCGCTCTAGTGGAACTGTGTCTTGCGCCAAAATTTCTTGCTGTTTAATAGCTATAATAACGGCTTGTAACTTACGCTCTACACTTTGAGCATCAACAGGGCGGCGGTCTTTTTTTCGTTGTAATAATTGATTTAGTAAATCACATAATTCATTAGGTAACTTGGGAATGATCTCATGTGCATTACACGCTTTACCGTTGGCAATATTATTAGCAATCGTTTGCGCAGATCCTTCACCAAATGGATGACGGCTACTAATAAACATATAGGCCAGCATACCAAAAGAAAATAAATCACTGCGAAAATCTAACGGCTGTTTATTAAGCTGCTCAGGCGACATCGCACTAGCACTGCCACAACTGGATTCATCACGTTGCTCACTAAGCGGCTTATTTTGTAATGTTGCAATACCAAAATCAGTGATTTTTAATTCATTTTTATCAATTAAAATATTGCTAGGCTTTAAATCACAATGCATAACATCTTGACTATGGGCATGGGTTAGACCAGCACACAGTTGTGCTAATAAATTAAGCTTTTCGGAGAGTGTGGTGACGTGCTGATGTTGAAACTGCTGTAATGTTTTGCCTTTTAAGTACTCCATTACAATACAAATTTGCTGCTCATATAAAATTACATCATGTATTTGTACAATATTAGGGTGATTTAAACGAGCAAGCAGCTGCGCTTCAACCAAGGGGTCGCTATGTTCTATTGAGTGCTCAGTAGGCTTTAATAATTTAATCGCAACATAGCGCTTTAAACGTGTATCCTCTGCAAGATACACACTTCCCATACCTCCTTGGTTAAGTAGTTTAATTAATTTATAGTTAGTGATGACTTTATTAAATTTTAATACTGTTTCATGCTCTAACGACATCCGAGGTACTCTCTAATTCACACCCTTTATAAATCATAAAGGATGCGCCAGCAAACCGTACTTTTCGCAATTGTCTTTCGATGATATTTTCAGCATCATGAACATTTACTAAAACTTCTGAAAACTGCTTGCGAGCACGATGTATCTGTATATTTAAATAGCGCATGTCGACACCTAAATCTTTCACTAATTGCTCCGTATTTACCCAACCTTGGTTAGCTGGTAATACTCCTTTTTTAGCATCTAAAGCTCTATAGCGCGCTAAATTTAAGGTTAAGTAGTGATGGCAGCGAACATGCAAATCAAAATCTTTATTATTATTGTGATGTTGAACTTTTAATTCTGATGTTTCTTCATCCAAACTTAGGTTAAAAATAAAGTCTAAATCACTAATATACAATTGTGGTACGGAGCTCATCTGGGTTGCAACTTCCAGATGACTAGAAAGAAACATCCATTGTTCACCACCTAAGGTAATAATACTATGATCTTCTAAGACTTCTCGTATCGTAAACTCATCATCGTGTAATGATTCTAACAACCATTGGCCGCTACTTTGCTCAAAAACAACTACGCTATCAGGTTGCTGCTCTGGCAATAGGTGGTAATGATTAAGCTTAATTGTCTCGGCTGTTTGACTTTGCTCGTCATCTAACTTGATTAATTGGTCTGTAGGAGCAGTGAGATCTTTAACCACATAAGTAACCTCTGAATTACCGGCAAAATAAATTTTATCGCCAATACTTAGTTCTTCAGAGTCATCCTTCACCAAACGCTTATGATTTAACCAAGTACCATTCAGGCTTAAGTCACGGATATACCACTTACCATTCAACCACTCAATAATAGTGTGTATTTTCGACACACTCAGATCGTTGACAAGTGTATCTACAGAATATTGAAAGCGCCCAAAACTATGATGCGCATATAAAAAACAATATTCGCTTGTATGTTTATTAATTAAATAAGCCATTATCACTACCTTTTATCGAATGATGAGGTATGTGTCTAACTATTGATATTACAATCAATTCTCCATAATAGACACAACCAAACAAAAATGAAACAAAAAATTAACATTCAATGTATTCATGGATTAATCCGCAAACAATTGCGGCCAGATAACAGTATTTTAGAAACAAAAAGGCAAAATAAACATTACGTACTATTACAGCAATTGTTTATTAAAGGGATAAGTAAAAAGAATGAAATATAAAAAAAGCCAGCTCAAGGTGAGCTGGCCTAATATTACTAAAATAAGTAACTAAAACTAGGGAATCAACATGATGCCTGTGTTGACTGCAATTCAACAACAAGCAAAAGAGTAGACGCCCTCAGGCTACTTTAGTTCAAAATAAATTTAAAATTGATAAAATAATACTGCATGCGCCAAATAACAGGCATAAAAAAAGCCAGCTCAAAATGGGCTGGCTCAATCATTACTAAAGTTAGTAACCAAATAGGGAAATCAACATGATGCTTGCGTAAACTGCAATTCAACAACAAGCAAAAGAGTAGACGCCCTCAGGCTACTTTAGTTCAAAATAAATTTAAAATTGATGAAAATAATACTGCATGCGCCAAATAGCAGACATAAAAAAAGCCAGCTCAAAATGGGCTGGCTCAATCATTACTAAAATTAGTAACCAAATAGGGAAATCAACATGATGCTTGCGTAAACTGCAATTCAACAACAAGCAAAGAAGTAGACGCCCTCAAACTACTTTAGTTCAAAATAAATTTAAATTTGTTGAAAATAACTCGTGAACCAAATAGCAGGCATAAAAAAAGCCAGCTCAAAATGGGCTGGCTCAATCATTACTAAAACTAGTAACCAAATAGGGGGAAATCAACAATGATGCTTGTGTAAACTGCAATTCAACAACAAGCAAAGAAGTAGACGCCCTCAAACTACTTTAGTTCAAAATAAATCAGGCTAATTTGAAATAATGCTAACTTTTTATCAAAGAAAGCATTTGTTGTTCGTCAAACTTTGTAAAACTCATTGATTTTTCAGTAAATAATGCATCAACAAGGGCTTGCTTATGTTGTTGCATTTTAAATACTTTTTGCTCAATTGAATTCGCCATTATCAGTTTATAAACAAAAACAGGATTTGTTTGACCGATTCGATAAGCACGATCTGTCGCTTGTTTTTCTACTGCTGGATTCCACCAAGGATCGAAATGGATCACAGTGTCCGCCTGAGTAAGATTAAGCCCTGTACCGCCAGCTTTTAAACTGATCAAAAATACCGACGTTTTACCACTGGTAAATTCTTCGATCACTTTATCGCGATGGCGCGTTTGCCCCGTAAGCAAGCTGTAATTGATCTCCAGTGATGCTAGCTGCTGCGCAATAATATCTAATGCAGAAGTAAACTGGCTAAAAATAATAATGTTACGACCTTCGCTTAACATTACTGGTAAATGGCTACTCAACCAGTCAAGTTTTGCACTTCTAGCTGAGGTGTGTTCGTCAATCAAACGCGGGTGACAACATATTTGTCGTAACTTTAATAACGCCTCTAAAAAGGCTAATTTGCTCTTTTGCGCGCCTTGGGAAGCAAACAGGTCGACCATTTTCTCTTCTAGAGAATCAGTAATGCTTTGATAAATATCTTTTTGCTGTGCTTCGAATTCGAACTCTTTGATCAACTCTGTTTTCGGTGGTAACTCTTGTGCTACTTCAACTTTTGTACGGCGTAAAATAAAAGGCAAGATCAGTGATTTAAGCTCTTTAGCACGATCACTATCAGCGTCACGCTCAATCGGAGTCTGAAAATGCTGTTTAAAATGAGCCTGTGAACCAAGCAAGGAAGGCATTGCAAAATCTAACAATGATTTCAATTCAAATAAATTGTTTTCAATCGGTGTACCACTTAAACATAAGTTAAATTGAGCATTTAAACGCTTAACTAAACGAGATACTTGCGCACTGTCATTCTTTATATACTGCGCTTCATCAAGAATAATATTCTCAAAATACAACGGCGAGTAGTAAGCGATATCTCGCTTGAGTAATGGATAAGTAGTAAGAATGCAATCTGCCTGGGCTAAATGTTGTAATTGCTCAATCCGCGCGCTACCAAATAGGGTCGTCACTTTAATACTACTGGCGAATTTAGCCATTTCATTTTGCCAATTACTTACCAAGCTCGTTGGGCAGACAATTAGCGTTGGGCCGGCTTGCTCTCGTTGCCGTGCGTTAGCTAAAAATGCAATAACTTGTAAGGTTTTGCCTAATCCCATGTCGTCGGCTAGTATTCCGCCTAACTGATGGCGCTTTAAGAACTGTAGCCATTGAACGCCTTGCTGTTGATACTCGCGAAGCCGCACGCCCGCATTCAAGCCATGTAACACTGTAGTAGCAGTAGCTGGTGCATCTAGCTCAGCTAAATAAGACTCTAAGCTGTCGTCGACTAAGTTAACCGCAAAACAGCTCATCTTCATTAAATGTACTAAAAATGATAAAGGTATAAGTAATTCATCGCGTGTTTTTATAAACTCAAAACGATCTTTAAAATCAGTAAGCGTATCAAAAGCTGGTTTGGTTATTACTCCAAACTGTTTACCATTTGCATAATAATAAAAAAGTTCGCTTTGACGATTAAGTGATTGAAATTCTGAATTATCGTTTGCTAATACGGTGGCAGCTTTAGCGTTTGAGATCATTATTTTACTAACAATTTGATGACCTTTACCACGTTTAACATCCAAGCTGACATTAGTGATTGATTTTTTTATCACTAGTTTTTTATCAGTTACCTTCCAACCACGCTGACGAAGTTTAGGCAAAACCTCGTATTTAAACCAATGCTGATGAATAACTGATTGTTTATTAAAAACAAACTCATTTTGTAAAGCCCCTTTACATAGTTCAAAGCCTAAATTTGTGAGCTCTGTGATAACGGTATTTTCAAGCGATGCATTGAGAATATTTGCTGGTGCTGAGTTTGGAGCGTAATTACCATCTTGATAGTTAAAGGTAAGCGTAAGCTTTAATTGGTTATTGCTATTACTAACATCCACAACAGCACAAGTATCTGCTACCCGTTTTATTTTTTTACGTTCAGATGATTGGTAATGAGGTATTACACCGTCACCAAAATTTGCAGCTAATTGCTTATAGACACGATCAAAATTAGCAGTATGAATGGCTGGGATCGCTCTGATATGAGCAACTTCTTCACCACTTAGTGGCGTACGTAAACGGCCTATGCGTAGTGACTCTGTATCAAGGTAAGTTGGTGGTGTGGTTTTAAGTAAGAACCAGGATTGTTTACCCGTTAAACTTACATTTAATTGAATAAGATCTTTTTTGTGTGACCACGAAAAACTCAGATCTTCAGCACTATCAGCTTTAATCGACTGACGAGAACGCCCAAAAAACAAACGCTGAGAAGCAATCAACTGCTGTAATGCGTTAAATCCCCATTGCCCTCTAAGCTCTAAATTACCAAGTGCATTTTGAGAACGGATCCAACTGTATAAACGAAAATCAGTTTCGAGTAAATCGGATGGTGTTACAAAACTATTAAGCTGCTGATCAGTAAGGTTTCTACCGAGGGTATACTGATGTTCTGCAGAGAAAGCGGCAATTTTTGGTGTTAAAATAACCCGATTGTTTTCTACATCAAGCACAAATAAAAGTACATTTTTAGCTTGTGCTGACTGGTTTTGCTTAAGTGTTGTTAGCTCTTCAAACCAATCATTCATTATATAGTCTTGGCCGTAATCACCAGAATGATCAATCTTCAGCTTTAACAATACAGCAGCCAAGTGGCGACAGTTAGTTTTGGCATTACATGAACAGTGTCGATCAACTGCAAAACCATTGGCTAACTTCTTTATCTCTATGTGTTGGGTAAAAGTACTGCCTTGATTTCCAAACACCGAGGCATCAATGACAGAGAAATCATGATTATGCTCTAACCAATTAATTTGACCATTTGCTACGTACTCTTTTGCTTTACTGAGCACATGAGGCTTAAACAGCTGTTTAATAAATCGTTCAGATAAAGGAAATTGAGTCGCTTGCTCTTGCTTGATCTCTTCAAAAATAGCGAGTAGGTCATTCTTAGATAAGTTAGCAGACATATTGCTCAGGGCAGTAAAAAATAAAAATAATTTTACCAGTATATGATTTATCGGCGTCGAGCTAAAGCATTAAAATGATTAAAAAGACTGGTTGGAGCTGATAAGTTAGTAAAAAAATGATCTCAATACAAAAACAGCTGAATTTAATAGTTAAACACAACTAACCAACAATAAACCCACAAGTTATAAACATATTGCTAATAATTAAGCGCGTTTACAGATCACATTTTTACTAAGTTATAAAAAAATAGCGGTAAGAGTGAAAAATATAGCTAATCAGTTAGTAAAAAAATGATCTATGAGCTCAATAGTAAGGTTTATTGATATTTCAGATCATTATTTTACTAACAAAACATAGTTTGGGATCAGAATTTTACTAACAAAAAAAGCCTTCAGATCAGATTTTTATTAACTAGTTAAATGCATTTAATAACTTAGTTAGCTGTTCTAAGCGCTTGTCAGTCATCACTTTATTATCAATTTTGATTGATAAATCACCACTTTTTAAATTACGTTGCAAGCTAATGTAATTATTTTCTAGTAGTGCTTCTCGACGTTGAGTTGACTGTGGCTCAGCCGTAAGCAATTTAGTGATCGCCATTGCACGCTTATCATCACCAATTATATCTTCTAAGCTATTATCGTGTGTCAAATGATTTACTTGCTGATTAAAACTATGCTCATCACGTTCTTTTGCTGCAATCAGTTTTTTAGCTACTTCACGGCCAACATGATTCGCTGTTGGATAAAGGGCAAGTACGGCAGCAGGAAGCTTCTCAAAGGCTTTAATTGCATCAGCAATAGCTGTATGCGATACACCTTCAATGGCGGCTACTTCACGATAAGAGCCTTTTTTTCCCTGTGCAACTAATTCATCTTTTGTTTGTTGATATGCTTGGCCAAGTTCCCAGAGGCTAGGGGCAATATATTGGTCTGACGATACCGCTAAAATCTTAGCATCTAAATCTGTAAAATCACTCGAACTAAGAACCATGTAGTCAGCATTGCCGATTATACATGCCATACGACGACGTGAGCCGGCTAATACCAACGTTTCATCACCTTTGTCCCAACATAGGGCGGGGTGTTGGTTACGACCATCCTCGGCTATTGCAGGGAGTATATCAGCGACAGACTTTTCATTGAGTAATACTTGAACACGACGATTTTTTGCGTACACCTTGGTGGTACTTTCTATTTCAGCATGCGGGATCACTTTGCAAACGAGTGTGATCTGACGATTAGGATCGCTTGGTGCAGGCATTTTGATCACATCGCCTGCGTTTGCTTGTTCTAGTAATTCATCAAGATTGCTATTACCAATTGAAGTAGCAAAAGGATCTAAGCTGGTGTCATTTTTACGTTTTTTAGCCATTTTTTGTTAACTACCTTACTTAGTTTCATTCAATTGAGATTGTGTTGATTGCCAGTTTGAACGGATCAGCATTTCTAATTCATCAACAACATCTTTTATATTTTCTTGAGCTCTGATCAGTGATTCTCTACTTGCTAAGCTGTCAGATGTTTTTTGATCAAAAATAGTATTGAATGACGAAGAGCTCGCTGTAATTGCCGAGCTGTGGTTAATTGGGTAACTCATTACCTGACGACCAAATGCACTGCGTACATCTTTAACGATGTCACGCTGTGAATGATTGCCTTTTACGTAATTAGTTACTAAAAATTGCATAAAGTCCCAGCCTTCATGACCTAAAGATGCAACGGTATGATAGATCTCGCCTAAACGTTTTAAATATTTGTTATTAGCATCGAAATCAACGGCCTCAGGATGCACCGGGATCAGCATTGCCGTAGATGCCATTAAAGCATTATAAAACATGAAGTTAAGAGATGGAGCTGTATCAATTAAAATGATATCGAATTGATCCTTGACCGGATCAATAACTTTTTCTAATAGTTTATGGTAATGACGGGTTTTTTCATAACTTGAACTATCTTTTAGCAACGTTGCAGTTTCATGTTCAAAGTAAAAGTCATCCATACCAGAAGGCAAAATGCGTATATTTGGGATATGCGTAGGCAAAAAAGCATTTGTAACAAGTTGCTGCCAAGTTTCATCTGGATCTAAATCAATGCAATCTCGCATTAAATCACCGACCGTGATCGGTTCAGGTTCACTGGGTGGGAAAAAACTTGATGATGACCCTTGCGGATCTAAATCAATAATACCAATACGGTAACGTTTAATGTTAGTCGTAGCTAGGGCTGCAGCAATATTTACCATACTGGTTGTTTTACCACAGCCGCCTTTTAGAGAGTTGATAACAATAACTTGTAATTTATCGTCAACATTGCGGTGATCTGGCTGAATATCCATTATATCTGCCATAGCAAATATATTTACCAAAGTGTAAGCGTAATGGCCGTTTGCACCGCGTTTGATGTTTAGCTCATCAAAATCACCATTGTCATGGCGGCGTTTTAAGGTACGATTGTTACAGCCTAACAGATCTGCTGCTGCTTTTTGAGTGTAAGTTCGAAGCTCTTTTTCTTCAGATTTTAAGTGGGCACGATAATGCTGAATACGTCCTGCTAATGATTTTTCTGCGACTTCTGCAGTTGCTTTTAAAAGCCGATAGGTGGATAGCGCATTATTATGAATTGACATACTTTATTCCTCAAAGTTAGGTATTAAGTATAATGTCCATTCAATTGACTGTAAACAACTATTTATGACGACATGGCTTTTAATAACAAGACATTTAGAATTAATTTGTAATTTTAAAATTGCTTAGTATAAATAAAGAAGTTTAAAGGTGGTTAAATATATAAGGTAGTAAAGGTTAAGGGCATAAAATAGACATCTAAGTTTCTGATATATATAAATAATAGTAAAAAAAGTGGATCAGGTTTATACTTGGTTAAGATCAGATCTTTAGTAACTGACAGATCGTAATTTTACTAACTCTGAATCAGATATTTAAGTTATGCACAGTTTGAACACAGGTTTACGCACAAAAACCGCTGTTGAGATCAGTTTTTTACTAAGATAATTAAGAACTTATCCACTTACAATCGGGATAAATAGGCTGTTCAATTAGTATAGATCTGATCTGTAGTAGGTATAGATCAGATCTATGCTAACTGATTCGATGATTATCCACAGGCATTAGTAAAAATTAGATTTATGTCGTGTATTTTTGGTTAAAAAACAAAAATACACGGACAAAAATATGCGTGAGTTAGTAAAATTTAGACTTATAACCGTAGTGTTAGTAAAAAACTGATCTGAAAATCAAGATCATTAAGGTTACTTAGTAAAATAGTGATCTGAACATATATTTTAATCCCAGATCAGTTTTGTACTAACTTAAACATTTAACTTTTTCTGTTTAATGTGTTGTTATTAGCTGTCGCAATAAAATTGGAAATAAGAACAATGAACCGAAAGGTCAACATCTCGGTAGATAACTTACCCGATACATTACGGGGTCAGATCCACGGGGTGGAAAGTGCAATAGATAACGAAAGCCTCGCATTATTTACAGACAATAAAGATGTGCGAGTTTCATTAGAAAATGCAGCGCATGGACTAAGGGCCTATTCGAATACTTTTAATCATTATGATTTGTGGGGACGTTTTGTTCGCTCAGGCCATAAAAAATTACCACTCGAAGAAGCGCCTAAAAAAACCATTATTACTCGAAAAATATCCGAAAAAGTGGATGGCATTTTGTATGATGGTGAAATTAAAATTACTCCAGCGGTAGTAAGTACCCGTAAAGACGGTGAAGATGTTGAATATTTAGTTTGGCCATCAGATCGTGAAGAAAAAGTAGAACGTGCATTAATCCGTTTAGCTTCTAAAGGTAAAATTGTTAAAATCAATTTTAAGTCCGGTATTCAATATGCCGTGGTTTTTTCGATGAACGAATTAGCGCAAGAACTTAAAGCTGTTGGGCAATCAATGCCTTACCCACAAATAAAAGAAGCATTAGAAGCACTGCAAGGTTCTAAGCTATCGTTTAAGTATTCAGCGACAGATACTAAAAATACCAATATTGATGATTCATTTTACGAATCAAATATGAACTTTCTTTCTTCTTTGCACTTTAGTGGTAAAAAAGGGCAGGGCGGTAATGTTAAATGTGTTGCGTGCTTGAATGCGTTTGTCCATAACATGATCGATAACCTTGAATACAAAGGTTACTATTTCAATAGCGCGCAAGAATTAAAGCGCGGATTATCTCGCTGGATGATGTTGCGTCTTTATCATCTTTGGCGCTATGCGGCACCAGGAAAAACATATCATTTTAGATTGTTATCTATCATGGAAAAATATGGCTCAATCTATTCAACTGACGATATCACTGAAAATAAATTAAAAGCATTGCGTCGTGATATGACCACTACGATGAAAGATCTTATCGAAAAAGGTGCTATTTCAGAATATAGCATTACTAATGTTAAAGATGATAAAACTGGCAACATTGTCGATTATACATACGAGATGCATCCTTCAGATCAGTTTTGTGATGAAATACTTACTTTGAATAAGCATAACAAACGTATTGAAATTCAAGGTGGTAAACGCATAGTTGAAAATGCAGTTTTAATCGACGAAGATAAAATTGAAGAAATAGTTAAAGATTAACTTACCGCTTAAGCTATTCTGACTAAGGCCGCTATATAGCGGCCTTTTTAACATAATTATTTATCAACTTGTTCCAAATATAATCTATCAACAAGAAAATCATACTCTCGTTTACGCGGATGGCTTTGTGGTTTTTGATAATCTGATAACGTACCTAGTTTTACATCCGGTTCAGGGTTTATCAAAATAAAAGGTAGTGCGGCACTAACATGATAACGATTTTGCGCGGTGTATCTCACATTTACTTGTGGGCTAACGCGGGTTGGGCGTCTTATTCGTAATTTATCTTTATCTCCTAAACTAGCGACACGTAATTGTTCTTGAGCAACGAGTGTTTGCCAACTGAGTTGATCTATCATTCTAGGATTGGAATAACCGGCTGATTTTTCGAGCATGGCTAGTGCCATCTTTTTTGTCAGTGTTTTAGTCGCGTGTTTGTGCATCCAGGTAAAACGAACTGAAAAAGGGGAGTTTACTTCAAAATGAATTTTACGGTACGCGGCGAGTGTTATTAAATTTGGTATCGCATTATGAACCGCTTCAAAGCGAGCATCATTATTATCAATGGCTAGAATACATTCTTTAAATGCAGCTTTAGCTTTATTTAATTGTTGAATTCGAGCAACAAGTTGTTTTTGATCCGCATTTTTTATTACCAGTAACCCAGGGTGACGTTTTAAAACACGACTACTTAAGCCTGATTTTTTATAGATATCGTTAAATGAATTTAAAATCAACTTTTGGCCCGTAGCACCTGTAATTTTCGTAACATTGATCGATTGAGGGACTATCTTTTCATCGTTACTATCAATATCAGGCAATTGATAATAATCAGCCTTTGAATAATCGCATTGCATTAAATCATCAATAAAGTGATTAGTTAAATCACTAAGTAAATCGAACTGACTGCGAATTTGTACTTTAGTTACCATAAGAACACATCATACAATATAGATGATAATAGTCTACCATAGCCGCAGTTAAACTAAAAACAAAGCAGCGCACAATTACCTGTTTATATATTGTTAAATTCTACTAGATGCTAAGTAATTATTATAAGCAATAAAGTATGATGTGTTCTTTATTCTTGTTAAGGATCTTATAGCGGATAGGTTGATAGTTTTTCTAACTTAAAAGTTCGATCATCTCTAAATAAGTATGTTTAAATATTGCCTTTGAGCTGATGATTAAGTACATCATGTTGCTGCAATTGTATAATCTCCGATCCGATAGAAGGTATTTACCTCAAGTATAAGTTGTGTAATTAAAGGGTGAGGACTAACTCTATTGTAGTTTTCAGTTGCCAATGGATACTGGTATATCAATGCAACAATTTACGGGAGCTTATTGATGTGACCAATTCTATAAATTACTCATAGGCAGATTATTTCAATTTTGCTTCAGGGGATTATCTAATTTGAAGCAGCTTACAAATTATCAGTCGTGCAGTTGCAGTGAGTAAGTTTATGGCTGTGAGCACAAAAATAAACTGCGCTTACAGACTTTATAACCATGAAGCTTAAGTAATCGTCGATATAGTTAAAGAGCTGAACTACAGTGATAACAAGCTGCTAAACCTATCTAGTTTAAGCCAGGCATTATAAAAATGTTGTATGAACGCTGAGAAATAGGCCAATAAGATGTATAGGAGTTGGAGTCAAACCAGCGCTCGAATTTTACAATTACATACTATTGCCTTAATTTAATTGCAGTGTCATTCAGGCTTGAATTGACAACTATCAGTAATTTGAGATACGTGCCAACATGAATCAAACAAGGTAGTTACAAGCAACATCAGACGAACTGAATTTCATTTAGGTATACCTCTTTATTACTCAGCACCCGTAGCACATATTTTAAACTTCAGCCATTTGATATAAAAAATAATCTAATTTTAACTGTAAAGTTAAGGTTACATAGCATTGCAGTTTAAGTATGATGTGTTCTTATTTTCAGTTGTAGAGTAGGCACTTAATTTATTTACTACGGTCTCGCTGTATTATTTAATTTTATGTTTTATATTAATAAGTTAAACAATACCCTGTGCATATTTTAAAAAATAAAAAGGTGGCAGAACAGTGCAAATCATCAATAATATTTATCTCATAACTAAATAATTGATAATTAGCGAATATAGTCCTTGAACAGGGGCACTGCATACGTTAATTTTCATCTATCAGGTAAATGTAGGAATGAGGAAATTAATATGCAGTCGTGGAACCCAAATAGCTGGAGAGAGCTCCCAATACTTCAGCAGCCACAGTATCCAGATCAAGAAGCGCTGAAAACTGTTGAAGGCCAATTAAAGAGTGCACCGCCACTGGTCTTCGCAGAAGAGACCCGTAGTTTATTTAAACAACTAGAAGACGTTTGTGAAGGCCGTGCCTTCTTACTTCAAGGTGGTGATTGTGCTGAATCATTTAGTGACTTTAATGCCGCTAATATTCGTGACACATTTAAAACAATATTACAGATGGCAGTCGTACTAACTTATGGCGGTAAATGCCCTGTAGTTAAGATTGCGCGCATGGCAGGGCAATATGCTAAACCACGCTCAGCAGATTTAGAAACCATTGATGGGGTATCTTTACCTTCATACCGTGGTGATATCGTAAATAATTTTGAGTTCACTGAACAAGCGCGTATTCCCGATCCACAACGCTTAATGACGGCTTATCATCACAGTGCAGCAACATTAAATTTATTACGCGCATTTGCACAAGGTGGACTTGCAGATTTACATCAGGTAAATCGCTGGAACATGGGTTTTGTTGCCGCAAACCCACTTAAAGAAAAATACCAACAACTTGCGGATAAGATTCAAGATGCGCTTGAGTTTATGGAAGTGTGCGGTATTAACTCAACAATTGCACCAAGCCTTAAAGAGACTGATCTATACACCTCTCATGAAGCGTTATTACTTGGGTATGAAGAAGCGCTTACTCGCCGTGATCATCTATCTGGCGATTGGTATGACTGCTCAGCACATTTTGTTTGGATTGGTGAACGTACTCGCCAACTTGATCATGCACATATCGAATTCTTTAAAGGTATTAAAAATCCAATTGGGGTAAAAGTTGGCCCAGGAATGGATCCTGACGACTTAATTCGTTTAATTGATGCGCTTAATCCAGATAACATCCCAGGGCGCTTAACATTAATTACACGTATGGGTGCTGATGTACTTCCTGAAAAGTTGCCGGCCTTAGTACGTCGCGTTCAACAAGAAGGCCGTAAAGTAATTTGGAGTTCTGATCCAATGCACGGGAATACTGAAAAAGCGACATCAGGGTATAAAACCCGAAGCTTTGACAATATTTTGCGTGAGATCAGCCAGTTCTTCGCAGTTCATAAAGCTGAGGGCTCGTATGCAGGTGGTGTTCATTTAGAAATGACTGGCCAACATGTTACTGAGTGTACTGGTGGTGCTTACGGATTATCTGATGACGATCTAGCACAGCGTTATCGCACACAGTGTGACCCACGTTTAAATGCTGATCAGGTATTAGAACTTGGCTTCTTAGTTGCAGATTTATTAAAAGACGCGCGTAAGTAGAGTTAGTCCAAAAAATCAAAAGCCGCAGATGCGGCTTTATTAATGTCCGATATTATTTTTATACCTTGTGGAACTATAATTAGCTATATTGAAGTTAGTACTTACGTCGCTCAAGGTTAGTATCAGAAATGATCTTAGCGGAAATTTCTTCTACAGAGTGATGGGTCGAATTTAAATACGCCAGCTTATGTTTTTTATACAGCATTTCAACTTCGCGTACTTCGATTCGACATTGCTTAAGTGATGCGTATTTTGAATTAGCCATACGGCGTTGGCGAATATCAGCCAACCTGACTGGATCAATCGTTAAACCAAACAGCTTATGCTTATAGGCTACTAAGCACTGTGGTAAGTTACCCGAATCTAAATCTTCTTCAGTGATAGGGTAATTAGCTGCTTTAATACCATACTGTAGCGCTAAATATAAACTAGTTGGCGTTTTACCACTGCGGCTTACGCCGACCAAAATTATATCGGCTTCAGCATAGTTACTAATATTAGCGCCGTCATCATTAGTAAGCGCATAGTTCACGGCATCAATTCTAAAGTCATAACTTTTTTCATGCATTGAATGAGTACGATGAATTTTAGGCACAGGCGCTACTTTTAGTTCTTGCTCAATTTTCTCACTAAATGTAGTTAAGAAATCATAAGTAACGGCGGTCGATGAGCGAATAATTTCACTTAAATTGTGATTAACAAAAGTAAAAAAAACCAATGGCTTTTCGCCTTCGCGTTGTGCCGTTGCATTGATCAATGCTTTTATTTCGTTCGCTTTTTTTTCAGTTTCAACAAAAGGGATAGTTTTATGATTAAATTCAACGGGAAATAATGACAAAGTGGCGTGGCCAAATACTTCAGAAGTGATAGCTGTACCGTCAGAAATATAAAATGCAGTTCTCATATTAACCTTTTTATTACGTTTAATAGTTAAAATAGCCACCCTACGGTTTACGTAAGGTCTATTGCCAGTGTAGAATGAAGGTGACCTTTTTAGAAGGTTTTCTTTCTTAACTCTCACAGTTATTACTACAATTTGTTTTTTTGGAGAAAGATCCGTGCAAGAATACGTTCTCTGGTATCAAGAGCTTGGTATGCAAGATGTTCCTCGTGTTGGCGGCAAAAATGCCTCACTCGGCGAAATGATTTCTAACCTAGCAAACGCTGGTGTACAAGTCCCAGGTGGTTTTGCTACTACCGCAGACGCATTTAATGAGTTTCTTGAGCAATCAGGACTAAATGCAAAGATCCACGACATTTTAGACACACTGGACGTGGAAGATGTAAATACACTAGCAAAAGTCGGCGCTGATATTCGTCAGTGGATTATCGACACCCCATTCCAACCTAATTTAGACCAAGCCATTCGCGACGCATACAGCCAACTCCACGGCAATGCAGCAGACGATGTTTCATTCGCAGTACGTTCATCAGCAACAGCTGAAGATATGCCTGATGCATCATTCGCAGGTCAACAAGAAACCTTCCTAAATGTACGTGGTATCGACTCAGTAATGGTCGCCATCAAGCATGTGTTCGCATCGCTTTTCAATGACCGTGCCATTTCATACCGTGTTCACCAGGGTTATGATCATCGCGGCGTAGCATTATCTGCGGGTATTCAACGCATGGTACGTTCTGATAAGTCATCGTCTGGCGTTATGTTCAGTATTGATACTGAATCAGGTTTCGAAGATGTCGTGTTTATCACCTCAAGTTATGGTCTAGGTGAAATGGTTGTACAGGGCGCAGTAAACCCTGATGAATTTTATGTTCATAAACCTACACTTGCTAAAGGTAAGCCATCTGTAGTGCGCCGTAATATTGGCTCAAAAGCGATTCAAATGATTTACTCTGCCGATCAAGCGCATGGTAAACAAGTAGAAATCGTAGACGTAGATGCAGCCCTTTCAAATAAATTCTCAATTACCGATGCCGAAGTTCAAGAACTTGCAAAGCAAGCTGTGATCATCGAAAAACATTATGGCCGCGCGATGGATATCGAGTGGGCAAAAGACGGTAATGACGGCAAGCTATACATTGTACAAGCTCGCCCTGAAACAGTTCGTTCAAACGAAGATACGAATGTTATGGAGCGTTTTCAACTTAATGGCAGCAGTGCTGTTGTCGTTGAAGGACGTGCCATCGGTCATAAAATTGGCTCAGGTGTTGTTCGTGTACTTGATTCGATTAAAGAAATGGATCAAGTTCAACAAGGTGACATTTTAGTAACCGACATGACTGATCCAGATTGGGAACCTATCATGAAACGTGCTGCAGCGATTGTAACTAATCGTGGTGGTCGTACATGTCACGCGGCAATCATTGCCCGTGAGTTAGGTATTCCAGCAGTTGTAGGCTGTGGTAATGCAACTGACCTAATTAAAGCAGGCCAAGAAGTAACCGTATCATGTGCTGAAGGCGACACTGGCTTTATTTATGAAGGTATTTTAGATTTTGAAATCCTCACTTCACGTGTCGATAAAATGCCTGAACTACCAATGAAAATCATGATGAACGTTGGTAACCCAGATCGTGCATTTGATTTTGCACGCTTACCACACTCAGGTGTTGGTCTTGCGCGCGTTGAATTTATTATCAACCGTATGATTGGTGTGCATCCTAAAGCATTGCTAAATTTTGATGCTCAAACAGATGAGTTAAAAGCTGAAATCACACAGATGATTGCCGGTTACGAATCACCGGTTGAATTCTATATTGCTAAATTAGTTGAAGGTATTTCGACTTTAGGCTGTGCATTTGCACCAGAGCGTGTAATTGTTCGTATGTCTGATTTTAAATCAAATGAATATGCCAACTTAGTTGGCGGACAACAATACGAGCCTGAAGAAGAAAACCCAATGATTGGTTTCCGTGGCGCAGCACGTTATATTTCGGAAGATTTCCGTGACTGTTTCGCACTAGAGTGTGAAGCAATCAAACGTGTTCGTAACGACATGGATATGGCCAACATTGAAATCATGATCCCATTCGTACGTACCCTTGAAGAAGGTAAACGTGTTATTGAATTACTTGAAGAGCATGGTCTTAAACGTGGCGAAAATGGCTTAAAAGTAATCATGATGTGTGAACTTCCATCAAATGCATTACTTGCTGATGAATTTTTAGAACATTTTGATGGCTTTTCAATCGGTTCAAACGATTTAACGCAACTTACACTTGGTTTAGACCGTGACTCAGGATTAATTGCCCATTTATTTGATGAGCGTAACCCTGCAATCAAAAAACTACTTTCTATGGCAATTCAAACTGCCAAAGCAAAAGGAAAGTATGTTGGTATTTGTGGTCAAGGTCCATCAGATCATGAAGACTTTGCTGCGTGGTTAGTAGAGCAGGGAATTGATTCTGTTTCACTAAACCCAGATACAGTACTTGAAACTTGGTTATACCTTGCTAAAAAATTAGCAAAATAATCGTTAAAGTATAAAAAATGCCAGCGTTATTGCTGGCATTTTTGTTTACTCAATATGTTATAGCCTATTTATAACTTTTATCGGGCTAACTTCTTATCTAAGAACGCGCAGGATTTTGTCAGCGCTTTTTGGCAAATTGCTAAATAATGGCGTGCTTTAGGGTAATAAAAAGAGAAACACATAAGCCCTGCAATAAAAAAGATCAAAGAAGGGCCTGGTACAATAGCAAAAAATAATCCCAGCAACATAAATAAACTGCCGACTAAAACTAATACACATTTTTTCATTTCAATTCCCTCGCAATTAAGCATCTACTATGAGTATAAGTAATCACAGTCTTTTTACGATAAAAAGAGTGTTACAAACTGTAAAATCTTCAATTTCTATTGCTCTTTAGCATGATATAATCGAACAAATGCCTTAATTTACTACCGTCATGATAGCAACTATTAGCCAACAAGATGCCGCGACCGATTTAGTCGCAAGTTACTTAAAAACTATAATTAAACAAGGGTTTACTGGCGACACTGATGCAAGTTATGCCACTCGTATAACTGCATCAACTGATAACAGTATTTACCAGCAGTTACCGCAAAGTGTTATTTTTCCTAAAACTGAAAAAGATATTCAAATTGCCCTGCAAACTGCTGCACAAGACCCTTATCTATCGCTGACTTTTGGACCTCGCGGCGGTGGTACAGGCACCAACGGTCAATCATTAACTCCCGGGATCGTAGTCGATTTATCACGTTATATGCGAGAAATCCTCGAAATTAATCCTGAAGAAGGTTGGGTTAGAGTGCAAACGGGCGTGATTAAAGATCAACTAAATGATTTTTTACGCCCTTATGGATTTTTCTTTGCACCTGATTTATCAACGAGTAATCGCGCAACAATCGGCGGAATGGTTAATACCGATGCATCAGGACAAGGCTCACTGGTGTATGGTAAAACTAGCGATCATGTTTTAGGACTTACCACTTATTTAGTCGATGGCACACAAATGTCAACGACACCAATAGACATTGATAAAGCCAAACTAATTGCTGAACAAAACACTACAATCGGTAAACTGTACGCAACAGTGCTTGATATTTGTTTGTCTGAGCGTGATGCAATTTTAGCCAAGTTTCCACGTTTAAATCGCTTTTTAACCGGATATGACTTAGAACATGTGCTAAGTGATGACTTACAAACCTTTGATATGAGTAGGCTAATAACTGGCTCAGAAGGTTCGCTTGGTATTGTTACTGAGGCTAAATTAAACATCACACCTATTGCTGAATTCAAAACCTTAATCAACATCAAGTATGATAGCTTTGATTCGGCACTGCGGCATTCACCGTTTTTGGTCGATGCTCGTGCTACCTCAGTTGAAACCGTTGACAGCAAAGTTTTAAATCTTGCACGTGAAGATATAATTTGGCATTCAGTATCGGACTTAATAACCGATGTGCCAAATAAAGATATGCAAGGGCTTAACATGGTTGAGTTTAATGCTGTATCGCCTGATGACATAAAAGACAAAGTTGAGTCGCTTTGTGCATTACTCGATGATTGCGTTGCACAACAAAAAAATGGCGTAATTGGTTATCAACTTACCAGCAGTAAGGCTGATATTTTAAAAATTTATGCCATGCGTAAGAAATCAGTTGGCTTGTTAGGTAATGTTAAAGGCGCACAAAAACCTTTGGCGTTTGCTGAAGACACCGCCGTACCACCTGAGAATCTTGCAGATTATATTGTTGAATTTAGAGCTTTGCTCGATAGCCATAATTTACAATACGGTATGTTTGGTCATGTTGATGCAGGGGTTTTACATGTACGACCGGCACTTGATATGTGTGATCCCGAACAAGAAAAACTACTGCGAGTGATCTCTGATGAAGTTGTTAAACTCACAGCTAAATACGGTGGTTTAATGTGGGGCGAGCACGGCAAAGGGTATAGAAGTGAATATGGCCCTGAGTTTTTTGGTGAGCATTTATTTACACAATTACGCCGTATAAAATCAGCTTTTGATCCTAACAATAGGATTAATCCCGGTAAAATATGTACTCCAATTGAAAGTAAGGACTCACTAGTTAGCGTTGACGATCAAAAGCGTGCGTGGTTCGACAAACAAATTTCGGTTGATGTTAAAACTAGTTTTAATAATGCAATGACATGCAATGGCAATGGTATTTGCTTTAATTATGATGAAAACTCCCCAATGTGCCCATCATATAAAGTAACCGGAGATCGTCGTAATTCACCTAAAGGTCGCGCAAGTTTAATGCGCGAATGGCTGCGTTTACAAGAAGCAAAAGAGATTGATTTAATTGAGGTTGAAAAAGAACTTAACAAAGGTGAAGTGATCACCTGGTGGGAACGTTTTCAACATAGCCGCGATAAAAAGAAAGGCGTATATGATTTTTCTCATGAAGTTAAAGCCTCAATGGATGAGTGTTTAGCGTGTAAAGCATGTACCACAGCGTGCCCAATAAAAGTTGATGTACCGACTTTTAGATCACGTTTTTTAAATTATTATCACAGTTACTACGCGCGCCCACTCAAAGATTATCTAGTCGGTAATATTGAAGCCAGTGCACCATTAATGGCCAAATTTTCAAATGTAATAAACCCAATTGTAAAAACTAAATTAGTCAGCTCATTAATAAAAAAATCTGTTGGCTATGTTGATACACCCGTACTCAGTTCACCACGTTTAACAAAACGGATTAATAAAACACACGAATTTAATTTTGCACAACTTTCAGGCTTATCTCCCGAGCAACAAAGTGAGTATGTACTAATTGTGCAAGATCCGTTTACCAGTTTTTATGAAGCTGAGCTGGTAGAAAGTTTTATAAAAATAATTTCCGCACTAGGCAAGAAGGCAATACTGTTACCGTTTAAGCCAAATGGAAAACCGCAACACGTTAAAGGTTTTTTAAATGAATTTAAGATCACAGCAAAAAATGCAGCAACATTTTTAAATTCATTATCTGAAATAAATGCACCACTTGTAGGTTTAGATGCATCATTAGTAATGTGTTATCGGGATGAATATAATTCTATTTTAGGTGATGAGCGTGGTGAATTTGAAGTGCTACTTGCTCATGAATGGTTAGCAACACAATCTTTTAAATCATTAGCTAACAAAGTTGATAGCAATATAACATTTACGTTATTAAGTCATTGTACTGAAACAACCGCATTACCAAAAGCGGCGAATGTATGGCAAACAATTTTTACTGACTTAGGCCTAAAACTTAATACAACAGCAACAGGGTGTTGCGGTATGGCAGGTACATATGGCCATGAAGCGCAAAACCAGAAAAACTCTCGAGCATTATATGAAATGAGTTGGCAAGGTGTTGTAGAGAAAAATAAACCTGAGCAGTTATTAGCAACCGGTTTTTCTTGTCGTAGCCAAGTTAAACGCTATGAAAAATTCAAACCAAAACACCCAATAGAACTACTAGCAGATAAGCTAAGCAATAACATTTAATATAAAAATGCCGCACGCTTTTAAAAAGGAATGCGGCATTTTTTATATCGTGATTTTTATTTTAAATAACTATCAGCAATAGGCTTGGTGCTCATACCATGAATAAAAACACTAAATAAAATAGTTGTCATAGCAATCGTAGCTATAAGGTATTTATTTTCGATGCCGCTATCAATCACCATTAAAGTAAATACAATAGATGCTAAGCCTCTCGGGCCAAACCAAGCAAAAGTAAAACGTTCTTTCATTTTTAATTTAGTAAATTGTAGTGACAACATCACAGGGATAATTCGAATAAGCGTTGTACTCAGTAGTGCAAATACAGCAAGTGGCCATGATAATTCTGGCAAAACTAAATAGCTGCACACAAAACCAAATAAACACCAGATCAACAAACCAGTAAAGTCCGCGATGTGTTCACTATCTTCAACGAGTTTTAAGCGTAAAGCCTGATCGGTAAATCTATCAAAAATTAATCCAGCAACAAACACCGCAATAAAACCACTGCTATGTAAACTTTGTGCGATTGAAAAAATGGCCATTGCCATACCAACCACTAAAAATGGGCTACTATTATTTGAAAAATAATGACGTTGCATGGCAAATTTAATCGCGGGAATGATCAATCCCATCGCAGCAACTGCAACCAGAATAGCCACACCTAATTCACGCGCAAAGACAATGACCGTCTCAAAAACCGAAAATGTAGATGCAGGCTCTTTTGCTAACAACATCAAGACTAAAAATATTGGCACACATAAACCATCGTTTAAACCACTTTCAGTATTGATCCCTTCACGAATTTTTTCAGGCACCGCGCTGCTATTTAATAATCCTTTACTAAGCGCTGCATCTGTCGGCGTTAATATTATTGCAACTAGTGCAGCTTGAATAAGTGTTAGCTGGGGAAACATTAAACTCGCAATAATAATTCCAGCAAACAAGGTAAGTGGTAAAGCAATAAAAAGTAATAGGCTAGGGTATTGAAAACTGTGTTTTAAAACCATCAGTTTGGTTTTTGCCGCATCAGTAAATAAAAATATGCTCAGTGTTAATTCTATTAAAGGTAATAAGTGATCTAAGTCTCTGGTTAAATATGCCGTTTTACTTGGTAGCATAAACCCGATCAACGCACCGATAATAACAAAAAACATAGGTCCGGTAATTTCAGCTCGCTCTAATTGATGCATAGATAATGAATAAATTAAAAAGGCTAAACCCACTGCAGCTAATACAACATATTCCATTTAGATTTTCCTTTTAAGTCCAGATTTTGCTCGTTCTTTGATATTTGTCTGAATATATATTTGATCGGTGGTGGCAATTTTTGCATGTCCTAAATCTTCTGATAAATGTTTTAAAGGGCGAGTTTGTGCATCATGCGTAGCACCAGTATGTCTGAGCCAATGCGCTGTTGCCGATTCTAGTTGCTCGGCATCATCAGTAAAGCCATCATCAAGTAAAGATTGTTTGGCTAAATCAAAACTTTGTTGAACTAAGCGACGAATTTGTCGAACGGTCATTCCGCCTTGACCACGAATTTTATGCACCAATGGATCAGATTCATCAACGCGGGGCAGGGCTGGTAAACCTCGGTACAACCTATAACGTTTTAAATAAGTTACAAAATCTTCACTGAGTGTGACATCACGTAATTTATTTCCTTTACCCATAATTCTTAAAAACCAAAAGCCATCATTATCTTGCCAAAAATGAGACATAACAGGCGACCATTGTGGTCGCTCTGATAGTTCAGAGATCCGTAAATAAAGACCTTTTAAACACGCTAAGGTAAATAAATTTCTTTCAAGATCAGGTTGTTGCTCACACTTATCACGTGTGACACCAAATACATATTCCCATTGAATATCACTCAAGGTATCAGGAATTTTTATTTGTGATTGCACAACTAAATAAGGGCTATTCTTTTTTACAACCGGTACAAAGTTAGCAAAGGTTTTTTCTTCTAAAATAGCAAACTTGTAAAATACATTTAAAGCAGTAAACATGGCCGCTAATGTTTGTTGGCTAGCAATAGATTCTTTGAGCATAAAAGGGCGCCAATTTTCGTTTAATCTACGGATCCCTTGCTCATCTTTATAGCGCCATTGCACAGAAGTCATCGCCCAGCTTTTATCGGGTTCGACCATAAAATCGACATAGGCTTCTATGTCTTCACGTTTTAATTCAAATACTGATTTTTCTGCGACTAACCAAGACCATAGGTAAAAGCGTTCGAGTTCGTTCCGAAAACGATTATAGGTCGCTTCTGATTTTCGACCATAAACATATAAAAATTGATACAAAAATACTAATTCTTGCTTAGATTCAGCGACAGTCAAGCCAACTTGCTGTATAAAGGTGGCAAGTTCTGGGTATTCTGATTGCATTGTATCATCTTCAAGATGGGCAATTTGATACCGTAATTGTTTTAATGTATCGACCAAAGCAACAAGCATAATATAGTTATTTCTAATAAAATAAAGTAGTTACAGTTTAACTTTAAAGTCCGATACTGTCTATTGTATATAGTGTTCTTCACATGTACTTTTCTTTCAAGTTAATAAATATTACCTTTATATTACCTTTATATTTCCTTCAAAATAGATTAACTTTTTGATATTAAGAATAATTCAAGTTTAAGATGTCAACAGTTACCGTTATTGCAAAAATTATTACAGATAACACAGGCTCGTGGGTTAATGTTCCTGTAATTCTTACCGTCAAAGGTGACATTCCACTAATTACAGACTATTTTTTAATCTTAACCGCACAAGGTAAAAGTCGTTCCACTCTCATATCTTATGCAAGAGCCTTTAGACTATTTCTTGATTATATGGAAGCTAATAAAAATATATTTAGTGATCCTGACAGATTACTTACTTCATTCATTTTAAGGTTGAGAACTGGTACTTTAGATGAACAAGGGTTCGACCCTTCTGGTCTTTTTTGGGAGCCAAAGTCCTTTCTTAATACTAAAAATATTATTCGTTGTTTAGTCTCATTTCTAAATTGGTTAGAGCCAAAATGCACAAAAACCTATAAACTTATCCCAAATGATTTTCGTAGTGTTTTACTTTATTCCGCATGGTATAGGAAAAATATAAATGACTTTCTTGGACATACAAAGTCATTTAAAAAAAGCTTATTAAGCTACAGAGAAATGAATTACAGCTCAACAAGAACCCATTTATTAGTCGAAGGTGATGCAGTAGCTTTCCCTGAGGAAAAATTTAAAACTTTTTTCGTCGATGGTTTTTCAATTCAACGTGATTTAAGAATTTCGATAAGAGACAAGCTAATTTTACTGCTTATGCATGGAGGTGGCTTAAGAGAAAGTGAGGCCATGACTTTGTGGGTTTCAGATATTGAATTAGACCCTCTAAATAATAATTCTGCGCTTGTTAAGATATATAATGAAGAGCAAGGTGTTGCCCCTTATGGCTGGAAATCATACAAGGGTGGAAACTCCAGAAAATTATTCCTAAAAGAAAAATATGGTAGAATACCTCGTGTTTCTATGTTCAATACTGAACATTTAGGCTGGAAAGGTGGGACTATAGACCACAGAGATGGTTATATAATTGTTAATTGGTTCCCCTCATACTATGGCGAGATTTTTCTAAGTCTCTGGAAAGTTTACCATCAATATCGAGCCTCTATATTATGCAATCATCCCTATGCCTTTATTTCATTTCATCACAAATATTCCGGCTCACCTTATACATTAAATGCATTTCATCAAAACTATAAAAATGCATTAAAAAGAATTAATTTATTGCCCTCAAAGCATGAAGGTTATGATCCACATGGTCATAGACATAGCTATGGTCGGCGTTTACGACGAGCCAACGTAAATCCATTAATAATCAGAAGATGCATGCATCACAAATCGCTTGACTCTCAAACTCCATACACAGAGCCAAATTTCAACGAAATATCAAATACTTTAACTGCTGCTTCAGAAGCATTAGTTAAAGGTGAAAAACTATTAGATTTAAGTTGGGAAAACCTTACTAAATATGGTTTCAATGACATAGATCCTCATCAATACTTTTCAGGTGAAAATAAAAAATTTAAGGTATAAAATGATAAAAACAATTAAAAAAAATGACAATCGAAGTATAGATTTAACATTTAGCTGGGTATCTAAAGTTCTTGGCACTAAATGGCATTCTTGGGAGAAGCTTGCGAGTAAATGGATGGAGGTGCAAACAACGGCAATAGATGTAAAAAGAGTGGCTCTGACTTTTTTGTTAGAAAAATATCTTTTTATACATGCTCCCTATGCATCTAATATCGATGATTTTTTTAGAGGTTCAAATGGCCATGTATGTAGTTCAGATGAACTTATCGAAGTAATGAAAATATCAGGCATAAACGATCTGAACGAGCATTCAAGAAGACCAAACTACATAGTTGATTTTATTGACTTTGTTATCGAAAAGCATTTTACAGTCGCCGACCAAAACGATGTCCCAAAAAAAATGGTCGTTAACCCATTTATAAAGGTTAAATTTAAAAGTGTTCCTCTTGAAACAGTTCGCCAGCCACTTCCTTATAAATATATACTCAAGCTAAGAAATATAATTTCACCTCATACCGACAAAACAACTATACACGATGAAACATACCACGGTCTGTCATTCAAAGATTGGCTTTGGGCACAAGCTCAAACAGGAGTTCGTTCAGGAGCAAAGGGTGGTGATTGGTTCGAAGTACCTGAAAGTTTGATTGACAAAAATGATCCTGACTGTGTTTGGCGCCAAAGAAAAATCAAACCAAAAGGCGCTACTGATAAAGTAGTTATTCAAATGTGGTCTCCTGTTAGATCATTGGCATTATTGATAAAACTGCATTTACCACTGAGAACCTATCAAGTAAGAGTGTTAGACTCTGGGGAGGATGATACTTGGAAATATGACAATAAATCTTGGATAGAAAATGAAAGCAAATTAATGAAGACTTCTAGCCCAAAATTGGTTGAAAAAGGTGTTTTTAGGAGAATATATGATCAATATACTTCAACTTATACAACAGGACTATTTATAAACACTAATAAAACCTCTGATGCTGAAGTTGACGCTGGCTATGTAATACCATGGAATCATCAAGAAGTTTTATATTGGCTTGAAAAACTTAGAAACTGGCAAAATAAATACAATCCAATACACAGACCATTACACTGCAAAGAACTTTCAAGAAAACACTTAGGCACGACTAAATCAGAACTTCAACTCAATACAATGGGGAATATGTGTTTTTTATTTCGAGACCCTACAGCTCATGGCGATGATAAGCTCAAACCTATTGATGCTGATTCCTTAAAACGCCTTTGGTACTCTTTATTATTAGAGCTCGAAAATAATCTATTTAGTGAAGGTGATACTCTTGAGAATGGAGAAAAACTCAGCTTAGTTGTCAATTATGAAAACGAAAAATTAAAAGGATCAACTACACATTTTCCTCCACATAGTTTAAGAGTAAGCCTAATTACAGCTTATTCAATGGATTCAAACGTACCTATCCCAGTAATATCTAAACTACTTGCGGGTCATTCAAGGCTAATTTCAACGATATATTATAACAAAATTTCACCGTCAGTTATGGCAGATAAAATGCAAGATGCAGAGGAGAGATTGATCGAAAACTCGGATAACTCACTTCGCTCATTTCTAAAAGATGCATCCATTAATCAAATTAAATGTAACGTTGTTTATAACAGTGAAGATAGTGTTGTAGCATCACTAGCAAATAGAAACCCTATAGGATGGGAAGAAAGAGCATATGGTATGTGCTTAGTAGGTGGAAATAATGTTCGCTCCGATGAAATGAGTACTCTAGGTGGATGCTGGAATGGTGGTGAACTTTTAATTAATAAAGCTAGGGCAATAGAAAGGGTATATGGAAAAGTACCAAATGGGCCAGAAAATTGCATTAGGTGTAGGTGGTTCATCACCGAAGCTGTTTATTTACCAAAACTAAATGCTTTATTTAATCAGTTAAGCTTCAAAGCTCATGAAGCGGCAAGCCTAGCATTAGATTTAGAAACAAAGTTAGAGAAGCTCAAAGACAGTAAGTTTATCGCTGAGCAAAACAATAAACCATTTTTAAAATTTGAAGAGATTCACTCATTTCAACGCAGGTATGAAAAACAAAAAGTTGAGTCTGACGAATATACTAAGGACTGGATATCATGTTTTGGCATCATATCTAAAATTATACAATTAGAAGAAAACCGAGACACTGATAATAATAGAAATAAATTAATAGCTTTAGGAAACACAACTGATGTAAATACGGCTTTGAAGTTCATTGAAACTAAATCTGAACTATTGCACCTATCATGCTTATGTGAGGATGCGGAAATATATCCAGATTTTATGGACACACTACAAAAAACTCCAGCATTAAAGCAACGTACAATTCAATTAAGTCGCATCTTACTCAAGCAGGGTAAAAAACCTATTTTCTTAGAAATGGGTGATAAAGAACAATTAATTGCGGGAAATGCAATGATAAGACAAATGGCGAAAATTGCCTCCCCAAATGATAAATTTGAAGGGTTTAGAATTGTTGCGGATTATCTTGAAGCCGAAAAATATCTCACTGACTCAAAATTATTAGATGCCGGGTATACTAATACAAATCACAAATATATTAACTTAACGTCTCATAAATGAGGTACAGAATGCAAGCAGACATAATAAAGCACCTAGATGAGAAGCTAGAGGCCCTAAAAGAAGGGAGAACAAAAAAGACCAGAGATACTCTTAATAAATTAAATTTAATTTTATCAAAATATTTTGAGCAAGGAGGTGTTGATTTTTCAATAACAAATATCGGAATGCTAAGCAATGAAAATGAGGGGCCAAGTTACGAAACGCTTCGTGCAACAAAAAATGTGCACTATAGAAAGCTAATTGGTTATTGGTCAGAATTAAGAAGCGAACAAAATCAACCGGTTGAACATAAAGGAAAATTACTACTTTCAGATAATGAGCTCTTAAATAAGATACCGGATATTGCGACTCGTGCTTACTTTGCAAGAATATTAACAGAAAGAAAGAAATTTAAAAACGAGCTAAACATCCTAAAAAATCAATCTGAAATAGTAATCGATAAGCGTAATCAATTTAATCAAACTGCAGACTCTATGCCTAATTTACAGCTAACTCAAAATGAGCTATCGGCCTTAACCTACGCCGTATCTGTCGAGTGTATGGAATTAAATGGTTGGTTGAAAACAGAAGTAGGTCAAGTGAAAGGTAGTGAATATCAAAATGAAGTATTCCCAAGAGGCTTTATACAAGCTTTGAATAAAGTAATTAAGGCTAATAAATAAGATAAAGTCAATGTACTATTTGTTAGGCTTTTTAGTAAAATTAGTTGAATAAGTGTGGTGATTACCAAGGGGTTATGTCGGTCTAATTACCGAGCGACTTTGACGTAAATAGCATACCAGCCAGTTTTTTCGCCCTATCACGAACGGTTTTATAGCTCGCTCTGCGCGATTGTTATCAATTTTAAGTCTGCCATCCTCTAAGTAACGCCGGAATTTTTCAAATTAATTTATCGCGTAGTTGATGGCTTTACCTAGCGCCATTTTGGGCGGGATTTTATCTTTGTGCTTGAGCAACCATTGGTATAACTCGTCAACAATGGATTTGGCTTTATGTAATTTAAGTGGTTTCAGGTTTAAATTTTCAGTAACATTTAAGTTGCTAATTTTAAAACTATTTTTATGCATGTTCTCGTAATATAATTTTATCCATTCTCGAACAAGTAAATTCTCGGTTATAGAGTAGTCTAAACAATTGTAATTCCTTTTGCCTATGTGTAAGTTAGTAATAATTAGATTATTAAAAACCGTATTTTGATAATTCTGGAAATTAACACATAGAGTTTTAACGGCAATTTTTAGTGATATGCTGTTAGGCATTTAGGGAAGTTATGGCGCGTCTTGATACTCGTTTAGAAGCTGAAGGTGCAGAGTTTTTAGCTTTAGGTCAGCTTTTGCTACATAAAATAGCAAGTTACAAAACTTATACTAATATGCCTGGTTATGATTTAGTTGCTACAAACCCAGAATCAAATAAATCAGCAATGGTGCAGGTGAAAAGCCGTTGGCGCACTGGAGCAAACGGCTTTCCAATTAAAAATTTTGATTGTGATTTTGTAGTTGTTGTTTTATTAAACCGTGGTTCAAAAGATGGCAAAAAAGAAATATTGCCGCCTAAATATTATGATTTTCCTGTTGCCGTAATTCAAAACGCGCCAAGAAGTGCTGATTGGGGTAAGGTAAGTTTAAAAACAATCCCTGACTTGGCAAACTATGAAGACCGTTGGGATTTAGTTGCAGAGTTTCTGAGCATAAAAAATGCCATACAAGCTGTTTAACAAGGACAAAATACAGTTGGCTTTTGCTCTTTCATCGCATAATTTTAGCCAACTTTATTTTACCCATTAACAGGGCTTTATTTCTTTGGAATCAAGAATTATGATTACCCCACCAACTGATAACCTATATAAGTTCATGTCCATATTTGGACTTGTTGTTGTCTTTTCGTCAGCAGCATTCTGGTGGAGCGCCTCTAATGAATATGATCAGTTTTTTGAGTCGAATGCAGAATACGTGAATAGCATATTTGAAGGTGGTAAGGCGTATGAGAAATTTGCAAAAAAAACTAATGAGGGTATAGCTATCTACAACAGTGTGGCTGGCGATCAGAGTCTCCTGTCAGAAGAACAAAAAAAAGAACTGGACAAAATACTTATCGAATCTGAAAAATTAAGCAAAGAGGCTGATGCGATAATAAATTCAAATCCAGCAACAAGAATTGCTATGAATACTAGAACAGCCAAATATGATATGGCTAAGTACATAAGCTTTTCTGGAATATTTATTGGAGTGCTAGTTTCGGTGTTTGGATTTTATCTATGGCATACAAGACTGCAAAAATACATTGATCAATTGCATAAGAGTAATACGGCATAACAAACAAAGGCAGCAACGCTAACGCGTGCCGCTGCTTTGGGCGTTACCGAATAAATACTCTAACTTGCTTTTGTCCAAAAACGAGTTTAACCGACCGTCTGCTTCTCGCTCAAATAAGACCCCGAAAAGTTGCTCATATAGCTATCCGGGTTAACGCTTTCACAAAACAGAATATATTTCTGATAACTACCTTTGAAGCCCTTGAAACGGAAGTTTACTTTCGTTTTGTACTTTAAGATTATTAGCCGATGTCTAGTGAAAGCTGGGAAGTCCAATAAAACCGATTTAAGTTCTTAACGTTTAACATGTTGCATGCATCTCCGATGTCACTTCAGTTAATTAATTTCGAAGGCAGCTTTTTAGAAATTAACCCTGCTAAAATCACAAAACCAAAAGAGATCGCCAAACAAGCGGCTAATCCGTATAGTTGGAAAACCCAACCTGACAGCACCGTGCCAATCAAACGCCCCATTGCATTAGCCATATAGTAAAAGCCAACATCGAGGGAAACACCGTCGGCATCTGCCATGCTAACAATCAAATAACTGTGTAGCGATGAATTAATGGCGAACAGTACACCAAACAACATTAAACCAGTAATGAGCACTGTTTTTACTTGCCAATTAAAATACAGTGATAAGGCTATACCTAATGTAACCAGTGCCAGTAAACTCGCCCATTTGGTTGTTTCTATAGCAGGCGAAAACCCTTCTTTGAGATTCATTACCTTAGGTGCGATAGATTGTACGAAACCGTAACCAATCACCCATAGTGCCAAGAAGCCGCCTACCGTCCAATGATCCCAATTAAAGGCTTGCGACAAAAATACGGGCAGTGCGACGACAAACCAGACATCACGCGCACCAAATAAGAATAATCGTGCAGCTGACAAGATGTTAATTGAGCGACTCTTTGAAAAAATATCGGTAAACTTAGGTTTGCTCTTTGCTTTTCCTAAGTCACTTTTTAAGGCGTAAAGGCTGTAACACCAAACAAGAGCCAAAACACCAGCCATTAGCAACATTGCACCCTTGAAGGATAGCAAGGTTAACAGCAGGCCTCCTAAGAAAAAGCCAACACCTTTTAGGGCATTTTTGGAGCCTGTTAATAGCGCAACCCATTTAAACAGCGTGCCTTCTTGTCCTGCTGCAACCAATGCCTTAATCGAGCTTTTAGCGCTCATTTTGTTTAAGTCTTTGGCAATGCCTGAAAGCGCTTGTGCAATCATCACATACACAACGGTTAACCATTCAGCCGGAACAGCTAGCATTAGTAAGGCAATAACCTGAATGGCTAAGCCAATATTCATGGTTTTATTGAGCCCTAAACGAGCACCTAAGAAGCCGCCAACCAAGTTGGTGACAACGCCAAAGATTTCATAAAACAAGAACAACATCGCAATGCTAAGCGGACTATAGCCTAACGCATGGAAATGAAGCACCACTAACATGCGAAGTGCCCCATCCGTTAAGGTAAATGCCCAATAGTTACCTGTTATAACGAGGTACTGCTTTATATCGTCTGATAATGATGTCAAGCGCTTCATAGTATTACATTATCCCTTAATTGATAGGCCAACTTTACGAGCAAGCTCAGCCGTTCTATTCGCGTATCCCCACTCGTTGTCATACCATGTATACAGCTTTACCTGAGTTCCGTTGACCACCATTGTTGATAACGCATCGACGATGCTAGAACGTGGGTCGGTTTTATAGTCGATTGACACAAGTGGCTTTTCTTCATAGCCCAAAATGCCTTTTAACTCGCCCTCAGCCGCTTCTTTCATCCAAGCGTTAATTTCAGCTTCCGTTGTTGAACGCTCTACTTCAAATACACAGTCAGTAATTGACGCATTCGCCAAAGGTACACGTACCGCATGACCATTCAGCTTACCTTTCAACTCTGGAAAAATATGAGTAATAGCTGTTGCCGAACCTGTGGTTGTTGGGATTAGGCTCATGCCACACGCACGTGCTCTACGTAAATCTTTGTGCGGTGCATCGAGAATAGTTTGAGTATTGGTAATATCGTGGATGGTTGTCATCGAACCATGTTTGATGCCGATTTTATCCTGTAAAACTTTCACCACTGGTGCTAAGCAGTTAGTGGTGCAAGACGCTGCCGTTACGATTGCGTGTTGATCAACATCGTATAGGTGGTCATTAACCCCCATAACCACATTGAGCACACCGTCTTCTTTTACGGGAGCAGTGACAACGACTTTTTTTACACCTTGGTCTAAGTAGGCTTGTAGCAACTCAGTTTTCTTCATCTTACCAGAGGCTTCAATGACCAAATCACATTTAGACCAATCCGTATCGCTAATCGCTTTGTTTTGGGTCACACGGATAGCTTGACCGTTGATTATCACATTGTTGTCATCATTAGATACATCATGTGACCAAGTGCCATGCACTGAATCGTATTTTAATAGGTGTGCCAGTGTTTCTGCGTTGCCAGCAGGATCGTTGATTTGCACAAACTCAATATTTTGCCAACCAAAGGCAGCTCTAAGCGTTAATCGGCCCATGCGGCCAAAACCGTTAATACCAATTTTAATTGTCATAGTTAAACTCCTACTTTTTGATATTCATTAAAAAATGAAAGTTGCACAGGATTAGAAAGCGCCTTAGGGCGTACTTTCTGTACTTGGTTAATAATGCTTGTCTTGTTGTAACCTAACTCATACATCAGTATGCCAATCACTAAGCCCGTGCGACCTGAACCGCCTTTACAGTGAACGGCAACAGTGCCTTGATTGCGCAAAATAGCTAACACGTCATCAAGGTGAGATCTGAACGCCGTTGCAAAGTCATCATTAGGCGCATCATCATCTAAAATAGGTAACTGAAACCATTTTATGCCTTGTTCGTTACAAACTTGAGGAAGTGTTTCGGCCTCGTTTTTCTTTATTTCTGCGTCGTACATCAGAGTGACAATCGCTTGTGCTCCCGCATCTTTGAGTTGCTTTACCGATGTTGTTAAATCAACCTTTTTCGTTCCTGGGCATGGCGTAAATATAAAACTAGCGCCATTATCAAGTGTCAGTTTGTCATAAGGGTGAGTTTGCATAAGAATCCTCTTAATTATTCGTTAAACCAATGTTTTGTTCTGTTTACAATCGCTACGAGAGACAGCATGACAGGCACCTCCACAAGAACGCCAACCACGGTTGCTAGCGCTGCACCTGAATGCAAGCCAAAAAGAGAAATAGCTACAGCTACAGCCAACTCAAAGAAATTTGATGTACCAATTAAGCACGATGGAGCCGCAATATTATGTTGAAGCTTGATTTTTAGCGCAATAAAATAGGCAATGATGAAAATGCCATACGTTTGAATAACCAGCGGAATCGCGATTAGCAAAATATTGAGTGGTTGGTCTAAAATAGTGTTAGCTTGAAAGCCGAACAACAGCATAACTGTGGCTAATAAACCAATGACAGAAAATGGTTTTAACTTTTCTAACAAGGTTGTGATAGCCGTTTCATCACGACCTGAGCGGTTTAAACTTCTTCTGGTGAGTACGCCTGCGATTAAGGGTAGCAATACGTATAAGACGACAGAAATAAACAAAGTTCCCCAAGGCACATGAATATCTGTTACTCCCAGCAATAATCCTGCAATTGGAGCGAACGCAAAAATCATGATGATGTCGTTAACCGAAACTTGAACTAACGTGTAGTTTGCGTCGCCTTTAGTCAGTTGTGACCAGACAAACACCATTGCCGTACACGGTGCTACGCCAAGTAAAATCATTCCTGCGATATATTCTTGCGCAGTTTCTGGTGAAACAAAATCGGCAAACAATCCTTCAAAAAACAACCAACCCAATGCAGCCATAGAAAATGGTTTGATAAGCCAATTAATCACTAAAGTTAACACAAGTCCTTGTGGATTTTTGCCTACTTCTTTAATTGTTGAGAAATCTATTTGTACCATCATGGGGTAAATCATTACCCAAATGAAAACTGCAACAACCACATTGACATGGGCAACTTCAAGCTTTGCTATCGCTTCAAAAAGAGGTGGGTAAACAACCCCCAGTGCCATACCAGCAGCAATTGATATCGCAACCCAAACAGATAAATAACGTTCAAAAATCCCCATAGTCATATTCCTTAATTACAGCAGCTTGCAACACGCGTTGGGCGATCACCCATAGCATTCAATCTGGCTAGCTCTTGTTCAATAAAAATAGGTTCATTCACTACAGTTGAAGTGATGGTTTGCTTCATCCACTTTGGTAGTGTTGGATTAATTGAATAAAATACCCATTGCTGATGCTTTCTGTCAGATAAAATGCCAGCTTTTCTAAGCTGTGCTAAGTGACGGGATACTTTAGGTTGGCTTTCTTCATCTAGCGCAGTCATTAACTCACAAACACATGCTTCACCTTCAACAGCAATAATTAATAGACTTTTCAAACGAATATCATCAGCTAACGCTTTGTAAAAAGTAGTTGGTGTGATTGGCGCTGGTTTTTGCTTTTCCTGTATCAGCAAAAACATTTTGAGCCGTTCATTTAGCTCTTGTAGTGTTTTTTCAAACGGATTGGCTTCTTTGCGGGAACGTGGCTCAGGAAAATCCCATGCAAGACAATTAGTGCCATTAACTCGGCTATCGCATTCTTTTGCCGCTTTATCACACAGGGTAATAACAAAATCAAAATGGATATTGCTAACTTCATCAAGGTGTTTTGAACGTAAGCCATCAGTCCGTAACCCAAAGTGTTCAATAGCTGACAGCGTTCGGCTGTCCACATTATTTGGCTCAGTACCAGCGCTGTAAACCTCATACTCACCTTTTCCGTGATGTTTTAATAACGCCTCAGCCATGATAGATCTAGCCGAGTTTTCAGTGCACAAAAATAGAACTTTCATAACCACCCTCATAATAAATTTGTTATATAATAAATTTGTTATACCTGTAATGCAATACATTTTTTGAAACTGAAAGTTACGACTAATCCTTTGTGCCAAAATAACAGTTTCGCAAGCACATTTTTGTTTTAATAGATTTAGATGAACGTCCATTATTGTGGCTTAAGTTGTGTGAATAAGTAGTTGAGATGCTCTAACGCATTTTTTCAAAATCCTAATCAGTAATACATCCGCTATCCTCCATAATGACTTTTAAATAGGAGGTCACTATGAAACCAGAACTAAATCACAATGCTACTGGTGTGAAACGCCCTTACAAGCTTGAAGAGATTTGGCGTATTCGCACTCGAATAGAAATTCAAAACAACTTGATGCAATTGGCCCTACTTAACTTGGCTATAGATAGCAAGCTAAGATCATGTGACTTACTCTCTTTAAAAGTTCGAGACGTCGCTACTCACGACCAAGTATTTGAGAGGGTTCAATTGACGCAGAAGAAAACAGGGATAGAAGTTCAATTTGAGATAACTCCGAGAACACAACAAAGTATTAGCCTTTGGGTTCAAGAAGTTAAATTGCAACCTAGTGATTATTTGTTTCGGAGTTTACGTCGCTCTAATCAACCAATAAGCTATTCATATTACAGGTCTATCATCAGGAGTTGGGCTGAGCAATTAGGGCTTGATTCTGACCTATATGGAACTCACTCAATGAGAAGAACCAAAGCGACTTTAGTTTATGCTCGAACCAAAAATATACGTGCCGTTCAGTTACTACTTGGTCATACAAAAATTGATAACACCATCAGATATTTAGGAATAGAGATTGAAGACGCCATTAAAATATCGAGAGAAACCGATTGTTGATTTAACGCAGGCAGTGTTCTTATACTGCCCTTGCCCCGAAATGAGTTACGTCTAGTATTACTAGCTAGACAATCAGAGAACTTTTCAATACATAAATTAATGGGAGAGGCAAAAGACAAGACCTGATCCCTGTTGCTCAAATAGACGGCAAAACGCCCTTCACTTTGTTGTAAAGGGCGTTTTTAGATGCAGAAATCGAGATTATTTCTCTCGCACGTAAGAGGTTTGAACCAAGGTTTCTAGTACTACTTCACTCTTGGTCACTTTGAAGTTCAATGGTTGTTTTAGTTCACCAAACAAAGGTGCGCCGCCGCCAAGTAGGATAGGAAAGCGAGTGATCACCATTTCATCGATCAGATCTTCATTGAGGAAGTTTTGAATAGTCACGCCACCGTCGATGTATAGATCATAAAATCCCTTAGCATTCAGCTCCGCGATAATGTCTTTCAATTCACCTTTGACTAAGAATAGTTTGCCTTCATAACCTTGTGGCACTTTCGTCATGGTGTTGCTCAACACGAACACTGGTTTTGTGTAAGGCCAATCGCAATCAAAACTCAGAACCACATCGAGGGTATTGCGTCCCATCACCAAGCCGTCAATTCGCTCCATCAACGCAAAGAAACCAGTATCAATATTGTCTGGATTTGGTACCGAATGTAGCCAGTCGAGTTTGCCTTGTTTATCTGCGATGAAACCGTCCAGACTAGTTGCAATAAATACGATGTTTGCCATAAGTACCTCATCAAATTGGTCGTGGTTGAGCGAAGCTAAAATATAGTTTAAAATTAATTCTACAATGAAGAATATTATTGAGTTTATCGGGAAGAGCAAATGGCTGTCAATGAAAAAAAACGTGGGCGACCAGTAGGGAAGCAATCACAGTTAAGTGCTGAGAGCATCCTAGAAACGGCTAAGTGTTTGATGAAAAGGGATGGAAAAGTCCCAAGTGTCCGTTCATTAGCAACGCAATTAAACGTGGATCCTATGGCGATCTATTATTACTTCAAAAACAAGAATGCTTTGTTGGAAGCGCTCACCACATCGCTTGTGGCGGAGATCTATCAGCCTCAGGAAAGTTCGAACTGGCAAGGCGAGTTAAAACGTTTATGTGTCAGTTATATCGAGCTGTTACGCGAGTACAACGGGCTACTACAAACCATGCTAAGCATGACATCACACGGACCTGCCCAAGTGTTTACTGAGCGTTATCAAACTATTATTGCTCCTTTAGCTTTACACACAAAAGTGGAAAAAGACGGCCTAGATTTGCTGGCTGATTACTTACATGGTTTCGCGTTCTCTACCAGTTGTTGTAATGATGCGAGTTTGATCAAAACCGAAATGATGGATGGGCCATTGGCGCTAATTTGTAGTTCATTGGAATCATCTCGAACCTAGCTCACATTAAAGGATCTTCTCAATGCCACTGAGAGCGAGACAAGGTTTTATCGATTCTGGCTGGTCAATGTATATAGGTTCAGGTCTTACCTTTTGCTAAGTTGAGTTAGGCCATACGTCTCCTAATACGTACTCCGTTAAATGAGCAAATCCACTGACTCGTTTTTGTCCAAAAACGAGTTGACCCGACAGTCCGGTTATCGCTCTTTGCCGAAGTTCGGCTCAGGGCGTGAATCGGTCATAGCAGAAAGCTGACTGTCAGGTTTTTTCATTTTATTGGTTTGAATACTTCATGAGACAGTCAACTACCTTCAAGGCTATGACTAGTTTAAAAGTGTCCGTCGAACCTAGACTGGAATTCTAATCTTCTCTTAGCTTTATGTGGATTAATGTGATTACCAAGGGAAAATGTCGGTCTAATTATCACACGATTTGGTTGTAAGAGCATTGCCGATGCAAGTTGCGAATACAACCAATGCGTCATAAGCTCAACTAAACGCTCAGATGCGAATACAAAGTCCATGAACCTATAATTATTAGGATAATGCCTCCAAACGCTTCAGCTCTTTTCCCGACTAAGGCACCCAACCACGTTCCTAATAAAGAACCAATAGTTACCATTAGAGCGGTTGCAAGACCAATCAATACGGCTGCTATAACAATGTTTACGTCTAAAAATGCAAACGTAACGCCCACTGTCATTGCGTCAATACTAGTGCCCAACGCAGTTAATATTGTGGCAGCTAGCGCTCGTTTTTTACTTGAGGGACTAAGAGATATTTCTGTTTCTTCAGCTTGGAAACTCACATATAACATATGCAAGCCCAGCGAAAACAAAAGGATAAATGCTATCCAATGATCTATTTCCTGAACGTAATAAGAACCTGCCGAACCTATCACCCAACCTATGATAGGAGTAATCCCCTCAATGACACCAAATATTAGCCCCATTTTCAGTGCATTTAAAATACGTGGGCTTTTAAGTTTTGATCCTTTACTAATCGAAGCGGCAAAAGCATCACTAGACATAGCAAACGCGATAAGAATTAATGCAAAAATACTCATAAACGATAATTCCTAAAACAAAAAAGTAAGTTCGACTGCCGAATTCGGCTTAGATTTTATTAACTTCGATAGTTAAGTGGGAGAGGTCAATATGACGACGAATAATATCTTTAAAATCATCAGGAGTTTTTTCTAAAGGTGTTGCAACAGAAACAATTGCACTAAGGTGTTTACTCGAAAGCTTCCATAAATGTAAATCGGTTACCACGGACACGCCATCTTCTTCTGTACACGATACAATCTTGTTAGCTATCGGCTCACTTGCAGCTTTATCAAGTAATATGTTGCTACTGTCAGTCAACAATTTATAGGCCCATTTGGTAATTATAATTGCGCCTACGATTCCCATAAGAGCATCTGCCCATAACCAGTTAAAATACTTACCTGAGACAAGGGCAACAATAGCAAACACAGATGTCAGAGTGTCGGCAAGTACATGAAAGTAAGCCGCTTTTAAATTGTGATCGTGATGGTCATGACTATGATCTTCATCAGTGTGTTTATGGTGCTCTTGCCCATGATGGTGGTGATTGTCATGAAGCAGAACGGCCGATACGACATTGACTATCAGTCCAATTATCGCTACACCGATAGCTTCATCGAAGCGTATTGCTTGTGGTGAAAAAAGTCGACTTACAGACTCTACTATCATCATTAATGCAACAGTTCCGAGCGCAACGGCACTGGCAAATCCACCTAGGGTATTGACCTTACCAACGCCAAAAGAATATTCCCTATTACTTCGATGCTTTTTTGAATACCAATATACGAAAATTGAAACAGCAAAAGCGGCCGAGTGAGTAAACATGTGCCAACCATCAGCCAATAGTGCCATTGAACCAAACCAAGTTCCTGCAACTATCTCTATCACCATAGTCAAAGTAGTGATTGCAAATACGATTGTCACTTTCTTTTCAGATTGTGCAGTGTCAATTGCAAAATGATGAGTATGACCCCATTTTTCGACTGCTTGCTCGCGCATTTTACTCTCTTAATTATTTATTAATTTTGCTATACTATACCCTAGTATACTACTTTGAACAATTGAGGATTGTATGGCTCATATCGAAAAAAATAAAAAGGCATTGCTGACTAGGATAAAAAAGATTCGTGGCCAGACTAACGCACTAGAAAAAGCATTGGAACAAGAACCTGACTGTATTGTTGTATTGCAGCAAGTAGCTGCGATTAAGGGAGCTGTTAACGGACTAATGAACAAGATACTGGAAGATCACATAAGACATCATATTGGTCTGGCGAATTTAAGTAATGAAGAGAGAGCAAATGAAAGTGAGGAGTTAATTTTGATATTGAAGTCTTACTTGAAATAAATCGGCGATGTGAAGTAAGACTTAAATCGAAAGAAAGAAATAATAGAAGGCCTCTAGAGCCTTTTTTGAACGTATTATGTTTTTATTTACTGGTACACGGAGGATTCGCTACTGATATATCAATATAACCAAAGTTGTCTAATATTTTATTTGATAAATCAGGGTCTAAGCCATCCCCAAAGCCAATGTGTAAATTTTCACCTTGTAAATTATAGTTAGTTGGGTCGATATCGTACCCAATAAGTTTGGCTTTTTTCCATCTTCCTCTTGCTGCCTCTAATAAACTAGCTTGTCCACAGCCTATGTCTAAAACATAATCAGCTTTAGTTGAAAGCATGTTCTCTATCAATAGAGTACTAAAAGTTTTAGGTGTGTAGTATTGTCCAAGTTCCATTGTTTTATGGCTATTTTTTATTTAATTGTATACGACAATTTACTTTTTTAATATAGGCTCAACTAATTAGATGAGTCTTTAAGTTCTTTGATTAATTTAAGCTTCTTCTCTATATCTAATTTCGAGATTTCGATTACTAGCTCTGCTGTTGTCTCATCTTCACAGAAAAAATAATTCAATGGAACATTTAGTTCATCAGCGATCTTTTTTAGGGTAGCTAAATCTGGAATGTGGCGGCCTTTTTCATAGTGGTTCATGCGACCACTCGCTGAATTTTCATCCATACCGATAAGTATCCCCAGCTGCTTTTGAGTAATACCTGACTTAGCGCGGGCTTGTTTGAGTCTAATTGGAATTGGATTTTGGAACACAGAAATATCATTTTTCAGTCTCTAATTGCATAGATTGTCTAAGTTTTACAATGGTTTGTACACTTAGGAATCCTAAGTTTGTTTTGTGGGTGTGTTCTTAAAAATGCTCTCAAATATAAAACTTAGTATTTCTAAGTTTTGCATTGTTCTATATACTTAGCAACCCTAAGTTTTCTTAATTGTTGTAGTATAAGAAATGCCCCAAGTTATTAAATTAAACCACCACATTTATTCTCTTTTGATCGAAAAAGAGTGCAATGGTTTTACAATTGTCGAGCTCAGGGATGAGTTATTAACCGTAACTGATAAATATCAAGATATAGATGAGGCACGTAAATTCATTTATAGGCAAACGACAACTCTTGAGCGGAAGGATCTCTTAACTTCAAAAGGAAGTGGCCGCCATAAAAAATATTTTAAAACTGGGCTGTTTAATAACGCTACGTTTGTAGCGAAACAGGCTTTAATTCAACAAGAAAAAGCAATTAACAGTCATACTGATAATCAAGCATCACCGCTTGTTGAGACTTTATTGAATGAAAAGAAACAGTTTGAGGCTGAGCTTGCGATTTTGTTAGGGGAAGTTGATGAATATAAAGCCCTACAAAAGCGATTCCCTGAGCACCTTAGCTTGTTCTATTCTGCATTAGACGATGCTAAAAATAATTCAGCTAAGTTATTAGGAAAAGTTAATGCTTTAACCACTATATTGGCTTCTTTGAACAATGGTGCTTCGCGATGCTGAGAAGTTGGCAAAAAGAATGTGTTGAGTTAGCAGTAAAGAAATACACTGTTAGTGATAAGCACTTTTTATGTCAGGCCACTCCTGGTGCTGGTAAAACAATAATGGCAGCATCATTGGCCAAAACGTTATTTGATAAAGGAATGATTGACAGAGTGATCTGCTTTTCACCATCGGTTGAAGTGGCTAATAATATCAAAAGAACATTTGGAAAAATAATTGGGTGTTCATTTGATGGCTCATTTACCGCTGTAGGTGCCTCGATGACTTATCAAAGTTTATGCTCCATTCCTCAAAGTACCTGGGATGGTCTAAGCAAATACCGTACATTTTTTATTTTTGATGAAATACACCATTGCTCGTTCTCGCAAGATAAATCTAAAATCAATACGTGGGGTGAGAGAGTTGTTTTTCATTTACAGGATATTGCAACGTATACACTTGCGCTATCAGGCACTCCTTGGCGCTCAGACGCTCTTCCTATTGCTTTAGTGAACTATTCTGACCCAGAAGGTGAGTTGATATGCGATTATCAATACAGCTTGAGTCAGGCCATTAGAGATAATGTGTGTAGAGAGCCAAAAATAGTTTTAGTTGATAGCAATAATATTTCGGATGGTCACGAAACATATGGGTCTATAGCTGAATTTGTTAGGCAAACTCACTCAACGTACCAAGAGGTGCTTAATAATGACCCTGCACTTAAATATTTATTGAAGTTAGCCGTATTAAAATTGTCGGAGATAAGAGCTTCAAACCCGACTGCTGGCGGTCTAGTGGTCGCGTCTTCAGTTAAGCACGCTGAAATGATAAACAGTCTATTAATTGATGAATTCAATCAAACATCAACCATAGTTACTTACTTACTTACACGATAATTCAACAGAGAAGATCAATTCATTTAAGTCATCTACAGAACAGTGGATTGTTAGTGTTGGTATGATCAGTGAAGGGACCGACATACCTAGGCTACAAGTATGTTGTCATTTAAGCTCTATAAAAACCGAATTGTATTTTAGGCAAGTACTAGGGCGCATTCTTAGGTCAGGCAAGGACAAAATTGAATTCGCCTGGTTATTCACATTTGCAGAAACAAGCTTAGTTGAGTTTGCTGAGCGCATTAATATTGATATACCAGATAGTTGTTCTTATGTTGATATGGAATGTGACACAATTTTGGTGAGAGAAGATATATTTAGACCTTTAACATCGCCAAAAATAAACAGGGATAATAAGTTAAAAGAAAACCTTGATAAACTCGTTCTAGGGGGCCTGACTCCAGAGCTCGGTATAGCTTATGATGAGCTGCTTTCAGGTTGTTCATTGAGCAGTATACAAATTAAATCACTTAGAACTAGAGTTATAGAAGCATTTTTATAGTTCCATAAAATGAGCCATATTCTGTTTATATTATCACTCTTAGTACATAAATAAGGCTAGCTTTTATTTGACTCTGCTAAGTAATGGAAAATTTTTTAGGGATAAGTATCGAAATTATTGCCCCATCTACATCCTTTATTTCACTATATTATTAATTTCAGGAACAACCTTTTAGGGTATTAAATTTATTCCAAATTTGCTAACAACGAATGCAAACACTCCAAAGAGAAAACAAGTTATTAAGGCGCTAAGGCCGAGTGATGGCCAAAAACCAAATCGGTGCAGTAATGATGGAAATATTAAAAACATCGGTAAGGTAGGCACGACATACCAAAAGGTATACCAAGCATGGTTCGCAATTTTCTCCGTTGGTTGTTTTTCAACGTACAACCAAATCATTGCTAAAATAGTCACTAATGGAAGTGCTACAATTAGTGCTCCGAGTTTATCACTGCGCTTTGCGACCTCTGAAACCGCTACAACAATTGCTGCTGTCACTAAGTATTTAAAAATTATCCAACCCATGTATTACTTTCCTTTTTAAATAAAAAAATAAAAACCGATTGCCTATCGGTTTTTATTTTGCCATGATATGGCTATGTTGTTAAGAGATATTTGATTATGCAGTTAGGCGAATTAGAAAAACTAGTACTTCAATATTTGTGGTCTTCTAAAGAAGCGGATGCAAAGCATGTGCACAGTCGTTTAGGTAAAACACGTGGCTGCACTCTCAATACTATTCAAAGCACCCTTGAAAGACTTTATAAAAAAGGCCTTCTTAGCAGAACTAAGCAGGGTCATGCTTATAATTACCGAACTAAAGTTGATCGTAACTCGCTTATAGCTACTTTAATAAATGATATTACAGCTGACTTTGTTGAAGAGGGTGAAAACAGTTTAATTGCTGCATTTTCTTCTACTTCGACTAATTTTAATGATACACAATTAGATGAGCTCGAAAAGCTTATAGAGCAACAGCGAAAACTACGAAGCGGAAAAGTGTAAACATGATTGTTGGAAATTGGGCCGTGTTTTTAAATCTAGCGAGCGCAGCGGTGACCGCTTTTATTTGTGTGATCATATTGATTTCCTTCTTCCACACCTCGCTTTGTAAAAAAATTACTATTTTCCAGTTTACCGAGCGTAAGTTCATGCTTTGGTTAACTATTAGCAGCCCTTGGTGGATCTCCTTATTGTGTGCAGCTGTATTTTGGCAGGCACATCAAAACCAAATGTCTAATTGGTTGCAAGGGGTTGCTCACTGGCATCACCTAGAGGTTTTCTCTGTCTATAGTTGGCATTCGGTATTACTTATATCAGCAGCTTGTTTGATGACAAGCGCTAGCGTACATGCATTTTTTAGTCTTAATAGACATAGTTCAGCAATGAGCAGTCTGTTGGCTTTATCAAATACTCAACCTCACAAAGATTATCCCAACCAGTCTGTACACGTTATTGAACACCTTGTACCAGAGGCATTTACTGTTGGTTTTTTCAATCCAAAAGTGTATATAACCAGCGGATTACAAGCACTTGATGAAAAAACAGTACACATAGTCATACAGCATGAACTAGCACATTTAAAAGCCCGAGATCCGCTTTTTAAAACTTTGTTTAGTTTATTTAGTTGGTGTTTTCCTTCGCCAACGCGCGCGGCGTTACAGCAATCTTATACGGCTTTAACTGAGCAAATTGCTGATGTCGGTGCCACACAGTATTTTGATGGTTTAGATGTGGCTCAAGCGCTTATTAATGTTGCTCGATTTCAACGACAACAACGTATCACTAATGACAATATTTTTACGAGTCATTTTAGTAATGAGCAAATAACTCAGCGTATACAAACATTGTTAACGCCAATTCCTACTACGCCTAAACCACTTTTAATTGTCACGTTGTTTAGCTTTATGGCTATCGCTTTATTCACACTGTCGACTGTCGATAGTGTTCATCACCTTATAGAAACTTTTTTCATCCACTAAGTAAGGATTAAAATGAAATTTTTCAGTCGTCATTTCACCCACAAAAAACCGATCGCCAGTCGGTTTTTTGTGGGCTTATTTATATCTTTCTCAGCACTACCATGTTTTGCAAGTTCTGAGACTTATCAAACATTAAACCTAAAGCAAGCAATCTCATTCACACTTGCTAACAACCCGCAACTACAGGGCTACTTTTACCGAGACAAAGCGCAGCAAGGTAAGATAAAACAAGCAAATATAGGCCAAAGAGCGCAAATAGGCTTAATGGTTGAAGATGCTTTTGGGACAGGTGAGCATAGTGGTTTGCAAAATATGCAATCAACCTTAACTTTTTCTTGGCTGATGCAACAAGAGCAAATTGATAGTCGCGTAAAAGCAAGCCAGTCTGAACTTGAGCAGATACGTATAGAGAAACAAATTCTTGCACTTGATTTAGCTGCGATGACCGCGAAGCTATTTATTCAACTACTGGTGAAAGAAGAGGCGCTAAAGCTCAATAAAATGGCTGTAAGGCAAGCTAATGAGGTTATAAATGCAATTGATGAACGGGTTCGTATAGGTAAGTCATTATCAATTGATAAATACTTAGCCGAGGCTGAATTAATTAATCAAGAATTACTCCTCGAAGATCTTGAGCATGAAATAGCCAGTGGAAAATATCAGCTTTCTGCCTTGTGGGCAGAGCCTCGCACTGACTTTACACTTGCAGGTAACTTATTGCAGTTACCTAAAATTGTAGATTTTCAGTCACAGTTCGAGCGCTTTAAAAATGCGCCTCGTTTGATGCAGTTAGCAAGTCAAAAACGTATTGCACAATCACACATTGAATTAGCTCAAATTGAAGCAAAACCACAATGGCAATTTACAACAGGCTTACGTCGCTATGAATCAACGGATGACTTTGGGCTCGTGGCCGGTGTTTCTATTCCGTGGGGAGCATCTGGCAGCAATGCCGGAACGGTCGCTAAGTTACGTGCCGAGCAAGATGTATTAACAGCGCAAGCGAAGAGTTTAACTCAACAAGCTAATAGCCAGCTTTATGCTTTGCTTCAAGAAGTTAAGCATTCTGTTCATGTAATTACCACCTCAAAAAATGAAATCATTCCCACGCTAGAAACCGCGCTTACCCAAGCAAAACAAGCATTTAACGTTGGTAAATTGAATTACAACCAGTGGAGTAGCGTGCGTCAGGCGCAATTAAGCGCGCAATCAGAACTACTTAGCGCTTATGAAAGCTTACATTTACAGCATATAGAAATTCAGCGTCTTACTGGCGCATCGATAGAACAATGAGATTATTTATGAAAACGACAAACTTTATTCCCTCCATAACCGTTGCCGTATTACTCGGCCTCAGCGCGGGGGTACATTTACCCGCTAGCGCAGTATCAACACCTACTACAGAGCAAGCAGAGCCTGAAAAAGGGCCGCATAATGGTCGTATGCTTCGTGAAGGAAGCTTCGCATTGGAGTTAGCGATTTTCGAAACAGGCGTACCACCTGAGTTTAGAGTATGGTTAACGGATAATAAAAACCCAATTAATCCCGACGATGTTGAATTAACGGTTACGTTAACCCGATTAGGTAATGTGATTGATGATATTAAGTTTATTAGCCAAAGTGACTTTTTACGTGGGGATATGGAAATTTACGAACCGCACTCTTTTATTGTCACAGTAAATGCGAGCTACCAAGGAAAAAAATATCGTTGGCAATACGATAACCTAGAGGGGCGAACAAAAATCGAACCCGCAGTAGCAGATGCAATGGCGATTGAAACTGCAATTGCAGGGTCTCAAAAGCTTCATCAAACGATCCCTGCTTATGGACAGGTTTGGTTACCGCCGAGTGCGCACCGCACTGTTTTTGCACGTTTTGAAGGTGTTATTACACACTTAAATGTAAAGCTTGGCGATAAAGTAAATAAAGGCCAAACTTTAATGACGATTGAAAGTAATGAAAGTTTAAACCCCTATGAGATAAAATCGCCTATTGCTGGTTTTGTCGCAAAACAAATGGCTAATTCAGGTGAGCAAACGAATAACCGAGAACTGCTTGTTATCACAGACGCGAGTCAATCTGTCGTTAAATTAGCAGTCTACCCGAGCGATTACAGCAAAGTATCTCAAGGCACTCTAGTGAGCATTAAGGCAGAAGGTAGTCTTGTGAATACTGCTGGTAAGGTATCATTTATAGAGCCAAAAGTTAGAAGTGATCAGGCAAGAATGGTGTGGGTTACGTTGGCACAACAGGCTGAGCCTTTGTTGGAAGGGAGTTTTGTTAAAGCCGATATTGAAACTGCTTCTTTTGAAGTTCCTTTAGCGGTAAAGAAAATAGGCTTACAGAGCTTTCGTGATTTTACGGTCGTGTATGCAAAAGTCGCTGATGAATATGAAGTCAGGATGCTTGAGCTGGGTCGTTCAGATGCAACATGGGTAGAGGTACTAGGTGGACTGCCTGCTGGTACTGAGTATGTTACTGAAAATAGCTACATCATCAAAGCCGATATTGAAAAGTCTGGCGCGTCACACGATCACTAGGAGAGCGTAATGTTAGAATCGATTTTACGCTTTGCTATAAAGCGAAATATCCTCGTTCTTGTCATGGTATTAGCCATTGCAGGATTAGGCTTATGGAATTTTACTAAACTGCCTATTGATGCAGTACCTGATATAACTAATGTTCAGGTTATGATCAACACCGAAGCGCCAGGCTATACGCCGTTAGAGGTTGAACAACGCGTTACTTTTCCCCTCGAAAATGCATTAGCTGGGCTACCAGGGCTTGTAAACACACGTTCTGTGTCTCGTTATGGTTTATCGCAAGTTATTGCTATTTTTTCTGATGATACCGATGTTTACTTTGCTCGCCAGTTGGTTAATGAGCGGCTGTCTAGTGCTCGTTCCGAGTTACCGATAAACCTTTTACCTGAGCTTGGCCCGATAGCTACTGGGTTAGGTGAAATTTTTATGTTTACGGTTGATGCTATACCTGGCGCTAAAAACCCCGACGGTAGTGAGGTAACTCCCATTGATTTACGAACAATACATGATTGGACAATTCGCCCTCAATTAATGCGGGTGCCAGGTGTTGTTGAAGTAAACCCTATTGGTGGTTACGAGCGAGAAATTCTCATTGCGTTTAAACCTGAAAAACTACTGGCTTATAATCTTACCTCAGCAGATGTTGTTGATATTATTGGTCAAAACAATCAAAACCAAGGCACAGGATTTATTGAAAAAAGCGGTGCACAATGGTTAATTCGCGTCCCTGGTCAGGTGGCTGATTTAACTGAAATCACAAATTTACCCATTAAAACCATCAACGGTAGCGCAGTGTTTATTAAAGATGTTGCCACTATAAGTGATGGTAAGGGGCTTCGTACCGGTGCTGCTACTCAAAATGGCCGCGAAGTGGTGATGAGTACCGTGTTCATGCTAATAGGAGAAAACAGCCGCACAGTTGCACAAGGCGTGGGTGAAAAGTTAAAAGAAATCAATGCCAGTTTACCCGAAGGTATAGTTGCAAAAGCCGTCTATGACCGAACTAAACTGGTAGATAAAACGCTTAATACTGTTCAAACTAACCTGCTCGAAGGGGCCATTTTAGTTATTGTTGTATTATTTATATTACTGGGGAATTTCAGAGCCGCATTTTTAACGGCTTTAGTGATCCCATTTGCAATGTTGATGACAATAACCGGTATGGTACATACGCGAGTCAGTGCAAACTTGATGAGTTTAGGGGCATTAGATTTTGGTCTATTGGTTGATGGTACGATAATTATCGTCGAAAACTGCTTACGTCGTTTAAGTATGAGAGGTGATACCCCTCTTTCTTTAAAAGCACGTTTAGACATTGTTTTTACGGCTACACGAGAGGTTATTCGACCCGCTTTATTCGGTGTATTCATCATCACCGTTGTTTATTTACCTATTTTCGCGCTTGAAGGCGTTGAAGGAAAAATGTTCCATCCAATGGCATTAACGGTTGTGATTGCTTTGCTTTGTTCAATGGCGCTTTCGATCACATTTGTGCCTGCAATGGTCGCCCTATTATTTAAAAAGCCAATTAAAGAAAAACCTAATCATATTATGCTGGGGTTAAGCCGTGTTTATAAACCAGTACTCGCATTAGCATTAAAAGGCCGCTGGGCAGTAGTACTAATCGCTTGTTTACTTGTGACATTTTTTGGTTATCAAGCAACACGCTTAGGGAGCGAATTTGCACCAAATCTTGATGAAGGTGATATCGCTATGCACGCGCTTCGTATTCCAGGTACTTCCTTAAGCCAAGCGATTGAGCTACAAAAAGTCTTGGAAGAAAAAATTACGCAGATGCCTGAAGTAGAACGCGTATTTGCAAAAATTGGTACCGCGGATGTAGCAACAGATGCAGTACCACCTAGCGTAGCTGATAACTTTATTATTCTAAAACCACGAGATCATTGGCCAAACCCAAATAAATCTAAAGCTCAAATAGTAGAAGAGTTAGCTGCACTAGTCGAGCCTATTCCAGGTAACAGATATGAATTCTTACAGCCAATTCAAATGCGCTTTAATGAATTATTAGCAGGTGTACGCGCTGAGCTGGCAATTAAAGTGTTTGGTGATGACTTTGAAACACTTGCTGCGTTAGGTAAAGAGATTGAATCTGCTATTGGAAATGTTGACGGTATTGCCGATTTAATGGTTGAGCAAACAAGCGGGTTGCCAATGCTTGAAATTATACCCAATACTGAAAAGCTAAGTCAGTTTGGTATAAGCAAAGCACAAATTCAGTCACAGTTAGCTACCGCATTAGGAGGAACTATCGCAGGTAAATATTATCAAGGCGATATTCGCTCTGATATTGTTGTTCGCTTAGACGAGACACAGAGAAATAATGTTGAAAAGTTGGGTTATTTACCTATTAGCCTACCTAGTGGAAGCTCTATCCCATTGCAAGAATTAGCTACCATCAAGCTAACTAATGGTGCAAATCAAATAAATCGTGAGAATGCCAAACGTCGTATTGTAGTAACCACCAATGTGAGGGGGCGAGACTTAGGAAGTTTTGTAGCTGAGATTCAGAAAGTGGTTAAAAGTAAGGTAGATATTCCTACTGGCTACTGGGTTGAATACGGTGGTACCTACCAAAAGCTACAATCAGCCTCTGAGCGTTTAACTATTGTAGTACCCGTGACACTATTAATGATTATAGGCTTGCTTATTTTAGCGTTAAATTCACTCAAAGATGCCGCTATTATTTTTACCGGTGTGCCTTTAGCGCTTACGGGCGGAATCGCAGCACTGCTGTTACGTGATATACCATTTTCAATATCTGCTGCGGTCGGTTTTATTGCTTTATCTGGCATTGCAATATTAAACGGCTTGGTGATGGTATCGTTCATTCGCGAATTACGCAGCTCAGGAATAGGGATTAATCAAGCGATAACAGAAGGAGCGTTAACACGTCTCCGTCCTGTTATAACCACTGCATTGGTTGCATCATTAGGGTTTATTCCTATGGCGCTTAATACAGGGATTGGCTCAGAAGTACAGCGGCCTTTAGCAACCGTGGTAATTGGCGGCATTATTTCGTCGACCTTACTAACATTATTTGTGATCCCCGCACTGTATCGACTTTTACACAATGAAAAGGAGTCTATTTTGACTGAAAGTGAAACGTTGGAGCAACATGATGTCAACTAAAATAATAAACGTTAGCATAATGATTATGGTGCTTGTTTTGGCTTTTCTTAGCTTTGAGACCTTGGCCCATGGAGTTGATGACAGCACTCGCGCTTTTTTAGAGCAAAACCAAGGCGTACAGTTTGTGCCATTTATTTATATTGGTGCAAAGCACATGATCACCGGTTACGACCATATATTGTTTTTAATCGGTGTTATCTTCTTTTTGTATCGCAGTAAAGAGGTTTTGCTGTATGTCACCATGTTCACCATCGGCCACAGCACAACGTTACTATTAGGTGTGCTTGGCGATATTCAGATTAATGCCTATTTAATTGACGCTATTATTGGTTTTTCAGTTATTTATAAGGGCTTTGATAACTTAGGTGGGTTTAAGCGTTGTTTTAATTGGCAGCCAAATACAAAAATGGCGGTGCTTATTTTTGGTTTGTTTCATGGCTTTGGTCTAGCAACCAAGTTACAAGAGTTTCAATTACCCGAAGATGGATTACTGACAAACCTAATCGCCTTTAATATTGGCGTAGAGCTTGGCCAATTTTTAGCGCTCGCAGTTATTTTAATTGCCATTAATGTGTGGCGTAAACGGCCGTCATTTCATCGTTTTTCAACATTTATCAACGGTGCGTTAATGAGTGCCGGCTTAATGCTAGTCGGCCTTCAATTAACCGGCTATATAATTAATTAATTTAGAGAAATATATGCAACATACAGTTAGTTCAAAAACACTTATAAAAGCCAGTATCACCGCTTCATTAGTTGCGATAATCGCCTTTGTGCTATTTATCCTTCCGGCAGAATATAACATTGATCCAACCGGACTCGGTAAACAACTGGGCGTTACTAAAATAGCTCAGGCATCAGCGCAAAAACCACTTAAAACATCAGATTCATTGCAAGTGGGCAGTGATGAGTTTCAAACAATTGAAGTCACTATCCCTGCAAATCGCGGGGTTGAATATAAATTTGAGATGCAACAATATGAAAAAATGACCTACGAATGGATGACCGATGGCGCTTCTTTACATTTTGATTTACACGGAGAGCCAGCAGGAGACACAACCGGTTACTTCGAAAGCTATGCAATTGCCAATTTAAGCGAAATGAAGGGCAGCTTTACCGCCCCATTTGGGGGCTCACATGGCTGGTACTGGAAAAACAACTCAGATAACCCCGTAGCTATACAGCTTTTAGTAAAAGGACAATATAAAGTAATTGGCTTAAAATAATAAACTTAAAACTTAATAGGAGAAAACAATGAATAGATTAATTCCAATAGCATTAGTTTGTATTTCATTAATGAGTACTGGTGTTCTAGCACATAGTGATCATGGTCACGTTAGCGATCAACAAGCTATTAGTATTGCAGCTAAATCAATAAAGAAATTGGCCTTTAAAGACTATGGTTTTGAGGTTGGAAAACTAAATGATTCTTGGAAAGGTATTTCTTCAGAAGCATTTACTGTCGTAAACGAGAGCGATGATACTTATATTATCCAAGCATCAAATGATAGTGAACAAGTTTATTTCAAAATAGCTAAAAATGGTCAGCTTGTAGATGTAAAATCGAAGAACGATTTCTAATCTAATTGTTAATTGGCACTGTGAGTTTTTACAGTGCCAATTAACTATTTATCGTCAAAAACACTTTTAGCTAATTAGCAATCGAAGTTGGTGAGGTCTTCGAAGTGTCAGAACAGATTGATGCTGGACTCAAAGAGATAATTCAGACTTTAGACTGAGTCAGGTACCCCCATAAATAAACTGTTCATTATATTTTTAAATTAAATACTTTATCTTCTACCTGGCAAGCATCCATATCCCAGCAGCGATCATAAACAGGTTTTCTGTAAGTGAAATAAAGCCTAACGGTACATTACTATCACCGCCTACACATGCACATTTGAGTTCCCGCTTATCTATATATACGGCTTTAAAAACAGAAACAGCACCAACACCACCAATAAATAATGAAATAGGAGCAATACTATATGCTGGCAACCCAGCTATCATTCCAATACCAACAAACGCTTCTAAAAATGGGTAAACATAGGCATACCTCACTACTTTCATCGCCACTAAGTCATAAGTGATAAATGAATTTGAGAAACTAAATAAATCTTGAAGTTTTTGTATTGCCAACACAGCCATAGTTAACGCAACAAATAGCTCCACGGTTTTCATGGAAATTAATCCATGACCCATTGCAAAACTAAATGCCAAACTTAGTAAAAATGCGACCGCGAAGATTGCAATAACCGGGGTGTAAGTTGTACCTTGCTGTCCAGCTTTTGGCTTATCAAAGTAATCACGTAAGTCGTCATAACCACCGATACGTTTATCAGCAATAAATGTTTGTGGTGTGGTCTCTACGTTGTGCTTTGCTTTAAATTTATCTGTTTGTTCACGAGAAGATAATAAGTGATCATTAACATCATAACCCTCGCGTTCTAGAAGGTCTTTTGACTTTAAGCCAAATGGGCAAATATGCTCATCTGTTGCCATTCTATAAAGCTCTGCTGATTTACTCATGTTTAGCTCCCTTTTACGTATTCTTATAAAATTTTACTTAGCATTAAAATCCGGTACAGCTCTAGATTGTGCTTGTTCCTGAGTTTCTGCTAGGCCATTTTTTTCTATATCGTTCAGTAACCACTGCATCTCTTTAATCTCACGACGCTGTGCTTCAATAATATTTGTTGCAAGCTCTTGGACGCGCTTGTCTTTGATATTAGCTCTATCACTAGTCAGTATAGCGATTGAATGATGCGGTATCATGGCTGACATCCAAGACTGATCGTTGACCGTTATTTGCGAACGTACTAAAAATAATGCGCCTACAAAGCTAATAATGCTGATCCCTAAAACTACGCTGTTTTTCTTTTTATCCTTATACATATTTAGCATAAACAACAGCATAACTACCGCCATTGCAGCCCCCATATAAATAGCCATATAGGTACGCGTTTCACTAAAAAACACATGGCTTAGCTGATAACTATTCAAATACATTAGTACAAACATGACTAATGTTGATGTGGCTATCATTAAGAAAAATTTTAAATACTGTGACATTACAATGGCTCCTTTTCAGTTGTTCAACTTGTATTTTATTTATACTAAGGGGTATTACTTACAATTTATAAGGCGTAAGCCCACTATATATTTAATCATCGCATCAATACTTACGGCTAACTCAATAACTATGCCATAAGAGTTAAAACTGCACTGCGTATTTGCTGATATGCTTATAAGTATGTTGCTGTGAATCTTGAGTAAGTACTTCAATATTATATTTATGAAAACGATTGCCCATCTCCATACCTGGCGTGCCAACAGGCATTGCCGGAACTGTCAGCCCGATCGTTTTCTGAGGGTGTTGTTCAGCTAAAAACTGCTTTATATATTTAGCTGGCACGTGCCCTTCAAAAACATACCCATCGGCTGAAACAGCGCTATGGCATGAGCGCATATTTGGCTTTATTTGATATTGAGCTTTAATTAGCCCCATATCAGCAACATCTATTGCTTTTGTTTTAATGCCACTTTCATTAATATGCTCAATCCATTTTTTACAGCACCCACAGTTTTTACTTTTATAAACTGTCAACTCAATCTCTGTTTTATCTTTTTCTATGGCCTCTTGGACTGGCAATACACTGTGTGGGTTTTCCATACTTTTTACTGATATAGACACCGCCAACATCACTGAAAGTGCAGTTGTTATGTACGTTAATCGCATGTTACTTCCTTAATTTGACCAATGAATATGTGTGATTTTCCAGCCATTGCGGGTCTTTTTTAGAGTCATTGACTCCATACCCGTTGTGTTAATGGCTTTACCTTTGTAGCTGCCCATCGTTTCACTTCGCGAAATGGAGTAAGCGATATCACCACTTATATAAACCTGATGTTCTAATAGTTTGCTATTAACCGAACTGAGGTATTTCATATCCGCTAGCATGTGGTGATTTGCATATTCATCGGCAGAACGCTCAACGCCTCCGCCTTCAAAAATAATGACGTTATCAGCTAATAATGAGCGAGCTTTTTTTTGATCACTTTGATTTAATGCTTGGTGAAAGGCACTTACTGCTTGCGCAGCTGGGGTATCGGTACCAACAAATAACACACGCTCATTTGCATGTTCCTCATTCTTGTGTGCGCTTACAGCTAGTGAGTTCAATGCGCCAAAAAGTAATAGCGATGTTATGATTATTTTTGCAGAGTTATTAAACATGTTGCTCTCTTTTTATTAAATTAATTTGGGGGACCAACAAGTGTGGTGAACACGCTTGTTGTAATAAGTACAAAAGCAGCTATCAGCATTTCTACACTGATGGAACGTTTTAGTGTACCTACATGCTGTTTTTGGGTGATTCTCGGAACTAAAATTAGTTTGTGCCAAGCCCCCATCATAAGCATCGCGCTCACTAGTAGCAGTTTTAGCAAAATTAATTGCCCATAACTTGACGTGAACAGCGCTGATAACGAATGCAGGTAATTAAGCAAAAGCGCTAAACCTGAAATAAGCAGCACAAATACAACGATGATGGCTAAGTGCCCAAACAGGTGCATTACCTTCTTAACTTCATGAACAGATAATATGGTACAGCTTTTATATAGTGGCCACAGTGACCCCACCCAACTTGCTATTGCAAGAAGGTGAAAAGTTAACATGCTTTTTACTAACCCATTTTCATTTGCACTGTGACCTGTGAAAGTGAAGCTATATGCAATAGATATAAGCAAAACCAACATAACTGTATTATTTATAACCACTGCAAAACGGTGCTTTATGTTAATGCGCCAATTAAGTGCAACAATCATAGCCACAAAAAGCGCTGCGCCTCTGAAAAGAGCTTGTTCTCCTATAACTGATTGCCAAACAATCTCTTGCATAAAAGGGTCTAGCATTCCCGCTACACCAGATTCTGCAATTGCACCAGCTTCAATTGGTACTTGTAAAATGACAGCAATAAAACCCAATGCCACACATTGAATTTGCCAGCGCTTTAAATACTGAGAGAAACTTATAAAGTGATGACCAGATAAATTACTGGCGATAATAAAACGAATTAAAAAAGTACCAGCAAGTGCGGCCAAAGCACTATAGCTTGCTAGCTTTAATAATAGTAAAAGTACTGACCATTCACTTACTTGTATCATGCTGCTACTTAATGATTGTGTTTGCTGTGGGCATTAGATTGTTCTTGCATCATATTACTTGACTCACTTTGATGTACCATAAAAGAAAACGAATCTGACATTTTATGTCCATCCCCCCCAAGTACTGTCCATTTAACCGTGTAGGTACCATGTGCTAAACTCGGCAGCGACCAATTAAAGTCTGTGCTTGGGGTGGAGCTAGGTTTGAAATCAAAGTTTATTGATTTATTTTTTTCATCTTTGATGATGACTTTTGCTAGCCTTACTTCACCACCAAAAGTTAACGAAAGTTGCTCTGGGCTTTTCATTAACATGGCTTCTTGCGCAGGTGTTGATTGCTTGAGTGATATATGTGCTGATGCGGAAAATGTAAGCACTAAACCTAAAATAACTACTGCAGAATTAAATAACTTCATAATTACCTCTTATTTAAAATGATTAAAACCAAAATTTAATACCCGCAACAAATGCGGTGTTATTGCTACTTTGTCCACTTGATGTGGCATAGTCGGCGGTACTGCCAAATTTATTGCTCCATTCAACGCCAATATAGGGCGCAAACTGGCGTGTAAACTCATAACGAACCCTAAAGCCAATCGCGCTGCTTGATAGGCCACTTCCAAGTTCGTTTTGTTTATCGTTTTTGCCATAAAGTGTAATTTCGGCTCGCGGTTGTATAATTAACTTTTGCGTGAGTAGTAGTTCGTACTCTGCCTCTAACGTAAATGCGGTACTGCCTCGCTCACCTACGTACGCTGTCATATCAAGTTCAAACCAGTAAGGGGCTAAACCTTGTAAGCCAAAAGCCAACCATTGCCGATTTTCACCTTCTTTATTGTAATCAAGACGAACACCTGCTTGAGTATCCCAATATGCTGATACGGCGTGACCCCATAAAATATCGGTTTGGTTTTCCTCAAGGCTTCCTTCGCTGAAATCCCCCTCAGTTTTAACTACCAATCGATCAAAGGTAGTGCCGTACCATGCTTGTAAGTCAAATACACCTGCATTTGCTTGCTCATTATATTCAAGACGATCGCCTAGTAATGCGTAAAATGGATGCTCATCAGCGAGTGTTAATCGCTCATTGCCCTCAAGCACATATGGGCCTTCTGTTAAAGTTGTTCCCGCAGAGTAAGCATGAGGGTCTCTTGCATCTTTAGGTGCATCTCCCCCTTGTGGTTGCATCTTAGCGCTACTCTTTTGTGCCATTTCACTTTGCGCTAATAAAGGGAAGCTAATTAATGAAGCCCCAGTTAACATTAATAAACCTAATGATTTAGATAGTTTTAATTGTTTCATGATACGACTACCTCTCTAAACATGCCGGCATCCATATGGAATAATAAATGACAATGCCAAGCCCAGCGCCCTACATCGTGAGGGGTGGTTAAGAAGCTGATTCTTTGTGCGGGTTGAACAGGTATCGTATGACGTCGCACTTGCACATCACCTTGCTCGTTTTCTAAATCACTCCACATACCATGCAAATGCATAGGATGTGTCATCATGGTATCGTTTTGTAAAATAACTCTTAAACGTTGGTTATGCTTCATATGCACTGGCGTGCTTTTACCAAATTCTAAGCCATCAAATGACCAGCTATAACGCTCCATGTTGCCGGTTAAATGCAGCTCAATTTCAGCTTCTGGCTCTTGCTGGTTAGTGATCCCTTCAAGTGAGTGTAAATCTGCAAGTGTTAAAACACGGCGACCATTTTTACGTAAACCAATACCGGGATCATCAAGATTTGTTCTAGGCATATCAACGCGCATATCAACTGAGGCTCCATACTCCGTTTTTGCATGACGCACTTTAGAGCTGGCAACCGCCAATGGGTTTTCAGACATACCATGTTTGCTATGATCCATCGCCATTGCACCGTGGCCCATTGCGCTATGATCCATTTTTTTAGAGTTCATGCCTGACATACCAGCCATTGCAGAATGCTCACCGCCGTGGGTCATATTGCCCATCATATCGGTCATCGTTAACCACTCAACAGGATCCAGAGCAGGTATTGGCGCATCAATATTAGGTGCCGTTGATAAAGTTCCTTTTGCGTAACCTGAGCGGTCCATGCTTTGAGCAAAAATCGTATACGCATCATTTTTTGGCTCAACAATCACGTCATAGGTTTCACCAGGGCCGAATCTAAATTCATCAACTGTCACTGGTTCAACGTTTTGCCCATCTGCTTGTACAACCGTCAGTTTTAGCTCGGGGATACGCACGTCAAAAAAGCTATTACTAGAGCCATTAATAAACCTTAACCTAAGCTTTTCACCGACTTTAAATAATCCACGCCAGTTTGCCATTGGAGTACTACCGTTCATTAAAAAAGTCATTGCTGATGCAGATAAATCAGCTAAGTCTGTAGGGTTCATTCGCATCTGATTCCACATTTTTCGGCGCTGTAGAGCATTTGAAATACTGCTGCTTGAAACGTCATCGAAAAACTCTGGAACAGTAGGTTGATTGAAGTTAAATACATCACTCTGTACTTTTAATTTACGGAACAGCGCCATAGGGTCATCATCAGTCCAATCAGATAATTGAATAACATGTTCGTTATCTGCACTAATAATATCGTTTTCTCGCGGTTCAATAATTAATGCACCGTACATCCCTGTCATTTCTTGAAAACCACTGTGGGAGTGATACCAATATGTACCGCTTTGCTGTAGCTTAAATTTATAAATAAAGGTTTCGCCCGGCATAATGCCTTTAAAACTGATACCTGGCACGCCATCCATTTGATACGGTAAAATAATGCCATGCCAATGAATTGAACTCGGTACTGATAACTTATTTGTTACTCTAATAGTAACATCATCGCCTTCTTTGAGGCGCAAGGTAGGGGCGGGTATAGATCCATTGATAGTTGTCGCCATACGTATTACGCCAGTAAAGTTAACCGGCGATTCATCTATAACCAGATCAATTACTTCGCCGCTAAGTTCGGGCACAGTGCCTGTTATTGTTCCTGCTACTAAAGATGATGCAGCATGTAATACACTCGGAAAAGCCGCAAGTACACCTCCTGCAATTAAGCCTTGAACAAATCGTCTTCGTGGTGTGCTAACCTGTTGTGATGACTTTTTAAACCCCATTTCCTTACTCCTTCATAGCAGAATATGTATTGAGTATAGAAAATAGACCTGTCTTTAACATGACGCGAACATTACAAAGTTGTAATCTTGGTGTCATGTTGCTGTAGTGACAGATACTGCATAATATTTGCAGAGGTAGTTGTTAGGACTTTAATGAAGGAATAGTATGCGCTTATTAGTTGTTGAAGATGAAGCAAAAACGGGAGATTATTTAAAACAGGGACTCAGTGAAGCTGGTTTTCAGGTTTCTTTGACGCGCAATGGTCTTGACGGTCATCACCTAGCAATGACCGAATTGTTTGATGTAATAATACTTGATGTTATGTTACCTGACGTATCAGGTTGGAAAATTTTACAGTCGCTACGTGAAGCAGATAACAAAACCCCAGTACTATTTTTATCTGCTCGCGATAGCATAGACGATAGAGTAAAGGGGCTCGAACTTGGTGCTGATGACTATTTAATAAAGCCTTTTGCTTTTGCTGAAGTTTTAGCAAGAGTACGTACTCTTATTCGCCGTCGTGCAGTGCAAACAGTTGACGATATACTGATCGTTGCTGATTTAGAAATGGATATTCCAAAGCGAAAAATACAACGTGCAGGCAAGCGTATTTTATTGAGTAATAAAGAGTTTAGCTTACTTGAACTATTGTTACGGCGCGAAGGTGAAGTATTGCCACGTTCGTTAATTGCTTCTCAAGTATGGGATATGAATTTTGATAGTGACACCAATGTGATTGATGTTGCCATTCGTAGACTAAGAGCAAAAGTTGATGATGACTTTACTGTTAAATTAATTCATACAGTTCGTGGTATGGGCTATAAATTAGAGGTTGAAACTGATGACTATTAAGTCACGACCTTTATCACTTACGATGCGTGTTGTGTTGTTTGTGGCTGTAACCGTTATTGCGTGCTTAACTTTAGTTGCTTTTTTAATAAATAGTTCAATAAAGCATCATTTTTTTCAGCAAGATAGCAGTGAACTACATGTTATTAATCAATCTATTGAATTTGTTTTAACACAACAGTATAAATCAAACCTGAAGCTTAAAAATGAATTATCTAACGCTGTTGCGGGTCATCACGGTGTTTACTATCAGGTAAATACTGCAAAAGGAGATCTCATTTTTCAAAGCTCTGAACGAGATTTTAGTGATTTTGCAATGAGTGCAAAGGCTTCAACTGGCTTTAACAGTAACAACATTATCTCATGGCAAAATGGTACTCACACCTACCGAGCTCTGGTGAATAATTTAAGTACTGGGCAACAGCAATACAAGATTACTACAGCGATAGACATGAGCTTTCATTTACACTTTCTCAATCAATTTCAGCAAAGCCTTTGGGCTATTATGTTTGGTTCAGCGGTACTCATTTTATTGGTGGCTTGGTTTGCTATACATCAAGGATTAAACCCTTTACGAGGTGTAAGTCAGAAAATGCATGATATCCAAACTAATAAAATGGATGTAAGGCCTGATGAAAATAAAGTGCCTATTGAACTTGTTAATATGGTGCAATCTTTCAATTTAATGCTAGACAGGCTTCAAGGTGAATTTATCCGGCTATCAAATTTTTCTAGTGATATTGCTCATGAACTACGCACACCTCTTACCAATATAATAACTCAAACGCAGGTTGGCCTATCTAAAAAAAGGCAATCCGAAGAGTACCAAGAGTTATTATTTTCTAATCTAGAAGAGTTGGAACGACTAACTAAGATGGTTAGTGACATGCTTTGGCTGGCAAAAACCCAAAACGGCCTAATTCAACCAACCCAAGACATTTTATCCAGCCATGAAGAAATTGAAGCGCTGTTTGAATATTTTGATGCTTTAGCTGAAGAATCATCGTTGATACTTAATAAAGCAGGTGAAAACATCAGTTTTTATTGTGATAAACTACATTTTCGTCAATTGTTATCAAACCTGTTATCGAATGCTATAAGATATGCACCGAAGGGGTCATCAATTACGGTAAGTAGTGAAATAACATCTGTTGAAAAAGTATGTATCTGTGTGAGTAATACCGGTGAGAAAATACCTTCTGCACATTTACCTTATTTATTTGACCGCTTTTATCGACCAGATAAGTCTCGGCAACGCCATAGTGATGGAGCCGGTTTAGGGCTTGCAATAGTTAAAGCTCTAGCGCAAGCAAACAGTGGTGATGTAGAGGTCAGTTCAAATAATCAAACTACCAGCTTTAAAGTTTTTTTTAATTTAGCTAAAAGCTAATTATTAAAATTAATAACTCAATGTTTGCTCTCAGCATTTTGGCGAAGTTTAACTTGATCTGAACCAATAGTTTTGGACACCTCATTAAGTGAGTAAACTAACTCATAGAGGTGAAACATGACAACTAAGACCAAACGTAAATCCTATTCAGAAGAATTCAAAGAAGAAGCACTAAAGCTGGCGAGTAAAGTAGGTTTTGCTCAAGCTGCCAGAGAATTAAGTGTCGCAGAGTCCCAGCTTTACTATTGGCTAACTGCTGCTCTGAAAAAGGCATCTACATCAGATAGAGAAAGTACGTTAGCTACCGAGAATGCTCGTTTGAAACGCCAACTAGCGGTGCAAGCAGAGGAGCTAGACATATTAAAAACAGCCGCCACCTACTTCGCGAAAAATCAAAAATAACACGATTTGAATTTATGCAAAGCTACCGAAGCACATTCAGCGTTATCAGAATGGCTAAGGTACTTTGTGTATCGCCAAGTGGGTTTTATGCATGGATAAAATCATGTGAGCACGTGTGTAAGCGCAAACAACAACAGCAAATGTTAGATACTCAGGTCAAAGCCGTATTTGTTGACAGTAAAGAGCGAGACGGTGCGAGACGTATCCAAGTCGAGCTGGCGGAGCAAGGGAATAAACATGATGTAAAAACCATCAACAGAAGCATGGGACGTCAGGGTTTAGTAGCTAAAGCAGCTCGTAAATTCAAGTCGACCACCGACAGTAAACACAATTTACCTGTGGCCCCTAATTTACTTGAGCAGAACTTTACCGCCGATAAGCCCAACCAAAAATGGGCAGGTGATATCACGTATCTAATGACCAGCGAAGGATGGCTTTACCTCGCTGTGATTATCGACCTGTACTCGCGCTCAGTGATTGGTTGGTCAATGAGTACACGCATGACATCATCTTTGGTGTGTGACGCCCTGCAAATGGCTATCTGGCGCCGAGGTAGACCTAAAGATGTCATTGTACATAGTGATAGAGGCAGCCAATATGCTTCCCATGCTTATCGTGATTTATTAAGCGAACATCATTTAATGCAAAGTATGAGTCGTAAAGGCAACTGCTGGGATAATGCGTGTGTGGAAAGCTTCTTCCATTCACTCAAGGTCGAAGCCATCCAATATGAGCCTATTATGAACCGAGAAACCATGAGGCAGCATGTATTTGAATATATAGAAATTGATTACAACAAAAAGAGAAGGCATAGTGCGTTAGGCTATTTAAGCCCCGAGAAATTTGAACAACTAAATGTCGCTTAACGAAGTGTCCACTAATGATGGTTCAGATCACTTAATAAAAAAAGACAGCAAATACACTTGAATAGGGGAGAAGCATTAAGCTTCTAACCTAATATTTTCGTATATTCCTATTTTTACGTATTAACGATTATTAAAAAATTAGAATCCATTTGGTTAGTGTTCATTATAGTTGTTGTAAAATAAGTACATAGATTAGGAAAATTGAGATACACAATGTGTATCTCAATTTAAATTATAACTTATTGTTATAATATTAAAAAATAGAAAGTACACAGTAATCACTATATATTATGTAAAGTATTGGACTTAGTGAATAATTATATTGTTAAGCTAATCAGATAATACCAAGGCAATGTTGCTGGTTTAAGGAAGGCATATGAAAAAGTTAATAGTTTTAAGTTTAGTTGCACTTACATTAGTCCTGTCTGGTTGTGCTACAACAGGTAGTGCTTCTCCAACTGAAAAGCGTAATCTAGTGCAAAATATGCGAGCAGATACACTCAGTAAATTATACAAAGAAAAACCAGATGTTAAAGAGCAAATTAAAAATGCCGCTGGTTATGCAGTATTTGATAATGCTAATGTCAATGTTGTTTTAGCCAGCTTTGGTGGCGGCTATGGTGTGGTTAAAAATAATTTGACGGGTAAATCCACTTTTATGAATATGGGTGAAGCTGGTTTAGGACTTGGTTTAGGTGTTAAAGACTTTAACGTTGTAATGGTTTTTCATAATCAAGCTGCGTTAAATCGTTTTATTGAAAATGGTTGGGCCTTCGGTGGCAATGCCGATGCAGCGGCAAAATACCAAGATAAAGGCGGTGCACTTGTTGCCGAAGCCATTGCAGATCAAGTAACTGTTTATTCATTAACCGAAAATGGCCTTGCATTACAAGCCGTACTAAAAGGCACTAAATTCTGGGTAGATTCTGAGCTAAATTAAGCCAGTAAAACCCTGCTAAAAGTGGGCTAGTTTGTATAATTACGCCCACTTTAATTCATTTCAGCCTATTTAACATAACGTAATTTATGGGTTATTAGTTAATAGCTATAATTTTCAAACGCGTCGGCCAAACCAAATCTCAATTATGTATCGGGGCTACCTCCAACTGGCCCATTATCATGACAACATTATAAACACGCCTTGAGGAAACACTAATCTTTCTGATGTATAATTATCACACAGATATATATGGTCATTAAGAGAGTCCTAAATTATGTATAAAATACTAAAATCGCATAACAAAATATAAGATAAATCTCATTAAGAGCGACATGGCCAATTACTTAGAATTACTAGTAAGAGATCCTAAAGGACAAAATTAACTTAATATAAAAGGTGAGTTAATGAATAAAGTAACGCGAATAGAATCAGGTAAATATTCCGTTTCAGACGGTAGGTTTATAGTCAAAAGTGGCTCTAGTTGGTATGTTCTCCAAGAAGATGGTAATAATGATTTTGGGCCTTTACCTACACTTTCAATTGCCAAAGAGTATGTTACTACAGGAACAATTGAATCTAAAGAGCCTAACCGCTCTACTCAGCATACTAGAAGGCAAAGTAGAAAAGCCTTTCATGCACATATAGCAGCAGAGTCTAAGAATGGTAATCAAGGCCCTCTTATTATTTATATAATTATTGCTCTTTTAATGTTTATCGTTGGAATAGCTATTGAAGTAAATAAAACTTAATTAAGGCTTGTCCCTATGTATCACAAAAGTCAAACTGTCACACCTGACAGTTAACTTAATTACTAATAAAAGAGGGCTTTCGCCCTTTTCTTTATATTACGTACCGTAATTTTTGCGTTGTTAACCTACATTACTTGATAGATTAGATCATTCAATTATTTTCAGCTCAATATTTTCGCTATTGAGTTTTTTATCAAAATCAACGGCTAGTTTTTCAGTCTCGCTAAATACTGTTCGCCAATATTTTATACGTGTATCCGCATCGAGATCTGTAAAGTCGTTTCTGTCGGGGATTTTTCCGTAAGGTAAGCTGGCGATGAATTTTTTAGAGGGTGTGATCATAACCACGTTATCGTAATTTTCAGCGGCGACTTTACGTTTTAAGCTTTTATCAAACCACCCTGCTTTTGGATCTGAATTGAAATGTGGATATAGAATAAGTCCAGGATTGTTAATTTTAAAATCAAAGTGGTAATCAACAATACCACCATCGCGATACATACCAGGCGGCGATCCAGCTATATTTTTAATGCCTTGCATAACAAGTGGTATTGAGCCCGATGCGAGTAACGCATCCTTTAAGTTATCCGTTGTTAAGTCTAGTTGGGTGGTTTTAAATTTATAATTATCTTCAAGTTGAAAGTTACTGTTTGGAGCTTGATATATAAACCGCTCAAATTGCTTTGTCAAAAATCGACGGTTAACTCGATTACTTAAATAGCTTTTTGTCAGCCCAAGCAGTTGCAACGCTTTTTGCTCACTGGCTACTAAGCCATTTGATTTAGCAACAATAAAATGTGATTTGAAAACTGGATTATTAATTATTTCAGCAACACCATTGTCGCCAAATACATCTTCTAGTAACGCACGGGCTTTAGTTGTTATTTCTTGCGGTGTTGGTTTATTACTCGAGTAACGAGTTTCACTGTATGATTTTGCTAACCGCGTAATGGCGGCAACGGGATCATTTTGTGAAAAACACGCAGCGCGAAAAGCGCCAGCCGATGATCCAATTAAATTGAGTTGCGATGATCGGTTTTTAAAAAACTCACCAAAAATATACTTATCTAAACCAAATAAAGTAAACCATTTAGGGCCACCGGATGCACCTAAAAAGGCATTAAAAAGGTCGGGCTTAAAACATTGTTCTGTAATTATTTTTGCCGCAGTTTTACCTGCATATATATCAATCATAAAAATACTTAATCATTTTCAACAACCAGCAAGGTGAATACTTATGCAAAAAACCTCGCGACAATAGTCATGTTTAGTGCCAAATACCCTGCTCGGTTTTACCTTGAATGAGCACATTTTTTGCATTAAATTCAGGCTCAATACCTTCAGCTCGTTGCCTATTATAATCGTCTGTGACATTTAAAATAGTCGGGGTGAGCAGTATTATGGCAATTACATTGACAACTGTCATCAAGCCAAGAGCAATATCGGCTAAATCCCATACTTCTTTTAATGTGGCAGACGCCCCCCACATCATCATTGATAGATATAAAAATGTGTAAATGCCGCGCCCTACTTTATTATCGAGCTTAAATAAATGTAGGTTACTTTCGGCGTAAGCGTAATTAGCCACTACCGAGGTAAAGGCAAATAAAGTAATGGCTGCTGCTACAAAGTACACTCCCCCTTGTGCTAAGTGTGCGGTCATTGCCGCTTGTGTTAAGCGAATGCCTGCCATCTCACCACTGATATCAATATCAGCCAGTAATATGATCACTGCGGTACAACTACACAACACGATAGTATCAAAAAACACCCCGAGCATTTGAATATACCCTTGCGTTACTGGGTGATTTGGAATAGGCGACGCACTTGCTGATGCATGCGGCACACTACCTGCACCGGCCTCATTAGAATATAAACCACGTTGAATACCGTTTTTGATTGCCGCGCCCATTGCGCCTGCACCGGCTTCTTGCAGCCCAAAAGCAGATAAGAATATATCCTTCAACATAGCAGGCACTTGGGTGAAGTTAATCAAGGTAATAATCACAGCTGCCAGTACAAATACAATGCCCATCACCGGCACTACTCGCTCAGCAAAGCGGGCAATAGCTTTAAAGCCACCGAGTATAATAGAGCCTGCAAGTAGGGTTATGACTATGCCTGAATATAAGGTTGGAATTTCAAAAGCGAAATTAAGCGCATCAGTAATGGTGTTGGTTTGCATCGCGCTAAAAGTAAAGCCGTAACCTAAGAACAAACACAACGCAAACGCGATAGCGAGACTACGGCTGCCTATTCCTTGTTGAATATAATAAGCGGGGCCACCTCTAAATTCGCCTTGGCTATCGCGTACTTTATACACTTGGCCAAGTACGCTTTCTGCAAAACCGGTCGCCATGCCCAGTATGGCAATCACCCACATCCAAAATATGGCGCCACTGCCTCCTAATGATATCGCAACAGCAACACCTGCTAAATTACCAGTTCCAACCCGCGCACTTAATCCGGTGCACAGTGCTTGAAACGAACTAATGTCGTTTTTATTGCATTTGCTACTGCCTTTGAGAAGGCTGAACATGTGTTTAAATTTAAAAATTTGAATCAGTTTTAAGCGTACTGAAAACCAAATACCTGTAAACAGTAAAATGTAGATCAGTATTTGTCCTTCACCCCAAAGCAGGTTATTTATACTGCCTACGATTAAATCAAACATGTTTGCCCTTGTTATTATTTTTCAACACGAAATAGAATACATATGCTGAATTTAAGAATATTTAGTTAGCAATACTTTATCGTGCTGTTATAAATTAGCAAGTATTGAGTGTATTAAAATAACAAAAAGTTATTTACAACACCCTACAACTCCCTTCATGATTGTTTGTCAGTAGCAATTATTAAATTTAATAGATGAATAGCTTATCGATTCGATACTACACACGAAAAATCCACAGCCACCAGCACCACTATCATCAACTTGTTTTACCACTTTGTGGCTATATAGAACTTGAAATGAATAATTTCGCGGCGCCTGTTGGTGTTGGTCAATGTGTTGTGATCCCTAAAAATACTCTACATGCGTTTAAATCAGATGAAAATGCACGTTTTATAGTGGCCGATTTATTAGAGCTCCCAAATAACTTAACGACGATGAATGCCCCCTGTTTCAGTATTGACGATAAATTAATGAGCTATCTAAGTTTTACCCAAAAGCAGTTGCAAGGTGTAACTAACATAGATGAAGCAGCGTTATGTTTTAATTTATTTTTGGTGTTACTCAGGCAACAAACTACCAATGCGACTATTGATCCGCGGATAAATAACGTTTTGTTATTAATAAAAAAAGATTTATCGATAGACTATACATTGAATGATATGGCAGCGGTTGCATATTTAAGTGTTACTCAATTCAAAGCGGTTTTTAAGCAATGTATGCACACCAGCCCGGTTAAACATCACACGCAATTAAGAATGGAACATGCGCGTTCCTTACTTTGTTACTCTGATTTACCTATAGCAGTAATTGGTGAACAGGTTGGTTATAACGACCCATCAGCTTTTAGTCGCGCCTTAACTTGCTACTTCAAACAATCCCCCACGAGACTTAAAAAAGCAGCTTTAACGTCAACAATATCGCCTTTTAAGCACAGTGTTAGATAGTAAAATTGATAAACTACCTTTATCAATTAATTTTTAATTAAATGTTTGCTATGTCTACAATTTTCGGCGTATTAGCTATTTTTTTATGGGGTGCATTAGTACTGTTGGGTAATTTAACTAAAGCATTACCGGCTTTTCAATTACTATTTATGTGCTTCTTTGTGTCGTTCTTATTGCTGTTTATTAAACGGCTTGTTACCAAGCAGCCTTTGTTAGCTCTGCCGACACTTGGTAAGGCGCAAACAATTATTGGTATAGTTGGCTTATTTGGTTTTCATTTTTGTTATTTTATGGCACTTAAATATGCACCATTGATTGAAGTTAGCCTGATTGTATATTTATGGCCATTGTTATTGGGTGTTTTTGTCGCACGGTCTGAAAACAAAATAAATGCGATTATAGGCGGGCTGGTTAGTTTTATAGGGATCGTGTTTTTAATTAGTGATGGCAGTGGTTTTACTATCAATAGCCAGTACTTTTTAGGCTACCTATTTGCTGCGAGTTGTGCGCTATTATGGTCGAGTTATTCATTGTTCATGACTCGCTTTGATAATCACGTTGATGATATTGGTTGGCTTTCTCTTTATGTAGCTATTTTGGCCTTATTGGCACATATATATTTTGAACAAACAGTCACGCGTTTTTCATTAACGCAGACTGTAGGTATTTTTTTGTTAGGGTTAGGACCTGTCGGTGGCGCATTTTACTTATGGGACATCGCTTTAAAAAGAGGTAATAAAACGTTACTTGCCTCTTTGAGTTTTTTAACACCGTTACTTTCTACCGTGTTACTGGTTATGGCTCAACAAATACATTTTTCATGGGCAATTTTAATTGCATTGGCATTTGTTTTAATTGGCGAAGCGATCAGTAATTATAAATGCAGGCCTCGGAGCGTTAATGCGAGCCATTTATGACTCGCTTATTAATTACAAACTAACAACACAGGATACTTATCCAACTCACATACAACTGATCGGAATAAATTCATCAACACCAATTAGTTAGCCACAGCAACAGGGTGGGTACTGTTTGCTGGGTATTGCTCAGTAAAATAGTTATTACCTGCCAATAAACCTAATTTATAATCATGACGTAGATCACTGGTTGAACTACCAAGTAATTTGCTCGAAAGCTTTTGGTTTGCAAAAATTTGTATTATTTCTACATCTTTCGGAGGATTGGCAATAAATGCTAACTCATCCTCATACGCTTGTTCGTGTTGTAATAAGTAATCTAAGGTTTTTGGGCAATATCCTGATGCACAAACAAACGCTTTTAACTTGTTTACCCATGCCGATTGCGCTTGAAAGTCTTGATCAACTGTGCGGATCACCACAATTTTACGTGCACCACGATTGTAGGCTTCGCGCACTGGTAGTGGCGCAGCAAGGCCACCATCTAGGTAAAAGTCTGACTCAGCGTGTACGTCGGTTTTATCTATTTCATTAGCAGCTAATGCATTTAACCATGGCGTGAGTTTTACACCTTGTTTATATAAAAATGGCAGTGCACTTGACGCTTTCAATAGATCTCGCCATTGCTGGCCTTCACCGGTTGGTGATAAAAAATAAGGTTTTCGATCACGGGCATTAGTGGCGGTAATAAGTAACTCCCGTTCACCCAAACTGGCTTTTGCAGTTTTAAAATCAAGTGCTCTGTTAACTTCGGTAGTTTTATCAAAGTACCAGTCTAAGTCGACTATATGTTTACCTACTAAACCACGGCCTAATTGAAAAAATCGTTTGTGACGCGAAAGCCCTCTTATTAAGCGTTTGGCATACCCTTTTTGGCGAGCTAAATAGCTAGTAAGGTTTTGTGAACCTGCTGAAGTACCAATAAATAAATCGAATGGGTCATATTCATGTTCAAGCCATGCATCGAGTACACCTGCGGTGAAGATCCCTCGTTGCCCACCACCTTCCGCGATCAATGCTGTTTTATCGAAAGTATTTGTGATTTTGGGGTCTTGAGGTTTCAAAATATGCCTTCCTTTGTAATTAATTTACTGGTTTATACCTTCATTTTAATGTGTTTAAATCAAACGTTAAAATTGATTATATAAATCGAATTGATTATAAAAACAGAACGCAAGCTTAAATAAGATTAGTGCTGTGTTTTGCACTTTTAAGTAGAGTTCAGAAACTAGTAAACTTTGTGTATTAGCTAGTTTCTGTATTGTAACGGGAGTTAAGTGTACCTTAGCTTAATTTTCAGTGGTTATGCTTTTATTGACCGTAAAATCTCCAACGCGTGATGACGGTCGCTACTTTGGTAAAGATCATTGGTAAAAATGAATTCATCGACACCAAGCTCTTTGACTATCATATTTAGCTTATGAGCAATGGTCACTGGACTCCCTACCACAGATAATCCTAAAAAGTTTTCAACTTGAGCCTGCTCTTGCTCATTCCATAATCCAGCCATGCTTTTAACGGGAGCTTTTAGCCATAAAGGATCACCACGTAACAGTGCTAAGATACGCTGTTTTGACGTGGTTGCTAAAAACTGTCCATGTTCATCGCTATCTGCTGCAACAATCGGTAAGCCAAGCATTACATACGGTTTGTCTAACACATCAGAAGGTTGAAATTCACGGCGGTATAAAGCGATTGCATCATAAACAAAACGCGGTGCAAAGTGGCCAGCAAACACATAAGGGAGGCCTTTTTTAGCTGCTAGTTGCGCACTATATAAACTGGAACCAAGTAACCAAATAGGTACATTGGTATTCTCGCCAGGAATAGCGCGAACAGGGTGACTACCATCGTAAGGGCCTAATAAAGTTTGCAGTTCAGTGACTTCATCGGCAAAGTTTTCAGCGCGTCGTTCATCTCGGCGCAGAGCACGACTGGTTATATGATCGCTACCTGGTGCGCGACCTAAACCTAAATCAATACGCCCAGGGTATAAACTCTCTAACGTGCCGTATTGCTCTGCAACAATCAGTGGCGGGTGATTTGGTAACATAACGCCACCAGCACCTACTCGTATAGTTTTAGTTTGCCCTGCTATGTGGCCAATTAATACAGAGGTTGCCGCGCAGACAATTCCCGGCATATTATGATGTTCAGCCATCCAAAATCGGTTAAAACCGAGTTCATCAGCTTTTTGTGCATAAGCGACACTATTTGCAAGAGTACTTGAGACGGTGGCATCTTCTTTCATTGGGCTAAGCTCAAGTAAAGAAAACGGTATTGCAGATAACCCAGACATGCGTACTCCTCATTGCCTTTAATTAAGTGATAAAGATAATCAAAATAATTTAACCATAATTACATTAATGGGTCTGTTGGGGGGTAATTCAATCATTAATTTTAGCTAATCAATTAATCCAGTCGATTAAGCTAAGTGCACAGAAGTTATTGCATTGAATGTATTTACACCCATCCAATGCAATAACACTACACTAAATAAACTACATACGTTATTAGCTACATCATGCTTAACCGAAAAATTTATAGATAATTACTTTTATTTTAAATGTTTTGGATCAGGTATGCGTAATTGTTTAACGAGTGGGTGATTTATTTTTTTCATTTCAGTTAATACTAATTGAGCAACTTCTCGAGCACCAAGTTCATTGAAATGGGTATTGTCTTCTACGCCCATAGGGTAATTTGGATGTAAGTTAGGTGCTATATGCATAAAACGTAAGCGTGAGTTGATCCCACCAAGCTTTTGAAAATACTGTTGGGTCACCCGTTCCATGTCAATAAAATCGACCCCTGTCTGTTTAGCTACATCTCTTACTATATCAGCGTAAATAGGATGGGTGTCCTTGATCTGACCTTTTTCATCAAAATAACGACGCGTTACCGGGGTCATCAGTAATGGCTGTGCCTGCTTTGCTCTTACTTCAGCAATAAAATTAACTAGGTTTTGCTTATATTGCTCTGGTGTAGTGTAGCGGTCTACTTTCTGTTTTGACTGATCGTTATGACCAAATTGAATGATCACAAAATCATCTTTATTAAGTTCATTTATAATGCCCGCCCACAAGCCTTCACTGATAAAGGTACGTGTACTACGACCATTTTTAGCACGATTTTTAACGTCGATGCTGTCATTAAAAAAGATACTAAAGGGCATTCCCCAACCTGTTTCAGGGTAATCCTTCACTTCTTTAATTGACATGGTTGAATCCCCTGCCATAAAAAGCTGAACTTTAGTAGTTGCTGACATACTTGAAAAACTCACTATGATAAATATTGCTGCTATTAACTTTCCCATTCTACTCGCTCTTTATTGTTTTTAAAAAATCAGTTTAGCTCTTTATAAAATTATCTTTTGTAATTGAGTGAAAAAATAATTTTACTTAATTGTGGTTGTCGTTATAAACATACCACCAACTGCCACCGGTGGCAAATAACAAGTTAAATCATGGTGCTGAATAAAATTAAACCAAGACTTAATGTGCATTTACTGCCAAATAAATGTAAATAAAACATAAAAAATGTAATTTCTTAGGTTTGACAATATGCTTTTTTAGATATAGTTTGACTTGTGTGCCACCGGTAGCAAATATATTTCCCTGATATTGCTACCGTTTCAAATTATATTTTTATGACCTTTAATCATAGACTTATATTTTACTGGCTAAATAAAGTAATAAAAATAAAAACTCAAATCAACAGCATAAAAAAGGAACACACAATGAAGACTGCAAATAAGTTCGTTCTCAAGCCACTTAACTGCATTGTTAGTGCCTTATTACTGGGCACAACATCGTATGCAATCGCAGCCGATGAACAGCCACAAACAGAAACTAAAGCCCAAAATGACATAGAGTTAATTCAAGTAACAGGATTTAGATCATCATTAAATAAATCGTTAGCAACTAAACGTTTTGAAGTAAATACCACAGAATCTATCGCGGCTGAAGATATTGGTAAATTTCCTGATCTGAATATCGCCGAATCATTACAACGTATTCCTGGTGTGGCAATTTCCCGTGAAGGTGGTGAAGGTAGGCAAATTACCTTACGTGGTTTAGGTCCTGCATTTACACGTACTACTTTAAACGGTATGGAAGTACCTGCAAGTACCGATGGCACTGACTCTGGTGGCGGCGTAAATGGTGGCCGTGCATTTGATTTTAATATATTTGCATCCGAACTATTTAATCGTGTTGATATCCAAAAAACGCCCACAGCTGCAACTGAAGAAGGTGGTATAGCGGGCACTGTTGATATGTATTCTGCACGTCCTTTTGACACAACAGGCTTTCATGTTGCTGCGTCTGCGCAAGCCGGTTATAACGACCTCACTGAAGAAGTCGACCCACGGATGGTATTTATGATCAGCAACACATTTGCTGATGATACAATCGGGGCTTTATTCTCTGTCGCAAAATCTGAACGCACTGTGCGCCAAGAAGGCTTTGGGACTGTGCGCTGGACCACCCCCGTACTCGATGGTGGCGGTATTTATGCTGACACCTCTAATACAGAAGTTATTGGCACACCCAATACTGGGGAGTGTGAGTTCGAAGGTCAAACAGTCGATGCTGTTAACTGTTTATATACGCCACGTCTGCCTCGCCCTGATTTTTTTGGTAATGAACAAGACCGTTTAGGCTTTACCGGTTCATTGCAATATGCTCCTAACGATGATCTGGTCCTTACGCTAGATACATTGCATTCAACCCTCGATAATGATCGTACTATGTACAACTTTTTCGAGATGTTTAGAAACACATTCAGCGAAATTACCCCTGAATCGATTACCGTGGCTGAAAATGGCAAACAGATCCAAGCAGCGACATTTAACGGCGTTAAATCTCGAGTAGAAAGCCGTCAGCAGATTTCAAAAACAAAATTTCAACAATACGTATTCTCAGCTAAATATCATTTATCTGATTACCTTCGATTAGACGCTATGGTGGGCACTGCTGAATCGGATGCTCGCTCTGAGCAGTATCGTTATAACATGACTAATAACACACCTCATAGAGTATCGATGGATTTTGGCACCAGCAATAATACCGCTGTGATGAATTACGATTACGATACTCTAGATGCCAACTCTTTTGATTTAGCCGATGGGCGCTTACGTGCAACAGATGTACTGCGCGAAAATGACACCGCTAAAATTGATTTATCATACGAGATGGATATGATGAATATCAAAGGCGGTATAGCCTATAACGACAGAACGGTTAGTTACGATGAATCACAAATAAACGGTTTTCCTGATCAAGATTCTGCAGCTGGATTTTCTCAGTTAATGCCCTACGATGATTTTGGCACCGGTTATGACGGCACGTTATCACCCTTTATAGTGGCTGATTTTGATGCAATAAATTCACAGCTTTTAGTTAAAGAGTGGGTGCCACGCAGTGCACAAAGCTGGAAAGTTGAAGAAGAAACAATGGCTGCCTATGTGGAAACTAATTTTGAATATGAAATTTCCGATATGCTACTACGCACTAATGCAGGTGTTCGCTATGTAAAAACTGAAACCACATCAACAGGTTTTATTCAAACTGATGCGGTATCAATCGACAATAGCTATGACAATGTTTTACCAGTGCTAAATTTAGCCCTTGATGCAACCGATGATGTGATTGTAAGGCTAGGTTTATCTAAAACCATGACCCGCCCGAGTTTGAGTTCACTCAATCCTGGTAATCCATCGTTTTCTTATTTAAACGGCACTGTTAGTGCGGGTAACCCATTCTTAGACCCTTTCACCTCTACCAATACAGACGTTGGTGTTGAATGGTACTTTGCAGAAGAGTCGCTATTAGCAGCAACAGCGTTTTACAAAGATATTGGCTCTTTTATAAAAAGTGATAGTGAAGAAAAACTCGTCGATCCTGCTTATTTACCCTTTATTGATAATGATCCGCAATATGATCCATCAAGTGCGCTCGATCCTAGAACTACCCCTTACACACATTTCGTCCCTGTAAATGGACAAGGTACTGTGATCAAAGGGCTTGAACTTATTTATCAGCAACCTTTTTCATTCCTACCTGGGTTGTTAAAAAATATGGGGTTAGTGTCTAACTATACGTATGTCTCTGCAGGTGAAATTACCGGCCTTTCTAAAAATTCTTATAACTTTACCCTGTATTATGAAGAAGAAAACTATGGCGCTCGTGCCTCAGTAAATAAACGCGACAATTACATCACAGATTACACGGGTAACAATGGTAATGCCGAAGAAGCGACATCTGGTCCAACACATTTTGACCTATCTGCTTTTTATAATATTAATGAAAATGTCACTGTAACATTTGAAGCTATTAACCTTACCGATGAGTATGAACGCCTATATACAACAGGTGATGGCAGTTTAGATTTACCGCGTGAATATAATCATACCGGCCGACAGTTCTTTTTAGGAATACGCTACAACTTGTAAAACAGTATTTAAATTTTAAACTCCCCTAAGGTAAACAGCTTAATTAACATTTTAATTAAGCTGTTTTTTACGCACAATACCAACAACTCAATGTTAATTGCCTTTCTTAATTGATAATCAAAAATTACTCACATACTAACAAAAATATTCTTATATTGTTTTTATACGACTAAAGTAGCGCATCCATTATTTATAATTAAAATACAATGCCACCGGTGGCAAATAATCAGTTAAATCATAGTACTTATAGATAATGTTGCACTTGAATGGTATTCGTACGCTGTTCTAAATGTAAATTAATGATGAATAATGTTATGTTTTTCATTTGACTTCGCATCAATAACGCTATATTTTTCATTTTGTGCCACCGGTAGCAAGCCATTTCATAAAACACTTTGCTACTTGCTTTCTCGTTGTTTTTCCCATTATGGATTATGAGGTTAGGTGCAATAAGAATCAGAACAAGGACATGACAAACACTCTCTTTTAAGTCATGTTAACTTAATAACAATAAGTAGAACGTGGAACCACTATGACAACCAGCACACACAATTTTAAACTTAGTAAGTTAATGACCAATTTAATACTCAGTGGCGCATTGACCAGTGGCTTAGCATATGCAGCCCCTCAAGATGATGCTGTTGCTGATGATCAACTCGAAGTGATCGAAGTAAAAGGTTTTCGCGGTAGTATCAATGCCGCTTTAATGTCTAAGCGTGAAGCCGTAGGCACCCGTGAAACCATCATTGCAGAAGATATTGGTAAATTTCCTGACTTAAATGTGGCAGATTCTCTTTCACGCGTACCTGGTATCTCTATTGAGGAGGATGCGGGTGAAGGTCGTCAAATTACCATTCGCGGTTTAGGTTCTCGTTACGTTAAAACCACAATTAATGGCATGGAATCAGCATCTGCTGGTGCAGCTACTGATGCGGCTGGTGGTTCTAATACTTCTCGTGCTTTTGATTTTAACGTATTCGCATCTGAACTGTTTACCCAAATAGATATTAATAAAACCGTTTCTGCTGAACTTGAAGACGGCGGCATTTCAGGGAATGTAAACTTACAAACGGCGCGTCCATTTCAATATGATGGCTTTAAAGGCGCTTACAATGTCAATGCTCGTTATAGTGATGTTGATGAGGATGTATCGCCTCGTGCTTCTTTTATGCTCAGTAATAACTGGGATAATAAGTTTGGTGTACTTGCCTCTATTGCATACTCTGATGGCACAGTACAAAGTGAAGGTTCTTCAACTGGACGTTGGACTGTAAACAATCCCAGTTTTGTCGAAGATGGTTTACCTGTTGGTCAAGGCGGCTCAAATTATCTTACCGTAGCACCTAAAACATTACTGATGCCAAACGGGAATTACACCAATGAAAATTTAGATGGGCTATATTTACCGCGAATTCCTCGCTATTCATTGTATTCAAAACAGCAAAAACGTCTTGGTGCAACAATTGCTTTTCAGTATGCGCCTACCGATGACCTCTCATTCAACTTAGATGTGCTGCATGCAAGCTTGGATAATGATTCTGAAGAATATCACTACGAAGTATTATTACGAGATCAAAAAGATATCGTCCCTGAAAACATTTATGTCGATGCCAACAACACCATAGTCGCAGGTGCGTATTCAAATTCCATTATTCGCTCAGAGACACGACGGGATTCATCTGAATCAACTTTTGATCAAGTTAGCTTTACTGGAAATTGGTTTATTAACGATCGTTTTAAAATGAACTTCCTAATAGGCCAGGGTAAATCAGATTTAGACATTCCGAATATGACCACCTTTGCCCTAGATAGTAATCAATCTACCGTGGCCTATAGTTTTGATAGTAATATAGACCCATTATCATTAATTAATAACCCAGGCGGACAAGCGATTGGTAGCGGTGAATTAAACACTAATATGCCATCATTTGCATTTGCAGCAGGTCAGCCACCTGGCGGGAATTATAGTAAAGATGAAATAGCGTCGGTGATGACAGATCCAACTAATTACACCGCTGGTTTAGTACGTAATCGCTCGCAAACAATTGAAAGTGAAAACAAAACTATTAGAGTTGATTTTACATACGAGATTAACGATGAATATACGGTTAAGTTTGGTGTGGGTCAGCGTAGTTTTGAAACAGAACAACACTATAATTTAAATAACTGGAAAGACATCAATAAAGAAACAAACAAAACATCAGGCGCAATAGCAGAAGAGCGTGTTATATCGCTAGATGCAGCCCAAATTGATGGCAGCTTGTTCAATACCACTTTAGATAAACAAGGTGTAAGTTTTGGTAACAACGCTTCAATTCCTGGTTCATCAACGCTTAACAGTAGTACTTGGTTAGCACCTGATTATAATGCCATGTACAACGCCTTTGCTGGGGCAGACTTTTTTCAAGCCAAAGAAGATTTTAGACGCACTTATTATATTAAAGAAGAAGTTGCTACAGCATTTGTCCAGTTAGATTTCAGAAACTACATATTTGATAAAGAGCTACGTGGTAATGTTGGTGTGCGTTATGTTGATAACAAAAACACCAGTCGTATCGTAAATTTAGATCATATTTACAAAGATGGTTTCACTGCGGGACGTGGCGACGGTGCAAACTATGCTGCAGGTTATGGCTGGCGTGAATCAGTAAGTGAAGGTGATGAATGGCTACCGTCTTTTAACCTTGCTTACGATATTACAGAGGACTTAGTCGGTCGCTTTAGTTATTCACACGCAATTACTCGCCCAAAATTATCTGATCTACGTTCTTCAATCAGTATTAATACGCCGAGTATTGATGATCCATCAGCGACAATTAAGATGGGTGCAGGCCCGTCACTCAAGCCTTATAAAGCGAAACAATATGATGTTGGTTTGGAATGGTACTTTGCTGAAGAGTCACTGATTGCAACATCACTGTTTTATAAAAACATTTCGGGTTTAACAAAAGCAAGTTCTGAGCAGGTTTTATCACAAACCGAACTTGATAGACTTGGTATCGACCTTGGCGACACAGATCCTAGCACTGTGACTTGGCAAGTATCGCAACTTGTCAATACCGATGCTGAAGGCATGTGGGGCGCAGAATTTATTTATCAACAGCCTTTTACCTTCTTACCTGAACCATTTAATGCCTTAGGTTTACAAACTAACTACACCTATATTGATTATACACGTGATATAGAAGACCCATTTTACGGCACGCAACTTAACTTAGTAGAAGAAGAAACATCAAAGAACACATACAACATAACCTTGTACTATCAAGTAGACGATTGGTCGGCTCGTTTTTCTTATAACTACCGAAGTGGCTATAACAAACAATATTTAGACGAATATAAAGATGAATCAACCTTTGTGCGTGGTTATGATGCAAAGGCGAAGCTTAATTTCTCTGCCCGCTACAAGTTAACAGAGAAAATGAGTGTTTCATTTGAAGCCGTTAATTTAACAGATGAAAAACAAGATATGTGGAATGATATTTACACGCCACGCCCTTACGAAAACCTTTCATCAGGTCGCCAGTTCTTAGTGGGTTTAAGAGGTACATTCTAACTTTATAAAAGCACAACCTCATTTAACGAGGTTGTGCCTTCTCTAATTGTCTCCCCTGCATCATCGATGGTTTTCAGTTGAGGCTGATAGGCTTGATTTTAACAAAACTTTCAGTTTGCCCCTACTCATAAAGATAAGAACAAGAAACTGAAAATCTTGCTTACTAAATTTGCTTGATAACCATTTGAGTTAACAGTGCGCTGATAACAATAAGGTATTAGAAACATGAAAATTTTTCTCAAACAATTATCCATACTTTTAGTATGCTTCTATTTAAGTGCATGCGGAGGTTCATCAGATGACTCCACTATTGTAGATCCAATAGTTACTGACCCTGTGGTTACTGACCCTGTGGATCCTGAGCCGCCTGTTGAACCTGAGCCACCTGTTGAACCTGAGCCGCCTGTTGCCCCCGAGGATCCAGTTGATCCTATTGCTGATATCACCATTCATATGATTGGTGACTCGACTATGACTGAGTACGACCAATCGCGTAAACCGCAAGCCGGCTGGGGTGAACAGGTTCCTATGTTCGTGAGTGACAAAGCAACCGTTAGAAATTGGGCCCGTGGTGGCAGAAGTTCTCGTAGTTTTTATTACGAAGATGGTCTTTGGAACTTAGTTAAAGAAACAATAAAAACGGGTGATTACCTAATTATTCAATTTGGTCATAATGATCAAAAATTAGGGGATGCTTATGAAGAGTTTGGCACTTATGCATACTGTAGTGATGGCAGTAGCAATGGTGAGGATTGCCTTGATACCGAACACTCTTATTATCAATTCCTCAAAAAATATATAAAAGAAGCACGTGACTTAGGCGCAGTGCCCATTTTAATGAGCCCTATTGTGCGTAAATATTTTAGCGGAGAAAGTATTAGATACTCAGGACTACATAATCTTGAAACGGTTAACACTGGAGAGCTTTTTGCACGCGGTAACTACCCTGCGGCTATGAAGGAAGTCGCGGTATTATTAGACGTTCCTATGGTTGATTTAACCGCGCAAACAAAGGAAATTGTTGAAAAGTACGGTGAGCAAGCTGCGACTGAATCACTCTACATTTCAGCAGACAGCACCCACCCTCAAGTACTTTTCGCGACTTTAATAGCAAAAGAAGCCATGAAAAGTTTGCAACAGCAAGAGGTCTTAGCTGATTATATTATTGAAGCGACTTCTTTTATTTCTAGTCCTGAAACACTGCAATGGAACGATCGTTATATTGGCGTCGCTAATGTGAAAACTTTAACGTTATCAGCATTTGATTTAAGCCCTAACACGGGTAATTTAGTGGCAACCGCACCTGATGGATTTTTATTAAGTGATGCTCCCGATTCAACTAACTGGACAACAATATTAACCGTTCCTTATGAAAATGGTGCATTCACTGAAAAAATGTATGTTCAGTTCACTCCTTATTCTGAAAAATCTTTCAATGATAGTATTAGTTTTTTTGCTGGTGGGATTGATTTAGGCACGGTAAATGTTTCAGGTAACGGTGTTGCTGTTGGTAATGGTCTCCCCGCTTATAGCCGTTGGTTTACTGAAGGAGGGGCATTAGCAGCAATAACGGATGGTCCAATTACCGCACAAGATGCAAGCGTTGTGAATTTAGATACAGGCTCAGTTAAAACATTTGCTGTTAACGAACAAGACACAGGAGTTGCAAGATTTAGGGTTTATGGTCCTGATTTAGTCTCTAAAAATGCTGATAAATATCTAGAGTTTTCACTAACTGCCGCGACCCAAACATTTTCTATCGATACTATTTCGGCATGGATGACTACCAGCGGGGGTTCTACGGTACAAGCAGATATACAATACTCATTTAATAGCGACTTTAGTAACCCTGTATCATTAAATGAGGATCCTATTTCGTTCTCAAAAGACACCATGTTACTCACTGAATATAATGTCACTATACAAGTACTTGCTGAAAACAAACTGTATATACGGATTTACCCATACAATGCGGCTGGTGCAGATACAACAGGTAAATACCTAGCAGTATACGATGTGAAAGTATCCGGACTTTCTGGTGATTAAGTTAATAAAAAATGATATCTACGACAATATTTAGTAGAGAGTGATTCAATAATAACCTCATTAACTTAGCAGTGACGTTAATGAGGTTAAATTGACCAAAATCTTTAGTTTATTATTTTTTAATTATCTGCTTTTCACAATCCGTATTTATACTTTCCTTTACAAAGCAAACACTGCGTTTTGTTCGTTTCAGCTAAGTTAATTTTTATAAAATAATAAAATTCAAACTATTTTAAAGTTCATAATAAAACACCATTGCCACCGGTGGCAATAACTGCTAATGTTAGCTTATTATAATAATTCCAATTACAGCAGCAGGATACAAGATGAATAATCAACGACGCTATTTTCTCAAAGCATTAGCTTCTAGCACTTTGGTAACAGCAACTTTAATGGGCTGTCAGTCAGCGCCTTTGCTCAATGTTTTTGAAGCGCCTATTAGCGCAGACGATTGGCAAATGGCTGAACATATAAAAGCTAAGATAGTCGTCCCAACCTTCCCTGCTAAGCAATTTAATATTAAAGACTTTGGTGCAAAAGAAAATGGCCAACATGATTGCACACTGGCCATTAAAAACGCCATTGAAGCCTGCCACGCACAAGGAGGTGGTCAGGTCTACATTCCAAATGGCACCTACTTGACCGGTGCCATTCATTTACTTTCTAACGTACATTTACACTTGGCTGATAAGGCAATATTAAGTTTCAGCACTGATCCTAATCATTACTTACCAGAGGTATTTACTCGCTGGGAAGGCTTAGAAATGATGGGCTACTCACCACTGATTTATGCTTATGAACAAGAAAACATTGCCATCACAGGTAAAGGAACACTGCAAGGAAATGGTGATAACCAAACCTGGTGGCCTTGGAAGGGACCACACAAGGAAGGCCATTGGGATTTAATTAAAGATAGCCAAGGTAAAGTATTGCACCAGCGTGAAGCACGTGATCAGTTGATGGTTGATGCCGAAGCTGGTGTGCCTGTCAGCCAACGTATATACAGTACTGGTGCCTATTTACGCCCTCCTTTTATTCAACCGTATAAATGTAAAAATATTTTAATCGAAGGCGTAACAATTAAAAACTCACCTTTTTGGTTAGTGAACCCGGTTTTATGCCAAAGTGTTACGGTTGATAACGTGAATTTTTCAAGCCATGGTCCTAATTCAGACGGCTGTGATCCAGAAAGTTGCGACCACGTGCACATTAAAAACTGTGTCTTTGATACCGGTGATGATTGTATCGCGATCAAATCGGGCCGAAATGCTGATGGTCGCCGTGTTGGGGTAGCATCGCAAAACATTGTTATTGAAAACTGCCATATGAAAGAAGGCCATGGTGGTGTTGTGATCGGCAGTGAGATATCTGGCGGTGTAAATAATGTCTTTGTGCAAAACTGCACCATGGACAGCCCCCACCTAGAGCGCGCTATTCGTATCAAAACTAACTCAGTACGTGGCGGTTTGATCGAGCATATTCGCATACGTAACATCGAAGTTGGCACGGTTAAAAATGCTGTTGTGATCAACTTTTTTTATGAAGAAGGCGATGCGGGACAGTTCGACCCAACAGTTCGTGATATTCAAATTGAAAACCTACATTGTAAAAATGTGTTGAGTAAGGCTTTTTACCTCAATGGCTTTGCACGCGCACCAATGAACGATATCCATTTTATCGACTGTCATTTTGACCAAGTGGGTGATGATTCTATTGTTGCTAATGTGAATAACATGAGCTTAACCAATGTCACTTTAAACAAACAGCCGTTAACTATGGCTCAATTACAAAAATAATAAGTATTAATAGGAAAATTGTATGACCGTGTTTTCAACATTATTAGGCAACCAACCTATATTGCCTATCATCCAAGCAAACAGTAGTGAAGAAGGTGTGGCTATTGCCACTGCCATGTACAAGGCTGGCATTCATTTAGTTGAAGTTGTGCTGCGCACGCCAGCTTCCCTTGACGCATTAATCGCGATTAAAAAAGCACTACCCGATTTATGCGTTGGTGCCGGCACGATTACCGATCAAGCATTACTTGCAAAAAGTCTTGCCGTCGGCAGTGATTTTATTGTTACTCCTGCGGTATCACCACGATTATTAGATGCCCTTAGTCAATCTTCTGTGCCCGTTGTGCCGGGTGTTTCAAACACCGCCGATATTTTACTTGCTAAAGAATATGGCTTTACTGAGCAAAAATTATTTCCTGCCTCTTTGTGTGGTGGCGAGCAGTTTTTAAAAGCAGTCAGCAGCGTATTTGCTGATATTCGCTTTTGCCCAACAGGTGGCATTAATGAACAAAACTTTAAAGACTATTTAGCACTTAATAATGTGATGGCTGTGGGTGGAACTTGGGTTGCACAATCACAATGGGTACAAAGTAAAGACTATGAAAAAATCACGCAAGCCTGCCTTCAGGTACTAAACAACAACTAATTAACATATTGACTGCCATACGTTGTCAGTGTAATTTACCTTTGCATGCCACCGGTGGCAATAAACAAGCAGAACAGTTAAGGAATCTTCAATGCCGAGCAATATCGAACCTTTAGAATTGCACCCAGATCGTTTATTTTCAAGCGATCCTAGCGTCGTTGCTATCGCTAGAAAGTTATATGAATCAATTAAAGACTTACCGATTATTAGTCCGCACGGTCACACTGATCCTCGTTGGTTTAATGAAAATGAAAACTTTGGCAATGCTACTGAGCTATTTATAAAACCCGATCACTACGTATTTAGAATGCTCTATAGTCAAGGGATCCCAATGACTGATTTAGGAGTACCTGAGCATGGGCTGCAAGGCGATATGGCTCGTTCAAAAGCAGCTGATCCTGAAAAAGTATGGCAAATCTTTGCTGATAACTATCACCTGTATGCCGGAACGCCAAGTGGCTATTGGTTAGATGCGGTATTTAGTGATGTGTTTGGTTTTACAGAAAAACTTTGCTCTGAAAATGGTCAGCACTATTATCAAAAAATTACAGCTGCGTTAGCAACACCAGAGTTCAAGCCTCATGCACTGATGGACCGCTTTAATATTGAACTAATTGCCACAACAGAAGGTGCACTTGATCAGCTCCCGCACCACCGCGCAATTGCAGGCTCTGCAATGGCAAAACGTGTGATCACCACCTTTAGACCTGATGATGTGGTTGATGCTAGCCGTGAAGATTTTATCGACAACGTAATTAAACTTGGTGAGATAACCGACCAAGATACAACGACTTGGCAAGGTTATTTAGCGGCAATTCAAATACGTCGTGATTACTTTCGTATTGAAGGACGTGCAACAGCAACCGATCATGGCCACCCTACTGCATTAACTGCTGACTTACCTACCGCAGAATGTGAAGCATTATTTGAAAAATGTCGAACAGGCCATTCAACAGAGCAAGAGCAAGAATTATTCCGTGGCCAAATGCTCACTGAGCTTGCCGGTATGAGCATTAAAGATGGTTTAGTGATGCAAATTCACCCTGGCGCGCATCGTAATCATAACCAAGCGGTATTTGATCAATTTGGCCGTGATAAAGGCTGTGATATTCCAAGCCAAACTGAATACGTTAATGCACTCAAACCACTATTGAGTAAATACGGAAATCACCCGGATCTTAAAATCATCCTATTCACATTAGATGAAACGACCTATAGTCGAGAACTTGCGCCACTAGCGGGTCACTACCCTAGCCTCAAGTTAGGTCCTGCTTGGTGGTTCCATGACAGCCCCGCCGGTATGCTTCGTTTTAGACAGCAAACAACTGAAACAGCTGGTTTTTATAACACGGTTGGCTTTAATGATGACACCCGCGCATTTTTATCAATTCCAGCTCGTCATGATGTTGCACGCCGCGTTGATTGTCGCTATTTAGCAGAGCTTGTAGCAAATCATCAAATTAGCGAAAGTACTGCCCAGACTCTGGCTTATCAACTAACCTATGGGCTAGTGAAAAAAGCATACAATCTCGATAAATAACAATAATAGAGCCACTTAATTTAAGTGGCTCAACCATTGAGGACACACAATGACTTTAAAAACATCACTGTTATCAAAGCGCATTTTGATGGGAACAGCTCTAAGCTCTAGCCTATTATTGATTGCATGCCAAGAACATGCAGATCTTAAAACACCACTGCAAGCGAGCGAAACTAACTCCCTTGGAAGCGCATTAGTTGCTAAAGTGGACATTGTTAATCCATCTTCGTTTAAACGCCCTGACGAGCCAATCTATCTTAGCTATTACGATTTAGGTCTTAGCCAAACTGCTGCTTTAACTGTAAAAACAGCGCAGCAAGTGTTACCTAGCCAAGCAGTAGATATTAACTCGGACGGTGAACTTGATGGTGTGTATTTTATTGTCGATTTAAATGATAAACCGATTGAAGTCACCATTACACAGCAAAGTAGCCCATCAATCACAGCACAAACAAAACGTGTTCAAGCTGATCTTGCCCATAAACAAGGAGGTCAATGGCAGCCTCATTCTCGTCCGCCAAAACACCAAGTTGGCACAGGTAAAAAAGAGTATGTAGGCGGTGAATTTAAAAATGTTGATGAGTTAACACCACCAGATTATTACACCGATCATTCAAATTGGATCCGTTATGAAGGCCCAGGTATTGAGTCGGATAAAGTCGGTTACCGCTTTTATCTAGATTGGCGTAATGGTTTTGATATTTTCGGCAAATTAACAACACAACCTGTGCTACATACTGTCGGCCTTGATGGTTATTCTTCGTATCATGACAAACAAGACTGGGGCATGGATATCCTTAAAGTGGGTAAGTCTTTAGGTGCTGGCGGATTTGGTTTGATGGGTAATAATGATGAGCTGGAACATGTATCTGATGTTAGCAAACGTACAGCGCGGATTATTGAAAATGGCGATTTACGCGCCAGTATACAAATTGAGTCTCAAGGCTGGCAAAACAGCTATCAACAGCAAGATTTAATAGCCAATATTAGTATGCACGGCGGCTCACGTTTGGCACATGTAGAACTGAACACTGATAAAGATTTGCCTAATTTAGTAGCCGGTGTGGTCAAACACCCAGATACTGAGTTTATTCAAGGTGATCTGGATGCAATGAGTAATTATGGCTATAGCTATATTGCCAGTTGGGGCAATCAGAGTTTAGATAAATCAGCTTTAGGTATGGCGGTATTTTTTAAAAAAGGTGATGTTATTGATGTACGCCAAGACAAAAATAACTACCTTGCAGTGCTTAAACCTAAAGGGCAAAATACACTGCATGCTGATTACTATTTTGCCTCTGTTTGGCAACCTGAAAGTGGTATTAACGATAAAGAAAGCTTTATTGAGTACCTGAATCAACAAGCTGAAAGATTGACAATTAAACCACGCATTACTTTGCATACCACAGTTACAGCAAAAAAAACGACGCAACCGCTTAATGATAAATTAGCCCTTGAATGGGCCCGCGCCCTTGCCGATTCAGAGCTGAAAAGAAAAACACTAGGCTATCATGCCAATGGCTGGGATGTGAACCGTAAGCGCAGCCCAAAGTTTGAATACGATATTATTGGCTTACAACCGTATGCTTACTACCAATTAGGGATGGCAACTGATGAGCAAACTTATAAGAATGTGATTGCCCAAGTTACTGGTAGCTTTATTGATCAACAAGGCAAAATCACCGCCTATAAACAAAGCAATTTTAACATTGATAACATTCCGCCTGGGCGTAATCTTATCCAGCTATACCAAGATACCCAGCAGCAACAATATTTATCTGCCGCAAAAGCTTTACGTGCACAATTACAGTTACAGCCACGTACATCACAAGGCGCATTTTGGCACAAAAACAAATATCAACATCAAGTGTGGCTAGATGGCGTTTATATGGGTATGCCGTTTTTAGCCCAGTACGGTAGCTTATTTGAAACGGGCCATCAGCAACAAGAAACCTTCGCCGAGGTTGTAAACGAATTTAAGCTCACTCGTGAAGCACTACGCGATCCAAAAACAGGGTTGTACTATCACGGTTGGGATGAATCTAAACAGCAAGCATGGGCAGATAAACAAACGGGTGTTTCTGCAGAATTTTGGGGCCGTGGTATGGGGTGGCTCGCTATGGCAGTGGTTGATGTACTCGATTACATCCCAGCAAAAAACACAGAGCAACGCGATACCTTACTCGCCATGGTAAAAGAGTTGGCCACGGATATTGCCAAAGTTCAAGATACTGATACCGGCACATGGTGGCAAGTTTTAGACAAACCAACGGCTTTAGGTAACTACCAAGAATCAACTGCAACAGCCATGTTTGCTTACTTTTATGCCAAAGCACTTAATAATGGCTATATCGATGCTGATTATCAAGACACTGCCCTTGCAGCGTATCAAGGTTTACTTAACCAATTTACATTAGTACATAGCGATGGCACGGTAAGTATGACAAACCAATGCTATGTTGCAGGCCTTGGCTTTGGTCGTGATGGTAGTTATCACTATTATATGAGCGAGCCGGTCAGCAAAAATGATCCTAAAGGAAATGGTCCCTTCATTCTAGCAAGCCTTGAAGTAGCTAAGCTTCTAGCTGGTAACAACTAAACAGCCATAGATTATTCAGCCGGAAAGCAAAGTCCATCGCATTTTTGCTTACCGGCCAAAACTCACTTCCCTTCAACAACATCAGCACACTAAGCTCATAAGGATTTATGATGCGTATAATCAAAATCAATAAAAACAGCGTAAATAAAAATATTTTTTCATTTTTGCTCTGCTGCTTATTCTGCTCAATAATGAATGTGTCTGCGCAAAATAATAACAACTCACTGAGCTATGCCGTGCAAATGGCTAACTCTGAGATGATCCGTAATCCACAGGCCTACACCATTGATTGGCGCAGTGAACCGCGCTGGGATTACACCCATGGCTTAGTGTTACTGTCATTTGCCAAGCTCTATCAGCATCAACCAGAACAACGCTATTTCAATTACATTAAAGAATATGTAGACGCGTTAGTAATGGAAGATGGCAGTATTAAAACCTACGTAATGAGCAAATATAATCTCGACATGCTCAATGCCGGCAAGTTACTGTTTTTTATGTTTGATGAAACAAAAGATCGTAAATATCGTCTTGCCCTCGATACTTTATATGCACAGTTCAAATTACAACCTCGCACAATTGATGGTGGCTTTTGGCATAAAAAACGCTATACCTCGCAAATGTGGCTTGATGGTTTATATATGGCAGCGCCCTTTTATGCCGAATATATCCGCCGCTTTGGAACAGTAGATCAATATGATGATGTTATAAAACAGTTTGAATTGATTGAACAGCATACTTATCGCGGTGACACCGCTCTACCTGTGCATGGCTGGGATGAATCTAAACAACAGCGATGGGCAGATAAAAAAACCGGACAATCACCTAATCATTGGTCGCGCTCTATCGGTTGGTACGCCATGGCAATGGTTGATGTATTAGATCAACTGCCGAATGATCACCCTAAAAAAGCGTGGTTATCACAGCGCTTTAATACATTGATTGATAACATGTTAAAGCTGCGTTCTGACTCCGCTGTATGGTATCAAGTTACAGATAAAGGTGAATTACGCGGTAATTATTTAGAATCCTCTGGCAGCGCGATGCTCAGCTATGCAATTGCAAGAGGTGCTAATCAAGGTTACTTGCCTGATAGCTACCAAGCAATTGCAAAAACCACCTTTAATGCTGTAGTTAGCAACTTTATTAAACGTGAGGCAGATAACACCTTATCAATAAAACAAGTATGCGAAGTGGCTGGGCTTGGCGGAAAACCATATAGAGATGGCAGCTTTGCTTATTACATCAGTGAAAATGTACGTGCGAACGATCCTAAAGCAGTCGGGCCTTTTATTCTTGCCAGTTTAGAAATGGAGAAATAACCGATGCTAAACAACAAATACAATTTCTTTTTAGCGCTGTTGGTTGTCTGCTTAAGTAGCAACCCGTGTTATGCAAAAGAGTCGCAATTACTATCGCCAACACACTCTCAAAGTCCGTGGCAAGCAGATCTAGGTAATGGCGAATATAAAAACCCAATCCTGCATGCCGATTATTCCGACCCGGATGTGGTTGCTGTTAATGGTGATTATTACATGACAGCATCTAGCTTCAACTCTGCACCTGGCTTGCCTATTTTACACTCTACCGATTTAGTCAACTGGCAGTTAATTAATTATGCGCTGCCAATACAGCTGCCACAAGCCCACTTTGCAAAAGTACAACATGGCAACGGCGTATGGGCGCCAACAATCCGTTTTCATGATAATAAATTTTGGATTTTTTATCCTGATCCTGATTTTGGTATTTATGTAACTACAACAGATGATCCTGCTGGAGCTTGGTCAACCCCACAGCTTATTTTAGCGGGTAAAGGATTGATCGACCCTGCACCATTATGGGACGACAATGGTAAAACCTACTTAATACATGCATGGGCAAAAAGTCGTGCTGGCTTTAATAATGTACTGACGCTGCGTGAAATGAAAGATGACGCAAGTTGGGTTAGTGACAAATTTACACACATTGTCGATGGTAAAAATCACCCTGGATATCGAACCATTGAAGGTCCTAAATTTTATAAACGTAACGGTTACTACTATATTTTTGCGCCTGCAGGTGGGGTAGATTTAGGTTGGCAATCGGTATTTAGAGCAAAAAAAATTACCGGTCCCTATGAAGCCAAGGTTGTTATGGCACAAGGTAATTCAGTGATCAACGGTCCTCATCAAGGTGCGTGGGTTCACACCCAATTTGATGAGGACTGGTTTATTCACTTTCAAAGCAAACAAGCGTATGGTCGAATCACCCATTTACAACCTATGCGCTGGGACAATGATTGGCCAATCATAGGCATAGATAAAAATGGTAATGGAACTGGGCAACCGGTTTTACAGCACACTAAACCTAGAAGCAAAATTAACCCACAGCCCACCAGCATAGTGAGCAATGATGAATTCAACAGCGCTGAGCTAAGCTTATTATGGCAATGGAATGCAAATCCAAGTAACAGCTGGTATTCACTGACAGACAACCCCGGCTTTTTACGCTTATACTCACAACCAATTACAGCGCAAAACAGTACTAATTTATGGTCAACGCCTTCATTGTTACTACAAAAAATTCCCGCAGAGCAATTTGCTTTTACGACCACATTGCAGGTTAACAAAACAAGCTCAGCTAGTTCCTCAGGACTAATTTTATTTGGTGAAGACTATGCATGGATGGGTATCAAAACATCTTCTACTGGCGAACAACAGCTAGTCTATGTGCACTGTTTTAATGCGAGAAAAGGCTGTAAAGAAAGTATCGTAGAGCAACAACCACTGACACAACCCTATCTTGAACTAAAAGTCGTTCTACAACCAGGCGCCACAGCCATTTTTAGTTATAGAACCGCTGCAAGTGCTGAGTTTCAAATTATTGGTGAACACTTCCAAGCTAAAAAAGGCCGCTGGGTAGGTGCTAAGTTAGGCTTATTTAGCCTGTCGCAAACTCCTGGCGCTAGCAGCTATGCCGATTTTGACTATGCCCGTTACGACACTTTGGATTAAATGAATATGTTTAAACATCAAAAGTTCAGCATTTTTGCCGTGTTATTGCTCTGTGTTCAGCCATGCATAGCAGCTGATTACACCGTTAAAAATACTTATAAAAAACTAATTAAACACTATCCACACATGCAGGTGCCCGCAACGACACTTCCTGACTCTGTAATCGCTCATAAAGCACTGGTTTACAAACAAACTAAAACCAGTGCACAGACTTTAGATATTTATCAGCAAACACAGCAAACACAAACGGCGCCTTTGATTATGTTGATCCACGGTGGTGGCTGGCAATCAGGCACCCCCGCATTAATGACAGCACTTGCAATTGCGCTGGTAGAACGTGGTTATGTTGTTGCAACACCCAGTTACCGCCTCAGCGACGAAGCGCCTTATCCTGCAGCAGTTGAGGATTTAGTTAGTGCGTTTCATTGGCTTAATAATAATGCTGCTCAGTATAATATAGACAGCACTAAGATTGCTTTATCGGGCGGCTCTGCAGGTGGCCAATTAGCCGCGCTGTTAGCCTACAGCGGCGGAATTGTTGATAGCAGCGACACTAACTCGAAGCGATTTAATGTCCAAGCGCTGATCAATATAGATGGCTTAAGTGATTTCACGTCTCCAGAAGCACTACCTTTTGAAAACAACTCAGCCAAATCCGTCACTTCAGCCAGCAAGTGGTTTGGGGGTAGGTATGAAACTATCCCACAGCGTTGGCACGACGCATCGCCTATTTTCTATATTGATAAAAACGCGCCTGCAACACTTTTCATTAATAGCTCAGTGCCACGCTTTCGTGCAGGTAGAGACAGCGCAATACAAAAGTTGCAACAGTTGCATATACCCAGTGAAGTTTACCAGTTTGATGATGCGCCGCATTCATTTTGGTTATTCCAGCCGTGGTTAACGCCTACGACCAGTGTTATTGATGACTTTTTAACAGCACAATTTGCTAAAACTCGTTGATCATTATTGTTGTTAAAATTAAAGCCTTGATGAGTTAATGGTTATTTTAAGTCATCAAGGCTTTCTTTGTTAGTCGCTAAGCGAATTTAAGTACTGCTGCAAAACCTGCGCTGTAGTTGCATTTTTTAATTGCAGCTGATGCTGTTTGAACCAATCATCCGCAACACCATCTTCATTAGCATCAACGATTGCAGGAACCCCTGTAAATTCCTGTTTATATGCATCCCAATTACCAATTAGCTCAAACTCATGATCAATCAAACCATTTTTCTTTATCGCGACACTATCAGCGAGCTGTTGATAAACAAGCGTATCAATACTGTCATGGAAATAGCCATGTGCATTACGACTTGCTCCTATATGTTGCCCTTTAATGGCATCACTAAATGCTTGCTTTGCACTAACATAAACCATGGTTGTTTGCATGGGTGATGTAATGATTGGTTTATCACTTAACCACTGGCTATTTTCATCACTGATAGTGCGTTTTGCTTTGACTGCTTTGCGATAATTTACACCTAAATAATTATGCTCAGTCAGTTGTGGGTTATTCTCAAGTACATTTCCCATAATATATGCCTGATTTTCTTTGATCTCTGGGGAATACCAAATATCAGCAAACTGCATGATCTTACTTGCTTTACCTGGTTTATAATAATTGTTGATCAAGTTAAAACGACCATTTTCTGATCCATAAACATTATTATGTCCCCAGTTAAAAATAATATTATTGATAAGCTCAACAAACTCTTCATCTTGTGCATACGGTGATTTAAGTCTATGACCATTGAGCCTAGGCGTTCTACTGGCATGATTGGCAATTATATTATTAATAAAGCTCGCATTTGCCCCGCCCCAAATGCCACCATAGCCATGATCGCCTTTAGGGTGAATTGAATGGCTTAAACTATGTGAAATAATGGAATTTTGTAATGTAAAGTTACGGTTATTATAGAAACTCGCAGTTTCATCCACTGACCAACTCAATGAACAATGATCAATAATGACATTCTCACTGTTACGCACCGTTAATGAATCATCAGCATAGCCAAATGTACCTAAGCGAAAGCGCATATAGCGGATAATCACATTATCTGCGGATGAGACCGTCACAGGAGCACCAACAATGGCAATCCCACCTGGCGAACTTTGCCCCGCGATGGTTATATTACCATGTGATATTTTAAGTTCCCCTGCCAATTTGATCACACCTGATACCGCAAATACGACAGTGCGAGGATGTTTTTGCACAATTGCATAGCGAAGGCTGCCTGGTTGGGGCTTATCTAAATTATCTTCCAATGTAGTCACTCTATAAAGCGTGCCATTAACTCCCCCTGTTGCGTATTTACCAAATCCTTTTGCCGTTGGAAAAGCCAATGTTGTATTGACTTGTGCAGCGTATAAATTAGTCGAAACAAAAACCGTCAACACAGTAATGATGCTTAGTATTACGATATTGAGATAGTTTAAATTATTATTCTTCAGAACTTGCATAATGTTCCTTGGCTATTTCGTTTTTAATGCTGGTTAAAATAAAAAATTGTCAATATGTAAATTGACAGTTTCATTAATACAGTGTTAACTTCATGTTATTCCATTTTGCCACCGGTGGCAAGTTGGGATTTGAATCAACGGGAATCGCATATCTTGCACACACAATTATAAGCCTGAAAAAGGAACAAAGATGAAGAGCATGAGATTAAGCACGATCGCAGCAGCATTAATGGTAGCTATGCCACTTTATGCGCAAACAACTGATCCTGCACAGCCAAAGGTAGAGAATGACAAACCAACAACAAGCGCCGAGAAAACAGCAGCTAAAAAAACCGTAGAAGCTGAAGATGATATTGAAATCATTGCTGTAACAGGCGTTTATCAAGCAGATTTAAAAGCACGTGCCATGGAGCGCGATGCTAAAGCGTTTAGCTCAGTGATTGCTACGGATGATATGGGTAACTTTGTTGATCAAAATGTCGCAGAGTCATTACGCCGTATTCCTGGTGTCACTTTAGAGCGCAGTGAAGGTGAAGGAAAATACATTGCAGTACGGGGGTTAGGTCCTAAATTCGTATCGGTGAGCATGAATGGTGCAGAACTATCTGGTGCGGGTGATGAACGTAAAATTGGCCTTGATGGTATCACTAGTGATTCATTAGGAGCCATTGAAGTATTTAAAACCCTTACCCCTGATATGAATCTAAATTCGATAGGTGGCGCAGTAAACGTCAAAGCTATCTCAGCATATGACCGTGGCAAAAACACCCTAAAAATGAAGCTGCAAGATTCATACAGTGAACTCAGAGAAGAACACTCGCCAAAGTTTAGCCTTGATGGCACACAGCTATTCTTAGACGAAAAAATAGGCGTTGGTTTTGCACTTTCTTATGAAGATAGGAAAACTCAAGTAGATGAGGTACGCCATCATAGCACTCGAGAATTAAACTTTTTACAAGGTGGCATTGGCCTCAGTGAAGAGCAATTAGGTGTTGCACCAGAAATATTGATCCCCGCGCAACTCGAAAACCGCCGTGAAATTGCTGATCGAACACGTACCACCGCAACTTTAAATGTTGAGTTTAAGCCAACCGCAGACAGTTTTTATTACATACGAGGTAACTACTCTAATTACACTGATGATGACGTTGCACAAAGAGAGTTTTATAACTTTTATAATGGCGACCAAGCCGATGAAATTATTTATGTAAATGCTGATACAAAAGAGTTTGCCCTGTCTGATATCGATATTTATAACCAATTTTTCATTCAGGAAGGTGAAACGACTACAACCAATTACAGTATCGGTGGTGAAAACTATATTACCGACACTTTACGCGTAGATTATGAATATGCGTATTCAAAAACAGATGATAAATCAGTGGGGGATCGCCGAGTTCAGTTTCGTGAGCGTGAGAATATCGTTTACGGTCAAGCAACTAAAAACAATATTGTTGCACAGGTGCTAACTCCTGAAGAAGCTGCTGCCCTAGGTGGTTTTGCGTTAGATCCAGATAATGATGTTTTTGCCGGTGAAGCCGATGGTGATATCAGCGATTTATCAAATATGGAATACGACAACTTATTTATGGAAGACAGTGTCCGCACTGATGAAGTCACTAGTATCAAGTTAAACTTACAAAAAGACTTTGATTTTGAGTACCTTAATTTCATTAAAATTGGTGGCACTTATAACGAACGCGAACACTTCCGTGATAAAGATCGCTGGAGCTATGCAATAAACCCTCTCGATTGTGGAACGGATGAAACCTGTATTACAGTCGCCAACTCAAATGTTACTGATTATAACTTTGCGGTTCCTGAGGGTGGCTTATTTACCTATCCTTTTGTTAGCAACGAAGACCTTGAGTACATAGTTGACTCAACTAAAATTACGCGCGACAGTGCCACCGGTGGCGAGGTGTCAATTGACAGCACCAAAGAAGACTATACCTTATACGAAGATACCTACGCAGCTTATATTATGACTGAGCTGCAGCTATCAGAGCAGGTCAGTGTTATTACCGGTGTACGCTATGCACATACCGAATTTTCATCAACCGGTTATATGTCATTATCAAATGATGATTGGAATTTTGGCGGTGATCACACCTTAGATATTTCGGTACCTTTACCTGAGGCATCCATTACCTACAGTGAATTTTTCCCAAGTATGCATATACGCTACGAACCAAATCCTGAAATGTTGGTTCGTACATCACTGTGGACTAGTTATACCCGCCCTTCGTTTAAGCAAGCGCGTGGTTATGCGCGTTTTGATAGTGATATTAGTTTATGTGATCCAACGACTAATGAATGCTACAACTCACCAGATGGACAAAGCGCAATTGATTTACAAGGCTATATTTTAGGGCCAGACAATGCGTTACAAGTAGGTAACCCAAATTTGGTGGCAATGACTTCGGATAACTTTGACGCTTCGTTTGGCTGGTATCCATCAAAAGAGTTATTTATGGAAGCTGCAGTATTTTACAAAAATATTGATAACTTCATCGTCGATGTCACCGGTATTCAAATGAGCATAGATGAGCTCCCGCTTACTTTACCTGTAAACCAAGTATCTGATTTTGCAATTCCTCAAGATCTTGCTCTAAATCAGGTTGATATCACCCTCAATGGTGATAAAGCCACAGTCTACGGGATTGAGCTTAGTTACAATCAGTTCTTCGAAAATGGCTTATTTTGGCAAAGTAATATGACCTTTGTAAAAAGTGAAGCCGAACTCGACGCCACTATTCGTCAAGACAAAATGCAGCTACCAGGCCAAGCAGATATCACCGGTAACATTGCTGTTGGTTGGGAAGATGAGACTTTCTCGTTACGCCTAATTAGTAATTACCGCTCAGATATCCTTGAAGAGGTTGGCTCTTGTCCCGTATCAGCTTCTGTATCAGACCCACATACCTGTAAGTCATGGGCTGATATATACCAAGACGATATCTTAACCTTTGATATGAAAGTGAAATATGATTTTACGAAAAGCCTCAGCGTGTATTTTGACGCGATTAACTTAACCGATGAAGCAGATTTACGTTATTTCAAAGGTAATGATTTATCCGGTGGTGAAATCCTCTATCAACGTGAAGATTATGGTCGTACGTTCCAGTTAGGTATGAATTATAAATTTTATTAACAGCTACTAATAATGAAAAACGTTAATTTCACACACAATTAACGCGTTAATGACGCGCTTTCATCCTTGGAGGGATGCATGAATAATACAATAAAAATACCATCGTGTTTGCTGATCACCGCGATCTTAGCAGGCTGCGGTGAAGATAGTTCTATCAATGTCAAAGAAGCCCCGTTACCACCAGTGCAAGGGGTATTTGTTGACAGCCCTGTTGCTGGTTTAACCTACAACAGCCCATCAATAAGCAATGGTGTAACAAACGCAAATGGACAATTCGATTACTTTAGAGGTGAAGCTATCGATTTCTCAATTGGTGCACTTACCTTCCCTACGGTCTCTGCCGCCAATGTATTAACTCCACTTGCTTTATTTTCGACAGATACCGTGTTTCATCCTGCTGTTATTAATAGTTTGCGTTTATTACAGTCACTAGATGTTGATGGTGATCCTAGCAATGGCATCACTATCAGCGAGCAAGCAGCACAAGCAGCCGTTATGACTTTAGCCGAAGGACAAACGATTACGGACTATTTTAGTAGCGATGAGTTTGAGGCAAACGTTAATGCGTGGCTCGCTGATGCAGGCTCAGCTAATAATACCTTAATTCCAGCTGATCAAGCGATTGTGCACTTTGTTGATTTTATTTTTAAGCAATACAACAGCACCCAACCTTTAGCATTTAATACTGCCGATTTTAGCGGAACATTGTATAACCCATTAGTACAAGGCAGTGAGGCAAGTATTGCACAGTTGATATTAACACCCGTTGATGAAGCAAACCTTAGTGGCACATTCAGCCAAGTAGTGGATGGTAGCGAAACAGTAACAGGCAATTATTCGTTTTTATTTGGTAACCGCGTACTTGCACTGACCTCAGGTGAAGGCGAATCAGCTACCACAGAGTATATAATTTCTCGTTCCCATAATACGGTTAATAATACCTATAGTGTTTGTGCCACCAGCGATCCAAGTGCATTGGCAACACTGGTGCTTACTTGTGATAGTAATGATGATGCTAAAAACAATATTTTAGTGTTCTCCGAACAACAAGCTCAAGAAGAGTTAATCAAACTCAACGATTTAGCTCAGCAAGCTGGTTTAGCCTTAATTGAAGAGTTTGATACTGACACTGAAACATTTTTCTCATCGAGCTATAAAAGCTTATCGGATGAGCAAGGCAGCGGCCCGTTATATTTTAAAAGTGGCGGTAGTGCAAAAATTGACGATGTAGCAGGCCAACTAATTCTTGAAGGCGACCGTATTACCATCGGTAATACCCTGCCCGGCAAAGAATCAACAGCGACTGATAACTCAGGTGTGGGGATTTATAATTTAAGCGAAGGGTTTACCATTAGCTTTGATGTTGTTTCTCATAATAGTGCTGGTGGATTATCGCTTTATATTGATAATAATACTGCCAGTCAAAGTAATTCAGTGCATGGCGGTGCTTCAAAGTTTTATGGTAAAGACATAAACGAAACCAACACCCCTGCAGGTCAACGGTTTTCATATACCTACATTCCAGGCGAAGATGTAAATACTGGCCCTGATCTGACTCATGTCGATGCCCGCGGTATTTTAAATCCTGAGATTAAAAATTCATATTTCCAAATACGCACTGATTCAGCGGCAATGATTGTCATTGATAACTTAACCATTGAAACAGTGGCAACCGACGTACCAGATGTTGAACCGCCGGTTGAACCACCGATTGATCCTCCTGTGGAAGGTGAGATCCCAACAGTAGAATTACCAATTACCACTGACTTTACCGCACTTACTGCGGATATTTTCTCTGTTGATCATCAAAAAATTATTGATGCAAACGGCGATGAAATCCCCATGTTTAGCAAAACAGGCGGCTCAGTCACTGTGATTGATACTGGATTAGAACTCAATGGAGGTCGTTTCACATTAGGTAACACCACCCCAGGTATTGAAACAGCAGCAACGGATACCACCACCAGTGGAGCGCTGGATTTGTCTCGTCCTTATCAAGTGGTGATGGATATTGTCAGTATAAGTGACCCTGAAGGTGATAATAAATTCCAAATATATGTGGATAACAACTCATCAAGCAGTTCTAAATCAATCCATGGTAATGACTCACGTTTTTATAATGAATTGATCAACTCGCTTACTGCTGGTCAAACTTTAACAGTACCCGGAAAGCTTGCGACTAAAAACTCATTTTTACAGTTACGTACCGAAACAGGCGGCACTGTGGTTATCAATAACCTCAGAGTTGAGTATGTTAAAGATCCATCTGTATTTAGCTGCACGGATGCACCTGAACTGTATTTTTGTGATGACTTTGCCAATGGTGATTTAAATAATTGGCAAATTTTAGCCAAGCCAGATAACACTGAATCCCCAATGGGTGAGTTTGATGTACTTGATATCATGGGTAATAACATGATGCGATACACCGCAGGCGGTGCTGGGGGCGAGCTAATTTTAGCCACTGAAGAAGCTATGGCAAACGTGCCTTCGACAGGTAACTACTTTGTTGAAGCGAAAATTCGCCCGCGCCAGAACTCTACCACGGCCAATAAGCAGATCTTTTTGATGGCACGCTATTTAAATGCCGGTAATTGGTACGCCGGTGGCTTAAATGTGCAAAACTCATCAAGCAGTACGCAAGTGGAAGTTGCCGTTAGTAGCGAAGGGTCGATTGCGCGTCCAGTGCAAACAAAATCACCAATCTTACTCGGTGAAAAAGGCGCTACAGAAGACGGCGTTTGGTACACCACTCGATTTGAGATGATTGATGATCAACTTACCGTATACTTAGATGGTGAGAAAATGGGCTCTGCGACTGATACCAGCTATACAGCGCGTGGCTTAATTGGTGTGTTTACGAATAATCGTTCGTTTGAAATTGATGATGTAAAAGTGGGCGACCCTAGTATCAAGCCAATTCAGTTAACCCTTGATTACAAAGAGCCTAATTGGGACACAAGTACCAGTATGGATCCATTGTTGATCAACGTTACAGCGATTAAAAACGACGGTATCACAGCCGACACCTACACGGTCACTTCAAGCAATGAAGCAGTGGTGAGCGTTACAATCGATGCAAATACGATCACCCTTACACCGATTGCTGCAGGCGATGCAACGATCACATTTGTATCGGATTCAGACCCAAGTATTACCCGTACTATTAAAGTCTCTGTTGCAGAAGGCTTTGTTATGCCAACTGCTGACTATGGTGATTTAACAGCTAAAGTAATGCCAGCGATTGCTAGCGATAACCAATTTGTTGATACCCAATTATCGCTTACTTTTGATAACGCCCCTACCTTTGGTAGTTTAGGTGAAGTTCGTATTTATAAGCAAAACGACAACACCCTAGTTGATACCCTCAAAGTGGGTAAAAATGTCGATGTGATAGGCTACACCGGCCAGGATAAAGTCCGCTCTGTGTACTACTACCCGCTCACAATTGAAGGCAATACCTTAACCATTAAACCGCATAATAATGTGCTTGAATATGGCCATACTTATCGTGTTGTCATTGGTGATGATGTGGTATTAGGCGCACAACTCAACGGTACTGATTTTATTGGCCTCGGTGATAATAGCCAATGGACGTTCACCACTAAAGTGACAACGCCGGCAAGCAATCAACTATTGGTTGATGATGACGGTGTAGCTGACTTTAGAACCGTGCAAGGTGCACTTAACTTTGCAATGGCAAATCTTGCTAAAGATGAGCAAACCACCATTTCAGTCAAAGATGGTGTATATAATGAACTGCTATTCTTACGTAATAAAAATAACGTAACTATACAAGGGCAAAGCCAAGACAATACTATTATTCAGTACGAAAACTTCGAAACACTCAATGGTGGCTCAGGTGGCAGTGCGCCTGTAGGTTCTGGCACACCGGGTGGCGGTCGTGGTGTATTCTTAGTTGAAGGTGCGGATATGTTAGTGATCAACAACCTAACATTGAAAAACACGCATTTGCGTAACAAGGTTGATTCAAACCAAGCTGAAACAATTTACTTTAATAGTAATGGTCGTTTAGTGGCTAATAATGCCAGCTTTATTAGCGAACAAGATACCCTATTACTGAAAGGTTATAGCTGGTTCTACAACAGCTTAGTTGCTGGTAATGTTGACTTTATTTGGGGCTACCCAGTTACCGCATTATTTGAAAGCAGTGAAATACGCACTATAGGTGACTCTAAAGACAATGACCCAACGAAAGACACCTCTGGAGGCTATGTATTACAAGCACGCGTACCTGTGCAAACAGATCCTGGCTTTATCTTTTTAAACAGTAGTTTTACTCATGGCCCAGGACCAATTGGCAATGATGTGTTAGATAATTCAACCTATATTGCACGCAGTGGTGGCAGTGACACATATTTCGATAACATAACGCTTATCAATAATAAGTTTGATACCCACATTGCAACCTCAGGTTGGGCTGTGCAAGGTGTTAACAGTCAACCTGCACCAAATCCAGAAATTGCAACGGCTACCAGTGGCTGGCGCGAGTATGGCAGCATGGATTTAGCAGGTAATGCCCTTGATTTAAGTGCCCGTGTTGGCGGTTACATTATGCAAGACAGCGACGTGGTTAACTTACTTGAGCGTAATGCTATTTTTGCAAGCTTTAATGATGGCCAAGGTTGGACACCTGAACCACTAGCAATCCCAATCTTGCCAGATGAGCCAATTGCAATTACACCGGTGAATAATAGTCTGGGTTTTGCTGGTTATAATTTTAACCTAACCGGTGGCGAAGGTGGAACAGTCGTGACCGTTGATAATGGCACAGCGCTTAAGTCGGCTTTAGCACAAGCAAAATCATCAGGTGTTCCAGTGACTATTTATGTCGACGGTGTCATTACTGATGCAAACAGTGGCGGCGATAATTCTTCTATCGAAATTAAAGATATGGATAATATCTCAATCATTGGTGTGGCAGATCGTGGTGAGCTAAGTGGTATCGGCATTGCTATTCGTCGTGCTAATAACATCATTATCCAAAACTTAAAAATCCATGAAGTACTTACCGGCGGTAAAGATGGTATTTCGATTGAAGGTGATGAAAATAAACCTACCGCGAATATCTGGATTGATCATAACGAACTCTATTCATCGTTAAATGTTGATCAAGATTATTATGATGGTTTAATCGATTCTAAATCGGGTGCTGAAAACATTACCATTTCATATAACTATATTCACGATAGCTGGAAAACGTCACTCCATGGTCACAGTGATGATGACTCGAGCAGCAACAAGAATCGTCATATTACCTTTCACCATAACCGCTTTGAAAACATCATATCGCGTGTTCCGTTGTTTAGATTTGGTCTAGGCCATATATTCAACAACTATTATAACAATATCACCTCTAGCGCGATTAACTCACGAATGGGCGCAGAGCTACATATTGAGAATAACTACTTTGAGCATACTAAAAATCCTGTGGTCTCTTTTTACTCAAAAGTAATTGGTTATTGGAATACCTCTGGTAACTACCTAGGTGAAGGCGTTACTTGGGGTGATGTGGCTGACGGCGATGTGGCAGCAGAGGTTACTGCTACAGGTATGACACCCACCAGCTCATACCAAGCACCTTACGAGTATAAGTTAACTCCAGTAATGGACGTTAAAGCGCATGTTATTGCCCATGCCGGTATTGGTAAAATAGATCAAAGCGATTTAGACATCCCAGACATTGCAGCGCCAAGTGAGCCACCTGTGCAACAGCCGCTTGGTTTACCATTTACTGAAAATTTTGCCGCAGCAAATGCTGACGAATTTTTTAGTAATAGCTACCGCGACCTATCAGGTTTATCGGGTACGGGGACCCCGCTGTTTCATCGTGTCACTGGCACAATCGATGTATCCGCTGGGCAACTAACCATGACAGGTGCACGTATTAGCATTGCCAATACCACCCCTGCGGTGAATACCACCTCAGCGGATGCAAGCACAACGGGTCTACTTGATTTAAGTAACAACTATCAAGTGAGCTTTAAAGTCGCGGCTGTAGCAGGTAACACCGCAAAAAGCTTCCAAATATATGTAGATAACAATACCTCAGGTAGCGCTAATTCGATCCATGGCGGCTCTTCAAAGTTTTATTCAGTAAAACTTGAAGAGCTCGTCCCTGGTCAAACGTACACCGTCGATGGGTTGGTAGCCACAGCAACCTCATTCATCACTCTCAGAACGGAAAGTGAAGCAACTATCACATTGGATGAGATAACCATTCAGTAGTTGTAATGAGAGCAGCCAAGCGCTGCTTTAAGACAATTTGATAGTTACCAATACCCTTGCCCCGCACAGCAAGGGTATTTTTTTATCCATATCATTCCTTTCTCTTTGCGCAACAAAATCTTCAAGTTAATAATTCACAAAGAGATTAACAGGCGCTGCGGTTAAAGAGCGAGGGCATGAAGTTAACGTTATTAAATTGAGTTAGTAATTTTTCAAGTACGACTGCATAGATGCAGGAGGTAGAGCAATGCAGGAGTAATTGCCAAGAACACCCTATCAAAATTTCTGCCTTGTTATCACTGTATTTATCTGTCGCTATAAATGGTCAGTAACTTAATACAATTGATATCAGCCGGGGCTTACAGCGCTTAAAATGTTCCAGGTATTAAAAACGAGCGCTATGCATTTTACGCTTTAAGCAGCATATCGGCCGTTTGGTTTAACAGCGATATTTCATGCTATTTTATCAAAGGTGCTCCTCAAATTTAATTAACTCATTAATTAAATCAAAAAAGTATATTGGATTACGGATAGAAGTAAGCGCCCTACTGTCAGTTAGGCGCTTTATATGTCTGTAACAAAAAGGTTATTATGGGGGGGGTAATCGGTACTATTTAGCGCATCTGTTAGTAGATTCACGCTTCACTAAATAAGGAGTGACTACGTCATCTAATTTAATTTTTTCACTTTGTGTCGATTGGCTTTTATTGATGAGTTTTTGCACCGCTAAACATGCCATATTTTGTACAGGTCTTCGAATAGTCGTTAGCGATGGAATGATCCGTGAAGCCAAAATATTATCATCAAAACCTGCTACTGATAGCTGTTCTGGTACTTTGATATTTAAATTACTGGCAACCCGTAATACCCCAGCCGCCATTTCGTCGTTGTTAGCAACAATGGCCGTTGGTCTTGGTTCAGTGCTTAACAATGTCATAGCGCACTCAATACCACTTTCGTAACTATTTTTGCCTTCAATAATACGATTTCCTGGCAGTTGCACATTACATTGTTGCAGTTCAGCTAAAAATCCAGCTAAGCGTTCGATTGAAGAACGATAAACTTGCGGTCCAGAAATAAAACCAATGTCTTTATGGCCAAGTTCAACCAAGTAGCTGGCCATTTCTTTCATTGCTGCGCGTTCGTCTGAGACCACAATATTATCAGCATCATCTAAATCTACCGATGCTAAGCGCACATAAGGACAACCTGCTTCACGAATTGCTGCAGCCAACTCTTTGTTTTCAGATACTGGCGGTAAAATAATCACGCCATCAAGCTTAGAGCGAGAGATAAATGACAGGCAATCGTCAATAAATTCAGCACTTTTAGAGTAACTAGGATGAACAACCAATTCATAGCCAAGTTCAGAGCAGACGCTTAATGCACCTCGTTGCACCTGATCAATATACAATGCATCGGGGTTATCATAAATTAAACCTAATAAGTAAGAACGACTTGATGCCAGCCCCCGAGCTTGTTTGTCAGGAGAAAAACCAACTTCGCTGATAATTTTAAGCACTCGCTCTCGCGTCGCTTCACCCACAGCGGGAGAGCGGTTGATCACACGTGAAACTGTGCGCTTTGAAACACCACACAGCTTAGCTACATCATTAATCGTTACTGACATAAAAGTTCCTATTTAGGATGATTGCAAAGTTTAACACTAACCGTAGATCCATAGAAGTAGTTAGTCAGCTCTTGTTATACATTGACTACTTTGATTTAAAAGAAAAATGGAGCTGTTGAGCTCCATCACAGATTTGTTTGATTAAGTTGGCCTAAACGCTGGCAAATAAATTATCCCAAGTTCAGGTTAGTTACTCGATTAAACCAAATAAACGCGGTAACGTTTCACTGATCGCCGGTACATATGTAACCAACATCAATACCAGAAACATCACAGCATACAGCGGCATCATTGGCTTAATTATTTTATGTAACGATGTTTTCGCCACCGCACAACTGACAAACAGCACACTCCCAACTGGCGGAGACACCAAGCCAATTGATAAGTTTAATACAATCATAATCCCAAATTGAATCGGCGACATACCAAATTGCTCAGCTACCGGTAAAAAGATCGGTGTAAAAATCAGTACCGCAGGCGTCATATCAATAAACGCGCCAACCAAAATTAAAATCAGATTGATTAACAGCAAGATTAAAATCGGATTATCACTGAGTGTTAAAAAGAACTCACTGACCAGCTGTGGAATATGTGTGTATGACAATAACCACGACATGCCCGAAGACGCGGCAATGATCAGCATTACAATAGCCGTTGTTTCACAAGCTTTTAGTAATATAGCAGGCATTTCAGCTATATTGATTTCTTTGTAGATAAATACCGACAGTATTAAAGCATAAATAACGGCAATAGCGCCGGCTTCAGTTGCGGTAAATACACCACCAATAATGCCGCCAATAACAATAAAAATAAGCAACAAGCTTGGCAAAGCTGCGAGTATTTTTTTCATCACAATGTTAAATGGCAGTCTTGCTGTTACTGGGTAGTTGTTTTTAATCGAGTAAATAGCGCAAACAATCATCAATGCCAGCCCTACTAAAATACCCGGTAAGTAGCCGGCAATAAATAATGCCGCAATCGACACCCCACCACTGGCGATGGCATAGATAATTAAAATATTACTCGGTGGTATTAACATGCCCGTAGTGGCTGCACTTGCGGTAACCGCCGCAGCAAAACTGGCACTGTAACCATGTTTTTTCATTTCTGGCACCATAAAACTACCAATCGCCGATGTGGCTGCAACGGCAGAGCCTGATATTGCACCAAATAACATGCACGACATTACATTTACGAGTGCCAGGCCGCCGGGTAAAAAGCCTATCATCGCCATAGCACATTCAATCAGCCGTTTAGCAATGCCGCCTTGACCCATTATCAATCCAGACAAGATAAAAAATGGGATTGCCAATAATGCGAAACTATCAATGCCACCGGCCATTTGTTGGGCTATGGTCGTAGTGGCAGGCGTAAAATCAATGTGCATTAATAGCGCTGCTAATGTTGATAGCGCAATACACAAAGAAATAGGTACATTAATAAATAACAATACAAAAAAACAAACGATTAAAACAATTGCTGTTAAGTCCATTATGCTTCCTCCGTGAATTTTTGCTGTGCATAATTGATCAGGTTTTCAATGCAATTAATCACAATCAACACCCCGCTCAGCGGTAAAACGATATACACATAACCCATGTTGATCTCAAGCGCCGCTGACGTTTGCTTTAATTCAAAGCTCAGCATCATCAATTGGCTGCCGCCATACACTAAAATACTTAATGCTGTGATCAGCACGCAGATTTCGATTACAAATGAACACTTATACCTAAGTGACGGGATCATTTTTTGATAAAACAGATCAAGTCCTAAATGTGCTTTAGTACGATACGCATACGAAGCGCCCAAGACACCAATCCAAATCAGGATAAAACGCGCTAACTCTTCGGTGTATGAGCTCGGTGCACGTAAAATAAATCGTGAAAATACTTGCCAACAAACAACGGTTACAATTGCTATCATGGCCAAAATCAGTAATCGCTCTATGATGCGATTTAAGTGTGTGTTGAGTTGTCGCATTGTTTGCTCCTACATGCTTTTTATTTTTTTAATGTGAGCTGCAACCGCTGTATCAGCGAACGAAGCATGAAAATCAGCCACTTTATCTTGAAACGCTTGTTTGTCAGGGTAGGTCACTTGTACGCCTTCTGCGATAACTGCTTTAAGCGCCTCATCAGATGCGTTTTGCCACAATGAACGTTGGTACTCAACAGAGTCGGCCATCGCTTGGGTTAACCACTGTTGTTGTTCGTTGTTAAGTGAGTTCCAAACTTCTAAGCTTGCTAAAATTACATCTGGAACAAAGGTATGTTCGTCCAGCGAATAATATTTAGCGATTTCGTAATGACGAGATAAGTAATAGCTTGGCGGATTGTTCTCTGCGCCATCAACTACACCTTGTTGCAGTGCGGCATATAATTCGCCCCATGCAATCGGTGCTGCAGCGCCGCCTAAAGCCTGCACTGTTGCTACTGCTGTAGGGCTATTTAACACGCGAATTTTTTTACCTATTAAATCATCTGGGGTATTAATCGCGCCATTGGTGGTGTAAAAGCTGCGGCTGCCTGCATCGTAATAGCCCAAACCTTTAAGTCTTGCAGTGCTTACTTTATTTAGTAGCTCGGTGCCTAAATCGCTTTTAAGTACACGCCAAAAATGTTCACTATCGCGAAACAAATACGGAATGCCAAACACTTTCATCTCAGGTACAAAGCCTTCCAGCGGGCTTGCCGATACTTTAGTGATTGATAAACTTCCAATTTGTAACAACTCAATGAGTTCACGTTCAGACCCCAACTGACCACCTGGATAGATAACAATTTCCATTGTGCCATTTGAATAAAATGCCAAACGTTCAGCCATATATTCCATTGCTTGATGCACCACATGGCGGGTGTCTAATGTATGTGCCAAAGTTAATCGCACTGTTTTTTTGTCATCAGTGCAACTAGTTAGCAAAAATAACGACAAAACTAGCATTATCTTTATGAGAAGATTTCTATTCATTATTATTTCTTCTTATCGCTATATGATCATAAAAGAGCTGATTATCTCAGCTCGCCCGGTTGATATTTATCCATATCATCATAATCGAGGTTTTCGCCTGCCATGCCCCAAATAAAACTGTAGTTTTGTGTGCCAGCACCAGAGTGAATTGACCACGGTGGCGATACCACTGCTTGCTCGTTATGTACCCAAATATGGCGTGTTTCAGTCGGCTCGCCCATAAAGTGACACACAGCTTGCTGCTCTGGCACTTCAAAATAAAAATACACTTCGTTGCGACGATCATGCTGATGAGCTGGCATGGTATTCCAGACGCTGCCTGGTTTTAATTCCGTTAGCCCCATTTGTAGTTGGCATGTTTGTACTACGGTATTGATCAGCATCTGATTAATATTGCGCTCATTGGAGGTTTCAAGCGCACCTAAATGCAATACATTGGCATCATTACGCGTCACTAACTTATTTGGATATTTGTGGTGAGCTGGTGCAGAATTAAGATAAAATTTTGCAGGATTGCCACTCTCATGACTACTAAACAGCACCTCATTGGTATCTTTACCTAAATACAAGGCATCTTTATAGCCAAGCTGAAAATCTTCTCCATCAGCAGTCACCGTGCCGCTGCCGCCAACATTGATCACACCAAGCTCTCTACCTGTTAAAAAGTTTGCTGCTTTTAAGTTGTCTACCGTTTCTAACCTAAGCGGTGCGCTGGTTGGCACCGCACTGCCCACCATAAAACGCTCGTAGTGGGTGTATAACCAATAAATGGTGTTCTCTTGCATGAGTTTGTCGACCAAAAACTCATCTCTTAACTGTTGGGTGTCATAGCCTTTAACTTCATTTGGACCAACGGCATAACGTGACTCTATTTGTGTGCTCATAACATGCTACCTAAAATTAAAAATTATCGTGCTAACCAGCCACCATCAACCGCGAGAATATGGCCATTGACATAGTCACTGGCTGTTGATGATAAAAATATGGCTGAACCAATTAAGTCTTCTGCTTCACCCCAACGCCCCGCAGGGATACGCTTTTCAATTTCACTATTACGAGCGGCATCATCTTGTAATGCTTGGGTGTTATCGGTTCTAAAATAACCTGGCGCAATAGCATTAACTTGAATATTGTGTTGCGCCCATTCGTTTGCCAGCGCTTTAGTAAGACCCGCTACCGCATGTTTGCTCGCGGTATATGCTGGGACTGTCATACCGCCGCTGTATGACAGCATTGAGGCAATATTAATTATTTTGCCAAACCCTTGTTTGATCATGTTTGGCGCAACCGCTTGGGCCAATAAAAAACTGGCATCAAGGTTTACTTTCATCACGTTCTGCCATTGCTCATACGGGTAATCCACCGCAGGGCTGCGAAATATTGTGCCGCCAACATTAACCAAAATATCAATACCGCCATGATTAGCTAAGGCTGTAGCTGCTAAGGCATTCACTGAATCCGTATTACTCAAATCAGCTGCATAATCATACGCCTCACCACCGCGCTCTTTGATCATCTGACACGTTGCTTGGCAGCCGTGCTCTTTACTACTACTGCAAATAACCTTGGCGCCAGCAGCTGCTAAACCCAGTGCAATTTGTTGACCCAGTCCGCGGCTTGCACCGGTGACGAGTGCCGTTTTTGAAGTTAGATCAAACAAAGTGGCTGTCATTTTAAATTCCTGTATAAAGTGTTTATTACGTAATTACTAATTCAATGTAAATTGAATTGACTAAACTTGTTAATACCCATTCTTCGCTACCGGTGGCAATTTGTCAAATATTATTTGCCACCGGTGGCAAATATAGCTAAGATGTAAATATCAATCAGCCCATATAACGTTTATAGGTTCATATTATGCAAGCACTGAATAGAAAAAACTTTAATAAAAACAAATACCCAACAAAAATAATGCAATACGGTGAGGGGAATTTCTTGCGTGCATTTATCGATTGGCAAATTGATAAACTCAATGAAACAAGTGATCTAAACGCCGGCGTTGCGGTGATCCGCCCGATTGATTATGACGCAATTCCTTTACTTAATGTTCAAGATGGTTTGTATACCACTATTATTCGTGGCTTAAACGAGCAAGGTGAAACCGTCGCCGATCACCGTATTATTAGTTCAATCAATGAAGAAATTCCTGTCTATAAAGATTTTCCGCGTTATATGGCATTAGCTGAGAATCCGGATCTGAAAATTATTTTTTCAAATACCACTGAAGCTGGTATTGAATATATTGATACTGATAGACTCGATGACGCTCCCGCTAAAGCATTCCCAGCTAAATTAACGCAGTGGTTGTTCCATCGCTTTAATCACTTTAACGGCTCAGCTGACAGCGGCATGGTGATCATCCCTTGTGAGTTAATTGACTACAACGGCGAGAAACTCAAAGAAATCGTGTTTCAATACTGCCAACTTTGGCAACTACCTGAGGCGTTTTCAAGCTGGTTGAATGAAGCTAACCACTTTTGCTCAAGCTTAGTTGACCGTATTGTCACTGGCTTCCCCCGTGATGAGCATCAACAACTACAAGAATCGTTAGGTTATTTAGATAACTTTATGGTGACCGCTGAGTACTTTCACTTGTTTGTTATTCAAGGACCGCAGCATCTAGCTGAATTATTATGCTTGCAAGACAGTGATCTAAATATAAAAATTGTTGATGATATTTCACCTTACAAACAACAAAAAGTCGGTATTTTAAATGGTGCTCATACGGCTTTAGTGCCACTAGCTTACATGGCGAACATTGATTCTGTGGGCGATGCGCTGGCCGATCCTTTGTTTGAAAAATACCTAACACAATTAATCTTTGCTGAAATTATTCCCACTCTTGATTTACCTGAAGATGAATTAAAGCGCTTTGCCAATGATGTACTGAACCGCTTCAGAAATCCGTATATTTGCCATTTATTACTGGCTATTTCACTCAACAGTATGACTAAATTTAAGACCCGTATTTTGCCGCAGTTGCACACCTATGTGAAAACAAATAACGCCGTACCGAATATGATGGCATTGGCTATTGCAGGGCAAATTTTGATGTATAAAGGCCTACGTAATGAGCAGCAAATTGAATTGAGCGATGCACCACAATGGCTAGAACTATTTAATACCCTGTGGCATGACTTTGATAACAACACCCTATCCTTAAACACGCTTGTTGAACAAGTACTAGGGGCACAATGGCATTGGGAAAGTGATTTAAATGAACTTCCTGAATTAACTGCCACCGTTACAGCTCACCTACGTAATATGCTCACTGAAGGTGTAGCTACTACGCTTACTAACCAGTTAGGCCAATAATATGAAACCATTAATTAAACTACACCCAACTGATGATGTTGCCATTGCAATGCGTAATATCACCGCTGGTGAAATATTGCCCGTTGATGGCGAAGAGATCTTAGTCAATGAGAACATTGATAAAGGCCATAAAGTGGCGCTGCGTGATATTAATAAACAAGAGAATGTTATTAAATACGGTGCCCCCATTGGCTTTGCCCTAGAGAATATTCAAAAAGGCGGTTGGGTGCATACCCATTGCGTTAAAACCACCCTCAATGATGAACTGGATTATCAGTATGTTCCTGAGTTTATTGAACAAAGTGAAGCGACACCCTCACCTGCTGTTAATATTTACCGTCGTCAAAATGGCGAAGTCGGTATTCGTAATGAAATTTGGTTGATCCCTACGGTAGGCTGCGTCAATGGCATGATCAACCAAATGATCAAAGAGTTTAAACTGCGTCATCCACAATTAGAAATTGATGGCATTTATGCGTTTCCTCACCAGTTTGGCTGCTCTCAGCTCGGTGATGATTTAGATACAACACGGATACTGCTACAAAACATGGCACTGCATCCAAATGCGGGTGGCGCTTTAGTCGTTGGCTTAGGCTGTGAAAATAATCAATTACCGGCATTTCGTGATGGCTTAGGGGATTACGATGAAGGCCGCATTAAGTTTTTAATCACCCAACAAGCCGATGACGAAATTGAAGAAGGCGTTGCGCTACTTGAACAAATTTATGCCCAAGTAAAACAAGATAAACGTCAACCGGGTACTTTATCTGAAGTAAAGTTTGGCCTTGAATGTGGTGGCAGCGATGGTTTGTCTGGTATCACGGCGAATCCGATGCTGGGTTATTTTTCGGATTATTTAATTGCTCAAGGTGGTACAACGGTATTAACCGAAGTACCTGAAATGTTTGGCGCTGAAACTTTATTAATGTCGCGTTGTAAAGACGAAGAGACCTTCAATAAATTAGTTAGCATGGTTAATAACTTTAAAGGTTATTACAAAGCTCATAATCAACCGATTTATGAAAATCCGTCGCCAGGTAATAAAAAAGGCGGGATCACTACCTTAGAAGATAAATCATTAGGGTGTACGCAAAAAGCCGGCACCAGTAAAGTACAAGCGGTTTTGCACTATGGTGAACGCCTGCAAATACCTGGATTAAATCTATTGGATGCACCAGGTAACGACCCTATTGCCACCAGCGCACTTGGTGCTGCAGGTTGTCACATGGTGTTATTTACCACTGGCCGCGGCACGCCTTATGGTGGATTTGTGCCAACGTTAAAAATTGCTACTAATTCAGAACTTGCCAATAAGAAAAAACGCTGGATAGATTTTGACGCTGGCGTTTTAATTAACGATGTCTCAATGGAGCAAGTCCACGGGGAATTTGTTGAACTGCTAGTCAACATCGTAAACGGCCAACCAACTTGCAATGAAATAAACGACATTCGTGAAGTCGCTATTTGGAAAAAAGGAGTGACGTTATAAATGACGCCTAAGTCCATCGCAATTATTGGCGAGTGTATGGTTGAGCTAAGCGGCCAACCATTTACTGCCATGCAACAAAATTATGGCGGCGATAGCATGAATACCGCCATTTACTTAAAAAAACTCGCTGGCAATGAGGTAAACGTCAATTATGTCAGTGCAATGGGCACTGATCCACTAAGTCGTGCACTGATTGAAAAATGGCAAGCTCACCATATCAATACTGACAATGTGCTGCTCAGTCATAACAAACAACCGGGTTTGTATATGATTCAAAACGATGTGTCAGGGGAGCGTACTTTTCAGTATTGGCGTAGCGACTCAGCCGCTAAATATTTATTGCAACATACTGATTTTAAAAAAGTACTAACCAGCCTTGCCGAAGTTGATGCTATTTATTTATCGGGGATCTCGCTGGCAATCTTAGCAGAGCAAGATTGCCATACTTTACTCAGCCATTTAGCGTTACTAAAACAGCAAGGGATAAAAATTATTTATGATAGCAACTATCGCCCTGCATTATGGTCAAGCAAAATGCACTGCCACCTTGCCAATAATAAAGCATACGCACTAGCCGATTTAGCATTAGTAACCTTTGACGATGAAGCACAATTATGGGGAGATAGTAATGTTACGCAATGTACCGAGCGTTTGCACCAACAAGGCGCTCACGAGGTCGTTGTAAAACTCGGCGCGGATGGCTGCCAATACAGTAAAAAACACCTTGATAATTCAATTTCAGTTGAGCTGTTTAGCACTGTAAAAATAGCAAACGTCGTTGATACCACCGCTGCTGGTGATTCATTTAATGCTGGTTTTTTAGCGCAGTGGCTCACAGAGCAACCTATAAAACAATGTGCACAAGCAGGTAATTTACTGGCCGCCCAAGTGATCCAAAAGCGTGGAGCAATTGTCGAGGTAGACATTGCGACAATCAAACACACAATAAAGGCTTAGCTATTTTTTCTTGCTCTACATCAAAAACTACTAATACAGTGAGCGCTTTATTTAGCCCGCTAGAATGGTTAAATATTTAAATCGATTGGCTAACACTCTTTAACGTCTCGACACCGAACCTGAGTGCATACCTAAGTTTACTTATTCTAAAGTAAGTGCTGTGAGACGCTTATTTTGTTTAAGTAAACTTCCTCTCACGGGTATGCACTCTAATTCCCTTACTTGCTGCTAATAATGTGATTAAACCGTTAGCTTGCCATCTGCATCAACACCTTGCTTCCAATACGCTGAGCAGACAATCTTCTCACGCGGTATTGCATATTTATCAATCGCTAAATCTTTAATGGTGCGCACAATAGCAGCTTCTAGCGCCATGAAAATCAATGGTTTTTGCGTATATTGATTCAATGGCACTGAAGCCTGATCAACCACATCTATTTGCGGCTGCATTGTAATTAACCAATTTATAGTGTGCTTGCTGTGTGCTTTGATTGTATCGAGCTCGATAACATCCTGCGAGTCAGTAACATGAATGATCACATCAACATCAGCTGTTGCAGGTAGTTGCTGTAAATACCCGTTAATAGCATTAACTGAGGTTAAATCAGCAATCATCAAATACTGCGAGTGACTAAAATCATCTAGCTTTTTAGGGCCAGGGCCTGCAATTGCGAGTTTATCACCAGGCTTTGCTTGTTTAGCCCAATCAGTTGCGATACCACGATGCTGATTGACGACAAAATCAAGCGTAATTGTATTGTTAATAGTATCTATAGCTCTGATTGTATATGAGCGCTTAGGTGCAGGGTTAGCGGCTTTGAGGTCAATTTCAACCTCATCTTGTCCAGCATGTGGTAATAGCACTTTTACGTACGCACCTTGTTGATCCGCAGGAAAATCATGAAACTCATCTGAGCCAACAACCAGACGCTTTAAATGCGGAGCTATCGCTGTTGTGCTTATTACGGTTGCACGACGTACTTTTCTACTCATTTTGATCTCCTCAGAAGATTTATTTACGTGTTTAATTGCACAACGCCCCATTGGTTGATAAAATCAACTATAGCAATTTAATTGACATTGTCAACCATTATGGATTTATTATGAACTCTTCATTGGCCAATACATTATTTGCTTTAATGCAAAATTATCGCGTTACCATACGCGAAGCCATTAATGCAGGTGAGCTTGGGTTAAACGCAATGCATGTGCGTTGTCTACATATTATTGCAGCGACAACTCACTGCACTGCTAACGATATTGTGAATCAAACCCAGCGCGATAAAGCGCAAATTGCACGCTTAGTTAAAGAATTAATTACATTAAATCTGATTGACAAAGATGCCAGTGAGCACGATAAGCGTTGCTTTATCTTATCGTTTACCTCTGAAGGTCATGCTCTTTATGACAAACTATTAAACGCCGAACAGCATGTTAATGAGCAAATGTGCAAAAACTTAAACTCTCAACAAATCAATAACTTTTTAGATACTGCTCAAAAAATGATTAAAAATATGCAGTGATCGCAACTTCATTACTTGGCATAAGTTAACTAAAACACATATACTGTACACTTATACAGTGCATGTGTTTGGTTAATTATTTATGTTTGTTATTCCTATTTATATCGAAGCGGGCGTATGCGGGTTTGAATCACCTGCTGCTCAGTATAAAGAACTTGGTTTATCACTGGATCAGCTATTGATCAAACACCCCGATGCGACGTTTATTGGTGTGGCATCCGGCTGCTCAATGCAAGAGGTCGGTATTTTTGACGGCGATTTATTATTGGTTGATCGCGCCGAAGAAGCTAAAAATGGTGATGTCATTGTAGCTAACTTAAATGGTTTATTTGTTTGTAAATTATTAGATAAAACTAATGCACGGCTACTCTCTGCATCGGACTTATATCCCCCAGTGCAACTGACTGATAGTGATGAATTTCAATTAGAAGGTGTGGTTACTCGTTCGATTCGATTACATCGCTCTAGTGCTGAGCTGCGCCAATGTATTGCTTAGTGGATGCAGTGGCGTTTTACGCCAGCGCTGAAAAAGTATTTGATCCAGCGATCCGCTCAAAACCTGTTGTGGTATTAACCAATAACGATGGCTGCATTTGTGCGATATGTCCTATCGCACGGCGCTTAAATATCCCTAAGTTTCAGCCCTACTTTAAAGTTAAACATTTACTGGCCAAACATAAGGTGGTTATTCGCTCATCTAATTATGAGTTGTACGCGGATCTAAGCGATAAAATGATGAATGTGATCAGCCGTTTTTGCGACACCCAACACGTATATTCGATTGATGAAGCATTTTTGCAGTTTAACGGCTTTACCCCACTCATTAATGACTGGCATCAGTATGGCCAGTTAATTCGTCGCACAGTTTGGCGCGAAACAAAACTCCCTGTTGGAGTTGGCTTTGGCCCTACACCAACATTGGCAAAAGCCGCAAATCATGCTGCTAAAAAGCTCAAAGGTTTTAATGGAATTGCAGTGATTGATAGCGAACAAGCACGACAACATATTTTAGCCGCGATGGATGTAGCTGATGTATGGGGCGTTGGCAGACGTTTAGCTAAAAAACTCAAACTACTTAACATTAACAGCGCGCTTGATTTAGCCAAACAAACACCACAACGTATGAAACGTTTATTTAGCGTCGTGCTTGAGCGTACAGTTAATGAGCTAAATGGCATTGTGTGTTTAAATTGGGATGGTATACGCCAAGATAAGCGTGAAATTTTTTCGACCCGTAGTTCTGGTGAACGTTTAACTGATCCGGTTGCATTAAAAACAGCGTTGATCAATCACAGTATTATTGTCGCTCGCAAACTACGTCAGCAACGCTCCTTAACTAAACGCCTGTTACTATTTGTGGCAAGCTCGCCCCATGAGTCACATTACTATAAAAAATCATTAGTGTATGAGTTACCCGTATCTAGCGCAGATAGCCGTGTATTTGCTAAAGCAATTAGCGAAATATTTACGCAGCTATATCAACACAACGTCCGTTTTTATAAATGTGGTGTGGGTGCACTCGAGCTTAGTTCACAACAGTTTCAACAACCCGACCTATTTGCTCCTAGCCAAGACAACATAAAACTAATGGAGTGTTTAGATTCAATTAATAAGCGATACGGCTGCGATACGCTAACTCTGGCAAGTCAACAACAAAGCCAAGCATGGCATATGAAGCGTGCATTTTTATCGCCTCAGTACACAACGCGTTGGCAGCATTTACCGAAAATAAGTTGTGATTTATAAAAAACTCACATTATCGTTAAATTTAAAGTTGTAGTTCAAACTGACAACGAACATTACTGCTCTCTACACTGTACGCAAGCGTTGTAGGCGAAATAAAACGCAGCGTTTGGCTCGTGTCTAAATTATCTGTCTCGTTTTCACAGCGAGTATGGCGTAGTGACATGGTAATGCTTTGCGTGGTGTATTTATACTTAGTAGTGACCAAACAAAAGTTAGCGACTTTATTCGTTTGTGTGCCATGGTGTAAGTTATTAAAAATAATTTCATCACCGAGCTTAAAGCCAAGATCAGGCTCATTTGCATCAAGCCATGCTAACTGTCCACCAGCACACATTTTAGCCTCACCTGATACCAATTGATAACTACCAACCTTAGTATTGAATAAATTAATAAACTGACTTTTATTACTTGGCAGCTCAGTTTTAGCACTGACAACTGTAGTTAAACAAACCGACACTAAACACAGTAATACTTTACGATAGCGCATTAAATACCTGACATTTATTGATTTATATACTCAGCATAGCATAGCTACGGTGATTAAAATAAAAACCAGCCAGTATACTGAGTCATGGTTGGTTTTTAATATTATGTTACTGCCAATATTTAGCAAATAGTTGCGGATATGCCAACTTTAAAAATTTAGGCTTATCTTTAAAGCGCTTACCTTTGGGTTGATCAAGGCCTGAAGGAGCAAAGGGTAATTCGTCTTCATTACGCTGTTCATATAATAAACCAGCGATCAAGTCATACTCATCTAAGTAAGGATAAGGCTGCTCGTTTAAATGATAAACAGGTGTGCAATCAGCCAAAAAATCAGCATTTTCAAGCGCAGCATTAAAAGCTGCTTCACCACGAGAAATTAACCAACAACGAAATTCTGAGAAACCGTATTCATCATTGCAACCGGCCATTACAAACGCAGCACCGAATAGCTCCCAAGTATAACTTTGGCGCATACAAAGGCTAAATTGCTTATCAAATTCAATGAGCTGTGCATCGCTTAAATCTGTAAGTAAACCTTTTAAACGTTCACTGACTGATTCTGGCTCTGCGGTTCTATCTGCAACGGTAACTAATTGCCAGAATTCGCTTAAAGTAAGTGCACTCATGACAAAATCTCTTTCACTCGCCCTACTTGACCATCCTCTAAGCGCACTTTAATACCATGCGGATGATTGGGTGATTTAGTCAAAAGGCGCTCAACAACACCTTGCGTTAATGTGCCGCTACGCTGATCTTGTTTTAAAACGATATTAACTTCGGTGCCAGGGGTGATTTGTGAACGATTAGGAACTGCCATAATGGATCTCTTTTACTATTTTGTTGGATTATAGCTGTATGTCATCTTGATACCAAACTAAAGCACCGTAATCATCATTTTTTCAGGTTTAGTTGCACTGATAATAACCGCAAAATCATGCTGGTAAATTTATAGGTATCACTTAAGCCTAAGTTCATCTAAGCAGTTCAAGCGCCTGTTCAAATTTAACTGGTTTACTAAATAAATAACCTTGATAGCTATCAACTTCTAAACCTTTTAATAAAGCTAACTGATCGTTACGCTCCACACCTTCCGCTATCACTTTACAACCAATCATATGCGACATTTTAGTCACTGCTGAAACAATACTTTTATCTTTTGAGTGCTCACAAATATTATCAACATAAGATTTATCTATCTTTATATAATCAACAGAAAGTTCTTTTAAAACAGAAATCGAGGAAAACCCAGTGCCAAAGTCATCAATAGAAATACGTACGCCAATGCTTTTTAATTGTGTGATAACTTTAGATAAATAGACTAAATTTTTAATCATTATAGTTTCTGTAATTTCTAAATGTATGTTATTTGTGTTAACACAATGCCGATTTAATAAATTCTTTAAAAATATAATAAAATCATGACTTTCAAGTTGCAGTACAGATACGTTGATTGATAGTGCAATCGTATTGTCGAGTTTGTTTAACTTACTCAAACTTGCAATCGCTTGCTCTAAAACAAACTCCCCTAAAAAGTTAATTTGGCCATAGCGTTCTGCTATGTCGATAAATTCTGAAGGGGGAATAAATTCATCATTTAAATGCCAACGTAACAGCACTTCGAAAGTAATTATTTTATTATCGATTATATCAACAATAGGCTGATAACAAAGATGAAAGCCTCCTTGTTCAACACTCTCTTTAATTGATCTACGTAACATCTCTTCTCTATTAAGAGCTTGCATCATACGTTCATCAAATATTGAAATTTCATTGCGATTTTTTTTACCTTCGTACATTGCAACATCAGCATATTTGATAGCTTGAGTAAGGTCAAAGTTTGTGCGAGTGTAAAACAAGCCCACTTTAAAGGAGGGTCTAATATTCAGGTTATCTTTAACGACAGGCTGGGTTAAATTATCAACAAGCTTTGTCGTGTTACTTATCAGCTCAGCTTTACTCGCGTGACACGAATAAAGAATAAATTCGTCCCCTCCCCACCTACAAGCAATCATTTCCCGTTTTTTTTCTATCGATAATAAACGTTTTCCAGTTTCAGCAAGAACAAAATCTCCAAACTCATGACCATATTTATCATTAAGTATTTTAAAGTCATCCATATCTAAAAATAGAACAGCTTTAATGTTATTGATATTTTGAGCTAAATCGAGATCGACATTAGAGAAAAAGCTCCCCCGGTTAAATAATTGAGTTAAATTATCACGTTGCTCTAAATTAATTATTTTCTCAGTACGAACTTGCACTTCTTTTTCTAGATTATGGATAAATAAATCGAGTTTAATTTCATTATTAATTGAGGTTTTTACATCTTTAGCTGCGCGTATTGCACTGACAAAACACAAAATAAACCACAATACAATTCCCAATATGCCTAAAACATTTTCATTATCGTCTGGTTGAAATAAAAGCAATATACTAAATGGGATAAGCAAAAAAGTAATATAGCTGAAGGCTGAGCGAATATCGGAGGACAGAACATTGACAGCTCCCCCTGCTAATGAGCTAAAAACAACCAGCGTGACAAATTTCTCTGACATCTGCATATCTTCAAAAAATAATATTGGGAACACAGCCCAAGTCAAACCAGTTAAAAATACACCAATAAAGTAACAATGGTACTTTATATTATTGTCATTACTTAAAAAAACATGATTTAAAATGCGCAGTGAAGATACGAAGACAAGAACACAAAACCAATACAACTTTCCTACAGAGTCACTTTGATTAATGCCACTAAAAATAACAAAAACAGCAACTATAAGATTTATAATAATAGCTGAATTGAAATAGGAACTAACGAAACTAAGTCGTTTAGCTATAAAATTTTTTGAATAAGTCGCCATTACACTAAATCACATACCCTGTCTAAACTGAGCATTCTACTTAAAATAACCAATCAATACAGTATTAATAAATCAATCGAGAGCGAAAAATACGCGCCGAGTTATTGCCTTTTTTGCAACTATTGACATATCATTTCACATCATCGCTTAGCTCCTAAGTGAACTCTGTTAATGATCAAATAGTTACGCAAATGAAAAGCCTGAATTTCAAGTGCGTCATCGCTACTATCGGTTATTTCTTAACGCAAAGCAGTGTTTAAAAAACTTACTTTACCTTAAAAACGAAACTATGCTGAAAAATTAATTGCTTGTGGCTTGATGTTTATAAGCGCAAGCTGCTGCTTAATTTGCGCTTCAATTAAAGGCAATTGTTGCTCATTGTTTGCCTCTAATAGTGCTAATTCATCAATAAAAAAACAACTTATATGCAAGCTATTACTTGGTTTTTTTAAATTGACTGTATGCGTTAAGTAACTAAAACCAGCGTGCTTGTCTTTTATATTTTCACAAGCGATGGTTAGAGTATTACGAAGTGCTTTATCTAATAATTTTTCTGTTTTAGTCATTTTTACTGGTGTGCTCTTGGCTTGAGTCGTTTTCTGGAACTATGTCTTGCTGCTTTTTAAATTTTTTGTAACCGTCTTCTTGGCGCTTTATACATTCATGATATTCTTTATCTGCCATGTAGCTGCATTCACCTAAACGGGCAGCTTGAATTTCGTGATAGCGTGCATCTGAACTACAGCCGTTTAAAAACAGTACCGCTGAGGCACTTACAACCCATTTGAGCCTATTGAAAAGCATTAAAAATTCCTTACATTTTAAGCTGGAAAAGTAATTCATCCATGACGATTTTGCTGTATATTGCAAACGTTTTATATCTATAACCGTTAAGGGCTAATTATGATGTTGTCGCAGTTACAAAAGCTGTTCCAGCGTATCGATAAAAGTAAACTATTTCAATCATTTGTTATCGCCGTTATTGTTGTATCAGCGCTCACCGTTGGTGCACACACCTATTCGTTACACCCCACTGTTGAATTTGCTTTACATTGGATGGACGTGGGCATCACGGTGTTTTTCTTAATAGAACTAATTATCCGCTATGTTGCAAGTAAAGGCTTAAAAGACTTTTTTAGCAAAGGCTGGAATATCTTTGACTTTATAATCGTCATTGGCAGTTTATATCCTGCTGCAGGTTCGACCATTTTTATAGCCCGTTTACTACGAATATTCCGCGTACTACGTTTAGTCTCTATGGTGCCAGAACTTCGTTTGTTGGTTAATTCACTATTAAAAGCCATACCGCAAATGGGCTATATTGCGCTGTTAATGTTTGTTATTTTCTATATTTATGCCGCAACTGGCAGCATGTTATTTTCTGAGATAAATCCATTTCTGTGGGGAGATGTATCAATCTCAATGTTGACTCTGTTCAGAATAGCAACCTTTGAAGATTGGACCGACGTCATGTACGAAACTATGGCTGTCTATAAACTAAGTTGGATTTACTACCTTACTTTTATATTCTTAACTGCTTTCGTATTTTTAAACATGATGGTAGGCGCTATTCTAGAAGTTATGTCACAGGAGCATCGCAATGCCCGTGAAGAGCAAGCCGATGTAGATTCCTTGCCAGCAACCCAAGGACAAATCAATGAGCTGAAGGCACAAATAGCAGAACTAAAAACACTATTAAAGCCCAAAAACTAAGTATTGATAAACTAGCACCTAAGAATATAAAAGCTTAGGTGCTAGTGCAATTATAACTAAGTTCATCTGTAGTCAGCCTATAAACCAAGCATTTATTCCTAGTGTAAAATCTAAAACTAATAAATTATTGCTTTTAGCTATTTATCAATGGTCTAATAAAAATATGATAAATTTACACCAATTATAATGCATTACTTCAGAAGATACTTTTTATTATCAGATCACGTTAATTCAAATGTTATAATACCTAACTGGCGTATCAGTGCATTACGCATTATTTTAGCAGCTGGTGTTATTCTATGTTTTGCAGTGCTTTGCGATACTTTAAACGCCGCAATTGAGTTCAACTTAATCCATGTAATTGTGCTTTGCGCGAGCTTTTTTGTCACAATGGCTATCTTACTTCTAGCTAGCCGTAAATGCTTTACTTTATGTGCCCATGCGCTGCTACTCAGTATTGTTGCTGCAACAATCTCAATTAATCTCTTTTTAACAGATATCAACCTTGCAAAAATAGGCTCTATGTATATGTATGCCTGTCCTATCATTGCGTTGATGCTATTAGGTGTGAGAACCGCGCTAAGTTATGCGATTCTAAATATCGTGCCTTTTTATTTTATAATATACAACATTGATATTTCATCTCTTACCTCCATAAATACGCAACTACCAAATTCAGACTGGTATATATCAGGATTATTATTCTTAATCTTTAATATCTGTATTCCCCTTGCGGTTGCACGCACCATAGTTGCAGCTAAACGTTTAAATCAAACCATGGCAGAATCAAATAGTCATCTAGCAGCAAAAAATGAGCTTTATAGAACATTTTTTACTGAATCAAGTATTGCAAAAATAATTATCGATAGTGAAAACACCGTTATAGATTTTAACAGTCAAGCGAAAATGTTATTTGATTTCAAAGCAACAGTTAAAAACAGCACCGTTAAACTCGATAAATTATTACCTAATCTTGTGATTGCAGCTAACCCACAAAAGAACCAGGTATTTAAATATAAAAACACCTATAAAACTGTACATTACCAGCAAGTTACTGACTCTGATTATTGTGTGCTGCGCTTTGATGACTGCACTGAACAACATCAAATAAAACAAAACTTATTAGCAATGGAGCAAGAAAACAAACGTTTACGTTACAGCGATGGTCAAACACACCTTCCCAATAGAGAATGGTTTGAGCTTCAGTGTGAAAGATTTGTAGCAAAGTACCAAGGTGATTTCTATATTGTGATCACCCAGAGTGCAAATAATGAATATTTAAATCTCAAATACAGTAAAGCTGATGCAAAAGCACATTTAGTATCAGCTTATAAGCGCTTAAAAGACTCTAATGAAGACCTCGTTCTGTGCGCTCATGTAGGTAATAATAAATTAGCATTTATAATAACTACAAGCTCAGCTAACAAAATAGAGTATAAGCTTTTAAACGAAGTTAAACATGCGCTTGATGAACCTTATATAATGCGGGGCAGAAAATACCAACAGTCGTTTTTATTTGGTTTTTCTAACTTTCCAAGACAAGGAAAAAGCAGTGCTACTGTATTGAACAACGCAATAGAGGCATTAAAACTTGCTGATAATCATCGCCCTATTAATGGTTATGATGAAAAACGCTCACAAGCATTTTTAGAAAAACATGAAATATCAATGTTATTAGACGAAGCACTTCATAACGCCGAGTTAGAGTTACACTATCAACCTAAAGTAACACATGACGGCAAGTGCATTGGACTTGAAGCATTAGCACGCTGGAACAGTAAAACTCTTGGTGTTGTATCACCTGCGGTGTTTATTCCTATCGCAGAGGAATACCGGATGATCAGCCGACTCACAGATCTCATAATTCAAAAAGTCTGTACTCAAATTGCAACTTGGAGCAAAGATGAAATTCCACTAGTACCTGTTGCAATAAATATATCATTGCTTGATTTTGGCCAAAGCGATTTCATGTCAAAATTAGTAAAATACTTAGCGGACTTTAATGTCAAACCAAGTCAAATTGAATTAGAACTGACCGAAACGTCATTAGAAGCGAACCAAGAATATTCCTTGGCGCTAATGCAAAACCTACAATCATGGGGATTCACAATTTCTGTTGATGACTTTGGTGTGGGCTATTCAAATATTGCGCGCTTAGCCGAATATCCTATAAATAAGCTAAAACTTGATCGCTCGCTAATAAGCCAAGTTACAAGCTCAACAAGGCAAAAGAGCTTAGTAAAAGCAATTCACGTCATGTGTGATGAGCTAGGTATAAAATGCGTATCTGAGGGAGTTGAAACACAACAACAAGTTGAAATTATGGCAAATATGGGATGTAAAGAATTTCAAGGCTTTTATTTTTCAAAACCATTATCGGCCTACCACTATACCGAGCATATAAAACAACAAGGTTTGAATTTTAATCCGCAAAAAATACCAACAAGTTAATACCGGAAAAAAATAGAATCGGCTATTAAGCTGACTGGAGTATTCGCATTGAAGACTAATGAGCGGTATTGTCAGCTTGTATTTTATTCTTAGCCACTGTTATTACTACACTTTAAATTTTCCAACTAGATCAGTAAGAACGTGTGATAAGGTTTTTAATTTATCGCCATTATTACTGGTATTGGCAGCAATTTCACTAACATCATCAGCCGCATTTTTGATTTCTATAACATTGCGATTTATATCTTCAGCGACATGCTGCTGCTCTTCTGCAGCGGTTGCTATCTGCGTATTTAAGTCACTAATATTAACAATAGACGCTGTTATTTCCGTAAATTGCAGCTGTGCAGCATGGGATAGTTCAACCGTTTTATTAGTGCTGTCTAAACTGCGTTTCATTTCAGTAGTGACTTGGCCAGACATGCTACGTAATTTGTCTAATTGCGTAGCAATCTCTTCAGTGGATTCAGACGTACGTTTCGACAATGCACGTACTTCATCTGCAACGACAGCAAAACCACGACCATGATCCCCCGCTCTAGCAGCTTCTATTGCAGCATTTAAAGCAAGCAAATTAGTTTGCTCAGCAATGCCTCTTATAACGCCTAAAATTGACATGATATTTTCACTTTCAGTGTCAAGTTGCGATATATCATCCGTTGCTTTACTTATCACTTCGCTCAAAACAACCACGCTTTGAACGGTCTCTGTGATCACTGTTTGACCTATCTCTGATGCCTGTTGCGTTTGCATAGCCAGATCTGCCGCATTAGCACAACTTGAAGCTACTTCGTTGGCTGTCGCAGCCATTTGATTAATTGCAGTTGCCGCCATTTCCAGTGCTTGTTGTTGTTGGGAGGTAGAACGAGTTAATTGCGATGCTTGTGTAGAAGTTTGCTCTGATGTACCGCTTACATCTAATGCACACTCGTTGATTTGTCTTACTAAATCAGCAATCAAGTTTAAAAATAGGTTAAAACTATTGGCAAGCTTTGCCGTCTCATCTTTAGTTTTTATCGTGAGCCGTCGAGTTAGGTCACCACCGCCTTGCGCAATTTCAGCCAGGCCATCACTGACTTCAACTATAGGTGAAGAAATTACTTTTGAGATATAACTTGCGATTAAAATGAATACAATAATTAGCACCGCACTAATAATTAAAATTGTAACGGTCATGGTGTTTGCGGCGCTCATCACCTCTGACTTTTCAACTAAGCCAATAAATTTCCAGCCTAACTTAGCTGAAGTATAAATATTGGCAATAAAATCTTTGTCATTAATAACAATTTCGAACTGACCTTGGGTATTAGCCGCTAACTGCTTGTATTTCCCACCCGCAATATCAGTTAAACGTTTAAAACGAAAATCTTCATTTTTAACATCAACAAGTATGTTTCCCGTATCTTCGATCAGCATTAAGTAACCAGTTTCACCCAGCTTAATATTAGCAATAATTTCTGTCAGTCCTTGCAAAGAAACATCCATTCCCTGTACACCGATAATTTGTCCATTATCTTTTATTGCTTTTACAGTAGAGACTATAACCATGTCGTCAGCTGCCCAATAATAAGCACTAGTGCGAACCGTTTTACCACTTGCAGATTTACCTGTTAAATACCAAGGTCGAGATCGTGGGTCATAATTAGCATTAACTTCTCCCGCTGGCCACTGAATATAACCACCTTGTTCATTACCCATATAAATATAAGCAAGCCCTGGGTGAGTTTGGCCGAAGTGATCAAACTGTTGAAATGCGGCACGTTCAACACTGCTGCCTTGGAGATGTTTTAGCATCACCGAATTATTTGTATCTACATGAGTTTTGACATCTTGCTTGGCAGCTAAGACCATTTGATGGGAAGCTAGATAATCAACATTTTTTTCTATTTCGGCAAAAAATATAGCGATACCATTATCTATTTGCCGTGCTTCTCTTTCGCTCATTTGCGCAAAATTATCAATAGCTTGCTCTCTTGTTTGCGTGATAACAAGTGCTGCAATAATAAAAAGAGGTAAGGCGATGGCGGAGGCAAAAGATAGTTTTAATTTTTTTGATATATTCATATATAGGAGGCCAAATAGATACTCCCATAAAGATAGTAAGCTATTGAGTATTCAGCAAGAAACAATCTCACTAAATTAACTAAGCAGTGACAAAACTAAAGCGGTGCAAAAAGACAACAGTAAAAGGGCTGGCACATTGCCAGCCCTCCATATTAACTGTAATAAATGGCAGCCAATAAACTAATGTTTATTATCAACAATAATGCGTAGCATACGACGTAGCGGCTCTGCAGCACCCCATAATAATTGATCGCCAACGGTAAAAGCACTAATGAATTTAGGTCCCATGGCTAATTTACGAATACGCCCTACAGGAATACTTAATGTACCAGTTACTTTAACTGGGGTTAAATCTGTAGCAGTGATATCACGCTCATTAGGGATAACTTTAACCCACTCATTGTGTGAGGCTAAAATCTGTTCTATTTTCTCGACGCTAATATCTTCACGTAGTTTAATCGTCATTGCTTGTGAGTGACAACGCATTGCACCAATGCGTACACATAAACCGTCAATAGGCACAGGCTGTTTAGATGAACCTAAAATTTTGTTCGCTTCAACTTGCGCTTTCCATTCTTCTTTAGATTGACCTGATGGCATTGGCACATCAATCCATGGGATAAGACTGCCTGCTAACGGCACACCAAATTGCTCTTGCGGTAAATCGCTTGAGGCAATCTGCTGCGTGACTAGTTTATCAATTTCTAAAATAGCGGCCTGTGGATCAGCGAGCTTGTCAGCCACACTTGCATGAATAGAGCCCATTTGCGCAATGAGCTCTTTCATATTGCGAGCACCGGCACCCGATGCAGCTTGATAAGTCATTGGGCTTACCCACTCAATCAAGTCTTGCTCAAATAAACCACCCAATGCTAATAACATGAGTGACACTGTGCAGTTACCACCCACATAGGTTTTTACGCCTTGCTCAAGACCTTGTTCAATCACATCTTTATTGACCGGATCAAGTACAATAATACTGTCGTCGCTCATACGCAGTGCTGATGCCGCATCAATCCAATAGCCGTCCCAGCCTGCTTCACGTAATTGTGGATACACAGCTTTAGTGTAGTCACCACCTTGACAGGTGATAATAATATCCATGTTTGCCAGCGATTCAAAATCCATTGCATTAAGTAATGGTTTTGCAGGACCCGCTAAGTCAGGACCAAGCTGACCGGTTTGTGAGGTGGTAAAAAAAGTGGTGTCGATATGAGTAAAATCATTTTCTTGTTGCATACGCTCTAATAACACTGAGCCAACCATGCCCCGCCATCCGACTAATCCTACTTTTTTCATTGTTTGTTCCACTGTTTGAGTCATAAGAAATACCTAATACGTTAAAAATTAAAATTCATTGCGTGAGATTTAATTTTTAGAACGAACAATCTAGCACTGTGATCGAGGCAACACCAGTGTTACTCATAGAACATAAAATTTTTTCATCTTGAGTCAATAATCATATTTCTAATAGTTATGATTATTGTGCATCATTGTAAAAGACCGGTGTTTTTGACATCCAACTGATTCATCTGTTGCTATTTTTTTGCAATATGAAACTGACTATCTGTACATAAGTAAGTTAATAAGAATGCAATAAACAAGATTTATAATCATTTCGCACTTTGTAGTCAGATGTATTGTGTATTATTTTATTTATTAAAAGGAATCAAACAAATGAAAACATTATACTTTTCTAGCCTAATTGCAACTTTTCTATCTTTAGGAGTATCTGCAAATGTTAACGAAATCAATGTAGAATCGAATACTTCTTTTGCCAGTTCAACAACTAGTGTTGAACACACATCGGGCTCAACAAAAAGCTTATCTACAGCAACTTACATCAACCCTACCGTAAGAGTTGATAGTAGTTATAGCAACTTCTTTGTCAGTTTTATATCGGGAAATCAATTCTGTAAAGAGCGAGGTCATAAGCGAGAAATCACTGGCAGCACAGTGAAGTGTGGTGAGGATGAATATGAGTATGCAGAATATGACTGGTATGGTAGCGCATGGGTTTCAAAAAATACTGGTAGTAAAAATCAGTGTTATCCATTGTACGCTAGTATAAAGTGCGGTAACTAACGTAAACAAACAGCTCAGTAACAACTGAGCTCTTATTCCATGGCGCAAAAATCCCTCCAATTAATATCAACATAGTTCAACTCATCATTAATCACATATCATCATTAAAATAATAGCCTTATATCAATTTGCATTAAATGATCACTTCTTTAATAACACAGATATTACACAACCATTAGTTTTACAAATAGCAGATATTAAAAAGCCCTGCATTTGGCAGGGCTGAGATAATAAAGACTTATGTAATTTGCCTTTATTAGATGACTTTAAAACTCGTAGCTAAAGCTCACGCTTAATTCTCTAGGCGTTTCTTGAGAACGAATTAGCACATCATTTTGTTCTACTTCAAAGTTTTGTCCCAACATATTTTTCACTTTAAGTGTTAATGTGGTATTAAACGTTGGGTAATAACTATAAACCATGTCTAACGAGTTTAAAGGTTGTTCGTAAGCGTCATCAAAGTTATTAACACCCGCAGCTAAAATACGATCACCAAATACATTGTAGATAACAGATGCTTGATGCATGCCATCATGTGAATCGTAATTCAGTTGCAAGTTGGCAACATACTTTGAATGGCCCGTCATACGTCGCTTTAGGTTCGTGAGATCGCCACGCTGTTCTTCTGCAATTTCAACTTCTGAATCACTGAGCGTTATATTTCCAGAAGTAAAAAAAGCGCCCCCTAATAAATCACTGTGCAACTCAGTTAACCATTCAGCTTCAATACCGTAAACATAGGCTGTTTCTGCATTGTCAAACTGCAAAGTAAAACGGCCGTCGCTTTCTGTTAATAGTGCTTCGATTGGTTTATCGATATCTTTATAGAATGCGCCAACTGAGTAATTATCGCCATTGTCCATATAAAACTCGATACGTGCATCAAAGTTATCTAGGTAACTAGATTCTAAGAATGGATTACCAAGCGTTCGATAACCTGTCAGCGGATCTTGGAATTGAACAGGGCTTAGCTCTCGCAAATCAGGGCGTACAACCGTGTTGCCATAACCAAAACGAACTTGATACGATTGCTGACTATATGTCATAGATAACGAAGTAAAATACTCATCTTCCATCACACTTGCTTGTTCTATCGCATCTGCACTTAATTTATCAGCCAATAAAGCAGGATCGAATGCTGAGCGAGAAAAAGCAAGCGCAACTTGGCGGAAGTCCTCGTAACGCACACCACCGCTTAAACGCCAATCTTGAGCAAACGTTACGTCAAAAGAGCCGTAATAAGCATCAATCATTTGCGCTGCTAAGTAATCATCAGCTGTTGGTTCTTGGAACAATAACTCGACATCCGTTGAATCAACAACAGCATCGTTAGCAAAAAAACTACCAATTGACAGTGCTTCTTCTTCACTTTGTGCTAGATCTAAAGACTGAGTTTGGTTAAAACGATAGTTAAAAAAGTCAGTGCGGTAATCACGTGTTTTTTCAACAAAATAACCACCACCCGCAATTTCTACTTCGGCGTTATCAAAGTAAAAAACTTTGTTTACATTAACGCCCCAGTTTTCTACATCGTCTTCAAGCTCTACAAATCGATACAAATAAGGATTACCACCTAAGCTACCATTGTAAAAAGTACGTTGATATTTGCCATCTAAGTACTCATCACGAACCGTTACTTTAAGCTCACCAGGTATACTTGTAGTCGCTGTTGAGTCAGTATACTGCCAATCTACACCAACACCTTTAAGAAAACCCCAATCTAAATTGTGCATTCCACGAAGCTGAAGTATTTCAAGTTCTCGTTCCTCAAAAGAGGTTAAGTGACTACGCTGCAACTGCCCAGCATCAATACTTAATGACTTTGAAGGTTCTTGGTAAAGCGCAACAGAGGCTTCATCTTCAGAATCTCGTAACATCATATAAGTTGCTGTTAAATCATGGCCTCCAATTTTATAACCTAAATTTAGAGAGCTATTTAACTTTATATTATGCTTGGTTGACACTTCTTTCTCTGTTGCAGAGTAACAAGTAAAGTCATCTTGTGAACATGAGGACTCAGATGCGTCAACAGAAGAAAGTACAGCGCTAAACTTCTCAGCATTGGACCATTCATTTTCATAGGCAACTGACGCTAAGAAACCAAACGAGCCGTCTAAGCCAAATAAGTTATCAAAACGGTCGCCATACACAGCTTTAATACCGGCATCAGGATTTAAACTTTCTTTTTCCAAGCCAAAATCTCTTGGCAATGCTTTTGCTAAACTTTTATTTAAGTCTATCGCGGCAGCTTGGCCAATATCAGCCCCCTGACGTCTTGACTCTACATCCCTGATATTTCTATATGAAATATCAGACAGGCCATTGATATAGGTATTTAACGCAGTCTTAACTGAACCAGGTAATGCGCGTGTACCATCATCTTTACCTAACCAATCATCACTGCCACCATTATATGTATAGCCTTCGTCGTTTGTATCTTTATAACTGGCACCAATTTCGACTTTAAATAAAGTATCATTTGGAATGCTCTTGGTTCTGATATTAACGTCACCACCACCAAAAGCCGCAGGCATATTTGGTGAATAGGCTTTTTGTACAGCCAAGGATTCAATAATACTTGATGGGAAGATATCAAGTGGAATTACATTTCGTGTTAGATCCGGGCTTGGAACTACCGCGCCATTTAAACGTACGCTAGAGTAACGCTCACCTAAGCCACGGACATAGATAAACTTATCGTTAACTAATGATAAGCCTGTAACACGGCGAAGTGCCGAAGCTGCATCACTATCACCCGTTCTAGATATTTGCTCTGAACCCATTATATCAGCGACAAACGCCTGATTTTTACGCTCATCAATTACGGCACTAGCACTGCCTTTAAGGCGCGTACCTGTTGCAACAACTTCTTCTATCGCGTCTTCATTTATTATTTCTTGTGCCTGATCAGCGAAAGAATGAAATGAAGAAAAAAGGGAGAGCAGAGATAAAGTTATTAGATTGGTTTTAAACTGCTTTTGATGTTTCATATTTATATCCTCTAAACCTAAAATTCCCTTAAAAAAGGCGCCGTAGCGCCTTATCATTAGAGCCGGTCTAGATTAATTACTAGCGCGTTGTAAAGATGCGGCAACAAAATCAGCCCACTCACTTGATTCACCGTCTTTAAGTGCACCAATATAGCCTGCGTTAGTAAAGAAAGAGTTAACTTCACTCATGTCTTTAGCTGTTGTAGCTACTGCAGTGCCTTGTGAATCAGTAATAGTTGCAGCTGTTGAAACACCATCAGCACCAAGTACATTTGCAAAATCAGCAAAACCAATTAACTGGTTATTCTCGCCACCAGTAAACCAAGAAGCAATATCAAAACTTGCTAATGCGCCAGTTAAAGGTGTATTTACGTCTTCAAAATTCTTACCACACGCAAATATTGAGCTCATAAATGCGATATCGCCATTATTTGCATTCGCATGCACACCAGCATCCCCTGATTGGTCTTTTTCATTATATAAATCAAGACAACCAGCACCATCTACAGATGAAGAGTTTACAAATAGCATATTCGCTAATTGCGCTTTACCCCATTCTTTCATTTCCATACCAGCACCAGTACGACGCCCTTCAGCACCTTGGTCGCCAGTAGTTACAACCGTTGCATTAGCAATTGTTGGATTAGAAACAGTTGTTACTAAATCTTGTGCATCTGCTGATAATGGATCTACCTTAGCGCCATCTGTTTCAAAGCCATGGTTTCCATATTCATTTGAACGTACAAGAATAAATTGTCCATAGCCTTTCCAGCCTTCATCCCAATCAATACCATCATCACCTGTATCAGTAATAACAATATGTTTAAGGTTAACGCTACCACCAAAAAGCTCTATACCATCATCAAAACCATTATGAACATGCACGTAATCAATCGTTGTGCCTGAACCTACAGCATTAAGGGTTAAACCATTAAGCTCATCGCCTTCAACACCAAAACCCGCATATTTTATAACTATATGCTTAAGGATACCGCTGCTATCTTGCGGATCATTACCACCATAATACGATACAATACCTTCAGCAGCGTGGTTACACATATCTTGTGCCGCAGCCGCAGCCGTACAACGGATAGAATGGCCTCGGCCATTTACCTGAACGCCACCCCAATCACCAATTTGTGCGGTTGTTGCATCATCGCCATCAACTTCTTTGATGCTTGTGAAAATAATTGGCTTATCTACTTCACCAATTGCTTCAATATTTGCACCACGTGCAATACGAATAAAACTCTCAGGCTTAGTAAAAGCTATCGTCGCGCCAGCTTCAATAGACAATGTAGGACCATTGCCATCAATTGTAGCGCCTGTTGATGTGTCTACATCATCACCAATAAATAATGCACCTTCAAATACATGTGCGCCGCCATTGCTTAATGCAGGGATAACAAAAGAGCTGGTAATTTCTTTCGCATTACTTGCAAATGCTTGACTGTAAACACAGTTAACACCTTCTGCTTCACCTGTAAATGTAGCTCCATCTAATGTATATGTAGCGCAACTTAATGTATCACCACCATTATCACCACCTGGGTTAGTCACTGAGTTGTCTACACTATTATCTACACTGTTATCAACTGTTGTAGGTGTAACATTAATATCACCACCGCCACAGCCAGCGAGTGTAATTGCAGTAGCCACAAGGCTGACTTTAAATAAACCAGATAATTTCATTGTTCACTCCGTTAAAGTATTTAATTATTTTGTTAGCGCATTAAGTAAAACTCAAGTCACTTTAAAACACGAAAAACATGCTTTAAGGTCACTTGAGCTTTAGAACGAGGACTACAATACGGGAGCTGTATGACAATACAGTTACACTTTAATAAACATAAAGTGACAATATAATTTATTTAAATAACAATTTGTTAGGAATATTTAGAACGAAAAAAACCGCCCTGAGGCGGTTTTGGTGTTGCGATTATAAAACGAGTTTTTTAATAAAATCGTTGAAGTTAAAATGGCATTTTTTAACGCCATATTTACTTATAACAAAGCGGTGCGTAATGTTTCAGCATGCAATTTTTCACGCTTCACGTATTTGATCCATTGTTCAGCCAATCGCTGCGATTTTTTATGCTTTTCGGCTTGTTCGAATGCTAAAATAGACGCGTCAAAGTTTTGTAAACTATATTGCGCCATACCTAAAGCAACATAAGCATTTGATTCAAAATCTAGTGAACCTTTATCAAGCGCTTTACGCGCTGCGTCAGCTGCATCTTCATACTTTTCAAGATTCACATACACTTCGGCTAAACGTTGCTCGTACTTTCCATGGCTTGAAAGATCAGCTGCTTTTGCAAAATAACTAACAGATTTTTCATCTTCTTTTGCTTGTATCATGGCTTCTGCAATAAATGCGTAATTTTTAGCTGACTTTTCCGCAATACCAGATGCAACAGCTTTACTCATCACATCGGCAGCTTTAAAAGCTAAACCATTGTATAAATAAACTTGTGCTAGTTGACGCAAGTCTGATTTAGAAGTCAAAAAACCTTGCTGGTAAGCGGCTTCGAGTATTGCTAACTGCTGTTTTTCTTTACCTGTTTCGCCATACATACCACCGAGCTGAACCCAATACTCAGGCTTATTGTAAAGTTTGACCATACGTTCAAGTACAGCAACTACATTCTCAGTTTGATTAAGTGAATAATACATAGCACGCAGTAACACTAACCAGTTCTCTTTTGGCTGTTTGCCTTCACTATCACTTTGCGCGATAGCCAAGTTAATGTTATCAATACCATTTTGGTAATCTTTTAGCTGATAGTAAGCTTGCGACTTAAGCACATAGTAAGCATCCGTTTTAGGCTTAGTGTTGATTGCATCCCATTGCGCTAAAAAGTCTAACACTTTGTTGTAATCGCTATTCGCCATTGCAAGCTGCGCTAAACTAAAGCTGGTACTTAATCGTAAAGACTCAGGGATCTCTTCTTCAGCAACGACTTTTTCAAACGACGCGATCGCTTTCGGTAAATCATTCTCGTTGTAATAAATAAAACCATAAAAATTATACATCATGGCTTTTTCATACGAGTTCATACTGGATGAACGTTCATTTATATTATCAAGCGCAGCAAGGCCCGCTTTTGCATCACCATCATCAGCTAACTTTTGCGCACGAGCCAATTGGCTATATACTTTTTCACGCAGTGCCGGCACGCGCTTTGTTTTTACTTCCTCTGCATAGGCCGTTGCTAAATTAACACCTGGCAACATACTTACTACGCTTGGTAAAGCAACACTAGCACTTAGTGCTAACGAGCAAAATAATGCTGTTTTTAATAATTTCATAATCGCCTCGTTTCTCTATCCATTTATTCAGTGCTAACCATTTATTTGGAAAGAAATTTTATTCTGTACACCCGCAACTTCAACAGCTTCACCGTCTACTACGCGAGGTTTATATTTAAATTTAAGTGCGGCATCCATGGCTGCTTGATCAAACAATGATTCAGGCTCAGCTTTTACTACCTTTGCATCACGAACAGTACCTTGCTTAGTCACTGTAAACTCAACAATCACATAGCCTTCAATGCCCCGTGACAATGCTCGACGTGGGTAAACAGGTGCAACTTTAACAATCGGTAAGTATTCACCGTCGCTTGAATCAAGTGCTAACCCGCCACTGAGACTCACGTCAGCATCCACACTGGCACCAAAGTCAAAGTTAGACGCTGCTGCATTTGGATCACTATTTTGCATTTGCGGTGAATCCATTGGCGGTGGTGGCTCTTTCGGCGTTGGCGGCTTTTGTGGTTTACGTTCTTTCTTTTGTACTGTTTCTTCTTTTTTAAGCCTTACAAAATCAAGTACATTACCTTTAGCAGGCTCTGTCATCGCCCCTTCACCACCGGTGATAAGCGCTTGCATGCCCAAAAACAACATAAAGGTCACAACACCGGCAACTAATAATGCTACTAAATAACGCATTATGGCTTCCTTAGGCTTCTTGTGCCGCGATAGACACATCAAATACACCTGCGGCGCGTGCTGCATCCATCACTTTAATAAGGGTATCTGTAGTGGCTTTTTTGTCAGCCTGAATAACGACACTACCTTGTGGATTTTCTGCTTTTAAACGCTCAATGTTTGCTTGCACAGCACGCACATCTATTTGACGTTTATTGATCCAGATTTCACCTTGATCTGAAATCGCAACTAGAATATTTGCACGCTCTTTCTTAACGGCTGTTGCCGCTTCTGGGCGATTTACATCGATACCTGACTCTTTAACAAAAGAGGCGGTTACAATGAAGAAAATAAGCATGATGAACACAACATCAAGCATCGGGGTCATGTTTATTTCTTCAGCTTCATCTTCTTGAAAAAGGCTTCCTAATGGGGCTCTCATTTTATTCTCCTGATTGTATGTGGCTTTCGCCACATACTAAAAATTGTTGTTTAATGGTCTAAAACCATGCTGTCTTCAAGTAGGGCTACTTCGCGCTTTGCTTTGCGTTGTAAGTACGTAGAAGCAAATACACCAGATAACGCACCAACCATGCCTGCCATTGTCGGGATAGTCGCTTTCGACACACCTGATGCCATTGAACGCGCACTGCCCGTTCCGGTAATCGCCATCACATCAAACACTTCTATCATACCTGTTACCGTACCGAGTAACCCCAGCAGCGGACACAAGGCAACCATCACATTGATCAGCGCTAAGTTGTTGTTTAACTTCATCCCAGCGCGTGAAATAGTTGCTTGGCGGATTTGCTCAGCGTTCCAGCTATTACGCTCATCGCGCCCTGTCCAACTACTTTTAATGGCATGTTTGTAACTACGAAAACCATTAAAAAAATAAATAAATCGCTCGAGTATCAATAACCACATCGCGAAGATTAACACTCCGATGACCAACAGAACTTGGCCACCAGTGTCGAGAAAATCACGGATAGCATTGATTGAGTCAATCAATAGCACCATGGGTTATGCTCCCTTTTCGCTACGCTCAGCGATAATACCTGCGCTTTGTTCTTGCAAAATAAGCAGCAAGTTTTTAGAGCGGGTATTCAATAAGGTGTATAAAAATACTGTTGGGATTGCCACAACTAAGCCAAGTACCGTAGTAACAAGCGCTTGTGAAATACCACCAGCCATTAATTTAGGGTCACCTGTACCAAACAAGGTGATTGCTTGGAAGGTATTGATCATACCGGTTACCGTACCAAGAAGACCTAACAATGGAGCAACGACCGAGATAATCTTAATGAGCGTTAAGTTGCGGGTGATTTTTGGCATTTCACGTAAAATCGCTTCACTTAATTTAAGCTCTAAGGTGTCGTATGCTACATCTGGGTATTGATCTTTGACTTTCATTACACGACCAAGTGGATTGTCATCACGTGGCACCGAGTCTTTAAGTTGACGACGGATTTTGCTGCCCATTAGCATCAATGAAACAAATCGTTCAATAGCGATAATTAAAGCAAGTAAGCCAACACCTAAAATAACGTAACCTACTGCACCACCTTGATGTACTTGCTCTGAAGTATCAGGTGCTTGTACCAATAAACCAAGGATAGAGCCACCGGTTGGGTCAAGCGCAAATTGTACAGTGCCTGATTTAGCTTGTTGTAAATCATTCGCCGTTGAGGTGTAACGGCCAACAGGCTGACGGGTAAGCTCGCTTAACGTATTAGTGCTGGTGTTATAATCAAGATACTTACCTTCTGAAATTAAGTTAAAAGCCCCCACTCGCATAACTTCTTGCTTAGCTTTGTTGCCGCCTTCTACAATTACATCTGTTGTAAAACGTGACACTTTACCTTGCTCAGTCATTTCGCGTTGCAGTTCAAACCATACTTTTTCAATGTCTTCGATTGATGCAAGTTTAGAAGTCGAGCCCATTTTTTGAGCCAATTCATCCATAAAAGCACCACGACCAGGTAGCTGTGCAGACACTACTGACGTTGCAAATTTATTACTTGAATCGCCAGCCACTTGTTGCAGCACACCAAAAAGTTCTTTCAATGAACCCATACGCTTAGATAATGTATCGGTTAGGTTAGCAAGTTTTACTTCATTTTCTTCGAACTGTGTTTCAAGACGCTCAGACTCAACCAGCATTTGATTACGTTTTGCTTGAGTGTTTTTAAGCATTTGCACTTGTTCATTTTGACGTGCAGCAAATTCTTGCTCGCGTTGTTTATTTTGTGCTGATTGCTGTGTTTTACCTTGCTCAAGTGTTTTTAATAACGAGTCTAAATCCATTGCTTCAGCAGCAAAGCTGTTGCCCGCAAAACCAAGGGTGGCACCAAATAAAGCAATTTTGGTCATTTTTGTAAAAAGTTTCATTTTAACCTCTTAATCCGCAGCGTGTACTGGCAGTGTTAACATATCTGGGGCAAGTTGCTTACGTGCAATACGTAAACCTTTACTAATTTGGCTGATTGTTGAGTCATCCAGGGCAACAAACTGTTTGCTTGTTGTATCCCATGAGCCTGCTTTTTTACCATCGCGAGTAAGGTAAATAAGTTCTAAACGACCAATGCGTAAGAAATCGACTTCACGCTCTTGACCATCAACATCTAATAACGCGGTATAGGCTTCGATGGTACGGCCGTAATCAACTTCAACTTGGTACGCTTCTAAAACACGGCGGAATTTTTCACTTGAATTAATGTCAGCACGGTTCATCATGTCTTTTAATGACGCTAAACGCTTTTCACGTTCATCGGTTAGAAACGGCACATCAAGAGCAACAAATTGCTCAAGGCCTGTGATCATGCGTAGCATTAATGGGGTAATTTGACGTTCAATAATAGACACTTGATCCATAGATAAGTTAATGGCTTCCATTTCACTCATTTGGTTACTAAGCTGTTTGCTTAGTTGTGCGTTATAAACCGTTAAACCATCAATTTCTTTATTGAGGGTTTTAAACTGTTGTAAACGCCCCTGCATTGAGTCTGCAATCTTGTCTATTTTTGTTTGTGATTGCGCAGCTGATTGGTTAATTTCACTGCTTTTATCGATAACCTTATTTAAATCATTTGCTTGCACTGTTGCACTCATGGCTACAATACTAGCTAATATCAATGGTTTAACGCCTTTCATCGCATACACCTTTACTCGTTAAATTAGCGGATTTGCTAGTTGCTTAATATCAATGAACGAGATTCTATAGGTGAAAAATGACAGAGGTGTTGCGCTAAAAAGTCCTTTTTATGACAACTGCCATAAATACAACTTTTTACGTTAGATAAAGCAATAGTTTTTAATATTTAACAAGCGTGTACGCTTTAATGATGAGTGAAGTGAGATTAAATAAATTAATCGGCAAGTATACGATGAATGGTGCTGAGCACAGCATTTGCGTTGGTATAGTTTACGGCGATAGCAAAGTACTGCTGTTTATGACAAAGAACTAACGATGGAAAACCCTGCACAGGTAACTGCTGAACATACGCTAACTCTTGTTGAAACGCCTGTTCAAGTTGTTCACTTTGCAATATAGCTAAAAACTCATCAGCAGCAATACCTATTTGCTGTGCACAGCTAACGAGTGTATTAAGATCCGATGGGTTTTGTGCCGATAAATAATAACCCTGCTGAATTGCACCAAGCATAACCCGCTCTTTATTAAAATAACGTGCTGCAATCACCGCCCTACACGCAGGGTAAGTGCTGCGGCGTGGTTGACAGTTTTGCCAAAAATCAAAGTTAAATTTAGCACCGGTTTGCTGGCCAATACGCTGCCAAGTTTGTTGTAAAAACTGTTGCATACTTACTGGCATTGGCTGTTCGGAATCAGCAGCAAGGCCACCTACTTTATAAATAATATCAACTTCATTCGCTAAGGCGTCTTGGATTTTTTGCCAGCACTTTTGAAAACCCCAACACCAACTGCACATTGGGTCGTACACATATATAAGCTGACTATTATTCATTATTGGCCTGTTACTGTTCACTGGAAACAACGTTATTTAGCCCTTCATCCTTGGCTTACAGGTGATTCCGGCATCATTTATTTTATCTTTTTAGTTATCGCTGATTGCATTTAGACTTTAAAACGTAGCACCATTTTTTCAAGTTCATCAAATTGCAGTTTTAAACGAGTACACTCAGCTAAAGTGTTATTTAAGTTTAGCTGACCTTGTTGAGATAACTCACTAATTGTATGAATATCATTATCTAAAGAGTGTATTACCTGATTTTGTTCAGTGGTCGCATTTGCAACACTATGATTTACATCATCAATTGCTTTTATAGCTTTGGTTACTCCTGCCATTTGCTCACCGGCTGCTTGCGCTTGTTTTACAGTATTTTCGCTTTCAACTAAACTGGCTTTCATAACCGCAACGGCACTGCCTGAACCTTGCTGTAATTGGCTAACGGTATTTTCAATTTCTTGGGTTGATTGCTGAGTACGGTGAGCTAACTGGCGCACTTCATCTGCAACAACGGCAAACCCACGACCAGCCTCTCCGGCACGAGCGGCTTCAATTGCGGCATTAAGTGCAAGTAAATTCGTTTGCTCGCTGACTCCTTTAATAACTTCGAGTACTTGACCAATACTTGCAGAGTGTTCAGCAACACTACTAATAATTTGTTGTGCTTGTTCCATATTTTGCGATAACACACCAATGGCATTGATATTATCATTTAACGTACTTTGACTTTGTACTGACTGTGTATTCGCATCAGTAGCAAGGGTTGATGCATGACTTGCGCTGCTTGATATTTCAATCGCACTTGATGACAGCTGATTAATCGCTGTTGCAACGCTGTCTGTGCGTTTAGTTTGGTCACTGTACATCGTTAGCGTCGACTCTGTTTGCTCAACTAAGCTTTCCACTGAACGTTCAAGTTCAACCGTGGTCGTTTTTACTTGGTCAATTGAGGTATGAATTTTATCTATAAAGGCATTAAAGTAACCTGACAGTTCACCAAATTCGTCATCGTTTTCAATCTCTAAACGACGAGTTAAATCCCCCTCACCTTGGGCTATATCTTTAATTGCATCGTTTAAACGCTGCATAGGCCGCATCAAATAACGCAATGAAAATTGCATCATTAATATCGTCGCGATAACTCCCAAACACATATATATCGCAGCCATATTTCTAAATGAAGCCACTGATGAATAAGCAATATCTTTGTTGATCACCACACCTAAATACCAATCTACATTTTCAATACCTTTGATATGTGTAAATGATACAAGATGATCAATACCAGCGATTTCTTGCTCCACAAACTCAGCTTTTAAAGCAAGGTTTTTACCAAACAGCTTCGCCATACTCTGATCGTTTAATTTGATATCTGGATGGCTTAGAATGCGACCGTCACTGTCTAATAGAAAACCATAACCAAAACCTAAAAAATCAATTTCGTTGACTATTTGAGTGATGGTTTGCATATCGATATCGGCGCCGGCGACGCCACTAAAACGGCCATTATTTAAAATGGGCGCAACCGCTGAAATAGTTAGCTCATTGGTGGTTACGTCTATATAAGGAGTCGTAAACGCTGTGGTGGTTTTATTTTCTACCAGCTTATACCAAGGACGGATTGTGGCATCATAATCAGCAGGTAATACAACTGTTTGATCATTGAGTACAAAAGTACCATCAGGTTTGCCTATATAGGTGTTTTTAAACTTACCTGCCATTTCTGCGCTATTGAGTTGGCTAAGAGTTAATTCCTTAGTGTCATTTTGCTGATGCGTTTTCGCTACAGACTGAACGATTGCTAATTTATTATTGAGCCAATTAGCAATATTTTGTGAAACCGATTGAGAGCTTTCTTGTAATATTAGAGACAGTTGCTGCTGCGTTTGTGAGCGCATTGAAATAAAGTTATTGATGGTAAATAACCCCAGCACCAACACTAATACCACAGATGCTGCGATAGTTACCTTAGTGGTAAATTTTAGCGAGCTTTGCATGACACACCTATTTATTTTTTTATCGTTGTTAGCTAACTACTTTTTAACAAAAATAACGCTATTTGTCTTATCTTATCGCCAACAGTTGCTATGTTATAGCCAAAAACAATAATAAAGCATGGTAAAAAAATTAGTTTAGCGCTTACTCCTATAACAAATTCATAAAGTAATTAATCGATAAGTAAAGACAGTCAATGTCGTAATTGCACCGAAAAAATAACAAACTCAAAATTGGAAGGTTCCAGTAATTTTTATAAACAATAGCTATTGAATACGTATTCAGTGCATATCCGTCGTTATTTTGTAATGAACTAAACTGCGAGGTTTTACTTTAGAGTGCGATTGATTCATTGAGAATAATAAGAAAATAAATGCATTTACAGTGCTGCAAATGCATTTATCTAAAGAGGTTTTACTATTAGCTTAGTTTATTTTTTGTTGCCACTTGCTCGCAAGTTTTACAACATTCAACCCGTACCAAGCGATAAAACAATAGCAAAGTGCTGGGATAATAAAACTAACTTGAATATTCATTGCATCAGCAACAACGCCTTGAATTAACGGTACTAATGCACCACCAACAATCGCTAAACAAAGCCAACCAGATCCTTTACTGGTTAATGAACCTAGCCCTTGAATAGCGACTGAGAAAATTGTCGGAAACAAAATAGAATTAAATAAACCAATCGACAGCACAGCATATAAAGCAACGTCACCTTCAGTGAAGATTGTAATTAAAAGTAACGCAATGACCGCAAATGCATTAAAAGCAATTGCTTTTGATGGTGCAATTTTTTGTAATGCAGCAGAGCCAATAAAGCGCCCTACCATCGCCCCGCCCCAATAATAGGCAATTAATGCGGCAGCGGTATGCTCTTCGAGCCCTGCAATATGAGCTTCACCGAAAAAGTTAACTAAAAAGCTACCTATTGCCACTTCACCACCAACATAACAAAAGATACCTAACACACCCATAACTAAATGCGGGGCTTGCGTTAAAGAATGACCTTTTGCTTTGCAATCGAGTTCTTCTTTGTGTGATTTAATTTCAGGTAATTTTAAAAATGCAAACACAACAGCAATAGTAAGCAGTGCTGCAGCAAGCATTAAATAAGGAATTTTTACCGATTCTGCTGTCGCCGCAGATGCAGTCAATGAGCCTGCTGCGCCAAAGAACAAAATGCCACCAACATAGGGCCCAATAGTCGTTCCTAATGAATTAAGTGCTTGCGCTAAATTTAACCGTGACGAAGCTGTTTTTTCAGGCCCAAGCGCCACAACATAAGGGTTAGCCGATACTTGTAAAATGGTGACACCACCGGCTAGTACAAATAATGCGGTTAAAAATAGCCAATATTCATGTACGACCACTGCAGGATAAAATAACATACAGCCGATAGAAGCCACGATAAGACCGCTAAGCACACCATTTTTATAACCAAATTTCTTAACCAATATCCCCGCGGGTAAAGAAACAATAAAGTAAGCACCAAAGAAGCAGAACTGCACTAACATCGCTTCCGTATAACTAAGATCAAACACCCCTTTTAAACGCGGGATCAGTACATCATTTAGTACTGTGATAAAACCCCATAAAAAAAATAGAGTTGTCATTGCAGTCAAAGGTAACAGGTAATTATTATTTTGCTGCGGCTGCTCAGTGACAAACGTTTTATTTATATTTATTTCACTCACGTGATTTTCACTCCATTAACAAGTTGTGTGTGATTCTACACAGTCCAATAAAAAGATCACAAACTAATATTTGGACCGTTCCATACTTTTTATTCAATGGTATCGCTATTTAACGAATATAATTAACTGGAAATGGACATAGATGCTGGCTAATTTCCAAAGCAGTGATTTTTTACAAGAACATATCAAAACAAATTTAAATTTTTAGCACCTAAATTGTGTTGATAAACAAGATCAGGAAGGCTTTTAGCACTTCCATAAAGGCGATGCCACCATTTTTGATTTTTTGATTTTTTGATTTTTTGATTTTTTGATAAATAGACGCGCCACTTAGCCTCTTGTAAACGTTTTATATTTAACTATGCAATGGCCTATTTGGGTGAGATTAACAGTGGCTTTGCTAGTGCATCTGCATCTTAACCAACTGTTGCCGGTTTATCGCAGTAAAAATTAATAATTTATATAATACCGTGCCCTCACTACAACCAACACTAATAGTGCTTTTCCTCGCTAGGCTACGCACTTTTATGATATCGTTTTACAAAACATAAATACTACAGAACGTACCACTTGGTACTGATACAAAAAAGGAATTTCCAAATGAACACCAAACTACTTGCTGGTTGCGCAGTTGCTGTAGCGGCGGGTGCAATAATCTATACACAAACTGACAGTTCAACAGCCTCATTAGAACTTGCTCAACTTGATTACGTCCCTGCTGATACTGCTTTATTTTATGGTCAGCTAAAACCATTTCCCTATAGTAAATATTTCAATTTGATTCCAGATCAAATGAAAGGTACAGACGATTTTACGCCATTGATCGAAAATTTAGCGGCAAGTAACGATAACAATGCACAGTTTTTAGCGTCTCTATTAGATCAATATCAAACATCATTGTCATCTTATGAAACACTAAAAGCAGCCTGGGGATTCGCCGATGATTATAAAGCTCTAGCCTATACAATTGGTCTAATGCCAGTATTACGCTATCAACTTGAAGATGAAACGGCTTTATTTAATACAATTAATAGCTCAGCTGATAAAGCGGGAATTAACTTCACAACACAAACCATCGAAGGTGTTGACTACAACACGTACCCTTTAGTACTTGAAAATGACATTACATTAAACTTAATTGTGTCTGTTAAAGATAACTGGGCTACCATCACGTTTGATACAAAACTTAATACAATTAAAGATTTACGTCTTGCTTTAGCAATTGATAAACCAACAAAATCATTGACGCAAACCGCTAAACTTGAAAACTATATTACTAATTATTCATTTGATGGCCACTCTATTGCGTACATAGACCATGTTGAGATTGCTAATGCTATTACCGCTAGAACACCATCACGCCTAGGTGAAATGCTTGATGAACTATTAAAAGAATTGGGTGATCCAAATGCTTTTGAGGTAGCTAGAACACCACAATGCCAAAATGACATTACCAATCTTGTTAGTTATTGGCCTGCATCAGTAACCGGTAGCACGTACATACAAGTAACAAACTCTGATGCTCATTTTAAAGCTGATGCTATTTTCCAAAGCACTGCTACAGATATTATTAAAACACTAAAATCTGTGCGGGGTTTTGTTCCTAAGCATACAACTAAACTTGACGGGCAAATGCTAAGCTTTGCTTATGGTGCGGATATTTCAAAAATTCCACCGCTTTTAAATATACTCTCAAGTACATTTAAAAAAGCTGAATTTGAGTGTGCACCTATTGTTGCCTTACAGCAACAAACTCAAGACTCAAATTTAGCTGCACTATCAATGATGACCGCTATGGCTAATGGTATTCAAGGTGTCAGTGTAAGTATTCAAGATCTTGCTTTAGAAGCCGATGCAAATCAACTGCCACAACTCAAAGATTTAGACGCGCTAATCACACTTTCTGCGACAGATCCTGATAATTTACTTTTTACTGCTAAAGGATTTTTACCTGCATTAGCGGAGCTTGAAATACCAGAAAACGGCGATGCAATTAGTGTCAATGCTGCAATTCCTTATCCTTTACCTGCTGGCCTTGATATTAGATTAGCTAAAAAAGGAAAGCATATTGTTTTATTCACTGGTGAAAAATCAGCGGTTATTGCAAATACATTATCAGAACAAGAGCTTGAAAAAAATGGATTTTTAACTTCCGCAGTTGACCTCAGCTCATTAATGACTCCTGTCATCGAAGTATTTAAAATGACAGGACAAGTGATCCCGGAAGAACTTGAACAATTAAAAAATCAAACAATGTCTGTGTATTTTGCAACAGATATAAAAGATGAAGGGATTGTTATTAATTCAGAGATCAAAATTACTAAAAAGTAATAACTTTTTTGGAATTAAACGAAAAAAGGGGCATTAATTGCCCCTTTTTCAATTGTTCAATTCAGTTTGTACTATTTCTGCCATATCATTTTATTATTGGTGTCGCGGCTTTGAATAATCGTTTGATCAGAACTTTCTACTCCACCGAGTTTAGCTTGTCGATCGTAAAGAACCACATTACAGGTAGCTGCTAAATTCATACAACCGATTGTGGGGATATACACCACTTCATCGCACCAGTTCAGTACATCTTTGCTAATAGAGCCATCTTCAGGGCCAAAAATATAAAATGCGTTTTCAGGATGAACAAACTCAGGCAAAGGTGTTGCACCTTCTATTAGTTCAATCACCACAACAGTCGCACCTGCGGGCTTTGCTGTTGCTAAATCGTCAACGCAAGTCAGTGGGATGCGTTCAACAACATTTTTTGTGTCGGTATGAAACTTTTTAGCATTTAAATAACGCGTGCCTGTAAAAAATACTTGTTCAGCCCCATAGCAACCCGCAGCTCTTAACACTGCGCCAACGTTAGAGGGGCTTTTAGGATTGATCAAACCAATCTTCGCAGTCATTAATCGCAATCCCTCGTTGGCCAATCAGCTTCATACAGATCAAAGTCATCTAGAGCTACATCACAATCTTTTACTGTTTTGTCTTTTACAGAAATACCCAATGTATGCATTAGTTCTTTGCTGCCACCGTTATTTAGTGGATGCCAAGACGCTAAACCACGGCCTTCGTGTAAACGGCGGTAACTACAACTTTGCGGCATGAAGAAAATGCTGTCGAGGTTTTCTTTAGTTAATTTTACACATGACGGGACTAATGTTTGTCGATTTTCATACTCACTACAACCACACGTATTATTATCTAAGTATTGGCAAACAATATTAGTAAAAATGAGTTCTTCACCATCGCGAAGTTGATCTGTGGCGGTAAACTCATCTTCATCTTCGCTGTCTATAAAGGTATTTAAACAGCATTTTCCACAGCCATCGCAAATGGCTTCCCACTCATTTTGTGACATTTGCTCAAGTGATTTCTCAAGCCAAAATTGGTTTTCAAACATGGTATAACTCGGTGCCCCTAATAGCGCGCATTTTAGCTTAATTGAGCACCGCGCGCAAAGCTACATTCAGCTTTGCGCTATTTCAAGTTTAAAAGTTAGCGCTGCGTATCAACCCAACGTTTAATTTTCGCTTCTAGTATTGGCATCGGCAAAGCACCATCAATTAAAATTTGCGTATGAAACTCTTTAATATCAAATTTATCACCTAATGCTTGTTTACAATAATCTCGCAGCTCTTGAATTTTAAATTGCCCTAATTTATACGACAATGCTTGTCCTGGCCAAGCTATATAGCGCTCAACTTCTGCGGTTACATCACTTAAAGCCATTGAGGAATTAGCCAGCATGTAATCAATACCTTGTTGACGAGTCCAGCCTTTAGCATGAAAACCTGTATCGAGCACTAATCGCATAGCGCGTAATTGCTCATCAGATAAACGGCCATACCACATATATGGGTCGGTAAATAAACCCAATTCTTTACCTAGGCTTTCAGCATATAATGCCCAACCTTCGGCGAACACTGTGTAACCACCAAATTTTCGAAACTCAGGTAATGACTGAACTTCTTGCTGTAAGGCGATTTGAAAATGGTGTCCTGGGGCTGCCTCATGGATTGACAATGTTTCGAGTAGAAACTTAGGCTGCGCTTTTAAATTAAAGGTATTAATATAAAAAATTCCTGGACGAGAGCCATCCGGTGCTGGTGATTGATAAGATGCTCCTGCTGCAGACTCAGCACGAAAATTTTCAACCGCTTTTACAACGTAATCAGCTTTGGGGGCAATGTTAAATAATTTAGGTACACGCGCGTCAATTTTTAACTTTACGGCTTCATAGGCCGCAATTAATTGCTCAGGTGTATCAAAATAAAACTCATCAGAATCCCGTAAATGAGTAAAAAACTCACTTAAACTGCCTTTAAAACCAACGGTTTCCTTTACTGTTTTCATCTCATTAAGGATACGCGATACTTCTTTTAAACCAATTTCATGAATTTCATCAGCAGATAAACTCAAGGTGGTGTTTTTCTTTATTTGGTATTCATACCATGCTTTACCATTTGGTAAATCGCTATAACCTACTGTTGCACGGCTATTTGGTATATAAGTGGTCGCTAAAAACTCGCTCATTTTTGTATACGCTGGGACCAACTTATCCATAATAAGTGCACTATATTGGTCAGTGAGTTGTTGCTTTTGCGCTGCTGTGAATTGCTCTGGAAGCTGCTTTATCGGACTATAAAATAAAGATTGTTCTGCACTGGTAACTATATGCGCTTGAAATTGCGGTAATAACTTTTCAGCTAATGGCTTTGGTAAAACAATGCCTTCATTTACCCCTTGCTGCATAGCATCTTGCACACTGCTTAACCAAGTTACAAAACCTTCAGCACGCGCGACGAAATTTTCATAATCTTGGTAGCTTGCAAATGGCTGCGCACTTTGCGCCGATCCAAAGCCTGCAAACGTATTGTGAGCGCCAGACATTTGGTTAATTGGTAATAAGTAACTCGGGAATTGAAAACCTTCGATTGTTAATGCTAAATCCCGTGCCAGTATTTCATAACTTAATAAGGCTTGACCGGTTAACTGCTGCTGGTCAATCGCCGCTAAACGTTGCTGATAATCTTTATAAAAAGCAAGCTGCTGAGCTCGGTTTTGCTCGGTAATCGGTGCTGTAAATTGGTTGTTGTATTGGTTATAGCCAATATAAGTTGCATCAAGAGGGCTAAATTGCAACGAATCCACAAAGTACTGCTCAACCAAGCTATTTAATTGTTGTGTTGTTGCGCTGGCAGTTTCACTTGTTAATGCTGATTGTGGCTTGTTTAAATTATTATTAGCCGTATTTGAACACGCAGACAAAGCGCTGAGTACACCAGCGACAAGCAAGGTTAACTTAAATTTTTTCATAATGATCCCTGAGTATAAGTAGTTAGCGCAAGTATGCAGCTTTCAAATCGCTAAATAAAGAAAATACGATACTTATCGCGTTTTGTTTACAGCCTAAAAACTGCTTGCTACATTGCTATATTAAATAATCAAAAATTAGAAAATAAATGAATAAATTATCACTTTCTGTCCCTTTGGGCTTATTGTGTGTCAGCGCTTTTAGCGCACAAGCAACAACATACGTTAGTGCTAAAGCAATGCTAGACGTAAATAATGGCAAGCTTATTAATGCACCGCTTATTCAAATCGATGACGGTATCATTACTAAAATCAGTAGTGGCACCATGCCAACCTTACAACAAGGTGATGACCATATTAAGTTGCCCGAGTTAACCATTCTGCCTGGCCTGATGGATATGCACGTACACTTAACCAGCGATCCAACAGTCCCTCGTAGTGAACGTATCGGTCAGTCAGTGCCACGTAAAGCGATTAAAGCGGCCTATTTTGCAGAAAAAACCTTAAAAGCGGGCTTTACAACTTTACGTAACGTGGGCGCCGAAGGTTACAGTGTCATTGCAGTACGTGACGGCATTAATGCAGGCGATATTATTGGCCCACGCATCTGGGCTGCTGGTCCCTCTTTGGGTGTAACGGGTGGTCACTGTGACAACAACCGTCTACCTCCTGAAATGAAATACACTGCCGAAGGTGTGGCTGATGGCCCATGGGCTGTTCGTGCAAAAGTACGCGAAAACATTAAGTACGGTGCCAATGTTATTAAGTTTTGCGCCACTGGGGGAGTATTTTCCAAGGGCACAAAAGTAGGTATTCAACAGTATTCATTAGAAGAAATGACTGCCATTGTTGATGAAGCACATATGCGCGGTTTAACGGTTGCTGCACATGCACATGGTACCAGTGGTATTACCGCAGCCATTAAAGCCGGTGTAGACAGTGTTGAACATGTGAGTTTTGTTGACGATGAAGCAATTAAACTGGCAAAAAAACACGGCACTTGGTTTTCAATGGATATTTATAACACTGAATATACCCTCACGTTTGGTGAGCAAAATGGTGTAGCAGAAGAAAACTTAGCAAAAGAACGTCAAGTATCTAAAAAGCAACGCGACAGCTTTAGCCGTGCCGTAAAAGCGGGTGTTAACATGGTATTTGGTACCGATGCCGCAATTTACCCACATGGTGATAATGCAAAACAATTCTCGCGAATGGTTGAGTTTGGTATGACCCCTCTGCAAGCAATACAAGCTGCAACAATCAACAGTGCTAAATTGTTGAAAGTTGACACTCAGTTAGGGCAACTCAAAACGGGCTTTGCCGCAGATATCATCGCAGTCAAAGGCAATCCACTGCAAGACATAACCTTGCTAGAAAATGTAGCATTTGTGATGAAAGCAGGTGTTTCTTATAAATAAATGTGTGGAGTTAGCGTTAAGCTAACTCCATCATTAAGCAAGGGTTAAACTAACAGCTAACTAAATACGTTGTTAATATATTAATATTTTGAAAGCAAAAGGTAAGCAGCTTGGGGTAGGTTTAAATAATTGCCTTTTTTAGGTAATTAAAACTTGAAATACAAATGCCACACATTATCATTACGAAAATTTTTTAATGGTAATGACTATGACAACGCATAAATTCTCTCTAATTACCCTAGCCTGTTTAACAGCATATAATGCAACTGCGGCCGAACAATCCGATCTTGAACGCATCACGGTTTATCAAAAGCAAAATCATGTTGTATTAAATTCGGGTTTAGCAACAAAGTCTGATATGTCGTTAATGGAAACACCTGCGCCTATCGTTATCGTCGATCAAGAGCTTATCAACTCGCAAGGCGTTGATAACTTACAAGACTTAGCCCGTAATATCAGTGGTGTAACCCAAGCAGGTAATAACTACGGAATTGGCGACAATTTAGTGATCCGTGGCCTTGGTGCAAATTATACTTATGATGGTATGTATGGCGGTGCGGGCCTAGGAAACACATTCAATCCAACTCGATCACTAACCAATGTGGAGGCCGTAGAAGTATTAAAAGGCCCCGCCACTGGTTTATATGGCATGGGCAGCGCAGGTGGCGTAATTAACTTGATTGAAAAAAAACCACAGTTTACCGAGCAGCACAACGTACAAGCGGAAATTGGTCAATGGAATACCTATTCATTATCAATTGATAGCACCAATGCAATTACCGAAAATCTAGCATACCGAGTTAATGCAAAAACAGCACGTAGTGATGGCTACCGTGATTTAAAAGATGACCGCGATGAAATCTACGGCGCATTAAAATATGTGTTTAATGACCGCCAAAATATTATGATCTCAGCCGCTTATATTAAAGATGCCATTGCAGTTGATTCAATTGGCCACCCTATCCGTATTTATAATGCGCAGTCGGTAAATGGCAAAACCGCCGGCCAAGTGACTGCGGATGATTTAGTCAATGATCCAACCACTGCTGGGCTGCAATTATCTGATGCGCAGCGCCAACAATTAGCGAATTCACTTGCAGCGTCTGATGGTTTAACACCGTATAAATTTGGTCATCGCGGTATTATCTCACCCATGGCAAAAGACAACGAAGGTGAAGAGTTACGCTTTAAACTCACTCATAATTACTATATAACTGACAATTTATTTTTAAACCAACAACTGCAATACCGTAATTATGAATCGAGCTTTGCCAGACAAACAGGTGCCTATAATTATGTGTATTGGCGGCAAAAAAATGGCGTCATAAATCAAGACCCTCGTGCGCCATTGGTAGTTGATGATGTACTTTATCCATTTGCTGCACGCCGTCAAGAATATCGCCAAGTAGAGGCCGATGAAAAGTCATGGCAATACTTTGCAGATTTACGCTATGACTTTAGTTTAGGTGATATAGAAAACGAATTTTTGGTCAATGCTAATTATGAAGACCGCGATATACGCTTCACGCAGTATTCTATTTGGGATAAAGACTATATTCTCAAAGATAAAAATGGCGATATAACCTATCAAGGCTCTTTACCCTATATTCTAGATATTCGAACACCGGTTTGGTCAGACGGGCAATTTAGCGACTATGATCCGCTTAAAACCAGTAACTATAGTAAAAAAGTGCAAGCATGGGGCTTAGGACTGCAACATGTTGCTTATATCAATGACAGCTTCACAACCCGTATTGGTGTTGCATACAACGAAATTACTCAAAAATATGAACATTTAGGTGTTGATGCACGTTACCGCGCCAGTGCCGCTGCTGCAACGCCAGAAGCAAGTACCTCGGATAATGGTTTAACCTATAATTTAGGCGCGACATACAAACCGACTGATGACCTGTCTATATTTATAAACCATTCGAAGGGTCGCACTGCGTATAGCGTTTTAGGCTCTGTTTTAGGCAATGAAGCTGACCGTGATGATGCGCAGTCTCTTAGTACTGATTTAGGTATAAGGGTAAAAGCCTTTGATGATCAGGTACTCGCCTCATTCGTGGTATTTGACACTGCACGTACTAACTTAGAATATGCAAACCCTGCCTATGATGATACAAAGCCAGATCCATCGGTCCCAAAAAATTACTTTAATGGTGAAGAAAAAACTCGTGGTGTTGAGCTTGATTTAAATGCCTACTTAAATGATCAATGGAAGGTCAATATCAATGGTGTTTATCAAGATGCGCGTGAACAGAAAAACCCTAATGTGAGCACATTTGCTGCCCGTCAAAAAGGTGTGCCTTATGTAACAGCAAGCACATGGTTAACATACAGTGCTCAGTGGTTTGAACTAGCCCAGCCACTAAAAGTAAGTGCAGGTGTTAAGTACGTGGATGACCGTAGTACTAACTCGTCATCATTCGGCATTCCTGATGGTTATGTACCAAGCTATACTATTTATGATGCTGCGTTAAGTTATAACACTGATAAATGGGGCTTACAGCTAAATTTAAATAATTTGTTTAATAAAGTTTATTACTCAAAAGCAATGTTTTTAGGTGGTATGCCAGGCGAAGAACGCAATGCGAAACTAACTTTGAGCTATAAGCTTTAAGTTATAAGCTGTAAAAGCGCACAAAATGCTTGTGCGCTTTTTTACCTTTACATAGTGACTACTATACGGCCATTAATTTCACCTTTGAGCATATCGTCAAATATGTCATTGATATCTTCAAGACGTTTTTCTTCAATAATTGCTTTAACTTTGCCCTGTGCAGCAAACTCTAAACATTCTTGTAAATCCCTACGTGTGCCAACAATTGAGCCAACAACAGAAACGCCATTGAGTACAGTATCAAAAATAGGCAACGGCATATCCTCTGGAGGCAGACCAACTAACACGCATTTTCCACCACGGCGAACACTCTTATAAGCTTGCTCAAACCCCGGCTTGGATACAGCGGTACATACCACAGCATGTGCGCCCCCTACCTGCTCAAATATAGCCTCACTAGGCACACATTCTTTAAAGTCCAAGGTGATATCTGCACCTAACTCTTTTGCTAAAGCCAGTTTTTCAACACCAGTATCCACTGCAATTACATTAAAGCCCATTGCCTTTGCATATTGCACCGCAAGATGCCCAAGCCCACCTACACCAACAATAGCGACCCATTGTCCTGGCTTAGCACCTGACACTTTTAGCGCTTTATAGGTTGTGACACCGGCACAAAATAATGGCGCAGCTTCTGAAAAACCTAAGCCTTCAGGGATCTTTACAACATAGTTCCCATCAGCTAAGCAATATTCAGCGTAACTACCATCAACTGAGTAACCCGTATTATGCTGTGAAAGACATAAGGTCTCTTTACCTTCTAAACAAAATTCACAATGACCACATGCACTGTATAGCCAAGGAATGCCAACACGATCACCAATTTCTAAATGAGTAATATTGCTACCCAGCTGTTCGATCACTCCAACACCTTCATGCCCTGGAACTAACGGCATTTTTGGCTTTACTGGCCAATCACCATGACAGGCATGTAAATCAGTATGACACACACCGCATGCGGCTATTTTAACTAAAACATCATTAACTCCAACGGTTGGAATGGGTAAATCTGAAATTTCTAATTTGCCTTTGTAAGTACTATTAACGGCTGCTTTCATTGCTCGTTCCTTGTTGTTGCGAAGTTGTTATTGAGTAGTTGTTAAGAAATTAGTTGTCGTAAATTAGTGTACACCTTACGCGACTCTAGATGAGCAAAAATTAATCTAAATCAAACTTTAGTGATATAACTTGTTCTGAACGACTAAGAACGACTATTAGTACCAACACATAATCCCATAGGCTTGCTTCAGCCAAGGAAAATTCAGCGTATTGCGCAGTAAATCTTGCTAAACATATTCAGCGTGCTAGCATTAATTTCATTATTTATTGAAACTTGAGAAGCAATGACGTTATCAGATAAGAACTTTGCCTTTGTAATGCACTGTGGCGAAATGGGCAGTCGTTGGGGTTTTAATCGCACAATCGGCCAAATGTGTGGTTTATTGATCATAACCAAAGAGCCAATGACAGCGAACGAAATCGCCGACGCCCTGAGTATATCTCGCGGTAATGTCAGTATGGGTATCAAAGAATTACAATCTTGGCGCTTAATTAAAGTGCAGCATATTCCAGGTGACAGAAAAGAATACTACGCACCCGCTGGCAGTATTTGGGATATGGCAAACCGCGTATTTGAAGAGCGTAAAAAGCGTGAGATTGACCCTACTCTAAGTTTACTCAGAGATAATTTGTTAGAGCCTGCAACCAACGACGATGAAAAGTTTGCCCAGCAACAAATGCATGAAATTCATGATCTACTCGAAACCGTCACTAAGTGGTCTTCAGAACTACAGCGCTTAAGCCCTGAACAACTACAAAGCTTAATGAAGCTAGGCTCAGGTATTGGTAAAGTACTCGACTTTAAAGATAAGATATTGAAGAAATGAAGAGTTAGCGAGGGACGAGAGTAAAGTTAGCGAGCTTTATGGTTCTAGGTTCAAGGTTCAAGGTTCAAGGTTCAAGAAAATTTAACCACAGAGTTCACCGAGAAGTGAATAATAGTTCAAAGATTCTTTCTCTGTGCAGCGCGAAGCGCCTCTGTGTTCTCTGTGGTGAATAAAAAGATAAGTTGTGCTAGTTAGAGCCAGACAAATACCTAATTTAATCTCATGTTGGCATCATTTTGACAATCCTGACTACATTATTGAAACGCGGTTTGTTAGGTTGCTAGTTACTAAAGAAATTAACCACAGAGCACACCGAGTTCACCGAGAAGTAAATAAAAGTCCAAAAATTTTTACTCTGTGCAGCGCGAAGCGTCTTTGTGTGCTCAGTGGTGAATAAATAGATAAGTTGTTCCTGTAAGCTCGCAGATAAATAATTCATTTAATCGTACATTTAATTGTAACTTGATAAGCAAAGGGGCAAAAACAACTTGCCCCCTGATGACTAAAATTATACGTCAGCACCACCTAGCACCTTGTCTAGTTGCATTTCTGTCAAAACACGATCTTGGATAGGTTGTTTAGCTGCGTTTATTTCATCTACACCCCAAACTAAACCAACTGCTGTGCGTGTTGGGCGTTTACCTTTAGGCATGTCTGCTAGCGCTAAATAGGCATCTACCACCATTTGTGGATTAGGCGCTTGATCGCTCTGCATAAATTTACCGAATTCCTCGAACATAGCGGCAGGAATGTTTGCCAATTCACCGTAGCTGTCCAGTATGTCTGTGCGTGATGGTTGTTGTCCTGATGCACTTAGACCTGTAGGGAATGGCCCTGGTTGTACGATGGCGACATCGATGCCGAATGGTGCTACTTCGTAGCGTAAACCTTGGAGGTAGCCTTCTAAAGCATGTTTTGTCGCTGCGTAAGTAGAGAAATAAGGCGCTGAAATTTGGCCAACCATTGATGAGGTGTTGATGATCAGGCCAGACTTAGCTTCACGCATCGCAGGCAAAACTGCCAGAATAGTACGCATAGCGCCATAGTAGTTGGTTTCCATCTGCTCGCGAGCTTGATCAATGCTAAATGCTTCTGTAATGCCAAGATACATTACACCAGCATTGTTTAGTAACACATCAATTTTTCCCGCTTTATCTAGCACACTCGCAATGGCGGTTTTGACAGAATCGTCGTTAGTAACATCCATATCAACAACCTGAATAGAATCGCTATACGCTTCTAATTCGGCTTTAACTGCAGCGTTTTTGCCTTCAGGGCCGCGCATAGTAGCGAACACTAGATAGCCTTTATCAGCAAAATCTTTTACTGACTTTTGACCAAATCCACTGCTGCTACCTGTGATAACGATGCTTTTTTGTGTTTCGTTCATTATTCTTTCCTATTTGCTTTGCCTAATTAAATACCAGCCGGTACAATAAACCGTAAAGAGCAGCCTGTCAAATTAAAATACCGAGTGGTACTAAATGAATTCAAATACAGTTAAGCCCGTTAGAGGGCGTCCAAAGACCTTAGACCGCGATCATGTTTTAGATGTGGCAATGGATTCTTACTGGAAAGACAATATAGGTAATTTATCCCTTAATGAAATTTGCAGAAGATCGGGTGTATCTAAACCGGGTCTTTACCGTGAATTTTCTAATGAAGATGGCTTGATGAAAGCTGTCCTGATTAGGTATCAGGAGCAAGTGTTAGAGCCTGTGCAGCAGATGCTAAATAGTGACGTTCCATTTAAAGAGGCCCTTGATAACCTTATATCGTTTGCCACTTCAGTTAGTTGTCATGATGAATCTCCAAATGGCTGTCTTTTTATAAAAATGCGCGAATCACGAGTACATTTGGGAAAAGAAACACAAGCGCAAATAGATTTTCTTGAAAAGCAGGGATTAGTTTTTTTCAAGAAATGGGTAGAGCGTTCAAAGACTAAGGGAGAGTTTTCTGTGGACATGTCATCGGAATTTGCTGCTACTTATATTGACGCGCAGCTAAGCAATGCATCGACACAGCTAGCTCGAGGTGTGGCCCCTGAAACGGTGAAAAAGATATTATTAGTCGCTTTTTCTGTGCTGGAATGACTACGCCAGCTTGTTCAGTTTTAAGACATTTTTTCAACAAAGGTTGAAAAGAGAACTTTCTGACTCAAATCAGCACAATAATTCGCATCAGTATGTATATTTATTTTGGTTAGTGTCAAATTTGATATTCAGAGCAAAGCCTACTTGAACTCATAGTGCTCTAACTAAGTTCGGCTGTGAGCAATATCCGGCTATTGATAATAGCTAATTAAGTAGTCAAACGTTGTTTGCTCAGATATTCAATGATATGAGCGACGCGCGTATATTGTTCCATTTAGCTTTGCTTTAGATTTTAGAAAACTTAATAATAGTAATATCTTAGGCAATTTGTTAAAACTGTGTAAAGTATACATATGAGTGTGGCCGGAGCAGAAAGATCCGCCCTTCGCGCACTATAAAATTGTTATATTTACCTCAGAGGGGAGTGTCTAATTGGCAAAAGTTAAAGTTGGTGAAAGCGTAAATGTTGATACACCTTTATGGCGTTATATGTCATTGGATAAGTTGATTAGTTTACTAGAAGGTAACAAGCTATTTTTCACCCCATTAGAAAGTTATCAAAATTCAGACCCCTTTGAAGGCTTCATGCCCAAAGTTGTTTTTGAGGCATACTCAAATATTTTTGGTTCTGAAGTAAAAGAGTTAGAAAATGCGCAAGAGCAATTAAAAGTTAAAATTGGCAATAACCAAGCCCTGCTCAATGAATTATCAAAAATCAAAAGTGTTACTCCAGACTTTAGAGAACTCATTAAACAAATTTTCAAAACAGTTACCAAAGGAATAACTGTAAATTGCTGGCATGCTAATTCATCAGAATCAGAGGCTATGTGGAAATTGTATTCGGATAATGGCAAAGGTATAGCGGTTAAAACTAGTATTTCTTCGCTTGTTAACTCCATTGAAAAATTTGATCAGGATTTGTTAATTCAAATTGGCGCGGTTAAATATTTGGATTTTCATGATGATAAGATTTGCCCTAAAGACTGTGTTACTGACGGATATTTATCCCCATTATTGAAACGCAGCTCTTTTAGTCATGAGAATGAAGTAAGATTATTTACTATTCCTAATATAGATCCTTCTAATGTAAATAATTTCAAGGCTAAGCCAGAATTTGTTCAAGCACTTGCAATGGATTTGATAGAAGGTATTTATATATCCCCATTTGCTGGTGAACCGTTTGTTTCTAGCATACTTGCCATATGTAATAAATATTCAATTCCAGCTCAAATTGTAATCAAGTCAGAGTTATTAGAAGGGCATGAAGATCTTCTTGATAACATGGCAAAATGGTAAATATAATCGGGTAGCCGGAGGTCTCTAACCTCCAGCCCCCACACCACCCATCATGCGCTTTTAATTAACAGGAAGTGCAATGGGCGGTTCATCTCCCGTAATAAATATTATCCAAATATCTCTTAATGACACTAAACCTTGTGAAGCTAAGTACTCATTGCCTAGCCCAATGTTAATTCCTTTTTTTGAGCCCTTTCCCACTAAAATAAGCCACTCAAACACCTGTAATACCTTGCAAAATACCAATTAAAACAACACCAAGCACTCTTTTTATATTTTACGTGAAAGTCAGTTATCGATTGAATCAAAATAGCAACTCGGCTATGGTTAATGTGTCAATAAAAATAAATTTTAAACGAGTAATTCTACAGACTCGTTAACCATGATAAGGATCTATGATGAGCCTGAAAGATCACTTTGAATTGCTGGCGGCCTATAATCAGCGGATGAATTTAAAGGTGTATGAGGCTTCGAGTCAGCTCTGTGCAACTAATCTGGCCCAAGACCGTGGGGCCTTTTTTGGATCCATTCTCGGAACTCTTAATCACATCATTGTTGGTGATACTATCTGGCTAAAACGGTTTGCTACCCATCCAGCCTGCTTGCGGTCTTTACAGGAGGTAGCTGATATTCCAAATCCAAAGAGCCTGGATCACATAGCCTTCAATGACATTGGTAGCCTATCGGAGCACCGGTTTTGGTTGGATCGGATAATTATCAACTGGACAGCCGAGCTATCTGAAAGTGATCTGGATTTCATTCTCAGCTACCAAAACACCAAGGGGATCTCCGCTACCAAACGATATTCGAGTCTAGTTCTTCATTTTTTTAACCATCAGACTCATCATCGTGGCCAAGTTTCTACATTGCTATCGCAGGCAGGCGTGGATATTGGGATTACTGACCTGTTGGCTGAGATTCAGGAGGAAACGCATGCATAACAAAGCGAACATACTTTTGAGATCACCGCGATGAATCAAGAATTAAGACTATTGGAAGAAATCCTAAAGAGAAATAGCGAAGATCCTGACTCAATTGATATTGAAAATGAGGTCGATCATTATTTCTTCTTTGATGGAATTAAGAATGAAGAAGATCACGATGAAGCATGGAGAGTTTTTGATGAACACGAAGATATAAGGAATAGGCTTTTAAATATAGTAAGTGAAACTGACTCTATATCTAGGTGGGGTTACAGAATACCAAAGAGTGAGCAGATTAGGTGTGATGATCAGGAACTCAAGAATTTAGTCTCCTTACACATATCGAGTCTTCGACCAATCCTTTTAGAGGAAGACTATAATGCCGAAATTATTGCCTTTATTGATAGCGGCTTTCAAGTTGAAATTGCTCCATCAGGTATAAAATTCCCTGATATATCTGATAACGAACTATTTGGTGTCCTTTATGAAGCGATTGGTGAGTATTGGATTGATAACTTCCCCTATGACAGGGAGCATTATGAAGTCTTAAAAAACTGGGCGATCTACCTTACTAAGTATGACGAAGTTGCAACTTATTTAATGTGGCCTTTTTTGTCGAACGAAAAAGACCTAGCCCCTTGCACAATGGATGCTGGTGCTAAATTATGGAAGCTTGGTTGTAGAGATCGATTTTGGGTTAAAGATTTAGACTACGTAAGTAAAGTAGTTTATGTAAGGCCACCATGGCTAGACGAATAACCGCACATAATCGGTTAGCCGGAGGTCTCTAACCTCTAGACCACTCGATTCTAAACGCCTATTTTTGGTACTGGTGATATCACATGCGCGAGTCGTTGGCTGATAAGCATTGGCTATTGGGTAATAATATCCCCTACTTCGTGAGTCTAGAATCTATGTTACTCTAAAGCGGAGTTTTTCAAGTTAGTTGTCGCCTCAAGTTAGAGGCGACAACATTCTGACACTGGGGGATTTAGCAAAGCGTAGCTACTTACGTCTTGATAATTATGTATGTGAGAATGCAGTATTGATAAAAGCCCAGATATAATTTTAAATGAGCTTTATTGTGTGAGTCTGTTAAAAAACGAGAACGAATTTATTCAGAATACGCTTTAATTAATTTATACAAAGTTACTTTTGTTTTAAATATGCTGGCATCATCGTGACGAAAAATACACAGCGTTTTACTATTGTGTCTATCTAAAAATAGCAAATCACCTTCGGTATTTTTACCAATAGTGAGACTTGCAGATAACATCAACATGGACCAACCGTGCCCTTTTTGATCATAAACAGTCGGGCCTAAAACATCTTTTAATGTGTTTGCATATGCTTTTAAGGCGCGAACTTCACTAACTTCCATGTCATTTATGTTAGTTAACTCAATCATCTTCTCAAAACTTAACAGTTCAAACTCTTCACCTTATACGGTAACAGTTCTCTCTTTTTCTTTAATGAAGTTACAGTAATTTTTTGCAAATAAATTCTGCGCCAGATCAACTGTTTGTACGATTAAATTTTCATCCATATATATCCTTATTGAATATTTTTAGAGTTTTGCTTTGGGGTGTTAGCTGATTCTGCAAAAGTATTGATAGCCTAAAAGAACAAAAGAGGTCAAATATTATCTTCAGACATCAAAATAATTGACCCTGCCCTTATTGCACAAAACGTTTAATATCTTATCTATAGCGCAGCGTATCTTAACTTCGATGTGAATAATTCACTTAAAAATATTTTGCATTGATGTTTTTTACAAACGCAAGCGCGAGATAAACTCGCGCCTAAAACGAACGCACCTAGCGCCTGTAATAACTTATCATCGATTAAATCGCTGGGTAACCAATGCGATCAGACAAGTAACCAACACTGGTGGCAAAGTAATATGAGCGATTCCAATGCATTAACGCTTTGTAATTATCATAAGCTAAATACATACGGCCATTCATATCATCAGGCATAACCAATGCCGCCGTTACATCTACGGCTGGTAAATCAGTACCATCCATTTTACGTACACCTAAAGCTTGCCAATCAGCTAGTGAACGCTCTGAATCAGCCCAAAACTCTAACCATTGAGTACGTGTTTTAGTTCCACGTTGCAATACATAGCTAGGTTCGAAGCTCTGTGGTAACTTAATTTGACGACCCCAAGTAAGATCACTATTCCAGCCAGCTTGCTTTAAATAGTTAGCTATTGATGCAAAGGCATCAACTTGGGTGGTCCAAATATCTTTTCGACCATCTTTATCATAATCTACCGCGTAGGCATTAAATGAGGTTGGCATAAATTGCGTTTGCCCCATTGCACCTGCCCATGAACCATTGAATTTATCTAAAGTAATGTGCCCTTCCTTTAAAATATCAAGCGCGGCCCATAGTTGGTTTTTATACATAGTTTCGCGACGGCCATCAAAAGCCAGCGTGACTACAGATGAAATAACGTTGTGACCACCTTGGATTTTACCAAAATTACTTTCAAGGCCCCATAACGCAACAATAAAGCGTGCCTGCACGCCGTACTCGGCTGCAATTTGTTCTAAAATATCTTTATTTTCAGCATATAGCTTTCGTGCACGGTCAATTTTCCATTGTGGCACACGCTTTGGTAAGTAAGTCTCTAAGGTTTCTTTAACTTCAGGCTGATTTTTATCAGCAGAAATTACCTTTTCTTTAAAGTGTGCTGTAGCGAAGGCATCTTCAATTAATTGACTATCGTAGCCTTTTTGTGCTGCTTCTTGTTTTAAACCTGCAACATATTCATCAAATTGTGCTTGGGTCTTGGCCAGTGCCGATGTACTGATACAGGCACTACATAAAATTGCAGCCAATTTAGTCATTATATGTTTAGTCACTATCAACTCCATTTTGTTTTCTATGCTCAGCTAGTAAGTTAGCTTCAGGTGGCGGTAACTGGAGATAAAACCCGACATCAGTTAATGATTTCTCAACTAAACTTAAATCAGCCCCGCCTAAATGCGTTCGTTTTGCTAAATTAATTAACATTACGTAATGAGGTTGACCGAACATAGCCATTAAAGGTTCCGGTACCTTGCTAAAATCATCTCTTTTTTCTACAAAAAGGAAGGTATCCGCTTTTTTCTTACTTTTATATACCGCAGTCAGCATTATGACCCTATAAAATCTTGCTTAACAGTGCTGCACACTATAACATGAGAGTCATAATAAGTTAGAAAAATTAGATTAGAAATTTCACCTTATCCATATAAACACAGGCCTTATTCAGCCTGCGTTTATCTAAAATTGATTTCTGATCACACTATTCAATTGAGCGTGTATGTCGGACCAAACTTTTGAGCTAAAAGGGAATCTTTTTACGTTATCAGTTTTACATCTTTATAGTACTGATATAAACCTGTTAGCTGAGCAACTGTATATAAAAATTGCCCAAGCCCCTCGTTTTTTTGAGGGTGCTCCTATTGTTGTTAATTTAATTGAGATAAAAAATAATCTTGTTGATTTTGTTCATCTAAAGTCTTTATTAGAACGAATGAACTTTAATGCTGTTGGAGTCTGTAATGGCTCTGATGAGCAGCATACGCAAGCCAAAGCCGCTGGGCTCTCAGTTTTAAATTATTCACAAGACGTTAAGAGTGAACCTGTTACAAAGCAGAGTAATACTTCAATTGTTGAGAAAACAGTTTACTTACCTGCCCAAGTTATCAATGGCACAGTGCGCTCTGGTCAACAAGTGTATGCTAAAGACCGTGACTTAATCGTTATTGGTGCGGTAAGCCATGGTGCAGAAGTGATTGCTGATGGCAATGTACATATTTATGGCACATTACGTGGTCGCGCAATAGCAGGCGCACAAGGTTACAACGAAGCACGTATTTTTTGCCAAAAATTAGAAGCAGAACTTGTTTCTATAAATGGCAACTACTGGATCAGCGATTCTCTGCAAGGTGAGTTCTGGGGCAACGCTGCACAAATCCAACAAAAAAATGAATCATTAGAAATTTCAGCTTTGGTTAAAGGATAAATCTTATGGCAAAAGTCATTGTCGTTACGTCAGGTAAAGGTGGTGTAGGTAAAACTACATCAAGTGCTGCAATTGGCACAGGTTTAGCACTTAAGGGCTATAAAACAGTCATTATAGATTTTGATATCGGTTTACGTAACCTTGATTTGATCATGGGCTGTGAACGTCGTGTTGTCTATGATTTTGTTAACGTTATAAACGGTGAAGCAAATTTAAATCAAGCACTTATCAAAGATAAACGGGTAGATAAATTATTTTTATTACCTGCTTCACAAACTCGCGATAAAGATGCTTTAACTCGCGAAGGTGTTGAACGCGTATTAAACGAGCTGAAAAAAGACTTTGATTATATCGTCTGTGATTCGCCAGCAGGGATTGAAGCCGGCGCTATGATGGCAATGTACTTTGCTGATGAAGCAATTGTAACAACGAACCCTGAAGTATCATCAGTTCGCGATTCAGACCGTATTTTAGGTATTTTGCATAGCAAATCTAAACGTGCTGAAGAAGGACTTGAAAACATAAAAGAACATTTATTACTGACTCGCTATAACCCAGAGCGAGTAGCCAGAGGTGAAATGCTGTCAGTTGAAGATGTGCAAGATATTCTTTCTATCGAATTGTTAGGTGTAATACCTGAATCACAAGCGGTATTAAGTGCATCAAACTCAGGCCAGCCAGTTATATTAGATACAGAGTCTGATGCTGGACAAGCTTATGCCGATGCAATTAATCGCTTATTAGGTGAAACAGTCGAATTTCGCTTCTTAGATGTAGAAAAGAAAGGTTTGTTCAAACGGATATTTGGAGGTTAACGTGTCACTACTTGACTACTTCCGCTCAGAAAAGAAAAATACAGCGTCACTAGCAAAAGAGCGATTGCAGATCATTGTTGCGCATGAGCGCTCACAGCGTGGTACACCTGATTACTTGCCACAATTGAAACAGGATATTCTTGATGTTATCCGTAAATACGTCAACATCAGTAATGACGCGGTTCAAGTCCAATTCGATCAAAACGAAGATGACTTAGCGGTATTAGAACTCAACGTCACTTTACCTGACGAAGAGAAAGAAAAGAAATAACTAAAAGGGCGCTATTACAGCGCCCTTTTCACATTTTAATAGCATAAAAAATCTAATGTTTATTTTAACTACTTAGCTTTATTATTTAATTAAAGTCTGATTAATAAACCTTGCAATTTAAATAAAATAGGCATCCAAACTAAAGAATACCCTTTAAATTTATATTATAAATTATAATTTTTAGAAACTATAATTAGCACCTAAATAAAAGCGTCGTCCTGAATACTGGTTATAAGTAAAGCGATTACTTTGTTTCCAATAACCTTCCTCAACTTCCTCAGTTAAGTTAACCACAGAGGCTGTTAATGACAACTGCTCAGTCAAACTATAAGCCGCATTAACATCTAACTGGCCATAATCTTTCGTATACATGTTGTAACCTTTATGGATGCCATTTGCACGATCATCTTTCCAGTTATAAGATGCCCTTACACTAAAGTCATCATTTTCAAAATACACTGAAAGATTATATTGGTGTTTGGCTGTTCCTGGGATTTCAGCATCTGTTTTTTGTCCATTCGTTGACACTTGGCTGGTACTTGTATCTGTAAAAGTATAGTTAGCTAACACCCCAAAGCCACTCTCGAAAGAGTGTTGAAAAAACAACTCAACCCCTTGTGATTGAGCGTCACCACCGCCAACTTTAGTATTCATTTCAACTTCTATGGGGCCATTACAACAATCATGCTCTCGTTGAACTATTTCAACAGCAGAAATGGGCAAATTAGCAATATCTTTAGTAAAGTATGTCGCACCTAGTGCTGAGCCTTCACCGTAATACCATTCGATACCTAGATCGAACTGATCAGAAATCATTGGATCTAGGCCTGTATTTACAGATGTACCAGTTCCTCGCCCTGTCCAAGAGTCTGGTGAGTTTATATTAACAGGAGGACCATATGACTCGGCTTGGCTCAGGTCAGAATAGCTTACACGAGACATCGTTCTGGCAGCAGCAAATCGAACAACAACATCTTCATTCGCATCCCATGCAAGGTTAAAGCTTGGTAATAATTCACCATCATCGCTGCTGCGTTCATTAGGCGTAGTGTCATTATTATCTTGACCAATAACATCATCATACGTAAGCGTACTTAAATCGGTATTGACATAGCGTACACCGAGATTGCCGCGAAAGTCCTGCCACTGGAAATTACTTTGCGCATAAACAGACCAAATATTTTCTTCTAGTGTATATGTCCCAGCTAAAGATGGCACAACGGTTTGCGTAAAGTTATTGCGTAGATAGCTATCTAATGCAGCAAAATCAAATGCTAAAAAGTTAAAAGCGCCAGTGTTTCCGGCACTGTTATCAATCACGGTATTGCTTACTAACGTTTCTGGATCAGGATGAAAATCTGGGTTATGAAACCATTCGTTTCCGGACAAATAACCACGGTAACCGCCGTTATCAGCGATGCCATCATCCCAACGAAAATCATTTTTAATCCCCTTAATTTCATGATTGCGGTATTTAGCCCCAACAAAAAAGGTAGTAAAAATCCCTGTATCGATATCAAATTGCAGATCAGCTTGTGCGTAATCTTCAGTATCTTTATTTTCAGAAGAGTAGGAATCAAACCAGTCATAATATTGATAAGCTTGTTTATCAGACGCTAGATCGGTCGATACTTCATAGCTTGGTTTACCACCCACGGTTGACCACAACCAGCTATTCACAGATCCTTGGCGTGCATCTATATTGGCATAAGTTTCCCGTGAAGTTCCACCTTCAGCCTCTGTATGGCCGATTTTAAAAGTAGCAGTAAATATATCCCCATAATATTTGGCTTCAAAATCAAAACTATCTGATTTAGAACCACCGATCCTTTCTCTCCCTGTTAATTGAGGAGACAATAAGCCACGGCGAACGGCTACGCCATTATTGACATCAGCATCTCCCCAGTTATTGTCATTAAGTAAACCATTATCTGCATTACCGTAAGCTACGACCGTATCACCGTCTAAAACAACGCCGTAATAGGGGTTATGATTGTCATTCCATTCCGCAAACAATACGCTCTGCGACGATGAGTCATAATCTAATTTTGCACCAAAGTAGTTCAGGTTTAAGTCTAATTTATCTGTAGGCATCCATTGAATAGCAACTTGATAACCATCGCGTGTGCGATCTTCTGTTGAGTTACCTGCACTCATTGCACGAGGTGCCCATACATTGTTGTAAACTTCGCCTGTTGCTTGGTCAACAATGGCAGGACGCTCTGCCCCTTCGACTGTGTCAGAATGAAAGCGCCAGTGCGAAGCATTATTAGTAATGGTTGTTACCGTTTTATCTTGGCGAGTAAACCCGGCAAGTACACCAAAATTTGATTCATCATTTTTCCATGAATACAGCACATTCACTTGTGGCTTGGTGTCTTCAGACACATCATCATAGGTTGCCTCTAGGCTAAGTGCGCCTGAGTTAGCCTCCATATCTAATGGCTTGCGGGTGTGCAATATAACAGTCCCACCAATCCCCCCTTCATCTATACGCGCTTCTGCACTTTTAAATACTTCCACACTACTAATCATACTGGATGGCAACAACGTATAATTAAAACTTCGAGTGGGCACACCAGCCCCAGAAGAAGCAATATAATTGCCATTTAACTGTGTGAGGGTCCAATCTGGTGATGTGCCACGAATACTCACTCGACTGCCTTCACCACCGTCACGGTCAATCAATACACCTGAAACTCGTTGCAATGAATCAGCAACATTTTTATCTGGAAATTTACCGATATCTTCAGCTGTTATCGCATCAACAGTTGCATTAGAGAGTCGTTTTATAGCTAAATTTTCAGCAGTTGAAGAACGAATACCTCTCACTTCAATCACTTCAAAGTCATCGTTATTTTGATTATCTTTTTGATCTGCATACGCGACATTGCAAGCAGCCATTAATGCTAAAAATAATACTGATCTATTAAATTTTCGTGAAAGTTCAGTTGATTTATTAATGTTACTATAATCAGCCATACCAATCTCCATCATTGTGTGTGTTATATTTCACTCAGCAAATTTCTAGTTACGTCGAGTGATTTATTATATCTTTACAGCCACTAACTCATGCGGTTAATAAATTGTAAAGGTCACAGTTAGGATAAGGTTACTGTATATAAAGTGATAATATATTTTCGGTGTGAATTAGTATAAAATCGGCGTAAACCACAATAAAAAAAACAATTTAAACGGTAAATATTCACCCTTTACTTTATATAAAATTATTCAATAAAAATCATAATTAAAAATTCCGTTGCTTCCTTAATAATTCACAAAATACTCGCCGCATCTAGTAATTTACTTCCTGTCTTAGAGGTTACTGCATAATTAAAACCAGGTTGAATACAATAAGAGCCATATTCACCAGATTTACTCAAGGCTAAAAAACCGACTTGAAACTGTTTATAATCCCCCAGCTTATGAGCAATTCGCTCAACTGCAGCCTTACACGCTTGAGTAGGTGTCATACCTTGGCGCATCATTTCAACTACTAAATGGCAGCCTACCGTTTTTATCATCAACTCGCCCATGCCCGTTGCCGTTGCAGCACCGACTTCATTATCAACGTACAAACCTGCACCTATAATGGGCGAATCACCTACTCTGCCTGACATTTTAAAGGCCGCGCCACTAGTGGTACACGCCCCAGATAAATCGCCACTACTATCAAGCGCTAACATGCCGATTGTGTCGTGGTTTTCAATATTGATCACGGGCGCATATTTTGATTCCACCAGCCAATCTTGCCAGGCCTTTTTAGCTTGCGGGGTTAATAAGTTTTCTTCTATAAACCCTTGTGATTTAGCAAATTGCAGCGCCCCTTCACCTACTAACATCACATGCGGGGTGTTATCCATCACTAACCGGGCAACCGAGATGGGATGCTTAATATGTTGTAAACATGCAACAGAGCCGCAGTTTTGATTTTCATCCATAATGCAGGCATCGAGGGTAACGTTCCCTTCTCTGTCTGGATAACCACCATATCCTACTGTCATCACATTCGGGTCTGCTTCAGGAATTCGCACACCGGCTTCCACAGCATCAATGGCTTTACCATGCTCAGCAAGTACCTGCCACGCGGCTTTATTAGCCGCTATACCATGTTGCCACGTTGAGACGACGATAGGCTTATTAACTTTACTTTTAGCTACTGTCTTAAACGGTATTAATGCAACAGCACTTGAAATAGCTGATAACTTTAAAAAGTCACGTCTGTTAGTGATCATTATTGTTCCTCATTAAATTTGCGAATATCGGCTGTAAATCAAAAGCAAGCGATTTAATTTAACCACGACTTGCATACAGGGTTGGTATATCTGTTTAATCTTTAACGGAGCGTATATTTAAAGACTGTTGAAAACGCTCACTCCAATAATGAGTTCGTTTTAAATAGTAATCAGCAGCTAAAGGGCTGTAATCAAGGTACTTATAGTCACCCACTTGCTTCTCAATCGCAGGCTCAATCTGAGTCCCTTCGTGCCATTCATTAAATGAGGTTACTCCGATAAAGGTTGGAGCCACTGCAATTGCTTTTTTAAACATCGTGTCGTAGTATTTTCCAAATTCGCGTGCCCTGAAGTTTTTTTTGTTCCACGGACGAATTCTATCGTCGGCATACCCAGGACCGACACTTGGAATAAATAGTTTATTGTGTTGCTTTGCCCATTTAGCTAGGTATGGCCAGTTTTTAGTGGTACTGCCATAAACAAACCCATCAACAGCAAAGTAGGTATAAAAGCCATCCATACCACTGTTTAAAAAGAATGACTCCTCACCTTCATCAACCCACAGCCCTATAAAGTTAGCATCATACGTTTTACCTCTGACTGTTAATTCGCCTTTTGGTAGCAACACTTTCTGCCATTCACTGATTGGCATTTTGTATGAGTCATAAACATAATATAATGGCTTGCCTTGGTAATGATATAAAGCGGGATGTTGCCCAAAGCGCTGATCTAGCTGTTTTACTACCTGTAAAAATTCAGCCGCACTGTGATAGATAGGTTCAATATGGAAGTTAACTTTAAGGCCGATTTTAGCGGCTTTATCCATAAAAACTGGTACTGAACTGGTACCAAAATCGCTATCGCCCCACCAGCTTAATATAATTACGCTAACTCCTGCTTGTTTCATCATCGCTAAATGGGTATCCATAAGTGCTTCGTCGTTTGCACTGTAAGTACCTAATTCAGGATAAAAATTAGCACCAATGTCATCGCCGCCAGGGTAGCCTTTACGTCCAACAATAGGTTGATCACCGTAAGGTAATACCTGATGATCCCAGTGCGCCCATTGACCATCAACTTTTAAGTTGCCATACCAACTGTAATAAAAAATATGCAGACCACGCTGTTGTGATCCGGCTGCAGATCCAGCAGTCACATAAAAACTGCATAATAAAAGGCTTATTAAGATGGCCAGGCACCTTATTAATCGTGAAAGTTTGTTCTTAAACAACATATTATTTACCTTTTCACCTAAAAACAGGCAGCTTGAAGCGCTATTTAGCACCTACAAGCTACCAAACAATCAAAACTAAAATGGTTGCTGTGGGCCTATTAGTTCAAGTTCAGAAACGTGAACTTGCTGAGCATCACCATTGTTAGCACTAATACTTAAGCGATATAAGCTAAAGGCAAAACCATTCCCTATTGTAAAGAGACGTCGTTGATTCAATTGTTCAAATTCCTCGTCTTTAAAGCTCGCTATTTCTAACCATGTTTTACCGCCATCATTTGAGCCTTGTAAGGTGAAGTTTTTCGGATCTTTGTTGTTACTATCACTGCCATTCGTGATTGCGATATTAGTGACAATCTGTGCTTGAGGTAATGCAACATCAAGCCATACAGGCATAGTTTCAGTGGCTGCCGTCCATATAGTCGCTTTATCATCGTCCGTTGCATTACTTTCTACCACGCCCTCTTGCTCGCCAGTACCTGCAAGGACTGATGAGGCAGTTGCAGAATGATCAACTGAAGCATTCTGCGGACCTATTAGCTCAATCTCTGCTATTTGCATCAGCGTATCGTCGCCACGGTTTTTTGTAATATTGAAGCGATAAAAACTAAAACCTAAATCGTTACTAAAAGTGAAAACACGACGTTGAAAACGCTGCTCAAAGTTCTCACCTAACCAAGCACCAAGTGTGATCCAATTTTCACCGTCATTTGACGCTGCTAAGTTAAAGTTTTGCGGATCGCGTGAGTCAGCATCGTTTGCACTTGTTAGTGCCAGCTTATTAACCGCTGTCGTAGTAGTGAACTGAACCATTGCCCAAGATGGATTTTCAGCGCTTGGCGCGCCAGCCCAATCATTATGGTCCAACCATTTGCTATCAACACTACCATCGAACGCTTTAACACCCGCCTCACCATCACCAATCTGGTTACGAACGGTAATTATTGCATCGGCTGATAAAGCATGATTTAAATCTGCCACTTTAGGTCCTACCAAGGCAATCTCAGCAATTTTTAACTCAGCGTCAGCGGCAGTTTTAGTTATGCTTAAACGATAGCTAGAAAATGCCAGTGTATTATTGGTCGCAAACGATAACCTTTCACCACGACGTTCGAATTTTTCATCTGAATAATCAGCTAAATGAACCCATGTTTGCCCATTATCATTACTGGCAGCAAGTGAAAATGTAGCGGGATCACCATCTGCGTTTTGAGCATCTGAGATCAGTACTAACTTATCAACGGCAGCGGCTTGTGCGAGCGTAACTGTTATCGAAACGGGTACTTCAGTTGAAGGCACATCAGAGACCCAACTTGTGTCGTCATTATTATCAAATGCCAGTGTATAACTCTCACCTGCACTTGCAGATATTACAGCACTGCCAATTGGTTCTGCATGATCAATACTTGCATTTATGGGTCCCACAAAAGCAATCTCTGATAACTGCATTAAACCATCATCACCTCTATTTTTAGTGATATTTAAACGATATGAGTAAAATTCTAAACCATTGTCAAAACGAAACTCACGTCGTTGGAAACGCTCATCAAAGTTCTCACCAATAAATTTAGCCAAGGTTAGCCAGTTTTCGCCATCGACTGAACCTTGAATATTAAAGTTTTGAGGATCTCGAGACTCAGCATCATTAGCACTCGTAATGAAGACGCTACTAACAGCATGTTTTTCAGCAAAATCAACTTGGATCCAAGATGGGTCTTGCTCACTTGGCGCACCTGACCAATCATTATGATCAAGCCACTTGGTATTCGTATCACCATCAAATGCTTTACTTTCAGCTTCGTTGTCACTTATGCGATTACGAGCTGTGATGGTTGCTGTAGCAAGATTTTCAGCATTGGTAATTTCTTTAACAGGGCCACTAGATGCAGCACTTTCAAGAAAAGGTAGCGCAACATCAATAACATCCTCAGCTGATAGCACTAATTTATCTAGGTAAGGAAAACCAGCAATGGTTTTCAACATTCGCTCACGCAATGGCTGTAAAGCGACTACATCCCCGTCATTGGCTAAGTTAATCGCGCTAATAAGTTCGTTAATAACACCCGCGACAGTTTCATCTTTACTAATACTTGCAAATACTGCGTTAGCTAAAGAAAGTTTAATAGTATTAATGTCGGCCAATTGGTCAATACAATTACCTTCACTATCGCAATCTTGGCCTACTACAAAATTATCGTAGCTTTCGGCACTGATCAATTGGGTTTTAAATACATTGGCTTTACTGTCGATCCCCAGTGCTTTTAGTACTAAACGTGAGTTATCCGATAAAGCTAATTCATATAACTCACGCACAGCAACATTTAAACCATTGGCAATACCTTGCTCAACTAAATGAGTGGCGGTTGTAGTTAAAGCATTTACTTGAAAATTAGCGTCTGCTACGCCATCACTTGTGGATGCGAAAGGCACATCAACATATGTTAAAGTCGCTAACTGTAGATCAGCAATCTCAGTGCCACTGATTTGATCACCGATTAGGTGTTCAGCACAGCTGGGCGCATCACAGATCATCGTTGAGTTAGCATCCGTATTAACGGTCATTTTAAACATACCGTTAATACCAAAGCCTTGTTGACTTTCTATGCTCAGATTTACCATACCAGCAGCATCGGTTTGACTGTTAGATGTCACCTTAATATCTGAGCCATTCATTTGCTTTACAGTGACCGTTGCGAAACCTAATGTCCCTTTCACTGCACTACCGGCAATATCAGCAGAGGTAATATCAATTTTTGCTGGGATATCAGTCGGATCCGGATCATCAGCACCACCACATCCTGATAGGCCGATCATTGCTACCAGCATAATGCTAGATATTTTACTAAGTTTGGGCTTATTCATGTTTATTCCTCTATACGATTCTTGGTTATTTGTTCCGTCTCACCTTGCGCTATTAAAAGCGGTAAGTTGCACCTGCGTAAAAACGACGACCACTGTATGCATTTTGAATAAAGCGGTTTTTAGTATCGTCACCTAGATGCATGTAAGTATCTGATTGAGTGAGGTTAATAACGGAAGCAGATAACACGAGAGCATCAGTCAAGTTATAACTTGCATTGACGTCTACCTGATCATAGGCTTCATTGTAATAGTTCATTTCCCATGAGGCGTTGTAGCCTTGAACCGTTGGACCGCGCTTATTGTATGAGGCGCGAACACTGAATAAGTCATCTTCATAAAATACCGATAAATTCATTTGGTATTTAGAACTACCTATCAAAGGCGACTCTCCCACCTTTTCGCCATCAAGCTCTACATTGGCTTGATTAGTGTTATTGCGGGTATAATTAGCATAAAGACCAAAGCCATTATCAAAGAAGTGTTGGATAAAAAATTCAGCACCTTCAGAAGAAGCATTCGTACCATTAGCTACAGTGCTAAAATCCCTAACTGCAAAATTGTCGCCACTGACATTTACTTGCTCATCACCTGCGTTGGGTAAATTAAATGAAATGTCCGGTGCACTGCGGGTAACATCAATTATTAAAGGCACAACAAAGTTATCAACATCTTTTTTAAATAACGCAATACCAAAGCCAGAGCCAGCTCCGTAGTAGTATTCTAAAGACATATCAAATTGGGTTGACTCAAATGGCGCTAGCTGGTTATTACCACCGGATCCTGTCCACCCTTCGCCATCAATAATTGCATCAAAATTGTCTGCCGATGAGCGATCCGTTGAGTATTCATTCGACGTGTACGTTAAAGTCTGAAACTGGCCTAAATCATCATAACCAGGACGAGCCATGGTTTGTGATGCCGCTCCACGTAGTACCCAGTTGTCATCGATATCCCAGACTATATTAAAGCTGGGCAGTACCTTTGTTTCTGTACTCTCTTTTTCAATAAAAACAAAGTCTTCTACACGTTGTTGGTCGATTGGTAATTCATTGCCATTGTCGTCCTTCCAATCTAATCGGTAGGTGATTTTATCTGATGATCCGGTGGTCGTTTTGGTGCGCACTACGCGTACACCGAAATTACCCCGTACTTGTGAAAAACGATAATCAGCTTGCATATAAGCCGCTGTAATTTCTTCTTCAACACTATAAACATAGTTAGGTTCTATACGCGTATAATGAACAAAGTTTTCATTTAAATGATCTTGGTATTTATGCCAGTTTACAGCTGGGAATAAGTTCGTATTAATTACATCAGACAAGTTACCTAATGAATCTGAATAAATTAAATCTGCAATATCCGGTATGCCGCCATTTTTAGAATAATCATCATCTAAATCAATGGTGCCTTCAGCTTCACCTTTTGCTATATCAAAATCTGGGGAGAGATAAAAGCTGTTGCGAGTATCGCGATGAATTTTACCTTTGCGATATTTCGCACCAAAATGCAACGTTTCAATTACGCCATAATCCACAAAATAGTCAAAATCAATCTGTCCGTAATCTTCTTCTTGAGTACCGGTCACAAAACTAGAATCGGTGGCTGTTACATCGGGTTCGCCACCAATGCCTGCAGCCAAGTTACTGATCATACTTGGATCCATATAGGTGGTCATGCGCCCATCAGAAAAATCGTAACCATAGTAAAGCGAGGATTCATTTGCATAATAAGCGGCACGATACTTTTGTGAAGGGCCACCTTCAGCTTCGGTATGGCCCAGCACTAGCTTAACGTTGTAATTATCACCTTCGTATTTAGCATAAAAATCATATGTATCAGAGCTGGATTCTTCAATCGTATATTCACCATTAATACGTGGAATAGGAGAAACAGCCTGAGTGCCAGATACACCAACAGAGTAGTCTATACCTGTAACAAACTGAGACTCTTCATCAACACGGACATCGGTCCAGAAATTATCGTTATTGTTCCATTCTGGGTATTCTAATTGATTTAAAATTGAGTCTTGGCCCAATTTAAAATTAAAATAATTAAAGCCAAGCTCTAAGTTACTAGTTGGTCGCCATTGAGTAGTAAACTGGATCCCAGTTCGATTTCGCTCTTCGTTTAAGACTTCCTGAACCATACTTTGTGCAGCATAACCTTGTGCCCCCCCCTCAACCATTTGATTATCTTTCATTTCAGAATAAAGATAATTTTTATTCATGATATTGATACGCGAGCTTTGTGAGCGATTAGTGCGGTCTTGTTTTGTATAACCCACTAAAACCCCAAAGTCTTCATCATCATTTTTCCATGAGTAAATACCGCTAAATTGAGGTTCATACTTATCGGTAATATCAGAATTACTGGTTTCAAAATTAATGATCCCAGAGTTTTTATCCATATCTAGAGGCTTGCGGCTATACAACAAGACCGTACCGCCGATTCCGCCCTCATCAAGGCGAGCTTCTGAAGATTTATATACTTCAACGCGTTGGATCATAGTTGCAGGTAATAATGCGTATGAAAATGAACGCGATGGTTCCCCAGGTGACGATGCTATAAAGTTGCCATTTAATTGTGTGAAGGTTAAGTCCGATGATAAACCACGAATACTGACAGAAGCGCCCTCACCGCCATCCCGTTGTATAATGACCCCAGGCACACGTTGCAATGAGTCCGCCACATTCTTATCTGGGAACTTACCAATATCTTCTGCGGTAATGGCGTCAACGGTTGCATTAGACAACCGCTTAATCGCTAAGTTTTCAGCTGCCGAGGCGCGAATGCCCCTAACTTCAATTACTTCTAGGTCGTTTTCTGGTGCTTTTTGTTCTTCTTGTGCGTATACGCCATGACAGTTTGCCATCAACGCTAGCAGCAATGCAGATTTCTTAAACCGCCGTGCAAGATCCGCCGATTCACGACTGTTCTTATTATTGGTCATGTTTATCTCCAGTATTATTGTGTGTGGTTAGTTGTGTTAAAGCACTTTAAAACCCATGATAATCCCTGTGGGTAAACCTTAAGGCATTTCAGAACTGGGTTAATAGCTTGTTAAACTGCTTTTCAAGAATAGGGTTCTGTCGAAGAAAGTGATAATAGAAATTCGGTTGCCTCTAGGACAAAATCGGCGTTAAGGTTAAAAAAAGATCCAATCAGTGCTGAGCTAGTTTATAGTCATCAACTTAAATTAATGGCATATAAAAACACTTTTCATATTCATAAAAAGTAAAAAACAAAAATAAACAACTGATTTATAACTAAGTTTTATTTATTCTGATAGTATCAACTATTATTAAATATTTTATTGTTAACAACATCGCTGGTATTTTGGAACGAAACAATGCGTAAAAATTTAGAAGTCTGTTTAAACGCAGATGATCATATTCAGTTAGCTGATAATGTAAAAACCGCATTTACAGCTGGCGCCTCTAGAATTGAACTTTGCAGCACAATGCAACTTGAAGGTCTCACTCCTAGTGCAACAGCAATGACTATTGCAGCTCATGCAATGCCTTCAGAAGGCGAGTTGCTTATCATGATACGACCTGTTGCGAATCAATTTATTGTTGATGCAACAATACTGAAGCTAATGCTTACACAAATAGCACACGCGGCGCACGCAGGTGCTACCGGTGTTGTTTTTGGTGCGCTAAACGCCAATGACGTTGATATCGCAGCTACCACAGCGCTTATTGCCTGCGCACATAAATATAATTTAGCAACGACATTTCATCGCGCTTTTGATTGTATAGCAGACAGCGAAAAGGCAATTGGCCTATTAACTGAACTGGGCATTGACCGTATCCTCACAAATGGCACTAAATGGACTGATGATAAAGGCGTTATGCAAGGTCTTAATCATTTACAAACAATCATTAGCCACGCCAATGATCATATAGAAATTGTTATTGGTGGTGGCGTAACCACTGATAATGCAAGTACACTTTGGCAACTTGCCAACAATAATTTAGTGTCACTACATGCCTACTCCGGCGTACACAACAAGGATGGCTGGGTGGATCCGTTATTAATTAACGCAATTTTAAATCAACGAACTAACGAGCAGGCTAAAAATGACTAACCACTCTCAACCTCCCCTGTATTTAGGTATTGATGGCGGCGGTACAAAATGCCGAGTCAGGCTTGAAAACGCACAAGGCACCCTACTTGCTGAGGCAGTAAGCGGTGCAGCAAATATTGCAACCTCTATTGAAGTGGCGCAGCAATCCATTATTGATGCAACAACACACGCATTACAACAGGCTGGTTTAGGGCTATCAACACTCGGGGCAATTTATGCCTATGCCGGACTCGCTGGCGCTGGCATTGCCGGTGCAAATAAAAAGATGGCACAGTGGCAGCATCCATTTGCACAATTTAACTTTTCAACTGACTTACACATAGCCTGCCAAGGTGCCCATGGTGATAACAGTGGTGCGATTATTATTTTAGGCACTGGCTTTTGTGCTGGAGCAATAAAAAACGGTAACGTTATTGAATTAGGAGGCCATGGATTATTATTAAGTGATGGCGCAAGCGGAGGCTGGATTGGTTTAACTTTATTTCGTTATGCATTAGAGGTTTTAGATGGCTTATCCCCCTCAAGCCCATTAATAAATACCTTATTGGCACAGCTTAATTGTGATACAAGTAACCAGCTGACAGAATTAGCACTCAATGCAAGACCCGCTTACTTTGCCGGTTTTGCGCCTTTAGTTTTCGCAATGCAAGATGATCCTTGGGCCATTATTATTTTAGAGCAAGCAGCGCGCTATATTACCCGTTATATCGATCATTTAGTTAGCCACGGCTATCACAACATTACATTAATGGGAGGTACAGCCGAGAAAATTACTCCTTGGTTATCTACCAAAGTACAAGGTTATCTATGTGATGCGCATTACCTACCCGAGCAAGGCGCTATTCAATTAGCTAAACGGCTAGCTTAGGGCTCAATTTGGTCGCGCATTTGCGAAGGGATCTCACCAAATAAGCGTCTGAATTGTTTACTAAAATAGCTAGGCTCAGAAAAACCGCATTGATAGGCTATTTGTGAAATTGGTAAACGAGTTTCAACAAGTAGCTTACGTGCGTTTTCTAAACGTATTTCGTTAATAAATTGATTAGGTGTTTTTGCTAAATGTTTTTTAAATCGCCGCTCTAACGCACTTACCGATAAATGAGCAAGCTCGGCAAGTTCTTCAATACAGATATTGCGATGATAGTGTTCACGTATATAATTTACTGGCCCTTCAATCGCTCTTACATGCGACAAAGCCTTTGATGTTTTTTGTAAATGCCGTGTAACGCCATAGGTGCCCAGTATTTGACCATCGTCAGCTAAAATTGCTTTTTTGGACGTTGAAAACCAGGCCAATTCACCATTTGAGGTTTGGTTTAGCTCCAAACGATCAGTAACAACATAGCCATTCATTACACGTTTATCGTCATTGACGTACTGAAATGCTAAGTGCTTGGATGAAAAATCAAAATCAGTTTTCAGTAAAATTTGCTCTAATGACTTATACCCTTGATGTTCAATAAAATGTTGATTTGCGTACAGAATTCGACTCTCAGAATCCTTCACCCAGAACAAAATATCGGGTAATAAATCAAATGCCGCGATAAGTTGATTTACACCCGCTTTATTTATGATCCCTTGCACTTCCATAATAATATATTCTATAAATATGAATTTATAATAATACATAAAACGCCGATTTTATTGCATTGTCAACCGAATTTTTATTATCCCTTACGCTGTTCATTCTCTATTATCAATAACATGATATTAACTAAACTCAGTAGACGATTACTGACATGGAGCTTTTTTCATGAATAATGCCAAAATCCGCATGGGGATGGTCGGTGGTGCACAAGGTGCATTTATTGGTGCAATCCATCGCATTGCTGCACGCTTAGATGGCTTAATTGAGTTAGTCGCAGGCTCCTTTAGTTCAGATCCAACACGCAGCCAAGCTACTGCTGCAATGCTAGGAATAAATCCAACTCGTTGCTATGACAGCTACCAACAAATGTTTAGCGAAGAAGCTAAGTTACCTGCCGATCAACGAATTGATTTTGTGGCAATAGTGACGCCAAATCATTTGCATTTCCCAATTGCAAAGTGTGCGATTGAAGCAGGTTTTCACGTTTTATCAGATAAGCCAGCCACCCTAAATTTAGAACAAGCGCTGTTATTAGAAAAAACTCTGCAAGCCAGTGATTGTTTATATGGATTAACTCATACCTACACTGGTTACCCGATGATCAAAGAAGCGCGCCAACGTATTACTGATGGCGAGCTGGGCGCTATTCGTAAAATTATTGTTGAGTACAGCCAAGGTTGGCTTGCCACCAGCGAAGATGAAAATGCCAAACAAGCCAAATGGCGTTTAGATGCTGATAAGGCCGGTATTAGTTGTTGTATAGCTGATATAGGAGTGCATGCTGCAAATCTAGCTGAATACGTGAGCGGCCTAGAAATAACGGCACTATGCGCTGACTTAAATCATGTTGTTGCAGGCAGAGCACTCGATGACGATGGCACCGTTTTACTGCGTTTTAACAACGACTCGAAGGGAGTACTTCTTGCCAGCCAAGTTGCATTAGGAGAAGAAAACAATCTTAATTTGCGTATTTATGGCGACCAAGCAAGTCTTGAGTGGTCACAAATGGAACCAAATAGTTTGTGGCTCAAAAGCCATAACGCGCCAACCACCCTATTACGTGCAGGTGTTGGCCTAAAAAGTACTGCGGCACAAAATTCACTGCGAACACCTGCAGGTCATCCAGAAGGATACCTTGAAGCATTTGCCAATATCTATGTCAATTTTGCAAAACAAATTCACGCAAAAAAAGCCGGATACTCAGCATCTAACAGTGACTTCGACGTGCCTGGTATTAAAGAAGCAATTCGCGGAATGGCATTTATAGAAAATGCTGTAGCAGCGTCGAGCAAAGACACTAAGTGGCAACCATTTAAAATTGGATAAAAAATGAAACAAATTAAAGGTCCAGCGATCTTCTTAGCACAATTCATTAGCGATGAAGCTCCTTTCAACAGCTTTACCACTATTTGTCAGTGGGCAGCAAATTTAGGCTATAAAGCTATTCAGCTACCGACTGCAAATTCTCGTATTTTCGATTTAGAAAAAGCAGCCCAAAGCCAAGATTATTGCGATGAAGTGACTAGTATTGCTGCGCAGGCGGGGCTTACAATTTCAGAGTTATCAACTCATTTACAAGGTCAGCTCGTAGCAGTTCATCCGGCATATGATGACATGTTTGACAATTTTGCCCCTCAAGCACTACGCGGTGATCCTATAGCCAGAACTAAATGGGCCATCAATCAGTTAATGATGGCAGCTAAAGCCAGTAAAAATTTGGGCTTAAAAAGCCATGTGACTTTTTCAGGAGCGCTACTTTGGCATACTTTTTACCCTTGGCCGCAGCGTCCAAAAGGACTTGTAGAGCAAGGATTCCTAGAACTTGCGAAACGCTGGCTGCCAATCCTCGACTACTTTGATGAAATGGATGTGGATGTTTGCTATGAACTTCACCCAGGGGAAGATTTACATGATGGCGTAACGTTTGAGCGCTTTTTAGCTGCGACAAATAATCATCCACGGGTAAATATTCTTTATGATCCCAGCCATTTTATTTTACAACAACTTGATTACTTAGCATTTATTGATATTTATCACCATCGTATTAAAGCATTTCACGTCAAAGATGCAGAGTTTAATCCAAATGGTCGCAGCGGTATTTATGGTGGCTATCAAGATTGGCAAGAGCGCCCTGGTCGGTTTCGCTCCTTAGGTGATGGCCAAATTGATTTCAAAAGTATCTTCAGCAAATTAACGCAATATGGTTTTGATGGCTGGGCAGTTCTAGAGTGGGAGTGTTGCATTAAACATCCTGAAGATGGGGCGAAAGAAGGCGCACAATTTATAAAAGAGCATTTGATCCGCCCTACGGCTAAAGCATTTGATGACTTTAGCGCAATGGACACAAATGATCAGCGAAATAAGCGGATATTAGGTATTTAATAAACAGGGTCACACACAATGAATAACAACAATAATCGTATTATTTTTCGGCTTTGCTGTATTGCATTAATTGTCACATCAATGACTTTCGCAATAAGGGCTGGCGTTTTAGGACAACTAGGCGAGCAGTTCGGCCTCACTGGTACACAACTAGGCTGGGTAAATGCCATGGCATTTTTAGGGTTTCCGGTTGCAACCATGCTCGGGGGCATCATTTATAACGCGATTGGTGCTAAAAAGTTGGTTGCATTAGCGTTTATTTGCCACCTAGGCGGACTTATTTTAACTATCACTGCAGATGGTTTTTGGGGATTATTGATCTCGACCTTTTTAATTGGCTTTGCCAATGGATCGGTTGAAGCCGGTTGTAATCCACTGATCGCCCAAATGTATCCTAAAAACACCACCACTATGTTAAACCGCTTTCATGTTTGGTTTCCTGGCGGGATTGTAATTGGTGCATTAGCTTCAAATGCAATGACATCCGCTAGCTTCAGCTGGCAATGGCAAGTTTCTCTGATCCTTGTGCCCACCATTATTTATGGTGCGATGATGCTTAAAGCTCAATTTCCACAGTTTGATACACAGCAAAATTCAACCACCAGCAACTTAAAACACTTACTCTCACCACTGTATTTGTTTCTCATTATTTGCATGACACTGACAGCAGTCACCGAATTTGGCACTCAGCAATGGATTGAGCAAATCCTTGGCTCGTCAGGCGCTTCGCCTATGGTTATTTTAGCTTTGATCACCGGATTGATGGCATTAGGTCGGTTTTTTGCGGGCCCGATTGTGCACCGCTTTAGTCCATCGGGTGTCCTACTGGGCTCAGCCATTTTTTCAACACTAGGGATATTTTTAATGAGCCAAGCGCAAGGTAATACCATCTACCTTGCCGCAGCACTATTTGCCGTTGGCGTTACTTATTTTTGGCCAACCATGATCGGTTGTGTCGCTGAGTATGCCCCAAAAACAGGTGCACTTGGCATGTCGTTAATTGGTGGAGCTGGCATGTTTGCAATGAGCATCTGGAACCCCGTCATAGGCCATTGGATTGATAATGCGCGAACACAAGCACAAACAACGAGTGTCAGTGTAGAACAAGTTGAAGTGCTCGCAGGACAAGCTGTATTACAAAATCTACTGGTTTTTCCGATTGTCCTGATCATTGTATTTATTGGTCTTCATCTGTTTATAACAAAAAATAAAAACGTTGAAAAATACGTTTAATAGCAACAAGTAACACACAAAAATAAGGGGTATTATATGCTTAAATCAATCTCTGTGTTGTCAATTGCACTGGCTTTTAGTAGCAGTGCTTTTGCTAAGACACCCGATAACCAACTTTCTAAAGAAGAACAATCAGCTGGCTGGCAATTACTGTTCGATGGCAAAGATATGTCGCACTGGCGCAATTTTAAAAGTGAGACACTCAGCCCAAAATGGACCATAGACAATGGCGCAATGTTACTCACTAAAGGCGGCGGCGACATACTTACTAAAAAAGTCTATCGCAATTTTGACTTAAAACTAGATTGGAAAATTAGTGAAGTTGGCAATAGTGGCATTTTTGTTCTAGCCGATGAGTTGGGTAAATATATTTACTCGCACGCCCCTGAAATCCAAATTATAGATAACGAACGTCATTCAGATACGAAAATAGACTCTCATTTATCTGGCTCTATTTATGATTTATTTACGCCACCTACTTCAGCTCACAAACCTGCAACTGAGTGGAACACGGTGCGTATTAGAATGCTTAATGACCATTTACAAGTTTGGCAAAATGATGTCAGCACAGCCAGTATTGTTGTGGGCAGTAGTACTTGGAATACCTTGGTTAAAAACAGTAAATTTGCAACTTGGTCTAACTTCGCAACAGCAAAGGAAGGCCGCATAGGTTTACAGGATCATGGTGACAAAGTGTGGTTTAAAAATATAAAAATTAAGGAACTATAAGCATGTCTACATTTGATCATAAAGTACTGGTTGTTGGCTCCGGCGCAGGTGGCGCAATGGCCGCTTATACCTTAACTAAACTAGGCCATAAAGTATTATTACTGGAAGCGGGACGTGATTACGATCCAAAAAAAGAAAGCCCAATGTTTCGCCGTAACAGTGAAGCTCCTTTAATGGGCGCAGGAAATAAAGACAAAAACTTTGGCTTTTACGATGCAACCGTCGATGGTGGCTGGCAAGTTCCTGATGAGCCTTATACTAACGCCAAAGGCACTGATTTTTACTGGTGGCGTGCACGCATGTTAGGTGGAAGAACTAATCACTGGGGACGTTACTCATTACGCTTTAGTGAACATGATTTTAAAGGTAAAAGCCAAGATGGCAACGGCGCAGATTGGCCTTTCACTTATGATGATATCGCACCATGGTACGACATCACGGAAGAACTAGTGGGTATTTGCGGCACCAATACCGGCCTTGATGATATGCCGCCATCTGCACCTGGGGTATTACAGCCACCACCAACGCCGCGAATTCCTGAGTTACTGATTGCTGCCAGTGCGAAAAAACTGGGTATCGCTGCCGTGCCTATGCACAGAGCAGTATTAACTCGGCCAAAAGATGATCGTATGGCGTGCTTTTATGCAACACCTTGCGGCCATGGTTGCTCAATCGGTGCGGCGTTTCAAACTACAACCTCATTATTACCTATGGCAAAAGCAACTGGGAATTTAGAAATAATTACTGATGCAATGGTTAAATCAGTGGCTGTTAATGATGACGGTAAAGTAACGGGTATAACTTATATAGATAAGCAAACCGTAGCTGAAAAAACACTAACAGCAGATATCGTGATCCTTGCTGCTAGTGCCTGCGAATCCGCACGAATTTTGCTAAATTCAAAACACGCCAAGCATCCCAAAGGTTTAGCTAACTCAAGTGGCCAAGTAGGTCGTAACTTAATGGATTCAACCGGTGCTTGGCTTGGTGCGCAAGTTCCAGCATTAAAAGGTCGCCCACGTTATAACGAAGATGGCCACACTGGGAACCATTTATTTATTCCTTGGTGGGGACACAAAGCACATGCCAAAGGTGAGCTTGATTTTCCTCGTGGTTATCACTTTGAGATCAGTAGCGGTTTTAATCAACCTGGCTCTGGAGTCTCTGGCGATAAACGTGGTTATGGTATTGAGCTAAAACAACAAGTTCGTGATGCCTATGGATCTTATGTTGGCTTTGCGCTGCGCGGAGAAATGCTCCCCAACGATGATACCTACATGGAAATTGATGAAAATGTTAAAGATAAATGGGGCATTCCGGTTTCGAAATTTCATTTCAAATGGTCAGATCGTGAGCTAAAACAAATTGAGCACGGCTTAAAAACAGCGAAACAGATCCTTGAAAATCTAGGAGCTACTGTGGGCAAATTACCTGCTGCTGAAAAAGCAATTTCAAAAGGTGGCGAGATCATTCATGAAGTAGGCACCACTCGCATGGGTAGCTCAGCAAAGGATTCAGTGACCAATCAATGGGGCCAAACATGGGATTGCGACAACTTATTTGTGATGGATGCAGGGGTATTTGCCTCTAATCCACATAAAAATTGCACATTAACCATCATGACATTGGCAATGCGTAATTCAACCTGGATAGCCAAACAAATAGAACAAGGAGCGCTGTAACATGCATAATGAAGATCGTGTTGACTCATACAAATATATTTCCGGCATGACACGTCGTGAATCGTTAAAGTGGCTTGGTTTATTAGCCGCAGGTTCCGCCGTATCACTTTCAGCAGGGTGTAGTAAAGCGTTAGAAGAGAAAATTAGTGATAAAGGACATTGGCCTGACTTAGATTTACAACCTATAACAGCTAAAGGTTATGGCACTGATCCCAATTTGGTTATGCCACCACAATCACCTTGGCCATTGACATTAACTCAAGCACAATTAAATTTAGTTGCGGTGTTAGCCGATTATATCGTGCCTAGCGAAGGTAACAACCCAAGTGCAACTGAGGTAAATGTACCGAGTGTGATTGATGAGTGGGTAAGCTCACCTTATAACGGTCAACAAAAAGACCGCGTTACTATTTTACACGGCTTAGCATGGATCGATGATGAGGCTGTGCTGCGTTATAAAGCACCATTTGTCGCATTGAAAAAAGAGCAACAAACAGCCATCTTAAATGATATTGCTTATTTTGATGATGAAACCCCTGCGCAGTTTCAACGCATTGGTAATGCTTTTTTACGCTTTAAAAACCTTGTACTTGGTGCCTACTTTTGTACACCGCAAGGTTGTAAAGATATTGGCTATTTAGGCAATGTGCCTATTGCAGGCGATTACCCAGGACCTACTGACGAAGCAAAAGCCCATTTAGATAGCGTTTTAGCTGAACTGGGTTTGACCGAGTATGCTTATCAAGATTCAGTTGCCAGTTAACGCTAAGTTATTTTTTAGCTAGCCCAGCCCTAAGCAGGGAGCAATTCCCTGCTTTTCCTCCTAGGTGTTTTTTATGTTCAAAATCAAATCATTATTTAATTATGTTATTTCAATTCTGTTTATTTTTTGTGTTTTAAACTCGCTGTCTATCTATGCAAAAACAAGCAAACAACTACTCCCTGTTAGTGTTCAGCTTTGGTCTGTTAAAGATGCCTTAAAAGCGGATTTTGATGGCACCCTTTCATCTATTGCTGATATGGGCTTTCAAGGTGTGGAATTTGCAGGTGACTTTGGGCCTTATAAAAACAATCCAAGTGCACTGCAGGACAAACTCGCTAAGCTAAATTTAGTCGTCAGTAGCGCACATATCGGCTTTGACTCCTTAACGGATGACACCTTAACAGACACATTATTGTTTTATAAAACCCTTGGTGTCTCGATTTTATTTGTACCTTGGGATGAAAGAGCTTGGCAGCCACAAGGAATCACCTCTCTGACCGAACAACTCACTCAGGTTAATGAAATCGCTCAGCGCTATGCTATGCACATCGGTTTTCACAACCATAATAAGGAGTTTAATCAATTCCAAAACGCGACATACTGGGACGCTATTGCCAGTAATACGCCAAATACCCTGCCACTGCAGCTTGATATAGGTTGGGTACATTATGCAGGAAAAGATCCTGAATATTTCATTAAAAAATACCCAGGACGAACCCTGGCAACCCACTTAAAAGTTCGCACCCATCCTAACGATGGCTTAAGTCCTATATTAGGTGAAAATGATTATCCATGGCAAAAAATAATAAAGACACTGATTGTTGATGGCGCCACTCAGTGGCTAGTCGTAGAGCAAGAAGAATACCCGAATGGGTTAACACCAATGCAAAGCGTGGCTAAATCTAAAGTTAATTTAGATAAGATCCTCGCTAAAATGGGCGAATAAAGTAACTTTCTCCGCCCTCTGACACAAACAGTAGGGACTAACAATAGTACATTAACTATCTTAGTCCCAATGAACTCTTAATAATTATACATCCCACTCTTTCAGTGTGTCTTTTAAGTATTCATAACGCCATGAGTTAAGTAAATCGGGCTTTGGAGTCTGTTCACGCTCAGCGCTGGTTAACTTCCAATTCCAACTGATCAACTGGTTGATTTGCTTTTTAGATGCAAATACATCTTCTGGAATGGCCTGTTTTTTAGCAACTGCAGTGATTTTTTGTTTAATTTCTTTGGCTACTTTTTTATAACTTGGAAAGTCAATAAGTCGTCTTAGTGGCTCAGGAAAATCTGCAACAGGGATCACTTTAGCTTTTTCAATACACTTTAAGATTTCAACGCCCGAGCGGTTAACTTCGATGCTATCGACTTCTGGCACATTACGCATTGCAGTTAAACTCGTTGGTTTGCGTTTTGCCAATTCAACCAAGCAATGCTCTTTTAATACAAAGTTAAGCGCTAAATTTTTGCGTATCGCTTTGTTACGACGCCAAGCCGAAAGCTCTCTTAATACAGCAAGATCCGCAGATTTTAATTGCCAAGCATTTTTAATGTCTCGATACAGATGTTCATCCGGTGTTTGATAAGCCCGTTTTTGTGCAATCAACTCACTTTCATTGATCACAATATCAAAGAAACCAGCGTCGTTGATTTGTTCAATAATAATTTTAAAGCACGGTAATAAATGAAATACATCAGCTGCAGCGTAATCGAGTTGTTTAATTGTTAGCGGACGCTGTAGCCAATTGGTCCGTGATTCGCTTTTGTCGATTTCAATATCGAGTAAATTTTTTACCATATGAGCAAAGCCCATGCAGTTGCCATTGCCTAATAATTGCAAGGCAAACTGGCTATCAAATAAGGGAGCAGGTACGAAGCCGGCGTATTTTTGAAATACTTCAATATCTTCCGACGGTGAATGCAAGACTTTTAACACCGCAGGATCACGTAAAATCTGCCAAAAATCAAACAATGATAGCTCGGCTAGCGGATCGATTAATGCTAAATGTTCGCCGTCATAAACTTGAATAAGGGCAACTTCAGGATACAAAGTACGACGACGCATAAATTCTGTATCAATTGCTAAGATGGGTTTGTTACGGATCTGCTCTACAAACTCATTTAATTGATTTTGGGTTTGGATCAATTGATATTGCACTTAATCTCCTACAATAAAAAAGCCGACAAATGTCGGCTTTTTTAGCTTGCTAATCTTTCAAGGCTCGTCTGAGTATTTTGCCAACGTTTGTTTTTGGCAATTCATCCCTAAACTCAACCAGTTTTGGGACCTTGTAATTAGTTAAATTATCACGACAGTGTTTTATTATATCTTTTTCAGTCAAAGATGGGTCTTTTTTAACAATAAAAACTTTAACTTGTTCGCCGCTAACATCATGAGGGATACCAATTGCTGCTGCTTCTAAAACACCTTCATGCATTGCAATCACTTCTTCGATCTCATTTGGGAACACATTAAAGCCAGATACGATGATCATATCTTTTTTACGGTCAACAATATAAAAGAATCCTTCATCGTCATAAGTGGCTATATCCCCAGTGGCAAACCAACCATCTTGCAAACACTCAGCCGTTGCATCAGGACGATTATAATAACCAACCATCACTTGTGGACCTTTAACCCATAATTCGCCCGGCTCACCTTTGGCTGCTTCTTCACCATTATCTAACATCAACTTGATTTCAGTATTAGGTGCAGGTAAACCAATCGAGCCATTGTATGAATCTAGATCATAAGGACTAACAGTAACTAATGGCGAACACTCAGTTAAACCATACCCTTCCATTAATTTGCTGCTGGTGACCTTTTGCCATTTCTCAGCAACAGGACGCTGTACAGCCATACCGCCACCAAGAGACATTTTCAAACTTGAAAAATCAAGCTCGGCAAAACCCGGTGTATTCAACAAACCATTAAATAATGTATTTACGCCCGTGATCGCGGTGAATTTATGTTGGCCTAATTCTTTCACAAAGCCTTTCATATCACGCGGATTGGTGATCAATAAATTTAATCCGCCATACTTCATAAACGTTAAGCAGTTCGCTGTTAGTGCAAAGATATGATAAAGCGGTAAAGCAGTGACAACAATTTCTTTGCCACGTTCTAACACTTGATCTAAGCAACCAGAAACCTGCTCTAAGTTACCCACCATATTGCCATGGGTCAGCATTGCACCTTTAGAGACACCCGTTGTGCCACCGGTATATTGCAAAAAAGCAATATCAGATAAACACACTTCAGGTTTAATGTAATCGCTTTCGTTCGCTGCAAGTAAGGCTTCAAACTTTATAGGGCTAGGCAGTGAATAGCTTGGCACCATTTTTTTAATATGCTTAACAACAAAGTTAACCAGATGCTTTTTCAATCCCCCCATCATATCACCCACTTGGGTAACAACGATGTGCTTTACTTTAGTATGCGGCAATGCTTTTTCGAGCGTGTCTGCAAAGTTAGCCAGTATAAAAATTGCTGATGTTTCTGAATCATTTAATTGATGTTCAAGCTCACGTACAGTGTAAAGCGGGTTAACATTAACTACCACACAACCGGCACGTAAAATACCGAGTATTGAAACAGGTGTTTGCAATAAATTTGGCATCATTACAGCCACTTTATCGCCTTTTTTTAATCCCAAATCATTTTGAATATAAGCGGCAACACGTTTTGTTGCTTGGTCTATTTCATCATAACTTAATGTTTTACCCATATTGGTAAAAGCAGGCAAATCTTTGTAGTCAGTGAAGCTTTTTTCAAACACTTCTAACAACGAGTTGTAGTGCTCAGGATCGATTGTTTCAGGCATACCCTCTGGGTAGCGCTTCAGCCAAATTTTTTCCACTCTTAGCTCCTGTTCTATTTATAATTTATTTTTATTAAACCTTAAACTAAGTAAGGTAATTTCACAATTGAGCAATCACTCTAATTCGCAAATATTCCCACATTTTGTGCAAATATACAATTAACATGCACCAGTTTGCAGCATAAATGCATGAACCTGCTGTAAACATTGCTCAGGGCTTTGCATATGGCAGTGGTGGCCACCTTCAACTTCATTTACTGTTAAGCTTTTGTAATAATTAGCATATTTATTTAAATTATCACTAATAAATTGATATCCTTTACTGCCTACAATTAATTGGCACGGCACATTTATTTCGCTTATTACCGCTATGCATTGTTGCTCATCAAATCTAAAACCTGAGTGATTTTTAAGCTTTGGATCAGTTCTTAGCAGCCATCCATGTTCAGTTTCTCGTATATTTCTGTCCATCAAAAGTGCTATTAAATCCAAAGGTAAGTCACTTTGTGTCGCCCGTGCTTGGTGTATTATTTGTTTTGACTCGTACTGTCGGGGTGCTTTTTTATTTACACGACGTCGATTCAAAATTGCATTTCTAAGCTGCTCAACCACTTTTTCACTGGGTGTTGTGACAACTCCCAGTCCTTCAATCATAGTAACTGTATTTACTTTATCAGGAAAGCAGCTAGCAAAAAGCCCTGCGGCCATTGCGCCCATAGAATGACCAACCAAGTGTACTTTATTAACCCCAAGTTTTTCGATCAAATTATAAATATCATCAATGTAATCAATGAAATAATAGTGTGCATCACTACCACGCCAATCTGATAAACCATGTCCTGGAAAGTCCACACAATACCAAGTTGCAGTTAAGGTGTTATGTTCTAACATGGGTAAAAAACTATGACAATTATCAAGCCAACCATGTAATGCAATGACAACCTCTTTTCCTTGCCCAAATGTTAGGCCATGAAGTGTTAATGCGCCACTTTGAACTGAAAATGGATGCACTGCGTAATTCCCCTTTGTTTTTAGTTTGTTTAACGTAAAAGACATTTATTTATACTACATTGCGTATACAATGGCACTACATAATAAACAGGGTACAAAGATGAAGAAACAAATAAGCCTCTTGGCATTATTATGCTCAGCAAGTGCATACGCAGAGCAAGCACCAAAAAACATAATTTATATGATTGGTGATGGCATGGGCCCCGCTTATACTACAGCATATCGCTACTTTAAAGATGATCCGTCGACCAAAGAAATTGAAGGTACGGTGTTTGATACAATTCTTAAAGGTATGGCACATACTTACCCTGACGACCATACCTATGTAACTGACAGTGCTGCTGGCGCAACAGCTTTGAGCTCCGGCCATAAAAGCTATAATGGTGCAATTGCAGTTGATACCGATAAAAAACCGGTAAAAACCATGCTCGAAATTGCCAAACAAAAAGGCATGATCACCGCATTAGTTGCAACCTCACAAATCAATCATGCCACGCCTGCAAGCTTCGCTGCACATAATGAATCTCGTCGTAACTACGATGAAATTGCCAATGATTACATTGATAATAAAATTGCCGGAAAACTTCCCGTTGATTTAATGCTCGGTGGCGGTACTAAATATTACATCCGTGAAGACCGTAATTTAGTTGCAGAATTTAAGCAAGCGGGCTATCAATACAGTGATGACTTTAGTGCGTTAAAAGATATTAAGCAAATTCCTGCGCTGGGATTATTTGCTCCAGTTGGGCTTGACTTTGCGTTAGATAATAACCCAACACGCTTAGCACAAATGACCAATAAAGCGCTTGAGTTACTTGATGAAAATAAGAAAAATGGCTTTTTCGTGATGATCGAAGGCAGCCAAATTGATTGGTGTGGCCATGCCAATGATATTGCCTGTGCAATGGCGGAAATGGATGATTTTGCTAAATCAATCGAGCAAGCAAAAGCATACGTTGATAAAAACCCGGATACCTTATTGGTGATCACCGCAGATCACTCAACAGGTGGTTTAACATTAGGTGCGCATGGTCAATATAAATGGGAAACCGAGGTAGTAAAAGGCGTGAAAGCCACAGCCGTTAAATTAACTAAATTAATGTCAGAGTCTGATGATTTAAAAGCCATTTGGACTGCTAACACGAATATAGAATACACTCCCGAAAACCAGATCAAGCTTGAACAAGCAAAAAAATTAGGTGATAAACCACTTAATCTTGCCATTAAAGATATTATCAGTAGAGCCAGTTTCACCGGTTGGACTACCGGCGGTCACACTGCTATTGATGTACAAGTATTTGCCTATGGTAAAGGTGCTGATAAATTTATCGGCTCACAAAACAATACTGATATTGCCGATAAACTGATCGGCTTTATTGAACAGCAGTAATGTTTAATTGGCATGTTGCTTTTCCTGAGGGGAGAGGCTAACTGCAACATTAAAGGTTAATTATAAAAAGCCCAGTCATAATGTATCTGGGCTTTTTTAATCACAGCTGGAGGTAAACTTTTGCCAAATACAAGCACATCAACACAGAGTTAAATTACTGTCTAATTGTTAAGCGTAAATGTCCACACCAATTAAGTTTTGTACTTCAGCTCGGCGTTCTAAATTAGCAAACTCGGTGTAGGTTGAAATAGCACGACTTACTTTGGCTGTCGGTTGGTCATAAATCGTTTGTCGGTAACTAGGTTGGGCAGTATCACTTTGTAACTTATCAGCCAGCGCAATACCTGCTTGGCTTGATTTAACAAACTCCGCAGACTGTTTATTATCAGCAGCAGATTGCTCCAATAAACCCTGAGGTTTATTAGTGTTGATCTGTCTTGAGGTAATTTTACCGGGTATGTCTCCCGAGTAAAACCCTGAGCCAATAGGTAGATTCAAAGTTGCGTCTCGTTACTTAGGTTATTAAATTATGTGCCAAATTTAATAACCTTGCAAGTTGCTTTATTAATCAGTTTATTCGCGTCCAGGTAATTTTTTCCAGGTTACTGTATCACGTACATATTTAGGTTGAGCTTGCGCAGCACTGACCGTACGTTGCGCACTGAAATCATCGCTAATTGTAGCCAACATAAAACCGGCATCAGGTAATATGATGTCGTTATTGATAGCAATTTGTGGGTTATCTGCCAGTGCCTCAGGGTATGTTTGCCAGCCAGTGCCCACTGCAATCCCTGGTTCGTCTGCAAGAGATAATAATGCGGGTTTTAATACTTGTTCGTCACCTTGTAAGGTCATCACACCATTATCACTGAGTCTATGATGGGCAAAATATATTTCTCCCATACGCGCATCAATAGCACTAAATACACTTTTTTCACCGGTTTGTTGATAAGCTTGCTGCGCCATCATTTGCAGCGTTGACACACCAACTAGTGGCAGTTTACATGCATAAGCTAAGCCTTGCGCAATGGCGACACTTATACGCACGCCAGTGAAACTACCTGGGCCTTGGCCAAAACCAATAACATCTAAATCAGTTAAACGGCAATTTGCCTTAGCTAACAACTGATCAACCAACGGTAAGATTTTTTGACTATGCTGTTGCGGGCATACTTCAAAATGGTGAAATAACTGACCATTATAATTGAGCACTAAAGACAATGCTTCGGTAGAAGCGTCAAATGCTAATAGATTAATATCACTAGTACTGATTGCGTTATTCATGGTAATTATTTCTCTAGTTAATGTGTTCTAAAAATTCACTGGCCACTTGAAGGCTACGTGTGCGGCGCATCGGCGGCAAGCTTTTTAAAAAGACTTGGCCGTATTGGCGTGTCACTAAACGGTTATCGCAAATCACCAACACCCCTTTATCCTTACTATCGCGGATCAGTCGTCCAACGCCTTGTTTTAGTGCAATCACCGCTTGTGGCAATTGAATATAAGCAAAAGGATCATGTCCTTGTAATTGCGCATCTTGCATTTTAGCTTGGAGCAGTGGATCATCGGGTGCTGCAAAGGGTAACTTATCAATAATAACACAACTGAGTGTGCTACCTCTGACATCAACTCCTTCCCAAAACGACGCAGTACCTAATAATACGGCATTACCATGGCGGGTAAATTTTTCTAAAATAATACGTTTAGACATTTGCCCTTGCATATAAATAGGATAATCAATCTGCGTACTTAGCCCTTCGGCGACTAAATGCATCATCCGATAGCTGGTAAACAATACAAAGCATCGCCCTTTTGCTGCTTTAATTAAATCGAGGGTAAGCTTAACAATCGCATGAGGCATATTCGCTGCATGTGTTTCAGGCAAATAACGGGGTAAACATAATAAGGCTTGCTGATAATAATCAAACGGACTATCAACCATCATACTTTTGGCAGGCTTAAGGCCTAGGCTTGCGTTAAAATGATCAAGTGCATTATCGACAGATAGAGTCGCTGAGGTGAATACAAAGCCAGCCCCCGTGTCTGCCATCATTTGCGCAAATTTAACTGATACGTTAAGCGGAGTTATATGTACGGTTAAATAGCGGCGTGTTGTTTCATACCAATAACTGTTACCTGTTTGGCTTATATCAAACACCCGCTCTAATTGCCCTTTAAAAGCTAAGGTACGCTCAAATGGGTGTTCTATTTTATCGCTACGGTCTAAACAATGTTTGAGTACTTGATACAAAAAGTCTAAATCGCTGATCACCCTATGTAACGCGGCGCAAATTTCTTTACTTGCCAGCATTTGTCGCCAATCACCTCGGCTACCATCTAAGCCAAATTGTAAGCGCAAGTCTGCAACACTGGTTTCAAGCTTATTTAAGGTTTTACCAAGTTGCAACATATCCGGAATGTCAGAGCGATAAATTGCTCGTAAATCATTAATTAAGTCCACCAGCTTTTTAGTGCTGATACTCTCACCAAAGTAATCACTGGCAATTTCACTTAATTGGTGTGCTTCATCAAATATATAGGCATCAGCTGTGGGAATGAGTTCAGCAAAGCCGGTATCTTTTACCGCCATGTCTGCAAAAAACAAATGATGGTTAACCACTACTATATCGGCATCCATCGCTTTTAAGCGGGCTTTGCGAATATAGCAATCTTGAAAATCAGGACACTCTTTACCTAAGCAGTTATCCGCAGTGGAGCTTACATAAGGTAATACTTTGGCATCTTCTTCGATACCAATACAATCAGCCAGATCACCGGTGTGCGTTTCACTGGCAAATTTAGCCACCATGGCCAATTGATGCATCACATCAGAATCATCGGTCGGGACATGGGCAACATGCTGATTAAGCCGATAAGTACATAGATAGTTACTGCGCCCTTTTAGCAGCGCGGTTTTTTTACTCGCACTAAGCGCTTTGACTAATTGAGGTAAATCACGGTGATATAATTGTTCTTGCAGCGCTTTCGTGCCGGTTGAAATTATTGTTTTACCTTTAGACTTTAGCGCGGGGGCTAAATAAGCGTAGGTTTTACCTGTACCAGTGCCCGCTTCAACCACTAATTGCGAGCGGTTTTTCAATGCATCACTCACCGCAACCGCCATATCGATCTGCGGTTGGCGAGGCGTATAACCATCTAGAGATTGCGCTAACGGGCCTGCTGCACTAAAAAGCTGTTTGATAATAACGATCGCTTTGCTAAAAATAATAGCGGGATTTTACGTAAGCATAGCCCCAAGGGCAAGTGAATACGCAAAGCAAATAGCAAAGGAGCAATGCTCCTTTGCTATTGTTATTATTGTGCGTTGATCGTTAAAGTAATACCACTTGCCGCAGTGTAACCTTGTAAATCAATATACCAAGCACCAGCTTGGGGATTGCTAATAGTACAGCTTTCATTATTACCATTTTTATAAGGTCGACATTGATATGTTGACGTTGATGACGGCGAACCAAAATTCACATACAGATCAGCATCCCCGCTACCACCTAAAATAGAAATATTTAACGACGCGTAACCCGCACTGATATTTTGACTAAAGCGAGTCCAACCTCCTGTTGCCACACTGACATTCGTCTCGGTACGATTAACCGGTGTCGGTACATTATTGTCACCATCATAACTACCCGTTAAGGAAACACCAGTAATAGCGCTCCATGCTTCAACCATGACATGATATGTACCTGATTGTATATTACTAATAGCGCATGCTTCATTACTGTTTGAATTAGTACTGTTACAGTCAAAGTCTTGTAAAGTAGGCGCTGCGCCAAACTTAACGTATAGATCAGCATCGCCACTGCCACCTGCTGTAGTAAAGTTTAAATTACTACTTCCTGCAGGGACTGCTAAGGTATAAAAAACTTGTTCTTTAGCAAGCGCATTAATTCCAGACACTGTGACACCATTTTCCAGTTCATTGTCAGTGGGTGGTACTTCATAGCCGGCATTTTTAGCCATTTCAGCTAAGTAGCTCACCGCAAGCTTGGCAAATTTACTCGCATGATCAGCATCAAAATTACTGTCGTTTGCAGTATGGATTAGCGGGTTAATATCAGCCATGCGCGACTCAAATGGCATTGAGGCGGCAAAGCCCTGCTGATACCACGAAGCATGATCTGAACAGCCATAACCACACTGATCAAAACCATAACTTAGGGTGGGTAAATAAGTATCGATCAATTGTCCCAAAAACTGATTTTGCCCGCTGTTAGTATAATCTGTCATCATCACAATATCATCGCTACTGCCATGATTACCGGTCATATCAAATTGCACCATACCTACCACATTTTTGCCCTGTGATTTATACGCCGTTGCAATCGCTTTTGAACCTCGCAGCCCTACTTCTTCAGCTGCAAAACCCATAATTTGGATTGTTCTTTGTGGTTGATAGTTATTATCTACGATTGCCCGAAGCACTTCCGACAAGACCGCAATACCGGAGGCATTATCATCCGCACCGGGCGCTCTGCCATTACTAGGATTTGATTGATTAATTGAATCTAAATGACCGCCAACAATTACTATTTCATCCGCTTTTTCGCTGCCTTGAATAGTCACAATTACAGATGATTGCGACCAACTATGGCTAAAGTAATCAACACTAATATCAGCGCGGTTGCTCGCTAACTGTTGCCAATAATCTTTTAACCATTGAGATGCATCAACTCCACTTTGTACTGAGTAATAGCGATTATTAAAAGCACTCAACGAATTAACGGTATTGGTTAGATCATTAGGGCTAATGTTATTGATCAGTGTCTGTACCGTTTGCGCATTATCTATTGTGTAGTTAATAGCCAAACTGTTGATTGACTGATTCTGTACTTTAGCTAATTGCTCAGTATAAAGCTGCGCCTCAAGCAATGATTCATGTGCTACAAAGCCACCGCAACGATGGTAATTGTCGTGCATAAATTCACTTAAATTAGCCACTTCAGCCTGTTTAATACGCATAAAATTAACAGAAGATAAGCTGGATGCTTGTGGAGCGAGGAGCTCTGTACTGTGTTTATGAGCTGTTTGGTTTAATTTGTAATGTTTAGCTGCTACAGGGTCAATACTTACCCAAATACTGTCAGGCTCTTGTGCTATTACCAGCTGACTTACCAATAATGACACAGTGCCAAGCAGGACGCTTGGTGCAAAGATATTCATAACAGTTTCCTTTTTTTCTGTGTTTACCCAAATTCAGACTCTGAAAATATAAGGGTAAAAAAGGGAGCGAATGCTCCCTTAGGTGAGGGATTAGTTAGCCGTTATTGTTAACGTTACGCCACTTGCCGCGCTGTAGCCTTGTAAATCAATATACCAAGTGCCCGCTTGTGGAGCAGTAATTTCGCAACTTTCGTTGTTACCATTTTTATATGGTCGACATTGATAAGACGATGTTGATGATGGCGAGCCAAAATTAACATACAAGTCTGCATCACCAGAACCACCCGCTATAGCAACATTCAATGTTGAATAACCTGCGCTTAGTTCTTGACTAAAACGAGTCCAACCACCTGAGCTAACACTTACATTGGTTTCAGTACGGTTTATCGGTGTAGTACCCGTATCACCGCCATCAAAACTCCCCGTGAGTGAAACGCCCGATATTTGGTTCCAGGCTTCAACCATTACATAGTAAGTACCTGCTTGAACATTGCTGATAGCACAGCTTTCAGTGCTGGTTGAAGTCGTGCTGTTACAGTCAAAACTATTTAGTGTTGGTCTTTGCGCAAATTTTACATACAAGTCCGCATCACCACTGCCACCTACCGTGTTAAACTGCAAATTAGTGGCATTAGCTGGTACTTCTAAGGTAAAGAACAGTTGCTGTTTTTCTGTACCACTGATCCCAGTGCGTGGCACGCCATTGCTAAGTGGCTCGTCAATTGGTGGCTCTACTCCTCCACAACTACTACCAGGGCTTAAATTTGACGTTACACCCACTGCCGCAAGTGCGCTTTGTACATCATCTGGGCTGTAATCTAAATCACATGCCGCATCCATTACACCATTACCAGCCAAGTCCCAATTAGTACTAGCGGTCCAATATAATTGGTTTGCACGCGCCATAACCTCAAAAGCTTTTCTAGTATCCCAACCAGCTTTAGTTGCTAAGTTATAGAATGCTTTATTAAATACACCTGAGCTGTAATGTACATCCATCCCAGAATAATAACTCGATTGGTTATCAATTGAACTACCATCTTGGGTCGGGTTATTCATGTAACGCAATGCACCATTGCCTTTGAAAATTTCTTGGCCAACTAACCAATCATTAGTGCCTAGCATATAAAACTCGGCAGCTTCACCAGCCATATCAGAAAACGCTTCATTCAAGCCGCCCGATTTCCCACTGTATACCAGCCCTGAATTTTGCTCAGTAAAACCATGGCTAACTTCATGAGCAGAAACATCTAAACTAACTAATGGATAAAAGGTATTTTGACCATCACCAAAAGTCATTGCTGATCCGTCCCAAAAAGCATTTTCATAATTACTGCCGTAATGAACACGCATTTGCAATTGAAAAGACAGCGGAGGAGAACCAATCCAGTCGTTATACATATTAAAAATAACATTACCAAAGTAGTGCGCGTCATTTAATGGCGAATAAGCGCCATTTATTTCCTTAAAGGTGTTTTCGGGGCAAGTAAAGGAATACGCTGAAGAGCCACTGGTGCCACCATTTAAATTAATGGTTTTAACATTTGCGTTATTCATGGTGCAAGTGTTGCCTGACTGCGACACATCTAAACTACTAAAATCAGTCCCGTAAATGTACTTTCCTGTTTTTAAATTTCCACCAGGGCCTGTCGCATTGGCATGTTGAAGGTTATCAAAGCTATGCAAAACCTCACCAGAATTCGCATCAATGATCTGATAAGGTCGAGAAGGATTAGCACCATAAGTAACATACGATACTTCATACACTAAATGTGCGACATGTTGCGCATCAAGCCAAATCGCTAAACGCGATTGTTCATTGTGTTTTTTAAGGCTTACTGATTTAGCCGCTGCGGGGGAGTTTTTTAACCCCTGTGTAATAGCCATTTTTTTACTGAGTTTTGGCATCACTGAGCTTATATCACTACTAATATCATATACAGCAGCACCATGAGCGCGTTTTAATTGGCCGTTATTATCAAACGTTAAACTCACAGTATCACCAATGACTGGTAATCCTTGATACTGTTGTTGATAACGGCGTGTCGTATCACCATTGTTACTTTTTACTTCTTTTAATACGACTAACTCATTACCTGCATCCAAACCAACTAACTGCATTGGGCTTGCCATAAGTACCGATGACGCACTATTTTGCAAAGCTGTAGTTAGGGCTGCTTGCTCATTGAGATATTGTTTATTTGCAGCTACTGCACTTGATGCTTGCGTTACCGCAAGAGCAGCAAGTGTTGCTAATGTGATTTTAGATAAATTCACGTTTACGCTCCATTTAAGTTGTTATTTATTTAATATTTTTGTATTAAACCGGCACTACCCGTTCCCGATTCAAGTTCAGCCTATACTGCTTTCAGTGAAATTGAAAATGAAACAAAAAATTAACATCAAATAACAAAAAAACCAAAACAGAAACATTTTAAAACAACAACTTAAACCAATATTGTTAATTAATCACGAACAAAACCCCGGAAAACTGTAAATAAATAATTACATTAAATTAACATATGGTTACATGTCATTTGTTTTTATTATTGGTAATGTATTAAATGTCATTGCTACTCGGCTCTATAATTAATTGGCAATAGGACTACCGATATAGATAGCAAACTGCAAATGTTGACGACTAGAAAAAGAAGCTGTTGACGTTTAGAAGCTGTCCATACCCATAAAATTTCAAACAAAACCATCAATTAATTTCGCTGTCATTGCGTGAGTAGCATAAACGCCTATTAAAAGTGTAATTAACAGTATTATCGCGGTGACATTTCAAAGTCTCAGGAGTAACATACCCCGCGCGAAAGTACATTCCTTTTTGCTCATTCCAATATATTATTTAAGGTCAAACAATGAATGCTTGGTACCTCATTTGTTTTTTATCTGCATTAGCGATTTTTATCGCATTTGCTAACCAGTATATCCTCAAAATGCAAACCACTATTGCCATAACAACTGGCTCAGTAGTGATTTCACTGTTATTAATACTCGCGGTAAAATTATTGGGCGATTCAACCGCACTGGAGATTACACAGATAGTCTCAAGTATCGATTTTAATCAATTATTACTCAAAGGCATGCTCGGTTTTTTACTGTTTGCAGGCGCATTGGAAATTAACCTTGCGGCACTCAAAAAACAACGTTTCGAAATTACCGTACTGGTGTTATTTTCAACCTTAGCTTCAACCTTTATCATTGGCTTTTTAAGCTTTTACTTATTTGCCGCGTTAGGCTTTGCGGTGCCTTTTATCTATTGTTTATTGTTTGGTGCATTAATAAGTCCAACCGATCCAATTGCAGTGCTTGCAATTATTAAACAAATGCGTGCCCCTGAAGGCATTTCTGTGCAAGTTGAAGGTGAATCATTATTTAATGATGGTATTGGTTTAGTTATTTTTACCACTATTTTTGCCGTGGCTTTTCTCGACACTGAAGCCAGTGCAGCAGGCATTGCAGAGCTATTCTTTGTCGACGCACTGGGAGGGATTGCATTTGGTTTAGTGATTGCGTTAGTGGGTCATTATCTGATCATCAACAGTCGTGATGTAAATATTCGCTTGTTACTAACCTTAACTATACCGACAGCAGGATTCGCCGCTGCCAATATATGGGAAATATCTGGCGCACTGGCGATGGTAACTAGCGGTATATTGTTAGGTAATATAACCCGTACTAAAGCGACAGAGCGCACCGGGCCTGAAGACACTCGCTACGTAAAAGACTTTTGGCACGCCACCGACAGCTTTTTGAATGCATTGTTATTTTTGATTATCGGGATGCTAATTGTCACTATGCCCATCAGCCTAGCTGAAATTGGTTTAGGACTACTAATGGTGCCTGTTGTATTACTTGCTCGCTTTATCAGTGTTGGCGCACCATTTGTGGTATTTAAGAAATTTAGAAAATACGACAAACACTCAGTTAAAATTTTAACCTGGGGCGGCCTACGCGGTGGCCTTGCTTTAGCAATGGCTGCGGCAATTCCTCGTGATCAAGTATTTGTGGGCGGCTCTGATTTACACAACCTGCTTGTTATTGTTACCTACGTTGTGGTGATATTTTCGATTATTGTGCAAGGGCTCACTATTTCGCCGTTAATTCACAGTAGCATTAGTGCCAAACAACAAAACTAACATTTAAACTTACTTCTGGCGCCGCAAGCTAATGCTTACGGTGCTAGAACTAGTTATGCATTTTCTATGCATAAGATCCTAGAAATATTACGCCCATGTGTCTAAATGGGTTTCGTCTTCCTCGTCTGTTTTGCGCTCTTTCTTAGCTGTTTCAAGCTTTTCTTTAGGCAGTAGTTCTTTGCGCTCTAACTGACGTTTTTGCCGCTTTTCACGTTCAATTCGCTGCGCGTTCGAATCTTTTAGCCCCGCAATATGAAAAGCGCCTTTCGACTCAAGTTGCAAACGAGTGATCTGCCCTAAATAAGGGATCATAATATCCATACGTTCCTCCTTTGGTTACTCTTATCATCGGCCGTTATAGCTTATTCTTTAATTTATGCAAAAAAAACTTGCCAGCTTCCCCACAAATGTGTTTTTCTATATGTGAAATTTACTTAAACAGATTAAACACTTTTGTTTACATGAAGCAATGATAAAACGAAAGTTATTTAGGATATATTATAATGCGCTTAAACCTGACAACAGTACATCATCACCACCATTCACCGGAATAACCTGTCAGGTCTTTCGCTGAGAGGTTATTCCTAAAAGGAACCTCTGGCGAGTCAACATACAATGATTCATTTTTCGCCCTGAGGTTCCCTCGGGGTTTTTAGTTTTTAAATTAAAGGAAAAATGAATAATGAGTAATAGCAACCGTCTACGTATCGCCATCCAAAAAGGTGGCCGCCTTTCTAAAGATTGCCAAGACTTACTAAAACAGCTAGGTGTTAAACTTAACTTGCGTGAGCAACGTTTGATTGCCCACTCGACCAATATGCCGATTGACGTACTACGTGTGCGCGATGACGATATCCCAGGTCTGGTAATGGACGGCGTGTGTGATTTAGGCATAGTAGGCGAAAACGTACTCGTTGAAGTACAAGCTGAGCGCCAGCGCCAAGGCGTACCAAGTGAAGTAACTAAACTGTCTAAACTTGATTTTGGCTACTGTCGCCTTGCACTTGCATGGCCGTCAGAACTTGGCAAGCAAGATAAAAGCTGGTTTGAAGGCAAACGCATTGCTACTACCTACCCTGAAATCTTAACTCAATACTTAAAGCGTGAAGGCATAAATGCCAGCACAGTAATGCTGACTGGCTCTGTAGAAGTCGCACCACGTGCAGGACTTGCTGATGCAATTTGTGATTTAGTATCTACCGGTGCCACACTTGAAGCCAACGGCCTTATGCAAGGCGATACTATTTTAGAATCAAACGCCTGCCTTATCCAAAATAAAGACTTACAAGATGCTGACAAACTAGCACTTATCAACAAACTTATGCCACGCTTACGCGGCGTGAGACAAGCCAAAGAAAGCAAATACATCATGCTGCACGCGCCAAAAGATAAACTGGATGAAATTTGCGATATTTTACCAGGCTCTGGCCAACCAACGGTATTAGCGCTTGCTGGCTCTGATGAATACGTAGCCCTGCACATGGTGAGCAGTGAAACATTATTTTGGGAAACAATGGAGCAATTAAAAGCGCTAGGCGCCAACTCTATCCTCGTTATGCCAATTGAAAAAATGATGGAGTAAGTCAATGTTGCGCTGGAATGAGGTTTCCAAAGATGCACAAGCAGCGGCGCTAATGCGCCCTGCTGTTAGTGCAAGTGTGGAAGTAGAAGCTATTTGCCAAGCAATTATGGCAAACGTAAAAGAGCAAGGCGACACAGCCTTACTCGACATGGCTAAGCAATATGATAACCGCGAAAATCCGCGCTTATTAGTGCCGCAAAGTGAGATCAATGCCGCTGAGCAGCAGTTAAGCGCTGAGCTTAAATACGCGATAGACACAGCCTACGCTAATGTAAAACGTTTTCACCAAGCACAGCTACCCAAAGATATTAAATTGTCGACTCAGCCCGGTGTGTTATGTGAACTAAAATACCAAGCCATTGAAGCCGTTGGAATATATGTGCCAGGTGGCAGTGCGCCATTGCCTTCATCAGTGATCATGCAAGGTGTACTGGCGCAGCTAAGTGGTGCGACAACCGTAGTGTTAGCAACACCGGTGCAAGGTGATTTACCGATAAACCCAGCAATTTTATATGCGGCTAAACTATGCGGTATCAAAACAATCGTAGAAAGTGGCGGCGCAGGTGCAATCGCCGCAATGGCTTATGGTACAGACTCAGTGCCCAAGGTGAATAAAATTTTTGGCCCGGGTAACAGCTTTGTGACTATGGCTAAACAACTAGTAGCTCAGACCATACCAGGCATGGCGATCGATATGCCTGCGGGCCCATCTGAGGTGTTAGTGATTGCCGATGAGCGCGCAAACCCTGAATTTATTGCCGCTGATTTATTATCTCAAGCTGAGCACGGCGCTGATTCGCAAGTAATTTTACTGTGTAACAGTGAACGTATGATTGCCCGCACCGAGCAAGCCATTGAACGCCAATTAGCCAAACTATCGCGTCAAGATATTGCCGCAAAAGCATTGGCTAATTCATCGCTTATTTTGGTTGATTCAATCGAGCAAGCATTTGCTGTATCAGCACAATACGGCCCTGAACACTTAATACTGCAACTGGCTGATGCCAACCCGTATTTAAACAAAGTTAAAAATGCAGGATCTGTATTTGTGGGTGACTACACGCCAGAATCTGCTGGTGATTATGCCTCTGGTACTAATCACGTATTACCAACTTATGGCTACAGTGCCACTTATTCAAGCTTAAACTTACTTGATTTTTTTCGCACTTATACCGTACAAACCATTACTCAAAATGGTTTAAAAAACTTATCAAAAGCAATTTTACCATTGGCTGATGCAGAAGGACTTGATGCCCACGCAAATGCCGTTAAGGTGCGTTTAGAGGCGATGAACAATGAGCAATAATCCTTTATTACCGGCCAATATTGATGCATTAGCAGCATATAGCTCGGCAAAAAGTGAGAAACTAACCGGCACAACGTGGCTTAATGCAAATGAAAGCCCGTATGTTAAAAGTATCGATATCAGCATTAATGATTTAAATCGCTACCCTGATCCGCAGCCTATGAATGTTATTAACCGCTATGCTGATTACGCAGGACTCAATGCTGAACAAGTACTTATGACCCGTGGTGCGGATGAAGGTATTGAGCTACTGGTACGCACCTATTGCCAACCAGAGCAAGATTCGGTTGCTTTATTTTTACCTACGTACGGCATGTACAAAGTCACCGCCGACACTCACAACGTAGCAATAAATGGCTTAAGCCAAGCATTATTACTCGATGGTACTGTTGATCAAATAATCAACGCTGTTGGTAATAGCAAATTAGTGTTTATTTGTAATCCAAATAACCCAACAGGCAGCTTAACACCGCTTAAAAAAATAAAGGCTATTGCAACAGCACTTGCCGATAAAGCTCTGGTCGTTGTGGATGAAGCTTATATTGAATTTTGCCCAGAGCAAAGTGCAAGCAAACTCATCAACGAATTTGCCAACATAGTAGTACTTAGAACGCTCTCTAAAGCATTTGCGTTAGCAGGCCTGCGTACAGGCTTTACTCTTGCCCAATCGTCAGTACTAGCGCCAATCCGTAAAGTGATTGCACCGTATCCAGTATCAACGGTAGTGGCAAGCATTGCTGCAAATGCACTCAGCCCAGATGCCATTACTTCAATGCGTCGCCAAGTAAGTATTTTAAATGCACTAAGGGCAAAGCTAAAGCAGTGGCTCGAAGCCTCCCCTGCCGTATTACAAGTGCTCAGTGGCGAAGGAAACTTTGTCACTCTAAAGCTCGCCGATAAAAACAGCTTTAATATCGCACTTGAGCAAGGCTTAGTTATGCGTGCTTTTACTTTATACGGCGAAAACGATTGGCTACGTATTTCAATCGGCAGTGAGCAAGAACTAGAACAAGTAAAAATATGGTTAGATGGCCTAAGCCAATCAGCCACTTTTAAAGAGCAGGAAGTATCATGAGCAACCCGTATTTATTTATCGACCGTGATGGCACTATTATTGAAGAGCCAATCACCGACAAGCAAGTAGACAGTCTTGAAAAGCTAGCGTTTTTACCAAACGTGATCCCTGCTCTTTTGCAATTACAAAGCGCAGGCTATCGTTTAGTGATGGTGTCAAACCAAGATGGCTTAGGCACTGACAGCTTTCCAACGGCTGATTTTGATATTGCCCAAGATAAGATGATGGCTATTTTATCAAGCCAAGGCATTAAATTTGACGACGTATTAATTTGCCCACACTTTAATGAGCAAAATTGTGATTGTCGTAAGCCAAAAACAGGGTTGCTTACCGAGTTAATGCGCTCAGGTAAAGTCGATTTAGCACGCTCATTTGTGATTGGCGATCGCCAAACAGATATTGGCCTTGCACAAAACTTGTGTTGTGAAGGTATTTTGTATGACGGTGATTGGAATGCAATTGTCACTAAACTTACCACCGCTGATCGACAAGGCCGCGTGACTCGCAACACTAAAGAAACGCAAATTGATGTAAAACTCAATTTAGATCAAAGTAAAAATGGCGAGATCAGCACCGGCCTTGGCTTTTTTGATCACATGCTTGATCAAATTCGCACCCACGCCAATATTGGCCTTGATATTCAAGCCAGCGGCGACTTGCACATTGACGAGCACCACCTTGTTGAAGATATCGGCATTGCCCTTGGTTTAGCGCTTAAACAAGCCCTTGGTACTAAATCACAAATTGCTCGCTATGGTTTTGCCCTACCGATGGATGAATGCAAAGCAGAGGCACAAATTGACTTGTCAGGTCGTGCTTCGTTTATATTAAACGCTAACTTTAGCCGTGAAAAAGCCGGTGATTTAGACGTACAAATGGTTGAACACTTTTTCAAAAGCTTAAGCGACAATGCAGCGATCAGCTTAATATTGTCGGTTAGCGACGGTAACTGTCATCACCAAGTTGAAGGTTTATTTAAAGCGTTTTCTCGCGCTTTACGTATGGCCATTGCCGCTGACGCCAGCCAACAAACAGCAAGCTCTAAGGGGTGTTTATGATTGCCATAATTAACACCGGTTGTGCCAACATAAACTCTGTACGCTTTGCTTTTGAGCGCTTAGGGCAAACGCCAGAAGTGATCACCTCGCCAGAGCAACTTAAAAACTTTGAACGCGCCATTTTACCAGGTGTTGGCCATGCATCTGTTGCTATGAAGCGCTTGGTAGAAGGCGGTTGGCAACAGGCAATCAATGAATACCAACGCCCTCTGATGGGGATTTGTTTAGGCATGCAGTTACTGTGCGAAAGCACTGAAGAAGGTAATGTGCAATGCCTTGGCAAAATACCTGGGCACGTTAAAGCACTTGATGTGGGTAGTTTAACGTCTCCGCACATGGGTTGGAATAACCTCACCGTTAATCGTGAACATGCTTTAACCAAAGGCCTTGATGCAAACAAGCAAGTATATTTTGTGCATAGTTTTGCTCATACCGTGAATGATGCAACATTGGTTAGTGGCGAATACGGGCAAACCTTCTCAGCGATTGTTGCCAACGATAACTACGCGGGTATGCAATTTCACCCTGAACGTAGCGCTAAAGTCGGCACTCAGTTATTGCAGAACTTTTTAGACTGGCAGCTATAAATAAAGCGTATCAACACAAATTAATAAAGAGAATTCAAGTGATTATTCCAGCATTAGATGTATTACAAAATCAAATTGTGCGCTTATATCAAGGTAAATACGATACTGCACAGTTTTACCCGTTTGAGCTTGGTGCGCGCTTACAAGAGTATGCACAAAGCGGCGCAGGTAAATTACACCTTGTTGATTTAGAAGGCGCACGCGATCCTAATAAAAAACAATGGCAACACATTCAAGCAGCCACCAAAGTACTTAACGTACCGTATCAAGTTGGTGGCGGTATTCGTACTGAACAAGACGTAAGCGACTGGCTTAAAGCCGGTGCTAACCAAGTAGTAATTGGCTCTATGGCGGTTGAAAAACGTGATGAAGTAAAAAGCTGGATTGAAAAATTCGGTGCCAAGCACTTTGTTATCGCCCTCGACGTTAATAAAACCGACAATGGCTGGGCACCTGCCACCCACGGTTGGTTAAGTGAATCAGAATTCGGCTTATTTGAATTAGTCGATTTTTATGTAGCACTGGGTGTAATTGATTTTCTATGCACGGACATCAGTAAAGACGGCACCATGACTGGTCCTTCATTTGCATTATATGAAGACTTAATAAAACACAATAGCAATATTAAAGTACAAGCCTCTGGGGGTGTAAGCTCGCTTGATGACATTAAAAAGCTCAAAGAGCTTGGCGTAGGCGGTGTTATATTAGGTAAGTCACTGCTTGATGGCGCATTTAATGTAGAGGAGGCGTTGGCATGTTATCAAAACGCATAATCCCGTGTTTAGACGTTAAAGACGGCCAAGTAGTCAAAGGCGTTAAATTTAAAGGCCACGAAGTGGTTGGCGACATATTAACAATGGCTAAAGCGTATAGCGAAGCCGGTGCTGACGAACTGGTATTTTATGAAATTAGCGCCAGTGTTGAAAAACGCCTTCTCGATGTAAACTGGGTAGAGAGCATAGCACGTCATATTGATATTCCATTTTGTGTTGCAGGTGGTATTAAATCAGTGGCTGATGCAGCACGCGTATTAGAACGCGGCGCTGATAAAATCAGTATAAACAGCCCTGCTATTGCCCGTCCTGAGCTTATCAAAGAACTACATGATGAGTTTGGTAAACAATGTGTCGTTGTCGGCATTGATAGCTTTTACGATGAAGTAACTGGCGAGTATTTAGTGTATCAGCTTACTGGCGATCCTAATGCGTCAAGCCGCACCCGTTATAAAACGCAAGAATGGGTAAAACGCGTGCAAGACTTAGGCGCAGGCGAAATCGTACTCAACTGCATGAACCAAGATGGCGTGCGCAATGGTTACGATAACCAGCAGCTGTCTAAAATACGTGCTTTGTGTGATATTCCACTTATCGCCTCAGGCGGTGCTGGCACCATGCAAGATTTTGTCGATGTATTTAAACAAAGCCACGTTGATGGCGCACTGGCAGCTAGCGTATTTCACAAAAATGTGATCAACATCGGCGAATTAAAACAATATTTAATAGATAACCAAGTGGCGGCGCGACTATGCAACTAACCAAACAAAACCTTACCCAAGTTGATTTTGCTAAAAGCGAATTGATCCCTGCCATCGTGCAAGATGCCCGTACTGGTGTTATTTTAATGCAAGGCTTTATGAATCAAGAATCGCTGGAAGTCACCTTTGAAAAGCAAAAGGTGACGTTTTACTCGCGTTCAAAAAACCGTTTATGGACCAAAGGCGAAACCTCTGAGAATTACTTAGAAGTAGTGTCTGTCCATACTGATTGCGACTATGACTCTATTTTAGTGCTGGCTAACCCACTTGGGCCAACTTGTCACTTAGGCACACAAAGTTGTTTTGGTGATGCTGCAAAACCAAGCCTAAGCTTCTTAGCGCAGCTTGAGCAAGTGATTGTATCGCGTAAAAACGACGACCCTGAAAAAAGCTACACCGCCTCTTTGTTTGCTAAAGATTTAAGCCGCAGTTGTCAAAAAGTGGGGGAAGAAGGCGTTGAGGTCGCTTTAGCTGCAATGAAACATGATAACGAAGAGCTAACCAATGAATCCGCTGATTTGATATATCACTTAATCGTATTGCTACAGCGCCAAGGTCTAGAGCTACAAGACGTCGTTGCATGTTTGCAAGGAAGACATAAGTAAGTTTATCTGCTCTTGTTTATTAAGCGCTGAGTTTGCTCAGCGCTTTGTTTAAAGACCTTTAAGTAAGTTGTTTACAAAAAGGCTAAGAGGCGCCGCGCTGAATACCAAGCAAAAAGTCTTTTAAAATAAAATAGTTAAAACAGAAAATGCAGCTGCGGAATATGAAAGGCTAGACTGCATCCAAGTCAGCTTTTAAAGTCTAAATCACGCTATTGCTGCAAGAGCTTTATTTTCTGGCAGTGAGAGCATTTTTAACGCTGCGCCTCTTGGTTTACTTTCACCTTGTTCCATTTCCTCACTCGTTATCACTAACATTAAAATAGCAAGCGAATACAGGTTGGGAAAGATTATTTTGTTGCCTAAGACTTCGTACTTTCTCGGGCGTAAATTCATATACCGTAGTTAAGCAAAGCGCATCAAACTTTCGCATTAAAATAAAAATTATCAAATCCCCTTTAAACCTTTTTAGTCGCTCTATACGACTAAACTAAAAACACCACAAAAATGAAAGGGAATAATAATGATTAACGCATTCACACGATTGACTCTGATTGGCACTGTACTGCTATCAACTCAAACTTTGGCTTGGAATAACGAGATGACACTACAAGACACAAAAAAGCTTACCCTTGATGCTCAATCACTATCAGCATTAAACGTTGAAGCCGGTTCGGGCTTTTTACATATCGTAGGCAGTAATACCGACACTGTGACGGTAAAGGCTGAAATTTATCAATATGAAGCGCATGACAACTACTGCCTTACTTTAGATAAAAGTGGCAACTCAGCAAAATTAACTGCGAATAATTGTGATAACCACAGTGAAGATCATACGCGCATAGATCTAACGGTGTCGCTACCAGCAACATTCTTGCTTGATATTACCGATGGATCAGGCGAGATCTCGATTGAAAATGCAGCTGAAACTAGCATTCATGATGGTTCTGGCGCAATTATAATCAATAATATTTCGGGTCAATTAACCATTGAAGATGGCTCAGGTGCAATCACTGCGAGCAATATTACTGACAGTGTAAACATCCATGACGGCTCGGGCAGTATTGAACTGGCAAACACTCAAGGTGATGTAATTATTCATGATGGGTCGGGTAATATCGATGTGCAAAACATTGTCGGTAAAGTCACAGTAACCGATGGCTCTGGTGGCATTTATGTTAACAAAGCAGGCAGTTTTACTTTACTTGCTGATGGTTCAGGTAGCGTAACAATAAAAAATGTACCTGTTCAAAATCTATAAGTGGCCGCGTTTGCTTAAAGTAATACTTAGTTTTGATGCAAATAATTTTGAAATATTACGCTAAAAACGTTTGATATAAGTCATGCAATGATTTTATTTTCACGTCTTTAATGGCATTTTTTCAAGCCCTTAGGTATCCTTTAAGCAACTTCGAAGGATTAGCTATCACAAAAGGATAGTCCACTATGAAAAAGTATTTATCGGTATTATTAACAGGCCTTATTTTATCAGGTTGTAGCAGCTTAACAACAGAGCAAAAAGCAAGTATTGATAACCTCACGCCTTGTGAAAAAATCAATGGTTTATTAGCAGCCTACGACTCACGTTTTGAGGTGTTAAAGCGTACCCGCGTGAATACAAAGTACGCAGAAACCTGGACAGCTAAATACAATCTCGTTGGTGAAGCATGCCAAATCAGTGCTTTGGATGCCGATACAGTGACTTATCGTTGCCAAGATAATTACCAAGAACAAACGCAAGCGGTGGCCATTCATCAAAAGGCTGTTGATTTCACCCGAGCTTGTTTAGCGCAAAATAACTGGCACGAACAACAAAAAGAATCTGCTGATTCATTACGCACTACCTTTGTACTTGATGAAAAAAACCCAGCTATTTCAATTCATACCGGAAAAACTTTATCTCGCTCAACGCCTTGGTCTACCTCATTTGAAGTAGGTAAATCGGTAGCAAATAAATAGCATTAAAACCATAAAACAGGTCAGCAAATGTTGACCTACTTGGCTAAGGATTTATGAATTCAACACCCCAAAAAAGTTCATCGCTATTAAAAACCGACTGCATTGGGAAATGCCACCGTCTCAAAGGCTATTGCAGCGGCTGCGGCCGAACTAGCGACGAAATATTTGACTGGATCATTTTATCAGACCAAGAGAAACAAGCTATTTTAGATACTCCAAGAGAGGATGCTAATACCCCATAGCTTATTATTAAGGTGCATTGCGTTGCGACGGGTCGCGTTTAAAGTCTTTAATTAATTGCTTAGGGTCAAGCTGCTCACGTTGCTTACTTGCTGCCTCAGCCCACCACAGTAACTGATTAAACGACCGCGAAAAATATTCGCGCCATGATGCTTGCTCTGCCTCTTTGTTTGTTTCACCACTTTCAATAAATACATCTTGCGCTTTTGGCACATGGATCATAGCCGACACCGGCAAACACCCAAGTTCACTTAAAAAACTGCGCATCCCAACAGCGGCACGAACGCCACCCCACTGCCCCGCAGAATACGTAACAATAACGCTGGGTTTGTAAGCAAATAAAGAGCTACCAAAATGGTTTAATAGATTAGCCAATGCTGGACTCATTGAATGATTGTACTCAGGGCTGACCATAATAAAACCATCGCTGGCTTTAATTTTTTCCGCTAGGTCATCGAGTTTTTTAGGCACCTCGGCTTGTGAATAAGCAAAGTGCGGTTTAAATATAGGGTCCAGATCGTAGTCTAGCGGATCTATCAGTTCAATATCGTGGTCACTGTATTGCTCAAGCAAACAGCGTTGGCATGCTTTGGCAACTCTTTCACCGAGACGTGCCGGCTTAGGTGGCGAACTTTTTCGAACTGAACCTAAAAAAATTAATAGTTTCATGTACTGGCACTCCATTTTATTTAAATCAATATACGAATATAAACGTAAATTTGTGCGGTAGGTCATAAATAAAACCTACCTTACAAGCAAAACATAAAATGCATGTTTAAACATTAATGTGGATCACGCTTTACCCCTGTAGCTAACATTACTAAGCTTTATCGAGCGCTTGGCTTACATCAGCAATGATATCGTCGATGTTTTCAATACCCACTGATAAACGAATTAAATCGCGGCTAACCCCTGCGTTCGCCAATTCTTCATCATTTAATTGTCGATGCGTGGTTGATGCTGGGTGGCAAGCCAGTGACTTTGCATCACCGATATTTACCAAACGTAAAATCATATTCAGTGCATCAATAAAGCGAGTGCCAGCTTCAAGGCCACCCGCTATCCCAAAGCTTAAAATACCAGACGCTTTGCCACTAGTGGTTGTTTTACTCATTGCGTTATAGGGACTTGACGCTAACCCTGCGTAATTAACCCAAAGCACCTTAGGATGGTTCTCTAGGTATTCAGCAAGCTGTTGCGCGTTTTCACAGTGGCGCTGCATTCTTAGCCCTAAAGTTTCAAGACCAATTAAAATGTCAGAGGCGTTTTTAGGCGCAAGTGCCGCACCGGTATTTCTAAGTGGAACAACACGGCAGCGACCAATAAACGCCGCTTCAGCAAAAGCATCGGTATAAACCACATTATGATACGACGGATCAGGCTCATTCATCATCGCAAAACGAGTGGCATTGGCTTTCCAGTCAAACTTACCCGAATCAACAATTATGCCGCCAATCGCGGTACCATGGCCGTTAATATATTTAGTAAGCGAATGCACCACAATATCGGCACCCAACTCAAATGGCCGGCATAAATACGGCGTTGCTACCGTGTTATCAACAATCAGCGGCACGCCTTTGCTATGGGCTATTTTAGCTAATCGAGCGATATCAACAATATTCCCCGCAGGGTTACCAATCGACTCACAAAAAACCGCACGGGTGTTTTCATCAATCGCGTTTTCAAAGCCGTCAAAATCATCGGCTTTAATCATCCGCGCTTCAATACCTTGGCGCGGTAGACTATGGGCAAATAAGTTATAAGTACCACCATACACTTGGCTGGTACTGACAATATTAGTGCCCACTTCACACAAACATTGAATTGCGTAAGTGATGGCCGCCATACCAGAGGCCACAGCAAGCGCACCAATGCCGCCTTCCATCGCCGCAATACGCTGTTCAAGCACCGCATTGGTCGGGTTCATAATACGGGTATAAATATTACCCGGCACTTTTAAATCGAATAAATCAGCACCATGCTGGGTATTATCAAACGTGTAAGAAGAGGTGTTATAAATCGGAACTGCTGCCGATTTAGTCGTGGCTTCAGATTCATAACCATGGTGCAACGCTAAAGACTCAAGTTTCATAATTATTTCCTTCAATTAATTTGCCACTAAGCTAGCATTTATTGGTTATAAAGTGCACATGAAATATATTCAAAGATGTTGAGAAAATTATTCTTTCCATAAAGGCTGATTTGAATGAATCGCAGATCTAGAAAAAGAGTGTTGTTTTAATCCTCTAAATTCGATTTAAGTATTCACAATAAACGCTAAGCAATGCAGAAAAAACTGCTGAATCAGTTTTTCAAACTGAAGATGAAATGCCTAACAAATAAGGCATAGCAAATATAATCAATACAAATACAAAAAGCGCTTTGCATTAAAGTACTTTCAACTATTTGATCTGCCAACTGCAATGAAAGAGTGTAGGTCAATTTTTAGCGCCCTTTGGGTGACGCTGTGTTTGCTATTACTGTTGTATTAAATATCGATGTTATATTAATAATCTATACCTAGTAAATCTGCAATTAAGCGGTGAGATTGCTTAAATGTAGGGTTTAACGCACAAAATTTTCCTCGTTCTATTTCAAAGACTTTATTATTTTTAAAGCTAATATCTAAAAAGTCTAAATAATTTGAGTTGGTATCATAAATAATAAATAACCTTTCACTTGGATGTAATTCATCAATTGCTCCCCATGGAACAGTAGAAGATAAACTTTCTTGTGCATGCATAACATGTAACAATGAATTAGGATACTCTTCGGGGATTTTTTTCAAACCACCAATAGCCGAACTAAAAGAGTCATCAATTGAAAAACCATAACCACTACCAGTTGTTACCCGTTCTGATATTTCTTCATATTTGCATTTACTTACTCCAAAAATAATAAGTAATATTAATGATGTAAATAAAAACAATAATGCGTACTTAAGAATTTTCAAAATATATAGTCCTTGCGTAATGTGGGTTTTATTATACCAGATATGGCTAGTGCATAATATTTTTCTATTTTAGTGTTACTTGTTAAATAAAGGCGTGACCTACTCGATATATCCGTATGCTATGGCTTAATAATTATCCTTTGAGTGGCTTAGCTACATTATAATGGTGTGTTTGCTTTTTCTAAGTCATTCCTGCCTTGTCCAGTGTTTGTTATGTATCTATTAAACCTAATTTAGCGCGTTAAAACACTAACACCCTTAACATCTGAAATTTACTGTTTGCCAATTATGGACGGCCAGTAATAGTGATATTTGAAGTTGGATTTGACCTTTTTAGTTCCCTAAGTTGGCATTGAATACCGTAGTTTAGTGCTAATTCATTTTGTACAGAATCAAATTGAAAAGGATCACTCTGTACGTTTTTTAGTAAAGGGAGAGTTATAAATAGTTTCAACTTGTGGTATTTAACCACTGCTTATATTAATTTGACCTCCTAAATTTAGAAGAGTATTTAATATATGATTGATGTTCAGACTCCTTTCAACTTTTTGTTGTTAATGAAGCTCTGTAGCGAAATAACGCTCATTGTTATTGTTTTTTTAGTGGTATGTTTTTTTAAGCCATTTTTTGCACGAGGTTGGTTAATTGCTGCTGTGTCATTTTTCTTTCTGACATCACGGAAGAAGGTTATATGACCTTCTTCCGTGATACATATTTAACTAGGTCTTTTGAATTACAAGCTATTTTTCATTTCACCTTACTACCGATGCTTGATGGATTTGCTAAGTTTGCACTATTAATGTTCCTATTTATTTTCTTTATAAAGAGCACCTTTAATGTCAACCTAAATAATATTTTATTTTCGTTCAAAGGGCGAATTTCTAGAATGCAATATTGGTTTATGATATTTATTATCTCAGCCCTTACTACGCCCATGCTGTATTCGTTAACAGACACATGGCTAAACTTAAATAATGTGTATAGGTATAATATTCACGATATATATTTTTTTGCTATTTCGCTTTTATTAATTATATCTTTAGTTATTACATGGGTAGTATTGGCCATCAGCATTAAGCGTTGGCACGACTGCAACAAAAGCGCTTGGCACAGCATGTTGCACTTTATTCCTGTCGTTGGGGTGCTTATCTCTGTTTTTTACTTAGGCACAACTAAGGAAACGAGAGGCAATAACGAATACGGCGAAGATCCTCTGCAATGCGGTCAATAATTATTGAAGACTAGTTACAAAAATAACAGGCAAGATGCAAAGTTATCCTATTTTTCATCTTGTCTCTCAAATTTAGACACTTCTGCACAGACAAAAGCACGACGAACACATCGTAAAATACAGCATTATTTAACAAAAATATTTATCTAAAAATATGTGTCAGGTCTTTTTTATTTTCAATTAAATAATTCTATTTAATACGTCATTTTCTTTATCAAAAAAGCGATGCTTCAAGGCACCTAGGATATGACATGTAAGCAATAAAATAAAAAGATATGACAACCAACGGTGCAAAAAATTTGATACTGCAAATACTGTCGCATCTTTTGTGATAATTTCTGGCAAATACATGATAAAAAAGGGCACTCCACCACTGTATTCATAAGAACTCGATTGAATATATCCAATGAGCGGTATGATTATCATCAATAAATACAAACCTTTATGCACAACATGGGCTGCGAATTTTTCATGTTTTGGTAGTGTACTCGGCAGTTCAGGTAAGGTATGTTTTTTTCTATTATAAAAGCGAAAAATAACAATTAAGAACATCAATACGCCAAACGATTTGTGCCAAAAATAAAGACCATCTGCGAAAGGCATGTTACTTTCATCATAAGGTGTCATATAAATACCCAATATAAGTAAACCTAAGATGAGAGCAGCACTCACCCAATGAAATATTCTGATTGAGAAGGGGTACTTCATAACTATCCTCTTTCTATTTAAGTCGTTTTTAGAACTATCGTAAGCCAGATCTAAGATTTATTCACATTTACTGCTGACTTATCTTCTCGTGTTAAGTCAATCAAAAACACTGTAGTTTACTCATTTATGGATTTAAATAACATTCTTATATTGAAGTTAAATCTGCCTGCCTAAAAATATTTGCCAGGCCTTTTTTATTTTTTACTTTACGCTGGTCGTTTAGATCACAGATAAAAGCATCTTCACGCTGAGTAATATTAGTAAGAATGCAAAAATTTTTCTTAGTACCTGTACAGGTAAATAATGAGCCGCTTTTACACCATAAGGGGCCGTAAAAAAACTAGTTATAGATATTAATACTGCCGCAGGCAAATAAATAAACCCTACTGAATAGTTAATAGCAAGGTCATTATTCCAACCATTAACTAAATAACCTAATGTTCCAGCTAATGATATGGGTAAACCTATTGCCGCAGATGTGCCTATTGCTTTTTTAATATCTACATTATGCTTTACAAGGTATGGCACCGTTAAAGAGCCACCACCTATAGAAACTAACGCTGATATGGCTCCTATACCGGTAGATGAAACGAACACATTTCCATCCTCAAAATTACATACAGACTTTTGTTCTTCCTTGTGTTTGAGCATATTTATAGCCATTACCCCCATAAACAAAGAAAAAAATATGGCTAAATAAAATGAATTTAAATAGGAAGCTATAAAAGTTGAAATAAATGTACCTACTATTATCCCAAAAGACATCGTTTTTACTATTTTCCAAATTACAGCACCTTTTTTATTGTGAGCTCGCAAGCTTGAAAATGATGTGATGATGATACAAGCCATTGATGTTCCAAGAGCCAAGTGCACTACCTTGTCTACAGGAACGTCTTGCAGCAAGAATATAGATGTTAATATTGGTACAAGTATTCCGCCGCCACCTACGCCTAATAATCCAGCAACAAAACCAACACAAGCTCCTAATAATAAAAATGATAATATCCATTCAAATGCTAACATTAATATACTTTCTCTGATTAATTAAAAATAAATTGTAAACAAAATATCCAGTGGTAGGATATCGACAATAAGACTTTATATATCGATTTAATGCCAAACTTTTCAAAAATCAAACCATCAAAAGAAAGTAGACAGCAATTGAGTATGCCTATAACAGTTGTTAGTCGCTCGATAACAGCTAATTCAGTTGTTGATAAGCATAGTCATAGTTGGGGACAGTTTGTATATGCTAATAAAGGAGTATTACTCGTTGCCACTGCTACCGATCGGTATATTGTTCCTCCAGAACAAGGCGTGTGGGTATTACCGGGAGTAGCTCACGAGGTCACAGCCATTTCAAAAGTGGAGCTAACTAGTTTTTATTTTGATAATAATTTACTCAATGAACTACCTGACAAATGTTGTGTTTTAAGAGTAAATAATTTTCTGAAAACGTTAATCCTAGAGGCAAATAATATTGCTAATGATTACCTTTGGTCTGGCGCAGATGGTCTTTTATTAAGGCTGATCTTAAATAAGTTATCTTTAGCTCCGAGCATAATTTTCCAGCTTCCATATCCAAAAGATTCAAGATTATTAACCATGTTATCCTTAATTGAAAAAGAGCCATCAAATAGCTATAAGTTAGAGCAATGGGGACAAAAAATTGGGGCTTCAAGTCGGACTCTATCAAGGCTATTTAAAAAAGAAACTGGACTAAGCTACACCACATGGAGACAAAGATTGAATATTCAAATCGCCATTAGCCAGCTATCACAAGGAATGTCCATAACAAATATTTCCTTTTATCTTGGCTATGAGTCACCGTCAGCGTTTACTCATATGTTCAAAGAAAATACAGGGATGACACCAAGCTTTTACCGTGATAATAAATAAAGTAAATATGATATATGAATCATTCAGTTTATAAGTATAAAACGTCTTTAATGTATAATAACTTAATGATGACTGCCTGCTTTGGTTATTTAATCGACAATTTTATTTAGCTAAAATTAAATGCTGGTTGTCTGCTAGAACACTTAGCAGCCATAAACGTCATACCATACAAACACAATAAAAAAGGCGCTTACCGTTAAGGTAAGCGCCCTACTATTTTACTGATTACTTATTTTACGATTTTCATTTCGTCTAATAGGTTTTGTGCGTTATCTACTTTATCCATCACCCACAGCATGTAACGTGAATCAACGTGGATTGAACGATTAAGTGCTGGGTTATAATCCCAATCGCCGATAATACTTTCGTACACGCCGTCAAATAATAAGCCTACCAGTTCAGCTTTGCCGTTTAGCGTAGGTGAACCTGAGTTACCTCCAGTCGTGTCTACATTTGATAAAAAGTTAACCGGTACTGTATTCATGCCACCGGTGTAGTCACCAAATATTTTAGCCTTGATTTGCTGTTGCAGTTTTTCAGGCGCGTTAAATGGATCAACATTGGTGTTTTTTGCAAGTAGCCCTTCAAGTGTTGTAAACGGTGTTGCTATCAAACCGTCTTGCGGTGAATAGCCTCCAACAGTGCCATACGTTACACGTAATGTGCTATTCGCATCTGCATACACAGGTTTATTTTGTGCTTCATTAAACGCTATGATGGCACTCATTAGCTGTGGACGCGCCGCTTGTAGTTTACCTGCAAGTGCTTTGTCTTTGTCTTCTTCAGCTTTCATTACGGCAAAGATCGCCTTCGCATATTGAATGAATGGGTCTTGATTTTGTTCAAGTTCAGCAAATGATTGCTGAGATAATGCAATGCGCACCTCTTCATCATTAAGTGTTGAATTAGCATACATTTTCGAAAGCAATGCACTGTGTTTTACTGCATCAAAGCCGTTTTCTAGCTTAAAGGCTTTATCAACTTCTGCAAAATGCTCTTGTTTTGGCAACGCGGCATACAGCTCTAAAAAATGTAATAAAATGGCTTTATCAACGTTTGCATCAAAACGGCGACTCATGCGCTTTAAACCGGCTTCAAGTCTTGGTAAATCACGTTCTTGATAGCCAGATTCACGTTCGCTATCAGGTTTTTGTTGCTCATACGCTAAGCGATATAAGCTACGTGCGGTACTGATCATTTGTGAGCGGTGCACATAGCCAAGCATACGATCACGCTCATTGTGCTGTTGCGATTGAGCGACTAACGCCGACAATTCATTTAACACTTTACCGTATTGTTTTTTACGCTTACGGTCGCTGTTTATCCACGCGGTTAGATCTTGTTCAAATTGCTTTTTACGTTCATACATCGTGCCTTTATTAAAGCTTTCGATCATTGAACCGTAGTTTTTAATATAGTTGTTGTAGCCCGCTATAGTACTTTCGTAGGCGATGCGGGCTTTGCTGCCATCTTCTGAATTTTCTTCAATCAAAGCGACATATTTTGAATTATGCTCGCGTGATTTTGGATAGCTGGTATTAAATACATAATCAACTTCAGCAGCAATGCGGTAACGGTTAGTGCGCCCAGGATAGCCTGCTACCATAACAAAGTCGCCATCTTGGACGCCTTTAGCACTGACACTTAGATATGAATCAGGCACATAAGGTACATTATCTTCGCTAAATTCAGCCGGTTTGCCGTCTTTACCTACATATGCTCGATAAAATGAAAAGTCGCCGGTATGGCGCGGCCACATCCAATTATCAATATCGCCACCGTACTTACCTACGCCCATGGCAGGCGCGTATGCTAAGCGTACATCTTTAATTTCTAGTGATTTGATTAAGTAAAACTCTAGACCACCGTGGAATGAATACACATTACAGCGATAATTATCGTCAGCTTCACATGCTGACACTAACGCTTTTTCGTTTTTCTCTAGCGCGTCGTAGCGCGCTTTTGCGCTGAGTTTTTCAGTGCCTTTTATTACTTTTTTGGTCACGTCGGTAACTGTTTCAGTTACATACACTCTAGAGCCGGGTGCCGCTGGTAAGTCTTCAGCCGGTGTTGTTGCTAAAAAACCGTTTTCTAAAATATTGTTCTCTGGTGTTGAGTTATATTGAATCGAACCATAAGCACAGTGATGATTAGTAACCACCAGCCCTTTTGGCGATACAAATGACGCGGTACAGCCACCAAGGCTTATCACAGCATTCATTGGGAACTCGGTTAATTTAGAAATCGATTTTGCGTCAATTTCTAGTCCTTTAGCTTTTAGAATTGATTCTAGATCAGGAAGTTGGTGTGGTTGCCACATGCCTTCATCAGCAAATGTTGTGCCCGATACTACAATAGCAAGTGATGCTATGAGTGGTTTTAAACGCATTTTTTAATCCTTTTTATTGTTTCTATAACAGGTTACGCGTGCAGCATTAGCAAGGTCAATATTTCTGCGACAAAATAGCCGCACTATTGTGTAACAAAATACTGAAAACAAATACTTCTTCGAGCTCTATTGGCAATAAAAACAACACAACAATGCAATCATTTGGTCATTTTCAATCGTTAGGATTTAAATACTATCAATAATGCACGGCCTAACTATGACTGCTATTTTTTTGATCAACCTCGCTCGCTCAACCGAGCGATTGGCAAACAGCCAGCGACAATTAGCTGCACATGGGCTAAGTTTTGAGCGTATAGATGCAATTGATGGCGCCATGCTTACGCAAACGCAAAAAGAAATTTATTACAGTCCTAGCCTCAACACACAAAAATATCACTACCCGCTCAGTGCTGGGCAGATTGGCTGTTACTTGAGCCATCGCAAAGCGTGGCAAACCATTGTCGATAGAAAACTTGATTACGCAATTGTGCTCGAAGATGACTTTATCTTAGATTCAAGTATCGATAGTGCAATTAAAAATATTGAGCAATTACCGCTTGCTTGGCAACTAATAAAACTCTCAGCTTATCAAAACCGTACTCGTACAATCGCGTATCAGATACCGTTGCAGTTTGAGCAACGATTAGTGATCCATAAAAAGTTGATGACAGGATGTTGTGCTTCTGCAATCAGTTATCAAGGTGCGAAACAATTATTAGCTGCCACTAAAACGTTTGCTCGCCCTGTTGATTGTGATCTACAACATATTTGGGAAACTCAAGTCGCTGGCTATTCATTACTACCGTATCCATTCTCCCAAGATTGTGAGCAGGTAAGTGATATCAAATCGCGTAGTAATGCGCGCGAAAAGAAATCGTTTTTAGCGCGTAAAGGTCAGCAACTCCGTAGTGCGGTAAACAATCACTTTGCAACGGCGGCATTTATTGCCCAAACTAAGCGTGCTTTACCCACTACTCCTAAATGCAAAAAAGGAGCCGCAGCTCCTTTTTACTCATAACCTAGCATCATTAAATAGTATTTATTTTTTAACGAGGTTTGGGTGTTCTACACCCATCCATGCTTTAAATAATGCCATTTGCTGTGCAGTTGCCTGTTTGTCAGCAACTAGCTTTTTATCTTTATCAAAGCTTTGTGCTAGCGTTAGCGTGGTGCTTTGCAATGTATCTCGGCGAATAAAATCAATGGTTACTTTGTCCCCTGCTTTAAATGTTTCTAAGCTTGATTTTAAATCTTTACCAATATGCTTTTTGTTAATCGCCACAATTTTGTCATCGCTGGTCAAACCCGCTTGCCATGCAGCGCCATCGCGACGCACATGAGTTAAAGTTAATAACTCACCGGTATTTTTTGCCATCGCATCAACACTGGCAACGGCTTTTGCATCTTTTGGACGCTCTAACACTAAGCCTACTTTTTTAAACAGTGCGTCAAAATCAATATCTGCTGGTGCATCAACATTATTTGCCCACCACTGGCTATAATCGCGGCCCGTTAACTGTTTTAAAATAGTTTTCACGTCAGTTGCAGTAAAGCCATGCGGCATTTTATATTGATTGTAAAGTGCACGATGAACATCACGGTAGCTTTGCTTACCTTGGCTGTTCTCAAGTAAATCAATATCAAGGGCCATCGAAATCAATGAACCTTCTGAGTAAATATTAGTACTGTAGTTACGCGCATGGTCACCACCTTGATTTATCCATTTATCAAAACTGGTTTCGGTGGCACTTTGTACTTCACGCCCAGGGGATGATAAATGACGGTTGACGGTTTTCGTTAACACGTTTAAAAATTCATCAGTCGTCGCAATCCCTGAGCGCACCATTAAATGATCTTCAAAATAACTGGTTGAACCTTCCGCTATCCATAATAGTTTATCGTAATTAATATGCGTGTAATCGTAAGGAACTAAACCTTCAGGTCTATATGCTTTTACGTTCCAAGTATGGATAAATTCATGTGCTGCGGTGCTAATAAAAGCAAGATAGTCTTCACGCGAGCCAAAACGGTCACGCGGACGCTGAATAATCGTTGAGTTTAAATGCTCGGTGGCACCACCTGCCCCTGAGGTTGCATGTACCATAAATACATAACGTTGATACGGGTAAGCATCCCAAATAATATTGCCTGTTGCTACCAGCTTCTTAAGATCTTCAAGCATTTGCTCAACATCATAGTTGCCCTTGCCCCAGATCACTAATTCATAATCGCGGCCATCTACGGCAAATTTATGGAGTTCATTAATACCCGTTTCAATCGGCGAATCAACTAATACATCGTAATCTGCGGCTTTAAAGCTATGTTTTGAGCCTGCATTATCCATACCCGATACTGAGCGCCATGCTTTCGGTACATCTAGCTTAACCGTCACTGGCTCTTGACGAAATGATTCACTAAACATAAAAAAGCCTGATGCATCTATAAATGCGTGGCTATCATCAATATGGCGCGCACGTTTACCTAACTCATTAGCATACACTTGATAATCAATTTTAACTTCTGTTGGTTTATCTAAATGTACCCGCCATGTACTGGCATCAATTTTTTCCCATTCTAATGCTTTACCATTATCGCCTGTTGCTTCAAAAAAACGCACACCGTTTGCAAGGTTCAAAATTTCGTAACGGCCTGTTCGCCAAGCCGGCAACTTTACATCTAAATGTGCTTGTGCCGTTTGTGGAAATTCTACGCTGACGTTGCCTAAATGATGTTCAGGTTGAGTAACAGCAAGTGAATAATTAACATCGGCCCATGCCGAGTGAGATAAAGCGGCTAATACCGATAATGCTAAAAACTTTTTCATAGAGGCTCTTAATTCATATATCAAGTGATTTTATTATGCCTGAGCCTAACAATGATGATAGAAAATGTGAATTAAAAGCGATAAATACACGTGCAGATAGGTTCGATGAATAAAAATCATCAACAAATGCTAAGTTTTTGACTTACTGACTACATTTGTGCAATTTTTGTTGTAAACTTACAACCATGTAAGATTCAATCAATGGCGGTAACTATTAGTGTCACAACAGCTCGAAGTTTTAAATAAAAAACTTAAACAAGCCATTGATACTCGCATGGTAGTTGAACATGCACGTAAGCATCAAGTAGACACATTGACACACTTTGCAGCTAAGTTATCGTTAAGCTGTAAAGGGATGGACATTGAACTTGATAATCGCTTAGCTAAGTTTCGTAGTGCGCTGGCTAAAGGGGTGGATTTTGAATTATTCGCGCCACAGATCGATGAAATTCTCACACTGCTAAAAAATCAAGAAGCACAACAGGCCACACATCAGCGTGAACTTCATAACAGTGTGCTCGATGCTGGCAAGTTACTGCAGAAAACCAAAGGGTTACCAGATGATGCACGCAGAACATTGCGTCATTTACTGGATCATGAACTGAATAATGTGCAATCGACGCGGGATTTCATTCCACTCCTAAATCGTTTAGTGACGATTTATCATCAAGCCTTACAAGTAAAACTGACTATTCCTGAATGCCAGCAAACTGCTGTGCAACCTAATTTAGCAAAAGAGTTACTCAATTTAGCTAATGATTTAGTATTTGAAGATGAAGCTGCAGATCAAGTAAAAACCATCAAAAATAATATCTCTGAAACCGATTCAGTGGATGATTTATTGACCTCTGCAATCGATATTATTCGCATCATTGCCAGCAATATCAGTAAAGAGCGTCAATCTGCACAAAGCTTTTTAGTGTCATTGAACCAAACGCTCGAAGAATTACACCACTCAATTGTTTCTACAAGTAAACATTCAGAAGCGATGGGGGCTGAATTTACTGCATTAAATAAGCGCATTGAAGATAAAATTAACAATCTGACAGCACAAACCCAAAATGCCACTTCAATTTCATCATTAAAAGCCTTAGTTGATAACGAATTAAAATCGTTAAGTGAAGACTTAATTGAAAAAGAGCGCCTCGAGCAGCAAGATCGCGATATGTTGCTAAACAGTTTTCAAGAGATCAATCAACGCATTGGCAGCCTTGAAACTAAATTATCTAAATATAAAAAACGCCTGCATGAGCAACGTTTTAAAAGTTTACTTGATGGCCTTACCAAACTGCCAAACCGAGCCGCATTTGACGAACGCTTTCATCACGAATTTCATTTGTTTGCAGTACAAGAATCCGATGTCACCTTAGTGGTGATTGATGTTGATCACTTTAAGTCTATCAACGATAAATACGGTCACAGCGCGGGTGATAAAACGTTACAAGTGATTGCCAAAGCGCTGCAAATGTCAATTCGTAAATCTGATTTTATAGCCCGCTATGGCGGTGAAGAATTTGTTTTATTAATGCCAGGTATGCCCTTAGAGCATGCCAAAAAACCTCTTGAAAAACTAAGAAAAGCGGTGAAAGGGATTCCGTTTAAGTTCAGAGATAAACAGGTAGAGATAACAGTTTCCGTCGGTGCCACGCAGTTTAAAAAAGGTGATACCCCATTGGGCGCTTTTGACCGCGCCGATGATGCTCTCTACAAAGCAAAAAATACCGGTCGTGATCGCTTGTGTATCAATAAATAACAGCGACCGACCTAGTGCTTTTTATAGCAAGGAGAACGCCTATGTTAATACAGTTAAACCCGACAGGTGTGTTAGATTTACTGTCGCAGCTCGAAGTTGATTTATTAGAGCAATCGTCTACCAGTGAGCGTTATAAGTTATTTAGAAACTGTGCGCTAGCTGTTCTCAATGTCGGCAGTCATACTGACTCCAGCTCAGAGATTTACAATAAATATCAAGATTTTGATATTCGCTTACTAAGCCGTGAGCGAGGCATAAAAATTGAGCTACTCAATCCTCCGACTACCGCTTTTGTTGATGGTGAAATAATTACTGGGATCCACGAACATATTTTCTCTGTTATTCGTGATATTTTATTTATTTGTCAAAAATACGAAAAAGATTTAACCGAACAAAAAGCCATTACTCATATGGTCTTTGATATGTTGCGTAATGCCGCAGCGCTTCGCGTTAATAGCGATCCAAGTATGATTGTCTGCTGGGGTGGTCATTCCATTAATGAAAACGAATATAAATACACTAAACAAGTAGGTTATGAGCTTGGTTTACGTGGCTTAAATATTTGTACTGGCTGTGGCCCCGGTGCAATGAAAGGTCCAATGAAAGGTGCAACCATTGGACATGCAAAACAACGCAACACCAATAACCGTTATTTGGGCTTAACAGAGCCAAGTATTATTGCCGCCGAGCCACCAAATCCGATCGTCAATGAACTGGTTATTTTACCAGATATTGAAAAGCGCCTTGAAGCCTTTGTACGCACCGCCCACGCTATAATTATTTTCCCTGGCGGCGCTGGCACTGCTGAAGAGTTATTGTATTTACTAGGCATTTTACTTCACCCTGATAATGCTAAACAGTCGTTACCGGTTATTTTAACTGGGCCGAAAGAAAGTGAAAATTACTTTAGCGAATTATGCCAGTTCATTGAAATGACGTTAGGTAAGGAGGCGCTTGATAAATTTGAAGTTATTATTGATAACCCAGAATTAGTTGGGATCAAACTCAAATCTGCAATGGCAAATGTGCGTGATTACCGCAAGAGTCAGGGCGATGCATATTACTTTAACTGGACGTTAAAAATTGAAAATGAATTTCAGCAACCTTTCGCGCCAACTCATGCCAATATGGCTGGGCTTGATTTACATTTAGACCAAGAAAAACAATTACTAGCCGCTAATTTGCGCCGTGCATTTTCAGGTATTGTTGCTGGTAATGTTAAAGACGAAGGCATACAAGCCATTAAACAACATGGCCGGTTTATCATTAGCGGTGAGCCGACTTTAATGAAAGCCATGGACAAACTGCTGCAAGCATTTGTTGAGCAAGGAAGGATGAAGCTCCCAGGCAGTCAATATGTTCCATGTTATGAAGTGAAAGCATAAGGGTTAATGTATTCGTGTCAGGTCAGTTACTTTTAATCGATGCGCTTAATTTAATTAGGCGCATTTATGCAGTTGATAGTAATCAAAACAAAGGCAGTGATGAGCAAATGATAAATACCTGCTGCGCGCGGGTAGCTCACGCTTGTGAAAAACTTATAAAGATCACCCAAGCAACGCATGCTATTGCTGTATTTGATGGTGATAAAAGCTGGCGGTATCATTATTACGCTCAATATAAAAGCAGCCGTGCCCCCATGCCTGAAACTCTGAAAAATTCATTAGATAAATTTAAACAGGCGATTGAGCAAACGGGTATTGTGGTGTTTGCCCCAGTAAATGATGAAGCTGATGATATTATCGCGACATTAGCCGATAAAATGGCAAAAAATCAGTTATATAGTACAATTGTCTCCACTGATAAAGGGTTTTTACCTAGCTTAAATAATTATATTAATGTGTATGATTATTTTAAAAAAGAATATTTAGATCATCACTCTATCGTACAACGTTTTGGTGTTGAGCAAGCTCGATTAATTGATCTTTGGGCAATGGCTGGTGATAAAACGAATGATATTCCGGGTATTAAGGGAATTGGTACTAAAACAGCACAAGAGATTATTAGTAAGCACGCAGATATAACATTGGCGGTAGAGGATGAAACGCTCTCTGCTGCGGTGCGTAAAAAGTTAGCGACAGGAATGGCTGACTATATTACCTCTAAACATTTGGTTGGTTTACGTACAGATATTAACTTAGGCTTTAGTTTAAAGCAGTTAAGGCTCAATTAATCGCATTCACGTAGCACTGGATTTGAACTATGCGTATACTAAATTTAAGTCTCAGCGTAAGAGTGCACAATGTTTAAGAAGGTTTTTCGCTATCTCATATTAGGTTTGGGTGTATACGCCTTGATCGCTACTTTGGTCATTACTTTTTATAAAGATGATCCACAGGCGATGATCTGGCAAGACCGAGAAGCGTTCAATAAACGTTATATCGCTAAATTAAGTGTCGAAACACCGACTAACTTAAACACAGTTTTAGAGTATTTAGGCAGTCCTGATCTAACATTCGCGAAACGTGATAAAGAGGAAGTATGGCAAATTATTTTTTACCGTACTCAACATATCAAATCAGATGGGATCACGACTATGGATGAGTGTACTGGTTTACTGTTTAAAAATGGCGAATTGATTTTGTGGGGCCCAAGTGCATTTGATGCATTTGAGCAACGCGGGTAATTAATTACTTATGGATGCACTCTCCGCACAAGATCTTGCCAGCCTATTTGAAAAAACTCACCAAATATTAAGGCGTTATCATAATAAAAGTCAGTGGCCACAAATTTATCCGCTGTTGACACAACTGGCTGAGCAATATTATAAACTCTATGATTCACATCCAAATGCATTACAAGCCCAGCTTACTCTATATGCAGAAACACAAGGTTATACAACCAACTTAGTGGTCAATCAATGTGTCATTGTCGCCGCATTTTGTCGCAGTTTAAGTTACGACAGTAAAATCAGCCAATTGCTTATTTGTGTGTGTTTAACTAACTATTTATGTGTGCAAACACAAACTAATAAGCTGGCCCTGCGCCAACCTCTTACCCAACAAGAAAAAAAGCAATGGCAGTCGCGTCATCAGCTAGCAGTAAAATTACTGCAATCAGCTAACGTTCCCACTGACCATATTGCGGGTATTTTAGCGCGCTTAAATAAGTATAAGCAGGCCTTGCTAAGCACGCCAAAAATCATGATCTATGATGGACCAACGACGTTAGTTGCGTTAGCAAATATTATTGCGATGAACATTACCTATCGTACCCAAAATGATCATATTGATATCTATAAGGCAGTGGCTGATATTTATATCCGTACTCCTAACCTGTTTGCCCAACAAGCATTAAAAGCATTAATCGGTCATTTTGGCCCTTACCTGCCAGGCTCTTTAGTTAATTATAGCGATCAGCAGCTCACTTATATTGGTAAAAACCACCAGCAACGGGATTTATTAATTGCATTGCATGAGCAGCAAAAAACCAAATGGTATAGCGTTAAGGCAAAGCTAGAATCACATTCAAAACAACGCCCAAGTAAAGACAAGCGATTATTGTTTAGCGTATGGTTCAATGAGCACATAGCCCCCCCTGTTGAAATTGTAAACTTTGAAAAACAACAATTACTGATGCTGATAAGCCAAGTTAAAATACAAAAAGAATACTCATACAGTGCCCTTGCTAAATTACTCAACAATCATCCAGCGACAATTGAGTTACTTCGTGAAGCAGTGAAGCCTTATAATAAAGAGCACCTAGCAGGCAAAGATTTACGCCATTGTTTATCAATGGTCGGCTTATACAATGCACCAGCGATCATTCAACGGGTGCTCTTTGAGCAATTAGTAAACTACCAAGCACATCCATTAATGCAACATATACAATTACGCTTACAGGCAATAATAAGTTTATTAAACCAGCTGGTAAGTCGTGATCAACACAACCAGTTCGAGCACCTCGCTTTGCCTATTTATGGTTACGTTAATTATTTGATTGAATACTGTAGCACCACAATTAGCCGTAAGACAGTGTATGAACACTCACCTAAAAGTGATGTAAGTATGCCCTTTGCGTGGCTATTTGGTGTCACGGTTCATGATAGTGGGCATTTATCGGCTTATTTACTTGAATTGCTTGGTGACAATCCATGGACACAAGCGCTCTTAGATGCAGAGCAGCAAAAAAAACAACACTTATCTGCAGAGGCACAATTATGGGTTGCAATAAAACTCGTCGTTATTAAGGTGTATCAACCCAACGTAATACAAAGTAGTTGGCAAACACACACTTTTGAGCAAGTGTTAAAACGCTTAGATTGGCAGTCCAGCGAGGATTTTTATGCACAGCTACCAAGCCTAGGTTTAAGCAATAGCGTATGAATATTTATTAGACATAGTGACTAATTTAGTGCGTTTTCGTGGGTTTTACTGGCAAAAAGTTGAATAAATTGCTATAAAAGCCGCTTGTATTTTCAAACTCATTCACGTAAATAATCTAACAAGTAATCGCTTAATACCAATCGTGTTAAGTTACTAGCCATTTATAGCAACAGATAAATAGAGTGATAACAAGGCATAAATTTCGACATGTAGTTGTTCTACTTGAGAAATTCATAACGCAGTTAGCGCTTTATTTAGCACGCTAGAATGGTTAAATATTTAAGTCGATTGGTATAATAATGCGTCACATTTACGTGCATTTCTAACTCGTAATAGGAAAAGTTCATGGCCAAACAAACCATCACAGTGATCAAAGGCGACGGCATCGGTCCGAGTATTATTGATTCAGCCCTTGAGATCTTAACAGCCGCAGGGTGCGATTTTGATTATGAATTCGTTGATGCAGGTCTTGCTGCCTTAGAAAAAACCGGTGAATTATTACCACAAGATACCATTGATACTATTGCGCGTAATAAAATTACTCTTAAAGGACCACTAACAACTCCTGTTGGTGAAGGTTTTACTTCAATCAATGTAACATTACGAAAGCAGTTTGGTTTATACGCCAATGTACGCCCAGTAAAGTCATTTGTTGGCACCAAAGCACGTTATGAAGACATTGATATCATCACGGTACGTGAAAATACGCAAGGTATGTATTCAGGTTTAGGCCAAGTGACATCAGAAGATGGCAACGAAGCACAAGCAATGTCTATGATCACCCGTGAAGGTGCTGAAAAAATCGTTACTTTTGCCTACGAACTAGCCGTGCGTGAAGGTCGTAAAAAAGTGACAGCGGTTCACAAAGCTAACATCTTAAAATCAACTTCAGGTTTATTCTTAAAAGTAGCTCGTGAAGTTGCTGAGCGTTATCCTGAAATTGAATCAACTGAAATGATTGTTGATGCAACCTGTATGAAACTGGTAATGAGCCCTGAAGAGTTTGACGTTATCGTTACTACAAACCTGTTTGGTGATATTTTATCTGATCTATGTGCTGGTCTAGTAGGCGGTTTAGGTATGGCACCTGGCGCTAACATCGGTGAAGATGCAGCAATCTTTGAAGCAGTTCATGGCAGCGCACCTGATATTGCTGGTAAAAACTTAGCAAATCCAACCTCTGTTATTTTGGCATCTATTCAAATGTTAGAGCATTTAGAAATGGGCGAAACTGCAGAGCGTATCCGCAATGCTGTAGCTGACGTAATTAAATCGGGTGATCGTACCACTCGCGATTTAGGTGGCAGTCACGGTACTACTGACTTCACTCAAGCTGTTATCGACCGTTTATAAACCAAACCTAGATTATTAGCATTATAATAAAAGCCAGTATTTACTGGCTTTTTTGTCACTTAGTTTATGATTGCCTCTTTGTTCGAAAACTGAGCGGTAGCAGTAACAATAACCAAAATATACTTCCGCCACTGGAGCCTGAACTGGCAACTTGTTTTTGCACTGTTACCATAAGCTTGCTAGACGGTAAGGTGTTTTTTATGCCTTTTGCAGAGGTATCAGTCACGATCAGTGTCACCGTATAACTTCCCGCTTGGCTATAAGTATGTGTAGGATTAGCACGTTGGCTTACAGCACTGCCATCTCCAAAATCCCAACTGTAAGTGTAATTATTAAACCCGCCTTTGGTATCACTGTTAAAATTAACCAGCAAATCTTTTGCACTGTAACTGGCCTGTGTTGTAAGTAATACATCTGCCGACACTTGGGTTGCAAAAGACTGCATAGCGCCATTTGCATCAGTTACAATAACGCTCAAGGTATAATCGCCACTGTATTCATAGCGGTAGTTAATGCTCTGCCCTTTCGCAGTTGAGCCATCACCTAATTGCCATGCATAGTCATAAGGTGCTTGACCACCTGATACAGTGACTTTTGCAGTAACATTGCCTTTCTCTATACTGGTATCCACACTGGAAATTGATAACGGCGCAGTAAGCACAAAAGTCATCGATTCTTGAAACTGCTGCCCTTGTTCATTAGTACGAGTAAAACCCACAGTGTAACTACCGTAATCGGCAAATTTATGATTTGGATTCAATTCATCACTACTTTGTCCATCACCAAACTGCCAGTTAAAACTATCGGTTGGGGTCAACGCCATTCCTTTAATTTCAAAACTCGCTTCGAGATCATTAGTAATTACATTGATCCCAGACTGTGGTGTATAGCCCAAATTCAATTCAATTGAGCTATTATTAATCGCTTGTTCAACAATAGAAAAATTAAAACCAAACGTTGAAACTTTTACACCAGAGGCCGGTTGCGTGGCAAAACTGTAATCATTATTATCATTAAACTCAGTGATTGCTGTTAACTGCGTATCGCCTAAACCTTGGCGCTGATCATAAAGACTAAAAGCAGCATCTCTTAACTGAATCGTAGTACTGGCAGGTGCGCTGCTATTACCTTTTGCAATGGCATTTTGATCGGCATCAACAACCAATATAAACCCTTCACCAATATGCTCAGGAGTATTATTATCTGTATACTGTTCATTAGCAGACCAAAGTAATAAACCCGGTGAATACTGCTCAACTTGTAAACCACTATCTATTCCTAAATAACTACGTAACTGTAAATAGTAATTGTGTGGTTTTGCATAGATGTGATCCCCCACTCGGCTAAAGCCATCAAGTTGTGCTTGTGTTGACTGCTCTGCATTATCTTGCCAAACGAAAGTATCACCTTGGCTAATGGTCATATCATCAACCACTAGACCAAAATAATGAGTATAAGTGTCCGTTTTATAGTTAAAACTAAGTGTGATTGTTTGACCAGCATAAGCTGATAAGTCAAAACGATGCCGTAAATAATTATTCGGCTGCTGAGCGTCATTTACTGAACTTGAAGACCCTGTTATATATGGACCAATGTCTCCATAAAATGGATTGACTGCTTGAGTATATTGCGAAGCAATAGGCTGTGCGTTTACTAATACTTGAGCATAATCATAATCCGTTTCAATGCTGTAATAGGCACTTAAATCAAGATAAGTAGGCTGCGTACTTGCAGGTATATTAACTGTATATGTCATACTTTGTGAAACATTATCACCACTGCCAGAGTAGTATTGCAAGTGCCCTTCTACTGCTTGATAAAACGGTTGTAAGTTGGTTGGTAGGGTGATTTTTAACTGGTTTAATTCAGTTGATACCCCACTACTATGGCGAAGTATTTGCTGTTGATTGGTATCGATTTCGTCTAACGATATCGTCGTTTGATTAAGCCAGTTTCCTTGATAACGGTTTTGTAAGTACTCGAGTGCATAAGGACTGAACATCACCGGCTGTGAGCCACGAGGTGAGCCTGCCCAACTACCACCAGACATCACAGACCAAAGCGCAACTGGCTCCCCCAGCGCACTGCCGGTTAAATCATATTCATCAGGCAAACCTAAGTCGTGACCAAACTCATGTACCACCACGCCAATACCAGCATCGATAGGATTTATAGTATAACCAAATAAACGAATACTACTGCCATCAACCGCACTTGGCTGATTGTTTTGGTCGTACACATAAAAACGATGTGACCAAATTGCATCAGTACCCAGTACGCCACCACCGGCTTCCTCACCTATACTCGAGTGGAAAATCATAACATGGTCAATAATCCCATCAGGTTCATTGGTGATCCCATCACCATCACGATCATCCAAATCTGTTAAATCATAATCGGCTAAATTAATATTAAATTTGGCTACGGCTTTTTCTACCGCTTCATGCACTAAACTAGGGGCATCAATATCATTATTACCCCCTTGGCGAGCCCCATAACTTTTCGCATCTTTATCGGCTGTTACCCAGCCATAAACTTGACCCGTAAATGCTAAGCTTTCCCCTGAGGCTTGCTGATAGTATTGATACGCTGTTTGCAACGGTTGCTGCTGTGGACCTGAGTAACCATCAGTAGCGAACAACATTTGTTGGTAATGCTGCTGACTATAGCTTGAGTAGTACATATCGCTATCAACTGCGGCTAAGCCATTATCATCATGAGGTAAGTCAGGAAAATCAACCAATATAGCCAACACTTTTACGGTATTGTGCGTCGAGTTAGGTAACTGCGAAGACACACTCGCTAAGCGCTGAGCCATTTTTCGTTGTTGGGTTAAAACTTGAGGGTTAAGCTGCCGACGTGAATGCATCGATTCACCACGGCCAATATAATCAGACAATAATTTGTCATGCGCTATTTTATCGTCAAGCTGCCCGCGTTTATCTAACCAATATAAAATTCGCTCTTTGTTAACGACCCCAATATCAGTTGGGCTACTATTTTGTGGTTTTGCCACACTCTGTTGACTTAACAATGCCAAAGTCAGGCCACATAACAATTGTGAGTATTTCACAGGATCACCTATCAACAACTCCATAACGATAATAATAGCGAATAATTTATATACTTACATTACATTTATAGATATACAGTGAATATTCCCACGCTTCACAAAAAGCATAATTTCTTTGCTTTTAACGGTTAAAAATGCAATTTAAAGCAACTTTTAAATATAAAAACAATTAATTTGGAATTTTAATGCAACATTGCCGTTTTGACTGTTGACATTAGCTGGCAAAACCTTTAAAAATAAGACTATTAAATTTGTAGACTAAATGAGTTATTCGGCTATCTCAGCGCAATAACTCATTTGAACTTATATAACAAATACCGAGAAGAAAAATAACGTTATGAAATATCAATTTCACCTAGTCACTGTACTCGTACTGGTCTTAGTTTTAAGCCCAGCGGGGATGTATTAGAAGGTGAGATAGCTTTTTAAAAACCCCCGCCCTAAGCGGGGGTTTTTTTATGCATTTAAATTATACGGTAATTGCACAGAATAAATGGGGAGTGCGTGCAATAGCACATTATTACTCATGATAATAATCAATCGGTAACAGGCACACAGAGGAATGAGGATGAGTACACAACAATATAATGGCTCCGAACTAGTTGTTCAGGCATTAAAGGCATTGAAGGTAAAATATATATTTGGCTACCCCGGTGGCTCAGTATTAGATCTTTATGACGCATTATTTCAGCAAGATGATGTAGAGCATATTTTAGTTCGTCATGAGCAAGCTGCAACCCATATGGCTGATGGTTATGCACGTGCCACAGGTGAAGTGGGCGTAGTATTAGCAACATCAGGTCCAGGTGCGACAAACTGTATCACGGGGATCGCTACAGCCTATATGGATTCTATTCCTATGGTAGTGCTATCCGGTCAAGTGCCGACTAACTTAATTGGTGATGATGCATTTCAAGAAACCGATATTGTTGGTTGCTCTCGGCCAATCGTAAAACACAGTTTTAACTGTCGTAGCGCAAAAGATATCCCTAAAATTTTGGCTAAAGCATTTTATATTGCAAGTACTGGACGCCCAGGTCCTGTGGTCGTAGAACTACCAAAAGATATGTTAAACCCTGCACTTAAATTTGACTTTGAGTTTCCAGCAACCACAGAGCTGAGAACCTATAGTCCAAATACCAAAGGCCACCCAAAGCAAATTCGCAAAGCCGTTGCCGCTATTTTAGAAGCTAAAAAACTGGTCATTTACTCTGGTGGCGGGATTATTATCTCTAACACTTCAGAGCAACTGACTCATTTGGTTGAATCACTCAATGCACCAATCACTAATACCTTAATGGGATTGGGCGGTATTTCCGGGGTTCACCCTAATTTCGTTGGTATGCTAGGTATGCACGGGAGCCTTGAAGCAAATAAGGCGATGGCAAATGCCGATGTGATCTTAGCTCTAGGCGCCAGATTTGATGACAGGGTAACCAATAACGTGAAGAAATTTTGTCCCAATGCGACGATTGTTCATGTTGATGTTGATCCGACCTCTATTTCAAAAACGATCAAAGCCCACATTCCAGTCGTCGGTTGTTTATCAACCGTACTTGAGCAATTACAGACAGCCATAGATAAAAGTCCAATCAAAATTGATCGTAGTGCTCAAGAAGATTGGTGGCGTCAGATCATTAGCTGGCGTGAACAAAAATGTTTAAGCTACAGCACCGCGGGCGATAAAATAAAGCCTCAGGCCGTCATTGAAGCAATTTATAAAGCTACCAATGGTGATGCCTATATAAGCTCTGATGTAGGTCAGCATCAGATGTTTGCGGCGCAGTACTACCCGTTTAAAAACCCGCGCCAATGGATCAACTCAGGGGGTCTTGGCACTATGGGCTTTGGTCTGCCAGCGGCAATGGGAGTAAAACTTGCGTTCCCGGATAAAGAGTCAGTGTGTGTCACCGGTGATGGTTCGATTCAAATGAACATTCAAGAACTTTCGACATGTTTACAATATAACTTGGCTGTAAAAGTGGTGTCACTGAATAACCGCTCTCTGGGTATGGTGCGTCAATGGCAAGATATGGTCTATGGCGGTCGTCACTCATCGTCGTATATGGAATCGTTACCTGATTTCGTCAAACTTGCTGAAAGTTATGGCCATGTCGGTATTCGCGTTAATACTCTTGATGAACTACAGCCGGCAATCGATAAAGCCATGTCGATCACTGACCGTTTAGTGTTTTTAGATATTCTTGTTGATGAAAATGAACATGTATACCCAATGCAAATTAAGCTTGGAGCAGTTGATGAAATGTGGTTACGTAAAGGAGTGAAAGCATAATGCGTCGTATATTATCTATTTTACTTGAGAATGAACCAGGCTCATTGTCGCGTATTGTTGGCCTATTCTCACAACGAGCTTATAACATCGATAGTTTAACCGTTGGCACAACAGACGATCATTCTTTATCACGCATTACTATCACTACCATGGGTGATGACCGTGTGGTTGAGCAAATCACTAAACAGGTTAATAAATTAGTTGATGTATTAAAAATTATTGATCTAACTGAAATGGCGCATATTGAACGTGAGCTGCTATTAGTAAAAGTATTCGCTCAAGATGAAGCTAAAAGAGCGGCAGTAACGCGAGTGGTCGATGTATTCCAAGGTGCTATTTTAGACATGGGTCGCAACAGCTACACATTGCAGCTTGTTAGTAGCACAGATAAAATTGAATCGTTTTTAGATACCTTACGTCATGAGACAGACATAATTGAAGTTGTACGCTCTGGTGCGGTAGGTATTGGCCGCGGTGATAAAGCACTAAAAGCTTAAACCTTAGATTAATGAGCAGATACAAAAAAAGGGCTAATTAGCCCTTTTTTATTTAACCAATCTAATTGATTAAGGATTAACTTGATCTTTAAGACCTTTACCTGCTTTAAAGCTTGGGATAGTTGCCGCTGAAATTTGGATTTCGGCACCAGTTTGTGGGTTACGGCCAGTACGTGCAGCACGCTCTTTTACAGAGAAAGTACCAAAACCAACTAGTGCAACTGAATTACCTTCTTTTAAAGAAGAAGTAACAGCACCAGTGAATGCGTCAAGTGCGCGTGTAGCTGCTGCTTTAGAGATTTCTGCATCAGTAGCGATTTTTTCAACTAATTGAGCTTTATTCATTTGTTAAATTCCTATTCGTTATTATTTTGCCTTCGCAAAACCTATCTTTATGCATTTTTTAAGTATTGGCAACAGCAAAATGCTTTTTTCGCGTAAATTCTTAAAAAATGAGTAAATTTTAAATAATTGCCGAAATAAATATTGATTTAAAGATTAACCAACAATGAATTTAAGCAGTATTTAATAAATCAATATGACAATTTGTTTATCATTCAACTTTTTCGATAACTAAGGTCACTTCCCCAACCTCAATGCCAAACTTATCAATAGCTGTACGGTTAATCAAGCGCGATTGTGTTACCAGATACATCCAATCATCTAAATTAACTTCAATGGTGTCATCTCCATAGGGTAATTTAAGGGTATATTGCCAATGAAATACACTGCCATTACTTTTTCCTTTCGCGATACCTATCACATCACCTGCAGTGCCAGTTAAAGTATTGTCAGCATTGAGTGTTATTTTCCACACTCGGCGTTGGGTTTCACCATCGTCGTAAACGAAATCTTCCTCTATAACGCCGTTATTGCCATCCCAACTAGCATTCATATCAACGACCATCTTACGGGTTACTTCACCTTTAAAGTCTTGGACAACGCCATAGGCTTTCAATTTGCCATTAAAAAATTGTTTAAAATTAAATTCTGGCTGACTTCCTTGGTAATACTCAACATCTGGCGCAGCACAGCTACTTAATAAAAATGTGCAACTAAGTAAAAATAATATAGTAATTCGCTTCATGTTATTGCCCTATTAGTTGTTTTCGCATTTGTGGCTCAGAGGTATTAGCATCAAGCCAAATAGCTAAAAAGTCATCTGCAAAACCACTTTGCTCTATAGCCCCTAGCTTTTTATCATTAAAATAAAATGTACCAATACCATTTTCATCAGTAATGAACGATAGCGATTCACCTTTTTTGATATCCGGCCAAAGCGCAGCTAACTGTGCATCGTATTTTTTAATGATCTCTTTTTTGCCCAAATGCTGCCATTGTTCGTTCGTCGCTTTGATTATGTCCTTGGCAGCAAAATCGCGTAAATAGGTCAATGTCAGTTTAGTGGGGTGATTGCCAAACTGATAGATCCCCGATGGGGTTGCTAACTGCGCCTGATAAACATCCCAAAATAGATACTCAAAACGAGCCTCACCGACCACTTTAAAATCAGCAGCAAAGCTTCGGCTGCATACCAATACACTTAAAATAATTAGCCCTTTAGTTAATCTTGCTATCATTACCGGACTCCAAATTTCTAAGTTAAATAGTTACACCTGTATGTTCATTTATGTTCAGAAACTAACAGGTACTTTTTGCTGTATGTATTTATAATCCTGATAAAATTGAACATAAACGACCAAGCTAAACCATATATAAGCCAAAATTGCCAAACTACAGAATGAACCTCTAACGCCCCAAAGCGTGCACCAGCAATATAACTTGCGGGGGCAAAAACCGCACAGAGCAACAGCGCTAAATACCAAGGCGTGCGATGCAAAAATTGCATTGATGTATTGATGGTTAACAGTAAAGCACACCAAAGTAATACAAACCACAATGGAAAGGGCGATATACTAAAAGATAAAAAGCCAACCTCAACCATCAAATATTCAAAGCTTAACGAGATCATTAAGCCATAGCACAGTAACAGCATATCTTGTTGCTTTTGTTGCGACAGACATAACATCACTATGATGATTAATAAAATCGGTATGATAGCGCGCTGCTCAAGGAATAATGCTAAAAACCACACTCCTTGAAACAGCAAAAAATTAATAACTGAGCGCAATGTCATCACTTGAATGGTTAAAACGCGGTTTACGGGCAACTAAATGCACTGTACTGGTTACTCGCGCCCTAAATGCGCCTTCACAGTAAGCTAAGTAAAATAACCATAATCGATAAAAGCGCTGGTCAAACTTAACTTTGTCGATTTCTGGCCAGCTTGCGATAAACCGTGTGCGCCAATCAGCTAAGGTTCTTGCATAATGAACGCCGATATCGTTAATGCTGTGTACCACCATGTCTGATTGACTTTTTATTTGCTTATTCATTTCATCAATACACGGTAAACAACCACCAGGGAAGATATACTGCTGAATAAAATCAGAATTTTTCAGGTAATGTTGATAGCGTTGATCAGCAATTGTAATTGCTTGGATCAGCATTGCACCACTGTCTTTGAGTAAGTCATTACATTTTTTGAAAAAGCTGGGTAGGTATTCATGACCAACCGCTTCTATCATTTCTATTGACACTAGCTTATCGTAACAGCCTTCGAGTAAACGATAATCTTGTTTCAATAAGGTTATCTTATCTTCAAGCCCCAACTGGGTAATTTTTTCTGCCACAAACGCATGTTGCTCATCAGAAATAGTTGTAGTAGTAACGTGGCAGTCATAATGTGTTGCAGCATGAATGGCAAACGCTCCCCACCCTGTGCCAATTTCAATAACCGTTTCACCGGGTTGTAAATCTACTTGTTGGCAGATTAAATCAAGCTTATGGCTTTGTGCTTGTTCAAGAGAAGCATCTTTTGATGGGTATACAGCGCTTGAGTAAAGCATTTCAGTGCTTAAAAATGATGAATACAACTCATTGCCTAAATCGTAATGAGCAACAATATTTTTCTTTGAACCTTGCTCAGAATTCTTGTTTTTACGGTGGTTTATTCGATTATAAAGATTACTAATAAACGCAAACTTACGTTCAAATTGGTCCAGTTGAGCCTGATTAATGGCAAAAATTTCAATCAACTGAGTTAAGTTAGTACATTCCCACTGGCCTAAAATATAAGCTTCGCCAGCTCCGACACTGCCAGAGAGCGCAAATGCTTTATACATTGCCGGATTATTGACAACTACTTTAGCCTGTAAGTGACTTTGAGGATCACCAAAGTGTTGAACGTCGTTACCATCAACTAGGGTAATTGCGCCTACTTCAATGCTATCAAACGCACCAATAACTAACTTTTTATACAGCTTACTTAACAAGCTACTTGATGCGTTATCAGCTAAACTGGATACTTTTTCCATCTCATGACCTTCATTATTTTAGCTTATCAATTCTTGCCTGAGTGACCTAAAAAAGGCACTCGCTTACAAAATAGTTTAAACGCCTGTACGTAAATTCCTTTCATCACAGTGATGGTCATGGCAGGAAAACGTTTCAGTAACGCAGTAACCGCAGCACGACTGAGTGACTGGCGTTGTAAACGCAAACTGGCAGTAAATAATAGCGTATTATCTTTTTTATTTTCTATATGGATCATAGTATTGTGCTTTGTTAAACGCACTTTCCAGTGGTAATCCATATCTAAACTCATAAATGGTGATACGGAGAAAGCCTTTTTAAAGTTCACTTTCTTGTGTAAATCAACCAAGTAATAGTGTCGCTCGTTCCAGGGGGTATTACTCACTTCAGCAACCATATAGGGAAAATCGCCATCAGCCGTTTCATAGAAGAAAAAGTTAACTGGGCTAAAATACACCCCAAAACAGCGCAGCTGTCCGAGCATATAAACATTACTAAACGGAGCAGTAATCCCCAGCTCGACAATTTTATCAATTGCTCGTTGTTTGATTGGTTGTTGAGTATCTAAATCACGATTAAGATAATCGGATTGTTTAAATTTAAGTGCTTTAAAGCCTGTTGTTCCAAGCCAAGGGTGAACACCATCAAGTTGCTGAGGAGCATTAAGATCAACCCACATCATGTACAACTGATAATTAAAGCTATGCGCTTTAATTGCTAATCGGTGATGACGAACATCACCGATTAAAAGTGCACTATTCAAATTCAACCCCAAGTTTGCGAGCAACATCTACAGCGCTTTTCACGCCGTCTTCGTGAAATCCGTTATACCAATAAGCGCCACAAAAATAACTGTTGTTGGCTCCATCAATAAGCTGTTTCTGTTGCTGAGCAGCAATAGACGTTTTATTGAATACTGGATGATGATACGTAAATTCTCGGAGTATTTTAGTTTTATCAATTCCCTCGCGGTGATTAAGCGTGACACAAAATTGCGTTTTACTTGTGATGCCTTGCAAAATATTCATTTGATAAGTTACAACAGCAGCTTTATCAAGATTATCGGTAAGTAGATAATTCCAACTGGCCCATGCGGCTTTACGTTTTGGCAGCAAAGCAGTGTCAGTATGCAAAATCACTGAATTTTCAGTGTAGGGAATGGCTGATAAAATTGCTTTTTCATCTGTGCTTGGGTTTTCAAGTAAAGCGAGAGCTTGATCAGAATGACAAGCAAAAATAACTTTATCAAATTGCTCAACGGTACCATTTTTCAATCGGATCAACACCTGCTCCGGGGTGCGAAAAATAGACTGTATATCCGTGTTCAATTTTATTTTATCTTTAAAGCCACTGATCAATGGATTGATATATTCCCTTGAACCACCGGGAATAACATACCACTGCGGACGATTAGTAATATCTAATAAGCCATGATTGAAAAAGAATTTTACAAAAAACTCAACGCCAACATTACTCATTTCTTTAATACTTGTTGACCAGATAGCCGCGCCCATCGGCAAAATATAATGGTAACGAAAAAAATCATTAAAACCGTGTTGGTCGAGCAACTGACCTAGCATCTGCTCACTTTGGTAATCGTTGTCATGATATAGTTTTTTACACAAGGTGTTAAAACGCACAATATCACTAAGTAACTTCCAAAAACGCGGACGAAATATATTGCGCTTTTGAGCAAACAAACTGGCAAAGGTGTGGCCATTATATTCAAAACCAGTTTGCTGATTATGCACACTAAAACTCATTTCTGTCGGTTGTCGTTCAACGCCGATGCGCTTTAACAGCTTTTCAAAATAAGGGTAAGTGCGATCATTAAAAACAATAAAGCCAGTATCAATAGCACGCTTAACACCATCAACCTGTATATCTATCGTTGCGGTGTGCCCACCAATGTAGTTATTTTTTTCAAATACCGTAATCTCATACTTTTTGTGCAACAAATGCGCGCAGCTTAACCCTGCAATTCCAGAACCTATAATTGCTATTTTTTTCAACGACTTAATCCTTTTGCAAGCATGAGCCAAATTGGCAGCGGCAACATGCGTAAACATTTTAAAATAAGGGTGAAACGATAAGGAAAATGCACCTCTTTGCGGCGCTTAGCGACCCCTTTGATAATATAATTTGCCGCTTTTTCTGCAGTAACTGCCATTGGCATTGGAAAATCGTTTTTTTGAGTCAACGGTGTTTTAACAAAGCCTGGGTGCACTAAGGTTACGTCAATATCATCTAAATCAATGGCTAAACTTTTTGCTAAATAACTGACCCCAGCTTTTGATGCGCCATATGCCTCAGAGCGCGGTAACGGTAAATAAGTTACGCTTGAACTGACAATCACCAACTGACCACCTGGCTTTATCTTCGGTAATAAAGCCTCAAGACAATAACCCATCGAAAGCAAATTAGTAGTAACAACGCGGGTAAACAATGCACTGTCAAAATTACGCGCATCATCTATATACTCGCAATTGCCAGCATTAAGAATAACGCGATCAAATTGCGTATAAGCAACAGTGCTACTTCGTATTGCTTGTAAATCAGTAGCGTCAAACTGACAACTTTCAATATTCGTTAGTTGCGCAAGTTCGTTTAGTTTTTCTTGGTTACGCCCACAAGCGATCACTGTATCCCCGGCTTGCGCATACAGTTTCGCAAGTTGTTCACCAATACCTGATGTTGCACCTGTTATAAGCGTGATCATTATTCCGCTGCCTTATTATCTATGTATTTAATAATTGAACCGAGAATAGGGATATGTCGATAAAGTAATGCACCAGCATCAAAGTAGTCTTTATGAAGGCTGATTTTGTCACCAGTAAATGTTAACTTGCTATGGCCTGCTACGGCTATTTGCTGGCCATTACTAAGCTTTGGATGGCGATAATACATAGTCCAGTAAACAAAAGCATTATCGCCTACACTAACAGCATCACTGATATCAAACGTGCATTCAATAACATTGCTATAAAGTTTAGCAAAATATTGATGTAAGTCAGCTAAACCATCGACTTCATGCAATGGATCAGAAAAGTGAATGTCTGCAGCATAAATATCACTCAGTAAATGTAGATTTTCTTTACTTAGCTTTTGGTATATCGCGATAAATTTATCTGTTCTGTGGTTGCTCATATCATACCTTAAATGCATCAAGCGCTCGTAAGCGAGCGGTTTTATGATCAACGATTGCTGGCCAATAAACTGCTTTTGCTTTGCCGCTTTTCGCTAAATATTCATGTGGAAAATGAATTTGCTTATTCGGCACATTTTCCAACTCCGGTATATACTTACGAATAAAATCACCATCAGGATCAAATCGCTCACTTTGAGTAATCGGGTTGAATATTCTAAAGTATGGCTGGGCATCGCACCCGGTACTTGCAGCCCATTGCCAACCGCCGTTGTTAGACGCTAAATCGCCATCGATCAAATGCTGCATAAAGAAACGTTCACCTTTACGCCAATCAATTAACAAGTGTTTGGTAAGAAAACTGGCAACTACCATTCGTAAGCGATTATGCATCCAGCCAGTTTGAATAAGCTGCCTCATAGCGGCATCAACAAGCGGGTAGCCTGTTTTACCTTCACACCAAGCAGTGAAATCAGCCTCATCAGTTCGCCACTTTACTGGGTCATATTTCTCATTAAAATTGTTATATTTATTAAGTTTTGGATAAGCCACAATTAAATGACGATAAAACTCACGCCACACTAACTCGTTGACCCAAGTAAATAAATTGCTTTTAGAGCTACTTAAAACATCGACATATTGTTGCTGTACAAGAGCAATTAATTGCTCAACGCTGACAATTCCTAAAGCTAAATACGGACTTAAGCCTGATGTGCCTTTAATACTTGGAATATCTCGCTGATCTTTATAACTGAGTAATTTATCGCTGATAAAGCGGGCACAGATTTGACTTAATGACGCATCATCAACTGGCCACTTATGTGAGGAATCATCACCGGTAAGTAACGCTGAACCTTGCCAAGGTATTGGGCTAAACATTGTCGGAGGGGCTTGAAAATAAAAATGAGTATCTTGATATTGCTTTAGCCAGGCATTTTTAAAAGGGGTGAACACCTTAAACATCTCACCACTTTGATTCAGTACCGTTCCAGGCGGTGCAACCACGTCACCATCAAACAAGGTGACTGATACTTTAAGTTCATCAGCATGATGTAAAAATGCGTTATCGCGCTCAACTTCATTAATTTCATATTCTTTATTGGCAAATAACTGCGTTACTGAATGTCGCTGGCAGAACTCGCTTAACTGCTGCACACATCCTGCGTAATTACCCGCTTCAATGATATGCAAGGTGATACCATTATCAGCTAGTAACTGACCTAAGAAGTTTAACCTTCGTTTTAGCAAATCAATTTGTATTGAAGCAACACCATGGCGTTGCCATTGTTGCTCAGTGATAAAAAATATAGCGTCTTTACAACCATTGTCGATTGCTTGATAAAGGGCATGATTATTAAAAAGGCGCAAATCGCGCCTAAACCAAAATACAGTGTTCATTAAATTCCGTAGCGTAATTTAAGTTCGTGAGGATAAGGGTTGAAGTAAACTTGCTTTGCTAAGTATTCGTTTGGATGTACTTTCAAATGATGTTTTAAGAGTGTCAGCGGTACATACAGCGGCACTAAACCTGAGCGATACTCATCAATTGCATCTCGTAACTCTTCTTTTTCAATTTTGGATAAATGTTTTTTAAAGTAGCCTTGTAAGTGCATTAAAGTATTGCTGTTATTTTTCCGTGATGCAGGTCTTTTCAGCGCTGCCATTAAACCTGCAATATAATCGTCAGCAAGCTGCTCAAAATCATCGCCAACATAGGTGCCCAGTAAATTACCAAGATCTTTATATGCCTGATAATTGTGAGCCATTAACAAATACTTATATTGCGCATGAAACTGCGTTAACCTATGCAGGGTTGCTGGCTGTTGACGCAATAATTGCCAGTTTTTATAAGTAAACACCCGCATTACAAAGTTTTCACGCAAGTGCATATCATTTAAACGACCATTTTCTTCACACGGTAACAATGGGTTGTGAGCCATAATTTGCGCAGCAAAAAAGCCCACGCCTTCTGATGTATTACCGGTGCCTGCTTCATTGTATATTTTGATCCGTTCCATGCCGCAGCTTGGACTTTTAGCACAAAAAACAAAGCCGCTTAATTGTGCAGCCTGCTCTGTGGCAACTTTTTTACCGTACTCTGTCAATTGTGGGCCAACATCACCACTGCCGTCAGGACGGCACACTTTAATAGTTGTGCCTACTTTAACCTGTCTAATTGTCGGTCTTGGGATCGGCAGACCTACCGCCACTTCAGGACAAAAACGCTTATATTCAACATGTTTAGCAAATTCATCCATGCAAAAATTTGATTTTTTATGGCCACTATCAAACCGAACTTTCTCACCTGCAAGGCATGCACTGATGCCTATTTGAATAGTCGATTGCTGCATATACACTCCTAGTAAATCAAATTGCCAATTGGATTGAGTAACTTACTCAGTCCTTTATTAAAGTGTAGAGCACTACTGACTACTGTGTAACATAAACAGCCTTTTTCTGTGATCGGAGTGTGTTGATGACGACCATCGAGCCACATAAAGTCGCCAGGCACATAATGATCGTCTTCATCACTAAACTCACCATCGAGTAATAAAGTCAGTTCAAAACCAGTGTGGGTATGTTCAGGGATTTCCCCACCGGCATCTATGTGTAGCAAACTCGAACGTAGCGCACCATCATCGAGAGCGATACGAGAACGTGATAACTTACCCATTTGCATAAACTTACCATGTGAAATACGGGCAAGAGCACGAGGCAATTGATAATTTTGCTGATTGACAAGGATAGTTTGTGGCGTCACTTTATATACATCATCAACACTATCGTCAGCGGTAATTGCATCAAGTAATGATAGTTCATCAATAGCTAAATCTGTAGTTTGCAGTTGTTCATTATGATGCGCAAACACATCTACAGCATTTTGCGCTTCAATGCGTTGCACTTTATCTTTACAGCAACTACACATGTCAAGATGAATAGCGACAGCAACACTGATACTCGCCGGTAATGACGCATTACAATACTGCGCTAATAGCGCATCGCTTGGGTGATGTTTAATCATTGCGGTCTCCCATTTCATTGCGTAATTTTTGTAACGCTAAACGTAAACGTGACTTCACAGTACCAATTGGAATATTCAATTGATCTGCAAGTTGCTCTTGTGACATATCTTGAAAATAAACGCCTTTAACAACATCGCGTTGAGCTTGAGGTAATTTATCGAGGTAATTTTTGATTTGCTGGTTTTCAAGATGATCACTAAATTCATGGTCGGCATTATCATGTTGCTCAACTAGCGGCCAAATATCTTCGCTAATATTGTCTTCTTTGTTACTTTTCATTTTTCTGAGCATATCAAATGATGCGTTACGCATTACGGTATATACCCACGTTGTAGCTGCACCTTTATCATTATTATAAAGATGTGCTTTTCGCCACACTGAGGTTAGGGTGTCTTGCACTAATTCCATCGCTTGCGCTTCTGAATTAAATTGCTTAATACCAAAGCGTTTTATTTTCGGTGAAAAGTACGCAAATAAATAAGCAAAAGCGTGTTTATCACGATTAGCTGCAACCGCAGATAATGCATCTGCAAGTTCTTTGCTTGGCGTTTGTGGCATGGCAGTGTAATTACCTGTGTTAGGTTCACAACGTGTTGAAAGTTGTTGACTTACCATCATAATATTCCTATTAGTGTTCTTGCTTGTGCAATACGCAGAGCAACTAAAATAAGATCATATTAATTAGGAAAATTCGTTATTAATCACAGTATGAAGGAAAGAGTGGATCTTCGCAAAGTCCGATTTAAAGGCAAGCTGTTGTTTTTTATCAATTGAAATAGGTAATAATTCAAGCCATCTTGCAAGCACCCAGTTCAGATCATCAAAGTGTGTCTGGCGGTATAAATCGGTTAACTCTAGATTAGCAGCAAACAACTGCTCTAGTGCCGTTACTAAATATGAATCATCGCGCTCTAAGTTGTGAGGTTGTTCAAACCAAAGAGATGTTTTAGGTGCAGATAGCTGACCGAAACGCAGTTGCTGTTTATCTTGAGTTATATCAGTTAACTCAACCACAGATTTGGCCACCACATCAATTAATAGTTGTCCTTGTTGATCTTGTGAAAAGTCAATAATATCAACTAAGCATCCATACCTAGGAACGTTGAGATAACTATCAACATCGTACTGGCAAAGTACGAAACCATGATCATTTTTAAGTGATTCTTTAACCATATCAAGATAGCGAGGTTCGAAGATACGTAACCGCGTATACCCGCTTGGTAGAATAAATACCGGTAATGGAAAGATTGCACGTTTCATAAGGCTTACTACATCAGTTTAACTATGCATTACGTTACGTGCACCGCAGCAAATAAGATCAACGTTACTGATTATTACTTATCGCTATCCCCTTAGCCTATGTTTAACCACTGCCCTACGTTGCGTAATAATTCAACTGAGGCATACACACTTAATAAGCTCACTACAGGTGCTAACATTAAAGCTAATAATCCTAATTCGCTGCTCATTGCCTTAATCCTCAACTTTTACTGCATTGCTAGTTGCAACGAGTTGTGATGTATTTTCCGCAACTTTAGCTGATTGCTCACTATGCTGTGAAAGCAGTTCAGTTAACATTTTTTGCGAATCACTAAACAATGACTGTTTTAATTTGCTTTGTAATTCATCACTCGTACTTTCAATATAATGTGCAATGCTGTTTGATAGCGTTTGAGTGATATCTAATTGACCGTCATTTGCACTTGCTTGTGTAGAACCAACAACCAAAAGTGCTGCAACAGATAGTTTAATAATGCTTTTCATGATGGTATTCCCTATTGTGTTATTAAGTTAGTCGCTATTACTTAATCAAAGGTTGTGCCAACCACGAAATAAATTTTAACCAATTGTTTTTTATGCACTTTAAATCACATAAGTGCATAACCTTTTGATGATGTGAATTTTAAAACCATTCAAAGTGGTTAAAAACACTAAAATATAGTCAATAAATAAGCATTGAAAGTTTCAGCGTACACTTGTACACTCAAACCCATATTAATGTTTTACGATGAGTATGTCATGTCGGTTAAACCCGCTTATTCTAAAAAAGAAGAGCAACTTAATAGCTTGTCTCACGGCGCAGGCGTTGTATTTTCACTGTTTGTATTGTGGGAGCTTATCGGCAAGACACACACGATTGAAGCAACGGTCAGTGCAATTATTTATGGCGGTAGTTTATTGTTGCTGTTTTTATCATCTACGCTTTATCACAGCAGTAGCAGCATAGATGCGCGGGCTTTTTATAAAAAATGTGACCACTGTGCTATTTATATTTTAATTGCAGGCACTTACACCCCTTTTTTAGTACTCTCATTAACCGGGATTTGGTCGATTTTAACGCTAGTATTTATATGGTCTTTAGCACTTGGCGGAGTGTGCTATAAATTAATGGTGAAAAAACAAAACAAAAAGGTGTCTTTATCAACATATTTATTAATGGGTTGGTTTGCAGTTGCAATCGTCTACCCGCTTTATTTAAATGTGCCAGTAAACGCACTATGGTGGTTACTCAGTGGAGGGATTTTGTATAGTCTCGGCACACTCTTTTATAGTGCTAAAAGTCGTCAATATAGCCACGCACTTTGGCATGTATTTGTGATTGCTGGCTGTGTTTGTCACTATATTGCAATCAGCCGCTATATTATTACGGTCGGTTAAATTTTTTAATTAGTCCCACTGAAATTGACGCATATTAACACGACCATTTTTAAAAATTACGCCTTCACTTTGCAGTAATTGATATTGCTTTTGGTACTGCGCTGTCCCTTCAGGAAAAGAAATTTTACCTTGGCTGTTGATCACTCTATGCCAAGGTATGCTTGAATCTTTTGGCATTAACTTTAATAGCCGCCCTACTAGCCGAGCATTATTTAGCAATCCTGCCATTGCCGCTACTTGTCCATAACTGGCTACTTTTCCTGGCGGTATATTCGCCATCACAGTATAAATTTTGTCTTCTTTACTGGCTTGCATTTACGACCCTAAAAACGTTTTACTTAACTGCTTAAAATCTTGCCACACGGCTCTTGCCACGGGTCCATGATGAGTGGCATTTTGTCGGAATACTCTGATCTGTGCGCTAAACGTATTTTCTCTGTCTAGTATTTTAATTTGTTGTAATACACCACTTTCAAGTTCATTTTGACAATGCGCTAAACTCATCATTGCCCAGCCAGCTCCCGATAATAAAAACGATTTTAAAGTTGATATATCATCAATTTTCATCATGGTAGAGCCTTTTGAATACGATAAACGATCAGAGTCAAAACTCATATCACTTTCAAACATCGCTAAACAAGGAAAGTTCTGTAATTGTTGATAAGTTACTTTATCTGGCACTAATCCTGTCACACTAACAATACCAATATCGAGCTTGCCAATCGGTAAACTTTCTAAATCGCCTGTAGCATGAAACAAATCAAACCACGGTCCAATCCCTAAGTCTGCTTGTCCTTTATTAACTTGCTCAAGAGAAACAAAGCGTTTTCCGCTGGTTACACTAAACTCGGTGCTGGTATGTTTAACAAAAGCATTGCAAATAATATCGTTATACAGTGCTTGGTGACATAACTGCTCATAACAAATTTTGTAATTTGCTTCATTACCAAGTGCAAGCTCACTGGCCAGTTGTGCTAAATGTGCCTGAGCATCTAATAATAATGCTGCTTCGCGATGATAAATACGACCCTTTTCAGTTAATTGCAATCGATAATGGCTACGATCTAACAATTCAAAACCAAGCTCAGCTTCAAGTTTCTTAATAGCTAACGTTAAAGCTGGTTGCGATTTATACAGTGCTGAAGCAGCTTGCGACAAGCTTTGAGTGCGAACAATGGCATCAAGCATTTTTAACTGCACTAAGTTCATAATGGTCCAACTTAAGATTATAAATTTTATTTATGATCTTTTTAAAATTTAATAATTTTTATTTTATATGTTCGCGGCGTATGCTGCACCTAATTTATGTTTTCATAGCCACGGAGAAGACCATGAAACTGTCGCCAGTTTTAATTATATCAACATTAATACTGAGTTTAGTCGCCTGTAAAGAGTCAAATACCGACACTCACGTCGAACAAGCTATTCGTCCAGTAAAACTATTTGAAATTGATACTAACTCAGATCAGACAATACGCAGTTTTCCGGCAGAAGTAGTGGCAAATCAAGGATCTTATTTGGCGTTTAGAGTTAACGGTGAGTTATTAGAGTTCCCGGCATTGGCGGGTCAACATGTTGAAAAAGATCAACTCCTTGCCAAGTTAGACCCTGAAGATTTTCAACTGCAATATGATGAGCGAAAAGCACGTTTTGAATTGGCGCACTCGCAACTTGAACGCGTACAAAAACTATTTAATAAATCAATTACCAGTCAATCCGAACTTGATCAGGCACTTGCCAATAAACAGGTAGCTGAGTCGGCATTAAAAATTGCAAAAACCAACTTAGATAATAGCGAATTACGTGCCCCTTTTAGCGGCACCGTTTCCAAAGTGTTTGTTAAAAACTTTGAGAATATCCAAGCAAAACAAAACATTCTTCGCTTAGAAACCCGTGATTTAATGGATGTGATCATTCAAGTACCCGAAAAACTAATCGCCCGTATTGATAAAGACATTGACTATCAGCCAAGCGTGGTTTTTGACGGTTTTCCAAATAAATCATATACCTTAATGATTAAAGAATTCGACACCCAAGCAGATCCAGCCACATTAACTTACAAGGTGGTATTTTCATTACCTGTGCCTAAGGATTTTAACCTGTTGGCAGGCATGACCGGCAGTGTAGATATTGATCTAAGTAAAGTTACTCACTCGCAATCACACTATATTTTACTCCCTGTTGAAGCGGTGTTCTCTGAACCAACACAGCCTACTAATAACAGCTATGTCTGGCTATACGATCCACAGACTGGCAAGGTGAAAAAGCAAGCTGTTGAAGTTGGCCAATTACATCGACGTGGTATTGAAGTGCTTGCTGGTTTAGAGCAAGGTCAAACTGTGGTCGCGGCTGGTGTTCACTACCTTAAAGAAGGCATGCAAGTACGTCCGTGGCAAAAAGAGCGAGGCTTATAAAATGAGCATTGCTGAACTTGCCATAAAACAAAAGGTCGTCAGTTGGATGTGCGCGCTATTACTATTAATCGGTGGCGTAGTATCTTATTTAGGACTTGGTCAGCTTGAGGACCCTGAATTTACAATAAAAAAAGCCATGGTGATCACCTTATATCCTGGCGCTTCACCACAACAGGTAGAAGATGAAGTTACTTTTCCGATTGAAAATGCAATTCAACAATTGCCGTATGTGGATTACGTAACCAGCATTTCATCTCCTGGGAAATCACAAATTACCGTTGAAATGAAAAGCAACTATCGCAAACAAGACTTACGACAAATTTGGGATGAGCTACGGCGCAAGATTAACGATAACGCTTCATCACTGCCAAGTGGTGTATACCCAAGTACCATTTTAGATGATTTTGGCGACGTATACGGCGTAATGTATGCCGTCACTGGCGATGGTTACTCTTATGACGAACTAAAAAACTATGTTGATTACTTAAAGCGCGAACTGGTACTCGTTGACGGCGTAGGTAAAGTGACCGTCAGTGGTGAACAACAAGCACAGGTGATGGTTGAAATATCGACGCGTAAGCTGGCGCAGCTTGGTATTGCACCAACTAGAATTTATCAATTATTGCAATCACAAAATACCGTATCGAATGCAGGTAAAATACGCGTAGGCGATGAATCAATTAGACTGCACCCAACAGGCGAATTCAAAGACGTAAAAGAGCTCGAAAATCTACTGATCTCAAAACCAGGTGAAAATGAACTGATTTACCTCGGTGACGTTGCAACGGTGTTTCGTGAATACGCCGAAGTACCTAATAATGTAATCCGTTTTAACCAGCAGCAAGCCTTGCTCGTTGGCGTATCGTTTAGCAGTGGTGTAAACGTTGTGGATATAGGCGATAACATTAAAGCGCATTTAGCATCGCTTGAATATCAGCGCCCCCATGGCATGGAAATAAATACCGTTTATAACCAACCTGTTGAAGTCGAAAAATCAGTCAATGGCTTTATCATCAGCTTACTCGAAGCTGTCGCTATCGTTATTGTTGTCCTGCTTGTCTTTATGGGCTTTAAAAGTGGCGTACTGATCGGGGCAATTTTATTGCTGACCGTATTAGGTACATTCATTTTCATGAAACTGTTTGCGATTGATTTACAACGTATCTCTTTAGGTGCACTGATCATTGCATTAGGAATGTTGGTTGATAACGCCATCGTAGTCACTGAAGGTATTTTAATAAACCTAAAGCGAGGGCAAACAAAGATAAAAGCAGCGGCTAATATAGTGGAGCAAACAAAGTGGCCTTTACTTGGCGCAACCGTGATTGCTATTACTGCATTTGCGCCAATTGGCTTAAGCTCTGACGCTAGTGGGGAATTTGCCGGCAGCTTATTTTGGGTATTATTTATCTCATTATTATTAAGCTGGATCACTGCCATCACCTTAACTCCTTTCTTTGCTGACTTAATGTTTAAAGAAACAGAGCTCAAGCAGCAAAGCCATGATGAAGACCCATATCAAGGTGTGATCTTTAATCTATATAAAAGTTTATTAAGCACCTCGATGCGTTTTCGTAAAACCACTTTATTGTTGATGGTCGTTTTATTAGCTAGCTCTGTTTTTGGCTTTAAGTTTATTAAACAAGCGTTTTTTCCAGCTTCTAACACGCCAATGTTTTACGTTGATTATTGGCATACCCAAGGGGCTGATATTCATGCCACTTTAGATGGCGTCGCCAAACTCGAAGCATTCTTACAAAAAGATGAGCTGGTCGAAGAAGTAACGTCAACGATAGGCCAAGGCGCACCAAGGTTTATGTTGACCTACGCACCTGAAAAATCATACCCAGCTTATGGTCAATTAATTATCCGTGTAAAAGACCGCGAAGCAGTGGCGACGATGATTGCAAAAGTTCGCGACTATGAATACAGCCACGTATTTGATGCCAAGCTTAAAATAAAACGTATGGAAATAGGCCCTTCTACTGATGCTAAAATAGAAGCACGTTTTTCGGGGGCTGATCCAGTAGTGCTTCGCCAATTAGCTAAACAAGCAAAAGAAGTGCTTGCAAAAGATACCGGTGCTTATAATATCCGTGATGATTGGCGTGAACGCTCAAAACTCATTCGCCCGCAACTTAACGAACAAAAAGCGCGGCGTCTGGGTATCGCTAAAACAGACTTGGACCAACTATTATTAACCAGTTTTTCCGGTAAAAAAGTCGGCATTTACAAAGATGGTACTCAACAGATCCCCATTATTGCCCGCTCACCGGCACAAGAGCGTCTTAATGTTGAAAGCCTCCGTGACCTACAAATATACAGCCCAGTATTAGGCGTATTCGTGCCAGTTACTCAAGTGGTGGATGAGTTTGTTGTACAGTGGGAAGACAGCCTAATAATGCGCCGCGATCGCAAACGTACTATTACAGTAATGGCCGATCATGACGTAATCGGCGATGAAACACCCGCTAAACTATTTTCAAGAATCAGGCCAGGTATTGAAGCAATTAAACTCCCTAATGGCTATGAATTACAATGGGGCGGTGAGTTTGAATCATCAACAAAGGCAAAAAAAGCTATTTTTGGCTCGTTACCTTTGGGCTATTTAGCGATGTTTGCAGTCACTGTGTTGCTATTTAACTCAGTAAAAAAACCACTGGTTATTTGGGCCACAGTACCTTTAGCAATCATCGGTGTCAGCGCCGGCTTGCTAGTGATGAACGCCGCATTTAGTTTTATGGCGCTACTTGGGTTATTAAGCTTAAGCGGTATGTTGATTAAAAATGGCATTGTGTTGGTTGATCAGATCAACCTTGAGCTCAGTGAAGGCAAAGAGCCTTATCAAGCAGTATTTGATTCCGGTGTAAGCCGTGTGCGGCCCGTTGCGATGGCAGCAATCACCACCATTTTAGGAATGATCCCATTATTATTTGATGTGTTCTTCCAATCAATGGCGGTGACGATTATGTTTGGTTTAGGATTTGCAACCGTGTTGACATTAATCGTAGTGCCGGTGCTTTATACCGTGCTATTTAAAATTGAGGTGCCAAAAGCAAAATAACTGAGGTTTAAATAAAACCAGGAGCACAATTTATGTTGTTCCTGGTTTTACAATTTGATCTTATTTTTTAAGGCTTAATGTGCCTGTGCGAGTGGTGCTATTTCTTCTTGCAGGTTTGGCGTTAGTTTGGTCATTTTTAGAATCAAAACGGCCTTGTTTGACATGCTTAGCAAAATCACGCTTTTTATCGTTATCTTTGTAAGGCGTGCGTGCTTGTTTAGGCTTGCTGATATTCGCAGATTGTTTGTTCTCATCCACTGATAACTCCTCGGTTTTGCCCGAGTCGGCAATCGAGTTATTAATCTCAGCCATTTCTTGCTCAGTTAAATGGCGCCACTGGCCAACATTTAAGCCTTTTAACGTGACATTCATGATACGTACGCGTTTTAAGGTGACCACTTCATAGCCCAAGTACTCACACATACGACGAATTTGACGATTCAAACCTTGCGTTAATACAATAGTAAATTGTTGCGGTCCTGTTTGTGTAACTTTGCATTTTTTCGTGACTGTATCTAAAATTGGTAAACCACCTGCCATCTTATTCACAAACTGACGATTTAATGGCTTGTCGACTGTAACAACATACTCTTTTTCATGATTATTACCTGCACGAAGGATTTTATTGACGATATCTCCTTCATTTGTCAGGAAAATCAACCCTTCTGATGGGCGATCTAAGCGACCAATTGGAAAAATACGATCTGGGTAGTTAACCGCTTTGACGATATTACTTTGAATTTTACGCTCAGTTGTACAGGTTATACCAACGGGTTTGTTGTAAGCGATGTACGCGCGTTTCGGCACTTTTTTCAGCGGCTTACCATCAATCAGTACCGTGTCAGACAATGCTACTTTGACACCCATTTCCGGTCGAATACCATTGACAGTAACACGACCATCTTCAATATATTTATCCGCTTCGCGTCGTGAACAAAAACCAGTGTCACTAATAAATTTATTTAATCGTTTTAAGTCTGTCATGGGCCAAATTCATATTAATTTTAAAGGCCGATATTGTATACCCAAACCACCTTAAGATGCGAGCTCAGTTGAATTTAAAAGCGATTTAGACAAGGCATAGATTGCAAACAATAGAAGCCACTTGTTAAAATTAATAACGCAGTATAAAGCGCCGTTAAACCAACAATTAGCCTTTTCACAGCAAACATCTAGTCTGTTTGTTTATACTTAAACGATTGCTCTGTTTTACGGTATATGGGTTTGCGATAATTTTAACCTACTGTGACAGAGAAAAATTACCACACTATTTACAGTAGCTTCAACTCAAGCAGCATTTGCATACTTTCGCCAAATAAATTCCATTGGACCTTGCTTAAAATAACGCGAATAAATCACACTAAAACTAAGTTGAAAAATAACTAAACCACTCACTAATACGTAATATTCTAAATGATTAAAGCTTAGCACCCAGTGCGGATAAAAAACTTTAAACAACAATAACAAGCAAATAGTTTGCATTAGATATAAAGTTAATGCGAGCCTTCCTGCACGCTGCAATGCAATAAAGTGAAAGTCATGTTTGGTCATCAGCATTACCACAAAATGAATAATTAATAGGGCTGTGAATAATGCTGCAAACCAGCTTACGGGTTCTTTTAATGCACTAATAAATAAGCTAGATTGATATTCAAAACTGATCCTAATCGCACTTAACAGTAGCGCAATTGCCAATACTCTGATTTTGCTTAATTTAGTTAAACCGGTCTCAAACAGTTTATTTTTATAGCCATAAATACCGAATAGCATTAATCCTGCAGCCATCCACAAAGTGATCAGCGGAAGTGCAATGAGCATCACGATAAACATCACACTATTATTGACAAAAATAGTTAATGCCGATCCTTGTGAAGCATTATAACTTGCTAAAAAATCTGCCGAATCTCGATAGATAGTCAGTGTGGGGTCAACTAAGGCTATCAAAAAAGTTATCGCTGCGGCTAATGATAGAAATTGCCAACCGCGTTTTAATAATATCTCGTCACTCGCATCAAGGTATTGTATGGCCAACCACCCTGCGCATGCATAGATAAACAAAATATCACCAGCCCACAACAAAAAGCCATGTAGTAAACCAAACACGGCTAATACTTTTAAGCGTTTTTGCAATTGCTCAACCTGCTGGTAACGCTGCCACTGAATATATAAGCCAGCACCAAAGAGTAAGCAAAATAAGCTGCGAAAGCGGCCGTCAATAACACTAAGGCTCACCCATTGAATAACATGATCCGAAAAAGGCGGGGACTGTAATGGTACGTAACCAAATTCAAATAAACCGAAGGAATAGGCATTCATGTACATTAAGCCGAGCACAGCAACACCACGAATAACATCCATATTTTGATTACGCATTATTGAGCTCGACTTGTTAGTTGTGCTTATGTATGTTTGACCAGTCTAGCGCATCTCGATAAAACTTCGGCAGTAAATCACTATTTATGTTAATAAATACAACTGCTTGCTCCATAGCCCACCAGCTACCTGATTCATACGCTTTTACTGTTGTAAGGATATAATACAGGGTGTTTTTTTCTTCCATTAGAGCGTCTTTGATTGGTTCTGGAAATGGTAAACGAAGGAGTAACTGCTCCATTGGCCGGTCTAATATTGCATCCAACAACGAAAAAAGACCGGTTAAAAAGGCACTATTCGCTTGCGAAGGCGCTATCTTTTTCGCTATCAGCTCACAAAATCGCGCCCGAATGATACACATTTTGATCAATTCGTTAGGTTTCGTTTGTGCAACGTGAGCGGTAATAATCAAACTAACAAACTTCTTTATATGATCATGACCTAAATAAACTAAAGCCTGTTTGAGTGACTCTATTTCTTTTTGGACAGGAAACACACCGCTGTTGATCAATCTTAATAACTTAAATGCTAATGCTGTATCTAATTGAAACAATCGCGCAATCGAATTGATATCAGGATGCTCTTTCATAACTTGTGCATAGATGGTCAACGCTAGTGCATAGTTTATATCAATGTCTTTTTGTTGAATGACTACCGGCTTGGCAAAAAAATAACCCTGAAAATAATCAAAGCCCATCTTATGAGCTATTTTAAAATCATCAATAGTTTCGACTTTTTCGGCAAGCAACTTTAGCTTTTTGTATTTTTGCAGCCGTCGAATCAGCGGTTCAATTTGCTGCAAAGGAGTTATTTGAATATCAAATTTGATTAATTTAACAAGTTTTAAAAACCTTTCCCACTTAGGCTCATATACAAAATCGTCAAGTGCTAACACAAAGTTTTTATGAAACAGCGCACGACATAGCTGGTAGTTTTCTTCTGTCGGCTCAATTGTTTCGAGCAACTCAAGTACCACATCTTGCGAAGGCAAAAATGCACATAAATCCATTTTTAAAGAATCAGGACCGATATTAATCAGTGCTTTTTTACCAGCAGTAATATGTCGAGTGCCGAAATTAAGCTGATTTTCCATGATCAGTTTTGCTGTTGCGACGCTTTCGTCAATATCTGGAAAACAATTATTGGTACTATTACGAAACAATAATTCATAGGCAACTACATGTTGTTGACGATTGAATATTGCTTGGCGCGCAACAAATACTTGCACTTTTTCACCCTTAAACTCGACTATTGATGGTTAGTTACGAAATAAAACACAATACTAAGTAACTAAATCATAATGTTATTGCAATCCATTATAGCTAGTAAGATGATAAATAGCAGTATTAATTATAAAGTTTACTGATATAGTCCTTTGCTACATAAGACCATGTAAAGCGAGCAGCCTTAGCATTGCTGACAATTTCATCCCATTGTTTGGGTTGTTCTTGTCTCAGAGTAAGAGTATTAGCAAAACACGTTACCAGCGCCTCGCTTTGTGTTTGTAATGTGTCACCACTAAAGCTAAAACCATTTTCCAAATGAGTGATAGTATCTTTTAAACCACCGACTTGATGTACTAAGCAAGGCTGCCCTGCTCGCATAGCAAGCATTTGGCTAATACCACATGGCTCAAAGGAGCTAGGCATCAAGAATAAGTCCCCTAACTCATACAGTAATTCGCCAACGCTATTACCATAACCCTTTAAAAATAATAAGTTACTATTTCGTGCCATGGCAGTTGTTATAACCTCTTCAAGGGCCGTGTCACCGGAACCTAAAATGATCATACGTCCTTGCTGTTCATTTAACTTTTCACACAATGCATCAAGCACTTGCTGGTTTTCGTAGGGTTGGCGCAGTAACAAAGCTTTTTGATCGGTTAGGCGTCCAACACTGGTGACTAAAGGCCCTTTAACTGGCTGCTCAATGAACTGCTGCAACCGTTGATGAGCTATATAGTAACTGCTTTGCAGGTTAACTTCTTTAGCCATCCAAACAAACAATGCCTGCTCTATCTCAAAGTATAATTGTGATAGCGTACTGGTTGACTGTGCATTGTGCTCAGTGTACTCACAGCCATTTAATATTCCGACGACTTTATTGTTCGCCATCGCATTATTCAAATCGCGCTCTAAGCCTTCACCACCAAAAAAACCATTATGCGGTTCACTGGCTTGCAATACTTCTTGTGCGTAGTTTGGAGATACTAAATGTATCTTATCAACTAAATTGATAGCGCTGCGCATCGGATTAAAGCAATGAGGATAACGCGGATCGCATAATATCTCGCCGTTATAACTCAACGCCGGAAACCATGCTTCTAAACTTGAATCATCTCCTTTGAATGGGCGGATCCCTTGCAGTGCAATATTGTGTACTGTAAATACGCTGCGCAAAGAAGAAAAAGATGCAAACCGATGATCAAACTTTAACAATACCGCCACACACGCGCTGTGCCAATCATGCAAATGCAACACATCAGGACGAGTGATCACACCTTGCAATAGCGCTTCACACACTGCAGCATTAAATAATGCAAACTTAGTGGCATCAGTGGCAAAAGGTCGGTCACCATCATCATTACAGTATACAGCGCCATGGTGCTGACTAAATAACGGATGTGATAGAACTAATTGCCTGACTTGCTGCTGATCAACATATACTTGCCACACTTGAACATCATAGATATATCCGGCAAAGGGCACATGGAGCGTGCCTAATTGCACACGCTCTAACGTGGTAAAACCATAATCTGGAATAACCACATCAACGGTTAAGCCAAGCTCCGCTAATGCTTTGGGACAATCTCGTAGTACATCTGCAACACCACCCACTTTGGCATTTGGTAAAGCGTCATTTTCGGCCGCAACCATTAATACATGCATCTTTTTCTTACTTCCTACAACTGTATGATATTTTAAGCTAATTGTTTACTCTCACGCTCTTGGCGCTCAAGTTTTTTGGAAAGTTCTGTGAGCATTTCACGGGTCACTAACACAATACCCTTTTTAGATACTCTGAAACCATTTTCTTCGTCTGCTTTACGATCAAAACCGATTTCAACACCGGCTGGCACTTCACATCCACGGTCGATAATAGCACGGCGAATACGGCAATTACGTTGAATAATCGCACCTGGTAATATCACCGACTCTTCAATGACGCAGTATGAGCGAATATGTACATTAGAGAATAACAGTGATTTACGAACCACCGAGCCTGAAATAATACAGCCGCCTGATACGGTTGAATCTACAGCCATGCCACGTCTGTCGTCATTATCAAAAATAAACTTAGCCGGTGGCAGTTGTTCTTGGTAGGTCCAAATAGGCCAAGTTGGATCGTATAAATCCAGCTGTGGCTCTGGCATCACCAGTTCCATGTTTGCTTCCCAAAATGAGTCCAGTGTACCCACATCGCGCCAATAAGGTTGGCCGTCATGACCAGGCTCTCGAAATGGAAAAGCAAATACATTATGCTCTTCAATAATTGCTGGAATAATATCATGACCAAAATCACGGCCTGAACCTTCGTTTTCTGCGTCTTTTTTTAGTTGTTCAAATAAGAACTCAGTATTAAATACATAATTACCCATTGACGCTAAACAAGTGCCCGGACGACCAGGAATTGAACTTGGCATTTTCGGTTTCTCGTCAAAACGACGTACTCGTTTCTCTTCATCTACCGTCATCACACCAAATGTTTCTGCGGCTTCTTCGCAAGGAACTTCAATACAGCACACCGTCATGTCTGCACCTGTTTCAACATGTTTTGCCAATAAGCCGCCGTAATCCATACGGTAAACATGATCGCCAGATAAAATCATTACATACTTAGGTAGCTCATGACGAATAATATCCATATTTTGGAACACCGCATCTGCAGTGCCGCAATACCATTCGTCACCATAACGCTGTGATGCCGGTAATATCTCTACCGATTCACCCAGTTCCTTTTTAAAATGACCCCATGCACGGTTAACATGGCGGATCAGCGAGTGCGATTTATACTGTGTGGCAATCCCAACACGACGAATACCTGAATTAATACAGTTTGATAGCGGGAAATCGATAATACGATGTTTGCCACCAAAATAAACCGCCGGTTTGGCCCGCCAATTTGTTAATTCATGTAAGCGTGAACCTCTGCCCCCTGCTAAAATCAGTGCGTAGGTTTCTCGTGTCAGACTACTTATGTAGCGATTTGCATAACTTGGCATAATTTATCTCCGTATTAATCTTTGCTGTTGCTTACGGCTGTGTCGGCCGAACTAGATGTTGTTAATGCTTCCAAATGCCAAATATCATCACTGTATTGGCTGATCGTTCTATCACTTGAAAAAGTACCACTAGCCGCAGTATTTAAAATACTCATTTGCGTCCAATGCTGTTGATCTTGATAGGCGCGTTCAACCGCCTTTTGTGCTTGTACAAAACTATCAAAATCGTGGGCAACCAACCAAGGATCATGTGGGCTTTTGATTGCACCAATAATGTCGTCAAATAAACCAGGTTCGAATAAATTAAAGTGCCCACTTTCAAGTAATTGCATAACACTTAGTAAGTCAGGCGTATTATGAATAATATGTAATGGGTTATAGCTTTGTTTTATTCCCTCAATTTGTTCCGCTTGTGCGCCGAATAAGAAGAAGTTATCAGCCCCTACTGCATCGCGAATTTCTATATTAGCACCATCTAAAGTGCCAATCGTCAACGCCCCATTCATCATAAACTTCATATTACCGGTACCAGATGCTTCTTTACCTGCGGTTGAAATTTGTTCAGACAAGTCTGTTGCGGGGCAAATCGTTTCCATTGCTGTAACATTATAATTTGGTAAAAATGCCACCCGTAAATAAGGCTGAGCAAGCGGATCTTTGTTGATTACATCTGCAACATTATTAATTAGCTTAATAATGCGCTTAGCCATGTAATACCCCGGTGCGGCTTTTCCTCCTAGTAATACACAGCGTGGCACTAAATTAGCGGTATCGCCACGACGGATCCGGTCATACAAGTGAATTATGTGTAATACATTCAGTAATTGGCGCTTATACTCATGAATTCGTTTAACTTGCACATCAAATAGCATGCTAGTGTCAAATTCAACACCACAACGCTCTTTGACTAAATCAACTAGCCGTTGTTTGTTTTCAAGTTTGACGCTTTGCCATTGTTTATGGAATTTAACATCATCATAATAGCGACGCAGCTGGCTAATTTGCGCAAAATCCCTCACCCAATCTTGACCAATTTTTTCACCAATCAACTGGGTTAGTTTGGGGTTACAATGAGCTATCCACCGCCTTGGCGTTACACCATTAGTTTTATTGTTGAATTTTTCAGGCCACAATTCATAAAAAGTTTTAAACAAACCTTCTTTAAGTAATTCTGTGTGCAGTGCAGCTACGCCATTAACTGAAAAACTGCCAACAATGGCTAAATACGCCATTCTTACTTGTGGATCTGAGCCTTCTTCAATTAAAGACAACGCTTGTTGTTTTGCAACATCACCCGGCCACGCCAACGCAACTTGAGCAAGAAAACGTGCATTTATTTCATAAATTATTTCAAGAATACGCGGTAATAAACGCGCAAATAATGATACAGACCATTTTTCGAGCGCTTCTGGAAGTAACGTATGATTAGTATACGCCATGGTTTTTGTGGTGATCTGCCATGCAGCATCCCAATCCAAGTCATAATCATCAATCAGCAATCGCATTAACTCTGCAACAGCAATACTTGGGTGGGTATCATTAAGTTGAAAAACATGAAAATCAGCAAAATCACAAAACTTTTCACCATGCTGTGATACCCATAGACCAACAATATCTTGTAAGCTCGCCGACGATAAAAAGTATTGCTGCCTTAAACGTAGCTCTTTACCATTTTCGCTGCTGTCATTAGGATAAAGTACCATGGTGATTTGTTCTGCAAGGTTTTTATGCGCGACGGCTTCTGAGTAACTACCGGCGTTAAACTCACCTAAATCAAACTCATCAGTGGCTTCTGATTTCCAGAGTCTGAGGGTGTTAACTATGTCATTTTTATAACCTGGGATCGGCACATCATAAGGGACAGCTAATACATCTTCAGTGTCTAACCATTGTCGATGAATGCGTCCGTTCTTATCAGTATAACTTTCAACATGGCCAAAAAACTTAACACGCTTGGCTTGCTCTGGTGCGCTCAGCTCCCATGGATGCCCTTCACGTAACCAATTATCAGGCTGCTCTATTTGATGGCCATTTTCGATTGACTGGTTAAACATGCCGTATTCATAACGAATACCATAACCGGTTACAGGTAATGCTAAACTCGCACAACTATCTAGAAAACACGCAGCTAAGCGGCCTAAACCACCATTACCTAACCCAGCGTCATGCTCTGCTTGCGCAACATGTTCAATGTGAGCGCAATAATTATTAAGTGCAAGTTTGACTTGCTCTTCTAAATCTAAATTTAAAATGGCATTACCTAATGCTCGGCCCATTAAAAACTCAAGTGATATGTAAGCCGTTTTTCGACGCTTTTCACTGTGCATTTGCTGTTTTGTTGCTCGACAACGAGCGACTAATCGATCGCGAATTGTCAACGCTAGTGCGTTATACAAATACAGTTGAGACTTTCCGACCTTATCGCGCCCAAGGGTATAATAGAAATGGCGTGATAAATCATCTTCAAGGGTACTTTCATCTATTAAAGGGGCATCTTGCCAACCTTTAGCAACACACATTTGTTCACCATTATTCGCCATTACATTCGTCCTCTAAATTGGCTGTAAAAACCCAACTGCTTTGTGCAGCAACCTCAAACTGTTCTGTATTTTTAACCATTGCTTGATCAACACTTGAAATCGCTAAACGCCATACCGATAAATCGTGATTAGCAGGTAATTGACATTTAACTGCCACATTACTGGCATTCAAAATAATGAGTAATGCCGTATTTAATTGTGTGTCTCTTAAGCTGTACATCAAAAACTGTTTTGAACCATCATGCCAGTCACTTTCTTGCATGGCTTGGCTTTGCTCAGTATACCAATCAACACTAAATCGCTTATCGCTATCGTGTAAAAATACACTGTGTTTAAACACACAGTGTTGCTTTCGTAAGGTCAATACATCGTCAATAAAACGAATGAGGCTGTGGCTACGCTGCGAGTCTTTCCATGCCAGCCAACTAGTGCGGTTATTTTGACAATAAGCATTGTTATTCCCTCCTTGCGAGTGGCCCATTTCACTGCCTGATGACAGCATAGGCACCCCTTTGGAAAGTAGTAAGGTAAGTAAAAAGTTTTTTTGTTGTTGTAACCGCATGGAGGTAACTTTTAAATCATCAGTAAAGCCTTCAACACCGCAATTGAACGAATAATTAGCACTGTGACCATCGCGGTTTTGTTCACCATTTGCTTCGTTATGCTTTTGTTCGTAACTCACTAAATCGGTTAAGGTAAAGCCATCATGACTGGTTATAAAATTAATACTATTTAATGGCCCACGGTGATTATGATCAAACAAATCAAAAGAGCCATGTAAACGTTTTGCAAGATCAGCCAGCATATTGTGCTGCCCTTGCCAAAAGCGCCTAACAACATCACGGTATTTATCATTCCACTCACGCCAAGGCGCAGGAAATGCTCCCAATTGATAACCACCAGGGCCTATGTCCCAAGGCTCAGCAATTAATTTCACTTGGCTTAACACTGGATCTTGATTGATTGCTTGTAAAAAACTATGGGTTTGGCTAAAGCCATGCGGCGTACGCCCAAGAATAGTTGCTAAATCAAACCTAAAACCATCAACCCCCATTATTTCTACCCAATAACGTAAGCTATCGAGTACCATTTTCAAGCTAAATGGGTCGTCTATATTTAAGGTATTACCACACCCAGTGTCATTGATATACACTTCAGGATTATCGTTAACACTGCGGTAGTAGCCCGGATTATTTAAACCGCGCCAAGATAGCACAGGACCATCGCTGCCAGCCTCTGCGGTGTGGTTATAAACCACATCTAAAATCACTTCAATACCCGCTTGATGAAGTTTAGTAACCATTTGTTGAAATTCACCAATTTCATCAGTTACTAAGTAATCTTTATTTGGTGTAAAAAAATTTAATGTATTGTAACCCCAGTAGTTTTGCAGGCCTTTGGCGGTTAAAAACTGTTCGCTAATAAAGCTATGTACCGGTAACAGTTCTAAAGTGGTTACGCCAAGTGTACGTAAATGCTCTATAAAACTGGGATGGCTCAAGCCCAAATAGGTACCTTGTAGCTGACTTGGAATAGAGGGATGTCGTGCTGTGGCGCCTTTAACGTGACATTCATAAATAACCGTTTCTCCCCAACTATGGCTCGGTTTTTTACCTTGATAAGGCTGCAGCTGTGTGACTTTAGATTTAGGGATATCAATGGCGTTGTTTACCGTACTCAAAGTACCTTTAGGCATTTGCCCATAGTGTCGTTCACTCCAGGTAAACTCACCAAATAAATCTTTTGCATAGGGGTCAATTAACAATTTTTGGCTATTAAAAAACAATCCTTTTTTAGGTTGATATTCACCTTCTGCGCGATAACCATATAAAGTGCCCATAGCCAGTGGGGTTATATGTAAACTCCATATCCCCCCTTCATTATTATTCATTGCTAACTTTAAAACTTCGGTATGACCACTGGCATCAAATAAACACACATACAACTGTTTAGCCAATGGCGCATAAACGGCAAAATTTACACCGTTTGTTAAGACACTGGCTCCCAGCGGAAAAGTTTGCCCTTTATTTAATTCAATCGATAAACTCATCAGCCACCCTTCTTAAATAAACCGTCGCAAGCGCTGGCAGTGAGAGTTTAATGCTATGTTGATGCCCGTGGCATGGAGTTACTGTACTGGTTGTTTTAGCTGATTGCCCACACACTTGTACTCCAGAACCAAATAACTGTTCATCATCGGTATTTAAAATGACTTCAAATTCACCTGAGCTTGGTACACCAATACAATAATCATGATAAACCGTTGGCGTGAGGTTACTTATCACAACCACGTAATCACTGGCTTTCTTAGCAAAGCGAATAAAACTAAAAATACTCTGTTGGGCATTTTGATTATCGATCCAGCTAAAACCTGACGGTTCAGTATCTAGCTGATGTAAAGCTGGAACATCGCGATATACTTTATTGAGCTGCGCGATAGTTCGTTGTACACCTTGATGCGATAGATGCTCAAGTAAATGCCAATCAATTGATTGATCATGATTCCACTCGCTACGCTGGGCAATCTCACCGCCCATGAACAGTAATTTTTTGCCTGGATGCGCCCACATAAATGCATAATAAGCGCGTAAATTTGCAAATTTTTGCCAATCATCACCAGGCATTTTTTCAATTAATGAGCCTTTACCGTGCACCACTTCATCGTGGCTCAAAGGTAAAATATAATTTTCACTATAGGCATACACCATCGAAAAAGTTAATTCGTGATGATGATGTTGGCGATATAAAGGATCGCGTTGCATATAGTGAAGGCTGTCGTTCATCCAGCCCATATTCCACTTGTAGCCAAATCCTAAGCCATCATGATTCACCTGACGGGTAACACCAGGCCACGCCGTTGACTCTTCAGCCACCATCATAATGCCGGGGTTATTAGCATAACAACGTAAGTTAACTTGTTTTAAACACTCAATAGCACCAAGATTCTCGCGTCCGCCAAACTTATTCGGGATCCACTGTCCATCTTCACGACTGTAATCAAGGTATAGCATTGAGGCAACAGCATCGACACGTAATCCATCAATGGCAAATTCTTCTAACCAATACATTGCATTAGCAACTAAAAAGCTGCGAACCTCTGGGCGATCATAGTTGTAGATATAGGTATTCCAATCTGGATGGAAACCTTGACGCACATCGGCATGTTCAAATAAATGTGTGCCATCAAAACGATGCAAGCCATGCGGATCACTTGGGAAGTGGCCTGGAACCCAATCAATGAGTAAACCAATGTTAGCTTGGTGGCATTGCTCTACAAAATAACGAAAATCATCCAAACCGCCAAACCGACTCGTTGGTGCAAATAAGCCAACTGGCTGATACCCCCAAGAACCATCAAATGGAAATTCACTGATCGGCATAAGTTGGATATGCGTAAAGCCTTGCTCAGTGACATAATTAATTAACCGCTGTGCTAATTCTTGATAAGTTAAATAAAGATCTCCCTCTTTTCGCTGCCAAGAACCTAAATGCACTTCATAAATAGAGATAGGTGCATCAATCGCGTTGCGTTTAACACGCTGACGTTGCATTTTATCAGTTAGTTTAATTGCTGCGGGCCGAGTTTGAAGTACTGAAGCAGTGCCTGGTGCTTGCTGCATTTTAAATGCAAATGGATCAGCCTTTTCGAGCACTTCGCCACTGAGTGTTGTTATAGAAAACTTATAACACTGACCTTCATTTAGCTCTGGAATAAATAAGTCCCAGACTCCAGACGCAGGGTTAAAACGCATAAAGTGTTGGCTTTGCTGCCAGTGATTAAACTCACCAATAACTGAAACACTGCTTGCATTAGGTGCCCAAACGCTAAAACGTACACCTGCAACACCTTTAAAATCAATAAAGTGGGCACCAAGATGGCGATATGCGTGCTCTAATGTGCCTTCATTAAATAAGTACATTGCACTATCATCTAGGCTGCTATCAAAACTATACACATCTTCACAAATAACCTGACAATCGCTGTAATCTACCACTAGCTGATAAGCTGAAATATCTTGATTACTAAGCTGTGCTATAAATAAATCTGAATCTCCATAGCGTGTGCTAACAATCATTTGCTGAGGCAGTTTAATCGTTACTTTTGTTGCCCCGGGCATATAACAGCGTATTTCACTGTGCGTGTCAGTAATTGCATGTACGCCTAAAAAACTAAACGGGTCTTTAAAACAGCCGCGCTTTAAAGCATTAACTTGTTGATCATAGTGCTGTGACTTTGCGGTTTTACGAACAATACTGTTCATTTAATTAGTCCTTATGGAATTAATAGCACTGAGAAATGCACTGTGACGAGTTAATATTTGTTCACTTGAATGCGTTAATACCCGACGCCAATTAGGGTATTCTTGATCCGTTCCAGGAATGTTTACAGGTAACGTTTGCTCATCTAAATCATCGAGCTGGATAGTAAATAACCGCGCTGGTGCAGCGGCCAAGCCTAAGGTCAGCGCCTGATAAACATCACTTGCTGTACTGTCCACAAACAAGGTGTGCTCTGCACATCCTGACAGAAAACGCAGTAGTCGTTGTTTTTCAATTTCTCGGTCTGCACGCAGTTGAGCTAATTGTTGTTCATCAACTAATTGATATTCTAGTTTCAAGGTAAGATCAAGCCCCTGCCACCAACCAAAGAAAGGCGGTACATCATGGTTTGCAACCATTAACAATGATTGTGGCGCAAATGACTGGGCCGCTAAAAATTCACCTTGATAATCTTTTTCAAAATAGAATAAGCTATTTGAAAATATTGCTTTATCTGCAAGTGCAGCTTTCACCTCTGGTGGAACAACCCCAAGATCTTCACCAATGACAATACATTGATTCAAATGGGATTCTATTGTCAGTACCGCTAATAAATGCTCAAATGGATAATACACATAGCAACCATCTTGTTGCTGTTGATGCTCGAAACACCACCATAAACGGCGAATTGCCATAACATGATCGATACGCAAACCACCGACGTTTTCCATATTTGCACGGATCAATGCTCGGTAGTAGCTAAAATTATTATCACTGAGCTTAATCGGATTCAGTGCTGGCAATCCCCAGTTCTGGCCATGCTCTGCCCATGGATCAGGCGGTGCACCTACATAAGCAGAATCGGTAAACAACGATTGTTGATTGAGAAACTCGCTGCCATCACCGGCACACCCCACCGCTAAATCATTGATCAAACCAATACTCATTCCCTGCTCTCGGGCGGTAGTTTGGCATAATTTTAATTGCACATATGCTTGCCATTGCAAGTAGTAAGCAAAGTCGCTGTCAGTGACTTTTAAGGTCGCAAGTGTCTCACCATGCTGTTGACAAAAATCGCTGAAGTGTTGTTTGCGGTGCTCACTCCCATGCATACAAAAATGCTGGTATAGCAAGTTAAAGGCTGCGTATTTGAATTCACTCACTGCACTGTAATTAATATACTGCGACTGCAGAGTCCGCTTTTTAAAGTCACTCGCATAGCTGCTTTGTAAATACGCAGTGATATCGGGGTTATTAATGCTGTCATCGCATAAATCAATTGATATATAGAGTGGATTTAATAACGCGCGATTATTTGGACTGTACGGACTTGCTCGCTCTGGTTGCTCGGAAAATAATAAATGCAGTGGATTGAGTAAAATATAATCCAGTTTATGATTTGCTGCTTGCTCGGTCAGCGATAATAAATCGGCAAAATCGCCTATCCCTAGTGCTGCATTATTTTTTAAACTATAAAGTTGAATTGAAAGCCCGCTTTGCTTTTTATCTGTCACTTGGAAACTATATTTAGGTGTCACCCACAGTTGAGTTGTCGCCGTTAAACCTGCAACGCTAATATGCGCATCATGATAACCAATTGGCAATAATGGAAGCGGTAAAATAAGCTCTAAATAAGTGACGTCGTTAAATAAATAATCGCCACTGCATTGCAAATCAGCTAATTGGTGAGTAATGCTAGGCAAATCAAGCTGTGCAAATGATACGGTACATTGTTGCCCTAGCATACGCCTATCAATACGCACTTTAACGGCTGGTTGTTCAGCACATACCAAACTACACTCTGGTACTAGTTGCAGCCACTTATTGGCATCTAAGCTGATATTTAAATGCGCTATTTGAGCGTGATCTGTAACATCAACACCACAACAACTGAGTGCCGCACTGCGGGTTGCATCGCTAAAAACCACGTGTTCACCGGTATATTTGGTGTATTCATAGCCAATACCATGTAGATAAAAAAGCTGTGAAAGAGACTCCATTTACCGCGCCTTAAATACGTTGTGTATTGACTATACTATTTTCTGTACCAAAGCTGTTTGCTATGTATCCATCAGCATGATGATCATTATCCCAAATAGTACCATTAACTAAATATCGAAAATGAAACTGTTGATCATTCGGTAAGCGCTGTTTTAACTTAAAACATCGCTCTTTTTTATTAAACTTCATATTAACAGGTTGCCAATCAGTAAATTCACCAACTAACTGAACTTGCTCAGCCTGAGGATGCTGAAATTCAAATGTAACTTCAGCTTCATTTTTAGTTTTAAAAAATCGTTTACTTAACATAGTGGGCTCCAAACTAAACCTTAAGGTCAATTAATCCTTGCCACAGAAGTGCGTTCAACTACTCAACATACGCAGGGCTGTAAAATGTATTTTTATTAGGGCGTGTAACTTTTCAAGCTTGAAATTTGTTCAACTTTCAAACTGCGATTGGTCGTTATGCTACGTTATCGCACAATTTATGTAGATAAAACACTACTATGTGCTCTGATTTGCCTAACAATCAAACATACTGCAGTAAAAGTAACCTCGAAAAATAAACACACCTTAGTTAAACAAAGTTATATTTATGCTTTATGACAGTGCAATTAAAAAAATATCGCACCAAATATGTGCAAATAAAACACAAAACACTCACCTCATTATCACCAATTAAATGAGAGCAAGAACTAAACCAAGTTTAATCACGGTCTGAATTATGACCTTTAAAGTAGTTAACAACTAACCGCTGGTAAAGTGAATTTATTTAATGATTAAATTGAGTAAAAGTTCGGCAAACATCGATAAAATAACACTTAACAGGAAAAGGGTTGCTTTTACAAGACTATTGTAAAAAGAAATGTTTTGTCAGTGACTCTGACAAACTATATACTGATAAAATTATGTAATACCTAATAATAAACTCATATAATTGGGATAAAATGGTTTAATGGAATGACTAAACTTTTTCGCTTACTCAGTATTGCCTTTATTGCTATGTTTATTTTTTGCTACGGCATGAATATTTTATTGACCAAGCAAGTCAATACCATTAACCCACAACAATCTAGTATCGCCACTCGCGCTTTTGATACTGCTACCACCCAACTAACGATGCCCTCTTGGTATAATCCTATATTAAATGGCCATTATATTGTTCGTAAAGATGGTACAGATTATTTACTTATTAAAGCAACAGACACACAATTTATTACTGCCCAAGTGTCATCAATGCTCAATGCCACTATTTTGTCACCCATAAACTTTATTTTATTGATTTTAATAGGTTTATTTTTAACTTGGTATTTTGGTAAGCAATTAAACATTAAACGCGAAAAACAATTAATAGAACAACTTAATACACAAACAAAAAAAGTAATCGAGTCATTTAACATTCAACTTCCTGAGCTTGAGCATGCAACAGAAGTTACCCGCTTAAGCCAAGCAATTAATGCCTTAACCAGCCATGTAGCCAATTATGCTCGTGAAACTCAAACCAGTATTTGCCAAGATAAATTGACCTTGTTAATTGACCGTCACGCTTATATAGAGCACTTAGACCGTCAACTCAGTGGTGCTGAACTCACAAACATTCACTGTGCCTTGTTATTTATTGATTTAGATGGTTTTAAGCAAGTAAATGACTCTTTTGGTCACAGTTTTGGTGATGAAGTATTGATTCAAGTAGCCGAACGCCTCGCCAGCGTATTGCGCCATCACAAGCTTAATGATATCAATCCAACCAGTCTACTAGAGCAAAATTTAGCGCGTTTAGGGGGCGATGAATTCTCTATTTTTATTAATAACATTGATTCCAGTTCTAAAAGTTTGGATGTTGCACAGCATGTATTAAACGAAATAGAGCGAGACTTTGTACTAGGCAATAAACTAATAAAGATCAGTGCCAGTGTCGGTATTGCGGTTTACCCGGAGAGTGCATCAACTCCCCATGCTTTGTTGCAAATGGCGGATGTTGCTATGTATCGTGCTAAAACCGATGGACGTGGTATTTTTAAAGTCTATTCGCCAGAAATGGGCAATAAAATGCGTCGCTACCATTACTTACTCGAAGAGCTGCGTTTAGCCATTGCGTGTCATAATTTTCATTTATCATTTCAGCCTATTGTGCATGTTGAAGATTGCGCCATCGATTACTTCGAAGCATTAGTGCGCTGGGATCATCCTGTTGAAGGGGCTATTTCTCCAGTAGAGTTTATTCCGATTGCCGAAGAATCAAACCTTATATTAGAGCTTGGTGATTGGATAATGCTAGAGTCATGTCGACAAATGGCAGCTTGGCATAATGCTGGTATGCGCAAAGTTAAAATCTCAGTTAATGTCTCAGGCATTCAACTCAAACATCGCCCTATTCACGAATGGGTAATGAAAAAACTCGCAAAAACGGGTCTCCCGCCTACTTCTTTGATGTTAGAGATCACCGAATCAACATTGATCACCGCAAGTCACACTATTATTAATGAATTAGAGAAATTACGAAAAGAAGGCGTCACTATCGCAATTGATGACTTTGGTACCGGTTTTAGTTCTTTAAGCACCTTAGCTGATCTACCTATTGATGTGATCAAAATTGATAGATTATTCATAGCCCAAGCTAATGAGAACCCGAAGTATAATGAAATATTAAATTCAATCAGTGAGTTAGGCGCAAAGCTTGGCCTTAAAATCGTTGCCGAAGGGGTGGAAGAAATCGCCCAGTTTGAATTAGTGAAGCGTATGGGTATTAGCTGCGTGCAAGGGTATTTGGTCAGTCGTCCGCAGTCATCTGTGAATGTTGGCAGCAAAGTACTACAAGGAAATGTTAATCATATCGCGGCGACAGGCACTGGCGTATGGAGCCTCGAAACTTAACGATTATTCATTTATAGTCTTATTGGCATGGAAATTTACCTTAAAATAGATAATAATACTCAATAACTTAGTATCAGATTCTACTTCCTCCATGCTTAAAAAAAGTATTTATTCATTCATCTCAATCATCATTTTGGTGAGTATTGTACTTACCAGCATGTCAATTTATACCTTATACAGCAAAAAGAAACTCAGTGTTGATCCTAAACTCAAAGAAATATCGGGGATCGAATTTGATAAATTCAAGCGCTTGTGGGCAATAAATGACAGCGGTGATGATCCAAAACTTTATCGCCTCAACGAAGATGGCTCTATCGCCAAAGAGGTCCTTGTTACTAATGCGAAAAACATTGATTGGGAAGATATGACTCAGAATGACTTTGGGCACTTCTTTTTAGGTGACTTTGGTAATAATAAACAAGAACGTAAGTGGCTCACTATTTATAAAATAGAAAATCCCATCGACATCAAAACTGATACCACCGAAGCTGAAATTATCAAGTTTACTTATCCAGAACTTGACGGTAGCCCTATCACACCAGATAAGCGAAACTTTGATCTAGAAGCATTTGTTGCCTTTGGCCGCCACTTATATTTGTTTACTAAAAACCGTACTGAGCCATTTGATGGCATTACTAATGTGTATAAAGTTGGCGATCATGCAGCTAATTTTGATGCGCAGTTAATAGATTCATTTAAAACCTGTACAACAATGGAAAAGCTTTGCTGGATAACCTCTGCAGCACTGAGCCCCGATCGAACAAAGTTAGTATTATTAGATTCAACAAGCATTTGGTTATTTGAAAACTTTACTGGTGATAAGTTTTTCTCAGGGGACGTATCACGAATAGATTTGGGGATTGTGACTCAAAAAGAAGCGATTACTTTCTATGATGAAAATACCATTGTATTCACCGATGAAGAATTTAAAGGAATTGGCGGTAACGCCTATGTCATTAAACTTGATGAAGTAACAAAAACTATCATTAAGAAAATACCAAAGGCGTCAGATTAAAATAAATCTATATCCGTGCTTTTATCATTTGAGTCAATCAAGTTGTTCTCCATTAACTGTTCATAAAAACACAGCCTATTGCGACCATTTTCCTTTGCGTAATAAAGTGCCTTGTCCGCATTTTCTAACACATTAATAGGAAAGTCGTAAGGGCTGATGCGACACATGCCAATACTAACGGTCATATTTTCAACAAATGGAAAATGAGTTTCTCTGATCATCTCCATAAACTCATTCATTTTCTTTTCAATCGACTCAAAATTGGTGGGCTCAAACACGATCACAAATTCCTCTCCACCAAAGCGAAAAATCAAATCGGTTGAGCGTAGAAAGTGCCGCATTTTTTGTGCAAGCAGCAATAAAACTTCATCACCACAAACATGACCAAAGTTGTCGTTTATTTTTTTAAAGTGATCAATATCAAGCATTGCCAGCCAAGATGTAGAGCTGAGCCTACGCTTGCGATTGTTATCCATTTTTGCTGTTTTATGCTGTTTTATTACTTGCTTTTCAATTAGCTGCTTTATTTTTTTATCAAATGTTTGTCTATTTAACAGACCTGTCAGTTGATCCCGTTCATTTTCATGCAAGATAAATAAATAATTTTCATAGATACGGCAAAAGGCATTAAGCAACACTTGATCCGCACTTTTTAAACCTTTACATACAACCGCAATAGCACCTATCGGCTTATCTTGCAAAGAAATTGGTAACCAACGCTTCTCAATGCCATCCGCTGATTGTACAGTAATAATGCATGCTGATCGCAAACATGACAACAGTTCTGGCTCTGGTGAATCGACTACTTTACGTTGTGCCCATTCAAACTGATTACCATTAATTACTTTTAACGATATGCTGCGCTCAATCGTTAAATCAGTGTGTACGTCTAAATCCTTATAAACAACAATTTCTGTACAGCCTACAAATTCTTGGATCGTCGAGATCAAGCTATATTCTAATGAATCTACATCGCGGTTTTTAGTTATTTTAATAACAGAGTTTAATAAGTTTTCTTCCATAGGGATCCTATATTGCAAATAACTGAAGATTCTTAATTATGATTAATTACCCGAACATAAGTTCTAGAAAATATAAACCAAATAAAAACGCCAATAAAATTAGGGAGCATAATTACATTAACGAGTAAAAAACCCAGCGCTAGTAGTAAGTGTAGTGCGTAAATACTGTTTTGTTTAGTCGTAAAGATAGGAAATAATTTAACCTCAATACGCTACACAGCAAAAAATAATATATATAAAGTATGACATTCTGTATTTGTGGTCAACTTAGCGTTTAAACTTTGTTTCTAAAATAACAGAGGAAGTCGTACGTTCAACCCCATCTAAGTTACCAATGTCATCGAGTAAATGGCTGAGTTTTTCTAAATTTTGTGCTTGTACAACGGCTATCAAATCAAACTCACCACTGATAGCATACAATTGTGAAATAGCATCAATCTGCTTGAGTTCAAGGTTAGTTTTAGTGGTTAGTTTTTGCTTTACCTTAATTGATACATGGGCCGATACCATGGCACTTAAGTACGCATCGCCATAGTCAACACTGTAGCCCTTTATTACTCCAGTTTCTTCTAGCTTTAACATCCTACTTTGTACAGTTGAGCGCGATAAGTTAAGTGCCCTGGCAAGATCAGAAATACTCGCTCTGGCATTCGTGCGAAGTATAGAAAGTAGCTTTTCGTCTTGTATAGTTATCATATTGATTATTAACCTCGTCATTTTGTGTTTTATTTTAATCATTTTTCACAAAATAGCACTGCAAATTTAAGCTTTGAACTCAGATAATGGCGGTAGTAAATAAGAAAAATCATTAAAGCACATTATTGCAGGGTAATAACGGCTTGATTAACCCATCAAATGCAATTTGTTTTTTTCATATTAAGCCAGAATTAGGTGTAACAAATGCAAGTAACAAGAGAATTATTCAACGACGTAATGGTCCCTAACTATAACCCATCAGAGGTTATTCCGGTGCGTGGCCAAGGTTCTCGTGTTTGGGATCAAAACGATAAAGAATATATCGACTTTGCTGGCGGTATTGCGGTCAACTGTTTAGGTCACTGTCACCCAGCCCTTGTTAATGCGTTAAAAGAGCAAAGCGAAAAAATCTGGCACTTATCCAATGTGATGACTAATGAGCCAGCACTTCGATTAGCTAAAAAAATCACCGACGCAACATTTGCAGACAAAGTTTACTTTGCAAACTCAGGCGCAGAAGCAAATGAAGCAGCGCTAAAACTCGCGCGTCGTTTCGCATTGGATGTACATGGTGCTGATAAAAGCCAAATAATCGCATTTAACAAAGGCTTTCATGGTCGTACCTTTTTTACCGTAACTGTGGGTGGCCAAACCGCATATTCTGACGGTTTTGGTCCTAAACCAGCCGCAATTGATCATTGTGACTACAATGATTTAGCAGCTTTTGAAGCACTGATCAGCGATAAAACCTGTGCCGTAATGATGGAACCTCTGCAAGGTGAAGGCGGCATTATCTCTGCAAATAATGAATTTATCAAAGGTGTGCGTGCTTTGTGTGATAAACACAATGCATTGCTTATTTTTGATGAAGTACAAACGGGTGTAGGCCGTACAGGCTCACTATACGCATACCAAGAATTAGGCGTGACACCAGATATTTTAACAACAGCAAAAGCGTTAGGTGGCGGTTTCCCTATTGGTGCGATGATCACCACGACTGATATTGCAGCACATCTTAAAGTGGGCACGCATGGTTCAACCTATGGCGGTAACCCGTTAGCGTGTGCAGTGGCAGAAGCGGCATTTGATACCGTGAATACCGAACAAGTGCTAAGCGGCGTTAAACAGCGTGAACAGCTTTTCCGTGATGGTTTTGCAGCGATCAACGCAAAATACGACGTATTTAGTGAAGTACGCGGTAAAGGTCTATTATTAGGCGCCGTACTAAACAGCAAGTTTGAAGGGCGCGCTCGCGACTTCTTGGTAGCAAGTACTCAACAAGGACTAATGAGCTTAGTTGCTGGTACTGATGTTATTCGTTTTACGCCTTCACTGGTGATCCCACTTGAGGACATTAAAGAAGGTCTAGCGCGCTTTGAAAAAGCCGTAGCAGACGTTGTAAACGGTTAACCTAATTTAACGCCCTGTTTAGGGCGTTAATGGAGCACTTTTAAATGCAAGTATTACGTCCTATAACCGCAAATGATTTTGACTCACTAAAACAAATAGCAATAGAGTCAGGCCATGGTTTTACATCATTACCTGTTGATGATGCCTTGTTGCTAGAGAAAATTGAACGAGCAGAAAGGAGCTTTGCAAAAAACATTAATAAGCCTCAAGACGAGGGCTACCTATTTGTATTAGAAGACAGTGAAACAGGTCAAGTAGTCGGCACTACCGCGATTGAAGCGGCGGTCGGTATGAACGTTCCTTTGTATCACTATCATTTAGGTAAAACGGTTCATCATTCTCGCACTCTTAACGTATATAACACCGTTGATATTCTCAGCATGTGTAATGATTACACCGGCTGCTCAGAGATATGCACACTGTTTTTACGTGAAGATAGCCGCAAAGGGCTAACAGGACGTTTCTTATCGCGTTCACGCTTTTTGTTTATGGCTCAACACAGTGAGCGTTTTGCCGATACCATCATTGCAGAAATGCGTGGCGTTAGTGACGAAAACGGCCATTCTCCATTTTGGCAATGGCTTGAAGAACATTTTTTCAGTATTGAATTCCCACTAGCCGATCATTTAGTCGGCTTAGGCGATAAAGTATTTATTAGTGAATTAATGCCCAAGTACCCTATTTACGCCAACCTGTTAAGCAAAAAAGCGCAAGCTGTAATTGGTAAAGTACACGAGCACACTAAACCTGCACTAAAATTGCTTGAAAAAGAAGGTTTTGAGCATCGAGGTTACGTTGATTTATTTGATGCTGGGCCAACAGTTGAAGCCAAACTTGGCAATATACGTAGCATCCGTGAATCTCAAGTATGCCCTATTACCATAGGTGAACTTGATCATATTAATCAACAAAGTTCCGACACCTTAGCTATTTGTAATCAAGGCGTGAATGACTTCAGAGCCACTTTCACAAAACATGCACATTATAATCATGCTAAACATACCTTGATTATTAGTAGTGAAGTTGCAAAAGCACTTAAATTAAAACAAGGAGATGCAGCGCGGTTTTTCCGTCTGTAAACCTCTGTAGGAGTTTCTATGAGCGTTAATACGCACAACAGCCAACTAATCAATAACCAATGGCAAACTGGCTTAGGTCATGATTTCAGTTCAATAAACCCAAGTAACGGGGATATTGTTTGGCAAGGTAAAGCGGCAAGTAAAGAACAAGTAGACGCAGCGATTAAATCAGCTCGTCAGGCACACATTACATGGGCAAATACCCCAATTACAGAGCGTATTGCGGTTCTTGAGCGTTTTGTCAGCCAGCTAAAAGAAAATAGCGAAGAGTTTGCGACTATCATTGCCCGCGAAACAGGTAAACCACTATGGGAAACACGCACCGAGGTGGGTGCTATGACAGGCAAAGTGGCGATCTCAATAAAAGCTCATAATGAACGAACAGGCACTACTGAAAATCCAATGCCCGGCGCTAAAGCTTTTATTCGTCATAAGCCGCATGGCGTAGTGGCTATTTTTGGCCCTTATAATTTCCCAGGCCACCTCCCAAATGGTCATATTGTGCCGGCAATTTTAGCGGGTAATACCGTCGTTTTTAAACCATCTGAGCTAACCCCTCTTGTTGCTCAATACACACTTGAGTTATGGTTAAAAGCAGGCCTGCCAGCTGGGGTGATCAACCTTGTTCAGGGTGAAGTTGACACCGGTATTGCACTTGCTAGCCACCAAGATACCGATGGCTTGTTTTTTACTGGCAGCTCAAACACAGGTCATTTATTACATAAGCAGTTTGCTGGACATCCAGGTAAAATTTTAGCGCTAGAAATGGGGGGAAATAACCCGCTCATAATTAAAGATGTGGCCGACGTAAGTGCTGCCGTGCATGACATTATCCAATCCGGCTTTATAACTTCTGGTCAGCGCTGTACGTGCGCCCGTCGGGTATTTATTGCAAATACAGCTAATGGTAATGCTATTTTAGAAAAGCTGATCACCGCAACTAAAAGTATTAAAGTTGCAGACAGCTTTAGCGAAGAACAACCTTTCATGGGGGCTATGATCAGCGAAAAAGCCGCGCTTGGGATGGTCGCCGCTCAGCAACAATTGATTGATATGGGAGCTGAACCTTTAGTTGAACTAAAACACTTAAAACCAGGCACCGGTTTTGTAAGCCCTGGTATTATCGATGTAACAAATGTGGCCAGCATCGCAGATGAAGAACACTTTGGCCCATTAATTAAAATTTATCGCTATAGCGACTTTGACAGTGCAATTGTGGAAGCGAACAATACCTCATTTGGTTTATCGGCTGGGCTTTTAAGTGACTCAAGTGAAGATTATGAGCACTTCTTAAAGCACATTCGCGCCGGTATTGTTAACTGGAATCGCCCAATTACCGGTGCATCAAGTGCCGCGCCATTTGGTGGTATTGGTGCCAGTGGTAACCACAGAGCGAGCGCCTATTACGCCGCAGATTACTGCTCATACCCAGTAGCCTCTGTTGAAGCACCAAGCGTTAGTTTACCAAGTACCCTTGCGCCGGGCTTAATTATTGAATAATCAGTCTGCAGCTTAACGGCTGCAGAAATTAAATTAAGGAATTAAAAATGCACACAGATGTAAATGCCCTTTTTGACAACTTATGGCAAAACTACCTAGCGGTAACACCGTCAGCTGTAAAAGTTCATGAGCTACTAGGCTCGACACAACAGGATGATGTGATCAACGACCATATTGCACTACGCACTTTCAATCATGAAAAAATTGGTCTGGAAAAGTTAGCCGCCCATTTCTTAGCCGTCGGTTATAAAGAATGTGGTGAATATCATTTTGAAGCTAAAAAATTGTATGCTAAACATTATGAGCATAGCGATCCAAAGCAACCAAAAGTATTTATTTCTGAATTACTTGTAGAGCAATGTTCTGAGCAACTGCAAGCCATCGTTAATGAGCTGGTTGCCAGCATAGATGCAGATGCCGTAACCGCAGAAAACTTCTTATACTCAGGCACCCATTGGCAAGTAAGCTCTGAAACTTATAAACAGTTACTGGCTGAAAGCGAATATGCAGCGTGGATGTCAGCATGGGGTTACCGTGCTAATCATTTCACCGTGAACATTAATGAACTTGCCAAATTTGATAAAATTGAAGACGTTAACCAAGCGCTTAAAGATGCCGGTTTTGCCCTTAATATTTCAGGCGGTGAAGTAAAAGGCTCACCTGAGGTATTACTTGAGCAATCATCAACCCTTGCCGATGACTTTGCCGTAGAGTTTAGTGACACGACGATGAGCGTACCTAGTTGTTTTTATGAGTTTGCCCTGCGTTATGCGAAACCTGATGGTGAACTATATACCGGTTTCGTTGCTGCATCGGCCGATAAAATCTTTGAAAGCACCAATGCACGTTAATTAATCTAGATTCAGATCATAAGTGCATGTGTTTGCAGCTGGGTGCTTACTGGCTGATTTCATAAAGTACTTAGCTGTACGATAGAAAAACGCAGTTGTTCATTACAACTGCGTTTTTATTGTTTTTATACTAGGATTATGAGTCACTATATAAATAGTGGTTTATAGTCGTTTTCTAACTGTTCAAATGACAAATCACCAATAAAACGGCCAAAACTAAGCCACGTTGCTAAACCGCGTAAATCTTTAAAATGTGGCGGAACAAACTTAGGGTCTTCAATTACACCTAAATCATGTAATTGCGATATTAGTCTAAAGTCATCAATCGAGATTTTACCCACTAACAGCAAGGGTAATTGATCGATGCGACCAAGTTGTATCGCAACCCGAATTAAATTGTAAACCAATACAAACCCTTTGATATAAGCGATATCTTTAGTAAATGGCAAGCCTGTTGCGGTACTGCCACGAAATACTCGCTGGGCCAATGTATAGCTCTCATCTTTACTCAAGCCTTGGGCAACATAATCACGATATATATCAACAAACTCAGCCCCATCAATTACCTTGGTCACCGCTTGAATACGATTTACTAACTTCGCTAAACGACGAGGGGTTGATTTAAGGGTGATAATTTCGGTTAGTACTGCCAGCCCTTCTTGTGTCACTGTTGAACTTGGTGTGCCTTTACTTAAACAGGTTAAGTATGGCTGAGCTAAACCATTTTGCGTTGTACCTACGTGGATCCAGCCCTCATGTACTTCTAAAATATCAAGCTCACGTTGAGAAAACTTTACATCTTGATTTAGCTTAATATTATTAGCACCAGCAGCTGCATCACTGACGATCCCATCACTAATGACCACTTCAACATCGATACCTGGCATACTTAAACGTACTTGTTCAGCAAGAATTCGAACGGCTTCATCAGCATCTATATTTTTAGGATCATCAGGTAAAATATCGGCCGCCAATAGATTTTTGAGCGGTAACTCAAGCATATTTGCAAGCTCTGATAACGATGGCTCACCGGCATGAAATAAATCTTTTGGATGACCAAACAACTCTACAGATAAATCATGAAATTCAGCAGTGCCACGGTATTCAAGCATACTCAATACTGTTTTGTACTCGCTGCACATTTTACTCATATATTGAGCGATAGGATTGAGTTGCCCAAGCTGGCTAATGATATTACGGTTTAGATCAGAAAATGCTTGGCGTAGCTCGCTAGGTACAAAACCTAGATCCCGTTGCTGATAATAGGCTTTATCAACCAGTGGATTTTTTTGACATTTTTGTCTAAAAAACTCTTCTTTTATGCTTTTATCCCAATTTATCGCATCTAAGATACGGATCGGGGTTTGTAGGGCGATTAATCGATCTGATAACTCGCGAGTTTTAAGTAATAACGCCTTATCTATCATGCTCTAAGCTCACTGATGAATGAGCCTAGAGGATAGGCTAGATTTGCTCATTTTCAAAGCAAATTATTACTTACTTTGCAAATTCACAGGGCTAGAAAAATCGCTGATACGATTGACCATGTGTCCATTTTTATAAATGACCAAGGTAGGCACACTACTGATTTTATTATCAATAAATAAATCATTACCGTGATCAATGTACACCGGATGTATGACTTTAAATTTTTCGATATATTCATCAACAGCGGCTTGATCTGTCCATAATTGGCTAACCCTAGCTTCAATATCAATTCCCTGATTGGTTAATAGATTGATTTGCTTTTGAGCTGCGGCACAGTTTGTTGCCATCTTCGGGCGAGTGTCAGCTAAATACCAATCACACCACGTTGCCGTATATAATATTGCCTTTAAGCCATGCTCTGGAATAACTAAAGCAGTCGCAACTTGCTTATTACCTTCATCTAACAAGCGGGCCTTTGCCACCACGCCGTCATGTGATAATAATCGCAGTGTATTATCAAGTGCTTTATCTGCTTGATGGCCTTGAAAAATCACTTTGCCCGTTTTATCGAGTAATACATGAAAAGGAGTGCCTATAAATTGATAATGCTGAGCAACTTTTGCGGTATGATCACTCATGATAGGCATGGTTAAATTAAACTGTTTTTTAACAGCTGCAACAGCAGTAGGATCATCATTTAGATCAATGTTAATCGCTATTGTATCAATTGTATCTCCATACTGTTCATAGGCCTGCTGAAAGTGTGGCATTTGCTCCATACAAGGCTTACACCACGTTGCCCAAAATTTTAAATACACAGGCTTTTTGCCAACGATTTTATTCAGCTCGAACAGCTCCCCCTGTTGGTTTTTTAAAACCAAATTTGACTCATTTGCTAACAAATGTTGACTGCTTGAAAAGTACAAAAAGACCCACAACAGCGTAATATATTTAGACTTCATCATTGTTATCCCTAAAATAAATACACCTTAGCATGGTCGCTTTCTTAGCTGATTGTAATTTTGCGACATCGGTGAACTTTTCGATCATTTATCATTACATGGTATAAACTAAATAGAGTTAGGTTTCGTATCAATTTAATTATCAAAGCAACTTTTGGAGTAGTGATGAAAAATGACATCGAAGGAAAACAAATATTAGCTGTCTATGAGCAGATCATCCAACATGGTGAGATAAATAATGAAGGAAAACACTATAAAGGATTAACCGCATTTTCAGATATTGATGGTTATACCATTTACCTTAAAGGCAGTGGCGTGTTGCTTAGATTTGGTTTTCATAACACCTATCATCTCGATTATGAACATGAAAAGCATAAAGATGACTTCCTTAAAAAGCTGGAAAATATAATCAATGAGGTGTAACTGTGTATAACATCAAACACCGCATTAGCCCAGCGAATAAGCAAAACCAACATACAGATTTTATAGCCAAGGTTGTGCAACAATTACGCGACGATGAAAGTAAGCTTGCCATAATTAAAAGTAACCTTGAGGAGTATCGGCAACAACGGTTCCTAAAGCGAGGATTTTTAACTGCAATTGAACGATTCGACTGGGTGTTTGAAGCTTCTGATAATATTGAAGATATTTGCCAGCAAATCTTAGCGGATGACTATATTGGCCAGCGATTACGTCGCTATCCGTTACTATTCAAAGGAATTCTATAGCCTAATTAACAGTTTATCGTACCCATCTGGTAAACCACCGTTTATTAATGATAATCATGCTTAAAAGTGATAGATTGCGGAAATTTTTCAATTTTAAGAGCCTTGCTATGTCAAAAGCCGTCGACACTGCCGACTCATCGAGTGAAGAAAAACAATCGGGATTATTTAACCGATTTTTAGCCTCGGTTGAGTTTTTGGGGAATATGTTACCCCACCCAATCACCTTGTTTGCCCTATTTTGTGTGGCCATTATTGTTTTCAGTGGTATTGCTGATTGGTTTGGATTAAGTGCAATTGATCCTCGCCCAATTGGCTCCGCCGGTCGTGAACCTGACGGCGTTATCGAAGTTGTGAGTCTATTAAGTGCTGAAGGCTTACAACGTATCGTCACCGGTCTTGTTACTAATTTTACCAGTTTTGCCCCTTTAGGCACTGTGCTTGTTGCACTATTAGGTGTCAGCGTTGCCGAACATTCAGGGCTACTATCTGCTGCAATGCGTGGCATGGTAATGGGCGCATCTAAACGCTTAGTTACCTTTATGGTGGTATTTGCCGCTATATTATCTAATACTGCATCTGAACTTGGTTATGTTGTATTAATTCCTTTAGCTGCAATGATCTTCCATAGTTTAGGCCGTCATCCATTAGCGGGTTTAGCCGCAGCTTTTGCCGGTGTATCGGGCGGTTACAGTGCTAATTTATTGTTAGGTACGATTGATCCATTGCTTGCAGGTATTACGACTCCGGCAGCACAAATGATTGATCCAACTTACCAAGTTGGCGCTGAAGCAAACTGGTATTTTATGATGATTTCAGTTTTACTGATTGCCGTATTAGGCACCTTCGTGACTGAAAAAATCGTTGAACCCCGCCTTGGAAAATACAACCCCGATGATGCCAGTGCTGATCTGGCGCAAAATAATATAGAAGGCTTAACAGCTAAAGAAAAATCAGGCTTAAAATGGGCTGGATTTTCTTTATTGTTAGTATCGCTACTACTTGCTTGGACAATCGTGCCTGCAGATGGCATTTTGCGCCATCCTGAAACAGGCTTATTTGCCCACTCGCCTTTTTCTAAAGGGATTGTGGTATTTATTTTTATTACCTTTGGTATACCCGGTTTCGTTTATGGCCGTGTAGTAGGCACCATGAAAAATGATAAAGACGTGATCAACGCAATGAGCAAAAGTATGAGCTCAATGGGCATGTACATTGTATTAGTATTTTTTGCCGCGCAGTTTGTCGCCTTCTTTAAGTGGACTAACTTAGGGACTATTTTAGCTATAAATGGCGCTGCTATGTTACAAGCCCTCAATCTGACTGGTCCTGAAGTATTTGTGTTATTTATATTAATGTGTGCATTAGTTAATCTAAGCTTAGGTTCTTCATCTGCACAATGGGCAATCACTGCGCCTATCTTTGTACCTATGCTCATGTTGATTGGCTATGCGCCAGAGACCATTCAGGCGGCTTATCGAATTGGTGATTCTGTCACCAACTTGATCACCCCAATGATGAGTTACTTTGGCTTGATCCTCGCCGTTGCCACTAAATATAAAAAAGACATGGGAATAGGCACTTTAGTCGCCACCATGCTGCCTTATAGTATGATTTTCTTTGTCGGTTGGGTTGCTCTGTTTTATTTGTGGGTGTTTGTATTTGGTCTGCCAGTAGGGCCTGGCTCACCAATTTATTACACACCTTAATAACCGATAAATAATGCCAGCTGTTGCTGGCATTATTATTGAGTGACTCTAACGTGTTTGAAAAACTAAACTATCTGCTTTAATAATAGTAACTACTTATACAATTGTCACATTACTAGCAACTTCAACGAGATCTAACATCATGAAAATAGTATGTTTTATTATCACTTTAGCATGTTCTTTGATCAGCATAACAAGTTATGCGCAGCCACTCCTATCAGTAAATATAAAGTCCGTTGCATTAACTAATTATGCGAACCCACAACAACACATCTATACTGCAGGACAACCTTCTAAAGAGCAATTTCAGCAGCTTGCAAAGCAAGGTATAAAGTATGTGATTAATTTACGCGGGGATGGGGAAAATAATTGGGATGAACAGGCTTTAGTGACCAATTTAGGACTGCAATACTTTTCACTGCCCATTTCATCAAGAGCCGATATCAATATCGAAAATGCAAAAAAACTGCAGCAATTATTAGCGCAAGCATCTGAGAGCCCAACATTACTGCATTGTGCAAGTGGTAACCGAGTTGGGGCACTGATTGCACTTTATAACGCAATAGAGCTTAACCAACCAATTGAAAAAGCGATTGAGACCGGTAAACAGTGGGGATTGAAAAGTCTTGAACCTGTGGTAAGAGACGCCATAGCAACCTATAAAATAAAAGAGCATTAAAATAACACATTAGATGTATTGAAATATTCAACTATGACTTTAAATAGATCTAACGACAAAAAGCCCTTAGTTAAATACTAAGGGCTTTTTTTAAAATGTAATTTAAAGCTGCCATGCATAACTTAATTTAGTAAAGAAAGTACGTTGATCGCGTTCTATACTTTTTAATGAGTCATCTTGATAGCCTTTATCTGAATAACCCAAATAAAATAATGTTTGTGCATTAATTTTATATGAGTAAACAAGCTGACTGCCATAATCTCGGTTGATGTGATTTACAGCATAGTAATAAGCATTTTGATTTCGGTCGATATCTTCAAACTGTAAAATCAGTTTCAGCATCGAGCGCATATTAAATTTATAGTAAATTCGTAAATCGGTTAGATTAGCTGTAAATACATTTTCACCTTGTGGATTATCTAAACGGCTATAACTGTGCTCAAGCTGTAGCTGCCAATGATCATTGATGTCCCAGGTAAGTTCTGGCTCTAGGGTAAATAAATCACCTAACTGCTCATTACTGTAATCTATTTTACTACCAAACTCACTATAGAGCGTAATACGTAAATCTTTGCTTGGGTTAAAACCACCATAGATAAAGCCGATGTTTTGATTATAAAAATCATCTTTATAGCTCTCATGACGATGGATCAAACCAAACTCTAAGGATGACTGTAATTGGCCTTTTAAAAAAATATACCCTTCGTACTCTTCTTCAAGCAAGCTACCATCTTGCGCCCAGGTTTTGTCCCAATCAACATTATAAGAATATTCAGTTATCATCTCACTTGCGTCTAAGTACCAAGTTTGCCCGCCGCCTAGTAACGCTTTTTTATAATCCACTTTTTCTTGATAGCCAACGTCAGTCCGGTAATCTTCACCAATATCTTCGTAACTGGCAAGTAGCTTATAATCCCTTTTCTCGCGAGAAAACTCGAGCTTATAAGCTTGATCAGATTGATTTTTATCCAAGCCATAGTTTTCAGTTAAAAAGGCGGAGTTTTTAGTATCTGAGGTAGCAACTTGATACAACACACTATCTGTTTGATTAAACCAATAACTACCATCTACCGACAGTACGGTATTGTGATAGTCATTCGCTTCACGGTGGCTACTCATCACCCCTATAGTGCCCTGCTCGCCAATGTCGTATTGATACCGGCCAACCGCTGACTTTGATTTTTCAGCTAAATTAGCAAAGCCAGAACCTTGGTTAGTCGGTAAAAAAAGACTGGTATTTTCATCATCCGCATACATAAAGGCATAACTATGTGCATCTGTTTTACCGGTTATTTTGGCGCCAATTTCAGGCTCGGCAATTGTACGAGTATATAAAAGCTCAAATAAACTGCTTTTGAAATACGATGCACCATCTAAAAAGAACGGGCGTTTCTCAGCATAATAAATAGAGTATGTGGTATTGACATCCAACTCTAAACTATCGGTCTCTACTTGCGAGAAATCGGGATTAATTGTGGCATTAATAACCGCATCTTGGCTGATACCCCAACGTAAATCGAGTCCAGCTTCAGTCTCAATATCACCATTTTGCCAATCCCCCGGTACAGCCTCTTTCACATCATTGCGAAGAGCGGTCAAGGTCGGTGTTAATTGAATATTTTTGCTCGGCTCCATGGCATTAAAGCCTGTTATTTTATCAAACTGGCAAAAACTGCATTTCACGTCGCGGTCAAAACCTACATTGGATAATTGATATAAAACATCTCGAGGATAATTACGCCACAGCGCAACCCCCCAAGTCATATCGGCTTTATTTTTAGGAAAACGCAATGCAGTGAACGGGATGCGCATCTCTACGGTATAACCTTGGTCAGTTATTTGCCCCGCACTGTCCCAAATCGCATCCCACGATGCGTCTTCAGTCCAGCCATCGGTATCGGTCATGCGCATATCACCTTGTGCACCGAGTGGGTTTACGTAAAACTCATAACCTGTTCGCTCATCGTTAAAAGTATCAATCATCAATGCGACATTATCATCCGACCATAATGTATCGCGATCTCGAAGTGCTGCACGTATTTGACTGGGATCATTATCATAAGCAACAAAACCAAGATATAAATAGTTGCCATCTTCATAGATATAAGCGTCTGTTTTTACAGGTGGTGTGCCTTTTTCATTGGGTTCATTTTGATAGCGTAAAGGGATTAAAGTGGCTTGTTGCCAGTGCGGTTCGCTCAACTGCCCATCAAGATCAATACCTTGATCAATGTGCGCTAAAATAAATTGTTGTTGCTCAGCGTGTGCAAAAGTACTACATAAAGCGAAAGCTAAAACCCAGACAGGTAACGTTATTAATTTTATATACTGCATAAACATCCATTTAATACTCAGTTACTCGGATGAGTAAGTTAAGTAGCAATTGTAATTCACGCAGGTACATTTGTTAATAGTTTGATTGCAAAAATGTTATTTTAATTAACTAACCAAGACAAAAAGCTGAGATTTTAGGTCTCAATTAACTTTAATTTATCGGCCACACCATTCCAGGTATCGGCATCTTCAGGGGCTGGTTTTACATCAGTGATACGCGGCCAAATAAGAGCAAGTTCGGCATTCAGTTCGGTGAATTCTTGTTGCGAATCAGGTAATTCATCTTCTTGATAAATTGCTTCAGCGGGGCATTCTGGAACACATAAACCACAATCAATACAATCAATCGGACTGATCGCCAAAAAATTAGGGCCTTCATAAAACGCATCTGCTGGACACACTGCTACACAGTCAGTGTATTTACACTTTATACAGTTTTCAGTGACTACAAATGCCATTTTAACTTTTGCCTAACATATCTTAATACAGCTGGAGATCATACCCAACCACAGCCAAAATACAATAAATAATCGCTGCCATCGAGGCTTAAATTAACGTAAAATAGTCAGCTATTGTGAGCAACTCGCATCAGCGACTGCTAAGACACCTAACAGAGACTAAATATGATACGTTTAACAGAAATTAAGCTGCCACTTGATCATGGCGAAGATGCCATAAAGCAAGCAATTATAACTAAACTTGGCATTGATAACAGCCAACTCCATAGCTTTAATGTCTTTAAACGTGGTTACGATGCCCGCAAAAAAACCGCCATTTTACTTATTTATACCCTCGACATTGAGGTTGATAATGAAGCGCAATTATTAATTCAGTTTGCTAAAGACCAACATGTAAAACCAGCCCCTGACACCAGCTATAAATTTGTTGCTCAAGCACCAGCAACAATTCAAGAACGTCCTGTGGTGATAGGCTTTGGCCCTTGTGGACTGTTTGCTGGTTTAATACTGGCGCAAATGGGGTTTAAACCCATTATTTTAGAACGTGGTAAAGAAGTACGTGAACGTACCAAAGACACTTTCGGTTTTTGGCGAAAACGTACTCTAAATACCGAGTCAAACGTGCAATTTGGTGAAGGCGGCGCAGGAACATTCTCTGACGGAAAACTTTACAGCCAAGTTAAAGATCCAAAGCATTATGGTCGTAAAGTGATCACTGAATTTGTAGCTGCGGGCGCACCAGAAGAAATTATGTATGTCAGCAAACCGCATATTGGTACTTTTAAGCTGGTTACGATGATTGAAAAAATGCGTGCAAGTATTGAAGCGCTCGGCGGTGAAATTCGTTTTAGCACCCGCGTTGATGACATCCTACTTGATGATGGCCAAGTAACAGGACTGAAATTATCCTCCGGTGAACAACTTGATACCCGTCATGTTGTGCTTGCGGTAGGTCACAGCGCACGTGATACATTTAAAATGGTATACGATAAAGGGATTTACGTTGAAGCAAAACCGTTTTCAGTTGGTTTTAGAATTGAGCACAAACAATCTATGATCGATGAATGCCGTTTTGGTGATAATGCTGGTAACCCGATCCTTGGCTCTGCAGATTACAAACTGGTTCACCATTGTCACAGTGGCCGTACTGTTTACAGTTTTTGTATGTGCCCAGGCGGTACTGTGGTTGCAGCAACCTCTGAAGAAGGTCGCGTGGTAACGAATGGCATGAGTCAGTATTCTCGCAGCGAACGCAACGCTAACAGTGCCATTGTTGTGGGGATTTCTCCTGAAGAAGATTTCCCAGGTCATCCATTAGCCGGTATTGATCTGCAGCGAAAACTAGAAGAGCAAGCCTTTGAACTAGGTGGTAGTAATTACGATGCACCAGCACAGTTAATTGGCGACTTCTTAAAAGGTAAAGATTCAAGTGACTTAGGCGATGTAAAGCCTTCATACACACCAGGTATCAAACTCACTGATCTAGCAAATGTGTTACCTAAATATGCAATTGATGCCATTCGTGAAGCAATTCCTGCATTTAATAAGCAAATTCGTGGTTTTTCATCAAACGATGGCTTATTAACGGGCGTTGAAACCCGTACTTCATCACCAATTTGCATTAAACGAGATAAAAGCATGCAAAGTATCAATACCCAAGGCCTATACCCTGCCGGTGAAGGTGCGGGTTATGCAGGTGGTATTCTTTCCGCAGGCATTGACGGTATAAAGGCCGCTGAAGCATTAGCGTTATCTATGCTTGAGAAAAATAGCTAAGTAGTTTTTCACTGTTCACAAAAAAGCCTCATTTATTGAGGCTTTTTGGTGTTAATGACTTAACTTATACCATTATTTCTTTAACGAAAGTTTGGCACCTTTGAGGGTTTTACGTACGTTTGAGATACGTGAACGGTTTTTAGCTCGCGCTTCACCAGTTGCTTGACCTGATGGTTTATTTGAATGGCTACGACGCAAATGCGATGGTTTTTTGCCAATTTTATCAATCAGTACTTCACGGTTACTTACTTCATAACCCGGCAAGTATTCACGCTGAATTTTTTGACCGATTAAGGTTTCAATTTCAAACAACATATTTTCTTCTTCGCGGCTAACAAATGAGATTGCTTGACCTTGTTTACCGGCACGACCTGTACGACCAATACGGTGTACGTAATCTTCAGCAAGCCATGGTAAGTCAATATTAATTACACGTGGTAGGTCATCAATATCAATCCCGCGAGCGGCAACTTCTGTAGCCACAAGCACACGTACTTTACCCGCTTTGAAATCACTTAATGCACGACGACGGTTACCTTGGGTTTTATCACCATGGCACACAGCAGCCGGGATACCATCTAAGTTTAATTCTTTAACTAGCTCATCAGCCGTTTCTTTCATGTTAACGAACACTAACACTTGCTGCCAGTTTTTCTTACCGATCAATTCAGAAAGCAGCTCTTGTTTACGGCGCTCTTCAACTGGATAAACCACGTGATGAACGGTTGCAGCAGTGCTGTTGGTTTGATCAACACGGACAATTTCAGCTTGCTTGAGTACTTTGCTAGCAAACTGTTTAATTGCCGCTGGGAATGTTGCAGAGAACAACAAAATTTGGCGATCTTCAGCACAGCCATTGATCACTGTTTGCATATCACCAATAAAGCCCATATCAAGCATACGGTCAGCTTCATCGAGCACAAGATGTTGTACGTCAGCAAGGCTTAGATTACCTAAACGAATATGATCCAGTAAACGACCCGGTGTTGCGACTACGATATCGACACCCGCTTTTAAGCCATTAGCTTGACCTACCGTACTAACACCGCCAAATAAACTCACAGTTTTAAGCTTGGTGTACTTTGCAAAATCAGTAAAATTATTGGCAATTTGCTCTGCAAGCTCACGGGTTGGTGCTAGCACTAAGGCACGTGGTGCATTAGTTTTTGTGTATTCAACTTCAGATAATTTTTGAATAATTGGTAAAGCAAAAGCAGCTGTCTTACCGGTGCCTGTTTGGGCACTGGCTAAAACATCTTTGCCTTTACGTACTGCTGGAATAGCATTACGTTGAATGGGCGTAAGGGTGTGATAGTTAAGTTCATCTAACGCCTGAAGAAGTTCAGGGGCAAAACTAAAAGATTTAAAATTCATGCTGTATAACCTGCGGCCACATTATCAAGGGTCGCAAATTATACAGCAATTTAAGGCAAACAGTTAGTTTTTAAATATATAAACCAACTAGAATTACCTTTTCTCTTCTACAGCCATTTTTGTGTTTGACCTTTTCAATGCATACTTTGCTAAGCAATAACAACAATGGTTGGCGATCTTTTAAAGCCCAAACTAAATTATGGCAGAATAATTGTATTTTCTAAATTTAATGGTGTGGCTTTAGAGCCACCTACAACAGCAACATCATCAAGTTTATTGATCAACGTAACCCCTTGCGCTTGCTGCTGCTCATTTAATGGCACATAAGGTAATCTAAATACAGGCTTGACAGCACCTGTCATCATCAATGCAGTATTAATTGCAATTGGATTTGGCTCACAGAACAACCAACTGATCAAAGGTTGTAATGACGCGTTCAGCGCGTCGCTTTTGCTGTCCATTAATTGACGATACAAGCCAGGAATTAAATTAGAGGTTACCGAGATCACGCCATGCGCTTTATAAGTATGGCGAGCATCATGTGCTTCATCGTCATTACCAGACCAACAGGCAATACCTTGTTGCTCATAGTGATTAATGCGCTCATTACCACCGCACTCTTTTACGCCAATAAAGTTTTCATGTTGTGCCAACGGCTCAATAATGTCAGGGGTTAAATCTTGTCCTGTACGCCCTGCTACGTTGTAAATAAATGCCGGACCAATTGCCAGCACTCGTTTGAAGTGTTCAATTACACCGGCAATCGATGTGCGGCCATAATAAGGGTTAATTTGTAGTGCTGCGTCCATACCGCTGGCAAAGCCATACTCAGTCGCTTTAACGGCTTCGCGGGTATTGTTACTGCCAGTGTTACCAACAATCACCAACTTATCTGCATACTTATTAACGCTGTGCGCAATCAGCATTAAATGCTCTTCCCAGTTCATTAACTGGCCTTCACCTGTGGTTCCACCGACCACAATACCATCAACACCGGCGGCGATTTGCTGTTCAACTAAATAATCATAGGTGGCTAAGTCAATTTCACCACTGGCTAAATAAGGCGTTTTAATTGCTGTGATGAGGCTTGCTTGTTTAATTTGTTCTAGGGTGCGCATAAAAAATTAATCTTAAAAAAACTTGCCGTAGTTGTAACATAAAAGCAGGCGTTTTCCGAGTGTTGCATAACTAATTAATTAAATTACTTGTGTTGTAGAGGTGCTTAGTCCAAAATAAACAACTGTATAAATAAACAGTATATTTATTTTCTAACCTTGAGTGCACTTTTATGCGTTTATCACGATTTTTAGCAACCCATTTTTATCACAGCGAAGAGCTTTGTCATGCCTTAGCAATCGATGAAGATACTCTTGCAATTTGGCAACAAAACGGGTTATTTCCAAAACCCAGTTACTGTATTAAAAATCAGCTTAGTTGTAGCTCTTACTCTGGTTTATATGAATGCGAAGAATACGACGACTTCTATCCAAGAGGATGCGTTAACTGGGGACAAGGCTTAGCCAAGCAAAAAATTGATTCATCCAGTCAAGCCTTCAACTACTTTGCACAGCAATACAGTGCAAGTTTAACGAAGTTAGCTCAACAAGGATTTGAATTTAACGAAGAGCTATTTGGTTGTGAATTAGAAGAGCACCTACAACAAGTATGGCAACAATTTTTATGCAGTAAATACGGTGTGCTAACTCAAAATGGCTTAATTGAAGAAATCGCCGCCGTTGATATTGGTCGCTTAGTTGTAGATGATATAACCGAATTACGCACAAAGCCAAACCTCACACAAGCAGAGCGAAGCAAATTACACCCTGCTTTAAAACTATTAAATCGCGCGCTTAGTCATGGTGCCGAACACGAAAAACAACATACCCTTCGTGCCCGTTATATTGATGCACTGGTGCTTAAATATGATTTGTCGGTTAAGTGAAGAAAAAAAGTTTTAGGTTTTAGGTTTTAGGTTTTAGGTTTTAGGAAAAACAATAGTGCCACATCACAGTTTTGCATAAATGTAACCGCAATATGATGATTTTTAAGAGTAGTGTAACCAAACTTACTGAATGAGTACTTTGAGCGCGATGAAGATGGCCACTCTAGCGCATTTCTGGACAAAAATGAGTTAGAGTTAACGGGCTGCTCTGTGCTGTGAGCGGTCATTGGTAACACTTGCCGTAAACGGCACAAAATTGCAGGCTAAAATTGGCGACGAAGGAGCACAAGCTCACTGTTTTGTGTCCACGGTTTAACGGCCTTGTTAGGCAATGTGTTACGCATGTGGCTCAGTTGGGTAACTATGTGTAATGCAACTATGGCTGCATTTTTCACAATCTGCCGAGATAACCAGCTTATAGTTGATGAAATACCCAAGAATATTGAGCAATTTTGGCATGTACTTCACAAAGAAGCGTGCAAGTATAAAATACAAAATAACTACAGATACTAAAGACCTTAATAGTTCAGGGTTTGTGTTTACACCTGCCAAAATTGAACCAACGGCGCCGACAAACAGTGATGTTACTCCATAAACTATCGCAAACAAAATTGCAACGAAAGGAATGCAAAGAACAAACAGCCCGAAACAATCTAACAGACTAATTTTAAATTCGATTTTCCGTTTAGGTTTATTTCCACAGACACTACATTTCATCTAGTTGCCTAACACCCGCCTAACACGCAATGTGTTGGCGTGGCTTTTTGCGTTGTTTGCCAAAACCATGACAACTAAACATTGTCGGAGTTAAGGCGCTTGTTAGGTGCACTTTATTAGCTGCACTGGTGAATTACAATACTCTAAATTCCCTATTAATTCGTTATTATCTGGATAGTTAGGGCAATTACCGATATTGACAGACTGAACGCTGCCATTTGGTTTCATCTCGACATCGACAAAAGACGCAACAAGCTGGTCTTCTAATTGACGGCTCCAAGTAAAGTGATAATTGGTATTGTGTGATTTTAGGAATGTTCTATCAGGCACATTAAATTTACTTGTAAAAGAAGTTAAAGCCACACTCTGATTTTTTACATTTATTCTCGCTGAACGTGCTGTCCAAGAGAACGGCCAAGATCTCGTGATATCGACAGCTATGTTGCATTCGCCAAGCTCAGAGGTACGCGATAGTCCAGAGATTACCTCTGCATATTCGATGTTCTTTAAACTACTCGAACCCGCTTGGCAGAGCCAAATAAAAAGAATAACTATTGGAATCAATTTACGATTCATAATGGATACGCCTCACGTCCTTTGCTCCTAACAATTTAATAGTGCGCTCATCGCGCATATTTCTGCCGACGCCACGCTCATTTTTCTGTATGATATAGTTTTAACAAATAACCTAAGGTATTACTATCATCAAGTTTTCTAAAACTTTAAAGAAAAGTTAAATAAAACAATATGCGCGCGTCGCTCATTTTCATGAATATATGCGCAAAGAGCAGTTTTACTAATCAATTAACGACGATATTTAGCCACTTTCAATGACTGGTTGGACTCACAGCTCAAAGCAGCCCTTTAGTGCAATTATGTTAACTCATCTTGGGGCAGAGACGAGTTATATACATAACCCGCCTCTGGCACTTTTCTACCTATCAAAAATAGAGCTATTCGTCATTTTCACTGGTTTTTATTCGATGGCTCAGATAACCACCAAACAACACCCTGCTCTTTTCGTTAAAACTTGTTGCTGCTTGTAATTGTTTTCGCATTATCCACCATTAGATCACGCTTATTGTCCAAGGGGTTACGCTGTCGAAATGGTCTATGTGATACCGTACTGGTTTTGTTCTTTGTCGCGCTCTGCTGCGAAGGTGCATTAAAATAAGCTCAAGCTATCTTAACTTTATACCAATCGTGTTAAGTTACTAACTATTTATAGCGACAGATAAATACAGTGATAACAAGGCGTAAATTTTGACATGTAGTTGTTCTACTTGAAAAAATTATAACGCAGTTAGCGCTTTATTTAGCTCGCTAGAATGGTTAAATATTTAAGTCGATTGGTATTACACCTTGCCTACTAACAAGCTGAGTATGTGCAGCATTTGGACCAGCTATAATAGCAAGAAATGCAAATTGCCTTATAAAGATTAACTCAGAGCCATTTTATCCAATATGCAAAAGTTACTCTTGATGCTCAAACTGACCGCGATATACTTCAAATACTTTTAAAACCGTATGTTGCGCTTTACTAAGGCCATCAAACCAGGCATCAAAAATTTCATCATCGTCTTGATCACTTAATGCCAAATACTGTGCAAGCAATTCAACAATGTCATTATGGGTGCAGCTTAATGGGTCTATTTGTTGTGCTAGGACACTATGATCACGACTACGTAATGTCTCCATGACGCCCTGATCTATTTCCTGACTTTGTTCACTACCATGCTGTTGTTGGGCTGATCCACTCATAATAATCTGACTCCTATTCTTGATTACTTATTATTTATAACAGGCTAATTCCCAATAGCTAGTTTTTTTAAATCAACTGCTGATTTTTTAACTTGTTTGTGTGAATAAACATCAAATTAGCTACTTTACCAACAACTCAAAAATAGTATTTGCAAAGAATTCTTATTTACTATAAATTACAGTGATAATATCACATAACATTAATTTCCAGTAAAAGGCTATTTATGAAACCTAATATTCACCCTGATTACCAAACGGTTGCTTTTCATGACACGGCCGCCGATAGCTACTTTATTATTGGTTCAACAATTAAAACTGATCGAACCGTTGAGTTAGATGGCAAGACATACCCTTACGTACCTATTGATGTATCAAGTGACTCACATCCATTTTATACCGGTAAGCAAAAATCTGTTGCAACAGATGGTCGAGTTGCTGCGTTTAATCGCCGCTTTAAAAACTTAGGGAGCAAATAATCATGAAAGTCTTGAGTTCATTGAAAAGTGCTAAAAACCGCCCTGGATGTCAAATTGTTAAACGCAAAGGACGCGTTTTTGTGATCTGTAAAGACAATCCACGCTTTAAAGCAGTGCAAGGTATGAAAAAGAAAGGAAGAAAATAAACAACTATCATAGACTGTACACCTTGATATAGGCGTACAGTCTTTAAGACTAAACTTAAATACAATCTAACCTTATTTACCGAACAACAACTCCCAAAATCCTGGTGGCTCATGCAGTTTGTGATATTGCTTACGTAGCCCATCAATGGCTTTTAACGGTCCTTTGGCTGCATCGAGTCCTTGCTCATTAGCTAATTTTTTTGCAAGTTCAGCTTTTGCGATCACTTTATCTAAACCTTGCAGTGACTGCTCAGCTGCTTTGTGAAAAGTCGCGGATTTGCTACGTTTAACCAATGTAATAAACTCATCGATCGCAGTATTAAATTCAGACAGTTGTGTTGCTTCAACACTATTTTTAAACGCAAGTCCTGTATTCTTCATGTTGGCTTCAAGATCTAAATCATCGTTAGCAAATAAGCTCGGAACAAACAACAGTGCCACAAGACACAGAAATACTTTCATAATAATCCCAACAGTTACAACTCAAAAAAATGAAAAATCATTATACACCGCAGCGGCAATGAATATAACCTTACAGTGAATGTGGTGAAAACTAATTGTGTGTTAGAATTCGCTTTTGTTGATGTGACATGTTTCGGATTTAGAATTAATGCGAAGATTGAAAAAGCAATGGTGGATTCTCTTACTGTGTTTAATTGTTAGCCCTCTGAGCTTTGCCAAATTAGATATTATCTTTGTAAATCCTGGTTTTGCAGATTCATCTGATGAAATAAACACAACGGGTAACTTTTGGTTCAAAGTATCTAAGATTATGCTTAATGCGGCGGATGACTTAGATATAAACTTGCACATAAAATACGCGAATCGTAATCATATCTTAATGAAAGAACTTATTAGGCAGGCAATTAAAGACAAGCCTGACTATTTAGTTGTGGTAGATGAAAAAAGCGTTGTCAGTAAATACTTAGCAAAATTAAATACCAGAAATATCCCTATTTATTTTTTATATAGCCGACCTGCTATCGGAAAATTTATATCATTAAAACGAGCTGGCGTTAAGATTATTGGCAGCGTCATACCGGATAATTATGCTGCAGGGGAAGCTCTTGCACAACAGTTACTTATAAAACACACAACCACATCAACTCAACCTGCTAATATACTCGCTCTGATGGGTGATTATACAACGCCTGCATCGGTAGAACGTGTTGCAGGCCTAACTGAATTTGTTAAGCAACATGAAGATGTTAACTTTATTGGAAAAGAGGTTGCCAATTGGTCTGAACAGGAAAGCTATATAAAAACGTTAGCGTTTATGGAGTTTGCTCCTGAGATCAATATTATTTGGTGCGCAAATGATGCTATAGGATTTGGTGCAAAACGGGCATTACAAGCGCTCAATAGTGCACATAAGGTAGTTGTTGGTGGGATGAATTGGGATTCTGTGCCACAAGGTATCGAAGCATTAGACATAACATTGGGTGGTCATGTGCTATTAGGTGCCTATGCACTTATTAATATAGTTGATCATCATAATGAAAATACTCGAGTTCCCCTAAATCATTCATCTTTATCCATATTCAGTAACCTTACTACTGAAACCATACCTCTTGTAAAGCACATAAATGAAACTGATTTAGCCGACATTGATTTTGCTCAATTTAGTAAAACTGCCTCAGATCCGAGGCCATTTACAGTAGATAACCTCGTCAAAGCCCTTAATAAATAACACTGTAAAGGGGATTTACAGCCCTTTACAGTAACTCTGCCGTTTTCCAGTAAAATAGCTAACTATTGTCGATTCGATAGCCATAGCGGCTGATAAGGCGCAAGTTCAATACTTTGTTGCCCCTGCTCTATTGCCTGAGCAGAAATAAGTTCAAACCACTGCTCAGTATCAATTAAGTTCAGATCAGCTAATAGCAGAGTCTGAGGCTCATCGCTAATGTTATAAACACAAAAAACACTTTGCCTACGGTCTATACTTTGACGCCAAAAACCAAATAAAGCACCGGTTAAATGTAAGGTAAATTGCGTCGCATTAGGGTGAAAAGCATCTTGCTGCTTACGAATAGCCAGTAAATTATTGATTTGAGTAAACACGTGATAATGATGACTTGATTGATCGGCAAGCTTTTCAAGTAGTGCCGACTCTTGCCAACGATGACGGTTAATACAGCGGTTATGCTGGCTATTTTCAAAGCGTTCATAATCATTGGTGGTACCAAGTAAACTATGAATATAAAGCCCAGGAATGCCTTCGAGGGCAAACATAATAGCATGAGCACAGGTAAAACGTTGTAAGCCCCACTTATCCACGCCTTTATGAGTGCCTTGTAAGGCATCAAATAACGCAATATTAAGTTCATAGGGTGAGCTGGTGCCATTATTCGCTGTGCGCATTGACACCTTTGCGCCAAAGCGACTAACCGTATTGACCATTTGCCCTAGTTCATCCTCGTCAAGCAACCCTTCGACAGGACGTAAGCCAATTCCATCGTGAGAAGCTATAAAATTAAAGTAGGCAGTACCATTTTGCGCTGGCGGCATGCTCATCATCCAATGTTTGAGCGCTTTACTGTCACCACTGAGCAAGGTATGTAATAACAAAGGCGGCAATGAAAAGTTATAAATACAATGTGCCTCATTGGCATTACCAAAGTAAGATAAATTTTCACGATTAGGAATGTTTGTTTCAGTGATTATAACTGCACTTGGTTCAACATGCTCTATTAGCGTTCGCAGTAATCTGATCACTTCATGTGTTTGCGGTAAATTAATGCAAGAAGTATTAAGTTCTTTCCATAAAAAAGCCACAGCATCAAGGCGAAATATCTTTATACCATTATCCAAGTAATGACGAATAATACCTACAAATTCATTAAGCACTAATGGGTTAGCAAAGTCTAAATCAACTTGATCAGGGCTAAATGTGCACCAAACATGGCGCTCCCCTAGTGCCGTTTGCACTGTATTAAGTAACGGTGATGTTCTTGGTCGCACAACGTCAGATAGATCGTCATTTAAGCTAGCTGTTTTAAAGTAGCTTAACCCCGGCTCTTTGCCCTGAATAAAGTTTTCAAACCAACGACTGCGACTAGAGCAGTGGTTGATCACTAAATCAGCCATTAGCTTTACATCTTGAGCTATTCCTTGAATATCATCCCAACTACCAAGAGATTCATTCACTTGTACATAGTTCATTACCGAAAAGCCCTCATCAGAGCTATAAGGATAAAAAGGTAATATATGCAACGCGTTAATCGTTCCCGCACACTGGTTTTTCATAAACCGATGAAGGGTATGTAACGGTGGTTCACTCGGTACCGCAACTGCTTGTTCGGCATCGCGATAACGCATAATTGAATCGCCATAAGCAATCAAAATTACATCTTGCTGATCCCAGCGGTTTTTATGCGGCGTAGGGTCTCGAACCGGGTCGTCTCTTAACATCGTGGTGATCAACATGCTTGCGAGCGCATCAATACTCATACATAAGTCAACACCCTCATATATACTCGTCAGGTGCTGTTCAACCCGTTGTTCAAATAACGCTTTACTCATTACCCTACCCCGTTGTTTATACTAATTTTTAAATTATTTATCTGTAATTAGTTCTCTGCTTAAGTATTATTATGAAAACTCTTTATTATCAAGCTCTACTGCTTCTTCTAAACGCGCAAACACATCTGGCATTGCTGAGGCTACACGGTTCCAGCTAGGCACAAATGGCGCTTCCATTGGATACTGTAAAAAATGCTCACCTGCGTTCATAATGTTTTGCGCAAACATTTCGACTGCTTTTTCTTCTTGATGAATATCGAGTTTTAAGCCGTTCATCATGGCATCGTTATGATAAGTTTCAATAAAATCCAGTGCGATACGATAATAAGTTGCTTTAAGTGACCGAATGGTTTCCGTGGTAAATGTCACTCCTTGCGTGGCTAACTTACGAAACAGCGCTTTGGTGATATCTATCGACATTTTTGATAAGCCAGCCGCTTGATTATCCAGTGACAGCGCTTGGTGTTTATGATCATAGTTATCTGCAATATCTACTTGGCACAAGCGATTGTGTGAGTAGTTTCGGTACATTTCAGACAGTACGCCAATCTCTAAGCCCCAATCGCTAGGAATACGAATATCGTTGAGCACATCACGGCGAAACGAAAATTCCCCCGCCAGCGGATAACGAAATGAATCCATATATTCAAGGTAGTCAGTGCTGCCTAAAATGGTTTTAAATGAACGCAATAAAGGAGTAACGAGTAAACGCGATACACGGCCATTGATCTTGCCATCAGCAGTACGAGGGTAAAAGCCTTTACAAAATTCATAGTTAAACCGCGGGTGAGCAACTGGATAAATTAATCGCGCTAATAAACTACGGTCATAAGTTAAAATATCACAATCATGCAGCGCTATTGACTCAACTTTTGCCGTTGCCAATTTATAACCCATGCAGTACCACACATTACGGCCTTTGCCGAGTTCACGCGGCGCGACGCCTAACGCTTGCAACTCTTTATCGAGTGCTTGCAAACGTGGCCCTTCGTTCCAAAGCACGCGGTGATGTTGGTCAAGCTCTGCAAAAAATTGTAATGCATGACGATACTGACTCTCATCGGCCCTGTCTAAGCCAATCGTAATTTGCGACAAATAAGGAACATGTTTCAATTCTTGCACAATATTTTGTAATGCAGAGCCTTCAAGTTCACTGTACAGCGAGGGTAAAATCAAGCCCATTGGCCGTTGTTTTGAAAAGCTAACGAGTTCAGCTTCTAGATCAGCCAGCGGACGGTCGGCAATATTATGTAATGTTGTTATGATGCCATTTTGGTAAAAATCAGCCATGTGATTGCTCCTGTTTAGACGCTAATTGCGCTTTGATAACACTTAGATCTGCTACTTCATCGAGCCAACCTTGTGGGGCTGGGTGTTCACTAACACGCCATGGTTTGTGGGATAATTTTGCCTTGGCTTTACTGGCAGGATTATTAATTAAAATCGCGATATCTGCGGCATCCAACATCGCCATATCATTTTGGCTATCACCCAGTGCAATAGTGGTGAAAGCATGACGACAATGTTTTTTAAATTGCTCTACTAACCAGTTTTGCGCTTTACCTTTATTGGTACTGCGATTTAAATGAATAAAACGCCCGCCTATTAACACTTCATAACCAAGCGGTTTTATTGCTTCTAAAAAGTCAAGTAGCTGTTGCTCTGTGCCTTGCCAAAAAAGCGGATCTGAATATTCACGAATACGGGCAAGTTCGCTTTGTGCTAGGCTCAAGTCTGTTATCTGACTGACTTCTTGCGCTGATAATTGACTGAACAAACGGTAATAAGCACTAAACTCGCTACCGTATTCAAGTAATTCACTGTACAACTGTTTATTGGTTGGCGACAGCGCATAACGCCAGTGTTCATCCAGCTCTTCGCAGCCAATTGGTTTTAATGAAAAATAATTTTTTGGAATATATACAGCCCCGCCATTTTCAATAATAAACGGCTGGTTTAACCCAAGTGATTTTTGCAGTGAGATAACCTCTGCAAACGTTTTGCTGGTATTAAAAACTACAGCGATACCTGCGCGACTCAATTGGCTTAAAAACGGAGCAATCTCAGTACATTGGTAATCGTTATGATCAAGTAACGTACCGTCTAAATCAGTGAAAATAAGTGGCATTGCAACATCATCAGCGCGAAGCTTCATGGCACTAATATCACGTACTTTATCTAGGCTCAGTAATGCATCGACTTGCTCTGGTAACTGAGTTAAATTTTCTCGCGTAATACGTTCAAAATGAGAAATAAATCGCACTAATTGTTGCTCATCGAACGTTCCTTGGCCTCGTCCTTTATGCGACAATAATTTTTGCTCTTGCTCTAATCGCCACCCATATACGTCGGCAAATGACGGTGCTTTTAGCATCACGGTATAATCAATCATTGCAAAAATATCTTGGTATTCATTCGCTAAACAACTGTTTACACAGCGTCGCCAAATACCTTCAGGATCCTCGTATTGTTCTAATTGATTAACTGATTGATGTAATTGATAAGGTTGTTGCGCTATGCTACCAACACACCAACCTTCAAAAAAAATGATATCAACAGGCTGTTTATTAGTAGGCCATAACGCTTGCGTAACTGGATCATCGGTTTGTTTATCAAACTGTGGCAAAGGCACCCCTACTTCACCTGCAAGTAACGCGGTAAAAGTCTGCTGCATAAGTGCTGTATCATGGGTACCTGGCACACCACGCGTTGCAAATAACGGATGTACATCTTTACTTAATTGTTGACGATGCGCGTGGCTGTGATAAAAATCATCAATCGACATCGCAATACTATTAAACGCTGTATTACAGTTGATCCAAGTAACTAAAAAATCAGCTAATGTCGTTTTACCGGAGCCTTGGCAACCATTGATTGCCACCAGCATTGGACCATCAGTTGGTTTGCTGTGGAGAATATCTTCAGCGAGTGGGACGAAATACTGTTCACTCAAATACTGATATTTGAGTGGCAGCTGATGTTTTGCTAAAAATGGGGTGATATCCACAATATTTGTCTCTTGCATTAAACGCTCCTGATCAGTATGACACTGTTAATGAGGTAAATGCAGTTACTAGACCAGTTTTATAACTTTATATTTTTTAGTTAGTTAAAAAAATAGCGCATATTAAATGCGCTATTTTGGTGCAAATTATTAGCTGAATGTGCAAAATATTACGTTGGCTTATCAGCCTTTGGTAACACTAAATTAAGCACTATGCCTAAAATAGCGCATAGGCTCACGCCTTGTAAGCTAAATTCGTTGCCACCGATATGCATACCACCAATGCCACACACTAAAATGAGTGCCACAATACTGAGGTTACGTGGAGCCGTTAAGTCTTCTCCACTTTTCACTAACGAATTTAAACCCACCACAGCAATTGAGCCAAACAGCAAAATCATGATCCCCCCCATCACAGGTACCGGTATGGTTTGCAAACCAGCGCCCATTTTAGCCACAAACGCTAAAATAATGGCGATAATGGCAGTCCACATCATCACTTTAGGATTAAAGTTACGCGTAAGCATCACTGCGCCGGTGACCTCTGAATAGGTGGTATTAGGTGGCCCGCCGAATATAGACGCTGCAGTAGTAGCTAATCCATCACCAAACAAGGTGCGATGTAAGCCCGGTTTTTTCAAATAGTCTTTATTGGTGACTTGGCTAATCGCCATCATATCGCCAATATGTTCAATAGCGGGGGCTATTGCCACCGGCACCATAAATAACACCGCTTGCCATTTAAACTCAGGCCAAGTAAACGCTGGCATTGCAAACCACGATGCATTAGTAACAGCATCAAATTGCACGATCCCTAAATATAGCGATAAACTGTAACCTGCGATGACTCCAGCTAAAATAGGGATCAGCTTAAATACACCTTTACCCCATACCGCGAAAATTAGCGTGACTAACAACGAAAATGCCGCCACCCAAATGGCTTGCTCGTACGCAATCAACTGAATTGAACCATCGCCGCTTTTTCCCATTGCCATATTAACTGCAACAGGTGCCAGTGCTAAACCAATTACCATGATCACCGGACCGACCACAACGGGTGGTAATATTTTATGCAGGGTAGCTACACCTTTTAATTTAACTAATAGACTTAACAACATATAAGCCCCGCCGGCAGCCATTAAGCCCCCCATTGTGGCAGGCACACCCCAAAGTTGTACGCAGGCAATAATAGGGGCAATAAACGCAAATGATGAAGCTAGAAATATCGGCACCTGGCCTTTAGTTACCAAATGGAACAGCAAGGTACCAATACCTGCCGTAAAAAGTGCCACATTTGGATCAAGCCCCGTTAATAAAGGAACTAACACCAAGGCACCAAAGGCGACAAATAACATTTGCGCCCCAGTTAAAATTGTTTTAATTGAAAAGGTCGAATTATTCACTGTTAGACAGTACCAAAAATTTTATCGCCAGCATCACCAAGGCCAGGAATTATATAGCCTTTCTCATTTAAGTGGCTGTCTAATGATGCGGTAAAAATCTCTACATCAGGATGAGCTGCAAGGGTTTTTTCAACCCCTTCAGGTGCGGCAACCAATACAATCACTTTAATTTCTTTACAACCCGCTTTTTTCAGCATATCGATAGTCGCAATCATCGAGCCCCCAGTTGCGAGCATTGGATCAATAACGAGGCTCAAGCGCTCATCAATTTTGCCTACTAACTTTTCAAAGTAAGGAATTGGTTCTAATGTTTCTTCATTACGTTGCAGGCCCACAACACTGACTTTTGCAGCAGGCAGTAACTGCATAACACCATCCATCATGCCAAGGCCAGCACGTAAAATTGGCACAACAGTAATTTTTTTACCTTTGATGTGCTCAACATCTAATTGATTACCATCCCAACTAGTGATTGTTACTTTTTCCAGTGGCAAATTTTTAGTCGCTTCATAGGTTAGTAATGTACCCACTTCAGACGAAAGCTCACGGAAACTCTTAGTACTTATGCCATACTCTCGCATAAGGCCAAGTTTATGTTGAACAAGTGGATGGTTAATTACATGAATAGTCATAATAGCGCCTAAAAGAAAAATAAATTGCGCTTATTTTAGCTTAAAAAATTCCATCAGACTTTAAAAAAGCATGATCTGTTCAATAAAAATAGTATTTTATGTTCCTAATTCAGTGCTTTATCTCATTTAGTTCGATAATTGTTATTTTTCAAAGCAACTACACTATAATAATGGCTATGAAAAATTTGCTCACAAAGGTTTTATGTCAAAGTTTGTTGTTGGGATGTTGATCGGTATTTTAGCAGTAATGCCTTCATTAGCGATGGCTAAAAAACCATTAAAGGTGCAAATAATGACCGACTTTGCGTCACAGATAGATGATGACCCACTAAATATAGCCACTAGATTTATGCTCGATATTGAAAAGCATCTAAATGGTGCCATTGCGTTAAACTTTATTCCAGCGAGTAGATTAAGGGAATGGCAGCAATTGCACACAATGAAAAATGTGTGTTTGTACAATAAAACCAAAACACCTGAACGCCTTGAAAATGCATTATTTAGTACATACCCAATTATGGCTTTTCCGGCCAACCGCTTAGTGGTGTATAATCATCCAGAACTACCAGAAAATATTAGTTTAAGTGATGCGGTAAATAAATATGATCTCACCATCGGCATTGCTTCAGGACGTTCATATGGTCACGAAATAGATGACTATATTGCCAAGCATAACGAATCATTTATGGTTTTAGGCGGCACAACGAGCGCTTATCGCCTTAGCCAAATGTTATTTCAAAATAAGTTCGATGCCATTATTGAATACAGTGCGGTATTTATTTCTCGTCACGGTACTGATCCAAGAATAGAAAATATCCGCTACCTCAGCGTAGACAACACTAATCAAGCAGTGTTTGGCTATATTGCATGCTCGCAATCGGAGCTAGGCAAACAAGCAATTACGCTATTTGACCAAGCATTGCAAACACAGGCAGTCCAGCAAATTATTCTTCAGAGCCACGCACAAATATTTGCTCCGCCGGAGCAGGCGCTAATGCTAAGCGCATTGCAAGATGCTTTTAACGTAGCAATACCCGCACGCTGATTTAATTGTTTAAAATTTGCTCCATCACCCAACTAGTATGTGTGGCCGAATGACCTGTTGACGGATGTGTAATATTTTCAAATAATGACGAGGCCATATTTTGCACATGATATTGTTGAACATGAGGCGGATTTTCGATACTTAGTTGTTGCTGACCACTTTCGTTAATAACCGTAATTGCTTGCTCATCAAATACGCTAAAGCTGATCTCGCCCTTTTCACCGTATAAAGTAACAACATCAAAACGAGAAAAACCACCAAAGTTCCAACTTCCTGAGCCGGTAATACCGTTTTTATGCTGCCAACACGCAGTGATTGCATCAAAAGCGCCATATAAGTTTTGCTGGTTTGTCGCCAGTCCTTTCACTTGTTCATAATCACCAAATAAGTAACCAAATAAATCGAGACCATGGCTGGCTAAATCATCAAAATAACCTCCTGGTGCGATAGTTTTATCGGTACGCCAATTGTAAACACCTGATCTATCTTGCTCGCTGGAGGCTTTACTCAAGTGCCAATTAATATGTCGCACTTGGCCGATTTCACCGGCATCAATCAAGCTTTTCACTTTATTAAAGCGCGGTAAAGAACGTCGATAATACGCGACGAACAAAGGAATATTTTTACTACTGAAAGCTTCAAGAATAACTTCACTGTGAGCCAATGTCGGCGCCAGTGGTTTTTCAATACAACATGGTTTGCCCACAGCAGCAACTTTTAGCGCCAGCTCCATATGGCTATCGGGAGGCGTTGCGATATATACGGCATCAATATCAGAACTTACTATCAATTCATCGGCCGTTTTAAATACCATAGGTACGTTATGGCGTTTTGCGTAATCTTCAGCAAGTGCGGTATCTCGTCGAGTAACGCCTTGCAACACAAAACCTTTCGTATTTTTATACGCTGGGCCACTTTTCACCTCGGTTACAGCGCCACAGCCAATCATTCCCCAACGGATCTGTTTCGTCATTCTACGTTACCCCAAAATTTGTTTTTGTAATTTGATATTGCATATAAGCATTAATTTTTACGTGTTCTGGACTCCAACCCATTAAAAATCGGTAAAAGTCAGCCCATACAACTGGCCATAAGGTTTGCCATTCGTTAATAGCAGCATGGCTATATGCACTTTTATCAAATATGTGCATGGCATTGGCAAAATATTTAAAGTAATCGGCTAAGTAATCATCAGCTCTTTGTTGTAATTGCTGTTCATTTAAACAACTACCCAAAAAGTACATAATGTCAATAACACCTACTCCAGCGCCAACATATTGAAAGTCATATCCTAAAACTTCCATAGTCGAACTATTAACAGCGAAGTTCGCGAGTTTTGCATCACCATGAATAAGCGTTTGATACTGACATGCCCGAATAGTTTGATCGATGCTGTGTGCTTGTTGCTTGAAAGCACAATCTGCCATTTTTTCATACTCGTCTGGCCGAGTGGCTAAATGCCAATAACTCCCCTGCGGCCATAAGCCATCAGCTTTGACTTGAAAATGAAAAGCATGAAAATACGCCAACCACTTAATAATGGCTGTAACATGTGTATGGATTGGTTTTGCGTTTACAAAGCCACTCTCTGTAAAATCAGCAAACACTAAGACTTTGTACTGCTCATGTTTTATGGCATTAAAACACCTTAAAGCACCTGCTCTAGATGGTAATCGCGACGCATAATGCTGATACCAATAAAACTCGACTTCATAAGAATGACGCTTTCGGTTAATTGCAAACTCAGTTTGCGAAATTCGCGGATGATTTATATAATCGGGCACACTAATCGCTTTAATGACGCAGGCTTTACCGTCTAAACGACAACGCACTATTTCACCACAGCCACTCCATAAAGCAGTAATTGTTTCAGTGATTTTAATATTTTTATAATGAAGACCAATTAATGGCAGATAAAAAGACATACGCACCAATATTCATAAAAACACCTAGTATGACATAAACATTTTAAGATTAAAGTGCTTACAGGCAACGCAGAACACTACTTAACTACATGTTAGCAATCATTATCTTTTTGCCAGCTTACTATTTCAACATAATGTAAACCAATGCATTGATTGAAACGTATCAATTTGCACCTGTTATTAAACGAGTAATATATGTTTTCATTCTTTAAGAAAGACCCAACTAAAAAGCTACACAAGCAGCTTTCTATGAAACTAGAACAAGCCATGCATGCCCAACGTAATGGCGATATACGCAAATACTCAGAACTTTCCTTTGAAGCAGATCAAATAGACAAACAAATAATAGAAATAGAAAAACAAAATAAGCGAATATAATACTTGATACCATTTATTTAAATAGTTGATTATTTAGAATAAAAACGGGCCCGTTCAGGCCCGCTTGTGTATTTTTTCAATTGAGTTGCTTTAATCTCCGTTTGGTAAGACTTCAATTACCGACATCATGCCTTTATCTTCATGCTCAAGAATATGGCAGTGATAGACAAATTTACCAACAACGTCATTTGAGAAACGGATCTTAATTTTTATCCAAGCTCCCGGTGGAATAGGAAAGTTGTCATGCGAGACATTAGGTGATGTATCGCGTGTCAGATCGCCATGCTTACTAATCTCAACCACAGAGAACTTAGATTGATGAACGTGAAAATTGTGAAACTCATCCGAAATATTATGAATAACCCAAGTTTCAACGTTATTAGCTGCAATACACAGGTCGAGCCTATCATGGTTAAATTCATCAAATCTATTCGCCGTCAACCACTCTTGAGTCATCTCTTCTGGCACATCAAAGGCCTGTGGCTCGCTACGCGGGGTCATATCCGTCATCATAGTGAATGACTCTTCCTTATCTATTTCGCCATTCCAAAACGCGATGGTTCTAAACTCTCCGTCATTTAATACAGCGCCTGGTAAGCTACCATCGCTACATATGGCTGACGAGGCTGTAGGAGATTCATCTACAGGGTTAAGATCGGCAATCACATCTGATAGCTCAGCACCAGCTGGTTGCAGAGGTTCAGACATATCTAAGCCTTCGATATTAATATTCATGATTTTACCAATCGGCCACAAATCGGCACATGATTTAGGATCGCCGTCTGGACACTCCCATTTAGTGACTTCTAGCGATGCAGAAATATCAGACCCATCACAGGCATTTCCTAATGTTGCACAGATAAGTCCTCTATCAAGATAAATTTCTAACCGAGCACTTGGAAACAGTACTAAGTCACCATCTGATATAAAACCTGAGTCAGCATCTTGTCCCACAGCTGAGCCATCATTTGTTAGTATTTGAAACGGTAGTAATACATCACCAGCACGCAACTCAAGGTTGTAGGTAACTGTCGCGCCTACATTAGCAATTCTGAATATTTGTGCAGTGTCATTAGGTATAGTGATCGTCGGGACTAACTCACCATTAACAGTAAACAGCCATTTTCGTTCTATACCGTCATCGTTATTATCATCATTTTGCCCTTTACAAGTGCCACCTTCTAGCATCGGGTATTCTTCCTCACCGCAATATCCAGGATCATACCATTGTACTGTATGCCATGGCTCACCAACGCTTCGTTCAACTTGTAAATCTTTAAGAACGATGAAATCTACGTTAGTACGGCTGCGTTGGCGCGCTTCTTCTTCAGCATCCTCGGAGGTAACACAGGGATTATCATCACCTTCTCCACTGAGCTGACATTGAAGCCAAGTATAATCCCAAATATCACCTATGGTTATCAAACCAGACAATCCACGCGCCACTTGCTGCTGCGAAACACCATGCGAATGAGGATGAAACAATATAAACCTAACGGGTGGTCTTTAGGAACTTGAATACTATAAGGGATTGTAGTCAGCTTCGCATCATGACTTGAATGCATAGAGCCATGATCTGGCGTTTCATCTGCACAATCGCCAATACTGCCGTCAAGCTTTTCAATAGTATTAGATTTAACAAATACGTTGTCTCCATAACGCCCATCAGGGGCATTCATGGGAGATACTATTAATCCATGTGTGTGAACATTGGTTTCGGACATGGTTGCCCCTTTAGTCCCCTCAGGTCGCTCGGGTACACATGGCAGTGCATTTTTTAACTCGTAGTGTAATAGATCTCCTGGTTGAAGTGCCCATACATCAGGCACAAGACTTGGTACTGACTCAGTTCCATCCGCTTTTGTAAACGAATACAGATACAAGCCATCGACTTGTCCAAAACCAGGGATATTTGCGCTTGCTTCTTGCGCCGTCAACACACCATCAAAAATATTCTTTAACTCTTCGTCTGGTTTTTTTCACTATCATTATCATTACATCCCATCGCCAACATTAGAAGCAACGACACCCCCATAAATTTAATACAGCCAACGGTTCGAATATTGGTCTTAAACTTAGCCATCCAACGCTCCTTATCCCATTAATATTATTGAAATTTTTATATTCAGTTAGCGTCACCAAAATCAGATTAAAACTCACATATTAAAAGATACTGATAAGGTTATCCCTTAGACTCTGGATTAACTGGTTAAATTACTTCTGCTATTAAAGATAATTTCAAAAGCAATATTAATATTAGTAAGGGTTATTTGAATCTTGCAAATTTTTCAAAAATTTTTTACATAGGGTGTTTTGCTTCCTCGCAAGGAGTGTTGGTCTTCGAATTTCAATTCGCGCTGAATAATGGCCCCAAACAATAATATTTAACTTATCTAAGAAAGTTAAAATTAAAATACTCCACTTTAAATGTTAATTTTTTGATGCAAATTATTGAAAAGCTAATAAACCACTGCTAGCCTCAAATGCAATAGATCTAAACTTGTGTATAGGAAGTTATTTCCGATGAAACTTAAATTAGTTTTATTACTCACCGTTCCATTTTTTGCTACAGCGTGCACTGTGACTGATCCTGTATTTACTAAACCAGGTTCTACACCATCACAGGCGTCAGAGGCTTACCAACAATGCTTATATCAGGCTGAACTTGCTACAGCAAACACTGGTGCTAAAGCCCCAAAATATGACGCAAAAATAAGTGATGCAGTAAGTTCAGGTATCGCCGATGGTATTGCTAGAGGTTATGAAGAAGGAAATCTTGTAAATCATTGTATGAAAATGCAAGGGTATTCTAAATCCCAGTGAATGAATCAAGCATACATCTAGATACATATTTTCATATACGTGTCATTTTGGGTATGGTGACAAGCCTTGCTATCACTCGGTTATTGACTGGTCTCGCAAGGTTTATGCAACACCCTGGACGCGTGCATGTTTATTCGCTGCACATCGGTTGGGTGGTATTTTTATTGCTCGAAGTACAGCGCTTTTGGTGGTTTGAATACACGCTTGCAACTGTTACCGAATGGAACTTTGCACGTTATGCATTTGTGACTGGTTACGCCGCACTGCATTTTTTCCTTGCCACGATGTTGTTTCCTGATGATATGTCGGAGTTTAATGGCTATAAGGGATATATGGAGGCTCGTCGCGGCTGGTTTTTCGGCTTGGTAGCGGCATTACTAACGGTTGATTTAATTGATACTTTACTTAAAGGGCAGGAATATTATTCACATCTAGCGCTAGCCTTCCCGGCACCAGAGATAGTCCTCATAACAGGTGCTATAATCGCGGCAAAAATTAACAACAAAACCTATAATCAGTTATATTTATTGCTTTGTTTAACCACACAAATTTTATTAATTGTTTTCCGAACAGGATCTTTTTAAGCTGATTAACAGAAGTACAACCTTATGGATAAGCCATTTTCTATGTGAAATTTAATATGTTATTGAATACATTGTAATAACCACTAAAGATTGCATACATTACTTATCTGATTAATATTACAATTTTTACACATATTCACAGCTAAAGGGTAAATAAGAATATTAGTCTTTATAAATTATTAATGTTCAACTTTGCTTTTGTGGTATGTAAGTGTTCAGGTACACTAATCGCCTTGTTCTCTCAGACTTAACCATCAAAACAACAATTCACTATTGTTCCACAACCGCTCCAAAGGAATATAATTATTCCATTAGTTTTTAATCATTATAGTGACGTTTTAACAAACCAATAAATACAAACTTTCGCCCTTAACAGCATGCTTGAAAGATTCAATAAAAAATTATAACAATAGCTTACCTAAAACCACAAGGTAAGCTATTAAAATCAATAGTCGTTAAAACTGATACCTTACTGAAGCCTCAATATTACGTGGCGCGCCAAAGAAGCCTTGGTTATAAAAATCAATACTGGAGTAATATTTTTTATCAAACACGTTATTGATATTCATTTGGCCGCTAAACTGATCTGTAAACTTGTAACGCGCCATCATATTAACCAGCCAATAACTTGCTTGCTCTGCACGGTGAGCATTATTAGGGCCTACATTTTCATTGTAGATTTCATTTTGCCAATGTGCATTAACACCAAATTTAAACGCCTCATTATAATCATACATTCCAGACAGTTTAACTAAGTGCTCTGGGTTATGGGTTGCAAAAGGATCACCATTTTCATCTTCAGATTTAGTGTGTGCATAACTGAAATTAGCATTAAATGAATCTGTCACTTGTCCTGAAACTTCTACCTCAAAACCTTTACTCTGCGTACCTTTTTTCCCGACATATGGAAAGCTCCCATCAGGCAATGGTTCTGTGAATGAAGGGTCTAGTACTGCTACATTATCTTTTTCGACTTTGAATACGGCAGCAGTAACAAGTAGTCGCTCGTCAAGCCAGGTGCTTTTTACCCCAGCTTCTAAATTACTGCCTTCAACAGGGTCAAGACGTTGATCATTTTTGTCTTTTGCATTTTGTGGCTGGAAAATTTCAGTGTAGCTTGTATAAATTGATACCGTAGGTACAGGTGAGAACACTAGTCCCGCATAAGGAGTGTTAATGCCCGTTTGTTTGTAATTATCAGCACTGTCTACCTCATTTTCATAATCATAGCGACTAAAGCGGTTACCTAGAACAAGGGTTAGTTTATCCGTTACACTCAGTTGTGTAGCAATATACGCCCCAACCTGCTGTTCGTTATTTTTTCCGGAAATAGCCGTATCTGCATAAGTAGGTTCAGATACACTGCCATCCCACTGTAAAAAGTTACCAACGGGATCACCACTGATAGCATAAAATGAATCAGAAGTGACATGCTGATCACTTAAGTTAGCCCCAACAATCAAGCGGTGCTCTCGAGAAAACAACTCAAAAGGACCATCTGCGTATATGCGCGCACTATCCAAAGTACGATCACTTTGATAAATCATTGACGAACCACTCATACCAAGCCCAGTGTCTCGATCAGGATACCCACTTAAGTATAATAGTTTGCCATCCATTTTATCATCTCGGCGTTCGTATTCTGCTCTCAACTGCCATCCATTTGCAAAGCTATGCGCTAAATTAACAAAGGCACTGGTATTATCGCGATCCCAATAGGTCCAGTTTGCAGCCGTTGTACTTGATATAGCTAGATCATCTGCAGAGGAGCCATCTGCATAAAATAAAGGTAATGCACCCCATGTAGAGCCTTTAGGCCTACGTTTCGCATGCTCTATTCCGATGTTCATCTCAGTATTCGCGCCTAGATCAAAACCCACGGTTGTATAAAGTTGAAGATTATCTTTTTCAGCTAAATCAACATGGCTTTCACCTTGATCAATACTCGCAGCTACACGGCCACGAATACTGCCATCGCTATTGAGTGGCGTGTTAAAATCACCTTCAAGTCTAACATTTTGCCATGAACCAACTTTCGCAGTAACGTAACCTTGTTGTTCAAAACCTGCTTTTTTACGGATCAAATTGATTGCCGCTGAAGGTTCACCCGCTCCAGATAGTAAGCCCGTCGCGCCTCTAACTACTTCCACACGCTCAAAAAGAATGGAGTCTGATACTGCCTCTGAAAAAAAGCTATTATAAAAAACCGGTAAGCCATCATACTGAAAATTGGTAACGGGATTACCACGTGCGCTAAAGAAAAAACGGCTGGTTTCTGCTTTTTGAACATTGATCCCCGCAGCCATCCCCACGACATCTGCCACATTATCCAGTGCAAAGTCTTGAATTGCTTGCGCATCAATTACAGAGATAGACTGAGGAGTTTGTTGCACTGAAAGCATTAAGCCTGTAGCGCTGGTATTATATTCTAACCGTTGCCCTAGCACAGAGATTTTTTCGATATTTGCTTCTTCTGTGCCTTGCTCATTTGCAAAAGCTACACTCGACATTGCTAATGTAACTGCCATAGAGATGTAAGAAATAGTTGGATTAAACATGGACCCTCAAGTCAAATAAAAACAATTTGCACTTAGATTAACGTTTTTTAACAACAAATACAATCATAAAGTTTTACAACCTATAGACTTACAATTGAATAACATATTACTGTGCCGGCGGAATAACACTTGTCTTATTAACGAATAAATATGGATTCTAAGTTTTTTTAGCACAAAAAAAGCGCCTATACTGCAGGCGCTTACATTGTTGAATTAAAAAATATTACTGATTAACAACACTTTTCAGTGGGTTTATCGGTTTTGCATTTTCGTCTAATAAGTTCATATCAAAATCAAACTCATCAACACGAATTGCGCGTTCACGTTTTTTGTTGTAATCAATCAGTTTAGCGTATTCTTCTTCAGTGATTACATTTGCTACAAGTGCATTATCAAGAATAAGTGCAAAACGAATACCTGGTTTGATTGTTTTAGCACGCAAGGCTTTTTTCACTTTTGCGAGTAAATCTAAACAGCCCATTTTCGCTTTATACGCTTGCTCGTTAATGTAATGTCCATCACCTTCAATAGGTTTAACTAAGTGTGTGATTTGCTTTTTAAATGCCGTGTCAAGTTGCGCCTGTGTAGCTAATTCGCGAATTAAGTCATCGCTAATTTTTGGCATTTTAGTCGAATAGTTCATAGTAATAAAACGCATAAACTTACGTGTACCACTTGCAGGGAAGTTGTCTAAAAACTTATGCAATGCTTGTTCGGCGCTTTGTAATGCAAAACGTGTTGCGTAGTGGAAATATGGCGCTGCTTGCTCGCGTTCACTGCTTGCCACTTTTTGCTCATAATATTTAATTGATGCCATTGCCGCATATAAGAAGCTCATTACATCGCCTAAACGGGCTGATAGCATTTCCGCTTGTTTAAGTTTTCCGCCGAGTACCAGTAACGAAAAATCTGCATATACTGCTAATTTAGCTGATAATTTATGAGCTGCTTTTTCATATTCACGTACTTCTGGAAGTGGTGAATTAGCACCGGCAGTAAACGGTAATACGCCTAAACGGAATGCACGTAAACTGTTTGCTACGCTATAACCGACTGTTTTGCGTAGAATGCTGTTAAATTCTTTATCTGCGTTTTTATCTTCGCTGTGGATTGATTCAACCATCGATTGTAAATATGGGTGACAACGCATTACACCTTGACCAAAGATCATCAAGTTACGGGTAAGAATATTAGCGCCTTCAACCGTGATGGCAATTGGCTGCGCAACATAGCCGCTTGCTAACGTATTTTGCGGGCCGTTCTGAATTGCTTTACCAGCTTGAATATCCATTGCTGAGTCAAGCACGTCGCGACCAATTTCAGTCATGTGATATTTTGCAATTGCAGTCACAACCGATGGCTTTAAGCCCATACCTAAACCTTCGGTTGTAAGTACACGCATTGCTTCTTGTAGGTATGTTTTACCAGCAATATCAGCGAGTTTTTCTTGAATACCTTCAAACTGACCGATTGCTAAGCCAAATTGCTCACGTACCGCAGCATATTCAGACGCACCTTTAAATGCTACCTGAGATGAACTAACACCTAATGCAGGTAATGAAATACCACGGCCAGCACCTAAACAGCTAACCAACATTTGCCAGCCTCGGCCGATGTTCTTTTGCCCACCAATAATGAAGTCCATTGGTACAAATACTTTGTTGCCACGCGTAGTACCGTTGTAAAAACGAATCCCCATTGGATCATGGCGATTACCAAGTTCAACACCTGGGTGCTCTTTTGGAATAAGTGCACACGTAATACCGAGGTTTTCTTTACCACCTAGCAAGCCATTTGGATCAACTACTTTAAATGCTAAACCAAGTACGGTGGCAATTGGCGCAAGGGTGATATAACGCTTGTCCCAAGTGATCTCAAGACCAAGTACTTCTTCTCCGTTGTACATGCCTTTAGTCACAGTACCTAAATCTGGAATACCACCGGCATCAGAACCAGCCTCTGGGCTTGTGAGTGCAAAACATGGAATGTCACGGCCATTGGCTAGGCGTGGTAAATAATGTGCTTGCTGCTCTTTAGTACCAAAGTGCAGTAGTAACTCACCAGGGCCTAACGAATTAGGAACCATAACGGTTACTGCAACAGCAGAACTTTTAGTGGCGATTGTGCCAACGATAGTTGAGTTTGCGTAAGGGCTAAACTCTAAACCACCGAATGATTTAGGAATGATCAGTGAAAAGAAACGTTCCTTTTTCAGAAAATCTAAAATGTATTCAGGTAAATGAATGCCATTTTGAATTTCTGTATCGTCGATCATACCCAATAGCTCTTGTAATGGGCCGTCGATAAATGCTTGTTCATCTGCGCTCAATACAGCAGCAGGGACTGCGCGAAGTGCGTTGAAGTCAGGCTTACCTTGGTAAATAGAGCCTTCTAACCACACATCACCCGCATCAAGGGCTTCTTGTTCAGTGATAGAAATACTTGGTAATACTTTTTTTAATTTTGTACGTAAACTCATAATCAACTCATCCGACCAGACAATAATACCTACATTACGTCATAAAAAATGGTTTAGATCAATTACTCTAAGCAATTTTTTAACAGTTTTTTCAATTTATTTATTTTTAGGCTATCTAAGCCATTGAATAAAAAGAGCTAACACTTGTACGCTGAAAAGTATTTAGTTGATTTTTTTTTTACTAAAAAACGCTAAAATAATTAAACCTCAACAACAATAGAAAAAAATGAGGGAAAATAAACATATGTTAAAGTTTGTGCAAGGTATAACTGTTAGCTTATCGACTATTAACTAACACTGTAAATCACCACTAAAAGTCAGCTAATTTGCCATTACACAGTTTTATTAATGTATTGGGATCAAGTGCAATTTCAAGGCCGCGTTTACCAGCGCTTACATAAATAATATCAAACTGCTTTGCGCTACTATGAAGGTAAGTTGCTAAGCGTTTTTTTTGCCCTAATGGACTTACGCCACCAAGAATATATCCGGTGCTATTTTCTACCTTTTGTGCAGCGGCCATATGTACTTTTTTAACACCACATGCTTTTGCTAAGAGCTTTAAGTTAACTTGTTGACTCACAGGCGTAATTGCCACTACTAACTGCAATTCATTGGTTTCAAATACTAAGGTTTTGAAAACCTGCTCAGCGGCTAGATTTAACTTTTCAACAGCTTCTAAACCAAAGCTATGTGTACTTGAGTTATGCTCATAACTGAGCAGCTCAAAAGTGGCCTTGTGTTTTTTTAATAATTGTGTGGCTGGCGTCATGACTAACTCCATTGAATTGTTAACTGCTTTAAAATTAACAAAAAAAAGAGTACCAAGGTACTCTTTTTTAAACTATATATACTGGCTAAATAATATTAACAACAGGGATTAAACGACTCTTTGCAGCCATTTTATTACCATAAATACGCATAGAGCTTATTGCCAATGCAATAACGACAGCGCACCCGAGTAACCAAAATGCCGAAAACATCGGAGATTGCTTAAAGTTACCCACTTGATACACCACAGAGGCTGTGATGTAAGCAAGCCCTGTTGACCAAGTTGCAACAAATAGCATCCATTTCATTCCAGCTTCTCGGTACATAGCGCCCATCACCGCCACACACGGTGTATAAAGCAATACAAAAACTAAGTAACTGAATGCAGCAAGTTGACTGCTAAATAGGTTTTCCATGGTTGCGAAGGTAGATACATTCACTTCTTGATCAATGGCCGCACTACTTTGATCGCTCACATTAGTGACATTTAAACCCAGTGGATCGAGTAAATTACCAAATACGTCAATTAAGTTTGCAGGAATACTCGCGAATGCTTCAGCCACTTTATCGATGACATTAACTGGCTCTTCATTCACAGCCGCTGCGCCATCTAAATTTGAATATAAACTATCTAAAGTGCCAACTACTGCCTCTTTAGCAAATACGCCAGTAAAAATACCGACAGTTGCAGGCCAATTATCTTGCTCTACCCCGATAGGAGCAAACACCGGTGTTGCAATTTTTGAAATTTCACTGAGCATCGATTTATCTGTGTTGTCATTGCCAAAAGTAAAATCAGTACCTATGGAGCTTAATATTTTTAAGATAACAAACACCACAATTATAGTTTTACCGGCGCGCATACAAAAGCTTTTTAAGCGCTCCCATGCTTTGTAAAGTACGCCTTTTGCCGTTGGCATATGATACGCAGGTAATTCGAGAATAAACGGGGTAAGCGTTGGACTAAACAAGGTATTTTTAAGTACCAAACCGGTTAATACCGCCATAACAATACCTAAAATATACAGTGCAAATACTAAGTTTTGGCCATTAGTGGTAAAAAAGGCAGCGACAAACAAGGCATACACACTTAAGCGCGCGCCACATGACATAAATGGTGACATGGCAATAGTCAGTAAGCGATCTTTATGGGTTTCTAAAGTACGAGTTGCCATTACTGATGGCACGTTACAGCCAAAGCCAACAATTAAAGGCACAAACGCTTTACCCGGTAAACCAATGGCGCGCATTAATCTATCCATGATAAAAGCAGCACGCGCCATATAACCTGAATCTTCAATAAAGGCTAAACAAAAGTATAAAAAGCCAATCACCGGGATAAAGGTGGCAACAAGCTGAATACCACCACCTATACCGTCCGCAAGCAATGCGCGTAGCCAATCAGGTGCGCCTAATGAAGTTAATATTTCACCAAAGCCATCGACTAAAATCGCACCTACAGCAATATCGAAAAAGTCTATAAATGCGCCGCCTACATTTACCGCAACAGTAAACATTAAATACATGATCCCTAAAAATATTGGGATCCCTAAAAAACGATTGATCACTACCGCATCTATTTTATCACTAATGGTTTCAGAGGCGATGCCTTTAGTATTTTGAGCAAGTACAGCCAGTTGATGGGCAAACTCATAACGACCATTGGCAAAAAGCACATCAAGTTCATGGTGATCGGCAAACTGTTCAAATTCAGCTTTTGCCACTGCCAGTGTTTGTTTATCAGCATAGCCAAAACAGCTTTCATCTTGCTCTAATAACCGCAATGACAACCAATCAGTGTCGATGTTTTCTATCGGTTTATTATTGGCAGTAAAACTGGCTGCAATGTTGTTGGCCGCTTGCGTTATTTTTTGCTCATAACTAGGGATATGCATTGATACTTTTTTAAGTTTAAGCCCTTGTGCAATAAACTCTTTTAAACCAGTAATGTCTGTTTTATTATTTGCACTTAAGGCAATCACAGGGCATCCAAGTCGCTTTTCTAGCGCCTTTGGATCCGTTACTAAACCATTTCGTTTTGCCACATCGACCATATTTAGCACGACGAGTAAAGGTACTTTCATCTCAAGCAGCTGAGCGGTGAGGTATAAATTGCGTTCAAGATTTGATGCATCAAGAATATTGATGATCAGTTGTGATTCACCACTGAGTGCATAATCACGCGCAATTTTTTCATCTAAAGGGGTTTGTGCATTTACATCTAAAGAATAAGTGCCGGGCAAATCAACCAAGTCGACAGTCTGATCAGCCACTTTAAATTGACCAATTTTCTTATCGATGGTCACCCCTGACCAGTTACCTACTTTCTGTTTGCTACCGGTTAACGCGTTGAATAGTGTAGTTTTACCACAGTTTGGGTTACCTATTACGGCAATGTTTGGATTCATACTGCGAGTTCCAAATTAATTGATTTTGCCTCGGATTTACGAAGACTAAGAACGGTACCGCGAACTTTGACAATCATCGGATCGCCAAATGGAGAAAAGCGCAATACGTGGACAGGAGCGCCTGGCGTTAAACCCATTGCAAGTAATTTCTGGCGCAACAAACTCGCATTAGGATCGATGCTTACAACAGAGCCATGTTGGCCAATTACTAATTCGTCTAACGTTAACATGCCATCTCATTTCATTTAATACATCAATGGCGCTGATTTTACGCCGATTATTCAATCATGCAAGTGAGACTAATTATCATATCGATAAGTAATGCAAAATAAAGCAGCAATGGCATTTAATTACCCATATAGGGGCCGAAATTTCATTTGATAAGATAAAATAGCCGTTAAGTGACAGGTGATTAACGAGCCTAATCGCTCTGTAAAGGTAGCATTATGAATATGTATTACTGCGAGGTTGTCAACAAAGCGCTTATTTTTGTCAGATTAATAAGCTTTTGTTAGCCAATAAAAAATGGCGCTAATTAGCGCCATTTTGTAAGTAATGAGTGATTACTTAGTTAAATCATCAAAGAACTTTTTTACACCATCAAAAAAGCCTTTTTCTTTTGGACGGTTTTTAGAACCATCCTTACCCATGCTTTGCTCAAGCTCTTGCAATAACTCGCGTTGGCGTTCATTTAACTTAACGGGTGTTTCTATTACCACTTTACAGATCAAGTCACCAACTGCGCCACTACGGACAGACTTAACACCTTTACCGCGCATACGGAACATTTTGCCCGTTTGACTCTCAGCTGGGATCTTCAATTTAGCACGACCATCTAAAGTCGGTACTTCAATTTCGCCACCAAGAGCAGCCGTTGTAAACCCAATCGGCACTTCACAATATAGGTTATTACCATCACGCTCAAAGATACGGTGTTCACGTACCGATACCTGCACATACAAGTCACCAGCGGGTGCACCATGTACCCCTGCTTCACCTTCGCCAGATAAACGAATGCGGTCGCCAGTATCAACCCCGGCTGGGATTTTAACCGATAATGTTTTGGTTTTTTCCACACGGCCTTGACCATGACAGCTATTACATGGATCAGAAATTATCTGACCAGTGCCCTGACAGGTTGGACAGGTTTGTTGCACAGCAAAAAAACCTTGGCGCATTTGCACTTGGCCTGCACCATGACAAGTCGTACATGTTTTCGGTTTAGAACCCGCTTTTGCACCGCTGCCGTCACATGGCTCACAGCTCACCCACGTAGGTACTTTAATTTCTACTTCTTTACCACGAACCGCTTCTTCTAAGCTTAAGTCCATGTTGTAACGTAGGTCTGAACCTCGTTGCTGACGCGATTGACGACGGCCACCACCGCCTCCAAAAATATCACCGAACACGTCACCAAATACATCACCAAAGTCACCATGGCCGCCACCAAAGCCGCCATGACCACCACCGCCACCGCCTTGTTCAAACGCAGCATGGCCGTATTGATCATACATTTGACGTTTTTGACTGTCAGTGAGGATCTCGTAAGCTTCTTTTACTTCCTTGAATTTAGTTTCAAGTTCTTTATCGCCTGCGGTACGATCTGGATGATATTTCATCGCTAAGCGTTTATACGCTTTTTTTACGTCTCTTTCGCTGGCGTCTTTTGCCACTCCAAGGACTTCATAATAATCGCGTTTTGACATATCTATCACACTACTCTTTTCTTACTGCAGCATTGCTGCGGATAAATCGATAAATCGTATCGATTTATCATCTAATTTACATGCAAAAGGCGCGTCAAGCTTTAGCCCGCGCGCCTTAGTTGTTCATCCTAACTTAAATTGCGATATCAGTCATCGTGTTTTCAGTTAGGCGAAGCGCTAACAACAATTACTTGTCGTCTTTAACTTCTTCGAACTCAGCATCCACTACGTCGTCATCTTTCTTCGCAGATTGTTGCTGCTCGGCACCGGCGTCACCACCTTGTTGTGCTTTAGCTTGTGCAATTTCCATTAACTTTTGTGACTTTTCAGCAAGCGCTTGAGTTTTTGCTTCAATCTCGTCTTTTTTGTCACTCTTAATCGCAGCTTCAAGGTCAACAACAGCCGCTTCAATTGCGTCTTTGTCTTCGCTTGGCAGTGCATCACCCGCTTCTTCAATTTGCTTACGTGTACCGTGAACAAGTGCATCAGCTTGGTTACGTGCAGCTACTAACTCTTCAAACTTTTTATCGTCTTCTGCGTGTGCTTCGGCATCACGAACCATTTTTTCAACTTCTTCATCGCTTAAGCCTGAAGATGCTTGAATGGTGATTTTTTGCTCTTTACCTGTGTCTTTATCTTTTGCAGATACATGTAAGATACCATCAGCGTCCACATCAAAAGTAACTTCGATTTGTGGTGTACCACGTTGTGCTGGACGAATACCTTCTAGGTTAAATTGACCTAGTGATTTGTTGTCGCTAGCACGTTTACGCTCACCTTGTAAGACATGGATAGTTACTGCGGCTTGATTATCTTCAGCAGTTGAGAATGTTTGCGATTTCTTCGTTGGAATAGTCGTATTTTTCTCAATTAACGCAGTCATTACAGAGCCCATAGTCTCAATACCTAGAGATAATGGCGAAACGTCTAGTAATAGTACATCTTTCACATCACCAGCAAGTACACCACCTTGAATCGCTGCGCCCACGGCTACTGCTTCATCAGGGTTAACGTCTTTACGTGGCTCTTTTCCGAAGAAATCAGCAACTGTTTTTTGTACTAAAGGCATACGTGTTTGACCACCAACAAGGATGATGTCGTCAATGTCGCTTACTGATAAATCAGCATCAGCAAGGGCACGTTTTAATGGCTCTAGTGACTTCATTACTAAATCTTCAACTAGTGACTCAAGCTTAGCGCGTGTTAGTTTCACGTTCATGTGCTTAGGACCAGTTGCATCAGCAGTTACGTACGGAAGATTTACTTCTGTAGATTGTGCAGATGATAATTCAATTTTTGCTTTTTCAGCCGCTTCTTTAACACGTTGCATTGCAAGTGGATCAGTTTTTAAGTCTAAACCTTGATCTTTTTTGAATTCAGCAACTAAATAGTTGATTACGCGGTTATCGAAATCTTCACCACCTAAGTGAGTGTCGCCATTTGTAGCTAGTACTTCAAATGTGTGCTCACCTTCAACTTCATCAATTTCAATGATTGATAAATCGAAAGTACCACCACCTAAGTCATATACTGCAACAACGTTTTCGCCTTTGTTTTTGTCCATGCCATAAGCAAGGGCAGCAGCAGTTGGCTCATTGATGATACGTTTAACTTCAAGACCTGCAATACGCCCAGCATCTTTAGTAGCTTGACGTTGTGAATCATTAAAGTAAGCAGGTACTGTAATAACCGCTTCAGTTACTGCTTCACCTAAGAAGTCTTCAGCTGTTTTTTTCATTTTTTTCAAAACTTCAGCTGAAATTTGTGGTGCAGCGCGTTTTTCGCCGCCCGCTTCAACCCATGCATCACCATTATCTGCTTTGATAATTTTAAAAGGCATGATGCCGATATCACGTTGTACTTCTTCGTCTTCAAAGCGACGACCAATTAAACGCTTAATTGCAAATAATGTGTTTGTCGGGTTAGTAACCGCTTGACGTTTAGCAGATTGACCTACTAAAGTTTCACCGTCTTGCGTATAAGCTATAATAGACGGAGTGGTACGATCGCCTTCCGCGTTTTCAATAACACGTGCTTTGCCACCATCAAGTACTGCAACACAAGAGTTAGTAGTACCTAAGTCGATTCCGATAATTTTACCCATGAAATATCTCCAACTTCAAAATTCATTAATACGTTCGATGACTAGTAGATAGGGATGCCACAAACTTAATTCAACTGTAAAAATGAAAAAAAAGTGCTTTTTTGTAATTTATTTTGCAAATAACCCTAATTAATGTGTGGATTGACGTTTTTTGCATCATTAGGGGCCATTTCACAATCTGGTCTGATGAGTTTTTCTGTGTTATAAAATCACTAATAAATAAAAAATGTCTCAAAGGATCACTATGCATTTTGACCAACTACTACAGCAAGCGGCACTTATCGGTCAGCTTCCCCCTTCAGAGCAAACTTACGCAACAATGCAATTTCCTGCTAACTGGTGCCAAGGTCGAACTGCTTTTGGCGGTTTATCAGCCTCATTACTGTATCAGGCAATGCGTCAACAAATAGAACCAAGTCGTCGTTTGTTATCTATTAGTACAAATTTTGTAGGTCCTTTATTAGCAGATGCTGATTTTTCTCTTTCCGTCGAAATTTTACGGGAAGGAAAAAGTAGCACACAAGTACTGGCTAAAGCGCTGCAGAACGGCCAAGTAAGCGTGGTCGTACAAGCGTGTTTTGCAAAATCGCGAGATTCAGCTATTAAGGTACCAGTGACAAAAACAATGAGCCTAAAACCGGTTAATGAACGTTACACTTTACCATTTCAGTCAGGTGCCATGCCGGAATTCTTCCAACATGTCGCGCTTTGTCCTCAGCAAGGTGCAATGCCGTTTACAGCAGCCCAAACGTCGCATTTAGGCGGCTGGATGAAATTAAAACAGTCGCCAGCAGAACTAAGTGAGGCACATATTATTGCCTTAACGGATGCATGGCCGCCTACTTTATTACAAATGTTTAACCAACCAGCGCCCGCCAGTAGCATGTCGTGGTATTTAGAGTTTGTGAAAACACCGCAGTTGGCAGCCGACGAGTGGCTTGGATTTGAAGCAGTAACTCACCACTGTAAAGATGGTTATGGTTTAGAAGATGGCTGTATTTGGTCACAATCCGGTGAGTTGCTTGCGCTTACCCGCCAAACAGTAGCATTATTTGATTGAGTTTGGTTCTACAGCCTGAGCATAATCGCTGCCATCAAAGGCCATAATTTTACTGTACTGCCCATTTGCAATGATATGGGCAAGTCCCGTATCAAAAATCTCTTGTAGCACTTTACTATTAAAGTAGGCAGGGCGAGGTGCCTCAGGAAATATAGGGTGTATAGTAATAGGCTTAATTGGGTGCGATTCTTTATACTGCTGTAAATAATGTAAAAACACCCGTTTCTCTAGTACCACCACATCAACCCACTCTTTCATTAAATGATCCACCTGCGCCGCTTGGTATACAACTTCTTCATACGAACTCAGTTTAGTTGTTAATGTTTTAAATGGTGGCGGCAAAAATTCGGTGGCATTTTGAAAGGCGACAACACTCTTACCCGATAAATCATACACAGTGTTAATTTTAAAATGATTTTTCTGCAGGCTCACCGCTACATTTTGATAAGCCAATAGACTTTGACTGGAAAAAATAGCAGGGCTCGTCACGCCCGCATAATTCATCGCAATATCGACCTGCATTTGTTCTAAGGACTGCCCTGCACGCTTATTAGACATGTAAACGATATCTAGGTTAGTTATTCCTTGATCTTTAAACGCAGATTTCAAAATCTGCAGTTGCAAGCCGGTATCATCATCACTAAATACATAAGGAGGTAAAGAAGGGCTGACCGCAACAGTGATCCTATCGCTAGCTTTAGGCGCAGTTAAGCTCAATGCATAAGAACTGTATAAAATTAAAATAAACGCTGTTAAATACTTCATTGAGCCCCATTGAGTAGATGCTTTTTAGCAACTGTAAAATTGCATGACAACATTCTTATTAGGCTAGCCTAGTTAAACAAATTTCGCATTTGTATTTAACCGTTAATTGATGCAAACTTGATCTTAAATACTTCTACGTGGTTATTAATTTTGCAAACTGCCTGCCCTAATTGTGACCTTATTATTGATATTCCGCACATAGTTGCAAAACAAATGGCTGTTTGTCCACATTGCCACAGTAAGCTTTGTGCAGCAAATATAAATTACGACAGTCGTATTGTTGCTCTCAGTATCAGTGCTTTACTCATGCTGCTAAGCAGTATGTTTTATCCCTTTATCTCATTTAGTAGTAATGGTATTACACAAACGATTACCTTGCCCGATGCTGCTCGTATTTTGTTTAATTACGACAGCGATTTATTAGGCATTTTTATTGATGTTAGTATTATTGGTTTACCAATGGCATTACTCACTATTTTGATCCCACTGCATTTAGGCTTGCTTAAAGTACTTCCACAAACGATTGCCAGACGCTTACTCAAATTCACCTTAGCGCTAGAGCCATGGATAATGTCAGAAATATTTTTAATCGGCGTATTGGTCAGCATGGTAAAAATAATGTCGCTAGCGGAAGTCAGCTTTGGCGTTAGTTTTTGGGCCTATGCCGCGTTTGTACTCTTCTATATTGGCTCATTAGCACACTTAAATCGTGCTCGATTATGGGATCAAGTACAGCCTCAGGCTGAAATTGCAGCCGCAAAACTTTCTTATCGTGCCATAGATAGTAACATTCGAGCCTGTCATGTCTGCCATCAACTTAGTGATAGCGAATACTGTTCTCGCTGTAATAGCAAAACCCATATCAGAAACCCCCACAGCGTACAAAAAGCAACGGCATGGTTAATAACTTCAATTGCCTGTTATATTCCGGCAAATTTATTGCCAATAATGTACACCACTAGTTTGGGGGATGAATCCCCCTCAACATTAATTGGTGGGGTAATAACACTGTGGCAAGCAGGCTCATACCCTATTGCATTAATCATTTTTTTAGCGAGTGTAGTAGTACCATTAGCTAAAGCGCTCATTTTAACATTTTTATGCTTTTTGGTTAGCAAACCCGCTAACGGCCAAACAAAGGGCTATACTAAAGTTTATCAATTAACTGAGTTTATTGGTAAATGGTCCATGATCGATGTATTTGTTGTCGCAATTCTAGTAGCCTTAGTGCAACTTGGGAATTTAATGTCGGTAACACCAGGTTTAGGCACTGTATTTTTTACTATCATGGTGATTTGCCAAATGTTGGCAGCACACGCGTTTGATCCTCGGCTATTATGGGATTCGCCAAACAATGATAAAAAGACCATAAATTAGAGAAACAGCATGAGCGAAACGGCAAATATAAAAAAAGAACCTATTATTTCTGCGATTTGGATCATCCCGGTTATAGCTTTGCTAGTTGGTGTGTGGATGCTTTACCAATATCAAGCTAATAAAGGCGCAACCATATATATTTCAATGCCTCAAGCTGAAGGTATTGTGGCAGGCAAGACTGAAATAAAAGTACGGAGCGTGAAAATAGGCCAAATAGATCATGTTCGTCTCTCTGATACTAAAAACAGTGTGATTGCTCGTGCGCAAATTGATAAACATTATGATGGCTTACTCACCGAAGATGCCAAAATATGGGTAGTAAAACCGCGTATTGATGAAACGGGTATCAGCGGTATGAGCACGTTACTTTCTGGTGTGTATTTAGAGTTTTCGCCAGGTGAAAGTAGCAAAACAAAAGAGCATTTTAAATTACAAGAAGAGCCAGCGCTGATTGATAAAGATGTCAAAGGCGGTCGCTTTACGTTACTCAGTTATGATGCTGAGGTTATGGATGTCGGCACCGGTATCTTTTTTAAGAATTATAAAATTGGTCAAATTGAAACTGCTATATTTGATTGGAAAAACCAAGCTATGAAGTACGGTATTTTCATCAACGAACCTTATCAAAATCTGATCACTTTAAATTCTATTTTCTGGGTTAATACGGGTGTTGAAATTGATTTATCTGCCGATGGAATTAATGTAAAGACAGGTTCATTAAGCAGGTTATTAAAAGGGGGGATCTCGGTTGGCTTGCCTAAACAACAGTCACCGGGTAATTTAGCCCAAGAAGGCCATAGCTTTTCGCTTAGTAACAGCTACAAAGATGCTCTTGAGGAGCGTTTTTATAATTTCGACTATTACCTAATTGAGTTTGAACAGTCTATTCGAGGTTTACGTGCCGGAGCCCCGGTTGAATATCGTGGCATGCGCGTCGGTACTGTTGTTAAAGCACCTGCAAATGTGATGATCGATGGCAAACCCGCTCACTTTAGAACTGATAATACCGCTGTGCCAGTACTGATAAAAATAGAGTATGGCCGCATTTACCACGATAATGCCTCAGCCAAACAATTTTGGCAAAACAGTGTTGATGGTTGGATCAAAAATGGCATGCGCGCTTCTTTAAAACCAGGCAACTTACTCACCGGTGCTGTGTATGTCGATTTTGATATCTACCACGATGCCCCAGCTGCGAAGTTAGAAACACTGTCTCAATATCAAGTATTTCCAAGTGTTTCCAGTGGCATTACCGTATTAGCAGATCAAGTGTCTGACGTATTAAATAAGGTAAAAAACTTAAAAATTGAAGACAGCTTAGCGCAAATTGATTCCGCGTTTGCTGATTACCAAGCGCTGGCGAATGAAATGCGCACATTGTTAAGTAAACAAGATACCCAAGATTTACCCGGTGATATTAATCGTAATTTTGCTGAAATGACCAAAAGTATGCAGCAATTTGATGTCACTATGAAACAGTTTGAAAAAACCATGGCCAGTTATCAACAAGGTTCCTCATTACATCAACAATTACAACAAACGCTCTCAGAGTTTAAGCGTTTAAGTGAAGAACTACAGCCACTCTCGCGTGGCTTAAATGAGCAACCAAATATGTTTATTTTTGATAAATCATTGCCTGCCGATCCAACGCCGAGGAAACAATAATGCGGACATTTTTACGTATACAATTTTTTACTGTTATCGGCGTAGTGTTATTATCAGGATGTAGCCAATCACTTAATGCCCCCGTTAAATACTACCAGTTTGAGCAAAGTATTAAACCAATGCAGCGCAGTAGCACTAACACATCAGCTCAATTACGGATCAATACAGTAAGTTTACGAGGCGCATTAAATAACCGTGGTATTGCAATGAAAATGGATAATAATCAGGTCAATGCTGCTAATTATCACTTATGGAGTGAAGCGCCAGATCAAATGCTAACAGCAAGCGCCCATCAAACATTATTTACCACGCTTGATAACTGGATGGTGGTCAAAGGATTACCTGTTATAACAGATAAAGATCAGCAAAGTTATTATGAATTAGAATATGAGCTACATCATTTCAATGGTGATAACCAAGGTAATGCCGATATTTCTGGTTTGTGGCGCCTATATTACACGTCGTTTGAAAATGGCCGCTCTTTAAAAACAATTCATTATTTTAGTGAGGTTAACCCTTTAACTGGTGATGATTACGAAGGCCTCGTCGAAACCTTAGAGCAAAACTGGCAGAATATTAATCAACAGGTAGCAACTACCCTGAGTGTTCTTATTCAAGAATAAACACCACTAAAGCAGTGCCATCATTATTAAGCACTGCTTTGCCTATATACCTAAACCCGAGTTTATTTAATAACCCATGCGAAGCGGTATTGTCAGCGTCGGCTATCGCGGCAATGTAGCTGAACTTACCTTGATACGCGTGTAATAGTTTTGCAGCCGCTTCATAGGCACTGCTAATGCTTCTCGTTGGAATAAGCCCACCATGCCCATGGCAACGCCTTGTTTATTTGCCACAATATAAGGTCCAAAACCTTGCTGTTGGTGGCCATCAATAAAGGTTTTTTGTAAATAATCTTCGGCTTGTTGTTTGGTATAAATGCTTTTATCAGCAATATAACGATAAAAACTCGGCTGATTTAATAAACTCAAGATAAACGACGCATCACTAAGCTGGCCATGGCGAAGAATTAAACGTTGCGTATTCATATCTCGTTTTCCTATTAATGATAGTGATCGTTTAAGCTAAATTAAAATGCAGCACTATCAACTGTACCCGTATAATTTAAACAGGCTGCGACACGATGTTGTTGAACCTTGGAAAGCTCCGACAATTTATAATAACGATGTGCTAAGTGTTCATCGCTGAGCGTGATCACAGCATCTTTTAACAAACTAACTCTAAAAATAAAAGCATGAGAATTAAACGCTTTGTGATAATAAATACCGGTTAAGTGTTCAATTTTCACTTCACAGCCGAGCTCTTCTTGGCATTCGCGTATGAGTGCTTGATGTACAGTTTCACCGACATCTAAGGCGCCACCAGGTAATCCCCAGCTTAGCTCGCCATAGCTTGCCTTTAGCAGCAAAACCTCCCCGCTGGCATTAGTGATCACCCCATGGGCGCTGAGTCGATAAAAATCTGTAAATGCCATCTTTCCCCCTAAGTTGATAACCTTAAACAATAACAAAAAGCCCCGCAATTGCGAGGCTTAAAGATTATGAATCACGGTTAATAATTAATCATGGCTAATTTTCACTACCTGCTTTCCGGTAAAGCCACCAGCAATTTGTTTATTCAGCGCCTGTGAAATACTACTGGCGTTAAATTCAACCTCAATGATCTGCGGTATTTTGATACTGCCACTGGCTAAATTGTCTAGCAATAAATTGCCCATAAAACTCATTTTTTGCTGAGCACATAAACTGTTTGCTAACCACGCTCCACCTAAAGAAACAATACCTATATTTGGCGCACGTCTGAACATCAGCTCCTGCTCAAACTTAGGCAGTGGATTTAAGCACGCAATACGGCCACAAAAACGCATTAATTCAACATTACGCACCGTGGTTTCACCACCAATCGAATCGAGCACCGCATCAAAGCCTTGTGGACCAAGTTCTTTACGAATTTTATCGCTAAGCTTTTTATCGTTGTAATCAAACACCACATCAGCACCCAATTGTTTAACAAGCTTATGGTTGCGTTTGCTCGCGGTGGTAAATACCGTAGCACCACGTTGTTTGGCAAATTGAATGGCGAACTGACCGACGGCCCCCGCACCAGCTTCAATTAAAAGTGAATCACCTTCGGTTAATTGCAGTTTATCAAGAGCTATTAATGCCGACATCCCTGCGCAGGGTAATGTCGCGGCTTGCTGTAACGTAACGCTATCAGGAATTTGCGATACAGCAAAGTTAGGCACTTTAGCGTATTGTGATAACACCCCTTGGTCGCCAACATTACCATGCCACATAACCCGAGTACCGACACTTGGAAATACCCCTTTAGTGGCTTTTACCACCACACCTACAGCATCAAGGCCTAGGGTATGAGGATAGTGCCATTTACAAAAACCTTGTTTAGCAAAATACGCATCAACCGGATTCAACGCAACATACTCAACCTTTATCAACAATTCGTTGTCTACAACATCAGGCACCGGCAATTCAAGCTCAGATAAATTAATCTGTTCATTAGGTTCAAGTAACGCAATCGCACGCATTGTCGCGGGGATTGTTGATAAAAGATCAGTATGTGGCATCAAAAACTCAACTTAACTTAATTAACTAACGCATAACTCCAACGACCATTAAATACTTGGTAAGTGTCTACTTTAGCAAGTAAAGATGAAATCGTTGAGTCAATTGCATTTTCCTGCGCTATTAAAACATCCTGTCGCGCATCTAACAACTCTAAGTAAGGTATTTGCCCTTCTTGGTACATCGCCTGCGCTTGTAAAAAGGCATTATTAGCAAACTCATAACGTGCTTTGGCATAGCCTAGTTGTTGAGTTTGTTTGACTAATAACTGCAGTGAAAGTTCACTCTGCGCTAATGCCTCCAACACCACTTGTTGATATTGGCTGTAAGCGGCTTCACTGAGATATTGCTGAGCATCACGTTGCGCCAATAACGCAGGGTAGCTCAATAATGACCACTGAATGCGTGGGGCAACTTGCCATTGCTGCGTAGTGTCAGAAAGCTGGTTGTTATCTAAGCTCAGTACACCTGCAAACGCCGTTAAACTGATATCAGGTAATAATGCTTTACTCGCAGCCACGCTTAATGAATTAGCTTGGCTAAATTCAAATAATGCTTGGCTAATATCAGGACGCAGTGCAATGGCATCACTTGGAGTGGCTAAACTTACAGTAAATGCATGCTCAAACAGCGCTTGCTCATCAACTAAGGTTAGATCAGCAGGTAACTGCCCTGTTAATGTCGCAAGCGTTGCTAGATCACGAAATTGCGCGTATTCAATATCTGGCAACAAAGCTTGCTGCTGCTTCAATTGTGCTAAGGTTCGATTTAAATCAAGCTCATTAGCGACCCCTTCCTCAACGCGAGCCCGCAGAACCGCAATACTTTGCTCTAATGCTTCAATTTGTAGGTTAATGATCTGCTGTTTTTGCTTATTACCTTGAAAACTGACAAACCCTTTTACCACAGAGGTAACAACTTCAATATGCAAAGCACGTAATTGTTCCGCTTGACTCATTGCCCCTGCATTCGCAGCATCAACAAGCGCAGTTATTTTACCAAATAAATCAAGTTGCCAATCAAGGTTAACATTGGCTTCCGATTGACGCGTGTTAACGTTACCAGTACTTGAGCGAGTGGCATCAACTGCCACTGCACCTTGGGGAAGATACTGTGCTTTTTGCCCACCTAAACGAGCAAGCGCGCTTTGTAACTGCAACTGACTAGTGTGCAAATCATGATTATTAGCGCGCGCACTGAGCACTAGATTATTTAACTGGGTTGAATTTAATTGCTGCCACCAGTTAAGTTCGTCTTGACCTTGTAACTGTGCAGCGATCTGTGTTTTTGCAACAAATTCTTGTAGCTGATTTTGCTGTTGCTGCTCATCAATTTTACTGGCGCAGCCACTTAATAAACCCGCCACAACAAGAGCGGTTAACTTATACTTACTCATTAATTTGCTCCTGCGTAGTCACTTTACGGGTTTTAGTTACCAAAATATAAAATACAGGGGTAAATAATAAACCAAACACGGTTACACCAATCATACCCGAGAACACTGCGTTGCCCATTGCATGGCGCATTTCTGCTCCAGCTCCCGTTGCTAATACTAAGGGAATAACACCCGCAGTAAAGGCAATTGACGTCATTAAGATAGGTCGTAAACGCATCCGACAAGCTTCTAAAATAGCGTCGAAATGACTCAACCCATGATTATTTTTATCGCGTGCAAACTCCACCATTAAAATGGCATTTTTAGAAGCCAAGGCAACCAATACAATCAATGCTATTTGGGTGAAAATATTATTATCAGCGCCAACCAACCATACACCCATTAATGCTGAGAATATTGTCATTGGTACAATAAGAATAATAGCCAGTGGAAGACGCAAGCTTTCATACTGCGCAGCCAATACCATGAACACTAATAACACCACTAATGGGAATACGTAGACCATGGTATTACCCGCTAGAATTTGCTGAAAAGTAACTTCGGTCCATTCGTACTCAATACCCGTAGGTAAATTATCAGCCAAGATCAGCTCAATTGCCTGCTGTGCTTGATCTGAACTGTAACCAGGCGCTGGACTACCATTAAGCTCTGCACTTGGGTAACCATTGTAATGCATCACTCGATCAGGGCCTGTTGTAGGCGTTGCCGTTAATACCGAGCCCAATGGCACCATATTCCCTTGGTTATTGCGCACTTTTAGATTCAATATTTGTTCTGGATCAAGGCGGAAATCAGCATCAGCTTGGGCATTAACTTGGTACGTACGGCCAAATAAATTAAAGTCATTAACGTACATTGAGCCCAAATACACTTGCAACGCATTAAATACTTCATCCAATGGAATACCTTGAATAAGCGCTTGCTCTCGGTCGATATCAATATCCATTTGTGGTACTTGAATTCTAAAACTTGAATAGAGCCCCATTAACGCAGGATCTTGCTGAGCTTTAGTAATCACCGTTTGCAAACTGTTAAATAGTGTTTCAAAGCCTTTATTACCGCGATCTTCAATTTGCAGTTTAAACCCACCCGTGGTGCCTAAACCTTGGATTGGCGGCGGTGGAAATACAGCCACAAATGCTTCATCAATGGCACTAAAACGCTGGTTTAACTGTGCCGCAATAGCCATCGCCGATTTACTCGGATCGCTTCGCTCACTAAAGGCTTCTAGCGGTGTAAATACAATGGCACTATTAGGGCTGTTAGTAAAACCATTTACCGACAAGCCAGGAAAGGCAACTGTGTTTGCAACACCAGGTACTTGCAGTGCAATTTCTTGCATTTGCCTAACCACATCTTGAGTACGGTCTAAACTCGCTGCATCAGGTAATTGTGCTATCGCAACTAAATACTGCTTATCTTGTGCAGGAATAAAACCACCCGGCACGGCATCAAATAGCTTAATTGTTCCGCCTAATAAAACCACGTATGCAATCACCACTACCACGCTCATGCGCATTAGTTTTTGTACCAGCTTTTGATAGCCTTTGGCGCCACGGTCAAATACTCGATTAAAGGGTGCAAATAACCAGCGACCAAATAAACGATTTAATAAACGCGTCAGCGCATCCGGTTTAGCATCATGGCTTTTAAGTAATAGTGCCGCCAACGCCGGTGATAAAGTTAATGAGTTAAATGCTGAGATAACCGTTGAAATAGTGATAGTTAACGCAAACTGTTTATAAAATTGACCTGATAAACCACTAATAAACGCGGTAGGAATAAACACTGCACACAACACTAACGCAATCGCGATTATAGGCCCTGTCACTTCAGTCATCGCCACGCGCGTTGCTTCCAGAGGTGATAAACCTTGTTCAATGTTACGTTCAACGTTTTCGACCACCACGATAGCATCATCGACCACAATACCTATGGCAAGTACTAAACCAAATAACGACAGCGTATTGATCGAGACCCCTAACCACTGCATCACCGCAAAGGTACCAATCAGTGAAACTGGCACAGCTATAAGTGGAATAATCGAAGCACGCCAGGTTTGTAAAAATAACACCACTACAATTACCACTAACGCGATAGCTTCAAGTAACGTTTTGATCACCGCATCAATCGAACCGCGAACAAATACCGTAGGGTCGTAGACAATGTCGTACTCAACACCAGCTGGAAAATCTTTCGATAAACGCGCCATGGTTTCGCGTACTTGATCTGAAAGCTCAATCGCATTAGAGCCAGGACGTTGAAATATCGGCATCGCCAGTGCTGGTTGATTATCAAGTTCAGCTCTAAGTGAGTAAGTATTTTGGCCTAAATCGACACGTGCAACATCGCTTAGACGTGTTAATTGACCTTGTTCACCCACTTTAATGATCACTTGCTGAAACTCTTCAATACTGTTTAAGCGTCCTTTTACATTTAACAATATTTGAAATTGACTGTCTGTTGAAGCAGGTTGTGCGCCTAAGCTACCCGCTGCAACTTGTTGGTTTTGCGCACGCAATGCGTTGACGACGTCCATTGCGGTTAATTCTCGTGCCGCTAATGCATCGGGGTTAAGCCACACTCGCATTGAATATTGACCACCACCAAATAATTTTACATCGCCTACGCCACTCAAACGTGCAATTTGGTCTTTCACATATAAGTCAGCGTAGTTAGATAGATACGCCGTATCATGTGTTTTTTCCGGTGAGAATAAGTGTACCACCATGGTTAGATCCGGTGATGATTTTTCAGCGACGACGCCTAAGCGCTGCACTTCTTGTGGTAGTCGCGGCAAAGCACTGTTAACCCGATTTTGTACTTGTACTTGCGCACGATCTAAATCCGTTCCCAATGAAAACGTTACCGTCAGTGTCATACGCCCATCACTGGTCGCCTGGGAAAACATATACAACATGTTTTCAGTACCATTGATCTCTTGCTCCAATGGAGTAGCCACAGTTTGTGCTATTACGGTTGGATTTGCTCCTGGGTAGTTCGCAGTTACCACAACTGTCGGCGGAACAACTTCAGGATACTCACTGACCGGCAGTTGAAACAACGAAATACCACCGGCGATTAAAATCACCAATGACAGCATGGCTGCAAATATCGGTCGTTGAATAAAAAAGTGAGAAAATTTCATTATTCGTCCTACTTCTTAGCCATAAGTGTGTGCTGCGCCGTTGGCGATAACGTAAAAGCAACACCAGTTGTGTCTAGGGTCACTGTATTAGGTGAAATCGGCATGCCAGGTCCAACACGCGCAGGACCATTAACCGCAATCACATCGCCAGCTTTTAAGCCCGAGGTAATAGCGCGAAAACTGCCATAGCGCTCACCGGTTGTAACCAGTTTATATTCGAGAATATTGCCTTCACCTACAGTGAGCACAAAGCGATTTTTTAAATCGGTGCCAATTGCTCTATCAGGCACAATAACTTGCTCTGTAACGTCATTGGCCGCTAACTTAATACGTGCAAATGAACCGGCGCGTAAGGCGGTATTTTCATCAAATCGTGCACGCACTCGCAAAGTACCTGTTGCTGCATTGATTTGATTATCAATAAAGTCGATATAACCGGTGTGTGCAAAGCCATTTTGACCCACTTTTTGCATGACTACTTGCTGATGAGCAGCGGCGGTTACTTCATCAAATGAACTATTCCAAGTACGTTCATCAACATCAAAGTAAGCATACATAGTTTGATTTGATACGATTGAAGTCAGTACACTTTGCCCTGCAAGCACATTATTACCTTTGGTAATATTTGCACGCGAGATCACACCATCAATGGGTGAACGTATATCTGTAAATTCTAAATCTAAATTAGCTGCAATTAGCTGGGCTTTTAAGGCCGCAAGTTGTGCTTCACGTTGGCGTAACGTTGAGGTACGTGATTCCGCTTGCTCTGTTGAAATCGCTTTTCGCTCGGTTAATCGCACCGCTCTTTTAGCTTCACTTTGCGCTTGCGATAAAGCGGCTTCAGCACTGACTACTTGTGCCTCTAAACTTGCTACAACCGCAGCATATGGGCGAGCGTCAAGTTTAAACAGTAAGTCACCCTGTTTAACCTCGTCGCCCTCATTAAACGCAATATGCTCAATAACTCCGGCAACACGTGGCATAAGTGATACTTCTTCCGGCGCTTCTAAACGCGTAGTGTAGGTGTGCCAGTTTTGCACTGGCTTAATGATCACTGAGGCAACATCTATTGGTTGAAGATGTGGTTGATTGCTCTGTTGAGCAGGCTCTTCTGCACAACCGGTGAGGGCAAGTGATGCCCCTAAAACTGCAATAGCTATTAAGTGTTTGTTCATGACGACGCTCCATTTAGTGTATTTTTCTATGTTACGGAACATTTTTGTGGACAAAAACCATAGATTTTTAAATTCATTAATGCCAATATGGCATCAATTAAATATTGGTGAGTAATTAATGGATACCACAAGTCGCTTATTGATGTTGTTAGAAGTCGTTGAGCGAGGCTCATTCGCTAAAGCAGCAGAAACCCGTAATATTGATCGTTCAGTGATCTCAAAACAAATAAGTCGTCTCGAAGATGATTTAGGAGTACGTTTACTGAACCGCACCACCCGCTCATTTTCACTGACAGCTGCAGGGGCCGAAATGATTAAAAAGGCCAGTGAGTTGAGGCAACTACTAGGTGAAACTGTACGTTTAGCCGAGAATTATCACCAAGAGCCACGCGGTGTATTAAAAATCACTTCATCAACCATTATCGGCAGGCGTTATCTACAACCTGTAATTAATGATTTTCAAAAACGCTTCCCGCAAGTAGAAGTTGAACTAAGACTCGATGATAAGTTAGTTGATCTGGTATCTGAAGGCTTTGATCTTGCTTTTCGGGTCGGTGAGCCAAAAGACTCATCACTGATCGCACGTAAAATTGCGCGCAATAGATTACTAATATTAGCCGCACCTGAGTTTATTCAAACGTATGGATTGCCAAGTAAAATAGAGGACTTAATTGATTTACCCGCAGCCAGTTATTCCAGCACTTCGTTGCGCGTTGAGGGTATTCGTTATGTAGATCAATATGGTCTACCGCAAGAGCAAAAAATTAAGAGTGTGTTTAGAGCCAATGATGCCGAGGTACTGCTCGATAAAACGCTTTCTGGAACAACCTATGTGCTCGCGCCAGCATTTATTATTAATGATGAAATAAAGCAAGGACGTTTAGTGCCCTTATTAACAGACATCAAATTACAAGAATACAGTGCGATGTACGCGGTATATCCACACCGTGATTTACCTGTAAGAACACGGTTATTTTTTGATGCGATACGTGATCACTTAGGTAAAGAAACACCACTTTGGGAAAGTAACATTCCCGGTTTCGAGCACATGTATCTAGGTTAAGAAACCTGTTCTAGTTTTGCTGAGTATTTCTGCGAGTCAAAATAAACATTGTTTCGACCATGTTTTTTTGCATAATAAAGTTGCTCATCTGCTGCTTTAATCGCTTGTTTTAGGCTATCGCCATCACGATAAGCAGCTAAACCGATACTTGCTGTTAAACTTATTTCACGCGCACCAACATTGATAGCCGTACTTTGCAAACCGACTCTGATATTTTCAGCAATTTGATAAGACTCTTGTTGATTTGAATCAGGAATGAACAGTGCAAACTCTTCGCCGCCAGTACGAAAAACTCGCCCCTTGTTAAGTGTTTCTCTTAATATAGTGGCAATTTCAACCAGAACTTGATCGCCCACATCATGACCAAATTCGTCATTTACTTTTTTAAAGTAATCAAGATCTAGCACCATAATAAATAAATTAATTTTGTCTACCAACTCAACTTCAAAGTAATGGTTCATTGCTAAACGGTTGCCGGTGTTTGTCAGCGGATCTAACAAGGCAAGGTTTTCTAGTCGCTCTGAAAATTGTGCTCGGCTCGCTTCAAAAATATGCGCAGTAACCCAAACTATCACATAGCTAAAACTCATATTTAGGTACAGGTTAAGCTCTGAAAATGGTGCTAAGGAGGGTTTACTAATAAACACAGTCGTTTGTACACACACTAATAACAACGATAGGTAAAAACCACACTTACAACCTAACAATAAATAAAATAATATAGGTAAAGTAAAAGTCCAGACGAACAGGCCACTCTTAACAACAGCAAGGTAAGTGCCCAAGATTACTAATAGCATAATACAAAGGCACAATAATAACGGCTGCCAAGTCTGAAATTTTCGTGTCCGAGCATAGTTAAAAGTATAAAAACAATAAATAGCAAAAACCCCTTCTAAAATCCCTAATGAGTAAAAGTCATTAATAAAAAGATTAAAATAGGTAAAAACACTCGCTAAAATTCCGAAACAGAAACAAATCCATTTCAGTAAATTTTCACGTAATACTTGAGCGCTATCTAAGGCTGCGATATCCATTGATTAACTTTAATTCGAACGAAAAAAAGTCAGTCTAACGGTTAATTGAAAGAGTACAAGCTCTATTTGTTTTTGATATATTCATTTTTATAAAAAATTTTTAAAATTAAGATCTTAGCAACTAACAGCCTATTCATCATTAATTAATTGTTCTATATCTTCTAACATATCGGAGAACTCAGCATTAGCATGCTGGCGCTGTTTTGCTGTCAACGTGGCTCTTAAACTCACAAGTAAACGCGCATAGCGCTTTGAATTTTCAGCATCTAAGCGAATTAATTCGTCACTCATAAACACCTCTCGCTCAGTAATGACAGCTGATAATTGGCTAATAAACTGATCGCGGCTAAGTTGGCTATCAAAAAATACCTGTTTGAGTTTATCCAGCCGAGTTTGCTTGTAAGCTTGCCTTAATAAAAATGTTGCTTGAAATTCGCTGTTCGCTTGGGTGATCAAAGACACTTGTTGTTCACTCAGTTTACCAAGCCACTGTTTATAAGTATCTAACTGACGTTCAAGGCGATCTTGCTCACGCTGTGTTGGGGTTTGTTCATTATACTCGTCACTTTCTGTTGTTATATCCTCTGCAATGGCAGCAACAAATTCTTCTCTTTGCTCCGTGGATAAACCAATAGCAAGTTCAATAAGATCGTCTCTTACATACATAACTAACGATTGCCAATGTGTTTTAAAGCCTTGAAAATACGTTAATAATGCTTGCTCTGAAGGGTCTTCATCAAGTAGCTTTTGTAATGCCAACAGATCCTGTCGATACAAAGGTAATTGCGTCTTACGATGCCAATCCCGACTTTTCTTAATTAAGTCTTTAGCTTGTTTGCTTTGCTGCTTCGATAAATCAACGTAGTCATCAATCCAAAACGCCGATAACCAGCCTATATTATTGTAGGTAAATGTAGCTGAGCATCCAGTCAGAGCTAATAGAAACACACCAACTACTGCGGATTTATAATTCAAGCACATGTTTTTTATAGACATTTTTATTTTTCTTACGGTTCTTTATAGCACTACGTTAATCAACTTAGCGCATTATGTAAATGAGGGGATTAAAATAAAACCGAACAAATGGAAATAATTATCATTTAGCTATTGACGCACATTCAAATACAAGTAATAATCGATCGCATCAACACCAAGCAGCCCAACACGACACGTTTGCGCTTCTTGTAAGAATTGAACGTACCGACCTCAGTGCCCTAGGGAAGATCGACCAGTAAGGATGCTGGGCCCCTTTAGTACAAAGTTGTTGATGAAGATGGTGACGCTTCGAGCATATTACTTACTCGACCCAAGTAATATAATTAAAAGATCACACTCACTTGCTACATTGTTCATATCGGTGACGGTTGATATGACCCAAAAAGCCCCATCAGGGGCTTTTTTTATTCCTTTAAATTTTCTGTAATATCTGTATCTTATGTCTAAGTTTTATCATTTATAGTGCGAAGCTGGGCAATTGTGGTTGTTGGGACTAAAATTAAACAGTAACACGCTAATTGGAGGTATTGTCATGTGGCAGCCGAAGTTTAAGATATTGTTGATGGTCGGTGCACTTAGCATCTGTGGTGTTGCTCATGCGGGACTTGAAGAAGGGATCCGCGCAGCCAATGAAGGTCAATTTGAAGATGCACTTAGAGAGTTTAACTACCTTGCAGAAAAAGGCTTTGCACCAGGAATTTACGAGCTAGGGCAGCTATATGAAGGTGGCCACGGCGTAACGCGCGACTATCACAAAGCTGCTGAACTTTACCAGCAAGGCGTTAAAAAGAACCACGTCGACTCAATGTTTGCATTAGCTGTACTTTACCAAGAAGGTAAAGGCGTTAAACTTGATAAACAAATGTCAGTTTCACTCTTTAAGCAAGCCGCGGCAAAAAACTTACCTGCTGCTCAGTTTAACTTGGGTGTGATGTACGCCAACGGCGATGGCGTTGCGCAAGATTATAAAGAAGCTATTAAATGGTATGAAAAAGCCGCTGGTAATAATTATACGCTAGCACAGTTTAATATGGCGCTGATGTATTTCGAAGGCCATGGAGTCGAAAAAAACATCGAAAAATCATACATCTGGAACACTGTTGCTGAGTATAATGGTAATTTAGATGCCAGTCACAGTCGCAAGCTAGATGAGCGCAAGCTGATGCCTGCGCAAATTGCAGAAGCCAAAGAAAAAGCTGATGCATTGTATGAAAAAATCCAAGCTGGGCTGTATGCGGGCGAAGATCGGATGTTTTAACTGCCAGTTAAAACGCTATTGGATTGTACTTAACGCCAATTTATGGCCGCAAGTACAACCATTTGAGTATTTTAATCAATATCTTATTTTGCGCCAACAACAATCCTAATTTAGGATTAAAACCACCCGTTTTCAATGTATTACGTGCATGGCTAAAGGTTAAAAAGCCTTCTATACCGTGATAGTTTCCCATCCCAGAAGGACCTAAGCCACCAAATGCCGCATCATCAGCAGTCACCTGCATTAAGGTGTCATTTATTGCGAAGGTACCACTTTGTGTTTGCTGTTGAATACCTTCATTGATTTGTTTATCTTGCCCCATTATGTACAAAGCTAACGGCTGAGGACGTTGATTTATGTATGCAATCGCCTGAGGTAAAGCTTGATAACTGACAATCGCAAGAATTGGTCCAAACAGTTCTTCTTGCATCAACTTCATATTGTCATTCACATCAGTCACAATGTGCAAACCAAGACGATGCTTATGTTCGTCGCTTTGGTTTTCATCTAACGGCTTAATTATCTGTGCACCCTGTTGCTGTGCATCTGCCAATAAATCGGTTAAACGCTGAAAATGGTGGTGATTAATAACCGAGGTTAAATTTTTCCCCTCGACACCTAAGTTATAATGTTTTTTATATAAGCTACAGAGACTTCTGACTAACTGATGCTGTAAGTTTTCCGGCACTAAAACATAATCGGGGGCAACACAGATTTGCCCTGCATTGGTCATTTTACCAAATAAAATAGCTTTAGCTGCCTTATCTATATCCGCTTGCGCGGTAATGATAACGGGCGATTTGCCACCTAACTCAAGAGTTACTGGGGTAAGGTTTTTACTCGCAGCGGCCATAACATGGCGCCCTACAGCTGTAGAGCCGGTAAAAAATAAGTGTGCGAATGGCAAACAGCTAAACTGTTGACTTAATTGCGCTTCACCTTCGATCACTGCGCAATGTTCGCTAAGCTCGCCGATAAATAGTTTTTTGATTACTTGATTGGTGTGCGGAGTAAATTCACTGACCTTTAATAATACCCGATTACCTGCGGCAATTGCGGTTATCACCGGCACGATTGATAATTGAATTGGGTAATTCCATGGAGAAATTATTCCCACCACTCCTTTGGGTTGATAGCTCACAGCAACTTTTGATGGCGCTAGGCTCAAACCCGCTTTTCGTGGTGAATTTTTTGCCCATTTAGGTAAATGCTTGATGGTGTGGCTGATCGTTTTGATCGTAGGCAGTATATCACCCAAAATCGTATCAAAAGCAGTGCGAAAGCCAAAGTCTTTCGAGCTTGCAGCTACCAATTCAGCCTCTAATGCCAACAGTTCACGTTTTAAAGATTTTAATAAACGGATCCGCTGTGATAATGCTAAATATGGCTGGGCATCAAAATGCAGCTGCATTTCATCAAATTGCGCTTTTAGCTCAGGGTTATATACAGTGCCAGTGTCAGACAAAAGCATACTCATAAACAAAATAAAGATTTAACCACTATAACTTTGTTTCTTAGCAGGGGCAATATAGAGCGCTATCAACAAACGAATAGCGCTCCGGTTGGGTAACTTTGAATTACTTAAAAATTAAATACCGATGCAGCAAGGGTCATAGTGACAAATGTGATCAGCGCAATTGCAACAATATTTAATGCAAAGCCGGCTTTAATCATATCCCGCATTTGAATTTGCCCAGAGCCAAACACAATGGCATTAGGCGGGGTCGCTACAGGCATCATAAACGCACAACTACAGGCTATAGCCGCAGGAATAACCCAGACCAATGGCGAACCTGTGACTGACTCAGCGACAGGGCCAAGTAGTGGTAAAAATCCAGCTGCGGTTGCTGTATTACTGGTGATCTCAGTTAAGAAAGTGATTAAGGTTGCAATTGCTAATACACTCAATACTAATGGAATGGCGCTGACGCCTTCAATCATATGAGCTATGTATTCAGCCAAACCTGATGACTTTATTTGTGCCGCTAGGGTTAAGCCACCACCAAACAACAATAACACTCCCCAAGGAACTCCAGCCGCACTTTGCCAATCAAGAATACGTTCATCACTGCCTTTATTAGCAGGCAAAACAAATAATAATAATGCAGCAGCAATGGCAATACCGGTATCCGATATTTTTAAACCAGAAAAATCAGCGATCAGAGGTCTAAATATCCAGCACACAGCTGCAAATAAAAACACACATAACACCCCTTTCTCAGCGCGTTGCATGGTGCCAAGACCTTTTAACTGCGAGCTAAATAGTGACTTGGTGTCGACTTTTTTAGATTTTTCATCCGTTTTATCAACTTTGTAAGCAAACTTGGTCAGCCACAACCAACAGATGATCAACATAGTCAGTGACAATGGCACACCCACCATCATCCATTGCGCAAAACCAATTTCAATTTTATAACTATCTGATAAATAAGCGGCCATCAATGCATTCGGTGGCGTACCAATTAATGTTGCAATGCCGCCAATGCTGGCACCATAAGCAATAGAAAGTAACAGTGCTTTACCAAAACCATTATTATTTGGATTAGATTTTTGCACTAAATGGGTGATAGACATAGCAATAGGTAACATCATCACTGCTGTTGCAGTATTTGACATCCACATTGATAAAAATGCCGTTACTAACATCATCGCTAATATCTGCAAACTCGGTTTTGAGCCCGCGTAGAGCATAGTACGTAAAGCAATGCGCTTGTGTAAGCCCCAACGCTCCATCGCAATGGAGATCAAAAAGCCACCTAAAAACAAAAATATTAAGGGGTGCGCATACGGTGCAGCGACACTTTTTATCGCAGCAATGTCAGCCAACGGAGAAAATACCAACGGCAATAGCGCCGTAGCTGGGATAGGAACTACTTCACTCACCCACCATGATGCCATCCAAAATGCTAATCCTGAAGTACGAAGAGCAGCGGTACTCATGCCAGCAGGAGGATCGATCAAACACGTAAGTAACATGACCGCAGGGCCCAATAACAGCAGCAACATCTGTATCATTGGATTTTTTTCAGGTTTATCGTCTAAAGTTTGTGTGCTCATATTCAACCCCTTTAAAATTTATACTTTAAGCCAAGGGCTAAGCTACTATCCGTTTGCTGTTGCAAATCTAAGTCAGTATAGAATAAGTACGCGGTAGTTTGTTTATCAAATAAATAATCCACACCTGCAGTCCACTGGCTGCCCTTAGTACTTTGGCGAATAGTTGAGTCATCACTGGCAAATTGTAGTTTTGGCTGCCATTTGTCAATGGTATAACTGGCACTCAACACATAGCCGTTTCCTGATTTAGTACCATCTACTGACTCACTGTGCTGGTAAATAGCACCTAGTTGTAAATCATTTTTTTGCCACGCGCCAACGATGCGACTGGCGTTGATATTATTGAGTGAATCAATATGGCTGATCGCCACATAATAATTTTTATTTTTTAAACCACGGTCACCATAAATTAACGTAGCGGCATAACCGGCTTCATTATTGGCACTGTCATCCTTCAAAGCATAGGTAAGTGATAGCTGAGCACCCGCATATGATTTTGAACTATACGTTATGGTATCACCAAGGCGATCTTGACCCGGTAGTAATTGAGCAATATCGGCTTGAGTTTCATTGAAGTTATCAACTTTACCTTCTGAATACTTAAAGCGTGTATCGTTTCGACCAACTACAACTTCACCAAAATTTCCCGCTAAACCTAAATATGTATTACGGGCACTAAATGGCTCATCGGTATCATCGTGCTCAAAGCCCTTTACTTGCACTTCGTATTTAAATACCGCTTTTAACGAGTCAGTGAGTACATGTTGCCCTTTCACACCAATGCGTGAAAAAGGCGCATCGATTTGCGTTCCTTTTTTAGCATAGCGCATTACACCGTTGTCAGTATTAGCAATTTGCACTTCTGCTTTACCATAAATGTCATACTCTGCGGCATGAACACTTTGTCCAAAGCAAGCTGCTGCAAAACTCGTTGCTACAAAAACAGGGGTTAGCTTTTTGTCTATTATTATCATTGTGTGCCCTTATTATTAGGATCATTTGTTGTTCCCGCTAATAAAGGCAAGTTTACTGCCAACTGCTTATAAAAAAGTAAAATTTAATATATTCAAATAGTTAAATTTAAAATTAAATTATACTTACAATAAAGTGTGCGGGATCCCACACACTATCAAAACGTCTGTGTCACCGTTTCCACCCATCAAATTAAGCTGAGCAGGTAAATCACTTAAGCAAAGCTCTGGTTAATCAATAAACATGTCACGATTGAGGCCATATTTACTCATTTTGTCATACAAGGTTTTACGGGCAATCTGTAAGGTATTCATAGTTTCTTTAATACTACCTTGGTGGCGCTCAAGGGCTTCTTCGATTAAAGATTGCTCATAAAAGCACACTTTTTCCGCCAAACTCAGATCGGGCGATAACTCACTGCCATTATTATTTTCGGTATTGGCGAACGCTAATTCAGCACCCAGCAGCACCGCTCGTTCAGCTTGGTTTCTAAGCTCTCTGACATTACCTGGCCACTGGTAACTAAGTAAACGCTGTAATATATCGCTACTTAGAGGAGCCGGAGGTTTATGAAAACGAGTCGCGGCAATAGAGCTAAAATGTTTGAATAATAAAGGAATATCAGCTTTCCTATCACGCAATGCCGGAATACTTACCCTCACTAAATTGAGTCGATAATATAAGTCAGCTCTGAAGTCCCCTTTTTCGACCAAGGATAATAAATCAACTTTGGTTGCCGCAACGATACGTATGTCTAAGTCAACGGCGGTATTAGCGCCGACGGGGGTCACTTTTCGCTCTTCTAAAACGCGAAGTAACTTTACTTGTAATGATGCCGGTGTGCTTTCTATCTCATCTAAAAACACCGTACCACCTTGAGCAAACTCAAACTTACCTTGGCGACTGTGTGTTGCCCCTGTAAACGCGCCACTGGCCGCACCAAATAGTTCACTTTCAATCAGTTGCTCTGGTATGGCACCACAGTTAATTGCCACAAAATTACAGTTTGAACGGCTGCTTTGGTCGTGTAAAAAGCGTGCAACTAACTCTTTACCGGTGCCAGTTTCACCTTCAATCATTACATCTGCGGGAGTGTCGATCACCGCATTAAGCAAATGCATCATTTGCTGCATTTGCACGGTTTCCCCTAAGATCCGCACACCTGGGGCTGACGTTTTTTCTACCGCTAATTTTAAAGCACGGTTTTCCATTACCAAGGCACGCTTATCGCACGCTCTGGCAATGCAATCTAATAACTGCTCAGTGAGAGGTTTTTCAAATAAGTCGTAAGCTCCTAATTGCATTGCTTTAACAGCCACTGATACATCAGCAAATCCAGTCAGAAAGATCACTGGTAATTCGCTATCAAATGCTTGAACTTGTTCTAAAAAAGCCAGCCCATCCATTTTCGGCATATTAATATCACTGAGCACCACCCCGTTAAAACGACGATTAAGTTTTGATAAAGCACTCATTGGATCACTAAAACACTGTACTTGATAGCCTTCGAGGGTCAGCAATTGGTCAAGTGAATCGCGGATCATCGCTTCGTCATCAATAACAATGACCTGTTTACAATCAGTTGCTAACGTATTCATAACGCTCCTTTAGTACTTGCTAAGGTAATAATGAATTGAGCACCACCGCCAGGGCGATTATGCGCACTTAAACAGCCATTAAATGAATTAATAATTTGCTTAGAAATAGATAGCCCTAAGCCAAGGCCATTAGTCGATTTAGTGCTATAAAAAGGCTCAAAAATAGTCCCAAGCGCATGTAACTCGATACCAGGCCCAGTATCCAAAATAGACAGCTTAACGCGGTCGTCAAACTGCTCTATCTCAAAACTCAGCTCTCGCACAGTACTGTCAGCCATTGCTTGGCTGGCATTGGTGATCACATTCACTAATACTTGCTCAAATTTAATGCCATCAACCCATACTTTTACAGTGTCAGCAATATCAGCGGCGTTAACGTTGACATCATCCTGCTTTAATTGCGCGGAGGCGATCACCATGGCATTTTTAAGTAACTGGCTTAAGCTTTGCTCTCTTAACTGTGTTTGTGCCGGTTTGCTAAAGTGCTTTAATTGTCCAACAATTTTATGTACTCGTTCGATCAGCGATTGCACAATAACAATATTTTCAGCGGCCTTTGCAATATCACCTTTGGCAATCAAGCGCTTAGCACTAACCAAATACGTACTCATAGCACTCAAGGGTTGGTTAATCTCATGATTGATACCTGCACTAAGTTGACCTATGGTGGCCAATTTGGCTGTTTGCACCAGCGCTGTTTGTGCTTTTTCGAGTGCATGGGTGCGCTCTATAACTTCTTGCTCAAGGCTATGACGAGAAAAAAGTAATTTTTTATAGCCGGCAAAACGTGCCATTAAACTGTAAAAAAGCATTAACCCCCCAGCATAAATCACACTCAACCAAAACAATCGCCCTAGTTGATTAATATTCACCGACGATATATCAACAAGCACAGTTATTTTTGCATTAAGTCGCTCAATCGGCGCACTTGCAGGCACATATTTACTGCGTTTATTCGCATCATTAACGTATAACAGGGGCATCCCTTGGCTAATAATGTGCTCAGCAGTGATAACTTTTGGTACATACTCTAGGTAGCGTCGGCTTGTCGTAAAGTGTTGATAGTCTGCTGCTGTGAGGCTATGCAACGAATTGAGTCGCCATGAGGGGCTATCGGACATAGCAATAATATTATCGTCTAAGCTTAAATAAAAATGGCTAGCGTGGGACGCATTCAGTAATTGTCGATCAGTTTCAAACTTAGATACATTCACTTTTAAGGTGACCACACCTATTACTTGGCCATCGCGATAAATCGGTTCAGAAAAATAAATACCCCGTTCTTTAGATCGTAAACCAAGAGCAAAATAGGCAATTTTGTTACCCGCCAATGCCTGAGAAAAATACGGACGAAATGCAAAGTTATTACCGATATAACTGTAATCAAGTTGCCAATTGCTCGATGCAATAACATCCCCTTCACGATTAAGTACATAGACGTCTGATGCACCACTGGCTTGTTGGATATCAGCCAAGTAATTATTAATAGGCTGCACGGGCTGATCAGTATCACTGAGAAATGCAGTGAGTAACTGGTTATCAGTAACTAAATGAGGAATAGTTGCAAAACGAGAGAGTTCGGTATCAAGATAATTACGCAATTGACCCACTTGGAGTTCAGCTTGCTGCTTTGCTTGACTTAAATCATAGTGTCGGCCAAATAAAAAACTAAGCAACAATACACTAATTAAAATGGCAACAGCGATTAATATTTTTCGGGGAAAACGCAGCATGATCAACCAAAGGGCACACCTGAGCGTCCCTAAAACTTAAAATTTGATTTGATAGTGTAACGAGTATTCACTGCCGACACCAGCAACAGTGCCATCTGTAACTCTTGGATCGTACACACGGTAGTGCTTATCTAAGAGATTATGGGCTTTAAAACTAATTTCACTGCGTGCAGAAAATTGCCAACTAACAGCCCCGCCGAGCAAAAAGTAAGCCGGTTGAGTAAAGTCGCTTGTCATTGTCGGGCCACTGACGGCATCGCGCCAAACACTATTGAGGCTCAGCACCCATTGCTGATGATGATAATTAGCAATCACACTAGCAAAGCGCTTAAACGTTGGCTTAATTGGCGTATCAAAATACTCGGTGTAGGTCGCTTCCACTGATAAATCACTAGTAATGTGGATCATGCTATCTAATTCAACACCACGATTAATGTCATCTAATTGGTTTTCAAAGGTAAACTGATTATTGGCAGCTGAATTTGGCACTAGATTGATAAAATCAACAAGTTGAGTATAAAAAAGCACCGAATTAATATGCCAATCTTGTCCCTCGTAGCGCCAAACAAGCTCTGTGGTTTTAACATATTCAGACTTTAAGTTTGGATTGCCCTTAGTCACATCATCATCTGAATACAATTCATTCGTCACAGGAGTGCGAAACGATTCACCGTATTGTAATTTAAAAGTATGCGCGCGAGTTGGTGAGTAGATTGCGGAAATGCGCGGCGATAATTTACTGTCTATCGCTTTAACATCATCATAACGTGCCCCTAAAAATAAGGTCAATTGCTCAGCAAAAGGCACTTTGATTTGCCCATAAATACTTCGGGTTTCAAAAGTCGATTGCAAACTCTGAAATGGCGCATAATTACTGATTGTAACAATCCCCCCTTGATAAAACGGATCTTCAACAATAATTTCACCGCTGTTTATATCAAAATAATTAACACGTAAGTCCGCTTTATGTTGCTCTGCGCGGCTATATTGCAAGCCTGAATTGATTGACCAACCATTATTAAATTGCTGACTGGCCTCTACACTGACTGTTAAATCCGTTGTATGCCAATCAGGACCAACAAAAAAATCATAACTAGCGTTAGGTAAAGTTGCTGCAGGTGCGATTAATCCAGCACTTTGTATTTGATGATGTGCATACGCTATTTTTGTAGTCAAAGTACGTGTATCAGTTTCAAGCCAATCATAACCTACTGATAGAAAAGTATTCTCACTACGATGTTGATTACTGTCAGAATAACCACCAAGATTTAAAAACTCATTCAGTTCAACCTGATTATAACGCGCTCTCAAAGCCAGTTTATTGATATTGACACCCGCTTCAAAGTAAACTGATTGCAGTGGATCGTTTACCCCTTGTGGATAACGCTTACCACTTTTCTGGTTATACGCGCCATTAGCAAATAGATGTGTTTGCTGATTAACTTGATGACTAACCGAGAATGCAGCGCCGGTTTGAGCTACATTTCCCACAGCCAGCGACATTTCATTATTTTGGCTTTTAGTCACTATATTCATCACCCCTAAGAATGCATTACTGCCATATAAAGCAGAGCCAGGGCCACGTATAAATTCAACTTTATCAATAATTTCTATAGGTATATAAGGAATATAAACTGACGCTTTGCCAAATGATGACTCATTTAAACGCTCACCGTTGATCATCACTAAAATATTGCCACTATCAAGGTACACACCCCTTGCGTGATCTTTTGGTACAGCGCCTACCCAATCACCACGAGTAGATTGCATACCTGGAACAAAATTCATCAATTCAAACGCATTATTCACCCCAAGTAAGGCTATTTTTTTGCGATTAAAAACAGTGATAGTTGAGGGGGCAGAAGCGAGAGTTTCTAAGGTTTTTGAGGCAATATCGACATGAACGTCAAGCAAATCTTCAAAGCTAAGCGCAAATAAATCATCAGCGTCGCTCGCCAGTAAGGGGGCTGTGTTAACACATAAAAAAAGACATGCTGTTAGCTCTAAAATCATTACGCCGCTTTACACCTATATTTTTTATTAGAATTACTACATCATAAAATAACGTAGTATTTACAATATTAATACAAATGTGACACGGCGTGAGAGTTTTTCTCTATTAATTTATAAATTTAGGCTACAGCTGAAATCTGCTTAGCTTTTAGGTATTTATATAAACCAATTAATGAAGCTGCGATCCAAAATATTTCAATCACAAAACTTGCTAAATTAAAGTTATAACAAAGACTTATAAGCAACAAAATAGCGCCAGATAAGTTCATCATGTTATATAAAAGCCCAGTAGGTTTAGCTTTACCCAGTTGTAGCATAAAAAACGCGCCAACCACTAAAAACGTACCTGTCATACCAACAATATCAAATAAAAGTGCAATCACGGGTGTCCCCTATCCTTTTTAATCATACCCAATAAACTGGCCCATTCCATGGGGAGGGTTGTTTTCAATCATTGAAACAGCAAACCGAGTAAGTTTAGCAGCCTCGCCAACAGCGCACAGGATAAATGTCCGTATTTGAACTGAATAACCCCATATTTATCAGAGACTCTTGAACTTTAATTCAAATAATTGTGCTATTCATAACGAATCGACTCTAGCAAACGCTCTATTATAGATCAGGGCAAGGTCACGAACTTTACCTTGACTTAAAAGTATGATCTTATACTCCTTTTTAAGGAATTCCTCATGCCTGATATACAGTGCATAGGGGTCTACAGTGCAAATGGGTCGGTTCGTTGCTTCACAACACTACTCATATACCAATACCTGAACAATCATGACAAAGTATTATGAAGCAAGTGATCTGACCCCTATTATTTTCTCTATTCCACGACAGTAGACGAGGTATAGACAACACCGCGTTTTAATGTCCAAGCAGTTAGCGTCAATGAGGTCATTACTGTATTTTCTTGCTTAATTAACATCCACCCTCGGCCACTAGTGCAATGCTCAGGCACTTCATTGGCATTTATACGCACAAGTAACCCTGAGCTAATACTGGTAATATTCGTAATTTCCCCACTAACATGGCCCTTGCCAATAGCTGCAATTGCATCAGCAGAAAATAAAACATTAATAAATATAAACACTCTTAATAACATTTAATTTAATATCCTTATTAAAAATAACTATTATGATAAGAAGGCAAAAAGAAAGACCTACGCCTATTTATTTCCTTCCCATAGAATTAACACAATCAATATATTTATTTGCCATTCTCAATAATTGAGTATATTCAGAGCTTGTCATTTCTTTGAGTAGCTCTAACATTTTTTTGTCCTTAGCACTTGCAGCAACAAATATTGGGCTTTCTATAAATTGCCGTTTTGAAAATAAAGGTATACCGTTACTTAGCAAATACCTGACACCTACATAGTTTGAACGATATACAGCCATATCAAGCAAAACATCCCCATATTTTTGAAGGATATTACTCTTTTCAAATTCCATTTCATTATTCATTAGTCTCTTCAATACCTTACTTGGGAAATCATACTCTCTCATAAGTTCATGTCCTAACTCTCGGCGAGCACGTTCACCTGCCTCACTCAAGTCAGCCGTTTGAATCATCTCTACATACTTGGAGCAAGACCAGACATTATTTGGACACAGTAAAAGTATTGAGATAATATATTTTATTAATCGTTTATTACCGAGGGACATAATCAACCTCTACTCCTATAATTCTGTGATATTTGAACTGATGTTTTATCGGTATATAGGTTGGCGCAGACAAGCCTAATAAATCACCGGCCAAGTGTCCAATCCACCCAGAAGGATTTGTAACAACTTTAGCTGAAGTTCCTAACGCTGTTTCCAACAGATTATTTGTATTACTAAATATTTTGCCTGTAGTTGCAAGTGTCTCAATCATTCTAAAGTCACTAATGTGGTCATGTACCGAACTTCTAAGCATAGTACCTTTTAACTTTGAAAGATGTGGATAAAGTTCTTTTATTTTTACGTAGTCATCATTGTCCCATAAATCCGAAAGTTCTCTTCCTCGATTATGGGCTTCTTCAGCAATTTCACTTTGTAATTTAGCCTTTTGTGAATCCGATAATTTAGATAGTTTATCTCCCAGTTCATTAACTACAAATTGAATCGCACTAGTTACAGCCCCATTACCAAACTTGCCTCCAGTTAACTTAGATACAGTACCTCCAGCAATAGCCATTACAACAGTTTTGCTAACGTCATTCATATCGATATTGGCATCCACTCCCATACCAACACCTTTCATAACTCCTGCTGTGATAAAACCATGGCCAAACTTTCCACCTTGTAACTCCGACAAAACACCACCGACCATTGCATGTGTTCCAACAAATGCTTCCTTACCCCATTGCATAGCCTTACCGCGAGGTATAAGGGTCAGGTCTTTCTTTTTGACACTATTTTACTTACCCTAGAATAATGAAGATGAAAGTAATCGCCAACCTCTTTCAACGTATACCCACCGGATGCATAAGCAGCTCTTATGGCATCATTACGACTACTAAATTGTTGAGCATATTCTGTTAATGCTAACGCTGCCATGCGCCTTTGCTTTTGGGGTACTTCCGATAAATCGCCTTGCTGCTCTTTAAGTAACTCTAAATGCTCCTTTACAAACTCAGCACTACCTAAAAATACCTGATTTGAAATATTACCCCAAGGATCCAGCCCTTTTCCTTGCTCTACAAACTGCGCAAACTTACGTCTGGCTATTGTTTTATACTTTGCAAATTGCAGTAACATTTTATCTATCGCAAACCATTGAGGAATAGGCTCTTGACCCATTACATAATTCCAGCTACTCCAAGGCCAATCCGATAGACTATCGGCCATTTTCGCTCTAATTGGGTTTAAAACAATATACCTATTTAGCTCTAATAAATATGCATCCTTATCAACCAAAATTGCCTTATAACGCCCTTGGAATAAATGCCCCACACGTCGATGTTTTCTATTAAACCACTGCGTATACACACCATTTAATTGTCGCATCCCTTTGCTTAAATTCGCATCCGGCGTTTCGACTAATAAATGGTAATGATTGGTCATTAAGCAAAAAGAATGGATCACCCAATTATAGCGCTCACAAACGTCTCCTAGGACTTTTAAAAATCCCTCAAAATCTGATTCATTTAAATAGATAGGCTTTCTTTCATTACCCCGCGAAGTTATGTGATATAACGCACCCGCAAACTCTAATCTTAGAGGCCTAGCCATTTTTTCCCCATCAATTCGTATAAATTAATATCTAAAGATTAGCCGCAACCAACAAAAAGGCAAGAAGAAAGACCTGACCCTATTTATCTCTATTGCCGCAGCAAAATTATTACTAATATTAAAACCATATTTTTGTGGTTGACTCACATCAACAGGGGTATCAAAGTATAGTTAGTATTATAATTGAAGAGTTAACATATATAATTTCACCTTACCCATATACTTACAATAGCCAGACTCTTTATAAGCATGACAAGTAGGTGCTGTTGCATATAAATCAGAAGTGAAAAAAGTTGCGTACAAAAAAGTAACAATTTAAAACTAATACTAGTTTGTTTCAACATCATTAATACTCTCCATAAAATAAAGGGAGTGTTCAAAAATCTGTGTCATTTGATTAAACTGATAAAAAACAGGAATGACACATGACAAATCAATTCAACTTCGAAGATGCCGTTAAAGCGCTTCAATCAGGTAAAAAGCTAAACGGTAAAGATGGTGTACTTACATCACTTATCAAACAATTAACCGAGTCAGCGCTCCAGGCTGAGCTTGAACATCACCTCGCTAATGAGCAGGCGCCTAACCGTAAAAATGGCTTTAGCACGAAGACGATTAAGTCACCTGCTGGCAATTTTGAGCTAGAGACGCCTAGAGACCGCAGTGGTAGCTTTGAGCCCCAGCTCATCAAGAAGAACCAAACGACATTGAGTGACGAAATAGACTCAAAAATACTCTCCATGTTCAGTATGGGGATGAGCTATCGTGATATTAATAAGCACATTGAAGATATGTACGGCATGAACGTCGCCACTGGCACCATCAGTGCTGTGACCGATAAACTTATTCCAGAGCTTAAAGCATGGCAACAGCGCCCTCTCGATAGTCACTACCCGATTGTGTGGCTTGATGCTATTCATTACAAAGTCAAAGAAGATGGCCGTTATATTAGTAAAGCCGTTTATACGTTATTAGGGCTAGATATTCATGGCAAAAAAGAAATACTTGGCTTGCATTTATCCGAAAATGAAGGCGCTAATTACTGGTTGTCGGTACTTACCGACTTAAATAATCGAGGCGTTAAAGACATACTAATTGCATACGTTGATGGGCTAACAGGCTTTCCAGAAGCCATTGCAGCTATATTTCCCGAGACAGAAGTTCAATTATGTATTGTTCATCAAATACGAAATTCAATGAAGTATGTCGCGTCAAAGAATCAAAAAGCATTTATGGCCGACTTAAAGCCCGTTTATCGCGCATCAACAAAAGAAGCAGCAGAGATAGCACTTGATGAGCTGGAGGCTAAATGGGGGGACGCTTATCCGCTAGTGATCAACTCATGGCGTAATAAATGGCATAATTTATCAGCCTATTTCAAGTACCCTGAGCCTATACGTAGGGTCATATACACAACGAATGCGGTGGAAGCAGTCCATCGTCAGTTTAGGAAATTAACGAAAACAAAAGGCGCTTTTCCAAATGAAAATAGCTTGTTGAAGTTGCTTTATGCTGCATATTAAATGCTACCGAGAAATGGACAATGCCCATACACAATTGGAGCCTTTGTTTATCTCAGTTGGCAATTTATTTTAAAGGGCGTTTAGATAACGTGCTCGATATTTAAATTTTAAGCTGACACAGAATCTTGAACGCCCTCGAAGTTTTTCCAGCAAGATGAAAGTCAGCACTTAGCGAAGCGATAAGAAAAAAGCTAAGCATCATTTAAAATTCCTTTTTAAATATAGGGTTAAAGGGCATAAAACAAAGGGCTCAATACACCAAAATCCAAGTTCATTTAGTCTATTAAAATAGATACAGTATTTTAATCTATTAACTTCTATAGCTCACACAACGACATTTCATGTTTCGGTTTTGCTATTTTTTTACTTGTTAGCGTTTTTCCTGTTTCTGTATCAAGGGTTATAACATCCCAATTTTGGTCTTTATTGGTTGTTATTAATACTTTTAAATTCCCATTACACAGCTTTGGTGGAATATTTATTTGAGTCCAAGATAATTCAATATCCCATGTACCATCCAACCTATAGCAACTGCCTGTATTTATAGAACTAAGCTTTGCCCACCCGCGCGGATGGCAAGCAATTAAATAAGGTTTTTCAGCCACCACTGTAGATTTGGGCTTAACTTTAAAGCCTGTTGAGGTTAAACCATCGTCTTCAATTTGAAGAGCATCTCCAGCTGAACTAATAACATAAAATTTATTATTAGCTTTGAAAAATTGTGATACATAACCCCTTGTTAAAGGCCAGTATTTTATTGGCTCCTTGTTATAGGGAATAAAACTTACATATGAAGCGTTACTACCATTTATTATTTTATAACCTCCAAGTAACCAGCCATTATCTGAGTCAAAAACGGTAGATACGCTATCAAGTTCAATAGATACTTCATTACCGTTAGGCAGCAAGTACATACTTGCTGCAAGCAGGTTATTACTAAATAAAAAAAAAGCACTCATCGTCACTGATAAAATGCAGATACTTTTATTAATTTGATTTATAACGTTCATGATATTTATGTACCGTAAATGAAGTGCCTCGTTTAAAAGCACCGATGGTGAATAAGCGATCTCTATCGTTAGGTTTTAAATGAATACACCCATGTGATGGTACCAATCGAACTGTTGAACCTGTTGCTTTTTCGGCTTCGTTCTCCGGCGTAGTGTGAAACATTTGCCCTGATAGACGCTCTTTCCCATCGAGTATTTTATTACCATTAATATCTTTAAACCAACGAATAGCAGTAGGCCCAAAATCATTGAACACCCACTTGTCAGGTACCACCTCTTTGCCATACAGTTCTTTATGCATTTCCATGATTGCACTACGTACAGGTAGTTTATATAACTGATTTAGACTTCCCCACTTACCACTTGGTAGGGCATACCAAATATCTCCTTTTGCAGGCATATCTCTTAGCTTAGTACCCCAAGCTAGTTTCGATGTAGGCCAAGTAGGCGTTCTATAAGCTTCTGTTTTGTCTATTATATAATGACCTGCTGTAGTCGGCTCTTCAGCCATATAGGGATCATTACCAACTTTTGGAGGGCCTCCCATCGCTTCAAATTGAGCGAATTTCAAACCATTTTGCTTAATAACCAAAAGGTCCTGACCTGGATAAAAATGAACTTCCATATAAACTTAAACTCCATTTACTTATAATTTTATTTTCCTGAGACCTAAATAGAGGTATTTACATTAGGTCAGACAGCTAATTTTTATACAGCATTAGTGTACCTAATAACCTAGTACACGTAAAGAACTCATAAAAAAAGCCTATGCCACATCTATTATCTTTTATCCTAGGAAAGTAATCTTATGCTTGGATTCGTCAGAAAATAAACAGGGGGTGACCCCTTCGGTTTCCCTATAGTTTAATGCATAGGGGTCAGGTTCGTTGCTTCACAACACTACTCATATACCAATACCTTAACAATAATGACAAAGTATTATGAAGCAAGTGATCTGATAATCATATAGAAAGCTCCTCGAGTTTTTCGATACAGTTGTGTTGACCAAAACATAAACTGAATCCGAGGAACTTGGTATGAAACTATATGGTGGAATTGACTTGCATTCAAATAATAGTGTTATTGCTATCATTAATGAACACGGTGAAACGCTTACCGTTAAGCGTTTAAATAATGACATGTCTGTCATTTTATCTTTTCTAACCCCTTATAAAGACAACTTAACAGGGCTTGTTGTTGAGTCAACTTTTAATTGGTATTGGTTAGTCGATGGATTAATGGATGCAGAATTTAAACTCCACCTAGCGAACCCCGCTGCAATTAAACAATATTCAGGCTTAAAACATGCTGATGACCATAGTGATGCACGCTGGTTGGCTGAAATGCTACGTCTAAACATTTTGCCTGAGGGCTACATTTATCCTCGAGAACTCAGGGCTGTTCGCGACTTAATGCGAAAACGAATGGATATTGTTCAACAGTCCACTAAAAACTTATTATCCGTGCAAAGTTGTTACATGCGTCACCTTGGCTCCAAACGGATGGCTCCATCAAAGTTACAACTTTGATTAGTCACAGCGACTTCCAATGTGGCAACATAGGGCTCAACTTTATATCCGCCAACCACGCCATAATGTTTTTTGTAGCAAATGCCATCAGTATTCGAAGGCTCTTCTACAAATATTGTATCACCACATTTAAAATGGAATTTGCCCCTTGCGCCATTTAATTTCTTCATTACCATTAGCTTATGCTGGTTATTTAGAACGCTTTCTCCACAGCTAACATGCAAATTACTAGTACTAACAACACTTGCAATAGCTAGAATCGTCGGACCTATCGCGACCACCATGATTTCTCCTCTGGTTTATAACTATCGGGGTCATATAACTATCGGGATCACTATCGGGATCAGATCTTGTTTTTTTGCCACTAATTACATAAAGACAAAAAGTAAGACCTGACCCTATTCACTTTGTTACTAAAGGGTGACTCTGTTTACTTTTCTGTTAGTTTAATCATCAGGCAAGGTAAGTAAATCATCAACTATTCCTAACTTACTAAGCAATGAAATGAATCTTGACTTTTTTTTATCTATCACATATTGCGCATCCATAACTACCGAAAAAACAACGTACTCAATGCCTTTTTCAAAATTCAATCTATCTCTTTTTATTAGCGTAGTGTAAGTTTTGACTTCAAGAGGTTTAAATATTACATCTCCTTCAAGTGGCGAAAACTCTACATTTTTAAACGATAATGGGTTGTCAAACGGGTTACTCGTTGTATACACGTCTTTTGCTCTATAAAACTTAAAAGCATGCTCAGTAAAATGAGTTTCATCGAAATAATTTGAAATTACTTTAATTTCAAATGCCGTATTATTTCTTAAAACAACACTCGTATTGCAATATACCAAATCGCAAATAGTATATACTACGACTTCAATAGCTTTAGGTGGTTTTTCAATCGCATTTGAAAAGCATACCTGTGAATTAACTATTAAAAATAATAAAGTTAAAAATCTATATTTTGACATTATATTTCCTTGATGCACTATCGAAAAATTTGTGCCTTTCCTATTTTACTTTACGAGCACTTACTTCCTTCTAAAAAACTTTCCGAATATTTTATATATACAATCAGCAGTATAACTAAAAAGTGTAAGGAAGAAATAAAAAAATAACGACAATGGTACTATTATTGTCAACAACCCCCAATCATTTGAACTATAAGAGATTTGGCAAATTGTCAATGCAACTATTGAAAACACACATAGTAAAGTAAATGCATTTTCTTTTACATCTTCAAAAAGAAAGCTCAAAGAAAAGAAATTGGATTTAGAACGAAAAATATAAAAAATACAAGTGGTTAACGCTATGGCTATCCCATAGTGGTGATTTAAACTAATCACCAATAAAAATTGAAATATAATAAAAATAAAAATTACTTTTTTAATCATTTTTATTCCTTATTGATTCTAAAACTATTTACAAAACGCGACATAGCTAGAGTATGTTTTCTTTGTTCCTTGCATATACATTACCCCATATCCAACTTCGTAAGAAGCTCCGAGTGCATCTATAGAAAATGAATCTAGACGATGCTCAATTGCATACGCAGCTCCGTGTACCTTTGCGCTGTACTTCTTAAAACCTCTCAAAAATGCAGCTCCTATTGTTTCAATTTCCGAAGTAGACCAACCTCGGATACCATCAATATCATAAAAAACTGTGCAATTACTATTTAAAGTCGTATTAAATTAAAGAGTTACGGTTTATTTATAGTTAAATCAGATACAGGAACAATCAGACTAAAAAATGATTAAATCAATGAAATATGAATATACGCTCAAATTAAATGACTATTTAAACGTAACTTTTCCGCCGATCATTTTATACGCGGGTGCGCCTCGAATAATTGCTTCTCGAGCAAAAGGGCGTGAGCAGTTGGGGCATACGCAAGGAATTGTGGTGAAATCTTGACTGATCCGTTCGATAAAACATTTAACCAATGCCCCTTTGCCGCCTTTACGATATTTGAATAGGGGAGCTTTACATTGACTACAAAAAATATCGACCGTTTTAGTAGGGCCTTTTTTATTCGGTTTTGCCATTATTTTGTTACTTTTACTACAAACACGCGAATAGATTAACAGCTTATGGCCAAAGTCCAAAGATTAAGCCCATTAAAGTAAACTGTAAAATATGGTAACCGCTATTGATTAAAAACAGCTTTAGTGGTCGTTGTTCATAAATATAGCTCATTCCTAAGGCACTGCTTACCCAACATAGTCCAACCGCAAAGCCAACGCCTACCGCAACCCCTAAATGTGGATGTGGTCCTAAAAACAGTGATAAGCCAAAAGCGATAAATAAAGATAAAACAAAACCGCCACCAAATACCCATTTTGGATTTGTTGCTTTTAAATCCAGCTCCGTTAATCCACAGCCTTCTAACCAGGCTCGTTGAAACAACCAAGGTGAATACCAAACGCCTCCTAACATAAAAGAAGACATGGCAGCTAATAATACGGCTACAAAATCCAGTTGTGATAAATCCATAATGACTACTTATGCTGATTGCAAAAAATACAATGATATTTTTACTGTAGTTAATGAACGCCATTGCAGCAACTATCTAAACTGCAAAACTATCTATGATGCGTGGCTGGTGCCCAAATATAAATGCACTAAAGTAACCTGATCTTCATTTAAGGTGACTACAGGCGACTGTATTACTTAGTTTACCGGGTAAACCTTATTGCCTAAAAGGCAATAATTAACTTGCTAGGCATTACTAAACCGGAAACCGTGATCCGCAATAACGCTCACTATCGCGCTAGGATTTACTGCTGAACTGGTTTTTTTTGTAGCTTGCGCTGTAAAGTCCGCCGATGCATATTAAGTTGCCGAGCAGTTGCTGAAATATTGCCTTGATTGGTATGCAGCACTTGCTGAATATGTTCCCACTCAAGACGCTCTGGCGACATAGTTACAATATCATCTGCAATTAACTCAGTAGTTGGCTCGCATGTGCCTGTTAAGGCTCGTAATAACGTGAGCATATCAACGGGTTTTGTTAAATAATCATTTGCACCTAGGCGCATAGCCTCTACCGCTGTGGCAATACTGGCATAGCCTGTTAATAATACAATATGTGCGTCTGTTAGAAAGGCTCTCAGTGGTGCGATAAGAGCTAAACCGTTATCGTCAGCTAATTTCATATCTAACAGAATATGTGTCGGTGCGAAGTTTTTAGCTATGCCAATAGCCTCGGCTTTATCATGTGCCAGCTGACATGCAAAACCGTGTTTGGTTAAGCGCCGCGCTAACGTATTGGCAAGATTAATATCATCTTCAATAATTAATAGCTTCATACAGGCTCGACTTGTGGCTCATCAATGGTTAATTGTACTTTGGCAACCGCGCCACCTTGTGGGTGATTAAATAATGTTAAAGAGCCTTGTAAACGCTCAAATGTTACATTTGAAAGCATAACTGCTAGCCCCATCCCCGTTTCACTAGGCATTAACTGACCCCCTAACTCTGCCAATTGTGCTGCGCTAAATCCTTTACCAAAATCACGTATAACTAAACTCACTGTTTTAGGGTTATCTGGAGTCTGTTGCCAGTTCAATTCCAGTGTTTGTTGCTGTGCCTGTTGATTGGCAAAAGCAGCATTTTGCAACAAGTTTAATATCGCTGGCAGTAACATAGCATCATTAGTAACCGAGCTAGCAGGCGCTGCATTTAGCCAATTAAGCTGTTGATCGGGATACTGTAATAGCATTGTATCGCTAATTTGTTGAGCTAATGCGTTTAACGATACAGTCGCTGCAACCGTTTGTGTGCGTAGTTCAGATGACAGGGTACGAAACTGTTTTAACTGCTGTGCGCATTGCAACAAGGGCTGATGCATGTCTTTCACAATCTCATTATCGGGCTGCTCTTCAAGAAGCTCTTCATACAATAATTGTAAATTGGCGATTGGGCTGGCTAATTGATGAGTAATTTGTGCCGCAGCACCATCAAGCGTGACTAACTGCTCTGCTCGTAATTGTTTTTCTCGCACAGTTGCAATTGTGCGCTCTCGCGAATGCAGTGCACGGTTCATAGTGCCGATAACGAATGCTATAACGCTAGCACTGATCACAAAGTTAACCCACATACCCACAAAGTGACTGGTCATTTGCATATGATGCATGCTGTGCTGAGGCATTTTAAATAGCAGCACGCTATAGGCGGTGATCGCTAATACAGCAATATAAGCTAAGCCGCGAGCACTGACACTCACCGCAGCAATCATTATTGGTAACAACAGTAACGACACAAATGCATTGGTCGCACCACCACTCAAAGACAGCAATACCGATAAAAAAAGCACATCGGCCGTAAGCTGCATTAACATCCCAAGTTCTTTCGCTTTACTGACATTACGATAAGCAATCACGCTTAAAATTTGGAATACGGCTTCAAGGGAGATCACTACCAGTAGAGGCAATAAAGGGATTTGGTGCTCAAGTAAAAAATAGACTGCTACAACGGCCAATAGTTGAATTGCAATTGCACCACTGCGTAACATCAGTAAACGGCTAATCGCAGGATCAGTGCGCATTAAAAACGCCATACATAATTACCTAACAAAAAAATACCTAATAAAAAATGCCTAATTAAAGAAGGTTAACCTAATCATCATCCATAGAGATACTAAACACAGCACACGGCGTTCCTTGATGAAACACCATTTTCCACTGGCCTTCGGTTAATCGCCACAGCGACATCCGTAACGAATAGTTAAACTCAGCGCGCGCAGAGCGCCGATATGCCGCTTGATAACTTAGTTGGGCAATATCATCACTAAGCATTCGGCCTTTAAAATGCTGATTGTAAAACTGCGGCACGACTTCGGTAGGTAACCGCGTTAATACTTGATATTTATTAAATACAGTACCATTAGCGGCAATTTCAATAAAATCATCATCGAGCAAAGCATCCAATGCCTGCTCAGATTGACGGATCTCAGGATCTAATAATTGGCGCTCAGCGTCAATCAAATGATTAAACAATGATGCCTTGATTTTGCTGCCCATACTGTATCCTACAATTGGTGTTTATATATTTGCCCTGCTTTCATCACAAATTGTACATTTTGCAATGTCGTTATATCATCAAGAGGAGAGCCATTAACGCTGATGATATCTGCTTGTTTACCAACACTCAACTGCCCTAGTCGGTCTTGTTGGCCGAGTAACTTAGCGGCATTAACTGTTGCTGACATAATAGCCTGTTTTTCAGTCATGCCATATTTAACTAACCATAAAAACTCATCAGCATTATTACCATGGCGTGATACGCCAGAATCTGTACCAAAAGCAATATTAACATTGTTTTTTAATGCCAGCTTAAATGAAGCTGCAACATTTGGTACAACGGTGCGTACTTTATCAGCAATAGCTGTTGGCATATTTGGGTTACTGAGAACTTCTTGACTGACCGTTTGGCCTGCCAATAACGTGGGCACTAAATAAGCGTTGTATTGCTTAAATAACTTAACAGTCTCTTTGTCTAGGTAAGAGCCATGTTCAATTGAATCAACACCTGCACGTAATGCCGCTTTGATCCCTGATGTACCATGAGCATGGGCTGTTACGCTGCGCCCTAAGTTATGTGCAGTATCAACAATCGCCATCAACTCTTGATCTGTGAACTGCTGATTGACACCCGCTGCGGTATTACTTAACACCCCACCCGTTGCGGTAATTTTAATTACATCAGCACCTGATTTAATTACTTCACGAACCGCGCGGCGACAATCATCAGCACCATCACACACCCCTAACCCTCCACTTATCACATCACTAATATCTTTACGGTAACCGTGCAGATCAGCATGCCCGCCTGTTGGGGTAATTGTATCTCCTGCAGCAAAAATACGTGGCCCTTGAATATCTCCACGCTCAACGGCACGCTGTAGTGGAAAGATCACTTTATAGCTACTACCTAAATCACGCACGGAGGTAAAACCCGCAGCAAGAGTGCGCTGCAAATATTTAACTGAGCGCAGCGCATAATCAGCCTCATATTCTGTTAGCCAGCGATGTGGATTAGCACTTGAGTCACGCTCAAAAGTAACATGTACGTGCATATCAATTAATCCAGGCATAACAAATTGATTTTTTAAATCAATGATCTTTGCATCGGGCAATGCTAGATCGGTAACACTCATATAGCCTTTTTCGATGCGCGTGATGATAGCGTCTTCTATAACAATAGTGCGTTGCTTTTCTAGTGTTTGTTCAGCACCTGCTAACATTGATCCTGCGTAAATAACCTGAGTTTGTGTTGCAAAACTCGCCGCAGAATATACCGTCGTACCCAATGCAGCCAAGATAGTAATTAATTTTTGTTTCATGTTTACCTCATTTTTCTACTACCATTAGCCTAAATTACGTTTAATTACCACTATTTACGACGTAAGCTAAGTTATAAACTAGTCTTAGAACTGGATTTTTGGTATAAATCAAACATAGATGACACATGTCTGACCACTTAAAGAGAGCACACTATGACCTACGCACATATAACGGGTTGGGGTAAATGTATCCCACCAGCGCGTATTAGCAACGATGAAATTAGCCAATTAGTTGATACCAATGATGAATGGATCACATCCCGCACTGGTATAAAAGCCCGTAGAGTAAGCCACGTTAGTACTGCAGAGCTTGCCACTGTAGCAGCTAAACATGCAATAGCCTGTGCTGGCATTGATGCTAAAGACATTGACTTAGTGTTATTAGCAACATGTACGCCCTCTACTATGGTGGCAAACACAGCTTCGTTAGTACAAAAAAACATTGGTGCAGTTGGCGCTGCCGCTATGGACACCAATGCAGCTTGCTCTGGTTTTTTATATGCAATACAAGCAGCGACTGCACAAATTCAAGCCGGTATGATCAAAAAAGCTGTAGTAATTGCTGCTGAACGTATGACCTGGTATGTAAACTGGGATCGCCGTGACAGTGCGGTGTTATTTGGTGATGGCGCCGGTGCCGTAGTACTTGAAGCCGCAGACACACCAGCGGGTTTACTCGCGACAAAAACAGGCTGTGATAGCGAAGACCGTGATATCTTGCATATCACTAACTTTGGTAGTGACTTAAATAAATATGTGCCTATTGGGCCATCTGATTTATTATTTGAAGGTCGCGAAATCTTTAAACGCGCAGTAAAGGGCATGAGTGAAGCCTGTGACGATGTGCTCACACAAGCAAATTTGAGCCTTGATGATATCGATGTACTTGTGCCACACCAAGCAAATTTACGTATCATTCAAGCCATTCAACATCGCTTAAAAGTGCCAGATGAAAAAGTAATGGTTAACATTGGCGAATACGGCAATACATCGGCAGCAACTATTGCAATCGCATTATGTGAAGCTGTTGAGCAAGGATTAATTAAACCACATGCTAATATCATGTCTGCAGCATTTGGTGCCGGATTAACTTGGGCTGCTAGTTACATAAAATGGGGCGAACGCGTCACGCCAATCAGCGTTAGCGATGCAGCACTACCACCGTGTGATAAAACCGGTTTAGAGTTAGTGGCCCCCGCAGTAGCAGCTTGCAAAGGCAGTGATCAATAACATACTCAATATGGCGCAGCTATACTGCGCCATTTACCACAGATAGCTAAAAATGATGCAATTGCTAGGAATTCACCACGCTGCAATTATATGCAGCGATTACACCCGCTCAAAAAATTTTTATCATCAGATCTTACAGCTGCCGATAATTGCAGAGCATTTTCGCCAACATCGCCACTCATACAAATTAGATTTAGCCTTGCCTGATGGTAGCCAAATAGAGCTATTTTCATTTGATAATGCACCAAAGCGACCTAGTTACCCAGAAGCACAAGGTTTACGACATTTAGCATTTAAAGTGGCCAATATTGAGCAAAGTAAAGTGTATTTGCAAAGCCAAGGTGTAGCAGTAGAAGAGATTCGAACGGATGAATACACAGGTAAACAGTTTACTTTTTTTGCCGATCCTGATGGGTTACCGCTTGAGCTTTATGAGGCATAACCTCACAAAGCTCAATAAATTTATTTAAAACGACTTTGTAAGTAGTTAAATACGGCACGAATACCGAGTGCTTCACCACCGACTGGACGACCTGGTAATGAGCGGATATTCCATGCCATTACATCAAAATGTACCCATGGTGTGGTTGGCTCTACAAATTCTTTTAAATAAAGTGCAGCAGTAATTGCGCCGCCGAATGGGGTACTTGCACAGTTAGCCATATCAGCAACATCACTTTTTAATAAACTTTTATATTGCTCAAAAAGCGGTAATTGCCAAACCGGGTCGCTTACTGCAATACCGGCGTCAATAATGCCATTGGCAACATCACGCTCAGTTGAGAAAAACCCTGGTAACTCAGTGCCTAACGCAATACGACAAGCACCGGTTAAGGTTGCAAAATCAATGATCAACTCAGGATTGTCATTTTGTGCTTCCGTGAGTGCATCACATAACACTAAACGCCCCTCTGCGTCGGTGTTATCGATTTCGACCATAATACCTTTTCGTGTTTTAATTACATCGCCAGGGCGAAATGCATTGCGCGATACCGCATTCTCAACAGCAGGTACCAACACGCGTAAACGAATTGGTAAATTTGCCGCCATAATTAACTGCGCTAAACCAATTACATGAGCTGCGCCGCCCATGTCTTTTTTCATATTGCGCATACCTGAGCTTGGTTTAAGATCTAAACCACCAGAGTCAAAACAAACACCTTTACCGACTAAGGTGATCAAAGGAGCGTCTGCAGCGCCCCAGTGTAAATCAAGTAAACGCGGTTTATTTTCACTGGCGCGGCCTACCATGTGGATAGTTGGATAGTTTTGTTCTAATAATTCATCCCCTATCCATTCATTGAATTGGCCATTGTAAGTGTGTGCTAAATCAGCCATCACTTGTGATAAGTGCTGTGGCATCATGTCTGCGGCGGGCGTATTAACTAGATCTCTAACTAAGTTAATCGCATTTGCTTGGCGTGTAATACGCGCAAACAATGCTTCATCGGCTATTGCTAATTGTGCTTTTACAGCACCTTTGGCTTTATATTCGCTAAATTCATAACCACCAAGTATAAAACCCAGAGCAATCTGTTCTAATTGTTGTTCACACTCTTGAACTTGGTAAATTCCTGCTGGCAGTTTGCTGGCTAATTCACCCGCGAGCCAAAAGTCATCAACGCTATTAACTAAACAATACACCTGACTTAGCGCTCCACTTTGTGGATTGACCACCAAGGCTAAACCTTGTTTTGCAAAATCACAGCTATTTAGCCAGTTTTGTAAAAAAATTGGCTGCTGTGCTTGCCATGTAGCTAAGTCATTTTTAACAATAAAAGATAAAGGAATACCCGTAGAACTATGACGAATTAATGTACTCATTAAATGACTCGTTTAAAATTATATGATGATCAAGCATATCAATAACTCAGCATAAAAGGTATAGCACAAAGACTATCCTTTAAACTGCATGGCATTATTTTTTTACAGGTGGTTTTACGTCTGACTTTGCCGTTTTTTCAGCGTGGTGGTGGTGCTGCTCTTCATCGGCGATCTGCTGGTCAATATCTTTAAGTGATTTATTGATGTTAAATGAACTTGGCAGTACATCAACCCCAACCCATTGACCCAACTTAACAACCAGTGGAATAGTCACAGGTGCAAAAGGTAAAACAGCAAAAACACCTAAACCCAATCCTTTGAGAATATCAACAAACTGGGCATTCGCTTTTTGCAGATCCTCTTTACTCACATCTCCTTGGGTGTAGCGACGATAAATTGTGAGCATTTCTTTGGTTTCTTGCTTTTCCTGCGCCAGTGCAATTTTAAGTGCTACCATAGCGCGCTTGAAACGCAACTGTTGGCGTTTTGTAGTAATTTTTGCCACTCGAATTGGGGCACGATGAATAACTTTATATAGTCGCATAACGCTATTCTCACATAGCCTTAACACTTCACAAAGCATAATTTAATACAATCACCGATTAACAGATCCAGATTATTTCTCAGCTAGTAAAAAAGCCATGATTAAGTATAATCACTGGCCAATAAACGGCCCATATTATTAAACCTATAAGTAATGAATAAAATACCGCAAAACACAGCCGATATAGCAAACCGAGTTGACGACACAAAACCAACCAGACCGGCTGCTGATCAGTGCTGCGGTGGTGGCAGTTGTTGCCCATGTGTTTGGGATGAATACCGAGAAGCGTTAAAAGCTTGGCGACAACAAAATCCTGAACAAACTGATAACCTATAATTACCATTGAACTTTACTGAACAGTTTCCAGTCTAAAAACTTCTATTTACAAAATTATTATTTTTTTCTGATTTATTTTACAATAAAAATTACATTAAATGCTTAATTTCTAATCCCCGCCTTAAAAATATCATTATTTTTCATGTAGGTAAGTGAATCTCGAATTTCCTCTATAGAAAACACAAAAAAAAACCAAACTATTTAACACCTTGCACAATTATTTAACAAACTGTATAACTTTAATGAACTATATGGCTTGATAAAAATCATGTAGTTACGAAATTACTATAATTCTAACTGGGGAAATTAGAATGAAATTTAAAAATAATTTATTAAATCATGCGGTTAAACTTGCATTAACGACAACTACCGCAGGCTTATTTATTTCAGGAACTGCCTTAGCTGCAGATGAGCAAGCTGAAGTCACTAAAGTAAATAAAAATGTAGAAAAAATTGCCGTAGTGGGAACTCGCTCTGCACCGCGCTCTATTGGTGATTCACCAGTACCTATCGATATCATCGGTGGTGAAGAACTTGGTAAATCAGGTAATACGGATATGCTCGAGCTATTAAAAGGCGCAATTCCATCATTAAACGTGCATTCAATGCCTATTAGTGATGCGGCATCTTTAGTTCGCCCAGCTAACTTACGTGGCCTACCTTCTGACAGTACATTGATATTACTCAATGGTAAACGTCGTCATCGTGCCTCTGTTATTGCCTTTTTAGGTGGCGGCATAAATGATGGTGCGCAAGGCGCAGACATTTCAGTTATTCCAAGTATCGCACTAAAACAAGTTGAAGTACTAAGAGATGGCGCAGCCGCTCAGTACGGCTCAGATGCGATTGCAGGGGTTATCAACTTTGTACTAAAAGATGCCTCAGAAGGCGGCAGTTTCGAAGTACGCCAAGGTCAGTACTATGAAGGCGACGGTGATACAACACAGATTTCCGGTAACATTGGTCTACCATTTACCGACAATGGCTTCGCAAATTTAAGTTTCCAATACAAAACGGCTGACGCTACTAGCCGCTCTGTACAACGTGCCGATGCTACGGCCCTTATCGCAGCTGGTGTTCCTGACATTGCCCCGATTACACAGGTATGGGGCGCACCAGAAGTTGATGACGATATCTCTATTTTTGGTAATGTCGGCCTTGAGCTGACTAAAAACTCCGAATTTTATATGTTTGGTAACTATTCAGAGCGTGATGTACGCGGTGGTTTTTATTATCGTAATCCTCACACTCGCCCTGGGGCCTATTCAAACGATGGTGGTGAAACATTATTAGTTGGCGATTTAACTGGCGATATGAGTGGTAACTGCCCTACTAACATCATGATTGATGACAACGTATTAGATAATCCAGTTTACATCAACCAAGTAGCTAATAATCCAGACTGTTTTGCCTTCAATGAAATTTTACCTGGTGGTTTTACACCTAATTTTGGCGGTAACATCACAGATACCTCGCTTACGATAGGAACTAAAGGCGAGTTCACTGGTGGTATGTTAGAAGGTGCATACTACGATTTAAGTGGTACGGTCGGCTTTAATGAATCTCGTTACTTTATCTACGACACTATTAATGCGTCATTAGGTCCTGATAGTCCGCGTGATTTTAGCCCAGGTAAATACTCACAATTAGAGAAAAACTTTAATTTTGATTTATCAAAAGGCTTTGATTTTGATCTAGCATACGATGTGAACATAGCCGGTGGCCTTGAATGGCACGAGGAAACATTTACAGTTACCTCTGGTGATGTAGCATCATTTACAGCAGGCCCGCTAACGGATCAAGGTTTTGGTATCGGTTCAAATGGTTTCCCTGGCTTTAAACCATCTGACGCTGGTGAATATACTCGTCGCAACTACGCCGCTTATGTCGATATTGAAGCCCCATTTACTGAAGAGTTCTTAATGGGTTTAGCCCTACGCTATGAAGACTATGATACGTTTGGCTCTACTGTTAACTATAAATTGATGGCTCAATATCACTTAACCGATGATTTAAACGTGCGTGGTTCAATCAGTTCAGGCTTTCGCGCGCCTACAGTTGGCCAAGCCAATGTCAGTAACGTGCAAACAAACCTAAGCAGTGGTGTACTGGTCGACTCTGCTTTACTACCACCGACCAATCCAATTGCGGTACAGTTAGGCGGTACAGAGCTTGAGCCTGAAGAGTCGCAAAGTTATACCTTTGGCGCGGTATACACCATCGGTGAAGTATTTCTAACCATTGATTATTACAATATCCAAGTTGATGACCGTATTAGTCAATCTGATAAAATCGAGCTGAGTCAAGCTGATAAAGATACGCTTGAAGCCGCTGGTGTGCCAAACGTGCAAAGCTTAGCGCAAGTAAGCTTCTTTACTAATGACTTTGATACCACCACTCAAGGTATAGACTTTGTAGCAAACTATGCTACAGATTTACTCGGTGGTAGCTCAACATTTAGTTTAGCTTACAACTGGAATGAAACTGAGGTTACTCGCTCAACTGATATTACTGGGGTGTTTAAAGTAAGCCGTTTAGAAAATGACTTACCAAATCACCGTGGTACGCTTAGTTGGTCACAACAATGGGAAAGTTTCTCAATGTTTACTCGTGCAAATTATTTTGGTGAATACCAAGGTGTGCATGTAGATTATGACGAAACAGCAAAAACGGCAGATGCAGCAATTACGCTCGACGCTGAAGTAACTTACTTTTTGAATGATTCGATTAGTTTCTCAGTCGGCGCACAAAACCTGCTCGATCAAGAAGCAGAGAAACTTGATTTTACCGTGGCACCTAATAATAACTGGGGTGGTAAATACTATGAAACTTCGCCATATGGTATTAACGGTGGTTTCTATTATGTCAAAGCAACGTATACTTTTTAAACGTAGCTAAGCATTGAAAAGATAGGCGAAATGCTCAAGACATTTCGCCTTTTTCGTGCTATACCCAAATAATAAATCTAGTAACTAAAAAATAAAAAAAGTGATGCATGTTGCTAAAAAAAGCTAACCAACTACTTGCCGAAAACAAACTCCAAGAAGCGGAGTTTCACTATAAAACCTTGCTTGAAAGTGATCCCCAAAATGGCGAAGCGCTATTTGGTTTGGGCCGTATTGCCCTGCGCTTAGAGCGCTTTGATGCTGCAGTTTATTTATTACAAAGAAGCTGTGAACGTCTACCTAATATGTTGGAGCCACTGCACGCGTTAGCGGATGCATTTAATGGCGTTAATTCGCCAAATGATGCATTAACCGTACTGGAGTATGCAAAAAGCATTGCTAGTCATAACCCAGAGCCACACTATTATCTCGCACAACATTATTTAACCCATGGCGAATTAGATAAAGCACATACCACCTTTGCACAAGCACTAAGTATTGGTTTATATCCGGTCACTGCTTATATTTTATTTGAACTGGTACAACTTGGCCGCTTTGATCAACAGCATAACTACATCAGTAACTTGCATCATTTACTCACACAAACCAATAATTTACGTTTAAAAATGGTTTGTTATTACGCCTTGGCAAAAAGTTATGATCAACTCAATGATATAGAACAAGCTGTAAATTATTATAAACTAGCCAATAAATTGCAGCTGCAATTGAGTAGCTTCAACACTGAACAATTAACGCCGTTTTATCAAAGTATTATGCGTTATAACCCAAAAAGTTTATTTGCCACTATCAAGCCTGGATTTACTGGTACTGTTACGCCCGTTTTTATTATTGGCATGCCACGCAGTGGCTCAACATTATTAGAACAAATGTTAGCTTCACATAGTGAATTTGCAAGCCTTGGGGAAGATCGCTGTATTAGCTCGCAAGTTGTTGCATTCATAGAACAACAAACCAAGTTGTCCTACCCTGAATGTATCAGCGCACTAACACCGCAACTGATTGAGCAAGCGCGGGCTCTTTATACCGCACGGTTAAAACAAGCAAAACCTATTCGCGCGTTCATGATCAACAAATTGCCCGCTAATTATCAATCGTTAGGGCTTATCTATTTATTGTTTCCAAATGCTAAGTTTATTAACTTGCAGCGCGATTTTAATGCCACAGCTTGGTCCGTTTATAGTAATTACTTTGCAGAAAATGAACCTTATTTTTGCTCATTACCTGAATTTAAACGTTACTATGATTTATACCAAGGTTTGATGACGCATTGGCAACAAGCAATACCTTCGGCTATCTTAGATGTTCATTATGAGCAACTGATCAGCGAGCCGCGCGATACGTTAAAAAGCGTATTTACATTTTTAGGTACCGCATTTGAAGCACAATGTTTAGACTTTTATAAATCAAAAAAACCAGTTACCACGCTTAGCAAAGCAGCTGTACGAAAACCGCTACATAACCGTGCAATAGAACACTGGAAACGTTTTGAAACGCCACTCAGGGCGTTGCTGAATGACGCTCAAACCACGTCACTAGATCCTTAAATTGATCTGCTTTAGCACTGGCGTGCGTTAACATATTAATATGATCGTAATCATATTGATGGCCGTGTTTTTTCCCGTACATTTGCAGGTGTTGAATACCAGTACCTGACTCGGCAATAAATTTTTCAATATCAATTTGTTGTGCAAGCGCTTTGTCTTTCACCCCCCCTATGTGTAAGGTCGGTGGCAAACTTAAGCCAGCCACAGCTTGCGCGTAATCAAACCCGTCGTCGCTATCTAACCATGGTTTACGTTTAGCCCATTGCATACTTTGATAATGCGACTTTTTAGTTTCATCATCACTGCCCCACTTGAGTCTTTTGGCGGGTAAATATCCATGTTTTTTAGCCAGTATTGGCGCTAAAAAATACCAAATCAAATTTCCTTGAAGGTATTTTTGTGGATGATGATTATAAAGCGAGCGTTTAGTACCAAAGTAAGCACATGCTTTTACATCATTGATATACTGTGGGAAACGCGCAAACACACTATTCATTAATACACCACCCCAGGAATGGGCTACCCAATACGCTGGTGGTCTACCTTCACGCTCGGTAATTTTAGCAATAAAAGCGGGAATATCTTCAATAATAGCTTCGGTTTGGCCATAGTGAGCATGCTTTGAGATAGCCGGTTTGCTGCCACCACGACCTCGTAGATCAGCCACATAACACACATATCCTTGCTCAGCTAAAAAAGGTGCTAACCCCTTATTTGAATGCGTATAAAATATTTTGCCATTTTCAACAGCACCATGCATAAACAACACAGCTGGCCCAGCGGCTTTGCTGTTATCTGCTATGCGGCGCAAATGTAATGTTTGTAGCTCAGTTAGTTTAATAAATACTGATTCTTGTACGATCGCCATTTCAGTTCCTTGTTGTCATTGTTATGAACCGCAACTCATCCTACCAGTAATTTAAACAAGATCACACGTCAATGTGTTTCTCTGGTAAAATAACTTTTTTGTTTGTTAAGCTAATTATTTGTTATGAAATCAACACCATTAAAATCAAAACTACACCCTCGAAATCGCCATAACGAAGGCTATGATTTAGACTACCTAAGTATTCAAGTGCCCACTTTAAAACCATATATCGTGCTTACTCCCAATGGTACTAAAAGTATTGATTTTAGTGATAACAAAGCAGTAAAAACGCTTAATCAAGCACTTTTGCAAGCGTACTATAACGTTGATTTTTGGGATATACCTGAACACAACCTTTGCCCACCGATTCCAGGACGCGTTGATTACATTCACTACTTGGCCGATTTACTAGCAAACGATAATCAAGGCGTTATACCTCAAGGCAGACAAGTTAAAGTGCTAGATATAGGTACTGGTGCGAACATAATTTACCCGTTACTAGCAAGTCATGAATATAACTGGAGCGTCACAGGCTCAGATATAGATCCGAGCGCTGTAAAATTAGCCAAACAAATCGTACAATTTAACAATCGCAAAATTACCGTCAAGCTACAAAAGCAGTCGCAGCATATTTTTCAGGGGGTAATAAATGCAAAAGAGCTTTTTCATATTACATTGTGTAACCCTCCTTTTCATGCCAGTGAACAACAAGCAGCTCAAAGTAGCGAGCGGAAATGGAAAAACTTAGGCAAAGCCCCTAAATCGGCTTTAAATTTTGGCGGGCAACATAATGAGCTTTGGTGTGAAGGTGGCGAAGCGCAATTCATTTGTACCATGATCGATGAAAGTGCCCTATTTGCTGAGCAGTGTATGTGGTTTACCTCTTTAGTTTCAAAAAAAGAAAACTTAGCCACGTTACAAGCACAATTAAAAACACACCCTGTGGCTGAAGTTAAAATCATTGAAATGGCGCAAGGGCAAAAAGTGAGTCGCTTTATTGCGTGGAGTTATTTTGATCAACAAGCTCGCCAAGAGATCAGCCAGCAATTTACACAACCGGAGATATCATGATTGATTTTCGTTCTGATACTGTCACTAAGCCCTGCGCTAAAATGCGCGAAATTATGTTCAACGCCCCTTTAGGTGATGATGTATATGGTGATGATCCCAGTATTAATAAATTAGAAAGCGTTGCAGCACAGCGTCATGGCTTTGCCAGTGCATTGTTTTGTAGCTCCGGCACCCAAGCAAACTTATTAGCGTTAATGGCTCATTGCGAACGTGGTGATGAATATATTTGTGGGCAAAATGCACACAATTATAAATTTGAAGGCGGTGGCGCGGCAGTGCTTGGATCAATCCAACCGCAACCTATCGAGAATGAAAATGATGGCAGCCTCTGCTTTGACAAAATACGCGCCGCTATCAAAGCCAAAGACTTTCACTTTGCTAATACCCGCTTACTCAGTTTAGAAAACACCATTGGCGGTAAAGTGCTGCCATTAAGTTATTTAGCCCAAGCCCGTGAGTTCACTCACAGCCATCAATTAGCACTGCATTTGGATGGTGCTCGCGTTTATAACGCTGCGGTTGCGCTTGAGGTAGATATTACCGAGATAACCAAACACTTTGACTCCGTGTCTATTTGCTTATCAAAAGGCTTAGGCGCACCAGTCGGCTCATTGCTACTTGGCTCTGTTGAACTGATCAATAAAGCAAGGCGTTGGCGTAAAGTACTTGGCGGCGCTATGCGCCAAGCTGGTATGCTGGCAGCCGCTGGCCACTATGCACTTGAGCACAATGTTAGCCGTTTAGCCGACGATCACAGCAATGCGCGTTACTTAGCGCAGCAGCTCAGTGCCATTGAAGGCTTTAACGTTGACTTGTCGCGCGATACAACCAATATGGTCTATGCAAATGTTGCTGATAGTGTTGATATTAATGCCATTGCACAGCAACTAAAAGCACAAGGGATAGTATTCAGCCCAAGCAAAACTTTGCGTTTAGTAACTCATTTACAGATCACTCGAGCCGATATTGATCAATTTATAGCAGCGTTAACTTCGGCGCTGCATGTTTAACGCAGCTTTATAGTGTTTGCGGCACACCGACACATAACGGTCGTTGCCGCCAATTTCCACTTGATTACCATCGGCAATCGCTTTGCCTTGCTCATCCGTACGCAATACATGGTTCGCTTTGCGACCGCAATGACACACCGTTTTAAGTTCAACCAGTTTATCAGCCCACGCTAGTAAGTACTGCGAGCCGCTAAATAACTCGCCTCTAAAGTCATTACGCAAGCCATAGCACAACACCGGAATGCCTAATTCATCCACCACATCGGTCAGTTGCATTACTTGCTGACGTGATAAAAATTGACATTCATCCACCAGCACACAGTGACGTTTTTGTTCACTATTAAGCTGTTTGATCAGTTCAAAAACATCTTTGTCAGCATCAAAAATATGTGCATCAGCTTGTAAACCAATTCGAGAAGATACCTTACCAACACCAGCACGATCATCCAATGCAGCCGTTAAAATAACAGGCTCCATGCCGCGTTCGCGATAGTTAAATGCCGATTGTAAAAGCGTGGTAGATTTACCTGCGTTCATTGCAGAATAATAAAAGTACAGCTGAGCCATGAAAATGCCTACCCTGAAAAAAGTGCGCTAATGCTACCTTAATCTTGATTGAACATCACCTTTTTTACCCGTGTTATAGAACGATAACTCAACGGTGCCTGCTACTGACGACCCTAGCTTCGTGATTAGTTTTATCTAAATATTCAACATACAGCTTGGCATTATCTTGTGCAGCGATGGTTTGCCAAATACGTTGACTAAGCGCCTTATGCTGTTGATAAAACTGCTTAGAGAAAAGCAAATAGCCTTGGGCTTTTTCAAGTGGAGGATAAATGGCTTGTACTTGGGCTGTTTTATACCGGAAGTTTGATACTTTCCGATCGCCAACTTGGCACACGTCAAGCGTAGCATCAACGACTCCACGGTCGATCAACTCAACGGCTTTTTCGACTGAGGAAGTATGTTGAACAAAAAAAGGCTCTTGATGTAATACCTTGCCTAAGTCATAACCGTTCGCAATAGCTAATGTAAAAGCCCTGGTCTGAAATACTTCGCGGCTTTGCCATTGCTGGTGAAATTTTTTTCCGCCGATGAGACAACTGCCAAATTCACTCACTGCAAAACGCGGATCCAGTTGCTGAGTTCCATCCATTGGGTATTGGGCAAATTCAGTTCGTTCAGGTCGATAGGTAGCAATAACCGCATTCACTTTATTTGTACGCAGATCATTTAAACAACTTAGCCAAGCTTTACGCTGATAACGAATAGACAGTTGTGAAAGTGTATTATCAAGATTTTGTAGGATTTCTAGCGATGCTTCTGGTTGAGTACCTAACATTTCATTGCTTTGCGCTAAAAACATCGGCGCGACAGTTTTATCTTCATAACAAAAAATTAGTTCAGTTGAGTTAGCAATTGCCGCTGTTGATAGCAAACTACACCCGCTACTGAGTACCAATAACGCCAATAAATTATCCCTAACACGTTTATTTTGTTTCATTTTATCTTGCTCCCTAGACGTTTCATCTAAAGTGTAGACCGAAAAAATGAATTGTTTAGTAACTAAACCAAAAAATTTAGATGATCCCTTCGTGCTCAAGTAACCACTGCTTGCGCTCTAGCCCACCGGCATAGCCGGTCAATTTACCATTGGCACCAATAATACGGTGACACGGCACAATAATACTGATTGGGTTTTTACCATTAGCAGCCCCCACTGCGCGAACTGCCTTGGGATTATTGAGTGCATGAGCAATATCTGAATAACTCTGTGTTTGTCCAAATGGCACCGCGGTGAGCGCTTGCCATACCGCTTGTTGAAAAGCAGTGCCATGGGTGGCTAGAGTGACATCAAAGGTTGTTCGCTTGCCTGCAAAGTAGTCATTAAGCTGCGCAGCACAATTTAAAATATGTGGCTGCTCAACATCTGAAAATGGGGTTTCTGAGCACTCTATAACTGGATAAAAGCCCACATAACTGACCCCGTGTTGGTTACCTTGAATAATAATCTCATCAATTGGGCTGGGTATGCGGGTTTGGATAATAGTCATGTTAGCTGCTGCCATAGTTGAAAGGTTAAATAGGAGCGAAATGGCGCGCACATCTCATCATTAAATGGTTTTGCCCCCGCTTGGGCTTTCTTTACGCCTAAATCTCCCGCTAATAAAATATCGGGCTGACTTTGGCCGCGTAATTTTGCATAGTTTACTGTCCAAGGTCCAATCCCTTTGAGTGGCAGCCATTGATCAAGCTGATGACAATCAGGGTTATCGGCGCAAAACTGCGCTAAATTACGCAGCGCATTCTTTCTCGCTTGAGGCATTTTAAAAAATGCCAGCTCACTGTTTGCCACTACCTCAGGGGTTGGAAAATACACTCGCTCGCCATCTTGTTCGCCCAGTTCATCCACCAGCTGAGTCACTAAGTTATGCGCGGCAGTTACACTTACTTGTTGGCCAAGTACCGCACGAATACCAGCCTCAAATACCGACCAAATACCCGGTAACCGCAATCCTTGGGTTAACACAATTGCCCCTTGAAGTTGAGTTGCTAGGTGTTGTTCGATTTGCGCAGTATCGGCATCTAAATCGAGCACCCTGCGAATTTCACTTAAAATAGGCTGTAAAAAGCGCGGCTGATCAATATCAATGCTGACTAAAAAGTGATGTTTGTGCTCTACAAACTCAGCCGTAAACTGACCTTGGCAATGCTGATTTTTAAAGCTGCGACCATAATATGTCTCGCCAAGCCACTCAAGAGGTGAAATTAACCGCTTAGCTAAAAATTGCTGTAACGCAGTCCAATTATAAGGGGGCCGAAAAGGTAATTTAAGCGTCAACATCGCACGTGTTGTGCTGCGCTCACCACGCATTTTTGACGGGCAAATATGTAACTGCTGTAAAAACGCATCATTAAAGCGACGAATACTATTAAAGCCCGCTGCAAAAGCAACTTGAGATACCGATAAATTAGTTTCTTGCAGCAGTTTTTTAGCAAAGTGACATTGATTAAATAACCGATACTGAGTTACTGAGATACCAAAATGTTGCTGAAATAACTGCCTTAAATAGCGGCTACTCACGCCGAGTCGCTCAGCTAACTGTTCACAGCTTTGTTGCGTTGTTAAGTCACTGTCTATCAGCTGTTTGGCTCGCAGCGCTGTGGTTTTTGTTCCTTGCCATGCGCTACTTCCAGGGGCGCTATCTGGTCGACAACGAATGCACGGGCGAAATCCCGCCTGGGCAGCATTATGGGCATATTGAAAGTATTCTACGTTTTGCTCTTTTGCAGTAGGGGCAGGACAAATTGGCCGACAATAAATACCGGTGCTTTTAACACCGATGAAAAAGAGTCCATCAAAACGATGGTCGCGGCTTTGTCTGGCAAGTTGCCAATGGCTAGTATCCATAAGGTGCTCTTAACTATACATCTGCTAATAGAGTACGTGAAAAAACACAGTTTACTAGCCATTTTCGGCACTCAACCTTTATTCGCTGATTGATTTACTGGTAGCAGCTAAATAACGACGCTCCACTTCAGCCCAATTAATAACATTATAAAATGCTGCGATATACTCCGGGCGGCGGTTTTGGTATTTCAGATAATAGGCGTGCTCCCACACATCTAAACCTAAAATCGGCGTGTTGCCGTGCATTAATGGACTATCTTGATTTAAACTACTTTCCACCACAAGCTGGTTATCTTTATTAACACTTAGCCACGCCCAGCCACTGCCGAAGCGACTAACAGCTGCCGCTGTAAATGACTCTTTAAAGTTATCAAAGCCGCCAAGCTGCTCTGTGATCGCATCTAATAAGCTCCCTTTTGGCTGATCCCCACCATTGGGGCTCATTACTGTCCAAAACAATGAATGGTTTGCATGTCCGCCACCATGCTCTTGCACTACTTTTTGCAGCTCAGTTGGCAACGTGTCAATCTTTGCGAGTAACTCATGTACATCAGTATCACTATACTGGGTATTTTCAAGTGCCGCATTGGCTTTATTGATATATGTTTGATGATGCAAAGTATGGTGGATCTCCATAGTTTTAGCATCTAAATGTGGCTCTAACGCATCGTACTCATATGGTAATGGGGGTAATGTAAACGCCATAATTGTTCCTTGTCGGATTAAGATAAGTGATCAATGCACAGTGGCAGTTTGATCTGGGGTGTAACTTAACGTCTGATTGATTTGTTCTATTAATTGCGGGTAATGACTGTGCAATTTGGCAAACTGTACTAACTCTGTGTAGGTTTTGTGATGATGGTGCACAACCACTGTACGCACCGTATCGCATGGATGCTGGAGCAAATGACTTAAACTTATATGCACATCACACAAACACTGACACGCTTGCTCTGCTTGGTTCATGGCTCGATATGTATCCGCTAAATTATGAGCGGCAACAACGAATGCGGGGCAGCAATGTTCAATTGCGCTAATAACTGACTGGCATATTTTTGCTTGGCTAAATTGGCTTAATAAACGAGCTGCGAGGGTGTGTGCTGTCGTGTATTTATCGCGAGCTTCAATTAAAGCACCGCGTTCAAACGCTGTATTTCCAGCAATGATGTTGGCTTGCCAAGGACTTAATACTTGCTCAACCTGAGACAATTTATTGCTGCTGTGAAACTGTGGGTGTGACATAAAAATCACCTGCACAAAATTAAATGATGTGATTAATTTACACAGCCAAACAACTTAATGCAAATGATTTTTATTTATATTACGTATTTTTATTTCTCGGCAAAATCAATTAATGCTTGTCCTGTAAGCCGATAAATGATCCACTCATTTTGTGGCTCTGCCCCCATACTATTGTAAAAATCGATCGCAGGTTGATTCCAGTCAAGTACCACCCATTCAAAACGGCCACAATCTTTTGCGATAGCTTGGCGTGCCAAATGTTGCATAATCAGTTTACCCGCACCATTACCTCGGCTATCTGGGCTGACATATAAGTCTTCAAGGTACAAGCCATTCTTGCCAAGCCAAGTCGAATAATTGTAAAAGTACACCGCAAAGCCAATTGGCGTATCGCCTTCAAAACAAATCAAACTATGCGCTGTTGCACCTTCACTAAACAGGGTTTTTAAAATCGCCTGTTCATCGGTTTTAACCGCATCGGGCTCTTTTTCATAAATTGCCAATTCGGTAATAAAATGCAAAATAGTAGCAGCATCCGAAGGCTGCGCATCTCTTAAGGTAATCGTTTTTTGGTCTGTCATAAGCTCTCTTATTTATTACTGCATTGTTTAATACTGATCTAGTTTATCTTTTAATATTTGTAGTTGAATTGGTTTAGCCAAGTAGTCATCCATTCCAGACGCTAAACACAGCTGTTTGTCTTCATCCATTGCATTGGCTGTGAGTGCAATAATTGTGATCTGTTGATGTTTAGCACCCGCCTCACCGGCACGAATTGCGCGAGTAGCGTCAAATCCATCCAGCACCGGCATTTGGCAGTCCATGAGCACTAAATTAAAGTGTTCTGCAGGTACTTTCGCTAAAATATCAAGGGCTTGCTGACCATTCTCCGCTAGCGTTACGGTAAAATTCAGTTTACTTAACATTAGTTTAGATACTTGCTGGTTAATCGGATTGTCTTCAACCAATAAAATATGGCTATTTGCTCTATGCTGATCACTACGCAGTGAGGATATATAACTTGATGTCACTAAAGGTAAATCGGCGCTACCACCATGAGCGATCACCGCCATGGCACTGATCAAATCAGCCGTAGTGATAGGTTTTGGAAAATACGCTTGGAACCCTGCATCGCTAAAACGTTGTACTCCTTCCATGCCAGCAATACTGGTCATCATTACTAATGGCATTGCTTTAAAATCATCATCGGCTTTTAATTTTCGACACAGTGCTAAGCCATCCATTCCTGGCATTTGCATATCCAACACGGCAATATCATACAAATTAAGTTTATCTGCAAGGCGCTTTTTACATAACTGCAAGGCTTGTGCTGCATTACAAGCAAGCTCAACTTTTGCACCCCAATGAGCAAGCTGTTGGCTTATCACAATCCGATTGGTTTCGTTATCATCAACCACCAATATAGTGAGCTTGGTCATATCTATGGTCGGTATACTACGCTCAGTGTCACTTCCCGCCTCTAGCATCACTGTCGCGGTAAACTCACAACCATGCCCTACCTCACTGACTAACGTTACTTCTCCACCCATTAACTCACACAATTGTTTACTAATCGCCAAACCTAATCCAGTGCCGCCATATTCACGCGTAGTCGAGGCATCTACTTGCGAAAATGGGCTGAATAAATCTTTTTGCTTGGTTAGATCAATTCCGATGCCAGAGTCTTTTACATTAATACTGAGCTGATATTGTTGTTCAATAGGAGTTACTGATGCGCGGATCACTACTTCACCTTGCGCAGTAAACTTAACAGCGTTACTCAGTAAATTGGTCAGCACTTGGCGAATACGCCCCGGATCGCCTTTAAATTGCACCGGTGTCACAGCCACTAAATCAATAATGATTTCGATATCTTTATCTTGCGCCGCAAGGGCTTGAGATTCCGCCACCTCTCCGAGTAAATTACAGACATTGAAGTTGATACTTTCTAGCTCGATTTTACCGGCTTCAACTTTCGAAAAATCTAAAATATCATTGATCACCGACAATAAAGAATGCGCGCTATTTTTTGCTATCGCGACTTTCGTTCGCACCGGCTTGGTCAACGCTTCAAGTTCGATCAGCTCAAGCATACCCAACACCCCATTCATTGGGGTACGGATTTCATGACTCATGGTTGCTAAAAATTGACTTTTTGCTGTTGCAGCAGCATTGGCTTTGACTAATGCAATTTTCAGCTCTTGGGCGGTTTGCTTGCGCCTTTGCGACATTAACACGCTGCCCACTAATGTCGCTAAAGAGCGTAAATAGGTTTCTTCATTTTGGCTCCAACAGCGATAGCTACCGACACTTTCCGCACATAGCACTCCTAATATACCCTCACCGGTAGATATAACGGCATCGAGCATCGAATTAATATTTAATGGTGTTGTGTAAGTGTCAATCAATTCGGCGGTTGCAGGATGGCTATTAACATCATTAATTGCCACTAAACCTTGTGCAAATATTGCTTTGAAATAAGCGGGAAATTCACTCGCTTTAAGCACTAAAGGCTGCTCAACAAAACCTTGATCATCGATAAATAAACTCACGCACGTCATTTCATCGCTAGCTTCATCAAACACCCACACTGCTGAGCGTTGCACATCAAGTACTTCACACATTGACTGCGTCACTAAATTTTTTACTACATCGAAATTACCTGCCAATAACTCAGGTGAGACGGTTAAACTCGCTAGGTTTTTATTATATTGGTTGGCTTTTTTACTCTCTAATTCGAGATGTTTATAAGTATCAATATTTTGAAATGAACCATACACACGCACGCAACGTTCATTTTTAAATTCAACTTGGCCTATCGACTTAACCCACCTTTCATTGCCTAACGCTGTGACAAGGATTAACTCAATTTCCCAGCTGTTACCATTAAGAACAGCATCTTCAAACAGTTCGCTAATTTTATCACGATGTTCACCTTGCTTATAAAAATCAAGAGCTTGCCCTATTACTGGCTGGTAGTCATCGGCGACTTCATGAATTGCTTTGACTTCATCGGACCAGTACATAGTCTGTGCTTCTAAATCCACTTCCCAGGCACCAATTTGGCCTTGTTTACTCATTGCTTCAAGTAAACTTTGTTGGCGATAAAGTGTTGATTGAGTATGATAACGTTCGGTTATATCATGAATAAAACCATCTAAATACAATACTTTGCCAGCCTGATCATACACTGCTTGACCTTTTTCATGTACCCAATGAATACTGCCGTCAGAAGCGACCAAACGGTATTCTAATGACCATGGCTGACGAGCATCAACATCGACTCTCACTTTCTCTGCCACGCTTGAGACATCATCCGGGTGAATTAATTCAATGAAGCTCAGCTTATGATTATCAACTAAATCACTTGGTTCATAGCCGGTAATAACTTTTGTTTGTTCACTCAGATAGAGCATGCTCCATTGGGCATCGTATTTACATCGATACACAATGCCTGGAATATTGCCAACCAGAGACACAAATCGGTCGCGACTCAATTGCAATTGTGCTTCTGTTTCTTTTCGCTCTGTAATATCAAGATGAGTACCTATCATTCGTTTTGCAGAGCCATCACTATTGCGCTCAACGATACGTCCTGTGGTCAGTACCCACACCCAATGTCCGAGACGATGCAACATACGAACTTCGCAGACATAATAATCGCTCTCACCCGCAAAATGCTGTTCTAAAAGCTGCCCTGAAGTAACAAGATCATCTGGATGAGTATATTTGTTCCATGTATTAAAATCAGTTGGTTGTAGTTCTTCTAATTTATAGCCGATAATACTCGCCCAGCGGTTATTAAAATATGCTTTGCCGGTATCTACATACCAGTCCCAGATCCCTACTGCAGTGCTGTCCAGCACTAATTGCAATTGTGTTTTATGCTGTTCGAGTTCAAATTCTTGTAATTTCAATGCGGTAATGTCTGTGCGTATAGCAATATAACTTTGCGGTTGCCCATGCTCATCTAAAAAAGGCGCTACGGTGGTATCGACCCAATAAAAGTCACCATTTTTTGCTCGATTACAGATTTGGTCATGCCATACATTGCCTGCGATTAAGGTTTTATACATGCCTTTAAAAAAATCTTTAGGGTGAGTCCCGGAGTTTAAAATACGGTGATTTTTTCCTAACAATTCACTTTCGCAGTAACCGCTGATCTCACAAAATTTCTTATTAACAAAGGTGATCGTGCCCTTGATATCGGTCACTGCAACAATTGCATGTTCATCAAGTGCGCTTTTTTGTTCCGCTAGTTGCTTAAGTGCTAATTGCAGTGCTTCACTTTGCATTTGCAACCTTGATTGCTGCTGTAATTTACTACTAACCAGATGATCGAGGTCAATCGACAACTGCTGCAGTTCACTGCTATCCGCTAAAATAGGTATGCGGCTTCGCGAACCATTGCTAATCTCAGTCGATGCCCTAGCAAGCGAAATAAGTGGCCGTGATAGCCGCCGAGCGAACCACCACGACAGCACCAGAATGACGAATAAAGCAATAATATTAACTAACATCGCCGCTTTTTTATAAGTAGTGGCGCCTTTGAGCATAACCACCGCAGGCTTTTCCACCAGTAGTTGCCAATCAGTTGCACTAGCAAAGTTTAATTGTGTAAGTATCGCGTAGTGCTTGGTGTTATCACTTTTATGATAAGTAAAGACATGATCAAACTTTGCTAAATGCTTACTTAACATCTCAGAAAGTGAGGAGTGCGTTGCATCTTGTACAACGCCACTTTTGATAATATGAAAGGTCAACTCTTCATTATTTTCATGAACATGAGCTAAGTTTTCGAGCAACCCTTGAAAATTAACCTCAACCAAAATAATAGAGTTTAATATCTGTTGGGTATTGGTTACTGACAACACCACAAAGTGTCGTTGCGGCTTTGCTTGCGTTGAGATAAATACACTCGCTGCGCCTCGCTCTAAATCGGTAAGCATAGCGTTTAGCTGTTCGCTATCTAACTCAGAGAATGCAGCATTATTAACTAAATTAGTACGATTAAGAGGGTCAATAATAATATCAATGTCATTTACAAAGTCATAGCGCGCAACAAATTCGTTGATTAGTGATTGTTTATCCAACTGCTTATGGCTGAGTTGATCATTTAACAGGTACAAATCTTTAATATGATCTGCAAACCAGATATCAGCAAATTGCTTACCTATACTACTCAATTCAACTAGTTGCACCTCAGCACTTTGCTCCAGAGAATCAATAACATGTTGTAAACTAAACCACGACAGTAAACACAATGGCGCTAGCGCAATGACAATAAAAGTAACAATCAGTTTCGTCCGTATAGATTGGCTTTTATTTTTTAACAGGCTATTCAGCATTGTATTTCCATAATCAACTTTTTATTGTTTTAGACACTTACTTACATATATTAATGCACTAAATAACACAAGACGCAAGTTTATGCGCCTTGTGTAAGGTACTGCAGTAGAGCTAGTTTTTATTCCCATTGACACGATAAAACTGCTGACTAAATTGAGCGTAGAGTACCGGCAATACAAATAAAGTAAGAAAGGTTGCGGTAAATAATCCGCCAACAATAACCGTTGCTAATGGTTTTTGAATTTCAGCGCCGATCCCTGTTGATATCAACATGGGTATCAAACCAAGCGCTGAGGTTAACGCCGTCATTAGTACGGGTCGCAGCCGAGATAGTGCGCCATTAAATGCTGCGCTTTGTAGACTATCTCCCGCTTTAACGCGATTATTAATACTCTCAACCATCACCACGCCGTTAAGCACAGCTACCCCAAACAAGGTAATAAAACCCACAGAGCTTGGCACTGATAAATATTGCCCTGATACGTAAAGTGCAACCACACCACCAATAACAGCTAACGGCACATTGACTAAAATCAGCAATGCTTGGCCTATCGAGCCAAATGCAAAATACAAAAGTAATGCAATCAAAGCCAGCGAAATAGGCACCACGATAGATAAACGCTGCTGCGCACGTTGTTGGTTTTCAAATTGACCGCCAATACTAATGCTATAACCTGACGGTAAATCAACTTGCTCAGCTATGGCAAGGCGAATATCCGCGACGACTGAGCCCATATCGCGCCCTTGTACATTGGCTTGGATCACTACTCGGCGCTGAACGTCATCACGACGCACTTGTGGCGGACCAGATTCAATATTAACCGTTGCGACATCCCCAACCCTAACCACGGCACCTGTCGGTGATAATAAACGCAGGTCTGCAATGGCTTCTGGGCTGTCACGAAACTCTGCCCCAATGCGCACATAAATATCATACCGCTCATTGGCATTAATAATTTGCCCTGCCGCAGTGCCGCCAATGCCATCTTGCACTATCGACATTAAATCCCCCACAGATAAACCATAGCGAGAAAGTGCTAAGCGGTTCGGTTTTATCACTAATTGTGCTTCACCAGCAATTTGTTCCATTGCCACATCTTTAGCGCCAGCAACACCTTTTACAGCTTGCTCAATTTGCTGCCCTTTAGCGACTAACACATCTAAATCAGCACCAAACAGCTTAATCGCTAGTTGCGCTTTCACCCCTGAGAGTAGCTCATCCACCCGCGTGGCTATCGGCTGTGAAAAGTTAAACAATAAACCAGGAAACTGCGCTAATTTTTGTTCCATTAACACTTGCAGTTGTGCACGATTAGCAGCTGATTGCCATTCACTCACTGGCTTTAAACCTAAGTAAATTTCAATATTATTAACTGGCTCTGGATCCCCCCCGACTTCTGGGCGACCAATTCGGCTAAGTGCATACTCAACTTCAGGAAAGGCCAATAATATCGCTTCCAACTTAGGAGCGACCATTAATGCTGTATCCAAGCTTGCCGAAGGTGCCAGTGTTACCCGTAAGTTAATAGTGCCTTCTTCAAGCTCTGGCACAAACTCAGTGCCTAGTTGCGGCAATAAGATACCAGCAATCACCACTAATATTCCCGCCAGCGAGATCACCGTTTTACGTGCGTTCATTGCCCAGCGTAAACATGTTTGATAAGTTTTATCTAACGGTTCAAGTAATACACTGCGCCTAACTGTGACACCTTTAGAAAATAAATACACTGCCATTGCTGGCACGATTACTAGCGCAACAATCACAGCAGAAATAATGGCTAACATGATACTTATAGCCATTGGCTGGAATAATTTAGCTTCTACGCCTTCAAAACTAAACAGCGGCATAAACACCACTAAAATAATTAGTGCAGCAAAAAATACCGGCCTGGCAACTTCTTTAGCCGCCATAGTGATCAATTTAGCCGGTGAGTGATCAGCATGAGTATTGTTAGTTAAGTGACGAAAAATATTTTCCACCATAACCACCGAGCCATCCACCAGCATACCAATTGCCACAGCAATACCACCGAGTGACATCAAATTAGCCGAGAGCCCTAACCACGACATGACACATAAAGCCATACTAATGGAGATTGGTATAGACAATAAAACCAATAATGTGGCCCGTAAATTCATTAAAAACAACGCCAGCACAACCACAATAAATACAAACGCTAGTAGCAAGGCATCTACCACAGTATCAACCGCTTTGGTGATCAAATCAGCTTGGTCATATAACGGTTCAAACGTTACCCCCTCTGGTAGTGCTTGATTGATCATCGCAATCCGCGCGCTAATACCATCAATGGTTTGCTTGGTATTTGCACCAATGCGTTTTAATACCACCCCTGTCACCACTTCACCTAATGATTGCACATTACCTTGACCATCTTTTTTACTCATCGTAGCGGCACCTTGGCGAATTTCACTGCCAAGCGTCACCTCTGCCACATCGGCAATGGTGATCACTGTGCCATTGATGGTTTTCAATGGCGTTTGTGCTATTTCTTGCAGCCCTAGTGTGCCGGCATTAAACCAACCTGTTCCACGAATAACTAACTGCTCTTGGCCGCGGTTCATATACCAGCCACCTACATTAGTGTTGTTTTCTTCCAGTGCAGTTACCACTTGTTGTTGTTCGAGCTGATAAGCCAATAACTTATTTGGGTTAAGATTTACTTGGTATTGACGCACATCACCACCGAACGATAGTACTTCGGTAACCCCATCAACAGGTAGAATAAGCAATTTGACAATCCAATCGTTTAAGCTGCGCAGCGCCATACTATCCAAGCCAGACTCAGGTGATGCCGCTAATAAGTATTGGTAAACCTGCCCGAGCCCTGACGTATTCGGGCCCATTTCTGGCAAGCCAATCCCGTCCGGGATCAGTTCTTTCGCTGCTTGCAAACGCTCAAATACCAGTTGGCGGGCAAAATAGATATCCACCCCTTCTTTAAAAACCACGGTAACACCAGAAAGCCCCGTTTTAGAAATCGAACGAACTTGCTCTACATCAGGTAATGCATACATGACCGCTTCAATTGGGTAAGTGATCAGCTGCTCAACTTCAACGGCAGCCAAACCTGGTGCTTCGGTATTAACAGCCACTTGCACATTGGTAACATCTGGAAAAGCATCAAGGTTGAGTTTTGGGATCACCACAACACTGGTGACAATTAATACACAAAGAGTCAGCAAAACCAGTAGTCGATTAGCAATCGCACTATCTATTATATTATTAAACATAGTGTTAGCTCCTAATGGTTGTGCGGATCAAAACCGCCTTTAGCTTGTTCTGATGCGACAAAAAATGCTCCTTGAGTAACGACTTTAGTGCCCTCAGCTAATCCTTTAATTTCACGAAGCTGACCAAACCGTCGGCCACGTTCAATTTCAGTTGCTATAAGTTCACCGTCTTCATCTTGCACATATACCGCCCAATCACCATCTGGGTTCCTAAGTAGAGCTTGCTCTGGTACTGCCAACACTTGTTGCTCAGTTGAAAATTCAAAATACACGTCACTAAACATCCCTGGGTGTAATTGATGCTGGCTGTTTTGTACACTTAAACGCACAATCCGTGAACGAGTGATCTGATCTATAGTGTGTGCTTCTTGGATCACCTTGGCTGGGTATGTGAATTGATTCACTTTCACTTGCGCTATTGTCCCTGTATCAATATTAATGGTTTGATTTGCCGACAATTGCGCTTCAACCCACAGTAGACTTTCATCAGCAATCAGCATCAGTTCAATTCCCGCATCGACCCGCTGCCCTTGTGCAAAATTATCACTGAGCACAGCCCCTGACGTACCAGCAAATAATGTGTACTCCCCCAGTTTATCGGCTGGGCTGACCGCACTTTGCGCAATTGCTTTAGCCGATAAACCAAACGCCACAAGTTGACTGTGAGCCACTTCATATTCGGCCTTGGCTGTGAGTAAGCGTTTTTCGCTCACCGTACCTTTGCCCATTTTTTGCACCCGCTGCCACTGTGCTTTAGCTAATCGATAAGTGGTTTGTGCACTGGCGACCTCGGCACTAAATAAAGTCACTAACGGTGCGCCTACTTGAATATGTTGTCCTAAGGTTGCGTGACGTTTCACCACAATTGAATCTACCCGTGGCGACAACACATAACTGCTATAACCATTAGCTTTGATTTCACCAGGGGCATACAACTGCGCTTGATAAGTGCGCTTCACTAATGGGCTGATCTGCACATTTGCTAAACGCATTTGTGTCGGGGTTAAACGTACCCCGCCGGCTTGATCATGTTCAACATTCTCACTCTGTTGTACTGCTGTGGTAGCACTATGATCAAGGGCTGCATCTGGTGTATGAGCGTGCGGTGCATCTTCACTGTGTTGATGACCTGTTTTTGTATCATCAAACTTTTGTTGTGCAACAGTGGTTGCCTGCCCTAAATTGCTAAAAATAAATAGCAGAGCAGAAAGAATAATTTTTAAGCGCGTCATAGTGCAGCTCCATCAGTTAGGGGATCCGTAAAGGTAGAAATATAATGGCTAAGTTGACCACTTTGCTTTAACCAATTCACACTCGCCAGTTGGCTCTGCTGAACAATTTCAATGCCAGCAAGTAATCCTGAAATACGCTGTTGGCGCATGGTTAAGTACTCAGCGGTACTGATATCACCGCTTTGCCATTGTTGCTCTATCAACGCAAGGCTGCTATCTGCATTTGCTTGGTTAATCGACTGCCAACGCTTAACGCGCTGAGCGTACGCTTGCATCACCTCTTTACTAGCTTGTGCTTGAAACGTCATAGTGCGCTTTAAAGCTTGATATTCGGCTTCTTTTGACATCACCGTAAATTCAGCGGCTTGGTATTCATCGCTAAAATTATTCACTATATTCAGCGGCATAGAAAAACTCACAGAGACAAGGTTATCATCACCATTTTTACCTGCTACAAGCCCAATGGTTGGTTTGACGGCTCGTTCTGCTTTGATCACCTTTACTTGCTGACGCTGTTGTTGCCATTGTGATTTCACCAGCAAAAGTTGTGGGTGTTGGACCACATTTTCAGTATCTGTAGTGAGTTTAATACCACTGAGTAACTGTTCAGGTGTCAGCTGCCCATCTTCGTGCCACGTTGGTAACAGTGCCTGCACAGCTAATTTAGCATCTGCATAAGCACTGGCTTGTTGGGCGGTTTGATTCAAAATTTCTGATAGTGAGTACAACGCTAATTGTTCATCCAGCAACCCGACTTCTCCGGCCGCTCGACGGCGCTTAACCACGGTAACTAAACGCTCTAATTGCTGCTCTTGCTGTTGCGCTAACTGAAAAGCTGCTTTACTACTGCGCCAATTGATAAGCGCAATCAGGGTTTGTTCAACTAATTGTAAATATGTTAATTGCAAACGCTGCTGCTGCGCAACCAATGTAAGTTGCGCCGCACTATGTTGTGCCTGTTGTTGATCATTAATATCAAGTGTTTGGCTCAGCCCAATACTAAAATTATTAGCATCGCCTTCTTTTTCAATACTCGACTCAAGGTTTGGATTATATAGAGATTGCCCTGCGGCTCGCACAGATGCAGTGGCACTTTGCAGCTGCTGAAAATCAGCCTGTAAATTTGGGTGTTGTTTTAATTGCAACAACAACCAGGTTAAATCGGCGGTATTATGCGTTGGCGCAGCCAATGCGGGTGGTGCAGCTAATACAGTCGCACACAGACAAGCAAACCCAAATGGTTTGTATAAATTCATAACATATACTCTTACTAAATAAATCGGTGACCATGATGTTGGCCAGCTAAAAATTAACTTAGTGAGTGAGTAATTGGAGGGCGTAGATCAGGAATAAGCAGACGCGAATTAAATGCAGGGGCGTTCAAACTAATAATGCCGTAGCTTGGTAAATTGACATGTTGCTGCCACGGCTCAGTAAAAAATGCAGGGATATGACATACATGACAATGCGCATCATCGGCGTTATCAGCTAAGGCTTGGCTTAATTGCTGATGCTGCAGTTGATGAATATCATGATCGTTATTGACAGAGCAGTGTTCGTCTAATTGACTTTGTTGATGTAATAATTGCGAGGTTACATTAATAGCAGTGTTATGATCAGCCACGTCAAAACTATCCAGCACAGGCTGAAGTAGTACAAACGCTAAAACTAACAACACTATTTGCTTCAAGCAATATATCCTTTGAACGATTTCCAAGCTAACTTAACACATCTTTTCGTTACTGAGAAGTGCTTAGCCGCTCGCGACAGATGCCAACTTTATGCCGCTGGCTAATTCACCAATGCTCATTTAGTATTGTAGTATCAATATAATAACAACTTAGGCAATACTCAATATGGCTCATCAACATTCTCATAGTCATCACAATGACGACCAAAGTGATCGCCAGCTAGGCTTCGCTGTTTTTATCAATGTGCTACTTACTATTGCCCAAGTTGTTGGCGGTCTTATCTCTGGCAGTCTGTCTTTAATTGCCGATGCATTGCATAATCTCAGTGATGCAGCGGCTATTTTTATCGCATTAATCGCCCGTAGAATTGGTAATAAACCCGCTAACGAGCACTATCATTTTGGTTATAAACGTGCAGAAATTTTAGCCACATTGTTAAACAGCAGCACCTTAATCATTATTGGTGGATTTTTAATACTAGAAGCCATTGACAGCTATTTTAACCCAACCCCAATCGATGGCTGGATTGTAGTGTGGGTGGCAGCATTAGCACTAGTAATTGATGTTGCGACGGCGGTGTTGACCTTTCGTGCGGGGGCAAAAAATAGCATGAATATTCGCGCTGCATTTATTCATAATGTGTCTGATGCTATGGCCTCGATCGTGGTAATTGTGGCTGGTACCTTAATTATTCTCTATCAATGGTATATTGTTGATTTGATTGCCACAGTATTCATTTCGGCATATGTAATTTATCACGGGCTATTACTACTGATTGAAAGTTGCAAAATTCTTATGCAAGCTGCGCCCAATAACTTTAATCGTGAAGCAATCACTAATGCGTTACAAAAGCACTTTACAATTAGCCAAGTACACAGCATTAAAGCCTGGCAAATTGATGAGAAAACGACCTGTTGTGAACTGGTGATCATAGCTACTCAGCCACTTGATATTGACGCAATTAAAGACTATTTACACCATGAATTTGCTATTGAGCAATGTATTATTGAATATAAACAGCCACAATAACAAACCATGATGCGAGCTCATAATTGCATTTAATCGTATTTTTATTGAAAACAGCTCGCGTTCTCATTTATCATCGCATCTTTATTTTTATAAATATCATAGGATATCTGTGTTGTTAAAGCTGTGGTTACGCCGTACTCATTTAATACTGACATTAGTTAGTGGACTGTTTTTGATCTGTTTAAGCATCACCGGCGCTATTTTAATTTACGCAAAAGACATTCAGCAAATCATTAACCCGCAATATTGGACAGTAACCCCGCAATCAACACCACTGGCCTATCCGGTGCTTATCAATACGCTGGCTGTTCACTCCAAACAAAATGTCACTTTACTTATGCCAGAGCAGCAGCCCACTGTTGCATGGCAAGCCCAGCTTGCTGATAAAAACTATATCAGCGTTAACCCATATACCGGACAAGTACTGCTCAAATATGATTATTACAGTACAGTGTATGGCTTTACCATGGCCGTTCATCGTTGGCTATTATACCAAGATACAGATGGCAAAAAGCCGCTGCGCAATTGGGTCTCTATCTGTGCGTTAATTTTTATTATCAATATATTCGTTGGCGTATACATGTGGCTTAAACCTAAAAATCGCCTAAAACGTTTAGTAATAAAACCCAAGACTAAATTACGTATTTTGCTTTACCAACTCCATACAGTGATTGGCATGTATCTGTTTATCCCTCTTATTTTAATTGCCTTTACTGGTATGGCATTTCACTGGAAAGACGAGACCAAAGCAGTGCTTGAGTTTGTAACACAAAATAATGTAGAGGCACGCCCTAAAGCGCCGGAACTCGAGGTGCCAAATATAATCAATGGCGATAACTTTGCAGTGGCTATACAAAACGCATTAGCCGTATTTCCTGAGGCTGAATTATTTCGTATCTATTTGCCTAAAAAAGCCAGCGACCCAGTTGCACTTAGAGTAAGAAACCCTGATGAAAGTCATGCTTATAGTTGGGTATGGGCCGATCAATACACCGGTCAAGTACTGCAATCTTACGATGCCTCAAAAGCCAACCTCACAACTCGCGCGTGGAATTTTAAATATAAATTTCATATTGGCGATTTTGCCGGCTTTCTGGTGCAAATTTTATGGCTATTGGTTGCACTATTGCCTGCTTTTTTTACTATCAGCGGGGGTTACTTTTGGTATAAACGCCATTATAGATAACTCAGCATTATAACGTTTTAATAAATCAGCTCGCACTGGTGATGTTGAACAATAACTTTAAGTTCACACCACCAGTAACACTGTCAGATCAACTCATGCCACCCTTACCTTTCAAATAACTGCCGTTCCTGACTCGATGTAAATGTACTTTTTGCCTTGTAGCAACTCATACTTTAAACAAGTGACGTTGCTTTATTTTTCCTATTTTAGCTCCTAAAATTAATCGTACCAATTACATGGAATTAATCACTTATTAGCGCATCAGGAAAAAAGCTTAAGGACGAGAGCTATGAAAAGTGTTCTATTATTATTTATAATCAACCACTTGTGCTTTTTTATAGCAGCCGAGTTTTTTACTGGCACCTTGAGCAAACTATCAGGTAATAGCTTTCTCTCAGTGATAGGAATCATTTATGCCTTTGTGGGTTTTCCACTCCAGCTACTTATTGAGCTACTACTGCTTATTGGTTTTTGTTATCAACTTTTTAATGTCGGAAAATATCAAGCAAGTGCGCCGCTTTGGTTGGCATTTTTTGCAAGCATAATGCTGATGTTTAACTTTTTTGAATAGCAAAAAAACAAAATGCAATTGATAATAACTATCAATACCCTTGCCTTTACACTTCTTTACACTTATTATTGCGCCAATAAAAACAGCAATATCTCATAATTACATAGTCGTAAAGGATCTTCATGTTTAAAACCTCTTTCACTTTATTAGCCCTCGCTGTAAGCACTGCCACTTTTGCCGATGAAGCAATCAATAAAAACCAATTAACCGATACGCAAATGGAGCGTGTGGTTGTCTCTGGTAGCCGTGTTTTTGAAAGCATTGATGAGGTTCCCGCATCAATTACTATTATCAATCAACAGCAAATCGAAGAGCATTTAAAAGTAAATCCAGAGCTACAAAGCTTACTTGCGCAAATGGTGCCGGGCCTTGCCCCTGATACAGGTAGTTCGAGTAATACCGGGCAAACGCTGCGTGGTCGCGCACCACTTATAATGATTGACGGCGTGCCGCAATCAACCCCACTGCGTAATGGCTCTTTAGGTATAAAGAGCCTCGACCCAAGTGCCATCGGCCGCATTGAGGTGATCAAAGGTGCCACCTCTATTTACGGTAACGGTGCATCAGGCGGTATTATTAATTACATCACTAAACAAGCAAAAAGTGATGGTAAAACCGAAGGTGAAATAAGTTTATCGAGTCGCTTTAGTGCGGTAAAACTTGAGGAAAGTGCCGGTGCAAGGCTATCAGCAGCCATTAATGGCCGTGCTGACAAATTTAGCTATTTAGTTACTGCCAGCTATGAAGAAAATGGCGTACAACGCGATGCCCAGGGTGACATACTCGGTTTACAATATGGTTTATCTGACGCAGTTACACAAAACTACTTTACTAAATTGGGCTATGATTTTGATGACGAAAAACAGCTACAATTTAGTTATAACTACTTCAGTTCGCAGCAAAAAACTGACCTTGGCGATGTTGCTGGCGATATCAGCTTAGGCGAAAAAACCTACGCAATCCATGTACCACCTGAATTACAAAAACAAGGTAAACCACAAGGCCCCGAAGGCAACGAAAATATCACCCTAAAGTACATAGACTACGCGCTATTTGATAACACCCAAATGACCTTAGATCTTTATATGCAAGATATAGAAAACGTGTTTTTCTTCTCCCCCAATCTTGCTAATCAAGACGAAAATTATGACGGCGGCCAGTCAATTATAAGATCTGAGAAAAAAGGCGCACGCGCAACATTTAATACCCTAATAGATTTTGATTCTATCGAAGCCTCATTTATTTATGGTATCGATGCATTAACCGATGTGACTTCGCAGCCACTTGTTGATGGCCGTATCTGGGTTCCAGAAATAGATATGCAAAGTGTTGCTGGCTTTTTACAAACCAAATGGGTGATTGCTGATGACCTTATTGTCAAAGCCGGTGTTCGCAAAGAAAGCATTGATTTAACGGTAGACGACTACCGCACACTTAAACTATGTAAAACGCCAACTCAGTGCTCAGTACCTATTAACGTTAAAGGCGACACTATAGATTACGATGCGACAACCTATAATATTGGTATTAAGTACAACCTTGATGAAAAATTCAGCCCATTTTTAAGTTACTCACAAGGCTCCGATATTTCAGACATTGGCCGTTTGTTGCGTGCTGCCACGGTAAACGATATTGGACAGATCCAAACGCAAGCCTCGATCATCGACAACTATGAAATTGGTTTTAATTCACAATTTGATAATGTACGTATTGAAGTTGCCGCCTATCGTAGTACCTCTGAACTTGGCACAACCAATAAATTTAATGAAGTGACCGGCGTATATGAACCAGTACGAGCACCACAGGAAATTTGGGGCTACGAAACACTGGTAGATTATACAATTTCTGCAAACCTAAAATTACTGGCAACGTATAGCTATGTTGAAGGTAAAAACACCGAAGCAGATGTTTATTTAGGTTCTAAACAGATCAGCCCACCAAAAGCGACAGCTAACCTAAACTGGCAACCTAGTGATGCTATGTCACTAACATTAAGTTACCTGTATGTCGGCGATAGAAAACGCTTTGCAGCAAATGACGATGGCAAATATGTGGGCGATCAGGGCCCTGTCGAAAATTATAATATTTTTAACTTAACTGGCCAATACCAATTTGCTGATAACTGGCAAGGGTTTGCAGGTATCGAGAACTTATTTAACGAAGATTACTTTCCAGCCCGTGCTCAGTCATATACATTCGGCGGCTACAACATCAAAGGTTTAGGAACAACAGCAACTGTTGGCGTTAAATATAAATTTTAAGCATCATTAAACTCGTTCATTGCGCGGTGCAATGAACGAGCCTTTCTTAATTTCATCTTTAACCTTAAATATAAATAGCAATCTGTTCATAAAGCAACCAACAATGCAAACTTAAACGAGAATCACACGCAATATTAACCATATGATTTAAAAGGAAAATACTTGCAATTTTGTGATTTTACACTAAACTTGTCGCAATTATGAATTTCAAGGTAGGCCGTTATGAAAGGTAATCAAAAAGTTATCGACAGCTTTAACACATTGCTTGCAAATGAACTTGCAGCAATCGATCAATATTTTATCCACTCACGTATGTACGATGATTGGGGTTTAGATAAACTTTATGTACGCCTTAATCATGAAATGGAAGAAGAAAAAGATCACGCTGATTGGTTAATTAAGCGTATTTTATTCCTCGAAGGCGTACCAAACATGACCAAACGCCGTGATCTTATTATTGGTCATGATGTTAAATCAATGATGCAAAATGACTTAACCCTAGAGCTTGAAGTCGTTGAATGTGTTAAAGAAGTAATTGCAGTCTGTGAGCAAGAAAAAGACTATCAGTCACGTGAGATCCTTGAAAAGCTATTATTCGATACCGAAGAAGATCACGTTTACTGGCTTGAACAACAACTTGGTTTGATTGATAAAATTGGTAGCCAAAACTATCACCAATCACAAATGGGCGAATAGGAGCTAAATTATGAAAGGCGATAAAGACGTTCTTGTTGCATTAAATAAAATACTGGCGAATGAATTAGTAGCCATTAACCAATATTTTTTGCATGCCCGTATGTTTAAAGATTTTGGTTTTAGCGCATTAGACAAAGCCGATTACAAAACCTCGATTCAAAAAATGAAAAACGCTGACCGTTTAATTGAGCGTATTTTATTTTTAGAAGGCTTACCTAATCTTCAAGATCTTGGCCGTTTACGCATTGGCGAAAACAGCGAAGAAATGATTGCCTGCAACATGAGTTTTGAACTAGATTCATTGGTTGATCTAAAAGATGCGATCAAACTTGCTGAAAGTAAAAAAGATTATATTAGCCGCGAAGCGCTCGATAACATTTTATCTGAGCAAGAAGAGCAAATTGACTGGCTAGAAACGCAACAACAGTTAATTAAAAGCACCGGTATTGAAAACTACCTGCAGTCGCAAATGTAACGTTTGGTTAATATCAAAAAAAGCAGCTTAGGCTGCTTTTTTAGTTTTTATAATACAGATAAATGTCACTTAGATTAAACAATCACCAGCAATAGCTACGCCACTTGCTCAGTAATATCAGCGATTTGGATAAGTTTACGATTGAGGATCTTTTTAGTACAGCCGCAGCATTTGCCGCACTGGCTACCGACTTTAAGCTCTTTAGAAAGCTCGCGCATTGTAGTCGCACCTTCGTCGATTGTTTGTTCAATTTTTTTATCTGTCACACCGTGACATAAACAGATATACATGAATACAAACCACTCTCAATTACATTCGAGCTTGTATATTAATCTAAACGTAAACGGTTCGCAATTAATAATCGCATAAAATTGAGAATTATTTTTATTTGCTTAATTTCATATAATTTTAGATGCTCACCGCAATCCGGTTAAGATTTAAGAAGCTGATATATGCCCTAGCGGTCATTCAGGGATTATATTCTATCTGCAAATTTCACTGATTGACGATTTAGTAGCTATCACTTACTTCTTATTGCTTACCAACATTAATAAATTCCGCATAAACTTCTAAGTCAATTTGATCCCCAACAATCGGTATATAACTGTCCATGCCAAAGTCAGAACGTTTGATTTGACCGACCGCGCTAAAACCAATGGTGTATTTTCCTGTAATCCAGTTGTCTGCTCCACCGTGAAATGTGGCTTTAAACGTCACAGGTTTGGTAACACCTCTAAGAGTTAAATCACCTGAGAAATTAAAACTGTTATCATATATAACTGTAACAGTGTTGCTAGTAAATGATGCCTGCGCAAAGCGCTCACTGTTAAACCAAGTGTCATTTTGTAAGGTTTCTGCTAAGTCAACATTATTAATATCAATAGAGCTAATATCCACCACTGCGTTTAATGACGCGGCAGTCATGTTATTAGGATCAAAGTTGAGTTGTGCATCAAATTTATTAAAACGCCCTACATAAGTTGATAACCCTAAATGTTGGATTTTAAATATTAATGCAGCATGTTCACTGTCTAGCTGATATTCGCCCGCTTGAAGCGCTATCAACTCAGATTTAACAGTTGGTGCAATCCAACTCACACAACTTGTCAGTAACAGCGCAGCACACATAACTGAGACCGAATGTATAAATGTTCGCATTGTATTCTTTAACGCTGAGTTCATAGTAGTTAAGCCATTAGTAATGTGTTGAGTGTAGGTAAAATAAAACGTCATTTTTCATAAAATCAAAATATATAATGCCTCATATTTTCCATTTTAACCTCTCTTTTATATTCATGATGGAGTGAAGCCGCCTATTTTTCGTCTATTAATCAATCGTTTTTACATAACTTGAGCTACGGGGTTTGAGCGAATGAAATTTAACCCTTTGGTATAATTGATGATTAATTATTAGCGTTTTGAAGCGTCCGTTATCTCAACAAACCTACAATCGATGCGAAAACCCTCGAATGTTTACTTCTCGATCAAAGCCGAACTACTCAAAATTGCAATGAGCAGTCAGTCAAGCAAGGGCGATGCAATCCCATTACTCTTGATATTAAACCCGCAACCATTAATTATTATGAAATTGAGCTAATTACTCGAGTATTCTTTACCTAATGTTTTTCTATTGTTATTTGTTTACGACTTTTCGTATCTATCTTCACAAGTCCACCAATAGGAAAGCATATATGGGGTGTTGTATGTCCAAAGTTTAAGTTATAAAGCACCGGAATTGACTCTAACTCTTGTTTAGATTGTATAATCTTTTTAAGTAAGTCTTCAGATACTTCTGACTTTAATTGAAATTTCCCAATGACTATTCCTTTAACTCTGTCGAAATGTTTTTGGTGAATTAATGATTGCAGATCTCTGTCAAAATTTGAAGGGGATGTTAACTCGTCATCTTCAAGAAATAGTACAGAATTTGTTAAGTCAGGCATAAATTCAGTTCCTTGAAGCAGATTTAAAGTACAAAGGTTGCCTCCAAGTATTTTTCCTTCAGCTTTACCATGATTTAAAACTTTTATGCCATTGTCTTTATAAAAGCTTCTTTTTTCCTGATCTAAAAACCATGAATCATCACTCCATTGTTCGGGGTTTTTAACTTCATAAGGATCACTTGAGAATAAACACTTTTTAATATAATTCATTGAAAAATCAATACCTTTAAGCATCCCAAAAGTTGAATATGCAGGCCCTGAGTAAGTTATTAGTCCGGTTTTATGAAATAAGGCATTTGATAAAGCTGTAGTATCAGAATACCCACATATAATTTTTGGATTTTTTTTAACAATATTATAGTCAATATACTTTAGTAATTGATTTACATTATCGCCCCCGATAACAGTAAAGATAGCTTTTACCTTTTTATCTTGGAATGCTTCATGTAAATCTTCAATTCTTTCTTTTATAGATGAAGACGAAAAATCATCTATCGACTCACAGTTTTTTGAAAATGACAATTTGAGGCCAAGCTCTTCAAACCTTGTGTTTGCTATTTCTCGCGTCTCTTGGTCAATAATTGATAAACTTCTTGAAGGCGCAATTATCCTAACTTCATCATTCATTTTTAACTTATTGGGTATTATCAATTTACCTCCTACAAGATACTCTAAACAGCATGCACATCAAAATTGAGCGAACTTCTAGCTCAATACTTTCGGCTTGTCGCTCCTAGTCGCAATATGTGGCGCAGAAAAGCTTGGCTAAAATTAGGAACGAAGTGACGCGGTCTAAGCTTTTTGCGTCCTTTTCATTATTGCTTTGTTATGTGTCATCGCCACATTTGTTTGAGTTAGCTTTAATTTTTGGCATTTGAATTTGTAAAAGTATAAAAACAGGAACTAAGGGTGCAAAAGCAAGCCAAGATAGATTAAGCACAACCCAAAAATAGCTAAACCAGCACATAACCGCAATAAGCGAGAATACTTTGAGTAGTTTGGGAAATATAATGATATCGCCCATTGCGACCATTATACCACCATAAAACAATGCTCCAACTAACACAAAAGCGGGATGAGGAACTTCAATTATTTCACCCTGAAACCAATAGAAAAATTCATATCCATAACTGAATAATAAAGGTGACATGATTGTAAATGCTACAAAGACACCCCAAGAATCATTTCTGTGGTATTTAGCGTATTTATTATTTTTTTCTTGAAGTGTTTCCATATCTACCATGACACATAACGCCAACTTACGGAGTCATGTTGCAGCTTTTTGTTATGTGATTGAGCGTAATTTATGATGAATTTCATTTAATATTTCACTCCCCATTGTTTTGGTAACGAGCTCATTCAATTCACCACTTAGAAACTCTTGCCATGAAACTATCTTACATCCCGAGCAATGAGCATACCTTCCATATGCCGATATCACCGTATAATTATCCATGATTGAGGTTTCATATAATTCTCCCCTTGGATTATCGACTCTCCAACACTCAATAGCTTTAGGCGGAATATAATTCATAGTTTAAAGTGATTCTTTCACAATTTTCTGCCACTCACTAAATGACTCTGCTTCCCAATTGTTGCCAGGCTTTAAACCTTCTGGGGCGTATTCTTTCGGCTTGCCGCCAAACCAATTAAACCACTTAGAAAGACTAGCGTCTGGTATCTGAACTAGTGGTACATCAAATTCTTTGATATAGAATCTGGAGCCTACAGGAAAATCATTTTTACTTGGCAAATTCATATTATGGCTCCCGAAGATCTCCAACATAACGAGCCAGTAGAATTACTCGTTTTTATTTTCATTGATGCTTCAACCATAGCCTAGTTCCTATTTTGATTCAATCGACAACTGACTTTCACATAAAACGCTAAATTTATATTTCAGATGCTTAACCCTCTCACACTTAAAGTAAGAGGGTTATCATCTTTAAAAGTTAATTGTGATGCCAATAGATGGTAAAGGCATATCAGGGAACTGGTAGTCTTTTTCAAACTCGCTGTAGTCTTGATTGTATTCTAGCTCCTGGACTGCGCGTGAAGCATAAACATTTAACACTTCAAAATATAAATTAGCATCAAAGCCATAGAGCTGTGTTTTATAATCTGCACGAATGTCTAAACGGTGGTAATTGCTCCATTGTGAACTGTTAAATTCACTGTATTTTGGAATATAAAAGAGCGCATTTTGACTGCCAGTTTCTTTATAAGGCTGTGCAGATAATACTTGTGTATAGCGCCTGCCACTTTGAAATCGCCATTTTGCACCGACTTGCCAGTGATCATTCCATTTATAATCTAAAACCAAGTTTGCAACCCAAGGCAGGTCAAATTCAGAATTAAACGCCTCTGCTGTTAATGGGTTCTTTCGCTCTGTTTTACTATAAGCAATACTTGCCCAGCCAAACCAGTCGTTCGACAGTTGCTTATTTACAAGTATTTCAATCCCATACGCTTCGCCACTGGCAACATCATCAAAAAGCAGATCACTGAGTGCTACATCGTTTTCGCTGCGAGCTTGTGCTTGCGGGTTTGCAACAACGAGGTTTTTCAATTCTTTGTAAAAAAGCTCTGTTCGTAGAGCTATTCCATCAGCTAATTGTGAATCAAGGCCTAAAACCCATTGCGATGAATTACTCGCCTCAAGGCTTGGCTCTCCATATTGAGCGGTTAAAAATTGATAGTCATCTATAAAGGTATGATGGATCCCGTAGTTTAGTCTGAGCGTGTGATTGTCATCGAGGTCGAAGCCAATCCCTAATCTTGGTTCAACATAACTTTGGCTGTTATTGTCTGTGCCAACAACAGCAATGCCGATTTGATAATCAAGTTTAGCAGTGATTTGCCCCGTAAGATGGGTGTAAGCATGATAATCTGAAATAGTTAAAGTCCCTTGCTCATTAAATTTAGGACTAAAGTAGCTAGGTGGGCACATTTCAAATTCGGTATTACACGGCATCAACCGGCCACTTGCTAGATAGTCTACCGACGTGTCTCTATAGGTGGCACCAAAATTTAACGTAAAGGATTCTGCTACGTATTGGTTTTCAGTTTTGAAAATCAATTTTGTGATATCTGCATCCCATCTAAAAGCCTCCCCTTCACGCTCTTGCTGATTTTGAGTCAATAAATTAACACTAAAATTAGTCTCTATTACATCGCCAAAATGTTGCAAACTCACCGCTTGACTGTGGTAGTAAGTTTGATATCTTTCGCCGCTGGCTAGATCAGGGTTTTTAGCAATATCTCTACCGTCTTGATCAAACGCTATTTCGATATAATCTTTTGCGCCACTGGCGGAGAATCGAATAATATTGTTTGCGTCAAAATCCCAAATAAATTTTGCCTGATAGTCTCGATTTTTCGGTGGTACCGCGAAAGAAAAGTCTTCGTCTTCTATAAAATTATCAACATAAGTATGAACTAAGCTTTCTCGAAAAGAAATGTAGAACGCTGCGTTGCTTGATAAGGCCTGTTCATATAAAAACCCACTTCTAAAAAAGCTTAAGTCGATCACTCGTGCTGGCTCTACACCATTGGGATCTCTTAAATTGGTTAATATCACTCCGCCATTCGCATTTGCGTATTGACTGCTCCAAGCCCCCGTTTTTAACTCAAAACTCTCAACGATAAGTGGGTTATAAACACTTAACCCGTCATTATGAAAAACATATCCCATCTCCAAGCCATCGGTAAGATATAAGTTGTCATTGCTCGAGCTACCACGTATTGCAGGCTGCGCAACCGGGCCTCCGGTGGCGGGAGTGGCAAGTACAACCCCCGGCAGTGCTTCTAAGCCCTTTAATGGATCATTCCCGGTGCCTGGTAATGATAAGAGCTTGTCTGAACTGATCTTTAAACCATCTGGTTTAACTGCGATCACCGTTATTTCTTCGATCTCTTTTTCATCACTAGCCTGAGCGTTAATGACTGCCAAAGCACAGATTGTTAAAGGTAATAATCGTGTCATTTTATTCATAGTATCCATTCCTTGTATAAATTGTGATGACAACAATTTACGCCATGGATTGAATTTGCTTTAATTAAGTTTGTTGATTTTGAACGAATGGGCAGCTTTTTGTATGAATGGGCATTTTCCGTTAGGTGAGATAAATCCTTGGCGATATTTTTTTATCTTGGGGTTTATTTTAGCAAGCCTATTTACCCTCGTTAACGATGATGAAACACGTCATGTTGCTGAAGTTTTTTTACAGTGGCAGCTTCAAGTTCATAGCGGATCATTATTTTTTATCGCCACTCACCTATTTTTAACTAGCCAATTATCAGGACTTAACAGTGCTTTAAAGTTGCTAGTGAGCGCATTTATTGCCTCTCTATTTTATGCCCCCGTCTCACTACTATTTGATGTTTATTGGCTACATGATACTGATTATACCCTCGCAGCTTTAGTCCAAGAATGCAGTGATATGATCCCCACGGCAATGTTTTCTTGGTTAGTTGTAAATTTACCTTGGTTAACTGGGCTTTCTTTGCAAAGAAGAATACCTTTACCAGAAACGCCGCCCGACACGCCAACTTTAGCAATTGCTCGCACAATACTGATATCCCCCCCCTTAGCGCCACTCAAAGCTGCAGATGTAATAGAACCAGAAACAAAAAAGCTTACCGCATTTTTACAGCTCGCTACTGTAAATAGCGTAGATGAAATAGTCTATTTAAAAGCCGAGCTACATTATTTAAAAGTCGTTGCACATGATTTCGAAAAACTGATCTTATTTAATTTAAAAGATGCCATATCGGCTTTGGCCGAAGCTGATGAACAACATACAATGAGTCAAACTCACCGTAGTTATTGGGTCAATCGGGCGTATATTCGCAGTGTAAAAAGTAAAGGTCGCCAAGCAACACTACTCATGAGCAATGGTGATAAAGTGTTGGTAAGTAGGAATAATATGCAAAAAGTAAAAGCATGGTTTTAAGCATACGTTTATATTCAATTACGGAGTTCCCCCTCAGCCGCACCACAAAACCTGTTGTTGTACCTTTACTCTAAAAAAGAAATGTGGCAAAGTGCGCACTTCTCGGGGGAGTAGCCTGCTTGATGCCTTTTAACTTAAAGCGCAGCAAGTAAACTTATCAACATAATTGCACCTCATGTGCATGGTAAGTTTGTAATGTAGCAAGCATTATCGGCAAGACCTGGGTAAACACTATCCTCATGGCGGGAGATAGGCGTTTACCTTGGTTTAATGTTCCCGCCTTATAGAAGTAAAATGGATACATTTATCACATCAACCGTCACCGTTGCTTTAGCTGAAATAGGCGATAAAACGCAACTTTTATCCCTGCTGTTAGCTGCTCGCTTTGCCAATAAACCTGCACTTATTTTAGGTATTTTAGTCGCTACTATTATCAATCATGGTTTATCTGCGTGGTTGGGCGATTATTTATCGCAAAGCTTTACCTCTTCGTACCTGCCTTGGATTGTGAACGGCTGTTTTATTGTCGTTGGCTTATGGCTACTGATCCCAGATAAAGATGAAGAAGTAAGCAATAAGTACGATCAATACGGGGCTTTTTTAGTAGCCTTGGTGCTGTTTTTCATTGCCGAAATTGGCGATAAAACCCAAATAGCAACAGTATTGCTTGGCGCTCAGTATCAATCAGTGTTGTGGGTAACCATAGGGACTACTGTAGGTATGTTGCTTGCCAATGTGCCGGTTATTTATGCTGGCAATGCCTTGCTAAAACGTATTCCAATGGCAAAAGTAAGAATGCTTGCTGCAATAGTGTTTGTTGCTTTGGGTTGTTACGGCCTAGTTACTAGCTAACTTTATCTGCACGTTACAGCACCGGCGAATATAGTTTTGCTGGTGCTTGGCGTACACTAAATGTTTGCGTTGTGAGAAGTAGCGAACAACATACTAATAAAACACTAACTGCACCCATGATACCAAACCATTGCAATAATGAAGGCTGCTTACGCTTTACTCTCAGCCAATTCATATACAATCCAGCCATACATATACAGGTCATAAAAAAACCAAATACAGCCCAAATTAACTTCGTACCTAGCCCTGCAAAGTTGCCAAAATGCAAAGGATCGGCGGTATCTTTAATGCGCGCGACAATAGGTAAATCTGCGGCTTTTTGAATTGCCAGTACATCTGCTGAAGCTGGATCTAAATACACTTTATTAGCTCGTAAACGTACTAAAATGTCATCATTATCGCCCAGTACCACAACCGGCTTATTTGCTTTATTTGGGTATTGTATAGCGCGAATATGTAAACTTGGAAACGCTGATTGCGCCGCGTTTACCATGGCACTTATCGCTGGCGGATGCGCTGCGTCAGTTTGTAGATCCGTAACCTCATTGTGGGTTTTTATATAATGGTCAATTTTGGCTGTTTGTAGGGTGTGTTCAACTAAGTACCACACGCCAGTAATGGCCATGACCACAATAAACCAGTAACTCCAAAGCCCCAGTAATTTATGCCAATCAGCCCAGCTGCTACGATTGGTTGTTTGTAATTGCCGTGGCTTTTTTAAAAAATGTCGCCACCACTGGCGATAAACAATCGGACTGGTAAGCACTAAAATAACCAAGAGAATAGCTAAACTCGTGACGATCAACTTACCGGTCCAACCCATCGATAGATTCATGTGCCAGTTACGTAAAAAACGCGATACTCGCCCCCACTGACCTTCGCCAAGCCATTGCCCCGTCGCACCATCAACATACACAAACAAAAACTGTTGCTGCCACTTAAGCGACACTTCGGTTGCTAAGTAAGGTTGCTGATGGCGCAATATGCTAATGATTTGGCTGCCAGGATAACGCTGGGCAAGTGTATTCTCAATTGCAGCAAAGTCAGTATTAGGGGAATGCGAGAGGGCACGAAATTTACTATCACTAAGATATTCAATTTCGTGGCTCAAGGTTGCCAACGTGCCAGATAAACACGTTATCAATAACAAGCTGCCAACCAAGAGCCCTGCCCAAGCATGTAAGTTAAACCACTGCTTTGCTTTCATAGTACGAAATTGTCAGTTTAGAATGTGTACTTAGCCGACAAATAGACGCGGCGTGGTTCCCCCGGGAAATGCCCAGCACGAGTTATAAAGCCACTTGATGCATACTCTTTATCAAACACGTTTTTAACTGAGAGCTGCCAAACCCATTGTTGATATTCAGTCTTCCAAGCCATGTTATAAACGGTATACGGCTGTACTTTATCACCGTCTAAACTGACTTGTTCATCAACATAATCAAGACCTGCCGCGATTGATGAGTGCAACTGCGGTAACTCATAACGCGTCCACAATCCTGCGGTATTTTGTGGCGCATTGGCAAATTTATCGCTGCCTTTTGCTTGCGCGGAAAATTTTTCACTTTGCTCAACAATACGCGTGTCGTTGTATGCGTAACTTGCTGTGATCACTAATCGCTCAGTGATATCACCAACAATCTCAAGTTCAAAGCCTCGGCTGTCAACTTCGCCTAACGCTTCCATTTGATCAACGCCGGTGTCTGATATCTCAGTGCTTGCTTGTAAAATATTGTTACGGATAATGCGATAGGTTGCCATGTTCACAGCCAACGAGTCATCAAGTAACTTAGTACGTAAACCAAGTTCACGAATATTGCTGTGCTCAGGTTTAAATGGCCCGCCTACATCTTGATTTTGGTTACTGGCTGATTGTGGCATAAAGCCTGTGCCATACAGCGCATAAGGGAAAAAGGTATCGTTTAAGTTATAACTTGTGCCAATACGATACGTCACATCGCTGTCTGAAAACTCGGTGTTATTAAGCACATCGGTGTCTTCAAAACGATCGTATCGTAAGCCAACCGTAACATTCCATTTATCGGTAACATCAACTTGGTCTTGTGCATACAGGCCAATACGTGTTGACTCAGTACTTGATAAACGCGGCGTTACGTTTGCTAAATCATAATCATCTTTTGAAGTCAGTCCATACACAGGATTTAATATTGAGATCCCTGGCACTGGGCCGCCTTTGCTGGCTTGTACAGCTGTTCTATATGCTGATTCAAACTCATGTTTATACCAATCTACCCCCACCAGCATCACATGTTGCATAGCGGCAAGCTCAGTGTCAGCAATTAAATTGGCAGTAAAACTAAGCCCGGTATTTTCGCGTTGTTGATCACGAAATTCGCGCTCGCTCCAATCCAGTACTCCATCGCCATCTGTGTCACTTAGTCCACGCGGCTCATGATAGTTTTGATTGGCATCGTTACTAAAATAACGCGCAGTGATATCACTGCGAAATACCTCATTAAATTGGTGCTGAAAACTTGCTTGAAACACGTCAGCAATAACAGTTTGATAATCCGTTGCTTCATTATGATTCCAACTAATGTCAGCAATGAAGTTACCGTTTTTATCCACTGGCACGCCACGTAATCTAGCGCCGCCTAGATCTTGATCAACATGGGTATATTGCAATACCAGATTAGTGTCGTTATTAAAATCAAAACGATAGCCTAAATCAATAATAGTATTATCTTCGCTGGTATTTTCACGAAATGGTTTATCTGAATCTTTATAAATACCAACACGGTAGGCTTGGGTCTGTGCGTCATTGGCACTGCCAGTTGATTCGACTGCGGCACTAAAAAAATCATCATTACCCAGTTCAACTGCAACGGTTGTTTTACTATCATAGCTGGGCTTTTTGGTCATATAATTAATGATCCCGCCAGGGTTACCACTGCCGTACACAGCGCCACTAGGGCCTTTTAAAACAGCCACTTGCTCAATATTAAACAACTGTGGTACCGCAAAACCACTAAATGGGTCACCTTTTACACCATCGTATAAAATTTCATCTTGGCGAAAACCACGAAACGTAACACCTGAGTAACTAAAGCCATTAACACCCGCAATATTGCTGTATAGATCAGTTACTTGACGTGCAGCCTGATCGCTGATTAACGCTTGCGGAATAACCTGAATTGACTGTGGAATTTTCTCTAGCGGCGTATCGGTACGAGTACCAAACGTTGATTCTGTTGGGCGATACAGTGAAAACGCTCGTCCAACGACTGAAATGGTTTCTATGTCGTTTTTTACAACAGTAGACTCATCAGTTGCAGATCCTGCTGCTGTTGTTTGCGCAGCAACGACAACAGGCGTCATGGTAATAGAACTTAGGGCTAATGCTATTAAAGAAGGTTTCATTGATATTTATACAGCAATCAAAATAATTTACGGCATGATAATAAAAACCACTATCATTTACAATGCCGAAGTGAAATTATTCTCTTCTTGTTGCCAAGCTTATTTAACAATCTTTAAAATCTCTTTAAATACAGGTGTCGCTGCCACTTCGGTCCATTGAAAAATCACACTTTCAGCGCAGCTGATCACAGCACCTGCTTGTCTTAACTGAGCTATAGCTAAATCGCGGTGCAGATCATTACGCGAACTAACCGCATCCATGACTAAAAACACCTGATAACCTTGCGCCAGTAAATCTAAACAAGTTTGTAATACGCATACATGCGCTTCCATACCAACTACAATAATTTGCGGGCGTTTATAGCTAGCAATAAGCTCTAAAAAACCAGCCTCTTTACACGCGCTAAAGTTGGTTTTATCAAAGTATTCAGCCTGCCCAATCTGAGCTTTTAATTGCTGATCAGTTTCGCCAAGCCCTTGTTTATATTGTTCGGTGACTAAAATAGGAATATGCAACAATTGTGCGGCTTTTACTAATTGCACTGTGACCTGTTTTACTTGTTCATACCGAGGCATCGCAGGACTTAATTTGTCTTGAATATCGACAACTAACAGCAGACTTTGCATGGTGTGAGCATTAAATGAATGAGGCAATGTGAACATCCGTGATCTAAACATAACTAACAGCATAAGTGATTTGTTATACAAATGTATATCTTATATAGCTAATTCTTTAATTCAACTGTAAATTGTTATGCTATATTTACTAACGGCTAACAACCACTTTATCTCAGGGGAGCAGTACCTTAAGTGCGATTGAGTAACTTTTTTTTCATCTTATTTAGTATTTTATGCACTTGGTTTAGTGTTAATTCCAATGCTCAAAGCTATGCTCAGCAATTGCAACGCTTATCCACGGATGAAGGGTTATCACAAGGCCACGTTACTAGCACACTGCAAGATAAACTGGGGTTTATTTGGATCGGTACATTACAGGGTTTAAACCGGTTTGATGGCTATGAGGTAAAAATATTCTCTGGTGAATACTCACTGGATCAACTCTCAATTATTGTATTGTTCGAAACACACAACGGCGATATTTTTGTATCAACTGAGTATTCTGGTGCATTTCTTATTGATCCTGTGACACTCAAAGTTAGTAAAATTTATTCAGGTAAATTAAACGCCGAAGAGAAGCATTTTTCTCCTATTTTTGCCATCGCCGAACATCAGCAGTTGTTTTATTATGCTATTAACGAACATGTATATGCTTTTGACCCACAAAAAAATACCTTTACTCACGAGTTTTCAATCAGTAAAGATGAAAATTTTGTCCGCGCAATTACTGTTCATAATGACTTTTTGTATATTGCTACCACTGATGGTTTGTACTCAAAATCATTAATTGATGAACATATTACTAAAATACCTTTAGTTGCCAAAGACAAGCTCAATCCAGATAATAACAATATCAAATTTTTATCCATCGACTCGCAGCTTGGTTTACTGGTTGGCACAGTCGAAGGGTTTTATTCTATTGCTTTTAATAACAATGAGTTATTAGACTTCAACAACGTAAAAACGTTACTCGCGGCACATAATATTTGGGATTATGTTAATACCCCTTATGGTGAATTTATAGTCACTGAGGATGGCCTTTATCAATACCATCGCCATAATGATCACAATGAGTTTCTTTTACGTTTTGATCAAAGTAAATTTCACATGACCGACAACACTATTTTAGATGTGATGGTTGATAAAACAGGCCTTATGTGGCTTGCCTCGCGCTCGCAAGGCGTTTTTACTTGGTCCACTTTAGCAAGGCGTTTTGGCAATATTCAAATCACCAGTAATGATAAATTGCACAGCAATGTGATCCTTGCTGTTTACCAAGACGATAACGCCGTGTGGCTGGGCACCGATAATGGCCTAGCCAAAATACGCCTAGATGGGACTACCGAAAAAACTTACTTAGCCAGCAATGACAGCAAAGCGTTTTATGGCCAATTTGCTGTGTATGGTATTGCCTCGGCACACTTAAATGAGCCAGACCGTTATTTGTGGTTACTGCTCTATGATGGTCTTGCTTTATTTGACAAAAAAACCGAACAAAAAATAGCTCTACCAATGCAAGGCAATACTCAAGCCATTCTCGACAGCGGCCCAGGCTATGGCTATCACCAAATCACGACTGATACCTTTGCATTTTTTAGCGAAAATGATTATTTCCTGTATGATGGAAACAGTGGTCAGACTAACGTAATTAAAGGTCTCAAAGAGCAGTTAGATCCCGTCAATGTGCACGCTTTTTTAAAACCGTTGCCCAATAAACCCGATGACTACTTGATCAGCGTATCTGGCGCGCTATATCGTTATAATGAGTCCAGCCAAAAACTCACCTTGATCTACGAAGTCGAAAATTATAACCCAATAAATTATGTCACTATCGATGATTGGGTGATCGATTATAACAATACCCTTTGGCTTGCCTCCTCCCAAGAAGGGCTAATTGGTCTTGACGCCAACAGTTACGAAGTAAAACACCGTATAAACCTCAGTAATGGCATTAAAACTAAAACAATTGTCGCCTTGCAAATCGACCAATTTGGCTTTTTATGGATCAGCAGTAAAAATGGCCTTTATCGGCTCGATTTAAGCTCAATGCAATTAAATGCATACACAGTTAAAGATGGCTTAACTGTGAATGAATTTAATATTGACTCACACACTCAGTTAAAAGATGGCCGCTTAGCTTTTGGCAGTACTCGCGGCGTACTAACACTTGCCCCGCAAGACTTTTTATCTGTCCCTAATGATCGTGACAGCACTGTGACTGAAATCACCGATATATCGTTACTCTCCCGCGCACTTAATTATCACCCATTGCAATACGCCAAGCAACGTTTACAACTGACTGATGAAGACGTGGGCTTAGAAGTTAGTTTTTCTAACTTTGATTTTCAAAATGTAGATAGAACACGCTATAAAGTGTCATTAACCGGCCCCAATAAGTTAAGCTATGACAAGCTAAACAATAATAAAGTCTTTTTTACTAAGCTTCCTGCTGGTGATTATCAACTAACAATCGCAGCATATAACTTAAATGACTCAGGCCTCGGTGATGAAAAAACGCTTAACTTTACTGTTGCTTATGCGCCGTGGCGCTCGCCACTTGCAATAAGCCTTTATTTATTACTTACGTTTTTAGTGCTATTTGTTATTTTTTGGCAATACCGCTCTCGTCAGCGCATTATTAAGCATACTCATGATGAAATACTGCAATCACAACAACAAACAGAGCTTGCTTTAAACAGTAGTAAAAGCGGTGTATGGGAAGTTGATATTGCCGCACATTGGATAAAGCAGCAGCGCTTAAAACATGAGCTAGGCTATAAAACTTTGCCACAAAAGTTCAATTTTGACGATTTTTGCGCATTAATACACCCTGATGATAAACGCAAAATACTGCATGATTGGCATTTATTCATCACTCAAAAAAATGCTCAACAATGGCAGGTCACGTATCGGCTTCAACATGCTAATGGAAACTGGCTTTGGTATCACGATATCGGTAAAGTGATTGAAACGAACGAGCAAGGCTATCCTACAAGATTAGCTGGAATCTATACTAATATTACAGAGCAGCGTGCTACAGCACATCAAGCTGCGGTATTAGGCGAAGCCTTTAGCCAAATAAACGATTGGCTACTTATTTTAGACAGTCAACTTATTCCATTTTCTGTTAATAATAGCTTTGCTGAAGCCTTCTCAATGCAAAAAAAACCAGCAAAGCTTGAGCTAAAAAGGTTTTTAGCAGCACTGGGGAAAAAACAATATGTCGACTTCATCAATATTCTAAAATCATTGCAGCCAAAGCAGAACTGGCGTGGTGACGCATATATAAAAACTAAGATAAACCCGTCGCACCCTATTCATATCAGTATTACCGCTGTGGCAAAAGACAGTAATGTAGTGAGTTATTATGTGGTGGTTATTTCTGATCTAACCGAGCAAAAACGCGCTGAAAATAAACTGCGCTATCTGGCCAACTATGATCCATTAACTAAGCTACCGAATCGGTCACTAATGTATCAAAAGATATCGCATGCGATAAAAGATGCTGATACACATGCGAGTCTAGTTGCTTTACTGTTTATAGATTTAGATAAATTCAAACCAGTGAATGACTCGTTTGGTCATGCGGTTGGCGATCAGCTGTTATGTGATATTACCTATCGAATGAATAGTATGCTTGATAAAAATGCCATTGTTGGGCGTCAAAGTGGTGATGAGTTTTTATTATTAATTAAAAACTTAGACTCGCCACAAAGTTTGAGTAACTTAGTGCGTAGCCTCACTGAAGAACTTGCAAAACGGGTGGTGATCAACGATTTTGCAATTAATATCTCGGCCAGCGTCGGTGTGGCACTCTACCCATTTGATGCCGACACCACCGATGAGCTTATTCGAAATGCCGACATCGCAATGATGCATGCTAAACAATCGGGCCGCAACGGCTTTAAGTTTTTCACTGAACAAATGAATAACCAAATCACCCAAAAACTACTGCTCGAAAATGCCTTAAAAGATGCCTACAAAGACGATTTATTTTTTAATAATTACCAGCCAATTGTTAATAATAAAAGCAAAAAAATCAAAGGTGTAGAGCTCTTAATGCGCTGGCAACACCAAGCAGAATTGATATCCCCGGCAGTGTTTATTCCTATTGCAGAAGAAACTGGTTTAATCGATGTACTCACCGAGCAGGCGCTGACCCGTGCACTTGAAGATCTCGCACCATTATTTAAAGCTAACCCACGGTTTTACTTATCGTTAAATCTATCACCTGTGCATATTTTAAAATCTAATTTAACCGAACGCTTATTACTTATTTTAAATCAGCATCATATAAAACCTGTTCAGTTACGTTTAGAGATCACCGAAAACACCTTGCTTGATGACAAAAACAAAGCAGCTAAGCAGCTGCAAGCGCTCAGAAACGCAGGTTTTAAATTATTACTGGATGATTTTGGTACCGGGTATTCGTCTTTAACGTATTTAAGTCAATTTCCAATTGATGTGATTAAAATTGATCAAAGCTTTGTGCGTAATATCGGCCAAGATAGTAATAATGAATCAATCATCAAAACAATCCACACCTTAGCTGAAAACCTAGATCTATATTGTATTGCAGAAGGCGTAGAAACAATTGAGCAAATACGCTTTTTAAACAGTATCGGCTGTGATGACCTTCAAGGTTATTACTTTGCAAAACCAACAACTGCAGAGATTCTCATTAGCGATGCGTATATCCAAGCACTGCTAGAGAAATTGCAAACTACCTAGCTCAATGTATCAGCCCACTTTTTAAGGCATTGAAAAAGTTGGCCGCGATCCACGGGTTTGGCTATAAAATCGTCCATACCCACTTCTAAACAACGTTTTTGGTCGTCTTCAAAAGCATTTGCGGTAATGGCAATAATAATCACAGGACCAAATTGAGCACTGTTGTTACGGATTTCAGCTGTGCACTGATAACCATCCATAATAGGCATTTGGCAATCCATTAAAATAATATCGGCCATATTGTGTTGTAAACACGCCAGTGCTTTTTCACCATCGTTAGCAACTTCTAAGGTGCAATGGGTGTCACTGAGCATTTTTGCAATAACGATTTGATTGATTTGATTATCTTCTACCAGTAATACTTTCAACCCAGTTAAGTCAGGAATGCTTTGCTGTATGTCTACTTCATGAGTAAGTTGCGCTACTTCAATAGGAATGGTGATAGTAAAGCAACTGCCTTTACCAATCTCGCTGTGTAATTTAAGCTTGCCTCCCATTAACTGAACTATTCGCTTACAAATAGTTAAGCCTAATCCTGTGCCACCATATTGCCGCGTGGTTGAAATATCAGCTTGAGTAAACTCACGAAACAACGATGATTGCTGTTGCCCAGAAATACCAATGCCAGTGTCAGTTACAGCCACAGATAAATGATTATCAGCATAATCAATGTTCATCGTTATACTACCAGTTTTCGTAAATTTCCCTGCATTACTCAACAAGTTATTGACAATTTGGCTTAACCTTAGTGAATCTAACTGCACCACATCGGGTACTGACGGGGCAATATTTAATATAAATTCAACCCCTGGCTGTACGCCAGTATTTGTAAACACCTGTGCTAATTGAGTAAGCAGTTTTCGTACATTAACTATATGAATGTCTAGTTTGACCGCCCCCTCCTCAATTTTCGAAAAGTCTAAAATATCGTTTAAAATCAATAATAGATTTTTAGCGCTTTGCTGGATCATTTGCAACTGTTCGCGGTATTCCAACTTCACGTCATCAGCATTAAGTAAAATATCAGTCAGCCCCATAATACCGTTAAGCGGGGTGCGAATTTCATGACTCATATTCGCTAAAAATTGTGATTTAGCTTTGCTGGCCTGATTTGCAGTTGCCACTGCTTTAACTAATTCATCTGTTTTTTCATTTACTTGATACTCTAGCTCTACATTAAACTGTTTTAAATGCAGATTAAGTGCTGCATTTTCAGTGTTTACTTGTTCTAGATCTTTAAAGTTGCTGGTCAATTTAAATGCTAAAGTAGCAAATTGCTGCTGTAAGCTCAGCACCTCCAGCCACGCATTATTTTGAGTCTGTAAATCACTGATTTCAGCTTTAGGATCAAAGGCATCGATTTGTTCAGTAAGCTCATCTATTGGCCTCACTAACCATCGACTCAACTGGGTGATAAAGATACTGATCAAAATAATCACCACAAGAGTTAGTAATAGTGATTGCCCCCACGCACTTGCCGCCACAAGATTAGCGTATTTCCGTTTTAATAAGCTTGCTACATACCAACCTTGTTGCTGTGATAAATATATTTTTACGTAATATTGTTCGCCATCAATGTCGGTGGTCATAATGGCTTGTTGATCACCTTGTAACTGGGTAAATTTATCTTCAGTGAGCTGAGTCAATACCGAATAATGATTAGGTAAGGTGCTAAACACCACGTGTTTTTTGGCATCAAGAATTATCAGTTCACCATCATTATCAAATATGGTTGGCCTAAATTGCAAAAAGGAGCCCAACACTAACGAACCTTCAACCACTCCCTGAAAACGCCCGTTAATATGCACTGGTGCAGAAACACCCACAATGGGTTCATTACCAAATCCTCGGCCCCTAAAAACATTAGAAATATACCCTGTTGGCGAGTCTTTACCGATCGTAAAGTAATCGCGATCGGCAACCGATAAATTGCTGCCTTTTAAGCTTTCTTGCAAACTAAGTGGATTAAATACCTGTGCTATTGCGTTTTCATCCGTAACCATTGATGTAAGAAAGTTAGGGTATAGTGCCATTAACTGACTCAATGCTAACTGTTTATCGACCCCCTGCTCGATGGCTTTTGCAGTTAATACGATGCCACGGCGATAGTCATTTAAATACAGGTCAATTTTTTCAGCAATGTCTTCGGATTTTTCAGCAAGCTGCGCCTTCACTTCATATTCGATACGCGCATAATGATTGTTGGTAAGTACAATGGTGGTTAATAACACCACTAAAATAATGAGGATGCTTACAATGTAATTAAGAATTTTATACAGCGAATTTGGTCGTTTTTGCCACACTTGCTGAATAAAGAAGAAACTGAGTAAATCAATAACGCATAAAACAATGGCAGCATTTAAAAAATACTTAACCAAGGCGGTAATGACCGCCAGTAATGGCAACTCAATGATAAAATAGCCAATGAGTCCCAGCAGCGGAATACCAATTAACAACCAATAAATTATACCGCGAATAAACAGCAGCCGTGCAGTTTTAAAGCTAAAGTGATACAGCCAAAGCACTTCGCCAACAAACACAATTGATGGCCAACAATGCCCCCAACGATAAAAAATAAAAGCCGCACTGATAGTACAAGCAACTAACGCGTAGCGTAAGCCAAATAGCAACAAACAAATTAAAACAAACAGCTGACCAAATAAAAATTCAGAGCTGTCGAGAAACCAAAATGGCAGTAAATTAACAAAACCGGCCAACACGCCTAAAAGTATAGAACAGCTGAATGCAAAATATCGATGCTGAAAAAACGGCAATGGATTGTTCCGTATAAAATAGGCTATATCTAAAAGTAAAATAAAAAACGCATTTTGCCAAGTTAACTAGTTGTATTTAATGCTGACAACCATGACTTTCGATTTGTAATACGCTGTTGCCAACATTAAATTGCCTTGCTAGCAATTGCTCAACTTTAAGTCGACATGCTTCATCATGTTTTTCTTTAGTGCAATGTTGTTTAAGTACCACATGCGCCCCTACAACTAACTCCTTGTCACGGCGCATAACCGTAACATTGTGCACATTTTCTACATGCTCAACTTGTCCTATGGCACTTTCAATATCGGCCACATCGGGTAGTTTTGCTTTATTTAAACGCAGACCTTTAACGCATCCAACAATCACTTTTACACCTGTAAACAAAACAAATAACGCAATCAGCATGCTCGATAAAATATCAATAATGCTCCAACCCGTTAGATAAATAAGTATACCGGCGATAAACGTAGAGACAGTTGAAATCAAATCAAAAAATGAATGTAAAAATACCGCATAAACATTAAAGCTAGCCTTTCTACCTTTATATAATACCCATGCTGCAGCACCGTGAAATAAAAATCCAGTGGCGGCAATAACCGACATTAAATAGCTATTGACGACGGGGCCTTGCCCTTCATGGTGATGTACAAAGCGCTCGCCGCCTTCGTATAAAATCACCAGGCTGATCGCCAAATATAAACAACCGTTGATCAAACCACCGGTCAACTCTGCTTTTTGATAACCATCGTTGTAGTTTTTAGCTAAATGAATCGCTAAGCTCGATGCGATCAAAGCAATAAATAAAGAACTATTATGAACAAATAAATGCCCAGCATCGGCTAATACGGCAAGAGAGTTTGCATAATAGGCACCAATAACTTGAATAACCATAAATGAGCTAGTGATTGCTAATGCAATTAATAATCTACGTCGTGATGCTTGGTGAGTTGTAATGTCGGTCATGAAAAGCGGTTTTACCTGTGCTTAAGTGTGCTAAGAGTCATCATTCTAAGAAACGTTTAAAAGAGTAATGATATACAGTATCAATTGTAGTACTTCCATAAGCCAAACGCACTAAAAACTTAATATCGAGTTAATTTATCTATAAAAACGACCAATTAAAGTACCATTTTCTTAAAATTGAATGTAAGCTTAATTTGTTAATAGGAAGTTGGAAATCCAGTGAGACAGTATTCTGTAGACGAAATTTGGCAATCTTTACAAGCATTACCACTTGCAATGATACTGTTTGATCAACAAACAGACACGCTGCACGCCAACCCATCAAGTCAGCAATTACTTAAATTAATGCCAACAATAAGTCCAGTGACAAAAGCGTTTCAGCACTTATCAATTAAACACACAGAAAACCACACAATTGTTGATTATCAGACCTTTTTAACTCCCCAAAATAACACCGAACACATCTATAACATTGCCACAAAACACACACTCCTGCGTGTTACAGTCACCTATAGTTTAATTGGCCCACAGTTAATAATGCTGGCGCTTGAACCGCACTCATCGTTTACTGTACACGCTGATTTTGACGAAGTAATAGCAAAAATATCAACACAACTTATTGATATACAAATAGACAACCTCGATCAGCAGATCGAAAGCGCTTTAAAAACCATAGGTACATTTTGTGATGCTGATCGTAGCTATTTATTCCAATTTAGTGAAAACGGCAAAGCCATGAGCAATACTCATGAATGGGTTAATACGCAGGTCAAACCTTTTAAAGAAAAGCTGCAAGATATTCAACAAGATTTATTACCTTATTTTTTTAGTACCATGAACGAAAAGCACGTTTTTAAGGTATCTGATATAAACTTGTTACCCCCAGCCGCTGCTGCTGAAAAAGCTGAATTTGAATCAGAGGGGATCAAGTCTGTTTTATGTATTGGGCTGCGCTCTGAAAACGCCTTATTTGGTTTTATTGGCTGTGATTGTGTAACACATATACGCCACTGGACCGACACCGATCTTATGCGGATCAAACTGGTAGGTGAAATTATTGCCAATGCACTGAAAAACGTTCTGTATAAACAACGCTTAGAGCAAGCTCAACAGCAATTACTTTTAGCCAACCAAGAACTGCAATCACAAGCAAATCTCGACAGCCTGACAAATATCGCCAATCGCCGCTGTTTTGATCAAACCTTACTCAGTGAAATTCAACGCGCAACACGCTCACATCAACCATTGAGTTTAATCATTTGTGATATCGATTATTTTAAACTGTATAACGACAATAATGGCCACCAGCAAGGCGATGAGGCACTCAAACAAGTTGCCCAAACCTTGCATCGCTTATGTAAGCGACAAGGTGATTTAGCAGCTCGCTACGGCGGAGAAGAATTTGCAATTGTGTTACCCTGCATTGATAAACCCCACTGCTTAAAATTTGCCAGATTACTGCAACAGCAAATAAGCCAACTAAATATCCTGCACCCAAATTCAAACGTAGCCGACCACCTCACCCTCAGCATCGGATGTTACAGCTGTAAACCAGATAAATACACCACCGCCGATATGATGATCCTCGCCGCCGACAGCGCACTCTACGTGGCAAAAAAATCAGGCCGCAATCAAATTCAAGTCTTTGATGAAGAGCATTAGAGCCATGTATTTGTAGCAGCGAGTTTACCTCGCGACAAATCAAAGTAAACTTAATTTCAAATAAACCGCGCTGTTAACAATCCATCCATGGAGCTTGGTTACATAAGTTATTGCCTAAATGGATTTAGGTACTTAGATTTTGTCGGGAACAAAAATCTGCCATGAACTCACGTCCTCAGGCTGCACTCTTTACTAGATATGTCGTTTACTTTAAGCGTCCTGCCCTTCGCCATAAAGGTCTGCTTCGCAGTTTAAAAATATTCCCGATATTTTTGTCGGTCCATCGTCACCGAAGCTGCCTGTGTTGTAGGCGCTAAGCTTGCTTGCGCACAAATATACAACACCATTTTAAATATTATCCACCGTAGGCGCTAAGCTTGCTTGCGCACAAATATACAACACCATTTGCAATATTATCAACCGTAGGCGCTAAGCTTGCTGGCGCACAAATATACAACACCATTTTCAATATTATCCACCGTAGGCGCTAAGCTTGCTGGCGCACAAATATACAACACCATTTTCAATATTATCCACCGTAGGCGCTAAGTTTGCTGGCGCACAAATATACAACACCATTTTCAATATTATCCACCGTAGGCGCTAAGTTTGCTGGCGCACAAATATACAACACCATTTTCAATATTATCCACCGTAGGCGCTAAGTTTGCTTGCGCGACAGTACTTCAAACAAACCACGGTGTTAACAATCCGTCCATGGAGCTTGGTTACATCGGTCATTACCTAAATGGATTTAGGTACTTAGATTTTGTCGGAAACAAAAATCTACCATGACCTCACTTTCTCAGGCTGCACTCTTTATTAAATATGTCGTTTACTTTAGGCGTCCTGCCCTTCGCCATAAAGGTCTGCTTCGCAGTTCAAAAATATTCCCGATATTTTTGTCGGTTCATCGTCACCTAAGCTGCCAGTGCGGCAGTGAACAATAGAATATCAGTAAAAAAATTTAAACGGACAGTTAGATTAAATAAGGTAACTTATCTTATAAAACATGACATATTGTAACCCACTGTTTGTATTGCATATTTTTAAAGATCAAAATAAAGGCTTAAGCAAGGTATCGTGTCCGGTTCATTCAAAGCTAAATCGTTGTAATTATACTCCCCTGAACGGTTTGTTGTAGATCAAAAATTAAACATGCTTTTGAGTGCGGCCTCTAATAACAAGGGCATACATCGTTTATTTGCGATCTACTTAATTACAATTGGGCTGGGCTTTCTGCGATCCCTTTGACGCTTGCAGTTAAAATAAATACGGCGCCGCTGTAGGGGTATTGTTTTAGTATCTCAGGTTCTAGGCCAGTACGGGCGGAGGTAACGGCGATGGTTGTTAGGTCATCGCCAAAAAAAGTGAGGCTGGTGATCCTAGGTGCGGGAAGTCGATAAAAATGCACGATAGTGCCATTTTCACAAAAACGATAAAGGCCGTGGCCATTCCAAGACGCGACCCACAAGTGATTGTCGTTATCGACTGTCATGCCATCGGGAAAGCCCATTGTCTCGTCAAATTTTACAAATACTCGCTTATTGCTAAGCTCACCTTGCTCATTTAAATCAAATTGATAAATAGTGCGGGTGGATGATTCTGTTGAATATAAAATACGGCCGTTTTTACTTATTGCAGGGCCATTACTGATCACATAATTGCTATCAACAATGGTTGGCGTTTGTTGCTGACCAAAGCGATACAACGCCCCAGTATTGTGTTGTTCATGTTTATCCATCGTACCAAAAAACACATGCCCGTTGCGGTCGGTTTTGGCATCATTTAAACGATTATTTACTGCAAGAGTAGTCAGTGGATACAGCTCGATTGGTTGGTATGTGCTGTTATCTAGGTAATAAATGCCGCGCTCAAAACCTGCGATTAAACGCTGTTCGGTGGTTTCCATGATCCAACAAATAGCCTGCTCCATCGGGTAACGGCACACTGTTTGTTGCTGGCAATCAAAACGGTAAAGTAGTTTGTCTAAAATATCGACCCAAAATAAACACTTTAGCGATGCGCTGTAATATGGCCCTTCGCCAAGTAAACATTGGCAAGGAATGATCATTTTAATCGAGTTAATCGCCATTATTTACCTTAAAACAGCATGTGAGTTTATTGCGCTATTTTAACGTTGCAAGAAAATCAGTGCCAGCCCTGAAAAAGTCGCCACAACAATAATTAAAATACGCGTGGCTTGTTCATTAATTGTATTATTTAACAAGTATGAAAGCCCCCAACCAATTAAAATAGCGGGTAAGCATTCAATAAATAGCAGTAAGTCATTAGAGTCAGCGGTGCCCGTAAGCAGCAGCGCAGTGATCCCAAATAAATTAATAAACACGAAGAAAATACTTAAGTTAGCTTTAATTTTATCTTTATTTTGCGCTTGATAGAGTAGCCCCATCGGTGCGCCGCCTGCGGATGTGGTGGTACCAATAAAACCAGATGCTAGTGATGCCAGTACATTAGAGATAAAGGTAAGCTTAGGCGACCAACCTGTAAGTGATAACGCAACTGCAATTAGTAAACAACAACCGAGTAAAATACGATACTGATGGGGATCAACATGCAACATTACCGCTGCAGCAATTAACACTCCGACGGCGCCACCAAAAATTGAATAGCCGGTTTGCTTTAGATCTATTGCGCCACGGTGCTTTATGGCAAGAATTGAGGTGAGTAATAAAGCATTTAAAATCATTGGCCCTGGCACTAACTCTGGCATAAGCCAGTATAAAATAGGTGCGCACAATAAGCCAAGACCAAACCCAATCACGCATTGCAAGCATGCGCCTATTATTAATATAAAATAAACTAATACGATATCGGGCAACGCGTTTCTACCTTATTTAACTAGGTTTGACTAATTTACAGACAAGAATATCCTAATATTATAATATCATTGGCGTTAGGTAAATTTTTTTATTGAATTTTAAGTCCAACCTGCATCAACAACAAGTGATTGTGCGGTCATCATTTTACTGTCGTCTGCGGCTAAAAATAATGCGGCATTGACAATATCATCGGCCTGTAATGTTTCATTTATACATTGATTATGTCTAACATCTTCAATCATATCTGGAGTTAACCAATGCGTTATTTGGCGCTCGGTCATCACCCAGCCAGGTACTAAGGTGTTAATACGAATATTATCTTTACCATAAGTCGCAGCTAATGAACGGGTTAGTCCTTCGATCCCAGCTTTTGCCGTGGTGTAAGCTGGCATGCCCGTTTGCTTAATACGCCAGCTCACTGAGCCCATATTGATAATGCTACCACCACCAATTCGCTGCATTTGCGGGGCTACGGCTTGCGCCGAAAAAAAGCATGGCCGTAAATTAACGGCTAACTTATCATCCCAGTATTCAACACTCATGGTATCGGCAACGTGGCGAGTATCGTCAGCCGCATTATTGATCAATACGCTGATCTCACCTTGTGTTTTGCCCGTTGTTTCAATAGCGGCTTTTAATTGTTCAATGTCACGAAGATCACAGTAAATATACTGCGGATCAAAGCGATACTGGCCAGCTAACTGGCTACACAATTGCTCACCTTGCTGTTTGGCAATATCAATAAAAGTTACTTTTGCATGCTGCTGACAAAAGCGCTTTACCATGACTTCACCGATCCCTGTTGCACCGCCGGTAATAAAAACACTTTTACCAGCGAGACTTGGATAACTTGTTGTGTGTGATGTTGAGACTGGCATGATTTCCTTAAGTATTAAGATAATTCATTAACAAAACATGGTTATTTCGATTCGTTTTGTGACTCTTTTTCAGCTATTTCTTTTTCAATAAATGACATAGCTTCGTCAATCATATACGTCATCATGTTTTTAGCGCGCTCAGGCTCACCATTTAAAATTGCTTGATACACTTTAAAGTGTTCATCCGCAATGGCTTTTTTATTACCTTTCGCGGGTGTTGTATGCTGAATACTAACGTTAAGAGCAGTACAAATAAAATCACGCAATTGAAAGAAAAAACGATTACCGCTGGCAAACAAAATTGCGGTATGAAAAGCTAAATCACTTTCATGGATTTCGCCATCGGAGGCATCAGCCGCCGCTTGCATTTTTTCAACTGCAATCGCAATCTCTGCAATTGCGCCTTTATCAGCACGTCTTGCTGCAAGTGCCGCTGCTTGTGGTTCAATAGCTAAGCGTACTTGTAAAAATTCTTTTAACACATACAAGGTCGGGCTACTATCAAGCAACCATTTTAATACGCTGGTGTCGTATAAATTCCATGTGTTTGCTGGTTCAACCCGAATGCCTTGGCGCGGGCGCGATGAAATAAGCCCTTTTGCAGCAAGCATTTTCACTGCTTCACGAATAGCAGTACGACTAATGCCATACTCTTCACATAATTTTGCTTCAGTAGGTAAACCCGTTTCAGCAGTGTAATGACCATTAATAATGGCTTTACCTAACTCATTGGTTACCTGTTGCGACAAATTTAAATTTTCAATGCGTGCCATAAACAGTTCCTTTAAAAATACTTATTCTATGATACTACTATAACCTTACCGCGTCATCAGGCAAATCTTTGACAATGCTACTGTAAATACTTTTTTCCGCTGTTTGAACTGTGTAATTGCTGAAAACATAAAAATTTAAAGTATTACTAATTTTTAACAAATCTCTTTCATTCACCTCATTTGTATTATAATATTTTTATACACACAAATAATCCGGATTGATCTCCGGGCTTAGATGGAATTAAAGATGATCGAATTAAGTACACTCGACTGGCTAGTGTTAGCGGGATTTTTTGTTTTGTTATTAGCCGTTGTCGTCGTCTCGATGAGACAAAAAGAAGAAGATACTACAGATTATTTTTTAGCTGGGCGTAATGCCAGTTGGTTAGTTATTGGTGCGTCAATTTTTGCCTCGAATATTGGCTCAGAACACCTCGTTGGTTTATCTGGTGCAGGTGCACAATCAGGCATGGCATTAGCCCACTGGGAAATGCAATCTTGGATTATTTTATTACTTGGTTGGGTGTTTGTGCCTTTTTACTGGAGCAGTAAAGTATATACCATGCCGGAGTTTTTAGAGCGTCGCTATAATTCAAAATCACGCACTTTTTTATCGGTTATTTCCTTGATCAGTTATGTACTGACTAAAGTAGCAGTGACTGTTTATGCTGGCGGCATCGCTTTTAAGACTATTTTAGGAATTGAAAGCATTTGGGGCATTGATTTCTTCTGGATCTCAGCCATTGCTTTAGTGGTGATCACCGGTATCTATACTGTACTCGGGGGTATGAAAGCCATCATGTGGACCTCTGTTTTACAAACGCCAGTACTTATTATTGGCTCTGTGGTGATCTTAGTTGTCGGTTTGGATAAAGTCGGCGGGTGGTCTGAAGTTGAACGCATAAACGATATGAACATGCATTTAATTCGCAGTGCCTCAGATACCGAGTTTCCGTGGCCGGGGATCGTATTTGGTTCATTTATCATTGGTTTTTGGTACTGGTGTACAGACCAATATATTGTACAACGGGTACTGTCGGCGAAAGGCATTAAAGAAGCTCGTCGCGGTACTATGTTTGCAGGTTACTTAAAGCTATTGCCTATTTTTATCTTTTTAGTACCGGGCATGATTGCCTATGCACTAAAAGTTAAAGGCATTATTAGTTATGACAGTGCGGACCAAGCGTTTCCTACATTGGTTGCCGAGTTACTCCCATCCGGCGTCAAAGGCATCGTAATTGGTGGCCTCGTTGCAGCATTAATGAGCTCGTTAGCGTCGTTATTTAACTCATCAGCGACGTTATTTACTATCGATTTCTATAAAAAATTCAAACCCGAATCGAGCGAAAAGCATCTGCTAAAAGTTGGCCGCTTAGCAACCGTTGCAATTGTTATTTTAGGCTTACTGTGGATCCCTATTATGAGCTTAATTGCTGATGTACTTTATGAGTATTTACAAAGCGTTCAATCGTTAATAGCTCCAGGTATTGCCGCCGTGTTCTTGCTAGGTATATGCAGTAAACGTTTTACTCCTGATGCTGGTTTTATCGGTTTAGTGTCTGGGTTTGTGTTAGGTATGATCAGATTAGTACTATTGCCTTTCAAAGATGCTATCAGCGGTACACCGCTTGCGTGGATCACCGACATGAATTGGCTTTACTACTGTATTTTACTGTTTGTAGTGGTGGTAGTGATAATGATTGTAGTGAGTTTTTTCACTAAACCCGCCAGTGAAGAGCAGCTTAAAGGCTTAACCTTCTCAAGTATCGGCAAAGATACTTTAAAAGAAGTGGCTGCCGGATTAGATAAGTGGGATTACATTCATACTGCGGGGATCATCGGTATCACTGCGTTTATTTACTACCGCTTCTGGTAAAACTTAATTAGTTGTTCCCACGTTTATAGGGGGTGTTATCACTCCCCTTTTTAATCAATGCTTCCTTTTAATATATAACTAAATAAAAAGGAAGCCGATATTCACTTTTTAATGCCCACTAGACCAGATATGACTCTGAACTAGCAGTCTTTTTATTGTTATGCCCTATTATGGTTTCTTTAATGTCGCGCAATAAAATCACGAATAGTATCAACAAATACTTTTGATGCTGGCTCTCTACCCAGTAACAAATGACCATCGCTTTCTAAACCAACAAACTCAGCATTAGGAATAGCAGCAGCAAGGTCACGCCCTACACTAATAGGTATACGTTCATCGCCTAAAGAATGCAGTACCAATGTAGGCACTTTCAACTTGGCAAGCTGCTCACGCACGTCAATATCAGCAAAAACAGAAAGAAATCGCACCGCATTCTCCGGAGATGTTGTGAGACGTTGAAACTCATTAAACCATGCAAGCTCACTTTGATCTGCACTGGGCATGAATGTTGAAGAGAATATTTGTCGATAAGATGGATTATTTTGCCCCCAGCCAATTTTGGTTAGAGTGATCACCGCTTCTCTTTCTTGGATTGTATTTTCATCTGCATCGATACGCCAACCAGCGGCATACCCTCCAAACAAAATTAAATGCTTAACTCGCTCAGGATGTCTTATCGCATACTCTATCGATACGGCAGCCCCTTGCGAGATACCTAATAAAGAAAACTGCTGATGACCACTTGCCTCAACAACTGATTCGAGATCAGTCACAAAAGATTCAAAAGAGATATCTTTAACATTCCAATCAGATAACCCGTTACCTCGCTCGTCATAGCGAAAAAAATGATGGCTCTGCGCTAAATCACGAAACAAAGGGCTCCAAATTGGAGAGTTCCAATCGTGTTCGAGATGACTTAGCCAATTTGCAGCTTTTATTATTGGCAAACCTTTACCAACAGATGCATAAGCAATACTTACGCCGTCCTTCGCTTTACAAAACTGTACCTTCTGTCGTGCCAATAACTCTCGCACTTCTGTTTGATTAATAGCTTTGGGAATTTCATCAGGGTTAGCATTTAAACTACTTTCTTTCGACCAATTGATCCCTGCTCGGTTAAAGCGCTTTTCGAACTCATATGAAAGCTTTTTAACTTCATTAAATTTACCTGATAACTCTAATTGAGTAATGAGCTGAGTAGCTGCATAGGGATTAAAAGGATCAATAGTTTGCCAATCTCTAGCGTATTGTAACCTTTTAGAAAACTCCACATCTGCATGGCAACTGAGTCTTTGTAACACTTTGGCACGCAGATTCTTCAGTTGCTGACGCTCACCTGTCAACCATTGCTGAAATAGCGCTTGGTTTGGTAAGTCAATCCCCTCTAAAAATTGACTTTGTAATTGGGCTAAAATAGTCTCTAGCTCCTTGGCTGATAAATTAGCTTGTTTTACTTTTTCCGTAATCGTATGTACATCAATTTCAATACCTACACTCAGTAAGTTAACGCGTTCTCTATCCGCTACTAATCGCTCACATTCCTTGTCATTCACGTAAGGTCTAATTTTACTTAACGACCATCGCAAAGCGCCTTTAATGTCATCTGGTATTTCCCAAAAAACTTCACATAAGCGATCTCTACGGTGCGGCCTTGATGTAAATGCAAGGTAAGCAAGCAGCGCACGTGTTCTTTTAGACGTTGGTAATGTTAAAGGTTCACCATCACGCAGTATTTTTAATTCCCCTAACATATTTATTGTTAAGACCATAAAACACATTCCTATAGAATTCGATTTTGACTACTGTGTTTTATAACAGCACTTATTTGCGCACAATATTTACCACTTTATATGTTATGTAAAGCGTACTTTTACTGGTCAGAGATCTAATCTCTCATTTAGGAAGGATAAAAAACATGTTTGAATGAGGATAATTGTATCACTGACTGATTACTCACGCCGATTATTATTTAACAGTTACTTTTTTACAACAGCATGTTTCTCTTAAAATTAAAGAAATGTTTAACGTTTAGCTAGCTAAATATAAATAGCGAAGTATAAAAACCAAACACAATTCAAATACAACCTTGTTGAGCATATAACAAATACCACGGAAATTACCACGTTAACTACGACGGGGATTACCACGCAGGGTCGCTATTATTGTTCGATGATTAATTTAATTTGAGAAATGTAACAATGATAATTAACAAACCACTTCGCGCTATTAATATATTGGTGATACTGGCGGCATTAAGTGCATGTGGTGATAACTCCCCATCAGTCGAAGAACCTGCTCCAGTTGACTTTGATGTCGAAATGTCCAATTTTACAATGGACTTTGATACCTCTAAAACATTTGCCCTTAACCATCGAATACCGGTGTCATTTACTATTAGAAATACCAGTAAAGATGCAACTGAAGAGACGCAAGTTCCTGTTACCTTCAGTTTTGTAGAGAAAAATCCAATTGATCCCTCCTCCCCTATTGTTTGTAACTCTAATGCAATTAATGTACAGCTACTTGCTAACGGTGAGCCTACCGTGGTAGAAAATGAATTTATTTGGCCGATAAGTGAATGCCAAAACCTTGCCGAACAAGGAAAACAAGTTGAGTTAAAAGTCGGTTTTTATCGTGATGGCGAAGAAATCAATGGCTATGTTAATACTAAGTTGCCAGTGCTCTCATTACGTGAAGCGGGTGTAGATGTAGAGTATCAACTTAAAACGGAGTCATCCATAGGGCTATTGGCTTTACCCCATGAAGATGAATCGCCGACTCCTGTTCTCTCCGTTCAGTCTGGTTTTGTTTTTAATGGTGCTGATCCATATTATTCTAAAATTAATGATGATGAAATCCCAGAAGATTTAGACGTTGTTGATCCAAGTTCAGGCCTTACTATCAAACAAGAGCTAACATTTGGTATGAGTGAAGAGCAACTAAAGCAACTTAATCAGTTACCGTCGTCTGCAAATTTAACCTATAAATTGATTGCCCAAAACAACCCTGGGATACAACTTGATTTAATGATTGGCCAAGAAAATGGGCAAGTTAATAACTCATATGAATTTAGTGAAATTCAACCAGGTACTGCAGATCAAGTTAATCATGACTTGTATTTAAAGCAAACGGACTTAGATGCACTACTTGAAGGCGACCTTGCTAACGAGGCCTTTTTCATTTTGCGTGGCTGTATCGAAACTAGCTTTGTACAAGACGGTAATGAAAATGATTTAACCAATGATTGCAAAGACGTTGATATAAACCTAGAACGAGAAAGTAATAACATCTCAGCAGCAAGCCAAGTTGCATTTAAGAAAAACCAAAAGCGCCGACCTGGTAGCTCTCGCATCAGTGTTGAGTCTGAAATGGATATTGATAACACACTACAGCGCAATGGTATTTTAAGCCGTGCCACTGGTGAAATAGTATTAAAAGGGAATATAGGCAGACGTTTTGATGTAAAAATAGCTGAGGCTTTAGCTGAAGCAATCGTCACAAAGAAAGAATCATCTTATTTTCACCAAATCAAAGTGTTTAATAAAGTCGTTGCAGGTAAAAATGAAAATAGTAAAGAGGGTAAAAAACACCTGAAAATAAAACACAATTTCGAGAAAGATAAAACCCAGCAAGTGGCTAGCTTAGGTTATGGTTTTGGCCCTGTTCGTCTAGGTTTTAAAGTTAGTGTCGGTGGCCGAATTGGGCTTGATGTCGATGATGATATGGATCTACTTGACGATTTAGCACAGTGTCAAACGTTACTTGTATCGCAAGAGCAAATAGCAACCTGTGGTTATATTCGCCGTACCGTAACACCTAACTTTAGCTTCACAGGCATTGTATTTGGTGGCTTAAATTTACGTTTTGTTAAAGCGGGTGTTAAAGCTAGATTACGTCTTTTAGAGCATAAATTTCCATTGACCGGAACGCTGGGTTTTGGCCTTACGGATAATGAACGAGTGTTGGTTCGAGGTAATGTTGATTTAGACCATTCTCTAAACACAATCAGTGGCAAAATTAAATTAGTAGGCTCAATTAAAGTATTCCGGTTCCGTCGTAGTAAGTCAGTAACCCTTGCCAGCTTCTCATCAAGACCTGTTACACAACAGCTACTTAGACGCAGTACATCAGGTACGCTTGAGTTACTTTAAAGCTAGAACCAGCACTATAAATGAGAGATATAACAATGAATAAAATAACAATGAAAACAGTGCTGCTTGCAAGTGCTGTTGTCATTATTGCTGGAACTGTTTTCATAAAGTTCGCTCTGGTTAGTAAACCTAATCAACTCGAAGTTGTTGGCCTTTTGCAGCCGGCAAGTTGTGATTTTAGTGAAGGTCAAAAGAGCGCATTTAAAGTAGAATCATCTGTCACAGCGGAGAATCAAAGTGATACTTTTAAAGCGATAATGAGTTGGCATGTTGATGAATTTAATGGAGATATAGCAAAAATACGCGCAAGCTTTAGTGATGTTGAACTAAAGCAAGCTATGACGTTACCAGAGGAGCGTGCAGATTCTCCACAAGGACAAATATTTTTTTTAGAAGTGAACAAAAGTTGCATCATAACCAGTACAGCGTTTACACAATCATGGGAGCCAAAAACGCAGTTGCTAGTTGCAGCTTTGCTTGATAATTTAACTTTTTCATTACCAAAGAAAAACGCATCTCATTGGCAGCTTTCAGCATTAGATGGTCTGGGTGATTATACTGCACATTTTAATTTAGTTAATGAGTCGCCTGTTCAGATTCAGCGTGCTAAAAATAATCACTTAACGAGAGGTGCAGTCGATGACTTTGGTTTAATACTGTCTGTTAATAAATCCATTGCAACGGCTACATTCAACAGAGGCATGCCCCTTTGGTGGCAGTCGATTACGGGTGAAGAGGAAATCAGTGTAAAAGTTCAAAATGAACCTGAAATACGAATGTTACAAACGTTTTCATTACAACGTGACGATCAGTTATTTACAGCAATTGAGCAAATAGATTGGAGCATGGCAGAAAAATCTACTCCCTATGACCTACCAGCTCAATTTGATGAAACCGTTCAAAGCCGCCAAAGCTATGAGGAAACATTTGATAGTTTTATTAATGCGATAAACGATCCATCACCGCGTTATTATGAAGCAGCGCTAGAAATGGCAGCATGGCTTAAAAAACATCCTGAAGACGTTAATTTATTAGTATCCGAAATTTATGGTGCACTTGACGATGAAGCTCGTCCAACAGCCTTTTTAGCACTGCAATTATCTGGGTTAAATAACGCAACCGACGCATTGTCAGAGATGGTTTTTGATGCAAATCTAAGTCAAGGCGATCAATCAAGAGCAGCCTCGGCATTGGCAGATATAGGCGAGCCTTCTCGAGAGGTTGCCGATCTTTTGCTATCTCGCTCTACGATGAAAGATATTGCCGGTAATACCAGTTTATTGGGTATGGGCTCAATGGTCGACCGCTCTGATGACCCGCTTTTACGTGAGTATATTATAGATTCACTACAACAAAATTTTGCAGACACCGCTTCACAAAGTGAGCAACTTACGCTTATTGATAGTATGGGGAACACGGCTGATCCTGCATTTACTGAGTTATTGAGTGAACAACTAATATCGCAATCAGAGGCCACACGCCGTCGGGCTGCTGATGCGCTAGCAAGGCTAAACTCTGAGCAAGCCCAACCCGCTTTATTAAAAGCCCTAAGCTCAGAAAATAACTCTTCAGTAAGCGCAGCATTAGTCAAAGCACTTAAAGATAGTGGCGCAGCATCATCCGACGTGGTTGATGCACTTGCCAAGCGTGTAAATTCACTCGATCCACAACTACGTGCCGCAAGTATTGATTTACTTGGCGCCCAACAAACACAAGAAGCGAAAAATCTATTAGTAACTCAATATAAACGTGAATCAGATGTATACATTAAAAGACGTATTGGTAGGTATCTTAGCGCGAAGGATTTGAGATGAGAAAGTTTATGCCAATGTTATACGCTTTTGCAGCTGTTACTTTAACAGGCTGTAATAGCGAACAGGCTACTGAACAACCTACTAAGCAAACGACTGAACAAGAGACTAAGCAAAATGATTGGACACCGCTTAACGTTAATTTTCAAAATACGACCGAAAATAACAGTTTTGCCGTTAAGATCCCCCTTAGTGATGCCCGACGTGCGCTTCGTGTAACAACGTTGCCCAAGGGATGTTTGATTGCCTCATCAGCTTTAAATGTTAATGGCGATACGCTAATAACCGATAAGTCGAGCGCAAATAAACACCTTTGGAGAACAAATAAACTTTCTGATCAGGGTTTGTTTGTATTAGAAGGTGTTGCAGCGGAGGTCACTCAAATGATATTTAAACCAGTGCCGTGTGACTCTTTTTCCAAAGATACTCTAGCCAAAAATATCAATATAGAATTGCTCGTCTCTGCTATGCCAGCTAATCCAAGCATTAACGTAAGGTTTGCTTTAAGTTCTGCTATTGCTTCTGAAATAGATGTTGAATCACTTTCTATTTTAATTGGCCTTGAATTAGACCTGAACGTTAATGTAACTGAGGTTGAATTTATAGATGATGCAGCCATCATAATGAAAAGTACTCACGATTTAACCCCTTTAGCAAATATCTTGTCACAACTTAAAAGCAAAGATGAGGATACGATTAGTGTTGTTATTGGCAAATGCGTTAAACAACAAACTGGCTTTGGCCTACAAAATTTAGCAGGGTTTACGCCTCGTATCCCTGGTGGCGCAGGTGTGGCTGATGGTATTTTTGTATCACCCACCAATTGCGCTTTCCCACAAAGTGCTCCTGGCACTATAAACGAGATAGCACGATTAACAGCGCATGAAATTGGCCACTTCCTTGGACTCGCTCACCCCGTAGAAGCCAATGGAACTGAAGATGATTTAACCAGCACCACCGTCAACAATCTGATGCACCGCGTTCCTTTAGCAGCAACCGCTAAAGGGCTAACACTCGAGCAAACACAAAGGATACAGGCACATCCCTTCGTAATTGACCTATAGAATATTTTAATAGTTTAAATCACTATCATCGGCATATATCTGACTGTAGTAAACTCATTATTAACTATGGGAGACTAATAATTAGTCTCCTTTTTCTTTAGACAAAATAGGAAATCCTTGGTCATCCCACTTTATTACGCGTGCACGCGCATGGCGATTTGGATCTGTTAAGGGTGTACCCTGTAACTCTTTATAATCACGGCTATGGTAAATTAGTAAGTCTGTAACACCGTCCTCTGCTTTTACAAAACTATTGTGACCTGGACCAAAGCGCCCTACTTTTTCGTTACTTGCAAAAATTGGCTGTGGCTTTTTATGCCAGCTTGCGGGGTCGAGTAAATCAGCATCTGCATCGGCCCATAACAAGCCCATTGCATATCGATGATCAGTCGCACTGGCAGAATACGTAAGTAGCACTTTCCCCTCACGGATCATCACTGCAGCTCCTTCATTCACCTTATAGCCTTGTATTTCCCAATCAAGTGTTGGCTCTGAAATATTCACTATTGGCTCTTTTATCGATGTTGGTGAATCCATTTGTGCAATCCACAATGCGGAGTTATACGTTGCGGGTTGGTTTTGCTGTGCCCACACTAAATAACGCTTACCTTTATGGCTAAATGTTGTAGCGTCCAACGAAAAACTATCAAGGTGGGTTTTTAACTGACCCATTTCTTGCCACTGCCCGTTCATCGGGTTTTCACTGTCATTTTTAAGCACAAACATACGAATACTAAACGGCTTTTCTACATCACCCGCTGCAAAATGAATATACCAACTGCCATCAACTTTATGTAGCTCTGGTGCCCAAATATTGGTACTCATTGGGCCTTTTTCATTTTTATGCCAAATCACTTTTGGCTCTGCTAGTTTCAAGTCATTAAGTCTACAAGCTTGACGTAATTCAATTTCGTCAAACTTAGGGGATGTACCAATAAAGGTATAACAACCGGTTTTTTCATCGCGGACCAACCAAGGATCAGCGCGTTGCAAAACAATCGGGTTATCAATTGGCATTAATGTTGGGCTATTATTTGCCTCTGCAACACTGTAAAAGCATGACATACTAAGTACGCTTATAATTGCAGTGGCAATCAGATTCTTGGCCATGGTATTTCCTATTTTTATAGTTTAATTTCCATTGTTAATATTGTATTACATATATTATAGTAGCTGATAAGTTTAATGATTAAAATAAAAAGGTAGGCAACTATGAAACACGCAAAAAAGTTCGCTCATACATGTAAACTGCTCGGTGCAAGCACATTACTTTGTTTAGCAAGTAATACCATGGCTAAACAAGTTGAAGTACACGACCCTGTAATGACCAAAGAAGGCGATACGTATTATGTTTTTAGCACGGGTATGGGGATCACGTATTACGAATCCAAAGACATGAAAAATTGGCAGCTTACCGGGCGCGTATTTAAAGACGAGCCGAGCTGGGCAAAACGAGTTGCCAGTGACTTTGGTGGCCACCTTTGGGCGCCGGATGTATACCAAAAAGATGGCAAGTTTTACCTTTATTATTCTGTGTCTGCGTTTGGTAAAAACACCTCGGCGATCGGTGTAACGGTTAACGAAACTCTAGATCCTAAATCACCAGATTATAAATGGATAGATCACGGTATAGTTATACAGTCTGTGCCTGAGCGTGATAACTGGAATGCCATAGATCCAGCGATTGTTGAAGATGACAATGGTACACCATGGATGAGCTTTGGTTCGTTTTGGGGCGGTCTTAAATTAGTGAAACTTGACGATGATATGGTACGTTTGGCACAACCACAAGAATGGCATAGCATTTCAGCACGCCCTAACACTGAACACGGACCTGTAGAAGCACCATATATCTTTAAAAAGAATGGCTATTACTACCTATTTGTGTCGTTTGATAAATGCTGCCAAGGTTTAGACAGCACTTACAATGTCCGTGTAGGGCGCAGTAAAAACGTAGAAGGCCCATACCTTGATAAAGAAGGCCGTGACTTAAATAATGGCGGTGGTTCGCTGGTGATCGAAGGTAATAAAGACTGGGTAGCGCTTGGTCATAATGCCGCTTATACCTTTGACGGTAAAGATTACTTAGTACTTCATGCTTACGAAACGGCTGATAACGGTTTACAAAAATTACGTATTCTACCGATGACTTGGGACGATAACTGGCCAGTAGTTGATAGCAAAGATCTAAACAAGCGCACCACTAAGCTGATTGAGAAGTAACACTTAAGAACAGCCACTAAAAAACCTGCATTTTTTGCAGGTTTTTTGTTTTGATATATCGCATTATTAACACAAGAATTACTGCTCTAGCACCAATATTACTCTTTAAAATCAATGAGTTTAATATCCATAAAAATAAGCTGCTCACTGCTTGTCGCTAAAGATTCATTCAGTGCCACACTGTAAATATCGTAGGCTAGATGAGGTAAAATTAATAACTCATAACGACTTCCCTTAGGCATTAGCATTAATGCTTCTTGCAAACCTTCAATTGCTTCTGCTATCTCATACTCAGCCACTTGCTCGATTTGCCGCGTATCATAAAGCACATGCCCTGTTGCAGTCATCACGCGTTGCTGCACCTTAACAGTAGCATCCCATGAAGGTGGTTCGCCACTTCCCAGTTCAATAATTCGATACATTAAACCCGAGCCGGTTACATGCACACCAGGCTGTGTTATGTATTGCTCTGCGAGCGGGTAGCGCCGAACACTCACTTTAGAATGCACATCGTCATAATGCTGTAAACTCATACTCGTCCTACTAGTTATTATTGATTAAACGAATACCGTAAATACCACCAGCAACCGATCCTTTTATTGCACTAAAGCGCAGTGTTAATGAGCTAGCTTTTTTCATTTCATCAGTTAATGGATAATCAATACTGTAAAATTCTGCACCGGTTTGCTTAGCAGGTAAGCTAACTTTTGCCAGCACCTCACCATTAATTGTGATAGTAAACTTACGTCCAACATCTGCAGTAAAGTAACGGATACGCAGTGCAACTGCCTGCTGCTCTGAGTTAGTTAGCTTATATTCAAACCAACCTGTTGCATCACGCCAATGATGGCCGTTATTAACACCTGCACGGGTATTTTCACCTTTAAAGTCATGCTCAACTTCAGGCTGTTGCTCGCCCGGTGTAATTTGGTCAACGGTCAATAATCGTAATTGCTCTTTTGCTTGTTCAGCCGCTTTTGAATCTTTAACAAATTGAGTAAATTCGGCTTCACTTTGCTGCGGCCAGTAAACTTGATAGCGACTATCATGAAGCCTAAAAAACGGAATTAACTGAGTTGTTTGTGTGCTCCCTATCCCCTGCTGAGCAATGGCGACATTTTTATCTGTGGTAAATGCAAGTTCTGCGCTAGGGGCTCGCTTTAAATCAGCAATAAACTGCTCGGGTTCACTGAGCATGATAGGCAGTGCTTCGGGTGGACAGGTAGGCCCTGCTGCAATATGACCCATGCGACTGTCATCAGCAACAAAGTTTAAATGCTCATTTTTAAACGCTTGTACTTTGGTTGCCATTACCACAGGACCATACAATACCGCATAGTAATCTTGGTCATCAGGCAACTGCTCTGTGTACAGTTTTGGCGCTAAAGAAAAAGTTAATTTATCGCCATCATGCCAGTCATGTTTTATTGCGTAATACCCCTGCTCTGCAGTGGCATTTATTGCTTTGCCATTAAGCTTAAACTGCAATTCATCAGTAACCCAACTTGGTTTACGGATATGCAGCTGCGCTGATGAGTTATGTTTTTTATCTAATGTGTTAATCACTAAGGTTATATTATTAGCATCAGGAAAATGGCTTTGTTGAGTTACTTTTAAGCCCTGTTGCTGCCAATCAAGGGTACTTGGAATAAATAGATTTACCCATAAGTTATTGTCTTTTTTGCTGTAGATAAGCTCACCGTATTTACTATGATTTTCGATACCCGAACCGACACAACACCACATTGAATCTTGTACCGATGAATACATACGATAGTGCCCAGGACGCATTGGCGTAAAGTACACAAGCCCACCGTGCTCAGGATGTTGCGACGATAAAATATGGTTATAGGTTGCGCGCTCGTAGTATTCTAAATAGCGAGTGTCCGCGGTTTTCAGAAACAGCAGCTTGCTGAGTTTCATCATGTTGTACGTGTTACAGGTTTCAGGGCCTTCAACGTCTTCAACCATCGCGGTAAAATCTTTTTTGTCGTGAAAATGCTCACGCACACTGTTACCACCAATGGCCACTGAGCGCTCTTTAGTCACTGTTTGCCAAAAATAATCTGCGCCTTGTTGCCACGCTTTATCATCAGTGGCCTCAGCGACCTTCAACATACCAATAATTTTTGGAATTTGGGTATTAGCATGTAAGCCAGTTAGCTTATCTTGTTTTTTTAACAGCGGATCGACAATGCTATTTTGAGTAAACTGTTGCGCTAATTTGAGATAACGCTTATCGCCACTGATCGTCGCCATATCGGCAAATACCGCATTTAAACCGCCATATTCTGAATACAGCATCTGTTGAATCTGCTGCTCGCTTAACTTAGAGGTTAAGTTTAAAAACCATTCGCCTAAATCAAACAGCATGGTTTTTGCTTGTTCACTGCCTGCAATCAAGTAAGCATCACGCAAGCCATGGAAAATTTTGTCTATGTTATAAAGCGGCACCCAACGATCATTTAAACTAAATAAATCGGCTTTAATATTGCCATCATGGATTTGTTGCCACATCGCTTGACCATTTGGTATGCCTCCTAAATAACCGTCATTAACCTGTTGTGCGCGTTGTAGCTCATTTAACATGTAATCTAAACGGCGCTTTAGTTCTTCATCGCCAGTTGCAGCCCACGCAAGACTTAACGCCGATAAATAATGACCGCCAATGTGACCATCAAGCCCCGAGTCTTCCCAATTACCATAAGATGACGCTTTGGGCTCGATACCAGCTTCACGTAAGTAAGGGGCTAATAATTGATCTGGGTGCAATGCCAATAAATAACGAACGTTAGTTTGCTGGGCATGTAAAAATGGGCTTGCACTTAAGCTAACTTGCTCAAGTGCAAAAAGTTGTTGTGGTGTGCGCTGTGTATGATGCGTATTAACAGTTTTATCATCTGCATTAGGGTGTTCGCTGCAAGCCGATAACAACATTACCGCAAGTGAAAAACTAATAACGTGTGGTAATTTTTTTACTGCTAAAACAAACATACACAGAGTCCTTTTGTTATTTTTATTGTTCGCCAGGCTTACCAAAAACAGGCATACCGTTATCATCCCAATTTAGTGATTTTGTGAAGGTATGACGATCTGGGTTCCACAGTGGATCACCTTCAATTTCAGTATATTGACGACAGTGATAAACCAGCACGTCGTTACCATTTTCATCTTGCGTAAAACTGTTATGCCCGGGGCCAAACATCGACTTAGGCTCGTTACTACGAAATACCGGCTCTTGTACTTTAGTCCAGCTATTTATATCTAATAAATCACTATCTAGGTCCGCATATAGCAAGCCCATAGCATAGTTTTCATCAGTAGCACTGGCTGAATACGTTAAGAATATTTTGCCATTACGTTTAAGTACGTTAGGGCCTTCATTCACCCAAAAACCAATTATTTCCCAATCAAGTTCAGGGATGGTTAAACGGGTGATTTCGCCAGTGATCTCTGTTGGTGATGACATCTTTGCCAAATACAGATTTGAGTTACCTTTTACACCCGGTTCTTTTTGTGCCCAACAATAATAAAGCTCATCATTATGATAAAAAGTCGTGGCATCTAAACAAAAAGTATCCCATGGGGTTTCAATTTGACCGCAAAACTGCCACTCGCCTTCAATCGGATCCGCATCTTTACAGCTAATTGCATACATACGATGCTGAAATAAATCGTGCTTAATTTCACGACTCGGTGCTGCGGCAAAATAAACATACCAAGCGCCATCATTAAAATGGATCTCAGGAGCCCAAATAAGCTCAGAATATGGACCTGTTTGTGGCTTCATCCAGACCATTTTTGGCGTTGCAGTTGCAAGCCCTTCTAGGGTTTTTGCACGGCGCAGTTCAATGCCATCATAGGCAGGCACTGACGCGGTAAAATAATAATAACCATCTGTGTGCTTATGAATATATGGATCAGCACGTTGTGGGATCAAAGGTTTAGGTAAAGTTGACATAAATGCTCCTAAAATTATTCTGGTAACCGCTGGTTTTTAACCATATCGGTATAATAGTTATCGGTAATTTTGTATTTAAATAGCACAAAGCCCAAAATGGCATGAAACACACCAGGAATTATGGTCAGCATTAATGCTAATCCAGTCATGGTAAATTGACTTTGTTCAATATTTGGCTGGTAATCAAAAAAAGCTAACAGTAAACCACCGGCAAGACCCGCTAAACCACCACCGGCTTTTTGGCAAAATGAAATCCCGCCAAATGACAAGCCTGATGCCCTAACACCATCTTTAATTTCGCCATAGTCAACCGCTTCTGCAATCGCGGACCAAAACACCGGTGCATGTAAATCAACCACGAAAGATAAAATGATATACAACACAAAGGCCAACCAGATGTCACCAGGTTGCACTGCAAAAAACATTATCAGCGAAATAAACAACACTGCGATTTGTGACCATCTAAATAGTTTTAACTTACAATAACGTTGGGTGATCCACGTACTTGCCACCATAGATACTATTGATGCTGCGATACCGGCACTGGTAAAAGTACCCGCCAGATCAGGAGCACCTAAATAGTACTTAGCGTAGTACATAGCCACACTGCCACGAATTGCATAACCTAAAGTACCTAGCACACATGCGGCGCATAGCAGCAACCATTGATCGTTTTTAATCAGCACTTTAAATTGGGTCAGTATGCTTTCGGTTTGTGGTTCATGAGTAATACGTTCACGAGTAGTAAAAAAGCAAAACAGAAACAATGCTACACCACAGGTAGACACTAAAATCATTGCCAGTTTATAACCATGAGCGATATCGCCACCGCCCCACATTGACGCCAGTAAAGGTACAGAAAATACAATAATAACATTGGCTATTTTGGCAAAAAACATCCGATAACCATTCGCTGATAAACGTTCTTTAGGATCTGCGGTTAATACACCAATGTACGAAATATAAGGAATTGCTACACCGGTAAACATTAAGGTGGCAAATAAATAAGTAAGATAAGCCCACACCAACTTCATATTGTAATCAAAATCTGGCGTGGTAAATAGCAGGACGATTGAAATACCATATGGCACAGATAAAAATAAGAACCAATGGCGGAACTGCCCCCAGCGAGTTTTTACTTTATCGGTAATCACGCCCATTAATGGGTCAGTAAACGCATCAACAAAACGTGCAACTAAAAATAAAATACCCATATCAACAGGGTCGAGGCCATAAATGTCGGTGTAGAAAAACGACATAAAATAAAATAATGCAGCAACCATAACGTTTACTGCCATATCACCGGCACCAAAGCCGACTTTTTCTACCACTGATAACTTTTGATTTTCCATACAACTACCTGATTTTTAAAATATGTAGTAACTTAATACGCCATATTTAAAAGAATAAAGGTCACCTATTCTTTGTTTTATCACACTGGTGACCATTGTATTGCTTATTATTGTAAATTTAATGATAACCTGATTAATAGTATTATCATACTATTTGTAACGCAACCATTTTCGGTTAGACAAAGGTCATATAATAGAAAATAGAAAAGCCTCGGACGATCCGAGGCTTTTATTTGATATAACTGTGATTAGAAAGAGTAACGTACACCTAATGCAAATGTGCGACTATATAGTGCACTATTTGAATTATGTGTCGTTGGATACTCATAATAACTTTGATACGTTTCTTGCGTTAAGTTAGTACCATCAAATGTCACCATCAGATCTTCTGTAACATCGTAGCTTACCTGAAAATCTAAACTCTGTTCTGGGCTACGGTAGATACCCAGTGGGTTAGCAAATTGTGCGGCCTCATAGCTATTTAAGAAATCATCACGCCATAAATAGGCCAAACGCATATCAAAGTCTTCTCGTTCATAGATTAAAACAGTTGAGTACGATGACTTAGACACACCAAACATATCACGCGAATCTGTACCAACTAACTCACCTACATCGTTATACTTCGGTAAATCTTGTTTTGAATCAAGTAAAGTAGCACTGGCTTGAATACCTGCCCCCATTAACCAATCAGGCAAATTGTCAGGGAAATATACAAGACCAAGTTCTAAGCCATCTAATGTACCATTTGACGAATTATTTGGTTGAGTAAGAATGTAATCCTCAGGCTCAGTCGCATCTGGGCCTTGATATTGAATGATACGGTTAGAGCCATAGACAAATCCTTCTATATCGCGCTTAAACAATGTGCCATACAGCGAGCTTGCTTCAGCAAAATACCACTCTAAAGTTAAATCATAATTCTTCGATTCAACGGGTTTTATGCTTGGATTCCCACCATTTGCAGTACCATAACCAATATCTGTGACATCTTCAGTATAATAAATAAACGAGTTTAGCTGTGAAAACTCAGGACGACGAATAGTCTGAGTATAAGCGGCACGAGCAAGTAAATCTTCGCTCAAATGATAACGTACAACAAAGCTAGGTAACCAAGCCGATGAACTATTTTCTGCCGAACTAACAGCGGTAGGATTTTGATCAATGTCGAAAAAGGTCATATCAATCTTAGCATCTTCGTAACGAAGGCCAACTTGACCATCTATATCGCGTCCAAACAATGTTCCTGAAAAGTTACCTTGAATGTAAGCTGCATACGCTTTTTCATCAACATCGAATGTTTTTTCTAACTCCAAACTTTCTGGCTTTATACCATATAGTTCGCGGAAATAGCCTCGATTCGCCTGAATGTAATGCCCACTTGGGGCAACCCACGATGATGGCCAATTAGCTTTGCCATCAAAAAAACCTTCATTTACAGAAGCTAAACCTTCGTCAAGTGATGAGAAAGACTGTCCAAATATGTCTACATCAAATCTGGATTCACGTGATGCTTCTGAAGCGCCTTTACTATCGTATTTAATACCAAAACCTATTTCATCAAAGCCAAAACGGTCTACAAACAGTTCACCATCTAGCGTGAAGGTAAGTGAATCACCTTTGCGATTGCCACCATTGTCATACAGTTGAGCAACATTCCATTGCGAGGTATCGGTTAAATCAACTTCATTCGCTGTGGTATCTGGATTATCAACATACTCTAAACTCGGCATCCCATCTTTATCGTTGAAATCTACATTTAAACCATAAGCAACGCGCTCACTGCGCATTGCTAAAAACTCAGTTTCAAACTGACTATCTTGATAATAAATTTCAGACGACAAATTAAAGTTATCATTGATAGTCCATTCACCACCTAATGCAAACACGTAGCTGTCGGTTTTACTTACATTCAAATCACCGCTATTAAAGCCATATGGTGCATCAACATAACGTTCTTTAATAATGTTAGTACCGTCAAAGGTCGTCGGTGGATTTTGCGTATCAACATTGCCCCACCAATCTACGAAGGTAAAGCTTAGCGAATTGAATGACTCATTACGGTAGCCATTGTAAAAGGCTTCAAAGGTATATTGTGAATCGCTGTTAGGGCGCCATTGCAATGAAAGATTGGCAGCTGGGCGTTCACGCTTACCAGTTAAGTCATTAGAAAAAACGGCATCGCGTGACAAGTAATATTCAGTTGGCACACCATTAACATCTAGCGTCGCACCTGATTGGAATGGTAAGCCATTTTCAAGTCCTGGTTGCCAAATAGGATTTTCAGTTACACGCCCGTCTTTAACCTGAATTCGCTCAAATGGTGCAAAACCTGCTGCCGGGTTAAGAGTCATAAATGGCACCATAGCACCAGCAGCCATATTTTGGTCTCGGTAATTAGTCTCTGCGTATGAAAGGTTGATCAAGGCACCAAACTCCCCCATACCAGACTCCCAGCGATTACTCGCTAGTGCAGATAAAATTGGATCAACCTCTTCTGCTTGGTCTTGGTAAACACCGCGGGCAGAAACAACCACTCTTGAACCATCAAAGTTAAATGGGCGCTGGGTTTTGATGTCAATTTGACCGGCAATACCACTACCTACTTGTGAAGCGGAACGCGTTTTGAATACATCAACACTTTCCAATAAAGCTGCCGGAATATCAGCAAGCGCTACATTACGACCAGAAGCTGTAAATACTTGTCGACCATTGACTGTTGTTGTCACGTCCGTTAAACCACGGATAGATACCGTGTTTACTTCACCAGCACCACGGTCAGTAACCTGTATACCGGTTACCCGTTGCAGCGCTTCTACAACGTTATTATCTGGAAACTTACCGATATCTTCGGCAACAATCGCATCAACAACTTGGAATGACTGTCGTTTAATGTTCAGGCCTTTATTTAAGCTACCACGAATACCAGAAACCTGAATAACTTCAATGTCGTCTTTCTCAGCATTTGCTGATGTATTATCTTCTTGCTGTGCATATGCAAACTGACATGAAACTGCCATTAAAATTGCACTAGCTATGTGTGTTTTTTTGAACATGAGTGGTGTTCTCCATTTGTTTTCCCCAGAAGGCTATTACCCTCTGCTTCCCCTTATTTACAAACTTGTTGTCAGAGCCTGTATTAAGGTTGCCTTTTATTATGTTAATTATTTGCTGCCTGACATTGATAATATTGTATGATTAATTAACAGTCAACTGATAAAGATAAATAAATGTTAAATAAAAATCAAAAAAACAAATCTTGGCAACAAGGCCATAAAAAACAATTGGTTGATGAAATATAATCTTACGGGAAAGATAGAAGTATCAAAAAGTGAAATATAACTCATCCTAAATCAAATAATTATTATACTACAAATTAACAGCTCACTTGAAAGGGTATGCCAATGCTCCATAGCTATAACATATATTAAGATCGGTAATTCCAAGTACGGGGAAACAAAAAAGACGAAACAATTAGCTTTACAAGCAATGGGAATAATTTTCTGTATAATATGAATAAGCATAAAAAACCCCGAGGTTATCGGGGCTTTTTATACTCTAATTTACATTAGAATGAATACCGTGCACCTAAAGCAAATGTACGAGAAAAAATACTACTTCCCGCATTAAATAGATTTTCGTTACCTTCTCCATAATAAGTTTGATACTTATCATCTAACAAGTTAGTAGCATCAAATGTGACAGTAACATCTTCTGTAATGTTATAACTAACTTGGAAATCTAAACTTTGCTCTGGGCGATTCCAAATTTGCAATGGGTTTGCAAAGGTTGCATCAGAATTACCACTGTAAAACGCTGAGCGCCATACATATGACAAACGCATATCGTAAGATTCGCGCTCATAAATACCAACGATGCTATAAGACTCGTCAGAAACACCAGTCATACTCGTTTTGGTATAATTTGTTACGTTGCCTTGAGCATCAAAATCTGGCGTATTCTGTGATGAATCCAGATTAGTGTAGCTTGCTTGCACACCTAAACCATCAAGAACGGCTGGCAGATTTTCAGGGAAGTAAACCAGACCTAATTCAAGACCAGATAGTTCACCATCTGAGGCATTTGCAGGAATGCTCACAACATAAGGGCGAGTTTCACCGTCATCGCCTTCACGTACCACTGTTTTACGCCCTGGAATAACTAATCCCTCAATGTCACGTCTAAAGTAAGACGCATACAATGAACTTGTATCTGCAAAATACCATTCTAAAGAAACATCATAATTTTTTGATTCTGTAGGCTGCAAGTTTGGATTGCCAGAATTACCAGTACCAAATTGACTTCCCTCGGTAATTGGATCTTCATAATATGCCAGTGAGTTTAAATCAGCAAAGTTAGGCATTCTTAGTGTTTCAGTGTAAGCAACGCGGCCAACTACGTCATCGGTAATATTCCAATTAAGCGATAAGCTCGGCAGTAGTTTATTAACGCTAGCCTCTGCAAAACCATTATCAAACTGATCCGTTGTGCCACCGACCAAAGCTGAAAACGCCATATCTTGTTCATACTTCACATAACGCAAACCAACTTCACCACTTACATCTTCACTTAGATAAAAGTTCATAGTGCTATATAAAGCGAAGGAATCTTCTTCAATATCAAATGTTTTATATTTATCGCGAGATTCTAAACCATAAACTGAACGAACAGCATCAGCATTATCTAATAAATAACCACCATCTGCTGCGATAAAGTTATTGAAAACGTTAGCTCGGCCATCAAAGTAATCATCAACCTGATAGATAAGCCCTGCTCCGTCATCGCTTACACCCGCGTCACCTAACTGGCTCATAAAATTAGTTAATGATGTTGGCTGATATTTATTTTGTGTACGAGTAAAATCTTCTGCGGTGCGCTGTTCGTAGCGTCCACCAAAAGAGATTTTATCAATGTAAGTGCCACCGATTAAATAGTCTGCATCAAACGTAAATGCAATTGAGTCTCCACTGCTACCATTACCGTTATCGTATAGATCAGCAGCACTCCAGTTTGCAATATCCGTCATGTCTGCTTCGTTGCCCGTTGTATTTGGATCATCTGCAAACACAACAGCAGGAACGCCATCTTTGTCATTATACGTTGAAGTCACATTAGGACGAACAGTGCGGTTAAAGCGCATTGCTAAAAAGTCGCTTTCATAATCACTTTTTTGATAAACCACTTCACTATTGATGGTTAAATAATCTGATGCTTGCCACTGCGCTCCTAGCGCATATAGGTAGCTATCCGTTTTTTGAGTCGTCGCATCACCACTAGTGAAACCATCTGCGCCAATAGTTTGCTTTTGTTTCATAACATTTGTGCCATCAAATGTTATTGGCGTATCAATCCCAACGGCACCATCATTAAACGTATTCGTAAACCATAAAGAGTTTTGAGATTCATCACGATAGCCAGTGTAAAAACCTTCCGCAGTCAATTCTAATGTATCATTGGGTGCCCATTGAAATGAGGCTGTTAGTGCTGGTCGTTTACGTTCACCATTAAAAGAGTTACCAAAAACGGCATCGCGACCAAGTAGGTACTCTGTAGGTTGGCCATTTACATCAAGCGTTGAGCCTGCTGCTGAAGGTAGGCCATTTTCTAAACCTCTTTGCCAAATAGGTCGACCTTGTCCGTCTTGATCTGGAATACGAGAATAAGGAGTAAAGCCTGTTGCTGGCTGGTTAGTAAAATAAGGAATTACCGCGCCCGCTGTGATTGTGTCATCACGGTAGCGCATTTTAGAATAGGAAACATTGACCAGCGCACCAAACTCACCCGCGCCATCTAAATCCCAACGATTGCTTAATAGCATACTTAAATTAGGATCAACTTTGTCAGGTTGGTCTGAATAAATACCGCGTGCTGCTAGTACGACTTTTTCACCATCAAAGTTAAATGGGCGCTGTGTTTTAATATCAATCGAACCGGCAATGCCACGTTCAACTTGCTTGGCAGAACGCGTTTTATAAACGGTAACACCAGAGAGTAAACTAGCAGGAATATCTTGCAAAGATACATCACGCCCAGAGCCTGTAAATATATTTCTGCCGTTGATCGTAGTATGTACATCACTTAAACCACGAATAGATACATTACTGACTTCACCGCCCCCACGGCCAGTGGTTTGTACACCAGAGACACGCTGCAGCGCTTCTACAACGTTATTATCAGGAAATTTGCCTATGTCTTCGGCAACAATCGCATCAACAATTTGTACGCTAGCGCGTTTTTCATCTAGCGCTTTGTTTAAGCTACCGCGAATACCTGATACTTGGATAACTTCGATATCATCAGTGCTATCTGGCGGTATATTTGTTACTTCATCCTGTGCGTAAGACAGCTGGCATGTAAATGCCAAAACTATTGCACTGGCTATGTGTGTTTTTTTAAACATTAGCGGTGTTCTCCAAATTATAGTTATATCGGAACTCTGAACTATCCAATTAAGTTACCGAAGAGTGACCACTGCATTGCCCATTGTGTGTTGTCAAAACAGTATACGAGATATCTACATTGACTATGTATATAGATTAACACTCGGACTTTAATCATATTGTATGACTATTTAAGGGTCAACTCAAAAAACAACAAATTCAAATAATCTGTAAAGAGTAGTTAACACCCACTCCATTGAAATAGTTGATTTATTAGCTTGTTTCATCTAACCACCTAACAATTAAAAAAGTAAGGCTATGAAATTCAAAAGCTTAAAGTCGACAATGCGAATAACAATCACATTAATACTGTGTAAAAATATAAATGCATTGCAACTATATATTTACCTCGGTTATGCTGATGTCACCACAATAAAAATACAATAATACAATTAATGGTGTTTTTTATTGTACTTTTACTAATTTTTAGTACTCACAGCTGCCATGAATTAACTAAAACTACACACAAGCGCAGATACTTTGGCTTACACCATCTATAAGGATACATATGAAAAATAAATTAACAGCCCTTGCGTTACCATTACTCTTATCGAGCGGTATGGTTGCAGCACAAAACCCATTATTTACCGACGTGTTCACCGCAGATCCAGCGGCATTAGTTCATAAGGACACAGTTTATCTTTATACCGGTCATGATGTTGCCCCTAATAATGATATTTTCTTTGAGATGCATGACTGGCTTGCTTTTTCATCAACCGATATGGTGAATTGGAAAAAGCATGGCCCAATAATGAAAGCCACTGACTTTAAATGGGCTAAGGGCGATGCATGGGCAGCGCATATGATTGAACGTGATGGCACCTTTTATTTCTTCACCACTGTTCGCCATGATGAAACTAAACCTGGTTTTGCAATTGGTGTTGCAACGTCGAAATCTCCTACCGGACCATTTAAAGACGCTATAGGTCATGCATTGGTTACTAATGATATGACTACCCAAACACCGAATGATTGGGATGATATAGATCCGGCCATCTACGTAGAAGAAAACGGTGATACCTACCTATTTTTTGGCAACTTAATGCCTAAATATGTAAAACTAAGTGATGATTTATTAAGCCTAGACGGTGAAATCAAAACTATCGACTTACCTAATTTCACTGAAGCTTTATGGGTTCATAAGAAAGATGAATATTACTATGTTTCTTATGCATGTGAATTTCCAGAAAAAATCTGCTACGCAATGAGTAAAAGTATCCATGGCCCTTGGCAGTACAAAGGCATTCTCAATGAGATTGCCGGTAACAGCGAGACTAATCATCAGTCAATTATCGAGTTTAAAGATAAAAGTTACTTTATTTACCATACAGGTGCAGTACCACCAAAAGATGGCAAGCCAAGTGGCGGACGTTTTCGTCGCTCAGTTGCGATTGAACCACTTATCTACAATGATGATGGTACCTTACAGCGTATTATCATGACCACTGAAGGATTAAGTAAAAGTAAATAACTTAGTCAGCAATTGGGCTCTCACTTTAGAGCCCACAATACTATGATTTAAAAAGCCTACTATTTGGAAAATTAATCGTCTTGCTACAATAACTATCGCAACATTCCAAAAGTTAGTTTGGGGTTGAATTAACTATATCGATAAGCCTGTTATACAAATCTCTGGTTATTTACATTTTCAAATCAATATATTGGTAACTTCCATTAATCAGCTCAAGTCTGAAATACTGACACTTACACACAATACTTAAGTTGTTCGTTGCAAAAAAGTAAAAAATCAGCGCAAATTATTACTTAAAAATAATTAAAACAGCGCTGCAAGCATTGTAAATAAAGCACTTTTTATTTACATGTTAATTACTTTTGCAAAAGCATTTGCACATTTTTAATAGTACTATAAAATTACAATACTATATAGTTGCTATTTTACGTTCAGTGCACAGCAATTTTATTGACAACATTAAATAACAAAAATCCCAGTAATAAGAGGACACACAAAATGAAACTAACAAAATTAGCGATGGTGATCACCTGCGCTTTAGCAACAATAGCTTGCTCAGATGACAGCACTATGCCTGACTCATCGCCAGCAGTAGCTCAACCACAAAGTGCCAAACCAACTGTCAGTGATAGTGTTAAATACAATGAACAAGGTAATGTGGAGGTTACTTATGTTGGCGTGCACGATCCATCAGTCATTGAAACTGACGGTACTTATTACATTTTTGGTTCGCATTTAGCGGCAGCAAAATCAACAGACTTATTAAACTGGGAAATGATTTCAAGTTTATCAGCAAACAGCGCTGTAAATGAAAGTCCACTATTTGACTTTAATTACACGAGCGAAATTGCAGAGGGTATTCAGTGGACAGACGGCTTTACCGGTAACTGGGCTGCTGATGTTGTTAAAGCACCCAATGGTAAATTTTGGTTTTATTATAACCACTGCGGACAAGACAACCCAGATACACCAAACGTAGTCGATGAAGTATGCTGGAATCGCTCATACTTAGGCCTCGCAGAAGCTGATAATATTGAAGGCCCATATAAAAATAAAGACGTATTTTTACGCAGTGGTTATCGCAACGATGAAGAGTTTGCACAGTATCCTCTAGATAATGGGCAAACAACATGGAATGGCGCGGTTGACCCGAATGCCATTGACCCCGCCGCTTTTTATGATAAAGAGGGGCAATTATGGATGGTTTACGGTTCATATTCTGGCGGTATTTTTGTACTGGCAATGGATGAAGGAACGGGTATGCCAGATGCTGAGCAAGGCTATGGTAAACATTTAGTGGGGGGAGAATTTAGAGCCATTGAAGGCGCATTTGTTATGTACAGCCCTGAAAATGATTACTACTACTTATTTTACTCAGTAGCTGGCTTTGATGTAAATGGTGGCTATAACATTCGTGTAGCACGTTCAAAAACACCAGATGGCCCATACTTAGATACTGCAGGCAACGATATTGCTGCTGTTGGTGGTTTAGAGATTGGTGAGAAACTATTAGGTGGCTTTGAATACACTCAAGAGCTGGGTGAAACCTCACCAGCATGGGGTTATCAGTCGCCAGGCCATAACTCGGCTTATTATGATGAAGCCACTGGACGTCATTTATTAGTCACCCATACCCGCTTCCCACAAACTTCAACCCCTTTTGCGAACGCTTCCGAAGCACATCAAGTTCGCGTGCATGAGATGTTTATCAATTCGTTAGGCTGGCCAGTAACCTCACCACAACGCTATGTTCCACTTGATGGTGATAATCAAGTGGTGGCTGAGCAATTACACGGATATTACAAGTTTATAAATCATGGAACTGATGTTAATACTAGTGCGGTTCGCTCAACGTATATTGCTTTAAATGCAGATCACTCTGTGACGGGTGATGATAGCGGCATTTGGTTCATGACTGATAATTCAAACGTTACAATCGAACTTGAATCTGGCACTTATTACGGTGTGGCCAAATGGCAATGGGATGATGGTAAGCAAGACTTGGTAGTAACCTTTTCTGCAGTATCATTAGAAAATGCCACGATTTGGGGTAGTAAAGTAGCGGAAATTGATGAAACGTCAACTGTATTAGCAAGCGTAAGTGATGCACTGGATATAAAAACTGAGCTGACAATTGATGATGAAGGTTATTCATTACCAACCAAAGGGAAAGCGGGTACAACTATTCGCTGGGAATCAAGTAATGAATACTACATTGATGCAAATGGCTCGGTATTTATTCCCACCCCTGATCGTGGCGACCAGGCTGTTACATTAACCGCTAATATGTCACTCAATGGTGAAACTATCACCAAAACCTTCAATGTTAATCTAAAAGCGCGTCCCGTATTTAAAAATGCGATTGCGCACTATAGCTTTGAAAACGACTTAACAGATAATTTAAGCAACCTTGCTGATGCCATGACCACTGATAACAACTTGGACAACACCGGTGTTGGTACGCCAGCCTATACTGCCGGTCAAACAGGTCAAGCATTCAACTTTGATGGTGCAACCGGGGTTCGTTTACCTGATGACATAATCAACTCTGATAGTTTCACAGTTTCATTTTGGTCTAAGCCTGACGTTGTAACTGGCTATAGCCCTGCCTTTTTTGCAGCTGAGAATGCTGATCGTTGGGTAAGTTATATCCCTGGGGGCGCACCTCATTTCACCACAAATACAATTTTATGGAGTCGCTATCTAGTTGAACCAGAGGTTGAGCAATGGAATCAAATTGAGATGACTCAAGGTGCAAACGCTGGACAATGGAGTCACGTAACTATCACTTATGCTAACGGCACAATGAAGTACTACTCTAATGGGACGCTTATCGGCTCAATGCCACGCCCAGATATGTTTAGTACTGATACAGCTAAATTTGCACTCGGTGTAAATTTTGGCTGGGATACTCCATTCCAAGGTCAAATTGATGAATTTATCGTCTATGACTACGCTCTTAATAGCTTAGATATCAACGCAGCAGCAATCAATAACTTAACAGACCAAGATCGATTTGCTGGGTTTGTGAAAGATGCACTTGATTTAGGTGATACAACGGCTATCCGAGAAAGCTTTACCTTACCCCGTGTTGGGCCATTTGTGTCAGGTATTAGCTGGACATCAAATAATGAGGAGTTCTTAAAACCAGTTAATGGCACTGCCGTTGTTAATCAGCCAAACGCCAATGCGGGTGACCAAGTTGTTACTTTAACAGCAACAATTAACTATAAAGACTTTACCGATACCAAAACCTTTGAAGTAACCGTTAAATCATTAGCCCCGGCAGAATATGGTTTTGAAGGCGACTTAGCTGAACTTAAAGCAGCTTATGCAAACGCCAAGCCTACTGGCGACCGTATTGATAACACCGGTGGTAACGTCACTTTTGTTGAAGGTATTAAAGGCCAAGCGGTATTCCTACAAGGTTCAGGGGTTCGTTTACCAAATAACTTGATCACCACCAACGATTATTCTGTGTCTATGTGGTTAAAACCAGAAACATTCACAGACTTCACCACTGCATTTTTTGCAGGAGCGAGTTCATCAGCTTGGATCAGTTTAGTACCCTCAATGGTTAATTCAAATACTACCCGCTTATGGGCCGATGCTGGCGGTGCAAACTTTGATGATGGTGATTTAGGTATGCGACTGCCAGCCAAACAGTGGACTCATGTTGCCTTCACTGTTGACGGAACCAACGGTGACACCTTGAAGATGTATGTAAACGGTGAGCTTAAAATTGAAACAGGCGGCTTCCCTCGCGTATTTACTGTTGCAGGCGAAACTAATGAATTTGCGTTAGGTGTAAACTACTGGGATACACCTTTCAACGGCGCGGTTGATGAGTTAAAAATATTTAACGGAGCAATCGATGCTGACGCAATCAAAGCACTCTACGATGCAGCTACTGCACAAGAGTAAGCTATTTAGGGTGAGCTGCCTTACCCAATAGTTTGTTGTCATAAAAAGCCAGACAAGAGTCTGGCTTTTTTTTAACTTTTCATTTTCAACATACACAACATCATATACAGTGATATTTATAATACAATATTAACTAAGGAGGGGGCTATGCAACGTCTTTTCATCACCTTAATATGCTTGATACCCTCACTATGCTTTGCGAAAACTGCTAACTATAAAGTGATAGACGAAGGTGGCAGTGGCCCATTTAGCGCCATTGCAGCCACTGAAACCTCGTTAAGTGACTATGTTATATACCGCCCGAAGCAGTTAAGCGCTGGGCAAAACCCGTCGCCAAAACTACCCGTTATGGTATTTGCTAACGGCGGCTGTATGGATACCTCCTATCCATTTGAGCATATGCTCTCTGACATTGCTTCGCACGGTTACTTAGTCATTGCTCTGGGCAAAATGCAAAACAGCCTTGATGACAGGCCCTTAAATAAGGCCAGTAATAGCATGATCCCTCACGCGATTGATTGGATCACAGCGCAATCTGCAAATCCATTAAGTGAATTTTACCAAAGCGCAAATCTTGAGAAAATCGCCATTGCAGGCCAGTCATGTGGCGGCGCGCAACTACTTGCCACTGGGGCAGATAAAAGAGTCAGCAGTTATTTAATGTTTAATTCAGGTATTGGTGATATGACCATGGCAAGCGCTGATGTTAAGTCACTGCAAAACTTGCATGCTCCTGTAATCTACCTTGTTGGTGGACCCACTGATATTGCCACTGACAATGCCAAGCTTGATTATCAACGCATAAGTCATGTGCCCGTGATCTTTGCTAATCATAAAACCGCGGGGCATTCAGGAACATTTGAACAGCCGTTTGGTGGTTCGTTCTCAAAGCTAGCTATTAAGTGGCTGGATTGGCAATTAAAAGATAAGCAAACCAATGCAACGCTATTTTTGCAGGGTAAAACAGCTGACTTTGTTAATTGGGATATAAAAGCAAAACAATTTTAAAAGGAATGATTATGAACACATCAACACTTAAGCGGCTTTTATGGGCTACATTTTTTACTGCAACAACGGCAACAGTGACCGCTGTCAACGCCGAGCCACTCATCCAAGTCACTGTGGCACAAGGTAAACTTCAAGGCACGGCAGAGCATAACTTAGCGGTATTTAAAGGTGTGCCGTTTGCTAAACCACCCGTGGGAGAATTACGTTGGAAAGCCCCGCAACCGGCTGAAAAATGGCAAGGTGTACGTAAAGCACAAGAGTATGCCCCTGCCCCAATACAAGCAGGCAACCCTGTATCTGGGATCAGTGAAGATAGCTTATATTTAAATATTTGGACGTCGGCAGAATCGAGCGTAGATAAACTCCCTGTATTAGTTTGGATTTACGGCGGTGGCTTTAGTTTTGGTAGCTCATCCGATCCTATTTTTGATGGTACTGAGCTTGCCAATAAAGGCGTGATTGTGGTGTCTATTGCTTATCGCGTTGGACAACTCGGTTTTTTAGCGCACCCTGAACTTAATAAAGAAAGTCCTGCTGGTGTATCGGGTAATTATGGGTTGCTCGACCAACTAGCCGCCTTAAAGTGGCTAAAACAAAACATTAGTGAGTTTGGTGGTGACGCCAATAACATTACCATTGCGGGTGAGTCTGCTGGGGGCATTTCGGTTAGCATGCTTGCCGCCTCACCTTTAGCTAAAGGGTTATTTAACAAAGTTATTTCGCAAAGCGGTGGCTCATTTGGCCCAACACGGGTAAAAAACTACCCAGGTGAGAATATGTCTACCTTGCAACAGGCGCAAACTGAGGGTGTCGACTATGTAAAACAGTTTGGCACAACTTCGATAACAGAGCTGCGTAAAATGAGCGCAAAAACTTTTATACCAAAAGGCTGGTCACTTCCCGGTGGTTGGCCCATTGTTGACGGCTATGTGATAAAAGACGACCAATATAAGCTCTATCAGCAAGGCAAGTTTAATGATGTACCTGCTTTAATTGGTTATAACTCGGATGAAGGCGTCAGCTTTGTGTGGGACCCTGATGTTAATAATTTTGTTGATGGAGTAAAGACTCGCTTCGGTCAATTTGCGCCAAGCTTACTTGAAGCTTACCCTGTTGCAAAAAACAGCATCCCTCGCAGCGCCCGTAATCTGGTGCGTGATGCTGCCTTTGGTTGGCATACTTGGAGCTGGGCTAAGTTACAAACTGAACATGGAAGAGCCCCTGTTTATTTATATTACTTTGATCACCATCCTGAGCGTAAACTTGGCGGCAAAGATGAAGATTATGGCTCTGGCCACGGTCATGAAATAGCCTATATGTTTAAAAACCTTAATAAAGCAGATCCGAATGTAACTAAAAATGATTTAAAAATGTCAGATATAATGGCAACCTACTGGACTAACTTTGCCAAAAATGGCAATCCAAATGACGATGCATTACCAAATTGGCCTGCTTTTAATAATGACAAACCCAGCACTATGTATTTTCAACAGCAACCAAAAGTCGGCCCAGTGCCCGACAAACAAGCGCTAGAAACACTTGATCAGTATTTTAAATGGCGCCGCACACCAGCCGGTGAAAAGTGGGCTAACCAAGTTCGCTAGTCTGCAGCTATCCAAATAAAAGCCAAATTAATATTTGGCTTTTATTTACATGTCTCCCCTTTAGTAACGCCTCTTTCAGCCGATAAGTATGATTAAATCACATTATAAAGAGCCATGATGCAGATACATAAACCACTGGGACAGCCAATTGCGTCACCATCAGAGTCTACGGTAAAAAGTAACGATACTACTGGCTATCGTTTATCAGAAAAAGAGTTAGACAATATATCAGGCCGGGAAACTAAAGAGAAAGCAGAAAAAGAGGCCAGTTCAGATATGCCCGATCATATCGCTAAAATGATCGAACAGCTGAAAAAAATCAAAGAGCAGGTTGAACAACAAAAAGAGCAACTCGAAAAGTTAAAAGCGCTAGATAACCAGCAAGATGAAGCTGTTAAAGCACAAGTCGAAGCGCAAACTAATATGATTGTATCAATGCAAGCTCAAATGGGTTCGTTAGTTCAAACCATCGCTGAAGCCATGAAAGAAGCTGGTATTACCGACACAGGTGCACTTGTCAGTGCCATGGTGTGATCAACTGAAATCGCGATTAGTTGTTACTATTGTAGTACTGCTCATATTCTATTATTAGCAATCGTGTTTTTAGCTATACTTAAATAAGCGCAATATCAACAATTAGGCATAATTATGAGTTATAAAAACTGGCCAATCGCTAGGCAGATTGGTGCACTCGTATTTCCTTGCTACAGCAATTTTTACTGACAAAAGTAAATCGGCCATTAAAATGCCTTCTGCTACCAGGCGCAATAAGCTTTGCAATTTAATCACCAAAATAATTAGTGATTGTTTAATCGATAGATTTTTAGTTAAAGGAACCGCTTTTTATTTGTAGATACTTTTCGATAGTTTTATCTTTCTTATCTGATGCAAGCACTTCATCTAAAGATTTCTGAATTTTTGTTATCATTTCATCTGATGTTTTTTTATTAGCTATCATGTAATAGCCACCTTCGTTCGACAGTAAATAGGCTTTTTCAATTGCTGACTGATCATAGCCCAGCGTTTTCATTTGATAGGCTAAATCTAATGGATCTCCAGGGATCAGATCTGTCCTTTTTTTAAATAAAGCTTTTAATATTTGTTCTGAATTAACAGTAACATAGTAGTCTATATTTTCTTGAAAGTGATTACGTTTAAGGAATTGCTCAACTGAACCGCCCATCAGCACACTAGTTTTATATTGTTTGATATCTGCGATTTTGTTGATCTGTATATCAGATCGGGAATTTAATTTATACAGATATACCTCTCTGGTGTGCAAAGGGCCAATCCATTTATACATATTTTCGAGCTCAGGAATGCGAGCTACTGTAAAAAGCAAAGTGTTAGGGGTTTCCTGGACAGTGTATAAAGCGCGTTTAAAAGGATAAACTAACAGTTTGTATTTGATGTTCGCTTTTTGCAGCGCGGCTTCTACTAACTCTGTGCTAATACCAACTAGCTTACCACCTTTGTTAAAATTATAAGGTGGCCAGTCGTTCAACAAAATTGTAAGCTCAGGCTCTGGGTCCTGAGCATTTGCATTTATATTTGACAATAAACTCAATAAAATCATTCTTAATATCATGAGGCTTCCTATTCCTGTGCCTGCTTCTATCTATAAAAAGCATTATTTTTTAAGTTTATTTTATAATTATCTTTGGCTTTACCTTACATATTAACAGCCTATGCTAACATTACACTTGGTTCACTGTATCTTACAATTATGGACAATCAAATTGTACCTTTGCTGCGTCACCTTACACTAATTAAATTAGCGACAACAGCTTAAAATACAACCACCTTTGATATTGAGTTAATCGCTTAACTTTTGACACTTTATTAAAAAATACTAACTGTACAGGCCGCGAGTGCACTTTATTAATGATAGCAATAACACGACTATTCAAATGCAAGTCAATTAAATTAAAACGCACGCTACATACACATAAAAAAGCCACTATCGAAACAGTGGCTTGGTGAGAGTCGAACGCTTATTTACATTTACTTTGGTTCGCGTAAATGGAAAATTTGGCACTTGTTACCTAAATCAGGTTGTTGTGCAAAATTAGTTTTATCTGCAAGGCCACAATCACTTAAACCCAGCGCTTGCTTTGTGTAACGGTTGATCAACATCACCCCGCCACCTGCAACAGGAGTAATGCGCCATTGTGCTGTTTTAGTTTCGCACGAAGCCATTTCAACGTTAGCGCCAGGCACTAAAGCATTGTTTGCCACAGCAGCGCAATAATCGCTATCAAGGTCTTGCTTTAAAGCAACGTAACCTGTGTCTGTTGGTGCAAAGAACCATTGTTGGGCGTCGCTGTGAGTAAACGCTTGTTGCTCAACATTAGTACCTGCTTTAACAGCTCCAGCTACACTCAATGCTTTACCACTTTGTTGGCTCATTACCGCGACACTGCCTACAGGCTGTAACTGCCAATCAGCACATGCAGTATCTTTACCTTGTTGTAAAACCGCTTGATTTTGCGCGGCTGAACACCCTGCTACGGCTAATGGTTTTTCAGTGTAGCGATTCGTAATGGTGACATTTCCATCAGTGCTTGGGGCAACTTTCCATTGTTGGCAAAAGTTGTTACGCCATGCCGCAGATTGTGTTTTCGCATTATCAGCATCACTGCAATTAGCCAGCTCTAAAAACTTGCTGTCTTCACGATTTGCTAAACGTACAAAACCATCTGTGGTGGCATCAATCACCCATTGACCATTGGTGCTTGCACATTGGCGTTGCACGGCACGCGCATCTTGAGGATCCGCTGCAATATCTAAACATAAACCGCTGGTTGCATTAACTAAGTTATAACGCTGACCTTGCACACGAGTTACAAGTGGCCCGTATTCACCTGATGGTGGAGCAACTTCAACACCCGGTGTAACAGGTTTTGCAAAGTTTGGCGTGCCATCCTTATTCCAAGTAAATTTTTGCGCACGTAAAGAACGTGTGGCACTACAACCATGCTCTACTGAGTCATTGCCATGGTATACCAGCCAGTCTTCACTGCCATCGGGTGAGGTAAAAAAGCCATTATGGCCTGGGCCAAATACTTCATCTGTCCGCTCAAATACCGGCTCGTCAAACTTCTTCCAGCTGTTTGCATCAAGCGGATCATCACCTACAAGTTCTAACATCCCTAACTTATAATCTGGCGTGTTACAAAAGCTTGCTGAGTAAGTCATAAACGTGCGACCGTTATGCTGTAAAATCTCGGCGCCTTCGGTAACTTTACGGCCACTGATCTCCCAATCGAGTTCAGGACGTGTGATCACCGTGTGCGGTGAATTCTTTTTCAATGTCCACGGGTTTTCCATTTCAGCAATAATGTTTAACTGTTGATCTCCTTGCCACTGTGAGTAGATCACATACAGTTTGTCTTTATAGTTTAGGTAGTTACCATCGATATTCCATACATCAGGCATGAGTGCGCCTTTGTATTCATACGGACCCATTGGGTCGTCACCGGCACTTTCTAATACATTAAGATGTTGGTTATCTAAAGTACCATCAGTCCCTGCTGTATACATCATGTACCAACGGTAGCCGTCAGGGCCTTTAACACGATGAAATTCAAACGCCCAAAAGTTACAACAACGCGCAGGATCGGTCGCTGACCATACATTTACTGGGGTTGCATCGGCAAGTCCTGCTAAAGTAGGTGATTTACGCATCACCAATTCAGATGTCCATGTTGTCGTCGTTAGGTAATAGTTACCATCCCAGTACTCAAGCCATGGATCGGCACCATTAGGAAATAATGGATTAGTGAATACGCCATCATCTTGCGTGGGTGCTTTTGCGCTCGCGATTGGTGCTGCATCTTGTGTTTGTTGTGTGTCTGCGCGGGTTGTAGATTCACACCCTGTAAGTGAGCTTAATGACAAAGCGAATAAACCTACAAGGCCTGTTGCTTTAGCAGTACGCTTTAATTTAGTGCGCAAGTGATGTTGTGCATTCATTGTTGTTATCACCCTTAGTTATTATAACAAACCCGCTATTGGGGTTTAATTTTATAGAAAACAGTTTTGAGTTGAGCTGTTGCGCCTCAACCTGTGTTAATTTTTTACCTGCGCTAAGTAGCTGGGCTGAACTGAAGTTACTAAAGCTTAAGTCAATATCTAACGTAATAGCTTTATCCTGCGCATTAATACCTGCAACATACCAGTTGCAGCGAGAACGTCTCGCCATCACCACATGCTTACCTGGGCTGCCTTGCAAGAGCCTTGTTTCATCCCACAGAGTAGGCAGCGATTTCAAATAAGCTTTTACTGGTTCTGAAACTTTCGTCATTTGCTCAGGCGTTGTCACTAAGTGCTGTACCCCAGATGTAAATAAAATCGGCAGCGCGAGCTCAAAGGCATTATTGGTTTTGCGTTCAATATTAGGAATATCACCAAGTACCATAGGTGTAAAATCCATTGGATCAAACACGTTCCGAGTAAACACTAAGGTCGCTGCATGCTGCGCTTCTTTATCGGCAAATGCTTGAAAAAAGCTTATCATCTCAAAGCCTTTTACTGCTTCGGAGGTCATTAGATTAGGATAAGTTCGCTGCAAGCCCCTTGGCAAAGTGGTGCCATGAAAATTGACCATTAACTGATGTGCTGCCGCGTCTTTCAGCATAGCTTCGTAATAGGCCATCACAGATGAACCATCACCCGGGAAGAAGTCGACTTTAATGCCTTTAATTCCCATAGCTTGAAGTTTTGCAAAATGTTTAATGCGATCAGCACGCGTTAGTAATGCACTTTTAGGAGAATAAACCGTGTTATTCCACGCGCCTGATGAGTTATACCAAACCCATAAATCAACATTTTTTTGCTTAGCATAGGCTGCCAACTGCTGCATTTTCTCCCAGCCTATTTTTTGATCCCAATCCGCATCAATCAATACATATTGCCAGTGCATATCTGCTGCATAATCAATGAACTGTTTTTGCACAGGAAAGGTTGTAAAGTCATCCTTTAATAACCCCCAACTCCAAGCAGCAATCCCCGGTTTAACAAAATCAGTGTTAGTTAGCTGGTTTGGTCGGGCTAAGTCAGTCCCTAAAGTAGACTCAGTAACCGTTTGCAACGTGCCAATTACCAATAAACGCCAAGGCGATAACAGCGGCAGTGTATGCTCTGGTAAATAGCCACCATTAGAAGTAACTTCACGCTGATCAGGAAAACGAACCTTAAACTGCCCTTGGCTATTATTGGTTAAATTAGTACCACTGTAATAGTCTTCACCACCAGCTTCTGAGATTAAAATATACTGCTCTTGGTGCTTAAATAATGCCGGATACACCCAGCCATTATTGGTTATTGCAGGGGTCGTTAATGCTGTCGCTTGTAAATATTCTTCTTCATAAGAAGGGTTAGTGTTCATCCAGCCAGATTGCGCTTGCGCTTTAGGCTGTAACCACGCAACGGTTTCACTTGGAAAGTTAAAACCCGTTTGTTCACTCATAACGACCCGCGTATCCGAGGACTCCCCATCTAACTCGTAGCGAAAAGCAACCCCATCGTTGCTCACTTGAAAGCGAACATTCAATGTTTCGTATTGCTGATTAGTCACACTAACAACCGTACTGTTAGCCTGGTAATCAACAAACTGTTGCTTACCAGTAAAAAGCTGGTAGCTATCATTCACTGTCGGCTGTTGTTTAACAGCTAATAATCTAAGCTTTTTAGTAAAATCAGTATTATTAAGCGTGATACCTAATAAAGATGGCTCAATTACTTTATCGCTACCTGACTGTACTTGATAACTTAACTGCCCTTGCTCATCTAAATCAACCAATACGGCTAACTGCTGATCTGGGCTATGAATAGTCGCAACCTCAGTCGCTTGCGCCACAGTTGTTACCACTAAGGCTGCAAACAGCAGCCCTATTTGATTAACGAAGTGCATTACTTAGTGCCAAACTCATACACAATACGCGTTGAATAAACCTCACCAGGCATCAAAGTTGTACTTGGGAATGTTGGCTGATTCGGTGCATCAGGAAAGTGCTGTGGCTCTAGGCAAAAACCACTGCGCTGCTTATGAACTAATCCAGAGGCTTGCTTACTGCTTCCATCTAAAAAGTTACCTGAGTAAAACTGTACCGCAGGTTCTTCGGTATACACAGTTAGGGTTCGACCTGAGCTTGGCTCATAAACGTTAGCTGCTTCAATCAAATCATGATTAGGTTTGTTTTTCAGCACAAAGTTATGGTCATAACCTTTACCAAGCTTCAGCTGCTCATCATCCACATTAATTTCTTTACCAATTGCTTTTGGATTTCTAAAATCAAACGGTGTACCCGCCACTTGCATTAACTCACCCGTTGGGATCAAACCGCCATCCACAGGGGTGATTGCGTTTGAGTTGATTTGCATTTGATGATCGAGAATATCGCCCTTACCGGCTAAGTTAAAATAACTGTGCTGGGTCATATTGATGATGGTTGGCTTATTTGTTTTTGCCACAAATTGCATATCTAGAGTATTTTTGTTGGTCAGTGTGTAGGTAACTTGTGTTGTAAGCTCTCCAGGATAACCTTGGTCACCATCAGGGCTCACTAAACTAAGTGTAACACCCGCACTGTTTTCTGTACTAAATGGCGCCATGGTCCAGACTTTTTTATCAAAGCCCTGCACACCACCGTGTAAATGGTTAGCACCATCGTTAGTTGCTAGCTGATAGTCTGTGCCGTTTAAGCTAAATTTACCATTAGCAATACGGTTACCAAATCTGCCAATGATCGCGCCAAAGTAAGTGGTTGCATTAGTGTAATCTTCTAAATTATCCATACCTAAAACAATATTACCCATGTTGCCATTGCTGTCTGGCGTTTCGATACGGGTAATAATGCCACCATAATTGATCACATCAACGCTCACGCCATTACTATTGGTTAGGGTAACTTGGTTGATCGGAGTTTGGTCTGCCAGCTTGCCATAAGCGTGCAGTAATGCAGAAGGTGAATTGGTCATATTGTCTCCTTGGTGAGCACACGCGGGGGTTAAAGCAATCCCAAAGGACACTGCTATTGCAAAGATACCGCGAGATAATTTTTTAATCGATGTTGACGACTGATGAACCGCTGTTAGGCGCTGAGTTACACATTGCAATGACATGACAATAACCTTATTATAATTGTATTTATACTTTTATAATACAATATAGTGATCGATTGCAAATTTATTCGCCTAACTTTCTAGTTGTATTTTGCCGTCTTTGACTAAAATGCAGTCCATACCACCAGCCTGAGCTGCTTGATAGCCTATTTGCGTGTCTTCAAACACCACACAATTTTGTGGTTGAATGTTTATTTGTTTGGCTACGCTTAAAAAAGTTTCTGGGTGTGGTTTACCGTGGCGAACATCACTGGCAGTAACTAATGCGTCTATTTTATCGATTAACCCTGTTTGAGTTAGATGCTCAATGGCATGCGCACGGTCCGCGCCAGTACCTACCCCAATAGGCATTTTGCCATGGTAATAGTTTAATACATCGACTGTCTCAGTAATGATTTCTGGCTGATGGTTTAAGCCTAACCAAAATTGGTGTTTTTGCTTGGCAACTTCATCAGGATCATGACTAAGTCCATATTTTTCATTGAGAATATCAACAGTAGCAAGCGTTGGTACACCACCTAAACTATACATATAGTCATAGTCAAACGGATAACCTAATGCATGGCAGGTCAGCTCCCATGCTTGTAAATGAGAGCCCATCGAATCGATAAGCGTGCCATCCATATCAAAAATAATGCCTTGGTATTTTGTGAGATCGAGCATGTGTACTCCAAAGTCTTAGAAAACAAAAGCCAACTTTACTATAAAGTTGGCTTATTTAGTTAACTTAGATCACTGCTGTTATAGGTGATTAAAGCCCACGTTTTAACATGTAATACGCTGCATTGTGGCGTAGCTCTGTTTTGAAACCACGGATGCTGGTATCAGCATCGATAATCATCGTTTCAACACCTGCCATTTCAGCAAAATCAACAATCATATCGGTTGTAACAGCTTGGCTGTACGCAGTATGGTGTGCACCACCTGCATGGATCCACGCAGCAGACGCCACTGATAGATTCGGTTTTGGTTCCCACAATGCTGATGCAACTGGTAAATGCGGTAATTCAGCCGGTGGCGTTACTGTATCTACTTCGTTGATCAAAATACGGAAACGGTTACCCATATCAATTGGCGAAACGTTAATCGCAGCACCGGCTTTAGCAGTAAACAATAAACGGCCCACATCACATTTCACACCGATGGTGTGCGTGTGAACTTCAAGGCGTGGTTTTTGCGCTGCAATCGATGGACATACTTCTAACATGTGAGCACCTAGTACTTGGTCGGTATCACCCATGTTATACGTGTAATCTTCCATAAATGAACAACCGCCTTCACGGCCTTCACCCATTACTTTCATGATGCGTACCATAGCGGCTGTTTTCCAGTCGCCTTCACCGCCATAGCCATAGCCTTTAGCCATTAAGCGCTGCGTTGCAAGTCCTGGTAAACCTGATAAACCAGACAAGTCTTCAAAACAGTTAGTGAATGCTTTAAAGCCACCTTTTTCTAAAAAGCGTTCCATACCAAGCTCTAAACGCGCTTCGTTGCGTAGCATCGATACTTTGTAGTCATCTTGCAACGTTTCATCGCTGATCACATAGTCAGTTTTGTATACTTCAAGCTGGGCATCGACTTCAGCATCAGTTACGGTATCAACAACTTTAACGAGCTCCGCTACGCCAAAGGCATGTACTTCATAACCAAAAGTGATTTGTGCTGATACTTTGTTACCTTCTGTAACCGCAACTTGGCGCATGTTATCGCCAAAACGTGCCACTTTAAGTGTTTGGCTCTCAGCCCACCCTTTAGCAGCGCGGCACCAATCATCAATTTGCTTTTGCACGTCAGCACGTTGCCAGTGACCAGCCACTACTTTACGCTCTTTACGCATTACAGTACCAATAAAACCAAACTCACGATCACCATGCGCACTTTGGTGGGTGTTCATGTAGTTCATATCAATGTCAGCCCACGGTAACGCGGCATTAAATTGTGTATGAAGGTGTAACCATGGCTTACGTAATTCGTTTAAACCAGCAATCCACATTTTTGCTGGTGAGAATGTATGCATCCACAATACTAAACCTACACAGTTAGGATCGGTGTTTGCTGCTTGGCAAACCGCATGAATTTCTTCAGGTGTTTTTACCGTTGGCTTACAGACTAAGTTAACCGGTAAATTTGCTTCGCTATTTAAACCAGCAACAATTGCAGCGCTATTATCTGCAACGGTGTTTAACACTTTTGGGCCATATAAATGTTGTGACCCAGTTACAAACCAAACTTCTTTCATTGACGACGGCATATATAAATTCCTCTTGTACTTGTTAGCCACGGTTACTTTGGCCGTAGTAGGCATCTTTACCGTGTTTTCTTAAATAATGTTTATCCATCACAGACTTCTTAAGCGCACCCGCATTTTGATCAAGCGTGCGAGTTAAGTAAGCCATGCGAGCAATTTCTTCTAGCAGCGCTGCGTGATACACAGATTGCGCTGCATCTTTACCCCACGTAAACGGTGCGTGCCCTGCCACAATCACCATTGGTGCTGCTTTTGGGTCGCGGTCTTTATAAGCATCAGTAATTTGAATACCGGTCTCAAGCTCATAATCGCCATTTACTTGCGCATCAGTTAGTTCGCGGGTGCAGGTAATGTCACCGTGCACATAATCAGCATGAGTCGTACCAAAGCAAGGAATGCTCTGCTTTGCTTGTGCCCATGCAGTGGCATACGTTGAATGAGTATGGGTAACGCCACCAATGTCATTAAAATGACGATATAAGTGAATATGAGTTTTGGTATCTGAAGAAGGGCGCATGCTGCCCTCAACGATGTTGTTTTCGAGATCAACAATCACCATGTCTTCAGCTTTCATTTGGTCATACGACACACCACTTGGTTTAATCGCAATCACACCTTTGTCGCGGTCAATTTGCGATACATTACCAAAGGTATAAATCACTAAACCACGACGTTGTAATTCCATGTTAGCTTCAAATACTTCACGCTTTAACTCTGTGTAGCTCATGATTTTGCTCCATCAACATACTGTGCAAGGGCTTGATAATTAGCGTATAGCTCATCATAAACAGCAACCCGCTCAGGGTTAGGTAAATATTGATGACACACGGCAGACGCCATCACCTGTTGCGCATCAGCAACCGTCGCATATTCACCTGCAGCAACAGCAGCCATAATTGCAGCGCCAAGCGCACAGCTTTGCTCACTTTCAAGTACGTCAATTGGGCAATTCCATACATCCGCACAGGTTTGCATTACGTAATCTGATTTTTTTGAAATGCCGCCAATTACCACTACTGAATCAATCGGCACGCCTTCATTTTGAAAGCGTTCGGTGATCGCACGAGCGCCAAAGGCCGTCGCCTCAACTAATGCTTTAAAGAACTGCGGCGCGTCAGTGCCCATTTTCATGCCCGTCATGGCCATTGCTACGCTTTGATCTGCATCAGGTGTGCGACGACCGTTGACCCAGTCAAGTGCTGTTACATCGGTATTTTTAACCGGTAACGCACTGGCAGCTTTTGATAAATCAACTAAAATTGAGTCTTCAATTTTATTGATCAAGCTTTGTTCAACGTCGTTTAAATTTGCTAATTGGCGAGTCGGCCATAGCATCAGGTTTTTAAACCATGCGTATAAATCGCCAAACGCAGATTGACCCGCTTCAAGGCCAATCATGCCTGGGATCACTGAGCCATCTACTTGACCACAGATACCTTTAACACAGGTATCGCCAAGTTGCTGTTTTGAAGTAACAGTAATATCACAAGTTGAAGTACCCATTACTTTAGTTAAAACACCTGGACGCACATTGGCAGCAACTGCCCCCATGTGACAGTCAAACGCACCGTAACCTACAACTACATTCTGTGATAAACCAAGTTTATCAGCCCATTGCGCTGTTAATTTACCAGCGACTTGGTCACTTGGTTGGGTTGCTGCATTAAGCGTATCAACCACACCATCTAATAATGGGTCAATATTGCTGAAGAAACTATTTGGTGGGAAACCACCCCATTGCTCATTCCACATTTGTTTGTGGCCCGTTGCACAGCGTCCCAGTGTTAATACTTCTGGGTGAGTGGTGCCACACATCAATGCCGTCATCCAATCACAATGCTCAACCCACGAGTAAGTTGCCGCTTTTACAGCCGCATCATCTCTAAAAATATGTAATGCTTTAGCCCAGTACCATTCTGATGAATAGATGCCGCCCATGTGTGAAAGATAATTAACCTCGTTATTGGTCGCGGCTTTGGTGATCTCATTCGCTTCTTTAATCGACGTATGGTCTTTCCAAAGAATGAACATCGCATTAGGGTTTTCAGCAAATTCTTCAGTCAGCGCTAAAGGCGTGCCTTGGCTATTAATCGCCACTGGCGTTGAGCCTGTGGTATCAAAGCTCATACCTATTACTTTATCCGCAGTTCCCGCAGGTACTTGTTGCCATAGACCATTGACGACCTCAATCAAGCTGTCGATGTAGTCTTGTGGATGCTGGCGAAATTGATCTTTACTTGGATCGCAATATAAACCTTGCGCCCAACGCGGATAATTCACTAAATGGCTAGCCAGCTCTTTACCTGTGGTTACATCAACAAGCAGTGCTCTTACTGAATCAGAGCCATAATCTAAGCCCAATGTATAACGAGACATAAATACCTTTCACTAATTGGATACTAACAATGTTAGTCATTACTGTTATTTGTATGATAATATCAATAATGACGGGTTGTAAAGGTATTATAAAAATATTATTAACAGATTTATTCTGAAATATTCGTGACACCTGTGCCCTTTAAACTAATGTTTTGCACTAATAAAGGGCTTAAACCATGTCATAAGCAATGCTAAAAGCCGTTAATTTATTTTGTATGATGAAAATAGGATGTCTATGTCTAGCCAATTAGAACAATTAAAAACCATGACCACTGTGGTTGCTGATACCGGTGATTTTGAAGCGATCGATCAATATAAGCCGCAAGATGCCACTACCAATCCATCGTTATTGCTCAATGCGATTAAAATTGAAAAATACCGCCCACTGGCTGTTGAAGCCGTTGCTTGGGCTAAGCAACAAACAAGTGACAATGCACAGGTGATCAGCAAAGCTGCTGACAAACTGTCGGTACTAATTGGTGCAAATTTAATGGCTCAAGTGCCAGGGTTAGTGTCTACCGAAGTAGATGCGCGCTTATCGTTTGACACTCAAGCAACTATTGATAAAGCCCTTGAGCTTGTTGCGCTCTATAAAGAGCAAGATATTGATACCTCGCGCGTACTGATCAAAGTGGCGTCTACATGGGAAGGTATTCAAGCAGCAAAAGTACTCGAGCAACAAGGTATTCGCTGTAACCTAACGTTGGTGTTTGCATTTGCTCAAGCTCGTGCGTGTGCTGAAGCAGGTGCTTATTTAATCTCGCCTTTTGTTGGTCGTATTCTTGATTGGTATAAAGCAAACCAAACTGATAGCGATTTTAGCGGTGCTAATGATCCAGGCGTACAGTCTGTTGCACATATTTATAACTTCTTCAAAAAGCACGATTATAAAACCATCGTTATGGGTGCAAGCTTTAGAAACATCAGCGAAATCCAATTACTGGCAGGTTGTGATAGATTAACTATCAGCCCAGGGCTATTATCAGAACTAGCCGCAACAGATGCCCCATTAGCGCGTCAACTGACTGCTGCTACTGAAACAGTTGCCCCGCCAACGCCTATGACTGAGCAAGCATTTCGCTGGGAAATGAATCAAGATGCCATGGCCACTGAAAAACTAAGCCAAGGTATTCGCCAATTTGCAATTGACCAAGAAAAACTAGAAGCCATTCTAGCTGAGCTGATCTAAGCTTCAGTCGTTATATAAAATCAATTCTGCAAATAAAAAAGCCCGCTGATTTAATTAAATCAGCGGGCTTTTTGTTCAGGTAAATTTTTAACCCAAGTTCAAAACAATTAAGCGTCTAGTAACGCATTAGCCTTAGCAACTAGGTTACTCACAGTAAAGCCAAAGTATTCAAGCAGAACTGGTCCTGGCGCTGACTCACCAAAGGTAGTCATACCTAGTACATCGCCATCTTGGCCAACATATTTATACCAAAAATCGCTATGTGCAGCTTCTACCGCAATTTTAGCAACACCAACAGGTAATACACTCTGGCGATAGGCTTTATCTTGCAAGTCAAACTGATTGGTACATGGCATAGATACAACACGAACCTGTTTACCCTGCGCAGTTAGATCAGCTGCTGCATTAACCGCTAATTCAACTTCAGAACCAGTGGCAATAATGATCAGCTCAGGTGTGTGCTCGCTATCAACTAAGATATAGCCACCTTTAGCAACATTCGCTAGTTGCTCTTTAGTGCGCGGCATTGCTTTAGTACCTTGGCGACTAAAGATCAATGCACTTGGGCCAGCTTCTTTGATTAAAGCCTGACTCCATGCAACCGCTGTTTCAACTTCATCACATGGGCGCCAAGTCGACATATTTGGCGTCATACGCAAATTAGCAATTTGTTCAATCGGCTGATGGGTCGGGCCATCTTCACCTTGACCAATTGAATCATGGGTATACACAAAAATACTGTGTGCTTTCATCAATGCCGCCATACGCACAGCATTACGCGCGTATTCCATAAACATTAAGAAAGTTGCACCAAATGGGATAAAGCCGCCATGCAGCGCAATACCATTCATTATCGCGCTCATGCCAAACTCGCGTACGCCATAAAATACATAGTTACCGGCAGCATCATCTTGCAAGCCTTTCGCGTCAGGCCATAAAGTTAAGTTGGAACCGGCTAAATCAGCGGAGCCTCCCATAAGTTCAGGCAAATGCTCAGCAAAGAAGGTAATGGCATTTTGTGATGATTTACGGGTTGCTATGTTTTGCATATCTTCTTGGCACTTGGCAATGTACTGATCAGCAATTTCTGCAAAGTTGCTCGGTAATGATTTAGCCGTTACACGGCGGTTAAATTCTTTACTCAGCTCTGGGTGTGCTTTGCTGTAAGCGGCAAAGGTTTGTTGCCATGCGCTTTCTAAATCTTGGCCTTTGGCTTGGCCATTCCACTCATTGTATAGATCTTGAGGAATTTCAAACGCTGGATGTGGCCAATTTAGTTGCTCACGAACCGCTGCAATTTCATCATTACCCAGTGGTGAACCGTGACAATCATGACTACCCGATTTATTGGGCGAACCAAAACCAATCACCGTTTTACAACAGATAAGCGTTGGCTGATCTGGGTTAGCTTGCGCAGCTTCAATAGCACTGGCAATCGCGGCCATATCGTGACCATCAACGCCACTAATAACCTGCCAACCGTATGATTCAAAGCGTTTTGGGGTATCGTCAGTAAACCAGCCTTCTACTTCGCCATCAATTGAGATGCCATTATCATCCCAAAAAGCGATGAGTTTACCTAACTTTAATGTACCTGCTAATGAACATGCTTCATGAGAGATACCTTCCATCAAACAACCATCACCTAAAAAGCAGTAAGTGAAGTGATCAACGATATCAAAATGTGGTTTATTAAATTGTCCAGCTAAGGTTTTTTCAGCAATTGCCATTCCAACAGCATTGGCAATACCAGCACCAAGTGGCCCTGTTGTTGTTTCAACCCCTGGTGTATAACCATACTCTGGGTGACCCGGCGTTTTAGAATGCAGTTGGCGAAACTGTTTAATGTCTTCAATACTGACATCATAACCACTTAAATGTAGTAATGCGTACTGCAACATAGAGCCATGGCCGTTTGACAACACAAACCGGTCGCGGTTAGGCCAATCAGGATTTAATGGATTGTGGCGGTGAAAGTTTTGCCAAAGTACAGCAGCAATATCGGCCATCCCCATTGGTGCACCTGGGTGACCTGAATTAGCTTTTTGAACGGCATCGACAGCAAGCATGCGGATTGCATTTGCAGATTGAGAACTGGGAAGAGTCATCTGTTACTATTTCCTGTTAATATTATATTATAAATAATATCTCAAAATGTAATATAAATAGCAATCAGAAATCGCCCGAACTCGCTAAAAACAGTTCTTCAGCACATACAAATGCAGCTCTGCAAATCATTTACCTAGAACTTAACGATTTTTTGCACAAAAAAACAGACAGTGAGGGTAAATGAAAAACCATGAAATAATTTGTAGCTCGTGCTTAGCACGTTAAGCATATCGTCGCCGTAAACATCCGTAGTGTGGCTTGTAGGAGATCGCTTTAGCGCCGAATAGTGATCAAAAAACTCGTTCCACTGCCTCGCCACCTAAGCGGTCTGTGTCGTAGGCGCTAAGCTTGCTGGCGCACAAATATACGACACCATTTTCAATATTATCCACCGTAGGCGCTAAGCTTGCTGGCGCGACAGTACTTCAAATAAACCAAAGGTTTAACAATCCGTCCATGGAGCTTGGTCACATCGGTCATTGCCTAAATGGATTTAGGTACTTAGATTTTGTCGGGAACAAAAATCTGCCATGACCTCACTTCTTCGCGCTGCGAAACTTCGTTTCGGTCACTCATCACCTAAGCTGCCTGTGCGGCAGTAAACTATAGAATATCAGCATAAAAATAAGTTACAACAAGCCATTAGGTTAAATATTACTATTTTACCTTATCAAAAACGATATGTTATAACCCATTGTTTTTATAGAAAATTTTAAAGAGAAAAATAAAGGGTTAAAACCAAGGTATCGTGGCAACTTTACTTAATCCATAAGAATCAAACTTACCATCAATAAGTTTATCTTTTAAATCACTAAACGCAAAGAATTTGCGATGCACTTGTTCTGTTGAACCGCTGAACAAATCTAGATAAGGATTATCAGCAGCACCAAGTACATATTTACATTGTTTGAAAAAATGTGCACTTTGTTTTGAGCTAAACATGGTGCGGGGTCTATTCTTATATGAAGGTGAGTTTAACTATGTAAGGTATTCACTTTGAGTTTGCTAATCTTAAATTAACTGAGAGGCTCACAAACAGACTTCCTTTTCTGCCTGAACGATTTGCTTTAGTTCAAAAATCAAACATACTTTCTGTGTGCATCTTCAAAAAACATGACCATAATATTGCAATCGTAATTAACTTACCGACATACTTTGTCACGATTTTTCACTAGCTGGGCTTACAGCTCAATGGTAATGTAGGGTTAGTCACATATATAAATTAAAAATACCAATCGTATTAAGTTACTGACCATTTATAGCGACCGATAAATGGAGTGATAACAAGGCATAAATTTTGACATGTAGTTGTTCTACATGAAAAATTTATAACGCAGTTAGCGCTTTATTTAGCACGCTAGAATGGTTAAATATTTAATTCGATTGGTATTTAAGTGACACGCCATATTGGCCACTATTAAAGGAGAGTATCTATGGACCCGATAACGCAAGTTCTCAACATGTTATTCACTGTTGAGGCGTTTTTACTCATTTTTGTTTTAGTACTGCTAAAAAGTAGTGTTAAATTTGTGCCGCAAAACCGTGCGTGGCTCATTGAACGTTTTGGTAAGTATCAATCAACTAAAGAAGCAGGCCTAAACTTTATTGTGCCGTTTGTTGATCGTATTGCCGCTGATCGTAGCTTAAAAGAGCAAGCTCAAGATGTGCCGTCGCAATCTGCTATTACCAAAGATAATATTTCATTGATTGTTGATGGTGTATTGTATTTCCGTGTGATGGATCCATACAAAGCCACTTATGGTGTTGATGATTATGTGTTTGCCGTTACGCAATTATCGCAAACAACGATGCGTTCAGAGCTTGGTAAAATGGAGCTAGATAAAACCTTTGAAGAACGTGATGTACTAAATACTAATATTGTTGCGGCAATTAACCAAGCCGCAGATCCTTGGGGTATTCAAGTATTACGTTATGAAATTAAAGATATTGTGCCACCGCAATCAGTAATGGAAGCGATGGAAGCACAAATGAAAGCGGAACGTGTTAAACGTGCACAAATTTTAGAATCAGAAGGTGATCGTCAAGCTAATATCAATGTCGCTGAAGGTAAAAAACAAGCGCAAGTACTAGCCGCTGAGGCAGAAAAAGCCGAACAAATCCTGCGTGCTGAAGGTGAAGCTAAAGCCATTATTGCGGTAGCCGAAGCACAAGCTGATGCACTACGTAAAGTCGGTGAAGCAGCTGATACTGAGCAAGGTCAAAAAGCCATTCAATTAGACCTCGCCTCAAAAGCCATTGCCGCGAAACAAGCCATTGCTAAAGAATCGTCAGTTGTTTTATTACCCGATAACGGCACCGATGCCAGCTCTATGGTAGCGCAAGCGATGTCGATTATTAATACCTTAAATACCAAACAAAAAGGTTAAGCTGTAAAGGAGCAAACTATGGAGTTCATTACCAATAATTTAGCCCAAACACTGATGATCTTAGGTGTACTGGCACTGATAATTGAAGTAGCAGTGCTGGGAATGTCGACCTTTATATTATTGTTTTTGGGTATATCATTATTTGCAACTGGATTAATGATGAACTTCGCGCTGTTAGAAGACTCATTAACCACCGCACTTTGGAGTAACACCTTGATCACCGCCGCATGCGCTGTTTTACTATGGAAACCGCTAAAACGCATGCAAGAGAATGTTGATAATAAAGAAGTGAAAAGTGACTTTGCTGAGCTTGATTTTGTGCTCACTAGCGATGTTGATGAGTTAGGTGTTAGTACCTACTCGTATTCCGGAGTGAGCTGGAAACTAAAAAGCCAGCAACCACTAAGTGCTGGCACCCATGTAAAAGTGGTAAAAAAAGAAGTCGGTGTTATGTGGGTTGCAGCAATTTAACCTAGATGTGGGTATAACACTCTGAATATGCTGTATGATTTTTACCATAAAGCCAGCCAAGAAGTTTTTATCGAATTACTTGGCTTTTTTGTAACAAAAAATATTCGCTAAACCCGCACAACTCTTAGCTAAAACGCAATAAATGAAATATAAAACCACGCAATTGTTAACTGACAATGATTAAATTAGCCTTTAAATGTTAAAACAATTAAAGGCTGCAAATAGACGTATGTTTAACTACTATATTTGGACTTGTGTCTCGCTATAAAACTCGCTAGTTTAACTAATCAGATAATAATAAAAACAAAAGTAACTGTATGATCAGGGTCGAAAATCTTTGCCGTACTTATGGTGCAGGCGAAACGCAAGTCATTGCATTAAGTAATGTTTCATTACATATTGAAGAAGGTGAGTTTGTCGCCGTGATGGGCGCTTCCGGTTCAGGGAAGTCGACTTTAATGAATATCCTTGGGTGTCTCGATACACCAACCTCAGGCAGTTATTTGCTCTCTGGTGAAAGTATTAAAGAAATAGATGACGAAAGCTTGTCAGCTATCCGCAATAAAAAAATTGGCTTTATATTTCAAACCTTTCACTTATTAACTCGCCTTAGTGCTCAAGAAAATGTGTCTTTGCCGCTGCGCTATACTGACACCCCAAAACAGCAAGCCAGTGAGCGCGCTATGGCGATGCTGGATAAAGTTGGCTTGCAAAATCGCGCACACCATAAACCCTTTGAAATGTCCGGTGGTCAGCGGCAACGAGTTGCTATTGCCAGAGCATTAGTAAACGAGCCAAAAGTCATTTTTGCTGATGAACCAACGGGTAACCTCGATAGTAAAACGTCTCATGAAATTATGCAGTTGCTTTGCTCACTCCACCAACAAGGACATACTTTGGTCATGGTAACCCATGAAGAAGATATTGCTGCTTATGCTAAGCGAATTATTCGGATGAAAGATGGCATAGTCATAGAGGATAGCGGATGTTAAAAAGTCAATGTTTCAAAGCCTGTTTAGGATTATTACTTTGCAGCTTAGCTTTCTCAAGCAATGCGCAAAGTTTGTTACTCAGCGGTGAGCTAAAAGCCAGCGATAAGCAAATTTTTTATGCTCCAAAATCAGACAATTGGCGAGTACAAGTGCAATGGATGATGAAAGAAGGCGAAATAGCGCAACAAGATGATGTTGTTGTGGTGTTTGATAGCGGCTCGATTGCCACTGAAATTGAACAAGATGAAGTAAGTTTAGAGGCCGCCGAAGAAGAGCTGCTTAGGATCACTACCAGCAATCAAGAAAAACAAATAGAAGCTGAGTTTAACTTTAAGCGCACGGAGCTTTTACTAGCGCGTGCCCGTATTGATGCAGCTATTCCACACGCTAACTTGAGTACCTATGATTATCAAAAAAATCAGCTCGAACTTGAAAAAGCCCTGATCAATAAACAAAAATCATCCGAAGAACTCAGCCAAGTTAAAACTGAAAACACCGTTGCGCGCAATAAGCAGTTACTGACTATTGAACAACTAAAAACAGACCTTGCATACAATAAAACGCAACTGGCAAGTATGAGCATTAAGGCACAGCGTACAGGGCCCGTTTTATATGCAAACCATCCGTGGAATGGCGAAAAAGCATTTGTCGGTATGACAGCCCAACCAGGCTGGAAAATTGTCGAAATACCGGCCATGAGTGAACTCTACATTGAAGCCTGGGTACACGAAATTGATTATCAACATTTACAACTTGGCCAACAGGCGCAATTGTTATTTGACGCCTATTTACAACAGCCGCTCAATGCGACTTTAAGCGAAATTTCAACTCAGCCAGAAGAACGCCTTCAGTGGGGCAAAGATGCCTACTTTAGAACTCGCTTTAACTTTAACGCTCAGAATTTAAAACTGTTACCAGGCATGAGTGCAAAATTAACAATCGGAGAAGACTCTGATGAATCATAACGTTTTATGCATAATATTGAGTATGTTGCTATTAACTGCATGTAATGACGATAAGCAAGAATATTATCTGGTGAAAAAGAGTGATATTGCTATCACGGTTAATGCCAATGGCGAACTGGAGTCATCAACCAGTGCGATCATTGCCCCGCCGTCGGTTGCTCGTATGTGGCAATACCAAATTAAGACTATGCTAGCGGAAAACACCCAAGTTAAAAAAGGCCAAGTGGTGGTATCGTTTGACGACAAGCAAGTTCGCGATAAGCTAATCGACAAACAATCTTCATTAGAGCGAGCAAAAAAACAACTCGAAAATGCGCAAAATAAAGAGCTTATCAAAGAGCAAGAACTGACCCTCAGCGTTGCCGAAATGAAAATGAACTACGATAAAGCTAAACGCAAAGCAGAGATTATTGATCAATCCCGCTCTGAAGTTGAACGTAAAAAGTCACAAATTGATTTTACTATTGCAAACAACGATCTAACACTTGCTAAAAGTAAGCAAGCGTTTCAGCAACAGAGCAAAGAACTAAACTTAAAAATGGTGCAAAGCAAAGTTGCACGGCTGCAAAGTGAGGTAGACGGGTATTTGCAAGATATTGAACGCCTTAAGGTAAAAGCCCCAATTGATGGGCTGGTAATTTATAAAACCAATTATGAAGGTGAAAAGTCATCCATTGGTGAAAGTGTGCAATATGGTCAGCCTGTTATTGAGCTTGCTGTACTTAAAAATATGCAAGTAAAAGCACAAATTGATGAACCCGACAGCGGTAAAATTGCCCCAGGGCAAACCGTTAAAATAACCATTGATGGCAGTAGCGAACTAGTTGTGTCAGGGAAAATAAAGAGTTTGGGTCGTGTATTTAGAGAAAAGTCATATCAAGATAAGCGTCGGATTGTGGATGCCATTGTTAGTATTGATAATATTGACACCAGTGTTATTCGCCCAGGACTTACTGCGCGCTTAGAAATCACCACAGCTCGCTTACCTCAAGTATTAAGTATTCCTTTAACCAGTTTGCAATATGATCAACAAGGTCCCTATGTTACAACCACTGAAAATAACAAACAATTTATAGAGATAAGTCACTTTACCGATAATCTCGCCGTAGTTAAAAGCGGCCTACAACTAGGCGACGAGGTAAAATTATGAAAACGTGTTTTGCACTTAGCTTAATTGTTACGGCTTTATTTATCAGCGGTTGTTCAGAAGAACATGAAATTCAAAACGCGCTCACTTATACGGTTAGTGAACACAGTTTTAAAACTGAGGTTGAAGCCAAAGGGCATTTGATCGCAGCAAATGAAACCCTAATTGTTGCGCCAGCATCAAGCCGTGGGCCACAAACTTTAGCGTGGTTAATGCCAGAATATAGCCAAGTTAAAAAAGGTCAGGTCATTGCTCGTTTTGATGGCGAACAAATGCGTCGGCAAAGCCAAAAGAACGCCAACCAAGCGGCTTTAGCTGCGCAAGATTTAGCACAAAAATCAGGAGAAATAGATAAAGATAAGACTATTTTAGAACACGATATTGTATTGGTTAATGAAGAAAAGCAATTTGCCGAAGATTACTCAATTGAAGATGAACGTATTCGCTCTAAATTAGATATTTTAGAGTCACAACAAAATGTTGAGTTTTTAAATGCAAAGCATAACTACTACGACTGGCAAACTGGCCGTTTTGAGCAAAGTGCCACCGGAGAGTTGATGTTATTAAAAATGAAAGAAGACCAATACAAACAAAAATTAGCAACATTGAACACTAACCTATCATTGCTTGAGATCATCGCCCCTCACGATGGCTTATTAACCCATAGTACTAATTGGCGCGGCGAAAAACCGCGAGCGGGTGAATCCTTATGGCCTGGTCAAAAAATAGCAGCACTGCCTGATGTTAGCCAAATGCAGTTGATGTTATATGTGTCTGAACGTGAAGCAATCGATTTATCCGTAGGTCAGTCACTTACATTCAAACTTATTGCATTGCCTGAGCAGCAATTTAGTGGCGAGTTAATTGAAGTATCACCGTTTCCTAAATCAATAAAACGCGGCGATCCACAAAAATTTTACGAGCTAAAAGCAACGATAAATCAGCAAAATAACGCTTTACGCCCGGGTTTAAAACTCAATGCGACTATTTTAGTGACACCGCAAAGTGAGCGTTTAGTGGTACCCAAACAAAGTGTTTTTACCGAACAAAATGCGCATTATGTCTATGTTGAAGAAGCTGGCGAATTTGTCAAAAAGACCGTTTTATTAGGCAAACATAACCTTAGTCATGTAGAGATCCTCGCAGGTTTAGCTGCTAATGATGTGATCTCACTCATTGATATAAAGGACATCTGATGAAATATTTAACTTTATTTATCGACACCGCCTTAGAGCTTGCACAGCATAAGTTACGTACTTTACTGACTTTATTAGGGATGATATTTGGTGTCGGTGCCGTCATTGCTATGCTCAATATTGGTGAAGGTGCTGAACGTGAAGCCATGAAAATGATTGACTCTATGGGGTTATATAATTTGATTGTTAATGGCAAAGAGTTCGATGAAAAAGAACTCAAAGAGCAACGTAAGCATTCGGCCGGTTTAAGCCTGCGTGATGCCCAAGTTGCCCACGACTCGCTGCCTTTTGTTACCGATTTTGCCGCACAAAAAACCATCGAGACGTATCATATTTTTAGCCAATACAACAACAGCGACGCCAATGCCGTAGGTGTAAGCGCTAATTATTTTCAGCTGTCACATTTTCAACTATTTGCTGGGCGTATATTAAATAAAAACGATCAACAACGGTTTGCTCAAGTGGCAATGCTTGGCGCAAATACTGCCAAGCAACTATTTCCGTTAGGTGACGCACTCGGTCAACAAATAAAAATTAACCACTTATGGTTTAAAGTAGTCGGTATTTTACAAGCGCCTTATTTAAAGAAAAAAGAATTTCAAGGAGTCAAACTTGGTAACGAACAAAACCAAGTATTTATTCCACTTAGTACTGCATTACACCGCTTTGAGAGTGGCTTACTTGATAGTGAAGTCAGCAGCTTGAAACTAGCCATTGATAAATCGGTTGATCCAATTGTTGCCGCACAAGCACTGGAACATTTACTGCAAAATCGCCACAGTGATATTGATGATTTTGAATTAGTTATTCCTGCCGCGTTATTAGCCCAGCAAAAACAAACCCAGCAAATATTTAATATTGTGATGTCCTGCGTGGCAGGCATTTCACTCTTGGTTGGCGGTATCGGTATTATGAATATCATGTTGGCGACGGTGCTTGAACGCACTAAAGAAATTGGCTTACTGCGTGCTATTGGTGCAACACAAAAAGACATTCGAATACAATTTATTGCCGAGAGCTTTACCATTTCTATTTTAGGTGGCCTACTGGGTGTGGTATTTGGTATTGGCTTGTCTGAAATTATTTCTATGTACTCGCAGTGGGCGGTATCGTGGTCAATGACCGCCATCGTGCTATCGTTTAGTATTTGTGCGTTAGTCGGCCTTATTTTTGGTGTATACCCCGCGATCAAAGCGTCACAGCTTGATCCTATTGAAGCACTGCAAAGTGATTAACTCGAATGTTAGTAGTAAAAGGAGAAAATTCAGTGAACAACAAACACACCCTTGTTGTAGAAGGTGGTGCAATGCGCGGCATATTTGCCACCGGCGTACTTGATGCGTTCTTAGGGGCACAATACCAACCATTTAATCGCTGCTTTGGTGTTTCTGCTGGGGCAACGAATATTGCGGCTTATTTATGCCAACAAGCTAAACGTAATCATAAAGTGATCACTGATTATTCATGCCGACCCGAGTTTATTAATTTAGCGCGCTTTATCCGTGGTGGGCATTTATTTGACTTAGATTGGTTATGGCAAACCACCATGGCTGATATTCGTTTAGATCTTGGCACATTTGCAGCACAGAACTGTGAATTTTATATAGTCGCAACCGATATAGACACAGCATCAGCGCAGTATTTAAAAGCGACAGCAGAGCAAATGGAGCAGCAGTTAAAAGCCTCCTGTGCGATTCCTATTGCTTATCGAGATTACCCAGTAATTGATGGTATTGCCATGACCGATGGCGGTGTGGCTGATTCAATTCCGATCCGAAAAGCCTATCAAATGGGGGCTGAAGAAATCACGGTAGTTTTATCACAACCACTTGGATATCGTAAAAAAACCAGTAAGGCCCCATGGTTTACACGCCGCATTTATAAAAACCACCCGGCACTTGCCAGTGCATCTTTAGCTCGTGCTGATAACTATAATGCCAGTATTGCGTTTATTCATAATCCACCTGCAGACTGTAAAATAAATATCATCGCACCACCTGCTGACTTTAACGTTGGCCGCACCACTAAAAACTATCAAAAGCTCAGCGATGGTTACCAAATGGGGATTGTGGCTGCACAGCAACATTTGCAAAGCATACAGCTATAGAACAATGATTTTATCTATAAAAAAGTGTGTGGCAGCTTATTTTTTTTGCTGATGTTGTCACAAAACTGCGCGAACCAAACCTTGTGAAAACGAATAAATTTAGACTGTACCTTGTCATTCGTACTCTATTAATAACAAGGTACACTCATTACAGTGTTATATTTTAAACTCATTTACTTGTTGTTGTAACATACTTGCGAGTAAGGCCAACTCCTGTGATGCTTGTGCGTTTTGCTGTGAACTTTCACTCACTGATGCAATACTAGAACTAAACTCGTTGATGTTACTACTTAATTCATTGGCCACCATTTTTTGCTCTTCAGTGGCTGTTGACACTTGCGTGTTCATATCGGCAATTTCGGTTACCTCTTGATTTATTTCAGTTAAAACTTGTGATGAATATTCTGCATGATCAACACTTTCTTGTGCACTACTTTCAGCGTTGCCCATAGCAACAACAGCTTGTTGAGCCATACCTTGTAGCTTGCTGATCATTTCATTAATACTCGCTGTGGCTTTTTGGGTATTATGAGCAAGCTGCCTTACTTCATCGGCAACAACAGCAAAACCACGACCAGAATCCCCTGCTCTTGCGGCTTCAATCGCAGCATTTAAAGCCAGTAAGTTAGTTTGCTCTGCAACGCCTTGGATCATCATTACAACCTGATTTATATCATTTGTTTGTGTATTAAGATCGTTTATTAATTGTGTATTTGTATTTACTAACTTAGATAACGTTTGGATTGAGCTAATATTATCAGCAACGGCTTGCTGCCCTTGTTGTGCTTTACTATCTGCATTAGTGGCTTTTTCTGATGTGGCCATCGCATTTTGTGCCACTTGTTCAATCGCACTACTCATTTGCGTAATGGCTGTCGCAATCATTGTAGACTGTTGCTCTTGCTCTGTGGCTGTTGAGGCCACTTGCTCACTAATTGAGTTCATTTCTTCTGCCGCAGAAGATAAAGTTAACGTCGCCCCAGATACATCGGTTACTAAAGTATGTATACGTGACAACATATTATTAAAGTTTCGCGCAGTATCTGCAATTTCATCTTCACCAAGTACATTGGCTCGTATTCGCAAGTCAGCATTATTTGCAATTTGCGTAATGGTATCGCGCAGCGCCATCAATGGATTTTGAATTGAACGATAAATAAAATAAGCAATGGCTAACAACAAAAAAATCAACAGTGCTACTGATAATTTCATCACTAGACTTACTAACGCAAAGTTTTCGTCGGCTTGTTTTTTAAAGTGATTCGCTTCATTTAATTGCAGCTCTATTAAAGCTTGATAGCTCGCACTTAACGGATCGAATACATCATATAGATCAGTAACAAACTGCTGTTGAGAGAGTGACTGGAAATCCCCATTGCGTATTTTATTCAACAAATTTTTGAGGTGCGCTTGAACTGGCTTAAGTTTTTGTTCAACAGTATTTACTAAGCTTTTTTCTTCACTGGTTAAGTCTGTACTAAGGTAAGTATTCCATTCTTTATCGGCTGTATTTTGAGACTGCTGTACTGCCGCTAATAAATCATTTTGGCTTATAGTCCCAGCTCTAAATTTATGAAGTAAATCAACAATATTAACTGCGTAGTTATCTGACACTGTTTTTATCTGTTTCAATGGTACGACACGGTTTTCATATAAACTGTCAATTCCTTTGACTAACCCTCCCATAGTACTAATTGAATATATGGCAGTAATCGTAAATATTACAACAGGTAAAAGCGCTAATACAATTAAACGGGAACGGACCAAATAATTATTTAACATAGTATTCCAAAGCTACAACTTTAATATTTACAAGTATAATACGTAATTCAAAAGCCTCTACGTTTTTATAATATTTTTTGCAACAATAAGGTATTATAATTTTGCTATACTAGAGTCATAAAATTTTAAGTTATAGCTCAATGATGAAATTGTATAATTTTGGCGTGCTCTGGTTATTGTTATTGCCTCTGGCGTTTACTAGCTTTGTACACGCAAATGAAGCAATCGTTAATCTTCATTTAGCCAGCCCCAGCAACACCGATACCCCTCGTAATCACTATATTCATGCGCTGTTAACGCTCGCCTTTGCTGAGCAAGGAAAACAGGTTGATTTTATATACTCCATTAGACCAATGAATAAAAAACGCGTGGTGGAAGAGTTGTCAAAAGCAAGCAGTATTAATTTAGCTTGGCTATCGCTCCCTGCTAATAGCTACCCAGATTTACATCATACCTCATTGTCAATTTACCAAGGTTTACACGGCAAGCGATTACTAATAATTAATAAAAATCAACAACCGCGCTTCGCTGAAATATCAACTTCAGCACAGCTTAAGCCTTTAATCGCATTACAAAAGCAAAGTTGGTCTGATTATGATGTACTTATCCGCAATGGCTTCACTGTTAATGGTGAGCTAGATTATAAAGGCATGACTAGAGCACTCGAGACAGGTTTGGCAGATTATTTTCCTCGCTCTGTATCAGCTATTGCCGCTGAGGTGACTAAACTGCAGCATCAAAACTTAATGATTGAACCAACGATCATGTTGCAATACCCGAGTCATTATTATTTTTACACTCATAAACAAAACGATGCTTTACTAATGGAGTTAGAGGCAGGGTTACTAAAACTTCAAAAAAACGGTAAGTTTGCGCAGCTTTATCAACAATTTTTTGGTGAGAAAGAACGAGATCTCGCATTATCATCGAGAAAAGTTTTTCACCTAAATTAGCGACACCATAGCTCACATTACTTATTGCGAGCTAACAATTAAGTCAGTTCACAATAGGGTCAAGCACCCTAATAAAGTAAATACTTAAATGAAGATTGAACTCGCCCAATCCAATTTTGTAAGCTAGCTTATAACTATAGATGAAGGCATCCGCTTGTTTTGCCCTATATACTGAATACTCTCATGGATAAGGTCTTATTATGATGCGTAAATTGTGGCAGGTAGTCGTTTATCTGATGATATTTTGTGTTGGCTTTGTTGCGGGGTTATACACACTGCCAATTTTAACGGCCCCACCATCCCCCAGCAAACTTGAGCTAGCCACACATGCTCAGCAAGCACTTTATAGTGGTGAATTCAAAGCTGATCTCGCAGGCTCCGATGCTTTGCATTATGGTAACGGCCAAGTCAGATTAACCAATGCAATGATCTCTTTTGATGGCACCTTGAGCCCAGGCCCAGATTACCAACTTTATTTAGCTAATCGCTTTATTGATAATGAAGCCGATTTTTTAGCCTATAAAGGCACAATGACAAGGGTTGCAAGCATAAATACATTCGATGGTTTTATAATTAAGGTGCCAGCCGATATTAATATTGCACGCTTTAACACTGTTATTGTGTGGTGTGAGAGTTTTGAACAATTTATAACCGCGGCTCAGTACCAATGAACAAGTACTGGGAAACAACTGCTTTAAAAGCAACAGAGAGTTGCGGCACAGACTATTTACCAGTTTACTTATTATAAAAACACTATCAGCCAACGAACTTAGCGGGTCGGTTCAAAACCATCATAGTGTGGGATATCAGCATTTATTTGCTCCCAATTCGCTTTTGAGCTAACAAAGTTATGGCTCATAGGACGCTCTGTAATATCGCTATCGAGTATACCCAGACGCAACCTTAGTCTGCTTATATCATCAAGGTTTTCACTGTAGATTGGGCTGCCACATGCACTACAAAAATAGCGGATACGCCCTAGTTTAAATTCAAAGCTGCTTAACCACTCATTGCCTTTGGTTACTTTAAAGTCAACACGAGAGATAAATCCATTGGTTGCAAATGCAGTACCACTGGCTTTACGACACAACGAGCAGTGGCAATGAATAATGCTCTGGATCGGGCCATCAATTTGCACTGTGACCTTGTTACACAAACAACTTCCTTGATACATGCTAAAACTCTTTAAAAAATAAGTCTAAATACTAGCACAATTTTTTATACAAAAAAGCCGCCTTTGGAGAGGGCGGCTTGGGTGAACAAACAGCTATGGGTGGGAGCTGTTATATCAAGAGACTATAATTTGATTTATGCTACGCGTTGCTCTTCACTAGATGTTTGACGAATTAAGTAATCAAATGCCCCGAGGCTTGCTGTTGCACCACTGCCCATCGCAATGATGATTTGCTTAAATGGTGTGGTCGTTGCATCTCCCGCAGCATATACTCCCGCTAAAGATGTCGCTCCTTTTGCATCTATTATTATTTCGCCAAACTGACTGAGTTCAACATTACTGTCTTTTAACCATTCAGTGTTAGGTATTAAGCCTATTTGCACAAATATACCGGCTAAGTTTAACTGTTTGTTCTCACCTGAGGTGCGATCAGTATAGCTTAAGCCCGTCACTTTTTTACCATCACCGAGTACTTCTGTAGTCTGTGCATTCTTAATAATAGTGATATTTTTTAAACTATTGGCTTTACGAATAAGGACGTCATCGGCGCGTAACGTATCTGCAAATTCAAGTACTGTAACGTGCTCAACAATATTAGCTAAATCAATTGCCGCTTCAATGCCCGAATTACCACCACCAATAACGGCAACTGGTTTGCCTTTAAATAACGGCCCATCACAATGTGGACAATACGCTACACCATGACCACGGTATTGTTGTTCACCAGCTACGTTCATTTCACGCCAGCGAGCTCCCGTTGCCAGTACTAACGATTTGGTACTGAGCACAGCTCCGTTTTCAAGCGTGATTTCATAACCATTTTTATAACTAAGACCAACAGCTCGTTGATTGTGCATGACATCTACATCGTACTCTTTAACATGCTCTTCAAGCTGAGCTACGAGCTTAGGCCCCTCGGTTGCTTTAATAGATATAAAATTTTCTATTGCTAGCGTATCAGCTACTTGTCCACCAAATCGATCAGCAACAATGCCCGTATTTAAACCCTTACGTGCTGAATAAATTGCTGCAGATGCACCAGCAGGGCCACCACCTACGACAAGCACATCAAATTGTGATTTTTCATTGAGAGAAGCGGCTTGGCGCTCTGCCCCTTTACTATCAACTTTATTTAAAATATCAGTTAAGCTCATCGCACCTTGGCTAAATGGCTGGCCATTTAAGTACACCGCCGGTACTGCAAGTATATTTCGCTGCTCTACTTCATCTTGAAATAATGCCCCATCAATCATAGTTGCTTTGATGTTGCTATTGTTCGCAGCCATTAAATTAAGCGCTTGTACGACTTGCGGGCATGTTTGGCAACTTAATGAAATATACACTTCAAACTCAAGTGGCTGAGTCAGTGACTTGATTTGGTCAAGATCAGCGGCCGATGCCTTACTCGGATGCCCGCCCGTATGTAACAACGCTAATACCAAACTGGTAAATTCATGCCCCATAGGCACACCAGCAAAGGTAATTTGGCTATCTCGAATAGGTGAAGATACCGTTATTGATGGACGACGTACGCCACTATCTGGATTATCTCGCACCAAAAATTTGTCGCTCAACGACGCAATATCGTTGGCTAAATTGTCAATTTCTATTGATTTTTTGCTGTCATCCAAGGCGATAAGTAGCTCTACAGGATCAGCAATAGCTGCAAAGTGACTTTTTAATTGATTTTTAATGTTGGTATCTAACATGACTTACCCTTGTTTTAGCAAAAATGCCCATCATCACGCTAATGTGCTTAATAAAATTGTGATGATGAGCCTTCAAGCATATTAATGCTTTGTAATAGTCGATTTAAATTTTGCCAACTAAATCAAGCGATGGTGCTAATGTTTCTTCACCTGGCTGCCAAGAAGCCGGACATACTTCACCATCATGAGTCGCAATGTATTGTGCCGCTTGTACTTTACGTACTAGTTCTTTGGCACTACGACCAATACCTAAATCATGTGTTTCAATGATTTTGATTTCGCCCTCAGGGTTCATTACAAACGTACCGCGAAGTGCTAGGCCTTCGTCTTCGATCATTACACCAAAATTACGTGTAATACGCCCTGTTGGGTCACCGATCATTGGGTAAGTAATTTTACCAATAGTGTCTGATGTATCGTGCCATGCTTTGTGAGTAAAGTGAGTATCAGTCGATACTGAGTAAACCTCTACACCCATTTCTTGTAATTGTGCATAGTGATCTGCAACATCACCCAGTTCCGTAGGACATACAAAGGTAAAATCAGCTGGGTAGAAAAAGAAAATAGACCACTTACCTAAAACATCTTGTTCTGAAAGTTCAACAAAATCACCATTGTGGTAAGCCGTTGCATGGAAAGGTTGTAATTTAGTGTTAATTAATGAAGTGCTCATAGTATTCCTCATTTGTTTATTTAAAGTGTAAACAACGCAGGCTGCTGCGTTGGCTTGAGTAATACAATAAGGTGTAAATGAAAGTTAATAAAATTGATTGTTTAGATTAATTCAATCGATTTTATTGAAAGAAGTGGTCATTGTCATCTGGACAGATAGGGCTAAAGCTTTTTTTGCGTCTAATGTTACAATGCCCACTGAAAAATATCGCGAATACGTATTTTTAGTTAATTTTGGGGTAAGCCATGAATAAATTCATCAATCATATCCAGTTAGGCTATTTAGGCTTATTGCCCTTTTTAGCGTGTGTCGGTTGGCCGTTATTAGTCGGTAGTAATAACTTTAATATGCAGTTTTTTACTTTTTATAGTATTGCAATTTTGGCTTTTATGAGTGGTAACTTATGGCACGCTGGACAACAGAGTTATCGAGATGCGATTAAGGCTATACTACCGATTTTACCGCTTGGCTTTTTAGCTTTTTTACCACAACACATAACCTTGGCTTGGTTAGCGGTTAGTTTTTGGCTGGTATTACTATTTGAAAAAACCAGCCCGCAATGGCAAAGCTACCATGCTGATTATCAAAAAATGCGCTTTGTATTAACCTCAGTGGTGTTTGTTTGCCATATATTAGTAATAGGCATTAGTTTATACCCTAACTAGCTCGCCCTTTAAAACGGATTAATGTACCATCCGTGCACTGCTTTTTGAGGAACTAAAATGATAGACCAATTGCGCCAACAGCTTGATCAACTCGGTGAAAACTATGTTGAGAAAAGCGCTCATTTCAAAATTAAAGTGATCCCTTTTTTTTGTGCTATTCAAATCAAGAAAGATCATAAGAGTGAAGGCCGATTATCGTTTTATTCTAATCAATGGCTTGAAATTGCACTCGTGGTACTCTTTTTACTGTTTGGCTTAATGCTCTTCGATCCAGACGCAGGCTTTACTCATGGCCCTATTCATATTGCGTTTGCAGTATTAATCACGTTTAATTTAATTATCAAACAAATCGCGATTGAAGGACTAAAGACTCGCTTAGCGTTTTTACGTTTAATTGATCATGATGCTAAAAACACACCACTAGAATAATTGAATTAATGTATTTAAATCCTAATTGGCGGATCCTTACCGTTGGCGATGGCGACTTATCGTTTTCTCATGCTTTATCTACTGATCTAAAGCCGGCCAAGTTAGTTGCTTCTACCTATGATAGTGCAGCCACGATTACCTTCAAATATGCTGATAACGCACTAAATGCACTGCGAGATCATCACATTACGGTACTTGATAGTTTTGATGTGACTGACCCACAAGCCTGGCAACGCTTAAATGGCGAGCTATTTGATGTGGTGATTTTTCAATTTCCGCTTATTCCTGCTTTTGTCGGGGAGAGTGCTTATCGTGAAAACACCCAAACAACCAGTATGAACACCCTCAACCGGGCTTTGCTACACCAATATATTAAATATGCCACCAGCTATGCTCTTGATAACAATGGCCCAATGTTGTGCTACATCACCTCAAAAGATGTTAAACCATATCGTGAGTGGAATATTGAAGGCAGCTTAAATTATGGCTTAGCATCACGCTATATCGGCCAAATGCCATTTGATATCAGTCCTTTCCCTGGCTATAAAATCCGTAATGTTGATCGTGACAAACACGTAAAAGACACCAGTGGCACCACTTATGTATTCAGCCCCAAAGAAACGACTGAACTCCATAATCGATTAACTATACCAAACTACTTAGCAGTTGATAGCTGTTCGCTGTGCCGAGTAGGTCCATTTCAAGCCAGTGAAGATAAACAAAAACACCTATTAGCTAAAAAGCACCAACAAATGTTAGGCTTTGAGGCAGACTGGCAAGCTTGGCTTGCACAATTCAACAATCAGGAGTGACCATGAATTTTGTGATAGTCGGCACTAATTTTATTAGCGATACTTTACTTGCAGCGGCTAAAACAGTCAGTGAGTTTTCATTATATGGCGTATGTTCGCGAGCCGAGCAAAGCGGTCATGCATTTTTAGCTAAGCACGCTATAAAAAATGCAAAAGTATTTACGACTATTGAGCAAGTATGCAGCGACGACAGTGTAGACGCTGTATATATCGCAGCCCCCAATAGTTTGCATAAAAGCTATGCTGTGGCCTGTTTAAATGCAGGAAAACACGTGTTAGGTGAAAAACCTGCAGCAGCAAATAGCCAAGAATTAGCCGCGATAGTGGACGCAGCAAAACAAAATAATCGCCTTTATATGGAAGCGATGATGACCACTCACTTGCCTAACTTTGCCGTTTTACAACAAGCCATTGCCAAAATTGGGACGCCACGTAAATACATAGGTCAGTATAGTCAATATTCATCACGCTATGATAAATACAAAAATGGTGAGCGCCCTAACACCTTTTTGCCAGCATTCGCTAATGGTGCGCTCGTCGATTTAGGGGTTTATCCGCTATATATCTTGATTGCACTTTGGGGTGCACCAAACACGGTAAAAGCCAGTGGAGTATTACTTGAAACAGGGGTAGATGGTGCTGGTGATATATTACTAAATTATAGTGATAAGCAAGCAGTGATCAGTTATTCAAAAATATCTCAAGGTGATAATTTTACAGAAATCCAAGGTGAGCTGGGCCGTATCAGAATTGAAGCCGTTTCGTTATTAAAACAGATACAATTTATTGCTAATGATGGCAGTGTTGAAGAATTATCACAGCCATTTGATGAACACTTTATGCGCCACGAAGTTGCCCATTTCATTACAATTGCCAACGCAGGACAACTCGAATCACCTATCAATACCCATCAACTAAGTATCAATGTGATGGCTGTACTTGATAAAGCAAGACAGCAACTTGGTGTTATTTATCCAGCCGACCGACTATAAGCTACAAAATATTATTCACGCAAAACAACGCCTCAATGCTTTGAGGCTTGTCAATGTTGTTGTCACTTTTATCATACTCTTGCAATCTGCTCACTAGTTTAATGCGTATCCAATAATAAATAAAATTCATGAATTCTTTAGTTAATTGAAATTATATTCTATAGTTATTTAGCATTATTATTAAATCGCATCAGAGGCAATTTTGACAATAAGATTAATGCTAAGAACTGTTTTTGCTCTAGCAATCACAATTGCAGCAGGGCTACTCATTATCATATTACTGTTAAAAACAGGATTATCTGATAGTCAACAATCTGCTCAGCAACGCTATCAACTAAGTCATTTTGCTAAGCTGTCTGCCTCCAACTCAATCAAGCTAACAGAACTCGCCCGACAATATGTTGTAACCCTTCAACCTAGCTATAAAAAACAATACTATGAACTTGTAAATCAAATTGAAGGGACTGAACCCTGGTTAGACGGTCGTAAAAAATCTTATATTGATCGCTTAAAAGAATTTAATGTGAATGAACAAGAACTTGCTTTGCTAAATAAATCTAACTCGCTCTCTTTGCAGTTAGTCAGCACTGAAGAACAAGCTTTTCAATTGGTAAGTAGTTTTGCTGGGCAATCACCATCATTATTAAATACGAGCGAATCAAAACAGTGGGTACAGGCAATAGGACTGCTAACCGATAAGGGATATATGGATGAAGTAGCTAAAATACAGACACCGGTGCAAGAATTTTTAGCTGCGGTAGAAAACAGCAGCTTGCAAGAAGTAATGAATAATAACAATCGTGTTGCTAATTTAAGCCTTATTAGTATTGTGATGGTATTAGTTATAATCACTATTTTAATTTTATGCTACTTACAGCTTGAGAAGCGCGTAATAAAGACAACCACGCTATTAGTCAATGAAGCACAACGAATCGCCAATGGTGATCTAACGCATAAAATTGCTCACTCCGGTAACGATGAAATTGCAGAGTTATCAGCCAGTTTTAATATTATGATCGATAAACTATCTACCTTACTGTCAGAAATTAACTCGCAATCCCAACAAGCCCAAATTGCTGCCAACGAGCTAGATTCTATTGCACAGCAGGCAAGACTGCTTAATGACGAGCAGAGTCAAGCAATTGAGGTGATCTCAAGTTCAGTATATGAAAACTCCACCGCCGTCAAAGAAGTATCAAAAAACTGCTCTGAAGCGGCTCAAAACGCAGGAGATGCAGATGCTAAAACACAAGCAGGGATCGATGTCGTTAATCAGAGTATTCATTCTGTCGAATCGGTTGCTGAAATATTAACCGAGTCAATTAATGATTTAAATGATCTCGAATCTTCAGTTAACGAAGTAGCGGTGATCTTAAATGTGATCAGCAATATTGCTGAACAAACTAATCTATTAGCACTTAATGCTGCAATTGAGGCCGCACGAGCTGGCGAACAAGGTCGAGGTTTTGCCGTCGTTGCCGACGAGGTAAGGACATTAGCGAGCAGAACACAAAGCTCAACAGTTGAGATACAACAAAAAATCAATAGCTTACAGTCTGCAAGTAACGCTGTAACCGAACGGATCCGTAGCAGTGATACGCGGGTTAAAGACGCAGTATCAAACTCAGAAAAAGTGGGCTCAATGCTCAAAGAAATAAGCACCCAAGTGCGCTTAATTTCAGATGCAAACCGAACCATTGCAGCTGCATCCGAGCAACAAGCACAAGTAACCGAAGATATAGCTGAACGCTTAACTGGTATTCAAGATGCCAGTATGCAGTCGAAGTCGCAAACCGCACAAATTTCGTCTTCGTCTAGTGAACTCGCGCAAGTTGCGATTAATTTAAATACACAAATAAATAAGTTTAAATTAAGTTAACGGATCTCTGGATTAAAAACCTCAGGCTTTTATACAGCAACAGCCTAAGGTTTTAGAGTAGCTAAAAACGATAAGTAACTGAAGCACCTAATGTTTGTGGGCTAACAACAGAGACATAACCAGTTGGATACCTGCCACTTACAGGCTCTACACTGGTATAACCTTGTTCATCAAAGGCATTATTAATATAAGCGCTAATTAACCAATTCATTGTGTCATAGCTTATTGTAGCGCGAGTAATAGTGTAATCACCTGCCATGCGCTCTTCACTGTTAGTAAGATCACCGTAATACTCATCGACATAATTTGCACTGACATTGATTTTAAGGTTGTCAGTAAACCAATGAGACAGACCTAAACTGGCTGTAAATGAAGGGGCTGAATTAAGTTCGTTACCAACCGCTTCAGAATACGTTGTAGATGCGTCAATTTTTGTTTTTAACAATCCTAGACCAGCATGTAACTGCCATTGCTCACCTAACATACTGTAAGCCTCAAGCTCTAAACCATAACTATGAGCGTCATCGATATTAGTAATTCTACGATCTGAACTTAATGCCTGATAACCGTCAAAGTTATTGTAAAAGACATTTGCACTGATATTAATGTCGCCGTTATTTAATACACTACGTGTGCCTACCTCATAGGTATTAACAGTTTCTTCATCATAGTAATAATAATCTTCAGCATTAAAGTCGAGTGCACCACCGCCGGAATTATAACCACGCCGCGCACTGGCTGATAAAGTAGTTGCCTCGGTAACTTTGTATTGAATAGCTAAGGTAGGTAATTTAATAGTATTAGAATCATCTAGCTGTTCAGCTAAGGTATCGCCTCTAAATGCCATGTTAAAGTTACGAAGTTGACTTTCATGTTCAACCCGCAAGCCACCTGTTACTATTAACTTATCTGTTAGGTTGAAGCTTGCCTCTGAGTAAATAGCTATCGAATCACTGCTATCATCACCAAAATAATCTGTTGCTCCAGTACTGTCGAAATCTTGATCTCGATCGAAATAAGCTAAGCCAATAAAACCTGAGTAAAAATCACTACTAAGACCGAAGTTTAATTTACCATCAATGGTAATATTTTTTTCATCCATAGTAACATCAGATTCTGCTGTTGCTAGCGGCTCATAAGCATCAAACGCCCAATGATAATCCATATATGCCACCAGCAGATCCACAGAGAAGTTCTCATCAATCTTATATTCAAAATCGATTTGTGTTGTATCTGAATCTGTATCCATTATACGTTGAAACAGTGGTATATAATCAGATGGGTTGTCACCTTCATAATAATGACGACCAGAATTTCCTTTTTCACTGTAGTTTGAATAACTTAGTTGAATTGATAGATCATCAAATGGAGTATAAAGTAATTTTGCTCGGGTGCTTGAGGTGTTTAATTTATTTAGATCGCGATCTGTCGGATTTGTTTCATAGACAGTTGGGTTACTGTAAGTTTCACCATCAACATATTGAGTCGATAACCTAAAAGCAAGTACATCTTCAACTAATGCACCGGAAACAACGGCTGCGGTGTCAAGGTAGCTATCTTGATTGCGGTAACCGACTCGCACTGCGCCTTCAAAGTCTTGAGTCGGTGCTTTGGTTGTCATATAAACAGCGCCAGCAATGCTATTACGACCATTACTTGTTGATTGTGGACCTCGATACACTGCTATTTGCTCCATATCCCACAAACCAGTATCACCGGTTAAATCAGCGACAAACGGCTGACTTACACCGTCAACTAACGTTGATACTCGCGCTTTAGAGCCACCACTAAACGAATTAAACCCTGTTGCTCCACCGTTACCTGACACACCACGCATATCAGGAACTGACCCCGTTAACACCACTACATTCGCCATTTCTGCAAGCGCTTCTGAAACAGATGCTAGCTGACCATTTTCTAATAACGACTTATCGACGACCGCAACTGAGGTAATAGTGTCTTTAAGTGATTTTGCTATTTTTTCACCCGTAACAACGATAGTATCGATTGATTCGCGATTACCCTCATCATCTGCTAATACCTGAGCTTGAGTAAATAACAGCGCGCTGGCAATAAGCAGTGAAAGCTTATTGCGTTTAAATAAAGCAGCCAAAATAATTTCCTTTTTTTGAGACATTTTAAATTGCGCGAAAAAATACCATATCAAGTATAGTATTGCAATTGAGTTTGCTTATCATTTAGAATGGCATTAAAATAAACTATTATTGCTCTTATGTCTCAATTTACCGTTATTGTTATCTTACTCATTGCTATAACTGTGCTCTACTGCAGTAATCGCCATCAAAGATTACTTACTAAACCTATTTCTAAACACTGGCGTACACTTGCGCTAATGCTGTTTATAACTGCAATTATCATTTCTTTTTCTACACTGTCTAAATTAGCAGCAAGCTTCTTTATTATTTTAATACTGATGCTCGCTTTAATGGTCATGCCATTTGCAAGCTTAATTAAAGTGAAAGGGCTAAGAAATGACATCTGAGCAAAGACAAAAAATTCAACCAACTTGGCTTGGTAAAAGTTTAGCTGGTGTATTGCTGGGTTTAGCGCTGGCTTATATTCTGATTGCTTTTTTTGCTTGGTACGGCCCAGGCGGAATTGATGCCCAAGACAAGGTTCAATTTAATATGTGGATGATCCCGATTTTATGGCTCACGCTCTTTAGTTTTACTTATTTATTTAATTCAGCGAGGCAAGCTTGGCTCATACTCGGTGGAGCAAATGTTATCTTGTATAGTTTATTTTTGCTGTTAAGGGGTGGATTATGAAAGTAAGAGCCGATATTTTACGCACCTACCAAGGTGTGCATACATGGACGGGGATCATTGCAGGTTTAGTACTTTTCATCGGCTTTTATGCTGGTAGTTTGACCATGTTTAAACATGAAATCCAACAATGGGCAGAGCCAACTACTGCACCACTTACCGATCCCACTACTACAAACTATCAAAGCTTAGTCGACAAAGCCATCACTGTTTATCCTGAGCAAATGGCAAAAGGTTTTGAACTCGACCTTTTAACAACAGCTGCGCCACTGTCGTGGTATACACAAGGTCAAGCTCGTGGCATGCACCTAGATAATCAACAGCAAACAGCATATCTTGATGAAGATCAAAAGCTGATAATTGCTGATCAAGCAGAACATAAACTTGCTGATTTAATCGATTACCTACACCGTACCGCAGGCTTTATTGGTGAAATTGGCCACGACCAATCTGGCGTTTACATTCTTGGTATTGCTGCAGGACTGTATTTTTTAGCCTTGGTGTCCGGTGTAATTATCCTTTTACCAACACTGGTAAAAACATTTTTTGCGCTGCGAAAAGAAAAAGGCCCGAGTCGCTTTTGGTTAGATAGCCATAACCTTATTGGCGTTGCGAGTTTGCCCTTTCATTTGATCATTGCGTTTACTGTTATTGTATTTGCTTTTCACGACTTAATTTATGATGGTTTGGCCCAGTTTTATGGTGACAAACCACTATTTGAGCGTCCCCCAACCGCAACACACGCTTATAACATCAGCGAACTGAAACGTATTGATACACAAATACTAGCGGCTAAGGGCTATGCTACAGGCTATGAGCCAATACATATTAGCTACAGTCGATTGAATTTAGCGTCCCCTTCCGCTGTATTTAAAATGAGTAATGATTCTGCAGTGGTACGTGGACCTGATACGGATTATTTATTTATGAACCCGTATACTTTAGAGATCAGCGGATCAACTTACCCACAGGGTGAAGAAAGCTTCTGGGGCAATTTTGTCGCGAGTATCTTTTCACTGCATTTTGGAACATATGGCGGTGAGTGGGGTCGCTGGGCTTACTTTATAATGGGACTATTCGGCGCATTGCTTTTTTATTCAGGCAACTTATTATGGATAGACAAACGAATGAAAAAAGATGCAAATAAAACCGGCACACATATTATGGCAAAGTTAACGATTGGCGTGTGTTTAGGATCCATGCTCGCTGTTGTTGCAGTATTATTGTTAGCAAAATGGAGTAACATACTGATAAATAACATTAATCACCATTATATGCAGTGTTATTATGTTGTTTTTTTTATTTCCTTAGCCTACTGCTTTACACTAGGCGCTAACAAAGCAAGCTATACTGGCTTAATAACATTATCGATTCTAACCGTATGTTTACCCATCTCGAGTGTTATTCAAGGCCTGAATAATTTAGCTCTGCTCCCCTATTACGAAAGCTATTCTGTTGATTTTATAGCCACACTTTTCTCAGTTATGTTTTTCTTTATCGCTAAACGCTTAAAGCAAAAACCCATTAAAGATAAAGTAATTCTGGATCACAAAACAATAGAGTTCATAAGGTAAATAAAGGCTCACGCATTGTTTAATACGTGAGCCTGCATCACTTAATGGCTGCTATTTATCGCAAATATATTAAATTGTTACATTAATCTGTACACTCTGCAGATAATTTCCTTTTTCATTTTTTATACGTTATGTCTCGAGTTATTTCTCCTTTTTTCATTGCTGTTATTTGCGTATTACTTGCCATGGTGACTATTCAATCAGGCGCTTCAATTGCTAAGCAACTGTTTCCAATAATTGGTCCAGAAGGGACAACCGCACTTCGTTTAGGTTTCTCAGCAGCTATATTGTGCTTAGTGTTTAAACCTTGGCGCGCCTTTCCACCACTGGGTCAACGCATGCCAATTATTGTTTATGGCTTATGCTTAGGCGGTATGAACATTTTATTTTACTACGCCATTGAGCGTATTCCATTGGGGATTGCAGTCGCACTTGAATTTACCGGCCCGTTAGCGGTAGCGCTGCTATCATCGCGACGTAAGCGAGATTTATTTTGGGTCGCCTGTGCCATAGCGGGGATTGTAATGTTGCTCCCGGATATGAAAGGTGAAGAAAGTCTCGATCTACTGGGCGTGATTCTGGCACTGGGAGCTGGTGCGTGTTGGGCTGGCTATATCTTATTTGGCAAAAAAACGGGTAATCAAAGCTCTGGCGGGATGACTGTTGCCCTTGGTATGAGTGTCGCTGCACTTATATTAGTGCCTTATGGTGCTATTTCTCAAGGTGGTGCACTACTAAACTGGGAAGTGATCCCTTTAGGTTTATTGGTTGCTATTATGTCAAGTGCCCTACCTTATACACTGGAAATGGTTGCACTGCGTAATATGCCTGCACAAGGGTTTAGTATTATGATGAGCTTAGAGCCCGCTATTGCGGCACTTGCTGGCTTTATAATTTTAGGCGAGTTATTAACTCTTTGGCAATGGTTAGCCATTCTTTTGGTGATAGTTGCATCGGTTGGCAGTTCAATGTCTACAAGTAAAGACAGCAACTAACAAACCAAAAAAGACGTAAAAATATTAGTTATAAAGCTAAATGTTGATTTTGATCAAAGGGGAGTAACGTGTTTAGACAATACGATTACCCCCTGCATTTTTTGCAACATACATTGCTTGATCTGCATGTTGAATAAGTTGTTGTTCATTCTCGCCCATTTCAGGATAACTGGCGATACCGATACTGACTGAAAGCTGTAATGAATGTTCATCTATCACAAAAGCTTGTTCGCACTCTTTGCGGATTTTTTCAGCTGTTTTATGTACGTCTGAGCGTAAGCTAATCCCATGAAGTAAGACTAAAAATTCGTCGCCACCTAAACGCCCAACAGTATCAGACCCTCGAATACACCCTTGTAGCCGAGCAGCAATGGCTTGTAATAATCGATCACCACATTGATGCCCATATGAATCATTAACTTCTTTAAAACCATCAAAATCTATAAATAGTAGCGATAATTCAACCTGCTGTCGGTCAGCTTTCGTTAATGTTGATTGAATTCGGTCAAGTAACAGCATGCGATTGGGCAACCCAGTTAACTGATCATGTCCCACCATATGTTGTAATTGCTTTTCAAATTTTTTGCGCTCGGTGATATCATGAGCAACAGCAATTCTGAACTGATGTGAATCAGACCAGCGGACAGACCATAATATATGCACCACTCGCCCGTCTTTTCTCACCCAACGATTTTCAAAGCGCGGTTTAGAGCCCCCAGATAATAACGTATTTACTGCGTCAAGCGTGATCTCAATATCTTCTTTATAAACAAAGTCGAGCATTGGTTTACCAATTACTTCGCAAGGCTCGTAACCAAAAATGTCTTTAAAAGCCGCGCTCACAAAAACAAATACCCCTTGCTTGTCAACCACGCAAACAGCGTCAAGCATCAGTTCAAGTACATCCGAGAGACAAATCACACCACTATTTTTCATTCAACTCCATGCCTCAAACAGTAAAAATACAGTCTTTATTATTTATTTACAGTACCCATCAGTTAAGCAATCAATCATTGCGTAATAGTGTATAACGTATCTTAGGATACGGTTCATTGCTGTTGAGAGCTATAAAGAAATAATAATATATTGCGATAATAAAACTAATCATAGTGCGTTTTATCAAATACCACATTAAAAAACATACAAATATTAGGCCACGTTATGTTTCTCTGTTAATAAACTAGCTTATTTATTTAGTTTTGCTCTTTCCTACAGCATTAACTACCGCTTCCTCAATCGAATGTAGTTTAAAAGGCTTTGAAATAAACATATCCATGCCAGCTTCTTTGCACGCAACTTTATCGGTAGATGATGTATTTGCAGTTAATGCCACTATTAAGGTATCTGCATAAGGACAAATATGTTGTGCTCGCAAAATTTTAGTGGCCTCAAGTCCATCCAGCTGCGGCATCACGCAATCCATAAAAATAAGATCGTATTTTTTTTGCTTACACTTTAAAATTGCGTCTTCGCCATCAACTGCAAAATCGGCTTTAATATTTAATTTTTCAAGCGAAGCGTCCAGTACCAATCGGTTTATTTGGTTATCATCAACAACTAAAACCGATAAATTAGTTGCCGCTATGACAACGTTTACCCGAGGATTATTTTCGATTTGTACTGCGCCGACTGCAAGTGGGATATCCACGATAAATGTCGTCCCCTGATTAAAAGTACTATCAACCGTTATTGTCCCCCCCATAAAATCAATCAATTCTTTTACGATTGCCAAGCCTAAGCCGGTACCACCTTTACTCTTTTTGGCGTCTATTTCTTGTGTAAAAGGTGAGAACAATGAATCTAAAAATGAGTTGGTCATCCCCCTTCCGCTGTCACACACTTCAAGATGCAAGGCTAATTTATCACCGACTACATTCACATCAGCATTAAATTTTACCAAGCCTTCGTCAGTGAATTTTAACGCGTTACTTAATAAGTTTGACGCAATTTGGCTCAGCCGAGCATTATCGCAATAAGCCCAACAGTCATCTGCTATCGTTATATTTGTTTGAAAATCAACCTTACTATCTCTAAACAATGGAATGTACAACGAAGCAAGATCAACAAAAATTGTTTTTAATAAAAAATGATTTGGTTCGAGTTTTAACTCACCGTGGTTTATTTTTGAAAAGTCGAGCACTTCGTTAATTATACTCAGTAAAATATCCGCGCTACGCAAAGCTATCTTTAGTTTTTCAACTCTCTTATCTTCACGACGCTCACCTAATAGCGTAGTTAACATTCCGGTTATGCCGTTCAATGGTGTCCTGAGTTCGTGACTTATTTTAGCTAGTAGCATGCTTCTATCTTCTAACATGCGCTCTGCTTCTGCTTTTTTATTTTTTAACTCTTCGCGAAGCATGACCGATTCAGTCACGTCTTGTAAGGTACCAAATAACCTCACACATCGACCATTTAATAATTCAGCTTCACCAAATGTTGATACCCACAAAGTCTGTCCATTAGCGGTAACAAGTTCGAGGTCGAGATGCCATTTCTCGCCACTTTGTATTGCAGAGTTCACTGCATTAACGATGCTTTCTCTGCTTTCTCCTGCTTTAAAAAATTCAGTCGCAGCATTAAGATCAGGAACATAGCTATCACTAACTTGGTAAATACGTCGTGTTTGCTCGCTCCAAGTGACTTTATCAGTGAGTAAATCAACTTCCCACGTGCCAATATTTGCTACAGCCTCTAATTTTAACAGCGTATTGTTGTTTTTAATAAGCTGTTCATTGGTGATCTTGCGGGCAAACTCAGCACCCAGCCATTGTGCAAATAGCTCAACGTAGTCATGGGCTTGTTGTGAAAAGGGAGTTGAAACAGCCGGTGATGAAAAGTTAACTGTACCGAATACATTTGAACCGACTTTTATTGGCGCCCCAATATAAGATTCGAGCTGGAAATTTAGGTAACATGGGTGGTTTGCAATGCGACTACTCGACGCTTTATGAAAAGTAAGCGCGGCATTTGCTGCGAGTGTATGTACACAATAAGTGCCTTCTAAATCAAACGTTGTACCAGAAGCTAAAGAATTATCAGGTGTTATAACGTAGAGCACGGTATAAATATTTTGTTCAATTTTACTAACAATCGCGATATCTAAATTAAATACATCAAGCCCAAACTTGAGCAAACTATGCGTTTTCTCGTCAAAACTTTGACTTTGATCAGATACAATATCATGGAAGCTTCGAAGGAAATTCAAATAAATACCTCGTATTATTTTGCATAGCGACAGATGCTATAGCTAAAAAATCTTATCTAACCACTTCATATTGGTTAATTATTATAGCGTGTAATTAAATATTTACCTTACTAAGGAGACTGACCTTTCGGGATTAAAATTTGTTCAATTTAGGTTTAACACTTAGAGCATAGTATGTTTGCCAGTTATGCTGCGTTATCGCCTATTTATGGGGAATTACCACACTACATAAGCTCAGCCTAGCCTAAAAGCCAAACACATTGCTGCAAACTTCGAAATAGAAACACACGCTACCCTAACTTTAGAGTAGAAACTTTTCATCAGCAATAGTTTATTTATATTTTCAGTTAGTTATAAAGCTCCATTTATAAAATAAGGCCTCAATTGAGACCTTATTACTTAACCTAAGCAGGGGTTACTAAGTGGTATGCATTAAAACTGCCACCCGAGCGATGCCCAATAACGGCGTCCGTCTTCGACATAACCATATTCATTCTCAGTGATATCTTTATCAAATAGGTTATAAATACCAAAGCCTAACTTTACGCTTTTAGTCAAAACATAATTACCACCCACATCGGCTAACGTGTAGTTAGGTGCAATTAGGCTGCTTTGTGAAGGTCCTGTGGTTGGTTGACTTTCCTCACCACGATAATGCACACGTAACCACCCCCCTAACTTATCGCTTGGCTGCCAGTTTAACGATGTTTGCACTATATGTTTAGGTAACTGATTGAGAGGACTGCCTTTATATTGCCCGGTTTTTTGCTCAGAATCGGTATAAGTGTAATTAGCGCTTAAACCTAAATCGCTGGTTAAGTCGTAAGAAACTGAAAATTCAAACCCTTGAGTCACGGCTTCATCAACATTTACATAGGTTGTCGGATCTGAACCAAACTGATTTTGGCCATCCGTGCATTGCGTAAGTGGGCATGCAATTCGCGTAATTTTGTCATCAAACTCATTGTAAAACACCGTACTTGAGATTGTGTAATCACCACGTGGATCGTAATAAATACCCATTTCATAATTCAATGACTTTTCAGGACTAAGATCTGGGTTGCCATAGATATTGCCGCCTCGACTTACTTGTCCCCAGTCTGCATTTGATTGACGAATATTAGGCGCTCTAAAACCTGTCGAAATACCACCTTTGATAGTGATAGCCTTAGAGGCGGTATAAACACCATATAAACGTGGACTCCAATGGCCTGAAAAATTATCGTCGTGGTCGTAACGCAAACCTGTGGTGAGCTTAAATTTGTCGCTGGTGCTCCACTCATCCTCAGCAAATACCGACCACTGTTTATTTTCTACATGGGTTAACTCGCTGATCCTATTACTCGTGTAATCATCAAGCACTTCTTTTAAGTAGGCTGCACCAAGCGTCGCGTTATGACCGGCAAAAATCGGTAAAGTCCAACTGGTTTGCGCATCCGTGTTTTCAACAAACATTTCACGAGAAGTATTATCGTACTTATCGTATTTTAAATAGCTGCGCGAGTTACCAAAGTCATAATAACCGTTATGGGTTAACGAGTAAGTTTGTTGCTCATACTCTGTTGTCGATGATTCTGGGCAACCTCTTCGGCCACAGCTTTCACCCGGCGCCAATGGTTCAACTGTTTTACCCAGTGTGTTTTCAAATTTTTGCTGCGCGCTGCCAACCTCTAGCATTATTTCGTGATTATCGTTTGGCGTTAAAATAAACTTTGCTTTAAGGTTACTTTGCTCTTTGCCCCTAAAGCCTGAAGTAAAGTTATCTTCGTCACGTTTTGAAAACTGCCCATATAATTGCACACCTAATAATTCTGGGACAAGTCCACCAGCTGCGAAAAAACTACCTTGATTAGTATTACCTGAGTCGCTACTTTGTTGAACTGTACTGTCTAAACGCAGCTCACCATACCACTGCTGGGGTGTTTTTCGAGTAATAATGTTTATCACCCCACCGATAGCGTCTGAGCCATACAAGGACGACATAGGCCCACGTATCACTTCAATGCGTTCAATTGCAGAGATTGGCGGTGTCCATGCACCTTCAACACCTGGTCCATCACTGTTTGGCCTTGTTTCACGTGATGATTGTCGCTGGCCATCAACTAAAATTAATGTGTATTGGCTAGCCATGCCTCGCAGGCTTATATCTTTGCGATCGCCACCGCCAGTAACCACAACTCCAGGGACATCGGTCATTGCATCGGTTAAGTCACGATAAAAGCGTTTTTCCAGGTCTGCGCGATCAATCACACTGATGCTTGCTGGCGCGTCCTTTAACATTTGCTCATAACCTGACGCTGATACCACGATAACTTCCATATCTTGTTTCATTTCATCAGCTAACACTATTGAGCTGGATAAACTAAGCGCGGTTAAAATGGCGCTAGTTAACGGTATTAACTTACAACTTACCGTGTTCATGATTTTTCTCCGTGACAAATGCAGTTTAAATGATAATAATTAGCGTTTGCATGGTAGTGAGATGTTCCTTTTTCTACAATGTGTATTTTCTTAAAACTGTATTAAGTAAGACTTAACCAAATGAATACAAAATTACTTCGCACATTAACTGTATTTGTGCGCATTGTTGAAACGGGTAGTATGAGTAAAGCCGCAGTTGATCTTGCCATGACCACATCAGCAATTAGCCAACAAATCAAACAAATAGAGCTTGATATTAAGTTGAGCTTATTTAATCGCAGTCCACGAGAACTGACACTCACCGAGGCTGGCGAGATTTATTATCAAAGCTGTGTAACCATCCTCACCGCTGCAAAACAAGCTGGTGAAAAGCTGCAATATTTACAAAACAGCCCTAGTGGTCAATTAAAGTTAGTAGCACCGGTTGGATTTGGTGGCGGAATATTAAGTGAACCGCTTAAAAAATTAACCAACCAGTACCCTGATTTTGATGTGCAACTGACTTTATCTGACGAACCCCTTGATATAATAAAGTCGGGCGCTGATTTGGCTATAGCGATTGGCCCGCTGGATGATTCAAGTTTAGTTGCTCGGCCTTTGGCGAAGTGGCCACTCGTATTATGTGTGCATAAAAGTCACCCATTGGCTGAGCATTGCACACTGTCGCCTTGGCAGTTAAACCATCATACTCGTATCTCGCATTGCACTGCAGATCACCCACTAACGCATAGTTTAAACAGCCAAAAAAAAGCGCTCCCAAAACCACGTATCGTGGTTAATAACATGCACAGTATTATTCAATTAGTGTGTGATGGCGTTGGTTATGCAATTTTACCAAAGCCAGAAGTACAATCATTATTGCTAGAAGGAGAACTCGTTGAGTTATGCACTGACTGGCAACTGCCCACCTACAGTGTGTATGCAATTACCCCAGCAAGAGATATTTTGGCAGGTAAAACCAAACTGGCTATCGAAATTTTAAAACAGCACTGTGATGAAATCTCAGATTCATTAAAGCAGTCTGCATAAAGCAAATTATCCTAAACTTACTTGTAACTACTGCAACACAGCGGGTCTATATCTTAAAGTAACTTGTGTATATACTTTATGTATTGAATACCAATGATTGATGCATAATGACAGCGGCAAAAAAGAAGAGTAATTTTTTTAGTAATATAATTTTTAATATTATTTTACCTGCGGTGATTTTAAGCCGCTTTAGTACACCTGATACGTTAGGCCCGGTATGGGCAGTAGTGGTAGCACTTGCTTTTCCGCTGTTATTTGGTTTGTGGGAACTTAAACAATCAGGCAAAGTAAACTTTTTCTCAGTACTTGGCATTATCAGCGTACTACTTACTGGCGGTATCAGTTTATTTGAACTTGACCCAGCTTATATCGCGATTAAAGAAGCGATGGTACCAGCAATTATTGGTGTGATTGTATTGATCAGCCAGTACACCCCTTATCCGCTGATCCGTAAATTACTAATTAACCCTGAATTGCTTGATATTGATAAACTTATGCATTCGTTAGAGCAACAAAACAACACCGCGGTATTTGATGCAAAAATGCGTCTTGCCGGTTTTATTGTTGCCAGTGCGTTCTTTTTATCTGCAACACTCAACTACTTTTTAGCGAAAAGTATTGTTGTTAGTATGCCCGGCACCACAGCTTATGCCGAAGAGTTAGGACGTATGACTTGGTTAAGCTACCCAGTCATTGTGGCGCCGACTATGGTGCTATTAGGCGGAGCAATTATTTTCATTTTTAAGCAAATAGGTAAATTAACTAAACAACCTATCGATGAATTTATATTGCAGTAAGTGGTTACTCAAAAGCCTTAGCGATACATTTTAATAAACCGCCTTACGCAATCTTCAATATATGCTGCTGGCGGTACATCATTAATTTTTGCGTGCCCAAGTGCATGGCGTAATTTCCAATCACCTGTGGCCATGCCCAGTAACTGTAACGTGGCAAACTTAGGGTTGTCGATATCAAGCAAGCCCGCCTGTGCAATACTACATAAGCAGACCTCTACCTGCTGCATCACTACTTTAGGGGCGGCGTCATAAAACAATAAGGCCAACTCAGGGTATTCATCTTTGTGCGCTACGCACGTGTCGTATACTTTCAATGCCTCGGGTGAAAATACCAGTGTAATAAAATTAGTCACAACACGTAGTAAGTTTTCCTCTAGGCTTTGCGCTGGCTCAAAACGCTCTTTACGTAAGTTTGAGGAGGAACAATGCGCTGTTACAGTTTCAACAAATAGATTATTTTTGTCTTTGAAATGACTATAAACCGTTTGTTTAGATACTTGGGCTAATTTAGCAATTTGATCCATGCTGGTATTAGGAAAGCCTTTATCCATGAACAAGGTCGTTGCAGCTGTAATAATTTGTTGTCGTTTTTGTTCTGACCGACTTAGGGTAGTTATTTCCATTTTCACCTCAAATCAAACTAGACAGTCTAGTTTGATTGGTTTATATTTATACAAAATTAGACTCTTGAGTCCAATTCTAAATCATTCTGCGTCTAGCACAAAGCATAACTGTGTTTAATGCACCTGACTAACCACGCTGATTTAACATGGCGATAAATAAGGATATTATAATGAAAAAATATCTGCTTAGTGCATTCATTTTATTCACACCATTTATATGTTACGGCGAAAGTCTGGTTCATGTAGCTGCCTACACAGTACAACAAGAGGCGGGCTATTATCAAACACGTACGCTTAGTGGCAAAGTGGTCATACAAAACGATGCAAAGTTGAGTTTTGAATTTCCAGGAAAAATTGCACAAATTTATTTTGATCAAGGCGAGCAAGTAAAACATGGTGATATTATTGCACGCCAAAATACGCAGCTTTTAGTTATCGAAGAACAAAAACTTCAGGCGCAAAAACAACGAATTCAAGCACAACTTACCTTCGCTGAACTTGAAAAAAAGCGTTTAGCAGAACTTGATAAAAAGAACTACTCGGCCACCTCGGCACTTGACCAAGTTAAAACCAATATCGCTGTACTTAACGCAGAACTAGCCTCAATAGCAGCAAGCTTGAATGAAGTCAGTATCCGCACTGAAAAGGCACATTTAACCGCGCCATTCAACGGTATTTTAGGCCAGCGCTTTGCCTCACAAGGTGAAATTGTTGCAGCCAGTACAGCGATTGTGCGTTTAATCGAAAACCAACATGCGCAAGTTAGCATGGGGATCCCACTGACACTGCAAAGCACCATCCAAAATAGCATGGACATTGAGATTGCCGGACAAAACTTTACTGCACAATCTATCAGTAAAGGAGCGAGTATCGACCCACATACACAAACCTTAACAATGCGCTTTGCTTTGCCAACTAGCGCAGTTGTTTATGCTGGCCAATTAGCAAAATTAACAGTGCAACAATATCAGCAACAAAGCGGTTTTTGGGTGCCTCTTGATGCCCTTGCCGATGGTGTGCGCGGTACTTGGCAGGTTTATCAAATAAAAAACAAGGTACTAAAACCTATCATTGTGCAGCTTTATTATGCCCATGATGGCTATGCGTTTATTGGCGCCCCATTACACAATGGTGCGCAAATTGTTGCCAATGGCATGCATAAGCTGTCGGCCAACATTTCGGTTAATGTTGTTGCAAATCAACCAACCAAGGTGCTGTGATGATCCGCTATTTATTTAATCACGGGCGTGTCCAAGCGCTTTTAGTGGCGTTACTTATCGTTAGTGGTTTAGCTGCGATCAGTGGCTTAGCACGCAGTGAAGATCCTCGAATAACTAATCGCATCGCTATCGTAACCACCGCTTTACCTGGCGCCAGTGCTGAACGAGTTGAGGTGCAAATAAGTGAAAAAATCGAACAAAAACTAAAATCCCAAGCTGAAGTAAAGCATTTATCGTCGATTTCTCGTCCTGGGCTCTCAGTGATCACCATTGAGCTAAAAGACGAAGTCACGAACGTTAAACCCATTTGGTCGCGAATGCGTGATTTATTAGGTGATGTCAACAACCAGTTGCCAGTAAATGCTTCATCACCGCTACTAGATGACGAGCGTGGCTATGCTTATACTCGTATCTTATCGCTTAACGCCAATGACGATATAACCACATTAGCAACGGTTAATCGCTATGCAAAAGAACTGCAAAATCAATTACGTAATGTTTCGGGTGTGGAGTTGGTGCATTTTTTTGGCCAAGTTGATGAGGAAATTTTAGTTGCGGTTGATCAACAAAAAGCCAGTTTAGCCGGTATTCCATTAGCGCATATTCATGCAGCTATTCAAGGTGCAGATGCAAAAGTAGCCGCTGGTACCCTTACAAATGACAAATCGCAAATGCAAATTGAAGTGACCGGTGCGTTTGACTCGATTGCTCGCATTGGCGCAATTCCACTAAGTAGTAATCAAAATGCAGGGCAATATCAACTCTCTGATGTAGCCCAAATTACTCGCTCAGTAAAAACCCCCGTGAACGAAATTGCATTAATTGATGGAAAACCCGGTATTTATATTGCGATCCGCATGTTACCAAACTTGCGTATCGATACTTTTTCTAAGCGTGTTGATGTCGCCATCGATAACTTTAGCCAAGACTTACCAAGCCAAATTTTACTCCAAGATATTTTTGATCAACGCGGTTATACCCAAACTCGTTTAGCCGATTTACTCAGCAATATTACCGTGGGGTTTGTGCTTATTCTAGTGGTATTATTTATCACTTTAGGTTTTAAAGCTGCTCTGGTTGTCGGCACCGCGTTACCTTTAACCGTATTGTTTACGTTAGTAAGTATGCAGCTCTATGGCTTACCTATTCATCAAATGTCGGTTACCGGTTTAGTCGTGGCACTGGGCATTATGGTTGATAACGCCATTGTCATCACCGATGCTGTTCAGCGCTTTCGCCAACAAGGCCTAACAGCTTTAGCCGCAGTAGAAAAAGCCGTAGCACATTTTTGGCTTCCACTGCTTGGCTCAACTCTAACAACTATTTTAGCGTTTGCACCGATTGTGCTGATGCCAGGTGCTGCAGGAGAGTTTATTGGCGGTATTGCCTTAAGTGTTATTTTTGCCTTAATTGGTTCATACCTGATCTCACACTCTTTAGTGGTGGTATTTGCAGGGCAATTCATCAATAACGAACAGCGTACTGGTATCTTTTATCAAGGTATACGCACACCTAGACTCAGTAAACGCTTTGAAGCAACGTTAAAGCGTAGCCTAGAAAAACCAATACTCACTTTACTACTGGTCTTTATACTCCCTGTTGCCGGTTTTTTTGGGGCAGGACAACTCACCGAGCAGTTTTTCCCGCCCTCAGATCGCGATATGTTTCAAATTGAAGTGCATTTTGCCCCTCATGTGAGTATTACATCAACTCGACAAGCCATAGAGAAAATGGATCAACTAATTCGGCAATCTGAAGGCATTGAAAAGCTCGATTGGATGATCGGAACTAATTTCCCAAGCTTTTACTATAATATGCTCCAGCGTAATCGCGGCGCCAATAACTATGCGCAAGCGATGGTAAAAGTAACCGACTTTGAACGTGCCAACGAGTTAATAAAAAGCTTGCAAATACAACTTGATAAAGCATTTCCAAACGCACAAACTTTAGTCAGAAAGCTTGAGCAAGGTCCACCATTCAATGCACCAATCGAAATGCGTATTTATGGCCCAAGCCTAGATACTCTCTCTGAACTGGGCCAACAATTACGCACGCAGCTCATTGCTCATAACGATATAACCCACACCCGTCCAACCTTATTGTCGGGCTCGCCTAAACTATGGTTAAACACCGATGAAGCAGCGCTGACTCATGCAGGATTAAGCCTAAGTAATATGGCAACACAACTACAAAACCAGTTCAATGGTGTCGTGGTCGGCAGTATTATTGATAATACCGAAACCGTTCCCGTACGTGTTAGAGTTGCAGATAAGCGCCGAGATGATATTAGCTCGCTATTTAGTACGCAGTTAAATACGCCAGCCAGTTCAAGCCAAATAGATACTGCACAACCGCTAGTGGTTGAATCATTTGCCAGTGCAACACTGAGCCCTTCTCGTGGCTCTATCGCTCGCCGTGACGGTGAACGTGTTAATATTATCGAAGCTTATTTAGCAACTGGCGTATTACCGCAAACCGTACTGAATGAAGTGACCGCCACCATTGCACAATCAGGCTTTGTATTACCCCATGGCTACAGATTAGAGCTCGGTGGTGAGTCGCAAAAACGCAACGAAGCGGTTGGTAAATTGCTTGGCCAAGTGGGGATTATTGTCGTGTTATTGATCACCGTACTGGTGATGTCATTTAATTCATTTACCACCACAGGGCTAATCTTAATAAACGCCCTGCAAGCTGCAATGCTGGGCTTGCTCAGTGTATTTATTGCTGGCTACCCGTTTGGTTTTACTGTGATCATTGGTTTATTGGGCTTAATGGGACTGGCCATAAATGCCGCCATTGTCATTTTATCAGAGTTAAATTCACTGCAAGCCCTCACTGATAAAAACAAAATCGTTGCCGCTGTGATGACTTGCTCACGCCATATCAGCTCCACTACTATCACCACCGTTGGTGGCTTTTTACCACTCATACTCGCCGGCGGAGGTTTTTGGCCTCCGTTTGCCGTCGCTATCGCAGGTGGTACTGTATTAACCACTGTGTTGTCATTTTACTTTGTTCCTGTGGCATATTATTTAGTATCAAAACGCACGCTACGCACAAAAAAACATGGAATTAACGCACACTAGTAAATTTAAATTAATATCTTTATTTTTAAATTATAAAACACCATTGATATAATATTTTTATGAGGTATGATTACTTTAAATAAGAGGAACATCATGTTTATATTAATATCTCATCCACAAAAAACAAATCTCACCTTCGACATTTAAGCCGAGTGTAACTCTTACACTCGGCAGTCTCACTGTATTATTTTAAATTTAAGTTCGGTTCAGTTTTCGTGGAGATTTAGTCCGTGTTTGCTTTTCTGTTCGGGTACAAAACCCCTGCTTTTTATAAGTATAAAAACTATTTAAGCCAAAGTTCAGCATTTTTACATCCGCTGAAACTCGCGCATGTGTTGCAAAAAATAGAGTATTCACAACGACCTTGGTCAAAGTTTAGCCCACATGTACAAATTGGCTGTACCGTAGTCATCCAGCATACTGATACGGGTTATAAACGCCGTATAAGCTTAGTTCCGGCTACAGAAAAGGAGCTATCTAATAATGTTGTGTCATTACACTCTTCTATAGGTACTGATCTTTTAGGACATAAAATAGGTCACATTTTTGAGTGTAAAGAATATGGATGTTTTCACTCTTGGCAAATATTAGCAATTAATAGTAAGGAGAATTATATAGAGTAAATCATTTCAATTTTTATTTATTAATTTTTATATATTTAATTGGAGTTATTTATAATGAGTAAAGAAAAAGCTAAAAAACCAGCAAAAATGACGTTAAAAGAAAAGCGAAAAATACGTAAGGAGAAAACAAAGACAACCGAAAAGTAAAGAGTTGTCACTTTACATATAACGTTTCATGGAAACCTTAATAAAGTCCAAAGCTCGGCATTATAAAAATGTCGGGCTTTTATCGTTTAAATATATTAATAACAAAGGCCTCAATAGAGACCTTTGTTATAGATGAAGTTTAAATAAAACTGAATTAGCTACTGTATTGTTGGCACGGTAATAATTGATACAGAGCCTAGCGGATCTACGTTATAGTCTTCACTCGGTTCGCCTTCGTCAGCGGTGATGATTAATTTACCATCGGGACTGAAAGTTACCATATCTGGCAGTGCTCCGACCGCAGATATCATTTCAAGCTCATAACTACTCGTGTTAAACATAGCAACAACGCCAGTATCAGTTTTCACGCCTGACTCGATCGCAGCGGCAAGTTTTCCGTTTGATACTGCGACAGAATTAACACCTGCACCGTAATAGCTAATATCAATTGCGCCAAGTGTTGCAATGTTATTTGGGTTAGCAAAATCAATCACTTCAATACGAGGAGCGTTAAGCAAGCTGCCGTTATTTACTACGAATAAACGTTTTGTTTGTGCATCATAAGCCGTGATCTCTGCGGCGCCTTCACCACCTTCAATTAACAAGCGTGATGCAAAATCAAACTTGCCTTCGTTGTTTTCACTATAGACGGTGATATTACCACTGTCTTCGTTTGCAACTACCAGCTGCGCTTTTGACGTTGGGCTTTGATCAGCGGTTATAAATAACACCCCTTCTGGCGCATCATCACCTTGGGTAACGAGCATTTGCACAAAACTTACGGCATTAACATCACTAATATCATATACTGCAACCGCATCAGCACGCTCTAAAGCAATAAATGCATAGCGCTTATTGGCAACCATACCTGTTGTTACACTCTCAGGCTCAGTGCCTTTCGCATCACTGCGACCATCTGGGTAAACGCCGGCTTTATTAGCTTCAAAGGCAAGTGATGAACCACTATCAAACACCTGCTCACCGGTATCACCATTGAAGATTGAGAATGAACGTGCACCAAAACTATAGAGTTTATTATGACTTGATGCTGCAGTATCAGAATCAACATATTGCGATACTAATAAACGCCCTAATTCGACGTTGTTTTGTAATATACTTACGTCTGTAAATACCGACTCATCAAGCACGATATCTGCAACTTTCTCACCTTCAGCGAAGTTGCTAAACCAGTCACGTATATCCCCCTCGTTGGCAGTTAAAACGTAATCTATGCCATCTTGTGTAAATGTTGCGATGCCATCAGGTTGATACACACCCACTACGTTTGCGCGGGTTTGTAGTTTGATCATATTATCTTTATCACTGGCATCGATTTCATTGCCAGCCATACCATAATCTTTAAAGCCCAGCGGAAAAATATCAGTGATAGTTTTCGTGGTTAAGTCTATTTTTGCAAGGCCGTTATTCTCTTGCAATGACACCCATGCAGTGCTTGAATCAGCTGATACGGCGACATACTCAGGCTCAACGTCTGCAGCTAAATCTGCACCTTTACCAAATACTCGGAAGCCTTTGCTTTCAAGAGCCGCTTCTTGATCATTAAATGATGTGAAATTTAATGTAGTTGCAGCACCCACATGCATAGGAGTTTTGAAGTTTTTACGTCCAGGGCTGGCATAAAGTTGTGGCGCATTCTCATCAACAAGCTCTATAAATTCCATACCATCAGGAAAACGGCCATAACTATTAACATGGAAATCGCCATAACTGACTTGTTGATGCACTTGGCCTTGGTATTTTAGTTTAATGGTTTCGCCTTTGCCTAAGCCAAAGTCTTCATTATTATTTAAAATAGCCGTTGCGGGTGCACCGTTAGGTAACTGAGCACCCGTAACTAAATTCGGCAATAATACAATAAAGCCGTGGCCAGGAATTTCTGTACCTGCAGGGATAGTTAAACCCGCTTGGTTATTCGCTTCACGGTCTAAATCAACTAACTCCCACTCATTAGCTGCAAAAACAAATGGTTCAGAAGATGTGTTGTACAGCTCAACAAAATCAAAATCGGCGTCATCACGGCCTTTTGAAACCACTTCATTGATCACAATATTAGCGGCAGTTGCACCATCAACCGGCGCTGGTAATTTATTGGCAGCACCAGGCGTTGGCGCGAGCGCTTCATCTTGAGTGTGCCAATTACCACCATCTGGTAAACGCCCCCATGTAGACACATGGCTACCATCACTCCAATGTGCGCTATCTACAATTTGATTGTTGTGCACCAGTAATGCGGTGTCGCCTTTACCTAAACCAAAATCAGTATCGCCAGCAGTGGCAACTAAAGTATCTGTTGGTGCATCAAATGGAATGCTAGTTTGATCTGTGGCAATCACTAAAAACCCACCTGCAGCGATGGTTGTACCTTGTGGAATTTTAATGCCCGGCTCTTTATCAATCTCAAAGCCTTTTAAATCATTTACTGCCCAATTAGCGTCACTAAAGGTAAATGCTTGTTCAGAGTTATTAAACAACTCAATAAAATCATAACCGCCTTCATTTGAACGCACCTCGTTGATCACCACTTGCCCTGCTGATGGTGTCTCAGTAATTTGGCTAAATGTTGCAGTAACCTCTTTATGGTTATTCATTGTAAGAGTTAAAGAAGTCGCGCTATAGTCTGCATTACCAATATCGCCAGACCATGAAACAAATTTATATCCTTGTGCAGCCTGAGCGTTTAGCATAACAATAGCACCTTGCTCATAATCAGCACGCTCTGGACTTATTACTACGTTTCCAGCACTTTGCTCTGTGATATTTAATATCAGTTGGTAACGCAAAGGCTCTAAATCATTATCATCATCTGCTAGATCACAGCCACTCAATAGACCTAGCATTAATAAGCTGCCTACTATCGGTTTCAATTTCATCACATTTCCTTGGTATCGTTTTAGTTTTAATTAATCACGATACCCTAAAGCGTAATATTGACAGCTAAATGTAATTATCATGTCAATGGGATGACATTGCGAACGAGAATAAACTATAAGATCATGATTTAATTTATAATTCACCTCATTCTAAATAACCAAAATTCAGACGTGCAGGTAGTAATTTCCAACTCTAACTACGTTGAATTTACTTGCCGTTGCTCTCTAACTAATAGCTGTAGTGATGTACTGAATATCAGGTTGTAACTCTGCGCAATAGAAAAAATTTATAAAATGCTTAAAATTGTGAGGGACACTTTTTGGCATAAAAAGCGCAGCATAATCCGCGCTTTCAATTTACTCTGATACAGAAGGTTCAGTATTTGCTTGAGCATCGTTTGCAGGAGCTTCGTCAGTTAACAAGTATTTATCCAGCCATTGCTCTTGCTCCCAAAGCACATGCAGTAAACCCTTACGAGCACGATAACCATGAGCTTCGTAAGGTAACATCACTAAACGCGCTTCTTTACCTAAATGAGCAAGGTTTTAGGCTTAACGCACTCTGGTGCGGTTAGATTAATAAATACGCTTGAAAAAGAAGAGCTTGTAAAGAGGCGTAAATCGGTAAAGGATGCTCGCTCTGTTGTTTTATACGTAACTGATAAAGGAAGTCAAAGGGTTAAACGAGTACTAAACAGCCGAGAAACAGCCACCTCTAAAATACTAAATAGCTTTAATGATGAACAAAAACAAAGCTTTTTAAGCTTGATAGAACTAGCGCTTAGCAGCATAACAAGCGAGCAGATAAAAGCCCGTAAAATATGCAAACTATGTAACGAAGGTGTATGTAGAAAGCGTGGTTGCCCAGTAGAAAATGCAATTAAATAAAGTACACCCCACTTAAAAACTTATCCAATAAGTTAAAGAATGATAACAGCCACTTTAGTCGTTTTTCTTACATGAAATTAGGTAAAGATGGATTCGATTATAGTTATAAAATTCATGCATCTTTTTAAATTGTAAAGGTATTCCCCCCTTGTACCTTTTTTAAAATAAGAAAAAAGAACCGTTTTAATGAGAGTTTTAGCTATAAGGTTGACCCATCTAGTTACAAGTGTTAAAAAGTGAAAATGAACACTAACTTAATAAAGGAATAATTGTATGATAAAGGGAATAAAAATCGCTTTAGTATCAAGTGTAATGCTCTCTGGCTGTGTAGTTACTGAAACTATTAATGGAGGTATTGCTAGTTTAAATAACTCTTTCACAACTGCTGAATTACCTATTACATACACAAAAGCGGCTAAAGAAAGTGGCACTGAGAAAATGAAGCGTCTTGCAGTTATTTCAAATAACAGAAACGCATCTACAGGTATAATTGAAACAAACCTTTCAAATATTCGTGTGAATGGCCAACCTTACTTTACCTTTGTTGATAAAGCTTCTCTTAGTAAAATTATAGAACAACAACGGTTTAATGAAAGTGATATCAGTAACTCAAAAAACAGAACCCGCCTAGGTAAACTTACAGGCGCAGATACACTTATCACTGCTGACTACACTGCTGATGTAGATACCTCTACTTACTACGAAAAAGACAGTGAATGTATACAAAAAGGTGATAAATGGTACAAGTGTGAGAAGTCTAGAGAAATAACCATTAAGTGCTCAGAAAAAATTGCGAAAGTAAATTTTAAACCTAAGGCTGTATCTGTAGAAACAGGGCAAATTGTTTTTACTAAACAATATTCACGCCTATCAAGTAGTAAAGTATGTAAAGGTGACGACCCTCATCCATCTGACTCTGTATTACGAGGCAGAGCACTTGCCGCTGTAATAGAAGAATTAAAACAAGATGTTGCACCACACCAAGTGACTAAAAATGTAAAGTTGATGGAATCTGATGATTCAGATTTAACTGATAAAGCAGAAGAGTTATTAGACCTCGCTGTTGAATTTGCAGAAAAAGACATGCCTGACCACGCCTGCAAAACCTTTGCAAAAGCTCAAAGTCAGTATTCAGAGTCACTGGCTATAAACTACAACAATGGTGTGTGTGCAGAAAGAGCGAATGATTTAGAATTAGCAAAAGCATATTATGAAAAAGCGAGCAACTTAACATTAGACGTTGACGAACTTAAGTTTGTTATTGAAGGCCAAACACGGCTTGTCGAGCGTGAATCGGATAACGCAAAGCTAACTCTAGCAACAACTTCAAACCGTTTGTAATTTAAGTTAAGGCCTACCACTTTTGTGTTAGGCCTTATTGCTGTTGGTAAAACTATGACTACTAGAACATCCTCACTACTATTAGCGGCAATAGCGCTAAGTCCTTTCCTTACTAATGCAGCATCACATTGTAGTTGCAGCTCATACTATGCAAAGAATGCCCAGCCTAAGTGGGTAGGAATAGATATTGTTGATGATGAAAAATTAGCTAGTTCAGGCTCTTCACAATGCTCTGGTTTAAAAACAATTGATGAACGTCGGTCAGCTAAAAATGCGCGTGAAGAGCTCGCAAAATTACTAAATACTGATATTTCAGTGAAAGAAATAATTAAAAACACCTCGTCAAGCACAGTAAGCCATTCTGATTACAAATCGGTGATTGAGTCTCAAACCAATCAGCTATTAAAAAGCGCAAAAGTATATGATCGTTATGTAGACCCTATTAACTGTACTGTATATGCAGCTATTTCAATTAGTAAAGCCGATCTTGAAGAAGGCCAACAAGAAAAAATAAAACAACAACAAGCAATGCTAGGCGCAAAAAATAGTTGCTTAAAAGTAACGGGCGAAAATAGCTCTCAACTTACAGAGTTACTCACTGAGCAACTTTTACAGCATGGATATAAATTAACAAACTCGGCTTGCGAAGTGACCTATTTAGTTAAAAACTCGATAATAAAAGCACAAAGTAAACTTGTAATTACACAGTTAAAACTTCAAATAGATACACAAAGCAAAAAGTCTATTTGGCAACAACGTTTTGAAGGAAAAGGTTTGAGCTACTCTAAACGCTCAAAAACCGAGTTAATTCATTTAGCCAATCAAGACAGCACAACTAATTTAATAAATAGCATTGTAAAGTTAAAAAATACTGCTATCAATTCTTATTAGCGATTATATTAAGCCATATTTTAAACAGTTATATTTAACACTGATAAACTATATTTTAAGGATGAAAATGTCTGTAGGAAATAACTTAGAGCCTGAGGCTAACACTGAAGAAAATAAATCTTTGTTAGCTAAATTGAAAGGTTACTTTATTTTACTTATGGTTACTTTAATGGGTCTTGGAAATTGGGCCGATAGTAAAGCACTCATAATTGAAGGGTACAACGGATTCATTACTCACTTTACGAACCAAATCGAAGAAAAAAAGATTACTGCGCTAGATATTGGCAACTACTTACCTTACGCTGAAAAAAAAATTGGTATTCCGCAAGTAATTAAAACATCATCTTTGAATACTGATTACGAATATAGGTATTACAAAAATACGAAATATTTACTCACACTTATTAATAAAAATACTCGTATAGTCGGCATCGCCGTACATAGTTTAAAATACGATAAAGCTATGGTACCGGAATTTACACCCTTAATACCTTTTAATAAAAAAATGCTCAGAGTTAATAGTCTAAGCGATGTTATAAAATCAAGTAACGAATTTTATTTTGATTCTCATAATATTAAATATTATATGCAGTCAAAACAGTTAAATGCTCAAGGTATGTTTTTGAACCTTAGCGTTGGCTTTAGTAACTACGCACCATTACTTGATGAAACGCAAAAAGCTTTATTTAAACTTGATGAGTTAATGCTTACTCAAGATGACGAAAAAGCCTTAGCTAAAACAACCGAGATACTTGCTAACACTGCGGCTACATTTTATGCAGTATCTGAGCTATCTAGTGAATACATCTCTGATTCATTACTGACAACGTATGAATTTAACGCTTATTTTTAAGGATAAAAAATGCGTCACACTTTATTATTTTTTGCTTTATTTAGTGCTTACAGCGGGGCTACCACGCCGACGTTCGAAGAATTTAAAAAACAGCAACTTGCAAAACAAACCACTTTTAAAAACGATCATCAGTTGGAATATCAAGCATTCAGACAAGCATATCTCGAGGAATACGATAAATTTAGAGATAGATTATTGCAAAACTGGTCAAGACCTGTACAAAGCTCATTATTAGAACGTGTTGAATATAGTGCGGATAAAAAAACACGTATTATTATTGATGAACAAAATTCGACCGTGACTGTACAAACACTTGAAGGCTCAAATGAAACAGGACTAAAAGCGACTTCTCAAGAAGAAGCATTAACAACAAATCAATTGTTAAATAATGTTAAATTATCGCCGGTTTTAACTGATATTTTTAAAGACCATAGCTTACTCGATAAAGCAGTAAAAACAGCAAAAGTTGATATAAAAGCACAGCCAGACAAACATGAAAGCGAAGTCGCATTAATTAATGAAATTACTTCTCAACACGAGCAATCATTGAGTAGTTTAGATAAAAACGAGCAATTACCTAAAGCACAAATTGATATCCAAAAAGAGCAGCTTACCAAAGAAAAAGAACAACGTATTAGTAATTTAAATAATGCGCTAAAAAAAACAAAAGAGCAAAACCTTACCTACAAACGCATTAAGTCGCATACTTTCGCTCTACCCGATACTTATTTACAAAAAAAAGTAGCGCCTTTTGTTACTTATTATAGCCAGTTTTCTAAAGATCAATTATCTTTACTATTAGCTATTTCACATGCTGAGTCGTCATTTGATCCTAATGCAAAATCGCATATTCCAGCATTTGGATTAATGCAAATAGTGCCAAACTCAGCAGGCTTAGATGTTGCTCGCAGACAATTTAAAAAGGATATAGCTCCTACAGCTAAAGAATTATTCGACCCAAAAACTAATATAACTTACGGTGCTGGGTACTTAGACATTTTAACGACTCGATATTTGCGCAAAATTAATAATCCCATAAGCCGAAGATATTGTGCCATTGCAGCTTATAATACTGGCGCTGGTAACGTAGCTAAAGCATTTAACTTAAATAGAAGTACGAATATAAATAAAGCGGTAGCCTTAATAAACCAATTAGATAGCGAAGGTGTATACGCACAACTTATAAATAATTTACCGTACGACGAAACAAAAAAGTACTTACAAAAGGTAAGTAAATTAGATATTCAATATCAAAAAAACTTAGAACAATGGAACCTTAACAATAAGGAAGTAAATCATGCGAAATAAACTTTTAATATTGGCAGTTGCTGGAGTTATTACAGCATGTGGTACAACACCACAAAAGTCTCAACCTCTTGCTGAAAACGATTCTGTTCCAAGCTGGGTTTTACAACCTACAGCACCCGAGGGCGGTTTGGCTTCATCTAGCTGTGTAGTATGGACGGGCAATATGGCTGCAAGTAGAGCACAAGCTATTGCCAATGCACGTGCCGATCTAGTAACTCAAATTAGTGCTAAAGCGCAAGTAATGGATACACTAATAAACAAACAAACCCAACAGCAAGACTCAACGACGACTAATTCATCATTTACGCAAATAAGTAAACAGGTAGCTGAGCAAAGCTTAGTAGGGGCTATTGCTAAAGAAATTGGTTTTGCTCGCTTAGATGGAAAGAAACAGTTATGTGCGCTTGTAACTATGGAAAATACTAAGCCTTTATTTGATAAATTAATCGAAACGTCAGGAAAGAATTTAAGCCCTAATGATGAAGATATGCTTTACCGTGAATTCAAATTAAAAACAACAACTGATGAGCTTAAAGCGCTAGATAAATAAGCGTTTTATAACAGCCCTAATATAAGTTAGGGTTGTTATATTAATTAAATAACTACAATTAATTACCCTAGTATTAACCAAACCCCCACTAGCACCATTAAACTCCTAAGAGATCCCCAAAAATAATCTTTAATTTTCAATCGCATCACTCACATCCATATTTTTCCAATCGAGTTTCACTACCACTTGCACGAAATAGGCTAGCCCTTCCAAATAATCTCGCCGGTACAGTTTAATGGACTGTTTTTTGAAGTATCGCAGCCCAACAAATGCCCATGACACTACTCGCCTGCTTTTGCTTGAGTTAGCTTGAAAAGATCCTGTCTTTCCTGCTTTGTCTATCACTGCACCCAGCATCATTGAGAACCAATGCACCAGTGTTGCGAGCAGTAAAAGTATGTCTAATCGGTAGAGTTTGTTCGTTCTGTGCAGATCTGAGCCTAAGCCGAACCTAACACTTTTTTGATCTCGAAATCCGGCTTCTATCTGCATTCTCATGCCATATAATTTGAGCACTTTTTCGAGAAAGTGGTGCCTTTTTGGAAGTGAAGAAACGAGTAGCCAAGGCTCCTTATAACCACGTTTTTTATCTCTTTTTAATAACTTATGCCCCTTACCAACCAGCACTGCATGCGTTTGATATTTTGCACTTTTGGTCAACTCGGTCGCGCCAAGATACTGGCTCTTACGTTGATTGCTCTTGAATAGTGACTGGCATGGAACAAACTCATCGCTGCCCTGCGTTTTCAAGTGTGCCGTACCTCGAACTCGGCTAATATAATGCCAGTCATTGTTTCGCACGGCTTTGAGCCAAGGAACTTTAAAGCCCGCATCCGTCACAATAACGGGCCGACAATCACTCGGCAAGATCAGTTTGAGCATCTTCAAGAACCGTTTTTGTACTTTTGGGCAATGATATTGAAAGCTGAATGCACTTTCCTGATACAGGGTTAAAGAGCGACCTTCACTGACAATGCTGGCACGCAGAATACAATATTTGGTTTGTGTATCTGCATGACTCCAATCAACCAAAATGACGGGATGCTTTTCAGTGACCACAAAACGGCTTAAGTGAACATAAACCGTTGTTGATTCAAGCAAAAGCTCGTGGTTACTGAGCAGTCGATCAATACGTTTAATATCATGTTTTTCAGTTGTTTTTGAATTCAAATTGCGACCGATAGACGTCAAGGTGCATTGCTGACAGTGCAATAGAGATTTAACGGCAGCGACTAAGGTATTAAATCTGGCTTTATGAATTGATTTAGGGGTGACAGCGCGGAGCATATTGTGCAAAATAGTAAAAGCATTCATGGTGTTTAGCTCTGTTGTTTTTGACGATTCATAAGATCACAAAACACCATGAATGTTCCCTCGCTTCCCACATTTTTTAATACTGTTAGTTTATTGATATATAAAGGCTAATTCTGGGAATACTTTAGGTCTTCTTCCCCATATAATTAAATTAACAAGTGCGGCATAAACCGCGCTTTCAATTTACTCTGAAACAGAAGGTTCAGTATTTGCTTGAGCATCGCTTACAGGAGCTTCGTCACTTAACAAGTACTTTTCGAGCCACTGCTCTTGTTCCCATAAAACATGTAATAAGCTTTTACGGGCACGATAACCATGGGCTTCGTAAGGTAGCATCACTAAACGCGCTTCTTTACCTAAACCTTTGAGCGCAGCGTACATACGCTCGCTTTGCATCGGGAAGGTGCCGTGAGATTAAGGGTGGGTCTTCATCCCCATATAATTAAATTAACAAGCGCGGCATAAACCGCGCTTTCAATTTACTCTGAAACAGAAGGTTCAGTATTTGCTTGAGCATCGCTTACAGGAGCTTCGTCAGTTAACAAGTACTTTTCGAGCCATTGCTCTTGCTCCCAAAGCACATGCAGTAAACTCTTGCGAGCACGGTAGCCGTGAGCTTCGTAAGGTAACATCACTAAACGCGCTTCTTTACCTAAACCTTTGAGCGCAGCGTACATACGCTCGCTTTGCATTGGGAAGGTGCCAGAATTCGGGTCTTCTTGGCCGTGGATCATTAACATCGGCTCGTTAATTTTTTCAGCATGAAAAAACGGTGACATATTGGCGTATACATCCTGTGCTTGCCAAAAATCACGTTCTTCTCCTTGAAACCCAAACGGTGTCAAGGTCCTGTTATAGGCGCCACTGCGGGCAATACCGGTTTTGAATAAATCACTGTGAGCTAATAAGTTTGCTACCATAAAGGCGCCATATGAGTGGCCTGCAATGGCGATTTTATCTTTATCTGCAATGCCTTTTTCGACCAGCACATCTACCGCAGCTTTGGCACTTGCAACTAACTGCTTTCTAAATAAATCATTTGGCTCTTTACCATCAACACCGACGATTGGCATCTTCGGATCATCAAATACAGCAATGCCTTTTGCGAGGTAAGGCATTGGCCCCCAATAACCTATGTAGGTAAATTCGTACGGCGATTCACGTACTTGCGATGCAACTGCTTTATCTTTATATTCCAGTGGGTATGCCCACATTAATACAGGTAATGGACCTTGCGTTTTATCGTAACCTGGAGGTAAATATAGCGTACCAGAGAGTTCAACACCGTCATCACGTTGGTAACGCACAAGTTCTTTAGTCACCCCTTTAAACGCCGGGTATGGATGCTCAAAGGTAGTGAGCTGAGTCAGAGTGTCGGCATCTAAATCGCGAATAAAGAAGTTAGGTTGTTCGGTCTTAGATTCACGAATAGTAATTAGTCGCTCACCTTCATCATCAAGCATGGCGCGAACTCGCTCGTAATATGGCGCTTTTGATTGCCATAAACGCTTGGTTGTATTGGTCTTAATGTCGTACTGATCTAAAAATGGCACATTCCCTTGCTCTGACGCACCATCACCGCGCAAAAATATATAACGTCCACCAACCACTTTAATAACGTTTACACCGAGATCATTTCGCTCATAAATAGCGTCGCCCGGATCTTTATAAGCATCGTTATAGCTGCGCTGTGAAAACAATACGCGGTTATTATCCGCATCGCGTGGTTGGATCACATAGGTACGTAACTGGCGATCACTAAAACGCCACTCGGTTAAAAACGCAACGTTTTCATTCGCCCACTCAATACGTGAAAAACGTCGTTCTAGTTTAGCAAATAGTTTTGGTTCACGTTTAAAAGGTGAGCGTAAACTATATAGATGATCATGATACGGCACATCGGTTTTCATATCGCCGCCATCTTGCGCCTGCGCCCAAATGAGTTCGGCACCTTGGTCATCACGCCACTGAAAATCACGACGACCCGTTCGCACACTGTCATAACCTTGTGGAATGTTGTCGGCCAGTGGCTGTTTAGACAATTGCGCTAACGTATAACCACGCATGCCAAGCACCTGCCACGTTGTCGCAAAGCGGCTATAGGGTACTTGATACGAAAATGGTTCGTCGATAGTGGCTACTAAAATATTGGTTGAATCAGGCGAGATCGAAAATGATTTAAATAATGCTGGTTTGCCAATCGATAACGCAACACCGCTCAGAGGAATATAAGTTAATTGACCTTGGCCGTAAAACTTAAACTGCAACTCATCAAACGGGCTGGTTAATAAATTTTGGTAAGTCCGTGCTGGCGCTTTTTGACCGCTACTTTGTTGAATAACCGGCACAACGCTATTTGCATCACTAACTAATTTTGGCTTGCCAAGGTTAACCGCTTGGTTAGCAACAATTGCCGTGCTATCTGGTAACCATTGATAAGGGGTAGCTGTTAGCACTGAATTAAGAGCCACTGTTGACAACTGACGTGCTTGTTTAGTTTCGGCGTTATACACCCACAATTGCGCCTGAGTTGGTTGCTCAACAATAAACGCTAAATATTCGCTATTACTTGACCATTTAGGTGAGCGGATCACCCCTTGAGGTAAATTATTAACGGTAATCACAGCCCCAGTCGCAATATGTTTAACTTGTAACGCACTAAATTTAGTGCGAGGACGTGAGCGTGAAAAGTTTGCCGGGTTTAACTTTATACCCGCCAATTTCAATTCTTCTTTTGCTAAATCATCTAATGTTTCAACACGTTTACGCTCAAACAGCGCTAACCATTGACCATCAGCCGATAGGTAGCTACTCGGTGCTAATTTAGCATCAACCAGCGCGGCTAAATCACTTGAAGGGGTTTGATAGCCTTGTGCAGCAAGTACCGAGCCTGAAACACTTACGCTCAGCACTAACGCTAATAACAGCCTGATGCCTTTCATGGTGTATCCTTGATTTTTTATTATTAATAGCTGTATCTAAGCATGTTTTGCAACATTCATAAAGTTTTTGCGATTCTCGCTTCAATAACGCCGATAGATGACTTATTAGCTCAAACTACGTTAAACTGGCGCCTTCGTTCAAGCAATTGCTGACGCATACATTAAAATGAAAAAAAAAACCGATAAAATAACTATTTTTGACGTTGCCAGAGAAGCACAAGTTTCTAAGTCAACGGTGTCGTTAGTGCTTACACACAGTGACAAAGTCAGTGATAAAAGCAAAGAAAAAGTATTGCATGCCATTGATAAGCTTGGCTATGTATATAATAGAGATGCGGCAGCACTGAGAAGTCGCCGTTCTAATTTAGTGGCGTTAGTTATTAATGACTTAACTAACCCTTACTCTGCGCAAATAGCGGTAGGACTTGAAAACCATATTCATACCCTTGGCATGCTGCCGATGTTAGTGAACACCGCCGAAAGTGTGGAGCGCCAAACACAAGTTGTTAAAACACTCAAAGAATATAATGTTGCCGCATTTATCATGTGCCCTGCCCCAGGAACTACCCAGCAGTGGGTTGATGAACTTATCAATAGTGGTTTCCCGGTCATTCACATTATGCGCGAAGTGGCTTTTTGTGCCGCCCCGACAATATTACCGGACAATAAAAAAGGCACTCATCTAGCCACTAGCCATATTTTACAACAAGGTATTGAGGATATTGCTTTTGTAGGTGGAACTGATGATATTTCTGATCATCATGAACGTTTAAGTGGTTTTCACAGTGCCTTAAAGCAGTTTAATATCCATCAACACAAACCAACGATCACCGCCGCCACGAACCGTCAAGGCGGGCGCGATGCCTTTGCTACGTTGTATGCGCAATACCCTGCGACTAAAGCGATTATTTGTTTTAATGATGTTATTGCATACGGTGTCATAGAAGCCATTCGCCAACATGATTTGATACCCGGTAAGGATATAAAAGTAGTCGGTTTTGATGATTTAGCTGATTCATGTTTAATGTCTCCCTCGTTAAGCAGTGTCACCATCAATGCGGACGATATTGGTAAGCATACTTGCCAAGTACTGCAAGAATTACTTAATCAAGGCACTCCTGCGGTGCGTACCTTAGTCGATGTTCATCTGCAAGTAAGAGATTCAAGTCAATGAAAAAAGTCTTAGTAATTGGCTATGTATGGCCAGAACCAAATTCATCAGCGGCCGGCACTCATATGATGTCGCTATTAAAAGCGTTTAAAAATGAAAATTGGGCGGTTGAATTTGCCAGTCCCGCTCAGAAAACCGAGCATATGGTTAATCTGGATGACTACGGGATCAGCAGCGCAACTATTGCCCTTAATTGTGCAAGTTTTGATGAATATGTTATCAACTACGCCCCTGATATCGTCATGTTTGACCGTTTTATGATGGAAGAACAATTTGGCTGGCGAGTAGATAAACATTGCCCTAACGCAGTAAAAATCCTTGATACTGAAGATTTACAATGCTTACGCAATGCCCGCCATGAAGCGCATAAAGGCAACCGAGCATTTAACCATAGTGATTTACACTCTGACATCGCCAAACGAGAAATAGCCGCTATTTTACGCTGTGATTTAAGTTTAATTATCTCAAGTTTTGAAATGCAATTACTTGCTGATGTATTTAAAGTCGACAGTAACTTATTGCATCATCTGCCTTTTATGGTCGATTTAAGCTCACTCCCTGAGCAAACTAAATCGTTTGAGCAACGCCAACACTTTATGACCATAGGTAATTTTCGCCACGCCCCAAACTGGGATGCAGTGTTGTACTTACAGCAAATTTGGCCGCTGATCCGTAAACAATTACCGCAGGCTGAGTTACATATTTATGGCTCTTACCCACCGCCAAAAGCCACGGCACTCAATAACCCTAAAACTGGCTTTTTAATTAAAGGCTGGGCCGCTGATGCTTATCAAGTAATGGAAAGTGCGCGTGTGTGCATCTCACCACTGCGTTTTGGTGCTGGCATTAAAGGAAAGCTGTTAGAGGCGATGATCATGCAAACACCCAGTGTTACAACGACAATTGGTAGTGAGGGCATGCACCATGATTTACCTTGGAGTGGTGTGGTTGAAAATGAGCCGCAGCAATTTGCCGATGCCGCTGTGGCTCTGTATCAAAATAAAAGTTTATTTACGCAGGCACAAACAGCCGGTAATACGATATTAAAAACGCACTACGACAAACAGCTTTTATCTAATAATTTAATCATTAAAATTCAATTGATTAAAGAGAAATTACAAGCTCACCGCGAAGCAAATTTTACAGGCCAAATGCTCAAACACCACACAATGCGTAGCACTCAATATATGGCGCAGTGGATTGAGGCTAAAAACAAATAAAAAAAACTAGACAGGCGGTGATTAGTGTTTAAAATTCCCGCCAAACTAGCTAGGCAAATTTAGATGTATTGTCTATATTTTTTAACTGAATAATTTAAATTTTGGCTCAATACAAATTTGAAAACCGCAACGTTCACAGAAAAGCGCAAATTTATCGTTAAACTGGGTAAGATGCTTCATAAGTATGGCACCCCAGCTTATCGACTCGAAGCTCACTTAATGGAAGTGGCTACTTACCTTGATCTTAAATCTTCATTTGTCATGTCACCCACTTCCGTTACTTTTGTAATTTGGACCGATGGCCATGAAGATGAATATACTCACGTTGCCCGTGTTGATCCTGGCGATCACGATTTAGGTTCGTTAGCCGATACCGATGATCTGGTTAATAAAATGCTCAATGGCGAACTCACGCTACAAGAAGTTGACGTTCAACTCGACGCCATTTTTATTATGCCAAATCCGTATAATCGCTTTACCACAGGGGTTGCCTTTGCCACCTCAGGCGGCGCATTTGCAATGCTGATGGGCACCAGCTGGAATGACGTATTTTGGTCAGCGCTACTTACCTCTGTCGTTTACTTATTTGTACTGTGGTCAGCGCGTTCAAAACGCGTGGGCCATATGTTAGAGCCATTAGTGGCGATAGTCTCGGCTATTTTGGCCTGCGCTGTAAGCGTGCATTTAGACGTCGGGATTAATATTCGTTTAGTGGTATTGTCTGCGATTATTGTGTTTATACCCGGGCTTGCATTAGCACTGGGCCTAGCAGAACTTGCAGCGCGGCATTTAGTTTCTGGTACAGCGCGTGTGATGGATGCTTTTATGCTGTTGTTTAAACTGTATTTTGGTGCATTCATCGGCATTGCGATTGGTTTTGCACTATTTGGCCAAGCCGATTTCGTACAACCTGACCCTTTGCCTAAATGGACGGCTTGGTTGGCAATCTTTTTACTCTGTAGCAGCTTAATCGTTATTTTTAGAACCAAACTAAAACATGCTACATGGTCTATCGCCTCTGGCTTTATCGCTTATGGCAGCAGTATTGGCTCTGCGATGTATTTAGATTACACCTTAGGAACATTTGTAGGTGCATTTGCGGTGGGTGTATTTAGTAACCTATTTAACCGCGTAGCAAACGCTCCTGCCTCAATTGTTGCCATGCAAGGCTTGATTGTATTAGTTCCAGGTAGCAAAACTTACATAGGTCTAAACTCATTAATTGAAGGGCAAGACTTTGTGTATGCGGAGCACATCGGCCAACAAACCTTCCTAATATTTATGTCATTGGTGGCTGGATTAATCTTTGCCAACGTTGCACTCCCACCGAAAAAGAGTTTATAAAGCAATTAAGTGCGGTAGTCACTATCGCGCTTAAACCTTATCACTTTAATCTCTTCATTAAACGCCTACTTGTGCGTATTAATCGCATATTTTAGCATTTAAGGTACACCTTGTTATAATCCTTCGATAATTAAAACATGCGAAGGAAAATTCATGATAAAAACTAGCCTAGCACTGGCTCTTGGACTCTCAAGCTCACTGGCATTTGCAGCCACATCGCTTACTGTAGAAGATATCCCTAAAATTCAGTCAGTTATTCAAACCAGCATTAGTCCAAATGGTGACAATGTTGCATTTACCCGCTCAGTGCCACGTGAATTATACGTCGACGAGAATGGTGCCAATTATAGCGAACTCTATGTCGTCGATGATGAAGGTGTCGAGCGTCCTTTCATTACCGGCTCTGTAAGTATCAAGAGTATTCAATGGTCAAACGATAGCAAAACGATCTACTTTTTAGCAAAACTTAAAGACGACAAGTTTACCGCGTTATATCAAATTCCAGTGGATGGTGGTCAAGCGCAAAAAGTACTATCGCTTAAAGACACATCAATTTCTAGCTATCAGTTAAGCCCGAATAACAAACAACTCGCTATTTTAGCTATGCCAGCGGCTGATAAATCTGAAAAAGAGCTGAAAAAATTAGGCTTTATGGCTGAGGTGTACGAGCTAGGCTTAAAAGATAAACAACTATTTATTGTCGATTTAGCCAAAACAGATAAACCTCTTACACCAACAGCGCTTAACGTTGCAAACTATGTAAGTGATGTAAACTGGGCCGCAAAAGGCGATAAGTTATTAGTAAAAACCCAGCCTACAGCGCTAATTGACGACAAATACACTAAATCACAATGGCACTTATTTGATATTGCGACTAATCAAGTGACGATGTCGTTTGCTACTGAAGGTAAATTAGACGGTGCTGAACTGTCTCATGATGGTCGTTACATCGCAATTCTAGGTGCCGAAGATAAGCATGATCCAGCCGCTGGTCGTTTATTTTTAGCTGACACAAAAACAGGTGAAGTAAGTGATTGGTTACCTAATTTCATGGGTCATATCGTTGATTTTGAATGGTCACATAAACGCAACACGCTTAATTTTATTGCCAATGTAGGTACACAAAGTTTTGTCGCAAGCATTAAAACCGGCTCTAATAAATACAAAAAAATTATTAATGAAGGCCAATTTATTGCATCAAATCTGAGTATTTCTGATTCAGATAAAACCTTAGCGCTACGTGCAAACACTGCAAAGCACCCAAATGAAGTATTCATTATTCGTGGTTCTAAAGCACAACGTTTAACGGATTCAAACAACTGGTTGAATGACAAACGTTTTGCTAAGCAAGAAACTATTTCACTTAAGGCTCGCGACGGTGTTGAGATTGATGGCGTATTAGTCTACCCATTAGATTATGAAAAAGGCACGCGCTATCCATTGATCATGTCAGTGCACGGTGGCCCTGAAAGCCATGACAAAGACGGTTGGGTAACAAACTACTCGCGTCCAGGTCAAATGGGAGCAGCACGTGGTTATGCAGTATTTTACCCAAATTACCGTGGCTCTACAGGTAAAGGCGTTGATTATTCAAAGCTTGGTCAAAACGACTATGCAGGTAAAGAGTTTGACGATTTAATTGACTTTAAACAGCATCTTGTTGAAATGGGCTTAGTTGATACTAAACGTGTTGGTATTACGGGTGGCTCTTATGGTGGTTATGCATCAGCATGGGCCGCAACAAAATTGACTGAACACTTTGCTGCGAGCGTGATGTTTGTAGGTGTTACCAACCAACTATCTAAATTTGGAACTACTGATATTTCTAACGAAATGAATCTTGTGCATGCACGTTCATACCCATGGGATAAATGGCAGTGGTATTTAGAGCGCAGCCCTATTTACTGGGCAGGCCAGTCTAAAACACCATTACTGATCATGCATGGTAAAGATGATCCTCGCGTACACCCTGCACAATCAATGGAACTGTACCGTTATATGAAAGTACAAGGCAAAGATGTACGCCTTGTATACTATCCTGGCGAAGGTCATGGTAACCGTAAAGTAGCCGCGCAATATGATTACAGTTTACGTTTAATGCGTTGGATGGATAACTATTTAATTGACGGCAAAAAAGACATGCCAGCATTCGAGATTGACCATGCAGGCAAGTTAAAAGCGGTAAAAGACGCCAATAAATAATCCTATTATTTTGTGTTAAATACGCTTTTAGGCCAACATTCGTGTTGGCCTTTTTGCTTTTAAATAACAATGAATATGGATGTAATATAAAGACCTAACTCGGTAATTTTTACAAGAAAACACCTTAACAAGCTCAAATATAAAAAATTAAATCAATATATTACAACAACTTAAAAGTTGGCTTCTGTCTTGCAATATTCATTGTAATTAATGAGTAAAGCAAGGAAAACCCATGAATATTTTTGAAGCACTTCGTAATGATCACGACAAACAACGTTCGCTTGTCGATGCGCTGATAAAAACCCAGGGGGAGTCACCGAATAGACAGTCTCTTATGGATAATTTAAAACATGAGTTAGTAGAACATGCTAAATTTGAAGAGCGTTATTTCTATAATCCTTTGATGTTTGATGATTTAACCCATGAAAAAGCCCGTCATAGTATTGCAGAGCATCATGAACTTGATGAATTGATTGAGCAACTTGAAGAAACTGATATGAGCTCACCAGTGTGGCTTGTGACCGCTAAAAAATTACATCATCTTGTACATCATCATCTGGCTGAAGAAGAGCATGAAGTATTTCAACTAGCCGGTAAAGCGCTAACCGAAAGTCAAAAAGAAAGTCTAGCCGAAAAGTATAATGATGCGATGAGTTAACTGCTATATGTGCCCGCTTTAATTTATAAAGCTCTCTAAATAGCAACAACTCTATACCATTTGCATTTATTAGGCACCTCTAACACGGTCAATACTTGGCTAAGCAAACACTCTTAAATTAACTAAGCCCGGCATCAAACGCTGGGTTTTTTAATGCTCATGCTCCATCCCCACCTTTATTTAATATGAAAATCATTCATTGAATGTAAATATTTCGCAATTGAACATACAACTGATAATTGTTATCATACCTACCTTGGTTGCTTATTAGATTAATAATCTTTATTCTTGTCATGAAGGAAGTACAATGAAATCCCGCCCGCTTTATCTGGCCTCACTGATCAGTGCATTATTAACATCAACAACACTTATTGCTGATGATGACACAGCTGAAAATATGGAAGTGATGGTTGTCACCGCTTCTGGTTATGAGCAAAAATTAATAGATGCACCTGCAAGTGTCTCGGTTGTCTCTCGCGAAGATCTACAAAATAAGCCATTTACTAGCCTTGCTGATGCGCTTCGTGATATCGAAGGTATCGATGTTGGTGCCGGACAAGATAAAAACGGTAATATTAGTATTACCATGCGTGGTTTACCCGCAAGCTATACTCTAGTGCTTATTGATGGCCGCCGTCAAAGTGACGTAGGTAATATAGGCCCAAACAACTTTGGTAACAGCCAATTTATGTATATGCCGCCACTTGAGGCTATCGACCGAATTGAAGTCGTTCGTGGCCCAATGTCCACTTTATATGGCGCTGATGCAATCGGTGGTGTAATCAATATTATCACTCGTAAAAATCTTGATAGCACCCATGGTAGCGTCACGGTAAGCAGTAATATCCAACAAGACGATCAATACGGTAACGATAATAAAGTCGATATATATTTGACCGGCCCAAGCGGCGTTGAGGGATTAACTTACGGGATCCGTGGTAGTTTTTATGACCGTCAAGAAAGTGAGCCAACTTACAGCGAAAGTTTACCACTTCCAGATGGCAGCATGTGGGTTGATGATGGTAGCTTTGGCGATAAAAAAATCGTTGCAGCACGTAACTGGAATGCCGGCGCAACAATAAACTACCTGATCAATAATCAGAATGAAATTACCTTTGAGTACGACATAGCCAAACAGCGTTACGATAACACCGAAGGTCAAACGGGTACGTTAGATAGCCCAGTCAGTTTATGGCGTGTTAGCAAAGGCATTGTACAGCCACGCGTTGGTTATACTCCATATCAACGTGTTGAACGTGAGCAATTTGTATTTGCACATGTTGGTCGATACGATGTTGGTACGCTTACCAGCAGCATTACCCAAAGCAGCAGTGAAAACTTTGGTCGCTCATTACCTCTTAATGTACAAGAGCGTTTAGGTGTGCAGGCCATTTGGGACCAAGCAGTACAGGATCAAGGCATCGACAAGCCAGAACTAACGGATGCAATTTACGCTCAACTTGATGAGACTTTTTTACCACGCCCAATGCGTACACTAAAACTTGATAACTTAATTATTGATACTAAGTTTGAATCAAATATAGATAACCACTATTTTGTAGTAGGCGCACAATATTTTGATGCCGAAATGGAAGATGGTGTATTTGGTATGTACGGGGATGGCTTCCGTGAAGGTACGACTCAAGATCATCGTCAAACAGCTGTATTTGCTGAAGATAACTGGGAAATTACCACAAATCTAACTGCAACTTTCGGCGCTCGTTATGATCATCATAATATCTTTGGCTCACAAGTTAGTCCTCGCGCTTATTTAGCCTACTCTCCTGCTGATGAATGGACTTTCAAAGGTGGTATCAGCACAGGTTATAAAACCCCAGAGCCAAACCAATTGTTCTCTGGTATTACAGGTTTTGGTGGCCAAGGTACTAAACCTTTTGTTGGCACGCCAGACTTACAACCAGAAACCAGTGTAAACTACGAAATGGCTGCTTACTTTAATGGCAGTGATAGTTTTAGTGGTAACGTAACGGTGTTTTACAATGATTTTAAAGACAAAATCATTAACCAAGATAACTTACCAAACTGTGAAGTGGCCATAGCTGATGAACCTTGTGTTGAAATTGGCGCAGGTTGGGCAGGCATCGGTAGCACCACCTTTACGCAAGCTGCTAACGTAGATAAATCAGCTACTCGTGGTGTTGAAATTGCTGCTAATTGGCAGATTATTGAACAGTTGTCACTACGTGGTAACTTTACTTACACCGATAGTGAAGTAAAAAGTGGCCGTGATGAAGGACTACCTTTAGTTAATACACCTAAAAATATGTATAACTTAACGCTTGCATGGCAACCATTGGATGATTTGAGTATTTCACTTATTTCTGAAATCCGCAGCGATCGTTACCGTGGTACGGCAAATGTGTCTGGTCCACAGGGCCCTGAAACACAAAAGCTCTACTACAAAGCCTATGATTTATATCATTTAGCAGCAAGTTATAAAATTAATGATAGCCTAGCATTAAATGCCCGTATTAATAATCTGTTAGATGACGACTTATCAAGCCGTACTTGCTTATTAGCAACCTCAGAGGAAGAGTACGAATGTACATCTGATTACAATACCACCCAAAAAGCACGCAGCTTGTGGGTATCAATGAGTTACAGTTTCTAGAATAAAAAGCTATAAAAATAAAGCCCAGCAATAATGCTGGGCTTTTTATTATTACGATTTAATCGTGCCTTTTATACTTCATCACCCAACACAGATTCGTGGCCTACGCAGATTAAAGCGTATACTCAATAAGGGTTACCGATGAATAAGCAAAGGAAGCCTTAACTTATAGTATTAAATTTTAGAGTTTATTCGCTTAGTATGTAAAGATATGTTCTGAAAGATTTAATTTAAATCATTGAGGGATCTTATGTATAGAATATGGCTATTAAGTTTATGTTTTGTCTTCGGTGTTGCAAATGCACAAACGCCGCAACCACTGAGTTATGACGTATTATTAAGCAACTATAATTACGATTTTGACGTTAACTATTTTAACCTTGACTCACAAGGGCTGTCGTTAAAAATGGCGTATATTTACTTACCTGCAAAGGCTGGTAAGCCCGTTGTGACTTTAATGCACGGTAAAAACTTTAACGCTCATTACTGGACTGAAACTGCACTATTGCTACAAAAACTCGGTTATGGCGTGCTGATACCTGACCAAATTGGTTTTGGAAAATCATCTAAACCACGAGATTATCAGTTCTCTTTTGCAGCCTTAGCTAGTCACACCCATGCTTTAATGAGCCAACTTAATATAAATAAATCAATTGTATTGGGTCATTCTATGGGCGGTATGCTGGCAAGTCGCTTTGCGCTTATGTATCCACAAACAACCCAACAATTAATTTTACTCAACCCTATTGGCCTTGAAAATTACCTGCAATATGTTGATTACAAAGACACTAACTTTTTTTATAAAAATGAGTTAGCTAAAACACCTGCCGGGGTAAAAGCATACCAGCAAAAAAATTACTATGACGGAAAATGGAATAACCAATTTGCTGCTCTGACGAATTTTATCACCGGACAAATTCAAGGCCCAGATAAAGAGCTAGTAGCGTGGGTTAACGCAAAAACATACGACATGATTTTTACTCAACCCGTTATCACCGAGTTTAAAAACTTCACCATGCCTGTTTCACTAATTATAGGTACAAGAGACAGAACAGGACCTGGCCGTAACTGGAAGAAACAAGGAGTAGATTATGAACTTGGCCGCTACGATCAATTAGGTAAATCAGCCGCGGCATTAATTCCTCACAGCCAACTATTTGAACTGACTGATTTAGGTCATTTACCCCATATTGAAGATTTTAAGCGCTTTAAAGCTGTATTGTTAAAAGTCTTAGAAGCAGGCTCAAAGCCACTAGAGTAATATTTAGGCAGTTCAGCTGTTAAAGTTATTAACAGCTGATTTGATTACTCAACGCTGACCTTTGAAAACCAATTAATAAACATAAATGCCTACTATTAGATACCTTTTAGCGATAACAGAAAAATATTGTTAATTAGCATGTGGATTCACTTTTAATATTTTGATGGCACTAAAAAATAACAACTCACTGATATAATTAGACTAAAACCCTATCTCCATTAATATATTACTATTCTGAAGTTATTTAAAAATTAAATAACTTTTCAGTTTAAAACTAAAAAAGCAGGTAATGTAAACTTAAAGTTAAAAAAACAAGCAGTCTGTTGTTGACCAAATTACAACCTTAGCTTACTCTATGTAAGCGCTTACAACACGCACATTGATAAATGTAAGCGCTTACAACTTCGTTCGTAGACACAATAACAACCACAACGAAGTACTTTTAAATTTTTGTCGATACTGGGGTTCAACTAATGAACATGACAACAACCAAAGTAAGCCGCCTTGTAGCGGCAATATCCATGACCATGCTATTTGGCTGTGGTGGAAGTGCTGAGACAAAATCTGACTTCACAAAAGTCGATCCACAAAAGCCGGTTTCTGATTGGCAAATGGTTTGGAGTGACGAATTTGATGGCGCAAGTATTGATTCTAACAAATGGAATTTTGAATTAAGTTGTGCCGGTGGTGGTAACAACGAAAAACAATGTTACACCGATAACGAGCAAAATGCGTTTATCAAAGATGGCATATTAAATTTAGTTGCTTTACCGGCCGATGAAGGTGCCGAAAAGCCTTATACATCGGCACGTTTGAACACCCGCTACAACGCTGATTTTACTTATGGTCGTTTTGAAATGCGTGCAAAGTTGCCTTCAGGGCAAGGTAGCTGGCCTGCTTTTTGGATGATGCCAACTAATGAAGTATATGGTACATGGCCGCGCTCTGGCGAAATTGATATTTTAGAAGCGGTAAATTTAAAAACAGTTGCTGAAGATGGCACCGTTGAAGCTAATATTCATGGCACACTTCACTATGGTCGTGAATGGCCTAACAACTCGAACTCTGGTAAAGCGTACACATTTGCAGAGGGGATGAACCCTGCTGACGATTTTCATACTTACGCTATTGAATGGCAAGAGGGCGAAATTCGTTGGTACGTAGATGACTACTTATATGCCACACAACGTCGTTCTGAAGTTCGTTATAACTCAAAAGACGAAGCTGTTGGCCTAAAACATAAAGGCTGGTTTGCTGAATACTTTGAACAAGGTAATGGCGAGCTTACAACACATTGGGATAATGCCCCCTTTGATAAAGACTTTTACCTTATTTTAAATAACGCCGTTGGTGGTGATTGGCCGGAAAACGTAAATAACTTAGGCGTTGACGCTGCAGCATTTGCAGAGGGTCAAAGCTTTGAGATTGATTACGTACGCGTTTATCAATGTGCAGCTAATACTGACACAGGTAAAGGCTGTGAGACAGTACGCCCAGGTTACGACAACTTAGAAGATGCACTTGTTGAAGGTAAAGCGCCTGTACCTGCTCCACCAAGTGATGGTGTTGCAAAAAACCTTGATATTTTTAATGGTAGCTTAGACGCAAACTGGATCGCTTGGGATTGTTGTGGCGGAACCACACCAGAAACCATTACCGACGCTGACAAAGGCGACGTAGTTAAATTTAATATCAACGATAATAACGGTACAGTATTAGGTTTTTCAACCCGTGGCGGTCACTTCCCTGATGGCTTTGCAGGGTCATCGTCTCCATTTGATACTTCTTTACTGCTTGATTTAAATGGTCGTGTATCATTTGATATGAAAGTAGTGACTCCTCCAACATCTTCAACTACTTGGTTATTAAAGGCTGAAGCCGGTGATGGCGGCCCTAATACGGGCGACGTCCCACTTAGCGAAAGTAATGAAGGTGTAACACCTGTTACTGGCCAATGGCAGACCTATACGTTTCCACTTTCTTTACTACAAGAAAGAGGCCTCGATATAAGTGCTATTGATGTATTAATGGTATTTCCTACATGGCAAACAGGTGGCGGTGCCGAGTACTTAATTACCAATGTAACTATTGAAGGTGACTTACCAAAAGTCGATCTTTTCAGTGATGAACAAAACCTAGATTGGCCAATGTGGGATTGTTGTGGTGGTTCAAAACCGGTTGAAGTAATGGATGATGAAGAACACGGTTTAACGGCTGAGTTTACTATTGGCGCAACAGCAACAGTAATGGGCTTTAATAGCCGCACAGCTGCAGGCGGAAGCGGTGAAGCATTCGATGCTACTTCGATATTAGAAAACGGTGTAATAGCGTTTGAGTTAAAGGTGATCTCAAAACCAAATAATCTTGATTCAGTTTGGAATTTCAAAGTTGAGTCTGATAACGGTAGCTCTGCTGTCGAAATTCCATTAACTGACAGCGTCGAAAGTGTAGAACCTACTATTGGTGAATGGCAAACATATACCTTTACCCTTGCTGATTTAGCGGGTGCAGGTTTAGATGTTAGTGCATTAGATGTGGTGATGATTTATCCAACTTGGGACACAGGTGAAGGCGCTGTTTATCGTGTAGATAACGCATTCATTGGCATTCCATAACTAAGAATCACTTTATGGTAGGTGCGTATAAGCACCTACTTACCGTAAAAAATTTAGTAAAAAGCAGAGCAATTATGAACACAAATAAGTTTAAAAAAAGCCAAATAGCGGCTTCTGTGTCACTTATCATCGCTGCAAGCACATTTAACTTCGCTAACGCTGCGCAAGAAAGTACTGCCGAACCTGAAATCGAAGTAATACAAATTAAAGGTATACGTGGTTCACTGATCCGCTCTATGGACATGAAACGCGATGCATCTGGGGTAGTCGATGCAATTTCTGCCGAAGAAATGGGGAAATTCCCAGATACCAACTTAGCTGAATCACTACAACGCATTACGGGTGTATCGGTGAGTCGTGCAAACGGCGAAGGTAGCCAAATTACAGTCCGTGGCTTTGGCCCTTCATTTAATTTGGTAACACTTAACGGTCGCCAAATGCCTGGAACGGGTAACTCTCGTTCGTATAATCTTGAAAACATCGCCTCAGAAGGTGTAAGTGCCTTAGAAGTATTTAAAACTGCCCGTGCTGATGTGCCTAGCGGTGGTTTAGGTGCGACAGTTAATATTTCAACATCGCGCCCTCTGCAAAGACCTGGGCAGCACTTTTCAGCAACAGCAAAAGCAATTCATGACTCATCAAATGAAGTTGGTAGCGATGTAACACCTGAAATATCAGCTATTTACAGCAATACCTTTAATGATGAAATGTTTGGTATTGGCTTTTCATTCTCGCATCAACAGCGCGACTTTCAAAAACAAAGTGCTAATATTCAAGGTTGGCAAGCTAATGTAGATTTACCGACTCTTTCAGAAGATAAATTTATTGATGCTCGCCCAGTTGATGCAGACGGTAATCGCGTAGGTAATCATTTTTTTGCAAAAGACATGAACTACGCTATTGAAGATTTACAACGTGAGCGTACCAATGGGCAAGTAACACTGCAATTTGCACCCACTGATAATTTTGTGGCCACCCTTGATTACACAGCAAGTGAGGCTACAACAGGGTCAAAAACTCTCGGCTGGGGTATTTGGAACGACTTTGGCAGTAATATTAACGGTTACGAGCTAGATGAAAATGGCACCGCTATTTATGCAGATATAAGTGGTAACGATGCGTCATTTACCTCGAGTAAAAACACCACTGAAGTAAAAGCTCGTTCTATCGGTTTAAATTTAGATTGGCAAATTAATGATACATGGCAAATTGAGCTTGACTACCATGATTCTAAAAACGAAACCGACAATGGCGCAGACAATGGTCTAGGTAGTGATGGGCAAGTTATTTTAGGTTCTGATCAGCTTGTTAATAAAATTTATGATTACCGCACTGGCGAAGTTCCGCATACGCAAGTTAATTGGAAAAACGGCACGAATGTATTAAGCCCAGGTGAGATTGATTCAAACTTTAGTCAGTTTATTCATTCACCGGGGGAATCAAATATTGAACAACTTCAACTACATGCAAGTTGGATAAATGAAAGTTTTGACATTGGTTTAATTGAAGTTAAGTTTGGTGGTTCGCGCACAGAGCAAAACACCGGTGGTTATGAGGCATGGAGTGGCTTAGTTGGTGGCCCTGGTTTTAACCCTTCTTACACTGAAATTTTCCCAGATGGTATGTTTACACTTCATGATACCTCCGGATTATTAGATCAATTTGCCGGTGGCGGTAGCAATTTACAACCAAACTATTACTACAGCTATGATTTTGACGAAGCCGTAGCAAGACAAATGGCATACTTAACCGCTGATGTAACAGGCGGCGATGCTTATGCACCTAATGCCTATCTTGATGGCATTGACAGTCAAAGCTCGGTTGAGGAAATTACCAACAGTATTTATGTTCAATCACGTTGGGAGTTTGACGTTAGTAATTACTACGTTAAAGTAAACGCAGGTCTTCGCTACGAAGAAACCGATGTAACCAGCTCTGTTCGTCAGCGTGTTGAACAACAAGTTAATTGGATCAGCGCTTCAGAGTGGATCACTCAATATTCAGCAGGTGGCGATGATAACTTCTTAGTGCAAGAAGGCAGTTATGATATTTTACTGCCATCAATTGACTTAAGTGTTGACCTAACTGATGACGTGGTTGCTCGCGCATCGTGGGGCAAAACAATGTCGCGTGCACCTTTGGGCGATTTAGCTGGCGGTCGTTCACTAACAGGCAGTCCAAAACCGGGATCACGCGTAGGTAGTCAAGGTAACACGGGGCTATTACCGTTTGAATCAACAAATCTTGATTTATCTTTAGAGTATTACTACGCAGAAGGCAGTTATGCATCTGTAGGTTACTTTAAAAAGGACGTTGATAACTTTATTCAAACCACCATTACCCCAACCACCATTGAAGGCTTATATGATATTTTAAATGGCCCGCGCTATTTACAAGCTGTGAGTGATATTGAGGCACGTGGTGAGCAAGCAACAACCGATGCCATTTTTGCACAAATGCTTGCTAATGGTGATGGTAATGTCAATGGTCAAATTGAACCAAATAGTAACGATCCGCTTATTACTTGGAACATTAGCCAACCACAAAATACCGATAGCAAATCAGTCGATGGTTTTGAAGTGGCAGTACAGCACTTAATTGGCGAAACAGGCTTTGGTGTCGGTGTTAATGCTACATTTGTCGACGGAGATGTTGAATTTGATACAGACAGCTTAGACCAACAAGCTCCGTTAACGGGCTTAAGTGATTCAGCTAACTTCCAAGCGTTTTACGAAAAAGATGGCTTATCAGTAAAACTGACTTACGCATGGCGCGATTCATACCTTATTGGTGTAGGCCAAGCACAAGGTTCTGCTGATGCACCACCACAATATGCTAAAACATATGGCCAGTGGGATATGAGCGTAAATTATGACGTTAACGAGAATGTGACGGTATTCTTTGAAGGTATAAACCTCAATAATGAAACCGAGCAAGGCTATGGCCGTTACGAAGAGCAGTTCTTATTTGCTCGCCAGTATGGTCCACGCTACGCAATTGGTGCACGCTATACCTTTTAATAAACCTAAGTAATTAAACAGTCCAGCCGCTCAATGAGCGGCTTTTTATTTTTATAAGTGGTTAATTTTTTCTAGTAGTAAATCGGTTGTCCAATCAATATCGTTATAGGCAATATCGGGCTTATAGTAATCGCCCTTTCCTCTTGCTCTATCAACATACACTTTATTAGGGATAATCACTTTACCTAAACCTGAAGGTAACTCGGCTAATCGAACATCCATATACAATGAATCAGCACTGCTTGGCGCGCCAAATAACTGAGTGTTTGAAAACTGTTTAAATACATCAATGGCGCCAAGACAGGCACTTGCACACTGTGGTGGCACAATAACAAAAACCTGTGTTTTAAAGTCACTCACTAGCGATGTATTTTCGCTTTGATTTGCTTTGCTTTGCTTTGCTTCTATATAAAATGGCTTATTGTTTTCAAGTGACTTTGCCATACCTGCAGCTATTTCTTTAATCTCTTTATGGACTTCAGGTTGATCTTTCACCACTTCAATTAACGATTTAACATAGTTAGTATTATCTTTTGACGCTCTCCACCAAACCCGGCTATTTTGTGAGTAGTTAGCCATTTTTTGTTCAACAACTTGCTCACCCCACAACGCTTTTGCAAGCTTTAAGCTCCAATACGACGAGCCACCTTGGTTATGACGAAGATATAAAACCACCGTTTTTGCACTGAGTAACTTAGTACGTTGACTCGCCACTTACTTATACAGGTTATTGTAATCCTTAGTTTGCTTATCGTTATTTGCAAAACTGGGCATAGCAATCCACGCTATGTTTTGCGCAGGCCAAGTTAAGTCGGTTGCAAGCTCATCCCCATTATAGGCATGTGTTAAATGCTTACTTACGCTCTGTGGCTGAACAGACCAATCAAGGGTTTTACTGTAAGTTTGCCCATTAGCTTTTATTACTCTGCTATTGAGCTGCGCAGCTTTCGCTGAAGATAACTGTTCTTTAACATCTATAGCAAACAATGTATCAACCCCGTTATTGCAAGGCGTTGCATAAGACTAGAAAAAGGGGTTAACAAATTTGAATTAGTATGTACCCTAAGCCAAAGTGGTGTATTCACTTTTACTCGTCCTGCACTTAAGAGTTTTCCGTGGCAACAAGATGGCGTATCAAAGACCCCCTTAAAAACGAATCATGCAGTGCAAAATTATTAGCTAATGCTAGGTGAGTTTGATAAGTATGAGCTAGCAAACATGGCTAACTCAGCTATATTAATCCTTTTTAAATAACACCTGTGGATTAACCATTGTTTTCATTTCTAATACATTACCGTTTGGATCTTCAATAAAAAACGTCTCTTGTTCAAATTCATTGCCAACAAAACGACGGTATGGCTTATCTAAATATTCAAGACCTGCGTCTGCAATACGCTTTTTTAATGCTTGAAATTGATCTTCTGATAAGTGAATGCCAAAGTGAGGGACTGCCACCGCGCCCATATCAACATCATGACGTACCGTTGGTAAGCGCTCAACACTTTGATGAAGCGTTAACTCGTTACCCCAAAAATCAATGTCTACCCATCGCCCTGCTTCACTATTGCCCGTTTTACAGCCAAGTACGTCACAATAAAATGTTTTCGCTTTTTCGAGATCACCGGCAGGAATTGCTAGGTGCAAACAGTTGGACATAAATTACCTTTATTAATAACTTTTAACATATGAAATATGCTGCATTATACATAAACTGCAATTTATATAACATTAACAGCATTACTTTTAGTAATTAATTGCATACCACCAAAGCTAAAACTAATACTTTATGATGTGTGTGCTATGCCTAAATCCATCTCCTTGAAGTTCATCGCTTTTGTAAACGCGTACAACATTGGCATTATCTATTGTTGTGTCTGCGGCTTTAACTGGCCTCATTGGTTCATTCCATATCCTGCAGATTATAAAAAACATTCTTATGCATCTATTTATACACGTAGTTTTGCCAGTATGTGTTTCACCGTTTTAATTAGCAACTACTGGAAAATTGCTATTATTTCTGCAACTGGCGCTGCGCTCACAACCGCTAAATAAAAGCATTCTAATAAAGAGTAATCCGTTCGCTCTTTGTCGTTTAATAACTAATATAAATATAAATATAAATATAAATATAAAACTATTAATGACCCTAAACCGCCTACGCTATAATAATTTCATATCTAGCCTTGTTATTTTTTACGTATATCTGTTAATATCCTCCGCGAACTTTATTTGCCCTAAATAAAGAATAATCATATACGGATTTATGAACATGAAAAAACTAATCGCAGTAGCAGCTCTATCTTTACTTCCTTTCTCAAATGCAATGGCTGACCAAGATATTGGTTGTGGTCTAGGTTCAATGTTATTTGCTGGTCAGCAAGGTAAAGGCGTGAAAATTTTAGGTGCTACAACTAACGGTACATCAGGTAACCAAACTTTTGGTATCACTTTTGGTACTCTAGGTTGTGATGGTACTGGTACAGTAACCTCTTCAGAAAAAATTGCTTTATTCATCGACGGTAACATGGAGCAACTTGCTCGTGATATGTCAAAAGGTGAAGGCGAAACTTTAGCTACTCTAGCTGAAGCTTGGGGCGTTGCAGATCAAGATAAAGCAGCGTTTAATGCGCTAGCTCAAGCACAGTATTCTTCAGTATTCACTTCTGAAAATGTGACTTCACAAACAGTTTTAGAAAACCTAAACACTGTAATTGCAAGTGATGCAAAACTTGCTTCTTATACTCTTTCTTAATCAGCTAAATTAGCCGGTTTTTATACGTATAAATAAAGCCGCTGGGGTTTATCTCTAGCGGCTTTTATTAGTGATTATGAAAAAAATATTATTTGTTTTACTAATTGTACTGATCAGTACTTACTCAAACGCTAAAAGTATTGAAATTAATACATTAGCAACAGATCCATACTGGCTTAAACTGGGTCACTATCGTCCGACGACGCTAGGTGGTTGGAAAAGTGAAGTAGACAGTGTTAAGTTTTTTTTATCCCCTAAAGGAAAGGTAAGCCCAAGGGATGAGCTCAACACCACTATTAACGCATTTAATGGCGATAATAGCCTCCCTCAACAAACACAACAAACTCGGTGCCAATTTCCTGCACGTTACACGTGGCTTAAAACAAAAATAAAAAATAACTGGCCAGAACTTAATTGCCCAGATCTACAAACTTGGCAAAAAATTATAAACCCTAAGGGCGTTACTTTAGTCTTTCCAACTGCATTTATGAATAGTCCATCATCAATGTTTGGCCATACCTTGTTACGTATTGATGCAAAGGATCAAACTCGGCATAAAGAATTACTCGCATTTGCCGTTAATTTTGCAGCAGAGCCAGATGGTTCTGATAATGCTGCAATGTATGCATTAAAAGGCTTAATTGGTAGCTATCCGGGCAAATTTTCACTGATGCCGTATTATAAAAAAGTACGCGAGTATAATGATTTAGAATCTCGTGATATTTGGGAATACAAACTTAATTTATCCGAGGAGCAAGTTAAGCTTATTTTATTACATCTATGGGAGCTACAATTAGCCACTTTTGATTACTTTTTTATAGATGAAAACTGCTCTTATCAGCTGCTCGCATTATTACAACTGGCAAAAAACGATCTCAATTTAACATCCTCATTTGACTTACAAGCCATTCCATCTGATACCGTTGCGGTACTTAGAAATAATAACTTGTTACAAACACCTAATTATCGTCCTGCGTTTGGTACTAAACTGTATCATTATTCTACTCAAATGACTGACGAGCAACTTAATGACGCAAGAGCGCTTATGCAAGGTGGATCACTCAATACCCGAAACTACTCCGAATCACAATTGGTCGCTATATTAGAAATGGCCTATGAGTGGTTAAATTTTGAGTTTTACGATAAAAATTTAAACCGTGAAGAAATTGCCCCACGACTTGCTAAGTTACTCCTCATGCGTAGCAAATATAAAATAGCTTCGCCATTTACCAAACCAAATCGACCTGCAGCCTCTCCAGAGCAAGGTCATGGTTCTTCTAAAATAACGCTAGCAAGAACCCATTATAATCAACAAAGTGATTTAACAAGTTTTGCATATCGCCTCGCATACCATGACTTACTAGACACCTCTGCTGGGTTTATTCCTGGTGCTCAAATTAGCTTTTTTGATATTGAAGGCGCTATAAAAGATAACGGTAACACTCAGCTAGAACATTTTTATCTATTAGATGCAATGTCACTTGCACCCGATAACCGGATTTTTGATAGCTGGTCATGGAACCTTAAAATGGGCTTTGATCGACAGCCAAATAATGACTTTCAACAAGGCCGCTGGTTTACTAAAGGTGGCTATGGAAAATCAATCGGCAACCCAAACACCCTTCATGGCTATTTATTAGCACAAGTTGAGTTTAACAATGGCGATATAACGGATAAGTTAACAACGGGGTTTGGCACAGAAGCTGGTGTTATTTGGCAAATCAATAATAGTCATAAGCTTGCCCTTACAACAAATATAATGTGGCTTGTCGATGCAGACGTAGATAATCACGCTGATCTAACATTAAAATGGAATTACGCTTTGTCACGAAATTTATCTATACGCACAGAGCTAAAAAACCAGCGATGGTATACAAGCAGTACGTCGGCTAAACTAGCCATTCAATATTACTTTTAATCACTGGGTTTTACGGAGCTTGTTGGGTAACCAAACAGCACGTTTAACTTGGCTTTTAACCCTTTAGCTTGGTAGGTACTTTTAAATAAATACTGCCACTGATGAAAGGTGATTTTGATTGGGTTATTACTGTTTAGTTGGCCAATAATGCCGTATTTACAGGGCTTGTTTTCATCCTCTTCTACATAAGTGCCAAATAATTTATCCCAAATAATGAAAACGCCAGCGAAGTTTTTATCTAAGTAGCCATTATTTATAGCGTGGTGCACCCGATGATGCGATGGGGTATTAAATAATGCTTCAAACCAACCGAGCTTTTTTACCACTTGCGTGTGTACAAAAAATTGATAAGCCAAATTAAGTGCCACCACCGCAAAAACAATCACAGGCTCAAAGCCTATTAATATCATCGGCAACCAAAATAGCCACATTCCCGCCAGCGGATACATTAAACTTTGCCTAAATGCCGTGGTAAAGTTCATTTTAGTAGAACTATGATGCACTACATGAGCGGCCCATAACCAATGAATATGGTGTGATGCACGATGAAACCAATAGTATAAAAAGTCTTGCAGTAAAAAAGCGCCTAATACAGTAAATAGCGTCAATTCAATATCAAATAGCCGAAACTGATACAACCAATAAAAAAACGGCATTAATAATAATAACGCAATGGCATCAGCTCCTTGATGTAATAAAGCAAGTAACGCGTTGGCTAAGCTGTCTTTTATATCGTAGTAACGTCTAAATTTTATAAACTCAACCCCTACAAACAGCAAAAAAATAGGGCTCAGTGCCAATAAAATAATTTCAATGCTCATGACGTTTGCTCCTGAAAATAGCTGGCTATTTTTTTAAGTGCTTGGCTAACATCTTTTTTTATAAAAAAAGCCAGTATAAAGTCGGGTAACCACAAAGGCGCAATACAACGAATATGGTAGCTGATCTCGGTGAGTGATGGCTGAGTATTATTGGCTTTTAAGTAAATATCACCACGGTGCTGTGCAACGGGTTTATCCCCTAAAATGCGGTAACAAATGTGGCTATTATCGGCCGTTATTATTTGCTCTTTAAATGTTGTACCTTGCATTTTTATTTGTCTAATGGTGCCTTTTCCACCACTTATTTCACCAAAGTCTTGCGGTGTTAACACTTCAAACTGCGCATTAAAAAAGCGCCCCAAATCAGCATGCGCTAATAATAAGGTGCGTAATTGTTCAGGCGTTGCTGCCACACTATGTTTAACGTTTATCTCAATCATTGTGTGCCCCATATTATTTTTATAGATCTCTAGCATATAAAAATATTGCATGGCAAACTTGCGATTAGATGACTATTTTTTAGCTTTAGGCGACAAATGAAAACCTTAGCCGATCATTACTTTTCTAGCTGTTTGGATTATCTTCAAAGCACAGGATTAGATAGCCAAGAGATACTAACTGCCATTGAATTTGATGAATATACAAATAAGCAAACACAACAATTAGCGCCTCGTATTAGCTTAAAAAGCTATAATGCGCTGCTTAGTTATGCACAGCAAACGCTAAATGACTCCTTATTCGGGTTTGAATTAGGAAAACAAATACGTACCGCTGATTTTGGTGTACTTGGGTATTTAATTGAATCGAGTACTAACCTAGCCAGTGCCATTACTGCACTACTGAGTTACGACAGCCTAGTGGCTAACATAGGGCGTGCTGAGTTTGAACAGCAACAAACACTTTGCAAGGTAACTTGGTTAGCAGACCCACAGTGCAGTCCACAGGCCGTATTACGAAATATGACCGCGTGGGTAAGTGTTATACGCCAACTGCTTAATCCTCAGCTTTCGCCTAGTTGCGTTTATTTTACAGCACGTTTTTCAGACAGTGAGTTACAACAATTAGCGCAATGGTTTAATTGCCCAGTAAAAGCTGGCGCTAACTTTAATCAAGTAGAGTTTCCAAGTAGTTACTTAACCCTTCCTTTTAAAACCGATAACTCCCAGATTAACGCTGTGCTAAAGCAAATGTCAGAGCAACAGCTATCCCAGTTTAAAAGTCAGCAATTATTAACAGAAAAAGTTAATCATATTTTAATGGCTAAATACGATTTGCAGGACTGCTCACTGATCAGAACGGCTAGTGCTTTAAATATGACCCCGCGCACAGTGCAACGTCATCTAAAGCAAGAAAACACCAATTTTGCCGCTCTTCTTGAGCAAGAGCAAAAACGCCGTTTGTTAACTTATATTCCTCATTATCCGCTAAGCAGTATTGCAACTATGTTGGGGTTTAATGATCAAAGCTCTTTTAATCGCGCCTTTAAGCGCTGGTATCAATGCTCACCTCGTCAATTTATAAAAAACAATAATCAAACAATTTGATTACCTAAAACACACATTTAACGTGTACCTTTTTATTGATTTTATTTACACTAGCCTCATGTATTGCTTTAAAGACAATTATTTATGCGTTTGCGTATGATGTTAACTGTTTTTGTATTGGTTTTTTATAGTGCGGTCTGTCACGCAAACCCGGTTACCTTCATCGCTGAAGATTTGCCCCCTTATCATTTTAAAAACCCTCAAGGTGAAGCGCAGGGTGCCTTAGTAGATATCGCTAAAGCAGTATTAAAAGGCACGGCTTTAACAGCAACGTTTGAAATAATGCCGATGGCGCGTATGTTTCAACAACAACAAGCCAATCCTAATGCCATCATGCTGTCACTGTTAAAAACGCCAAACAGAAACAGCCAGTTTAAGTGGCTGGGAAAAGTGTATTTTGCAGATGCATACCTAGTAAGTTTACGCAGTCATAACGATGAAGTGATTCACTTAAACTTTGCCAAAGAATATAAAGTAGCCACTATTCGCGGTTATTCTGCGCAGGCTTATTTAGAAGCTCAAGGCTTTACTGAAAGTGAGAATCTAGTCTTAGTGAGTTACTACCAGCAGCTATGGAGAATGCTGTATAAAAATCGTATCGATTTTGTGGTGACTAACACCCTCACCCTTGAAAACGAGTTAAAGCGAGCAGGGCTCGACCCAAGCTTAATTACTAAGCGTATACATTTAGATGAGCTACCTTCTTCTCTTCACTTTGCAGCAAGTAAGCAGCTTAACCCGCAAACAGCGAAAATTATTACTGATAGATTAAACGCTATAAAAGAAAGCGGTGAATACCAACAAATTTTAAATAAATGGCAACTCCCTATTCCAACGCGCCTTTAGTATTGAGTAGGTAAAACGCCTTGCGTTAAGTAATTTTTCAATGAAGTAAATAAAGGTGAAGGTAAGTTATTAATATCGCACCAACGCCACTGTAAACATTTGTTAGGCTCTTTATTCACAGGCTCGCCACCTTCATACTTTGCCCGTACATATAAAGTAATATAGTGCTTGTTCTCGGCGCTAAAAATATCGTTGGTAAAATCGAGTTTACGAATATTAGTAACAGTAAGCCCTGTCTCTTCTGCTACTTCGCGCACTGCACATTGCTCAACCGTTTCACCACATTCTAAATGCCCCCCAGGGGTTGCCCAGGTATTTGCACCATGTGCGCCTATTCGCTCACCGAGTAAAATTTTATTATCATGCATTACTATCACTGCAACGCCTACTCTGACAACTTGACTCATTATTACCACATTAAATAGTTCATCATTTTTATATGTTACCTCATTTAAATCATCAAACTAGTCGTTAGTTCGTTATAAACCATAGCGTTAGCTAAAAACCACACAATCCGTTCATTATTTAACCGACCATAGTCGAATATCACTCCTGATAAAAAGCGCTTAGTTTTAAATAAAGTTATATTAAATTTTGCTCAGGAGCCTTTATGTCAGGTGAATACAAACAACACTACAACGAGTTTAAACAAAACCCGGCAGCGTTTTGGTTATCGCAAAGTAAACGCCTCCCTTGGTACCAGGCTCCCGAAACAGCTTACACACAAGATGAAAACGGTTTATATCACTGGTTTGCGGACGGCCAACTTAATAGCTGCTTTTTAGCGGTAGATCAGCATGTTATTGCCGGCCATGGTGATGAAACAGCGTTAATTTATGACTCACCCGTAACCCATACCGCGCGCAGCTACAGCTACTTTGAACTACAACAAGAGGTCGCTAAATTCGCAGGAGTAATGCAGTCTTTAGGCGTAACAAAAGGCGACCGCGTGGTTATTTATATGCCCATGATCCCCGAGGCCGTAATTGGTATGTTAGCCTGCGCCCGCATCGGCGCTATTCATTCGGTCGTATTTGGCGGGTTTGCAGCACATGAGCTTGCCGTAAGAATTGATGACGCCAAGCCTAAGTTAGTACTCAGTGCCTCTTGCGGTGTGGAAGTGAATACCGTAATTGAATACAAAGAGTTACTTGATAACGCCCTCGAATCAGCCTCTTATAAAGTAGAAAATTGTATTATTTATCAGCGTGAGCAAGTAACTGCACCACTTATGCCTGAGCGTGATATTGACTGGGCTATTGCAATGCAAACAGCTACTGGCGTTGATCCTGTTCCGGTAAGTGGCGAACACCCGCTTTATATTTTATACACGTCAGGCACAACCGGTACTCCCAAGGGGGTTGTTCGTGAAAATGGCGGCCATGCTGTTGCCATGCATTACAGCATGGAAACCGTATACGGGATGAAACCCGGTGACGTGTTTTGGGCCGCTTCGGATATTGGTTGGGTTGTAGGCCATTCGTACATTGTGTATGCCCCGCTTATGTACCGCTGTGCCACTATTTTATTTGAAGGTAAACCGGTTAGAACCCCAGATGCCAGTGCATTTTGGCGAGTGGTTGAACAGTATAAAGTAACGGCTTTATTTAGCGCACCAACGGCCTTTAGAGCGATAAAAAAAGAAGACCCCAATGCCGATGGGTTTAAACAGTACGATACTTCAAGTCTGAAACGCTTGTTTTTAGCAGGCGAGCGTTTAGATCCCCCCACCTACGATTGGCTCAAAGAAAAAACAGGCCTACCAGTACTTGATCATTGGTGGCAAACCGAAACTGGCTGGGCGATAGCCTGTAATCCTGTCGGCATTGAGCACCTACCTACAAAAGCTGGCAGTTCAACGGTTGCGACTCCTGGGTTTGACGTACGTATTTTAGATATGAATGGTGATGAATGCGCCCCCAATGAACAAGGTGCAGTCGTTATTAAGCTGCCTTTACCACCAGGATGTTTACCCACTATTTGGCAAAATACCGAACGCTTTAAAGCCGGTTATTTTAGTGAATATGAAGGCTATTATCTTTCTGGCGACGGCGGTTATATTGATGATGATGGCTACCTATTTATTATGGGCCGCACCGATGATGTGATTAATGTCGCGGGGCATCGTTTATCAACCGGTGAAATGGAAGAAATTGTAGCCGCTCACCCAGCAGTTGCTGAGTGTGCCGTATTTGGTGTTAATGATGCGCTCAAGGGTCAAAACCCCATGGCCATGGTGGTGTTAAAAAATGATTTTCATGGCTCGCATAAAGAAGTAGAGCAGCAATTGGTGCAAACCGTGCGTAATCAAATCGGCGCTATTGCGTGTCTGAAAAATATTATGTGTGTAGAGCGCTTACCAAAAACACGCTCAGGTAAAATTTTACGCAAAAACTTACGTCAACTTATTGATGGTGAAGAACTGCAAATTCCATCAACCATTGACGATCCGAGTATTTTTGAGGAATTAACTCTGCAACTTGCTGAAAATAAAATATAAATATTATTTCTAAAACGTCTATTTAAGCGCGGCTTAAATAGACTTTTCACGCCCCATCTGCTTAACTAGATTTCATTAAATAGATGAAACTCACGCAAATAAATCTCTTGGGAATATAAATGACTGAAATACGATCGCAGCTGCGAGAATTTTTACTGCAATGGTTTAGTCTTTATTTTCCTGGGAGTGCGTATTTATGGTACGACATATTAGTACTGTGCTGGGTTGGCTTATTTGCGCTCATATTGCACCTCATCTTAAGGTCAGTTTCAAAACGACTACTTAAAGGCCGCTTTAGTGATAAAGTTGTTCAAACCGATACCCACACGCCTGCCGACTTAGCGCTTAAATTAACACGTAATATTTCCTTTGTTTTACAAGGTGCTGTGGTTGTTATACAAGCAAGGCTCTGGGTTCCCGAAGGAACGGCTTTTTTACATATCATTGAGATGTTTACTGATCAGTGGATCATTTTATTTGCACTGCTCTCGCTGTTCTCTTTGCTCAATATTTTTCAAGCAATATCTGACAGGCAACCCATTGCAGCTCACTTTCCATTACGTGGTTTTTTACAAACAATTAAACTGATCGCCAGCGTATTAACCGGTATTTTAGCGATTTCATTATTAATGAATAAATCCCCGTTAATATTACTCAGTGGTTTAGGTGCGCTATCGGCTGTACTGCTACTGGTGTTTAAGGACGCTATTTTAGGGCTGGTGGCCGGTATTCAGCTCTCAGCAAACAATATGCTTGCGGTTGGTGATTGGTTAGAAATGCCCAAATACGGCGCAGATGGTGATGTGATTGATATAGCCTTGACCACAGTTAAAGTAAGAAATTGGGATAAAACCATTACCACTATTCCAACCTATGCGCTAATTTCTGACTCATTTAAAAACTGGCGCGGTATGTCAGAATCCGGTGGGCGGCGCATAAAACGGAGTATCCATATAGAAATGAGCAGTGTGCGCTTTTTAGATGAGCAAGAGATCACCGCGCTGAAAAAAGCAGATTTATTAAGTCACTACCTCGAAATTACCCTACCGGTTATCAACGAGCAAAATACCACAAAAAAAATAGATATGAGCTGTACGTTAAATGGTCGTCGGCTCACTAATGTTGGCACATTTCGTCATTACTTAGTCGCGCTATTAAAACATCACCCACATATTCATCAGGGAATGACACTGATGGTAAGGCAGCTAGAGCCAACTAAAAATGGCTTACCCATTGAGATTTATGCATTTACCAATACAACTAATTGGGGTGAGTATGAAAATATTCAGTCAGATATATTTGACCATATATTAGCGATATTACCCGCCTTTTCGTTACGTGCCCATGAGGCACCAACAGGGAACGATATTCGTCAACTAATTAAATAATCACTAAATCCGTTTTAATTGTGCTATTAACCACTGGTGAATATCGCTGTTATTTGAACGTGGATGCCATGCAGCAATCACCTTAAATGGCGGTGGTAATAATTCAACTTCAAGCTGTTTCACTTTGGCGTTTGGCAGTAAACGCGATGGGTAAAAAGCAATTAAGTCAGTACTGCAAAGCAAATCGGGGACAAATGAAAAGCCAGGCACTGACATTACAATATTGCGCGCATAGCCCTTATCAGCAAACCATTGGTCGTGAGAGCCTCGTAAGTTAGCGCGGGACGCCGAAACCACTAATTGAGGGTGTGCCGCCACTTCAGCAAGATTCAATGTCGATGAAGAAAACACCGTGTCTTTCCCTGCAATACAAATATGTTGTTCTTCAAATAATGTGTCATAGATTAAGTTTGCAGGGATAAATTCAGGAAAACTAATTAATAAATCCAGCTCTCCTGCACTTATTAATTGATTAACATTATCAGAGGCAAAGTCACGAATAATCAGCTTTAATCCTGGCGCTTCGCGTCTTGTTATTTCTAATAATTGTGGCAAAAGAGCTGCTATAGCGTAATCAGTCGCACTTATTGTAAATACGCCCTTGTAGCTACTTGGGGTAAATTGTTTAGGTATTAATAACGCTTCTACCTGAGTTAATATTTGATTAACGGGCTTCTCTAGTGCAATTGCTTTAGGTGTTGCAACCATTGTATTGCCTTGGCGAATAAAAAGCCGATCGTCAAATAAGTCACGCAATTTTCGCAGCTGCTCACTAATAGCCTGCTGGGTTAAGCCCATTTTGCGCGCCACATCCGACACATTTTTTAGTTTAAGTAATGCACTCAATATTCGTAATTGTTTTATATCAAGCCGAGATATACCATTCATAATTGTATCTTAAACAAAAAAGCATTGTTTCAAATTGTACCTTTTAATCCCTATGCTCACCAGCATTGTAATTGGCGCTAAACAGCATTATTAATTTAAAAGGTATTAAAATGAGTCAACCAAGTAAAAATATCGACAGTCTATTTTCATCAATCAATTTAGGCCCACACACGCTTAAAAACCGTATTGTAATGCCGCCACTTACTCGTTCACGCAGCACGGTTCCTGGCAATATCCCCAACGAGGTGATGGCCACATATTATGCACAGCGTGCTAGTGCTGGGTTTATGGTTACCGAAGGCACTCAAATTGAACCAAGAGGACAAGGGTATGCTTGGACGCCGGGCATTCATTCTAATCAACAAATAGCTGGTTGGAAAAAAGTAACTGATGCAGTACATGCAGAAGGTGGAATTATTTTTGCCCAACTTTGGCACGTTGGCCGCGTTTCACATACTAGCTTACAGCCTAATGAAGCCAAACCTATTGCCCCCTCAGCTCTAATAGCTGATAGCGTTAAAGTCTTTATTGAAACAGGACCGGCTCAAGGCGCTTTAGCCAACCCAAGTGAACCACAAGCTTTAACAACCGATGAAGTAAAAGAGCTTGTTGGCATGTATGCACAAGCTGCCCGTAATGCGCTAGAAGCGGGGTTTGATGGCGTAGAACTGCATTGTGCTAATGGGTATTTAGTAAATCAGTTTATTTCTGAGCACACCAATAAACGAGATGATGAATACGGCGGCTCTCTTACTAATCGCCTGCGCTTTTTAAAAGAAATTGTCGCGGCAGTAAGTGACGTAGTAGGCCCGGAGCGCTTAGGGGTTAGATTTGCGCCCTTATTTAGCAGTACTGATGAAACCCGTGTTTATTTAGGCTTAGTCGAATCAAACCCGCATCATACCTACATTGAAGCAATTAAAGTACTTGAACAAGCCGGTATTGCCTACCTTTCAATTGCAGAAGCTGATTGGGACAATGCCCCTGATTTACCAGAGCAATTTTATCAAGCAGCCAGAGCTGAATTTTCTGGGCGTATTATTTACGCTGGTAAGTACACCGTTGAAAAAGCGGTGGCGATGTTAGCTAAGGGCTACGGTGATTTATTTGCTTTTGGTCGCCCTTTTATCGCAAACCCTGATTTACCAGCGCGCATAAAAAATCAATGGCCATTAAATGAAGCCGATGCAGCCACCATGTATGGCGGCACTGAGCAAGGTTACAGTGACTATCCTTGCTATAAAAATGATTGATAAAAATAACGGAGTAAGAGGCAGCTTAAGTTAAAAATAAATGACCCAAACATGCAGCCCATGTTTGGGTCATTACAGGGTATTACTGCTTTTTATCTATCACCATTTTTAGTTCATTTAATGCAGCAACCGAAAAACCCCGATCATAAAAGTAAATAATCTTACCGCTACCATCAATTAATACGATGCGGCTATTATTCGGATTTTCATTACCAGTGAACGCTTGTACTGCATCACCGTCTTTATAAATAGTGATCACCCCGCCCCACAGTTCTTTAGGAATGCCTTTTCTCATACCGCTATCAATAAAAGTACTAAACATACGCGGCACCATGCCTTGAATTGTGGGTAACTCATAAGCGGTGACGTTTATGCCACTCATATCCAAGCCAATAAGCCAGCGATCAATATCAAATTGACTATCTTGTTTATACCCAATTAACAGTAATGTCTGTGCGTTGTTAAAGTCTGTAGGGATAGTAAATTGCTGTTGCTCCAAGCTTTCACCACTGATAGTTGGAAACTGTTTACCGACTAAGTTCTGATTTGGGTATTGACTCGAACACCCACTTAAAAAAATAAAAAACATTAAACCAACAACTGATCGCAACATCTCTGTTCTCACTATTAATTAATAAACGATTAGGAAAAATTCTTTTGAATACAAATTTTTGATACGAATAAACACGCTATTAAGATCTAAATAACAACCAAAGAAGTCCATTCATACTGTTTTTATCATTGCTTAATTTAGCATTCATTATTAGCACCTTTAAATAGAAGCTTAACGGTTATATTTGTGTGCAATCGTATTTTTTATACTCAAATATTATTAGCACATATCAATTTGTTCTATAGCATATCAAAAGTGTATTTTCGTAAACCGATACAAAACGCTAAAGTGCCGCGCTTATTCACAGCTTTAAAGAGGATGCTATGTCGCTTGCTGTTTTATTAATGCTGGCATTATTTGTCGGTTTGCTGTTTGCGATTTATCTTTTTTCGCAAAAAAGTAAAACCTTATCTCGCACTGTTTTATTTGGCTTAGTTGTTGGTAGTGCTTTTGGTTTAGCCTTACAATTTTTATTTTCCCACTCCCCAGAGTCTATTAATGACGTTTTAAGTTGGGTAAGTGTTGTTGGTAAAGGCTATGTTGGGCTATTAAAAATGATCATCATGCCATTGGTATTGGTGTTTATGATTGCCGCCGTGGTGAAACTAGAAAACCAAGGCTCTTTGGGCAAAATATCGTTCATTAGTATTGCTGTTTTACTCTTTACTACGGCAATTGCAGCCTTAATTGGTATTGCCGTAACCTATGGCTTTAATTTAAGTATTGAAGGCTTAGTTTCGGGAACCCGTGAGGCAGCAAAAATGAGCACGCTAGAGGGTAAAGCAGCCAATGTAGCTGATTTAAGTGTGCCACAAATGCTATTGAGCTTTATTCCAGAAAATCCATTTGCTGATTTAAGTAACCAACGCTCAACCTCTATAATTGCCGTCGTTATTTTTGGTGTCCTTGTAGGGATTGCCGCACGCAAGGTGATGCTTGAACGTAGCGAACTAGCAGATCCAATTCGCAACGGTGTTAACGCCTTACAAGCCATAGTAATGAACTTAGTAAGAATGGTGATAGCGCTAACGCCTTATGGCGTCGCAGGGTTAATGGCAAGCGTTGTGGCAAACTCAAGTAGCAATGATATTGTTAATTTACTGGCGTTTATTGTGGCTTCCTATGTCGCTATATTATTAATGTTTATTGCTCATGGTTTATTACTTAGCCTAGTTGGTGTGAACCCTAAGAGTTACTTTGAAAAAATTTGGCCAGTACTGACCTTTGCATTTAGCTCGCGTAGTTCAGCAGCCTCTATTCCTATGAATGTGGATGTACAAATTAACCAGCTAAAAGTGCCGCCTGCTATAGCTAACTTATCGGCTTCTTTTGGCGCCACTATTGGCCAAAATGGCTGTGCCGGTATTTACCCAGCCATGCTGGCAATGATGGTAGCACCCAGCGTAGGAATTGATCCGCTGACATTCGAATTTATTTTACCGTTAATTGGCATTGTTGTTATAAGCTCTTTTGGTATTGCCGGAGTAGGTGGTGGCGCAACGTTTGCTGCATTGGTTGTATTACCGACCATGGGCTTACCAGTTGAGATAGTCGCGTTACTGATCTCAATTGAGCCATTAATAGACATGGCACGCACCGCATTAAACGTATCAGGGTCAATGACCTCAGGTGTTATAACGAGTAAATTAATTAAAGTGCACTAGATTTTTTGTAGTCGCCCAGCTTTGGCTGGGCTTTTTTATCTGTATTACTCTCTCCGCCTTAAGTAAAAACAATCCATTTATCTAATCACTACAACAAAATCAATCACATTTATAGATTGTAGTAATCGCTTTATTTCGCACACACATTTCAGCCCGATGCTATATTCTTTTCATTGCTTTGTTATTCAGGCTTGATTAAGCCTCACTTGAGCAAACAAATTTACAACTCAATAATTTTTAAAGCGATTGAGATCTCTGTTTAAAGTAGTAATACGCTTTGTATAACGAAATTCGTTAACTTTAAGGAAGCTGACAATGAAAAACCGTTCATTCAATAAAAAAGCGCTTGTTGGATTTATAAGTATGGCACTTATATCTGGCACCGCTGTTAGCCAAGAAAAACCACAAATGTCAAAGCCACAAGGTGCTGTTGGCATGGGTGAAGCTAAAATGGGCGCAACCAGAACAAACCAGTTTTGGTGGCCAGATCAACTTAACCTTTCACCTCTGCGTGATCATGATGAACGCTCAAACCCTTACGGTGCCGACTTTAATTATGCCAAGGCATTTAATAGCCTAGATTTAGACACAGTAAAAAGTGATATTGATGCCCTACTAACACAATCTCAAGATTGGTGGCCGGCGGATTTTGGTAACTATGGGCCATTTTTTATCCGTATGACATGGCACAGCGCAGGCACTTACCGTACGCTTGATGGCCGCGGTGGTGCTGGTGGCGGTCAACAACGTTTTGAACCACTCAACAGTTGGCCAGACAACGTAAGCCTAGATAAAGCGCGTCGCCTACTTTGGCCTATTAAACAAAAATACGGAGAAGCACTTTCATGGTCAGACTTAATCGTATTAGCCGGTAACGTTGCTCTAGAAAACATGGGATTTGAAACCTATGGTTTTGCCGGCGGCCGAACTGACGACTGGGAACCAGACATGGTTTACTGGGGTCCAGAAGTAGAAATGCTTGCCAGCGACCGTGAAGATGCCAGCGGCAAATTAGAACGCCCATTGGGTGCAACTCACATGGGTTTAATTTACGTAAATCCTGAAGGCCCTAAAGGGGTTCCTGATCCAATCGGTTCAGCTAAAAATATTCGTGTGGCGTTTTCTCGCATGGCCATGAACGACGAGGAAACTCTTGCACTTATCGCAGGTGGCCACACCTTTGGTAAAATGCATGGTGCGCACAAACCGAAAGATTGTGTGGGTGCAGAGCCCGCAGCAGCAGGCATTGAAGAACAAGGGTTAGGCTGGAAAAACAAATGTGGTAAAGGCCACTCTGAAGATACCGTATCAAGTGGTTTAGAAGGCGCATGGACACAAGCTCCTACTCGCTGGTCATCACTGTACCTTAGCAATCTACTTAACTTTGAGTGGAAACAAACTCGCAGCCCAGCGGGTGCCATTCAGTGGATCCCAACCGACGAATCTATGCACAAAACCGTGCCTGATGCTCATGTGAAAGGTAAGTTTAATTCACCAGTCATGACGACTGCAGATTTAGCACTTAAATTCGATCCAGAATACCGCAAAATTGCTGAACGCTTTTTAAACGACCCTAAAGAGTATCAACTGGCATTTGCTAAAGCATGGTACAAATTGACTCACCGAGATATGGGGCCACCACGTAATTTCTTAGGTAAAGAAGTTCCTAAAGAAGACTTAATTTGGCAAGATCCTATTTCAGCAGAGACTCAATCAAACATTGATGCTGGCGCAGTAAAAGAGCTTAAAGCCAGTATTTTAGATTCAGGTCTTAGCGTATCAGAGCTAGTACGTGTTGCATGGGCATCTGCTGCAAGCTACCGTCATTCCGATATGCGCGGTGGTGCCAACGGTGCACGCATTGCGCTTGCTCCACAAAAGGATTGGGCGGTAAATAATCCGGTCGAAACTGCAAAAGTACTAAAAGTATTAAAAGCGATTCAAGCCGACTTTAATGATAGTTTCTTTAGCAAAAGCCAAGTGTCACTGGCCGACCTGATTGTGTTAGCTGGTAATGCAGCGATTGAAAAAGCAGCGAAAGATGCAGGCTACACAGTAGACGTACCGTTTAATGCTGGCCGTGGCGATGCTACGCAAGCGCAAACTGACGTTAATGCATTTAGTTTATTAGAGCTGCCTGCCGATGGCTTTAGAAACTACTTCGATGCTGAAAAAAGCTACAAATCGCCAACTGAAATGCTAATAGATAAAGCAGATCAACTTGATCTAACAGTGCCTGAAATGACGGTATTAGTAGGCGGCTTGCGTTCGCTTGATGCGAACTATAAAGGCACTGACTACGGCGTATTTACTGACAAGCCAGGCACTCTAAATAACGATTTCTTTGTTAATTTATTGGATATGTCTACGGTTTGGAAAAAGTCATCAGATGCGGGGATTTATCAAGGCTTTGATCGTCAATCAGGTGAGCAAAAGTACACAGCCACTTCAGTTGACCTTATCTTTGGTTCAAATTCAGAGCTGCGTGCAGTTGCAGAAGTATATGCCTTTGATACATCAAAGCAAAAGTTTGTAGAAGACTTTGTTGCGGCATGGACTAAAGTAATGAACTTAGACCGTTAATAACCATTAAGTAATGCAACCATAGCGCTGCAATTAATTGCAGCGCTTTTTATGTTGGTTAATCATACTCTTTTATATATTACTGCATTGCTTTGCAGCTAAACATACTGCCCAAACCTTGCTGAGTGTAAGTGCCTATAAAGATAGTCAATAAGCTTCGTCATCACTAAAAACCGTCACTGAAAGCTCTTCATCTATATTTTCAAAAACCAAAAAATTAATAGGCTTACAACAGACTTGGCAGTCCTCAATATATTGTTGATCAACATCTGCCGGATCGAGCAGCACGTCAATATTCTCACCACAATAAGGACATGCTATCGTTTTTTCAGTTAATTGATTCATTGCTATAACCTCACATATTACTTGCTATACCCATTATCATTAGACATATAGTATCAAGGTGCATTTCTTTGTGCAGGCTCTTTGTTGAATTTCTTTGCTGGGGCAATCAGCATACTATACTCACTCATAGTACTGCCGATAACATACTTACACTCAAAGTGTTTTAACAAACAACTTTATTTATTGCTATATTAAACTCATTAAATTTAAGGGTGTTGGGTAAAACGAAAAAGCAACAGGCATAAATATCTTTGCCTAAGATAGTGCATATCTAGCCTCACAAAATTTAGGACATTAAAAGATATTTGCATAAATATATTCAAATTCATCATCTTTTTCATAAAATACGACATCACAAAGGGATCCTTTTGCTCCGCCTCGCTTTTTGCAAACTCAATATTTTTGCGCATATAAGAGCTCAAAATATCTAAATGACTTCAAGGAATTGGGATTTAATTTTTAGCAGCTTAGATTGCACTCCAGCCTCTATAAAAACCTAACGAGCCTGAAGAATAATTCGTTTTTAATTTATTTTTTATTGATGTACTAACCACAGTCGAATTCCTATTTTGATTCAATCGGTTACTTCTATTTCACGAAAAATATAAAAAGAGGACTTGGTGTTGTTTTAATTGGCATTTTGGAAGTTATTACAGGTGTTTGAGGATATAAAGCGCAGTGCTTTAGAAAAGTAAAAAAGCGCTGCAACAATACAGCGCTTTCATTACTCATAAAAATTATTTGTTTAAGCTTAACCGCTTTATTTAAAAGAAGCCGAGCGGATCTTCGCTGTAGCTTACTAATAAATTTTTAGTTTGTTGGTAATGGTCAAGCGCAAGCTTGTGGGTTTCGCGGCCGATGCCTGATTTTTTATAACCACCAAACGCAGCGTGTGCAGGATACATATGGTAACAGTTGGTCCATACACGGCCTGCTTCTATTTTGCGGCCAAAGTGATAAGCACGGTTCATGTTGCGGCTCCATACCCCTGCGCCTAGACCAAATTCAGAGCTATTAGCCAGTTCGAGTGCTTCGGCTTCGTCTTTAAAGGTCGACATTGAAATCACCGGGCCAAAAATTTCTTCTTGGAATACCCGCATATCGTTAGTGCCTTTTAACAGCGTTGGCTGAATGTAATAACCGCCATTTAGCTCATCTGTTAGTTGCTCTACATTGCCGCCAGTAAGTACTTGTGCGCCTTCTTTTTTGCCAATTTCAATATAGCTGAGAATCTTATCAAACTGTGCTTTAGACGCTTGTGCGCCTACCATGGTTTCACTATCAAGCGGGTTACCGCGTTTAATTTTTAATGTGCGCTCTAAAATACGCTCAATAAACTGCTCGTAAATATCTTCTTGAATAAATAGTCGCGATGGGCAAGTACACACTTCACCTTGGTTAAAGTACGCAAGTACTGCGCCTTCAATGGCTTTACTTAGGAAGGAATCGTCTTTTTCCATTACATCGTTAAAGAAAATATTCGATGATTTACCACCGAGCTCAACCGTTGATGGAATAATGTTATCAGCGGCACATTTTAAAATGTGTGAGCCAACAGGAGTTGAGCCAGTAAAAGCAATTTTAGCTATACGCGTGCTGGTTGCCAGCGCTTCGCCCGCTTCTTTACCGTAGCCATTTACTACATTAAGCACGCCTGCAGGCAATAAATCACCAATAATTTCCATCAACACTAAAATAGATACTGGTGTTTGTTCAGCCGGTTTGAGTATCACACAGTTACCTGCGGCAAGCGCTGGTGCGAGTTTCCATGCGGCCATTAGAATTGGGAAGTTCCACGGAATGATTTGTCCAACAACGCCCAGTGGCTCATGAAAATGATACGCGACTGTGGTTTCGTCTATCTCGCCAATACTGCCCTCTTGGGCGCGAATACAACCGGCAAAATAACGAAAATGATCTGCCGCCAGTGGGATATCTGCCGCCAATGTTTCGCGAATGGCTTTACCGTTATCCCACGTTTCGGCAACAGCAAGTAGCTCAAGGTTTTGCTCTATCCGATCAGCAATTTTTAATAATATATTGCTACGAGCCGTTACTGAAGTTGTACCCCAAGCAGCTTTTGCAGCGTGGGCTTTATCAAGGGCAAGTTCAATATCCGCTTTATCAGAGCGTGGTACTTTACAAAATACTTTACCGTTAACGGGACTAATATTATCAAAGTACTGACCATTTACAGGCTCGACCCACTGTCCGCCAATGTAATTACCATACTGGGATTTAAAGTTAATAAGTGCGCCGTCGCTGCCAGGATTTGCATAGATCATTGTGTGTGTCCTTTATTCAAAATGTTGCTTTTTAAATTTAATCAAATTGACTAAGTTTGACGGGAGATTGTTGTTTATTTATCCGTCACCTGTTGACATTAGCTTATAAGAAGCATAAAAACTTGATTAGCTGTCCAAAAAACATGTCTGTGCGTCCAAACTCTGTTGGTCGTGTTTAAAGGAAATAAAATGAATACCACGTTATTGACTGAAAAACTGACTAAAAAGCGCCAAGCGGTTGATGTACTGATCGAAAATAAAATTACTTTTGCCTCAGACAACGCCGAGCTGAGCATTTACGACACCTACCAAGACGCACAAAAAGTAGCACTGCATTCCAGCGAACTGCTGTTTTGCGGCATGATCAGCGGTAAAAAAGTGATGCACGTTGCCGACAGTAACTACCATGAAGAGTTTTTACCCCAGCAATCATTTGTATTAGCACCCGAACAAGGGGTTTTAATCGACTTCCCAGAAGCATCAATGCAGCAACCTACCACCTGTTTGGCTATCGAAATTAGCCGCGATAAAATCAGCCAAGTAGCTGACGCGCTAAATATGCAGCAGCAAATAAGCAGCGATGATTTTTTTCATTACATTCCAAAGCTGGTGCATACCCAACACAATCAACACACCCAACAATTACTTGAACGGATGATTGGGTTATTTAGCGAAAACGAGCAAGATCGTCATTATCTAATTGATCTATCAGTAAATGAGTTAATCACTCGATTATTACAACAACAAAGCCGCGATTTAATGCTCGCCAATTGCCAACAAACTATTGCATGCCCATTAACCGATGCCCTGCATTTTATTAAAGAACATCTTAATCAAACTTTAGATATCGATACTCTATGTAAAATAGCCTGCATGAGCCGTAGTAAATTTTACCAGCAATTCAAGCTCGCCTTTGGGCAAAGTCCGGCCATGTGGCAACAACAGCTAAGATTAAAGAAATCTCGCCAACTTCTACAATCAGGACAACAAATAAGTCAAGTTTGCTACGATCTTGGCTTTACCAACCCCAGTCATTTTAGCCGTTTGTTTAAGCAAAAATTTGGTGTTTCACCTAAACAATGCAAGCATTAATATTCATCTATTAAGAATTTTTAACTAAATTAAAAGTTTTTATTGACTCGAACGCAATTGCAGATTATTTTCCCGCTGATGTTTTTATCGGCATAACAATAGCGGCATGCATCCCCTGCACCGTCTGGCGCCAAGCCAACGCATTTTACTGTGTCGCAATTGTGCTAAACCCACCGCGAAACCTAACAGTGACTTCTGCGTGCAAAAGCAGTGACTTGGAATATCAGCCGTTGGGCTAACATTCTTTGTTTTTGTTAAGCAGTTTGAGCCAATTACTCAAATGCTTTTTATTTTGTGAATACTTAAATGCTCGAACCTTCTGCGTTAAGTCTTGTGCCGCCAGTTGTAGTGGTGGTTTTGGCGATCGTGCTACGTCGTCCTATTTTATCTTTGCTGATCGGTGCCCTTGTTGGCCTTGCTATGCTAAATCCTGTTGAAATGCTTAGCAACTTTGCTGCGGCATCGTTAAAAGTAATGGTAGATGAAACAATCGGCTGGCTTATTTTAGTGTGTGGTGGCTTTGGTGCGTTAATCGCATTACTAGTGCGAACCGGTGGTGCAGCAGCATTTGGTAGTTTTGCGCTGCGTTTTTGTAAAGGCCCACGCTCATCTTTACTCATGACCTTTTTACTTGGTATCGTTATTTTTATTGATGACTACCTCAATGCGCTTACCGTGGGTGAAACCATGAAACGCATTACCGATAAATTCAAAATTAGCCGTGAGATGCTTGCTTACGTAGTTGACTCTACCGCAGCGCCAATTTGCGTATTAGTACCACTGTCTACATGGGCAGTATTTTTTGGTGGCTTATTGGTTGATAACAACATCGCCGTCGAAGGCCAAGGTATTGCCGTGTATATTCAAGCAATCCCCTATATGCTGTATGCATGGTTTGCCGTGTTACTTGTGCCATTAGTGGTACTTGGTGTTATCCCTTTATTTGGGCCGATGAAAAAAGCCCAATTACAGGCAATTCAAGAACAACCGCAAGTAGATCCTGCACAGTACAACGAAGTGCAAACTGCCGATGAATACGCAGTAAAAGCCGTTGAAGAAAGCTTTGAAAGCGCAGACAGCCACGGCAAACTGTACAACTTTTTACTGCCTATTTTATTGCTCGTTGCGTTCACTGTGTATTTTGACATTGATGTATACAAAGGGTTATTAGCGACATTCGCCGTGACGCTTCCATTTTATATGCTGCAAAAGCTAATGCCATTTGCCGAAATGATTGAAAAAATGCTCGATGGTTTTAAAAGCATGTTGCCAGCAATAGGAACTGTGATCGCCGCATTTATTTTTAAAGATGTGTGCGACCAACTACTATTACCACAGTTTGTAATTGATTCCTTAAGCCCATTCATGACCGCAGGCTATTTACCTGCAGTGGTGTTTTTAGCAATGGCAATTTTGGCGTTTGCTACAGGCTCAAGCTGGGGTATTTTTGCGGTAACAATTCCTATTGTGATGCCTCTGGCAGTCGCGGTTGATGCAAATATACCGCTGGTGATTGGTGCGCTGTTATCTGCCTCATCATTTGGTAGCCAAGCATGTTTTTACTCAGATTCAACTGTCCTTGCAGCCCAAGGTTCAGGCTGTAACTTAATGAGTCACGCAATTACTCAATTGCCCTATACACTCATCGCAGCTGCCTGTGCATTTGTCGGGTTTTTAGTGATTGCTTAAGGTGCATAAATCTAAAAAAAATCGATTACAGTTTTCTGTAATCGATTTTAACGTTTTGCGTTTTTATCTAAATTATTACTAAAACTTCCCAACCGATTTCACTGAATCGGTTAGCGATGCAGCATTAATGTAACCAATCATACTTGGATTTTTACCTACTAAATCAATTACCTCTGCATCATTAGTCACTTCTTTAGGAGGCGAGCCTTTACCTGTAAAAATAAGCTTTGACCAGTATGCTTTTAACTGGCTACCTGATTTTGATAAAACATTCGCATCAAACTCTTGGCGTGCTGTAGAGGCTTCCTCTTGATTCAATGGAACAGCTTGATTGCCATCAGAAAATGATTTGGCCTTGCCTAAAAAGAGCTTTGAAATCTCAGATTGATCAAAACTACTATTATTTGTAGGATGAACAACAACAACTACTTCCGCGTTTACTGAATAACAACTAAGCAATAAAAGTGGTAAAAGTATCTTTTTTAACAACATCATAGCGTATTCCTTAAAATACCAAGTCAATGCCAAGTGTGATCGACTCACTATCACCTGCAACAGCTAAATCAAATGATTTATCATTCACTTTATCAAACTGGACTTTAAAAGCCGCTGAAGAATGAAAATCCCAGCGTATTCCGACTGACGTTGTATTGTGCTGTTCACCATCATCGGCATCTTCTTTAAATTGAGAGTAAGAAACATAAGGAGTAATTGTGTCTAAACGGTAACCTAGCGTAATCATTGAAGTGTCAAGGTTGCCATTCAAATCCAACCGGTTTAACTCTGTTAATATAAATAAACTTTCAAAGTCTAAGTTAACTGCAACACCATAAAACTTACCTGTACGGCTAGTTTCACCGTCAAATAATACTCGCTCACCACTACGGTAGCGCTCATTTTTGTAAGTCATATGGGTTAATCTAACTTCGAACCACTCTTTATTTAATTGCAATACCCCACCTAACATATCACGCCAAATTTCACGTGTTGGCTCTTTGAAAAAAAACTCACTAAGGAGCTTATTTTCTGTATCATCCTCTTCTCCATAATAAAGGTTGCCCATTACAGACCAATCACCAATTTCACCGCTGTATAGTGCATTTACGCCGTTGTAGTTAAATATTTGCCACGTATAATTATCCGCAGGCGGACGCATCCATACATAGGCGTAACCTACATCATAAAAATCCGAATAATAAAACAGGGGCAATCGTTTTTTACCTGCTTGAACAGTCCAATTTTCATTAATCTCATATGAGAGATAAGCCCATTCAATTTTTGCATCAAAATCATTAGCGCCTCGAGCAACTAGTTGGCCTGTCACCGATAGTCCATCAGCTAAATCAGCGCTAATTTGTAGCCCAAATAAGCTCTCTGGTTTAAACGAAACATCTTCGTCGTAAGACGATACTATTGGATAATCGGCCAAAAAAGTAGGTGGTATATCGTACTGCGGGACCCCACTTCCAGATAAAACTTTACCAGCATTAATACTAGTAAACCCTGATAAGTTGATCTCGCCATAAGAAGCACCTGTAAACAGGATGCAATTTACAGTTAATAACCAATACAGCTTTTTCATCATCTGCGTTACCTTATGATATTAGTCTTTTGCAATATGCATTATTAAAGTTAGACCACAGATGAAAATTTTGCCTACTACACCTAAGCTTCCGCCCCAAATTAATTACAAAACAACAACAAAATTAAAACATCAGTGATAATCGATTTAATTAATTAGTACTAAATTATTTGGAGTTCACGACCTTTTCTACCTCTTACTGTAAAAACTTTAGGCTTACTCTGAGTATAAAGTTTACAGCCTCATAAAGAGTTCAAAACCAGCGAACCACGTGACTTTTACCAATTTATGCGCTGCAAATAGCATTTATTTTAATTAACCTCGACTATTACTTGTATGTGCTCCCTTAAAAAGCGGATAATTGCAGCTAAATGAAAATACACTGACAAAGTCTGGCGCAAACACCTATTGGCCTTACTTATTAGTGCGCACGAAGGTGGACCAACTCAATGGAAATTAAAGTTAATTTTCTCGATAATCTTAGATTAGAAGCTAAGTTTGACGATTTCTCAGTCATTGCGGATCAACCAATCCGTTATAAAGGCGATGGCTCTGCGCCAAGTCCGTTTGACTACTTTTTAGCATCTTCGGCTTTATGTGCTGCGTACTTTATTAAAGTGTATTGTAATGCCCGTGATATCTCGACTGACGGTATTCGTGTTGCGCAAAACAACATTGTTGATCCTGAAGATCGCTATAACCAAATCTTCCAAATCCAGGTTGAACTCCCTGAAAGTATTTCTGAAAAAGACCGCACCGGCATTTTACGCTCTATTGATCGTTGTACCGTAAAGCGTGTAATTCAAACCATACCTGAATTTAAAATTGATGCCGTAGAGAGCTTAGATAACGACGCGCAAGCCATGTTAATGGCAAAATCAGCAGGCAGCGAAAACACCTTTATTTTAGGTAAAGATTTACCGCTTGAGCAAACCATTGCTGATATGACTGCGATTTTGGCTGACTTAGGCATGAAGATTGAAATTTCATCATGGCGTAATATTGTACCAAACGTCTGGTCATTGCATATTCGTGATGCTGCATCACCGATGTGTTTTACCAATGGTAAAGGCGCCAGCAAAGAAAGCGCATTATGTTCAGCCCTTGGCGAGTTTATTGAACGTTTAAACTGTAACTTTTTTTACAATGACCAGTTCCTTGGTGAAGAAATTGCCAACAGCGAATTTGTTCATTACCCGAACGAAAAATGGTTTCAGCTCACTGATGATGACTCACTACCAGAAGGTATTTTAGACGACTATACCTTGAGCATTTACAACCCTGAAGATGAGCTGTGTGGCTCGCACCTTATCGACACTAACTCTGGTAATGTTGAGCGAGGTATTTGCTCGATTCCATATGTGCGTCACTCTGACGGCGAAACTGTATACTTTCCATCAAACTTGATTGAAAACTTGTTTTTAAGTAACGGCATGAGTGCGGGTAATAACTTTGCCGAAGCCAAAGTACAATGTTTATCTGAGATTTTTGAACGTGCTGTTAAACGCCAAATCATCGAGCAAGAACTGGTATTGCCAGACGTACCAGAAGCTATACTTGCTAAATATCCTAGTATTGTTGCCGGTATTAAAGGCTTAGAAGAGCAAGGCTTTCCGGTTGTTGTAAAAGACGCATCTCTAGGCGGGCAATTCCCTGTCATGTGCGTAACGTTAATGAACCCGAAAACCGGTGGCGTATTTGCTTCATTTGGTGCACACCCAAGTTTTGAAGTCGCCCTTGAACGTAGCTTAACAGAGCTATTACAAGGTCGCAGCTTTGAAGGTTTAAACGACGTACCTAAACCAACATTCAACAGCATGGCAGTATCTGAACCTGAAAACTTTGTTGAACACTTTATTGATTCAACCGGTAAGATCTCATGGCGCTTTTTCAGTGCTAAACACGATTATGACTTTGTGGAATGGGATTTTTCAGGTACTAACGAAGAAGAAACAGCTAGCTTATTTGGTATTTTAAAAGCCTTAGGTAAAGAAGCTTATATTGCTGAATTTTCAGACCTTGGCATCGCATGCCGTATTTTAGTGCCTGATTATTCAGAAGTTTACCCTGTCGAAGACTTAATTTGGGATAACACCAATAAAGCCCTTAAATACCGTGAAGATATTTTAAATCTGCACAGTTTAGATGAAGACCAACTTGCCGACTTAGTTGAGCGCTTAGAAGACAGCCAGCTTGATAATTACATCGATATCATCACCTTAATTGGCGTTGAGTTTGACGAAAACACCGTGTGGGGTCAGTTAACTATTCTTGAGCTTAAGCTGCTAATTTATTTAGCATTAGGCGATTTAGAAGCGACCATGGAACTGGTTGAAACCTTCTTACAGTTTAACGATAACACTGTTGAACGCGGGTTATTCTACCAAGCAATGCACGCGACTTTAGAAGTTGCGCTAAATGATGACTTAGAAATTGAAGACTACATTCACAGCTTCACCCGCATGTTTGGCCAAGAAGTAATGGATGCAGTCGTCGGCTCTATCAATGGTGATGTGATGTTCTACGGTTTAACTCCAACCAATATGCAACTTGAAGGGTTAGATCGTCATCAGCGTTTGATCGACAGCTATAAAAAACTGCATGGTGCTCGCGCTGCAAGAGCCAAATAACTATTGTCAGCGCGAGATTTGCGGAGGCGGGAGTTTATATCGCGCTGTTGCTCTTTCTGCCGGACAATAACTTCTTAAATTTAAGCACCTAGCAATGGCAGGTGCTTTATTTTTTTATAGCGCAAAGCCAACGATATACAATGGGCTAGCTCTTTAACTGGCACGGTTTGATTAAGCTTAAACACCAAAGCACGGTTACCTTCATAGCTAAACGTATCACCATAAAGCTCTTTGAAGGTTTCAATAAGTTTAGTTTTACAGTTAAAGTAAATACAAAATTGCTCAGCTGATTTTGGTTTGTGATCAAAACGAATGGTAGTGCCTATTTTTGAAATATAACTCGGCTCTCCCCACTTGAGTGTTTCTTCAAGTTCAGTGATGCCATCCTGCACAGCTACCTGCAAAATCAGACTTCTGATCTCATGTAATACAACCGCGATATTTTCAGGGTACGTCGTAAATTTTTGTTTAACACTCTGATGCATTTAACGCTCCTTAAAGAGTCGTAAAATTAGGCTATTTCGTTAACTCAAGTATTTTTACTTTGTTTATCTGTGCTGAGTAAATTTTGCCCTGCCACTTCGGCTTTTTAGCTAACCATGCCGGCTTTTCTGAATGTTTCCAGATACCCGCAATCAATTAACGGCTGGCTCATACCGATAATGGCCGGTGATCTTATAACGAAACAGTACATCCTCAAGTTGCGGCCCTGCGCCTATGTTATGCACTATTAATGGGGTTTTGTTATCTGCAGTGTATGTATCTACCACGATACCGATATGCGGCAAATTGCCCGGCAGCATCCACGTGACAATATCGCCTGCTTTATAGGTCTGAGCATTATTAGTTATGGGCAGTACTGTAGCGTGGCGTTTAAAAAAAGCCTGTAAATTAGGCACGCGACGATGATCAATATTACTATCGGGTTTAGTTAGCCCCCATATTCTTGTTGATGGATAGACTGAAAAATTATCGCGCATATCTTCATGAACTAACTTTTGTAAATCGATACCCAGTGCTCGGTAGCTGCGAATAATCACATCTGTGCATACGCCAATATTGGCAGGTACATCGCCATTTGGATAGGCAATGCGGTGATAAGCGCCGTCATAGCGCACGCTTTGTGTTGTTCTATCATTTGCAGCGTTTACAAAATCAACAGCAAATGAGTTGGCTAAGCTATAAAAAGGGCTTAGCAGTAGCAATATGCACACTATTTTATTCATCAAAATCCTAGCGGTTTGAGCTGTTCCTTTTTTATATAGTTACACTGTACGTACATTTTGTAAATTATTTAAAAGATAATGATTCATAAAAAAGCCCAAGCAAATCGCTTGGGCTTTAATCTTTTTCAACGCTTCAATGTGCTAAATTACTTTTGCAATTTAATGCCATTAAAGTGCGCTTGTAAGTCTGTTACCAATGTTTGTTTTGGTAAATCTGCAAACGGTTTGTCGGCAAATTTGCTACCACGAAGCTGTACGTTTAAACGCGCAGCTTGTGGGTTTAACATAGTTTGCTGGTAGTAGTCTTTAATATCTGCAAGCGTGACTTTTTCAACTTCAGCGATTAACTTATCCTTTGAATCAAAATCAAAGTTTTCACGATACCAATCGCCAATCAGTGGGCCCATTTCATCGCTAAGATTTTTAGGCTGCTGTTTAAGCGACACTAATACGGCATTTTTAAGCTGCTCGAAGGTTTCTTCACTCATGTTATCAAGCTCTACTGCATATTGCATTTTGAACTCTTCAAAACGCGCTTGCATGGTTTTTACATCTTTTACTGGGGTTTGAATAAACAAGCCAATCGCTGAGTAATCTTCAATAGGCCGTGCTAAACCACCAACCGCATATGCTAATTGCTCTTCAGTACGTAACTTGTCAAACGCGACGGTGCTAAAGTGACCTTGTAAGACTTGCGCTTGCGCTTTTTGCTTATAGCCTGCAATCGGGTGTACGGTCATATCAATGATAGCTACATCAGCCACATCAATATCTTTTTGCAATACAATCGTTTCGCCTGGTTGCGGTAACCACGCTTTACTGCGCGCAAATTCAGTGCTTTTATGCGCCGCTGGTAAAACTGCCGTTAACTCTTTAGCTATCGCTTCAACATCTGATTGGTTATAGTTACCATAAGTGAACACCCGCATTTCGTTATTAGCAAAGGTATGCTGTTTAAGCTGCTCAAAATCTGCAATGCTTAATGCTTTTGCCGTATTGATCAGTGCATCGGTGTCAAAGCTGCCAGTTCGTATTAATTTAGAATACTCACCAAACGCTTGATAATAAGGGAATTGTTTTTGGGCGTTTAATAAATCACGTTGGTAACGATCAAGCGCTTGAGCAAAACCTTGCTCAGTTACTTGCACATCAATATTTGTCAGTGCTTGCGCGAGTAAAACATTTTGTTTATCGGTAAAACCACTCATTGAAAGGATAAGTCCGTTACTTGCTTCAAGGCCAACACTCATACCTGCCACGGCAGCTTCGGTACTTAGCTTGCTTTGTTGTAAGTTAAATAAGTCAGACCATACTGAATAAAGTACTTTAGCTTTGATATCCGTCAGAGCATCTGGGGTATTTAAGTAAACTTCGACCAAACCTTTCGGTTGCTCGGCAAAGTTTTGACTCGCTTGACGCCATACTTTTACGCCATTTTTATCATATACCAGCTTAGGGTGTTTTTGCTCTGCAAATTGTGCTGTTTTAATCGCAAAACTCTCAGGTAATAAACGATTTACCGTAGGTAATGCTAAGGCAAACTGACTAGGCTTACTCCAGCTGGCAATTTCAGCATCACTGATATCTTCAATGCGGTATTTACCATCGTAAAAATGCAATTGTGAATCGGTTTCTTCTTGCTGTGAGGTATACCAAATACGTAGAGTATCAGCATTGAGTTGCGCAAGTACGTTGTTGATCGCAGCGGCATCAAACTTAGCATAATAAAAAGGCGCATTAATAACGTGGTTTAGTGGATAATCTTGCATGCTACCAGTTAAATTACTGACATAGCCAAATTCATCGCCTTTTTCTAAAAATTGAAATTCATTATTAAGTGAAGTGCGAATTTCATTAAAGTATTTACTATCTACACCTTCTTTTTTGATCAAATCAATATATTGCATTATTGTTGCAACGATCGTTTCACGGTTTTTCATGCCTTCATCGGTTAATTGCACATTAACCGTCAGCGCACCGTAATTACCATATTGGGTTGGTGCTGCCCCGGCTGAAAGTTGTGAAACCCAGCCTTTATCACGCAAAATTTGCGCCGGGCTACCTTGCATTTCATTGCTTAATAAGTATGCTACAAAACGGTTAGGTTTAACGGCAAACTCATTGCTGTTATCGGTAATAGTAAAATCAAGTTGTAACTCTTTTACGTCTTCATTTGGCGCGTAGTGAACGCGTTTTCCACCTACGTTATCAAAATCTAGCTTTGTGGTAACAGTTGGTTTGTCGATCTTTTTATCTTCAATATCAGCGAAGTATTTTTGTGCTTTCGCTTCCATTTCCGCAAGTGGTAGATTGGAAATCATTGCTACTTTCATAATGTTAGAAGAGTAGTATTTGTTATAAAAATCAACGGTTTCTTTATGTAGAGAGCTACCTTCTTTATCACCTAATGTTTCAAGATTACCGATTAAAAAACGATTAGCAGGATGATCGCCCATCATTTGTCGGGCAAGCTTAAACTGACCAAAAAAATCCATCTCGCGACGCATTGACCATTCGGCGTTTACTGCGTTTTTTTCTTTATCGGTGTATTCTGGGTAAAGCTTAGGGGATTTAAAAAAGTCAGCAAAACGATCCAATGCTTCATCGTAAGCATCGTTATTTACTTCAAACATGTAATTAGTAATATCTAACCATGTATAAGCATTGTGGGCGCCGCCGTTTTTAGTCATAAAATCAGAGTAACCCTTGGTATCTGGGTAACGATCTGTGCCTAAAAATAGCATGTGTTCTAAATAATGCGCCATTCCCTGCTGGCTGATTGGATCATGTAATAAACCAACACCCACACTCAATGAAGCGGCTGATTTTTCAGCAGTTGGATCCGACACTAAAATTACTTCAATCTCATTCGCAAGTTTAAGGGTTTTATATTGACGAGTATCGTTGGGACTTATTACCAGCGTATCTGAAAGTAATGACGTTTGCTGCTGTACCGCAGTGGTGGTAGTGCCGCAGCCACTTAATACTGCTAAAGCAATAGCGCTTAAAGTAATTATTTTTTTCATATTGAGAATGTGATCCATACTTATTTGTTGTTTGAATGATCGGTAAAATTCAAAACCCTTGCAATCATTTTTCTAAATACTTTGTAACACATTGTGAATTATAAAGACAAACTGCTAGGCTTAAAGCTACGTTATTTATCAAATGAGACTCTTAATGGAAAAATATGTATTACTCGCGATGTTTTCTCAGGTACTACTCACTTTTACGGTAATGGTAGTAATGGGCCGCCGCCGTTTTAGTGCGGCGCGTAACAAAACGATTACTATGCAAGATTTTGCCACTATGCAATTAAATAATGCGGGTGATGATGTACATATTGCCGGTAGAAACTTTATTAATCAGTTTGAAATACCAGTGCTATTTTTTGTAGCCTGTTTAGCTGCTTTACAGCTCAATGCAGCGGGTTATGTATTTATTACTTTAGCCTGGGGTTTTGTGATTTCGCGCGTCATTCACAGTATTATTCATTTAGGCAGCAATAGCGTAAAACCTCGCTATTATAGCTTTTTGCTTGGCTGTTTACTGGTTTTAACTATGTGGGTGTTATTAGTAATGCGGGTATTTGCACTCTAAAGCGTTACGTTTGCTATCGGGACACATAACCCGATAGCAAGTATATACCTTTAAGCTGAGCGGCGGCGTTTAAAGCCAAGCAATAATAATGGTAGTAACCAGCTCATACTGCCACTTGAGCTATCCCCATCATCAGGCTGAGTTGGAGTCGGATCGTCAATTAGCGTATTTTCTTTTGGAGATAAATTTACTGACGAATTTGGATCATCATCAAGTACCAGAACACTATTGATCGACACTAAATTAGCAATAGTCAACGTGGTATCTGCACTTGCACATTGGTCTTTAGTTAGATTAACTACCGGTATTTCACCGCAATGCACTAACGCAGAGATCTTATCAAGCACAGCATAACTATCTGCTGTAATCTGACCAAATACGGTAAAACCGCCATTTTGCTTATCTAAGTTTGCGCTATTATCTTTGAGATTAAAAAACCATTGACTTGTGGCACTATTCGCATTATTGCTTAATTTAGCCATGGCAATCGTGCCTTTTACATTCGATAATTCTGGCTCATTCACAACAGCTGGTGACGTTGTGATCGCTTTAAAATCATCGGTAAAAGTAAAGCCTCCACCTTGAATAATAAAATCCTTGATTGAACGGTGGATCACGGTTTGATTGTACGCATCACTTTGTATATAACTTAAAAAGTTCTCGACCGTTTTGGGGGTCTGTTGATCAAACAAATCAACCTTAATAGCACCTTGTGAAGTTTGCATTTCAACTACAGTTGCATGGCTTGCAAATGAGGTTGCGGTTAACAAACCGCATAGTAATAGTTTTTTCATTATTATATTTATCCTGAAGAATGTTGTGGTTATGTGAATTTAATGCAAATAGTAAAGAACTTTTGTGGAGATTACGATAGCAAAACGTACCTTTAAACAAATCAAACCGAATTGATTACATTTAAATTACATGTGGTTACAATGTGTTGTTATTCACTCACGTTATAAATAAATTTTGTTTAAAACGAAATCGTCTTAATAGCCGAGTTTATTTTGTTAGTATTATTTATAACAATAAAACACACACAACAGGATTAACAACTATGTCGTATGAAGAGCAACACATCTGTGATTTTGGTTTACACCAAGGAGAGGCGTACACTAAGTTACCGGCAAGCTTTTTAAACTGGATGGTGGGTAATAACCATGAAAAATCAGCATTAGCAGAACAAGAGTTACAGCGACGTCAATTAGCGGCGACTGGAAAGTTAAATTTCCAAGATGACATTAAAATAGAATAATTACGTTATTTTGCAATAAAACTAGTTTAAACTATGCGCTTAATAAATAGCACAACACTGACAACACGGGTCATATTATGCGCATATTACTTTCATTTTTCCTATTACTAAGCATTACTGCATGTAGTAATCATCAAACCTCCGTTCAACAAGCTGACACAGCAGATATTCACTATCTCACCATTTTACATACCAATGATAATCATGGCCGCTTTTGGCATAACGAAAAAGGTGAATACGGTATGGCTGCACGTAAAACCTTAATCGACCAGTTACGTGCTGATGCGCAGCAACAAGGTCACGCAGTGCTACTTCTATCTGGTGGTGATATAAATACAGGCATTCCAGAATCAGACCTGCAATTTGCAGAGCCTGATTTTAAAGGAATGTCATTAATTGGTTACGATGCGATGGCGATTGGTAATCATGAATTTGATAATCCACTGAGTGTTTTAAAACAACAGCAGCAGTGGGCAAATTTCCCGCTTCTTTCGGCTAATATAATTGATAAAAAAACCGGTAAAAATGCCTTCGAATCCTATAAGATTTTTAACAAACAGGGGCTGAAAATCGCCGTTATTGGTTTGACAACCACAGATACCGCTAAAATAGGCAACCCGCAGTATATCGGCGGCCTTGAATTTCAAGAGCCCGTTGCAGTAACCCAAGCTTTAGCTGAGAAAATCAAAGCACAATATCAACCGGATATCACGATTGCAATAACTCATATGGGTCATTATGTTGATGCGAATTATGGCATAAATGCCCCTGGCGATGTTACCCTTGCCCGCTCTTTACCGGCTCATACCCTTGATATGATCATCGGCGGTCACTCACAAGAACCTGTGTGCATGGCAAGCGAAAATAAAAATGACGATAACTTTAAACCCGGTATGACATGTAAACCAGACCAACAAAATGGTACGTGGATAATGCAAGCTCATGAATGGGGTAAATATGTCGGCAAAGCCGAGTTTAAACAAGAAAACGGCGTATTAACCTTATTAGATTATAAATTATTGCCAGTTAACTTATACGTTGATAAAACGCAAGCTGATGGTTCAATTAAGCCTGAGCTTGCCAACGAATACATCAAACCAGACGCTGCCTTAAAAACATTTTTAGCTGATTACCAAGCCAAAGGTGCAAAACAAATTGAAGGTGAAATTGGTTATGTTGATGCAAAGCTTGAGGGCGATCGCAATAAAGTTCGTTATCAACAAACCAACTTATCGCGCGTTATTGTGCAAGCACAAATGAATGTTGTTGGCGCCGATTTTGGTATCATCAGTGGCGGTGGCGTACGTGATAGTATTGCTGCAGGTGCAGTTAGTTATAAAGATATTTTAAAAGTACACCCTTTTAAAAATCGCATCGCGTATATTGATTGGCAAGGCCAAGAGCTTTGGGATTACCTTGAGACTGTAACTAGTTTCCCACCGGATTCTGGTGCTTATTTGCAATACCACAAATTAAGCTTCGAGCGTAACGATAATGCGCTGACTAAAGTGATGATCAACGGCAAAGCTTTGGATAAAAACAAAACCTATCGCATGAGCATTAATAGCTACAATGCATCTGGCGGTGACGGCTACCCGATACTGATAAATCATAAAGGATTTGTCAGCACTGACGAAACAGATGCACAGGCATTAAAACGCTTCTTTATTGAAAATAGTCCAGTCAAAGCCATTGAATTTGCTCCTAAATAATCAGAGCTTACCTCACACAGTTTAAGTATTAGCAGTGTGAGGTTTTTATTCTGAACTAACTCACTAACCAGGTTAAGGTTATTTGCCTATCACCTCTATATCATCTGCTTTGATATTCGATAAACCATAACTATGTAACCGTGACCGAGAGCCTTCACCATGTGCCTTAGGAGGGTAATATATTTCCTTCAGCTGTGAGTGTTCAATAAGTACCTCATCCAATGCAGCCCTAATTTCACTCAAGGTTTTTTCTAGACTGTTAGTAAAATTAGGCCGTTTACGAATAGTATGGCCAAGTTGTGTTAATCGGTAAAAATACTTATTAGCAAGTTCAATTAACTCACCCGGCACATCTTTGTTTTGATTAAGTGTCACGTCCGGATTCTCAACGCAAAACTCGATTAAAGCCAAGTAAAAACACAGTGGTTTGTTAGCTAAGCCAGCTTTTATCTCAGCGTTATCATTAATAGCCAAAACTTTGGCTTGCAAATCAATCACTAGTTTCACTTGCACATTAATCAGTGGAAGTTGCTCTACTTGTTCTTTTAATGCTAAGTGTTTCAGCGATGTTCGGTTAATAAGTTCAGCCCACTTAGAAAATAAAAAAGCCAATAATAACAATACAATAAAGGTATAAATATCGCTTGTATGCCACCAACGCGTCTCAATTAAAAATGTAATCGCAACTTTTTGATCACTTGTTTCAAGATACTCTATCCGACTTTCGCGGCCATTATTTGTTAATGCCAGTGAGACATCATTGATGGTATTAACTTGAATTGGCTGTTGTATCAATTGCATATTCAAACGTTTTAGATAACCAACAATAGCATCATGATTACCCGAGTGTTTCAAAAAACGATTTGATAAGTCTAAGCGAGGTAAATCTAGTGCAATTCGGTTTTCAATATCAGCCATTATTAAATCGTTATGTTGCGCCTGCTGCAGATAACTAGAGAGTTTAAACGTCAATAGCGCCGCACTAAAAATAAGCAGTGTCACGCCAAACAAGCGCTTATTATTCATCACGTTGCTCTCCTAAGAATTCAGCTTTACCCGCTGAACAATGCCAGTATGGTTCAACATGATTAAAATAAGTCGACACTTGCTGCTTAGATAATTGGATTAATTGAGATTGGATAGCGCACAGCAAATCAGTGTTCTCATGCTGCATTTTAAAGTACCAACGTGTGCCTATTACATTATCGCTGATTGGAGTTATATAATTTTTAGAAAAATGCGCCTGATCTGCTTCCTTCCAAAAAGAGGCTATTAAATCAACCTGTCCATTGGCTAATAACTCCCTAAGCTCATTATGTGAACTGGCGTAAGTAATTTTTAAATTTTCAAGGTTGATCCCTAAATCTTTAAACTTTTGTTTAGGTAGTATATGCCCCGATCGGCTTGTAGGATAATCAAGTAAGCCAATCCGTTTCCCCAAAAAGTATTGCTTGTTAATTTTTGGCTTTTCTTTAGCTGAAATAAAAAACGCAGTATAACTTGGAAAGCCAACCACAGGCTGGTAGTTATAGGTCGATTCAGCTTTGAAGGCTGACATAATGTTGTTTTTTGCTAAAATTAAATCAGCAATACCTTTACCAATGAACTCAATGCTATCGGCAGTACGGTAACCCCATAAAGCGATCACTTCGCCATATTGTTTTGCTACAACGGGATCTTCACACAGGTTTTGTGTTAAAGAACGAGCGACCTTTTGCGACGAGGCATAGACAATTAATTGCGATTGGTTTTCTGTTGCCCTCGTCTGACAACGACTAGATGTTTCAATTAAAGGCTTCAAGGTCCCCGTTGATGTAACCACACTCAGCTGGCCACTGAGCCAAACCAACAAAAAAAACAGTAACAAAACAGTAACAAAGAAGCTGTGTTGCAAAAGCAGCTGTTTAATTTTCAAAAGTTCAACAATCCAAAACGATTCATCCTCCTATTTGACCAATTTAAATTACTTATTACAACAAGTAATTTTACCCAAAACAGTTAAGCTTATGAATTTAAAGAACTATCAATGGGAAATTATGAATTTCTTTGAGTCCTTCCTATTTATCTCAAAATCAGGACAATTCGCGCCATAGAAGAGGCCGCTCTTGCCAAATAAGATCATTGAGGAAAACACAAATGTTACGCAAAATTACACATGGATTTAGTTATCTTTTAGTCGGCGCAGTACTTTTATCATCACAAAATGTATTGGCTTGGGGACAAAATGGCCACAGAATTGTCGGTAAAATTGCCGAAAATCACATAACAGACGCAACTAAAACAGAGCTTAAAGAACTTTTAGAAGGGCAAAGCCTAGCGCAAATTGCTACTTGGGCTGATGAAATGCGCTCTGATCCGAGTCCTTTTTGGCAAAAAAAATCTTCTCGTTGGCATTACATTAACGCGCCAAGCAACTCATCTACATTTACTCACAGCCACGATGAAAATTTAAATAAAGATAATGTAAGCAACATTCTTGAAGGGATGTATTTTGCCATCGATACATTAAAAAACAAAAACAGCTCAATAGATGCAAAACGTTTTAGCTTACGCTTTCTTGTTCATTTAGTTGGCGATAGCCATCAGCCGTTTCATGCCGGACGTGCAGAAGACAGAGGTGGTAACCGTGTTAACGTTACCTTTTTTGGCCAGCCAACCAACCTGCACTCATTGTGGGACACTAAATTAATCGAAAATGAGAACCTATCATTCACTGAATTCGCGCAGTTTATTGATACTAATAATGCAGAAATAATTGCTGAGTACCTAGCCAGTTCACCAGAGCAATGGGTAACAGAGTCACACAATTTAGCTGACAAACTATACAAGCTAAATAATGACGAGATTGGCTTTAGCTACATTTACGAAAACACACCGATTATTAAAACTCGCTTACAACAAGCCGGTATTCGATTAGCAGGATTATTAAATACGTTATTTGATAGTTCAGCAAAACCGTTAGCAAAGGCACTTAAGATGTCAGCTAACACAAACAAGCAATAAACCTTAACTTACACGGGAATCAACAAAATGAATAAGCTTCGCCTTTCGAAATTAGCTGGGGCTGTGATCCTAGCCTTAGGTGTTTCTACAAGCGTAATGGCAGCAGATACCTCATCCGCTATGCGTGGTAAAATAACTACACCTTCTGGCACTGCAGCTGCAAATGTGAAAATTAAAGTTATTCACCAACCAACTGGCACTGTAAGCGAATTAACAACCAATGAAAGCGGTACCTTTATTGCCAATGGTTTACGTGTTGGCGGCCCTTACACTGTGTTTATTGATTCAGACCAATTTACCGATACCATGCTTGAAAATATATATTTAGAACTGGGCGATACATATCGTCTTAATTCTCAGCTTCAAGCAGCTAACATCGAAAAAATTGAAGTATCAGGCTATAAAATTATTCAGCAATCTGGTGGTTCAAGCAGTACCTTTGGCGAAGATACAATCAGTAACATGCCAAGCTTTAACCGTGACATTAAAGATATTGCCCGTCTAAATCCTTTAGCAAGTATCAATGGTAATGGCGAGTTAACGTTTGCTGGTAGCAACCCTCGTACTAACGGTCTAACTGTTGATGGTATCGGTCAAAACGATGACTTTGGTTTAAATTTTGGTGGCTACCCGACGTCTCAACCTCCTGTTTCACTTGACGCAATAGAGCAAGTTTCAGTTGACGTATCGCCTTTTTCAGCTTCTAAAGGTAACTTTGGCGGCGGTACAATAAACGCCGTAACGAAGTCTGGTACTAATGAATTCAAATTTTCAGGTTTCTATGAAACATCTACACCGGATATGGCCGGCGATGTTCAAACAATTAACGAAGAAGATACTGATAAAGCCGGTTATAAAACTTATTCAACGAATAAAGTAAAACCGATTCAAACTGAACAACGTTTTGGTTTTAATGTCGGTGGCGCAGTTATTAAAGATGAACTATTTTACTTTGTAAACTACGCACAGTGGTCAAGTGAACAGGATTTAGATTATGGCTTTGAAGATTCAGGTGCAGCGAATGAATTCAATACCTCGGAAGAAAACTTTAATCGCTTTATTGCTATTTTAAATGACGAATATGGTTTAACAGACTCATTAGCAGGGGCTCCTGAAGACACCAATAAAAATTTATTGGTTAAGCTTAGTTGGAATGCCAGTGATGAGCATCGCCTAGATTTCACGTATCAATGGCAAGATGATCAAGATGAGCGTAACTTTAGTAAAGGTGGTAATAATATTGTATTGAAGTCAAATACATATGCTTATGCAACTAAATTTAATAACTTTGCTACTAAGCTTTACTCTGATTGGACTGAAGATTTTTCAACAGAAATTGGTATTGCCTATAAAGATGTAACCTCTGACAGTGTTACTCGCTCAAATTTAGGCAGTATTTCAGTAAATGAAGATGGTCGAAATGGTCCATCTTATAGCTTTGGTACTGACCAATATCGTCATGCCAACAGATCTGAAACTGAAAACTTAACCCTGACACTTGATGCAACTTATCTAATGGACGAGCACGAGATAAACTTTGGTGCTCAATATGAATCACTTCGTTTATATAACCTCTTTGCTGAGAACTCATTAGGTACATGGAAGTTTGATAGCCTAGAAAGTTTTGCAAACCGCGAAGTAGGTGCTTATGATTTCTCTTATCAAAATGCGTACACTAATAATTCAGCAGATACCGCCTATGATGTAACTCGTAGTCAATTAGCTTTATATATTGAAGATACCTTTTATTTAAATGATGACCTAGAAGTGACAGCGGGCCTTCGCTATGAGCGCTTATCATCTGATGATAAACCAACTCTTAATGAAAGCTTTCTAAACACCTATGGTTATAGTAATCAAGAAAACCTAGATGGTTTAGATATTATTCTACCTCGAGTTGGCTTTAAGTATTATGCAACTGAAGCATTAACTATCAACGGTGGAATTGGTCGTTTCCAAGGTGGCATTCCAAATGTCTGGTATAACAACTCATTTCAAAAAGATGGTATTACCCTCGTTTCTGCACCAAATAGTGTAATAAACGACTACTACCAAAATAACCCAGCAGATATCACTCAGGTCCCTGATGTTATTAAAAATTCGTTAGAGAAAGGCGCTGGAAGCACCGCTTACATTGATCCTGACTTCAAGCTACCTTCAAGTATTCGTGCCCAAGTTGGCTTTGAATATGAGTTTGATTCTGAACTATTAGGAAATGGCTTTAAATGGCAGGCCGAAATTGCTTACCACAAAAAAGAAAATGAAGCTGTATGGCATAATACCTCTATCCGTCCTATCGGTTTAGCTGCTGACGGCGAGCGTGTAATTAATGAAACCATCTACAGTGGTGCATTGAAAGATAATGTTGATATTGCAATGACTAATTCAACCGACGATGGTCGCTCTATCATTATCTCTACTGGTATTGCTAAAGAATGGGATAACGGTTTATTTGTTTCTGCAAGTTATGCTCATCAAGATGTTACTGAGTCTTCTGTTGGATCAGCGTCGCAAGCTGAAGGTAACTATAAGCATAATATTACGGCTAATCGTAATCAAGATGTGGCAGCACGTGGCTTTTATGAAGTTGAGCACAGTTTCAAAATTAACTTAGGCTACAATGCTGAGTTTATTGCCGGTTATGCGACTAAATTTAATATGTATTTTGAACGCCGTTCTGGTCGTCCATTTAGTTATACAATGAATATGTATAAAGATGCTCACTTAGGCGACACAAGTTCTTTATTTAGCAACAGTGCTTATTTGGCCTATATTCCAACGGGTGCTGATGATGCGAATGTCAATTGGGCTGATTCTGAAATGAATTGGGCACAATTAGCAGAGCGTTTAGATCGCGCAGGTATCTCTCAACGCGGCGGCATTATCGGTAAAAATACTGGAACGCAGCCTTGGGTTACCACCATGGACATCAGCATTAAACAAGAAATTCCTGGCTTTGCTAACGGCCATAGTGGCGAGCTATACCTAATGATTGATAATTTCGCTAACCTACTCAATAGCGATTGGGGTATAGAAAAGCGCTTAGGCTATTCAGACCAATCAATTTATGATTTTGGTGGTCTTGATGACCAAGGACGCTATATTATTGATAATAGCTTCGGTGGCGCTGATGTAAGAAACTATAGCCAAATAGCGAGCTCATCAACATGGCAAGCTAAGATTGGTATCAGCTACAAGTTCTAATTTTTAAAACTCTATGTAAAACCCGCTTTTAGCGGGTTTTTTTATGCATAAAGCACTGGGTTTCATACTTTTGTCATATTTAATGAGTAGATTGTCCCATGGGTACTAAATTGCTCGAAAAAACGCAGTTTTGTTCTAAACTACTTTTATTACAAATTTATGTGCAATGTAACTTATTTGTAATGAAATAATAGGGTACAATTTAGCTGCTTGGAAAATCCGAGTAAATTAATACCAAAACTAAAAAATATTACACCTTACACGGGAAATTAATAATGAAAATTCAACTACGCAAAACAGCACTTTCACTTGCTATCGCAGCTTGTGTTGGCGTAAGTGGCGCAGCGTTTGCAAATGAAACTGCATCATCTGTAAAAGGCCAAATCACAGGTCCAAATGGCAACCCAGCCACTGGTACTCAAATTACTATTATCCACTTACCTTCTGGTTCAACAAAAACAACAACAGTAAATGAACAAGGTAACTTTTCTACAAAAGGTTTACGCGTAGGCGGCCCATATAAAATCATTGTTGATTCTGATAAATATGAAGATACTCAACTTGATGATGTTTATTTAACTCTTGGTCAAACTTACCCAGTAACTGTTGCACTTCGCTCGCAACAAATGGAACAAATCGTTGTTAGTGGCGCACCAATTAGCGCTCAATCAGGCAGCACAGGTCCAGCTGCTTATTTCACTTTAGATGATTTAGAAAACAAACCAGCTATTAACCGTGACTTAAAAGATATTATTCGCGCTGATCCACGTATCTATATCGATGAAACAAACGCTGGTGCTATCAATTGTGGCGGTGGTAACCCACGTTTTAACAGCTTAACTGTTGACGGCGTTCGTATGAACGATAACTTTGGCTTAAACTCAAGTGGTTACCCTACTGAAAGAATGCCTTTCTCGTTTGATTCAATTGCACAAGTTGCAGTAGAACTTGCACCATTTGATGTTCAATATGGTGGTTTTACTTCATGTAACATTAACGCCGTAACAAAGTCAGGTACCAACGAAATCACTGGTGGTTTCTTCTATGATTATACCAATGACTCAATGTCAGGTGACTCAATTGAAGGCGAGAAACAAGAGCTTGGTGATTACTCAGAAAAACGTTACGGCTTTAACGTAGGCCTTCCTCTTATTGAAGATAAGCTATTCTTATTCACTTCTTATGAGAAGCTTGAAGGCGCACAAATTTTTAATTATACGCCATTTGCTAACGGTCGAATTGATCAAGCAACTATTGATCGCGTTACCCAAATTGCTATCGATAAATATAATTATGACCCAGGTACTATGGTACCTAGCATGCCAGTTGAAGATGAAAAAATCTTAGTTAAGCTCGATTGGAATATTAATGAAGCACACCGTGCAAGCTTTGTTTATAACTATAACGACGGCTTCAGCCTAGCCCAGTCAGATGCCGATTCTAGTGAAATCGCTTTATCTAATCATTTTTATGAGCGTGGTGCTGAGCTACAGTCTTACGTAGCATCCGTATACTCAGATTGGACCAATGATTTTTCAACTGAAGTTCGTGTAGGCTATTCAAAACTTGATAACCGCCAAAATTCACTTGATGCAGCATCAGGTTTTGGTGAGTTTAGAATTGATACTGGTGATATTGATATATACATGGGTCCTGATGACTCTCGCCAAGCGAATGTACTAAGTTATGATAACTTATCACTTAAATTAGGTGGTACTTATTACCTTGAAGACCACGAGCTATCATTTGGTTATGAGCGTGAAGAGCTTGATGCTTACAACTTGTTCGTGCAACACAATGAAGGTGAATACCGTTTTGGTTCTATTGAAGAGTTTGAAAGCGGCTTTGTAGACAGAATTTACTATGGTAACGCTTCAAGCCAAAATCCTGATGATGCCGCGGGTGAATTCAAATATGCACTGAATACAGTGTATTTCCAAGATAAGTTTGCGCTTATTGATTATGATGTAACATTTACTGCAGGTCTTCGTTATGACTGGTATACCAGTGATGATACACCAACTTATAATGCTAACTTTGAAGAACGTTATGGCTATTCAAATAGCCAAAATCTTGATGGGGTTGACTTACTGCAACCACGCTTAGGTGTTAACTGGATATATAATGATCAGTTAGAATTGCGCGGCGGTATTGGCTTATATTCAGGTGGTAACCCTAACGTATGGATTTCTAACAGCTATTCAAACGATGGTGTTCGTAATGTTCAAGTTAATCAAAGAAATATCCAAATCCTTGGTCCTGATGCAATAGCATTCAATGGCGCAGGTCAACCTGGTTACGATATTCCACAAGGCTTATATGATAAAGTAGGCCAAGGTGGTGCTGATGCTGATGTAAATGTGACGGATCCTAACTTTGAAATTCCATCAGAATGGAAATTCTCACTAGGTGGTACTTATATCACTGAAAGCGATTATGTGTTTAATGTTGACTACCTTTATACCGATAAGCAAGATTCAGCCATTGTTAAAAACTTAGCATATGAAAAAACGGGTGTAGCGCCAGATGGTCGCCCAATTTACAATGGTGGTTCGGACTTCTTGCTAACCAATGTTAAAGGCGATGATGCTTACTCGCATATTCTGTCTCTTGCAATGAACAAGTCATTTGATAATGGCATCGATTTTGCTCTTTCTTATGCATATACAGTGTCTAAAGATGTTAACCCGATGACTAGCTCTGTAGCATTTTCTAACTATCATTACGTTGCGGTGTCTGATTCTGAAAACCCAGGTGTGGCAACATCTAACTATGAAATTCCGCACCGCTTTACGATGAGTTTAGCGTATAGCCATGAGTTATTTGATGGTTACGAGACTAAGTTCAACCTATTTGGTCAAGCACAACAAACAACACCTTACTCATATGGATTTGACTCAAGATCAGGTGGTATGGGATACAACGATGCTGCTCGTCAATTATTATATGTACCAACACTTGACGACAGCCAAGTTGTTTATGGTGCAGATTTTGATCAAGCAGCCTTTAATGAGTGGGTTGAAAGCGAAGGCCTAACTCGCGGTAAAATCAATAACCGTAACAGCATTGATGGTGATTGGTGGGTTACGTTCGATTTCAAAGTTGAGCAAGAATTTATGGGCTTTACTGATGATCAAAAAGGCTCAGCATACTTTGTTATCAAAAACATCGGTAACATGCTAAATGACGATTGGGGCGTGCTGAAAAGCGGCAGCGCATTACAAAACGCTGTAACGACTGAAATTGTTAATGGTCAATACGTTTACACCAGCTTTAATGATCCAGCAGGTGCAAGTGTAGAAACTAAGCCGTCACTTTGGGAAATGCGTGTAGGTGTTAAATACACATTCTAATTTGCTAAGGTAACTTACAAATTAAATTAATTTAAAAGCCCATCTTTTGATGGGCTTTTTGTTTTATTCATCTAATTTACTAGTTAACTTATCTAAACAACTAAGCAAGGTTTGATACTCGGCTTGAGTTAAAACATCCAACAGATTCTTCTCCCACGCTAAAGCAGCTGGGGCTAATTGCTGATACAAGCCCAACCCTTGCTCACTCAACGCTAACAAGCTGGCGCGTTTATCTGCTGGATCGATTAAACTCACTACATAGTGTTTATCTATCAATGCCTTAATAGCCCGCGATACCGTGGATTTATCCATTGCTGCTTGCTCGCACAATGCTTTCGCGTTGCTTTGTCCAAACTGGGCTAAATTAAACAAAATACGCCACTGAGGAATGCTTAAATCACTTTGCTGTTGATACACGGGTGCAAACTGTTCACTCATTTTACTGGCTAAGTTAGCCAGACGATAAGGTAAAAATGTCTCTAAATCGAGTGCCATAACGGCTATGTCCTCTTAATTTACAATCATGTTTAAGTGTCCATAAATATGTACAGTGACAAAAAGCACGATGTTTGAATTTAGTCTCACTTGAGAGTATCTTACAGTAAAACATAAAGGAGTCGAGTGATGACCAGCGAATTAAAATATATGACAGGATTTGGCAATGAGTTTGAAACCGAAGCTCTGCCTGGCGCATTGCCTATTGGGCAGTTTAGCCCGCAAAAAGTAAAATACGATTTATACGCTGAACAATTTAGTACCACCGCATTTACTGCGCCGCGTGCTGATAACCGCCGTACTTGGATGTACCGTATCCGCCCATCGGTTGTCCAAGGTGATTACAGCGCAATTGATAACGGTTTAATTCGCACCGCTCCAATTACCGAAGTCCCGACTCCACCTACGATGCTTCGTTGGGATCCAATTGATATTCCAACTACGCCAACCGATTTCATTGATGGTTTGATCACTATGGCTGCAAACGGCAGCGCTAATGGCCAAACAGGAATTGGCATCCATGTTTATGTAGCGAATAAATCAATGACTGATCGTTATTTTTATAATGCCGACGGCGAAATGTTATTTGTGCCTCAGCAAGGTCAGTTACTGCTGAAAACAGAATGTGGTAATTTAACGGTTAAAGCAGGTGAAATCGCAGTGATCCCGCGTGGCATTAAATTCCAAGTCGTTTTGCTCTGTGATACTGCTCGTGGTTATATCTGTGAAAATTATGGTCATGCTTATGTGTTAGCTGAGCGTGGCCCAGTGGGAGCCAACGGCTACGCTAACGACCGTGATTTTCAATACCCTGTTGCTGCCTTTGAAGATAAAGAAGGTGAGTTTGAGTTGGTTGCTAAGTTCAACGGTAATATGTTCCGCTGTGATATAGGCCACTCCCCTTTAGATGTTGTAGCCTGGACGGGCAACAGCGCTCCCTATAAATATGATTTAGCACGTTTTAATGTAATGAATACAGTGAGCTTTGATCATCCTGATCCGTCTATCTTCACAGTACTGACATCCCCGTCAGGCACAGAAGGTGTTGCTAATATTGATTTTGCAATTTTTCCTCCACGCTGGATGGTGGCTGAAAACACCTTCCGCCCACCCTATTATCACCGCAATATTATGAGTGAATTTATGGGCTTAATTGAAGGCGTGTACGATGCCAAAGAGCACGGCTTTGTACCAGGAGGCATGAGTTTACATAATTGTATGTCACCGCATGGCCCAGAAGCTGATGTATTTGAAAAGGCCTCTAACGCAGAGCTTGAACCGCAACGCTACGAAAAGACCCTCGCGTTTATGTTTGAATCACGTTACGTTATTTCACCAACAAAATACGCATTAGAAGGCAAAGAGCGCCAACCTAATTACACTGATTGCTGGCGAACTATTAAAAAACACTACAGTGGCCCACAAGGATAATTGAACCATGAAACTTTATACATATTTTCGTTCATCTGCCGCATATCGCGTTCGTATTGCGCTTAATTTAAAAAATATTAAGCATGAGTTAGTAACTGTTAACTTACTAAAATCTGAGCAACAAGCACCTGAATACCTAGATAAAAACCCACAAGGGTTATTACCTGCGCTGGAAACCAATGACGGTGTACTCGCACAATCGATGGCAATTTTAGAATACCTTGAAGAAACACATCCCGACACACCACTATTATTTGGTGATGCCTGGCAAAAAGCCCAGATCCGTAATTTATGTTATGCCATTGCCTGCGATATTCACCCTATTGATAACCTACGGGTACTGAAATATTTAAGCGGTGAACTTGGTGCTGACGATGCAATCAAAAATACCTGGTATCGTCATTGGGTAGAGGTTGGTTTTGAAAAAATTGAACAGCTACTTGATCATACAAATCAATATTGTGTGGGTGATAAACCTAGCCTTGCTGATGTGTGTTTAGTGCCGCAAGTATTTAATGCTTATCGTTTTAACGTCGATATGACTGCGTATCCGAAAATAGCAGCCATTTATGAACGTTGTAACAAGCTTGATGCATTTATTGATGCTGCACCACAAAACCAACCGGATGCAGCCTGATATTTTTTAATTACCCAACGCACTGTGTAGCACGGTTACGTGCTCTATCAGATCTAAGCCCAGATCGGTTAAGTAACCGCCATCTGGGCTATCTATAATACCTTTATCAAACAATCGTTGTGCCGCGCTTAATAAGCTTTCATCAGCATCACTATGTAACTTAATACCTTGCATTTTACTGGTTAATGGAAATTTTGCTAACAGTGTAAATTCGTCAATCATCGTTTGTTTAAATTGCATGTGTTCACCTTGTCTTTAGAAAATTATTTTTGTGGATTTTACCCTAACACATTTTATGGCCAAGTCACCCTAAAACCCTAAGTGGGCTGGTTTAAACGCATTTAATTGCAACTGAAACTAGTATTTTGGGGTAACTTAGGTATAAGCTTAGTGTAGTTATTTTTTAATGCAAAGGCTAAATATGCGAATTATAACGATTATAGGCATCTGTTTTATCAGTGTAATTTACTCGGCTAATAGTTTCAGTAATAATCAAAAACCAGCCTTGTTTCTTGACGCAAAAAATATAGTTAGCGAGCAGCAACTCTGTTGGTTTGAAGATCAACGCTACAGTGAAGGTGCGATTATTTTAATGGCTAATGTGCGGGTGATCTGTGCAGCAAAAAACCCTCATCACAATAATAGCGCGTTAAATTGGTTAATGCTCAACGAGCAAAATGAAATTATTTACCCAACCGCCCCTAAAACAATTCGCGTTAATTAATAGAATTGGTATCAACGCACAGTTACGTTACAATAGCAGCGACTTTTATCAAGCAATAGTGACTTATGAATCAGCAAGCAAACAACCCGTTACATGGCATTACACTCGAACAAATAGTAGTAAAACTCGAGCAAACACTTGGCTGGAAAGCAATGGGTGAGCATGTTGATATTCGCTGTTTTAAATCTGACCCAAGTGTAAAATCGAGCCTTAAATTTTTACGTAAAACACCTTGGGCGCGTACCAAGGTCGAGCAGTTATACCTCGATAACTGTGTCGATGCACAACCGCAAAACAGCGGTTTTGTGTGGCCTAGTATTAAAAAGAAGTAACAGCCATTGCGCGTTATAGCTTATAACGCGCAACAAGTTCAGTTACTCGACCTGCTCTGCACAGATCACCGCCAGTGATTGCGGAGTAATTTCAATGATCAATTTATCAGCACTTTTAACTTCACCATCAAGTACATATTTTATTTCCTGAGTCGCCGATATTGCAACGCGGCGCGCATTGGTATGATGTGAATTAATCGCAAAGTGTGCTTGAGTAATACTGCTAAATACCAGCTCAGCAATGCTTAATACATTGGCTGATGCGTCTTGGTTAGGAGTGAGCCAATTAACATCGAGCAAGCCATCATAGTGATTAGGCTGTCCCCCACCTTGCGCTAGTAAAGTAGTAAAAGGTGCAGCATTAGCGACAATTAAACTATTGGTATGTATTTGCTGCGGCGCGTTATCATCTAGCTGTACTGTGAAATCTTGGGCTTTTTGTTCGCCTAAAGCTTGCCAGAAGCCCTGTAAATATGCGAACTGACCAAGCTCGTTTTTAGTATCCCGATCGGCTTTTTCAATCATGTGTTGTTCAAAGCCAATCCCTGCTAACAGCAGCATTAACTCACCATTGCAATATGCTGTATCCATTTGCTTGGTTTGCCCTTCAATAATCAAATCACATGCTACTTCCACAGGGATCAACTTTGACTTAATTCCCATTAACACATGTGCTAGAGCATTGGCCGTGCCAAATGGAATAATACCTAATTTACAGTCTGTGTTTACCAAAACACTTGCCACTTCTGCCACGGTGCCATCGCCGCCGCAGGCGATGATCATATCTGGCTTATCAGCTATCGCTTGTTTGGCCAACACAATCCCATTTTTCTCGACTGATGTGATCATCACTTTTAAGTTATAATAAGCAGATAAACGCGCAACAATTAAATGCTCTTTTTGCTGCCATAACTTAGTGCCGGAAACTGGATTGGCAATTAATACCGCTTTATTTTTGATTAATAACTCACCCTTTCTATGGCGTTTAACTAGTTGACGCAGTTGGTGTTTATTTAAATTAGCGGTTTCGCGTGTTTCTTTTATTTGCGCAAGCACTTGATGTACATCAGCCTCCTTATTTTGACTGAGTAAATAAGCCGCCATCACAAACACCGATCGACCACGACCCAACGCGCAATGCACCACCACTCGACGATTATCTTTAATATGATGGGCAATCCAGTTAATCGCTTGATTAAGCTGCGAACGTGTTGGGACTCGATGATCAAGCACTGGGATATTTAAATAGTTTATGTTTTCTTGTGTTGATGACCATTCAAGTCCATCAAATTCACAGGTTACATCTAAAATCGCGGTAATACCGTTATCTTTTAAAGTATCTATATCTGAAGGGAATAAGCGACAGGCTAAAAATAAGTGTTCGTTAATTTGTTGTAATGGCGGTACTTTATCGTGCTTTCGGCTCCACGCGTTATAAACTTGTGCCCCCAATAAAAAAGGTATGAAAGCCCAACGAATGTAAAACGGGATAACACCGTTTTCTCGTTTACGAAAAATTTTTGCAATATTAAAAAAATAGGCACCGCTTACCAGTAATAAAGATAAAGCCGTCCAATAGAATAGCAGCGAAAAATAGCTAGGACTAACCTGCCACCCCATAATGATAAATACAATTGCCAATAATAAGTAACTTATTGCGGCCCACATAAACGCTCCTTTTGTCGTTAGTTATACCCAAATAGAAATGCAATCTATGCGCCACTAAAAAAATCAAATGGAAATAAATATTCATATATATTTCATAGTATTAAGATATCAGCTGATTAGTTTCGTGATACTTGCTGTGTATACATACGTTATTTTTACACACCTGTGCAGCTAACTTACACAGTTGAAAGTATAGATTATTAAATAACTTAGACCATAAAAAAGCCTAGGTTATAAATAACCTAGGCTTTTTATAAAAACATATCGTTTAACTTTACACGTCGATTTTGGTTAACCAGCCATGGGTGTCTGGTGCTTTACCCCATTGAATATCGTTAAGGGCTTGGCGCAAACGCATTGTCGTTGGCCCTGCTTCACCACTGCCCACTTTATATTCTTTATCATTATGAATAAAAGTACCCACTGGGGTTAATACCGCAGCAGTGCCAGATAAAGCAGCTTCAGTACCCGGTTTTGCAGCACGCTCAAGTAATTCAGTGACTGTAAAATTGCGCTCGGATACTGTCATACCTAAATCTTTAGCGATGGTTAAAATACTGCTGCGCGTCACGCCATGTAAAAAGGTGCTATCTAGCGCTTTAGTAATAATTTCATTACCATCAATTAAAATAAAGTTTGCGGCACCAGTTTCTTGTACATCACCGCCTGGACAGAATAGAATTTGGTCGGCTTGATGTTGCAAGCGTGCTGCCGTAATGGGTGCTAATGCGCTAGCGTAGTTACCACCGCTTTTGATCATACCCATGTGTGGGGCACAGCGCATACCATCTTCTTCTAGTAATACTCGCAGCGCAGTCGCGCCACCAGCAAAGTAATCACCCACAGGTGATAATAGCACATACAATAATGAACTTAATGACGGCACAGCCGCTTTACCAATTGCAGCTTCAGTACCGATATGAGTTGGACGAATATACATAGAGCCCGGTGGTAACGGCGTTTCATCAGCATATTGGCGAACAATATCAATGATCATTTTTTCAAGCATGGCTCCATCAACTTCAGGTAAACTTAATAAATGCGAGCTTTGTTTCATGCGGGCAATGTTAGCGTCCATACGGAAAATATAAACTGAGCCGTCTTCATGGCGAAATGCTTTTAACCCCTCAAAACATGTACTTGAATAGTGAAGAACATGTGCACCAGCATGAAGTTCAATTTTATCTGACGGAACAACAGAGCTTTCGCTCCAAGCGTTATCAGTAAAACGTGCTTGAATCATCTGCGGCATAAATACGGTACCGAATGCGGCCATTTTAATCTCTCTTATGTGGTCTACTTTTACCCCATTGTATGACATTCATGCACTGTTTAACCATAACTAAAACAAGGCATTTATTGGAAGTAACAGGATTTTTTGCAATTTCGTAAGTATTTAACTTTGGTAGGTCCTATTATTCTGCTTTGCGGCGTCATTTCCAGCTCTCTAAACGATGAATGTAGGACTGCAGTCTCAGATATAAAACTGATCTCCGCAACTTGATAAGCCGTATTTTACTGCTAGGCTAACTGGTGGAAAAGCATGAAAATAATGATAAGCACCCATCATTTAGTTGGTTTTTTGCATCCATTTTACATCATCATACGTTTACTAACTGACAATAATAATAGGAACTCTATGGAAACCGACGAATTATTACCCCTACTAAGTGCAACCGCGCAGGGCAATAAACAGGCATTTGCTAAATTGTATAATGCCACAAGCGCAAAGCTGTTTGCGATCAGCTTAAAAATGTTAAGCAATCGTGCTCATGCCGAGGAAGCGCTGCAAGATGCATTTGTGAAAATTTGGCACAATGCATCTGATTATCAAGTAACCAAAGGCACAGTGATCAGCTGGATGATCAGCATTGTTCGTTATCGTAGCTTAGACTCTTTGCGCTATCACAAAGTGCGTAAAGAGCAATCCTTAGATGACGACTCTGCAATCTCAGATGATTTAACTGACTCACCTTTAGCTATTGATTACGAAGATAAAAGTAAACTCGTTGATTGTATAGAGCAACTAGATGAACAGCAAAAACAAGCGATCCACTTAGCCTACTACAAAGGCTTGACTCACAGTGAGTTAGTTGATCATATTGATACTCCGCTTGGCACAGTAAAAAGCTGGATCAGACGCGGCCTGCAACAGTTGCAAAGGTGCTTAACGTTATGAATTATGACAATCAAAAACTTATCGATATGTTGGCGGCTGAATACGTGTTAGGGACCTTAAAAGGCTCTGCTCGTAAACGCTTTCAACGTTTAATGCTCTCATCAAATCGTGTTCGAGAAGCAACCTGGATGTGGGAGCAACATTTAAATAATTTAGCCAGCTCAATTAAATCTGTGCCGCCTGATAGCCACGTTTGGGAAGCAATTTCACAGCGTATTGACCCACAGCAAGCAGTGGTACCAAACAATGTTATTCAACCTAAAACAAGTATTTGGCAAGCGTGGTCGTTAATTGCTACCGCAGCAAGTATCGTATTAGCTTTGATTATTTGGCAGCCACAAACGCCTGTCGGGCAAAACACTCAGCAAATTGCGCTGTTTAAAGATGCCAGCGAAAAACCATTATGGTTTATCGATATCAACGAACAAGGTTTATCAATAAAAGCCAGCGACAAATTGACCGCCAGAACTGATAAGGATTATGAACTGTGGATGATATTAAAAGGTCAAGATGCACCTATTTCGTTGGGCCTTTTACCAAAAGATGGCGTTAAATCGCTATTAAAAGACTCACGTTTCAACGCGCAAGATATCGCATTACTTGCCATAAGTTTAGAACCTATTGGAGGCTCACCAACAGGCTCTCCCACCGAAGTACTGTACACAACTGAGTTAATTTTACTGTAAGTAAACCAACAACACGCAATAAAAAGCCAGCAAAAGCTGGTTTTTTATTCCATTAAATTCAACGAGGTAATTTTAAATATACATTCCATTAATATTTTTTACTTTTTATTGCATCCAATGGTAATTGCTTTGCGTATTAGTAGTGACCACTATCTAAAACTAAAGGACAAAGTCATGAAAGCTTTAACTCCCTCAATATTAGCAGTTGTAGTATGTAGTACCTTAGTAAGCGTCCCATCAGAGGCGTCAAGTCACCGTGAAGCTCCAAATATCAGTCGCTTCCCGACTTTAGATTCAACAGATTTTTATGCATTTAACAGTTATGAACAAGGCCGTGGTGATTATGTCACCCTGATTGCAAACTATATTCCATTGCAAGATGGCTATGGCGGACCTAACTATTTTGCCATGGATCCTGATGCAACCTACAGCATCCATATTGATAACGATGGCGATGCGATTGAAGATATTAGCTTCGCCTTTAACTTCAAAAGTATGCTGCCTAATGACAATCAAGGTGTTGCATTAACCGTTGGCCCTGAAGGCAACCAACGTACTGTTGCTGTACCACTCAAAAATGTTGGTGGTGTTGCAGCTGGCAATAATGCCGCAGTTAACTTTAGCGAATCATACACTATGACGATGATCGCTGGTGATCAGCGTACAGGTAGCAAAACCATGCTAACTAATACCATGACCAGCAGTAATGAATTCCACAAGCCACTTGATTATATTGGCGATAAAACGTTTTCATCAATGGATGGTTATAAAAGCTACGCAGCGCAATTTGTATATCAAGTAGCGATCCCAGGCTGTGACGGTATGGCAAAAGTATTTGTTGGCCAACGTAAAGACCCATTCGTAGTGAACCTAGGCAAAACCTTTGACTTAGTGAACTATGTGCCGGTAGAAGGCGACAGTGCGCCGGGCGCAGGTGATGGCGCGGGCTTCCCTGGAGGCATTACACAATCGGCAGATAATGATGACTTAGCAGATAAAAATGTGACCGCAATTGCTATCGAAGTACCTAAAAGCTGTGTAGTTGGTAATGGCAACGGCACTATTGGTACATGGACTACAGCAAGCTTACCGCAGGCGCGTATTCTAAACCCGAATGCTAAATTTGCGAACAATGCAGTAAACGGTGGTGCGCTTACTCAAGTATCTCGTTTAGGTAATCCACTTGTTAATGAGTTGGTAATTGGTTTAAAAGACAAAGATACCTTCTCAAGTTCACAGCCTAAAGACGATGCTCAATTTATTGATTATGTTACCCACCCTTCTTTACCAGAGCTTTTAAATATTCTGTTTAAAGATGCGGTTAACACCACCTTGGGGGCAAATCTAGCGACCCTTGCACCAACGAATTTTCCACGTAATGACTTAGTAACTGCATTTTTAACTGGTTTCCCGGGCGTTAATCAATTAGCCACTGTTACAGGTGCTGAAATGTTACGTTTAAACACAGCAATTGCAGCTAAAGCACAGGCAGATCAATCAGCATTTGGTGTTGCTGGTGATGATTTAGCCGGTTTCCCAAATGGCCGTCGTCCTGGTGATGATGTAGTTGATATTGCGCTACGTGTGGTAATGGGTCGCTTATGCTACCCAATTCCAGTAAATGGCACAAATACTGATTTAGGCCTGTGTACATCTGATGATGCCAGTGTAGGTAACGTACCATTTACCGATGGTGCACCAGTGAACGCTACGATGATGGATGCAAGCTTTCCATATCTAGCAACTCCACTTGCAGGGTCTAAATAAGGAGAACACTCATGCAACATTTTAAATTATCACATCTTGGGTTATTGCTTGCTGCGCTTACACTCAGCGGCTGTAGCAATGATGACGACCATAACACCGTCGAGATACCACCGATGGTAAATAAAGCACCTACAGCAACAGCTGATATGGTAACCACACAAACCGAAGTTGTAATTGAAGACATGCTACAAGGTTCTGATCCTGAAGGAGATACTCTTACCTTCAGTCTGGTTACTGAGCCAATGCTAGGCATGGTAGTGGTTAATAGTGATGGTAGTTACACCTATACGCCGAACCTTGAAACTACTGGCTCTGATAGCTTTACCTTTGCAGTCAGTGATGGGGTAAACAGCCAAGTTACTGCGATGGTTGATATCACTATTGAAGCACTTGAAGTCGATTTTGCACTACTAGGCCGTGCAGCATTTAACCAAGCGGCTACCGATAAGCCACTGAGTGTGAACGGCCGTACATTCACAAATGCGGATGAAAATGCCACATTTGACGATTTGTTAGGTAACAACTAAATCACACAATAATACTTGCAGGCCATGGATGGCCTTTTTAAGGAGAATGCTATGATCACCCGTGCTTTTACTTACCTTTGTTTATTGATCTCAGTTAATGCAGGGGCTGAACCTTATACGCCAGCAGATGACGAGATCATCGCAAAAGCCCGCGCAATAAATACCGCACACCTTAATCAAGACGAATTAATGACGTTACTGATAAATAGCCAACAAGTAGGTCAAACTGAGCTTCGCCAAGGCTTATTAAAAAACCAGTTACAGCAGCGCTATGCGCAATCTCCCACACCACAAATTGGCTACATGTATGCACGCGTTTTACAACGTGAACATCAATTTTCAGCAGCCTTAGCAATCACCGATGCAGTACTAAAACGCGATCCTAACCATGTTAACACCCATCTATTACGCGCCAATATGCTAATGGTTCAAGGTGACTTTAAAGCCGCTAAACAACAATGCTTAAAACTCTTGGGTCTAACAGCAATGGATGTAATTAATACCTGTACATTTGATGTACTAAGCCAAGACGGTCAATTAGCACAAAGTTATCAAAGTTTAGCGAACAGTATTACAAGTAATAAACAAAGCGATGATACCCGCCATGTATTGGCTGAAATGGCACTGAGACTCAATAAACCCGATGAAGCGCTCGCTCATATCCAGTCATTGCCATTAAAAACAGCCCCCGTCAGCCTTGTAGTGTTATGGGCAGATATTTATTTAGCGCAAGGGAATTATCAAAAAGTGCTAAACACTTTGCCTGCACTGGTAAATGATCAACAAAATTTAGAAGATGCCTTGTTGCTGCGCTTAGCAATTGCAGAGCAACACTACAACGATACCTCGCTGAAACAATGGCAAAATTTAATGGCACAAAGAGTGGCGCTGCGTGAATTACGCCAAGACAGTTTCCATGCCAGTGATTTAGCTCACTATTATTTAGACATCAATAAACAGCCAGAAAAAGCCCTATACTGGGCAAAAATAAATTGGCAACAAGCCAAGCTTGATGCCGATCAGCAATTACTTACACGTGCGCAAGGAGCCTCTTTATGAACGCATTTGTAACTGCGTTTTTTTGTAACTTGTGTTTATTTTTCATGTTGCAAGGAACAGCTCAAGCACACCAATTAAGTACCAGCTATATTAATTTAAACGCAATTGATGACAGCCATTTTACGGGTAGTTGGCAAATCAACGTTGCCGATTTAGAGCAACAGGTGGCGTTTGATTTAAATCAAGATGGGGCTATCGCATGGCATGAGATCAGTGCAAAACATAGCGCCATAAGTGATTTTGTCCTGACCTCACTGACAGTAACATCAGCGGACAAGCAAGCATGTACGCTTACCAGCGACGCTCCGTTGCAGCTTGATAGTCATTTTAATCAACCCTATGTAGTTGTTCAATTGCAATTATCCTGCCCAGCTCTGGGCACCAACCACAGCGCCATAGCATTTCATTATCAGGCATTTTTCGATACTGATGCCAATCATAAAGCAATTGTCACTATCAATGATCAAACTCGTGTGATGAGTAAAAATAATACCCTTCAAACTTTTGATTTTACTAAAAGCAGTTACCTCACCACTTTTAATCAATATGTTTACCAAGGAGTGCTGCATATTTGGCTCGGACTTGACCATATCTTATTTTTAATTGCATTGTTGCTTACCTGTGTATTAGTAAAAAAATCAGCAAAATGGCAAGGTGTAGAATCAAAAGTCACGATCTTCAAACACACCGCATGGATAGTTACCGCATTTACTTTGGCGCATTCAATCACTCTGACCGCCACTGCAATGCAATTAGTTACACCTAACAGTCGCTGGGTAGAACTGGGGATCGCTATATCTGTGTTGTTTGCAGCTCTTAACAATATTTGGCCATTAGTTGTGCGTTTAGGCTGGGTCACATTCGCCTTTGGTTTATTACATGGCATGGGCTTTGCGAGTGTATTAGGTGAATTAGGGCTATCCAGTGACTATCAATTACTCAGCGTGCTAGCATTTAATTTAGGTGTAGAGATAGGCCAACTGGCTATATTAGCAGTTACATTACCAGTCCTTATTTGGGCAAGAAACTATCACTGGTATCAAAAATGGGTGATGCCTGCAGGCTCACTCGCCATCGCGATCATCGCAGTGCAGTGGTCAATAGAACGGATTTGAGGGTATTGATTTATAGCTGAAATCAACAAATTAATTGTAAAATTCACTGTGTAAGTTGCTATCATTGAATCCTTATAGGATCATCTCTATGTACAAAACGTTGAGATATTAAACAATGGTTTTAGGAGTAAGGGAAATATATGCAGTGGTTAAAACCAATGCCATTGGTTGGGCACTTTATAACGCTTGAGGTGTTAAGCTTACATCATATAGATGAATTAAAACATGCGGTGCTTGATGGAGAGTCTTGGAAGTTATGGTATGCCAATGTTCCTTCGCCAGAACAAATGCACAGTTATGTTGAGCGGGCAATTATTGAAGCCAAAAACGGCAATAGCGCCTTCGCCGTAAGGTGTAATAGTAGCCATAAAATAGTTGGCACAACTCGATTCTATAACGTAGACGCACAGCATCAGCGCGCATTACTAGGCTACACATGGTATGCCAAGGCTGTACGAAGAAGTCCTGTAAATACTGAATGTAAACTTTTGATGTTGAAGTATTTATTTGATACTCACAATGCCATTGCAGTTGAGTTTAGAACACACTTTTTTAATCAACAGTCGCGAAAGGCAATTGCAAGGCTAGGCGCTAAACAAGATGGTATTTTACGCAGCCATCAAATAACAAGAGATGGATCGATTCGCGATACTGTTGTTTATTCAATTATTGCATCAGAGTGGCCAGCCGTGAAGAATCATTTACTGAACAAACTAAAATATACTTAACTTATAATTTAAGGTTTGCGCTTTAAGCCCCAAAATAACGCAGCAAAGAGGATTAAACGACACCTCTTTGCGGTTAAGGCCTCGGCTCTAATTAGAACGGTATAAGCAACACCCGCATTGCCGGGCGAAGCGCTAATAATAGCATGGCTTTATCAACATGTGGATTAAGGGTTTTGCGTATGGTGATCCCATTTATCATTGCAAACATCACTTCGATACGGCTTTCAAGTTCAGTTGCACTAAGATCTTTTATCAAACTGCGTTCACTCAATAAAAGATTTCGCATTTTCTCTCTGGCGTAACAATCAGACTTTCGCAACTGCTCTGCCACTTTATCGTTGCGCGCAGCTTCAGCGAACATCTCTAAATCGAGTGCTCCTTGGTTTACATCAGTATGATGTTCCACTGCATAGTCTAGACCATCGAGTAGAATCGTTACTAAGTCACCAGGTTGATCTTCATACTCCTGAAAAATAGAGAACAGCTTTTCCATATCCTGTTCTATAATCGATTCAATGATCGCTTCTTTACTGGCAAAGTAATTGTAAATATGTCCTGCGCTCATCCCTGCGGTCTTTGAGATCTCGGCCATTCCTGCGCCATGATAGCCTTTTCGTCTAAAACAATCGGCCGCAGCACTAAGCACTTGCTCACGGCGTGCTTGCACAAGTGCAGGGTCGGTTTGTCTTTTAGATTTTTCTTTCATAGTAACTCCGAAAAGCGCTGCTTTTCTTTAACCTAATAATTATCACTAGCTTATATGCCCTTTTAGATCAACTTTGTCAGTTGCCACAAAGAACTTAATAAACTAGTGATAAACTATATAGTGGTGCAGCCTAGCGGCTATTCACTGTGTTGAGCCGATCGTTGCCAACCGCCTCCAACCGCTTTATACAAACTAATTTGGCTCGTAATATAGGCTTTTTTACCGCTAATGAGTTGTTGCCCTGCACTGTACCAATTACGTTGTGCATCCAGCACTTGTAAATAGCTATCGGCGCCTTTTTCAAAGCGAGCTTCAGAGAGTGTAAACGACACTTGATTACTGTTATACAGATCTTCAAGCGCACTTAGCTGCTGCATATAGCCTTCCCTATCGGCAAGCGCATCAGAGACTTCTTTAAATGCCTGTTGAATCGTTTGTTCATAGGTAGTTAGCGCAATCTGTTGTTGAGTTTGCGCAACATCTAAGTTTGCTTGATTACGACCCATATTAAATATCGGTATCGTGATCGATGGCATAAAGCTCCAAGTGCCAGTGCCACTTGAAAACAAATTATCTAGATCACTCGACGCACTCCCCGCATTAGCCGTTAAGCTAATGCTCGGAAAAAATGCCGCCTTCGCAACACCGATATTAGCGTTAGCAGCTAATAACTGAAACTCTGCAGCTTTAATATCAGGACGTTGCTCAAGTAACTCGGATGGTAAGCCTACAGGCACGGTCGGGAAATTTAGTACTTCATCTAAACTCTCAACAGGTAACAACTGCGCTGAAACCGGCTGACCGACTAATAAATCAAGGGCATTTTTATCACGCTTTAACAAGCGCTGATAGTTAGCAATATCAACTTTAGCGGTGGCTACAGTGCTCTCAATTTGTGCCAACGTTAACTTTGATGCCGCGCCAAGTGCATAGGTTTTTTCGGTTAACGCCAGTGATGCCTGCTGACTTTTTAGGGTTTGCGTAGCAAGCGCTAACTGCTCTTTATCAGCAGCGTAATTTAGCCACGCACTTACCAACTCAGAAATTAAGCTAATTTTTACACTCGTTTGAGTTTGCTCTGACGCGTACAAAGTTTGCAGTGCTTGATCAGATTGATTACGAATTTTGCCCCATATATCGAGCTCATACGCGGTCATCCCCACGGTAGCTTGATAGCTATCGCTAATTTGTGCATTACCGGTTGACGTTAAGTCTCCCGGTAAGCGCTGACGCGTGCCCGACGCAGCAAAATCGATTGACGGATATAAGGCAGAGTCTTCGATTTGATAAAGCGCACGAACTTGCTGCACATTAAGTGCGGCAAGTTTAAGGTCTTTATTATGAGCTAATGTTTGTTCAATCAAGTGTTGCAACTTTTCATTCGCAAAAAACTGCTGCCATCTTAAATCAGCCGTATTACCTTGTTCGCTCTGTATTGCGTAGCTATCAGGCACCGGCAACACGATATCCTCAAGCGGTGGAGCCATTTGACAAGCACTGAGCACGAATACGCTTAGACTCGCTAGGCTTAACGTTTTGAATGTCATTATGGTTGCTCCTGTGTCACAGCTTTGTGTTTACCTGGAAAAACTCTGCGCACTAATACAAAGAATAACGGTACAAATATCACAGCCAATATTGACGATGCGAGCGTGCCACCTATGACTGAGATACCTAGAGCATTTTGTGCACCAGAACCAGCACTTGATGCAATAGCTAAAGGTAGAACGCCACAAATAAATGCCATAGAAGTCATTAAAATTGGTCGTAGTCGTAGCTTAACAGAGTTAATTGCAGCATCCACGAGTCCCATGCCCTCATCCATTTTATGGATCGCGAATTCAACAATCAAAATAGCATTTTTAGATGCCAGCCCTATGGTAGTCAATAAGCCTACTTGTAAGTAAATATCATTCGATAAATTACCTATAAAGGCAGCCATTGCAGCGCCAAATACGCCTAAAGGAACAATCATCATTACCGCTGCCGGCACAGACCAACTTTCATACAATGCAGCTAGACATAAAAACACCACCAATAACGACAACGCATATAATAATGGCGCTTGTCCGCCACTTAAACGCTCTTCATACGAAATACCAGTCCATTCAAAGGCAAACCCAGTTGGTAGCTGGCTAACCAACTTCTCCATTTCATCCATAGCTTGACCAGTACTGTAACCTGGCGCTGCTGCACCTTGAATTTCCATCGCTGAAAAACCGTTAAAACGCTCAAGACGCGGCGAACCATAGGTCCAGTACGACTGAGCAAACGCGCTAAATGGCACCATATCGCCATTACTATTACGTACATACCATTTATCTAAATCTTCCGGCACCATACGAGACTCTGGCGTACCTTGTAAAAACACTTTTTTTACTCGACCACGGTCGATAAAGTCATTCACATAGCTACTACCCCACGCGGTAGACAAAGTACTATTGATATCTGCTTGGGTCAGCCCAAGTGCTTGCGCTTTTGCTAAATCAATATCTAGCTCCAGTTCTGGCTTATCTTCTTGACCATTAGGGCGAACGCCTGCTAACACAGGACTTTGTGAAGCCATCCCTAGTAACATATTTCGCGCTTCGAGTAATTTGTCGTGACCAAGCCCAACCCTATCTTGTAAAAACAAGGTAAAGCCATTGGCAGTGCCAAGCTCAACAACCGCAGGTGGTGGGAAAGCAAAAACAAAGGCTTCTTTAATCGTAGAAAAATAACCCATCGCTTTGCCTGCAACTGCACCAACCGATAAATCATCGCGTTGACGCTCATCCCAGTGTTTTAAACCAACAAAGCCAAGCGCTGCATTTTGTCCAGAGCCTGCGAAGCTAAAGCCAGTTACACTAAACACAGAACGAACAGCTTCAGACTGATCTTCTAGGAAATGTTTTTCCATTTTCTCAACGACTTTTAATGTCTGCTCAGTGGTTGCTCCTGCTGGTAAACTTACTTGATTGAACAAAATACCTTGGTCTTCATCAGGTAAAAATGCTGAAGGGAGTTGTGAGAAAATATAGATCATGCCGCCAACAATTAAGCCGTAACACAATAAATAGCGCTTACTTTGCTTGATCATACGACTTACAAAGTTTTGTGCGCCGGTGTTGGTCTTTTCAAAGCCGCGGTTAAAGCCCATAAAAAAGCGACCAATAAATGATGAGTTATTATGTACGTGGCTCGGTTTTAACATGGTTGCACACAGTGCTGGTGTTAAAATAAGTGCCACTAAAACAGATAAACTCATAGCAGTTACTAAGGTTACTGAGAACTGACGATAAATAACCCCTGTCGAGCCTGCAAAGAACGCCATTGGGATAAATACGGCCGATAACACCATAGCAATACCAACTAGTGCACCTTTGATTTCATCCATCGATTTTCGCGTAGCTTCAAGCGGTGACAGCTTTTCTTCCGTCATCACCCGCTCAACGTTTTCAACCACCACGATGGCATCATCAACTAATAAGCCGATAGCTAATACCATAGCAAACATGGTTAAAGTATTAATTGAATAACCCAGTACTTGCAGTACAGCAAAGGTACCGAGTAAAACCACAGGCACTGCAATGGTAGGAATTAGTGTTGCTCTAAAGTTTTGTAAAAACAAATACATAACTAAGAATACCAATATAACCGCTTCGATTAATGTACTCACTACTTTTTCAATTGATAGTGATACAAACGGAGTGGTGTCGTAAGGTACAACACTGGCTAACCCTTCAGGAAAAAACGGTTCTAGTTCAGCTAATGCTGCTTTTACGCCTGCTGCAGTATCAAGAGCATTTGCGCCACTGGCAAGTTTAATACCTAAACCTGACGCCGGTTTACCATTAAAACGCGCCACAACACCGTAGCTTTCACCGCCAAGTTCGACTTTTGCGACATCGCCTAAGCGAACTACAGAGCCGTCTTCATTGTTTTTGACAAAAATATTGCGAAATTGTTCTGGTGTTTGTAAGCGACTTTGCGCAGTCACAGTGGCATTAAGCTGCTGCCCTGAAATCGCAGGTAAAGCACCAAGTTGACCTGCCGATACTTGCGCATTTTGAGCACTAATAGACGCACTAATATCTGCAGGAGTCAGTTTATATTTTTGCAGCATACTAGGGTCTAACCAGATACGCATCGCATACTGTGAGCCAAATAACTGCACTTCACCTACACCATCAACGCGCGACACGATATCTTGCACATTGGATGCAACATAATCACCAATGTCGATATTATTCATGCTGCCATCTTCAGAAACAAAACCAACAACCATTAAAAAGTTACGGGCAGATTTAGCAACAGATACACCTTGGCGTTGCACTTCTTGTGGCAATAACGGTGTTGCCAAGGCAAGTTTATTTTGCACTTGAACTTGTGCAATATCTGGGTCGGTATCAGCATCAAACGTTAGTGTTAAAGTTGCCGAGCCATTTGATTCCGAGGTTGATGACATATACAACAAGCCATCTAATCCTTTCATCTTTTGTTCAATAACCTGCGTAACAGTATCTTCTAACGTACGTGCAGAAGCACCGGGATAATTAGCTTGAACACTAATTGCCGGAGGCGCAATAGACGGATACTGAGCAATAGGTAAACCTTTAATTGCAAGTATTCCCGCCAACATAACAACAATGGCCAATACCCATGCAAAAATAGGCCGATCGATAAAAAATCGTGACATTAAAATGCTCCGTTATTGAGTTTTAGTAGCTGAGTCGGCTGGCACTGCATTAACAGGTGCGCCTGGTGCTATTTTTTGTAAACCTTCAACAATCAGTTGATCGCCGTCGTTTAAGCCACTAGTCACTAACCAGTTTGCACCTACTGTGCGGTCAGTTTTTAATACCCGCGCTTCAACGGTATTATCTTTACTCACCACCATCGCTGTAGGCTCACCTTTAGTATTACGACTCACACCACGTTGCGGTACTAAAATAGCATTAGACTTAACACCTTCAACAACCGCAGCTCTGACGTACATACCTGGTAATAATAGCTTTTCTGGATTTGGAAATTCTGCTCGTAAAGTCACTGAGCCAGTGCTTGGATCAACAGCCACTTCAGAAAACTGCAAAGTGCCAGTGTGCGGATACACTGAGCCATCTTCCATAGTGAGTTCAACCTTTGATTGCGCAGTAAGATCTTTGTCAAGCTCACCAGTGGCAATCGCTTTTTTCAAGCGAGTCAACTCACTACTTGACTGAGTAAGGTCAATATAAATTGGATCAAGCTGAGTGACAGTTGCTAATACGGTTGCTTGATTAGCACTTACCAAAGCACCAGCAGTCACGTTAGATTTGCCAATTTGGCCACTAATAGGCGATGAAACTCGACTATAGTTTAGGTTGATCTGCGCTGTTTTAAGCTGCGCTTGCGCAGTTAATAAATCAGCCTGGGCGCCTTTATAGCTTGCGTCTGCTTCATCAAAATCTTGTTGGCTGACCGCTTTTATTGCTAGTAACTCAGAATAACGATCTGATTTAGCCTTTGCATTAGCAATGCTTGCTTGTGCCTTACTAATAGCGGCTTTACTGGTTGCCACTTGCGCTTCAAATGTAGCTGGGTCGATTTGATATAAAGCCTGACCTTTTTTAACTTCAGCACCTTGAGTGAATAAACGTGATTGAATAATACCGCTTACCTGAGGACGAATCTCCGCCACTTGAGACGCAGTTACTCGTCCAGGAAGCTCCTTAGTAAGCGTTAATGGTTGGCTTTTTAATGTAATTACGCCAACAGGAGCTGGCTGCGAAGCAGGCGCATTCGCCTGCTGAGTTTGATCGCAACCGGATAAAGCAACTGCACTTGCCAAAGCGGTGACAGTAAAAAGAACGACGCGAGAACGCTGCATGTTAACTACCCTTAATTTAGAATGAACGATCATTCTAAATTAAATTATTACATTTTCCAATGTTAATTGAGAATTATTTTTAAAAGATCTAAGAGCATGTAAAGTGATGTAAAAAGACTTGACGGTGAGCTAAAAAACAGGACAACTCGATTGCTAATTTCAGGTACAAAAGAGTTAATTTTATCTTTAATGAATATAACAATGCAGCTGCAGTAAAGATTAAAAGTAGTCATTTTTAGCGTCTGAAACGAAAAGCGACACAGCAAGCAGATGTTCAATCATCGGTTGTGAGATTTGAGGGGAAATGGGTAGCTAATATATCCAAATTGGTGTTGTTGACAATTTAACACATTACTTTGTCATTTAAAGAAGAGCTACTGTGAGTAACAGTAGCTCTTCATCAAAGCATCATTGAATCGTCGTAATATTCACGCTAAGTCGTTCAATTGCACAGCCATAACTGCTTGGACTTATTCTCTGATACTGGGTATTTTTACTGGCATTTAAAGTCACTATAAACTCATCTTGCTGACCTACCGCTGACTGCTCATTAGCTAAACACATTGCTTGAGTAAGCGAGCGCAATTTAGCATCAGTGAGTATGTTATTAAAACGCTGCATTGGCAAAGGCGGTATTTTAATTGCAGGCAAAGCACTATCTATAGTACGTTGGTTTAATTGGTAGCCTTGCGGTGTTACATCAATAATCGCACCAGCTGGCCAAAATGAATAATCAAAACTGTATTTATCTTTGCCCTTATTTAAATGCACAACCCCATGCTTACCTAGCACTGTCACAATCGTACTCTGTTGTGATTTTATGAACACTAAAGCTGTCGTTTCATCAACACCAAAGCCATACTGTTGCCCTGTTTTTGCAAGCAATGTCGCTAAACGCACAGTGCGATTTCGCTCACTAAAATGGGTGTCAACTATACCTGCACTAAAGCTACCCAGCCCACCATTAGTTTGATAGGTTAATGTATCTGCGCTTAGCCCTTGATTACAATCATCTTCACAACGTTCACTCGGTGCAGAAACTGCGTGCGCACCATCGCGTAATGCAGCTAAACTAGTGCCATTAGTGATCATCGCAACACTACCAAACTGGTTACTGCCGCCACTTTGAATGGCTGTGCCTGCACTTGTACCTACCAATAGCGGACGTGAACGTATAGCATCGGTCCATGGATACGGCTTGCCCGTATCATCAAATAACACTTTTCGAGTTAAACTTTGATCGCCACCATTGAGCATAATACCTGTTGCAGATTCGATTTTTGCAACTAAATTATCAACACCCGCGTCGCATAGTTGTTGCTCAGCTTGAATACGGTCAGGATAGATTTTGTGGCGATTAAACACCTGCATGTTTTGCTGGCGAAATTGCGCTAGCTTTTCACATTGCCCAGTTGTGATTGCTTGCGCTAATGCCGGAGTTAATGCCAGCCATGAACTTTTAATATGATCAAAATCCAGTAAGCCTTCATAAAAATCAGCCGATTCATAAGGGTCGCGACTCGATGCTGTGATAGCTAATAAGCTCGGCTGTTTACTATTTACTTTAGCTGTTGCAGAAATAAAATTAACTATATCATTAGCAGCCGGCTCATTATTTTGTTTGCTTTGCACCGTTTCTTTTATGCGCTGGCCTTTAGCATCAACAACCGCCACTTCCAGCATATCAGTTACAAAGTTATATTCTCGATCAGTTAAATTATTGAGCGAGCGGCTATCTAAATCCCGCCAAGCCCATAGCAAAGACCCTTTATCGATAAGATTAGGCTGTTGCTTAGCTATTTTTGATAAAACCCGCAAGGTTTCATTGCGGTTATTAGTACTATCATCAGGCCATTGGCTTTTTATTTCTTGTAGTGCTTTGCCCGTCAATTGAAATTGATTCGCTTTTTTTCCTATTAATGATGTTTTTTCAATGCAATTTTTAGGATTTAAACTTGAACAAGTCGTTAATGCGCCACCAATTAACAGCAAGGTTTGCTCAGTTTGATTTGCAGATATATTCGCCGAAAAAGCGGTCATTACCAGTGTAAAAGCAGCAAAAAAACCACATTTAGGGCTCTTTGCAAGATGTTCCCGAAAGTTTTCCATAATGTTATACTCATGTAAAAAATGATAAAAAATAGCTTGCAGTAAAACTTTATGCTTGCTATAAAAATAAGGAACTTTTAAATCGCGAGTAAGCTAGCACCCAAATACTAGCTTTGTCAAAAACCTTTTGGATTGGAATTATGTTTAAAAACGCAACATCGCTGTGTACATATTTCTACTCTCCTCACTACCTTTCGGAGTGGTTTGACGAGTAGCCACTACCTCACATTCTCTGTGAGGGGCTAACTGTGTCTATCGATCACGGCCCTGTCTAAATAATCAAAAAATAAGCACTGTGCAGTACACCTGTGCTTAAAATAAAGACAAAGGTAAACCAATATGTTTCGTCAATTAACTATTGCAACGGCAATAAGCGCAGTGCTTTGCCCAACTTTTTTGTATGCGCAAGAAAACACTAAAGCTGAAAACATTGAACGAGTAGAAGTCACCGGATCACGTTTAAAAGGCGTCGATCTTGAAGGAACGATTCCACTAACGGTATTAGACCAAGATGCCATCAAACGCTCTGGCGCCAACACGATTCACGAATTATTAAAGGATTTATCCGTGTTCAAAGGTGGTAGCGGCACTTTTTCCACTTCAGAAAGCGGTGGCACGTCCACTTCAACACCTGCGGGACAATCTGCAGCAAGTCTACGTGGCATGGGCCCATCAGCCACATTAACACTGATTAATGGTCGTCGTGTTGCGCCCAGTTCATTTGCCGCTGGCACGGAAAACTTTGTCGATGTGAACTCAATTCCACTTGCTGCTATCGAGCGTATTGATATTCTTGCAACCGGTGCATCAGCGGTTTACGGTGCAGATGCCGTAGCAGGTGTAATTAACTATATTTTAAAAGATGACTTTGAAGGCGCTGAAGTAAACGCATCCTACGCAAACAGCTTTAACAGTCATGATGAAGGTAAAAAACAACTTAACCTAGTATACGGTACAAAAATTGGTGAGAGTAACTTAACGGTTTTTGCCGATATTTTTGACCGTAACGCATTTAAAGCAACCGATCGAGATTTCACTGCATCATCACCACTGGTGAATAGTTATTCGTACTTACCAAAACTTGAAAACGCGCCAAATATTTATTATTACAGCTCGCGTGATGGGAATGAATTGCCAGCGCCAAATTGCCAGACTGAATTAGTTACAACTGAATTTGGTGAAGACATTTGTGCCTATTACCCAAATCAAGACGATTATCTGGATACGCCATTTGAGAGTCTATCGACTGGCTTTATGTTCAATAGCAGCTTAGGCGGTCTTGATTGGCATACTGACTTTTTCTATAGCCAAACAAAGGCAAAAGCGTACTCGTCACCCTCACCGATTAATCAAATAAATGATGAAGATGGCCCTTTCATTTTAGAAGATGCGCTGTTCATTTATGATAATGCAGATGGCAGTAATGATTTGATGGATCAAGTGTTTATTGACCCATTTGAATTTGATACGCAAGCTGGCCGCGAAGTTTACGGCTTTGGCTTTGATGCGCGTTTTAATGCCCCACGTACTGTCGAAGTAGAAACTAAAAACTTCCGCTTAGTGAGTAGCCTTGCAGGTGATGTTGGTGACTGGAGCTGGGAGTCAGGCGTAACCTTTTCTCGCTCAAGCTCTGAACAAGAAGCCATTGATGGTATTTACAATCGCTACCAATTTCATGCCGCCATTACTGGTGAACTATGCTCAGACGGTACATTAGCAAACTACGACGGCGCGAACCTTAACTGTGTATCAGGCGATTTACTGCCATTTTATAATCCATTTGTGCAAGGCGATGCCGCCAACGATGCGGTTTTAGCAACGGCACAGGCACGTCCAACACGCAGTGGCGAAAGCACCGTATACGGCTGGGATGCAAACTTTAACGGTGAGCTATTCACCTTTAATGATTTACCCGCTTATGCATCATTTGGAGTTGAAGCTCGCCGTGAAGAATTAACTGACATTCCATCACTTGACTCGCAAGCACGCCCTGAAAACGGCTACTTAGTGGATGTATTTGGTTTTGGCTCGAGCTTATCAGAGGCTGATCGCACTCAATACGCGGCGTTCGCAGAAATAAGTGTATCATTGACCGATCAAGTTGAGCTACAGGCGGCAGGACGTTACGATCATTATGACGATTTTGGCGGCACCTTTAATCCAAAAATAGGCTTAAGCTATCGTCCTAACGACTCGTTAGTGTTACGTGGCTCATGGTCTACGTCATTCCGTGCCCCTTCTCTTACGCAAGCTGGTGTTAAATTAAGAACCACTCAATCAACCTTCGATTGCGGTGCTAACCAAGCAGTATCTGATCTTTATTGTATGAGCCAAGGAACAGAGGTAAGTGTTAACTCACTCGAGCTTGGAAATAAAAATCTTAAAGCAGAAGAATCAGAAGCTATTAGTGTTGGTTTTGCTTGGAGCCCAAGCGCTGATACTAACCTAACCGTTGATTACTGGCAGTTTGATCACGAAGAAGTGATTGATACTAATATGACTGCGGTGCTAGATCGTGCCATTACTGATGCATCACTGCGCCATTGCGGTATTGTCCCAGAAGGTCAACAAGGTATTTCTTACGATAATGAGCTATGTGATATCAGTGACAATAGTGGTTTAAACATCGAGCAAGATGGCGCTAATCTTACTGAGATTTTAGCTAACTATGTTGATGAAGATAACAAAGCTGGCGATAAAAACCCAGATAACTTTAATCCCCGTCCTGGTGAAGACTACTTACCCTTATTCCGCGACCATGTCATTCCGCTTGAAAATACCGGCACACAAACGTTAGCGGGTATTGATATTAAATTTGACCATCGCTTTGCGTTATCTGGCGGCGACTTAACCTTCGCATTTGACGGTACTCACTACCTTGAATTTGAACGCAACAAACCGGGCTCAGACTCAATTGAAAAGCTAGTGGGTACATATCGCTACCCTGAAAACATCGCTCGTATGTCAATCGATTGGGAAGCACAAAGCTACTACTTAAACTTAGGGGCTAACTACACCAGCAGCTATGATGATGACATTGAAGGACTTCGAGGCCGTGAAATTGATGAACTGGAAAGTTTAGGTAAACTTGACTCACAAGGTAATCATCAAGTTGACGATTGGCTCGTATGGGATTTATCTGCAGGTTACTACGTAAATAAAGCCCTTACCTTAAGAGCGCGCATTGATAATATTTTTGACAAAGAGCCGCCACAGCTATACGGCTCAAGTCGTGGTTTTGATTCTATAAACCATAATGCTTATGGCGCGCGTTATACATTTAGTGTCAGCTATCGTTTCTAAAAATTATACGCGCAGCACTAGTCGCTGTGCGTAACACCATCCAAATTGTACTAAGTGGCTTTGCTTTGTAGAGTAAGGTCACTTATTCAAATAAACTTCGTGTTAAAATAAGCAGGTGTGCGGCTTAGTCTAAGCAACCTATTTCTTTGCGAAAAGTGAAATTATGAAAAACAAACAATTTACTATGCCTGATGCAAGTATCATCTTGTTATCAGTTGCATTAATTGCCTACTTGGCAACCTTGTTTATTACTCCTGGGATGTTTAACGCCCAAAAAGATAGCCACAGTGTTGAACTTTCTCAATACCAAACAGTGGCTGTTAGCGAGCAAACACCGCTGTTTGCTGAAGGCGGTGAAATTGGTCTGGCAAATGTGTTGTTTGAAGGTTTAGTCTCGGGTGACAAGTACGGCGCAACTATCGGTGTTATGGCGTTTATATTAATTACTGGTGGTGCATTCGGTATCATTATGAAAACGGGCGCAATTAATAACGGTATTATGGCGCTTATCAATAAAACTCAGCGAGTTGAATGGCTGTTTCTACCATTATTATTTGTGTTATTTTCCTTAGGTGGCGCAGTATTTGGTATGGGCGAAGAAGCCATTGCTTTTTGTATTGTCTTGCTACCGATCATGAAACAGCTCGGCTATGATGCCAAAGTAACGGTTTTAACTACGTATGTTGCCACACAAATTGGCTTTGCAACGTCTTGGATGAATCCTTTTAGTATTGCAATTGCACAATCTATTGCTGAAATACCGGTTTTTTCTGGTGCTGGCTTTAGAATGATCGCATGGGTTGTGTTTACACTATTTGGTTTATTTTTTACTATACGTTATGCCAACTCGATCAGAACCATTAACACCGCGCAAAGCGACTCCCATACTGATATAAAATTAGATACCGCCGATAAACTTATCTTGATTACTTTTATAGCGGGTATTACTTGGGTTGTGTGGGGTGTGATGGCGCGCCAATACTATATTCCAGAGCTCGCAGCACAGTTTTTTTGTATTGGCGTGCTCAGTGCTTTTATCGCCAGTATTTTTAATAAACAAACAGCCAACCAAAGTGCAGATGCATTTAAACATGGTGCACAAGAATTGTTGCCCGCAGCTATGTTAGTCGCTCTTGCCAAAGGGGTGGTATTATTACTTGGCGGCAGTGATTTAAATGCACCGTCAACCTTAAATACATTACTTTATCATAGTGCTAGTAGTATCGCTGCGGTACCAGACTTTGTTGCGGCATGGGGAATGTTATTATTTCAAAGTGTGTTTAACTTTTTTGTTTCTTCAGGGTCAGGTCAAGCCGCTATCACTATGCCACTGATGTCTCCATTAGGCGATTTACTCAATGTCTCACGACAAATTGTGGTATTAGCTTTTCAGTTTGGCGATGGCTTAACGAATATATTCATTCCAACCTCAGCCAGCTTGATCGGTTGCTTAGGTATTGTAAAGCTTGATTGGAGCGAATGGGCAGCCTTTATTTGGCGTTTCACTTTAGCATTATTTACTTTAGCAAGCGGCTTCATATTTCTTGCTTATTTTATCAATTATCAATAAAAAGACTTCACTATGTTGACATTAATTCGAGGTGCAAACCTTTATACTCCAAGCCCTCAAGGGCAGATGGATGTACTCATCGCTGGTTCTAAAGTGATTGATTTTCGAACCGAGATCAAACTAGAAAGTAATACCGAAGTAAAGATTATCGATGGCCGAGGAAACATTCTAGTACCAGGCTTTGTTGACTCTTTGGTCCATATTACAGGCGGTGGCGGCGAAGCAGGTTTTACTAGTCGAACGCCAGAAATGAACTTAACTGATGCCACCTTAGCAGGTATTACAACCGTTATTGCAGCGCTGGGCACTGACTCAAGCAGTCGCACACTAACCAACTTAGTTGCTAAAGCGAAAGGCTTAAAAGAGCTTGGTCTTAATGTATTTTGCCATACTGGCTCTTATCACTTACCCGCTAAAACACTGACGGGTAGTATTACAAATGACCTAATGTATATTGACGAGTTTATTGGCGTAGGCGAAGTGGCAATTTCAGATCACCGTAGCAGCCAACCCACCGTTCAACAACTCGCAGAGTTGGCAGCAGAAGCAAAAGTCGCCGGCATGCTAAGCGCAAAAAAAGGCACCGTGAGCATTCATGTCGGCCCCGTTAATAGTCACTTAGCGATTCTGCATGAGGTTGATAAAAATACTGATATTTCATTGAGTCAGTTTTATCCAACACACATGAATAGAAATAAAGCGCTGCTTGACGCTGGGATTTTATTTTGTGAAGCCGGCGGTACAATTGATTTTACCACCAGCACAACTGAGTATGATCTTGCTCATGGCGAATATGCTGCCGCGCAAGCGTTAGCTTACTGTTTAACACACAATGTTAAGCCAACACAATTGACTATGAGTTCAGATGGCCATGCCAGCCTGCCAATATTTGACGAGCAATTTAATTTGCTCGGGCTTGAAATTGGTAAAGAAGCCTCTCTGTTAGGTGCTTTTCAACAAGCTGTACATCAATATGAGGTGAGTATAGAGCACGCATTAATGGCCATAACCACTAATCCCGCTAATGTACTGGGGATTAAAAAAGGCACTATTAGCAAAGGCTCAGACGCCGACTTAGTTTTACTTGATAGCAACACTTTAGCGCCACAACATGTATGGAGTAATGGCATTCATATGGTTGAGCACGGCTTTGCAATAATAAAAGGCGCTTTTGAATAAATAATGAGGCGCATAGCGCCTCACGTTTATTGTAAGGCTGGTTCTACCGGTAGTATTTTAGACACCAATAACTGTTCAACTCGGATCCCTTCAACATCCACAACTTCAAATTTAAAACCTGCGTATTGAATATATTCTGCTCGTTTAGGAATTCGCTTCATGGTATAAATTAAAAATCCGGCAACAGTTTCATAATGCATTTGATCTGGAAATTCATCCACACCGAGCACTTTTGCCAGCTCAACGGCTGGGGTTAAACCATCAACTAACCATGAATTTGCATCACGTGCGATAATTAATTCATCACCATTATGGGTGATCAAATCTCCCATAAAGCCTTTCATAAGATCTTTAACTGTCACAATTCCCACGACAAGTGCGTATTCATTTACCACCACTGCGAAAGGTTTTGCTGCGCCTTTAAAGGCATTTAATGCCTCTGACAAACTCAGTGTTTCTGGTAGATAAAAAATCTCTTTTTCGAGCATTTCGTCGTTAATATTCGCTGCATCGCCTTTGAGCACTTGGCGAAGAATATCTTTTGATTCAACTGAGCCAATTAATTTATCTAAATTGCCATTACATACCAAAAAATGATTATGTGGATGATCAATGATTTTGCCCGAAATACTATCGCTGGCTTCGTTAATATCAAAGTAGACTATTTGATCTCTAGGTGACATAACACTCGATAAAAAGCGCGCTTCTAAATCAAATACATTACCAATCAAATCATATTCTTGTTGTTGTAAGCTACCATATTCTGCGCCTGCATCCATCATTGCGACTATGTCTTCGGTAGTTACAATGTCTTCACGCTCTGCCGGCACATTGAATAAGCGTAAAACAATATTAGTTACACCATTAAAAAACAATACCAACGGTGTTAATGCATACGTTACCCAACGCATAATCGTGACTACGCGAACCGCAACAGCCTCTGGTAGGATCATAGCTAAGCGTTTTGGTAATAAATCAGCAAATAAAATAAACAATGAAGTAATTGTCAAAAACGACAGTAAAAAGCTAATTTGCGCCAGTAACGGTCCTTGATAAAACAACACAAGTACACTTTCAACATAAGGTGAAAGCGCTTGTTCGCCCACTATACCGCCTAAAATAGCAATTGCATTGAGAGCAATTTGGATCATGGCAAAAAAAGCACCGGGTTGCTCTTGCAGCTTTAATACTGCAGCCGCTTTAGCATTGCCTTCGTCAGCCATGACTCTTAATTTAATTTTACGTGATGCTGCGATGGCGATTTCCGACATAGCAAATAACGCACTGATCAAGATTAATAAACCAATCCCGATTAAGTCACCCATTTATAACTCCAAAAATAAGCGCTTTTATAAGCAAAAGCAGCTGGATTATAACCCCTTTTAAAGGTTGGGCAATTTAAATTTAATTAATATTAAAAGTAATTAAATATCAGTGTATTACCAACAATAAAAGCTTACTGATACGCGTTGAATGCGTTGCTGAGTTTGGTTTGAGTTGGCTTATCTAGCGCTTTGTTACAAGCAAAATATAATGCCGGTTGCTCAATATTAAGCCTTAAAATAGGTGTTAATTTGTCAGTAACTTGCCTTTTAGCATGCTCATATTTAGCCCGTTGTTCAGGTAATACAACGATATCGATACTGCTTTGACGGCTTTGAACTATTTTAAAAATATTATCAAAACTATTCATCAGCATTAGATTTACACCTTCTTCAAAGCCCTGTGATAATAAAAAGTGATGGCTGTAGTTATCTTTTAATACCGCAACCCGGTACTGCTTTGCTTGCTCTAGGGAATTGATAACAATGTTTTTTGAATTCAATGCATACAGATAAGTATTCAACTTTGCTAATTCTGCAATCCAAATAAATTGCTTTTCACGAGGAGTTGAACGCGTCATAGAAAAAATACACGTTTGCGGATCGCGCAGTGCCATATTAAATGCGGTACTCCAACTATGCACTGAGATTGTATAATCGAGTGTTGAAGAAGCTAACACCATTTGAACTTTATCAGCTATATAGCCAACAAGTTGTTCGTTTTCATCAAGATATTGAGCAGGCGGAAAATATTCCGTCACCACATTTAATTTAGCGAGACTTTGATTACTTAAGATTATAAATAAAAAATAACACCACTTAGCCACTCTTGCCCCACCGATTATTACTTTAAGCATCTGTTGATGTAAATTAAATATAACGGCAAATAGCTGATTTGTGAATTTAAAAAGCAGCATGCCGTAGCAGGCTGCTTAAATGAACTGTTATTAACTATGCGCGGTTCATAGCATTAATTAAAAATGCTGAAATTTTTGCACCTTCCCTAAGCGTTGTATCTGAACTCGATTGACCAATCAGTGAACTGTCGGTAAATGGAGCAATTTCCATCATATCAGCGCCGGTGATCGGAAATTCATCAGCCAAAGCAACCAAGATATCCAAAGCATGCTGCGGCGTTAAACCGTTCCCTTCGGGTGTGCCTGTTGCTGATGCAAACTCTTCATCGAGGGCGTCAATATCAAAGCTGACGTAGAGTTCATCAACATTATCAGCTTTAAGCTGAGCAATGACTTCTGCGGCAATTGCCGGTGCGCCTCGTTCGATGATCTCATGGGCCCAATGTTGTTTAACGCCAAAGGTAGATTCCCAGTGTTCTTTTGGCTTACCGCTTGAGCGAATACCAAATTGGATCAGATGATGTGGTGCAGGTAAAAACTCTAAAATATGCGTGCACCACGAGCCAAAACATAAATCGATACCTAAACGCTCAACGAGTAAATCGGTATGCGCATCAAAGTGAATAATCGCAGTGCGTTTACCTTGCGCACGCTTTGCCTTCAAATACGCTTTAGTTAACGGGTAACTAATTGAATGATCACCACCAATACCAAAAATGCCTTTATCAGTAAACGTTGCATAAAAGCTATCGCATACATCTTCAGTGATAGACAACGGGCTGACATAATACTCACTGCTTGGATTATCATATAATGCCTGTTGGCAATTACTGATAGTCGCGTCGTTTAAATATTTATCATGCAATAAATGTGGAATAACCCTTACATCACCTAAATCAAACGACTTTGCCTGAGGCTGCTGATCAATCAATGCTGAACGTAAAAACAACGGCCCCCAGTTGGCGCCGCGTAAAATGCCACCACCACAGTCAGAGCTAATGCCTAAAGTCACCGCTTTATGCTCACTTTGACTAAGTGTATCGAGTGATGCACGCCATAGCGTATCGACATTATCTTCTTGCCCATACAGTTTCATACGCAGCGCCGCTTTTCGTTCTTTTGCAGTATTAACCGTAAAAACGCCATCGCCCGGCGGACATAAACAGTGCTCAACTTTACTTTTAAATGTGTGCCATTGTGTGCTCATTGCAATTCCTTACTGTGTGCTTTTGCGTAGTTATGCAAAAGAGCGTTGTTGAAAATAAAATTAATAAAAGATTCACGCGCCGATTTTCACTCGCAATTTTATTACTCTCGCCGCTTTAGCTACATTTTAAATAACTATATAAACCTCTAAAATAACAATTGGTTATACTTATTTATCCAACAACGTATAAACTAAAATAGAGTGCCTAGTAGGATTGATATAGTGTCTATGAATACAAGTCAACTACCGGCGATGACACAAATTAAAGTCAGTTGCTTGAATATTCAAAGAGAATGAATAAATTTGATAACGGACATCCGTCCTGTACAAGGCAATGCATTGTGGTAATTATGCTAAATTGATAACAACTCTTTATAAATTAGCGTTATTAACTGACGTTAGAACAAAAGTTATAAATAAGGCCCCGCTATGGAAAAGGTATTTCACTTAGGACTCACCCGCGACGATCTACACGGTGCAAAACTTGCAATTGTACCGGGCGATCCAGATCGTGCAGCACGTATTTCAACTTTTCTCGAAAACCCAACTTGCCTCGTCCAAACCCGAGAGTTTCATGCTTACTTAGGTCAACTTAACGGTAACTCTGTGGTTATTTGCTCAACCGGTATTGGTGGTCCTTCAACCTCCATTGCAGTAGAAGAGCTGGCGCAATTGGGAGTTGAAACATTCTTACGAATTGGCACAACTGGCGCTATTCAACCTCATATTAATGAAGGTGATATTTTAATCAGCCAAGCATCTGTGCGTTTAGATGGTGCGAGCCAACATTTTGCGCCATTGAACTACCCCGCTGTGTCTGACTTTTTCGCCACTCAAGCGATGGTCAATGCGTGCGGTAATTTAGGTATTGATTTTCATATTGGTATTACTGCATCAAGCGATACTTTTTACCCAGGTCAAGAACGTTACGACACTTACTCAGGTTATGTACCAAAAGCATTTCAAGGTAGCTGTGAAGAATGGCAAAAGCTGGGCGTGATGAACTATGAAATGGAATCAGCAACCTTATTTACAATGTGTGCAGCACTGGGGCTAAAAGCCGCCTGTGTAGCTGGTGTGTTGGTTAATCGTACTCGCCAAGAAATCCCCAATGTAGATCACGGCGAGATTGAGAAAAAATCAGTCGCCGTGGTACTCGAAGCCGCTAAACTGCTGTTGGCTTAATATTTAAACTAATACTTTGTAGTACTGGCAAATCAGTGTAACTTGCCAGTACTGCTTGACTGACACTTAACTGATTTCCCTTACCCTGCGTTTGTAGTAACTCAATCCCTTTGACAACATCTTTAGTCATTGCCAAACCGGCTAAATGCAATTGACTCACCGCACTTTGCAGTGGTGATAAGCTCGGGCTATACGCGGCATTCTCCGCATAACAACCATAAAAATTACCATTTTCGAAAGTACTAATTTTCACTGCACTGTAATTTTCAGAGTAAGGTACATATGCAGCCAACGCATAACTTAACAACGTTTTATCCAGTTCATCAGTTACAACAAATTCATGCTGTTGTGGAGCGGGGTTAAACAAGCTATAAGAATTACCTAAATCTTGCGGACCAAATGAGTGAGGGAGTAAATCAGCCAGCTTGAATTGCTGCTGCGGTAATAAAATATCAAAGCTCTGCGCATCAGCCAACTCATTCATAAATTGACGACAATAACCACATGGCGCATCACTGATAGCAATTTTAGCTATTTTTTTCGCGCCATTGAGCCAAGCGTTATTAATTGCCGATTGCTCAGCATGAACCACTAAGCTTAATGCTTGTTGTGCAAATTCAACGTTAGCCCCAAAATAAAAATGTTGCTCACCGTGTTTATCGTAGCCAACTACAATTGCCCCAACAAAAAAATGTGAAATAGGCACAACTGCAAATTTTGCAGCAATAGGTAAACAGGCGCGCAGTATAACCTCGACAGGTTGCTTATATTGCGCGCACAAAGCTGTGATATCAGCGGTATTTAAAATACCCTTGTGCTGTTTTACGTGAAGATATAACTGCTGCTGTTGTTTTTCACTGAAGCTAAAAACGCAGCTAGTTTGAGTACTTACTGAAGGCGTTAATGAAGACATAGACTAGTTTTATGATTTAATGGCTAATTAGTTTAGAAGGTTCAACGCTTAAATGCTAGGTTGATTTACTAACCAATTTTTCGCGCTGTTAAAACAATCAAAGTTTTCTGCCTTTATATCAAAGCGTTGCGCTTTTTGCAAAAACAAATCGTGCATAAAACCATCAAAACTAACGACGCGAGCAATAAAGCAGCTGGATAACCACTTTGACACTGCAGGCATAATTGTCAGTAGATCACTAGCCGGAAATTTATGCGTTAATTCAGACACATCAACGAGTAATTTATTACTGCCGTAAATAGATACATACTGCTGCGCAATTTGATAAAAGTTCATCACATCCTGTGCACTTGCCGTCCCTCTAAGCGTCATCATTATTAATGACGTAGATGCATCATACGTGATGCAAGTAGACACATTTGACATAATTACTACTCGATTATTAGTACAATTGCCATAAAATGACAAAACAGCCGATATTCTAGATAAAAAAAATGAACAGTCAATATCTAATATCAAATCAGGTCTGACCAGAACGTTAATACGGAATAAAGGATGACTTTTATTACTGAAGAAATGCAATAGATGGTAATTAAATAAGCTTAATTTGAATAACTAGGCGTGTTAATGCAATTAAATATAACCTGTTTAGTAACAAATGCGCCGCACCTTTACCAATTTAAATTAGTATTACCAACAGCGGCGCACAATTTGTTAGCACGTTAGTCATTAAACGACCTCAAGCTGCAAAGCAGTATCAAGAGGTCGAGTATTTATCGACTAACAATCAACCTGTATTACGCATACCTGCGGCAATCCCAGTCATAGTGATCATTAACGCGTTATCAATGTCACCAGAGCTGCCTTCTGCCGCTTCGCGCGAACGTTTTAACAACTCAACTTGAAGCACATTCAATGGATCCGTATACGGGTTACGCAAACCAATAGACTCTTTTATCCAAGGTTGATCGGCAAGCAAACTTTGCTGTGGGCTTAACGATTGTACCAGTGAAATAGCCTGCTTGAGCTCTTTACGCAGTTTTTCACCTAGTGGTTTGTATTGCTCTTCAACTAAAGCGTCGTCGTAATGCGCACTTAACCAACAGTCCGCTTTACTGAATACCATTTCAAGCATTTCTAGACGGGCTCTGAAAAACGGCCAGCGTTGACTCATTTCATTAAGGGTATCTATGCCATGTTTTTCAAGTGCAGCTTGTAAACCAGTTAGTGCCCCAAGCCATGCTGGTAGCATTAAGCGATTTTGACTCCAAGCAAAAATCCACGGGATAGCTCGCAGGCTTTCAACACCACCATTGGGATTACGCTTTGCTGGACGCGAACCAAGCGGTAATTTTGATAGTTCCTGCTCTGGTGTTGCCATTCTAAAGTACGGCACAAAGTCTTCATCAAAACGCACTACATTACGGTAATGCTCACATGACTTTTCACTGATCAACGCCATTACATCACGCCATTCATCTTTTGGCTCTGGTGGTGGTAACAAATTACTTTCAAGCACAGCACCGGCATAGATGTTTAGACTTTCCAGCGCCACGTTAGGTAGGCCAAACTTAAAGCGGATCATCTCCCCTTGTTCGGTAACACGCAGGCCACCTTTGAGTGAACCTGGTGGCTGTGAACGTAAGGCTTGTGCAGCAGGTGCACCACCACGACCAACAGTACCACCACGACCATGGAATAATACCAGCTCAATACCACGTTGCTCTGCCAATTGTACAAGCTTATCCATTGCCTCGTATTGCGCCCATCCGGCAGCCATCATGCCAGCATCTTTGGCTGAATCTGAGTAACCAATCATGACATTCTGTATGCCCTCAGCTTGGCCTCGATACCAGTTATTATCAAGCAATTGAGTAATAACATCGCTGCCTGCATTTAAGTCATCTAAGGTTTCAAATAATGGCGCAACAGGCAGTTTAAAACTACAACCACTTTCTTTTAATAGCAGTTGTACTGCTAATACATCAGAGGCTGTGCGTGCCATTGAAATAATATATAAACCAAACGTCGACGCATCTTGCTTGGCGATTACATCAAAGGTGTCGAGGACTTCTTTAACATCAGCGCTTGGTTGCCAATGTTTAGGAATAAGCGGGCGACGAGAGTTAAGCTCGGCTAATAAAAATGCCTGCTTATCTTCTTCTTGCCATTGGTCGTAATCACCTAAACCTAAATAACGAGTGAGCTCGGAAAATACCTGACTGTGGCGTGATGAGTCTTGGCGCACATCAAGTTTAGCTAAACGAATACCAAAGCTATTAATACGACGTAACACGTCTAATAATAAGCCATTGGCTACCACCGCAATGTTACTCTTAAGCAACGAACGGTAGCATGCCTCAAGCGGCTGCTTTAACTGCTCAATGTCAGTGACGATGTCTTGTGCATCGGTGCGCTTATTCATAATTTTAGCGCCAAGATGAGCAACGGTTTCACTCACTTGCGCTTTGAGTACTTTTAATACCGCACGATACGGTTCAAAATCTTGTCCAGCGAGCTCGACTAGCTCATCACTGGCTTGTGACATAGAAAGCTCAGTGCTTAAAGTGTCGATATCGCGACTGTATAAATCAAGTGCCATCCAGCGCCCATGATCCAGCACTTGCTGCGTCACTAATGCTGTTACAAATGGATTGCCATCGCGATCGCCCCCCATCCATGAGGTAAATTCAACGGGGCTGTAATCGTTTGGTAACTCTAAATCAAGGTGCTCTTTTACTTCTTTATTAAAGTCTCGTAAAAAACGCGGAACGGCGTGCCAAAGGCTATTTTCGATAACTGCAAAACCCCATTTCGCTTCATCAATTGGGGTTGGACGTGAACGACGGATGTCGTCAGTATGCCATGCTTGGCTGATCAACTGTGCGATACGGTTTAATATATTTTCACGCTCATAAGACAGGTTATCGGTGCGCTCAAGAGCCGCTAAGCAATCACTTAATTCAACGTGTTTGTTAATAATTGTACGACGAGTTACTTCAGTTGGGTGTGCAGTTAAAACTAAATTAATATGCAGTTTGGCTAAGCTTTCTGCGATTTCATTGGGATTTATTTTACCCTGTTGTGCGTGGCTAGCTAATGCTTTTAAAGTTTGTGTTAACGGACTTAGCTGACAAAAACCCACGTCATTAAAACGGGAAATAGTATGAAACTGCTCTGCAACATTGGCTAAATTCAAAAAGTGATTAAAAGCACGTGCTACTGGCAGTAACTCTTCATCGGTTAAAGCATGCAGAACATTAATTAAGGTATGGCGGTCTTGCTCGTTTCCTGTGCGGGATGACTTAGCTAAAGCTCGAATTTCTTCTACTTTATCTAAAATCGCTTGTCCTTGGGCGTCTTTGATTGTTTGGCCTAATAATTGCCCCAATAAATTAACGTTCCCACGCAAGGCGGCATATTGTTCACTCATTCCTGATACTCCATTGTTGATGTTTATACCATAAAGGTACTAATAATAAGCCGTGTTCAATTTTTAAGTGTGGAGTGTAAAATGCGGTAAAAAATCGACACTTTGCTTACCTTTATATTTGTAAGACTCTATTAATATCATCCAAATGGATAATTTAACAGATCCAAGGCTTATTCTATTTCGTAACAAGACATAATAAATCGACGAATTTTGAGTAACTATGATTATTTTTTACGATGGTAATTGCCCGCTTTGTGTTAAAGAAATGGATTCACTTAAGCGTGCTGACACACACAACAAAATAATACTCGAAGATATAAATAAAGATGATTTTGAGCAGCGCTTTAAAAACATAAAACGCCACGATGCCATGGCGTTTTTGCATGGCCAGCGTGATAACGGTGAAATGATTTACGGATTAGATGTCACATTTGAAGCATGGCAAACGGTTGGCCGTCATTCATGGCTAAAGCTGCTACAATTACCCATAATACGCTTTATTGCCGATCTAGGTTATCGCCTGTTTGCAAAATACCGCAGACAAATCACACGCATTTTCTGCCAATCAAGTTGTGGGATAAAATAATGACTAACACTTATATTATTTTCGGTGCAAGTAGTGAAATTGCAAATGCGTATCTAAAAGAAATTGCCAAACACGATCCGCAGGCTATGGTTTTTTGTGTAAGTCGCAGCTGTATTGACACATCCGCTGTCGGTATTGCTGTTGAGCAGTTTGTTTGTGACTATTCCAAAGCACGCTTAAATGAATTAACAAACTTACTTAAAGAGCGCGCAATATACCCAACTCAGGTAGTTATTTTTAACGGCCAATTACATTATGCGCAATCTATGCCTGAAAAAAAACTCGACGATATCGATGAGCATTATTTCAATACTTTACTCAACACCAATACTTTAACTCCTATTTTGTGCCTGCAAGCAATCGCGCCGCTACTTAGCCACAAAATACCTTGTACCATAACGGCCTTAAGTGCGCGAGTAGGGAGTATTACAGACAATAACTTAGGCGGCTGGTACAGCTACCGCGCCTCAAAAGCAGCACTTAATATGTTATTTAAAACAGCAGCTATTGAACTGCAACGACGCGCAAAACAAACCCGTTTAATTCTTTTTCATCCAGGCACAACAGATACTAATTTATCTAAGCCGTTTCAAAAAAATGTACCCGCAGGTAAGCTCTTTACACCTGAGTTTGTAGCATCACAACTTTATACTCTTTTACAACAACCTGAACAGCTCACTGAGTTAGGTCAACCCGCCTACATTGATTGGCAAGGTGAGCACATACACTGGTAAGGATAAACCATGCACTTTACAACAGACGCCATTAGTCAGTTAGATAAACACTACCGTACGCATTTAATAAACTCACTATCTGGTTTTAAAAGTGCCAACTTAATTGGTACTCAAGATAGTGCTGGCAACACCAACTTAGCAATTGTAAGTTCGGTGATTCATCTAGGTGCGCATCCACCCTTGGTCGCCATGATAATCCGCCCACATAGTGTACCTCGTCATACTTTCGAGAATATTTTAGCAACCGGTGTTTACACTATTAACCAAGTGAATAGCGAGATTGTGGAACAAGCTCACCAGACTTCTGCCCGTTACGATAAAAATGAATCTGAATTTGATGCTACAGGCCTTACAACCGAGTATCTGGCTAATTTTTCGGCTCCGTTTGTTGCTCAAAGCCGTTTAAAGTATGCAGTTAAATTTGTTGAACATCAACACCTTGCCGTAAATGGCACTGAGTTAGTAATCGGTGAGATTATAGACTTACATGTTGAAGACTCAGCAATTTTAGAGGATGGTTTTATCGATTTAGAGTCAATCAACACCGTCACCATTAGCGGCTTAGATAGTTATCACAAAACACACGCTATAACGCGTCTACCCTATGCTAAAAAACCTCGTTAAATAGTGCAGCTGAGCTTTGAAAATGATTGTTAAGAGTGTCATATATACTTTGAATAATTAAATATCATACTTTGATACGGTTGTTAACACTGCGCTATGGAGTAAACCTCAGCAGCAAGTGCAACGTATTATACTGAAAGTCGCAACTACCTTACAATAGACTGTTTTGGTAATTGCGGCCCACACTTAAAATATTATTTTAAACATTTCTAATGAGCAAGGATACATTGCATTACAACCTATAACAGTAGGCAGAACATTGGTTCCAAAACCACCATTATTGACCGCTTGTACGTAATAACCATTAATCGATTTAAGCGCGATGTTGTCACCATTTTGAATTAATGCACCAGGGTTATTTGGTAATTCTATAGTGAACGTTTCCCATATTGATGCCGCAGTTCGGTTTGCATTAAGTGCAGCCCCACCACCTTGCTCTGCCACAAAATAGTATCCTGATGTTGTTTGGATATGTATTTCATCACCACTTAGCAAATCACCGCCATTAATATCTATTAAATTAAATTGCTCCCATGGACCAATTGCAAGACGATTTGCATTCACTGTATCCCCCCCATTATTCTCAGCCACAAGGTAATATTGGCCACCTGTTTCTAGGGAGATATTGTTTAATATAGTGGGGTTACATGGTAGCGTGGTAAAAGTGAGATCTTCACCTTGCAGTGTTGATCTGGGCGGTTTTGGATCACCATGAAACCGAAAATGATACTGCGTTCCACACTCTAAATTAGCTACTTGCGCACTCACAGGGCCATTAACTCCTGCGGGTGTGACTAAAACACTAAAGCCATAGTTTGTGGTTTCACCATAATCAATTATTTCACCACTTAAGCCAATAGTAGATGCCGAATAACCATTTAACTGCGCCGATGTTGTCGTAATATTGCTTGCAGGTTGTGTTGTGTACTGCGTACCAGCATGCGCAATCGATGCCGTACCAAGTAAAACCACAAATAAAAGTTTTGAAGTAATCATTGTCGAGTTCCTGTGACGTTTACGCTGCTAGGATTAACAGCCCTATAAGCGTAAACGTCGACATGAAATAAAACATTACACCTCATTACAAGTTGCATGATGAAAAAAAACTTACATGACACCCACTTAAATCTAAATTCAACAACTGATTCCAATTCAAACCCATCATAAAGTTGCAGTCCTATATCAAACTTACATGACACCAATTTAAATCTAAATTCAACAACTGATTCCAATTCAATCCCATCATAAAGTTGCAGTCCTATATAAAGTGACTAGTATTTTTATATAAACACAACATTGGAGGTTTTATGGCAATCGCTCGAAAAAGACAAATTAGCCTAAGTGATACTCGCTACTATCATTGTATATCTCGTTGCGTAAGAAAAGCTTATTTATGTGGTATGGACAAGCATACGGGCCAATCGTATGAGCACCGCAGAGAATGGGTTGAAGATAAAATTATAATGCTCGCTTCAATATTTTGTATTGATGTATGCGCCTATGCTGTGATGAGTAATCATACACATATCATCCTTCATGTAGATAATAATAAAGCTAACCGCCTAAATGATAAAGCCATTGCCTTACGCTGGCACAAAGCATTTAAAGGTACTTTATTAACTCAACGCTTTGTGAAAAATGAGGTACTCTCTACTGTCGAACTGCAATTAGTAAAGTCTAGTATTGGAGAATATCGTTCAAGGCTAATGGACATTAGCTGGTTTATGCGATCACTTAATGAGTACATTGCTCGCAAAGCTAATAAAGAAGATAATTGTAAAGGTAGATTTTGGGAGGGGCGCTTTAAATCTCAAGCTTTACTTGATGAGTCAGCACTAGTGGCTTGTATGGCCTATGTCGATCTAAACCCAATCCGTGCTGGAACCGCTTCATCACCTGAAAACTCAAATTATACAAGTATTAAAAAACGTATTGCAGCAGCACAAAATGCCAAACAACCTAGGTCCTTATTTCGCTTTGCAGGTTTAACAACAAAACACACTGTAAATGGTTTGCCTTTTGAACTGAACTCTTACCTAAACCTTGTTGATAAAACAGGGCGCTGCATAAGAACAGATAAAACAGGTTATATAGATCATTCTTTGCCACCGCTACTAGAGCAACTAAACATATGCCCTGAAAACTGGCTAAAAATCACCAGTAGGTTTACTAAAGTCTTTCATGGTGCTGTTGGTAAACCAGATGCAATTGACCGGTATTGTGAACACCAACACTTTAAACGACGAAGTAACCTCAAAAACTGCGAAAAACTATTAGCGTAATACCATATAAAACAACTCTTTACTTTTTTATCAGCTCAAGGCTGAAGCTTATGCTGCCAGTTATTTGCTATATTCGCCCCAAAATACACATTTATTATTCTGTGAAGAGTTTTTTAATATCATTAGACACATAAAAACTCATGTAACTGTATTGAAGTTGGGTGTCATTTTAATTTTTAAAAGTAGTGGATGTCTTTTAACTTACTGGAGTGCGAGTACAAAATTGCCTATTATCAAACGGCTTAGTTTTAGGTCATATTCATCGTTATTTGCCGCGAAACCAAACATAAAATCTGTATTTTTATTTTCATACAATAATTTAGAGTAAACAAAAAACTCCGTGAGAGTAGAGCTAATAGCCCAAAGAGTTAAAACCATCCACCACAGATTAATTTACAATCCAATTGTATGAGCCGCTTTTCAACGCAACTCGCTTGCAGTACAGCAGTGGCGCAAGCACAATAGCCAAATACAAATAAAGGAGAGCACCATGACAATATTTGGTATTGGTACCCAAACTAACGAGCAGGCATTAGCCAGCCTAAGTGATATGACAGGCGATTTGACGGCTATTCAAGCTGATGAACACTTAGCACGTATCGCTAATGCACAAACCTATATGCAAGCGAATGGCATTGATGCGATTTATCTAAACGCAGGCACTAACCTTGCCTATTTTACAGGCATGCGTTGGTATGCAAGCGAGCGACTGGTAGGTGCTATCTTACCTGCCAAGGGCGACTTACAATACATTGCCCCGTATTTTGAAATTGGCTCACTTAATGGTTTTAAAGTAATTGATGGACCAATTCGTGGCTGGCAAGAGCACGAAAACCCCTATGCATTATTTGTAAATATAATCACCGAAATGGGCATTGCAGCCAATGGTACTGTGGGAATTGACGAAAGCGCACAATTCTTTATTTTTGACGGTATCAATAAAGCGCAAACTGGCTTAAACCTAGTCAATGCACAACCTGTGACCGCTCATTGTCGAATGCATAAATCAGCCAACGAGCTGGCACTGATGCAACGCGCTATGGATATGACGTTAGCGGTTCACCAAGCAACTGCAAGTATGTTACACGAAGGAATCAGTACGAGCGAAGTTGAAGCGTTTATCAAGCAAGCACACCAAAAAGTAGGTGCTTCAGGTAACTATTTTTGCATCGTATTATTTGGCGTTGCAACCTCGTTCCCACATGGCGTGAAAGACCCGCAAATTCTTAAAAAAGGCGATATGGTACTGATTGATACTGGCTGTAAAGTACATGATTATTTATCAGATATTACCCGAACCTATGTGTTTGGTGAGGCCACAGAGCGCCAACGCCAGTTTTGGGATTACGAAAAAGCCGCGCAAATCGCCGCCTTCAACGCCGCTAAAATCGGTGCTCCTTGTGAGGCCGTTGATGCTGCAGCACGCGGTTATTTAGCTGCACAAGATTTAGGTCCTGAATATCAAACCCCAGGTTGTCCGCATCGCACCGGTCACGGTATTGGTTTAGACATTCACGAATGGCCTTATTTAGTCGGTGGTAACAAAACCCCACTCGCAGCAGGCATGTGTTTTAGTAACGAACCTATGCTAGTTGTACCCGATGAATTTGGCGTTCGCTTAGAGGATCATTTTTACATGACCGACAACGGCCCACAATGGTTTACCGAGCCAGCTCATAGTATTGACGACCCATTTGGTTTAGCAGGTTAATTTAACTTAAATTAGCTTATCCTTAAAGCTGCACGGTAAGCCCCCTGCCATGTAGCTTTATAAAAACTAACAATAGCCCCCCTTGAATTTACTCACCCTCGCCTGCATATCCCTGTTACATTTTGTAAAAAATAGGCTCACTGATGAAAAAGCTTAAAATCGACATAGTTTCAGACGTTATGTGCCCATGGTGCATTATTGGTTATAAAAACCTTGAAACAGCCCTTGCGCAATTAAGTGACGAATTTACAGCTGAGATCAGCTGGAAGCCATTCGAACTAAATCCAGACATGCCTGTTGTTGGCCAAGATTTAAATGAGCATTTAGCACTAAAATACGGCCTCACTGAAGAACAAGGTGACGAAAACCGTAAACGTATTTTAGAGATAGGCGAGCAAGCAGGCTTTGATTTTAACTTTGACGGCAAACGAATCATGATCAATAGTTTTGATTTACATCGTTTACTGACATGGGCTGCCACTGAAGGCAAGCAAACTGAATTAAAACTGGCATTTTTTAAAGCGCACTTTACTGATTTAGTTTATTTAAATGAGCAAGATACGCTGCTTGATGTAGTGCAAAGCGTTGGCCTTGATAGAGCCCGCGCAAAAGAAATTTTAGACTCTGGTGAGTATTTCCAAGAGGTGCGCAGCGAGCAAAATGCGCTACAACAGATGGGCATTACCTCAGTGCCAACTTTTATCATTAACGAGCAATTCGCCCTCACCGGCGGCCAACCAAGCGATGCATTTGTGCAAGCATTTAAGCAAATCGCCGAGCAAGAAGCGCAACAACAGTAACATTAAAAGCCACGTCACTTAAGCATTACGTGGCTTTAATCATTTAAATAATTAAAATCCCACAATTACTCCAATAAGGCTATTCAACATCCAGGGCAAGATCACGAACTTTACCTTGACTTAAAAGTATGATCTTATACTCCTTTTTAAGGAGCCCCATGCCTGATATTCAACTATTTAAATATTTCGAATCAATTGACGACCCTCGCCAGCAGGGTAAAGTTGTCCATAAACTTTTTGATATCATATTCTTAGCTGTCAGCGCTGTCATATCTGGGTGCCAAGGCTGGGAAGATATTGAAGATTTTGGCCATGATAGATTAGATTGGCTCAGGAAGTACGTTCCTCTGAGCAAGGTATCCCTCGCCATGACACAATCGCTCGTGTGATGAGTCGTATTGATATGACGCAGTTTCAAGATTCTTTTTCTTCTTAGATGAAAGACTGTTCTAAATTAACTCAGGGCGATGTCGTTGCGATTGATGGTAAGCGATTGAAAGGTTCATTTAATCAGTCAGATAGGCGCGATGCACTTTATATGGTCAGTGCATTTGCCTGCGAAAATGGTGTTGTTTTGGCGCAATGCCCTGTTGATAAAA